>NZ_JAFCJZ010000024.1 GCF_018130765.1 Bradyrhizobium iriomotense
ATCCGCAAGCTGGCCATCAATGCCCTGCAAGCCACGCCTGGTCCGGCCCGCATCAGCCACAAAATGCTCCAGGCGAGATGGAATAACGACTTCCTCCTCACCGTCCTTGCCCATATGCGATAGCCCTACCTTGCGGGGGAGGGTTGGGGAGAGGGGTATGCCGCGAACTCGGATCGCAATCATTTTGGAAGGCTGCGTCGATAGCGGACGTCGTCATCGAGGAGCGCTGTAACTGCGATGCTCTCCGCCATACGCCTCATCTCCGAAGCCGCTGAACTGGCCGCGCGCCGCCACAACGGCATGGCGCGCAAAGGGCGCGGCAATGAGCCCTATATCAATCACCTCGCCGAGGTCGCGAACCTGCTTGCGACCGCGACCGACGGCGCCGATGCCGAGCTGATCGCGGCCGGCTGGCTGCATGATGTGATCGAGGATACCGAAACCACGCGTGAGGAGCTCGCGCAGACATTCTCCGAGCGAGTCGCGTCTCTCGTCGTCGAATGCACCGACGATATGACCTTGCCCAAGGCCGAGCGGCGCCGCCGGCAGGTGGTCGATGCGCCGAAGAAATCCCCGGGTGCCAAGTTGATCAAGATCGCCGACAAGGTCAGCAATATCGGCGCGCGCATCCATTCCGATCCCTCAGCTGCGGAGCGCGCCGATCTCGCCGACTACACCGGCTGGGCCGAGCAGGTTGTCGCCGGTTGCCGTGGCGGCAATTCATGGCTCGATACGACATTCGACGACATGGTGCGAAAAGCGAGGGCCTCGCTGTGAGCACTGATTTGGAATTCAAACGCAAACGGGGCTTGTGATGTCCGTCAAAATAAAGCGTTCCGTCTATGCCGACATGTTCGGCCCGACCACCGGCGACAAGGTGCGGCTGGCCGACACCGACCTCATCATCGAGGTCGAGAAGGATTTCACGACCTATGGCGAGGAGGTGAAGTTCGGCGGCGGCAAGGTGATCCGCGACGGCATGGGGCAGTCGCAGGTCACCAACAAGCAGGGCGCGGCCGACACCGTCATTACCAATGCGCTGATCGTCGATCACTGGGGCATCGTGAAGGCCGACGTCGCCATCAAGGACGGCATGATCTCGGCGATCGGCAAGGCCGGCAATCCCGATATCCAGCCCGGCGTCACCATCGTCATCGGGCCGGGCACCGACGTCATCGCGGGCGAAGGCAAGATCCTCACCGCCGGCGGCTTCGACAGCCATATCCATTTCATCTGCCCGCAGCAGATCGAGCACGCGCTGATGAGCGGCGTCACCTCGATGCTCGGTGGCGGCACCGGTCCCTCGCACGGCACCTTCGCCACCACCTGCACGCCGGGGCCGTGGCACATGGGGCGGATGATCCAGTCGTTCGACGCCTTCCCGGTCAATCTCGGCATCTCCGGCAAGGGCAACGCCTCGCGCCCCGCCGCGCTGGTCGAGATGATCAAGGGCGGCGCATGCGCGCTGAAGCTGCACGAGGACTGGGGCACCACGCCGGCCGCGATCGACAACTGCCTGTCGGTTGCCGACGATTATGATGTCCAGGTCATGCTGCACTCCGACACGCTGAATGAATCCGGCTTCGTCGAGGACACCATCAAGGCCTTCAAGGGCCGCACCATCCATGCCTTCCACACCGAAGGCGCCGGCGGCGGCCACGCCCCTGACATCATCAAGGTCGCCGGGCTGAAGAACGTGCTGCCGTCCTCGACCAATCCGACGCGCCCGTTCACGCGCAACACCATCGACGAGCATCTGGACATGCTGATGGTGTGCCACCACCTCGATCCCTCGATCGCGGAAGATCTGGCGTTCGCCGAGAGTCGCATCCGCAAGGAGACGATCGCGGCCGAAGACATCCTGCATGATCTCGGCGCGCTCTCGATGATGTCCTCGGACTCGCAGGCCATGGGCCGTCTCGGTGAGGTCATCATCCGGACCTGGCAGACCGCCGACAAGATGAAGAAGCAGCGCGGTGCGCTGCCGCAGGACAAGGGCAGGGAGAACGACAATTTCCGCGTCAAGCGCTACATCGCCAAGTACACCATCAACCCCGCGATCGCGCACGGCGTGTCGAAGCTGATCGGCTCGGTCGAGAAGGGCAAGCTTGCCGATCTCGTGCTATGGTCGCCCGCCTTCTTCGGCGTGAAGCCGGACTGTGTCGTCAAGGGCGGCACGATCGTCGCGGCGCCCATGGGCGATCCCAACGCCTCGATCCCGACGCCGCAGCCGGTGCACTACCAGCCGATGTTCGGCGCCTTCGGCAAGGCGCGTACGGCATCCTCTGTGGTGTTCACCTCCAAGGCCGCGGTGACCGGTGGCCTGGCGCGAAAGCTCGGCATCGAGAAGAAGCTCTATGCGGTCCAGAACACCCGCGGAAAAATCTCCAAGAAGAGCATGATCCACAACGACGCCACGCCCAATATCGAGGTCGATCCGGAGACCTATGAGGTCCGCGCCGACGGCGAGCTATTGACCTGCGCGCCGGCGGAGGTGCTGCCGATGGCGCAACGGTATTTCATGTACTGAAATAGCGCCTCAACGCATGTCCCAGGAATACGGTTTGAGCGAGCGTCCGGGGACGCTTTTCCGGTTTTGCGTTCGGTCCCGCCTGGTCTAATGTCCCGCCCGGTATCTAACCCATAGAAGAAAAGCCGGGAGGATTTTTCGTGATCTACGTCGTTGCAACCCTGACCATCAAGCCCGAGACGCGCGCCGAATTCATTGCAGCCGCCACCGCCTGCATCAAGGAGACGCGGAAAGAGCCCGGCAACATCGCCTATGATCTGCATGAGAGCGTCACCGATCCCGCCAAGATGGTGTTCGTCGAGCAGTGGGAGAATGCCGAGGCGCTGGTGCCGCATCGGGCCATGGAGCACATGAAGACGTTTGGTCGCGTGGCGGTGAAGTGTTTCACGGCGCCGCCGAAGATCGAAATCATCACGCCCGAGAAGGTCGAGACACGGTAAAGAGGTAAGACGCATGATCCGGGCGACGCAGGTCAAGGGACAACACCGCTTCACGGAAGCGCCGGCGGACACGGTCGTGCTCGATTTCGACGATCGGCACCGCCGCCGCATGGCAATGACGGGGACGCGCGGCCTCGAATTCCTGCTCGACCTGGAGCATGCCGTCGCGTTGCGCGGCGGCGATGCGTTGGTGCTGGAGGACGGAAGGCTGGTCGAGGTGGTCGCGGCACCGGAGCCGCTGCTTGAGATCCGCGGCCGCGATCCGCACCACCTCATCCGCGTCGGCTGGCATCTCGGCAATCGCCACCTGTCGACGCAGATCATGGCCAAGAGCCTGCGCATCCGCCGCGACCATGTCATCGAGGCCATGGTCAAGGGCCTCGGCGCGCGCGTGATCGAGATCGAGGCGCCGTTCGATCCCGAAGGCGGCGCCTATGCCGATGCCGGCCACGCGCATGGCCACGACGACCATGCGCACCACGATCACGGCCATCACCACCACGATCATGGCCATGATCGCCATGACGATCATGACCATCACGGTCACGATCATCACGGCCACGATCACCATCATCATGATCATGATCATGCGCATGACCATGGGCACGATCATCACCATCACCACGACGAGCATTGCGACCATCCCGACCACCACCACGGCCACAAGCATGCTCATGACCACAAATGAGCGGGTCGACGCCGGCGACCTCGCGGAACGCGAGGCGGCGGCGCTGTACCGGCTGATGACCTGGCTGTCGCCGGCGTTTCCCGTCGGCGGCTTCTCCTATTCCAGCGGCATCGAATGGGCGGTCGAGGCGGGCGACATCACGGACATCGCGACGCTCACCGACTGGCTTGATGCGATGCTCGGCGACGGTTCCGGCTTCTGCGATGCAACGTTCCTGGTCCAGGCCTATCGCGCCACCGAGGCGGGCGAGGAGACCTCCTTGCGCGACATCGCGGAACTCGCGAGCGCCTTCGTGCCGTCGCGCGAGCGGCAGCTGGAGACGGCTTCGCAGGGCCGCGCCTTCATCGATATCTCCCGCGCCGCGTGGGATGCGGAGGGCCTGGCTGCCATGGTTGCCGCATGCAGCACGCCACTGGTCTATCCCGTCGCCGTCGGTGTGGTCGCAGCTAAGCACAGCGTGCCGCTGGCGCCGACCCTGCACGCCTTCCTGCATGCGCTGGTCTCGAACTGGATCTCGGCGGCCAGCCGCCTCATTCCGCTCGGCCAGACCGACAGCCAGCGCGTGCTGGTGCGGCTGGAAGCGGCGGTGGCCGCCACCGCCAACCGTGCGCTGAACGCGACATTGGACGATCTCGGCAGCGCCACGTTCCGCGCCGATCTCGCCAGCCTGCGGCACGAGACGCAATATACGCGGCTGTTCAGGTCGTGAGGACGTTGCGCAGCATTCCGCCGTCGTCCTGGCGAAAGCCAGGACCCATTACCCCAAATATGCGTGGTAGTGGCGGGATGTGGCTCCAGCTTGCTGCATCAACGAACTTCGGTGGTAATGGGTCCTGGCTTTCGCCAGGACGACGATAGGAAAGAAGCGATGGCGACTTCTCACGGCCCCTTGCGTGTCGGCGTCGGCGGCCCGGTCGGGTCGGGCAAGACCGCACTGATGGACCTGCTCTGCAAGACCATGCGTGAGCACTACGACATCGCCGCGATCACCAACGACATCTACACCAAATGGGATGCCGAATTCCTGGTGCGTTCGGGCTCGCTGACGCCGGATCGCATCGCTGGCGTGGAGACCGGTGGCTGCCCGCACACGGCGATCCGCGAGGACGCCTCGATGAACCTCGCAGCGGTCGCGGACATGCGCGCGAAATTCCCGGGCCTCGACCTCGTGCTGATCGAGTCCGGCGGCGACAATCTCGCTGCCACCTTTTCCCCGGAGCTTGCCGACCTCACCATCTACGTCATCGACGTCGCCGCCGGCGACAAGATCCCGTCCAAGGGCGGTCCCGGCATCACCCGGTCCGACCTCCTTGTCATCAACAAGATCGATCTTGCGCCCCATGTCGGCGCCTCCCTCGAGAAGATGGAGACGGACGCCAGGCGCATGCGCGGTGAGCGTCCCTTCGTCATGACCAACCTGAAGAAGAGCGAGGGGCTCGACCGCATCGTCGGCTTCATCGAGGCCAAAGGCGGGCTGAAACGGGCGGGCTGACCGACGCGACGACTTGGCGCAGGCGCTTTTCGCCGTTAACGCCTGGGGCAGGGCCGCGCCTGGCGGAACAAATTTCGGACACGGCGATTGAATACCTCCGGTGCCCGGGGCAACTCCACCCCGGCCGGACCCTCGGCCGGGCGGATTAAGCTTTCCAGGCGACCCAAGTTGCGTACTGATGCCTCCTCCTCCATTATCTCCGCCATTGGGGTTCACCCTGTTTCGGCACATGGCCGTTCGAGCGGCGTTCATATGCTCCGTGTTTATTGCCGACCTCCCGCTTCCGTCTGAGTAGTCGCGTGGTCCGGCTGGGTTTCATCATCGGCTTCATCGCTCTGCTCGGGGCCTTGCTTTCCGGGCTTGCGGCCTATCGCGTCCACGACCAGGAGCTGGCACTGGACCGGATCGCGCTCGCGCGGGCGATCGACGTCCATGCCAGCCTGGTTCAGGACCGGCTCACCGAGCGCGAGCTGCTCGCGCGTGTCGCCTCAGGCCTGTTCCGCGCGCCGTCGGTGCTCAAGCCCAGCATGCTGGAGCCACTGCGCTCGGCGATCTACGCGTTCAAGACGGATTTCGTGGTGGCCGGCTGGGTTGCCCGGCTGCAGCCGAACGAGCTCGCGGCGGCGCAGGCGGCGATCGCGGCGGCCGGCTTCCCGAAGCCGCAGATCCGTGACTACAGCGACAAGCCGATCGCCCCCGCGAGCCTCACCCATCCGATCGACGTGCTGATGGACCTCGAGCCGCGCAGCGACGAGACCAAGGCGCTGCCCGGCCGCAGCTACGACCAGGATCCGGTGCGCAGCGCGATGCTCGCCCGGGCCAGGATCGAGAAGCGATCGGTTGCTTCCGATCCGGTGCCGCTGCTGCGCGGGAACGGCCCGATCGGCATCATCGTGGCTGCTCCCGTGATTCCCGAGGGAGCAACGGAGCCGGCCGGTTTCGTCACGTTCTCGTACGAGCTTGCCACGCTGATGCTGACCAACGACGACATGTCGTTGTTCTCGGTTGCACTCAAGGATCCGCGCAAGGAAGGCGGCGAGCTCGTCGCCAACGACCAGGGCATTGTCTCCACGCGCATGGGCGCGGACGGCCCGGCGCCATCGGCGACACGCACGGTGAGCTTCGGCGGCCGCGACTGGCAGCTCGGCTATTACGCGAAGACCAATTCGGCGCGCCGCGCCGAGCAGACCGCGATCATCGTCGCGGCGATCGGTTTTGCTATTACCGCGATGGTGTGCGGCCTGTTCGGCTATGTCGCCTACAACAATCTGCGGCTCAGCCGGGAGATCCAGGTGCGGATCGGCTTCGAGCGCCGCCTGACCGCGGTCATCGACGAGCTCAACCACCGGGTCAAGAACATCCTGGCCGTGATCCAGTCGATCGTGACGCGCACGCTGCGCCACGGCTCGGACATCGACGTCGCGCGCGAACTCCTGATCGGCCGCATCCACGCCATGTCCAACGTGGTCTCGCTGCTCAGCGAGAGCCAATGGCAAGGCGTCAAGCTGAAGGGCCTGTTCGAGGCGCGTGCGATTCCGCATGCCGATCGTATCGCTGTTACCGGCCCCGACATCGCGGTCAGCGCGCGCGCCGCGCAGAGCCTGTCGCTGCTGTTCTTCGAGCTCGCCTCGCATTCCGACGAAGGCCTGTCGCTGGTCGGCAAGCATCCGCACATCACCGCCAACTGGACGGTGACCGGCGAAGCGCCCGAGGAGGTCTTTCATTTCCGCTGGGAGGAGTTCAACACCAGCGAGGCGACGCGCCGGCCCGATTCCGATTTCGGCCTGATCCTGCTCGACCGCGTCGCGCCCGAGGCGCTGGGGGGCACCGCCAAGCGCTTCTTCACCGACGTCTCCTACGTCTATGAATTGACCGCGCCGATGGAGACGGTGGTCGACATGACCGAGCGCGACCGCACGGACAAGATCTCGGCGCCGGTCCGCCCGGCGCGGGGCTAACTTTTCGGCTGCAACACCAGATCGACCAGATTGCGCGCGTAGCCAGGTGTGATCGGCGCGATGCCGAAGATGTAGCGATAGAACAGGCTGCCATAGATCGCGTCGTAGAGATCCTCAGGCAGCCCCTTGGCCAGAATGCTGCCGTCCTTCTGGCCCGCGGCGATCATGTCCACCAGCGCGTCGCGGCGGAATTGCAAGTATCGTGCATAGAACAGCTCCGCCGAGCCGGTCTTGGAGATGCATTCGGAGATGACGGCGAGCTGGACCTTGCCGAACTCGCCCTGGAGCGCGTCGGCATAGGCCGAGGCATGGCGGCGTGCGCGCACCGCGGGCGTGCCGGCGCTCGCAGGCGGCAGCGGCAGCATCTGCGCGGCATGATGCAGGAAGGCATCGATCAGCAGCGCTTCCCGCGACGGCCACCATTTGTAGATCGTCATCTTGGAGACGCTGGAGTGGCGTGCGATCGCATCGATGGTGGTAGTGGCAAGGCCCGTGGCCGCCATCAGCGCATAGGCGCTTTCGAGGATGGCGTTGGTGGTCTCGATCGACCTTGGCCGGCCGCGCCGGGGCGCGCTCTCCGCTTCTTCACCCCCGCTTTTCGCCATCGCCACGCCGGTCTCCTCACGCAGAGTCCCGGCATAGCGCAGCGGCCGCTTTCGGCCTAGCAGAATCGCACGATTTTGTGGCCTGAGCGATCCAGCTCTAGGCCTGCTGCCGCAGGGCTGCCGGCAGATCCTGCCGTTTCGACCAGGCGATGTAGTAGGCGAGCCCGGTCATCGTCGCGAAGCCGGTGATGCTCACCGCGACCTGCATCAGCACCAGGTTCGGCCCGGTGATCAGGATGAGGTGGCCGGCGAAGGACAGGAACACGGCGACGCAGAACACCGCGAGCCATTCCTCGCCGCACGCGATCACCGCCTGCAGCGGCCTCCATTTCAGGCCGGGATGATCGGCCGGAATGAGATGGGTCGCAATCAGCGCGAGGGCGAGGAAGTGGAGCACGCGATAGGGCGCGAGGTTTTCCTTGTCGGTCGGCGAGATGCTGTTGAGGAGCAGATCGGGCAGGTAGATGGACAGCGTCGGCGAATGGCGCATCAGGGTGATGGCCATCGCGAAGACCAGATAGGCGCCTGCGAGGATCCGCAGCCAGGACATGTCGCGCAGCGCACGCCCCGGCGCGCCTGTCACGGCGAACCAGCCGCCCAGCACCATCAGCATCTGCCAGCACAGCGGATTGAAGGTCCATTCCCCGTCCGGATAGACCCGGAAATTCCAATCAAACCAGCGCGCGACGACGTACAGCGCGACCGATGCGGCGAGCGTCACGTTCGGCCGTCGCAGCAATCCCCACAGCACGAGCGGAAAGAACGCCATCAGCGGGATCATCAGTTGCAGCAGGTCGAGGTTCAGCGGCTCTTCCTGGAGCATGAGGCCGCGAACCAGGATGCGCAGCGGGTGCTCGAGAATTCCCGAAATGTTGTATTCGTGGATGATCTCCGGCGCCATCGATTGCGAGGCGACATAGGCGATGGTGTCGATATAGATCACGAACAGCACGACATAGGCGGCATAGAGCCGCCAGACGCGGCGAAAGACGCGCGTCGCCGCGACCACGTAGCCGCGCTCCAGCGCCATCCTGCCGTGGATGATGGCGACTCCGTAGCCCACCACGAACACGAACAAATCCGCCGCGCCGCTGAAGCCGAAATTCCGCAGCGTCAGCAGGTTGACGACGTTGTTCGGGATATGGTCGACGAACACCGACCAATTGGCGATGCCGAGCGTCAGATACAGTCTGGCGTCGTGCTGGAATGCGGCGAGGTTCGCCTTGACGGACGGTTTCATTGAGTAAAATAGCTTTGGGAATCAGGGTGATGCTTTTACCGGCAACCGCCTGCCTATCCGAGTAGCGTTTGCGTGAGCAGGGCCGGTTTTGTCCCTACTGGCGTAAAATTACGCAGGGTGTGCCGTTGCTTTTGCTTGCCCTCGCTTAACCTGCCCGGGACGCAATTTCTGCAAAGGCAGACGATCTGACCTGCGCTCGTCCCTGGCGACTCCCCGATCAGCGACCTCGGGTCGAAGAATCGCTGTCTGGTATCCTCCACGACCGCGATGTGCCGTCGGTCGCGGTCGCTGAACTGAGATACTCGCCGTTACTCGGCGGGCTCTGCCGATGCTTCGTCGGCGACGCCAGCTCGGCTTGCCATGATTCCGAGCGCGACGCCGCCGATCGCCAGGATCGGCAGCAGCCGCTTGATCCCGATGGCGCGAACGATCTGCAGCCCGGTGGCGAGCAGCATGGGGTCGGCGAGCATGCTCTGCACCGTCGACTTCGCGGCGCGCTCGGCCGCAATGCGGGCCTCCTTGCGCAATTGCCGCTTGTACGCCCAGTAGCTCACCGCCGCGGTCAGGGTCAGCAGAAAGAAGACGCCGGCACCCGCGAGGCAGGCTTGCACCGGACCATATGCATCTAGGACTGCGATGAAGGCGGCGGCGCAGAGGAAGCATGTCGTGATGAACAGCGCGAATGCCGCGCCCGCGGCAAGGGAGGTCAGCCGCACGGTCGTGCCGGTCGATGCACTGATCCCGTCGATGATGCGCTGAAACATGGCCTTGCTCCTCGGATCCCCACAAGCCCGGTCGTCATATGCGGACCTCGGCGGCGCCGCAGCGCCGCTGTCTGAATTCCAAGCCGCAACATCAACGGCGCCAGGCGGCGCCGATCAGAAAGCCGATGCCGAGCGCGAGCCCGACGGACGCCAGCGGCCGCTGCGTGATCGCCTCTTCCAGCGTCTCCTCGATCGATCCATAAGCATCCTGCGCCGCGCCCATCATGGCGCTGCCGCGCTCCGACATGTCGTCGATCGCGGTATCCATGTTCTCGCGCGCCTGGCGATAGCCGCGCCTGGCCTGCTTGCTGGTGGAATTGGCAAAGGTGGCGAGCGCGTCGGTGATCTGATCGGTGAGGGCGGCGATATCGCTTTTCACGGCTGCTAAATCCTTCTCGAGGCGTTCCCTGGTGGCTTTGTCGGTCCAGTCTCTCATCCCGGCTTCGGCATTGCTCGTTGACATCTGGGGGCTCCGAACTGTTTGCGGCTGAGATAGCCGGAAAACGTTTCGCCGTCGGGTAAGTTCCGTTTGCGGAAACCGCCTCAAGCCTGCGGCAGCTGCGGCGCATCCACCGGCAACAGATGTTCCTTCAGGATCAGCCCGACGATGAGTAGCGGCGACGACAGGAAGGCGCCCATCGGCCCCCACAGCCAGGTCCAGAACGCCAGCGCCAGCAGCACCGCCAGCGCATTCAGCGCCAGGCGGCGGCCGATGATGGTCGGCGTGACGAAATGTCCCTCCAGGAACGTGATGCCGCCGAAGGCGATGGCGGCAACCAGGCCGCCGCCGATGGTCGGGAAGGCGACGAGCCCCACCACGGCCAATATGGCGAACATCGCGATTGGGCCGATGATCGGGATGAAGTTGAGGGTTGCTGCAAGCGCGCCCAGGCCGGCCGGGTTGGGCATGCCGGTCACGGCGCAGACGAGGCCGGTGGCAATGCCCACGCCGATATTGATGACGGTCACCGTCAGCAGGTAGTTGCCGAGATGGACCTCGATCTCGTTGAGGATGCGCAGCGTGCGCAGCCGCGCATCGCGGTCGCTGAACGTCATGATCAACGCCCGCCGCAGATCGCGCCAGCTCGCGATGAACAGGATCAGCGTCACGAAGAACAGCAGGAATTCGGTGAAGGTGGGTGAGAGGAATTCCAGCGTCGGCTGCACCCATTCGAATTTCGGCAAAGGGAAGCTCGGCAGCCCCACCGGGCCGCCGACCATGGCTTGCAGTTCGAGCCACAGCGCCAGCGGCCGGTCGAACACGTGCAGCTTGTCCTTTAACTGCGCGCCGAGCTCCGGCAGGCGCGAGCTCCACTCCATCACGGGCGAGGCGATCAGCGCAACGATGAAGGCCACCACGGCGCTCACGGCAATCACGATCAGGACGGCGCCCAGCCCGCGCGGCACCTTGCGGTTTTCCAGGAAGGTCGCCGCCGGAGACAGCATGGTGCCGGTGACAAACGCCATGACCACGGGGAGGAAGAACGCCTTGGCGACGTAGAGCACCGCGACCACTGCGATCAGCAGCAGGCCGGCGAGCGCGAAGGCGACGAACTCGGTGCGGCGGATCACCGGCGGCAGGTCGGCATGGCTGCCGGGGAGCGGGTCGCCTTGGCCGTTGCCGGGACTTAGACGTTCACTGGGAAGGACGCGCACAATACCTCTCCCGCACGGAAAGCTTCCGCGCGCCCACTGACGTCCTCACAACGTCCGAGGCGGCGCCGAGGTTCCATCGCGGCTTCGTGAAGTTGCGCTCGCTTGACTGTGACGTCGCCGCAGCAGCGAGAGGCGGAACCTGGGTCGGCCCGCCTGCGTTTGTTGGCTGCAGCATCACCCTGATGCACACATCCAACGGGGCAGCTCATGACAATGGTCTCTCCAGCCCGCCGCCGCTTCTCGCTGCGCGCCGCCACCGCTTTTGCCTTCGCAACCGCCCTGCTCGCTCTGCCCTTCGGTCGCGCAGATGCGCAGATGCTGGGGTACACACCGATGCAGCCGCCGGCATATCAGCAAGATCCGAGCTATTCGCGGGGATCCTACGCGCGCGAGGCGCCGCAAGCGGCCGACGACGATGCCCAATTGCCCGACCGGCTACGCAAGCAGATCGTCAGTTTCGACCGCAGTGAGCCAGCCGGCACGATCGTGATCGATACCGGCAATACATACCTCTATTACGTGCTCGGCAATGGCCGGGCGATCCGCTACGGCGTCGGCGTCGGCCGCGAGGGTTTTACCTGGTCGGGCGTGCAGAACATCAGCCGCAAGGCGGAATGGCCGGACTGGCATCCACCGGCCGAGATGATCGCGCGCCAGCCTTACCTGCCGCGCTTCGTCGCCGGCGGCCCCGGCAATCCGCTCGGCGCGCGCGCGATGTATCTGGGATCGAGCGAGTATCGCATCCACGGCACCAACGATCCCACCACCATCGGCAAGTTCGTCTCCTCCGGCTGCATCCGCCTGACCAACGAAGACGTCACCGACCTGTTCAGCCGCGTCAATGTCGGCGCCAAGGTCGTTGTGCTGCCGAAGAACGCTCCGCTGATGGCGAAAGGCGGCGATCTCCTACGCAAGCGCCCCGCAGCGACGACGCTGCCGTCGGGCCGGCAGGCCTTGAACATCTCGACGTCTGCCGTGAACTGAAGAGTTTGAGTGAGGTGATATGAAGAGACGCCTGATTGGCAAACTGGCTGGTGGTGCGGCAGTTCTGGTCGCTATCTCAGCTGGTCTAGGATTGGCGCCGTCCGCGCATGCGGAAGATTTCTTCTCGGCGCTGTTCGGCGCGTTCGGAGCGCGGCCTCCACAGATCCGCACTCCGTTCCCGAATGACGACATGCCGCGCTACGACGCGCCGCGGCAGCGGGCCGTCTATGGCGGCGGCGCGGCCTATTGCGTGCGCGGCTGCGACGGCCGGTATTTTCCGGCGCAAGGGAATGACGCCGACAGCAAGGCGCAATCCTGCAAGAGCTTCTGCCCGGCGTCAGAGACCTCGCTGGTCTATGGCAGCAACATCGACGACGCCACGACCGAGAACGGAGAATCGTACTCCGACCTGCCGAACGCGTTTCGCTACCGCAACGAGATCGTTGCGGGCTGCACCTGCAACGGCAAGGATCCGGTCGGGCTCGCCAAGGTCAAGGTCGAGGACGATCCCACCTTGCGCAAAGGCGACATCGTCGCCGGCGCCGACGGCCTGGTGGTCGCGAGCCGCAACGCCAGCGACCGCCGCGGAGTCGCGATGAACTTTTCGCCGCTGCCGGATTCGGTGCGGGCGAGGTTCCGTCAGGTGCCGGTGGTGGCGAAGGAGTAGGCCGGTATCGCGTGTGATGCGATGCGGTGCCAATCTCCGCTGTCGTCCCGGACAAGCGCGCCCAAAGCGCGCGTAGATCCGGGACCCATAACCACAGGACGTGGTTTGGCAAAGACTCGGAGTTGCCAGCTCGCGCGACAATTGTCCGTCGGGGTTATGGGTCCCGGATCAGCGCTGTGCTCGCTTGTCCGGGACGACACCGAAGGTGTCGCGCCAGCTTCCCTACGCCGCGCGGATCTTGCCCAGGAAGTCGCTGACCTGCTGGCCGAGCTGGCGGCTCTGCGTCTCCAGCGTCTCGGAGGCCTGCTTGACGTTCTCAGCGGCGCCGGCCGCGGTGTCGGCGTCGGCCTTCACGCCGGTGATGTTGTCCGAGACGTTCTTGGTGCCCTGCGCCGCGTATTGCGTGCTGCGGGTGATCTCCTGCGTCGCCGCGCCCTGTTCCTGAACGGCGGCGGCGATCGCGGTGGCGACCTCGTTGACCTCGCCGATGATGCCGCCGATCGCCTGGATCGCGTTGATGGCATCGCCCGCGACCTTCTGGATGTCGGCGATCTGCTCGGAGATCTCCTCGGTCGCCTTGGCGGTCTGGCTGGCCAGCGACTTCACCTCGGAGGCGACCACGGCAAAGCCGCGGCCGGCCTCGCCGGCGCGCGCGGCCTCGATGGTGGCATTGAGCGCCAGCAGATTGGTCTGCGCCGCGATGGTGTTGATCAGCCCGACGACCTCGCCGATCCGCCCGGCGGATTGCGCCAGCCCCTGGACGGTGCTGTCGGTTTCGCGGGCCTGGTTGACGGCGCGGCTGGCGATGCCCGCGGCATGCGCGGCCTGCTGGCTGATGTCGTTGATCGAGGCGGAGAGCTCCTCGGCGGCAGCGGCGACGCTGTCGACGCTCATGGAGGCGTCGTTGGAGGCCTTGCCGGCGATCTCGACGCGCTCATTGGTCTGGCGCGAGACCGCGGACAGATCACCCGAGGTCTTGCGCATCTCGCCGGAGGCCTCGCTCAGTTCGCCCAGCGACTTGCGGACCACGCCCTCGAACTCGCCGACATAGGCCTCCATCGCGCGCTGGCGCGCGGCGGCGCCGGCGTTGCGCTCGCGCTCCTGCTCCTCGATCTTGAGCTTGTCGATCGCCTGCTGCTTGAACGTCTCCAGCGCGCCCGCAAGCGAGCCGATCTCGTCGTGACGGTCCAGATAGCCGCTGTCGACGCCGAGGTCGCCGCCGGCGACCTTGAGCATGGCATCGCGGATCCGGTGCAGCGGCGTGATCACGCGGCGGCTGACTGCCAGCATGGCGGCACCGGTGAGGACGATCGCAGCGACGAGCAGGGCGATGTTGACGATCAGCCATTGCACGGCGCCCGCACGTTGGGCGGCGGAATGATCCTTGGCCGCCTGCAGCGCCGCATCGGCGAGCCTCACCGCGCTCATCATGCGCGGCACCGAATAGGGGCTCCACTGGTTCGCGGTCATCGACGGCTTCTCGCCTTTGGCGATCGTCGTGATGACGCCGTCGCGCGTCGCGGCATATTGCGGATCGAAATAGGTCGTCTTGGTCTCGCTGATCGCAGCCGCCAGCGCCGGCGGCAATTGCATGCCCGAGGCGGCAAGCTCGATCGCGGTCCAGGCGGTGTCGGTGCCGCCGACCAGCTTGGTATAGGTGAGCTGTACCTCGGGGGCGATCTTGCCGGCGTTGAGGGCATTGCCGACGATCTGCGAGGATTCACCGGCGGTGTTACGCAGCAGCCAGGCCATCTGCTTGATGGTGAGAAGCTGGTCGATGGTTGCGTCCTGATGGTTGACGCTCGCGGCGAGCGCGCCGGAGAGCTTCTCGAGCAGCGCCATCAGCGCGTCCTCGGTCGCGACATATTCCTTGGCAAGCCCTGCGCGGCGCTCAGCCTTCGGCTTGACCACCTCGATCCAGAACTCGGCTTGCTCCGCCAGCAGCGTCTTGTTCAGCGTGCCGAGATCATTGAGGAATGCGTCGCGCTGGGCGAGGTCGGTCGTGGGCAGGATCTCGAGCGTACGCGCCAGCGCCGGCATCAGGGCGTCGCGGATCTCGCGAATGTATTTCTCGATGTCCTTGTCCATCGCGACGTCGGAGGAGAGCTGACGGCTGCTGGTCGAGCGGTCGGCGCGGATGTTCGCCATCGCCTTGAACATTTCGGCCGAGGCGCCGGAAACCGCAACGATCCGGTTCGCCTGCTGAAGCCGGGTCCATGAACTCCATGCACTGATCGAGAAGCCGATGACCACAACGAGCGCGGTCGAGAGGATCACCGCTTTCAGCAGCGTGGATACGGTCAGGCGGTTGAACATCGGATACCCCGGTACGCATTTCGAAGTTCGTGGCCTAAACGGCAGCCCCCCAACGAACTTCGAAAGACCAAAGGGTTGCACGCGATAGAAGCGCCAGCCTATGGCGGGCGCTTGAGGCGCATTTGGCCTGAAAAGGGTAAAAACTTAGACAGTGTTCCCGCCGTATAATTACGGGCGCCCCCATCGTCGGCCTGGCTTTCGCCAGGACGACATCGGGGGATATGGCTGGCCGTATGCCTTAGTGCCCTACGCCGCGCGGATCTTGCCGAGGAAGTCGCTGACCTCGTGACCGAGCTGGCGGCTCTGGCTCTCCAGCATCTCGGAGGCGTGCTTCACATTGTCGGCGGCTGCTGCTGCGGCATCGGCGTCGGCCTTGACGCCGGTGATGTTGTCCGAGACGTTCTTGGTGCCCTGCGCTGCATATTGCGTGCTGCGCGTGATCTCCTGGGTCGCCGCGCCCTGCTCCTGCACGGCGGCGGCAATCGCGGTCGCGACCTCGTTGACCTCGCCGATGATGCCGCCGATGGTCTGGATTGCGTTGATGGCGTCTCCGGCGACCTTCTGGATATCGGCGATCTGCTCGGAGATTTCCTCGGTGGCCTTCGCGGTCTGGCTTGCCAGCGACTTGACCTCCGAAGCAACCACGGCGAAGCCGCGTCCGGCTTCGCCGGCGCGCGCCGCCTCGATCGTGGCGTTGAGCGCCAGCAGATTGGTCTGCGCTGCGATGGTGTTGATGAGGCCGACGACCTCGCCGATGCGCCCGGCGGATTTTGCCAGGCCCTGCACGGTGCCGTCGGTCTCGCGCGCTTGCGTGACGGCGCGGCCGGCGATGCCGGCGGCATGGGCGGCCTGCTGGCTGATGTCGTTGATCGAAGCCGAGAGCTCCTCGGCGGCAGCGGCCACGCTGTCGACGCTCATCGAGGCGTCGTTGGAGGCTTTGCCGGCGACCTGCACGCGGTCGTTGGTCTGGCGCGACACGGCGGACAGGTCGCCCGAGGTCTTGCGCATCTCGCCGGAAGCTTCGCTCAATTCGCCGAGCGTCTTGCGCACCACGCCTTCGAACTCGCCGACATAGGCCTCGATCGCGCGCTGGCGCGCGGACGCGCCGGCGTTGCGCTCGCGCTCCTGCGCCTCGATCTTGAGCTTGTCGGTCGCCTGCTGCTTGAAGGCTTCCAGCGCGCCGGCGAGCGCGCCGATCTCGTCCTTGCGGTCGAGATAGCCGCTGTCGACCGCAAGATCGCCGCCGGCGACCTTGAGCATGGCATCGCGGATGGTGTTGAGCGGACGGATGACGCGGCGGCTGACCAGCATGATCGCGCCGACGGCAAGGGCGACGGCGAGCGCGAGCAGTACGAGCTGCACGATCAGCGCGCGCAGCGCGGCACCACGCTGTTCCAGCGTATGGCTCTTGGCGGCGTCGAGCGCCGTCTCGGCGACGGTAACCGCGCTGGACAGGCGGCCCACCGTGACGGGCGTCCACTGGTTCGCGGTCATTTCGGCCTTTTCGCCATTGGCGAGCGTGTTGGCCAGGCGATCGCGAAGGGCCAGATATTGCGGATCGAAATAGGCGGTCTTTGCCGCGGCCATGGCGGACGACAGTGCCGGCGGCAGCTCCATGCCCGAGGCCGACAATTCCAGCGCCTTCCACATCGCGGCCGTTCCGCCGACGTATTGGGTGTAGGCGAGGCGCGCCTCCGGCGCGATGCGGCCGCTGTTGAGTCCGAGGGAGATGATCAGCGAGGCCTCACCCGCGGTGTTGCGCAGCAGCCAGGCATTCTGCTTGATCGACAGCAGCTGGTCGATCGCCGCGTCCTGGTGATTGACGGTCGCGGCCAAGGCGTTCGAGAGCTTGTCGAGCGTGTCGAGCAGGCCCTGCGTCGTCTCCATGTATTCCTTCGGCAGGCCGGCGCGGCGCTGGTCCTTGGGCTTGACGACCTCCTCCCAGAACTGTTTCTGCTGCTCGCTCGCCGATTTGTGGAGGCGCGCGAGCTCCGGCACCAGCGTTGCGGACTGCGGAAACTCCATCGTCGGCAGCAGCTCCAGCGCATGTGCCATTGCCGGCATCTCGGCGTCCCGGATCGCACGCAGATATTTCTCGATCTCGGCATCCATCGGCTCGGTCGCGTTGAGGAGCCGGTTGGTGGTCGAACGGTCGGTGCGCAGATTGTGCATCGCCTTGAACAGGTCGGCGGACGCATCCGCAATCTGCGAGATGCGGTTGGCGGTCTTCAGCCGGTCCCAGGATGCATAGGCCGTGAGCGAGAGCGCAACGACCACACAGACCGACGTGATCGCGATCACCGCCTGGAGCAGCGCGGATACGGTCAGACGATTCAGCATCGAGGTCCCCCAGTTCCCAAGTCGAAGTTCGCGAGGGCGCCCGGCAACAATCGAAAGGGAGGGGCCCGTTAGTATCGGCAATCACATGCCGTTGGCGCCTCATGGCCAGACGGTTTCTGCATGTGAGAGGAAAAGGGTAAAATTTTAGGCAGCCAGCCCGCTGGTAGAAATACGCATTTACTAGAAGTTGCAATGGGTTGCCGGGATGGAACCGGCGCGCGAGACGGGCGTTAGGACACCGTTAGCAATTTGCCAGAAGGGGGGGGCCCTGCAATGCTGATCGGCGTCCTCGTCACCTTTCTCGTCGTCATCCTCGTGCTCTATCTCATCAACATGCTGCCGATGGATGGCCGTGCCAAGCAGATCGCGCGCGTCATCGTCATCATCATCGGCGTGGTGTCGCTGTTGAAATACTTGACGGTATTCTAGCGAAGGCATCGTAGTGTCGTAGCCCGGATGAGCGAAGCGACATCCGGGGACTCGTCTAGCCACTTTCCCGGATGTCGCTTCGCTCATCCGGGCTACTGCTCCCAAACAAGAAGCCCCGGCCTCAACCGGGGCTTCGTTCATGCTGCGCTAAAGCATGATCCGGAAAAGTGCGAAGCGGTCTTCCGGAAAGATCATGCGCAAACAACAACCTAAAGCGCGATGACGATTCATCAAATCTCATCGCGCTTTAGTGCAGCGACTTCAGCCAGTCGTCGACGTCCTGGCGAACCTGGTCCTTGGCCTTGCCGTAGCGCTCCTGGAGCCGGCCTTCGAGCTGCTCGCGACGCCCCTCGATCAGTTTGAGATCGTCGTCAGTGAGCTTGCCCCATTTCTCCTTGGCCGAGCCCTTGAACTGCTTCCAGTTTCCTTCGATCCGATTCCAGTCCATGACCATCTCCCATGGGTTGATGGCCGGACAACGCAAGGCGCGCGCTGCCGTTCCGCAGCGTGTCGCGACGTTTCGTCCAACGAAAAAGCCCCGGCGCAGGCCGGGGCTTTTGACGTTCCAGCGACTCAGCTCAACCCAGCGCCTTGGCCTCGCGGCGGCGCGCGGTGAGGATGTATTCGGTGTAACCGTTCGGCTGCGCACGGCCCTTGAAGATGAGGTCGCTGGCGGCTTTGAAGGCGACGCCGTCGAAGGCGGGTGCCATCGGCTTGTAGATCGGATCGCCCGCGTTCTGCTTGTCGACGACGACGGCCATGCGCTTGAGCGATTCCATCACCTGCGCCTCGGTGATCACGCCCTGGTGCAGCCAGTTGGCGAGATGCTGGCTGGAGATGCGCAGCGTCGCGCGGTCTTCCATCAGGCCGACGTCGTGGATGTCGGGCACCTTGGAGCAGCCGACGCCCTGGTCGATCCAGCGCACGACATAGCCGAGAATGCCCTGGCAGTTGTTGTCGATCTCCTGCTTGACGTCGTCAGGCGCCCAGTTCGACTTCGACACCGGAATGGTGAGGATGTCGGAGAGCTTCGCGCGCGGACCGCCCTTGGTCAGCTCCTGCTGGCGCGCGATGACGTTGACCTGGTGATAGTGCAGCGCGTGCAGCGTCGCAGCGGTCGGCGAGGGCACCCAGGCGGTGGTGGCGCCGGCCTGCGGATGGCCAAGCTTCTGCGCCAGCATGTCCGCCATCTTGTCGGGCGCAGCCCACATGCCCTTGCCGATCTGGGCGTGGCCGGGCAGGCCACAGGTCAGGCCCATGTCGACGTTCCAGTCCTCATAGGCCTTGATCCAGGCCTGCGCCTTCATCTCGTTCTTGCGGATCATCGGGCCCGCTTCCATCGAGGTGTGGATCTCGTCGCCGGTGCGGTCGAGGAAGCCGGTGTTGATGAACATGATGCGCTTGGAGGCGCGCTGGATGCAGGCCTTGAGGTTGACGGTGGTGCGCCGCTCCTCGTCCATGATGCCGACCTTGAGGGTGTTCTCCGGCAGCGACAACATCTTCTCGACGCGGTCGAAGATCTCGCAGGTGAGCGACACCTCGTCCGGGCCGTGCATCTTCGGCTTGACGATATAGGCAGATCCGGTGCGGCTGTTCTTGACCTTCGAATTGCCCTTGAGGTCGTGGATCGCGAGCAGGCCCGAGACGGCGGCATCGAGCAGGCCTTCCGGCACTTCCTCGCCCGTCTCGTCCAGCACCGCGTCGGTGAACATGTGGTGACCGCAATTGCGCATCAGCAGCAGGCTGCGGCCGTGCAGCTTCACTTCGCCCTTGCCGTCCGGCGTCTTGTAGCTGCGGTCGGTGTTGAGCGAGCGCGTCAGCGTCTTGCCGCCCTTCTCGAAATCGGCCGACAACGTGCCGTTCATCAGGCCGAGCGTGTTGCGGTAGACCAGCACCTTGTCCTCGGCATCAACAGCGGCGACCGAGTCTTCCATGTCGAGAATGGTCGAGACCGCGGCTTCCATGATCATGTCGGCGACGCCGGCGGGATCATCCTTGCCGATCGTGCTGCCACGATCGATCTTCACCTCGACATGCAGGCCGTTGTTGACGAGCAGCACCGCGCTCGGCGTGGCCGCATCGCCCTGGAAGCCCGCGAACTGCGCGGCGTTCTTCAGCGCAGTCGCGTTGCCGCTCTTTAGCTTCACCGCGAGCTGGCCCGCGACGACGCTATAGGCGGTGACGTCGGTGTGGCTGCCGGTTGCGAGCGGCGCGGCCGCATCAAGGAATGCCTTGGCCTTCGCGATCACCTTGTCGCCGCGCGCCTTATTGTAACCCTTGCCGCTCTCCGACGGGTCGTGCGGGATCGCGTCGGTGCCGTAGAAGGCATCATAGAGTGAGCCCCAGCGCGCATTCGCCGCGTTCAGCGCGTAGCGTGCATTGGTGAGGGGCACCACGAGCTGCGGGCCGCAGATCTTGCTGATCTCCTCGTCGACGTTGGCGGTCTCGACCTTCTGCGTCACCGGCTCCGGAACGAGATAGCCGATCTCCTTCAGGAAGGTGGTGTAGCCGTCGAGGTCAAACGCCTTGCCCTTGTTCGCGCGGTGCCAGTCGTCGATCTTGGCCTGCAGCGTGTCGCGCACCGCCAGCAGCGCGCGGTTTTTCGGCCCCAGGTCCTTGATGATGGCGGCAACCCCGGCCCAGAACGCATCCGGCGCGATCCCCGTTTTCGGGGCCGCTTCCTTGGCGATGAAGTCAAACAGAACAGGGGCGATCTTTAATCCGTGGGCGTCGACGCGTTTCATGATGGGCTTTCTTGTTGGAAATGGCTGTTTTTGGCTGCTTTTGACCCGACAGCAGCAAAATGCGCCCACGAGGGGCGGCTTTCGGGACCTATTAGCCCCAAAATCGGGGCGGTGAGAAGACCCCCAGGGGTTTGTCAAAATGTCAAGACGAGGTGAGGGGAGGCGGTATTCGGAATGCGCCCTGCAAAGGCAACGGGCACGACCTCTCCCCGACGTCGTCCAGGCGAAAGCCAGGACCCATTACCCCAGGGAGGAGTTTGGCGACGACTCGTAGTCCGGTACTCCGACCGAGCCCAAAGCATAAATCACGCGGTATGGGTCCTGGCTTTCGCCAGGACGACACCGTTGATGTGGTGCAGGGTGTGCGCCCAGGTGGGGCGCCTGCCTCAAATATTCGCGGCGAGGTCCACGACTTCGTCGAACAGCACGCCTGATGTCTTCAGCATCTGCTCGATCTCGTCGGCCGCCTCGGCCACCGTCCGCTTCGACGTGTCGATCACGAGCTCGGCGGCCTGCGGTGCCTCGTAGTCGTTGCCGATGCCGGTGAACGAAGCGAGCGCGCCGGCGCGGGCCTTCTTGTAGTGGCCCTTGGGATCGCGCTCCTCGCAGACGCCGGCCGGCGTCGCGACATGGATCTCGCGGAACGCGGTGTCGGCGATGCGGCGCGCGGTGGCGCGGTCCTCGCGGGCCGGCGACACGGCGGCGACGATCGCGATGTGGCCGTTGCGGGCGAGATGCGTCGCGACCTCGGCGAGGCGGCGGATGTTCTCGCTGCGATCGGTGGCTGAGAAGCCGAGATCGCCGTTGAGCCCGGCGCGCAGCGTGTCGCCGTCGAGCAGGATCGGCGAACCGCCATTGGTGAACAGCCGCCGCTCCAGTGCCTTGGCCAGTGTCGACTTGCCGGAAGCCGGCAGGCCGGTGAGCCAGACCACCGCACCATTGTGCTGATAGCGCGCCGAGCGCTCGTCGGGCCGCAGCGCCGATTCCACTGGCACGATATCGACCGGCACGGCGCGCTGGCCGGCATCGACCGACAGCACGAGGCCGCCGCCGGCGATACGGCCGGACACTTCGATCACGAGACGGCCGGTGCGCGGGTTCTCGGTGTAGGGATCGGTGGCAATCGGATTCGAAAGAGAAATGTCGATCTCGCCGACATGGTTGCGGCCGATCGCCTTGTTCTCGCTGCTCGAGAGCTCGCCGGGATCGACCGCCTTCTCGATGGCGACGACGGTGGCGCGGCTTTCCTTCGGTCCGCAGCGGACCAGGAGCTGGTCGCCCTTGGCGAGCGGCTTGTCGTGCAGCCAGAAGATGCGCGCGCGCAGGCGGCGCGTCTCGCGCGGGGCGGTGCCGGCATGCGCGACGATATCGCCGCGCTCGATGAACAGTTCGCGATCGAGCGTGATCCCGACCGAACGGCCTGCGCCTTGCCGTCCCGCCACCGGCGTCGCCGGCCAGCTCTCGACCGTCTTGATCTTCGCGATCTTGCCGGCCGGCATGATCACGATCTCGTCGCCGGCAATGAGGCTGCCGGATTCGATGCGGCCCGCGACAATGCGGCGGTCGTCGAACTTGTAGATCGCCTGCACCGGAAGGCGCAGCGCCAGCGCTTCTAGCGGCCGCGCCGGCTCGAGCCTATCGAGCGCCTCGACGACGGTCGGCCCCTTGTACCAGCCGATGCGGTCGGTGCGCTCGGCAACGCCGTCGCCATCGCGCGCGGAGATCGGGATCACGGCGGTCGGCGTCACGCCGAGGCCATTGAGATGCGCCGAGATCTCGTCGCTGATGTCCTTGAAGCGGTCGGCGGAGAAATCGACGCGGTCCATCTTGTTGACGACGACGGCGACCTGTTTCACGCCGAGCAGATGCAGGAGATAGCCGTGTCGCCGCGTCTGGTCGCGCACGCCTTCCAGCGCGTCGATGATCAGCACGGCGCCGTCGGCCTGCGAGGCGCCGGTGATCATGTTGCGCAGGAATTCGGCATGGCCAGGCGCGTCGATCAGGACGATGTCGCGCGAATTGGTGCGGAAGCGGATCTGCGTGGTGTCGATGGTGATGCCCTGGTCGCGCTCGGTCTGCAGCGCATCGAGCAGGAACGACCATTCGAACGGCATGCCGCGCCGCGCGCTGACGGCCTTCAGCATTTCGAGCTTGCCGTCGGGCAGGCTGCCGGTCTCGTGCAGGAGGCGGCCGACCAGCGTCGACTTGCCGTGGTCGACATGGCCGACGATGACGATGCGCACTTGCGGACGCGTGGTGCCGTTCGGAGTCGCAGGCGAAGCTTGGGTGACGATCATGTTCATATCGCGCTCGCGTCCTTGGATCAGAGATAGCCGGCGACGCGAAGGCGCTCGAAGGCGTCCTCGGTCTCGTGGTCGAGCGCGCGGCCGGCGCGCTCCGGCACCTTGGTCTGCTCGAGCTCGACCAGGATCTCGTCGATGTTCGATGCCGTCGAGTTCACGGGATTGGTGATGTCCTGATCACCCAGCGAGCGATAGCGCTTGCCGTTCTGCGAGAGATAAAGCGGGATAATCGGGATGTTCTCGCGCTTGGTGTAGGCCCAGATGTCCGCCTCGGTCCAATGCAGGATCGGATGGATGCGCAAATGCGCGCCTTGCGGCGGCGAGGCGTTGAAGTGGTCCCAGAACTCAGGCGGCTGATCGCGCACGTCCCAATTGCCTTCGAGGCCGCGCGGAGAGAACACACGCTCCTTGGCGCGGGTTGCCTCCTCGTCGCGGCGGATGCCGGCGATCAGGCCGTCGAAGCCGTATTTGGCGAGCGCCATCTTGAGGCCCTCGGTCTTGCGCGCGGCGGAACGGGCGGCCGGCGGCAGCGTTGGGTCGACGGCATCGATGGGCGGGCAGGGCTCGACACGCAGATCGAGATCCCACTCCTTCCCGTAATGATCGCGGAAGCGATACATCTCCGGAAACTTCTTGCCGGTATCGACATGGAGGGCCGGGAACGGCATGCGGCCGAAGAACGCCTTGCGCGCCAGCCAGATCATGACGTTGGAGTCCTTGCCGAGCGACCACAGCAGGGCAATCTTCTTCAACCGGGCGAAGGCTTCGCGGAAGATGTAGATGCTCTGCGCCTCGAGCTGGTCGAGATGGTCCATGCTGGGCGCAACATCAGCAGAAAATTCTTGCGAGCCCGCGCGTCCGATGGGGGCCGGGCTGCTCATTCCGACAACAGCGGAATCGTCCTTGAGAAGATGCATCTCTGCCACTTTGCGTTTGGAGGCGAAAATTCTATAGTTGCGGTGCAGAAGAGAAGAAAAAATTTTCTCTTTGCGCGCTCGAAACGACACATATATAGAAAATAATTCCAGTCAACCCCGGATGTGGGGGAAGCGAGTATCGCATGCGGTTCTTGCCGGTGTTTCTCGATCTCAAGGCCGGTCCGGTGGTCCTCATCGGCGCGGGTGAGCTTTTGCGCGCCAAGCTGCGCGTGCTCGCCGCTGCCGGCGCGCGCCTCCGCGTGCATGCGATCGACGGCAATCATGACTTTGGTTTCGGCTCAGAGAACGCGTCGCGCATCGAAATCGCGGCCGGCGACCCGCTGACCGCTGATCTCTCCGGCGTCATCGCCATCGTTTGCGCGGGCGCGGGCGATGTCGGCGTTGCGATGTCGGCGCGGGCGAAGGCGCTTGGCCTGCCTGTCAACGTCATGGACGATCTCGAGCACTCCAGCTTCATCTTCCCGGCCATCGTCGATCGCGGCGATGTCGTGGTCGCGGTCGGCACCGGCGGCACCTCGCCGGTGGTGGCGCGGCGCGTGCGCGAGAAGATCGAGGCGCTGCTGCCGGCGCGCATCGGCGAGCTCGCCGAGTTCATCGGCACCTTTCGCAAATCCATCAACGAGCGCATCGCCGAGTTTCCGCTGCGCCGCCGCTTCTGGGAGCGCGTCATCGACGGCCCGATCGGCGCCGCCGTGCTCGCCGGCCGCAAGGGCGAAGCGGACGCTGCGCTCAAGGGTATTTCCGATCCCTCGGGTTTCGCACGCGCCGACAAGCCGGAAGGCTCGGTCGCGCTGGTCGGCGCCGGTCCCGGCGACCCTGATCTTCTCACCATCAAGGCGCTGCGCGCGTTGCAGGACGCCGACATCGTCTTCCACGACGAGCTGGTTTCGCCCGAGATTCTCGATCGCATCCGCCGCGACACCACGCGCGTGCCGGTCGGTCGCCGCGTCGGCAAGCCCGGCATCGGCCAGGACGCCATCAACAAACGCATGATCGAGGCCGCGCAATCAGGCCGGCGCGTGGTGCGGCTCAAGGGCGGCGATCCCTTCGTGTTCGGCCGCGGCGGCGAAGAGGTCGAAGCCCTGCGCGCCGCCGGTGTCGCCTACTCGATCATTCCCGGCATCACCGCAGGGCTCGGTGGCGCTGCCGATTTCGAGGTGCCGCTCACTTATCGTCACGAAGCAACCCGCATCACCTTCCTCACCGCGCACAAGGCGCGCGATGCGGAAGTCGTGGACTGGTCCACGATGACCGACACAAAGATGACGGTTGTGGTCTACATGGGCATGACCGCAGCGCCGGCCGTGCGCGCAGGCCTGTTCGCGGCCGGCCGCTCGCCGGAGACGCCGGTCGGCGTGTTCGCCCGCGTCACGCGGCCCGATGCGCAAGGCGCGATCGGTACGCTGCGCGACCTGCCCGAGCTCGTGCGGCGGATCCATGGTGGCCCCGCCATCCTCATCATTGGCGACGTGGTCCGGCATGCCGGCTCGCTTCGCCGCCAAACACCCAAACAAATCATCTCTGACCTGTTGGATGCAGCCGAATGACCTCCCCTCTGCAACAAAAACTGAAAATCACGGGCCCGTCCGTTGTGACCGCCAACCGCACCTGGGACGGCGTCGTGGTCTATCGCACCGCCGCCAAGGGCTGGTCCGTGGAACTGACCGATGCCGCGATCGTGCGAAACTCGGACGAGGCGAAAGCGTTGCTTGCCGAGGCCGTGGCCGATGACGTCGGCGCGATCGGCCCCTATATCGCACCGGTGCAGGTCGACGCTTCAGGCAAGATCCTGCCGGGTAATCTGCGCGAGCAGATCCGCCGCGACGGCGTGACAATCGGCTTGCCGGTCTGATCGCAGGTCGAGCTGTAAGGCACTTTAATCATGTATGCTTACGACGAAATCGACCGCACGCTGGTCAACGAGCGCGTCTCTGAATTCCGCGACCAGGTGCAGCGCCGTCTCTCGGGCGAGCTCACCGAGGACGAATTCAAGATGCTGCGCCTGCAGAACGGCGTCTATCTGCAGCTGCACGCCTACATGTTCCGCGTCGCGATTCCCTATGGAACGCTGGCGTCGAACCAGTTGCGGGCGCTGGCCCATGTCGCGCGCAAATACGACCGTGGCTACGGCCATTTCACCACGCGCCAGAACGTCCAGTTCAACTGGATCAAGCTGTCGGACCTGCCGGATGCGCTCGCCGATCTCGCCGAGGTCGGCATCCACGCGATGCAGACCTCCGGCAACAACATGCGCAACGTCACGTCGGACCAGTGGGCCGGCGTCGCGCCGGGCGAGATTGAGGATCCTCGCATCTGGTCGGAGCTGATCCGTCAGCACACTACGCTGCACCCGGAATTCTCGTTCCTGCCGCGCAAGTTCAAGATCGCGATCACCGCGTCGGATCACGACCGCGCCGCGATCAAGGTTCACGACATCGGCCTGCGTCTGATCAGGAACGAGAAGGGTGAGACCGGCTTCGAGGTTCTGGTCGGGGGCGGCCTCGGCCGCACGCCGTTCATCGGCAAGACCATCAAGCACTTCGTCCACGGCCGCGATCTGCTCAGCTATATCGAGGCGATCTTGCGCGTCTACAACCAGTACGGACGCCGCGACAACATCTACAAGGCGCGCATCAAGATCCTGGTGCACGAGCTCGGCATCGAGAAGTTCTCCCGCGAGGTCGAGGAGGAGTGGGAGCAGATCCGCTATTCCTCGCTCCAGATCGACGACGAGGTGATCGAGGACATCCGCTCGCGCTTCATCTATCCGTCTTACGAGAAGCTGCCGCACATGCCGGACGAGCTGCGGCAGGCCGCGGCCGATCCCGAGTTCGAGGCCTGGCGCAAGAACTCGGTCGCCGCGCACAAGAACCCCGGCTACTCCATCGTCACGATCTCGCTGAAGCCGATCGGCGCGCCTCCCGGCGATGCCACCGCCGAGCAGATGGATGCGCTGGCCGATCTCGCCGACAAATATTCCTTCGGCGAGATCCGCGTCGGCCACGAACAGAACCTGGCGCTGCCGCACGTCGCCAAGCGCGACCTGCCGGCGCTGTGGAAGGCGCTCGACAAGCTTGGCCTGGCGACGCCCAACGTCAACCTGATCACCGACATCATCGCCTGCCCGGGCCTCGACTATTGCTCGCTGGCGAATGCGCGCTCGATCCCGATCGCGCAGGAATTGACGCGGCGCTTTGCCAATCATGAGCTGGCCAACCTGATCGGCCGTCTCCACATCAACATCTCCGGCTGCATCAATGCCTGCGGCCATCACCATGTCGGCCATATCGGCATTCTCGGCGTCGAGAAGAACGGCGAGGAGGTCTACCAGATCACCATCGGTGGCCGCGCCGACGAGAACGCCGCGCTCGGCAATCTGATCGGCCCCGGCGTCAAGTTCGACGAGGTCGCCGACGTCATCGAGGACATCGTGGAAGCTTATCTTGCGCTGCGCGAGCGGCCGGAAGAGCTGTTCGTCGACACGGTGAAGCGCCTCGGCGTCGAACCCTTCAAGGAGCGCGTCTATGCCACTCGTTAACGGCGGAAAGATTGCCGACGACAGCTTCGTCAAGCTCGCCGTCGACACCCCGCTGCCCGAGGGCGGCGACATCCTGGTGCCGGCCGAGCGCTTTCTCGGCGAGGCCGACGCGCTGCTCAAGCGCACCGGCAAGGTCGGCGTGATCTGGCCGAACAATCGCGACATCGCCGAGCTCGTGCCGTATCTCGGCAAGATCGCCGCGGTCGCGCTGGTGTTCCCGAGCTTCCGCGATGGGCGCGCCTATAGCCAGGCGCGGCTGCTGCGCGAGCGCTACAATTATCGCGGTGAGCTACGCGCGACGGGCCAGGTGCTGCGCGACCAGTTCGTGTTCATGCTGCGCGCCGGCTTCGATTCCTTCGAGGTCAAGAAGCAGGCCGACGCGGAAGCCTTCATGCAGACCGCAAAGCGCTATTCGGTGTTCTACCAGCCGACCGGCGACGGCCGCATCACGGCGCTGCACCGGCGCATGCAGCTGCGTCACTCCGAGGGTGTCGGCACGTGAACGCGATCGCGTCTCAGGTTTCGTCCGTGTCTGCGTTGCCTTCGGCGGCGGAGCTCGATCGCGCCTTGCGCGATGCCTCGCCCGCGGAGGTCATCGCCGCGGCGCTGAAGACGGTCGGGCGCGAGAAGCTTGCGCTGGTGTCCTCCTTCGGCACGGAATCGGCGACGCTCTTGAAGGTGATGGCGGATGTCGATCCCGCGATCCCCGTGATCTTCCTCGACACCGGCTGGCTGTTCGAGGAGACGCTGGCCTATCGTGATACGTTGATCGCGACGCTGGGCCTCAAGGACGTCCGCTCGATCAAGCCGGCGGAGGAGGCGCTGTCGCGCGAAGATCCCGACCGCGACCTCTGGTTCTCCGATCCCGATGCCTGCTGCCGCATCCGCAAGGTCGAGCCGCTGGCGCGCGCGCTGAAGCCGTTCGATGCCTGGCTCAACGGCCGCAAGCGCTTCCAGGGCAATGCACGCGCTGATATTCCCGTCGTCGAGGACGACGGCGGGAGGTTGAAGTTCAATCCCTTCGCCAATGTCTCGCGCGAAGAACTCGAAGCGATTTTCGTCCGCGCCAAATTGCCGCGTCATCCACTGGCTGCCTCCGGTTTCCTCTCGGTTGGGTGTATGCCTTGCACCAGCAGAACGGCCGAGGGCGAGGATGCGCGCGCCGGTCGCTGGCGCGGCCAGGCGAAGACAGAATGCGGCATCCATACGATGAAGACTTCGTAGGACAGTCGGCCTGCAACGCCGCAAACAAGAAAATCCGGTTCCGTTGACTTGAGAGTGTTTCGCCCTGAGTTATGCCTGCGTGCCATCGATGACGCTGATGTCGTCGAGGTGAATGGAGATGGATATGATGCGCCGTATCGTTCCGCTCGCTGCAGGACTGCTTTGGGCAAGCTCGGCTCTCGCCGCTGACATCAATCTTTTGAACGTGTCGTACGATCCGACGCGAGAACTCTACGTCGAGTTCAACAAGGCGTTCTCGACCGCCTATCAGAAGGAAACCGGCAAGAGCGTCGAGATCAAGCAGTCGCATGGCGGCAGCGGTTCGCAGGCGCGCGCGGTGATCGACGGGTTGCAGGCCGATGTGGTGACGCTGGCGCTCGCCTACGACATCGACGCGATCGCGAACAAGGGACTGACCGCGGCCGATTGGCAGAAGCGCTTGCCGCAGAATTCATCGCCCTACACCTCGACCATCGTGTTCCTGGTGCGCAAGGGCAATCCCAAGGGCATCAAGGACTGGGACGATCTGCTCAAGCCCGGTGTTGCCGTGATCACGCCCAACCCGAAGACCTCTGGCGGGGCGCGCTGGAATTATCTCGCCGCCTGGGGCTTTGCGCAGAAGAAGTACGGCTCGGCCGACAAGGCCAAGGACTTCATCGGAAAACTCTACCAGCAGGTTCCGGTACTGGATACCGGCGCGCGCGGCGCCACCGTGACCTTCGTCGAGCGCGGCGTCGGCGACGTGCTGCTCGCCTGGGAGAACGAGGCCTATCTCGCGCTCAAGGAGTTTGGTCCGGAAAAATTCCAGATCGTAGCGCCGCCGCAGTCGATCCTCGCCGAGCCGCCGGTCGCAATCGTTGACAAGGTTGCCGACAAGAAGGGCACACGCAACGCCGCCGACGCCTACCTTCAGTACTGGTACACCAAGGAAGGTCAGGAGATCGCCGCGCGCAACTTCTACCGTCCGCGCGATGCCGAGATTGCCAAGAAGTATGAAAACGCTTTCGCCAAGGTCGAGCTGTTCACGATCGACGACGTCTTCGGCGGCTGGACCAAGGCGCAGAAGGAACATTTTGCCGACGGCGGCGTTTTTGATCAGATTTACAAGAACTGATCGGGCGCTGTCGTAGGAGGCTTTAGCAGGGGGCCTGGTGAGCGCACTAGCAGCACGACGCCGGACATTGCCGGGCTTCGGTCTCACGATGGGACTGACGCTTTCCTGGCTGTCGATCATCATCCTGATTCCGCTCGCCGGCCTGTTCCTGAAATCGCTCGAGCTCAGCCCCGAGCAGTTCTGGAACATCCTCTCCAGCCGCCGCACTTTGAATGCGCTCCGGGTCTCCTTCGGACTCGCTTTTGCGGCGGCCTGCGTCAATCTGGTGATGGGCAGCATCATCGTCTGGGCGCTGGTGCGCTACCGCTTCCCCGGCCGGCGCATCTTCGACGCCATCGTCGACGTGCCCTTCGCGCTGCCGACGGCTGTAGCTGGCGTCGCGCTGACCGCGCTGTTCGCCGAGAAGGGGTGGTTGGGTGCACCACTCGCCGCGCTCGGCATCAAGGTGGCGTTCACGCCGGTCGGCATCTTCGTCGCCATGATCTTCATCGGCATCCCCTTCGTGGTGCGCACCGTGCAGCCGGTGCTCCAGGATCTCGACCCCGAGATCGAGGAGGCCGCGGGCAGCCTGGGGGCCAGCCGCTGGCAGACCATCATTCGCGTGATCCTGCCCTCGCTCGCGCCAGCGCTGCTTACGGGCCTCGCGCTCGCCTTCGCGCGCGCGGTGGGTGAATACGGCTCGGTGATCTTCATCGCCGGCAATCTGCCCAACGTTTCCGAGATCGCGCCGCTCTTGATCGTGATCCGGCTCTCAGAGTTTCGCTATGCCGATGCGACCGCCATCGCGGTGGTCATGCTCGTCGTGTCCTTCGTCGTCATCTTCGCCGTCAACCGGCTCCAGCGCTGGGCGCAGAGCCGGATCCCGGCGCGCTGAGGGGGACGCGATGACGATGCAGATCGCAGATGCCGTGTCGCTCTCGGCTTCCGATGCCAAGGCACGTGAAAAGGCGCGCGCACATGCGGCGGCCGCGCGCGACACCCTCCGCACCGAGGCGCGCGCGGTGCGCATCGCCATCATCACGCTGGCGGTGCTGTTCCTCACCGTCTTCGTCGTGCTGCCGCTGGTCGTGGTGTTCGCGCAGGCATTTTCGCGCGGCATTCTCGCCTATCTCGCCGCGCTCGCCGAGCCGGAGGCGATGGCGGCGATCAAGCTGACGTTGATTGTCGCGGCGATCTCGGTCGGCCTCAATCTCGTGTTCGGCCTCGTCGCCGCCTGGGCGATCGCCAAGTTCGAGTTCAAGGGCAAGACCTTCCTGATCACGCTGATCGACCTGCCGTTCTCCGTGAGTCCGGTGATCTCGGGCCTCGTCTTCGTGCTGCTGTTCGGCGCGCAGGGCTATTTCGGCAGCTGGCTGCGCGACCACGACATCCAGATCCTGTTCGCTGTGCCGGGCATCGCGCTTGCGACCACCTTCGTCACCTTCCCCTTCGTGGCGCGCGCGCTGATCCCCTTGATGCAGGAGCAGGGCACGCAGGAGGAGGAGGCCGCGATCTCGCTCGGCGCCTCGGGCCTGCAGACCTTCTTCCGCGTCACGCTGCCCAACATCAAATGGGGCGTGCTCTACGGCGTCCTGCTCTGCAACGCGCGCGCGATGGGCGAGTTCGGCGCGGTCTCGGTCGTCTCCGGCCACATCCGCGGCGAGACCAACACCATGCCGCTGCTGGTCGAGATTCTCTACAACGAATACCAGTTCGTCGCCGCCTTCGCGATCGCCTCGCTGCTGGCGATGCTGGCGCTGATCACGCTGATCGCAAAAACCGTCCTCGAACGTCATCTCGATGAAGGAGAAGACGCAAGTGACCATTGAAGCCAAAAATCTCGTCAAGAAGTTCGGCACCTTTGCCGCGCTCGACGGCGTCGACCTCAAGGTCGACAACGGCGAATTGCTGGCGCTGCTCGGGCCCTCTGGCTCCGGCAAGACAACGTTGCTGCGGATCATCGCCGGCCTCGACTGGCCCGACTCCGGCGAAGTTTCCTTCAACGGCGAGGACGCGCTGGCGCAAGGAGCCCGCGAACGCCACGTCGGCTTCGTGTTCCAGCACTACGCGCTGTTCCGCCACATGACGGTGTTCGAGAACGTCGCCTTCGGCCTGCGCGTGCAGCCGCGCGCGGTGCGCAAGGACGAAGCGACGATCCGTGCGCGCGTCAAGGAGCTGCTGGACCTCGTGCAGCTCGACTGGCTCGCCGATCGCTATCCGAGCCAGCTCTCCGGCGGCCAGCGTCAGCGCATCGCGCTCGCCCGCGCGCTCGCGATCGAGCCGCGCATCCTGCTGCTCGACGAGCCCTTTGGTGCGCTCGATGCCAAGGTGCGGAAAGAACTGCGCAGATGGCTGCGCTCGCTGCACCATGAGATCAATGTCACCTCGATCTTCGTCACCCACGACCAGGAAGAGGCGCTCGAAGTCGCCAACCGCGTCGTGGTGATGGACAAGGGCCGGATCGAGCAGATCGGCTCGCCCGACGATGTCTATGAGACCCCGGCGACCGCCTTCGTCCACGGCTTCATCGGCGAGTCCATCGAGCTGCCGGTCCAGGTCGATGGCGGCGTGATCAGGCTCGGCGACCAGCCGCTTCAGCTCGCGGCGGAGGGCCTGGCGTCTGGCGCGTCAAAGCTGTTCGTACGGCGACATGACATGCTGGTCGGCCCGCCCGGCAGCGGCGCCTTCGAGGGCGCGGTCCAGCATGTCCGCAATTTTGGCCCGGTGCTGCGGGCCGAGGTCGCGCTGTCAGGCGGCGAAACCATCGAGATCGACGCCCCCCGCGACAAGGAACTGCGCGCCGGCGACACCATCGGCCTCAATCCCCGCCGCTACCGGATATTTGCGGGCTAAGGTGCCGTCATTCCGGGGCGATGCGGAGCATCGGACCCGGAATCTGGAGATTGTGGCGCGAGATTCCGGGTTCGCGCTGGCGCGCGCCCCGGAACGACAGCTACGATTTTCCTCAAAATTCACCTTTCAGCCACGGTTGGTATGCAACAACGGCCCCCTCATTGGGGGCCTCGATTCATGCGCGCTGCGGCCGCAATTCTCGTCACTTTGCTGCTCGCCGGCTGCGCCGGCAACGAAGCACCGGTCCAGCAGCCGTCGATGTATACGGACATGGCGGTCCCGGGCGCCAAGCTCGACGCGCAGGCCGCCGCGGTGATGATTTCGCAATACCGCCAGAACAACATGCTCGGCACGGTCGTGATCGACCCTGATCTGATGCGGCTCGCCGAATCCCAGTCCCAGGCCATGGCGGCCGCCAACAAGATGGACCACGACGTCCGCGCGCCGCTGGCCAAGCGCCTTGCCACCGGCGGCTATCCGGCCACGGTTGCCGTCGAGAACGTCTCGGCCGGCTATCATACGCTGGCGGAAGCGTTTTCCGGCTGGCGCGACTCGCCTCCGCACCGCGCCAACATGCTCAAGGGCGGTGTCACAAAATTGGGCATTGCCGCGAGCTATGCTCCGGGCACCAAGTACAAGGTGTTCTGGACCATGATCCTGGCCTCGACCGAGCCCCGATAAGCCAGACTTGATCCCGGGATGCATTGACGCCGCGGCCGAGTGTCGCCACGGTGGCTCGCCTTTTGCTATTGTTCCCTCATGACCGATCACAGTCCGGAATCCGCCAGCGTCCCCGCGAATGCGCAACGCGTCCTGGTCCTGCAGGGCGGCGGTGCGCTCGGCTCCTATCAGGCCGGCGCCTATCAGGCGCTGTGCGGCTACGGCTTCGAGCCGGAATGGGTCGCCGGCATCTCCATCGGCGCGATCAACGCCGCCATCATCGCCGGCAATGAAGGCCTCACCCGCGTCAAGCGGCTGAAGGAATTCTGGGAAATGGTCTCGGCGCCGGTGCCGTGGAAGCCGGTCGGCAAGAGCGATCACAGCCGCGAGCTGTTCAACTCCACGAGTGCGGCGCTGATCGCCACCTTCGGCGTGCCCGGCTTCTTCGTGCCGCGCGTTCCGCCCGCCCCGATGTGGCCGCCGGGCCATCCCGAAGCGGAAAGCTATTACGACACCGCGCCGCTGAAGAAGACGCTGGAGCGGCTGGTCGATTTCGATCGCATCAACGACCTCAAGACGCGCTTCTCGGTCGGCGCGGTCGGCGTCACCTCGGGCAACTTCAAATATTTCGACAATTACGAGTTCAAGAAGCTCGGCAAGAAGATCGGCCCCGAGCACATCATGGCCTCCGGCGCGCTGCCGCCGGGCTTTCCGTCCGTGATCATCGACGGCGAGCACTATTGGGACGGCGGCATCGCCTCCAACACTCCGCTCGACTACGTGCTCGACGCGGAGCTTGCGCGCGACATGCTGATCTTCCAGGTCGACCTGTTTTCGGCGCGCGGCGATTTGCCGAATTCGCTGCTCGAGGCGACCGAACGCGAGAAGGACATCCGCTTCTCCAGCCGCACGCGCATGAATACGGACAAGAACAAGCAGATCCACAATGCCCGCCGGGCCGTGCGCGACCTGATTTCCAAATTGCCCGATTATCTCAAGAACGACCCTTCCGTCGAATTCCTTGCCAAGGCAGCACGTGACAGCACTGTCACGGTGGTCCACCTGATCTATCGGAGCAAGAACTACGAATCCTCGTCCAAGGACTACGACTTCTCGCATGTCGCCATGGTCGAGCATTGGGAAGCCGGCGTGCGCGACGTGCACCTGTCGATGCGCCACAAGGACCGGTTGGACGAGCCGCAATCCGGCGAGACCATGGTGACCTACGATCTCACGGGGGACGTCACCGCGCCCCCGCCAAAAAGGAGCGAAGAACATGGGTAGTCTCTCAGGCAAGAACGCCGTCGTGACCGGTTCGACCAGCGGCATCGGGCTCGCCTATGCGCGCGCCTTTGCCGCCGCCGGTGCCAACGTCGTCATCAACGGCTTCGGCTCCCCGGAGGACATCGAGAAGGAGCGCGCCAAGATCGAGTCGGATTTCGGCGTCAAGGCGGTCTATTCGCCCGCCGACATGACCAAGCCCGCCGAGATCGCCGGGATGATCGCGCTCGGCGAGAAGTCGTTCGGCTCGGTCGACATCCTCGTCAACAATGCCGGCATCCAGTTTGTCTCGCCGATCGAGGAATTCCCGCCGGAGAAGTGGGACCAGATCATCGCGATCAACCTGTCCTCGGCCTTCCATGCCATCCGCGCCGCGGTGCCCGGCATGAAGAAGAAGGGCTGGGGCCGCATCATCAATACGGCATCAGCGCACTCGCTGGTCGCCTCGCCCTTCAAGTCGGCCTACGTGTCGGCCAAGCACGGCATCGCCGGCCTGACCAAGACCGTGGCGCTGGAGGTCGCGACCCACAAGATCACCTGCAACTGCATCAGCCCCGGCTATGTCTGGACCCCGCTGGTGGAGAAGCAGATCCCCGACACGATGAAGGCGCGCGGCCTGACGCGCGAACAGGTCATCAACGACGTGCTGCTTGACGCGCAGCCGACCAAGGAGTTCGTCACCTCCGAGCAGGTCGCCGCCCTCGCGCTGTTTCTGTGCAGCGACGATGCCGCGCAGATCACCGGCACCAACCTGTCGATCGACGGCGGCTGGACCGCGGAGTAGGCACTCGGTGCCATAGGGTGGGCAAAGGCGCGTAGCGCCGTGCCCACCATTCCGCGATTGAGAGAGACGGTGGGCACGCTTCGCTTTGCCCACCCTACGGCATCGAGAACGAGGCGGCCGTTCCCCGCTCAATGCGTCCAGGCCAGCGCTGTCACGAATGCCGACGACAGGTTCAGCTCGGCGAACATGATCTTGCCGGCGACCACGAACAGTACGCTGGCAAGCGTCAGGCGCAGCACCGTCTCGGGGACGCGCGTCGCGCTGTAGCTGCCGACGATGATGCCGGGCAGCGAGCCCAGCAGCAGCACGCCCATCAGGCCCCAGTCGACATCGCCGAGCGCCCAGTGCCCGACGCCCGCGACCAGGGTCAGCGGCACGGCATGGGCGATGTCGGAGCCGACGATGGTCGCCATCGGCAGGCGCGGGTAGAGCAGCAGCAGCACGGTGACGCCGACCGCGCCGGCGCCGACCGACGAAATCGACACCAGCACGCCGAGCACGATGCCGGTGATAACGGTCGCGATCGCCGTGGTGCGCTCGTCGACCCGCTCCAGCGTCCTGCGGTAGCGCTCCATGATCGCCTTGCGGAAGATCAGCGACGTGGCGGTCAGCAGAAGCGCGAAGCACAGCACCAAATTGACCAAGCTGCGCTCGGTATCGCTTTTGAGATCGAGCTTCCACAGCACCAACAGCGTCAGCGCGCTGGCCGGAATACTGCCGCAGGCGAGCCGCAGCACCGCCGGCCAGTGCACGCTGCGAGACCAGCCATGCACGATGCTGCCGCCGGTCTTGGTGGCGGCGGCGTAGAGCAGGTCGGTGCCGACGGCGGTGGAGGGATGGACGCCGAACAGCAGGATCAGCAGCGGCGTCATCAACGAGCCGCCACCCACGCCGGTCATCCCGACAAGCAGGCCGACGCCGAATCCGGAGGCGACGTAGAGTGGATCAATCATGGTCCGGGGAATCTTAGGTTTATCTCGTCAGTTGGGCAATATGACGTAGAATAAAGTTTCCCTAGGGCGCAACTACTTGGACAGAATAAGAAAAATCATGCTGCGCCGGAAGGCTCGATGGGTGTTTCACCTCTTTCCCGGGCCTGCTGCGAAACAGCCGTGCTCAGGTCCGAGGTGAAGCATATTGCCTTTCCGGCTCGTTCAGCCCCGCGAGGGGCCGCCGTGACGTGTGGCGGATGTGGACGATATGAATGACCTCGCCACTGACACGGTAAAATATCCGAAACGGATGGCGGACGACCGTTACCACGCGGACCTGGGAACGGTGTGTGACCCGTGGCGATGAGAAAGGCGCCCCCGGACGCGCTCGATGACATCAGCAAATCTTTGTCCGATGGCGTCGGCGATCGCTGGGCTGGCGTTGCTGGCATAATAGGTCGCGATGTCTGCGAGGTCAGCAAGCGCCTCTCGGGTCCAGACGACCCTCATCCGCGCCGAAATTTCGCGAAGACCTCCGCGACCTCGGCATCCGTGGCGAATTCGCCGCGATCTATGGAGGCTAAGGCCGCGTCGATACTCCGCAATTCTTCTTGTGTCGCCACATATTCGCCGCCGAGCAGCTCGCTCTCGATTTCGCTAGCAATCGCAACCAGCTCGTTCTGGGCCTCTTCAGGCCAAGCCTGGGCACGTTCCAGAAGGTTTCGCAGATCGCTTGCAGCCATGAGGCTGATTATATCAGATGCCGAAGAGCTTTCCAATCACCTCAAGCTGACAGCTAGCGTCCAAACGCCAGCACGTGCAGGCCGAGGCGCTGCCGCACGATCCAGAACAGCAGCACCGTCTCGAAGGTCAGCGAGAACGAGGTCGCGGCCGCCGCGCCGTGGCCGCCGTAGCGCGGCACCAGCGCGATGCAGAGCACGAGGTTCATCACGAAGGCCAGCGCATAGGCCAGCGCGCAGATTTTCTGCTCGCCGAGCATGTTGAGCAGGCGCTCGACCGGGCCGATCGCCGCGCGCACCACGAGGCCGATCGCGGCGACGAACATGATGTCGTAGCCGATCACGAATTGCGGCCCGAACAGCCAGAGCAGCGGCTTGCCGAGCGCGAGCAGCACGATGGTCGCCGCAAGCGACGGCCAGAACGTCCAGTTGATGGCGTGCGCGACATAGGCCGACAGGCGCGCCTTGTCGCCGCTGGCGTTGTATTCCGCGAAGCGATGCGCCGTTGTCGCCGACATCGCGTAGTGGATGAACGAGACCAGCGCCAGCGTCTTCACCACGGCGAAATAGACGCCAACCTCGTCGGACGGGCGGAACTGCTGCAGCACCAGCACGTCGGTGTAGGAGAGGAGCAAGTAGAAGCTCTCCACCAGCAGGATCGGCAGCGAGACGGCAAGCCAGCCGCTGACGTCATAGGCCTTCGGTCCGGGTGTGATGTGATCGGCGAGCTTGCGGTTCAGCACCACCATCTGCCCGCTCATCGCGATCCACACTGCACCGAGGCTCGCGGCCATCGCGGCGACCGCGCCGAGATGATAGCCGAGCAGGAAGGCCGCGCCCGTGATGCCGATGATCAGCGCCTGGCGGATGATGAATTGCGGCATCAGGCCGAGCTGCATCCAGTCATGCGAGCGCGCGATGCCGTCCTGGGTGTTGGCGACGACGAAGGCCGGCAGCGTCATGCAGCCGATATAGAGCGGCAGCACCTCGGCCGGATCGATCCAGGGCGACAGCAGTTTTACGATGCCGGCAAGGCCGAGCGACACCAGCGTGGAGGCGGCAAAGGTCAGCCAGCGGCTGCCGGAGAGGAAGCCGCGCAGCAGCGCCTGCTCGCCATTGGCGCGGTACTCCGGAATGATCTTTTGCGCGGAGGCCGAGATGCCGAGATCCATCATGCTGCCGAGCAGCAGCACCCAGGTCCAGACATAGACGTAGATGCCGTAGTCGGAGGTGCCCATCCACCGCGCGAGCAGCACCTGCGAGACATAGGCAAGGCCGGCGCTGATGACGCGGATGATGAAGATGGTGCCCGCCAGCCGCCGCGTCAGCGACGCCTCGCTCGATCCGCCCGTCAGCTTGCCGCGCAGTCGCGCGATCAGTCCGGCCGGTCCGGTCGTTGCTGGCTCTGCATCCATCACGGCCACGTTGAGGTCCCCAAGCGTCCCGCACCAAGCGTTCCGCATGCTGCGGCAGCCCTTGACCTAGCAACCATTCGTTAAGATACGGTTGGGTCAACGATGTTGTCCCGGCCTACGGCGCGTACGCATGAATTGGTTCGGCGTCAGGGCGCGGCATGCAACAGGCGGCCCTTTGGGGCCGCCTGTTGTAACCTCTCAGAGCAGATGGGCTATTGGCAGAGATGCTGGCGACCGTCAGCCCCCTTGTAAAGGGTGCCAGGCCTGCAGACGATGCCGTTGCGGGCGGCATATTGAGACCAGCTGCCGTTCCAGCCGTAACCGCCGCCGCCGCCGCCATACATGGCGTAGGAATTGCCCCAGCCGCCGGGATTGCCCCAGCTGCCGGCGGCGGGAGCGCCTACTGGCGCCGGCTGTTGATACGCCGTTCGACGAGATGCTTGCCGATACCGAGGGGCGGTGGGGGGACTGCCGGTTCCAAGACCGGTGCAGTTGGCGAATTCAGCTTGGCAGAGGTCCGGATTGGATTGGGCCCACTGCGCTGGTGCAGCAGAACTGAACAAGGCGGATGCCGCAACCACGGCCGCGCCAAGAATCCTTGGATTCATCATGGCTTGCTCCTTGTGGTTTGACGTGGCGCTGAATGCCACGTTTGACAGAGCCTATACGACGCTTGCGAGACTGACCATGTTGCTTCGGCATCGCTAAAATTGGGACTGCTCTGGGTCCAGGAACAGTAATGCTCTGGCTGATCGTAAGATTTTCGCCTGAGCGTCAGGGGCTGACGTCTGCGCCTTCTCGAGTACACGTTCTCGTGTGCAATTATGCACGGGAGCGGGACGATCGGGAAACATCATTCCAGGTTCGTATTGAACTCGTACGACTTCTCCGGTCCAACCAGCGTGAACTTCAGCGCTGCGCCCTCGGCCTTGGCGCCCGGCGGTAGCCCGTCGAGCTCAAATGAGAAGCGCTTCACGCCGGGCGGGCTGGGCTCGACCGGCGCGGGGATCGGCAACGACCAGTCGGGCGTCGGCCCTTCGACGAACAGATTGACGTTGCGGCCATCAGGCACAATCACGTCGACCACCACATTCTTGGCCCCGTCGCGCTTGATGTCGCGGATGGTGAGCGGATTGGGATCGCCGATCGTGGCGGGCTTGGGCACGGTGTCGAGCGCGGCACGCAAGTTCGCGTCCTCGGTCGATGCGACGCTGTTGAAGCCGAGCTCGGCGCTGGCCTCGACAGGAATGCAAAGTTTTTCGCACACGGCGTAGTTGATCTCGGCACGCAGCGTCACCGGCTTGTCTGCGGACTTGGCGACGATGCGCAGGGGCAGCACGATCTGGTCGTGATAGCCGATCGAATGGCCGCCCGCGCCGTCGTCGAACTTCAGCGGCGCCGGCCACATCACCGTCACCGCTTCGACATTTTCTGATTTCGAGAAGTCGAACCGCGGCGGAACGCCGGAATCGCCGGGCATGCGCCAATAGGTCTTCCAGCCCGGCTGGAGCTGGAAGGCGATACCGCCGAGCAGCACGGCGCCGCTGCGCGATCCCGCCAGCAGCCGCACTGCGGAATGTCCGTCGCGCTGCCAGGGCGAGGCGTCGTCGGCGCGTGCGGCAAGCGCCGACGCAAGCAGGGTTGTCGCGACGCCAATCGCCGCACGCAGGGGAACTCTTGTCAGCATAGCAGGTCTTTACAGGGTCACACCTAGGCAAACCATTGAATTGCTTGTGATGGATGCACTCGAATCAAATCTCTGCAAGCCTTGATTTGACAGCGGCCAGGTCCGACATCAGGATAGGAATTGAAACCGGAGTGCTTCACCGATGGCTCCCACAGGCAAGAGGACGGGCGAAAGCACCCGCAAGGCGGGTCCCGCGCTTCCGAACTCGGCCGGTTATCTCGACGGCCGTCTCCTGATCGCGATGCCCGTGATGGGTGATCCGCGTTTCGAGCGCTCGGTGATCTATCTCTGCGCTCATTCGGCGGAAGGCGCCATGGGCATCATCGTCAACCATCCCGCCGGCAGCATCGACTTCCCCGAGCTGTTGCAGCAGCTCGGCATCATCAAGAAGGGCGAGCACATCAAGCTGCCGGAGAATGCCGAAAGCATGAAGGTGCTGCGCGGCGGGCCGGTCGATACCGGCCGCGGCTTCGTGCTGCATTCCAGCGATTTCTACATCGAGAACGCGACGCTGCGGATCGATGACGGCGTCTGCCTCACCGCGACCGTCGACATCCTGCGCGCGATCGCCAACGGCTCCGGCCCCAAGCACGCCATCCTCGCGCTCGGCTATGCCGGCTGGGCGCCGGGCCAGCTCGAGACCGAGATCCAGAGCAACGGCTGGCTGCACTGCGATGCGGACACCGACCTGATCTTCGGCGACGATGTCGACGAGAAGTACGGCCGCGCCCTCCGCAAGATAGGCATCGACCCCGGCATGCTCTCGAACGAGGCGGGACACGCGTAGCTGCTCGCATCAACCACCGGTGTCGTCCTGGCGAAAGCCAGGACCCATTACCCCAGGGCGTTGTTTGAGGCAGGCTGGTAGCAACAAGCCTTCGCCAAACTGCGCCCGGTGGTAATGGGTCCTGGATCGGCGCTCGCTCGGCTCGCTGGTCCAGGACGACGAAGAGGAATCAACGGCGCTGCCCATCCACCGCTGTCGTCCCGGACAAGCGCGCCTCAAGCGCGCGCAGATCCGGGACCCATACCCCCGGGGCGGAGTTTGAGGCAGGCCAGTCACCACGAGTCTTCGCCAAACCACGCCCTGTGGTTATGGGTCCCGGATCTGCGCTCCGTTCTGGACAACGCCACGCGTTGCCAGAAGCTACGCTTGTCCGGGACGACAGCGGTGTGTGTCGCGCCTACTCCGCCGCCTGCTGCTGCACCGTCGGCTCGGTGCCCGCAACCGTCGCCCGGCGCATGTCGCGCGGTTGCGACTGGTCGTAGCGGCGGACGCGGTGCATGGTCTGGCGGTTGTCCCACATCACGAGGTCATGCAGCTTCCATTTGTGGACGTAGACGAATTCGCCTTGCGTCGCGTGCTCGTTGAGATCGCGCAGCAGGAGGCGTCCCTCCGGCACGCTCATGCCGACGACCTTGCCGGCATGCGATGAGAGATACAGCGACTTGCGGCGATGCACGGGATGCGTCCGCACCAGGCGTTGCAGCACCGGCTTGAACATCTCCTTTTCCTCGTCGGTATATTCGGTGAAGCCGAGCGATCCGCGCGAATACATCAGCGAGTGCTCGCAGACGAGGTCCTCGATCTCCGCCTTGGTCTCCTCGTCCAGCGCGTCATAGGCCGCGCGCATGTCGGCGAATTCGGTGTTGCCGCCCTTCGGATTCACCACCCGCGCGGACAGCAGCGAGAATTTTGCCGGAATGGGGCGGAACGAGCTGTCGGAATGCCACAGGCAGTTGCCGAGATTGAACAGATGCGCGCGGCTGTCCTTCGCCAGCGGCTTGCCGTCCTTGCCGAGATTGGAGACGTCGTTGAGGCCGGACTGCAGCCGGTAATCCTTCTCCTTGGTCACGGTGCCGCCGCGCGCATCCTCGCGCTGGCCAAAGTTGAGCGCGAAGGCCATCTGCTGCTCGTCGTTGATGTCCTGGTCGTGGAAGACGAGCACCGCATACCTGTCCATGGCAGCCTCGACCTCGCGCGCCTCAACCTCCGTGAGGCGCTTGCGCAGATCGAGGCCGGACACCTCGCCGACAAAATGTTTTTGAAGCTGCCGGATGGCGATTGTCATGACGTTCTCTCCCGCGTGCCGCGAACGGTTGGTCCCGTTCTGTCGGTGAAAAAGCTACTCCCGCACCGGGAGTTGTCAACGCGCGGCGTGCATGGCAGCCCGTAGCCCGGGTGAGCGCAGCGATACCCGGGAACGGTGCGCGCAAAGTCCCGGATGTCGCTTCGCTCATCCGGGCTACGCCCCTTGGATGCCTGTCACGCGTTGCGCGCCATCAGCCCGCCGTCGACCGGGATCACTGCGCCGGTGAGGAACGACGCCGCGGGCAGGCACAGGCTGAGCGTCATATGCGCGACCTCTTCAGGGGCGCCATAGCGGCCGAGTGCGGTGCGGCGCTTGGCGTAGATGGTCTTGTGCTCCTCGGAAATGCGCTCGGTGATGGCGGTGCGGATCGGGCCCGGGCAGATGCAGTTGACGGTGATGCCTTCACGGCCGAGCTCGACCGCCAGCGAGCGGGTGAGGCTCGCAACGCCGCCCTTCGCCGCTGAATAGGGGCTGTGCAATGCGGTGGCGCCGAGCGCCTCGGTGGAGGCGATGTTGACGATGCGCGGGCTCTTCGACTTGCGCAAATGCGGCAGCGCGGCGCGGATGATGCGCGGATGCGCGGTCAGCATCACGGCGATGCCTTTGGCCCAGGCGTCTTCATACGTCTCGTCGTCGATTGCGACGCGCACGGAGATGCCGGCATTGTTGACGACGATATCGAGTCCGCCGAAATGCGCGGCGACGTCATTGACCACGCGCTTGATCTCGCCGCCGTCGGCGACATCGAGCTTCCACGCCTTCGCTGATCCGCCGCTCGCCGCGATCTCCTTGGCGACGGCTTGCGCGCCATGCTCGTCATAATCGGTGACGGCGACGTTCGCGCCCTCACTCGCGAACACGCGTGCGGTCGCAAGCCCCATGCCGCTCGCTGCGCCCGTGACGAGAACGGTCAGGCCCTTCACGGACCGGCTGAGCTCCCTGAACTCGGACATGCTGTTTCCTCGCGGCGTCTTGCTTGTTGTTATGAGATTGACAAGGCTGGCATCGATCCGCAGACAGGTCAAACAAGCAAAACAAAAGGGGAGGCCGCGATGGTGAACGAGCTGGATTTTTCGGGCAAGCAGGTGCTGGTCGTCGGCGGTTCCAGCGGCATCGGCAACGGCATCGCGCAGGCCTTTCGCGCCAGGGACGCTTCTGTCGCCGTTTGCGGCACGCGCGCTCACGCAGCGGAATATTCGGCTGAAGAAGGCTCCGATCTCGCCGGTCTTTCCTATGCGCAGCTCGACGTCAGCAATGCCGCTGCGATCGAAGCATTCAAGCCGTCGTTCGATCGCCTTGACATCCTGGTGCTCGCGCAGGGCGCGGTGATCTATCGCCGCGGCGAATTCGAGATGGCTGGCTTCCGCAAGGTCGTCGAGGTCAATCTGATGAGCCTGATGGCTTGCGCGACGCGGTTTCATTCCATGTTGCGGGATGCCAAGGGCGCGTTGATCATGGTGTCCTCGACCGCGGCCTATCATTCCACCATGGGCAATCCCGCCTACAACGCCTCGAAGACCGGCGCGGTTGGATTGACGCGCACGCTCGGCGAGGCCTGGGCCGAGGACGGCATCCGCGTCAATGGCATCGCGCCCGGTCTCGTCGACACCAAGATGACGAAGGTGACGACCGACAATCCCAAGCGGCTCGAAGGTGCACTTTCACGCATTCCGCTGCGGCGACTGGGCACGCCGGCCGACATGGCGGGCGCGGCGCTGTTCCTGGCCTCGCCGTTGTCGTCCTACATCATCGGCCAGACGCTGGTCGTCGATGGTGGGCTCATTCTCTAATCGCCGTGGAACTGCGCTGCTCCTGATCGGTTACTTGGGCTGACCCCCGAGGAGGAGGCATCATGGACACGGATCGGATTGTCGGATCAGCCAAGGAATTCGCCGGACGCGCGGAAGGCGCGGTCGGAGATCTCGCAGGCGACGCGCAGACGCAGGCGTCGGGCAAGGTGCGCGAAGCTGCAGGCACCGTGCAGAATCTCTACGGCCACGCCAAGGATGCCGCGGACATCGCGACGAGCTATGCCAAGGACGCCTATGAGAACAGCGGCGATACCTTCCGCGACGGCACGCAGGCGCTGTCGAAGAAAGTGCGGGACAACCCGCTCGGCGCGCTGCTCGTGGCCGGCGGCATCGGCTTTGCGCTCGCGCTTTTGATGTCGCGCCCCGCCCGCCGTCCGCCGCCGCGCTGGCGCTATTACGGCTGAGCCTGCTGGCCCGTCTCTCGTGCCCCGGACGCAATGCGGCGTGTAACGCCGCGTTGCTGAGCCGGGGCCCATTCTTTTGAAGTAGATGCTGGGTCCCGGCTCTGCGTCGCATCACCAAGAGGTGCTGCGCCGCGTCCGGGACACGAGATCGACTATCGGATCACTTCCGCCGATCGCCCGACATTACCCGGCGGACGCGGAATCGCGGGGTTCGGGTTCGGATTGCGCGGCCCGGGCGCCGGTGCCAATTGCCGCGGCCCCGGTGCCGGCTGCGGCGAGCCGAAGCCGAAGAAATCCCGGAATGACGGCGTCGCCTGCGTCGGCTGCTGCACCACCGGCGGCTTCTTCGGCGCGAGCTTGGGCGGGGCGATCGCAGCGGCCGCTCCCGATGATGCAGTGGGAGAAGCGGCGTTGCCGTCAGGCGTCGTCGCCGCCATCGGCGTATCGCCCTTGGCCTGCTCGCGGCCGACCTCGCGGCGCGGCCAGGCATAATCGTCGGCGCGGCCTGCGGGCGCCGTTAGCGGCTCACCCTTCACCATCGTCTTCGCAGCGAGCGCATCGACGGCGGCGGGACGCGAGCCCGGGCCGCCCAGCAATTGATCGGTCGAGATCGAGGCCGCGACCAGCGGCACGATCGGGCCGGCCAGCGGACGCGGCGCGGGCTTGCCGGGCTCGGCGCTGGTGTCGGGCGTCGCAGGCTCGCTCGGCAGCGCGATCGGGCCGGAGCGTCCCGCCAGCAGGCGCGTGATCTCGCGTTCGACATAATGGGCGAGTTTTCGTGCGCCCGGCTTGGTGAAATAGACTCCATCGGAGCTGCGGAGCTGGCGGATCTGGCCTTCGAAATCCGGGCCCTTCTGCAGGAAGCGGCCGGCCTCGTCGACGAAACCGTCCCAGACATCGACATAGGTGATGCCGGCCTTGGCCGCGCCCTCGCGATAGAGCGAATCCAGGAACAGCATGTCGGCCGTCCCCTTCTGTCCCCGGATCGCGGGCAGGCCGACCCAGAGCACCGGCACGCCCTTGGCCTTGAGCACATTGGCCAGCTCCTCGACCTTCTTGGTGTAGAGCTCGACCCAGCGTTCGTCGCGGAATTCATAGAGGCCGTTCGGATTGCGCGCCGTCTTTTCCGGCGCGGCCGCCGGCGTGTCGGCATTGTCGGCGTCATCCTGCGGCAGGTCGGCATCTGCCGGCTTGTCGTCAGGCTTCGCAGCGGTATCGCCGGGCTTGGCATCGCCGGGCTTGGCCGGTTGCTTGGCGCGCGCGCCCTTGTCGTTCTTCTTGTCCTTGTCCGAGGCCTTGTCGGATTTTTCGGCGACGGGCTCGCGGATCGCGATGCGGTCGTTGAGGCCGAGCATGACGACGATCACGTCGGGCTTCTCGGTCTCGAGAATGCCCTTCGCCGCCGCCGTCCAGTCCGAGAGCTCGCCCTTCGGCTGATACTTGATCAGGCCGGACGTGGTCTTGTGCTTGCGGATCACGCCCATGTCGGGCTGCTCGCTATAGGCATCTTCCAGGCCGTAGGCGAGCCAGTCGGCCATGGCGTCGCCGATCACCAGCACGTTCTTGTCAGGCGTGGTGTCGCGCTTGGCCGGTGCCGGCGCGCGCGAAAAATCCTGGCGCGGGGCCTGCTGCTGTTGCTGCTGGAACGGCGCGAAGAAGTCGCCGCCGAACCATCCGCCTCCGCCGCCCTGGCGCGGCGGCGGGGCCGAGCGCTGCGGCGGGCCGCCGAAGCCGGGGAAGTTGAAGAACTGCGCGGACGCGGGTCCCGCGACCGAGACCAATATCGCAAGCGCCGTCCCCAGCGCGATCAGCGGGCCGGTCTCGGTCAGCGCCTTGAACAGGGACTTCTTCGACATGCGATCTCGGCCGCGCGCAATGGGGTCTGGAATAGGCTCGATATAATAACGGAATCGGGCGCCAAACGGGCAGATTCCGTTGCGGATTTTTGACGAATTCTGGCGCCATACACCGGGGAACAGCCGCCCCCGTCAAGGCCGCCGGGCAAAATCCCTGTTCAGGGTTACTTTCGGCGCGATTTTACCGCCCGCGCAGCCGGTCCAGCACGTCGGAGGAGGCAAATCCGTCCGCAGGGATCCCCATCGAGGCCTGGAAATTGCGCAGGGCTTCCCTTGTCTGGCCGCCGAACTGGCCGTCCGGGGTGCCCTTGTAGAACCCGCGCTGGGCCAGAAGCTGCTGCAGTTCCAGCCGCTCGGTGCGGGACAGCTCGCGCTCCTGACGCGGCCAGGGCTGCACAAAGGGCTGTCCCCCACGCAGGCGGTCGGCGAAATGGCCGATGGCCAGCGCATAGGCCTCGGCCGGGTTGTACTTCATGATGACGCGGTAGTTCTGCAGCATCAGGAAGCCCGGGCCCTGCGCGCCAGCCGGCGCCAGCAGATAGGCTTTCTCCGCTGGGTGCGGGAAGGGCTGGTTGGTTGCTCGCTTCAGCCCGAGCTTCTCCCACTGCGTAATCGTCTGCGCCTTGGCGCGGTCGGCGAGCATGTAGTTGAACCCTTGCGGCACCACGACCTCGAAGCCCCAGGTCTGGCCGGACTGCCAGCCGTCCTTCTTCAGATTGTTGGCGGTGGAGGCAATCAGGTCGGTGGGATTGTCGACGACGTCGCGCCGGCCGTCGCCGTCGCCGTCGACGGCAAAGCGCTTGAACGCGGTCGGCATGAACTGAGTCGGGCCGAAGGCGCCGGCCCAGGAACCGCGCATCTGCTCCGGACGGAGATCGCCGCGGTTGAGGATCTCCAATGCGGAGAGGAATTCATCCTTGAAATAGGCCTGGCGGCGGCCGATGCAGGCGAGCGTCGCGGTCGATTGCAGCACGCTGCGGTCGCCCATTTGCGTCGAATAATTGGACTCGATGCCCCAGATCGAGGCGATGATGTAGCGATCGACGCCGGTGGCCTTTTCGGTGGCATCGAACTGCGCCTTGTATTTGGCGAGCACCTCGCGGCCCTTGGCGAGGCGGTTGTCGTTCACAAGGATGTCGAGATAATCCCAGATCGATTTTGTGAACTCCGGCTGCGAGTCCATCAGGTCCATGATGCGTAGATCGGGGCTGAGCCCTGCGGTGAAGCGCTGGAAATTGTCCTGGGTGATGCCGCGCCGTGCGGCATCGGGCCACATCCCGGCAACGCAATTGTCGAAATTGCCGGCAGCCTCGCGGATCGCGGCGGCCGTCATCAGCGGATGGCCGGAGGCGCCGTCCTCGCCGCTCCAGGGTTGCGCTCCGCCCGGGCCTGGTACGGGTTGCGAGGGCGCAGGATTGGTGCCGGAGAAAATGCCGCCGAACAGGTTCGACAGCCCGTTCTGCGCCTGGGCTTGTGCGTGAACCGGCAGCAACAAGACGGCCGCAATCATCGCTCCACCGGTCACGGATCGAGCACGTTTTGCCAGCCCTGCCATCGATTGCATCATGTCCCACCTGTCCGGCCAAAAATCCGCCATCAGGAGGCCCGGTACCGGTTGCCAATAGCTTAACAAAGGTGAAATTTTAGTGGCTGCTTTTTTCTTAACTCTGTGATCGCGAGGCCCCACATCCGCCTTTGTTAGCGGCTGCAAACAGTCTAGCAAGATGCCATTGCTCCCTTCACGTCCTCAGGTATTCGATCAATCCCATGAAAATTCGCAAAGCCGTATTCCCCGTCGCCGGCCTCGGCACCCGCGTCCTGCCCGCCACCAAGGCGATGCCGAAGGAAATGCTGACCATCGTCGACAAGCCGCTGATCCAGTACGTCTACGACGAGGCGAGGGAGGCCGGCATCGAGCACTTCATCTTCGTCACCGGCCGCAACAAAAATGTCATCGAAGATCATTTCGACAAGATGTTCGAGCTCGACGCCACGCTGGCCGCGCGCGGCAAGAAGGCCGAGCAGGAGATTCTGGCGCAGAACCAGCCGGACGCCGGCGCCGTCAGCTTCACCCGCCAGCAGGCGCCGCTCGGCCTCGGCCACGCGGTCTGGTGCGCGCGCGACATCGTCGGCAACGAGCCGTTCGCGGTCGTGCTGCCGGACGAACTCGTGCTCAACACGCCCGGCTGCCTGAAGCAGATGATCGAGACGGCCGCAACGCTCGGCGAGAAATCCAATCTGATCGCGGTCGAGGCGGTGCCCGATCATCTCACCCATCAATACGGCATCTGCGGCGTCGGAAAACGCACCGGCAAGATGTTCGAGGTCGATGGCATGGTCGAGAAACCTGCCAAGGGCACCGCGCCATCCAACCTCTCGATCACCGGCCGCTACATCCTGCAGCCGGAAATCTTCAAGATCCTCGAAACGCAGGAGCGCGGCGCCGGCGGCGAGATTCAGCTCACCGACGCCATGATCGGCCTCGCCAAGTCGCAGAAATTCTACGGCGTCGAGTTCGAGGGCGAGCGCCATGATTGCGGCTCCAAGCCCGGCTTCCTCCGCGCCAACATCGCCTACGGCCTCAAGCGCCCCGAGCTGCGCGACGGGCTGATCGCGGAGATGAAGAAGTATCTGGGGCAGTCGTAGCCCCACCCCCGCTGTCGTCCCGGCGAAGGCCGGGACCCATACCGCGTGATCCATCGATTGCAGTCGGTAGCAGTACCGAACTGCGAGTCCTCGCCAAACTCTTCCCTGTGGTTATGGGTCCCGGCCTTCGCCGGGACGACACCGCGGGTGTGGCGTGCGGCTCCGCTTACAACGGACCGTCCCTCACGCCACCAGCGACAGCTTCGGCAGGCTCGCGACCACGGACTGGTTGCGGCCGCCGGCTTTGGCGGCATAGAGCGCCTTGTCGGCGGCGGCGACCAGGATCGTCCAGTCCATGCCGGCGGTGGGGACGAGGCTGGCGATACCGCAGGACACCGTCGATGTCGCCTGGTCGTCGGACCAGCCCTGCACCTTGAGGCGGATTGTCTCGGCGATCGTGAAGGCCTCGGTGGCCGAGGTGTCCGGCAGCAGCACCGCGAACTCCTCGCCGCCATAGCGCGCGGCGCAGTCGCCGGCGCGTCGCACCGAGTCGGAAATGCAGATGGCGATGCCGACCAGCACCTGGTCGCCGGCCTGGTGGCCGAAGGTGTCGTTGTAGGCCTTGAAGTGATCGGCATCGATCATCAGCAGTGCGACCGCCGTCTTCTGGCGCATGGCGCGCCGCCATTCGACGTCGATGACGGTGTCGAACTTGCGGCGGTTCTTCAATCCGGTGAGCGCATCCGTCGTCGCCAGCTCCTCGAGCTTGCGCTCGGCCTCGGCGCGCCGCCCGATCTCGCGCGCGAGCACGAGCGTCGATGCCAGCATGAACACGATGAGCGCCAGCACCACGGCGCCGATTCGATAGGCCTCCTTCCGCCACAGCTCGAACACGGTGCTTAAGGGTTTGCCGGCCACGACGAACAGCGGGCTGTCGCCGCTGCTGCGAACATAGAGCCGCGGCGTGGTGTCGACGGGGCCTTGCCCCGCATAGGAGCCGCCGGCACGGAGATTGTCGGCCTTCCAGTTCTGGCGGTCGTTCAGGTTCCTGCCGATCACGTCGAGGTCGAACGGCCGCCGCATCATGATGGTGCGGTCGCGCTTGAGCACCGTGATGGTGTCTTCGGGATCGAGGCTCAGGCGCTCGAACAATTCGTGGAAATAGCTGAAGCGGATCGCGCCCGCGACGACGCCCATGAAGCCGCCGTCGGTGTCGCTGATGCGCCGGCTCAGCACGATCGAATAGGTGCCGCGGAACAGCATCGGGCGGCTGATGAACAGGCCGGCGCCGGGATTGTCGCGATGAACCCTGAAATAATCCTCGTCGCCGCGGTTCTCGGGGGCCGGGTCGAGCGTGGAGGCGTCGATGGTCAGCCTGCCCTCCGCGTCGTAGACCTGGATGGCGCCGAAATGCCGGGCCGTCGTCGCATGATCGAACAGGATCAGATGGCGGACCGGCTTCGAGACTGTGGCGAGCTCCGGCAGCAGCATGTTGCCGGCGACCGCCTTCAGCGACAGATCGTAGATCTCGATGTTACGGCTGATGTCGGACTCGATGGTGGTGGCGAGGTTTTCCAGCGTCTGGCGGGCCAGCGCCTCCTCGCCGCGGCGCATGTCGAGCATGACGTTGACGCAAATGGCGGAAAATCCGATCACCGTCACCACGGACGAGATGATCAGCAGCTTCGCCGAAATCCGCCACGGCCGGCGGGCCATGACTTCGCGCCATCCAGACAGCATCGTTTGCTCCCGACCCTGATGGATGCGCCCTAAACCTTGAGCAGTGTTTAAGCTGGTACGGCGCTGCCGCAATGAGTTAAGAATTGGTTGATGCGGCTAACGATTTTCGGCAGGCCTCATGTGAAGAGATCCGGGCTTCGGACGAGAGGACGAGAGTGAACGACTACGACGCGTTGCGCGATTATCTGCTGCGGCAGAAGCAGGCGGAATTCGTGCTGACTTTCGAAGAGATCGAGGAGATCATCGGCGCGGCGCTGCCGCGCGCGGCCAATCGTGCCTCATGGTGGGACAGCCTGCGCAGCCCCGACATCCAGATGCCGCAACGCGAAGCCTGCCTCGCCGCCGGCTTCGTGGCGACACGGATGCCTGATGGCCAGAGCGTGCGGTTCAGGAAGCAGAAATCCCAGCGCAGGTGAGGCCGCGCCGCATGATCCTGCGCTGGCTGAGAGGGATTTTTGGCACGGCGCTGATTGGTCTCGGCGTACTGTTCGCGCTCGCCTTCGAGGCCCGCTACTGGCGCTGGCGCGACTGTTTTAACGAACTCGGCCGCTGCTACGATCCGGTCTCGCAGGACGTGTATCTCGAGCAGGCGGGAATGGTGTGGGGAGCGCTGGCGGCGGTGTCGCTGTTGGCGGGGATTGGGCTGGTCGTAGGCTTGCGGCGGAAGGCAAGCTAACTCCTCTTCCCCCCTCCCCTTGTGGGAGAGGGTGGCTCGCCGCGCAGCGGCGAGACGGGTGAGGGGTCTCTCTCCACGGGCGAGCCTCTTGCATTTGAACTCGCTGAACCAACCCCTCATCCGGCGCTTCGCGCCACCTTCGCCCACAAGGGGAGAAGGGAAAGCAGTATCGTAGAGTGGGCAAAGCGACTTGTCCGCCGTAGCTCGAAGAGCGAAGGCGGAAGCGTGCCCACCATGAGCGCGGCATGCATGGAGGGATGGTGGGCACGCCGCAAGTGCGCCTTTGCCCACCCTACGGTACCAGATCAGGCGGACGCGCGATCCGCCGCGAGCGTGAGAACGGTGGACGCTAGCCGAGGTGTCGAGCCAAGGCCTTCATTGGCGCTCACGGGGCCAGCGTTCGTCGGCGGCGTGTGCTCGTATCAGACAACTGGTTGTCTGCCGGTTGCAGGCGCGCACGCATACGTTCTGGCGGCCCCGAACGTCACCGGCCCCGCCGGTGTAGTCGGCACATGTGCCGATGCAGTTTGCGCCTCGATCCTCGCATCGTGCAGCCGTCACTGCTTCGGCCGAGGGGACGAGGAACATTCCGGTGCCTATGAGGGTGATCGCGAAGAAAAGGTGCCGGGTCATCCGTAACTCCTGAGAAGGACGGGATCGAATGCTGCCCGCCATTTTTCGTGGCGATTGAGCAGCGGCCCATTGATCTGGATCAAGCACGGCCTCGTCGGCACCTCACCCCGTGGCCTCGCGGGCGGCCCCTCAAGAAGAGGAGAGGGAGGGAGGTCAGCTCGCCGCTTCCAGCCGCACTTCGGTCAGCAGGCGCATCGCCGCATCCGCGTCCATCGGCTCGCCGAAGGCAAAGCCCTGCGCGTATTCGCAGCCCATCTGGTAGAGCTCGACCGCATCGGAATCGGTCTCGGCGCCCTCGGCCACGACGTCCATGCCGAGGTCGTGCGCAAGCGCGATGATCGACTTCAGGATCACCGGGCGGGTGCCGCGGTTGGTGGTGCGCACGAAGGACTGGTCGATCTTGATGGTGTCGAATGGGAATCGCTGCAGATAGGCCAGCGAGGAATGGCCGGTGCCGAAATCGTCAAGCGACAGGCCGGTGCCGAGCTCGCGGATGCGCGTCAGCATCTGAGCTGCGTGCTCCGGGTTCTCCATCACCAGCGATTCCGTCAGCTCCAGCTTGAGCGTGCCGCGCGCCACCGAGGAGCGCGACAGCACGGTGCGGATGTCGTGGATCAGATCGTGGCGCAGCAGCTGCCGCGAGGAGACGTTGACGCTTGCGAAGATCGGCTCGCGCGAGCGCATCGCGCGCTGCCACACTGAAAGCTGCTTTGCGGTCTGGTCGAGCACGAACATGCCGAGGTCGACGATCAGGCCGGTCTCCTCCGCAATGCCGATGAACTCCGAGGGCGCCATGCGCCCGAGCTTCGGATGATCCCAGCGTGCCAGCGCCTCGAAGCCGGCGACGGAGCGATCCTCCAGCCGCACGATCGGCTGGTACAGGATCGTGATCTCCTGCCGCTCGATGGCGCGGCGCAGCTCGCTCTCCAGCGTCAGCCGGTCGGTCTTCCGTGCACGCATCGCCGGCTTGTACACATCGATGCGGTCGCCGCCGATGCGCTTGGAATGATACATCGCAAGCTCGGCGTCCTTGATGATCTCGTCGGTGAGCTGAACTTGCGGGTCGGAGAGCGCAAGGCCGATCGAGGCGGTGAGGAAGATCTCGCGGTCGTTGAAGGCGATCGGCGCGCGGATGGTCTTGCGGATGGTCTCGGCGAAATTGGTGATCCGCGCCGGGTCCTGCTCCGACAGCAGGATCAGGCCGAACTGGTCGCCGGCAAGCCGCGCCAGCGTGTCCTGCGGCTTCAGGATGCGGGTGAGGCGGCGGGCGAGCGTCAGCAGGATGGAATCGCCGACCGCAATGCCGACGGAATCGTTGACCTGCTTGAAGCGATCGAGGTCGATCACCATCAGCGTCGGCCGCAGCGTTGGCATGGTCTTGGCGAAATGCGCGACCGCGCCCAGCCGGTCCATGAACAGCTTGCGGTTGGGCAAGCCGGTGAGATTGTCATGCACGGAATCGTGCAGCAGGCGCTCCTCGGCGTTGCGCAGCTCGGTGACGTCGGTGAGGGTACCGACCACGCGCGAGACCTCGCCGTCGGAGCCGACCACCGGGCGCGCCTTCAGCGCGAACCACATGAAATGGCCGTCGGGAGTGCGCAGGCGGAAATCCTGCACCAGGCGGCCGCGGCGCTGGTCGAGCACGCTGTCGAGCGCGGCGCGGAAACGGTCCTGGTCGAGCGGATGCAGCACCTCCAACCACGAGGCCGCCGGGCCTTCCAGCGTGCCGCGCTTCAATCCAAGCAGGGCTTCGGTCTCGGGGCTGGTGAAGACCTTGTCGGCGGACACGTCCCAGTCCCAGATCAGGTCGCCCGAGCCGGCCAGCGCCAAGGCCCGCCGCTCGATGTCGGAGACGACGCCGGTGGTGGCACCGCCACCGGCAAAGGCGTGCTGCATCACCGTGAAGCCGATCAGCATCACGATCAGCACGAGGCCGCCGAGCAGGGCAGGGCCGACGATGTCGTTGGTGACGGAGCCCGCCACCGTCATGCCGGCCGCGACCACCCAGACCACGAGGAGGAACCAGGTCGGGATCAACAGCACCGCGCGGTCGAAGCCGTGGGTCGAGAGATAGACGATCAGCGCAAATCCGGCGAAGGCGATCAGCACCAGCGAGATACGCGCGATGCCGGAGGCGACGGCCGGATCGAACAGCGCAAGCGCAACGAGAGAGCCGAGGAACGCGAGCCAACCCACCGTGATGTGCGAATAGCGCACATGCCATCGACTGAGGTTCAGATAGGCGAACAGGAACACCAGCAGCGTTGCCGCCAGGATCGCTTCGCCCGCCGCGCGCCAGATGCGCTCGGCGTTGTTCGACATGTCGAGCACCTTGCCCCAGAAGCCGAAATCGACGCCGATATAGACCAGCACCGCCCAGGCCAGCGCCGCGGCGGCCGGGAACATGATGCTGCCCTTCACCACGAACAGGATGGTCAGCACCAGCGCAAGCAGGCCGGAGATGCCGATCACGATGCCCTGGTACAGCGTGAACGAGTTGACCTTGTCCTTGTAGGCTTCGGGCTCCCACAGATAGAGCTGCGGCAGCTTGTCGGTGCGGAGCTCCGCGACGAAGGTGACAACGGCGCCGGGATCGAGCGTGATGCGGAACACGTCCGCGGTTGCGCTTTCCTGACGTTCGGGCCGGTCGCCGATCGACGGCGTGATGGTCGCGATGCGCGACAGCCCGAGGTCGGGCCACAACAGACCTGACGAAACGATGCGGTAATGCGGAGCGACGATCAGGCGGTCGAGCTGGTCGTCGGTGTTGTTGGCGAGCGCGAACACCACCCAGTTCTGGCCGCCTTCGCGGGCGCGTACCTCGATGCGGCGGACGATGCCGTCGGTGCCGGGCGCGGTGGAGACCTGGATGCGGTCGGCATCGCTGCGCTGATGCTCGAGCACGCCGGTGAGGTCGATCGCGGGCGCGTCACTGCGGACGCTGACGGCGTCGAGCGCGCGCGCAGGGTACGCGGCGACGAGAATCATGAGGCCCAGCGCGATGGGCGCGAGGCACCTGATCAGACGCAAGGTCAGTTCTCCGCGTTCGACGCAACTCTTCGGTGGAAGACGATTTCACACCGGACAGAATTGGTTCGGTGCGTCGCGATAGATGCCACGAAAGCGAGGAAAATCAAAGGGTTTCCGGCGTCTCCTGTGGGCCGCTGGCCTAGACCTCCAACACAATTTTGCCAATATGTGCGCTCGTCTCCATGCGCCGGTGGGCGTCGGCTGCCTTTTCCAGCGGGAAAGTGCTGTCCATCAGCGGTTTGACGCGGCCTTCGCGCAAAAGCGGCATCACTTTCTGCTCGATTGCGGCCACCATCGCCGCCTTGTCCGCATTACTACGGGGGCGCAGTGTCGAGCCGGTATGGGTCAGGCGTTTGACCATCACCTTGGCAATATTGGCGGTGATCTTGGGACCGTTGAGCGTTGCGATCTGCACGATGCGGCCGTCGACTGCGGCAGCGTCATAGTTGCGGTCGACATAGTCGCCGGCGACCATGTCGAGGATCAGATTGACGCCGGCCTTGTTGGTCTCTTCCTTGACGACAGTGACGAAGTCCTCAGTCTTGTAGTTGATGGCGCGGTCGGCCCCGAGCTTGAGGCAGGCGTCGACCTTGTCCTGCGATCCCACGGTGACGAACACCTTTGCGCCGAACGCTTTCGCGAGCTGGATCGCCATGGTGCCGATGCCGGAGGAGCCGCCGTGGATCAGCAGCGTCTCGCCGGCTTTCAGGCCGCCGCGCTCGAACACGTTGTGCCAGACCGTCATCAGGGTTTCCGGCAGCGCGCCGGCTTCCTTGATCGACAGCGCCGGCGGCACGCTCATCGCCTGGGCATCCTGGGCGATGCAGTACTGCGCATAGCCACCGCCGGCAACGAGCGACATCACCTTGTCGCCGATCTTGTGCCGCTTGGCATTGCTGCCGACCGCCACCACTTCACCGGCAATCTCGAGGCCGGGCAGGTCGCTGGCGCCGGGCGGCGGCGGATAGGCGCCGGAGCGCTGCGCGACGTCGGGCCGGTTGACGCCGGCGGCCATCACCTTGACCAGGATCTCGTCAGGACCGGGCTGCGGCAGGCTGCGTTGTTCCGGCACCAGCACCTCCGGTCCGCCGGGCTTGGAGATGGCGACCACGGTCATTTGCGCTGGCAGCTTGTCCATGATGTGTCCTTGAGCAAAGGTGCAGGAGGAACGAGGCCATTGCTTAGCCAGCGCGGCCCAAGCTGGCAACCGCTTAAGCCGTGTGCGAGCGCGAACGCAGGAGGAACGACATGCCGATTGAAGACGACGACCGCCCGCGCAAGAAGGTCACGCACGAAATCGGACAGGATCTCTCACTCTTGTCAGTGGAGGAGCTGACCGAGCGCGTGACCTTGCTCAAGACCGAGATCGCCAGACTGGAAGAAGCCGCCACCAAAAAGCGCGCCTCGCGCGATGCGGCGAACAGTTTCTTCAAGTCGTAGTTGCGGCCACACCATCACCGTCGTCCCGGACAAGCGCGCCCCAAGCGCGCGCCGATCCGGGACCCATACTCCCAGGGCGAGGTCGTTGCGCGAGGCCGGCAACTCCGAGTCCCCGTCACCACATCCGCCTGTGGTTATGGGTCCCGGATCTGCGCTTACGCTTGTCCGGGACGACAGCGGAGTGTGTCGGGGTGACCACCGACTTTTGTTCCGCACTGCACTCGGCCGCTGGCCGACATGGCTAACGAACCCTCAAAAAATTCGTTCGTTTACGGTCGATTAAGCTTTCGGGTTTATGACTGGAACTGTCCTCGTTTGGACACCGAGTGGCTCCTGTCCACTCTGTTTGACGCCTCCCTGTTATCAACTTTCAAAGCCGCCGGTCTCCGGCGGCTCTTTTTTGCGTTCTTCAAAGCGTTTTCGAGCGAAGTGGGTACCGGTTCGCGTCAAGAAAACGCGTCAAAACAAGAGTCTCCCTTCGGTTGAATTCCGAGGAAAGACCCGCGGAAACCATATCCGCGCTTGTCGCTGGACTCCGCGCTTCGCCCGCGCAATGATTTGTTCATCATAATCCGGCGCCAAAGCCGGGCGGGTAAACAGTTGCGTAAGGGGCGTTAACCATGGAACGTTTGCAAGTCGAAGGTGCTCTCGTTCAACTCAGCGAGCGTTTCACCAATTCTGCGGCGTTCGGTGCCCTGTTCCGCGAGGGCATGGACTTGGTCGAAGAGACCGCGGCCTATCTCGACGGCGCCGGCCGCGTCGAAGCCAAGGCGCTCGACCGCGCTGTCAGCCTCACCTACGCAACCGAAAGCATGCGCCTGACCACCCGCCTGATGCAGCTCGCCTCCTGGCTGCTGCTGCACCGCGCGGTCAAGGAAGGCGAGATGACATTGATGCAGGCCAACCGCGAGAAGACCAAGGTCAAGCTGACCGCCGCCGATCCCGGCCCCGCCGACACCATCGAGAAGCTGCCCTTGCAGTTGCAGGAGCTGATCCATCGCTCGATGAGCCTGCAGACCCGCGTCCGCCGCCTCGACACCTCGATCCACACCCCGCCGGCCGAGCACGTCGCCATCGGCAACCCGCTGGTGCCGCACCTCAACGCGCTGAAGGCCGCGTTCGAGCGGTAAGGTCTATCGACAATCTCGGTCGTCATTCCGGGACGCGCCTCTTGGCGCGGGCCCGGAATCCATACTCCCGATCGTGATTATGGATTCCGGGCTCGCGACTTCGTCGCGCCCCGGAATGACGGCCAAAAACAAAAACGCCCCCGGTTTCCCGGGGGCGTTTTTCGTCTCCAGCCTTTTGGGCCGGATCAATCCTTTTTGAGAAAGCCCGAAAACTTCTTCTGGAAGCGCGAGACGCGGCCGCCGCGATCCATCAGCTGCTGAGAGCCGCCGGTCCAGGCCGGGTGCGACTTCGGGTCGATGTCGAGGTGCAGCTTGTCGCCTTCCTTGCCCCAGGTGGAGCGGGTCTGGTACTCGGTTCCGTCGGTCATCACGACCGTAATCGTATGATAATTCGGATGAATTTCGGCTTTCATGGCAATTCCTCGGCGCCCCGGCGCCTTCTTGGGTGGCTAGCGAATGACGGATTTGGGCGGCTCTATACCGCACGAACCCCGGCAAAACAAGCCATTGTCGGGCTGACGAACCGGGGTTGCCCCTAAGGGACATCCCGGATTTGCCACTACCCTTGCACCAGCCTATTGGGAGCAAAAGCATGCAATGGGTCGGATCTCATGAGCGCAGTGGAACGGCTTGATGACCAGTATGTCGATCAGCCCCAAATGAATGCCGCAGACACCCCGTCGATCGAGGCCGAGCTGATCGAGCAGCCTGCCAAGGGGCGCGCGAAGCTGCGGCCGCTGCTGGCGCTCGCGCCCTATGTGAGCCGTTATCGCGGCCGGGCCGCGCTCGCCTTTGTCGCGCTCACGATCGCGGCGCTGACCACGCTGCTGGTGCCGGTGGCGGTGCGCCGGATGATAGATTTCGGCCTGACGCCCGAGGGCATCGAGCTCATCAACAGCTACTTCTCGGTGATGATCGCTGTCGTCGCCGTGCTCGCGCTGGCGAGCGCCGCGCGCTACTACCTCGTGATGACGATCGGCGAGCGCATCGTCGCCGATTTGCGCCGTGACGTCTTCGCACATCTCTTGTCGCTCTCGCCCTCCTTCTTCGATTCCGCGCGCAGCGGCGAATTGATCTCGCGCCTCACCGCCGACACCACCCAGATCAAGTCCGCCGTCGGCGCCTCCGTGTCGATCGCGCTGCGCAACCTGATGATGTTCTTCGGCGCGGCTGCGATGATGGTGATCACCAGCCCGAAGCTGTCGGGCTTCGTGCTGCTCGCCATTCCCTTGATCGTGCTGCCGCTGGTCGCCTTCGGGCGCTGGGTGCGCCGGCTCTCGCGCAATGCGCAGGACACGCTCGCCGAGGCGTCCGCCTATGCGGGCGAGCTGGTCGGCGCCATCCGCACCGTGCAGGCCTACACCAGCGAGAATTTTGCCGAGAAGCGTTTCGGCGGCGAGGTCGAGCAGGCCTATGAGGCAGCGCGCACCTCGACCCAGGCCCGCGCCGTGCTCACCGCCATCATCATCTTCATCGTGTTCGCCAGCGTGGTCGCGATCCTCTGGATCGGTTCGCATGACGTGCTCACCGGCGCCATCACGCCAGGCCGGCTCGGCCAGTTCGTGCTCTATGCGGCCTTTGCCGCCGCCGGCCTCGGCCAGCTCAGCGAGGTCTGGGGCGAGGTCTCGGCGGCCTCGGGCGCTGCCGAGCGCCTGTTCGAGATCTTGCACGTGCAGCCCGAGATCGCTGCGCCCGCTGCTCCGCGCGCGCTGCCGGTACCGCCGCGCGGCGAGGTCGGCTTCGACCGCGTCAGCTTCGCCTATCCGGCGCGGCCCGACGTCAACGTGCTCGACGCGGTGTCGTTCACCGTGCGCCCCGGCGAGAAGGTCGCAATCGTCGGTCCCTCCGGCGCCGGCAAGAGCACGATCTTTCATCTGCTGCTGCGCTTCTACGATCCGCGTGGTGGCGCGATCTCGCTCGACGGCGTGCCGGTGAAGTCCGCCGACCCCCGCGACTTCCGCTCCCGCATCGCGCTGGTGCCGCAGGAATCCAACGTGTTCGCCGCGAGCGCCCGCGAGAACATCCGCTTCGGCCGGCCCGATGCTGGTGATGCCGAGGTCGAGCGCGCCGCCGAGCTCGCGCACGCCGCCGAATTCATCCGCCGCCTGCCCGAAGGTTTCGATACTCCGCTCGGCGAGCGTGGCGTGACGCTATCGGGCGGCCAGCGCCAGCGCATTGCCATCGCCCGGGCCATCCTGCGCGATGCGCCGCTCTTGCTGCTGGATGAAGCCACCTCCGCGCTCGACGCCGAAAGCGAGACGCTGGTGCAGACCGCGCTGGAAGAATTGATGCGCCACCGCACCACGCTGGTAATCGCCCATCGCCTCGCAACCGTCTTGTCCTGCGACCGCATCCTGGTCATGGACCACGGCAAGATCGTCGAGCAGGGCACGCATGCCGAGCTCGTCGCCGCGAACGGGCTTTACGCCAGGCTGGCGAGGCTGCAGTTCGAGGGGGCGTGAGGCTGAGGCGTTCAGAACGCCTCCTCAATCACGGTGTCGTCCCGGCGCAGGCCGGGACCCATAACCCCAGGAAGAAGTTTGGCGAAGGCTCGTCGTGAGGAGTCTTCCCGCGGTACGGCCACCTCCGCCAATCGATAGATCACGCGGTATGGGTCCCGGCCTGCGCCGGGACGACGGCGGAGAGACTCACGCCCGCCACACCATCTTCAGCACCGGCCGGCCCGAGGTCGGGTTCACGTCGTCGCCGGCATGGGCAAAGCCGTTGCGCTCGTAGAAGCGGATGGCGCGGGCGTTGTCCTTGTTGACGAGCAGCGTGACGCCTGACGGCGACAGCCGCTTGGCCTCATCCACCAGCAGCCGTGCCGCATCCGAGCCCCAATGCGCGGGATCGACCACGAGCTGGTCGAGATAACCCTCGCCGTCGATGGTGACGAAGCCGGTCAGCACGCCGTCCTGTTCGGCAACGACAATCGACGCCTTCGGCACCAGATCCTTGCGCCAGCGCTCGCGCCACCATTCCAGCCGCGCGGCGAAGTCGATCTGCGGATAGGCCTGCTGCCAGGTTCGATGCCAGAGGTCGATCGAGGCTGTCTCGTCCTCGGGGCGGTAGGGGCGGAGGTGGATCGCGCTCACTACCGCTCCGTCAGCTTCAGCTCGATGCGGCGGTTACGCTTGTACGCCTCTTCCGTGTTGCCGGTGTCGAGCGGCTGGAATTCGCCGAAACCGGCGGCGACAAGGCGCTGGGCGGGCACGCCGAGCGAGATCAGATATTGCACCACCGAGATGGCGCGGGCGGCGGACAGGTCCCAGTTCGACTTGAAGTTCGCACCGCTCACGGGGCGCACGTCGGTGTGGCCGTCGACGCGCAGCACCCAGGCGATCTCGTTCGGGATCTTCTTGTCGAGCTCGATCAGCGCATTCGCCACGGTGTCGAGCTCGGCGCGGCCCTCGGGCAGCAGCGTCGCCTGGCCGGTGTCGAAGAACACTTCGGACTGGAACACGAAGCGGTCGCCGACCACGCGGATGTCGGGGCGGTTGCCGAGGATGGCGCGCAGGCGACCGAAGAACTCCGAGCGGTAGCGCGACAATTCCTGCACGCGCTGCGCCAGCGCCACGTTCAGGCGCGAGCCGAGATCCGCAATTCGATTTTGCGATTCCTTGTCGCGCTTCTCGGAGGCGTCGAGCGCCTCTTCCAGCGCCGCCAATTGCCGGCGCAGCGCGCTGATCTGCTGGTTCAGCACCTCGATCTGCGCCAGTGCCCGCGCCGAGACCGCCTTCTCGGAGTCCAGCGCCTTGCCGAGCTCGGTGGTCTTTCCTTGCGCGTCGTTGCCGGCGGCCGCCAGGCCGTCATAGAGGCCCTTGATACGGTCGCGCTCGGACTCGGCCGAGGCAAGGCCGGCCCTCAGCTGCGAGACCTGGTCGTCGAGCGTGAGCTTGCCGAGCTTCTCCAGCGACAGCAGCTCGTTGAGCTGGGCGATCTTGGCGTTGAGCAGCTCCAGCGCCTTGTCCTTGCCGGTCACCTCCTGCGACAGGAAGAACTGCACCACCAAAAACACCGACAGCAGGAACACGATCGACAGCACCAGCGTCGACAGTGCGTCGACGAAGCCGGGCCAGTAGTTGAAGGCGCCTTCGCTGCGGCGGCCGCGCGCTAGTGCCATGTCGCTAACCCTTCTCGGGCTGGCGCGCGATCCGTTCCAGCAGGCGCCGGATCTCGCGGTTCTGCTCGCCCTGGCCGTCGGCCCATTCGCGGATCATCTGCTGCTCGGTGCGCATGTGCGAGACCAGCGCCTGGATGGCTTCGGCAAGGCTCGCCATCGCCGCCGTGGTGCCGCGGCTGGAGCTGCCTTCCTCGAGCACGGAGCGCAGGCGCTCGACGGCGGCCTGAAGCTCGCCGCTGGCAACGCCGCCGCCAGAGGCTGCGACCGGCACCTCGCCGCGGCCATATTCGCGCACGGTGGTGGCGAGCCAGTCCTCGAGGTCGGTGTAGAAGCGGTTCTGCGCCTGGCTCGATTGCAGATCGAGGAAGCCGAGAATCAGCGAGCCGGCGAGGCCGAATAGGGAGCTCGAGAACGAGATGCCCATGCCGCCGAGCGGGGCGGCGAGGCCCTCCTTCAGCGTGTCGAACAGCGCCCCGGAATCGCCGCCGACCTTGAGCCCGTCGATCACCTTGCCGACCGAGCCGACGGTCTCGATCAGGCCCCAGAAGGTGCCGAGCAGGCCGAGGAAAACCAGCAGGCCGGTCATGTAGCGGGAGATGTCCCGGGCCTCGTCCAGGCGGGTCGCGATCGAATCGAGCAGGTGCCGCATGGTGGTCTGGGTGATGGTCATCCGCCCGGTGCGCTCGCCGCCCAGGATCATCGCCATCGGCGCCAGCAGTTTGGGGTGCCGGGCGGGGGCAAGGCCGGGATCGGCGATGCGGAAATTGTTGACCCAGGACACTTCAGGGTAGAGCCGGATGACCTGGCGGAAGGCCAGGATGATGCCGATGAACAGGACGCCGCCGATCAGGGCGTTGAGCCCGGGATTGGCGAAGAAGGCCTGGATGATCTGCTTGTAGAGCACCACGCCGACCAGGGTGCAGAGCACCAGGAAAACCAGCATCCGCACCAGGAAGACGCTGGGCGAGGACAGCTTGGTATATTCGATGTCGATGGAGGAGCGGGGCGAGGCGCCAGACGGCATGGCCGGTATCATCCGTTACGAACGTGATTGCGGGGCGCACTATGGCACAGGCCCGGCCCAAAAAAAGCGCCGGATACGCCGATTTGTGGAGAGCTTTCGGAACCCGAAGCGGAAACCGCGCTTTGATAACGTGTCATTTGCAAGACACCCGCAGGCCGCCGCTGTCCTGTGGCTGCCCCGGCTGTCGCCGGCACCTGCCCGTTCTTCCCTCTGCCGCCCCACGAGACCTGAGAAGGGAGTGGTCGCATGAGCGTCGTTTCCGCAATCATCGGGACCGCCGAACGCGTGCCGCTGCCGGACGTCGTGATCCGCGCGGCGATCCAGCGCCTGTGCTCCCGCGCGGCGACGCGGCTGTCGGCATTGGACGCGGCCGACGATGCCGCCTTCGCCGGGCGGATGCTGCTGCGGCCGATCGCCGGGGACGCCGGGCACGACGAGGCGCCAGCATCCTTCGTCGCGAAGGTGCTCGGCCCCAACCGCAAATACTCATGCTGCTTCTATAAGGCGGACGCGACCACCCTGCAGGAGGCGGAGGAGGAGGCGCTGCGCCAGACCGTCGAGCATGCCGGTCTCGCCGATAGCCAGGCCATCCTCGAGCTCGGCTGCGGCTGGGGCTCGCTGTCGCTGTGGATGGCGCGGCAGTTTCCGAACGCGACGGTGACCGCGGTGTCGAACTCGCAGGCTCAGCGCGCCTTGATCGAGGAGGAGGCGCGGCTGCGCGGGCTGTCGAATCTGCGCGTGGTCATCGCCGATATGAACGCGTTCGCGCCGGAGGGGCAGTTCGATCGCATCGTCGCGGTCGAGACCTTCGAGCGCATGATGAACTGGCGCAAGCTGATGACGCGCCTGCGGTCATGGCTTGAGCCCGAGGGGCGCTTCTTCATGCACATCGCCACCCATCGCACCGGCTCCCACCTGTTCGACCGGGCCGATCGCGAGGACTGGATCGGGCAGCACGTCTTCACCGGCGGGCTGATGGCGAGCCATCACCTTGTCAGGCAATTCGACGACATCTTCACGGTCGAGAAGGAGTGGTGTTGGAGCGGCACGCATTATCAGCGCACCGCCAACGACTGGCTCGCCAATTTCGACGCGCATCGCGAGACGATCGAGGCGGCCGTGCGCGAGGTCTATGGCGACGACACCGGTCTTTGGATGCGGCGCTGGCGCTGGTTCTGCCTCGCGACATCAGGCCTGTTCGGCTATGCCGGCGGAACAGAATGGGGTGTCAGCCACTACCGGATGAAGGCCGCCGAGCGTTGAGTCTAAGCAGCCTTGCGGGCTCGCGTCTTGGCTGACTTGCGCGGCTTGCCGGGCTTTCTGGGTAAGGGACGCGCACTTAGACCTAAACCAAGCGCGCGCAACACCCCCAGCATTGTCGAAAACTCCGGATTGCCGGCCTCGCCGAGTGCCTTGTATAGCCCTTCGCGGCTTAGCCCTGTAGATTTTGCTATCTCACTCATGCCGCGGGCCCGCGCAACCGTATTCACAGCGTCCCGGATGAATGCCGCGTCGCTAGTCTCCAGCGCTGCTGTAATGAATTCGGCTTGTGCTTCCGGCGTATCCAAATATTCCGCCGCATCAAATGGTGTTGTTCTCAGCGCCATTGCACTACTCCAGTTCCGCAAGCATCGCCCGCGCCCGCTTGATGTCCGCATGTTGTTTTCGCTTGTCGCCACCGCAGAGCAGGATGACCGTCACGGCTCCGCGTTGCGTCGCATAGAGACGGTATCCCGGGCCGTAGTCGACTCTGAATTCAGACAGGCCCGCGCCTAAAGATTTCACGTCGCCAAGCGTGCCGCGTTCGATCAATGCAATTCGGCTTGCGATGCGCGCAACTGCGCGACGGTCGCGTAACCCGGCAAGCCAGCCTCGAAATGCCTCTGTCTGGACAACATCGACCACGAATGGCACTGTAAACCATAGTTTACAGCAGGACAAGACGGGGTGAGTGAGCATCAAACGCCATATGCGGAGATGGCGCGGCTCAACCGATTCAACCCGAAGTCAATCCCCGCCGAGTGATTGCGATCTTCTGTCGCAGCACCCGCTGATGGAACCCGACTCACAATCCGGTGAGTCCCAAAAAACCTCAACATGTCAGCACGATAGGCCGTGTGACATTGAGCCGCCCGCAGCATGCGTTGCGTCGCAGCAAGTCCATTCTATTTTGACGGCATCAACCGCGCGCAGATCGCCCAGAACGGGCTGGCGCGGCGCGTCGGCAGTTTCAACAATATCGGGGCACTTAACTTCATGTCAGGACTTCGTGCGCGATCGGCATGCGTTGCATTGATGCTCGCGGCCCTGGCGCCGCTGTTGGCAGGATGCGGCGAATCAAGCTCGGCCGTCTCTGCCGCTCCGCCCGCCGATCCTGACGTCAGCATCGTCGTCGTCAAGCCGCAACCGCGCGCCGTGGTGCGCGAGCTGCCGGGCCGCATCGCGCCGACGCGCGTCTCCGATGTGCGGCCGCGTGTTTCCGGCATCGTGGTCGAGCGCCTGTTCCGCCAGGGCAGCGAGGTGAAAGCCGGCGATCCGCTCTACCGTATCGATCCGCGTCCGTTCGAGGTCGAGGTGATGGCGAACGAAGCGGCACTCGCCAAGACCGAGGCCGCGCTGATGCAGGCCAAGCAGCAGGCGCACCGCATTGCCACCCTCACCAGGGATCGCGCGGCGCCGGAAGCCGAGAACGAGAAGGCGATCGCCGCGGAACGCCAGGCCCATGCCGAGGTCGAAGGTCGCAAGGCCGATCTCGCCCGCGCCAAGCTCAATCTCGACTATGCCACCGTGCGCGCGCCGATCGACGGCGTCGTCGGTGCTGCCCTCGTCAGTGAGGGCGCGCTCGCGGTGCAGAACGAGACCAATCTTGCCAGCATCCAGCAACTCGATCCGATCTATGCCGACTTCACCCAGTCGGTGACCGAGCTCAACCAGCTCCGCCGCGCCTTCGAGAGCGGCGATCTCGAGCGCATCGCGGCCGATGCCGCCAAGGTGCGGCTCGTGCTCGACGACAACACGCTCTATTCGCTCGACGGCAAGCTGCTGTTCTCCGATGCCAAGGTCGACGCCCATACCGGCCAAGTGACGCTGCGCGGCGAATTCCGCAATCCCAAGCGCGAGCTGCTGCCGGGCATGTATGTCCGCGTCCGCATCGACCAGGGTCTCGACAGCGACGCGATCGCGGTGCCGCAGCAGGCGATCCAGCGCAATGGCGGCGGCGGCAGCGAGGTGTTCGTCGTCAAGGACGACAACCACATCGCGGTGCAGCCGGTGCGCACGGGCTCGGTGCAGGACGGACTCTGGTTCGTCACCGAAGGCCTGAAGGCCGGCGACAAGGTCGTGGTCGAAGGCTTCCAGAAATTCGCGGCCGGCGACAAGGTCAAGCCGCAATCCTGGTCGGAAGCGGACGCGACCGCGGACAACCGCCACGCCCAGAAGCTCACGCGGTAACGCGCCATGGCGAGTTTCTTCATCGACAGGCCGATCTTCGCCTGGGTGGTCGCGCTGTTCATCTGTCTGATCGGCGCGATCTCGGTGCCGCTGCTGCCGATCGCGCAATATCCGATCATCGCGCCGCCCTCGATCTCGATCTCGACCAGCTATCCCGGCGCCTCGCCGGAAAACCTCTACAACAGCGTCACCCGCCTGATCGAGGAGGAGCTCAACGGCGCCTCCGGCATCCTCAATTTCGAATCGACCAGCGACTCGCTCGGCCAGGTCGAGATCATCGCCAATTTCCAGCCGGGCACCGATACCAGTGCGGCTTCGGTCGAGGTGCAGAACCGCATCAAGCGCGTCGAGGCGCGCCTGCCGCGCGCGGTGATCCAGCAGGGCATCCTGATCGAGGAGGCCTCCAGCGCGGTGCTGCAGATCATCACGCTGAACTCGACCGACGGCAGCCTGGATGAGGTTGGCCTCGGCGATTTCATGATCCGTAACGTGCTCGGTGAGATCCGCCGCATTCCCGGCGTCGGCCGCGCCACGCTCTATTCGACCGAGCGCAGTCTTCGTGTGTGGGTCGATCCCGCAAAACTGGTCGGCTACGGGCTGACCGCCGACGACGTCAACAAGGCCATCGCTGCACAGAATGCGCAGGTGGCCTCGGGCAGCATCGGCGCCGAGCCGTCGACCTCGAGCCAGCGCACCTCGGCGCTGGTGCTGGTCAAGGGCCAGCTCTCCTCGCCGGACGAATTCGGCGCCATCATCCTGCGCGCCAATGCCGACGGTTCGACCGTGCGCCTGCGCGACGTCGCGCGCATCGAGGTCGGCGGCCTCAGCTATCAGTTCAACACCCGCCTCGACGGCAAGCCGACCGCCGGTCTTTCTGTGCTGATGTCGCCGACCGGCAATGCGCTGGCGACCGCCAGCGCGGTCGAGGCCAAGATGAAGGAGCTGTCGCGCTTCTTCCCGGCCAACATCGCCTACGAGATCCCCTACAACATCACGCCCGTGGTCGAGGCCTCGATCAAGAAGGTACTGACGACGCTGTTCGAGGCCGTGGTGCTGGTGTTCGTGGTGATGTTCCTGTTCCTGCAGAACATCCGCTACACCATCATCCCGACCATCGTGGTGCCGGTGGCGCTGCTGGGTGCCTGCAGCACGCTGCTGCTCGCCGGCTACTCCATCAACATGCTCTCGATGTTCGGCATGGTGCTCGCGGTCGGCATCCTCGTCGACGACGCCATCGTCGTGGTCGAGAACGTCGAACGCATCATGGCCGAGGAAGGCCTGTTGCCGAAGGAAGCGACGCGCAAGGCGATGTCGCAGATCACCGGCGCCATCATCGGCATCACGCTGGTGCTGATGGCGGTGTTCGTGCCGATGGCGTTCTTCCCCGGCTCGGTCGGCATCATCTACCGCCAGTTCTCGGTGACCATGGTCGCCGCGATCGGCTTCTCCGCCTTCCTGGCGCTGTCGCTGACGCCGGCGCTGTGTGCGACGCTGCTCAAGCCCGTTGCCAAGGGGCACGGCCACTCGACAAATTTCGTGTTCAGCCGGTTCAATCATCTGCTCGAGGCCTGCCGGTTTCGCTACGCGAGCACCGTCGGCTTTTCGCTGAAGCGCACCGGCCGCCTGATGCTGGTCTATGTCGCGCTGCTGATTGGTCTCTCCTGGGCCTTCGTCAACCTGCCGGGCGGCTTCCTGCCCATCGACGACCAGGGCTTTGTCACCACCGACGTGCAGACGCCGTCGGATTCGTCCTACGGCCGCACCGAGGCTGTGATCGAGAAGGTGGAAAAATATCTGGCGCAGCGGCCGGGCGTCGACAACGTCACCTTCCTCACCGGCTTCAGCTTCTCCGGCCAGGGCATGAACACCGCGCAGGCCTTCATCACCTTGAAGGACTGGTCGGAGCGCGGTCCGAACGAGTCAGCTGCTGCGATCGTCAATGACATCAACCGCGATCTGGGGGCGTCGGTCCGCGACGCAAAAATCTCCGCGCTGCAGCCGCCGCCGATCGACAATCTCGGCAATTCCTCCGGTTTCTCGTTCCGTCTGCAGGATCGCGGCCAGAAGGGCTATCCGGCCCTGATGCGCGCCGCCGACCAGCTCATCGCGGAGGCCAATGCGAGCCCGGTGCTGCAGAAGGTCTATATCGAGGGCCTGCCCGAGGCGGGCGTGGTCAATCTCGTCATCGACCGCGAGAAGGCCGGCGCCTTCGGCGTCACCTTCGAGGACATCAACAACACGATCTCGACCAATCTCGGCTCGAACTACATCAACGACTTCCCGAACCGCGGCCGCATGCAGCGCGTTGTGGTGCAGGCAGATAGCCGAGACCGCATGCGGACCGAAGACATCCTCAATTACAACGTCAAGAACAGCCGCGGCCAGCTCGTGCCGTTCTCCTCCTTCGCCACGGTGGAATGGGCGCGCGGCCCGACGCAGATCGCCGGCTTCAACTACTATCCCGCGGTGCGCATCTCCGGCGAAGCCAGGCCCGGCTTCACCTCGGGCGATGCCATCGCCGAGATGGAGCGGCTCGCGGGCAAGCTGCCGCGCGGCTTCGGCTATGAATGGACCGGCCAGTCGCTGCAGGAAAAGTTGTCAGGCTCGCAGGCGCCGTTCCTGCTCGCGCTCTCGATCTTCGTGGTGTTCCTGTGTCTCGCCGCGCTCTATGAGAGCTGGACCATTCCGCTCGCGGTGTTGCTCACCGTGCCGCTCGGCATCGTCGGTGCCGTGATCGCAGCGATGCTGCGCGGCCTGCCGAACGACGTCTATTTCACCGTCGGCCTGATCACCATCATCGGCCTTGCGGCAAAGGACGCGATCCTCATCATCGAGTTCGCCAAGGATCTGCGCAAAGAAGGCAAGCCGCTGGTGGAAGCCACCGTTGAGGCCTGCCGCCTGCGCTTCCGCCCGATCCTGATGACGGGCCTTGCCTTCATCTGCGGCGTGCTGCCGATGGCCATCGCCCACGGCGCCGGCGGCGCCAGCCAGCAAGCGCTCGGCAGCGTCGTGATGGGCGGCATGATCGCCGTGGTGATCCTGGCGCTCCTGATGGTGCCGGTGTTCTTCGTCTCGGTGCAGCGCGTGCTCGCGGGGGATCGGGAGCCGAAAGCAGCGCAGGACGGCGAGGCGTACGGACCGCCGGCGCGGGCCAGACTAAGGTAACATCTTGCATCGGTCGCAACGGGGATAACTGCGATCCCTGCCGTGCAAAATTGGTCAAGCTTCGTGCTGGATCAATCGCAGGAGACCTGCATCAAAGATTCAACTTTCGGTGGATTTGATTCCATGCATAATCGCCCCGGGGAAATTTTGGGGGCGGGTTATGTTGGCGCGAGATTTCGCGAATTGCCGGCGTGCGATTGCTATTGTGTTTTTTACTTTGATCATCAGCGGGTGCGCTATTCATCCGTTGCCGGACGACTTCGCTCACGTATCAACCTATACCATAGTTAGGCAAATTCGTTGCGAAACGCGCCAAGCGGTCATCGACTCGATCCTTACTTTCCTAACGAACGAAAAAAATCACCATGTGATCGTGCTGGCGAATGGCCGTACCTTTCAGAAGGTCGACGACAATTCACACGCGATCGGCCTGAAGGCTAAGGAGGCTTATGAAGCAGACCCGACGTCAATCGGGGGCTTCAAATCCACCTCGCTAACGGGGTTTGCACGTTATGTCGTGGATTTAATGCTCCACACGGGCGTCGCGTATAATTTCGATTTGACCGGAACGGAGACCAATAATCTCGGTTCGGAAGTAAACTTTCTTCGCCCGCTGCCGATCATGACCCTGCCCTCGCTTCAGGCGAAAGGCAACTTCGACAGAACGCGGCAGAACCAGCGCTATTTCACGATCACGGACACTTTCTTCGGATTGGTCACTACCGTTCCGGACAGTTACTGCACAAAATCTATTGTGGAAGCAAACATCGCGTATCCGATCACCGGTAACGTTGGCATGCGCAGGGTGATCCACGATTTCGTGCAACTAACGCTTTTTGGGAATCTCAGCGCCGACGGACAAAAGGACATCACCGCAGTAGACGCAAAGGGGCCGCCGACGATGGTGGATCAGCTTGACTTCGAGACCACCATCGGCGGCTCGGTAACTCCCAAGGTGACTTTTTCTCCCGTTGGCGGGACCTTCCAGGTGGCGGACGCAAATTTCGGCGCATCCGCGTCGCGCAAGGACGTCCATAAGCTTACGGTGGGCCTGTTTCTGGACAAGACCGGTATCATCGATGAAGTCCTCGATGCCCGCTCGACTTTGTTCAACGGCGTTGCCGCGAAAAAGGGAGGGAAAGGCCCGTTGTTTGCTGGCTTGATAACCGCAACGGGTGGACCAGCCGAGAAGGGAGCCGCAATAGCAGTTCAACAATTCCTGGAGTTGAAGATATTCAAGCCAACGTTCGTGTTTCAACAGTAGTGCGAAGGAGGATTGACTAGATGGCCAAGAAACCCGGGAAGAAAAAGAAGTCGGCAAAGAAGGCGAAAGGGACGGTGCATGTCGGACAGCATCGCCTGTTGAAAATTGCAAAAGCAGCCGACAAGATTGCAAAAGCAGCCGACAAGGCGGACGTCGCGGAAGGTCTACGAAAAGCGCTGGGCAAGCCTAAGGAAGCTGTCTTCGTCAAGATGAGCCATAGCAGGTTCCAGAAGCTGAAGAGTTTCGTCGCTAAGCATCCAAGCCTCGCCAAGCATTTGGACGATTGCGATTGCGATGAAAATGATCCCTTCTGCGTTTGCACATAGACGCGTTGGTTGAACGCAGCGGGCCTGAGGTACGCAACGCACGGTCCCGGTACAATCGTGTCCCGCAGACCGTACTGATCGTCAGGGACGTGACGGGGGACGTTACACCCCGTTACTTCCTTAAAATCTTCACCAGCTCCCCGTGCACGAACTCATTGCCGCACACGACGTGCCCCGTGACCAGCGGATCGCCCGGTGTCGCGATGTCGCTCACGGTGCCGCCGGCTTCGCGCACCATCAGCATGCCGGCGGCGATGTCCCAGGATTGCAGGTCGCGCTCCCAATAGCCGTCGAGGCGGCCGGCGGCGACGAAGGCGAGGTCGAGCGAGGCGGCGCCGAAGCGGCGGAGGCCCGCGACGCGGTCCTGGATCGCGGTCATCTCGCGGCGGAATTCCTCGTGGTCGCCGCGGCCGATATGGGGCAGGCCGCAGGCCACCACGCATTCGTTGAGCTGGCGGCGGCCGGCGACGCGCAGGCGCTGATCGTTGAGGAAGGCGCCCTTGCCGCGCTCGGAGATGTAGAGCTCGTCATTGGCGGGGTTGTAGATCACGCCGGCGATCACCGTGCCCTCGCGGACCAGGCCGATCGAAATGGCGAATTGCGGGATGCCGTGCAGGAAGTTGGTGGTGCCGTCGAGCGGATCGACGATCCAGGTGTGGCTCTTGTCGGTGCCCTCGCGGGTGCCACCTTCCTCGCCGATGAAGCCGTAGCCGGGGCGGGCCTTGGCGAGGTCCTGGTACAGGATCTCCTCGGCGCGCTTGTCGGCGAGCGAGACGAAATTGGCCGGCCCCTTCAGCGAGACCTGGAGATGCTCGATCTCGCCGAGATCGCGCTTGAGGCTGCGGCCGGCGCGACGTGCGGCCTTGACCATGACGTTGATAGTGGCGGAATACAGCATGTGCTCTAGGTCTTGATCGGGGGAATTGGCACGAAATCGCGCCTGTTTGAGGGATTGGGTGCCCTGCGGAGGCCGCAAGGTCAAGTCATTTGGTCCCGAGCCATTTTCTGGCCGCGGCTTCCGCCTTGGCCCGGTCCTCGGCCGGCAGATCGGACAATTGCTTGTCGAGCTCCGGATCGCCCTTGCCGGCGGTCTTGGCCACCAGGTGCCATTTGAAGCCTTCGACCTTGTCCATGGGCGCGCCCATGCCGTTGATCAGCACCCAGGCGAGGCGGTTCTGCGCGACGGCGCTGCCCTGGCGGGACGCCTTGCGGAGCAACGCGACAGCCGCCGGCTGGTTCTTCGGCGTGCCGGTCCCGTTGAACATGGCGATGGCGTATTCGACCTCGGCATCGACATTGTCGGCGAGCGAGGCGGCCTGGAGCAGCCGTACCGCGCGCTCCGGGTCTTTCGGCACGCCGGTGCCTTCCTTGTAGAAGGTCGCGAGCGCGTATTGCGCCTCGGGCAGGCCGGCGTCCGCAGCCTGGCGCAGGAGCTCGGCCGAACGCTTGACGTCCTGGGGCAGGGTCTGGCCGTCGAGATAAAGCAGCGCGAGGTTATAGGCTGCCTTGGGCTCGCCGAGCTTGGCGGCGGAGGCCATCAGCTTGACCGCCTCTCCCTTGTCGACCGGGCCGCCGCGGCCGGAGATGCGCAGCATGGCGAGCGCGAACATCGCCTCGCGGTCGCCGGCGTCGGAGGCGCGCTTGTACCATTCCAGCGCCTTGGCGTAGTCGCGGCGGATGCCCATGGCGTTGGAATAGAGCTCGCCGAGCATGGTCATCGCCTTCGGATCGCCGGCTGCAGCGCGGGCGGTGGCGAGCTCGAACGCGGTCTTGTACTGGCCGCGCTGGTAGGCGCCGAACACCAGGTCGATACCGGGCGTGTCGGTCGGCGGCGCCGGGATCACGGTTGCAGGCAACTGAGGCTTTGGAGAAGCGGCCGGCTTGGGGGAAGCGGCGGGCTTGGGCGAGGCCGAAGGCTTTGGCGCCGGCGCGGCCTCCTTCTTCTTGGCGGGCGGAGGCGCCTTGGGCTTCTGTTTCTCGGCCGGAGGGCTCGGTGTCGTGGCCGGCGGCGTGATCTGGAGCTGTGCGGCCGCGGGCGCCGTGAGCAGCAGCGTGGCCAGGATGGTGATGCGCGGGAGCTTCATGTCGGGCCGCTAGCCGTGCTCCTGACCGGTATCTTGGCCGCCAAGCGCCGTCGCATGGGCCTTCTTGATCGCAGCATCTACCTCGATCAGCGCAGCCTTGGGTCCGCGCGGATCGGCCCAGATGAACTCGCCGACCAGCACGAAATCGGCGCCGCTGGCCGCGAAATCGTAGGCCTCTTCCAGCGACGTCGCGAAGCCGACGCAGGGCGGCTCGAACAGCTCGGCCCACCAGTCGAGCCGCTCGGCAATCGCCTGCGACGACGGCCGCTGGCCCTTCGCGTCGGGCTCGCCGAACAGCAAATAGTCGGCACCGATCTCGCCCGCATCCATGGAATGGTGCCGCGTCGTCAGCCCGCCGACGCCGGCGATGCGATCGGGCTTGAGCGATGGCAGCGCCTCTTTTAGCGCAGCGATGCCGGGCAGGTGTGCGCCGTCGGCGCCGCCACGTGCGACGAGCTCAGGATGGCCGTCGACGAGCAGCGCAGCGCCCGCTTTCTGCACCGGCGGCGCCAGCGCCTTGATGCGCGAGGTCATGGTGCGCTGGTCGGTTTCCTTCAGGCGCAGCAACACGGCCGCGACGTCGGCGGCGGCGAGCAGGCCCGGCAGCTCGGCGACGAGGGGGGCGGGATCATCGACGACAGGCGTCGCGAGATAGAGACGCGGCGCTGGGCGCGGCGGAGGCGGTTTGTTCGACAAGATCTAGGCTGCCTTCTTTTCCAGGCTGCTTTGCCATTCGCCCGTGGAGGCGAGGCCGTTCATCCGGGCGCGATGGCTGAAGGCGCGCTGTCCGGCCCCGACGTTCTCGGCCTTGCCCGACCAGGCCTTCTGCGGCGCCGCCTGCAGGGCGCGTCCGTAGGAGAAGGTCAGGCCCCAGGGCAGCGGGCCGAGCCTGTGCATGGCGTTGAGATGCGCGGTCGCCTCCTCGTCCGACTGGCCGCCGGAGAGGAAGGCGATGCCGGGGACTGCCGCCGGCACGCAGGCCTTCAGCAATCGGATCGTCTTCTCCGCGACTTCCTCAACGGAGGCCTGCTTCGGTGACTTCTTACCTGAGATCGCCATGTTCGGCTTCAGCACCATGCCTTCGAGCGCGACGCGCTGCACGCGCAATTCCTGGAACGTCTTATTGAGCACGCGTTGGGTGACGTCATAGCAGCGGTCGATGTCGTGGTCGCCGTCCATCAGCACCTCAGGCTCGACGATCGGCACGATCTGCGCGGCCTGGCACAGCGCGGCATAGCGGGCCAGCGCGTGGGCGTTGACGCTGATCGCCGTCATCGAGGGGATGCCGCCGCCGATGTCGATCACCCCGCGCCATTTGGCAAAGCGCGCGCCGCGCTCGTAATATTTCTTGAGCCGCTCGGCGAGCTTGTCGAGCCCGACGGTCACGAGCTCACCCGGGCACATCGGCAGGGCTTGCGTGCCCTCGTCGACCTTGATGCCGGGGATGGCGCCGCTACTCTCGATCAGCTTGATGAGGGGCGTGCCGTCCGCGGCCGTCTGCCAGATCGTCTCGTCATAGAGGATCACGCCGGAAATATACTGGCTCATGGCCTCTTTCGATCGGAACAGCATCTCGCGATAGTCGCGGCGGCTCTCTTCGGTCGATTCCACGCCGATCGCGTCAAAGCGCTTCTTGATGGTGCCGGAGGATTCGTCGGCGGCAAGGATGCCCTTGCCTGATACGACCATGGCGGTCGCGATCCTGTTGAGCTCAGTCAGATTCATCGAGAGGTCCTCCCAAAACGATTCTGCCCTTGCCCGTGAAAATAGACCGTTCTCGGGCAATTGCCGAGTTAACGTTCGTCGCAGGGTAAAGGGGGGAGACCGGTCATTCCGGGGCGCGCCCCTTGGCGTGAGCCCGGAATCCATTAATCCGCGTCGATGGTGGTAACCACGGATTCCGGGCTCGCGCTCCGCGCGCCCCGGAATGACGGGAGAAGGCGCCTGCGGTCTTACGCGACCTTCGGGTCGAGCTCGCCCTTGGCGTAGCGCTTGGCCATCTCGGCGGTGGTCAGCACCTTCTTGATCTTGGAGGCTTGCCCTGCGGTGTTGAACTCCTGCAGGCGCTGCTTGCACAGCTTGGTCATCGCTTCCATCGCCGGCTTCAGGTACTTGCGCGGATCGAACTCTTCCGGATTGTCCTTGAGGACTTTCCGGATCTGGCCAGTCATGGCCATGCGGTTGTCGGTGTCGATGTTGATCTTGCGCACGCCGTGCTTGATGCCGCGCTGGATCTCGGCCACCGGCACGCCCCAGGTCGGCTTCATCTTGCCGCCATAGGCGTTGATGATGTCCTGCAGGTCCTGCGGCACCGAGGAGGAGCCGTGCATCACGAGATGCGTGTTCGGCAGCTTGCGATGGATCTCCTCGATCACGTTCATGGCGAGGATGTCGCCGTCGGGCTTGCGGGTGAACTTGTAGGCGCCATGCGAGGTGCCCATCGCGATCGCAAGCGCGTCGACCTTGGTCTCCTGCACGAACTTCACGGCCTCGTCCGGATTGGTCAGGAGCTGGTCGTGGCTGAGCTTGCCCTCGGCGCCGTGGCCGTCTTCCTTGTCGCCCATGCCGGTTTCGAGCGAGCCGAGCACACCGAGCTCACCCTCCACCGAAATGCCGCCGAGATGGGCCATGTCGGTCACGGTCTTGGTGACGCCGACATTGTAGCCCCAGTCGCCCGGCGTCTTGCCGTCGGCCTTGAGCGAGCCGTCCATCATCACCGAGGTGAAGCCGGCCTGGATCGCGGTCATGCAGGTCGCGGCCTCGTTGCCGTGGTCGAGATGCACGCAGACCGGAATATGCGGATAGATCTCGGTGACCGCGTCCATCATGTGCTTGAGCATGATGTCGTTGGCGTAGGAGCGCGCGCCGCGCGAGGCCTGGATGATGACGGGGGCGTCGACCTGGTTGGCCGCGTCCATGATCGCCAGCGCCTGCTCCATATTGTTGATGTTGAAGGCCGGTACGCCGTAATCGTTCTCCGCCGCATGGTCGAGCAATTGACGCAACGTGATCCGAGCCATGTGTGTTTTTCTCCGTTTGGGTCTTGGGCCGCTAATGACTTGCCGACGGGCTAGTTGATGCGCAGGACTTCGACGCCGGGCAGGGGCTTGCCTTCCATCCATTCAAGAAATGCGCCACCGGCGGTCGAGACATAGGTGAAGTCACCGGCCACATGGGCCTGGTTGAGCGCCGCGACCGTGTCGCCGCCGCCCGCGATCGAGATCAGCTTTTTCGCCTTGGTGCGCTCGGCGGCGTGCTTGGCGGCCGCCATAGTGCCGCGGTCGAACGGCTGCAGCTCGAAGGCTCCCAGCGGGCCGTTCCAGACCAAGGTTGCCGCATCGTCGATCGCGGCCTGGACGCGCACGACCGATTGCGGGCCGACGTCGAGGATCATGCCGTCGGCCGGGATCGCATCGAGCCCGTAGGCATGCGAGGGCGCGTTCGCCGCGAAATGATAGGCGACGGTGGCGTCCACGGGCAGGATGATCGCGCAGTTGGCGGCTTCCGCCTTCTCCATGATGCGCAGCGCGGTCGGCGCGAGGTCCTTCTCGGCCAGCGACTTGCCGACCGCGACGCCCTGGGCGTGCAGGAAGGTGTTGGCCATGCCGCCGCCGATCACCAGCGCGTCGACCTTGGTCACGAGGTTTTCCAAGAGGTCGATCTTGGTCGAGACTTTTGCGCCGCCGATGATGGCGATAACAGGCTTGGTCGGCGAGCCCAGCGCCTTCTCCAGCGCATCGAGCTCGGCCTGCATGGTGCGGCCCGCATAGGCCGGCAGCTTGTGGCCGAGGCCTTCGGTCGAGGCGTGGGCGCGGTGCGCGGCCGAGAAGGCGTCGCTGACCCAGATGTCGCCGAGCTTGGCGAGCTCCGCGACGAAGGCGGGATCGTTCTTTTCCTCTTCCTTGTGGAAGCGGGTGTTTTCGAGACAGAGAATGTCGCCGTCGTTCAGGGCTGCAACGGCTGTGGCCGCGGGCTCGCCGATGCAGTCATCGGCGAAGGCGACGGGCTTGTTCACGACCTTCGACAGCGCTTCAGCGACCGGCTTGAGCGACTCCTTGGCATCGCGCCCCTTCGGCCGGCCGAAATGCGCGAGCAGGATGACCTTGCCGCCCTTGTCCGAGATTTCGGTGATGGTCGGCGCGACGCGCTCGAGCCGGGTTGCGTCGGTGACGCGCCCGTTGTCCATGGGCACGTTCAGGTCGACGCGCAGCAGCACGCGCTTGCCCTTCACGTTGACGTCGTCGAGGGTGCGGAATTTGTTGGTCATGGGACACTCTCTCTTGTCCCGGGTGCCGCGCAGCGCGAAGCGGTGCGCTGCAGAACCGGGACCTACGCGGGAAGATGGGTCCCGGCTCTGCGGAGCAGCGCAAGCGCGCTGCACCGCGTCCGGGACACGCGACCTTGCTTAGATCACCTTCGCCAGCGCGACGGCGGTGTCGGCCATGCGGTTCGAGAAGCCCCACTCATTGTCGTACCAGGACATCACGCGCACCAGCGTGCCGTTCTGCACCTTGGTCTGGTCCTCGTGGAAGGTCGAGGAGTGCGGATCGTGGTTGAAGTCGATCGAGACGTTCGGCGCGCTGGTGTAGCCGAGGATGCCCTTGAGCTGCTGCTCTGAGGCACGCTTCATCGCCGCGTTGATTTCCTTCGCATCGGTCGCGCGCTTGGCGACGATCTTGAGGTCGACGACCGAGACGTTCGGGGTCGGCACGCGGATCGCGACGCCGTCAAGCTTGCCCTTGAGTTCCGGCAGCACGAGGCCGATCGCCTTGGCGGCGCCGGTCGAGGTCGGGATCATCGACATCGCAGCCGCGCGGCCGCGGTAGAGATCCTTGTGCAGCGTGTCCAGCGTCGGCTGGTCGCCGGTATAGGCGTGGATCGTGGTCATGAAGCCGGTCTCGATGCCAACGAGATCGTTCAGCACCTTGGCGACCGGCGCGAGGCAGTTGGTGGTGCAGGAACCGTTGGAGACGACCAGGTGATCCCTGGTCAGCGTCTCGTGGTTGACGCCGTAGACGATGGTGGCGTCGGCGCCGTCGGCGGGCGCGGAGACCAGCACGCGCTTGGCGCCGGCGGTCAGATGTGCGGAGGCCTTGTCCTTCGAGGTGAAGATGCCGGTGCACTCGAGCGCGATGTCGACGCCGAGATCCTTCCAGGGCAGCTTCGAGGGATCGCGCTCGGCGGTCACCTTGATCTTGCCGCCGCCGAGGTTGATCGAGTCACCATCGACGGTCACGGTGCCGGGGAAGCGGCCATGGACGCTGTCGAAACGGAGCAGATGGGCGTTAGTCTCGACCGGGCCGAGATCGTTGATGCCGACGACCTCGATGTCCTTGCGGCCTGACTCGGCGATAGCCCGCAGCACGTTGCGGCCGATGCGGCCAAAACCGTTGATTCCGACGCGGACTGCCATGTTTCGTCTCCTTCAATGACCGTTGTCGTCCCGCACAACGCGCTTTGCGCGCCTGCGAGGGTTTTTTAGGGGCGGACGCCCGGTTCGGCCGGGCGGTGCTTGATCATATGAGACGTTACGTAGTCCTTTTTTTTGACAAGCTCAACTCTCAGCTGACGCGCTTCAGCACAGCGTTAACCGCAGCCTCGGCGGTAATGCCGAAATGCTTGTAAAGCTCCTTTGCAGGGCCACTTTCGCCGAAGGAATGCATGCCGATGAATTCGCCATCCTGGCCGATCACGGCATCCCAGCCCCAGCGTACTGCAGCCTCGATCGCGATCTTCACCGGCGCATTGCCGATGATGGCGGCGCGCTTGGCTTCTGGTTGCGCTAACAAAAGCTCGAGCGAGGGCACTGACACCACCCGTGACGCGATGCCGCGCTCGGCGAGCTGTTTCTGCGCGGCAACTGCGATATCGACCTCGGAGCCCGACGCGAACAGAGACACCTTGGCTTCGCCCTGCGCCGGAACCAGCTCATAGGCGCCGGCGGCGCAGGGATTGTCGTTTGGTGCGGTGGTACGGAGCTGCGGCAGGTTCTGCCGCGTCAGCGCCAGCACGGTCGGGCCGTCGACGCGGTTCAGCGCCAGTTCCCAGCACTCGGCGACCTCGATGGAATCGCAGGGGCGGAACACGCGCATGTTGGGCATGGCGCGCAGTGCGGCGAGATGCTCGACCGGCTGATGGGTCGGGCCGTCCTCGCCGAGGCCGATGGAATCGTGGGTCATTACGTAGACGACGCCGGCGCCCATCAGCGCGGCAAGGCGCATCGCCGGACGCGCATAGTCGGTGAAGACGAGGAAGGTCGCGCCGTTCGGCGCAAAGCCGCCGTGCAGGAAAATGCCGTTCATCGCGGCGGCCATGCCGTGCTCGCGGATGCCGTAATGGATGAAGCGGCCCTTCGGCGTCTTCGCCGAGAAGGCGGTCGCCGACTTCGCCTTGTTGTTGTTGGAGCCGGTGAGATCGGCCGAGCCCGCCAAAAATTCCATCGGCATTGCGGCGGCGATCGCCTCGATCGCCGCTTCCGACGATTTGCGCGTGGCGGCAACGAGCGGCTTTTCCAGCAGCTCCTTCTTGTGCGTCTTCAGCGCCTTTGCGAGCGAGGCCGGACGCTCATGGCGCAGGCGGCGCTCGAACTCGGCGCGCTTGCGGCTGCCGAGTTCGCCGAGCCGTGCTTCCCATTCCTGACGCGCGGAAGCGCCGCGGCTGCCGGCTGCGCGCCAGGCCTTCAGCACGTCATCGGCGACCGCGAACGGCTCCAGCGAGATGCCGAGATTTTCCTTGGCGGCCTTGAGCTCGTCGGCCCCTAACGCCTCGCCGTGCACCTTCGAGGTGCCGGCCTTGTTCGGCGCGCCGAAGCCGATGGTGGTGCGGCAGGCGATCAGCGTCGGCTTGTTGGATTTTTTCGCGCGGGTGATGGCTGCGGCGATCGCGGCCTGGTCCTGGCCGTCGATCTTCTCGGCGGCCCAGCCGGCGGACTTGAAGCGCTTCACCTGGTCGACGGAATCGGCGAGCGAGGTCGGGCCGTCGATCGAGATGCCGTTGTCGTCATAAAGCACGATCAGCTTGTTGAGCTTCCAGTGCCCGGCCATCGCAATCGCTTCCTGCGAGACGCCTTCCATCAGGTCGCCGTCGGAGGCGAGCACATAGGTGTGGTGGTCGACGATCTTCTTGCCGAACTCGGCGGCGAGCATCTTCTCGGCGAGCGCCATGCCGACCGCGGTCGAGATGCCCTGGCCGAGCGGGCCGGTCGTGGTCTCGATGCCCCTGGTGCGGAAGTTCTCGGGATGGCCGGGGGTGAGCGAGCCGACCTGGCGGAACTGCTTGATCTGGTCCAGCGTCATCTCGGCATTGCCGGTGAGATACAGCAGCGAATAGAGCATCATCGAGCCGTGGCCGGCCGACAGCACGAAGCGGTCGCGGTCCGGCCAGGCGGGCGCGGCGGCGTCGAATTTCAGGAATTGCGTGAACAGCACCGTGGCGATGTCGGCGGCGCCCATCGGCAGGCCGGGGTGGCCCGATTTGGCCTTCTCGACAGCGTCCATCGAAAGGCCGCGGATTGCATTGGCCATACGGGTGGCATCGACCTGCGTATGGGCCATACGGGTGGCGTCGAGCTGCATCATGATGAAAATCCGTCTGAAATGAGGCGCTTGATGGCCGTGCGCGCCGCGCCGGATCGCGCCTGGCGGCCACGGGAGATGGGGGGCTGGATAGCACCTCGGTTCCGGGAGTCCAAGGCAATCAAACGCCATGGCGGCGGTAAAAGTTGCTTACGGCATGACCCGGAAGTGTGGCGTCCGGTTTTCCGACGAGGTCATGCCCCCGACAAACGGTGCACAATTTCGGGGCGGCGTTGCGCTTGGCTAGCTTGCCACGTAAATTTCTGCTTCTAACCGCTTGCCGAACCGAGTCTTTTGCCGGACGGCAAGCTCCAGGGAAAGGCCACTGGGCAAAGGCCGCCAGGTTCCGCCGCTGACTACATGAACGATCGCGTGTCCAACAGCTCTGCCATGACGGAGTCCTCTGCCGTCGAGATCGAGATCGCGACCCGCAGGCTCATGGCGGCGCTCGACGCGCTCGAAAGCGCGGTCGAGCGGCGGCGCGATGCCGATCGCGACGAGAACGAGCTCGCGGCGCGAATCCAGGCGCTCGGTGCGGACCGCTCGCGTTTAGCCGACGAGCTCGACGGCGCGCTGGTGAAGGCGCGCAAGCTCGAGCGCACCAATCGCGAGATCTCCGACCGGCTGGATTCCGCGATCGTCACGATACGCTCGGTGCTCGATACCGGAGAGGATGGATGAGCCACATCAACGTCACCATCAACGGCCGGCAATACCGCATGGCCTGCGAGGAGGGCCAGGAGGTGCGGCTGCTCAAGCTCGCCGAAACCCTGGAGACACGCATCCAGTCGCTGCGCGGAAAATTCGGCGAGATCGGCGATGCACGCCTCACCGTGATGGCCGCGCTGACCGTCTGCGACGAGCTGGTCGACACCAGCAACCGTGTCCGAACCCTCGAGCAGGAGTTGACCGAGCTCCGGGATTTCCGCAACGCCGCCGTCGAGCGCGCCCGCATGACCCAGACCGCAGTGGTGAACGCGTTGAACGCCGCCGCCGAACGCATCGAGAAGTCGACCCAGGTTCTGAACCGGACCGTCGGCAACGGCATTGCGATCGGGTAGGGACTGCAGAAGGCCCAGGCCCCATTGCTTCCACGCGGGAGGTGCGCTCCCTCCCCCGCTTGCGGGGGAGGGCTGGGGAGAGGGTGTCTCGACAACGAAGAACCCCCAAGAGGAGAGAGCCCTCACCCGCGCCTTCGGCGCGACCTCTCCCGCAAGCGGGAGAGGTTAGGGGAGCCCGCGGCGCGAGCAACTAACCCAAACACCATCCCGCGCCATGCGCCGGGCTGGCGATTCGTCAGTATCGTTGTTACATTGCCCGGGCGAAGCTGCGACGTGCGTCAGGAGCCATATATCCCCGGGGCCTTATCGATCCTTTAGGGAACTGTCCCTGGTCGGGCCCGTGGGCCCGGACATATGGTGCCCACCTACTTTCGTAGGGAACTCCGGGATCGAGTGCTTCAACGGCGTACGCGGCTTCGCACTGTTTCCTTCTGGTTCGTGCCTGTCCAAATTGCGTCCCCGACACGCTTGCGGTTCAATTGAGGCTCGGTGTCATGCCGCGGCGTCGAGGTTCTTGCACTGGCGTTTCTGCAATATCGGATCGCTCGCCTCGCGGGTGATGGCGGCGGAGCAGAGCTCCGCTTCGGGGGAAAACGTGCATGACCAACTCCAAAGCCGAGCTCCGTGCCAAAGCCCTCGCCAAGCGCGATGCGCTGAGCGAGAAGAAGCGCGCGGCTGCGGCCGCAAAACTCGCCAAGCGCGGGCTGCCGTTCGAGCTGCTGCCCGGCAGCATCGTCTCTGGCTATTCGCCGATCCGCAGCGAGATCGATCCGATGCCGCTGTTGACGAAGCTCGCGGAGCAGGGCGCCAGGCTGGCGCTGCCTTGCGTCACCGCGCGCGGCCAGTCGCTGATCTTCCGCATCTTCCATCCGAACGACCGGCTGATGCTCGGCCCGCTCGGCATTCCCGAGCCGTCGCCTGCAGCGGCTGAAGTGATCCCCGACATCATGCTGACGCCGCTCGCCGCCTTCGACCGCCTCGGCCATCGCATCGGCTATGGCGCGGGCCATTACGATTTCACCTTCGCACATTTGCGCAAGGCCAAGCACATCGTCGGTATCGGCCTTGCGTTTGCAGCCCAGGAGATCGAGGCAGTTCCGGCACTATCGCACGACGTGGCGCTGGATTATGTGCTAACGGAATCCGACGTGTTCGATTTCCGGAGTTCTGAAGTTGCGCATTCTCTTCGTGGGTGATGTCGTCGGCCGTAGCGGCCGCAGTGCCATCGCCGAATATCTGCCCGGCATGGTCAAGGACTGGTCGCTCGATCTCGTCGTGGTCAACGGCGAGAATTCGGCCGGCGGCTTCGGCATCACGGAAGCGATCTATCAGGAGTTTCTCGATGCCGGCGCCGATGCGGTGACGCTCGGCAACCACTCCTGGGACCAGCGTGAAGCCCTGGTGTTCATCGAGCGCGCCGACCGCCTTGTGCGTCCCGCGAACTATCCGCGCGGCACGCCCGGCCGCGGCGCCGCTCTGGTTGAGACCAAGAACGGCAAGCACGCCCTCGTCGTCAACGCGCTCGGCCGCGTCTTCATGACCCCGTTCGACGATCCCTTCGCCGCGCTCGAGCGCGAGTTAGGGGCCTGTCCGCTCGGCGTTGCCGCCGACGCCATCGTCGTCGATTTCCATTGCGAGGCGAGCAGCGAGAAGCAGGGCATCGGCTTCTTCTGCGACGGCCGCGCCAGCCTCGTCGTCGGCACCCACACGCATGTGCCGACCGCTGACCACCAGATCCTCGCAGGCGGCACCGCCTACATGACCGACGCCGGCATGACCGGCGACTACGACTCCATCATCGGCATGCAGAAGGAAGAACCGCTGCGCAGGTTCACGTCAGGGATTCCGTCGAGCCGCTTCGAGCCGGCCGCGGGCGTTGCGACGCTCAGCGGTGTGGCCGTGGAAACGGACGATGCAACGGGCCTTGCGCTGAAAATTGCGCCGGTGCGCGTGGGCGGGAGGCTGGAGCCGGCGACGCCGAAGTTCTGGTTGAGCTGAAATCTCCCGGAGAGCCGTGGTGCCAAGGATAGCCGTCATCCTTCTGTTGCTGCTGCTCTCGAATAGTGCACTCGCGCAGATCCTGAGCAAGCCACGGCCGACGACGCGAGGGGCCGTGTCTCCTGCCGATATCGCGGAACGGCTCGAGAAGTCAGCCAACGAGACAGCCCGATTGGTACCAAGGGCGGCACGGGGCTCGGCCATCGATTTCGCCTGGCCGATGACTTCAGAGGAATACGCCGCTACGGCAAAGCATGTGCTCGTGCTCGTCAGTGTGGTGACCCAGGATGCTGCAGAGCTTCCCCTGCGCCGCATCCACATCAGGGCCGGCGACAAGGATGTCGAGCTGGTGCGCCTTAGTCATGAGCTTGTTGGTGTTGCCAAAGGCTCCAGGACCTTTTCGGTTCTTGGTCCCTATCGCGAAGATGGCTTCTATCTCGCACCGGCCAGCGCAATGATGGCGGAGGGCTATCTGCAAGCCGACTTCGCCACGCGTCGAAGCGATTTCAACCTGTACAAATTGCCGGGCACGGCGCCGGATTTCATTCGATCAGACAAGAACCCCGAGCCGCCGCCGGACAGCAAGCCGGACCTCGCCGCTGTCAGGGCGATGATCGTGCGGGAGTACAAGGGCTTCAAGCCTCCGACGTTTGAACGGACGATTGCGCCGTTCTCGAAGAAGCTGGCAGGACTCGCGCTCTAGTCACCGCTGCGCATCGCGCCTGCGCGTTAGGGCAGCCGGCTCGAGCCGGCGACGCCGAAGCTCTGGTTGAGCTGAATCTTCGAGCGGCATTGCCGGTGCACCCTCTCCCCTTGTGGGAGAGGGTGGCTCGCCGCGTAGCGGCGAGCCGGGTGAGGGGTCTCTCTCCACGAGTGGGCCTCTCGCGATTTGAGTTCGCGGATAGATACCCCTCATCCGGCGCTTCGCGCCACCTTCTCCCACAAGGGGAGAAGGGGCAGTGGTGCTCGCGGCGATATCTACTCCGCCGTCTGCTCCCGCAGCTCCGCCACGTCCTTCGCCGTCAGCTTCGAGCCCTTTGCACCGAACCGCGCCGTGACGTAATTCGCCACCGCCGCGATCTCGTCGTCGGTATAGGCATTGCCGAACGCCGGCATCGACAGTGCACCATCAGGCGTATGCCGCTTGGTGCCCGAGATCACGATCTGCGCGACGTTGGTGGCGGCGGGGTCGTTGACGGCCCAGGTGCCGGTCAGAGTCGCCATCGGCGAGACCGGGCTCTCGCCGCTCCAGCCATGGCAGCTGGCGCAGGCGCTGGCGAACACCTTCTTGCCGCGTGCGTCGGCCGTGACGCCGTCGCCGTGCGAGGCGGGGGCGACGGGTGCCGTGGTGGCGGGCAGGTCCGGCGAGGGCTGCGGCGGCACGCTGCGCAGATACGCAACGATGCTGGTGATGTCCTCGGGCGCGAACTGGCTAAAGCTGTGGTCGACCGCTTCGCCCATCGGACCCGAGGCCGAGCCATGACCTGGCGCGTGGCCGAGCGACAGATACGAGATCAGATCCTGATCGCTCCAATTGCCGAGGCCGGTGGCCTTGTCGGAGGAGATGTTGAAGGCGCGCCAGCCCGCCGTGATCGCGCCGGCGAACTTCTTGCGGTTATCCAGCGCGAAGCCGAGATTGCGCGGCGTGTGGCACTCGCCGCAATGCGCCAGCGCTTCGGCAAGATACGCACCTCTGTTCCACTCCGGGCTCTTCGATGTGTCGGGCGCAAAGCGCGTGTCAGGATTGAACACCGCCGACCAGACGATCATCGCCCAGCGCTGGTTGAACGGGAACGACAGTGTATTCTCCGGCGCCTTGGCGCGCACCGCCGGCTGGCTGAACAGATAGGCCTTCACCGCCAGCACGTCTTCATCGGTCATGAACGTGTAGGACGTGTACGGCATCGCAGGATACAGCCGCGCACCGTCACGACGCTTGCCGTGCTGGACCGCGTTCAAAAAATCCTGGTCGCTGTAATTGCCGATGCCGGTGTCCTTGTCCGGCGTGATGTTGGTCGAATAGAGCGTGCCGAACGGCAGCTTGAAGGCGAGGCCGCCGGAATAGTCCTTCTCGCCCGGCCTGGTGTGGCAGACCATGCAGTCGGCGGCCTTGGCGAGATATTCGCCGCGTTCGACCAGGCTCGCTTTCTCCAGCTTTGCGGGCACGCCGGTCGGCTTGCCGGCGCGGTAATCCGCCAGCGCCACCTTGCTGCCGCCCGCGAAGTCGAGCGGGCCGGGCCCGCGGATGATGAAGACGCCGAGCGCTACCGCGACGATGGCGATGACGATAAGGCTTCCGAGGATACGCATCTTGCCGCTCATGCCTTTTTCCCCGCAGCCAGCAGTTTCCGATCGATGGGCAGGCGCCGTAGCGCCACGCCGGTTGCCGCGTAAATCGCATTGCGCAGCGCCGGTGGTCCGGCATTGACGCCGGCCTCGCCGATGCCGCCGGGGGCCTCGCCGCTTTTCACGACGATCACCTCGATCTTCGGCGTTTCGTTGATGCGCATCATGCGGTAGTTGTGGAAGTTCGACTGCTGCACGCGGCCCTTGTCGATGGTGATCTCGCCATAGAGCGCGGCGGTGAGGCCGAAGATCAGGCCGCCCTCGATCTGCGCCTTTACTGTGTCGGGGTTGACCGCGATGCCGGTGTCGACCACCGAAGTGATGCGGCGGAGCGTGATCTCGCCGATGTCGTCGATCTCGGCCTCCACCACGGTCGCGATGAAGCTTGCGAATGACGGCTGCACGCAGACGCCGCGGCCGACGCGCGGAGGCAGTGGTTGCCCCCAGCCGGATTTCTCCGCGACCTGATTGAGCACCGCGAGCATGCGCGGGTTCTTCGTCAGCATGGACTTCCGGAATTCGATCGGGTCCTTGCCCGCCTTGCGCGCGAGCTCGTCCATCGCGCATTCGACCGCGAACACGTTGTTGTTCGGGCCGACGCCGCGCCAGAAGCCTGTCGGCACCGCCGGCGGCTCGGCGCGGACATATTCGACGTGGAAGTTGGCGAAGTCGTAGGGCGCATCCACCGCGGCGTCGATCGCGTCGATGTCGATGCCCTTCTGGAACGCCGGCGGCAGCCAGCGCGCCAGCACGGCGGAGCCGGCGACCTTGTACTTCCAGCCCGCGACCTTGCCGTCGACCAGCGACGCCGTGATCTGGTCGCGATAGACCGGGCGATAGACGTCGTGCTGGATGTCCTCCTCGCGGGTCCACACCACCTTCACGGGATAGTCGACCTGTTTTGCGATCTTCACCGCCGCGACCACCATGTCCGGCTCGAGCTTGCGGCCGAAACCGCCGCCGAGCAGATGTTGGTTGACGATCACCTTTTCGGCGGGAAGGCCGGCGGCCTTCGCCGCCTCGGACTGCACGCGGGTCATGATCTGCGTGCCGGTCCAGATCTCGCAGGCATCCGGCCTGACGTGGACGGTGGCGTTGATCGGCTCCATCGAGGCGTGCGCCAGGAACGGCAGCTCGTAGGCGGCCTCGAACTTGTCGCCGCTGGCCAGCGCCTTGGCGATGTCGCCGTCGGACTTGGCGACCGCGCCATCCTTTTCGCTGGCCTTGCGCAGATCGTCCCAGATGTCCTTGGTGGTGATCTCAGCGTTGGGTCCCTCGTTCCACTCGATCTTGAGCGCTTCGAGACCCTTCTTTGCCGCCCACATGTGATCGCCGATCACGGCGACGGCGTCGTCGAGCACGACGACCTTGCGCACGCCGGCGATTTTCGTCGCGGCGCTGTCGTCGACCTTGCCGACCTTGCCGCCGAACACCGGGCAATTGGCGATCGCTGCGATCTTCATGCCCGGCAGGATCGCATCGATGCCGTAGAGCGCCTTGCCGTTGACCTTGTCCGGCGTGTCGAGCCGCTTCAACGGCTGGCCGATGAGGACGAAATCTTTGGGGTCCTTGATGGCGACGTCCTTGGGCGGCGTCTGGCCTTGCGCGGCAGGCGCCAGTTCGCCATAGCCGAGCTTGCGGCCACTTGCGGCATGCGCGACCACGCCCTTCGATGCGGTGCAGCTTGCAGGCTCGACGCCCCACTGGCTGGCTGCGGCCTGCACCAGCATCGCGCGCGCGGTGGCGCCGGCCTTGCGCAGCGGCAGCCACCAGGCGCGGATCGAGTTCGAGTTGCCGGTGACTTGCAGGCCGAAGGTCGGGTTGCCGTAGAGCTTGTCGTTCGGCGGGGCGTGCTGGACCTCGACCTTGCTCCAGTCGGCATCCAACTCTTCGGCGATTACGGCCGAGATCGAGGTGTAGGTGCCTTGGCCCATCTCGACCTGCGGCATCATCAGGATCGTGCGGCCGGTCTCGTCGATGCGGATGAAGGCGTTGGGCGCGAACTTGCCGTCGGTCACATCGCGCTGCACCGGCTCATTGGCGGCGGCGCGCAGCGGCAGATGGAAGGCGAGCAGGAAGCCGGTGGCGAGGCCGCCGGTGAGAAGCGCGCGGCGGGAGACGCTGTTGTGTGCATTCATGGCGGACCTCAGGACTGGCCGTTGGCGGCGTGCTTGATGGCCTCGCGGATGCGGACATAGGTGCCGCAGCGGCAGATGTTGCCGGCCATCGCGGCGTCGATATCGGAATCGTCAGGGTTCGGCGTTGCCGCCAGCAGCGCGGCAGCGGCCATGATCTGGCCGGACTGGCAGTAACCGCACTGGATCACTTCGGCCTCGAGCCAGGCCTTCTGCACCTTCGCGCCGGCAGGCGTACTGCCGACATGTTCGATGGTGGTCACAGTGCGGTTCGCGACCGCGCTCACCGGCAGCACGCAGGAGCGCACCGCCTTGCCGTCGACATGCACCGTGCAGGCGCCGCACTGCGCGATGCCGCAGCCGAACTTGGTTCCGGTCATCCCGAGGATGTCGCGCAGCACCCACAGCAAGGGCATTTCAGGTGGCGCGTCGAACGATTTCGTTTCGCCGTTGATGGTGAGAGTTGTTGCCATATGCATCCCCTTGCTCGACGATCGCTTGCGGCGTCGGCGAATTTGCGCGCGACCATAATCATAACGACGCGAAACGATGAAGCGTCGTTATTTCTCGCAATGCATATTTGCGCGGGCGAAGCGTCAGGCCATGACGTTCACGAATTTGTGCGGCGATCGCAGCAAGCGTTTGGGCTGTTTTATATGATAAGCGTCATGTTTTTACATTTTCTCCTTATATTCCGGCGCGTTTTCTTTATGCGCGTCGTTGACCGTCGCACGTGATCGTGCGAATGCGCAAAGCCATGCGATGACGAAATTCGTGCGATTGGGAAAGTCAGGGACGGCGGACGCGGCAGACATTGTTGTGCCCTCTCCCCTTGTGGGAGAGGGCGGCGACGCCGGTAGATGCAGACTCACTGGGTGAGGGGTCTGTCTCCGCGTATGATCCTCTCTCATTCCGAAGCAGCTTTGTCCGCTGATAGAGACCCCTCATCCGGCGCTTCGCGCCACCTTCTCCCACAAGGGGAGGATGGCTATTTCGGAATAATAGCATTATGCCCCTGTTTTGCCCGACGAGTCAAAACGCGCGGTGGCCTGCCTGCGTAAGCCATTGATTCCGCACACCCCAGCTACTGTGCATGGGGTTGTTTTCGAGCTTTTTATTTCAGGGGCGCCGCAACGCCGTCGCGGCGGCCCTCAGCCCTGGCGAAAGCCCATCCGGAAGGCGCCCCAGTGCCTGCCGCGGATCACGATCGGCGAGGAAAGGTCCTTCATCAGCACGAACTGCCCGCCGCCCATGTCGCGACGATAGGTCTGCAGCAGGAACGGTTTTGTGTTGGCCGCGACCTTCATCACCGCGCGATCGGTGAACAGGCGGCGGTTGCGGCAATTGGCGTTGTTCCAGACCGGGTCCTTGCCCTGCGGCAGGCGGTAGTTCGGATTGTGGGTCGGCAGGTACCCGCCCTTGGCCCAGGCGACGCAGAACACGATGCGGGGATCTGATTTCTGGATCGGGTCCTGGATCGCGGGCAGCACGCGATCGGTGAACTCGACGTAGGCCGTGTTGTATTGCTTCGGATCGGTGCCCGATATCTCGCGATAGTTCTCGTCCATGAGCTGGTCGAGCGTGATCTCGCCGCGGTCGATCGCGGCCTCGAACTCGGCCGAGATCTGCTTGGCGGTCTCGACGACGACACGGATCAGCGGCGCGTCCGACGTCTCGACGCCGCTGTCGGCGATCAGCGCGATCAGGCCTTCGGAGGTGTCGAGCAACTTTGCAATGCGCCGGTCGGCATTCCCAAGATCGCGCGAGGACAGGTCGACGCCCTTGGCGAGCTCGTTGAGCTCGCTGATGACGGTGTCGCAGTGGCCGAGATTGGAGGTCGCCGCGCGCGCGACGCTGTCGATCTCCGCCTCCACCGAGGCAAAGCCCTGCTGGACGCGCGAGATGATGCCGGAGATCTGCTGGGCGCCTTCGCCGGCGGTCTTGGCGCGCTGCGAGGCGTCGCTGCTTTCGCCGATCAGGCCTTCGATCTGGCCGTCGAGATCGCGCACGGTGTCGGAGATCTGATGCGTGGCCTGGCGGGTGGCCTCCGCAAGATTCTTCACTTCGCTCGCGACCACCGCAAAGCCGCGGCCGGCATTGCCGGCGCGCGCGGCTTCGATGGTTGCGTTCAGCGCGAGCAGGTTGGTCTGCTTCGCGATCGCCTCGATCGAGCCGGACACTTTTGCGACCTGCGCCAGCGCCGAGCCGACGGCGCTGAGGCGCGTCTCGATCCGTTCCACTGCCGCGACCAGCTCGGAGATGTGGCTGACCGCGGTATCGACCGCGCTGCGCGACTGTGCGATCTCGCCGACCGCCGCCGACGTCGTCGTCTGCACCGCCTGCGATGCGTTGGCGATGTCGTGGTTGGCCGAGACCATCGTCTCCGCCGTCTTCTGGAGATGGTGGAACCGTTCCGACTGGTTGGCGACGCGGTTGGCCACTTCCTGGACGTTGCCGGCGATGTCGGCGAGCTCGACGCCGAGGCCGCCGATGCGGTCGGCGAGCTGGTCGATCAGGCGTTCAGCCAGCGTCCGGTTCGATCCGGTGTCCAGTACTGCAAGTTGTGCCAGGGACATGTACGCGCTCTCTCCAGTCGGGGCCGGTAATCGGCTCTCGGCGGCATTCCCATTCCAGTTTCGACGTTAGAGGATGATTCGCGGCCGGCGTCTTGCCCAGGAGTGCACGAGAGAGTGCATTACAGCTTGTATGCGGTGCGAAATCCGCCCCAGTGCCGGCCCTTGACGCGGATCGGCACATCGATCTCGCGCATCATCACCGTGTTCCCGTTGCCCATGTCGCGGGCATAGCTCTGGACCAGGTACGAGCGCAGGTTGTGGGCGGCGGCGAGCCCCGCCGGATCGTTGAAGATGCGCCGGTTGCGACTGTTGGCCGTGTTCCAGGCGACGTCGCCCGGCCGCTGCGGATGCGAATAGATCTTGTTGTGCACCGGTAGGAAGCCGTTGCGGTCGACCATGGCGCAGAACGCCATGCGCGGGTCCTTGGCGAGGAAGGCCTCCTGGAACGGCGGCAGCGCGCGGTCGGCCCAGTCGAGATAGCGGGTGCGGTATTGCTGCGGATTGGTGCCGGCGATCTCCACATAGTCGGTGTCGAAGAGGTCGTCGACCTTGACCTCGCCGCGCGCGACCGCTTGCTCGAAGATCTGGGTCACCGCGTTGCCCGCTTCCATGGCGCGGGTGACGAACTCGGTGTTCTCCTCGTGGATCGACCAGAGCTTGTCCTCGATCTTCTCACTGAGCTCGGCATTGGGGCTGACGAATTGCGCACGGGCGCCGGCCTTGGACTGCTCCGTCACGCGCAGGCGGCAGGCGCCGACCTGTTCGAGGCTGCCTTCGATCATCGCCTGCGGCGCCAGCCGGCCGGCGTCTGCGCCGCCGATCAGCACCCCCTCCATCGAGATTTCATAGACCGGCATCACGGCGCGCGCGGTTTCGAACTTGAGGTGGCAGGGCAGCCGCTCGGTCTTGCGGCGGTCGTCATGCTCGTTCTGGCGCAGCAGCACCGCGCAGCGCGATTTCAGCTTCTGGGCGAAGGTGGTGACCGCTTTGCCAGCGCTGGCGACGCTCTCGCCGTGGGTTTCGGCCGCCTTGGTCGCGGCGTCGATCTCGGCCGCGCTCTCGCCGACCGACACGATGAACTCCGAGGCGCTCGCGGCATTGCCGGAAACCTCGCTCGTGGTGGCGTTCTGCTCGGCCACCGCGCCGTTGACGGTCTCGAACACCGGGCGGATCGCCTCGATCGCCTGCGCGATACGGTGCACGGCATCGGCTGAGCCCGCGGCGTCGCGCTGCAGCGCGTCGATCTTTTTTGTGATCTCTTCGGTGGCGCCTTGCGTCTGCACCGCGAGCGCCTTGACCTCGGTGGCGACCACCGCAAATCCCTTGCCGGCGGCGCCGGCGCGCGCGGCCTCGATGGTCGAGTTGAGCGCGAGCAGCGTCGTCTGCCGCGCGATCTGTGCGATCAGATTGACGACGTTGCCGATGGCGGCGGAGGACTCGCGCAAGCGGTCGACATTGGCGCGCGCCTCTTGTGCTGCGGCACTGGCCTCGTCGGCGAGCTTGCCGGCCGCGCGGACCTGCGCCCCGATGCCTTGCGCGGACTGGGTGAACTTGTCGGCGGCATGGGCGAAGGTGGAGGCGGTCGATTGCGCCGCATTGGTGCGGCCGGTCAGGGCATCGGTGCGGTCGCGAATGGCGGAAAGCGTCGCGGCGGTCGCTTCGGCGCCGCCGGCCACCGAATTGGCGGCGCGCTCGAGCTGGCGAATCATGGCGCCGAGCTCGAGTTCCAGCAGTTCCAGGATTTCCCTGGCCGAATCGCCCTCATAGGCCGGAACGGGCTCGGAAATGGCCGCCGGCTGCACAGCCTGCGGGGTGGCCGCAGGCGCAGCCATATCAGGCAGACGCTTCCGAAACAGTCCGAATGCCATCAGGTGTCTCTTGTCGGTGGGCGGGCGGACGCTATTTTCGCAGGCCGGAATGAAATCAGGGTTAACAATGCCCGACATCTGGGCACGGACCATTCCGGTGGCTATCTTTACAGTGCTACCTTGAAGCCTCACGGCCCTTTGATTCCGGTGGGTTGGCGGCCTATAAGGCCGCGCTTCCCACGCTCACCTTTGGCTGACTATTCCTCAAGAGACCACGCATGGCCGGACATTCCCAATTCAAGAACATCATGCACCGCAAGGGGCGGCAGGATGCGCAGAAGTCGAAACTGTTCGGCAAGCTGGCGCGGGAAATCACCGTCGCCGCCAAGCTGGGGACGCCCGACCCCGCCATGAACCCGCGCCTGCGCGCCGCCGTGATCGCCGCGCGCCAGGAGAACATGCCGAAGGACAATATCGAGCGCGCCATCAAGAAGGCGCTCGGCAGCGACGGCGAGAACTATGACGAGATCCGCTACGAGGGCTATGGCCCGGGCGGCGTCGCCGTCATCGTCGAGGCGCTGACCGACAACCGCAACCGCGCCGCCTCCGACATCCGCTCCTTCTTCACCAAGTCCGGCGGCAATCTTGGCGAAACCGGCTCGGTCTCGTTCATGTTCGACCGCACGGGCGTCATCGAATACGACCGCAGCGTCGCCGATGACGATGCGGTGCTCGATGCCGCGATCGAGGCCGGCGCCGACGACGTCGTCTCCGGCGAAGGCGGCCACGAGATCTACGCCTCGACCGAAGGCTATCGCGACGTCGCCAAGGCGCTGGAAGCCAAGTTCGGCGAGCCGCGCAAGGCCGCGCTGATCTGGAAGCCGCAGAATACGGTCGCCGTCGACGACGAGACCGGTGAGAAGCTGCTCAAGCTGATGGACCTGCTCAACGAGCACGACGACGTCCAGAACGTCTACGCCAATTTCGAGGTGTCGGACGCGCTTGTTGCGAAGATGGGCGGGTAGTAGGGCCGCTCGGTCGGTGCGCTCCCTCGCCCCGCTCTTGCGGGGAGAGGGTTGGGGTGAGGGGCCTCTCTCGACACGTGCGATCGGTGTGAGACCTATACCCCCTCACCCGGATCGCAAGGGCGATCCGACCTCTCCCGGCAAGTGGGGAGAGGTGAAGAGCACGCCCCCACTTCCCCTGTTACTTCCGTTCTGTTTCTGTTTCCCCGGCCGCGGCCAGCCGCTATCACTGGCCCATGACTGCGCTCCCGATTCGTGGCCCCGTTCGCATCATCGGCATCGACCCCGGCCTGCGCCGCACCGGCTGGGGCGTGATCGAGGCCGAGGGCAATCGCCTGATCTATGTCGCCTGCGGCTCGGTGGAACCGCCGGACGATCTGCCCTTGTCGAGCCGGCTGCTCGCGATCCACGAAGGGCTCGCATCCGTCCTGTCCAGCCACCAGCCGATGGAAGCTGCGGTCGAGCAGACTTTTGTGAACAAGGACGGCGTTGCGACGCTGAAGCTCGGCCAGGCCCGCGGCGTCGCCATGCTGGCGCCCGCAATGTTCGGCATCAGTGTCGCTGAATACGCGCCGAACCAGGTCAAGAAGACGGTGGTCGGCGCCGGCCACGCCGACAAGCAACAGATCGCGATGATGCTGAAGATATTGCTGCCGAAAGCCGAGCCGCCGTCCGCCGATGCTGCCGACGCGCTCGCCATCGCCATCACCCACGCCCATCACCGCCAGAGCACGGCGCTCAGGCTGAAGGTGGCGGGACTATGATCGGTAAGCTCAAGGGCCTGATCGATTCCTACGGCGAGGATTTCGTCATCCTCGACGTCGGCGGTGTCGGCTACCAGGTGCATTGTTCATCGCGCACGTTGCAGCATCTGCCGTCGCCCGGCGAAGCCGCCGTGCTGTCGATCGAGACTTACGTCCGCGAGGACCAGATCAAACTGTTTGGCTTTCGCACCGACCAGGAGCGCGAATGGTTTCGCCTGCTCCAGACCGTGCAGGGCGTCGGCGCCAAGGTCGCGCTTGCGGTGCTCGGCACGCTACAGCCTTCCGATCTCGCCAATGCCATTGCGCTGCGCGACAAGGCTGCGGTGTCGCGCACGCCCGGCGTCGGCCCCAAGGTCGCCGAGCGCATTGTCACCGAATTGAAGGACAAGGCGCCGGCCTTCGCCAATGTCGATCCGGCCGTCGTGCATCTCGCCGGTGCCGTCGACGACCAGCGTGCGCCGCGCCCGGTGGCGGATGCGATCTCCGCGCTGGTCAATCTCGGCTACGGCCAGCCGCAGGCGGCCGCCGCGATTGCATCGGCCTCGCGCAGCGCGGGTGAAGGCGCCGAGACGGCGCAGCTCATTCGCCTCGGCCTGAAGGAACTGGCGAAGTGAGCGATCCCAAGGCCAGCCGCATGGTCTCGCCCGAGCGCCGCAGTGATGATGTCGGCGACACCGCGCTGCGTCCGCAATCGTTGTCCGATTTCGTCGGCCAGCAGCAGGCGCGCAAGAATCTCTCGATCTTCATCGAGGCGGCGCGCAAGCGCGGCGAGGCGCTGGATCACGTGTTGTTCGTCGGTCCCCCTGGCCTGGGCAAGACCACGCTGGCGCAGATCGTGGCCAAGGAACTCGGCGTCGGCTTTCGCGCCACATCGGGCCCGGTGATCGCCAAGGCCGGTGATCTCGCAGCACTTCTCACCAATCTCGAAGAACGCGACGTACTCTTCATCGACGAGATTCATCGCCTGAGCCCGGCCGTGGAAGAGGTGCTCTATCCCGCGATGGAGGATTTCCAGCTCGACCTCATCATCGGCGAGGGTCCGGCGGCGCGCTCGGTGAAGATCGAGCTGTCGAAATTCACCCTCGTCGGCGCCACCACGCGCGCAGGCCTGCTCACCAATCCCCTGCGCGACCGCTTCGGCATTCCGGTCCGGCTCAATTTCTACACGATCGAGGAGCTCGAGAGCATCGTCAGTCGCGGCGCGCGCGTGCTCAATGTCGGCATGAGCGCGGACGGCGCCAACGAGATCGCGCGCCGCGCCCGCGGCACGCCGCGTATCGCCGGGCGCCTGCTCCGTCGCGTGCGCGATTTCGCCTCGGCGGCGAATGCCGATACGATCGATCGCAAGATCGCCGACCATGCGCTGAGCGCGCTCGAGGTCGACGCCGCGGGCCTGGATGCGATGGACCGCCGCTATCTCTCGACCATCGCGCTCAACTATGGCGGTGGTCCCGTCGGCGTCGAGACGATGGCTGCGGCGCTGTCCGAGCCGCGCGATGCGATCGAGGACATCATCGAGCCCTATCTGATCCAGTGCGGCTATCTCCAGCGCACCCCGCGCGGCCGGCTGCTCACCTCGCACGCCTTCCGCCATCTCGGCCTCGCCGAGCCCAATCGCGATGCGGCGCAGTTCGGCCTGTTCGGCACCGACGAGAGCGACGACTGATCGCCGCAGCCGGTGAACCCGGCGCTTTCATTCCATCACTAATCCGAACGCGCGGCGAACGGGATCGCCGCTGATGGATTGGAGTGGGAAGGAATGGCGCCAGCGGACAATACCGGATTGCTCGAGACCGTTGCGGCGGCACCGCAGCTGCGCACGCCCGACCAGACCGAGGCATTCCTCGATTCCCTGCCGATCAGTGAGCTGGCGTCGATGTGGTGCGCGCTTCAGCGCGTCAGCCGGCGCGACCAGGCCGGCAGCATCTGGGCCATCAAGCTCTATTTCGACCATCTGCCGCATCGCCTGCCGCAGACAGCGCTCGATCTGGTGCTGGAGGTGCTGAAGACGGAGGCCGACAAGCCGACGGTGATGCAGCTCAACGACAAGTTCCTGCTGGCGCTGCTCTATGCGCACGGCCCGGACGTGATCGCGCAGATCGAGCGCGAAGCCGCGCACAATGACCGGCTGCGCTGGCTGCTCGGCGGCGTGCATGGTGATCCCGACGACCCCCTGATGCCCCGCATTGCGCGCGTTGCCGACAGCGAGGCCTGGCAGGCCGACCATCTGGCGCAGCGCACGCCGCGCGAGCCGCTCGATTGCGCCAGCATGTCGGTCACAGATCTCGCCCGCGCCTGGGTCGAGCAATATTCGAGGTCAGAGCGCGACCAGGACGACAATCTGTTCACGATGATGGATTACGAGCGCGACCTGCACGAGGACGATCCCGACAGGATGATCGACCTGATCCTGGAGATCCTGAAGATCGAGTCCAATCCGGCGCTGCTGTCGCTGCTGGCCGCCGGGCCTCTCGAGGACGTGATCAGCGCTGGCACGATCGACCGCATCGAGCATGAGGCGCGGATCAACGAACGTTTTTGTGACCTGCTCGGCGGTGTCTGGTATTACCGGGCGTCCGACGAGCTGAAGACGCGGCTGGATGCGCTGGTCGGCGAGAGCCGCTGGTAGGTTTTGTGCAGGCCTCTGCACGCAGGTGCAGACGGTCTGCACGAGCGCACCCCAATTCCGCTCCAATCGGACCGCATCAAGAAGCTGCATGACCATCGGGCTTCCATGATCACACGGCGTCACTTCATCCGGTCCATCGGAGCCTTGTCAGCCCTCGGCGTCTCGAGCGCGGCCTACGGCGTCGGCGTCGAACCGATGCTGCGGCTCCGCGTCACCCGCTATCATCCGACCCCGCGGCAATGGCCGGCGGATTTTCCGCTGAAGATTGCCGCGATCGCCGACATCCATGCCTGCGATCCCTGGATGTCGCTGGAGCGGATCGAGGGCATCGTCGATCGCACCAACGCGCTCAAGCCCGACCTCATCGTGCTGCTCGGCGATTATGTCGCCGGCCTTCACCACGTCACGCGCTTCATTCCGTCGAGCGAATGGGCGAGGGTGCTCGCCGGCCTGAAAGCGCCGCTCGGCGTTCACGCCGTCATGGGTAATCACGACTATTGGGTCGACAGGGCCGTGCAGCAGGCGGGGCATGGGCCGACGGTCGCGCACCGCGCTTTGGAGGCGGCTGGCATTCCCGTCTACGAGAACGACGCCGTGCGCCTTACCAAGGACGGCCGTTCGTTCTGGCTCGCCGGGCTCGGCGATCAGCTCGCCTTCCTGCCGGCGCGCCGCTTCCGCAGCACGGGGCGCTTCGGCGCCGACGACCTGACGGCGACACTCGCCAAGGTCACCGACGATGCGCCCGTAATCCTGCTCGCCCATGAGCCCAACATCGCGCCGCGCGTATCCGCGCGCGTCGCGCTGCAATTGTCCGGCCACACCCATGGCGGCCAGGTCCGCCTGCTCGGCTGGTCGCCGGCGGTTCCGAAGCAGCAGGGCATCCGGCTTGCCTATGGTCACGTCAGGCTGAAATGCGACGTCATCATCTCCGGCGGCCTCGGTTGCAGCCTCATGCCCGTCCGTGTCGGCGTGCCGCCGGAGATCGTCGAGGTGACGCTGGGGCGGGCACCGGTTGTGTCCTAACACGCTTGCGCGGACCGCGGTTTTTGCGCAAAACGGGCCGACAGCGACAAGCGAAGAGGCTCGCGAAGTGACTGCCCATCTCGACGGCGAGATCCGCGACGGCCGCCACCACATGCAGGTCCGCGTCTATTACGAGGACACGGATTTCTCCGGCATCGTCTATCACGCCAATTATCTGCGCTACATGGAGCGCGGGCGGACCAATCATCTCAGGCTGATGGGCGCCGAGCAGCAGGCGCTGTTCGACCAGGTGGAGACGGAAGGCGCGGGCTTTGCCTTCGTCGTGCGCTCGATGCATCTCGATTTCCTCAAGCCCGCGCGGATGGACGACGTGCTCGACGTCGTGACCTGGCCGATTGCGGTCAAGGGCGCCTCCATCATGCTGGCACAGGAAGTCCGGCGCGGCGAAGACGTTCTGGTGAAAGCCGAGGTGCGCGTCGCCTTCATCAGCGGCGGCCGCGCCCAGCCGATCCCGAAATCGATCCGCACGCTGATGAAGGCCGATCTGATTTCGTGATCGTTCGATAGGCGATGGCCACTCGACTCCGCCGGCTGCGGCGATAGATTGCGGCCTCAATCAATCGATGAGGCCATCATGTCGCGCCCGCCGCTTCCGCCCTTTACCCGAGAGACCGCCGCGCAGAAGGCCCGCATGGCCGAGGACGCCTGGAATTCACGCGATCCGGTGCGGGTCTCACTCGCCTATACCGAGGACAGCCGCTGGCGTAACCGCTCCGAGGTGTTTCAGGGCCGCGAGGCCATCGTCGCCTTCCTCACCCGCAAATGGAAGAAGGAGCAGGATTACCGCCTGATCAAGGATTTCTGGGCCTTCGACGGCAACCGCATCGCCGTGCGCTTCCAGTACGAATGGCACGATGGAAACGGCCAGTGGTATCGCTCCTACGGCAACGAGCAGTGGGAGTTCGACGAGCACGGCCTGATGAAGCGGCGTGAGGCGTCGATCAACGACATCGCGATTGCGGAGAAGGACCGACGGTTTCACTGGCCGGCGCCCGGGCCGCGGCCGGCTGATGTGCCGGGGCTGGGGACTGATCCGTTCTGAGGTTTGCGAGATAGCGCAGCGAGCACGCTGCACCCTCTCCCCTTGCGGGAGAGGGTGGCTCGCCGCATAGCGGCGAGACGGGTGAGGGGTCTCTCTCCTCACGAGCAGTCCAGCGAGTGGATAGAACCCCTCATCCGGCGCTTCGCGCCACCTTCTCCCGCAAGGGGAGAAGGAAGAGGAGCGTGCCGCGTAGCTAGGTGCGCTTCGCCAAGAATCTCGTGATCGCTCCGCCGAGCTTCGCACTATCCATCGGCTCCGCCAGCGACGCCCTTGCTGTGGCCACGACGCCCTCCGGCGCCTTGCCGTCGCGCAGTTCGCAGCACACTTGCGCAAATTCCACGTCGAACTCCGGATGCGGCTGCACGGTCAGCGTGGCGCCGTTGGCATAGAGCAGGCCGGCATGCGGGGTGAAGTCGGATGAGAGGATCGTCAGCGCATCGCTTGGCGGCTCGATCACCTGGTCCTGATGCGAGGCGGCGATCGCAACCGCTTCGCCATCGACGACGCCGTTCTCCGGCAGCACCTGATAGACGTGGCGGCCGATGCCCCAGCCCTTCTCGGACTTGCGCACGGTGCCGCCGAGTGCCTGCGCGATCAGTTGATGACCAAAGCAGACGCCGACCATCGGTGTCTTGTTCGTGTAGGCCTTGCGGACGAAATCCTCGAGCGGCTCGATCCAGTCGAGCCCATCATAGACGCCGGCGGCCGCACCTGTGATCAGCACGGCCTCGAGCTTGCCTGGATCGGGAAGCGCGTCGCCATTCGGAATGCTGACGACCTCGACTGTCGCGGTCGGATCTTCGCTGCGGACCATGCGCTCGAACATGTCCGGAAACGAGCCGTGCTGCTCGCGATATTTTGGTGGGACCAGTCCGGTTTCGATGATGGTGATGCGTGCCATGTGCCCCCCGGGTTGAAAGGTTGCGAAGCCTAGTTGCTTTCTGCCCCATGTTGCTGGTGTGGCGCTGTAGGCTCCAGCAGCGCGCTTTCCTTGCGAACTTCGTTGAGGAAAGCCTTGGCGAGGCGCGACAGCGGCTCGGCTTCCGACCATAGCATGTAGGCGACCGCGTGGGTCGTCGGCGTGAACGGCCGGACGACGAGGCCGCTGCCGCCGTTCTGCCGCGGCGAGAAGGGATCGACCACCGCGGCGCCGACGCCGGCGGCGGCTAGCACGCAGGCCGTGTTGCAGTAGCGAACTTCAACGGTCGGCTGGAATGGCGCGCCGGCACGGGCAAAGCTGTCGCGCACGGCCTCGCCAAGCCGCGTGCCGCGCTCGAGCCCGATGAAGGGCAGGCCGGAGAGGTCCGCGGCCGAGATCACGGGTCGGTCGGCGAGCGGGTGCTGCGGCGGCAGCACGCAAACCATCTCGCCGGTGTGCACGACCTCATGTGCGATGCCGGGATGATGCGTCAGTCCGAGCGCGAAGCCGAGCTCGGCGACGCGGCTGAGCACGCCCTCGATGATGCCCTCGTAGCGCCGCACGTCGAAGAACACGCGCGTCTCCGGGCGGCGGCGCAAAAAGCCTGACAGCGCGGAGGGGATGATGCTGTAGGCCAGCGGCGGGGTCGCGACGATCGCGAGATGCCCGGAGCGGTTCTCGCGCAGATCGCGCACGCGGCTCTCGAGCTTGGCGTGCAGCGCGAAGATCGCCTCGCTCTCCTTGTAGAGCGCCATCGCTTCCGCGGTCGGAAACAGCCGGTTGTTGACCCGCTCAAACAGCGCAAAGCCCGCCTGCGCTTCCATGATCTTCAGCGCGTTGCTGACCGCGGGCTGCGACAGCGCCAGTTCATCTGCCGCCGCCACCGTGGTGCGGTGGCGGATGACGGCGCGGAGGATCTCGAGCTGGCGCAGGTTCATATCACTGCCGGTTATACTCTGGGCCAAAACATCATAGCAGAACGAATTGATTTTGCAGCCCCGCTTATCCGTAATGGCAGCGGATTTGCGCGTTGCATCAATGGGTTCATTCGCCCATTGAGGCAGCACTGCGCACAGATTGGAGGCAATCTTGGTTCGTGTCCTTCGCGCCGCCGCCGCCCAGATGGGGCCGACGCAAAAAGCAGACTCGCGCCAGCATACGCTGGCGCGGATGCTGGCATTGCTGGAGGAGGCCGCCGGCCGCGGTGCCAGCCTCGTGGTGTTCCCGGAGCTCGCCTTCACCACCTTCTTCCCGCGCTGGCTGCTCGAAGGCGCCGCGCTCGACCAGTACTTCGAGCGCGGCATGCCGAACCCGGCGGTGGCAAAGCTGTTCGATCGCGCGCGTGCGCTGCGCGTCGGCTTCTATGTCGGCTATGCCGAGCTGACGCCCGACGGCCGCCGCTACAATTGCGCCATCCTGGTCGATCGCGACGGCGAGATTCTCGGCCGCTATCGCAAGGTGCATCTGCCGGGCTCGGTCGAGCCGCGCGAGGGCGCGCGCTACCAGCAGCTCGAGAAACGCTATTTCGAATATGGCGACCTCGGCTTTCCCGCCTTCCGCGCCGGTTCAGCTTGGGCCCATGCCATCATGGGCATGATGATCTGCAACGATCGCCGCTGGCCGGAATCCTGGCGAGTGCTCGGCCTGCAGGGCGTCGAGCTCGTCTGCATCGGCTACAATTCGGCGGCCTACGATCCCAATGGCGGCACGACGGAAGACGGAGCCTTGCGCACCTTCCATTCGACGCTGGTGACGCAGGCCAACGCCTACATGAATGCGACCTGGGCGATCTCGGTGGCGAAGGCGGGTGAGGAGGACGGCTCCGGGTTGATCGGCGGCTCCTGCATCGTCGATCCCAACGGGCGCATCGTCGCACAGGCGCAGACGCTGGCTGACGAGGTGATCGTCGCCGACATCGATCTCGATCTCTGTCGCCAGGGCAAGGACAAGATGTTCAACTTCGCCGCGCACCGGCGGCCGGAGCAATACAGGGTGATCACCGAACGCGCCGGCGTCATCGAGCCGGCCGTTCTCGACGCCGACTGAGCAAATGGCACGGCGCTGGCAAAGGAGCTGACATGACACGCCTCTCATTTTCTCTCGCTGTTGCTGCGCTGGCTGCCGTAACGTCCGCGCAGGCAGCGGAGCTGCCGGCGGAGATCAAGCAGGCCGGCGCACTGAAACTCACGGTCAACTCCACTTACGCGCCGATGGAATATCGCGATCCCGCGACCAATGAGCTGGTCGGGCTCGATATCGATCTGGCCAACGAGCTCGCCAAGCGGCTCGGCGGCCTCAAGATCGTCTGGAGCGAGACGCCGTTCGCCGAGTTGATCCCGTCACTCCAGACCAAGCGCGCCGATTTCATCATCTCCGGCATCTCGGACCGCGCCTCGCGGCGCGAGACCGCCGATTTCGTCGATTACCTCGCGACCGGCCCGCAGTTCTTCGTGATGGCGGACAACGTGGCCAAGGAGGCGACCGATCTCTGCGGCAAGAAGGTCGGCACCACCCGCAGCACCAGCTTCCCGGTCGAGATCGAGAAGTGGAGCAAGCAGAATTGCGAGCCGGCCGGCAAGCCGGCGATCCAGTACGTTCCGGGCGAGAACTCGATCGACGTCCGCAACCAGCTCAAGCAGGGCCGCATCGACGCCGCCGTGCAGGGCAGCGAGACGCTGCCCTATGCGCAATCCCAGGAGCCCGGCAAATACCGCATCGTCGGTGAGGCCTTCGCCAAAGGCTATCAGGGCATCATGTTCCGCAAGGACGATACGGCCTTGCGCGAGGTCGTGACCGAGAAGCTCGCGGCGATGATCGCCGACGGCGCCTACAAGGCCATTCTCGACAAATGGGGGCTCGACGCCAACGCGGTGGCCCAGCCCATGCTGAACGCGGCGCCGCAATGAAGCCGGCGCCGGCACTCGCGGAGGGATTTCCCGATCTGTCGGGCATGCGGATCGCGCGCGAGCCGCACTGGTTTCGCTGGATCAGCGCGGCCCTGATCGTCCTCGTGCTGGCGGCAATCGTGCGCGCGTTTGCGAACGGCCAGATCGAGTGGTCCTATGTCAGTCGCTTCCTGACCGTGAAGGTCATCCTCGAAGGCATCGTCAACACCATGGTGATGGCGGTGCTGGCGATGATGCTCGGCATCTTTCTCGGCATCGTCGTCGCGATCATGCGGCTGTCGCCCAATCCGGTGCTGAAGTCCGTTGCTGCCGGTTACACCTGGCTGTTCCGCGGCACGCCGCTGATCCTGCAACTGCTGCTGTGGTTCAACCTCGCGCTGGTGTTTCCGACCATCGGCATCCCCGGCCTTTGGAGTGCGCGCGCTGTCGACGTCATGACGCCGTTCCTCGCGGCGCTGCTCGGGCTCGGCATCAACCAGGGCGCCTACACGTCGGAAGTGATGCGCGCCGGCATGCTGTCGGTCGACATCGGACAATATGAGGCTGCGCAGGCGATCGGCATGGGTCGGCTGCGCGCGCTGCGCCGGATCGTGCTGCCGCAGGCGATGCGGGTGGTGATTCCGCCGCTCGGCAACGAGTTCATCGGCATGGTGAAGGCGACCTCGCTCGCCAGCGTCATCCAGTATCCGGAACTGCTGCACAACGCCGAGAACATCTACTACGCCAACTCCCGCGTCATCGAGCTCTTGATCGTCGCCGGGCTCTGGTACCTGCTCGTGGTCTCGATCCTGACCCCGCTGCAGATGTTGCTCGAACGCCGGTTTGCACGCGGCACATTGCGGCTCGCGCGATGACAAAACCTCTCGTCGCGATCCGCTCCGTCAGCAAGAGTTTTGGAGAGTTCCAGGCTCTCAGAGGCGTCTCGCTCGACGTCTGGCCCGGCGAGGTCATGTGCCTGATCGGCGCCTCCGGCTCAGGCAAGACCACATTGCTCCGCTGCATCAACCAGCTCGCCATGATCGATGCCGGTGGCATCTGGCTCGATGGTGAGCTCCTGGGCGTGCGCGAGCACGGCGGGAAGCTTCACCGCCTCAGCGAGCGCGAGATCGGGCGGCAGCGGCTGAAGACCGGTATGGTGTTCCAGCGCTTCAACCTGTTTCCGCACAAGACCGCGCTGGAGAACATCACCGAAGGCCCGACCCAGGTGCAGGGGCGCAAGCTAGACGAGGTGCGCGCCGAGGCCCTAGAGCTGCTCCGTCGCGTTGGGCTGGCGGCCAAGGCGGACTCGTATCCGGCGCAGCTCTCCGGCGGCCAGCAGCAGCGCGTCGCGATCGCGCGGGCGCTCGCGATGAAGCCGATGCTGATGCTGTTCGACGAGCCGACCAGCGCGCTCGATCCCGAGCTCGTCGGCGAGGTGCTCGCGGTGATGAAGGAGCTGGCGCGAAGCGGCATGACCATGATGGTGGTGACGCACGAGCTCGGCTTCGCGCGCGAGGTCGCCGACCGCGTCGTCTACATGGACCAGGGCGCAATCGTCGAGCAGGGGCGCGCCTCCGACGTGTTGGGCGCGCCGCGCGAGGAGCGCACCAAGGCATTTCTTTCGGCTGTGATCTGACATTGGGGGTGTGGTGATGAAGAGGCTTTTGGTTGCGGCGGCGCTGGTTGGCGCCATGACCGTATCGGCATTGGCGATCGAGCTGCCGCCCGACATCGCCAAGCGCGGCAGCCTCAAGGTGGCGCTGGTGCCGAACTATCCACCGATGGAGTTCCGCGATCCCGCCACCAACGCGCTGTCGGGTTTCGATATCGATCTCGGCGAGGCGATCGGCCGCAAGCTCGGCGTCAAGATCGAATGGACCGAGACCAGCTTTGCCGAATTCATGCCGTCGATTTCGACGGGGCGGGTGGATGCTATCCTGTCCGGCTTCACCGATTATGCGAGCCGGCACGAGATCGCGTCCTTTGTCGATTATCTGCGCAGCGGTCCAAAATTCTTCGTGCAGCAGTCCCGTGCGTCCGAGTTCAAGGACATGGCTGCGCTGTGCGGCAAGAAGGTCGGCGCCAGCCGCCGGACCATGTTCCCGGCCGAGATCGACAAGTGGAGCCAGAAGAACTGCGCCAGCAATCCGGTCCAGTTCGTCGGCACCGACGGCTCGGCCGATGCGCGTAACCAGCTCAGGCAGGGCCGTATCGACGCCGCCGTGCAGGGCAACGAGACGCTGCCCTATCTGATGGACCTCGAGCCGGGCACCTATGCGCCGGTCGGCGATGCTTTCGCAACGCAGTTCACGGGCATTGCGCTGCCGGTCAAGGAAAAGGCGCTTCAGCAGGCCATTCTCGAAGCCGTCGATGCGCTGATCGCCGACGGCACCTACAAGACCCTGCTTGCCAAGTGGAAACTCAACGACAACGGATTAGAGAAGGCGACCATCAATGCTGGACAGTAAGGCACTCAAGAGCATCCCGCTCGTTCCGGCCAACACCGCGGATCCCGCGCCGGACTATCCCTGGCCGAAGCCGTACAAGTCGGCGATGTTCCTGTCGTTCGACGTCGACGCGGAGAGCGCCTGGACCAGCAAGGACGCCGTGCATGCGCAGCGGCTCATCACCATGAGCTATGGCGGCTACGAGGCGCGCGTCGGTACGCCAAAACTGCTGGAGCTGCTCGACCAGCTCGATCTCAAGGCGACGTTCTTCGTCACGGGATGGTCGGTCGATGCGCATCCCGCGATGGCCGAATCGATCCTGAAGGCGGGTCACGAGATCGGCCATCACGGCTATCACCATCTCTTGCCCGATCCCGGCGATCCCTGGATCGAGGAGGAACTGGAGCGCGGCTTCGAGGCGCTGAAGCGTCGGCTCGGCGTCAAGCCGACCGGCTATCGCGCGCCCTACGGCGAGTTCACCGAGGAGCTGCGCGTTGCGCTGGTGCGCCACGGCATCGTCTACACGTCCTCGTTCCGCGACGACGTGCGGCCCTACCGCCATCGTCTCGCGGACGGCAAGCCCGGCACGATCGAGCTGCCGGTCACCGCGAGCTATGACGACTGGATGCACGGCCTGTCCGCGCGCTTCAGCCCGCGCTCGATCTTCCCCAAGGAGCATGTGCTCTCGATGTGGAAGGACGAGTTGGATGAGGTCCGCGACTGGGGCGCGATGGTGACGACGGTGCTGCATCCGCAGTGCAGCGGCCGTCCGATGCGGCTGCGCCTGCTGCGCGAGTTCCTCACCTACGTAAAGTCGTGTCCCGACGTCTGGATCACGACCGGCGAGAAGATCGCCGAAAACTTCCTGCGCCACGAAGCGGCCAACCGCTGAGCCAGGCCATGACCCGTCGCCGCATCCTCGTCATCAACCCCAGCTCGTCGGCGTCGGTGACGGCGGCGATCGACGACGCGGTTGCGCCGCTGCGCATCGCCGGCGGGCCTGACATCGAGGTCGTTGGCCTTGCGGAGGGGCCGCCGGGCATCAGCTCGCAGCGCGATGCCGATAGCGTCGTCATGCCGCTGGTGAACCGCGTGTCGCGCGACAAGGCCGATGCCTTCGTGCTCGCCTGCTTCAGCGATCCCGGCCTGCATGCGGTGCGCGAGGCCGCCGGTGGACGCCCGGTCATGGGCATCGCCGAATGCGGCATCTTTCGCGCGTTGATGCTGGGCGAGCGCTTCGGCGTGATCGCACTGTCGCCGTCGAGCATCCGCCGCCAGCAGCGCATGGCACGGGTGATGGGCGTCGACGGCCGCTATGCCGGCAGCTGGTCGGTCGGCGCGAGCGCGGCGGAGACGGCGGGCGCGGATATCCGCGGCCGCCTGATCGACGCCGGACAGGCGCTGGTCACCCAATGCCGCGCCGATGTCGTGGTGATGGGCTGCGCCGGCATGGCGTCGCACCGCGCGGCGATCGCGGATGCGATCGGCGTGCCGGTCATTGAGCCGGCGCAACAGGCGGTGGCCGCTGCGATCGGCGCGGTCTTGTTGAATGCTTAAAAAACGAACGATGAAGTTCGATCTCTTCAGGAGCCCCTCGTAATGCCCATCTCCCGCCGTTCGCTCCTCAAGGCCGCCGCCGCCGTGCCGGCGTTGTCGCTGCCAGGCATCGTCCGCGCTGAGTCCCAGTCCACGCTGCGCTTCATCCCCGTCATCGATCTCGCCTTCGTCGATCCCATCTATTCGACCGCGCAGGTGTCGCGAAACCACGGCTTCATGGTCTACGACACGCTCTACGGCATGAGCTCGTCGCTCCAGGTCTCGCCGCAGATGCTGTCGGGCCATGTCGTCTCCGCCGACGGGCTGCAATGGGACCTCAGCTTGCGCGACGGCTTGTTCTGGCATGATGGCGAGCGTGTGCTCGCCCGCGACTGCGTCGCCAGCATTCGCCGCTGGGCGGCGCGCGACGGCTTTGGCGGTGAGCTGCTGGAAGCGACGGCCGAGTTGTCGGCCGCCGATGACCGCACCATCCGCTTCCGTCTCAAGCGTCCGTTCCCGCTGCTGCCGCAGGCGCTCGGCAAGGCCGCGATCAATGCCTGCTTCATGATGCCGGAGCGGCTGGCGAGCCAGGACCCGTTCAAGCCGCTCACTGAGGTCATCGGTAGCGGCCCGTTCCGCTATCTCGCCGACGAGCGCGTGCAGGGCGCGCGCAACGCCTATGCCAAGTTCGAGCGCTACCAGCCGCGCACCGACGGCAAGCCGGATTGGACCGCGGGTCCGAAGATCGTGCATTACGATCGCGTGGTCTGGACCACCACGCCCGATGCCGGCACCGGTGTCGCCGCGCTGCAGACCGGCGAGCAGGATTGGCAGGAGACCACACCGCATGATCTGTTGCCGGTGATCAAGGCCGCCGGCGACATCGAGACACGCGTCCTCGATCCCCGCGGCTATGCCTGCATGCTGCGCCTCAACCATCTGCAGCGGCCGTTTGACAATCCCGCCGTGCGCCGCGCGCTGCTTGGCGCGATCGACCAGTCCGCATTCATGACGGCGGTCGCCGGCGTCGATCCGGCATTCCAGGTCTCGCCGATCGGCTATTTCGCACCCGGTACGCCGATGGCGAGCGACGTCGGTCTCGACGTGTTCCGCGGCCCGCGCAACTACGACAAGGTCAAGGCTGACCTGAAGGCCGCCGGCTACAACGGCGAGAAGATCGTGCTGCTTGTCCCCACCAACTCGCTGGCGCAAAAACCGCTTGGCGAGATCGCGGTGGATAGCCTGCGCAAGGCCGGCATGAACGTCGAGTATGCCGGGCTCGATTTTGCCGTCGTCCTGCAGCGCCAGCTCAAGAAGGACCCGATCGGGCAGGGCGGCTGGAGCGCGGCGGTTGGCAACTGGCAGGGCATCGACTGGCTCAACCCGGCCGGCAACACCAATATCCGCGGCGAAGGCAAGGTCGCCGGCTGGTATGCGAGCACGAAGATGGGCGAGTTGCGCAGCCAGTGGTTGGCGGCCTCCGAGCTCGCGGAGCAGCAGCGCATCTGCCGCGAGATCCAGGCGGTCGCGTTCGAGGAAATCCCCTATATTCCGATCGGCCTGTACAAGCAGCCGACCGCCTATCGCAAAGCCATCACCGGCATTCTCGACGGCACCGCCGTGTTCTGGAACGTACGCCCCGCATGAGCACCACGGCAATCTTCGGCAGCTATGTGCTGTCACGGAAAGACGGCGCGCAGGATGTGCTGCGCGATCATTGGGTCTTGGTCGAAGGCAAGAAGATCGCCGCGGTCACGCGCGACAAGCCGAGCGCGGACCAAACTTACGATCGCCCCGGCCGCTTCGTCTTGCCGGGTCTCCTCAACCTGCACAATCACTGCTTCTCCGAGGCGGTGGCACGCAGTCACAGCGAGGACGGCAACGGCCGCAAGAACAACCAGAGCATCGTCTACACGGTGCTGCTGCCGCTGACCAAGCGCGGCGCCGATATCCTGTCGGCGGAGGAACGCCTGGCGGTGGCGCGGCTCGGCATTCTCCAGCTTCTGAAGGGCGGCGCCACCACGGTGATGGAGCCGTTCCGCAATTCGATCCCCGAAATGTTCGATGCGGCGGAGGAGATGGGCATCCGCTTCTACGGCGCGCCCTATCTGTTCTCGACGTCCGATGCCAAGGCCGGCCCCGATGGTGTGGTCCAATATTCCGGCGATGACGGCGCTGCCGACATGGCCACATGGGACGCGCTCAATCAGCGCTGGAACAATCGCGGCGACGGTCGCATCAGCCTTGCGATGAGTCCGCATGCCACTGACACCTGCGGCCCCGATCTGCTGAAAGCCTGCGCCACCCGGGCGCGCGAGCTCGGCGTGCCCATCACGACGCACATGGCGCAGAGCCGCGCCGAGGTCGAGACCATCGGCAAGCGCTATGGCGGCCGCACGCCGGCGCAATATCTAGACTGGCTCGGCTTGCTTACGCCCGATCTGATGGCGGCGCATTGCATGTTCAGCAGCGACGACGACCTCAAGCTGATGGCCGCGCGTGGCATGACCGTGCTCAACTGCCCGCGCGTGTTCGCGCGTGCCGGCATCACGGCCGCCTTCAGTCGCTTCGCTGAGCACGGCGTCCGCACCGTGGTTGGCACCGACGGCTACAACATGGACCTGCTCGGCGAGCTCAATGCGGCCTCGCTGATCTCCAAGATCACCTCGGCGCGCCCCGATGTCGCGAACTCGCCGGAGCTGATCGAGGCGAACACGGCGGTGGCCGCCGACGTCATCAAGCGGCCGGATCTCGGCCGCATCGAGCCGGGCGCGACCGCTGACCTCACCGTCGTCGATCTCACCCATCCGCATCTTCAGCCGCTGTTCGATCCGCGCCGTGCGCTGATCGCACTCGCCAACCGCGCCAATATCGATCAGGTCATGGTCGACGGCCGCGTGCTGGTCGATGAGGGACGCTATCTCGGCGCCAACGAAGCGGCGATCACCGCCGCCGGCACCGCCGCGATCGGCAAGATCTGGGACCTGCCGGAGGCGCAAGCGGCGTTCAACGGGTGAGTGTTCTCCTGAAGCCATGAAGAAGGTGCGCTCCCTCTCCCGCTTGCGGGAGAGGGCAGGGGAGAGGGCTCTCTCCACATAGGGACACTCCCCGTGTGGAGAGAGCCCCCACCCGGCGCTTCGCGCCGACCTCCCCCGCAAGCGGGAGAGGTTGCAGCGAGCCCGCGGAGGGATCGTTCAATCTGAAGGCCTTTTCGGCAGATCGTCGAACTCGGCGAGCGCCTTGCGCATGGTCTCGACCAGATCCAGCGCCACCGGCGACGGGCTGCGCTGTGCTGGAAACACCGCGGAGAATTCGAAGTCGATGCGCGGCAGGAAGTGGCGCGCGACGACGCCGCGCGTGGCAAATTCCTGCGCGGTGAAGGGATCGCAGATTGCGACGCCCAATCCCGACGACACCATGCCGCACATGATCTCCGACAGCGTGGTCTCGACCCTGAGCACACGGCGGACATCGTGGCGGTGGAAGACCTGGTCGACGAGATGCCGGCTCGACGATCCCGCCGACAGCGAGATGAACGTCTCGCCTTCGAAATCGCGCGGCTCCAGCACTTCCTTTTCTGCGAGGCGATGACCGGTCGGCAGCACCGCGACGCGCGCCGGCGCCGGCAGCCGCTGGCTCGGCAGGCCGGAATGCGCGATCGGCACCTCGGCAAAGCCGACGTCGCATTGATTGTTCAGCACCCAATCGACCACGATCGGCGAGATGACACCGAAGAAGGCCAGGTTGAGGTTTGGCCGCTCCTTCAGGAAGTGACCGGTGAGCCGTGGCAGATAGCCGTTCGACAGCGCCGGCAACGCTGCGATCCGTAGCGAGCCGGTGCGGCGTCCCCGGATTTCTTCCGCCGCCGCGGTGATGCGTTCGAGGCCGACGAAGGAGCGCTCAACCTCGGTATAGAGCGCCATCGCCGCGGCGGTCGGCACCAGACCGGTGCCGCGCCTCTCGAACAGCTCCATTTTCAACAGGGCCTGGAGGTCGCGCAGCAACCGGCTGACCGCCGGCTGCGTCACCTTCATCAGCGCCGCCGCCTCGGTCACGCTGCCCGTGAGCATTGTCGCGCGGAAGGCCTCCACCTGCCGCGAATTGATCCGGGCCATATTCCTGTTTCCGTTCATAACATTTGTGCATGCAGAGGGTGCCATTATTCATTGGACGATGGAAGTATAGGTTGCGATCTTTTTCATCAGGACTGGAGACAGCCCGCTTTTTCGGCAGATTGGAGGGGTTCAAACCTCCAGATCGCGCCAAAATCCGCCGAATGGGGGCCGGAGCCCTGATCGGAAGCGGATTGGCGCGGAAGGAAATGCGGCAACGCGCTTCAGCCAGCGAGACTCGTCGGCACGTCACCTCATTCCGGTATTGGAGATCGGTCCATATGAAGACTCTTCGCCTTCTGACAGCGGTCAGCATCGCGGCGCTCATTGCCGCCCCCTCGGTCGCCTCGGCCCAGCAGAAAACGCTCTATGTCGCCGGCTACGGCGGCTCGTTCGAGAAGACCATCCGCGACGAGGTGATCCCGACCTTCGAGAAGGAGAACGGCGTCAAGGTTGAGTACGTCGCCGGCAACTCCACCGACACGCTGGCCAAGCTCCAGGCGCAGAAGGGCAATCAGCAGATCGACGTCGCCATCGTCGACGACGGCCCGATGTACCAGGCGATCCAGCTCGGCTTCTGCGGCAAGCTCGACGGCCTGCCGGCCGATCTCTACGACACCGCGCGCTTCAAGGGCGATCGCGCCGTCGCGATCGGCATCGTCGCCACCGGCCTGATGTACAACACCAAGGTGTTCGCCGAGAAAGGCTGGGCGCCGCCGACCTCGTGGAACGATTTGAAGGACACGAAATACGCAAAACAGCTCGTGATCCCGCCGATCAACAACACCTACGGTCTCGAAGCGCTGGTGATGCTGTCGAAGATGAACGGCGGCGGCGAGACCAACGTCGATTCCGGCTTCAAGATCTTCAAGGAGCAGATCAATCCGAACGTGCTGGCCTATGAGCCGTCGCCGGGCAAGATGACTGAGCTGTTCCAGTCGGGCCAGGCCGTGATCGCGGTGTGGGGCACCGGCCGCGTGCAGAGCTTTGCCAACACCGGCTTCCCCGTCGACTTCGTCTATCCCAAGGAAGGCGCTGCAACGCTGCTGACGACGGCATGTCCGATCACCAAGCCGAACGCCTCGCCGCTCGCTGCGAGCTTCGTCAAGATGCTGCTCGATCCAAAAATCCAGCTCGTGATGCTGAAGGACTATGGCTACGGTCCGGTGCTGAAATCGCTGGTGATCCCGCCGGAGCTCGGCAAGATGGCGCCGATCGGCGAGCGCGCGGCAAAGCTCTACAATCCGGACTGGACCGTCATCAACGAGAAGCGCGAGGAGTGGACCAAGCGCTGGAATCGCGAGGTCGAACGCTGATCGGTCGCAGCGGAGACAGCGTCATGGCCTATCTCGAGCTCGATCGGGTCGCAAAACAGTTCGGCGCGCAGACTGTGGTCGAGGACTTCAGCCTGTCGGTGGGGAAGGGGGAGTTCATCTCCTTCCTCGGCCCGTCCGGCTGCGGCAAGACCACGACGTTGCAGATGATCGCGGGCTTCCTTGACCCCACGCGCGGAGCGATCCGCCTCGAAGGCAAGGACCTGACCGCGATCCATCCGGCCAAGCGCGGCCTCGGCATCGTGTTCCAGAGCTACGCGCTGTTTCCGCACATGACCGCGGCGGAGAACGTCGCCTTCGGCCTCGAGATGCGTGGCGTGCCGCGCAGTGAACGGGCCGAGCGCGTCCGCGCCGCACTCGCGATGGTGGGGCTCGCCGGTTACGAGGATCGCCATCCCCGCCGCATGTCCGGCGGCCAGCAGCAGCGCGTCGCTCTGGCACGGGCGCTGGTGATCAAGCCGAGCGTGCTGTTGCTCGACGAGCCGCTGTCCAACCTCGACGCCAAGCTGCGTGAGGAGATGCAGATCGAGCTGCGCCAGATCCAGCGCACCGTCGGCACCACCACGATCCTCGTCACCCACGACCAGAACGAAGCGATGTCGCTGTCGGACCGCATCGTGGTGATGAGCCAGGGTAAGATCGAGCAGATCGGCACGCCGCAGGAGACTTATGAGCGGCCGGCCTCGGCCTTCGTCTCGCAGTTTTTGGGCAAGACGAATGACTTTGCCGGGACAATCGACCGGACCGTCGCGCCAACGCAGCTGGTGGCGGGCTCCTGGCGCGCGCCGGCGCCGGCCGGGCTCGGCGGTCCCGTGACCGTCAGCGTTCGCCCCGAAAGAATCGGCTTTGGCGATACCGGCCTCAGCGCAAAAATCATCACGCGCATCTTCCAGGGCAATCACTGGCTGTTTCAGTGCGACAGCGAATGCGGCCCGGCGATCGTGATCCGTCAGAACGACGGAAAAGCGCAGCCGGCCGAAGGCGACGCCGTTCGCCTCACCTGGCGCTCCGAGGACATGAGCGTGCGCGCGAGGGCCGGCGCATGAGCATGGCCGCCGAGGAACGCAGCGCACGCGCGCCCTGGGCGCTGACCGCGCCCGCTTTGATGCTGTTCGTCGGCGTGCTGCTGATTCCGCTGGCGATGACGGTGATGCTGTCGTTCCACGATTGGGGCCAGTACAAGGGCATCGAGCCGGTCTTCATCCTCAAGAACTGGCATGAGATCGCGACCGATCCCTATTACGCCGAAATGTTCTGGCGGACTTTTCGCATCGCGATCCTGACGACATTCCTCACCGCTCTGCTCGGCGCACCCGAGGCCTACATCCTCAACCGCATGAGCGGACGCTGGAAGAGCTTCTTCCTGCTGGTCATCCTCGGCCCGCTGCTGATCTCCGTCGTCGCGCGCACGCTCGGCTGGGCACTGCTGTTCGGCGGCAACAACGGCCTCGTCAACAAGCTGCTGATGTCGCTTGGCACGATCCGTTCACCCATTCCCTTCATGTTCACCGAAACAGGCATGGTCGTCGCGCTCGCGCATGTGATGATGCCGTTCATGGTGCTGTCGGTGTGGGCGGCGTTGCAGCGGCTCGATCCGCAGATCGAGAATGCCGCGATGTCGCTCGGTGCCGGCCCCGTGACCATCATCCGCCGCATCATCATGCCTCAGATCATGCCGGGCGTGCTGTCGGGCGCGATCATCGTGTTCTCGCTCTCGGCCAGCGCCTTTGCGACGCCCGCGATCATCGGTGGCCGCAGGCTCAAGGTCGCGGCGACGCTCGCTTATGACGAATTCCTCAACACGCTGAACTGGCCGCTTGGTGCGGCCGTGGCGACGCTTCTGCTGGTCGCGCTGGTGCTGATCGTCGTCGGCAGCAACGCGCTGATCGAGCGGCGCTATGCGGAGGTGTTCCGATGAGACGGAACGGCCCGCTCGCGCTGATCTTCCACACCATCTTCGTCATCGTCATGGTGGCGCCGATCCTTGTGGTCTGCCTCGTCGCCTTCACGCCCGAAGGTTTTCTGTCGCTGCCGACCAACGGCTTTTCACTGCGCTGGTTCAGGACCATCCTGAACTACCCCGAATTCATCCACGCCTTCTGGGTCAGCCTCGGCCTCGGTGCGCTCTCGTCCTTCGTGTCGCTCCTGTTCGCGGTGCCCGCGGCGCTCGCGATCGCGCGCTATCGCTTCCGCGGCCGTGATGCGCTGGCGGCGCTGTTCCTGTCGCCGCTGATGATCCCGCATGTCGTGCTCGGCATCGCTTTCCTGCGCTTCTTCACCTCGGCCGGTCTCGGCGGCAGCTTTGCGGCGCTGATCATCGCCCATGTCATCATCGTGTTTCCGTTCGCGCTGCGGCTGACGCTGGCGGCGGCAACCGGCATGGATCGTACCGTCGAGATGGCTGCGGTCTCGCTCGGCGCCGGCGGCTGGACGCTGTTCCGCCGCGTGACCTTGCCGCTGATCCTGCCCGGCGTCATCAGTGGCTGGGCACTCGCCTTCATCCAGTCTTTCGACGATCTCACCATGACCGTCTTTCTCGCGGCACCCGGCACCGAGACATTGCCGGTGCGCATGTTCCTTTATATCCAGGACAACATCGATCCGCTGGTGACGTCGGTCTCGGCCTGCGTGATCGCGATCACCATGACCGCCCTCATTCTGCTCGACCGCTTCTACGGGCTCGATCGCGTGCTCGCCGGCAAGGGCGACACGGGACGATAGGAGAACTCATGTCAGGAGACTACGACGTCGCCGTCGTTGGCGGCGGATTGCTCGGCTCCGCCATTGCCTGGGGCCTCGGCCGACTCGGCCAGAAGGTCGCCGTGCTTGACGAAGGCGACATCACCAAGCGTGCCTCGCGCGCGAATTTTGCGCTGGTCTGGGTCCAGAGCAAGGGGCTCGGCATGCCCGCCTATACGGTCTGGACCGTGCAGGCGTCGCAGGCGTGGGGCAGGCTTGCGTCCGAACTGAAGCAGCAGACCGGGCTCGATGTTTCCTTGCAGCAGAACGGCGGTTTCCATCTCACGCTCGGCGAGGACGAATTCGGCCAGCGCACCGAGCTCGTCAAGCGCATGCACAATCAGGCCGGCGCGGCCGACTACAAGATGGAAATGCTGCGGCCCTCTGAGGTCAAGAAGGCGCTGCCGCTGATCGGGCCCGAGGTCTCCGGCGGCAGCTATTGTCCGCTCGACGGTCACGTCAATTCGCTGCGCACGTTCCGAGCTTTTCACACGGGCTTCAAGGCGTTTGGCATCGACTATTTTCCGGAGCGTCCGGTCTCGGCGATCAGCAAGAGCGGCGGCGAATTCCGCCTGACCACGCCCAAGGGCGAGCTGCGTGCCGCCAAGATCGTGCTCGCCGCCGGCAACGCCAATCAGGCGCTCGCACCGATGGTCGGCCTCTACGCGCCGATGGGGCCGACCCGCGGCCAGGTCGTCGTGACCGAGCGCACCATGCCGTTCCTGCCGCATCCCCTGACCACGATCCGCCAGACCGACGAGGGCACGGTGATGATCGGCGACAGCAAGGAAGACGAGCTGGATGATCGCACACTGAAGCCCTCGATCAGCGGCGTGATGGCCGATCGCGCGCAGCGGATGTTCCCGCATCTGTCACGGCTCAACGTAGTCAGGAGCTGGTCCGGCATCCGCGTCATGCCGCAGGACGGCTTTCCGATCTACGACCAGTCGGAGACGCATCCCGGCGCCTTCGTCGCCTGCTGCCATTCCGGCGTGACGCTCGCCTCCAACCACGCTTTCGAGATCGCGCGCATGGTGGCGCAGGGCGCGCTCGAGCCGGAGCTGGTCGGCGCGTTCTCCGCCAGCCGCTTTGGTGGCGCGGGCGCGGCGAACAGCAGCGGCTACTAGAGATATCAAGGAGCCAAGAGGCATCCCATGTTTAGACGATCCGAACAGGACAAACGCCCGCAGGTGCAGATCTTCGTCGACGGCGTCGCCGTCGCGGCGCGCCAGGGCGACACCGTCTCCGCCGCGCTGCTGGCATCCGGCCGCGACGCGCGACGCTCCACCGCGGTGAGCGGCGCGCCGCGTCTGCCCTATTGCATGATGGGCGTGTGTTTCGACTGCCTCGTCACCATCGACGGCGTCGGCAACCGGCAGGGCTGCCTCGTGCCTGTCGCCGAGGGCATGCAGATCGAAATCCAGAAGGGCAAGCGGGAGATCGGAAAATGACTGTGGCTCCCAAGCGCGAAGACTACGACGTCGTGGTGATCGGTGCCGGGCCCGCCGGCCTCGCCGCGGCCGCGACCTCCGCCGAAGCGGGTCTCACGACGCTGCTGCTTGACGAGAATATCGGCCCCGGCGGTCAGGTGTTCCGCGCTATTGCTTCGACGCCGGTCACCGACCGCAATCAGCTCGGCGCGGACTATTGGGTCGGCGCCGATCTCGTGCAGTCGCTGCGCGCAAGCAACGCGGAAGTCATCCAGCGCGCGATCGTCTGGAGCCTCGACCGCAATCTCGACATCGCCGTCTCGATCGGCGGTGCCTCGGCCTTCGTCAAGGCCAAGCGCGTGATCCTTGCGACCGGCGCGCTGGAGCGCCCGTTTCCGATTCCCGGCTGGACGCTGCCGGGCGTGATGACCGCGGGCGCGGCGCAGACCATGCTGAAGTCCTCCGCGCTGGTCCCCGATGGCCGCACGGTGATCGCGGGGCAGGGGCCGTTGCTCTGGCTGCTCGCTGCGCAGATACTGCGTCTCGGCGGCCGTATCGATCGCATCCTCGACACCACCGAGCGCGGCAACTACTTCGCCGCACTCCCGCATGCCTTCGCATTCTTGACCTCGCCCTATTTCACCAAGGGCCTGTCGATGATGCGTGAGGTGAAGGCGAAGGTGCAGGTCGTCTCGGGCGTCACCGAGCTTGCCGCCTCCGGTGATGGCCAGCTTGCCAGCGTCAGCTATGTCGCCAGCGGAAAGCGTGAGACCATTCCCGCCGATCTGTTGCTGCTGCATCAGGGCGTCGTGCCCAACGTCAACCTCGCGATGGCGGCCGGCGTCGAGCATCGCTGGGATGATCTGCAATTGTGCTGGTCGCCGGTGTTGGACGCGAGCGGCAATTCCTCGGTCGCCGGCATCGCGATCGCCGGCGATGGCGCCGGCATCGGCGGGGCCAATGCAGCCGTGGTACGCGGTCGCATTGCCGCGCGTGCGGCGGTGGAAGCGCTGGCGCCCGCAGCTGCCGCAAAACTCCCCGCAATGGCAACGCTCCGCTCCGATCTCGCCAAGGCCGAGCGTGGGCGCCTGTTCCTCGACACGCTGTTCCGCCCGGCGCCGCAGTTCCGCATTCCCAAGGGCGACACCATCGTCTGCCGCTGCGAAGAGGTGACCGCCAAGGATGTTCTCGACTCCGTCGCGATCGGCGCGACCGGGCCGAACCAGCTCAAGGCCTATCGCCGAACCGGCATGGGCCCGTGCCAGGGCCGGCTGTGCGGCCTCACCGTCACCGAGCTGATGGCGCAGGCGCGCGGCAAGTCTCCGCAGGAGATCGGCTATTACCGGCTGCGTGCGCCGGTGAAGCCGATCACGCTCGCTGAGCTCGCCGCCGTTCCGAAATCCGAGGCCGACGTCAAGGCCGTGGTGCGCGGATGAGCAGGAACGTGGATGCGATCGTCGTCGGCGGCGGCATCCACGGATGCTCGACCACGCTGCATCTGTGCCTTGCCGGCCTGAAGCCGGTGCTGATCGAGAAGGACTATGCCGGCCGCCACGCCTCCGGCGTCAACGCCGGCGGCGTGCGCCAGCTCGCGCGGCACATCCCCGAGATCCCGCTCTCGATCCGCTCGATGGGAATCTGGGAGAAGATTTCGGATCTCCTCGACGACGATTGCAGCTTCGAGAGCCACGGCCAGGTGCTGGTCGCCGAGAACGAGGAGGAGCTCGCCGTCTGCCGCGCGCGGGTCGCCGAGCTCAATGCGCTCGGCTTCACCCATGAGGAGCTGATCGACGCCGCCGAATTGCGCCGGCTGGTGCCGGCGGTGGCCGAAACCTGTCCCGGCGGCGTGGTCTCGCGCCGCGACGGCGCCGCCAATCCGGCGCAGACGACGACGGCGTTCCGGCGCAAGGCCCAGCAGCTCGGCGCCATCGTGCGCGAAGGCGTGGCCGCCGGCAACATCCGCTACAGCGACGGCCTCTGGTACGTCGATGTCGGCACTGAAACCTTTGCAGCGCCGGTGCTGGTCAATGCGGCCGGCGCCTGGGCCGGCAAGATCGCGGCTGATCTCGGCGAGCCGGTGCCGGTCGAGACCGTGGCGCCGATGCTGATGATCACCTCGCGCGTTCCGCACTTCATCGACCCCGTCGTGATCCTGCGCGGGCGAAAGCTGTCCTTCAAGCAGTTCAAGAACGGCACCGTGCTGATCGGCGGTGGCCATCTGGCGACGCCCTACCAGGACCGCAACGAGACAGTGCTGGACTGGAAGAGCCTTGCGACCAGCGCGCAGACCGTGTTCGAGCTGTTCCCGGTGATGCGCAGCGCCACCATCGTCCGCGCCTGGGCCGGCATCGAGGCGAAGATGAAGGACGACATTCCCGTGTTTGGGCCGAGCAGCCGCCACAGGGGCCTCTATCACCAGTTCGGCTTCTCGCTGCACGGTTTCCAGCTCGGCCCCGGCGCCGGCGCCGTGATGGCGGAGCTGATCGTCAACGGCGGCACGCAGACCCGCGTCAGCGATCTCGGCATCGACCGCTTCCATCCCTCCACGCTCTAAGAAGAGGACATCATGAGCATCACCCGCAGCATCCGCACGCCCATCATGCACCGTGCGGTCGAAGCCAACGGCTTCGTCTTCGTCGGCGGCACCATCGCCGACGACACCAGCGTTTCCATGGGCGACCAGACCCGCAACATCCTCGGCAAGATCGCCGGCTATCTGAAGGAGGCCGGCACCGACAAGAGCCGCGTCGTCAGCGCCTCGATCTTCGTCACGGACCTCTCCAAGAAGAAGGAGATGGACACGGCCTGGACCGAGTTCTTCGGCGACAATCTGCCGACCCGCGCCACCGTCGGCGTCGCCGATCTCGGCGGCGGCGCGCTGATCGAGGTGGTGGTTACCGCGCTCAAGGGCTGATCGCGAAGGCCGACAAAGGACGCCGGCGGTCACCGCGCCGTCGTCCCCGCGCCTTGATCTCGCCCTTCGATCGGACTACTTAGAGGCTTCCTCAACCAGGACATTCGCAGCCATGGATTTCGCCCCGACCGCAACGCTCATCCGCCTTGCTCCCGGGGAATTCCATGCCTGCTTCAATCATCCTGTCGAACCTGTCGCTGTCCACGCCTGACGGCCGTCCTCTTCTCTCCAACATCGATCTGACATTCGCTGCCGAGCGCATTGGTCTCGTCGGCCGTAACGGCGTCGGGAAAACGACGTTGCTTGCGTCGATCTCAGGGGAACATGTCCCCCGATCCGGGCGCGTTCTGATCAACGGCACCATCGGCCTGCTGCGCCAGGACGTCCAGGTGCACGCGGGTGCGACCGTGGCCGATCTGTTCGGTGTGCGGCAGGCGCTGGAGCTGCTGCGCCGCGCCGAGCAGGGCGATGCCTCCGCCGACGACATCGCTGCGACCGACTGGACGCTCGAAGCGCGACTGGAGGCCGCTCTCGCGCGCGTCGGTTTCGATCTTGCTCCGGATACGGAGCTGTCCTGCCTGTCAGGGGGCCAGATCACGCGGGTTCGTCTCGCCGCGCTGGTGTTCGCCGAGCCCGACTTCCTGTTGCTGGACGAGCCCACCAACAATCTCGACCGGGACGGACGCAAGGCGGTGGCCGATCTCCTTGCCGCCTGGCGCGGCGGGGCGATCGTGGTCAGCCATGATCGGGATCTGCTCGATACGATGGATGCGATCGTCGAGCTCACGTCGCTGGGTGCCACGCGATACGGCGGCAACTGGAGCAGTTATCGCGCACAGAAGGCCCTCGAGCTCGCGGCTGTGAGGCACGACCTCGCGCATGCCGAGAAGCGCCTGTCCGAGATCGACGGCAAGGCGCAGGAGGCCGCGGAGAGGAAGGCGCGCAAGGACAGCGGCGGCCGGAAGAAGCGTGCCAAGGGCGACATGCCGCGCATCCTCGCCGGCGCGCGCAGGGATCGCAGCGAAGACACCGGCGGCAAGGCCGCCCTGATCGCCGAGCGGCGGCGCGCGGAGGCTCTCGACGCCGTCGACACGGCGCGTCGGCGCGTCGAGATTCTCCAGCCGCTGTCGGTCAAGCTGCCCGCCACGAACCTGCCGGCGGGCAGGGAGGTGCTTTCGCTCGACCGGATCAGCGCCGGCTATCGGTCGCAGCGGCCGGTCTTGCGCGATCTTTCGCTTGCGATCGTCGGACCGGAACGGGTCGCGCTGGTCGGCCCGAACGGCTCCGGCAAGACGACGCTGCTGAGACTCATCGCCGGCGAGTTGCGCCCGTTCTCGGGCACCGTAAGGGTCAAGCCGGACTTCGCGTTGTTCGACCAGAAGGTCAGCCTGCTCGATCCCGCGATCTCCATCCTGGAGAATTTTGGACGACTCAATCCGAAGGCGGGTGCGAATGAATGCCATGCTGCGCTGGCGCGGTTCATGTTTCGCGCCGATGCTGCCTTGCAGGTCGTCGGACATCTCAGCGGCGGGCAGATGTTTCGCGCCGGCCTTGCCTGTGTGCTGGGCGGGCAAACGCCGCCGTCTCTGCTGATCCTGGACGAGCCGACCAATCACCTGGACATCGAGTCTATCGAAGCCGTTGAAGCAGGCTTGAGAGCCTATGACGGCGCTCTGCTCGTCGTCAGTCATGACGAGGCATTCTTGCAGGCGATCGGAATCGCGCGGCGATTCGAGCTCGCCGGCGACTGTGATTCCAAGTGCCCGTCAGTCGAACAATAAAAACCCGACGCCCTGCCCCCAGCGCGTCGGGTGGAAAAAATCAGTATCAATCAGTGATCCCAACGCCGCTGTTGTGACTCGTGCCGCAGCAATTTTCTACTCCGGGAAACTACCGCGGTCGGAACCCGGTTGCCGCGGCTCAAGCGCCGCCGCCCGGCTCCAGCGCCTCACCGATCTCCAGCGGATGCGCCATGGTCTCGTGCAGCGCGTCGCGGTCGAGCTCGCCTTCGGAGATGCTGATGACGACGCAGGCAACGCCATTGCCGATCAGATTGGTCAGCGCGCGGCACTCGCTCATGAACTTGTCGATGCCGACCAGGATCGCGATCGACTGGATCGGGATATCAGGCACGATCGACAGCGTTGCGGCGAGCGTAATAAAGCCGGCGCCGGTGACGCCCGAAGCGCCCTTGGAGGTGATCATGGCGATGCCGAGAATACCGAGCTCCTGCCAGATGGTCAGATGCGTGTTGGTTGCCTGCGCCAGGAACAGCGTCGCCAGGGTCATGTAGATGTTGGTGCCGTCGAGGTTGAAGCTGTAGCCGGTCGGGATCACGAGGCCGACCACCGAGCGCGAGGCGCCGAGATGCTCCATCTTCTGGATCATCTGCGGCAGCACGGTTTCCGATGACGAGGTGCCGAGCACGATCAGAAGCTCGTCCTTGATGTAGGCGATGAAGCGCAGGATCGAGAAGCCGGCGAGGCGCGCGATCGCCCCGAGCACGATCAGCACGAACAGGATGCTGGTGAGATAGAACGTGCCGATCAGGGCGACGAGGTTGAGCAGCGAGCCGAGGCCATAGGCGCCGACGGTGAAGGCCATCGCGCCGAACGCGCCGATCGGGGCGACGCGCACGATGATGCGGATGATGCCGAAGAACATCTTCGCCGCCTTGTCGATCGCCTCCGCAATGGGCTCGCCGGCCTTGCCGAGGAAGGCGATGGCGAAGCCCGACAGGATCGAGATCAGCAGCACCTGGAGCAGGTCGCCGCGCGCGATCGCGCCAAGATAGCTGTCGGGAATGATCGCCATCAGATGTGCGACGATGCCCTCTTCCTTGGCCTTGGTGACGTAGGTCGCGACCGAGTTCGGGTCGATCGTAGCAGGATCGATGTTGAAGCCGCGCCCGGGCTGGAGAATCTCGCCGACCAGCAGGCCGACCGCGAGCGCGACGGTCGAGACCGTTTCGAAATAGATCAGCGACTTCAGCCCGACCCGGCCGACACGCTTGAGATCGCCCATCGAGGAGATGCCGTGCACAACGGTGCAGAAGATCACCGGCGCGATCATCATCTTGATCAGCGCGATGAAGCCGTCGCCGAGCGGCTTCAGGGCCTTGCCGAGATCGGGATAGAAATAGCCGATCAGCACACCGAGCGCGATCGCGATCAGCACCTGGATGTAGAGGATCTTGTACCAGGGCTGGTGCCGGCGATGGACGGCTGGCTGGATCGCAATCTGTGTCATATGATGAGCCCCGGAACGCATTGCTTTTGCAAGATTTGAATCTTGCATGACTCGCATCATGTGATGGGCGCCGCAGAAGCGACAATCACATTTTTGTCGGATCGCACGAACATCAATCGCTGCACCGCAACGGGGGGAACATGACAACCACGACAGGCTCGGACGAGCAGACGCAGGGCTATTTTCCGCGCTGGAAACTCAAGGCCTCGGGCGTGATCATGCCGGAGGAGCGGCTGTCATGGGGCCAGACCATCATCTCAGGTCTGCAGCATTGCGTCGCGATGTCAGGTGCGACGATCATTGCGCCGCTGCTGATGGGGTTCGACCCCAACGTTGCGGTCCTGTTTTCCGGCGTTGGCACGCTGATCTTCTTCGTCATCGTCGCGGGGCGCGTGCCGAGCTATCTCGGATCGAGCTTCGCCTTCATCGCCGTCGTCATCGCCGCCACTGGCTATGCCGGGCAGGGGCCGAATCCGAACATCTCCGTTGCGCTCGGCGGCATCGTCGGTGCTGGGGTGCTTTACGGCGCGATCGCGCTGATCGTGATGTGGTCGGGCGTCGGCTGGATCGAGAGGCTGCTGCCGCCGGCCGTCACCGGTGCCGTGGTCGCCGCGATCGGCCTCAACCTCGCGCCCGTCGCAGTCAAGGCGGTGAGCGCCAATGCGTTCGACACCTGGATCGGGCTTGCGACCGTTCTCATCATCGGCGTGGTTGCCGTTGCAGCTCCTGGCCTGTGGCGCCGCCTCCCGATCATCCTCGGCGCGATCGGCGGATATCTCCTGTACCTGCTGTTCGCGAACGGCCTCGGCTTCGGCAAGCCGATCGACTTCGCCCAGCTCTCCGCCGCGCCGTGGCTCGGCCTGCCGAAATTCACCACGCCGACCTTCCAGGCCGATGCGATCTTTCTGATCGCGCCGGTCGCGGTCATTCTCGTCGCCGAGAATCTCGGGCACATCAAGGCGGTTGGCGCCATGACGGGCCGCAGCCTCGATGCCTATCTCGGCCGTGCCCTGTTCGCCGACGGCCTCGCGACCATCGTGGCGGCCAGCGGCGGCGGCACCGGCGTTACCACCTATGCCGAGAACATCGGTGTCATGGCGGCGACGAAGGTTTATTCGACCTTGCTGTTTGCCTTTGCAGCCATGGTGTCGATCCTGCTCGGCTTCTCGCCGAAGTTCGGCGCGCTGATTCTGTCGATCCCGGGTCCCGTCATCGGCGGCCTCTCGATCGTGCTGTTCGGGTTGATCGCCGCGATGGCGGGGCGGATCTGGGTCGAGAACAAGGTCGACTTCGCCAACCCTGCGAACCTCATCACCGTCGCCGTGGCGCTGACCGCGGGCGCCGGAGATCTCACGCTCAAGTTCGGCGCATTCACGATCGGCGGGATCGGCACCGCGACCTTCGGCGCCATCATCCTCTACCAGATCCTGACCTCGCCGCTCGCGCGACGCGCGGAGTGAATCCCAGCAATGCGCGGAAGGGATGGAACAAAACACCGGTTCCATCCATGATGACGCATCCCGGAGAGAACACATGCCGCAAACCGAACGCCCAACCTCCTTTCCCTCGCGCCTCATCGGCCAATACGCGCTGGTGACCGGCGCCTCGCAAGGCATCGGCCGCGCCGTCGCCATCCGGCTGGCGCAGGAAGGAGCAACTGTCGCCATCAACTATTTCGATCATCCTGAGAAGGCCGAGGAGACGCTGGCGCTGGTGCGGACGGCATCGAGCGACCGCGGCCACGGCAGGCTCGATCATGTCATCGTCAAGGCCGACGTCGGCAACGAGCAGGAGATCGCCGCGATGTTCGAGACGGTTTTGGCGCGTTTCAAGCGCCTCGATTGTCTCGTCAACAATGCCGGCTTCCAGCGGGAATCGCCGAGCGATGCGCTCGACGTCGAAACCTATCGCCGCATCATCGACGTCAATCTGAACGGCGCCGTGCTTTGCGCGCAGAAGGCGCTCGCGCATTTCGTCGCGCGCGGCGGAGGCGGAAGCATCATCAACTGCTCCAGCGTCCACCAGATCATCCCGAAACCCGGCTATCTCGCTTATTCCATCAGCAAGAGTGGCATGGCCGGTCTGACTCGCACTCTGGCGCTGGAGTTCGCAGGACGCGGCATCCGCGTCAATGCAGTCGGTCCCGGTGCGATCGACACGCCGATCAACGCAGCCTGGACCGGCGATGCCGAAAAGCGCGGTGTCGTCACCAGCCACATTCCCATGGGCCGAGTCGGCACGCCGGAAGAGATCGCCGCCGTGTTCGCCTTCCTCGCGTCGGACGATGCGAGCTACATCACCGGGCAGACCATCTACGCCTGCGGAGGTGTGACGCTGTTTCCGGAGTTTCGGGAGAACTGGGCGAGCTAGCTCGGTCCGACGCAGGCGAGGTCCGTGCGGCATCTGGCGGAATCCGCTGGCGCGAACTACATCTGCGCCATGACAAGTTCTCCGCTCCAGGATTTCATCGGCCGGCACGAAAATCTGTTCGTGCTGACCGGCGCCGGCTGCAGCACCAATTCGGGCATTCCCGATTACCGTGACAGTCACGGCAACTGGAAGCGGACCCAGCCGGTCAATTTCCAGGCTTTCATGACCGAGGAGCACACGCGCCAGCGCTACTGGGCGCGCAGCCTGATCGGCTGGCGGCGGTTCGGCCAGGCGAGGCCGAATGATGCGCACCGTGCGCTGGCCCGGCTCGAGGCGGGCGGGCGGTGCGAGATGCTGCTGACCCAGAACGTCGACCGGCTGCATCAATCCGCCGGCCACCGGCAGGTGATTGATTTGCATGGCCGGCTCGATCTCATCCGTTGCATGGGCTGCGGGGCGAAGACGCCGCGGAGCGAATTCCAGGACACGCTGGGGCGCATGAACGCGGAGTGGCTGACGCTCGATGCCGCCGATGCGCCGGATGGCGACGCCGATCTGGAGCACGCGGAGTTCTCGTCGTTCACGGTGCCGGCTTGCGAAGCCTGCGGCGGCATCCTCAAGCCCGATGTGGTGTTCTTCGGCGAGAACGTGCCGCGCGACGTGGTCGCCACGGCGCAGGACCATCTGTCGCAGGCTGACGCCATGCTGATCGTCGGCTCGTCATTGATGGTCTATTCCGGATTTCGCTTCGTGCAGGCGGCCGCGAAACGGCAGATCCCGATCGCCGCGGTCAATCTCGGGCGCACCCGCGCCGACGATCTCCTGACGCTGAAGGTCGAGGAGCGCTGCGAAGCGGCGCTTGCATTCCTGCTCTGAACGCGCGCGAGGCGAACACGCCTTGCCTATTGCATAGGTGCCGCGCAGAATGGCCGGGCGCAGCGTTGCCGGCATGCCTCATGGCACGGAAATTGCTGCGTTTTTGGACCCTGTCTTGACGATCAGCACGGAGAATTTGGAATGCTTGAGGGAGCCGAGGTGCGGCTTGCCGTGGATATCGGTGGCACGTTCACCGACATCGTGCTGGACGTGGGGCAGGACCGCAAGACGCGCAAGGTGCTGACCACACCGCAGCGCCCCGAGCAGGCCGTGCTGGACGGCATGCGCCTCATCCTCACTGACGCGCACGCCCATATCAGCGATATCGACGTCTTCATTCATGGCACAACGCTGGCGACCAATGCGATCATCGAGCGCCGCGGCGCCAAGACGGCGCTGATTGCGACCGACGGCTTTCGCGACGTGCTCGATATCGGTACCGAGAGCCGCTACGACCAGTATGATCTCAGCATCGACAAGCCGAAGCCGCTGGCGCCGCGCAGCCTCCGCTTCACCGTGCCCGAGCGCATCGACGCCCATGGCGCCGTCCGTCTCCCGCTGGACGAAGCCTCGGTGCGCGCACTCGCGCCGAAATTGCGCGAGCTGGGCGTCGAGAGCGTGGCGATCGCCTTCCTGCACTCCTATGCCAACCCCGAGCACGAGCGGCGCGCGGCCGCGATCCTCGCCGAAGAGATGCCCGGCATTTCGGTGACGGTGTCATCGGCCGTGTGCCCGGAGATCCGCGAATATGAGCGCACCTCCACGGCGGTTGCGAACGCTTATGTGCAACCGTTGATCGACGGCTATCTCGCCCGCATGGCCGATGCCTTGCAGGTCGAGCAGTTTCGCGGCGCGATCTATCTCGTCACCTCGGGCGGCGGCGTCACCTCGATCGAGACGGCGCGGCGCTTTCCCGTGCGTCTCGTCGAATCCGGCCCGGCCGGCGGCGCGATCTTCGCGGCGCAGATCGCGGCACGGTTAGGGGAGAGCAAGGTGCTCTCCTTCGACATGGGCGGCACCACGGCAAAAATCTGCCTGATCGAAAAATACCAGCCGGAGACCTCGCGTGTGTTCGAGGTCGACCGTGCCGCGCGCTTCCTCAAGGGCTCAGGCCTGCCGGTGCGCATCCCCGTGATCGAGATGGTCGAGATTGGCGCCGGCGGCGGCTCGATCGCTCATGTCGACGCGATGAAGCGCGTCACCGTCGGTCCTGAGAGCGCCTCGTCGGAGCCCGGCCCCGCCTGTTACGGTCGCGGCGGCCAGCGTCCGGCCGTGACGGATGCGGACGTCGCGCTCGGCATGATCGATCCCGATGCCTTTGCAGGCGGCACGATCAAGCTCGATCCGGAGCTGTCGAAGCAGGCGCTGCTGCGCGATGTCGGCGAGGCACTCGGCCTGTCGGCGGAAACTGCCGCCTATGCCGTGCACGAGGTCGTTTGCGAGAACATGGCGAGCGCGGCGCGCGTGCATGCGGTCGAGCGTGGCGCCGTGGTCGGCCAGCACACGCTGATCGCCTTTGGCGGCGCCGCGCCGCTGCATGCGGCGCGCGTTGCCGAGAAGATCGGCGTCTCCCGCGTGATCGTGCCGTCGAATGCCGGCGTCGGCTCGGCGGTCGGATTCCTGGCGGCGCCCATCGCCTACGAACTGGTGCGCAGCCGTCACGTCCGGCTCGACGATTTCGACACCAAGGCCGTCTCCGACCTCTTGCAGGAGATGGCGACCGAGGCGCGTGCGCTGGTCGAGCCCGGTGCTGCCGGCGCGCCGGTGCGCGAGCGCCGCGCGGCCTTCATGCGCTATGTCGGTCAGGGCCACGAGATCACCGTCGAGCTGCCGAACCGGCCGCTGACCTCGGCCGATCTCGCCGGCCTGCGCCAGAAGTTCGAGACCGACTATTCAGCGATGTTCGAGCGCCCGATTCCGGGCGCGGCGATCGAGGTGTTGAGCTGGTCGGTACTTGCCACCACCGAGGCGCGCAATCCGCCCGCGGTTGCGGCGGTCCCGCGCAAGCCCGCGGCCAAGGCCTCCGGCAGCCGAAAGTTCTTCGACGGCCGGGCCGGGGAGGTGATCGAGATCCCGCTCTATCGCCGTGAGGACATGGCGCCGGGCGCGACCATCGCGGGCCCCGCCGTGATCGCGGAAGACGAGACCTCCACTTTTGTCTCCACCAGTTTTGACGCGCATATCGACGGTGCCGGCAGCATCGTCATGGAACGGAAGGCAGCCTGATCATGAGCAAGGCAAATGGCGCGAGCCTGATCGACCTGCAGATCATGTGGCACCGGCTGATCGCCGTGGTCGAGGAGCAGGCGCAAGTGCTCTTGCGCACGGCGTTCAGTCCGATCGTGCGCGAATGCGGCGACCTCTCGGCCGGTGTGTTCGACCTCAAGGGGCGGATGCTGGCGCAGGCGGTGACCGGCACGCCCGGTCACGTCAACTCGATGGCGGAATCCGTCAAGCACTTCATCGCCCACTTTCCGATCGAGACGATGAAAGAGGGCGACGCCTACATCACCAACGATCCCTGGATGGGCACCGGCCATCTCAACGATTTCGTCGTCACCACTCCCTGCTTCAAGAACGGCAAGATCGTCGCGCTGTTCTCCTGCACCAGCCATCTCATGGACATCGGCGGCATCGGCTTCGGGCCTGATGCCACCGACGTGTTCATGGAGGGGCTCTACATCCCAATGCTGAAGCTGATCGACCGGGGCGTCGTCAACGAGACGCTGATGGCGATGATCCGCACCAATACGCGGCTGCCGATCGACACCGAGGGCGACACCTATTCGCTCGCCGGCTGCAACGACGTCGGCTGCGAGCGTCTGGTCGAGATGATGACCGAATTCGGCATCGACACGCTCGACGAGCTCGGCGATTACATCTGCGACCGCTCGCGCGAGGCGGTGCTGGCCGAGATCGCAAAGCTGCCGAAGGGCAGCTGGCGCAACACCATGGTGGTCGACGGTTACGACGCGCCGGTGACGCTGGCCGCGACGCTGACGATCTCGGCTGCGGGCATTCACGTCGATTTCGACGGCACGTCAGTCGCCTCGAAGTTCGGCATCAACGTGCCGCTGTCCTACACCACGGCCTATACCGTGTTCGGCCTCGGCTGCGTCGTCGCCTCGCAGATCCCGAATAATGCCGGCTCGCTCTCGCCGCTGACGGTGTCGGCGCCTCCTGGCGCGATCCTCAATGCGCCGAAGCCGGCGCCGGTCGCCTCGCGCCACGTCATCGGTCAGATGCTGCCCGACGTCGTGTTCGGCTGCCTGCGCCAGATCATTCCCGAGCGCGTGCCTGCCGAAGGCACGTCCTGCCTCTGGAATCTCAACGTGCGCGGCCAGACCCGCTCTGGCGCCGGCGGCAATTACGGGTTCTCGATGGCGGTGACCTCCAATGGCGGCACCGGCGCGCGATTTGGCAAGGATGGCCTCTCCGCAACTGCCTATCCCAGCGGCGTGCGCGGCACACCGGTCGAGATCGCAGAGACGCAGACGCCTTTGATCTTCTGGCGCAAGGAACTGCGCCCGGATTCCGGCGGGGCAGGGCGCACCCGCGGCGGCCTCGGCCAGATCATCGAGGTCGGCAGCGGCGTCGATGCGCCGTTCGACATTCTCGCCGCGTTCGACCGCATCGATCATCCGCCGCGCGGCCGCGATGGCGGCCAGAACGGCGAGGCCGGCTACGTTGGTCTCAAGTCCGGCAAGAAGCTGCGTGGCAAAGGTTTTCAGCAGGTGCCGCCGGACGACCGGCTGGTGGTGATGACGCCTGGCGGCGCCGGCATCGGTGCGCCCACCGAGCGCGATCGTGCGGCCGTCAACGACGATGTCGCGAGCGGTCTCGTGTCTTCAGAGAACGCAGTCAAGGTTTACGGTCACGCGCGCTGATGCGTCAGCGCGCTTGGTAACAAACGGAGGGGCGCAATGATCACGCGACGGAACTTCACCGCGGGCGCAGCGACGCTGCTCGCTGCCGGCCATATCTCCACCCGCGCGCGGGCGGCGACGACAAGCTGGGACATGTCGACGGTCTGGCCCGACGGCAATTTCCATACCCAGAACGCGATGGCCTTCGCCGAAGAGGTGAAGAAGCAGAGCGGCGGCTCCGTTGCGATCACCGTGAAGGCGGGCGGCCAACTTGGCTTCAAGGGTCCCGAACATTTGCGTGCCGTGCGCGACGGCCTCGTGCCGCTCGCCGACGTCCTCAACATCCAGCAGGTCGGCGACGAGCCCTTCATGGGCGTCGAGAGCATCCCCTTCTTGTGCGGCTCGATGGACGAGCTCAAGGTACTGCACAAATATGTGCGGCCCGAATACGAGAAGGTCGCCGCGCGCAACAACCAGAAGATCCTCTACATCGTGCCGTGGCCGACGCAATATCTGCACCTCAAGGTCAAGGTCGCCGACGTCGAGGGCCTGAAGAACATCAAGATCCGCGTGCCCGACAAGAACGCCGTCGACATGCTGGCCGTGGTCGGCATGGCGCCGGTGATGATCCCCTGGGGCGAGACGATCCCTGCGCTCGCTTCCGGCGCGGTCTCTGGCGTCTCCACCTCGGCGGTGTCGGGCGTCGACGGCAAGTTCTGGGAATTCTTGAAATACATCTATCCGACCAACCATGTCTGGTCGTCGCAGATGCTCACCGTCAATCTCGACTCCTGGAAGGCACTCAGCGCCGATCAACAGAAGCTCGTCTCTGATATCGCCGCGAAGATGGAGCCGGGCTTCTGGGCGAATTCGCTCAAGGCCGACGCCGACAGCCTCAACCGCCTCAAGGAAGGCGGCATGGAGGTGGTGCCGGTCTCGGAGGCCATGATCACAGACATCCGCGCCAAGACCGCGCCGCAGTTAGATGCCTTCCTCAAGCGCGTGCCGGCGGCCGACAAGCCGGTGCGGGCCTATCTCGCCGAAATGAAGCGCGGCTGAGGGGCGGGGCAGTGGTGAGCGTTTCGTCCGAAGCACCGCAAAGCCTCAATGCAGCGGCGCCCGCGCCGCTGCGCATGGTCCTCGACGGCATCGATCGCCTCGGCCGGCTCGACGGCTGGATCGGCGGCGGTTGTCTGCTCACGCTGACGCTGTTGATGCTGTGCGAGGTCGCAACCCGTTTCCTCTCGAACTTCCTGCCGTTCTTCCCGCCGACCATCTCGATCGCGTGGGAATACTCTTCTTACCTGATGGCGGCCTCGTTCACCTTCGGCGCCGCCATGACCTTGCGCGTCGGCGGCCACATCCGGGTCGTGCTGCTGCTGAAGAACGCGCCGGCGCCGGTGCAGCGCGCGCTCGAGATCCTCTCGGCAGCCGCGGGTTTCGCCTTCATGGCGTTCCTGACCTCGGCGATGGCGAAGTTCGCCTTTGCTGCGTACACGCGCGGCCAGGTCTCGACCTCCAGCGACACACCGCTGTGGTTTCCGGAAGCCGTCGTCACCTTCGGCATGCTGCTGCTCACGCTGCAGTTCCTGGCGCGCGCGATCCAGGCCGTGCTCGGCCTGCCGCTGGAGGATCACCGCATGAAGGCCTCTCCCGTCGAATGACCGCCTTGCCCGCACCCGGATTCAAGATCGCATGACCATCGAAGTTCTCGCCCTGTTTGCGATCCTGTTTGCGCTGCTGGCCTGCGGCGTGTGGATCGGCCTCACGCTTGCGCTCACCGCGACGCTGCTGCTCGCGATGTTCCGCTCGATCCCGCTCGACAAGCTGCTGCCGCAATATGCCTGGAACATCCTGACCACGCAGGAGCTCTTGGCGCTGCCGCTATTCATCCTGATGGGCGAGCTGCTGTTCCGCACCCGCCTGTCGCGCTCGCTGTTCCAGGGGCTCGCGCCCTGGGCCGGGCTTCTGCCTGGCCGCCTGCTGCATGTGAACGTGATCGGCTGCACCATCTTCGCGGCGATCTCGGGCTCGTCGGCCGCGACCACGCAGGTGATCGGCCGCATGTCGCTGAATGAACTGCTGCGCCGCGGCTATTCGCGCGACATCGCGATCGGCTCGCTCGCCGGTGCCGGCACGCTCGGCTTCCTGATTCCGCCGTCCAACATCATGATCATCTACGGCGTGCTCGGCGACGTCTCGATCCTGAAGCTGTTCACGGCGGGCGTGCTGCCCGGCCTGCTGCTTGCGGCGACCTTCATGAGCTGGGTGATGCTGCACACCAGCCTCAAGCCCGCGATGGTGCCGGAGACGGAGGCCAAGCTCTCGCAGGTGCCGTGGGGCGAACGCTTCGCCGCGCTGAAGGATCTCGCGCCGGCGCTGTTCCTGATCGCCTGCGTGCTCGGCTCGATGTATGGCGGGCTGGCGACACCGTCGGAGGCCGCCGCCGTCGGCGTGCTCGGCGCGGGGCTGGTGGCCTGGGCGCAGGGCTCGATGTCGCAGCAGGTGATGCGCGACGTGCTGATCGGTTCGGTCGTCACCTGCTCGATGATCGCGCTGATCGTGCTCGGCGCCTCGATCCTCGGCAATGCCGCGGCGTTCCTCGGCATTCCCCAGGCCGTCGCCGCCTTCGTCAAGGGTCTCGGCCTGTCGCCCTTCATGCTGATCGTGGTGCTGGTCATCTTCTACCTGATCCTCGGCTGCTTCCTCGACGGCTTCTCGATGATCGTGATGACGCTGCCGATCGTGCTGCCGATCGTGAAGGGCGCGGGCTTCGACGAGATCTGGTTCGGTATCTTCCTGGTGCTCGCGGTCGAGATGGCGCAGATCACCCCGCCTGTCGGCTTCAACCTGTTCGTGATCCAGGGCCTCACCGAGGACGGCCTCGGCTACATCGCGCGCGTCACGATGCCCTACCTGATGATCATGATCGGCTTCGTGCTGCTACTGACCCTGTGGCCTGGCATCGTCACGATCCTGCCGCGCGTGCTGTACGGATAGCCGTTTCGGTCCAATGGCGATCGAACGGTCAGCGCTGCTGTCGTTTCAATTCGCCCTCTGCGCCAATTCGCCCCTCGCGCGCATTCCGTCTTTGCACGCTCTGTGATCCGTCGTACGCTATGCGAGCAGACGTGCAACAGCAATCACGCCAGTGAACGTGGCTCCTTTGGCGACATCCGCCAAGAGAGAGGGCATCTGTTGGCAGCTCATGTCCGGCGGAGGACAATCGACGCATACTGAACTGCAAACATTCCTCGCAGCGGCGTTCACGAGACGCAATCAATAAACACCAAGCGGGAGGAAGTGCACATGAGGAAGCAGTGGCTCAGCTCGGGCTTACCTGTTCTCGCCGTTGCGGCATTCGCGGCGTCGGCGGCGCTGGCCCAAGCCGTGGATACGGCCCGGATCGAGGCCGCCGGCCAGAACGACTGGCTCACCTATCACGGTTCATACAAATCCCATCACTACAGCCCGCTCGCGCAGATCAATGCGAACAACGTCGGCAATCTGGGCGTCGCCTGGATGCACATTCCAGGACGATCGACGCGCGGCCTGCAGTCGATGCCGCTCGTGGCCGACGGCGTGCTGTACTACTCGGGTTCCTACAGCCGTGTGTTCGCGCTGAACGGCGCGACGGGCGAGGTCATGTGGTCGTTCTTTCCGGAGCTGGATGAGGCGCTCATCAGCCGCCAGACCCACTCTCCCTACAACCGCGGCGTAGCCCTCGGCGAAGGCAAGGTCTTCGTCGGCACGATGGACGGTCGTCTCTTCGGGCTCGATGCGAAGACCGGCAAGGTCCTCTGGGAGACCAGGCTGATCGATTCGCAGAAGCTCACGGTCGGCTTCACCGGCGCGCCGCTTTACGCGAAGGGCAGCGTGATTATCGGCTCGCAAGGTGGCGAATGGCCGGGCCGCGGCCCGATCTTCGCCGTCGATGCCACCACCGGAAAGAAGAAGTGGGAGTTCCTGACGGTCGCGGGCACCGACGAGGCCATGAAGACCTGGGGCAACGATTCCTGGCGCACCGGCGGCGGTGGCGGCTGGATGCCGGGCACCTACGATTCCGAGACCAACACGATCCTGTGGGGCACCGCAAACCCGGCGCCGCTCTATGATTGGTCGGGCGCCGACTACAAGACGCAAGGGGCGCGTCCCGGCGACAACCTCTATACGAGTTCAGTGATCGCTCTCGATATCGATACCGGAAAGCTGAAATCCTACCATCAGGAACTGCCGCACGATGCCTGGGACTTCGACAGCGCCGTCGGCGAGTTCGTGATGCTCGAGCGAGACGGCCAGAAATACGTGGTTCATCCGAACAAGGGCGGCTTCATCTTCGTCTACGACCGCAATCTCGGCGTGAAGAACGTCTGGCGGCTGGTCGAGAACATCAACTTCGTCAAGGATATCGATCCCAAGACCGGCGCATTGATCGGCCGTCGCGATTTTCCGGTCGGGAAGGTCACCGAACCGCCACTGTGTCCCTTCATCGGCGGCGGCATCAGCTGGAACTCCGGCTCGTATAGCCCGAAGACCGGTCTCTACTACAAGATCGGCCAGGAATGGTGCATGACGCTCGATATCCAGAAGACGACGCCGGTCACCACGCCGCAGGTTCAGCTCAACATCGGCGCCGATTTCAAGATGGCGCCGCCCCCTGGCGGTGAGATCTACGGACATCTCGACGCGCGCGACCCCATCACGGGGGCAAAGAAATGGGAGGTTCGCTATCCCGAGCCGCCGCTCGGGAGCGTGCTGTCGACCGCCGGCAATCTCGTGTTCGTGCCTGATTCCCGCGGCGTCCTTCACGCCTACGATGCAGAAACCGGGGCCGAGCTGTGGAAGCACAACAACGGCACCGGCCACCAGGGCGGCATCGTCAGCTATTCCGCGGGCGGCAAGCAATATATCGCGGTGACCGCAGGCTTCGGCGGCATGCTGGCGGACGAATATGCGCCGAACTTCGGCGGCGTCTACAAGAGCATGCCGCGTGACGACGGCGCGCTCGTTGTCTTCAGCCTGAAATAGCCTGCCGCAAACGTTCGTCGGGAAGCGGGCGCAAGCCCGCTCCCCGGTCGATCGAAGCGGCGGCGTGATTCAGGAATGGAGCGGACGTGTTGAGATTGCATTTGAAGACGATTCCGGCGGGGCTGGCCGCCTCGCTGCTGTGCGCCGTGATGGCGCAAGGACAATCCGCCACGCCTGCGCCCGAGAACGGGACGTTCGAGGTCGAACAGGTGTTCGCGGGGACTTGCGGCTTCTGTCACTCCGACGGCGGCCGCGCGCCCGGCAAGGGGCCGCAACTGATGAACTCGCCGCGCGATGACGATTTCATTCGCAGCCGCATCAAGCATGGCAAGCAGGGGGCGATGCCGGCATTCGACGGCGCCTTCACCGACGCCCAGATCGACAAGATCGTCAAATACATCCGCGCCTTGAAACCGCGCGAGGGCTGAGACGCAAAGACCCGATCCATCCAGATGAGAGCGCGGAATGAAGGTACCCGTCCCGGCCATCGTCGCTGCCGCCATCGTTTTGTCGGGACCGGCGCAGGCGCGAACCCTGGAGGCGATCCGTTCGAGCGGGGTGATCGGGCTGTGCGCGCATCCCAATTCGCTTCCCTTTGCGCGCAAGGCCGGCGATCCGCCCGGCTTTCAGGTCGAGCTCGGCCGGGTGCTGGCACGCGAGCTCGGTGTCTCGCTCAGGCTCGACTGGATCATCACGCAGTATCAGATGCGCAGCGCCGGCTGTGACATTCTTCTGGATGTCATCGCCGACCGCGAAGCGCAGGGCGAAACCCGCTTGAGGATCTCGAAACCGTACTATCGCACGGGCGTCGCGCTCGCGGTGCCGTCATCCAGCACGCTCACCTCGTTCGCGAGCCTCAACGGGGCGACCAGGGTGGGCGTGCAGGTTGGATCGATCGCAGCCATGATCATCGGTCAACGACGCGTGCCGACGTCGACCTTCGGCTTCGAGAGCGACAGCCTGGAGGCCGTGTCGAACCATGAGATCGATGCCGCCGCTGTCACGCCCACCGCGGCGAGCTATTTCAATCTGATGCATCCGGACAAGCCGCTCCGGATCCTGGATCGCGACGAGAGCGTCGTCGATCTCAACTGGAACGTCGCCGTCGGCATGATCCGTCCGGACGATGCGTTGCGCGAAGCCATCGACGGAGCGGTGGAGCGGCTGCGAAGCGACGGCACGATCGACCGCATCTACGGCCGCTATGGGATCGTGCTGCAGGCGCCGAGATAGTTGGGCTGCGCAACGGAACGACGCTGTCCCGACCGAGTCGGGACGGCGTCGCCGTCGCGCGAAATACGGAGAAGGCGCCGGCCTCAGGCCGCCGCCTTTTTCCGCGCGAGCTCGGCCTTGTACAGCTCGAACTCCTCCGCAACCGCCTTTGCGATTGACGGCCGCTGACGCAGGCGCTCGTAATACGCCTTCACGTTCGGCCATTTCGCAAGCTCGATCGGCGGCGTCGCCATGGTCCAGTTGATGACCGTGACGAGATAGGCGTCGGCCACGCTGAAATGGTCGAGCAGGAACTCCCGGCCTTTCAAGTAATTGTCGAGATAGGCGAGCCGCGACAGGTTCTTCTCCAGCACATAGGCTTTCGCTTCCTGCGGCGCCTTGCGGTCGAGCACGGGGATGAACAGGCCCTTGTGCAGCTCGGTGCCGATGAAGCAGAGCCATTGATGCAGCCGGGTGCGCTCGATGCCCGCCGTGGCGCCGAGGCCGGATTGCGGAAAACGGTCCGCGACATATTGCAGGATCGCGGCGTTCTCGGTCAGCACCACGCCCTCGTCGGTGCGCAGCGTCGGCACAAGGCCGATCGGGTTGACAGTGCGGAAGTCGGAGCCGTCCTTCAGCACCGTCTTGGTCGGCGGATCGACTTCGAGATAGTTCGCCTCGGCGCCGGCTTCATACAGCGCGACGCGCGTCGCCATCGAACAGGCGAGCGGCGAGAAATAAAGATCCATCTTGGGCCTCCTTGGGCAATTCCTCTTTGGGTGTCGCTCAACCTGGCCAGATTGATTTTTGTACCATCTTGCATAATATATCCGTGGTCAAGGATTATTTTGCGAGATGGTACAAAAATCGAAACCGCCAGCTGCTGCCAATCCGCCCGAGCGCCGCGGCGAACCCGAGCGCCGCAGCGAACCCAAGCGCCGCGGCCGTCCCCGCGCCTATGAGCCCGAGATCGCGCTCGGCAAGGCGCTCGATCTGTTCCGCAAGCAAGGCTTTGCGGCCACCTCGCTCGACGATCTCAGCGAAGCCACCGGCATGAACAGGCCGAGCCTCTACGGCGCCTTCGGCGACAAGCGCGAGCTCTACATCAAGAGCTACCAGCGCTATCGCGAGGAGGCTGCCGCTTCCATGGTCGAGATCTTTCGCCAGGAGATGCCGCTGCGCCAGCGGCTGGAGCGCATCTACGCGGCCGCGCTCGACATCTATCTGTCCGGCGACACCGGCCCGCGCGGCTGCTTCACGGTCGTGACCGCGGCGTCCGAGGCCGTCGGCGATCCCGAGATCCGCGCCATGGTGCTCGATGGTCTCACCGGGCTCGACAAGGCGTTTGCAAGTTGCTTCCGCCGCGCCAGGGAGAAAGGCGAGTTGCCGGAGAACGCCGATCCAATCGCGCTGGCGCAGGTCGCCTCCGCCACCATCCACACCATCGCCATCCGCTCGCGCGCCCGCGTCCCGCGCAAGGAGCTCGAGGCGATCGTGAAGGGCGCGATCGATGTGATGGTGGGGGCTAAAGGGTAAGCTGTCGTCCCGGACAAGCGCAGCGAAGCGGAGCGCCGATCCGGGACCCATAACCACAGGGAGTGGTTTGGCGAAGGCTCGGAATTGCCAGCTAGCCCTACACTCCTCCCTGGGGTTATGGGTCCCCGCTTTCGCGCTAGGGCATGCACGTATCTAGTGCGGCGGATTGACTCGGGTTGGCCACAGGGGATTCCAGAATCGGAAGTCTGT
>NZ_JAFCJZ010000025.1 GCF_018130765.1 Bradyrhizobium iriomotense
TCACCTTCAAGAACGGCCTCGAATACTTCCATGCCGTCGCAGCAGGATGGAGCCTCAGAGATATGTGCATGCCCTAGTGCGAAAGCAGGGACCCATATCCACAGGGAGTGATTGTCGCGCGAAGCTGGTCACTCCGAGTCTTCGCCAAACTTTTCCCTGTGGTTATGGGTCCCGGATCTGCGCGCGCTTAGGGCGCGCTTGTCCGGGACGACGGATAGAGCAAAAGCAAAACAACAAAACGGGAAGAAACACCATGAGCAATCCTGATCTCGTGATCCGCGGCGGCACCGTTGCGGACGGCGCTGGCGGCGAGCTGTTCGAGGCTGATGTCGCCATCACCGGCGGCAGGATCAGCGAGGTCGGGAAAGTCTCGGCCAAGGGCAAGGAAGAGATCGACGCGCGCGGCAAGCTCGTCACGCCGGGTTTCGTCGACGTGCACACCCATTACGACGGCCAGGTCACCTGGAGCCAGGACATCACGCCGTCCTCGCAGAACGGCGTTACCACGGCGATCATGGGCAATTGCGGCGTCGGCTTCGCGCCGTGCAAGCCGGCCGACCACACCCGCCTGATCCAGCTGATGGAAGGCGTCGAGGACATTCCCGAGCCGGTGCTGAGCGCCGGCATTCCCTGGGCCTGGGAGAGCTTTCCGGATTACATGGACTGGCTCAGCAAGCGCGACTTCGACATCGACGTCGGCGCGCAGCTGCCGCATGCCGCGCTGCGAGTCTATGTCATGGGCGAGCGCGGCGCGCGCCGCGATCCCTCGACCGCGGAAGACAATGCGGCGATGGCCAGGCTCGCGGGCGAGGCGGTGCGGTCAGGCGCACTCGGCTTCTCGACCTCGCGCACGCTCAACCATCGCACCTCGACCGGCGATTTCACGCCGACCCTGAAGGCCGGCGAGGACGAGCTCACCGCGATTGCCGGCGCCATGCATCGGCAGGGGCGTAGCGTGCTGCAATTCGTGCTCGACCTCTCCACCATCCACGAAGACCTGCCGATGATGCTGCGGGTGGCGGACTCGACGAAATGCCCGATCTCGTTCTCGATCACGCAGAACGACAAGTCGCCAGACCGCTGGCGCCAGACGCTGGACGAGATCAATGCGGCGGCCAAGCGTGGCCTCTCCATCACCGCGCAGATCGCGGCGCGCCCGGTTGGCCTCCTGCTCGGGCTCGAGCTGTCGCGCAATCCGTTCCAGACCCATCCGAGCTACAAGGCGATCGCACATCTGCCGCTGCAGGAGCGGCTGGCGCGCCTGCATCAGCCGGAGGTGCGCAAGGCGATTTTGAGCGAGACGGCGACCGCGACCGACGATCCGCTGTTCTTCCGGCCCAACTACGACAAGATGTTTTTGCTCGGCGATCCCCCTGACTATGAGCAGCCACCGGAGAACGCGCTGGGGCCGCAGGCGCGCAAGCAGGGTCGGCAGCCGGAAGAGCTCGCCTATGACGCGATGCTGTCCGACGAGGGCCGCGGCATGCTCTACGTGCCGTTCCTCAACTATGCCGACGGCAATCTCGATGCGACACGCGAGATGCTGCTCGATCCGCAATCGGTGCCGGGCCTCTCCGACGGCGGCGCGCATTGCGGCATCATCTGCGACGCAAGCTTTCCGACCTATCTGCTGACGCACTGGACGCGCGACCGCAAACGCGGCGAGAAGCTCACCATTCCGTTCGTGGTCGCGGCGCAGTCGCGCAAGACCGCGCTCTCGGTCGGCCTCACCGGTCGCGGACTGATCGCGCCCGGCTACAAGGCCGACGTCAACGTGATCGACTACGACCGGCTGCACCTGCATCCGCCGAAGGTGCATTACGACCTGCCGGTCGGCGGGCGGCGGCTATTGCAGGATGTCGACGGCTATGACGCCACGATCGTCTCGGGCGTGGTGACGCGGCGGCAGGGCGAGGCCACGGGACGGCGTCCGGGGAAGTTGATTCGGGGGGCGAAGGGGGGCGCAAACTAGCGCTGTGGGATAGATGTGAGGCGCGAAAGCCGCGCCTCACTCTCGCTGTCGTCCCGGCCTAGCGCGCAATTGCGCGCGGGGGGCCGGGACCCATACGCCGCAGCAATCGTTTTGCGACGACTCGGAGTTACCAGCTTCGCCCCACACCACTCCCTGTGGTTATGGGTCCCGGATCTGCGCTCCGCTTCGCTACGCTTGTCCGGGACGACAGTTGTGGTTGGAGCAGCGCCCCCCCTTAAGTCGGCGACACCGCGCCCTTCAGCGCCGTGCCTTGCGCCGCCGCACCGCGGGTCAACCGGGCCCTTTCCGTGTTCGGCCAGAGCAGCAGCAGGCCGATGACGCCGGAGGCGGCCATCACCACCGCGTTGATGGTGAAGCCCGTCATGTAGCCGTCGAGCATGCTGCCGGCGCGCTGGATCACGGTGCCCATCACGCTGGGCGCGATGATGCCCGAGAGCGTGTAGAGCGCGCCGTAGATCGCGATCACCGCGCCGCGCTGCGAGGCGGGCGTGAACTCGCCGAGCATCGGCGGGCAGACCACGTAGATCGCACCGCAGAGGCCCGAGCCGACGACGAGCAGCGCGATCTGCAGACCGGCGCCCTCGACATGCGCCATCCCTGCGAGGATCAGGCCGCCGATGATCAGCGGCACCGAGCCGAGCACACCGCGCGAGATGCGCGTGGTGTAGCCGCGCGCCATCATCACCTGCGAGATCCAGCCGGTGAGGATGACGACGGTGGCGCCGAACACCCAGGGCAGGATCGAGATGAATCCGGCCTGGCTCTGCGAGAAGCCGAGCCCCTTGACGATGAAGGGCGTGAACCAGGTGAGGCCGAGCGACAGCGCCCAATAGGCGCCGAAGGTCGCGATCACGCAGCCGAGGAAGGTGCGCGAGGTCAGCAGCTGCACATACGGAATCTTCGGCTCGGTGACGGCGAGGACCTGGGTGTCCTCCAGCGGACCTTCCTTGCCGAGCGCGAGCCAGGCACAAACCCAGATCAGGCCGACGACGCCGAGCGCGCCGAAGGCGTAGTGCCAGGAGTGGTTGACGATGACCCAGTTCAGCGCCGGCACCGCCAGGATCACGCCGAAGGCCGAGCCCTGCGACAGGATCGCGGTCGGCAGCGTGCGCTTCTCGTCGGGGAACCATTTGTAGATCGCGTGTGCGGCAACCGAGAAGGCCGGACCTTCGCCGGCGCCCAGCACGATGCGGCAGATCAAGAGCGTGGTGAAGGAGACGGTGCCGACCATCGGGAACTGCGCCAGCGCCCAGATCACCGCCAGCGTCAACAGCACCCAGCGCGTCGGCACCTTGTTGACGATGAAGCCGACCACGATGGCCGAGATCGAGAACAGGAAGAAGAACGACGACCCGAGCAGGCCGAATTGCTCGGCGCTGAGCTTCATGTCGGTCATGATCGGCACGCCGGCCAGACCGACGACGATCTTGTCCGCGAAGTTCACCACCATGAAGAGAAAGAGGAGAAATGTAACGGTCCAGGCGCCCTTTGGCGTCGCCCCGGAATCCCCTGCCGTCCTGCCCATTTCGGGCGTTCCCTGAGCGCTCATCATTCTCCCCATATGTCTTTATTGTCGGCACTTTTTGATTTGGCCGTCCTGGGAGCTAACAACGGCTTGAAAGCCAACGCAACCCCGGCATTTCCACGGCAGGTGTGCTACGCAACATTGAGGCAAATTCCGTCCGGCGCATTGATCTTGCTGAGCATCCGAAACCTCTCAAAGACCTTCTCCTCGGCCGGCGAGCCGGTCCACGTGCTGCGTGGGGTCGACCTTGACCTCAGGGCCGGCGAGCGCGTTGCACTGACCGGGGAATCCGGCAGCGGCAAGAGCACGCTGCTGCACCTGATCGCCGGGCTCGACGCTGCCGATGGCGGTTCGATCCGGCTCGGGGACACCGAGGTCACCAAGCTCTCGGACGCAGGCCGCGCGGAGCTTCGGCGCGACCGCATCGGCCTGGTGTTCCAGCAGTTCAACCTGATCCCGAGCCTGTCGGTCGCGGACAATCTGGCCTTCCAGGCGCGGATCGCCGGCCGGCATGATGCGGCCTGGACCAAGGAGCTGGTCGAGCGTCTCGGGCTCGCCGGCCTGCTCAAGCGTTATCCAGAGCAATTGTCGGGCGGCCAGCAGCAACGGGTCGCGATCGGCCGGGCGCTGGCGACAAAGCCCTCGCTGCTGCTCGCGGACGAGCCGACCGGCAATCTCGATGAGGACACCGCCGAGGACGTGCTGGCGCTGACGCGCGACCTCGTGGCGCGTACCGGCTGCGGCTTCCTGATGGTGACGCACAGCCTGCATCTGGCCGGCACGCTCGACCGGCATCTCACCTTGCACGCGGGACGAATCGCATGAGGCGCGCGCTGTGGGTCCTCGCGGTGCTCCTGAGCCATTGGCGGCGCCACGGGATGCAGTTCGCGACGCTGCTGATCGGGCTGATCGCAGCAACCGCGCTGTGGAGCGGCGTGCAGGCGATCAACCAGCAGGCCCGCAATGCCTATGATCGTGCCGCGGCGACCTTTGGCGGCGTGCGCACGGCGATGCTGGTGGCGCCAAATGCCGCGACGTTCCCGCAGGAGCTGTTCGTCAAGCTCCGTCGCGCCGGCTGGCCGGTGTCGCCGGTGCTGGAGGGACGCGTCCAGATCAACGGACATTCGGTGCGGCTGCTCGGCATCGAGCCGGTGACGCTGCCGGTCGATGTCGGCAATGCGCCGCGCCTTGGTGCCGCGGATCTGAGCAGCTTTGTCGCGCCGCCCGGCCAGACATTGGTGGCGAAGGAAACGCTGACCGATTTGCAGCAGACGGAAGGCGCGGCACCTCCGATCAGCAATGGCGCAAAGCTGCCGCCGCTGCGCGTGCTGCCGCAGCTGGTGCCTGATGTGCTGGTGGTCGATATCGGCGTGGCGCAGCGGCTGCTCAACAAGCCGGATCAGGTCTCGCGGCTGCTGATCGGCAAGCCGAAGGGCAAGCCCGCGCCGCTCGCGAGCGTCGTCGGCGAGCAGTTGCAGCGGGTCGAGCCGACCGCGGAGACGGAGCTGGAGCGTCTCACCGACAGTTTCCATCTCAACCTCACCGCCTTCGGTCTGCTCTCGTTCTTCGTCGGCCTCTTCATCGTCAACTCGGCCGTCGGCCTCGCCTTCGAGCAGCGGCTGCCGATGCTGCGCACCTTGCGGGCCTGCGGCGCCTCGGCGCGGCTGGTCAACACGGTGCTGGTGATCGAGCTGGTGGCGCTGGCGCTGGTGGCGGGACTGATCGGGCTCGTCTGCGGCTATTTCATCGCGGCTGCGCTATTGCCTGATGTCGCGGCGTCACTGCGCGGACTCTATGGCGCGCAGATCCCGGGGCAGCTTAGCTTGCAAGGCGAATGGTGGCTCGCCGGCATCGGCATCAGCGTTGCCGGCGCGCTTGTTGCCGCGGCGACCAGCCTGATCAAGGCGATCAGGATGCCGGTGCTGGCCACGGCGCAGCCGCGCGCCTGGCAACAGCGGCAGCGCCGCTGGCTGGTCTTACAAAGCGTTGCGGCGTGCATGGTGTTCGCGGTGGCGTTGCTGCTGCTCCACTACGGTGAATCGCTGATCGCAGGTTTTGGCGTGCTGGCAGCGCTGATGCTTGGCGCTGCGCTGATCCTGCCGGCGTTCCTCGACATCATCCTGCTCGTCGGCCAGCGCAGCGCGCGAGGGCCGATCGCGCTATGGTTCTGGGCGGACAGCCGGCAGCAGCTCTCGGGGCTGTCACTGGCGCTGATGGCGCTGCTGCTCGCACTCGCCGTCAATGTCGGGGTCTCCACCATGGTGGAAACGTTCAGCCGCACCTTCATTGGCTGGCTCAACGGACGGCTCGCGGCCGACGTCTACATCAGTGCCTCCGACAACGCACAAGGTGTCGCGATCCGCAACTGGCTGAAGGAGCGCAGCGAGGTTCAGGCGATCCTGTCGGGCGGACGCGCCGAGACGCAGGTGCAGGGCCAGCCGGTGGAGCTGTTCGGCCTGCCCGATCACCCGCTCTATCGCGAGCGCTGGCCGCTGCTGGAGACTGCACCGCGCACCTGGACCCAGCTCGTACCGGGCAATGCCGCCTTCATCAGCGAGCAGCTGAGCCGCCGCCTCAACGTCCGCGTCGGCGACGTGATCGAAGTGCCGGCGCCGGGCGGGAGCTGGGAGCTCGACATCGTCGGCATCTATGCCGATTACGGCAACCCAAAGGGCCAGCTCGCCGTCAACGTCGCGGCGCTGATCCGGCATTTTCCGCAAACGCCGCAGACGCGGATCGGGCTCATTGTCGCGAAGGAAAACATCCCCGGCCTGATCGCGGCGTTGCAGAAGCAGTTTGCGCTCGACGACCGCAGCGTCGCGGATCAGGCGACGGTGAAGGCGGAATCGATCCGCATCTTCAACCGCACTTTTGCGGTGACCTCGGCCCTGAACGCGTTTACGCTCGGCGTCGCCGGCATTGCGCTGCTGACCAGCCTGCTGACGCTGGCGAATTCTCGTCTGCCGCAACTCGCCCCGCTGTGGGCGGTCGGCCTGACGCGGCCGCGCCTTGCCGCGATCGAATTGACCAAGACGCTGTCGGTGGCACTGTTCACGGCACTGCTGGCCGTACCGCTTGGACTGGTGGTGGCGTGGTGCCTGATTGCGATCGTGAACGTGAAAGCGTTCGGCTGGCGGCTACCGTTCCATGTATTCCCGCTGCAGCTGATCGAGCTGGTCGCGGTCGCGCTGCTGGCCTCGCTGCTTGCCGCGCTGCTGCCGATGCTGCGGCTGGCGCGGATGCAGCCGGCGAACCTCGTCAAGGTGTTTGCCAATGAGCGCTGACAAAATATCGCGGCGCGCCTTTGCCGGCGGCATCGCCGCACTCGCTCTCGCACGCCCGGCGCAAGCGCAAGGCTATGCCGGACTTGGCGAGACCGCCGACGGCTTTGCCAGAGTCACGCCGGGAAAGACATTCGCCTTCCCCGGAGATCATGGGCCGCATCCGGAATTTCGCATCGAGTGGTGGTATCTCACGGCGAATCTCACAGATAGCAGCGGCGCGGCCTGCGGCCTGCAATGGACGCTGTTCCGCCAGGCGGCGCAGCCGGGTCCGCAAGGCGAAGGCTGGGCCAATCAACATATCTGGATGGCACACGCGGCGGTGACGCGCGCCGGCACGCATCGCTTCAGCGAGGCGTTTTCGCGCGGCGGCATCGGGCAGGCCAGCGTCACGGCAAAGCCGTTCGCGGCCTGGATCGACGATTGGGAGATGAAGGGTCTTGAGCGCACCGACGATCGCACCCTGGCACCGCTGACGCTGAAAGCGTCCGGCACGGACTTCAGCTATGCGCTGACGCTGGAGGCCGATCGTCCGGTGGTGCTGCAGGGCGATCGCGGCTTCAGCCGCAAGTCGGAGCGCGGGCAAGCGTCCTACTATTACAGCCAGCCGTTCTACCGCGCGCGCGGAACGCTCAGCATCGACGACAAGCCGGTCGATGTCACGGGGCAGGCCTGGATGGACCGCGAATGGAGCAGCCAGCCGCTCGACACTGATCAGACCGGCTGGGACTGGCTGTCGCTGCATTTGTCGACCGGCGACAAGCTGATGCTGTACCGGCTGCGGCAGAAGGACGGCAAAGACTATCCGTTCGGCAACTGGATCAGCGCCGTCGGCGAGACGCAGATGATTGCGGGCGGCGACATCCAGATGGCACCAAAGGCAACGGCTGAGGTTGCCGGACGCAAGCTGCCGGTGGAATGGCAGATCGCGATCCCCTCGCGCTCGTTCTCGATTGTGTGCAAGCCGCTCAATCCGAATGCCTGGATGGGGACCGGCTTCTCCTATTGGGAAGGGCCGATCAGCTTTGCCGGCACGCATGACGGCGTTGGCTATCTCGAGCTGACCGGGTATTGAAGCGCGGTCTGCCTGGATTCTAGTTTGACGCGTTTTCTTTACGCGAACCGGTATCCACTTCGCTGGAAAACGCTCTGGGGAAATTCGCGATGTATCATCTCACCGCCCTCGTCACGCTGCTGGCAATTGCATTTTACTTCTTCACCAGCATCAACGTCTCGCGCGCGCGGTCGAGGACCGGTGTCAAGGTGCCGGCGATGTCGGGCCATCCGGATTTCGAGCGCGCCTTCCGCATCCAGATGAACACGCTGGAGTGGATGCCGATTGTCCTGCCGGCGCTCTGGCTGTTCGCGGCCTATATCAGCGACGCGATTGCAGCGGGACTCGGTACGGTGTGGATCATCGGCCGCATCGTCTATTTCATCGGCTATTCGCAGGCCGCCGCAAAGCGCGGCCCGGGATTTGCGATCCAGGCGCTCGCCGCGATTGCGCTGTGGGCGGGGGCGCTGGGGGCGGTGGTGTTGCGGTTGGTGTGAGGCAACGACGCCGCCACACATTCCGCCGTCGTCCCGGACAAGCGCGCCCCAAGCGCGCGCCGATCCGGGACCCATAACCACAGGAAGTAGTTTGGCGCGAGCTGATCACTCCCAGTCCCCGTAACCACGTCTGCCTGTGGTTATGGGTCCCGGATCGGCGCTACGCTCCCGACAACGCTGGCGCGTTGCCTGGGCTCCGCTTGTCCGGGACGACAGTGAGGGTGTGGCGCTCGCTGTGCCCTCTTCCACTACTTCGTCAGCGGACACCCGCTTTCCTTGGCAGTGAAGAAGGCCTTGTCGCCGGGGACGGTGGCGAGGAGCTTGTAATAGTCCCAGGGCTTCTTCGACTCCGAGGGCTTCTTGACCTCGAACAGGTACATGTCGTGGACCATGCGGCCGTTCTCGAGCACCTTGCCGCCCTGCGCGAAGTCGTCGTCGACCGGCAGCTCCTTCAGCTTCTTGGCGACCGCATCCGGATCCTTGGTGCCGGCGGCCTTGACGGCCTTCAGGTAGCTCAGCGTCGCCGAATAGGTACCGGCGTGGATCATGCTCGGCATCCGGCCAGTGCGCTTGAGGAAGCGTTCGCCGAGATTGCGTGTCTTGTCGTTGAGATCCCAGTAATAGCCCTCGGTCAGCACCAGGCCTTGCGCGGCCTGCAGGCCGAGGCCGTTCACTTCGGCGAGCGTCATCAGCAGGCCGGCGAGCTTCTGGCCACTGGCGACGATGCCGAATTCGGAGGCCTGCTTGATCGAGTTGGTGGTGTCGAGGCCGGCATTGGCGAGGCCGACGATCTTCGCCTTGGAGCTCTGCGCCTGCAGCAGGAAGGATGAGAAGTCCGAGGAGTTGAGCGGCACGCGCACCGAGCCGAGCACCTTGCCGCCATTGGCGGTGACGATCTCGGCGGTGTCCTTCTCCAGCGCGTAGCCGAAGGCGTAGTCGGCGGTGAGGAAGAACCAGGTGTCGCCGCCGGCCTTGGTCAATGCACCGCCGGTGCCGACGCCAAGCGCGCGGGTGTCGTAGGCCCAGTGGAAGCCATAGGGCTGGCAGGCATCACCGGTGAGGCGCGAGGTCGCGGCGCCGACGACGATGTCGATCTTCTTCTTTTCCTTGGACAGCTCGTGAATCGCGAGCGCGACCGATGAGGTCGTCAGCTCCGTGATCATGTCGACATTCTCGACGTCGTACCAGCGCCGCGCGATCGAGGTCGCCAGATCCGGCTTGTTCTGATGGTCGGCGGTGACGAGCTCGATCTTCTGGCCGAGCACCTCGCCACCAAAGTCCTCGATCGCCATCCTGGCCGCTTCGACCGACCATTTGCCGCCGTAATCGGCGTAGACGCCGGACTGGTCGTTGAGGATACCGATCTTGACACCTTGCGCGGACGCCGACGCTGCCAGCAGCAGGGCCGAGGTTGCGACGGCGACCAAAAGGGGTGATTTCATTCTGTTAGCTCCCAGCAGTGTTCTGTTTTGAAATCGCGCGGATACTAGTGAAGAACCCCGTGCGTGCCCATCCATTGCATGTTGGTCGTTAGTATGAACGGCGCACCACACAATCGGTGTCGTCCCGGACAAGCGCAGCGAAGCGGAGCGCTGATCCGGGACCCATAACCACAGGGAGGAGTTTGGCGAAGACTCGTGGTTGCCAGCTTCGCGCTACAACTTCTCCCTGGGGTTATGGGTCCCGGCCCCGCGCGCGCAATTGCGCGCTAGGCCGGGACGACACCGAGAGTGTTGAAGCGCCATCCCACTCCAACCGGCAACTCGTCAGGCCACCACCTCCGGCTTCTTGTCCCGCCGTCCTTCCGCGAGGTTCCGCACCACCACGTAGAAGATCGGCGTGAACAGAAGCCCGAACAGGGTGACGCCGATCATGCCGAAGAAGACGGCGACGCCGACGGCCTGGCGCATCTCGGAGCCGGAGCCGGTCGAGATCACCAGCGGCAAGACGCCGAGGATGAAGGCGAAGGAGGTCATCAGGATCGGCCGCAAGCGCAGGCGGCAGGCGTCGATCACGGCCTCCAGCCGCGGCTTGCCTTCGTTCTCGATGTCGCGCGCGAACTCGACGATCAGGATCGCGTTCTTCGCCGCCAGTCCCACCAGCACGACGAAGCCGATCTGAGTGAGGATGTTGACGTCCTGCCCCATGATGCGGACGCCGATGGTGGCCGCGAGCAAGCACATCGGCACGATCAGGATCACCGCGAACGGCAGCGTCCAGCTGCCATATTGCGCGGCGAGCACGAGATAGACGAACAGCACGCAGATCGGGAACACGAGCAGGCCGGCATTGCCGCCGGTGACTTGCTGATACGACAGATCCGTCCATTCGAAGGTGAAGCCGCTTGGCAAAGTATCGTCCGCGAGCTTCTTGATGGTGTTGAGCGCGGTGGTCGAGCTGGTGCCCGGCGCCGGCTCACCCTGCAGCTCGGACGCCGCATAGAGATTGTAGCGCGCGACGCGGTCAGGACCCGAGACGTCCTTGAACTCGACCACGCTGCCGAGCATCACCATGTCACCGGAGGCGTTGCGGGTGCGCAGGCGCGAGAGGTCGCTCGGCTCTTTCCGGAACGGGAAGTCTCCTTGTGCCGTGACGTGATAGGTGCGGCCGAACAGGTTGAAGTCGTTGACATAGGTCGATCCGAAATAGGTCTGGATCGTCTCGTTGATGTTGGCGATGGGCACGCCGAGCTTCTGAGCCTTAGTACGGTCGATGTCGACGAAGAGCTGCGGCGTGTTGGCCGAGAACGGAGAGAACACCGTGGGGCCGAGCAGCAACGGCGATTTGCGCGCCGCGGCGACAAGCTCGTCGGTGGCCGCGGCGAGCAGCTCAGGCCCTCGGCCCTGCCGGTCCTGGATGCGGATGGTAAAGCCGCCGCCGGTGCCGATGCCAGGCACGGCCGGCGGCGGAATCACGATAATGAAGGCGCCCTGGATCGCGGACAGGCGCTTGCGCAGCTCGACCGTGATGGCGTTCGCAGACAATCCCTTCTTCATCCGTACCTCCGGCTCGTCGAACACCGGGAACAGCGCCGCGGCATTGCCGGCCTGCGTGCGCGTGGCGCCGGAGAAGCCGGCGAAGGCCGCGACGCGGACGATGCCCGGCGTATCCAGCGAGATCCGCTCGATCTCGCGCACGACCTCGGTGGTGCGCGCCAGCGAAGCCGCGCCGGGCAATTGCACTGATATGATGACGTAGCCGCGATCCTGCGCCGGGATGAAGCCCTGCGGCGTGGTCACGATCAGCCAGCCGGCGCTGCCGATCAGCACGACATAGATCAGGAGCATCACCACCGAATGCCGGATCACGAAATTGGCAAGGCCGGCATAGCCGTGCGAAAGCCGGTCGAACGTGCGGTTGAACACGCCGGTGAAGGCACCCCACGCCCGCGCGATGACATTCCAGCTCGCCGGCGGCCGCTTCTCTTCATGCGGGGTGAGGATCTGCGAGGCCAGCGCCGGCGACAGCGTCAGCGAGCAGAAGCAGGAGATCGCGGTCGCAACCGCAATGGTGACGGCGAATTGCTGGAAGAACTGGCCGGAGATGCCACCAAGGAAGGCGGTCGGCACGAACACCGCACACAGCACCAGCGCAATCGAGACCAGCGCGCCGCCGACCTCCTCCATGGTCTTGAGCGCGGCATCGCGCCGGCTGAGGCCGTGCTCGAGATGGCGTTCGACATTCTCGACCACCACGATGGCGTCGTCGACCACGATACCGACCGCAAGCACGAGGCCGAACAGCGTGAGATTGTTGATGGAGAAGCCGAGCGCCGCCATCACTGCGAACGTGCCGACCAGCGAGACCGGGATCGCGATGATCGGAATGATCGCGGGCCGCCATCCCTGCAGGAACACCAGCACCACGATGACCACGAGCAGCATCGCTTCGTAGATGGTCTTGATCAGCTCATGGACCGACTGGGCGATGAACTCCGTCGGATTGTAGCCGATATTGTAGTCGAGGCCTCTCGGAAAGCTCTCCTTCAGCTTCGACATGGTGTCGGAGATGTGCTTCGCGGTCGCGAGCGCGTTCGACCCGGGCCGCTGCGTCACCAGCATGGCCACCGCCGATTTGCGCAGCAGGAAGCTGTTGGTGGAATAGGCCAGCGCACCGAGCTCGATGCGGGCGACGTCGCGCAGCCGCACCGTGCGGCCGTCGGAGCCGGCCTTGATCAGGATGTCCTCGAACTGCTTCTGGTCCTTCAGGCGCCCCGTGAAAGTGAGGTTCGGCTGGAAGGCGCGGTCGGCAATCGGCGGCTCGGCGATCTGGCCGCCGGCGATCTGCACGTTCTGGGCGCGGATCGCCGCCAGCACCTCGGTCGAGGTCAGGCCGAGATTGGCGATACGGTCGGGATCGAGCCACAGCCGCATCGAATAGTCGCGGGCGCCGAAGATCTGGATGTCGCCAACGCCGTCGATGCGCAAGAGCTGGTCGCGGACCTGGAGCAGCGCGTAGTTGGAGATGTAGAGCTGGTCGAACGTGTCGTCGGGCGACAGCATGAACACGACCATGAGGATGTCGGGTGAGTTCTTGCGGGTGGTGACGCCGTTGCGCTGGACCTCCTCGGGCAGTCGCGGCTGCGCGATCGCGACGCGGTTCTGCACCAGCACCTGAGCCTTGTCGAGATCGGTGCCGAGCTTGAAGGTGACGGTGATGGTGAGCTGGCCGTTCGAGGTCGCCTGGCTGTAGAGATACAGCATGTCCTCGACGCCGTTGATCTCCTGCTCGATGGGAGCGGCGACCGTGTCGGACACGGTCTGCGCGGAGGCGCCGGGATATTGCGTGGTGACCACCACGGTCGGCGGCACCACCTGCGGATATTCGGAGACCGGCAGCGTGGTGTAGGCGAGCGCGCCGACGATCAAGAGCACGATCGACAGCACCATCGCCAGGATGGGCTGATTGATGGAGAGACGGCCGAGATTCATGACTTGCCACCGGCCGGCGCTGGAGCGGTCTGCGGAGCGACCTTGGCGCCGACGCGGGCGCGCTGGATGCCGTTGACGATGACGCGGTCGTCGGCCTTCAGGCCTTCACGGATCACGCGCAGGCCTTCGTCGAGCGGCCCGAGCACGACGGGCCGCGCTTCGACGGTGTCATCAGGCTTGACCACGAACACGATCTTGCGGGACTGGTCGGTCGCGATCGCAACGTCAGGAATCAGCAGCGCCTCGTAGGGCGCGCTGCCGATCAGGCGGACGCGGCCGAACTGGCCGGGCAGGATCGACAGATCGGTGTTCTTGATGACGGCGCGGCTGCGCAGCGTGCCGGTGGAGACGTCGAGGCGGTTGTCGAGGAAGTTGATGGTGCCTTCATGCGACGGCTTGGTCTCGCCGGCGAGAGTCACCTGCACCGGGTTCGCCGTATCGCGCGAGCTCGGGCGCTTACCTTCGAACCACAGCTTGCTGTATTTGATGAAGGTCGCCTCATCCATGTCGAAATAGACGTAGATCGGATCGAGCGCGACGATCGAGGTCAGCAGCGTCGAGGTGCCGGTATCGCTGCCCTGCACGAGATTGCCCGGGCTGACGAGATGGCGGCTGACGCGGCCCGTGAGCGGCGCGGTCACATGCGTGAATTCGATGTTGAGTCGTGCGGCCTTCAGCACGCCCTCGGCCTGCGTCACCGCGGCGTGGGCGGCCTGCAAGGCCTGGCGGCGCTGGTCGACGACCTGCTCGGACACGGCGCTGGTTTGCACCAGGTTCAAACCGCGGTCGAGCTCGCGCTTGGCCAGCTCGACCTTGGCGCGGGCGTCGGAGAGCTGGCCGTCGGCCTGCTCCGCCACCGCCTCGAACGGACGCGGGTCGATGACGTAGAGCAGATCGCCCTGACGCACGATGGCGCCATCCTGGAATTCGACCGAGTTGACGAAGCCGCCGACGCGCGGGCGCACCTGCACCTCCTCGACCGCCTCGAAGCGGCCGGTGAACTCGTCCCAATCGGTGACGGTGCGCTTGACCGGCTGGGCGACGGTCACGGGCGCGGGCGGCGGCGCAGACGCTTGCGAAGTTGGCTGTCCGCAGCCGGCGAGCGCGAATGAAGCGGCGAGGAGGCTCGCTACTGCGTAATGTCGCAACTGAACGAAATCGTGCTTTTTGACAAACGGCTCGCTTCCGTCCGGTCCAGTCATCCCAGGTCCTCACTCAAAAAACCGCGGAAAAAGCAGGGTATTCGCCATCGCGCGGGCCCTACAGGATGGGCGGCAATGATGAACACTTCAAGACCAATGCGCGTGCAATGCTCAAACGAGCGCCCTGGCCGGATGGCGGGTTGACAGGGGCATTAGCCGGCCTCGCGCACGATGATTAGCGGGCGGAATGCGATTGGACTTATTCGCGGGGCTCATGAATGGAGCGCGCGATTTCCGCGTTGCACTTACCACCCTCCCCTGGAGGGCGAGGGTAAGGAAGATGGCCAGCGTCTTCGCACATGACGGGCGGCGGCCGCTCGGCTAGACTTCTGCTTACAAAACAAGACGAATTGTCCAGGGAGGACAGGCGTGCACCAGGGACGTGTCGTTTACGGCGCGATCGAGGAGGTCGTTTTCGGCCATCCGGCGGCCGGCGCCATCGTCGCGCAGATGGACCGGCTGGGAACCCGCCGCGCCTTCCTGATGGTCTCAGGGACGCTGAACCGGCAGACCGACGAGATCACGAAAATCAAGGACGCGCTCGGCCCGCGCTGCGCCGGCCTGTTCGACGCCATGCCGGCGCACACGCCGCGCGAGGCGGTGATCGCCGCCGCCAATGCGGCGCGTGAGGCGGGTGCCGACCTGATCGTCACCGTCGGCGGCGGCTCGATCACCGACGGCGCCAAGGCGGTGCAGCTCTGCCTTGCCAACGGCATTGACACAATCGAGGGCATCGAGCGTATCCGCGTGCACAAGGGCGTCGCGCCCGAGATGAACGCGCCGACCGTGCGCCAGGTCAGCGTGCCGACCACGATTGCCGGCGGCGAGTTCTCATCAATCGCCGGCGTCACCGACCGCAGCACCAACGTGAAGCAGATGCTGCGGCATCCGCTCGCCGTGCCGCGCGCGACCATCCTCGACCCCGCTATCACCGTACACACGCCGGAATGGCTATTCCTGTCGACCGGCATCCGCGCCGTCGACCATTGTGTCGAGGCGATCTGCTCGCGCGAGACGCACCCCTACGCCGATGCGCAATCGGTCAAGGGCCTTGCCATGCTTGCCGATGCGCTGCCGCGGGTGAAGGCCGACCCCAGCGATCTCGACGCACGCATGGACGCGCAGATCGGGACCTGGCTGTCGATGGGCGCGCTCGCCGCCGGCGTGCCGATGGGCGCGAGCCACGGCATCGGCTACGTGCTGGGCGCCGCCTTCGGCGTGCCGCACGGCCACACCTCCTGCGTCATGCTGCCGGCGGTGATGCGCTGGAATGCGCGCGACAATGCCGAGCGCCAGGTAATCGTCGCCGCCGCGATGGGCTTTCCCGGCCATGACGCCGCCGACGTGCTCGATGCCTTCATCCGCTCGCTGGGCATGCCGCGCAGCCTCGCGGACGTGCGCGTGTCGCCGGAGCATTTCGACGCCATCGCCAAACAGGCCATGCGCACGAACTGGATCCCGCGCAACCCGCGCAAGATCGCAGGTCCCGCCGATATCCGCGAAATCCTGCTTCTCGCCGCATGATCCAAGCCGGAGGATAGATGTACACTGGTCACCATGCCCGCCTGCGTCCGCTGCAGCCCGCCTTCATCATGGCCGCGACCGGCGAGGCCGTCACCTATCGCGAGTTGGAGGCACGCAGCAATCGGCTCGCGCATCTGTTCCGCAGGCACGGCTTGAGACGGCTCGATCACTACTCGATCTTCATGGAGAACAATTCGCGCTATCTCGAGGCCTGCGGCGCCGGCGAGCGCTCCGGACTGTACTACACCTGCATCAACTCCTTCCTGACGCCGGACGAACTCACCTATCTCCTCGTCAACAGCCAGTCGAAGATCCTGATCACGTCAGTGGCGAAGCTCGACATCGCGCGCGAGGCGATCAAGGCCTGTCCCGACGTCAAGCTCTGCATCGTCGCCGACGGCCCCGGCGAGAGCGAGCGCATTGTCGGCCTCGCCGAGGTGAGCGCCGACTTACCGAAGACGCCGATCGCCGATGAGTGGCTCGGCACGGCGATGCTGTATTCATCGGGCACGACGGGACGGCCGAAAGGCATTTTGCGGCCGCTGCCGGAGGAGCCGCCGAGGCACAATCTGCCGCTGTTCGATTTCCTCACCAAACTCTGGCAGTACCGCGAGGGCATGGTCTATCTGTCGCCGGCGCCGCTTTATCACGCCGCGCCGCAGGCGGCCGTGAATCTCACGATCCGCACGGGCGGCACCGTGATCATCATGGAGAACTTCGATCCGGAGCGTTACCTCCAGCTCGTCGAGCAATGGGGCATCACCCACACCCAGTTGGTGCCGACGATGTTCTCGCGCATGCTGAAGCTGCCGGAGGAGGTGCGCAAGCGCTACGACCTGTCGTCACTGGAGATCGCGATCCATGCGGCGGCGCCCTGCCCGGCCCTGGTCAAGGACGACATCATCAAATGGTGGGGGCCGATCATCCACGAATATTACGGCGCCACCGAAGGCCTCGGCTTCACCGCCTGCAACAGCGAGGAATGGCTCGCCCATCGCGGCACGGTCGGCAAGGTGCTGCTGGGCGATCTCCACATTCTCGATGAAGATATGAAGCCATGTCCAATCGGGACCCCCGGCCAGGTGTGGTTCAAGACGGGATCGCCGTTCGAATATTTCAACGATCCGGAGAAGACCAAGGAGGCGCGCTCGGCCGACGGTAGCATGAGCACGGTTGGCGATGTCGGCTATGTCGATGCCGATCGCTTCCTCTACCTCACCGACCGCGCGACCTTCATGATCATCTCGGGTGGGGTGAACATCTATCCGCAGGAGTGCGAGAACCTGCTGATCACGCATCCGAAGGTCGCGGACGCCGCGGTGTTCGGCGTGCCCAATCCCGATCTCGGCGAGGAGGTGAAGGCGGTGGTGCAGCCGATGCCGGGCGTGGTGCCGGGCGAGGCGCTCGCAGAAGAGCTGATCGCGTTCTGCGGCCAGTCGCTGTCGCGGCAGAAGGTGCCGCGCTCGGTGGATTTCGAGAAGGAACTGCCGCGTCTGCCGACCGGCAAGCTGTACAAGCGGCTTCTGCGGGACCGGTATTGGGGGAACAAGACGTCGCGGATTGTGTGAGGGGCGTTGCTGCGTAACGTGCGCGAGCAAGCGTCACAAGCTCCGCTGTCGTCCCGGGCAAGCGTAAGCGCAGACCCGGGACCCATACTCCCAGGGAGGAGTTACGGCGCGCGGCTGGCAACCACGAATCTTCGCCAAACCACGTCCTGTGGCTATGGGTCCCCGGATCTGCGCGCGCTTAGGGCGCGCTTGTCCGGGACGACGGTGGAGTTTGTTGCGGCAGTCGAGACCAGCGCCCGCGCAGGAACCGTTCGCACCTGCACTCTCACATTGTGAGAGAGCTAAACCCGCGACCTTCCGTCATCCGAATTGTCGAGAGCGCGGCTGCCCTTGCCCGTTGCCTCCCTCCACGCCCGTCGGCTATCGTCCTGACAAACAGGCCGGAAAAGGCCGTTGGTCCAGGGAGGACGAGGATGCGGAGCGTGCGGGCGTTCGCCGCGACGGCGGCGCTATCTTTGCTGGCGTTTTCGACCATTGCACTCGCCGGCCAGCCCAAGCAGGGCGGTATCCTGCGGATGTATCATCGCGACAGCCCCGGCAATGCCTCGATCCATGAAGGCGCGACCTACTCGCTCAATGTTCCCTTCATGCCCGTGTTCAACAACCTCGTCATCTACAAGCAGGACGAGGCGCAGAACCGGATGGACAACATCATTCCGGAGCTTGCCGAGAGCTGGGCCTGGGTGAACGACAACAAGACGCTGTCCTTCAAGCTGCGCCAGGGCGTGAAATGGCACGACGGCAAGCCGTTCACCTCGGCCGACGTCAAATGCACCTTCGACATGCTGATGGGCAAGTCGCAGCAGAAGTTCCGGCAGAACCCGCGCAAGACCTGGTACGAGCAGGTCAACGACATCTCGACCAACGGCGATTTCGAGGTCTCGTTCAACCTGAAGCGGCCGCAGCCCTCGCTGCTGGCGCTGCTGGCCTCCGGCTATACGCCGGTCTATCCCTGCCACGTCTCGCCCGGCGACATGCGCACGCACCCGATCGGCACCGGCCCGTTCAAATTCGTCGAGTTCAAGGCCAATGAATCAATCAAGCTGGTCCGCAATCCCGACTACTGGCGCGAGGGCCGCCCCTATCTCGACGGCATCGAGTTCACCATCATCCCGAATCGCTCGACCGCGATTCTCGCCTTCGTCGCCGGAAAGTTCGACATGGCGTTCCCGACGCATATTACGATTCCGCTGCTGAAGGACCTCAAGTCCCAGGCACCGGGCGCGGTCTGCGTGGTCGAGCCAACCAACGTCTCGACCAACATCATCGTCAATTCGACCGCCCCGCCATTCGACAATATCGACATCCGCCGCGCCATGGCCATGGCGCTCGACCGCAAGGCTTTCGTCTCCATCCTGTTCGAGGGGCAGGCGGATGTCGGCGGCACCATGCTGCCGCCGCCACAGGGCCTCTGGGGCATGCCGAAGAACATGCTGGAGAGCATTGCGGGCTACGGCCCCGACGTGAATGCCAACCGCGAGGAGGCGAAGAAGCTGATACAGAAGGCGGGCTATGGCCCGGACAAGCATCTCGCGGTGAAGATCTCGACGCGCAATCTCGCGGAGTATCGCGATCCCGCTGTGATCCTGATCGACCAGCTCAAGAGCATCTATATCGACGGCGAGCTCGACGTGGTCGAGACCGCGAACTGGTTCCCGAAGATCGCCCGCAAGGACTACATGCTCGGGCTCAATCTGACCGGCAACGCCGTCGACGATCCCGACCAGTCCTTCTACGAGAACTATTCCTGCGGATCCGAGCGCAACTACACCAACTACTGCAACAAGGAGATCGAGAAGCTGTTCGACGTGCAGTCCCAGGAGACCGATATCACCAAACGCAAGAAACTGGTGTGGGACATCGACAAGAAGTTGCAGGAGGACGTGGCCCGCCCGATCATCTTCCACGCGCGCACCGGCAGTTGCTGGCAGCCCTATGTGAAGGGCGTGACTGTGATGTCGAACAGCTCGTATAATGGGTACCGGTACGAAGACGTTTGGATGGACAAGTAGCGCGGCGGACGGGCGGATAACGGCTCGCCGGGAGGGCGCAAGATGTTTGCCTATCTGGTGCGGCGCCTGTTCCTGATGCTCGTGACCCTGTTCGGGATCTCGATCGTCATCTTCTTCCTGCTGCGCATCGTGCCCGGCAACATCGTCGACATCCTGTTTGCCGCCGCCGGCTATGTCGACCCCGCCGACAAGGCCAACCTGGAGAAAGAGCTCGGCATCGACCGTCCGCTGATCGTGCAATATTGGCACTGGATCAGCGGCTTTCTGCGCGGCGATTTCGGCTATTCCTACGTCTCGGAGAAGCCCGCGCTGCAGGAGATCCTGCCGCGGATTCCGATCACGGCGCGGCTCGCGGGCCTCGCGCTGTTGTTCTCGGCCTCGATCGGCATTCCCTTAGGCGTCATCAGCGCGGTGAAGCAAGGCACACGGCTGGATTACGCGCTGCGCGTCGTCAGCCTCAGCGGGCTGTCGCTACCCTCGTTCTGGCTTGGCCTGCTCATTCTCACCGCGGCGGTGGCGATGTTCGGCCAGATACCGATCTTCAATCCCAATCCGGCCACGTGGCTCGAGGCCTTTGCGACCTACGCCGTGCCGGCCGCCGCCGTCGGCTTCCGTAGCGCGGCGCTGACCATGCGCATCACGCGCTCCTCGATGCTGGAGGTGTTGCGGCAGGACTATATCCGCACCGCGCGCGCCAAGGGCGCCTCCGATGCCGCCGTGAACTATCACCACGCGCTCAAGAATGCGATCCTGCCCGTCATCACCGTGATCGGCATCGAAGCGGCGTTCCTGATCGGCGGCCTGATTGTCACCGAGACCGTGTTCAACATCCCCGGCGTTGCGCGCTTCCTGGTCGAGGCGATCCGTTGGCGCGACTATCCGATCGTGCAGAACCTCGTGATGTTCATAGCCGTTGTGGTGGTGAGCGCGAATTTCATCGTCGACATGCTCTACGCGGTGTTCGATCCGCGGATCAGGTACACGGATTAGGAGAGCCGCTTGGCCGCGATCGATTTCGAGGTTGAACTGAGGCGGGCCGGGGCGCATGCGACCGGTGGGTGGCGGCGCGTGCTGTTCATGGCGCAGCGGCACGTGCTGGGCGCGGCCGGGCTCGTCATCATGGCGGCGTTCGTGCTCACTGCGATCTTTGCCGACTTCATCGCGCGTTATGATCCCCTCACGGTCGACTCCGCCCGCGCGCTGGCGCGCCCGAGCCTGGCGCACTGGATGGGAACGGACTCGTTTGGTCGCGACGTGTTCAGCCGCATCATCCACGGCGCGCGCATTTCGCTGGCCGTCGGCATCGGCTCGACCGCGCTCGGCGGCACGATCGGCGTTATCGTCGGGCTCACTTCCGGCTATCTCTCCGGCTGGGTCGATCTCGTATTCCAGCGCGTCTCCGACGTGCTCCAGGCACTCCCGCTGCTGGTCCTCGCCCTGATCATGACGGCGGCGCTCGGTCCGTCCTTGCCGAACGTGATCATCGCCATCGCTATTCCGCTGATCCCGACCGTGTCACGCGTCATCCGCGCCAATACGCTGGCGCTGCGTGAGCAGCCCTTCGTCGAAGCCGCCAAGTCGATCGGCATGAGCGAGATGCGGATCGCGCTCCGCCATGTGTTGCCGAACACGCTTGCGCCGCTGATCGTGCTCGCCACCGCCCAGCTCGGCTCGACCATCCTCACCGAAGCCTCGCTCTCCTTCCTCGGCCTCGGCATTCCCGAGCCTTATCCGTCATGGGGGCGCATGCTCTCCGAATCCGCCGCCGAATATGTCCGCACGGCACCGTGGCTGGTGATCTTCCCTGGCATCGCGATCAGCCTCGCCGTATTCGGCGCCAATTTGTTCGGCGACGCCCTGCGCGACATCCTCGATCCCCGGCAGCGCGGCTGATGGCACAGAAATCCGATATCGTGCTCGAGGTGAAGAACCTGAAGACGGTGTTCTTCACGAACTCCGGCCTGTTCAAGGCGGTGGACGACGTCTCCTTCACCGTGAAGCGCGGCGAGACGCTGGCGATCGTCGGCGAATCCGGCTGCGGCAAGAGTGTGACCGCACTGTCCCTGATGCGGCTCGTGCCCGATCCGCCCGGCCGCATCGTCGGCGGCTCCGTGACGCTCGAAGGCACCGACCTGCTGGCCCTGGATGAAACGCAGATGCGCGCCGTCAGAGGCAATCGCATCTCCATGATCTTCCAGGAGCCGATGACCTCGCTCAATCCGGTGATGCGGATCGGCGACCAGATCGTCGAGGCCGTACGGCTGCACCGGAACATCTCGTCGAAGGAAGCGCAAACTATCGCGGTCGATATGCTCCGCCTGGTGCGCATCCCCGAACCGGCGCGGCGGGCGCGCGAATATCCGCATCAGCTCTCCGGCGGCATGCGCCAGCGCGCGATGATCGCGATGGCGCTGGCGTGCCGGCCGGCGCTGCTGATCGCGGACGAGCCGACCACCGCGCTCGACGTCACCATCCAGGCGCAGATCCTGGCGCTGATCCTCGATCTGCAGAAGGAGCTCGGCACCGGGCTCGTGCTCATCACGCACGATCTTGGCGTGGTCGCGCAGACCGCGCAGCGCGTGATCGTGATGTATGCGGGCCGCAAGGTCGAGGAAGCCAGCGTCGAGGCGCTGTTCGCAGCACCAAAGCATCCCTACACGCGCGGGCTGATGGCCTCGATCCCGGCCGTGCCGGCCTCCGGCGTTCCCACTCAGGCGCGCTTGAACGAAATTCCGGGCACCGTGCCCTCGTTGGTGCGGCTGCCGCAAGGCTGCGCCTTCGCGCCGCGCTGCAAGCTCGCGATCAAGCGCTGCGAGGCCGAATATCCACCGCTCGCGGATTGGGGCGGCGGCCATCTCGCCGCCTGCTGGCGCGCGGAAGAAGTCGCGGAGGTGGCATGACCGAGGCGCTGCTCGAAGTCACCGAGCTCAAGAAGCACTACCCGGTGCGCGCCGGCGTGCTGCGCCGGCAGGTCGGCACCGTGCATGCGGTGGATGGCGTCTCGTTCTCGCTTGGCGCCGGCGAGACGCTGGGCCTCGTCGGCGAATCCGGCTGCGGCAAGTCGACGGTGGCGCGCAGCGTGCTGCGGCTGGTCGAGCCGACCTCGGGCCAGATCCGTCTCGACGGCGAGGACATCACCCATCTGTCCAAGACGGCGCTGCGCCCGCATCGCCGCTCGATGCAGATCGTATTCCAGGACCCGTTTGCCTCGCTCAACCCGCGCATGACCGCGGGCGACATCGTCGGCGAGCCGCTGGCTGTGCACGGGCTTGCAACCGGCAAGGACCTCGAGACGCGCGTCGCAAGGCTGTTCGAGCAAGTGGGCCTGCGGCCCGACCAGATGCAAAATTTCCCGCATCAATTCTCCGGCGGACAGCGCCAGCGCATCTGCATCGCACGCGCGCTGGCGCTCGAGCCGCGCCTGATCGTCTGCGACGAGCCGGTCTCCGCGCTCGACGTCTCGATCCAGGCGCAGGTGATCAACCTCCTGATCGACCTGCAGCGGCAGCACGGCTTCTCCTATCTCTTCATCGCCCACGACCTCGCCGTGGTCGCCCATATCAGCCACCGCGTCGCCGTGATGTATCTCGGCCGCATCGTCGAGATCGCCGACAAGGACGAACTGTTCCGCAATCCCAGGCATCCCTATACGCAGGCCCTGCTCGCCTCCGTACCGATCGCCAATCCGCTCGCGAAGAAGCTGGCGCCCTTGGTGGACGGCGACGTGCCGAGCCCAGTCAATCCGCCGTCAGGCTGCGCGTTTCATACGCGCTGCCGGTTTGCGATGGAGCGGTGCAAGACGGAGCGGCCGGCGCTAATGGATGCTGGCGACGGGCACCAGGTGGCGTGTTTGCTCAATGAGGGGACGGGGCGGAGCAACGCGATTCCGTAGGGTGGGTTAGCCCTGCGGGCTGCGCGACGCGCAGTTCGCAGAGCGTAGCCCACCACCCCTTTCGCCGCGAAGATCAAAGAGCGCGGCACACCGCGGCAAACATCATCTTGAAAGTGTGTATATTTTTGAGGTTGCGGCAACCAGAACACAGGTGCCGTAGGGTGGGCAAAGCGAAGCGTGCCCACCATCGCAATGCAATCGCCGAGCGTTGGTGGGCACGGCGCGCGAAGAGCGCGCCTTTGCCCACCCTACGATTGCGGAGTTCGCCGCGCTTACGCTGCCCCGATTTCCGCGACGATCCTGCCCGTCGTGACCTGCTCGCCCTCGGCGACGTCGATCGCGGCGATCACGCCGTCGATGCCTGCCTTGTGGACGTGCTCCATCTTCATCGCTTCCAGCGTCAGCACCGGCTGGCCCGCGGTGACGCGGTCGCCCGGCTTGACGAGGACAGCGACGACGCGGCCGTTCATGGCGGCGCGAACCTTGCCGTCGCCGCCATTCGTTGCCGCCGCTTTCGGCGCGGCGAGGGTGAGATCACTGACGGCGAACGGAATGCCGCGGTGCTGGAGGTAAAGCCGGTCGCCGTCGCGCAGGAATTTCGCGCTGTCCATCACGCCGTCGTGGCGGAAGCGGACGGCGTCGGGATCGAGCTGGTCGATCTCGAACTTGTCCCGTCGCCCGTTGGTAGCGACGCTGTAGCTGCCATCGCGCTCGCGCGTGACATCGAGTTCGTGCGCGTGGCCGGCGATCTCGATTTTCGCTGGCAGCGGAAAGGTGGCGGCGAGGCTCCGCCCGCCCTGCCATGACGGCGCACGCGGGTTGGTGACGTAGAGCAGCAGCCCCGCCAGCGCCATGTCGAATGCCGCGTCCGCGCGCGGTGCCAGCAACTCGTCGCGCTGCGCGCCGATGAACGCCGTCGTCGCCTCGCCCCTGGCGAAGCCGGGATGGCGCAGGCAGGACATCAGGAACGCCTGGTTGGTGGTCACGCCAAAGGCGGTGAGTTGCTCGAGGCCGACGATCAGCCGCCCCCTCGCCTCCTCGCGGGTCGCGCCATGGCTGATCACCTTGGCGATCATGGAATCGTAGAACGGCGGAATCTCCGAGCCCGATTGCAGGGCGTGCTCGATGCGAATGCTGTCAGGCACTTGCCAGCGCGCCATGCGGCCGGACTGCGGCATGAAATCATGCGCCGCATCTTCCGAGCACAGCCGCACCTCGATGGCGTGGCCGGAGAACTTGATGTCCTGCTGCTTCACCGGCAATGGCTCGCCGCGCGCCACGCGCAGCTGCAGCTCGACGAGATCGAGCCCGGTGATCGCCTCGGTCACGGGATGCTCGACCTGAAGGCGCGTGTTCATCTCCATGAAGTAGAACTCGCCGCGCTCGTCGAGCAGGAATTCCAACGTGCCGGCCCCCTCGTAGCGCAGCGCCTTGACCGCCGCGACCGCGACCTCGCCCATCTTCGCGCGCAGCTCGGGCGTGACCGCGGGCGACGGCGCCTCCTCGATCAGCTTCTGGTGCCGCCGCTGCACCGAGCAGTCGCGCTCGCCGAGATGGATGGCGTTGCCGTGGCTGTCGCCGAACACCTGGATCTCGATGTGGCGGGGATTCTGGATGGCGCGTTCGAGAATGACGGTGGGATCGCCGAACGCCGCCTTGGCCTCCGACCGTGCGCTGCGCAGCGCATCGGGAAAAGACGCTGCGTCACTGACGAGCCGCATGCCACGGCCGCCGCCGCCGGCGACCGCCTTGATCATGACAGGGAAGCCGATTTTTTTGGCTTCCGCGAGCATGACCTCGTCGCTTTGATCGGCGCCTTGATAGCCGGGCACGACGGGCACGCCGGCCTTCCTCATGATCTCCTTGGCACCGGCCTTGTTGCCCATCGCCTCGATCGCCTGCGGCGACGGGCCGACGAAGACGAGGCCGGCATCCTTGCAGGCTTGCGCAAACTCCTCGTTCTCGGCGAGGAAGCCATAGCCGGGATGCACGGCATCCGCGCCGCTCGCCTTGGCCGCTGCGATGATCGCGGAGATGTTGAGATAGGATTGCGCCGGCAACGCTTCGCCGATGCGCACGGCCTGATCCGCGTGCTTCACATGGAGCGCATCGCGATCCGCATCGGAATAGACCGCAACGACGCTTAAGCCCAAGCGCCGCGCGCTGCGCATCACACGCAGTGCGATCTCGCCGCGATTGGCAACCAGAACCCTAAAGAACGGCCGGTGACGCACTGATCCGTTCCTCATGGGCGGGCCACCGAGAACTGCATACGCTGGGGCGAGCGCGCATCGCCCTCGCGACAGATCGCGAGCACCTCGGAGAGAACCGCGCGGGTATCGCGCGGGTCGATCACGCCGTCGTCGAGCACGCGCGCGCTGGTCGAGAACACATCCATCTGGCCGTCGAACACGCCGATGATCTGCGCTTTCATGGCGTCGAGCTTGTCCTTCTCGATCGGCTTGCCGCGGCGGGCGGCGGCGGCCTCGGTCACGATCGCCATGGTCTCGGCGGCCTGCTCGCCGCCCATCACCGCGGTCTTGGCGTTAGGCCATGAGAAGCAGAAGCGGGGGTGGAAGCCGCGCCCGCACATGCCGTAATTGCCAGCGCCGAACGAGGCGCCGCAATAGATGGTGATCTGCGGCACCGTCGCCGATGTTACGGCCTGGATCATCTTCGAGCCGTGCTTGATCATGCCGGCTTCCTCATAGGCCTTGCCGACCATGTAGCCGGTGGTGTTGTTCAGATAGAGGATCGGCGTGCGGGTCTGGCAGCAGGCCTGGATGAAATGCGTCGCCTTGTTGGCGCCGGCGGGATCGAGCGGACCGTTGTTGGTGACGATGCCGATCGCCTGGCCCTCGATGCGGGCATGGCCGCAGACCGTGGCCGGGCCGTAGTTCGGCGCCATCTCGGTGAAGTCGGAATCATCGATGATCCGCGCGATCACCTGCTTCATGTCGACCGGGCGCTTGTGGTCCATCGGCATGATGCCGAGCAGCTCGTCCTGGTCGTAGCGGGGCGGCTTGAACTCTGGAGCCGCCCGGCCTGGCCGCTCCCATTCCATCGCCGCCATGATCTCTCGCGCGATGCGAAGTGCGTCGCGATCATCCTCGGCGAGATAGTCACCGAGGCCGGAGATCTGCGTATGCATCTCGGCGCCGCCGAGCTCCTCCTCGGTCGCGATCTCGCCGGTCGCGGCCTTCAGCAGCGGCGGGCCCGCGAGGAAGGCCCGGGTGCGACCGCGGACCATGACGATGTAGTCGGACAGACCGGTCTGGTAGGCGCCGCCTGCGGTGGAGGAGCCGTGCGTGACGGTGACGACCGGCAGCCCCGCCGCCGACAGCCGCGCGAGATTGCGGAAGATGTTGCCGCCGCGGACGAAATCCTCGACGCGGTAGCGCAGCAAATTGGCGCCGGCGCTTTCGACGAGCTGGATATAAGGCAGCTTGTTCTCCAGCGCGAGCTCCTGCACCCGCAGCGTCTTGTCGAGGCCGAAAGGTTGCAGCGCGCCGGCGTCGATGCCGGAATCACTGGCGCTCACCATGCAGCGGATGCCCGACACGAAGCCGATGCCGGCGATGACGCCGCCGCCGGGCACGCTCTTGTTTGGATCGGGGACGTCGAACATGTAGCCGGCGAGCGTCGACAGCTCGATGAAGGGCGCACCGGGATCGAGCACCAGCGCGACGCGCTCGCGCGGCAACAACTGGCCGCGCTTGTGGAAGCGGTCCTTCGCCGCAGCCGACGCCGCGCGCGTGCGCTCTTCCAGCGCGCGCATGCGGTCGATCAGGCCGAGCATGCCGTCGCGGTTGGCGTGGTAGGCGGCGCTGCCGGGGGAAATGGTGTTTTCGATGGTAGACATTAGTGCTCCTGCCCGTCATTCCGGGGCGCGCGGAGCGCGAGCCCGGAATCCATACTCCCGATCGTGGTTATGGATTCCGGGCCTGGCCCTTCGGGCCATCCCGGAATGACAGAGTGTGGCTTACCTGTTCGTCCCAAAGATCTTCCGCGCCTCGGCGGGGCTTGCGATCTCGCGGCCGGCACGGCGAGCGCACGCGGCGACCGCTTCGATGAGCTGGCCGTTCGAGGTCACCTTTGTGCCGTCGGCGAGATAGAAGGTGTCCTCGAGACCGGTGCGCAGATGGCCGCCGAGCTCGGCGCAACGCTGGTGCAGCGGCCAGATCTCCTCGCGGCCGATGGCGGTGACCTGAAAATGCGCCTCGGGCCGTTTCAGCTTGATCAGGATCGGCAGCAATTCAGGATCGGCAGGCATCCCCGAGGCGACGCCCATCACAAAGTTGTATTCGAGCGGGCCCTTGTACATGCCGACCTGGTGATACATGCCGACGCAGCGGACGATGCCGACGTCGAAGCATTCGAACTCGGGGATGGTGCCGACGGCGTTCATGACGTCGAGATAGTCCTTCACCTTCTCGACCGCGTTGTCGAACATCATCGGCGGCCAGGCCCAATTGTTGTCGGCCTTCACCTTCAGGTAATTCAGCGAGCCGGCGTTGCAGGCGGCGATCTCCGGCCTGGTCTCGCGGATGCAGTCGAGCGCGCCAGAGTAGTTCGGCCCCGACACGCCCGAGGTGTGGTTGATGATGACGCCGGGGCACGCTTCGCGGATCGCCTGCTGGATCTCCTTGCTGACCGCGACCTCCCAGGACGGCAGATGCCCCTTGCCCGGCGCTTGCTGGCGCAGGTGGATGTGCATGATGGACGCGCCGGCATCGAAGGCAGCCCTGGCCTCGCGCGCCATCTGCTCGGGCGTCACGGGCACGTTGTGTTGCTTCGGGTCGGTAAGCACGCCGTTCAGCGCGCAGGTGATGACGGCCTTGTCGCTCATGCCAAAAATGTCTCGCACGTTGAGAATTCAACGCTTGGGATCATGTGACGCGCGACATGCGGCTTCTTGCGCGGAGAAGCTGGGAAAACGAGATGCCGTAGGGTGGGCAAAGGCGCCCTTGCGCCGTGCCCACCACGTCTCGGTGTTTGGCAAAGATGGTGGGCACGCTTTCGCTTTGCCCACCCTACGAGAGTTGCGCTAGCTCGCCTCCGCCAGCCGCACCGTCTCGGTGCTGCGGTAGATCGCGAGATCCCGCGAGCCGACGAAGATCGCGCGCGGCTTCAATCCATAGAAGCGGCGGATCGAGTGGCTGAAATGCGTGGAATCGGGATAACCGATGTCCTGCGCGAGATGGGCGAGGTTGAGGTCCTGGTTGGCGAAGTGCAGCAGGTGCCGCGCGCGCTTCCAGGCCCGGAAGGAGCGGAACGAGATGCCGGTCTCTTCCTTGAACAGGTGCAGGAAGCGCGAAGCGGAGAGGCCTGCCTCAGTGGCGCAGGTGTCCGCCGTCACCGGCTCGCCGGAGAAGCGCTCGATACGGGCGACCGCACGCGTGACGCGCGGGTCGAGCACGCGGCGCGGCAGCGCCTCGCCAAAACACATCTCGTCGAATTCGGCGGTGGTGATGTCGCCGTAACGGCGCTGGCGCAGCAGCGCGTAGGCGGCGAGAATCTTGCGGGCGTAGACGGCACGATCGGGTCCGGTCAGCCGCTCGGCCAGGGCCTCGATCACGCCATCGGGCATGCTCTCGGGCTCGAGCGTCACGCTGATTGCGGTACGATAGTCGCTGGCAATGGAATGCCGCTGGTTCGGCAGGGTGACGAACAGCTCGCCGGTGGCGAGGGTGTCATCGATGGTCAGGTGCAGATTGCCCTTCACCGCCACATAGACGTGGCAACAGCCCGGGGTCCGCTTGCGGGGGCGGCCGAGCAGGCCGGCATAAAACACCCGCTCCGGCGTGATCAGCATCAGGTGGTCGGATTCGCGACCGTTATATTCCATTGGGCTCCTCCTCGCGCGGCTCTCTGGCCGCTGCGGACGGAGGTCACCTTAGCGGAAATTTGGGCGCTGTCACGACGGGATAGCGCTGTCAGGAAAACATGCGCAGTCGTTCCGGGGCGGTCCGCAGGACCGAACCCGGAACCTGGAGATTGTTGCACGAGATTCCGGGTTCGATGCTTCGCATCGCCCCGGAATGACGGCCTCCCTTTACGCCCTCACCCGCGGCGCAACATTCTGCTCGACGCCGGCCTTTTGCTCCGCAGCAACGGCGCGCTTGAAACCGTCGCGCTGCTGCAGGCGGGCCCAATAGGCTGCGACATTTGGCCCAAAATCCTTGGCGAGGCCGATACTGACGGCGAGGCGCAGCGCATAACCAATGACGATATCGGCGGCGGTAAAGCGGCCGGCGCACAAGGTTTCGGCATTTGCGGTCGCTGCCTCAACGGCGCGCAGCCGCCCCAGGAACCACTTTGCATAATCGGTGGCGACCTGCGGATTGCGGCGCTCCTCCGGCTCGAGCTGGGTGTATCGGAGCACCAGCGTCTGCGGGAAGGTTAATGTGGCGTCGGAAAAATACATCCAGTTCAGGAACGCGCCATAGGCGGGATCCTCGGGGCCGACCATCAGGGGCGTCGGACCGTATTTGATGCCGAGGTAGTGGCAGATGCCGGAGGATTCCGTCATCTTCGTCTCGCCGTCGATCATGAAGGGGATCGTGCCGAGCGGGTTGAGCGCGAGATAATCCTTGGCGAAGACGCGCGGCGGGAATGGCAGCATCTTCAGCTCATAGGGCAGCCCCATCTCCTCCAGCATCCAGAGCGGGCGGAACGAGCGCGCGGCGTCGCAGTGATAGAGCGTGATCATGATGCATTCCCCTTGCTGCCTGGCAGCGTGCCCATCATCTTGCACAGGACCATCAGCATGACCTCGTCGGCACCGCCGCCGATCGAGGTCAGGCGGCTGTCGCGATAGGCACGGCTGACCGGCGTCTCGTTGGTAAAGCCCATTCCGCCCCAATATTGCAAGCAGGCGTCGGTGAGCTCGCGGCCGAGCCGGCCGGCCTTGAGCTTGGCCATGGTCGCAAGCCGCGTCACGTCCTCACCGGCGACCAGCTGCTCGGCGGCGCGATAGATCAGTGCGCGCAGCAGCTCGACCTCGGTCTGCATCTCCGCCAGCTTGAAGTGCACGACCTGGTTGTCGAGGATGCTGTGGCCAAAAGCCTTACGGTTGCGCGTGTACTCGATGGTCTGGTCGATGATGTATTCGTGCGCCTTCAAACATGCCGCCGCACCCCAGAGCCGCTCTTCCTGGAACTGGATCATCTGGTAGGTGAAGCCCTTGCCCTCCTCGCCGATCCGGTTGCGCTTGGGCACGCGGACATTGTCGAAGAAGATTTGCGCGGTATCGGAAGAACGCATGCCCATCTTGTCGAGCTTGCGCGCGACGGTGACGCCCTTGCTCTTCATGGGCACGCAGATCAGCGATTTGTTGCGGTGAACGGGCCCGTCGCCGGTGTTGGCGAGCAGGCAGATCCAGTCGGCCTGGGTGCCGTTGGTGATCCACATCTTGCCGCCGTTGATGACGTAATCGTCGCCATCGGCGCGGGCATTGGTCTTGATCGAGGCGACATCGGAGCCGGCACCGGGCTCGGAGACGCCGATGCAGGCGACGTAGTCGCCGGAGATCGAGGGCGCCAGAAACTCGCGCCGCACCTCATCCGAGCCGAACCGCGCCAGCGCGGGCGTCGCCATGTCGGTCTGCACCCCGATCGCCATCGGTACGCCGCCGCAGGTGATCGCGCCCAGCTCCTCCGCCATCATCAGCGCATAGGAATAATCGAGCCCCGAGCCGCCGAATTCGACCGGCTTGTTCAGGCCGAGGAAGCCAAGGCTGCCCATCTTCTTGAACAGCTCATGCGCCGGGAAGATGTCGGCCTTCTCCCATTCATCGACGTGAGGATTGATCTCGTTGGCGATGAATTTTTTTAAGGAGCGGCGGATGTCGTCGTGGTCGGCGGTGAATAGCATTGTCTCTCAGCCTCGTCATTCCGGGACGCGCCTCTTGGCGCGGGCCCGGAATCCATAACCACGATCGTGAGTATGGATTCCGGGCTCGCTCCGCTTCGCTCGCGCCCCGGAATGACGCGAGGAGAGAGCGTTCATAGACCCATCTGCCGCGATGCCAGATCCTTCATGATCTCCTCGGTGCCGCCGCCGATGGCGTTGACCTTGACCTCGCGGTAGATGCGCTCGGCCTTGATGCCGCGCATGAAGCCGGCGCCGCCGAAAATCTGCACGGCTTCCGAGGCGCAGAACGCCATGGTCTGCGTCGCCTGGTTCTTCATCATGCAGATCTCGGCGACCGGACTCTCGCCCTGCTCCAGCCGCCAGGCCAGCATCTCCAGCATCGCCTGGGACGCTGCGACCTTCTGCGCCATGTCGACGATCTTGTGGCGGATGACCTGGTGCTGGGCCAGCGGCTTGCCGAAGGTCTTGCGTTCCTTCGCGTAGGCGATCGCTTCGTCGAGGCAGACGCGCGCAAAGGCGGTGCAGCTCGCGGCCATGCCCATGCGCTCGCTGTTGAAGTTCTGCATGATGATCTTAAAGCCCTGGCCCTCCTCGCCGATCAAATTCTCGGCCGGCACGCGGCAGTCGTCGAAATGCAGCGTCGCGGTGTCGGAGGCCCACCAGCCCATCTTCTTCAGTTTTGTCCTGGATAGGCCGGGCGTATCGCCCTCGATCAGGAGCAGGCTGACGCCGCCGGCGCCCTCGCCGCCGGTACGCACGGCAACAGTCAGATAATCGGCGCGCACGCCCGAGGTGATGAAGGTCTTCTCGCCGCTCACGACGTAGTGATTGCCATCGCGCCGCGCCTTGGTGCGGAGGTTTGCAACGTCGGAGCCCCCGCCCGGCTCGGTGATCGCGAGCGCGGAGATCTTCTCGCCTGCCAGCACCTGCGGCAGCACGCGCGCCTTGACCTCGGAACGCGCCGCACGGGCGATCGGCGGCGAGCCGATGGTGTGGCTCATCAGGCTGGCGCTGACGCCGCCGGCGCCGGCCCGCGCCAATTCCTGGCTCGCAACGATCTTCATGAACTGGTCGGCGGCGATGCCGCCATATTCCTCGGGGAATCCGAGCCCCAACAGGCCGATTTCGGCCGCCTTGCGATAGAGCTCGCGCGGGAATTCGCCGGCTTCGTCCCATTCATGGGCGAACGGAGCGATCTCCTTCTCGACAAAGCGGCGCATCACGTCGCGAAACGCATCGTGCTCGGAGGTATAGAACGGGCTCTTCATCGTGGTCTCGCCCTGTTGGCGGATTCGTCTCGTCCACCATGGCTGGAACATTTGCCGTTCACTTGCGCAGAGTGGCTGACCGGAGGAACCGCTCTGGAGCAGCTCGTGACCTAGCAACTCAACGCAAGACGATTTTCGCTCCTCGCTGGCCAACTCCAAATCAAAAAAGACGTAGTGCACAAACTCCGGCTGGCCCTCGCGGCCACGCCGGGCATGGTGCCCGGCAATAGGACTATGGCGGCACGAGACCGCCGAGGGAGGGATTTTTGGCCGTTCGTTACTACGACTGGATCGCCCACCATGGCCGCCGCACGCCCGGCAAGGTCGCGCTCATCGATCTCGCGAGCGAGCGCCGCTTCAGCTATTCGCAGCTCGACGCCCGCGTCTCGCGCCTCGCCTCGTTCCTGCGTCACACGCTGAAGGTCTCGCGCGGCGACCGCGTCGCGGTGCTGGCGCTGAACACGACCGATACGCTGGAGGTGCAGTTCGCCTGCGGCCGGTTGGGCGCCATCTTCGTGCCGCTGAACACCCGCCTCACCGTCCCCGAGCTCCAGTTCATCACCGCCGACTGCGCGCCGAAGGTGATGATCCACGACACCGATCTGGCCGAGACGGCGCTGAGCGTCGCAAAACTCTGCAACGTCGCGACCAGCCTGCTGCTTGGCCCGGGCGGCGCCTATGAGGCCGGCATCGCCGCTGCAAAGCCGCTCGACCGTATCGAGGAGGTCACGCTCGATGACGTCTCGACCATCATGTACACGTCGGGCACGACGGGGCATCCGAAGGGCGCAACCATCACCCATGGCATGACCTTCTGGAATTGCGTCAATCTCGGCGGCCCCGCCTGCATCGGGCCGTCGTCGGTGCTGCTTACCGTGCTGCCGCTGTTCCACACCGGCGGGCTCAATTGCTACACCAATCCGGTGCTGCACGCCGGCGGCACCGTGATGATCATGCGCGCCTTCGATCCCGGCACGGCGCTCGGCCTGATCAACGATCCCACGCAGGGCATCAACGTGTTCTTCGGCGTGCCCGCGATCTACCAGTTCATGGCACAGCATCCGGCCTTCGCGACGACCGACCTCAGCCGGCTGATCGTCGGCGGTGTCGGCGGCGCACCTATGCCGGTCCCGTTGTTGAAAGTCTGGGAAGCTCGCGGCGTCGCGCTGCAACAGGGTTACGGCATGACCGAGACCTCGCCGGCCGTGCTGGTGCTCGACCGCGAGGATGCGGCGCGGAAAGCAGGCTCCGCCGGCAAGCCGGTGCTGCACACCGAGGTGCGCATCGTGCGGCCCGATGGCAGCGATGCCGATGTCGGTGAGCTCGGCGAGCTCTGGGTCAAGGGGCCGAACATCACGCCCGGCTACTGGAACAGGCCGGAGGCAGACAAGACGTCCTTCACCGACGGCTGGCTGCACACGGGCGATGCGACGCGCGTCGACGAGGAAGGCTTCTACTACATCGTCGACCGCTGGAAGGACATGTACATCTCCGGCGGCGAGAACGTCTATCCGGCCGAGGTCGAGAACGTCCTGCACCAGCTCGGCGCGATCGCGGAAGCCGCCGTGATCGGCATTCCCGATCCGCAATGGGGCGAGGTCGGCCTTGCCATCGTCGCGGTCAAACAGGGCCAGCGGCTGACCGAAGCGGATGTGTTCGCGCATTGCGCGGCCAATCTGGCGCGCTTCAAATGTCCGCGCCAGATTCGCTTCGTCGATGCGTTGCCGCGCAACGCCACCGGCAAGATCCACAAGCCGACCTTGCGCAAGGACTTCTCCGTCGCCTCGGAGGTCGACAGGAAAGTCGCCAACGCCTGATCGAAGCGCCCCTTGCGGGCGCTTTTCTTTTTTGAAGTGCCTGCCCCAACCAACAAGAAACCCCAAGGAATTTCCATGAAGAACAAGAAACTCTCCCTGCTCGCCGCGGCGGCGGCCCTGACATTGCTCTCGACCCAGGGCGCCGAGGCGCAAAAGAAATACGACACCGGCGTCACCGACACCGAGATCAAGATCGGCAATGTCGAGGCCTATTCGGGTCCTGCCTCCGCCTACGGCATCATCGGCAAGACCGAGGAAGCCTACTTCAAGATGATCAACGACCAGGGCGGCATCAACGGCCGCAAGATCAACTGGATCTCCTATGACGACGGTTATTCGCCGCCGAAGACCGTGGAGCAGGTCCGCAAGCTGATCGAGAGCGACGAGGTCTTCCTGGTGTTCAACGCGCTGGGCACACCGACCCAGACCGCCGTGCAGAAATATCACAACACCAAGAAAGTGCCGCAGCTGTTCCTCGCCACCGGCGCCAGCAAGTGGAATGACCCGAAGAACTTCCCCTGGACCATGGGCTTCCAGCCCAGCTACCGGGTCGAGGCCCAGATCTTCGCAAAATACATTCTGAAGGAGAAGCCGGACGCGAAGGTTGCGATCTTCTATGCCAACGACGATTTCGGCAAGGATTACGTCGCCGGCATCAAGGACGTGTTCGGCGACAAGGCCTCGAAACTGATCGTGGCCGAGGAGAGCTACGAGACCTCGGAGCCGTCGATCGACGCCCATATCGTCAAGCTCAAGGGCACAGGCGCCGATGTCTTCGTCAACATCGCGACGCCGAAATTCGCGGCCCAGGCCATCAAGAAGATCGCGGAGCTGGAGTGGAGGCCGATGCATCTGATGACCGACGTCTCGGTGTCGATCGGCGCGGTGATGAAGCCGGCGGGCCTCGAGGCATCCGAAGGCGTACTGTCGGCCGGCTATCTCAAGGATGCGTCGGATCCGCAGTGGAAGGACGACGAGGGCATGAAGAAGTTCATGACTTTCATCGACAAGTACATGCCCGGCGCAAACATCTCCGACGCAAATCTGGTTTACGCCTATGCCGCGGCCCAGACGATGGCTCAGGTGCTAAAGCAGTCCGGCGACAATCTCACCCGTGAGAACGTGATGAAGCAGGCTGCCAGCCTGAAGGACTTCGTCCCCGACACGCTGATCCCGGGAATCAAGATCAACACCTCGTCCGCGGACTTCGCGCCGATCGAGCAGCTCAAGATGTGGCGGTTCAAGAAGGGCCAGTGGGAGCTGTTCGGCGACATCATCAGCGCGGAGCCGAGCGGCTAGCTCGCGGCGAACGGTCTGTGCATGGGAGTTGGCGACCGCGAGGCCGCCATCTCTTTATCCGCGGACCTCCGGGGAGAACCTATGCCGGCAGGAAGAGCGCGAACGGCTCTTCCACCGTGCGGCGCAGGTGCTTTCGGTACAGCTCATAGTTGGGATCGCCGGGCGCGACCCGTCCCAAGGACGGCTTCGGAATATTCCCGATCGGCACATACGCGATCGGCGCGGCGATCGGCGTCAGCTGCGAGCCGGGGCCGGCGCGGAGCGTCGAGATGATGCCATACATCTCGCCGGCGACCGTCGGCCGCGACACCGTGATCACGCGATGCTGACCGTGCTTGATGATGACGAGGTAGATGAAGCCGGACTGATGGGGAACGGCGACCTCGCCGGTGTGCTCATAGGCGGTATCGGTCCGATCGCCCTCGCGGAAGACCAGCGAGGAGACTTTCGGCTCCCAGACGATCTCGGTGCGGTAGGCGAAGATCGCGTCCTTGTCGCCGAAGGACGGGCGCAGCGTGATGTAGACGTCCTCGAGCCAGGTCACCGCGCGGTGCGCATAGGAGCCGAGGCTGTCGGGCGCGACGTCGTTTGCGGCAGGAGGCGTCACCACGGCGGCGCTCTTGCGCAAGGACACGCCCAGCGCCTGCTCCAGCCGGACCGTCGTCGCCAGCGTGAACGGCCGGCGGCCGCCGAGAACTTTTTCCAGCGTCGACAGACTAAGCTTGGCCTGCTCGGCCAGCGCCTGCCGGGAGATCCGGCGTCTGGCCAGCTCCTCGCGAATGGTCTCCGCGATCTCGCGGCTCTGCTCGTCTGAAAGCTGCTTGTCGGCCTGCATCTGCATCGTCAACCCTGCCCTGGGGAGTGCCATCCTAGCAGGGCGGACAAACCAGCACAAAACCGCACATGGCCGCCCCGGCGGCGGGCCCGTCCGGCTGGCGGCGGCGGAACATTGCCGATCATTCTGCTCGCGAAATCAGGCCCTCCCGGCGGATGCTGAAGGCCAGCGAACATGCCTCGGGAGCAGGCCAAATGAGCACCTACGACACTGCCGACAGCGACGAACACCCCCTGCTGGGCCGGCTGATCAAGATCGGATTATTCCTTCTCGCGCAGGGCATCGCGGTGATGCTGGTCGCGTTCGTGGCGCTGCTGGTGAGCTTCGGGACGGGTTGGTCGGCAACGACCGAACAGGCCAGCCTGCTCCAGCCCGGCGAGGCCAAATCCGGCAGCCTGCTGCTGAAGGAAGACGGCGCCTACACCGAGGCTATCCGCCTCGGCACCGACATCGACATCACGGTGTCAGGCCCGACGCTGCGCGCCCGCGTCACCCAAGTGTTCCGCAATCCGACCAAGGACTGGGTCGAGGCCACCTATGTCTATCCGCTCGCAACCAATGGCGCGGTCGACACGCTGAAAATGGTGGTCGGCGACCGCGTCATTGTCGGCGACATCAAGGAGCGGCAGCAGGCCCGCGTGATCTACGAGCAGGCGCGCAGCGCCGGCCAAAAGGCTGCGCTGACCGAACAGGAGCGGCCCAACATCTTCACCAATTCGGTCGCCAATATCGGCCCCGGCGAGACTGTGCTGGTGCAGATCGAATACCAGGAGCCGGTGCACCAATCCGGCAATGAGTATTCGTTGCGCCTGCCGCTGGTGGTTGCTCCCCGCTACAATCCGGCGCCGATCGTGCAGAGCGTGGACTTCCGCCAAGACGGCTCCGGCTGGGGCGCGACGACGTCGGAGCCTGTGCCGGATCGCGACCGCATCTCGCCGCCTGTGCTCGATCCTGCCAGGAATGCGCCGGTCAATCCGACCAGCATCACGGTGCGCCTGAAGGCCGGCTTTGCGCTCGGCGAGGTCAAAAGCCACCACCATAACGTCAAGACGGAAAGCCCTGATGATGCGACGCGCATCATCACACTCGCCGACGGCGCTGTTCCCGCCGACCGCGATTTCGAGCTGACCTGGAAGCCGGCTGCCGAGAAGGCACCGTCGGTCGGCCTGTTCCGCGAGCATGTCGGAGATGCCGATTACCTGCTCGCCTTCGTCACCCCGCCGAATGCCGAGCAAGCGACGCAGAAGCCGCTGCCGCGCGAGGTCGTGTTCGTGATCGACAATTCCGGCTCGATGGGCGGCACCTCCATCGTTCAGGCCAAGGCGAGCCTGCTCTATGCGCTCGGTCGCCTGCAGCCGAATGACCGGTTCAATGTGATCCGTTTCGACGACACCATGGACGTGCTGTTCCCGGCCTCGGTGCCCGCGGATGCCGCCCATGTCGGCGAAGCCACTTCGTTCGTCAGCGCGTTGCAGGCGCGCGGCGGCACCGAGATGGTGCCGGCAATGCGTGCGGCACTCACCGACAAGATCAGTGACACGAACATGGTTCGCCAGGTCGTATTCCTGACCGACGGCGCGATCGGCAACGAGCAGCAATTGTTCGAGACCATCACGGCGATGCGCGGCCGCTCGCGCGTGTTCATGGTCGGCATCGGGTCCGCGCCCAACACCTATCTGATGACCCGCGCCGCCGAGCTCGGCCGCGGCGCCTTCACCCATATCGGCTCGGTCGAACAGGTCGAGGAGCGCATGCGCGGCCTGTTCGCCAAGCTGGAAAACCCCGCCGTGACCGGCCTCACCGCAAAATTCTCCGAGGCCAAGGCCGACATCACCCCGGCGATCATTCCCGACGTCTATCGCGACGAGCCGCTGGTGCTGGCGGCGAGGCTCGACAAGCTCGCGGGCTCGCTCGAGATCAAGGGCCGCGTCGGCGACCGTCCGTGGTCGGTGACGCTGCCGCTGCAGAACGCGGCCGAAGGCAAGGGCCTCTCGAAGCTCTGGGCTCGGCGCAAGATCGGCGATGCCGAAGTGGCGCGCACCCTGCGCGAGATGACGCCCGAAGACTCCGACAAGGCGATCCTGGCGCTTGCGCTCGACCATCAGATCGTCACGCGGCTCACCAGCCTCGTCGCGGTCGACAAGACGCCGAGCCGACCCGAAGGCGAACCGCTCAAGCTTGCCGACCTGCCGATCAATCTGCCGGCCGGCTGGGATTTCGAGAAGGTCTTTGGCGAGCGGCCGCATCTGGCGCCGACGCAATTGCGCGAACGCCATGCCGATGCGCGCAATCAGCCGGCGACGCGACGGCCGACGCCCGCCGCACCCGATGCGATCCGCCTGCCCAAGACTGCGACCTCGGCCGAGCTGAAGATGATCGCTGGCTTGATCCTGATCGTCCTCGCCCTGGTCTTGTTCGTGTTCAACCGGCGTCGGCCCTTGCTCACCGACGCCGCTTGAGAGAGGAGCACCCCGAACTCCTCTGTTAGCGCGCGCGGCTGCCCGTCCCATAACGGCCGCGCGCGCCTTTTTTGGAAGAGCACGGAAACAATGCCCCGCCTCATCTCTCCGCTGGTATTGGCGCTGATCGGCCTCTTTCTGTTCGGCGACGGCGCCTATATCCACGCCAAGGCGTGGCTGGCGCAGGTGTTGCTGGAGCGGGCGTTCGACCGAAGCATTGCGACGGGCCAACCAGTCAAGCCGTGGTCGTGGGCCGACACCTGGCCGGTCGCGCGGATCGAAGTCAAGCGGATCGGCGCCAGCGCCATCGTGCTGGAAGGCGCGAGCGGACAGGCGCTCGCTTTCGGACCCGGCCATATCCAGCACACGGCTGACGCGGGCGAACGCGGGATTGCCGTCTATGCCGCGCATCGCGACACGCATTTCCGCTTCCTGCGCAATGTTGCCGTGGGTGACATCATCGATGTCACACGCAGCGACGGTCAACATTTTCGCTATCGCGCAGATTCCACCGCCGTGGTTCGCTTCGATGAATCAGGTCTCGACGCCACGGCAGGCGGATTCGAGCTTGTTCTCGCGACCTGCTGGCCATTCGACGCGGTCACGTCCGGCCCCGAGCGCTACATCCTGCATGCAACATTGATTGGAGCCGACAGATAGATCGCCCGCCGGACAGGCGACACGCGTGAACTTCATTCCACCACACGGCATACCGCCCACATGGTTGCCACTCCGAATGACTCGCCATAGAACAGAGTGACGCGCCACCAAATAAGAACAACAGGTGAGGTCACGCTATGGAAGCCCATGTGTCTGCTGCGTCCGCGTCCCGTCCATGGTCTCCGCCCCCCGACGCCAGCGACATCGTCAAGAATATCCACGCCATGCTGCACCCGCACAACATCGTGCTGGTGGGCGCGACCGACAAGCCCGGCAATTATGCCGAGCGCATCTGGAACAATCTGGTCAAGTACGGTTTCGAGGGCGGGCTCTATCCGGTCAACGCCAAGCGCGAGACGATCTGGGGTGTCCCCTGCTACAAGGATTTTTCCAGCCTGCCGGAAAGGCCGGATCACGTGCTGGTGCTCGTGCCGGCGCGCTTTGCCGTGCAGGTGATCCGCGATGCAGCCACAGCCGGCGCGCGCTCGGCCACCATCGTCACCTCGGGCTTCAGCGAACTGCAGGACGACGAGAGCCAGAGGCTCGCCGCCGACTTGCAGTTGGCGGTGCGCGAAACGGGACTTGCGGTCACCGGGCCGAACTGCCTCGGCAATTTGAGCGCCGGCGAAAGGCTCTTCACCAACATCGACGACCGCATCGTCACCATGGAACAGGGCGCGGTGGCGATCGCCGGCCAATCCGGCGCCATCGTCATGGCAATCCGCCAGGCGCTGGAGGATCGCGGCGTCGGTGTCGGCTACATGGTGACGACAGGCAACGAGGCCGGGCTCGAGACGCCGGACCTGATGCGCTATTTCGCCGAAGATCCGAGCATCAGCGTGATCGTCGTTTATCTCGAAGGCGTGCGCAACACCAAGGCGTTCCGCGATGCCTGTAAAGCGGCGCGCGCCGCCAGCAAGCCGGTGATCGCGCTCAAGCTCGGCGCATCCGAGGGCGGTCGCGCGGCGGCGATGGCCCACACCGGCGCGCTGGCAGGATCGATCGAGACGTTCGACGCCATCGCGACGCGCGAAGGCGTCATCCGGGTCGGCGGGCTCGACGAGTTGATCGAGACCACCGAATGCTTCGTCCACTCAGCCGTGCCTAAAGGCGATCGGCTCGCCGCCGTGACGCTGTCCGGCGGCAAGCGCGGCATGCTGATCGATGCCTTCTACAAGGAAGGCCTGAATTTTGCGCCGCTGAGCCCGCATGTCAGTACGGAACTGGCAAAGATGCTCGGGCCGGGCTCGATCGTCGGCAATCCGCTCGACGCCGGCTTTGCCGCGGTGGTCGACCCTTCCGTCTACATGAAGTCGATCAAGCTGATGATCGACGACCCCGATATCGACATCGTCATCATCGATGCCGAGCTGCCGAAGGCGCCGCACGAGGTGCGCGAGCGCAATTTGCGTATCGTCAACGAGATGGCGAGCCGGGCCGCCAAGCCCGTGATCTATATCAGCGCGATGTCGATCGGCTTCACGGAATTCACCAAGACCTTGCGCAAATCGCTGCCCCATCTCGCAGTGATGCAGGGCATGGACCGCGCGGTGACCGCGATCAAGTCGCTGCTCGCTTATGCGAGGCTGCGGAAAGAAGTGCCCGACATTGTCTCGAGCTCGAAGCCCGCCGCGCGCGCCGTGCTGGAAAAGGCGCTGAAATCGGCGAATGGCGCCGCACTCGACGAAATCGCCTCGAAGAAGCTGTTGAAGGCCTATGGCATCCCGATCTCGAAAGAAGCGATCGCGCAGACGTCGGCGGAGGCGGTGAAGATTGCCAGGCAGATTGGTTTTCCGGTCGTGGCGAAAGTCGTCAGCGCCGAGATCCTGCACAAGTCCGACATCGGCGGCGTGGTGCTGAACCTCAACGGCGCGGCTGACGTGAAAAAGGCGTTCACCGACATCACCGCGCGGGTGAAAAAGCTGAAGGGCAAACCGAAGCTCGACGGCATCCTGATCGCGCAGCAGGTCAAGGCCGATCTCGAGCTCGTGGTCGGCGCCTCGCTCGATGCCGAAATGGGTCCGGTCGTGCTGTTCGGCACCGGCGGCATCGACATCGAGCTCCTAAAGGACGTGGCGCTTGCCGGCGCGCCGCTGGACGAGGCCGAGGCGCGGTTCCTGATCGACCGCACCAAGGCCGGCATCAAATTGCGCGGTTATCGCGGCAAGCCGGCCTTGCACGAGGTCTCCGCGGTGAAGGCGCTGGTCGGCCTGTCCAATCTGATCGCGGATGCCGGCGACCGGATCGCATCGATCGACATCAACCCGTTCCTGATCAACACCAGGACGGGTGTGGCCGTCGATGCCCTGATCGTGCTGAACAATGCTGCGGCAAAGCGCGCAGCAGGACATTGATGTCGCGTAGGGCGGGTTACGCTTCCGCCTTCGCTCTGCGAGCTTCGGCGGGACAAGTCGTTAACCCGCCCGATGTACCATTGCGGCCTCCTTCCAACTTCCCCGCTTTGGTCGTAGACTCAGCCTCATGGCACGCGCGAGCAATCTTGTGATCGGAACGGCGACGCTGGCGGTGATCGCCGTGGCGTTCGGCGGCCTGCTCGGGGTGCAGAAATGGCGCACCATCCAGAGCCGCAGCCAGTTGCGCGTGGTGTTCGAGGGCGGCTCCGCCAGCGGCCTGCGCCGCGGCGGCCCGGTCAATTTTGACGGCGTGCTCGCGGGCCAGATCCTGTCGATCAAGCTGGACAATCCCCGCAAGGTCGTGGCGCTGGTGATGCTCGACAACTCCGCGCCGATCCGCAAGGACACCGTGGCCGGTATCGAGTTCCAGGGTCTCACCGGCGTCGCCGCGGTCTCCTTGATCGGCGGAGCGCCCTCCGCGCCGCCGGTACCGCTGGATTCGGACGGCATTCCCGTGCTCACCGCCGATCTCAGCGACGTCGAATCCATCGTCGACACCCTGCACAGCGTCGACCGCACCATCGTGAGCAACGCCCCTGCGATCAAGGAGGGCCTGCGCACATTCGAGACCACTACCGCCGATCTCAGGAGCAAGGGTGGCGAGATCGATTCCGTGATGGCCAAGGTCGACACCGCCTTTGCGGGATTCGACAAGGCCGTCACCAAGATCGAGGGCGTAGTGCCCGGCTTCGTCGACGGCAAGGTCGACGAGCTGTTCGAGAAGGTGCAGGGGCTGCGCGAGCTCGCGGACACCATGAAGAAGAAATCGGCTGTTTACCTCGAGGATATTCGCCGTTCGCTGCTCGACGTCAGCGAGACCGCCAACAAGATGGCCGGCACGCCCGTGCCCGCTGTCGTCCCGCGCCCGCCACGCAAGCCTCCGCAGAAGAAGCAGTAGCCTTCTTACCCTCCCCTCGAGGGTGGCAGTCCCGCCTGATCCAGCGACGAGTCCTACCACGCGTAGCGCACGACGCCCTTGCCGGCATAGGACCGCGTGACGTTCGAGAACTCGCCTTCGAAAGTTGCCGACGCGGACCAGCCGTTCATCCAGTTCATCTGCACCGACGCCGTGGTCAGCGCGGAATCACGCGCCTGAGCGGCGCCGTTCACGACAAAGGCCGAACCCGGCAGCGTCTGGAACACCGCACCGACGGTGCGGTCCGGATTGAAGTCATGCGCCCAGGCGAGCCGGCCGCGCAGGGTCATCAGGCCGCCGGCCGCCGCAAATGACCTGTCCGCGCGCAGGCCGAGCTCGGTGCGGGTGCTGGTCACGTCCTTGGCCGCATAGTTGAGCGCAAAGGTGTTGTTGCCGACCACTGCGAATTCCGAATAGTTCGGAAGGCTGAACATGGTGGCCTGGAGCGCGGCATAGGGCGTGAGACCGATCCACTGCGTGGCATAGCGATAACCGCCCTCGACGCGTCCCGAGATCGAGTTGGCGTTGAACTGCGCCCGCAATTGATCGACGCCTGCGGCGATGACGATGCGGTTCGTGGTGACGTCCTGCCAGCCATAGGCGAGCGCGGCGGTGATATAGGCCGATCCCGCCGTGTGCCGCACGAAGGCGCCGGCCTGGAACAGGTCGGAGCGGCCCCAGCCGAGTCCGTTGGTGTTGAAGCCGGTGCCGCCGCCGGCCAGCGCGACACCGGCGATCGTCGACGGCGAGAAGCGGTAATCGAGGCCGACCGCCGTACCGTAGACGCTGCTGCTGCTGGTGTTGGAGCCGAGGGCAGTGTTGCCGTCGGTGGTCTGCGAGCCACCATAGCTGGCTGCCCAGACGTCCCAGCGCTGCTCGAAGGTCGCAGGCGGCGCCTTGCGGTAGATCGAGGCGAAGGCATCGCGCGCGCTTCTGTCACGCGCGTTCTTGCCGGTCGCGGCATAGGCGCTCGCCTCGTCGGCAAACGGAGTCGCATCAGGTGCACCGCTACGCCCCGAGCCGAACACGTCGGTCAGCAGATTGATGAACAGGTTCATCGCGTTGAAGGTCGCCTGCTGTGAGCCCGTGCCCGATTCGCCGGAGGCCTGTGTGAGGCCGGCCGGAGAGAGATTGGCGAGCGCCACGGGAAGGCTGCCGGTGCTGTTGAAATAATTCGTCAGCACGTTGGCGACGTTCTGCTGATTGATGTTGAGGCCGCCGCCATAGCCCAGCGCGAGGTCGAGGTAGACGTTGTGAAGATCGTAGCTGAGCGTCGCGTGCAGGTTCGACGAGAGCCCCGCAACGACCGGGTTGAACGCATCGGGGAGCGTCGTCGCAGTCAGGATCGTGTAGTGCTTGGCGATCGAGCCGGTCGGGACGACCACGACCGTTGCACCGCCGAGCGTCGCCGTGCCCGTGACGACCGCAAGGCCGTTGCTGGCGCCCGAGACCTGCACCATGTAGCTCGACGCCGACGTGAAGGTGAGGTCGCCCGATACGGTGAGCGTGCCGGTCGGATTGCCCGGCGCCAGCGTGCCGCCATTGATGGTGGTCGTGCCGACCGTGCCGACGCCGCCGAACGTGCCGCCGCTCGCGACGGTCACGGTGCCGTTGATGGTGCCGGCGAGCAGAAGCGTGCCGCCGAGCACGGTCCAGTCCTGATTGCCGGTGCCGGTCACGGTCCAGGTCGAGCTGTCGATCTTGTTGAAGGTCGCAAAGCCGTCGTACTGGAGGCCAGTGCCGATCAGGTCGAGATTGAACGTATCCTTGCCGGTGCCGCCGAGCTGGAACGTGTCAGTTCCGGATGCAAGCACCTGGCCGTTGATCACGCTGCCGGGGCCAAGGGTGAGCGTGTTGTTGCCGCAGCCGCAGAAGTCGATCGCAATAGCACCCGACGCGCCGGCGTCGATGGTGCCGGAGTTGAAGACGCTGCCGCCACCACTCAGCATGATGCCTGTGCCATTGGCGCCGACTGTGATGGTGCCGGTGTTGACGATCTGGTTGGTCGTGCTGAAGGAGCTTACGTCGACGCCGACGCCGAACGTGCCGACGGTGATCGTGCCGCTATTGGTGATGGTGTTGGAGTCGCCGACCGCGAAGATGCCTTCGGTCGCATCGCCGCCCGTGATCCGCCCGCTGTTTGTGATCGTGGAGGACGAGCCGTTATAGAGGATGCCCCAGCCGGCCTGGCCGACAGTGATCGTGCCGCTTTGGCTGATCGTGGCCCGGTCGCCCTGCAGCGAAATGCCGGCCGATCCGGTGTCCCCCACCGTGATCGTGCCGCCATTGGTGATCTTCGAGTCATCGCCCAACACGGCAATACCGACGCCGAAATCGCCCGCCGTGATCGTGCCGAAATTGCTGACGGTCTGAACGTTGCCTTGCATGTAGATGCCGGCGGCGTTCTGCCCGACCGTGATCCTGCCGGTGGCCGTATTGGTGATCGTGTTGTTGTTGCTGATCACGAGAATGCCGCCGGAGAAGCCGGTGGAATCGCCGACCGTGATGGCGCCCGCATTGGTCATGGTCACGCCGCTAACCGCGTAGATGCCGATCGAGTCATCCACGCCGGTGATCGTGCCCGTCGCGGCGTTCGTGATCGTGTTGTTCTGGCCGGCGAAGATGCCCGCCCCCGACGCCCCGATCGACAGCGCGCCGCTGTTGGTGACGGTGTTGCTGTCACCGACCGAAATCGCAATGCCGCTGTTGCCGGCCGCGATCGTCCCGGCATTGGCAATGACGTTATGATCGATCGCAAGGATGCCGCGACCGTTGTCGAGCACCGTGATGGTACCGTTGTTGGTCACGGTGTTCGCGCTGTCGACACCGATACCGATCAGGCCCGAGCCGGCCGACAGACTGCCGTTGTTGGTGACCGTGCTGGAATTGTTGACGCCGATCGAGAGCGTCCCGTTGTCGTTCACGGTCGCGCCGGAGAGCACGTTGACATTGAGGCTGTCGACCCCGACGCCGGCCTGAAAGCCGTCGGCATCCGTGCCGCTGCAGGTGACAGTCTGGCCTGTCGTGGCCGGATCGGGTGCACAGAGTGCGTTGGCGGGCGTCGCGCAAAGGCTGAGGCCGACGAAGACCGCCGATACGCCGGCGAGCAATGCAGCGACGAATCGGCGCAGTCGACCCTGCCGCCTCCCTGGCCCCTCGCCTTGCACGCCACACCCCCATTCCCAGCAATTCCGGCGGGAACTTAGGCCAGGACGAAGCTCCGCAAAACTACGGGGCCGCTGAAATGCGTCCGTTTGGACCACAACCGAAGCAGAATCCGAGCGCCATGTTGCAACCGCGCCACGGTTTTGCAGGGCCAATACTCTCATTCTGCGCACCGGGTTCGCGCCAGCGTCGCGCCCGGCGGCATCCGCGGCGGCTCAGTAATTGCTGGCCGCTGCCCCATTCGGGATGCCGTCGATCGGGCACTCGTCGGTGCCCGGCGTCGAGCGGGTCATCGCCTCGACCATGTCGCGCGTGCCTTCGGGGTCTTTGATCCAGTTCTTGTAGAAATCATACGGGCACGCTGCGACGCCGCGCGGGCTGTCGCCGGAGTTGATCATGCCGGTGTAGCCGCGGTGGACCAGCTTGTAGAGATGGTTCTGCGACTGACCATTGCGGCGCGCATCGCGGATCAGATGTTTCGAGAGCTGCGCGTACTGGATGCCGTAATCCTCCTCGCCGCACTCGCCGAGCGTACGGCCGTCAAAGCCGATGATCGCGGAGTGGCCGAAGTACGAGTAGACGCCGTCGAAGCCGGCGGCATTGGCGACCGCGACATAGACGTTGTTGGCCCACGCCATCGCCTTGGAGATCATGACCTGCTGCTCCTTGGCCGGATACATGTAGCCCTGGCAACGCACGATCAGCTCGGCGCCCTTCATGGCGCAATCGCGCCAGATCTCCGGATAATTGCCGTCGTCGCAGATGATCAGGCTGACCTTGAGGCCCTTCGGGCCCTCGGAGACATAGGTGCAATTGCCGGGATACCAGCCTTCGATCGGCACCCACGGCATGATCTTGCGATACTTCTGCACGATCTCGCCCTTGTCGTTCATCAGGATCAGGGTGTTGTAGGGCGCCTTGTGCGGATGCTCCTCGTGGCGTTCGCCGGTGAGCGAGAATACGCCCCACACCTTCGCCTTGCGGCAGGCCTCGGCGAAGATCGCGGTTTCTTCACCAGGCACCACGGACGCCGTCTCGTACATCTCCTTGGAGTCGTACATGATGCCTTGCGTGGAATATTCCGGAAAGATCACGAGGTCCATGCCGGGCAGGCCGACCTTCATGCCGACGATCATGTCGGCGATCTTGCGGGCGTTGTCGAGCACCTCGGCCTTGGTGTGCAGGCGGGGCATCTTGTAGTTGACCACCGCGACGCCGACCGTGTCGTTGCTGCTGGAGATATCACCGTGAAGCATGTTGAGCGCTCCTGTCTTTTATTCGTGTGAGATCATCGCGTGGGTTAGTGGCTGATCATCCAGGGCCGCGCGGTCGGAAAGCCCTTGGCGCCGCTTTTGCTCTGGGTCATCAGCCGTGCGGGCTTCTTCTTCTCGGCCCCGTTCTTGTCCTTCACGGTCTTGCCCGAGGAACAGCAGCCGCAGCCCGGGCCGTGCGAGGCCTTGTATTGCGCCAGCGTCTGCGGCGCGTGCGAGCTGCGCTCGTTGACGGCGTGCGCCTTGCGCTTGTCCGCCGGCATGCAGAAGAAATTCGGCGCGGTCAGGATCACCCGCGGCGCCATGGTCTCGCAGTGCGGGCAGCTTTGCGGATCGTCGCATTCTGCCATCGGGCGGAGGTCTTTGAACGGACCGCAGTCGTCACAGAGATATTCATAGACCGGCATCGCATCATCCCTAACGCGTGTTCAACACAGCTCACGGCTACCGCTTATGCGGAGACAGCCCCTCACCCCAACCCTCTCCCCGTGAGAACGGGGAGAGGGAGCGCAGCGTCACTTGTCCGGCGAGATCGGCATCTGGATATCGCCGGTGATGTGCTTAATGGGTCCGGCCGCCGACGGCATCACGTCGAAATCGAAGATCTCGGTCGGCAACCATAGCGTGGCGCAGGCATTGGGCACGTCGACCACGCCGGAGATGTGGCCCTGGCACGGAGCGGTGCCGAGGATCGAATAGGCCTGGGCGCCGGAGTAGCCGAACTTCTTCAGATACTCGATGGCGTTGAGGCAGGCCTGGCGATAGGCGATGTGAACGTCGAGATAATGCTGCTTGCCGGCTTCATCCACCGAGATGCCCTCGAAGATCAGATAGTCCTTGTAGTTCGGCGTGATCGGCGACGGCTTGAAGATCGGGTTCTTGATGCCGTATTTCGACATACCGTCCTTGATCACCTCGACCTTCAGATGCAGCCAGCCGGCCATCTCGATGGCGCCGCAGAAGGTGATCTCGCCGTCGCCCTGGCTGAAGTGCAAATCGCCCATCGACAGACCCGCGCCGGGCACGTAGACCGGGAAGTAGATCTTCGAGCCACGCGAGAGATCCTTGATGTCGCAATTGCCGCCATGCTCGCGCGGCGGCACCGTGCGCGCGCCCTCGGCGCCGATCTTGGCCTTGACATCGCCCTTGGCACGGCCGCCATGCGCGGTCGCCGCGAACGGCGGATTGGCAAGGCCGGGCACGCGGGTCGGGTTGGTCGAGATCAGCTCGGCCTCGCGCTTGTTCCAGGTCTCCAGCATCTTCGGATCGGGCAGGCAGCCGATCAGGCCGGGATGGATCAGGCCGGCGAAGTTGACGCCGGGCACGTGCCGCGACGAGGTGTAGAGGCCCTTGATATCCCAGATCGACTTCTGTGCCAGCGGGAAATGGTCGGTCAGGAAGCCACCGCCATTCTGCTTGGAGAAGAAGCCGTTGAAGCCCCACAGGCTCTCCTTGAGTGGGCCGACGTCGAGCAGATCGACAACGAGGAGGTCGCCGGGTTCGGCACCCTTGACGCCGATCGGACCGGAGAGGAAGTGCACGATCGACAGGTCGATATCGCGCACGTCGTCGGCGGAATCGTTGTTCTTGATGAAGCCGCCGGTCCAGTCATAGGTCTCGATGATGAAATCGTCGCCGGGATTGACCCAGGCCACGATCGGGATGTCGGGGTGCCAGCGGTTGTGCACCATATCATTTTCGTAAGCCGACTTGGTGAGATCGACCTTGATCAGTGTCTCTGGCATCGAGATGCTCCCCTTTTACTACGGTTGGTTAGACGGACAGATATTTCGAGACCTGCGCGGCATCGACGGCATCGCGCGGATCGTCGCGCACGATCTCGCCGTTCTCGATCACCAGGACGCGGTCGGCGATCTCGAGCGCGAAGCTCAGGACCTGCTCGGAGACGACGATCGACAACCCCTTTTCGTCGCGGATGCGCTTCAGCGTGCGCGCCATCTCCTTGATGATTGACGGCTGGATGCCTTCGGTCGGCTCGTCCAGCAGCAGCACCTTCGGCTTGGTCGCGAGTGCGCGTGCAATCGCGAGCTGCTGCTGCTGTCCGCCGGAGAGGTTGCCGCCGCGGCGGCCCTTCATCTCCAGCAGCACCGGAAAAAGCTCATAGATGTCTTCAGGCACTTCTGACCCGCCGGAGACGACGAGACCGGTCTCGATGTTCTCCTTCACGGTCATGGTCGAGAAGATCATGCGGCCCTGCGGCACATAAGCGAGGCCCTTGGCAACGCGCTCGTAGCTCGGCAAGGAGCCAAGCTCGGCGCCGTCCATGGTCACCGAGCCGCTCTTGGTCGGCAGGATGCCCATCAGCGACTTCATCAGCGTGGTCTTGCCCATGCCGTTGCGGCCCATGATCGCGACGATCTCGTTCGGCGCGACCTTGACGTTGAGCCCGTGCAGCACCTCGCTCTGGCCGTAGGCAACGTGAAGATCGGAAATTGCCAGCATGATGCGCTCCTAGGCTCGGTATGCCTTCCTTCTCCCCTTGTGGGAGAAGGTGGCGCGGGCGAAGCCCGCGACGGATGAGGGGTATGCATCCACGGATGCGAGAGGCAGTTCGACTCGCGGAGAGATACCCCTCACCCGGATCGCATCTGACGATGCGATCCGACCTCTCCCACAAGGGGAGAGGTGGACCGTCACCGCCGCAGCAGACTCGCCCGACTTCGTCATCTCAATGCCCCAGATAGACTTCGACGACCTTGGGGTCGTTCTTCACCTTCTCCATCGTCCCCTCCGAGAGGATCTGGCCCTGGTGAAGCACGGTGACCTTGTGCGCGATGTCCTCGACGAACTTCATGTCGTGCTCGATCACCAGCACCGAGCGGTTCTTGATGATGCGGTTGAGCAGCTCCGCCGTCTGGGCGCGCTCGGACACGCTCATGCCGGCGACGGGCTCATCCAGCATCAGGAGGTCCGGGTCCTGGATCAGCAGCATGCCGATCTCGAGCCACTGCTTCTGGCCGTGGCTGAGCAGATCGGCGTTCATGTGCAGCCGGTCCTTCAGGAAGATCATCTCGGCGACCTCATGCACCCGGTCGCGCACGGCGGCGTCGCGAGTGAAGGTCAGCGCGCCGAACACGGAGCGGCCACGCGGATAGGAGATCTCGAGATTCTCGAACACGGTGAGATCGTCGTAGATCGACGGGTTCTGGAACTTGCGCCCCACCCCGGTCTTGACGATCTCGTTCTCTCTCATCCGCGTCAGCTCCTTGCCGCGGAACTGGATCGAGCCGGACGTGGCCTTGGTCTTGCCGCAGATCAGGTCGAGCACGGTGGTCTTGCCGGCGCCGTTGGGACCGATGATGACGCGGATCTCGTTCTCGTCGACATAGAAGGAGAGATCGTTGACCGCCTTGAACCCGTCGAACGAGACGGTCAGCGCTTCGACGGCGAGCAGAAACTCTTTGGGCTGATGACCGACGAGCATGACCTATCTCCTCATTCCCAGCGCGGCATCGGCATCGTGGTGACCTACGAGCATGATGATCTCCTCACTCCGCCGGGGCGCCGTCGGCGACCGAGCTGTCGGTCCAACCGTCGGGTTTCGATTTGCGCGAGGCGATCAGGCGATCGATGCGTGGCTGCACATAATCGCCCCAGATCCCGGCAAGGCCGTTCGGGAAGGCCAGCACCACGGCGATGAACAGGCCGCCGAGACCAAACAGCCACAATTCGGGGAAGGTTTCCGACAGGCTGGTCTTGGCGAAGTTGACCAGCAGCGTGCCGTAGATCGCACCCAGGATCGACAGCCGGCCGCCGACCGCGGTGTAGATCACCATTTCGATCGAGGGCACGATGCCGACGAAGGACGGCGACATGAAACCGACATTGAGCGCGAACATGGCGCCACCAATCGCTGCGAACATTGCGGCGATGCAGAAGGCGAAGATCTTGAAGTTCGCGACGCTGTAGCCGGAGAAGCGGACGCGGTCCTCCTTCTCCCGCATCGCCACCAGGATGCGCCCGAGCTTGGAGTGCCGGACGAACTGCGCGATCATGATGCAGGCGAACAGGAGACCAACCTCGAAGAAGTACAGCACGACCTTGGCGTGGTCGGGCCGGATGTCCCATCCCTTCAGCGTGCGCAGGTCGGTCATGCCGTTGATGCCGCCGGTGTAGCCCTGCTGCCCAACGATCAGGATGGTTAGGATGGCCGCGACCGCCTGGGTGATGATGGCGAAATAGGTGCCGCCGACCCGGCGCTTGAACATCGCGGTGCCGATGATGAGTGCGAAGATGCCGGGCACGAGGATGATGGCGGCGATGGTGAAGGTGAGGCTGTTGAAGGGTTTCCAGAAGAACGGCAGCGCCGTGATCTGATTCCAGTCCATGAAATCGGGGATGCCCGGGGTCGACTGGATCTTGGTGTTCTCCACGCTCGAGGCCTCGAGCTTGAGGAACATCGCCATGCAGTAGCCGCCGAGCCCGAAGAACACGCCCTGGCCGAGGCTCAGGATGCCGCCGTAACCCCAGCAGATCACGAGGCCCAGCGCGACGAAGGCGTAAGTCAGATATTTTGCGACCAGGTTGAGCCTGAAGACATCCAGCGTGAGCGGCAGGACCACCACGAGGAAGACCGCGAGCACCAGAATTCCGATCAGCTCCGATCGATTGAAGAACCGATTGTCGGTCATAACATCAGCCCCATTTCTCACTTGCGGACCTTGAGGGCGAACAGCCCCTGCGGCCGCAGCATCAGGATTCCGACAACGGCGAGCAGCGTCAGCACCTTGGCCATCGAGCCCGACATGAAGAACTCGAGGGTGGATTGCGTCTGCGAGATCGAGAAGGCCGAGGCGATGGTGCCGAGCAGGCTCGCAGCGCCGCCGAACACGACGACGAGGAACGTGTCGACGATGTAGAGCTGGCCGGAGGTCGGCCCCGTGGAGCCGATCATGGTAAAGGCGCTGCCGGCGATCCCGGCGATGCCGCAGCCGAGACCGTAGGTGTAGCGGTCAACTTTCTCGGTGTTGATGCCGACGGCGCCGGCCATGATGCGGTTCTGCACGACGGCGCGCACCTGGCGGCCCCAGCGCGACTTGTACATCACATAGGCAACACCGACCGTGATTAGCACGGTGAGGCACATCACGAAGACGCCGTTGATTGGCACTTCAATGCTGTCGGTGACGTGCAGCGAGCCGAGCATCCATTGCGGCAGCTCGACGCCGACCTCACGCGCGCCGAACACGGAACGGTACGCCTGCTGCAGCATCAGGCTGAGCCCCCAGGTCGCAAGCAGCGTATCGAGCGGGCGCTTGTAGAGATGCCGTATCAGCACCCATTCGACCAGCATTCCCAGCGCGCCGGATGCTAAGAATGCGAGAATCATCGCGAGGAAGAAGTAGCCGCCGAACAGGCTCGGCATGTAGGTCTGGAACAGGTTGGAGGTCATCCAGGTGACGTAGGCCCCGAGGATCATGAACTCGCCATGGGCCATGTTGATGACGCCCATCTGGCCGAAGATGATCGCAAGACCGAGCGCCATCAGGACGTAGACCGAGAACAGGATCAGTCCTGCAAAGCCCTGCATGACGAAGATGGAGCCAAGGTCACCAAGCGAGTAGTCGCCGAACATCGATGTCCTCCGTCGGGGAATAGGGTCCCGCGTCGCGATGCAGAGTCGCGACGCGGGGGTCTTGGGCATGGACTTGCGATCCACGCCAGGGAGCGGTTTTTGCCTTTGGGGAAACGGCGCCGAACGCCGCTGCTCTTACTGGTAGCCCTTCGGGAACGGATCCGGCTCGACGAGATCGGCGGTCTCGTAAATCAGCTCGAACTGGCCATCGAGCTTGGCGCGTCCCACCCGGGTCTTCGACCAGAGGTGATGGTTTTCGTGGATGCGCACGTAACCTTCCGGCGCGCCCTTGAACTCGACACCAGGCGAGGCCGCCGCGATCTTGTCGACGTCGAAGGAGCCGGCCTTCTCGACCGTCAACTTCCACAGCCACGGGCCGAGATAGGCAGCCTGGGTGACGTCTCCGATCACGGTCTTCTCGCCCCACGCCTTCTTGAACGCCGGCACGAAGGTCTTGTTGTTGGCATTGTCGAGCGACTGGAAATACTTCATGCAGGCATAGGCGCCCGCGATGTTCTCACCGCCGATGCCGTCGATTTCGTCTTCAGTGACGGAGATCGTCAGAAGCGGCTGCTTGGCGAGATCGATGCCGGCGGCCTTGAGCTGCTTGTAGAAGGCGACGTTGGAGCCGCCGACGACGTCGGTGAAGATCACGTCGGGCTTGGTCAGCTTGATCTTGTTGATGACCGAGTTGAACTGGGTCGAGCCGAGCGCGTAGTACTCCTCGCCGACGACCTTGCCCTTCAGCACGTTCTCGACGTGCTTGCGCGCGATCTTGTTCGAGGTGCGCGGCCAGATGTAGTCGGAGCCGATGAAGAAGAAGGTCTTGGCGCCCTTCTCCTTGGCGATCCAGTTCAGGCCGGCGAGGATCTGCTGGGTCGCCTCCTGGCCGGTGTAGATCACGTTCTTGGACTGCTCGAGACCTTCATAGAAGGTCGGGTAATAGAGCATGCCGTTGTACTGTTCCATGACCGGCAGCACGGCCTTGCGCGAGGCCGAGGTCCAGCAGCCCATGATGGCCGCGACCTTGTCGTTGACCAGCAGCTTCTTGGCCTTCTCCGCGAAGGTCGGCCAGTCGCTGGCGCCGTCTTCCTGGATGAACTTGATCTTGCGGCCGAGCACGCCGCCCATGGCGTTGATCTGCTCGATGGCGAGCTTCTCGGCCTCGATCGAGCCGGTCTCGGAGATAGCCATGGTGCCGGTGGCCGAGTGCAGGATGCCGACCGTGACCTCGGTGTCGGTAACCGCAAGACCGGTGGTGTTGACCGCCGAGGTCGCCGGGGCCTGCGCGAAAGACGCCTTCGGCAGCATCGTGATGGCCGGCACGGCCGCCATTCCCATCAATAGTTTGCGCCGGAGCGGCGACAACAGGCCCTTGTTTGCTTCGTCTGACATGAGCACCCCACTTTTGTTCGAGAACACTGGATTGGTGCCGTGAGGATGGCTCGAATTTGTGCAGCGCAAGCATACGCAAGATCGCGTATACTGCACCGCAAAATACCGACGTAGGCTTTTGGTACGGGATTTGCGAGGGCTCCGGGTCCGTATCGGGAGTGGGGTAAAGAGTGGCAGGGCGGCAGCGAATAGACCGCGTCAGGCGCCAGTACAACCAATGGGTCGCCAACCAGACGCTGGAAGACTACGCGCTGCGCTTCACCGCCAAGAGCGCGCGGCGATGGTCCGCCGCCCGCGTCGCCAACACGGCGATCGGCGCGATCTCCTTCCTGGTGCTGGAAGCGATCGGCGGCACCATCACCCTGAATTACGGCGTCACCAACGCCACCGCGGCGATCCTCGTCGTTTCCACCATCATCTTCTGCTGCGGCGTGCCGATTGCCTATTACGCCGCCAAATGCGGCATCGACATCGACCTCCTGACCCGCGGTGCCGGCTTCGGCTATATCGGCTCGACCGTGACGTCGCTGATCTACGCCTCCTTCACCTTCATCTTCTTCGCGGTGGAGGCGGTGATCCTGGCAACGGCACTGGAGATGTGCCTCGGCATTCCGCGCCCGATCGGCTACCTCATCAGCGCCGTGGCGATCATCCCGCTCGTGACCTACGGCATCACGCTGATCAGCCGCTTCCAGCTCTGGACGCAGCCGCTCTGGGTCGTCCTGCACATCCTGCCCTTCGTCGCGATCGCCTGGGCCAACCCGCACTCCTTTACGGAATGGCGCAAGTTCTCCGGCGAGCACGGCGACCTCAACGGGCATTTCGATCTGCTGCTGTTCGGCGTGGCGTCGTCCGTGGTGTTCTCGCTGGTGGCGCAGATCGGCGAGCAGGTCGACTTCCTCAGGTTCCTGCCGCGCGATCGCCGCGCCTCCAAGGCTTCGTGGTGGATCGCGCTGATGAGCGCGGGGCCGGGCTGGATCGTGCTCGGCGCGCTGAAGCTCCTGGCCGGCTCGTTCCTGGCCTTCTTTGCGCTCAGCCACGGCGTGCCGCCCGAGGAGGCCGCCGAGCCCGCGCACATGTACCTCGTGGCGTTCCGCTACGTGCTGTCCGAGCCGGACCTCGCGCTGGCGCTGACCGGCATCTTCGTGGTGCTGTCGCAGATCAAGATCAACGTCACCAACGCCTATGCCGGCTCGATCGCCTGGTCGAATTTCTTCTCGCGTCTGACCCATAGCCATCCCGGCCGCGTGGTCTGGCTGGTGTTCAACGTGATGGTGGCGTTGCTGCTGATGGAGATCGGCGTCTACAAGGCGCTGGAGCAGACGCTGGCGCTCTACTCAAACGTCGCGATCGCCTGGGTCGGCGCACTGGTGTCCGACCTCGTCGTCAACAAGCCGCTCGGCCTGCGTCCGCCGCAGATGGAATTCAAGCGCGCGCATCTCTACGACATCAATCCGGTCGGCGTCGGCGCCATGACGCTCGCGATCATCGTCTCGGTCGCGGCGTTCTACGGCCTGTTCGGCCCGACCATGAAGGCGCTGGCCGCCTTCGTCGCGCTGACGGTCGCCTTCGTCACCGCGCCTGTGATCGCCTGGCTTACCGACGGCAAATTCTACATCGCGCGCAAGCCGAAGCGGAGCTGGGCCAATATCGAGGCCATCCAGTGCTGTATCTGCGAGCACAGCTTCGAGCCTGAAGACACTACCTCCTGCCCGGCCTATGCCGGCCCGATCTGCTCGCTGTGCTGCTCGCTCGATGCCCGCTGCCACGATCTCTGCAAGCCGCATGCGCGGGCGCAAGTGCAGTTCGCCGAGGCGCTCGGCAAGATCCTGCCGCAGCCGATCTATCAGCGGATCAACTCGCAATTCGGCCATTACATCGGCGTGTTCGTGGTCTCCGCCGGTCTCGTCGCGCTGGTGCTCGGGCTGATCTATCTGCAGACCTCGGCAAGCGTGCATGGCGAGAACATGCTGGTCTCGAATGTGCTGTGGAAAGTGTTCTTCTCGCTCAGCATCATCATCGGCGTGGTCGCCTGGCTGTTCGTGCTGGCGCAGCAAAGCCGCCGCGCGGCGGAGGCCGAGACGCGACGACAAACCACGCTGCTGATCCAGGAGATCGACGCGCATAAGCGTACCGACGCCGAGCTCCAACGCGCCAAGGAAGTCGCCGAATCCGCCAACCTCGCCAAGAGCCGCTATGTCGTGGGCCTCAGCCACGAGCTGCGCTCGCCGCTGAATGCGATCAGCGGCTATGCGCAGCTGCTCGAACAGGATTCGACGCTGAGCACCAAGCCGCGCGACCAGGTTCGCGTCGTCCGCCGCAGCGCCGATCACCTCTCCGGCCTGATCGACGGCATTCTTGATATCTCCAAGATCGAGGCGGGGCGGCTGTATCTGTCGCGCGACGAGGTTCGCTTGAGCGAATTCCTGGACCAGCTTGTCGGCATGTTCCGTCTTCAGGCCGCCGCCAAGGGCATCGACTTCGTGTTCAGACGCCCCGCGCATCTACCGGTCGTGGTCTATGCCGACGAGAAGCGGCTGCGCCAGGTGCTGATCAATTTGCTCTCCAACGCCATCAAATTCACCCAGACCGGCAGTGTGCAGTTCGTCGTGCACTATCGCAGCCCCGTTGCCGAGTTCGAGGTGATCGACACCGGCCCGGGCATCCAGGGCGACGATCTCGAGCGCATCTTCGCGCCATTCGAGCGCGGTGCGCTCGGTGTCGCGCAGCCGCAGACCGGAACGGGCCTCGGCCTGACCATCAGCCGGCTGCTCGCCGGCGTCATGGGCGGCGATATCAAGGTCACGAGCACGGTCGGCACCGGCAGCACGTTCAAGGTCAAGATCCTGCTGTCGGAGGTCACCAATCCGCAACGCATCGCGCCGGTGGAGGCGCCGGTCTCCGGCTATCACGGTGCGCGCAAGACCATCCTCATCACCGACGACGACCCCGTGCATCGCGACCTCTTGCGCGAAGTGCTGACACCGCTCGGCTTCATCCTGCTCAGCGCGCCCGACGGCGCGGGATGCCTGGCACTCGCGCAACATTGCCGGCCCGATCTGTTCCTGCTCGACATCTCCATGCCGGCCATGGACGGCTGGGCCGTTGCAGAAGCCTTGCGCGCCAGCGGCCATCACCAGGCGCGCATCCTGATGGTGTCGGCGAGCGCGCTGGAGGCGCACGGCACGCCACTGGCGCAACCTTTCCACGACGGCTATCTGATGAAGCCGATCGACATTCCGCGGCTGCTGGAGACGATTCGCCAGCTTCTCAAGATCGAATGGCAGTACGGCTCCGACGAGATCGCGGTGCCGTTCTGGCGGCCCGAGAGCGGCTCGCGGCCGCCGGCGCGGCACATCGAGGCGTTGATCGGGCTCGGCCAGATCGGCTACGTCAAGGGTATCCAGCTCAAGCTGGACGAGATCGGCAGCGAGCATCCGGAGCATGCCGACTTCGTCGCGCAGATGCGGTCGCTGGTCGACCGCTTCGATCTCGACCAGTACATGGCCACATTGAAGACGTTGCATGCTTATGAGCATTGAACCAAAGAAGCGCGACGTCGCGCTCGTTGTCGATGACTCGCCCGAAACGCTGCGGCTGCTCACCGATGCGCTGGACGGCGCCGGCATGACTGTGATGGTGGCACTCGACGGCGCGAGCGCGATGCGCATCGTCGACCAGATCACGCCCGACATCGTGTTGCTCGATGCCGTGATGCCCGGCATTGATGGATTCGAGACCTGCCGCCGCCTCAAGCGCGATGCGGGCCTCGCCAATGTTCCCGTGATCTTCATGACCGGCCTTGCCGAAACCGAGCACATCGTGCGTGGGCTGGACGCCGGCGGCGTCGACTACGTAACCAAGCCGATCGTGATCGAGGAGATGCTGGCGCGTATCCGCGTCCATCTCGGCAACGCCCGCCTGACCCAGAGCGCGCGTGCCGCGCTCGACGTCTCCGGCCGCTTCCTGTTCGCGGTCAACCGCCAGGGCCATATCCTCTGGGCGACTCCGCAGGCACAGAAGCTGCTGGCCGATCATCACGGCGCGCAGGCCGACGATTTCGTCCTGCCGCCGTCGCTGCTGCAATGGCTGGAGCAGGTCAAGGGCAAGGGCAGCGCGAAGTCGCAAGCCGCCTCCCTGCCCGACAATCCGCAGCTGCGGTTCTATTACATGGGCGAGACCGCGCCGAACGAATTCCTGCTGCGGCTGTCCAAGGAAGCCGGCACCGCGCTGCCGCCCGAGTTCACCAGCGAGCTCGGCCTCACCACCCGCGAAGGCGAGGTGCTGGCCTGGCTCAGCAAGGGCAAGACCAATCGCGACATCGCGCAGATCCTGGGATTGAGCCCGCGCACGGTCGACAAGCATCTCGAGCAGATCTACGCCAAGCTCGGCGTGGAGAACCGGACGGCCGCGGCAGCGATTGCGGCGAATGCGACGCGAAGGAATTCGTAGCTCGCAGGTGAGTTGGTACGCCGTTCACCCAACAAACGGTGTTGTCCCGGACAAGCGCAGCAAAGCGAAGCGCAGATCCGGGACCCATAGCCACAGGACGTAGTTTGGCGCGAGTTGGCAACTCCGAGTCCCCGTAACCACCTCTGCCTGTGGTTATGGGTCCCGGGTTCGCTTCGCGCCCCGGGACGACAGCGGTGTGTGTAGCGCCGTTTACTGCCGCTTACACAAACGCCTCCCTCACCCGTACACAAACGCCTTGTCGTCCAGATCCGTCTTCGGGATCTCGTTCATCTCGGTCCAGTAATCCTGGCTGTGCTGCCATTCCGGCTTGTCGCCGCGCTTGGGCAGCAGGTTCATGTTGCGCATGATGTAACCGGGGTTGAAGTTTTCCGGATCGATCCAGGGCAGGATCGGCATGTTGTGATCTTCGGGGCGCAAGCTCACCTCGACCTTCTTCTTGCCCTTGGCCTTCATGTGGCCGAGCAGGCGGCAGACGAAATCGGCGACGAGATCGACGCGCAATGTCCAGCTGGCGCGGAAATAGCCGAACACCCAGACCATGTTCGGCACGCCCGTGAACATCATGCCGCGATAGGTGACGGTGTCGCCGAAGGCGAGCGGCTTGCCGTCGATCTCGAAGGCGATGTCGCCGAGAGCCGAGAGATTGAAGCCGGTCGCGGTCACGATGACATCGGCCTCCAGCAGCTTGCCCGATTTGAGCTGGATGCCGTTCTCGACAAAGCATTCGATCTCGTCGGTGACGACGGAGGCCTTGCCGCTGGCAATGCCCTTGAACAGATCGGCGTCCGGCACGAAGGCAATGCGCTGCCGCCACGGCCGATAGCTCGGCGTGAAATGTGTCTCGACGTCGTAATCGGGGCCGAGCACCGCGCTGATCTGGCCGATCAGTTCTTTCTTCACCTGCTCGGGCTTGGCCAGACAGAGCTTCGTGAACGCATCCTGCTCGAACAGAATCTTGCGGCGGACAATCTCGTGAATCCATTCCTCGTCGACCTGAAGCCGGCGCAGTTCCTCCGCGATCTCGATGGCGTTGCGGCCGAGCCGGAAATAGGTCGGCGAGCGCTGCAGCATGGTAACGTGCGCGCAACTGTCCGCGATGTTCGGCACCAGCGTCGCCGCGGTCGCACCCGAACCGATCACGACGACTTTCTTGCCGGCGAGATCGATATCGTCGGGCCATGTCTGCGGATGGACGATACGGCCCTTGAAGCGGTCCATGCCCTTCCATTCCGGCGTGTAGCCTTCCGAATGGCGGTAATAGCCCTGGCACATCCAGAGGAAGTTTGCGGTGAAGGTCCTTGCCTCGCCCGTATCGGTGGTCGTCGCCTCGATGGTCCAGAGATTCTGCTCGCTCGACCAGCTCGCGGAATTGATCTGGTGCTTGTAGCGGATGTGGCGGGCGATATCGTTGTCGTCGATCACCTCTTTCATGTAGGAAAGAATCTCCTCGGCGGTCGCGATGGGCGGGCCGACCCAGGGCTTGAAGCTGTAGCCGAAGGTGTGGAGATCGCTGTCCGAGCGGATGCCGGGATAGCGATGCGTGCTCCAGGTGCCGCCGAACGTCGCCTGTGTTTCGAGGATGACGTAGCTCGTGCCCGGCAGCTGCTTTTCGATATGATAGGCGCTGCCGATGCCGGAGATGCCGGCGCCGACGATCAGCACGTCGAAATGTTCCGAGGCCTGCTTGGTGGTGGCGTGACTGCGTACAGCGACATTCATTGTTGCTTCTATGCCTTGCTTGTTTTTGTGGCCGCCCTTGACCGGACGGCGCGTTTCCTCCGCGACGGGCATGGTCGCCCATCGCGCTTCCGCTACAAAATGACATAGATCAAGTCGCGATCAAACTACAACGGCGCACCCCAGCTCCGCGCGGTCTGCAAAATCCAGTCGCGATAGAGCGTGAGCGGCGTGACGCCGGTCAGGCCACCGCAGCCGGCGGCGCCGTTCGGTCCCGTGGACCAGCTGATGACGCCGACGAGCATCGCACCATTCGGCTTGTCCTCGAACACGGGACCGCCGGAATCGCCGGTACAGGCGCCAATTCCATCGCGAACTCCGTTGGTTACGGGATCGACCAGCCGGATCTGCAGCGTGCCAGGCTGCCCTGTCGCCACAAGGCCTGCAACACGCGTCGCGCCGCCGCTCTTGCCGTCACCGCGCACGGTGACGCCGATACCGGCGATGACGAAGCGACTGCCGACCTGGATCGGAATATTCGGCATGCCGACCGGCACCGTCGATTTTCCCTTGAGTGGAATTTCCAGTTGCAGCAATGCAACGTCCGCGGTGGCGCGATGCGCCTGCATCGCCTGCATGTTGAAGTTCGGATGGATCGCGACGGTGCGGACGTTCAGCAGTTGCGGCTGACCGTCGGCGCCGCGATCGACGATCTTGTAGTCGGCACCGGGCTGCACACAATGGGCGACCGTCAACACCAGTTTTGGCGCGATCAGGGTGCCGGTGCAGAAATTCCCGCGCGAGCCAACGATGGTAACGACGGCGCGCGCGACGCCATCGGCCTGCGGCGTGCCGCCGCCGACGATGGCATAGGCGGGCGTGGCGAGCAGCAGCGAGGCTGCGATGAACGTGGCAAGCTTCTTCATGGGAACACGCATCGGCATCGGTGAGGGCGGACGATTGCTTCGGACTGGCCCTTGCCGATAGCGCATGCTAGCCCTCTTGGAAAGGAATAGACGAGGGCAGGACTTTGGCGATCGAGGCGGTGATCTTTGATTTTGGCGGCGTGCTGACGAGCTCGCCGTTCGAGGCGTTCACGCGGTTCGAGACCGCGCGCGGCCTGCCCGCCGACATCATCCGGCGCACCAACGCAGCCAATCATCTGGAGAATGCCTGGGCCAAATTCGAGCGGGCCGAGGTCGACATCGAAACGTTCGATCAACTGTTCGCCGACGAATCGCGCGCGCTCGGCGCGGAGGTCCGCGGACGCGACGTGCTGCCGCTGCTCCAGGGCCATCTGCGGCCGGAGATGGTCGAGGCCTTGAAGCGGATCAAGGCGCAATTCAGGACGGGCTGCATCACCAACAATTTGCCGGCAAACGCCATCGGCAGTATGACCGGACGCTCCCTCTACATCGCCGAGGTGATGGTGCTGTTCGATCACGTCATTGAATCCGCCAAGATCGGCCTGCGCAAGCCCGATCCGCGCATCTACCAGCTGATGGTCGAGACGCTGAAGGTCGATCCGAGGAACTGCGTCTATCTCGACGACCTCGGCGTCAATCTGAAGCCCGCGCGCGACATGGGCATGACCACGATCAAGGTGACGGGTGGGGCGCAGGCAGTCGCGGAGCTTGAGAAGGCGACGGGGTTGAAGCTGGCATAGTTCGCAAATGCCGTAGGGTGGGCAAAGCGAAGCGTGCCCACCACAAGCAGATGGTGGGCACGGCGCTTCCGCGCCTTTGCCCACCCTACGGGAGCCTACTCCGCCGCCGCAGCGATGCGCTCCGGAAACGCGGCCGCCAGCGCGGCGCGGTCGGGCTTGAGCACGCCGCGCTCGGTGATGAGGCCGGTGACGAGCCGCGCCGGCGTCACGTCGAAGGCGTAGTTCGCGACCGGCGAGTTCTCCGGCACGATGCGCACCGTCTCCAGCCGTCCATCCGCGGTGCGGCCGGTCATGTCGGTGACCTCCACGCCGCTGCGCTGCTCGATCGGGATGTCGCGGATACCGTCACTCACGGCAAAATCGATCGTCGGCGACGGCAGCGCGACGTAGAACGGCACGCCATTGTCGTGCGCGGCGAGCGCCTTGAGGTACGTGCCGATCTTGTTGCAGACATCGCCATTGGCGGCGACGCGGTCGGTGCCGACGATGGCAAGATCAACCATACCATGCTGCATCAGATGCCCGCCGGTATTGTCCGGAATCACCGTGTGCGGCACGCCGTGATGGCCGAGCTCCCAGGCGGTGAGAGATGCGCCCTGGTTACGCGGTCGGGTCTCGTCGACCCAGACATGGATCTTGATGCCGCGCTCATGCGCGAGGTAGATCGGCGCGGTCGCCGTGCCCCAATCGACGGTGGCGAGCCAGCCGGCGTTGCAATGGGTCAGCACGTTGACCACCTCGCCCGGCTTCTTCGCCGCGATCGCTTCGATCAGCGCAAGGCCGTTGCCGGCAATGCCGCGGTTGATCTCGACGTCCTGCTCGACGATCTCATCGGCACGCGCATAGGCGGCTTCCGCCCGTTCCAGCGGATCGATCGGGATGAGCGCCGTGCGCATCTCATCCAACGCCCATTTCAGGTTGATCGCGGTCGGCCGCGCCACGACGAGCGTGTCGTAGGCGCGCTTCAGGCCGGCATCGGAGGCATCCTCGCGCATCGCAAGCGCCATGCCGTAGGCTGCGGTCGCGCCGATCAGCGGCGCGCCGCGCACCAGCATGTCGCGGATCGCAACGGCGGCGTCCTCGCACGAGGTCAGGCGCGCGATGACGAATTCATGCGGCAGCCGGCGCTGGTCGATCGCGCCGACCGACCAGCCGTCACGCTCGCGCCAGATGCTGCGGAAATGCTTGCCGTCGACCTTCATGGCGTTCTGCCTTTCTTATCACGCCCGCAGGATGCGCCCTGCCACCGCATCGAGCTTCTTCAGGAGCTCGGGATCGCGCGCCTCGGGCGCCGTGATCAGTGCGGTATCGAGCGCGCGGTCCGAACCGATCGGGCACGGCTCGTGCTCGCGCGGAAAATCCTTGGCCAGCCGCGCCACCAGCGCCTTCGCCTTGTCGGCGTTCGAGGTCAGCACGCGGATGATGTCCTGCACGGTGACGGCATCGTGATCGGGATGCCAGCAATCGAAATCCGTCACCATCGCGACAGTGGCGTAGCAGATCTCGGCCTCACGCGCGAGTTTGGCCTCGGGCATGTTGGTCATGCCAATCACCGAATAGCCCAGCGTCTTGTAGGTCATGCTTTCCGCATAGGTGGAGAATTGCGGTCCTTCCATGCAGACATAGGTACCGCCGCGCGCGATCGCGATGCCTTCGGCTTCGGCTGCCGCGGCAAGATGGATGCGCAGCCGCGGCGAGACCGGGTGCGCCATCGACACATGCGCGACGCAGCCGCGGCCGAAGAACGAGCTTTCGCGCTTGTGGGTGCGATCGACGAACTGGTCGACGAGAACGAAGGTGCCGGGCGGCAGTTCCTCCCTAAAGGAGCCGCAGGCCGAGAGCGAGATCAGGTCGGTGACCCCAGCCCGTTTGAGCACGTCGATGTTGGCGCGATAATTGATGTCCGATGGCGACAGCCGGTGGCCCTTGTCATGCCGCGGCAGGAACACGATCGGCAGGCCGGCGATGGAGCCGCGCCGCAACGGAGCCGACGGCTCGCCCCAGGGACTCTCGATCACCTCTTCGCGCGCGCCCTCGAGACCCGGCAGGTCGTAGATGCCGGAGCCACCGATGATGCCCAATACCGCCTGCGTCATACTCGCTCCACCCTGTTCGCCACGTGCGACATGGTTAAAGCTATGCCAGTTTTGCGGCGGTTTTGGAACGGGGGATGGCGGTGTCGTGAGGAGCGCAGGCGCTTGCCACACACTCGATGTCGTCCTGGCGAAAGCCAGGACCCATACCGCGAGGTCTATCGATGGGGCGCTATTATCAATCCCGAACGACCAATCTTCGCCAAACTACTCCCTGGGGTTATGGGTCCTGGCTTTCGCCAGGACGACCCCGGAGAATGATCAAGCCGCGGTCGCGAGCCGCAGCTGCGTCGCGACCATCCGCTCCAGCGTCTCGACGGACTGGAAATTCTCCGGCGTGATCTCGGACTGCGGGATGGTGAAGTCGAACTCGGCTTCGACGCCGAGCATGAGATTGACCATGTCCATCGAGGTCAGGCCGACGTCGACGAGCTTGGCCGACGGGGCGACGTCGGCGAACAGCGCGTTCTGCGCGAGGATGCCCTTCACCAGCTTGATGATGCGATTGCGCAATTCGGGTTCGAAGGCCTGCATCGGTAAATTCCCATCTGTCTATGAAAGGTCGGGCCGGACTACCGGGTACGATGGGCAGGGACGGCCGATCCCGCAATGGGCGTCACCATTACTTCCCGTTTCTTAGTAAACGATGACTCAGATTGTCTGAAATCGATGCCTCTTCCAGTTCACTAACGCGATCGCGGAAATCCGGGGGATGCGAAAAACCGGACCTTAACTGTCCATTCGGAATAGGGCTTTGTTTACCCTCTATTTCATCGACGAATTTGAATTAAATCCGTAGCCTCGTCTCACAAGCAAAGATGGTCGGAGGATTGCTTTACACGGCGTCGCGAATGATGCCGGCGATCCTGAACGGCAAACCGGAGGCGGACGAGTATGAACGTGCGTGAAGCTGTTCTCACTGTCGACGAAACGCAAGCCAGCTTCCTCGAGCAGGGTCCCTCCCTGATCGAGCGCACAGCCCGGACCGCCGCAGCGGCCGCGGCCGATGCAGACGGGGTCGATCGCGACGCCCGCTTCCCTCACAAAGCCTTTGACGTCGCGCGTGAGCAGAAGCTGCTCGGCGTGATGATCCCCGTCGAGTTCGGCGGCTTCGGCGCCTCGATCCACGACGTCACCGACATCTGCTACACGCTCGGGCGCGCCTGCGCTTCGACGGCGATGATCTACGCGATGCACCAGACCAAGGTCGCCTGCGTCGTCAGGCACGGCCACGGCATTCCGTGGATGGAGACCATGATGCGCCGGGTCGCCCGCGACCAGTGGCTGCTCGCCTCCTCCACCACCGAAGGCCAGAACGGCGGCAACATCCGCGCCAGCGCCGCCGCCGTCGACCATGCCGGCGACACCGTCTCGCTGGTGCGCGACGCCACCGTGATCTCCTACGGAGCCGAGGCCGACGGCCTCGTCACCATCGCCCGCCGCGCCACCGACGCCGCCGCCTCCGACCAGGTGCTGCTGGCGCTCGCCAAGGACGATTATTCGTTGAAGCAGACGCAGGGCTGGGAAACGCTCGGCATGCGCGGCACCTGTTCGACCGGGTTCGAGCTGAAGGTCGACTGCCCCGCCGACCGCGTCTTCCCGGAAGCCTACGACAAGATCCACGCCCAGACCATGACGCCGTTCGCGCATCTGTGCTGGTCCTCGGCCTGGGCCGGTATCGCCGCCGCGGCCGTGACGCGCGCGCAAGCCTTCATCCGCAAGGCGGCCCGCTCTTCCGGCGGGCAGATGCCGCCGGCGGCTGCGCATTTCACCGCCGCAAAGATGTCTCTGGCAAAACTGCGCGCGCTGATCTCCGCCAACATCGACGCCTTCGCCCGTGCCGAGCATGACGAGCGGGCGCTCGGCTCGCTCGACTTCCAGTCCTCGATCACGCTGCTGAAGGTGCAAGCCTCCGAGCTCGCGGTCGAGACCGTGATGCATGCGATGCGCACTGCCGGCCTTTCCGGCTACCGCAATGACGGCGAGTTCACCATGGGCCGTCACCTCCGCGACGTGCTGTCGTCGCCGATCATGATCAACAACGACCGCATTCTGGCCAACGCCGCCACCTCGACGCTGATGAGCGGCGTGCCATCGAGCCTTCATGACTGACGTGCCTTTCCCGACCAGAGCAACAAGAAAAATTTCGAGATAGCAGGACATCGACCCATGAATATTGCCGTCCTCCCCAGTTCGCCCGAAACCGCGCCTGAGATCGCGGATCCGCTCGATCATCTCGCCGACAAGCTGTTCCACCGCATGGGCTCGGACGGCGTCTACGCCCGCACCGCGCTCTATGAGGGCATCGTCGAACGGCTCGCCGCGCTGATCACCAGCCATCGCGAGGCCGGCACCGAAGCGCTGCGCTTTCCGCCGGTGATGAGCCGCGCCCAGCTGGAGAAGTCTGGCTATCTCAAGAGCTTCCCGAACCTGCTCGGCTGCGTCTGCGGCCTGCACGGCACCGAGCGTGAGATCAACGCGGCGGTGAGCCGCTTCGATGCCGGCGGCGACTGGACCACGTCGCTGTCGCCCGCCGACCTCGTGCTGTCGCCGGCGGCCTGCTATCCCGTGTATCCGATCGCGGCGAGCCGCGGCCAGTTGCCGAAGGGCGGCCTGCGCTTCGACGTCGCCGCCGACTGCTTCCGCCGCGAGCCGTCAAAGCATCTCGACCGGCTGCAATCGTTCCGGATGCGCGAATATGTCTGCATCGGCACGCCCGACGACGTCGCCGATTTCCGCGAGCGCTGGATGGTGCGCGCACAGGCGATCGCCCGCGACCTCGGCCTGACATTCCGCGTCGACTATGCCAGCGATCCCTTCTTCGGCCGCGTCGGCCAGATGAAGGCGGTGAGCCAGAAGCAGCAGCAGCTCAAGTTCGAGCTTCTGATCCCGCTGCGCTCGGAAGAGCAGCCGACCGCCTGCATGAGCTTCAACTATCACCGCGAGCATTTCGGCACGACCTGGGGCATCCAGGACGCCAATGGCGAGCCGGCCCATACCGGCTGCGTCGCCTTCGGCATGGACCGCCTGGCCGTCGCCATGTTCCACACCCACGGCACCGATCTTTCCGCCTGGCCCGCCAAGGTGCGGGACATGCTGGGCCTGCAGCCGCAAGCCGCGACTGCAGCCCATGGCGAAGGCTGGCGCTAGAGCATGATCCGGACCCGAAGGGCCGCGTTAGCGCAAAGTGCGAAGCGGTCTTCCGGAATGATCACGCTGAAACGATAGACCAAACGAGGCCGACCATTTCCACGGGCAAGACGAGCGTGATCCATACCAAGGTCCGTTGCCGCGAGATCACCGAGTCCGACGTCGAGAAGATCGCGGACTTGCTGACGCGCGGCTTCGTCGGCCGTTCACGCGAATACTGGATGCAGGGCCTGCGCCGGCAGGCCTTCCGGCCCGTGCCGGAGGGCTATCCGCGCTTCGGCTACATGCTCGACAATGACGGCGAGCCCGTCGGCGTGCTGCTGCTGATCTACACGACGCGAAAGCACGGCGAAGAGACCGCCATCCAGTGCAATTTGTCGAGCTGGTATGTCGATCCGGCCTACCGCAACTACGCCCCGTTCCTGACCAAGGTCGCGCAGCGACACAAGGACGTCACCTATCTCAACATCAGCCCGGCGCCGTGGACCTGGCCGATCATCGAGGCCCAGGGCTTTCGCAATTATTGCCGCGGCATCTTCTTCTCCGTGCCGTCGCTGGCGCGCGCCCCGCGCTGGAGCAAGATCGAGGTGATCTCGCAGCACGCCAAGGCGATCGACGGGCTTTCCCAGGACGAGATCGAGCTCCTGACGCGGCATGCGCGTTACAATTGCCTCAGCCTCGTCTGCCGCACACCGAAGGGCACGTTCCCCTTCATCCTGCAACCGGTGCGCATCCGCCGCGGCTTCATCGCACCGCCCGCGATGAAGCTGATCTACTGCCGCAGCGCCGCCGAATACGCCGAATGCGCCGGCCGCATCGGCCGACTGCTGCTGCGGCTCGGCAAGATCTCGGTGGCGGTCGACGCCAATGGCCCGATTCCCGGCCTCGCCGGTATTTATACCGAGCGGCGCGGCCGCAAATATTTCAAGGGCCCGCACCGGCCGCAGCTCGGCGATCTCACGGATACGGAGCTGGTGCTTTACGGGCCGTAGGGAAGCGAGCTGTCCTGTAGCCCGCATGAGCGCAGCGACATGCGGGAACGGCCGCCCCGGATATCGCTACGCTCATCCGGGCTACGGGCTATCGCCTTGTCAGCTGGCCATTTGCGCGCCCACTCTCCATCGCCGGTCACCCTCCGTAAACTACTGCGCTTAAGGGAATTTTCCCGGCTCTTCGCTACCCTCGGCAGCGGAATTACGTTGCGTTAAGTCTATTGCCCGCCGAGATCATGCCGACCCCATGACGTCGACCCGCGACAACGAGCTTGGTGCACACCGCGAGCAAGGCCCGGAGGCCCTGGTCGCGCTGAGCCAGCTTGCGCTCGATCGCATGGAGCAAGGCGTCTGCGTCTACGATGCCGACAACAGGATCGTGCTGTTCAACCAGCGTTACCTCTCGCTGTTCGACCTGTCGGCCGAAATCGTGCGGGTCGGCACGAGCTACCGCGAGGTGCTCGCGCACAGTGCGAGCCGCGGCAACTTCCCGGAGAGTGAGCTCGACGCGCTGTATTCGGCGCGGATCGCAGAGATCGCAGGCGGCAAGCCGTTCCGGACCGAGCAGCGGCTGGCGAGCGGCCTCGTCATGTCCCTCGAGCTGAAGCCGCTTCCCGGCGGCGGCTGGATGACGATCTGCGACGACGTCAGCCGCCTCGCCCGGCTCGAGGCGGAATTGCACGTGCAGACCGAACGCAGCCAGCATGCGCTCGCCAACATGTCGCACGGCCTCATCATGTATGACGCCGACAGCCGCGTCGTCGTCTGCAACGAGCGCTTCCTGAAGCTGTACAATCTCGACCCCGACATCGTGAAGCCCGGCGTCGCACACAGCACGGCCATCGACCACTGGCTCTCGCGCGGCAACATGGCGGGCATGCCGGCGGAGGAATTCCACGTCACCAGGCTCGAGGATGTGCGCGCCAGGAAGGCAAAGACCCTGCTGGTGATGCGCTACGACGGGCGGATGGTGCAGGCGGTCTCCCGCTTCCTCCCCGACGGCGGCTGGGTGACGGTGCACGAAGACGTCACCGAACGGCTGCAATACGAGGAGACGCTGCGGCAGCAGAACTTCATCCTCGACGCGGCGCTGGAGAACATGGCGCACGGGCTGGCCTTCTACGACAGCGACATGCGCTTGCGCGTCTGCAACACCACTTACCGCAAGATCTATCTGCTCTCGCCGGAGGAGACGAGGCCCGGCACGCATCTCGGCGAGCTGATCGAGCGATCGATGGCGAACGGTGCGTTCGCCTCGGAACATAGCCCGCAGCAGATCCTGGAAACCGCCCGCGCGCGGATCGCGAGCCGCGACTGCTCGCCGATGCGCCGGCGCATGTCGAACGACACCGTGATCTCGGTCCGCTACTGCGCGCTGGACGAAGGCGGCTTCGTCGCCACCTATGAGGACATCACCGAGCGCGAGCACGCGGTCGAGGAGCTGAGCGAACAGTATCGTCGCTTCGATGCGGCGCTGAACAACATGAGCCAGGGCCTGTGCATGCTCGATTCGAGCCTGCGCGTCATCGTCTGCAACCGCCGCTACATCGAGATGTACGGCCTGTCGACCGACGTGGTGAAGCCGGGCGTCTCGATGCGCGAGATCATGGAGCACAGCTGCGCGCTCGGCATCCATCCGAACATGTCCGGCGCCAAGCTCTATGCCGATTATGTCGAGCGGCTGCGCGAGGGCGAGCACACGCTGCATCGGCATTTGAGCGACGGCCGCATCATCAAGCTCAATCACAAGCGGATGGAGCATGGCGGCTGGGTCGTCACCTATGAGGACGTCACCGAGCGCCACAAGGCCCAGGCCCGCGTGGCGCATATGGCGCGGCACGACTCCCTGACCGACCTGCCCAACCGCACCCTGTTCCGCGAGAAGATGGGCGAGGGATTGAACCAGGTGGCGATTGCCGGCGGCGCAATGGCGGTGCTGTGCTTCGACCTCGATAATTTCAAGACCGTCAACGACCGCCTCGGCCATGCCGCCGGCGACCGGCTGCTGCGCTGGGTCGCGGCGCGCCTGAAGGAGAATGTCGGCGAGCACGACACGGTCGCGCGGCTCGGCGGCGACGAGTTCGCCGTGCTCCAGCGCGGCCCGCAGCCACAATCCGCCGAGCAGCTCGCCCGCCGCCTGGTCGAGATCATCGGTCACCCGCCGCCGCTGGAAAACCAGGCGATCCATGTCGGCGTCTCTGTCGGCATCGCGATCGCGCCCGACCACGGCTTGGACGCCGACGAGCTGATGAAATGCGCCGACCTTGCGCTGTACCAGGCCAAGGCCAAGGGACGCGGCGCCTACCAGCTGTTCGAGCCCGAGATGGAGGAAGAGGCACGCAGCCGGCACGCGCTGGAGCACGATCTGCGCGGCGCGCTGGAATCCAACCAGTTTCATCTGGTGTTCCAGCCGCAGATGCGGCTCGATTCGTCCGAGCTCACCGGCTTCGAGGCGCTGCTGCGCTGGAAACATCCCTCGCGCGGCTTCGTCTCGCCCGCCGAGTTCATCCCGATCGCGGAGGAGAACGGGCTGATCGTTCCGATCGGCGAATGGGTGCTGCGCACGGCCTGTGCCACCGCGGCGTCCTGGCCCGACGTCACCGTCGCAGTGAACCTGTCACCGGTGCAATTCCGATCCCGCGGGCTGGTGACGTTGGTCACGAGCGCACTTGCAGAAGCCGGCCTGCCGCCGCAGCGGCTCGAGCTCGAGGTCACCGAGACCGCACTGCTCGACGACAGCGAGGCGACGATCGAGATCCTGCATCAGCTCCGCGCGCTGGGGGTGCGCGTGAGCCTCGACGATTTCGGCGTCGGTTATTCCTCGCTGAGCTATCTGCGCAAGTTTCCGTTCGACCGCATCAAGATCGACCGCTCCTTCGTCGGCACGCTCGGCGACAGCCCGGAAAGCGTCGCGATCGTCCGCACCATCGCCAGCCTCGGCTCGGTGCTTGGCGTCGAGACCACGGCCGAGGGTGTGGAGACCGAGGAGCAACTCGACTTCGTGCGCGAATGCGGCTGCACCGCGGTGCAGGGCTATTATTTTGGCAAGCCGTGCCCCGCGGCGGAGGTCGGCCGCACCATCGAGACGCTGAACGCAGTGCGGCGCGTGGCGTAAGGGCTTCAGGCCTCCTCAAATTCCGCCTCTCGGCACACGTCCAAACGACCAATTGTCGCACGTCTCGTTTTGCGCGGGGGCGCTGCCTCGCCCGTGCGGGCGATCCGCTCAATGCGCTTTTCTTCTCCCATGATTTCGGGGACAATCCCCTCATAACAATGAGAAACGGCGGTCCACCGAGACCGCTGCGAGGGAGGTATTTCGATGTCGCGATACGGGCTGAAGACGATTGCCTTTGCCACCATGCATGTTGTGGGCGCCTTGCTCGCGACCGCCGCCAGTGCCCAGGACTATCCCACCAAACCGGTCACGTTGATCGTGCCGTGGCCTGCCGGCGGCTCGACCGACATCTCGATGCGCGCGATCGCCGACAGCGCCTCGAAGGTGCTGGGGCAGCCGATCGTGATCGACAACAAGGCCGGCGGCGGCGGCACGGTCGGCCCCGCGACCATGGCCGCCGCAGCAAAGCCGGACGGCTACACCATCTCGCAGATTCCGATCACCGTGTTCCGCCTCCCCCTGATGCAGGAGGTGTCATGGGATCCGGCGAAGGACTTCACTTATATCATCCACCTCACCGGCTACACCTTCGGCGTGACCACCAGCACGGAATCGCAGTTCAAGTCCTGGAAGGACGTCGTCGAGTTCGCGAAGGCGAACCCGGGCAAGGTGACCTATGCGACGCCGGGCACCGGCACCTCGCTGCATATCGGCATGGAGCAGATCGCGGCGATGTCCGGCATCAAGCTCACGCAGGTGCCGTTCAAGGGCGGCGCCGAGACCAACGCGGCCGTACTGGGACAGCACACGATGCTGCAGGCGGATTCGACAGGCTGGCGGCCGCTGGTCGACGCCGGCAAGCTGAAGCTGCTGATGGTGTGGACCGGCGCGCGGTCGCCGAACTATCCCGATGTGCCGACGCTGAAGGAGCTCGGCTATCCCATGGTCTATGATTCCCCGTTCGGCATCGCGGGGCCGAAGGGCATGGATCCAAAGATCGTCGCCAAGCTGCACGACGCCTTCAAGAGAGCGGTCGAGGATCCCGCGGTGATCGCAACGCTCGCCAAATACGACATGGTGCCGAACTATAAGAACACCGAGGACTACAAGAAGTTCGTCGTCGAGGTCACCGAGTCCGAGCGCAAGGTGATCGACACGCTCGGGCTCGCGAAGAAGTAGGGCTGGGCCACACGCGTGTCCCGGACGCGGTGCAGCGCTTCTTCAGCGGTGCACTGCAGAGCCGGGACCCATCTTTTTCGTCCACACTCATGGGCCCCGGCTCTGCAGCGCATCACTTCGTGCTGCGCGGCGTCCGGGGCACGAGAGGATAGCGATGACCAACCAAACCAACGTCAAACTCCGCCTCAACAACTCCGAGCTCTGGGGCGGGTTGATCGGGCTGGCACTCGGCGGCTTCGTGATCTGGCAGGGCTTGAAGCTGAAGCTCGGCACCATCAACGATCCCGGCTCCGGCTATGTGCTGTTCTACACGGGCATCCTGATGTGTGTGTTCGCGGGCTCCATCATCATCTCGGCGATCACCGAGGGCGGACCGACGCTGGCCTCGCGCTGGGAGAACGTGCGCTGGAGCAAGCCGCTCCTCGTCATTGCCTGCCTCGCGGTGTTCTCCTTCGCGCTGGAGCCGCTGGGATTCCTGCTGTCGTCGATCCCGTTGTTGCTACTTCTTTTGCGCCTGATCGATCCCGTGCGCTGGACGCTGGCGATCCCGATCGCCGTGCTGGTGCCATCAGGGATGTGGTGGGTGCTCAAGCGGCTGCTGTTGATCCAGCTGCCCTCCGGCCTGTTCGGGATCGGCTGACCGCATGGATACGCTGCTCAACGTCGCGCACGGGTTTGGCGTCGCCCTGCTCCCGATCAACCTGCTCTACTGCTTCATCGGCGTCTTCATCGGCACGCTGGTCGGCGTGCTGCCGGGCATCGGGCCGATCTCGGCGATGTCGCTGCTGCTGCCCGTGACGCTCTCGGGCACGCCGGAATCCGGCATCATCATGATGGCCGGCATCTATTACGGCTCGATGTATGGCGGCTCGACCACCTCGATCCTGGTCAACATCCCCGGCGAGGCGGCCTCCGTCGTCACCTGCATCGACGGCCACCAGATGGCCAAGCAGGGCCGCGCCGGCCCTGCGCTCGGCATCTCCGCCTTCGGCTCCTTCATCGCCGGTACGTTCGCGCTGGTCGCCTTGATGCTGGTCGCCCCAAAGCTTGCCAGCATCGCAATCGCGTTCGGCCCGGCCGAGTATTTCAGCCTGATGGTGCTCGGCCTCGTGGTGCTTACCTTCCTGACCCAGGGCTCGATGCCGAAGGCTCTGCTGATGGCCTGCATCGGCGTGGTGCTCGGGCTGATCGGGCTCGACAGCATCACCGCGCAGCCGCGCCTCACCTTCGGCCGCATGGAGCTGATCGACGGCATCGGCCTCGTCCCCGTGGTGATGGGCCTGTTCGGCGTCGCCGAGGTGCTGCTCAACACCGAGCAGGCGATCAGGCGCGACATCATCAACGCGAAGATCACGCAGCTGTTGCCCAACAAGGAGGACTGGCAGGCGAGCGCCGGCCCCGTGGCGCGCGGCACGCTGCTCGGCTTCCTGCTCGGCATTCTCCCGGGCGGCGGCGCGGTGGTGGCCTCGTTTGCGTCCTATGCGCTGGAGAAGCGGCTGTCGAAAACGCCGGAGCGTTTTGGCCATGGCGCGATCGAGGGCGTTGCGGGCCCTGAGTCGGCCAACAATGCGGCGGCCGGCGGCGCATTCATTCCACTGATGACGCTCGGCATTCCGCCGAACGTGGTGATGGCGCTGCTGCTCGGAGCCTTCGTCATCCACGGCCTGCAGCCGGGCCCGCTGCTGATCACGCAAAACCCCGGCCTGTTCTGGGGCATCGTCGCCAGCATGTATATCGGCAACGTCATGCTGCTGATCCTCAATCTGCCGATGATCGGCATGTGGGTGCAGCTCCTGAAGCTGCCCTACAACATCCTGTTCCCGCTGATCATCCTGTTCACGATCCTCGGCGTGTACTGCTCGAGCAACAACGTGTTCGACGTCTATGTGATGATCGCGTTCGGCATCATCGGCTATTTCATGCGCAAGCTCGGCTACGAGCCGGCGCCGCTGGTGCTCGCCTTCGTGCTCGGACCGATGCTGGAGAACAATTTGCGCAAGTCGCTGATCCTGTCGCAGGGCGATCTCTGGACTTTTGTGCAGCGGCCAATCTCGGCGGCCTGCCTGACGCTTGCGCTGGTGCTGCTCATCGCGCCGCTGCTGCCGTCACTGCGCAAGAAGCGCGAGCTGGTGGCGCTGGATGAGGGGGCGTGAAGGTCTCGTAGGGTGGGCAAAGGCGCACTTGCGCCGTGCCCACGATCTGCCTGAGTTGGAGAGAGGGGGTAGGCACGCTGCGCTTTGCCCACGCTACGGCATCTGCGCGAGAGGCGCAGCAATCAACCCTCGCCGGTTTCTTCAAGCCGGTCACGCAGAGCGCTAATCACGCGATGGGCCGTCTCGATCTCCTTCACTGACAGACCATCCGCCAAGCCGTTGACCCAAGGGGCCTGCAAGCGGCCGGCGGCGTCAAAGATCTGCTGGCCCTTTTCGGTGAGCACCACGAGCTGCGCCCGGCGATGATGCGGATTGACCTCGAACACAACGAGGCCATCGCGCTCGAGGTCGTTGACGATGCGCTGCACGTTCTGGCGATTGGCGCCGAGATTGCGCGCGAGCCAGGCGACCGGCTCCGGACGCTCGGCGGCGACGATGGCTCCCAGAATCTGCCAGCGCGCGCTGGTGAGGCCGAGCGTGGCGACCAGCCGATCACCGGCGGTCAGAAGCAGGCCGTTGGCCCGGAACAGGTCGAGGACGAGGCCGGTCAGGGCTTCGCCCGGCGGGGTCCGCTTAGTCTTGCTCATTTGGCACCAATGTTCCGTATTGACATCATAATGTCAATTGACTATATCACGACCGTCGAATTGACATGATGATACCAAATTGACCGGAGTAATGTCATGCCCCATATGCGTCCCCTCGACCCTGCCTTCCCGATCGACCGCCAGATCGCGCTCGAAACCGGCCCCGTGGTGCTCGTGAACGTATTCACACTCGCCCCCGAAGATGAGCAGAGCTTCCTCAAGACGTGGCAGGACGACGCCGTCTTTATGAAGCGGCAGCCCGGCTTCATCTCCACCCAGCTTCACCGCGCCATCGGCGACAGCCCGACCTATCTGAACTACGCAGTGTGGGAGTCCAACGCGCATTTCCGCGCCGCGTTCACCCACCCGGAGTTTCGGAAGAAGATTTCCGCCTACCCGGCATCGGCAAGCGCCTCCCCTCATCTGTTCCAGAAGGTCGCGGTGCCCGGCATCTGCGTCGGCTGACCTGCGACACGTCGAAAGGAGGACTGCGGCATGAGGCTGAAGAGCACGGCGGATCGCTACGGCGCCATGGTCATTGCAATCCATTGGCTCACCGCGGCATTGATCATCCTTCTTCTCGCATCGGGATTCCGGGCCGCGGACGTAACCGATGCGGCTGCAAAGGCGGCGATCCTGCGGGCGCATGTCCCGATCGCAATCGCCGTGCTCGCTCTGACCTTGGCGCGCGTGGTCTGGTGGTGGGGTTTCGATCGAAAGCCCGTTGCGGTCGGCGGATCACCGCACTGGCAGGCACGCAGCGCGCAAGCCGTGCATCTCGCCTTCTACGTCGTCATCCTCGGCATGATCGCCAGCGGGATCGGCATGATGGCGCTCAGTGGCGCGGCCTCGACCATCTTCGGTGGAAGCGGCGCGCTGCCGGATTTCTGGAGCTACCGGCCTCGCTTCCCGCACGGCATCGGCGCACGCGTGCTGGTCGCCCTGCTGATCCTCCACGCTGGTGCTGCCCTGTACCATCAATTCGTGCGCAGGGACGGTCTGATCCGGCGCATGTGGTTTGGCCCGTAGTGTCGAGGGATTGGCGGGGTGATCCCTATCCCGCCGCGGGCAGCACGCTATCGGCCGCCACGTTCCACGGCCGCTCCGCTGACGCGAGCCCGATCAGGCGGCCCTGGATGTAGTCGCAACCCCAGTCGCGCAGCATGTTGGCGGCTTCTTCGTCCTGCACCCATTCGGCGACGGTCTTGATATCGAGGCGGCGGGCGAGGTCGATCAGGGTATGGACGAAGGCGCGATCGTCGGCGGAGTGGGTGATGTTCTGCACGAAGGCGCCGTCGATCTTGACGATGTCGACGCCGAGCTTGCGCAAGTTTCGGAACGAGGTGTAGCCGGCGCCGAAATCGTCGATGGCGATGCGGCTGCCGAAATTCTTCAGCCGCGTGACGAAGCCGCGCACGTCATCGATGTCCTGGATCGCGACCGTCTCGGTGATCTCGACGATCAGCCGCTCGGCGACGCCGGGATGGGCCAGCATCAGCGACTCGATTCCCGCCCACCAGTCCGGATCCATGGTGGTGTCGGGCGAGATGTTGAGGCTGAGGCTGACCTCTGGCGCGGCCGCGAGCTCGGCGACCACGAGCTCGAGCACGCGGTGATCGACCAGGCGGATGAGGCCGAGCCGCTCGGCGACCGGCACGATGTCGGGCGCGAGCAGCACCTGGCCGTCGCCCTGATCCATCCGCACCAGGCATTCGTGGAATGCGCGCTGGCGCGAGACGGCTGCGACCACCGGCTCATAGGCGAGCTTGATGCGGCGCTCGTTCAGCGCCGTGACGATCTCGTCGGTGACACGGATATTGACGCGGCGCTGCGCATCGCGCGTGGCATCCGGACGCCATGCCGCAAACGAGCCGGCCCGCCGGCGCTTGGCGGCATCCAGCGTCTCATGGGCGCGGTTGACCGCCTCGTCGGTGTTGCGGGCATAGCGCGGCAGACTGACCGCGCCGATCGAGGCGGTGACCGAGACCGGACCGGATTTCGTCGGCACCACCTCGTCGCGGATGCCGGCGAGGAAACGCTCGGCGGCGACGTTCATGTCGTCGACGGTGCAGTTCTTCAGGATCAGGCCGAACTTGTTGCCGGAGAAGCGTCCGAGCACGTCGCCGCCGCGCAGGCGCGCGCGGATGCGCTTGGCGATGTCGAGGATGACCGCATCGGCAACATCGAAGCCGAAAGCGTCGTTGACGCGGGCGAGGTGATCGATGCCGACCAGCATGAAGGCCGCGGTCGAGCGGAAGCGGGTCGTCTCCTCGATCGCCTCGGCCAGCGCCGCGATCAGATGGGAGCGGTTGAGTTCGCCGGTCAGCGGATCGAGCCGGGCGAGCTTGGTCAATTCCTCGTCGCGGGCGTGGCGCTCATTGTTGATGCGGACGGAGCCGATCGCACGCGTGGGGCGGCCATCGGGGCCGGCGAACCAGCGGCCAGTCTCCTCGATCCAGACCACGGGATCGGAGGCGCTCATGCGCACGCCGTACTCGACCCGGTAGGGCGTGCCGTCGGTGCCGTGCACGGGGGAGGTCTGCGCCAGCGCGGCGGTCCGCAGCGACTGCGCGGGCTCGATCAGCTTGGCGAATTCGGCGCCGGTTGCGAGCCGCTCGGCGGGAATGCCGGGGAATACGGCGCTGACCTGCTCACCCCAGACGATGACGTCGCTGGCGATGTCCCAGGCGAACACGGCCTGGCCGAGGGCGGCCAGGATGTCGGAGGCTTGCGGCAATGCAGGGGTCAAAATCGCCTCATTTCGGGACAGCGGGAGTCCTGAGCCAACACAGGATAAAGCCAGATTCGGCTTGGACCCTAGGCAAAGTTGATAAACAATTTGGAAACCACGTTGTGAAGCGAGGTGGGAACCAAACCGGCCCGTCCGGCATAGGCCTTGCGAGTACTGACACGCACCGGCGCCCGCGTCCCGAAACGCGACAATGTCCGCCGGATCAACGGTGATCGCGATGTTGAGTACGGATCGATCGGATGAGGCGGCAGGCAGCATGGGCACGGCTCTGGTGCCGCTGATCCCGACTGTGCAATGGCTCCACAAGGTGCCGGTGCCGCGCCCCGATCCGAGCTTCGTCACCCAGCTGATCGCCAATGCCGAGCACCTGCCCCAGACCAGCCGGCTCCGCCGCGGCTCGTCCGAAGATGCGCGGATGGCCTATGGCAGCAAGCGCCCGCTCGGAAGCGTCACCGCGCGCACGCGGCAGGTGGCCTGATAAGCAGGCGAATTCACTTCACCTCGCCCCGCTTGCGGGGGGACTCTCCGCGAGTCCAACTCTCACCGTCCCCGTGGAGCCTCCCCCTCACCCCAGCCCTCTCCCCGCGGGGCGAGGGAGCGCACCGACATTGCGGCGACAGACTTAGGTGATCAGCGCGGCGTATCGGGGGATGACGGCGTACCGTTGCCCGGCTGCAGATGCGGCGTGGGGATTTCCGGCGAGGGCGGGCTCACCGGCTTCGGCGCGGGATGATCCATCAGCACGGATTCGGCGACCGACTGTGCGGAGGGCGCAGGCGGCGCGACCGGCGCCTGCTGCTCGGACAGCGGCCTGAAATTGGACTCGGCGACGGCTTCCTCGGCCGGCGGCTCGGCCTGGCGCTTGGCCTTGCGCGGCGCCGGCACTGTCGTCTCAGCGACATAGGTGACGCGGCGGCGCGTGCGCTGGGCGATGCCGCCGAGGAAATCGGCCATCGCCAGCAGCACCAGCAGGAAAAAGGTGGAGTTGCCGAATTTGGGCCACATCACGAATTCGGCGGCGGCCGCGCCGAACACGATCAGCGACAGCAGATGGTCCATCAGGAATTTCGAGCCGGGCCGCGCGCCCTTGACCACCTCGAGCAGCAGCAGCACCACGCCGAGCGCGAGCAGAAGATCGGCGAGCGTGACCGGCCAGGCCTCGCCCGTAATCATCGGTACCTTGAACAGCACGTCCGAGAAGGACACGCTGGGCATCAGGAAGGCGATGATGTTGTAGACCGCGAGCGGAATCAGGAGCAGCGGGAAACCGACCATCGGCGAAATGCCTTCTCGATCAAGATATCCGGACAGAACAATGCAGCGGCGAAGCATTGGCTCCGCCGCCGTCACCGTCATATCTCATGGGTTGGCCGAAATCAGGCAGGTCACATCATCCTGATTGAGGATAACCCTGCCCGAAGAAGAGTCCGACCTCAGGACTCTTTCTTCTTCAGGACCTGACGGCCCTTGTACATGCCGGTCTTGAGGTCGAGATGGTGCGGACGACGGAGTTCGCCGGAGTCCTTGTCTTCCACATAGGTCGGCTTCTTGATGGCGTCTGCCGAGCGGCGCATGCCACGGCGCGACGGCGAGGTTTTTCTTCTCGGAACGGCCATTTCAATATCCTCTAGGGATTGGTGTTATCGGGGCATCGTCCGGAGGGGACGGCTCAGCACCCGCAATACGAGGCGAGCTGAATGCCGATCAAGGCCGGGCTTATAGAGGAAGGCTGGCCGTAAAGCTAGGCTTTTGGCCCGGAAAATGCGCCCAAAAAGGGCCCGGAATCAGCGATTTTCGCGCCAGCAGGTCACAAGCGAGCTCGCCTGCCCCCGCGCCATATAGGTGGCCGCCAGCCGCCGGACACCCGGTCCCGGGGTCCGGGCGCTGCGTTTGACCGGATTCGGCAGGATCGAGGCCAGAAGCGCGGCCTCCCGGGGCGAGAGGTTTTCGGCCGATTTGCCGAAGGCATAGGCGCTGGCCGCCTCCACCCCGAACTGGCCCTGGGGGCCGAGCTCGGCGATGTTGAGGTAAATTTCCAGGATCCGCGGCTTGGGCAGCACAAGGTCGATCCACAGCGCCAGCGGAAATTCGAGCGCCTTGCGGATGAAATCGCGCCCCTGCCAGAGGAACAGGTTTTTCGTCACCTGCTGGGTGATGGTGGAGGCGCCCCGGAATGGGGTGCCGTCCTCCTTCGCATCGTCGATCGCCTCGCGGAGCGCGCCCCAATCGATGCCGCGATGCTTGCAGAAATGGGCGTCCTCGGCCGCCACCACCGCGCGCGGCAGATAGGGCGACATATCAGCCAGATCGATCCACTCCCGCTGCATCGGCGCGCCCCGCAAGCTGCGCCAGGCCATCAGCGTCGAAACCGGATGACCGGCGCGGTAGAACGGCGCGATCACGTAGGGTGCGAGGACTGCGACCGCGAGCACCACCAGCAGGATTTTGACGATGCGCAAATCGACCTTTCCGGCGCAAACTGAACCGCGGCCACGGGCTGGACCATTAAGTCTGTGATAATTCGGGCCTTTTCCAGCACTTTTTAGGCCTTCCAAACGATTGACTGGGGCGGGCGCATAAAGGATTGTCCCGCCGAATTTTAGTTCTGGAGCCTTTCTTGATGACCGGCACGTCCCCGTCCGATTTCGCCAAACGTCTGGACAAGACCGCTGATGATACCGAAGCCCTGCTCGGGCGCCTGCTGTCGGACGACATCCTGCACGATGAGATCGCCCGGCCCAAGCGACTGATGGACGCAATGCGCTATTCGAGCCTGAATGGCGGCAAGCGCCTGCGGCCGTTCCTGGTGGTCGAGAGCGCAGCAGTGTTCGGCGTGCCGCGCGAAGCCGCGCTGCTCGTGGGCGCCGCGCTCGAATGCATCCACTGCTACTCGCTGATCCATGACGATCTGCCGGCGATGGACAATTCCGACCTGCGCCGCGGTCGCCCCACCCTGCACAAGCAGACCGACGACGCCACCGCGATCCTCGCCGGCGATGGCTTGCTCACGCTCGCCTTCGACATCGTCACCCGCGACGAGATCCATCGCGACGCCAATGTGCGGCTGCTGCTGACACGCGCGCTGGCGCGCTGCGCCGGCATCGGCGGCATGGTCGGTGGCCAGATCCTCGATCTCGCCGGCGAAGGCCGCTTCGGCGGCAACGAGCCGATCGATGTCGCCCGCATTCAGCAGATGAAGACCGGCGCGCTCTTGCGCTACGGCTGCATCGCCGGCGCGATCCTCGGCCAGGCCTCGCAGAAAGAATATCAGGCGCTCGACGATTACGGCCGCGCGCTCGGCGAAGCCTTCCAGATCGCCGACGATCTGCTCGACGTCGAAGGCGATGCGGCCGCGCTCGGCAAGCCGGCCGGCGCCGATGCCGCGCTCGGCAAGACCACCTTCGTCACCCAGCTCGGCATCGAAGGCGCCAAGCAGCGCGTGCGGGACCTGCTCGCGCGCGCCGACAGCGCGGTGTCGATCTTCGGCGATCGCGCCGCCGTGCTGCAGGCCGCCGCGCGCTTCGTCGCCGAGCGGAAGAGCTGACGTTGGGTTTTTACCTCTCCCGCTTGCGGGAGAGGTCGGCGCGAAGCGCCGGGTGAGGGCTCTCTCCTCTTGGGGGTTCTCGCTTGTGGAGACACCCTCTCCCCAACCCTCCCCCGCAAGCGGGGGAGGGAGCACAGCGCCGCCGCGGCCACGGCAGACCTCCTCTCCGAGAGCGTTAGCAGTGATGGAAAAAGAAGATCCCGTCCTCGCCCGCTTCCGCCGGATGTCGCGGCCGGTGCGGCTGATCTATGCACGGCCGCGGACCTTCATTGCGCTCGCGGCCGGCATCCTGGTCAGCCTGCTGCTGCCGGGCTCGCACCGGCTCGTGACGCGGCTGTTGTTCGGCTGGGATGCGCTGATCGCCGTCTATCTCGTGCTGGTCTATGCGATGATGCTGTGCAACGACCACCAGCACATCCGCCGCGCCGCCGCGATGCAGGACGACGGCCGCTTCGTGATCCTGCTGGTGACGGCGACCGGTGCCTTCGCCAGCATCGCGGCGATCGTCTCCGAGCTCGGCACGCCGCATCGCGGGGCGCTGGAGCTGACCATCGCGATCACCACGATCGCGCTGTCATGGGCCGCCGTGCACACGACCTTCGCGCTGCATTACGCGCACGACTACTACCGAAACGCCAAGCCGGGCGGCTTGCAATTCCCGAGCGGCGACAAGGAGGACCATGCCGACTATTGGGACTTCGTCTATTTCTCGTTCGTCATCGGCATGACCGCGCAGGTCTCCGACGTCGGCATCACCGACAAGTCCATCCGCCGCACCGCCACCGCCCACGGCATCGTGTCCTTCATCTACAACACGGCCTTGCTGGCGCTGACGGTGAACATCGCGGCAAGCGCGATTTCAAACTAATTGTCGTCCCGGCCTAGTGGTGTCAGCGACAAACCTCGACATTGGCGTCGTTGCCGGGACCGCCGCCGCCGCGAAATTCGAGATGGCAGCCGCGGCTGACCGGACGGCAGCCGCCGCTGTTGCAGAACACCTGCCCACCCGAGGGACGGCTGGCACCGGCGGCGGCAGCAATGCCGGCAGCGGCACCATAACCGCCCGCAGCCGCACCGCCGGCCTGGCGACGCTGCCGGGCGGGTCGTTCATCGCCATCATCGCGCTTCGCGGTCGCGGGCTTGGCCGACTTGGCGGCGCGCTGCTTTTCGCATTCATTGTCGTCGTTGATCGCATAGCCGTCACGGCAGACGATCTTCGTGCACTTGTCGCCGTCGGCCTTGAAGCCGTGCTCGCAAACCAGCGGACAGATCCGCGACGGTTTTGACTTAACCGCGTCGAGCGCGTCGGTGCTTGCGACCTTCACGTCGAGCTTGGTGCCGGCATAGCGGTTGAACTGCGACAGCGAGCGCTGCGAGGACGTATTCCAGTTGCCGTCGGCCTGTCCGGAGAAACAGCCGACCCGGCCAAGCTCGGTCTGCACCGAGCGGCTGAGATCGGCCGGATTGGTCGCCGGCGTCAGCGAGGCAACGTTGGTGCCGGCCGGGCTCGCGGTGCTGGCCGGCGCAGTGCTCGGCGCCGCGGCAGCGAGATTGACGCGCTGCTGCTCGGCGGCGGCCGCCTGCTGCTGTGCCTGCTCCTTCGCCTTCTGCGCGGCAAGCTGGGCCTGCTCGGCAGCCTTTGCATCGGCCGCGGCCTTGGCCTGCGCCTCCTTCTGCGCGCCGAGAGCGGCAAGACGATCGCGCTCGGCCTCGGCCTGCTTCGCCTTCTCGATCGCCGCCGCGTGGGCCTGCTCGGCCTGGATCTTGTCGATCTGCAGCTTGGCGAGATTCGCGTAGAAGCCGTCAGGGTGCTGGGCGAGGAAGGCTTCCCACGCCGGCTTGTTGCCGACCTGGAGCGCGAGCTCGTAGTCGCGGCGGATGTCGGCCTGCGGGTTCGCCATAGGCATCGCGGGCGCCGCAGCGACCGCCTTGACCGGCACCAGCGGAACATCGTCGCCGCCGAGCGAGCCATAGACGAACGGCTCCTGCTTGTTGCCGGTCGACTTCAGCACGTCGTCGCGCACAAAGCCGAAGGCGCGGCGGACATCGAGACCCGGCGTCGTCAGATGCTTCGACAGCGCGACCGTAAACGGGCTGTTGGCGCCGTCACCGTCCTGCGCCGTGAAGCCGGCCTTGGCCGAATAGGCGATCAGCGTGTTGGGGCTGGTCGGCTCGACCTGGGCGAGGCCGCGGCCGATGCCGCGCGAGGCGATCGTGCGCTTCATGGTCTTGCCGAAGGGATTGTCACGGCAGGCGTCCAGGATCACCAGGCGAAGCTGCTTGGCGGGCTCGACCGCGACCAGGATGCGGTCGAGCGACAGCGCTTCGTCGTAAACGTCGGTGTCGCGCTCGAGCTTGGCGTCGACGGGGATCAGATAGTTGGAGCCTTCGACCTCGATGCCGTGACCGGCATAGTAAACCACGGCAATGTCGGCATTGCGGGTCGCGTCGGCAAAGTCGCGCAGCACACGCCGCGTATCCTGGGCGGACAAATCGTGCCGGGAATCGACGACGTCGAAACCGGCCTCCTTCAGCGTCTTCGCCATCACCGCACCGTCATTGACGGGGTTGGCCAGCGACGGCGCGTGCTGATAGGCCGAGTTGGCGAGCACCAGTGCGACGCGCTTTCCGGCAAAAGCGGGATCAGTGCCAAACAGCAGCGCGGCAGCAAGGAGAAGCGGGCAAAGTCTGAGCAGGTTGCGCATGACACGACTTCCGAAATTCGGGGCCCTAGGCCCCTTTGGGATCGCTTTAGCAGGACCCATCGCCGGGGCTTGTGATGGAGGTCACGAAGGCGGCATCGACGACAGGCCGAAAGACCCTCTATGTTTGTCGCGCCAGCTCGGTCGGGGTTCGGCGACATAAGCGGGCGCGCGCCGGGTTCCCTCTAGGGATCGCCGACATGCCCCCGATACTGCGGCAGATTGTCCGTAATCTCGTACCAGGGCGCCTTCGAGCCCACGAAAATATGGGCGCTCGGCCGGATCGAGGGCGCATCGACCAGGGTTCCCATGGCGACATGCATCCATTTTCCCTCCCGCACCCGGGAATAGAGCAGCGAGCCGCAGCGGGCGCAGTGGGCGTCATGGGTGGTGTCGTCCCCGTAGATCATGCGCTGGTCATCGCCCTGGACGATGCGGAGCTTGTCCTGCGCGATGCCGGCGAACGGCTTGAAGGCCGAGCCAGTGGTGCGGCGGCAGTTCGAACAGTGACAGTTCATCGCATAGGAGAAGGCGTCGGCCACCTCAAAGCGCACCGTGCGGCAATAGCATTCGCCGCGCAGAATGCGAGCGTTCGAATTTTCTGATCCGGTCATGGCAGGCGCCTTCGCGCAAATGGCTGACACACCCATAGCGCATTTCAATGTGTACGACTAAGTTCCGCCGAAGCCATCATGCAAAGGGATGACCCATGAGCCAGAACCGATCGAGCGTCGAAGCCGTCGTGCAATCCTATTTCGATGGGCTCTACGAGGGCGACGCCGAAAAGCTCGGCGCCATCTTCCATCCCTCCGCCGATCTGCGCTGGGTCGAGAAGGGCGAATTGCAGGTCCTGACCGTGCCCGACTGGCTCGACCGCGTGCGCAAGCGCCCCTCCGGCAAGGCCGAGGGCAAGCCGCGCGAGGATTTCATCGTCACCATCGACCGCTCCGACGACAAGACCGCCTTCATCAAGGTCCGCTGCCAGCTGCCGCCGCGCTATTTCACCGACTATCTGGTGGCGATGAAGCTCGCCGACGGCTGGCAGATCGTGTCGAAATCGTACAGGTATGACCTGAGGGAGTGAGGGGCTCTCAACTTCCCGCTGCCCAAGATCTGCCGCGCTCGCCCTCCTTTCTCCGTCATTGCGAGCGAAGCGAAGCAATCCAGAATCTCTCCGCGGAGACAGACTGGATTGCTTCGCTTCGCTCGCAATGACGACGCGGATGCAGCATCCGCTACATTTCCCGCCTCTACTCACCTGAAAGTCCCCCATGCTTCTCGACCGCCGTTCCCTGCTCGTCTCGCTCGCCTGGATCGCCGCTTCTCCCGCGCTGGCCGCAGAGGCGCCGCCTGAACTCGAATCCTATGAGCGCGAAAGCGGCGGGCGGATCGGGCTCTATGCGGAAAATCTCGCGACCGGCAAGAAGCTCGCCTGGCGCGCCGATGAGCGGTTCGTCATGTGCTCGACCTTCAAGGCTTCGCTCGCGGCCTGCTTGCTGGCGCGGGTCGATCGCGGCGAGGAGCAACTTGCGGCCATGATCGCTTACGGTCAGGCCGACCTGCTCGACTACGCGCCCGTCGCCAAGCAAAATCTCGCGGCCGGCAAGATGTCGGTCTCCGAGATGTGCAAGGCGATCGTCGAGCTCAGCGACAACACCTGCGCCAATCTGCTGCTGGCGCGGATCGGCGGGCCGGCCGCCCTCACGACATTCTGGCGGTCGCTCGGCGACACCACCTCGCGGCTCGACCACAACGAGCCCGAGCTCAACCGCTCGCCGCCCGGCAATCCCCAGGACACCACGACGCCGGCGGCGATGGCGAATAATCTGCGCCGGCTGGTGCTGGGCGAAGCCTTGTCGGCGCAATCGCGGGTCCAGCTCACCGACTGGATGGAGAACTGCAAGACCGGTGCAAACCGGCTGCGTGGCGGCCTGCCGGCGGACTGGAAGATCGGCGACAAGACCGGCTACAACGGCAAGGACGCAGCAGGCGACATTGCGGTCGTCTGGCCCAAGACTGGTACCAAGCCGGATGCGCCGATCCTGATCGCGGCCTATACCCAGGGCGGCACGCCGAACGCCGCGCAGATCGCGGCCGTATTCGCCCGCATCGGACGCATGGTGGCGGAGCGGCTGGCGTAAGGCGGCCGCATTGACCTCATGTTGACCTCTTGGCCGCTTCCGGGTGAAGACAGGCCATGATCGCAGCGAAATTCCAGACCTTCCTGATCCTGCTCGCGGTGCTGGCGGGCACCGCGCTTGTCGCGCGCCGTTTCAACATCGCGCCTGCGATCCTGCTGATGCTCTCCGGCGTCGGCCTCGCCTTCGTGCCGGGCATGCCGCCGGTCGAGTTGCCGCCGGAACTGGTGCTGCTGATGGTGCTGCCGCCGCTGATCTACTCGGCGAGCGTCGCCATGAGCTGGCGCGAGTTCAGGAACAATCTGCGTCCGATCGTGCTGCTCGCGGTCGGCGCGGTGATCTTCACCGCGGCACTGGTGGCGGCCGCCACGCACTATCTGATCGGCCTGCCCTTGACGGTGGGCTTCCTGCTCGGAGCCATCGTCGCGCCGCCCGACGTGGTGGCGCCGCTAGCGATCGCGCGCCGCCTGAACATGCCGCGCCGGCTGCTGGTCATCCTCGAAGGCGAAGGGCTCGCCAACGATGCCACCGCACTGATCCTCTACCGCTTCGCGCTCGCCGCGATCATGGTCGGGCATTTCTCGCTGCCGCTGGCGGCCGGCGAGTTCGTGCTGATCGTCGCCAGCGAGATCGCCTTCGGTATCGGCGTCGGCTGGCTCTCCCTTCGCTTCCGCAAATGGTCCAGGGATCCCCAGGTCGAGCTGACGCTGTCGCTGATCACGCCCTACATCTCCTACTGGCTGCCCGAGCATGTCGGCGGCTCCGGCGTGATCGCGACCGTCGCCTGCGGCCTCTATGTCAGCTGGAACGGCCCGCTGCTGATCTCTTCGGCGACGCGCCTGCAGGGCATCTTCTTCTGGGACCTCATCATCTACCTGATCGAGGGCCTGCTGTTCCTGCTCACCGGCTTCCAGATGCGCGCGCTCTACGAGAAATCGAAGGCGTTCCCGCTCGACGACATCCTGATCGCGACCGCCGTCGTTCTGACGATCATCGTGACCGCGCGCTTCGCCTGGCTCTATCCCGCGACCTATCTGCCGCGGATCCTCTCCAAATCGCTGCGCGAGCGCGACCCGTCGCCGCCATGGCAATGGCCGTTCGTGCTCGCTTTCACCGGCGTACGCGGCGCGGTGTCGCTGGCGGCGGCGCTGGCGCTGCCGTTCACGCTGCCCGGCGGCGAGGCCTTTCCCTATCGCGACCTGATCCTGTTCGTCGCCTTCGGCGTCATCTTCGTAACGCTGATCGGCGTCGGCTTGACGCTGCCGCCGGTGGTGCGCTGGCTCGGCGTCGCCGAGGCAGGCCGCCACGAGCATGTCAGCGAGCACGAGGCCGAGATCGCCGCGCGACGCCAGGCGCTCGAGGCCGCGTTGAAATCGCTCGATGCGTTGACGGCGGAAAGGGAAATCTCCGACGAGGTGATGCGGCTCCTGCGCGCCCGCCACGAGATCCGCGTCAACCAGCTCCCGGATTCGCTCGATCCCGCCCATCACGATGTCTCAGCCGCAGGCACCGCACTGACCCGCAGCCTGATCGACGCCGAGCGCAAATTCATCCACGACCTCCTCCGCGACGGCCAGATCACGGACGAGACGAGGCGCCGGATCGAGCGGGATCTGGATCTGGAAGAGGCGAGCCTCGCGAACCGGGAGTATCGGGGCGGGCCGCTGTAACTTCCTGTCACCACAATCGATCGTCGTCCTGGACAAGCGAGCGGAGCGAGCGCTGATCCAGGACCCATTACCACAGGATTGGGTTTGGCGACGACTCGCGGTTGTCAGTTTGCGACACGACTTCTCGTCGGGGTAATGGGTCCTGGCTTTCGCCAGGACGACGACGACGAATATCTTCGCCAGCCACCTATCGCTACCGCCTCTCGCAGAACTCCCCGACCGCCGCTGCCACGGCCCCTGCGATCATCTCCTGCCGCTCGGCCGAGTTCATCTCCATCTCCTCGTCGCGATTGATGATGGAGCCGGCTTCGAGCAGCACGGCGGCACTTCTCGTCTGCGACAGCACGACAAGCCCGTCATAGCGGTAGACGCCGACATCCTTGTCGAGCAGTTGGCGCCGGTAACGGCCCATCACCGGCAGGGTGTATTGGCTGGCGTAATGCAGGCCCTGCTCCTTCAACTGCCTGCCGATCATCCGCGCCAAGTTCAGGCTGGTGGTGAAGTGCGGATTGCGCTCGGAGACGAACAGCGAGTGACCAGAAAAGCGATCGCTGAAATAGCTCTTCGCACCGTCGAATTCCCAGGTCTCGAGCAGCTTGTCCGGCACCGAATCGTGGTGAACCGACAGGAACAGATCGGCTCGGCCGTCATTGGCAGCACCGACCCGCTTGAACAGGCTCGGCCGCGCCTTGCCGTCCGTGACGAGCAGGCGGGTTGCGGCAAAGCCCTCGGACTTGAGCTTCGCCGTGATGAGCCGTGCGAGCCGGAAGTTGAAGCCGAACTCCGGATCGTTGCGCGCACTCAGGGCGCCGTAGGAGTCCGGGGTGTGGCCGACATCCACGACGATCCGGAATTTCGGCGCCTCACATTTGGCTGGTGCGGGCGACGGCTTAGGTCTGACTTTCGCGACCTTCCGGACCGGAGCAGCACGGCCCGCGTCGATCGACGGCAGCAACAGCGCGGCCAGCGACACGAGAAGAATTGCGACGATGCCACGTCCTAGCGACAAGCCTTACTCCGCTGCCGCAATCCGCGGCCGGCCGACGAAGCCCGTTCCGGAACCGGACTCGGCCAGGAATTTGTTGCCCTCGGCACGGAGCATGGCTGGCCCTCCCGATTTATTTTCGGGAAGATTGGCGCGAGAGCGGGAAGACGTCAACGCAAGGATGATCTCGTGTCCCGGACGCGGCGCGGCATGAAATGACGCGACGCAGAGCCGGGACCCAGCTTGCCGCTAGAATGGGCCCCGGCTCTGCAGCGCACCGCTGAAGAAGCGCTGCGCTGCGTCCGGGGCACGAGAGGGTTAAACCGGCCGTTCCCCCTTCACCGTCACGCGCGTGCCGGAGCGCGTATGCGGCCAGTAATCCCACATCGCGCGGTGCTGGGTGCAGCGGTTGTCCCAGAAGGCGACGGCATTCTCGGTCCAGCGGAAGCGGCACTGGAACAGCGGGTTTTCGGCGTGCTGGTAGAGATAGGCGAGGATCGCGTCGCTCTCGTCGCGCGGGATGCCGTTGATGTGGCGGGTGAAGCCGCGATTGACGTAGAGCGCCTTCCTGCCCGTAACCGGATGCGTGCGCACCACCGGATGCTCGGCGTGCGGATAGGACGGACGGTCGGCGACGCCGTAATTCGCGTAGAGCCCGCGATAGATCGGTTCGCCGTCATGCAGCGCGGTGAGCCCGTCGAGGTAAGTCTTCATGCGATCCGACAGCGCCTCGTAGGCTGCGTACATATTGGCGAACAGCGTATCGCCGCCGCGCGGCGGGCATTGCTTGATGTAGAGGATCGAGCCCATCGGCGGCTCGAGGTCGCAGGATACGTCGGAATGCCAGCCTTCGCCATTGGCACGCGGCGAGTTCTTGTCGGCGTAGATCTTCATCAGCGCCGGGTCTTCGTCCTCGTGCGGAGCTGCCGGATGGAAATGCAATTCGCCGAACTTGCGGCCGAAGGCGAGATGCTGCTGCGGCGTGATGTGCTGGTCGCGGAAGAAGATGACGAGGTTTTCGGCAAGCGCGCGGTGGATCTCGTCCATCTGCCGGTTGGAGCGGGCATCGCCATCGACGAGCTTGCCGATGTCGACGCCGGAGATTTCGGCGCCGATGATGGGCGTGAGCTTTTCGACCTGAAGCGTCTCGTAGGGCGCGCCGTCGTCAGCGGCGTGGCGATAGCGCGGACCTTGCTTGCCGGCGAGTGAGCTCATGGCGTGTCTCCCGATCGTTGTTGATTGGGAGTCATCGTAACGCGCGGAGAGGGATGTGCAATCTGCAACGCAAACACAGCTCGTCGTCCCGGACCAGCGTAAGCGCAGATCCGGGACCCATAGCCACAGAATTAGGTTTGGCGAAGACTCGGAGTGACAGCCCGTCATAACCACACAGTCCTGTGGTTATGGGTCCCGGATCGGCGCGCGCTTGAGGCGCGCTTGTCCGGGACGACGGAGATGTGTGGGGTGCTAGCGGAGTGAAATCACTCCGCCGCAGGCGCCGGCACCTTGGCGCCCTGGCCGTAACGCTGGTCGATGTAGTCGATCACCAGCGCCTTGAAGTCGGCGGAGATGGTGGGCCCGCGCAGCGTGCGGAACTTCTTGCCGTCGACGAACACGGGCGCGGCCGGCGCTTCACCGGTGCCCGGGAGCGAGATGCCGATATTGGCGTGCTTGGATTCGCCGGGGCCGTTGACGATGCAGCCCATCACCGCGACGTTGAGCTCCTCGACACCAGGGTATTTCGTCTTCCAGGTCGGCATCTCGTCTCGGATGAAATCCTGGATCGAGCGCGCCAGCTCCTGGAACGTGGTCGAGGTGGTGCGGCCGCAGCCGGGGCAGGCCGCAACCAGCGGCACGAAGGTGCGGAAGCCCATGGTCTGCAAGAGCTCCTGGCCGACCTGCACCTCACGGGTGCGGTCGCCGCCGGGCTCCGGCGTCAGCGAGATGCGGATGGTATCACCGATGCCCTGCTGCAAGAGGATGCCGAGCGCGGCAGAGGACGCCACGATGCCCTTCGAGCCCATGCCGGCCTCGGTCAGGCCGAGATGGATGGCGTAGTCGGAACGAGACGCGAGGTCCTGATAGACCGCGATGAGATCCTGCACCGCCGAGACTTTGGCGGAGAGGATGATGCGATCCTTGGGCATGCCGAGCTCTTCGGCGCGCGCGGCAGAGAGCAGCGCGGACTGCACCATAGCCTCGCGCGTCACCGCGCGGACGTCGCGCGGATTGGGCGACGCGGCATTCTCGTCCATCAGCTTGGTCAAGAGCTCCTGGTCGAGCGAGCCCCAATTGGCGCCGATGCGCACCGGCTTATTGTTCTTGTTCGCGATCTCGATGATGTCGGCGAACTGGGTGTCGCGCTTGTCCTTGAAGCCGACATTGCCGGGATTGATGCGGTACTTGGCGAGCGCCTCGGCGCAGGCGGGATAGGCCGCGAGCAGCTTGTGGCCGATATAGTGGAAGTCGCCGATCAGCGGCGTGGTGATGCCGCGCTTGGCGAGGCCGTCGCGAATGTGCGGGACGGCGGCGGCGGCCTCCTCGCGATCCACGGTGATGCGGACCATTTCGGAGCCGGCGCGCGCGAGCGCTGCGACCTGGGCGATGGTGCCGTCGATGTCGGCGGTGTCGGTGTTGGTCATCGACTGCACGACGATCGGTGCGCCGCCGCCGACGGCGACGTTGCCAACCTTGACCTGGGTGGTCCGGTGCCGGGGCGCGGGGCCCGCGATGTCGGAATCGATAGTGTTTTCGAGCTTGTTCATGGCGTCCAAATATCAGGTTTTGGTGACGTTCAGCAATGCATCGCGTGGCGCCGCAGCCGTTTGGCTGGGACGGTTAACCAGAAAAAGCCCAGCAATTACAAGGACCGCAGCGGCGCCGAATGTCAGGCTCAGGGTGTCGTGCATGATGAAATAGCTACCCACCACGCCAAACAAAGGGGTGATGAAGGTAAAAGCGGACAATTTGCTGGCCGAATAGGCCTTCACCAGTGCGAACCAAAGCGTGAACGTGGTTCCGACCACCCAGATCGCCTGGAAGGCCATCAGGGCGAGAGACAGCGGCGCTGGCGTGTGGGTGATGGATTCGCCAAACAGCCAGGCCGCCAACCCCAGGATCGGGATCGAGGTCGCGACCTGATAGCCCAACGCCTTCTCGGGCGCTGCGAAGCGCAACCGTGTGCCCTTGGCCACCAGCGTCGTCGCCGCCCACAGCCCGGCGCCGCCGACGATCAGAAGATCGCCGAGCAGGACATGCGAATCGACATTGGGCTGCGGCACGCCAATCGCAAGCGCGACACCGGCGAAGCTGATGGCAAGACCCAGCCATTGCGAGGCGCCAAGCCGCTCGCCGAGCACCTGGTAGGAGCCGAGCGCGACGAAGAACGGGGCGGTGTAGAGGAACACCACCGCGCGAGAGGCGGAGGTGAGGCGGAGGCCCTGGAAAATCAGCACGAACTCGATGCCGAACATCAGCCCTGCGATCAGGCCGGCCCTCCACGTCCCGTCACGCTCGAAGAATTTCACGCCACGCAGGGTGCCGATGATGAACAGCACCGGCAGCGCGCCCGTGGAGCGGATCATCGCCTGGAGCATCGGCGGGATGTCGGGCAGCACAAGCTTCACCGCGATCTGGTTGAATCCCCAGGTCAGGCACAGCATGAGCATCAGGGCGATGGCGCCGGCGCTGAGAGGACGGCCGGCGGACGGGATGGCTTGAGGTACGGGCATTTCTTCCTGATATCCGGCTTTGCGCCGTTGTTGCTTCAAGACATTTTCTGACAATGGGCGCAGACGCCCGTGATCTCCACCACAGACAGCTTTGGCGCGAAGCCCGAGCTGCGCGCCGCGGCGTTGATATCCTTCGCAAAGGAGGCCGAGGGAATTTCGCCGACGAGGCCACAGCGCTCGCAGATCAGGAACGCCACCGCCGAGGTCGCGTCATGGTCATGGGCAGCACAGGCGAGATAAGCGTTGCGGCTCTCGATGCGGTGCACGAGGCCGTTGGCCATCAGGAAATCGAGAGCACGATAGACCGTGATCGGCGCCGGCCGCGCCATCGATTTTGCCAGTTCGTCGATCACCTCATAGGCCCCGAGCGGGCGGTGGCTGGAGAGCAAGGCTCCCAGCACCTGGCGGCGGATCGGCGTGAATTTCTGCGCGCGCTGTTCGCAGACCTCCTCGGCATGCGCCAGCGCGTCCGCGGTGCAGCGGCCGTGATCATGGTCAGGCGCGGGAAAGGCCGGCTTTGCGAGCGTCATGCGGCCTGCCTTCTAGCATTTCGGCGATGGAACCCAAAGCATCACCGGCGGCAGGGCTGCCAGCCATGCTCACGCCGCGGGACTGCGTCCCGATAATCCGCCACACAATAATCATAAGCTTGCTTATAATATCTCAAGCTTATTGGAGACCAAGCTCATGACCCGCGGGTCCGTGGACCAGAACTTCCTGTTTACGCTCGCCGAGCTTTACCGCCTGCTGCGCGTCTATGCCGACAAGGAGGCCTCGCGCTTCGGCATCACCCGCGCGCAATGGGCGGTGCTGGCCAAGGTCGAGCGCAGCGAGGGCATGAAGCAGTCGGAACTCGCCGAGCTGCTCGAGGTGCAGCCGATCACGCTGACGCGCCTGATCGACAAGCTCTGCGACAGCGACTGGATCGAGCGCCGCAGCGACGCCTCGGACCGCCGCGTCAAGCGCCTCTATCTCAAGAAGGCCGGCCGGCAATTGCTGGGACGGATGAGCGGACTGAGGTCCGAGATCACGGCCAACGCGCTCGACGGCATCAGCCCGGCGGACGCGCACCGTCTCCTCACCCAACTCGAAACAATCAAGGAAAACGTGCGTAACGCGGCCCAGACATCCGGCGCGGAACAAGCGCGAAAGGAGCAGCGCTATGGCTGATCAGGTTCTCAAGTTCCAGCCCGAGCACAAGTCCGACAGCGGCAAGCCCACCAAGAAGGCAGGCACCGATCCGCGCCGCCGCCTGCTCGCTGGCCTGCGCCGCTATCGTCGCTTCCTGCTGATGGTCGTGCTGCCTGTGATTGCCGCCATCGGCGGCGTCACCTTCTATCTCCACGGCGGACGCTATGTCGGCACCGACGATGCCTATGTCGGCGCGCAGAAGGTGCTGGTGACGCCCGACATCTCCGGCAAGATCGAGAAGGTCGTCGTCCGCGAAGGCCAGTTCGTCAAGCAGGGCGACGTGCTGTTCGAGATCGATCCCGTGCCGTTCCGCCTCGCGGTGGACGAGGCCAAGGCGCAGCTGATGCAGGCGCAGACGACCTATGACAACCTTCGCGCCAACATCAAGATCTACGGCGACATGCTGAACCTCGCCCAGCAGGGCGTCGATCTGAAGCAGCGCGACGTCGAGCGCAAGCAGGCGCTGGTCAAGAACAGTTTTGGCTCGCAGCTCGACCTCGACAACGCGTCGAACGCACTGGTCACGTCGGGCTCGATCGCACAATACGTCAGGCAGCAGATCTCGACCGCCAAGACGCAATTGCTCGGCGACACCGATCTGCCGCTGGAGAAATTCCCGCCCTACGCGCAGGCCAAATCCAAGCTCGAAAATGCCGAGCGCAATCTCGACCACACCGTGGTGCGCGCCTCGATGGGCGGCGTCGCGGCGCAGGTCGAGCAGATCCAGCTCGGCCGCTATGTGGCGGCGGGCACGGCGGTGTTCTCCATCGTCGATATCGCCCATCCCTGGGTCGACGCCAATCCGAAGGAGAGCGACCTCACCTATGTCACGGAGGGCCAGCCGGTGACGCTCGAGGTCGACGCGTTCCCCAACCACGTCTTCAAGGGCAAGATCGGCTCGCTCTCGCCCGGCACCGGCGCGCAGTTCGCGATCCTGCCGCCGCAGAACGCCACCGGCAATTTCGTCAAGGTGGTGCAGCGCGTGCCGATCCGCATCTATTTCGACGAGACCGACAAATACGTGAAGAAGCTGAAAGCCGGCATGAGCGTCTATGCCACCATCGACACCGGCCATAAGCGCTCACTCGCCGGCCTGCTCGGCCTGTCGGCGACCGCGGGCCAAGACAAAGATTCAGACAAAGACTAAGACAAGGACTGACTCAATGTCCGGCCCCAATGCCAGCCTGATGGTCCCCGGCCTGCGCCGAAACATGGTGACGATCTGCGCCATGACCGCGACCATCATGCAGGCGCTGGACACCACCATCGCCAACGTCGCGCTGCCCTACATGCAGGGCACGCTGTCGGCCTCGCAGGACCAGATCAACTGGGTGCTGACCTCCTACATCGTCGCCGCGGCGATCATGACGGCGCCGGTGGGCTGGATCGCCAACCGCTTCGGCCGCAAGCGCATCTTCATCATCTGCTCGGCCGGCTTCACCTTCGCCTCCGTGCTGTGCGGCCTGGCGCAGGACATCAACCAGATGGTGCTGTTCCGCCTGCTGCAGGGCGTGTTCGGCGCGGCGCTGGTGCCGCTGTCGCAGTCGGTCATGCTCGATTATTACACGCTCCAGGAGCGCGCCAAGGCGATGTCGATCTGGGGCATGGGCGTGATGATGGGGCCGATCATGGGCCCCTCCCTCGGCGCCTGGCTGACCGAGACCTATTCCTGGCACTGGGTGTTCTTCGTCAATTTGCCGTTCGGCGCGATCACCGTGCTCGGGCTGATCGTCTTCATGGACGAGACCGGGAAGGATCTCAGTCTCAAGTTCGACTGGCTCGGTTTCGCTGCGCTGGCGATCGCGATCGGCGCGCTCCAGCTCGCGCTCGACCGCGGCGAGCAGCTCGGCTGGCTGGAATCCAACGAGATCATCGCGGAATTCATTATCTCGGCCGTCGCCTTCTATTTCTTCCTCGCACACTCCTTCACGACGTCGACGCCATTCATCCGCTTTGCACTGTTTCGGGATCGCAACTTCGTCACCGGCTGCATGTTCATGGTCGTGATGGGCCTCGTGCTGTTCTCGACCATGGCGCTGGCCTCGCCCTACATGCAGAACGTGATCGGCTATCCCATCATCACCGCCGGCCTGCTGCTGGCGAGCCGCGGTTTCGGCACCTTCTTCGCCATGATGCTGGTCGGCCGCATGATGCGCTATTTCGAGGCGCGTACGCTGATCATCACCGGCCTGTCGCTGACCGCGGGCTCGCTGTTCCAGATGACCGGCTGGACCGACCTGACCCAGGTGCCGGAGATCGTCACCGTCAGCATCATCCAGGGCTTTGGCTTCGGTCTCGTCTTCGTGCCGCTCTCGACGGTGTCGTTCCTGACCCTGCCGAACCATCTGCGCACCGACGGCACCGCCATGCTGACCCTGATGCGCAATGTCGCGAGCTCGGTCGGCATTTCGGTCGTCATCGCCGAGCTGACACAGGGCACGCGGCGGACCTATGCGATCCTGTCCGAGCACATCAACCCGTTCAACCACGCACTGCAAATGCCCGACGTGCGCGGCATCATCAACCTCTCCACCGACGCCGGCCGCGCCATGGCCGACCGGATGGTCAGCGTGCAGGCGCAGATCATCGCCTTCGCCCACGACTACATGCTGGTGATGATCTTCATCCTCTGCACCATCCCGCTCGCGCTGATGATCGGCTCGACCAAGGCCACCCTGCGGAAGCAGGCAGCGGGGCCGGAACATGCGGTGATGGAGTAGGACGCAGTCGAGCCGCAATCTCCACTGTCGTCCCGGACAAGCGCAGCGCAGATCCGGGACCCATAACCACAGGAAGTGGTTTGGCGAAGACTCGGAGTTGGCAGCTCGCGCTACGACCTCTCCCTGTGGTTATGGGTCCCGGCCTTCGCCGGGACGACACCGAGGTTACGGCGCCACGCTACCCCAACAACTCCTCGCACCCCAAATCCTCGACCGCCATCATCACCCGCTCCAGATTGTTCCACCAGATGCCGGGTGGGATGTCGATGCTCCACTGCCAGACCGGCTTGGTGATGTGCCAGAGCACCGACCAGCGATAATCCTGGTCGAGCGTGCCGCGCGTGTAGCCGGCTACACCATGTGCGAGCAGCGTCTCGTGGTAGCGATTGAGCAACGCCCGCTCGAGTGCCTGCCGGCGTTCCGGATACCATTGGATCGCCATCATGTAGGCGAGGTCGCTGGTGGGCACGTTGATGCCCCATAGGTCAAAATCGAAGATGCGCACGGTATTCGCGACGCCGGCGCGCGGCAGCAGAAAATTCCAGGTATGCGCATCGCCGTGAGCAATCGTGACGTGGCGGCGCGAATGGTAGCGCTGGGATAGTCGGGCCGACTGCTCGATGAGACGACGGTAGAGGATACGCCGCTCCTCGCTGAGGCGGTCGCCGAGCTGATCGGCGAAGCGGTCGTAATGACCGGCGAAGGTCTCCATGCGCGCCGCACTGTCTTCGGTGCTCGCCCAAGTGCCGACGGTCTCGCCGAGGCTGGCATGATTCCACCACGCCGCATGCATGCGCGCCAGCGTCGCGACGATAGCCATCGCCTGATCGCGTGACGGCGGCAGTGTCGGCACGGTCGCGAGTTCATGGCTATCGGTGAGGTCTTCGAGCAAGAGATGCCAGGCTCCGCTCTCCTCGTCGAAATGCCCGTCGAAGCAGCGCGGCACGAGTCCCGGTGGCATGTTCGGCGCAAGCTGCGTGTAGAAGGCAACTTCGTGCTCGCCGCGATCTGCAAGTGTCTTGGCGAAGGCAGCATGCGCCATTTTCAGGATCAGCGACTGCGGAGCGCCGGCGGATTCGCCGACATAACGCAGGCCGAGCCTGACGATATGTGACACGACGGTGTCGCGCTGATGCAGCACCTTCACTTCGCGCACAGCGCCGGCGTCCAGCACGCCGCCCCGGCGCAGTGCAGCCGTCAGTTGGGCGGGCTCAACGACCGCCGGCAATTGTGGAGGTGTCATGACCACGATGCCCCTGTCCCGCGCCATACTGCACGATCACGATCCCGGGCACCAGCGGCCGACTGACTTATGCCGCGGCGGTCGAGTCCCGCACGGTCCGGACCACGACCGATCGAAGCTGATCGAGATTGGCCGCCATGCCGGCGATCGCCTGCCTGACCTCCGCGGCGCGCTCGTTCACGGAAGCCGCGTCGCGGCTGACATTGCCGATCTTGGCCGAGACGTCCTTGGCGGCGGACGCCGATTCGGAAATCGACCGCGCGATCTCCCGCGTCGCCGCATCCTGCTCTTCCATCGCCGCGGCAACCGAGGTCGCAACGCCATCGATCTCGACGATGTGACCGCCCATGGCCTCGACGGCGTCCACGGCCGCCTGTGTCGAGGCCTGGATCTCGGCGATCAGGCGCGTGATCTCCTCGGTGGATTTGGCAGTCTGGTCGGACAGTGATTTGACTTCGGCTGCGACCACGGCGAAGCCGCGGCCGGCCTCGCCGGCCCGCGCCGCCTCGATGGTCGCGTTGAGCGCCAGAAGGTTGGTCTGGCCGGCGATGCCGCCGATGAGATCGGAGACCTCGGCAATCTTCTTCACCGATCCGGCCAGCGCCTGGATGGTCGAACGCGCCTGCTCACGGCCCGCGACCGCCGACCTCGTGACGGTCGAGGTGCGTGCGACCTGGGTCGCGATCTCCCGGATCGAGGCGCTCAGCTCCTCGGCTGCGGCCGAAACCGTCTGCGAGCTGCCCAGTGCCTGCGTCGAGGCCGCAGCGACAGCCTGTGATTCCGTGGACAGCGAACGGGCGATCTCGGACAGGCTGGAGGCGACCCGTTCCACGCCCTGGCTCGCGGCGCTCGCGGTATCGACCGAACGGCCGGTTTCGCGCTCGACCGTCTCGGCCATCTGATGCAGGGCGGAACGCTTGGCGCGCGCGGCCTCCTGCTCGTTCTGCAATTGCTCCTCGCGCAAGCGGGAATTCTCGATCGCCCCCTGCTTGAACACCTCGAGGGCGCCCGCCATCGAGCCGATCTCGTCCTGCCGATGCGCGAAGGGGATGTCGGCGGCGAGATCGCCAGTCGCGAGATTCTGCATCGTGCCGGTCATACGCACGATCGGTCGCACCACGCCGAGGGCAACGCCGAGCAGGCCGGCGGCAATGAAGGCCAGGACCGCGGCGGAAACGCCGAGCAGGATATAGAGGATCGAGCTGTCGCGGTCCGCGGCCAGCTTCTCCATGTCGGCATTCTGCTTGTTGGCGCTCTCGACGATGCTGTCGATGACGGCGCGATGCGCGGTGTAGGCGTCCTTGAGCTGCGCATAGGTGCGCTCGGCGGCAGCCATGTCCTTGGCCTTGAGGGCCGGCAGGAGCTGGTCGGACGCCTTCCAGAATTTCTGCACCTCGGCATCGGACTTCGACACCAGGGCAGACTTCAGGTCGACCGAGAGGCTGGAGGCGACCCAGTAAGCCTTGCGCTCGTCGTAGTCCTTGCGGAGCTGGACCAGCCGCTCGGCATGGGCCGCCAGCTGGTCCGGCTCGCGCATCGCGAGGGTGGCCTCGAGATAGGCCTCGATGACATATTCCGGCGGCGGCAGGATGTCGGCGATGAGGTCGTTGCCGAGCTTGATGTCGGAATAGAGGGGACCGCCGACCTTGAGCTCGCGCAGCGCGTAGAGGCTGGTGGAGACGACCGCGGTGAAGCCGATGGCGAGCACGATGCCGAACGCAATGATCGCGGAAGATAACGACAGACGAATTTTCATAAGGCAATCCAGGCGCGAATCAAATTCGCACCGAGCCTAGATCGCTGCGGTAAATACGGACTTTCTTCGCGGACAGGTTGCGGAAGGAAAAGCTCCGCAGAACTACGGGAATGGACCGTCAGTCAATCGGTTTTAGGTCAGCGAGGCTGACGCTCAATCGCGGGGGCATCGGTTGCAATTGCGCTGAATGAGAAGCGCGTCGCGGCGACGCGAAGTCGCCGCGACGCATTGCCTCACATGTCGAAGAACACCGTCTCGTCGTCGCCCTGGAGGTGCAGGTCGAGCCGATAGACCGGCTTGCCGGCCTCGCGCACCGCGGTCAGCGTGGCGCGGCGCTCAGCGGGCACCAGCGCCAGCACGGGATCGGCGGCGTTGCCGGCCTCGTCGCTGAAATAGATGCGGGTATAGAGATGCCTGAGCATGCCGCGCCCGAACACCGCGAGGACAATGTGCGGCGCCTGCGGCTTGCCATCGGGATCGGGCACCACGCCCGGCTTGATGGTGTCGAAGGAATAATTGCCGTCCTTGTCGGTGCCGCAGCGGGCGAAACCGCGGAAGCTGGCATTGGGCAGCGCGCGCTTGTCCTGCGGGTCGGCGAAACGCCCTTGAGCATCCGCCTGCCAGATCTCCAGCATGCAATCAGGCACGGCAACGCCGTCGCCGTCGAAGACCCGGCCCTCGATGCGGACACGATCGCCGGTGACGTCAGGCGTCAGCGTCGAGTTGGTGAACGCGTCGTTCCAGGCGTATTCGCCAGTCGGCGTCAGTCCGTATTTGAAGAACGGACCGACGGTCTGCGATGGGGTGATCCCGTCGGGCTTCACAGAATCCTGCACGTTAGTGGTTCTCCATGGGCGTGGCGTTCTTGCCACGCAGCACGATGTCAAAGCGGTAGCACAACGCCCATTCGGGCTGGGTGTTCTCGAGGTCGAACGAGGAGACCATCCGCGCCCGCGCCTTCTCGTCCGGCACCGAGTTGAAGATCGGATCGAACGGAAACAGCGGGTCGGCCGGGAAGTACATCTGCGTCACCAGCCGCGTGACGAAGGAATGGCCGAACACCGAGAGATGGATATGCGCCGGACGCCAGGCGTTGTGGTGGTTGCCCCAGGGATAGGCGCCGGGCTTGATGGTGACGAAGCGATAATAGCCGGCGGCATCGCTCACGGTGCGGCCCGCGCCGGTGAAATTCGGATCGAGCGGCGCCGGATGCTGGTCGCGGACATGGACATAGCGGCCGCAGGAATTGGCCTGCCAGATCTCGACCAGCGAGTTCGGTACGCCGCGGCCGTCCTCATCGCGCACATGGCCGTGCACGATGATGCGCTCGCCGATCGGCTCGCCACTGTGCTGGGTGGTGAGATCGTTGTCGCCCTCGCGCACGGTCTCATGGCCGTAGACCGGGCCGGTCAGTTCCGACAGCGTGTGACGCATCGGGATCAAGGGCTTGTTCGGCGCACGCTTGATCGAGCTCTTGTAATCGGGCGACAGCGGCAGCGGATGCGCCTTGTTGCTGTCCACGGGATAGATGAATGTCATTGGCGAACTCCTCCCCGGCCATTTTAGGTCCAGCCGGTCAACACTTCCGCCAATCATTATAGGATATAACTAATTTGGGGAAGCGGGTTTAGGCCTCCTGCGCCGCCGCTATTTGATCGGCGGACGCGGCAGCACGGCCTCGCCTGGCTCGAGCCGGTAGGTGTGGTCGAGCGAGTACCAGGGCGTCGCGACGTCGGGCGCGGTCGGGTGCGGCGTATCGTGGCGCTGGAACTTGCCGATCAACGCCTGCGTCACCCCGAACTGCACGTCGCTGTCGATATGCGGGTCGGCGGGATCGTAGACCTGCGAAATCAGCACCTTGAATCCGGGCTTGAAGATCAGGGCATGCAGATGCGCGGGTCGATAGGGGTGCCGTCCCTGCGCCTCGAGCAGGCGGCCGACCACGCCGTTGGTCGGAATGGGATAGCCGACCATCATCACCGAGCGGAAGGCGAAGCGTCCATCCTGGTCGGCCGTGAACTTGCCGCGCAGGTTCATGTCGGCCTGCTCAGGATCCTGGTTCTCATAAAGACCAACCGGAGAAGCGTGCCAGACATCGACCTCCGCGCCCGCGACGGGACGGCCCTCCTTGTCGACGACACGGCCGCTGACGAACAGCGGCGCACCCGGTGTCTCCGACCGCACGATCGATCCGCCGTTCTCGACCCGCGGCGAGTTCAGCCGCCAGAACGGCCCGAGCAATGACTGATCGGTTTCGGTATTGCCCTGATCGCCATTGTTGAGCAGGCACACCAGCGGCGAGACGCCGAGCGAGCCCGCCATCAGCACGACTTCGTTGTGCGTGTCGGTGGTCAGCTTGCCGAGCTCGGCGATGACAGCGGTGGCATCGCGAAACTCCTTCTCGGTCAGGCGAACGTCGCGCACGAAGGCATGCAGATGCTTGACCAGGGAGACCATGATCTGGCGCAGCCGCGGATCGGATGTCTGCTCCATTACCGCCAGGGCTGCGGCCGTGACGTCCTGCTCGCGCTCGATGATCATGCCGCAATCTTCTCCCTGTCATTCCGGGGCAGCCCGACAGGGCTGAACCCGGAATCTCGAGATCCCGGATTCCGCTCTAACGAGCGGCTCCGGGATGACGGGACGCTACGCGTCCCGTCAGTTCAGCTTCTCGATCGCAACGGCGACACCTTGGCCGACGCCGACGCACATGGTGGCCAGCGCCAGCTTGCCGCCGCGCTTCTCCATGCCGTGCACGGCGGTAAGCACGAGGCGCGCGCCGCTCATGCCGAGGGGATGGCCGAGCGCGATGGCGCCGCCATGCGGATTGACGAAATCGGCATCGTCGGCGACGCCGAGCTGACGCATGCAGGCGATGCCCTGCGAGGCGAAGGCCTCGTTGAGCTCGATCAGGTCGAAATCGCTGATCTTCTTGCCGAGACGCTCCATCAGCTTGCGGGTGGCCGGCACCGGGCCGATGCCCATGATGCGCGGCGGCACGCCGGCCGAGGCGAGGCCGAGGATGCGCGCCCGCGGCGTCAGGCCGTGCTTCTTCACCGCGGCTTCGGAGGCCAGGATCATCGCGGCGGCGCCGTCATTGACGCCCGATGCGTTGCCGGCGGTGACGGTGCCGGGATTGCGCACGATTGGCTTCAGTTTTGCCAAGCCTTCCAGCGTGGTCTCGGGACGCGGATGTTCGTCCTTGTCAACCGTGATAGGGCCGGCCTTGCCGCCGGGAATGGTGATCGGGATGATCTCCTCGGCGAAATAGCCGGCGGCGATCGCGGCGCCCGCACGCTGCTGCGAGCGGATCGCGAACGCGTCCTGGTCGGCGCGCGAAACCTGGAATTCCTCGGCGACATTCTCGCCGGTCTCCGGCATCGCATCGACACCATACTGCGCCTTGAGCAGCGGATTGATGAAGCGCCAGCCGATGGTGGTGTCGAAGATCTCGGCCGAGCGCGAGAAGGCTTCCTGCGCCTTGCCCATCACGAAGGGCGCGCGGGTCATGGATTCGACGCCGCCGGCGATCGCAAGCTCGATCTCGCCGGAACGGATGGCACGGCCCGCGGCGCCGACCGCATCGAGACCGGAGGCGCAGAGCCGGTTCAGGGTCTGGCCGGGAACCGAATCCGGCAGGCCCGCCAGCAGCAGCGCCATGCGCGCGACGTTGCGGTTGTCCTCGCCGGCCTGATTGGCGCAGCCGAAGAAGACTTCGTCCACCTGCGCCCAGTCGAGCTTGGGATGCTTGGCCATCAGCGCCTTGATCGGGGCTGCAGCGAGATCGTCGGCACGCACCTTGGCGAGCGAGCCGCCAAAGCGGCCGATCGGGGTCCGCACGGCATCGCAGATAAAGACGTCACGCATCGTTGTTCTCCCTGAATGCCGCGATCCGGCCAAATTCTTCAATGTCGGCGGAGTTTTAGGAGGGCGCCCGCGGCAGGTCAATTGACGGTTTCGCGGGCGGCACCGTCATTCCGGGGCGCGCCACTTGGCGCGAGCCCGGAATCCATTTGTCCGCGTGACGCGTGGCCCGATGGATTCCGGGCCTGCGCCTGTCGGCGCATCCCGGAATGACGGCCGAGAATGTGGCAGCACCTCGCTCCCACTGCGGACAACGTGGAAAACCTCCGCTGTCCGGCCAAAGCGATAGGAGCAGGAGGCGAAATTTTGTAGGTTGCGCCGCCCATGACCATGCAACAGCCGATACCCGTGCCGCCGCCCGACGAAACGCCCGCGCCGCAGGCGGAAGCCGCTGCGCGCGTCACTCCGATGATGGAACAGTACCTCGAGATCAAGGCTGCGCATCAGGGCCTGCTGCTGTTCTACCGGATGGGCGACTTCTACGAGCTGTTCTTCGAGGACGCCGAGATTGCCTCCAGGACGCTCGGCATTGTCCTGACCAAGCGCGGCAAGCATCAGGGCGCCGACATCCCGATGTGCGGCGTTCCGGTCGAGCGCTCCGAGGATTATCTGCACCGCCTGATCTCAGCCGGCCACCGGGTCGCGGTCTGCGAGCAGACCGAGGATCCTGCGGCCGCGAAAGCGCGCGGCAACAAGAGCGTGGTGCGCCGCGGCGTGGTGCGGCTGGTGACGCCGGGCACGCTGACCGAGGACACGCTGCTCGATGCGCGCGCCAACAACTACCTGCTGGCGATCGCGCGCGCCCGCTCCTCCGCCGGCGGCGACCGCTTCGGCCTCGCCTGGATCGACATCTCGACCGCCGAATTCATGGTGACCGAAGTCTCGGGCGGCGAACTCGCCGCGACGCTGGCGCGCATCAACCCGAACGAGGCCATCGTCACCGACGCGCTCTACAACGACAGCGAGCTCGGACAGACCCTGCGCGAGCTGCCGGCGGTGACGCCGCTGACCCGCGACGTCTTCGACGGCGCCACCGCCGAGAAGCGCCTGTGCGATTACTTTGCGGTCGCGACCATGGACGGGCTGGCGCAGCTCACGCGCCTCGAAGCCACGGCTGCGGCCGCTGCCGTCACCTATGTCGACCGCACCCAGGTCGGCAAACACCCGCCGCTGTCGCCGCCCGCGCGCGAGGCCTCGGGCGCGACCATGGCGATCGATCCGGCCACGCGCGCCAATCTCGAGCTGACGCGGACGCTCGCCGGCGAACGCCGCGGCTCGCTGCTCGACGCCATCGACTGCACGGTGACGTCGGCCGGCTCGCGCCTGCTGGCGCAACGTCTCGCCGCGCCGCTGACCGATGCGCCGGCGATCGCGCGGCGGCTCGACGCCGTCGGCACCTTCGTTGCCGATTCCGCCGCGCGCGAGGACATCCGCAGCATCTTGCGCGGCGCGCCGGACATGTCGCGCGCGCTCGCCCGCCTCTCGGTCGGCCGCGGTGGCCCGCGCGATCTCGCCGGCCTGCGCGACGGCATCATCGCTGCCGACCAGGTACTGACGCGGCTTGGCGAGCTCGACCAGCCGTCGCAGGAGATCGCAGCGGTGATGGCGGCGCTGAAGCGACCATCGCGCGCACTCGCTGCCGAGTTCGCGATAGCGCTCGACGAGCAGCTGCCGCTGATCAAGCGCGACGGCGGCTTCGTGCGCCAGGGCTATGAGCCCGCGCTCGACGAAGCGCGAAACCTGCGCGACGCCTCGCGCCTGGTGGTCGCCTCGATGCAGGCCCGCTACGCCGATGACACCGGCGTCAAGGGCCTGAAGATCCGGCACAACAACGTGCTCGGCTATTTCGTCGAGGTCACCGCGCAGCACGGCGACAAGCTGATGTCGGCGCCGCTAAACGCGACCTTCATCCACCGCCAGACGCTCGCGGGCCAGGTGCGTTTCACCACCTCCGAGCTCGGCGAGATCGAAGCCAAGATTGCGAACGCCGGCGATCGCGCACTCGGGCTCGAGCTCGAAATCTTCGAGAAGCTCTGCGCCAAGGCACTCGAGATCAGCGACGATCTGCGCGCTGCGGCGCAAGGCTTTGCGCTGCTCGACGTCGCGACGTCGCTGGCCAAGCTGGCGATCGACGAGAACTATGTGCGGCCTGAGGTCGACGGCTCCCTCGCCTTCGCGATCGAGGCCGGCCGCCATCCCGTGGTCGAGCAGGCCCTGAAGCGCAACGGCGAGCCGTTCATCGCCAATGCCTGCGACCTGTCGCCAAGCCCAGCACAAAAGTCTGGCCAACTCTGGCTGCTCACCGGTCCCAACATGGCCGGTAAATCGACCTTCCTGCGCCAGAACGCGCTGATTGCGCTGCTGGCGCAGATCGGCAGCTTCGTGCCGGCGACGCGTGCGCGGATCGGCATCATCGACCGCCTGTTCTCGCGTGTCGGCGCCGCCGACGATCTCGCCCGGGGACGCTCGACCTTCATGGTGGAGATGGTCGAGACCGCAGCGATCCTGAACCAGGCCGGCGAGCGCGCGCTCGTGATCCTGGATGAGATCGGCCGCGGCACTGCGACCTTCGACGGCCTCTCGATCGCCTGGGCCGCGATCGAGCATCTGCACGAGAGCAACCGCTGCCGCACGCTGTTCGCGACGCACTATCACGAGCTGACCGCGCTCTCGGCAAAGCTGCCGCGGATGTTCAACGCGACGGTGCGGGTGAAGGAATGGCAGGGCAACGTCGTGTTCCTGCACGAGGTGTTGCCGGGCTCGGCCGACCGCTCCTACGGCATCCAGGTGGCGAAGCTCGCCGGCCTGCCGCCCGCGGTGATCACGCGCGCCAAATCCGTGCTCTCCAAGCTGGAGGCGCAGGACCGTGGCCAGACCGCGCGCGCGCTGGTGGACGACCTGCCGCTGTTCGCGGTCCCTTCCCGCGCCGCGGCGGAAGCCGCTCCGCCGAGCGAGGCCGAGCTGCTGATGGACGCGGTAAAGGCGCTGCACCCCGACGAGATGTCCCCGCGCGAGGCGCTCGATGCGCTCTATGCGTTGAAGGCCAGGCTGCCGAAGCAGTAACGGTGCCGTAGCCCGGATGAGCGCAGCGACATCCGGGACGACTGTTCCCGCATATCGCTTCGCTCATGCGGGCTACGATACTTTCTGCGTCGAGAGGAAGCGCCGTAGGGTGGGCAAAGCGCAGCGTACCCACCGTGCAAATGCGAATTCGAGGATTGATGGTGGGCACGGCGCGCGAAGTGCGCGCCTTTGCCCACCCTACGATTCTGGCCTACGCCCGCGCCGCGATCGCCGCGGCTTCCGCGGCCGCGCGCTGCATGCTGGTCGACATCTCGTTCGTGACCGTGCTCTGCTCCTCGACGGCGGCGGCGGTCGAGGTCACGTATTCGCTGACATTGTTGATCGCCTGCTTGATCGAGCCGAGCGCGCTGACGACGTCGCCGGAGATGCCGTTGAGGCTGCCGATCTCCTGGCCGATCTTGTCGGTCGCCTGCTTGGCCTGGTTGGCGAGGCTCTTCACTTCGGAGGCGACCACCGCGAAGCCGCGGCCGGCCTCGCCGGCGCGGGCGGATTCGATCGTGGCGTTCAGCGCGAGCAGGTTGATCTGACCGGTGATGCTGTTGATCATCTCGACGATGCCGCTCATCGCCTGCGCGGCCTCGGTGAGGCGCTGCGCCTGGGCGTCGGCGGCGGCGACCTGATCCACCGCGCTCATCGCGGTCTCGCGCGATTTGGTCATCGCCTCGGAAATCTCCCGCACCGAGGCGTTGAGCTCCTCGGAGCCGGCGGCGACCGATTCCATCATGCCGCGGACGCGCTCGTTGCCCATGCGGACCAGCACCTGCCGCGTGGTGTCGGTGGCATATTTCACGACCTTGAACGGCTTGCCGTTGAGATCGAGGATCGGATTGTAGGAGGCCTGGATGTAGACCTCCTTGCCGCCCTTGCCGATGCGCTTGTACTCGGCCGCCTGGTACTGGCCACGGTTGAGCGCAGCCCAGAACTCGCGATAGCCGGCGCCGTCGCGCTCGGCGGCCTCGACGAACATGCTGTGATGATGGCCCTTGATCTCGGCCAGCGAATAGCCGAGCGCGCCGAGGAAGTTGGCGTTGGCGGTGATGATCGTGCCGTCCATGTTGAACTCGATCACGGCCTGGGCTTTGTCGATTGCCGCGATCTGACCGGCGAGATCGGCGTTCTTCAGCTTCTCCGCGGTGACATCGGTTGCGAACTTGACGACGCCGAACGGCTTGCCCTTCTCGTCGAGTAGCGGATTGTAGGACGCAAGGATCCAGACCTCGCGGCCACCCTTGCCGATGCGCTTGAACTCGCCGGCCTGGTATTCGCCGCGGTTCAGCGCGGCCCAGAATTCGCGATAGGAGGCGCGGTCGCGCTCGGCAGCTTCGACGAACATGCTGTGATGCTTGCCCTCGATCTCGGCCAGCGAATAGCCGAGCGCCTTGCAGAAATTCTCGTTGGCGGTCACGACGGTGCCGTCGAGCTTGAACTCGATCACCGCCTGGGCGCGGCTGATGGCGGATACCTTGGAGGCCTCCGTCATGCTCCGGATCTTCTTCGCGGTGATGTCGGTCGCGATCTTCACGACCTTGACGGGCTTGCCGGCATCATCGAGCACCGGATTGTAGGACGCCTCGATCCAGACCTCGCGGCCGCCCTTGGCAATTCGCTTGAATTCGTCGGCCTGCGGTTCGCCGCGGCCCAGCTGCGCCCAGAATGCCTTGTATTCGGCACCATCACGCTGATCGGCCGGCACGAACATGGCGTGCTTCTTCCCCTTGATCTCGTCGAGGGAATAACCGAGCACCTTCAGGAAGTTCTGATTGGCCGTCAGAACCGTGCCGTCCATCGCGAACTCGATCACAGCCTGCGAGCGTCCGATGGCGGCGAGTTGTGCGTCCGAATCACTGCGGGACTTGCGACCAAACATCAAAGAATCTCCATCTCGAAAATCACCGATGGGGACGCGCCCGTCGGAACCAGAGTGACCGCGCGGCAGCGATGCCGTATTTCAATCAGCGGTTCCCGCGGGCCGATCCTTGAACAGAGATTCGTCCGGATTTGCGCGGACGGAATCGCGCGCGGGTATGCAATCCAATTCGTACGTGAAAAGCTCGAACAAAGTTCTAATAGAAATGTCGGGATTCGGCGGCCGATGGATCAGCCTGTCCGCGCGACGAACCGCGGCGTTCAAGCCGGGAAAACACGGCAAAACTTGAAATGATGTTTCTCACTCAACGGCTTGAGGAGATGCCACCTCAACCCATCGGCGCGAATTGAGCTTGGCATAACGTATTCGCGCGACGCCATGTTGCCTTTGTCCGTAGTCTCACGGCTCCTGTCGCGCCTTGCGCATCGCACGCCGGCCGATCCCCCACAGCGTCAGATTCCAGTTGACGCAGGTGCCGAGTGCGAGAGTCAAACCGACGGCCGAGCCGAACTGCACCACCGCGACGTGCATGACGGCAATCGCCATGCCGAAACCGAGCAGGCCCCACGCGGAGTTGGCGAGGACAGCGGCTGTTGGCGGGCCGCCGATGCGCGGATGCAGGATCACCATGATGCTGGAGAACACCACCGGATACAGCGCAATGATGCCGCTGATGCGGGGGCCGACCCAGCCGGAGGTCGAGACCACGATCGCGACGAGGGTCGCAACCAGCGCAGCCCGCATGGGGACGTCATACCAGCGGCGCGTCACCAGCGGCATCTTCGCGTGGCGATAGCCTGCGAGCAGCGGAATGCAGATGCCGAATGCGATCAGATTGGCGGCAAGGCCGGCAGTGAGCGACCAGTCGAACTGGCGGATGATCGAGGCGAGCATGATCCACACCGCAAAGGCGCTTCCGCAACTCACGAGGATGCCGTGCCGCTGCGACAGCACGACATAGGTGAGGCACATGAAGACCGTCGCCGCATTCACCGGCAGGCTCGCCAGCGCGCCTTGCGCGATGAAGGCGGCATCATGGTCGATCGCGAGGAAGACGTAGGACGGACCCGCCGACACCGGCAGGGTCGCGATCAGCGCGCCGATCACCGGCCCCGAGCGTTCGGTGATGATCGACGCCGTCACCACGAACGCCGCCGCGATCGCCATGCGCAGAAGGAGGAAGATGATGAAGTGGAGGTCGGGGGACATTTTTTTGTGCCGGGCAAGCGACGCGCTGATCCGGATAGAAGGCGAAGTTATTCAGTCCGTCATTCCGGGGCGCGCGAAGCGCGAGCCCGGAATCCATAATCACAGGCCGCGATTGCTTTAAGGAGGCTGGAGCAACGACCGCCCGAAATCACGACGGCCTGGGGTTATGGGTCCCGGGCTCGCGCCAAGCGGCGCGCCCCGGGACGACACCGATTGTCGGGCTACGGTCTTCGCCTCACATCCTTTGCATCGACACCGAGACCTTCGGGCCGTTCTTGATGGTCTGGTAGACCACGCAATAGCGCTCGGTGAGCTTGAGCAGCAGATCGAGCTTGTCCTGCGGCGCCGGCGTGTCGACCTCGAAGCGGAGGCGGATCTCGGCAAAGCCGACCGGCGTCTCCTTGTCGACGCCGAGCGTGCCGCGGAAATCGAGATCGCCCTCGGCATAGACGTTGCCGGTCTTGAGCGGCACCTCGATCGCGGTTGCGACCGATTTCAGCGTGACGCCGGCGCAAGCGACCAGCGCCTCGAGCAGCATATCGCCGGAGCAGAGCTCGAGGCCGGAGCCGCCGGTGGCGGGATGCAAGCCGGCCATTGCGATGGCGCGGCCGGTCTCGACCTTGCACGCGATCCCTTCGCTGTCGGTGGAACCCTTGGCCTTCAACGTGATCAGCGCGGCCTTGGGATCGGCCTTGTAGCGCTCCTTGATCGGGGCCTGCATCTGGCGCAGTTCAGCGGCATCCATCTCGTTCTCTCCCGGAAAAATTGCACTTCGATTTACCGGCTCAGAGCAAGAATGTCACCACCACATGGCCTGACCGGGACCCTGGGTTGCGTCCCGGTCGGGCACGTTGCGGTCGAGTGAACGGTCGAGTGATGTCAGCACACTTCGCTTGAAGGTCTCGAACAGCGGCGAATTGCGGTCGCGCGGCCGGCCGAGATTGATCTCGATGTGGTCGAACAGCCGGCCCGGCCGCGGCCGCATCACCAGCACGCGATCGGCCAGCACCACGGCCTCGTCGACGTCATGTGTGACGAGGATCAAGGTCGGCCGCGTGTCGGCCCAGAGGTCGAGCAGATGATCCTGCAGATCCCTGCGGGTGAAGGCATCGAGCGCGGAGAACGGCTCGTCGAGCAGCAGTACCTCAGGCTGCGGCACCAGCGCGCGGGCGATCGCAACGCGCTGCGCCTGCCCGCCGGAGAGCTCGCGCGGCCAGGCCTGCGCCTTGTCGGCAAGGCCGACGCGCTCGAGCGCGCGCGCCACCTTCGCGCGACGTTCGGTGGCGGGCAGATCGGCGAGGCCGAAGCCGATATTGTCGGCGACGCTGAGCCAGGGCAGCAGGCGCGGCTCCTGGAAGATGATGCCGATTTTTGCGTGCGGAGAGGCTATCGCCTCGCTGTCGAGTGTCACCGTACCCGAGCTGGCGCGGTCGAGACCGGCGATGGCGCGGAGCAGCGTGGACTTGCCGCAGCCGGAGCCGCCGATGATGGCGATGATCTCGCCCTGCCTGATCTCGGCGGAGAAACGCGCCAGCGCCTCGACGCCGTTGGGATAGGTCTTGCTGACCCGGTCGAGCGCCAGCATCGCCTCAAGCTCCCTTCGCGCGGGAGAAGGCGTCCTGCCAGCGCAGGAACGGCGCGGAAGCAATCTCGATCAACCAGTCGGTGAGCTTGCCGAGGATGGCAAAGATCACGATGGCGGCGAGGATCTGCGCGGGCTTGCCGAGCTGCTGGCCGTCGAGCAGGAGATAGCCGAGTCCTTCGGAGGCGCCGATCAGCTCGGCCGCGACCACGAACATCCAGCCGAGACCGAGGCCAACGCGCAAGGAGACCACGTAAGCCGGCAGCACCGCGGGCAGCAGGATGCGGCGGATCATCGCGAAGCCGGAGAGGCGGAAGGTGCGGCCGACCTCGACGATCTTGCGATCGACCGAGAGGATCGCGCCCATCACGCCGAGATACACTGGAAAGAACACGCCGACCGCGATCAGCGCTATCTTCGAGGTCTCGAAGATGCCGAGCCAGAGGATGAACAGCGGCACCCAGGCCAGCGAGGGGATCGCGCGCAGTGCCTGCACGGTCGGATCGAGCAGCCGCCGCGCCAGCGACCAGTAGCCGGAGATCGCACCGAGCAGCGTGCCAGCGACCACACCGAAGGCGAAGCCGAGCGAGACGCGCCACAGCGTCGCAGTGATGTGGCGGACCAGCTCCCCGGAACGGGCGAGCTCGGTGATCGTGGCGAAGATGCGCGAGGGCGGCGGCACTAGGCGCCCGTTGGACCAGCCGGACCAGACCACGAGCTCCCAGCCGAGTGCGAGCGTCACCGGCAGCAGCAGCCCCAGCACCGGTCGCGCATAGCGCGACAGCCGCGACGGCGCGGCAGCGCTTTCGGCTGTATCAGAGGTTTGTTGCCGGGCTGGCGCGTCGGAGATCATGGCGATAGCAAACGCGTCTGGTCGGGGAATGCAAGGGCGCGCGGCAATCTCAGCCGTCGTCCCGGACAAGCGCGCCTCCAGCGCGCGCCGATCCGGGACCCATAGCCACAGGAAGGTGTGGTTACGGGGACTCGGAGTGACCGTCGTCGCGCCAAACCACTCCCTGTGGTTATGGGTCCCGGGTCTGCGCTGACGCTTGCCCGGGACGACGGTGGAGTGTGGTGTGCGCGCTTGCCTCTTCCCTGCGAACTAATTCGTCGGCAACGAAACCTGGTCGTCGATCAGGGCATCGAGCGTCGCCTTCACGTCGACCTTGGCATCGACGACGCTGGCCTGCTGCAGCGCGAGGCCGGCGGCGAGGATCGACTCGCGCTGGGGTGCGCCGATGCGGCTGTGGGTGAGCTCGGTGCGCTCCTTGAGCTGCTTGTCGACGACGGCCTCAGGCAGCTTGGTCACCGCGATGAAGGTCTTCTTCAGCTCGTCGTAATTCGCCAGCGAATACTTTCGCACCTCTTCATACACCGCGAGCACGCGGCGGGCGGCGTCCGGATAGTCCTTCAAGAACTGCTCGCGCACATTGAGGATGCCCCAGGTGTTGGCATCGGCCTTGCGATAGAACAGCTTTGCGCCCTCCTCGACCTCGGCCTGCGCCATCATCGGATCGAGCCCGGCCCAGGCATCGACATCGCCGCGGATCAGCGCGGTCTTCCCGTCGGCGTGCTGGAGCAGCACCGGCGTGATGTCCTTTTCAGTCAGGCCGGCACCCAGCAGCGCGCGCACCAGGAAGATGTGCGGATCGGTGCCGCGCGTCACCGCGACGCGCTTGCCCTTGAGATCGGCGACGCTTGCGATCTTGGAATCCTTGCCCGTCACCAGCGCGGTCCACTCGGGACGCGAATAGACATAGATCGACTTGATCGGGTTGCCGTTAATCTTCGCCACTAGCGCCGCCGAGCCCGCGGTCGAGCCGAAATCGATCGAGCCGGCATTGAGGAATTCGAGCGCCTTGTTGGAGCCGGCCGACTGCACCCAGGTGATGGTGATGCCGTCCTTGGCGAATTCCTTTTCCAGCAGCCCCTTCTGCTTCAGCACCATCGAGACCGGATTGTAGGTCGCCCAGTCGATGCGGATCTCCTTGAGCGGATCGGCGGCCTGCGCCGCAGGGGTGATTGCGAGCGCTACAGCCCCCGCCAGCAGAATGCGTCGTGTCATCCAGGTCATGCCCGGCCTCCTCCAAAACTTCATTGTTTTTCAATGAGTTATATCTAGAGGTCAACGAGAAAATCCGACCCTTGAAAGGCCGCCGGCCGAGAACAGATTTGTCCGAAGCCGGCCTTTTCCAGCACGGAACGACTATTGCCAGCGAATGACGGGTGACAGCGCCTGTCACCTCTTATATCCGGTGAGACATGGACAGCGTCGCAACTGAGCAGAAGCCTGAGGTGGACGATCGCTTCGACACCGCGCGGATCACCGCCGCGGTCGATGCGCTTGCCGAGAAGCACGAGGGACGCGAGGACGCGTTCCGCACCGCCATGGCGCAACTGCTCAAGGCCGAGCTGATCGCGGCGCGCGCCGCGGCGCAGGCGATCCTCCTGAAGGACCGTCACGGCCGCCGCTGCGCCGAACGGCTGTGCCATGTGCAGGACGAGATCATCCGCATCCTCTATTCAGCCGCGACCCGTCATCTCTACCGTTCGCCGATCCCGAGCGGGGCCGAGCGCATGGCGGTGGTGGCGACCGGCGGCTATGGCCGCGGCCTGATGGCCCCCGAGTCCGACATCGATCTGCTCTTCATCCTGCCCTACAAGCAGACCGCCTGGGGCGAGCAGGTCGCCGAGGCCATCCTCTATTGCCTCTGGGACATGGGGCTGAAGGTCGGTCACGCCACGCGCTCGGTCGATGAATCGATCCGGCAGGCGCGCGGCGACATGACCATCCGCACCGCGATCCTGGAGACGCGCTTCCTCACCGGCGACCAGCCGCTCTACGACGAGCTGGTCGAGCGCTTCGACAAGGAAGTGGTGCAGGGCACCGCGTCCGAATTCGTCACCGCCAAGCTCGCCGAGCGCGAGGAGCGGCATCGCCGCGGCGGCCAGTCGCGCTATCTGGTCGAGCCCAACGTCAAGGACGGCAAGGGCGCGCTGCGCGACCTGCACACGCTGTTCTGGATCGCCAAATACGTCTACCGCGTCCGCGACACCGACGAGCTGGTCGAGCGCGGCGTGTTCGACGCGCAGGAGTACCGGACCTTCCGCCGCTGCGCCGACTTCCTCTGGTCGGTGCGCTGCAACCTGCATTTCTATTCCGGCCGCGCCGAGGAGCGCCTGTCCTTCGACCTCCAGCGCGAGATCGCGGTCCGGCTCGGCTACACCTCGCATCCCGGCATGCAGGACGTCGAGCGGTTCATGAAGCACTACTTCCTGGTCGCCAAGGAGGTCGGCAACCTCACCGCCATCCTCTGCGCCAAGCTCGAGGACCAGCAGGCCAAGCCCGCGCCGGTCCTGAGCCGGGTGATGGCGCGGCTGCGGCCGACCGCGGTGAAGCGGCGCGTGCCTGACAGCGACGACTTCATCGTCGACAACAACCGCATCAACGTCGCCGCGCCCGACGTGTTCAAGCACGATCCGGTCAATCTGATCCGCATCTTCCGCCTGGCGCAGAAGAACAACCTCGCCTTCCATCCGGATGCGATGCGCGATGTGACGCGCTCACTCGGCCTGATCAACGCGGGCTTGCGCGAAAATCCCGAGGCCAACCGGCTGTTCATGGAGATCCTGACCTCCGATAACGCCGAGATCGTGCTGAGGCGCATGAACGAGACCGGCGTGCTCGGTCACTTCATCCGCGCCTTCGGCAAGATCGTCTCGATGATGCAGTTCAACATGTATCATCACTACACCGTCGACGAGCATCTGATCCGCTGCATCGGCTTCCTCCAGGACATCGAGCGCGGCGGCATCGAGGAGTTCGCGCTGGCCAGCGACCTGATGCGCAAGAGCCGGCCCGAGCACCGCGCGGTGATCTACATCGCAACGCTCCTGCACGACGTCGCCAAGGGCCGGCCCGAGGACCACTCGATCGCCGGCGCCAAGGTGGCGCGGCGGCTCTGCCCGCGCCTCGGCTTCAGCCCGGCTGACACCGAGCTCGTGGCCTGGCTGATCGAGGAGCATCTGACGATGTCCACGGTCGCACAGTCGCGCGACCTCTCCGATCGCAAGACCATCGAGAACTTTGCCGCCGTGGTGCAGTCGGTCGAGCAGATGAAGCTGCTGACGATCCTCACCACCGCCGACATCCGCGGCGTCGGTCCCGGCGTGTGGAACGGCTGGAAGGCGCAGCTCTTGCGCTCGCTGTATTACGAGACCGAGCCGGTGCTCACAGGTGGCTTCTCGGAAGTCGACCGCGGCAAGCGCCTCGCGGCCGCGCATGCCGAATTCCGCATGGCCTTCGCCGAATGGCCGAAGGACGAGCTCGATGCCTATATCGGCCGGCACTATCCGGCCTACTGGCTCAAGGTCGAGCTGCCGCGCAAGATCCGCCACGCCCGCTTTGTCCGCTCCAGCGAGCAGGCCGGCCACAAGCTCGCGATCAATGTCGGCTTCGACGAGATGCGCGGCGTCACAGAGCTCACGATCTTCGCCGCCGACCATCCCTGGCTGCTGTCGATCATCGCCGGCGCCTGCGCCTCGGCCGGCGCCAACATCGTGGACGCGCAGATCTACACCACGACCGACGGCCGTGCGCTCGATACCATCTCGATCTCCAGGGAATACGACCGCGACGAGGACGAGGGCCGGCGCGCCACCCGCATCGGCGAGATGATCGAGGACGTGCTCGAAGGCAAGCTGCGCCTGCCGGAAGTGGTGGCGCGGCGCACCGTGCGCAGCAAGGCAAAGCCCTTCGTGATCGAGCCGGAAGTGACCATCAACAACCAATGGTCCGACCGCTACACCGTGATCGAGGTCTCCGGCCTCGACCGCCCCGGCCTGCTCTACGAGCTGACCACCGCGATCTCGAAGCTCAATCTCAACATTGCCTCGGCCCATGTCGCGACCTTCGGCGAGCGCGCCCGCGACGTGTTCTACGTCACCGACCTCCTGGGCGCGCAGATCAACGCGCCGACGCGGCAGTCCGCGATCAAGAGCGCGCTGACCCATGTGATGGCCGGCGACAAGGCGGTTCAGCCGGCGGCTTAAGGGCGGTCGCGCGTCTCTCTCCATTCGTCATTCCGGGGCGCGTGTAGCGCGAGCCCGGAATCCATTCATCCGCGGAGTCGGTGCACGATGGATTCCGGGCTCGCGCTACACGCGCCCCGGAATGACGAGAGGAGAGATCTAAACCTCCACGCCCTCATGCCGCAGCAGCCAGCGCTTGCGCTCGAGCCCGCCGCCATACTTCACCAGCGAGCCATCCGCGCCGATCAGGCGATGGCAGGGCAGCACCACGCTGATCGGGTTGGAGCCGTTGGCATGACCGACGGCGCGAATGGCCTTCGGCATATCGATCCTCGCGGCCATCGCGCCGTAGCTCATCGTGGTGCCGGCAGGAATCTTCGCCAGCGCAGTCCAGACCTTTTGCTGAAACGGCGTGCCGGCGATGCGCCATGCGACGCGCGATAGCTGACCGAGCTCACCTTCGAAATATGCAGACAGCGCAGTCTTCATCGCCGTAGGCGCGGACCGATCAATCAGATCCACCGCGCCATAATGCAGGCGCAACAGCTCGCGCATGCGGTGCTCGTAGTCTTCCCAGTCGAGCGCCCGCAGATTGCCCTCGGCATCGGTGACCAGCAGCGCGATCCCGATCGGCGTCGCCAGGCGATCGAGGCCGAGGCGTTCAGGCGTCTTGGTTGATCGAACGGGCATTGCGGCACCAGGCAATCGAAACACAGCCATCGCACTTGCCATGGCGGCCGTGCTAACGTCCACCCGAAAGCTGACGCTTTTGGGGGAGCTCAACTTGAACCTGATCGCCAATGTCCTGGTGGCGCTGGTCGCCGCACTGCACGCCTACTTCCTGATCCTGGAAATGTTCCTCTGGGAGAAGCCGACAGGCTTGAAGGTGTTTCGCAATACGCCGGAGAAGGCCGCGATCACGAAGGTGCTGGCCGCCAATCAGGGGCTCTATAACGGCTTCCTGGTCGCCGGCTTGATCTGGGGCTTGTTCCACGGCAATCCGGCCTTCGCGTTCCAGATCAAGGTGTTCTTCCTGCTCTGCGTGATCGTGGCCGGCGCCTATGGCGCGGCGACCGTCAGCACGCGCATCCTGATCGTGCAGGCACTGCCGGCCGCGGTTGCGCTGGTTGCATTGTTTCTCGCCTGAGACGCTTCGGCGCAGCGCCGCGATCCTTGCGCGGCGGCTGCCCTTCCTCCACAATCTTCGGCAGCGATGGCGACCGTTGCAATCAACGGAAAAGACCATCGGTCGAAAATTCCGTCAGGAGGAACATCCCAACATGAGCAATCGCAGAGCCTTCCTAGCTGCCACGGCAGCGCTCGCCTTCACATTCACCGCGAGCCAAGCCCTCGCCCAGAAGAAATACGACACCGGCGCGAGCGACACCGAGATCAAGATCGGCCAGACCGTGCCGTTCTCCGGCGCCTACTCGGTCTATGCCAATATCGGCAAGACCCAGGCCGCCTACTTCAAGATGATCAACGACCAGGGCGGCATCAACGGCCGCAAGATCAATCTGATCCAGTATGACGACGCCTATTCGCCGCCGAAGACGGTGGAGCAGGTGCGCAAGCTGGTCGAAGGCGACGAGGTGCTGTTCACGTTCCAGCTGATCGGCACCGCGGCCAATGCCGCCGTGCAGAAATATCTCAACGGCAAGAAGGTGCCGCAGCTCCTGGCCTCGACCGGCGCGGCGCGCTTCAACGATCCGCAGAACTATCCCTGGACCATCGCCTACAATCCCAACTACGTGTCCGAAGGGCGCATCTACGCCAAGTACATTCTCAAGGAGCATCCGAACGCCAAGATCGGCGTGCTCTACCAGAACGACGACATGGGCCGCGACTATCTCGCGGGCCTCAAGAGCGGCCTCGGCGCCAAGGCCGCCAGCATGATCGTCGGCGAGGTCTCCTACGAGGTCACCGATCCCACGGTGGATTCGCAGGTCGTGAAGCTGAAATCGATGGGCGTCGACGTGTTCTTCGATGCCTCGACGCCGAAATTCGCGGCACAGGCGATCAAGAAGCTCGCCGACCTCGGCTGGACTCCGGTACACATCCTCGACATCAATGCGAGCCCGATCTCTGCGACGCTGAAGCCGGCCGGCCTCGACATCTCCAAGGGCATCATCTCGACCCAGTATGGCAAGGAGCCCAGCGATCCCCAGTGGAAGGACGATCCCGGCGTGAAGGCCTTCTTCGCCTTCATGGACAAGTATTTCCCTGAGGGCGACAAGCTCAACACGGTCAACACCTATGCCTATTCGGTGGCCGAGCTGCTGGTCCAGGTGCTGAAGCAATGCGGCGACGACCTGACGCGCGAGAACGTCATGAGGCAGGTCGCCAACATCAAGGACTTCACCCCGAGCTTCGCCCTGCCCGGCATCAAGATCAACACCGGGCCGAACGACTTCCGCGTCAACAAGCAGATGCAGATGATGAGGTTCAACGGCGAACGCTGGGAGCTGTTCGGCCCGATCATCGAGGACACGGGCCCGTCGGGTTAGTTTCGCAAACGGAACGTCGGGTGGGTTACGCCAGCGCCTGCACCACGCGCAGACGCCGTCTAACCCACCCTACGAATGCAGACCTTGCGTCGCAGCAACGCCTCCTCCACACTCGCCCTCAGCGGTGACGTCCGGTTCGCGCAAGCGCCCGGCAGATCATCGACAATAACAAGCTGAGGGAATTGCGAATGAGGAATGGAATGCTGCATCTGGCCACTGCAACGGCGCTGACCCTGGCGCTGTCGATCTCTGCGGCCAATGCCCAGAAAAAATATGATCCGGGCGCCAGCGACACCGAGATCAAGGTCGGACAGACCATGCCGTTCTCGGGGCCGGCGTCGGCCTACTCGTCGATTGGCAAGACCCAGGCCGCCTATTTCAAGATGATCAACGACCAGGGCGGCGTCAACGGCCGCAAGATCAATCTGATCCAGTACGACGACGCCTATTCGCCGCCGAAAGCCGTTGAGCAGATCCGCAAGCTCGTCGAGAGCGACGAGGTGCTGCTGACCTTCCAGATCATCGGCACGCCGGTGAACGCGGCCGTGCAGAAATATCTCAATTCCAAGAAGGTGCCGCAGCTGTTCGCGGCGACCGGCGCCTCGCGGTTCACCGATCCGAAGAACTTTCCGTGGACCATGGGCTTCAATCCCAACTACTTCGTCGAAGGCCGCATCTATGGCCAGTACATTCTGAAGGAGCATCCGAACGCCAAGATCGGCGTGCTCTATCAGAACGACGACCTCGGCAAGGACTATCTGAACGGCCTCAAGGCCGGCCTCGGCGACAAGGCCGCCAAGATGATCGTGACCGAAGCGTCCTACGAGGTGTCCGATCCCACGGTCGACTCGCAGATCCTCAAGATCAAGGACGCCGGCACCGATTTGTTCTTCAGCGCGACCACGCCGAAGCAGGCCGCGCAGGCGATCAAGAAGATCGCTGAAATGGGCTGGCATCCGGTCCAGATCGTCGACATCAACGCCACCTCGGTCGGCGCGGTGCTGAAGCCGGCAGGCCTTGAGGCCGCCAAGGGCCTGATCAGCGTCAACTACGGCAAGGAACCGCTCGATCCGACCTGGAAGGACGACCCCGGCCTGAAGAAATATTTCGACTTCATGGCGAAGTACTATCCGGACGGCGACAAGGATTCGAACTTCAACACCTATGGCTACAGCACCGCGCAACTGCTGGTGCATGTGCTGCAGCAGTGCGGCGACAACCTGACGCGCGAGAACGTCATGAAGCACGCGGCGTCATTGAAGGACGTCGCCAGCGACACCGCGCTGCCCGGCATCAAGGCCAACACCTCGCCGACCGACTACCGCGTCAACAAGCAGCTTCAGATGATGAAGTTCAACGGCGAACGCTGGGAGCTGTTCGGCCCGATCCTGGAGGATGCGGGCCCGGCGGGTTAACGGTGATCTCGTAGGGTGGGCAAAGACGCGTAAGCGTCGTGCCCACCATCTCTCTCGATCGCGATAAAGGTCGTGGGCACACGCCGGGATGCGCATTCGCGCCCCCCGGCGCTTTGCCCACCCTACGAAGGTATCTCCCCAAAGTTCTTCCCCACCGGCAGCACCGCGTGCCGGATCAGCCGTGAATCCTCCACCGCGGCCTGACGGTGTTTGACCGCCTCGCGATAAACGGGGTCGCGGATCATCTCGACGAAGGCGGCAACGCTTGGGTATTCGGCGATGAAGCAATGGTCCCAGCGCTCCTCCTGCGGACCGATCAGCATCAGCTCGAATTTGCCCTGCCAGACGATGCGGCCGCCGAGGCGTTCGAACACCGGGCCGCTCTCGCGGCCATAGGCCGCATAGGCTTCGGCGCCGCTGGCCTTGCGGCCGTCGGGGTAGGCCGCTTCTTTCCGCAAGCGCACCAGGTTGAGCATGTGGATCGGGCCCGGGCGATCGTTCTCCCGGAACTGCGCAAAGATCTCCTTGGTCGGATCGATGTGGCCCATGCGTGCTCCCTTCGTGAGTCCCTTTGTTTTGTGCCGTCGATCCTAGCCTTGCCGCCCTGGAAGCGGAACTGCGGCGGACGAATGCCGCACCTCCTAATCGCGCGTTAACGCCGGGGTAACCCGGCCTTAAACAGCGGCCGCTAGCGTGCGGCGGGGCGGGCTGACCGGGCGTATTGCGTATGGCGTGGGGAAAGAAAAAGGGTGGGCGGAAGGAGCCGCTGTTCGGCTTGCCCGCGGCGCTCGCCGATCTGCGCCTGACGGCGGCGGACCGCATCCCTGGCGGCGAGGACAAGCCGAAGAAATCTGCGAAACCATCCGCCAAGCGCAAAGCTGAGGATGCCGGCGACGAGCCGCCGCGCGAGCGCAAGGCACCAGCCGGCCGCAGCGGCGCCAAGCGCCGCTCGAAGTCGCGCTTCGGCGCCGGCCTCGGCCGCCTGGTCTATTGGGGCGCAGTGCTGAGCCTGTGGGGCGTCATCGCCGTGATCGGCGTCATCATCTATGTCGGCGCCCATCTGCCGCCGATCCAGTCGCTGGAGATTCCAAAGCGCCCGCCGACGATCCAGATCGTCGGCATCGACGGCAGCATGCTGGCGCAGCGCGGTGAGATGGCCGGCGCCAATGTCGCGCTGAAGGATTTGCCGCCGTATCTGCCGAAGGCCTTCATCGCCATCGAGGACCGCCGCTTCTATTCGCATTTCGGCATCGACCCGATCGGCATCCTGCGCGCCCTCGTGACCAACGTGCTCCATCGCGGCGTGTCGCAGGGCGGCTCGACCTTGTCGCAGCAGCTCGCGAAAAACCTGTTCCTGACCCAGGAGCGCACCATGCAGCGCAAGCTGCAGGAGGCGGAGCTCGCGATCTGGCTGGAGCGCAAGCACTCCAAGGACGAGATCCTGGAGCTCTATCTCAACCGCGTCTATTTCGGCTCCGGCGCCTACGGCGTCGAAGCCGCCGCGCAGAAATATTTTGGCAAGTCGGCCAGGAACGTCACCGTCGCCGAAGCGGCCATGCTGGCCGGCCTCGTCAAGTCTCCCTCGCGCCTTGCGCCCAACCGCAATCCCGAAGGCGCGGAAGCGCGCGCGCAGATCGTGCTCACGGCGATGGCGGATGCAAAATTCATCACCGACGCGCAGGCGCAGGCCTCGATCGGCCATCCCTCCTACAACGTGAAGCCGGCCGGCGCCGGCACGGTCAATTACGTTGCCGACTGGATCGGTGAGGTCCTGGATGATCTCGTCGGCCAGATCGACGAGAGCATCAAGGTCGAGACCACGATCGATCCGAAGCTGCAGAGCGTGGCGGAAGCCGCCATCATCGACGAGCTCGCCGCCAAGAGCGTGAAGTTCAATGTCAGCCAGGGCGCGCTGGTGGCGATGACGCCCGACGGTGCCGTGCGCGCCATGGTCGGCGGGCGGAACTATTCCGACAGCCAGTACAACCGCGCGGTCACCGCCAGGCGCCAGCCGGGCTCCTCGTTCAAGCCGTTCGTGTACCTGACCGCGCTCGAGCAGGGTCTGACGCCCGACACCGTGCGCCAGGACGCGCCGATCGAGGTCAAGGGCTGGAAGCCCGAGAACTACACCCACGAGTACTTTGGCGCAGTGACGCTGACGCAGGCGCTGGCGATGTCGCTCAACACGGTCGCGATCCGCCTCGGCCTCGAAGTCGGACCGAAGAACGTGGTGCGCACCGCGCACCGGCTCGGCATCTCCTCCAAGCTCGAGCCCAACGCCTCGATCGCGCTCGGCACATCCGAAGTTTCAGTCGTCGAGCTGGTCGGCGCCTACGCGCCCTTCGCCAATGGCGGGTTCGCGGTGGCGCCTCATGTGGTCACAAGGATCAGGACGCTCAGCGGCAAGTTGCTCTACATGCGGCAGCCCGACGAGCGGAACCAGGTCATCGACCCCCGCAATGTCGGCATGATGAATGCGATGATGCGCGAGACCCTGATATCAGGCACCGCCAAGAAGGCCGAGATCCCCGGCTGGCCGGCGGCCGGCAAGACCGGCACCAGCCAGGATTACCGCGACGCCTGGTTCATCGGCTACACCGCCAACCTCGTCACCGGCGTCTGGCTCGGCAATGACGACAACTCGCCGACCAAGAAGGCCACCGGCGGCGGCCTGCCTGTCGAAGTCTGGTCACGCTTCATGAAGACGGCGCACGAAGGTGTCCCGGTCGCGGCCTTGCCGAGCTCGCCAGGCGGCTGGGGCCTGTCGAACCTCGCGCAGGCGGCCTCGCAAGTGTCGGCGCCGACGGCGGCCGCGCCGGGACCGGCGAGCGCCGGAGGCTATCGCCCGCCACCGCCCACGCGCGCCAATGTGCGGCCGGAGGCAGCGGCAGGGCTGGATGGCTGGCTGATGGACCGGCTGTTTGGCGGAAATCGCTAGCTGTGAATTGAGGTCCCGGTGACCTCAAAACAAAAACTGCGAAAACAACCCCATGCACAGTAGAACGCGACGTCCAGCGTGACGCTGGGTGGATCGTTCGAAGCATTTGATGCGGCGGGGCTAATCGGACACGCGGCGCAATCGTCGCGGCATGGGCCAAGAATCCCGCTAACCGGGCTGATCTGTCCCCACCCTCCCCTGTCATTCCCCGCGAAGGCGGGGAATCCAGTACGCCGCGGCGTCTCGGTTAAATCACCTCTGTCACGGAGTACTGGATCGCCTGCCTTCGCGGGCGATGAGAGGATTTGCTGGGTTAGCAGCGAAGCCTAAGACATAAGCAGGCGCCGTCACGGCGCGGCGATCAGATCCGACGCCGCAGCACACACCGTATCGGGTGATGCGATCTTCTCAGCAATGAAAGTGGCGGCCCGCTGGTCCTCGCCGAGATCAAAGACAAGAATCGGATTGTTGTAGACGAAGCCGCCATGTTCAGTCGCGATGACCCACCTGCGGCCGGCCGTCCAAAAGAAGTTGATGCGGCGAAACGGCAGACTCTCGAGCCAGACCACATCGGTGGCGTTAAAGCTTGTCCCTGGTTCCGCAATCTTGCCAAGTCTATCGTTTAATGACCTCAACAGTACCGACGGCACATGCTCAAACGGAACAGGAGCTGCTTGTCGAGGGGGGATGCAGGCCGGGGTGATGGCGTCCGCCATTACATTGTAAGCCACAGGCAGAACGAGCAGCAGCAATACGACTGCCAATCGCCTGGCCGTGATCATCGCAAACGCCGTGGATGGACTCGCCTAATCCTCGACCCCATACCGGTGCAGATCGTTCCCGTGCGTATCGAGCCACTTCTTGGCGCGCTCCATCGACGGGCAGACTTTTCCGCAGACGCGCCAGAAGCGCGCCGAGTGATTCATTTCGACGAGATGGGCGACCTCGTGGGCGGCGAGGTAATCGAGCACGTAGGGCGGCGCGAGGATCAGGCGCCAGGAGAACGACAGCGAGCCCGCCGAGGTGCAGGAGCCCCAGCGGCTGGACTGGTCGCGGATCGACAGGCGCTTGACCCTGACGCCGAGCTCGGCGGCATAGGCCTCCGCCGAACGCTGCAGGTCGCGGCGAGCCTCGCGCTTGAGGAAGTCATGGACGCGGCGGTCGGCATGTTCGAGGCCGCCGGCAACGCAGAGAATCTTTTCACCGCTGTCGCGCGTCTCGGTCCACACCGTGCCACGGGTACCTGCGCGATGAACGATGCGATGGGGCGTACCGCGAAGCGGTATCACCGTGCCAGGCTGGAACGGTGCAGCCTTCGGCAGGCGGCCGAGACGTGCCGCAATCCAGGCGCCGTGACGCGTCGCGAAGTCTTTTGCCTCGGCCAACGTGCCGCGCGGCGGCATGGTGAGGATGGCTTCGCGATCGCTCGGATGAATTCTGAGCGTGTAGCGGCGCGCGCGTCTGTGCCGGCGCAATCGGATCGCAAAAAACTGCGATCCATGGGTGATGACGAGGGTCTTCGGTTCGTGGGGCCGCCGATAAAGGAGCGCGCGAGTGGCCATGTCTGTCAGTCCGGGGGGCAGGAGTTCGCCCGGATTCTGCCATAACCACCGCCAGGGAAAGCGCTCGGCGCAAAAACAAATCATTTGCCCAATATACAGGGGTTCTTCAGTCCGGGAGACCCTACAGACTGGGGTTGGAACCGGCTTTTTTCGCCCCCGCTGGACGCATGCGACACCCCCAAGGGGTGAGGGCGGACTCACTCCTATAACGCTACCGTAATACCGCGAATCTGGAGGGAACTTGCCCCTGCCGGAGGCTTCGGCAGGGGCTGAAATTTCGACGGGAAAGCCGAAATCCGCGCTTATTCGGCCGCGAGAGCCTGCAAGCTCTTTGGATTCGCGGCCGAGACCATGAAGTCATGAATCCGCGGCACGATTTCCGACTTGAAACGCGATCCGTTGAACACGCCGTAATGTCCGACGCCCTTCTGGACGTAATGAACGCGGCGATGATCGGGGATCGAACTGCACAATCCATGCGTTGCTTCGGTCTGACCGAGGCCGGAGATGTCGTCGTTCTCGCCTTCGACCGTCATCAACGCAACGCGCGTGACCTTGGAGGGATCGACGAGAGTTCCACGATGGGTCATCTCGCCCTTCGGCAGCGAGTGCTTCACGAAGACGGTGTCGACGGTCTGCAGGTAATATTCGGCGGAAAGATCCATCACCGCGAGATATTCGTCGTAGAAGTCGCGGTGCTTGTCGACGAGATCGCCGTCGCCCTTCACCAGATTGGCGAACAGCTGCTTGTGCGCATCCATGTGGCGGTCGAGATTCATGCTGATGAAGCCGTTGAGCTGCAGGAACCCCGGATAGACGTCGCGCATCATGCCCGGATGCGGGAACGGCACCTTGGTGATGACGTGGTTGCGGAACCAGTCGATGCCGCGCTGCTGGGCGAGGTCGTTCACCCCGGTCGGATTACGGCGCGTATCAATCGGCCCGCCCATCAGCGTCATCGAGGTCGGCACGAACGGATCGCGGCGCGCTTCCATGATCGAGACGGCGGCAACGACGGGCACGGAGGGCTGGCACACCGCCATCACATGGGTGTTGCCGCCGAGGACGTGCAGCATCTCGATGATGTAGTCGATGTAGTCGTCGAGATCGAAGCGCCCTTCGCTGAGCGGGACCATGCGGGCATCGGCCCAATCGGTGATGTAGACCTCATGCGCCGGCAGGAAGGCCTCGACTGTGCCGCGCAGCAGCGTCGCATAATGGCCGGACATCGGCGCGACGATCAGCACGCGCGGCTGCGGGCTGCGCAGCGGGCGGGTGAACTTGCGATCGAAGTAGAGCAGCCGGCAGAACGGCTTTTCCCATACCGAACGGATCTCGACGGGGACGCGGAGGCCGTTGACCTCGGTGTCGTCGAGGCCCCATTCCGGCTTGCCGTAACGGCGCGTGGTGCGCTCGAACAGTTCGCAGGCCGCGGCGACCGACTTGCCGACCTCGGTACGGGCCCAGGGATTGAGGGGATTCTGAAACAGCAGCTTGGTCGCGTCGGTGACTGCACGGGCCGGATTGAGAGAGGCGTGGGCCATCTCGTACATCCAGTACATCGGCGTCGTCAGGACCGGACTGCCTTCTGCAGCCAGGGGCGGGGCGCCGCCAAACTCACCAATAGGCATCGCTATAATCCTCTTCGCATCGCAGCATACTGCCGAATGCGTAATATTGCGTCAATGCATGGTTCCGTACATCTACGGAGCGGAGACAGCTAAATCGGCCTGAATCCACGAGAAAGTGACGTTATTCGCCGCTCGACAGCAGCGAGCCGTGCTTTTTGGCGCTGCGCAAAAGGGCAAGGAATGCCCAAAAAGAAGCAACCAGAAGTACAGCATTGATGACCAACGCCTCCAGCATCAGATCGATCCTGAAGGTGTTCTCGATCAGCAGCGCGCGCATCCCCTCGAACACATAGGTCGGCGGCAGCGCCCAGGCGACGTATTGCAGCCAGACCGGCAGCACGCTGACGGGATAGTAGATGCAGGCGAGCGGCATGATCGCGAACATCAAGGTCCAGACGATGCTCTCGGCGCCCAGACCGTGCCGCAGCACCAGCCCCGAGACGAAGATGCCGACCGACCAGCTGGTGAAGATCAGATTGCAGAAGAAGGCGATCAGCGGCAGGCCGAGCGCGTAAACGTTGAAGTGAAACAGGAACAGCGCGAGCAGCGTCATCGGGATCACGCCGATGGCGAGCCGGATCAGGCTCATGACCGTCAGCGACAGCAGAAACTCGATCGGCCTCAGCGGGCTCATCATGAGGTTGCCGAGGTTGCGCGCCCACATCTCTTCCAGGAACGAGATGGAGAAGCCGAGCTGGCCGCGGAACAGGATATCCCAGAGGATGACGGCGCCGATCAGCGTGCCGCCGGCCCGCGCGAAGAAGCTGGCATTTTCCGCGATGTAATACTGGATGAAGCCCCAGGTGATGACCTGCAGCGCCGGCCAGTACAAGAGCTCGAGCAGCCGCGGCCAGGACGACTGCAAGAGATACCAGTAGCGCAGGATCATCGCGCCGATGCGGTGCACGGAGATGCCGCGGTGGACGGAAAGCTCGGTCATGGCACGCTCCCGTAGCCCGGATGGAGCCTGTCATCCCGGGGCGCGACATAGTCGCGAGCTATGATGCGCAATTGCGCATCTGAGGATCCATAACCACAGGATTGAATTTGGCGGAGACTCGGAGTTACCAGTCTCGCCCCACAACCGCCGCCTGTGGTTATGGATTCCGGGCTCGCGCTCCGCGCGCCCCGGAATGACGTGGCTCCATCCGGGCTACGGCCGAAACATCCGAAGTCCCTCACCTTGCCGCCTCCTTCGCACCGTTCACCCGGCCGCGGGCGACGTCCAGAAACACCTCCTCCAGCGTGGTGCGGTTGTAGCGGGCCATGATCGCTTCCGGCGTGTCGTCGTCCTCGATGCGGCCACGCTTCATGATGATGACGCGATCGCAGAGCCGCTCGACCTCGAGCATGTTGTGCGAGGCCAGGAGGATGGTGGCGTTGTTGTCGCGGCGGTAGCGCTCCAGATGGCCCCGCACCCAGTCGGCGGTGTCAGGATCGAGCGAGGCGGTCGGCTCGTCCAGCAGGAGCAGCTCGGGCCGGTTGATCAGCGCCTTCGCCAGAGCAACGCGGGTCTTCTGGCCGGCCGAGAGCTTTCCGTTGGCGCGGTCGATGAAATCGGTGAGGTCGAGATCGTCGGCGAGTTCGGCGATGCGGTCGGACAGGTTCTTGACCGCATAGAGCTTGCCGAAGATGGTGAGGTTCTGCCGCACCGTGAGCCGCATCGGCATGTCGACATAGGGGCTCTCGAAATTCATCCGCCCCAGCACGGCAGCGCTCTCCTCGGGCATGCGATGCCCGAGCACCTGCACGCGGCCGGAGGTCGGCAGCACCAGGCCCATGATCATCGCGATGGTCGTGGTCTTGCCGGCGCCGTTGCCGCCCAGGAGGCCGGTGATGCTGCCGCGCGGCAGCGAAAAGGAGATATCGTCGACGGCGCGGGTCTGCTTGTAGACCTTGACGAGGTGAGCGACCGCAATCGCCGCGATGGCGCCGCGATCCGCGACAGTCGGCCGACTTGAAGCTTTGTCGTTCCCGGTCATGCTGGCCGTTCTTCTGCTATTGCAGCAGGGAGCGCAAGGCTTGTAATTCGGGTGGTTCCGCAAGCCCAGCGTTTGTGATCGAGAAGGTACCGCCACATTGGCCGATATGACCGAAATTGCCGCTTCCGACTTTCGCCCCGCGCAGCGGCATATCCGCCTCGACACCATCCTGCGGCTGCGCTGGCTCGCGGTGCTGGGCCAGCTCGCTGCGATCTTCATCGTGGCGCAGGGGCTGGAGTTCAACGTCGAGATCGTCCCCTGCGTGAGCATCATCGCGCTGTCGGCCGCGCTCAATCTGGGCCTCCAGACCGTTGCCAATCCGATGCAGCGGCTGGAGCCGATGCAGGCCGCCGGCCTGCTGGCGCTGAACATCGTGGAGCTGGCGGGGCTGCTGTTCTTCACCGGCGGACTGCAGAACCCGTTCTCGTTCCTGTTTCTCGCGCCGGTGCTGATCTCGGCGACGGCGCTGCCGGCCCGCTTCACCTTCGGCCTCGGCCTGCTCGCCGTTGCCTGCGCCTCGGTGCTGTTCTTCTTCCACCTGCCGCTGCCCTGGGATTCCGACGATCCGCTGGTGCTGCCGCCGATCTATCTTGTCGGCGTCTGGCTCTCGATCGTGCTCGCCATCGGCGTCACCAGCCTCTACTCGTTCCAGGTGACCGAGGAGGCGCGCAAGCTCGCGGACGCGCTGGCCGCGACCGAGCTGGTGCTGACGCGCGAGCAGCATCTGACCCAGCTTGACGGGCTCGCCGCCGCGGCCGCGCACGAGCTCGGCACGCCGCTCGCGACCATCTTCCTGATCTCGCGCGAGCTGGAAAAGACGGTGAAGGATCCGAGCTTTGCCGCGGACCTGAAGACGTTGCGCGAGCAGACCCAGCGCTGCCGCGACATCCTCAGCAAGATCACCCAGCTCTCCTCCACCGGCGCGCCGTTCGACCGCATGAAGCTGTCGGAACTGATCGAGGAGGTGGTGGCCCCGCACCGCGATTTCGGCGTCGACATCAAGGTGCGGATCGCGGTGGCCGCGGTCGCCGAGCCGGTCGGCTCACGCAACCCGGCGATCCTCTACGGCGTCGGCAACATCGTCGAGAACGCCGTCGATTTCGCCCATACCACCGTCGAGGTGAACGCCTGGTGGAACAAGGACACGATCGAGCTCCTGATCTCCGACGACGGCCCCGGCATTCCGCCTGATATCCTCAACCGGATCGGCGAGCCGTATTTGTCGCGGCGACGCACCCAGGATGATGGCGGCGGTGAACGCCGCGGCCTGGGCCTCGGCGTGTTCATCGCGCGCACCCTGCTCGAACGCACCGGCGCCAAGGTCTCCTTTACCAACCGGATCTTTCCGGAACACGGTGCGGTGGTCCACATCACATGGCCCAGGCAGCGTTTTGAGGCTATCGAGACGCTCGAAGAAACAATAGGATAGACCGCGACCTTGCGTCGCACAAAGGGGCCGATCGACCATTGGCGACCTTGGCACCGCCCGATTGCGAGGCCATATGTCAACGCGCTGGAGAGAGGACATCACCTTGAACGCCATCGCCGAACTGAATGAACAGGCTGACCGCTCGCTTCTCATCGTGGAGGACGACAAGCCGTTTCTGGAGCGCTTGTCGCGCGCGATGGAAACCCGCGGCTTTTCGGTGACATCGTGCGACACCGTCTCGGACGGTCTTGCGCAGATCGGCAAGGCAGCGCCCGCATTCGCAGTTGTCGACTTGCGGCTCGGTGACGGCAACGGCCTCGACGTGGTCTCGGCGCTGAAGAAGAAGCGCCCGGATGCACGCGCCATCGTGCTGACCGGCTATGGCAACATCGCCACCGCCGTGACCGCGGTGAAGATGGGCGCGATCGATTATCTCTCGAAGCCCGCGGATGCCGACGACGTCGTCGCCGCGCTGCTGTCGACCAGCGCGGAAAAATCCGAGCTGCCGACCAACCCGATGTCCGCAGACCGCGTCCGCTGGGAGCACATCCAGCGCATCTACGAGATGTGCAACCGCAACGTCTCGGAAACGGCGCGCCGCCTCAACATGCACCGGCGGACCTTGCAGCGCATCCTGGCCAAGCGCGCGCCGCGGTAACGGTTCTTGTAGATTCCATGGGGCGGTGAGCGTGGCCTTTCCGATAGGTTTGGGTTTCCACACTCGAACCCACGGAGAGCCAGAT
>NZ_JAFCJZ010000026.1 GCF_018130765.1 Bradyrhizobium iriomotense
TCTGCTACAACTTTACCCGTGCGCTCAACATCCTTGGATTCGACGGGTTTCTGGCCGCGCTCGCAAAGACGCTTGCTCTTTGCCGATGCATCCTCGCAGCCCTCCGGCGCCGCATCCAGCTTGCTCAAGGGGCACTCTGGACAAATATCCGGCCTCTGCCCGCAATCGGCCCGTTCGCTCCGGCCTGACGCCGCCAGCGACCAATTCTTGCCCAGCCTCGACGGGTCAAACGTCGCTACCGCCGGCGCAAGCCTGTTTGCCACCTGCGCAAGTCCTTGATCCGACTAGCGCCGGCTACTGTGCATGGGGTTGTTTCGCGACTTTTATGTCGCAGCAGCTCTCACGCCGCCTGCGACACCACCCGATTACGCCCGTCGTGCTTGGCGCGGTAGAGCGCGGTGTCGGCGCGCTTGAGGACGTCGGCGACCGCCTCGCCCTTCTGCTCCAGCGTGGTGAGGCCGATCGAGATCGTGACCTCGATGCGCTTCGCCCCTTTGTGGATCGCGAACGGCTCGCCCGCGATCGAGCGGCGCAGGCGCTCGGCGACCATGCCCGCGACGTGGAGATCGGTCTCCGGCATCACGATGACGAACTCCTCGCCGCCGTAGCGGCAGGCGAGATCGATGCCGCGGATCGACTTGCGCACCCGCACCGCGAATTCGCGCAGCACGTCGTCGCCGGCATCGTGGCCGTAATTGTCGTTGATCGACTTGAAGTAGTCGATGTCGAGGATCATCAGCGCCAGCGGCTTGCCGCGGGTCGCGGCCTGCTCGGCGAGCGTCGCCAGATGGCTCTCCATGTAGCGGCGATTGTGCAGGCCGGTGAGCGCATCGGTGATCGCCATCTCGATCGAGTTCTGCACGTTGTCGCGCAAATGATCGGTGTAACGGCGGCGGCGGATCTGGGTGCGGGCGCGCGCCAGGAGCTCGGTCTTGTCGATGGGGCGCAGCAGGTAGTCGTTGACGCCGATCTCGAGGCCCCGCAGCAGCCGCGTCGAGTTGTCGGGCTCGGCGATCGCCAGGATCGGCACATGGCGCGTGCGCTCCAGCGAGCGCGCCTGGCTGCACAGGCGGAGGCCGTCGAAATTGTTGAGGTCGAGCGAGACGATCAGGAGGTCGTAATTGCCTTCGGCGGCGTGGAACAGCGCCTCCGTCGGGTTCGGCTCGACGTCGACGGTGTGCTCGGCCGCGAGGATCGTCGCCAGCCGCTCATAGGAGGACTCGCGGTCGTCGACCAGGAGGATGCGGCCGCCCTTGCCGGTGTCGGCCACCGCGCTGCGCTCGGGCGCCTGCATGCCGATCTCGAGCGAGGTGATGGCGCGCATGCGCAGCTCATCGGTCATCATCTTCAGCCGCGTCAGCGAGCGCACGCGCGCGATCAGCACGACATCGGAGACGGGCTTGGTGAGGAAATCGTCGGCGCCGGCCTCGAGCCCGCGGTTGCGGTCGGCGGGGCTGTCGAGTGCGGTGACCATCACGACGGGAATGTGGTGCGTGGCCGGATCGGACTTCAGGCGGCGGCAGACTTCGAAGCCGTCCATGTCAGGCATCATCACGTCGAGCAGGATGATGTCGCATTCGGCCCGCCGACTGATCGCCAGCGCCTCGGTGCCGTTCGAAGCGGTCATCACGTCGAAATATTCGGCGGACAGACGGGCCTCTAGCAGCTTGACGTTGGCAGGAACGTCATCGACGACGAGGATACGCGCGGACACTTTGCACTCACTTCCTATCCGATAAAACGCCGGACCGTCTCAATGAATTTGCCGACCGAGATCGGCTTGGACAAATAGGCCTCGCAGCCGCCCTCGCGGATGCGTTCTTCGTCGCCCTTCATCGCGAACGCCGTGACCGCGACGACGGGAATGGTGCGCAGCTCTGGATCGTCCTTGATCCAGCGCGTCACTTCGAGGCCGGAGACCTGCGGCAACTGGATGTCCATCAGCACGAGGTCGGGCCGCATCTTGCGCACCAGATCGAGCGCCTCGTAACCGTTGCTGGTGCCGGAAGTCTGGTAGCCATGTGCTTCCAACAGGTCGCGGAAGAGCTTCATGTTGAGCTCGTTGTCTTCCACGATCAGGACGGTCTTAGCCATCCCGCCCTCCTGATTGGCACGAAGCCGAATACATGTGACGCCTCAGGCGCCGCTCGCCGGCGCTTCGAAAACTGGATTCAAACTAGCCTCAGATTCGCTCTAGTTTCGTTAAACCCGAGGGGCCACTTTCCACGATGTGGTTTCCAGTTGCTTGCCCCGGATCGCAAGACTCAAGGCGGAGACTCGGGCATGATGCAAAGTAGACACCGAAAGTTAACGGAAAGGCAAACTGGCCCCTTGAAAAAGCCTGTTCACAACCCTCGCGAAGTCGCTGAAATCGTTGCGATTCAGGCCCTGTCCTTTGTCGCGGGCGAGCCCGAGCGGCTGGGCCTGTTCCTGGCCGAGACAGGTGTCGGCCCGGAGACCCTGCGGAACGCCGCCGCGGACCCGAATTTCCTGCTCAGCGTGCTCGATTTCGTGCTGCGCGATGACGCCACCGTGAAGGCCTTTGCGACGGCCTCGGAGCTGCATCCGACCAACGTTGCCGCAGCGCGGCAGGTCCTTGGCGATGCGCTCGGCGACCCCAATTGGGAGCGCGACGTGCCGTGACCGCCCCCGTCCCGGCCGGGCCCCGCTGCTTCTGCCGGGATTGTCTGGCCGATCTGGACATGAGCGTCCGCCGCTGCGGGACGTGCGGTTCCCCCCGCCTCGTCCGCCACCGGGCACTGGCGAGCCTGACCATCGCCCATATCGACTGCGACGCCTTCTATGCGATGGTCGAGAAGCGCGACAATCCTGACATCGCCGACAAGCCCGTGATCATCGGCGGCGGAAAGCGCGGCGTGGTGTCGGCCGCCTGCTACATCGCGCGCACCTATGGCGTGCGCTCGGCCATGCCGATGTTCAAGGCGCTGGAAGCCTGCCCGCATGCCACCGTGATCCGGCCGGACATGGCCAAATACGTCCGCGTCGGCCGCGAGGTCCGCCAGGCCATGCAGGCGCTGACGCCGCTGGTCGAGCCGCTCTCGATCGACGAGGCCTTCCTCGATCTCTCCGGCACCGAGCGCGTGCACGGCATGATCCCGGCAAAGGTACTGGCGCGCTTTGCCCGCGAGGTCGAGCGCGACATCGGCATCACCGTCTCGGTCGGCCTGTCCTGCAACAAGTTCCTGGCCAAGATCGCCTCCGACCTCGACAAGCCGCGCGGCTTTGCGACACTCGACCAGGAGGAAGCGCGCTTGATGCTGGCTGAGAAGCCGGTCGGCTTCATCTTCGGCGTGGGACCGGCGACCCAGGAGCGCCTCGTGCAGCGCGGCTTCCGCATCATCGCCGACCTGCAAAAGGCCGACGAGATCGAGATGATGCGGCAGTTTCCGAGCGACGGCCGCAGGCTGTGGCGGCTCGCCCGCGGCATCGACGACCGCCGCGTCGAGCCCGACCGCGGCGCCAAGACGATTTCCAGCGAGACCACCTTCGAGACCGATATCCGCGACTTCGCGACGCTGGAGAAGATTTTGTGGCGCCTCTGCGAGAAGACGTCGTCGCGGCTGAAGAGCAGCGAGCTTGCCGGCTCGACCGTGACGCTGAAGCTGAAGACCGCCGACTTCCGCCAGCGCACCCGCTCGCAATCGATCGCCGCGCCCACGCAGCTTGCCGCGAAGATTTTTTCGATCTGCCGCGAAATGCTGGCGAAAGAAATCGACGGCACCGCCTTCCGCCTGATGGGCGCCGGCGTCAGCGCGCTGCGCGAAGGCTCAGCTTCCGACGACACCGACATGCTCGACCGCCGCGCTGCGCATGCCGAACGTGCCGTGGACAGCCTGCGCAAGAAGTTCGGCAGCGCCGCGGTGATCCGCGGCATTGCCTATGATGGGCCGGAGAAAGCGCAGGAGTGATCGGGTCCTGCTCAACTCAGTCGCGTTCGAAGATCCGTGCACCCGGATAGACGCGCCTGGCATACTGAACGACCAACTGCCGATCCTGAGTCTCCAGGAACGGAGTTCGGATCTGACAAGACCCGATGATGAGGTGCCACAAGCCGTTGAGCTTTCGAATGACGACGTTCATTTGAGCTTCCTCGCAGTGACCCGAGCAGACTCAAATTGTAAGAATCTCCCGCCGTCGCTCAATTGTACCAGCGTAAGATCGGCGTATTCGAAGTATTGGAGGAGATATACGAAGGTATGTTGGTTGAGATTTCAACAGCCGCTGGCGCCAATGGCTTCGCAGGGGTTCAAACGATCTTACCGGCTCAGGGACTGGCACCGTGACAGGCGAACACAATCTCAACGCGCTGCTGCGTGACATGAAGCCGGAGATCCTCGACGGCATCTTCGTGTTTTGCACGCTTGCGCCGGGCGCGAGCATTCCAGCCACCATCAGCCCGATGCTGGCGTTTCGCGAACGCGAAGGAACAACGCTGGTGATCCTGCGCGAGGAGTCCGAACGTGCCGGGCTACGCTCCGCATTCCCCTCGCGCCTGATCACCCTGACGGTTCACTCCGCGCTCGACGCGGTGGGCTTTCTGGCAGCAATCACGGCGCGTCTGGCCGAAGCCGGCATCAGCGTGAACGCCGTGTCGGCCTTTCACCACGACCATCTCTTTGTGCCTGTCGACCGGGCCGATGAAGCGATGGTCGTCCTGCAGGAGATGTCCAGAACGATCCAAGATTAGTCCGTCGAGATCGCTGGGATGTTCTTGGCCAGCCCCCACTCGTCGTGAGAGAAGAATATCATTCTGCGCTGATCCCGGCAGATGACATAGCAGTCAAAGAGAAACAACACGGCAATCACAACGAATGAGGTCGCGTCTTCAATTTCTCCTTGCTCGAACAGTTGCGCCGGCACATCGATCAGCCTGCGCGTCTCGCCATAGGACTGGCGCAGACGGCTGACCAGCGGCATCCATTGTCCTGACGGCCACACCATCCAGTCATCAAACCAGACCAGCAGGCTCGTCGTATCAGCGAATTCCTCCATGACCCGCTTGACCAGATTGACTCTCTTTTGAGCATCCACCGGGATATCGAACTTCTGTTCGGGGTTGGCGTGGTCCGGCAGTTTCCACGCGCTCAAGGCAACGCCGTTGCCCGAACACCAATCCATCGCTTCTTGTTTGTTTAGGAACTGAACCATACTGGCCTTTGCGATACTTCCGGTCGCCTACGCATCGCCGCCGGATGCGCTACGGGACTGGCCGCGAACACAGCGGAAGCAGCTTGTCGCGCGTCAGAGGTGCGAGCTTGACGGCTCCGGGCGAGGACGGATCGAGCCAGAGGATCTCCTCGATCTCCGCGCCCGGCTCGACTGGATGTGCGATGACGATGCGGAAGACTTCCGCATCGACCTGCCGCCCCGGCTCATTCGCGGCAGGCGCAATGTATCGTCCAACATAGGTCATCTCGTTCGGATCGACGTCGATCCCGAGTTCTTCGGACAATTCCCGCCTGAGCGCGACTTGCGGATGCTCGCCGGCCTCGATCTTTCCGCCGGGCTGCATGAAGCTTTCGGTGGCCTTCTTCCTGACCAGCAGGACGCGCCCATCGCTCCTGCTCATCAACGCGGCCGCTATCCGAATGGCACTTTGCGATGTCATTCCGTCCACCTCAATCCGCAACCGCCACGGCCTCGATCTCGATCAGCCATTCCGGCGCAGCCAGCGCGGAGACGCCGACCAGCGTCGAGGCCGGCGGCTCCATGCCCTCGAAGAAGGCCGAGCGGGCCTTACCGATGATCGGGCGCAGCTCCGGCTTGTAGTTCACGACGAAGGTCGTGATCTTGACGATGTTCGCATAGCTCGCGCCGGCCGCTTTCAGCGCGTGCCCAAGATTCTGCATCACCTGCGTCGTCTGCGCGGCAATATCGCCTTCGCCGACGATCCGCCCTTCCTCGTCGGTCGCGACCTGTCCGGAAATGTAGATCGTCCGCGCGCCGGTGGCAGTGACGACGTGGGAATAAGCGGGATTGTGATGCAAGCCGCTGGGGCGGAGATGATCGAGCTTGGGCATGGAGGGGCTCCCGGAGTTTGTGGTTGGGAGAGAACGTAGCGGGAGAGTATGACGAGAGCTAGTCTGTCACTGCGAGGAGCAAAGCGGCAAAGAGAGATCTCGTAGGGTGGGCAAAGGCGCACAGCGCCGTGCCCACGATCCTGCAGCTCGCCGGGGAAGTGGTGGGCACGCTTCGCTTTGCCCACCCTACGGCTCTGCTCGCGCAGAGGGATCTGCCCTCAATTGCAGGGCTTGCTGTCCTTGACGTCGAACTTGCCCATCGCGCCGGAGATGACGAAATCGTTGTAGTCGAGCACGAGCTGGCGCGAGACGCCGTTCTCGTAGAGCTCGAACGCCATCGCGTAGATCGGGGTCTGCTCGCCTTCCTTCTGCTGGGCCTCGCGATCGAAATAGCTGACGGTGACCGGCCAGCGCTTCAGCGACTTCATGTGCTCGTCGGACGTCGACGGGTCAGACGAGGTGGTGCGGTCGGCGGCGACCGGCTGGCCGATCACGGTCAGCGTGTTGTAAACTTTCTGGCCGTCGTCGGAGCCGTCATAGACCGAGAGCTCAAGCAGCGACTTGCCATCCTTGGCGGCGGCGATGATGCGCTGGATCTGCTCGGTCGGGAACACGATCTTGCCGTCGAGCGTGAAGCTCTTCGGCGCCGGCAGCTTCAGCTTGACGTTGATATGGTCGCCGTCGCGCTCCGCCGAGCCGTCGACCCGGCCGGCGTCGGCCTCGTTCATCCGCGTCTCGATCTTGAAGCGGTAGCTCTTGCCCGCGGCGTCCTCCCAGGAATTGGAGCGGAGATCGCTGAGCGTGACCTTGCCCTCGCCGCTGTCGAGTTCGGACACCTGGCGGAATTCGGAAGTGTAGCCCTCGCAGGAGCTGCCGCTGAAATTGTAGAGGATGCGGCCGCGCGCGCTGTTGACCGAATTGGAGCGCGACTTGACGAGGCGCAGATCATAGAGCGCCTGGTGCGCGAGGAACGGACCGTTGGCGGCAAGCGCCTCGCCGCCGGAGCCGAAAGCGGCCACCGCAAGCGCCATCACACCGAGCGAAGTCCGGAAAAGGTGCACCATGTCTGTTCCCTGAGGAAAGCGCAGATTCGACATTTTAATGACCGTTCCATTGCGTCGCAACTGAGGCCGTTTCACGTAAAGTTGCGGCCTCCGCATTGAACCTGCTGCCCTGCCTCAACAAAATGCAGCCCCTCCGGTTGCTTGCATGTGGCGGCTCGATGGGCGAAACAGGGCGCGCCCGGCCGCCTGCGGACGTGCCGGGGTGAATGATTTTTGGACAACGAGGTCGGACATGGCGGGCACGGTCGAGCAGAAACTGGCGGAACAGGGCATCAAGCTGCACGAGGCCCCCACCCCCGTCGCCAATTACGTCCCGTTCGTGCGGACCGGCAACCTGCTGTTCGTCTCCGGCCAGGTCTGCTTCGACCCCACCGGCAAGCTGATCGCCAAGGGCAAGCTGGGCGCCGGCGTCTCGATCGAGGACGGCGCGGCGGCCGCGCGCGGCTGCGCGGTCAACCTGCTGGCCCAGGTCAAGGCGGCGCTCGGCGACCTCGACAAGGTCGTGCGCGTGGTGCGGCTCGGCGGCTTCATCAACTCGGCCCCGGACTTCCTGGACGGGCCCAAGGTGCTCAACGGCGCCTCGGATCTCATGGTCGCCGCCTTCGGTGACAAGGGCCGCCACGCCCGCACCACCGTCGGCGTCGCCTCGCTGCCCGCGGACGCGGCGGTCGAGGTCGAAGGCGTGTTCGAGGTCGCCTGACGCGCATGCGCGCTCCGGATTGGCTGACAGCCCGGCCGGTCGCCCATCGCGGCCTGCACGACATTGCCCGCGGTATCGTCGAGAACATGCCGGGCGCGGTGCAGGCCGCGATCGCGGGTAATTTCTCGATCGAGGTCGACATCCAGCTCTCGGCCGACGGCGAGGCCATGGTGCATCACGACCATGCGCTGGGCCGCCTCACCGAGGCCACCGGCGAGGTGGTCGAGAAGACCGCGGCCGAGCTGAGGGCCGTCAGGTTCAAGGACACCGACGAGCGGATGATGCCGCTGTCCGACCTCTGCGCCATGGTCGCCGGCCGCGTGCCGCTGGTGATCGAGGTGAAGAGCCGTTTCGGCGGCGACCGCAAGCTGGTGAAGCGGATGGCCGAGGTGCTGGCGTCCTATGACGGCCCCGCCGTCGGCATGTCCTTCGACCCCGACCAGGTGCTGGCGCTGCGCGAGCTTTTGCCCGCCCGCCCGCGCGGCATCGTCGCGCAGCGGAGCTACGAGGACGAATACTGGGCCTACCTGACGCAGGCGCAGCGCGACAGCATGTTGTATCTGCGCCATGGCTTGCAGACCCAGCCTCACTTCGTCGCCTTCAAGGTCGACCACCTCCCGGCCCCCGCTCCTTGGCTCGCCCGCAACGTGTTCGGCTGCGCCCTGCTCGGTTGGACCGTCCGCACGCCGGAGCAGCGGACGCGGGTCGGGCAATATGCGGATCAGATGATCTTCGAAGGGTTCGTGCCGTAGGGGCAGTCGCCATTCTCGTGTCCCGGACGCGCAGCAACGCGTAAGCGTTGTGCGCAGAGCCGGGACCCAGAAGGCGGCACGTTCGGCTGCGAGATGGGCCCCGGCTCTGCAGCGCACCGCTGAAGGAGTGCTGCGCTGCGTCCGGGGCACGAGAGCTGTGTTCCCCTCCCCCTTGAAGTCGCTGCTGCAATGCACGATCTTGGGCGCAATGGCATCATCCGACATTACGCTCGAGGCCGTACCGTCCATTGGCGAAGTCTCGCCCGAGGATTGGGACGCCTGCGCCAATCCCGGCAAGGCTCTTAACGAGAAGGCTTGCAACGGGCATGGCGCGGGAACCTCATCCGCCCTTCCAGGCGATTCCCTCGGCCTCTCAAGACCCGCCTATAACCCGTTCGTCTCGCACGCCTTTCTCTCCGCTGCCGAGAAATCGGGTTCGGCCACGATCCGCACCGGCTGGGCTGCCCGGCACCTGGTGGCCAAGCTCGACGGCCGCGTCGCCGGCGTCGTGCCCTGCTATCTGAAATCGCACAGCCAGGGCGAATACGTCTTCGACCGCGGCTGGGCGGATGCCTATGAGCGCGCTGGCGGGCGCTACTACCCGAAACTCCAGGTCTCGGTTCCCTTCACGCCGGCGACGGGACCGCGTCTGCTGGTCCGCGACGGCGTCGACCGCGACCAGATCAGGGAAGCGCTCGCGAGCGGGCTGGTGGCACTCTGCGGCGTCAGCAAAGCCTCGTCCGTGCACGTCACCTTCGCGCGCGAGGACGAATGGAACCTGCTCGCCGAGCACGGCTTCCTCCAGCGCACCGACCAACAGTTCCATTGGCACAACCTGGGTTTTGCGAGCTTCGACGATTTCCTCAGCACCCTGAACTCGCGCCATCGCAAGTCGATCAAGCGCGAGCGGCGCGATGCGCTTGCGGCCGGGATCACGATCCACTGGCTCACCGGCAAAGACATCACCGAGGATGCCTGGGATGCCTTCTTCGGATTCTACATGGAGACCGGCTCACGCAAATGGGGCCGCCCCTATCTCACGCGCGAGTTCTTCTCGCTGATCGGCGAGACCATGAGCCAGGACGTGCTGCTGGTGATGGCCCGCCGCAGCGGCCGCTGGATTGCGGGCGCGATCAACTTCATCGGCTCGGACACGCTGTTCGGCCGCAACTGGGGCGCGGTCGAGCATCATCCCTTCCTGCATTTCGAGGTCTGCTACTACCAGGCGATCGATTTCGCGATCAAACACGGCCTCACCCATGTCGAGGCCGGTGCGCAAGGCGAGCACAAGATCGCGCGCGGCTACCTGCCGCGGACCACGCACTCCGCTCACTTCATCGCCGATCCCGGCCTGCGCCGCGCCATCGATGATTACCTCAAGCGCGAGCGCGCTTATGTCGCCGAGGCAGGCCGCGAGCTTGCCGAGCTCGGCCCGTTCCGAAAGGGCGCCGACGAGGCGCCTTGACGGTTTGCCGTCGCTGGTGAAAGTAAGCGCAAATTCTAAGCCTGAAATTCCCGGGAGCCGCTGCCATGACCGCCTACGACACCAACAACATCTTCGCAAAGATCCTGCGCGGCGAGCTGCCCTGCCACAAGGTCTACGAGGACGAGCACGTCTTCGCCTTCCTCGACATCATGCCGCGCGTCCCCGGCCACACGCTGGTGATCCCGAAGGCCCCTGCCCGCAACATCCTCGACATCAAGCCCGACGACTACGCCCATGTCGCCCGCGGCGCGAAGAAGATCGCGATCGCTGCGATGAAGGCGTTCAACGCCGACGGCATCACCGTGCAGCAATTCAACGAGCCCGCCGGCGGACAGGTGGTGTTTCACCTCCACATGCACGTGATGCCGCGCCACGACGGGATCGCCATGCTGCCGCCCGCGAGCCGCAAGGAAGACGTCAAGGTGCTGGAAGAGAACGCGACCAAGCTGATGGCGGCGTTGAAGAGCTGATCGTCATTCCGGGGCGCGCCCCTTGGCGCGAGCCCGGAATCCATTCAACCACCGACTCTGACGTCCAATGGATTCCGGGCTCGACGCTTCGCGTCGCCCCGGAATGACAGACTACTCCGTCTCGAAATCGCCCTTCTGCGGCGCCGCCAGCGGCGTGAACTCGCAGCGGTCGGGCTTGATGTCGATCAGCGGCGTGTTGTCGATGCAATCGAGGCCGCGCACCAGAATGGCATTGCCCTCGATTCCGACCAGCTTGACGATCGAGGTGCCGATCGGATTGGGCCGCACCGGCGAGCGCAGCGAAAAGGTGCCGCGGGTCTTCTCGTTGTTCTTCGGGCTCTGCAGGACGATGTCGCGGCGCGACCTGTCGAGCCAATAGAGCACTTCGAGATTGCTGTAGAAATCGACGCCCTTGATGGCCGGCACGAACGGCTCAAAAATCTCGAGGCGGCAGATCGGACCGTCCTGGCGCCCCTGCCGCGGCGTCTCCAGTCGCGAGGCCCAGGGTGTGCGGATGCGGCCGATGAAGACGAGGCCGGCATCCTCGGTGGACGGCAGCTCGATGGCGACCTCGCCCTCGCGGAGTTCGTTTTCGCGAACCATATTTCCTGTTCCTTAGCTTGTCGGGGGCGGTTTTAGCCCAACCACCACTTGCCGGCCAGCATGAAGACTTCGCCGGTGACAACGCCGGCGAAGATCGAACGGCGGGTCAGCAGGAAAACGATCAGGCCCACGCCGACCGCGCCGTAGCGCAGCACATCAGGCACACTGGCCAGCGCGCCCGGCGGCTCGACCACGATCTGGGCGATGACGCCGGCGAGGATCGCGGTCGCGACCGCCCTCACCCAGACCAGTAGCTCCGAGCCCTCGTCGATGCCGCCGCCGAACCACAGCCCCAGCATGCGCCAGATCTGGTTGGGAACGACGCCGGCGATGAACAGCACGGCGAGCGCGTGCCAGTCCCCGATGAGTTGCGCAAAGCTCACGCGCGCACCTCCCGCCACCAATGCACGCCATAGGCGATCGTGCCCGCCACCACGCCACTGACGAGGATATCGAGTCCCGAGTTCATCTTCGCCGCCAGCGGATAAAGCAATATCCCGAGCGTCAACGCCACGACATCGGCGACCTCGCGGCTATTGCGCGCGGTCGAGAACAGGAAAGACAGCGGCGTCAGCAGCAGGATCGCCGCGCCAAGCGTCTGCGTCAGGTTGGCGGCGAGGAAATAGCCGACCGTGTTTGCGGTGAGGCACACCGAGACGAGGCCACAGCCGAGACCATGCACGAAGGCGATGCGCCGCTCGCGTGGCACCTGCGGCAGGAAGCGATGACACTCGACCCACAGCGTCACGGCGGTGAGATGCGCGGCGAAGATAAGCTCGCGCCGTTTCGTCGTCGGCGTGCGCATCAAGGGCAGCACCGAGACCACCATCGGAAACAGGCGGATGGCGCTGACGGTCACCGCGATCGCCGACTGGATGATGGTGGCGCCCGAGCCGAGCGTGGTGATCAGGATGATCTGCGCCGGACCTGCCCAGACGAACAGCGTCGAACAGAGCGCCCAGAGCAGGCTGAAATGGGTGTCATGGGCGAGCGCGCCGATGCCGAGATAGGTCACGAACAGCACGACGGTGAGGATCGTCTGCGTGATCGAGCGCAGCCCCCACGCAAAGGCGCGCCACGGACTTTGCCATTGAGGTGAATCGAGCGGGGGAAGCGCCACGGGAGTGCTGGCCGAGGTTACGGAATCGTGGCTGCATAACGGGCAATGCGGCCGTCCGCGTCAAGGAAGCGCGCGGCGGGGCTGGCATGCGCGCGACACCCACCGCCTGTCATTCCGGGGCGCGACGAAGTCGCGAGCCCGGAATCCATCAGGCCGCCGGGACTGCGGAGAAATGGAGTCCGGGCTCGCGCCCCAAGAGGGCGCGCCCCGGAATGACGACAGGAAAGAGACGCGCCCCTAACCCGCCACACCTCGATTCCTCAGCACAAAGCACGCGCCGCCCGCCTTGCGGATGCGGTTGCACAGATCATCCGCTTCGCTGCGCGTATCCGCCCCGATGCGCACCTGGTAGAACGCGCGCGTGCCGCGACTGCGCATCACCGAGCTCAGCAGGCTCGGATCGCGCTCGCCGATCACGGCGCTGAGCCGCGTGACCGCGCGGGAATACATCGCCAGCGCCTTGTTGCGGTCGAACCCGGCGGCGAGCTGCACACCCCAGATCTTCGCGGCGGCAAGCTCGACATGCTGCTCGAGCTCGGCGACGAATGGATTTGGCGCGCGCTTCAACAGCGCCATGAGATCGCGGCAGCTCGTCGGCGGCGAGCTCGGCGGCCCCTTGCCGGTGCTGCCCGCCTTGGCCCATGCGTCAACGCTTGTGCCCGTGATGGCATAGACGTAGTTGCGGGTCTGCTCCGGAATCGGACCGGTGCCGGCAAGCCATTCCTGCACGCGGCGCGGGCCGGCATTATAGGCGGCTGCGGCAAGGCCGAGATTGCCGAACTGGTTGCGCAGCTCGTTGAGGAATTCGGCCGACTTCGGCAGCGCCTGAACCGGGTTGAAGGGATTGAGCAGGCCGCGCTCGCTCGCGGTGCCCGGCATGAACTGCGCGATCCCCTGCGCATGCTCGCCGCTGCGCGTCATGGGCCCCACGGCATCAGCCTGGAAGCGGCTTTCCTGCCAGATCACGCGGGCGAAGAATTCCAGCGGCAGATTGGCATCGCGCGCGGCGGCCTCGACGATCAGGCAGATCGATTCCCGCGTGTCGCTCTCGCGTGCATTCGCCGGCTTTGGCGGCGGCATCGCAAGCTCCTCGACGCTGGGGACGGCGACGTTGGTTTTTGCCGGCGAGCTGTCCCATGCCACAGCCTGCAACGTCGAGACGGGCAGTGCGACGGCGAGGAATGATGCAATTCGCGCCAACACTGCCCAAGCAAGGCTGTGGCGCGGGCCGGCGCGGCATGCGACAAGATGATCCGCCATGTTGTGGCATCGTGCCATGTTTCGACGAGTTGCCAATATATGCTGCCTGACCTGCTTCTCCCAATGCGCTCCCCGGCCAAACGGATCCGCGCAATCCTCGCCCTCGCCGCCCTCGTCCTGTCCGCCGCGCCGGCCCTGGCGCAGGTCAGTTGGCGGATGACCACGGAATACCCGCAAAACAACATTTCCGGCATCGGCCTCACCACTTTCGCCGATCGCGTCGCGGCGCGTACAAACGGTTTCGTGACCGTGACGAGCGCTTTCGACAACGAGCTCAAGATCAATTCGGGCGAGATGCCGCGGGCGGCGCTGGATGGCCGCATCGCCGGGGGCGACGCCTTTGCGGGTGCGCTGTCCGGTCTCGACCCGGTGCTCGGCCTCTCCACCCTGCCCTTTCTGGTGCAATCGGTCGACGTCGCGCGCGCCACCAATACGCGGGCGCGCCCGCTCTACGAGAAAGCGTTCGCAGCCCGCGGTTTGAAGCTGCTCTATCTGACGATCTGGCCGGCGACGGGCCTCTGGTCCGATCATGCGCTCGCAGGCGCCGACGATCTGCCGAAGTTGAATTTGCGCGCCTACGATGCCAATTCCAGTGCGGTGATGCGCGCGGCCGGCGCGAATGCGCAATTCCTGCCGATGGACAAGGCGCTTGCCGGCCTGAAGGAGCACCAGCTGAACGCGTTCCTCACCTCCGGCGATGGCGGTGCGGGACGCAAGCTCTGGGACTACCTACCGTATTTCACCGCCATCAACTACGCGATGCCGATCTCGATCGCTTTCGTCCGCAGCGAGGCATTCGCCGAACTGTCCGAGCCGATGCAGCGCGAGGTGCTTGCCGCGGCAGCCGAGACCGAGCAGAGCCAGTTCGCCCTGCTGGCCAACCGCACCTCGGAGAACTATACGCGCATGCGCGACAACGGCGTCAAGATCGCTGAGCCCGCGCCGCAATCTCTCATCGGAGCGCTCCGCAACGCCGCGACCAGCACGATCGCCGCCTGGGAAGCCCAGGCCGGCCCGGACGCCGCGGCGATCGTCGCATGGGCCCGGCAGCAATAACGCGACGGGCCTTGACTTGACGCCTGATCCGACTAGCAACGGGCGGCAGTCTCAACGCCGGTTCCGCCCTGATGGCCACAATCTATTTTGACCTCGACGGCACGCTGACCAACCCGAAGCCCGGGATCACCCGCTCGATCCAGTACGCGCTAGAGCGGCTGAACCAGGCGGTGCCGAGCGAGGACGAGCTGACCTGGTGCATCGGGCCGCCGCTGCTTGCCAGCCTGAAAAAGCTCACGGGAAGCGACGAACTCGCCGACCGGGCGCTGCTGCTCTATCGCGAACGCTTTTCCGATATCGGCCTGTTCGAGAACGAGGCCTATGCCGGCATCGTGGACACGCTGACAACGCTCGCCGCGACGACGCCGCGCATGTTCGTGGCCACCAGCAAGCCCGCGGTTTATGCCACCCGCATCGTCGATCATTTCGGCCTGAAGCCATATTTCGAGCGCGTATTCGGCTCCGAGCTCGACGGCACCCGCGTCGACAAGCGCGACCTGCTGCGCTACGCGCTCGACGAGGCCAAGGTCGATCCTGCCAGCGCGATCATGATCGGCGACCGCAGCCACGACGTGGTCGGCGCCCGCACCAACGGCATGACCGCGATCGGCGTGCTCTACGGCTATGGCAGCGAGGCCGAGCTGCGGGACGCCGGTGCGCATCACATCTGCGCCGCGCATCCCGAGCTGCTCGGCCATTGCGTCGCTTAACGTAAGCCCGTCTTCCCGCGATTGCGGCGATCAGCTCGCTGCTGCAGCGATGTCCGCAGGCTCGATCGTGTCCACCGGCAGCGCGAACTGCTCGACGCGCTGGTATCGCTTCTTGTTGAGCAACAGCCGCGTCACGTCGGGCCGCGAATAATGCCCGGCGGGATCAGCAGCATTCTTGGCGACGCCGATGGCGCCGAGGTCGATCTCGGCAATCAGCAATCCCTCCTGGTCCGGCGCGAGCTTGTCGCCGATCTGGCTGCCGTCGGGGCCGTAGATTGCGGCAAAGCCGCCGCCGGCATGGAGCAGCGCGTGCTTGTCCGGCCGGTCGCAGAGTTCGTCGATCATCGCCTGCGACACCGTCGCGCACGGCGCCAGCACGAAGCATGAGCCTTCCACCGCATAGACGCGCGAGGCGGCGTTGTTGACCTCGGCACCGAGTGCCGGCGCGAAGGGATCGTAGAGCGAAAAGCTCGGCCATGCCGCGACATGCACCTGCTCATTCTGGGCGTACATCGCGTATTTCGACAACGGCTGGAGATGCTCCCAGCAGCACAGCGCGCCGAGACGGCCGATGTCGGGCCTCGCGTGCACGGCGAGGTCGCTGCCGTCGCCCTCGCCATAGACGGTGCGCTCGGCGTGGGTCGGGCGCAGCTTGCGGCGCTTTGCGATGGTCTCGCCATCCGGCCCGATCAGCCATTGCGCGAGATAAAGGCTGCCGCCGTCGCGCTCGGACAACCCGATCACCGCCGTCAGCTTCGCCTTGCGCACGGCATCGCGCAAACGCTCGGCCTGCGGGCTGTCGTAGGACAGCGAATTGTCGAAATAGCGCTGCACGAAACCGCGGCCGATCGCCCAGGCCGGCGAGTCCATCCAGATATGCCAGGGATAGCCGGGGATGAAAGCCTCCGGGAAGGCGATCAGCTTGGCCCCCTTCTCGGCCGCCTCCTTGATCAGCGCGATCGACTTGTCGATCGAGGCGTCGAGATCGAGCCAGGCGGGCGCCGCCTGCACGACCGCCACCTTGTATTTGGGATGTTCGATGCCCATGGCCGCCTCCATTGCCGGTTGATCGCGGACCTCGTCCGATGCAGTCTATTTGGCCAAGCCAGGCGGCCGGGCGCTCGACCATGGCGGCACAAAAACTCGACCGGACGGGATCGCCGCCCCGGTATGGGATTTGCCTCCCGTCAGGCTGGATCTGCGCCAACTTGCGATTTCGCGGGATGTGAAAGGGAGGCTTGCCGATGCCAATCCAGTTCACGACGGACGGCAGCCCCGGCTACCGGCGGCTCGCCCTCTGGCAGGACATCGTCTGCGACGTCTTCGTCGGGCTCGACTGCAAGTCCGACCTCGGCAGCGCCTTCCACGGCTCGGTGACGCAAGCCCCGCTCGGCAAGGCCGTATGCTCCGACGTCTGCTCCGACCGCCAGCACGTGTTCCGCACGCCCTCGCGCATCGCGCGCTCGGACCAGGATTTTGTGCTGATCGCCCTCGGCAATCGCGGCGACGGCGGCGTGGTGCAGGACGGCCGCGAGACCGTGATCCATCCCGGCGAGTTCGCGCTCTACGACACCACGCGCCCCTATGAGCTGAAGTTCAACGACAGTTTCACGCAGACCATCTTCAAGGTGCCGCGCGAAATGCTGCAGCGGCGGCTCGGCGGCACCGAGACGCTCACCGCGATCTCGTTCGGCGCGGATGCGCCGCTGGAGCGGCTCGCCTACGACTTCATCTTCAGGCTCTGCCAGAGCGCGGACCGGCTCGCGCCGAACAATGCGGCCGCCCTGTCGGAGCAGGCCGTCGATCTCCTGGCGATGGCGCTGAGCGAACGGCTCGGCGGTACCTCGCTGCCGTCCTCGACCCACCGCTCCGCCCTGCTCTACCGGCTCAAGGCCCATGTCCGCGCGCATCTCGCCGATCCCGACCTCTCACTGTCCGAGACCGCCGCCGCGCTCGGCATCTCGCCGCGCTATGTGAACGATCTCCTCGCCGACGAAGAAACGTCGTTCCAGCGCTACGTCCTTGCTGAACGTCTCGCCCAATGCCGGCGCGACCTCGCCTCGCCTCTGCTCGCCCATCGCCACATCAGCGAGATCGCGTTTGCCTGGGGTTTTAACGACCTCTCGCATTTCGGCCGCGTCTTCCGCGAGCACTTTGGGATGTCGCCGCGCGATTTCAGGCAGAGCCAGTCGCGGCACTGAGCAGCCATCTCCGCGAGCCTTCGTTAGCAGCGAAGGCAGCGCTCGCCAATTCCAGATTGTCTTGTGTTGCGGCCGGGATCAGGCTGCCACGCATGAGGACTCACGCGACGATAAGCGGATCGGAGCTGCTGCTGAGCGTGATCGCGATCCGGCTCGCGGTGCTGGTCGTGGTAGGGTGGAGTTTGACTCTGCTGCCGCAGCAGGCTCGCAATAGTGAGATTGCTTGCGGCCCCTCATCCGTAGCAAGGATCGAGGCGAAGATCGTCGGCCCGCGCATCGTCGACGCCGCGCTCGACGACATGCTTCGGCACGACTAGCCCGCTCCGAAGCAACGCCGGTATGTGAGCGCGTCGTAGGACAACGCACCTGCTTGCGCTAGTTTCGGCAACAAGGCCGCACCGATCAATCAGCAGCCAGCCAAGGAGCTATCGATGGAATACCGACGCTTGGGCCGGTCCGGCCTCATGGTGCCTGCTTTGAGCCTGGGAACGGGCACGTTCGGCGGCGTCGGCCGCCTCGCCGCCTGGGGCACAACGGACGCGACCGAAGCGCGCCGCCTTCTCGATATCTGCCTCGAGGCCGGCGTCTCGATGTTCGACACCGCCGACGTCTATTCGCTCGGCGAGTCCGAGCGCGTTCTGGGTGAAGCCATCAAGGGCCGCCGCGACAAGGTGCTGATCTCGACCAAGGCGACTTTCCGCTTCGGCGACGGCCCCAACGACATCGGCTCGTCACGCCAGCACCTGCTCGCGGCCATCGACGGTTCGCTGAGCCGGCTCGGCACCGATTACATCGACCTGTTCCAGCTCCATGGCTTCGATGCCTTCACTCCGCCCGAAGAGGTGCTTTCGACGCTCGACGTGCTCGTGCGCGCCGGCAAGATCCGTTATGTCGGCGTCTCGAATTTCTCGGGCTGGCACCTGATGAAGTCGCTCGGCGTTGCCGACAAGCACGGCTTCCCGCGCTACGTCGCCAACCAGACCTACTATTCACTGATCGGGCGCGACTATGAATGGGAGCTGATGCCGCTCGGCCTCGACCAGGGGATCGGGGCCGTGGTCTGGTCGCCGCTCGGATGGGGACGCCTCACCGGCAAGATCCGGCGCGGCCAGCCCAAGCCGGAAGTCAGCCGCCTGCCCAAGACCGCCGAGTTCGGCCCGCCCGTGCCGGACGAGCACGTCTATCGTGTGGTCGACGCGATCGACGAGGTCGCGAAGGAAACCGGCAAGAGCGTCTCGCAGATCGCGCTGAACTGGCTGCTCCAGCGCCCCACCGTTTCGACGCTGATCATCGGCGCGCGCAATGAGACGCAGCTGCGCGAAAATCTCGGCGCGGTCGGCTGGTCATTGACCAAGGACCAGGTCGCCAAGCTCGATGCGGCGAGCAAGGTGACGCTGCCCTATCCCTACTGGCATCAGCGCACGACCTTCACTGACCGCAATCCGCCGGCGGTGTAGCGGCCCGCCCTTGAGCTGCATCAAGCCCGCTTGCGTCGGCCGTGGCACGCTGCGGCCCTCGTGAGGCTGCCGATGCGCCGATTTGCCATGAAGGCCCTGTTCACGGTGCTCTCTCTCAGAAGGGCTGAGCGAGAGAGGATCGACTGGGATCGCCGTATCCTGGTCTTCTCGACGGCGGTGACGCTCGGACTCATCGCCCTCTATGTCTGGGGCAAGGCGACCGCGCGCTGGTAATTGCGGTTCCGGAACTATCGCGATCCTGCCCTGTTGGCGCAATACTCGGCCACCTGGCGGAGTTCGATTCGCCAAACCAGACGCTGCTCACAATGTCGACAGTCACCATCGAGCACGCCGACGGACTGCCGCTGCCGCAGCGCCGATGGGCCATTCTGACCATCGCGCTCGGCATCACCATGTCCGTGATCGACGGTGCCATCGCCAATGTGGCGCTGCCGACGATCGCGGCCGACCTCGATGCGAGCCCCGCCTTCTCGATCTGGATCGTCAACGGCTATCAGCTCGCCATCACGATCTCGCTGCTGCCGCTGGCCTCGCTCGGCGAGATCGTCGGCTACCGGCGTGTCTATCTGGTGGGGCTTGCGCTGTTCACCCTCGCCTCCGCACTTTGCGCCGTCGCGCACTCGCTGCCGCTGCTGACGATCGCGCGCATCATCCAGGGTTTTGGCGCGGCCGGCATCATGAGCGTCAACACCGCGCTGGTGCGCTTCACCTATCCGCACGCGATGCTCGGGCGCGGCATCGCACGCAACGCGCTGGTCGTGGCGGTGTCGGCCGCGATCGGGCCGACGCTGGCCTCGGGCATCCTGGCTGTGGCAAGCTGGCCCTGGCTGTTCGCGATCAACGTGCCGATCGGTGCGGTCGCGGTTGCGCTCGGCGCGCGCTGCCTGCCGCACACGCGCCTGGCGGCGCATTCGTTCGACTGGCAGAGCGCGGGGCTGAGCGCCGTCACCTTCGGCGTCGGCATTTTCGCCGTCGACAGCGTCGGCCATGGCGAGCCGCTCCTCACCTGCCTGATCGAATTCGCAGTCGCCGCGATCGCGGGCGCCGCCCTGATCTGGCGCGAGACGCATATGGCAGCACCGCTGCTGCCGGTCGATCTCCTGCGCATCCCGATCTTCGCGCTGTCGATCGCGACCTCGATCGCCTCGTTCTGCGCCCAGATGCTCGCCTTCGTCGCGATCCCGTTCTACCTCCAAAGTCGCTTCGGCTATTCGGCCGTGCATATGGGCCTTCTGATCACGCCCTGGCCGATCACGGTGGCGTTCGCCGCCCCGCTTGCCGGGCGTCTCGTCGAACACTATCCGGCCGGCCTGCTCGGCGGTATCGGCCTATTGCTGTTCGCAGGCGGGCTCGCCTCGCTGGCGATGCTGCCGGCCGAGCCCGGCGCCTTCGACATCGCCTGGCGCATGGCTCTCGCCGGCTTCGGTTTCGGCCTGTTCCAGACGCCGAACAACCGCACCATGATCGCCGCCGCCCCGCGTGAGCGCTCCGGCGGCGCCAGCGGCATGCTGGGCACCGCCCGCCTGCTCGGCCAGACCGCCGGCGCCGCGCTGGTCGCGCTGTTCCTCGGCCGCTACCCGCAGGAGGGCACCAGGATCGCGCTGCTCGCCGCCGTCGGCTTTGCCCTGTGCGGCGCGCTGCTCAGCATGTTGCGCCTGTCACCCGCGGGCGCGCGCGGCGCCGAGCATGTGCGGGTGCAGGACGGGCAGCGGATGAAGGGGGAATAACCAGGAGCCACGCCCAGGTTTCCTGCCGATCACGCACGCAACCTGTGCGTGGCTTAACTATCCGGAGCAGTAACCCATTGCCCTCGCGCTCCGGTTGCGATTCATTGGCGGCGGGACAAGGGGCATTTCATGCGATCATTTGGAATAGTGGCGCTCAGCGTCATGCTGGGCGGCTGCGCGTCCGTCACGCGCGGTACGACGGAAAATATCAGCATCTCATCGACACCTTCAGGCGTGGAAGCCGTGGTCAGCGGAATGGAGGTTCCGACCACCTGCACGACGCCCTGCTCCGTGGTCGTCAAGCGAAACGCCGACATCTCGATCACCTTCCAGAAGGAAGGCTATGAGCCGCAGGTCGTGCCGCTCAGCCGGGACATCCAGACCGGCGGGGCCGCCGGCTTCGCCGGCAATCTCCTGTTGGGCGGTGTCGTCGGCATGGGCGTCGATGCTGCGACCGGCGCGGCAACCGATCACAAGCCCAATCCGGTCATCGTGACGATGCAGCCGTCCGTCCGTGCTCGACCGCCGGCTCCGAAGAAGCCACGTCCTCCGGCAGCCGCGCCAGCGCCTGACACCGGTACCTGAGGTCGCTCTGCGGCCGGAGATCGGCGTCAACAATATCGGTCCAACAAAAAGGCCGGCTTCGCAGCCGGCCTTTTCGATTCATCACATGCCGATCAAGCCTTGACCAGCGGCCCCTTGGAGGTCGGCCCCTTCGAGCCGCCGGGGCCGCCCGGCTTGTTGGACTTGCCCGGCGGGCGCTTGCGGGTGCCGGGCAGCTTCTCCTGCTTCGGCGTGACCGGGCCCTCGACGAACTCGAAGCCGATCTTGTCCTTGGTCTCGTCGGCCTCGTCCTTGACGAGAACGACGCGGACGTGCCCGCCGCCCTTGAGCTTGCCGAACAGCACCTCGTCGGCCAGCGGCTTCTTGATGTGCTCCTGGATCACGCGGGCCATGGGACGTGCGCCCATCTGCTCGTCATAGCCGTGCTGGACCAGCCAGGCCTTGGCGGGTTCGGACAGCTCGATGGTGACGTCGCGGTCGCCGAGCTGCGCTTCGAGCTGAAGCACGAACTTCTCGACCACGGTGCCGATGACCTCGACGCTGAGATGGCTGAACGAGACGATGGCATCGAGGCGGTTGCGGAATTCCGGCGCGAACTGCCGGTTGATCGCCTCGTGGTCGTCGCCTTCCCGCTTGGAGCGCGTGAAGCCGAACGCCTGCTTGGCGAGATCCGAAGCACCCGCATTCGTGGTCATGATCAGGATCACGTTGCGGAAATTGACCTGCTTGCCGTTGTGGTCGGTGAGCCGGCCGTGGTCCATGATCTGAAGCAGCACGTTGTAGAGATCAGGATGCGCCTTCTCGATCTCGTCGAGCAGCACCACGCAATGCGGATGCTGGTCGACGCCGTCAGTGAGCAGGCCGCCCTGGTCGAAGCCAACATAGCCGGGAGGCGCGCCGATCAGGCGCGACACGGTGTGCCGCTCCATGTATTCGGACATGTCGAAGCGCAACAGCTCGACGCCGAGCGACGCCGCGAGCTGCTTTGCGACCTCGGTCTTGCCGACGCCGGTTGGCCCTGAGAACAGGTAGCAGCCGATCGGCTTCTCCGGCTCGCGCAGGCCCGCGCGTGCGAGCTTGATCGAGGCGGCGAGCGACTCGATCGCCTTGTCCTGGCCGAACACGGTGCGCTTCAGGGTCTGCTCGAGATGCTTGAGCACCTCTGCATCATCCTTCGACACGCTCTTCGGCGGGATCCGCGCCATCGAGGCGATCGTGGTCTCGATCTCCTTGATGCCGATGGTCTTCTTGCGCTTGTTCTCGGCGACCAGCATCTGCGCCGCGCCGGACTCGTCGATCACGTCGATCGCCTTGTCGGGCAGCTTGCGGTCGTGGATGTAGCGCGAGGAGAGCTGCACCGCAGCCTCGATCGCCTCATTGGTGTACTTCAGCCGGTGGTAGTCCTCGAAATACGGCTTGAGGCCCTTGAGGATCGCGATGGCGTCCTCGACCGTCGGCTCGTTGATGTCGATCTTCTGGAAGCGCCGCACCAGCGCGCGGTCCTTCTCGAAGTGCTGGCGGTATTCCTTGTAGGTGGTCGAACCCATGCAACGGATCGTGCCCGAGGCAAGCGCCGGCTTGAGCAGGTTCGAGGCATCCATCGCCCCGCCCGACGTCGCGCCCGCACCGATCACGGTGTGGATCTCGTCGATGAACAGGATGGCGTTGGGATGTGCCTCGAGCTCCTTGAGCACCTGCTTCAGGCGTTCCTCGAAGTCGCCGCGATAGCGCGTGCCGGCAAGCAGCGTGCCCATGTCCAGCGAGAACACGGTGGCAGCCGCCAGAACTTCCGGCACCTCGCTGTCGACGATGCGCTTGGCGAGGCCCTCCGCGATCGCGGTCTTGCCGACGCCTGCTTCACCGACGAACAGCGGATTGTTCTTCTGCCGGCGGCACAGCACCTGGATCGCGCGGTTGATCTCGGAATTGCGTCCGATCACCGGATCGATCTTGCCGTCGCGCGCCTTCTTGTTGAGGTTGACGCAATAGGTCTCGAGCGCTTCGCCCTTCTTCTTGGCGTCCTCGTTACCCTTGGCCTCGGTCTCCTCGTCGACGCCGCGCACGGGGCGCGCCTCGGAGACGCCCGGCCGCTTGGCGATGCCGTGGCTGATGTAGTTGACCGCGTCATAGCGCGTCATGTCCTGCTCTTGCAGGAAGTAAGCGGCATGGCTCTCGCGTTCGGCAAAGATTGCGATCAGCACGTTGGCGCCGGTCACCTCTTCGCGACCCGACGACTGCACATGGATCACCGCGCGCTGGATCACGCGCTGGAAGCCGGCGGTCGGCTTGGCATCGTCTGCGCCATCCGTCACCAAGTTCTCGAATTCGGTCTCAAGATAATTGACGAGGCTCGTGCGGAGCTTGTCGAGGTCGACGCTACAGGCGCGCATGACGGCGGCTGCATCGGAGTCATCGATCAGGGAGAGCAGGAGATGCTCGAGCGTCGCGTATTGGTGATGACGCTCGTTTGCGATCGCCAGCGCACGATGCAGGGATTGTTCAAGGCTTTGGGAAAAAGTCGGCATTCGCGTCCTCTATGGCCCCCACCATCATGGTCGTGATCGCCCGGTCAGGCAACAACAACCTTTGTCACATATAGTTATACAAGACCGCGGCGAAAGACCGGTTCCGCGACTCTGCAGCTAGCCACCTGGGCTATTTTCAATGCAAAACCCGTTCCGATTTGGGCGAGATCGGCGCCGGCGCAAAATTCTTAAATCCTGCCGGCTGCAACAGACGTCGCGCGCAGGCATCGCGCGACAATCACACTGCGACAGACATGAGAGCCGGCCTGGAGAGGCCCCGTAAGGTGACTACTTCTTTTCCATCACGCATTGCAGCGGATGCTGGTGCTTGCGGGCGAAGTCCATCACCTGCGTCACCTTGGTCTCGGCGATCTCGTAGGTGAACACGCCGCACTCCCCGATACCGTGATGGTGAACGTGCAGCATGATCTTGGTCGCCGCTTCGACGTCCTTCTGGAAGAACTTCTCCAGCACGTGGACGACGAATTCCATCGGCGTGTAGTCGTCGTTCAGGATCAGCACGCGGTACAGGTTCGGCCGCTTGGTCTTCGGCTTGACCTTGGTGATGACAGAGGTGTTCGGACCCGTCGGACCGCCCGAACGGTTCTCGTCATTGCTCATCCGGGGAGCGAGGGCGGCGGTGGCCGCGGACAGGTCGAGTCTGGACAACAGTTGCGGCATGGCTCAGGCGTTCAAATTCCCCACGGAAGCGTATGACGGTCCGCCGCAGAGCCCCGGCCTCCGGAGCTTCACACAGGCGCGCCGCCTCGTTGGATCGCCGCTTCCCACCGGTCCGGTCCAAGCCGTATCGGTCGTCAACAATATGGGCCCGCCCCCAGCTCGCCGCAAGCGTGCAAAGGTCCGGCCGATGCGGCCGCGACGGTCCCGATTCCCGATCCGGACAATCCTGACCGAGGTTAATCAATCCGGACCGATTTGACAAAAATTTCCGCGCCGCCTGGTTAGAACATGTTGATCAGGAACCGGCCGGTCAACTGAGCCGCGACGGTTTCGCGCGGGATCATCTCCGGACTTCTACGGTCCAGTCGAGCTGCCTTTGAATCGAGCGGCGCGAAATCGGGCAAGGACAAAGCTGTGCGAAACGCCGGGGCCCGCGAGCATTATGATCTTCGTGGAGGTGAACACCGGCAGCGACCCCATCGCCGGCGCATCGCAGTCTTGCGCGAGCAGCACAAGCAAGCTCGTCCTGAACAATTCGGCGAACCCGACCGTCCACACATTCAGGAAGATCGAACGAGCTAACCGTCCGAGCCGCGCCTAGTGCGCCAAGACGAGCCCATCGCGACAAACGAAAAGCCCGGCTGTTCAGCCGGGCTTTTTGCTTCCAGGATATCCGGGAAAGATTAGTTGGCGGCCGGGGTGAACTTCGACACGATGGTCTCGACCGGCTTGAACGCCTGCTTGGCGAGGTCGTTGTAGAGGCCGGCGATCTTCTGCGATTCCGCGACGAAGGTCTCGTAGGCGGAACGGGCGAAGTCGGTCTGAGCTTCCATGGCCTTGTCCAGCGACTTCACGCCGGAAAGCTTCTCGACGAAGGACTTGGTGTCTTCGAACGACTTCTTGGTGTAGTCGCCATAGGCGCTGGCGATCGCCTGAAGGCCGTGCTGCACCGAGGTAGCGGAGGCAACGCACTGCTCGAAGTGCTCTTTCCCGTAGTTCTGAAAGTCTTCAACCTTGAACATTTCGGAATCCTTTTCCCTGGCTCTCGTCGGGAAGCCCCGGCTCCCTGACTACTGCCCATAATTAGTGCAACGCACAATAAAGTCAAGAATCTTGTGCGACGCACAAAACTAGATGCAAATCGCAGAGATTCCCGGGGTTTCCCGCAAGGGTTCCTTAAGCTTTTGGAAACCGCGGCCCCCTACCCTGATTCCCTGGACGTGTTCAGCTTCCGCAATCGGCCAATAGCCGTTTGAGAACATCACCTTAGCCAGAACAGCGGCTCAGGCCCAACGTTCCCCGCAGTGAACACAAGCGGAGGGACGAGCCTGAGCAGGTAATGATCCCGGGTCCCATGGGCACAATTTCGCCTCACGGGCCGGTGATCAAGTCAGAAACGGGGACGGGGTTCCATGCTTCGTAAAAACTTGTCTTCCTCGCGCTTGGCGCGGGTTGGCGTTTTCGGGCTTCTTACGGTCACCACCGCAGTCATCTTCACCAACGATGCTGCCGAGGCTCGGCGCCACCGGCGCCACTATGCGCACCACCGGGTGCAGCGCGATGTGTCCGAGAGCTCCAGCCCGAAATTCGCGTCCATCATCGTCGACGGCAATTCCGGCGCGGTGCTCCAGTCGAACAGCCCGGACGGCATCCGCCATCCCGCTTCGCTCACCAAGATCATGACGCTCTATCTGCTGTTCGAGCGTCTTGAGTCCGGCAAGATGAAGCTCGACACCGAGATGCCGGTGTCCCAGCACGCCGCCGATCAGGATCCGACCAAGCTGAACCTGCGCGCCGGCCAGACCATCCGCGTCGAGGACGCGATCAAGGGTCTCGTCACCCGTTCCGCCAACGACGCCGCCGTGGTCATCGCGGAAGCGATCGCCGGAGATGAAGACGACTTCGCCCAGATGATGACGCGCAAGGCGCGCTCGCTCGGCATGTCCAGGACGGTCTACCGCAACGCCAACGGCCTTCCCAACGACGAGCAGGTCACGACCGCGCGCGACCAGGCCACGCTCGGCCGCGCCATCCAGGAGCGCTTCCCGCGCTACTATCGCTATTTTGCCACCTCGACGTTCAACTGGCGCGGCCAGTCGATCCGCAACCACAATCACCTGCTCGGCAGCGTGGAAGGCGTGGACGGCATCAAGACCGGCTACACCCGCGCCTCCGGCTTCAACCTCGTCAGCTCGATGCGCCGCGGCAACCGCCATCTGATCGGCGTGGTGCTCGGCGGCCGCAGCGGCGGCTCGCGCGATGCCATCATGCGCAACCTGCTCGCGGAGAACCTCGACAAGGGCGCGACCACGCACACTGTTGCTGCCGTCACCGAGCGCAACGGCGCTGATGCTTCTGCCGATGTCGCCGACGCGTCGGATACCCCGGCCCGCGCTGCCCCGCAGGTCCAGGCTGCTGCGGCCCCGGCTCCGGAAGCTGCCCCGTCCCGCCTCGCTGCGCGCCTGTCGACGCTCGCCGCGGCGACGGCCGCGGTGCCGCCGGCCCCACCCAAGCCGGAAGCGAGCAAGCCTGAGGTCCGGCCGACCGAATCCAAGATCGAGCCCGCGCCGCTCACCAATGGCGTGATCTCGAGCCAGCCGCTCTCCATCATCCCCGGCTCGTCCGAGCCGATGAAGCCGGTCCGGGTCAAGACCGTTCAGGTCAAGGCCGGCGCCGTGAAGGTCGCCTCTGCCGCCCCGGCTCCGGTCGCTCCGCAAGTCACGAGCACGATTGCCTCCCGCTCCGACGTCGCGGAAACCTCGGGCGCCGTCGTCGCCCGCGCCGATCTGATCAACAAGCCCGAGCCCCAGAGCCAGCCCGAAGCGCCGAAGGCAGACGTCGCCCGTACCGAGTTGCCGCGCCAGCCGGCCGGCTTCGGCACCGGCAATGGCATCCTCGGCGTGCTGCCGGCCGCAACCACCGCTGCGCCCGCCCCGGCCGCCCCGAAGCTTGCGTCCGCCGATCCGGCGCCGCAGCCGATCCAGATGAGCGCCACCACCAAGCCGGCCGTCCACAGCGGCTGGATCGTCCAGGTTGGCGCGCTCGAGAGCGAGAACGAAGCCCAGCAGCGCATCGACGCCGCGCGCAGCTCGGCCCGCGGGCTCCTCAGCAAGGCCGATCCGTTTACCGAGCCGGTCGTCGCCAAGGACAATCGCAAGCTCTACCGCGCTCGTTTCGCCGGGCTCGAGCGCGACCAGGCCGAAGCCGTCTGCCGCGCCCTGAAGCGCGCCGACATCTCCTGCATCACCGTGCGCAACTGATCGTTCGCACCGCCCCAGTCAAAATGCCCGCGCCTTGCGCGGGCATTTTTGTTTTGGGGATGCGGCGGGGCCTGTTCCGCGACAACCTCTCGTCAACAATTTACGGTTAAATTTTTACTCAAGATATCGACCACGCCGACAATGGCGGGCATCGGGGCGACGACAGACAGAGCAAACGGAGCTCACGCGGTACGGGCGTTTGTAGCGTGGTGCCGGAGTCAGCCGTTATGCGTGCGAAGCAGAGTATCCTTGGCCTCGTTTACCCGGGCAGCGAGATACGTCGAGCCCCCCTGGTCGGGATGGAGTTTCTTCATCAGGGACTTGTGGGCCCGGCTGATGTCGTCGCGCCCCGCCCCCGGCTGCAGGCCAAGGATCTGGTAGGCTTCCTCCGCCGTCATTTTGCCACTCGCCGCCGTGCGGCGCTGCCTCCCTGCCGCATCGCCCTGCGCGTTCTGACGCCAGGCGGGAAACCGGCGGTCCAGATAGCTTTCAAGTAAGGCCACGCTCTCGGCGTCGAACGCCGGGACCATCGCCAAGAGGCCCGCGAGATCGAACTCGTCGAGATCGCGCCCTGCGTGAGGGCCGGCAATGATCTGGCCGCCGAGCCGGCCGGAATCGTGGTCCAGCCGCATATCGAGGAATGCCGAGCGCACCCGCGAGGCCTGACCGGTCGGGCGCGTCGCGCCGCCGCCGAACAGCCCGCCGATGTTACCGAAGCCGGCGTTCGCCAATGGCGTCCAGCCGAGCAGCCCGGCGCCGAAAATTCCGAGCGGGATTGCCACCGCCAGCTCGCCGCGCAAGCCCGTGAAGGCCGCGACCGCCAGTGCCACCACGCCGCCGCCAAACTTGATGGTGCGCGCCAGCACCGCCGGATTGGCGGAGCGGAACATCTGGAGCAGCAGATAAAGCGTGATAACGGCGACGGCGCCGGCGATCAGGGTCATGTCCGGAATATAGTCGGCCTTGCGACAAAATGCATGGCGTTCGCCGCCGAAGGCGAGCCTGAGCCCTACTTCATCTGGCCGATCAACATCGCCGCGCCGCTCGTGGTCGTCGCCAGTTTCAGCAACGCCTCGCGGCCGCCGGCGGCGTAGGCGGCAGCTGCGCGCAACAGCTCTCGCAGCTGCGCCGCCGCGCCCGGATCGAACCGGCACCAGGCGCCGCCGGTCAGGCGCGCGATCTCGCGAAACGCCTGCTCGGCTACGGTATCGCGGCCTTCCTGAAACAGGAAGACGGGCACCTTGAGCATGCCGAGCTCGCCAGCCTTGGCGCAGAGCTCGTCGACGTTCTCCTCCATGGCATCGCCAACGAAGACAACGGCGCGCACGCCGGACGCGACCGCCTCGCGCCGGGCCTCGCTCAGCACCTTGCCGATCTGGGTGTCGCCGCCGCGGCAATCGATTTTGCTCATCAGCGTCGCCAGTTTGGTGCTGTCGGAGATCCAGCCCGAGGCGCGGCACTCGTTGAAGCCGCGATAGTAAACCAGCCGGATGTCGAGACTGCCGAGCGCCGCGGTCTCGCGAAACATGTCCGCCTGGAGCGCGCAGGCCATGTCCCAGGTCGGCTGCCGGCTCATCGTCGCATCCAGCGCGAAGATCAGCCGCCCCTTCGCGCCGGGCGCGTGCGGCGACAGCGCCCGCGCCTTGGCGACGAAGGCGGCAATGTCCTCCGAGGTCGACGTGCCGGCCTGCGGCACCGCGCCACCGGCCCTCGTCGAAACGGCATCACCGCGCGGCTTGATGGGTTCGCCCGACATCGCTGCTCAACCAAGCGTGGGGGACTAATGTGGCGAGCGCAGGCAGCCCGGTCAATGTGCAAAGCCTCCGCGGGCGGACGCCGGCGGAGGCTTTGAAATCGATGCTAATGATGAGGGAGGCGTCAGCTCTTGGCGGGTCCCATCAGAGCGACCGGACCGGGCTCGAGGATCTTGGGCGGGGACGATTGCGTGTCGACCGGCGCCATCTCGCTGTCCGTCGCACTCAGGAACTTGTCGAGCATGCCCTGGATCGAGTTCTTGGCCGCATCCGGGCCAGTGTCGCGCATGTCGTTATGCTGGAATTCGGTCTTCACGACCTGGATGCCCGCCTTCTCGCATTCCTCGTCCGTCGGGATCACGCCCGCATCGGCCTTGAACTGCGGATCGGTGGAGCGGAACGACAGGATCTTGAACTTGCCGGCGGTGACGAAGGGCACGCGCAGATTGTCGAGCGTGACGACCTTCTTGACCTCATCCGGATACTGCTTGGCGAAGTACATGGTGATGTCGCCGCCCATGGAGTGGCCGACCATCGTCACCTTGTCATAGTCAGCGTTGGGCTGAACCTTCTTCATCTCCTGCATGGCGAGATGGATGTTGGCGACGCCGCGCAGGATCTGCGGCAGCCGGCCGACATAGAGCTCGCCGGGCTTGGTCACCATCGGAGGATCGGTCGGCAGGTCATGCTGCGGGCTCACCACCATGTAGCCGCGCGCAGCGAAGATGTTGGCGAGGAAGGCGTACTCGGTGTTCTTGACGGTATTGCCGTGGTTGATCACGGCGACCGGCAGCGTGATCATGCCGGCAGTGGCCTGCATTTCCTTGTCGCGGCGCACCGCGATGTCGACGGGCACCGGACGATTGTCGCGCGAAGCGTCGTAGAAGGTGATGGTCTCGTGCTTGATCGCCCACTTGCTCGCCGTGAAATAGGCGACGCCGCAGAGGGCACTGACCGAAACCAGAACGGCAATTCCACGCTTCATTTTCGTCCTCAGCCTCAGGCTCTTGCGGCCTGAATCCCTGTTGAAAATCGTGTTCTTCCGAGGCTCTTCGGCCCCTGGTCGCCTATTCCCTAATATATGTCACAGCAGCGTGACAGGAAGGCTAAATATTGTGAACCGCCAGCCCTTTCATTGTGCGGCGCACTCATTTCTTGGGCACCCCATTCTCATACCGTTACGTCAGGGTGCAGGTCCCCATCCGACGCAACCAGTCGCGATGGGGTTCAATTTCGCAGTAAACTTGGGGTGAAACGGCCGAGCGCCGACTTGGTTCCGGGCAGGAACAACCGCTTAGATCGGCTGGAAGTAGCGATATACCGCCGCCTCAGGCGCCGAGGATGTCGTGAACCTCGAGCGGCTTGTCGACCTGGCTGAACCATTCGGCGCGATTTGCCGCACGGCGGCGACCGCGCTCGTCGAGCGGAAGCTTGAGCTGGCGGAGCAGGCTCGTCACCTCCTCCCGCGCGGTGAGATGGCCGAGATTGGGCCGCATGCCGAGCGTGGCCTCGTCGATCTCGTCGAGGGCGGTCAGGCCGCGCGGGAAGAATTCGCGGTAGACGACGCGCTCGGCGAAGCCGTCGACATAGCGGAAGCCGAGCCGCAGCGACAAATCCTTCAGCCCGTCGGCGACGAGCTGCTTGTTGCGGGAGCCGAGCATGGACAGGCGGTTGCGCACCACGATCCAGTCGGTGGTCGAGCCGTCGAGCTGGCGGCGCTTGCGCCTGACGTCCCGCACCATCTCGGCATAGTGACTCTCGCCCGTCACCGCATAGTTGGTCGGATCGACGGTGCCGAGCACGTCGAAATCGAGGAAGCTGTCGTTGATCGGCGTGACCAGCGTGTCGGCCATCGAATGGGCGAGCCGCATCAGGTAGCTGTCGGTGCCGGGCGTATCAATGACGATGAAATCGAAGCTGCTCTCGACCGCCGAGACCGCCTCCATGAACTGCTGGAACTCGGAGTTCTCGTTGTCGGCGATCTGCATGGTCTCGCCGAGCCTGATGCAGCGATGCACCGGCAGCTCGAGGTCGAGCTTGGTGCGGCGGGCCCAGGCGGCGCGGTTGTCGATGTAGTGGGTGAAGCTTTGCTGGCGGCAGTCGAGGTCGATGGTGGCGACACGCTGGCCGGCCTTCAGAAGCGCAACAGCGATGTGCAAGGCGGTGGTCGATTTGCCGGAGCCGCCCTTCTCGTTGCCGAGCACGACCACATGCGCCGAGCCTGACTGGCCTTGGCTAGCTTGCACGAGCATAGCGATCCTCAACACCCCTAACAAATATCTTCGAGTTGGCCGCGTCTGCGGTCAAGTGAAATGCGTGACAGGTAATGCAAATCGCAGCGCGCCGTTCTTCATGATGAATGGCGGCGCCATTCATCGTCTGTGATCCAGCCCACAATGTCGCAACATCGCGCGTGGTTTTGCGCGGGATGCTGTGCCGCATCCGTGCGCATGGCGTCCACGACTGCCGATTGTTAAGGTTAGCCGGCAAGGCGCCGAGCCGTTCGCCGCTGATTCCCAACCCCGTCGAGTCCTGATGTCGCCAAGTCCCCTGATCGCCCGCACGGTCCCCGCGCTCCGGCGCGCCGTCGACAATCTTCGCAAGCGAAAGGCCACCATCGCGCTGGTCCCGACCATGGGGGCGCTCCATGACGGGCATGTGTCGCTGGTACGTCTCGCCAAGCGGCGCGCCAGCCGCGTCGTGGTGTCGATCTTCGTCAACCCGACCCAGTTCGCTCCGACCGAGGACTTCGGTGCCTATCCGCGCACCTGGAAGTCGGACATCGCCAAGCTCGCGGCCGAGGACGTCGATATCGTCTGGCATCCCGGCGTCGAGGCCATGTACCCGGAGGGCTTTGCCACCCGCATCGCGCCGGAGGGACCGGCGCTGGCCGGCCTCGAGGACCGCTTCCGGCCCCATTTCTTCGGCGGCGTCGCCACCGTCGTCGGCAAGCTGTTCACGCAGTGCCGGCCGGATGTCGCGATCTTCGGCGAGAAGGACTTTCAGCAATTGCGGGTGGTGACGCAGATGGCACGGGACCTCGATCTCGGCGTCAAGGTGATCGGCTCGCGCACCGTGCGCGAGCGCGACGGGCTCGCGATGTCCTCGCGCAACGTCTACCTCTCGGCGGAGGAGCGGCAGACCGCGACCACGCTCTACCGCGCCATGAAGGAGAGCGCCGGACGCATCCGCGGCGGCGAAGCCATCGCGCCCGCCATGGCGCGCGGCGCTGCGATGATCAAGGCGGCCGGCTTTGCGCTCGACTATTTCGAGGCCCGCCACGCCGCAACGCTTGCAGAGGTCACCTCGCGCAAGGACGGGCCCTTGCGCATCCTCGTCGCGGCCAAGCTCGGCACGACGCGGCTGATCGACAATATCGCGGTTTAGAGCAGCCCGAGATCGCGCAGCTCGCGCCGCATCGGCTCTGGCATGGCCGCGATCGAGCCGGCGGCAGATTTACCGAGATCGGGCGGCACGGAATCCTCGGTGAGATAGCGCCAGCCCTGGAAGGGGCGCATCGGCCGCGGCGACACCGGGATCACCTTCGGCTGCATCACGATGCGGCAGCGTCCGATACCGTCCTTGTCGCGGAACGGCTCGATGCCGATGATCTTTTCGCGTGCGGCGATCTCGCCCTTGATGACCCAGTAGAGCGACCCGCCGGCGAGGATCTCGGCATCGCGCTTGGGCACCATGCGGGTGATGTGGATGTGGTGTTGCGGCAGACCCTTCTTCTTGGCGGTCTGCATCCGTTCGGCCACCCACTCCTTCAATTCCTTGACGGAGTCGCAGCCGACGGCGAGCTTGATCAGATGGAGTGGCATGCCCCAGCATTAGCCGGGCAGCCACGCATTTGGAATGCCGAACTACTCGTTATCCGCAGCCGGAGCAGCCGGCGCGGAAGCCGGTGGCGCGAGCGGAACCGGTGCTGCAGCCGGCGCACGCGCGGCCTTCGGCGCCGGCGGCTTCTTGGCGGCCGGTGCCGCGGGGGCCGCAGCCTGCGCCGAGGTCGCGGCCGGCGCGCGCGGCGCCGCGGGCGCAGCGCCGGCGGCAGGCGCCGCCTGGCGCGTCGCCGCAGTGGGAGGCTCCGGATTCATGATGCTCACCGGCGGCGTCGACGAGGCGCTCGGGAACTCCGCATTGGTCGGCTTGCCCGTCGGCATCGACGGCGGCATCCCCGCGAGCGCGGCCGTGGCGGGCATTGCCGGCGACGCCGCAGGCGCATTCCAGGTCGGGGCGTAGCGTGCGACCAGCGTGTCGTAGAGATGGGAATCCATGTTGGCGGCGACCTGCTGCTGATCCGTCAGCGAGCGGAAGGCGGCACAATCGAACTGCGTGCAGCCGTCGCGCGCGACCAGCACCTGCGCGACGAGGCCGTAGCGATCCCGCTCCAGCGACTTGCGCAGCACCTTCATGTCGAGCGTCAGGCTCTTCTCGGCGGTCGCGGCATCGCCGAGCGCGGTGAGCCGGTCGATCCTGACCGCGGTGTAGGCAACGGCCGCTGCTGCGGTGTCGGGGGCGCCGAACAGCGCCTTCTCGCAGCCTGCGGCCACGGCATCACCGGCGAGGCCATCGAGACAAGACAGCGCCGGCAGGCTCGCGGTGACCGCGGCTTGCGCGCGTGCCTCGGTCGGCGCGTCCTGCGCCTCCGGCCCATAGACGCGCACCGTGGCAGCCCCCGCGATGGCGATGGACAGCAGCGTAATTACCGTCAGCGCGCCGTTGGCGACCGACCTCTCGGCGCGCAGCAGCGTGACCAGCAGGATCAATCCGAAGAATGCGGCCGCGGCCAGCGTCATCCACATCGGGAGGGCCGGCGAGCGCCAGGTTTGGTCGAGCGAAGTGGCCCATGCCCAGTTCATGCGCGACGTCCCCTCACGCGAGCAGCGAGCGAATGGTCAAAGCGAGCACCGCGAGTCGGCAACTGCCCCCGCCCCCACCTTGTGAAGGCGAAGCGGGCCTTTTGACGGCGAGCGGAGCAAATTCCTCCGCGATGACAATGGGCGGTGTCGGCGGCGCGTCAGGACAGCGCCAGCTGACTTTCCTTGGCGACCCGTTCGAACGCCTCGGTCGAGCTCTTGATCCGGTACTGGCAGTCGTCGCCTTCCGTCGGCAGCAGGCGGATGACCTCATACGAGCCGCTGGCAGCGGGGCGCGCGACGTTGCTGGCCGTGAACAGAACGCGCGTTCCAACGGGGAATTTGTGCTTCAACACCCTCTCCATAACTCAAACAACGCCTGCCTCGCCCATGGTCCCACTGCGATGGCCGGCCGGAAACCCGGGTGCTGTATAGCATGCATGCGGCGTTTTTGACCAGCCTCATGCAAGCCTGGTGAACGTACAAATTTTGAAGTCTTTTCAGGACGATAACGGGAACCGCGGCCCACTTTGATACCGCTGGAACCGAGCCCTAGGCGGTATGGGGCAGATGCCCTTGCGGACTTGCCTGGTCGACGGCCTTTGGCAGCTCCTGGGCGAGGATCTCCCCCAACTGGTCGACCGGGATGTTGTAGCGGGCGGCGAGCTGGCGGACGGTGTCGTTGCCGAGCACGGCGCGGAGCTGGTCGGCCGAGATCGGCAGGTTGTGGCCGTTGCCGAGCCAGGACTTGACCTGGTCGCCGAAGCCGGCCTGCTGGAGCTTTGCGACGATCGCGCTGAGGCCGCCCTGATTGTTGCTGCCGAGCACTTCGTTGAGCACGGCCGGGAGCACGGCGGCACTGAGCTGGCCGAGTGCGCTGCGGAGCGCGGGATTGTTTTCCAGCGAGTCCAGGATTCCCATCGCGCGCCCTCTCCTAAGCCGTCGTTGCGCCGTGATTGAGCGCCGCCATCCGGCATACCGTCAAGCCGCGCTCAATCACAATCATGCTCACGCGTCCTCGAACTTCGCGATGAGAAGCGTTTCGGCGATCCCCTCGCGGGTCCATTCCTGGAACGCCGGCAGCGCCATCATCGTCTCCATGTAAGCCTTAGTATCCGCCGCCACCTCGATCGCATAGGTGCGCAAGCGATGCACGACCGGCGCATACATCGCATCCGCCGCGCCGAAGCGGCCGAACAGGAACGGTCCCTTCGACGGTCCCTTGGCTCCATAGCGCGCCCGGCACTCGCGCCAGATCTCCTCGATGCGCGCGACGTTGGCCTTCGCATCGGCCGACAGCGTTACGGCGCGGATCGGCCGGTGCAGGTTCATGCCGCATTCGCTGCGAAGGGGCACGAAGCCGGAATGCATCTCGGCGCAAACCGAACGGGCATGGGCGCGGGCCGCGGCGTCGTCGGGCCACAGCTTCTTCTCCGGATAACGCTCGGCGATGTATTCGATGATGGCGAGCGAATCCCACACCGTCACGTCGCCGTCGACCAGCACGGGCACCTTGCCGGCGCGGCTGAAGGTCAGGATCTGCTCCTTGTCGGCGGGATTGTCGGTGTAGAGCGGGATCAGGCTCTCCACGAAAGGGATGTCGTTCGCGCGCAGCGCGAGCCAGGGCCGCATCGACCATGACGAGTAGTTCTTGTTGCCGATCGCGAGCTTGAGCGTTGCCATGTCACTGATCCTTCCCGAGACGTCTTGAAGCGAGCTGCTTTTAACGCCATCGCCTGCCGCCAATCAATCGTTGCTGCGCCCGGCCATGCGTGGCAATCGTTGCGATCCCCAAGGGAGCAAGACATGAGCAGGCACTGGGTCGACATCACGGCGGTCGGCTTCTTCATCATCGAATGGCTGGCCTATGCGCTGACGCTGGAGCACTCGGCCTATGGCCGCGACAGCCTGTCGGCGCGCATGAACCGCTACCGCGAGGTCTGGGTGCGCCGCCTGCTCGACCGCGAGACGCGCATGGTCGACATGCAGATCATGGCCTCGCTCCAGAACGGCACCGCCTTCTTTGCCTCGACCAGCCTGTTCGCGCTCGGCGGCACACTGGCGCTGCTGCACGCCACCAACGACGCGATCACGATTCTGAGCAAGCTGCCGATCGACCTCAGCACCTCGCCAGCGATGTGGGAGCTGAAATGCGTCGGCCTCGTGCTGATCTGCGTCTACGCCTTCTTCAAGTTCGCCTGGGCCTATCGCCTGTTCAACTATGTCGCGATCCTGTTCGGCGGCATGCCGCCGGCCTCGCAAGCCGACACGCCGGCGGCCGAAGCCCATGTCATCCGCACCTCGCGCCTGTTCGAATCCGCCGGCCGCCATTTCAACCGCGGCCAGCGCGCCTTCTTCTTCGCACTCGGCTATCTCGGCTGGTTCGTCAGCCCCTGGGTGCTGTTCGTGACCACGGCCGCGGTGGTGGTGGTGACGTGGCGGCGGCAGTTCGCCTCCAGCGCCTGGGCGGCGATGGCGCCGGAAGGGATCGAGGGCGAGGAGATCAAGAAGCGCGGTCATTGAAGCTCTCGTGTCCCGGACAAGCTGCAACGCGTAAAGCGTTGCGGCGCAGAGCGGGACCCAGGGCAGCATGGCACAGCGCGGACGCATGGGCCCCGGCTCTGCAGCGCACCGTCGAAGAGACGCTGCGCTGCGTCCGGGGCACAAGAGCGAAGTGTGGCGCACGCTCTTTCGACTCGTCATTGCGAGCGCAGCGAAGCAATCCAGAGTCTTTCCGCGGAGGGATTCTGGATTGCTTCGCTGCGCTCGCAATGACGGAGTAAAGGGCACCGACGTCGTTCTCAAACTTCTACCGTGCTCACAGACGCGCCTTCCCGATCTCGCGGCTGATCCACCCGAGCTTTGCTTCATCTTCCACCCTCGTGCCCAAGAGGGCGCAGGGAAGGCCGGGTGCCCAGCTGGCACCCGCGGTCTGCTGCGCAAAGAGCACGCGCAAAAGAACCGCACAGCAGCATACAGGTGTAGCCAATCACTCGGCCTTCCCTGCGCGATGGTCGGACGGCTTATGCCGTGCTCTCCCGGGAGCCGAATTCCTTCTGGCCTCCCTCACCCTCACGAAATTCACCGGCACCGCGCCGGTTGACGCGACTGCCGCCTCCGCAAGAGCTTGACCGTAGCAACGACGGCCAGGACCACACGGTTTTGCCGTACGCACGGCCCGCCATTTCGCCGCAGTTTTTCCAACCCTGTCGACGGGGCCGGAAACTTACAGACGAGACGAACCTGTCAGCGCCGTTCGTCCGCGCGATGCCCAGGGCTCACGGAGAGCAATCCGTCCTACCCTTAAGCTCTCGCGCCCGACGCCGCCGCGTCCACCGCAAGCCCGGCTCGCGAAAATGACGACCTCATGATCGCCCCTCAGGGATGAGCTGGGATGGGGGACACATACGACATTTCCGAAATTCGGTAAAGTGGAATATTTTTAGCGCAGCGGGTTGACAGGCGAACGACACAGACCGGTTGCACAGAAGCCCGGATAATCGCTCACCCGGGCTACGCGAGCCTCACTCAACCTTCGCGGCCTCGAACTTCGCGCGCGCAGTTTCCATGGCGCGGCGGTTGCGCTGGGCCCAGGCCGCGATGGCCTGCAACGGTTCGATCAAGGAGAGCCCGAGCCTCGTCAGTTCGTACTCCACCTTCGGCGGGATCGTCGCATAGGCGGTCCGCTTTACCAGCCCATCCGCTTCGAGGGCGCGCAACGTCAGTGTCAGCATGCGGTGCGACGCCCCGGTCATGCGCAGGATGGCATTGAAGCGCATCGGACCGTCAGCCAGCGCACCGACGGCCATGACCGTCCATTTGTCTCCGATCCGATCGAGGACCTTGAGCACGGCGCGGCAGTCTTCGGGATCGTCCCATCCGGGCCTTGCCATCCGCGGCTGAGGCTTGAAACGCTTCATCGTCCTGTCCCTGGAATCGACACACGATCAAATCTGTTCGTGGCGCATCAAATTGTGCGTTCTTGCGGGTCTATTCGATATCGAACATATCGTCACGAACAAATTGTTCGTTACAACGATGGGGTATCGAGGATGCAGATCGGCGTCAGCGGAGCGAGTGGTCATCTTGGCAAGGCGGCGGTGGCCGAATTGATCGAGCGAAGCAGCGGGCACCACATCGTCGGCATCTCCCGCACCCCCGCCACCGTCCATGCGGCGGTCGAGACGCGGCATGGCGATTATGACCAGCCCGAGACACTGATCGCGGCCTATCGGGGCCTCGACCGCCTGCTGATCATTCCGAGCTCCGAAGTTCAGCCAGGCCGGCGCGATCGGCATTTCGTCAGCGCAATCGACGCTGCCGTGAAGGCCGGCGTCGGGCACGTCGTGATGATGTCGATCGCGGCCGCCCGCGAGGTTGACGAGCGCGACATGTACGCAGCCTATTTTACGGGCGAACAGCATCTGATGAGAGCCGCCGGGCGATGGACCATCCTGCGGATGAACTACTACGCTGAATCATTTGCACAGGTGGCCGCGATGTCCGCGGCCTCGGGCGTCGTGCCGGGGCTCGGCGAGAATCGCGTCGCCTTCGTCTCGCGCGACGACGTGGCGGCCGCGGCAGCCGGTATCCTGCTTGGCGATGGTCACGCCGGCGCAATCTACAATGCAACTGGTCCGGCCGTGGTCAGCGGCAGGGAACGTGCCGAGCTGCTGTCGGATATCACCGGCAAGCCTGTCCACTTCGTCGTCATGGATGAAGCGCAGCTTCGCGATGGCATGATCCAGGCGAAGATCCCTCAAGAATACGTCGCCGCGCTGCTCGATATCGAGCGGCGCTTCGCGGCGGGGGACTTCGACATCGTGACCGGCGACGTCCAGCGCCTGGCGGGCCGCGCGCCGCGACCACTGCGCGCGGTTTTGTCGAAGCAGTTCGGCTAGCTATCCGCCGAAATCCCGCGGGCTGAACGGCAGGTCCAGCACCTTCCATTCCCCGTAGAGATTGGCCGGCAACATCTTGTAGGGTTGGCAGGCCTGCAGCGCGCTCATTGCGGACTTGACGATGGCCACGCCCTTGGCGGATGGCGGGGCCGCCATGAGGATGGGCTCGCGCGCCAGCGTGCCGTCGGTGGCGAACACCGCGCGCAGCTTGATGTGGACGTTGTCGGTCGGATCGACGCCGGCCGGCAGCTTGGCGCAGCTCCTCAAATGACGGCGAAGCTCTGCGATGACCTCGGGCGGAAGCTTGGCAGCGATCGAATCCTTGGCGTCGCCGCCGTCGTCCTTGGGGGCATCTTTCGGTAGCTCGTTCGGCAGTTCGGGCGGCAGCCCGAGCATGACGCCATACTTGACGGTGACGTCAGGCTCCGGCGCCTGATAGGCCGGCGGGGGCGCAGCCTGCGGCTGCTGCATCGCCTGTGGCGACGGCTGGGGCTGCGATTGCGGCGGCGGCGGCGGTTGCGACGGCTGGGGCTGTGGTTGCGTCGGCTGTGGCTCTTGGGCCTGCGGCTGCGCGGCAGCCTCACGTTGCTTCGGCGCCTGCGATGATTGCGGCTGCGGCTGTTTCTGCTCCGGTTCGGGCGACGCCTTCTGCGACGATTGCGACGCGGCCTGCTGCTTGGCCGCGGGCTTCGGCGCTGTTTCCGCCTTGTCCTTGTCGGTAAAATCCAGCTTCGGCAGCTTCAGGTCGGGGACCTCTTGCTTGGCCTTCTCCTCCGCCTTCTCTTGGGCCTTCTCCTGGGCCTTGGCCTCCTCCTGCTTCACCTGCTCCGGCGTGACGATGTCCACCGAAACGGTTTCGGGCGCTGCGGCGTGAAACGGATGGACCTCGCTGATCACGATGATCAGCGCCACCAGCGTCAGATGCGCAATCGCCGACGCTGCAATATCCGTCCGTATGATCTTCCGCAGTTCCATCGCCCGGTCTTGGGTTGCCGCCCTGCTGTTAGCATACCGCGGTCCCCCCTCAATCCCATTTCGGCGCGAAGCCGAAATCGGTCAGTCGACCCTTGGGGCTGGCCAGTGTGGCAATCTGCGCCATCTCGTCGTCCGAGAGCTCGAAATCGAAGATATCGATGTTCTCCGACAGGCGTTCGACACGCGAGGTGCGCGGGATCGCAGCGACATTCTGTTGCACCAGCCAGCGCAGGCAGACCTGCGCCGGCGTCTTGCGGTGCGCGCGGCCGATGGCAGCGAGCGTCTGGTCGGACTTGATGCGGCCCTTGGCGATGGGACTGTAGGCGACCAGCGCGAGGCCATGCTTGTCGCAGGCCGCCCTCACCTTCGCCTGGTCGAGATAAGGATGATATTCGACCTGGTTGCAGACCAGCGGCTCGCCGGATAGCGCCACCGCCTGCTCGACCAGCGCTACCGTGAAGTTGGAGACGCCGATGTGGCGGGCGAGGCCCATGCGCTTGGCATGCGACAGCGCGCCCAGCGTCTCCGCCAGCGGCACGTGCGGATTGGGCCAGTGCAGCAGCAGGAGATCGACGGAGGGAAGCCGCAGCCGCGCGAGGCTCTCCTTGACCGAGCGCTCGAGGTCGTGGGGCGCGAAATGGTTGGTCCAGACTTTTGTCGTGAGGAAGATGTCGTCGCGGCGCACGCCGGAGGAGCGCAGGCCGTCGCCGACCTCACGCTCGTTGTCATAGACCTGGGCGGTGTCGATGTGGCGATAGCCGAGCCGCAGCGCCTGCTCGACCACGCGGGCGCAGGTGCGCCCTTCCAATTCCCAGGTCCCGAGCCCGATCGCCGGGATCCTTGCGCCATTGGCCTCGACGAACAGCATGAGGAATCCTCTCTGTTACGCAGCCCCGAACGGCATTATGGACCTCACCCGTCATGGTTGCCAACGGACGTCGGTGCCTGCGGGACGGATATTCAGAGCAGTGCTAACAGGAGGTTCGCGCGAGGCTTCAGGCCTTGGCGAGCGCCTGGAACACGGTGTCGGGCGCATGGGCGATCACCGCGAGCAGCGCGCGGGCGGGTCCCCGCGGGGCGCGCTTGCCCTGCTCCCAGTTGCGGATGGTCTCTACGGGAACACCGAGCTTGGCGGCGAACTCCATCTGGGTCAGGCAGGCGCGTCGCCGCAAATCGCGCACCGCGAGCGAGCTTGTGTCGGCCGGCGTCGCATTGGCCGCCGGCTGGACCGGAAACTCCTGTCCATCCCGCAACTCGACGATCCGCCCGTCCGCCTTCAGCCGCAACCGCATGTCCATTCCCCCAAGCGCAGGCGATGATGCGGCAGGTCGCTTAAGTTCGGATTAAAGATGATGGGGCCGTCATTCCGGGGCGCGCGGAGCGCGAGCCCGGAATCCATCGTGCAGGGGAGCACGCCGACAAATGGATTCCGGGCTCGCGCCAAGTGGCGCGCCCCGGAATGACGAAGCAGGCCCCTACTTCAACCCGAACCAGAGCGTCGCGATCCCGAGGAAGGAGAAGAAGCCGACGACATCCGTCACCGTGGTGACGAACGTGCCTGATGCCACCGCGGGATCGGCCCTGACGCGTTCGAGCGCCATCGGGATCAAAATGCCGCCGAGCGCGCCGGCGACGAGGTTGCAGATGATGGCGAGCCCGATGACGATGCCGAGGCCGGGGATCTTGAACCAGGCCACCGCGGCGATGCCGGTGATGACGGCGAAGGCAAGGCCGTTGACGAGGCCGACCAGCGTCTCGCGCATCACCACGCGCCAGGCATTGGAGGAGCCGAGCTCGCGGGTGGCGAGCGCGCGCACCGCGACCGTCATGGTCTGGGTTGCGGCATTGCCGCCCTGGCTCGCCACGATCGGCGCCAGCACGGCGAGCGCGACCATCTTCTCGAGCTGGCCCTCGAACAGGCCGAGCACGGAGGACGCCAGGAACGCGGTGGCGAGGTTCACCAGCAGCCAGTTGAAGCGGCCGCGGGCGATGGTGAGGAACGTGTCGGACAGCTCTTCGTCGCTGGTGACGCCGCCGAGCGCCTTGAGGTCCTCGTCGGCCTCCTCCTCGATGACGTCGACGACGTCGTCGACGGTGATGACGCCGACGAGGCGGTCTTGGGTGTCGAGCACGGGGGCTGCGACGAGGTTGTACTTGCCGAACATGCGCGCCACCTCCTCCTGGTCCTCCAGGACGGAGACGCGGCGGCGGTCCTCGTCGGTGAGTTCAGTGAGCGGCACCGGGCGGCGCGCGCGCAAGAGCACGTCGAGGGGGACGGCGCCCTGCCAGTGCTGGTCCTTGTCGACGACGTAGATCTCGTAGAAGCGGTCGGGCAGATCTGGCGTCTCGCGCATGTAGTCGATCGCCTGCCCGACCGTGAAATCCTGGGGTACGGCGATGAACTCGGTCTGCATGCGGCGGCCGGCGGAATTTTCCGGATACAGCAGGCTGCGCTCGAGCGCGACGCGCTCCTGCAAAGGCAGCTTCTCGAGGATCTCCTCCTGATCGTCCTCGTCGAGAGTCTCCAGCAGCTCGACCGCGTCGTCGGATTCGAGCTCGCGGACGCCTTCGGCGACCGTCTCCGGCGGCAGCTCCTCGAGGATCTCCTCGCGCACGGCCTCGTCGACCTCGTTCAGCGCCGAGAAGTCGAAGTCTCGCCCCGTGAGCTCAACCAGGCGGACGCGGTCGTCGGGCGCGAGAGCGCCGATCAGGTCGCCGAGGTCGGCCTCGTGCAGCTCAGCCACGCAGGCGCGCAGCGCGGCGCTGTCCCCGGCCTCGATCGCGCGGGCAATTTCCTCGACGAATTCATGACGAATTTCGCCGTCTTCATTGCGCATCGGCACGTGGTCGAGTACCGAATCCGCGGCGGCCGGGGCACCGTCCATATGTTCATCCATGGCGCGCCTCGCCGTTTGACAGGTTGGAACGAGTGGTCTGAGCTGATGGTTCAGGCAATACCCACAAGGCAACTGCGAGCGCAATGACAAAGATGCTTCGGCTGAAATGGACATCGATGTCGGCGGGCGCGGTCCTTGCGGCCCTCACCGGCATGGCCCCGGTGGATGCTGCCGAGTGCCCACGCAAGGATGCGCTCGGCACGTCGCGGATCCTGAACGTCGATGCCAAGGCCACGCCGCGCGTCGGCCTGAAGAGCTTTCCGCAGACGCTGGCGCTGGCCGATCGCGAGATCGTGCTGACCTTCGACGACGGCCCGCATCCGCCGACGACGTCGAAGGTGCTGGCGGCGCTGGCGCAGGAATGCGTGCGCGCGACCTTCTTCCTGATCGGCCTGCACGCCTCGGAACATCCCGAGATGGTCAAGCGCATCGCGCGCGAAGGCCACACCATCGGCCATCACACCTTCTCGCACCCGTTCATGGCGCGGATCCCGTTCGACAAGGCGAAGTCCGAGATCGACCGCGGCATCGCGGCAGACGAGATGGCGCTGCACGGCACCTCGACGACGACGCCCTCGACGCCATTTTTCCGCTTCCCCTATTTCGAAGCGACGCAAGCCGAGCTCGACCTGCTGCAGTCGCGCGGCATCGTCGTGTTCGGGGCCGACCTCTGGGCCAGCGACTGGAACGAGATGACGCCGGAGCAGGAATTGAGGCTCGTCACCGAGCGCCTGGCTGCCAGCGGCAAGGGTATCATTCTCTTCCATGATCCCAAGGCGCGCACGGCGGCGATCATGCCGGCCTTCCTGCGGTATCTGAAGGACAACGGGTTTCGCGTGGTTCACGTGGTCGCGGCGGGCACGTCACAGAAAAGTGCCGACGCGCGCTGATGCCGGAATGTCACGGCGGGGCAAAATGGGGTGATTTTGGCCCTATTAACACTCTGTTCATGCTACGGAATGCAAACATGGAAGAGTATGGCGCCTGAACCGTTTCCAGGCGTCTCCGACCTACTATGGCGGCAATCGAATGAGGGCAGACGGGATTGATGATCGGAAGTAGCGTTGTGGTTCGGACGCGATCGTGGATCGTCCTCTGTCTCGGGTTGCTGACCGTGGGCGCACCGGCAGCCTATGCGGCCGACTGCCCCGGCCACCCGGACGCGCTCGGCACGTCCCGCACCCTCGTGGTGGATCCGCGCGAGCATCCGCGCATCGGCACCATGCAGTACCGCGAGACGCTGCCGCTGAGGGATCACGAGGTCGTCCTGACTTTCGACGACGGTCCGCTGCCGAAATATTCGAACCAGGTCCTCAAGATGCTCGACGACGAGTGCATCAAGGCGACCTTCTTCATCATCGGCGGCCAGGCCAAGGCGAATCCGGAAGGCGTGCGCAAGCTGGTGGCGGCGGGGCACACCGTCGGCACCCACAGCATGAACCATCCGCTGACGTTCGACCGGATGCCGGTCGAGAAATACGAGCCCGAGATCAACGGCGGCATCGAGTGGACCTCGGCCGCGATGACCGATCCGTCCAAGCTCGCGCCGTTCTTCCGCATTCCCGGCCTGATGCGCGCCGAGGGCGTCGAGAACTATCTGATCTCGCGCGGCATCCAGGTCTGGAGTGCCGACTTCCCGGCCGACGACTGGCGCCACGTGTCGTCCGACCGCGTCTATCAGCTCGCGATCCAGCGGCTGGAGGCCAAGGGCAAGGGCATTTTGCTGCTGCACGACATCCAGGCGCGGACGGTTGCAGCGCTGCCAAAAATCATCCGCGACCTCAAGGCGCGCGGCTATCGCATCGTGCATGTGGTGCCGGCGACCGCGGACCGGCCGGCAACGCCGACCACGCCGGTCGAATGGCTGCTGCATCCGCCGACCGAGACGACACCGATCGCGCGCTGGCCGGCCGTTCCGAATTTCGTGTTCACCGAGACCCGGACGCTGCCGGCGCCCGCGCTGGCCGACCTCAATGCGCAGTCCGAGCATCAGCCGCTGCTGCCGCGCCGGACCAAGGCGCAGGTGGATATCGCATCCACCCTGCCCGTGCCCGGCCGCGACCTGTTCGCGATTCCGGAAGGCTCGGTCGAGGTGCTGCTGTCCACGACCCTGTCGCGGCGCGCCGCGACGCGGATGGCAATGGCGGCCGAGACGCCCCGCGCGGGCAAGGCCGCAAAGGGCAAGGCCGTCAAGCCGCACGCCCCCCGGGTCGCGCATGCGGCGCCTGCACAGGCCAAGAACACCGCACCCAAGAACACCGCACCCAAGAACACCGCGCCCAAGAGCACCGCGCCCAAGAGCACGGCGTCCCGCCCGACCCGCGTTGCGACCAGCGTGAAGAAGCGCGCCTGAAGCGGCTATTGCCGCATGATCGCGGCGACGCAGAGCAGCACGATCAGCGCAAGGAAGAACAGGTCCATATAGGACTTGAGCTCGCCGTCGCGTCGCAGCCGGGCGACGTCGGCAACGACCTGCTTGCGCGCATTGGTTCCGCCCGAGCCGTCGTTGATCGGGGCCTGAAGACGTTTCGTCTCGGCCTCCAGCTTCTCGATCTTCTGGAAGAAGTAGAACGCACGCAGCGTCGAGGCGGCGCGCATGCCGGCATAGACCAGCACCAGGATCGCGAGGATCGCCCGGTTCGGATACTTCTCCATGAAGTTCAGGCTGAAATAGACCACCGCCATGAACGCGAAATTGGTGACGAAGCGGTAGACGAAGCTGAGAAAGACCATGCTGGCTTGTGCCTTGAGGGTGCGCAGGCGGAAGCGTGCTGCGAATGCGGGGTCAGGGGGCCCGGACCGGAACTGCCGGCCGGATCCCTGCAGGCGCCCGTCTACGCCAACATTGTTTCAACAAAGATACCACGGCCCTGCAACTTGCCGCCTTTTAGCCACGCGCTGCCATAATGCAAGCCGGCGCCTGCCGCGCGCGGGCGGTCCCGCAACGGCTCAATGGAGATTTGGCGGAAGTCGCGATAGACTGGGCCGCGCCGCCATATCTGGGGTCTGCCGATGCCGAAGAAGGGAATCACGGGCCACGACGAATGGGTTCTGACCGAGGCCCTCGCGACCGCGCTGGTCGCGCTGGAGCAGCTCGCGCCGAAGCACCAGCCGAGCGCGCATATGGAGGACATCCGCAAGATGCTCGCGAACGGCAAGGAGCCGGCCGCGGTGAGCCTGCACCTCGCCCAGGCCAAATGCCGCCTGTTTCCGGAAGTCGATCCACTCGAGATCTACAAGGAATACGGCATCGGCGAGGAATACGGCTGACGGAGGCCCGAGGCGTCTGCCCCTGAGGACGAGATTTTGACGGCTGGCGCCCCCCTCTGCCGCCATCTAGCGCTTCTGACCATCCGTCGCCAAACCCAATTCCTTCGTGATCCATCTTGTAAAGGTGCGAACCGAGCGGCGATGCTTGGTTTGCGGCGGACAGACGAGATAGTGCCCGACATAGGCCGGATCGCTGGCGCGCCCGGCCAGCGGAGCCACCAGCTTGCCGCTCGCAAGTTCGCGCTCGGCCAGTCGCGTGGATTCGAGCGTCACGCCGAGACCATCGACGGCGGCAGCAATCGCCATGAAGCTGCGATCGAACCTGAACCCGCCCGGGCTCGGCGCCGAAAGGCCGTTCGTCGCGAACCAGGCGTTCCAGCGAACCCGCTTCTGCTCGCTCTCGATCAGCGAGAGTTTGAGCAGATCGGCCGGCTCGCGGATGGCGCCGGCAAGCGAAGGGGCGCACAAGGGACGCACGATTTCCTCGCCGAGCGGCAGAACAGCCATGCCTTCCTGGCGCGGCGGCCCGTAGCAGATGTCGAGGTCGAACTCGTCATTGCGGAAATGAGGATAATCGGTTCCTGCCGCCAGCCTGACTTCCAGCTCGGGATGCTTCTCAATCAGTCCCCGCAGCCGCGGCATCAGCCATTGCGCCGCCAGGCTCGGCGCACAGTGAATGCGCAAGAGATTGGATGAGCGGGCGCTGGCAACCTCAAGCCCATTCCTCAGTTCGTCGAAGGCGCCGGACACGCGCCGCAACAGCTCTTCGCCTGCCTGATTGACCAGCATCCGGCGACCATCACGCTCGAACAGCGTCGTCCCGATCTGCTCTTCGAAGTCCCGGATGGCATGGCTGACCGCGCTCGGAGTGAGCCCGAGCTCGCTCGCGGCCGCGCGGAATGACCCGGAGCGCGCGGCTGCCTCGAACACCCGAAGAGAGCGAAGGGGAAGCGGAGCCATACGACAGGTGAGCACAATTCAACTATCAGTGCAAATTTCGCGTATATTCGTGGCTGCTGGCCTCAACCATATTCCCCGCCAATCGAAACAAAATTTCTCGGAGGGAATATGCTTCTGGCCGGCAAAACCGCGATCATTTCCGGAGCGGCAGGTGCGCGCGGCATCGGCTTCGCCACCGCCAAGACGTTCGCGGCCCAGGGCGCACGCGTCGCGATCCTCGATCTCGATGGGGCCGGCGCCGCCAGGGCGGCCAGCGAGCTCGGCAAGGAGCATCTCGGCATCGCCTGCAACGTCACCGACAAGGCCGACTGCGAACGCGCCGTGGCCGAGGTGCTCAAGGCCTTCGGCCAGGTCGACATCCTCATCAACAATGCCGGCATCACCCAGCCCGTGAAGGTCTGGGATATCACCGCGTCCGACTGGGACCGCATCCAGGACGTCAATCTGCGCGGCGTGCTCTATCTCTCGCAGGCGCTGATGCCGCACATGCGTGCGCGGAAGGCAGGCGCGATCGCCTGCATGTCCTCGGTCTCCGCGCAACGCGGCGGCGGCATTCTCGGCGGCGCGCACTATTCGGCCGCCAAGGCCGGCGTGCTTGGCCTCGCCAAGGCCATGGCGCGGGAACTCGGCCCCGACAACATCCGCGTCAACTGCGTCACGCCCGGCCTGATCGTCACCGACATCAACATCGGCAAGATCCCGCCCGAGAAGGAGAAGGAGATCCTCGCCGGCATTCCGCTCGCCCGCCTCGGCCGGCCGCAGGACGTCGCCAACATCTTCCTGTTCCTGGCGTCCGATCTGTCGGCCTACACGACCGGCGCCGTGATCGACGTCAACGGCGGCATGCACATTCACTGACGACGCATAGGGGACCAGCCATGTCCGGAGCCGACCTGCGAACCAATGAGCCCCCGCTTGCGGAGCGGGCCTACGGCATCCGCCGCAACGCGCTGCGAATGGGCGAAGTTCAAGGCCAGGGCTACATCGCCCAGGCCCTCGACATCGCCGACGTGTTGGCGGCGGCCTACTTCCATGCCATGCGCTATCGCCCGGAAGACCCGGCCTGGGACGGACGCGATCGCTTCCTGCTGTCGAACGGTCACTACGCCATCGCGCTCTATGCCGCGTTGATCGAGGCGGGAATCATTCCGGAAGCGGAGCTCGAGACTTACGGATCTGACGAGAGCCGGCTTCCGATGTCCGGAATGGCATCCTACACGCCGGGCATGGAGATGTCGGGAGGATCGCTCGGGCTCGGCCTCGGCATCGCCGTCGGCATGTGCCTGGGCTTGAAGCGCAAGGGCTCCGACAGCCGCGTCTACACGTTGTTCTCCGACGGTGAGCTCGACGAAGGATCCAAGTGGGAAGCGATGATGTCGGCGGCGCACCACAAGCTCGACAATCTCATTGCGATCGTCGACGTCAACAATCAGCAGGCCGACGGCCCCTCCACCCAGATGATGGGCTTCGAGCCGCTCGCGGAAAAGGTGCGGGCGTTCGGATGGTTCGTCCAGCGCATCGACGGCAACGACCTCGATGCCGTGGTTGCCGCGTTCGATGCCGCCAGGACGCACGAGGGCGCGAGACCGCGCATGATCATCGCGGACACCCTGATGGGCAAAGGCGTGCCGTTCCTGGAGGCCCGCGAGCGCAATCATTTCATGCGCGTCGATCAGCACGAATGGCAGCTCGCGCTGCAGGCTCTTGACGAAGGGAGGCGCGCGTGACGGCGACCACCAAGACCGCGACCATGCCATCCCCGAACAAGCCTCGCCTCACCACCTCGGCCATGATCGCCTCGATCGCGTCCGAGGGACAGCGAACGAAGCCCGCTCCATTCGGCAATGCGCTCGTGGAGGTCGCACGAACACGCCATGACATCGTCGGCATGACGGCCGACCTCGGCAAATACACCGACCTTCACGTGTTCGCGAAGGAATTCCCGGACCGCTATTATCAGATGGGGATGGCCGAACAGCTGCTGTTCGCCGCGGCATCGGGCATCGCGGCCGAGGGATTTACGCCGTTCGTCACGACCTATGCCGTCTTCGCGGCTCGCCGCGCCTACGACTTCATCCACCAGACGATCGCGGAGGAAGACCGCAACGTCAAGATCGCATGCGCCCTGCCCGGCCTCACCTCGGGATACGGACCAAGTCATCAGGCGGCGGAAGATCTCGCGCTGTTCCGCGCCATGCCGAACATGACGATCATCGATCCGTGCGACGCGCACGAAATCGAGCAGGTCGTGCCGGCGATGGCAAATCACCAGGGCCCGGTCTACATGCGGCTGCTGCGCGGACAGGTGCCGCTCGTGCTCGATGAGTACGGCTACAAGTTCGAGCTCGGCAAGGCCAAGCTGCTGCGCGACGGCGCCGACGTGCTGTTCGTCTCCTCGGGACTGCTGACGATGCGCGCGCTGGAGGCGGCCCAACGTCTCGAGGCCGACAGGATCCAGGCCGCGGTGCTGCATGTGCCGACCATCAAGCCGCTCGACACACAGACGATCGTCGACGCATGCCGCAAGCCCGGACGCCTCGTCGTCGTCGCCGAGAACCACACCGTGATCGGGGGACTGGGTGAAGCGGTCGCGGCTGCCTTGATGCGCGCGCGCGTCCATCCCGCGTTCCAGCAGATCGGCTTGCCCGACGAGTTCCTCGCCGCAGGAGCGCTACCGACATTGCACGATCGCTACGGCATCTCGACGGAAGCGATATGTGCTGCCGTCAAAAGTTGGCGGTGAACCGGCCGCCTTCTCAAGAACGACACCAACAAAAAATCCCAGGGAGAACGAAATGACCAAGCAATCCAAGGCGGGCCTGAGCCGACGCGTCGTGCTGGCGGCAGGTGCATCGATTCCGCTCGTATCGATCCTCTCGCGACGCGGCGATGCGGCCGAATTCACCCTCAAATTCGCGACCGGACAGGACCCGTCGCATCCCGTCAACAAGCGGGCGCGCGAGGCGATCGACCGCATCAAGGAGGCGACCGGCGGGCGCGTCGAGATCAATCTCTTCCCAGCCAACCAGCTCGGCTCAGACACCGATCTGCTGGGCCAGATCCGCAATGGCGCGGTCGATTATCTGAACATCGGCTCCTCGGTGCTGGCAACGCTGGTCCAGAGCGTCGGCATCGTCAACACGGGCTTTGCGTTTTCATCCTACGACGAAGTCTGGAAAGCGATGGACGGCGACCTCGGAAAGTTCGTCAAGGCCGAGGTCGAGAACGTCGGTGTCATCCAGGTCTGCAAGTCATGGGACAACGGGTTCCGCCAGCTCACCTCGTCCACCCGCGAGATCAAGACGCCGGAGGATCTGAAGGGCTTCAAGATGCGCGTTCCGGCGGCGCCCATCCTCACCGGCCTGTTCCAGGCCCTCGGTGCCGGACCGACCCCGATCAACTTTAATGAAGTCTATTCCGCCCTGCAGACCAAGGTCGTCGAAGGGCAGGAAAATCCGCTGGCCATCATCGCCACCGCCAAGCTCTACGAGGTGCAGAAATATTGCAGCCTCACCAGCCACGTCTGGGACGCCTACCTCATCCTCGGCAACCGCCGCTCCTTCCAGCGGCTGCCGGCCGACGCCCAGGAGATCGTCACGCGCGAGCTGAACAAGGCGGCGGACGCCGAGCGTGCGGACATTGCCGCGCTCTCGAAATCGCTGCGTGACGAGCTTGCCGGCAAGGGCCTGCAGTTCGTCGAGGTCGACAAGGCCGCCTTCCGCGCATCCCTCGCCAAGACCAGCTTCTACAAGGACTGGCGCCAGAAGTTCGGCGACAAGGGCTGGACCCTGCTCGAGCAAGCGGTGGGTCAGCTCGGATGAGCGCCGAGACGCTGTCGGGAGAGACGGCCGCGCCCGTATCGAGCCTGGCCGCTCCATTCGATCGGGCGCTCGCGCTCCTCACCGAGCCGCTGGCGGCCATCGTGGTCGTGGCCGAAATCCTCGTCCTGCTCACCGGGGTGATCGCACGCTTCGTGTTCAATCATCCGCTGACCTGGTCAGACGAGCTCGCCTCGATCATGTTCCTGTGGCTCGCCATGCTGGGCGCGGCCATCGCACAGAGGCGCGGTCAGCATATGCGCATGACCGCGCTCGTCGGGATGTTCTCGGGCTGGCAGCGCGGTCTGCTCGAGGCCGCGGGGGCTGCGGCGCCCGCGCTGTTTCTGCTGCTGGTTCTCCACCCCGCGTACAATTTCGCTGAGGATCAGACCTTCGTCCATACGCCGGCGCTCGGTCTCAACGACGTCGTCCGGGCCGCGGCCTTGCCGGTCGGTATCGTGCTCATGCTGGCGGCAAGCCTGGTTCGCTGCGCCGATCGCGGCTGGCGCGATCTCGCGCTCGCGGTTGCGGTGATCGCAGCGCTGGCCGGCCTGCTCTATCTGCTTGGCCCCTGGATCCGCGGGATCGGCAACTGGAATCTCGTCATCTTCTTTGCCGTCCTGCTCGGACTTGGCGTACTTGCCGGCGTGCCGATTGCGTTCTGCTTCGGGCTGTCCACCGTCTCCTATCTGATGCTGACCACGACGACGCCGCTCGAGGTGATCCCGGGGCGCATCGACGAGGGCGTCAGCTCGCTGATCCTGCTGGCCGTGCCGCTGTTCATCCTGCTCGGCTATCTGATCGTCATGACGCGCATGTCGACTGCGATGGTCAACTTTCTCGCGGCACTGGTCGGTCATGTCGAGGGCGGCCTGTCCTACGTCCTGCTGGGCGCCATGCTGCTCGTCTCGGGCATTTCCGGCGCCAAGACGGCCGATATGGCGGCCGTCGCGCCGGTGCTGTTTCCAGACATGAAGAAGCGCGGCATCCACGAAGGCGAGCTGGTGTCGTTGCTCGCGGCCTCGGGCGCCATGGCGGAAACGATCCCGCCGTCGATCGTACTCATCATCATCGGCTCGGTGACCGGCGTCTCGATCGCGGCGCTGTTTACCGGCGGCATCCTGCCCGGCCTCGTGCTGGCGCTGGCGCTGGCCTTCATTGCGCGCCGCCGCATGGCGGAGGGCTCCGGTGCCGAGCGCGGCGTGACCAATATGCGCGAAATCGGCCGGACATTCGTGATCGCCGTGCCGGCCCTGCTGCTGCCGATCATCATCCGTGTTGCCGTGATGGAAGGCGTTGCCACCGCGACGGAGGTCGCCACGATCGGCATCGCCTATGCGATCGTCGTCGGCATTCTCGTCTATCGCTCGTTCAACTGGCGCGAGCTCTACCCCGCGCTCGTCGGTACGGCGGCGCTGGCAGGCACCATCCTGTTCATCATCGGCGCCGCGACCTGCATGTCCTGGGCGCTGACGCAATCGAACTTCTCGCATGCGCTCGCGGCGGTGCTGGCGCAGGCTCCCGGCGGCAAGTACGGCTTCCTCATCGGCTCCATCGTTCTGTTCATCGTGCTCGGCAGCGTGCTCGAGGGCATTCCGGCGATGGTGCTGTTCGGTCCGCTGCTCTTCCCGGTCGCCAAGCAGCTCGGCGTGCACGAAGTGCACTATGCGATGGTGGTCATTCTCGCCATGGGCATCGGCCTTTTCGCGCCACCATTCGGGCTCGGCTACTACGCCGCATGCTCGATCGGCCGGGTCGATCCGAATGCTGGCCTGAAGCGGATCTGGGCCTATCTCGCCGCGCTGGTCATCGGGCTGCTCGTCGTGGCCTTCGTTCCCTGGATCTCCACAGGCTTTCTCCCGTGATGCGACGATCGCGCACTGCCTTGCGGCGGTGGCGCGATCGCCTCGCATGAAAATGGTGCTCGCCCTATGTCAGCTGATGCCTCCCTCACCCTCGACCCGACGCGTCCATCAGGCGAGCTCCGCCAGCGCATGGCCCATGCGATCCGCTTTCTTGCGGTCGATGCCATTCTGAAAGCTGGCGAAGGTCATCAAGGGGTTCCGCTCGGCATGGCGGAGATCGCCACCGCACTGTTCGCGCGCCATCTGAAGTTCAATCCGAAGGACCCGCTCTGGCCGGATCGTGACCGCTTCGTGGTCTCGAACGGCCACGGATCGATGCTGCTCTACGCCCTGCTGCACCTCACCGGCTACGAGAAGATCTCGCTGTCGCAGGTCCAGTCCTTCCGCGAGCTCGGGTCGCACTGCGCCGGTCACCCCGAATATGATCCCGCCGCCGGCATCGAGACGACGACGGGGCCGCTCGGCCAGGGCATCGCCAACGCCCTCGGCATGGCCATCGCCGAGGCCCGCTTGCGGGCGCGTTTCGGTGCCGGAATCGTCGATCACATGACATACGCGTTCGTCGGTGACGGATGCCTGCAGGAGGGCGTGGGCCAGGAGGTCATTTCGCTTGCCGGACACCTGCGCCTTGGCCATCTCGTCTTTGTCTGGGACAACAACGAGATCACCGACGACGGCGCGACCTCCTTGAGCATTTCCGAGAACGTGGCCGAACGCTTTCGGGTTGCCGGCTGGCACGTCCTGGAAGTCGACGGGCACGATATCGAGGCTGTCGGCAACGCCTTCGCGAAAGCGCGACAGGATGATCGCCCATCGCTGATCGCCTGCCGTACCACGATCGCCAGGGGCATCCGGCGCCTCGAGGGCCAGCGCGGCGGGCACAGCGGCAAGCTGTTTGACGCCGACCGCAACGCGATGGCGGCTTCGCTGGGCTGGCCAGCGACACCCTTCGCCATTCCAAACGAAGTGGCCGCAGCCTGGCTCGATGCGGGAGCGCGCTCGCAGGCCGCATACGACGCCTGGCAGCGCCGCGCCGCGACCATGGACGGCTCCGATCGCGCATCCTTCGGACGCGCCATCGCCGGGCATCTTCCCGAGGGATGGCGCGACGTCACGTCGTCCTACAAGGCGCGATCGATCGCTGCAGGGCAACCGGCGCCCTCGATCGAGACCTCCGGCGAGGTCGCCAGTGCCCTCTACGACGTCATACCCGACATCATGACGTGCTGTGCCGATCTCGAGGCGCCGACGAACCACAAGCGCCAGCTCACAGCCTTCACCGCGACCGATAACCGGGGCCGCTATGTTCACTGCGGCGTACGCGAACACGCGATGGGGTCGCTCGCCAACGGCATGGCCGCCCATGGCGGCATCATTCCGCTGGCGGTGACCTATCTAGCGTTTGCCGATTACGAGCGTCCGGCCATGCGGATGGCGGCGCTCATGGGCCTGCCCGTCAAGTTCATCTTCAGCCATGACTCGATCGGAATCGGCAAGAACGGTCCGACCCATCAGCCGGTCGAGATTCTCGCCTCGCTTCGGGCCATGCCCAACATGCTGGTGCTGCGACCAGCCGATGCCACAGAGATGGCCGAATGCTGGGAAATCATGCTCGAGCACGGCACCGGGCCGGTCTCGCTGGTGTGCGCCCGGCAGATGCTGCGCCAGTTGAGGTCCGATGCAGGTCCTGAAAATCCCACGCGACGCGGTGCCTACGTCCTTGCCGAGGCCACGGGAGAGCGCCGCGTCACACTGCTCGCGACCGGCTCCGAGGTCGCCCTGGCCATGGACGCGCGCGCGATCCTGCAAGCGAAGGGCGTTCCGACGGCGGTTGTGTCGATGCCATGCTGGGAACTGTTCGAGCTGCAGGATGAGGGCTACCGCGCCTCGGTCCTGGGGACCGGTACCGCTCGGGTCGGCGTCGAGGCCGCCATGAAATTCGGTTGGGAGCGCTGGCTCGGCCACGACGGCGCCTTCGTCGGCATGACAGGATTCGGCGCGTCGGGTCCCGCCGACGTGCTCTACCGGCACTTCAACATCACAGCCGATGCGGTCGTTGCGGCCGCACTGGCCCTCCTCTAGCTCCACCGCATCGTCGCGGAATCCCCGGAAGACAAAATCATGACGCTCGCCGAGCCCGCACGCATCGTATTTCTCGACCGCGACACGATGCCGGCCGATATCCGCCTTCGTCCCTTCGCCTTCCCGCATGAACTGCGCGAATTCGGCGCGACCGAGCCCGGTCAGGTTGCCGAGAGAATTTCGAACGCGGACATCGTCATCACCAACAAGGTGCCGATACGCTCTGCCGAATTGAGCGCGGCGCCGAAATTGCGATTGATTGCGATTGCGGCCACCGGCTCCGATGTCGTCGATGTCAAGGCTTGTGCGGGTCGCGGCATCGCCGTCTCCAACATTCGCGGCTATGCGGTCAACACCGTGCCCGAGCACACCTTCGCGCTCATTCTGGCGCTGCGTCGCAGCCTGACCGCCTATCGTGATTCGGTTCGCGCCGGCCGCTGGGCCGAATCCGGCCAGTTCTGCTATTTCGACCACCCGATCAACGATCTCTCCGGCGCCACGCTCGGAATCATCGGCGACGGCGCGCTCGGCCGCGCGGTTGCCGACATTGGCAGAGCCTTCGGCATGCGCACGCTCTTCGCGTCCTACAAGGGCGTCGCCGGAATGGGCCCGCTCTACACGCCGTTCGACGAGGTTCTGCGACAGAGCGATATCATCACGCTGCATGCGCCCCTGATGCCGCAGACACGCAACATGATCGCGGGACCCGAATTTGCGCTGATGCAGCGCAGGCCGATTCTCATCAACACGGCGCGGGGCGGCCTCGTCGACGAGGTAGCGCTCGGCCAGGCGCTTCGCTCCGGCCAGATCGCGGGCGCGGGCTTCGACGTGGCGACCGTCGAGCCGCCGCAGGCCGATCATCCGCTGATGCAATTGGCCGGCTTGCCGAATTTCATTCTGACGCCGCACGTTGCCTGGGCCAGTCGGGAAGCCGTTCAAACGCTCGCCGATCAGCTCGTCGACAATGTCGAAGCATTCTGGAACGGGGCGCCACAGAACCTGGTGGCCTAGGCGCGACGCCACGCGCCGGCTGTGCGTCGCGGCGCCGGCCTGGTCGCGTGGAAGTTTGGCTCTCCTGTCCCGGATGTCATTGCCGGTTCAGGCGCCATACTGCTCCTTCATGTATTTCAGGTAGTTGCCGAGGTGGTGCTGCCAGAAATAGTCCAGCTTCTGGCATCCCGGCGTCCCATCGGTCGGGTTGCCGCCCGGGATGGCGAAGAGCGGCAGCAGCGCGCCTGAATCAGCATAGTTCAGCGAGGCCTGAATCTGGTCGAGGATCTGTTGGATCAGGTCCGAGATCGTTGATCCCGTGATCGGTGCACCCGTTGCCGCGCCGAGATCGGCGGCGTTCAAATGGATCGCCTCCGATGTCAGTCTCAGAGAAAGACTCTCGACCCGCTGCTTGAGCCGCCTCACCGCATCGTCGCGAACACGATTGACTGCGCTCTCACCGTCGGCGGCCACACTGCCGAGGGCGTTCACGGCCTCAGGATTGAGACTGCCATTGAACCCGCGCAACGGATTTGGCGTGTTGAGGTCCGATATCCACTCCAGGGCAAACGGCGCCTGCGGCACCCAGTCCTGCGTCGACGTCACCGCCCAAGCGTATCCGTCGACCGCGGCAAGCCGCGCGTAATCGTAGGAATAATGGTCGTTGCCGGCCTTGGCCGGCGCGAAGGTATAGGTCTTGTAGGACGCCCCCTTGAAAACATCCGTCGAGTGCCGGACCAGCGAGGTCAGCAGCGTGGCGATCGAGGCACCCTGGCTGTGCCCGGTGATGTAGACGTCGTTGCCCTGCTCCGCGAGCAGCCCCAAGGTCACGAACAATGGGCTGTCGGTGGTGAACAGCATGAGCAGCAAACTCAGAGCGAAGCCCGAATGCACACCGGCCTTCACCGCACTGTCACCCTCATCGCGGGCGAGGTAGAACGGCAACGAGATCGGACCGAGCTTCACGTCAAAGCGCGCGTTGATAAGGGGGAACAGCAAGTCGGCCAACACGCTGGCTGCACTTGCGACCGTGCCGCGCACTGCGATCGCGTATTGGGTGGTGTCACTCTGATTCTGCCAGACCTGCCAGTAGTTATCCAATAGCGTGGCACTCGTCGGGGTGAGGTCCTTGCGGATCGCCCAATTTGAGCTCGGATTGGGCACGGGGGGCACGCCGCAGGTTGCCACCACTTCGGTCAGCGATGGCGTGCCGGCGTAAGCATGCTGCGCCATCTCGAGCAGAAGTTGCGCCTCCGCGAATTGGAATCCCGACTTGAGCGTCATGCTGCCCTCCTTGCAAAGGTGCTCGACTCCAGCCGCCCGTGTTCGGACCCGGAAGCCAGCGACCGATATTTCGCGTCTCTCGGAGTTTATCAATTATAAGGTGTTATTGTATCTGAACGCAATATAAAGGTGCTGATCGACGAGCACCCTGACAGGCTCATTCCAGGAACAATTGCGTGAGCAGGCGATATCTCACAGGCGCAGCAGCTGTTCCAGGCTTCGCCCAATTAGCTTGAAGTCCCAGCTCTGAAACCGTATGTTAGACAATATTCAATTATGTCCAACACGAGCGCCATGACGAAGATCAGGACATCGGCAGGCAAATCCCTACCCCACCGGAGCAAGCAGGCGGCGGAAACGACCAGAGATCGCTTGAAGCAAATCAATGTCGCTCGCGAGCCGGAGACCGACCAGCTCGTCGTGAGCAAGGCGCGATTCGCAGCGGTTATGCAGGCGGCGGAAAGGTCCGGTCTTCTGAACAAAAAAGGCGGCCGTATTGGCGGCAGGGTGAGCGCAGAATTGGTCAGGCAGGCCAAACGGCAGACGGGTATCGAATCAGACACCGACCTGATCGAGTTTGCCCTGGCCACGGTCGCGCTGGAGGATAACTTCGCAGGCGCGTTCAAGGAGTCTCGCGGCAAAGTCGACCCGAAGCTGAAGCTCGGTTTTTGAGGTGGCGGAGTTCGATTTCGACGCTGCGCGGCGGTGGGCGCGCTTTGATCCACAGAGAACGTTGGCACGCCGCGGCGACAATGAGCTACCCTTCGTCGATCCGAGCTCGATTGGTGGACAAGGACTCCTGCTCGACACCTCCGTGTACATCGATCAGATGCAAGGTCGTTCGCCAAAAATCCTGGACGATCTGGTCTCGCAGCGGCAAGTCAATCATTCCACCGTCGCGATCCAGGAACTGATGCACACAGTCGGCGTATTGGATCCATCCGACGCGCGAACTGGCACTGTCATTGATGTGATTGGCGAGCAGATCAGAGCGATGCCGCCACATCGCATCTTTGCGCCGGACACCGAGGTTCTCGGACGGGCCGCGCTGCTGTCGGGGATACTTTGCCGGATTCAAAGCTATGAAAAGGATGGTAAGCTACGCGCGCTCCAGGACTGCGTGCTGTTCCTTCAGGCACAAAAGCTTGGCCTTGTTGTCCTGACAGCGAATGTCGGCGACTATGATATTCTGCTCCAGCTCATTCCAACCGGACGAGCGCTGTTTTATCGTTCGTAATGACCACCCTTGTTGTTTGACCGGGCACTTCTCGCGTCCACCAATGACGGAACGAGTCCTGTCCTTTGCGATCACGTCTGGGCATCCGGCCGCGGGCCGGAACTGCGGCGCGTCCATCATTCGAAATTCGGCGATACGTCAATCGTCGCGATCGACTGTCTCAACCCCGATTGGTCGTCCGAAAACGAAAAGCTGCTCGCGGCATGGTCAAACTTGAACGCTGAAATCCTATGTTCCCACCGGTTCGCGAGTAGGACCATTTCGGCAAAAAAACCGAAGCAAATTCAATGCAATTTTTGAGAGGTGGTGCGCTCGGAGGGACTCGAACCCCCACGGTGTTACCCACTGCCACCTCAAGGCAGCGCGTCTACCAGTTCCGCCACGAGCGCTAGGAGATACCGGCCTGAGGTCGTTAGGCTGGCCGGATCAGCGGCCGCCGATCTAACAAATCCATCAGGGGGATACAAGCCTGCAAAGGCCCTGAATTCCACAAGCTTGGCAGGAAAATCTGCCCGTCCCGGATCGGCCCTATCTTGTGTCCGGACCGCCACCGCGTGCCCCGGCCGCTACCGCGTGCCCGGCGTCCGGGGCAGCATCTGCTTGACCTCGACCGCGATCCTGTTGCGGTCGACCAGCACGACGCCGGAGGCGACCGGCAGATTATTGGCCAGCACCTTGACCTCGTCGGCCTCGGTTGCGTCCAGCTCGATGATGGCGCCGCGGGAAAGACGTAATACTTGATGGATCGGCATCGTGGTGGTCCCGAGGACGACCATGAGATCCACGGTGACTTTATCGAGAGTGGGCACTGTCAGGACCGCCGCAACTTGGGACTTAGGCCAAAGGACTTGGCATTTGCTCCTGATCATCACCACGTTATGGTTAGCCAATGGTTAATTCGCCTCAAAACACCCGCCAACACCTCGATTTGACGTCGTTTTCCGCCTCCTGCGGCGAGCCCGTCGAATGGCGAATCTCGGACGCGCCGGTGCCCTATCCGGAGGCCGTGGCCGTCATGGAGGCGCGCGTTGCCGCGATTGCCGCGGGCGAGGCGCCGGAGCTGGTCTGGCTGCTCGAGCACCCCCCGCTCTACACCTCCGGCACCTCGGGCAAGGATTCGGACCTGCTCGATGCCCGATTCCCGACCTTCGCCACTGGGCGCGGCGGCCAGCTCACCTATCACGGGCCCGGCCAGCGGGTGGCCTACATCATGCTCGACCTCAAGCGGCGCCGTCCCGACGTCCGGGCCTATGTCGCGAGCCTGGAGGAGCTGATTCTGCGCACCCTCGCCGCCTTCAACGTCCGCGGCGAACGGCGCGAGGACCGGGTCGGCGTCTGGGTGAAGCGGCCCGACAAGGGGCCTGAGCATGAGGACAAGATCGCGGCGATCGGCGTCCGGCTGAAGCGCTGGGTCTCGTTCCACGGCATTGCCATCAATGTCGAGCCGGAACTGTCGCATTTTGCCGGCATCGTGCCCTGCGGCGTCGCCGACCCCCGCTACGGCGTCACCTCGCTGGTCGATCTCGGCCAGCTCGTGACCATGGCCGATGTCGATGTCGCGCTGCGCCAGGCATTCGAGCAGCTGTTCGGACCGACCCGTGCGCTGCTGCCGGAAGCGGCCGTCTAGGCGCTTTCCTGTTCGCCGTGCGCCGCTCTCGTTCTCTGCGGCGGCGGAATCAGCTACGGTTGTTTCGGTGCCGCCCACGCCTCCCCCCTCCGCCGGGAAAGCAGACCTCATGCCGGGCGATCAATCATCGGACCGACTGTTCGAGCGCCAGGCATAAGGAGGGATTGCGTTTCCTGCTCGCAATGGGAGGTTTTGACGATGAGACTCTCTGCGCCAATCTATCATCTCAAGCGCAAGGCGAAGCGCCTGTCCCGCGAAGCCAGTATCCCGCTCCACGACGCACTTGACCGCGTCGCTGCGACGGAAGGGTTTTCCGCCTGGAGCATGCTCGCCGCAAAAGCCGCCGCACTGACGCGGGCGAGCAAACTGTTCCCGCAATTCCGGCCGGGCGACCTCATGCTGGTCGGGGCGCGTCCCGGCCACGGCAAGACGTTGATGAGCCTCGAACTTGCCGTCGAAGCCATGAAGTCGGGCCATCGCGCCGCGTTCTTCTCGCTCGAATATACCGAGAAAGACGTCCTGGATCGCCTTCGCGCGATCGGCGTGGAGCCGGCGCAGTTCGACAAGCTGCTCGAGGTCGATTGCTCCGACGCGATCAGTGCCGATTATGTCGTCAAGCAGATGGCCGCTTCTCCGCGCGGCACGTTCGTCGTGATCGACTATTTGCAACTGCTCGACCAGAGGCGGGAAAACCCTGATCTCACCGTTCAGGTGCGCGCGCTGAAATCATTCGCGCGCGACAAGGGGCTGATCGTTGTCTTCATCTCGCAAATCGATCGATCCTACGATCCCGCGGTCAAGCCCTGCCCCGACCTCGGCGATATCAGGTTGCCGAACCCGCTGGACCTGAAGCTGTTCGACAAGACGTGCTTCATCAACAACGCCGAAGTTCAGTTCCGCGCGGCTAGCTGATGGCTTCAGGCCGCGGGTGGGATCGTTCACCCGCGGCCTGCAATGGTCACGCCGCCTTCAGCGCAACCTCGAGCTTGCCGGCGATGTAGCGCCGCTCCTGGGTGAGGCCGCCAAAACCGTAGGCGTCGCCCTTGACCTCGTCGACATGCAGGTAGGTCTCGGGATGCAGCTGGCCAAGAATCTCGGCCATGCGCTTGAACATGGCGGCGAGATAGGCCGCCTTCTCGTCCTTGGTGTTGGTACCCTCGGTGACGTGGATGTCGATCCAGTAGCTGGCAAGCTTCTGCTCGGCGAGCGACTTGCCGCCGGCGAACCAGTCGCCGGCCTCGACGGACTTCACGATGATCGCGGTGACCTCCGGATCCTTGTGCAGGATTTTTGCGGTGAGTTCGGACACCGCGTTCGCGATGTCGGCCTTCAGCGACGGCGACTGGCGGGAAGAGCTGTAGGACACGGTGATCAGGGGCATGGTTGTTCTCCTCAATCGCCGCGGGTTTCCTGCGGCGCTGGTGAGAAGCTAGACCTCCGGCCGTCATTTTGGTATCTTATCTCTGTTGATACCAGTGATAATGATCCTTAATGACAACCACGCTCGACATCGCCACCGTCCAGGCGTTCCTTCTGGTCGCCGAACTCCAGAGCTTTACGCGTGCTGCCGAGGCGCTTGGCACGACACAGGCCGCCGTCAGCCTGAAGCTGCAGCGGCTCGAGACATTGCTGGGCAAACGCCTCGTCGAGCGCTCGCCGCGTGCGGTCCGGCCCACCGCCGACGGCGCGGCGTTCCTCGATCGCGCCCGTGCGCTGATCGCGGCGCATGACCACGCGCTGACGGGCGAGGCACCGGCCGCAGAATCGCTCTCACTCGGCATCTCCGATCACGCTGCGGGGCCCGAACTGGTGCCGCTGCTCGAACGCCTGCACGCGATGTCCTCAAGCCTCACCCTCGCCGTCACCATCGGCTTCTCACGCGAGATGCAGGATGCCTATGACGGGGGCGAGCTGGATGCGGTGATCGTCCGCCAGGAAGGCAGCCGCCGCGGCGGCGAGAAGCTGGCCGAGGACGAGTTCGGCTGGTTCGCATCGCGACGCTTCACCCTGCCAAAGGGTGAACCGCTGCCGCTCGCGACACTCGCCCCGCCCTGCGGTGTCCGCGCCGTCGCCGTGCGCGCGCTCGACAAGGCCGGCCTCGCCTGGCGCGAGCGCTTCGTCGGAGGTGGCGTCACAGCGGTGGTCGCCGCCGCGCTGGCCGGACTTGCGATCGCACCGCTGGCGCGGCGGATCGCGCCTCCCGGGCTGGTCGACATCGGGCCCGCGCACAAGCTGCCGAAACTCGGCAGCTCGAAGGTGATGCTGCATTCGAAAGTCAGCGATCCCGCCAAGCTCGCTGCGCTGCGTGCGGTGGCGGCGACGTTTCGGAGTGTGGCGGCAAACTAGTGAGGAGACCGCAGGCGCCTCTCGCCCGCATATCGCCCCGCGATATGCCAATAGGCCAGTCCGGCAAAGCACCCGGCCACGACAAAGAGCCAGATCAATCCGTCGACCTTTCCGAAGAGCACGGTCTGGCTCACGACTCCGGCCAACCCACCAGCAATTACGAAGAAGGGCAATGACCGGATGCAGAACCTTTCGCTGAGCCATATTGCAACCGCTGACGGAATGCCGCTAAGCACGCAAACGAACACCAGCACGGCCGGCACACCAATCAGGATCGCCACGCCGAAATCGGCCACGGATGGCACGGTGAAACTGTCAGCGCGCGGCAGTGCCAAGATGAACAGGAGAAACAGCTCGATAACAGCCGTAGCCGTCAGACATCCGCCCAACCATCCTCGTGTCGTTCGGACGCAGGTCTCGTAGGACAACATGACATCACCTCACAAGATCGCCTCGAACGCGCTGCGCAGCGTCTCGTGCCGGAACACAAAGCCGCAGCTCAGCGCCTTGTTCGGCAGCACGCGCTGGCCACCCAGCAGAAGCTCGTCGGCGAAGCCGCCGCCGATCCGGCGCAACAGGCCGCCGGGAATGCGGAATACAGCGGGCCGGTGCAGGCGGCGGCCGAGCTCCTCGGTGAACTTCGCGTTGGTGACGGGGATCGGCGCGGTGGCGTTGACGGGCCCCGAAAGATCCGGCGTGGTGATCACATAGGCGATCAGCCGGATCAGATCGTCGCGCTCGATCCAGGACATCCACTGCCGCCCGGTGCCGAGCGGGCCGCCGAGGCCGAACTCGAACGGCGTCAGCATCCGCGTGATGAAGCCGCCTTCGGCGCCGAGCACGAGGCCGATGCGCAAATAGATGACGCGCACGCCGAGCTCCTCCGCCGGCCGCGCCGCGCTCTCCCAGGCCGCGCACAGCTCATGGCTGAAGCAGGCATGGGATTTGGCCGATTCCGTCAGCACCTGGTCGGCCCACAGTCCGTACCATCCGATCGCGGAGCCGCTGACCAGCACCTCGGGCTTGCGCTCGAGCCGCGCGATCAGCTTCACGACCTCGCCGGTCATGTCGATGCGCGAGCCGATGATCTTTGCGCGCTTCGCCTCGGTCCACAGGCCGTTGCCGATCGGCTCGCCGGCGAGATTGACGATGGCGTCGATTGGCGTGTCAGAGGGAAGCTGATCGAGGCTGGTGATCAGCGTGACCGGCGGCGGCAGCATCTCGGCCTTGGCGGGGTTGCGGATCAGCGCGATGACGTGATGCCCTGCCCCGCTGAGGCTTGCCGCAAGGCGGCAGCCGATGAAGCCGGTGGCGCCTGATATCAGCACGGTCTTGCGGCCGGGACGCTTGTCGACAAGTCCTTCCGCCGGCACGCTTCGCATGCGGCCGAGCCGGCGCATCGCCGCAAAATCCCTGACACCGCAGAGCGCAGCCCCAACCGCGCAAGCGGTCGCGGCGATGCTGAGCAGGCCCTGATTCACGACCGTCACGCCAACCGGCTGCATCGCCCAATCGATCAGCACCGGCAGCAGCAGCACCAGGATGGCACCGTAGTTGATCGCCAGCAGCGTATGATTGATCCGCTCGCTCGGCGGCAGTTTCCGGCTCAGATCCTCCTCGACGAAATCCATCAGCGTGATGACGATCTCGGCGACGAGCACGGCGACGATCAAGAGCGCCAGCACGCCATAAACCTCGAGCCAGCCAAGCAGCAGGAACAGCAGCGCATAGAGCATGTTGCGGATGCCGTGCAGCTTCAGCTCGAACCGCTGCGACGGACGCCAGGCGAGCCGCTCGGTGAATTCGTGGTGATAGAAGGTGTCGAACACGCCCATCACGATCTGGATGGCGATGAGGGTCCACAACAGCGGCGTCATGATACGTCCTCCCTGAACAATGCGGACTGGTGGATCAGCGCGCCGTAACGCGGATGGGTGACATCGAGGGTGAAGCGGAAGGCGCCCTCGCCGAGATCGCTGTGCGTCACCGTGAGGTCGCCCGGCGTGAGCCATTGCGGCAGCGGAATCCAGAGCCGTCCGAGCTGCAGGCCGTAACCGGCGCTACGGAAGGTCAGCGCCTGGCCTTCAACCGCAATGCGCAGCGCCATCGACACGCCGAAGCCGACATATTCCTCGAGCCCGGTCGGGCCGGCGAAGCGTTTTGCCGAATGGATCACCTGCGGAAAGCCGCGCTTGCGCGCGCAGATGCGCGTCCAGGTCTGGCCGCCGGTCGCACCGTCCTCGGTGACCGTCACGATCATGGGCACGCCGGTGTCGCGGCCGGTCGGCAGCGGCCCGCCGATCAGGCGCGCGGCCTGCGCGAACCACCAGCCGATGTCGCTGAAGGCGACCTCGTCGACCACTCCGACATAGACAACACTGTCGCCGTCGGCGACGCGTTTGGAAAAGCGCCGCCAGGTCGCGAGCGGCAGGCGGCCCCAATCCTCGTCCGGCAACAGCGCACGGAAGCGGCGATCGTCGAGCAGTCTGGTGTGAGCGGAGGGAGATGCGCCTAAGCCTGATAATCGAGCCGACGTCATCGCACCCTCCTTAAGAACTATTTGACCTTGCCCAGCGGCAGCAGGTTGGCGATCTTCTCGCCAAGCCGCATCAGGGCGACCAGCCGCGGCCGCGGCACTTTCAGCATCTGCATGAACCAGTGGTCGGCGAGCTCGGTGAAGGCGAGCATCTCCTTCAGCCGTTTGCTCGCGACCGGATTGATGGCGGGATCCTCGGCGGCATCGGACACGCAGGCCCTGAGCGCCGCGATGGCCGGATCGAGCTCCCGCTCCTTGCGCCGCGCCGCGATCCGGGCCGCGACCTCCCAGATGTCGGTCTCGGCCTCGAAATGATCGCGACGATCGCCGAGGATCGGCACCCGCCGGATCAGGTTCCAGGCGAGCAGCTCCTTGAGCGAATTGGAGACGTTGGAGCGCGCCATGCCGAGCGTGTCGGCGATGTCCTCGGCCGTCATCGGCGCCTCGGAGAGATAGAGCAGCCCGTGGATCTGGCTGACCGAGCGATTGACGCCCCACCCGTCTCCCATGTCGCCCCAATGCAGGATGAAGCGCTCGACGGCGGCGGGGAGTTTCTTCTTTCCGGTTATTTCTGTCATAACAGAAATATCTGACAGGCGCGACTGCGTGTCAACGGCGTTTGCCGGGCGCCCCTCCTGCATACCGTCTGCGGCATTTGCCTAAAAAGTTCCCAGAGAGCCGGAACCAACGCGCCGGCCTGAGCGTTTGCTCCCGTCGAGGTGGGGTCTAGGAATGGTAAAAAGGTTCAGTCAGCAGAGGGACTTGTTCGAAAGCGAGCGCAGTTTCCGGCTGCTGGTTGAAGGAGTTGCGGACTACGCCCTCTACATGCTCGATCCCAGCGGCACCATCACCAGCTGGAACATCGGCGGCGAGCGCATCAAGGGCTACGCGCCCGAGGAAATCCTCGGCCAGCATTTCTCCCGCTTCTACACCGAGGCCGACCGCGCCAACGGCAAACCCGCGCGAGCGCTCGGCATCGCGCGAGAAAAGGGCCGCTACGAAGAGGAAGGCTGGCGCGTTCGCAAGGACGGGACGTTCTTCTGGGCGAGCGTGGTGATCGATCCGATCTACGAGGACGGCACGCTGGTCGGCTTCGCCAAGATCACGCGCGACATCACCGAACGCCGCAATGCCCAGCTCAAGCTCGAGGCGATGCAGACGCAGCTCGCCGAATCCCAGAAGTTCGATGCGCTCGGCCAGCTCACCGGCGGCGTCGCCCACGACTTCAACAACCTCCTGATGATCATCAGCGGCAGCCTCCATATCTTGAAGAAGGGGACCATCGACGACGCCAGGCTTCAGCGCGCGATCTCCGCGATCGAGACTGCGACCAGGCGCGGCGCCGCGCTGACCAACCAGCTCCTCACCTTCGCGCGGCGACAGAGCGTCAACCCGCAGGCGATCGATCTCGCCGAACGCATCGCGGCGATCCGCGAGGTGCTCGACGCCGGCGTCGGCAGCTCCGTGCGCCTCACCTTCGACATCGACCCCGAGGTCTGGCCGGTCAGGACCGACGTCTCGGAGTTCGAGACCGCGCTGCTCAATCTCGTCATCAACGCCCGCGATGCGATGCCCGACGGCGGCACGGTGACGATCAGCGCCCACAACGTGGTGCTGGACGAGATCGCCCTCGCCGGCGAGTTCGTGGCGATCGATGTCGCCGACACCGGGCTCGGCATTCCCGCCGACGTCGTCGACAAGATCTTCGAGCCGTTCTTCACCACCAAGCCGATCGGCAAGGGCACCGGTCTCGGCCTCTCCCAGGTGCACGGCTTCGCCCATCAGGCCGGCGGCACGGTGAAGCTCGCAAGCGAGCTCGGCAAGGGCACGATCTTCACCATTCTGCTGCCGCGCGGCACGGATGCCCCGGCACGGGACACCGCGGAGGCGATACCGTTCCGCGGCAGCGGAACGGTGCTGCTGGTCGAGGACAATCCCGAAGTCGCGCTCGTCAGCATCGGCCTTCTGGAGCAGCTCGGCTACCACGTGCACCGGGTCGCCGACGCCGAAGCGGCCTTGCGCGAGATCGAGACCAACGGCGTCGACTTCGTATTCTCGGACATCGTGATGCCCGGCAAGATGGACGGCCTTACCCTCGCCCATCGTCTGCGCCAGCTCCGCCCCGGCCTGCCGGTCCTGCTCGCCACCGGCTACAGTGAGGTCGCCGCCGGCGTGCGCGGCGACTTCCCGATCCTGCGCAAGCCGTATGAGATCCACGAGCTGAGCGAAGCGATCGCCAAGCTGCCGAGGTGACTCTTAACCTCTCAGCGCGAGCGAAGCTCGTCGCGGCCCCGTAAGAACGGGGCGAGGGAGCGCACCGCCTGCATGGAAAGACCGATCTAAACCGTCGGCAACACCGAGAACGCTTCCCCTGCCCTGCGCAGATTCAGCTCATCCACGCTTGCGGTCTCGCTGGTGACGCTGTCGACGCGCGAGGACGGCGGGCCGTGGCGGCACAATGCGACCATGTCGGCGACGTGGTTCGGCGCGCCTGCGAACAGCGCTTCCACGCTGCCGTCGCGGCGGTTGCGGACCCAGCCTTCGAGACCACTCGTGGTGGCCTGGTATTCGACCCAGGCGCGATAGCCGACGCCCTGGACGCGGCCGCGGATCATGACCTGGAGGATCGCCCGGCTCATTTTTTCAATCCGAGAAATTCGGCGCTGCGCGCCTTCGTCTCGGCCTCACGCATGACCCGATTGGTCAGCTCGGCAGAGGCCAGGCCCTGGAGTGCCTTCGGCGACGTGCCTTCGCGCAGCGCCTTCAGTGTGTCGTGGACGGCCTGCGTCGCCGCGGCGATCGGCGCATGGCCCTGCAGCGCGATGCGCACGCGCTGGGAGGCAAGATAGTCGAGCGCGCTCAAATCTTCCGGCGCGCCGCCGAGCACGATCGGCAGGCGCGTGGCAACGGCAATCGCCTCGAGCTCGGCACGCGACTTGATGCCGGTGAAGAACAGCGCATCGACGCCGGTGGCCTCATAGGCCTTGGCACGGCGGACCGCGTCCTCGATCGAGGTAATCGAGGCAGCACCGGTTCGGCCCATGATGACCAGCGACGGATCGCTGCGACCGCTGAGCGCGGCTTTCATCTTGCCGACGCCCTCCTCCAGCGAGATCAGCTGCGTCTTTGCTTCACCGAAGGCGGCCGGCAGCAGCGTGTCCTCGATGGTGAGGCCGGCGGCACCGGCTGTCTCCAGCTCCTGCACCGTGCGGCGCACGTTGAGGGCATTGCCGTAGCCGTGATCGGCATCGACCAGCACGGGCAGAGTGGAAGCACGCGACATCCGCCGCATCTGCTCGCAAAGCTCGGTGAGCGTGATCAGGGTGATGTCGGGATCGCCGAGCACGGCGAGCGAAGCCACCGAGCCGCCGAACATGCCGAGGGGAAAGCCGAGATCCTCGGCGATCCGGATCGAGATCGCGTCATAGACCGAGCCGGGATGGACGCAAGTCCCGCCCGACAGGATGGAACGCAGGTTCTCGCGGCGGGAACGAAAGGCCATGGTGCTGTCTCGGTCGGTGCGAACTCTATCGTCGTCCTGGCGAAAGCCAGGACCCATTACCCCAACTGTACATTGTCGCAGAAGGTGATGGCTACGATCTCCATCAACAACTGCTCCCGGGGATAATGGGTCCTGGATCGGCGTTCGCTCCGCTCACTTGTCCAGGAGACATCGAGGCGATAGCCGAGACCGGTCTTACGCAAACTCCAAAATCAGCGCGTCCACCGCGAGCGTCGCGCCGGCGCTGGCGTGGATCTTCTTCACGGTGCCGTCCTGCTCGGCGCGCAGCACGTTCTGCATCTTCATGGCTTCGACGACGGCGAGCGTCTCGCCGGCCTTGACCTCCTGCCCCTCGCTCACCGCGATCGAGACCACGAGGCCCGGCATTGGACAGAGCAGCTTCTTGCCGGTGTCGGAGGCCGCCGTCACCGGCATCAGCCGGGCAGACGTCGCTTCCGTCTCGGTCCAGACATAGACCGGCACCTCGACGCCCTGATGCGCAAGGCGGATGCCGTTGGCAATCGGCCGCGCCTGCACCGCGACGAAGTGCCCGTCGATGGTGCCCTGCCAGACCGGATCGCCCGGCTTCCATGGCGACTGCAGCAGATGCGCATTGCCGACCTTGCCTTCGGCATCGACGAAGCGGATCGCGATGGCGTCACCCTCACGTCCGACCTCGAGCTGGATTTCCTGGCGGTCGAGCCAGACGGCGCGGCGGCGTTCCCGCTGCACGACACGCCCGCCCAACTGGCCCGAGATCTGGCGCTTGCGCTCACCGAGCACGTGATCGATGGCGGCACCGACGGCGGCGATCCGCCGGGCGACCTCGCCTTCGGGCACGCGCACCGCAAAACCCTTGGGGAATTCCTCGGCGATGAAGCCGGTCGAGAGCCTTCCCTCGCGCCAGCGCGGATGATGCATCAGCGCCGACAGGAACGGGATGTTGTGCCTGATACCATCGACATAGAACGAATCCAGCGCAGTAGACTGGGCCTCGATCGCGGCCGCGCGCGACGGCGCATGGGTGACGAGCTTGGCGATCATCGGATCGTAATGGATCGAGATCTCGCCGCCCTCCTGCACGCCGGTGTCGTTGCGCACGGTGATGCCGTCCTTGCTGGCTTCCGCCGGCGGGCGATACTTCACGAGCCGCCCGATCGAGGGCAGGAAGTTGCGGAACGGATCTTCCGCATAGAGACGCGATTCCACGGCCCAGCCGGTCAGCGTGACGTCCTTCTGCGCGATCGTGAGCTTCTCGCCGGCGGCAACGCGGATCATCTGCTCGACGAGGTCGATGCCGGTGACGAGCTCGGTGACGGGATGCTCGACCTGGAGACGCGTGTTCATCTCCAGGAAGTAGAAGCTCTTGTCCTGGCCTGCGACGAATTCGACGGTGCCTGCGGAATCATAGTTCACGGCCTTGGCGAGCGCGACCGCCTGCTCGCCCATCTTGCGGCGGGTGGCTTCATCGAGCAGCGGCGACGGCGCCTCCTCGATGACCTTCTGGTTGCGGCGCTGGATCGAGCATTCGCGCTCGCCGAGATAGATCACGTTGCCGTGCTTGTCGCCCAGCACCTGGATCTCGATGTGGCGGGGATCGACGATGAACTTCTCGACGAAGACGCGGTCGTCGCCGAACGAGGCCTTGGCCTCGGCCTTGGCGAGGTTGAAGCCTTCGGCGACCTCGGCCTTCGAATGCGCGATGCGCATGCCCTTGCCGCCGCCGCCGGCGGAGGCCTTGATCATGACGGGATAGCCGATCTCGTCGGCGATCCGCACCGCGTGCTTGTCGTCCTCGATGACGCCGAGATAGCCGGGCACGGTCGAGACTTTTGCTTTCGCGGCGGCCTTCTTGGACTCGATCTTGTCGCCCATCGCGGCGATCGCGCCCGGGTTCGGGCCGATGAAGACGAGGCCGGCCGCCTCCAGCGCGCGCGGAAACGCCTCGCGCTCGGACAGGAAGCCGTAGCCGGGATGCACGGCCTCGGCGCCGGTCTTGCGGCAGGCCTCGACGATCTTCTCGATCACCAGATAGCTCTCGGCCGCGGCCGGCGGGCCGATCAGCACCGCCTCATCGGCCATCTCGACATGGAGGGCATCGCGGTCGGCCTCGGAATAGACCGCAACCGTTTGAATTCCCATCTTGCGGGCAGTCTTGATGACCCGGCAGGCGATTTCGCCGCGATTGGCGATCAGAATGCGTTTGAACATGCTTTTCTTGAGTCTCGACCTTGGGCGGGACCCTTCCCCGGCCGTTGGGGCCTATGGGACGGGCCGTGTGGCTCCCGTGGTACAGCAAAATGGGCCGGAGGCAACGGTCTAAATCCGGGCTTTCTGGCGTACCAGCGCAAGACCGAAACAGGCGAGCGGAGCCCTTGGGACGGCCTACGCCTTCCCCGCCTTGGCCACGTCCCGGACCAGGCCGTGAATGAAGCCCAGTTTGCCGACCACCGCCGGCGACAGGATGAAGGGATAGAGGTCGCGCAGACCCATGGCCCGGTTGACGCTGTTCATGGCGAAGGTGAAGGGCAGCCATGCGTCGATAAGCGCCTGGACGTTCCTGGCCTCGTAGGGGTTGAAACGGATGCGCGCGGTCAACTCCCCGTCGCGATCCACCTTGGGGCGTACCTCCATGCCGAACTCGGAGGCCATCTCCAGGGTGTCGACGATGTGGAGATAGTGCGCCCAGGTCTCGGCGAAGTCCTCCCAGGGATGCGTCGTGGCGTAGGCCGAGACGTAATTCTGCTGCCAGTCAGCCGGGGCGCCTTCGGCGTAATGGCGCTGCAAGGCCTGGCCGTAATCGGCCGTATCGTCGCCGAAGACCGCGCGGCATTCGTCGAGCTTGCCGCCGCCGCGCACCAGCACGCCCCAGAAATAATGACCGACCTCGTGGCGGAAATGTCCGAGCAGCGTCCGGTAAGGCTCGCCCATCTCCAGCCGGCGCCGCTCGCGCTCGATGTCGTCGGCTTCGGTGAGCGCGATCGTGATCAGGCCGTTGTCATGGCCGGTCATGATCCTCGTGCCGCTGTTTAGATCGTCAGCCAGGAAGTTGAAGATCAGGCCGTGCTCGGGATTCTTCTGACGATTCTGGAGCGGCAGCTTCCAGCGGATCAGGGAGTAGAACAGCCGGTGTTTTGCCACCTCCAGCTCCCGCCAGCCGGCGAGCTGCGCGGGGTCCGACAGATCCGGCACCATGCCGTTGTGGCGGCAAGCGCGGCAATAGCCGTTGGTATCACCCGTGTCCGTCAGCCAGTTGCAGGCGTCGTAGTCGGCATTGCGGCACAGCATGCGTCCCCTGCCCTTGTCGGCCAGCGTCGTCCAGGCCCCGCTTTGAGCCTCGCCGTCGGGCTCGATCGCCGACATCGTCTCCTTCTCCGGGAGGAAGGCGACGCGGTGACCGCAACGCTCGCAGGCGCGGTTCTCGAAATAGAGGACGTTGCCACAGGACTGGCAGACAAAGAGCTTCAAGATTTAGCCTCTTCGAAAAGGGAGTTTTATGAATGAGAGTTGTGGCGCCTCGCGAAGACGCGTCCGCAGCCGCATCGTTCCAATATCAGGAACAAATTGCCAGAGCGGACGTTGGTTGACCGCATTTTCCTGCGTTCTGGCTGGCCGCGGGTCCTTCCAGACAGTGAATTTCCTCTAGGCAATGGCCTTCGTGCTCCGTCTGTGTGAATATCAGTCCGGCACGTGCGCACAAGCATCACAACGGCCGACGCCTTGAACGATCCTTTGCCCGAGACAATCGCCGCCGAAAGGTTGCGCCAGCACCTCGAAGATGTCGCGCGCGAGCGCGACAATGCCTATCGCGCGCTCCAGGAGCGCGAGGCCGAGCTCGCGCGCATCCAGCGCATCGGCAAGGTCGGCGGCCTCGAGGTCGACTTCCGCGAGGGCTTCAAGAACCGCCGCTCGCCGGAATATCTGATGATCCATGGCCTGCCGCCGGAGGCCATCGACGAGTCGCATGAGGACTGGGTCAACCGTATCCATCCTGATGACCGCGACGCGGCGGTGAAACATTTCTTCGAGGCGCTTTCCGGGACCAGCGAGGACTACACCGCCGAATACCGCATCATCCGTCCGAGCGACGGCGAGACCCGCTGGATCCGGGTCGTCGCCAAGTTCGAGCGCGACAAGGACGGCCGCGCCATCCGCCTCGTCGGCGCCCACATCGACATCACCGACCAGATGCTCGCACGCGAGACGCTGCGCGAGAGCGAGGAGCGCTTCCGGCTGATCGCCGACAGCGCGCCGGTGCCGATCTGGGTCACCAAGCTCGACCGCAAGCGCTCCTTCGCCAACCAGGCCTATGTCGACTTCGTCGGCCTGCCCTATGACCAGGCCATCGATTTCGACTGGCGCAAGGTGCTGCATCCGGACGACCTTCCGCATGTGCTGCAGCAATCGGTGCAAGGCGAAGCCTCGCTGAAACCCTTCGTGCTGGAAGCGCGCTACAGGAACGCCAGCGGCGAATGGCGCTGGCTGCGCTCGGAATCGCAGCCGCGCTGGGACCCGACCGGCAAGCATATCGGCTTCATCGGCGTCGCCCACGACATCACCGTCGCCAAGCAGGCCGAGATCGAGCTCCGGCGGCTCAACGAGACGCTGGAGGAACGCATCGCCGAGCGCACTGCCGAGCTCGAATCCAACGAGGCCCGGCTGCGCGCGATCCTGGAGACCAGCAACCAGTATCAGGGCCTGGTCAATCTCAAGGGCGAGCTGCTCTACGCCAACAAGAACGCACTCGACGGCATCCGCGCCGAGGCGCGGGATGTCATCGGCAAGCCGTTCTGGGATACGCCGTGGTTCACCGCAACCCCTGGCATGAGCGATGTCGCGCGCGAAGCCTTCCAGACCGTTCTGAAGGGCGAAGCGGTGCGGCTGGAGATGCGGCTGCGCCTGCCGATCGGCGAGCGCGATTTCGAATTCGGCATGCGCCCCGTGCTCGACCGCCATGGCAACATCACCGGCGCGGTGCCCGAGGCCGTCGACATCACCGAGCGGCGCCTCGGCGAGGAGGCGTTGCGGCAGTCGCAGAAGATGGAAGCGATCGGCCAGCTCACCGGCGGCGTCGCGCACGACTTCAACAACCTCCTCACCATCATCCGCTCGGCGACCGACTTCCTGCGCCGACGCGAGCTGCCGGAAGAGCGCCGCCGCCGCTATGTCGACGCCATCTCCGACACCGTCGAGCGCGCCTCGAAGCTGACCGCCCAGCTCCTGGCGTTCGCGCGCCGGCAGCCGCTGAAGCCGCAGATCTTCAACGTCGGCAGCCAGGTCGAAGGCGTGGCGCAGCTGGTGCGGCCGCTGGTCGGCGGCCGCATCGAGATCGTCGTCGAGATTCAGGACGCGGATTGCTTCACAATCGCCGACGTCGCACAGTTCGAGACCGCGTTGATCAACCTCGCCATCAACGCCCGCGACGCCATGGAGGACGAAGGCCGCCTCACCATCGCGGTCTGCAAGGTCCAGAAGATTCCGAGCCTGCGCGCGCAGTCGGCACGTCGCGGCGACTATGTCGCGATCTCGGTCAGGGATACCGGCAGCGGCATCGCGCCGGAACATCTCGAGTCCATTTTCGAACCTTTCTTCACCACCAAGGAGGTCGGCAAGGGCACCGGCCTCGGCCTCAGCCAGGCGTTCGGCTTCGCAAAGCAGTCCGAGGGCGACATCGCGGTGACGAGCACGCAGGGCGAAGGCGCGACCTTCACCATCTACCTGCCGCAGGCTCAAAGCCCCGCCACCGAGAAGGACGCGGCGGCACTGACCAGCGAGGCTGCGACCACCGGACGCGGCTACCGCGTGCTGGTGGTCGAGGACAATGATGATGTCGGCCAGTTCTCGACCGAGCTTCTGGAAGACCTCGGTTATGTCGTCCGCCGTGTCGCCAACGCCAACGCGGCGCTCGCGATCCTCGGCGAGAACGAATTCGCCGTCGACCTCGTCTTCTCCGACGTGATCATGCCCGGCATGAACGGCGTCGAGCTCGCCGGAATCATCCGCGAGCGCTATCCGGGCCTGCCCGTCGTGCTCACCTCCGGCTACAGCAACGTGCTCGCCGAAAACGCCCATCGCGGATTCGAGCTGATACAGAAGCCGTATTCGGTGGAATCGCTCTCGCGCATCCTGCGCAAGGCGATCACGGACAAGCTGTCGGTGGCAAGGTGAGTGCGAACCAAGCAAACCGCTGTCGTCCCGGACAAGCGCGCCTCAAGCGCGCGCCGATCCGGGACCCATAACCACAGGGAGAGGCTGTTGCGCGGGCTGGTAACTACCAGTCTTCGCCAAACAGCATCCTGTGGTTATGGGTCCCGGATCTGCGCTTGCGCTTGTCCGGGACGACAGCGCGTTGAGCTGCGAGCAAGGCTACGATCAGATGAAGGCTACACATCCATGAAACCCGCCCTCCTCTCCGCCTGGCAGACCTGGGCGCTGCTCTCCGCCTGCTTTGCGGCCCTGACTGCCATCTTCGCCAAGGTCGGCGTCGAGAACATCAATCCTGATCTCGCTACCTTCATCCGCACCATCGTGGTGCTGCTCGCGTTCTCGCTACTGCTGTTCTTCACCGGACAATTCGTCGTGCCATCGGCGGTCTCCTCAAAGACCTGGCTGTTCCTGGTGTTGTCGGGACTTGCGACCGGCGCCTCATGGCTCTGCTATTTCCGTGCACTGAAGCTCGGGCCTGCCACGCTCGTAGCGCCGATCGACAAGCTGAGCGTCGTGCTGGTCGCGCTCTTCGCCTTCGCCTTTCTCGGCGAGCGGCCGACAGCGCAGGGCTGGCTCGGCATCGCCATGATCGGCGGGGGTGCGGTGTTGCTGGCAATCAAGTTTTGAGGCTGGCGGATCGGCCTCGGGCGCGGTAGTCACGGACGGATTTTGGAGATCGACTTGCCGCCCCCGCCGTCTGACGCCATCTGGGCCTGGAGCATCATAATGCTTGCGACCGCAGGCGTCATCATCCGCCCGTTCCGCCTGCCCGAGGCGATCTGGGCGGTCATCGGCGCCGGCGCCCTCGTGCTGCTCGGCCTGCTGCCCTGGCAGGATGCGCTTGTCGGCATCGAGAAGGGCCTCGACGTCTATCTCTTCCTGATCGGCATGATGCTGATCGCCGAGCTCGCCCGGCTCGAGGGCCTGTTCGACTACCTCGCCGCGCTCGCGGTCGAATATGCCGGCGGCTCGCCGCAGCGACTGTTCCTGCTGATCTACCTCGTCGGTACCGTCGTCACCGTGCTGCTGTCCAACGATGCCACCGCGATCGTGCTGACGCCGGCCGTCTATGCCGCAACGCGCGCAGCCGGCGCAAAACCGCTGCCTTATCTCTTCGTCTGCGCCTTCATCGCCAACGCCGCAAGCTTCGTGCTGCCGATCTCCAATCCCGCCAATCTCGTCGTGTTCGGCGCGCGTATGCCGCACCTCACTGAATGGCTGCGCCTGTTCGCCCTGCCGTCGGCGGCCTCGATCCTGCTGACCTACGTCGTGCTGCGCCTGACCCAGCACCGCGCACTCAAGGAAGAGACCATCGCCCGCAGCGTGCCGCATCCAAAGCTCGGCCGCGGCGGCAAGCTGACGGCGGTCGGCATCATCGCGATTGGCGTCGTGCTGGTCACGGCCTCTGCGCTGGACAAGCAGCTGGGCCTGCCGACCTTTATCTGCGGCGTGGCGACGGCCGCGCTCGTGCTGCCGCTCAGCCGCCAATCACCGCTGCCGATGCTGCGGGGCGTATCGTGGAGCGTGCTGCCGCTGGTCGGCGGACTCTTCGTCATGGTGGAAGCGCTGATCAAGACCGGTGTGATCGGGCAGCTCAGCGCGCTGCTGCACCAGGCGGTCGCGCAATCGGTGTCGCAGGCCGCCTGGAGCGTCGGCATCGCCACCGCGATCGGCACCAATATCGCCAACAATCTTCCGGTCGGCCTTATCGCGGGCTCGGTCGCGGCCAGCGATCATCTGCCGGCGCCGGTCGTCAGCGCGATCCTGATCGGCGTCGACCTCGGACCTAACATGTCCGTGACGGGATCGCTCGCCACCATCCTCTGGCTGGTTGCGCTCCGGCGGGAGAAGATCGAGGTCAGCGCCTGGCCGTTCCTCAAGCTCGGCATGCTGGTGACGCCGCCCGCTCTGATCGCGGCTTTGGCTGCGGCAATCAGGTAGCGGCAGCGAATTCACTGCAGTTGTTTGCGGTGCATCAATGCCGGCGGCGCAACCGCGGCTAGAGTTCACTTGCCGCGTGGTTCAGATAGGCCGCGGCAAGGAAGGTCATCATGCAGATTCAATCAAAGGCGCTGCCGCAGAGCTTCTCCCTGCGCCGCGAAATCCTGAGCTTCATCTCGCCCGCCGAACGCGGCGCGGAGAGGTCCCATCCCCTGCTCGTCTTCTCCGTCGTGGTGCTGCTGGCCCTGTTCGCCATCGTACAGATCGACCTGCACAGCGCCCAGCTCCAGGCCATCGGCCTGCTCGGCCATGGTGGCACCGGGATCGATCCCGTCTTCCTGAGCCCGTAACGGCAGACGCCCGATCGCGGCCACAAGGCCGCGACCGGGCAACGCGTCAGTCGTTCTCGTAGCCGTAGACTTCCGGCAGGATGAAGATTGCGGCGAGCAATCCGATCAGCGGGAAGATCGCGACCATCAGCGTGGCATTTGCCTGCCCGATCGCGGCGAACACCGTCGGGAACAGGAAGATCGCCAGGAACGACGGCAGCTTCACGAACATGTAAGCGAAGCCGCTGGCAGTGCCGCGATATTTCGGCTTGGCGACCATGGTCGGGATCGTCATGCAGTTCGACGCGTCCCAATAATGGCCCCACAGCATCGCGGCGGCCGCGAAAGGCAGCAGCATCTTGTTGTCGGTGTAGAGCGCGAAGGCCGCGACGAGCAGCGACGCCATCACGATCGAGAAGCCGGCAATCGCGATGCCGCGGTGGCCGATCTTCGGCGTCAGCAGCGGCCCGACCCACCCGGACAGAGCAGCGAAGGAGAACAGCGCCATCGTCACCAGATTGATGCCGAGCACGCTCGACACGCCGACCATCACGAACAGCACCGGCAGGTAGAATGCGAAGGTCGAGAACTCGCTCGCCTGGGTGAAACAAGCGATCCAGCCGTACACCGTGGCGCGCCAGCGGATCGGATCCTTCTTGAGATCGGCGAGGAACGCGCGGGTCGAAACCTTCGGCACCTCCACGTCATGGTCCGGCAGCATGTCGAGATTGTCGTTGAACATCTCGCGCGCGACCTGCTTGGCCTCGCGATAGCGCCCCTTCTGCACCAGCCACACCGCCGTCTCCGGCACGTCGTGGCGCATGATCAGGATGATCAGCGCCGGCACCGCGCCGAGACCGAGCGTCACGCGCCACAGCATCTCGTGCTGCATGTCGATCAGCAGGAAGACCACGATGACGCCGATGGTCATCACCTCGCCGACGGCGAACATGAACTGCCAGCGGTTGCCCATGACCTCGCGCTCACCCTTGGCCATGGATTCCATGATGTAGGTGTAGCCGGTCGAGATATCCGAGCCGAGCGGGATACCGAGCAGGAAGCGGATCACGACGAGCCAGCCGACGCTGGGCACGAAGGCCTGCGCCAGCGCCAGCACGATGAAGAGCACCATCGTCACCAGGAACATGACGCGGCGGCCGATCTTGTCGGACAGCCAGCCGCCGAGCAGCGCGCCGATCAGCGCGCCGCCTTGCGTGCCGGCCGCGGCCAGGCCCAGCATCAGCGGATCGGGATTGTACTGCTCCTTGATGAAGATCAGCACGAAGGCGATCGAGTAGAGATCCCAGGCCTCCACCAGGATCGAGGCCATCATCAGCCAGCCGACCTTGTTACCCTTTGGACTGTAGTTCGTAATGAGGTAGCGGACCGCCGCCTCGCTCGCGGTCGGTTGTGGCATGGCCATTGTCTGCATGTCTGGTCCTCTCTTCAAAATTCTTCAAAGCGCGATGAGATCAGGATGAATCGTCATCGCGCTTTAGCTTATTGTTTTGAGCATGATCTCTTCGGAAAACCGCTGCACACTTTTCCGGATCATGCTCTAGGCGCCGAGCAGCGGCTCGATACTGCAATCGAGCAGGCGCGGATCGATCCCCGCCTCCATGCCCGTGAACATCTCGCCCATGTAGTCGATCAGCGCATCGCTGGCTTTCACGGCCTCCTCGACGCGGCGGCTGGCGACGGCACTGAGAATGGCGAGATGATGATCGATCGTGCCGGACAGATCGGCCTGCCCCGGCATGAAGCGGTGATGGATGTAGCCGATGCGGCGATACAGCGTGTGCAGCGGCCGCAGCGTGTGCACCAGGAACGGCTCGCCCGCGGCCTCCAGCACCAGCGCGTCGATGCGGCGATCGAGGCTGTTGAACTCGTCGAGTGTCAAAGTGGCGCGACGTTCGCGCAGCAGCCGCTCGATGTGCAGCGCCTGATTGCGGTGGGACAGGCTGGCGCGATCCGCCGCGAGGCGAATGACAAAGCGCTCCATGTCGCGGCGCAGGCCAAGCAGCATGCGCTCACGCGCGAGGTCGATCGGCGCGATGTGCAGGCCGTGACGCGGGCGGATGATGATGAGCGTATCGGCGGAGAGACGATTGACGGCGTGATGCACCGGTGTGCGCCCGAAGCCGGTGATCTGCTGCAATTCCAGCATCGTCATGAATTGTCCGGGCTTGAGCTCGCAATGGACGAGCAGCTCCTCGATCCTCTGATAGGCCAGCTCGAAGAAGTTGAGACGGTTGCGCCGGGACGGCCTGCCTTCGCCGTCGTCCTCGTGTCTCACCACCGCAAGTGTGCGCTTGCGCCGTGCCATGTCGTTCTCTCCCGTCAGCCCGCGCTCTCGTTGCTGGGTGGCGCCTTGTTTGTGGCACCCTTAAAACATGTTGTGATATATTACAAGCAGGCGTAAGACTCCGCCGCGACCTGCAACATGCTGCAGTGCAAAATGAGACGTCGGGCGCGAGGCGCCTGTGATGGGAGGATTAGCTGCCGTGAAGATCACGTCGATCGAGACACTGCGTACCGAGGAATTTTCCAACGTCATCTGGGTGCGCGTCCACACCGACACGGGGATGATCGGTCTCGGCGAGACCTTCTACGGCGCGGGCGCGGTCGAGGCGCAAATCCACGACACCTTTGCCGGCCGCCTGCTCGGCCGCAATCCGCTGCATATCGAGGCGATCCATCGCGACATGCTGAACCTCCCGATGGCGCAGTCCTCGACCGGCGTCGAATACCGCGCTGCGTCCGCAATCGACATCGCGCTGTGGGATTTGTTCGGCAAGGTCTGCAATCAGCCGGTGCACCAGATGCTCGGCGGCCTCTGCCGCGACAAGCAGCGCATCTACAACACCTGCGCCGGCACGCAATATGTCCGCTCGACCAATATCAGCCCGGTCGCGAACTGGAATCTCGGCGCTTCAAAAGGCCCCTATGAGGACCTCGACGGCTTCATGAACCACGCTGATGCGCTGGCCGAAAGCCTGCTCGAGAGCGGCATCTCGGCGATGAAGATCTGGCCGTTCGATCCGGCGGCGCAGGAGAACAAGGGCCTCTACATCACCGCCGCGCAGATGAAGCAGGCGATCGAACCGTTCGAGAAGATCCGCAAAGCCGTCGGCGACAAGATGGAGATCATGGTCGAGCTCCACTCGCTGTGGAACCTGCCGACCGCAAAGCAGATCGCGCGCGCACTCGAGCCGTACAAGCCGACCTGGTACGAAGACCCGATCCGGATGAACTCGCCGCAGGCGCTGGCCGAATATGCCCGCTCCACCGACGTCTGGGTCTGCGCCAGCGAGACGCTGGGCTCGCGCTTCCCCTACAAGGACATGCTCGACCGCGACGCCATGCACGTGGTGATGGCGGATCTGTGCTGGACCGGCGGTCTCACCGAAGGTCGCAAGATCGCGGCAATGGCCGAGACCTATCACCGGCCTTTTGCTCCTCATGACTGTATCGGCCCGATCGGCTTCATCGCGGCCATCCACATGTCGTTCAGCCAGCCCAACACATTGATCCAGGAATCGGTGCGCGCCTTCTACAAGGGCTGGTACAATGAGCTGGTCACCACGATGCCCGTGATCAAGGACGGCTATGTCTTCCCGATGGAAGGCCCCGGCCTTGGCGTCGACCTTCTGCCTGCTGTCTTCGAGCGCACCGATCTCACCGTGCGCCGCTCCAACGTCTGAGGATTTTTTGAGATGAGCACCGCCCTGTTCGACCTTTCCGGCCGCACCGCACTCGTGACCGGCTCCTCCCGTGGCCTCGGCCGCGCCATCGCCGAGGGCATGGCCAAGGCCGGAGCCAAGATCATCATCAACGGCGTCGATCCCAAGCGCGTCGAGCAGGCCGTCGCCGAGTTTCGCGCCGCCGGCCATCAGGCCGAGGGCGCAGCGTTCAACGTCACCGACGAGCCGGCGATCGTTGCCGCCTTCGAGCGTTTCGACCGCGAAGGCCTCGCGGTCGACATCCTCGTCAACAATGCCGGCATCCAGCACCGCAAGCCGCTGGCGGAGTTCACCACCGACGAATGGCGCAAGGTGATCGAGACCGATCTCACCAGCGCCTTCGTGATCGGGCGCGAGGCCGGCAAGCGCATGATCCCGCGCAAGCGTGGCAAGATCATCAATATCGGCTCGCTCGGCAGCGAACTCGCGCGCCCCACTATCGCGCCCTACACCGCCGCCAAGGGCGGCATCAAGAATCTGACCCGCTCGATGGCGGTGGAATGGGCCCAGCACGGCATCCAGGCCAATGCGATCGGCCCCGGCTACATGCTGACCGACATGAACGAGGCGCTGGTCAACAACGCCGATTTCAACAATTGGCTGATGGGCCGCATCCCCTCCAAGCGCTGGGGCAAGCCGGACGAGCTGGTGGGCGCGGCGATCTTCCTGGCGTCGGATGCGTCCACCTATGTCAACGGCCAGATCATCTATGTCGATGGCGGCATGATCGCCGCGATGTGACTGCCAAGACAACGAAGGAGCAAGCCATGCGCGCCGTCGTCATTCACGCCCCGAAAGACCTGCGGATCGACAGCTACCCCGACCCGGCACCCGGCCCCGGCGAGGTCCGCGTCAAGATCGCCAACGGCGGCATCTGCGGCTCCGATTTGCACTACTATCATCATGGCGGCTTCGGCGTCGTGCGCATCCAGCAGCCGATGGCGCTGGGGCACGAGATCGCCGGCGTCGTCGCCGCAGTCGGTGACGGCGTCACCAGCGTGAAATCAGGCACGCGCGTTGCCGTCAATCCGAGCAAGCCGTGCGGGCAGTGCCTGCATTGCCAGGAGGGCATGCGCAACCAGTGCCTCGACATGCGCTTCCTCGGCAGCGCGATGCGCTTTCCCCATGTGCAGGGCGGCTTTCGCGAATTCATCACGGTCGATGCGACGCAGGCCGTGCCGATCGCGGACAAGCTCTCGCTGGCGGAAGCTGCGGTCGCCGAACCGCTGGCGGTATGCCTGCATGCCGGCAAGCAGGCCGGTCCCCTGCTCGGCAAGCGCGTGCTGATCACCGGCTGCGGCCCGATCGGCGCGCTGATGATTCTTGTCTCACGCTTCGGCGGCGCAGCCGAGATCGTGGTGACCGATGTGGCCGACGCGCCGCTCGCGGTCGCGAAAAAGCTCGGCGCCACGCATGCCATCAATGTCGCAACCAATGCCACCGCGCTCGATCCCTGGCGCGCCGGCAAGGGCGTGTTCGACACGCTGTTCGAGGCCTCCGGCAATCAGGCAGCGCTCCGCACGGCGCTCGACGTGCTCAGGCCCGGCGCGACGCTGGTGCAACTCGGCCTCGGCGGCGAGATGACGCTGCCGATCAACTCCATCGTCGCCAAGGAATTGCAGCTCCGCGGCACCTTCCGCTTCGATCCCGAGTTCGAGCTGGCGGTGCGGCTGATGGGCGAAGGCCTGATCGACGTCAAGCCGCTGATCACGGCGACCATGCCGTTCGAGAACGCAGTCGCCGCCTTCGAGCTCGCCAGCGACCGTTCGCAGTCGATGAAGGTGCAGCTGACCTTCTAGGGTTTCGCCTGGCTCTCGATCAGCCGGTCGCTGACCAGCCGGACGGCGCCCCGTTTCCACGAATAGTCTGCGCCCATGCGCAGGCCGCTGTCGCCGCGCGCCAGCACCGCACCGGTCGTGGCATCGCGAAGCTGGAATCCAAGCGTGTATTCGGTGCGGCTGACCCGCCGCACCACGCCGATCAGCGACTGGTCCGCACCGAGCTTCTGCGCGATCGCGGCCTCGCAGCCGCCACAGTCGCGCAAGGCCTGCGCCTTCGCCGCCTCACCGCCGACATCGACGATGCGGTAACGGCCGGACTGGACCAGCGCCTCGCGCACGCTGCCGGTGACCTCAGCCAGATATGATGCATCCGACGTGGCCGAGGCGCCGGCTGACGCGGCGGTCGTGTCCTCGAGCTCGAACTCGAACACCGCCAGCGCGACCGGCGCAGGCGTAGCGAGCGCGGCCATGACCTCGCGGGAGACAAACATCTCGGCACGCTCCCATGATTCATCATTGTCGCCGCGGAAGGTGTAGAGCTTGTCCATCACGAGCTTTTTGGCGCCGACGTCGATCACCGCGACCTTGGCCCATTGCACCAGCGTGCTGGTCTTCTGGATGCCGCCGATGACCTTGAACGCCGCCCCGTCCTGGGCCGATGGCGCCAGCCGGTAACGGCCGTCCGCGCCGATGTCCCGCCTGAGCGCGGCCATGAACGCCGACAGCCGCCGCTCGTGGGCGGCGGTCTGGTTGGCCGGCTCGGCCGACGTGTCGGTATAGCTGAAATCGTCCATGGCAACGCCGATGGCCTCGGCAGCGGCCGGCGAATAGGCCGTCGGGAGGACGATGAAGAGAAAGGCGGAGAGGATCAGCCTGATACGGCGCATGCGGGCCTCGTGCAATGGAACGGCGCGGCAATCTGGATAGACACCTCAGGCCATGCAACAGCCTCCGTCCCGACGAGCGTCGGGAAAATTTCACGACGTTGCACTGCGGTAATGCCTGGCCTTTCCGCCGTGGCCGTTCTGCCGTTTAATGCGGAGGCGACAATTCCGTTCGCACCAGGTGCCCCGATGTGGAACCGCCCGAGGTTCGATCTCAAGGTCCGTCTGACGTTGCGCGTGGCCGCCATATCGGCCGCCTGCTTCGCCGCGATCTCCGCCTATTTCCTTGTCACGGCTGACCGCGCGGCGCATGCGCGCAGCGACAGCATTGCCGCCATCGTGGCGAAGTCGCTGGAGCTGCAACAGGGCAAGGTCCAGTGGGTGGCGAACCCGCGCTCGGACTTTCCAAATCTTGATCCCGTCGCGGCCTATGTGATGACGCCCGGCCTGTGCCTGGCATTCCGCGGCCCCGGCGGCGACATGCTCCAGCGCTTCTGCAGCGGCGCGCCTGCCCCGGCGAACCCGCCGCCGCAGGCCTTCGCCACCTTCTATCGCAGCCTGTTCGACCCCGGCCGCGAGGCGGCGCGGCCCGTGATCGTGCGCGGCACCAAGCTTGGCGAGACCGTGGTCTCGGTCGATCCGGCGGTGCAGACGGCGGAGGCCTGGCACGAGGCCGGTCGCCTGATGCTCGCGCTCGCGATCGCATTGCCGCTGCTCTGCGTGCTGGTGTACGCGGCCCTGGCGCGCGCGCTGCGCCCGACCCGCATGATCCGAACCGGTCTCGAACGCATCGCCGCCGGCGACCTCACGACGCGGCTGCCGCCTTTCGACCTCGCCGAGCTCTCCGCCATCCGCGACGTCTTCAACCATCTGGCCGAAAGCCTCGACACCGCGCTTGCCGAGCGCAGCGAGCTGACGCGAAAGCTGATCGCGCTCCAGGACGAGGAGCGCCGCCATCTCGCCCGCGAGCTGCACGACGAGTTCGGCCAATCGCTCGCCGCCATCCGCGCGCTGGCCTCGTCGGCCCGCCAGACCGCCGCGCAGGACTGCCCGTCCCTGCTGTCCGAATGCGACGGCATTTCGCGGACCGCAACGGGCATGATGGAGACGCTGCGCGGCACGCTGTTCCGGCTACGCCCGCCCGACGTCGAGGAGCTCGGGCTCGTCGCCAGCCTCGAAGGCCTGGTCGCCGGCTGGAACGGACGCAGCCGCGGCGAGACGCGGTTCTCGATCCGCTTCGACGGCGCCTTCGAGACCCTGCCGGCCGCGGTCAGCGCCAACCTCTACCGCATCGTGCAGGAAGCGCTCACCAACGCCGCCAAGCATGCCGGCGCCACCAAGGTGAGCCTGGAGTTGACGATGCGACCCGACGAGATCGCGCTTGCGATCGACGATGACGGACGCTCGAACGAGCCCGCCGCGAAATCCGGCATGGGCCTGCTCGGCATGCGCGAGCGCGTCGCGGCGCTGCGCGGCCGGCTGAGCTTCGAGGCCGGCGCCAATGGCGGCTCCGCTCTGCGTGTCGTCATTCCGCTCGAAGCCGTCGATCGGCAAATATTGGATCACGCTGCATGAGCGCGGGCGATGCCACCATCCTGCTGGTCGACGACCATTCCGTGGTCCGCGAGGGCTATCGCTCGGTGCTGCAGAAGCAGCCCGGCCTGCGCGTCGTCGCCGAGGCGTCCGACGGCGCGGAGGCCTACCGGCTGTACAAATCCGAGGCGCCCGATCTCGTCATCATGGATCTGAGCATGCCCGGCATCGGCGGCATCGAGGCCGTGAGGCGCATCCGGCAACGAGACAAGGGCGCAAAGATCCTCATCTTCACCATGCACCAGAATGCCGGCTTTGCGGTGCAGGCGATCCGCGCCGGCGCCAGGGGCTATGTCACCAAGACCAGCCCGCCCGAGACGCTGGTGCGCGCGGTCATGGATGTGCTCGCCGGCAGGATCGCCATCAGTCCCGACATCGACCACGAGCTGGCGCTGAGCCGGCTCGCCGGCGAGAGCTCGGCGGCCGACGTGCTCACGCCGCGCGAGTTCGAGGTGCTGCGGCTGCTGCTGGCCGAGAGGACGACGGACGAGATTGCCGAGACGCTGCACGTCAGCCCCAAGACGGTGGCGAACCTGCATTCCCTGATCAAGGACAAGCTCGGCGTCGGCTCCGACATCGAGTTGGTCCGCCTGGCGCTGCGCCAGGGACTGCTGACGCAGGTCGATCTGGGCGACGCTTGATTATTCAGGCCAGATAGCGCGTCAGATAGCCTTCCATCGCATAGAGCGCACACAGCGCAAGGCTCGACCACACCGCGGCGCTGAAATACAGGAACATCCAGGTCAGCTCGCCCTTCCAGTGCGCGATGTCGTGGGTCACCACCCAGCGCGTCGAGACGTCATGCAGGCCTTCGAGCAGGCCGAGGAATTTGTTGCCCTCTTCGTGCCCTGCCCGCCAGCGGCTGAGATACATCGGCACATCAACGGTGACGAGGAAGGCGAGGAAGCAGGCAATGCCGACGATGCCGGCCATCAGCGCCCAGCGCACAGGCCCCTGGAATTCCGGCATCAGGCGGCACAGCGCGATGCCGGCGAGGAAGAAGGTCACCGCCCACAGCGAGTTCTCGATCGCGTTGAAGAGGAAATTGGTCGTCACCACCGCGTACCAGGAGAAGCACTCCGCGATGATGATGATCGGCACGATCACGAGCGCGATGTTCACCGCGGTTTCTGCACCGGTCATCTGACCCAGCTGATGCAGGATGATGGCCCATTGCGCGACGAAGCAGAGCTCGGCCACGGTCGCAACGGTGCGGCCGACGACGACGCTCGACAGCCATGTGTCGAACAGGCAGATGCGCTGCACGTCGGCGCGCGGCAGCACCGAACGAAAAGCGCAGCCGAACACATAACCGGCGCAGAGCAGGAACATCAGCCCGATGTCCGAGCCGCCACCGACGCTGCCCGCAACCGTCGGATAGAACTCGCGGTACAGCATGAACCAGACGAGGATGTTGGCACTGCTCACAAGCGTCAGTGACCCCCACCACCACGCGAGGGGATTTGACCGCGCCTGCCACTGCAACATGATGAATCGCTCCGCTTTAATCGATGTGACATCTAGCGGTAGCAATTCTGTCATAATTCAGTAGCGCGATGCGACAGAAATCGATGTCATGATACTGTCATAATAGCGCTGCGGGCTGTCATAATAGCGCAAGCGGCTAAGCTTCCCCTCCGTTTCAAGTTCATTCCAGGGGCGCCTATGCAGAACCCCTGGAATCATGCGGGGCTTATCTCTTCATTCCACCCACATACGCCGCGAGCTTGTCCAGCGTCTGGTAGCCGTACTCGACGGCGCCGAAGCCAATCATGCCGTCGCGCTGCTCCGTGCTCGAGGCCAGCTGACGCATCATCAGCACCGTCTTGCCATTGCTCTGCTCGGCGAAGGTGACGGTGAAGCGGAACATGCCGGGATCCTCGTCCTTGTCGGTGCCGTGATCCATCTCCATCAGCGACGGCCGCTCGATGCGGCGAAAGCGCATCCGGTTCGGATAGACCGTGCCATCGGGTCCGATCATGTTGAAGCGCCAGACGCCGCCGACGCGAACGTCGATCTCGAAGGTCTCGATCTTGAAGCCTTTTGGTCCGAACCATTGCGGCAGATGCTTCGGGTCGGACCATGCCTCGAACACCAGATCGCGCGGCGCGTCGATCACGCGCGACATCACGATCTCGCGGTCGAGCGACCATTGCGACAAAGCGGGATTGGCAGAATTCGTCATGACTCGGCACCTTTCTTCTTCGTTGTACGCGACGGCCGCTTGGCGGCCGCCCTCTCCTTCTTGAGCTTCATCACATAGGCCTCGAACCGGTCGAGCCGCGCCTCCCAGATCGCGCGCTGCTGCTGGAACCAGTCTTCCGCGCCGACCAGCGCGTCCGGACTGAGCCGGCAGGTGCGCACCCGGCCGGATTTCTCCGACTGAACCAGTCCGCTCACCTCCAGCACATGGATGTGCTTCATGAAGCTCGGCAGCGCCATGTCGAAGGGGTCCGCGAGCTCGCCGACGGAGGCTTCACCGGCGCACAGTCGCATCACGATCGCCCGCCGCGTGGGGTCGGCGAGCGCTGCGAAGATCTGATCGAGTCGGGTCAATTGGTTAGCCATGAAGCTAACTATAAACGACGACCGACCGAAGTCAAGAATTGTTAGCCGATCGGCTAAGTTAAATTCCTGGATCTCGTAGCCGGGATGGAGCGCAGGGCAATCCGGGCTACGAAGCCAACTGGCCGACGGAACCCACAACGCGCAATCGTGAATTGGGACCTCGCGCCCTCCCCGCTAAAAAGAGAGTCGGGGGCGCACAAGCATCATTCATCAGAGCACGTGCCGCCTGTTGTCATCTCATCCCCGATCACCCGGCGAACGCTCGCGCGGGCTGCGCTCGTTCCCCTTGCGATCGCGCTTCGCCCGCGCCGTGCATCGGCAGATTCCGACATGATCGCGCAGATGCGCGACATCGTCGCCGCCGAACTTGCGCCGACCGCGACGCCGGAGCATCCGGGCGGCGTTGCCGCCGCGCTCTATGCCGGCCGCCATGTCGAGTTCTTCAACTATGGCTTTGCCGACGACGCCGCACGACGGCCGGTGACATCGGATACGCTGTTCAACCTCGCCTCACTGCGCAAGCCGTTCGAAGCGACACTGGTCGCGCTCGGGACGCTTCGCGGCGAGCTGCGGCTCGACGATCCCTTGCAAAAACATCTTCCGGAGTTCGACGGCGACTATATCCGCCGCGTCACCGTCGGCGAGCTCGTCACGCACACGTCGGGGCTGCTGCTGCCGACCGACCATCCGCCCTGGCCGAACGAGCAGTTTTCGCGCCCGCAGTTCATCGAGATGCTCAACGCGTGGAAACCGCAGGCTGGCGAGCAGCCCGGCAAGCAACGCATCTACAGCCATGCCGGCTACGTGCTGCTCCAGCTCGTGCTCGAAAATTGCTACCGCACGCCGATCGCAACGCTGTTCGAGCAGCGCATCCTCAAACCGCTCGGCATGTCGGCGACCTCTCTGCCCGAGCGTGGCGCGGACAATCGCGCCGTCATGGATGCGGCCTGGATGCAGCGCGTGGTCCAGGGCTATTCGGACCAGCGCATGGCGATCGGGCCGATCGGCAACCAGCAGAGCTATTTTGACTTTCCCGGCACCGGCCAGATGTTCTCGTCAGCGCGGGATCTTTCGACCTTCATTGCGGCCTGCCTCGACGGCCGCTCGGTCGATCCGCATTTGCACGAGGCGCTGCGTATGACGCAGCACGAGAGCTTCCGCGTCGACGAGAAATTTGGACAGGGCATGGCCTGGGAGACCGTGCGCCTGCCCGGCGTCACCGTCATCGACAAGCCGGGCGGGCTCAACAACGCCTCCGGCTATCTCGGCCTCGTGCCGGCGCGGCGGATCGGCATCGTGCTGCTCGCCAATCGCGGCGAATATCCGCACGAGATCGCGCGCTACAAGATCCTGCCCGCGCTGGCGCATCTGGTCGCCTCGCACGGCGGCTGAGCTCAAAAGCAGAAAGCCCCGGCTGAGCCGGGGCTTTCCACACCAGGTCCGGAACGGGATGAGCTCAGTACCTGGCGACGACAGGTCCGCCGAACTTGTAGTTCACGCCGACGCGCACGATGTTCGACTTGATATCAAATGAATGCGTGAACACGCTGGCCGGAGCCGGGCCGAAAAACGTGCCGAGATTCGTACTGGTCACCGTGGCGCGGCCGAGATCGACATAGAGATATTCGGCCTTGAGCGACCAGCCATTGCCGACCGCATACTCGCCGCCGACGCCTGCGGTCCAGCCGACACGGGTATCGCGGATCGAACCAGATTCGCTCGCAGGGAGGAAGAAGTTGTCGGTGAAGGTGAAATTGCCCTTCACCTCGGAAATCGCGGCGCCACCGGTGGCGTAAAGCAGCCAGTGCGGCGTGGCAAGGAAGCCGATACGGCCGCGGATGGTGGCGAGCCAATCGGCCGAAACCGAGGAGTTGACTGTGAAGGCGAAGGGAGCGCAGCAGGGATACACGGCCGAGCCGGTCGCACCGCCCTTAAAGCCGAAATGGTTGATGTCGCCTTCGAGGCCGAACACGGCGTTGTTGACCTGCCAGTTGTAGCCGGCGGTGAAGCCACCGGTCACGCTGGAGCTGTTGATGTGCTGGGCGCCGACCGCGTTGACGGCGGGGACGCTGGTGGGGTCGAAGTAGCCGAAGGGATCGAACACTGTCGAGGTGTTCGGATTCGAGCTGCCCCACTGCCCGCCGACATTGCCGCCGACGTAAAAGCCCGTCCAATTGTAGCCTGGGGCCACCGCCAGCGCCTTGGTGTAATGTGCCGCGAGGTCGGCCGCCTGCACGGATGCAGTGCCGAGCACAATCGAAGCGACCGCCAGCAAGAACTTGTTCATTCCAGTCTCCATTCCCCCACGCGATCGATCTCGCGCTTTCGATGCGCGCAGGCGGGAGCCATCCGGCGCAGATGGGGAATAGGCGGAGCACCGCGCGCGCGTCTCGGCCTGTCGCGCAGTTCGTAGGGACTGTGACGCAATCAGTGACTTATCACGCAAGACCCGTGACGAGTGTGACCCGGGCGCCACGCATCGTCCTGCCGCAGTGACGCGCACCGCAAACCGGCGGCGCGTCACGACAAGGTGCGGGCGAATCTGCGCGACCTCTCAGACCGAGCGCGTCAGTCCGCCGTCGACGCGGATGTTCTGGCCGGTGATGTAGGCCGCGCCGTCGGACGCCAGGAACGAGATCGTCGCAGCGATCTCCTCGACCTTGCCGTAGCGCTGCATCGGCACGCTGTCGCGGCGCGCGTCCTGCTGCGGCAGGCTGTCGATCCAGCCCGGCAGCACGTTGTTCATGCGGATGTTGTCGGCGGCATGGGTGTCGGTGAAGATCTTCGTGAAGGCGGCGAGCCCGGCGCGGAACACCGCGGAGGTCGGAAACATCGCGCTCGGCTCGAACGCCCAGGCGGTCGAGATGTTGATGATGGCCCCGCCCTTCTGCGCCTGCATCACCGGCGTCACTAGCCGGGTCGGACGGATCACGTTGAGCAGATAGGTGTCGAGGCCGGTGTGCCACTGCTCGTCGGTGATCTCCGTGATCGGCGCGCGCGGCCCGTGACCGGCACTGTTGACGAGCACGTCGATGCGTCCCCATTTGGCGAGCGCGCCGTCGACGAGGCGCTTCAGGTCGTCATTCGACTTGTTCGAGCCGGTGACGCCGAGGCCGCCGAGCTCGGCCGCCAGCGCCTCGCCCTTGCCGGAGGACGACAGGATCGCGACGCGAAAACCGTCCGCCGCCAACCGCCGCGCAGCGCCCGCCCCCATGCCGCTGCCGCCGGCGGTGACGAGTGCGACCTTCTCTGCTGCCATGACTGTTCATCCCTTGAGTTGAGGCGAGCCGCAGGCTCGGCCTATCATGAGGCCTTCTACCGCCGGACCTGCCGGCAGGTCCATCGCCCGAAGGCATCCGTCATGAGCGAATTGCAGATCCGAAGCCTGCGCCCGGAGGAGATCTCCCTCGCCATCGACTGGGCCGCGGCCGAAGGCTGGAATCCGGGCCTGTCGGATGCCGCCTGCTTCGCGGTTCCCGACGCGCAAGGCTTCCTCGTCGGCGAGATCGACGGCGAGCCGGTCGCCACCGTCTCCTGCGTCAATTACGATGACCGCTTCGCCTTCCTCGGCTTCTACATCGTGCGCGCCGACCTTCGCGGCGCAGGTCACGGCCTGCGCATCTGGAACGCCGCGATCGCGCATGCGCGCCCTCGCGTGATCGGCCTCGACGGCGTTGTCGCACAGCAGGACAACTACAAAAAATCCGGCTTCCAGCTGGCCTACGCCAATATCCGCTATGGCGGCATCGTCGCCGCGCCGAAGCAGCCTGCCGGTGTCATCGCGCTCGATGCGATCCCCTTCGCACTGGTCGAAGCCGACGATGCAACGGTCTTTCCCGCTGCGCGCAGCGCCTTCCTGCACGCCTGGATCAACGCGCCCGGTCACGTCGGCCGCGCACTGCTGCGCGACGGCAGGCTCGCTGCATGGGGCGTGATCCGCCCGTGCCGGACGGGCTGCAAGATCGGCCCGCTCGTCGCCGACGATCGCGCGGCGGCGGACACGATCATGCAGGCCTTACTGGCCAGCGGGGGCGGCGGCGAGATCTTCCTCGATGTCCCCGCCGTCAATCGCGAGGCCATCGCACTCGCGGAAGGACTCGGCCTCAAGCCGGTGTTTGAGACGGCGCGAATGTACACGGGCCCGATCCCGCCACTGCGGATCGACCGCGTCTTCGGCGTGACCAGCTTTGAGCTGGGCTAGAGCATGATCCGGAAAAGTGTGAAGCGGTTTTCCGAACAGATCATGCTCAAGATGCTCAGTAGCAGCGCATGATGTTGACGGTATGCTCACCGCCGCCGCGGCCGGGCACGGTCACCTGCTCGGTCGGGCAGCTCGGCACATAGGGACGGTCGGACGGCACCACGTTGGGCGGGAAGCGATGCGCCCAGTCCCAGGGAACGTCATAGGTGTAGGTGTAGCGCACGTCGTTCGAGAGCGGCTGTCCGGCATCGCCGAAGGGCTGGCTGTAGGTCGCACCGTCGTAGAAGAACCCGCCGCCGCCCGGCCAGTAGACCCAGGGATTGTTGCGACGGTGAAGGCGCGCCCCCGGCGCGATCGGCGGACGCGCAACAGCCGGCGGCACGGCTGCGCCGGCTAGGGCCGGCGCGGCACCGCCCGGTCTGGCAAAACTGTCGCTGGGGCTAAGAAGCAGCGCGGCTGCGCTGAGCGAGGCAAATAGCGCCGCAAGGGATCTGCCATGTGATCTGGACATCATGATACGCACCAACTCGTTTGGCTTCGCGATAGCTCCCCACTGCACGCTAGGCCGGGCCATCGGCCCACCGCAAACGTATTATTAATTATTGGTTAAGGCGCGGAATTAACGGGGAACAGGGTGCGGCAGAACGTCCGGGATTCCCGTCAGGTTTCAAGCACTTCGTTCCCCGGGGCAGCGCTGGTAGCTCACCTGCAACGAGGCCCGTCGTCCCTGCGAGGCGGCGGGCCTTTAGTGCGTCAATGCTCCTGAAACTGCTTGCGCAGCCACTCGAGCATGTCCTGCGTATTTCCGGTGCCCTGCGTCACGACGGCGGTGTTGCCGCCGCTGCGGCGATAGACCGTCGTGCGCCCGGGCTCCTTCTCGATCTTGACCTCGGCCTGCGCCGGATCACCGCTTTGCGTGATGACCGAGGTCCCGTTCTCGTCCTGCACCACTGTGGTGTGACCGTCGGCAGCGCCGGCCGGCGCCGCTGCGATCACGCTCATGAGTCCTATTCCGGATGCGAGTAGCAGCATTCTCATGTCACACCTCCATCATCGGCCGAACTGGAAGATCGCCAGCCAGTTGAAACGTCCGAACTGCCTCACCGCTCCCGTGTTCATGTCGCCGATCTGAAGCAGGAGCGCATTGGTGGAATTGCCGATCTGGGTGATGTCGGCGATGTTGCTGAGGCCGGACTGACCGACCGCCGCATTGGTGGTGCCGCCCACCTGGATCACATTGGCATAGTTGCGCGTGCCGTTCTGGATGATGGTCGCATCCACCGTTCCCGTTCCCCCGATCTGGATCACCCGGGCGATATTGATCCGGCTGTTCTCCTCGATCGTAACAGGTTGAACGTTGTTGCCGAATTGCACGATCGTCTCGATGCTGACGTTCCGGTTCGTCACGCTGCGCTGGACGGATCCGGCCGACGCCTGCGTCGCCGTGCCGATGGCGGCCAGCAACGCCGCCGCGGCCAGAACCCGCTTCAACATTTCTCTGCCACACCGCATCGCGCTTCCCCGCTGGTTCCCGACGCCGATGAATTCGCGCGCGCTCTACGGACCGGTCTGGACGATGGTCGAGTTGTTGACCGCGCTGAATTGCATCACCGTGCCCGTGTTCATGGACCCGAGCTGCGACACCAGGCTGGTCGCCGACTGGCCGGCCTGGCCGACAAAGGCGAGATTGTTCGTCCCGGCCTGCCCGACCGATGCCGAATTCGTTCCGCCGAATTGCAGCACGCCGGTGGCATTGTTGGTGCCGTTCTGGGTCACTGTCGCGCTGGTGCTGCCGCCGATCATGAACACGCCCGCCATGTTGAGCTGGCTGTTCTGGTTCAGCACGACCGGCGGTCCGCCGATCGACACGATGGTCTTGATGTCGGCGGTCTGGGCGCGGGCCGACCCGGCGCCGGCCAGGCACAGAGCGAGCATCACGGCGCCCGCGCTTCGCAAAGGATGTTTCATGACGTGCCTCACCACTTCACATTTGCTCACGGCGTCTGCTGAAGAATCGTCGAGCCGTTCAGGATTCCGAGCTGCCCGACGCCGGCGGTGTTGTTGGCGCCGATCTGGCCGATCAGGCTCGAATTGGAGCCGCCGACCTGGCCGGCCAGCGCGGTGTTGGACGCCGTCGGGGTGGTTCCGCCCTGCCCGATCACCGAGGTGTTGACGGTCAGGAGCGAGCCCGTCTGCAAGGTGGTCGCCGTATTGGTCGCGCCGAACTGCAACGTCGCGGCGCTGTTGCTGGTGGACCCGCTCTGCGAGATGAACGAGTTGTTGGTCGTGCCGAACTGCAGCACGCTCGCCGAGTTGCCGGCCTCTGCATCGACGGCAGTCAGCGCACCGAGCGCCGCGACCATCGCAACGAGATAGGTGATCCGCATGTCATTTCCTCCAGAATGGCCCGGACGCACCGCAACTGGGTGCGCCCGGCCGAACGGTACGTGGGTCAGTGCGCCGTCTGCGAGACGGTGCTGCCGTTGACGCCGAACACGCTGAGCTGGCCGACGGCGGCGGAGTTGTTCTGGAGCGCGGCGGGCCCGAACGAGTTCTGGGTGATCGCGCTGCCGTTGTTGCCGAACGCCACCTGGCCGGTGGCCGCGGTGTTCTGCACGCCGATCTGGTTGACCGTGCTGGCGTTGTTGAGCGAGGCCGCGCTGGTCCCCTGCATCGTCGTCGCATTGTTCACGATGCCGAGCTGGCTGGTCGTCGAAGTGTCATTGGTGAGGCCTTGCTGCGAGACGCTCGAACCGTTCACGAGGCCGACCTGCACCGTGGTCGCGGTGTTGGCGGCGTGAGCTGCGGATGACAGGGCGAGCACGGCAACGGATGCAAAAAACAATTTACGCATGGAGTATTCCTTTCTGGCCAAGTTGTCTGACTGGGGTGGGATGCCGGTCCTGAATGCGACTGACATCGTGGGAATACTCTGAACCGATCATGTGCCGCGCGACAGACTGCAGTTCATGCTAGTCGGTACGGACTAGACGTTGCGCAGCATGAGCGCCCGCAAGCCGCGCGATGCGCTTCTAACCCGCGCCGGCGCGCGGCGCAGCTTCGTGCCCCATGCTGTCGATCAGCCGCACCACCTCGATCGGCGAGCGCAGCTCCAGCTTTCGCATCATCCGGGCGCGATGGACCTTCGCGGTCACCTCGCTCACGCCAAGCCTTGCTGCGATCTGCTTGGCGACGAGCCCTTCCGCCATCAGCATCATGATCTCGCGCTCGCGGCTCGTCAGCATCTCGACGCGCTGCCGGGCGTCGCGGACGGCATCCTCGCGCTCCATCCGCCTGCGGTCGCGCTCGATGCCGTGCCTGATCGCGTCGAGGATCTCCTGCTCGCGAAACGGCTTCGGCAGAAACTCGACCGCGCCGCGCTTCATCGCCTCGACCGAAACCCGAACGTCGGAGTAGCCGCTGATGAAGACGATCGGAATGAACACGCCCTTGTCGAGGAGCCGGCGCTGCAGCTCGAGACCGGTCGGCGATGTCCCGGGAAAGCGAACGTCGAGCACGAGGCACGACGGCCCTTCGGAGAGACTCTCCGCGAGGAACTCGTCAGTCGACGCGAACAACTTCACCTGGTGACCGGTCTCTTCGCAGAGACTTCCAATCGCATTTCGAATCTGGACTTCGTCATCAACGACATAAACGGTGGCTTGACCTGAAATCATTGCAACAAACTCCCCGGCTTGGGGCTCGATGGGCGAGCAGCGAGCCGTCCATTCTTCCTGCAAGCGACAACAAGGTGCTTGGATGAATTCGCGGGAATCGAACAATCGGCGTCCGTCCGCCGGTTCGACGTCTTAGGGCCAATGCGCGCCGGAAGCGAGTGAAGGCGTTCACACATCGGGCTTCGTGATTGCAGGGAATTTCGTCGCGCCACAGGCGGCATCATTGCGAGCCGCGTTATCGCGAATGTGACGATCCGGACTCGTGGCCGCAGCCTCGCCAACTGCGTCATGGCATTGCTACCCATGTGCCGACTTGAACGCCGGCCACCGGCAACGTCAGCCGGATCATACGGGACGTTCAGTCAGCTTATCGAGTTCGATACCGCGCGCATCGTATCGATACGACGCGTATGCATTTTCGGCAAATCACGAAACGTCGCACCCGCGGACTTTACTTCTGGATGATGCCGCGCACCCGACCGTCGCCCCGGCGAGGACGACATACTGACATTCGATACTACCTTAGACGATTTACAACCATAGCGAGCTTGCCACTTTTTCCCGATTCCCCGAAGTCATTTCAATCAGGCGAGTTTTGATATGCGGTTTGTGCCAGTCATTGCCTTGCTCGGAACTGCGTGCAGCCTCGCTGCGATCTACATCACAGGGCCGGCCATCATCGCCGGCGCCGCCGGGAGCGCGGCAGACAAGGCGACTCACGCCTATGACCAGACCAGGCGGCTGCTCGCGCCCGCCGCCCGCGAGCCGTCGACCTTCGGGTCGGATGCGCCCGTTTTCCGCTATGCCGCGATCCAGCGCGGCAGCATCGAGCAGACCGTCACCGTCACCGGCGCCCTGCAGCCGGTCAAGACGATCGAGGTCGGTTCCCAGCTGTCCGGGCAGCTCGCCCGGGTCTATGTCGACTTCAACGACACCGTCGCCAAGGACCAGCCGCTTGCGCTGATCGATCCGCGCAGCTTCGCCGCCAAGGTCGACGAAGCCAGAGCTTCGCTCGCGGTCGCCAATTCGCTGGTCGACATCGCCCGCGCCAAGCTCGATCGCGCCAGGATCGATCTGCAGAACGCCAAAGGCAGCCGCGACGTGCTCGCCGCCAAGCTCGAGAGCGCCCAGGCGGTCAAGACCTCGGCGCAGAAAACCCTGCAGCGCAAGCTGGCGCTGCAGTCGCAGAACGTGGTGGCAACGACGACGGTCGACGACGCCCAGACCGAGTTCACCGCGCGTCTCGCCCAGGAGCGCGAGGCGGAGGTCCTGATGTCTCTCAACTCCTACTCGGTGGATGGTGCGCAGGCCGATGTCCGCCGCATCGAAGCCGAGCTGCAGCAGGCCCGCATGGCGGTACCGGAGAAGGCAGCCGTTCTCGCCGCGGCCCAGGCCGATCTCGACCGCACCGTGATCCGCTCGCCGATCGACGGCGTCGTCGTCGGCAGATTCGTCAACGAGGGCCAGACGCTCGCGGTGGGTCTGGAGTCTCGCACCACCTTCGTCGTCGCCCACCGTCTCGAAGACATGGAGATTCATGCGCAAGTCGATGAAGCCGATATCGGGCGCATCGCCCCCGGCCAGCGCGCCCATTTCACCGTCGATGCCTACCCCGACCGCCGCTTCGAGGCCGTGGTGCGGCAGGTGCGCAAGGCGCCGCAGACCCAGCAGCACGTCGTCACCTACACCGTCGTGCTGTCGACCTCCAATCTCGACGGCGCATTGCTGCCCGGCATGACCGCCCTGGTGAAGGTCGTGATCGAACGGCAGGACGACGTGCTGAAAGTGCCGCTCGCAGCGCTCCGCTTCCAGCCGTCCGGCGCGCGGCCGGACTCAGGCAGCGCGCACAGCGCCGTGTGGGTGCGGACCGCCAGCGGCTCGCTCCAGCGCATCGCGGTGACGGTCGGCGCGGCCGGCACCGAACAGGTCGCGCTCAAGAGCGGCGATCTCGTCGAGGGCAGTCAGGTCGCCGTCGGCCAAGCGATCCGGCCGGCGGGCATGGAGTTCCTCGGAATCAGGTTCGGATCATGAGCGCCCTGCCCCTCATCAGCCTCCGCTCCGTGTCCAGGACCTATCGCACCGACGGAGTAGCAGTGACCGCAGTCCGCAACGTCAGCTTCGACATCGCGCAGGGCGAGATCGTCGCCGTGATGGGCCCGTCGGGCTCGGGCAAGTCGACACTGATGAACATGATCGGGCTGCTCGACCTGCCGAGCGAGGGCGCGGTTCATCTCGAGGGAGCCAATGTCGCCGAGCTCTCGGAAGACCGCCGCTCGTCGCTGCGCGCCCGCAGCATCGGCTTCGTGTTCCAGTCGTACAACCTGCTCGCGCGCCATAATGCGATCGAGAACGTCGCGCTGCCGCTGGTCTATTGTGGCGTCAGTCGCAAGGAACGTGTGGTTCGCGCCGAGCAGAGCCTTCAGGCCGTCGGCATGCTGCACCGGGCCCATCACTTCCCGCGGCAGCTCTCCGGCGGCGAGCAGCAGCGCGTGGCGATCGCACGCGCGCTGATCGCCTCCCCGCTGATCGTGCTCGCGGACGAGCCGACCGGCGCGCTCGACAGCCGGACCGGCGCCGAGATCCTGGCGTTGTTCGCGGCCCTCAACCGGACCGGCCAGACCATCGTGATGATCACGCACGATCCCGGCATCGCGACGCAGTGCCGGCGCACGATCCGCCTGCATGACGGCGAGCTCGTCAGCGACGAGACGGTCGCGGAGCTGCTGCCGAGACGGAGCGTGGCGTCATGACGATGCTCCAGGGGTTCCAGATCGCCTTGCACGCCCTGCGCCTCAATCCGCTGCGCAGCTTCCTCACCATGCTCGGCATCGTGATCGGTGTCGCCTCCATCGTGACCGTGTTCGCGATCGGCTCCGGCGCACAGCTCCGCCTGCAGGAACAGATCCGCTCGATCGGCGCCAATGTGCTGATGATCACACCGGGCGCGGTCTACCAGGGCGGCGTGCGCCTCAAGGACGGCAGCAAGCTGACGATGACCGAAGGCGACGTGCAGGCCATCCTCGAGCAGATCCCTGAAATCCAGGCCGCCGCCGGCTCGCTGGCCGGAACGGCGCAGGTCATCCACGAGGGCAAGAACTGGAACACCACGATCAACGGCACCACCACCGGCCACTTCATGGTGCGCGACTGGCAGCTCGCCTCCGGGCGCTATTTTTCCGGCGGGGAAGAGTCGGGCGCCGGCAAGGTCGTGATCCTCGGCAGCACCGTCGCGCGCGAGCTGTTCGCAGCCGGCGACGACCCTATCGGCGCGCAGATCAGGATCATGAAGGTGCCGCTCGAAGTGGTCGGCGTGCTCGATCGCAAGGGCCCGGCGCAGGACGACGTCGCCTTCGTGCCGCTCAGCACCGCCAAGCTCCGCTTCCTCGGCAGCGCGAGCAACATCAACCGGGATTCGGTCGCCTACATCATCGCCAAGGTGGCCGCGGACGGTCAGATGGCGGGCGCGCGATCGGAGATCGAAAGTCTGCTGCGGCAGCGCCACCGCGTTCCTGCCGGTCAGGAGGACGACTTCAAGGTCCAGGATCCGGCCGCCGCCATGGAAGCGCAGCAGGGCGCGATCCGCACCGTGGCGCTCCTGCTCGTCGCCATCGCCTCGGTCTCGCTGCTCGTCGGCGGCATCAGCATCATGAACGTGATGATCGTATCAGTCACCGAGCGCACGCGGGAGATCGGAATCCGCCGCGCGCTCGGCGGACGGATGCGGGACATCCGTCTGCAGTTTCTCTGCGAGGCCCTCGTGCTCTGCCTGCTCGGCGGCGCCATCGGCGTTGCCGGCGGCATCACGCTCTCGATGACGGTCGCCCGCATGGCCGGATGGGTCACCTCGATCGACGGCGAGGCGATCGGCCTAGCCCTCGCCTTCTCGATCGCGACCGGTCTCATCTTCGGGTTCTATCCGGCCCACAAGGCATCGAGGCTCAGCCCGATCGAGGCGCTCAAGACGGAGTGAGACGATGCCGGGGGCGGCCACATCAACGCGACGACCAGGGAGGAACCAGTCATGAGCCCGGATCCGAAGGATTTGATTACACCGACACCGCGCGAGCGTGAGTTGATGATGTTGATTGCGCGGGGGCTGCAGAACAAGAACATCGCCTACGAGCTCAAGATCTCGGAGAACACGGTGCGGGCGCATATCGGCAACATCATGCGCAAATACCGCCTCCAGAACCGGACCCAGATCGCGATCATCTTTGCGCTCAAGACGGCCCCGTTGTCGCTGCGGCGCGATCTCACCAGGAACGGGGCAGGCCCGCCAACGGTCAAGCCGGCACAGGCGCTGGCGCAGCCCCCGCGGCTGCCGACCGCGCCGGAATGACCACAACCACTTGCGGAGCCCGTCGGGCAAAACACCCAAGCCCGGGGGCAAGAGAGCAGCATTGAAATAATTCTCTTTATTAGAATTCGGATTTTTGTTAGATATTTCTCACTCCGGCCCAGGAAGAGGGGCGTATCGCGATCGTCACGACACGCGGGCCGGGCGGCGGTGGACGCTCATCGCATCGGCGCGATCGGCTTTGCAGGGCGGGCAACCGTGAGCGAAGTTGTCGCGCCAACGACAGGTGTGATCAGCGTACGGCAAAATCGTGTGGTCCTGACGCCCGGGGTCTGTGCGTCAAGTCTTGCGGTGATGTTGCGGCCCGACCGGGCCCGCGCATCAGCTATCGGCAAGGCGACGGGGGCAATAGTGCATCGCTCCCCGGGGAGATCACGACATAAGCCGTAAGACCACTGCGCAGGGAAGGCCGGGATGCTCCGGTTGCCCTGTTACCCGCTGTGCATCGTAGCGCAATCTACTCGTGGCATAGCGGTCAATGGGAGCCAGCCGGCTCCCGGTCTTCCCTGCGCCCTCTTTCATGTGAGGGTGAGGCGACGAAGCAAAGCTCGGGCGAAAGATGCCGCGAGGACGCGAAGGTGTGCCTGCGAGTGAGATGCGAGTTGAAACAGCGATGCCATCACCCCGTCATTGCGAGCGCAGCGAAGCAATCCAGAGTCTTTCCGCAGTGGGATTCTGGATTGCTTCGCTGCGCTCGCAATGACGATGTGGAAGCAATTGCGCCCAAAAACGTCGGTCTCGTGCCCCGGACGCAGCGCAGCGTCTCCCCGGCGATGCGAAGCATCGTCCGGTGCGACGATGCGCTGCAGAGCCGGGGCCAATGTTGCAGCGAGTTGCGCCGCCTACTGGGTCCCGGCTCTGCGGAGCGTCACTGCGTGCCGCACCGCGTCCGGGACACGAGAGCGACGAAGCCCCCCTCCCCAACCCTCTTGCATCGACGACGGGGCTTGTAACAAAACTGTCATACAGCAAAACTAAACGATTGCCGGGGGCCGCGGTTGGCGGCCATGCCGCCTCACCGCCAGGAGACTTCGATGCGCCGCTCACTGCTGCTGCTGTCCGCCGGACTGACAGTGCTGTCCACCGGACTTGCTTCCGCCCAGAACAATACCCCCCGCAACCTGATCCTGTTCATTCCGGATGGTCTGCGCGCGCTCAAGGTCACACCCGAGACGGCGCCGGCGATGGCCGAGGTCCGCGACAAGGGCGTCAACTTCAAGAACCCGCACTCCCTCTTCCCGACCTTCACCATGGCCAACGGCTCGGCGATGTCGACCGGCCATTATCTCGGCGATACCGGCGTGTTCTCGAACACGATCTGGACCAACTACACCTCGGTGCCAGCCGGCGACACCGTCGTCCCCTTCATCGAGAACGACGCCGTGCTCGGCGACATCGACGAGCATTTCAAGGGCGACTATCTCAACGAAGAGACGATTCTGAAGATGGCCCGCGACAAGGGCTACAGCACCGCTGCATTGGGCAAGCATGGTCCGACCTACCAGTTCGACCACACCGACAAGCCCGAGAAGGCCGGCCTGCATTCGGTCGTGTTCGACGACGCCACCGGCGGCAAGAACGGCGTGGCGCTGTCGGACGAGGTGAAGGCGGCGCTGACCAAGGCCGGCCTGCCCCTCGCAACCCCGCCGCGCGGCGACAACAGCAAGGCGGGCGATGCCAAGACGCCCGGCACCACGGTCGCCAATATCGCGCAGCAGGCCTATTTCGCCGACGTCGCCACCAAGGTCCTCCTGCCGATGTTCAAGGCGCGCAACAAGCCGTTCGTACTGGTGTTCTGGTCGCGCGATCCCGATGGCAGCCAGCACAATACCGGCGACAGCCTCAACCAGATCCTGCCCGGCATCAACGGGCCGACCTCGATGGCCGGCATCAAGAACGCCGACAACAACCTCGCCCAGCTCCGCAAGGCGCTCGACGAGCTCGGGCTTGCCGCCAACACCAACATCATGGTCCAGGCCGACCACGGCTTCTCGACCATCTCCAAGGAGAGCAAGACCAGCCCCTCGGCCAAGGTCAGCTATGACGACACGCCGAAGGACTTTTTGCCGATGGGCTTCCTGGCGCTCGATCTCGCCAAGGCGCTCGACCTGCCGCTGTTCGATCCCAACGACAAGAACGCGAAGATCGAGGGCAACAAGCATCCCAAGGCCGGCAACGGCGTGCTTGGCAAGGATCCGGAGAAGCCCGACCTCGTGGTCGCCACCAATGGCGGCTCGGACCTGATCTACCTGCCGAACAAGGACAAGAAGCTGGCGGCGCAAACCATCAAGGCGCTGCTCGAGCAGGACTACGTCTCCGGCCTGTTCGTCGAGGACTCGCTCGGCCGCTTCCCCGGCACCCTGCCCCTGTCGAGCATCAACCTGCGCGGCAAGTCGGCGACGCCGACGCCGTCGATCGTCGTCAACTTCCGCTCCTATGCCAGCGATTGCGGCGAGGCGCCGACCAACTGCTCGGTGCAGGTCGCCGACACGGTGCTGCGTCAGGGCCAGGGCATGCATGGCAGCTTCAGCCGCGGCGACACCATGAACTTCATGGCCGCCATCGGTCCGGACTTCAAAGCCGGTTATGTCAGCGAGATCCCGGTCAGCAATGCCGATGTCGGCATGACGGCCGCCCAGCTCCTCGGCCTGCGCGGTTCGCAGAACGGCGGTCTCGTCGGCCGCGTGATGTCGGAGGCGCTGCTCAACGGCATCGTGCCGAAGGCCTACAAGGCCGTGGAAAGGTCGAAGAAGAAGTCCGAGAACGGCCTCGAGACCGTGCTCAACGTCCAGCGCGTCGGCAGCCAGCGTTATTTCGATGCCGCCGGCTTCCCGGGCCGCACGCTTGGCCTCGAGCCGGACGCCGGCAAACAAAAAACGGCGGGGAAATAACCCCGCCGTTCCCTCGCGCCCTCAAGTGAGGCGCAAAATCTTACATCCCAATGTCGAACACCTTCGGCAATTGGCCCGCCAGAGGCAGTGCGGTGGCGCCCAGGAAGGTCGCCACCATCGCCATCAGGCGACGGTTGTTCTGGCGCTTGCCGCGCATCTGGCCGGCGATCCACTCCAGCATCTCGCTGTTGACCTTGGAGGCGTAGGACGGCGCCCAGCTCTCGATGTCGGTGTCGGCCGACAGCGCGACGCTGCGCGGCGGCACCTTCAGGCCCGAGGCGCTTGCGGCATAATGGGCGACGGCCTTGGCGAGCAGGTCGTCGAAGCGGCCGCCATCGGTGCGCTCGGTCGCGGCCTCGTTGATCTCGAACAGGACTTCGGCCTCGGTGCGGCTGACCGGCTGGTCGTTGACGGCGGTCGCGGTCAGGATACGGGCGCACCAGGCGGTGTCATCAGCATCGAGCGAGCGGGAAAAGTGGACCCGGCCCTTGGTGGTCGGGCCTTCGCCCGTGATCACGCCGTCGCGTACGATGGAGAGTGCGTGGGCCGCGGTATCGCGGCAGGACGGTTCGAGGGACGGCGACTCAACGGACTTAGACGCTGCGGCAGACATAGTTCACTTCCAGATTTCTTCTGATCGGCCAGCATTTTCATGCCGGCGTAAAGGGGTGGTTAATGATTCGATACGGGGATCGCGACTTTTCTCAATGGTTGCCGATTAGTCGCTACGAGGACCATTTCGGTTCCGGAGAGCGTCGGGCGAGCGTGATGCGGGTCATAAAAGGCTTTATCGCGGCAATCGAGACCGGTGGAGATGTTTCGCCGCAGGTGCCGCTGTAACAGAAAAGTGCTAGGAGATCGGGTCTTCAGAGAAGGAATTCACATTTTACTTCAAGCGGTTCAGTCAGCGTTCACTTAAGCCCGCCAAGCCCCTATACTGACGGCGACGGCCAGAGACAATTTCTCAAGTAAATTCAATGAGATGAGGTAGAACCATGACACTTCCGATCGGCACCACCGCCCCCGACTTCGAAGCCGAAACCACCGAAGGGAAGATCAAGTTCCACGACTGGATCGGCAACAGCTGGGCCCTCCTGTTTTCGCACCCCAAGGACTTCACGCCGGTTTGTACGACCGAGCTCGGCGCGCTCGCCAAGCTGAAGCCGGAATTCGACAAGCGCAGCGTCAAGTTGATCGGCCTCTCGGTCGATCCGATCGATCGCCACGCCAAATGGGCCGAGGACATCAAGGAGACGCAAGGCGCTGCGCCCAACTACCCCCTGATCGGCGACACCGACTTCAACGTCTCGAAACTGTACGAGATGCTGCCGGCCTCGACCTCGGGCGATCCCCTCACCCGCACCCCGGCTGACAACCAGACCGTCCGCAACGTCTTCATCATCGGGCCGGACAAGAAGATCAAGCTGGTGCTGGTCTATCCGATGACCACGGGCCGGAACTTCCAGGAGATCCTGCGCGTCATCGACTCGCTCCAGCTCACCGCCAAGCACCGCGTCGCGACCCCGGCCGACTGGCTGCAGGGCGAGGACGTCATCATCGCCGGCTCGGTCTCCAACGACGAGGCCAAGACGATCTACCCGCAGGGCTGGAAGGAGCCGAAGCCCTACATCCGGATCGTGCCGCAGCCGAAATGACTTTTGGCGGTTGCGGATAGCAACCGCAAAAGTCATCCCGGGGCGATGCGCAGCATCGAACCCGGGATCTCGAGATTCTCTGGTGCGCAATTGCGCACCAGAGTTCGGTGCTTCGCACCGCCCCGGAATGACTGTAGCGCTCAGGCCGCGTGAACGCGGTCGAGGAAGGTGTCGACCTCGGCCTTGAGCTGCAGGCTTTCACCCGACAGTGCCTGCGCGGAGGCGAACATCCGGCTCGACGTCTCGCCTGTCTCGCTCGCGCCTTTGGCGGCGTGACGGACATTGACCGCGACATCGGCGGTGCCTGACGCCGCCGCACGAACGCTGGCCGCGATGTTGTGGGTGGCGCTCCGCTGCTGCTCGACCGCAGCCGAGATCGAGCCCGCGATGCTGCTGATGCGCTCGATGGTCTGGCCGATCCCCTTGACGGCAGCAACCGACTCCTCGGTCGCAAGCTGCATGCTGGCGATCTGGTTCGAGATCTCCTCGGTCGCCTTCGCGGTCTGGCCGGCGAGCGTCTTGACCTCCTGAGCCACGACCGCAAAGCCGCGTCCGGCATCGCCGGCGCGCGCGGCCTCGATGGTGGCGTTCAGCGCCAGGAGGTTGGTCTGCTCGGCGATGGAGGTGATCAGCTTGACCACGTCGCCGATGCGCGAGCCCGCCTCGGAGAGCTGCGCGATACGCTGGTCGGTGGCCTCAGCCTGACGCACCGCCTCGGCGGAGATTTGGTTCGATTCCTGCACGCGCCGGGTGATCTCGGAGATCGACTGGGACAGCTCGTCAGAGGCTGAGGCCGCCGAGCGGACATGCTCGGAGGCGTCCTCGGACGCCCCGGCCGATCGCGCCGAGAGATCGGCGGTGGAGCGCGCGGTGTCGGTAAGTTGCCGCGCGGCCCGTTCGAACTCGCCGGATGAGCTCAGCACCTTGTCGAGGATGCCGCCGACGCTGCCGCGGAACTCTTCGACGAAGTTGCGCAGCTCCGCCTTGCGCTGCTCGGCCGCGGCAGCCGTAGCTGCCGTCTGCTCGCTGCGCAAGCGCGCCCGCTCCAGCGAATTGCTCCTGAAGACCGCGACCGTGCGGGCGATCTCGCCGATCTCGTCGGCGCGGTCCTCGCAATCGATCTCGACGTCGCTCTGGCCGTTGGCGAGCGCCGTCAGCGAGCGCGTGACCGAGGTGAGCGGCCGGGTAACGCGGCGGACGATCAGCAGCGTGAGGACCAGCACCAGCAGCGCGGCGAGCCCGGCGGCGGCGGCCATGCTCGAGATCGCCTGGGTCAGCATGCTCTCGAACTGGGCCATGGGGATGCCGACATAGAGAATGCCGGCGACCTTGCCGGCCGCGTCCACGACCGGGAAATAGGCGGTCATGAACGACTTGCCGAACAGGACGGCCGGACCCTTATAGGCCTCGCCACGGCGCAAGCCGGCCCGCGCCGGATGATCGGCGGCAAGCTGGGTGCCGACGGCGCGGTCGCCATTCTCCTTCTTCACGTTGGTCGAGCGTCGCACGAACTGCCCGCTCGCCTCGTCGAACACGAACAGGGTCGCATTGCCGCCGACATAGGACACCGCGCGATCGACGATCGCATGGTCCTTGAAGTCAGGCATTTTCGGGACCTCGGCGCGCACGACCGCGCCATCCCTCACCGTGATCTTCACGTCCGGAGCCGTCTCGGCAAAGGCCAGCGCCAGGGTGCGCAAATTGACCTCGATGTCGCGCAGCGCGCGATCATTGAAAGCGGACGTGAGCGACCAATAGCCGGCGCCGACCACCAGCGCCGTGTTGACGGCGATCAGCAGCACGGCAGACAGGACAGCCTTGGTGCCGAGCTTGAACTGCGGTAGGAACTTTGCCGTTGAAAGGTTGGACATGAATGGAATGACCCCCGTAATTTCTGCATAATCGTGCAATCGGCTTACGGCCGCATTAACGAGGGTTCACAGCCCGGCACCCTTTCCAAATCGTAAACGAGGCCTCCCCGACCACGCCAAGTGCGCCGCCCATCATCGTCTGGTTTCGCGATGACCTCCGCCTGTCCGACGATCCCGCCCTCGACGCCGCCGCTAGGATCGGCGCGCCGGTGGCTGGCGCGATCGCTCTGGGCGCTCGGCGCGCCGAGATCGCCGTCGCTGATCCTGCGCCGGGAGCTGCGGTCAGAGTGATCCCCGATCTGGCGCGAGAGAGCGGCGCCCGCACCCTTGACTGGAACGGGATCGCGGAGCGCGGCCGCACCGGCTCTCCGATCGTCGATCATGCGAGCGGACGCGAGCGCGCGTTCGCTGTCTGCCAAAGATCCGCAAAGGTTGAGCGTTGCTTTGACACAATTGTGAAACCAGCTATCGTCATCGCTCCATACAAACCGTGGGGGACGATATGGACGACGACAAACCCGTTACCGAACAGGCGGTGGAGACGATGACCGCCGCCGTGGAGGCGACCAAGGACGCCGCAGTCACCGCCGTCAAGAAGGTGAAGAAAGCCGCCAAGAAGGTTGCGAAGAAAGTAGCGCCGAAGAAGGCAAAGAAGGCCAAGAAATCTTCGAAGAAGGCTGCAAAGAAGTCTTCAAAGAAAGCTGCCAAGAAGACCGCGAAGAAGGCGGTGAAGAAATCCGCGAAGAAGGCCGCCAAGAAGAAAAAGAAGGCCAAGAAGTCCAAGCGCTGATCGCAGCGCTTCAAGCATGTCTCCGGGTGCGGGCGCGCCCGGAGACGGCTCCTCCCTACCCTCGCTTTTTGGCCGCACGCCGGCCCGGGTGATGCACCCCTTGCGGATCGCGGAATTCGCTGCGATGGCCGCGCCGGTCCTCGGCATTGAAGCGCCGCCGCTTCGCCGGCGAGCCGAATGCCTTGATCACCTTCCTGCCGTTGACCTTCTTGATGACGTAGCCGCCCTCGGTCATCGAGAACGGCTCCTTGAGCGTTCCCTTGTGGTCGAACTTGGTGCCGCGCGGATGCTGGAACGGCTCGAACCAGGACGGATAGACGAAGTTCGACATCTCGAAGCGGCCGACGCGGAAGGAGTCCTCCTCCACGGCGTCGCAGACCTCATAGGCGTATTGGGTGTTCGGGTTCTTGTCGGCCCAGAGATTGGCCATGGGATCGAGCACCATCTCGAACAGCTCGTGCGAGGCCGCCACGCTGAGGGGCTCGTCGCCCAGTGCCTTGACGAAGATTTTTGAGATCGGCTGGCCGCGATGGGTCAGCTCGTGGCGCCCGAGCATGTTCTTGTGCGAGGCGTCGTCGAAATAGACCAGCTGCCAGTCGGTCGGCTTCGGCTTCCGGGTGACGTAAAGGTCGACCGGATAGCCCCACACCGGCAGGAAGTGCTTGTCGTAGCATTTTTGCAGCGCCGCGGTGAGCTCGGCCATTTTGCGGCCGCTGATCGTCTCCTCCGCGTAGTTGATGCAGGCAATTCGGACCGGCTTCAGGGACCGGCCAAGCAGCGCGCGTCTCGCCTTCTTCATGGAAATCACCGTGTGAAAGGGGAAGCTGAAATACGGCCAGCCTAGCACGGTGCTCCGCGCACGTCAGGGATGTATTCCGCCACCACGCCTGCCCGACTAGAAGCGCCGGTTGACCACGAATACCGCGGCCGCACACATTGCCATGCCGGCGATCGCCAGCGCATCGAGCTTCTCGCCGAACAGCAGATAGGCCATCAGCGCGGTCACCGCGGGCACGAGGTAGAACAGGCTCGCCACCGATGTCGCCGCAGCGTGGCGGATCAGCCAGTACAGCAGCCCGATCGATCCGATCGAGAGCGCGACCGCGAGCCAGGCCAGCGCGAGCACGAACTCGCGCGTCCAGTGCACCACGCGGTCCTCGAACAGGAAGGCGCCGATCGCGAAGAAGATGGTGACGGCCACGTACTGCACGAGATTGCCGGCGCGCCAGTCGATGTGATTGCAGTAGCGGCGCTGATAGAGCGTGCCGAGCGTGATGGAGATCAGCGAGACCACCGAAGCAAGCCAGCCGAGCCCGGCCTCCCCCGTCATCGGGCGGTTGTGCAGGATCATCACCACGCCGCCGAGACCGAGCACGAGGCCGCCCCATTGCACCGGCGTTACCTTCTCGCCAAGCCAGCGGTTGGCGATGGTCGAGGTCAGGATCGGCTGAAGACCCGGAATCAGCGCGGAGAGCCCGGCCGGAATCGAATGGGCGATCGCGATCGCGGTGCCGCCGAGATAGAAGCCGTGGACGAGAATGCCCGCGACCGCGCTATGCGCGATGCCGAGACGATCCGGCCATTTCGGCCGGGCAATCGCGACGATGATCGCCATCAGGCCGACCACGATCGCCATGCGGATGGCGAGATAGGTCAAGGGATCGGCGTTGTTGACGACGTATTTGGTGCCGATGAATCCGGTGCTCCAGAGTAGGACGAACAGGATCGGCGCGGCGCGGGCGGGAAAGGCTTCTTGATTATGGTTCATTGCCGCCCTCATTGCCCCATGGGGGCCTATGCGGCAATGCGAATTTCTTGACGAATCTCTTGCCCGGCGATGCTGCGCTGCGACGGACGGCGGCTCAGCTCAGCCGCTCACCATTCTTCCGGACAGGGGTCGATGATCTTCCAGAGCTCGACACCGTTCTTGATCTTCTTCATGTCGGTGGTGAGCCCGCCATTGCGGCGGATCCAGTCCTTCACCGTGTCGGGGTAGTAGGACATCAGGTCGGACGTCCCCTCCGCGCTGGTGACCTTGATGCCGAAGGTGAAGGCCTTGTCGTAATAGGCCTGGTGGAAGCCGAGGCTGGCCCGCGGCGTCACGCAGATCTTGTTCATCGGCACCATGCCGAGAACCAGCGTGCAGGCCGAGTTGCAGATGCCGTCGATGATCACCCGCTCGCCCTTTTCGCGGACGCGCTTGTACTTGGCCTTGTACTCCTCGACATAGCCGCCATGGTCGCGAGTGATGTGCAGCTCGGCCCGCGCCGGCGTCGTGGCGGCGAAGCAGAGCAACAGCAGGCTCAAAAGCGTGATGCGCATGGCGAGGTGACGGTGAAAGCCTTCAGGAATGGACCGGCCTCGAAGGACCCCCAAAGGGCCGGCAACAGAAATTCTAAACCGAAGTCTCTTTGGTCATACTTGTGTGGGGAATTCGTTAAGCATCCCGAAAAGGCCAAAAATGGGCAGACTTCGACCGCAGTTCCGGCAATTCTGTCACACCCATCCGGGAATCGGCGGGATTAGCCCCTGATTCCGGCCGCCGGACGGGTGCCCTCGCGGCCCGAAATGGCTATAACGGCTGAGCTATTCGCGCGGGTTCCGGAGAATCGAGATGAGCAAGTTGAAGCTTGTAGCCGCAGTTGCGGCCCTGTCAGCCGCAATCCTGGCCCCTGGCCTTGCGGAAGCAAATGGACACCACCGGTATCACCGCTCCTACGTCAACCCGCTGCCCTACCCGATCAGCTATCTGCACAATTACGGTCCGGGCATCACCCCCGGCACTTTCGCCTATTACGACGGTCCGGCGACCAACCACTGCTACCAGAGTTCGGCCGCCTATATCGGCCAGGACCGCCGCCGGCGCCCCTGCTACTGAGGGGCGCCAGCGCGTTCGCTGCGGGCGTCCCTATTTCGCGGCGCCCGAGCGCAATAACTGCTTCTCGATCTCATAGACCGGCAGCTTGACGAGGTCCTTGCCGACCTCGCCCTGAAGCGCCTTGCGCACGACGTCGGAATAGTCGGCGCGGATCATGCCGAGCGCCCGCGGCGAGGCCACCATGGTCAGGGCTGAAGTCTCGCCCGAGCTGACGGCGGCGTCGAGCCGGCCGGCCAAGCTGCGCAGGAAGGCGCGCTCGGCCTCATCGTGCCAATCGGTCTGCTCGACCGAGCTGCGTGCGCCGCCGGTCGCGCCATGCAGCCGGCCCGGCGCATCGCTTCCTTGCGCGCTGGTCGAGGGATTGGGCTGCTCGTGCACCTCCCGGGTGTGGAGGTTCGGAAACATCTCGTCGCCGAGGTTTTCCAGAATGAGCGCCTTGCGCCCGTCGCAAACGACCAGCCAGTCACCCTTGTCAATTCTCATCTTGTCCATTGCACAGCTCCAATCAAACCGTAGGCCTCGGCCGATGCAGGCGACCGGCCGGCTGCCTTCGAATCCCGCGAAGGACTGCCCACGACGACAAGACTAGGGAGGAAGGCGCGACGGCGAATTGCGCAGGATCAAGGATGGCGGCGAAGTCCTGCGGGGCAAGCGCGGCATGGCCACGGCAGTAAAGCTGAGCTAGCCTGGGAGGGTCAGGTCAGGCCGGCGGCGGATTGGGCCGAAGATTTGTTCATCAGCATTACATTTCGGTTCCGCCACAATTTGATCAGAACAACTTCGATATCCTGTTTTGCGTAAGCGGAGAAAGACATCATGAATCTCAAGATTGGCCTCGTCGTCGCGTCCACGTTCGGTGCCCTTGCTGCGGCATCGCCGGCGGCGTCCGCCATGCCCATTGCGCCTGCACCTGCCGTCCCTGAGGTCTCCGACGTCGAGCAGGTCCGCATGGTCTGCAACGCCTGGGGACAGTGCTGGTGGCGCCCCAACTACTATGGATATTACGGTCCGCGCCCGTACTACGGCCCCCGGTATTATGGGCCGCCGCGCTATTACGGCGGCTACGGCCCGCGCTATGGTTATTACGGCTATCGCCGCTGGTGACGTTCGAAGGGGCGCCCCGGGGCCCCTTCGCTTTTGCGAGATCGCGGATTGGCCTGGGCCCAGTGCGTCTGGAGCAATTCCAAAACTGATCTAGATCAAAGAGAAAATTCGCCGCGTCGTCATTCTATGACGATGGCCGATTTGATTGTCTTTCGATGCCCTCAGACGGGCATGAATGTGCAGACGCATCTGGAAAAGCAGCAGAGACCGGAGGGACGGAGCTTCGAGTCCTTCGCCTGTCCCGCTTGCACGCGCCTCCATTTCATCGACCTCGTTACCGGCCAGCCGATGAGTCGGGACCGTTGACGGTGGCAATGATCAGGTGGACTTCATGGCATGATGTCCGCAATACTACGGCCCGGAATCCGGTTTACTGAAGCGGGATGTTTCGCCATTGATGGCAATGTACTGACGTTCATTTCATTGTCACATTGCAGCAACCGGCCAGACGCATGTTTGATGCCCTCGTCCCGTCCTCCGCGCTTCAGCTGATCGACTTTGCCGATGTCGATGCCTTCAGGCCGATCGAGTCGATGGAGGATGCGAGAAGCATTCCGCTCGACGTTCCGAACTTCGCGGCCGCCCGCGCCGTCGTCTCTCTGCCGGCGTGCCGCATCATCGTGATGCGGTCCTTCGCGCGCATCCTCGACACCGCCTATCGCATGCCGGGCGGCATGGTGATCCTGTCGATGACCGACGACCTTCAGGTCAGCTCCAAGGGAATGGATCTCGACGCCCGCTTCTTCGTTGCGCTCCGCGGCAACGACGAATGCCATTTCGTCGAGCCCCGGACCAATCATTATGCGATGATCATCTTCTCGCCCGGCCTGAAAGACCGGGGCTGGTTCGATCATGCCGACGATTTGCGGGCCTATGTCGCGAACCGGCCCGCGCTGCTCCATGCGCGCCAGCTCGTGCTCGACATCCTGCGGACCGCGTCGGTGCAGCCGTTCCTGTTCGAGACCACCGAGGCCGCCGCCCATCTCCAGGAAGGCCTGCTGCTCGCGCTCGACGATCTGTTTCGGATCGGTGCGGGTCCGGACCGGAGCACCTCGGTCCAGGGCGGACGGTCGACTAGGCTGGTGCAGCGGATCGACGATTACGTCGCAGCCTTTCCGACCGCGCCGATCTACACGGCCGATCTCGCCGGCGAGTTCGGCGTCTCGGTCCGGACGCTCAGCGGGGCGGTCAGCAAGGTACGTGGCATGAGCCTGCACCAGTACATCCGGCTGAAGAGACTATGGGCGACCCGCGCCCGACTCCTGAAGGGTGGCGGCGCCACCGTCGCCACCTGCGCGCGTGCCCAGGGCTTCCATCACATGGGTGAGTTCGCCGCAGCCTACCGCGCGACCTTCCACGAGGCCCCCTCGGACACGCTGGCGCGCGGGCGGCAGAGCGGTCTTTCGACAGGCTGACGCACGCGCCGGCACGTCTTGGGACCTATCGGTCAAGACTGGCGCGCTCGGAAGGATTCGAACCTCCGACCCTCGGAATCGAAATCCGATGCTCTATCCAGCTGAGCTACGAGCGCCCTGGCCCGGGGATTGGGCCGTTAGCCGCGAAGCGCCGGACCGTGGCTGGCGAGCCAGCGCACCGGGGCGGCGTTCGGACGGGTTCGAATTAGCAGAGAGGCTGGCCAATAAAAAGCCCTTCCCGCCTGCACGGAGGCGGGTCATAGCCGGCTTGTCACCAGGTCGTATTGAAGAGGCCGAAATGCGGCTGCTGTGCCACCATCATCGGCCGGCCATACTGTTGCGGCCCACCATACTGCGGCCCACCATATTGCGGGGCAGGATGCGCTCTGGCGACCTTACGCTTGGGCTGAGCCTGGGCCTGCGACTTCTTGGCGGCGTCGGGCTTCGAACCTGGCGTAAACTGGGCGAAGGTCTCGCGCACCCGCGCCTTGGCCGACATCTCCGCGAGGGCCGCTGCCGACGCGGTATCCGGCGGCTGCGGCGCCGCGACAGCGGCGGTCTTCACCGCGGGCGGGGCAATCGTCGGCTGGCTGGTGTCAAGCACGACACGCTCGGGCAGATGGCGATCGGACCGGATCCGGATCAACGGCTGGTCGTTGCTTGCGGTCGCGACGGCTGGCGTCACGGGCGAAGCCGGCACAACAAAGTTCACCGCGAATAGCAGGGTGAGCAACGCTCCGCCGACAAACATGAAATACCGAAGGATGGGCATTGGCCGCACTCCGCCCCCCGCAATCCCCGCGTGGGCTCTCCGCCTTAACAGGCGATACTCTGATTGGTTCCTGGCCCTGCCCTTCGGTTCAAATGGCAACGCCAAGTTTTTTGGCCAAGGCGACAACAGGGCCGGAAACGGTAACTTTTCCGCTACCGGAAGACGCGCCCTTCATGCCCGCCGTGCCGCGACCAGCGAACACTTGGCCTGATCGGCATTAACGTTGACGTAGCCGACCGCAATGCGGGCGAAGGTCTTGCGGCTCTTCATGCTGACGGTGTCGGGCAGCACGCGACTGCGAGCGGTGAGAGGCGTGCCGTCACGACGCACGAATGCGCAGACGATCTCAACATCCCTTACGGCATAGTCATTGTCGTTTCGCAGCGTGAACGTCACCAGCGCCTTCGAGCCGAGGCCGCCGCGACGCCAGGTCTGCGACGAAATCCTGAGGCGATCGAGCTCTGCCGTAGCGGTCACCGGAGCTTCGGCCGTCGGTGACACCGCCGCATCGCCCGGAGCAGCCGGCTCGACGGTGGCCATGTCCGACCTGACCGGCTCGGTGCTGTTGCCTTTGGAGATCGGCAGCAGCATCCAGATGCCGCAACCGACGATGATGGCCGCCAGCAGCCACAGCAGGCCACGGCCAAACGAGACGCTCGCGACCGTCACGGCCCGGGCCACTCGCTCGCCGGTCCCGGCAAAGCGTCCCAACCCGATCCGGTCAAACCTGGCGTTCATGGATGCATCACCGATGGCGGCCGAACTGCATTTGCACGACGAGCAGACCACTGCTTACCTTAATCCGGGAGAGGAACTAAGGTTCCCGCGCTTCAGGCGAGTCGGCAAGGACGGTGGCGACCACCGGCCGAGACCGCTAACATGCGCCGCAACATCGCAAGCCCCGTTGGGAGAATGAAATGCCAATCGCCGTCACTTGGGATCACGTCCATCTGCGCAGCCCCGATCCGGAGGCCACGGCGGCCTGGCTGCGGGACATCCTCGGCGGCGAGATCGTGCGCGCACCGGGACGGATCGACGTGAACCTCGGCGGCGCAAAAATCTTCATCGCGCCGCTCGAAGGCGATAGCGCCGTCAACCCGCCGCCCCCTCATCCGCATCAGGGCCTCGACCATTTCGGTCTGACGGTGAAGGACATCGACACTGTGGCCGCCGAGATCAAGGCCAAGGGCGCCACCTTCACGCGCGAGCCGACGACGATCCGGCCCGGCGTGCGCATCTGCTTCATCCGCGGCCCCGAAGGCATCTCCATCGAGCTGCTCGAGCGCGACAAGAAATACACCTGACGCCGCGGAAGACGCGTCTAGCAACAGCGAGACCAGGCGGAGTGCCGCCTGGCGCTTATGTCATGCTTCCGGGCATGAAGCAGCGGATGGTGACGCCCATATAACCGTAGATCGGCCACACCATGGTGCGCCCCACCCGGTTCGGCTCCGAGATCACCGCTTCCTCGGGCACGTCGACCCAGACGAGTTCCTGTTGCTGGCCGTCAAGCACGTAGCCTAGGCGCGGGACGCGAACACGATAGTGTCCGTCCTTGCTCTCCCAGTCGGTATCCGAGAGCGCCGAACCGTCGGCATCGGAGCAGCATGGCCCCTTGCCGCTTCGCAGGCCGTCGAACCAGGCCTTCAAGTCGGCATTGGTATTGGCGAACTGGCCGCGGTCACGGGCGTGCCCGAAGGGGGTCGCGAGCCCAATCAAGGCGATGGCGCATGCCAGCCTCGTCACGCTTCGCCAGCGTGCCGCGCTGCCAATCCGCCGCCGTTCGTTTTTGCAAATCGTGGGACGCGCACTGTACAGACGCGGCTCATCGCCGCCGGAATCGATCCAGTTGCTCACGTTCGTCTTGCTCCAGCACCCCGCGGCCAGTGCAACAATGGTTATGCATTTCGCGGGCCAACTTGATTCGCAACGACTGGCCTCGCCCCATGATGAGACCGTCATATCGGCGTCACAGACAAGCCGGGACGAATACGGTCCGCGCGACAGAGGTACTTGCCGGCCGGCAAACTGCCGCGTTGCGCGAGGGGATGCGCTTTGGCATAAAAGCTGGACCGGTTACGCTATTGGGCGATGGCGGCCGGCCTACGGGACGTTATGAAGAACGGCCTCTATTCGATCCATGTCACGCTGCTCGACGGTCGAGTCGGCAAGGGCAGCGGCGTGATCCTTTTTCGCGACGGCAAGATCCTTGGCGGCGATGCCTACCTCTATTACACCGGCAGCTATGTGGTGAAGGACGACCGCACCTTCAAAGGCGAGGTGCTGGTGCAACGGCACACGTCGCCTCGGGGCGATGACAATCCGCTGTTCGGCGGCCCTGCCCCGGTCGGCATTGGCGTCAGCGGGACCTACACGGACACGCGCGCGGAGATGACGGGCACGGCGCTGGTCGGCAAGGCCAGTCTGATTTTCGGCGCCACGTTGCACAAGCTTGCGGAAGCGGACTAGCTATTCCGCGGCCTGCTCCAGCGGCGCCGTGCGCGGCAAGATCATCTGGATGCGCGTGCCGCCGCCCGGCTCAGAATCGAGATCGAGCCGGCCGCCGAGCCTGTTGGTGACGATGCTGTAGACGATGTGCAGGCCGAGGCCGGTGCCGCCCTGGTCACGTCTTGTCGTAAAAAACGGATCAAATGCGCGGCGTCGGACGTCGAGCGACATGCCGCAGCCATTGTCGGAGAAGAGGATCTCGACATTGTCCTTGCCGGACTCGCGCACCTGGATGTCGATCATCCCAGGCCGGCCGTCCGGGAAGGCGTGCGCGACCGAATTGAGGAACAGATTGGTCAGCACCTGCCCGTACGGCCCGGGATAGCTGTTCATGGTCAGATCCGGCTGGCACTCGACATTGAGGGTCAGGTTGTGCTTGCGCAGGCCCGGCCGCAGGCTCATCACCACCTGCTCGGTGAGGTCGCCGAGGTCGAAGGTGCGCTGGTCCGAATAGTTGCGGTCGGCGGCGACCTGCTTGAACGACTGGATCAGCTCGGCGGCACGGTTGAGATTGGAGACGAGCTGCGAGGACGCATCGCGGCTGGTGTTGAGGAAGTCGTTGAGCGTGGAGCGGCGAAGCTCGCCGCGTTCGACTTCGGACGAGAACATCGCGGTCTTGCGCTCCAGGGCGGAAGCGACCGTGAGACTGATGCCGACGGGATTGTTGACCTCGTGCGCGACGCCGGCGACGAGACGTCCGAGCGCAGCGAGCTTCTCCGCCTCGATCAGCGAGGCCTGGGTCTCGCGCAGATTGCGCAGCGCGGTCTCCGCCGATTCCTTGGCCTTGCGCATCTCCTGCTCGCCGCGCTTGCGCTCACCGATGTCGAGCGCCACCGTGACGATCCGCTCGATCTCGCCATCGGCATCGAGCAGCGGCAGCTTGTTGACCAGCCATTGCCGCATGTTGCCGGAGGCGTCCTTGTACTCCTCCTCGTAGAAGCCGAGCCCCTTGCGCAGCCTCAGCACGCGCTTGTCGTTCTCGTCGGTCTTGGCCGCGCCATAGCGCGACATCAGATCCGCGGTGGTGCGGCCGAGCGCGTCGCCGGGCTCGATGCCGAAGATGCCGGCCATGTAGCGGTTCATCAGCACATAGCGCAGGTCGCGGTCCTTGACGTTGATGACCGCGGGCACGGTGTCGATGACCTGCTGGAGCAGGCGCCGGCCTTCGGCGATGGCGTCTTCCGCCCGCTTCTGGTCGGTGATGTCGCGCAGCGTCCCCTCATAGCGGACGATGTTGCCCTGCTCGTCCCGCACGCCCGTGGCGCTGTCGGAGAGCCAGAGGATGTCGCCGCTGCGCTGGCGCACCTGGTATTCGAACTCGCGCACGATGCCGTCGCGCGCCATCAGCCGCTGGTATTCGTCGCGCGCCTCGGGATGGACGTAGATGGTGTGGGCGATGTCGTTGATGCTGTCGATCAGGTGCTGCGGGCTGTCATAGCCCATCATACGCGCCAGTGCCGGATTGGCATTGAGGAGGTCGCCGGCCGGCGTCGTGACGTAGATGCCGTCGACCGACCCCTCGAACAGCTTGCGATAGCTCTCTTCGGCCAGCCGCTGCTCGGTGAGCGCGCGCACCGCCGCCTCGCGCGCGGTGTCGGCCTCCTCCAGCGCGCGGCGGAACACTTCGGCCGCACGTGCGATGTCGCCGATCTCGTTGTCGAGATCGGCGGACGGGATCGAGGTGTCCTTCTGGCCCGCCGCAAGCGCGCGAATCGAGCGCGCGATCTGGGCGAGCGGGCGCACCGTGCGCCGTACCACGAAGCCCGCCGCGAGAATGCCGATCAGCACGCCGATGGAGCCGAGCACGATGCTCTGCCAGCGCGCCTCGGTCAGCGTGCGGGCGAAATCGCGCGACAGCACGTGGCCGCGCCTTGCGCTGACCTCGCGCAGCAATTCAGTGACGCGCCCGATCAGCCGGCCCTCGGTGCCCAGCACCTCGCGGTCGATGTCGGCGATCTGACGCTCGCGGACGGCGACCGCCATGATCGCCTCGGCATAATCGTTCACCGCCGCCTTGAGCTTGGGATCGGTGATATCCATCGCGCGCATGCCCTGCGCGGCCTGCTCGGCCGCCGACGGGTTGCGCGCGAGCAGGCCGAGCGCGATCCGGCTCTGCGCCTCGGACAGGCGGGAGGCGAGCTCGCGGTCGGCGGCGCCGGAGACCGCTGCGTCGAATTGCTCGCGCAGCGGCGGCAGGCCGGCGAGCAGCTGGGCGCGGCGGTCGATCAGCGTCGAGATCCGCTCGAGGCCATTGCGATAGGTCGCAAGCCGCTCGGTGACCCCGTCGATCATGTCCTGCTGCTCGGGCGCGAGCTCGATGCGGGTCTTTTTCAGGATGTCGCTGAGTGTCGAGGCCGCCTCGCCCACCTGCTTGAACTGGATGCCGGCGCCGGGATCGGTGACGAAATCGCGCGCGGCGAGCCGCAGCTCGTTCATGCGGCGGTCGATGTCCTCGGCGAGGTCGCCGACGCTCTGGAGCCGCTGCAACTCGGCGAAAGTCGTGTCGATGTGCCGGATCGCGATCACGCTCGCGGTCGAGGTGACGATGATCACCGCCAGCACCAGGATGAAGCTTCCGAACGTCAGTTGGCCGATGGACAGCGAAAAGATTCGCTTTTTCTCAGGGGGCGGCGTCAATTCGGCGGACATTGGTTGCGTTGAGGACCGGGCTATTGAAAGCCTAATATACGACGTATTGCGGGCCCGGGGGAACATGCCTCCCGCCGCAGAATATCCTTAATATCGCAGGTCTCGGCCCGCCCTCCGCACCGGATTATGACGTTTTGACGCTTGCCCGCCGCCCGGCCGGGATCGTCATGGCGGCGACGCCGAGAACGACGCAGGCAAGGCCTATCCAGGCGGTCCGGCTCAAGGCTTCGCCGAGGAAGGCGACGCTGATGGCGACCCCAATGGGGACGCGCAAATAGGCCTGCGCGGTGGTGCCGACCGAGCCCAGGGTCTGGATCAGGCGGAAGTAGATCGCAAACGCCGCGGCGGTCGAGAAGGTCGCCAGCGCGAGCAGCGCCAGCACGGAGCTGAGCGAGGGCGACAGCGTCCAGGGCTGCTCGACGAGCAGCGAGGCCGGGATCAGGACCGCCGCCCCCGCCAGCAGCGAGCCGGCCGCGGGCGCCATGGGATCGAGACCCTTGAAGCTGCGGCCGAAGATCGCGGCGCAGGCGTAGCAGATGGTGGCGGCGACGATCGCGGCTTCCGCAACGAGGCCGCTGCCGATGTCGTGGACGGCATCGACGCCGACGATCAGCAGGATGCCGGCCATGCCGGCAACCACGCCGAACAGTTTTCGCGGCGTCGTCGCCTCGTGGCGCGTGACGGCCGCGGTGAGCAGGAAGGTGAAAATCGGTCCGGCCGAGTTGAGGATGGTGGCGAGCGCGGCGTTGACATGGCGTTCGCCCCAGGCGATCAGCGTCCAGGGGATGACGCTGTTGAGCACGGCCTGGAACGCGAAGCGCTGCCAGGTCGCGACGTCCGTGGGCATCTTGATGCCGCGCGCCGACATGACGGCCAGCAGCATCAGGCCAGCGATCGCGGTGCGCGCCGCGATCAGGGTGATCGGCGGGATGGTGGCGACGCCGAGCTTGATGAAGGTGTAGGAGCCGCCCCAGAGTGTTGCGAGCGCGACCAGCAGCGCCAGCTCGACGGCGATGTTGACGTCCTGCCGGTTGTCCATTGTGCGTCCCGTCCATTCCACGATGGACGGAACCTAGCGCATCCGCGGTAGCCGATACTTCGCTGCATATCGAAGTGTATCAGCCGACGGCGCCGACCTCGAACACCTCGCCGTCATAGCCGGCCTCGCGGGGAATGCGGAGCTGGCGACCGGTCTCGGTCTTGGTCATGACCGGCATCACCGTAACGATCGACATGCCCTTGGCATGGTCGAGCGCGGACTTCACCGTCGGCTGCTTCGCCAGCCGGATCAGATTGCGTGTGGTCGGGAACGGCAGCTTGAAGCGGCCACTGTCACCGCCCTCCACTGCCTCGCGCGCAGAGACCCAGATCGAGTCGGTGGATTCGCGGCCGTCATGGGCGCCGAGCTGGTCGGGCGGTGCTGCCGCAAGGAAGAACCAGGTGTCGAAGCGCTTCGGCATGCCCTCCGGCGTGATCCAGTGCGCGTAAGGCACGAGCGTGTCGAGCGCGAGTTGGAGGCCGTTGTCGGCGAGGATGCTGAGGAAGCTGATCTTGTGCTCGTTCAGCGCGACGCGATGTTTGTCCGCGATCTCGCCGGCGCGCTGGGCATCAACAGGCGTGCCCGTGTCCCTGGACCGCGCCAGCAGGATGCCGCTCTCCTCGAACGTCTCGCGGATCGCGGCGATACGAAAACCGCGGTCCGCTTCGCTCAAGCCCTCGCCACCGGAATACAAGTCGGCGCGGGCGACGATCTCGTTGTCGCCGGCATCGACGCTGCCGCCGGGAAACACCAGCGCGCCCGAGTTGAACTCGATCTGATGATGGCGGACCATCATGAAGACCTCGACTTCCCTCGCGCCATCGCGCAGCAGGAGGATCGTCGACGCCGGGCGTGATGCTGATGTCTCGGCCATGCGACTAACCCGCGGCGCTGGATTGCGGGCCGAGATTGGCGCGCTTGTCGAAGCGGGCAACGCGCGACAGCAGATAGTCGACCTCGGCCTTCGCCGTTGCCGTCATCGTCGCGCCGGGCTTGCGCTGCGCGCTGGAGGCGATGATGCCGCGCTTCTGCAGCACGTATTTGCGCACAGTGAGGCCGACGCCGGGCTGCTGCTCGTAGCGGATCAGCGGCAGATGTGCGTCGAACAGATCATGCGCAGCATCGCGCTTGCCGGCCTTGGAGAGGTTCACGACGTCGATCAGGAGCTCCGGGAAGGCGTAGCCGGTCATGGCGCCGTCGGCACCGCGCTCCATCTCGAAGTCCAGGAACGTGCCGCCGTTGCCGCAGAGGATCGAGAGCGGACGCAGCGAGCCGTCCTTCTGGAAGCCGCGCAACGTCGAGATCTTCTCCAGGCCCGGCCAGTCCTCGTGCTTGAGCATCACGCAGTTCGGATTGTCCATGACGATCTTGCGGATCACGGCGGGGGTGAACACGACCTGCAAGGTGAGCGGATAGTCCTGGAGCACCCAGGGCACATCAGGGCCGATGGCTTCCGCCGCCTGCTTGAAATAGCCGACGATCTGGTCGTCGGTGCGAAGCGAGGGCGGCGGCGCGATCATGACGCCGGCCGCGCCCGCGTCCATCGAGGCCCTCGCCAGCGAGCGCATGGTGGCAAAGCCCGGCGCGGAGACGCCGACGATCACCTGCATCTTCTTGGCGCGCTTGACGTAGCGTACGGCCACCTGCTCGGCCTCGGCGGCGTCGAGCTTGGGGGCCTCGCCGAGGATGCCCAGCACCGTGACGCCGTCGCAGCCGACCTCCTCGTAGAAATCGGTCAGGCGGTCGATCGAGCGCTCGTCGATCCGGCCGTCATCGTGGAACGGTGTCGGCGCGATTGCGAAGGTGCCCTTGGCGTCGGCAGTCAGTTTCATCAGTCTCTCTCTCTTTCTCCGTCATTCCGGGGCGCGCGCAGCGCGAACCCGGAATCTCGAGGTTCCGGGTTCGGCTCTTCGAGCCGCCCCGGAACGACAACAATGGCTAAAACCTCCGTGCCCCCATCTTGATCTGCTCCTCGGAGAAGAAGATCTCCTTGGCGTGATCGACGACGTCCTGGGCCTTCCAGCCCGAGTGCGGCGGTTTCCAGCCTTCCATCTCCATCATCCGCATTTCGCGCACGCCGCGGGGCCCGGACACGCCCAGCACCTTGCCGGTCTGGTCGCCCGACAAGTCGCTGACCATGTATAGCACGGCCGGCGCGATGCCGTCCGGCCCCAGCGCCGCGCCGGGGTTCTCCTTATAGCGGGGCAGGTCTGCGGTCATGCGGGTCAGGGCCCCCGGGGCCAGCGTCCAGATCCGGATGTTGTATTTCCGCCCCTCGATCGCCAGCACATTGGACAGGCCCCAGATGCCGCCCTTGGCCGCGCCGTAATTGGTCTGCCCGAAATTGCCGATCAGGCCCGAGGTCGAGGAGGTGTTGACGATGACGCCCCCGCCATTTTCCCGCATCCAGCGAAACACCGGCATGGTGCAACAAAAGGTACCCTTCAGATGCACCTTGATGACCTTGTCCCAGTCGGCCTCCGAGGCCTTGACGAAGGTCTGGTCGCGCAGGATGCCGGCGTTGTTGACCAGGATGTCGGCGCGGCCGAAGTGCTTGATGGCGTCGTCGAACACCGACTGGCCGCCCTCCATGGCGGAGATATCGGCGCCGTTGGCAACCGCCTTGCCGCCCTCGGCCTTGATCGCGTCCACCACAAGCTGCGCCATGGACTTGTCGGCGCCGGAGCCGTCACGGGGACCGCCGAGATCGTTGACGACGACCGAAGCCCCTTCCCGCGCGAACAGCTTCGCGTAGGCCTCACCGAGCCCCCCGCCCGCGCCGGTGATCAGCGCAACCTTGCCGTCGAGTAGTCCCATGGTGGCTTCTCCCTGGTTGTTATTTTACCTCGCCCCGCTTGCGGGGAGAGGTCGATCGCGTAGCGATCGGGTGAGGGGGTACAGGTCTCACTACCGTCACGGCTCGCGGTGAGAGCCCCTCACCCCACCCTCTCCCCGCAAGAGCGGGGCGAGGGAGTGAAACGCCGGTGCCCGCCTAACCCAGCACCGTCTTGCCGTTCTTGATCACGGTGACGCCGCGCGACTTCACCTTGGCTTCGAACGAGATCGTGTTGCCGTCCTTCCAGAGGTCCATGGTCACGGTCTCACCGGGATAGACCGGGGAAGAGAACCGCGCGACGTGCTGGCGGAAGGCGCTCGCGTCGTAGTCGGCATAGGTCTGCAGCACGCCGCGGCAGGTGATGCCGTAGGTGCACATGCCGTGCAGGATCGGGCGCGGGAAGCCGGCCTTCTTGGCGAACTCGGGATCGGAGTGCAGCGGGTTGCGATCGCCGCAGAGGCGATAGACCAGCGCCTGATCCGGGCGCGTGACGATGTCGATGGTCTTGTCCGGGCTGCGCGTGGGGATCTTGTGCGGATCGGGCTGGGTCAGGTTCGGCCCGCCGAAGCCGCCATCGCCACGGGCGAAGCGCGAAGCGACCAGCGTCGCCAGCTTCTCGCCCTTCTCGTTCTTGAGCACGGTCTGATGGCTGATGACGACGCCCTTGTCCTTGCCCTTGTCGTAGACCTCGAGCACGGAGGAGTCGGCGGTGATGTTGGCGGCCACCGGCAGCGGCTGGTGGAAGGTGATGTCGCGCTCGCCATCGACCACCATCACGCGGTTGAGATTCATCTCGCCCGGACCCGAGCCCCAGGCGGCAACGGAGGCAAAGGTCGGCACCACCTTCAGCGGTCGCGGTGTCAGCGTGCCCTCGTTGACGAAGGCGAGCTCGTTCTCGTCCATCGGATCGGCGCCAAGGCCGATGCCGTAGGCGTAGAGCATGACCTCGCGATCGGTATAGGCATATTTCTGGCCGAGGTTTTTCAGGCCTTTGAGCTCTTCGTATCTGGCGGACATGTTGTTTGTCTTCCTCTCGAGTTTCTCATCCGCAGGCGGCGATGCCCGTTAATGTGCCCTCTCCCCTTGTGGGAGAGGGCAGCACCGCACTTGCAACAAACTCACTCGGGTGAGGGGTTGGCTCCGCAGTGACACTTCTCGTGTGGAGAGAGACCCCTCACCCGGCAGCCTTCGGCTGCCACCCTCTCCCACAAGGGGAGAGGGTTACATCTTGCTTCGTGTCAGACAGGCGTGAAGAACGGCAGCGGGGCGCCGTCGGTCGGCTTGAACACCACCTTCACCTTCTGGCCGATCTTGAGCTTTCCCAGATCGCAGTCGACGAAATTGGTCTGCACCGACGGCCCCTCCTTCAGCGTGACGTAGCCGATCGCGTAAGGACCGGTCGGCGATTTCCGCATCAGGCTCCAGGTGTAGATCGTGCCCTCGCCGGAAGCCTGCTCCCACACCGTCTTGTCGGAGTAGCAGAACGGGCAGATCGAGCGCGGGAAGTAATGCGCTTCGCCGCACGCCGTGCAGCGCTTGATCATGAACTTACCCTGCTTGGCGGCGTCCCAGAACGCGGCGGTCTCGGGGTTCGTCACCGGGGCCGGATATTTTTTCGCTTCGCTCATCACACGCGCTCCAGAATGGCCGTCGAGGCGGCGTGGCGGACGCCGAGAAGGCCGCCGGTGCCGTGGGCGATGGCGAGATCGCAATTTTTCACCTGCACCTTCGGATGCGCCTCGCCGCGCAGCTGCCTGACGGCCTCGATGATCTTGGTCATGCCGCCGCGATTGACGGGATGGTTGCTGCAGAGGCCGCCGCCGTCGGTGTTGAATGGCAGCTTGCCGACGCCAGAGATCAGGTTGCCGTCGGCGACGAACTTGCCGCCCTCGCCCTTCTTGCAGAAGCCGAGGTCTTCGAGCTGCATCAGCACCGTGATGGTGAAGCTGTCGTAGATCGAAGCGTATTTGATGTCCTTCGGCGTGATGCCGGCTTCGTCGAACGCGCGCGGGCCGGACCAGACACCGGCCGAGTAAGTAAGATCGAGATCCTTGCCGCCGCGCGGACCCTTCATGGCTTCGCCATGACCGATCAGGCGCACGAGAGGCTTCTTCAGGCTCTTCGCGATCTCCGGCGTCGTCACGATCAGCGCGCCGCCGCCGTCGGAGACGACGCAGCAATCCATGCGATGCAAGGGATCGGAGATCATCGGCGAGTTCAGGACGTCCTCGACGGTGACGACGTCCTTGAGCATCGCATGCGGATTGTATTGCGCATGGTGCGAAGCCGCGACTTTGATCCAGGCGAGCTGCTCGCTGGTGGTGCCATAGTCGTGCATGTGGCGCATGGCACACATGCCATAGGCATTGTGCGTGGTTGCGCCGTAAGCGGACTCGAAATCGACCTCGGCGCCGGCCGCGCGCGGCGGCATGACGCCGGTGCGCGGCTTGCCGGCGAGCGTAACCAGCGCGATCGAACACTTGCCCGCGGCGATCGCCTCGGCGGCATGGCCGAGATGGATGATGTAGGAGCAGCCGCCGGTCTCGGTGGAATCGACGTGGCGAAGCTTCTTGGTGTTCAGGCCGAGATAATCGACCATCGGCCAGGCACCGCCAGGCGCATCGCCCGCGCAGAAATAGCCGTCGACATCGTCCTTGCTGATCCCGGCGTCCTCGATCGCGCCCTTGGCGACCTCGGCGTGGAGCTGGGCGGTGGATTTGTCCGGCGCATGCCGGGTCGGGTGTTCAAAAATCCCGGCAATGTAGGCCTTGCCCTTGATGGTCAAAACAGAGGTCTCCGCTCGCGTTTCTTCTTGGCTCTTTTTTCTGAACCGCACCGGCCAGATTGGCAAGCGCGGAAATATTCCGTCGGGCGAGAGGGTAGCGGGTTGGCGCAAGTGGGGTGATGCTCTCGTGTCCCGGACGCGCTGCAACGCCTTAGCGTTGCTGCGCAGAGCCGGGACCCATGAGGCCGCGGACTCGGTGCAACATGGGCCCCCGCTCTGCAGCGCACCACCATAGCGCGTCGAAGACGCGCGTAGACGCGCTGTTGGCGCTGCGCAGCGTCCGGGGCACGAGACTTTGCCTCGCAGACACACCCCCGCATCCTCGCGGCATGTTTCGCCCGAGCTTTGCTTCCGTCCGGCTCCCTCCGGAAACAGAGGGCGCAGGGAAGACCGGGTGCCGGCTGGGCACCCACGGTCCGCTGTGCGCGAATGCGCGAAGAACAGATGCACAGCGGCATACAGGTGAAGCCAAACATCCGGCCTTCCCTGCGCAGTGGCTTTACGGCTTATGTCGCGCTCTCCCCGGGGAGCGATGCACTATTGCCCCCGTCGCCTTGCGAGTGACCGCAAGACTTGACGCACAGACCCCGGGCGTCAGGACCACACGATTTTGCCGTACGCGAGACCGCGCCCGTCGTGCACGCGAGACAATCCCTCGTGCGACGCAGCCCGCGTCCACCGCCGCTCACCCCGCGTTTCGTGACGATCGCGATACGCCCCTCTGACTGGGATGAGGTGGCGGAGGAGTACGACAATTCCGAATTTCGGTAGAGTGGAATATTTGTACGGATATGGATTGACCCACGGCATGGGTGTTTTGCCCGACGAGGCTGGGCAAGAATGTTGCTTTTTGGGAGTTGATGTAGGATTCGTCTTATGGCGAATCGCACTTTCAAGACCGG
>NZ_JAFCJZ010000027.1 GCF_018130765.1 Bradyrhizobium iriomotense
TCCGGCCGCGCCTCGCAATCGGCCGGTTCGTTCCAGCCTGAGCAACCAAACCACCAATTCTTGCCCAGCCTCGACGGGTCAAACGAATTTCGGATAATGCGTAAGTACTTGTTTTCGCACGCCCCGGCTACTGTGCATGGGGTTGTTTTGCGACTTTTTTGTTCAGCTCGTCCGGGCGGCGTGAGGAATCCGTGCGGCTCTCACATTCGCGTGCGGAAAAATTCCGTCTGCATCGCCGCGACCGTTTGAAAGATTAATCATGCACTCCGCCACAAGCGCAGTGCTCGCATCGCTATTTTTCCGCGTGTCTCGACACCTCCGCCGCTCCGCACCATCATTCCCGAAACGTGAATGGTGACGGGCGCAGGCGGCCGGGAGTGTGGAATGAAGCGTCGGGACTTTCTGAAACTGTCGATCGGAACAGCGGCTGCCGCGGCGTTCGCCTCACGCGCGAATGCACAAGGCGCGGTGAAGGAAATTCGTATCGGCTACCAGAAGAACGGCGTGCTGGTCATCACGCGCCAGCAGGCCGCCCTGGAAAAACATTTCGCCCCGCAAGGCATCGAGGTGAAATGGGTGGAGTTCTCCTCAGGTCCTCCGATGATGGAGGCGATGAATGTCGGCAGCGTCGATTACGGCGCCGTCGGCGATTCCCCGCCGGTGTTCGCCCAGGCCGCGGGCGCGGCGATCGTCTACGCCGCCGGACAGCCGATCACCAACGGCCAGGGCATCCTGGTGCCGAAGGATTCGCCGATCCGCTCCATTGCTGAACTGAAGGGCAAGCGCGTCGGCTTCACCAAGGGCTCCAGCGCCCACAACATCGTGGTGCAGACGCTGGAGAAGGCCGGCCTCACCTATGCCGACATCACCCCGGTCTATCTGACGCCGCCGGACGCCGGCCCCGCCTTCGCCAATGGCAGCATCGAGGCCTGGGCGATCTGGGATCCGTATTTCGCGATCGGCGAGACCAAGCAGAACGGCCGCATCCTGATCAATGCGCGCGAGGTCACCAAGACCAACTCGTTCTACATCGCCAACCGCGACTTCGCGAAGAACCACGGCGCCATTCTGCAGCAGATCGTCGACGTCACCACCGCGACCGCCAAATGGGCCGAGCAGCATCGCGATGATGTGGCAAAGTCGCTCGCCGCAGTCACCGGCATTCCGCTAGACATCCAGACCATCGCTGCCAACCGCTCGTCCTTCGTGGTCGGCCCCGTCACCGACGACATCGTCGCGACCCAGCAGGGCGTTGCCGACCGCTTCCACAAGCTCGGCCTGATCCCGAGGCCGATCGTCATCCGCGACATCGTCTGGCGCAACTCGGCAGCCTGACCGTGCCGATCGATCTTCCCATTTCAAAAGGTCTGAACATGAAACGCATCGTTCAACGCGTGATCGCAGCCATCGTCATGTCGATCGGCATCGTCGCGGCCGCCGTCGGCACGACCTACGGCTAGGGGCACAGAGATGAGTAAACAATCAAACGCCAACATCCTCTGGTTCCTGCCGACCCACGGTGACGGCCGCTATCTCGGCACCGGCATCGGCGGCCGCGAGGTCAATTTCAACTATCTGCGCCAGGTCGCGCAGGCCGCCGACCAGCTCGGCTATTTTGGCGTGCTGCTGCCGACGGGCCGATCCTGCGAGGATTCCTGGATCGTCGCGTCCAGCGTCGCACCGTTCACCGAGCGGCTTCGCTACCTCGTGGCGGTGAGGCCCGGTCTGCAATCGCCAAGCGTTGCCGCGCGCATGACCGCGACGCTCGACCGTGTCACGGGCGGCCGGCTCCTCGTCAACGTCGTCACCGGCGGCGATCCCGTCGAGAACAAGGGTGACGGGATCTTCCTCGCCCACGACGAGCGCTACGAGGTCACCCGCGAGTTCCTCAACGTCTATAGCGACCTGCTCGCGGGCAAGACGGTGAATGTCGAGGGCAAGCACATCCACATCGAGGATGGCAAGCTGCTGTTTCCGCCGGTGCAGTCGCCGCGCCCGCCGCTCTATTTCGGCGGCTCGTCGGATGCCGGCATCGACGTCGCCGTCGACACCGTCGACAAATATCTCACCTGGGGCGAGCCGCCGGCCCTGGTTGCGGAGAAGATCGCCAAGGTGAGGGAGGTCGCAGCGGCCCGCGGCCGAAAACTATCCTTCGGCATCCGTCTTCATGTGATCGTCCGCGAGACCAATGAAGAGGCCTGGCGCGCCGCGAATGAGCTGATCAAGCATGTCAGCGACGACACCATCGCGCTGGCGCAGAAGAACTTTGCCCGCATGGACTCGGTCGGTCAGCAGCGCATGGCGCAGCTCCATGGCGGCAAGCGCGACAAGCTCGAGATCGCCCCGAACCTGTGGGCCGGGGTCGGCCTCGTGCGCGGCGGCGCCGGCACGGCGCTGGTCGGCGATGCCCGGACCGTCGCGGCCCGCATCAAGGAGTATCAGGACATCGGCATCGATACCTTCATCATGTCGGGCTATCCGCATCTGGAGGAGGCCTATCGCTTCGCCGAGCTGGTGTTCCCGCTGCTCTCGCTGGAGCAGCCGAGCGACGTGACCAGGCTGCACTTCAACGGCGGTCCTTTCGGCGAGACGGTCGGCAGCGATTTCCGTCCGCAGCACCGGGTGTCGCAATCATGAGTCTCATCGACAGCATTCCCCTTCCGCGTAGCCTTCGCCTGCCGCGCGTGGACGGCCTGGTCCAGTGGATCGTGCCGCTCGCCATCATCGCGATCTGGCAGGTCGCGAGCGTCACCGGCTTCGTGCCGGTTCGCGTGCTGCCGGCGCCGAGCGATGTCGCGCTGGCGGGCTGGAAGCTGCTGCTCTCCGGCGAGCTCGTCCGCAACATCTGGGTGTCGTTCTGGCGCGCCTCGATCGGCTTTCTGATCGGCGGCAGCATCGGCTTCGCCTTCGGGCTCGCCAACGGCCTGTCGCAGCTTTCGGCCAAGCTCACCGACACCACGCTGCAGATGGTGCGCAACGTGCCGCATCTGGCGCTGATCCCGCTGGTCATCCTCTGGTTCGGCATCGACGAGAGCGCCAAGCTCTTCCTCGTGGCGTTAGGGGTGTTCTTCCCGATCTATCTCAACACGCTGCACGGCATCCGCACCGTCGATCCGCAGCTGATCGAGATGGGCCGCATCTACGGCATGACCGATGGCGAATTGTTCCGCCGCGTCATCTTCCCGGGCGCGCTGCCCTCGATCTTCGTCGGCATCCGCTTCGCGCTCGGCATCATGTGGCTGACGCTGATCGTCGCCGAGACCATCGCTGCGTCCTCAGGGCTAGGCTACATGGCGATGCAGGCGCGCGAGTTCATGTTGATCGACGTCGTCGTGCTCTCGATCCTGATCTACGCCCTGCTCGGCAAGCTCGCCGACAGCGCCTCCCGCGTGCTGGAGCGCCTGACGCTCTCCTGGCACCCCGCCTTCCAGAAACGTTGAGCAGAAATACTGGGAATCACATGCAGACAGCGCTTCGTACGTCCCTTTCCGAGACCGAGTTCGCCAGCCGCGCCAGTTTTGCGCCTCACGCCCGCGTGGTCCGTGAGGAGCGGCCGATGCAGATCAGCGGCCTGCCGCTCAGCATCCGCGGCTTGCGCAAATCCTTCGGTGATAACGAGGTGCTGCGCGGTATCGATCTGCACATCCCCGCCGGCCAGTTCGTCGCTATCGTGGGAAAAAGCGGTTGCGGCAAGAGCACGCTGCTGCGCCTGATCGCTGGCCTGGACAAGATCGATGCCGGCAGCATCAGCTTCGGCGGTGACGTCCAGCCCGAAGACATCCGTGTCATGTTCCAGGAGCCGCGGCTGCTGCCCTGGGCCCGCGTGCTCGCCAATGTCGAGGTCGGTCTCGGCCGCGATCGCGCCTCGAAGGACGCGCATGCCCGCGCCGAGAAGGCGCTGACCGAGGTCGGTCTCGCCGACAAGCGCGACCAGTGGCCTTCCGTGCTGTCGGGCGGCCAGAAGCAGCGCGTCGCGCTCGGCCGCGCGCTGGTCTCCCGTCCGCGCGTGCTCGCCTTCGACGAGCCGCTTGGTGCGCTCGATGCCCTGACCCGCATCTCGATGCAGCGCCTTCTGGAGCGCGTCTGGCGCGACCAGGGCTTTACCGCGATTCTGGTCACCCACGACGTCGCCGAGGCTGTCGCCCTGGCCGACCGGGTGCTGGTGATCGAGGAGGGCCGTATCGCCCATGATGTCACGATTAACGTGGCTCGCCCCCGCCAGCGTGGCTCGGCCGAGCTGGCGGGCCTCGAAGGCTCGATCCTGAGCCACCTTTTGTCGGCGGACGATCGTACCTAAATAGAAGGGAACCCCATTTCGGGGACCACGCCATGAATGTAGTGCCCCGCGATCTCATGACCGAAATCCCCGTTTCGCCCGCCGATTTCCGCGGCGCCATGCGCCACCTCACCGGTGGCGTCAGCGTCATCACCGCCGGGCGGGGCAAGGACATCACCGGCATGACGGTGACATCCGTAACCTCGCTGTCGGTGGAGCCGCCAACCCTGCTGGTCAGCATCAATCGCGATGCCTCGTCCTTCCCGCTGATCAAGCGCCATGGCGCCTTCGGCGTGAACATCCTCAATGCCGACCAGCTCGATGTCGCCGAGCGCTTTGCCGGCAAGGGCGGGCTGAAGGGCGCCGATCGCTTTGCCGGCGCCCAGTGGGTGACGGCAGTCTCGGGAGTCCCGCTGCTGGTCGGTGCATTGTCGGTGTTCGACTGCGAGGTCGAGGAGATCGTCGAGCGTCACTCGCACGGCATCGTCATCGGCCGTGTCAGGGACGTCAGGAACTCGACGCGCAATGCGGCGCTCGCCTATTGGCACGGCCAGTATGTGGCGGTCGACCAGGACGAGGACGCCGCAAGGCTCGCCGATGTCAGCGTTCCCGCGCGCACCCGGCGCGGCATTTGATCGCCGCCCGCAGGCGCCGGCTGGCCTTTTCCGCCTCATCGCTCTAGAAGCGCTGCTTGAGCCGTCCCGCCGGGACGGCATCGGAGCGGATAGATGAAGCGCGTCGCGACCCTAGCCTTCTACGCCATCGGCGCGCTCGCGATCGCCTATCTCGCGCTCTACGCCTACGCGATGTTCTCCGGGCAGCCGATCGTGCCTGGCGATCCCATCCACATCTTCCGCAAGCCCGACGCGCCGAGTTATTCGTGACGGTCTCGTAGGTGCGTAGGGTGGGTTAGCCGAAGGCGTAACCCACCACTGTTTGTGTCCGCGGAGACGAAAGAGGTGGGTTACGCCGAGCAGATGCGCGTCGCGCATCTGCAGGGCTAACCCACCCTACGACCCTACGGCACCTCTCCCTCACCCCCTCAAAATCGCCAGCGCCAGCGCCTGTGCGCGCGGCACGATGCTGTCGACCTCGAGATATTCCTCCGGCGTGTGCGCGAGCCCGCCGACCGGGCCGAGGCCGCAAATCGTCGGCGTGCCCACCGCGGCGGTGAAGCCGGAATCGGCGCAGCCGCCGGAGAACTCGCCCTGCAGCGTGGTGAGGCCGACCTGCCTAGCAGCGGCCTGATAGCCCTCGAACAGCGTCTTCGACTCCGCGCTTTGCACCACCGGCACGAACTCGCCCTTGATCGTCAGCGTCGCGCTGGTGCCCGGCACGTAAGATGTGGCGACGATCTTTTCGATTGCGGCCATGATCCGCGCGCGATCGGCCGGATCGACATAGCGCAGGTCGATCTGGCCTTCGGCGAAAGGCGCCGTGGTGTTGACGGACTGGCCGCCCGAGACGAGGCCGACATTGAGCGTGATGCCCTTGTCGAGATCGGTCAGCGCGTGGATCTGGACGATCTTGTGCGCGAGCTCGCCGATCGCGCTGACGCCGGCAGCGAAATTGGCGCCGGAATGCGCGGCCTTGCCGGTGATGGTCATGTGCATGAAGATGCCGCCCTTGCGTCCCGTCACGACATTGCCCGTGGGCCGGCCAGGCTCGGAGTTGAACACGGCGCGCGCGGCGCGTCCTTCGCGCTCGATGATGGGGCGGCAGGCGGGCGAGCCAATCTCCTCGTCCGAGGTGATCAGCACCTTGATCGGATGCGGCGAGCCGCCGAACTTATGGAAGGCGGTGGCCACGAACACGTTCATGACGAGGCCCGACTTCATATCGGCGACGCCGGGGCCATAGGCGCGGCCGTCTTTGATGGTGAACGCGCGCCGCCCGGCCTCGCCCTTGCCGAACACGGTGTCGCGATGCCCCATCAACAGCACCGGCTTCTCGTTGCTGCCGGGCTTGGCCACCTCGGCATGGATCGCATCGCCGAAGGTGGCGTTGGCCTCGCGCCGGAACGGAATGCCGTGCTCGGCAAAATGCCGCTCGAACCGCGCACCGACCGCATCGACGCCTTCCTTGTCATAGGACCCGGAATCGATGTTCACGACGTCGCGCAAGAGATCGATCATCGCCTGCTTCTGCGACGCCAGCCAGTCCGTGATTTGAGCTTCAGACATGTTTACCCTCGTGGTTCTCACGCGGGGTTATAGGGCCTTGCGCCGGCCGGACCTAGTCGCCGGATGCGGTGCGGCCATGTGCTGGCTCCCGTAGCCCGGATGAGCGAAGCGATATCCGGGACTCTTTTTCACGGCTTCCCGCATGTCGCTGCGCTCATGCGGGCTACGGCGCTCCAAAAAGGTCGCCCGCCTAGCGGCTTGGCTGCGCTATTGCCTCGACACCGCGAAGCTGCGTCGCGACGACCAGCGCACCGACCTTTCGGCCCATGTCCTTGCCGACTTCGGTCGAGAAGCGGTAGTGAAAGCCGGCCCAGATGCGCGCATTGGAGACTTCGTCGCTATAGTCCTGCAGCCGCGACCATTTGCGCGTGACCCCCGGTGCCGTCGGGCTGGTCAGGGAGAACTCGCCAAAATCTCCAACGACAGTTTGCAGCACGGTCGAAATTGCGGCCGAGACGATGCAGTGGGCGCAGGGATATTCCGGATGCATCGGCGTGTCCCCGAGCGGCAGCCAGGAGGGATCGCGAGGCGTCGCGGCATTCGAGGTCAGATCGGCATTGCGTATGGCCGTGATCGGGCGCCAGAAATTGTAGTGGTACTTGGCGTCAAACACGGCGACGATGGCATCGTTGCCGGCAATCGACGTCAAGGCGAACAGGCGGGCGCAGTCGACGAGATCCATTCCCTTGGCCATCGCGGCCTGCCTCACGATGGGATTGTAGGTGCGGGCGCCGACAAAGAACCAGAAGCGGCCGATCGTCGTTTGCTCAGGCGTCCGGGCCGAACTGCCCCGGCTGCCGACCTCGCGGATTTCGTTGACGTCCCTGGTCCAGACCTCTGAATCGAGCGCGGGCGGCGGTCCGGGACGGAACTGCGATCCCGACGTCATGACCCACGGCGTCGTCGCACCCGTGGTCGAGAAAAGCGGGACGACGGTTGGAACATAGGCGCCCGGCGTGGTCAGGGGCCGGTACGTTTCCACGGCGGCGCTGCCATCCTTCGCACGAAGCTCGATGATCTGCACTGCCGCCTCTTTCCCGAGCGTGATGCCGGCAGTCTTGGACTCGCCGTCGGCAATCGGCGCCAGCGCGTTCGTCAGTGTCGCATCCAGGTCCGGCTTGAGGTCCGGATAGATCGACAGCAGTACGTCGTGAGCCGCAACTGCCGCTGCAGCTTCCCGCGAGGTCGAACGATCCGCGGACAACGAGATCTTGTAAGGCGCGTAGCGGTGGTCGATCGCGTTGACGGCCTCGAACATGGCAACGTGCATCATGGACAAGGCGCGGCTATGCGGCGCCGGTAGAATTTGCTTCTCGGCAGCGATCGCGTCGGCTTTGGCGTTCCAGTCCATGATCACGTCGGCGCGCGCAAGCGGCGCTGTGGCTGCGATCAGCGTTGCAATCAGCGATAAGCGGGAAATCGTCCACGAAAAGCGGTTCATGGCATGCCCTTTCGGTTGGAAGGACGTTCGCAAAGCGGATGCGCCCCCCGGTGGACGGACATCACGCCACGCTGCTCTTGAACACTAGCGCTCCCGGCGCATCCTGCTTGTGAACTGCTTCACTCTGCGCGCGGCCGGGTCAGTCTCGGCCGGCACGATAGTCCGGTAGCCCGGATGAGCGAAGCGATATCCGGGGTTCCATAAGGCGGCGCTGTTCCCGCATGTCGCTGCGCTCATGCGGGCTACGACAGCAGTGTATCTCCGTCATCCTGAGGTGCTCGCGAAGCGAGCCTCGAAGGGCGACGGCCCGGCTGAGGCCGTGCATCCTTCGAGGCTCCCCATGGGACGCGTCGCGTCCCATGCCTCGCACCTCAGGATGACGGAACGGGTGTTGGTGCGTGTGGCGAAAAGAAAATGCCCGGGACTGGCCCGGGCATTTGCATCTCTCAATCTTCGAACGAGGCGCCTATGCCCCCACCATCGGCATCCGCGGATACTCCCCTGGCGTGCCCGCGGGCGGGATCGGGATGCCGCCGTCGGCGTATTCGTTGAGCTTGTTGCGCAGCGTGCGGATGGAGATGCCGAGAATGTTGGCGGCATGGGTGCGGTTGCCGAGGCAGTGCTTCAGCGTCTCCAGGATCAGGTCGCGTTCGACGTCGGCGACGGTGCGCCCCACGAGCGCGCGCGTCACCTGCTCGGCGGCCATGGTCGCATGCGCCACGGCCGGGGCGGTCTTGGCGAGGTCGAGGCGGTCGCCGTCCGGGGTGATGATCGCGTCGGGGCCGATCTCGTCGCCCTGCGCCATCAGCACCGCGCGGTGCATGGTGTTCTCGAGCTCGCGGACGTTGCCCTGCCAGCGGTTGGCCGAGAGCACGCGGCGCGCCTCCGCCGAGATCGGGCGCAGCGGAACGCCGTTGGCCTCGGCATATTTCTTCACGAAGTGCTGGGCGAGCTCGAGGATGTCGGCGGGACGCTCGCGCAGCGGCGGGATCTTCAAATTGACGACGTTGAGGCGGAACAGCAAATCCTCGCGGAACGTGCCTTCGCGCACGGCCTCCGCCAGATTGCGGTTCGAGGTCGCGATGATGCGGATGTCCACGGCGACAGGCTTGGTGCCGCCGACGCGGTCGATCACGCGCTCCTGGATGGCGCGCAGCAGTTTTGATTGCAGGCGGACGTCCATCTCCGAGATTTCGTCGAGCAGCAGCGTGCCGCCGGTGGCTTCCTCGAACTTGCCGATGCGGCGGGCCACCGCCCCGGTGAACGCGCCCTTCTCGTGGCCGAACAGCTCGGACTCCAGCAGATGCTCGGGGATCGCGGCGCAATTGATCGAGATGAACGGACGCTTGGCGCGAGCCGAGCGGGTGTGGACGTAGCGCGCCAGCACTTCCTTGCCCGTGCCGGACTCGCCGGTGATCATCACCGAGGCGTCGGAGCCTGCGATCTGCTGGGCGAGCTTGATCACGCGCGCCATGGCTTCGTCGCGATAGACCAGCTCGCGGGAATCATTGGCGACGGCAGCCAGCACCGCAGCGATCAGCTCCGGATCCGGCGGCAGCGGGATGTATTCCTTAGCGCCGGCGTGGATCGCGGCGACCGCGGCGCGGGCGTCGTTGGTGATGCCGCATGCGACGATCGGAGCGTGGATGTGCTCGGCCTCCAGCCGCATCACGAGGTCGCGGATGTCGAGGGCGACATCGACCAGCAGGAGGTCGGCGCCCTTGCCGCCGCGCAGCACCCGCATCGCCTGCTCGTGATCCTCGGCGTGGGTCACGGTGGCGCCGTTCTCCATCGCGATCTTGGTGGCGGTGGTGAGCTGGCCCTTCAATGTGCCAACGATGAGAAGCCGCATGTCAGTCTCCTGTCCGTCTGGTCGCGCTATTGCGCGTTATCACGTGCGTTCGGTCTTGATGATTTCGGTCATGGTCACGCCGAGCTTGTCCTCGACCAGGACGACCTCGCCGCGGGCGACCAGCTTGTTGTTGACGTAGATGTCGATGGCCTCGCCGACGCGCCGGTCGAGCTCGAGCACGGTGCCGGGCCCGAGCTTCAGGAGCTCGCCGACATCCATCTTGGAGCGGCCGAGCACGGCCGAGACCTGCACCGGCACGTCGAACACCGCCTCGAGGTCGGCGGCGGCGCGCGCCGCATATTCGTCCTCGTTGTAGCCGACATCCGCGGTCGGCGGCATCGGGCCGTTGAGATCGGGCAGCGGGACCTGTCCGTCGGTGTCGCTCATGGCTTAGCTCCCCCTGCGGGACGCGATATAGCGTCCGACCATGTCGTCGATCTTGGCCGCGATGGCGCCGCGCTCCAGCACGACACCGCCATCGGCCCATTCGATCCGGCAGTCGCCGGTGGCAATTTCCGGCTCGGCCAGGATCACCAGCCGTCCCTCGAAGCCGCTCTGCTTGGCGAGCCGCTCGATCTTCTCGCGCGCGCTGTCGTAGAGCGAATCGTTGATGCGGACGACGAGATGCGGCGTCGCGACCAGATGCGAGAAGCAATCCTTGACCAGCGCGACGATCTCGCCGAGCGGCTCGGCGGCGACGAGGTCGGCGCACAGCTTGCGCGCCACCGCGATCGCGACCTCGACCGCCTCGGTCTCCATCTTGGTCTCGATGTTGCCGAAGCCAGCGGCGACGCCCCGGATACCGATATTGATCTCTTCCATGGCGAGCGCGACGCGGCGGTCGCTCTCGGCCTTGGCCTCGCGCTGGCCGGCGGCAAAACCGTCCTGATAGGCGCGCGCCTCCGCTTCCGCGATCTTCTGTGCGATCTCGGCCGCGGTCGCGGCCTTCTCGCGCGGCGACCGCTCGGGCGCCGCGAAGTCGGTGTCGAACAGGAATTTTGCCGGAGCGGCCATCAATACACCAGCTCGTCGTCGGCGCGGTTCTTGGTCAGCATGATCTCGCCCTTGGCCGCGAGGTCTTTCGCGAGATTGACCAGCAGCGCCTGGGCCTCGTCGACGTCGCGCAGGCGCACGGGGCCCATCGCCGCCATGTCGTCCTGGAGCATCTTGGCCGCGCGCGAGGACATGTTGCCGAAGAAGAAGTTGCGGACGTCCTCGTTGGCGCTCTTGAGCGCGACGCCGAGCTTGTCCTTGTCGACGTTGCGCATCAGGGTCTGGGCCGAGCCGGAATCCAGCTTCACGAGGTCGTCGAAGGTGAACATCAGCGCCTTGATGCGTTCGGCCGATTCCCGGTTCTCCTCTTCCAGCGAGGTGATGAAGCGGGTTTCGGTCTGGCGATCGAAATTGTTGAAGATTTCCGCCATCACCTCGTGGGCGTCGCGGCGGCGGGTCTGCGACAGGTTCGACATGAACTCGGTGCGCAGCGTCTTCTCCACGCTCTCGATCACCTCCTTCTGCACCGCCTCCATCTTCAGCATGCGGTTGACGACGTCGAGCGCGAGATCCTCGGGGAAGATGCCGAGCACGCGTGCGGCGTGTTCCGGCTTCAGCTTCGACAGCACCACGGCGATGGTCTGCGGGTATTCGTTCTTGAGGTAGTTGGCGAGGACCTCTTCCTGCACGTTGGAGAGCTTCTCCCACATGTTGCGGCCCGCGGGGCCGCGGATCTCGTCCATGATGCCGTTGACGCGCTCCGGCGGCAGGTATTGCTGCAGCAGCCGCTCGGTGGCGTCGAAATTGCCCATCAGCGCGCCGGAGGCCGACATGCGCGAGACGAATTCGAGCAGCATGTCCTCGACGGTGTCGACCTCGACGGTGCCGAGCGTCGACATTTCCAGCGAGAGCTGGCGCACCTCGTCGTCGTCAAGCAGCCCCCAGATCTTGCCGCCATACTGCTCGCCCAGCGCCAGCATCAGGATCGCGGCGCGCCGCGGCCCGGCCAATTGCTCGGGACCCTTGCCGCCCTTGGCGCGGTCGCCGGCACGCTGGCCGAGCGTGGAGATCACGCTGGTGATGTCGTTGGAGTTGGCATTCTGCAGGGAAGCGGCCATGTCAGTTCACTTCTCGATCACTTCGTGGGTTCCGCCAGCCACTGGCGGATGATGGCGACGGTTTCGTTGGGGTTGCGCTCGGCGAGCTCGCCGACGCGATGAACTGACTGGGCGTGGACCTGGCCCTGGATGGTGGCGACGTCGATGGCGCTGGCGGCGCCGCCGGGCAGCAGCGCCTGTCCGCCGGCGGCGGGAGCTGTCTCTTCCGAGGCGGAGGGGCCGGCGAGGACGCCGGAGATGGCGGCGGCGACTTCGTCCGAGGCGAGGATGCGCTTGACCAGCGGGCGGATCACCATGAACAGCACGACGAGGCCGAGCAGCATCATCACGCCGAGCTCGACGAAGTACATGACGTCGTCCTTGGTGAACTGCAGCATGCCGAGGAAGCCGCCGGGTTCGCCGATCGGGGCGGTGGAGGGGGCGTCGGCGAAGCGCAGATTGACGACCTCGACCTGGTCGCCGCGCTTCTGGTCGAAGCCGATCGCCGAGCGCACCAGAGTGGCGATGCTGTCGAGCTGCTCCTTGGTGCGGTCCGTATAGGCGAGCTCGCCCTTGTCGTTCTTGGTGTAGATGCCGTCGACCAGCACTGCGACCGAGATGCGGTTGACCCGGCCGGCCTCGGTCACCTCGGTCTTGGTGGTGCGGGAGATCTCGTAATTGTTGGTCTCCTCGGTCTTCTTGCTCTGGTCCTTGGCCGCGACGCCGTTGTTCTGCTGGTTGCCGGGCAGCTCGTTGTTGACGGTGACCTGGCCGTTATTGTCGGCGGTCATGCTGCTTTCTTCGCGGGTCTGGCTCGAGCGCAGCACGCGGCCCTCGGGGTCGAACTTGTCCGAGGTCTGGGTGATCTTGTTGAAGTCGAAATCGGCGGAGAGCTGGACGCGGGCCCGGCCGGAGCCGACCACCGAGGAGACGATGTCCTCGACCTGCTTGCGCATCCGCTTCTCGAAGGCGGTGCGGCGTTCGTCGCCGAGCGCCTGCTCCGGATCGGTCTGGGCGCCGTCGGCGAGCAGCTGGCCGGCCTCATCGACGATCGAGACCCGCTGCGGCTTCAACCCGTTGACGGCGGAGGCGACGAGATGGCGGATGGCGCGGATCTGCTGGGCTTCGAGCGAGCCGCGCACGCGCACGACGATCGAGGCCGACGGCTCCGGCGCCTCGCGCGCGAACAGCGGACGCTCGGGCAGCACCAAATGCACGCGAGCGGCCTGGATGCGGTCGATGGCGCGGATGGTGCGGGCGAGCTCGCCTTCGAGGGCGCGGAGATGATTGATGTTTTGGACGAAGGAGGTGGTGCCGAGCGCGTCCGACTTGTCGAACACCTCGTAGCCGACGCCGCCGCCCTTGGGCAGGCCGCCCTCGGCGAGCTTCATCCGCAGCCGCGTGACCTTGTCCTTGGGCACCATGATGATGGAGCCCTCATTGCGGATCTCGAACTGGATCCCCTGGCGTTCCAGATCCTTGATAATGCTGGAGGAATCTTCGACGCTGAGGTCCGTGAACAGCGTCGTCATCTGCGGCGTGGTGACGCGCATGATGACGAACGCGAAGAAGCCGATGAGCGCGGCGGTGACCGCGATCATCGCCCCGAACCGGGCGGCGCCGATACTTTTTAAGAAGTCCGCAAGACCTTGCAAGCAACCGCCCCGACCAATTCGACCCGCAACCGAGCGGCCGACTGGGCAATTATTGCCTAGGGGATGGTTTCGATATGGTTAACGAAGGTTAAGAGGTCGGACAAAAGTAGCGTCATGAAAAAAATCGGCCTCGCGGGGCGAGGCCGATTTTCGTCAAAAGCTGCAGATTTCCGGATCGCTTACTGGCGATATTGCTGGATGCGGGTGGTGCGAAGACCCGCCAGACCGTGCTGGTCAATGGAAAACTGCCAGGAGAGGAATTCGTCGACCGTCAGGGTGTAACGGCTGCAGGCCTCCTCAAGGGAGAGAAGTCCGCCACGCACAGCGGCGACGACCTCGGCCTTGCGGCGGATGACCCAGCGTTTGGTGCCGGGTGCGGGCAGATCTGCGATCGTCAGCGGACTGCCGTCCGGCCCGATGACGTATTTTACCCTCGGGCGATGGGGTTCTGTCATGGCGTACTCACAAACTCTCAACCACTGAACTCACGCCGTAACCGTAACCCCGGCGGCTTAAAAATCCGCTAAGCCTAAGGCTTCAATACAATTCTCGTTGAAACTTGCGGGAACGCGGCCGGCCTGGCGGGCGAAAAGGCCGGTCAGGCGGGCAGAAGGTAAATACTTTACTAACGAACAGGGGCCTGTGCGCGATGTCGGCAAGCCCTCAAACCGTCGTCCCGGGGCGCGCGTAGCGCGAGCTATGATGCGCAATTGCGCATCTGAGGACCCATAACCCCAGGAAGGGGTTTGACGAAGACTCGGAGTGACCAGCTGCGCGCTACAACCGCTCCCTGGGGTTATGGAGCCCCGCGTTCGCGGGGATGACACTGAATCTGTTGCTGCAGCGTTCCGCTATCAATTGCTGCTCGTCGCGATGATGCTCTTCACCTGGCTCAGCGTGTAGCTGGCGCCGTCGATGGTGAGCAGCGGCGGCGACTGGGTCAGGTCGACGGACGACACCACGCCCTGCACCTGCGCGGCGATGCCGATATTGTTGTTCGCGACGTCCTTGCCCGTGGCGGAGATCGTGTACTTGCCGTCGGGCCATTGCGTGCCGTCATTGCCCATGCCGTTCCAGGTGAAGGGAATGTCGGTGCCGGCGGCGGCGGTGTATTTGCCGGTGAACACGGTCTGGCCGCTGGCATTGGCGACGGTGATGTCGACGGTGGAGTCGGTCGGCACGTTGAGATGCCAGGTCGCCGACGAATTCTTCATGGTCGCGGTCGAGCCGTCGACCAGCGCGGTCTTGCCGACGAAGCCCAGCGCCTGGGTCGCCTGCGTGGTCTGCTGCAGGGTGACGAGCTGGGCCAGCGAGTCGTTGGTTTTGAGCTGCTGCTCGACGCCGGCGAACTGCACCAGCTGCTGCGTGAACTGGTTGGTGTCGAGCGGATCGAGCGGGTTCTGGTTCTGCAGCTGCGTCGTCAGCAGCGTCAGGAAGGTCTGGAAGTTGCCGGCGAGCGTCGAGCCCGTGCTCGAGCTCATGGTCGAGCTCGATGAGGATTTCGGGATGTCGGTCGTGCCGGAGACGACGGCGGGCGCGGTGGCGGCATTCGTTGTGGTCATTGTCGAATACTCCTCACACTCTGATGTCGACGCCGCTGCTCGATCCGAGCAGGCGGCCGTAGCCGCGCCCCACGGGCGCTGCGGGAACGCTGTCGTCCTCGCTGATGATCAGCCGGCGGGCATTGCCGCCATTGTCGTTGTTCTGGCCGGACTGCTGGCCCGATGAATTCTGGTCGCGCAGGCTGAAGGAGAGCCCGTTGCTGCCGGTCTTGAAGCCGGCATCGTCGAGCGCGCGCTGCAATTGCGGCGCGTCCTGGCGCAGCATCTGCAGCGTCTCCGGCTTCTCGACCGTGAGATGCGAGGTGACCTGGCCGTTGCGGTCGACATTGATGCGGACGTCGATGCGGCCGAGATCGACCGGATCGAGGCTGATGTCGAAGCGTGTCTTGCCCGCGCGTGCGGCCGCCGCGATCTCGATCGGCACGGCGTTGATCGGCACCGCCGCGGAGGTCGCCGCAGTCGCGGTCAGCGTTGCGGTCGAGGCGGTCGCGGCCGAGGTCGTCGTGGTCAGCGGGGCCTGGACGGCGGCGGCGGCCTGCGCGCTGCTGTCGGTTGCGTTGAAAGCGGCCTGCGCATTGGCATGGGCGTGGGCGGCCGGTGCCGCCGGGATCGCGTCGGGCGCACGGTCCGCGGTACCTGGCTTCGCGTCGGTCGCGCTGCCATCGGCCTGCGGCTTGGCGGCTTGCGGATGCGCGGCGGCGTTGGTCGCGGTCGCGGGCGCCTGCGGCGTGGCCGCGCTGGTCTTGCCCGTATCCTGGCCGATGTTGGAGACGTCGGTCTGGGCCTGCGCGGTCGCGGCGGCCTTGAACGAGGTTTTTGGCGTGCCCTGGTCGACGGCGGCGATCAGCCCGCCTTTGCTCTTGGCCTCGGTCGCGGTGCCGTCGGTGGTGCCGGTCGCGGCATCGGCAAGCGTCGCCGAGGTGTCGGCATCGACCTTCGCGCCGGCGGTCTTGGCGCTCTTGTCGCCGGGCGTCGCGGTGTCGGTCTTGCTGCCCGCGATCTGCGCCGCGGTGGAGGCGCTGGCGGCGATGCCGGCGGCGGCGATCGTCAGCGGCGAGGACGCGGTGTCGGTGGCCTGGCTCGCAGCCGCATTCGGATCGACCGGCACGACGGGCGCGGCGACCGGAATCGCGTTCGGATCGGGCACGGCGGTTTGCGTCGCGTCGACTTGCACTGTCGCCGCGGCATCGACGGCAGCAAGACCGTCGGTGGTCTTGTCACCCTTTGTCTCGTCGGACTTGTCCGCCGACTTGGCGTCTGACGTCTCGGACTTGTCCTTGGCTTTGGTGGGCTTGGTGGAATCCTTGGCCGGATCGGCGGTCGCCTCGCTCATGGTGTCGTTCCCGGCGGGCGCAGTGTCGGTGTCGTCGCTGGCCTTGCTCCGCGCGGAGGAGTCCGTGGAGGCGGTGTCGCGCGAGCTGCGGTCGGAGGCGGAGGACGACGAGGCGGAATCGGTCCGGCGCGGCGCGGTGTCCTGGGCCGGCGAATTGTTGCTGATCGCCTGGGTGTTGCTGTCGACCAGCGAGCCGAAGGAGTCGCTCGGAGAGGTGTCCTTGTGCCCTTGCGACCGCGCAGGCTTCTGCTGCGCGCTCGAAACCTGCACGCTGGCAGCTAGATCTGAGGAAACACCGACCACAGGCAACCCCTTGGAAACATCTTCGGCAGAGGGGTAGCAAGGAGCGGGCCAGCCCCTTCATGTGCGATTTTATCAAGTAAAATCAATGCATTACATGATTTGTCGCCGAGCTGCGAGGGGCGCAAAAGCCCCGCCATTTCTGCCGCCCCGGCAAGAATTGCCCCAAGCTTGAGGCCGGCGTGATTGCTTCACCGGAAGGCCGCCTATATTAAAGAGGCAGCTCTCAGCCGCTTTCGACCGGGCAAGCCGCGCCCCCGCGGGAACCGAAGTTCCCCCGGGACCGTTCATGTCCCGGCCAGAAGCAAATCGCGGATCGCCGAACCGCCGTCACAGCTTAAGAACCCATGCTCAACAGTCTGGATCTTGAAGGCCGTCCTGAGGACACCAGGGTCGTCGTCGCCATGTCGGGCGGCGTCGATTCCTCGACGACGGCTGCGCTGCTGAAGGCTGAAGGCTACGACGTCGTCGGCATCACGCTGCAGCTTTACGACCATGGCGCGGCCACCCATCGCAAGGGCGCCTGCTGCGCCGGCCAGGACATCCACGACGCCCGCGACGTCGCCGCCAAGCTTGGCATTCCCCATTACGTGCTCGACTACGAGGACCGCTTCCGCGAGTCGGTCATCGACAATTTTGCCGACTCTTACGCGCTCGGTGAGACACCGGTCCCGTGCATCGAGTGCAACCGCAGCGTCAAATTCCGCGACCTGCTGAAGACCGCGCGCGAGTTAGGGGCGCAGGCGCTCGCCACCGGCCATTACGTTGCTTCGCGCCGCCAGGGCGACGGCTCGCGCGCGCTGGTCTGCGCCGCCGACGCCGACCGGGACCAGAGCTATTTCCTGTTCGCGACCACGCAGGAGCAGCTCGACTTCCTGCGCTTCCCGCTCGGCGACATGACCAAGCCCGAGACGCGCGAGCTGGCTCGCCGCTTTGGCCTCAGCGTCGCCGACAAGCACGACAGCCAGGACATCTGCTTCGTGCCGACGGGCCGCTACACCGACATCATCACGCGCCTGCGTCCGAACGCGATGGACCCCGGCGACATCGTCGATCTCGACGGTCGCGTGCTCGGCCAGCATCACGGCATCGCCAATTTCACCGTCGGCCAGCGCCGCGGCCTCGGCATCGCCTCCGGCTCGCCGCTGTTCGTGGTGAGGCTGGATGCGGCGCACCGCCGCGTCGTCGTCGGCCCGCGCGATGCGCTGAAGATGCACCGCATCAGCTTGCGCGACGTCAACTGGATCGGCGGCGGCGACATCGATAGCGCCATCGGCAACGGCTTGGAGATGTTCGTGCGCGTGCGCTCGACCCGCTCGCCGCAGCCGGCCTGGCTGCGCGGCGGCAATGGCCATTACGAGGTCGAGCTCGTCGCCGGCGAAGAGGGTGTCTCGCCCGGCCAGGCCTGCGTGTTCTACGACGCGCCTGGCGGCCAGGCCCGTGTGCTCGGCGGCGGTTTTATTCAGAGCGCGGCGGCGAAGGTCGCGACAAGCACAGCGAGGCCGCTCGCTGAGGCGGTCCGCGGCTAATCTTGCCGAGATTGGCCCCACCTGCTACCGCGAAGGCAGTGCACCCCCTCTCCCGCTTGCGGGGGAGGGTCGGGGAGGGGGCTCTCTCCACCAGCGATATATCGCGAACGGATAAAGCCCTCACCCGGCGCTACGCGCCGACCTCTCCCGCAAGCGGGAGAGGCGCTAGACCGAGTTCGGGACTGACTCCAATCTCACCAATGATCATTTCTCTTTAGAGTTTCGCGTAAGGGCAGGGGGCATGGCAGCAGACATCTCGCGGGCCGGGGTCGAGAAGGCCTATGGCCGCTGGGCGCCGGTCTACGATCTCGTGTTCGGCAAGGTCTTCGACGCCGGACGGCAGTCGACGATTGCGGAGGCCGACCGCATCGGCGGCCGCATCCTCGACGTCGGCGTCGGCACCGGTCTGTCGCTGTCGGATTACGCGCGCACCACAAAAATCTGTGGCGTCGACATTTCCGAGCCGATGCTGCGCAAGGCGCAGGCCCGCGTGCGCGCGTTGCGCCTTAGCAATGTCGAAGTGCTCTCGGTGATGGATGCGAAGAACCTCGCCTTCCCCGCAAACTTCTTCGATGCGGTGGTCGCGCAATATGTCATCACCGCCGTGCCCGATCCGGAAGGAACGCTCGACGAGTTCGTCCGCGTGCTCAAGCCGGGCGGCGAGCTGATCCTCGTCAACCACATCGGCGCCGAGAAGGGTCTTCGCAAGCTCTCCGAGCTCGCCTTCGCGCCCCTGGCGCGCCGGCTCGGCTGGCGCCCGGAATTCCCGTGGGACCGCCTCGTCAATTGGGCCGCAAAGCACGGCGGCGTCACGCTCGCCGAGCGCCGCCCGATGCCGCCGATGGGCCATTTCTCGCTGATCCGCTACCGCAAATCGTGATCGTGTCGGGGGAACGCGCGCCAAGGCCGGCGCGTTTTCCTCCCATGCGCACGACATCAAACATCATCCTGGCTGGCCTCCTGATCGCCGCCTCAGGCGCAGCGATCGCGCAGGCCCCGCCCGCTCCTGCGACGCCGCCGCAAGCGACCGCGCCGCCATCCCCGCAGCATGCGGCCAACTGCACCCCGCAGGACCGCCCGAACCGTCTGGCCGACGGCACCACCACCGGCCAGTCCCGGGAACCGCTCGGCGACAAGCTGGCAAAGTCCGACGGCGTGCTCTGCCCGCCCGCCGGCATCGACCCCGACATGCACGCCCCGGCCCCCGACACCGGCGGCAACACCCCGGTCATCCCGCCCCCCGGCAGCCCCGGCGGCGACCCGAATGTGAGGCCGAAATAGGCGGCTTTTCTTTCGCCTCTCCCCGCGCGCGGGGAGAGGCCGGAATCCGCGCAAAGCGCGGATTCCGGGTGAGGGGGCTCTCCGCGAGTCTGGTGCCGGAAACGGACGAATCCGGCGCCAAATCGCCCGCTTTTCCACCCTCAAACGCCTCGTCTTGCAAACCTTTCCGCAAACGCGGATTGACTTCCCGCCGCCCCCTTCATTATATGCCGCGCGTTCGCGAGATCGGCGGTAACAGCCGTTCGCGACCCTGTGGCGGGGTAGCTCAGCTGGTTAGAGCACGGGAATCATAATCCTGGGGTCGGGGGTTCGAGTCCCTCTCCCGCTACCAAATTGACTTCCCCAATTGATCTGCATTTCTGTGCGCTGAAGGACGAGCCCTAGCGGCGCTACAGTTTTTTACCCAGACTACGACTATCGAGCTCGTTTCTCATTGTTTGGGCTCGGCCTTCGGATTCGCTTGACCGCAACCAAAGTTGCGTTTCCCCCGATATGTTAATCGCTTCACTTTTTAGCGACGATTCGAGGCGCTATAGATCTTACGTCAATTAATCGGGTGGCGACCTTTGGTTGCAAGGCCATCATGGGGGCTGTGAAGAAGATGGCGTCCGGCGATCGTAGGTCGCTGGCGTGCGTTGATCTATTTGCCGGGGCTGGCGGCTTTTCACTGGCTGCCCATCGGGCCGGCTTTTCGGTGAAGCTCGCAGTGGAGCGAGACAAGCATGCATGTGCCACCTACAAGCATAACTTCCGTCGACGCCGAACGATTCTCGAAGAGGGCGACATAACCGAAATGTCGCCGCGTGAATTGGCGCGCAGGCACTTTGATCGGGGCAGCATTTGCGACCTCCTATTGGGTGGCCCGCCATGCCAAGGATTCTCGATACATCGCATCAACGACGCTGGCGTCGAGGATCCGCGAAACAACCTGATACATACTTACTTTGATTTCGTTAGAGCGTTTGAACCGTCGATATTCCTGATGGAAAACGTGCCCGGGATGCTCTGGAGCCGCCACTCAGAATTCCTCGCAGACTTCTATGCCCGTGCAAGGGCCGCCCATTATGACGTCCGCCAGCCTGTGGTTATTGACGCTCGGGACCATGGATTGCCTCAACGGCGGAAGCGAGTCTTCATCCTAGGCGTCCGAAAAGAGTTGGAGAGTGACAGCCTATCGTGGCCACCAGCTCCCACGCATGGTAATGACGCAAAGCTTTTGAAAAACAAGAACTTGAAGCGCTGGATCTCTTGCGCTTCAGTCTTTAGAAATTTGCCGCTGGACGATGAGAACGCCATCTGTATGCAGCATTCTAAGGAGTTGGTGGAAGCATTCAGAAATACGCCCGCCAACGGCGGTAGCCGCAGCGATTCCGGCCGAGTGCTGGATTGCCACAAGGGGCATGACGGACATCGAGACGTCTACGGTCGGATTGACCCGAGGCAGCCTGGTCCGACAATGACAACCGCCTGCATTAATCCTTCTAAGGGAAGATTCGTGCACCCCACGCAGCACCATGGCATTACGGTCCGCCAAGCCGCACGTATTCAAACGTTCCCAGACGACTTTCTGTTCAAGGGCGGATTAATGGCCGCCGGAGTGCAGATTGGAAACGCGGTGCCGGTGCAACTGGGCGAGATCCTCATCAAGTCTCTTCGGCCGTTTTTAAGGAAGGCAAGACGGCAAAGAAGTGGCTGATCGATCGAGGTTTTTTATCGCGAGTGATTCGCCCTATGCCACCCGATCAGACCCGATGAAGTCGAGCCCGACGCGGGTAAAATTGGTGCCCAGCATCTGTGCAAGATTGATGGCGTATTCGTAGCGGAGTTGTGCGACTACCGCGGCTTGATGTTCCTTGGCAGCGATTTTTCCCTGATCTATATGCAGTTTGGTGAATGTGAATCTTTTGTCCTCATCTTCAAAGCGCCCAAGGTTGGACGCGTGTAGAGGGTACCAGTGTGGCGATGAATTTGGATGGTCCGGTTCATTGATGCACAGGGTGTGGGACTTGCCATCCAACTCCAGGAAAATATATCGATTCGAATGCACGTCGGGGGGCACCTCGCTCTTGTGCCATGGCTTGAGCCGAACGGCTAGAAACGGCATGTGGTCCGACATATCCTTGAACATCCCGGTTTTCCTCTGGCCGGGAACAAGATCGCACGAGGGTGACAAACATACCCAGAAAGCATTCTCAGCCCTGAAAATATGCCCAGTCTGCAGATGCCAGCCATGCGCCTTCTTCGTGCACGCGAAGATATTGTGATCTTCGTCTGCCTTGTTGCTCGATCTCTTGTCGGTGAGATCTACCTTAAAATGCTGCTTGACGAGTTCGTCACCGGCTAGTGGTCCGTTGGAATCAGCCTTTATCAGTCGTTCCGCAAACTCGAGCACATTCTCTTGCACATAGTCCAACAGCTGCTCCGAGTGGCGTGCAACAGCAGTGCCGATGAGCGTGCGACGCGCAGGTAGATCGCCTTTCAAGAGCTCACTGTACCATCTTGCAAGCACGTAATCATTGCCAAGTGCGGCATCCTCGGCGGCTACGCCGAACTCCCCTAGCTGCGAGCGAAGCTTGGTCAAGAAGAGCCGAGACGGTTTGGGACTCCACGCGATCAGGGACTTGAAGAGCACCTGTAGTATATCGACCTCACCGTCATTCTTGTTCGTGAACGCTATAAATCCTTCTTTCGACCGGATCCAAAGATCGTCCTCGCTCCACTGAGGCTGTGCCTGCACTTTGGCCGGCTGCATTTTGCCGGCGGATCGTTGTTCGAAATCCTTCACGATCCACCTGAAAATAATCTTCAGATCAGCTTCCCTCCAGCCAGCCGCTTCGCAGATGTCAGATAGGATCGAGAAGGGCTGTTCGCCTTTTCGAAATGCGATAAACGCCTTCTTTGCGTCCTTCCTCAAGCAGAAATATTGCTCTACGCGGAAAGCTGCGCGGATATTCACCAGCAAGTTGTCATCATCAAATTCGGCTTTGGATATAAGATGCGTGGAGCGATCGCTTTCTTTCTCGGATAGCTTCTCAGTGCAGGGCGACATCAGCCCAAGCAGCATCTCTCGAAACGCATCCTCCAACTTGGCAGATGTGTGAACCACGACAAGATTGAAGCGATCATTCGCCATGACTTGGCGTGCGATTTCGATCGCGCGCGTTCCGTCGCCGTCAGCCCCATTCAACTGATAATCGAGAACCAAGAGATCAGATTGATGAAGGTGATATGCGAGCTGTTCCTCGCTTCCATCATTGCCGCGGCCGTCATGGATGTCGACCAAGAGAGGGAGCTTACGGAAACCTTCTACGATCTTTTTGATTTTCGTAGGACCCTTCATCCACGCCTTGGTGGATTGTGGGGGCTTTTCACCCTTGAGGACAATGCTTTGAATATCGAGGATTTCAGAATACGTGGGATAATCGTCGTCCACGATCAAGACCGATCTAATCGGCTTGATGAATGCCTCCTCTATAAACGCGTGATAGCCGGGGTTACTCCCCATATTCCGCCCCTCTAAATTCTATTACGAAGTTTGCGCCCGGTAACTCCGGTCCCGAACTAGAGCCGCGCAAATAACTGATCTTGTGGCCGCCAGCTGCTAGATTTGCCCGGCACAGATAAAGTCCCACGCCCCGTCCGCCTCGAAGCTTACGTGTAAAGAACAAACTAAAGAGGTTATTCACGTCGTCGCTATCTACACCTGGGCCAGTGTCGGAAACGACCACCCGATTTTGGGCGGCGGATAGCAAAATCTTTCGGGGCGGCTCCTTCACCCCGACCCAATAGAGACTGTTGTTCACCAGGTTTATAAAGACCGGATACAATCTTGAAGGTTGATCGTAGACTCTGAATTTTTTGAATTCCGGCGTCGCCTCGAAGGATACTGTGGCTCTGACGAACAGTGGCCCAAAGAAATCTCTGATGTAGTTGAAAATCTGCTCTCCTGTCACCCAGAGTGTCGGTCGATGTCCCGACAGCTTGAGTGGAGATAGAAAGCGCAGTTGGTCCGTCAGTCCCTCGCAGCCGAACTCGATATCCTTTGCCGCCGAACTCGATTTCACTTCAGGCGGTAAACGATTGAGGCCTGATCGAATCATGTCGTCGTAAGATTCCATCTCATGGCCAATAATCTCGACAGCTATTCCGAGTTGAGCGAGGCTATTCAAGCGATCGAGTTCCTGTCGGAGCTCGTTGACTTCCTCCATGCCGAAATTCGCGAGATGTTCTAAGTCGATGCTTTCGCCGAGGCTCTCGAGAGCGCTGATATAGGGCTCGAATAGATTGGCGTTCTCGCGATCCATGCGCTCGCGCAAATCGTCCATCGTCTTGACGAGAACAGGCAGGCTCAGCTCGTTGCGGTCGAGGGAGTTTAGGAGAGGGGACATTTGTAAGTGAAAGGCTTTGTTGCGCTGATCTATGAGCGCAAGCATCCTTGAGAATTCTTGCTTTTGAAGCACGTCAATCCTTTTTCGCCATGTGCTGATGCGGCGGGATAATAGTGTGCCGTTCCGCGCCAAATGGCGTTGCGCAAATTCCCGTGGTTTGGTCGGTGCAAGGGTTTTTATTGCCTCTTGAATGCGCTCGTCCAAACCAGAGATCGCCGCCTGCGCGGACTGGATATCGCTCCGATACTGTTTGAAGGCGGACTCTAAGCTGCCGAGATTTTGTGGTGTCTCTCCCAAATTGAAGCCGACGCGTCGGTCCTTGAGCTCGCCGAGACTTGCCTGTGCAGCCTCAACACCCTTTTCCGAGTCGAGTTTTGCGGATTGCTCGGCTTCTCGGATCATCGCCAAGAAGGCTGGAAGCTCCCTGCTAAACTGTCTTAGTTTCGTGCTGAACTGCGATCTCTGTTTTCGTCGTAGCTTGTTTCTTTCTTCAGTCGCCTTCGCCTTTCTGTTGGCTTCCTGAATCTCCGGCAGTATTTCGGTTCGGATGTCCGACGCCGATCCGAAGAACTCCCGCGCAAGCTTCATTAAGATATTGGATACTATGATCTTCAGCGCCTTCGCGGCATTATTGTCTAGAAGTCCCTCGCGGCCGGCCTTGTCCTTTAAGTTGGGGTTGCGCGCACGACTGATGCCGAGACGTCCGAACATCTGCCGGTGGTTCCAGAACTCGCGACCCGCGCTCTTAGAGCGCCTCATCTCAATCTCGAAGAAGTCGTTGTCCGTTCTGCCGTAGGGCATGATCCGCAATCCGTCGCGGAACATCATGAAACCAGCGTACCTTTTGGCGAGCTCTCTGAAGTGAGTGAATTGGGCCGTTGTTAGTGTCGAGTTGATAGCTTCGAACTCCATTGCAGCGATGTAGATGTCAATCGGGCCCATTGCTGCATCGGGACGTTTGGAGATGACAAGGTCTTGAGGAGGCTGGATCTCGAAGCTGCTGGAACGCCACTCGCCGAAGGCCTTAATTCGTCCCCGAAACACTCCATTGATGTCTATGACGCCATCAATGATGTGCTCGATAGGATCGAGCATCTGACGGTTGAATTCTTTGCCGACCCCGACGATCGTCCTCGACTTGTCTCCCGCCCAACTTCGTACTTCGTAAGCGAATTGCGGATCTCTTGCGCTGATCGTTAGCGCGCTGGACGATATGTAAGGATCAACGAAATTAGATAGAGTTTCGGTGAACTTCTCCCGCGCAGCCGTCGAGGCGGCGTCTGGAACGGTGGAGGGCAGCTGTGCCTGCAAATCGAAGTTGATTTGGGAAACGAGGAGAGCGGTTCCATGATCCGATGCTCCGGACCAAACCGGCCATTGCGCAATGTGCCGCTCTTCGAACGATGCATCGATAAGAGTAGCCGCGATTCGAGCCGACGGTGCTGGACGCTTCTCCGGCGGATCACGTCGAGCATCCTCCCGTTCCTGCAGAGCGTCATAGTCGTTCCAAGCTGCCCGGATGCGCGATTGTCGCGCCACATCCCCACCTCCCCACACGTTTTCCATGAGCTGGTCATATAATCCACCCAGAAGCTCAAAGAGTTGTCTTTTACTTGAGAATTCGACGACAGGAATTTGGACGTCGGCCAGATTGAGAAACGGGTTTTCGAATAGACGCCAATCCAACAGAGCCGCGACGAAGTCTTGATCGCGACGTTTCGATACGAACAGCAGCAGAGGGCCTAAGTTCGCGCATGAGAGTCGACCGATACCCTTCTGGCCCTGCTTGGGTCTATAGTCCAAGCCGTTGCGGTCCTCGATATCAGCTAGACTATCGACGGCTTTAGACTCGGTTCCAACGACGAGCCATTTCTCTACGAACTCGCGACGGTTCATTCCATGACCATCGTCGACGACGGCCGCGACCGGTTCCGCTCCGTCGAAGATGTCCAGATATACCGACCGCGCGTAGGCGTCGAAACTATTCTTCCATAGCTCGGAGATGGCGGTTGGGCAGTCGGCAATCTGCTCGCGTCCGAGATGGTCGAGAGTTCGGGCCTTCGTCTGAAAAGCAATGCTTTCAATCATGAAGAGGCTGGGAAAATGAAATGAGAAAAGAGCAGGACCGACTCCCAAGTGGCAAACGGATGGCTCTGAGCGTTGGCTCGGCGCCCGAACGATGCGGCCGCCGAAGTCCGGTGAGGGAGACCCAGGCCGACCGTACCTATGACCATAAGAGCAATCCCCCGCTTCGACAACCAGGAGACGTTATGGCGCGGGCCGCCGATGGCTTATACTTAATTCCAATGCCAGCAGGAGAGAGCAAGGCAGCCGTCGCTTCATCACTTCCGGGGACGCCGGAACGCTAACGAGGGAATGCGTCGGAGGGCTTCGGTTGCCGCAAGATCATCGCCAATATTGCATTGCCAAATAACCGCGACGTGCCAGCCTATGGCCCGGAGTGCAGCATGGTTCTGGCGATCTCGTTTGACATTCCCCGCCAACTTCTTGCGCCAGAATTCAACGTTGGAGGTCGGCAATCTGGACCTACGACACCCCCGGTGGCCGTGCCAAAAGCAGCCGTTCACAAATACAGCCGTTTTCCATCGAGGAAAGATCAAGTCGGGACATCCCGGCAAATCTCGGCGATGCAAACGGAAACGCAGGCCTAATTTGTGAGCTGCCCTCCGCACGGCCATTTCGGGGGCCGTATTCTTTCCTCGGACCGCCTTCATGTTGGCCGACCGTTGGAGCTTCGAAATCGTATCCATTCGTCGTACGCTAAGGGACGGTCGCTGCTGATGCAACGGGCGAGCGGCGATTTGATTTTGCAAGAAGGCTGAACGGTGGTTCTCGCGAGAAGCTCCAGCACTGTGTCGCCACCCCGTCAACCCCTCCCCGCAAAAATATTCCACTTTACCGAAATTCGGAAATAGCGTACATCTCGCCCATCCCGGCTCATCCTTGAGGGGCGATCGTGAGGTCGTCATTTTCGCGAGCCGGGCTTGCGGTGGACGCGGCAGCGTCGGCACGAGAGGGTGCGGGCAGGGCGGGTAGTCCCTGTGAGCTCGTCACCGCGTGCGGACGAGCGGCGCTGCTAGGCTTCGTCTCGTCTGTAAGTTTTCGGCTCCGTCGACAGGGCTGGAAATACTGCGGCGACATGGCGGGCCGAGCGTACGGCAAAACCGTGTGGTCCTGGCCGTCGTTGCTACGGTCAAGCTCTTGCGAAGATGCGCGCGAACCCAACCGGGCAGACGGCATCGTCAATTCGCGAGGGCGAGGGAGGCCAGAGGGAACTCGGCTCCCGGGAGAGCGCGGCATAAGCCGTCCAACCATCGCGCAGGGAAGGCCGAGTGATTGGCTCCACCTGTATGCTGCTGTGCGGTCTCCTTGCGCTACATTTTCGCGCGGCGGACCGCGGGTGCGATGTCAGCACCCGGCCTTCCCTGCGCCCTCTTGGCTTTGAGGGTGGAGAGATCAAGCAAAACTCGGGCGACATCAGCCGCGAGAATTCAGAGCTGCGTCGCGTGCGCGGCGCAGGCTGCCGCAGCGACGATCAAGAGAATGAGAGATGTGAGGGATCTCACACGGGGATCTCGAGTCTTGCACTAGTCAGGGCTTCGACTCTCTTCGAACCAACGGAGGTTCGCATGAAGCTCCTGATGATCTCTGTCCTGGCCGCGCTGACGGCTGTCGTGGCCGCGGAGAATATGCTGCGCTCGCATCCGCTACCGGTGAATAGTACATCGCGGGCAGGGATGCCTTCGGTGCAAGAGATGCAAAGGCAGGCGCAACAGCGCGGACTTCCGGTTCAAGATTTCGCAGATCGATCTCTGGTGTTTCCAGGGGGAACGCAGCAGTAGAGAAAATCCTGCCGTTGCGTCTCAACCAACAGTGATCGAGCCAGGACGTCCTGGACGGCTCGCATATCTTCGAACAGGGCGATGCGTCATGCGGCCGGTCGAGCCGCGCGTGCCCGCAATGGCCGCACGCGCGGTCTCAAGGACTCATGAAGATCGGGTTGATCCCATGGGGATCGCCGGGCAGATCCAGGGATGGAAGCCGGTGGAGGTCGATTTCAAGCACAACCAGGAGCGTCGCCAACACGACGACGATGTAGATGAGCAGCGGCGATGCGCCCTGCGTGTCGGGATCGCGATGTCGCGGCGGCTGCGCGAGAAAGTGCCACAACCGCGAGATGAATTGCAGATAGGCTTTCGGGCGTAGCTGCATCTTCGGCCTCGGTCCATGAGGCGCCGCTAGCCAGACTGCGACCACGTTGATCGCCATTCAAGGCGCCGCTTGTCGCACCTGGAACCGGATACGAGCTGCCCTCGTTGAGCTGGATCAAGGGGCTGCGCTTTTGCCCGGAGGCCAGGACTGCGCGACGCGCCACGGCGGATCGCCGCAGAACGATCGCCGGCGGCAATCGCCCGGCGTCACGGGACCGAATTTGGCCGTGGTGCAAAGCCGGGCAGAGTGGCACGGTGGGGGCTTCGAGTGTCTCCGACGGCCAATGGATTTGACCTTGCGCCTTGCCACCGTCCTTCTGACGGCATCGCTGCTGCTCCCGCTGCGGCCCACGCAGGCGCAACTGGCGGGGCACGGCGGGCCTGTCCGCGCGATCGCCGTTTCGGTCGATGGCAGGACGGTCTTGTCGGGCAGCTTCGACACGGCCGCGATCCGATGGTCGCTGGCCACCGAGTCCGCCGAGCAGGTCCTTCGCTTCCATTCGGGTGCGGTGAACGCGGCCGCCTTTCTCGGAGACGGACGAATGGCGACGGCCGGTGCGGACGGCCAGATTGCGATCTGGAAGGCGGGCCAGCCGCAACCGGACCAGGTCGTCGAAGCTCATACGGGACCCATTGTCGGGCTCGCCGTGTCTCCCGATGCATCGAAGCTCGCATCAGCCTCGTGGGACCACACCGTGCGGATCTTGTCGCTGTCCGACGGCGGGACGCGCGTGCTGCATGGCCACTCGCAAGGTGTGAACGGCGTGGCCTTTGCTCCGGACGGACAATCGCTGGTGAGCGTCGGCTACGACCTGACGGTGCGGATCTGGCCCCTGCCGGGCGGCAGCCCCGAGACCATCGTGATGCCGGCACCGCTGAACGTCGTCGCCATTTCGCCCGATGGCGGAATCGTCACCGGCGCGGCAGACGGCAAGCTGCGCATGATGACCGCCGATGGCAAGGAAAACGGCGAGGTCATGGTCGGCGCCAGTCCGATCGTGGCGCTTGCGATTGCGCAAGACGGCACCTTGCTGGCCACGGGGGCCATCGACGGCACTGTCGCGATCGTCGATCGCAAGGCGAGGAGCGTGTTGCGCACGCTCGCCGGGCCTGGCGCGCCGGTCTGGTCGGTCGCGTTCTTGCCCGATGGCGCGACGCTGCTGACTGGCGGTGCTGACGGCAGGATCAGGCGCTGGAACGCGCTGACCGGCGCGGCGATCGGGTCGAATGTGCTGGGCACGCCGGCGGATCCGCTTGCGGCCTATGCCGGCGATCACGGCGCCGAAATCTTCAGGGCTTGCGTGGCCTGCCATACATTGTCGGAAACCGAGGTCCAGCGTGCCGGGCCGACGCTTGCGGGACTGTTCGGCCGGAAGATCGCCTCGCTGCCGGGGTATCGCTTCTCCGACGCGCTCAAGGCCATGGATATCGTCTGGACGCCGGAGACCGTCTCAAGACTGTTCGAGATCGGGCCGAACGCCTACACGCCCGGCACCAAGATGCCGGAGCAGCACATCGGCTCGGCCGAGGATCGCCGCGCGCTCACCGACTTTCTGGCGCGCGCGACGTCGAAATAGCCCGGCAACAACGCTCTAATAGGCCGGCCATTGCTCGACGGGAATATCTGTCAGCTCCGGGTTCTCGTTGAGCATGCTAGCGACGTCGATGCTGGGATGTTCCTTGAGCGCCGTCACGACGCACTCATTGACGTATTTCCGGCGTGACAGCCACTTGATCTTCTTGCCCTTTGCCTCGGCCTTGCAGGCAACGACCGCCTGTTTGAGCGCGACCTTTTCCGCCTTGGTGAGGGCGGCGGCCTCGGCGGCCGTGCCGGCGAGAACCGTGATGGCAAGGCACGTCGAAAAACCCATCGTGAAACGAGGCATGCGGCTATTCCTTGTTCTCGCGTTGACGCAGATAGTCGTCCGTCGTCCGTGGTGGCGCGCGCTCCGGAACGTCCTGGATCGGATCGAACTGCTGTTCGCTCATGACAATGACGCGACAATCGGCGCACATCCGCAAGGCCTCGGTTCGGCGGTCCCCGGCGGGATACATCCAATGGCGCCCCTCGAGCTTGGCCGCGATCCGATCGATCGTGCTCTTGACGCCGAAGGGCGTGCCGCAGCGAACGCACAGGGCCGGTTCTTCCTCCTTGATCACCCGCGCCGGCGCGCGCCTCGCCCGGAAGTCGATCTGCGGGGTGAGCGTGATGACTTTCTCAGGACAGGTGCTCTGGCACAGACCGCACTGCACGCAGGCGTCCTCCACGAATTTCAGGACGGGACGCTCGGGATCGGCGCGAAGCGCGCCGGTCGGGCAGGCCGACACACAGGACAGGCACAGCGTGCAACCGCCGGTGTCAACGGTGACTGCACCGATCGGTGCGCCCGAGGGCAGGGCGATCACGTCGACCGGCTTGGGCGCGAGGTTATGCAATTCACTGAGGCCAAAGCGAAGCAGATCGCCGCGCTTGCCGACCGTCCGGAAAGTTGCAGGAGTGGCGAGGCTGGCGAGGGGACCAATCCCCGTCAGCTGGTCAGCCAGAATGTCGGGATCGTCGGTTTCGATCGTGGCCACGCGGCGGCCGTCAAATCCGAGCCCGGCAAGAACCGTCTCGGCCATGGCGATCGTCTGCAACAACCCGGTCACACCGTGTCGCGGCTTGGCGCGCAGCAGGAACCGTACGGCCGCCGCGCCATACGCAAACACGCCGATCACGGCCTCCAGGCCGACCTGCGTCAACTCGTTGACGGCGAGGGGAAGCACGTTGGCCGGCAATCCGTCGCCATGACGGGCGAGCGCATCGATCAGCGGCGTGCCGTGCCCGCTGTCATGCAGCAGCAGGACCGGATCCGCACCGCCGGCCTCGCGATAGGCGAGCAACATGGCGCGAAGGATCTGCAACTGGGTGTCGGCGGGCGGCAGCGCGTAGGATGCTGCTCCCGTCGGGCAAGCCGCCGCGCATTGCCCGCAACCTGCGCAGACTTCTGCGTTGACGACGACATGGTCGCCGCCCGGCGTGATCGCGCCGGTCGGGCAGAGATCGAGGCAGCGATGGCATCCGGTCAGCTTCGAGCGCGAATGCGCGCAGAGGCTGGGGGTGAAGTCGACATATCTCGGCTTGTCGAAACGTCCGACGAGATCGCGCGCGGCAAGCACCGCACGCAGCACGGCCGCGGGATCTCTCGGGTCCGCGCGGAGATAGCCGTCCCGCAGGTCGTGCGCAGGGAACAGCGGCGAGTCGCCGGAGAGGTCGAGCACGAGATTGCAGCGTGAGGTCGCCCCATTGCGCGGGGTTTGGAACACAAAGTGGTCGCGCGAAGACGGGTGCGGCTGTGCGTAGTCGTCGATCGTGAGCTCGAATGCGCCAAAATGGCCGCGCGCGTTGCGGATCGTGCCCTTCACGATCGGGAACACTGCCGCGGCAGGCGGCGTCACGTCTGCCGGCTGCTTGAGCATGACCGTCACATCGAGATGATCGGCGAGCAGCCGCCCGGCTTCGATCGCGGCCTCGTCCCGCCCATAGACCAGGATGATGCCGTCGCTCGACAGCGTGACGAGCGGATAGTCCGGCGCGGGAATCTCAGCCGCGGCAAGCAGCGCCGCCATCTTCGCGCCAGCATTCGCGCCGTCGCGAGACCAGCCCGCCGTCTCGCGGATGTTGACGAAGCTGATCCCTCCAGGGCGTTCGCCTGCCTCATCGGTGAACTGTGCAGCCTGCTGGGTGCAGGCAACCGTCAGCGGGCCATCAGCCTTTGCCGCGTTGCGGAAATGATCGAGCTCCGCGCCGCAGAGATGACGATAGCTGCTGATCTCGCAATTGGGGCATCCACGCCGGATCGTGGCCACGTCTGGGCGCATCGTGTCTTCACACGAGCAGATCAGGACGGTTTTCGCTGGCTGCTTCAGGTCAATCCCTCCGCCAGTGCGGCGCCGACTTACGGACTCGCGCCATTGTTGCACCTCGTATAGATATTCACTATCGGGAAGAAAAGGAAAGTGGAGGACGGCCCTGCGGTCGACCCCAACCAGCCACGTTTCCCTGGCGGAGCCGATCCAGCTGCCGCCGCCATTCACGCTCGTCCGCTTGCGTGAGAGCAAAGACGCCTTTGCCGACGCTTGCCGCATTGCACCCAAGAGCGGCGCCGGCACGCTGGTGTATGTCGGGCGGTTCGATCTCGCCGAATTCGCCGTGGTGCTCGAGCCGGGCGAACCCTTGCGCACCGCGCGGCGCGCCTTCTACGCCGGCATGGTCGCGCTCACGGACGCTCTTCGCGCCTACGCACCGCCGAACAAGACCGTCACGATCGGCTGGCCCGATGCCGTCGAGATCGATGGCGGGCTGGTCGGCGGTGGGCGGATGGGATGGCCGTCGTCTGTGCGCGAGGCCGCGCGGCCCGCCTGGCTGGTGTTTGGCGCCATGATCCGGACGGTCGCAATGGCCGACCAGGGGCCCGGCATTCATCCGCTCGCGTCCGCACTGGATGAGGAGGGGTTTGGCGAAGCCGGAGCCGCAGAGGTGACCGAGAGTTTTGCGCGGCACCTGATGCGGGTGTTCGATAGTTGGCAGGTCGACGGCTTTGACAGCGTCGCACGCGATTATCTGAGCCGGGTTCCCCGTGAGCGGCGGACCGTGCTGAGGATCGACGAGAGCGGCGATCTCCTCACGCGCCGTGTCGGCACCGATAGGGTCGAGCGGAGCGAGCTCGTCAAGGCGCTCGCCAAGCCATCCTGGCTCGATCCGAAACTCGGAGGACCGCGACTGTGAAACTGCTCCGCACCATCGCGCTCGATCCCTCCGACACCTTCGTGTTCGATGCGGCGGCGGAGCCCGGCGAATGGGCCGTCTCAGGCGCGTTCCGCTTCTGCGACCAGGATCCCGCGACGCTGAGCGGCAAGGCGCGCGCGGCGTTTCGCAGCGGCTTCCTCGGGGTGCAATCCTGGGGCTGGTCGACGCTGGCGCAGATTGTGCCGGCAACGGAGAGCGATTGCCGGGCGCTGATCGAGCTCCTTGCCGGCCAACTCATCGATCGTTTCGGCGCGCCGGATCCTGCAACCGCGCGAACGGCCGCCGAAGAGGAGGTCGCCTTTGTGCAGTCGCTCTGCACGCATCCGATCAGTTCGCTCATCGCCGTCCACCGCTCGGTGAGCGACGGCGAAGTCCGCGAGTCGTTCCGCAGGCTGCAGCTGCGGCAAGGGCAGGGGCACAGCAAGGCGTTCTCGTTCATGGAGGTCGAGGAGGACGTCGAACCCGACGGCAATGTCAGACTTGCCGATATGAGCCAGGAGCGACAGCACCGATGAACGATTTCTGGATCGCGTGCGGCCACCATCTGCTCGATCGCAATGAGAGCGGCGGGCTTTGCGTCACCGACGAGTTCCTGAAGGCCTATTTTGCTCGTCCCGAGCTGATGCCGCCGGACGAGGCGTGCCCGGTCGAGCGGCGGCTGCACCGCGCGCTGCTCGCCGCTCCCCGCCGACCGGTCGGCGCTGATGAGGTCGCAGCGATTGTCGATGCGGATGCCCGGGAGAACTGGCGGTTCGTGCTTGCCTTTCGCGATCTCCTGGTGCGGCATCCGACGCTCGAGGCCGCCTATCTCGCAACCGTCCGCTCGCGGACCAACGATCTGCCGCCGCTGTTCGTCAATCAGCTCGTGCATGTGATCCTGCGCAATGCGCTCGATGGCTGCGATGATCCCTTCGTGCTGCGCGCAGCCGAACTGTTCTTCCGCCCGCAGCGCATCCTGCCGCATGAGCAGGCCTTGCTGCTCGGAGATGAGGAGGTCGTCGGTGGGCAGAGCCCGACCCCGGTGCTGTCGCTGATGTCGATGCTGGGGGCCGTGACCGATGCCCAGCTCGACGTCCTGAGCGAGGACAATGCCGACGACTATTGGCACCGAAGCGACGATTTCGACATGGCCTTCGACCTCACCGCAGGGGGCCGCGGGCCGAAGGCGTTGGCGCAGGCGATGGCGCGCTGGATCTCCCATCTGCTTGGGATCGACGTCGGCATCGAGCCGCTGCGCGAATTGCGTGATGTGCGGCTCACCTGGTATGTCGGGCTCGACGCCGATGCGACCAGGCTGGGCGACCGTCTCTGGCACGGGGAGCAACTCGATGACCGCAGCGCCGGCCGTGTGCTTTCATTGTTCCGCCTGACGTTTGCGGACAAGAGTGCGGCCGCGGACGAGATGCAGGGTGAGCCGATCTATCTCATTCTGTCGATGAATTCCGATCAGAAGCTCCGGATGAAGCCGCAGAATTTGCTGACGGGGTTGCCGATCAAACATCTGGAGATGGTGACATGAGCCCGGCTGCGCTGCCGCTCGTGCGCATTCCCGTCGGCATCGTGGTCGAGCGCCACAAGGCGGAATCGCCCTGGGCCGACTTTGTCTGGCGCGCTGTCGCCGTGCTGCCGGACGAGCCGGACACAAGGTCCTGGACGGTGCTCCGTCAAGAGGGCGGCGAGACACTGTTTTATGCCGGCAGCGCTATGGTCGATCTCTACAGTTCCGAGACGGCGCGCTATCGCGATAATCTCGTTTCGGGCAGTCCGAGCATCTGGACAGTGTTGTCGCCTGCGGAAGGCGCCTGGCCCTATTCGGTGGTTGCCGCCACCGCCGATCCTGCGGAAGGCGAAGCGTTCACGGAGGCCGGTGCCAATCTGGTCGAGGCCGTTCCCATGCCCGACGTGCTGCGCGAGCAGATTGAAAGCTTCGTTGCCGAGCACCACGTCGAACGGGAGTTCTTCAAACGCAAGCGGCGGCAGGCCGATCCGGAGGCGCTGGCGCGCCGGCAGCATGAAGGCGGACACGAATGAGCGAGGATAAGTTCCTGGCGCGCTGGTCCCGGCTCAAGCAGGAGGCAAAGACGAACGCCCCGCAGCCGGATCCGGCAATGCGCGACGACCTGCAGCCGGCACCGCCGCCCGCCACGAAGGACGACGAAGTGGCGTTCGACCTCTCGAGCCTGCCTTCGATCGACTCGATTACGTCAGCGACCGATATCCAGGCGTTCCTGCGAAAAGGGATACCGCAGGAGCTGACACGTGCGGCGCTTCGTCGCGCCTGGAGCGCCGATCCCGCCATACGCGACTTCGTAGGACTTGCCGAAAACGCATGGGACTTCAACGATCCCTCCGCAATGCCGGGTTTTGGGCCGCTGGATTGTTCGGAAGCAGAATTGGCTGCGTTCGTGGACAGGATCATCGGTGGCATCAGCAAGTCAGCCGAGACGCTGTCCGAGACCCCGGTTGAAGTCGCGGATTCTTCGCGGGAATTGCGCCAGGTCGAGGGACTAGGTGACGAGATCGTCGCCGAAGAAGAAGTGCGACCCGAGCTAGCACCTGCTCCTGCTGCAACGCAACGAACGGTCGCCGAAAGCTCTGGAAGCGAACAGCTGTCGATTCCTCGGCGCACGCATGGCGGCGCGCTGCCCCGCTAGGGCCCCCGACGAAAGACCATAGCCTCAGACTATGGGGAGGTGATTGACCCTCTGTCGGGCCAGGACTACGCTTCGTCTAGTGCTTTGTAGCAAAAGCAAAATCAGCACCTGGGACTTGGATGGGAGGTCCACGTGCGTGATGACGGCCTTGAACGAGCCATTGACGCCGCTGGCGGCGTCGCAGGACTTGCGCGCAAAATCGGCATTAGCCAGCCCTCCGTTTCGAACTGGAACAAGGTGCCCGCACAGCGGGTGATTGCGGTCGAAGCGGCCACCGGCGTATCGCGCAATGACTTGCGGCCTGATCTGTACGGCGAGGCGCTTCTGTCCGAAGTTCCGATTGAACCCGTCGATGCGGCGCGCGCGCAGGAATATCTGTTGCTGGCGACGCTCTTGTCGGCAGCACCGTCAGGAAGGCTGCTCGATCAACTGGCCGCATTGACTGGTGATGCGACGCCGCTCGGGCGCGCGCATGCCGAGCTGGCCGCAGCCGCCGCCAATGCAGTCCCAGCGAAGGTCGAGCGCGAATATTTCGATCTGTTCACAGGTCTCGGCCGCGGCGAGCTCCTGCCCTATGCCTCCTACTACCTGACGGGATTTCTCAACGAGCGGCCGCTGTCGCGCCTGCGCGCCGATCTCGCCGTGTCAGGGATCGAGCGCGCCGCGAACAATCCGGAGCCGGAAGATCACGCCGCCATCCTGTGCGAGATCATGGCGGGCTTCGCGGGAGGCCGCTTCCCGGCGTCGTTCGAGGCGCAGCGCGCATTCTTTGACAAACACCTCGGGCCCTGGATAGGCCGGCTGTTCGCCGACATCGAGCGCGCGGAGAGCGCCAACTTCTATCGTGCAGTCGGCGCGCTCGGTCGCGCCTTTATCGACATCGAGACGGAAGCATTCACGTTCGCCAACTGACCTGCACCGGCAGGTCCAGGAGAGATGCGATGAGTGAAGACAGGAAAACCACAGTCGGGCGGCGCGATTTCCTGCGCAAGGTCGGCGTCGGCGCGGCGGGCGCCGGCGCGACGCTCGCGACACCGCTGGTCGGATCCGCTCAGGCGGATAGCGAAACCAGCGATGAAAAGCGCAAGGCGCGCTACAAGGAAACCGATCACGTCAAGACCTTCTATCGCGTCAATCGTTATCCGGCCAAGGGAGGTTGACCGTGCTGATCAAGCGAACAAACCCGCGTTCCCTGCGCCATGGTTCCGTTGCCGAATCCCTTGCGGGGCAAGCCGGCGGTCTCGACCGCCGCAGCTTCTTGCGCAAATCCGGTCTTGCCGGTGGCGCGCTCGCCGCGCTCGGCACGCTGCCGGTTGGCGGCGTACGCAAGGCGGAAGCGGCGGTGGCCGGTCCGCTCACCGCAGGCGCGACCGTCCGCAAGAGCATCTGCACGCATTGCTCGGTTGGGTGCACGGTCACGGCCGAGGTCCTGAACGGGGTATGGATCGGTCAGGAGCCGAGCTGGGATTCGCCGATCAATCGCGGTTCGCATTGCGCGAAGGGCGCCTCCGTGCGTGAGCTCGTGCATAGCGAGCGGCGGTTGCGCTATCCGATGAAACTGGTGGGTGGCCAGTGGACCCGCGTCTCCTGGGATACCGCGATCAACGAGATTGGAGACAAGCTTCAGGCTGTGCGCGAGAAGTCGGGCCCTGACTCCGTTTATTGGCTCGGCTCGGCCAAGATGACCAATGAAGGCGCGTACCTGTTCCGCAAGCTCGGTGCATTCTGGGGAACCAACAACACCGATCACCAGGCCCGCATCTGCCATTCGACCACCGTCACCGGCGTCGCCAACACCTGGGGCTACGGCGCGATGACCAACAGCTACAATGACATCCGCAATGCGAAGACGCAGATGATCCTGGGCGGCAATCCGGCAGAGGCACATCCGGTCTCGCTGCAGCACCTGCTCGAGGGGAAGGAGCTGAAAAAGGCCAACTTCATCGTCATCGACCCGCGCCTGACGCGCACCGCCGCGCACGCGACCGAATATGTGCGGATGCGGCCGGGCACCGACATCCCCATACTCTACGGCATGATGTGGCACATCCTCCAGAACGGCTGGGAGGACAAGGAGTTCATCCGGCAGCGGGTCTACGGTTTTGACGACCTCAAGAAGGAGGTTGAGAAGTGGAATCCGGAAGAAGTCGAGCGTGTCACCGGCATTCCCGGCGAGCAGCTCAAGCGCGTCGCCAAGATGTTTGCCACCGAGAAGCCGGCGACGCTGATCTGGGCGATGGGGCAGACCCAGAAGACCGTCGGCACCGCCAACGTGCGCGCCAGCTGCATCCTGCTGCTGATGACCGGCAATGTCGGCGGAGAGGGCAAGGGAGCCAACATCTTCCGTGGCCACGACAACGTGCAGGGCGCGACCGACGTCGGGCTCGATATCGTCACGCTGCCGTTCTACTACGGCCTCGCCGAAGGCGCCTGGAAGCATTGGTCGCGGGTTTGGGAAGTCGACTATGACTTCCTGAAGTCGCGCTTCGACTCCAAGCAGATCATGGAAACGCCGGGCATCCCGCTGACCCGCTGGTTCGAAGCGGCGACGCTGCCGAAGGACCAGGTCGCGCAGAAGGACAATGTCAGGGCGGTGTTCGTGCAGGGACACGCCTCCAACAGCATCACCCGTATCCCTGAATCCCTCAATGGCCTGAAGGCGCTGGAACTGCTCGTCATTGCCGACCCGCATCCGACGACCTGGGCCTCGCTGGCAGTCGAAGCGGGGCGCAAGGATGGCGTCTACATTCTGCCGGTCGCCACGCAATTCGAGTGCAAGGGCTCGCGCGTCGCCTCCAACCGCTCGCTGCAATGGGGCGAGCAGATCGTGAAGCCGGTCTTCGAGTCGAAGGATGATCTCGAAATCATCTATCTGATGGCGAAGAAGCTCGGCGTCGCCGACCAGATGTTCAAGAAGATCAAGGTCGAGAACAATCTTCCTGAAGCGGAGGATGTCCTGCGCGAGATGAACCGCGGCAGCTGGTCGACCGGCTATTGCGGGCAATCGCCTGAGCGCCTCAAGGCGCACATGAAGAACCAGGCCAAGTTCGACATGCTGACGATGCGCGCGCCGAAGGACGACCCCGAGGTCGGCGGCGACTATTACGGCCTGCCCTGGCCGTGCTGGGGATCACCGGAGGTCAAGCATCCCGGCACGCCGCTGCTCTACAATACCAATCTGCACGTGATGGACGGCGGCGGCACGTTCCGCCCGCGGTTCGGCATCGAGCGCGAGGAGAAGCTGCCGGACGGCACGACGCGCAAGGTGAGCCTGCTCGCGGATGGCTCGTACTCGCTGGGGTCGGGTATCCAGGACGGCTATCCGGAATTTACGCTCGCGAGCTTGAAGAAGCTCGGCTGGGACACCGAACTCACCGAAGCGGAAATGGCCGTGATCAACAAGGTCAACCCGGCCACTCCGGACGCGGTGTCGTGGGCGCTCGACCTGTCGGGCGGCATCCAGCGCGTCGCGCTGGCGCATGGCTGCGTTCCCTATGGTAACGGCAAGGCCCGTATGCATGCCTTCGGCTTGCCCGATCCCATCCCGGTTCACCGCGAGCCGATCTACACGCCGCGCGTCGATCTCGTCGCCAAATACCCGACGCTGCCCGACGCCAAGCAGTTCCGGATGCCCAATATCGGCTTCTCCGTGCAGAAGGCTGCGGTGGAGAAGGGAATTGCAAAACAGTTCCCGCTCATCCTGTCGTCCGGCCGCCTGGTCGAATATGAGGGTGGCGGCGAGGAGACCCGGACCAACCCGTGGCTCGCCGAATTGCAGCAGGACATGTTCATCGAGATCAACCCTGCCGACGCCGCCGAGCGCGGCGTCAAGGACGGCGGCTGGGTCTGGGTTACGGGAGCCGAGAACAATTCCCGGGCAAGGATGAAGGCGCTCGTCACCGAGCGGGTCGGCAAGGGCGTTGCCTGGATGCCGTTCCACTTCGGTGGCTGGCTTGGAGGCAAGGACCTTCGCGGCAACTACCCGAAGGGCACCGACCCGATCGTGCTCGGCGAAAGCGCGAACACGATCACCACCTACGGCTACGATCCCGCGACGAACATGCAGGAAGCCAAGGTCACTCTCTGCCAGATCGCGGCGGCATAAGGAGCAACGACGATGGCACGTATGAAGTTTCTCTGCGACGCCGACCGTTGCATCGAGTGCAACGCCTGCGTCACGGCCTGCAAGAACGAGCACGAAGTCCCCTGGGGCATCAACCGCCGCAGGGTCGTCACCATCGCCGACGGCAAGCCGGGCGAACGATCGGTCTCGATGGCCTGCATGCACTGCACGGATGCGCCGTGCGCGGCAGTGTGTCCGGTGAACTGCTTCTATACCACCGCCGATGGCGTGGTCCTGCACTCCAAGGATCTCTGCATCGGCTGCGGCTATTGCTTCTACGCTTGCCCGTTTGGCGCGCCGCAATATCCGAAGGTCGGCAATTTCGGCTCGCGCGGAAAAATGGACAAATGCACCTATTGCGCCGGCGGCCCCGAGGCCGACGGCAGCAAGGAGGAATACGAAAAATACGGTGCGAACCGCCTGGCCGAGGGCAAGCTGCCGCTGTGTGCCGAGATGTGCTCGACCAAGTCGCTGCTCGCCGGCGACGGCGAGATCATCGCCCAGATCTATAAGGAGCGCGTGTTGAAGCGCGGCTATGGCTCAGGCGCATGGGGCTGGAAGACCGCCTATCGCGAAACAATCGAGTCCTGAAGGCGCCGCGCGCCGGGGCATAAATGCCGGGAGGAGCAGATGTCCTCATTTGCAAGGTTCATTCGACCAGCCATCGGCGCGTGGGCGTTGCTTCTGTTGGTCATGGCAGCGCCAATGCCGTCGCCGGCCCAGCAGATCAATCCGACGGCGAGCTCGGTCAATGAGCAGAAGTTGCTACAGGAGATGGATCGGATCCAGGGACGCGTCAGCATCCCCGACCAGCGCTCCGGCGTGCTGATGCAACCTGCCGGCCGCGAATGGCGTGAATTCCGCAACGTCGCGCTGCGGTGGATCGGCGGCGTTGCTGTGCTCGGCATGCTGGTGGTGCTGGTGATCTTCTATCTGACACGCGGCATGGTCCGCCTCGAAAGCGGGCGATCCGGCCGCACCATCGTGCGGTTCAACACCTTCGAGCGTTTCGTGCACTGGATGACCGCGACCTGCTTCATCATCCTGGCGGTCTCGGGATTGAACATCACGTTCGGGCGCCCGCTGCTGCTTCCGCTGATCGGATTTGACGCCTTCTCGGAATGGTCGCAATGGGCGAAATTCGCCCACAACTACCTGAGCTTTCCCTTCACGATCGGCGTCGTGCTGATCTTTTTGATGTGGGTCGGCGGCAATATCCCGAGCAAGGTGGATCTGGAGTGGATCAAGCGCGGAGGCGGCCTGTTCGGTCACGATCATCCGCCGGCTCGCCGTTTCAACGCGGGTCAAAAGGGGATCTACTGGATCGTTGTGATCGGCGGTGGCCTCGTGGCGGCAACGGGCTACGTGCTGATGTTCCCGTTCTACCTGACGGGGATCGAGGGCATGCAGATGGCCCAGATCGTTCACTCCATCGTGGCCGTGCTGTTCATCGCCGCGATGCTCGCTCACATCTACATCGGCACGATCGGGATGGAGGGGGCTTTCGAGGCGATGGGATCAGGCGAGGTGGATGTCAACTGGGCGCGCGAGCACCATAGTCTGTGGCTCGACCAGGAAATGGCACGGAGCGGCCCGAACGATTCTCGGCCGCAGCCTCGCCATGCTGCGTCCGCAGCCGAATAGAGCTGACGGAGTATTGCCTAAAGCACGAAGCGGTTCTCCGGAAAGATCATGCGTAAACAATAGCCTAAAGCGCGATGACGATTCATCCAAATCTCATCGCGTTTAGAGCCGCACGCCCGTCGTCGCAAAGGCTTCTGCGACGGGTTGCTGTAGGCTGTCGAGCACGGCAACTCCGGCCATCGTGATGACGATCGTCGCAACACAGGCAAGGATGAAAGCCTTCATCGCGATCCCTCCTCGCGAGCATTATACAGGAGCTCCGGCCGCGGACAAAGGCTGCGCTTGGGATCGCGTAAGGAGATGCAGACCGCCCGCCCGGGCCCGCGTTCGTTCATCCGTGGCTCCAATCAAGGCCGGGCGATCTATCCTTGTCGCCGGATGAACCCGGTGATCGTGACCTTCTCCCAGATGCCGGCCGCTGCGAAGGGGTCCGCGCGGTTAAAGGCCTCGACTTCCGCACGCGTGGGGGCCTCGACCAGGAACAGGCTGCCGATCATGGTCCCGCCGTCGTCGGAGACGAGTGGTCCCGACATCACAATCTTGATGCCGAAACGCGAGGTGTCGCCGAGGAAGGCCTTGTGCGCGTCGTAGTTCGCAAGCCGGGTGGGAAGCGCGCCGGCGCGGTCGAGGGCATGTATGGCAAAGAGCATGGTGTTCTCCGTTTTCTTGCTTCGGTTCTTGGGACGGCCGCGCGGGGCGGCCGTCCGGGCTTGTCGCGATGGGGCGTCTATTTGCCGCCGAGCTTGCCGGCGTCCTCGAAGGTCGGGCAGCTCCGCTGCTCCAGCGGGACGTCGAACGGCCCAAAATTGTCCTTGGTGATGACGGTCGGCTTCAGCACGATCTCGTTGATGACGGGTTGATTGCGCAGCGAGCGGACAGCCATCATGGTGCCGAGGCAGCCTTGCGCGAACCCGTTGTAGTCGCCGCTCGCGAGCAGCTTGCCGGACTTGATCGCGTCGATCGCCTCCTTGGTGCCGTTGATGCCGATCACCTGCGCCTTGCGGTTGGCGCCGTCGAGTGCCTCGATCGCGCCGACCGCCATGGCGTCGTTGGCAGCTAACACGCCGTCGATCTGCGAATTCGACTGCATCAGGTTCTCCATCACCTGAAGCGCCTGGAGCCGCTGATAGTTACCGGGTTGCGAGACCAGCAGCTTGGCGCCCGGCGTCTCCTTCAGCGCGTCGTTGAACCCGCGCACGCGATCGACATTGGTCAGCGAGCCCTTGACGCCCTCGATGATGACGATATTGCCCTTGCCGCCCAGCGTCTTGAGCAGGAACCGCGCGGTCTCGAGGCCGAGGCTGTAATCGTCGGCGCCGACAAAGGAGAGGAATTTTCCGCCGGCGGAGCGGTCGGTGATGTTGACGACGGGGATCTTGGCATCGTTGATCTTCTCGACACCCGGCACCATCGCCTTGTAGTCGACCGGCGTGAAGACGATCGCGCTCGGCTTCTTCACCACGACGTCCTCGATCTGGCTGAGTTGCTCGGGGATCGAGTCCGGCTTGGTCGGGATGTACTGCAGCGTCTTAGCGTTCAGCGCCTTGGCCATGTTGTCGGCGCCGACCCGTACCGTCTGGAAGAACGGGTTGGTCTGGTTCTTGGTGAAGACGGCGATGGTTTCGCCGTCGGCGCGCGCCCCGGTCGTGAACGCGGCCGCCATCAGCAGCGGCAGCGCCAGATAGTCCAGTCTCAATTTCATATTGCCTCCATCCCTGATCTTGCTTGTTGGATTTCTAAAACTCATTGCGCGCGGCGGCGCGTCTTCATGTCGAGCCAGACCGCGAGAATGACGATGATGCCTGTCACCAGCGGCTGCCAATTGGCGCTGACCGACAAAAGGTTCATGCCGTTCAGCACCAGCGTCAGGATCAGCGCGCCGATGAAGGTGCCGAACACGGTGCCGACGCCGCCGAACAGCGAGGTGCCGCCGATCAGCACAGCCGCGATCGCCGGCAGCGTCAGGCTTTCGCCGATGTCGGCTTCCGCCGAATTGAGGCGCGACAGGAAGATGATCGAGGCAAGGCCCGCCATGGTGCCGGAGACCGCGTAGACCAGCAGCAAGCGGCGCGCGACGGGGATACCTGATAGTCGTGCTGCGACCGGATTGGCGCCGATCGCGTAGATCTCCTGGCCCCAGATCGTGCGTTGCGCGAACAGCGTTCCGATCCCGAGAAACACCAGCAGCAGATAGACCGGGATGGGCAGGCCGAACAGATAGCCGCTGCCGATCTGGCGGAAGCCCGCCGGGAAGCCGTGCAGGGTCTCGCCCGCCATGTACCAATAGGTGAGGCCGTTCAGCACCCAGAGCATGCCGTAGGTGGCAATGAAGGAGGGGATGCGGAGCGCGGTGACCATGATGCCGTTGAGCAGGCCCACGATGCCGCCGCAGGCAAGCCCGGTGAGGATGCCGAGCGCAGGCGAGCCGGTCTTGTGGATCACGGTGCCGGCGATACAGGCCGACAGCGCGACATTGGCGCCGACGGAGAGATCGAGGCCGGCAGTAAGCACCACCAGCGTCAGGCCGGAGGCGATGAAGAAGGTCAGGCTCGCCTGCCGGAGCACGTTGAGGATGTTGCCGAGGCTGAGGAAGGAATCGCTGAGCACGGCGAGCACCGCGCAGATCAGGAGCGCGGCGAGCAGGCGATAGAACACCTGGATCGCATCCTGCGACAGGAACGAGCGGGGCGGCATCATCGCCTCTTTGGTGATGTCGGTCATGCGCGGCTCCGGAGGCCATCGAGGAACAGGGCAACGATCACGAGCACGCCGACGCTTGCGACCTGCACCGAGGACGGCAGCGAGATCAGGTTCAGCCCGTTGCGCAAGACGCCGACGGAGAGCACGCCGAGGAGCGTGCCGAGCAGCCAGCCATTGCCGCGTTCGAACGAGGTGCCGCCGACGGCGACGGCGGCGATCGCATCGAATTCGAGGCCAAGGCCGGCGGTCGGGTGGCCGGAATTCATCCGCGCGGTCATCAGCAAGCCGGCGATGCCGGCCATGGCGCCGCCGATTGCGTAGACCGCGATCAGCAGCTTGTTCGGCGAGAGACCGGCATAGCGCAGCGCCTCGCGATTGCCGCCGAGCGCGAAGATGTAGGTGCCAAAGCGGGTGTGATAGAGCAGGCCGTGGAACGCTGCGTAAGTTACCAGCGCCATCACGATCGGCACGGGCACGCCGAGCAACGTCGCCGAGTAGATGTCGCGCACGCTGTGGGGGATGCCGACCACGCTCTGGCCGTCGCTGACGATCAGCGAGAGGCCCTGCGCCATGCCGAGTGTGCCGAGCGTAGCGACGAAGGGCGGGATGCCAAGGATCGCGATCAGCCAGCCGTTGGCGACGCCGAAGGCCGCGCCGACGAGGAGGCCGGCGCCAAGGCCGAGCAGCATCGACTTGGTCGCGAGCGACACGATCGCGACGCAGAGCGAGGTCAGCGTCAGCACCGCACCCATCGACAAGTCGAGCCCCTCGGTCATGATGATCAAGGTCATCGGCAGTGCGAGCATGGTCAGGATGGTCGACTGCACCAGCACGTTGGAAAGGTTGGCGACCGACAGGAAGCCGGGCGCGATCGCGCTGAACAGCGCGATCAGCAGCACCAGCACGATGGCAACGCCGGGAATCCGTTGCAGCGGATTGGGCTCCGAGACGACCGCGGCCTCACGCATGATGCATCCCCAGTCGCACGATGTTCTCCTCGGTCAGTTCGTTGCGTGTCAAATGTCCGGCGATGCGCCCCTCGCGCATCACATAGGCGCGGTCGCAGACATGGCAGATCTCGACCTGCTCGGACGAGATCATCAGCGCCGCCGCGCCCTCGGCGACCAGCCGGTCGATCAGTGCAAAGATCTCGGACTTGGCGCCGATATCGATGCCGCGCGTCGGCTCGTCGAAGATGAAAAGCTTTGACCCGGCAGCGAGCCACTTCCCGATCACGACCTTCTGCTGGTTGCCGCCGGAGAGCAGGCCGACGGTCTGCCGCGCGCTGGGCGTCGCGATGCGCAGCTGCCGGATCAGGCCGTCGGAGGTGCGCTGCGCGCTGCGCTGGTCGAACAGGCCGCTCGGAAAAAGCTTCTTGAGTGCGGACACCACCAGATTGTCGCCGACGGACCGGAGCAGCGCGAGACCTTCGCTCTTGCGGCTCTCCGGGATCAGTGCGATGCCACGGCGGGCGGACAGATCAGGCTCGCCCGACATGGTCTTGCCGTCGAAGACGATCTCGCCTGAGGTCACGGGATCAGCGCCGAAGATGGCGCGCGCGACCTCGCTGCGGCCGGAGCCGACCAGACCGCACAGGCCGACGATCTCGCCCCGCCGCACCTCGATGTTGATGTCGGCGATGCCGGTGGACGAAGTCAGGCCCTTGACCTCGAGCAGCAGTTCGCCGGGCTTGTCGGCAAAATTTCGCGGATAGGTCATGTCGACGTTGCGGCCGACCATCATGCGGACGAGCTGGTCCGGCGTGACGTCGGCCGGTCGGACGCCGTCGATGCGCCGGCCGTCGCGCAGTACCGTGATGCGGTCGCCGAGCGCGAACACCTCGGCCATGCGGTGCGAGATGTAGACGATGGAGACGCCGTCCGCCTTCAGCCGCGCGATCAGCGCGAACAAGAGCTCGGTCTCGCGGTCGGACAGCGCCGCGGTCGGCTCGTCCATCACGAGGATGCGGGCATTCTGGCTGATCGCCTTGGCGATCTCGACCATCTGCTGCTGTGCCACCCCTAGCTTGTCGACGGTGGTGGAGGGATCGATATCGAAGCCGATCGTGTCGAGCACGCGCTTCGCATCGGCCAGTATCCTGCGGCGGTCGATGGTGCCGGGAATCCGGCCCTTCGGCTCGCGTCCCAGAAAGATGTTCTGGGCGATGTCGAGATAGGGGACCAGCGAGAATTCCTGGAAGATCACGGCAATGCCGAGCTGCTGCGCGTCGGCGGTGGATGAGATCGCGACCTTCTCGCCGTTATAGTAGAACTCGCCGGCGTCGGCGCGGTAGGCGCCGCACAGCACCTTCATCAGGCTCGACTTGCCGGCGCCGTTCTCGCCGAGCAGCATGTGAACTTCGCCGGGATAGACGGCAAAGGACACGTCATCCAGCGCCTTGACGCCGGGAAACTCCTTGCTGATGCCGCGCAGCTCCAGCAGCGGGACAGGCGAGGTGACTTCGATCGGGAGCGCGTCGCTCATGCCTTATCACTCATGCCTTGGCTCCGCCTGCAAAGATCTTTCCAGGGTTCATCAGTCCATCAGGATCGAGCGCCGTCTTGATCGATCGCATGACATCCACGGCCTCGCCGAGCTCGTCAGCGAGATAGTCGATCTTGCCGAGCCCGATGCCGTGCTCGCCGGTGCAGGTGCCGTCCATGGCGATGGCGCGGGCGACCATGCGGGCCTGCAGCGCCTTGGCGCCTTCGGCCTCCTCGGGCTTGGCCGGATCGATCAGGATCAGCATGTGGAAATTGCCGTCGCCGACATGGCCGACGATGGGCGCAGTGAAGCCGTGCTCATCCGCATCGCGCCGCGTTTCGGTGAGGCATTCCGCCAGCCGCGAGATCGGCACGCAGACGTCGGTGATCACCGCGCGGGCGCCGGGCCGCAGGCCCAGGCCCGCATAGAGCGTGTTGTCGCGGGCGTGCCAGAGCCGGCTGCGGTCTTCCTGTGCCTTGGCCCAGGCAAAGCCGTGGCCGCCATGGTCGGCAGCGATGGCCTGTGCTGCCTCGGCCTGCTCGGCGACGGAGGCTTCCGAGCCGTGGAATTCGAAGAACAGGGTGGGCGCTTCGCGATATCCGAGCTTGGCGTAGGCGTTGATGCCGCGCATCATGACATCGTCGACCAGCTCGATGCGCGCCACGGGGATCGCGGACTGGATCACGGAGATCGCGGTGTCGACGGCATCGTGCAGGGTGTCGAAGCTGCACACCGCGGCCGAGATCGCCTGCGGCACGGGATGCACCTTCAGCGTGATCTCGGTGATGACGCCGAGCGTGCCTTCGGCACCGACGAACATGCGCGTCAGGTCATAGCCGGCGGCCGACTTCCGCGCGCGCTTCGCTGTCCGGATCACGCGCCCGTCCGCGAGCACCACCTCCAGCGCCATGACATTGTCCTTCATGGTGCCGTAGCGCACCGCCATCGTGCCGGAGGCGCGGGTGGAGGTCATGCCGCCGATCGAGGCGTCGGCGCCGGGGTCGATCGGGAAGAACAGGCCGGTGTTGCGCAGCTCCGCATTGAGCTGCTTGCGGGTGATGCCGGGCTGCACCACGACATCCATGTCGCTGTCGTGGACCGCCAGCACCTTGTTCATGCGCGCGAAGTCGAAGCAGACGCCTCCCGCGACCGCCGCGGCATTGCCTTCGAGCGAGGTCCCGGCGCCGAACGGGACGATCGGCATGCCCGCGCTCGCGCACAGCTTCACGATCTCGGCCACCTCCTGCGTCGTCTCGGGGAAGACGACGATGTCAGGCGGCAAATTGCGATAATGCGACTCGCTCTGCCCATGCTGATCGAGCACGCCGCGCGCAACGCTCGCGCGCGGACCGATCATGCCGGTGAGGCGATCGGCCAATATGCTCGTGCTGACCCGCGGTCCCATCCTTGCTCCCTGTCTGCCCCGATCACGGACTCTTATCGGCCCGCTGCGTTGTCGTTTGGCTTAGGCGGCTCTTGCGCTGCTCGCAACCTGCTTCAAGCCGAAATCATAGTTGAGATGAAAGTAGTCGCTGTCCACCATGCGACCATCCGGCGCACGGCCGGCGGGATGACGAACGAATTCGCGGATCAGGCTGTCCTTGACGCCGAACACCACGTCGCTGTCGAGATACTGGTCGCCGGCGACGAACACATGCGTCACCAGCTGCTCGAAACCGGGCGCCGAAATCATGAAATGCACATGCGCCGGCCGCCACGGATGGCGACCCTGCGCCTCCAGCATGTCGCCGACCGGGCCGTCATGCGGGATCGGATAGGCGGCAGGCTTGATCGACCAGAAATGGAAGCGGCCGTTGCTGTCGGTGTGGAAGCGCGCGCGCATCGCGAGATCGCCGATCTGGTCGAGCTGCTGCACATCGTAATAGCCGTCATCGTCGGAATGCCAGACATCCACGACGGCACCCGCGAGCGGCTTGCCGTCGACGGTCGAGACCGAGCCGGTGACCAGCATCGGATCGCCTTCCATCGGGCCGGAGATATCCGAGCCGCTGTCCTTCTCCGGTGCGGCCTGGACGAAGAACGGGCCGAGCACGGTCGTCTCGGTCGCGCCCTCCGGCACCGGATGATTGATCGCATCGACCAGCATGGAAACGCCGAGCGTGTCCGACAGCAGGATGAACTCCTGGCGCTTGTCGTCGCACATGTGCCCGGTGCGGGTCAGGAAGTCGATGCCGTACTCCCATTCCTTCTGGGTCGGCCGCACCTCGCGGACGAAGGCGTGCAAGTGCCGCACCAGCGCTTCGCTGACCTCTTTGATGCGCGGATCGGTTGCGCCCGCGATCCGCTCCAGCACCGCGTCCGTGATCGTGTTCTCGTTGAAGTTACGCATAGGGGGCTCCGTGGATCAGAGTTTGGGCTCACCGAGGCCGGACAACCGCTCGAGATGCTTGACGGTCGCGATGAAATCAGTGTCGCCGTCGCCCTGGGCGACCAGCGAGCCATAGGTCTCGCGTACTTGTGCGGCGAGCTGCAGCGGCACGCCGACGGCGTGGCCGGCGCCGAGGATCAAATCGAGATCCTTGGCCATCTGCTTGCAGGAGAAGGTGGACTCGAAGTCCCGCGTGCGCAGCGGCGCGGTCTTGTACTTGACCATAGGGGAGGCGACCGCGCTGTCGTCGAGCACCTTCAAGATGTCCTGCCAGGCGATGCCGCCCTTGCGCGCCAGCGCCAGGCTCTCCGCCATCATCGCCGCCGATACCGCGATCATCAGATTGACCGAGAGCTTTGCGTAGCGGGCTTCCTCGGCCGGCCCGAGATAAGTCTGGGCGCGGGTGAAGGCTGCGAACAGCGGCTTTGCGCTTTCGAAAGCGTCCTTCGGACCTGAGACGAAGCAGGTGAGGGCGCCGGTATGAACGATGCTGGCATTGCCGGAGACCGGGGAGCGCAGATAGGCAATACCGCGCGCCTGCGCTGCGGTTGCAACTTCGGTCGATGCCTCGACGCTCACGGTGCTGGTCTCGATCAGAACGGTTTTGGGCGCCATCGCGGCGATCAGGCCGGTAGGGCCGAGCAGGGCGCCGCGCAGGGCGGCGTCATCGGGAAGAGACGTAATGACGGCGGCCTTGCCGCTAACGGCCTCGGTCGGCGAGGCGGCAATCGCAATGCCCTGCGCGCGAGCCTCATCGATCCGCGCCGCGCTCTGGTCGAATGCGGTGACGGCGTAGCCGGCCTTGGCGACGAGCGCTGACATCGGCAGGCCCATCTTGCCGATCCCGACGAAAGCGACGCTCTTTGGCGTGTCAGTCATTGTTGTTATCCATTGGCGTCGTCAGGCGGCGCGTCCCTGTCGTTCGATGTCCTGAACGAGCCGCCGGCCGGATTGCGCCAGCAGCTCCTTCTTCGTCTCCAGCCCCTCGACCAGCAGCCGGCCGTTCCGCTTCTTCCAGGCGCCGCCGATCATGACGGACTCGATATTGGCAAGGCTCGTCTGCATCACCACGGTCGCGACGGGATCGTGCATTGGGACGAGATTGAGATCGGAGGCGTTGATGATGACGAGGTCGGCGAGCTTGCCCGGCGTCAGCGATCCGATCCGGTGTTCGCGGCCGAGCATGCGGGCGCCCTCCGTCGTGATCCAACGCAGCGCTTCCCGCACGGGGATCGTGGTGCTCGCCGGAATGGTGCCGCTCGCTTTGCGCGACTGCGCATTGTCGAGCGCCCGCTGCATCGACAGGGCAACGCGGGCGGCGGAGAAGAGATCGCCGGCCAGCACGGATTCGAGATCGATGCCGATGGTCGGCCGCACGCCGCGCTTGAGCAGCCGCCCGGTGATCGGAAAACCGTGGCCCTGGATCATTTCGTTCTCGGGCGTCACCGAGAACGACACGCCGAGATCGATCATCCGATCCAGCAAGGTGTCGGGCAGATCGTTGCCATGGACGATGTTGATGCCGGGGCCGACGAGGCCGGCCTCGATCAGCTTCTCCCAGCCATCAGGCGTCTTGGCTGGTCCGCCGCCCTGATGCATGGATGCGATCAGGTTCAGCTCGCGCGCCAGGCGGAAATCGTGCATGGCAACATCGAGCGTCGAGTAGTGCGGACCGAGAATGGCGAGCCCGAGCGTGACGAGGCCGTCGCGATCGGCGAGGGGACCTGCCAGCAGCCGCTCGACCTCGCGGCGCGGATGCGGCACTTCCGAGAAATGCGGCTCGCCCGGCTTCGGCTCCGGTTTGGGCGAGCCGTGGAAGAAGGCGGCGCGAATGCCGCTTTCGATCAGGCCGCGGACGGCGGCGTCGGTGTGATCGGGCGTCGGGTTGTTGTGGCACCAGTCGACCAGCGTGGTGACGCCGTGGTTGATCTGGTTCAGCGCGCCGACGAGCGTTGCGATATGGATGTCGTCGGGCCGGAACACAGTCGCGAGACCGGCATGCATGCGGCGGAAATATTCCAGCAGCGTCCAGTTCGCGGCAAAGCCGCGCAAGCCCGTCTGCCAGGTGTGCATATGCGCGTTGATGAGGCCGGGAATGACGATGCGGCCCCTGCCGTCGACGATCTCCGTGTCGGCCGCGACGTCGATCGACGGCCGCACATCGACGATGCGGCTGCCCTCGACCAGCACGTCGCCGGTGCCGAGGTCGCCGATCGCGTCATCCATGCTGATGACGGTGGCCGATCTGATCAGCGTGCGCCGCATCGCGTTACGCCGCCGCTTTGGCGGCGCCCGGCGGCTCGCCGGCCCAGGCGCGTGCGATCAGGTCGCGGATGGCATTGCGCTCGAGCGGGCGCGGGTTCCAATAGGCGTTCGTGACGGCGAGATCGGCCGCCTTGTCGATGCCGCTTTCGGGCATGCCGACATCGCGTAGCGCCAGCTTTGCGCCCAGTCCCTTCGCAAGGTCGTAGAGACCCTGCGATGCATCGGCAGCGCCGATCGCGCGCGAAATGCGGGCCATAGCGTCGGGCACGGCCGGCGCGTTGTAGGCCAGCGCATGGGGCAGCACGATGGTATGGGTCTCCGCATGCGGCAGATCAAAAGTGCCGCCGAGCGTGTGGCAGAGCTTGTGGTGCAGCGCCATGCCGACGGTACCGAGGCAGACGCCGCACAGCCATGCGCCATAGAGTGCTTCGGTGCGGGCCTCGCGATCGTCGCTTTTCGCAGCGATTGCGGGCAGGGCGCGCGCCAGCGCGCGGATGCCTTCTTCCGCCATCAGCGAGGTCACGGGATTGGTGTCGCGTGCATAGAGCGCTTCGACCGCATGCGCGATCGCGTTGATGCCTGATGTCGCAGCCAGGCTCGCCGGCAGCGTCAGGGTGAGGTCGACATCGTAGATCACGGTCTCCGGCAGTATCGCCGCGTCGCGCACCGTGGTCTTCAGGCCGTTCTCGGTCTGGCCGACGATCGGTGTCATCTCCGACCCGGCATAGGTGGTGGGAATGCAGAGCTGGTTGACGCCGGTGCGCAGGGCCAGCGCCTTGCCGAGGCCGGTGGTCGAGCCACCGCCGAGCGAGACGACACAGTCGGCCTCGCACGCCTTCATCGCTGCGAGCGCGCGCTCCGTGACCTCGACCGGCGTGTGCATGGTGGCGCCAGGAAAGATGCCGGCATAGAGCGGGCCGAGCGCGGCCCCCAGGCTCTTGCCCTGGGCCTCCTGCTGCGGCGTTGTCAGCACCAGCGCGCGTTTGCCGCCGAGCCGTTCGACCTCGGCCTTGGCCGAAGCCAGCGTTCCGCTGCCGAACACGACACGGCAGGGCAGGTTTTCAAAGGTGAACGAACCGATCATGCGCCGGTCTCTTTGATGGGATAATCGACCTGGAAGCGTCCGATCCGCAAGTCGCCCAGCGCCTCGCGGACGCGCAAATGCTCGGGGTGATTGGCATAGGCGCTGAGCGCGGCCTGGTCGGTGAATTCGGAGAAGAGGACCACGTCGCAGGCGTAGTCGACGGCACTGACGTCCATGCCAACTTCGATATGGGTGAGGCCGTCGATCCGGCCCTTGAGGCCCTCGAACAGGGTCTTGACCTTGATCCGGGCGGCGGAGCGCTCCTCTTGGGTCTCCCCACGCAGCCGCCACATCACGATGTGCCTGATCGGGCCCGACATTTCCCTGCTTCCTCGCCTGCTATTCTGCTTGTGTTCTGGCCATTTTGGCTTGCGGAAGACGGAAATAAAGACCAATAATCGCAAGTCTCTTTTCCTGTTTGCGAAAAAATGGACCGCCTGCTCCAGCTGGAGGTGTTTTCCAAGACGGCCGAGCTCGGCAGCCTGTCCAAGGCCGCCGAGGCGCTGCGCATGTCGAACGCAGCCGCGAGCCGCCATCTCAGCGCGCTCGAGGAGCGCCTCGCCGTTCGCCTGATCGAGCGCAACACGCGCCGGCTGTGGTTGACGGAGGCGGGACAGGAGCTGTTGGAGCGCTCCAGCCGGGTCTTGAGCGAATTGGCGGAAGCCGAGGACATCGTCAGCGATCGCGCACTGTCGCCGCAAGGCATGCTGCGGGTCACCAGTTCGCTGTCCTTTGCGGTGATCTATCTCGCGCCGATGCTGCCCGCCTTCCGCGCGCGCTACCCGAAGCTCAACGTGCAGATCACGACCGCCAACCGCTATCCTGATTTCATCGAGGCCGGCATCGATGTGGCGATCCGCACGCGCGAGCAGGAGCCGGATTCGAACATCATCGTCCGCCGCATCGGCCAGATGCGGCGCGTGCTCGCGGCCGCGCCCTCTTATCTCGCAAGCTGCGGCGCGCCTGAACAGCCAGCCGATCTCGCTCGCCACAACATGCTGGTCTACAATCTCGCCAACGATCCCTATTCACTGCGCCTGCGCAAAGGCCATGGCGCGCAGACTGTCCGCATCGCGCCGACGCTCGACAGCAATGACGGCCAGGTCATCCGCGGTGCGGCACTCGCCGGGCTCGGCATCCTCATCCAGCCGCTCTACATCGTTCAGAACGACATCGCGGCGGGCCGTCTCGTTCCGGTCCTGATGGATTGGGAGCTGCCGCTGCTCACCATGAACATCGCCTATCAGAACCGCGCCGGCCTGCCCGCCAAGATCAGGGTCTTCTCCGACTTCCTGGTCGCCCATATCCGCGAGCATTCGGAGCCGGGGATATGGATCGACGCGACGAAGTAGACGGGAAGCATCCATGTATCTCGGCATCGATCTCGGCACCTCGGCGGTCAAGACCGTTCTCGTCGATGATGCCCAGCGCGTGATTGCAAGCGAGAGCCGGCTGCTTGCGACCGCCTCGCCGCAATCGGGCTATTACGAGCAGGACCCCGCGCAGTGGATCGATGCGACCTTTGCCACGCTGGATGCCCTGAAGGCGTCGCACGCCGACGCGTTGGCGGCGGTCCGGGGCATCGGACTGTCCGGCCAGATGCATGGCGCCACGCTGCTCGACTCGAGCTTGAGACCCTTGCGGCCCTGCATCCTCTGGAACGACGGACGCGCTGCCGCCGAGTGCCGTATCCTGGAGCAGCGCTGGCCTGCGCTGCGTGCTGTGACGGGCAACAAGGCGATGGCTGGATTCACCGCGCCAAAACTGCTCTGGATCGCGACGCACGAGTCGGAGATCTTTGCGGCGACGAAACTCGTTCTGCTGCCGAAGGCCTATTTGCGCCTGGTGCTATCAGGCGAGGCCATCGAGGATGTCTCGGATGCATCGGGATCGCTCTGGCTCGACGCTGCGCGCCGGGATTGGTCGGACGCCGCACTGGCAGCAACCGGCCTGTCGCGCGATCACATGCCGCGTCTGGTCGAGGGATGCGCGCCGGCAACGACGCTACGCAGCGAGCTCGCGCGGCGCTGGGGCATGGCCAGGCCGCCGATCATCGCGGGCGGTGCCGGCGACAATCCGGCCGGCGCCGTCGGTATCGGCGCGATCGAGCCGGGAACCGCATTCGTATCGCTGGGAACCTCGGGTGCCTTGTTGGCGCCGACCAACAGAATAGCCGCCAATCCCGATCGCGTCGTGCACACGTTCTGCCACGCCATTCCCGGCATGTGGATTCAGGCCGGCGCGATCCTCTCGGCCGCCTCCTGCCTCGCCTGGGCTGCGCGCCTGTTTGGCGTCACCGAAGCCGAGTTGCTGGCGCCGCTTGGAGCGCGCCCGCAGGCGCCGTCGCCGGTGAGCTTCCTGCCGTATCTCGCAGGTGAGCGGACGCCTCACGACGATCCCGCCGTGCGCGGCATGCTCGACGGTTTGAGCCATGGCACCGATCGCGGGGAGATCGTGCAGGCGGTGCTCGAGGGCGTTGCCTTCGCGCTCGCCGATTGCCGCGACGTGCTTGCGGATGCCGGCATTGCGATTGCCGAAGCCGATGTCATTGGCGGCGGTTCACGATCCCCGTACTGGCTCGCGGTGCTGGCGGGCGTGCTGAACATTCCGATCCATCGCTTCGCCGGAGGCGAGACCGGCGCGGCGTTCGGTGCGGCAAGATTGGGGCGGCTTGCTGTCACGGGTGAGGCAATCGCCGCCGTGTGCACGCGGCCGCAGCGCGTCGAGACGTTTGAACCCGACGCTGGACTGGCCGATGCCTATGCCGAGCGGCTTCCGGCCTGGCGCGAACTGTATCGGCCGCGCCACTAGCCTCGCCTTGATGCTGCATTCCCGTCTGTTCGGTATTGCCCTGGCCTGCGGCCTTTTGTTTAATGCGCGAACCGCGCTGACAGACTGATTGAGACGCGGGTGGGAAACGCATTGTGCGCCGGGAGGCACGATGAACGATCCGATCCTCGAGATGCGCGGGGTCTCAAAGACCTTCTTCGGCATCAGGGCGCTGCGTGCCGTAGATCTCACCGTCTATGCCGGCGAAATTCATGCGCTGATGGGGGAGAACGGCGCCGGCAAGTCGACGCTGATGAAGATCCTGTCCGGCGCCTACCGGCCTGATCCCGGCGGCGAGATCCGCATCGAAGGACACCCGGTGCGGATCGAAGGTCCGCTCGGCGGCCGCGCCGCGGGCATCTCCATCATCTATCAGGAGCTGTCGCTGGCGCCCAATCTCAGTGTTGCCGAGAACATCTATTTGGGACGGGAGATGTCGCGCGCAGGCTTGCTGGCACGCGGCGCCATGCGCGAGGGCGTCGGCCCGATCCTGAAACGGCTGGGTGCGGACTTCCTGCCGTCGACGCTGGTGGCGCACCTCTCCATGGGCCAGCGGCAACTGGTCGAGATCGCGCGTGCGCTGCACGCCAGATCAAAGATCCTTATCATGGACGAGCCGACCACATCGTTGTCGGCCGCCGAAAGCGAGCGGCTGTTCGCGCTGGTCCGCCAGCTTCGCTCCGAGGGGCTTGCGATCATCTACATCTCGCATCGCATGGACGAGGTCTATGCGCTCGGCGACCGCGTCACCGTGCTGCGCGACGGCCGGCTGGTCGGCTCACTCGACAAGCCTGAGATCCGCGCCGACACCATCGTCCGGCTGATGGTCGGGCGCGACGTCTCCTCGTTCTACAAGAAGGATCACGATCCCGAAGCGGGGCGGGGACATCCCGTGCTCTCGGCGATCGACATGGCCGACGGCCAGCGCGTCAAGGGTTGCTCGCTGACCGTGCATGCGGGCGAGGTGGTCGGGCTTGCCGGCCTGATCGGCGCCGGCCGCACCGAGCTTGCGCATCTCATCATCGGCGCGGCGTCGAAAACCTCCGGCCGGCTCGAGTTGGAGGGACGTCCGGTCGAGATCCGCACGCCGGGCGAGGCGCTCGAGGCCGGCATCGCCTATCTGACCGAGGACAGGAAGGCGCTCGGCTTGTTCCTGGACATGTCGTGCCTCGACAACATCAATCTCGCCGTGCTCGGACGCGATGCGAAGCTCGGCTGGGTCCTGGATCGCGATAAGGCGCGTGAGCGCGCCGACCGGGCCTTCGTCGGGCTCAGCATCCGCGCCGCCAATGTCGGTGTCCCCGCCGGCGGCCTGTCCGGCGGCAACCAGCAGAAGGTGCTGCTGTCGCGCCTTCTCGCCATTGCGCCCAAGGTCCTCATCCTCGACGAGCCGACGCGTGGCGTCGACGTCGGTGCCAAGTCCGAGATCTATTCGATCATCGACAATCTCGCCAAGGCCGGCACCGCGATTCTCGTCATCTCCTCCGATCTGCCCGAGATCATCGGCATCTGCGACCGCGTCGTCGTGATGCGTAGTGGGCACATCGCCGGCGAGGTCACCCGCGGCCCGAATTCGCCGCTGACGCAGGAAGACATTATGGCGCTTGCCACGGGGATGGAGCATATCGATGCCTGACAATGGTGCTTCGGAGGCCCAGCCCGCCCCGGCGACGACCAACGGCGCCGCCGCAGAGACACGGCGCCAGCGGATGCGGATGCTGATCAGCGCGCTCGGGATGCTGCCGGTGCTGCTGATCCTCTGTATCGGCTTTCATGTTCTTTCCGAGGGCCGCTTCTTTACCGGACAAAATCTCGGCATCGTGTTGCAGCAGGCCGCGGTGAACACCGTGCTCGCCGCAGGCATGACCTTCGTCATCCTCACCGGCGGCATCGACCTCTCGGTCGGCTCGATCCTGGCGGCTTCCGCGATGGCCGGGCTGACGCTCTCCAAGCTGCCGGAGCTTGGGATGCTGTGGCTGCCGGCTGCGCTGCTCACGGGCCTTGGCTTCGGGGTCGTCAACGGCGCGCTGATCGCGCTGCTTCGCCTGCCGCCCTTCATCGTCACGCTCGGCTCGCTCACCGCGGTGCGCGGTCTGGCGCGGCTGCTCGGGGCCGACACCACCGTGTTCAACCCCTCCATTCCCTATGCCTTCATCGGCAACGGCTCGCTGACGCTCATCCCTGGCGTCGCGTCGATCCCGTGGCTCTCGGTGATCGCCCTGTTCGTCATCTTCGTCTCGTGGCTGGTGCTGCGCCGGACCGTGCTCGGCGTGCACATCTACGCGGTGGGCGGCAATGAAAGCGCGGCGCGGCTTGCCGGCATCAAGGTCTGGGCCGTGCTAATCTTCGTCTACGGCGTCTCCGGACTTTTCGCCGGGCTCGGCGGCGCCATGCAGGCGGCGCGGCTCTATGCGGCCAACGGCCTGCAGCTCGGTCAGTCCTATGAGCTCGATGCCATCACCGCCGTGATCCTCGGCGGCACCTCCTTCGTCGGCGGTATCGGCTCGATCTGGGGCACGCTGGTCGGCGCGCTGATCATCGCCGTGCTCTCGAACGGCCTCATCCTCATCGGTGTCTCCGACATCTGGCAATATGTGATCAAGGGCCTGGTGATCATCGGCGCCGTGGCACTCGATCGCTACCGGTTGCAGGGCTCCGCCAGGACTTAGGGGGCTCCGCCAGAACCTGAAGGTTCGGTGCGCACCTGAGGGCGCGTGGTTTGATGCAAGTTCCGTTGCGGCAACTGGTCTGCCGTGCCGGGGATGAAGACAGACCAGGGAGGAAACCAATGTTGAAGACGATCACGCTCGCCGGCGCCGCCATGGCGCTTGCCCTAAGCACCGCGCCGTCCTTCGCCAAGGAGCTCAAGTCGATCGGCGTCTCGCTGGGATCGATGGGCAACCCGTTCTTCGTCGCGCTGTCGAAGGGCGCCGAGTTCGAGGCGAAGAAGACCAATCCCAATGTAAAGATCACCGCGGTCGGCTTCGAATACGACCTCGGCAAGCAGGTCACCCAGATCGACAATTTCATCGCCGCCGGCGTCGACCTGATCCTGCTCAATCCCGGCGATCCCAAGGCGATCGGGCCGGCGATCAAGAAGGCGCAAGGCGCCGGCATCGTCGTCGTCGCCGTCGACACCGCGGCCGAAGGCGCCGATGCCACCGTGACCACGAACAACGTGCAGGCCGGCGAGATCTCCTGCCAGTACATCGTCGACAAGCTGGGCGGCAAGGGCGACGTCGTCATCGAGAACGGGCCGCAGGTCTCCGCGGTGATCGACCGCGTCGTCGGCTGCAAGAACGTCTTCTCGAAGAATCCCGGCATCAAGGTGCTGTCCAGCGATCAGGACGGCAAGGGCTCGCGCGAGGGCGGTCTCACCGTCGCGCAGGGCTATCTGACGCGCTTCCCCAAGATCGACGCCATCTTCGCCATCAACGACCCGCAGGCGATCGGCACCGACCTTGCCGCTCGCCAGCAGAACCGTACGGGCATTGTCATCACGGCGGTGGACGGTGCGCCCGATATCGAGGCCGCGCTGAAAGATCCGCAATCGCCGCAGGTCCAGGCCTCGGCTTCGCAGGATCCGTTCTTCATGGCGCGGCGGGCCGTGCAGGTCGGTGTCGGCATTCTCAACGGCCAGAAGCCGGCCTCGACCGTCGAGCTCCTGCCGTCCAAGCTCGTGACCAGGGACAACGTCGCCGAGTACAAGGGCTGGACCTCGGATCGCTCGCAGTAAGACGCGGTCCGCTACCGAGAACGCCCGAAACACGAGATGACGGGCGGCGTTTTGCTCGACGCCGCTCGCCGCCAACGCAACTGCGCTGATCGGCCGTACGAGCGCGCCGGGCTGCCTGTTGTGTTAGCGTGGCACGATCTCGATCGGTCGATTCGGAAAGCAGATCTCGTGAAAGCCAAGACCCCCGGCACAGCATCCGGCACCGCGTGGCGGCATGCCAATATCGGTCGCCTGCTCAACAACGCCGTGCGGCGCTTCGAAGGCCGCGTGCTCGAATTGATGAGCGAGCGCGGGCACGACGAGACACGCATCGCCCATGTCAGCCTGACCCGCAATCTCGACGTGGAGGGGACGCGGCTCACCGAGCTCGCCCGCCGCGCCTCCATGAGCAAGCAGGCGATGGGCGAGCTGGTCGATCAATGCGCCGAGCTCGGTCTCGTCGATCGCATCGCGGACCCGACCGACCGGCGCGCGCGCATCGTCATGTTCACGCCGGCCGGGCGCAAATGGCTGGATGCGTTTCGGGACGCCGTCGACGTCGCCGAGCGGGAGATGCGCGCCGAGCTCGGCAAGGCCACCATGGACGCGATCCTGAAGGGGTTGGCGGTCTATGGCGAGAGGTTCGACACGCTCGATGATGCCGATTAGTCAGGCTACTTGACGATATCGTCAGGCTACCTTACCATGCAAGATAATGCTGGTAGGGAGAAGCGTCTTGGAAACACGTCTGACGGCCGCGGTGCTCATCGTGGGCGGGGGCCCTTGCGGGCTGATGCTGGCCAACGAGCTCGGCCGACGCGGCGTGTCCGCGATCCTGGTCGATGAAAAGCCCGGTACGGCCTTCAATCCGCAAGCCAATGCGACGCAGGCGCGCTCGATGGAGCATTATCGGCGGTTGGGTTTCGCCGACGAGATCAGGCGCGAAGGTCTGCCCGCGGATTATCCGACCGACGTTGCCTACTTCACGCGCTATACGGCTTACGAGCTGGCGCGCTTTGCGTTGCCGTCATCATCACGCGCGGGCGAGCTGATCAAGGGCATGTCGGGCTCCTGGAGCGCGGCGGAGCTGCCGCACCGGGTCTCGCAGAAATATGTCGAGGCGGTGTTGCGACGCCACGCCGAACGGCTTGCCGGCATCAAGCTCAACTATGGTCACCGTCTGATCGGCTACACCGAAAGCGACGACGGCATCGTCGGCGACATCGAATGTCTCGATGACGGCAGTCGCTTCCAGGTCCGGGCCGATTTTTTGGTCGGCGCCGACGGACCGCGCTCGATGGTCCGGCAATCGCTGGGGATCGTCTACGGCGGCGAAACCGGGACGCAGCGCGATTTCATGGGCGGCCGCATGCTGGCGGTCTATCTTCGTTCGCCGGAGTTCTACGCCAGCGTCCCGCACGCCAAGGCGTGGATGTACAATTGCTTCAACGGCGATCGCCGCGCTTTCATGGCGTCGGTGAACGGGCGCGACGAATTCGCCTTTCACACGCAGCTTCGGCCGGGCGAGGACGAGAATGCGATCACGGTCAACGAGGCCAGGGCCGCGTTCCAGCGTGCCTGCGGCGCGCCGATCGAATGCGAGGTGCTGTCGTTCCTGACCTGGACCGCCGGTCATGCGCTGGTCGCGAATGGGATGCAGCGGGGCAGGGTGTTCCTCGGCGGCGACGCGGCGCATCTGTTCACGCCGACCGGCGGGCTCGGCTACAACACCGCGATCGAGGACGCTGTCAATCTCGGCTGGAAGCTTGCCAGCGTCGTCAAGGGTGTCAGCCCGGCGACACTGCTCGACAGCTACGAGATTGAGCGGCGACCGGTGGCGCTGCGCAACACCGATTATGCGCGGCGCTTTGCCGATTCCCTCGGTCTGTTCGCGCCGGCGCCTGACATCGAGGACGCCACGGACGCCGGCGGCGCGGCGCGGCAGACGGCGGGCGTCTATCTCGAGCAGCATGCCCGCGCCGAGTTCAACATCCCCGGCGTCACCTTCGGCGGACGCTACGACGGCTCGCCGATCATCGTCTCCGATGGCAGCCAGCCGCCGCCGGATGCCGCGAACGTCTACATCCCGAGCGCCTGTCCCGGCGGCCGCGCACCGCATGCCTGGCTGGAGGACGGCGTGTCCTTGTACGACCTGTTCGGGTTCGAATGGACGCTGCTCCAGTTTGGCGAGGTCGCGCCGGCTCGCGCTGCGGTCACGGATGCCGTCCGCAAGCTCGGCGTCGACGTGAAGCTCGTGAAGCTCCCGGCATCTCTGCGCGACCTCTATGAGGCCGATCTCGCCCTGATACGTCCCGACCAGATCGTGGCCTGGCGCGGTGCCGCATCGCAGGCCGGAAATATCGGACGCGTCCTTGCCCGTGCGCTCGGGCACAGCGCGAGCGACGGCGCGCGGCTGGCAAGCTGAGCAATTTCCGCCGCCGCACCGATGCGGCAGCGCGGCCAATAACAACAAGACAACAAGACACCGGAGGAGGAAACATGACCACTGGAGCATTCGAGGACTACGACGATCGGGTCGCCACCGTCGGCGCCGGGCAGACGGCCAGCAGCCGCCGGCGCATCCTGATCGCCGGCACCATCGGCACCGCGATCGAATGGTACGACTTCTTCATCTACGGCCTGATCGCGCCGCTGGTGTTCGACCAGCTGTTCTTTCCGAAGTTCGATCAGCTCACGGCCACCATCGCGGTGTTCGCGACGTTCGCCGTCGGATTCCTGGCGCGTCCGCTCGGCGGTCTCGTGTTCGGCCATTTCGGCGACCGCCTCGGCCGCAAGTCGGTCCTTCTGTGCACGCTGCTGCTCATGGGTCTTGCGACCATGTCGATCGGGTTGTTGCCGACCTATGCCAGCGCGGGTTTGGGCGCGACCGTCGCGCTCGTCGTGCTGCGCTTCCTCCAGGGCTTTGCGCTCGGCGGCGAATCCACCGCGGCGATCCTCATGGCGATCGAGACCGCGCCCGGCCATCGGCGCGGCTTCTCGGCCGCGGTGATCCAGGCTGCAGGCCCCGTCGGCGTCGTGCTCGCCTCGTTCGCCGCGCTGGCGATCTCGCGGCTGCCTGAGGCGGACCTCTTGTCATGGGGCTGGCGCGTGCCGTTCCTGATCAGCGCGGTGCTGGTGGCGCTCGGCGTCTACATGCGCTGGCGCATCGAGGAGAGCACGACTTTCCGCGAGGCCGGAGAGTCCGAAGAGGTGCCGGCTGTCGAGGCAATCAAAGGACACTGGCGGCCGATCCTCATCGTGTTCTTCGCCGAGATGGCGCAGACGTCGTATTTCTACCTGACGGCCATCTTCACCATCTCGTTTGCGACGCGTCAGCTCGGTGTCCAGAAGGACGTGATCACGCAAGCCGTGCTGTTCGCCAATCTCGTCGGGCTCGTGGCCATGCCGCTGATCGGCGCCTGGTCCGACCGGATCGGACGCAAGCGCCTGTTCCTCGCCGGCGTCGTGCTCGCGGCCGCCTCGATGTTCGCATTCTACGGCGTGGTCGCGAGCCGCGATACGCTTCTGATAACGGGCGCGGTGATCCTTGCCGCGGGCATCATCCATCCGCTGATGTTCAGCACCGAGGGAAGCTATTTCCCGGAGCTGTTTCCGACCCGCATCCGCTTCACCGGCGTGTCGATCGGAAAGCAGCTCGGCACGGTGCTCGGCGGCGGCATCGCGCCGCTCGTCGCCACCAGCCTGTTTGCGCAGACGGGCTCCACCTACGCGATCACGGGCTACTACGTGGCCCTCGCGCTTGCGGCGATGATCGCGCTTGGCTTCGCGCACGAAACCAGCAAATCGCGGCTGCTCGGCTGAGCCCGGCCAAGACATCAGCAAGACATCAGGGAGGTTCTCATGGACGTCAGTCTTCTCATCAACGGCCAGGATCAGGCCGCGTCGACCGGCAAGATGTTCGAGCGGCGCAATCCGCTGTCGCAGGAGATCGCAAGCCGCGCCGCCGCCGCGACGACTTCGGATGCCGATGCCGCGGTGGCGGCGGCCTCCGCCGCGCTTCCCGCATGGTCTGCGCTTGGCCCCAACGCAAGACGCGCGCTGCTGCTGAAGGCGGCCGATGCGCTCGATGCCAGGCGCGATGCCTTCATCAAGATCATGATGGCGGAGATCGGCACGACCGAGGTCTGGTCGGCCTTCAATGTCAAGCTCGCTTCCGGCATGCTGCGCGAGGCGGCGTCGCTGACGACGCAGATCGCAGGCGAGGTGATCCCGTCCGACAAGCCGGGATGCCTTGCGATGTCCGTGCGCCAGCCGGCGGGCGTGTGTCTCGGCATCGCGCCGTGGAATGCGCCGATCATTCTCGGCGTGCGCGCGGTGGCGACGCCGCTCGCCTGCGGCAACACGGTGGTGCTCAAGGCCTCCGAGATCTGCCCGGGAACGCACCGGCTGGTTGGTGAGGTTTTCAAGGACGCAGGCTTCCCGCCCGGCGTGGTGAACGTCGTGACCAATGCACTGGCGGATGCGCCCGCCGTGGTCGAGCGTCTCATCGCCAATCCTGCGGTGCGGCGGATCAACTTCACCGGCTCGACCCGCGTCGGCCGCGTCATTGCCGAGCTCGCGGGACGCCACCTCAAGCCGGTGTTGCTGGAGCTTGGCGGCAAGGCGCCGCTGGTCGTGCTCGACGATGCCGATCTCGATGCTGCCGTCGCGGCCGTGGCGTTCGGCGCCTTCATCAACCAGGGCCAGGTCTGCATGTCGACCGAGCGGGTGATCGTCGACGAGGCGGTGGCCGCGTCCTTTGTCGAGAAGCTCGCGAAGAAGGCGAGCGCGCTTCCGGCCGGCGACCCGCGCTCCGGCCCGGTGGTCGTCGGCTCGATGATCGACGAAGCGCCGGCCAAGCACGTCGTCGCGCTGATCGACGACGCCATCGCCAAGGGCGCCGTCAAGCTCGCGGGCGGAGAACGCGCCGGCACGGTCGTTCCGGCGACCGTGCTCGACCGCGTCGTGCCGGGCATGCGGATCTATACCGAAGAGAGTTTTGGTCCGGTCGTCTCCGTGATCCGTGCCCGCGGCGTCGACGAGGCCGTGCGGCTCGCCAATGACACCGAGTACGGCCTCTCGGCCGCGGTGTTCGGCCGCGACGTCGCGCGTGCGTTGACGGTGGCGCAGCGCATCGAGAGCGGTATCTGCCACGTCAACGGCCCGACCGTGCATGACGAGGCGCAGATGCCGTTCGGCGGCGTGAAGGGATCGGGCTATGGCCGCTTCGGCGGCCAGGCCGGGATCGCCGAATTCACCGATCTGCGCTGGATCACGATCGAGACGCAGCCGCAGCACTATCCGTTCTGATTGCGCGAGCAGCGAAGCACCCAAGGAAAACGACCAATGAACTCCAAAGTCCTGACGGTTCGGGAAGCGACCTTCGGTGTGCTTCGCTCCTTCGGCGTCGACCGCGTCTTCGGCAATCCGGGCTCGACCGAGCTTGCCTTCCTCGGCGACTGGCCCGACGACATCGATTACGTGCTGGGCCCGCAGGAAGGCTGCGTCGTCGGCATGGCCGACGGCTATGCGCAGGCGACGGGGCGGCCGGCCTTCGTCAATCTGCACTCGGCAGCCGGGCTCGGTCACGCGCTCGGCAATCTCTTCACGGCCTTTCGCAACAAGACGCCGATGGTGGTGACGGCAGGCCAGCAGGCGCGCAGCCTGCTGCGGATGCGGCCTTATCTCTTCGCCGAGGATGCCGAGCAATTTCCAAAGCCCTATGTGAAATGGAGTGCGGAGCCGGCGCGCGCCGAGGACGTCCCCGCGGCCATTGCACAGGCTTTCCTCACCGCCATGCAGCATCCACGCGGCCCGACCTTCGTGTCGGTGCCGTCGGATTGATTGGGCGCGGCCTGCTGTGGCTCCGCCGGTCCGCCACATCGCGACCGAATTTGCGCCGGACCCGGCGGCGATCGTTCGGCTCGGCGCTGCGATCGCGTCGGCCAGGAGGCCCGTCTTCGTCGTCGGGCCGGAAATCGATCGCAGCTTCTGTGTCGATGCGATGATCGCAGTCGCCGAACGGGCGAGGGCGGCGGTGTGGGCAAGCCCGATGTCGAGCCGTTCGAGCTTTCCGGAATTGCATCCGCGATTCGCAGGCTTCCTTCCGGCCGCGCCGGGAGGGCTCGCCCGCGCCTTGCGCGACGCCGATCTGATCGTCGTGATCGGCGCGCCGGTGTTCACCTTCCATGTCGAAGGACAATGCGAATTGCTCGACGACGGAACGCCGGTCTGGCAGATCACCGACGATCCGACTGAGGCCGCGTCTGCGGCCGTTGGAGACACCATCATCAGCACGCTGCCAAAGGCGCTCGTCGCGCTTCAGGCGGCGCTGCCCGCCGTGGCGAAGCGCGAGATGCCGGCCGCGCGCACGCGGCCTGCCGCGCCTGCGGCGCAAAATCCGATTCCTCCGACCTATGCGCTGAGCCGGCTGTCGGCGCTGATGCCGCGCGATGCGATCGTGGTCGAGGAGGCGCCATCGCATCGTCCCGCCATTCAACAATTCCTGCCGAGGCCGGGTGCCGACAGCTTCTACACGATGGCGAGCGGCGGACTCGGTTACAGCCTGCCGGCCTCGGTCGGTGTCGCATTGGCGCGTCCCGGCCGCCGCATCGTCGCCCTGATCGGCGATGGGTCGGCGATGTACTGCATCCAGGCGATCTGGACCGCCGCGCAACGCCAGTTGCCGATCACCTTCGTGATCATGAACAATTCAGGCTATGGCGCGATGCGTGCTTTCAGCCGGCTCATGCAGGCCCATCACCCGCCCGGAATCGACCTGCCCGGGCTCGACTTCGTCGCGCTCGCCAGGGGAATGGGTTGCGCGGGCCAGCGCCTCACCGATGCCGGCGATGTCGACCGTATCCTGAGCGAAGCGCTGGCCTCGCGCGGTCCCGCGCTGGTCGAGATCGCGGTCGACGACGCCACGACGGACCTGTTCAGCCATTCACGCTGAATTGCGAAGCGCCGCGACAAACCGACCGCGGCGCTACGCATTCTACATCCTTTGCGGCTACGAGCTTCGATACCAGCTCGCCAGATTCCACGTCGTGACGTCCCAGCCCGACATGTCGACCATCAGGTTGTTGACGCCGGCGTTGACGATGTGGCGCGAGAGTAGGGGCAGGAGTACGTTGGCCTCGCAGAAGATCTCGTCGACCTTGATCAGCAGCGCGGCGCGCTTGACCGGGTCGAGCTCGTTCTGCGCGGCCTTGTAGGCCTTGTCGGCCTCGGGATCGGAATAGCGCGAATTGTTGCGGCCCAGCCATTTGTTGTCCTTGCTGGCGATCTCCCAGGAGACGCACTGGTTCAGGAAGCGCTCCGGATCGGGCTGCGGCTGCGTCGTGTTGTACATCTCCATGTCGGCATAGAATTTCGAGTAGGTGTCGGGGTTGCCGACATCAGAGGAGAAGAACACCGATGCGGCGACCGCCTTGATCTCGATCTCGATGCCGGCCTTCTGGCAGGCTTGCTTGATGATGGCCTGGGTCTTCTGGCGCGGGGCGTTGGTCGAAGTCTGAAACACGTATTTGAGCTTCTTGCCGTTCTTCTCGCGGATGCCGTCCGCGCCCCTGGTCCAACCGGCCTCGTCGAGGATCTTGTTGGCCTTGTCGGCGTCGAATTCGTATTTCAGCTTGGGCGACTTGAACTGCTTGGGCGCGTTGACGAAGCTCGCGGTTGCGACGCCGCCGCGTCCGTAGATGAACTTCTGGATCGAGTCGCGGTCGATCAGGAGATTGATCGCCCGGCGGACGGCGGGATCGGACAGCGTTGGGTGCTTGGTCTTGACGCTCGAACGTTCGCCGTCGACCTCGGTCCACGGGTCCGTCGTGTTGAGGATAATGAACTCGACGTTGCCGGAGGGCGTGACGTCGAGCTTTCCTTTGCCGCCCGCCTCCATGCGCTTGAGGACCTCCTCCTCCACCTGCATGTTCCAGGCATAGTCGTATTCGCCGGTCTGCAGCACGGCGCGCGCCGCAGAGACCGCGTCGCCGCCACCCTTGACCTCGAGCGTGTCGAAATGCGGCTGGTTCTTGACGTGGTAATCGGGGTTGCGCTCGGCGCGGATCAAGTCGCCCGGCTTGAACTCGACGAATTTGTATGGGCCGGTGCCGACCGGCTTCAGATTGCCGGGAGCCTCGCGTGACTTTGCGCCGGCATAATCGCCGAAATGATGCTTCGGCAGGATCTGGCCGACCGAGCCGACGAACGGGTCGGCCCAGAATGGCGTCGGCGCCTTGAAGATCACCTTGACGGCGTGGTCGTCGATCTTCTCGACCTTGATGTCCTTGTAGGAGCCCGTGGTGTAGGCCGCGGTTGCGAGATCCGCCGCGTATTGCCAGGTGAACACGACGTCGTCGGCGGTGAAGGGCTTGCCGTCATGCCATTTGACGCCCTGCTTCAGTTTCCAGATCACGCTCATGCCATCGGCTGCAAGGCCGCCGTTCGCCTTGGTCGGGACCTCGGCGGCAAGGCAGGGGATGAGATTGCCGTCCTTGTCCCAGCCGGCGAGCGGCTCGAAGAAGACGCGCGAGGCGATCTGGTCCTTGGTGCCGTTCGCGAAATGCGGATTGAGCAAAGTGGGCGCCTGCCAGAGCAGGATCTTGAGCGGGCCGCCGCCGCCGGCCTGGGTCGGCTTGTACGCGAGCGTCGCATCCGCCATCGCCACGTCGTTCCAGAGCAGGATCTGGCTTGCGACCGGCGCTGCGATCCCGACCGCAGCCATGGTCCGGATGAACGAGCGTCGCGACAGCGTGCCGTGCTTCACCTCCGCGATCAGACCCCGGATGTCGTTTTCGTTCATCAGATGCCTCCACCTCAACAAAAAAGTCGTCACCGGCATGCAAGTTACGTGCACTCTAGCTTGGGACGCCTGATGTCGTGGAGTCAAAGGGATACCCTGCGGCGAAATGACGAACGCGCCCAGATGCGCGTTCCCGGGCGATCGGCCGCGCCGCAGCAACATGGCCCGGCTCTTGCTGGCCAGTATGATGGATATGTATAAACATCATACTTGGAGGTGGCGTGGTTCGGTCAGGTGGTGTCTTGAGGCAGGCGTTCGAGCCTGGCGTGCTGTTCGGCGGGCTGATCGCCGCCAACATCGCCGTATGGGCTTTCGCCTTCGCAGCGTTCGGCGACCGGCCGACGGTGATGGCGACTGCTCTGCTGGCCTGGGTGTTCGGCCTGCGCCATGCCGTCGATGCCGACCATATCGCCGCGATCGACAATGCCGTGCGCAAGCTGATGCAGGCGGGCGATACGCCGCGCAGCGCCGGTCTCTATTTTGCGCTCGGCCATTCCACGGTCGTCCTGGTCGCAACCATGCTGCTCGCGCTCGGCGTCGTGAGCTTCGGCGGCGATGGCCTGCTGAAGGAGATCGGCGGCCTGATCGGCACCTCGGTATCGGCGCTGTTCCTGCTGGTGATCGCGGCGATCAATCTCGCCATCTTCGCCGGGCTGTGGCGGATCCTGCGCGAGGTGCGCGAGCAGGGCGTCCATGACGCCGCGCAGCTCGAGGCGCTGCTTGCCGCCCGCGGGTTCATGGCGCGATGTCTCGCTCCGATGTTCCGCCTTGTGACCAGGCCCTGGCACATGTATCCGCTCGGGCTGCTGTTCGGGCTCGGCTTCGACACCGCGACGGAGATCGGCCTGCTCGGCATCTCTGCCACCGAAGCCGCGCGCGGCGTCTCGCTCGCGCAGGTGCTGGTCTTCCCCGCGCTGTTCGCCGCCGGCATGGCGCTGGTCGACACGGCCGATTCCGCGCTGATGGTGAGTGCCTATCGCTGGGCTTTCGTCGATCCCTATCGCAAGCTCTGGTACAATCTCACGATCACCGGCGCCTCCGTCGCGGTTGCGCTGTTCATCGGCGGCATCGAGGCGCTCGGTCTGATCGCGGACCGGCTCGGTCTGTCGGGCGGGCCGTGGTGGCTGGTTGAGACCCTCAACGATTCGCTCGCCAATGTCGGCTTCGCCGTGATCATGTTGTTCGTGATCGCATGGCTGCTCTCGGTCGTGCTCTATCGCCGCATGGCTCCGAACGACCGGCGGCGGATGGTCGATCCTGACCAGCTGAGCAGGGATGCCGCGCCGGGGTGATCGCACCCTGGTGTGTCGCAACGGCAACAATCGGCGACTTTCCGCGATCCGTGATCAGATCAAAATTCCGCGCGCCCTTGCGAACGACCAACTCGCGCCAACATAGCGTCCGGTAAGGATCACACGCCAGGGGGCGGGTGAAACAGGCGGCTGTCGACAGCGAGTGAGCATCATGCGCGCGTTCTTCCGAATCGCGTTCGTTCTATCTGCCCTGTGGTTTTCTGCTCATCCAAACGCATCCCAGGCCCACGCCATCATCGTCTCGTCCTCGCCGGCAACCGGCGCGACAATATCCGGTGATACCGTGGCGATCCGCCTGCACTTCAACAGCCGGATCGATCGCGCACGCTCCAAACTGACGCTGCTGGCTCCGGACGGTGCGGCGCGCGCCCTGACGCCGGCTTCCGATGCGCCCGCCGACGAGCTCAACGCCGATGCGACGCTGCTGCCGGCAGGGGCATGGCACTTGCGCTGGCAGGTGCTGAGCGTCGACGGGCACATCACCCGCGGCGACATTCCGTTCACCGTCCACTGACGTGTACCTGCTCCTCGACATCTTCGGCTATCTGTCGGTGGTCCTGCGGGGCCTGATCCTGATCGCCCAGTCGTTCACCCTCGGCGGTCTCGCGTTTCAGCTGTTGCTGTGGGGACCGTTGCAGCCGGAGCTCTCCGTCTATGGCCTCACGATCGAGGAGCGATGCCGCGCGTTCCTGCGGTTCAGCGCCTTCGCATGGGCGCTCCTCACCGTCGCCTCGCTGGCGCTCAATGCGGCCGCGCTGGTCGGGACGCTCCAGGTGCCCTGGAGCGAGGCGGTCAGCGCCGATTTCGGCCGTGCCGACCTCGTCATCGCGGCTTGCGCAGTCGGCATCACCGTCCTGGCGAACGGTCCCGCGCACCGGCTGCGGTCCGCTGCACTTCTCGCCCTTTCGGTGCTGGCGCTGGCGATGCAGACCCGGCTCACGCATGCGGCCAGCCGGCCGGATGTGCGCTGGCCGCTGCTGCTGTCCGACGCAGGCCACATGGCGGGGGCGGCGGTCTGGATCGGCGGTCTTCCCTATTTCCTGATCGCGCTGAACGGCTGCAAGGACGCCGGCGACTGGCGCCTGATCGCGCGCCGCTATTCGCTGATGTCGATGGCCGCGGTTGCCGCGATCGTCTGCGGCGGCCTCGTTATGGCCGCGAACTATATCGGCTCGGTCGCGGCGATCTACGGCACCGCCTATGGTGTCATGACCCTGGCCAAGCTCGGCCTGCTCCTGATGCTGCTGACGCTTGGCGCGGGCAACTACTTCCTGGTCGAGCGGCTGCGCCGCGATCCATCGACGCCGATCCTTCGCCTGAAGCGTTTCGCCGAGGTCGAGATCGGCATCGGCCTCACCGTGCTGCTCGCCGCCGCGTCCCTGACCTCGTTGCCGCCGGGCGCGGATCTCCCGCACGATCGCCTCGCCTGGCATGAGATTGTCGAGCGCGCCACGCCGCAATGGCCGCCGCGCCTGACCAGCCCGGATTACGACAAGCTCACCGTCGCGCAGCTCCAGGCGAAGATCACGCTTGCGGACGCCGGGCGCGCCAACGCACAAGCGGCCTATGTTCCCGGCGAGGGCACGATCCTGCCGCGCAATGCCGAGGACATCGCCTGGTCCGAGTACAACCACCATTGGGCTGGCATCTTCGTGGTGCTGATCGGGCTCCTGGCGCTGGTCGAGCATTTTCGCTGGGGCCGCTGGGCGCGGCATTGGCCGCTGCTCTTCCTTGCGATGGCGGCCTTCTTGTTCTTCCGCGCCGACGAGCAGGCCTGGCCGCTCGGCCCGGCCGGCTTCTTCGAGTCGCTGCGCGATCCCGAAGTGGCGCAGCATCGCATTTTCGTGCTTCTCATCGCCGTGTTCGGGCTGTTCGAATGGCGTGTGCGCTTACGCGGCAGCAAGGCCGGGCCGGCGGCCCTGGTGTTTCCCCTGACCACGGCGCTCGGAGGCGCGCTGCTGCTCACGCATTCCCATGCGATCGCCAACATCAAGGACCAGCTGCTCATCGAGATGAGCCACACCCCGCTCGCGCTGTGCGGCGTCGCCGCCGGCTGGGCGCGCTGGCTCGAGCTGCGGCTCGACGGACGGGTCAGCCGGGCGGCGGCCTGGATCTGGCCGGTGGCCTTCATCCTGGTCGGGCTGATCCTGCTCGATTACCGCGAAGCCTGAACGCGCTTTCAGTCGTACTGATCCGGCCCCATCGCCCACGACGTCTGATCGTGGCCGAACGCGTAATTGCGGTTGTTGACCGCTGGATTGCGATTGACCATCGGCCGCATGAACATCGGATGGGTCGCGCTGCGCACCTCGTGCTCGACCGTGAACAGAGGCTTGCCGCTGTCGAGATCGACGATGTCGCAGAACCGGTATTGATATTGGTTGTCCTCGCGCGAGATCAAATTGCGTGCGAGCAGCTTGCGGTACGGGCCGGAGAAGTCGGTGATGTACATTTGGACGTGGTGCCCGTCATAGTCGCCCAGCGGCCGGTCGGTCTCGCGAAACAAGAGATGCTGGTCGCGGCCCGTCTTCACCGCCGCAACGGTGCCGTCGCCATTGCGCAAACTAGCGGGCATGCCCATGACCTCCGGATAGAAGGCGCAGATCGGCAGCGCCGTTCCAATCGGCACCTCGAACTCGACATAGGGAATGCCGAGCGTGATGCGGCCGAAGCGCGCCGCGTCCGGCTCATAAACGCGCATGCGGTTGCCCCACGGGCAGACGGCCTCGACATGGTCATTGTGCTCGGAGAAGGTGAAGGCGGTGCCTTCGAGCTTCTTCGCGACCGATGCCAGTCGCGCTAGCAGCGCCTCGCGTCCCTCGATGACGAGGCCGGTATGGCCGCGCAACACCTGCGGCCTGCCGCTCGGCAGGTGGAACTGGCTCCGTCCGGCGTTGATCCACATGTTGGTGTCGGACACCATCAGATAGGGATCGCGGGTGAGCCCAAGTCCCGTGACGTAGAATAATGTCGCCAGGCGCTGGTCCGGGACCTGGATGTTGACGTGCTCGAAATGAATCGCGTTGCCGAGATCTTCTGCGGATCGATCGAATTGTTGCGGCATGGCTGTGCGCTCTGGATGAGGGGATGGACAGGCCATACTAGAGCACAATTTCCGTCAGCCGAAACAGTTCGGCGATCACATCTTGAGGGCGGGCATCACGTCTTTCGCCACCTTGCCGCGGCAACCAGTCCCTGTAATCTGGGCAAAAGACATCAAGGAAAGGACCTATGGGGGGAGTTCTGGAAGGCGTGCGCGTCCTCGATTTCGGGCGCTACATCGCGGGGCCGTATTGCGCGACCCTGCTGGCCGAATTCGGCGCCGAGGTCATTCGCGTGGAGAAGCGCGACGGCAGCGAGGACCGCTTCGTCGCGCCGGTCGGTGAGGGCGGCGAAGGCGCGCTGTTCCTCCAGATCAATCGCAACAAGAAGTGCATCACGCTCGATCCGATGACGCCGGAAGGGCAGGAGGTGATGCGCCGCCTGATCGCGACCGCCGACGTCGTCGTCGCCAATCTGCCGCCGCAGACCCTGCACGCGATGAAGCTCGATTACGACTCGCTTCGAGCGATCAAGCCCGACATCATCCTGACCACGGCAACGGCGTTCGGCGGGCCGGGACCGTGGTCCGACCGCGTCGGCTTCGACGGTGTCGGCCAGGTCATGTCGGGCTCAGTGTACATGACCGGTGCCGGCGATCCGCCCTACCGCGCCGCGGTGAACTGGGTCGATTTCGGAACCGCGCTGCATTGCGCGTTCGGGACGCTCGCCGCGCTGATCGAGCGCGGCAAGTCCGGCCGCGGGCAGATCGTCGAGGGCGCGCTGCTGGCCACCGCGTTGTCCTTCACCAATGCCACGCTGATCGAGCAGGCCGTCATCAACGTCAATCGCGTTCCGACAGGAAATCTCGGCCAGACGGCAGCGCCGGCCGACATCTACCGCACCAAGGACGGCTGGGTGCTGTGCCAGGTCACCGGACATCCGCTGTTCAAGCGCTGGGCGAAACTGATGGGCGAGGAGGAGCAGTGGCTGAACGATCCGCGCTTTGCCGACGACATCAGCCGCGGCAATAACGGCGCCATCATCAGTGAGCGGATGGCGCGCTGGTGCGCCGAGCGCACTACGCAGGAGGCTGTCGATACGTTGGGCAAGGCGATGATCCCGACCGGGCCCGTGCTGAGCCCGCAGCAGGCGCTCGATCATCCGCACATCCGCGCCGCCGGTTTCATGCAGGATGTCGACTATCCTGGCTTGCCGAAGCCTGCGCCGGTGGTGCGCGCCGCCGTGCGGCTGTCGGAAACGCCGGGAGAGATCGCGGCGCGCCCGCCTACGCTCGGCGAACATACCGATCGAATCCTCGCCGAGCTCGGCTATGACAACGCGGCGATCGCTGCTCTTCGGCAGAGTGGCATCGTCTAGCGGAGGCTGGACTGGACCGCCGGCTGAAACGTTCAGTCGGCGGTCCAGTGCGATCTAGAGGAACTTGGGGAAGTTCTAAGGCCGCAAGGCAACGCTAACCTGTCCCGCGCAAACGCATCAAGTTTCGTAGTGTTGCTCCGGCGACAGATTCGTTGCCGCGGCCAGGAAATGGCCATACTTGCAGCACGCGGCCTGCCGCTGCTCGATCCTAGCCGGCCTTGGTCGTGTAAATGGTGGCGAAGCGCTCGCGGAGCAGATTCTTCTGCACCTTGCCCATGGTGTTGCGCGGCAACGTCTCGACGAAGATAACGCGCTTGGGCTGCTTGAATTTCGCGAGGCGCCCCGACAGCGCGTCGAGAATGGCGCGCTCGTCGACCGACGAATTGGGCGAGCGGACCACGGCGGCGGTGACGCCCTCGCCGAAGTCCGCGTGCGGCACGCCGACCACGGCGCTTTCCGATACGCCGTCAATGGCGTCGATCTCGGTCTCGATCTCCTTCGGATAGACATTGAAGCCGCCGGTGATGATGAGATCCTTGCCGCGGCCGACGATGTGGAGATAACCGTCCGCATCGAGCTTGCCGAGATCGCCGGTGATGAAGAAGCCATCGGCGCGGAATTCTGCAGCGGTCTTGTCCGGCATGTTCCAGTAGCCTGCGAACACATTCGGCCCCTTCACCTCGATCATGCCGACGTCGCCAACGGGGAGGATTGCGCCGGTCTCGGGATCGGTGACGCGAACCTCGACGGCGGGAAGCGGCCGGCCGACCGAGCCGGCAATGCGCGCGCCCTCGTAGGGATTGGAGGCGATCATTCCCGTCTCGGTCATGCCGTAGCGTTCCAGAATCGCGTGCCCGGTCCGCTCCTTCCAGGCCCGGTGTGTTTCGGCCAGAAGCGGCGCCGAGCCGGCGACGAACAGCCTCATGTTGGAGGTGGCTTGCTCGTTCAGCTTCGCGCTCTCGAGCAGGCGGACATAGAAGGTCGGCACGCCCATCAGCACGGTGCTGCGCGCCATCGTTGCCAGAATCCGTTCGGCGTCGAACTTCTGCATGAACAGGATGCGCGCGCGCGCGGCGAAGCTGACGTTGCAGGCCACGAAGAGCCCGTGAACGTGATAGATCGGCAGCGCATGGATCAGCGCGTCCTTGCTCGAATAGCGCCACTCCTGGACGAGCGTCAGGGCGTTCGAAGAAAGGTTGCCGTGCGTCAGCATGGCTCCCTTCGAGCGGCCGGTCGTGCCCGAGGTGTAGAGGATGGCGGCGAGATCGTCATTCGTCCTGGAGACGGTGTCGAATCCCGTCGGAAAGCCTGCCGCGGCATCGGCGAGCGAGCCCTTGCCGTGGTGATCGAGCGTCTCGACCCGGCCGCCTGCCTTGGCGGCGATGGCGCGCAAATCGGCCTCTTCCCGGGGATCGCACACGATCAATGTCGGCTGCGCGTCGCGGATGAAATACTCGGTCTCAGTCGGCGTATAGGCGGTGTTGAGCGGCAGATAGACCGCGCCAGTGCGCAGCGTTGCAAGATAGAGCGCGACGGCCTCGACGGATTTCTCCACCTTGACCGCGACGCGGTGGTCCGGGCCAATGCCGATCCTCGTAAGGAAATTCGCGAACCTGCCGCTCAGCGCGGCAAGGTCGGCATAGCTCAACGTCGTGCCGTCGTCCTTCTCGATGCAGATGGATGGGTCGGACTCCGCGCCGGCGAGCATGCGATCATACAGGTTCGAGGTCATGACGAGATCTTCCGTTGCGAGTTGGTGTGAGGACTGGGAACGAGGTCGCGCGATGACAATTTCGCGCGAAGCGCCTTCTTCACCTTGTCGGACGCGACGACGGTGCCGGCTTCCGCAAAGGCTTCGTGGTTCGCCTCGATGTGCTCGAGCGCGTAGAGATAGTTCACCATCAGCCCGTACGACTGCTTCATGCCCTTGGCCGAAGCATCCCCCAGGAAATTCAGCCGCTCCAGGCGCGCGCCGTTGCCGAGGTGGAAGCGGGCGACCGGGTCGACCGGCTTACCCGACGGCAGCTTCGCCTTGAGGAAGTAATAGGCGGCCAGTGACGTGATGGCGTCCTTGGCGTTCGCAATGTCACCGCCCTCATCGAGCGCGGCCATCGCCCGCCTTGTGTCCTCGTCGATCGCGGCGGAGGCCTCGGTCTTGTGCTCGCGCCGGACCCAACCGGCAAAGCCGGGCACCGGCGACAGGGTGACGAAGGTCTTCAGGTTCGGCAGCTCGCGGGCGAGATCCTGCACCACCTGCTTGATCAGGAAATTACCGAAGGAGACGCCGGCAAGGCCCTTTTGCGTGTTCGAGATCGAGTAGAACACGGCGGTGGTCGCCTCGCGCGCGGCAATCGCCTGGCGCGATTTGTCCAGCAGCGGGCCGATCGCGCCGGGAATCTCCCTGGTGAGCGCGACCTCGACGAAGATCAGCGGCTCGTCGACCAGCTGCGGATGAAAGAACGCGTAGCAGCGGCGGTCCGGCGGTTCGAGCCGGTTGCGCAAATCGTCCCAGTCCTGGATGGCGTGGACGGCTTCATACCTGATGATCTTCTCCAGGATGTTCGCCGAGGTGGTCCAGTCGATCGGCCGCAGCACCAGAAAACCCCGGTTGAACCAGGACGAGAACAGATGGACGAAATCGTCGTCGACGGCCTGGAGCTCGGGATGCGCGCGCAGCAGCGACAGCAGCACCTCGCGCATCCGCACCAGTGACGACGTCCCGCCGGGCGCGAGGTTGAGGCGCCGGATCAGTTCCTGCCGGCGCGGCTCCGCGGCGGCATGGAGCGCCTCGAGCTTGCTTCCGTCGCCGCCCTCCTTGCGCTGATAGGCGGCGATCGCGAGCTCGATCGCGCGACGGTCCGGCCCGAACCGGTCGGCGAGCGAGGATAGAAATTTGAGCCGCTGCGGCTCGGCCGCGGCTTCGAACGCTGAGAGCAGCGATTGCGCGATCGCAACGCCGGAGGCCTCGCCGCGCCGCGACAGCAGCGCCTCGCCGAGAAGCTCGAGGTCGCGATCTTCGCTCCCGTCCCGTTCCGCCTTCATGCCCAGGACCGCGCGGCCGCGTTGCGTCAACGTGTCGATCAGCCCCTGCAGGAATTCGGGCGCGGCGATGCGTCCGGATCGGATGTCGTTCAGCATGGTTCGTGCCTCCTCGGGTTATCGCGATGGCGGACCCATCACGAGGTTGGGCAGATAGGTCGAGATCGACGGCACCAGGCACAGCAGGACGACCGCAAGGGCCATCAGCACGACGAAAGGCAGCGTTCCCCAGATCACGTCCCGCAGGGGGATGTCGGGTGCGATGTTCCTGATGACGAAGATGTTGAGCCCGACCGGCGGATGGATGAGGCCCATCTCCATCACGATCGTCATCACCACGCCGAACCAGATCAGGTCGAAGCCGGCGTCCTTGAGCGGCGGCAGGATGATCGGCGCTGTCATCAGGATGATCGAGACCGGCGGCAGGAAGAAGCCGAGCACGACCACCAGGACCAGGATCGCGCCCAGCAGCACCCAGCGCGACAGCTGCATCGCGACGATCGCCTGTGCCGCGCCCTGGCTGATGTGGAGATAGCTCATCACGTAGGAGTAGAGCAGCGACATGCCGATGATCAGCATCAGCATGGTCGATTCCTTCAGCGTCGATTCCAGGATCGGGCCGAGATCCCGCGGGCGCCACACGCCGTAGATCGAGGCGATCAGGACCAGCGCCAGGATGCCGCCGAGGCCGGCGGTTTCCGACGGCGTCGCGTACCCGCCATAGAGCGCGATCATGACGCCGCTGAGCAGCACGACGAAGGGCAGCACGCGCGGCAGCGCGCCGAACCGCATCGCCATGGTGAAGCGCTCGTTCGACAGGATCGGATGCTGCGCCGGATCGGCCGCATAGGCGCGCTGCGCCGCTTTGTATTCGGCCTTGAACCTCAGCACCGCATAGGTCGCAAACAGCAGCACCAGGAGAAGGCCCGGCCCGATGCCTGCGAGGAAGAGACGGCCGAGCGACTGCTCCGCCGCGACCGCATAGAGGATCATGGTGATCGAAGGCGGCAGCAGGATGCCGAGCGTACCGCCGGCGGCGATCACGCCCGCGGCGAAGCCGCCGGAATAGCCGCGCTTGCGCATCTCGGGAATGCCGGCCGAGCCGATCGCCGAGCAGGTGGCCGGAGAGGATCCGGCCATCGCGGCGAACAGCGCGCAGGCGAAGACGTTGGCGATGCCGAGACCGCCGGGAATGCGGCCCATCCAGACATGCAGCGCGCTGTAGAGATCCTGTCCCGCCTTCGACTTGCCGATCGCGGCGCCCTTCAGGATGAAGAGCGGGATCGCCAGCAGCGTGATCGAGGCCATCTCCTCGTAGACGTTCTGCGTCACCGTATCGAGCGATGCGGCGGGCATGAAATAATACATGAAGACGACGGCGACCGCGCCGAGCGCCAGCGCGATCGGCATGCCCGAGGCCATGACGGCGAGGGTCGCACCACCATACATCAGTCCGACGGCAAGCGTGCTCATTTGCTCCTCCATGCGTCGACGCTCGCGGCGAGCTGAAGCGCGATCTGCAGCGTCATCAGCGTCATGCCCAGCGACATCATGCTGTAGGGGATCCACAGCGGCGGGGCCCAGGTCGAGCCAGACACCTGGCCGTCCACCCAGGCTTCGTGGAGCAGCGTCCAGGATTTCCAGGCGAAGAAGCAGCAGAACAGCAGGCTCGCGATGTCGACCACGAGCATGCGGATCGCGTTGCCGCGCTTCGACAGATAGCCGGTGAGGGCCTCGATGCCGATATGGCCGCGCCCGGCCTGCACGAACGCGGTGGACAGGAACGTGGCACCGACCAGCAGGAACACCGCGGCCTCGTCCTGCCAATAGGTTGCCGCGTTGAAGAAGTAGCGCGCGGCCACGCTGTAGCTGAGGATCGTGCTCGCGACGATGAGCGCGATCGAGCAGAGCACGACGATCGTCCTGTTGAGCAGGCTCATCGCGCGGGCGATCCGTCCCACCGGGGATCCGGGGCGCGCCGCCGTCACTGTGGCTGAATGGCCGAGATCGATGCCGTGCGCGCTCATGAGCCGGCCTCCATGGCAAGCTTGATCAGGCGGGCGCAGTTCTCGTTCTTGTTGGCGTAGTCCTTCCAGGCCGTGTCGCGGGCAAGCTCCCGCCACACCTGAACCGTCTTGTCGTCGAGATCGTGCACCGTCGCGCCGGCGGCCTGGTAGACCTTGGCCACGCGGACGTCGTCCTCCACCGCAGCAGTGCGGCCGAACGCTTCGAGCTCGGCGCCGACCGAGACGATGATGTCGCGCTCCTCGCTCGAAAGCCGGTCGAATACCGCCTTCGACATCACGAGCGGCTCGAGCATGAACCAGTAGCTCTTGGCCCGCCCGGTCGTCAGATGCTTGGCGAGCTCTTCCAGGCGGAACGAGGTCAGGCTGGTGGACGAGGTGAGGGCGGCATCGCACGCGCCGGTTTGCATCGCCGCATAGAGTTCGTTGGAGGGCAGCGACAGCACCGAGGCGCCGGCCGCCTGCAGCACGAGATCCATCTCGCGCGAGCCGCCGCGGATCTTCATGCCCTTGGCATCGCCGACCTCGACCAGCGGACGCGCACGGCTGGCGACGCCGCCGGCCTGCCAGATCCAGGTGATGATGACGAGGCCTTTGGCGGCGAGGAATTTGCCGAACTCCTGGCCGATCGGCTTGTTCTTCCAGCCGAGGCCTTCGTCGTAACCGGTGACGAGGCCCGGCATCAGGCCGATGTTCAGTTCGGGAAGATCGCCGCCGGCGTAGGAGATCGGGATGAGGCTCATGTCGAGCGCGCCTTTGCGCATCGCCGAGACCTGTGCGTTGGTCTTCATCAGCGACGAGCCCGGATAGATCTCGGCGGTCATCGCGCCCTTGCTGCGCTCCTGGATCAGCGCCGCAAAGCGCCGGCAGAGCCGGTCGCGGAAATCGCCCTCGGTCGCGGTGCCTCCCGGAAACTGGTGCGAGATCTTCAGGGCCGTGGCCGCGTGCGCCTCTCCGAACCGGAGCAGTGCCGGGGCTGCGATCCCCAGAGCCAGGGCCTGGCGTCTTGAAATCCTCATTCCATACCTCCCGTTGCTAGATTGCATTTTTTGTTTCTAATCTTGCATACAATTTGTATATGAACTGCATGCTGTATGTTTTGTCAAGTCTATGGTATGGAATTAGCCGATAAGGTGCATACAATGAGCCAGGCCTTCAGACTGAAGCAGTCGATCGAAGACGCTGTGATTGCAGGGGAATTCCTGCCGGGCGATCGCCTGGACGAGGCCTCGCTCGCGGAGCGATTCGGGGTGTCGCGCACCCCCATCCGGGAGGCGTTGCTTCAGCTCGGCGCCGAAGGTTTCATCGATGTCCGCCCGCGCCGGGGTGCGATCGTCAGCGTTCCCTCACCGACCCGGCTGTTCGAGATGTTCGAGACCATGGCCGAGATCGAAAGCGCCTGCGGACGGCTGGCCGCGCGCCGGCTGACGCCGGACAATGACGCGGCGATGGAGACGGCTCACCGCGCCTGCGAGATTGCCGCGCACGAAGGCGACAGCGAGCAGTACTACGCGGACAACCGCAATTTTCATGAAGCGATCTATCGCGCCAGCCGCAACAGCTTCCTGGCCGATCAGGCGTTCGCCCTGCACAAGCGCTTGAGCGCCTATCGCCGCATCCAGCTTCGGGCGCGCAATCGTCTGCTGCAATCGCTCCAGGAGCACGCCGGGATTCTCGAAGCGATCCGTGCCGGCGACGAGCAACTCGCCGCGACGCGGCTGCACGACCACGTTCTCGTGCAGGGCGAGCGGTTCTCGGACATGGTGCTCGGCCTTGCCGGCGATCGACGTTCGGATGCCGCCGGCAGGAGCGGGACGGCGAAATAGAGGCGGGCTGACGAGCGTCGGCTCCAGGCTCCGCCTCACCTGATGCTGGCGACACCGATTGCCAGCACCGACATCAAGAGCACATTCGTCAGCAGCTCCACCGCCGTCTTCGGCTCAGCCAGCCAGCGCGAGACCTTTTCAGTGAAGGACAGCGTGGCATCGCCGAACATCGGCGCGCTGTTGTGCCTGAAGGCGCGCGGAAATTTCGCCGCGAGCCAGGGCGTCATGAGACCGTGGAAAGTCGCCGCGAGCACGATGAAGATGGTGGCGCCATAGCGCTCGCTGACGATCGCGGAGGCCGCCACGAGCTTCATCATCAGGACGACGCTGGAATAGAGCGGCACGCCCTGGAAGACGGCGTACAGCGCAAAGCATTCGAGGCGATTATGGGCCGCGAATTTCGGAGCGGTGAGGGCGGTCATGACGGCTCTCCTGGCTGGTGGTTCTCGCCAGTTTCGCTCTTCGGGAGCTGCTTCGCCGTGATGCGCCTCACGCTTGCTATGGCGCCGTCGTCGCCGCGAATTCGTTTCCTGTTTCAGGCCGAATGGAGAAAGGCTCGCCCGCCGAAGGCCGCCAATATGGATTTCCTTTTTATTGATTTCGCGCTGCGGAGAAGCGAATACGGTTCCAATGATTGTCGTTGAGTGATGGAGACCAAGATGTCGTTTCGCCTTCCCCTGATCCTGTCGGCCGTGCTCGCCGCATGGTCCGCCGCAGCCGCGGCCGAGACCATCAAGATCGGCGTGACGCCGGGGCCGCACGCGCAGATCCTCGAAGCCGTGAAGCCGATCGCCGCCAAGCGGGGGCTCGACATCCAGCTGATCGAGTTCTCCGATTACGTGGTGCCGAACGCTGCGCTCGATGCCGGCGAGATCCAGGCCAATTCGTTCCAGAACCAGCCCTATCTCGACAACCAGAAGGCCGACCGCGGCTACAAGATCGAGGCTGTCGCTCTGACCGTGAACTTCCCGATCGGCGTCTATTCGAAGAAGCACAAGGCCTTCGCCGATATCCCCGAGGGCGGCAAGGTCTCGATCCCGAACGATCCGACCAATGGCGGCCGCGTGCTGCTGCTGCTCCGCGACAAGGGCGTGATCAAGCTGAAGGACGGCACGGGCTTCAAGCCGACCGTGCTCGACATCACCGAGAATCCCAAGAAGCTGAAATTCATCGAGGTCGATGCGGCGCAGGCTCCACGCGCGCTCGACGACGTCGACGCAGCCGCGATCAACACCAATTATGCAACCCAGGCGGGCCTCGATCCGGTCAAGGACCCGATCCTGCGCGAGGACCCGAAGGGTCCTTATGTGAACCTGATCGCCGTGCGCACCGCCGACAAGGACAAGCCCTGGGTCAAGGTGCTGGTGGACAGCTATCACACGCCCGAGGTCAAGGAGTTCGTCCTGACCAAGTTCAAGGGCGCGGTGCTGCCGAGCTGGTAGGCAGTCTGCCCAGCGAGAGTCCAGCGCGGGAGGGATGATCCGGCGGGCAGCCTTGCGCAATGCCCGCTTGTCTGAAGCTGCGGCAACCGACATCATCGGGGCCCATCCTCGCCCGACAGGGATCGTATGAAACGCTTTGCAAATCTGAAACGCCTGGGCTTCTTCACGCGGCTGCTCGACGAGGCGCCGCCGGCGGACCGCTATCGCTTCGCCGCCGAGCAGATCGTGCGCGCCGAGAAGGCCGGGCTCGATTCCGCGTGGATCGCGCAACATCATTTTCACGAGCGCGAGGGCGGTCTGCCGTCGCCCTTCACCTTCCTCGGTTATGTCGCAGCCCAGACCTCGCGCATCCGCCTCGGCACCGGCATCGTAACGCTGCCGCTGGAGAATGCGGTGCGGGTGGCGGAGGACGCTGCGGTGCTCGATCTTCTCTGCAACGGGCGCTTCGAGCTCGGCGTCGGCACCGGCGGCAACCCGTCGGCCTTCGCCGCCTTCGGCCTCGACGGCGCCCAGCGCAATGAGATCTTTGCGCGCAATCTCGAAATCGTCCGCAAGGCACTGACCGGCAAGCCGCTCGACGGCGGCGACACGCTCTATCCGCAGCGGCCGCAACTGGACAAGCGCATCTGGCAGGCGACGTTCTCCGTCGCCGGCGGCGCCCGGGCCGGCAAGGCCGGTGATGGCCTTCTGCTCTCGCGCACCCAGCCGCGATCCAAGGACGCGCCGAAGGCGACGCTCGCCGAGATCCAGAACCCGATCATCGACGCCTATCTCGAAGCGCTGCCGCCAGGCTGCGAGCCGCGCATCATGGCCTCGCGCAGCGTCTTCGTCGCCGACGACCATCGCGAGGCGATGCGGCTTGCCGATCTCGGACTGCGCCGCGCGCTGCCGCAATTCATGAAGGGCGGTCACCTTCCGCCGGGCGAGACGCTGGAGGAGATGATCGCGGCGTTCGACACCCATGTCGGCGCTGCCGACGAGGTGATCGCCTCGCTCCGCACCGATGCGACGCTGGAGCGGGTGACCGATCTGGTCTTCCAGGTGCATTCGGTCGATGCGCCGCATCCCTATGTCCTGCGCTCGATCGAGCTGGTCGCGGAGAAGGTGGCGCCCGCGCTGGGCTGGACCCGGACGGCGGCCAAAGACGTTGCCCTCGCAGACTAGTCCGGATGAATGTGATCGCGTTGCACGAGGCTGAATGATGGCACCGAAGGATATCATCGACACGCTCGCCGGCATCGAGCCCGGCTCCACCCTGGACGCCATCCGCGCGCGCCGCCTGCAGGCGCGCGAGAACGCGCAGAAGAGCTATCTCTCGCTGTTCGAGCCGATCGACGCCGGCGATTTTTCGCTTGCCGAACGCGCTGCGGTCGCGGCCTTCGTGACCGGGCTCCATGGCGAGTCCCCCGTCGCCGCCTTCTATCGCGAGAAGCTCGCAGCGAACGCGGATGGAGCGGCGCTCATCGAGCCGATCCAGGTCGAAATCGCGCGCGGCAAGACGTCGGGTCCCTATGGCGCTTTTCCGGCCGGACCATTGTCGGTCGAGAACAAGGCCGGCTTGATCTATCGCGTCAGCGCGGAACGCAAACCGCAGCTCGGCGCCCGGCTCGTTGCGGCGTTTGAGCATGCGCATCTGCTGGTCTTCCGCCCGCGCGATGCCGCATCCGCCGACATGAAGGCGCTGCTGGCCGCCGGCTGGTCGACCACCGGCATCGTCACGTTCTCCCAGCTCGTTGCGTTCCTGTCGTTTCAGGTCCGCGTCGTCAGCGGCTTGCGCACGCTCGCAGCGGCAAGCGCGTAGGAGGTTGCATCATGAGCACCGTCAATCCGCCGGTCGTGTTTACCCAGGACGAGCTCGGCTGGGTGTCGTGGATCGATCCGCTGCCCGAGGCCGAGCTGACCGAGCGGCACTTTGCCGGCCTCGTCGATCGTGCCCGCGCCAAGTCGGAATATTTCCGCCTGCTGGTGCGCGACCCTGAGGTGCTGGAGGCCCGCACCAAGACCGACAAGGACATCTTCTACAACGTCGCCGACGGTCTGCCGCGCGCCGAGCGCGAGCTCGCTGCCGCCGCGACCTCACGCTACAACGGCTGCATCTATTGCGCCTCCGTGCATGCGCGCTTTGCCAGCACCTATTCCAAGCGCCGCGAGGATGTGCAGCGCCTGCTCGATGAAGGCGTTGGTGCCGATCTCGGCGAGCGCTGGAATGCCGTGGTCAAGGCCTCCGTGGCACTGGCCGAGACGCCGATCGCCTTCGGTCCCGACAATATCGCGGAGCTGCGCCGCGCCGGTCTCGACGACGCCGAGATTGTCGACGTCATCAACGGCGCCTCGTTCTTCAACTGGGCGAACCGGCTGATGCTGTCGCTCGGCGAGCCCTCGAAATAGGCAATCTCACCGGCACAAGAATTGCTGCTTGTATCAACTAAAGTGGATGGAGCCGTGCATGAGCAACATCGATCGTCGTACCCTGGTCAAAGGATCGCTCGCCGCCATGATGGCGGGCGCGGCCTTCTCGCGCAGCGCGTTTGCGCAATCCGCCGAGCCGATCCTGCTCGGCGTCAGCGGCCCCCTAACCGGGCCGAACGCGCAATATGGCACGCAGTGGAAGCAGGGCTTTGACCTCGCGCTCGACGAGATCACGGCGGCCGGCGGCATCAACGGCCGCAAGCTCGCCTATCAATTCGAGGACAGCCAGAGCGATCCGCGCCAGTCGGTGGCGATCGCGCAGAAGTTCGTCTCCGATCCCCGCATCGTGCTGGAGCTCGGCGATTTCTCGAGTCCCGCCTCGATGGCGGCTTCGCCAATCTATCAGCGCGGCGGCCTCGTGCAGTTCGGCTTCACCAACTCGCACCCCGACTTTACCAAGGGCGGCGACTTCATGTGGAGCACGTCTGTGAGCCAGGCCGACGAGCAGCCGCTGCTGGCGGCCTATGCCGTGAAGCGCCTCGGCCTGAAGAAGCTCGCAGTGCTGCATCTCAACACCGATTGGGGCCGGACCAGCCGCGACTATTTCGTCAAGGCCGCCAAGGAATACGGCGCCGAGGTCGCGGTGACCGAAGGCTACATCGCGGAGGAGCGCGACTTCCGCTCGACGCTGGTGCGCGTGCGCGATGCCAATCCGGATGGGCTGATCCTGATCTCTTATTATTCTGACGGCGCACTCATCGCGCGCCAGGCCCGCCAGGTCGGCTTGAAGCAGACCATCTGCGCGGCAAGCTCGGTCTACTCTCCGAAATTCCTGGAGCTCGGCGGCGAGGCGGTCGAGGCCGTCCATCTCGGCACGCGCTATTTCCCCGAGGATCCCAGGCCCGAGGTGAAGAAATTCATCGCCGGTTTCAAGGCCAAGTATGGCGGGCAGGAGCCCGACGCCTTCAACGCCTATTCCTATGATGCGATGAACATGGCGGCCGCCGTCGTCAAGATCGGCGGCACCGACCGCCGCGCCATTCGCGACGCCTTCGCCAAGGTGAAGGATGTCTCGAGCGTCATCTTCGGCTCGGCGACGTTCGACGTCGAGAGCCGCCGCGTCAAGGGCGCGATGAACGCCGAACTCGTCGTGCGCAAGGGCCAGTTCGCGCTATGGGACGGCAAGCCGACCTGACATGATGGCCGGAGCGGGGGCTCCGGCCGCTTTCCTCTCTTCGCGGTGATATCAGCGTGTCTTCCTGGCTCGACTACACGATCAACGGGCTGATCGTCGGCAATGTCTACGCCCTCGTTGCGGTCGGGCTCGCGCTGATCTTCGGCGTCAGCCGGCTGATCAACTTCGCGCAAGGCTCGATCTATCTGGTCGGCGCCTATATCGGCTGGGTCGCGGTGGTGCAGCTGCATACGCCGCTGCCGCTCACCATCATCGTGGTGGCGGCGGCCGCGGCGGTGGTTGGCCTGATCATCGAGCGGTTCGGCCTGCGGCCGCTGCAGAATTCGGTGCGCATCGCGCCGCTGCTCGCGACGATCGGCATCAGCTTCGTGCTCGATCAGCTGGTGATGCTGACCTTCTCGCCCAATCCGCGCGCGCTGCCGAGCCAGCTGCCTGATGTCCGCTTCCAGCTCGGCGGCGGCACCATCGGCCCGCTCGATCTGCTCATCGCCGGCGTCGGCATCACCAGCGCGCTGCTGCTGTTCGTGTTCCTGCGCTACAGCAAGCTCGGCTGGGCGGTGCGCGCCGCCTCGCAGGATCGCGACGCCGCGATGCAGATGGGCGTCGACGTCAACCGCGTCAATCAGGCCGTTTTCGGCATCGCCGCCGCGCTCGGCGGCGTCTCCGGCATGCTGGTCGGCATGTACTACAACCAGATCGACACCGCGATGAGCCTTCAGGCGACGCTCAAGGGCGTCGTTGCCGAAGTCGTCGGCGGCGCCGGCAACGTGCCGGGCGCGGTCATCGGCAGCCTGCTGCTGGGCCTCGTCGAGAGCTACGGCGTTGCCGTGTTCGGCACCAGCTATCGCAATTTGTTCGCCTTCCTGCTGCTGGTCGTCGTGCTCGTGCTGCGGCCGAACGGCCTGTTCGCCAGCGCGCGGCAGGCGCCGCCCGAGCCGCTCACCGGCACCTTTATCGCGCCGAGCCGTCCGGTGCGCATTCCGCGCTGGGCCTTGGCCGTCGCGGCCGCTGGCTTTGCGATCCTGCCGTTCTTCCCGGTGTCCTTCTACGTGCTCCAGACCCTGATCAACGCCTGGCTGCTCGGCATGCTCGCGCTCAGCCTGACGCTGGTTGCGGGCACGATGGGCCAGGTCTCGCTCGGACATGCCGCGCTGCTGGCGATCGGCGCCTATACGTCGGCGCTGCTGTCGCTGACGCTCTCCGTCCCGGTCGGCCTTGCCGTGATCGGCGGCGGCCTGGTGAGCGCTGCGCTCGGCACGCTGCTGATCTCGCCATCCTTCCGCCTGCGCGGGCACTATGTGTCGATCGCCACCCTCGCCATCGGCGAGATCGTGTCGCTGGTGATCCTGAACTGGGAGAGCGTGACGCGCGGTCCGATCGGCATTTCCGGCATCCCGCCGCTGTCGCTGTTCGGCTACGATCTGATCAGTCCGACTTCGATCTACTGGTTCAGCTTTGCCGTGATGGTCGTGCTGGCACTGCTGCAAGGACGCCTGCTCGGCTCGCATCTCGGCCGCAGCTTCCGTGCTATCAGAGACGACGACATCGCCGCGCGCGCCTATGGCCTCAGCCTGAACCGCTACAAGTCGCTGGCCTTCATCTTCGGCGGCTTCGCTGCGGGCGTCAGCGGCGGCATCGCCGCGCATCTCTATTCCTACATCAACCACGAGACCTTCAACACGCAGCAATCCATCCTGGCGCTGACCGTCGTCATCCTCGGCGGGCTCGGCAATGTCGTCGGCGCGATTGTCGGATCGGTGGCGCTGGTCGGCCTGCCCGAGGTCTTCCGGATCGCGGCGGAGTATCGCATCCTGATCTACGGCATCGTGCTGCTGCTGCTGGTGCGGTTCAGGCCGCAGGGCCTGTTGGGGACGATCTGATGGCGGAGCAGCTTCACGCCATGCTGTCCCTGCGCGGGCTGACGCGCCGCTTCGGCGGCCTCACCGCGGTGGACGCCATCGATCTCGACCTCGCCAGGGGCGAGCTCATCAGCATCATCGGCCCGAACGGCGCCGGCAAGACGACGCTGTTCAATCTCGTGACCGGGCTCGATCGGCCCGATGCCGGGACGGTTCGTTTCGAGGGCCAGGACATCACCGGCCTGTCGCCGGAACGGCTTGCCGCCGAAGGCATCGCGCGCACCTTCCAGCTCGGTCGCGTGTTCGGCAATCTCAGCGTCATGGACAATGTCCTGATCGGCGCGCATACGCGCTTGCGCGCCGTCAAGCCGGCGGTGCCGGTGATCGGGCCGCTGCTCGAGTTGGGCCTGGCCTTGCTGCGTCCCTCGAGCGTCAAGGCGGAAGAGGAGCGGCTGCGCGAGGAGGTGAGGGCCATCCTCGCCCGCTTCGGCGAGCGCCTGCTGCCGCGCATCGACCAGCCTGCCTATAGCCTGTCCTACGCCAACCGCCGCCGCGTCGAGATCGCGCGTGCTCTGGCGCTCAAACCGCGCCTCTTGCTGCTCGACGAGCCCACCGCCGGCATGAACCCGACCGAGACCGCGGAGATGCAGGCGCTCGTCGCCGAATTGAAAGCCGAAGGACTGACCATCCTCCTGATCGAGCACAAGCTGGAGATGGTGATGCGCCTGTCCGACCGTGTCATCGTTATGGACGAGGGCAAGAAGATCGCGGAAGGGCCGGGCGAACAGGTGCGAACCGATCCCAAGGTGATCGAGGCCTATCTCGGCCACGGCCTGTCGGGCGCGGCGGAGCAGGAGAGCGCGGCATGACGACGAGCGCACCCGAACCGCTGCTGGCGTTATCCAATGTCAACACCTTCTACGGCCAAGCGCAGGTGCATTTCGACCTGTCGATCACGGTCGCCCGCGGCCACATCGTCTGCCTGCTCGGCGGCAATGCCAGCGGCAAGTCGACGACGATGAAGATCATTCTGGGTCTGGTGAAGCCGCGCTCGGGCGAGGTCACGTTCGACGGCGCCTCGCTGATCGGCCTGTCCACGCCGCAGATCGTCCGCCGCGGCATCGCCTCGGTGCCGGAGGCGCGGCGGCTGTTCGCCGACATGAGCGTGCGCGAAAACATTTTGATGGGCGCCTTCGTGCGCAACGACCGCGATGCCGTCGCGCAGGATCTCGACAGGATGCTGACGCTGTTCCCAAAACTCGGCCAGCGGCTGTCGCAGCGCGCAGGCTCGCTCTCCGGCGGCGAGCAGCAGATGGTGGCGATGGCGCGCGCGCTGATGAGCCGTCCCAGGATGATCGTGATGGACGAGCCGACCATGGGCCTGTCGCCACTCTATGTCGATCGCGTGCTGGAGCTGATCCGCGCCATCAACCAGGAAGGCGTCTCGGTCTTCATGGTCGAGCAGAACGCCAGCCTTGCGCTGGAGATCGCGCATGAAGCCTATGTGCTGCAGACCGGCAAGATCGTGCTGTCAGGGTCAGCGCGCGCGCTGAAGGACGATCCGCGGGTGCGCGACGCCTATCTCGGCGGCTCCGAAGCCGCGTAGCGTTTCAAGCGGAAGCTGCGCTTTGCGCCGGCTCCGCCGGCTGGTCATCGCCATTGGGATCGCCCGGCGCGGTCGCCCAGGCCAGCTCCACCAGCGTCACGATCCTGCGGCCGCCGCCGTCGAGCTGGACGACGATCAGGCCCTGCTCCTCCATATAGCCGAGCAGGCGCTGCGCGCGGCGCAGCGAATGCGAGCCATAGGCGCGCGCGATCGCGGCGTCGCCGGGGCAGGGCCAGCCTTCCTTGGCCGCGCGCGCGATCATCATGAACACGCCCTGCATGTCGTCGGGCAGGATCGAGGCGCGCAGCGACACCTCCTGCCAGGCGTCATCCTCGGCCAGATCAGTGCCGACGCCAGCGCGCGCATGCGTCAGCATGCGGCGGAATTCGTTGAGATCGGGCACCGCCGCCCCTAAGCCCTCGATGCGGCAGCGGACCACGAATTCCTGATACAGCACGCCGATGGCGCGGAAGCCGGCGTCGGGCTCGGCGAGCACGGCCCTGAGCGTGCGATCGACGCGCTCGCGCCGCTCGGCGAGCTCTTCGGCGCTGACAGGCACCTCGATCGGCTCCGCACGCGCTTCCGGCACGGTGGCGGCTTTCGCGGCGCGGAGCTGCTCGAGCAGATCCGGCGCGGGCCGGCGCTGCGGCCGGCTGGCATCGGGCGGCGGCGCAGCCAGGATCACGGCGCGCATCTCTTCGCTTGCGGCTTCCGGCAGCGGCATCAGCCGCGGCGTCGAATTGCGCGGGCTGGTGTCGGTCGGGCCGATGTTGAGGCGCAGCGGACGGCGCGACAGCGCCGGTCCCAGCGCCATGAATTGCCCGCGCTCGAGATCCCGAAAGGCTTCGGCCTGCCGCCGCTCCATGCCGAGCAGATCGGCGGCGCGCGCCATGTCGATGTCGAGGAAGGTCCGGCCCATCAAAAAATTCGAGGCTTCCGCCGCGACGTTCTTGGCGAGTTTTGCGAGGCGCTGGGTCGCGATGATGCCGGCGAGCCCGCGCTTGCGGCCGCGGCACATCAGATTGGTCATGGCGCCGAGCGAGAGTTTTCGCGCTTCGTCCGAGACTTCGCCCGCGACGGCCGGCGCGAACAGCTGCGCCTCGTCCACCACCACCAGCATCGGGTACCAATGGTCGCGGTCGACATCGAACATCCCGCCGAGAAAGGCGGCCGCGCGCCGCATCTGGTTCTCGGCGTCCAGTCCTTCGAGATTGAGCACAGTGGACACGCGATGCAGCCGCGCGCGCTCACCGGCAACCTGCAGGCCACGCTCGGTGTGGTCCTCGGCGTCGATTACGAGATGGCCGAAGCGCTCGGCCAGCGTGACGAAATCGCCTTCGGGATCGATGATGGCCTGCTGCACCCAGGGCGCGCTCTGCTCCAGCAGGCGCCGCAGCAGATGCGACTTGCCGGAGCCCGAATTGCCCTGCACCAGGAGACGGGTCGCCAGGAGTTCCTCGAGGTCCATGGCCGCCGCGGCGCCGGCCGTGGTCTGCCCCATCTCGATCGCAACCGTCATGTCCCCGACTCAAGTCCCCATCATCCGCGGACAGGGGCTTATCAATCCCGCCGCGGCGCGTCGAGCGCTCCAGCGCGAATCAGGCCACGTTGCCCACGGCGGCGTTCAGGTGTGATTCGACAGCCGTAGAAGTGCGGGCCGGTAGGGAGCCTGCGGGTCGTCGTCCTCGTTCTCTGGAATCGCGCAGGAGCCGAATTCCTGCCTGATCCGCTCGATCTCGGCGACGCGCGCATGCAGCCGCTGCAAATGCTCGGGCGAGGACGCCCGCCAGAACCGGAAGGTGTCGGCGGTGAGCGGCAGGAACGCCGTTCCGAACAATGTCGGCTCGGGCACGACGGTGCGTCCGAGCAGCAGGAACCGCTCGGCTCCGGAGACGATCAGGGTCGCATAGCCGCGGTTTCCGATCCGCCTGATCCCATTCAGCGACCATTCGGCGAGCTTGCTGAAATAGGGCTCCTCGCGCCAGCGGTCGGGGCAATCGTCGTCGACGGTGACGTTGACGGCGTCCTGGCTGAAATGCACCACGATGCCCGACTTCGCCGGGAACCAGTCGTCGTCGAGATGGCCCTGCAGCCAGGCGCAGACGAAGGACCGGCACATTTGCGGACGGCGCTCGTAGATGGTGCATCCCGTGCCGGCCTGCCAATGCCGGCACAGCTGGTTGACCGGCTTGTCGACGCCGGCCACTTCGAGGATGTCGCAGCAGGCGTTGCACGATCCGCATTGCCGGGCCGGCCGCGCCGTCTTCGGCAGGCCGGTCGCACGAAAGCCCTGGCCGTCGCGGACCAGCAGCTTCTGCTTCTCCAGCGCGATCAGAGCACGTTCGATCTTGAGGCGGGAAAGCCCGGTGGCGTCGATCACGCCCTTCATCGTCGTCGCGCCGGCCTCGACCGCGCGGACGACGCTCAGCATCGCCTGGTCCATCGTCTTTTCTTGTTGTTGTCGTCCGGTCCCGGACGCCGGCATCGCAGGCCGGTGCCGGGGAGTGGCGGCGAGTTGCCGGTTGTGAAAGTAATGGCTTACTCCAAAAGCTATCTTTCTCCGTTTTGTCGAACAACAAGCCGAGCCCGACATGCACGCATGCGGCACTTGCGCAAATGCGGGATCACGCATGGCGATCACGGTCGCCTGCGAAGTGGTTTGCAAACGCCAAACGCGAGCGATCGGCTCAATTCGCCCTCAAGTGCGGCCATTTCGTCGCCGCGCAGCGCCAGGAAAGGAGACGCGACACGCATTGTCGTCACGCAGTCGTGATATCTGCGGTGTGTGCGCTCGCGCCGCGTGAGGCGACACGTTTGCGTGATGAGGAGCGGCGGACTGAGGACATCGCGCCGCGTTGCTGCTGCATCACACCGGGAACAATCTGTGGTGGGGGCGACAGGGACATCCCATCATCGCATGACCCAGATCAAGACCTGTCGGCACGCCACCTGCTAGCTGAAGGCATGAACTTCCTGACCTTCCTCACGGCGACCTGCTTCCTTCTCGCCATGCCCGGACCGACCAACACCTTGCTCGCGACATCGGGGGCCGGGGTCGGTATCTCCCACTCGCTTCATCTGCTTGCGGCGGAATTATGCGGCTATCTCGCGGCAATCGCGCTGTTGCGGCTGGCGCTCGGGCCGATCGTGAGCGACATCCCGCTCGCGGCGGTCGTGCTCCGCGTGGCGGTGACCGTCTACATCCTCGGCCTTGCCGTCATGCTCTGGCGCGTCAACGCGCGCGGGCTCCGCGACGGTGCCGTGGTGACGTTCCGCCAGGTGCTGCTCACCACGCTCTTGAATCCGAAGGCGATGGTGTTCGCCTTCCTGCTGCTGCCGCTTCAGGCCGGGCTGTTCGAACTCCTGCCCTGGCTCGGTGTGATCGCGCTGCTGATCGTCATGGCCGGTGCTGCCTGGGTGACGCTGGGCGCGACCCTCGGCCGTGCTGCCCGTCGTCGCGGGCGGCCCGAGTTGATCACGCGCACCGGCGCGGTCACGCTCGTCGCCGTCACCGGCCTGATCTGGCTTCAATCGTTCCTGAGCGCGTGAAGGCTTGCGGATGTCGAGGCGGAGGCGCGTCGTCCATCGCAGTCTCGGCTCCTCGTGGAGGTATCGGCTGTCATGGTCAATCGGCGCAGCGTCGTGGCGGGACTGGCGTGTGCCGCCGTCATGTCTCCAAACGGATCGCGTGCGGCTACGGCAGTGACCTACGCGGAAGCGGTGCGCACCACCTGGGCGCCGCTGCGTCCAGATGAGGGCGTCCATGACATCGTGCGTTACGCGACCCTCGCCGCCAACAGCGACAACACCCAGCCCTGGCGTTTCACGCTGAGTCCGGAGAACATCGTCATTGCGCCGGATCTCTCGCGTCGCTGTCCCGCGGTCGACCCCGACGATCACCACCTGTACGTCAGTCTCGGATGCGCAGCCGAAAATCTCACGCATGCGGCGGCCGCCGCCGGCCTGAGGTCGACATTGCGGTTTGAAGCCGGTGCGGTCGTTGCGGATCTCGAGCGCGCGACTGCGCAGGTCTCGGCCCAGTTCGCCGCGATCCCGAACCGGCAGTCGACGCGCACGGCCTTTGATGGTCGGCCCGTTTCAAACGATCTGCTTCGCAGCCTCGAGCAGGCCGGCACCGGCGAAGGCGTCGCGGTCTTGCTCTTGACCGACCGTCAGCAGATGCAGCGCCTCGCCGACTACGTCGTCGAAGGCAACACGATGCAGCTGCGTGATCCGAAGTTCATGGAGGAGCTCCAGGCCTGGATGCGCTTCAACGAGGGCGAGGCGGTTGCAACGATGGATGGCCTGTTCTCGCGCGCATCCGGCAATCCGGCCTTGCCGCGGTGGCTGGCGCGGCCGCTGCTGCCGTTCGTGTTCACCGAACGCCGCGAGAACGACAAGTATCGCGCCTGTATCGAGAGCTCCGCCGGCCTTGCGGTGTTCGTCGCCGAGCATGACGACAAGGCGCATTGGGTCGAAGTCGGGCGCGCCTGCCAGCGCTTCGCGCTGCAGGCGACGGCGCTCGGCCTCAAATATGCCTTCGTCAACCAACCGGTCGAGATTCCTGGCCTGCGACGGCAGCTCGCGGCGTATCTCGGTCTCGGCGGGCGCTTGCCCGATCTCGTCGTGCGCTTCGGCGCGGGGCCGGAGCTGCCGAAGTCGTTGCGGCGGCCCGTCGCGCAGGTGATCGCGTAAGGCCGTCCGCTGCCGCCAAGCGGCGCTACTGTGCGCCCGATCCGCCCTGCACGATCTTCTCGTTCAGCTTCTGGTCAACGGTCTCGACCGTGCGGTCGATCTCGGCATTGGGCGCGCCGAGCTGATGCGAGATCAGCTTCACCAGGAGGTCGACGCGCTCGATGAAGGGCGCGCCGCTCGCCACCGCGCGCGCGGCCGACGACGGCTTGAGCAGGCTTTCCGCCGCCTTGGCATATTTCGCGAACGGTACCTGGTCCTGCGGATCGGCGCCGAGGCGGCGGGCGATGGCGTCGACGTGGTCGTAGATCGTCTGCGAGCGCTTGAGATCGCCGTGCACGGCGTCGCGGATCGACTGCGGCTCGTTCGGGGTGATGCAGCGGTAGTTGCCGGTGAGCAGCATCGACCATTTCGCCAGCGGTACGAACAGGGAATCGAACACCTTCAGCTTCACCGGCACGTCGTGGCCGTCGAGCGTCACCGCGTCGATGTCGGCTTCGAGTTCGCGCAGCAGCTTGTTGTGCTTCTCGTCGGCGAAGACCGATGCCTTGAAATTGGTGGGCAGGCCGACATGGAGCACGTTCGCGGCTTCCTCCGGCGGGCGGAAGGCCTGCGGGTCGGGCGAGCACAGCGTCACGAGGCCCGGCTCGAACCGCTCCCACACCTGCGCATTGGTGTAGGCCTCCTCGAGATCCATGTCGGCGAGCGCCGGAATCCGCTTCAGATAGGGCAGCGGCGGCATGTTCATGATCGACAGGCACGGCAGCTTCGCCGCGGCGATCTTGACCATGAGCACGCGCACCGTGTGATTGGTGTATTGCGGCTCCTGCATCGCGAGGCCGACCAGATCGTAACGGGAGAGGTCGACGTTGGCCGGCGTCACGGCGTCGAGCTTGCCGGGCAGGTCGCGCGAGAAGATCGCCCGGTGCACTGCCTCGTCGCGCAACTTGATGCGCACCTCGGTACCGTCGCGGTTGATGAGCTCCGCGGTCTTGGCGCGGCAGACCAGGGTGACATTGTGCCCCGCCATCAGCAGCTTCGTGCCCAGCAGGGAGCCGTAGGAAGCCCCGAGAATCAGAATGTTGCGCGCCATGTTTCGTCCCTTGGAGATGTCATGTGATTTTTGCGCCCCGACGGTCGTCCGAGGGGGCGATTTGCCGGCATGTAAAGCGAAGTGGCCAGCAATGGCAACTGGGATAATGCATACAAGATGCAGAAGGCGGGCTGCCCGGTCGCGCCGTGACCAATGAAGTGCGACGAATCTGTCCGGCCTGGGGCTGCAGATCCGTCCGTTGCTTGAAACAAATTATCTCTGGACGTTCGGAATGTTTGTACGCGAATGAGCGCCCCCGGGGAGCCGTCTCGTCGATTTCCCGCCGCATCGACAGTCCGAAAATCCCGGGCGAAGACAATCGGCAGTGATGAAGCGGCAATCGGCCGGATCTATCAGTGCTGCGGTGATTGGTGGCGTGCCGGATGCGCCCATAAGAAGTTCATGAGAAGCCGATACCGGTCATGCCTCTTCTGTCATCAAGCGGCATCCAAATTTTAGTCGTCAGCCGCAACAAAAAACTGCAAACGGAAGGCCGAAAAAATGGCAATGTGGCGCGGGGCCGTAACTGTAGATCAGCAACGGAGCTGAGACGTGACGATTGAGTTGGAGCCGGCGTGCAACTTGTGTTGAGACCGGCTGATGGGGGTGGCACACCGTGTGGCCCAGTGCCCTCGCTCGCGCGAAGCGAACACGAACTGAACATCAGATGGGATTTCGGTTCACCAAAGGCTCGATCCCGCGCGGGGGGCGTTCTGCCCCTACGCGGAATGGCAGCGAAACAGATCGACGAGGCCGACAGCATCAGCAGACGCACGCGTGATGCACGCGACCAGGTACGCCTGGGATCGCAGCGAGCAGGCGTGCACGGCGCTGCGCTGAGAGCGCAGCCGGCAAGTCTGGCCAATCGCTGACGGCACCGTTCGGGGAAAAAGATGGAAGGTGATCATTGGCCTCACGGCTCCTGCGATGGAGCCGGTGGAAGCCTGGTACGCTTGCGAAAGCGCGCGTCCGAATTTTTCGAAAGTCTGTCTGTCGCGGAGCTTGCGCGCGAGACGCACAGGCATCTGTGGGTTTCAGACTGGTTGAGGGTCGCGGAAGACTACCGTAGCTCCGCCGAATCCGCGCGCGCGGACGGTGCCGACCGGATCGTCGCATGCGAAGCGTGGATATGCGCGCTGATGGCGTTCGAAGTCGCGCGAAGCCTGTCTGCTCCGGACGATCTCGCGAGTACCGACTTCGCCGATAGGGTCGGTCTCAGCCTGAGAGGCTTCGCGGACGATGCGGCTCAAGCGATCGAGCGCGTGGAGATAGATGGCTTCGATCAGGGAGCATTGACCGGCTTCTTCCTGCCGGCGCTCTGTCACGGGCCTTCCGCGCCTGCGGTCATCTGCATCGCCGACGAGGACGTCACCCTGGCCTCGATGATGAGCAGGCTCTTGCCCGCCTCGCTGCGCCGGAACATGTCACTTCTGCTCATCGATCCCGGCAGTTCGCCCGTTCGTCGACCGCTCAGACAGGAGCACGTCCTCCAATGCTGGCTGGACTATCTGGAGGCGCGTCCGGATGTCGACTCGCAGCGGATAGCGATCTACGGCGAAGGGGCGGGCGCCAGTCATGCCTCCCGCCTTGTCCTCTCGGATCGCAGGGTCGCCGCCGCCGTGTGCGACGGCGGTCTTTTGCGGTCGGTCGCGCACCGGGCATCGGTTCATTGGATGACAGGCGTCGAGCAGGTCGTCGAGGGCGGAGCCTCGATGCGTCCGTTGCCGTCGCCGCGCCGAATGGCCTGTCCGCTTCTCATGGTGGTCGGGAGCCGCTCGATGGTGCGTGAACAGGAGGCGCTCGAGCTGCAAGCCGGCTATCGCCAGGCCGGAGCCGATTGCTCGGTCGTCGTGCCGAACCGCATCCCGTATCCTCTGGGCGAGGTCGAGAATTTCGTCACGGTGGACGACTTCATTTTTGAGTGGCTCGACGCCAAGCTTGGAGCTGCTCGTCGCCTCGATCCCGTCACCTACCTCTAGTGGATGATCCTCGAGAGTGTGCCGCGGTCTTCTCGCGACGAACGCGGTGCAGTCATGCTGAGACAACGCCAGAAGGGCCTGGAATTCCTTCTCTTCCCGTCGCGCTTTGGCCGCGTCGGGAAGAGCCGCGGATCACGACACGTCGATAGCCAGTAGCCGTGCAGCGAGCCGGGCATTCTTGGCAATGGTCGCGAGCGCGGCATTCAGATCGGCGAGGGTCTTCTCGTCGAGCTCGTTGAACATGGTCGAATTCAGGGCGAGCTTCCGCTTGGACAGTTTTTCGATGTCCGTTGTCGCCTTTTCCGTCAGCGACATCAGAACGAAGCGGGCGTCGTCGGCCGCCGGCCGTCGCGACAGGAATCCGCTTTTCTCGAGGCTCTTGGTCTGGTTGGTCACGAAGGCGGGGTGGATCCGCAGTTTGTTCGCGATATCGATTCCGGCGACGCCTCGTCCCTCGTCCAGCTCGGTGATGGCCATCAGGATCAGCCATTGCGGCTCGGTAATGCCCAGCAGTCCGGCCCAGCTGCCGTGGATGTCCTCCAGCTGCGAGTGGATTTCAACGATATTCCAGATGAACTCCGTAATCGCCCGGTCGGCCTTCTTCTCGATCATATGGCTTCCCCCAATCGATCATTTTCTTTTTGTCTTGGTCGGTCTTTTTACCCGGATATTGGCAAACCGTCTCGCATATCGTGCGCGGAACACTTCATTGGGGAAATTGTGCCGTCACTTAATGCTTGCGAAAAGCAATTGATTAAGTTACGCCTCTTCCCACTCAGAATTTGCTGCTCTTGACCATCGTCAGTGGACAGCGATGTGAGACCTCCAAGAAAGCCCTCGGGATGCCCCCTGAGGGCTTTTTCTTTTATTTCAATCGCTTGTGTCGCGTCCTGCATTCGCTGTTGCTCCCAGGCAACATCCCCTTCCGAACTTGCGCTTCACCAAATCAATGAATTGAGACGATTGTTTTTATAAACTATATGTGAGGTCACGACGGAGGGGGGGCACCTCGCTGTCGTTTCAGTCCGGACCCTCAGTGCGGACCTGAATTGAACGGAAATTGAGAGGGTCAAGCGGCCTCCACCGAGGAGCCGAGCCCCCTGAACCGACCTGGAGGTTTATCTAATGAAGTTGACGAAGACGCTCTTTCTCGGCTCGGCAGCCGGCCTGATGGCCGTCTCCGGTGCGTTCGCAGCCGATCTTCCCGTGAAGGCCAAGGCGGTCGAATACGTGAAGGTCTGCTCGCTGTACGGCGCCGGCTTCTACTACATCCCGGGCACCGACACCTGCATCAAGCTCGGTGGTTACCTGCGCGCTGACGCCGTGCTGGGCTCCAATTCGGACTTCAATCCGAACCAGGGCGGTACTGCCGGTGCTCGCAACCGCATGATGAACTACTACACCTTCCGCGCTCGTGAAGACCTGAACATCGACACGCGCACCGCGACCGAATACGGCGTGGTCCGTACCTTCTTCGACGGCGTGTTCACCTGGACGACCGGCAACTACACGCCCACCGGTTCGGCCACCGGCGGCACCGTGTACAGCGGCGCGCTCACTCTCAACGCTGCGGGCACCGGCCTCGTCGGTTCGAACGGCTCTGGCTCGGTGAACGGCACCGACGGTAACACCTCGGCCGGTGCGCTCGGCGTGTACTACGCCTTCATCCAGTTCGCCGGTTTCACGATGGGTAAGGCCGTGTCGCAGTTCGACGCGCCCTGGACCAACTATCCCGGCAACATCACCGACAACCTCGTCGGCGGCAGCGGCACCGTGACCGGCGTCACCCAGTTCACCTACACGGCCGATTTCGGCCAGGGCGTGACGGCGTCGTTCTCGGCTGAAGATGCCACCGCGTACTATCAGGCCGGCAACCTCAACATGACCGGCGCGACCGCGGGCGGCATGATCGGCGGCTCGTACGGCACCAACGCTATCGGCGGCTCGCGTTCGCCGAACCTCGTCGGTCAGGTGCGTGTCGACCAGGCCTGGGGCCTGTTCCAGGCGTCGGTGGCTGCGCATGACAACCACGTCGGCTATTACGGCGCGACCGAAGCCACGGGCCATCCCGACGACAAGTGGGGCTGGGCGGTTCAGCTCGCTCTCTCGATCAAGAACATCCCGACTGGCGCGGGTGACACGATCAACATCCAGGGCGTCTACACCGACGGTGCAACCCGCTACAACTTCCAGAACCTGTCGGGCAGCTCCTACGCGCTGTACGGTAGCTCGAGCACGGCCTACGGCAGCCTCGGCTTCGCCAACGCTCCCGACACGGTGTTCGTGACCGGCAGCTCGCAGGAAACCGTCAAGACCTGGGGCTTCCGTGGCGCTTACACCCACAACTGGGATCCCTACTGGAACTCCGCGCTGTACGGTGCCTACGCTCAGGCCCAGTTCGGCACGCTGGCCAAGACCACGCTCTGCGGCGCCGGTGGTGCTGGCGGCGTGTTCGGTGGCCTGGCCGGTGTCACCTCGTGTAACCCGGACTTCGCGATCGGCCAGCTCGGTATCGTCACCCGCTGGACCCCGGTCAAGAACCTGACCTTCTCGGCCGACCTCTCCTGGACCCATCTCGACCAGAAGTACTCGGGCACTGTCGCTATCGCCCCGGGCGTCACGACCGCCAAGCCGGCCGCGACCTACGAGCTGAAGGATCAGGACTCGATCGCCATGATCCTGCGCGCTCAGCGCAACTGGTAAGATCTGTCGAAAGATCTCAAAGAGCACCCGGCGGGCAACCGCCGGGTGTTTTTTGTTGTGCGAGGCTGATGACGTGAGGGCGGGTCGAAGCCCCGTAGCCCGGGTGAGCGAAGCGACACCCGGGAAACCGCTCGGAAGGATGATCCCGGATGTCGCTCCGCTCATCCGGGCTACAGGACCGGGCTGTGTCGCCCGGCTGTCAACCCGTCGCGCCAAAAATATTCCGTTTTACCGAAATTCGGATTTGTCGTATGTGTCGCTCATCCCGGCTCATCCTTGAGGGGCGATCATGTGGTCGTCATTTTCGCGAGCCGGATTGCGGTGGACGCGGCAGCGTCGGCACGGGAGGTGCGGGCAGGGCGGGTAGTCCCTGTGAGCTCGTAACCACGTGTGGACGAACGGCGCTGACAGGTTCGTCTCGTCTGTAAGTTTCCGGCTCCGTCGACGGGGCTGGGAAAACTGCGGCGAAATGGCGGACCGCGCGTACGGCAAAACCGTGTGGTCCTGGCCGTCGTTGCTACGGCCAAGCTCTTGCGGATGCGGCCCTCGCGTCAACCGGCGCGGCGCCGGTGAATTTCGTGAGGGTGAGGGAGGCCAGAACGAACTCGGCTCCCGGGAGAGCACGGCATAAGCCGTCCGACCATCGCGCAGGGAAGGCCGAGTGATTGGCTACACCTGTATGCTGCTGTGCGGTCTCTTTGCGCACCATTTTCGCGCAGCAGACCGCGGGTGCCAGCCGGCACCCGGCCTTCCCTGCGCCCTCTTGGTTTAGAGGGTGGAGAGACCACGCAAAGCTCGGGCGAAATCAGCCGCGAGGAGGCGAAGGCGTGTCCGCAATTCGAAATGCGCGCCGTAAGAGCGACGCTGCTGCCTCATACTCCGTCATTGCGAGCGCAGCGAAGCAATCCAGAATCCCACCGCGGAAAGAGTCTGGCTTGCTTCGCTGCGCTCGCAATGACGATGATGAAGCAGTTTCACCGATGCCCGTGAAACTATCCGCAAGCCTTGCAATCGCCAGCGCCCGGAAATTGCGCGCGCCTCAACCCTGGCTCGCCACGCGGGCGCGATCGAGATGCTCCTCGATCTTGGGGCGGTCGCGGGTGCGCTCGAAACTGGTGCAGAGCAGCTCGGTCTCCTCGAGCGAAACAGGAGCGCGATACAACCGGCACATGAACTCGGCGGTTGCACGTCCCTTCGCGGCGGCCGGACCGAGGCCTGGGCTGCGTTCGGCGAGAAACATGCAGTCCCGGCAGATGCTGGCATCGAGTCGTTGATGCGCGGCGTCGAGGTGATTGAGGATCTCCCGCAGCGAGTCGCGCAAGCGGATGCACTCGTCGGTCCCGAGCGCCGTGACCGCATTCACCACGTGGTTGATCGGGTCGTGCTGGCTCAGGCACTTCTCGCCCTGCGCGGTGACGTGGAGCACCACGGAACGCTTGTCCTCATGCGAGGGCTTTCGCTGCAGGAAAGACTTGCTCTCCAGCGTCTTCACGATCTGCGATGCCGTCGCCCTGGTGGCGCCGATGAAGCCGGCGAGTGCGGACGGTGTGCGCGAAAACCTGTTGGCGCGGCCGAGGAAGCGCAGCGCCATCCATTCCCGATCGCGCAACCCATGCTGATTGCCTTCGAAATACCAAGCCCGCGCCGCCTGGACCAGCAGCTCGACGGCTTCTCTTGCCAATGGCATGGATTCCTACCTCGCCCCCGGAACTTCGTCTGCGGCGTCCCGAAGCCGCCCGGCGCCCAGGCTCGCGAATCTTTCGAGGACCATCAGACCTCCGGACGCGTCCGATGAGCGTCGCGCCGTCCGGAACGTCAGGTTGCGTCGCTGATGGCATACCAGTCGCGTCGTCGCACGGGAGCCCGAGTTGCCGTCACCAGCGGATGATGGATCGGAGTTGTTCAACCGAAGGCCCCTGAAGTTCAAGTCACAAGCAGACGTTTCTTATCTTGCGCCGAAACGATGAATGAGCTTCTCAACAAAATCAAGTAGAGACGCTCTTTGAGACTGGGTGTCGCCGCAGGCGAATGTAACGTTCAAGACAATCTCGCTTCCAGGGACACATGATGGTGAATGCAATACGCTGTCCCGCGCGCAACATGCACGCAACTATACGACGGTTTGATTGCACAGGATGTTGATGTCTGCCGTTGATGCAGATTGATCGAAGCTTGTGCACGCAAAGGCGATCTGCGTTGACGAGTCATCCACAACTTGTGGGATCTGCGGGAGAATTGCCCGGGGGAACCTGCAGGAATTGCACGTGGCGGTTGTTGCGGGCGCGATTCGGAGAATCGACGATTCGCCCGCCTGCCACGCGGCCGCCCATGCTCCTCCGAACGGTTGAAGCGCTCATGAGCGGAAGCGCCGGCAGCCAAGGGGTGTGCACGCGCCGGCAGCGTGGCGGCATGCGCGAACGACCGTCGAAATAGTGAGCAAGGCGAAATCGCGGGCGCCGCGCGCCCGGTCCGGCCTGCTACTCGCCCTTGAGCATGTCCCGGAGCTCGCGGAACGGGTCGGCGCTCGGCGGCGCCGAAGCGTCCTGCCGCATGGCGCTGTAGATCCGCGGAACCATGTCGACCGCCTGGTCGAGGCCCGAATCGCGCCCCTGCTGGTATCCGCCCATCAGGCGCAGGTCGCGGGTGTCCTCGTATTTGGCGATCATGGTGCGCAGCTTGCTCACCAATTCGCGTTCCTCGGGGTCCCAGACGTTGTGGGCGAGGCGGGAGACCGAGGCCAGCACGTCCACGGCCGGATAGCGCGCCTGGTCGGCGATGTGCCTGGAGAGCACGATGTGCCCGTCGAGCGTACTGCGGATGGTGTCGGCGATCGGCTCGTTGTGGTCGTCGCCGTCGACCAGCACGGAGAAGATGCCGGTGATCGTTCCGGATCCCTCCTCGCCGGGGCCGGCGCGCTCCAGAAGGCGCGGCAGGTCGGTGAAGACCGTGGGCGCGTAGCCGCGCGCCACCGCGGGCTCGCCGGCGGCGAGCGCGACCTCGCGGGCTGCGTGGGCGAAACGGGTGATCGAATCGACCATGAGCAGGACCGATTCGCCCCGATCGCGGAAATATTCGGCGACGGCCATGGCCGTCTTCGGCGCCAGCCGCCGCATCATCGGGCTCTCGTCTCCCGTTGACACGATGGTGACGGCGCGGCTGCGATTGTTACCGAGCACGTCCTCGATGAATTCGCGCACCTCGCGGCCGCGCTCGCCGACCAGGGCCAGCACGACGGTGTCGAAGCCCTGGCTGCGGGCGAGCATGGCGAGCAGCGTCGATTTGCCGACGCCGGAACCGGCAAAGATACCGACGCGCTGGCCGGCGCAGATCGGGGCGAACAGGTCGATGACGCGCACGCCGGTGCGCAGCGGCTTGTGGACGCGCGCGCGCTTCATGGCCGACGGCGCCTCGGCCTCCGCCGAGACGGCGCGCGATCCCGGCGTGAGCGGGCCCTGTCCGTCCAGGGGGGCGCCGAGCGCGTTGATGACGCGGCCCTTCCAGCTCGGATCGGGCGCGAAGGACAGCGGCGGCATCCGGTAGGCGACGGAGCCGAGGCCGCCGCCGAACTGCCGGTCGAACGGCTTGGCGATGATGCCGTCGCTGTCGATCCGCACCACTTCGCCGATCTGGGGCTTGCTGCCGGAATTGACGCCGATCAGCTCACCAAGCCTGACGAAGCGCGACAGGCCAGAGACACGGAAATGCGTCGGCGCGATCTCGGAGATCGCGCCGCTGACGCTGGCCAGGGGAGTGCTCTGCTGAAGCTCCAGCAGCGCCCACTCGAGTTGCCGAAGAGCATTCAAGGAAACCGTCCACCCTCATTGCGCACGCGGCGCACTCTACTTGCAAGTCTACTTACCCGGCTCGCCCAGCGTCCGGATTGCGTTCTGGAGCGAGCTCTCGGTGCCCTCGATCATCGAATTGGTGCCGTCGAAGGCGCGCGAGGCGGCCATCAGCTTGGTCAATTCCATCATCGGATTGGCGCCGGACCCCTCGACATAGCCCTGCTTGAAGCCGTCGCGGGAGAAATCGGCAATCGCGGTCGCGGGCCGGTCGGGCGTGACGCCGGAATTGCCGTAGCGCTCGAGATTGGCGTCAGCGGGAATGTTGAACAGGCCGATGGTGCCGATCTCGTTGTTGTCCTGGGTGATCGCGCCGCTGCGCGAGATCGAGACCGGTCCGCCGTTCGGGTCGAGCGTGATCTGCGCGCCGCCGGCATCGACGACGGGGAAGCCGGACACCGTCTGAAGGTCGCCGTTGGCGGCGATCTGGAGCCGGCCGTCGCGCGTATAGACCGTGCCGTTCGGGCCGGCGAAGGCGAGCCAGCCCTGTCCCACCACGGCTACGTCGAGCGGATTGCCGCTCTCGGTGATGTTGCCCTGCTCGCGGGAGATGATGTTGTCGCCGGGGGAGGAGAAGGCGACCGGGTTCGCGCCGGCCTTGGACAGTACGGTCTCGAATTTCACCACGTCGGTGCGGAACGCCGCCGTGTTGACGTTGGCAACGTTGTTGGCGATCGTCTGGAGGCGCTTTTCGAGGGCGACCTGCGCCGACAATCCCACATAGAGAGCGGATTGCATGACTTACCTGTTGAACTTGATGTTCTGAAGCGTCGTGAGCATGTTGGTATCCAGGCTCATCGATGTCGCGGCGCCGGCGATCAGGACCAGCGCGGGATTGGTCGAGGTGTCGCTCTGGGCCTGGGTCGCATCCCACATCGCCGCGAAGCGCTGCACGAATTTGGTGACCTTGGTCGAGTCCTGGAAATCGGTGAGATCGATGTTGTCCGTGATCATCTTGGCCTGCATGTCGATGTCGGACGAGCTGATCGTCGACGACCAGCCCATTGCGGTCTGGACCACCTGCGTCAGGGCCTTGTCAGCGAGGATCTGGTAGGCGTTGGTGATCGTGGAGGCCTTGCGGGTGAAATAGAGCGCCAGCCGCAGGCCCTCGTTCTGGTCGCCGGCCTTCTCCTCCATCGTCTGCGTGACGTATTGGGTCGCCGTGCCGGTCGTGGCTGCGGTGGTCTGGGTCGCCTGGTCGCCGAGCGCGGCGAAATTGAAGGCGGTGGCGAACTGCCGGTAGCGGGTGTCGGAGAGCTTGTTGGCGAAGGCGTCGGAGTCCGAGACCCCCTCGGTCAGCACCTTGCGCATGAACGCCTTGGCATAGGTCATGTCGCTGAGGCCGTAGGCCTTCATCGCATAGCTGTAGAGGCGGTAGTCCTTCAGGAAGTCGTCGATCGTCTTCACATTGCCGATATGGCCGAGAAAATAATCGGTCTCGCGGCTGACGTCCGGCTCCTGCGCGACCTGGGTCATCGACTTGCCCAGGTCCGTGGTCAGTCTGGTGTAATCCGCGATGGTGGATAGCATGACACGCGCCCCTCTGGCCGCAATTGCGACATCGTCTCAAGCTGCCGCGAATTGCTTGCGCGAGGCTGGCGATGGGGGAAGCCAGCTTCGCGCAAGGCTCGCCGACTAGATATTCCCAGTGGGATCGGCGATGGAGCGGCGCGTTGGGCAGTTTCGTGGGGATTTTCATCACGGTGGCGGCGCTGCTCGGTGGATTTGCCGCCATGGGCGGGCATCTGGCCGTGCTGATGCAGCCGTGGGAATTCGTCATCATCATAGGCACCGCGGTCGGCACCTTCATCCTGGCCAATCCGTGGAAGACGGTCGTCGACACCGGGGTCGCCTGCATGCAGGCCATCACCAACGCGGTGCCGGGGCAGCGCTATTACCTCGACCTGCTCGGCGCGCTGCACGCCCTGATGCGTGAGCTGCGGGGCAAGGGCCGCAACGAGGTGGAGGCGCATATCGACGATCCTTCGAGCTCCGAGATCTTCAAGGCGTTCCCCAGCGTGCTCGGCGACCCCTCGCTGCTCCAGTTTATCTGCGACTATGTCCGTCTCATCATCATGGGCAACGCGCGCACGCACGAGATCGAGGCGCTGATGGACGAGGAAATCCACACCATCGTGAAGAGCAAGCTGGCGCCCTATCATGCGCTGGTGACGGTGTCCGAGGCGATGCCGGCGCTCGGCATCGTTGCTGCCGTGCTCGGCGTCATCAAGGCGATGGGCGCGCTCGACCAGTCGCCCAAGCTGCTGGGCGGCTTCATCGGCGCGGCCCTGGTCGGGACCTTCGCCGGCATCTTCATATCCTATGGTGTCCTTTCGCCCTTCGCGATCAAGATCAAGATGATGCGCGAGAAGAAGTGCCGGCCCTACATCATCGTCAAGCAGACGCTGCTGGCCTTCATGAACGGCGCCATGCCGCAGATCGCGGTCGAGCACGGCCGTAAGATGATCTCGAGCGGCGAGCGTCCCTCGATCGACGTCGTCGAAAACGAGACGATCGCAGGTCCCAAGGCCGTTCCGAGCGAAGCTGAACCGAAGGCCGCGCGCGCATGACGATGGAAGACGTCGAGATCGATCAGCGGAAGCAGCTGCCGAACTACCTGCTGGATGCGGCGGGTATCTCCATCGAACGCATGCCGATGCTCAATGTGATCTTCGATCGCATGGCGGCATCGTGCACCGACAGCCTGCAGCCGATGGCGGGAACGCCCTGCTATTTCTCGGTCAACGGCATCACCAACGACCCCCTCGGCGACATCATCAAGGATTACGAGGGCAACGCGGTCGCCGCCGTGCTCTATGCCGAGCAGTGGGACTCGCGCGTCATCATCATGCTGGATCGCGACTTCGTGTTCACGATGGTCGAGGCGATGTTCGGCTCCGACGGCGCCGAGCCGCCGCTCGACGTCGAGCGTACCTTCTCGAACATCGAGATCCGCCTGGTCCAGGCGCTGTTCGAACGGTTCGCCAAGGCGCTGCAATCCGCCTTCGCCGGCACGTCCAACGTCACCTTCCGCGTCGAGCGGGTCGAGACCGCGATGGCCTCGCTGGCGATCGGGCGCAGTGGCAACATGTCGATCTGCGCGAACATCATGGTGCAGGCGCTCTATCGCGGCGGTCAGATGTTCCTCATCGTCCCGCATTCAGCGCTCAATCCGCTGCGCCAGAAACTCGCCCATGTCGTCGTTAGCGACGGTCGTGCGTCAGATCCGCGCTGGCGCGAGCAGATGGAGAGCGAGGTTCAGCGGACCGAGGTGACGTTGAGTGCCGTGCTCGACGAGAAGATGGTGACGCTCGGCGACGTCGTGAAGTTCCAGGTCGGGCAGGTGCTCGAGCTCGAAGCCACGCCGCGCACGCTGGCTCGTCTCGAAAGCAACAATCAGGTGCTGTTCTGGTGTCAGATCGGCCAGCTGGATGGCTATTACGCCATGCAGGTGTCCGATCCCGTGGATCAGAAACGGGAGTTCGTCGATGATATCCTATCTCGTTGATGCCGTGCTGCTCATTGCCCTCGCCTTCACCAGCATGCGGGTGACCAAGATGCACCGCGAGCTGGCGCGCTTGCGCAGCTATCAGGGTGAATTCTCGACCATCGTCCACGAGACGGCGGGCGCCTTCGACACGGTCATCACGGCGGCACATGACTCCACGGCAAACCTCGGGCGACTCGCCAACGTGCTCAGCGCGAAGATCGACCAGGCTCACGAGGCGATCGCGGCGCTCGATGCCAGGAGCGGGCTCGCACCGGTCGCGGCCGCAGGCGGCGCGGACCTGAACAAGCACTGAAGCCCGGACTGGCGGAACAATTACGATCGGGACGTCGCGGCGTTCCGGGAGTGGAAATACCAAGAGGCGATACCAAATGGCGCAATCCTTCGATTATGAGTCTGCACCTGCATCGGGAGAGGCCGAAACGTCTCCGCTGGAGCGGCTGGCGGAGATCGCCCAGCGCACGGCTGAGGAGACCGGCAAGTTCGCCAATGTCGACGCCATCCTGCGCATTCCCGTCACCATGCAGGTGGTGCTCGGCTCGGCGACCATTCCGGTGGCGAACCTGATGAAGCTCGGCCGTGGCGCGGTCGTTCCGCTCGATCACCGGGTCGGCGAGCCCGTCGACGTCGTCGTCAACGGCCGCATCGTCGCCCGCGGCGAGGTGGTCGTGGTCGAAGAGGACAATTCCCGCTTCGGCGTCTCGCTCACTGAGATCGTCGGGCCGCTGGGGCAGGGTGATACCTGACCATGGCGGCACCGGTCGGCATCGCTCCCGTCAAGCAGCGAGGCGTTTCCACGCTGGGCGGCACGGAAAAGGTCGCCGCGCTCCTGCTGGCGATGGGCCGGCAGGCGGCCGCGAGCGTGCTTCAGCAGTTCGAGCCGCAGGAGATCCGCATCGTCACCAAGGCGGCGGCGGAGCTGCGGCCGATCACCGCGCAGGAGCTCGAGGGAATCGTCGAGGAGTTCGCCCAGCAGTTCTCGATGGGCGCGAACATTCTCGGCACTCTCGGTGGCCTGGAAGCCGTGCTCGGCGACGTGCTGCCGGCCGACCAGGTCTCGGCGATCATGACGGACCTGCTCGGCAATTCGAGCCGGTCGGTGTGGGACCGCGTCTCGTCGGTGTCGGAAAATTCGCTGGCGACCTACCTGTCCAAGGAGCATCCGCAGACCGCGGCGCTCATCCTGTCCAAGGTCAAGCCGTCCTGCGCCGCCAAGGTGATGAGCCAGTTGCCGTCGAGCCTGCGCAACGAATTGATGCGGCGCGTGCTGAGCCTCAAGCCGATCGTCGACGACGCGATGAAGGTCCTCGAGAAGACGCTGCACGAAGATCTGACGCTGAATTTCGCCCGCAACCTCGGCGCCGACACCTACGCCCGTGTCGCCGACATCATCAACAAGATGGAGCGCGGCCACATCGAGGACATACTGAAGAGCCTGTCGGAGAAGCGACCGAAGTCGGCCGAGGTGCTGAAGGAACTGCTGTTCACCTTCGACGACGTCATCAACCTGGCGCCGAAGGCGCGCACGATGATCTTCGACCAGGTGCCGACCGACCGCATCGTGGTCGCGCTGAAGGGGACCGACAAGCACTTCCGCGAACTGATCCTGTCCTCGGTCGCATCGCGCGTCCGCCGCGTCGTCGAGGCCGAGCTCGCGATGGGCGAGCCGTCGAACCAGCGCGACGTGCTGGAGGCGAGGCGCGTGATCACCGACCTCGCACTCGACCTCGCGGAGAAGGGCGAAATCGAGCTCAACCCCGACCAGGAGGATGAGCTGGTCTTCCGCTGACCGCTGAACGGGCATGGCAGAAACATCCGATCAGGAAAGCAAGACAGAAGAGCCGACCGAGAAGAAAGTCCGTGATTCGCTCGAACAGGGCAAAATTCCGGTCTCTCGGGAGGCATCCATCTTCGCCTCGATGGCCGCGCTGATGGTGATCCAGGCATTCCTGATCGGCCAGGGCGTGCAGCAATTGGTGCCGACGCTGAAGGGGCTGCTCGACGATCCCGAGGGCTTTCCTCTCGGCACCGGGGCCGACGCCCAGAATCTCCTCACCGTGGTGGGGCTTCAGGCGTTTCGATTCCTGGTGCCGCCGCTCGTCATCCTGGTGGTGTTCGGGCTCGCCGCATCGCTGCTGCAAAATGCGCCGCGCCTGGTGCTGCAGCGTATCATGCCGGATCTGTCACGGATTTCCCCGATCGGCGGCTGGAGCCGCCTGTTCGGAACGCGGGGCCTCGTCGAGTTCGGCAAGTCGCTGTTCAAGCTCGGCTCGGTGAGCGCCGTCGTCGCCTTCGTGCTGCGCTCGTCCGAAGCGAGGGCATTCGAGGCGATGTACACCGATCCGGTCGCTCTGCCGGAGATGATCCTCAACATCGCGATGCGGATCGTCTCGGCCATCTGCATCGCGACCATCGTCCTGGTCGCGATCGATCTCGCCTGGGCGCGCTTCCACTGGCGGCGCGAGCTGCGCATGACCAAGCAGGAAATCAAGGACGAGCACAAGCAGGCCGAGGGCGATCCGCTGGTCAAGGCGCGCCTGCGCTCGCTGGCGCGCGATCGCTCACGGCAGCGGATGATCGCCTCCGCTGCGCGCGCGACGCTGGTGATCGCGAACCCGACGCACTTTGCGATCGCGCTGCGCTACAAGCGCGAGGAGAACCCGGCGCCGCTCGTGGTGGCCAAGGGCATGGACGTGATCGCCCTGAAGATCCGCGAGGTCGCCGAGCAGAACAGGATCCCGGTGATCGAGAACAAGGCTTTGGCGCGCGCGCTCTACGAGGCGGTCCAGGTCGATCAGGTGATTCCGGCGGAGTTCTTCCGGCCCGTCGCCGAGATCATCTACTTCCTGCAGTCGAAGCAGGCACCGCGCCCGGAAAAGGTTCAGTAGATTTCCGAGGATGGTGCTCCGCGCAACAGCTTGACGAAAGCTTAACGCCCTAGGGTTCTTCCCGAATGGACCGGAATGGGGCTGTCGTGGGACCGCTTTATCTCTTCGAACTCGCATCGTCGCAGGCGCGGTACCTCGAGCTCCGCCAGTCGACCATCGCCACCAACGTCGCGAACGCCAATACGCCCGGCTACAGGGCGCGCGACGTCGAGCCGTTCAACAAGGTGCTCGACACCATGCCGGTCAGGCTTGCGGCGACATCGCCGTCACACATGCAGCTGTCGGCTGCCGAGACAGACACGCGCGCGAACGCCAAGAAGGACAGCTGGGAAGTGGTTCACTCCGGCAACTCCGTCAGTCTCGAGCAGGAAATGATCAAGGGCAACGACGTCAATCGCGACTATTCGATGAATTCGGCGGTCGTGCGCTCGTTCCATCGCATGCTGCTGTCGAGCGTGAAGACCTGAGGTGAATTGATATGCTGGACGCACTGAGCGCCTCTCTGACAGTTGCGAGCTCCGGACTCGAGGCGCAGTCGACGCGCATGCGCATCGTCTCGGAAAATCTTGCCAACGCGACGTCGACCGGCCGCACCGCCGGTGCCGATCCCTATCAGCGCAAGACCATCACGTTCGATGCCGCGATGGACCGTGCCTCGGGCGCGCAGCTCGCGAAGGTCAAGGAGATCGGCGTCGACACCACGCCGTACCGCGTCGAATACGATCCCGGGCATCCCGCCGCCGACAAGGCCGGCTATGTCAAGATGCCGAACGTCAACATGATGATCGAGATGGCCGACATGCGGGAAGTCAACCGATCCTATGAAGCCAATCTCCAGGTCGTGAAACAGGTGAGGTCGATGCTGGGCATGACCATCGACCTTCTGAGGAGCTGACAATGCTTGAGGCGATTTCATCCACCGCAATCTCTGCAGGGCAGGCGGCGTCCCGCGCCACCGAAACCCAGGCCATCGCGCCCGCTGCGCCGACGTCAATCCAGTCGCTCGACGATGTTGGATTTGAATCGGTAATGAAGCAGGTGACGACGGATGCGATCGGCACGCTGAAGGCGGGCGAGGCGGCGTCGATCTCGGCGATGCAGGGCAAAGAGTCGACGCGGAAGGTCGTCGAGGCGCTGATGTCGGCCGAGCAGGCCTTGCAGACGGCGGTCGCGGTTCGCGACAAGGTCGTGCAGGCCTACCAGGAAGTCGTCCGGATGTCGATTTGATCTGAGGGAGTGGGTTAAGTGAAATCGCTCGCCATTGCGGCCACGGGCATGAATGCCCAGCAGACCAATATCGAAGTCATCGCGAACAACATCGCCAACATCAATTCGACGTCGTACAAGCGGGCGCGCGCCGAATTCACCGATCTGTTCTACCAGATGGACCGCATGCAGGGCGTCGCGAACGTCAACGGTTCGTCGCCGATCCCGGAGGGCGCCAATCTCGGCCTCGGCGTCAAGTCGGCGGCGATCCGCAAGCTGCACATCCAGGGCGCGCTGACGCAGACCGGCAACCCTTACGACCTCGCGATCAACGGCCGCGGCTGGTTCCAGGTGCTCGGTCCCAACAACGAGGTGCAGTACACCCGCGCGGGTTCGTTCAACGTCAATGCCAACAGTCAGCTCGTCACCACCGACGGCTATCTGCTGGATCCCGCAATCACCATCCCGCAGGGAACGGTCGAGGTCACGGTCAATGCTACCGGCCAAGTATTTGCCAAGCTGGACACGGAAGTGAACCCGCGGCAGATCGGCCAGCTTAACCTCGCTAACTTCGCCAACGAAGCGGGCCTCGAGCCGCTGGGCAGCAATCTCTATCGCGAGACCACGGCGTCGGGCACGCCGGTCGTCGGGCTGCCGGGCGATGCCGGCTACGGCAAGATCAACCAGAAATATCTCGAAGCCTCGAACGTCGATCCCGTCAAGGAAATTACCGAGTTGATCTCGGCGCAGCGCGCCTACGAGATGAATGCCAAGGTCATTCAGGCCTCGGATGAAATGGCCTCGACCGTATCGAAGGGCCTTCGCTAGTTCCGGTGTGTCCATGTTGAACAGGGTGGGCCTGATCGTACGCGGGTTGGCCGCCGTGCTGCTGGTTCTCGTCTCCACGCGCGTCGCCGTGGCCGAGGAGAAGCGGCTGCCCGTGCCGGCGGTCTCGATCCGTGCCGGCGAGCTGATCCGGGACGACATGATCACGGAGCGCGCCTTCGCGCCGAACCTGCTCGGCGTCGCCATGTTCATCGAAGGACGCCAGGTCCTGGTCGGTCGCATGGCCCGGCGCGCGCTGCTGCCGGGCCAGCCGATCCCGACCAACGCGGTGGAGGATCCCTGGACCGTCGCCCGCGGCGCCATGGTCAAGGTCGTGGTGGAAGACAGTGGCCTGTCGATCGTCACTTACGGCTCGGCAATGCAATCGGGCGCCGCCGGTGCGCTCATTCCGGTACGCAACACCGACACCGGCGTGATCATCAGGGGCATCGTTCAGCCGGACGGCACCGTCAAGGTCGTGGACGGGTCATGACCAGGTTCCTGCTCGCGCTCGTCCTGCTCGTTTCCGCCGCCAGCGCCCAGGCCGCCGTCCGCATCAAGGACATCGCGGATATCAAGGGACTGCGTGAGAATCAGATCGTCGGCTATGGCCTCGTCATTGGCCTGAACGGTACCGGCGACACGCTGCGCAATGCCCCGTTCACGGAGCAGTCCCTGCAATCGATGCTCGAGAACATGGGCATCAACGTCAGGAACGAGACCACGAGCACCAACAATCCCCCGCGTCCGACCACGTTGCGCACGCGCAACGTCGCGGCCGTGATGGTCACGGCAGACCTGCCGCCCTCGATCGGGCCCGGTGAGCGGATGGACGTGACGGTGTCGTCGCTCGGCGATGCGACCTCGCTGCTCGGCGGCACGCTGGTGATGACGTCGCTGCGCGCGGCGGACGGTGCGGTCTACGCGGTGGCGCAAGGGGCGGTCACGGTTGCCGGCTACAGTGTGGGAGGCCAGGCCCAGAACGTCAGCCAGGGCACGCCGACCGCCGGGCGCATCCCGAACGGGGCGCTGGTCGAGCGTGAGGTGCAGGGAAGCCTCCATGAAATGGAATTCCTGGTGCTGGAGCTCAAGAACCCGGATTTCGTCACCGCAACCCGCATCCTCGACGCCATCAACCGCTATGCCGGCGGCCGCTATCGTGCGCAGATCGCCTTCGAGCGCGACTACCGCACCATCGTGCTGTCGAAGCCGCGCTACATCGGCCCGGTTCGTTTCCTCGCCGAAATCGGCGAGCTGACCGTCGAGCCGGACACGCCGGCGCGGGTGGTGATCAACGAACGCACCGGCACCGTGGTGATCGGACGCGACGTGCGGATATCGACGGTTGCGGTGACGCACGGCAATTTGACGGTCCGCGTCACCGAGATGCCTGTGGTGTCGCAGCCGGCACCGTTCTCGCGGGGCCAGACCGTGGTCGTGCCCCAGACCATGGTCGAGGCCAACGAGGCCGGATCGCAAGTGGCCATTCTGAGCGGCGTCGACCTCCAGCGCCTGGTTCGCGGATTGAACCAGATCGGCCTCAAGCCATCGGGCATCATCGCCATTCTCCAGGCGATCAAGACGGCCGGCGCGCTCCAGGCCGACGTCATCGTCCAATGATGCATAAGCGTCGTGCAAGCTTGGTCGCGCATTGCTCAAGTCTCGACCGAGAATCGCACGCGGCCCGATGTTGAAGCTGGATCACAAAGCCAAACTCCTCCTGCTGGTCGCGGCCGCGGCACTTGCGGGCACTTCGCCCGTGCTTGCGCTGGATGAAGCCAAGCCATCGAAGCCGCTGAACCTGCTGTCCTTCGCGCGTGCCCGCGCGCCGGGACCGCAAAAGCCGGCTCCCGCGTCGCCGATACCAGGCGATAATGCATCAATCCGGGCGACTGCGTGGGCGGCCGAAGATTCCGGGCCCGCCACGACCGGCGCGGTGCCGGCACCCGAGCCTCCTGCCCCAACCCCTGCTCCTGCACGCGCAGCGGCACCTGCACCCGCAGCCGCGCCCGTTCGGCCCGCCAAGCCCGGCAGCGTCACGGCGCCGCCGAAGCCTGCATCGCCGCAGGCTGCCGTCTCCGCCGACAACGAGGTCCCCCTGTTCTGCAGCAACGTGGCCGATCCCGCCGTCGATGCGAGGCTCGCCTGGCAGATCAAGGAGCTGGAGAAGGCCGAGACGCAGCTCCGTGAGCGGATCGCCGAGGTCGAGGCCAAGCGTGCCGAATACGAGAAATGGATGGTGCTGCGCGACGACTTCCTGAAGAAGGCCGAGGCGCAGGTCGTCGAGATCTATTCGAAGATGAAGCCGGACGCCGCGGCCACCCAGATCGCCGGCATGTCGGACGAGACCGCTGCAGCCGTGCTTGCCAAGCTCAGCCCGAGGAGCTCGAGCGCAATTTTCAACGAGATGGATACGGCGCGCGCCGCCCATCTCGCCGACGTGCTCGGCGGAATGCGCCGCGTGGATGACGGAAAGACCAAATAGATGAAGAATCTGATCCTCATCCTGTCGCTCCTGATGCTTGCCGGATGCGTCAATGACCCGGCCGAGGTCCTGACCGGTCCGCGATTGTCGCCGGTCGGCAGCGGCCTGAGGACGCAGGCCGATCCGATCCCGGTGACGCCGCGCGTGCGCACGCCCGTCAGCTACCGCTCGACCTGGGACGACGGCACCGACCTCTACCGCGATCCCCGCGCGCGGCGCACCGGCGACGTCGTGACGGTGATCATCTCGATGCAGGACAAGGCCAAGCTCGACAACAAGACCGACCGCTCGCGCGATTCGCAGATCAAGTTCGGGCTGGACTGGCTGATGGACGTCGCGGGATGGAGCGACAAGGGCTCCACTACCGCCAACCTCAGCACCAACACCCAGATCAAGGGCAACGGCCAGATCGATCGCACCGAGGACATCAAGCTGTCCATCGCGGCCATCGTCACCGACGTGTTGCCGAACGGCAATATGATGATCAGCGGCTCGCAGGAATTCCGCGTAAACACCGAGATGCGCGTGCTCAATGTCGGCGGCATCGTGCGTCCGCGCGATATTTCGCGGACCAACACGATCTCCTACGACAAGATCGCGGAGGCGCGCGTGTCGTATGGCGGTCGCGGAAATCTGTCTGACGTACAGCAGCCTGGATGGGGACACCGGATCTATGACACCGTGGCGCCGTTCTGAGATTCGTGCCGGCATGACCGCGCCGCGAGGGCAGGGGACGCCATGCGCCTGATTGCGGCCATCCTGGCGCTGACCCTGGTCGCGATCGGAGCCGGCGCTCTTGCCGGCCTGCATCTGTTTGCGACCGCCGAGCGCGTCGCCGACGCGAAGAAGAACGCCACGGAGCCGCCGATCGCGTCGAGCTACGCCGGCAGCGCCCGGCTTCGCAAATTGTCCCCGATCGTGACCAATCTCGCCGCGCCGGCCAACAACTGGGCTCGCGTCGAAGCCTCCATGGTGACAGAGAGCATGAGCGACGAGGATGCCGGCATCCTGGCGGCCCATATCAGCGAGGACATCGTGACCTATCTGCGGTCGGCGTCGGTCACGCAATTCGAGGGATCGCGCGGGCTCCAGCATCTGCGCGATGATCTGACCGAGCGCGCCAATATTCGCTCGTCCGGCAAGGTGCGCGAATTGATCATAGAGACGTTGGTGATCCAGTGAGAGTGAAAGTCCTGCTGCTTGCGTTGCTTCTGGCCGTGCTGCCCGAGGTGGCGCTCGCCCAGATTCCGGACCTCAACTCGCTGCTGCCGCCCGGCAATGGCTCGACCAGCGGCCGCATCATCCAGCTGATGGCGCTGATCACGGTGCTGTCGGTGGCGCCGGGGTTGCTGATCATGGTGACGAGCTTCACGCGATTTGCGGTGGCGCTGTCGTTCCTGCGCTCCGGCCTCGGCCTCCAGACCACGCCGGCCAATCTGGTACTGGTCAGCCTTGCGTTGTTCATGACCTTCTACGTGATGGCGCCGACCTTCGACCGCGCCTGGGAGGCCGGCGTCCAGCCGCTCATGAAGAACGAGATCTCGGAAGAAGAAGCTTATCTGAAGATCACAGATCCGTTCCGCGAGTTCATGCTGGCCCATGTCCGCGACAAGGATCTGCAGACCTTCGAGTCGCTCGCCGCCGAAAGCTTTCGCAAGAAGTTCGACGACAAGCGCATCGACCTGCGCGTGATCATTCCGGCCTTCATGATCTCCGAGCTCAGGCGTTCGTTCGAGATCGGATTCCTCATCATGCTGCCGTTCCTCGTGATCGACATGATCGTGGCGACGCTGACCATGTCCATGGGCATGATGATGATGCCGCCGACGATCCTCGCGCTGCCGTTCAAGATGCTGTTCTTCGTGCTGATTGACGGCTGGAACCTGCTCGCCTCCGGACTGGTGCGGTCGTTCTCGTAACGACCGTCGGCCGATGGGCGGGTTATGGTTAGCGAGAAGTACCGGCTTATGGTTAGCGGTGGGTAATGTTAACCATATGATTTTGCTGAGAAATTCAGGCCGATCTTAATCTGCGCGCAAGATTCGGCGTGCTAGCAATGCGGCACGGCGGGTTGGACCCCACCCACATCAGTCCAAAGGCATGATGCCGCCCCTCCGTACCGGTGAAAGCCCGGTATGTCCCCTCGTGAAAATGTAACGCGTACATAAAGGGACATTCGCAATGTCAAGCCTGCTTACGAACTCGACCGCCATGACCGCGCTCCAGACCCTGCGGTCTGTCAGCTCGCAGCTCTCCACCACGCAGACCCGCATCTCCACCGGCCAGCGCGTGTCGACCGCTTCGGACAACGCTGCCTACTGGTCGATCGCGACGTCGATGCGCTCCGACAACGCCGCGCTCTCCGCGGTCTCCGACTCGCTCGGTCTGTCGGCCGCGACCGTCGACACCGAATACACCGCTCTGAACACGGTCATCGGCGACAAGGACTCCGGCCTGACCAAGCTTCAGGCGCTGCTGGTCGAAGCCAAGACCGCCGGTATCGACCGCTCCAAGATCCAGGCCGACGTCACCCAGATCCAGGCGCAGATGAAGTCGACGGCGAACTCGGCGACGATCAACGGCATCAACTGGCTGAGCATCGACACCTCGACCGGAACCACGGCGACACCGACGAGCTTCAGCCTCGTGTCGTCGTACTCGCGCGTCGGCAGCACGCCCACCATCGGCTCCATCACGGTGACGACCGCCACCTTCGCGCTTTACACCACCGGCGGCGCAACCAAGACCGGTATCCTTGATACGGTGGCCGGCTCCACCGGCGCGTCGATCGACACGATCGCCATCGGCTCGCTGACCGACGCGGCGACCGACCAAGCCAAGCTCGACGGCTACATCGCGCAGGTCACCGCCGCAATCGGCACGGTTGCCTCGGCCGCCGCCAATCTCGGTGCCGTCAAGAACCGCATCGCGACCAACACGGAGTTCGTCAAGAACCTGATGGACTCGGTGGATCGCGGTATCGGCCAGCTCGTCGACGCTGACATGAACCAGGAATCCACCCGCCTTGCGGCCCTCCAGGTTCAGCAGCAGCTCGGCGTGCAGGCGCTCTCGATCGCCAACAACAGCAGCCAGAGCATCCTGTCGCTGTTCCGCTAAACTTCAGGTCATCTGGAGGAGGGCCGCGCTTCGCGAGAAGCGCGGCCCTTTTTTCTGGCGTGACGCCGCGTCCGCGCCATGATTCAGGCTCGATGTTGCAACCGAGTCACAGAGCCACAAGCCTCGCACAAGCTTCGACGGCTAGCCTCCCGCTACGACAGGTTGGGTCCTTCACAGGCATTACTGTGGCCCAAAGGCATGACGCCGCCCTGTCGTACCGGTGCAAGTCCGGTATGTCCCCAAACTCAATTCAATCGTCAAAGGGACATCAAAAATGGGTTCTAGCCTTCTCACCAACTCGTCTGCAATGACCGCGCTGCAGACCCTCCGCAACGTCAGCTCGCAGCTCGCGACCACGCA
>NZ_JAFCJZ010000028.1 GCF_018130765.1 Bradyrhizobium iriomotense
ATCTGGCTCTCCGTGGGTTCGAGTGTGGAAACCCAAACCTATCGGAAAGGCCACGCTCACCGCCCCATGGAATCTACGAGACCTACGCCCGGGGCAATACGAGGCCGGCGTCCGGGGCGCGAGACCGCGCCTTAGCTCTTCGGCGGCTGCTTCTCCGATGCCGTCGCCGGTTTGCCCTTGGCTCCGGCGCCGGTCACGCGCACCTGGTCGCCATCCGAGAGGCCGTCCGGCGGAGCGGTGATGACGCGATCGTCGGGCACAATGCCCGAGGCGAGCTCGATCTCGCGGCCGAGATCGCGGGCGATGGTCACGGTCTTGAACAGCACCTTGTCGTCCGCGCCGACGGTTGCAACGCGCAGACCGCTGCCGTTGAAGATCAGCGCGCTGGCGGGAATGCTGAGCGGCGCGGAGTCGCGCTGGAGGTTCAGCTTCACGCTGGCATAACCACCGGGCATCAGCTCGCCCGAAGAGTTATCCAATCCAAGCTGCATCCGTGTTGTGCCCGAGGCGACGTCGACGGCCTGCGAGGACGCCTCCACCGTCGCCTGAAAAGTCCGGTTCGGGTACTCCGGCAGCGTGATCGTGGCCTTGGCGCCGATCCTGATCGCCGGCACGTAATTCTGGGGCACGTTGACGTAGACGCGCAGCTTGGTGATGTCGGAGATCACGAACATCGCCGGGCCCGAGCCGCCGCCGGCATTGATCAGCGCGCCGACGTCGGTGTCGCGCGCCGTCACCACGCCGTCGAACGGCGCGGTGATCTTCTTGTAGCCGGCCAGCGCTTCCAGCCGCTCGACATTGGCTTTGCCCGAATTGACAGCGGCGTTCTTGTTGGAGAGATCGGCGGTGCGCTCGTCGATCTCCTGCGCGGAGACGAAGTTGGAGGCGACCAGCGTCTTGCGGCGGTTCAGCGTTGCTTCCGACAACCTGGCGCTGGCCTGCTGGCTGGCGAGATCGGCGCGGGCCTGCAACAGCTGCTGGTCGAGGTCCGGCGCCTCGATCTCGGCGATCACCTGCCCGGCCTTGACGCGGGCGCCGATATCGGCACTCCAGCTCTTCAGATAGCCGCTCACGCGGGCGAAGATCGGCGCGCGATAGTAAGCCTCGAGTCGCCCCGGCAGATCGATGGTGGCGCTGAGGGCCTTGGCGTTGGGCTGGGTCACCGCCACGCTGGGAACCGCCTGATCATCGGTCCATTCCTTCAGCTTGGAGCCCTGCTCCTCGCGGGCGCGGATGCCGGTGCCGACGACAAGGCCTGCCGCAATCAGCGCCACCACGCCAAAAATGCCGAGTTTCCGGTGCGACACCGCCGAGCGGGATTCAGTGGGCGACATGCGGAGTCTCCGATGAGGCGGCGGCTTTGGCGCCTTGTTTCTTGTGGACCATGCTGAACACCACGGGAACGAACATCAGCGTGGCGAAGGTTGCAAAGATCAGGCCGCCGATCACGGCGCGGCCGAGCGGCGCGTTCTGCTCGCCGCCCTCGCCCAGCCCCAGTGCCATCGGCGCCATGCCGATGATCATGGCGAGCGCGGTCATCAGCACGGGGCGGAACCGGACGAAGCCGGCTTCCAGCGCCGCGGCGATGGGATCGCCGAGTTCCTCGTAACGCTCGCGCGCAAAGGAGATCACGAGCACGCTGTTGGCGGTGGCAACGCCCATGCACATGATCGCGCCGGTGAGCGCCGGGACCGACAGCGTGGTCTCGGTCGCGAACAGCATCCAGACGATGCCTGCGAGCGCGGCCGGCAGCGCGGTGATGATCACGAACGGGTCGGACCATGACTGGAAGTTCACGACGATCAGGAAGTAGATCAGCACGACGGCCCCGAGCAGGCCGAACAGCAGACCGGTGAAGGCGCTGTTCATGGTCTGCACCTGGCCGAGCAGCACCACGGAGGAGCCCTTCGGAACTTCTTTCGCGGTGTCGGCGATCACCTGGCGGATATCGGCGGCGACCGCGCCGAGATCGCGGCTCGAGGTCGTCGCAAAGATCTGCACCATCGACTGGATGTCGTATTGCGACACCACTGCGCTGGAGGTCGAACGCTTGATGTCGGCGATGCCGCCGAGGATCGGCGACTGCGGGTTGCCGGCGGCCGTGATCGGAAGGGTCTGCAGCGCGCTGAGCGAGTCGATCTGGTATTGCGGCGTTTGCATCACGATCGAATAGGACACGCCGTTATCGGGATTGAGATAGTAGGTCGGCGCGACCTGCGAGGAGCCGGCGAGATTGACCACAAGGCTGTTGGTGACGTCGCGCTCGGTCAGGCCGACATATTGGGCGCGGGTGCGGTCGACATCGATGTTGAAGGTCGGATTGCTCGGCGATTGCTGGATGCGCGCATCGGCCACGCCCGGAATGCGCCGAACCTTCGCCAGCAGATTGTTGGCATAGGCAAAGTTGGCGCTGAGATTGGCGCCGCGGATCTGCAGGTCGATCGGCGCCGGCGCGCCGAAATTCAGGATCTGGCTGACGATGTCGGCCGGCAGGAAGGCGAAGCTGACGCCGGGGAACAGGCGCGGCAGCTGCTCGCGCAGCACCTTCACATGCTCTTCGGTCGGCTTGTGGCCTTCCTTCAGCTTGATCTGGATGTCGCCGTCCTGCGGGCCGATCACGCCGGTGTTGTTGTAGGTCATGTTGATGCCGGAGATCGGCATGCCGATGTTGTCGGTCATGGTCTCGATCTCGCCGGGGATCAGCTTGCGCACCGCCTTCTGCACATCGGCGAGCTGGTTGGCGGTCTCCTCGACGCGGGTGCCTACTTGCGTGCGGACGTGCATCAGGATGTTGCCGGCATCGACCGCGGGGAAGAAGTTGCGCCCGAGGAACGGCACCAGCGCAAAGGACGCGCCGACCACGCAGATGAAGCCGATCACGAACACGGCGCGATGCGCCAGCGCCAGGCCGAGGAAATCGTGGTAGCCGCCGCGAATGCGCTCGAAGCGTTTCTCGAAACCGCGCTGGAACCAGACGAACGGATTGCGCGACTTCGGCGGCTCCCCCTCATGATGGACATGCGCCTTGAGCAGATAGTTCGCCATGGTCGGCACCAGCGTGCGCGACAGGATGAACGACCAGATCATTGCGAACATCACAGCTTCGGCCATCGGCACGAACAAGAAGCGCGCGACGCCGGTGAGGAAGAACATCGGCACGAACACGATGCAGATGCAGAGCAGCGAGACGAAGGCCGGCGTCACGATCTGGTTGGCGCCGTCGAGGATCGACTGCTCGACCGGCTTGCCCTGCTCCAGATGGTAGTTGATGTTCTCGATCGTCACGGTGGCGTCGTCGACGAGGATGCCGACCGCGAGCGCGAGGCCGCCGAGCGTCATGATGTTCAGCGTCTCGCCGATCGCCGACAGCATGATGATGGCGCCGAGAACGGAGAGCGGGATCGAGACCGCGATGATGATGGTCGAGCGCCAGCTGCCGAGGAACAGCAGGATCATGACACTGGTCAGCAGCGCCGCGATCACGCCCTCGAAGGCGACGCCCTCGATCGCCCCGCGGACGAACACCGACTGGTCGCCGATGAAGCCGATCTTCAGGGCGTCCGGGAGCTGGTCCTTGACCTCGATCACCTTCTGCTTGATGCCAGCGATGATGTCGAGCGTCGAGGTCGCGCCCGCCTTCAGCACCATCATCAGCACCGAACGGTTGCCGTCGACATGGACGATGTTGGTCTGCGGCGGATTGCCGTCGCGCACGGTCGCGACGTCGCGCACATAGACCATGGCGCCGTTGACGGTTCTGATCGGCAGATTGCCGAGATCGTCGATCCGCAGCGGCGAGTTGTTGAGCTGGATGTTGTATTCGAACTGGCCGATCTTCTGGGTGCCGACCGGCGTGATCAGGTTCTGGGCTGCCAGCGCATTGGCGACGTCCTGGCCTGATAACCCGCGGGCCTGGAGCGCGGTCGGATCGAGATCGATCTGGACCTGGCGCTGCTTGCCGCCGAACGGATACGGGATCGCCGCGCCGGGCACCGTGACCAGCGGCGTGCGCAGCTGGTTGATGCCGATGTCGGCGAGGTTCTGCTCGGTCAGCCCGTCGCCCGACAGCGCCACCTGGATGATCGGCACGGTCGAGGCGGAGTAGTTCAGGATCAAGGGCGGCGTTGCGCCCGGCGGCATCTGCTTGAGCAGCGTCTGCGAGATCGCGGTGACCTGCGCGTTGGCGGTGCGGATGTCGACGTTCGGCTGGAAGAAGATCTTGATGATGCCGAAGCCGTTATAGGAATTGGCCGTGATGTGCTCGATGTCGTTGACGGTCGTCGTCAGCGCGCGCTGGAACGGCGTGGTGATGCGGCCGGACATCTGGTCCGGCGGCAGGCCGGTGTACTGCCAGACCACGCCGATCACGGGGATGCGGATGTCCGGGAAGATGTCGGTCGGCGTCCGCAGCGCCGCGAGCGGTCCGATGATCAGCAGCAGGAGCGCCAGCACGACAAACGTATAGGGCCGGCTCAGGGCAATACGGACCAGAGCAATCATGCGCCAGGCAATTCCAGGTCAGGCAAGGATACGGAGTCCGCCCCCATGGGGATCCTCTGTCCCCTTTACCCGAGCACCGCCGAACGCGCCAACGCGAAGCGCTGCCGGCCCATTCACTTCCCTGCTACCGCACTGCGGAATTGGCATCGCAGCTATGCGAGGGGAAGCACATCACGGCGTCGTCCTGGCCTAGTGCGCAATTGCGCACGGGGGGCCGGGACCCATAACCACAGGACGTGGTTTGGCGAAGACTCGTCGTTCGGTACTCCTACCGAACGCAATCGATAGATTCCACGGTATGGGTCCCGGCCCCCGTGCGCGATTGCGCACTAGGCCGGGACGACATAGGGGAGGCAGCTGGAGCCCGACGTCGACAGCTTACGCCGCGCGGACGGAGTTGAGGAACTTGCCGACCTCGAGCTTGAGACGGTTGGAGTCGCGTGACAGCATCTGCGCCGCCGACAACACCTGCGAGGACGCCGAGCCGGTCTCGGACGCACCGCGCTGGACGTCACCGACATTCGCCGAAACCTGCTGGGTGCCGTGGGCCGCCTGCTGAACGTTGCGGGCGATCTCCTGGGTGGCCGCACCCTGCTGCTCCACGGCTGCGGCGATTGCTGAAGCGATCTCCGACAGACGCGCGATGGTGCCGCTGATCTCGCCGATGGCGCTGACCGAATCCTGCGTCGCCGCCTGAATGCCGCCGACCTGCTGGCCGATTTCGCCGGTGGCCTTTGCTGTCTGCTCGGCCAGTGCCTTGACCTCGGAAGCGACCACCGCGAAGCCGCGGCCGGCCTCACCCGCACGCGCCGCCTCGATCGTGGCGTTGAGCGCCAACAGGTTGGTCTGGCCCGCGATGGCATTGATGAGCTCGACAACATCGCCGATCCGTGCCGCGGCCCGCGACAGCTCGCTGACACGTTCGGTGGTGGCATGCGCCTGGCTGACGGCCTCGCTCGCGATCCGGGTGGAATCCTGCACCTGGCGGCCGATCTCGCGCACCGAGGACGACATCTCTTCGGCAGCAGAGGCCACCGAATGGACATTGCTGGAGGCGGCCTCCGAGCCGGATGCGACCACCGTGGCCAATTCCTGTGCCCGGCCCGCAGTCGAGGACAGCGTCGAGGCCGACGCCTCGAGCTCGGTCGCGGCCGAGGACACGGTCTCGACGATCTCGCCGATCGCGGCCTCGAAACCGTCGGCGAGCCTGGTCATGTCGGTCTTGCGCTGCGCCTCGGCACGGCGCTGCACCGCCTGCACCTCGTCGCGGCTGAAGCGAATGATGGTCTGCACGGTCTGGAGATTGCGCAGCGCCTCGCCGATCTCGTCATCGCGGTCGATGACGATGCGGTTGTCGAGCTTGTCCTGCACGAGATTGACCAGGGTGTCGTTGAGATGCTGCATCGGCCCCTGGATCGCGCGCATGGTCGCAAAGCCGGCACAGCCGACGATGGCGGCGCCGGCCAGGGACAGCAGTGCCAGAACCAGGCTCGTCGAGCCGCCGGTGGAGAGCGCGCCGCCGATACCGAGCGCCAGCATGAACAGCGCCTGCAGCGCCATCGTCGTGACGAGGCGCGCCTTCAGGGTCCCGGTGAAGATGCTGAAGCGATCGAGCAGCGAGCGGGGGCGGATGATGCCGGCGTCGATGCGATAGCCATGCGGCTTCTTCTCACGGATCGCAGCGTACACCTCTTCGGCGAGCTTGCGCTGGTCGGCGGGCAGCCTGGTGCGGATCGACGTGTAACCCTTGACCTGCCCGTTCTCGCGGATCGGCGAAGCCGTCGCCAGCACCCAGTAGAAGTCGCCGTTCTTGCGCCGGTTCTTCACCGCGCCGAGCCAGGGCTTGCCGGCCTTCAGCGTGTCCCAGAGATTGTCGAACGCCTCCGGCGGCATGTCGGGGTGACGGACGATGTTGTGCGGCTGGCCCATCAGCTCGGCCGACGTGAAGCCGGCGGCGGCGAGGAAGTCCTCGTTGAAATAGGTGAGCTTGCCCTTGAGGTCGGTCCGGGAGACGATCAGCGTCTCGTCGCTAACTGGATATTCGACATCGGTAACGGGAAAATTCTTGCGCATCGGGCCCCCCAGAAGACCGGATTCAATATGAGTTCATTCCCATCAATATTGCCGGCGCATCTTGCGCGCGAACATCTCCGCCAATTCTCGTAAATCGAATTTAACCATCGGTGAAACGGCGCGCCCGTACGATTACGGGTAATCCATCATGATACTACCTGCAGGCGACATCATGCTACCGCCCAAAGAAAAACGGGCGACGCTTGCGGCGCCGCCCGTTCGTCGATGAGTCCGGCGTCGCGGCTTACGCCGCGCGGACGTTGGTCAGGAACTTGCTGACCTCGGTCCTGAGCCTGTTCGAGTCGTTCGACAGCATCTGCGCCGCCGACAACACCTGCGAGGAGGCGGTGCCGGTCTCGGTCGCACCGCGCTGCACGTCGGTGATGTTCGAGGAGACCTGCTGGGTGCCCTGCGCGGCCTGCTGCACGTTGCGGGCGATCTCCTGGGTGGCCGCGCCCTGCTCTTCCACGGCCGCAGCGATCGCCGAGGAGATTTCCGACAGGCGCTCGATGGTCGAGGAGATCTCCTTGATCGCGCCGACCGAATCGTTGGTCGCCGACTGAATGCCGGAGATCTGCTGACCGATCTCGCCGGTCGCCTTCGCGGTCTGCTCGGCAAGCGCCTTCACCTCGGAGGCGACCACGGCAAAGCCGCGGCCGGCCTCGCCTGCGCGCGCCGCTTCGATCGTGGCGTTCAAAGCCAGCAGGTTGGTCTGGCCGGCGATGGTGTTGATCAGTTCGACGACGTCGCCGATGCGGGAGGCCGCCTTCGAGAGTTCGCTGACACGCTCGGTCGTCGCACGGGCCTGGCCGACGGCGTCGCCCGCCATCCGCGCCGATTCCTGTACCTGGCGGCTGATCTCACCGACGGACGAGGCCATCTCCTCGGTGGCCGAGGCCACCGACTGCACGTTGGTCGAGGCCTCCTCCGACGCGCCGGCAACCGTGGTGGCCAGCCGCTGCGAGCGGTCGGCAGTCGAGGTCAGCGTCGAGGCGGAAGCCTCGAGCTGGGTCGAGGCCGACGACACCGTCTGGACGATCTCGCCGATCATCGTTTCGAATTCGCGGGTGATGTTGTCGACGCGGCGGCCGCGTTCGATCTTGGCCTCCGCGTCGGCCGCGGCAGCTTCGTCGGCGGCCTTCTTGGCGATCAGCGCCTCCTTGAAGATCTGAAGCACATCGGCCATAGCGCCGATCTCGGTCTTCTCGCCCCGGTGCGGAACTTCAGCGGTCAGGTCTCCCTTGCCCAGCGCCTGCATCGGCAGGGTGATGGAGTTGATGCCGCTCGAGACGTCGTGGACGAGATAGAAGCCGACACCGACGCCGACGATGATGGCGGCGCCGAGAATGACCGAGACCAGCATGAACGCGAAGGAATAGCTGTTGTCTGCGTCCCGAGCGGCCTGATCGCCCCCCCTGGTGTTGAGATCGATGTCCTTGCGCAGAACTTCGTCGGACTGGATGCCGATCCTGTTGGCGGTCTTGACGTTCAGCTCATGCGCCTCGTGCGGGATCTTGCCAACCTCTTTGCGCGACAACGCAAAGACCTCGTCCGCGCTCTTCTTGTAGTCGTTCCACAGCTTGGACCATTCGGTGTAGAGCGCCCGCTCCTCCGGTGAGGTGATCATGGGCTCGTAGCTCTGGCGGGCCTTGGCCAGCGTCTCGCCGGTGGTGACCGCAGTCTTTTCCATCGCGAGCTTTTCTTCCATGGTCTCGGCCAGCATGTGCTCGCGGACCACGCTGCGATAGGTGATGACGCTGGCCCGGAGTTCGCCCAGCACCCGCACGCTCGGCATCCAGCTCGTGGTGATGTCGACCGTGTTGGCGTTCATCGACCGCATTTTCATGACAGCGAGCAGGCCCATGCCGGCCATCGCGACCAGCAGGAACGCCACGACACTGATGATCTTGGCGCGGATGGAAATGGTGGCGAGCATTATCGGGTCTCTTGTGCTGGCGCGGCGGCGCGTCCGGAAGTTTTACGAATCAACCAAAGGGAGCAGCACCGACATCCGACACCAGAGCACCTGAGCAGATGTTAACTACGACTCCGTACGAGTACGGAAGCCCGAAACAAATGAACAGGCAGCTAAGAATGCTCTGCGCTCAGCGCATGAGCCTAAGCGCGTCCGAGAAGAACTCCGCACCGCCGAAATTTCCGGACTTCAGAGCGAGCAACATCTCGCCTGCATCTGCGCCGACCGCGCGCAGCACCGGGACTCCCGCGGCGATTTCCACTCCTACGAGAAATCCGGGAATCCTCAACCGATCGACCACGGCGCCGGATGTCTCGCCGCCGGCGACGATCAAGCGCCGGACTCCGGCCTGCACCAGCCCCTCGGCGATGTCGGCCATGGCCTGCTCGATGGCGTGGCCAGCGGCATCGCGGCCGTGGCGGGCCTGAACCGCGGCAACGGCCTCCGGCGTCGCGCTCGAAGCGATCAGCATCGGACCATCCGCCAGCCGCGGTCGGGCCCAGGCGAGAGCGCGCTGCGCTTCGCCAGTCCCCGCAACGATCTGCTCGGGATCGAGATGCAACACCGGCATGACACGCTCGGCATTCGCGATCTGCTGAAGCGTCGCCTGCGAACAGCTTCCGGCAAGACACGCCACCGATCCGCCGACCGCGGCGCCGGCTTCATTGCTCGCCGCAGCCGACTTGACCTTGCCGGTCGAAACCAGCGCCCGCGCCAGCCCAAGGCCGATGCCGGAGGCGCCGACCGACAAGCGATGTTCAGCAGCGACGAGACCGATGGTCTCGAGATCACGGTCGAAGACAGCGTCGATGATCGCAGCGCCAATGCCCTTGGCGGCGAGCTCGGCCAGGCGCGCCCGCACGGCGTCCGCGCCGCGCGTGACGGTCGCGAGATCGACGAGGCCGATCTGCGTCTTGCTCTGGCGCGCCAGCACGCGCACCAGGTTGGAATCGTGCATCGGGTTGAGCGGATGGTCCTTCAGCGGGCTTTCGTTCAACGGCACCGCGCCGACGAAGAGGTTGCCCTGATAGACGGTGCGGCCGGTCTCCGGGAAGGCCGGCGTCACCAGCACGGCATTTTCGCCGCAATCGGAACGCAGCGCGTCCATGACAGGGCCGATATTGCCGGCGTCCGTGGAATCGAAGGTCGAGCAGATCTTGAACAGCACATGGCTCGCGCCGCGGCCGCGCAGCCATTTGTCCGCTGCGCGCGAGCGCGATACCGCAAGGCCGGCCTCGATCGATCGGCTCTTCAAGGACACCACGACAGCATCGACCTCGGGGAGCGCGAGATCGTCCGAGGGCACGCCGATGGTCTGCACGGTGCGCAGGCCCGCCCGCGTCAGCGTGTTGGCGAGATCGGAGGCGCCGGTGTAGTCGTCGGCGATGCAGCCCAATGCAAGTGTCACGGCTTCACTCCCGCATAGGGCTTGAACCAGGCAAGGCCGTCAGTGGTCTTGCCGCGTGGATTGTATTCGCAGCCGACGAACCCGGCATAGCCGAGCCGGTCGAGCTCATCGAACAGGAACGGATAGTTCAGCTCCTCCCCGTCGGGCTCGTTGCGCGAGGGAATGCTGGCGATCTGGATGTGGCCGATGATCGGCATCATCTCGCGCAGGCGCATGGTGACGTCGCCATGGATGATCTGGCAGTGATAGATGTCGAACTGGAGTTTCAGGTTCGGCAGCCGCAGCTCCTGGATCAGGTCGCGCGCGAAGCCGAAATCGTTAAGGAAATAGCCGGGCACGTTGCGGGCATTGATCGGCTCGAGCACGATGTCGATGCCATGCGGTGCGAAGAATTCCGCGGCCCACGCCACCGATTTGTAGAACGCCTCGATCGCGACGCGCTCGCCGCGGTTGGCAATGCCGGCCATCAAATGCAGCCGCTTGACGCCGGTTGCCTTGGCATAGGGCAGCGCGGTCTCGAGGCTCGCCTTGAGATCATTGAACCGTGCGGGCAACGCCGCAAAACCCTTCTCGCCGGCATTCCAGTCGCCCGGCGGCAGGTTGAACAGCGCCTGGGTCAGGCCGTTGCGCTTGAGACGCTCGCCGACGGCCTCGACCGGATGCTCGTAGGGAAAGAGAAACTCGACGGCCGTGAAGCCCGCCTGGGCTGCGGCATCGAAGCGGTCGAGGAATGGCACCTCGGTGAACATCATCGAGAGGTTGGCGGCGAAACGGGGCATTGCAGATCCTCTTGTTACTTGTCGCCCGGCAGCTTCACGCCGGTGACCTGCGCATACATGCGCGCGACCGACGCGTCGTCATCACGGCCCATGCCGGCGGCAGCCGTCATCAGGAACATCTGAAGGGCGGCGGCCGAGACCGGCACCGGGAATCGGGCGCTGCGCGCCATGTCCTGGATGATACCGAGGTCCTTGACGAAGATCTCGACGGCGCTGCGCGGCGTGTAGTCGCCGTCGAGCACATGCGGCATGCGGTTCTCGAACATCCAGGAATTGCCGGCCGAGGCGGTGATCACCTCATAGACCTTGCGGATGTCGAGGCCCTGCTTGGCCGCAAACGCCATCGCTTCGCTCGCGGCGGCGATGTGCACGCCGGCCAGCAATTGGTTGATCATCTTGAAGGCGGCGCCCTGCCCGGCGGCATCACCAAGCTCGTAGAGCTTTGCCGCCATGGCATCGAGCGCCGGCCGTGCCTTTGCAAAGGCAGCCGGGCTGCCGGAAGCAAGAATCGTGAGTTCGCCCTGCGCAGCGCGCTGCGCGCCGCCGGAGATCGGCGCATCCAGATAATGCCGGCCGGTCGCCTCCAGCTGTTTTGCGAGGCGCCGCGCCACGTCCGGGTCCATGGTGGCGGAGGATATGAAGACGCTGTCCTTCGGCATGGTCTCGGCAGCGCCATCCTTGCCGAACAGGATCGCCTCGGTCTGGGCGGCATTGACAACGACGCTGACGACGATGTCGGCCCCCTTGGCCGCTTCGGCCGGCGTTTTGGCGCCTGCGCCGCCGTCCTTCACGAACCGCGCCACCGCATCAGCCGAGACGTCGCAGCCGGTGACGGCATGGCCGGCGCGCTTCAGCGAGGTCGCCATGCCAAACCCCATCGAGCCGAGCCCGACGACGGCGATACGCTGATTTTGTGACGTGGAGGCGGACATATGCAACTGATCCTTGCGAACGTTTCCCGAATAGCCGCCCTTTGCGGCAGCTTGGCAACCGAATAACACGGCTTGGCCGCGCTGCCAAAGCGTGAGACAAGCGGGCATGACGGCCATGAGAACTGAAACGAGCAACGAGACAAGGCTGCGTGAGGATATCTGCCGCTTTGGACGGTCCCTGTTCGAGCGCGGGCTGACGCCGGGATCCTCCGGCAATATCAGCGTCAGGCTGGACGGCGGCGGCTGGCTGGTGACGCCGACCAACGCCTCGCTCGGCTTCCTCGATCCGGCAAAGCTGTCGCAGCTGGACGAAACCGGCCGGCTGATCTCGGGCAATGCCCCGACCAAGGAAGTTCCGCTCCACACCGCGCTCTACGACACGCGCGGCAGCGCGCGCGCGATCGTGCATCTGCATTCGACCCATTCGGTCGCGCTCTCGATGCTCCCTGAGGTTGACCCGCGCGCCGCGCTGCCGCCGATGACGGCCTATTACCTGATGAAGTGCGGTGCCACCGCGCTCGTGCCCTATTACCGCCCCGGTGACCCTGCGGTCGCGGATGCGATCAAGGGCCTGGCGGGGAAATATTCATCCGTGCTGCTCGCCAATCACGGCCCGGTCGTCGCCGGCGACACGCTGGAAGCCGCGGTGTTCGCCACGGAAGAGCTGGAGGAGACGGCCAAGCTGTACCTGCTGCTGCGCGGGATGAACCCGCGGTATTTGTCACCGGAACAGGTGAAGGATCTGGTGAAGGTGTTTGGCGTGACGCTGCCGGAGCATGGGCACGGGCATTAGTGGCGCGCGGTCATAGGCGGGCTAACGTCGCCTCACCCACCGCTGTCATTCCCCGCGAAGGCGGGGAATCCGGTACGCCGCGGCTTATCCGTATCTCTCTGGCTTCTGGGAGTACTGGATCGCCCGATTCAAGTCGGGCGATGACACCGATTGTGTGGACACTGCACACACATCACGAAAGGATCGTAGCCCGCATGAGCGCAGCGACATGCGGGACCACCTGCCCCGGATATCGCTTCGCTCATCCGGGCTACGACAGTGTGCGGGCCGCTACAGCCCCAGATACGCCTTGCGCACGTCCGGATTGCCCCTGATCTCGGCTGCCGGGCCCTGCATCAGCACGCGGCCGGTCTGCAGGATGTAGGCGCGGTCGGCGATCTCGAGGCACTCGGCCATGCGCTGCTCGACGATCAGCACGGTCATGCCGGCGTCGCGGATGCGCTTCACCGCTTGGAAGATCTCGTCCACCAGCTTCGGCATGATTCCTTGCGAGGGCTCATCCAGCATAAGAAGCCGCGGGCGCGTCATCAACGCGCGGCCGATCGCGAGCATCTGCTGCTCGCCGCCGGAGAGCGTCTCGGCGCGCTGCTCCAAACGTTCCTGGAGACGCGGGAACAGCGTGAAGACGAGATCGAGCGGCCCCTCGCGATTCGCATCACCGCGGTAGAGATAGCTGCCGAGACGAAGATTGTCGCGCACGGACAGGCGCGGGAACAGGCGGCGGTTCTCCGGCACATAGGCGATGCCTGTTGCGGTGATGTGATGCTGCGCCATGCCGTCGAGGCGCTTGCCGTCGAACGTCACCGTACCCGAGCGCGGGCGCTCGGCGCCGGCGATGGATTTCAGCAGCGTCGACTTGCCCGCACCGTTGGCGCCGGCGACGCAGACGATCTCGCCCTTCTCGACATTGATCGAGACCGCGGAGATCGCGACCAGACCCTGATAGGCGGTCGTGACTTCATGCACCGACAGCATGACGATCTCCCAGATAGGCCGTGATCACCTTGGGATCACGAACGACGTCCGCAGGCTTGCCTTCGACCAGCACCTTGCCGAGGTCGAGCACGATGGCGCGGTCGACCAGCGGCATCACGATTTCCATGACGTGTTCGACCATCAGCACGGTGACGCCGGTCTCGCGCACCTTGCGCACCAGCGCCACGCCGGTCTGCGCCTCGGTGGGCGTGAGGCCGGTGAGGACTTCGTCGAGCAGCAACAGTTTCGGTTCGGTCGCGAGCGCACGCGCGACTTCGAGGCGACGCTTCTCGGCCGGCACGAGGTCGCTCGCGAGCACGTCGGCGCGCGCAGCAAGGCCGGTGAATTCCAGCACCTCATGCGCCTTGCGGCGAGCCTCGCGCATCACGGTGTTGCGCACCAGAGCGCCGACGATGACGTTGTCGATGACCGTCATGGTCTCGAAGCTCTTGACCACCTGGAAGGTGCGCCCGATCCCGCGCTGGCAGCGCGCGGCCGCCGGCAGATTGGTGACATCCTCGCCGTCGAAGATGATCGAGCCCTGGGTCGGCGGCAACACGCCGGCGATCAGGTTGAACAGCGTCGACTTTCCGGCGCCGTTCGGGCCGATCAGGCCGACGATCTCGCCGCGCCCGACCGAGATCGAGACGTCGCTGTTGGCGATCAGGCCGCCGAAGCGCTGCCAGACGCCGCGGGTTTCCAGGAGCGCGGTCATCGCGTGGCCTCCTTGCGCCGGCGCGAGAACAGGCCGACCAGACCTTCCGGCCGCGCGAGCGCGATCAGGACGATCAGCGCGCCGTAGACGATGAGGTCGACGCCGCGGCCGGAGCCGCCGATATAGGACCGCGTCAGCTCGGTGATCGGGATCAGGATGACGGCGCCGAGCAGCGGCCCCCACAGCGTGCCGATGCCGCCCAGCACTGCCGGCAACGCCATCAAGAGCGAGAACTGGAAGCCCATGACGCTTCCGGGATCGATGTAGGAAACGAACTGCGCATAGAAGCTGCCGCCGACGGCGACCAGGAAGGCGGAGACCGCCGCCGCGCCCATCTTCGAGTTGAACACGACGACGCCGAGGCTCTCGGCCGCCTGCGGATTGTCCTTCACCGCGCGCCACCAATAGCCCCATTTGGAATCTTCCAGCCACCAGGTGACGAACCAGGCGACGCAGGCGAGCACCAGCGCGAAGTAGAAGTATGGCAGTTTCGAGCGCGTGAACTGGAATTTCAGCCAGCTGTCGCCGCGCACGGGAATGTCGATGCCGAGGGCCGCGCCCGCCCAATCCCAGTTCTGGATCAGCAGCAACCCGATCTCGGCGATCACGATGGTGGCGATCGCAAAGTAGTGGCCGCCGAGGCGGAAGCAGGGATAGCCCAGCGCCATCGCGATTGCGGCCGAGATCAGCCCGCCGGCGATCATGCCGAACCAGGGCAGCACGCCGAACTTGGTGAACAGCAGCGCGGTGGTGTAGGCACCGAGCCCGAAATACAGCGCGTGTCCGAGCGAGATCTGCCCGCAATAGCCGGACAGGATGTTCCAGCTCTGCGACAACGCCGCGTACATCAGCGTCAGCACCATGATGTTCTGGACGTAGACGTCCTTGACGAACAGCGGCACGATCGCGGCGACGGCCGCGAGACCGGCGGCGGTGATGAGGTCGCGGCGGCGCCGCTCGACGAATTGCTTGTCCATCACATCGACCCGAACAGGCCACGCGGCCGAATGAACACGACGAGCAGATAGACCGCGTAGATGCCGACCGACTTCAACGATGGCGGCAGGATCAACGCAGTGGTGGCCTCGACCAGGCCGACGACGATGCCGCCGGCAAAGGCGCCGAACACGCTGCCGAAGCCGCCGAGCGCCACCGTGACATAGGCGATCAGCGCGAAGGACGCGCCGACGTCGGGATAGATGTAGAAGAAAGTCGCCATGATGGCGCCGGCAAGCCCGACCAGCGCGCCGCCGAGGCCCCAGCCGAGCGCGAACACGCGGTTCTTGTCGATGCCGACGAGGGCCACTGCGCCGGGATCCTCTCGCGTCGCTTCCAGCGCGCGGCCGAAATCGGTGCGGTTGATGAAGAGATAGAGTCCACCGAACGCGGCGATTGCGACCAGCGCGCCGAACAGCTGCGGCTGCGGCAGGTAGATCCCGGCGACGGATACCGTCTTGCCGCCGAGCCATGAGTTGGGGACGCTGCGATAGTCGGCCGTGAAGAACAGCTGCGCCAGGCCGCGCATCACGATCGCGAGGCCGAAGGTCGCGAAGATCTGCACCATGCCGACATTGGCCTTGGCCCGCATCGCAAACCGCACGATCACGAGATAGACCGCCGCCCCCAGAACAAACAGGGCGGCGGCGGCCAGCGGCGCCGACAGCAGTGGATCGATCGCGAAGAACGTGAACAGGAAGAATGTCACGTACATCGCCAGCATCAGGAATTCGCCATGGGCGAAGTTGACGACGTCCATCAGGCCAAAGATCAAGGCCAGGCCGACGGCGATCAGTCCGTAAAGCAGCCCCATCAGCAGGCCGCTCGCAAGACTCTGGATAATCGTTTCAGCTGTCACGTCGTTTCGTCCCCCGCCCGCAACCTGATCGCTTACTTCATCGGCCAGATTGGATCAGCCACCGCCGCCTGCGACGGGAAGATGGTGACGAACTTTCCGCCGACATATTGCAGCAGGACCGGATCGGCATCGTTGTTCTGGCCCGACTCGTCGAACTTGACGCGCTTCCAGGGCATGATGGTCTGCTCGCCGGGCATTTCGGTCGCGGCCAGCGCGTCACGGATCTTCTCGCCGTCGGTCGATTTGGCGCGGTTGATGGCGTCCGCCATGATGATCATGGCCATGAACTGCCGCGACGTGTTGTCGTTGAGGTCCTTGCCCGACTTCGCCTTGAACAGATCGTTGATCTTGCCGACCATCGGCCGCTTGGCGGCGAGATCGAGCGAGAAGCTGCCGCGGGTGATCGCCCCCTCGAGCTTGTCGCCAACCGCGTCGTAGAGCGCTTTCTCGGAGAAGCCGGCCGCCTGGGCCACGATCGCGTTCGGCTTGTAACCGAGCTCGGCCATGGTCTTGACCAGCAGGATGCCGTCCGTGGTGTAGCTCGACGGCATCAGCACGTCGGCATTGGCAGCCTTGAGCTGCTGCACCTCGGCCGACAGCGACGGCGAGTTGGCGCGGTACTTGATGTCGGCGACGATCTTGTAGCCGCGCTCGGTTGCGAGCTTGGTCTGGGCGTTGGCGGAGTCGGTGCCGAAGATGGTGTCTTCGTGGAACAGCGCCAGCGTCTGGGCCTTGGCGCCCTTCTTCTTCATCGCATCGAGGAAGTCGAACATCCCGGCCGAGAACATCTCGTCATGCGGCGAGGCGCGGAAATAATACTTCAGACCGCGGCGATGCAGGCTCGGGGAGGAGTTGTCCGCCGACATGAACGGAATCTGATAGCGTTCGCAGATCTGGCTGATCGTGACTGCGACCGCGCTTTGATAGGAACCGAGGATGGCGGAGACCTTTTCCTGCGTGATCAGTCGCTCGGCTTCGGCGCGCCCCTTTTGCGGGTCGCCCTGGGTGTCGGCATAGACGATACGGATCTTGGCGCCGCCGAGGCCCGGCAAGCCGACGCCCTTTGCCAGCGGAAGCTCGAAGTCCTGGTCGTTGTTGATGATGTCGATCGCGGTTTCGAACGCGCGCTGCGCATCGACACCCACCTGCGCGCCGGAGCCCGACAGCGGATAGGTCGCGCCAATCACCACCTCCGACGTTTGCGCGCGCGCAGCTAGCGGCAGCAGCGCAGCAGCGGCGGTGGCTCCGAGCAGTACGTCGCGGCGAGAGATCGTCATTGGCAAAGTCCCCTGTTATCCGAATTTTGCGCGTATCGAATGAAGCGATTGGCAGATAGCGTAAAGCCTGAAGAAGCAGCAAACGCTGCCCATTAAATCACGGCCATGGTCCTGTTCTTCAGATCCGTCACCAGCATCAGGCCGGGCGAATGCGTGATCGCGAAGGGTACCTTCGCCGCGTTGATCACCGATTGCGGCGTCACGCCGCAGGCCCAGAATACCGGAATCTCGTCATCGGCAACAGGTACGGGATCGCCGTAGTCGGGCTTGGCGATGTCCTTGATGCCGATCAGATGCGGATGGCCGAGGTGCACGGGCGCACCGTGCACTGCGGGATAGCGCGAGGTGATCTGTACCGCGCGGATCGCATCGGCGGGCTTGAACGGGCGCATCGACACAACCATAGGGCCTGCGAACGGGCCGGCCTCGCCGCAGGCGATATTGGTGCGGTACATCGGCACCCGCACATTGTGCTCGATGTGGCGGATCGGCATGCCCTCGTCGAGCAGCGCCTCCTCGAACGAGAACGAGCAGCCGAGCACGAAGGTCACGAGATCGTCGCGCCAGTAGCTCTTCACGTCGGTCGGCTCGGCGACGACTTCGCCGTCGCGCCAGACGCGGTAGCGGGGAACGTCGGTGCGGATGTCGAGATCGGCGCCCAGCGCCGGAATATGCGGGCTGCCCACATCGGAGATGCCGATGATCGGGCACGGCTTCGGATTGAGCTGGCAGAAGCGGTGGAAGGCGCTGGCGTATTCCGCCGGCAGGATCGCCAGATTGCCCTGGACGAAGCCGGGGGCGACCCCTGCAGTGGAACCCACCTCGCCGGCGCGATAGGCGAGCCGTGCCTTGCGGCTTGGAAGCGTGTCGGGCGTTTCAGTTTGCTGCGCTGCCACCAAAACAGTCATGTAATCGACCTGCCTATAAACTCGACAAAGACAGCCAACACCAAGCGTGCTATAAAGTCTAATCTTCGTTTCTAATCAATATCGATAAATCTGATTTATCGACTGGGAAAATCCTTCCAATGCTGGACTTCAGGTCGATCGAGACGTTCCTCTGGGTTGTGAAGCTCGGCAGCTTTCGCGGCGCTGCACAACGGCTCAATACCACCCAGCCGGCGATCTCCCAGCGCATCGCCCAGCTCGAGCGCGAGATGGGCGTGAAGCTTCTGAACCGCGATCATCGCGTCGCTTCGCCGACGCCGAGCGGACGGCAGATGATGGTCTATGCGGAGAAGCTGATCGGCCTGCGCGCGCAGATGATGGCGGAGATCGGCGACCGCTCGGCCATGCGCGGCGTGATGCGGCTCGGCGTCGCCGAGACCATCGTGCACACCTGGCTGCCGCGCCTCGTGAAGAGCGTGAACGAGCTCTATCCAAACCTGTCGCTGGAGATCGAGGTCGACATCACGCCGAACCTCACCGCGCGCTTGCTCGCGCAGGAGATCGAGCTCGCCTTCGTGGTGGGGCCGCTGTCGGCCTCCGGCGTGCACAACCGCGTGCTCGCCGACTACCCGATCGGATTCCTCGCAAGTCCCTCGCTCGGACTCGGCAAGGGCCCGGTCACGCCGGCGGAGCTCGCGCGGTTTCCGATCATCACCTTCCCGCGCAAGACCAAGCCCTATGAAGTTGTGCGCGAGGTGTTCGACCGGCCGGAGCTGCCACCGATCCGACTGCATGCGTCCGCTTCGCTGGCGACCGTCATCCACATGGCGGTCGAAGGACTCGGCATCGCCGTGATCCCCGATGCCATCGTCGAGAACGAACTGGCCGACGGGCGGCTGCAACTGCTCGACACCGATCTCGCGATCGCACCGTTGACGTTCACGGCAAGCTGGCTCGCCTCACCCGACGTCGTGGCGGTGGAGCGCGTCGCCGAGCTTGCATGTCAGATTGCGCAGAGCAGCCTCGCGGTTGACGCGCCCGCGCTGGCGCGTCATTGAAAAAGGCGCCGGATTTTCTATCGTCATTCCGGGGCGATGCGAGGGGACCGCGCAAAGCGCGGCCCCGGCAGCATCGAACCCGGAATCTCGAGATTCCGGGTTCGCCCTACGGGCGCCCCGGAATGACAGCGATCAATGGAAGAGACGCATGAGCCGAGCCGCCACCAATCTGCAAATCGATTCCGCCCGCCTGTGGGGCTCCATCCATGAGACCGCGCAGTTCGGCGGAACGGCCAAGGGCGGCGTGCGGCGGCTGACGCTGAGCGCCGAGGACAAGCAGGTGCGCGATTGGTTCCGCAAGGCCTGCGAGGACGCCGGCCTCGAGGTACATGTCGATGCGCTCGGATCACAGTTCGGATTGCGCAAGGGCCGTGACATGTCGAAGCTGCCTGTCGGCATCGGCTCACATCTCGACACCCAGCCGACCGGCGGCAAGTATGACGGCATTCTGGGAACGCTCGGCGCGCTGGAGGTGATCCGCACGCTGAACGACGCCGGCATCGAGACAGAGGCCCCGATCTGCGTCGTCAACTGGACCAACGAGGAAGGCTCGCGCTTCGCGCCGGCGATGATGGCCTCCGCCGCCTATGTCGGCGATTTCACCACGGACGACATTCTGTCGCGCAAGGATATCGAGGGCACGACCGTCGGCCAGGCGCTCGACAGCATTGGCTATCGCGGCGACAAGCCGGTCGGTTTCCAGAAGCTCGGCTGCTTCGTCGAGCTGCATATCGAGCAGGGCCCGATCCTGGAAGCCGAGGGCAAGACCATCGGTGTGGTCGATTCCGGCCAGGGCGTGCTCTGGTACGACGGCAAGATTTCCGGCTTCGAGAGCCATGCGGGTTCGACCCCGATGCCGCTGCGGCGCGATGCGCTGGCCACGCTCTCCGAGATCGTGCTGGCGATGGAGGCCATTGCGAAAAAGCATGGCCCGAACGCAGTCGGCACAATTGGCGAAGCCGTGATCGCAAACCCCTCGCGCAACGTCATTCCCGGCGAGATCGCCTTCACCATGGACTGCCGCAGTGCCGATGGCGCCATCATGGATGCGCTCGACCGCGATCTGCGCGCCGCCATTGCCGAGATCGCCGCGCGCCGCAAGGTCGAGGTCAAGATTGACCTCGTCTGGCGCAAGCCGCCGACGCATTTCGATCCGAAGCTGATCGCGGCGGTCGAGAACGCGGCAAAGACGCTCGGCTATTCCTCCCGCCGCATCACCTCCGGCGCAGGCCATGATGCCTGCAATCTCAACACCGTCATGCCGGCAGCGATGGTGTTCGTGCCCTGCAAGGACGGCATCAGCCACAACGAGTTGGAGGACGCCACGCAGCCCGACTGCGCCGCGGGCACCAACGTGCTGATGCACACCGTGCTGGCGATTGCCGGCGTCGCATCCTGACCGGAGAGAACCATGCGCGGAGTTTTCGTCGACGCCAACGAAGCCCTCGCCGTGATCATGGAGCGGCTGGAGAAGCCCGGCGATCCCAAGATGCGGATCCACCGGGACCCTGATATCAAGCCCGAGCAATATCCTGAGATCCTCGACGGCGCCGAGATCGCGATCGTCGACCACACTGCGCTGCCGACCGAGGTCGCGAAGAAGTGCACCGGCCTGAAGCACGTCGTGTTCCTCGGCACCGGCGCGCGCAGCTACATGAACCCGGAGGAGCTCGCCGAGCTCGGCATCTCCGTGCACCTAATCAAGGGCTATGGCGACACCGCCGTGGCGGAATCCGCGATCGCGCTGATGTGGGCCTCGGCGCGCGTCATCGCGATGATGGACCGCGAGATGCGCGTCGGCAGCTGGCTGCGCGAGGACGGCATGCAGCTCACCGGCAAGACGCTCGGCCTGATCGGCTTCGGCGGTATCGCCGCGGAGGTCGCGCGCATCGCCACGGGCAGCGGCATGAAGGTGATCGCCTGGAACCGCTCGCCGAAGAGCTATCCCGGCGTCGAGTTCACCGATCTCGATACGGTGCTGGCGAAGAGCGATGTCGTCTCGCTGCACCTGCTGCTCAATGACGAGACGCGCGGCATGATCACGCGCGAGAAGATTTTTGCGATGAAGCCCGGTGTCATCCTCATCAACACCGCCCGCGCCGCGGTCGTGGACGAGACCGCGATGATCGACGCGCTGAAGTCCGGCCATATCCGCCATGCCGGCCTCGACGTCTTCAACATCGAACCGCTGCCGGGCGACCATCCGCTGACGAAGCTGCCGAACGTGACGCTGTCGGCGCATTCGGCGTTCCGCACGCCGGAGGCCAGCGAGAACCTGATTGAAGCGGCGTGGGTTCACTGCCGCCGGATCGTGAAGGGATAAGAGCAACAACAATGGCTGACTATCGCACCATCAAGGCCGAAGCGCTCACCAACGTCGTTCGCGCCATCGTCAAGGCCGGCGGCTCCTCGGACCGCGAGGCCGAGCTCGTCTCCATCAACCTCGTCGAGGCCAACCTTCGAGGACACGACTCGCACGGCGTTGGCATGATCCCGCGCTATGTCCAGAGCGTCACCAACGGCGGCCTCGCCGTGAACTCGCACGTCAAGATCGTGCTCGACACGGGGCCGCTGCTCACCCTCGACGGCCTCACCGGCTACGGCCAGGTGATCGGCCATGAAGCGATGGAGCTGGCTGCCGAGCGGGCCAAGAGCAACGGCGTGTGTCTGGTCGGCCTCTCCAACTCGCACCATATCGGCCGCATCGGCCACTGGGCCGAGCAGTGCATCGACCACGGGCTGGTCTCGATCCACTTCGTCAACGTGATCTCGCGCCCGATCGTGGCGCCCTGGGGCGGCAGCGATGCCCGCCACGGCACCAACCCGTTCTGCGTCGGCATCCCGCGCAGGGGCAAGGACCCGATCGTGCTCGACTTCGCCACCAGCAGGATCGCGCAGGGCAAGACCCGCGTCGCCCACAACAAGGGCGTCGAGCTGGATCCCGGCACCATCATCGACAATGAAGGCAAGCCCACGGTCAACCCGCGCTACACCGTGATTCCGCCGTACGGCGCCATCCTGCCGTTCGGCGAGCACAAGGGTTCGGGGCTCGCGCTCGTGTGCGAAATCCTCGGCGGCGCGCTCTCCGGCGGGCAGGTGGTCAAGGGCCCGTCCGACGGCAAGTACAACGTCATCAACGGCATGCTCTCGATCATCATCGACCCGGGCAAGCTCGGCACCGGCGAAAACCTCGCGCGCGAAGTCGAGAGCTTCGTCGCCTGGCACACCGGCTCACCGCCCGGCCCTGGTGTCGACAAGGTGCTGATCGCCGGCGATCCCGAGCGCGAGACCAAGAAGAAGCGCCTCGCCGAAGGCATTCCGGTCGATCCGACTACCTGGCAGGAGATTCTGGAGGCCGGGAAGAAGTTCGGGCTGGATCAGGCGACGATCGAGAAAATCGCGGGCTGAAGCCATTGCCCAAATAGTTCCGGCCGAATGCACAATTGCGCAACGGGGGCTGGACTGCGGCGAAACATCGGCTCGCCTGCGGGACGGATTTGAACCGGCCCGCGTTGTCTCGCGACAACGCAGATGTCCCGGCACACATCCCCTCCCGAGGTTTACATGTTCTCCCGTCTTGCAAAGTTCATGTCCGGCACTGGTCAGGCGTCAGGCGCAGCCGACCTCTACCGGCAACGGCTCGCCATCTATGAGAGCGAGCTTGGCGAGCCCGAGCACAGCTTCACCGACAGCGCGGAGCGCCGCATCGATATTCACGCCTTTGGCCGCGATTTTGTGCCGGTGTGCGAAGAGGGATCTGACGAAGGCTACGTGCTTCTGACCAACGGCATGAGCGAGCAACGGATGCCGGGGGTGCTCGGGGACGCAAAGCCGCGTGCCGAGCTGATGTGGTATGTCCGCGAGCCGACAGAGGAGGTTTGCGCCAATCTGCGCTGGCTCGCCAATCTGCCGTTCATCGATACGACCTGGTTCGGCTTCGGCCATCGCGTCGCGCTGCCGTGGCCGCCGGTTGCAGGAACGGACTTCCAGACGTTCCTGTTTCTCACACCGATCATCGGCCCCGACAAGCAGATCGCCGAGGCGCTGGAGATCGCGGGCGATCCCGTGGAGATTTTGACCGTGAACCTGATCTCGCATCAGGAGCTCGGGCTCATCAAGTCCAGGGGGCTCGACCCGTTTCTCGACCTGCTCGACGAGAACGATTATCCGCCGATCTTCGATCCGGCGCGACGGTCTTACGTCTGAGGCGTACGCCTCTTCCTTCTCCCCTTGTGGGAGAAGGTGGCGCGAAGCGCCGGATGAGGGGTTTTCTCGGCGAGCAATTCTGCGAATGATAGATCTGTCTCCGCGGAGACAGACCCCTCACCCGTCTCGCCGCTGCGCGGCGAGCCACCCTCTCCCGCAAGGGGAGAGGGAAAGATCGACCGCCTCAGTCCACCATATTCGCGACAGCCTTGCCGCAAGCCGTGGTGTCCGCGTTGCCGCCGAGGTCCTTGGTGCGGAGCGTGCGTTCGGCGAGCGTGCGCTCGATCGCCTCGACGATCGACTTGCCCGCTTCCTTCTCGCCGAGATGCTCGAGCATCATCGCTCCGGACCAGATCGCACCGATCGGGTTGGCGATGCCCTGGCCTGCGATGTCGGGCGCCGAGCCGTGCACCGGCTCGAACACCGAGGGGAAATCGCCTTCGGGATTGATGTTGCCGGACGGCGCGATGCCGATCGTGCCCGTGCAGGCAGGGCCAAGATCGGAGAGGATGTCACCGAACAGGTTCGAGCCGACCACGACATCGAACCAGTCCGGATGCAGCACGAAGTTCGCCGTCAAGATGTCGATGTGGTACTTGTCCCACTTCACACCCGGAAACTTCTTGGCCATCGCCTCCACGCGCTCGTCCCAATAGGGCATGGTGATGGAGATGCCGTTGGACTTGGTCGCCGAGGTCAGGTGCTTCTTCGGCCGCGACTGCGCCAGCTCGAACGCAAATTTCAGGATGCGATCGACGCCGGTGCGGGTCATCACCGTCTGCTGGGTGACGAACTCGCGGTCGGTGTCCGGGAACATGCGGCCGCCGACCGAAGAGTATTCGCCTTCGGTGTTCTCGCGCACCACCCAGAAATCGATGTCGCCGGGCTTGCGGCCCGCCAGCGGCGACGGCACGCCGGGCATCAGCCGCACCGGACGCAGGTTCACATACTGGTCGAACTCGCGGCGGAACTTGATCAGCGAGCCCCACAGCGAGACGTGATCCGGAATCTTCGCCGGCCAGCCGACCGCGCCGAAATAGATCGCGTCGTGCTTGCCGATCTTCTCCTTCCAGTCATCGGGCATCATCTGGCCGTGCTTCTCGTAGTAGTCATAGGACGAGAAGTCGAAATGGTCGAAATGCACGGAGACGCCATGCTTCTTCGCGGCCGCCTCGAGGACGCGCAGGCCTTCCGGCATCACTTCCTTGCCGATGCCGTCGCCGGGAATGACCGCGATCCGGTATTGTTTCTTGCTCATCGAGAACGTCCTTGTTTGGTCCGGCAGCCGCCGTCTTTTTTGACCGCACTGCAATGGACCAAAGTCGGCGGCAGTGCAACGCTGCACTGCAATGTTGACCATGGTGCAGCCGGGCGCCTACTGATTTCATCCTGTTCCCATCCTGCGAGTACTCCCCATGGATCTGCATCTGCGCGGCAAGCGCGTCCTGATCACCGGCGCATCCAAGGGCATTGGCGCTGCCGCCGCCGAAGCGTTTGCCGAGGAAGGCGCGCATCTGCTGCTCGCCGCCCGTAGCGGCGACCAGCTCAAGGCGCTGGCGGATCGCCTACGCGCCGCACATCAGATCGACGCCGCAACGAGCATTGTCGACCTGCGCAAGGAAGAGGATGTGGCGCGCCTCGCGAAAGAAGCTGCCGACATCGACGTCCTCGTCAACAACGCCGGCGACATCCCCGGCGGCTCGATCGACAAGATCGATGAGGCGGCCTGGCGGCACGCCTGGGAATTGAAGGTGTTCGGCTATATCAACCTCACGCGGCATATCTACGCGCAGATGAAGGCCAGGGGCGGCGGCATCATCGTCAACGACATCGGCGCCGCCGGCGAGAAATTCGACGCCAACTACATCTGCGGCAGCGCGGGCAATGCCGCGCTGATGGCTTTCACCCGCGCGCTCGGTGGCAAGAGCCTCGCCGACAACATCCGCGTGGTCGGGATCAATCCCGGCCCCGTCGGCACCGACCGCCACGTCACCCTGCTCAAGACGCGCGCAAAGCACCAGTTCGGCGACGAGAGCCGCTACAAGGAATTCCAGAAAAGCCTGCCGCTCGGCCGCCCCGCGCATGCGCGCGAGATCGGCGATCTCATGGCGTTCCTGGCGTCGGATCGCGCCGGCTATACCTCGGGCGTGATCTACACGGTGGACGGCGGCATCAGCGCTGGCTGGGGTTAATTGCTTCAGATTTTTTTAAACACCGTCGTTCCGGGGCGATGCAAAGCATCGAACAATGGTGCGCAATTGCGCACCTGAGAATCTCGAGATTCCAGGTTCGCCCTTCGGGCCCCCCGGAATGACAATCAAGAGGTAGGAGTAAGATAGTTGTCTCAAGACCTGATCCGCGAAACCGCCTGCACCGTCGTCGACAAGCTGCGCTCCGGCGACGTCTCACCGCTCGAGCTGCTGGATGTGCTGGAGAAGCGCATCGGCGACGTCGACGGCAAGGTGAATGCGCTGCCGATACTGTGCTTCGATCGCGCACGGACCAATGCGAAGGCGATGATGCAGAAGCCGGCCGGTGCGCGCGGACTGCTCGCGGGCCTGCCGGTGCCGATCAAGGACCTGACCGACGTCGCGGGCGTGCTGAACACGCAGGGCTCGCCGATCTTCAAGGACAACATTCCCGCGAAGTCCGACCTCATGGTCGAGAACCTCGAGGCCAACGGCGCGGTGGTCTACGCCAAATCCAACACGCCGGAATTCGGCGCCGGCGCCAACACCTTCAACGAAGTGTTCGGCGCGACGCTCAATCCGTGGGATACGACGAAATCGGCAGCGGGCTCGTCCGGCGGCGCGGCCGTGGCGCTTGCGACCGGTATGGCCTGGCTCGCGCAGGGCTCCGACATGGGCGGATCTTTGCGCAGCCCAGCGGCTTTCTGCGGCGTCGTCGGCATGCGGCCGAGCATCGGCCGCGTCGCACATACCCCTAAATCGGGCATCGACCGCAATCTCGGCGTCGTCGGCCCGATGGCGCGCAACGTCGAGGATCTCGCGCTGCTGCTGGATGCCATGAGCGGCGACTATGGGGATGATCCGCTGTCGCTGCCGGCGCCCGCGACCTCGTTCCTGTCGGCGGCCCAGGCGGGCAAGAAGCCGAAACGCATCGCCTACTCGCCCGATCTCGGCATCACCCCGGTTGATCCCGAAGTGAAGGCGATCACACGCAAGGCCGCCGAACGTTTCGCGGAAGCCGGCGCCATCGTCGAGGAGGCGCATCCGGACTGGCGCGAGGCGCATGAATGCTTCCACGTGCTGCGCGCCTTCGATTTCGCGATCACCAAGGCCAATCTGTTGCGTACCAAGCGCGACCTGCTTAAGCCCGAGGTGATCTGGAATATCGAGGAAGGCCTCAAGCTGACCGTCGAGCAGCTCGCGCGCGCCGAGGCGCAGCGCGTCGGCATGACCGCCCGCGCGGTCGAGTTCTTCAAGAGCTACGACCTGCTTCTGGTGCCGACGACGATCGTGCCACCCTTCCCGATCGAGAACCGCTACGTCGCCGAATGCGACGGCAAGAGGTTCGAGAACTACATCGAATGGCTCGGCATCGTCTACGCCATCACGCTGGCCTGCTGCCCGTCGCTGTCGCTGCCGTGCGGGTTCACGGCATCGGGCCTGCCGGTCGGCGTGCAGGTCGTCGGCGCCCCGCGCGCCGATGCGCAGGTGATTGCCGGCGCGAAGGTGCTGGAAGACATTCTCGGCCTGCGCGAGACGACGCCGATCGACCCGAAGGTGAAGAGGTGACGCGAGCGGCGCGGTAAGCCCCGCGCCTCAGGTCGCCCCGAACTTCATCTTCGACAGCGGCAGGCTGCGCACACGCTGACCGGTCAATGCGGCAACCGCATTGGCCACGGCCGGCGGCACGCCGGGCAGCCCCGGCTCACCGATGCCGCCCATCGGCGCGCCACTTTCGACGATGCGGACGTGGACACGCGGCATGCGGTCCGGCGGCAGGATCGGATAGCCGTCGAAATTGCGCGCTTGCGGCACGCCCTTGGCGTAGACGACCTCCTCCAGCAGCGCCGAGGACAGGCCGAGCGCAACGGCCGAATTGACCTGCGCCTCGATGATGCCGGGATTGACGATGCGGCCCGGGTCGATCGCCACCCAGACGTCGTGCACGGTGACCGCGCCTCCCCTAAGCGACACTTCCGCGATCGTCGCGACCTCACTGCCGAACGGTGAAGCCATCGCGACGCCGCGTGCACGCTTGCTGCCGTCGGGCGCGGTGAAGGGACCGCGCTTCCAGCCTCCGGAGAGATCGCCGACCGCCTGCAGCAGCGTCTTGTGGCGCGGCTTGTCCGCGAGCAGGCGCAGCCGCAGATCGTACGGATCCTGCTGGCCTGCGTCGGCAACCTCGTCGAAGAACGTCTCGTAGAAGAAGTCGTTCATGGAGTGGCCGACCGAACGCCAGAAGCCGATGATCGCGGGGTCGTCGACGAGGACATGCGCAACACGGCGATTGGGGATAGCATAGGGTTTTCCGGAGATGCCCTCGACCGCCGAACCATCGGCGGCATCCGGCTTGCGACCGAACCAGCGATCACGTGGTCCTTCGCCAACCGCCTCGGCATCCAGCGCCACCGGCAATCCCTTCGCGTCGAGGCCGGCGCGGAAACGCACAAAACCCATCGGCCGCAGCGCATCGCGCAAAAACTCTTCCTCGCGGCTCCAGATCAACTTGACCGGCCGCCCGACCGCCTTCGACAGCAGGATCGCCTGCGGGAACGGATTGGCGGTCTCGTAGATGAAGTGGCGGCCGAAGAAGCCGCCCAGCATCGGCGAATGAATTTTGACTTTCTCCGGCGGAATACCGGCAGCCTTGGCGGCAAGCACCTGGAACATTTCAGGAGCCTGGTTGGGCACCCAGAGATCCAGCGAGCCATCCTCGTTCCAGCGCGCCAGTGCCGAAGGCGGCTCGAGCTGACCGTGCGCGAGATAGGGCGCGTCATAGGTCGCGGTGACGACCTTCGCAGCGCCTTTCAGCGTGGCGGCGGCATCACCAACCGTCTCCGCGGCAATGCCCGGCCCCGGTGCGGCCGAAAGCTGCGCCCTGCGGCCTTCCGACGAAAAGTCCGACGGCATCGCGCGGCGCGTCCCCGGCGCCGCATCGGTCCACGTCACCTGCAGCGCTTCCACCGCGCGGCGCGCGTGCCACCAGCGGTCGGCGACAACAGCGACGGCGCCAGGCAGGCGATGGATCGAATGCACGCCGGGCATCGCCTTCACCTCCGCCTCATTGGCGAAGGAGCCCGGCTCCAGATCGAGGCGCGGCGCGTGTTGAACGGCGGCGCGCAGCATGCCGTCGACCTGCATGTCGATGGCATAAGCAGCCTTGCCGGTGGACTTGTCGCGCGCATCGAGACGCGCCATCGGCTTGCCGATCCAGCGGAAATCCTTGTCCGCACGCAGTGTGACATTCTCGGGCACCGGCAAGGCAGCGGCGTCCGCGGCGAGCGCACCATAATCGAGCGTGCGGCCCGATGCGGCGTGGCGCACGCGGCCGGGCTCGGTCGTGAGACTGGCCACAGGCACCTTCAGGCGGGAGGCCGCGGCCTGGAGCAGCATCTGCCGCGCCGATGCGCCGACGCGGCGCATGGTCTCGTAGCTCGATCGCACCGAGAAGCTGCCGCCGGTGAAGCGGCGGCCGCCAACGACCTGATAATCGGCGCCGGGCGGCGCGCATTCCACCGTGAAGCGTGCCGGGTCCATGTCCAGCTCTTCGCCGACGATCTGCGCCATCGCGGTGGCGACGCCCTGCCCGCCCTCGACGAAGGGGCTACGCAACAACACGGTGCTGTCTGTGCGGATTTCGAGGAAGGCGGAGACGCGCGGTGCCGACTTTGCCGCCGCCGCTGCATTCTGCGCCTTTGCGCCAGCGCCGGGCAATGCGACGCCGAGCACCAGCGCACCGAGCGAAGCACCAAGGAAGCCGCGGCGCGACAGGTTGACGGGCTTCTCTTCCGGCAGCTCGCCGACCGGAGCGAATTCATGGCTCATGCTGTTCATGATCGTGCGCTCCATCAGCCCTGGGCAACCTGGCGCACCGCCGCAGCGATGGCGTTATAGGTGCCGCAGCGGCAGAGATTGACCATGGCCGCCGCGATGTCCTGCTCGCTGGGCTTCGGGTTCTGCTTCAGCAGCGCGGTCGCGGCCATGACCTGACCGGACTGGCAATAGCCGCATTGCGGCACCTGGTTCGCCACCCAGGCTTCCACGACGCGGCGGCCGACGGCGTCGTCCGTGACGGCCTCGATGGTGGTGATGGCCTGGCCGGCGACACTGCCGACCGGCGTGATGCAGGATCGCGTTGCCTGGCCGTCGATCAGCACGGTGCAGGCGCCGCATTGGGCGATGCCGCAGCCATATTTGGTGCCAGTCATCCCGAGCTCGTCGCGGATCACCCATAGCAGAGGCGTATCGTCCTCCGTCTGAACCTGATGAGTCTTGCCGTTGATGATGACGTCCATGGAAAGCCGCTCCTCGGATTGCCGCCCCGCGACCCGCCGGCCGCGCAGGGAATGCCAGACACACCGTCTGACAAGAGGCGAGCCTTACCGCGAGCGGTTCCCCTGGATAACCGGCTCAATTTCGCATGGAGTTATGAGCCGTATTGATAAATCGCGGGCGAGCGCGGCACGACCTCCCGTCGCACCCTGCCGGTCATCGCGCGGCACGCGGGACGGTTACTCGGTTCGCTATTTGGCGATCGGGCAGGAGCCGGGGGTATCGCAGCGAGGAGGCGTCGATCGCGTGGTGCCGGTCGCATCGTCGGAGCTGGGGCCCGCCGCTCCGTTCAGAATGACCGAGACACGCCAGCGATATGTTGTTTGCGGCGTCAGGCCGGAATCCCCAAAGCTCGCTCCTGTCACGTCGCCGATCGCCTGGAACGCGCCATCTGGCCCCGCACGCGAAACCCGGTAGGTTGTTACGCCATCCACTGGAGACCAGGCCAGGTCAGCGCCGCGATCCGACGTATCGATCACCGTGAGCGACTGCGGTGCCGATAGCGATGGCGCGGTCGCGCCGGCGGGCGCTGCGGCCCCGGCCGCGAGCGCATCCAGCATGGCCTTGATCGCCTTGATTTGCGATCCGGACTTCGTCACGTAGCTATCCTGATGATCGACGTAGCTCCACCAATCCCAACAGGCCTGCGGATTGCTCGGCCAGTATGAGCTGGTCTTGGTCTGCGGATAGAGAATGATCAGGTGGTTCGTATCCGCCCACGCATTGTAGCCGGCCTCATCCACGAATTTGCGTCCGATATCGGCGACGTCCTGCTTGCATCCGTGGAGCGCGACGTGAACGCGACACGGACTGCCCTGCTCGCAATCCTGAGGTACGAACACATAGCCGGTATCGCCCATGCTCAGCGCGTCGGGCAGATGCGGCGTGGTATAGATCGATTGATCAAAGCTCTTCACCGAGCCTGCGCGCTGCGCGGGACTGGGCGGATTCAGGCGGCCGTAAATATGCTGCAGGATGACGCCGGCCTGGTCATAGCCGCATTGGTCGATATAGGGCTCCGTGTTGGCCTTGCAGTCGTTGAGCCCGGCTGCGCCCTGTTTCGTCACGACGAACGAGTGGCCCGCGCCGAGCGTGGCCTGATAGAACAAGTTGCCGCGATTGGCATCCCCCAGATAATGGCGATAGAAATCGGCGGCCGCATCGGTCGCGGCCTTGTCGACGACCGCGTCATTGTAGCCGTGAAAGAGATAGATCTTCTGCCTGCCGACATTGCTGAGCGGGTCGATCTCGCCCGCTGCCGCCTTCGCGTCGGCCTTGGCCGTAAAATCCTTCGGATCCAGATCCGACGCCGGCCCTTTCATGCATGCACCCGTGGCCCGCCAGATCGGCCCCCAGTACCAGGTGACAGCATCGAGCGCGTCCGCCTTCGCACACCAGTAAGGGCCGCCTGCGACCACGCCGACGCCCTTGATCACCGACGACCACGCCGTGCCGAACTGAACGGCCATGAACGCGCCCGACGAAATTCCCGAAATCGAACTCTCACCGATCGGCGCGCGGTAGCCCCGTAACCCCTCCGCGGCACGCGACGACACGCCGAGCGTGGTTGTGAAGATCAGGACGCAGATCAGGGCGGCGGTGAATTGCCGCAAAACGGCCACGCGCATGACAGCCTCGCCAAATCGACCGCAGGAGCAACCTCTGGTAATACAGCTCCAGATCGGCAATCGGTGCAAGCGCAAACAAGCGGCACCAAACGAGGCACCGTCACTTCGGCGTTGTCGTCTCCAGGCTGCGGCTGTAGCGCGACATTGCGAAGCAAAAGACGAAATAGATCGCGGCAACGAAGATGTAGACCTCGACCGAGAACTGCTGCCAGGCCGGATCGATGATCGCGGTCTTGGCCGTGGTGAGCAGGTCGAAGATGCCGATGATCAGGACGAGACTGGTGTCCTTGAAGAAGGCGATGAAGGTGTTGACCAGCGGCGGGATGACGTGGCGGATCGCCTGCGGCAGCACGATCAGCCGATGCTTGCGCCAGTAGGACAGCCCCAGCGCGTCGGCGGCTTCATATTGCCCGCGCGGCACGGCCTGGAGACCGCCGCGGATCACTTCGGCGAGGTAGGCGCCGGCGAACAGGATGATCGCGATCTGCGCGCGCAGCAGCTTGTCGATGTTGAAGCCGGCGGGCATGAACAGCGGAAACATCACGCTTGCCATGAACAGCAGGCTCACCAGCGGCACGCCGCGGATCAGCTCGACGTAGAGCACGCTGAGCGAGCGGATCGCCGGCAGCTTCGAGCGCCGGCCGAGCGCCACGAGGATGCCGAGCGGGAAACCGAACGCCAATCCAAACGTCGCCAGGATCAGCGTCACCGGCAGTCCACCCCAGCGGTCCTGCGAGACGAAGGACAGGCCGAACACGCCGCCCCACATCAAGACGCTGATCAGCGCCAGTGCACCGATCCAGAGATAGACGAGTTCGCGCCGCCAGAGCGCGCGACGGGTCGAGAGATAATACAGCGCGATGAACAGCAGCACTGCCAGCGCCGGCCGCCACTGCTCGTCGAACGGATAGGTGCCGAACAGGATGAAGCGGTACTTTTCGGGGATGATCGCCCAGCAGGCGCCGAGACCGCGCACCGCACGGCAGGCGCTGGAATCGTTCGCCGGCGTCAGCCAGACAGCATTGGCGATGCCCCATTGCACGAAGCTGAAGATGCCCTTGGCGAGCAGCGCCAGCAGCACGACCGTGAGAATCCCATTCGGGATCGAGGAGAACAGATTGGTGCGCAGCCAGCGCAGCACCGGATTGCCGATCTGCGGTCGGCGGGCGGCGCGGGGTGCATCGGGGATGTCGGTGATCGCGGTCATGCTCAGCGCTCCACCAGCGCGATGCGCGCATTGTACCAGTTCATGAAGAAGCTGATGGAAAGGCTGATGGTCAGGAACACCGCCATGATCAGCGCGATGGCCTCGATCGCCTGCCCGGTCTGGTTCAGCGTGGTGTTGGCAACCGAGACCACGTCCTGGTAGCCGATCGCGACCGCGAGCGAGGAGTTCTTGGTCAGGTTGAGATACTGGCTCGTCATCGGCGGCACGATGACGCGGAGCGCCTGCGGCAGGATGATCTGCCGCAGCATGAAGCTCCGGCGCAGGCCGAGCGCATTGGCGGCGTCCCACTGGCCGCGCGGCACCGACTGGATGCCGCTGCGCACGATCTCGGCGATGAAGGCCGAGGTGTAGGTCACGAGCGCGATCAGCAGTGCGAAATATTCCGGCGCGAGCGTCAGCCCGCCGACGAAATTGAAGCCGCGCAGCTCTGGCCATTCGATCGTCCAGGAGACACCGAGCACCAGCGAGACGGCCGCCGGCACCGCGACGACGAGGCCGAGCGCGAACGGCCAGGCCGGCCGCGGCCTGCCGTCGCGCATCTGTTGGGCGATCAGCCATCGCCGGATGACATAGAACACGGCCAGACCCAGCACCGCCGTGCCGAGCACCCAGAGCTGTGGCGGCCCGAACGGGATCGCCGGCAGGATCAGGCCGCGATTGGAGAGGAATACGCCCTCGACCGGCCGCCACGCCGCGCGCGCGGCCGGCAGCGCCTGCATCAGCACGTACCAGAACAGCAGCTGGAGCAGCAGTGGGATGTCGCGGAGCGTTTCAACATAGACGGCGGCAAGCCGCGACAACAGCCAGTTGGCCGACAGCCTGGAGATGCCGACCAGCGTGCCGAGGATGGTCGCGAGCACGATGCCGATCACCGCGACCCGCAACGTGTTGGCGATGCCGACGACGAAGGCCCAGAGGTAGGTGTCCCTCGGATTGTAGGCGAGCAGGCTGTCGGCAATAGGCATCCCGGCCTCACGGCCGAGGAAGGCGAAGCCAGTGGTGATGCGGCGGGCCGACAGATTGGTGACGGTGTTGGACCAGAGGAAGGCGACAACACCGACGGCGATCCCGACCACCAGGACCTGCCAGAACAGGCCCTTCAATTCGTTGCGCCCGAGCGCAAGGAAGCGGCGGCGCGGCGGCGGTCTGGGATGATCGGCGGTCACAGCACAAAAATCCTTCTCAAATGCAACGATTTCCGGCGGCGCACGTCAACTGTTGCACCAAACTCCATTTCATGCAACAAATGTTTCATGGCCGAGCCCGCGAAATCCTCGCCCCTGAGCGAACTGCGCATCGCATTGCCATCGCTCCCCCTGCGCCTGCAGGAGGTCGGCCGCTTCGTCGCCGCCAATGATTACGACGCCACCACCCGTTCGATGCGCGACCTCGCGGCGGAGGCCGGCGCCGACCCCGCTGCTTTCACCCGGCTCGCCAAGGCGATTGGCTATTCCGGCTGGGACGAGCTGCGCGCGGCGCTGACCGAAGCCAGGCGTCCCTCACAGACCTCGCCCTTCTCCGGCAGGGCGAAGAGCCGGCGTCATGGTCCCAACGCCGACGTCGCGCTCGTCATCGACAAGCTCGAAGCCGAGGCCGCCGGCCTTCCGCGCATTCCGGCACATCCCATTGCGGAAGCGGCGCGCGCGCTGCACGACGCCAAGCGGATCTGGATCGCAGGCTATCGCAGCTGCCGCAGCGTGGCAGAGCTATTGAACTACGAGCTGCGACTCTTCCGCCCCGAGCAGGTGCAACTCGTCGGCGCATCTGGTCCTGACGATCTCGATCTCGGCGCGTTCCGTCCCGGCGAAGCCGTCATCGTCGTCGGCTTCCTGCCTTACACGCATGCGAGCGTCCGCGTCGCGCAGGCCGCTCATCGCAGCGGCGCAACGCTGATCGCGATCGCGGACAGCCTCTCGGCGCCGATGGCCGAGGGCGCCGACCACGTGCTGCTGTTCGAAGCGGCGTCATCGCCCGGCTTTTTCCCAAGTCTCACCGGCGCGATTGCGATCGCGCAGTCGCTCGCGGCGGTCACGTTCTCGCTCGGCGGCGTCGCTGCGAAGAAGCGCCTGGAAAATACCGAGGCACGACTCACTGCTGCCTCCACCTACGTCTCGGAGAAAGGTTGATCCATGAGCACCCGCACCAGCCGCGTGCTGCACCGTTCGTTGCGTGAGACACCGCCCAAGGCGATCGGCGGCGAAGGCGTCTATCTGTTTGCCGAGGACGGACGCCGCATCATCGACGCCTCCGGCGGAGCGGCGGTCTCCTGCCTCGGCCACCAGCATCCGCGCGTGATCGCGGCGATGACCAAACAGGCCGCGACGCTGGCCTATGCCCACACCGCCTTCTTCTCCTCTGAGCCAGCCGAGGCGCTGGCCGAGAGGCTGGTCGGGCACGAGCCGGGGGGCCTCGCCTACGCCTATTTCGTCAGCGGCGGATCGGAGGCGATCGAGGCCAGCATCAAGCTGGCGCGGCAATATTTCATCGAGCGCGGCGAGCCGCAGCGGCAGCATTTCATCGCGCGGCGGCAGAGCTATCACGGCAACACGCTCGGCGCGCTCGCCGCCGGCGGCAACGCGTGGCGCCGCGCGCCCTATGCGCCGCTGCTCTCCGCCGCCTTCAGCCATGTGACGCCGGCCTTTGCCTACCACGAGAAGCGCGAGGGCGAGTCCGATGCGCAGTTCGTGGCCCGGCTCGCGGCCGAGCTCGAAGCCGAATTCCAGCGACTGCGGCCCGATACCGTGGCGGCGTTCCTCGCCGAGCCCGTCGTCGGCGCCACCGCCGGCGCCGTGACGGCACCGGACGGTTACTTCAAGGCGATGCGCGAGATCTGCGACCGGCATGGCGCGCTGCTGATCCTCGACGAGGTCATGTGCGGCATGGGCCGCACCGGCACGACCCACGCCTGGGAGCAGGAAGGCATTGCCCCTGACATCCAGGCGATCGCAAAGGGGCTCGGCGGCGGCTACCAGCCGATCGGCGCGATGCTCGCGAGCGGCAGGATCATCGACACCATCCGCGCAGGCTCGGGCGCATTCCAGCACGGCCATACTTACCTCGCGCATCCCCTCGCCTGTGCGGCGGCGCTCGCGGTGCAGGACGTGATCCGCGAGGACGGCCTGCTCGACCAGGTCAAGGAACGCGGCCGGCAGCTCGAGCAGCGCCTGACCGAGCGCTTCGGCAATCACCGCCATGTCGGCGACATCAGGGGCCGCGGGCTGTTCTGGGCGATCGAGCTGGTCGCCGATCGCGCGAGCCGCGCCTCGTTCGATCCCGCGCTCAAGCTGCACCAGAAGATCAAGGCCGAAGCCTTCGCGAACGGGCTCGGTTGCTATCCCGGTGGCGGCACCGTGGACGGCGTGCGCGGCGACCACGTGCTGCTGGCGCCGCCCTATATCGCGTCGGCTGACGAGATCGACCTGATCGTCGACAAGCTCGGCACAGCCGTCGACAACGTGTTGCGTAGTGTCAATCACTGAGGGGAGAGTAGTATGAGGAAAGTAGTTATCGCAGCGGGCGTGCTCGCGGCATCGACAATTGTCGCGTCGGCGGCGACGCTCGACACGGTGAAGAGCCGCGGCACGCTGGTGTGCGGCGTCAGCGCCGGCTTTGCCGGTTTCTCGGCACCGGACTCGCAAGGCAACTACAAGGGCCTCGACGTCGACTATTGCCGCGCACTCGCGGCCGGCGTGCTCGGCGATCCCAACAAGGTGCGTTACGTCTCGCTGACGGCGCAGAACCGCTTCACCGCCCTGCAATCGGGCGAGATCGATGTGCTCTACCGCAACTCGACGCAGACTTACCTGCGCGGCGTGACGCTCGGCCTGCGCCAGGGCCCGATCAACTTCTACGACGGTCAGGGTTTTGTGGTGAAGAAAGATCTCGGCGTGAAGGAGCTGAAGCACCTCAAGGGCGCCACCGTCTGCGTCGCGCAAGGCACCACCCACGAGGTCACGCTCGGAGATTACGGCCGCGCCAACGGCATCGACTGGAAGCCGCTGGTGTTCGACCGCGTCGACACCATGTACCAGACCTTCTTCGGCGGCCGCTGCGATGCCATGACCCAGGACGCTTCCGCGCTGGCGGGCGCCGTCACGACCGCGGCACCGAATCCGGCCGACTACGTCGTGCTGCCGCAGACCATCAGCAAGGAGCCGCTCGGGCCCTTCACCCGCAACGGCGACGAGGTCTGGAGCGACATCATCACCTGGCTGCACTACGGCCTGATCGAAGCCGAGGAGCTCGGCGTCACGCAGGCCAATGTCGACGAGATGACGAAGTCGCAGACGCCCGCGATCCAGCGCCTGCTGGGCGCTTCCAGCGATCTCGGCTCGCGGCTCGGGCTCGACAACAAATGGCTGGTGACCGTGATCAAGGCCACCGGCAATTACGGCGAGATCTACGAGCGCAACGTCGGCAAGGCGAGCCCGCTCAAGCTCGATCGCGGCCTCAACGGCCTCTGGAGCAAGGGCGGCTTGATGTACGCCGTGCCGTTCAAGTAAACCTCTCCCGTGTCCCGGACGCGCTGCAGCATGCAATGCTGCTGCGCAGAGCCGGGACCCAGGAAACCACGGCTTCTGACGCCCTAAAAGAATGGGCCCCGGCTCAGCAGCGCATCACTTCGTGCTGCGCTGCGTCCGGGGCACGAGACCTACCAGGTAGTCACGTTCAATGACAACACCTCCTCGCATCGCCCTCATCCACGCCCTCAAGCATTCCATCGCCCCGATCGAAGCGGCATTCGTGCAGGCGTGGCCGCAGGCGCGGCTGATGAACCTGCTCGACGACAGCCTGTCGGCGGATCTGGCGCGCGATGGTGAGCTCACCGACGCCATGACCGAGCGCTTCCTCGCGCTCGGCGACTACGCTGTGGGAACAGGGGCGAACGCGATCCTCTTCACTTGCTCGGCCTTCGGCCCCTGTATCGAGGCGGTGGCGCGCGCGCATGCGCCGATGCCGGTGCTGAAGCCGAACGAGGCCATGATCGAGCGCGCGGTGACGATGGGCAAGCGGATCGGCCTGCTCTCGACCTTCCCGCCAACGCTGATCTCGATGCCGCCGGAATTCCCCGCCTCGGTCCAGGTCGTGCCGAAACTCGCCGAAGGCGCGCTGGCCGCGCTCGACCGCGGCGACCGCGCCACGCATGACCGGCTGATCGCGGAAGCCTCGCGCGACTTGCGCGATTGCGACGTCATCGCGCTGGCGCAATTCAGCATCGCGGCAACGGCGCCGCTGGTCGCGGAAGCCACCGGCCGTCCAGTCGTCACCACGCCAGATAGTGCAGTCGACAAGCTGATGAAGCTGCTGAAAGTGAAGGCCTAGGCGCCAGCCTTTTTCCGACGCCGCGCGTCCTTGATCGCGGTCGTCAGCGCGGCCTTCGTCTCATTGACAAAATCCTCGACCAGCTCCTCACGCGTGGTATGCGCCGCCTCGCCGGTGAAAAGCCCCTGCTCGGCCAGCATCACCACGCCATGCAGCGCTGCCCAGATCTTGAGAGCCTGCCGCTCGCGTAAAAAGCCAACGGCAGGCACTTCCAGGGCCTCGATGACAAGCGCAAACGTCTCGCGCGTGGCCTCATGCAGCTCGCTGCCCTTGGCGGCGCAAGACACGGTGCGGGACGCAAACATCAGGCGATAGATGCCGTTGCGGCGCAATCCGAAGTCCAGCATCGCCTGCGCCAGCAACGACAGCTTCGACTGCTTTGACGGTTTCGCCATCGCCGCCCGAAAGGTTGCGCTGAGCTGCCGGAACGCCTCCGCCGTCACCGCCGTTAGCAGCGCATCACGGTCGGCGAAATGCCGATACGGCGCCGGCTGCGAGACGCCGAGCTGTTTCGCCAGCGCCTTGATGCTAATCGCTTCCGCCCCGCCCTGCTCCGCCTCGCGCAACGCGGCCTTGATCAGGGCGTCACGGAGATCGCCATGGTGGTAGGTCTTCTCGGGCTTGCGAGCGAGTTGTGAACGCATGTTACGGCGAAGCCTATAAGTTTGCGCTTGACAGGGGAAGCCTGCCGCGAATGTAATAGCATATAACTTAAAGCGAGCGGCAAATGCCGCCGATAGAATTGACATGAGGAACGCGGGCCGCCTTTCGCGCGCACGCAAACGACCAGGGAAGCCGCCATGGCAGAGCGACTGAAGGTGCACGTCGATCCCGACAAATGCCAGGGCCACGCCCGCTGCAAAGCGCTGGCGCCCGAGCTGTTCGAGCTCGACGAATACGGCAACGCGCATGAAGCCGGCGATGGCACTGTCCCGCCGGGGCTCGAGGACAAGGCGTGGCTTGCCAAATCCAACTGCCCGGAAATCGCAATCGATGTGATCGAGGAGTAGCGCGGGCGTCCTGTGTGCCCGCGTGCGCGTGATTCCAGCGACCACCAGCCCGAGGATTCCCCCGACATGTCCGACGTCAGCCAGCCCGTCGCCCATCCGCCCGTCACCGACTGGGTCAACGATTTCGACCACACCGATCCGCAATGGACGGACGATCCGTTTCCGATCTGGGATGAGCTGCGCGCCGCAAGCCCGGTCGTGCACACAGAGCGTTTCCTCGGCTGCTACATGCCGACGACCTACGAGGCCGTGCGCGAGATTGCCAACGACACCGAGCATTTCTCCTCGCGACGCATCATCGTCCGCGACGTGCGGCCGGAGATTGCCAGGAACGCGGCCCCTCCGATCACCTCGGACCCGCCCGTGCACAAGCCGGCCAAGCAGCTGCTGCTGCCACCGTTCACGCCGGATGCGATGAAAAAGCTGGAACCGCGGATGCGCGCGATCTGCAACGAGCTGATCGACGGCTTCATCGCCGACGGCAAGGTCGACGCGGCTGCGCGCTACAGCAAATACATCCCGGTCCAGGCCATCGCGCACATGCTCGGCATCCCCGAGAGCGACAGCGATCTCTTCATCAACTGGATCCACATGATCCTGGAGCTCGGCATCAAGGACGAAAATATGCTGCTCCAGGCTGTGCACGAGATGAGCGACTATTTCAGGACACATATCGAGGAGCGCAGATCGAGGCCGACCGACGACCTGATCTCCTATCTGATGAACGCCAAGGACAAGGAGGGCAACCCGCTCGAGGATTCCCATGTGCTGGGCTCGCTGCGCCTGCTCCTGATCGCCGGCATCGACACCACCTGGAGCGCGATCGGCTCTTCGCTCTGGCATCTCGCGAGGACGCCCGCCGACCGCGAGCGGCTGATCGCCGAACCCGGCCTGATCCCGACCGCCGTCGAGGAGCTGCTGCGCGCCTATTCGCCGGTGACCATGGCCCGCGAGGTGGTCAAGGAAACCACGATCTCGGGCTGCCCGGTCAAGTCGGGCAACATGGTGCTGCTGTCCTTCCCGGCCGCCAACCGCGATCCAAAGATGTTTCCCGACGCTGACAAAGTCGTGATCGACCGCCGGGAGAACCGCCACGCCGCCTTCGGCCTCGGCATCCATCGCTGCGTCGGTTCCAACCTTGCGCGCATGGAGATGCAGGTTGCGCTGGAGGAATGGCTGAAGCGAATCCCGGATTTCCGCCTTGATCCGGCAGGCATCGTGACCTGGTCGCAGGGCACGGTGAGAGGCCCGCGGCAGTTGCCATTTCTGTTGGGAAAGGCGATGTAGGCCTTCCCCGGACAAAGGAAGTGGAATGGCCGGCGATGACAGACCAAGCAATCAAGCCGGCCTTCGAGCATTTTGACGTCGCCGACGCCGAGCGTCGGATCAAGGCGATCTTCATCGGCTCCGTCGGCAATCTCGTCGCCACGAGCAGCCCATGACCGACGACAGCGAGCCGCCCGACAGCAAGCTGACGCGCACCAAGGAGAAATGGGCGCGCGAAGGCCGCTTCCTCACCGGCAAGGTCACGCGGCCGGAAGATCAGCGCCTGCCGCCCGGTCAGCACCTGACCAAGGACTGGCCGGTGCTCGATCTCGGGGTCATGCCGCCGGTGTCACGCGAGCGCTGGCGGCTCGACGTCTACGGCGCGGTCGAAAATCCGGTGTTCTGGACTTATCCTGAGTTCGCCGCGCAGAATCAGGTCCAGTTCACTTCCGACATCCATTGCGTGACGACCTGGTCGCGCTACGACAATCTTTGGGAAGGCCTCGCCACGCGCGAGCTGCTCGCCGTCTGCCGGCCGCGCGAGGATGCACGCTTCGTCGTGCTGCATTCCTATGACGGCTACACCACCAACCTCGCGCTGGAGGACTTTGCCGCCGAGGATGCCCTGCTCGCCCATAGCTGGTCCAGCCAGCCGCTGACGGAGGAACATGGCGGCCCGGTGCGGCTGGTGGTGCCGCATCTGTATTTCTGGAAGAGCGCGAAATGGCTCCAGGCGATCGAATTCCTGACCGAGGACGCGCCGGGCTTCTGGGAAGTCCGCGGCTATCATAACCGCGGCGATCCCTGGGCCGAGCAGCGTTATTCGGGCGACTAGACTCCAAACAGAACGGGGGAATCCCATGCCCACGGAACGCTTTCAGTTCACCGGCGAAGGCGGCCATCAGCTCGCGGCGGCGCTGGAGCTGCCGGACGGCGAGCCCGCCGCCTACGCGCTGTTCGCGCACTGCTTCACCTGCGGCAAGGACACGCTGGCGGCCAAGCGCATCTCGGTCGCCCTCGCGGCCAGGGGCATCGCGGTGCTGCGTTTCGACTTCACCGGACTGGGCTCCAGCGAAGGTGATTTCGCCAATTCGACCTTTTCCTCCAACGTCGCCGATCTCGTGCACGCGGCCGATCATCTGCGCAGCGTCCGCAAGGCACCGTCGCTCCTGATCGGCCACAGTCTCGGCGGCGCCGCGATCCTTGCGGCAGCCGCTCAGATTCCCGAGGCGAGAGCGGTGGCCACCATCGCGGCGCCCTCCGACCCCGCCCACGTCACCGGCCTATTCAAGGAGCATATCGACAACATCCGCACGCAGGGCGAGGTCGAAGTCTCGCTCGCGGGACGCCCGTTCCGGATCAAGCGCGAATTCCTCGACGACATCGTCGAGCACGAGCTGATGAAGGATGTCACCGGCCTGCACAAGGCGCTGCTGGTGATGCATTCGCCCGTTGACGACACCGTCGGCATCGACAACGCAACCAAGATTTTCGTTGCGGCAAAGCATCCCAAGAGCTTCGTCTCGCTTGACCATGCCGATCATCTGCTGACCAAGCCGGCCGATGCGCTCTACGCGGCCGACGTGATCACCGCCTGGGCCAGCCGCTACATCGATACGGCAAAGCCCGCAAAAGCGATGGATCTTCCCGAGGAGCCGCGGAAGGTCGTGGTGCAGGAGACCCGCAAGAGCAAGTTCAACCAGATCATCACCGTCGGCCCGCATCATCTGGTGGCGGACGAGCCGGTTGCGGCCGGCGGCGAGGATGCCGGTCCCGGCCCCTATGATTTCCTGCTCGCAGGCCTCGGAGCCTGCACCTCCATGACGATGCGCCTCTACGCCGATCGCAAGTCGCTGCCGCTCGACCGCGTCACGGTCACGCTGAAACATTCGAAGATCTACGCCAAGGATTGCGCAGAGTGCGAGACGCGCGAGGGCATGCTCGACCAGATCGAGCGCGACATCACAATGGACGGCGCACTCGATGCCGAGCAGCGCAAGAAGCTGATGGAGATCGCCGACAAGTGCCCGGTGCACCGCACGCTGACCTCGGAGATCCGCATCGTGACGAAGGCGGTGGAGTGAATCGGCGCGCTAGAAGCACGATGCCATCGTCCGCACGGCCGCGCTGATCTCACCCTCGCGCCACGCCGCAAAGCCTAGCAGCAGGCCGTGATCGCGCGGCTTGCCGAGCGCCAGGCTGGACAAGGCTCGCGTCACAACGCCCGCCTCACCTAGCCGCTTGACCGCTGCCTGATCGGCGCGGCCGCGCTTGAGACGCGCGACGAGCTGGATGCCGCCTGAGGGCACCTCGGCGGTGAGCACCTCGCCGAGATGGCGCTCCAGCCCATCGACGAGATGATCGCGGCGCGCGTGATAGAGCCGGCGCATCCGGCGCAGATGCGCGAGGAAATGCCCGTCGCCGATGAACTCGGCGAGCGCCTCCTGGATGTGGCTGGACGCAATCAGCCCGATGTGCCGCTGCGCGATCTCCAGCGTGCTGACCAGCGCCGGCGGCACGACGAGATAGCCGAGCCGGATATCCGATGTCATCGCCTTCGAGAAGGTGCCGACATAGAACACGCGGCCGTGTGCATCGAGGCCCTGCAACGCCGGCACCGGCCGGCTGTCGTAGTGGAATTCTCCATCGTAGTCGTCTTCCACGATCCAGGTCTTGCCGGGCATGCTTGCCCTGAGAAACTCGGTGCGGCGGGCCAGTGACATCAGCCGCCCGGTCGGATGCTGGTGCGATGGCGTCATGAAGATCAGCGTTGGCACCGCCATGCCCGCCATTCGCTGCATGCCCTGCTCGTCCAGCCGGATGCCGGTCACGCGCGCGCCAGAGGCTCGGAAGGCAGCGGCGGCGCCGGGATAGCCGGGATCCTCGACCCAGACCTCGTCGCCAGGCGTGATGACTGCAACCGCGATCAACGTCAGCGCGGCCTGCGCGCTCGGCAGGATCAGGATCTGCTCCGCCGTGGCGCGAACGCCTCTGCTGGTCGCGAGGTAATGCGCCAGCGCCTCGCGCAAGCGCGGCCGGTTGACCGGCCCGAGTTCGCGCCTGGCTGCCCCTACGGCGCTGCGGCGCAGGCAGCGCCCCCAGGTTTCGTTCGGAAACTCTCTTGCGTCGCCATGCCCCGGGCGCAAGGGTTTTAGCGGCGCCAGATAGGACATCGGCCAGTCCGTCTGCTTCAGCTTCGACGCCCAGGGCGAGAGCCTCGGCTTACCGGAGCGCGGACGCGATGTAGCTGCCCCTGCTGCATCGATCCGCTCAGCGCCGTCGACGGTCACGACCGGGCGCCGCCCGTGCGACGCTGCCAAATATCCTTCCGCGGCGAGCTGCTCGAACGCGTAAGTGACGGTGTTGCGGGACACGCCGAGATCGCTCGCGAGCCGGCGGCTCGACGGCAGCGCACGGCCCCTGCCGAGGCGACCGCTCGCAATCAGGCTTCGGAGCTGACCCGTCAGCTGCGCAGCCAAGCCCTCCTCGTCGGCGCGTTTCAGGTCGATCAGGCCCGCGATCATGCCTTCGGTAACTGGCACCTTGTTCTTCTCCAATCTGGCACTTTTTCTGGTGCCAGCCGAGATGCTATCCGCCGCACTGGACTGCTTCAAGGACCTCCGTGATGAACTCCCTGTCCCCCCGCGCCGCCGTCGGCCTGTTCCTCATCATCGTGCTGGCCTGGGGCGTGAACTGGTCGGTGACGAAACAGCTCGTCCAGTTCCTTCCGCCACTGTGGACTTCAGCGATCCGGAGCTGGATCGCGCTGGCTGGATTGTTCGTGATCCTCGGACTGAGCAAGAATCTGGTGATCCCGGAGCGGCGCGACATTCCCGTGGTCCTGAGCGTGGCGCTGCTGCATATGACGGTGTTCTCGGTCCTGGTTGCGGCCGGTGTGCGCTTCCTGCCTGCGAGCAAGGCCATCGTGCTCGGCTACACCACGCCGCTCTGGGTCGCAATCGCCGCGCCCTTGCTGGGGAAGGATACGCTGACCGCGCCAAAGCTCGCCGGCGCCCTGCTCGGATTGATCGGCCTTGCCGTGATCCTGAACCCGACGTCCATCGACTGGACCAATGCGAATGTCGTGCTCGGCGCCGGCATGGTGATCCTGGCCGCGATCTCGTGGGCCGCCAACATCATCTATATCCGCGCGCATCGCTGGATCGCGTCGCCGCTCCAGTTGCTGATCTGGCAGGTGCTGGTCGCGACGATCGTGCTGACAACGTCGGCGGCGGTCACGGATGGCGTACCGCACGTGGAATGGTCGTGGAGGCTCGTCTTGCTGTTTCTATACTCCGGCCTGATCGGGACGGCGCTGGCCTACTGGGCGATGTCGATGGTCAACAAGAGCATCTCGGCCCTGACGACGGCGCTCGGCACCACCGGAACGCCACTCGTCGGCATCGCCAGCGCGGCGATCCTGCTCGGCGAGCCGATCGACATGAGTCTTGCCGTCGCGGCCGGGCTGATCGTCACCGGCATTGGTCTTGCCACGTTAGGCGACCGGCTGTTGCGCAGTCAGGCCACCGCGAGCGGCTGAACCCGCAACGCACCGCGCAGACCGGCCGCCGTGCCGAGCAGGATGCCGGCAACCGCAATGAGCGAGCCCAGCGCGAGGGTCGAGAGACCAGTGAGCCCCTGCCCGATCGAGCAGCCAAACGCCATCACGCCGCCGATCCCCATCAACGCGGCACCGGCGCCTGAGCGCAGCATGTGGCGCGGCGATGAATAGCCTTCGAGCTTGAAGCGGCCGGTAGCGAGTGCGGCGACCAAGCTGCCGGCGAAGACGCCGGCAACTGTCGCGACGCCGAAGTTGAGCGTCAGTCCGGTCGAGAGCATCGCGTATTGCAGGGCGTCCGCGATCGGCGCGATGAAGGTGAGCGAGGTCACGGGAATCGGATTGAAGTCGTCGGCGCCGAGATAGCCGGTGACCAACCAGCCGCCGGCGACGAGGAGGCCCACGATGACGCCCGCTGCGATCTGGCCGGGCGAGCGGCGGAACGCCGGATGCGCGAAAGCGAACAGGATCAGCGCGACGACAATCGTCGCAGCGGCAAGCGCGCGCGAAAGCGTCCCCGCGAGACCGAGCGTCGCCAGCAAGGACGGCAGCGAATTCGCGTTGAGCGTGGTTTGCGAAGCCTGGACCAGCGCGATGCGCGCCGGCGCGATCAGGCCCTTGAGCGTCATCTGCGCGGCAATCGCAAGCACAATCACGACGACGAAGGAGCGGAGATTGCCACGCCCGAGCAGCACCAGCGCACGCGAGCCGCAGCCATTCGACAGCACCATGCCGTAGCCGAACAGCAGGCCGCCAAGGAACAGCACCGGGGCAGAAAAGGTTTGCTGCAGATAGATCGACTTGCCGAGATCGACCGTGCCGCTGCCGGCGAGGAACTGGCTCGCGGCAATCGCGACCGCGATCGCCAGCGCGTAGGTTCGCACCAGCCGCCCGTCCCCGTCCGCCAGAAAGCCGCGCATGCTGCTCATCAGGCAAAAGCCGCTGAGCAAACCGACGGCGCCGTAGACGAGACCGATGACGAGGCCGGCGAGGATGACGAGTTGGGCGGAGGCTTCCATCGTCACGGCTTCAGGATCACGCGGTCGCGCGACGAGCCGGCGACGGCAACGTACGCCTCCTTCGCGCGCTCCAGCGGATAGATCGCATTCGCCTTGATCGGGAACGGCTTCAGGTGCTGGCTCGCAAAGCCCGGCCCGAGGTCGCGCAGCACCGCGCCGGTTGCAGCAGAGGACAGGCCGAGCGTATCGATGCCGACATAAGTGTGCTGCCCCCGGTAGAATTCGAGGATGTTGAACTGCACGATGCGGTCGATCGCCGCGATCAGGATCTGGCGGCCGCGCAAGGCGAGCGACTTGTGCGCAGCCTGGAAATAGGGATCGCCGACGGTGTTGAAGACGATGTCGGCGCCCTTGCCGCCCGTCAATTCGCGCACGCGCGCGGCAACGTCGGTGGCGGAGGCGTCGATCACCTCGATGGGCGCGTTGGCGTGACCTTCATAAGCTTCCGCCTTGCGCACCACGCCGATAACGCGCGCGCCCTGCCAAGTCGCGATCTGCACTGCAGCCTGGCCGACCTTGCCGTTGACGCCGAACACCAGCACCGTCTCGCCGGTCTTCGGCACGCCTGCGCGGCGAAAGCCTTCCATCGCGGTGACGAAGGGCACGCCGATGCCAGCGGCCTCCTCCCAGGACACGGTCTTGGGCTTCTCCACGACCGCATCGGCCTCGACGACGAGATGGGTTGCGTGGGTCCCGTCGCGGCGGATGCCGAGATCGCCGGAGGAGCCGAACACTTCACGCCCCATTGTGCCTGCGGGCCCGCCGATCACCACGCCGGCGTAGTCGCGGCCGGGGGTCCGCGGGAACACGGCATAGGGCATCAGCCCGGTCGCCGCCTTGACGTCGGAGGGATTGACGGCGGCGGCCTTCACCTCGATCAGGAGATCGTTCGGCCCGCGCGCAAGCGTCTGGCGCTCGACGCCCGGTGCAAGCGCAGCGGCGTTTTCGGCTTTGGCGTTGAGGCGCACACAGCGCGCTTCGACCGTTTTGGCATCGGCTGGCGACATGAAAAGACCCGCGTTTTCTCGCGGGCCTTGTCGCCTTTGGGACCGGTCAAGTCAATCCGTCAAGTCAGTCCTTGGGCCGCTTGTCGTAGAGCCGCTTGGCCTTGCCCAGCGAGCGCTCGAGCGTGGCCGGCGCAACCACCTGGACCCTCGAACTGACGCCGATCGTGTTCTTGATGTGGGTCGCGATCCGGTCGGCATGATCGACGAGCCCGCGGCCGTCCCAGCTCTCAGGCCGTGCCTCGGCGATGATGGTCAGCTCGTCCATCCGGCCTTCCCGGGTGAGCTCGAGGATGAAATGGCCGCCGCACCAGTCGGTCGCGAGCAGCACCTCCTCGATCTGGGTCGGGAACAGATTGACGCCGCGCAGGATGATCATGTCGTCGGAGCGCCCCGTCACCTTCTCCATCCGTCGCATGCCCGGCCGCGCCGTGCCTGGCAGCAGCCGCGTCAGGTCGCGGGTGCGATAGCGGATCACGGGGAAGGCCTCCTTGGTGAGCGAGGTGAAGACCAGCTCGCCCTTCTCGCCATCCGGCAGCACCGCACCCGTCTGGGGATCGATCACTTCGGGGTAGAAATGATCCTCCCAGATGTGCAGGCCATCCTTGGTCTCGATGCACTCCTGCGCGACGCCGGGACCGATCACCTCGGACAGGCCATAGATGTCGGTCGCATCCATGTCGAAGGCGTCCTCGATCTCGCCGCGCATCGCGTTGGTCCAGGGCTCGGCGCCGAAGATGCCGACCTTGAGCGAGCACTGCCGCGGGTCGAGCTTCTGGCGCTTGAACTCGTCGAGGATCGCCAGCATGTAGCTCGGCGTCACCGTGATGATGTCAGGCCGGAAATCGTTGATGAGCTGCACCTGCCGCTCGGTCATGCCGCCGGAGATCGGTACCACCGTGCAGCCGAGTTTTTCGGCGCCGTAGTGCACCCCTAACCCACCGGTGAAGAGGCCGTAGCCATAGGCATTGTGGATGATCATGCCGGTGCGGCCGCCGGCCGCTCGGATCGAGCGCGCCATCACCTCGGACCAGGTGTCGATGTCACGCTGGGTGTAGCCGACGACGATCGGCTTGCCCGTCGTACCGGATGAAGCATGCACGCGCACCAGCTTTTCGCGCGGCACGGCGAACATGTTGAAGGGGTAGTTGTCGCGCAGGTCCGTCTTCACCGTGAACGGAAATTTCGCGAGATCGGAGAGCTCGCGAAAATCGGACGGATGCACGCCGGCCTTGTCGAAGGCCTTGCGGTAATGCGCGACGTTGTCGTAGGCGTGCTTCAGCGACCAAGCCAGCCGCTGCTTCTGCAGCGCCATGATCTCGTCGCGCGAGGCGCGCTCATGCGCGTCCATCTCGGCGCTATAGGTGCTGCCGCCTTCCTTGAGCCTCGTCAGAGCCATCCTCGTTTCCCCACATTGGTTTGTTCTTTTCTTCTTTTGTCTTATTGATCTTGCGCTGGCAGCCACGTGCCAGGAATGACGCGCGAATGCCCGCGGAATTCCGCGATGACGGCGTCGCCCGCGGTGACACGTACGTCGTAGATGCCGGAACGGCCGCCGCGGGTGATCTCGCGCGCCTTCGCAACGAGTCGGTCGCCGAGCCTGCCCGGCTTGATGAAGGTGATCTGGCCTTGCGCCGCCACCACGCGCTCATTGTGCGAGTTGCAGGCGAACGCGAAAGCGGAATCGGCGAGCGTGAAGATGAAGCCGCCATGGGCGATGCGCTGGCCGTTGACCATGTCCGGCCGCACCGTCATTGCGAGCGTCGCGAAGCCCGGGCCGATCTCGACGATCTCCATGCCGAGACCTTTGGAGGCATCGTCCTCGGCCCACATCGCCTGAGCGCAGGCGCGGGCGATATCCTCAGGCGACAGGGCGGCTTTGACGTTCACGCGCTTCTCCCGGCCGATTGTTTGCACATGATGTTCTGCTGGTTGGCCAAAACTGTCAAATAATGCGACGCATTTGCATTGTCGGAGCCTGATACGCCCGATCAGACATGGTCGTAATCGACCACGACCCGCTCCGACGACGGCTTGGCCTGACAGGTCAGGACGAAGCCGGCCTTCAGCTCCCACGGTTCCAGCGAATAATTGATGTCCATCGGCGCCTCGCCCTCAACCAATTTGGCGCGGCAGGTCGAGCACATGCCGCCCTTGCAGGCGAAGGGCAGATCGACGCCGGCGCGCAGCGCGGCATCGAGGATCGCCTCATCCTCTGCGACCGGCACGTCACGACGCTTGCCGTCGATGATCAGTGAGGCGATCGCCTTCGGCGGTGCATCGGGCGCAACGGCCTTCTTCGGCCGCGGCTTGCCGCCGAATTCGGAGACGAAGCGCTCGACGTGAATGCGTTCATCCGCGATGCCGAGATCGCGGCAGGTCGCCTCGATCTCCTCGCTCATGCCTGATGGACCGCAGATGAAGACGTGATCGACGCTTCCCGCCGGCACCAGCGAGCGGAGCAGCACCCTCACCTTCTCGCCGTCGAGCCGACCATGGAGGACCGGGATGTCCTGCTCCTCGCCGGAGATGACGTGGAAGATCGAGAGGCGATCGATGAAGCGGTCCTTCAGCTCCTCGAGCGCTTCGAGGAACATGATGTTGTCGGTCGTGCGGTTGCCGTAGAACAGGAAGAAGCGGCTGTCCGGCTCGCGCGCGAGCACGCCCTTCACGATCGACAGGATCGGTGTGATGCCGGAGCCCGCGGCGAAGCCGACATGAATGCGGCCTGCATCGGCGGGCGGGACCACACCAAAACGCCCGGTCGGCGTCATCACGTCTAGCTCATCGCCGCATTTGAGATCTTCGGCTGCCCAGCTCGAAAACGCGCCGCCATCGACCTTCTTCACGGCGATGCGGATCTCGCCGTCGTCGGGGCCAGAACAGATGGAATAGGAACGGCGCACCTCCTCACCATCGAGCGTGGTGCGGAGCGTGAGATACTGGCCGGGCGTGAAGGCGTAGTCGCCAGCGAGATCGCCGGGAATGGCGAAGGTCATCGAGACGGCGTCGGAGGCCTCGCGGCGGAGGTCGCTGACGGCCAGGCGATGGAAGCGCGGTGCGGCTGCGGACATGGTCAATGACACTTGAAGTAATCAAAGGGTTCGCGGCAGGTCTTGCAGCGCCAGAGCGCCTTGCAGGAGGTCGAGCCGAATTCGGACAGCAGCTCGGTCTTGTCCGAGCCGCATTGCGGGCATGCCACCGCCTGCTCGCCGAACAGCGCGCGGCGCGAGCTCGAGGCTTGCGGCGGCGCGATGCCGTAGGCGCGCAGCTTCTCGCGCCCCGCCTCGCTCATCCAGTCCGTGGTCCAGGCCGGCGACAGCACGGTTCGCACTTTCGGATGACGAAAACCGGCGCGCTCCAGCGCGATCTCGATCTCGAGCGCGATCATGTTCATGGCCGGGCATCCCGAATAGGTCGGCGTGATCGCGACCTCGACATGATCGCCGTCGAGGACGACATCTCGCAGCACGCCGAGATCGGCAATGCTCAGTACCGGAATCTCGGGATCGACCACGCTCGCGGCGGCATCCCAAGCGCGCCGGCGCAGCTCGCTGTCGCGGTCCAGCACCGTCACCATGTCAGCCCCGGAAACGTTCGCTGCATCGATTGCAGCTCCGACAGGAGATGGCCGAGATGCTCGCTATGCCGGCCAGAGCGACCGCCCTGCTGCATCCAGTCGTTCTGCGGCAGCGTGAGCGTTGCTTCACGGGTGATATCCGAGAGCGTCGTCAGCCAGCGACCACGCAAGGCGCCGGGATCGACGACAATGCCGGCATGGATCAGGGCCCGCTCGCCGTCGTCGACGGCGAACATCTCGCCGGTGAAGGCCCAGAGGCGATCGATCGCGGCTTGCGCGCGGACATGGCTTTCGTCCGTGCCGTCGCCGAGCCGGATGATCCATTCCGAGGCGTGGCGCAGATGATAGGCGCTCTCCTTCTCCGACTTGGCGGCAATGGCCGCCAGCGTCGCATCGCGCGAATTCATCATCGCGCGCCAGTAGAGGTCGGCGAAGGCGGAATAGAAAAACTGCCGCACCAGGGTCTGGGCAAAATCGCCGTTCGGCTGCTCGACCAGAAGCAGATTGCGGTACTGCCGCACGTCGCGGAGATAAGCGAGCTTGTCCTCGTCGTTGTCCTTGCCCTCGGCCTGGGCGGCAAAGGTGTAGAGCTCTCGCGCCTGGCCGATGAGGTCGAGCGCGATGTTGGAGAGGGCCATGTCCTCTTCCAGCATCGGCGCATGCCCGCACCATTCCGACAGCCTGTGACCGAGGATCAGCGCATCGTCGGCGCGGCGCAGCGCGTAGAGCACCAGCGGCGTTTCGGAGACCTGGATGTTGGCGACCGCCATCACATGTGCCCCACTTCTTCCGGCACCTCATAAAACGTCGGATGCCGGTAGATCTTCGACTCCGCCGGCTCGAACATCATGCCCTTCTCGGCGGGATCGCTCGCGGTGATCGCGGTGGACGGAACGACCCAGATCGACAGGCCCTCGCCGCGCCGGGTGTAGATGTCGCGGGCAGCCTGCAGCGCCATCGTCGCGTCGTTCGCATGCAGCGATCCCACATGCTTGTGCGCGAGCCCGTTGCGGCTGCGAATGAAGACTTCCCACAGCGGCGTGTTCGGCGTGGCCATATTGATCTCCCTATTCGGCGGCTTGCGCGGTCTGACGCTGCGCGCGCTTGGCGGCATAGGCGGCCGCCGCCTCGCGTACCCAGGCGCCCTCCTCATGGGCCTTGCGGCGCGCGGCCATGCGGTCGCGGTTGCAGGGGCCATTGCCGGCGAGCACCTGCTTGAACTCGGTCCAGTCGATCTCGCTGTAGCGCCAGTGTCCGTCGGCATCCTGAATCATGCCGGGATCGGGAATGGAGAGGCCGAGATATTGCGCCTGCGGCACGGTGGCATCGACGAATTTCTGGCGCAGCTCGTCATTGGAGAAGCGCTTGATCTTCCACTTCGTCGAGGTGTCGCTGTGCTGGCTCGTGGAATCCGGCGGGCCGAACATCATCAGCACCGGCCACCACCAGCGATTCAGTGCGTCCTGCGCCATCGCCTTCTGCTCGTCCGAGCCGCGGCATAGCGTCACCATGATCTCGTAGCCCTGGCGCTGGTGGAAGGACTCCTCCTTGCAGACGCGGATCATCGCGCGGGCATAGGGCCCGTAGGAGCAACGGCACAGCGGGATCTGGTTCATGATCGCGGCGCCGTCGACCAGCCAGCCGATCGTGCCGATGTCAGCCCAGGTCAGCGTCGGATAGTTGAAGATCGAGGAATATTTGGCTTTGCCCGCGAGCATCGCGTCGACCAGCTCCTCGCGCGAGGAGCCGAGCGTCTCGGCGGCCGCGTAAAGATAGAGCCCGTGGCCGCACTCGTCCTGCACCTTGGCGAGCAGCGCCGCCTTGCGGCGCAAGGTTGGCGCGCGCGTGATCCAGTTGCCCTCGGGCAGCATGCCGACGATTTCGGAGTGCGCGTGCTGGGAGATCTGGCGGGTGAGCGTCTTGCGATAGGCCGCCGGCATCCAGTCGTTCGGCTCGATGCGCTCCTCGGCATCGATGCGGGCCTGGAACTGCGCAGCCTTGCCTGCATCCTCCAGACCGCGATCATCGGTCTCGGCCGTGTTCAGCGCCTGGGTGTACATGCGCGTCCTCCCGTTTTATTGGGAGGCAATATATAACAAAAATTACGTCATGCAAGATATTTCTGTAACAGATAGATCAGACCTCGAACCTCCTTTCCAGGAGTTTTCGCGCGGGCGGCAGTGCCCCCTTTTCATTGGTTCCATGACCGTCAAGCCATTGCTCCGACGAGGCGAGCAACGCGCGATAGATCTCGCCGCAGAGTTCGCGTGCCGCCCTGCCCGGCCAGTCCGCCGGCAACAGGCTCTGGGGCAGCAGCGGGTCGCGCAGCACGACGCGGCGGTAGTGGTGGATCAGCAGGATGCGCGCGGTGAAGGCGTCGGCCTCGGACAGGTCCGTGCCGCGGCCGATCGCGGCGCGCAGCGGCTCGAACGTCTTCATGAATTTCAGGTAGGCGTCCGCGGTGCGGTCCAGCGGCCAGCTCGCGCTGAGCAGACGTCGGCCACTGTCGTCCTCCGCAGAGACCTCGAGGCGGATCGCGCCGGCAGCCTCATCCGGCACCGGCACGCCTGACGGTGCGACCCAGACACCCGGCAGCGGGCTGCCGAAGCCGGCATTGCGCAGCGCCTCGCGCGAGGCGTCGCGGTCCTCGCCATTGCCGATCAGCAGCAGCTCGAAGCGCCCGGTCCAATCCGATGGCGGCGGATCGTAGATGTGGCGCGTCGCAGCCTCGAAGGTCTGACGGCCTTTTTCGGCAAGACGATAAAAGCTGTTGCGGCCGACTTTTTCGCGCGTCAGCCATCCGTCGGCAGCAAGGCGCGACATCGCGGTGCGCACCACACCGCTGTCGATATCAAGGCTTTCGAAGAATTCCAGCAGCGTGCCCAGCCACACCGAGCCGCCGCGCGGCACGATGGCGTCGCCAAACACGGTGATGACGATGGAGCCGGTGCGCGAGGGCTCGCGCTTGAGCTGGTCGATGATGCGGGAGAGCGGATGCGCCATGCGCGAGGCATAGCGCGTTTGGTGCGGGCACGACAATGGACGGGAGCGACGGCTCTTGCTCTCCCTCTCCCCGTTCTTACGGGGAGAGGCGAAGAAGATCACCTGTGCGGATCGGGATAGGCCAGGCTGCGCCAGCCGCTGCGGTCGAAGGGTTGCCACTGGCCTTCCTTCTGCGCAAGCCGGTCGGCGACGGCGTAGACCGCGGCGGGATGATGGCCCATGCCGCAATGGCTGCTCTCGATTTCGATGCTCTCGGTCTGCGCGCCCGTCTTCTCCATGCAGCCCTGCCAGGCGCAGACGCCGTCGGTGCGGCTGAAGATGGCGGTGGTCGGCACCGGAGGCGGGACGGCGAGCTCGCCGCCGAACTCCGGATCGACCTCGTCGGACTTCCGGCCGCTCGCCCATTCATAGACCCGCCAGGCATTGGTCGAACGGGGATCGCCGGCGAAGGGGCTGCCGAGCGTGATCACCTGACGCACGCGCTCGGGCATCATCTTGGCGAGCTGGCGCGCATAGAGACCGCCAAGGCTCCAGCCGACCAGGCTGATCTTGCGTCCGTGCTTGTCGCTGAGCTCTTCGACCAGATCGACCATCGCGTGCTGCACGCCTTCGCGCAGGCCGTAATTGCGGCCCTGGCGCCAGCCGCTCACCGTGTAGCCCTTGCCGGACAGGAACGTACGCAGCGCGCGCGTGGAGGCGTCGGAGGCCACGAGGCCCGGGAGCACCAGCACCGGGTGCCCATCGCCGCGCGGCGCGAGGCTCAGCAGCGGCAGTGCGCCGAGGAATGCGCCGAACTCGTGGATCGCGCGCCCTTCCAGAAACATCAGGGTACGGGACGGCGGACGCAGCGTCTGGGCAGTAGCGGTCATCAACATTTCCCCTGAGAAGGCGCCGGCAGCGATGCCGGCAAATGGGCATGAATTCCAATACGCCGGCTTCTTGAACGTTCCGCAGCGCAACATGAATCAGCTAGGCGGCCGGTCCGCACATTCAAGCGGGAGAGATGCGAGGCGACAATAGGCCCGCGCGTTAATGCTAACGGCCGTGACGCAAAAGTCACAGCCATCGAAGCAGGAATTCTACGGAGTAGAGCGCGAGCCCGGCGAGCCCGCCAATCAACGACCCGTTGAAGCGGATGTATTGCAGGTCGCGCCCGATGTTGATTTCGATCAGCGAAATCAGCTGCGTCATATTCCACGCCTTGACCTGGTCGGAGATGAAGGTCGAGACGCCGCTCTTCTGGTCCGCGACGAAGCTGCGCAGCACCGTCACCAGGCCCTTGTTGATCTCGCCCCGCAGCTCGGCATCGCCGGCGAGCGCCTCGCCTGCCGAGACGAACATGCCGGCCAGATGATGCTGCAGCACCTGCGTTTCGCCGCTCGCGCTACGCTCGATGAAGGAGCGCGCATTGGCCCAGACGGTGCGGGCGAGATCGGCAAGCTCCGGCCGCGCCAGCAGGTCGCGCTTCAAGCCGTCGATGCGGTCGATATAGGCCTGATCGGTACCGAGCCGGTCGACGAAGTTCAGCACCATGCGGTCGAACTCGCCGCGGAACGGATGCCTGGGATCGCTGCGCACCTCGTTGAAGAATGCGGTGGCGGAGGCCACGATCTTGTTCACCAGAAACTTGTCGGCGCGATAGAGATTGAGCAAGGTCGGCAACTCCGCGCGCACCTTCTCGCGGATCATCGCCATTGTCTCTTTCTGGTTCAGGGTCTCGTGCATCACGCGCAGGAGATCGTCGAACAGGATCTGGTGCCGCCCTTCCGCAACGAAGCCGCGCAGCGTGCCGGCCGCGAGCGGGGCTAGGTCGATCGCCTGAAGCTGCGAGGACATGCGGCGGATGATGAAGGTCATCAGGCCCGAGCTTTCCGTGGCGGACACCGCCTCCGGCAACAGACGCAGCGCGAAGCGCGCAAGGTCATCGCTGCGCTTGCGGTCGCGCAGCCAGTCGGCGACGAAGGAGCCGAAGTCGATCTCGTTCAGCTTGGCCTCGACGGGGCCGGCCTCGAGGAAATGCACCTGGATGAACTCGCCGAGCTTGTCGGCGATGCGGGCCTGGTTGCTCTGGATGATCGCTGTGTGCGGGATCGGCAGTCCGAGCGGCCGCTTGAACAGCGCCACCACCGCATACCAGTCGGCGAGCCCGCCGATGGTCGCGGCTTCCGCGAAGGCTGCAATGAAGCCGAACACGGGATGCACTGGCAGCAGCCATTTCGCGACGATGAAGAGCAGAAGCGTCGAGGCCAGCACCAGCGTCGCCAGCGCTTTCACGCGGCGCAGCTCGGCCGCACGTTCGGCATCGCCGGGGGTGTCGAAGGAGAAGGTGGCGGGTGCGTTCATGACAGCGTCACAGTACTCGTCATTGCGAGCGAAGCGAAGCAATCCAGCTCGCAATGACGGCCGCGAAAAAACAAAAGGCCCGCCGAAGCGGGCCTCAAATTCAGTTGCTACTCAGGAGACCAAATCAGGCGGTCTTGTTGTAGACCTTGGCAAAGTTGTCCTGAGCGGACTTCGCACCGTTGGCGGCGAGCTTGCCGAGATAGTCGGCGGTCGCCTTGGCGCGCGAGACGAACGCTTCGCCGCGGGCGCGGAGCATGCTCGACTGGATCTCGACGGCTTCGCTGACCGACTTGGCGGACGCGAGCTTGTCGATGCCCGAGAAGAACGCCTCGGCGTCCTCGTAGATCGCCTGCTGGATGTTGCGGCTGATCTTGCCGGCTTCAGTGACGGACTCGGTCACCGCGTTCTCGACGGCGGCGGTCACGCGCTCGGAGCCAGCGAACACCTCGGCGGCACGGTCCTTGGCGGTGTTGGCAGTCTTCTTGACGAATTCGCGAGCGGCCTCGGGAACTTCCAGGTTCTGGATGTTCTTGAAAGCGTCCTTGAAGCCCTCGAAAGCGGTGTTGGTTTCAGTGGTCATGGGGTTCTCTCCATCCTCATTGGTTGAGCTATGGGCTCACCCCGTCCGCATTGGCCCGGGGCACGGCTTATATGCCACGGTTAATTGTGCGATGCAATATTCGTATTGCACTGCGATATCACGAAATCGTGAACAGCCTTAACGGGAGGCATCCTGATGCCTCCTTGGCCAATTGGTTCGAGGATCGGGCCGATCCGGACCTAGTGCTGGACGGCGCCCGGCAGCCCATAGGCCTCCATCTGGGCCTGGACCTGCGCGATGTTGTGGCCGAGCACGACGATGTCGTGGGTCTTGCCGTCGACGTCCCGGACATGGTCCCGCAGCAGGGCTTCGGCCTTGAAGCCGAGGCTCTCGAACAGGGCGATCGCCGCCTGCTGGTCGACGGTCATCTGAACCGAGAGCTTTTCCAGGCCCGCGCCGAGCGCAAGGGCGAAGGTTTCCTGCGACAGCGCCTTGCCCACGCCCTGGCCGCGGACGTCGGGCGACACCACCATGCGGATCTCGCCGACATGAGGCGACCAGGAGTGCGGATCGCGCACCAGCGTGCCACAGCCGACGACCTTGCCGTCCCTGACCGCGAGCAGGCTCGTGATCGCCCCCCGTTCGATCTCCTTGACCCAGGCGGAGAGCACCTTCGGCTCGCTGATGTTGCGAGGCAGGAACAACAAATCGTGGGTCGGCAGGCCCTTGCCGAAGGCGAGCACCGCGGCCTCGTCCGCGGGCGACATCAGGCGGATCTCGATATCGCCGGCGTCGGTCTTGACGTGACGCGGATAGGAACGCTGCTCGCTCATGTCGATCTCTTTCCCAGCCAGGAATCCAGTTTCGGCCACAGCCGTTTCACGGCGTTGGCGCCAGCGACCAGCGAGACGTGACCGCCCTTCAGCATCACCTCTTCCTTGTCTTCCGACCCGATCTTGGCGATCAGGTGCTTTGCGGCGTCATAGGGCACGATGTGGTCGTGCTCGGCGACCGCATGCAGGATCGGCACCTTGATGTTCTCGAGCTTCGCCTCGCGGCCACCGACCGACATGGTGTCGTTGAACAGCTTGTTGTCCCACATCAGGTCCTTGGTGATGGTGCGGAAGTACTCGCCGGCCAGCGGCAGCGTGTCGGTCGCCCAGCGGTCGAACATCCGGTACGACTTCACGAACTCGTCGTTCCAGATGTTTTCCCAGAGCTGGATCTGGCTCACCGTGCGCGAGGCCGGCCGCAGCATCTCGAACGAGGACAGGATCATCTCCGGCGGCACGTTGCCGACGCTGTCGACGAGCCGGTCGACGTCGAAATAGCGGCGGTCGGAGAAATTCGAGAACAGCTTCATCTCGCGGAAATCGATCGGTGTGGTGAAGCAGATCAGGTTCTTCATCGGCCCGTCCTTGTGGATCGAGCCGTAGAGCAGCGACAGCACGCCGCCGAAGCAATAGCCGATGACGGAGACGTCCTGCTCGCCCGAATCCTGCTGCACGCGACGGACGCAATCCGGGATGAAGTCGAGGACATAGTCCTCCATCCGCAGGCTCTTCTCTTCCGGCCGCGGCGCGCTCCAGTCGAGCATGTACACGTCATAACCGCGCTTCAGCAGGAACTCGATGAAGCTCTGGCCGGGCACGAGGTCGAGGATGTAGCCGCGGTTGGTGGTCGCCATCACGATCAGCACCGGCACGCGGTAGATCTCGTCCGACATCGGCCGGTAGTGATACAGGCTCATCGTGCCGCGCGAATGCAGCACGTCCTTCGGCGTCGAGCCGAGCGAAGGGCCCGAGGTCGAAAAATATTCGACGCCCTTGATGCTGCGCTGGATGGCGCGCTGCACCTCGGACTGGATGCGTTCCGGGATGGACGCGAAATCAAGTCCCGCAGGTGCGTTCATGTCTGTCCTCCGTTTTCGGAGGGCGGACGCTTGGTGCGTGGCGGCCGCGGCGCAGCATCGAGGCTTTGCGAGATTCCGGAACCTGCCGCAATCTGGCTCAGCATCGACTTCATCTCACTGACCTGGGCCTCGATGGACTGCAACCGTTCCGCAAGCCCTATCACCTGCTCGCGGCTCGGCAGATTCATCGCGACGAGATATTTCTCCATGAGCTCGCCGAGCTGCTTCTGAGCACCTGCAGCAACGCCGCCAGCCCGGTTCAGCGCTTGAGAAAACTCCGGCGACGACATGGCCTGGTTGGCGAAGGAGTTGAACCCCTTCTCCATCTCACCCATCATCTTCTGCCACATGGCGACCGGATCATTGGTCTTGTCGGTCATCGGCGTCCTCCTGGTATCGAGAGCTGCGATGCCCTTCTTTTTCGCCATACCACACCGTTGCGCGGGGCCGGTCAACCGGCAAGCGGCGGGCGCATCGTCGCGCATGCGCTTCTTTGCGACAGCAAACCGTGCGATACAGCATCGATCAGCAGGAGGGACCCGTGACCGCCCATCAGCCGCCCCAGACCGTCCGCGCCAACGGCATCGACATCTGCTACGAGATTTTTGGCAACGACAATGCCGAGCCTCTGCTGCTGATCATGGGGCTCGGCGCGCAGATGATCCATTGGGACGACGCGTTCTGCGAGCAGCTCGCCACGCACGGCTTCCGGGTGATCCGCTTCGACAATCGCGACATCGGCAAGTCGAGCCATCTCACCGGCGGCAAGCGCCTGACGCCGCTCGAGCTGCTGAAGCTGCGCTTCCTCCGGATTCCCGTGGCCGCGTCCTACAAGCTGATCGACATGGCCAAGGACACGGTCGGCCTGATGGACACGCTCGGCATCAAGTCGGCGCATCTGGTCGGCGCCTCCATGGGCGGCATGATCGCGCAGGAGATGACGCTGTCGTTTCCACAGCGTGTGCGCTCGCTGACCTCGATCATGTCGACCACGGGCAACCCGCGCATACCGCCGCCGACACGCGAGGCTGCGGCGATGCTGATGGCGCCGCCGCCGCGCAGCAAGGAGGAGTTCATGGTCCGCTTCGGCGAGACCTGGAAGGTGCTGCGCGCCGGATCGTTTCCGGAAGAGGAAGCGCTCGACCCTGACCGCGCCGAGCGCGTGTTCGCGCGCGGGCTCAATCCGGCCGGCGTCGGCCGGCAGCTCCGCGCCGTGCTTGCCTCCGGAAGCCGCAAGGAGCGGCTGCACGCCGTGACGACGCCGACGCTCGTCATTCACGGCACCGTCGATCCGCTGGTCCACCCCGAAGGCGGCAAGGACACCGCGGCGTCCATTCCGAACGCAAAGCTGTTGATGATCCCAGGCATGGGCCACGCGCTGCCGATATGCTTCTGGCCCGAGATCATCGGCGCCATCAACAAGCACGCGCATGGCGCAGCAGTGCGGGCCGTATAGATCGGCGCAGGCGGTCTCTTCGCAGTGACCATGTGAGCTGCCGGTGACTGTCTTAACGGAAGCCGGCACGAAAGCTATAGAGGCCTCCCTCGATCACAAAAGAGGCCGCGGCCTCTCGGAGCTCACATGCATTTCATCGTCCGCCTGGTCGCAATGATTGCGGCTTCCATTCTCATGCTGTCCCTCGGCAACGGCGCGGCGATCGCCGGCAGCGCGCAGGAAGAAGCCAACCGCACGGCCGTGCTTGCCTTCTACGAGAAGGGCCTCAACCAGAAGGACGCCGATGCGGCCATCGCCTATATCGGCAACCGCTATGTGCAGCACAATCCAAATGCGGCAGATGGTCCGGACGGCTTTCGCAAGTTCATCGGCTTCCTCCGTGAAAAGTTTCCGAACTCGCACAGCGAGATCAAGCGCAGCTTCGTAGATGGCGACTACGTCATCCTCCACGTCCACTCCGTTCGCGAGCCCGACACCAGGGGCCGCGCTATCGTCGATATCTTCAAGCTGGAGAACGGCAAGATCGTCGAGCACTGGGATGTCGTTCAGGAGATTCCTGAAAATCCGGCGAACAGCAACACGATGTTCTAGCCCGGAGACGTAGCCACCTAGCTCTTCCGCGCGATCCAGATCACATGGCGCGAGCCGCCACCTCTGCCGGTGGCGCGCACATTGACCTCGTTGACGTCGAACCCGGCGCGGCCGAGACGCTTGGTGAATGCCGGGTTCGGTCCTGACGACCAGACAGCGAGCACGCCTCCCGGCCGCAGCGCCGCCTTGGCGGCCGCCAACCCGCTTGCGTCATAGAGCGCATCATTGCCCTTGCGGGTCAGCCCCTCCGGCCCGTTGTCCACGTCGAGCAGAATGGCGTCAAAGGCCGACCGCTGCGCCCGGATGATTTCGCCGACGTCGGTCTCCCGGATGCTCACCCTGGCATCGTCGAGGCTGTCGCCGAAGACCTCCGCCATCGGGCCTCGTGCCCAGGCAACGACCGATGGGACGAGCTCGGAGACCATAATCTCCGCCTTAGCTCCGAGCACGGCAAGCGCCGCCCGCAGCGTAAAGCCCATACCCAATCCGCCGATCAGGACGACTGGCTTCTTGACCTTCTCGATCTGCTTGGCCGCAAGGGTTGCGAGCGCGGCTTCCGAGCCCGACAGGCGGCTGTTCATCAGCTCGTTAGTGCCAAGCTTGATCGAAAACTCCTTGCCCCGCCGCATCAGGCGAAGCTCTTCGTCGGAGCCGGGGATTTTGGCGGTGTCGATCTTTTCCCAGGGAATCATGGGAGAGCTTTAGCACGATCGGACGAACAATCACCCACCCGCCCAGACATCGAGCACATAGCGGTTCTTCGTCCCCATCTCCTCGATCCACCGGGCACCGGCTGCGGCGTCGCTGCCGGTCTTCTCGCCATGGATCGCGACGAGCGCCGCCTTCACGTCAGGCTCCATTTTTCCACCATCGCCGCAGACATAGATGATGGCCCCCTGCTCGATCAGCGGCCACACCCTGTCCTTCTGCGCGGCAAGCACGTGCTGCACATAGGTCTTCGGTCCGTCCGCGCGCGAGAACGCCGTGAACAGCTCGGTGATGCCGGCGCCCGCCAGTGCTTTCAGCTCGTCCGCGTAGAGAAAATCCTGATCGGGATGGCGACAGCCGAAGAACAGCATGGCCGGGCCGAGCGTGGCCCCCTTCGCCTTGCGCGCCGCGCGCTCCTGGAGGAAGCCGCGGAACGGCGCGAGGCCCGTGCCGGGGCCGATCATGATGATCGGCGCGGATGGATCGTCCGGCAGTCGGAAGCCCGCCTTGGTCTCGCGCACCGTGGCATAGACCGTATCGCCCGCGCGGCGATTGGCGAGATAGTTCGAGCAGATGCCCTTGTAGGTGCCGCGGCCGGAGGCAGCCGGCCCCTCGACCACGCCGACCGTGACGCTGCATCGCGCCGGGTCGACCGACGGCGAGGACGAGATCGAGTAATATCGCGGCGCCAGCAGCGAGAGCATTTCCAGGTAAGCGTGGAATGGCAATTCGCAGGCGGGATATTCGAGCAGCAGGTCGAACACCGACTTGCGCCTCGCCAGGATCTCGGTGCGGTAGCGTTCGAGCGTTTCAGGCGCCTCGCCGACGAAGCCCAGCAGCTTCGGCTTGGTGACCGGGCAGCGGGTGTGATCGGCCATGATCTGGATCTGCTTGCGGGTCGCCACCTGCTGCAGCTCGACGAACTCACTGAGCAGGCGTCCGACCGACACCGCCTCGCCGACCGGCAATTGCGCGCGGCGACCCTCGGCGACCTGAAGCCTGATCTGGTCGGCCGGCAGGAAACCGAAGCGGCGAGCCACCGAATCCACCAGCGTCGGATCATTGCGCGGGACGACGCTCAAATGGTCGCCGACGCGGTAGGTGATGTTGGACGGCAGCTGCACCTCGATGTGGCGCGTCGAACGCTCCGACGGATTCGACCCGCTCTTGTTCTGGAGCTCGTCATTGACCTGCACCTTCATCGCCACGGCGCCGCCCTGGGCGACGATGGTGTTGACGGCAGTCACCGCGACCGGCTCGATCGCATAGAGCGGATCGTCCTCCGCCGTGCGAGTGAAATTCCAGTCGATGCCGAATTCCTTGGTCGCGACCTGAGCCGCCGCCGGGAACCATTTCTGGAACTGGCCATCGAGATCGCTGCGCGCATCGCCCTCGCCGCGCGGATAGACCGCGCGCGCACCGTGCTTCGACAATTGCTCGTCGATGAGGCGCGGCACCGATTGATAGGTCGCAGCCCAGTCGCTGTTGCCGCAGCCGAACACGGCGTAGCGCACGCCGGCGAAGGCGTCCTTCGGAAGGTCGTCGCCGAGCCATTTGACGAACTGCGTCGCATTGTCGGGCGGCGCGCCGTTATAGGAGGCGCAGATGATGAGCACGCCGCCCTCCTGCGGCAGCTTGCCGACGTAATCGTCGAGCGGGCCGAGATGCACGGCGAAGCCGTTGATCTCCGCAAGGTCCGCCATGCGCGTCGCGAGCTCCTCGGCGGTGCCGAGATTGGAGCCGTAGAGCACCAGCATCGGCGTGTTGTGGCCGGGCCGCGTGGTGGGCTGGCGCTGCGCCTTCGGCGCCGACGACGCAACCGCGACGGCCCCGCCATAGGCGCCGCGCTCGCGATCGGCGCGCGGACGCACCTTGATCTTGAAGCCCTCCGGCTTCATCGTCAGGGTTTCCTTCAGGTGCATCTGGTAGCGCTGGTGGTCGATCAGCTTGAAGCGCTGCAGGATCATGCCGAGCGCGAGCGCCGCCTCGTGCATCGCAAAGCCGCGGCCGATGCAGGCGCGCTGACCGTTGCCGAACGGCTTCCAGGCATTGATCGGCCGCTTAGCTTCCGCCTCGCGGCTGAAATTCTCGGGATCGAAGGCACCCGGGTTGGGACCCCAGACGCTGGGATCACGATGCAGCGCCGTCACCAGGATGGTGATGAACGTGCCCTTCCGGAGCTTGTACTTGCCGCCGCCGATGGTCTCATCCTGGAGCGGCGAGATGCCATAGGCCGGTGCCGGCGGCCACAGCCGCAGCGCCTCTTTCAGGATCTGCGTGATGTAGGTGAGCTGCGTCACCTGCTGGTAGGTCGGCTTCGCATTGACGTCGGGGCCGAAGACGCGGTCGACCTCGTCATAGGCCTTCTTGAGAATCTCGGGGTGCTTGAGCAGCGCGTAGAGCGTGTAGGACAACAGGCCGCTGGTGGTCTCGTGGCCCGCGATCAGGAACGTGTTGATCTGGTAGCGGATGTTGACGTCGTCGAGCTGCTCGCCGGTCGAGCGGTCGACGCCGGTCATCATCGCGGCGAGCATGTCCTTCTTGTCGTCGATTCCCTCCGCGCTCTTGCGGCGCTCGGCGATGATCTCGTCGACCATCTTGTTCATGAAGGCGACGTCTTCCGCGAGCGTCTTGCGGCGCTTCTGCATCCAGAGCTGCTCGAACGGCAGGCCGCGCGTCATCATGATGGTTTCGAGCGAGCGCACCAGCGACTCGACGAAGGGATGGTAGTCGCGCCGATAGAACGAGTTGAAGCGATAGTCGAAGCCGCACAGGCCGATCGTATCCAGCGTCAGCGCAGTCATGTCATGGACGACGTCGATCTCGTCGTCGGCGTTGAGCCGCTCCCATTTCTGGACGAGCTGCTCTGCGATGTCGACCATGCTCGGATGGTAGGACTGCATGGCGCGGTTGCCGAACGGCTGGAGCAGGATGTTGTGCGCCTTGCTCCAGTTCGGCTCCCTCGTGTCGGCGGTGAACAGGCCGTCGCCGCCGACCGCACGCACGCGCCGCAGCGCGCCGCGCACCGTCTTGTCGAAGCGCTTCTCGTCGGAGAGCTCGTCCACGAGATCGTGGCCGGAGACGATGACGATCGGCGAGCCCATCATGTCGAGCCAGAAGATCGGACCGAGCTCCTTGGCGAGCCGCGTCAGGTGCTGCACGGGCGCGGCCGGGTCCAGCGACAGCATGTTGCCGACCACCGGCTTCGTCGGCGGGTGCGGGATCGGGTCCAGACGATTCTTGGATGACGACATTAAATGCGCTTCCCCCTGCATCGATCAGTCACCTCGTCATTACGAGGAGCCCTTGCGACGAAGCAATCCAGAGCGTCTCCGCGGACACATTCCCGCATTGCTTCGCCTCGCTCGCAACGACGAGCTAGCCAAACCGCCTTCTACGCCATTCGATCAGCTTGGCGCTGACCTCTTCCGGCTTCTCCTGCTGCGTCCAATGGCCGCTGTCCTTCACCAGGTACTTCTCGAGGTCGGCGATCAGCTTTTCCATGCCGTCGGCCGCAGACGGCGGCAGCACCGCGTCGTTCTCGGCCATGATCATCAATGACGGCACGTGGATGTGGTGATCGAGCCCCTTCGAGCGTTCCCAATTGCGGGTGAAGTTGCGATACCAGTTGATGCCGCCGGTGAATCCGGTTTTCGTGAAGGTGTCGACGAACACCTTCTTCTCCTCCGCCGACAGGATCGGGGTGCGCGGATCATGTTTGGCGTCGTAATTCGCAATCATCTGTGGGAACGCCAGGTTGATGCGGGGCGAAGCACCAATGCCGGCAATCGGCTGTTCCTCGGGCGCACCCGGAGGGCGCGCGGCCGGCTTGCGCATGAAGGCATCGAAGGTCTCTTCGACGCGGGTGCCGAAAATCCTGTCGGGCTCGCGCGCGGGATCCTGGAACTGGACGATGTACATCTGGTCGCCGAAGCGCTGGCGGAACAGCGCGATCGGGTCGATCGGCGCGCGGTCCCAGTGCGGCGTGTTGACCCCGACCACGCCGGCGACGCGCGAAGGGTGCCGCAGCGGCATCTGCCAGACGACGAAGCCGCCCCAGTCGTGGCCGACGAAGATTGCCTTGTCGATGTTGAGATGGTCGAGCAGCCCGACGAGATCGCCAGTCAGATGCTCCATGTCATAGGCCTCGACCGGCTCGGGCCGGTCAGTCGCGCCATAGCCGCGCTGGTCCGGCGCGATCACGCGGATGCCGGCCTCGCTCAGCGCCTTGATCTGGTGGCGCCAGGAGAAGGCGAGCTCCGGCCAGCCATGGCACAGCACGACCGGCGGCTTGTCATCGGCCGGGCCCGCCTCGTAATAGCCCATGCGGATTCCGTTCGTCGTCGCGAACTTGAGCGGCGGCATGTCAATCATGGCGAACTTCCTACTCAGCAGCGCCCTTGACGTCGGCCGCCGGCGGCGCATAGGCGGCCTCCAGCGCGGCGAACTCCTCCGGCAGCATGTCGCACATCACCTGCACGTGCGGAATGATGTTGGCGCCGACGATGAAGCCGAAATCGAGCTGGTCGCGATAGCTCTGCACGGTGATGTTGAGCGCCTGCCCGTGCGTCGAGATCGACACCGGGAAGATGTGCAGCAGCTCGGCGCCGGCGGCATAGAGCGTCTGCCGCGGCCCGGGCACATTGGACACCGTGATGTTGGCGGCCGGCGGCAGCACGTCGGAGAGATTCGAGCGGCTGTAGAGCAGCGCCAGGATCTGCACCATGATCGGTGCGCCCAGCATCGAGATGTTGGAGACCTGCGGCATCAAGGCGCGCAAGGGATGCGACATCTCCTTGGACTTGGTCGATTGCGCGATGATCGCCTCCAGCCGCGCCTTGGGATCCTCGATGTTGGTGGCGATCGCGCAGATCATGCCGAACACCTGGTTGTTGGCCTCGGTGTTGCCCTCCTCACGCAGCGAGATCGGCACGGCGGCGGTCAGGGACTTCGCCGGCAGCGTGCCATATTGCAGGAGGTAGCGGCGGACCACGCCGGAGGCGAGCGCCAGCACGACGTCGTTGAGCTTGCCGCCGGCCTGCTTGGCCAGCGCTTTGGCCCGCGACAGCGAAATCGACACGCCGGCAAAGCTCCGTTCCGACGAGATCGTCTTGTTCAGCATGGTCGGCGGCGACACCATGCTGGCCAAACTCTCGCGCGATTTTGGGTCTGCGACCTTGCCGAGCACGTCGGACACGCTCTTGAGCACGGTCGGGATGTTGCCGGCAAAGCGCACTGCGCTCTCGATCTGGTACATGGCGTTGTCGAACAGGATCGAGCCGATGTCGCTCTTGCCGGTGCGCGGCAGCTGCAGGTTCTTCGCCGCTTGCGAAGCATCGAGCGGCTGGCTGAACAGCTGCTGATAGGAATCGAGCAGGTTCGCAGCGATGTCGCGCGGCTCCTGTCCGGGCTTGGCTCCACCCGTCGGCGGCTCGACCTTCCGCGGGACCGGCGAGATGTCGTAGATCATGTTGGTCAGCGCCGCACCGGCGCCGCCATCGATCGCGGCATGGTGCATCTTGGAATAGAGCCCGACCTCGTTGTCCTTCATGCCCTCGAACACGTAGAACTCCCAGAGCGGGCGGGCGCGGTTCAGGAGCTTGGCGTGCATCCAGCCGACGATCCTTTCGAGCGTGGCGCGGTCGCGCGGCTGCGGCAGGCTGGCGCGGAAGATGTGGCGGTCGATGTCGAACTGGTCGTCCTCGACCCAGGAGGGATGGTCGATGTCGAGCGGCGCCTTCTCCAGCCGCGCCTTCAGGATCGGCGCGATGTGCAGGCGCGAGACGATCATCGCCTTGAAGTCTTCGAAGAAGTCGCCCTTGTAGTCGTCGGGCAGGCGGAAGATTGCCATGCTGCCGACGTGCATCGGCATCTCAGGCGTTTCCAGATAGAGAAACGACGCGTCCAGCGACGACAGCTTCTTACCGTCAGCCATAGTTCCCTCCCGAGTATTCGACGGGCGCCTTGGCGGCGCTTCTCGTCAGGCCGATACTGCCCGCTCCGGCGGGGCATATGCAATGGCAAAGGGCCCCGCCCGGTCAAATGGCCAAAACTCTCCCTCCGGTTGCGCCAGGCGGTCCGCCACGGCCCACAGCACCGCGGGGTTCACGCCGAGCCCGATATGGCTCGCCAGGTACACCTCGATGTTCTCGGCACGGTCGGAGGGATGGAGCAGACAGGTCCGCCAGTTCACGACACCGTCGGCACGCGAATAGATCGACGTCGCCGGCACCGGCAGCTCGCCGGCGATCGCTTCGCGCGCTTCCGCGAAATCATCGACCCGCTCGCCGGATAGCGCCTCGTAGAGCCGCGTGGCGTTGGTCGCGCGAACGTCATTGGCAAAAGGGCTTCCGAGCGTGACGACGTAACGGACCATATCAGGGGCCTGGAGCGCGAGATCGCGGGCATAGACGCCGCCGAGGCTCCATCCGACCAGGCTGACCTTGCGCCCGCTCGCCGCATGGATTTCGGCGAGACGCGTGCGCAATGCCTCCCGCATCCGCTCCAGCCCGCCGAGATTGCGGCCCATCCGCCAGGCATGGGCCTCATAGCCGAGCTCGCTGAGATAGCGCCGCAGCGGCACCATCGAAAGATCGCTGGCGAGAAAGCCCGGCAGCGCCAGCACCGGATGGCCGTCGCCTTTGGGCGCACGCATCAGGAGCGGCGAGAGCAACAGACTCGCATTGAACTCGAACAGTCCACGGGCTTCGGCCAGCAGCAGACCGAGAGCCGGCGGACGAAGCCGGCCTGGATCCTGCGCCCCGTCCCGCCCGGACTGCACTACTTCTTCTTGTCGCTGCTGCGCGGGCTGCCGAGACCAGCCATCGTCACGAACATGTCCTGAAACCGCTCGGCGATCTTCGGATCGAAGGTGAACCAGCTCTGGATCAGCGATTCCGGCGAGACCTTCTCGATATTGCTGAGGATCTGCTGCTGCAGCTTGTCCATCACCGCCGTCTGCATCGGCGCCACGTCGGGCAATCCGAAGAACTGGCGGGCCTCGAGGGGGGTGCAGTCGATTTCGATGTTAACTTTCATGTCCCCTCCGGATGAGATTCGAGCGGCTTGCCGGAGTATCACCGCGACACGGTGTGCAACGCAAGCGACCTGAAGGGAAGCTGCCGGGGCCGGCTTCCGCAATCGACGGGTATGGTCAATCAAATCACCCGGCAGAGACCGCGTAGCGGATGGCTGAAACGCCAGGGGCCGGCAGGCCAATCTCCCTTCCTCCGAAGAGTACACAGGTCGAAAGTCGAATGTCGTTCGCGCGCCGGCCTCCCCTAGATTGCCGGGCAGCATTGCTGCACAGCGGTGCAACTTGGCGCGTTCCTTGCTGGAATGGCGCTTGCACGGGTCAAGAACTCTGGGCAACATGGATCAGTCAGCCTCGCCGAACAATCAAAAATCACCGGCGTGGCAGTGTGGAGAGGGTCAAGAATGTCAGTCGGTCGAAGTCTGTTTGCGGCGACGCTCGCCGGTACGCTTGCGTTGGCGGTCTCGCCGGCGTCGAGCCAGACGCTACGTTATGCCAACCAGGGTGACCTGAAGTCGCTGGATCCCTATACGCTCAACGAGAGCACCACCCACGCCCATCTCGGCCACGTCTATCAGGGCCTCACCGCGCGCGACAAGGATCTCAAGATCATCCCGGCACTGGCGGAAAGCTGGGAAACCCCGGAACCGGCCCGCTGGCGCTTCCATTTGCGCAAGGGCGTGAAATTCCACAACGGCGACCCCTTCACCGCCGACGACGTGGTGTTCTCGGCCGATCGCGTCCGCAAGAAGGGGTCGAATATGCAGACCCGCCTTGCGCCCGACGTCAAGGTGGTCAAGGTCGACGACTACACCGTCGATTTCGTCCTGCCCTCGCCCAATCCCATCCTGCATAACTCGTGGGATGTCTGGTACATCATGGACAAGAAATGGGCCGAGGAGAACAACGTCGTCGATCCGACGCCGGTGGCGGCGACCACGCCGAGCTACGCCTCGCTCCATGAGAACGGCACCGGTCCCTTCATCATCGAGAGCCATCAGCCCGGCGTGAAGACCGTGTTCAAGGCCAACCCCAATTACTGGGGCAAGGTCGAAGGCAATCTGAAGGAGATCATCTTCACGCCGATCGCCTCCGACGCCACCCGCGTCGCGGCCCTCCTCTCGGGCGAGGTCGACGTCATCGAGCCGGTTCCGATCCAGGACATCTCCCGCGTCGATTCCAGCCCGAATGCCCAGGTGCTGAAGGGGCCGGAGCTGCGCACCATCTTCATCGGCTTCGACCAGACGCGCGATGAGCTGCTCTACTCCAACATCAAGGGCAAGAACCCGTTCAAGGACGCCCGTGTCCGCGAGGCCTTCTACAAGGCAATCGACATTGAGCTGATCAAGACGCGCGTGATGCGCGGGCTGTCGACGCCGTCGGCGCTGATGATCGCGCCGGAGCTGTTCGCGCTGTCCAAGAGCTTCACGCGGCCGAAATTCGATCCTGACGGCGCCAAGAAGCTGCTGACCGAAGCCGGCTACCCCGACGGCTTCGAGGTCACCATGGACTGCCCGAACGACCGCTACGTCAACGACGCCGCGATCTGTCAGGCTGTGGTCGGCATGCTTGCCCGCATCGGCGTCAAGATCAATCTCCTGGCGCAGCCGAAGGCGCAGTACTTCGCCAAGGTGCTCAAGCAGGGCGGCTACCAGACCTCGTTCTACCTGCTGGGCTGGACCCCGAGCACGATGGACTCCCACAACGTGCTCTACGACATCATGGGCTGCCGCGACGATGCGAAATCCTCGCGGGGCGAGGCCAATCTCGGCGGCTACTGCAACAAGGAGTTCGACGCCATCACCGACAAGGTGCTGGTCGAAACCGACACCGAGAAGCGCAACCAACTGATCAAGGAGGCCTACGAGATCGGCATCAAGGACTGGTCCTATATCCCGCTGCACCAGCAGGCGCTGGCCTGGGGCGTATCGAAGAAGGTCAACCTGCCGCAGCGCGCCGACAATCTCGTCATGTTCCACTGGGCGACCAAGAAGGAATAGCGTTAGTTGAACATCAGGTCCCGGCAGCGTCAGGCTTCCGGGACCTTTCCTTTTCCGGCTGACAAGGACGTTGGCCGTACGCACACCCAAGGAAAGTGGAAGGCATGCTCGCTTTCACGCTTCGCCGCGCCGTTCAGGCCATCGGCGTCATGTTCGCCGTCGGCATCATCGCGTTCTCGATGTTCCGTTTCGCCGGCGACCCCGTCAACCAGATCGTCTCGATCGACACGTCGGCGGCCGAACGCGAGGTCGTGCGCAAGTCGCTCGGCCTCGACGATCCCGTGCCGGTGCAGTTCGTGCGCTATTTCGCCGATGCCGCGCAGTTCAAATTCGGCGTCTCCTACCAGTTCCGTCAGCCGGTCTCGGCGCTGCTCAGCGAGCGCATGCCCGCGACGCTGGAACTGGCGATCTGTGCGACCGTGTTTGCGATGGTGTTCGGCATCCTGATGGGCGTCTATTCGGCGCTCAAGCGCGACACCGTGCTCGCCAAATTATTCCAGGCGGTCTCACTGATCGGCATCTCGCTGCCGACCTTCCTGATCGGCATCCTCTTGATCTATCTGTTCGCGGTGACTTTGGGCTGGCTGCCCTCGTTCGGCCGCGGCGAGGTGGTGAAGCTCGGCTGGTGGACGACCGGCCTTCTGACGCTGTCGGGCCTGAAGGCGCTGATCATGCCCTCGATCACGCTCGGGCTGTTCCAGATGACCCTGATCATGCGGCTGGTGCGCGCGGAAATGTTGGAAGTGCTGCGGACCGACTATATCCGCTTCGCCCGCGCGCGGGGGCTGACCACGCGCGCGATCCACTTCGGCCACGCGCTGAAGAATACCCTCATTCCCGTGATCACCGTGGCCGGACTGCAGTTTGGCTCGGTTATTGCATTTTCGATCATCACTGAAACCGTGTTCCAGTGGCCGGGCATGGGACTTCTGTTCGTGCAGGCCGTGCAAAACGTCGATATCCCGATCATGGCCGCTTACCTGCTGATGGTTTCGCTGATCTTCGTCACCATCAACCTGGTGGTCGACATCCTCTATACCGTGGTCGATCCGCGCCTGCGCGCGACGGTCGGCCGCGCCACCTAAGGCACCTGCATGTCCGACGCAGTCGTTTCCAGTTCCAATGGGCAGAGCACGCAGCCGGCGCACACGGCCCGCAGCTGGCTCAGCCGCGCGCTCGACAGCGACGTCTTCTATTCGTTCCGCCGCTCCAAGCTCACCATGGTCGCGGCCGCCATCACGGTGCTGTTCTTCCTGCTTGCGATCTTTGCATCCGTGCTTGCGGTGCAGAACCCGTTCGACCCGGCGCAGCTGCAATTGATCAATTCGCGGATCTCGCCGCTGTGGACCGCCGACGGCCAGAGCCCGTTCCTGCTCGGCACCGACGAGCAAGGGCGCGACGTGTTCTCCGCCATCCTTTACGGCATGCGCATCTCGCTCGCCGTCGGCGTCGCCGGCGTGATCTTCGCCGGCGCCCTCGGCATCGCGCTGGGCCTGATCGCCGGCTATTTCGGCGGCGCCGTCGACGGCGTGATCATGCGGATCGCCGACGTGCAGCTCACCTTCCCCGCCATCCTGATCGCGCTGCTGGTCAACGGCATCGCGAAATCGATCCTCGGCAACCGACTGGACGCCACCAGCATGCTGTTCGTGCTGGTGATCTCGATCGGCCTGAGCTTCTGGGTCGGATACGCGCGGACCGTGCGCGGCTCGGTGATGGTCGAGAAGAACAAGGACTACGTCGCCGCCGCGCAGCTGATCGGCCTGCCCGCGCCGAAGATCATGCTGCGGCACGTGCTGCCGAACACGATGGGCCCGATCCTGGTCATCGCCACGATCAACCTCGCGCTCGCCATCATCACCGAGGCGACGCTATCCTTCCTCGGCGTCGGCCTGCCCGACACCATGCCGTCGCTCGGCACGCTGATCCGGATCGGCAACAATTATCTGTTCGCCGGCGAATGGTGGATCGTCGCCTTCCCCGGGCTCGCACTGGCCGCGCTGATCCTGTCGATCAACCTGCTCGGCGACTGGCTGCGCGACGCGCTCAACCCGAAGCTTCGATGAGTACGCCTCGCCCATGACCGAACCCGTTCTCTCCGTGCGTAACCTCCAGGTGGAATTCGCCTCCCGCCGCGGCACGCTGCGCGCCATCGACGACGTCTCCTTCGACATCGCCAAGGGCGAGGTGCTCGGGGTGGTCGGCGAATCCGGCGCAGGCAAATCCGTCACCGGCCTGGCGGTCATCGGCTTGATCGATCCGCCCGGCCGCATCGCCGGCGGCGAGATTCATCTTGCAGGCCTGCGTATCGACAATCTGCCACCGGAGGAGATGCGCCGTATCAGGGGCAAGCGCATCGGCATGATCTTCCAGGATCCCCTCACCTCGCTCAATCCGCTGTACAAGGTCGGCGACCAGATCGTCGAGACGATCCGGACCCACCTCAATCTCTCCGAATCCGCCGCCCGCCGCCGCGCCATCGACCTGCTCGCCGAGGTCGGCATTCCCGCGCCGGAAAAGCGTATCGACGGCTATCCCCACGAATTCTCCGGCGGCATGCGCCAGCGCGTGGTGATCGCGCTCGCGATCTGCGCCGAGCCGGAGCTGATCATTGCGGACGAGCCGACCACCGCGCTCGACGTCTCCGTGCAGGCCCAGATCATCTCGCTGATCAAGCGGCTCGGCCGCGACCACGGCACCGCCGTGATGCTGGTGACCCACGACATGGGCGTGATCGCCGAGACCTCGGACCGCGTCGCGGTGATGTATGCCGGCCGCGTCGCCGAGATCGGCCCGGTGCAGGACGTCGTGAAGAACCCGTTGCATCCCTATGCCAAGGGCCTGATGGGCGCGATCCCGACGCTTGCCGGCGAGGACAAGCGCCTGGTGCAGATCCCGGGCTCGATGCCGCGCCTGTCGGCGATCCCGCGCGGCTGCTCGTTCAATCCGCGCTGCGCCTTCGCTTTCGATCGTTGCCGTGTCGAGCGGCCGGAGCCGCTGCCGCGCGGCGCGCAGTCCGTTGCGTGCCATCTCTACGACACCGTGCCGGCGGAGAGCGCGGCATGAGCACGCCCTTCGTCAAGGCCACCAATCTGCGCCGCGTCTTCGACGTCTCAAAACCCTGGCTCAACCGCGTGCTCGAAGGCGGCCATCTCGAATACCTCAAGGCCGTCGATGGCGTCACCTTCGACATCAGGAAGGGCGAGACCTTTGCGCTGGTCGGCGAGTCCGGCTCGGGCAAGACCACGGTGGCGCGGATGGTGGTCGGCCTGCTGCCACCAAGCTCCGGCGACGTACTGATCGACGGCGTCTCGATGGCTGATCCGCGGCAGGCCCTCGCACGGCGAAAGCTGCGCCGCCGCATCCAGATGATCTTCCAGGATCCTTATGCGAGCCTGAACCCGCGCTTCCGCGTCGATGCCATCATCTCCGAGCCGATCCGCGCGTTTGACCTGATCCAGGGCGAGCGCGACATCCAGGCCCGTGTCGGCGAACTGCTCAGCCTCGTCGGCCTGCATCCCGATGACCGGCTGAAGTTCCCGCACGAATTCTCCGGCGGCCAGCGCCAGCGCATCGCGATCGCGCGCGCGCTCGCATCCGACGCCGAATTCATCGTCTGCGACGAGCCGACCTCCGCGCTCGACGTCTCCGTGCAGGCGCAGATCCTCAACCTGATGCGCGACCTCCAGGACAAGTTCGGCCTGACCTACATGTTCATCAGCCACAACCTCGCCGTGGTCCGCCACATGGCGAGCCGCGTCGGCGTGATGTATCTCGGCCGCATCGTCGAGATCGCGGAGGGACGCGAGCTGTTTTCCCGCCCGCGCATGCCCTACACCAAGATGCTGCTTGGCGCGGTACCGGATCTCGCGATGAGCGGCCGCCAGCGCATTCCGGTGAAGGGCGAGATCCCGAACCCGATCAATCCGCCGCCCGGCTGCGCCTTCAATCCGCGCTGCCCGCTGGCGTTCGACCTCTGCCGCAAGGAAACGCCGGAACTGATCGACGGCGTCGCCTGCCATGCAGTCAACACCGCGCCGGTCCCGGCGTGACGCGCGCGTGCCATGCAGCCTACGCATTGGCGGCGCGGTATCGGCTGTGATCAATTGCGCGCGCCGGCAATAAGGTGGTGAAGTCCCATGGGCAGCAATATCAATCCCGATCCGTTCACGACTAGGCCCGAGATCGAGGGCACGTTCGGGGTCGTCGCCACCACGCACTGGATCGCGACCGCGATCGGCATGGGCATTTTGGAAAAAGGTGGCAACGCCTTCGATGCCGGCGTCGCCACTGCCTTCACGCTTCAGGTGGTCGAGCCGCATCTGAACGGCCCCGGCGGCGATGTCCCTGTTATCGTGCACGACGTCAAACGCGGCCGCACCGAGGTGATCTGCGGCCAGGGCCCGGCGCCGGCGCGCGCCACCATCGCGCATTACAAGAGCGAAGGCCTCGACATGGTGCCGGGCACCGGCCTGCTCGCCGCCTGCGTCCCAGGCACCTTCGAATCCTGGATGATGCTGCTGCGCGATTACGGCACGATGCGCGTGCGCGACGTGCTGGAACCGGCGATCTCCTATGCGCGCGACGGTTATCCGCTGGTCGAGCGCGCCTGCGCGACGATCCAGACCGTCGAGCAACTGTTCCGCAAGCACTGGCCGACATCGGCGGCTGTCTATCTTCCGAACGGCGAGGTGCCGAAGCCCGGCACGCTCTTCACCAACAAGACGCTGGCTGCGACCTACGCTCGCATCCTGAGCGAAGCCGAAAGCGGCGGCGGTGGCCGTGATGCCGAAATCGAGCGCGCGCGAAAAGCCTGGTCGCAAGGTTTCGTCGCCGAAGCCATCGACAAGTTCTGCCGCACCCAGGAGGTGATGGACGTCAGCGGCTCGCCGCATCGCGGCGTGCTCTCCGCCGACGACATGGCGCGTTGGCAGCCGACGATCGAAGAACCCCTCACCTACGACTATGGCCGTTACACCGTCTGCAAGGCAGGCGTCTGGAGCCAGGGCCCGGTGACGCTGCAGCAGCTTGCGCTGCTCAAGGGCTTTGCGCTCGACGGACTCGACCCGACCGGGCCGGAGTTCATTCATCTCCAGATCGAATGCGCAAAACTCGCCTTCGCCGATCGCGAAAAATTCTACGGTGATCCCAAGTTCACCGAGATCCCGATCGGAACGCTGCTGTCGGATGCCTATAACGACGAGCGCCGCAAGCTAGTCACCGACAAGGCCTCGCTCGATTTCATCCCCGGCTCCGTCGAAGGTTTTGGCGGCGTGGTCAAGTTGCGCCGTGCCGAGGGCCAGCGCGAGGCCGTCGGCGCGCTCGGCGCCGGCGAGCCGACGGTCGGACGCTTCGGCGAAGTGCGTGGTGATACCGTCCATTTCGACATCATCGACAGGGACGGCAACATGGTGTCCTCGACGCCGTCAGGCGGCTGGCTGCAATCCTCGCCGATCATTCCCGAGCTCGGCTTTTGCCTGGGCAGCCGCGCCCAGATGTTCTGGCTGGAGGAAGGCCATCCCGCCGCGCTCGCGCCCGGCAAGCGGCCGCGCACGACGCTGTCGCCGACCATGGCGCTGCGCGACGGCGAGCCCTATCTCGCCTGGGGCTCGCCCGGCGGCGACCAGCAGGACCAGTGGATCACGCAGTTCTTCCTGCGCCACGTCCATTGCAACCTCAATCTCCAGGAAGCGATCGACGCACCGGCCTGGCATTCCGAGCATTTCCCGATCTCGTTCTGGCCGCGCACCGCGCGGCCCGGCGTGCTCGTGGTTGAGAACCGCGTGCCCAAGGCGACGATCGAGAATCTGCGCGAGCGCGGGCATATCGTCGAGGTCGGCCCCGACTGGTCGGAAGGCCGCCTCACCGCAGCCTCGCGCGTCGGGGTCCGCCGCCGCGCCGCCGCCAATCCGCGCGGCATGCAAGGCTACGCCGCGGGACGCTGAAGGCAACACATGACCTGGTCGATCATCGCGCGCGATCCTGCTACCGGCCAGTTCGGCATCGCGGTAGCGACCCGCTTCTTCGCCGTTGGCGCGCGCGTGCCCTATATCGCCGCCGGCCTCGGCGCGATCGCGACCCAGGCCTTCGTCAATCCCTATTACGGCATCGACGGCGTGAAGCTGCTGCGCGAAGGTTTGAACGTCCACGACGTGCTCGCTACCCTGCTCGCGACCGATGAGGGCCGCGAGAGCCGCCAGGTCCACATCATGGACGCGAGCGGCGAGATCGCAGCACATACAGGGCGTGACTGCGTCGACTGGTACGGCCACATCGCGGGTAGCGGCTTCTCCATCGCCGGCAACATGCTGGCCGGCGCCGACGTGCTCGACGAGACCGCGAAGACCTACATCGCCAATGACAGCCTGCCCTTCCCCCGCCGCTTGCTCGCGGCGATGCGCGCCGGCGAAGCCGCCGGCGGCGACAAGCGCGGCAAGCAATCGGCTGCGCTGCTGATCCACGGCGAAGAGGAGTGGCCGGCGCTGGACATTCGCGCCGACGATCATCCCGATCCGCTCGGCGAGCTCGAACGGCTCGAACGCGTCAGCCACGAGCTCTGGGTTCACTTCCGCCCGTCCATGCCGACGCGGCAGAATCCGGCCGGCAACACCGATCGCAGCGTTATCGACGCCAGCATTGCCGCAGCGCGCGCAAGGCAATCATGAGCGCCAGCCCCCTCATCGAGATCAGCGATCTCCGTATCCGCTTTCATGGCGACGATGGCCGCGTGACCCACGCCGTCGACAGCGTCGATCTCAGCGTCGCCAGTGGCGCCACGCTCGGCCTCGTCGGCGAATCCGGCTGCGGCAAGAGCGTGACGTCGCTGGCGATCATGGGGCTCTTGCCGAAGCAGAGCGCGGAGATTTCGGGCGCGATCCGCTTCGACGGTTTTGACCTGCTGAAGACCCCGGACCAGACGTTGCGCGATCTGCGCGGCAACCGGCTCGCGATGATCTTCCAGGAGCCGATGACCTCGCTCAACCCGAGCTTTACGATCGGCGACCAGATCATCGAGACGATCCTGCGTCACCGCGGCGGCTCGCGGAAGAGCGCGCGCGAGCGCGCGATCGAACTCCTGCGCCGCGTCCACATCCCTTCGCCCGAGCGGCGCATCGACGAATATCCGCACAAGCTCTCCGGCGGCATGCGCCAGCGCGTGATGATCGCGATGGCGCTGGCCTGCGATCCGCGGCTCCTGATCGCGGACGAGCCGACCACCGCGCTCGACGTCACCCTGCAGGCGCAGATCCTGGAGCTGATGCGCGAGCTGAAGGCGGCAAGCGGCGCCGCGATCATCCTGATCACCCACGATCTCGGCGTCGTCGCCGAGGTCTGCGACGAGGTCGCGGTGATGTATGCCGGCGAGATCGTCGAGCGCGCGCCGGTGGATGAGCTGTTCTCCGCGCCGCAGCATCCCTACACCGTCGGCCTGCTTGGCTCGATCCCGCGGCTCGATCACCGCGCCGAGCAGCTTGCGACGATCGAAGGCATGGTCCCGAATATGGCGCAACCACCGGCCGGTTGCCGCTTCGCCGCGCGTTGTCCCTTCGCGCTGGACGCCTGCACCAAGGCGCCGCCGCCGCTGGTGGAGGTCAGCCCGGGCCACCTCTCGCGCTGCATCCGCGCGCCGCTCGAACTGCTGGTGTCGTGATGGCGCTGCTCGAGGTCGACGGTCTGGTCAAGCATTTCGTCGCCGAGCGCTCGCTGTTCGGCCGGGCGCTCGCGCATGTCAAAGCCGTTGATGGCGTGTCCTTCTCGCTGGAGGCCGGCAAGACGCTGGCGCTCGTCGGCGAATCCGGTTGCGGCAAGTCCACCGTCAGCCGCCTGGTGCTGCGGCTGATCGAGCCCGATGCCGGCACGGTGCGCTTTGATGGACGCGACCTGCTTTCGCTCGACGCCAGCGGATTGCGCGCCTTTCGCCGCGAGGCGCAGATCATCTTCCAGGACCCCTACGCTTCGCTCAATCCGCGCATGACGGTCGGCCAGATCCTGACCGAGCCGCTGGCGCTGCACGATCTCGTGCCGCCGGCGCGGCGGCCCGAACGCGTCGCGGAGATCTTGCGGCTGGTCGGGCTGGAGCCGCGCCTCGCCCGGCGCTATCCGCACGAGTTCTCCGGCGGTCAGCGCCAGCGCATCGCCATCGCCCGCGCGCTCGCGGTCGAACCGAAGCTGATCATCTGCGACGAGCCGGTTTCGGCGCTCGACGTCTCGATCCGCTCGCAGATCCTGAACCTGCTGCGCGAACTCCAGGACCGGCTCGGCCTCGCCTACATCTTCGTCTCGCACGACCTCGCCGTGGTCAAGCACGTCGCCGACCACGTCGCGGTGATGAATCTCGGCCAGATCGTCGAGACCGCGGAGGCCGACGCGTTGTTCGCAGCGCCGCGCCATCCCTATAGCCGCGCACTGTTGTCCGCGATCCCCGTGCCCAAACCGCGGGCAAAGAGCAGCCGGATTGTGCTGCAGGGAGAGATCCCCAGCGCGCTCAATCCGCCGCCGGGATGCCGCTTCCACACCCGCTGCCCCTATGTGGTCGACCGTTGCCGCAGCGAAATGCCGCGGCTTGTGGCGGATGGCACCGGACATGCAACGGCTTGCCACCGAACGTCGGAACTGCCGTCCTCGGCGGCGATCGTCCCGATGGACGGCGGCTTCTCGCCGGTTCTTGAAAAATTGGTCGCAGCCTTCAGCGGCGGGCCGGAAGCAGCGCGCGGCGGCGGGGTTAGTTCAGTTGGGGCGCCTCCCGCATTGAGGTAGAACAGAGGTTGAGAGCGATGAGTTTCATGCGTTTGACAATCCTGGCGTCAGCCTTGCTGACGTCGCTCGTGGGCACGGCCCAGGCTCAGACCACGCTTCGCATCGGGATCGCCGAAGACCCCGACATTCTCGATCCCAGCATCGGCCGCACCTATGTCGGCCGCATCGTGTTCTCCGCCTTCTGCGACAAGTTGTTCGACATCGACGAGAAGCTCAACATCGTGCCGCAGCTGGCGCTGTCCCACGAAACGTCGGCCGACGGCAAGGAGATGACGATCAAGCTCCGCCCGGGCGTCAAATTCCACGACGGCGAGCCGCTGGATGCGGAGGCTGCAAAATTCTCGCTCGAGCGTCACATGACGCTGCCGACTTCGTTCCGGAAATCCGAGCTTGCCAGCGTCGACCACGTCGAGGTGGTCGATCCCCTCACCATCAAGCTGGTGCTGAAGACGCCCTACTCGCCGCTCATCGCCCAGCTCACCGACCGATCCGGCATGATGGTGTCGCCGAAGGCGGCGAAGGAAGCCGGCGACAAGTTCGGCCTGCATCCGGTCTGCGCCGGCCCCTACAAATTCGTCGAGCGCGTCCAGCAGGACCGGATGGTGTTCGAGAAGTTCGCCGACTACTGGAACAAGGACAACGTTCACATCGACCGCGTCGTGTTCCAGCCGATCATCGACTCGACCGTGCGGCTTGCAAACCTGAAATCCGGTGCGCTCGACCTGATCGAGCGCGTGCTCGCGACCGACATCAAGGACGTCCGCGCCGATCCCAAGCTGGTGCTGTCGACGGCCCCCGAGCTCGGCTATCAAGGCCTCACCATCAACATCGGCAACGACAAGGCCAAGGGGCCGCTCAGCCAGTCGGCGAAGGTGCGCCAGGCGCTCAGCCTGTCGATCGACCGCGAGGCCATCAACCAGGTCGTGTTCAACGGCGAGTTCACCCCGGGCAATCAGTGGGTCAGCCCGACGCATCCCTATTACCAGAAGGCCTTTCCGATTCCGGGCCGCGACATCGCCAAGGCCAAGGCGCTGTTGAAGGAAGCCGGCGTCAGCCTCCCCGTCACCGTCGACTACATGGTCCCCAAGGGCACCGAGTACGAGGCCGTCGCGCAGGTCGTGCAGTCCATGGCCGCGGAAGCCGGCTTCGACATCAAGATCCGCGCCGTCGAATTCGCGACCACCTTCAAGCAATCCCAGGCCGGCGAATTCCAGGTGTTCCAGATCAACTGGAGCGGCCGTATCGATCCCGACGGCAATTCCTACATCTTCATGCGCAGCAAGGCGCCGCAGAACGACGGAGGCTATTCGAACCCCGAGGCCGACAAGCTGCTGGAAGAGGGGCGGGCGACATCCAACGTCGAGGAACGCAAGGCGATCTACGGGAAGCTGACCAAGATCCTGCTCGACGACCTGCCGATCATCTACATCTATCACCGCACGTTGCTGATCGCCCACACGAAGAAGCTCGAGGGCTATCGGCAGATGCCCGACGGGCTGGTGCGCGTGGTCGGGTTGAAGTTCAAGTGAACACGACAGCGCCCACGAAGCGACCGGCATCATGCTGAACTTCCTCGCCCGCCGGATCGCGCAGATCGTGCCCACGCTGTTCTTCGTGTCGGTGCTGATCTTCTCGCTGCAACAATTGCTGCCGGGCGACCCCGCGCTGGTGATGGCCGGCGAGGAGCGCGATCCCGCCGTGATCGAGCAGATCCGCCAGCAATACAAGCTCGATCAGCCGATCCCGGTGCAATACGTCTATTGGCTCAAGGGCGTCCTGACGGGCAATTTCGGCGAGTCCCTACGCAACAAGATGCCGGTGCGCGAGCTGATCGCGCAGAAGCTGCCGGTGACGCTCCAGCTCGGCTCGATGGCGATCCTGATCGCGTTCTTCATCGGCATTCCCGCCGGTATCGTCTCAGCGGTGAAGAAGGGCACGGCTTGGGACTACGGTGCCAATCTGTTTGCGCTGTGGGGCATCTCGACACCAAACTTCTGGCTCGGGATCATGCTGATCTTCCTGTTCTCGATCGAGCTCGGCTGGCTGCCGCCCTCGGGCTACGTTCCGCTCACCGAGAACTGGCGTGCGAGCCTTGCTGCCACCATCATGCCGGCCTTCGTGCTCGGCAACGCGATCTCCGCGATCCTGATGCGGCATACGCGCAGCGCGATGCTCCAGGTGCTGGAAAGCGACTATGTCCGCACGGCGCGCGCCAAGGGACTGTCGGAGCGCTCGGTCATCCTCAAGCATGCGATGCGTAACGCGCTGACACCCGTCATCACGCTCGGCGCGCTCGAGCTCGGCACGCTGCTGTCGGGCGCCGTGCTGACCGAGCAGATCTTCTCCATTCCCGGCTTCGGCAAGCTGATCGTGGACGCGGTCTTCAACCGCGACTATGCGGTCGTGCAAGGCGTCGTGCTGGTGACGGCCACCGTCTACATCACGCTGAACCTCGTTGCCGACGTCGCCTATATTCTCGTCAATCCGCGGCTGCGGGGCTAGCGCCATGACCGACGCCGCGCTGCCCGCCGCCCCCTCAGCCACGCAAGCCTATGAGCTCGACAGCCCGGCGCGCCGCGCGCGGCGGCGGCTGTTCAAGCGCAAGGCCGCCGTGTTCGGGCTTGTCGTCATCACGATGTTCATCGCGTTGGCAGTCCTTGCGCCCATCGTCGTGCCCTACGATCCCATGGCGACCAGTTGGAGCCTGGTGCGCAAGCCAGCCACCGCTGCGCACTGGTTCGGTACCGACGAGCTCGGCCGCGACATCCTGAGCCGCGTCGTCTACGGCGCGCGCGCCTCCTTGCTCGCAGGCCTCATCTCGGTCGCGATCGCGCTCGGCATCGGCGTGCCGCTCGGCCTCCTCGCCGGCTATCGCGGCGGCTTCACCGACGCACTGATCAGCCGCATCACCGATGCGATGCTGGCCTGCCCCTTCCTGATCCTGGCGATCGCGCTGGCCGCGTTTCTCGGCCCGAGCCTCGGCAATGCCATGATCGCGATCGGCATCTCGGCAACCCCGATCTTCATCCGCCTGACTCGAGGCCAGGTGCTGGTCGTCAAGGCCGAGGACTATGTCGAGGCCGCGCGTGCGCTCGGCAATCCGCCGTGGCGGATCGCATTCTCGCATATCCTGCCGAATATCCTGCCGGCGCTGCTGGTGCAGGCGACGCTGTCGATCGCAGCGGCCATCATCGCCGAGGCCGCGCTATCATTCCTGGGCCTTGGCCAGCAACCGCCGGCGCCGTCCTGGGGCAGCATGCTCTACGCGGCTCAGCGCTTCCTGACCCAGGCGCCGTGGATGGCGATCTGGCCGGGGCTTGCGATTTTCCTCGTGGTGCTGTCGCTGAACCTGCTCGGCGACGGCCTGCGTGACGCGCTCGACCCAAGGCAGCGCTAGCGCCTGAAGGAATGAGCCTCGCCTAGTGCCCCGACACAGGTACGTTCCCTCCCCCCTTGCGGGGCAGGGGAATCGCATATGGCTTTTCGCTGGCTATTGCATTGTGAGGCCAGACAGATTCTGAAGGCGACTCCCGGGTTATGGAGGGGGTCGAATGAAGGAGTTCAAGAGGGCCTTTCGGCGGCTACCGGACCCGCGCGCGGACAATGCTAGGCACGATCTGTTGGAGGTGCTGTTCATCGCACTTGCGGCGATGCTGTGCGGGGCGGAGTCGTGTTCGGACATGGCGGATTTCGGGCAGTCGAAGGAGGAGCTGTTGCGGCTCTTTCTTCGACTGGATCACGGCATCCCGAGCCACGACACATTCAGTCGGGTGTTCCGCCTGCTCAAACCGCAAGCCTTTGAGCGCGCATTTCGTCGCTTCATGGCGGCTTTTGCCAAGGCCAATCGTATCGAGCTGACCGGGGTGGTAGCGGTTGACGGCAAGGCCCTGCGCGGGGCCTACGAACGCGGCGGCAAGGCTACCCCGCTGCACATGGTCAACGTCTTCGCGGTGGATGCCCGCATGGCCCTGGCTCAGCAGAAGGCATCTGGTCGCAACGAGACGGCCGGCGCTTTAGAGGTGCTGGACCTTCTATCGCTGGAAGGCTGCATCGTTACCGCCGATGCGCTGCATTGTAACCGCGCGTTTGCGGCGACGGTGCGCGAGCGCGGCGGCGACTATGTTCTGGCGATCAAGGCTAACCGCGGGCGCCTGTTCACCGCGGTGACCCAACAATTTGCGCGATCGGGCAAGCGCAGCACAGCTGAGCAGATCGACCCTTCCAGCCATGATCGACGCGAAGTGCGACGTGCCACAATCATGCGCAATACCAGCTTGGCAGGCCTCTACGGCTTCCCAGGTGCCGCCGCGATAGGGCGCATTACCTCGCGCAGGCGCCTGCGCGGCAAGCCGGCCGATGCGCCTGTCGTGCGCCACTATCTCCTGTCCAAATACATTGCTCCCAAGCGGCTGCTTCACGTCACCCGCAGTCATTGGGGCATCGAGAACCAGCTCCATTGGGTGCTCGACGTCCATTTTGCCGAGGACAGCAACCGCTCGCGCTGCGACCATGCGCCCGAGAACCTTGCCATTCTGCGCAGGCTTGCCCTCAACATCCTGCGAACTCACCCGGATACAGCATCCTTGCGGCGCAAAATTAAGCGCGCAGGCTGGGACAACACCTTCCTCATGGCTGCCCTCAGCCATATGCGATAGCCCTGCCTTGCGGGGGAGGGCTAGGGAGAGGGGTAGCCCAGCAAAAAGTATCAGTTGTTGAAGCAGCGCCGAGCGCCGGTGTGCGATGGAGAGAATCCCCGTGTGGCACCCCCCTCCCTGCCCCTCCCCCGCAAGGGGGGAGGGAACGGAGAGAGCGTCGCCCTCGAGGATCTCAAATCACGACCTCCCGCATCACGCGGCGGCAATCCATCTCGTATTCGAGATCGACCACTGGCGGCCGGGCGAAGTGCCAGGTCAAGCCGGAGCGCAGCGCGCCACGGCGGACCAGCTCGTCGACCAGCGCGTGGTGGAAGTCGTGCACGGAATAGGCCTGCACGCCGGTCGTGTCCTTCCAGCCGAAGCCAAAGGCCACCATCCGGTTTTCCATCTGCGACGTCGTGGTGAAGCGCACCTTCTCGCGCAGCCCTTCCGGGCTGAGGTCGCGGTAGCGCACCGTGCGCTCGACATAAGTGCCGCTGCCCTCGCGTGCCTCGGCGCCACCGGCGATGACGAAGCTGGGTGCGTTCGATCGCGTCGGGCGCGTGAAGGAGAAGGCGTAGAACGACGGCTCGGACGGCGGATCGATCTCAGGACAGACATTGCTGCGCGCCACCGGATTGGTGGTGCCGTCAAAGATGCCCCATTCGGACAGCGTCTTCACGTAATGCAGGTTGAACGCGCGGAAGCCTTCCTCGCTGAAGGCGGCCGGCGAGCGCAGCTCGCAGGCACAGAACGCCGTCAGCGGACGCCCCGCCTCCCGGATGAATTTTGCGGCCAGCGCAAATCCCTCGGCCAGCGGCACCAGGCGGTCGAAGCGGACGCGCTCGATCTCGTAGCCCTCATCCGCGGCAGCGCCGGCCGAATACTGGAACACGGACGGGATGAAACGATAGTTGCCGGCGGAGAATTCACGCGTCATGACGAACTCCTATTCCAGTTGCATGCGAATGCCCTTGGCGCCGTTGAGCAGACGCTTCAGGTGAAACCCGGCCAGCGGATCGTCGGCGTAGACGCCTACCAGCGCCGCAAAAGCCGGCATGGCCGCGGCATCGCCGGCCTCCATCTTGGCAAAGGCTTCGGAATATTGCGCCGTCGCCGGCGCTTCGAACCTGTCCTGCGGCAGCGGTTCGAACGCACGCAGCGGCTCGCTGCGTCCGCGCAGCATCAGCTCCCCCACAGGGCGGCCATGGAAATTTTCCGCTCCCTTCGCCACGCTGGCGCTAACACAGATGCGCGTTCCCAGATGCTTGTTCGCCGCCTCGAGCCGGGCCGCAATATTGATGGTGTCACCATAGGCCGTGTAGTCGAAGAAGCGGTTGCCGCCGAAATTGCCGACCAGCGCAGGACCTGCATGGGCACCGATGCGGGTCGTCCCGAAATTCACCCCTTTCGCTTTCCAGCGCGCCGAAAAATCCTGCGCCCAGGCGTCGAGAGCATGCGCGCAGGCAACCGCACGCGTCGCATAGTCCGGCTGGTCGCCGGGGGCATTGAACAGCACCTGGATCGCATCACCGATGATCTTGGCGACCGTTCCCTCATGCGCGAACACGATCTCCGTCATGCCGCCGACATATTCGTTGAGGAGCTGGCCGAGCGTCTGCGGAGGCGCGGTCTCGACCAGCGAGGTGAAGCCGGTGATGTCGGTGAAGAGGGTGGCGACATCGCGCCACTGCACCTCCATGCCGTCGCCCTCGACATCCGCCGCCAGGCGTCTTGCGATCTCCGGCGAGAAGAATCGCGACAGCGAGGCATGGGCGCGCTCGGCTTCCATCTGGCGCCGCCGCACGTCGCGCAGCATCTCCACATGGCGGATGGTCTTCTGGATCGTGGTCTCCAAATCGGCGAAATCGATCGGCTTGGTCAGGAAGTCGAACGCGCCGCGGTTCATGGCGGTGCGGATGTTGCTCATGTCGCCATAGGCAGAGACGATGATGGTCGACTTCTTGTCCTCGGCCTCCTGGAGCTTCGCCAGCAGCGACAACCCGTCCATCCGCGGCATGTTGATGTCGGAGACCACCATGTCGACATGCGGGTTCTGCTCCAGCGACTCCAGCGCCTCGATGCCGTCGCGGGCGAACATCAGGGCGAGCTGCCCATCGCGAATCTGCCTGCGGAACTTCTGCAGGATCAGCGCTTCCAGGTCCGGCTCATCGTCGACGAAGAGGATGGTCGCGGTCATGCGGCTTGCTCGAGCCTCGTATCGATCTCCTGGCGCAGCAACGCAAAGTCGATCGGCTTGGTCAGGAGCCCGTGGGCGCCCCGCTCGATCGCCTTCCGGCGCGTCTCGGCGTCGCCATAGGCGGTGATCATGATGACGGGAACATGCGGATAGTCGGCGCGCACCTTCGGCAGCATGTCGAGCCCACTCATGCCGGGCATGTTGACGTCTGACAGGATCAGGATCAGCGAAGGATCCCGAACCTCGGCGGCACGCCTCAGCGCATCGGCCGCAGAGGGCGCAAACTCCATCTGGAAACGGCCGGTGCGCAGGTCGCGCCGGAACTGCTGCCTGAACAGCGGCTCGATGTCGGGCTCGTCATCGACGACCAGGATATAAACGTTCAAGTCTTGCCTCCGGGTGTGTCGCCCGCTGCCATCGTCCGCGGCAGCGTGATGATGAATTCGGTGAATACACCGGCGTCGGTCTTCACGTCGATGGTGCCGCCGTGCTGCTTCACCACGATGTCGTGGCTCATGGACAGGCCCAGCCCGGTGCCTTCGCCGGCCGGCTTTGTCGTGAAGAACGGGTTGAACAGCTTCTCCTTCACCTCGGGCGGAATTCCGGTGCCGTTGTCGCGGATCCGGATCTCGACCTTGTCACCGAGGTTTCTCGTTGCCGCGCTCAGGGTGGACTCAAAACCTTCCGCCGCACTCTCCTTGCGCTTGGCCGCGGCGTAGAAGCCATTCGAGATCAGGTTGAGGAGAACACGCGTGATCTCCTGCGGATAGATATCCACCATGCCGGCGGAGGGGTCGAACGCGCGCTCGAGCGTGACGTTGAAGGCGGGCCTTTCGGCGCGCGCGCCGTGATAGGCGAGATTGAGGCTTTCCTCCACCACCGCGTTGATATCGACGGGGCGATGTTCGCCGGATCCCTGGCGCGAATGCAGCAGCATGTTCCTGACGATGGAATCGGCGCGCTTGCCGTGCTGCACCACCTTCTCGAGATTACCCCTGAGCATCGCAGTCAGCTCGACGACCTCTTCCCTGGTCTTGTCGTCGAGCGAGGCCGATTGCAGGACCTCGTTGAGCTCGTCGATCAGCTCGGTCGAGACCGCGGAGAAATTGTTGATGAAATTGAGCGGATTCTTGATCTCATGGGCAATGCCGGCCGTCAGCTGGCCGAGGGAGGCGAGCTTCTCCGTCTGGACCAGGCGATCCTGCGCGGCGCGCAGGTTGTCGAGCGATTGCGACAGCTCGGTCGTACGCTCGCGCAATTGCTTCAACAGGCGCGTATTCTCGATCGCGATGACGGCTTGCTTGGTAAAGTTCTCAACCAGCGCGACCTGTTTGTCCGTGAAGCCGCGAATCTCCTGTCGAAAAATCGTGATCGCGCCGATCAGATCATCCTTTTTCAGCATAGGTACGGAGAGAAGCGTTCGGGCGCCGGCAACGTCGGCCATTCCGACGACAAAGGGAACACCGGCCTTGTAACCGGGACTTTCTCTCAAATCACTGATCTGCGCCGGCTGATGCGTCGCGATGATTGCAGCCAGCGTCGTTCCTGGATGCGGAAAGATCGGAGTCCGCTTGCGGAACGCGGAGAATTCGGACGGGATGTTGTAGTCGGTGACGATATTGAATTTCTCGCCGTCCCACAGATTCATCGTGCCGAAATTCGCTCCGCAGACGCGGGTCGCATTCTCCAACATCTTCTGGAACACCGGCTCCAACTCGCCCGGAGAGGAGCTGATGACTTCGAGCACCTCCGATGTCGCCGTTTGTTGCTCGAGCGACTCGCGCAATTCGGCGGTCCGCTGATCGACCTTGTTTTCGAGGTCAGCATAGGATTCCTGCAGGCGCGCGCCCATGTCGTTGAACTGGTCCGCGAGCCCCTCGAGCTCGTCGCCGGTCTTGATCGAGATGCGTTGCGCAAAATCGCCGCCGCCGATCCGCTCGGCGCCGCTGCGCAGCGCCTGGATCGGCCCGACCATGCGGCGCGCGAGAAATATCCCGGCGAGCACAGCGAAGATCGACGCTGCCAGCAGCACGATCGCGAGCCGCTGCAGCGAGGCGTACAGCGCGGCATAGGCCTCCTCGACCGGCAGCTCGACGAACATGGTCCAGTGCAGCGGCGCGATCGGAGCCGACGCGGTCAGCACCTTCTGGCCCTGGATGCTGCGCGCTTCAGGAAGCGCGTCGGACATGGTGCCGTTTCCAGCCTGCGCGGCGCGCACCTGTGCGAGGCCAGACATGTCGGTGTTGCGCAGGACGAGGCTGATGTCGGGATGGGCGATCAGACGCCCTTCCGGGCCGACCACATAGGCATGACCGTGCTCGCCGACCTTGATCTGGGAGACGACGTCCCAGATCAGCTTGAGATTGACCTCGGCGATGCTGACGCCGGCATCCTTGCGGGCGCCGGCTAGCGCCAGCGTCATGTAGGGCTCGGAGTCACGGCGGAAATAGACCGGCCCGTAATAGACCTTGCGGGCGACCGCCTCGGTGAATTTTGGATCGGCCGACAGGTCGATCCCGCTGTCGATCGCGTCCATTGCCAGCCGCGAGACCCGCAACCGCTCCTTGCCGGTCGAATCCACCTGGGCGAGCTCGGTGATCGCCGGCACCTGACGCAGCAGCCGCAGCGCGTCGAACCGGCGCTGCTCGATCGAGCCCGCCGACCAGGGCAGCTGCGTGGTCCAGCCGAGCTGGCTCTCGATCTCCTTGACGAACTGGCCGATCTTGGCCGCAGCCGCCTCGGCCTGCTCATGCTGGACCCGGATCAGCGAGGCCTTGTGCTCGCGATAATAGAAGAAGACCTCGAACAGCCCGTTGGCGAGCAGCGCGACGGCGACGACGGCCACGAACAGCGCGACGTATTTGGCGAACAGCCGGGTCCTGATCCCCCGTCCGGGCGCTTCGCCCGACACGACGCCATTCGAGGCCGTGCTCGGCGACGTCCTGGCTTGCGGTGTGTCTGGATGGAGGGAGAGGCTCATCCCGCGGAACCTAGCAAGAAGACCCGACCTTGTCTCTCGCCTGCCCGGCTGCGGACCCGCTGGATCGGGGCCGGCGCCAGGCCACCAACGAAAAAGGGCGGCAGCGGACCCGCCGCTGCCGCCCTCCGATTGGCTTGCCTGCGGCCTCAGGTCGGCCGCAGCGCCTTGGCGCCCAGGTCGAGCTCGTTGACCTGCTTGTTCCGCTCTGAATCGGCCGCCGCACGATGGTCGGTCGCCAGCACCACATAGACCGCGGGCAGCACGAACAGCGTGAACAGCGTGCCGATCGACATGCCGGCGACGACGACCAGGCCGATCGAGAAGCGGCTGGCCGCGCCCGCACCGGTCGCGGTCAGCAGCGGGATCAGGCCGGTCACCATCGCGGCCGTGGTCATCAGGATCGGCCGCAGGCGGATGCGGGCCGACATCTCGATGGCCGAACGGCGGTCGAGCCGCTCCTTGACCTGGAGCTCGTTGGCGAACTCCACCATCAGGATGCCGTGCTTGGTGATCAGGCCAACCAGGGTGAGCAGACCGACCTGGGTGTAGATGTTCATGGTCGCCACGCCGAAGAACAGCGGGATCAGCGCGCCGACGATCGCCATCGGCACCGAGATCATGATCACGAACGGGTCACGCAGGCTCTCGAACTGCGCCGCCAGCACCAGGAAGATGATGATCAGCGCGAAACCGAAGGTGATCGCGAGCTGATTGCCTTCCTGGACGTATTGCCGGGAGTCCGCCAGATAGTCGTGGCTGAAGCCGGCCGGCAGCTTCTTGGCCTCGCCCTCGAGGAAGTCCACCGCCGCGCCAACGGTCACGCCGGGCATCGGCACGGCCGAGAAGGTCGCCGAATTGAGCTGATTGTAGTGCGTCAGCGAATTCGGGTCGGTCCTGGTCTTGATCGAGACCACGGTCGACAGCGGGAGCTGCTGGCCGGTGTTGGTGGTTACATAGTAACCGCCGAGCGACTCCGGTGACAGTCTGTTGGCGCGCGGCACCTGCGGGATCACCTGGTAGGACCGGCCTTCGAGATTGAAGCGGTTGATGTAGTTGCCGCCGAGCAGAACCGCGAGCGTAGAGCCGAGGTTCTGCATGTTGACACCGAGATCCTGTGCCTTGCTGCGGTCGATCGTGACCTGAACGCTCGGCTGGTTAAAGGCGAGGTCGCTGTCGGAGACGATGAACATGCCGCTCTTGCGCGCAGCGTCCTTCAGCTTCTCCATCTGCTCAAAGACGGTCTGGTAGCCCGCGGTCGAGTTGATGACCATCTGCACCGGCAGACCGCCGGGACCACCCGGCAACGGCGGCAGGTTGAACGCAAAGGCCTGCACGCCCTCGATCTTGGAAAGCTCGGCCTGCACCAGCGGCTTCAGCTGGATCGACGAGCGCTTGCGCTCGTCCCATGACTTCAAGAGCATGCCGGCGATGCCGCCCTGCGGGCCGTTGATGCCGTTCAGCACGAAGCGCAGATCGGTCTCGGGGAACTTTTGGAACTCCTTGTCGAGCTTATCGCCGTAATAATCGACATAGTCGATGTTGGCGTATTTCGGCGCCTTGGTCACCGCGAAGACGATGCCCTGATCTTCTTCCGGCGCCAGCTCCTTCGAGGTGTGCATATAGAGGAAGCCGACGAGGCCGAGGATCGTCACCGCGAACAGGCCGGTGATCGCCTTGTAGTCGAGCGAGCGGTCGAGCCTGCGGCCATACCAGCGCGTCATCGCGCCAAACACCCGGTTGACCAGCTTGGCGAAGCGGCCTTCTTCGGTGTTCTTCAGCAGCACCGAGCACATCATCGGCGACAGCGTCAGCGCGATCACGCCTGATACGATCACCGAACCGGCAAGCGTGAAGGCGAATTCGCGGAACAGCGAACCAGTGAGGCCACCGAGGAAGCCGATCGGCGCGTACACCGCGGCGAGCGTGATCGTCATCGAGATGACGGGGCCGACGATCTCGCGCGCGCCTTCCATCGCCGACTGTACCGGCGTCTTTCCTTCTTCCAGATGGCGGTGGATGTTCTCCACCACCACGATGGCGTCGTCGACCACGAGACCGATCGCAAGCACCATCGCGAGCAAGGTCAGCAGGTTGAAGCTGAAGCCCAGCGCCAGCATCAAGGTACAGACGCCGATCATCGACAACGGAATGGTGACGACCGGGATGATGACCGAGCGCAGCGAGGCCAGGAACAGGAAGATCACCACGATCACGATGATCACGGCTTCGCCCAGCGTCTTCTCCACCTCGTCGATCGAGGATTGGATGAACTTGGTCGAGTCGTAGGCCACCTTCATCTTCATCGAGGGCGGCAGATTGCGCTCAAGCTCCGGGAACAGCGCCCGCACGCCCTTGACCAGCGTCAACGGATTGCCTTGCGGCGTTGCGTTCACGCCGATGAAGATCGCATGCTCGCCGTTGAAGGCGACGCTCGCGTCGGTACTTTGCGCGGCAAGCTCGACTGTCGCGATGTCCTCCATCCGGACGAAGCCGCCATCCTTGGCCTTGACGATCATCTTCCTGAACTGGTTGACGTCGGTAAGGCTGGTGTTGGTCGAGATGTTGGAAACGATCAGGTAGCCCTTGGTCTGCCCCGCCGCCGACTGGAAGTTGTTGGCCTGGATGGCAGCGGCGACGTCCGCCGGCGACACGTTGCGGCCGGCCATTTTCATGGGATCAAGCCACAGCCGCATCGCAAAAGTCTGGCCGCCGAGAATATCGGCGGAGGCGACGCCGTCGACGGTCGACAGCACCGGCTGCACCACGCGCGTCAGATAATCCGAGATGGCCGAACCCGACAGCTCCTCTGAGGAGAAGCCGAGATACATCACGGCCGTGGTCTGGCCCGTGGTCTTGGTGACGATCGGGTCGTTCGACTCCTTCGGGATCAGGTATTTGACCGAATTCGTCTTCGCCAGCACCTCGGTGAGCGCCTGGTTCGGATCGAAGTTCAGCTTGATGTAGACCTGGATCGTCGAGGTGCCGAGCACCGAGGACGAGGTCATGTAGTCCACGCCTTCGGCGGAAGCGACCGCCTGCTCGATCGGCGTGGTGATGAAGCCCTGGATCAGGTCTGCGGACGCGCCGGGATAGACGGTCGTGATGTTGATGACCGTGTTCGACAGCTTCGGATATTGCCGGATCGGCAGCACCATCGCCGCGCGCAGGCCGATCAGCAGGATCAGCAGACTGACGACGACCGATAGAACCGGGCGCTTGATGAAAATATCGGTAAAGGCCATCGCGGCGATCTCGATTTTGATGTCTTTAGAAAAGTGATCCGGCGAGGCCGGATCACTTGGATGTATTGGATCAGTAGCGCGGCGGCTGCGCCGGAATCTGCGGCGCCGGGTCGGTCGAGATCGACACCGCCGCGCCCGATTGCAGCTTGAGCTGGCCGACGGCGACGACCTTGTCGCCCGCCTTCACGCCCTTGATGATCTCGACGCGACCATCGACCCGGCTGCCGGTCTGCACGAAGGTGCGCACCGCGGAGAGGCTGGTCTTGCCGTCCTCTTCCTTCTTCTCGGTGATCACGAACACGGAGTCGCCGTACAGCGTGTAGTCGACCGCCGTCTCCGGCACGGTGATCACTGCCGGCTTGCTCGGCAGCACCACCGTGGTGGTCACGAACATGCCCGGCTTCAGGATCTTGTCGGGATTGGCGATCGTTGCCTGCACACGGATGTTACGGGTGTCGGCCGCAATCTGTGGCTCGATGGTGGTGATCTTGCCGTCGAAGGTGCGGCCCGGATAGGCGTCGACCTTGAGCCGGACCGGCTGGCCGACCTTGAGGTTACCCGAATCCTTTTCCGTCACGGTGAAGTTGGCCCACAGCTCCGACAGGTCGGTCAATGAGACGATCGCCGTGCCGGCCGTCAGATACTGGCCGACCTCGACCTTGCGGACGCCGAGATCGCCGGAGAACGGCGCGCGCACCAGCTTCTGCGAGATCACCGCCTCGGTCTTGGCGATGCCGGCCAGCGCCTGGTCGTAGGCAGCCTGCGCGGTATCGACGGTCGCCTGCGGACCGAACTGGCGCGAGGCCAGCTGCTTGGCGCGATCGAGCGAGAGCTGCGCGACGGTCGCCTGAGCCTTGTAGTTGGCGAGGTCGCCCTGCTCCGGCATGTCGAAGAACTGCACCAGCGGCGTGCCGGCCTCGACATGCGTACCCGGCTCGAACTTGATCTCGGTGACGCGGCCGTTGACGTCGGCGCTGACGTCGACCTGGTGCACGGCGGCAAGGCCGCCGACTGCGGTGAGCAGGTTCGGCACCACCTCGGACTTCGCCTCGGCCGCGCTGACTGCGGTCGGCGGCGGCTTGTTGTTGGCGAAGAACTGCTTGATCATCTGGCCGCGGAAAGAATTGAACCAGACGAGGCCACCGACGAGCACAGCAAGCAGCGCGCCTACGATGACAAACCAGAGCACCGGCCTGACCGGACGCTTGGGAGCCTTGTTGTCAATCGGTTCGCCCGAAATCTTGTGTTCGGCTACGATGTTCATGTCATGCACTTTCTGCAATCGCCGTCTTGCCCGCATCCGCGGCCTGATCGCGGCCCAAATGCGAAGCAATTGCGGCGTCGTTAAGTCCGATACCCCTCAGGAGAAACTCACAGAGCTGCCGCTCCAGCTCGTTTGCCTTGCCATAAGCGAGACAGGGCGCAGCCGGCAGCCTGGTCAGCGCAGCCATCATCACCGTGTGATGCGCAAACCAGAACAGGTTGAGCGGATCGCCGCTGAATGGCCGCGCGTCACCGCCGGCAACCGCACGCTCGAGCGAGGCGACGAAGACCGCCCCGATCAGCTTCTCGATTTTGGCATATAGCAGACGGGCGAATTCGCCATCATCCAAATGACTCGTGGCCATCAGTCGCAGGCGCTGCGCTTCTTCCTGGTCGGGACCGTCGGCGACGTGGAGGAAGTGCTGGACCATGCCGCGGATCAGCTCGACCAGGGTGGCCGTCGACGGTTCCCGCTCGAGCAGATCGATGAGCGCCGGGTCGGCCTCGCATTCGTCGCTGAGGATTTCGGCGTACAGCGCCGCCTTGGACGGGAAATGCTTGAACAGCAGCGCCTCGGAAATGGCAGCAGCGGCCGCCACGCTCTTCGTCGTGGTGCCGTTATATCCGTGGCGGGCAAAGCAGCGTTTCGCGGCACCGAGGATCAATTGACGCCTCAGGTCGCTCGTCATACGCAATGAGCTCATGGTAGTGAGTAAGCACTCACCCACGCAAAAGTCAAGCACTATGCTGCATCGCAACCTGCATGCGGCGTAAAATCAGTGGAAATTGATCCAACCTGCACGGCCCGCGTGCAGGACGTCGGAGGAATGGGGCAGGCCCGTCAGCTAGATCGGCTGAAAGCCGAGGTCACCGCGAATCCGGTTGAGGATGTAGGTCCCGTCCCGCGTCGGCAGAATTCGCTCCTGACTGGCGCTGTCGATCTTCACATTGGCAAATCGCGGGCCCGCCGACACGTCATGGACGGCTTTGGCGAAGGCCTCGACTTCGGCCATGGTCGAGATCGATTGACTGTCCTTGATGCCGCAGGCCCTCGCGACGCCGACGAGGTCGGCGGCCGCGGAGGTGTGACTGGTCTGGCCGCCGGTCTCGCCATAGGCCTCGTTGTCGAGCACTGCGATCGAGAGGTTGGACGGCTTCTGCAGGCCGATGGTGGCAAGGCTGCCCAGGCCCATCAGCATCTCGCCGTCGCCGGTGATGACCAGCACCGGCAGCTTTGGCTGCGCCAGCGCCAGACCCAGCCCGATCATCGCCGCGCCACCCATGCCGCCCCAGAGATAGAAGTTGCGGGCGTGGTCGCCGACCGCGCACATGTCGTTGGTGGAGGCACCGAGGCCGCCGATCGCGACCACGTCCTTGCGGTTCGCCAGCAGCGTGGACACCACTTGGCGGCGGTCGAGGAGATTGGCCTTGCTCATTTGGTGAAAACCTTGGCGCCGATCAGGCGCTGCGACAGGAGGACTGCGGTGGGCGTGAGCGCGTTGTAGGCTTGCGATGCAGCAGCTTCGAGCACCGCAGGAACTTCCGCCGCGCTGGAGGCGCGCAGCACCTGGACGCCCGACAATTCGAACACGCCCTGCGTGGTCGATCCCATCGGCACCTGCCACGGATTGAACTCGCCCCACTCGCCGCGCATGGTCACGAGCGTGAGGAACGGAAAGCGCAGGATCGGGATCAGCGACAGCATGTTGATGCAATTGCCGACGCCGCTCGACTGCATCAGCAAGACGCCGCGCTGGCCGCCGGCCCAGGCGCCGGCGAGCAGCGCGACGCCCTCCTCCTCCGTCGTCAGCGGAATGCCGCGCATGGTGGAGGAGTCCAGCACGCGCTGGATCAGTTTCGAATGACCGGCATCGGGCACGTAAGGCACCTGCCGGACGTCGAAGCGTTGCAAGGTCGCAAAAATATCGTCGGGCCAGTTCGGCACCGTTTCGGCAGCGTCAGCGCGTGCGTGCATTTTCCTGTCCGGTCGGCTAGCAAGGTGCAAAGACTGTAGACGCATGCACGCGCCGACCAGAACAACAAAAACGGCATAACGGCTTTAACCGGCGAGTATAACGGGATGAACGCAGATGCGAAGGAACTGGCGGCAAGCTTCGACCTCGAGAAGCTGACGCCTGAATTTTACGACAACCCCTATCCGACTTATCGTGCACTGCGGGAGAACGAGCCGGTCAAGCGCCTGCCGAACGGCACCGTGTTCCTGACCCGCTACGACGATCTCGTCACCACCTACAAGAACACGAAGTCGTTCAGCTCGGACAAGAAGCGCGAGTTCGCACCGAAATACGGCGACACCCCGCTCTACGAGCACCACACCACCAGCCTCGTCTTCAACGACCCGCCCTCGCATACCCGCGTGCGCCGCCTGATCATGGGCGCGCTGTCGCCGCGTGCGATCGCGGGCATGGAGGGCGATCTCATCAAGCTGGTCGATGGCCTGCTCGACGCCATCGCCGCCAAGGGCGCGTGTGAGCTGATCGAGGATTTCGCCGCCTCGATTCCCATCGAGGTGATCGGCAATCTGCTCGACGTGCCCCATGACGAGCGCGGACCGCTGCGCGACTGGTCGCTGGCAATCCTCGGCGCGCTCGAACCCGTGGTGTCGACGGAGGCCGCCGCGCGCGGCAACAAGGCGGTGACGGATTTCCTCGCCTATCTCGAAACACTGGTCGCACGGCGGCGCGCAAAGCCGGGCAATCCCGAGCGCGACGTGCTGACGCGGCTCATTCAAGGCGAGGAGAATGGCGAGCGGCTGACCGAGAAGGAGTTGCTGCACAATTGCATCTTCCTGCTCAATGCCGGCCACGAGACCACCACCAACCTGATCGGCAACGGCCTCGTCGCGCTCGACCGCAATCCGGACCAGAAGCAGCGCCTGATCGACAATTCGGACCTGATCAAGACCGCCGTGGAGGAGATGCTGCGCTACGAGAGCTCGAACCAGCTCGGCAACCGCATGACCACGGAAAAGGTCGAGTTCGACGGCGTCATGCTCGAGGCCGGGACGTCGGTGACGCTGTGCATCGGGGCGGCCAACCGCGACCCCGCGCAGTTTCCGGACCCCGAACGTTTCGACATCGCGCGGAGCCCGAACCGGCACCTCGCCTTCGCCACCGGCGCGCATCAATGCGCCGGCATGGCGCTGGCGCGGCTGGAAGGGGCGATTGCGATCTCCCGCTTCCTGGCGCGCTTCCCGAACTATGCCGTCAGCGGCCAGCCGGTGCGGGGCGGACGGGTGCGGTTCCGCGGGTTTTTGAGCGTGCCCTGCACGCTTCGCTGAGGGCCCAAACAAAAAAATGTCGAAAACAACCCCATGCACAGTAGAGGCCGGGTCGACGGGACACCTTGTGGTTCAGCAGAACCATCTGACGTTTCGGGCAAATCGGGCCGCGCCACGCCATCGGCTCATGGAGGCTTTCAACGCGGCCGACTGATACCCAAATCAAGCTGAAGGCCGCCGGAGCAGTCGGTTGACGCCCCCGCGCCCAGCAATGGAGTGACCACAGATGAGCTCGTCGGTCATTGATTTCATCGCAACGGAAGCACGGTTTGGGGCCCATAATTACGCGCCGATCGGGGTCGTCCTGTCGCGCGGCGAAGGTGTCTGGGTCTGGGATACCGACGGCAACCGTTATCTCGATTGCCTCTCGGCCTATTCGGCGGTCAGCCAGGGCCACTGCCACCCCAAGATCCTGGCGGCGATGGTCGAACAGGCGCACAGATTGACGCTCACCTCGAGGGCCTTCCACAACGACCAGCTCGCTCTGTTCTACGAGGAGATCGCCGCGCTCACCGGTTCCCACAAGGTGCTGCCGATGAACAGCGGCGCCGAGGCGGTCGAAAGCGCGATCAAGTCGGTCCGCAAATGGGGCTACGAGGTGAAGGGCGTGCCGGACGGCCAAGCCGAGATCATCGTCTGCGCCAACAATTTCCACGGACGCACGCTGGGCATCGTCGGCTTTTCAACCGACCCCGAGACACACGGGCACTTCGGGCCGTTCGCACCGGGCTTCAAGATCATCCCGTTCGGCGACGCCGCGGCGCTGGAGGAGGCCATCACCCCAAACACGGTCGCCTTCCTGGTCGAGCCGATCCAGGGCGAAGCCGGTGTCATCATTCCTCCAGCCGGCTATTTCACAGAGGTCCGGGAGCTCTGCACCGCCAACAATTTGATGCTGGTGCTCGACGAGATCCAGACCGGGCTCGGCCGCACCGGCAAGCTGCTCGCCGAACAGCACGAGGGTATCGAGGCGGACGTGACGCTGCTCGGCAAGGCCCTGTCCGGCGGCTTCTATCCGGTGTCGGCCGTGCTCTCGAACAACGACGTGCTCGGGACTTTGCGACCCGGGCAGCATGGTTCGACCTTCGGCGGCAACCCGCTTGCCTGCGCGGTGGCGCGCGCGGCGATGCGCGTGCTGGTCGAGGAAGGCATGATCGAGAACGCGGCCAGGCAGGGCGCGCGCTTTCTGGAAGGCCTGAAAGACATCCGCGCCAATACGATCCGCGAGGTGCGCGGGCGCGGCCTGATGCTGGCGGTCGAGCTGCATCCCGAGGCCGGCCGCGCCCGCCGCTACTGCGAGGCGCTTCAGGGCAAGGGCATCCTCGCCAAGGATACCCACGAGCAAACGATCCGCATCGCTCCGCCGCTGGTGATCACAAGCGACCAGGTCGACTGGGCGCTGGAGCGGCTCGCCACCACCCTGACGCAGGACTTCTCTTGAGACTGCCTGCGTCGGAAGATCGCAATGCCGGTCGTGGCCAACAACGAACGATTCCGCCAGCTGTGCGTTGAAAGTCGTGGGCGATTACGAGCTGGGAGCGACAATCATGCTTCCGCGTGGCGTTTGCCTGACGGCTGTTTTAGTTGGTGCCTCGATGCTGGCGGCGAGCGTCGGTGCGTTCGCCCAAGGACCCGGCCAGGGACATGGAAGAGGCGGGCCACCGGGGCCTGCCGCAGCGCCGGCACCACGGCCAGCAGCACCACCGGCCATGGCCCGTCCGGCGGCGCCGCCACCCATGGCACGTCCCGCCGCGCCGGCTTTCCATCCCCCGGCCATGCCGCAGCGACCGGCCATGGCGCCGCATCCTGCGCCGCATATTGCCGCACCGCCACCGCGCCCGGCCCCACATTTCGCTGCACCGCCACCGCGGGCGGCCCCGCACGTGGCGGCGCCGCGGCCTGAATTCCATCGCGCGCCGGCAGCACCGCAACGCCCGGCCATGGCACCCAGGCCGACGCCGCACATCGCCGCTCCCTCGGTCGCCCCCTCGCGGCCCAGCGGACCGCCGGCCGCAAGCGAGCGGCTGTCGCGGCGGGATCAGATCGAACAGCGCGCGCAGCAGCACCAGCAGCAAATCCAGCAGCGCCAGGAGATGGTGCAGCAGCGCCAGCGCGAGATGCTGTCGCGCCAGACGACGGAACGCCAGACCCGCATCGATCGCCTGCAGCAGCGCGTGCAGCAACTCCAATCGCAGAAACCGGAGGGCGCGCGGGCGCTGCGCGAGCAGCAACGGACGCTCCAGACGCAGAACCGCTTGCTCGAGCGTGAGCAGCGCGCTCAGCAGAGCGACCTGGCGCGCCAGCAGCGGCTTGGACTACAAGCTCCGGCCGCGCGGGCGACAGCGACTGCAGCCGCTGCCGCAGCCGCCGCGCAGGCCGCCCAGCGCGGGCGGTTTGCCGAGCGCTTCCGCGAGCAGGCCCCTGCGCAAGCCCAGGCGGCGCTCACCACCCGCCAGAGCGGCTGGGCTCCCCGGCAGGCCTGGCGTCACCGCCATCCCGCGGTGTTCGTGGCCTGGCTTGGGCCGGTGTTCTGGCCTTATGCCTATTCCGACATTTTCGACTACACATTCTGGTCCTATGCCTACGAGCCCGGCTATTGGGCGTACGCGTATGACGACTTCGTCGACACCGTGTTCTGGGGCGGCGACAGCCCCTATTCCGCCTATGCCAGCATCAACCCGTACGACTACCCGCAAGCTGGCGGCGGCCGCGTTCGCCAGCGCGCCAGCGTGAGCCCGCAGACGCTCCAGCAATTGTGCGGCACACCGGACAAGGGGGTGACCGCCTGGCCGCTTGCCGACATCGCGCGGGCCGTGCGGCCGACACCGGAGCAACGCGCACTGCTCGACGAGCTGAAGACCGCGGCGGCCAACGCTGCCGGTGTGTTCAAGGACTCCTGCGCGGAGACCTATGCACTGACCCCGCCTGGCCGCCTGCGCGCGATGATGAACCGCATCAACGCGACGCTGGAAGCCGTCAAGATCGTGCGGCCGGCACTAGAGAATTTCTACAACTCGCTCAGTGACGAGCAGCAGGCGAGCTTCAACGCGCTCGGTCCCAATGTCGGCGAGCGCTCGCCGCAGCAGCAAGCCAGTGCCGAGGGCTGTGGCGATCCGAAGTCCGGCCTGACCCAGCTGCCGATCCAAAGGATCGAGGCAGTGCTCCACCCCGCAGGCAGGCAGAAGGAGGCGCTCGACCGCCTCAGCGAAGCGACAGCCAAGGGCGTTGAGGGCCTGCAGGCGGCTTGCCCGAACGATGTACCGCTGACGCCGGTCGGACGGCTGGAGGCGATGCAGCACCGGCTCGAGGCCATGCTGACGGCCGCCAGGCTGGTAGAGCCTGCCCTGGACGAGTTCTATGCCACGCTGAGCAGCGAGCAGAAGGCGCGCTTCAACACGCTGCAGCAGGTCGCTGGCCAATGAGCGCAGCGCGTTCTCTCGTTGCAATTTGCGCAGCGGTCGAACGAAGCGAGGTGACTAGGGCGTGTACTCATTAAGCGGCTGGCCGACTGGTGTCGGGTTAACTCCCAACAGCGACCCAAGAGCGGACATTAGCGGACATTCAAAACCAGACCTCCCGTTCGTGACGCGCCAGTAGCAAAATACGCGATTAGAATAGGAGGATGGCGCACCATGCGCCCGGGACTTGATTTAGCGCAAGAAGCTGAGGCGACTTCGGGCTAAGCTTTCAAAGCTTCTCAATCGGTCACTTTGTGGATCACAGCAATGATCATTGAGCGCTTAAGCCAAGAGCACCGCAATATCGAGAAACTGCTCGCCATCCTTGAGCGGGAGCTTCAGGTTTTCGACTTGGGCGACCGCCCCGATTATGAGGTTATTGGCGCGGTCATTAGCTATTTCGAACTTTACCCCGAGGTTTACCACCACCCTCAGGAAGACCTGGTCTTCGCCAAGTTAAAAATTCGCGATCCCGGTGCGGCTGCGAAGATCGGTGATCTCGCTCGCGAACACCAGAAAGGGGCCGAACTTTTGCGCCGTGTCGCTCGTGAGATTGACAATGTTCTTGCGGGCCGCGAACTCCTTCGGCAAGACGTGCATGCCATCGTTCACGATTTCATCGAGCACGAGCGACGCCACATCACGATGGAAGATCGCGATTTCTTTCCCGCTGCCGTGAAGGCTCTCGAGCCTCAAGATTGGACGGAGATCGCTTCGGCTATGTCCAATCCTGAGGATCCGCTGTTTAGCGAGGCAGCCGAAGAGACGTTCGACGCGCTACGGGTACGCATCTCGCAGTTGGAACAAGAAGCCGAAGCCGAACGGCACTAGTCAAGCTCATCCGCATTGTGCTGATCGGATTCAATGTCCGAAAGCCAAAACGTCGCTCCAATCGCCGCTTGGTCATTTCCGGTGCGCCAGACGGGCCGCCCCCGCAACCATGAGCGTAGGGTTGGGATAGCAGGAGAAGACAATGATGACTGACGATCAAGTCAATCTCGTCGTTCGGCACCTTTGCGAGCAATTGCATTTGGCGCTCCGATTGAAGGAGAGCGAGGCCCATCCACCAAACGCCAAGGATATTGGATTTGATCCTGCCTCTGTAAGAACTGTATTGCTGACTGGATTGCGTTCGGCGGGTGTCACGATCAACCACGAGGCAGTCGCGGCGGGCGAAGAGCCGCCGTGGTCCTAAACGCAGAATGCGAGACATTCCAACGCCCGTGAGGCAAGTGAAGTTTCGGCCGAGTTGCCTTCCTGATTCAGCTTGCTGAAGTCGCCGACCAGCCGCGAGCCGCAGCGGCGACGACCGCGAGCGTCGCCTTCGCGCCGTCGGCCTCGCCCTTCTCGAAGTCGCCTTCCGTCTGCGCCATCGCATTCGTGACGTGCGCGAAGCAGACGACGGGACGGCCGCTCGCCGCGCTGAAGGCATAGAGAGCAGCGGCTTCCATCTCGACGGCGAACGTCCCCAGATCGCGCGCACGCGCGATCGACGCTTCGGTTTCGCGGTAGGGCGCATCGGTCGTCCACGTCGCCCCCCGATGCAGCGTGATGCCCGGCAGAGCCCGCCCGGCCTGCTCGACTCGCGCGAGAAGCGGTACGTCAGGTGCTTCGGCAAACGTGGAGCCAGGTAAATAGTGATAGCTCGTCCCTTCGTCGCGCAGGGCGCGGTCGATCAGGACGAAGTATGGCGTGGGTCCGATTGGAGTGATTTGTCCGGCGGACGTCACGCTGACGAGCAGCCGGCAGCCGGACGCGAAGAGCTGCTCGGCGACCAGGACGGCGAACGGAGCGCCGACGGCGCAGCCGACGATGCCGACCTCGCCGATGCCGTCGAGATCGAAGGCAAGAAGCTCGGTGTGATAGCAGGCCCAACCTTCATGGATACGGCCGGCGCCGGTCCGCTTGAGGTGACGGACGACATCACCGTCCGGATCGAGCACGCAGATTTCGGGGACAGCGAAGAGCGGCAACTGCCTCTGCCGACGCGCCTCCCTCAACAGGGCTTCGGGCCGAAACACCGAGGGCGCGTTGTGGTCCTTCAGGCCAACAATCGGCCACGCGGCTCCTGCGCGGTGAGGCTTGTCATCCATGATGCGCCAGATCCGCTTGTCTCAAGTGACGGATTCGACCGGCAGGCCGGCGGCTTTCCATTCGGGGTAGCCGTCCTCGAGCCGGCGGACGCGATAGCCTCGCGTCCGGAGCGCTGCGACCGCTTCGAAAGAAAGAACGCAGTAAGGGCCACGGCAGTAGGCGATCACCTCGCGGCTTTTAGGAAGTTCGCTAAGGCGTCGTTCCAGTTCGGCAAGCGGAATGTTGAGCGCGCCCGGCAGATGGCCAAGAGCGAACTCGTCTTCGGGCCGGACATCAAGCACCGTAACCAGATCATCGTGCAATCTCGCGACCAGATCATCTCGCGAGACCGGTTCGAGCGCGTCGCGGGCGTGGAAGTAGTCGGTCACGACGCGGCCGATCTCTGCGATGTTCCGCTCGCCGACGCGACCCAGCGCCTTGGTCAGCGCGACCACTTCGGCATCGCCGGCCAAGCGATAGAGAACGTGTTTACCCCGACGCGCCGTCTCGACGAGTCGCGCGCGCCTGAGGATCTGCAGATGGCGGGACGTATTGGCGAACGTCAGATGAGCACGGGCCGATAGCTCCTCGACGCTGCGCACGCCCTGGGCGAGGTGCTCCAACAGTTCGAGCCGATGCGCATGGCCCAACGCCTGCGCCACCTCGGCGAGATTTTCATAGATCGCGTGTTTCGGTCCGGCACTTGACACGGCGGCTCCTGAATATATCATTCAGCAGATTGATTGAATGTAAATCTAGCTGCTCTCAGAGAGGAGTGCAAGCCCATGATCCTGCGCCAATTCTTGCATAGCGATCCCGTCGGCATCTCCTACCTCTTCGGCTGCGGCGGCAAGGCAACCGGCGCGGTCGTAGATCCTGTCGGCGATATCCAGCCCTATCTGCAAGCCGCCGACAATGCCGGCATGCGAATTCACTTCGTCATCGATACGCATGTTCATGCCGACCATCTCTCGGCGGGCCGGGCTCTCGCCGAGGCGGCAGGGGCACCCTACGTGCTCTCGTCGGCCACGAGCGTGTCGTTTCCGTTTAAAGGTGTGAGCGACGGCGAAGTCCTTCCGCTCGGCAACGTCACAGCGACCATTCTCCACACGCCAGGCCACACGCCCGAGCACATCTGCATTCTTGTGACGGATCGGACGCGCGCCGACGAACCCTGGTTCGTCCTGACCGGCCACACCCTGATGGTCGGGGATCTCGGCCGTACCGAACTCGCTGTCAGCGCCGAAGAAGGCGCAAAACAACTGTTTCGCAGCGTGTGCAAGCTGAAGGGCCTGCCGGACTATGTCGAGGTACTACCCGGCGCCTATGCAGGATCGGTCTGCGGTCGCCGGCTGAGCGGGAAACCATGGTCGACCATCGGCTTCGAGAAGCGGCACAATCAAGCGTTCGCGATCGAGGACGAAGCCGAGTTTGTTCGGTTCATGGTCGCCGAGATTCCGCCGGCGCCGCCGGAAGCCGCGAAGATCAGGGCCGCCAATTCAGGCGTCACGGCCGCCGCGGCCTGATGCCATGAGCGACGCGGTAGCTGCCCCGGGAGGCCCGCCTTCGGTCAAGTTAGGGCTGACGGAAAACTGGCCACAGTTCGCTCTCCTCGTCCTCATCAACGCCTTCGTGGGCGGGATGGTCGGAATCGAACGAACCGTCGTGCCGCTAATCGGTGCCGAGGAGTTCAAGATCGGCTCCACAACTCTTGTCGTCTCCTTCATCGTCAGCTTCGGCGTCGTGAAGGCGTGCGCCAACCTGATCTCAGGCCAGCTCGCCGACGCCTGGGGACGCAAGTCCGTTCTGATCCTCGGATGGCTCGTCGGTCTTCCGGTGCCTTTCATGATCATCTGGGCGCCAAGCTGGGAATGGGTGGTTGCCGCCAATGCCCTTCTCGGGATCAACCAGGGCCTTGCCTGGTCGATGACCGTGATCATGAAGATCGATCTCGTCGGACCGAAATCGCGCGGCTTGGCGGTAGGCCTGAACGAGTTCGCCGGCTATCTCGCGGTCGGCGTGACGGCCTATCTCACCGGATATCTTGCGTCGGAGTACGGGCTGCGGCCGGCGCCGATCTACCTCGGTGTGGCCTATGCGATCTTCGGCGCCGCGCTCTCGATCCTGCTGGTGCGCGACACGCGCGAGCACGTCCGGCTGGAGACTGCGGCGCATGCGCGTCAGGCGTCTCCGATCAACTTCCGGGAGATCTTCGTCCTCACGTCGTTCGGGGATCGGAATCTGTTCGCCGCGTCGCAAGCGGGGCTGGTGAACAACCTCAACGACGGCATGAGCTGGGGCATTTTCCCGCTGTTTTTCGCCTCCTTCGGTCTGGCCGTCGATCGGATCGGCATATTGAAGGCCGTCTATCCGGCGACGTGGGGCATCCTCCAGGTCGCCACGGGTCCTCTGTCCGACCGCTGGGGCCGCAAGGGCCTGATCGTAGCCGGTATGTGGGTCCAGGCCGCGGGTTTGCTACTGACTGGGGCGACCGGTCATTTCGAGTGGTGGCTCGTCGGCAGCCTCCTGCTCGGACTTGGCACCGCCATGGTGTATCCGAGCTTGATCGCCGCCGTATCCGATGCCTCGCATCCAAGCTGGCGCGCACGCTCGCTCAGCGTCTACCGCTTCTGGCGCGATCTCGGCTACGCGATCGGGGCGCTATCGGCCGGCATCATCGCGGATCGATTCGGACTTTCGGCGGCCATAATCTCGATCGCCGTCCTGACGTTCATTTCCGGCGCCGTCGTAGCGGTGTCGATGCGAGAACGCGCCCCGGATTCGATTGACCTCCCGCAAAAAGAGAGCCGGCCGGCGGAGTAGAGTCGGGTCTCTTCAACGATGGAGCAAGCCGATGCAGAAAGTCTTGGTCCAAGTGATCGCAGCTCTTTCGCTCATTCCGGAAGCAGCATGGGCGCAGGCGCCGTCGAATACCGAACGCTACGACGGTTGGGGTCCGCACATGATGGGTTGGGGCGGAGGAGGATACGCCATGATCTTCGGCCCGCTGTTCATGATCCTGTTTCTCGCGGTCCTCGTTGCCCTCGCGGTTGTCCTGGCGCGCTGGCTGGGCGGCCCGTGGCCGGGGACATACCCACCGCACCAGTCTCCGCCCGCTCGGACACCGCTCGATATTCTCAAGGAGCGCTTTGCGCGCGGCGAGATCGACAAGGCGGAGTTCGAGGACCGGCGACGCGTTCTCGGCGAATAACTCGGCGCGTCTCCTCAATCTCCCTTCGTTGGAAAAGCCAAAGCCCGTGCACGTTCTGCTGATCCTGAACGACCCGCCTTACGGTACCGAGCGGACCTACGATTGCCTACGCCTCGCCCGTGCCTGCACGATCGGACCATGGCTCGGCGCGAATGGGTCCAGGCCTTAGTCGTCCTGCTTCAAGGCTCGACGAGACCATGCATGTCCCTGCCGCGCACTCTCCGTGCGAGTGCAGCGGCACGTCACGCAAGCGACAGCCTCGTTTCCGACCTCAAGCGGAAATCGTCTTCGGCTCAACATCATTCGTGCTTGTGATCGCGTTGCATTGTTGGAAGTGAGAAGACAACGCAAGTTCGGCCAGATGATCCCAGTATTCTGCTTCTGCGAGCAGCTTCCACTTGTTCATGCTGTTGTACGCGGCCTGTTGGCGGCACAGTGAGCTCATCGCACGCAAGCGTCGCACCTTATCCACTGCGGACCTCCCTTCGCGCTTGCTTGTTCTGCAAGCGCATTTGTGTTGTCACAGCTTCGCAGATCGAATTGACGAGTGATAGCCCGGTGTTTGACGGTGAATCGATGATAGCGCAATCGTCTGACTTTTCCTCGATGTGTCGAGAGATCGAGCGCTCAAGAGTGCCTTCTTTTTCGCCGAAATAAAGCGCGCTGAGGCCTTCGGCAAAGCTCGCCAGCCCGGTCACGCCGATCACAGCAATGGCCCCGACGATTGCACGTCGGGGCCATTCAAGATCAACAGGCAATGGGTACATCCGCCCTACCTGCTGATCGTTGATGCCACTGATCACCACATCCGATCTGGCACAGACTGTGGCGAGGCTCCGGCATCGGGATAAAGACATTCTGCCTGAAAGCTGATGGCAGTCCACCTCATCATTGGTGGTACTCCTAGCTCGCTGACCCGCACCAGCTGGCCGCTTCGTAAGACGTGCACCCACGCTGACCTATCTTGCGTTCGTCATCCGGCGTCATCGTCGCTGAACTTTTTCGGGATTTCCGGGACAAAACCCTATAAGCTTGCGAGAACGACGGCTTTTCTGCCGTGAACCGGCCCGACCATTGTACCGGCCCGACCATTGTACCGGCCCGACCATTGTGAAGTGAGAGTTTAATTTTTTGGCGCTGCATGAGCGCAGAAGAGGTCCGTTATGGACCGAACATCTGGCAAGAGAGTCAATTGCGATACCATACAGTGTCATTCGCCAGGATGGCGCCGCTGTGGAATTCACATTGTTGCGCTGCTCTGTACCGCTTGCACTCTCCTATTTGTGAGCGAAGCCAGCGCTCAATGCAGGGCTCGAGATGTCCTGCAGAACCAGCTCAGGCTCAAGAAAGCTCCGTCAGCCGACAGGCCGCAAATCCCGATCAAATCCGCCGTCGAAGTCCCGGTGTGGAAGACGATCACAATCGGGACGTTTGCAAATTTCTTTGCCCTCGGTAACGCATTGGATGCGGTAGGTTGCGGTATCGGAAACTCGGCTGGCGAAATTCTCGCACGGCCGACCTTTACCCTTCGCGGCGCGAAAACGAACGTAGAGCTTTTTGCGGTGTCGGCAGCCGAACTCGGCTTTCAGACCGATACTGCGTCGCTGGCGGACATTTATGCGCGCGCCAAACAGCTGGGTTTCGGACTTGCGGCGGCAGAAGTCGGGCCACAGCTGAGACTTCAATATTTTGACCAGCCGATCGGTGAGTTTCTCATCATCGGAATGGAGCCAATCAGAACGTGGAAGGGTGCCCCTGTCATCTTGAATGTAGCCAATGGCGGAGCGGGGCTAATTCTCATCGGCCAGGATGGCAGCCCCGACGCACAGATCTCCGTGGTATCCCGTTTTGTATTTGTGCGGACCAATGAAGCTGCACCTGCCGCGGAACAGGAGGCCGTAGCACTTATCGATCGCTGAATTTCCAAGTGTGCGCAGCGGCACAGCCAGGACTTCGCGTCGGTATAGCCGCACGGGGCGGCAGTAAAGTGGCATGGCCCCTTGAGCGGGCACGCGGCTTGTCGTTCGGTTGCCGGACGCATACGCGTTGTCGATTTGCGATGGCTATCGGGCCGCGCTTGATCTACGTTTTCAAAACGGGCGGAGAACGCTCGAGGAGCCCTGCGAGCAACCTCCGACCCAATGACCGATCATGGGTGGGATAGGAGGACATCATGCAGAGCATGGCCACCGAAACCTTCATCGGCAATATGCGCGGCCCGGTTATCAGGCGAATGGATGCCGACTATGACGCCGTACGGAGCCTCTACAACGGAATGATCGATAAGAGTCCGATGATGATTGCGCGATGCACCGACGTCGCTGACGTCGTCGCCGCGGTCAATTTTGCAAGGGACAATGATGTCCAGGTCGCGATCCGCGGAGGCGGCCACAATGGGCCGGGCCTTAGTAGTGTCGAAGACGGACTGATGATCGACATGTCGATGATGAAAGGCGTGCGGGTCGATCCCGGCGCTCGTACCGTCCGCGCCGGTCCCGGCTGCACGCAAGGCGATGTTGACCACGCCACGCATATCTACGGGCTTGCCGTGCCGGCCGGCATTGTCTCGACCACAGGGATCGCCGGCCTTACGCTCGGCGGCGGCACCGGATACCTCACCCGCAAGCACGGCCTCACCATCGACAATCTCCTTGAGGCAGATGTCGTGCTCGCCGATGGACGCATCGTCACCGCCAACAAGTCGGAGAACGCAGACCTTTACTGGGGCCTGCGCGGGGGCGGCGGCAATTTCGGCATCGTCACGAGCTTCCTGTTCCAGGCTCATCCTGTGAAGATGGTCTATGCCGGTCCGATCTTCTGGGATCTCGAAGATGCCCGGACCGTGATGCAGAAGTACAGGGATTTCCTCCGCAGCGCTCCCGAGGAGCTCGGGGCCTTTGTCGGCTTGAAGACCGTTCCGCCGATGGACCCCTTCCCGCCGGATCATCAGGGCAAACGTGCCTGCGCCATCATTGCCTGCTACAATGGTCCGACAGAAGACGGCAAGGCGGTCATAGCGGGGTTGCTCGGTGAGCTGCCCCCGCCGCTCTTCAACTGGATGGGCGAAATGCCCTATCCGGCGCTCCAGTCCATGTTCGATCCATTCTTCCCGAAAGGCTTGCAGTGGTACTGGCGCGGCGATTTCGTGAAAGAACTGACCGACGAAGCAATTGACGCCCATATCGAGCAAGCCCGGAAAGCACCGAGCGCGCTGTCGCTCATGCATCTCTATCCGATCGATGGCGCCGTCCATCGCGTCGGCAAGAGCGACACCGCCTGGAACACGCGCGACGCGACCTGGTCGATGGTCATCGCCGGCATCGATCCCAATCCGCAAAAAGCAGGCGAAATCACGCGCTGGACCAAGGGCTATTGGGAGGCCGTGCATCCTTACTCGGCCGACGGCGGCTATGTGAATTTCATGATGGAGGATGGAGACGACAGCAGACTTAGGGCCACCTACGGCGACAATTACGACCGCCTCGTCGCCTTGAAGGCCAAGTACGATCCGACGAACTTCTTCCACATGAACCAGAACATCAGACCGCTGCACTCGTAGAGGATCACATCTGCTGCACGGTTCGGTCGCGTCCAAAGTGCTTGTCGGAGCGTTCTCTCGATTCGGGGAACGAGGGAACGCGCTCGCTATCCCTGTCAATCGTGGCGCTTCGCGCATGTCGGCCTCCGGTCATTCGCGGCCGGGTCGAGCTGGCAGGAAATTCGACCAACGTCCGTTCTGACGCTGAGAGCGAGCAGAAGGCTGCCCTTCAACACGCTGCAACAGGTCGCAAGACCATGAGGTGCCGCGCTCGTGTTAACTAAACCACCGTTCTATGCCGTTCGATGCAGGTGCGAAGCACCTCGTCCATGGGCTTGCCCCACCACTCGTTCGAGAAGATTTCGATCTCCGAATAGCCGGCGAAGCCCTGCGCTTCGACCGCCTGACGCACCGATTTGATGTCGATGACCCCGTCGCCCATCATGCCGCGGTCATTGAGGATGTCTTTTGTCGGCACCAGCCAGTCGCAGACGTGGAAGGCGAGCAGGCGATCCTTGCCGGCGCGTGCGATCTGGCCCATCAGCTCCGGATCCCACCAGATGTGATAGACGTCGAGGGCGACGCCGAGCATGCCGGTACGATCAGGATCGAGCCGGTCGCAGATATCCAGCGCCTGCTTTGTCGTGTTCACGCAGGCGCGGTCGGCGGCATAGGCCGGATGCAAGGGCTCGATGGCCAGCGGCAGGTTTGCCTGCCTCGCGTAGTCGAGCATGTCGGCGAGCGCTTCCTCGACCTGCCCGCGCGCGGCCAGAATGTCCTTCGATGCCTCGCTGCCGGGCCGCGAATATTGCGGCAGGCCGCCGACGACGAGCACGATGCACGGCGCGCCCAGCGCCTTGGCTTCATCCACGCAGCGCCGGTTGTCGTCACGCACCTCGCCGCGACGCGAGGCATCCGAGGTGAACATCCCGCCGCGGCAATAGCCTGAGAGATCGAGCCCGGCCTCGCGCACCGCGCGCGCGGCGCGATCGAGGCCGACGGCCGCGACCTGGTCGCGCCAGGGATCGATGGCGCGGATGCCGTGCCTGGCACAGGCCTCGATGATCTCGACGAGATCACCCTGCTTGCGGACGGTCGCCGTGTTCAGCGACAGCCAGCGGTGGTCGGACGAGAAATCACGCATCAGGATTCGATACCGTGGGTGGCGAGCACGGTCTTCATCCGCCGCGTCGCGAGTTCGGGGTTGGCCAGCAGGCCGGCCTTGTCAGCCAGACGGAACAACTCGGCCAGATGCAATGTGGAGCGCGTGCTCTCCTGACCGCCGACCATGGTGAAATGATCCTGGTGCCCGTTGAGATAGGCCATGAACACCACGCCGGTCTTGTAGAAGCGCGTTGGCGCCTTGAAGATGTGACGCGACAACGGCACGGTCGGGCCCAGCACGTCGTGGAAGCCAGCCTCGTCGCCGGCAGCTAACCGCGACAGCGCGTAGGACGCCGCCGGCGCAATGGCATCGAAGATGCCGAGCAGCGCGTGCGAGAAACCCTGCTCGTCGCCGGCAATCAGTTCGGCATAGTTGAAGTCGTCGCCGGTGTACATCTTGATGCGCTTGTCGAGGCGGCGGCGCATGTCGATCTCGCGCTGCTTGTCGAGCAGCGACACCTTGACGCCGTCGACCTTGGCGGCGTTGCCGTTGATGATGGCCACCGCCGTATCCATCGCCTTGTCGAGGTCCTTGGTGCCCCAATAGCCCGTCAGCGCCGGATCGAACATGTCGCCGAGCCAGTGGATGATCACGGGCTCACGGACCTGCGACAGCACGCGGTCATAGACCTTGGCGTAGTCGTCGGCGTTGCGGCCGAGCTTTGCCAGCGCGCGCGACGCCATCAGGATGATGCGGCCGCCGACTTTCTCGACCGCCGAGATCTGCTCCTCATAGGCGCGGATCACGTCATCGAGGCTCTTGGCATCCTCGACCGCAAGGTGATCGGTACCCGCCCCAGAGAACACCAGCGCGTTGCGCCGCTTGGCGGCGCCGACCGAGCGCGTGATCAGCTCCAGCGAAGTCGGCCAGTCCAGCCCCATGCCGCGCTGCGCGGTGTCCATGGCTTCGGCAACGCCGAGGCCGAGGTCCCAGACATGCTCGCGGAAGGCAATGGTCTTGTCCCAGTCGACGGCGACCGAAAGCCAGGGGTCGTTGTCCGCCAAGGGATCGGCAACCGTGTGCACGGCCGAGAAGGCGATGCGGTTCAGCGGTCCCTCGAGCTTTGCGGGGAACGTGCGCGAGGCCGCGAGCCGATAGGTCTCGATCGAGCGATCGGCTTTGGGCAGCTTGAGCGACAATGACGACATGGGTTGGACGGGCTTGTTCATCGCCCCCTCCTCAGACCTTGATCGGGGCGACGTCGATCCAGCGCCGCTCCTTCCAGCTCTTCAGCGCGCATTCGGCGAGCTGCACGCCCTTGGCACCTTCGAGCAGCGTGAACTTGTAAGGAGCATCCTCGTAGACGTGGCGGATGAACATCTCCCATTGCTCCTTAAAGCCGTTGTCGTAGCTGACATTGTCCGGCAGCTTCTGCCAGTCGCCGTAGAAATCATGCAGCCGCTTCTCGTCGGGATTCCACACCGGACGGGGTGTCGCCTGCCGCGCCTGGATCATGCAGTCGGTGAGGCCCGCGACCGCCGAGCCGAGCGTGCCGTCGACCTGGAAGGTGACGAGGTCGTCGCGATAGACGCGCGTGACCCAGGACATGTTGATGTGCGCGATGATGCCGCCCTCGAGCTGGAAGGTCGCGTAGGCGGAATCGTCCGCCGTCGCCTTGTACTTCTTGCCCTGCTCGTCGAACCGCTCGGGGATGTCGGTGTTGCCGATGCAGACCACGCTCTGGACATTGCCGAAAAGGTTGTCGAGCACGTAGCGCCAGTGGCAGACCATGTCGAGGATGATGCCGCCGCCGTCCTCGTCGCGATAATTCCACGACGGCCGCTGCGCTTCCTGCCAGCCGCCCTCGAACACCCAATAGCCGAACTCGCCGCGCACCGAGAGGATGCGGCCGAAGAAGCCGGAGTCGCGCAGGAAGGCGATCTTCTTCAGGCCCGGCAGGAACAGCTTGTCCTGCACCGTGCCGTGCTTGACGCCCTTGGCATTGGCGAGCCTCACGACCTCGACGGCTTCCTCGAAATTCGTCGCGATCGGCTTCTCGCAATAGACGTGCTTACCGGCATTGATGGCCTGGGTCAGCAGACCGGGGCGCGCCTGCGTGGTCGCGGCGTCGAAGAACATGGTGTCGTTCTTGTCGGCCAGTGCCGCATCGAGATCGGTGGTCCAGCGCGTGATGTTGTAGCGCTTGGCGAGCGCCTCGACCTTCTCGGCGCTGCGGCCGACCAGGATCGGATCGGGCATCACGCGGTCGCCGTTCTTCAGGCGGACGCCGCCCTGCTCGCGGATCGCGACGATCGAGCGGATCAGATGCTGGTTGAGCCCCATGCGGCCGGTGACGCCGTTCATGATGAGGCCGAGGCGTTGGGTAGTCATGCCAATTGCTCCTGAAGTGAATTTGGCTGTTCGAGCGGACGGAGCGCCGACCAGTCCGGATGGACCGACGTCGCAAAGCCCGTTGCATGAAGCGATCCCGTCAGGAGATCGCCGTTGTGAATCTTGAGGCGAATGCCCTGCCCGGCATCGGCATAGAGATCGGGGTGTGCGGCGGCGAAGGCCGCAGCCTCCGTGGCCGGCGTGTCGCCAAAGCCGTCGACATAGTGATGGCCGTTGCGCTCGGCATGTTCGAGGCAGAGCAGCGCGCCGAGCGCCAGATCCTGTTGCAGGGCGAGACCGGGCTGGCAGGTCAGGTCTTCGCCTGTGACGAAACACTCGGCTCCATCTTCATCCAGTTTCGCGATGCGGGTGAAGTTCACGATCGACTTGTAGATGCCCTTGCAGGATTTCGAGGAGATGCCGCCGTAACCGAGCTTATGGGCGGTCGGCCAGGCGTCATAGGAATCATCCGCCTCGTCGATGATGAAATGACGACGACGCAGGGTGTCACCGAGTGGTGTTTGACGCGTGACGTCGCGCGGCATCGGCTGCTCGATATAGATTAGCTTGCGAAAGATCGACTTGAGCGCGTCGTCGCGCTCCAGCCGGTCGACCAGTGCACCAAGGGCCGCCAGGTCCGCATACTGCTCATTGCCATCAAGCGTAACCTTGTAGTCATAAGGCAGCGTCGCCAGCTCACTGCCTATACGGATCAGCCGGGCGGCGTCGGCATCGGGATCACCGCCGAGCTTCAGCTTGAAATAGCGGGCGCCGGTATTTTCCTTAGGATCTGCCACGCCGCCATCTCCCTCGATCTTGTCGTCGAGGCCGACAGTGTGGCGGATCGCAATGCGTTCCGATCGATACTGATTGGCGAGCACGAGAAATCGCGTGATATCGCCGTCACTCAAGTCTGGAGACAACCGCGCATCGATGCCCGCGACGTTGCCGGCCATGCCGTCAAAGAAGTTGGTCTCCACGCCGCGCAGCAGCGCATCGAGGATCGCCTTGTCGATCTCTGCGGGGCCGTAAGCCGCCGCAAGCGCAGGAATATTCTTCTTCGCACAGGTCGCGACCTGCGCACCGATGCATGAAGCATGCAGATCGAATGCCGTCTGGAATCCGGTCCGCGCCAGATAAAGCCCGCGCGCGATCTCCAGCGATCGTCGCAGTCCGTCGACCGTCTGCGCCGGCGACAGCTCCGGCCGCTTGTCGAACCACTTTGGCACCAGCAGCTCGGCGCTGGCTCCGACCGCGCTTCCCCTGCCCTCGACCTCGATCTCGACCCGCACGAACAGTTGCGGCGTCGCGTTGATCGTGATCGCGCCGAAGCGGAACGGCCGCGCGAACTGCACGGGGCGTTCGAAAAAGGCGATGTCTCGCAGCTTCAGGCGCGGCGCCATGGTTTTAGTCCAACGAACCTTGCGAGAAGAAATGCTTGCGGATGCGTTGCACGAGCTCGGTGAAGACCGGATCGGCCATCACGTCGAGCGAGCGCGGACGCGGCAGCGGCACGTCGTAGATCGCGGCGACCGCGCCGGGCCGCTCGGTCATGACCAGGACACGGTCGGCGAGGAACACCGCTTCCGGAATCGAGTGCGTGATCAGCAGCACCGTCTTCTTCGTCTCGCGCTGGATCCGCATCAGCTCGACATTCATGCGCTCGCGCGTCAGCGCATCGAGCGCACCGAACGGCTCGTCCATCAGCATGATCTTGGGATCGTGCACCAGCGCGCGGCAGATCGAAGCACGCTGCTGCATGCCGCCGGAAAGCTGCCAGGGCAGCTTTTTCTCGAAGCCTTCGAGCCCGACCAACCTCAAGAGCGACTTGGCGCGATCGAGATATTGTTGCCGCGGCAGCCGCTTCATGTCGATCGGCAGCATGACGTTGTTAAGGATGTTGCGCCAGGGCAGCAGCAGCGCGTTCTGGAACACGATGCCGACATTGCCATGCGGCGTCGTCACCTTCTCGCCCTCGACCAGGATCTCGCCCGATGTCGGCGGCAAGAGGCCCGAGATCAGCTTGAGCAGCGTGGACTTGCCGCAGCCGCTTGGGCCGACCACGACGAAGAACTCGCCGTCATTGATATGGAAATCGAGCGGCCGCAGCGACGGCACATCGCCGTCACGCGTCCGGTAGGTTTTTGACACGCCAGACAGCTTGATGCCCGACGCATCGCCGGCCCGGTCGCTCACCAGTCTCAGATGCGCGGCCGGCTGCACGGTTTCGCTCACGATTGTCGCTGCTTTCACGACCCACTCTTCGGCAGATAGTCGTTGGTGTAGAAGGCCTTCGGGTTCTCCTTGGCCTTGGCATCGAGCCCGCCATATTCGACCAGCAGGTTGACGGTCTCGGTCATGTTCTGGTCGGTGACCTGGAACGGCCGCTTGGCCTTGGTCTCAGCGGTCCGGTAGAGCGGAATGGTCAGCTCAAAGCCCTGCGTCAGCGTGTCGATCTTGCCGCCCTTGGGGTTGGCATCGAGGATCGCCTGCGCGGCGGCCTTGGGCTCCTTCTCGGCGGCCTCGACCGCCTTGGTCGTCGCCGACATGAAGCGGCGGACGAGATCGGCATTGGCCTTCACGTAGTCGGCGTTGGAGATAATGCCCGAGGAAACCATGTTGATGCCGTAGTCGGCGAACTTGATCGGATACACGTCCTTGCCAGTGGCGTCCTTGATCTTCATGGACTGGTCCATGACGTAGCCGAGCAAGAGGTCAGCCTGGCCGTTGATGACCGCGTTGAGCTTGGTCTGGCCGTCGCCGGCAACCGTCTGGAAGTCGCTCTCCTTGAGGCCGGTCTTCTTCAGGAACAGCGGCCAGATCTGGGTCATGGAATCAGCCGGCGTGATCGCCACCGTCTTGCCCTTGATGTCTTCCGGCTTCTTGATGTTCTTGTCGACGAAGCCCATGGCGGACATCGGTGAGGTCTGCAGCAGCACGCCGGTCGCAACCACCGGCGCGCCCTTGATCGCGGCGCGCATCATGGTGGGCACGTCGACATAGCCGAAATCGGCGGTCTTGGCGGCGACGGCCTGCGTGGTCGCGGCCGAGCCGCGGCCTTCCTGGATCTCGAGGTCGATGCCTTCGGCGGCATAGATACCCTTTGCCTTGCCGTAATAGAACGGCGCGTGCTCGCCATAGACATACCAGTTCAACATCAGCACGACCTTGTCGGCCGCCTGCGCCGGCATGGCCGCAAACACCAGCAGCGCCACGGATGCAGCCCCAATCCACTTCCTCATCGTCACTCTCCCTGTCGTTGTTGCGTCGGCCGTTGGTGGCCGATCGATGCTTGAGTTTAAGAGGCGAAAATCACGTCTTCGCGCTGGCTGACGTGCCAGGGAATGACCAGCTTCTCGATGCGGTCGACGATCCAGAACAGGACCACGCCGAGCAGCGCCAGGATCACCAGCGCCGCGAACATCGTCGGCAGGTCGAACGTGCCGATCGAGCGCTGCATGACGTAGCCGATGCCGGAATTTGAGCCGACGAACTCGCCGACGACAGCGCCGACCACGGCGAGCGTCACCGAGACCTTGAGGCCTGAGAAGATCGCCGGCAGCGCATGCGGCAGGTTCACCGCGCGAAACACCTGCAGGCGACTGCCCTGCATGGCGCGGGCGAGATCGACCATGTCGGGGTCGACTGACTTGAAACCCTGCACCGCGGAGACGACCACCGGAAAGAAGCCGAGCAGAAACGCCGAAATGACTTTGGGAATGATGCCGAAGCCGAACCAGACCACGAACAGCGGCGCGATCGCGATCTTCGGCACGGACTGCGAAAACACCAGCAGCGGATAGACGTAGCTCTCCACCGTCTTCGAGCCCGCGATCAGCATCGCGACGGGAATGCCGAACAGCGCCGACAGCAGAAAACCGCAGACGGTCGCATAGGTGGTCGGCCAGGACTGCCGCAGCAGCTCCGGCCATTCGGTGCGCAGCACCGCGACGACATCGGCCGGCGACGGGATCTGGTAGGCGGGGATCCTGAACAGCCGGATCGCGAGATCCCAGGCGACAACGATGAAGACCAGGAACAAGAACGGCCGAACCCAGGCCGCATTCAGCAATTTGGAGATCGCATTCTGTGGCTTCGGCTCGGCCAATTTTCACTCCCGGCAGTCTTCTTCGTTGTGAGGAGAAATTAACCCGTTGGATAAATACTGTCCAGAGGTTTCCCTGTGACGTTTTGCGCCGGAGGTTCCCAACAATCGGTGTCGTCCTGGCGAAAGCCAGGACCCATTACCCCAGGGTAGTGTTTGGCGAAGACTGGTCGTTCGGGATTGGCACCACGCACCACCGATAGATCACGCGGTATGGGTCCCGGCGTTCGCCCTAGGGCATGCACATATCTCTGAGGCTCCATCCTGCTGCGACGGCATGGAAGTATTCGAGGCCGTTCTTGAAGGTGA
>NZ_JAFCJZ010000029.1 GCF_018130765.1 Bradyrhizobium iriomotense
ATGGCCGTGACCGCGCCCCTCTCTCCGAACGTCCTCAGCCTCAAAAGCCGATAACGCAACAGGCCCCTTGTGGGAGAGGGTGGCTCGCCGCGGAGCGGCGAGACGGGTGAGGGGTCTCTCTCCGCGCGTCCAAGTCTCATTTGAATGCGTTGAGAGAGACCCCTCATCCGGCGCTTCGCGCCACCTTCTCCCACAAGGGGAGAAGGGAAGAAGGCTCACATCAGCGTAAACTGCGCCCGCTCGCGCTTCGCCAGCAGCGGCAGCGCCTGGCCGGCGATGTAGGTCTTGAAATGCGTGCTCTCCTGGTGCGCCTTGAAGGCGGCCTCGTCGCGGAACAGCTCGTAGAACAGGAACTGGGCCGGATTGTCCCTGGCGCGCGAAATCAGGAACAGCTTGACGCCGTCCTCGCGCTGCGCCTCCGGCAGGAAGCGGTCGAGGATCCCTGCGACTTTGTCGGCCTCGCCCGGTTTGGCCTCCCATTGCGCGACCACGAGCAGGCCACCGCCGTCGACGGCGTCGCTGAGGGATTTCTGCGTGGCATAGTGGTTCATGGTCCTTCCTCCTTGCTGCTGGGCTTGAGATGACGCCGTCGTCCACGGCGACAGATAGATCGCCAGCACGGCTCCGAAGGCCCGGACGACTGACCTGCGGCTGAACGCTTCGTTGGCGCGCGGCACCGGCCGCTGATGTGTCGATCGCTGCATGTCTGCCTCCATCGGTTGGTCGCGACTGCGATCGGCGCAGACTTGTAGCGACGGCCCGCCGGCTTTGGTTCGCCGATGATCGAAGTGTCGATGTCGTGAACGCTTCGATCATGATCGAGGTGTCGATGCTGCGCCCCGGCAGGAATCCAATCGCGCCGGCGATGGTCGTTGGCGTCACGCCGCATTTGATTTTGGCGGCGAATTTCGCTACCGCCTTTTCCCGTGGATACGCTCAGGGTCAGAGACGCCAAAGACGTCGAAGAGGTGGTGCGCGCGGCGATTGCCAACGAGCAGCCGCTCGAGATCATCGGCCATGGCTCCAAGCGCAGCATCGGCCACGCCATGGCGACCAACGCCGTACTCGACGTCTCCGCGCTGAATGCCGTCACCTCCTACGAGCCCAATGAATTGATCGTGACGCTCCAGGCCGGGGCGCCGCTCGCCGACGTGCTGTCGCTGATCGATGCCAAGAACCAGCAATTCGCCTTCGAGCCGATGAACACCGCGCCGCTGCTCGGCACGCCGGCGCTGGGCACCATCGGCGGCATGATCGCGGCCGGGCTCGCCGGGCCGCGGCGCATCCGGGCGGGCGGGGCGCGCGATCACCTGCTCGGCGCGCATGCCGTTTCCGGTTTCGGTGACAGCTTCAAGACCGGCGGCAAGGTGGTGAAGAACGTCACCGGCTACGACCTCTGCAAGCTGCTGGCGGGCTCCTGGGGCACGCTGTCGGTGATGACCGAGGTCACGCTCAAGGTGATGCCGAAACCGGAGGCCGAGCGAACGCTGCTGCTCCGCGGGTTGGATGATGCCGCCGCCAACAAGGCGATGACGGCGGCGCTCGGCTCGCCCTTTGACGTCTCCGGTGCCGCGCACCTGCCGAAATCGGCGTTTCGGGCCAAGACCGACGGGCTTGGCGACATTGCAGGCCAGGGCGAGGCGCTGACCGCACTGCGGCTCGAGGGCATCACCGCCTCCGCCGCCCACCGCGCCGGCTCGCTACGTGAATTGCTGGCGCCGTTCGGAACCGCAACCCTGATCGAGGACGCGGTGTCGTCCACGCTATGGGCGACGCTACGCGACGTGCTGCCGTTCGCGGCCGGCGGCGCGCTGGGGGCCTGGCCGGTCTGGCGGATCGTCTGCCCACCGGCATCGGGGGCGGCGCTCGGGACGCAATTGGCGCGCGAGACCGGCGGCGACATGATCTATGATTGGGGCGGCGGATTGATCTGGGCCGCATTGCCGCCGAAGGGTGACGCCCATGCCCCGGTCGTGCGTGCGTGCGCGAATGCGGTTGGGGGGCATGCCACGCTGATCCGGGCGGCCGAGGATGTCAGGCGCGATGTCGATGTGTTCCCTCCGCAGGCGCCCGGCATCGCCGCCCTGAGCGAGCGGGTGCGCGCCAGTTTCGATCCGAAGACCATTCTCAACCGGGGACGCTTGAGCCGGGGCGCTGCGCCATGAAGACCGAATTCTCACTCGCGCAGCTCGCCGATCCCGACATCGCGGAAGCCGACAAGATCCTGCGCGCCTGCGTCCATTGCGGCTTCTGCACTGCAACCTGTCCGACCTATGTGCTGCTCGGCGACGAGCTCGATAGCCCCCGCGGCCGCATCTATCTGATCAAGGAGATGCTGGAGAAGGACCAGACCCCGACGGCCAAGGTGGTCAAGCATATCGACCGCTGCCTGTCGTGCCTCGCCTGCATGACGACCTGTCCCTCCGGGGTGAACTACATGCACCTCGTCGACCAGGCCCGTGTTCGAATAGAGCAGCGCTATCAGCGGCCGCTGGCCGAGCGGCTGCTGCGCCAGGTTCTGGCCTTCGTCCTGCCGGACCCGCAACGCTTCCGCATCAGCATGTGGCTGGCGCGGCTGGCCCGTCCGCTCGCCGTGTTCCTGCCGACGCCGCGGCCCTCGGCCACGCCCGGCCTGATCCAGCGCATCAAGGCGATGCTGGCGCTGGCCCCTCACCGGCTGCCGCCGCCGGGGCCTCTCCCGGGCAGCGTGTTCGCAGCCCTCGGCAAGAAGCGCGGCCGGGTCGCGCTGCTCCAGGGCTGTGCCCAGCAGGTGCTGGCGCCGCGCATCAACCAGGCCGCCCTCAGCCTGCTCACCCGCCACGGCATCGAGGTCGTCCTGGTCAGGGACGAGCAGTGCTGCGGCGCGCTGACCCACCACCTCGGCAACGACCAGGATGCGCTGGCGCGGGCGCGTGCCAACGTTGCGGCGTGGCAGAAGGAGGCCGCCGGCGAAGGGCTCGACGCCATCCTGGTGACGACGTCCGGCTGCGGTACCGTGATCAAGGACTACGGCTATCTGTTGCGCGAGGATCAAGCCTTCGCAGCCGATGCGGCGAAGGTGTCCGCGCTCGCCAAGGACATCACCGAATACGTCGCCGGCCTCGACCTCGCGACGACTGAGCGAAGCGACAACATCGTCGTCGCCTATCACTCCGCATGTTCGTTGCAGCACGGACAGAAAATCACGGGGCTTCCGAAAGAATTGCTTTCCAAGAATGGATTCGTGGTGAAAGATGTACCCGAGAGCCATTTGTGTTGCGGCTCGGCGGGGACCTACAACATTCTCCAGCCCGAGCTTGCGGGCCGGTTGCGCGATCGCAAGGTCGCCAACATCGCAAGCGTCAAGCCGGACATGATTGCCGCAGGCAATATCGGCTGCATGGTGCAGATTGCCAGTGGCACGTCAGTTCCGGTCGTACACACGATTGAGCTTCTCGATTGGGCTACGGGCGGGTCGCGGCCGGCACTGAACGCGCAAGTTTGAGCTTTCAGAGCCTGAACTTTCCTCCCGAGGTGACGACTGAAGGCGCCCGATCGACCATTGTTCGGCGGCAACAGGAGGACCACGATGGCGAAAGCGAAGAAGAAGAAAAGCAAGAAGGCGAAAAAGGCCAAGAAGGCTGTAGCGGCGAAGAAGACCGCGAAGAAGGCGACGAAGAAGAAGGCGGCCAAGAAGTCCGCGAAGAAATCCGCCAAGAAATCTGCGAAGAAGGCCGCCCCGAAGAAGGCTGCCAAGAAGACAGCAAAGAAGGCGGCGGCCAAGAAGGCTGCCCCGAAGAAAGCCGCCAAGAAGACTGCAAAGAAAGCGGCACCGAAGAAGGCGAAGGCAGCTCCTGCGCCGAAGCCGTCAGCGCCGGCGTCAGCTCCGGCTCCCGAGCCTGTCGCCGAGACGAGCTGGGCGATGCCTTCGTCTTCTGCGGAACCGACGCCGGCCGAGGGGCAAGGCTAGGCCGAAGGCCCGTTTCTCGATCTCTCGGACGATCTACAAGCAGAAGGCCGTGGCGGTAACGCTGCGGCCTTTTTGCATCGCCTCATGAGAGGTGGGTGCCGTCGCTACTTTGAGGCGGGTTGATTCGTGGCGCCGGCACCACGAGGCCAAAAGGTATCCGTACTTGCACGGCCCCCCTGTGCACTCTGGAGTGCAAATAATGTGATCGAGAAGCCACACAGGCCGACAACCTTTCGTGGAAACGTTAAAACGCCTAAAAAGTCGGCAGATGCCCGCGCTTTTTGCTTCACCGTTCGCACCCCACGCTCCAGATTGTCGCAGTAACGCAATTTTGCAGACAGGTCGCACGACCCCGGGGGGCTTCCGGGATCCGACTGGGTAAGTAAGAACGGGTAGATGGGGATCGAAATGAAAAAAGTGGCTTTGTTGGCAACGGCGCTGGCAATGGTGACGACGGGTTCGGCCTTCGCGGCGGACATGGCGGTGAAGGCCAAGAAGGCCCCGCCGGTGGTTGCTTTCGATCCCTGGGATATCGCCTTCGGCGGCGCGATCATGAGCGACTACATCTTCCGCGGTATCACCCAGTCGAACCACAAGCCGTCGGTCGCGGCCTATTTCGAGCCCCGCTACAACGTCACCAAGGACCTCCAGCTCTATGTCGGCGTGGCCGGTGAGAGCATTTCCTTTCCGAACCGCGCTGCGGCCGAGATCGACGTCTACGGCGGTATCCGCCCGACCTTCGGTGCGTTCGCTTTCGACATCGGCGTGTGGGGCTACCTGTATCCGGGCGGAACCTGCTACTTCGGCGGCACCGGCATCGACAATGCCGGCGTCTTCCAGGGCGCCGAGTGCGCCGAGAAGGCCTTGCTCAACACCAACGTGATCAAGAAGGACCTGAGCTTCTTCGAAGTCTACGGCAAGTTCACCTACACCGTGAACGACAACTGGTCGTTCGGCCTGAACGAATACTACACCCCGAGCTATCTGAACTCGGGCGCCTGGGGCAACTACACCTCGATCGTCGGCAAGTATACCGCGCCCAGCACGGTGTTCGGCTCGAGCGGCGTCGGCATGTATGTGTCGGGTGAGTTCGGCCGTCAGTGGCTCGGCACCTCCGACAGCTTCTACGGCGTGCCGGCCTTCCCGAACGGTATCAAATATGCCGACTACAACACTTGGAACATCGGCATCGGCTTCACCTACAAGGTCATGACGCTGGATCTGCGCTACTCCGATACGGACCTGTCGAAGGGCGATTGTAACGCCTTCACCAGCGATTTCTCGGCGCGCGGCAACATCACGGCGTCGAGCGGCACCTTCGTGACGCCGATCAATCCGACGGGCGTCGGCTCCAACTGGTGCGGCGCGGCCGGCATCGCCAAGCTGTCGTTCGACCTGACGGCGATGACCAACCTGAAGTAAGTTTCTTTCCAGAACTCCTCACGAGGGCGGCAGGGCAACCTGCCGCCCTTTTGCTTGGGGGGGAGGTGAGGCGGGGACGGCCTTGGGGGTGGGGCTGGCCAAGAGATTACAAAGCTGCGTCTGCGGCTCGACATGCGAGCCGGGAGAGTGGCGCTGCTGCCTCACACTCCGTCATTGCGAGCCACCGGGTCCGCGCGAAGCGCGCGGCCCGATGACAGGCTCAGCGAAGCAATCCAGAACCTTTCTGCCGAGGCAATCTGGATTGCTTCGTCGCAAGAGCTCCTCGCAATGACGAGGCCCGAGTTGAGGACGTCTCTTGGACCGCAAGGAAGCGGCCCATCCGGTTCCTTCGATGCGACAGCCGGCGAGGGAGCCCTACGCCTCAGCGCACCGCCGTCGGCTCCTTCTCGGCCGGCGCGGCCGCGTTGCCGAGGACGTGGATCTCGCCGTCCTGCACCATCGCTACCTTGCGGGTGTGGAAGACATCGAGCGTCGAGCGGTGGCCGATCGAGACGATGGTGGCCTGCGGCAGCTTCTCCGCCAGCAGCCGGTACAGCCGCGCCTCGGACGGCTCGTCCAGCGACGCCGTGGCCTCGTCCAGGAAGAGATAGTCGGGCGCATGCAGCAGCGCGCGGGCGAGCCCAAGGCGCTGCTGCTCGCCGAGCGACAGCATCCGGTTCCAGTGACCGTCCTCGTCGAGTCGTCCGGCGAGGTTGGGCAGCCCGACCGCAATCAGCGTGTCCCTCACACGTGCGGCTTCGAACGCATCAGGCTTTGCCGGATAGACCACGGCATCGCGCAGCCTGCCGACGGGGAAATAGGGGCGCTGCGGCAGCATCATCAGCCGGGCCTTTTCGGGCACGAGGATGGTACCGGTGCCGAACGGCCAGATGCCCGCGATGGCCCGGAACAGCGTCGACTTGCCGGAGCCGGACGGTCCGGTCACCAGCACGCGTTCCGAAGGCTGGATGGCAAAGGCATCGGCGGCGACCAGCGGCGCGCCGTTGGGCAGGTTCACGCACAGCTGCTCGAGGGCGATGATGCGGCTGCCGCCCGCGGCCTTGAGGGCGATCGCAGGTTCATGCGCCGGCAGGGTTACGGAGGACGCGACCGACATCTCGAAGCCGTCGAGGCGAGCGACGATCGAGCGCCATTCCGCCAGCGACCGGTAAGCCGTGACGAAGAACGACAACGCGCCCTGTACGCTGGAGAAGGCGGATGCGGTCTGCATCATGTCGCCGAGCTGGATCTTCTTGGCGAAGAAGGCGGGTGCCACCAGCACATAGGGAAAGATCACGGCGGCCTGCTGATAGCTCGCCGTGAACGCGGTGAGTCGCTTGGTCCGGCTCATGATGGCGTACCAGTTGCCGATCACGAAGCCGAAGCGATCCAGCAGCCGGCCGCGTTCGGCGCCTTCGCCCTTGAGCAGCGCAATCTGCTCGGAGTTCTCGCGGACGCGGACGAGGTTGAAGCGGAAGTCGGCTTCATAGCGCTGCTGCTCGAAATTGAGGTTGACCAGCGGGCTGCCGATCCAGTGCGTCAGCGCGGTGCCGAAGATCGCGTAGATCAGTGCGCCCCAGCACAGATAGCCGGGGATCATGAGGTCGGTGCCGAACAGGTGCAGCGGTGCGGCGTTGGAGAGGCCCCAGAGGATGATCACGAAGGAGAACAGCGTCACGATCGAGGAGAGCAGGCCGAGCCCGATCGTCAAGGTCTGCTCGACGAAGTTCTTGACGTCTTCGGTGATGCGCTGGTCCGGGTTGTCGGCCGCATCGCCCTTGAGCTGCATGCGGTAGTGCGTGGCGCTCTCGAGCCATTCGCCGAGATAGTGCCGGGTCAGCCATTGCCGCCAGCGGATCTGGAGCCACTGGTTCAGGTACAGCTTGTAGACCGCCAGCGCGATGTAGGTGGAGGCGAGGCCGACGAAGATCCAGATCTGCGTGACGAACGCGTCCCAGTCGCTCGCCTGCAGAGCGCTGTAGAACCTGTTCTGCCACTGGTTCACCAGCACGTCGATCGCCACCAGCGCCAGCTCCATGGCAATGACGGCGCCGAGCAGGCCGCGGCCGGCCCATTTGTCCTCGGATCGGAAATAGGGGATGGCGATTCGCCAGACGATCGCGAGCGTGGCGCGGATGTTGTTCACAGAGCTCTGTCTCCTCGAGGGGATGTGCACAAATGCCCTGAGCCAAAGACTTGAGGCAATGGCGGAAACGGGCGCGCTTAGACTAAAGTCGCAAGTTCTGCAATTTGCGTTGGATTGTCGCAGCCTGCAACCCTAGCATGGGCTCGACGGCGCGGGGCGGGGTGCTCCGGGATTTCGCGAGCTTGTGAGCGGAGGGGAACCGCCGCATTCGCGAGGAATTCGCGTCCAGCTCGGGGGTTATCGCTTCCAGCGAAAAAGCAGGATCGGCTCTCCACGCGGGCCGTCTGCCGCAAACATGCGTGGGGGAGGAAGACCATGTGGAATCAAATTTATGATCCGCTACACAGCTCGGTGCTGTCGACGATTTCGGCGGCGATCCCCGTCGTCACGCTGCTGGTCCTGATCGCGAGCGGTCGCGTCAAGGCGCATATTGCTGCAATCATCGCCGTGATCGTCACCAACCTGATCACGATCTTCGTCTTCACCATGCCGGTGAACATGTCGATCCGCGCCTCGATCCTCGGCATCGTGACCGGCTTCTTCCCGATCGGCTGGATCGTCCTCAACGTCATCTTCCTCTACCAGGTGACAGTGGCCACCGGCCGCTTCGAACTGTTGAAGCGCGCGATCGGCGGCGTCACCGAGGACCGGCGGCTGCAGCTGCTGCTGATCGCGTTCTCGTTCGGTGCCTTCTTCGAGGGCGCCTCGGGCTTCGGCACGCCGGTCGCGATCACGGGTGCCGTGCTGATTGGGCTCGGCTTCTCGCCGCTCGCGGCCTCCGGCCTCTCGCTGATCGCCAACACCGCGCCGGTGGCCTATGGCGCGCTCGGCACGCCGATCCAGGGCCTCGCCTCGGTCACCGGGCTCGATCCCTACATCCTCGGCGCGATGGTCGGCCGGCAATTGCCGTTCTTCTCGCTGATCGTGCCCTTCTGGGTAGTCTGGGCTTTCGCGGGCTGGCGGGGCATGAAGGACGTCTGGCCGGCGATCCTCGTCACCGGCGTGTCCTTCGCGATCCCGCAATTCGTGATCTCGAACTTCATCAATCCGTGGATCGTCGACATCGGTGCGTCGCTGATCTCGATGGGGGCTCTCATCCTGTTTCTGAAGGTCTGGCACCCGAGGCAGCTGTGGCTGTCGCCGGAGCTGCGCGGACACGACGAGTCGCATGCGACCATGGCGCCGGCGAAGCCGCTCGACAAAACTCCGCTCACGCAAGCCCAGCTCTGGAGCGCGCTCTTGCCGTGGATCATCGTCTGCGTCGTGATGCTGCTGTGGGGAAGCGGCTGGTTCAAGACCTGGGCGAACTCGATCTTCACCTTCAACTACGCGGTTCCCGAGCTCGACAAGATGATCAACAAGATGCCGCCGGTGGCGGCGAAACCGACGCCGGAAGGCGCAGTGTTCGCCTTCACCTACCTGTCCTTCACCGGCACGGGCATGCTGATCGCGGCGATCATCTCCGGCATCCTGATGGGCGTCGGTCCCGGCAAGCTGCTCGTTGAATATGGCCGTACTATCCGGCTGTGCGCGATCTCGCTGATCACGATCTCGGCGATGCTCGCGATCGGTACCTTGACGCGGCTCTCCGGCGTCGACGCGACGCTCGGTCTCGCCTTCGCCGCAACCGGCGTGCTCTATCCCTTCTTCGGCACGCTGCTCGGCTGGCTCGGCGTGGCGCTGACCGGATCGGACACGTCGTCGAACATCCTGTTCGGCAATCTCCAGAAGATCACCTCCGAACAGCTCGGCCTGTCGCCGATCCTGATGGCTGCTGCGAACTCCTCGGGCGGCGTGATGGGCAAGATGATCGACGCACAGTCGATCGTGGTCGCCTCCACCGCCACCAACTGGTATGGCCACGAGGGCACCATCCTGCGCTTCGTGTTCTGGCACTCGATCGTGCTGGCCTGTCTCGTCGGTGTGCTCGTGACGTTGCAGGCCTATGTCTGGCCGTTCACGGCGCTGGTGCTGAAGTAGCAGGCCACGCCCGGCTTCGACCAAATCCCCGCGGGGCTTCATCCCCCCGCGGGGATTTTTACGTCGCGCGCGGGCGAACCTTCTCAATGACGCCGCCGTCTTATAGAAGGTGCGGCAAATCAGGTCGGTCGAGAGGTTTCATGGTTTTGCTCAGGCAGGTGGTGTGCGCGGCGGTTGCAATGCTGGCGATGTCCACGCTCGCGCGCGCCGAGGACGGTTTTCCGTTCGGCACCGAGATGACGCTGGAGGCGTTGCCGCAAGCAGGCTCGAAGCGGATTCCGAACATCGAGATCGGCGACAATGGCGAGGTCGTGCTCGAGCTCTGGTGCAAGGGCGGCAAGGGCCAGTTCTCGGTCGCCGGCAACACCGTGATCTTCGTCCCCGGCCAGATCCAGGATCGATCCTGTCCGCAGGCCAAGGCCCAGGCCGACGACGAGTTGGTTGCAGCGCTCGGCAGCGTCGAGACCTGGAAACGCCAGGGCGATGTGCTGACGCTGATCGGCCCCAGGCCGCTGCGCTTTCGCGTCAACGGGAATTAGGTCTCGCGTGTCCCGGACAAGGCGTAGCGCGCAAGCGCTACGACGCAGAGCCGGGACCCAGCCTATCGATCCAGCACTTCGCTTGTGGCTTCTGGGCCCCGGCTCAGCAGCGCATCACTAACGTGCTGCGCTGCGTCCGTGGCACGATAGTTCAGCGCGCCTACTTCCACACCGACTTGTCGGCGTCCCAGCGCTGGCCCTTCAGCTCCTTGGCGAGCGCCTCGACCGATCCGTTGTCGTCGGGCAGATCGCCTTCCTCGTCGGCCGAAGCGTCGTCCGAGAGGTTGAGCTTGGCGCCGCTGTTCTCGTCGGCAGTCGTGGTCGCGGGGCTGCCGATCCAGAGCATCAGCTTGTCGGTGGTGCCGGGCTTGTCGGGCGAGACGAGGCCTGCGACCTCGATCGTGTCGGTGAGCTCGAGCGCCGGATGATCCTGGTTCGGCCGCTTGAACACCAGCTTGAGCTTGCCGGTCGCCGGGTTGAAGCTTTGTGAGACCGGCTTTGCCGCAAGCGTCTTGCTCAGCACGCCCGCAACTGCGGCCCCGAGCTTGTCGCGGTTGATCTTGTCGCCGTCGCGCCAGTCGGCGGCGGGGAAACGGATGGTGCGGTCCATCTCGGTCATGCCCGCGGTCCAGCCTGCCGCGGTGACGCCCGGCATCGCCTTGAATTTTGCCAGCAGCGCGGCTGCGCGTTCCGGGTCGACCGACATGTTGATGGTCTGCTCGCCGGCGCGCAGCGCGTCGCAGCCGACATTGAGGCTCGCCAGCGTCACCTCGACTGCCTGGCCCTTCAGGCTCTTCAGGAACTCGGTCGCCGCATCCAGCTTGACCTTCACCGCGATCGCCTCCGGCGAGACGTCGGTGAAATCCTTCGGCTGCGACGTGATGCCGTCGTCGGAGGTCTGGTTGTCCTGAAACTCCTTCTCGCTGAGATCGGAATTGTCGGGCGAGGTGACCTCGGTCACCGCCTGGCCAATGCTGATCTGGCCGCGGAACTCGAACGTGTCGCCGGCCTGCTTGCGCAGCAGCTTGACACTGACGGGCGCCTTCTCGCCGAGGCTCTGCGTCGTGCCGGTCAGCGTCTGGCCGGCAACCTGGAGATTGACGACGAAACGGTCCTTGCGCTCGGAATTTTTCGCGATCGGGTAACAGACGTCGAGTACGGCCGCCGTCACCGTCTTGCCCTGGCGCGTCTCCTTCAGGATCACGTCGGCATTGCCGTCCATCAGCCCGTCGATCGACGTGAAATAGCGCGTCTCGGTTCCGCCCGGCGCGGCGGCCTTGGGCGACAATTTCATCTGGGCGGAGGCGACTTCGGGCGAGACGGCGAGCAGGGCCGCCAGAAGGGCAGTCGAACAAACCAGGAGCGCGCGCATCGACGAAATCCTCGGGCAACGGGCATGATCCGGAAAAGTGTGAAGCGGTTTTCCGAGAGGGTCATGCCCAAACAATCAGAATCGGCGCCACCGTAGTGGGTTTTGGCCGCCGGTTGAATCGGAAAGCGGCGGGGCAGGGTCGGCAAAAAAGAAGGCCGCCCGGAGGCGGCCTTCGTTAGTGCTGTAAGATGAGGAAGGGCTTAGAAGCCGCCCATGCCGCCGCCGGCGGGCATGGCGGGCGGAGCTTCCTTCTTCGGCAGCTCGGCGACCATGGCTTCGGTGGTCACCAGGAGGCCGGCCACCGAGGAGGCGTCCTGCAGCGCGGTGCGCACCACCTTGGCGGGGTCGATGATGCCCTTCTCGACCATGTCGACATAGTCCTCGTTCTGGGCGTCGAAGCCGAAGGTCTCGGACTTGTTCTCCAGGATCTTGCCGACCACGATCGAGCCTTCCACGCCGGCGTTCTCGGAGATCTGGCGGATCGGGGCTTCCAGCGCCTTCAGCACGATGTTGATGCCGGCCTGGACGTCGTCATTGGCGTTGGACAGACGGCCCACCGCCTTCTTGGCGCGCAGCAGCGCGACGCCGCCGCCGGGGACGATGCCTTCCTGCACCGCGGCGCGGGTGGCGTTGAGCGCGTCCTCGACGCGGTCCTTCTTCTCCTTGACCTCGATCTCGGTGGCGCCGCCGACGCGGATCACCGCGACGCCGCCGGCGAGCTTGGCGAGGCGCTCCTGCAGCTTCTCGCGGTCGTAGTCCGAGGTGGTCTCCTCGATCTGGGCCTTGATCTGGCCGACGCGGGCCTCGATCTCGGGCTTCTTGCCGGCGCCGTTCACGATCGTGGTGTTCTCCTTGTCGATCACCACCTTCTTGGCGCGGCCGAGCATCTTCACCGTGACGTTCTCGAGCTTGATGCCGAGGTCTTCGGAGATCAGCTGGCCGCCGGTGAGGATCGCGATGTCCTCGAGCATGGCCTTGCGGCGGTCACCGAAGCCCGGCGCCTTCACGGCGGCAACCTTGAGGCCGCCGCGCAGGCGGTTGACGACCAGGGTGGCCAGCGCCTCGCCCTCGACGTCCTCGGCGATGATGACGAGCGGCTTGCCCGACTGCACCACGGCTTCGAGCACCGGCAGCATGGCCTGCAGGCCCGAGAGCTTCTTCTCGTGCAGGAGGATGTAGGCGTCCTCGAGCTCGGCGGTCATCTTCTCGGCGTTGGTGACGAAGTAGGGGCTGAGATAGCCGCGGTCGAACTTCATGCCCTCGACGATGTCGACCTCGGTGTCGAGCGACTTGTTCTCCTCGACGGTGATGACGCCCTCGTTGCCGACCTTCTGCATCGCCTGGGCGATCATCTTGCCGATGGCGGCATCGCCGTTGGCCGAGATGGTGCCGACCTGGGCGACCTCGGAGGAGGCGGCAACGGGCTTGGCGCGCTTCTCGATGTCCTTGATGACGGCGGCCACCGCGGTGTCGATGCCGCGCTTGAGGTCCATCGGGTTCATGCCGGCGGCAACCGCCTTGGCGCCTTCGCGCACGATGGCCTGGGCCAGCACGGTCGCGGTGGTGGTGCCGTCGCCGGCGAGGTCGTTGGTCTTGGAGGCGACCTCACGCACCATCTGGGCGCCCATGTTCTCGAACTTGTCCTCGAGCTCGATCTCCTTGGCGACGGTGACGCCGTCCTTGGTGATGCGGGGCGCGCCGAAGCTCTTCTCGATGACGACGTTGCGGCCCTTCGGGCCGAGCGTCACCTTGACGGCGTTGGCGAGAACATCGACGCCGCGCAGCATGCGTTCGCGCGCGTCTCCGGAAAACTTGACGTCTTTGGCAGCCATGGTCTGCAATCCCTTGTGTTTCGTGTTGTGTCTTGGTTCGGAATGTGGCCGGCGGAATGATGGATGCCCGGATCGCGCGATCCGGGCATGACATTCAGCGGCCGTTCAGGCGGACGGCCTTAGGCCAGAACGCCCATGATGTCCGACTCCTTCATGATCAGGAGCTCTTCGTTGTCGATCTTGACCTCGGTGCCCGACCACTTGCCGAACAGCACGCGGTCGCCGACCTTGAGGTCGATCGGAATCAGCTTGCCGGTCTCGTCGCGGCCGCCGGGGCCGATGGCGACAACCTCGCCCTGGGACGGCTTTTCCTTGGCGGTGTCCGGAATGATAATGCCGCCCTTGGACTTTTCCTCGGCGTCGATACGTTTGACCACGACACGGTCATGCAGCGGACGAAATTTGGATTTAGCCATGACGTTTCCCTTTGGAGGCTCGCTTCGGAAGTAGTGGAAGTGGGTGGGGCGGCGCTTCCGTTCCCCCTCGTCCCGAGGATCGAACGGCGCGCTTAGCAATCGGGCTTTCCGAGTGCTAATAGTGCGCCCGGGAATATGGCTTGGCCGCGATCCTGTCAAGCAAAGGTGGTTAAGCGATTGGTGAGGCGGATATAGGATGGTGGCATTGGAAATTTGTTCGGGGCGGCGGCGTACAGAAGGACGTCATTGCTCCGGCAGCGTTTTTGCGCTTGGCTGCGAGAGGGGTGCGGCCATGGTCTTGTTCGGGGGAATGCCATGATCAGTTCAGCTCACGCGCGCACGGTCGCCAACCTGGCGGCTGCCTCTTGCCTGGCGCTGCTGCTCGGCGCCTGCGGCGGCGGCATGAGCCTGCCGTCCTTCTCCTCGTCGACCCCGCCGCCCGAGGCCGAGCCCGGCACCGGTCCGGAAATGCCGGCGACCATCCGCTCCGACGAGATCGTCGGCCGCTGGGGCCTTGCCTCGTTCCAGAACCCGGCCGACCGCGCCCGCACCGAGGCCGCGGCGAGGGCTCAGTGCAAGAATCCTTATGTGATCACCGCCGGCTCCTCCGGCGGCGTGATCATGCATCTGGCCGACCAGGCAACGCCGCAGGAGCTGCGGCTGAAGGGCTCGCCCAGCGGCAAGAACTATATCGGTCCGGCCGGTCCGACCCCCGGCGAGCAGGACCGCGAGATCGTCTCCTTCGACGGCCGCGTCCTGATCACCCGCTTCATCGACAAGGACGCCGCCACCCGCTACGGCAACATGGTCTACGTCCGCTGCGCGCCGAGGGCGTGATGTTCTAACGTTACGTCGCGCTGCACCCTCTCCCCTTGTGGGAGAGGGTGGCTCGCCGCGTAGCGGCGAGACGGGTGAGGGGTCTCTCTCCCCGAGTCTGTCTCTTGTTTGAATTCGCGGAAGCAACCCCTCATCCGGCGCTTCGCGCCACCTTCTCCCACAAGGGGAGAAGGGGAAGTGCGCCTACGGTTGTGCCTCCCAAAAACAAAAACGCCGGCCCCAGGGCCGGCGTTTTGCTTTGTCTCTATCTCGCGCGCTCAGTCGAACAGCGCGTCGATGTCGTCCTGCGAGGCGTGGCCGACGTCGCCGGCGAGCTTGGGACCGTTGAGGAGCTTTTCGTCCTCGCTGCGCTGGTCGACCGGCGCCGGCACATGGGCCTTGATCGCGTCGACGCCGCCCCAGATCTCCATCATCGCATTGATGTGCTGCTCGATGAACTTCATCGTGGTCATGACCTTGCTGATGCGCTGGCCGGTCAGGTCCTGGAAGTTGCAGGCTTCGAAAATCGAGATGACGCGTTCCTGGATGTCGTCGGCGAGCCGCTTCTGCTGATCGGCCGAGTCCACCTTGGACATCGCGCTGGCGGCCTGGTCGATCGATTCGGCCGCTTCGAGGATCTGCTGGGTCGCCTGTTCGGTGCCGCCGACCACCGCGCCGAGCTCGCCATTGACCTTGGCCATCTCGCCGCCGTCGAAGCTCTTGCCGTGCAGGGTCGCGATCTCGCGCTTGGTGCGGTCGATGGCGTCGTGGATGAGGTCGAGCTCGACCTTCAGCTTCTCGCACTGCTCGATCTGCGCCCGGTAGGTCTCGAGCATGGTGCGCGCTTCGGACAGCTCATGCGCCGTCGACGCGTCGATCGCCGCCATCGCGGCGCTGCCGGACAGCGGGGCAGCCGTGATGCCCTTCGCCATCTGGGCGCGGATCGCGCGCAGCTCGGCCATGATCTCGCTGTGCATCGGCCCTGCCTCTTCAGTTACGTCTAGAATGGGCATCTCGCCACCGGCGATATCCTCGACACGAAAACGTTTGCGGTGAACAGCCATCAGGACACTCCCCCCACCTCACTCACGCGTCTTTGTAGGCAGAAGCGATTTAACACGAAGTTCACAGCAGGAACTGTCGTTGCGGCCGCGCGCGACGGCGCGCAAAGACGCGATTAACCATGCTCGTGCGGCGTTCATCGAAAATAAACGCTGATCGCCAAATTGCGGGCCCGCTGGCGACGTGGTGAATCGAAACGCCTGATACGTTTACCAAACAAAACGGCTTTTGCTTTTTATTGACCACGTCGAAGGGCGCGGATCAGCCACCAGCCCTGCACGACGCATGTGATCTAGACGAAACAGTACAGAGTACGTCGATGTTCAAGAAAATGTCTGTCGCGCTGCTTGGCAGCGCTTGCACCTTCATTGCCGGCATCAGCGGCGCCAGCGCCTTCGACAACACCGTGCCGAACGATCCGCCCGCGGTGCTCTATCAGCCGCGCGTGCCGCCGGCGCCGGTGCGCGTCGCCTCCAATGCAAACATGGGCGGCGGCTTCATCGAATTCCTGTTCGGCGACGGTCCGGGCCGCGGCCCCGCCTACGCGCCCGAGCGGCCGGTGTATCAGCAGCAGCCGGGCTATTACGACCAGCGTCGCCTGCCGCCGATGGGCGAGCCGCAGATGCAGGGTGGATATCAGCAAGGCGCAGGTCTGCAGCAGGAAGCAGTCGACCCGCGGCAGCGCCAGTTCGATCCGAAATTCGAGAAACAGGTTGTTGACTATAGCGGCAAGGAAAGTGCCGGCACGATCGTGGTCGATACGCCGAACAAGTTTCTCTACCTCGTCGAGGGCAACGGCCGCGCGATGCGCTACGGCATCGGCGTCGGTCGCCCCGGCTTCACCTGGTCCGGCGTGAAGTCGATCACCGCCAAGCGCGAATGGCCGGACTGGACCCCGCCGGCGGAGATGATCGCACGCCGGCCCGATCTGCCCCGGCACATGGAAGGCGGCCCGGAAAATCCGCTCGGCGCGCGTGCGATGTATCTCGGCTCGACGCTCTACCGCATCCACGGCTCCAACGAGCCCTGGACCATCGGCACCAACGTCTCCTCGGGCTGCATCCGCATGCGCAACGAGGACGTCATCGACCTCTACGGCCGCGTCAATGTCGGCACCAAGGTCGTGGTGATGTGATGTCTTTTTACCCTCTCCCCTTGTGGGAGAGGGTGGCTTCGCTGCAAGCGAAGCCGGGTGAGGGGTCTCTCTCCTCACGAACGCTTTCGCGAGCGGAGAGAACCCCTCATCCGGCGCCATAGCCGAAGCTTCGCTTCGGCGTTCTTAAGAACGGCGGCCGAAGGCCGCCTATGCCACCTTCTCCCACAAGGGGAGAAGGGAAGAGGTTCTAAGCAAGACGCAAAAAAAGGCCGCCTCTATAGGGGCGGCCCTTTGCATTGAGCTTCGTTTTGAGCCTCACGCGTAATCGCTGCCGCCGTCGTCGTCGCCGAAATCGCTGTCGTCGGCCATGTCCGTATTGTCGTCGTGATCGTCGTCGTAGTTCTGGTCGTTGTTGTCGCGGTCGTTCGAGGCCTGGTCGACGAAGCCTTGACGAGAATCTTGGCCGGAATCGCGGTTCGATCCGATGTCGTTGAGGCCGGCGTCGCGCGCGAGCGAGCCGCCGGACTGATCGCTGCCGCCCCAAGGACTTCCACCAGCGCTGCGGTCGCCGAGCGCGTTGGTGTCGCCGAAGGCCTGCTGGTGACCTCCGCCCATCATGCCGCGGATGCTCGAGAGCAGCAGCGAGCCGCCGACCACGCCGGCCGCGGCTGCCGCCGCCGTGCCGAGGAACGAGCCGCCGCCACCGCCGACCGGCGGGGCGCCATAACCCGGGGCCTGGCCCTGACCTTGGCCGTAAGCCTGTCCATAGGGAGGAGGTGCGCCATAGCCCGGCTGGGACTGCTGCATCGCCTGGCCGCTGTTCCAGACCGGTCGCGCGTCACGCGGCGGGACGTTCGGAACCGAGCCACGCGACGGGCTCGATCCGAACAGCGTGTCGCGCATGGTATCGAGGAAACCACCGGACTGGGCCGGCTCGGGCGCATGGGCCGCTTCCAGCTCCTGGATGCGGTTATGGGCGCGCTTCAGCGCTTCGTCCTGCAGCAGTGTGGTCTGCACCAGCGCATAGACGGCGCCCGGGGCCTTGCGCAACCCGTCGGAGATCGCGGTGGTCGCGTCGGGATCGCGCGGTGCATTTTCCAGCTTTGAAAGCCGGTCGAAAAGGTCGTCGACGAGCTGGCGTTCCTGCGGCGTCATGATCTGTCTCCTTCGCGCAAAACCAAGCGCGCAGGAGATGTAGGGTTCCATTGTGGCCCCAACAGTGCCGGCCGGATTAAATTTCGGTATGCGACAAGCTGCCCCTTAGCGGCCCCTTGGCCCGCTTTTCGCCGGTTTCATGCCAATGTCACGTTGCTGTCGGCCAGCAGGCGGGCGAAGGCGTCGCTCTTCAGATACCCGTACTCGCGCTCGCGGACGTCGGTCATTGGATCGAGGCTGGCGAGGATATCGTCGACGAAGCCGGGATGGCACATCACGAGGCCGCCGTCGGGCAGGCCGTCCAGGAACTGCCGCATCAGCTCGCCGAAATCGGCCCCGCGCGTAAAATCATAGGCGCCGGCAAAGCCGGGATTGAAGCTGAGGCCGGCGCCGCCGGCGCGGCGGCGGAATTGTGCGCTGAGGATGTCGAGCACCATGGCTTTGGGCGAGGCCAGCCGCTGCGCCAGCGGCAGCTTGCGGCCGCCCTGGCGCACCCAGGCCTGTGGCGCAGCCTCGACGACCGCATCGACAAAGCCGTCGCGCACCTGCGGATAGAGCTGCACGTGCTGATGGCCGTCGACGAAATCTGGCGCGCGGCCGAAGGCGTCCACGAAGGCCGCGAGCTGCGCCTTCACCTCGGCACGAAAGAATTCGCGGTCGAGCCGCCGCGCAAGGCCGGCGCGCAGCAGCTTCGGAAAGGGCATGAACATGTCGCCATCGAGGGGGCGGAAATGCATGGTGAGCGGCCGGAACGGCGCCGACAGCGTGACGTGCAATCCGATCGCGCAGCGCGGACTTTCCTTCGCCGAGGCCTGAAGCGCCTCGGCCTCGCTGCGTTCGATCGCAGATCCCACCATCATCACCGAGGTCGCGTTGAGGCGGCCGCGTTCGATGAGGTCACGGATGGCGCGGTTGACGCCCGGGCTGATGCCGTAATCGTCGGCGCAGAGCCAGATCCGCCGCGGGCTCGCGGCGGTGCTCATTCGGCTGCCGTCCTGCTCGAGGCCTCGTCGGCCTTGCCGGCCTCGAAATGCTTCTCGCTGTGCTCGGCGACGAAGTAGATCGGGCGCGCCTTCAGCTCGGAGAGGATCTTGCCGATATATTCGCCGACGATGCCGATCATGATGAGCTGCACGCCGCCGATCGTCATCAGGCCGACCACGAGCGAGGGATAGCCGGGCACCTGCTTGCCGGTGGTCCAGACCTCCCAGAGGATCGACAGGCCGAACAGGAACGCGCCGCCCGCGAGCACCACGCCGAGCAGGCTGGCGAAGCGCAGCGGCGCCACCGAGAACGAGGTCAGGCCCTCGATCGACAGACCAAGCAATCGCGCGGCGTTGAAGGTGGTGACGCCATGGGCGCGCGGCGCCGGCTCGTAGTCGACGCGGATCTGGCGGAAGCCGATCCAGCTGGCGAGGCCCTTGAAGAAGCGGTTGCGCTCGGGCAGTTGCCTGAGCGCTGCGACCGCGCGCGGTGACAGCAGGCGGAAATCGCCGGCGTCCTCGGGAATTTTCTGGCGCGCGCCCCAATTGATCAGCGCGTAGAAGCCGTGCACGGCGAGGCGGCGCAGGAAGGTCTCGTTGTCGCGATGCGCCTTGGCGGTATAGACGACGTCATAGCCGTCATCGATCCAGTGCCGCACCAGTTGCTCGACCAGGGCCGGCGGATGCTGGCCGTCGCCGTCCATGAACATCACGGCGCCGAGCCGGGCGTGGTCGAGGCCGGCCATCAGCGCCGCTTCCTTGCCGAAATTGCGCGACAGCGAGACCACCTGGACGCTGATCGCGTCAGCCGGCAGCGAACGCGCGATCGACAGCGTTGCGTCGGCGCTGCCGTCGTCGACATAGACGACTTCGCAAGCGAGCCGATAGCGCTCCCGCAAGGTCCTTGCGAGATCGCAGATGCGCTGGTGCAGGGCGGCGAGGCCCGCCGCCTCGTTGTAGACGGGGACGACAATCGACAATCCCTTCGCCGCGGCGGTGACTGCGGTGGTCGTCATGCCGGAAACGTCAGAGCCCAGCGTCATCGATCAAGGTTCCAGAGGCGATCAAGTTCATCTCAACAGCATATGGTAGCTGCCGTTTGCTGTCGCTACGCTGAACGAACCTGAGGCTCACCGCCGCAGGAACGCCTCGAGCTTGGCGAACAGCGGGTTCTCCCGGTCGAACACGTAGTCGAGCGAGACCACCGAGACGGTCTCGGCGCCATGCTCGCGCAGGAAGCTCGCCAGCGCATAGAGCTGCCCCGGCGGGCAGTGCAGCGTCAGCATGCCAGACGAGGTCGGCCCGCCGAACGGGGCCTCGACGCCGAACCGGCTGTGGGCTTCGCCGAGCAGGGCGGCATCGCACTGCCGGAAGCGGGTGCGGACCTCGCGGTATTTGTTGGCGCGCGCCCTGGCTGCGATGTGATCGAGGATGACGCGCGCGGTCTCGCGCGCCTGCGGTGACCAGTCGGCGTCCTTGGAGGCGACCAGATTGGCCTGGCTGCGCAGGATCACGCCGTCGTCGAGCACCCGCAGGCCGTTGGCGGCGAGCGTCGCGCCCGTTGTGGTGATGTCGACGATCAACTCGGCGCTGCCGGCCGCCGGCGCGCCTTCGGTTGCGCCTGCGCTCTCGACGATGCGGTAATCGGTGATGCCGTGGCTCTGGAAGAAGGCGCGGGTGAGGTTGATGAACTTGGTCGCCACCCGCATCCGCATATGATGTTGTTCGCGGAAGCCGGTGGTGACGTCGTCGAGATCGGCCATGGTGCGGACGTCGATCCAGGCCTGCGGCACCGCGACGACGACGTCGGCATAGCCGAAGCCGAGCCCCTCGATCAGCGACACGCGCTTGTCGGCATCGGCGATATTCTCGCGCACTAGGTCTTCACCGGTGACGCCGAGATGGGCGAAGCCGCGCGACAGCTGCGCTGCGATCTCGCTCGCCGATAGATAGGCGACCTCGACATTGTCCAGCCCTGCGATGGTGCCGCGATAGTCGCGGGCGCCGCCGGCCTTCGACAGCTTGAGGCCGGCACGGGCGAAGAAGGCTTCGGTGTTTTCCTGCAGGCGGCCCTTGGAGGGAACGGCCAGAACGAATGGCGCGCTCATGACTTAAGCTCCCACCTTGCGGCCGATGCGGTTCAGCGCGTCCACCCAGACCGAGAAGCCGACGGCGGGGATCGGAGTTGCCGAGCCGAGCTGGGTCATCAGCCCGTCATAGCGGCCGCCGGCGACCAGCGGCTCGGCGCCGTTGCCCCTGTGATGCAGCTCGAATTCAAAGCCGGTGTAATAATCGAGCCCGCGCCCGAACGCGGTCGAGAAGCGCGTCTGCTTCACGTCGATGCCGCGCGCGGCCATGAAGCCGACCCGGCTCTCGAACTGATCGATCGCCGAGGCGAGATCGAGCTTCGCGTCAGTCGTGAGCGCGCGCAGCTCGGCGACGGCATCGTCGGGATTGCCCGCGATCGAGAGGAAACGCTTGAGCACGGCGATGGCCTCGCGCGGCAGTGCGCCGCCCTTCAGCGTCGATTGCTCGAGGAAGCGGTCGGCGATCTCGGCCGTGGTGCGGCCGCCGACATTGGTGGTGCCGGCGATCGACATCAGGTCGGTGACGAAGGCGAGCGCCGCCTTGCGGTCGGAGCCGGCAAGTGCCGCCAGCACGCCCTCGTATTCGCTGCGCGTCGCGGTGGCCGCGGCCGCCAGCCGCTCCAGATCCTGCTCCAGGCTGATCTTGCGGTTGAAATCCTTGACCAGGCGGCGGCGCCAGACGGGATAGAGGTTGAGCGCGTCGAGCAGCGCGTTGAACAGCGCGACATCGCCGGTGCGGATCTCGACGTCGCGGACGCCGAAGGCGGCCGTCGCCTCCAGCGCCAGCGCCAGCATCTCGGCGTCGGCCGCGGCGCGGTCCTGACGCCCGAACGATTCGATGCCGGCCTGAAGGAATTCGCTGGCCTGGCCGCTGCGGTATCGAAACACCGGGCCGAGATAGCTGAACCCGGCGGGCTGGCCGGCCCGGCCGGAGGCAAGATAGTCGCGGGCGACGGGAATGGTGAGGTCCGGGCGCAGGCAGAGCTCTTCGCCCGACAGGTCGCTCGTCAGGTACAGGCTCTTGCGGATGTCCTCGCCGGAGAGGTCCAGGAACGGCTCGGCCGGCTGCAGGATCGCGGGCTCGGCCCTGACATAGCCGGCCTGCGCGAACGACAAGAGCAGCGTATCCGCCCAGGCGGCGGAGCCGGCAGCATTTGAGGTGGCAGTCGCGGTCATCTCAGGGGTCCATCGTCCCGGTGGAACCGGGCAGGGCAAGGGGCAAGGGGAGGCAAGCGAATTGGCGCAGCCCTTAGCATGGCCCGACAGCGGTTTCGACCTCCAAAGGATCAATCGCTTAACGGGCGGGCAATGCGCCGCGAAACCGCTGCCCTCCCTCTCCCGCTTGCGGGGGAGGGCCGGGGTGGGGGTGCTTCCGCGTCGGGATCGCCTGAGGTCTATGGATGAAATCCCCGAGTGGAGAGAGCCCCCACCCGGCGCTTCGCGCCGACCTCCCCCGCAAGCGGGAGAGGTTGAAGGCGCCCGCGGCACGACCCGTCCAACTCGGCTTCACCTGCCGCTAGGTCTTGCCGCCCCAATCGCCCAGCACCGCCTGCACCAGCGCCAGCGCGGCGACGGCGGCCGTGTCGGCCCGCATGATGCGGGGGCCGAGCGCCAGCCGCAGGATCCTGGGCTGCCGCAGCAGCAGCGCCCGCTCTTCCTCGGCAAAACCGCCTTCGGGGCCGATCAGCACGTCGATACCGTCTTCGGCCTCGCGCGCGCCGTGCAGGCTCTGAACGGGGTTTTGGACTTCCGCCGCCTCATCGCAAAAGATGAGCAGCCGGTCGGCAGGGCGCTGACCGAGGTATCGCTCCAGCGGCACCGGCTCGCCGACGCTGGCAATGCTGAGGATGCCGCATTGCTCCGCCGCTTCGACCACATTGGCCCGCATCCGCTCGGTGTTGACCCGGGAGGCCTGGGTGAACCTGGTCAGGACCGGCTGCAAGCTGGCGGCGCCCATCTCGATGGCCTTCTGGACCATGTAGTCGAGCCGGGCATGCTTGAGCGGGGCGAAGACATAAGTGAGGTCGGCGAGCCGGTCCTGGGGCCGGGTCTGCTGCAGGATCACGAGGCCGTCCGGCCGCTTGCGGCCTTCGATCGCGGCCTGCCACTCGCCGTCGCGACCGTTGAAGGCCAGGACCTCGGCCCCGGCCGCCAGTCGCAGCACATTGCCGAGATAATTGCTCTGGTCGCGGTCGAGCGGAACCCTGGCGTCCTGGGCGAGAGGGGCATCGACGAACAGGCGGGGAGCGCGAAAATCGTAGGATGGCATCGTTCAAAGGTCCGATTTGGGGCCGTTCTTAACCCAAACCAGTAGTTTTGGGGGTAAATATCGCCTAATCGGTGCGTCCCCGCGCCGCGCTCTTGCCCTATTCGGCGGGTTGTTAAGCGCCGGCGGGAATCGTAAAAACGCGAGCACGCTGGTTGCGCTTCAATTGGGAAGACGCCGAACCCCGTAAGCTCCTGCCGGAGAGACTGCCTTGATGATCCGTCATCTGATGGTTCCGATCACTGCCGCCATGGTCACCATGGGTGCCGCGGGCGCCTATGCGCAGAGCGCCTTCCCGGCGCCGCTGCCAAACCAGGCCGCGAGCAGTTCGGCATTTCCGCCCGTGAACGGCTCGGCGCCGACGGCCTCCGTCGGCACGGCGCCGCAATCCTCGTTTCCGGTGAACGGCGCAGCGCCGCTCGGCGGCGCTGGCGCGTTCAGTGCGGCCCCTCCGACGCAGGCCCCGGGTGAGGACTGCATGAAGGCTTTCGTTCCTCTGCGCGAGGAGGCCGAGAAGCGCGGCAAGGCGATCAAGGCCGCGAGCGACCGTCATGCGCCGCCGGACGAGGCCTGCAAGCTGATCCGCAATTTCAGCCAGGCTGAAACGAAGATGATCAAGTACATCGAGACCAACGCCGCCAAATGCGGAATCCCGCCGCAGATCGGCGCGCAGATGAAGGACGGCCACAAGAACACCGAGGCCATGCAGACCAAGGTCTGCAACGTCGCGCAGCAGATGCAGAACCAGCCGCGCGGTGCGGCCGGTCCGTCACTGAGCGAGGTGCTGGGTTCGGGCTCGGCGCCCGAGGCTAATGCCGGCAAGAAGGGCGGCAGCACGTTCGATACGCTCAACGGCAACGTTCTGACCCGATGAACGACACATCCGCCCGCGTTGCCGACTCCACCGGCAACTGGGTCGATACGCTCGCGCCGCAATGGGCGCGGCCTTACTTGCGCGTGTCCCGCTTCGATCGTCCGATCGGCTCCTGGCTTCTGCTGATGCCTTGCTGGTGGTCGGCGGCGCTTGCCGCCGGCATCGCGCACGATGCCAGCCGCCTGCCGCTCACCATCATCCTGTTCTTCATCGGCGCCTTCGTAATGCGTGGCGCGGGCTGCACCTGGAACGACATCACCGACCGCAACCTCGATGCCAAGGTCGAGCGCACCCGCTCGCGGCCGCTGCCCGCGGGACAGATCACCGTGAAGCAGGCGCTCGCCTTCATGATCGCGCAGGCCGTGATCGGTCTCGTCGTGCTGCTCCAGTTCAACCGCTTTGCCGTCGCGACTGGTATCGCCTCGCTCGCGGTCGTCGCCATCTATCCTTTCATGAAGCGCGTCACCTGGTGGCCGCAGGTCTTCCTCGGGCTTGCCTTCTCCTGGGGGGCGCTGATGGGCTTTGCCGTCACCTTCGGACGCATCGACCTCACCGCGCTGGTGCTCTATGCAGGGTCGATCGCCTGGGTGATCGGCTATGACACCATCTATGCGCATCAGGACGCCGAGGACGACGCGTTGATCGGCGTCAAGTCCACTGCGCGTTTGTTCGGCGCGCATACGCATCAGGCGCTGATCCTGTTCTACGGGCTTGCGGTGGTGCTGATCGGCGTCGCGCTGGCCTCAGGCGACGTGCGCTGGCCGGCCTGGCTCGGTCTTGCGGCCTTTGCCGCGCATCTCGCTTCGCAGATCGTGCGCTTGAGGATCGACGATCCCGAACTGTGCCTGCGCCTGTTCAAGTCGAACAAGCATGCGGGCGCGCTGCTGTTTGCGGGATTGCTCGCCGACGCGGTGATGCGGGCGGCGTAACGCGAATCCGTAGGGTGGATTAGCGAAGCGTAATCCACCACTTTGCTTTCCATGCGGATAGATATTGGTGGGTTACGCCTTCGGCTATCCCACCCTACGGCACCGTGATTGCCGCTCAGTTCCTCGCGATGATCTCGCGTTCGTCGCGATGGACAGGCAGCTCGCGCACCATGCCGGTACGCCGGCGCATCAAGAATTTCGGACGGCGGGCGCGGATTGCGTTGGCGCGGCGGCGGCGGGCTGCGGGCTTGCGCGCGCCTTCGTCGAGCTGCGGAAGCGCAAAAATCTCGCTCCAGACCGCCCAGGCCTCGGTAAGCTCATTGGCTTCGGCGCCGACCAGCAGCGGAACGGAGAGTGAGGGGTCGCGATGGACGAGGACGAGCGCCTGCGCCTCGTCATTGCCGCGCAGCGCGACGCCGGTGAAATCGCTGACGCGAACGTTGATCGCCATCTGCATGCCGCGGACGGCACGGCGCAGCACGACACGCTCGCGATGAAGCTCGATCTGCCTGGTGTATCCGTCGGCGCGCGGGTCATGCGCGTCGAAGCGGACCGGAAGGGAAAGGGGGTCGAGCCGCAAGCTGCGGCTCGACCCGGCGGGAGCGACCCCGCATGTTGATGTTTGACGCCTCACGGCTTTCGTTCTCCCCGCCGGGATTATGTTCCCGGTCGATGCGAGGACCTTAGCGCGGCCCTTTCCGAAACCGCTTAAAAAGGCTGGTTAACCCAGCGTCACCACGGCTCATGATTGACAAGACCTTGGCGCGCATGATTGACGAGACGTTGCGCCGGGGAAGCGAATCTGAGCTTTTTGCGGGCTGAAAATGCTTGAAGTCCGCACCATTTGGGCACATCTGGTGGGTTCGGCCGTTCCGAGCCCGCCCCCGCCCCAACAGGATTTCGTTTGTGAACCCTTCACCAAGCTCGACGCTTTCGCCCCAGGATTCTTCCAAGGCCAATCGCGACCTGTTCGATCAGTCCGCGCTGTCCGATCTCGCACAGCGGCTGGTGGAGGCGGCCAAGCGCGCAGGCGCCGATGCGGCCGATGCGGTCGCGGTGCGCGGCGTCTCGCAGGGCGTCGAGGTGCGCGACGGCCGCGTCGAGGAATCCGAGCGGTCCGAGGGCGATGATGTCGGCCTGCGCGTGCTGGTCGGCCAGCGCCAGGCGGTGGTGTCGACCAACGACGTCAGCGGCGATGCCGTGACCAAGCTCGCCGAACGCGCGGTGGCGATGGCGAAGGTCGCGCCGGTCGATAAATATGTCGGCCTCGCCGATCCCGCGCTGCTGGCGCGCGACTTCCCCGATCTCGATCTGCTCGATCCCGACGTGCCCGCGACGAGCGAGCTCGAGCGCCGCGCGCTCGCCGCTGAAGCTGCGGCGCTCGCGGTGAAGGGAGTCACAAAATCCGGCGGCGCCTCGGCCTCCGCCGGCATGGGCGGCATGGTGCTTGTCACCTCGACCGGCTTCCACGGCTCTTACTTGCGCTCCAGCCAGGGCATCTCGGCCACCGCCATCGCGGGCGAAGGCACCGGCATGGAGCGCGACTACGATTTCACCTCGGCGCCGCACGGCGCCGATCTGCTGTCGCCGGAAACCGTCGGCCGTTCCGCCGGCGAGCGCACCGTGGCGCGCTACAATCCGCGCAAGGTCGAGACCTGCAAGGTGCCCGTCGTGTTCGACCCGCGCGTCGCGGGCTCGCTGGTCGGCCATCTCGTCGGCGCCATCAACGGCGCCTCGATCGCGCGCAAGACCAGCTTTTTGAAAGACAAGCTCGGCCAGCAGCTGTTCGCCAAGAACATCCGCATCATCGACGATCCCCTGCGCAAGCGCGGCCTGCGCTCGCAGAGCTTCGACGCCGAAGGCGTCGCGGTGAGGAGGACAGCGCTGGTCGACGAAGGCGTGCTGACGACCTGGCTGCTCGACTGCGCGACCGCGCGCGAGCTTGGGCTGGCCACCACCGGCCACGCCCATCGCGGCGTTTCGTCCTCGCCCTCGCCGGGGCCGTACAATCTGCATCTCGAAGCCGGCGCGCCGACGCCCGCCGAGCTGATCGCCGACATCAAGCAGGGCTTCTACGTCACCGACCTGATCGGCTCCGGTGTCAACGGCGTCACCGGCGATTACAGCCGCGGCGCCTCCGGCTTCTGGATCGAGAACGGCGAGATCACCTATCCCGTCAGCGAGGTGACGATCGCCGGCCATCTGTTCGAGATCTTCAAGTCGATGCAGCCGGCGAACAATCTCGAATTCCGCTACGGCATCAATGCGCCGACGGTGCGCATCGAGGGTTTGACGCTTGGCGGACGCTGACGCGAACTCCCTCGACGCAACCATCCTGACCCGCGACGCGGCGCTGCTGAAAGACACGGTGCGGGAGGCGGGCGCGCTCGCGCAGTCGATGTTCCGCACCGAGCTGAAGAAGTGGATCAAGGGCGCGTCCTCCCCGGTGTCGGAAGCCGACATCGCCGTCAACGATTTGCTCGAAGCGCGCCTGCGCGCCGCGACGCCCGACTACGGCTGGCTCTCCGAGGAGAGCGCCGACGATTCCACGCGGCTGTCGCGGCGGCTCACCTGGGTGGTCGATCCCATCGACGGCACGCGCAATTATCTGGGCGGCCATGACGAATGGTGTGTCAGCGTTGCGCTGGTCGAGGGCGCCACGCCCGTTCTCGCTGCGGTGTTCGCACCGAGCAGCGACGAGTTCTTCTTTGCGGTCCGAGGGCAAGGCACGACGCTCAACGGCACGGCCGTGCGGGCGACCTCCGGATCCGAGCTCGATTTCTCGCGCGTGGCCGGCCCAAAACCCCTGGTCGAACGCCTGAAGACCTCGCCCGGCGAGATCAAGCTGCACCCGCGAATCGGCTCGCTCGCGCTCCGGCTTTGCCGGGTCGCCCATGGCACGCTGGATGCGGCTTTTGCGGGCGGCAACAGCCATGATTGGGACCTTGCGGCGGCCGATTTGATCGTGCAGGAAGCGGATGGTAGGATGAGCGACCTCTCCGGAGATCCCATCCTCTATAACCGCCGGGAAGTGGCCCACGGGGTGCTGGTGGCAGCGGGACGCGATCGTCATGCGAGCATTGTCGCGCATTTTCGAAACCGTCCTTTGGCCTGAAGCGCTTTCGCGTGCCTGTCGACCACTGCTTTGCCGGGCAGCCCGTTAGAAAGAGAACCCATGCCAGATAGTGCCCCGCAACAACTGCTTCACCTCGTCATCGGCGGAGAGCTCGTCGATCTCGAGCGCAACATCTTCAAGAACCTGGACGACGTCGAGATCGTCGGGCTCTATCCGAACTACGCGACGGCCCACGCCGCTTGGCGGGCCAAGGCGCAGAGCACGGTCGACAATGCGCAGATGCGCTATTTCATCGTCCATCTCCACCGGCTGCTCGACCCGAATCAAGAACCGGCGCGTTGAAAAAACTGCTTCGCAATACGCTGCGAAGCAGCTTCGTTCAGCGTGCCGTCGGGGTCCTGGCGGCCGAATATCTGCGCTTTGTCTGGCGGACCAACAAATTCACGTTCGATCCGCCCGACGTCTATGACATCGTCGAGCCGCAGATCCCGGCCATCTTCGCCTTCTGGCACGGCCAGCACTTCCTCACCCCCTTCATCAAGAACAAGGACTGGTACAAGGCCAGGGTCCTGATCTCGCGGCACCGCGACGGCGAGTTCAACGCCATCGCCGCCGAGCGGCTCGGCATCGGCACGATCCGTGGTTCCGGCGATCATGGCGGGGCCTTCCACCGCAAGGGCGGGGTCGGCGCCTTCAAGGAAATGGTGCGGACGCTCCAGGACGGTTGTAATGTCGCGCTGACCGCCGATGTCCCCAAGCGCTCCCGCGTGGCCGGGCTCGGCATCATCATGCTGGCACGGGAATCGGGACGGCCGATCATGCCTTTCGCGATGGCGACCAGCCGCTTCATCCGGCTCAAGAACTGGGACCGCACCACCATCAATCTGCCGTTCGGCCGGGGCGCATTGGTCGGCATCAAGGAAATCCACGTTCCCGCAGATGCCGACGCCGCCATGATGGAAGCGCTGCGGCAGGAACTGGAGGACACGCTGAACGAGGCGACCCGGCGCGCCTATGCGCAGCTCGGCCGCCCGGGACCGGAAGATGCCTAAATCGCTGCCCATTGCGCTGCCGATCACGCTGCGGATGTACCGGCGCCTGGCTAGCGGCCTGGTGCCGCTCGCCCCTGCGCTGATCAAGCGGCGCTTGAAGCAGGGCAAGGAAGACCCCGCGCGGGTCGGCGAACGGCGGGGCCTGTCCCGCGACGTGCGCCCGCACGGCCCGCTGGTCTGGATCCACGGCGCCAGCGTCGGCGAGGTGCTGGCCGCCGCCGCCCTGATCGAGCGCCTGCGCGATCTCAATTTGCGCATCCTGCTCACCTCGGGCACCGTCACCTCGGCGGCGGTCGTCGCAAAACGCTTTCCGCCCGACGTCATCCATCAATACGTGCCGTATGATTCCCCGCGTTATGTCGCGCGCTTCCTCGACCATTGGCAGCCGTCGCTGGCGCTGTTCATCGAATCCGATTTGTGGCCGAACCTGATCCTGGCGGGCGCCGCACGGCGGGTGCCGATGGTGCTGATCAACGGGCGGATGTCGCCGCGCTCCTTCCCGCGCTGGCGGCGGATGCACGGCACCATCTCGGCACTGCTGTCGCGGTTCGATATTTGTCTGGCGCAGTCCAGGACCGATGCGGAGCGCTTCTCCACGCTCGGCAGCCGCGACGTCGTCACCACGGGCAATCTCAAGCTCGACGTGCCGGCGCCGCCGGCCGATCCCGCCAAGCTCGAACGGCTGATGGCGATGACGCGCGGGCGGCCGATCATCGTCGCCGCCTCGACCCATCCGGGCGAGGACGAGATGCTGGTCGCGGCGCATCGCAGCCTCGTCGGCTTCTTCCCGCAGCTTCTGACCGTGATCGTGCCGCGGCATCCCGATCGCGGCTCCTCGATCGCGGGCCTCGTCACGGCGTCGGGCCTGAAGCCCGCCTTGCGCTCGCGCGAGGAGCTGCCGACGGCCGCGACCGACGTCTACGTCGCCGACACCATGGGCGAGCTCGGCCTGTTCTATCGCCTCTCGCCGATCGTGTTCATGGGCGGATCGCTGATCCGCCACGGCGGGCAGAACCCGATCGAGGCGATCAAGCTCGGGGCCGCCATCGTCCACGGTCCGCACGTCTTCAACTTCACCGAGGTCTATGAGGCGCTCGATGCAAGCGGCGGCGCGCGCCAGGCCGATACGCAGGAGCTCCTGGTCAAGCAGCTCGGCCAGCTGCTGGCTGATCCCACGTTGCGCGACAAGATGCAGCAGGCAGGTGCCGGCGTCGTCGAGCAACTCGGCGGCGCGCTCAACCGCACCATGACCGCGCTCGAGCCGTATCTGCTGCAATTGCGGATCGAGATGGGAGCCGCCAATGCGTGAGCCGGCCTTCTGGTACCGGCCACGTTCTCTTCAGTCGCACGCGCTGTGGCCGCTCGGTGCGCTCTACGGCGCGATCACCGAACGGCGCATGCTGGGCAAGGGCGTGGATGCCGGCATCCCCGTGATCTGCGTCGGCAATTACCATGTCGGCGGCGCCGGCAAGACGCCGACCGTGCTGGCGTTGACCAAGCTGTTGCGCGAGCTCGGCGAGACGCCGGTGGTGCTGAGCCGCGGCTATGGCGGGCGCCTGCAGGGCCCGGTGATGGTCGATCGCGAGCGCCACACCGCGACTGACGTCGGCGACGAGCCCTTGATGATGGCGCGCGATGTTCCTGTCGCCGTCGCGCGCGACCGCCTCGATGGCGTGGCGCTGGCGAAGTCGCGAGGTGCCACCGTGATCCTGATGGACGACGGCTTCCAGAACCCGAGTCTTTTGAAGGATACCTCGCTGATCGTGATCGACAGCGAGCGCGGCCTCGGCAACGGTGCGGTGTTTCCCGCCGGTCCCCTGCGCGCGCCGCTGCAGGCGCAGCTCGCGCGTACTGACGCGCTGGTGCTGATCGGGGACGGCCGCGCCGCCAACGATGTCGCCGCCGAACTCGCCAAGCGCAACAGGCCCGAGCTGCGCGCGCGCTTGAAGCCGGATGCGGCGTCGCTCGCGCAGCTGCTCGGCAGGCGCGTCTTCGCCTTCGCCGGCATCGGCGATCCCCAGCGCTTCTTCCGCACATTGCAGGCCAGTGGCATCGAGGTCACGCGCACGCGCCGCTTCGACGATCATCACATGTTCTCGCGCGAGGAGCTCGCCGCGCTCGCAGCGGAAGCCCAGCGCGAGCAGTTGACGCTGGTGACGACGGAAAAGGATCTTGCGCGCCTGCATGGCAGCGAAGGCGTGCCCGCCGGCATCGTGCCGTTCGCCGTCCAGCTCGAATTCGACGACCCGGCCAAGCTGCGGCAATTGATCAGCAACCAACTCTACAAGGCGCGCGAGCGTCGCTTCACCAGACGCTGATCTCGTAGGGTGGGCAAAGCTTAGCGTGCCCACCAACTTCGTTCCGCACTCGCCAAAGCTCCCCGCTTCAGCAGCCAGTCATGCTCACCACGCCCCGACGACCATCAATCCGATAATGGTCAGGCACGAGACGCAGGTCACCAAGACGGTATAGCATTCGGGTGTGTTCATCGCAGCCTCGCAAACTGCTGCCAATTGCTTGGTCGCTGCCACGCGGGAGAGATGCCGGTCTTGGCCGCTTCAATTCGGCGCGGTCCGGTTGGCCTTGCGGTGTACCGCCGCCCTCTTGTCGTCACTCTGATCCGAAACGAGATAGTCCGCTTCGAGTGCTTCAAAGCGTTCAGCTGCGATCAGAAGCTGTTTGCGCATTTCAGCGAGGCGGGCGCGGCAATATTCGCGATAGAGCAAGTCCAGTATGATGGGCATGATCACCCCCATCGATTGACTTTGAATTTACAGATATTCCACCGCGGATTTCGAGGTGATCGTAGCCCGTCAGATAGCTCTTCGATATGAGCCCGTTCACAGACTGCGCCAATTCCAAAGCTCAATGGCCGTTTGGTTGACCTGATCGTCTGTGCGATAAAAAGAGCAGGGCTAATTACCTAACACGCAGTTTAGCAGCGCTCTGTTTCAGCAAGACTTCGTCGAACAACTTAAGGACGCCGGACTGCGACGAAAAATCCAACTACAGCGCGAAATTACTAACTACGAAGCGCAAGTACTATTCGATGCAACGCGGATTGAAACGACGGAAAACATTTCGGCTGCGGAGTGGCGATTCTGGTGCGCGTGCACATCGTCTCCATCCCCAGCTCGTGCGAGAAGTTGCGCGCGCGTGTTACGCTGGCGGAATGGTTGCGCTCGCCCCATCCCTGCAGACATTCATCCTGTCCACGACATCAACTCGGAAAGCAGGCCCGGGCGGTCAGCGTCACTGGAGAGAGGTTGAGAATCTGCGGAAACGTAAATGCATAATTCGCACTTACCTCGTTGCCGCATGCTGACGTGGCAAAGGTGAACGTCTCCGCAGGGAGCGTGAGGCCGTACGCCTGCTGGGCCGCGTAGCTCGTGATGGCGCTGCTGCTTGGGCAGAGCGTGCTGTTGACGGTTGCGCAACGCGCCGCCATCTCGCTCCCGTGCTGGATCCCCAGCTGAGTCCAGAACAGCAGCCCGAATTCGATGATGCCAAATATGAACAGGAAGAACACCGGAGCGGTCAGCGCAAATTCCAGCGCCGATGCGCCCCGATTGTCTCGCCATAGCGCCGTGAGTTTCACTGCAGCCTCGCAGTGGACTGCACGCTATAAGTGTATGTGGCCGCCACGATCTGGTAATCGATCAGCGTAGAGTACGTCGCTTGCGCCGAGACCGTCGTGTATGTTCCGGCCTGCGCGCCGCCGGGGCAGGCGGTCCCGCAAGTGACGGCGCTAACCCCCGTACTCGTTGGGCAGCCGCAAAATTGGACCGGCGCAGGTGAAGCAGTGATGTTTGTGGCGTTGGTGGCGCTTGTTACGGCGGAGGAAATGCCACTCTCGTTAAAGCCGCGCGCAATTGCGTATTGTGCGCCCGCTTGTGCGGCATTTTCGACCTGCATCTTGCGATAGAGGGCAAGCCCGATGTCTGTCACCGAAACGGCCATCAGAGACAACACCGGGATCAGGATGCCGAATTCGGCGGCCGCGACGCCACTCTTGTCGCGGACGGCGGCGCGGACGTGCCCCGTCAGCGAATTAAGCAGTCGACGGTGGCGCTTGGATGAGAAGTTCTGGCTTTGCATGGTCCAAACCTCATTCGATGAGCTGGGCGGTTTGCGAACCTATCGTCGCGGTGCCGAGCGCGCTGCAATTGACCTGGAGGTTCGACGTGCCGCTGAATGTCAGCGTGTCCGCGATGATTTTGGTGCAGGATGTGCTCGTGCCGTTGCCGCCGCTGAAGCTGAGGTTAGCCTTTGGCAGGTAGATGGCACCGCCGAAGTTCTGTGTGCTGCCGCCGGTGAGATTGAAGGCAGTCCCGGCCGGCATGTTGCGGTCGCCGTACATGACGATGCCTTTCGTGGGGCCGCTGGTCGGTGCGGTCAGGTCGACGGTGGCGTTGCTGCCGATTGAAGCGGTGCCCCAGTCGCTTCCCGAGCCCGTAAACACCAGGGTCACACCGCTGCCCGTGATGGTGGCGTTTCCGGCGACGCTCAAGTTTGCTCCGTCCAGATAATAGATGCCTGGACTAAGGTTCAGGGTTGCGCCGGCATTGACCGTAATGCTGCCCATGTAGCAGCCGGGGTCGAGCGAGTTGGTTTTTCCATTGGCGTTGACCGTGATCTTGGCGTTGGTGCAACTCGGCCTCGCGGGAGGCGAGACGTTGGCGTACGGATCGGCCACGGGCATTATGTGCGTCCTGATACCGTTGGTCGCCGTGATGCTGCTCGCCCCTGAGACGTCGCCGACCACTCCGACCTGATTTGCAGCGACCGTGGCGCTACCGGCGACGTTGAGCGAGGGGCTCGCACCTGAATTGCTGTAAAGGTTGCACTTGATCAGGTTGAGCTGGTTGCCGCCGCTGACGTTGACGGCGGGACTTGCGCTCGAGTTGAGCGCAAGTACGCAGCCTGTCCCGAAATTGGGCAGGGCGACCGAGCGGGCGGTTATCTGGACAGGATCCGAGCCGAACAGGGCTGACAGCAACCGCTGTTGCGGTTGACTCACGATGACTTCGATTGCCTGCGAATTCGATGCATGATTGCCCGATTTCGGTGGCTGGTTCACCGTGACCGTGACGTTGTTCGCTCCGTTCGCGTAACCGTAGTTTGCCGTAACCGCTTTGGCTTCGGACGAGGGGTCGGTCCCAGCACTCGCCGCTGTCGCGGCACTCACCGCGCCGGAGTCAGCCGCGCTCTGCATATTCTTGTGCTTGTAGTACCACCATCCGACTTCGGTGCCGAGGCCCGCGGTGCCGACCAGGACCGGCATCAGCAGCGCCGAGATGATCACATAGCTGCCCGACTGATCTCGGGCAAATCGCCTAAGCAGGCTAACCGTTCGCTCGCGCCGCCGGGCATGTCCCTCTGCACACAATGTTGCATCGAACGAACGGTTGCAAAGTCTCCGGCGGTCCATGTGTTACCTGCCTGATTGCCACTTTTTCCCATGAAAGGGTGGTGCAGACCGACTTAAACCTGGCTCAACGGGAGCGAGACAATTTTAGATATCGGCTGACATTCAGCCGACGTTCATGGCCGCGCCTCTATCGATTCATCTCCGATCAGGAGAATTCGATGAAACCGCGGTCCGCGATCGTTGCCGCCACCCTCTTATGTCTGCCGGTTTTGCCCGCCCTGGCTCAGACTTCCTCGCAGCCGCCCGCCGCCGCTCCGGCAGGCACGGTGCCGGTTCCGGCGACCAAGCGCGTCACCTGTCTGGCGACCACGCAAAACCTGAAAGGCCAGGACAAGCGCGACCAGATGCAGCTCTGCATGGCGCAGGCGCGCGTCGATTGCCTGAAGCAGGCGATCGATCAGAAGGTGGTCGGGGAGCCCAGGAAGAGCTTTATCAAGACCTGCGTAGGCGGAGATGCCACGGAGCAGTGAACAGGCTCGATGCCGTAGGGTGGGCAAAGCAACGCGTGCCCACCTCATTCGTCGCGATCGCGGAGGGACGGTGGGCACGGCGCTTTGCGCCTTTGCCCACCCTGCGGGATCACGACTGCTTCAGCGCGCCCGGAAAGTGCCGCTGCAGCACCGCGGCGGGCGTGGCGTAGGCCTCCTGCAGGTCCACGCTCCAGTACTTCAATTCGTCGAGCGGAATCCGCGTGTCGGTGATGGCGCAGCGCACGAAGGTCCCCGGCGAGATCACGCGGAAATCGCCATCGAGATATTGCACCTGCGCTTCGCCATGGCCGGAAGAGCCGAACTTGTTCAGCACGGTCGAGAGTCTCCGTGGAAGGCCCGTAAGGGCACGATGTGTTGGACGGGATGTAGCATAGATAGGGTGGCTTGTCCGCCCGTTAAACCCACCGGTTTGTGATGTTTTGCGGCCGTTTCCGCATGGTAGTGCTCCGGGCGAAGGATCGTCCCGCCGCTCGCGGCCGGCACCTGATACGGCAGAGTCCGATGCGCCTTCGACTGATCGCCCTGTTCCTGATGCTCCTGATACCGGCCGCACACGCGGCTGCGCCGGCGCCCGCGCCGCATCAGGTCGAGATTCCGCTCGCCTCGGGAATCCTGCATGCGCAGCTCTACAAGCCCGAGGGTGAGGGGCCGTTTCCGACCGTGATCGCGCTGCATGGCTGCGGCGGCCTCGGCGGCCATTCCGATCCCGTGCTGCCGCGCTATCGCGACTGGGCCGAGCGCCTGCTCAAGGCTGGCAATGCCGTGCTGATGCCCGACAGCTACGGTTCGCGCGAGCTCGGGCCGCAATGTCGCGTCAAGGAGAGTCACGTCAAGGCGCGGCGGGAGCGCGTTGCCGACATCGCGGCCTCGCGCGCCTGGCTGATAAAGCAGAGTTGGGTCGCGCGCGACCGCATCAGCCTGATGGGCTGGGCCAATGGCGCCAGCGCACTGCTTTGGGCGGTGCGCCCGCAGAGCACGTCGCGCGATCAGGGGCCGGATTTCCGCGCCGCGATCGCGTTCTATCCGGATTGCCGGATCTCGGCGGGTTTGGGGTGGAGCGCGCGGGTGCCGACGCTGGTGCTGATCGGCGGCAATGACGACGTCTCCTCGCCGCCCGCCTGCCGCCAGATGGTGGACGGCGCGCGCGGCCGCAGCGCGCTCGCGCGCATCGTGGTCTATCCCGGCGCCTATCACGATTTCGACCGTGCCAACACGCCGCTGCATGCAGCCGCCGGTAGCCCCGACGCCGCTGCGCCCGAGCACGGCCATCTCGGCACGGATGTCGATGCGCGCGCGGAGTCGCAGAAGGAAGTCGCGCAATGGCTGGCGCGGTAAGGACGGTGTTGTAGTGCCGTAGCCCGGATGAGCGACTTGTCCGCCGTAGCTCGCAGAGCGAAGGCGGAAGCGATATCCGGGGAAGATCATTCCCGCATGTCGCTGCGCTCATGCGGGCTACGCAGCTCGCCTGGGCGGGGCCGCCCGGGGAACAACATCGCGCGGACAGCCCCGCATCGACCACCGCCCTGCACGGAAAATGGCCGACGGTGAATCTACGGATCGCGCATTGCCGCGGTTTCAGCCTGTAGCCGTGCCATCATTCGACCACGATGTCGATTAAACGCATCTCACATGCGCAACCGCATCACGCTCTTCACCTCCGCCTTGATCGTCTTCACCGTCGCGATCTTCCTGTACGAGGCCCACGCCGGCGCACCCATGCTCGCGCCGGAACATTGCGGCTTCTGGACCACGATCGACGCGGGATTGTCCTGTAGGTAAGGATTTCCGTAGCCCGGATGAGCGAAGCGATATCCGGGACGACTGTTCCCGCATGTCGCTGCGCTCATGCGGGGCACGACGCTACGATCTCTCCACGACGGCGTTGTCGAGAGGGCGCGCGGTTTCTCCCCAACGTCGTCCTGGCGAAAGCCAGGACCCATACCGCGGAATCTATCGGTTGCGCGCGGTATCAGTCCCGAACGACCAGTCTTCGCCAAATTTCTCCCTGGGGTAATGGGTCCTGGCTTTCGCCAGGACGACACCAAGGAGCGCTCAAAACAAGCTGCCCTGATCCACCGGCTTGGCCACGCGCTTCGGCGCCGGCTTCGTCTCCTGCGTGGCCGGCTTCGGTTGCGACGGCGCGCGCTTTGCCGCGGGGGGCGGGCGATCCGCATCCGCGGTCGCGCCGACACGGCCATCGGCGAATTCGATCTCGACACGTGCGCCGGGACCGATCGTCTCCGCCGCATGCACGGGATGGCCGGCTTCATCGCGCACCAGGGCGAAGCCACGCGCGAGCACGCTGCGATAGGACAGCGCTGAGAGCAGCTTGCCGCTGTTCTCGACACGGGCATCGAGCCGCTGCAGCAGCGTGACGAGTGCGCGGCCGGCGCGCTCGGCGAGGCGATGCGTGCGCTCGCGCTGGCGGGCGATCGCGTTGCGCTGCGCCTGCGCATTCGAAAGCTTTGACGCACGCAGGCGCACCTCGAGCCCGGCAAAGCGGTCGCGCCGCTGCCGCAGCAGCGATCGCGCCGACAGGCCGAGCCGCTCGCCGCACACGGTGAGGCGGTGATCGGCCTGGGAGATCTGGCCGTGCAGCACGCGCAGCGTCAGCTTCGAACTGGCCGCGGTGAACCTGCGGAAATGCGCATGCGTGTTGGCCTTGAGGCCGCGGGGCAGGGCGCCACCCGCCGAATCCAGCCGCTGCCGCGGGATAGCCAAGAGATCGCCGGCTGCCGGTAGCGCGCGCGCGGCGGCACGCAGCTCGCTGCGGCGGCTCTCCTGGGCGCGCTGCCAATAGGCGTGGGTGCGGCGTCCGAGATCCGCGACCTCGACGAAGAGATCGCTGCGCACCGGCACCGCCATCTCGGCCGCCGCCGTCGGCGTCGGCGCGCGCTTGTCGGCGACGAAATCGATCAGCGTGATGTCGGTCTCGTGGCCCACCGCCGAGATCAGCGGGATCATGCTCTCGGCTGCGGCCCGCACCACGATCTCCTCGTTGAACGACCAGAGGTCCTCCAGCGAGCCGCCGCCGCGCGCGACGATCAAGACGTCGGGGCGCGGAATCTTGCCGCCCTCGGGCAGCGCGTTGAAGCCGCGAATCGCGGCCGCGACCTGCTCGGCCGAGCCTTCGCCCTGCACCTTGACCGGCCACACCAGCACGCGGCGGGGGAAGCGGTCCTCGAGCCGGTGCAGGATGTCGCGAATGACCGCGCCGGTCGGCGAGGTCACCACACCGATCACCTCCGGCAGCCAGGGCAGCAGCTGCTTGCGCGCCTCGTCGAACAGGCCTTCGGCGGCGAGCTTCTTCTTGCGCTCCTCCATCAGCGCCATCAGCGCGCCGATGCCGGCCGGCTCCAGCGCCTCGATCACGATCTGGTATTTCGAGGAGCCCGGATAGGTCGTCAGCTTGCCCGTGGCGATCACCTCGAGCCCCTCCTGGGGCTTGAAGCGCATGCGGCCGTGCACGCCCTTCCAGATCACCGCCTCGATCTTGGCGCTCTCGTCCTTGAGCGCGAAATAGCAATGGCCGGAGGAGTGGGGCCCGCGAAAGCCGGAGATCTCGCCGCGGACCCGGACATGGCCAAAGGCGTCCTCCACGGTCCGTTTCAGGGACAGCGAGAGCTCGGAGACGGTGAATTCGGGCGCGTTGAGCAGTGGTTCCGCAGGCGGCATCGGCAAACGATTCGGCATTTTGGGATCTAGCCCGACGTTAAGGATTTTCGCCGCGCGGCGCCAATCCGGGGATTGATTGGAAGAGTACTCTGTAATATAGAGTACTCTATAGTTGATGCGTTTGAGGGAGACGATCCATGGCGATCCGGCTGCTGAGAGGCGTTTTGAACGGACTGAAATGGGCCTTGTGTGCGGTCGGCGGCGTGACGCTGATCCTGGTCGCGATGATCGCAACCCCGCTGGAGCGGCCGCCTGAGCTGCAATCGGTCTCCGACTCATCCAAGGGGATCGACTGGTCCACCTTGCCTCCGCTCGAACGCTTCCAGGCCCGCGACGGCACCTGGATCGGCTATCGCCACTACGCGCCGAACGGCGCCGCGACCGGCCGCGGCGCGATCTTCATCCACGGCTCCTCCGGCTCCAGCGGCACCGTCAATCACGCGCTGACCCACGCGATCGCCGCGCGCGGGGTGGAGACCTGGGCGCTCGACATCCGCGGCCATGGCGGCTCCGGTACGCGTGGCGACATCGGCTATGTCGGCCAGCTCGAGGACGACCTCGTCGATTTCGTCGCGCATGTCCGCAAGAGCGCGCCTGATCTGCCCCTCACTCTGATCGGCCATTCCGCCGGCGCCGGCTTCTCGCTGCGCGTCGCCGCGACACCGATCATGCAGGACATGTTCGTGCGCACCGTGCTGCTCGCGCCCTATCTCGGCTATGACGCGCCCACCAACAAGCCGCATTCCGGCGGCTGGGCCAACGCCGACGTGCCGCGCTATCTGGGGCTCGCCGCGTTGCGCAAGCTCGGCATCGACTGCTGCTCGCAACTGCCTGTGCTGGCCTTCGCGGTGCGGCCGAACTTCGAGAAGATCCTCGTCTCCACCTATTCCGACCGGCTGATGCGCAATTTCGCCACCCGCGGCTACCGCGCCGATCTGCCCGCGGCGACACGTCCGATCACGATCTTCGGCGGTGCCGAGGACGAGATGATGATCTCGGACAAATATGGGGCGACGGTGCAGGCCATCAAACCGTCGGTCGACGTCAAGGTGCTCGACGGCATCAACCATATGGGCATCGTCACCAATCCGAAGGCGATCTCGATCATCGCCGAGGACATCGCGACGCGCGGGGCAGGGCAGTCATGATCGACAGCAAGGAAGCCTCTGCAGCGCTGGCCGATATCGACGACATCGTCCAGCGCGTGAAGCAATCCCAGCTCTACGAGCTGGCAAGCCTCGCGGCCGTGTGGTGGGGCGTGGTGGTGTTTGCAGCCAACCTCGTGACCTGGCTCTGGCCGATCTACGCGGTCTACGCCTGGGTCGCCGCGGATGCCCTGGGCGTCGGCGGTCTGATCGCGCTGCGCGTATTGAATCCGCCGCATCGCCACCATGGGGCCGGCCTCGATGTCAGGCTGCTCCTGGTCTTCGTGCTGTTCTTCGCCCTCGGCTATCTCTGCACCAACGTCGTCGGCCATTTCGGCCCGCGCCAGCTGGGTGCGTTCTGGCCAATCTACTTCATGCTTTTCTACACGCTGGCCGGACTCTGGTTCGGCTACGCCTTCGTGGCGATCGGCCTCGGCATCTCCGCGCTGACGTTGATCGGCTTCTTCTATATCGGCGAGGCGTTTCCGCTCTGGATGGCCTTCGTCAACGGCGGCGGCCTGATCCTCGGCGGCCTCTGGATGCGGCGGATCTAGCGGGATGGCAGAGCTCGACGACATCATCCATCAGCCGTTGCGCCTGAAGATCATGGCGGCCCTCAACGCGCTGCCCGCGACGGCGGGCCTTGAATTCGCCCGCCTGAAGAAGCTGACCGGCGCCACCGACGGCAATCTTGGCGCGCATATCGAGACGCTGGCGAAAGCCGGCTATGTTTCGGTCGACAAGGCCTTCGTCGGCAAGAAGCCGCAGACCACCGTCACCGCCACCGCCGCCGGCCGCGGCGCCTTCGCGCGGCATGTGGCGACCTTACAGGAGATCATCGCGGGGAAGCAGGTCTAGCGCTGCGATGCCGATTGTTGTGCCCTCTCCCCTTGCGGGAGAGGGCAGCTCCGCGGGTAGATACAGGCTCGCTTGGGTGAGGGGTCTGTCTCCGCGGATAGAGACCCCTCATCCGGCGCCTATTCGCGCGCCACCTTCTCCCGCAGGGGAGAAGGTGCAGTGGAGCACGCCTGATAGAGCGCCGCGCCCCGGAATGACGGGGAGTTTGGGGCCAGCCCCCCTTGAGCCCCACCCCGATTCGTGCGACCTCCGCCCCAGCAAACCCCTTATTTCTGAGCCCTCGATGCACATTCTCCTGCTCGGTTCCGGCGGCCGCGAACATGCCCTGGCGTGGAAGATCGCAGCCTCCCCTCTGGTGACCAAATTCTGGTGCGCGCCCGGCAATGCCGGCATCGCCCGCGAGGCCGAATGCGTGGCGCTCGATGTCGCCGACCATGCCGCCGTGATCGACTTCTGCAAGAAGAACGCAGTCGAGCTCGTGGTGGTCGGCCCGGAGACGCCGCTCGCGGCAGGCATCGTCGACGACCTCACTGCTGCCGGCATCAAGGCGTTCGGGCCGAGCAGGATCCCGGCCCAGCTCGAAAGCTCCAAGGGCTTCACCAAGGCGCTGTGCACCGAGTTCGGCATTCCGACCGGCGCCTACAAGCGCTTCACCAACGCCAATGACGCGCGCGCCTACGTCCAGAGCCAGGGCGCGCCGATCGTCGTCAAGGCCGACGGCCTTGCCGCCGGCAAGGGTGTCGTCGTCGCCAAGACCGTGCGCGAGGCGGAGGACGCCATCGCCATGATGTTCGAGGGCGCCTTTGGCGAGGCCGGCGCTGAAGTGGTGATCGAGGAATTTCTGCCCGGCCGGGAGATCAGCTTCTTCGCGCTGTGCGACGGCGAGACCGCCATCCCGCTGGCGTCCGCGCAGGACCACAAGCGCGTGTTCGACCACGACGTCGGCCCGAACACCGGCGGCATGGGCGCCTATTCGCCGACGCCGCTGGTGACGCCCGCGATCCACGACGCGATCATGGCCAAGATCATTTTGCCGACGGTCGCCGGCATGAAGCAGCGCGGCACGCCGTTCCGCGGCATTCTCTACGCCGGGATCATGCTGACGACGCAGGGGCCAAAACTGTTCGAGTTCAACGTCCGCTTCGGCGATCCCGAGTGCCAGGTGCTGATGCTGCGCATGATGTCGGACATCGTGCCGGCGTTCATCGCCGCCTGCGACGGGGAGTTGAAGCATTTCGATCTGCGCTGGCACCCGGAATCCGCGATCACTGTGGTGATGGCGGCGAAGGGCTATCCCGGCGATTACCAGAAGGGCACGCGCATCGAGGGGCTCGATGACGCGGCCAGGGTCGAGACCGTCGAGATCTTCCATGCCGGTACGGTTGAGAAGGACGGCGCGATCCTCGCCAATGGCGGCCGCGTGCTCAATGTCTGCGCGCTGGGCAAGACCGTGACCGAGGCGCAGGCGCGCGCCTACCAGGCCGTCGACCGCATCAACTGGCCGGACGGCTTCTGCCGCCGCGACATCGGCTGGCAGGCGGTGGAAGCGGAGAGGGCCAAGGGCTGACAGCGGTTTTTCCGCTGCGCGCGCAAAAACCTTGCGCCATCGCGCCGCCACATCGACATTCCAAAAATGCGTAGTCGGCTGTTGGGCTTAGCGTCCTTCGCCGAGGACGCGTGCTACTGTGCATGGGGTTGTTTTCGACATTTTTTTGTTGGGAGCAGGCTCCAGAACTGACCAGATAAGGATGCAGAAAGATGTCCGATCTCGCCGACCTCTATCCCGGCTTCGCCTCCGAGTGGATCAACACCTCCTTCGGCCGCATCTTCGCCCGCGTCGGCGGCGAGGGGCCGCCGCTGCTGCTCTTGCACGGCTTCTCCGAGACGCATGTGATGTGGCACCGCGTGGCGCCACAGCTTGCCGACAAGTTCTCGCTGATCATCGCCGACCTGCCGGGCTATGGCTGGTCCGACATGCCCGAGAGCGATGCGCTGCACATGCCCTACAGCAAGCGCGCGATGGCCAAGGCCATGGTCGAGGCGATGGAAAGCCTCGGCCACGTGCACTTCGCACTCGCCGGCCACGACCGCGGCGGCCGCGTGTCGTATCGGTTGGCGCTCGACCATCCAGGTCGGCTGTCAAAACTCGCCGTGCTCGATATCCTGCCGACCTATAATTACTGGGAGCGGATGAACCGCGCCTATGCGCTGAAGATCTATCACTGGACTTTCCTGGCCCAGCCCGCGCCGCTGCCGGAGACGCTGATCTCTGGCAATGGCGAGTTCTTCCTGCGCTTCAAGATGGCGAGCCAGACCAAGTCGAAGACGCTGGACGCGATCGACAAGCGCGCGCTCGAGCACTACATCGCCCCGTTCCGCGATCCGGCCCGGGTGCATGCGATGTGCGAGGATTATCGCGCCTGCGCCTATTTCGACTACGATCTCGACAAGGCCGATTTCGAGGCCGGCAAGAAGATCACGGTGCCGATGCTGGCGCTGTGGGGCAACGCCGGCGTGGCCCAGGCCGCAGCGACCCCGCTCGACACGTGGAAGCAATGGGCGACCAACGTGGATGGCATGCCGGTGGATTCCGGCCACTTCCTCACCGAGGAAAACCCCGATGTGACCGCGAAGGCGCTGCGCGAGTTTTTCCTCGCGGGTTAACGCCGCTCCCGGAAGAACTCCTTGAGCAGCCGCGCCGCCTCGCTCTCGCCGACGCCGGAATAGACATCCGGCGCGTGGTGGCAGGTCGGCGAGGCAAAGAACCGCACGCCTGACTCGACCGCGCCGCCCTTGGGATCGGCCGCGCCGTAATAGAGCCGGCGGACCCTTGCAAAAGAGATCGCGCCCGCACACATGGTGCAGGGCTCCAGCGTCACGTAGAGGTCGCAGTCCACCAGGCGCTCGCTGCCGATTTTCTTTGCCGCCTCGCGCAGCGCGACAATCTCGGCATGGGCGGTGGGGTCATGGTCGGTCAGCGTCCGGTTCGCCGCGGTGGCGATGACCTCGGAATTGCGGACCACCACGCATCCGATTGGAACTTCGCCCGCTTTTCCGGCATTTTCGGCCGCCAGAAGCGCCAAATCCATGAAAGAGGGGGCTTTCAAGCCTCGTATCATCGCCGGAAACCTGCTAGTAGCTGCGCCTTCAGCAAGAGTGGATACCGATTTTGCCTGAGCATGCGGCTCGGAACGAGCGCGCGCACTGCTTTCTGGCCACCCCCAAGTGAGATTATTCATGCCTCGCGACAGCGACAAAGACAACGATTCCCGCGGCCGGCGAGGCCCCCCCAAGGGACCGTCGAAGGGCCGCTCCGGCAAGGCGCGCGGCCCCGAGAAGAAGTTCGCCAAGCGCGGCTTCGAGGGCAAGGGAGACCGCGACAGCCGTCCGCCACGTGGCGACCGCGACAGCCGCCCCTTCCGCCGCCGTGAGGAGGGCGATGCCCCGCGCCGCGATTTCAGCGATCGTCCCCGCTTCAAGCGCGATGGCGAGGAGCGCGGTGAGCGCAGCTTCAAGCCGCGCGGCGACCGTCCGTTCTCCGATCGCGGCGCGCGTGATGGCGAGAAGCGGCCGTTCAAGCCGCGCGGTGATCGTCCGTCCTATGGGCGCGATGATCGTCCGCCGCGCAGGGATCGTGACGACTCTCGGCCGGCCGGCCGCTCCAGCGACAAGAAGTTTGGCGACAAGCGGCCCTACGCGCCGCGCGGCGACCGCCCGGAACGCAAGTTCGATGGCGAGCGGAAGTTTTCGCGCGGTGGCGACCGAGATCGCGGGCCGCGCGAGGATCGTGGCGAGCGCAGCTTCAAGCCGCGTGGAGACCGCCCGAATTTCGATCGCGGTGATCGCGCGCCTCGCGGCGAGCGTCCCGAACGCAAATTCGAGGACCGGAAGTTTTCGCGTGGCGGAGGGGATCGTGGGCCGCGCAAGGATTTTGGCGGTCGTGACCGCGGCGAGGACAAGCCCTGGCAGAAGCGCGACGACCGTCGCGACAGCGGCCGCGGTGACGACCGTCCGCGCTTCTCGCGCTCGCGTGATGATCGCGCGTCGGGTGATCGTCCGTTCCGCGACCGGCCGAAATTCGATCGTCCGCGCGAGCGCTCCGAAGGCCGCTCCGACTGGCACGAGCATCCGCGCAGCGAAGGCCGCTTCGGCGATCGTCCGCGCCGCGACAATGAGGACGACAGCAGGATCTTTGAGAAGCGTCCCGCCTTCGGTGGCCGCGGCGCCTATCGTGATCGCGATCGCGATTTCGAGGGGCGGCCGCGCCGCGACGACGCGCCGAAGCCGAAGAAGGCCGGCGAGCGCATCGCCAAGGCGCTGGCACGTGCGGGGCTCGCCTCGCGCCGCGACGCCGAAGAAATGGTCACCCAGGGTCGCGTCACCGTCAACGGCCGCGTCATCAACTCGCCGGCGCTCGACATCACGCCGAACGACGTCGTCCTGGTCGACGGCAAGCCGTTGCCGCCGCGCGAGCGCACGCGGTTGTTCCTCTATCACAAGCCGCGCGGGCTGATGACGACGCATGACGACCCCGAGGGGCGTCCGACCGTGTTCGACAACCTGCCCGAAGGCCTGCCGCGCCTGATTAGCGTCGGACGGCTCGACTTCAACACCGAGGGCCTGCTGCTGCTCACCAATGACGGCGGCCTCGCGCGCACGCTCGAATTGCCTGACACCGGCTGGCTGCGCCGCTACCGCGTCCGCGCCCATGGCGACGTCACGCAGGCGCAGCTCGACGAGCTCAAGAAGGGCATCGAGGTCGAGGGCGTCAAATACGGTCCGATCGAGGCGACGCTGGAGCGCGACCAGGGCGCCAATGTCTGGCTGGTGTTCGCGATCCGCGAAGGCAAGAACCGCGAGGTGCGCAACGTCTGTGCCCATCTCGGCCTTGAGGTGAACCGGCTGATCCGCGTCTCCTACGGCCCGTTCCAGCTCGGCGAGATTCCTGAAGGCCAGGTCGACGAGATCAAGTCGCGCGTGCTGCGCGAGCAGCTCGGCGACAAGGTGATCGAGAAATCGGGCGCCGAGTTCGACGTGCCGTCGAAATCCGCCGGACGCGGTGACGATGCGCCGAAGAAACCGATGAAGCGCGCTGTCATCAACGACCGCAAGGGCCGCCGCGTGCTGGTGCAGCGCACCGGCAGCGAGGAGGCGCGCGAGCGCAACGAGATGGAGGCGAACGGCTACGGCCCGCCGCGCCGTCCCAAGCGCGGCTATCACGGCAAGCGCGACCTGACGCCGCGGGAGGACTAGCTTGCGCGTCGTCGGCGGCAGGTTGAAGGGGCGCAATCTCGCCTCACCGTCCTCGCGCGACATCCGCCCCACGGCGGACCGCTTGCGCGAGTCCGTGTTCAACATCCTCGTGCACGCCTATGACGATCCGATCGCGGATGCGCGCGTGCTCGATCTCTTCGCCGGCACCGGCGCGCTCGGCATCGAAGCCTCATCGCGCGGGGCGAAGTTCACGCTGTTCGTGGACAATGGCGCCGAGGCGCGGGCTCTGCTCCGTAACAATGTCGAGTCGCTCGGCCTCGGCGGCGTCACAAAAGTCTATCGCCGCGATGCGACTGATCTGGGCCCCGCGCATCCCGTCGAGCCGTTCTCGCTGGTGTTCCTCGATCCGCCCTATGGCAAGGGATTTGCGGAGAAGGCGCTTGCCTCCTTGCGCGACGGCGGCTGGCTGACGCCGGGAGCGCTGCTGGTGGTGGAAGAGGCGAAGGCCGCGCAGTTCGTGACGCCGGAAGGGTTCGAGGAACTTGAGCGGCGCGCGTATGACGACACGGAGTTCGTGTTCTTGAAGAGGCCGTAGCATTGCTGCCGTAGGGTGGGCAAAGGCGCAACGCGCCGTGCCCACGAACTTTCCATGATTGCGATAGGTGGTGGGCACGCTTCGCTTTGCCCACCCTACGGCACCGTCACCGCCGTCCGAACAGCTTCTCCACATCGCTCAGCTTCAGCTCGACATAGGTCGGCCGGCCGTGATTGCACTGGCCGGAGTTCGGGGTGTCCTCCATCTCGCGGAGCAGGGCGTTCATCTCCTCGGGCCGCAGTCGGCGGCCGGCGCGCACCGAGCCGTGGCAGGCCATGGTGGCGGCGACGTGCATCAGGCGGCGTTCGAGAGGAAGCGCCTCGTCCCACTCGGCCATGTGCTCGGAGAGATCGCGCAAGAGCCCGCCCGCATTGGCCTTGCCGAGCAGCGACGGCGTCTCGCGCACCGCGACCGCGCCGGGGCCGAAGGATTCGATGGCAAGGCCGAACGACGCCAGCTCCTCGCCGCGCTCGAGCAGTCGCTCCACCGTGGCTTCATCCATCTCGACGATCTCGGGGATCAGGAGAATCTGCCGCTGCACGCCGTTTGCGGCGAGCGAGGCCTTCAGCCGTTCATACACGATGCGCTCATGTGCGGCGTGCTGGTCGACGATGATGAGGCCGTCGCGGGTCTGCGAGACGATGTAGGTCTCGTGGATCTGCGTGCGCGCCGCGCCGAGCGGGCGATCGACGAGATCGGCCACCGGCTGCGTCTCCATCCGCACGTCCGCGCTGGGCGCGCCAACATCGAAGGCAGCTTGCGCGCGCTCGGTGAAAGCAGGTGCGGCGGAGCCTTCGAATGCCGGCATTGGCGCCACGGGGGCGGATGGCGAGGCGCGCCAGTCCCAGCTCGCCGGGCGGGGCGGCGTGAAGGCGGGGCGGAACGAGGACAGGGCGCTCTCGCCGCTGTTGGCGGCGGTTCGGCGGCCCTCGCGCGCCAGTGCGTCCTTCAATCCGTGCACGATCAGCGCGCGGACGAGACCGGCGTTGCGGAAGCGCACCTCGGTCTTGGCCGGATGCACGTTGGCGTCGACCTCGCGCGGGTCGAGCGTGACGAACAGCGCCAGCACCGGATGGCGGTCGCGCGGCAGATAGTCGGAATAGGCCGCGCGCACGGCCCCCAGGATCAGCTTGTCGCGCACCGGGCGGCCGTTGACGAAGAGATATTGGCCGAGCGCATTGGCCTTGGTCAGCGCGGGAGCCGCGGCATAGCCGGCGACGACGACACCCTCGCGCTCGGCATGGACTTCGATGGCGTGGCTGCGGAATTCAGCGCCGAGGATATCGCCGAGCCGCGTCAGGCGGCCGGCGGCGCCGGGCAGGGCGGCAGCCCAGGTCACTGGCGCGCGCTCCTCGCCCGCGAGCGTGAAGGCGACGTCGGGCCGCGCCATGGCGAGGCGCCGCACCACCTCGCGGATGGCTTCCGCCTCGGTGCGGTCGGTCTTCAGGAACTTCAGCCGCGCCGGGGTCGCGTAGAAGAGGTCATTGACCTCGACGCGGGTGCCATGCGCCAGCGCCGCCGGCATGATCTCGGACTTCTCGCCGCCCTCGACGCTGAGCGCCCAGGCATGAGGCTCGCTGGCATGGCGCGTCGTGATCGACAGCCGCGCCACCGAGCCGATCGAGGGCAGCGCCTCGCCGCGGAACCCGAGGGTGCGGATCTGGAGCAGATCCTCGTCGTCGAGCTTGGAGGTGGCGTGGCGCTCAACCGCGAGCGACAGGTCCTTCGCGGTCATGCCACTGCCGTCGTCGGTGATGCCGATCCGCCGCCGTCCGCCGCCATCGGTGAAGACGTCGATCCGGCTCGCGCCGGCATCGATGGCGTTCTCGACCAGCTCCTTGACCACGCTCGCGGGCCGCTCGACCACCTCGCCGGCGGCGATGCGGTTGACGACCTGTTCTGGAAGCTGGCGGACGGGCATGCGGCTCTGATTTGGATTCGCTGACGGCGCTATTCTAGGCCGTGTTGCGTCAAAAGCATGTGTTGGGCAACAGGAACGTCGGGGGCTGGGGAAGAGCGGTGTCTATCACATTGAAGACATTGGCCGTTCGAGAAAATCGCACCCCCCGATGGCGCGACTTCCGGTGACCGTCCTGATTGTGGGGTGCCGGGTCACGGTGTAGCATCGTGAAAAAACGGCAACAGGACGGGAGGACGCCATGTGCCATCTCTTCGCGCACCAGCCCCAACGCGACTACGAATCCCAGACCCGGTCTTTACGGATCGGCGGGCATTGCACCTCGATCCGGCTGGAGATGGCGTTCTGGGACACGCTGGAGGAGATCGCGGCCAAGGAGAGCATGAGCCTCGGCAAGTTCCTGACCACCCTCTACAACGAGGTGCTCGACCATCACGGCGAGGTCAACAATTTCGCTTCGCTCTTGCGCTGCTCGTGTTTGATCTACCGCTCAAGGAGCATGGCGCCGGTGCAGGAGTTCAAGGCCACGGTGGCGCCCATCCTCGACGCGGCCGAGTAGCACCTCCACCCTCGATGTCGTCCTGGCGAAAGCCAGGACCCATACCGCGAGGTCCATCAGTGATCCGCGGTATGAGTACCGGACGACGGGTCTTCGCCAAACTCCTCCCTGGGGTAATGGGTCCTGGCTTTCGCCAGGACGACGACTGAAGCGGGAGTTCAAATCTCCTTCTTCTGCATCGCTCCCGCAATGTAATCCGCCTGCCGGATCGCCAGCGCGACGATGGTCAGTGTCGGGTTGCAGGCCGCGCCGCTGGTGAACTGGCTGCCGTCCGAGACGAACAGGTTCTTGACGTCATGGCTCTGCCCGAACTTGTTGACCACGCCGTCGCGCGGCTTCTCGCTCATCCTGTTGGTGCCGAGATTGTGCGTGCTCGGATAAGGCGGCGTCGGATAGGTCACGGTGGCGCCGACGGCGTCGTAGACGGCGGCGCCCTGCTTATAGGCGTGCGCGCGCATCGCGACGTCGTTGGGATGATCGTCGAAATGCACGCTCGCGACCGGCTGGCCGAACTTGTCCTTGACGACGGGATCGAGCGTGATGCGGTTGGTCTCCTGCGGCATGTCCTCGCCGACCAGCCACATGCCGGCCATCCTGGGATAACCGTCGAGCGCTGACGTGAACGAACGGCCCCAGGCGCCCGGATTGAGGAACGCCGCCATGAAGGGCAGGCCGATCGACAGCGTCTCCATCTCGTAGCCGCCGACGAAGCCGCGCTTCGGGTTGTTGACGGATTCGTCACGGATGATGCCGGCCATGGTGGTGCCGCGATACATGTGCACCGACTTCTCGAACACGGCATAGACGCTGCCGGTCATGTGCCGCATGTAGTTGCGGCCGACCTGTCCCGATGAATTGGCGAGGCCGTCGGGGAACAAGGTTGAGGCGCTGTTGAGCAGCAGCCGCGGACTCTCGATCGAATTGCCGGCGACCGCGACGATGCGGGCCTTCTGGCGCTGCATGGCGCCGGACTCGTCGGCGTAGACGACGCCGGTCACCTTGCCGCTGGCATCATGCTCGATCTTGACCGCCATACTGCTCGGCCGCACTTCGAGATTGCCAGTCGCCTCGCCCTTGGGGATCTCGGTGTAGAGCGTCGACCATTTCGCGCCCGACTTGCAGCCCTGGAAGCAGAAGCCGATCTGCTGGCAGGCGCCGCGGCCGTCGCGCGGCTGGCTGTTGATCGCCATGTTGCCGGTGTGCACGGTCTTGTAGCCGAGCTTCTTCGCGCCGGCCTCCAGAACCTTGAAGTTATTGTTGCCGGGAAGTCCGGGAATGCCGTTGGTGCGAGTCACGCCCATCTTGTTCTCGGCCTTGGCGTACCACGGCTCCATCTCTGCAAGCGTCACCGGCCAGTCCAGGAGGTTGGCGCCGGGAATGTTGCCATAGGCGCTCTTCACCCTGAACTCGTGTTCGTCGAAACGCAGCGACGCACCGGCCCAATGTGTCGTGGAGCCGCCGACCGCCTTGACGATCCAGGCGGGCAGGCCCGAAAAATCCTTGGCGACGCGCCACGTCCCCGACGTGGTGCGCGCGTCGGTCCAGGCGAGCTGAGAAAAACTCTCCCACTCGTCGTTGACGAAGTCCTGGTTCTCGATGCGCGGGCCTGCTTCGAGGATCACCACCTTGACGCCCTTTTGCGCGAGCTCATTGCCCAGCGTGCCGCCGCCGGCGCCGGAGCCGACGATCACCACAACGCTGGAGTCGTTCAGATCGAATTTTGCCATATGCGTTCTCCTGAACCGTTGGGTGCGTTAGGCCTTCGGCAGCCAGTCGATGTCGGCGAAGCCGCGGTTGATGTAGCCGCCATGCTCGGCGGAGGAGCCCTCGTAGCCGAAGCGCGGCCAGATCTCTTTCTGGTTGTAGAGCGAGACGACGAGGTCGCCGCGCACCTTCTGGAAGAAGTCGCTTCCCTCGATCTCCTTCAGCAGCACCACGCGGTCGGCTTCCCAGGGCACTTCGGCATAAGCGACCTTGTGGCGATCGCGCGCGTTCTGATCGAGCCGGCTGATGCCGTCACTGATCAGCGATTTGACGGCGGGATCCTTCGCCGCCTTGCCGTCCCACGGCTTGATCGCGGTGATGTAGTAGCTGTCGCCGAGCATATCGTGCGGATAGATGTCGCGCGCGACCTTCAGCAGCGTCTTCATCGTCGCGGGCGACAGTGTGCTCGCATCCTCGGCCCAGGCATCTTCGATGCTGACGGCAACGCTGGTCGCGACAGCGACGACCGGAACGGCGGTCGCCGCGCCCCTGAGAAAGACGCGGCGGCTATGCTTGCTTCGACGATCGACTTCTCTCATGGCATTCCTCCGTAATTTTTGTGATTTGGTTCTTGTGATGTGATCAGCCGAAGCGTCCGCCCCGCTGGATCACCTCGATCTTGTAGCCGTCGGGATCGCTGACGAAGAAGAAGCGCGCCAGCGTTCGGCCGTCATGCTTGAAGTCGCGCAGGGGTCCCGGCGCGAGCTTCTCGCGCTCGAAGCGCGCATGTTCGGCATCGAGATCCTCGACCACCACGGCGAGGTGGCCGTAGCCGTCGCCGAGCTGGTACGGCTCCTTGCGATCGAAATTCACCGTCAGCTCCACCTCGAAAGGTGAGGAGGGATGACGCAGATAGATTAGGGCAAAGTCGGAAAACTTCAGATGGTCGGCGACCTCCAGGCCGAAAGCGCGCCTGTAGAAATCGAGTGAGCGCGCCTCGTCGAGCACGCGGATCATGGAATGGACTGGCTTTGCCATTCAGTTCTGCTCCTTGAGAAAAGCGATGATGGCGGCGCGCGTCTCCGGTTTGGCTTGCCGGTACACCATGATCACGCCGGGAATGACGGCTTGCGGATTGGCCAGCCAGGCATCGAGCCGGGTCTCGTCCCAGCTGAAATCGGCCTTGGCGAGGCTATCCGAATAATGGAAGCCCTCGACCTTGCCGGCGGGTCGGCCCACGACCTTGACCAGGGGCGGGCCTTGCCGCATCGGCTCCGACAGGCTCAAGGTATGACAGACCGCGCATTGCTGCTTGAACAATGTGGCGCCATCCGGCGGCTTTGCGGCCGGCAACGGCATCTGCGCATCGGCAACCCGCGCCACCAGCACCATCGCGGTGCACAATCCCAGCACGATCACGCGCATTGCCAAGAATCCGCCATCTCCATCAACGTGCGCAAACACTAGGCGCGGCCAAACATGCGGTGGTAGTAGCGGGCTGTTTCGCTGCGCGCGTCGATGCTTGTGGCGTGTGGTGTTCCGCGCTGCCTTATATGCGGAGCACAATTCCGCGAAAGCGCCGCGAAAACCCTAAACGATCACCACACGACGCGGATTGCATCAGCACCGCGCCGTTCGAACTCTCTACGCGATGAACCGGTCCGGTGCAGGCGAACGGCGCAGAAGGCAGCCGAACCGTTCATCGCGAAAAAATCCAGGAGATAATGGATGAAGTTGGTGAAGACCTCTGCAGTCGCATGCGCTCTCGCGGCCCTCGTTGCGACGCCCGTTCTCGCGCAAGGGACGTCGTCCGGCGCCAGGCCTGGCGCCACCGTGCAAAGCAAGCCCATGCAGGGTAGCGCGTCAGGCAGCGAAGATGAGGATCTCGGTGCGCAGCAGGGGACTGCGGGCGAGAAAACCGGTATGAAGTCGAGCAAAGGAACGAAGGGCGCGGTCGGCACCACCGGTAGCGCCGCGCACAAGGGAACGGCCGACGATGCCGCGACTGGCGGCGCAGCCCCGTCCAAGCGTTACTAGTCAGCGGGTGAAACGACAAAACTCCGGTCGCCTTGCGGCCGGAGTTTTTTGCCGCGCCTGTTAGTCGTCGAAGCGGCCGCCGCGTCCGGCCTTGACATCGCTGCGGCGCTTCTTGCCTTCGAGCCGGCGCTGCTTGGAGGCGTAGGTCGGCCGCGTCGCGCGGCGGGGCGTCGGCCGCACCATGGCCTCTTTGAGGATTTCCAGGAGGCGGTCGATGGCGTCCTGCCGGTTGCGCTCCTGGGTACGGAAGCGCTGGGCGTGGATCACGATGACGCCGTCCTTGGTCATGCGCTGGCCGGCGATGCGGGCGAGGCGTAGCGCCGCATCCTCGGGCAAGGTCAGTTTGCGCGTGTCGAAGCGCAGCTGGGCCGAGGTCGCGACCTTGTTGACGTTCTGCCCGCCCGGGCCGGAGGCGCGGACAAAGCCGATCTCGATGTCGTCCTCGTCGATGACGAGATCGCGGGATATCCGCAGCATGATGGCACCATTCGTGATGCCCGGACATACCGCGGACATCAGCCTTCAGCAATGGCGCTCCCAGCGAAACGCAAATGGCCGGGGCGAGCCCGGCCATTTCACGAAGCCTATAGAGCAGAGATCAGTTCGAACGCTAATTCGACTTGGGCGCCGTGGCCGCGGGTTGCGCGGCGGCCTGCGGGGCGCGGCCGACGACGACCGTCAGCAGGCCCTGGCCCCAGAGCCGCTTGGCGGCCGCCTTGGCATCATCCAGCGTCACCGCATCGACGATGGCATTGCGCCTTTCGATATAGTCGATCGGCAGCTTGTCCTGCTGGTACTGCAGCAGCGCCTGCGCCAGCTTGGAGGAGGTGTCGAGCGCCAGCATCTGCGAACCCTTGAGGTAGGATTTGGCCTCGTCGAGCTCCTTCTGCGTCGGGCCCTCGTCGGCGATCCGGCGCACCTCCTTCTCGATGGCATCGATGGTGTCGCCGGCGCGGTCGGCGCGGGTGCCGGTATTGCCGATGAAGACCGCCGAATGCTCCATCCAGAGCAGGGATTCGAACACGGAATAGGCCAGGCCACGCTTCTCGCGAACTTCGCGGTAGAGCCGCGAGGACAGTCCGCCGCCACCGAGGATGTGATTGACGACATAGGCCGCCATGAAGTTGGGGTCGCTGCGCTTCACGCCGGGGCCGCCGAAGGTGATCACGGTCTGCGGCACGTCGAGCGGCACGAAGGCGCGCTGCGGCGGCTTGGCTGCCTCGACGTCGGCGACCGGCGTGAGATTGGCCTTTGCGGGCAGGCTCCCAAAAGTGTGGTCGAGCAGCTTGCCGAGGGTCGCCGGATCGACGTCGCCGACGACAGCGACTTTCAGCCCGTCCTTGGCGAGCACGCGGCCGACATAGTCCTTGAGGTCGGCGACCGTGATGGTCGGCACGCTGTCCAGCGTGCCGTTGCTCTGCCGGCCGTAAGGATGATCGCCGAAGGCGACCTCAAGGAACTTGCGGCTCGCGAGCGATGACGGATTGGTGGTCTCGCGGCGCAGGCCCGAGATCACCTGCGAGCGGATGCGCTCGACGTCGGCGGTGTCGAAATGCGGCGAGGTCAACGCCATGCGCAGCAGATCGAAGGCTTCGTCCTTGTTGTCGCGCAGCATGCGCAGGCTGCCGCGGAAGGTGTCGCGGCTGGCGCTGAAGGAGAGCTCGATGGCGCGGCGGTCGAGCCGCTCGTGGAAGGTCTTGGAGTCGAGATCGCCGGAGCCTTCATCGAGCAGGTCGCCGACCAGATTGGCGACGCCCGACTTGTCCTTGGGATCCTGGGACGAGCCGCCGGCAAAGGAATATTCCATGGCGATCAGCGGCACCGTGGCGTCCTGCACGAACCAGGCCTCGATGCCGCCGGGCGAGACCAGCCGCTGGATCTTTGCGGCCGCCTGCGACGGCGAGATCGTGGCGAGCGCGAGCGCCGCGCCGGTGACGAAAGACAGCGCGAAGTGACGCGCGCGGAGGAAAGGATAGGTCACGAACGCTTCTCCTCGCGCTTGGCGGCTGCAGTGTCCTTGATCAGGTAGCCCGTCACGGAGCGCTTCTTCTCGAGCCATTTCTGCGCGACGGCGCGCACCTGGTCGGCGGTGACGGCGCGAATGCGGTCGGGCCAGCTCCTGATGTCCTCGATCGACAGGCCCGTGGTCAGCGCGCCGCCATACCAACGCGCCAGTACGGCCTGATTGTCCTGGGCGTAGATCGCCTCGGCGATGAGCTGGGTCTTGACGCGCTCCAGATCCTCGGCGCGGATCGGGTTCTGCGCGATGTCGGCGATGACGCCGTCGATCACCTGCTCGACCTCGCTGAAGCTGACGCCGGGCTTCGGCGCGGCCGAGATCGCGAACTGGGTCGGGTCGAGCGAGATGCTCGAATAGCTGGCGCTGGCGGAGACCGCGAGCGGCTTGTCGACGACGAGCGCGCGGTAGAGATAGGAGTTGCTGCCGCTGCCCATCAGCTGCGCCAGCACGTCGAGGGCAGCGCTCTCGCCGGCTGCGGCCGTGGTTGCGGAGGGCGCCAGATAGTAGCGGCGCAGGCTCGGCTGCTCGACGCGCGGGTCAGCCAGCGTGACGGTGCGCGGGGCGGCCGGCTCCGGCTCCTGCGGGCGGACGCGGCGCGCCGGGATCGCGGGCTGCGCCGGGATGGAGCCGAAATTACGCTCGACCAGCGGGCGGATGTCGGCGGCCTCGACGTCGCCGGCGATCACCAGGATCGCGTTGTTCGGCGCGTAGAAGCGGCGGTAGAAGGCCAGCGCATCCTCGCGATCGAGCTTCTCGATCTCCTGGTGCCATCCGATCACCGGCCGGCCATAGGGATGGTTGAGATAGAGCGCGGCCATGATCTGCTCGCTGAGCCGCGCCTCGGGATTGTTGGCGACGCGCATATTGTACTCTTCGAGCACGACGTCCCGTTCGGGCAGCACGTTCTCGTCCTTGAGGATCAGGCCGGTCATGCGATCGGCCTCGAACTCCATCATGGTCGGCAGCTGCTCTTTCGGCACGCGCTGGTAGTAGTTGGTGTAGTCGACCGAGGTCGAGGCGTTCTCGTTGCCGCCGACGCGAAGCACGGTCTGGGAAAATTCGCCGACCGGATGCTTCGAGGTCCCCTTGAACATCAGATGCTCGAGGAAATGCGCGAGCCCGGATTTGCCCGGCGTCTCGTCGGCCGAGCCGACCTTGTACCAGATCATCTCCGTGACCACGGGCGTGCGGTGATCGGGGATCACGACGACCTGGAGGCCGTTGGGAAGCGTGAAGCTGGCGGGTGGTGCCGATGTCACCGTGGTCTGGGCAACGGCGGCGCCGGCCGACAGGACACTGGTCAAAAGCAGCGCGGCAAGGAGGCAGGCAGCCGATCGGTTAGCGGACATCATGATCCTTATGACAGGCCGAGCCCGGATGTCCGGCTCGGAAGGCACGGCATGGTATACCGTGCGGCTGAGGCTTCGCGTCACGAAGCAGAGAACTCAACGCTTAGGCAAGTTACTGATAAGCAATTTATAGACCGCGTCCGGCGTGCAGCAGCCGCCGGTGCCAGGTTGGCGTCTATCGGGATGTCACGACGGACGAGGAACGCTATTGTTCCTTGTCCTTGCCCGACATGATGTCGAAATAGGTCCGCCGCGACTTGTCCGGCCCGGCGCCATAGGCGTAGTTCGGCGACGGCGTCTGGTAGCCCGGCGGCGGCTCGACCAGCGACTGACGCGGCGGCTCCGACTCGAACTTCTTTTCTTCGGAGCCGTTGCCGCCCTTCATCATGTTCCACAGACCACCGGAGAAACCGAGCTGGGCGGGGCTGAGCGAGGGGTTGCCGTTGGTGCCCGGCTGGATCGGGTCATTGCTCGTGCGTTCCGGGGCGGCGACCTGGCCGGCCTTCATCTCGGCGGGCGTCAGCGGCCGGGCCGCCTGCCAGCTCTCCGTCGCCTTGACGGCCTTTTTCCGCTGGGCGATCGCTTCCTTGCGGCGCTTCTCGTCGGGGTCCTTCGGCCAGTTCGGCGCGTTCTTGGCTTCGGTCCCGGCGGGCGGCGGCAGGTCGAGCTTGGGCGGCACCACCAGCGGGGAGCGCTCGCGGTACTCGATACCCTTCTTCTCCATGCTCTTGGCGCCGATGCCGGACATCAGGTTATCGATGAGCTTCTCTTCGAAGGTCATGTCGTCGTCATCGTCGCCGTCGTCGCCGGCGCGGGCCGCGCCTGCCGCCATGACGAGACCGATGCCGAGCGCGACGGCGGACAATTTCAATGCCTGCCAGAACCCCGACCGGGGATCTCGAACCATCGAACCGCTGGTCTTCGAGCTGCGCATCACTGTACCTGTTCCAAATTGTGGCAGTTTGCCGCTCGCACGCGGCTTAAACCCTCGCAAAAGCAAGGTTCCACCTGCCGGTCGTATCGGCCGGGATCAGGGCGCTTTTGCGGCGGGTACCCCCAGGAAGGAATCATACAATAGCCCCGCCACCCCAGCAACGATGGCCACGTCCGCGAGGTTAAACACGTACCAATTATAGGTATTTCCGCCGATATCGATGTGAAACAGGGCGAAATCGACCACCGCGCCATAGGCCAGGCGGTCGATGCCGTTACCGATAGCGCCCCCGATGATCAGACCGAGCGCGATCGTGGCGAGCAGGGTGTGCGAGCGGGCCATCCAGATCGCCAGCGCGACCACCGCAACGGCCTTGACCGCCATCAGCGCGATCTGCGCCGCCTGGCCGTCGTTCTGGAGCCAGCCGAAGCTGATGCCGATGTTCCAGGCCAGCACGAGGTCGAAGAACGGCGTGACCTTCACCACGCCGCGACGGGCGAGGTCGAATCCGTTCAACAGCCAGAGTTTTGAGGCCTGGTCGAGGATGACCGTGACCACGGCCGCGAGGATGCCGGCGCGGAGCGGGGTCATGGCTGGCCGATCAGACGCTCACGCCCAGCGCCTTCCACTCGCGCAGCGCCTTCGCGTCGCGCGGGGTGACGTCGGGATATTCGGGGTCTTCGCCGACCGTCGGCGAGATTTTCCAGGAGCGGGCGCATTTGGTGCCGACGGCCTTCTCGACCACGACGGCAACGCCGGGCACGGCATCGAGACGGAACGCCGAAGCCGGCGCCTCGCCCTCACGCACCTCGTAATTCGAGGTGATGCAGATTTCGGCGAGGTCGGTGTCGAACAGCGTCATCAGCACGTTCCGGTCGGCGACATAGATCACCGGCGAAGCCTCGAGCGAGGAGCCGATGTTCTTGGCGGCGCGTTCGAGCTCGAGCGCGCCGGTGACGACGCGGCGGACGTCGCGGATCATCTCCCATTTCGCGGCGAGCTTGTCGTCGAGGAATGCGTCCATTGCACCGGGGAACACCGTGAGATGGACTGACGGTTCGGCCTGCGGCCTGTACATCCGCCAGGCCTCCTCGGCGGTGAAGCTCAGAATCGGAGCGAGCCACTTCAGGACGGACTCGCACAACAGATCGATCGTCGTCAGCGCCGCCCTGCGCGCTGGCGAGGACGGCGGATCGCAATACAGGGTGTCCTTGCGGATGTCGAAGTAGAAGGCCGACAGCTCGCTGTTCAGGAAAGCGGAGAGCGTGGCGACGACGGTCTTGTAGTCGAACACGGTGTAAGCCGAACGAATGACGGCGGCCCGCTTTGCAAGCTCGTGCAGCATCAGCCGTTCGAGCTCGGGCATCTCGGCATGAGCGACCTTCTCGCTCGCCTTGAAGTGATGCAGCGTTCCGAGCATCCAGCGGACCGTGTTGCGCAGCTTGCGATAGGTCTCGATCGTGTTCTTCAGGATCTCCGGGCCGATGCGCTGGTCGTCGGCATAGTCGGTGGCGCAGACCCAGAGGCGCAGGATGTCCGCGCCCGAATCCTTGATCACCTTCTGCGGCTCGACGGTGTTGCCGATCGACTTCGACATCTTGCGGCCGTTCTCGTCGAGCGTGAAGCCGTGGGTGAGCACGATGTCGTAGGGCGCGCGGCCGCGCGTGCCGGCGCTTTCCAGCAGCGAGGAATGAAACCAGCCGCGATGCTGGTCGCTGCCTTCCAGATACATCACGGTGTCGTTGCCGCCGTCGACCTTGCGGACGATGTTGCCGAGCTGCGGGAAGTTCTGGCGATCCTCGAGCACGAAGGCGTGCGTGGAGCCGGAATCGAACCAGACGTCGCAGATGTCGTCGACCTTCTTCCAGTCCTCACTCGCGCGCGAGCCAAGGAAGCGCTCGCGGGCGCCGTCCATGTACCAGGCGTCCGCGCCTTCCTCCATGAAGGCTTCGGTGATGCGCTGGTTGACGATCTCGTCCTGCAGGATCTCGGCCGAGCCGTCTGCCTTTTCGCGCACGAACACGGCGATCGGCACGCCCCAGGCGCGCTGGCGCGAGATCACCCAATCCGGGCGATTGGCGATCATGCCGTTGATGCGGTTCTCGCCCGACGGCGGCACCCATTGCGTGACCGAGATCGCATGCAGCGCGCGGGCGCGCAGCGTGTCGCCCTTCTTCGCATGGCCGTCCTCGCTGATGTCCTTGTCCATCGCGATGAACCATTGCGGCGTGTTGCGGAAGATCACCGGTTTCTTCGAGCGCCACGAATGCGGGTATTGGTGCTTGAGCCGGCCGCGCGCGAGCAGCTTGCCGCCCTCGATCAGCGCCTTGATCACGGCCTCGTTGGCATCGCCCTTCTCGCCCTTGTCGTTGAGCACGCGCTTGCCGGTGAAGCCGGGGGCCTGTGCGGTATAGGCGCCGTTCTCGTCGACGGTGTAGGGGATCGCGGTCGAGATGCCGCGCGCATCGAGCTCGCGGGTGTTGGCCATCCAGACGTCGAAGTCCTCGCGGCCATGGCTCGGCGCGGTGTGCACGAAGCCGGTGCCGGTATCGTCGGTGACATGTTCGCCGGCGAGCAGCGGCACGATGAACTCGTAACCGCCGCCGAGGCCACGCAAGGGGTGGGCGCATTCGACGGCATCCAGCGTGTCGCCGGGAATGTCGCGCACCTTCTCGTAAGCCGTGACGCGCGCCTGCTTGAACACGTCTGCCGCCAGCGCCTCGGCCAGGATCAGGAGATCGCCGTTCCTGGCCCAGTTGTCCGCGGGCGCATCCGTCACCTTGTAGAGGCCGTAGGCGATCTTCGGCGAGAACGAGATGGCGCGGTTGCCCGGCAGCGTCCAGGGCGTGGTGGTCCAGATCACGACGCTGGCGGAAGCCAGCACGCCATGCGCGGGCGAGGTGACCGGGAATTTCACCCAGACCATGTCGCTTGTGTAGTCCTCGTACTCGACCTCGGCCTCGGCCAGCGCGGTCTTCTCGACCACGCTCCACATCACCGGCTTGGAGCCGCGATAGAGCGTGCCGTTGGCGGCGAACTTCATCAGCTCGCGCGCGATCTGCGCTTCGGCCGGATAGGTCATCGTCTGGTAGGGATGATCCCAGTCGCCGATGATGCCGAGCCGCTTGAATTCCTCGCGCTGCACGTTGATCCAGTGCGTCGCATAGGCGCGGCACTCCTTTCGGAAGGCCACCATCGCGGTGGAGTCGCGGAAATCGGGCTTCTGCTTGCCCTTCTTGCGGTAGTTCTCCTCCTCGATCTTCCATTCGATCGGCAGGCCGTGGCAGTCCCAGCCCGGCACATAGTTGGAGTCGAAACCGAGCATCTGCTGGCTCTTGGTCACGACGTCCTTGAGGATCTTGTTCAGCGCATGCCCGATATGGATGTTGCCGTTGGCGTAGGGCGGGCCGTCATGCAGCACGAATTTGGCGCGGCCTTCGGCTTCCTTGCGCAGCTTGTCGTAGAGGCCGATGTCGTTCCAGTATTTCAGGATCTCCGGCTCGCGCTGCGGCAGGCCGGCGCGCATCGGGAATTCGGTCTGCGGCAGGAACAGGGTTTTGGAATAGTCGTTGACTTCAGACTTTTGGGACTTCTGCGGCTTTTCGGACATGAGGATGACTGGCTCGGAAGGGCGCGGGAACGGATGGCGACATGGAATCGCGGGGGTGAAACGACAAAATCCCGGTCTTGCGCCGAGCCAAAAGCTCAGGCGGAAGCCGGGCCGCTAATCCCTATGATGCGCCGCGCAAACATGGGCTCTCCATAGCAGCCGGGCGGAGGAAGCGCAAAGGTCCGGCAGAGGCGGTTTTCGGCCTCAATCGACCGCGCCGAGCCGCGGAAACGCATCCGGGGCGGCGGCCAGGATCGTGCGGGCGCGGGCGGAATCGTCGTCCATCTGGCGGATCAGGGCCTCCAGACTGTCGAATTTCAGCTCCTCGCGGATGAAGCCGACAAAGGCGCAGTCCAGCGTCTGCCCATAGAGGTCGCCCTTGAAGTCGAACAGGAAGATTTCGAGCAGGGGAGCGCCATTATCAAAGGTCGGACGGCGGCCGAAGCTGGCCACCCCGTCCAGGCGCTCAGGCCCGCGGCCGACCCGGACCGCGTAGATGCCGTGCTTGAGGCCGCAATTGGCGTCCAGGCGGATGTTGGCGGTGGGATAACCGAGGTCGCGGCCGCGCTTCTCGCCATGGATCACCTCGCCGGTGACGAACCAGGGCGCGCCCAGCATGGTGGTGGCCTCGTCGAGCTGGCCCTCGGCGAGCGCGATCCGGATGGCGCTGGAGGACACCGGCCGCTCGTCGATATCGACATGCGGCTGTACGTCGACCTCGATGCCGAGGCGGGGTGCCTCGTTCACAAGCAGGCCTGGCGAGCCGACCCGCCCCTTGCCGAAATGGAAGTCGTAGCCGACTGCGATGCCGCTGACGCCAAGGCGCCGGATCAGGTCATGGTGAATGAAGTCTTGCGCGCTGGTGCCGGCCCTTGCCTTGTCGAACGTCATGACCACGGCGCCGGCGAGCCCGGTGCCGGCCAGTAGCCGCAGCTTGGCCCGCTCGTCCGTCAGGCGGAATTGCGGGGTGTTGGGGCTGAAAAACCGCCGCGGATGCGGCTCGAAGGTCAATGCCAGCGCAGGGCGGCCATGCGTCCGGCCCATTTCCAGGGCGGCGGCGATGACGGCCCGGTGGCCGAGATGAACCCCGTCGAAATTGCCCATGGCGACCACGGCGCCCCGGGGAATAGCGGAATCCGGCGTGCTGTCGCGAATAACGGTAAATTGCGGGGCCATCAGGGGAATTCTCGAACCGGCGGGACCGGCCGGGACCGTGGCTTGAGCCGCCCGATGAAGTCAAGCGGGGAAAGAGGGCCTGATTGAACACGATTTCAATTCTTCGGGGGCGGCCCCAGTTAACGCGCTGTTTAACGCCTTGGTGCTAGTCCTTGGAACGTGGAACTGCACGGGCCTCCCGCCTGGCAGGTCCGATCGTAATATTCCTGGGTATGCGTTGGGGGAGTCGAGATGGCGGTTGATTTGTCGATGTCGGTTCTGGTGGTTGATGACTACAGCACCATGATCCGAATCATCAGGAATCTGCTGAAGCAGCTTGGCTTTGAGAATATCGATGATGCCAGCGACGGTTCGGCGGCGCTGAACAAGATGCGCGGCAAGAAGTACGGGCTCGTGATCTCCGACTGGAACATGGAGCCGATGACGGGTTACGACCTGCTGCGCGAAGTGCGCGCGGATCCGAACCTCGCCACCACGCCCTTCATCATGATCACGGCGGAATCGAAGACCGAGAACGTGATCGCGGCCAAGAAGGCCGGCGTGAACAATTATATCGTCAAGCCGTTCAACGCGGCGACGCTGAAGACCAAGATCGAAGCGGTCTTCCCGGACATGGCGAGCGCGTAAGCGCGATCGAAACTATTCAGTGAATTCGGAGAGCCCGGGCTTTGTCCCGGGCTTTCTGTGTTGGGATTGTCATTCCGGGGCGGTGCGCCAGCGCCGAACTATGGTGCGCGATTGCGCACCTGAGAATCTCGAGATTCCGGGTTCGCGCTTCGCGCGCCCCGGAATGACAGAAGTTAGGCCATCACCACTTCAATTCGCGCATCAAGGCCTTCGGCGGGTGGCCGAACAATTCCATCACCGAGGCCGGGTCGAGCTGGTCGAGGCCTTCGAACTCCTCGGCATGGATGCCGCGGGTGACGAAAAGGCAGTCGATGCCGAACTCGCGCGCGCCGGTAAGATCGGTGCGGACGGAATCGCCGATCGCCAACACCTTTTTCCGATCGATCTGGTGGCCCTGGCGCTCGCCGGCAAGCCGCATGGCGCGCTCGTAGATCGGCCGGTGTGGCTTGCCGTAGAAGATCACCTCGCCGCCGAGCTCGCGGTACAGCTCGGCGATCGCGCCGGCGCAATAGATCAGTCGGTCGCCGCGCTCCACCACGATGTCGGGGTTGGCGCAGACCAGCGTCAGCTTGCGCTCGCGCGCCTTCAGCATCATGCCGCGATAGTCTTCGGCGGTCTCGGTCTCGTCGTCATAGAGACCGGTGCAGACGATGTAGTCGGCTTCTTCCAGCGGTGCGGTCGTCGCATCGAGGCCGCGGTAGATCGAGTTGTCACGCTCGGGGCCGAGCCAGAACATCTTGCGACCGGGATGCTCGGCGACATAGAGCCGGGTCAGGTCGCCCGATGACACGATCGCGTCATAGGTCTCGTCGGCGACACCGAGCTTGCGCAGTTGCCGCTGCACGGAGTCGGCCGGGCGCGGCGCGTTGGTGATCAGGATCACCGTACCGCCACGGCTGCGATAGGTGTGCAGCGCCTCGCAGGCTTCGGGGAAGGATTCGAGGCCGTTGTGAACGACACCCCAGATGTCGCTGAGCACGACGTCGACGCCGCCCACGAGCTCGCGCAGGCTTTCGGCGAAATGCAGCGTGGTCATGATGCGTGCGGCCGATCAGATGCGGCGCGCGAGCGCCGCGTTGCCGGTAATGCGCTGTGGCGAAGGCGCCGAAGGCGTCGCGCCTGAGCTTTGTGTGCCGGAGCCATTGGGTCCCTGAGTGTCCTGCGCCTGGTTGGGCGAGGCCACGCCGGTAGCAGATGCCCCCTCCGGCCGCAATGGCCGGGGCGGCGCGAACAGGAACCCCTGGCCGAACCGCACGTCATAATCGAGCAGATCGACCACGGCGCGCTCGCCCTCGATCCGCTCGGCGATCAGGTCGATGCCGAAGCGGCCGAGCAGGTCCGAGAGGTCGGACGGGTGGATGTCGGACGTCGAGGCCTGCCTGGGGTCGAGCAGCAGGGTGGCCGGCACCTTGATGAAGCGCACGCCGCGGTCGGCGAGCTCGCGCGGCTCGATCCGGAGATCCGTGACATGGTCGATCGAGAAGCGGAAACCGCGCTGGGCAAGCGCGGCGAGGTTCTCGGTCTCGGCCGGACCGAGATTGCGGAAGGTCGACTGCTTGAACTCCAGCACCAGTGACGGCGCCAGCGCCCGGTTGGCCTCGAGGAAGTCGAGGCATTGCGCGAAGGTGGTGGAATTGCCGAGCGTGGAGGCCGCGACGTTGCAGAACACGCCGACATCCTTGTTGCGCACCATCAGGCGCCGCAGCACCTGCACACAGCGCAGCATCACCATGTTGTCGATGCGCCCGATCAGCCCCGAGGCCTCGGCGATGCTGATGAAGTCCTCGGCAGCGATCAGCTGGTCGCGCTCGTCACGCACCCGCGTCACCGCCTCGTAGAACCGCACCTTGCGCTGCGGCAGCGTCACCATCGGCTGGAGGAAGATGTCGATGCGGTTCTCGTCGATCGCGTTGCGCAGGGTCGCCAGCAATTGGGTCTGGTTGCGTCCGTTGGCGGCCTGGACCGCATTGGCGGTCTGGGTCTGAACCGCCGCTGCCGGCCGCGGCTGCACCACGGGAGGCGGAGGGGCGGGGGAAAACGGCGGCGGCGCGGCCTGTCGCTCCTCGAACGGTGCGATCAGGTCGATCGGCGCTTCCGGCTCCGCTCTCGCCGCCGGCGCTGCAGCAGGCCCAGGTGCGGCGCCGGCCAGCAGGTCCTCATGAGCCGACACGGTGGTGGCAAGCTGCCTGACCAGGCCGCCGAGCTCGTTGATCTCGCCGACCACCGACTGGATGCGGTCGGAATTGGTCGAATTGGACGAGGCGATGCGCCCCTCCATCGCCGCCAGCCGGCGGCCGAACTCGGCCACCTGGCGGGCGAGGTCGGCGGTGCCGCGGGAGAGATCAGCGATCTGGCCGCCGACGTCGCTGCGGTCGCGCAGCCGCATCGACACCGCATTGTAGAGGATCAGGAAGGTCAGCGCGGTCAGCGCCACGATCGCGGATTCGGTTCCGCTGATGCCGGCGACCGCGTAGAGCACCAGCCCGAGCGAAGCCGCGACCAGAACCATGCAGATGGCGATGAAGATCGTCGAAATGCGAATCATGCCGCGCGTTACGCCTCAAGAGCTGGAAGCCTCACCCGGGAAAACACGGGCCGCTGTGCGACCCCGTCACGCCTCATGCTCCCCCAAGCCGCAGAAGCTTAACATCATTGTTGATTCGAGGGGATAGCAGCCTGTTCGGGCTTCAAGTGAGGCCAGCCCGGCGAAAGCCTTCGAGGTAGCGCTCGCGGTCATCGGCGAGCTTGATCGGCATGAACTCGGCGATCCAGGCGAGCGAGACGTTCGGTTGGGCGCGGCGCAGTTCCCTCAAGGCCGCGGCGGCGATCTCGCGATGCCCGGCCATGCCGGCGGCCGCAGTCAGCACCCGGTGCGCGCCGACGAAGTCGCTGCGCTGGCGCAAGGCCTCCTGTGCCAAGCGGATGGCCTCCTCGTCGTCGCCGCCGAGGAAACGGGCATAGGCGGCGATGCCGAAATAGACCGGGGCATAGGGGTCGCGCGGGCTGAGGCGGATCGCCCGCCGGGCCGCCTCGTCGGCCTCCTGCCAGCGGCCGCAATAGCCGAGCGCCAGGCCATAATAGCCCTGTGCCAGCGCGAAGTTCGGATTGAGCTGGAGCGCCGTCTCGAACTCGGCCAGCGAATCCTCGAACCGTCGCGCGAACAGATGGACGTGGCCGAGCGCGTTGTGGGCCCAGGCATCCTCGTCGTCGGCGCGGATCGCGGCACGCGCCGCGCGCTCGGCGGCGGGTATCGCAATGGCCATGTCCATCCAGCCCATATGCGCGGTGAACATGTAGCTGGTGCCGAGCAGGCCGAGCGCCTTGCCGTAGGTGGGGTCGAGCGCGATGGCCTTCTCAAGCAGGGCCTGCGCCACCACGTGATCCTGCCGCGTCACCCGCCAGTAGTGCGAGAGCGCGCGCATGACGAGGTCCCAGGCGTCCATGCTGTCGGGCGGCTTGCGCTGGGCGCGAAAATTCTCCGCGGCATAGAGCTGCGGCTCGATCGCGGCGACGATCGCCTCGGTGATCTCATCCTGGACGGCGAAGACGTCGGCGAGCTCGCGGTCGTAGCGTTCGGCCCAGAGATGGCTGCCGGTGGCGACGTCGTTGAGCTGCGCCGTGATGCGGACGCGCTCGCCATCCTTGCGGACGCTGCCCTCGACGACGTAGCGCACGCCGAGCTCTTCGGCGACCTGCCGCAAATGAACCGTGCGGCCCTTGTAGATGAAGGAGGAGTTGCGCGCGATGACGAAGAACCAGCGCAGCTTCGACAGCGCGGTGATGATGTCCTCGCTGATGCCGTCGGAGAAATAATCCTGCTCGGCCTCGCCGCTCATGTTGGTGAAGGGCAGCACCGCGATCGCGGGGCGATCGGGCAGCGGCAGGCCCGTCGGTGGCGGCGCGGGTGCCTCGTCTGCCCCTGCTGGTTTGGCGGCGCGGGCCAGCTCGGTCACCGCGCCGACGAACCGCACGCCCTTGCGCGCGACGGTGCGGATCAGCCGTTGCTCCTCGCCATTGTCGCCAACCGCGCGGCGCGCTGCGTTGATCCGGCTCGTCAGTGTCGATTCCGAGACGACGCGGCCGTTCCAGATCGCATCGAGCATATTGTCCCGCGTCACCACGCGATCGCGGTTGCGGACGAGGTAGGTCAGGAGATCGAACACTTGCGGTTCGAGCGCGACGAGCGTGTCCGCGTGCCGCAATTCGCGGCGCTCGGGGTCGAGCAGGAAATCCTCGAACTGAAACGTCACGCGTCCCCCTCGGCTCCCGCTAGGAAAATCAAGGCGCTCTCAGCGTAAAATAACGCCGCTCTCAAGGCCAGCGAACCGCATGCGCCCTATCGTCCCGGCGTTTTCAACCGCAGGAGATTGCCATGTCGACATCCGCCGCGCTCAAGCCAGCCGCAGCCCAGCCTGATCTTGCCGCCGTCAAGCAGCGCCAGCACGGCGCCTGGTCGTCGGGCGACTATGCCGTCGTCGGCACCACCTTGCAGATCGTCGGCGAGCAGCTCTGTGAGGCACTCGACATACGCGCCGGCAGCAAGGTGCTGGACGTCGCCGCCGGCAACGGCAATGCGACGCTGGCCGCGGCGCGGCGCTGGTGCGACGTCACGTCCACCGACTACGTGCCGGCGCTGCTCAAGCGCGGGCGCGAGCGCGCGGCGGCCGAACATCTCATGATCGAATTCCGCGAGGCGGATGCCGAAGCGCTGCCGTTTGCCGACGCCAGCTACGACGTCGTGCTCTCGACCTTCGGCGTGATGTTCACGCCGGACCAGGACAAGGCGGCCTCCGAGCTCGCGCGGGTCTGCAAATCCGGCGGCAAGATCGGCCTCGCTAACTGGACGCCGCAAGGTTTCATCGGCCAGCTGTTCAAGACCATCGGCAAGCACTTGCCGCCGCCGGCCGGGGTGAAGTCGCCGGCCCTCTGGGGCACACAGGCGCGACTTGAGGAGATGTTTGGCAGTCAGGCCTCGGAAATCGCCGCCGAGCCGCGCATGTTCGTGTTCCGCTATCGCTCGCCGGAGCACTGGCTCGAAATCTTCACGACCTTCTATGGGCCCACGCTGAAGGCGTTTGCCGCGCTCGACGAGACCGGCCAGGCGGCGCTGAAGCGCGATCTCCTGGCGCTGCTCGGAGAGTTCAATCATGCCGACGACGGCACGATCGTCGTGCACAGCGAATATCTGGAAGCCGTGATCACCCGGCGCTGATACGCCCGGGATGCGGTCAGGCCGGCCCCGGCCTGACCGCCATCTCATCAAAATGGCGTGGCGGCGCCGACGGTATCGGCCGAGACGGCTTCGCAGCTGCCGAGCGGCTTGGGGCGACCGGTCGTCGTGTCCCGCAGGGTCTGCCGTTCGATCTCCGAGTTCAGCTCGGCGCCGAACATGATGACGATCGCCGACATCCACATCCACATCATCAGGCCGATCGCGGCGCCGAGCGAGCCGTAGGTCGCGTTGTAATTGGCGAATTCCGAGAGATACCAGGACAGCAGCGCCGAGCCGGCGATCCAGAGGATGGCGGCCGTCACCGCGCCGACGCTCAGCCATTGCCAGCGCGGCGAATCGCGACTGGGTGCGAAGCGGTAGAGGATCGCGAGCGCCACCAGCAGGATGAGGAACAGCAGCGGCCATCGTGCCAGCGCCACGATCAGCTTGCTTTCGGGCGCCATGCCGAGATGGTTGAGTGCGAGCGGGAAGGCGACGACGGCGCCCACCATCAGCAGCAGCGCCACAATGCCGCCCGCCGTGAAGGCCAGCGACACCAGGTTCAGCTGGATGAAGCTGCGCTTCTCGCGCTCTTCATAGGCGACGTTGAGGGCGTCGAAGATGGCTTTCACGCCGGCATTGGCGCTCCAGATCGCGAGCGCGAGGCCGACCAGGAAGGTGATGCCGAGCGTTGCATTGCCGTGCGAGACGACACGTCCGACCTGGTCCTCGACGATCTGGAACGCCCCCTCCGGTAACATCATCGCGAGCGTCTGCAGATTGTCGGTGATGGTCGAGGGATTGGCGAACAGTCCGTAGGAGGAGACCAGCGCGGTCACGGCGGGGAAGATCGCGAGCAGTCCGAAGAACACGACCCCGCCCGCGGTCGCGAGCAGGCGATCATCATCGATGCGCTGATAGGTGCGCCAGAAAATGTCCTTCCAGCCGGCCCAGGGGATCGCGAACGGGCTCTTTGAGCGCCGGCCATGGCCCGGTTGCACGGCTGCGTCCGCGGGGCTGGTTTCCGGTGAGTTCGCCTCGCTGTTGCGGTGGTCCGATGGAGGACCGGATCGGCCGAAGCCGGAGTCCTGAAAATAGTGCTCTGCCGTGAGCACGAAGACGGCCGTCGCCGCCACCAGCAGCCAGCTGTCGATTGGCTCGGAGCGTCGCACCAGCATGTCACGTCTCCAGCCTCTGCCCGTGGCGTCGCCGGCGCGCCGCCGTGATGCCCAGCAGCCCGAGCGCTGCGAGCATCAGGCCAAGCTGCACGGACCGGTTGGTGCGAGCTGGCCAGGTCCTGTTGCCATGGCCGCGCTCGCCCGGCGCGAGCGGCGCCAATGGAATTGTCGTTGCGACCTCCTTCACGGCCTGCTTGACCGTTCCGCGCGGGATACGGGGCGTTGCGACCGCCACGCGCAGACGGCTCGCGAGCGGCACGATCGGCTTGGGCTTGCGTTTCATCTGTGCCATCGCCACCCCGGCACAGACCGCAGCCAGCACCAGCAGCACTGTGCTGACCGCGCCAAACCCCCAGAACTGCCCGTAGGTGATGGCGACCCAGCGGTACAGGGCGATCAGCCCGACGAAGAAGGCTGCGATAACGAACAGGCCCGCGACCGCGAACAGCCCGCCGGCCACCGCGTAAGACGTCACCTTGCCGGTGGCGTGGCTGGTCTGGTCACGCAGATAGGATTGAGCAGCGCGTTTGACGTGATTGAGCTTGAGCGCCATGCCGGCGCGCAGCAATTCGCCCGATGGCGCGAGCATGCGAACATCCTCCGAGCGCGAGACGATGCGTCGGGGGATGAACGTGGCGGAATTTGACTTGTTCCGTCGAAGTGGGGCGGCCGCGGCGGATCAGCCGAGATCGGCAGCCGAAATCCAGAACACTTCGCCCTCGGAGTCTTCCGTGTCGAGCCAGAGCAGCGGCAGTTCCGGAAAGGCCTCGTCGACCAGTTCGCGGCCGCGGCCGATCTCGCAGATCAGTCCGCCGCCAGGCGTCAGGTGATCGGGCGCATCGCGTAGGATCTTCCGCACCACGTCGAGACCATCGGCACCGCCGTCGAAGGCGAGTTTTGGCTCGGCCCGGCACTCCGGCGGCAGCGCGGCCATGCCTTCGGCATCCACGTAAGGCGGGTTGGTGATGATGAGGTCGTACCGCGCATCGCCAAGCGGAGCGAACAGGTCGCCGCGATGCAGCGTGACTCGCTCATCGAGCCCGTGCTCGGCGACATTGCGTGCGGCGACCTCGATCGCGCCCTTGGAAATGTCGACGGCATCGACCACAGCGTTCGGGAAATGATACGCAGCGAGGATCGCCAGACACCCCGAGCCCGTGCAGAGATCGAGCACGCGCTCGACCGTCGTGGGATCGTCGATCAGCGAGCCCGCCTCGCCGTCGCCGCCGAAATGCGACTCCAGGAGCTCGCCAATGAAGGAGCGCGGGACGATGACGCGCTCGTCGACATAGAAGGGCAGGCCGCGCATGTAGATCTTGTTGACGAGATAGGCGGCCGGTTTGCGCGTCGTGACGCGCTTATGGATCAAGTCGAGGATGGTCTTGCCTTCCGCGGCGGTGACGCGCGCGTGGGCAAAGCCCTCGAACTGGTCGGGATTGAGATGGAGCGCCTCGGAGACAAGGAAGGCGGCTTCCGCGACCGGGTCGGTCGTGCCATGGGCAAAGGCGAGTCTTGCTTCAACGAAGCGGCTGACCCCATAGCGGACGTAGTCGATCAGCGTGACAAGCTCCCCGGGCCCCACCTTCGCAAGTTTCGGCGCGGCGCGGCCGCGCGCGGTCTTTTTCGCAATTTTTGCCATCAGGATTTGGTCCAGCGTGCGGCGGCCTCGTCGTCACGGGCCTGGGCCTCGACCCAGCCGGTGCCGGTGGCGCTCTCTTCCTTCTTCCAGAACGGGGCGCTGGTCTTGAGGTAATCCATCAGGAACTCGGCCGCCTGGAATGCGGCCTGGCGATGCTGCGAGGCGGTCAGCACCAGCACGATGTTCTGGCCCGGCATGAATCGTCCGACGCGGTGGATCACCGTGACGCCATTGAGCGGCCAGCGCGAAATGGCCTCGTCGGCATGGCGCCTGATCTCTTCCTCCGCCATGCCGGGATAGTGCTCGAGCGTGAGCGCGGCGATCTTGGCGCTGTCGTCGTCGGCACGGCAGATGCCGGAGAAGCTCACGACCGCGCCGATGTCGGTCCGGCTCTTGGTCATGACCGTGATCTCGCGCGCGATGTCGAAATCGTCTTCCTGGATACGGATGGTGACGGGGCAGCTGGTGACGGGGGAGGTCATGAGCCTACCCGCCGGTCATCGGCGGGAAGAACGCGATCTCGCGGGCGCCCGCGATTGCGGTGTCCTGTTTGACGTGGGCATGGTCGATCGCGGCGCGGATCACCTTTGGCTTTTCGAACGCATACGCATAAGCCTCGCTCCGGCCGGACAGCCAGGCGATCAACTCCTCCACGGTGCGCACGGTCGCCGGCGGCTCGATGGTCTCCTCGGCCTTGCCGACGCGCTCACGCACCCAGGCAAAATACTTCACCTTCATCCCTCATCCTCCTTGATGAGATGATGGATGCCGGCGCGGAAATAGTCATAGCCGGTGTAGATGGTCAGGATCGCCGAGGCCCACAGCAGCGCCAGTCCGATCATCGTAACGACGGGCACCACCTCGTCGCCGGCAGGTCCCGCGAGCAGGAAGCCGATCGCGACGAGTTGGACCGTGGTCTTCCACTTCGCAAGCTTGGTCACGGGGACGCTGACGCGGAGCGCGGCGAGGTATTCGCGCAGGCCCGAAACCAGGATTTCGCGGCACAGGATCACGATGGCGGCCCACAGCGACCAGCCGTGGATGATGCCGTCGGCGGCCAGCATCAGCAGGCAGGAGGCGACCAGCAGCTTGTCGGCGATCGGGTCGAGCATCCGGCCGAACGCCGATTGCTGATTCCAGATCCGCGCGTAATAGCCGTCAAGGTAATCGGTGACCGCAGCCGCGATGAAGATGGCGACCGCGAGCCAGCGCAGCCAGAGCGGCTGATCCAGAATCGACTGCGCGTAGATGCATCCGACCACGACCGGGATCGCGGCGATCCGGCCATAGGTCAGGATGTTGGGGAGGGACATCGCGCGGCTGGTCGTCCCTCGTGTCGTGGCGATGTTCATCCGTCCTACCAATACCGCTCAAGGCTGAAGGTCAACCGTCCCGCTCACAAATGGGATGCGGGATGCGACGCCCTTATGACCATGGCTCCCCTTGGGTCCCCTTGTAGTTCACCCCGGCTGGGGATGGAAATATTCGAAAATCCTGCGGGCGCTTTCGGCGCTCACCCCCGGAACCTTGCCGAGATCGGCGATCGAGGCCCGTTCGATCTCCTTCAGGGTTCCGAAATGGTGCAGCAAGGCACGTTTGCGTGACGGGCCGATCCCCGGAATCTCCTGCAGACCGGCCTCGCGGATGTCCTTCTTGCGCAGCTTGCGGTGCGAGCCGATGACGAAGCGGTGGGCCTCGTCGCGCAGGCGCTGGATGAAATAGAGCACGGGGTCGCGCGGCTCCAGCTTGATCGCCTCGCGCTCCGGCATGAACAGGGTCTCGCGACCGGCATCCCGGTCCGGCCCCTTGGCGACCGACATCAGCGACACCTGGGTCAGGCCGAGATTGGCAAAGATCTCGCGCACCGCGTTGAGCTGGCCGCGGCCGCCGTCGATGATCACGAGGTCGGGCCATTGCGGGAAGTCGTCGTCCTTGGCCTTGGCGCCCTCTTCGGGCGGATTGATCAGGCGCTTGAAGCGGCGCTCCAGCACCTCGCGCATCATGGCGAAGTCGTCGCCTGGCGTGATCCCTTCCGACTTGATGTTGAACTTGCGGTACTGGTTCTTCACGAAGCCGTCGGGGCCGGCGACGATCATGGCGCCGACCGCATTGGTGCCCTGGATGTGGCTGTTGTCGTAGACCTCGATGCGCTTGGGCGCATGCGGCAGGCTCAGCGTCGTGGCCATGGCCTCCAGCAGCCGGCTTTGTGTTGCGGTGTCGGCGAGCTTGCGGCCGAGCGCCTCGCGCGCATTGGTCAACGCGTGGGCGACGAGCTCCTTCTTCTCGCCGCGCTTGGGCGCGGTGACCTCGACCTTGTGGCCGGCCTTGATCGAGAGTGCGTTGGCAAGCAACTCGCTCTCCTCGATCTCGTGCGAGAGCAGGATGACCTTCGGCGGCGGCTTGTCGTCGTAGAACTGGGCGAGGAACGAGCCGAGCACTTCCTCCGGCGTGAAAGTCTTTTCCGCGCGGGGGAAATAGGCGCGATTGCCCCAGTTCTGGCCGGTGCGGAAGAAGAACACCTCGACGCAGGAGAAGCCGCCCTCCTGGTGGATGGCGAAGACGTCGGCTTCCTCCACCGTGCGCGGATTGATGCCCTGCTGCGACTGGATCGCCGACAGCGCGGCGAGACGGTCGCGGTAGAGCGCGGCGCGCTCGAACTCGAGCTCGCCTGAGGCCTTCTCCATCTCTCCGGCGAGCTCCTGCTTCACCGCGTGGCTCTTGCCGGAAAGGAAATCGCTCGCCTCGCGCACCAGCGTTGAATAGCCGCCGAAGTCGATCTCGCGGGTGCAGGGACCGGCGCAGCGGCGGATCTGGTAGAGCAGGCAGGGGCGGGTGCGGCTCTCGAAGAAGGAATCGGTGCAGGAGCGGATCAGGAACGCGCGCTGCAACGCCGTGATGGTGCGGTTGACCGCGCCGGCGGAGGCGAACGGGCCGAAATAGCGGCCGGGCCGTGTCTGCGCGCCGCGATGTTTCAGGATCTGCGGCGCCCAATGGTCGCCGGTGATCAGGATATAGGGAAACGACTTGTCGTCGCGCAGCTGCACGTTGAAGCGCGGCCGGAGCTGCTTGATGAGATTGGCTTCCAGCAGCAGCGCCTCGGTCTCGGTGTTGGTCGAGACGATCTCCACGGTCACCGTGGCTGCGATCATGCGCAGGATGCGCGCCGGCTGCGGCGCGCTCTGGCGCGCGTAGTTGGACAGGCGCTTTTTGACGTTCTTGGCCTTGCCGACATAGAGCACATCGGCGTTGGCATTGAGCATGCGGTAGACGCCGGGCGAGGTCGGGGCGAGCCGGACCGCGCGCTCGATCGCCTCGTGGCCGGTCGCCAGCGGCTCTTCGCCGACCGCGCCGCTCTCTTCGAGGATATCAGGCAGCAGCGCATCGTCCTCGTCGTCGCCGCCTGTGGTGGCGGGATCGACGTCCGGCGCCGCCAACCCCGCGGGCGGCGTGTCGTTCGTAGCGGCCTGCGGCGATTTGCGCGCGCGGTCGTCCGGATTGTCGGTGGAATCGTGAACCATGATGCGAATTTAGGCGCTGGGGGTGCCGATTTGAAGTTCCGGCGGTGCCGCACACACAGGATGGCGATGCAGTTCCCGGTAACGCTTGCTTAAGCCTGTTAACAGCGCGGTAACCCGGCTTAACAGCCCTTTAACTTAAAACTCTCGATAAATCCGACGCGAAAGGGTCTTGGTTCCGTAACCATGCGGTTTTGCCTCGCGCGGCGGCGCGGGCATCGCGGGGCGGCAGTTGCGTTGGAGTTGAGTGATGAAGAGGCTCGTTGTGCGCGCAGCCGCGTTGGTTGCAGCCGGCTGGACAGCTTCGGCAGGGGCCGCCGACATGAATTATGGAGGGCGCGCGCCCTATACCGTCAACCAGCCGCTCAATGCGTATAGCTGGGCCGGTCCCTATCTCGGCGGCAACATCGGCTACGAATGGGGCTCGGTCGACAACAATCCCTCAAAGCCGGCCGGCTTCGTCGGCGGCGTCCAGGCCGGCTACAATTTCCAGAACGGCCCGTGGGTGTTCGGCGTCGAGGGCGACATCCAGGCTGCTGGCGCCGACGACACCTTCGCGCCGTGGAAGTTCTCCAACCCGTGGTTCGGCACGCTGCGCGGCCGCGCCGGCTATGCCTTCAGCAACGTGCTGTTCTACGGCACCGCGGGCCTTGCCTTCGGCGAGCTGCGCGCGCAGACGTTCGGCTGGACGGAGTCGCACACCACCGCCGGCTGGACCATCGGTGCCGGTGCGGAAGTCGGCCTCGCGCCGAACTGGAGCGCCAAGCTCGAATATCTCTACATCGATCTGTCGACGAGCCAGTTCGCAATTACCGGCGTGTCGAATGGCTACAGCGCCAGCGTTGTGCGCGCAGGCGTGAATTATCACTTCTGATAGCTGAAGAAGAAAATACCGGACCACAGCCTCCCGGCCGCTCGCGGCCGGGACTTTTTTTCGCGTCAGGCGTTTCGCGGGCAGGCCCGCTAGGACAGGATCACCAGGTTGACTGCCTTGGGTCCCTTCCCCTTCTTGTCCGGTTCGACTTCGAAAGTAATACGCTGTCCTTCGGCAAGGTCTTTCAGTCCCGCACGCTCTACAGCCGTAATATGAACGAAGACATCGCGACCGCCGTCATCAGGCTTGATGAAGCCGTAGCCGCGTTCGCCGTTGAAGAACTTAACTGTTCCCGTCATGGCCATCGGGAAACTCCCCCTCATTGCTCCTCCGTCGCGACGCAGACGCACGTCACGACATGACCGGGCGTTACGAAGCCCGTGAGAGCTGGCCATCCTTGGTCGGACCTCATTGGCCCGGCGGGATCTTTCTTAGGCCTTCACTCCGCCGCAACCATTCGCGGAAGCGGAACGTAAAGCCAGTCACGGAAACAGCATAATACGGTTCTTTGCAGATTGACTACCGCTACTGCATATTTTTCCCAAGAATGCCGGAGTGTTACGGCTTCGGCACCTCTAATCGGAATCTGGCAGCTCCGCCCTGGCCGAGCGGCATTTCCAGCTCGGGCAGGATGGTCTTGAGCTCGCTGTGCAGCGTGTAGGGCGGGTTGACGATCAAGAGCCCGGTGGAGGTGAGGGGCCCGCCATCGGCTTGCGGCGCAGCGCTGAATTCGAGACGCAGGCATTTGCCCGGTGGTTTTGCTGCGGCTGCGAGCCGCGCCACTGATTGTGCCAGCGTGTCGGTGGCGCGGCGGTTCTTGGCAGGATACCAGATTACATAGATACCGGTCGGCCACTTCGCGAAGGCTGCGGAGAAGGCTTCGCCCAGCCGTTCGAACTCGTCCTTTGCCTCGAACGGCGGATCGATCAGCACGAGACCGCGCCGCTCTTTTGGCGGCACGAAGGCCGGCAGCGCCATCCAGCCGTCGAGATCGACCACGCGGGCCTGCTCGTCGCGGCGCAGCACGTCGATCAGCGCCTTGCGCGCCTTCGGCTCGAGCTCGCAGGCGACGAGGCGATCCTGCGGCCGCAGCAGGCCGCGCGCGATCAGCGGCGAGCCCGGATAGGCCTTGAGCTCGCCCTTCGGATTGAAGGCGCGGACGATGTCGAGATAGGGCTTGGTCAGTGCGATGGTCTCGTTCGACAGGCGCGCCTGCATCAGCCGCGCGATGCCGGTCAGCCATTCGCCGCCGCGGCGCGCCTCGTCGCTCTCGAGATCGTAGAGGCCGGCGCCGGCATGGGTGTCGATGACGCGGAACGCCCCCGGCTTGTCCTGCAGATAGGTGATGATGCGCGCCAGCACGATGTGCTTGATGACATCGGCGAAGTTGCCGGCGTGGAAGGCGTGGCGGTAGTTCATGACGGAGAGTTACGACATCGGCGCCATGAAAGTAACTCCCGTCATTCCGGGGCGGTGCGTCAGCACCGAGCTATGGTGCGCAATTGCGCACCTGAAAATCTCGAGATTCCGGGTCTTGGTGCTAACGCACCATCCCGGAATGACGCTGAAAGTGTTGCGCCTCTACCCACCCCTGATCGGCGGCATCGTCACCTGGTCGCGGCGGCAGGCGCGACGGTCGATCTCCTCGCAGGCGCGGAATTGCAGGTCCTTGCTGAGGCAGATGCGGACCTCGGACAATCGCGTCCGGTTGCAGGTGACCGAGACGGCGGCGCTGCTGAGGCCCGGATTGGCCTTGATGAAGGCCTCCTCGACGTCACCGGGCGCCACGGTCTTGGCCTGCGACAGATCGAGATATTCGGCCGGAATCTTGATCGCGGCGCGCGCTTTGCGGATCGTCTCGAAATAGCTGCGATCGGCGAGGCCCGAGCAGGTGCCGTGCTTGTCCCACTCGTTGAAGATCAGGCCCGGCGCCGGCATCAGGTCGAGCATCGAGGAGACGATGCTGCGGTTCAGCCGCGGCGCCGGCCGCTGGCAATATTCCGGAAAGCCGTTCTCATATTGCGGCCACAGCCCATGCACCACGAAGGCGTAGGGCCGGCCGCTGCACTGCATCTGGGAGCGGCCGCCACGCTCGGCCGCTTCCTCGCAGAACGAGGGCGACCACGACAGCGACAGCACATAGAAATCGAATTCGCCCGGCGTGTTCTGCCGCCTGTCCTGCGCCTTCGCGCCGACGGCGAGCGACGCCAGGCTGGCGGCAAGGGTGAGTGAGATCACAAGACGGGAGAACGAACGCAATCTGGAATGAAACATGGCGACGCCCCTCAACTAGACTGTGCAAGCGAGCCTAGCAGGCGATGAGAACATTTCAAGAACAAATTTCGGGCGCTGATCGTTCGGCCGCTTGATCGGGCCGAATCAGTGCGTTCGAATTACTGCCTCGCGGCGCGGCAGGCCGGGTTGTAGGCCCAGTTGCGATCGAGCCCGACCACGCACCATTCGACGCCATTGCCGTAACCGGCAAAGCCGCCATCCTCGATGATCGAGAAATGCACCCTGCGCACCTTGCCGTCAGTGAGCATGGCCTCGCCGGTGCAATAGCGGCGCGGGATGTTGTCGGACTGCCAGGGCCGGAACGCGACCTCGCGAACGCCCGAGAAGCCCGTGATCTTCAACGAGGAATTCCAGAACGAGCTTTCCTTCTCCCAGAACTGGGTGGCGATCGTCGGCAGCGCCCTGTCGCAATCGGCGACGGCGCCGTCATAGCGCGGCCCGCTCAGCCAGAAGTTGAGCTCCAGCGGATTGGCGGCCCGGGCCTCGCCGAGCGACAGCGCCCCGAACATGAGGCCGAGCACGGCGGCGAAGCGGAGCGATTTCAGGGAGGGGGCGCGCATGGGCAATCCGGACAGCTGGGTCTTCGAAGCTGGGACGGTGCCGCGAAGGCCGGAAGAGGTCAAGTGCAGCGCGGCAACACTTCGTCAGGAGTTGACCAGAACGTCGCGGCCGGCAGGCCTCGGTTCTTTTCACTTTGGCCCCGGCACCGTAAACTGGCCCCAATCAATTGGAGTGACGGGAATGCGAATCATTGCGGCCGCGGGCCTTCTTGCCCTGGGTATGATGGCGAGCCAGTCGGCGCGCGCCGATATCCTTCCAGTGCCTCCGTTCAAGGGCAACGACACCGGCGGTATCATTGCCTATTCGATGGCGAACCAGGTCGATGCGCGGCAGGTCGCGGTCGATCATTGCGCGCGCTACGGCAAGGTCGTCAAATTCCTGGGCGTGCAGGCCTATGAGGGGGGATACATCTCGTTCTCCTGCCGCTGGGTGCCCTATGGCGCCGCCGACCAGCCGATCCGCACGCTGTACTGAGGCGTTCTCGTAACGCGGCACTCTCTCAGCCGGGAGCTTCCCACATGACGCGCAAACTCGCTTTGCTCGGCTCGGCCCTTTGCCTTGTGTTGTCGGCAGGCAGCGCCTCTGCCGACGATCTGCCCGTGCGCAAGGCCGGTCTCTGGGAAATGAAGCTGGTCACGAGCGGCTCGCCCGTGCCCGAGATGACCATGCAGCACTGCACCGACGAGACCGTCGACAAGGAGATGAGCAACAACATCTCCCCGATGGCCAAGCAGGTCTGCGCCAAGCAGGACATCAAGAAGACTGCGAGTGGCTATGTCAGCGATTCCGAGTGCAGCGTCGCCGGCGTCAGCACGACCTCGCATGCCGAGATCACAGGCGACTTCAACTCGGCCTATACGGTGAAGTCCTCCTCGCATGCGCAAGGCGGCGTCGCCGGCGCTGCGGGGCGCGATACCACCATGACGCTGCAAGCGAAGTGGTTAGGGGCCTGCAAGCCGGACCAGAAGCCCGGCGATATCGTCATGCCCGGCGGCTTCAAGATGAATGTGCGCGACATGGACAAGCTGAAGGCGCTGTTGCCGAAGTAGGTGAGATCGTAGCCGGGACGATCTTTCCCTCTCCCCTTGTGGGAGGGGGTGGCTCGCCGCGTAGCGGCGAGACGGGTGAGGGGTATCTCTCCGCGCGTGACTCTTTCAATTCTAAATTCGTAGAGGCAACCCCTCATCCGGCGCTTCGCGCCACGTTCTCCCACAAGGGGAGAAGGAAGAGCGCAGCTACACCGGTATCCTCACGCTCGCCCGCAATCCGCCCATCGGGCTGTCACCCAGCGTGATATCGCCGCCATGGGAGCGGGCGATGTCGCGGGCGATGGCAAGGCCAAGGCCGGTGCCGCCTTCGTCCTGGTTGCGGGCGTTGTCCAGCCGCAGGAACGGCTTGAACACCTCTTCGCGCAAATGCGCGGGAATGCCGGGGCCGTCGTCGTCGACCGTGACGGTCAAATAACGGTGATCGCGCTGGCCGGTGATGGCGATGCTCTTGCCGTAGCGCGCCGCGTTGGTGACGAGGTTGGCGAGGCAGCGTTTGAACGAGGCCGGCTTCACCGTCACCACGGGCAGGCCGTTGAACGCCACGGTCGCGGTGTGGCCGTGGCGCTCGGCGTCGCTGCGCAGCTCCTCGAGCGCCTGCGCCATGTCGGTCGGCTGCGACTGCTCGCCGGAATCGCCGCGAGCAAACGCGAGGTAGTCCTCCAGCATCATCGACATCTCGTCGACGTCCTTGCGCATGCCCTCGAGCTCCGGGCTGTCGCCGATCAGCGCCAGCTCGAGCTTGAAACGGGTCAGGATGGTGCGCAGATCGTGGCTGACGCCGGCGAGCATCGCGGTGCGCTGCTCCATCGTACGCTCGATGCGTGATTTCATCTCGAGGAAGGCGACCGCCGCGCGCCGCACCTCTCGCGCGCCGCGCGGCCTAAAGTTCGGCGCCTCGCGGCCCTTGCCGAAACTTTCCGCGGCATCGGCAAGGCGCAGAATCGGCTTGATCTGGTTGCGCAGGAACAGCACCGCGACGATCAGGAGGATCGAGGACGTGCCGACCATCCAGAACAGGAAGATTTCCGAGTTCGAGGCATAGGCGGCGCTGCGCTGCGCGAACACGCGCATCACGGCATCGTCGAGCTGGATGCGGATTTCGACGAGGTTGGAGCGGCCGACCGTGTCGATCCAGAACGAGCGGCCGATCTGGCGGCCGAGCTGCACCGACAGCGTCTGATCGAGCAGCGAGAAGAACGGCTTCGGTCCCGGCGGCGGCATGTCGCCGGCGGGGAGGAAGTCGACGACGAGGCCGAGGCGTTGCTGCGCGATGCGGCGGATCTGGTCGCGGTCCTTGTCTTGCGGATAGCCCTTGTAGACGTCGATCAGCGCGGCGATGTCCTGCACGACAGCCGCTGACAGGCGGCGCGTCACCGTGTTCCAGTGCCGCTCCATGAACACGAAGGCGACGACCGATTGGAGGATCACCATCGGCACGATCATGATGAGGAGCGCGCGGGCATAGAGGCCGGTCGGCATCCAGCCCTTGAACGCATTGCCCATCCAGCCATTGGCGGCGGAGACGCGGCCGGCGGCGCTCTTCAGAAGCGTCAGGCCGGTATCGATCGTGCTCATCTAGCGCGCTTCACTGATCTATGGCGAGGCCACCAGGCGATAGCCGATGCCGCGCACCGCCTGCAGGAACAGTGGATTGGCGGGATCGGTCTCGATCTTGCGCCGGAGGCGGTTAATCTGCACGTCCACGGCGCGCTCGTTGACGCTGCCATTGCCGGTCAACGCGCTGCGCGGCACGGTCTCGCCCGGCGTCTCCGAGAGAATGCGCAGCATCTCGCGCTCGCGGTCGGTGAGGTGGATGACCTCCTCGCCCTGACGCAGCTCGCCGCGATCGAGATGGTAGACGTAGGGACCGAACGCGATCTTCTCGACCGTCGTGGCCTGCGGCGGCGGCGCGGCGCGCTTGAGGATGTTGTTGATGCGCAGCGCAAGCTCACGCGGCTCGAACGGCTTTGCGACGTAATCGTCGGCGCCGATCTGGAGGCCCTCGATGCGGGCTTCGGCCTCATGGCGCGCCGTCAGCATCACGATCGGCACCGAGGAGGAGGTGCGGATGAAGCGGGCGAGGTCGAAGCCGGTCTCGCCGGGCATCATGACGTCGAGGATCAGGAGGTCGAAATGCAGGCCCAGCAGTTTCGAGCGCGCATCGCCCGCGCTTGCCGCGGTGGTGACGCGATAGCCCTCACTGGCGAGAAAGCGCGAGAGCAGGTCGCGGATTCGGCGGTCGTCATCGACCAGCAGCAGATGCGGGGCATCGTCGGCCGGTTGCACCGGCGAACGGGCGAGCGTGGCTGCGAGCGGCACGGTCACTCCTTCGATTCTTGATTGACGGAGGCGAAGATCGTCTCCAGCACCTTGTCCGGATCGTCGCGGTCGATCATCGCGCGCAGGAAGCGCTTGACGGTCTCGGCATCCTGCGGCGCCATCTCGGCGAGCGCCTTGGTGATCCGTGTGGTCTGCAGCCCGGCCAGCTTCTGTACCAGCGCTTCGCCCTTCGGCGTCGCGTAGAGCAGGCGTTGACGGCGGTCATTGTCGCCGGTCTTCTGCACGATGTAGCCCTCGTCCAGGAGCTGCTTGAGCACCCGGCCGAGCGACTGTTTTGTGATGCGCAGGACGTCGAGCAGGTCGGCGACCTTCAGCCCGGGATAGCGGTAGACGAAGTGCATGACCCGGTGATGGGCCCGGCCGAAGCCGAACGCCTCCAGCTCCTGGTCGGGATCGCCGACGAAATCGCGATAGGCGAAGAACAGCAGCTCGATGATATCCCAGCGCAAATTGCTTCCTTCGGACGCGGCTGGCCTAGGCTCGGCGGCGTCATGAGAGGGAGTCGCGAAATTTATGTCAGGCATATTGACGTATCTTGGGTTCAATGTTACAAAACGATCGACCCGCACGAAATTTTAGATCGTTCCGCGTCGGGTAGCCATCGTAGCAGGGCGGCCAGAGAGAGCCGGACAGGCGGCGACGGCCGAAGCAGATCTACCGTGCGATTGTCGAGCGGCATTTCGGCAAAACATACTGGACTTCCGCCTTCCGCAAAAGCATGTCCTCGGCGACATGCTGGCCACGGAAACCGGCCGTAACATGGCTGGCGGCGGTCCGGCCAGAAACCCAATCAAGCCAGCCGGCCCGAAACGGGCAGGCGGGCGCCAGAAACAGCGCCGCCACCGGCAGCGGGAGGCAAGGACATGAGCATGAAATTCGACATCCAGCCCGCATCCAATCCGACGCCCGAAAAGGACCGTGTTGCCAAGCTGGTGGACCCCGGTTTCGGGCGGGTCTTCACCGACCATATGGCGGTCGTCCGCTACAACCAGGCCAAGGGCGGCTGGTACGAGGCCCGCGTCGAGGCGCGCGCCAACTTCCAGCTCGATCCGGCCGGCGCGGTCCTGCACTACGCCCAGGAGATTTTTGAAGGCCTCAAGGCCTACAAGCGCGACGACGGCGGGGTGAACCTGTTCCGTCCCGACGCCAATGCGCGGCGCTTCAGGGACTCCGCCGACCGCATGGCGATGGCGCAATTGCCCGAAGACGTCTTCATCGAGGCGGTCGAGCAGGTCGTGCGCATCGACCGTGCCTGGATGCCGGGCGGCGAAGGCAGCCTTTACCTGCGCCCCTTCATGATCGCGAGCGAGACCTTCCTCGGCGTCAAGCCGTCGTCCGAATACATCTTTGCGGTGATCGCTTCGCCGGTCGGCTCGTACTTCAAGGGCGGGCCTGCGCCGGTGTCGATCTGGGTCTCCGAGAATTATACGCGCGCTGCGATCGGCGGCACCGGCGCCGTCAAGTGCGGCGGCAATTATGCCGCGAGCCTGCGCGCGCAGGCCGAAGCGATCCAGCACGGCTGCGATCAGGTCGTGTTCCTCGATGCGGTCGAGCGCCGCTATATCGAGGAGCTCGGCGGCATGAACATCTTCTTCGTGTTCGACGACGGCTCGCTCTCGACGCCGCCGCTCGGCACGATCCTGCCCGGCATCACCCGCGACTCCATCATCGCGCTCGCCCGCGACGCGGGCAAGACGGTGCGCGAGGAGCCGTATTCGCTCGATCAGTGGCGCAAGGATGCGGCCTCAGGCCGGCTGAAGGAAGCGTTTGCCTGCGGCACCGCCGCCGTGATCTCGCCGATCGGCAAGGTGCGTTCGGTGAGCGGCGATTTCGAGATCTCGGGCGGTGCCGCCGGCCCCGTCGCCATGGGCCTGCGCAAGCAGCTCGTCGATATCCAGTACGGCCGCACCAACGATCCGCACAACTGGATCCGCAAGGTGTTTTGATACGAAGTACTCGCTGCGCTCTTCCTTCTCCCCTTGTGGGAGAAGGTGGCATAGGCGGCCTTCGGTCGCCGTTCTCAGGAACGCCGAAGCGAAGCTTCGGCTATGGCGCCGGATGAGGGGGCTCTCGCCACGCAGTCAAATCGACGCCCGCGGATAGAACCCCTCACCCGTCTCGCCGCTTCGCGGCGAGCCACCCTCTCCCACAAGGGGACAGGGGAAAAGCGCAATGCTTGTGGACTTGTGCGCTATGAACTCCGCGCAACAACAACGCGACAAAGCCAGGACACAACAAGCATCCTGGACATCGCGAACATGGCATCCAAACTCTCCCAGCCCATGAAATGGGTGGTTCTCGCCGCCATCACCGGCGTCTGCGTTTTCGGCATCCTGACCATCGGCCCCACGCATGAGGTGGTCGCGCAGGACCGCTCGCCGATCGTCGACGTGCGCACCACCGACCCCGAGATGAACGCCGCGATCGCCCGCGCCCGAGGCACGCTGCCGACCTTCTGGGCCTCCTATGACGCGCCAAAACCGTCGGAGACCGGGCACGCCCTGAAGGTCCGCTTCTCGACCCGCAAGGGCGGCGAGCACATCTGGATCGGCGAGGTGAAGAAGCAGCCCGACGGCAGCTATTCCGGCCTGTTCGCCAACGAGCCGCGCGATCTGCCGGGGAAACGGGCCGGCGACCAGGTGAAGTTCACCGAAGCCGACATCTCGGACTGGATGTTCATGCGCAACGGCAAGATTGTCGGCGGCGAGACCATCAAGCCGACGCTGAAGTCGCTGCCCAAGGCGGATGCGGACGCCCTCCGGGCCCGGATGGAGCGGCCGTAGGCTCTTCTTCCCTTCTCCCCTTGTGGGAGAAGGTGGCGCGAAGCGCCGGATGAGGGGTTGGCTCCTCAATTTCAATCGCGCGAGGCGGATTCGGGGATAGAACCCCTCACCCGTCTCGCCGCTTCGCGGCGAGCCACCCTCTCCCACAAGGGGAGAGGGGAAAAGGCCCCGGTTGCCGCCTCGCGCCCCGGCTGGTAAACGCCGCGCATGGCCGAGAAACCCAAAAAACCCCAGAAACTGAAGGCGCGCCTGCCGCGCGGGCTCGAGGATCGCGATCCCGCCGCGATCCGGGCGACGCGCGAGATGGTCGAGAAGATCCGTGCCGTCTACGAGCTCTACGGTTTCGAGCCGGTGGAGACGCCGGCGATGGAATACACCGACGCGCTCGGCAAATTCCTGCCCGACCAGGACCGTCCGAACGAGGGCGTGTTCTCGTTCCAGGACGACGACGAGCAGTGGATCTCGCTGCGCTACGATCTGACCGCGCCGCTCGCCCGTTACGTCGGCGAGCGTTACGGGACCGATGGTCTGGTCTTGCCTTACCGCAGCTATCGTGTCGGCTACGTGTTCCGTAACGAAAAACCCGGCCCCGGCCGCTTCCGCCAGTTCATGCAGTTCGATGCCGACACGGTCGGCTCGGCGACGCCGGCGGCGGATGCCGAGATCTGCATGATGGCGGCGGACACGATGGAGGCGCTCGGCATTGCGCGCGGCTCCTATGTCGTGAAGGTCAACAACCGAAAAGTGCTCGACGGTGTTCTGGAAGCCATCGGGCTCGCCGGTGCCGAGAACGCAGGCCGTAGACTGACCGTGCTGCGCGCGATCGACAAGCTCGACAAGTTCTCCGCCGACGAAGTGCGCAAATTGCTCGGCCCCGGACGATGGGATGGCGGCGAGGAAGGCAAGGGCGACTTCACCAAGGGCGCCAATTTGAGCGCAGCTGAAGCCGACGTTGTTCTCGCCATCACCAAGCCGCGCGACGATTGGAAAGAGGCGGTTGCCGCCGCTGAAACGTACCTCGCCAAGAGCGAAGTCGGTCAGGCCGGCGTGAGCGAGCTGGAAGAAATTGCAAAACTGGTCACGGCCTCGGGGTACGGCGCGGACCGCATCAAGATCGATCCGTCCGTCGTGCGCGGCCTCGAATATTACACCGGCCCGGTCTACGAGGTCGAACTGCTGCTCGACACCAAGGACGAGAAGGGCCGCCCGGTGCGGTTCGGCTCGGTCGGTGGTGGCGGACGTTACGATGGCCTCGTCTCGCGCTTCCGCGGCGAGCCGGTGCCGGCGACCGGCTTCTCGATCGGCGTCTCGCGGCTCCAGGCGGCACTGACGCTGCTCGGCAAGCTCGACACGCGGCCCGAGTTCGGGCCCGTCGTCGTCACCGTGTTCGACCGCGACCGCGTCGCCGACTACCAGAAGATGGTGGCAAGCTTGCGAGGTGCCGGCATCCGTGCCGAGCTCTATCTCGGCAATCCCAAGAACATGGGCAACCAGCTCAAATACGCCGATCGCCGCAACTCACCCTGCGTCATCATCCAGGGCTCGGATGAAAAGGCGCGCGGCGAGGTGCAGATCAAGGATCTGGTCGAGGGCGCGAAGGCAGCCGCCGCGATCGCTTCCAACCAGGAATGGCGCGAGACGCGGCCGGCGCAGTTCTCGTGCAGCGAAGCCGACCTCGTCGCAAAAGTGCGTGAAGTCCTCGTGCGCCATGACGTGAGCTGGGGCTAGCCATTCGCTCCATTCGTCATGCGCGGGCTTGACCCGCGCATCCATCTTTCAAATGATGAATGGCCGGAACAAGCCCGGCCATGACGACCAGCAGCAGGGAGACAACGATGCCTGAGATCACCATCAGCATGGCCGAGGGCCGCACCGACGAGCAGAAGGCCGGCATGATGCGCGACATCACGCAGGCGCTGGTGAAGAACCTCGGCGTCGACGCCGATGCCGTCGTCATCCAGATCAACGAAGCCCCGCTGCGTCACAAGATGAAGGGCGGCAAGACCTTTGTGGAGCGCGCCGCGGCGGCGAAGAAGTAGGCGGCGCTGGTTCGTCAACCGCCGCCGTCGTCCCGGACAAGCGTCAGCGCAGATCCGGGACCCATAACCACAGGGAGTGGTTATCCGGTGCAGCGGTCACTCCGAGTCCCCGTAACCACGACGTCCTGTGGCTATGGGTCCCGGATCGGCGCGCGCTTAAGGCGCGCTTGTCCGGGACGACACCGTGTGTGAGGCCCCCATGGACGCACGCGAGTTCATCAAGATCGGCATGAGCGCCGAGCGCACGCTGGTGGTGCCGGTGGAGCGCACGGTCGGGCATTTCGTGCCCGGCATGCCTTTTGTCTATGCGACACCGATGATGATCCTGGAGATGGAGATGACCGCGGGCGATGCGATCCGCGCCGCGCTTCAGTCGGGCTGGGTCACCGTCGGCACCGAGGTCGACATTCGTCATCTTGCGGCCGCTCTCGTCGGCGCGACAGTGCGGACCACCGCAAAAGTGGTCGCGGTCGAACGCCGCGTCATTCGCTTCGAGGTCGAGGCGTTCGAGGGCACGCGCAGGCTCGGCGAAGGCCGCCACGCGCGCGGGCTCGTCAATGTCGAGATGTTCAACAAGCGGCTAGCCGCAGGCTCGAAATCGTAGGGTGGGCAAAGGCGCGAAGCGCCGTGCTTTGCCCACCCCACGGCACCGTCTTACTTCGCCAATTCCTTTGACCGCTTCGTCGCCGCCGCGATCGCGCGGATCATCAGCTCGCGCAGGCCCGGCTCGCCCATCAGCACGCCGAGCGCAGCGGCCGTGGTGCCGCCCGGCGAGGTGACGTTCTGGCGCAGCGTGGCGGAGGGGAGCTCCGACTGGTGCAGCAGCTCGCCGGAGCCGGCGACGGTCTCGCGCGCGAGCCTGGTTGCGAGCGCCTCGGGCAATCCCGCTTCGACGCCGGCCCGCGCGAGTTCCTCGGCGAGCAGGAAGACATAGGCCGGACCCGAGCCGGAGACGGCGGTCACCGCGTCCATCAGGCCTTCGTCCTCGACCCATTCGACCGAGCCGGTGGCGCGCAGCAGCGCATCCGCCACCGCGCGCTGCGCGGCGCTGACGGTCTTGGCCGCAACGGCGACGGTGATGCCGCGGCCGATCGCGGCGGGTGTGTTCGGCATCGCGCGCACCACGGCGCCGCCGCAGACCTCCTCGAGCGAGGCGATCGTGGTTCCCGCCATGATCGACACCACGGACGTCTTCTCCGAGACGAACGGTTTCAGCTTCGCGCCGGCATCGCGGAACATCTGCGGCTTCACCGCGACGACCAGCGTCTCGACCGTGCCCGCCGCCGTCACATCGGGATTGAGCGCAACGCCCTTGGCGGCCAGCGCGGTGATCTCCGGCGAGATGAACGGGTCGACCACCGCGACACGGCGCGGGTCGAGCCCGCCCGCGAGCCATCCGGTCAGCATCGCGCCGCCCATCTTGCCGGCGCCGGCAAGCAGGATGGTGCCGGTGATGTTTTGGAGGGTGCTGTTTGCCATTGCTGTTGCCACAAAATCCGCCATCGTCCTGGCGAAAACCAGGACCCATAACCCCGGCTGGTTCTAGTGGATGGAGGGCAGAGCAACAAGCGCCGTGCCGCACACGGGCACCTCGCGGTATGGGTCCTGGATCAGCGCTCGCTCCGCTCGCTTGTTCAGGACGACGATGAAGAGAGCGCCGTGGCTCGCTCACCGCCTCGGGAGAGCAGGCCCTACGCCTCTCCCACCGTATCGAACATCGCCGCGTCCATCGCCTCGGTTGTGGTCTTGCCCGCCCACACCACGAACTGGAACGCCGGGAAGTAGCGCTCGCAGGCGTGGATGGCGCCGGCGAGCATGGCCTCGCATTGCGCGGGCGAGGCGGTGAGGCCGCCCGGCAGCACCAGGGCCTGGCGGTGCATGACCATGCCGGTGTTGGTCCACAGATCGAAATGACCGACCCACAATTGCTCGTTGACGGCGGCGACGAGCCGCTGCACTTCGCTCCGCCGCGCGAGCGGAATCTTTATGTCGAACGCGCAGGCCAGATGCAGCGCCTCGATCTCGCCCATCCAGGTGAAGGAGAGCTGGTAGTCGGTCCACTGTCCCTTCGAGACGATCGTGAGTTCGTCTTCGCCGGAGCGTTCGAACGGCCAGTTGTTGTTGGCAGCGATATCCTCGACCACCGCGAGAGGATGGCTTTTGGAATCGATGTTGCCTTCGAGCAGGGACATGCCGTCTCGACCTCTTGCCTTCTTGTTGTCGTTGATACGCACGCGGTCGGCCCGGCACGCTCCCTCATGTCGCTGTCGCGTTCCCTCGGATCAGCGCGGGCCTGTCGCGGATCAAGTGATGTGATTTGCGGAATCTGCGCAACGGGGTCCCGAGTCCGTCCACAAGCCAGGACTCGTTCGTCCACAGCTCATCTCCGCCACAATTCGTAACGCAGGAAGCCGCAATCCGGATGGAGGAGAACAAACCGGAATCGGATTCGAGCGGGCCGGCCAATCGTTAATTCCGCCGGGTGAGGGCTGGATGGCCATAGCGGCATGGGACCATGCGCTTTCCCCATGCGGAACGCGCTTGCTGCGGCCGCCGGCCGGCGTCATATTTCCGGTCAGGCCGTTCATTCCGGACGGCCGATGTTCTCAGGGCGGGGTGAAAGTCCCCACCGGCGGTAAGGGCCGAAAGGCCTAAGCCCGCGAGCGCCTCCCCCAAGGACTTTCCTGAAAAGGTTTTGTCCGAAGGGAAGGGTCAGCAGATTCGGTGCAACTCCGAAGCCGACGGTTAAAGTCCGGATGAAAGAGAACGGTCGGTGGCAGACGCATCGCGAGATGCGGCTGTTTGTCGTTCCGTGTGCCCTGATTCTGGTCCTTGAACCGAGGAAAGCCATGAATCAGATGTTGCAAGATCCCCAAGCCGAAACGTCCCAACCCACTCAAACGCCGCCGCCGGTTCCGCAAGACCCGGTACCCGCGCATCCGCGCTTCGCCAAGCCGCAGCGGGTGGCCTTCGTGCAGGCCCGCTGGCACCGCGACGTGGTCGAGGAAGCCCGCATCGCCTTCATGAAGGAAGCCGAGGCGCGTCACCTCACCCATGTCGACGTGTTCGAGGTGCCGGGCTCGTTCGAGATCCCGCTCCATGCGCAGGTGCTCGCCAAGACCCGGCGCTACACCGCGATCGTTGCCGCCGGCCTCGTCGTCGACGGTGGCATCTATCGCCACGAGTTCGTCGCGGACACCGTGATCAAGGCGCTGATGGACGTGCAGCTGCGCACCGAGGTGCCGGTGTTCTCCGCGGTGCTGACGCCGCAGCAGTTCCACGAGACCGAGGTGCACTACGATTTCTTCCGCAGGCACTTTGCCATCAAGGGCGTCGAAGTCGCGGCAGCCTGTGCGGAGACGTTGCACGGTCTGGAGCGCCTGCGCGGCCAGGTCGCGGCGGGGATCGTGGGGTAGGCAGACTGCCGTAGGGTGGGCAAAGCGCAAGCGTGCCCACCTCCTCTCGCGAAACAAAAAAGGTGGGCACGGCGCGTCGCGCCTTTGCCCACCCTACGAGACCTTCTGGGATCGGAAAGACTAGTCGAACAGGCTCGACACCGACTCTTCCGCGGCGGTGCGCGCGATCGCATCCGAGATCAGGCTGGCGATCGGCAGCGTGCGGATGTTCGGTGCCTTGGTCACCGCTTCGGTCGGCAGGATCGAGTCGGTGATCACGAGCTCTTTCAGCTTCGAGCCCGCGATGCGGGCGGCGGCGCCGCCGGAGAGCACGCCATGGGTGATGTAGGCGTAGACGTCCTTGGCGCCCTTGGCGATCAGCGCATCGGCCGCGTTCACCAGCGTGCCGCCGGAATCGACGATGTCGTCGACCAGGATACAGCTGTAGCCGGAGACGTCGCCGATCACGTTCATGACTTCGGATTCACCCGGACGCTCGCGGCGCTTGTCGACGATCGCGAGCGGGGTGTTGATGCGCTTGGCGAGGCCGCGGGCGCGGGCCACGCCGCCGACGTCGGGCGAGACCACCATCACCTTGCCGAGGTCGAAACGTTCGCGGATGTCGCGCACCATCAGAGGGGCAGCGAACAGATTGTCGGTCGGGATATCGAAGAAGCCCTGGATCTGGCCGGCATGCAGGTCGAGCGTCATGACGCGGTCGACGCCGGCATGGGTGATCAGATTGGCGACGAGCTTGGCCGAGATCGGCGTGCGCGAGCCGGAGCGGCGGTCCTGCCTAGCATAGCCGAAATAGGGGATCACTGCGGTGATGCGGCGCGCCGAGGAGCGGCGCAGCGCGTCGGTGATGATCAGCAGCTCCATCAGATTGTCGTTCGCCGGAAACGAGGTCGACTGGATGATGAAGGCATCCGAACCGCGGATGTTCTCCTGGACCTCGACGAAGATCTCCATGTCGGCGAAGCGCCGGACCACCGCCTTGGTCAGCGGCATGTTGAGGCCCTGCGCGATGGCCTGCGCGAGAGCCGGATTGGAGTTGCCGGCGACAAGCTTGATGGAGCCGTTCTTGGCCGACATGGACGCTTCCTCCCGCGCTTTGCTGGATACGACGTTCAACATCAGAAAATACCCACTGGCAGCACGGTTACGACGGGCGAGGAAATATCAGGCCGGGGGCCGCAATGGCAACCCGGGATGCTACGTTTTCCCTCTGAAAATCCTGAGTCGGGCCAACGGCTTGGCCGCATCTTGAGCCCGTGGTTTAGCGGGGGTTATCGCTCGGCATAGCCGAGTGCCGAGGCCGGCATGTCCGCCGCCGGCGCCTCCTTGATCACGCCCGCGACCGCCGGCCCCCGCAGGCCGGGAGCCGCGCCCGGGGCATCCGGCGTCCCATTGATCATATTGGAAAGTCCGCTGAATCCGGCCTGGGCGATCTTGCGCAGCACGAGGTCGTCGGCCGCGGCCCAGGGATCGCGGCCGCCCTTGGCGGAGGTCGGTTCCTCGCCGGACAGGCGCAGCGCCCGCTGCTGGTTGGCGTCGTAGACGTCCCAGACCCAGGCGATCACGGTCTTGCCGCGCACCACCTGGGCTGAGAGGTAGCTGCGCACGCGGTAGGCAGCCGTCCCCTCGCGGGAGACCACGGACAGGCTGCGCAGCTTGGATTCGCTGTCGAGTACGCCGACCATGCGGTCGAACACCTGGGGGGGCGGCCCGTCGATCGACTCGAATGCCACCGTCGCTCCCGAGCCGGTGCTCGGCGCCATCGCATAGGAGTTGGCGGCACTGCCGCCGCCACCGGCGCAGCCGCCAAGCGCGGTCGCCGCCGCCAGCAGCATAAGCGCCAGCACGCGCGAACCCGCACGGCCCAGGATGAATGACGCGTCCCTCATTATGGAGGGCAGCGATATCGTTAAAATCGATTAAGGTCTAGGGCAGGAGCGCCACAACACACGGTCATTCCGGGGCGCGCCTCTTGGCGCGAGCCCGGAATCCATTTCGCCGTGTGAACTGCTGCACAATGGATTCCGGGTTCTCGCTTCGCGAGCCCCGGAATGACACAGAGTGTTGCCTGTGTGTTCACCCCTCAAGCGCGATGGCGTGAACGTGCCGGCCGTAATCCGGCTCCTTGCGATGCACCGAGCGGCGGTAGCTGAAGAAGCGCTCGTCGGCGTAGGTGTCCAGACCAAGGTCGTCGATCATCAGGATGCCCGCGGCTTCCAGCCGCTTGCGGATGAAGCCGGCGAGATCGAACATTGCGTGTCCCTCGCGCGCTGACGGGATGAAGAACACCGCGTTGTCGGCGTCCGCCTCGATGAAGCGCGCGACGAACTCGTTGCCGACCTCGTAGCTCTCTTGCCGGATCAACGGCCCGATCGCGGCGATGATGCCGCCGCGCGTGGCGCCGAGCTTCTCCATGGCCGAGATCGTAGATTCCAGCACGCCGGTCAGAGCGCCCTTCCAGCCGGCATGGGCACCGCCGATCACGCGCGCGTTGGGATCGACGAACAGCACCGGCCCGCAATCGGCGGTGGAGACGCCGAGCGCGATGCCGGGCGTCTTCGTGACCAGCGCGTCGCCCTTTGGCCGCGGTCCGCTCGGCCACGGCATTTCGGCGATGAGCACGTCGGGCGAATGGATCTGATGCAGGCTGACGAAACGTTCCGGCGCGACGCCGACATGCTCGGCCATGCGGCGACGGTTTTCCGCGACGAGGGCCTGATCGTCGTTGGAGCCGAGCCCGCCGTTCAGCGCGGAATAAATGCCGCCGGAAACGCCGCCTTCGCGGGTGAAGAAGGCATGGCGCAGGCCGGGAACCGCCGACAGCAGCGACGAAGCGAGGGTCATCAATTTCCTCCGGCGTGATCGAGATCGCTGAGCCCGGCAATGCCCATCAGCCGCGGCTCGGAGATGCCGAGCACCTTGAACATCGAGCCCATGCCGCTGCGTCCCGTATCGGTCAGGCGCTTCAGAGCCACGGAAATATCGGTGGCGACCTCAGGCGTTGCCTTCTGCATCAAGGCCGCCGCGCGAGTGTCGATGCCGACACGCTTGAGGAAGTCGCCCTGCGTCACCGGGCCGTGCACACGTGCACCGACATCCTCGGCTGCGCGCGCGAGCGCCTGGAAATCGACATGGGCGGTGACGTCGGCCTGGCCCGGCGCCTTCAGGGGATCGGTGAAGGTGTGGCGCGCGATCGCCTGGAAGGTGTCGCCGGCATCGCTGCGTAAGTGGCCGTAGTCGATGATCAGGGCCGCGCCGTCCTGGTCGCGCACGCGCGTGGCGAGCTTCATGATCTCGCCGTCGGGCCGCCATTCGAACACGGCGCCGACGGGAGCTGCGCGCACCAAAGGCGGCAGCAGCACGTCGAAGCGCGGCGTCGGCTCGGACGCCGCGCCGAATTGAAGCTTGCCGTTCGGGTCGATCTCGATCACGCGCTCGTGCCAGCCGTTCTCGCCCTTCACCATCTGGTGGATCGGCAGCACGTCGAAATATTCATTGGCGAGGATGATGCCCGGTCCTTCCGGCACGTCGTCGATGCTGTCGTGCCAGGAGATGTTGCGCACGCTCGACAGCGTCGCACTCTGCCGCTCGCGCAGCACGGGATTGACCTCGACCATGTGGATGTGAAGCGCCTGGTAGAGCGGCGGCAGTACGCGGAGCGCGCGCAGCGCATCCGCCATCATGGTGCCGCGGCCGGGGCCGAGCTCGATCAGCCGCAAGAATTGCGGCGAGCCCATCTGCTTCCACACCGAGGCGGTCCACAGGCCCAAGAGCTCGCCGAACATCTGGCTGACCTCGGGCGCGGTGGTGAAGTCGCCCTCACGTCCGAGCGGATCGCGCGAGACGTAATAGCCATAGCGCGGATGCATCAGGCACAGTTCCATGTAGCGCCAGACCGGCATCGGGCCTGAGGCTTTGATCAGCGCCTTGATCTCGTTGAGTAGCGGCTGGTCGGTCACGGCGTGCTTTCTCGAAATGAATTAACGAACGGCCTCGATCGGCTTCGGCGCACCGCGCCGCACTGCCAATACAATAAGTATGAGGCCGACAATAAGCATCGGGATCGACAACAGCATGCCCATGGTTAACCCGCCCCAGAGGTAGCCGAGCTGGACGTCCGGCTCGCGGAAATGCTCGCCGATGATCCGGGTCAGGCCGTAGATCAGGATGAAGCTGCCGAGGATGAGCCCCGGCCGCTTCAAGGCGCCGCGGCGGATCATCACGGCGAGCACGATGAAGAGCAGCAGCCCCTCCATGCCCGCCTCGTAGAGCTGGCTCGGATGGCGCGGCACGTCACCGCCGGTCGGAAAGATCATGGCCCAGGGCAGGCTGGGGTCTGCGGCGCGGCCCCACAATTCGCCGTTGATGAAGTTGGTCAACCGCACCAGGAAGATGCCGATCGGCGCAACGCCGCAGGTGATGTCGCCGAGCGACAGGATCGAGATGCCGTTCTTCCGGGCGAACCCCATCACCGCGACGACGCAACCGAGGAAGCCGCCATGGAAGGACATGCCGCCTTCCCACAATTTGAAGATGGCGGCGGGGTGCTCGATGAAGAAGGGCAGATTGTAGAACAGGACGTAACCGGAGCGGCCACCGACGATGATGCCGAGCGTCACCCACAGGATGAAATCGTCGATCTGCACCAGGCTGATCGGCGATGAGCCGGCCCACAGCCTGTCGTTCTTGATCAGTGCGCGGGCATAGAGCCAGCCGAACGTGATCCCGCAGATATAACCGAGCGCATACCAGCGGATCGCAAACGGCCCGATCTGGAGTGCGATTGGACTGAACGAGGGAAAGTCGATGAGCAGAAAGGGCATCACGCCTTCTATGTCTAGACGAGATTGCGGCGATCGAGCGCCAGCAGACGCCGCGTGATTCTTTTTATGCCGGGACGTTGAATACGATTGCAAGGAAACCGGGGCATGACAAGGATACCGCCGCTTCGCTCTTGAACCGGCCCAATCGGATTGCCATTGTCTTTCCGAGTGTTCGCGCAAAGTTTATCGCAAGGCCGCCAGGAGACCGACATGACCCAGACCAGCAACCGGTTTTTCGACGAGATCGGCCGCCTGATGAACGACGCAGCCGGTGCGGCCCAGGGCGTCAAGCGCGAGTTCGACACTGTCATGCGCACCCAGGCCGAAAAATTCCTGCGCGACATGGACCTCGTCAAGCGCGAGGAGTTCGAGGCGGTCAAGGACATGGCCCGCCTGGCGCGTGAAGAGAACGAGGCCCTGAAGGCCCGGATTGCCGCGCTGGAGGCCAAGCTCGGCGGGTAACGACGGTCTAGGACGTCTCTGACCTCCAGGGGAGGGTAAGAACCCGGGCAACCGCCCATTCTCCTTGTCATTTCCACATCTTCCGGGTAAAAGCCGGCCACGTTCGCGGCCCCCGCACCCCTGGAGGCTTGCTGCGGACGATGCCATGGGCCGCCTTGCGGCCCATTAACTTTTGCAAAAACAAGGACTTAACGACATGGCGACGACCGTCAAGGAATTGAAGGCGACCGCACGTCCGAAGAGCGGCAAGGGGGCCGCCCGGGCTGAGCGTCGCGCCGGGAGAGTGCCCGGAGTGATCTATGGCAACAACCAGCCCCCCGTCACGATCTCGATCGAAGATCGTGAACTGCGCCAGCGCATCCTCGCCGGCCGGTTCCTGACCACGCTGGTCGACATCGATCTCGAGGGCAAGAAGCACCGCGTGATTCCGCGCGACTACCACCTCGATCCGGTCAAGGACTTCCCGATCCACGTCGACTTCATGCGGCTCGGCGAAGGCGCCACCATCCGCATCAGCGTTCCCCTGCACGTGGTGAAGGCGGAAGGCTCCCCCGGCGTGAAGCGCGGCGGCACCGTCAACATCGTTGCCCACGCCATCGAGCTCGAATGCGGCGTCGAGAGCATTCCGCAGTACATCGAGGCCGATGTCGGTTCGCTCGAAATCGGTCACTCGCTGCATCTGTCGGACGTCAAGCTGCCGGCCGGCGTGAAGGCGCTGACCCGCGAGGACGCGACCCTCGTCACCATCGTGCCGCCGTCCGGCTACGCCGAGGAGCAGAAGGCTGCTGCTGCGGCTGCGGCTGGTGGTGCGGCTCCGGCCGCGGGTGCTGCTGCTCCGGCTGCCGCTGCTCCGGCTGCGGGTGCTGCTGCTCCGGCGGCTGCCGCCAAGGCTCCCGCCGGCGGCGACAAGAAGAAGTAATCTCTCAAAGCTGGCGCGCGGTCCCTGACTGCGCGCCGAGCGAGGGGCGCGCCGCGTCATGCGACTCTTTGTTGGGCTCGGCAATCCCGGCGCGAAATACGCACGTAACCGGCACAATATCGGCTTCATGGCCGTCGACGAGATCGCGCGGCGTCACAGCTTCTCGCCGTGGCGCCGCCGCTTTCAGGGCGAGACCTCGGAAGGCACGCTCGGACCTGAGCGCGTGATCCTGCTCAAGCCCACGACCTACATGAACGAGTCCGGCCGCAGCGTTCAGGAAGCGGCGGCCTTCTTCAAGATCGCGCCGGGCGACGTCACCGTGTTTCATGACGAGCTCGAACTGCCGCCGGGCAAGGTGCGGGTGAAGATCGGCGGCGGCATCGCCGGCCATAACGGCCTGCGCTCGGTCTCGGCGCATATCGGCAACGACTATCGCCGGGTGCGGCTCGGCATTGGTCATCCCGGCGTCAAGGAAATGGTGCACGGCCACGTGCTGTCGGACTTCGCCAAGGCCGACAACGAATGGGTGGCAACGCTCTGCGACGCGGTCGCCGAGCACGCCGCACTGATCGCCAAGGGCACGGACGCGACCTTTGCCAACAGGGTGCATCTGGCCATGCAGGCGAAGGGATTTTTGACCAAGGACGAGAACGGCAAGGAATAACGCTCGTGGGATTTAAATGCGGGATCGTCGGGTTGCCCAATGTCGGCAAGTCGACCTTGTTCAATGCGCTGACCGAGACGGCCGCGGCGCAGGCCGCGAACTATCCGTTCTGCACCATCGAGCCGAATGTCGGTGAGGTCGCCGTCCCTGATCCGCGGCTCGACAAGCTCGCAGCGATCGCCAAGTCGGGCCAGATCATCCCGACCCGGCTGACCTTCGTCGACATCGCCGGCCTCGTGCGCGGCGCTTCCAAGGGCGAAGGCCTCGGCAACCAATTTTTGGCCAACATCCGCGAAGTTGACGCCATCGCGCATGTCGTGCGCTGCTTTGAAGATTCCGACATCACCCATGTCGAGGGCAAGATCGCCCCGCTCGCCGACATCGAGACCATCGAGACCGAGTTGATGCTCGCCGACCTCGACAGCCTTGAGAAGCGCGTCGACAACCTCACCAAGAAGGCCAAGGGTAACGACAAGGACGCCAAGGAGCAGCTCGACCTCGTCAACCGCACGCTGGTGCTGCTGCGCGATGGCAAGCCCGCCCGTCTCGTCGAGCGCAAGGCGGAAGAAGAGCGCGCGTTCTCGATGCTTGGCCTGCTGTCGTCGAAGCCCGTGCTCTATGTCTGCAACGTCGAGGAAGGCTCGGCCGCCACCGGCAACGCCTTCTCCAAGGCGGTCGAGGAGCAGGCGGCGAAAGAGGGCGCGGTCGCCGTCGTCATCTCCGCCAAGATCGAATCCGAGATCGCGACGATCTCGCGCGAAGAGCGCGCCGATTTCCTGGAGACGCTGGGTCTTGAAGAGGCCGGCCTCGACCGCCTGATCCGCGCCGGCTACTCGCTGCTCCAGCTCATCACCTATTTCACGGTGGGACCGAAGGAAGCGCGCGCCTGGACCATCCATCGCGGCACCAAGGCGCCAGGAGCTGCCGGCGTGATCCACACCGATTTCGAGAAGGGTTTCATCCGCGCCGAGACCATCGCGTTTGACGATTACGTCGCGCTCGGCGGCGAAGCCGGCGCCCGCGATGCCGGCAAGCTTCGCCTCGAAGGCAAGGAATACGTCGTCGCCGACGGCGACGTGATGCATTTCCGGTTTAATACGTAAGGCACCAGCGACGGTGCCGTAGGGTGGGCAAAGGCGCATCGCGCCGTGCCCACCATCTATCCAATATCGCGACGGAAGAGGTGGGCACGCTTCGCTTTGCCCACCCTACGGCACCTGTACCGTCCTCACCGCATCCCGCCGCCCTGGTCCCGGATCGCGCCGAGATGCTCGTTGATGCGGAAGACGATCAGGATCAGCTCCGCGACGATGCGCGAGAACACGATCCCGACCACGACGCTCGCGATCGACGACAGCAGCACCAGGAAGCCGCCGAACGGGCTGATCGCCATCGCAGCCAACCCAGAGAAGATGCCGGAGAGGCCGAACAGGCAGATCAGCGCGATCACCAGCCAGTAGAAGGTCTTGATGATCGTCGGCGTGATGAAGCGGTCCCATTGAAACAGGTCGCTGAATGAAAACATCGCTCTCCCCAGGGCAGATCGGGACTCCAAATCGGGCTTCGGCCGTCGATCGATCCGACTCAAATCAACGCCGATCCCCCGTATGTAGCACGAGCCATGCGGGCCGGCGGGTTGAGATTGCCGCAAAGTGCGGCCACAATCTGTCATTCCCGCAAAGCTTTCCCAAGATGACCCTGACCTTCGAAGATTTCCCGCCCGGCCGGTTCGGAACATTCGGCCCGCGCCATGTCACCCGCGACGAGATTCTGGCCTTCGCCGCCGAGTTCGATCCGCAACCGATGCACCTGGACGAGGATGCCGCCAGCAAAAGCATGCTGCGCGGCCTGTCCGGCTCGGGCTGGCACCTCTGCTCGCTGATGATGCGGATGATGGCCGACGGTTTCATCACCCGCGCCGCGTCACTGGGGTCTCCCGGCGTCGACGAGGTGCGCTGGCTCTCGCCGCTCAGGCCCGGCGATGATCTCACGCTCGACGTCGACGTGCTGGAGGCGCGGGTCTCGAAGAGCCGCCCCGGGCTCGGCATCGTCAAGTTCAAATGCAGCGCGCGCAATGCGGCGGGGCAGGTGCTCGCCGAGATGACCTCGCCGATCCTGATCAAGCGGCGCGAGGGAGCGGTCTGATGCGGTTCTTCGAAGACATCGCGATCGGACAGCGCCGCGAGATCGGCGCCTATACGTTCACGGCGGAGTCCATCAAGACGTTCGCCGCGAAGTTCGATCCACAGCGCTTTCACCTCGACGAGGACGAAGGCAAGAATTCGTTGTTCGGCGGGCTCGCCGCCTCGGGCTGGCATGTCGGCTCGGCCTGCATGAGCCTGCTTGTCGCCGACGGCCAGCGTCTGGCGCGCGAGGCCACCTCGCGCGGCGAGGAGGTTGCGGTGTGGGGCCCGTCGCCGGGCTTTCGCGATCTGCGCTGGATCAGGCCTGTGCTCGCCGGCGACACCGTCTCCTACGTCAACGAAGTCATCGACAAGCGCACTTCCGCCTCGCGTCCCGGCTGGGGCATTTTGACGGCCCGCACCATCGGCACCAATCAGCGCGGCGAGGAGGTCTACTCCATCACCGCCAGCGCCTTCGTGCCGCTGCGAAAGAGCGCGTAGTTTAGAATAAGTCGAGCTGCGTTCTTCCTTCTCCCCTTGTGGGAGTAGGTGGCGCGAAGCGCCGGATGAGGGGTTGCCTCAGCGAACTCCATTGCGAGCGGCTCTCGCCAAGAGAAACCCCTCACCCAGGCGAGCTTGCATCCACTTGCGTCGCTGCCCTCTCCCACAAGGGGCGAGGGCGCAGCAATGCGCATCCCGCCCGTTGCTGGAGTGGGAACACCGCCGGGGTCAGAAACCAGCCAAGTGTTGCCCGCGCGCTATGGACGCTGTTCGGAGCGGCTGCCATAAGCCTGCGCAACATGGTTACCGCAAAGCAATTGCCGGAACCATCAAGTTGCTAACCAATTATGAACCTGTCGCTGTCTATTTGAACGAATAGGCAGAGGACAGGGGACGAGGACTATGGCTGACCGCGGCGCACTCAAGTTTGTTGGATTTATCTTCGCGACCGCGACGCTGGCCGTGATGCTGGTCGCCGGCATGGTGGTGAAGGGCTATGCCGACGGCGCCTACACCCTGGAAGCCTCGACCGTGGACGCTGCCCGGTAACGGTCTGTTAACGTCCCGGGGCCCGCGGCCCCGCCTCAGCGGCTATAGACGAACGCCAGCACCGCGATCGCAACCGCCAGCAATCCGACAAAGCGCAGCATGATCGTGCCGAACTGGTTCGGCGCGGGCCGCAACGGTATGGGGTCCGTGGTGTCGGGCCGAATGCTTTCCATCTGACATGTCCCCTGAGCCCGGCCGTGGCGGCACGGGCGCTTGGCATTGGTCGCCGGTGAGGGGCGGAGGGTTCAAAGCCTCCGCAGTCATGTCCCGCGAAGGCGGGGCATCCAGTACGCCGCGGCTTCTCGGTTCAATCACTGCCGTCTCTGGAATACTGGATCGCCCGCCTTCGCGGACGATGACAGCGAGAGTGTGGCCCCAGAATCAAAACCGCCGCGCTCCCTTCCGGGAACGCGGCGGCCGATGATGCGTCGTGTCAGCGATCAGCTGTTGCGCAGGCCGTCGGCGGCGCGCTTCCACTGCGCGACGTTGTCGGCGATCATGCGGGTCGACTTCATCGCGGCCTGGCTGAGCTGGGCGTAGCCGGAGATCTCGCGCTGGACGCGCTGGCCCTCGGCATGCAGCAGGTCACGCAGGCTCTCGAGCTCGGAGATCAGGTTCTCGATCTCGGCGAGCGAGGTGCCGGCGACGCGCTGGATCAGCGAGTTGACGTTGGTGACGGTGGCCTCCGCGCTCGGATCGAGCGGCGGCGCGTCGGTGGTCGCCGCAGGACGGCGCAGATAGGCGATGTCGTTGCGGACGAAATCGCGGATGCCGGCTTCGACTTCCGTCACCGCCGCGAGATTGTTGTCGACGGTTTCGGTCTCGGTTGCTTCAACCTTTTCCGGACGGATGGCGTTCATCGTTGTTCCCCTGTTCGCGTTGAGCGCAGCGCGAGTGTCCCCCGCACGACGATGTCTGTAAGGCAACCCGCATCAGGGCGTCCGATTTTGACCGCAAAGGGGCCGAGATGCGGCAAGGGCAGACCATTCGGGGGTATTGCCGTGGCGTATGGTTCCGTATGGTTAGGGGAGTGTAAAGGGCGCAACGCGCATCGGAATCCATCCCCTCATGGTGAAGGAGCGCGCCCCTTCGCGTGCGTCTCGAACCATGAAAGGCCCCGCTGCGGCGGTGCGGGCCTCGATCCTTCGAGACGCGCTCCTTCGGAGCGCCCTCAGGATAAGGGGACAGAGTGGAGGCTCGGTCTACCAGCTCTTCTTGAAGCCGGCAGTCACGCTCTTGTTGATCGCCCCTTGCGAGGTCTCGCCGACCGAGCCGGAGACGGTGACGTTGTCGAACAGCTTCTGCTCTGCGCCGACCTTGCGCAGCCATTTGTCGTCGGTGGTCGACAGCGTCTGGCCCGCGGTGATGCTGGTGCCGGTGTCGGTATTGGTGACCTTGGCCGTCTGGTCGGTCTCGTAATTGCGCGTGATGTGGCCGCCGATGCCGGGGACGGCGGTGGTGCCCTGCTGGTTGACGCTGTAGCCATTCTGCAGCGTCAGCGAGGTGTCGCCCGACAGCGGCATCGACTTGGTCAGCGACGCCCCGATCTTGCTCTGTTCGGAGCCGGGGTCGACGCGGGCCTCGACCGCGGTCTTGTCCCAGATCACCCCCGCGCCCGGCGCGGTCGCGGTCGCCCAGGCGCTGCCGGAGGATTGCGGCAGGCTGCCGCCATTGGCGGCCTTTTGTGCCAGCAGCTCGGACATCGTCCGCGGCTCGCTCGCCACCGTCATGTCGGCGCCGATCCGCGTATCCCAGAACTCGAACACCGACTGCTTCACCGTCACCGCCGAGGAGCCGTTGGCGTTGGCGTTCGACGACCAGTTCAGTCCGCTGCTGGCCGCGGCCTGCGCCCGCTTCTTGGCGGCAATGATGTCGTTGAGCGTGCCGGCGTCGATGGCGAGCTGGCTCCAGTCGAGCTTGTCGACGTCGATGCCCTTCATGATGTCGGGATCGTTGACGCTGGGGGCCTCCACCGTCTCGGCCTCTTCGTCGTCGGGCACTACGGCCGGGCCGGGGGAGAACGGCGGAATGATCTGCGCCGAGACCGTCAGCACCGATCCCAGCATGAATGCGGCCGCCAGCACCGGCAGCCTGGCCCAGCCAAAACCCGTCGAGAATTCCATCGTCCTGCCCGCAAACCCCAGCGCATGCCGCCCGCCAATATAGTGCGGACTTCCGCAATGACCATGCGCCATTCCGCAGCGAGGATGCTGACCTATCGTTGCGAAATTGTGGCGACTCGCGCGGGGACGCGAACCAACGGGCCGCGCGAAGAGAGCGCGCCCGATGACGGCTTGCGTGCGACGGCATCCGGCGGGGCTGGAGGCCAGGACGTCGCGGTCGGCTTGTCACCGGTCCCGGGAAAGGGGGCCCGTTGGCGTCCCCCTCAGCCGACGCTGGTCATCTTCGGCAGATGAATGGCGCGGCCGAGTGCCTGCTCGACCAGGTCGAAGGTGTCGATCAGCACCCGCATGCTGATGAGCTTGCCCGCCCTGAACTGGGCGAACTGAGCCACTCGCAGCGAGATCGGCTTGCTGGAATCGAGCGCCGTCAGCGAGTAGCGCAGCATCGAGGCGGCGGAATCGACGCCCAGCATGATGCTCTCGCGGTCGAAGCGGCGGACCTGGAAATTGTCGGCGAGCTGGCGGATGACGTCGAGCACGGCGTCCTTGCCCTGCCGCGCGCCGAAGAACGGAAACATGTCGATCGGGCCATAGAGCGCCCACTCGACGTCCTCGTCGATCAGGGCCTCGATATCCTCAAAGTGCCGGTCGTTGATCGCACGGTGCAATGCGCGCGAGAAACGCCAGAGGCTGTGCTCTGTCATTTTGGGCAGTCCTGACGCTGGCTTGCAGAAAAAACGGAAAACAACCCCATGCACCGTAAAGGTGTCCCGGGGCGCTCAACTCATTTGTATGCGAACGAAATACCCGATTTCGGCCAAAACGCAATTCACAATTTCGCAATGCACAATTGAGCGCGCTTTGTGAGATTTACAACAGAACCCCGTAATCTACCGGTCCCCGGGGTCGTCTACCGATCCCCGCGGACTGCGGGTTCCCGTTCGATCGCGATCGCATCGTCCCGCAGCGCCAGCAGGGCGAACAGCACCGCGCCGCCGATTCCGCCGATCGCAGCGCCCGCGGGCATGAAGGCGAAGAACACCAGCATGCCGTTTTGCCCTTCGAAATTCGTGGTTTGCGCGATTTCGACGAAAGCGAGCCCGGCCCCGATGCCGAGCGCGGCCCCGCCCAGCGTCCCCAGGAACAGCCCCAACATAGCAAGCAACACGACTTTCATCGGCCCATGACCCAGCCGGCGTGCACAACGCCCCGGGATGGGTCTCGGCGAGGGGGAGGGAGGTTCAACGGGACTTCTTCACCTCTCCCCGCTTGCGGGGAGAGGTCGACGCGCGCAGCGCGGCGGGTGAGGGGGTACAGGTCTCTCGACAATCCCACGCGCGGCGAGAGGCCCCTCACCCCAACCCTCTCCCCGTAAGAACGGGGAGAGGGAGCGCAGCAGCGATGCCGCTACACCCCGTCCACCCCCGCCCCCGTGATCAGCGGCCCGATCTCCCGCTCTAGCACCTGCTGCACCAGGTCGTAGGAATCGATGATCTCGCGGATCTCGGCCACCAGCCCGCCGCGGAAGGCGTAGAACACGGCCATGTCGAACTGCACGATGCGGCCGTTGCTGCGCTTCCTGAAATAGGTCTGGATGTAGGTCGCGACCTCGTCGCCGTCGGCGAGGATGTGCGGCACCTTGTAGCGAACTTCCGAATAGCGCGACCAGACCGTCTGCCACAGCTCGCGCAGCTCTTGCTTGCCGTGGCGCGGCACCATGTGCGGCAGCACGTCGATCGGCGCGTGGGTGAGGAAGTCGACGTCGTCGGTGCAGCACGCCAGCGCGGCCTCGATATCGCCGCGCGCGAAGGCGTCGAGCAGATGCACGACGCGCTGCCTGTTCAACGATTCAACCGTCATGCCGCGCCGCCCTCATTGCCCATGACCTGCGAACGCTACCGCGCAGCCCGCGCGTGCTTCAATCCGCAAGGACACAGGGCTGATTGCAGTCTATGACGCGCGGGCGCAATGCCCGGTTCATGGGGGGACAATTGCGGGTTGCACGCCTGTTCGCCTGCAAGAAACGAGCGGCCTTTGCGTTCCTGCGATGACGCCGCGTGCATATCGGCTGACGCGCCGTGCAAGACCCCGCGCAAGGGAACCTGGATCCTGCGGTATCCGTTGATGTCAGGACATCGCATCCGGAGACATCGTTTCATGAGATCTACGCTTCTCACTGTGGCTGCCGCGCTCCTCATGCTCGGCGCGAGCCCCGCCGCCAACGCCAAGGGCTGCATCAAGGGCGCCGTCGTCGGCGGCGTCGCCGGCCACTACGCCGGCCATCACGGCATGCTCGGCGCCGCCGCCGGCTGTCTCTATGGCAGGCATCACGCCAAGGAACAGGACAAGCAGCGGCAACAGCAGGGCCAGGTGAACGGGCAGGGGAAGCTGTAGAGGCACGGAAAACCCCGCGCCCCACCGTCTTCTGTCCGGCATGCCCCGATGGTAAGTTCCAGCTGCAAACGCTGGGGTTGAGTCGAGCGAGGGGACGATGGATGTCGGGAAGTTCTTGTGGGGCCTCGTCCTTGCAATTCTGTTCCTGTGTTTCCTCGCTCGCTTTATGAGAAACGCGTTCCGCTCGCGGGGTGTCAAATACAATTGGCTTGGCGTTCTGCTGTCGTTCTCGACGGTCGGCGTGGCGATCTACCTCGTCTTCTTCCGCCAGCTCTGACGCCATTCATTTGTCCGCGCCGCAGAGGGGCTCCCGGCAGGGAGTGACCCATCTCACATCACCCCTCCGGCCTCGCGGCTATCGTCATCCCCATGTCATCAGGGAGACGTGCCATGGCCGCCATCGCCGCCGCGAGAAAGTCCCGCCTGCACAACGCGCTCGAAGGCCTCGCGCTGACCGCGACGCTGCAGAGCTTCCCGACCTTCGCCGCCGCCGCCTTCCTGCTCAAGCTCGTCGGCAATCACGACCTCGTCGGCGACCCCGGCGTCGCCATCTTCGTCGCAATCGCCTCGCTGATGCACGCGCTGCTCGCGGTGTCTATTGGCCCGAGCTTCCCCGCCGTCTTCAAGACCGTCTACGAGCCGAAGTTCTTCGAGGCCCATCTGTCGCTCTCCGACAAGATCACGGCATGGCGCACCCAGCCGGTCGCCTCGCTCCAGCTCATGACCATCGTGCTGCTGCTGTCGGTGATGGCCGTGGTGACCGCGAGCGTGGGGTAACGAGGGAAAATCTCTCCGCCGTCATTCCGGGGCGCCGCGTAGCGGCGAGCCCGGAATCCATAGCACGACGAGCGCGGATGCGCCGCCTACCTCTTCTTCCACCCCCCGCGTCTTCCCGGCGCGCCACCCGTCGACTTCGGCGCCGGCCCGAACTCCGGACCCGACTGCCGTGAGTCCGTCGGCTGGATGATCCGGCTGGTGCTGCCGAACGGTCTTGCGGGCAGACTGGGGTTCTCGCGATAGGGCAGGGATTCCGGGCCGTGCATCTCGTCGAGATGCGGCTTGTGCACCTTCGAGCCGCTGCCGGCGCCGCTGGCCTTCAGCGCGGAGCCCACGGTCTTCTTCTTCATCGCGCTCACCGGCAAATTCGCGGCGTCGCCATACTTCTTCGCGCCGGCATAGGCGCCGGCCTTGCTCTGCACCGCGCGCTGCTTCGCGGTGGGGTCGTCCACCACCGCAAGCTCCGTCGCGCGCAGGCGCTTGACTTCGTCGCGCAGGCGCGCGGCTTCCTCGAAGTTCAGATCGGCGGCCGCCTCGCGCATCCTTGTTTCGAGGTCGGCCAGCACGGCCTCAAAATTGTGGCCGATCGAGATGACGTCGTCGGTCATGTCGTGGCCGCCGACCTCGACCAGCACGTGATCGCGCTCGTAGACGGAGTTGAGGATGTCGCCGATCTGCTTCTTCACGCTCTCCGGCGTGATGCCGTTGGCGGTGTTGTACTCGACCTGCTTCTCGCGGCGGCGGTTGGTCTCGGCGATGGCGCGCTCCATCGACCCCGTCATCTGGTCGGCGTAGAGGATCACCTTGCCGTCGACGTTGCGCGCGGCGCGGCCGATGGTCTGGATCAGCGAGGTCTCGCTGCGCAAAAAGCCTTCCTTGTCGGCATCGAGGATCGCGACCAGCGCGCATTCGGGAATGTCGAGGCCTTCGCGCAAGAGGTTGATGCCGACCAGCGCGTCAAAGGCGCCGAGACGGAGGTCGCGGATGATCTCGATGCGTTCGATGGTGTCGATGTCGCTGTGCATGTAGCGGACGCGAATGCCCTGCTCATGCAGATATTCGGTGAGGTCCTCCGCCATGCGTTTTGTGAGTACCGTGATCAGCGAGCGATAGCCGGCCTGCGCGGTGGCGCGGACCTCGCCGACGAGGTCGTCGACCTGGGTGCGGGCAGGGCGAATATCAACGGGAGGATCAATAAGTCCGGTGGGACGAATGACCTGCTCGACGAACACGCCGCCGCTCTCGTTGAGCTCCCAGCCGCTCGGCGTCGCCGACACCGCGACGGTCTGCGGCCGCATCATGTCCCACTCCTCGAAGCGGAGCGGGCGGTTGTCCATGCAGGAGGGCAGGCGGAAGCCGTATTCCGCCAGCGTCGCCTTGCGGCGGAAGTCGCCGCGGAACATGGCGCCGATCTGCGGGATGGTGACGTGGCTCTCGTCGGCGAAGATCAGCGCGTTGTCGGGGACGTATTCGAACAGCGTCGGCGGCGGCTCGCCGGGGCGGCGGCCGGTGAGGTAGCGGGAATAGTTCTCGATGCCGGCGCAGCTTCCGGTCGCCTCCATCATCTCGAGGTCGAAGGTGGTGCGCTGCTCCAGCCGCTGCGCTTCCAGGAGGCGCCCCTGGTCGTGCAGCTGGTCGAGCCGCTGCTTCAATTCGAACTTGATCGACTTGATCGCCTGCACCAGCGTCGGGCGCGGCGTCACATAGTGCGAGTTGGCGTACATCTTGATGAATTCGAGCTCGTCCTGCTTGTGGCCGGTGAGCGGATCGAACTCCTCGATGGCCTCGATGGTGTCGCCGAACAGGTTCACGCGCCAGGCGCGGTCTTCATAGTGCGCCGGGAAGATGTCGATGACGTCGCCCCTCACACGAAAGGTGCCGCGGGTGAAATCGGCCTGGGTGCGCTTGTACTGGAGTGCGACGAGGTCGGCGATGAGCTGGCGCTGGTCGATGCGCTCGCCCTTCTTCAGCGCGAAGGTCATCGCGGTGTAGGTCTCGACCGAGCCGATGCCGTAGATGCAGGACACCGACGCCACGATGATGACGTCGTCGCGTTCGAGCAGTGCGCGCGTCGCCGAGTGGCGCATGCGGTCGATCTGCTCGTTGATGGACGAGTCTTTTTCTATGTAGGTGTCGGTACGCGGAACGTAGGCTTCCGGCTGGTAGTAGTCGTAATAGGAGACGAAATATTCGACGGCGTTATCGGGGAAAAAGTTCTTGAACTCGCCATAGAGCTGGGCGGCCAGCGTCTTGTTCGGCGCGAGGATCAGGGCAGGGCGCTGTGTCGCCTCGATCACCTTGGCCATGGTGTAGGTCTTGCCGGAGCCGGTGACGCCGAGCAGCACCTGTGAGCGGTCGTTGCGCTCGATGCCTTCGACCAGCTCCGCGATCGCGGTCGGCTGGTCGCCGCGCGGCTCGTAGGACGACTTGATCTCGAAGCGCACGCCGCCTTCGGACTTTTCCGGACGCGGCGGCCGGTGCGGCGTCCATACCTTCATGGAGCCGTCGTCCTTGCGGAACTCCGGGCGGCCCTCGCGGATCAGCGATTCCAGCGCCTCCGCGGTCGCCTTGACGCCGAGCGCCTCCATCTTGTTGCGTGGCGGACGCGCCAGCGCTTCCGCATCGTCCTCTTCCGTGGGCAGGCCGAGCTGCCGGGCCAGTTCCGGATCGAGTGTCGGGATCGTGGCCGCGGTGCCGTAATTGGCCTGCGGTGCCTCGTCCAGTCCCGCCGGGCGGTCGCTGGGGAAGTCCTTCGGCGTCGAGGCGCGCGCGCGATGTGCGGCGGCCTCGCCCCCGGCGCGGCGGTCGCGCGAATTGTCCGGCGGCGGCTGCAGGCCGGTGCCCGAGCCAAGCCCGGCATCGCCGCGGTTGATCGCGGGATTCAGAAGTTCGGCCAGCGCCGGCCCGATCGGCTGCACATCGGGCCGATGCGCTTTCGAGTTCGGGGCCTTGGATTTAGGGGATTTCGGGGGAGCAGGTTTCTTCGCCATGAGGCGAATATGGGACGAGTCCGCCCCTCAATAAAGGGCGAATGATCCGCCATGCTCAGGCTGCTGACAGCAGGTTGGCAGCAGGCCTGTCGCCGATTCCTGGCTCACGCCGCCGGCAGCGGTCCGTCGTCGTCCTCGCTCGCCTGGCGCGGCTTCAGGATGTCGAGATGGATGCTGCCGCAATCGGTGCAGCGCATGGTCCAGTACTCGCATCCGGCGCGGCCGCCGATCACACGGAGCACCGTGAGATCGCCGTCGCACTCCGGGCATTTCGACAGCACCGATCGTGCGTAGGATCGGGCCAGCGGCTGGGTCTCTTCGATCTCGATATACGACATCACCGGTTCCTCGTTTCGCGCCGCGCTGTGCTGGAAGATATCTATTCGTCGTCGTGGTCGGCGCGCCGGCGGAAGCGATCGATGTGGTGCTTGGCGTCGGCGATCGCGGCGTCGGGATCGGGCCAGGCGAAGCCGACTTCCATGGCCGGAAACAGCACGCCGTCGATGGCAACCGGGCTGAAATCGGCGCGCCGGATGCGGGCGTGCCACAGCCCCTTGCCAGCTTCGAAGGATTCGATGTCAAAGCCGTCGTAGAGAGTCGTCATTGGTAGTCCCCAAAGTGATCCGTAAGTGTCTTTTTGGAGGATCAGGGGACCACGTTTGCGGATTTTGGGATGTGAAGCCGTTCACAAGGGGCCGGCTTTTTTGCCGCGTGGGGTCGCGAAACTAGGTTCCGCAAACACGGTGCGCTCCCTCTCCCGCTTGCGGGGGAGGGTTGGGGTGGGGGTGCTTCCGCAACGAACACTCCCAATGTGGAGAGAGCCCCCACCCGGCGCTTCGCGCCGACCTCCCCCGCAAGCGGGAGAGGTGCACCGTGTTCTGGGCTTGCAGCGCTCCAACCCACATTGGCTTGGCTGAGATGCTCAGCTCCGCGCGGAACTGCGGCCGGCCCGCCGCACGGGGCGGGTCGCGGGTTCCGATGCCGCGCGCATGATCCAGCGGCGGAACGCGGCGAAGTCGCGCTGCTCGGTCTGGAAGCTGCGATAGAGCAGGTACCAGCGCATGCCCTTGGGCACCGAGAGGTCGAACGGGGCGACAAGCCGGCCGGCGGCGAGATCGTCGTCGATATAGGGCCGGATGCCCATGGCGATGCCGAGCCCGTCGGCGGCCGCCTGCAGCGCCTGGCCGTAGAACTGGAACTCCGGTCCGCGTGCGTTGATGCGAGGCAGGTTCGCGGCCTTCAGCCAGATCGGCCAGTCCTCGGGCGAGTGCGCGACGCGGATCAGGCTGGGTCCTCTGAGATCGGCCGGCCGCTTCAATGAGGTGGCGAGACGCGGCACGCAGACCGGCGTGAGGTCGCCGGCAAACAGCGGCTCGGCGACGAGGCCGGGCCAGTCGCCGGTGCCGAGCTTGATGCCGCAATTCCAGTCTTCGCCGAACGGCACCAGCGCGCCGCCGGTGGTGAAGCGCACCTCGATGTCGGGCTCCTCGCTGCGAAACTCCGACAGCCGCGGGATCAGCCAGCGCATCGCAAAGGTGTGGCCGACGCCGATGGTGAGCACGCGGACGCTGGAGGGCGCCGTCACCTGCGCGGTCAGGCTCGCCAGCGCATCGAAGATCGGGGTCAGCCCGCTCTGATAGGCGCGGCCGGCCTGCGTCAGCACCAGCTTGTTGGCCTTGCGCTCGAACAGCGCGACGCCGAGCCGCTCTTCCAGCAGATGCACCATGCGGCTGACGGCGGCCGCCGACACGCTGAGCTCGAGCCCGGCCGCAGCAAAGCTGCCGGTCCGCGCCGCCGCCTCGAATGCCTTGATGCCGTTGAGAAACAGCAGCCGCCGCAAATGCCCGACCCTCAGGAAAGCTGATGCCAGGGCAAGATAACTCAGTTTGCGCGAGGCGGGCAAGCGAGGCACAAGAATGAGAGTAATTCCAAGTTGATTTACCGGGAAGCGCCGCTGCCTTCGCCTCTCCCCGCCTGCGGGGAGAGGCCGGAATTTGCGTCAGCAAATTCCGGGTGAGGGGGACTCTCCGCGAGTCTCATTCTCACCGTGATCGCGGATGCAGCCCCTCACCCCACCCTCTCAGGGCGAGCTACGCTCGTCCCGGCCCCGTAAGAACGGGGCGAGGGAGTGCACGCAGTCTGCGTCCCTTACTCGCTACCACCGGAGCTCTCCCTCGTGACGCCCATCATGATCGCTGCCCTTGGATTGCTGATGGTCGCCACCGCGTTCCTGTCGGGGCTGTTCGGCATGGCGGGCGGGCTGATCCTGATCGGCGTGCTGCTGGCGCTGATGCCGCTGCCGACCGCGATGGTGCTGCATGCGATCACGCAGATGGCCTCGAACGGCTGGCGCGCGTTCCTGTGGCGGGCGCATATCCGCTGGCGGCCGGTGGCGAACTACATGGTCGGCGCTGCCACTGCGCTCGCGGCCTGGTCCATCACCCGCTACGTGCCGGACAAGCCGACGGCGCTGCTCTTGCTCGGCGTCACCCCGTTCATGGCACGGCTGCTGCCGTCAAACATCAAGCCGGATCCTGACAGGCTCTGGCAGGGCACCGTCTATGGCACGATCTGCATGGGCCTGATGCTGATGACCGGCGTCTCCGGCCCGCTGCTCGACACCTTCTTCCTCGGCGGCGATTTCGGCCGGCGCGAGAAGGTGGCAACCAAGGCGATGTGCCAGCTCGTCAGCCATTTCACCAAGCTGGTCTATTTCGGCGGCATCATCGACCAGGCCGCGAGCCTCGATCCCGTGCTCGCCGGCGTCGCCATTGCAGCCTCGATGCTCGGCACCACGCTGGCGCGGCGCATCCTCGAAGCCATGACCGACCAGCAATTCATCGCCTGGTCCAACAAGCTGATCACCACCATTGCCTGCTATTATATCGCCTATGGCGGCTGGCTCCTGGTTCGTACCCCTGTGCTGGCCGCTTTCGACAAGGGAGGTTTGCCATGAGCGAGACCGCCGATCCGCTGGTGCTGGACTTCGTCGAGTGGGTCGCGCGCGAGCCGCGCGCCTATGCCGAGGTGATCGCGACCTGGAAGACCTCGTGCCCGCGCCTCACCATCTGGGAAGACGCCGCCGACCGTGGCTACGTCGCGCGCGAGACGCTGCCCGGTGTGGGGCTCGTCATCGCGGTGACGGAAGGCGGCGAGAGGCTGCTGCGCACCAACGGGCGGTAGCTCTCCCCACATCGTCATTGCGAGCGCAAGCGAAGCAATCCAGAATGGGAGACCCTCACCCTGAGGAGCGCGCATCTTGCGCGCGTCTCGAAGGGCGAGGCCGAGATCGGGCCTTCATCCTTCGAGACGCGCGTTCCGCGCTCCTCAGGATGAGGGTTTGGTAGGGAAGGCCTTTCATGTCATTCAAACTCTTCGAGCTCGTCGGCACCGACGCCGCGCGCCCCTTCAGCCCGTATTGCTGGCGCACGCGGATGGCGCTGGCGCATAAGGGCCTGTCAGCGGAGACGCTGCCCTGGCGCTTCACGGAGAAGAGCGCGATCGCGCCGCACGGCTCGGAGAGGGTCCCGGTGCTGCTGCATCACGACAAGCCGATCGTCGATTCCTGGATCATCGCGAACTATCTCGAGGACAACTTTCTGGATCGCCCGTCGCTGTTCGGCGGCGAGGGCGGGCGGGCCATGGCGCGCATGATCAATGCGTGGGGCGACATCGCCATCGTCGGCGGTCTCTCTCCGTTTGTTATCGCCGATATCCCGAACAATCTTGGCGAGGTCGACGCCGCCTATTTCCGAAAGTCGCGCGAGGCGCGGTTCGGCAAGAGCCTGGAAGAGGTCCAGGCGAGCCGCGACACCGGCGTGATCGCGTTCCGCAAATCGCTGGAGATCATGCGGCAGACGTTCAAGACGCAGCCGTTTCTCGGCGGGCAGGCGCCGAACTATGCCGACTACATCGTCTTCGGCGGATTCCAATGGGCGCGCGTTGTGAGTCCGTTCAAGCTGCTGGAGGCGGATGATCCGGTCTACGCCTGGCGCGAAAAACTGCTGGATGCGTTCGATGGCATGGCGCGGAAGTCGCCGGGGTACCAAGTGTAGGCAGGCTCCCTCCACTGTCGTCCCCGCGAACGCGCTAGGGCATGCACATATCTCTGAGGCTCCATCCTGCTGCGACGGCATGGAAGTATTCGAGGCCGTTCTTGAAG
>NZ_JAFCJZ010000003.1 GCF_018130765.1 Bradyrhizobium iriomotense
GCTGCATTCTGCGCGGCGACAATTCGCGCGGCGAGTTCTACTCGATCGCGATCTCGAACGGCTTCCAGCAGGTCGATAGCGGCACCAAGATGATCCATCTCGGCAAGAACACGTCGAGCCGCATCATCTCCAAGGGCATCGCCGCCGGCAAGTCGCAGAACACCTATCGCGGTCTCGTCACCGCGCACCGGAAAGCCATCGGCGCGCGCAACTTCACCGCCTGCGACTCCTTGCTGATCGGCGACAAATGCGGTGCGCACACCGTGCCGTACATCGAGGCCAAGAACTCCTCGGCGACGTTCGAGCACGAGGCGACGACCTCGAAGATCTCCGAGGACGTGCTGTTCTACTGCATCCAGCGCGGGCTCAGCCAGGAAGAGGCCGTCGGCCTCGTCGTCAACGGCTTCGTCAAGGACGTGCTGCAGCAGCTGCCGATGGAATTCGCGGTGGAAGCGCAGAAGCTGATCTCGATCTCGTTGGAAGGAAGCGTCGGATGACCATCTTCGGACCCAACAGGCAAGGAGAAGTATGATGACGGCGCTCCTCGACATCCGCGGACTGAAGGCCGAGATCGACGGTCGCCAAATTCTCAATGGTCTCGATCTCACGGTGAACAAGGGCGAGATCCACGCCATCATGGGCCCGAATGGCGCCGGCAAATCGACGCTGTCCTACGTGCTGTCGGGCAAGCCGGGCTACGAGATCACCGGCGGCGAAGTGTTCTTCAACGGCGAGGATCTGCTTGCCATGGACCCCGACGAGCGGGCCGCCAAGGGGCTGTTCCTGGCCTTCCAATACCCGCTCGAGATCCCTGGTGTTGCGACGCTGACATTCCTGCGAACCGCGCTCAACGCCCAGCGCAAGAAGCGCGGCGAGGAGGAGCTGTCTTCGCCGGACGTGCTGAAGCGGGTGAGGGATCTCGCCAAGCAGCTCAGCATCGACCCGGAGATGCTGAAGCGGCCGCTCAATGTCGGCTTTTCGGGCGGCGAGAAGAAGCGCAACGAGACGCTTCAGATGGCGCTTTTGGAGCCGAAGTTATGCGTGCTGGACGAGACCGATTCGGGCCTGGACATCGATGCGCTGCGCATCGTCGCTGACGGCGTCAATCGCCTGCGCGCGGCCGACCGCGGCATGATCGTGATCACCCACTACCAGAGGCTGCTCGACTACATCGTGCCCGACGTCGTGCACGTGCTCTCGGCGGGCCGTATCGTCAAGACCGGCGGCAAGGAGCTCGCGCTCGAGCTGGAGGCAACGGGCTACGCGCAGTATCAGAGCGAGGCGGCGTGATCCCATGAATGCCGAGATCCGCGCCGTGAAGACCGCCGCCGAAATCGGCCTGGCCGATCTGTTCGCTGCTGTGCGAAAGGACCTGCCCGGCGGCAGCAGCACCGAGGCGATCCGGTCTGATGCCTTCGATCGCTTCGCGGCCCAGGGTTTGCCCCACTCCCGCGTTGAGGCGTGGAAGTACACCGACCTGCGGCGCCTGGTGCGCGATGCCAAGCCGCTGGCGTCTCGACCTGATGCGGCCGCCAAGACCGCGGCCGGCGGAGCCGGGGCGGTGTTCGCCGGTCTTGACGTTCGGCGGCTCTTGATTGTCGACGGCGCCTTCGTGCCCGAACTCTCCGATCTCGCTGCTCTCGAAGCCGGCGTCGCCATTCGTGCGACGGTCGAGGCGCTGGCGGCGGAGGAAATGGTTCTCCCATTGGGGATGGCTGGGACCGATCCGGTTGCGGCACTCAACACCGCGCTCGCCGGCGACGGTGTCGTGATCACGGTTGCCGCCGGTGCCGTCGTGGCGCGGCCGATTCATCTCGTCTTCGTAACGACGAGTGCTGCGCCGGCGGCGATGTTTACGCGATCGCGGCTGGAGCTCGGTAATGGCGCCTCGCTGACGCTGATCGAGACGCATGAAGGACCGGATCAGTCCGACTACCAGGTCAATGCGGCCTTGCAAGTGGACGTCGGTGACAAGGCCAGCCTGGATCACATCAAGATCACGAGCGAAGGTGCGGCTGCGCTGCACATCGCGACGCTGGAGGCGTCGATCGGTGCGCGCGCGAACTACCGTGAGTTCGGGTTCACGACGGGCGGCGCCGTGGTGCGCAACCAGCTCTTCCTGAGACTGGCCGGCGAGGGGAGCATCGCCAGTGTGCACCAGGCGAGCCTTCTGTCCGGCCGGCAGCACGCAGACACCACACTCACCGTCGATCATGCCGCCGCAGGCTCGCAGAGCCGCGAGGTGTTCAAGGCGGTGGTCGACGACGAGGCGCGCGCGGTGTTCCAGGGCAGGATCACGGTGCAGCCGGGCGCGCAGCAGACCGATGCCAGGATGATGGCCCGGGCGTTGCTCCTGTCCGACGAAGCCGTAGCCAATTGCAAGCCGGAGCTCGAGATCTTCGCGGATGACGTCCAGTGCGGCCACGGCACCACCACCGGCGCGCTGGACGATCAACTGAAGTTCTACCTGATGGCCCGCGGCATAGCGGAAAAGGAAGCCGAAGCGCTGCTGATCGAGGCCTTCGTCGGCGAGGTGATCGACGCCGTCGCGCGGGATGATCTGCGCGAGGCACTGTCGAGCAAGATGCTCGACTGGCTCAAGGGGCGGGAATGATCCCATGCATCCGGCGGTCAGCAACGGAAGCTATGATGTCTATCGCGTCCGGCAGGACTTTCCGATCCTGTCGATGCAGGTGCACGGCAAGCCGCTGGTCTACCTGGACAACGCGGCCTCGGCACAGAAACCGAAGGCCGTGCTGAGCCGACTAACCGAGGCCTACACCAGCGAATACGCCAACGTGCATCGCGGACTGCATTACCTCGCCAACGCCGCCACTGAGGCTTATGAGGGCGCGCGCGACAAGATCGCGAAGTTCCTCAACGCGGAGCGGCGCGAGGAGATCATCTTCACCCGCGGTGCCACGGAGGCGATCAATCTCGTGGCCCAGACGTTTGGCCGGGAGCGGATCGGCGAAGGCGACGAGATCGTGCTTTCGATCATGGAGCACCACGCCAACATCGTGCCCTGGCACTTCCTGCGCGAACGGCAGGGCGCCGTGATCAGATGGGCGCCGGTCGACGACGACGGCAGTTTTCTGATCGACGAGTTCGAAAAGCTGCTGAACGAGCGGACCAGGCTGGTCGCCGTCACCCAGATGTCGAACGTGCTCGGCAGCGTCATCCCAGTGAAGGAGGTCGTTCACCTCGCCCATTCACGCGGAATCCCTGTCCTGGTTGACGGCTCGCAAGCCGCTGTCCACATGGATGTCGATGTCCGAGACATCGACTGCGACTTCTACGTCGTTACCGGACACAAGCTGTACGGGCCGACCGGCATCGGTGCGCTCTATGGCAAGTACGCGCATCTGTCGGCCATGCCGCCCTTCAACGGCGGCGGAGAGATGATCCGCCAGGTCTCCCGCGACACCGTCACCTATGGCGAACCGCCGCACCGCTTCGAGGCCGGCACGCCGCCGATCGTGCAGGCGATCGGCCTCGGCGCCGCGATCGACTATGTCGGATCGATCGGAAAGGAACGAATCCGCCGGCACGAGAGCAGCCTCCTGGCCTACGCCCAGGAACGGCTGCGCGGGATCAACTCGTTGCGGATCATCGGGACGGCGACTGACAAGGGGCCGGTCGTGTCGTTCGAGATGAAGAATGCCCACGCCCACGACTTTGCAACCGTCATCGACCGCTCGGGCGTCGCTGTGCGCGCGGGCACCCATTGCGCGATGCCGTTGCTCGATCGCTTCGGGGTGACCGCGACCTGTCGTGCTTCGTTCGCGCTCTACAACACCATGGAAGAGGTCGACGCTCTGGCCGAGGCCTTGGTCAAGGCCCAGGAGATGTTCTCATGAGCGACCAGATCGCTACCAAACCACGGCCCGTGGCCCGAATCGTATGCGATGCCCATCGACGCCGTGCGGTGCGGAACATGGAACGGCGGTTCACCGGTGAGTTCTCGCCTGGCGAGCCGATCCGCGCCGCGGCCGTGATCAGGAACGACGGCATGTATCCGCACAAGGACATCGGCGAGCCGCTGGTGCATCCCGGTGACGCCGGCGTCGTCCGCGAGAGCTGGCGCTTCCTCGGCGAGGTCTACTACACGGTCGAGTTCGTGGCTCGCTCGGTGTTCGTCATCATGCGCGGCCACGAAATGGCGCGAATGGGGACCGCGTTCGACGCTGCCTGACGCGCTGCCGGATATCACACGGCTTCCGCCAGCGCTGCGGTCGCGTCGGCCCGCATCCGCGACACCATGGACCGGAAGCCGTTCGAGCGTTGTGGCGTCAGGTGTTCGCCGAGTCCGAGGCGCTCGAACAGGGCCAGGGCATTTTCGCCGGCGATCTCCGCCGCGGAGCGCCCGGACAAAAGCGCAATCAGGATGGCGACCAGGCCGCGGACGATGTGAGCATCGCTGTCGCCGGCAAAGCTGAGGAATGGCCGCCCGTCCCGGTGCTCGACGGTGGTCGCCAGCCAGACCTGGCTGACGCAGCCCTGTACCTTGTTGGCGTCAGTGCGCCGCGCTTCGGGAAATGGCGCCAGCTTGCGACCGAGCTCGATCACATAGCGGTAGCGATCATCCCACTCATCGAGCAGGGCGAAGTTCTCGATGATGTCGTCGATCGGCGTTGGCTGGGATGGGGTCATGAAATATCTCCGGGGTCGGTGACTGATCAGTCGTCAGCCAGAGGCTGCGTGGATGAGGCGCGATGAGCCGTCGCGAGAGGTCGGATCTGCCAGCGCCCGATCGACCGCATCACAGACGGAGTCGAACGAGATCGGCTTGCGAATAATCCCGCAAACGCCATGTTCGAAAGACAGCCGTGCGAGCGGATCCGAATTGCTGTCGGCGACAAGCAGGATCGCGGCTCTGCCGAATGGCCAGGATTGCGCTGGCGGCAACACGTCACGCCGTTCCTGCAGAAATGACACTCCCAGCAGCACCGCATCGGGCGCGTCCATGACGCCGGCCGCCGCCTCGTCGAGAGATGCGAATGCGCGGGTCCGGTGGCGCTCACGCAGGATATAGTGGAGCGCGGATCGCACCACCTGTTCGCGCTCGATCACGAATATTGTCGCCGGCGTTCCGGTCGGCTGAAATCTCGGTTCGAACTGCATGAGCGCCTCAATGCGTTGGTCAAAGGCGTCAAGCAAGCTCCATACCGCAGCGCGGATCGGTCCTGCCGTACAGGAAAATGCATGTTCAACGTCATTTGGCGACGCGCGCATTGTTTTGTTTCGAACAGCCGTCCGTGCACGCACATGTCGGCATGAAGCGATGTCGGGTTTGCAACAAAGACGAGGAGCTGAGCTATCTCTCTCCAATCGCTTCGTTTTTTGTCTTCGGCGAAGGCTGGCACACTCGTTGCAAAAGTCCTTATGCAACGCGACCTCGCGGAAAGAGATCGCGAGAGCGGCGCGCCGGTTGAGGGCAATCGGCCGAAGGAGAGCAGAGTGACCACATCGGGACAGGTCGCGTTGTGAGGCCTGTCGATCGTCTATCAGGCGCTTCGGAGGAGGCGTCCGACCCCTCGCACAGGGATAACCGAAGGATATTCGTATGAGCCTAGCAACCACAGAGAGCGTCGCGGAGATCAAGGCCCGCAACAAGCAACTGATCGACGAAGTCTTGAAGGTCTATCCGGAGAAGACTGCCAAGCGTCGCGCCAAGCACCTCAACGTACACGAGGCCGGCAAGTCCGATTGCGGCGTCAAGTCGAACCTGAAGTCCATACCCGGCGTGATGACCATCCGCGGTTGCGCCTATGCCGGCTCCAAGGGCGTGGTGTGGGGTCCGATCAAGGACATGATCCACATCAGCCACGGACCGGTCGGTTGCGGCCAGTATTCCTGGGCCGCCCGCCGCAACTACTATATCGGCACGACCGGCATCGACACCTTCGTCACGATGCAGTTCACCTCCGACTTCCAGGAGAAGGACATCGTGTTCGGCGGCGACAAGAAGCTCGCCAAGATCATCGACGAGATCCAGGAGCTGTTCCCGCTCAATCACGGCATCACCATCCAGTCGGAATGCCCGATCGGCCTGATCGGTGACGACATCGAGGCGGTGTCGAAGGTGAAGTCCAAGGAGTACGACGGCAAAACCATCGTTCCGGTGCGTTGCGAAGGCTTCCGCGGCGTCTCGCAGTCGCTCGGCCACCACATCGCCAACGACGCCGTGCGGGACTGGATCTTCGACAAGGTCAACCCGGAGGCAAAGCCGGCCTTCGAATCCACGCCCTACGACGTCGCGATCATCGGCGACTACAACATCGGCGGTGACGCATGGTCCTCGCGCATCCTGCTTGAGGAGATGGGCCTGCGCGTGATCGCGCAATGGTCCGGCGACGGCAGCCTCGCCGAATTGGAAGCAACGCCTAAGGCGAAGCTCAACGTCCTGCATTGCTACCGTTCGATGAACTACATCTCGCGCCACATGGAAGAAAAGTTCGGTATTCCCTGGTGCGAGTACAACTTCTTCGGCCCCTCCAAGATCGCGGAATCACTGCGCAAGATTGCCAGCTTCTTCGACGACAAGATCAAGGAAGGCGCCGAGCGCGTCATCGCGAAGTACCAGCCGCTGATGGATGCGGTGATCGCCAAGTACCGCCCGCGCCTCGAAGGCAAGACCGTGATGCTGTTCGTCGGCGGCCTGCGTCCCCGCCACGTGATCGGCGCCTATGAGGACCTCGGCATGGAGGTGGTCGGCACCGGCTACGAGTTCGGCCACAACGACGACTACCAGCGCACTGCCCAGCACTACGTCAAGGACGGCACGCTGATCTATGACGACGTCACCGGCTACGAGTTCGAGCGCTTCGTCGAGAAGATCCAGCCCGATCTCGTCGGCTCCGGCATCAAGGAGAAGTACGTCTTCCAGAAAATGGGCGTGCCGTTCCGCCAGATGCACTCCTGGGACTATTCCGGTCCCTATCACGGCTATGACGGGTTCGCGATCTTCGCGCGCGACATGGACATGGCGATCAACTCCCCGATCTGGAAGAAGACCAAGGCACCCTGGAAGGATGCCCCGCGGCCGAGCTTGATGGCGGCGGAATAACAGAGGCGACGTCAGGCTCTTCCCGATGCTTTCGGGAAGAGCCTGAGGACTGGCGATCGAACACGAAATCCAACGAAGGTGCCAAGATGACACAGAATGCAGAACACGTGCTCGATCACTTCGAGCTGTTCCGAGGTCCGGAATACCAGCAGATGCTGGCCAACAAGAAGACGCTGTTCGAAAATCCGCATGATCCCGCGGAAGTCGAGCGGATCAGGGAATGGGCCAAGACGCCCGAATATCGCGAGAAGAATTTTGCTCGCGAGGCGCTGACCGTCAACCCCGCCAAGGCATGCCAGCCGCTGGGCGCGGTGTTCGTCGCGGTCGGTTTCGAGGGCACGCTGCCTTTCGTGCATGGCTCGCAGGGGTGCGTCGCCTATTACCGCAGCCATCTGTCGCGGCACTTCAAGGAGCCGAGCTCCTGCGTTTCGTCCTCGATGACGGAGGACGCGGCGGTGTTCGGCGGCCTCAACAACATGATCGACGGGCTCGCCAACACCTACAACATGTACAAGCCGAAGATGATCGCCGTCTCCACCACCTGCATGGCGGAAGTGATCGGCGACGACCTCAACGCCTTCATCAAGACCGCGAAGGAGAAGGGTTCAGTCCCGGCGGAGTACGACGTTCCCTTCGCCCATACGCCGGCCTTTGTCGGCAGCCATGTCACCGGCTACGATAATGCGCTGAAGGGCATCTTGGAGCACTTCTGGGACGGCAAGGCCGGCACCGCGCCGAAGCTCGAGCGCAAGGAGAACGGCAAGGTCAATTTCATCGGCGGCTTCGACGGCTACACCGTCGGCAACATCCGCGAGATCAAGCGGATCTTCGAGCTGATGGGAATCGAATACACGATCCTTGCCGACAACAGCGACGTGTTCGACACCCCGACCGACGGCGAGTTCCGCATGTACGACGGCGGCACCACGCTGGAGGACGCCGCGAACGCGATCCATGCCAAAGCGACCATCTCGATGCAGCAGTACTGCACGGAGAAGACGCTGCCCTTCATCGAGAACCACGGCCACGAGGTCGCGGCCTTCAATCACCCGGTTGGAGTCAGTGCGACAGACGAGTTCTTGATGACGCTCTCGCGCATCACCGGAAAGCCGATCGCGAAGGCGCTGGAGCAGGAGCGCGGTCGCCTGGTCGACGCCATGGCCGACTCCAGCGCGCATATCCACGGCAAGAAGTTCGCGATCTACGGCGATCCGGACCTCTGCTACGGCTTGGCGGCCTTCCTGCTCGAGCTCGGCGCTGAGCCGACCCATGTACTCTCCACCAACGGCAACAAGGCCTGGGCGGAGAAGATGGAAGGGCTGTTTGCCAGTTCGCCGTTCGGCAAGAACTGCCATGCCTATCCCGGCAAGGATCTCTGGCACATGCGCTCGCTGCTGTTCACCGAGCCGGTCGATTTCCTGATCGGCAACACCTACGGCAAGTACCTGGAGCGCGATACCGGCACGCCGCTGATCCGCATCGGCTTCCCGGTGTTCGATCGCCACCATCACCACCGCTATCCGGTGTGGGGCTATCAGGGCGGAATGAATGTGCTGGTGAAGATCCTCGACAAGATTTTCGACGAGATCGACAAGAACACCAACGTACCGGCCAAGACCGACTACAGCTTCGACATCATCCGCTGACGTCGCGAAAGAGCTGCCGCCGCCTCGGAAAACGGGGCGGCGGCGGACGACAAGTCTAGCCAGAGCGATCGAGACTGCGGGGCACAGAGCTCGCGCAGCGGGTCGGGGAATAGGAGAGACGAATGAGCTCGCTGTCGGCCACCATCCAGGACGTCTTCAACGAGCCGGGCTGCGGCAAGAACGCCAACAAGACGGAAGCCGAGCGCAAGAAGGGCTGCACCAAGCAATTGCAGCCGGGAGGGGCCGCCGGCGGCTGCGCCTTCGACGGTGCCAAGATCGCGCTGCAGCCGTTCACCGATGTTGCCCATCTGGTTCACGGCCCGATCGCCTGCGAGGGCAATTCCTGGGACAACCGCGGCAGCGCCTCGTCAGGATCCGATCTCTGGCGGCGCAGTTTCACCACCGACATGAACGAGACCGACATCGTGTTCGGCGGCGAGAAGCGGCTATACAAGGCGATCAGGGAGGTCATTGAGAAATATGATCCGCCAGCGATCTTCGTCTACCAGACCTGCGTGCCCGCCATGATCGGCGACGACATCAACGCGGTCTGTAAGGCGGCGGCGACGAAGTTCGGCAAGCCGGTCATTCCCGTCAATTCGCCTGGCTTCGTCGGGCCGAAAAACCTCGGCAACAAGCTCGCCGGCGAAGCGCTGCTCGAGCATGTGATCGGTACCGAGGAGCCGGACTACACCACGCCCTACGACATCAATATCATCGGAGAATACAACCTCGCCGGCGAGTTCTGGCAGATCAAGCCGCTGCTTGATGAGCTCGGCATCCGCATCCTCTCCTGCATCTCCGGCGACGGGAAATACCGTGAGCTCGCCTATTCGCACCGCGCCAGGGCGGCGATGATGGTTTGCTCCAAGGCGATGATCAATGTCGCACGCAAGATGGAGGAGCGCTACGGCATTCCGTTCTTCGAGGGTTCGTTCTACGGCATCCAGGACTCCAGCGACTCCTTGCGCGAGATCGCGCGCATGCTGATCGAGCGTGGCGCGCCGGCGGAGCTGATGGAGCGCACCGAGGCGGTGATCGCCCGGGAGGAGGCCAAGGCCTGGGCTGCGATCGAGCGCTTCAAGCCGCGCTTCAAGGACAAGAAGGTGCTGCTGATCACCGGCGGCGTGAAGTCGTGGTCGGTGGTCGCCGCGCTCCAGGAGGCGGGGCTCGAGATCGTGGGCACGTCCGTGAAGAAGTCCACCAAGGAGGACAAGGAGCGGATCAAGGAGCTGATGGGCCAGGACGCCCACATGATCGAGGACATGACGCCGCGCGAAATGTACAAGATGCTGAAGGACGCGAGCGCCGACATCATGCTGTCCGGCGGCAAGTCGCAGTTCGTCGCGCTGAAAGCGGCGATGCCCTGGCTCGACATCAACCAGGAGCGCTGCCACGGCTATATGGGCTACATCGGCATGGTCAAGCTGATGGAGGAGATCGACAAGGCGCTCTACAATCCGATGTGGGCGCAGCTCCGCAAGCCGGCGCCATGGGACGATGCGGGCGTCAACTGGCAGACGAAGGCGATGGCGCAGATGGATGCCCAGGCCGCCGAGATCGCCGCCGATCCGGTCCGCGCCGAGGAGGTCCGGCGCGCCAAGAAGATCTGCCACTGCAAGACGGTCGACCTCGGCACCATCGAGGATGCGATTGCCGCCCACGGCCTCTCCACCGTCGACGGGGTAAAGGAGCATACCAACGCCTCAGGCGGTTGCGGCGCCTGCAAGGGGCGGGTCGAGGACATCCTGGCCGCCCAGCCGGCCCCCGTCCTTCAGGCGGCGGAGTAGGGCGCAGCAAATGGCGATCGTCACCACCTCGAAGAAGGCCTGCTCGGTCAATCCGCTCAAGATGAGCCAGCCGATCGGCGGCTCCTTCGCCTTCATGGGCCTGCGCGGCGCGATGCCCCTGCTGCACGGCTCACAGGGCTGTACCTCGTTCGGCCTGACGCTGTTCGTCCGGCACTTCAAGGAAGCTGTGCCGATGCAGACCACCGCGATGAGCGAGGTCGCGACCGTGCTCGGTGGTTATGAGAATGTCGAGCTGGCGATTCTCAATATCTACAATCGTACCAAGCCGGAGATCATCGGCATCAATTCGACCGGCGTCACCGAGACCAAGGGCGACGACGTCGAGGGCTTTATCCGCCTGATCCGGCAAAAGCACGCGCAGCTCGAAAAGCTCCCGCTGGTGTATGTCTCGACGCCCGATTTCAAGGACGCCTTCCAGGACGGCTGGGAGAAGACGGTGGCGCGCATGGTCGAGGTTCTTGTCGATCCGGTCGAGGCGGGAACGGCGCACGATCCGACACGCGTGAACGTCCTGCCAGGCTGCCATCTCACGCCCGGCGATCTCGACGAGCTGCGCACGATCATCGAGGATTTCGGGCTCAAGCCGTCCTTCCTGCCGGATCTCGCCGGCTCGCTCGATGGACACATCCCGGATGAGTTCACGCCCACCACGATTGGCGGCATCGGGGTCGACGAGATCGCCACCATGGGGCAGGCGGGCTGGACCATTGCGGTCGGCGCGCAGATGAAGCGTGCGGCCGAGGCCATGCAGCAGAAGACCGGCGTGCCGTTCCGCCTGTTCGAGCGGCTCTGCGGCCTCATCCCCAACGACGAGTTCATCGCGTTCCTGAGCGAGATCAGCGGCCGGCCGGTTCCCGCGAAGTACCGCCGGCAGCGCGGCCAGCTGGCGGATGCGATGCTGGATACGCACTTCCACATCGGCGGCCGCAAGCTTGCGATCGGCGCCGAGCCGGACCTGCTGTTCGATCTGTCGAGCATGCTGCACGAGATGGGCGCCGAGGTCGCGGCGGCGGTGACCACGACACTCTCGCCCGTGCTCGAACGCGTCAAGGCGCAGGAGGTCCTGATCGGCGATCTCGAGGACCTCGAAGATCTCGCCAAGGCGCGCGGCTGCGATCTCCTTATCACTCACTCGCACGGCCGCCAGGCGGCCTCGCGGCTGAAGATCCCGTTCTATCGCGCGGGCTTTCCGATGTTCGACCGGCTCGGCGCCGGGCACCAGATGTCGGTCGGCTACCGCGGCACGCGCGATCTGATCTTCGACCTCGCCAATCTTGTCGTTGCCGACCGCGAGGATAACCACCAGGCGACGCCCGACACCTGGCGGACCACGGACGCCGGCCTCCAGGTCGTCCCACCGCAATTGCATTGACGAAGAAGAGGGACCAGATCGATGAAAGTCGCCTTTGCCACCCAGGACCTGAAGCGCGTCGACGCGCATTTCGGCTGGGCCAAGAACATCGCCATCTATGACGTCAATCCGGACGGCCATCGCTTCGTCGAGGCAATCCAGTTCGACGGCGACCTCAAGGAGGACGGCAACGAGGACAAGTTGGCGCCGAAGATCGAGGCGATCAAGGACTGCACGATCCTCTATGTCGCCGCGATCGGCGGCTCGGGCGCTGCGCGGGTCGTTGCCAACAACATCCACCCGATGAAAGTGGCGCAGCCCGAGGCGATCGACGACCTCTGCGTCAAGCTCGAAGACGTGCTGAAGGGCTCGCCGCCGCCGTGGCTGCGCAAGGTGCTGGCCAAGGGCCAGGAACGCAGCTTTGATTTCGAAGACTGAAGGAGACCGCCATGAGTGAAGCGGCTGAACTGATCCAACCGGATACCGCGGCCGAGGCGCCGTTCGTCAAGGAGCTCGTCAAGATCTGGCGGGCCCAGGATACCCACGGTGCCTGGGAAGGCAAGAAGGACCTCGATCTGCTCGAGCCCTACATTCTCGACAAGGAGAAGCGCCGCGCGCTGCCGATCGTCGGCGATCCTGATCCGGATACGATCTGGCGGATGGAGCTGTTCTTCAATGCGGTCGCACTCTCGATCGAGAAGGCGACCGGCGTGATGATTTCGCCGATGCTGAAGATGCATCACGAAGGCTTCGGCCGCATGGTCCTGATCGGCGGCCGGCTGATCGTCGTCAACAAGCAGCTCCGCGACGTGCACCGCTTCGGCTTCGACAATCTCGGCAAGCTCGCGGCCGAAGGCGACAAATATGTCGCGGGCGGAGTCGAGATGATCCGCAAATTTCCCGACGTGGCGAATTATTGAGGTCTAAGCATGAGCGATCTTGAAACCCTGAAGGCCGAGATCAAGAAGCTGTCGGCCAAGGCCACGCAGGCCAAGATGGACCTCCACGATCTCTCGGAGGAACTGCCGATCAACTGGACCTCGATCCTGAGTGTGGCGCAGAAGGCCCACGATGCCTTCGCCGAGCTCGAGCGCAAGCGCGAGGACCTCAAGACGCTGGAAAAGGCATAATCGGATCTCGACCATGTCCTACGCAACCCGCGACGGCCGCGACTGGAAGCCGGACTATCTGGTGTCGATCGATGCCCAGAAATGCATTGGCTGCGGCCGCTGCTACAAGGTCTGCGGCCGCGAGGTCATGACGCTGAAAGGCATCAACGAGGACGGCGAGATGATCGACCTCGACGACGATGACGACGAGGTCGAGAAGAAGGTCATGGTGATGAACGACGACGGCGCCTGCATCGGCTGCGGTGCCTGCGCGCGGGTCTGCCCGACCAACTGCCAGACCCACGCCCCCGCGGCCGCCTGAGGCGTGCGGAACCTGCAATGAGCAAGACCCGGTTCGCCAGGTACAATATCGGCCAGGTGATCCGCCACCGGCTCTATGCGATGCGCGGCGTCATCTTCGACGTCGATACGTCGTTCGCCGGCACGGATGGTGAACCGGTGCCCGAAGGGGCGGCAACGGGCCTGGTCTACCGGTTGTTCGCCGAAGACGACGAAGTCCCCTATGTGGCCTGTATCTCCGAACGCGACCTGGAGCCCGATGATTCCGGGGAGCCAGTCAGCCATCCCGGGATCGGGGCGATGTTCGAGGTCGGCGAGGCAGGCAACTATCGCCGGCGCAGGCACGCAATGAACTGACACGCGACGGACACCGCGATCTGCCTTACTCTATCCCCTGTTCGCGTGCCTTCATCATTGCAGCGATCCGGAAACGTTCGTGGATGGCGACGGGATTGGCGAGCATGTCGGCTTCCGCCCGCTTGAACGCAGCAAGCACGATTTCGGCTTCCTCGCGCGTCAGCGGCACGCGGCCGGCCATGTGGGTCGCCTCCGGTGCCGTGGCACGGATCGCGCGGCGATAGGGGTGATCCTTCACCTCGATCAGCTCATTCGCTTCGAGCTTGCCGCCCAGCGTGATCGCGAGCCCGACCACTTCGAGCTTGCGGCCGTCCTGTGTGGTCTTGACCAGTGTCGCCATCACGGCACCATCGGCATGGCAAAGCCGGGGCGGGGATGTGCGTCGTAATAGTCGGGGCGCTCCGGCCAGCCGCCTTCGGCGATGAACTTGAACGTGGTGATCTTCACAGGCGCGCCTTGCGAGCAGGAGACCTCGGCGAACTTGATCTCGCGCGGGCCGGGGCCGGCGGAGAAATCCGCAACCACGGTGCCGTCCGCCTTGCAGGCGCGGGCAAAGCCCGGTGTGCCCACGCTGCTTGCCGGCACAGGATTGGCCGCGAAGTTCGCGCCGGTGTCGCCGCTGAAGGCGGGGCTCGCAAACTTGAACGTGGCGAGCACACCGCTGCGATCGACCGGGCGATCGGCGGTGATCGGGCGCGCAACCGAATAGACGGTCAGGGTGCCGCCATCGAGCAGCGCCTTGATCTCGTCTTCCGAGCAGGTGGCGAATTCGGACGCAACGTTCATGTCATTCTCCATGCCAACGGGCCTGACTGGACAAGATCAATTTCCATGCCACCTCGCACGTGCGTGTCGAGGGGCACGACGTCGTCGAATCCGGGTGAATCGGCGTGCAATCCGCGCTGGTACGCCGAGCCAGGTCGGGTCGTTGTGACAACGGCGTCGTTGTGTCGGATTCCGTTCAGAACGAACGGGACGCAGCGCCTAGCGCGATTCTTGCAACGAGATATCCGACCGCAAACGAGGACAGCATGGACCAGAATACCGCTTATGCGATCTGCGCCTTCAGCGACATTCCGAGCCAGCGGGCGATCGGCTTTCATCTCATGATCGTCGGCGAGGACGGCGCGCCACGGCCCTGGTCGATCGTGATCGTGCGTTGGGGCAAGCAGGTATTCGGCTATCTCAACCGCTGCCCGCACAACGGCGTGAACCTGGACTGGGAGCGCAACCAGTTCCTGGATGGCAACGGCACCCGGCTGCTGTGCGGCAAGCACGGTGCCACCTTCGAGCTCGGCACTGGCCGGTGTGTGGACGGGCCCTGCAAGGGTGAGAGCCTGACGCCGATTGCGCTCGCCGTGCTCGACGGCGATATCTGCGTGACCGGCGTGACGCTGGTCGAGGACGACGAGACTGCCTGCGAGGAAGAGGTCTGACGCCGATGCGTCAGACCGGGCGGTTCTCGTTGCGGTTCTTCACCGGCTCCATCTTTGCGACGCCCTCCTCGAAGGAGATGTCGGTATAGGAGCCGTCGAGGTCCTTTGCGGCGTCGAGCAGGTAATCGAGCTTGCCGGCGGTATCCAGCTTCTTGATGTCGTTCTTGTCGACACCGGCAAGGTCCATCATCTCCTTCCAGACCGTCGATTCATCGCACGGCAGCACACGGAACTCGATGTCGCCGATCTTGGTGCGGTATTTCGCCAAGAAGTCGATGTTGTTGCAGAACATGAAATAGCTGCCCTTCGGGCTGAGCGCGCCGTCCAGCACCTTCGCGACGTCGGCGAGATAGGCGTAGGAATGCAGGTAGCCGGCAAGCACCGGGATGGTCGCTTCGCCCTCCTGCGCCACGGTCAGCACCTGCTCGATCGAATAGTCCGGCGGGCGCTTCTCGTCGGCGACCTGGGCCTGGAATTTCAGCGCGATGTCGCCGCGAAAGCCGAAGCGGCCGGGCTTGGTGGTATCGCCCTTCAGCACCGCGTTCAGCAGCCGGCCCTCCTTGTCCAGGCGGCCAAGGGCGGTGTTGTCGATCGTCGTCATGAATCTCTCCTGGTCTTGTTGGCCGCGCGGCTGCCGGCCAGCGCGAAGGTCTCGATGGCCCTTATGCAAGGAGTTTGCCGACCGCCCGCGCATGAAACGAAAGTTCGAGTGCAGCGCGAATCCGGACCGGTTTGTGCGGCCGCTGCGCATCGTCCGGTATTGCGTTGCCGTCCAGTTTGTCCCGGCGTCGCCAAGGCCGCGTGTCGCAAATGCGACAAGCGTCGCAAAGGCAACAGCCGAAGGCCTCGCGAAAACGCAGCAGTTTCAGGTGCATGTGCTCTGGCACGGGACTTGCGATCCCTCGTTGCGACAGACCCAGACAGCGAGGGCGAGCGATGATCAACCTGACGGACAGCGCGGTGAATGCGGTGAAGACCGCGATCTCCTCGGCAGCGCAGCCGGCGAGCGGCTTGCGCATCATGGTGGAAACCGGCGGCTGCGCCGGGTTCAAATACATGATGGGCCTCGCCGAGGAAGCCAAGCCCGACGACACCGTAATCGAGCGCGGCGGCGTGAAAGTGTTCGTCGACAATGCGAGCCACGAGCATCTCAACGGCACCACGATCGACTTCGTCGTCGCACTGGAAGGCTCCGGGTTCACCTTCGACAATCCCAACGCGAAGTCCAGTTGCTCCTGCGGCAAGTCGTTCAGCTGAACCGTATCCTTCGATCCGATCCGCAAGAAAGAGAATGTGAAATGCTCGTCGAATCCGAACATCTCAAGCAAGCGCCGGCTGCCGAACCGGGCGATCGTGAGCGCATCATTCGCGCTGTGCTCGACGAGGTCAGGCCAAATCTCAAGCGCGACGGCGGCGATTGCGAGCTGCTCGAGATCGACGGCAACAAGATCATGGTCAGGCTCACCGGGGCCTGCGTATTCTGCAAGCTCGCCAGCGCGACGCTGGAGGGCATCCAGGCGCGCCTGATCGAACGGCTCGGCGAATTCGTCCGCCTGATCCCCGTTGCCGGGGCGGCCAAGCCCCGTCACTGAACTAGGCTCGCCACTGAAAGAGGACTTCCGTGCGGCCGATCTATCTCGACAACAACGCGACGACCCGCACGGACCCTTCTGTCGTCGCGGCGATGCTGCCGTTCTTCTCGGAGCAGTTCGGCAACGCGTCCTCAGCGCATGCCTTCGGCAGCGACGTCGCCCCGGCGGTGAAGGAGGCGCGGCGCAACGTGCAGGCGCTGGTTGGCGCGGCCTTCGACCACGAGGTCGTCTTTACCTCGGGCGGCACTGAATCTGACAACGCGGCAATCCTGTCGGCGCTCGCCGTGCAGGAAGGGCGCGACGAGATCGTCACCACGGCCGTGGAGCATCCAGCCGTGCTGTCGCTGGTCGAGGAACTGGGCCGCCGCGGCATCAGGAGCCATCTCATCCCCGTCGACAGGCGCGGTCGGCTGGACATCGAGGCCTACCGGCGCGCACTCGGCCCCCGCACGGCGATCGCGTCGGTGATGTGGGCCAACAACGAGACCGGCACGATCTTCCCGGTCGAGTTCCTGGCGAAGATGGCCCGCTCGGTCGGCGCGCTGTTCCACACCGACGCGGTGCAGGCGGTCGGACGGATTCCGATCGCGCTGGGCGCTACCGAGATCGACATGCTGTCGCTCTCCGGTCACAAGCTGCACGGTCCCAAGGGGATTGGCGCGCTCTATGTGCGCAAGGGAACGAAATTCAAGCCGCTGATCCTGGGTGGTCCGCAGGAGCGCCGCCGCCGCGCCGGGACCGAGAACATTCCCGGCATCGTTGGTCTCGGCAAGGCAGCCGAGCTTGCGGCGGCGCAATTGGATCAGGAGCGCGCCGGGGTCGCCTTGCTGCGCGACCGGATGGAGCAGGGGATCCTGCAACTCGGTCACTGCATGGTGCTGGGCGACGTCAAGAGCCGGCTGCCGAACACGTCAAACATCGCCTTCGAGCATGTCGAGGGCGAGGCGATCATCCATCATCTGAACCGCGCCGGCATCGCCGCCTCGCTCGGATCGGCCTGCGCCTCCGGCTCGATGGAGCCATCGCACGTGCTGCGCGCGATGAACGTGCCGCGGCAGGCGTTGCGCGGGGCGATTCGCTTCTCCCTGTCGCACGAAACCACGGTCGATGAAGTCGACCGCGTCCTGCACATACTGCCGGATATTCTATCGAAACTGAGAGCATTGTCTCCGTCGTGGCAAGAGCGCGCGAGCGACACCTCTCTTCCCGCGGAGCTCAGCCTATGAAAGTCATGATTCGTCGCTCGCCTGAGACCGGCCTGTCGATCTACGTGCCGAAGAAGGATCTCGAGGAGCCGATCGTCGAATCCGAGCACGAGACGCTCTGGGGCGGTTGGATCAAGATCGCCAATGGCTGGGTACTCGACCTGCCGCAGATGGCCGCTGATACCAGCCTGCCTATCACGATCAACGCCAAGAAGCGCGGCGGAGAGGGAGACGAGTGATGAACGCGCCGGTCCCGCAGATCGACTTCGCCGCTCCGGCGGACGCCGAAGCCATCCTCAGTGAGGTCGTCGCGCGCCTGCGCGGCGGCACCGTCATTCCCTATCTCGGGCCCGGCGTCGCGGAGCTGGGCGGAGCGGCCGTTCCGATGAATCCGGAAGCGCTGGCAGCATTTTTCGGCACCAAAGTCGCGCTGCCGCGACGTGCCCGGGGCAATGCCTGGGCCTCGGCACAGCACATCGAGAGCACGAGGCACCGCGCCACGGTGACTGCGCTGATGGCGGACGCCTTTGCCAGCCCGGTCGCGCCAACGGTGCTCCACCGTCATCTCGCCACCATGCCGCTGCCGCTGATCGTCGACAGCTGGTACGACGGCGCGATGCGTGGCGCGCTCGCCGGGCGCAGTGATTGGGGCGAGATCCAGGGCATCACCCGTGCCGGCATCGGCGAGGACCGCTGGTACCGCTTCTACGATGCCGCAGGCCTGGAGGTCGATCGCGCCCAGGCCAAGGCCTGGACCACGATCCTCTACAAGCCACACGGTAGCGTCGCGCCGGCGAAGAATTTCCTGATCTCAGACGCCGACTATGTCGAGGTGCTGACCGAGATCGATATCCAGACGCCGATTCCGGACGACGTGAAGGCGCGGCGCACAGGCCGCAGCTTCCTGTTCCTCGGCTGTCGCTTCAACGACCAGCTCTTGCGCACCTATGCGCGGCAAGTGTCGAAGCGTTCGGCGGACAGCCACTATGCCGTCGTCGAGCCCGATGCGCTCTCGAAGAACGAGCTGCGCTTCCTGGTCAACCAGGGGCTCACCCCGCTCGCCATCCCGCTCGCGCGTGCAATCGAGATCGTGCTGGCGGGCTGATCTTAATCGAATGATCGACCTGACATCTCCGCGCGAATTGATGTTCGCGCGGAGATCGTTGTGCGTCGATGCATGCCGAAGATGATGTCTGTCACCTTTCCAACATGCGTTGACAACCCGACATTCGCCGACATGCGCGCTAACTCCTTGAAGCAAGCCATAAAACCGAGCGGCGCCGCGATGGCATGCGGGTTGCTAATACCTTTCTAGAATGAATCTTAGGACGCTTCTCGAAATCAGAGCCCCGCAAAATCTGTTCGGCCTGCAAGGAGAACTGAGTAAATGGACATTTCAGCGCAACACGACGCGAGCAGCAACGTCGCCGATGTCGGCGAGATCATGCAGGCCATCGCCGAGCACAAGGGGTGCGGCACCACCGGTGGCAGCGGCAAGGCGAGCTGCGGATCGGGAGCCGGGCAGGGCGATCTGCCGACCGAGATCTGGGAGAAGGTGAAGAACCATCCGTGTTACAGCGAAGAGGCGCATCATCACTACGCGCGCATGCATGTCGCGGTCGCGCCAGCCTGCAACATCCAGTGCAACTACTGCAATCGCAAATACGACTGCGCCAACGAATCGCGCCCGGGCGTGGTCAGCGAGAAGTTGACGCCCGAGCAGGCCGCCAAGAAGGTTTTGGCTGTGGCCTCCACCATCCCCCAGATGACCGTGCTCGGCATTGCCGGCCCCGGCGATCCCCTGGCCAATCCGGAAAAGACCTTCAAGACCTTCGAGCTGATCTACAATACGGCGCCCGACATCAAGCTCTGCCTGTCGACCAACGGCCTTATGCTGCCCGACCACGTCGACACCATCGCGAAGTACAACGTCGACCACGTCACCATCACCATCAACATGGTGGATCCCGAGATCGGCGCGCAGATCTATCCGTGGATCTTCTACAAGCACAAGCGCTACACCGGCTACGAGGCCGCCAAGATCCTGACGGATCGCCAGCTCCAGGGCCTGGAGATGCTCACCGAGCGCGGCATCCTCTGCAAGATCAACTCTGTGATGATCCCCGGCATCAACGACAAGCACCTGGTTGAGGTCAACAAGGCCGTGAAATCGCGCGGCGCCTTCCTGCACAACATCATGCCGCTGATCTCCGCGCCCGAGCACGGCACCGTGTTCGGCCTGAACGGCCAGCGCGGTCCGAGCGCGCAGGAGCTGAAAGCGCTCCAGGATTCCTGCGAAGGCGAGATGAACATGATGCGGCATTGCCGCCAGTGCCGCGCCGACGCCGTCGGCTTGCTCGGCGAAGACCGCAGCGCCGAGTTCACCACCGACAAGATCATGGCGATGGAGGTCAAGTACGACGCCGACACCCGCAAGGCCTATCAGGCCAAGGTCGAGGAGGAGCGCATTGCCAAGGTCGCGGCCAAGAAGGAGGAGCTGGCCGAACTCGCCGGCGCGTCCAGCGACATCAAGGTGCTGGCTGCGGTCGCGACCAAGGGCTCCGGCCTGATCAACGAGCATTTTGGTCACGCCAAGGAGTTCCAGGTCTACGAGCTCTCGACGGCAGGTGCGAAATTCGTCGGCCACCGGCGCGTCGATCTCTACTGCCAGGGCGGCTACGGCGAGGAGGATAGCCTCGAGACCATCATCCGCGCCATCAACGACTGCCATGCGGTGTTCGTGGCCAAGATCGGCGGCTGCCCGAAGGGCGATTTGATCAAGGCCGGCATCGAGCCTGTCGATCAATACGCCCACGAGTTCATCGAGAAATCGGCGATCGCCTGGTTCAAGGCCTATCTCGACAAAGTCAACAGCGGCGAGATCACCCACGTGGAGCGCGGCGATGCCGCCATCCGCCAGGGCGCGCTGATTTCGGCGGCTTGAGGAGAGATCGATGCCGTTCAAGATCATTTCCTCGCAATGCACGAGCTGCTCGGCCTGCGAGCCGGAATGCCCGAACGTCGCCATCCGCGAGAAGGGCGGGACGTTCGTGATCGATCCCAAGAAATGCACCGAATGCATCGGCCATTTCGACGAGCCGCAATGCGTGGCGGTGTGTCCGGTCGACAATACCTGCGTCATCGACACGTCGCTGCCGCGCTATCAGGCGCCCGCCTAGGAGGACAGACATGAACTTCACGATCACGCCTGCGGCACAGAAATTCATGCGCATGATGCTCCGTGTGGACGGTGCTGCGGGGAGCGGCTTCCGCCTCGCAGTCAGCCCCGGTGGTTGCTCGGGCCTTGCCGCCGACATCCACGTGCTCGCCGAGCCCAGGGCCGGCGATGCCGTGGTCGAGCGTGACGGCGTCAAGTTGTTCCTGCCGGCCGAAAGCCGGCTGCTGCTCGACGGCGTCACCATCGATTTCGCGGATACGGCGACCCAGACTGGGCTCGTGTTCCACGATCCGAAGCAGGTCTCCTACGGACATCATTGAACAGGCGAAAATGATGCCCGACACGTTTGTCAGCCCGCAGGTCGAGATCAACGAGGCGCTGGTCACCAGCGCCTTGCTCGGGCGCGGGCTGCCGAGCGAGGCGGAGCATCATTTGTGGGAGGCGGGCCTCTCCTATCACCTGGACGACATCGCGGAACATCATTTGCGTGAAGCCGAGGCGCTGGCCCCCGGGCACGCCGCGGTGCTGATCGGCCTCTATCGCTTCTACTTCTACAAGGGCCGTCTTGCCGAAGCGCTCGACGTCGCCAGACGCTGTCTCGTCAAGGCGGCGGAGGAGAACAATCTCCCTGCCGACTGGCGCTGCGTGCGTACGAGCGACGCCGAGTTCGGCCGATACGAAAACATCCTGCCGCGCTTCTTCCTGTTCTCGCTGAAGGGCTACGCCTATTTGCAGATGCGCCTCGGCGAGACCGATGAGGGGCGGCTCGCGGTGCAGAAGCTGCTGGAGCTCGATCCCACCGACAAGATCGGCGCCAGTGTGCTTCTGGGCGTGCTCGACCGAATGGGGCAGGACGATGATTGATGACATCGATGAGGCCCTTGACTGGCAGGGTCATCAGGTCGAGTGCACGGGTTGCACCCATCTGGCGCTCAACGCCGCCGGCGGCTGCCGGATCAGGCACGCCTGCGTCAACGATCGCTATGCTCGCCGGATCGACCGCTTCTTCAACTGGAATCCCGGTCTCGCCGACGGCTACCTCGGCCATCCGCATTTCGAGGTACGCGCGATCGCCGCGAAATTCGCCAATCTGTTCTTGCTCCCGCCGCTGCTCAGCGATGCCGACGAGACCGTGCGCTGGAACGCCGTTCGCCGCCTGCCCAGGCGCTATGCGCTGCAATTGCGCGGAGATCCGCATCGCGAGGTCAGGATGCGGGTTGCCACACTGATCGAGGGCGACGAGTTACTGCCGATGGCGTCGGACGAGGACTACTATGTCCGCCTCGTCGTCGCGCGCAGGCTGGCGTCGTTGTTGCTCGGCCGGATGATCAATGACGAGGAGGCGGAAGTGCGCCGCGTCGTGGCCCGACGCATCCCGGACGAATGGCTGCTCGGCATGATCAACGACGGCGACGCCGCCGTGCGGCTCGAGGTCGCGCAGCGCTTGTCGCCGGATCGTCTTGCGCTGATGCGCTGCGATCCGGACTGGCGCATCCGATACGAGGTCGCAAGCCGCGCGGCGACCGGCGAGTTGATGGGGCTCGTCGAAGATCAGGATGGCTTGGTGCGCGAGGTCGCACGGTCGCGGGTCGCCGTTCGGCTGGAACGAGAAACCGGAGCCTCCCTATGAGCAACATCGTCCGCGACAGCGATGTCGTCGAGCTGACGGCTGCACCGTTCTTCACCTTCGGCGAGAAGGTCCGGGCCAAGCGCACCATCCGCAACGATGGCACTTATGCCGGCAAGGAGATCGGCGACATCCTCGCCAAGAAAGGCGAGATCGGCTACGTGGTCTCGATCGGCACCTTCCTCCAGCAATTCTACATCTATGGCGTCGAATTCCTCGATAGCGGCAACCGCGTCGGGATGAAGCGCAAGGAGCTCGACCCCGTTACCCCGCGCGATGCGGTCGAGGACATTCCGCTGCCGGAGGCCGCATCATGATGATCGAACCAAAACTGCCGAAATATCAATGGGGCCAGCGCGTGAAGGCGGCGGTGGACCTGCACAATGACGGCTCGTTTCCGGACGCGCCGGCCGAGGGCCTCCTGGTCGGAGTCGGCCACACCGGCGAGATCGTCCAGGTCGGCCGGCATACTGATGCCAATCTGCCGATCTACCTCGTCGAGTTTGGCGAGCGGCTGGTGGTCGGTTGCCTCGAAGAAGAAATCAGTCCGCTGTAGGGATGCCACGATGAATGCCGCGGTCCTCAGACAGCCAGACGTGCACTTGCCCGCGCATCCCAACGAGCTCGACCGCAGGCGGATCGAGCGCGCACTCGGATCGCGCAAGCGCTATCGCTACGTCTCGCCAGTCGTCAAGGGCGTGACCGGCGGCTACGTCATCGAGAGCCCCTGCTGTTCGCGAAACATCGACGCCGAGGGCGGCATCATCGATGTCGCGCTGCTGCATCACGATGCGGCAAGCGCAAGCTGGAAGCTGTTTCGCAAGGATCACGCGACCGGCGCCTGGGAGCTGCACGGCGTGCATCAGCGGTTGGCGTCGGTGACAGAGGTCCTGAACGCCGACCCCGAGCGCGTGTTCTGGCAATAGCGGGGGGAGGGGAGATGGCATTGGCGGCAATCGAACTCGCTGAAATCGAGCAGGTGCTGGCGTCGTACGGCGCCGCGCCGCAGGCCTATCTCGAGCTGCGGCAGAAATTCCCGCACCTTGCCTGGATCCGCTGCGATGCCTCCGACGTGACGGAGACGCCGTACCGCAGCTTTGGGGCGTTCGACCTGCACCTGCTCGACAGCGCCGATCATTGCGCTGCGATCACCGATGATCCGGCGCGCGCGACCGGTATTGTGCTGGCAAAGCGGGCGACGGGATCATGACGGAACCTGCTCTCGCCTATGATGACGTTGCGGAAACCGGCGAGGCGCCGGCCGAGACGGGCCATGATTTCATTCCGCTGTCGGACCCCGACATCACGCTGGCCGAGATCGGGGCGGTGGATGCCGTCCTGCGTTCACCGCGAATCTCCAACGGTACGCTCGCAGAGGAATTCGAGGCGGCGTTTGCCGCCTATGTCGGCCGGGCCTATGCGATCGCGGTGCCGAGCGGGACCATCGGCCTCGTCCTCGCGCTGAAGGCCTACGGCATCGGCGCCGGCGACGAGGTCATTGCCTCGTCCTATTCGTTCCGGGAAACGGCGCATGCGATCAGTCTCGCCGGCGCGCGGCCCGTATTCGCCGACATTGACTACTGGTCCGGCACGCTGGCGCCGCAGAAGGTGGAAGAGCGCATTACGCCGAAAACGCGAGCCGTTCTCGCGGCGAACACCAATGGCCATCCGGCGCCCTGGTCGGAACTGCGCGACATCGCGGTTCGGCACGGTCTCCTCCTGCTGGAGGATTCCACCGAGGCGATCGGCTCGCGCTACAAGGACAGGCTGGTCGGCAGTTTCGGCGACGCCGCCGTGTTCGATTTCGCGCAGCCCTCGCTCCTGACTTGCGGCGAGGGCGGCATGGTCGTGACCGACGACATCGATCTGGCCGTGACGCTGCGGCGTCACCGCTCGCACCGGCTGAATGAGCGCGCCTCGGTCGTGGTCAGCTCAGCGGCGTCCTATCAGGCCGGGATCAGCGATCTCGCGGCCGCGCTCGGGCTGGCGCAGCTGAGGCGCATCGACGAGATCGTCGAACGCCGCCGGCTCATCGAGCAACTCTACGCGACGCATGTGCAGTCCTTCGAGGGCATCAAGCCGCCCTATATCGCACCCGATGTGACCGAGGTGAACTGGTTCCTCTATCTCGTGCATTTGGGCACGCGTTTCACCCGCTCGAGCCGGGATGCCATCGCCGAGGACCTCCGGGTCGAGCAGGTCGAGGCCGCCGCTTACAGCCATCCGTTGCATTTGCAGCGGCACTATTTCGACCTCGGTTATCGCCGCGGCGATCTGCTGGTGACCGAGAAGATTGCGGATCGTGCCGTCGCGCTCCCGTTCCACACCCATCTGACGGACAGCCAGATCGAATTCATCGTCGAGACCATGAAGGACGCCTCGATCAATGTGGGGGCAGGCGCGGCGATCTATTGAACCAAAGACACGCACAACAGAGAGGATGAAGATCATGACCACACTGACCATCATGCCTGAAGGCAAGACCATCGAGGTTTCCGAAGGAACGACGCTTCTGGCCGCGCTGCTTGGGGCCGAGATCGCGATCCCGCACAAATGTGAGGGCCAAGCCAAATGCGGCTCCTGCCACATCTTCGTGCAGGAGGGCCGCAAGGGCCTGTCGAAGATTGCGCGGCTCGAGAACGAGAAGCTCGATTCGATCGTCGGCGTCGGCTCGAAGTCACGGCTCGCCTGCCAGGCCACCGTGCTCGGCACCGAAGACGTGAAGATCGAACTGCTCGGCTTCTCGTCCGGTCTTTGAGCGCGGGAGCGGAACGATGGATACGCAGAACGTCATTCTTCACGTGCGCTTTGCGCCGAACGGCACCGTGGTCGAAATCAGCGAACGGCCCCAGAGCCTCGTGCCGCAGGCCTGGTTCGACTTCCTCAGTGACAAGGCGGGTGATGTCTATCAGGCATTCGCCGGCGGCAGGGGCGTGTTCCGCCTGACGCGGACCGAGCTCGACGCGCTCAAGCAGGCCGCCGTGCCGGCTGTGGCCTAGCCTCGGAGGTAGCAGACATGGACGCGGAGGGGATCGAGGTCTTCGTCATCTGCGCCAGCGATGCGATCGAGCGTGGCGGCGCCAAGGCGTTCAGCCTGTCCCGCATCGACACGTCCGGTGAGAGCCGCCCGTTCCCGATTGTCGTGATCCGAACCCACGGCAACGACTATATCGGTTACGTCAACTCCTGCCCGCATGACGGGGTCTGGCTCAATATCGGCAGCGGCGACTTCTTCACGCAGGATCGCGCGTTCCTGAAATGCGGCCGTCACGGCGCAACGTTCGAGATCGACACCGGGCTCTGCATCGACGGTCCCTGCAGCGGCAAGAGCCTCCAGCCGATCGCACTCGCGGTGGTCGACGGTGAGGTCTGCCTGTGCGGCGAGCGGCTGGTCGAGGACGACCGCCCGTTCGGCGCCTTCGACGACACTGATGAGACCATGGAAATCATGATCCATCCGGACTAGCGGAGGACCGGTCGTGACCGTTGCTCAACTGCTCGATCGACTGAAGGGGTTGCCGGAGGACGCCGTGGTGCTGATGGACAGCGGTGACGGACTTTCGCGCGTGTCCACGCTGGAATTTGTCGCCGATCAAGGCCCAGGCGCGCCGGCGGAGGTTATCCTGTCACCCAGCATGGACGAGTAGGCGCCTGTAGCGGAAGGCATCGGCATGAGCGATACGGTGGTCACGGTTTCAATGTTCGAGCGGATCGGCGGCCCTGTCGTCATCGACCGCCTGGTGGAAAGCTTCTATCGCCGGATGGATGCGCTGCCCGAAGCCGCCGGCATTCGCGCCATGCATGCGGACGACCTCACATCGACCAAGCAGGTGCTGAAGCGCTACCTCACCGAATGGACTGGCGGTCCAAAGCTCTATTCGCCGGAGAAGGGGCACCCGCGGCTGCGGCAGCGTCACATGGGCTTTCCGATCGGCAGCGCCGAGCGCGACGCGTGGCTGTTGTGCATGCGCGGCGCGCTGGCGGAGACGGTTGCCGACGAGGCGGCGCGGGGAGAGGTCGATGCTGCGCTCACCAAGCTAGCCGACTGGATGCGCAACCAGGCCGGCAACCCGCACGACGCACGCGGTGGTCACGGGTAGGTTCCCTTGTCCCACAAGGGAGAAGGGAAGAGCGTGTTCAATCCGACAGCGGGATGCCGAAAAACTCTTCCTCCGCTCCGCCCCAGGCCTTGTGCAGGGCAAGGCCGCTCTGCCACCGTCCCAATTCCAATTCATTCGCCAGCCGATGGGTGACCTTGCCCTCCGGCTTTTCGGCCAGCAAAAATTCCTTGCCGTTGCGGATGAAGCGGTTGAGGTCCTTGGTGTCGGTCGGCCGCACGACGCAGCGTGGCGAATCGTCGATCAGAATGGTCGTCGGAAGCATCCTGGCAAGACTCCTGCGATCGGCTAGAACCCGTCTTCCTTGCGGCCCCAGGGGTGGGATCCCGGGACCAGAGCAGCCTTGATCCCCGCCTTGGTAATGTCGGCCATGCTGGCGTAGAGCGTGCCTTCGTGCACGAGGGCGCCACTCTTGGTCGTGATAGCGACATAGCGCGAAGCCGGATCGGTTTCGCAGAGATAGCCGCCGCCGGGGTCGAGCGTGTTGCGTGCGTTGCCGTCCCAGTCGATGAAGAATCCGTCCGTCGTGGACATCGGTCGCTCCCTCAATCCATCGGCGGTCCGAGGTCGTCGTCTGCCTTCTTCTTTTTCTTCTTCTCGGTCTTCGCCTGTGCATAGGCTCCCGCATTCTTCAACAGGATCGGCTGCTGTCCTTCGACATATTGTGAGATCCAGAACAGGGTCCGTTCCAGCGCCTTCGCGGCCGCGTCCTCGCGATAGTTGCCGCGCTCGTTGCAGCCAAAGCCCTGGGCGGCTTCGGGATAGGTGAAGGCGCTGACGTCGGGACGCCAGGCGCGGAACTGCGTGATTGTCTCGAGCGGAAGCTCCGGATCGCACTCACCGAAATGCAGGAGCGTCGGGACCTTGCGCTTCTCGCGATAGTCGGCGACGGTTTTGCTGCCGTCATAGCCGATCACGCAGGCGATGCCGTTGACCCTGTTGGCTGCGGTGTAGGCGAGGTCGCCGCCCCAGCAATAGCCGACGACCGCGACCTTGCCGGCGTCCTTTACCGCGTCGACAGTCGCCTGGATGTCCGAGATCGCCTGCTCGTTGCCGATCTGCGCGCTGATCGCCGCACCCTCGGCCTTGCCGCCGTCGTCGTGGCCGAGGCTGACGCCGGGCTTCACCCGGTCGAACAAGGATGGCGCGATCGCGACATAGCCCTGGGCCGCGAAGGCGTCGGCGACCTTGCAAATCTCGGGTGTGACGCCAAAAACGTCTTGAAGAACGACCACGGCACCCTTGGGGGCGTCCGCAGGCTCGGCACGATAGGCGGAGAAACTTGCTCCGTCGCTGGCGGTCAGTTCGATCATTGCATCCTCTCCTCTCCGATGGTCTTTGGTTGTTTCTAGAGCAGGCCGAGTTCGAGCTTGACGTCGTCGGTCATCCGCGATGAGTCCCATGGCGGATCGAACACCAGCCGCACCGCGACCTTCTCGACGCCGCTGACCTCGGCCACCGCCTTCTCCACCCAACTCAGCATCTCGCCCGCAACCGGACAGCCCGGCGCGGTCAAGGTCATGTCGATCTCGACAAGGCCGCCGTCCTTCGGCTCGATCCGGTAGATCAGGCCGAGGTCGTAGATGTTCACGGGGATTTCCGGATCGTGGACAGTCCGCAGCGCAGCGATGATGCCGGCGATCAACGTGTCGTCTGCGAGACCTGTCATCGACATCGGAGCCTCACTGAAGTCCATCGGCGAGTGCGGCGACGACCGGCCAGCCGACCGCGCCGGTGGGGTCGAGCCGGCGCAGGGCGGCGAGCAGCTCGAGGGCCTGGGCCTGGTCGTCCTTTCGTAGATGGATGAACGCCAGCGCCTTCAGCGTGTACAGCGCGAAGCGGCCGGCACCGTCAGGCAGTTCGGTCTCCGGCCGCCAGTTGCGCCAGTCGGGATCCCATCCCGCCTGCTGCGCCGCTTCGCGCAGGCCGCGCTCGGCGATGCTTTGTGCCTCGTCGAGGCGGCCGCGATAGGTGTGGGTCTTGTAGAGGCAGAAATAGACCGCAAGCTCGCTCGGCGCCGCGTCGAGCGCCTTGCGAAAGATACGGTCGGCCTCGAGCGGATCGCGCCGGTAGCTGACCACGCCCTGCTGAAGCAGCGAATCGATCTCGGGCGGAAGCTCGCCGAAGTTGATGGAGTCGGAATCGACGAGCACGGGCGTCATGAAGCGCTCGCAATCGTCGGGATCAGGCACGGAGCGCCCAATCTGCTGAAGTCCGGGTCAGGCAATGTCGAGTCCTCTTCTTGCGTCTCGGAATACCGATGTTGCCGCTTGCAAAGCAAAAGCCGGGCCGCGCGGGAAACCGCATGAAAGCGCGTCAATTCGAGACGTCAGAAACGATCGTCGCCACATCTGGTGCCGGGCGGGCTCCGTCCGTCATGTCAGCGACACGCGCGTGCACGGCCGTGTCGGAAGTCGGACATGACGACGGCGCGAACGCCGCAAGTCCCTCTGAAAGCACGGCTTCCGGAACTGGTTTGGCGCTTGCATGAGAGGGGTGCAGAGCAGGAGTGTGCGACATGGCGATGGCGGGACCGGATATCGAGCAATTGATCAAAGAGGCATTTCCGGATGCCCATGTGATCGTGACCGATCTTGCCGGCGATGGCGATCACTATGGCGCGCGCGTCGTCTCGCAGGCCTTTGCCGGCAAGAGCCGGATTCAGCAGCACCAGATGGTCTACGCCGCCCTGAAGGGGCACATGGGCGAGGCGCTGCATGCGCTCGCGCTCGAAACGGCCGTGCCGAAATGAACATGGAAGGACGAAAGTATGAGTGAACCGACCGAGCAACGCATCAAGGACCTTATCGCGGGCAGCGACGTCGTGCTGTTCATGAAAGGTGTTCCGGCCGCGCCGCAATGCGGCTTCTCCGGCGCGGTGGTGCAGATCCTGAACGGCCTTGGCGTGCCCTTCACCGGCATCAACGTGCTTGCCGATCCTGACATCCGCGACGGCATCAAGTCGTTCTCGAACTGGCCGACCATTCCCCAGCTCTACGTCAAGGGCGAGTTCCTCGGCGGCTGCGACATCGTGCGGGAGATGTTCAAGCTGGGTGAGCTGACCGCGGTGCTGAAAGACAAGGGCGTTGCGGTGGCGGCGTCATGAGCGATGGTTTGACCGAGGATTTCGAGCTCCCGCAGCTCTACCGCCACCACGTCTTCGCCTGCCACACCCAGCGACCGCCGGGCCACCCGCGCGGAAGCTGCGGCGCGGCCGGCGGCGGGCCGTTGTGGGAACGGCTCGGCAAGGCGATCGAAGCGAAAGGGCTCACCGACATCGGTTTCACGGCGTCGGGCTGTCTCGGCTTCTGCGGAGCGGGTCCGTTGATGGTCGTCTATCCCGATGGTGTCTGGTATCGGCCGACCACGCCGGAAGACATCGACGAGATCGTCGAGGAGCACCTGAAGCAGGGCCGCCGCGTCGATCGCCTGGTCATGGTGCTCGCGCGGAGCTGAGCTTCACGACTCCGCGCAATGCGGCATCACCTCCGGCCGCGTGCAGCCGTCTAGATCGCTACGCGTGCCGCCGAGCAGCGACAGCACCGGCTCGCGGTCGAACCCGGCGCATCTAGTGCCGTCGGCTTCGATCAGCGGGCGCCGGATCAGCAGGGGATCCTCGAGCATCAGGGCGATCGCGCCCGCTGCACCGATCTCCGCCGGCTTCACCTCGCCGGATTTGATCCGCGGCGCGGCCGGGTTGAACCAGGACATGAAGGGCGTCTCGCCGAAGAAGGCCTGGAGGTCCTTGGCAGTCCACGGCTCTGTCAGCAGGCTCTTCGCGATCACCTGATGACCCGCTGCTTCCAGCGCCCGAATTTGCCGGGCGTTGGTTCCGCAGCCTGGCTTTTGGTAGAACAGGACTGTCGCCACGTCCGGGTTCCTATTTCATCATGCTGAGCTGAACCAGTGGCGCGGCGCCGCCGCGGCCGAGGATCGTGTCGACCTTCTTGCGCACGCCTTCCAGCGTCAGCGGCTTCACCACCGCGCCGTGGGCACCCGCCTTCATCGCCTCGACCGCGGTGGCCTCGTCGGATTTGTCGGTGACGACGAGAATGCGGACGCCCGGAAACCTGGTGCCGAGATCGCCGATCAGGGCAGGGCCGCGGGCCTTCAGGAACGAGACCCCGAGCAGCACCACGTCGGGCTTCAGCCAGTCCACGCCCTTTGCATAGGCCTCTTCCGGCGTGGCGAGCTCATGAGTTTCGATCTCGTCATGCAGCATGAACTGGAGCGCTGCGCGGGTGATCTCGTCGTCGTCGACCACGAACACGCGCCGCTGGTCGACGGCCTTGGCTGTCTCGACACCGATCTGCATCTGTCGTTCTCCTCAAATCGCTTCTTCTCTTGGGTTAGCAATTTCCGTTCCGCCTGCGCGCCGCGGAAATAGCGGTGCATTTGCACCGCCGTCACTGAGATCCTTGTCCGGTTTCTGACAGAGGCCCTACCTCTGTAGGGTTCGACACAGCTTCTGTCGGCCGCGCGCGTCGAAATATTTCGCGAGTGCGATCAGCGTCTTAGTGCGCGCGCAGCGAATGGCACGCCAGTTGCTATTTGGATGCAGCAACAACGAGTGAGGGCTGAGAACACGCCGACGCTGCTGGCGAGCGATGTTCTCCTTCCCGAACCCCGCGGGCCCACGCTTCTGAGAGAGAAGCAATCTCGCGCGAGAAGCGCGATGTCATTGGCAATCGGTTGATGGAGAGCAACATGTCTTCACTGAGACAAATCGCGTTTTACGGCAAGGGTGGTATCGGCAAATCGACGACGTCGCAGAACACGCTCGCGGCGCTTGCCGAGATGGGTCACAAGATCCTGATCGTCGGCTGCGATCCCAAGGCGGACTCGACCCGCCTGATCCTGCACGCCAAGGCGCAGGATACGATTCTGAGCCTGGCGGCGAATGCAGGCAGCGTCGAGGACCTCGAAATCGAGGACGTCATGAAGGTCGGCTACCAGAATATCCGCTGCGTCGAGTCCGGCGGTCCGGAGCCGGGCGTCGGCTGCGCCGGCCGTGGTGTCATCACCTCGATCAACTTCCTGGAAGAGAACGGCGCCTATGAGGACATCGACTACGTGTCCTACGACGTGCTGGGCGACGTCGTCTGCGGCGGTTTCGCGATGCCGATCCGCGAGAACAAGGCGCAGGAAATCTACATCGTGATGTCCGGCGAGATGATGGCGATGTATGCCGCCAACAACATCTCCAAGGGCATTCTGAAATACGCCAATTCCGGCGGCGTCCGCCTCGGCGGCCTGGTCTGCAATGAGCGGCAGACCGACAAGGAGCTGGAGCTGGCGGAAGCGCTGGCCAAGAAGCTTGGTACCCAGCTCATCTACTTCGTGCCGCGCGACAACATCGTGCAGCACGCGGAGCTGCGCCGCATGACGGTGCTGGAATATGCACCGGAATCCAAGCAGGCGGATCACTATCGCAACCTCGCGAACAAGATCCACAACAACGGCGGCAAGGGCATCATCCCGACCCCGATCAGCATGGACGAGCTCGAGGATATGCTGATGGAGCACGGCATCATGAAGGCGGTCGACGAGAGCCAGATTGGCAAGACCGCGGCCCAGCTCGCGACGGCCTGATGATCCTGCCGGTCTCCCCGGATCGGGGAGGCCGGCACATTTCGACGATCCTGCGGCATAACCGGCGGAGCGTTCCGTGATCGCGGCGCAAGCGAGTACGACCGAAGCGACAGTGCGTCTGCCGGCAGGCTCCGACACCGGCGGGCCGCATGCAGGAATAGAATTCTACCGCCTGCTGACCGGGCGCGATCCGGCAGAAGCCGATATCAGCACCGACGATGATTTCGACCGCCACGTCCTAGCCTCGATCCTGGCCGCGGCCGTGATGGATGGCGGTCCGATCGCAGAGCGCGTCGGTCTTTCGGAGCAGGAATTCAACAATCTGCTGACCGGCCATTTCCCGTCGGCCACGCTCCGCGCCTTCGCGTGGATACCGAAATCGACCTCCGAGATCGATGACGAGACCATCATGGTACGCGACCTCCTGCTCGCTCAGCGCTCGAGCGACGGCGAAGTCGGCCATTGGCTCGCGGCGATGGTGGCACGGCGCGCGATGGAGCCGAACCATCTCTGGGAAGATCTCGGCTTGCGCGAGCGAGCGGAACTATCGCGCCTCCTGACACGTCATTTCGCGCCGCTGGCGACCCGCAACACCAGGAATATGCGCTGGAAGCGCTTCTTTTACCGCATGCTCTGCGAGGACGACGGCTTCGTGATGTGCACGACCCCGGTCTGCACGGAGTGCAACGATTTCGCGCTTTGCTTCGGCGAGGAAAGCGGCGAGAGCCGCATGGCCGAGCGTCGGCGGGAATTTTTGCGCGGCGGCGGCGATCATATCGATGACCCGAGGTGATCATGGACGCGTATCCGGAAATGTTCGTCATCGATACTTTGGATGCGGAACTGTCTGCGCAGAGCGAAATCCGGGACAGCGAATGTTCCGCATTCCGGCGGTTGCGCGACGCCGGCCTGCGACCGACGCGCCAGCGTGTGCTGTTGGCAGATTTGCTATTCGGCCAGGGACAGGGACACCGTCACGTCACCGCCGAGATGCTCTTTGCCGAGTCCGTTGAGGCCAACATTCAGCTTTCCCTGGCAACCGTCTACAACACGCTCAACCAATTCACCCAGGCCGGACTGTTGCGCCGCATTGGCCCGGATGGCTCGCGCTCGTTCTTCGATACCAACACGACGGTCCATCCGCATTTCTACCTTCACGGCGAGGATTGGCTGATCGACGTGCCGGAGACGCTCGTCCTCGAGCAGATGCCCGAACCATTGCCGGGGCATGAGATCTCGCGGCTCGACATCATCATCCATATCCGCCGCAAGTCCGGTGATACCTGACACGCCTGTCTGACGCTGTCGCATTCGCGACAAAGCGGACAGCGTCGATAAATCCATCAATTTCAACTGTTTGGCGGTCGTTCTGGCGATGGCACGAGGGTTGCTGAACTGTTGATCGGAATGAATGATTGGAGGACGCGGATGGCGTTTCCCGACCCAACGACCCGATCGAACGGAGTTCAGCCCCGATCCGTCGTTCTCAACGACACCACCCTGCGCGACGGCGAACAGGCGCCGGGCGTCGCCTTCACCACCGCGGAGAAAGTCTCGATCGCACGTGCGCTGGCTTCCGCTGGCGTCACCGAGATCGAAGCGGGCACGCCCGCCATGGGCCATGACGAGGTGAGCGCGATCCGGGCCATCGTCGAAGCTGACCTTCCAGCAACCGCGATCGGCTGGTGCCGGATGCGGACATCGGACGTCGATGCGGCGATTGAAGCCGGCGTCTCCATGGTGAACGTCTCCATCCCGGCCTCCGACGTGCAGATCGCCGCGAAGCTCGGCGGCAGCCGGTCAGCAGCGCTGGAACAGGTGAGGCGGGTGGTCGGCTATGCCCGCGACAGGGAGCTCGACGTAGCTGTCGGCGGCGAGGATTCGTCCCGTGCCGATGTCGGCTTCCTCGTCGAGCTGATCGCTGCCGCAAAGGCTGCCGGTGCACGGCGCTTCCGTATTGCCGACACGTTGAGCGTGCTCGACCCCGATGCCGCCTTCGCGTTGCTGGCGGCACTTCGCGCCACCACCGACCTCGAGCTCGAATTCCACGGCCACGACGATCTGGGCCTCGCAACCGCCAACACGCTTGCCGCGATCAAGGCCGGTGCGACGCATGCGTCCGTCACCGTGATCGGTCTCGGCGAGCGCGCGGGCAATGCCCCGCTGGAGGAGGTCGCGGTCGCGCTCAAGCAGCTCTATGGCTGCGACACCGGTGTGGTGCTGTCCGAACTGGAGAAGGTGGCGTCCGTGGTTGCCACTGCGGCCGCACGCGCCATTCCCCTCAACAAGGCGATTGTGGGCGAGCACGTCTTCACCCATGAGTCCGGCATTCACGTCGACGGTCTTTTGAAAGATCAGCGCACCTACCAGGCGCTGGATCCGCGCCTGCTCGGCCGCTCCAATCGCATCGTGATCGGCAAGCATTCGGGGCTTGCCGCGATCACCGCGCTGCTCGCCGAGCTCCAGCTGTCCGTCAGTGCGGACGAAGCAAAGTCCGTCCTCGCCCGTGTCCGTCGACATGCCGTCGAGCACAAGGGCGCCGTTGCGCGCGAGACGGTAACGGCGATCTGGCGCGAGGTGCGCGAGCGCTCGCTTCTCAATTGCGCGTGAGGTGGTTATGACCTGTGTCGTCGATATTCCGCTCGCCGAACCTTCCCCGTCCACACCGGTAAAGCCGTCCTTGCTGAAGTTGGTCCGCGAAGACGTCGGCTGCGTGCGCCAGCGCGATCCGGCCGCGCGGGGCCAGCTCGAGACGCTCCTGACCTATCCCGGCATCCACGCCCTGATCTGGTATCGTATCGCCAACCGGCTGTGGCTCTCGGGCTGGCGCTTTCCTGCGCGGCTGCTGTCCTGGTTCGGGCGCTTTGTCAGCAATGTCGACATTCATCCGGGTGCACGTATCGGTCATCGCTTCTTCATCGACCACGGCGCCTGTGTCGTCATCGGCGAGACCGCGGAGATCGGCGATGACGTTACGCTCTATCACGGCGTCACGCTCGGCGGCACGTCCTGGTATCCGGGCAAGCGCCATCCGACGCTCGAGGACGGCGTCGTGGTGGGGGCGGGTGCCAAGATCCTCGGGCCGATTACGGTCGCGGCGGGCGGGCGCGTCGGCGCCAATTCGGTCGTGATCGAGAGCACGCCGCCCGACGTCACCGTGGTCGGCATCCCCGCCCGCGTGGTGCGCCCGCAATTGAGCCATCGCCGCGTCGTCGGCCGGATCGACCTCGACCATCATCTGATGCCGGACCCCGTTGGGGACGCCATCGAAGTGCTGCTCGACCGCGTCGAGTTTCTCGAGGCGCGCCTGACCCACATGCAGAAGCGCCTGCGTGGTGCCGGCGAGCCGGTCCGCGGCGCAGCGATTATGGAGGCCGACAATGACTGACGGGATTCTCGCGCAACTGAACAAGGCATCCGCGGCCGAGGAATTCTTCACGCTGCTCGGCGTCGACTACGATCCCAAGATCGTCAACGTGGCGCGGCTGCATATCCTGCGGCGCATGGGCCAGTACCTCGCCGGAGAAGACTTTGCTGGCGCTACGGATGAGATCGTGGCGGAGCGGTGCAGGGCCGTTCTGGAGCGTGCCTATGCCGACTTCGTCGCATCCTCGCCGATCGATCAGCGTGTCTTCAAGGTCCTGAAGGACGCCGTCGCGCCGCAGCCCAAGCAGACGCCGACATTGGTGCAGATCGGTACGCTGAAGTGAACGTCCGCTCTGTCGCATTTGCGACGCGTGTCGCAGCAGCGTTGTCGGCTCCGCTGCCTGAAGTGGATGCAACCGATACCGTCGCTCTTCTAAGTCGCTGTATCGACGTCTGATTTTGATCGTTCGCGCAGTTGGTACGACACTTGCTGTTCTTGCTCTGAACCGAGTTCTGGAGACGAGTCCTGGAGAAGCACATGCACATCGTCGTCTGCATCAAGCAGGTCCCCGACTCCGCGCAGATCCGCGTACATCCCGTGACCAACACCATCATGCGTCAGGGGGTGCCGACCATCATCAACCCCTACGATCTCTTCGCGCTGGAGGCGGCGCTCGAGCTGCGCGACCAGTTCGGCGGGGAGGTCACGGTGCTGACCATGGGACCGCCTTCGGCCGAGGACAGTCTGCGCAAGGCGCTGACCTTCGGCGCCGATCGTGCGGTGCTGCTGACCGACCGATTCTTCGCCGGCGCCGATACGCTGGCCACGACCTATGCGCTCGCGACCGCGATCCGCAAGATCTCGACCGAGTTCGGCGCGCCCGATCTCGTCTTTACGGGCAAGCAGACCATCGATGGCGACACCGCGCAGGTCGGCCCCGGCATCGCCAAGCGGCTCGGCCTGTTGCAGCTCACCTATGTCGCCAAGATCAGTGCGCTGGATTTACAGGCCCGCACTATTGACGCCGAGCGACGCTCCGAGGGCGGTGTGCAGCTTCTGCGCACCAGGCTGCCGTGCCTCGTCACTATGCTGGAGGCGACCAACCAGATCCGCCGCGGCGCAATGGCTGACGCGTTGCGCGCCGCGCGCGCGCCAATCGTGAAATGGAGTGCGCAGGATGCCGGCGTCGAGGACATCTCGAAATGCGGCCTGCGCGGCTCGCCCACCATCGTCAAGCGGGTGTTCGCGCCAGCCGCGCGCAGCGAGAAGGCGGTGCTGATCGAGTCTGGCGAACAGCCAGCGGAAGCGTTGATCGACGCCATCTTCAAGCGCCAGCCGGCGCTCGAGACCGAGCTGGCGGCGCTGGCGCGCGGCTATTGAGGCGAGGGGAGCAAGCATCATGAGCACCGCACCAAAGACTGCCGCACCCGCCGCGGGGCGCGCCGCGACCAAGAAGGAGCTGCCCGAGCATTTCAAGGCCTACAAGCACGTCTGGGTCTTCATCGAACAGGAGCGCGGCCAGGTTCATCCCGTCTCCTGGGAGCTGATGGGCGCCGGCCGCAAGCTCGCCGACAAGCTCAAGGTCGATCTCGCCGCGGTCGTGATCGGGCCCGAAGGCGAGGCGACCCAGAGCGCCGCCGCCGAGGCCTTCTGCTACGGCGCCGATCTCGTCTATATGGTCGCCGACAATCTGCTCACCGACTACCGCAACGAGTCCTACACCAAGGCGCTGACCGACGTCGTCAACACCTACAAGCCAGAGATCCTGCTGCTCGGCGCCACCACGCTCGGCCGCGATCTCGCGGGCTCGGTGGCGACGACACTGCTCACCGGTCTCACCGCCGACTGCACCGAGCTTGACGTCGATGCCGACGGCTCGCTCGCCGCGACGCGCCCGACCTTTGGCGGCTCGCTGCTCTGCACGATCTACACGCTGAACTACCGGCCGCAGATGGCGACGGTGCGGCCGCGCGTGATGCCGATGCCGGAACGCGTCGTGCGCCCGGTCGGCCGCATCGTCAGTCATCCGCTCGGCCTCGTCGAGGACGACATCGTGACCAAAGTGCTGTCGTTCCTGCCCGATCGCGATTCCGCAAAGTCCAATCTCGCCTACGCGGACGTCGTCGTCGCCGGCGGACTAGGGCTGGGATCACCAGAGAACTTCCAGCTCGTGCGCCAGCTCGCCACCGTGCTCGGGGCCGAATATGGCTGCTCGCGGCCGCTGGTGCAGAAGGGCTGGATCACATCCGACCGGCAGATCGGCCAGACTGGTAAAACCATCCGGCCGAAGCTCTACATCGCCGCGGGCATCTCCGGCGCGATCCAGCATCGCGTCGGCGTCGAAGGGGCCGACCTCATCGTCGCCATCAACACCGACAGGAACGCGCCGATCTTCGATTTCGCCCATATGGGCATCGTCGCCGATGCCATCCGGCTGCTTCCGGCCCTGACCGCGGCGTTCCGTGCCCGGCTGTCACCGCATTCGCGCGACCGGATCGCGAGCTAGAAGAGGGAGAGGCGTCATGATCGAGGAGAAATTCGATGCCATCGTCGTCGGCGCCGGCATGGCCGGCAACGCGGCGGCGCTCACGCTGGCCCAGCGCGGGCTGAAGGTGCTCCAGCTCGAGCGCGGCGAATATTCCGGTTCGAAGAACGTGCAGGGTGCGATCCTCTATGCCGACATGCTGGAGAAGCTGATCCCCGATTTCCGCGAGGACGCGCCGCTGGAACGGCACCTGGTCGAGCAGCGCTTCTGGATGATGGATGACCGCTCGCACACCGGCCTGCACTATCGTTCCGATGACTTCAACGAGGAGAAGCCGAACCGCTACACCATCATCCGCGCCCAGTTCGACAAATGGTTCTCCCAGAAGGTCCGGGAAGCCGGCGCGACGGTGCTGTGCGAGACGACGGTGACCGAGCTGGCACAAGATGCCTACGGCAGGGTGATCGGCGTGCGCACCGACCGCGCGGATGGCGAGATCCATGCCGACGTCGTGGTGCTGGCGGAGGGAGTCAACGGCCTGCTTGGGACCCGCGCGCACCTGCGCGAGCGGCCCAAGCCCGACAAGGTCGCGCTCGCCGTGAAGGAGATGCATTTCCTGCCGCGTGAGACCATCGAGGCCCGCTTCAACCTCAAAGGCGACGAAGGCATGGTGATCGAAGCCGCAGGCACCATCTCCCGCGGCATGACCGGCATGGGCTTCATCTACGCCAACAAGGAGTGCATCTCGCTCGGCATCGGCTGCCTGGTCGCCGATTTCCAGCGCACCGGCGAGACGCCGTACGGCCTGCTCGATCGGTTCAAGCGCCATCCTTCGGTCGCCCCGCTGATCGAGGGCTCCGAAGTGAAGGAATATGCCGCGCACCTCATCCCCGAGGGAGGCTTCAAGGCGATCCCGCAGCTTTACGGCGAGGGCTGGGTTGTGGTCGGCGACGCCGCCCAGCTCAACAATGCCATCCATCGCGAGGGCTCGAATCTGGCGATGACGTCGGGCCGGATCGCGGCGGAGGCGATCTTCCAGGTCAAGTCGCGCAAGGATCCGATGACGGCGGAGAACCTGGCGCTCTACAAGACGATGCTGGACGAGTCCTTCGTCATCAAGGACCTGAAGAAGTACAAGGACATGCCAGCGCTGATGCACACCCAGTCGCAGAACTTCTTCCTGACCTATCCCGAACTCGTCTCCAGGGCGATGCAGAACTTCCTGCGCGTCGACGGCACGCCGAAGGTGGAGAAGGAGAAGACGACATTCAAATCGTTCATCAAGGCGCGCTCATGGAGCGGGCTGTTCGGCGATGCCTTCCGCCTCGCGCGCGCCTGGCGGTGACAAGGAAATAGATCACCAAGGACGGAGACCCAAACCATGTCGATCGAGCCATCCGTGCGTGTCGAGGACAAGCTGTTCTACAACCGTTACCTGGTCGATGCCGGCCGCGCCCATATCAAGGTGCGGCCCCACACCACGCCGTCGCCTGAGCTCCTGACGATGCTGAAGGCCTGCCCGGCGCGCTGCTATGAGCTCAACGACAAAGGGCAGGTTGAGATCACGGTCGACGGCTGCATCGAGTGCGGGACCTGCCGCGTGATTTGCGAGGGGAGTGGCGACATCGAGTGGAGCTATCCGCGCGGTGGCTACGGCGTGCTGTTCAAGTTCGGCTGACCCATGAAGCTCAGCGCCCGAAACATTCTCCCGGGGCGGATCGTCGCCGTCACCAAGGGGACGACAACGGCCCATGTGAAGATCGAGCTCGCGCCGGGACTGGTCGTGTTTTCCGCGATCACCAACGAGGCAGTGGACGATCTCGCCCTGAAGGTGGGCGATACCGTCTCCGCGGTGATCAAGTCATCCGACGTGATGATCGGCAAGTAGCGCCGCAGATGCATCAGAGGGCAGGCGCGCGTCGCGCGCCCGCTTCATGCGCGACGACAGGTCCTGCCACCAGCCCTCGATCGCACTTCGCTCGCACAAGAGGCTGGTGCCGATACCGCCGGTAAAATCATTCCAGGCGTCCAGGCATTTTTCCGGCACGGCCGTGAGCACGGGAATACCGGCGGCGATGGCGCCGGCTAGCTCGTCGCGCAGGCCTTCGCCGGCGGCCTCCTGCTTGGAGAACTTGTTGATCACGACCAGGTCGACATCCGCTGCGATCGCGCGTGTGACGGCGACCGCCGCTTCGGCCAGTCCCGCCGCGTCGAGCTTGCAGGCCATCGCGCCCGAGCCGAGCGGCTGGCAGATCGAAATCTCGCGGCCGGTCATCAGGTCGATTGCCTGCATGCCGACCTGACAGCCGGCGCCGTCCTTGATGTTGCGCTGGACGACCCCGCCGATCCGCTCGCCCGACCGCGCCAGAGTCTCGGCGAAGTCGGCGAGCAAAGCATCGACGTCGTCCTGCGAGCGGTAAAGGATTGCGGCGACGCGGTTCGGATCAATGTCGTGGAAGTCGATAGGCATGGAAGTCATCCTCATCCGGTTTCCTACGCTCTTCCGTCGTGGTGAGCAATCTCCATGCCGATCGCTGCTCCCGGCCAGCGGTATCGGATGGAGGGTATGCAGCGGGCCGGAGCCGACGACGCGGCCCTGTTCCATCAGCACCAGATGATCGGCAAAGCGCTCGATCTCCGTCATGTCATGGCTGATATAAAATACCGGCAGCGACAGCCGCTCGTGCACCCGCTCGAGGAATGGCAAGATCTCATTCTTGGTGGTGCGGTCGAGCGCCGCCAGCGGCTCGTCCATCAGCAGCAGCTTCGGCTGCGACAGCAGCGCACGGCCGATTGCGACGCGCTGCCGTTCGCCGCCGGAGAGGCGGTTCGGCGCGCGATCGAGCAGCGCGGAAAGGCCAAGCAGCTCCACGACCTCGTCGAAGCCGATCTGCACCCCTGCGGCCTTCGGTGCGCCGAATAGCAGATTGCTGCGTACCGAGAGATGCGGAAACAGGCTCGCTTCCTGGAACACATAGCCGATCGGTCGCCGATGCACGGGGCGAAACGACTTGCGGTCCTGCCAAATATCGCCGTCGACCGCGCAAAAGCCGTCGGCCATGCGTTGCAGGCCGGCGATGCAGCGCGCCACGCTGGTCTTGCCGCAGCCGGAAGGGCCGAAGATCGCGGTAACGCCTGTAGCTGGCACGCTGAGCGCGACATCGAGCGTGAAGGTGCCCAGCCTGCCGCGGAAGGCCGCATTGATCTGGCCGGGTTCGGCGTGCCTCACGCGGCGATCCTCCTGCCGCGCTTGTCGATCAGCGTCATGGTCAGGATGACGGCGAAGGCGAAGATCACCATGAAGCCCGCGAGGATGCTCGCCTCGCGCCAGCGTGAGGTCTCGACATAATCGAAGATCGCGACCGACAGCACTTTTGTGCGGCCGGGAATGTTGCCGCCGATCATCAGCACGAGGCCGAACTCGCCGACGGTGTGCGCAAAGCCGAGCACCGCGCCGGTCAGGAAACCTGGCCGCGCCAGCGGCACCGCGACGGTCCAGAACGTACGCAGGGGTGAGGCGCGCAAGGTCGCGGCGACCTCGAGCGGCCGCTCGCCCATCGCGGCGAAGGCATTCCGGATCGGCTGAACCACGAAGGGCATCGAATACACCACCGAGCCGATGACCAAGCCCTCGAAGGTGAAGGCGAGCGTGCGCGCGCCCCACAGGCGTGCGATCCATCCGCCCGGTCCATCCGGGCCGAGCAGCACCAGGAGATAGAAGCCAAGCACGGTCGGCGGCAGCACCAGCGGCAGCGCGACCACGCTTGCGATGATCTCGGTCCACCAGCCCTTGGCGTGCGCCAGCCACCAGGCCAGCGGCGTCGCCAGCACCAGCAGGATCGCAGTCGAGATCGCGGCGAGCTCGATCGTGAGCAGGACCGACTGACGGATCTCCGCCGACCAGATCTCCATGCGCGTCAGCTCTGCCCGTCCAGCACGTAGCCGTACTTCTCGATGATGGCACGTGCCTCGGGTCCCCTAAGGAAGGCGATGAACGCGCCGGCGGCCTCGTTTCCGGCGCCGGTCTTCAGCAGCACCGCGTCCTGGCGGATCGGATTATAGAGCGCCTGCGGCACCACCCAGCGCGAACCGGCATCGCTGCCGGTCAATTGCGACAGCGCGACGAAGCCGACTTCGGCATTCCCGGTCTCGACGAATTGATAGGCTTGGGTGATGGTCGCGCCCTCCACCAGCTTCGGCTTCAGGGCGTCGTACAGGTTCAGCGACTTCATCGTTTCCACGGCGGCGAGCCCGTAAGGCGCGGCGGCCGGATTGCAGATCGAGAGTTTTGCGAAGGAGGCGGTCTTCAGCGTCTCCTCGCCGGTGACGATGCCGGGCGACTTGCTCCACAGCACGAGCTTGCCGATCGCGTAGGTGAAGCGGCTGTCCGCGACGGCAAGACCGTCCTCGACGAGCTTCCTCGGTCGTGAATCGTCGGCGGACAGCAACACCTGGAACGGCGCGCCCTGCGTGATCTGGGTGTAGAACTGGCCGCTCGCCCCGAAGCTCAGCACAGCCTCGTGTCCCGTCTTCTGCTTGAAGAGGGCGGCGATCTCCTTGGCAGCATCGGTGAAGTTGGCGGCGACGGCCACATTGGTCTGTGCGGCTTGCGCCCCGGTGGATGTGAGCAGCAGGCCTGCGGCGACGGCGATCGTACGAAACAGTTTCATGATGAACTCCAGCGGACGGTAACCGCCTCCGCGCCAGCCTGATTGCTGCGAGGCGACGACCATGATGGGCTCAGCAATCGGCGTGCCGGATGCGCCGATCGGAGTCTGGTGCGCGCCTTGCAGAAATGAACGTCAAAAGCGGAACTTCCAGCCCCTTGCGGCGGCGGGACCGACGATCCGTGTCGGGTTTGCGACAAAGTCGTCGGCAAGCCGACAGCAACGAAGGGAAGCACGACATGACAACGGTTGCGTCGCGCGCCGAGCTCGAGCGCCTGTTGGAGGACGACGTGCCCTACGGCGATCTCACCACTGAGGCGCTCGGGGTAGGCGCGATCAGGGGCGTCATGCAATTTGCCGCGCGCACGCCGATGGTGCTGGCGCTCGCCGAGGATGCCGCCGCGATTATCGCGCTCGCCGGCTGCGAGGTGGAGCTGTTCGCCGCATCCGGCGCGGCGCTGGAGCAGGGCGCGCCGATCCTCGAGGCGCGCGGTCCGGCTGCTGCACTGTTGCGGAGCTGGAAGGTCGCGCAGACCCTGATCGAGATCTGGTCGGGCGTGGCCAGCGAGACCCGCGCCATCGTCGTCGCCGCGAGGGCGGTCGCGCCGCAGATTCCGGTTGCCTGCACGCGCAAGAACGTGCCGGGTACCAAACGCTTTGCGGTAGCTGCCGTGAAGGCGGGCGGCGCCGTCATGCATCGGCTCGGCCTCTCGGAGACGGTGCTGGTGTTTCCCGAGCACCGCGCGTTTCTCGGTGATCTGCCGCTGTTTCAGGCGGTCGGGCGATTGCGCCGGGCGGCGCCGGAGAAGAAGCTTGTCATCGAGGTGAAGACGGCCGACGCCGCGCTTGCCGCGGCAGTCGCCGGCTTCGATGTGATCCAGGCCGAGAAATTCTCGCCTGCCGAGATTGCGGCGCTCGTCGAGCGCATTGCATCGATGGCCTATACGCGGACGCGTCCGATCATCGCCGCCGCCGGCGGCATCAACACGGCGAACGCCGCAGCCTATGCGGAGGCCGGCGCCGACGTCCTGGTCACGTCGTCGCCCTATCTGGCGAAGCCCAAGGACGTGCAGGTGCGGATCGTGGCGGCCGACGAAAGGGGGAGCCGGGCGCGTGATATGAACGGCTCAACGCCGGGACCGCGAATTGGCGCAATCCTGTAACGAAGCCAGGAATCTCTGCCCGCTCCAGCCAGTCCTCTGATCTCGTTATGTGAGCAGGTTATTCCCGTCGCATCCTTCGGGCGCCGCCGACCGGGTTTGGCGGCGAGGCGAGGCCCTTTTGCGTAGCTGCGAAGGTCCCTCGTCCGAACGGGGCCACCGGTCAACTTGCCACTCCGATGGATAGCATCTTGCCAGCAGAGGCGTCGCGCTTCGCCTCCGTGCATTGACGCGCCCGGCGCCAAATTCCCTCGCAATGACTACACGTTGGCAGCCATCGTCGCTGGCGTCCTGGAGCACGCGCCGGGAGTGGCCTGGCCTTTGCTCTCCTCAGTATGACAGTTCTAGACAATGATCATACCGCGGGGCTCGGGCCGATGCAGCAAGTGACGAAGTTGTCTTCGCGGGTGGTCGAGCCCGCCACCGTGCTGCTGTTCGGCGGGCTGATTGCCGCCAACGTCATCGCATGGGCCTTTGCCTTCGCGCTGTTCGGCGCTCGGCCGGCCGCGATGGCGACCGCGCTGCTCGCCTGGGTGTTTGGCCTGCGCCATGCCGTCGATGCCGACCACATCGCTGCCATCGACAATGTGGTGCGCAAGCTGATGCATGCGAGCGTTGCGCCGCGATCCGTCGGGCTTTATTTCGCGCTCGGCCATTCCAGCGTCGTTGTGGTCGCGACCACGCTGCTTGCGCTTGGCGTGGTGAGCCTCGGCGGCGACAGCCTGCTCAAGGAGATCGGCGGCCTGATCGGCACCTCGGTGTCGGCGTTGTTCCTGCTGGTGATCGCGGCCATCAACGTCGCCATCTTCGCCGGCCTGTGGCGGACTCTTCACATGGCGCGCGAGCATGGCGTTCACGATGTGGAGGGCCTCGAAGCGCTGCTTGCGAGCCGCGGATTTCTCGCGCGGCTGCTCGGGCCCATGTTTCGTCTGGTGACGAAGTCCTGGCACATGTATCCGCTCGGCTTCCTGTTCGGGCTCGGCTTCGACACCGCAACCGAGATCGGATTGCTCAGCATCTCGGCCGGCGAAGCCACGCACGGCGCGTCGCTCGTCGATGTCCTGGTCTTTCCCGCGCTGTTCGCATCAGGCATGGCGCTGGTCGACACCGCCGATTCCGCGCTGATGGCCAGCGCCTATCGCTGGGCCTTCGTCGATCCCTGTCGCAAGCTCTGGTACAACCTCGGCGTCACCGGGGCCTCCGTCGCGGTTGCGCTGTTCATCGGCGGCATCGAGGCGCTCGGGCTGGTCAGCGACCGGCTCGGCCTGTCCGGCGGGCTGTGGGCGCTGGTCGATGGCCTCAACGATTCGCTCGCCAATTTCGGCTTCGCCGTGATTGCGCTGTTCGCGCTCGCCTGGTTCGCCTCGGTCGTGCTTTATCGCCGCGCATTCACCGATGATGCGCGTCGTGCCGCGCCTGAACCGCTGGACTGCGCCGATGCGACCGAGGCGGCATGATAGCGCCTGGACCGGGCGACGATGCGGAGCGCTGTCGGTCCTGGTAACCTGCATCCTCGTCAGTGATGGCGGACACGCCCGCGCCCAGGAAGATGGTTCCTCCCGTGAGCTGCCGCCGATCCTGATCGACGGCGGCGAGGTGCCGCGTCGCAAGAAGCCACCTCAATCGCGACACGCCGCAAAGCCGGCGTCGACCGATCGCCGCATCTTCGTCTCTCCGGCAGCACCGCCTGTCTCGGATGCCGGCAATGTCGCCTCGGGCACGAAGGGCTCTCCAGGCATGGCGAGCGAGCTCACCGTTTCCGGTGAAACGCTCAATGCGCGTCCCTTCGCGCGGCCGGGCGAGGTGCTCGAAGCCGTGCCGGGGCTGATCGTGACCCAGCACTCCGGCGAGGGTAAAGCCAACCAGTATTTTCTGCGCGGCTACAATCTCGACCACGGCACCGATCTCGCCATCTATGTCGACGATGTTCCCGTCAACATGCGCACCCACGCCCATGGCCAGGGTTATGCCGATCTCAACTGGCTGATCCCGGAGACCATCGGTGCGATGGATGTTCGCAAGGGGCCGTATTTCGCCGACGAGGGCGATTTTGCATCGGTCGGCAGCGTCCATATCGGCCTGATCGACCGCACCGAAAAGGGCCTTGCGCAGGTGACGGCCGGCGGCTTCGGTTATCGCCGGCTGCTCGGCACGGACTCCGCCAAGGCCGGCGATGGTTCGTTGCTCGTCGCCGGCGAACTGGGCACTTACAACGGCCCCTGGGACAACCCGGACAATGTGCGCAAGCTGAACGGGTTGGTGCGCTACACCCAGGGCACCGCGACCGATGGCGCCTCTGTCACCGGCATGGCCTATGTCAACAGATGGAATTCCACCGACCAGGTGCCGCAGCGCGCGATCGCCGCCGGACAGCGCGGCCGCTTCGGCTCGGAGGATCCCACCGATGGCGGCAACACCAACCGCTTCGCGCTCTCGGGCCGCGTCGCGCAGAGCGACGATCTCGGCGCCTGGAAGGCCAATGCCTATGTCGTGAAGAGCCAGCTCGACCTCTACAACAACTTCACCTATTTCCTCACCGACCCCGTGTTCGGCGACCAATTTCACCAGCATGACGACCGTCTGATGGCCGGCGCGAACATCTCGCGCACCCTGAACGGCTCGTTCGCCGGCCTGCCGATGCAGACCATTTTCGGCCTGCAATCGCGCTATGACGCGATTGATCTGGCGCTGACCAACACCTTCCAGCGCAGCTTCCTCTCCAATGTCCGCAGCGACAAGGTCGGCGAGGGCAGTATCGGCCTCTATGCCGAGAACACCGTACGCTGGACCGATTGGCTCCGGACCACGGTCGGCTGGCGCGGCGACTATTATGCGGCAAACGTGAGCTCGCTGTTCAATTCGAACAATTCCGGCCACGTGAATGTCTCGCTCGGCAGTCCTAAACTCCGGATGGTGCTCGGTCCCTTCAGCCAGACCGAATTCTTTCTCGGCGCCGGCTACGGCATGCACTCGAATGACGCGCGCGGCGCCACGACGACCGAAGACCCCAGTGATCCCGCGACAAAGCTCTCGCCTTCCCCGCTGCTGGTGCGCACCCGAGGCGCCGAGGTCGGTGTTCGCAGCAAAATCGTTCCGGGTCTCGACACCTCGTTCAGCGTCTTCATCCTCGACCAGGATTCCGAGATCCTGTTCGCTGGCGACGCCGGCGACACCGAGGCGAGACGCGCCAGCCGCCGCTATGGTTTCGAGTGGACCAACCATTACCGTCCGCGATCCTGGATCGATGTCGACGTCGATCTTGCGATGACCCATGCGCGTTTTCGCGGCTATGACGGCGACCAGGCCGCGGTCTATGCCTCGCTCGCCGGCTATCCGGAGGCGCAAATAGGCAACGCGCCCGGCAATTACATTCCGAACGCGCCGCCCATGGTGGCATCGGCCGGCATCACGCTCGGCGAGAAGACCGGCTGGTTCGGGACCTTACGCTGGCGCTATCTCGCCGCCAGCCCGCTGACGGAGGATAATGCGTTCCGCTCGTCTGCCACCAGCGTCTTCAACGGACGCCTCGGCTATCGCGCCGACAATGGCTGGCGTATCCAGCTCGACGTGCTCAATCTGTTGAATACAAGAGCCAATCAGATCACTTATGCCTATGGCTCCCTGCTGAAGACCGATACGCTCTACAATCTCTGTACGTCAGGTGCGGCGCCGACGATCGTGTGCCAGAACGGGGTGATGGATTACGTGCTGCACCCGGTCGAGCCGCTGACGTTCCGCCTGACTGTGGCCGGGACGTTCTAGAAGAGGCGTACCGTGCAACCAGGAGCCGAGGACGTGTCGATGAGCAATGGTCCAGATCTCGCCGACTTTACGCTGCATCCGCAGCGCGATGCGGTGCTGAGCGAGGTGCACGCCCGCCCATTCACGCGGCTGACCGCCCCGCTCGGCGTGCTGCGTTTTGCGTTTCTCAGCCAGGGCGATGTCGCCGCCGCCGATCGGCAAAGCTTTGCGGCTTTTTGCGCGGCGCAAGGGCTGCCCGCGCCGGAGGTCTCGGCCAAACACCATCAGGTGACGATCGGCGCAATCATGCTGCGCTGGGAGCAGCATTCTGAATTCACGACGTTCACCTGGATCTGGAGCCGCGCGAGCTCCGCGCAGCCGTTCGGCGCCATGGACAAACAGCTCGCCGCGCTGATCCGCGCGCTGCCGCAGACCGGGCAATTGCTGGTCGCGCTCAAGCTGGAGGTCGAGCAGACATCGGCCGCGGTCGAGCGCGCCGAGCAGCTGTTCGAGAGGGGCAGCCTCGCCATGGCGACTGTGCGCAGCGGTCCGGCCGTCGTCGCCTCCGACTTCCGCGCGGACGAGCAGGGTTTTGTGCGCATCCTGGTCTGCAACGACGGCCTGTCGCCGGGCCGTCTGGGCGCGCTGGTGCAGCGCGTGCTGGAGATCGAGACCTATCGAACGCTGGCGCTGCTCGGCCTGCCGGCCGCGCTCGAGCTGGCGCCTTCGGTCGATCATATCGGGCGCCGGCTGGTCGAGGTGCTCGAGGAGATGCAGGGCTCGGCGGATCTCAAGCTCAACAACCACCTGCTGACCGAGCTGACCGCGCTTGCCGCCACGCTCGAGCGCGGCGCCGCCGGCAGCCTGTTCCGGTTCGGTGCCAGCCGGGCCTATTACGACATCGTGCAGGCGCGCCTTGCGGTGATCGAGGGCGGCGAGATTGCAGGCTATCCGACCTGGTCGTCGTTTCTTGCCCGCCGGATGGCGCCGGCGATGCGGACCTGTGCAGCCCTGGGGGATCGCCAGGCCGATTTGTCGATCAAGCTCGCGCGCGCCGCCGACCTCCTGCGCACCCGCGTCGACGTCGAGCTCGAGGAGCAGAACCGCGACCTCTTGCGTTCGATGAACGAGCGCACCAAGCTGCAACTGCGCCTGCAAAGCACGGTCGAGGGCCTGTCGGTGGCGGCGATCGGCTACTACGTCGTCAGCCTGTTCGGTTATCTTGCCAAGGGCGCGCATGACGGCGGCCTGCATGTCGAGCCGTCGCTGGCGACCGCCTTGTTCGTGCCGGTGGCGGTCGGCTTGGTCTGGATCGTCACGCACCGGATCCGCCAGCGGCACCTGAAGCACGACGGCGGGACGTCGGCCGGACATGATTGAGTTCCCTCAAGCCGGGGCCTTGCTCTTGTGCTACGAGCGGCCGATGCTCGGGGGCTTTGGGATTGGGGCCTTCAGGAGGAGCCATGAGCCGATCGGATGGGATGACCAACGTGCTTTGGCTGCAGGGCGCAAGCTGCGGCGGCTGCACCATGTCGATCCTGGAAAGCGGCGCCTCCGGCTGGTTCGACGAGCTCAGGCAGTTCGGCATCAACCTCTTGTGGCATCCCTCGGTCAGCGAGGAGACCGGCGAGGAAGCGGTCGAGGTGCTGCAATCGGTGCTGGACGGCGAGGTGCCGCTCGACCTGCTGCTGCTCGAAGGCTCGGTCGCGCGCGGCCCGAACGACAGCGGCCGCTTCAACATGCTCGCGGGCACCGGCCGCTCGGTCTATCGCTGGATGCTCGATCTCGCGCCGCGCGCGGACTATGTGGTCGCAGTCGGAAGCTGCGCCGCCTATGGCGGTGTGCCGGCGGCGGGAATCAACCCGACCGACGCGGTCGGCCTGCAATTCGAGGGTGCCGAGTCCGGCGGCGCGCTCGGTGCCGGCTTCCGCTCCCGGCTCGGCCTGCCGGTGATCAACGTTGCCGGCTGCGCGCCGCATCCGGGCTGGATGATGGAAACCATCCTGGCACTGACGGCCAAGGACCTGTCCGCGACCGATCTCGATGGCTACGGGCGGCCGAAATTCATCGCCAACCATCTTGCTCACCACGGGTGCTCGCGCAACGAGTTCTACGAGTTCAAGGCCAGCGCGGAGACGATGTCCGAGCGCGGCTGCCTGATGGAGCATCTCGGCTGCAAGGCGACGCAGGCGGTCGGCGACTGCAATCAGCGTTCATGGAACGGCGGCGGCTCCTGCACCAAGGGCGGCTATGCCTGTATCGCCTGTACCTCGCCGGGCTTCGAGGGCGCGCAGAATTTCCTGGAGACCGCCAAGCTTGCCGGTATCCCCGTCGGCCTGCCGACCGACATGCCGAAAGCCTGGTTCGTGGCGCTCGCCGCCTTGTCGAAATCGGCAACGCCGCGGCGCGTGCGGCTGAACGCGACCGCCGATCACGTGGTCGTGCCGCCCGGCCGCCCCACGGGCAAGCGCACTCCATGACCAGGATCACGATCGGTCCGTTCAACCGCGTCGAGGGCGATCTCGAGGTGCGGCTCGACGTCGAGGGCGGCCGCGTTGCGCGGGCCGAGGTCACGGCGCCGCTCTATCGCGGCTTCGAGCAGATCCTGGAAGGGCGTCCGCCGCTCGATGCGCTGGCGCTGGCGCCGCGAATCTGCGGCATCTGCTCGGTCTCGCAATCGGTGGCGGCTGCGGCCGCGCTTCGCCACGCCATGGCGATCGATGCTGCGCCGAACGGATTGCTCGCCACCAACATCGCGCATGCGGCCGAGAATGCCGCCGATCACCTCACGCATTTCTACATCTTCTTCATGCCGGACTTCGCCCGCGAGGCCTATGCTGCGCACCCCTGGCACGAGGCGACCCGCGAACGTTTTGCGGCGACGCGCGGCAGTGCCGCGCGCGATGCCCTGCCGGCGCGGGCGCGGTTGCTCGAGACCATGGGCATCATCGCCGGCAAATGGCCGCACAGCCTGGCGTTCCAGCCCGGCGGCACGACGCGGGCGATCGATCTCGGTGAGCGCGTGAGGCTATTCTCGATCGCTGCCGCCTTCCGCTCCTTCCTGGAGCGTATTGTCTTCGCGGATACGCTGGACAACGTGCTGGCGATCTCGACCGCCGAAGAGCTCGATCGCTGGCGGGACGGCCGCGGCGGCGATTTCGCGCATTTCCTTCGGCTCGCGGACGCGCTGTCCCTGAGCGAGCTCGGCAAGGGCCCGGGACTGCTGATGAGCTATGGCGCCTATCATGGTGCCGACGGCGAATTGTTTCCGCGCGGCCTGTTCGGGCCGCGAGCGATGATCGAGCCGCTGCCGCTGGCGCGGATCACCGAGGACGTCTCGCACGCCTGGATGCGGGATTCATCCGCCGATCCCGCGCACAGCACCACCGTGCCGGACCCGGACAAGGCGAGCGCCTATAGCTGGTGCAAGGCGCCGCGACTTTCGGGTCAGCCCATCGAGGTCGGCGCGATCGCGCGCCAGACGGTTGCCGGGCAGCCGCTGATCAATGATCTCGTCGGGGCCGGCGGCACCAACGTCCGCACCCGCGTGATCGCGCGACTGGTCGAGCTCGCGCGCGTCGCGCTCGCAATGGAGCAGTGGACCCGCGCGTTGAAGCTGTCGGAGCCGTTCTGCAATCCCTCGCAGGCGATGCCCGACGGCGCTTACGTCGGGCTGGTCGAGGCCGCGCGCGGCAGTCTCGGGCACTGGATGGCCGTGCGTGACGGCAAGATCGAGCGCTACCAGATTATCGCGCCCACCACCTGGAATTTCTCGCCGCGCGATTCGTTCGATATCGGCGGTCCCCTGGAGCAGGCGCTGGTCGGTACCGATGTCGGCGATGCCGGACCGCGTGCCGTCGCGATCCAGCATATCGTCCGCTCATTCGATCCCTGCATGGTGTGCACTGCGCACTAAAGCATGATCCGGACCCGAAGGGCCGCGTTAGCGCAAAGTGCGAAGCGGTTTTCCGGAAAGATCATGCGTAAGCAACAATCTAAAGCGCGATGACGATCCATCCGAATCTCATCGCGCTTTAGGAAAGATATTTCCGGCGAGATTCCGGAAACTTCGTTGCCGCCTGCAAATCGAGTTGTTTCCGCTTCTCGTCGTTTCAGCGTCCTCGCGTATCGCCTGCGCGCGGAATTCGAACCCCAACATTCTGGAATCGTTTCACTTTTGAATCACTCCAGACTGTTGGCCTGCTTCTTGCTGTCCTTGGGAATCGAAAAGTCAAAGCCGAAGACGGGAGGATTCATGGGCGCGGCGACGGAGACGTTCTACAGCGTGATCAGGCGGCAAGGGATCACGCGTCGAAGCTTTCACAAATTCTGCAGCCTGACGGCGACGAGCCTCGGGCTCGGCCCGCTCGCGGCGAGCCGAATTGCGAATGCGCTCGAGACCAAGCCGCGCGTGCCCGTCATCTGGATGCACGGCCTCGAATGCACCTGCTGCTCGGAGAGCTTCATCCGCTCCGCCCATCCGCTGGTGAAGGACGCGGTGCTGTCGATGATCTCGCTCGACTATGACGACACCATCATGGCCGCCGCCGGTCACCAGGCCGAGGCGATCCTCGAGGAGACCCGGGCCAAGTACAAGGGACAATATGTTCTCGCGGTCGAAGGCAATCCGCCGCTGAACGAGGGCGGCATGTTCTGCATCGACGGCGGCAAGCCGTTCGTCGAGAAGCTGAAGGTGATGGCCGAGGACGCCATGGCGATCATCGCCTGGGGCGCCTGCGCCTCCTGGGGCTGCGTGCAGGCAGCCAAGCCCAATCCGACCCAGGCGACCCCGATCGACAAGGTCATCACCAACAAGCCGATCATCAAGGTGCCGGGCTGTCCGCCGATCGCGGAAGTCATGACCGGCGTCGTCACCTACATCACCACCTTCGGCAAGCTGCCCGAGCTCGACCGGCAGGGCCGGCCGAAGATGTTCTACTCGCAGCGGATCCACGACAAGTGCTACCGGCGCCCGCATTTCGATGCCGGCCAGTTCGTCGAGGAGTGGGACGACGAGGCCGCGCGCAAGGGCTATTGCCTCTACAAGATGGGCTGCAAGGGGCCGACCACCTACAACGCCTGCTCGACGGTGCGCTGGAACGGCGGCGTATCGTTCCCGATCCAGTCGGGCCATGGCTGCATCGGCTGCTCGGAGGACGGCTTCTGGGACAAGGGCTCGTTCTACGACCGCCTCACCAACATCAAGCAGTTCGGCATCGAGAAGAACGCCGACCAGATCGGCATGGCGGCGGCCGGCGCCGTCGGAGCCGCGGTCGCGGCGCATGCGGCGGTGACAGCGGTGAAGCGGCTCGCCAGCAAGCGCGAAGACACCAAGCAAGATCATTAATCGATTTCAGGAAGCGCAAACGATGGGCATCCAGACACCTAACGGGTTCAATCTCGACAATTCCGGCAAGCGCGTGGTCGTCGATCCGCTCACCCGGATCGAAGGTCACCTGCGCGTCGAGGTCAATGTCGACGCCGACAACGTCATTCGCAACGCGGTCTCCACCGGCACGATGTGGCGCGGTATCGAAACCATCCTGAAGGGCCGCGATCCGCGCGACGCTTGGGCGTTCACGGAGCGGATCTGCGGCGTCTGCACGGGAACGCACGCGCTCACCTCGGTGCGTGCGGTCGAGAACGCGCTCTCCATCACCATTCCGGACAACGCCAACTCGATCCGCAACATCATGCAGCTCTGCCTGCAGGTGCACGATCACCTCGTGCACTTCTACCACCTGCATGCGCTCGACTGGGTCGACATCGTGTCGGCGCTCAAGGCCGATCCGAAGGCGACGTCGGTGCTGGCGCAGTCGATTTCGTCCTGGCCGTTGTCCTCGCCCGGCTATTTCAAGGACCTGCAGATCCGGCTCACCAAGTTCGTCGAGTCCGGCCAGCTCGGTCCGTTCAAGAACGGCTATTGGGGCCATGCCGCCTACAAGCTGCCGCCCGAAGCCAATCTGATGGCGGTCGCGCATTATCTCGAGGCGCTCGATTTCCAGAAGGAGATCGTGAAGGTCCACACCATCTATGGCGGCAAGAACCCGCATCCGAACTGGCTGGTCGGCGGCGTGCCTTGCGCCATCAACGTCGACGGCACCGGTGCGGTCGGCGCCATCAATATGGAGCGACTCAACCTCGTCTCCTCGATCATCGATCGCTGCATCGAATTTACCGAGAAGGTGTACTTGCCCGATGTCGTCGCGATCGGCTCGTTCTACAAGGACTGGCTCTATGGCGGCGGTCTGTCCGGCAAGAGCGTGATGTCCTATGGCGACATCCCCGAGACGGCCAACGACTACTCCACGAAGAGCCTGAAGCTTCCGCGCGGCGTGATCCTCAACGGCAACCTCAACGAGGTGCTGCCGATCGATCACGGCGATCCCGAGCAGATCCAGGAGTTCGTCACGCACTCCTGGTACAAATACCCCGACGAGTCCAAGGGACTGCATCCCTGGGACGGCGTCACCGAGCCCAACTACGTGCTCGGCCCCAACGCCAAGGGCACCAAGACCGACATCAAGGAGCTCGACGAGGGCGGCAAGTACTCCTGGATCAAGGCGCCGCGCTGGCGCGGCAACGCCGTCGAGGTCGGGCCGCTGGCCCGCTACATCATCGGCTACGCCCAGAACAAGCCCGAGTTCAAGGAGCCGACCGAGAAGCTGCTCAAGACGCTCGGCCTGCCGGTGTCCGCCCTGTTCTCCACGCTCGGGCGCACCGCCGCGCGCGCGCTGGAATGCGAATGGGCCGCGCACCAGATGCGCTACTTCCAGGACAAGCTGGTGGCGCGCATCAAGGCCGGCGACAGCTCAACCGCCAATGTCGAGAAGTGGAAGCCGGAGAGCTGGCCGAAGGAAGCCAAGGGCTACGGCTTCACCGAGGCGCCGCGCGGCGCGCTCGCGCACTGGATCAAGATCAAGGAGACCAAGATCGACAATTACCAGTGCGTTGTGCCGACCACCTGGAACGGCTCGCCGCGGGATCCCAAGGGCAATATCGGCGCCTTCGAGGCCTCGCTGATGGATACGCCGATGGCGAATCCGGAGCAGCCGCTGGAGATCCTGCGCACCATCCACTCCTTCGATCCGTGCCTGGCTTGCTCGACCCACGTGATGAGCCCGGACGGTCAGGAGATGGCGACCGTCAAGGTCAGATAGGGAGGGGGACACCATGATGGATGCAGTTGCTCCGACCTCCGAAGCCAAGCCGGACCTGACGGCGATTGCTGCCGACGCCGCCGGAGAACAGGCGGTGGGCCGGCCCACCGTCTACGTCTACGAGGCGCCGGTGCGGATCTGCCACTGGGTGAACGCGGTCTCAATTCTGGTCCTGATGGTGACCGGCTATCTGATCGGCACGCCCTTGCCGACGGTCGCCGGCGAGGCCTCCGACAACTTCGTGATGGGCTATATCCGCTTCGCCCATTTCGCGGCGGGGCAGGTGCTGGCGGTGTTCTTCCTCGCCCGCATCCTGTGGGCCTTTGTCGGCAATCATCATTCGCGGCAGATCTTCTACATTCCCGTGCACCGCAAGCAGTTCTGGAAGGAGGTCCTGCACGAGATCCGCTGGTACGCGTTCCTGGAGCGCGAGCCGAAGATGTATGTCGGCCACAATCCGCTGGCGCAGACCGCGATGTTCACGGGCTTCACGCTGTTCGTGGCCTTCATGATCGTCACCGGCTTTGCGCTCTATTCGGAGGGCACCGGGATCGACAGCTGGCAGCACAGACTGTTCGGCTGGGTGTTCGCGATCTGGCCGAACAGCCAGGATGTGCACACCTGGCATCATCTCGGCATGTGGGCGCTGGTGATGTTCGTCTTGGTGCACATCTATGCCGCGATCCGCGAAGACATCATGTCGCGCCAGAGCATCATCTCCTCGATGGTCTCGGGCGAGCGGCAGTTCCGCGATTGACAAGAGAAGTGAGACCGATGCCGACATCCTCGCAAGCGAACCGTATCCTGGTGCTCGGCATCGGCAACATCCTGTGGGCCGATGAAGGTTTTGGCGTGCGCGCGGTGGAGGAATTCCACCGCCGCTATGCCGTGCCCGACAACGTCACCATCCTCGACGGCGGCACGCAGGGGCTTTACCTCGTGAACTATCTCGAGGAGGCCGACTGCCTGATCGTGTTCGACGCGATCGATTACGGGCTCGAGCCGGGACGCTTGAAGCTCGTGCGCGACGACGAGGTGCCGCGCTTCACCGGCGCCAAGAAGATGAGCCTGCACCAGACCGGTTTTCAGGAGGTGATCTCCGCGGCCGACCTGCTCGGCCGTTGCCCGAAGCATCTGGCGCTGATCGGCTGCCAGCCGCTCGACCTTGAGGACTGGGGCGGGCCGCTGACGCAGCCGGTGCGCGACCAGATCGCGCCGGCGATCGCGCTCGCCTGCGAGGTGCTGGCCGGGTGGGGCATCGCGGTGCCCCCGCGCAGCGAGCCGTTGCCGGCCTCCGAGCGCCTGCTCGCCAACGACATCGATCATCTCAGCTACGAGATGCGGCCGGCCTGACCACCTTCGGAGACAAGCGCGATGTGCCTCGGCGTGCCGATGACGATTGTCGAGACGGATGGCGTCTCCGCGCTGTGCGAATTCCGCGGCGAGCAGCGTCGTGTCTCCATGCTGCTGCTGTCCAATCCTCCGGTCGGCGCCAAGGTGCTGGTCTATATCGACACCGCGATCCGGCTGCTCGATGAGGCGGAGGCGCGCCTGATCGCGGATGCGATCGAAGGCCTCGGCGCGGCACTCAACGGCGAGGATTGCGACCGCTTCTTCGCCGACCTCATCGACCGCGAGCCGCAACTCCCCGAGCACCTTCGGCTCGACTAGCAGCCGCCCCGCTTCAAGCGCCACGACAGCAGCACTCGGACCGGGCTTGCGCGAGCCGCAACGCGGCTGGAAGGTGGCTTTCTATATGCAAAGATAGTTCTCGCTCGATATGCAAAGTATCTTTTCATTGAAACTTGCGTTGCCGCCCGCCTCGGAAAATATCTGATCCAGATCAATGAGATAAATCCGGAAAGACGGTAGTCGATCCTGGCACGTGCCTTGCTAACCTCTAATCCGAGCGGAATCATAAGCTTGTCAGGGGGAGGTCTGATGGAATTCCAGGAGGGAAGGCAGGATCTGGCGCGGCGCGGCCTGCCCGAGATCGATGTCGCGACGGTCGATGGGTTTCTCGGCGCGGCCGACGAGGCCGACGAGGCCGGCGCAGTCGCGGTGCTGCTGTCAGCGGGTGACCCCAAACGCTTCCCGGAGGCCGTCGACGTTGCGGTGGTGCTGCCGGAGCTGATCGACGCCTTCCAGGGGCGGCTGCGCGGTGCGGTGATCGCGCGCGCGGCCGAGAGCGAGCTCGGCCAGCGCTTTGGCGTGCGCGTGCAACCAACGCTGATCTTCGTCGCCAAAGGCGAGACGCTCGGGCTGATCGCCAAGATCCAGGACTGGTCGGTCTACATCGATCGCATCACCAAGCTGATCGACCGCCCGCGCGGACACAGCGCGGCCGTGGCGGCCACCATCATTCCTCAGCATCGCGGACAGGGTGTCGAACTATGAAAGCCGGTTTCTGGACTGCGCCGGAAGGCGCCGAGCAGCCGATCAGCGTGTTTCCGATCGGCGAGGAGAGTCTCAATGCCGCCAGCGGCAGCCTGACGGCGGCCGGCGCCCTGGCCAAGCTCGCCACGCTGGATAGCGCCGAGCTCGCCAGGAGTTGCCCCAATGCGGTGGAGCTGCTGTCGAAGGTGGCGGATGTGATCGCCGGGCAGAAGGCCGATGCGCCGACGCAGCTGTTCCGGCTTGGCAATCTCAACGATCTCGAGCGCCGTCTGATCGCCGACGTGCTCGGCGAGGGCGAGGTGGCCGGCGTCGTTGCGCTGCCGGACGGCTCGCTTGCGCAGATTCAGGAATCGGTGCTCGCCGGTCTCTGGCGTATCAGGATCGAGACCGACGGCCATCACGAATATCTCGAGGTCGGTGCGATCCCCGAGATCGTGAAGCGCGCGGCCGCCGATCTGACATCCGCCGATTTCGAGATCGGGCAGCCGCCGGAAGGCGCCATGAACGTGTTGCCGGTGCTCGCCGAGATCCGCGAGCGGGCGCTGGCATGGCGGCCCGGCACCCGCTCGCAGATCATCAATTTCACGCTGCTGCCGATGAGTCCCATCGACATGAGCTTCCTGCAGCAGACGATCGGGAACGGGCCGATCCAGCTCGTCTCGCGCGGTTACGGCACCTGCCGTGTGCTTGCGACCGGAATCCGCAATGTCTGGTCGGTGCAGTTCTTCAACGCCATGGACACCATCATCCTCGATACGCTCGAGGTCGGCGGCGTGCCCACGGTCGCGATCGCGGCGGACGAGGATTTCGAGGACTCGGCCGAGCGCCTCAAGGAAATCATCGAGGCCTATTTCAAATGAGCGGATTCGAGAATTTCGGTTTGCGCCAGGATGTCGCCGAGCTCACGCGGCTGGAATGCGGCATATGCTGGACCGTCTATGATCCCGTGGACGGCGACGAGGTGGCGCAGATCGCGCCCGGCACGCCCTTCGCGGCATTGCCGGAGGACTGGCACTGTCCGAACTGCGACGCGCCCAAATCCAAATTCATGGCGATCGAGTCATGATGGCCGAGGCGCACAGGCTGCCGACCGACGCCGATGCGCTCGCATGGGGTGCGCTTCTGGCCGATGCCTATCGCGAGATCGGCGCGCGGGCGATGCGTGATCTGCCGATCTACAACGATGCGCTCGGCGTCGAGGCGGTCGGCTTTCGCATCTTCAACGGACAGATCGTCGGCATCATGGTCACGCCGTGGTTCATGAACGTGGTGATGCCGGCGGACCAGATGGCGCTGGATGCCATGGGTGCAAGCTTGCGCGTCCATCTGCCCGCTGGCGACATCGAGTTCGCGCTCGGCGAGGTCGAGCCCGTGGGCCGCATCGCGAGCTGCTCGCTGTTCTCGCCGATGTTCGCCTTCGCCGACATGGCTGCAGCGATCGCAACGGCCGAGGCCGCGCTCGCCGAGCTAATGCTGCCGGCTGACAGCGAGGAAGCGGTCCGCCGCCGCGCCTCCGCAACGCCCGCGATCGACCGGCGCAATTTCCTGCGTGGTGTTCTGACGGAGCGGGGCGGATGAACCTGGCCTTCCGTAACGAGATCGCCATCACCGTGCTGCTGTCGGGCGGTGCGATCGCCGACGTCAAGGTCGAGCCACGGAGCCGGCCGCCGTTGACGCGTCTGTTCGCGGGAAAGCCGGCCGCCTCGCTGCTTCCGGTGCTGCCGCGGTTGTTCTCGCTCTGCTCGGTGGCGCACCAGGTGGCGTATCTCTCGGCGGTCGAAGCCGCGCGCGGCGATGATGCCGCGCCCATGACGATGCGACGCCGCATCACGGCCGTCATTGCCGAACGGCTGACGGAATTGTTGCGAAGCCTGTTCATCGGGCGGCTCGCGCTCGACGGCGCGCGGGCGGCATCCGTGCGCGCGATGATGCAGGCGGGCGCGGTGCTCTGCGCCGGCGCCGACGAAAGCGGGCCGGAGACGCCGCGGCGCGAGGCGGTGCTTCAGATCAAGTCCGCTCTCGGCGAGCTCGGGATCGCGGGTGAAGATCCCGCGCCCGGCAGCATGATCGCCGCGTATCTCGCCGGCCTCGACGCTGAGGCATTGACGTCGCCGCTGGCCGAGCCGTCATTCCTGACGGCGGCCGATGACCTCGACATCGTCACGCGGCTGTCGCGTGACGGCGCGGACTTTTCCGATGCGCCCGACCTCCATGGCCGGATTCCCGAGACCGGCGTCTGGGCCCGCAGGATTGGGCGGCAGCCGGTCCCGCCGCCGGGCGCGGGCCCTGCCGAGCGTTTCAAGGCGCGGATCGCCGAAGTCGCCCGGCTCTGCGCGTGGCTTGAGGGCAGCGGGCAGGATCACGACGATAGCGCCGTCGCGGCGTATCGTCTCGGCAGTGGCAAGGGCGCGGCCGCGGTCGAATGCGCGCGCGGCCGGCTCCATCATGCCGTCGAGCTCGACCGGGATGACCGCATCGTCCGCTTCGAATTCCTGGCGCCGACCGAATGGAATTTTCACGGCCGCGGGCCGCTGGTTCGCAGCCTCAAGGGTGCAGTGCTCGCGTCCGGGCGACGGGGGCAGGATGCCGTGCGCGCGCTGGTCGATTCCTTCGATCCCTGCGTCGGCTTCAGTCTGAGTTATCGCGAGGCCGGCCATGCATGAAATGGCGTTGTGCGAGGGCATTATCGGGATCGTGGAGGACGAGGCGCGCAAGCGCTCGTTCTCGAAGGTGAAGGTGGTGTGCCTCGAGATCGGCGTGCTCAGCCACGTTGCGCCGGAAGCGATACAGTTCTGCTTTGAGGCCGTTGCTGCGCGCACCATCGCGCGAGACGCAAAGCTCGAGATCATCGAGACGCCGGGGACGGCCTGGTGCATGGCCTGCTCGACCAACGTCGAGATCAGGCAGCGTTACGAGCCGTGTCCGTCCTGCGGCAGCCATCAATTGCAGGTGACCGGCGGTGAAGAGATGCGTGTGAAGGAACTGGAGGTCGATTGATGTGCACGGTCTGCGGCTGTAGCGACGGCAAGACGTCCATCGAACATGCGCATGATCATCATCATGGGCATGACGGGCATCACCATGATCACGACCATGTGCACGATGGGCATCACCATGATCACCATCACGGTCACGGACATCACCATGGCCCGGTCCATGATCAGGCGCCCGCGGACGCCGGCCTGCTCGATCGCGGCGCCAATCCGGCCGGGCAGACGATTGCCGGTCTGAGCAGCGACCGCATCATCCAGGTCGAGCGCGACATTCTCGGCAAGAACGACAGCCTGGCCGCCGCCAATCGCGCCCGCTTCCGCGCCGACGAGGTACTCGCCTTCAACTTGGTGTCGAGCCCCGGCGCCGGAAAGACCTCTCTCCTGGTCCGCGCCGTGTCGGAGTTGAAGGACAGTTTTCCCGTCGGGGTCATCGAGGGCGACCAGCAGACCTCCAACGATGCCGAGCGCATCCGCGCCACCGGTGTCGCGGCGATCCAGGTCAACACCGGCAAGGGCTGTCATCTCGACGCGGCCATGGTCGGCGACGCCTACGACCGTCTGCCCTGGCTGAACGGCGGGCTCCTCTTTATCGAGAATGTCGGAAATCTGGTTTGTCCCGCGGCGTTCGACCTCGGCGAGGCCTGCAAGATCGTGGTGTTCTCGACCACCGAGGGCGAGGACAAGCCGCTCAAATATCCCGACATGTTCGCAGCATCATCCTTGATGCTGATCAACAAGATCGATCTCGCGCCGGTGCTTGATTTCGATCTTGCCCGGACCGTCGAATATGCGCGGCGGGTCAATCCGAAGATCGAAGTGCTGACGGTGTCGGCGCGCACAGGCGAAGGATTTTCCGCCTTCTACGCCTGGATCCGCAGGCGCTGGACGAAGCTGAAGCAGAGCGGAATGGTGGCGCAGGGATGATGAGCGGCGCGGCCACGGCACGAGACGGCAAGAGGCTGCGTCTGCATGTGCGCGGCGCCGTGCAGGGCGTCGGCTTTCGTCCTTACGTCTATGGTCTCGCCACACGCTACCGCCTCGGCGGCTTCGTCGCCAACGATCCGCACGGCGTCGTCATCGAGATCGAGGGCGAGCGCGCCGCTGACTTCGTCGCGGCGCTGCCGCTGGAGAAGCCGCCGCTCGCCCGGATCGACGAGATTTCAGTGCAGCCGATCGGCGCCGTCGCGAGCGGCGCGTTCTGCATCCGTGCCAGCGAGCAGGGCAGGGTGTCGACCCGGATCGTCGCGGACGCCGCGACCTGTCCGGACTGCCTGGGTGAGCTGTTCGATCCGGCCAGCCGCTTCCACCTTTATCCCTTCGTCAACTGCACCCATTGCGGTCCGCGCTACACCATCGCCGAGCGGCTGCCCTACGATCGTGCGGCGACCGCCATGAAGCGCTTCGCCATGTGCGCGGCCTGCGCCGCAGACTATGCCGATCCGGCGAGCCGCCGCTTCCATGCCGAGGCGATTGCCTGCCCGCAATGCGGCCCGCGGCTCAGCCATGGCATTGCGGAGATCGCGGCTGCGATCGCCGCGGGCAGCATTGTGGCGATCAAGGGGCTCGGCGGCTATCAGCTGCTCTGCGATGCCCGCGATGATGAGGCGGTAACACGACTGCGCCAGCGCAAGCACCGCGACCAGAAGCCGTTCGCCGTGATGGTGGGCTCCAAGGCTGTGGTCGCGGAGATCGCCGAGGCCAGTGCTGCCGAGCTTGCCTTGCTCGAAACGACGGCGCGGCCGATCGTGCTGATGAATTCGCGCCGGCGCCTCGCGCCCGCGATCGCGCCAAAACTGACGCGAATTGGTGTCATGCTGCCGGTCAGCCCGCTGCATCGCCTGATCTTCCATGCCCTGCAATCGGCGCATCCCCGCAGCGGCGAGAGCTGGGTCATCGTTGCGACCAGCGCCAATCCCGGTGGCGAGCCGCTCCTGATCGACAATGGCGAGGCCGAGCGGCGCCTTGCCGGCATCGCCGACCTCATCGTCACCCATGACCGCGACATCGTCACCCGCGCCGATGATTCCGTCGCGTCCGTCGTGGCGGGCCGGACGCAATTCATCCGTCGTGCCCGCGGCTATGTTCCCGAGCCGGTGCGCCTGGCGCGATCGGTCCCGCCGGTCCTTGCCGTCGGCGGCGCGCTGAAATCGACCGTGACGGTGACGCGCGGCAACGAGGCCTTCGTCTCCCAGCACATCGGCGATCTCGACACCGCCGAAGCCGTCCGCTTCTTCGAGGAGACGGTGCGGCATCTGCTCTCGACGCTGGACGTCGATCCCGTCGTCGTCGCCCACGATCTGCATCCGAACATGGCTTCGACCCGCTTTGCCGAAGCCAGCGGAAAACGGCTGATCGCCGTCCAGCATCATCACGCCCATGCGGCCTCCGCGATGGCGGAGCACGGCGTCGAGGGGCCCGCGCTCGCGCTGGTGCTCGACGGCTTCGGCCATGGCAGTGACGGCGGCAATTGGGGCGGCGAGCTTCTCGCCTGTGAAGGCACGCGCTTCCGGCGTCTCGGCCACCTCGCCCCGCTCAGGATGCCTGGCGGCGACCGCGCCGCGCGCGAGCCATGGCGGATGGCCGCGAGCGTGCTGCATGACCTCAGGCGCGGCGCCGACATCGCACACCGCTTTGCCGCGCAGCCGCAGGCGATGCGCCTGGCCGCCTTGCTCGACCAGCGCGACGTGCCGACGACGACCAGCGCCGGCCGGCTGTTCGACGCAGTGGCGGGACTGCTTGGAGTCCAGGCCGTGCAGAGCTACGAGGGCGAGGCCGCCATGAAGCTGGAAGCGCAGGTAGGCCGGCCGCGCGTCGAGGCGGGCGGCTGGGCGATCGAAAATGGTGTGCTCTCGCTTCTCCCGCTGCTCGGACGTCTCGCCGATGGCCTCGATCCGGTCGATGGTGCCGAACTCTTCCACGGCACATTTGCCGCCGCCTGTGTCGACTGGATCATGCGCGCGTCGCGCCAGACCGGGATCACGACCGTCGCCTTGAGCGGCGGCTGCTTCCTCAACGCGATCCTCAGCGCCGAGATCGAGCGCGGCTGCATCGCGGCCGGCCTCACGCCGCTGCTGCCCCGCCAGGTGCCGCCCAATGATGGCGGCCTCAGCCTGGGGCAGGCCTGGGTCGCCGCTCTCCAACTCCTCGAACACCAAGGCCTGGAAGGAAACGTCTGATGTGTCTCGCCATACCCGCGGAGGTCACGAAACTCCTGTCTGACGAGATGGCCGTCGTCTCCATCGACGGCGTCAGCAAGGAGATTTCCGTCGCCCTGATCGAGGATCTCGCCGTCGGCGACTATGTCATCATCCATGTCGGCTACGCCCTGACCAAGATCGACCCGGAGGAAGCGCGGCGGACACTGGAGTTGTTGCGCGAGCTCAGCGCCGAGGGACAGGGGGCCGTGCCATGAAATATGCCGACGAGTTTCGCGACAAGGAGATCGCGCTGGGGCTGTCGAAGGCGATCCGCGCCGAGGCCGCTCCGCAGAGATCCTATCGGTTCATGGAGTTCTGCGGCGGCCACACCCACGCGATCTCGCGCTATGGCCTCGAGGACATGCTGCCGAAGAACGTGCGGATGATCCATGGGCCAGGCTGCCCGGTCTGCGTGCTGCCCGCTGGGCGTATCGACATGGCGATCCGCCTTGCGATGCGGCCCGACATCATCCTGTGCGTCTATGGCGATCTGATGCGGGTGCCGGGCTCGCAAGGTGCCTCGCTGCTGAAGGCGAAGGCGCGCGGCGCCGACATCCGCATGGTCTACTCCACCATCGATGCCTTAGGGATCGCGGAGGAGAACCCCGCACGCGAGGTCGTGTTCTTCGCCATCGGCTTCGAGACCACGACGCCGCCGACGGCGGTCATGATCCGCCTCGCCGAGAAGAAGCAGCTTTCGAACTTCAGCGTGTTCTGCAACCACGTGCTGACGCCGCCAGCGATGCAGAACATCCTGGAGAGCCCCGACATCCGCAATATCGGCCGGGTCGAGATCGACGGCTTTGTCGGCCCCGCTCATGTCTCGACCATCATCGGCACGGCGCCGTACGAGTTCTTCGCCGAGGAATTCGGCAAGCCGGTCGTGATCTCGGGCTTCGAGCCGCTCGACATGATGCAGGCGATCCTGATGCTGGTGCGTCAGGTCAACGAGCACAGGCACGAGGTCGAGAACCAGTACAGCCGCGCCGTCACCCGCGACGGCAATCTGCGCGCCAAGGAGGAGGTCTCCGACATTTTCGAGCTGCGCGACCAGTTCGAATGGCGTGGGCTCGGACAGGTGCCGTACAGCGGGCTGAAGCTGAAGCTCGGTTACGCCAGATACGACGCGGAAGTCCGTTTCAAGATGAATGAGCTGCGGGTCGACGACAATCCGGCCTGCGAATGTGGCGCCATCCTGCGCGGCGTGAAGAAGCCGGTCGATTGCAAGCTGTTCGGCACCGTGTGCACGCCGGAGACGCCGATGGGGTCATGCATGGTCTCCTCGGAAGGCGCCTGCGCTGCGCACTGGACCTATGGCCGTTTCCGCGATCATCAGCAGAGGCGGGCGTCATGAAGGCCTATCAGCGCAAGCTCGACATCAGGAACGGCTGCGTCGACCTGTCCCACGGTTCCGGCGGCCGCGCCATGGCGCGGCTGATCTCGGGCCTGTTCCACGAGGCCTTCGGCAACGAATGGCTGGCGCGCGGCAACGACCAGTCGGCGTTCGACGTGCCGGCCGGACGGATGGTGATGACGACGGACGGCTATGTCGTCTCGCCGCTGTTCTTCCCCGGCGGCAATATCGGCTCGCTCGCCGTGCACGGCACCGTCAACGACATCGCCATGGCCGGCGCGCGGCCGCTCTACCTCTCGGCAAGCTTCATCATCGAGGAAGGCTTCCGCTTCTCCGACCTCAAGGCGATCGCGGAATCGATGGGCGAAGCCGCCCGGGCCGCGGGCGTCCACATCATCACCGGCGACACCAAGGTGGTCGAGCGCGGCAAGGCCGATGGCCTGTTCATCTCCACCGCCGGCGTCGGCGTGGTGCCCGACGGGCTCGATCTGTCGGCCGAGAAGGCCCGTGTCGGCGATCGCGTGCTGATCTCCGGCACGCTCGGCGATCACGGCGTCGCCATCATGTCGAAGCGGCAGAACCTCGCCTTCGAGACCGAGATCGTCTCGGATTCGGCCTCGCTGCACGATCTCGTGGCGAAGATGGTGGCCGCCGGCGGCAAGGGGATCCGCTTGATGCGTGATCCGACCCGCGGCGGGCTTGCCGCCACGCTCAACGAGGTTGCCCAGCAATCGGATCTCGGCTTCGGCTTGCAGGAGGAATCCATTCCGGTGAAGCCGGGTGTCGCGGCGGCCTGCGAGCTGCTCGGCCTCGATCCGCTCCATGTCGCCAATGAAGGCAAGCTGGTGGCGGTCGTGGCGCCCGAGGTTGCCGACACCGTGCTCGCGGCGATGCGGGCGCATCCGCTCGGCCGCGATGCCGCCGACATCGGCGAGGCCGTGGCCGACGACCATCATTTCGTGCAGATGGCGACGACCTTCGGCGGCGGGCGGATCGTTGACTGGCTCTCCGGCGAGCAACTCCCGAGGATCTGCTGAGGCCCACGATGCGCATCCTGCTGCTATCGCATTCCTTCAACAGCCTGACGCAGCGGCTGCATGTCGAGCTGCGCGAGCGCGGCCACGAGGTCTCGGTCGAGCTCGATATCCATGCCGACGTCACGCGCGAAAGCGTGGCGCTCTATCGACCGGATCTGGTGATCGCGCCGTTTCTGAAGCGGGCGATCCCCGACGACATCTGGCGAAGCGTGCGTTGCCTCATCGTTCATCCCGGCCCGCCCGGCGACCGCGGACCGGCCGCGCTCGATTGGGCGATCCTGGAGGGGGCTTGCGAGTGGGGCGTCACCGTGCTGGAGGCGGATGGTGAGTTCGACGCCGGTCCGGTCTGGGCGTTCCGCACCTTCCCGATGCGGCGCGCGCCCAAGTCCAGCATCTATCGCAACGAGGTGACGTCATGCGCGGTCGCTGCGGTGCTCGACGCTATCGCGGCGATCGAATCCGAATGCGCGGCTCCGCAGCCGATGCGCAGCGACGATCCGCGCATTCGCGTGCGCGGACCTTGCCGGCAGGCGGACCGGACCATCGACTGGCAGCACGACACGACGGCGACCGTCCTGCGCAAGATCGACAGCGCCGACGGCATGCCGGGGCTCGCCGACAGCCTGTTCTTTCAGGACGTCAGGCTGTTCGATGCGCACGAGGCGCACGGCATTTCCGGCGTGCCCGGCACCGTCGTGGCACAATGCGACGGCGCCCTCGCGCGTGCCACGGTCGATGGCGCGGTCTGGATCGGCCATGTCAGGCGGCTCGCGCCGAGAAGCCTGAAGCTGCCGGCCGCAAAGGTCTTCGCGACCGAGGCGACCCATCTGCCGCATCGGCCCGGTTGCGGCTACGCGCCGATACGATATCGCGAGCTTGGCGAGGTCGGCGAGCTCGCGTTCTCCTTCTACAACGGCGCCATGAGCAGCGCCGATTGCGAAGCCCTGCTCGGCGCCTATCGCGCTGCGCTGGCGCGCCCTATCAAAGTGCTGCTGCTGACCGGCGGCCGCGATTACTGGTCCAACGGCATTCACCTCGCCGAGATCGAGGCGGCCGAAAGCGCGGCCGATGAGTCCTGGCGTAACATCAATGCCATCGACGATCTCGCCCGCGCGATCATCGAGACCACCGATCGCCTTGTCGTCTCAGTCATTCGCGGCAATGCCGGGGCGGGCGGTGTGTTCCTCAGCCTCGCCGCCGACGAGGTCTGGGCCAGCGACCAGGTCGTCCTCAATCCGCACTACAAGGACATGGGCAATCTCTTCGGCTCGGAGTACTGGACCTATCTGCTGCCGCGGCGCGCCGGTGCTGCGAATGCGACCCGGATCACACAATGCCGGCTTCCCATGGGCGTGATGGAGGCCCAGCGTCTCGGCATCGTCGATCGCGTGCTGTCGGGCGGGGAGCTTGCGGACGCAAGCCTCGTTGAGCGCGGCGCCGCCATGGCGTCGGATGCCGGCCTTGCCGCGCGTCTTGCCGGCAAGCAGGAGCGGCGAGCGGCTGACGAGGCCGAGAAGCCCTTGCAGACCTACCGCGATGAGGAACTGCGGCGGATGAAACAGAATTTCTACGGCTTCGATCCGAGCTACCACGTCGCGCGTTACAACTTCATTCACAAGGTGCCGAAATCGCGCACGCCGCTGACCATCGCGAACCACCGGTCAAGGCGGGTGCCCGAGCGGCCCGTTGCCATGGCGGTGCCGTCATGAGCGCTCAGGGAACCATTCTCGTCGTTGACGACGAGGTCCGCTCGCAGGAGGCCTTGCGGCGCGTGCTCAGGGAGGATTTCGAGGTGCTCTGCGTCGGCAACGCGGCCGACGCGGAGAAGCTGCTGGAGGGCGAGATCGTCCACGCGATCCTTTGCGACCAGCGGATGCCGCATGAATCCGGCGTGAGCTTTTTGAAGCGCGTGCGCGAGCTCTGGCCGGATCCGGTGCGGATGATCATTTCGGGCTATTCCGACTCCGAGGACATCATCGCAGGGCTGAACGAGGCCGGCATCTATCAATACATCACGAAACCCTGGCAGCCGGACCAGCTGGTCGAGACCGTCAAGGAGGCGGTGCAGCTCTATCGGCTTCAGAAGGAGACCGAGACCGCCGGCGTGGACGTCAAGGCGACGTCGGGGCATATCAAGAAGGTCGTCTCGGTCAAGCGCGGGGCGGTCAAGCAGCTTTATGATTTCGACCGCATCGTGCATTCGGCGGAAAGCCCGATGCACAACGTCATCGAGCTCGGTAAGCGTGCCGCCGACTACGACATCTCGGTGTTGATCACCGGCGAATCCGGCACCGGCAAGGAGCTGCTGGCACGCGCCATCCATTACGGCTCGGCGCGAGCCAGCAAGGCCTTCGTGGTCGAGAATTGCGGCGCGCTGCCGGACGAGCTTCTGGAGAGCGAGCTGTTCGGCTGCAAGAAGGGCGCTTTCACCGGCGCCTATCAGGATCGCATCGGCCTGTTCGAGGTTGCCGATGGCGGCACCATCTTCCTCGACGAGATCGGCGAGACCTCGCCGGCATTCCAGGTCAAGCTCCTGCGCGTGTTGCAGGAGGGCGAGATCCGGCCGCTCGGCGCACAGCGCGTGCGCAAGGTCGACGTGCGCGTGGTCGCTGCCACCAATCGCGATCTCGAAGCGGAGGTCGAAGCCGGTCGCTTCCGGCGCGATCTCTACTACCGTCTCGCCGCGTTCCCGGTGCATATGCCGGCGCTGCGCGAACGTCCGATGGATGTCCCGTTGATTGCGGAGGGCGTGCTGGCGGTGGTCAAGACCTCGTTCAACCGGCCGAGCCTGCGGTTCGCGCGTTCGGCACTGGACGAGTTTGCCAAATATCACTGGCCAGGCAATGTGCGCGAGCTTCAGAACGAGATCCAGCGCATGGCCGTGCTCGCCGACGAGGATGAGCTGCGTGCCCCGCCGCTGCTCGGCCGCCGTAATGGAAAGCGGCCCGTGCCCGGCCCCGCCAACGGCAAGCTGAACGGATCGGCCTCCCTGAAAGACAAGGTGGAGGATCTCGAGAAGTCGGTTATCATGACCTATCTGGAGAGGTACGACGGAAATATCAGCCGCGTCGCCAGCGAGCTCGGGTTGTCGCGGGTCGGCCTCAGGAACAAGCTGTCCAGGTATGACTTGAGAAAAAATGTCAAAGGCGACGCATTCTCCTGACGCAAGCGAGGCGGATTCGCTCCTCAAGCTGGTGACGAGCCGCGGCGCGATCGAGTTCGATCACGAACGCGAGGGCGCGTGGATCGAAGTCATCCGCAAGATGGACGAGGTCTATTCCGACCTGCTGCGCTACGAGGTCGACCTCGAGCACAAGAACGCCGAGCTCGAGGAGGCGCAGGCGTTCGTCACCAACGTCATCGAGTCCGTCTCCGATATCCTCATTGTTTGTGACGCAAAAGGGCTGGTGCAGCAGGTCAATTCCGCGTTCCAGCGCACGCTTGGCCGCGGCAATGACGAGATCGTCGGCAGGAAGATGGCCGATATCATCGACGCCGCCGACACCGCCAAGCTGGCATCGCTTCTCAAGCCGCGCGCAACATCCGATGTGGTCGACGGCGAGCTGCGCTTTTCGGCCGATGGCGGCAGCTCGGACCTGTTTGCGATCAACAGCTCGCCGAGGCACGACCATCGCGGACGCTTCATCGGCGTGGTCCTGACCGGGCGGCCGATCGGCGAGCTCCGCCGTGCCTACGAGGCGCTGCACAAGGCCCATCATGAATTGCAGCGCGCGCAGCGGCAATTGGTCGAGCAGGAGAAGATGGCGAGTCTCGGCCGCCTGGTCGCAGGCGTGGCGCACGAGCTGAACAATCCGATCAGCTTCGTCTACGGCAACATCCACGCCCTGACGCGCTATCGCACGGCGATCATGACCTATCTCGATGCGATCCATGGCAATACCGAGGCCGGCGATCCCGCCGCGCTGAGGAAGAGCCTGCGCATCGACGACATCCTGGACGACTTCGGTCCGTTGATCGAGGGCACGATGGAAGGTGCCGTTCGCATCAGCGAGATCGTGAAGAATTTGCGTCGTCTCTCCTTCAGCAAGCTCGGCGAGGTCGAGCGCGTCAACATCGAGCGGCTGATCAACACGGCCGTGCTGTGGGCCGTCCGGACCAGGCACGTGCGCGCGGACGTCCAGATCGAGGTCGAGCCCGGCCTGTGGATCTCGGGCAATGAAGGGCAGCTGCATCAGGTGATCGTCAACCTCGTCGAAAATGCCATCGATGCAATGCGGAACACCGAACAGCCTCGGTTGGTCGTCTCGGCCGCGCGCCGGGGCAACGAGATCCTGTTCAGGATCTCCGACAACGGGCCGGGGATCCACAAGGACCATATCAGCCATATCTTCGAGCCGTTCTTCACCACCAAGCAGGTCGGCGAAGGCACCGGGCTCGGCCTTTGGATCAGCTACGGCATTGTCCGCGAGCATGGCGGCGAACTCTCCGCCGTCAACGAGTCGGATGGCGGAGCGACGTTCTCGTTTGCGTTGCCGGCGGCCTAGTTCCGGGTCAACATGTCCGGCCGGGCCCTAAAGCATCGGCTCGAACTGGCAGTGCACGAGCATCTCGGAGACCGAGGCGTTGTTCGGCAGCATGAGTGCAGTCTCCGCCAGGCGGGCGATGTCGCCCGGCTGGCTCATCTCGTGGCGGGGGATCTCGTCGTCGTTCAGCGTCATGTCGGTGGCAACGTAGCCCGGGCAGATCACCGTCGCCCGAATGCCGGCCGCGCGTCCTTCCCGGCGAATGCCGTGGGTGAGGGCGACCACGGCGAACTTGGTCATGGCGTAGCCGACATTGCTTCCCACGCGCTTTCCGGCGAGGGATCCCAGATTGATGACCCGGCCATGACCGCAGACGGCCAGATGGGGGAGGGTAGCTCTGACGAGGCGCAGGGGACCCTTGACGTTCACCCGCCACATCTCATCCAGCGCGGTCTCGCCTTCGTCGGAGACACGGACCTTCGGATTGATTCCGGCCGCGTTGACGATGGCATCGACGCCGCCCCACCGCGCGACCGTTGCGTTGACCCAGGAGATCGGGCTCTTGGCGTCTTCGGCGTCATAGCGGTGCGTCATCAGCCTCTCGCTCTCGGCGAGACGGCTCGGGTCGCGAAGCCCCGCCGACACGCGGAAGCCCGACGCCAGCAGCCGGTCGACGACCGCGCGCCCGATGCCGCGCGAAGCCCCGGAGACCATGACGATCCGATTGCCGACTTCCAACATCTGGTCCGTCTCCCATGGCTGAGCGAAGCGCACCCCAAAATGTAAGGGGATGCGGGCGGCGGCGAGTAAGAGAAATTCACTCTGCCTGCATCGGGTGTGCTTATGGCTCGCGCCCGACGACTTTTGGCCCGGGATATTGGATGTCCTTATGAGGGCAGAACAAATCCGCTGTATGCGTGCGCCAATCTCCGCACGTAACTTTCCGCCGCTCTGGCTGACGGCAAGAGAGCCTTGCGGATGGGATTTTCGGACTACCGAACGGCGTTGGTGACAGGCGCGTCCTCAGGTATTGGGGCCGCGACGGTGCGGCGCCTCTGCGCCGAGGGGCTCGAGGTTCATGCGCTGGCGCGCGACGTTGGCCGGCTGGCCAGCCTGTCGGCCGAGACCGGGTGCCACGCCTGCGCGGTCGATGTGAACGATCTCGACGCCTTGAAGCGCCTTGCGAGCTCGGCCGAATTCGATGTTCTCGTCAACAATGCCGGTCAGTCGCGACGCGGTACCATCCTGGAGACAGCGCCTAACGACGTCGACACGCTGGTCGACGTCAACCTGCGCGCGGTCCTGCACCTGACGCGGCTGATTGCACCAGGCATGGCGCGGCGCAACCGCGGCCACGTGGTTAATGTCTCGTCGATCGCCGGCCACTACGCCTTCGGCGAGAACGCCACGACATTCAATTCATCCGTGGCCTATCATGCGACCAAGGCCGGCGTTCATTCGCTGTCGCAGCAATTGCGCGTCGATCTCTATGGCACCCGCGTTCGCGTCACCGAAATCTCGCCCGGGCGCGTGGCGACGAGCATCTTCCAGAACCAGAACGCCGCCGACAATCCGGATGCCCGCTTCGTCGGCGCGTTCGAGACCCTCCAGTCCGAGGACATCGCGGATGCCATTGCGTTCGCGGTGGGATCGCCGGCGCGGATGAACGTCGCGACGATCGAGGTCGTGCCAACATTCCAGGTCGTCGGTGAATTGCGATTTGCAAGCCGATCCGAGACCGCACGTTTGAAAGACATGAGAAGTGGAGCTGATAATGCCTGAACTCGCAAACCGCCTCAAGACCGTGAAGGTGTCGGCCTCGGCGGCGATGACGGACAAGGCGCGCGAGCTCCGGGACGCGGGCGTCAAGATCGTCGGCCTGTCGTCCGGCGAGCCCGATTTTCCGACGCCTCCGCACGCGATCGAGGCCGCACATCGGGCCGCCCTCGCAGGCGATACCAAATATCCGGCGCAGCCGGGAACCGTCGCGCTGCGGACCGCGGTCCAGCGCAAGTTCAAGCGCGAGAACAATCTCGACTACGCCCTCGACGAGATCCTGATCGCCAATGGTGGCAAGCAGATCATCTTCAACGCGCTGTTCGCGACCTGCAATCCCGGCGACGAGGTCGTCATTCCGGCCCCGGGCTGGATCACCTATGCGGACATCGTTCTTCTGGCGGAGGCGACGCCCGTCGCCGTGCCTTGCCCGGAGAACAACCAGTTCAAGCTTCGTCCGGCGGACCTGGAGGCGGCGATCACGCCCAAAACGAAGTGGCTGATCCTGAATTTTCCCAACAATCCAACGGGCGCTGCCTGCACGCGCGAGGAGATGCGAGCGATCGCCGACGTCATGCTGAAGCACCCCGACGTCTGGATTCTCACCGACGACATCTATGAACATCTTACCTACGATGGCTTCGAGTTCTGCACCATCGCGGAGGTTGAGCCGAAACTGAAGAATCGTGTCGTGACCGTGAACGGCGCGTCCAAGGCCTACGCCATGACCGGCTGGCGGGTCGGCTATTGCGGCGGCCCCAAGGACCTGATTGCGGCGATGAACAATGTCCACGGTCAGGCGACCGGCGGAATCTGCACGCTGAGCCAGGCGGCGGCGGTCGCTGTCCTGGACGGTCCGCAGGATTACCTCAAGGAGCGCGCGGACATTTATCGCGATCGGCGCGATCTGGTGGTCAACCTCCTCAATCAGATTCCGGGTATCACCTGCCACAAGCCGCAAGGGGCTTTCTACGTGTTTCCGAACATCGCCGGCTGCATCGGCAAGACCACCAAGGGCGGACAACGGCTGGAAACCGATGCCGACTTCATCTCGGCGTTGCTGGAGGAGCAGCATGTCGCGGCCGTACCGGGCGGCGCTTACGGTATGAGCCCGTACTTCCGGATTTCCTACGCGACCGATACCGAATCCCTCAAGGAGGGCTGCCGGCGCATCGCGAGCTTCTGCGAAAGCCTGCGCTGACGCGTCGATATGTCAGGGGGCTTGGCCCTCGGCGGAGAATGAAAGATGCAGCCAGCGGCATTTGTCGACCAAGATCGGAGCAGGATGCCGAACCAATTGTCATAATCGTTCTTAATGCCCCTAAACGAAGATGTTCTTGGTCCTGTAGGATGCCGACGCATAAGCTTTGTGCAAAGAGGGGTATTGCCTTGGTATCGAGCAGTCGAGGACGGCCAGCGATGACCACCAGCGACGATGCGGTGGCAGTCTTAGGTGTTCAGGCTCCACCGGCAACCCGGCGGGCATCGCGGTGGCGCCTGGCATTGCCTGTCGGGCTTCTCGCCGTCCCCATGCTGGCATTTCTGACGTACTTCTTCTTCTATCCGGCGCTCGGGCTTTTGCTCTCGAGCATCCAGACCCAGGACAGCCGTGGCATCATCGGCCGCCCGTTCACGCTGGCGCACTACGCCCGTCTGGTCAACGTCGAGCTCTATGCACGCGTGCTCTGGACGACGCTGCGGATCAGCATCGTCACCTCGGTGCTTGCGACAGTGCTCGCCTATCCGGTCGCCCTGGTGATGGTCAAAAGCCGTCCGATGGTCACGCGGATCATTACCCTGATCGTCATCGCGCCTCTGATCGTGAGCGTGGTGGTTCGTGGATACGGCTGGCAGCTCGTGCTCCAGAACGGTCCGAAGGGCATGCTGAACTGGATCCTGATGACGCTGCACATCGTCGATGCCCCGATATCGGTCCTCTACACCGAGGCCGCCGTCGTCATCGGATCGCTGCACGTGTTCTACCCGATGATGGTTCTGCCGCTGGCCTCGGCGCTCGGCAAGATCGATCCCAACCTCGAGGATGCGGCCCGCATGCTCGGCGCGCCCTGGTGGAAGGTGTTCCTGCGGGTGACGCTGCCGCTGAGCATGCCCGGCTTCGTCGCGGGCTTCACCCTGGTCTTTTCGCTCACTGCCGGCTCCTTCGTCATTCCGGCGATCCTGGGCGGCGCCTCGGCGGTGATGCTGGGCAATCTGATCGAGCAGCAAATCTTCGTCGTCTACGACTGGCCGTTCGGTGCCGCGATCGCTGTCGTCCTCGTCGGCCTCGTCCTCGCGGTGAACGGCGTCTCGATGTGGCTTCTGGAAGGCCGGCGCCTCAGGAGGGCCGAGTGATGGACGAGCGGTTTTCCGGCTTCGGCGCCATCATCCTCTACACCATCACCGCCGGCATGATGCTGTTCATCCTGGCGCCGCTGCTCCTCGTCATGGCGGTGTCGGTCTCCGATTCCTATTTCGTGACGTTCCCGCCGCAAGGCTTCACGCTGAAATGGTACGCCAAGGTCCTCCAGGACCGCGACTTCCTCGAGGCGATGAGGCTGAGCATTCTGCTCGCGCTCGGCACGACGGCGGGCTCGCTCCTGTTTGGCGTGCCCGCGGCCTTTGCGCTGGTCCGTGGCAGGTTCTTCGGGCTGGCGGCGATCAAGGGGTTCCTGCTGTCGCCGCTGATCTTCCCGGCGCTGGTCACCGGCCTGGCGCTGCTTCAGGTCCTGACCAAGCTCGGCTCGCAGGATGCGCGGCTCAATCTCCTGATCGGGCACGTGGTCGTGACGTCGCCCTATGTCATCCGCACCGTCGTCACCAGCCTCCAGCTCGTGGACGAAAACCTGGAGGATGCCGCGCGCACCCTCGGCGCAAACCGGCTGACGACCTTCTGGCGCGTGACGCTGCCGCAGATCGCCTCGGGCGTCGCTGCCGGCGGGCTGTTCGCCTTCATGGTGTCCTTCGACAATTACCCGGTCACGATGTGGCTGGCGAACTCGGAATACTCGCCCGTGCCGCTCGTCCTGATGCGGCAACTGGTCAACGTCTTTGACCCTTCCGTGCCGGCGATGTCGACGATCATCATCCTGATGGCGATGGTCGGCGTGCTGCTGCTGGAGAAACTGGTCGGCCTTCGCCGCGCGCTGGCTGCCTGATGTGCATTGGTTAGATGGAGATTGGACCCATGAAGCTGACACGTAGGACTCTCATTAAGGCCGGTGCATCCGCGGTTGCGTTCCCGACGATCATCAGCCGGTCGTGGGCGCAGGACGCCAAGCAACTGCATGTCGGCGTCTACAACTCGGCGCTGGGCAAGCTGATCCAGAAAGAGGTCATTCCCAAGTTCGAGGCCGAGTTCAAATGCCGCGTCTTCACGATCGAAGGCGCAACACTTTCGAATATCGCTGCTCTCCGCGCCACCCGCGACACGCCGCGCTTCAGCATGATGATGATGGACGACGTCGGCATCCCCCAGGCCAAGCAGGAGGAGCTGATCGACAAGCTCGATGCGGCCAGGATTCCCAACCTTGCGAAGGTCTATCCGCGCTATCTCTTCGAGGACGGCTATGGCGTCGGCTTCTCGATCTCCAGCGCCGCCATGTTCATCAATCCGCAGGTGACGAAGCCGCTCGAGAGCTATGAGCAGATCTTCGATGCGAAATATCGCAAGCAGATTCTCTTGAACACGCCCAAGAACACCCAGAGCGTGCTGATGCTCATCGTGGCGACGGCGCTCGTGACCGGCAAGCCGCTGAAGGAGGCGCAATACCTGGTCGATAGCGGCTGGGACAAGCTCTCGACCCTCAAGCCCAACGTGTTGACGATCTACGACAGCGAGGCGCAGGTGCTCCAGGTGGCCCAGGGCCAGGCGACGATCGGCGGCATCGAATATTCGAAGGCGATCTATCCGCACACGGCCAAGGGCATGCCGATCGACATGACCTTCCCCAAGGAAGGTGCGTTCACCGGCATCAACAGCATGACGCTGGTCAAGAATGCGCCCGAGCCGGAGCTCGCCTGTGCCCTGATCAACCGCATTCTGGAGCCCTCGGTCGCCAAGATGCTGTCCGAGCAGACGCTCAGCGCGCCCTCGGTCGGCGGCATCGACTTCAAGCCGGAGACGGCCAAGTTCCTGGCCTATCCCGACACCAAGGCAACCGATCTCGGACTGTTCACGCCGGATTGGAAGTTCATCGTTCCGCGCCGCGGTCCGTGGCTGGAGCGCTATAATCAGGTGTTCACGAGCTAGGACAGGCTACCATGAGGTCTTCCGAAGTCAGGCTTGACCGCCTCAGCAAGGAATATAACCGCACCGTCGCGGTCGACGACGTCTCGCTCACGATCGAGCCTGGCCACATGGTGGCGCTGCTCGGTCCGAGCGGATGCGGCAAGACCACCTGCCTGCGCATGATCGCGGGGCTGATCCGCCCGACATCCGGCGACGTCTTCGTGAACGACAAGAGGATGACCGACGTTCCCGTGCATCGCCGCAACGTCGGAATGCTGTTCCAGAACTACGCGCTGTTTCCTCATCTGACCGTCGAGGAGAACATCGCCTTTGGCCTCGAGATGCGCGGCATATCCAAGGCGGATGCCGCGAGGAAGGTGGGCGAGGCCCTCAATCTGGTCCAGCTCTCCAGCTTCGGAAAGCGCTATCCGGCGCAACTCTCCGGCGGCCAGCAGCAGCGCGTCGCGCTGGGGCGCGCCCTCGTGATCGAGCCCGCCATGCTGCTCCTCGACGAGCCGCTCGGGGCGCTCGACAAGGGGCTTCGCGAGAGCATGCAGGTCGAGCTGCGCGCGCTTCAGCGCAGGCTCGGTCTGACCACCGTCATGGTGACCCACGACCAGGACGAAGCCCTGACCATGGCCGACAAGATCGTGGTCATGCGCGACGGCAAGCTCGAGCAGGTCGGTTCGGCGACGGAAATCTACCAGCGTCCGGCCTCGAAATTCGTCGCGCAGTTCATCGGCGCGTCAAATCTGTTTCAGGGGCCCGTCGAGCAGCGCAACGGCAGCGGAGCGGTCATTCGTGTCTCGCCCGAATTGAGCCTTCAGGTCGATCAGATCCCGTCGTCGGCCAGCGACGTGATGGTTTCGATCAGGCCCGAGGCGATCGTGGTCGAGCGCGCTGGCCAAAGCCCGGCGTCGCAACGCGCCAACAGCGTGACGGCGCGCGTCGACCAGGCCATCTATCGCGGGTTCGTCAGTCACTACTATCTCAAGACGCCGAGTGGCGGCCAGATCATTGTGTTCGAGCAGAACCAGTCGCAGCAGGCCGGGCTCCGATACGCGGTGGGCGAGGAAGTCGTGGCGCGGTGGGAGTCGCCGAGCAATCACGTCATTGCGCGTCACTGAAGCCGGAGGCGAGCGCAGCGTCTTGCGGGCAATCGACATCCCTTATACCCGCAGACGAACATCGTCTTGGATCGGCTTGCGTCGCTTGGCTAGATCTAAAGCATGATCCGGAAAAGTGCGAAGCGGTTTTCCGAAAAGATCATGCGTAACAACAACCTGGAGCGCGATGGCGATTCATCCAAATCTCATCGCGCTTTAGGGGTGGCAGCGCCACGGGCGTTCGACCAGCGAGGCCCTTTTGTCGATTAATCAGCCCAACGCTCCTTTTGTCGGCACGATCGAGAAAAGCCCGAAGATCAGCCTGATCGGCACGCTTGCGATGCTGGTCGAGGCACCGGGTGATTTCGACCTGGTGCAGCAGGGCCGCATCTGGGCCCTTGCGGATGCGGTTTCCACCTGGCCCAACGTCCAGGAGGCTGTCATTGGCGTCACCAATGTGATGCTCGTATTCGAGCAGCCGCCGGCGGATATCGGCATGCTCAGCGCTTCGATCGTTGAACTCTGGCATCGTGTGCCTGGCCGGAAGGCCGACGGCAAGCTCATCGAGATTCCCGTGGTCTATGGCGGTGAGCTCGGCTTCGATTTGCCGGCGGTTGCGAGCCGCGCCGGACTGTCCGAGCGCGACGTCATCAGGATTCACAGCGAAGGCGAATACACCGTCTGTGCGGTCGCGAGCTCGCCGGGGTTCGGCTATCTCCACGGCCTCGATCCACGCATCTACATGCCGCGCAAATCCGTGCCGTCGCTCAACATGCGCGCGGGCTCGGTGACGATCGGCGGGATGCAGACAGGCGTCGCGGTGCTGACAAGTCCGAATGGATGGAACGCCATCGGCTGGGCCTCGGTCGCGATGTTCGATCCGAATTCCGAACAGCCCTCGCTCATGCTTCCGGGCGACCGTGTCCGATTCAGGATCGATCGGATCGAACTATGATCGAGATCCTGACCAGCCCCGCCTTCAACACCATCCAGGACCTGGGCCGCCATGGCGCGCGCCGTTTCGGCGTGAGCACGTCGGGGGCCATGGATCCCGTCGCGCTCGCCGCCGGCAATGCGCTGCTCGGCAATGACGACAACGCGGCCGGCATCGAGATCCAGACCTTTCCGTTCCGCCTGCGCTTTTCGGCCGACACCGCATTTGCGCTCACCGGCGCCGATCACGACGCGACGCTGGCTGGATCGGCCGTTCGGCCGTGGTGGTGCACGCGGGCGAAGGCGGGCGACATTCTCGCGATCACCGCGCCGCGGCGTGGTGCGCGGGTCTACATGACGTTCGGCGGCGGCATCGATGTTCCGCTCGTGCTGGGCTCGCGCAGCACGCACATGCGCGGCGGCTTCGGCGGGCTCGAGGGCCGTACCTTGCAGGCGGGCGACGTCGTGCCGATTGGAAGTTCGTCGCATGGCAGCGACGGCCGCTGCGACTTCGGCGTCGCGCCGCCGGACGTTGCGATCGCGGGCACAGCTCCTGCGGATGACCGTGTGCTGCGGATACGCGTCATGCGGGCCGGCGAGTACGAGCTGTTCTCGGAGGCGATGCAGGCGACGTTCTGGTCGACGCGATGGAAGATCAGCGCCCAGAGCGATCGGGGCGGCTACCGTCTCACCGGCGGCAGGCTGACATTGGACGCGCCTGTCGAGATGCGCTCGCACGGTGTGGTGGCCGGCGTCGTGCAGGTGCCGCCGGCCGGTGAGCCGATCATCCAGATGAGCGATGCCAATACGGCCGGCGGCTATCCGAAGATGGCGGCCGTGATCCAGGCCGATCTCTGGCGCCTCGGCCAGGCGGCACCGGGATCGGTCATCGCCTTCAGTGAGGTGAGCTACCAGGACGCGGTCGCGGCCATGGCTCCCGTCAACGACTACCTCGCGAAGTTGCGTGCGACCGCGGATCTCTATCGAGCGCTTTGAGTGGACGTCAACAATAACAAGAGCAGGGTACGAACATGAAAATCGGCATCAATTCGGACATGGGCGAAGGTTTCGGCAACTATCGCATCTGCGACGACGAGGCGCTGATGGGCATCGTCTCGTCGGCCAACGTGGCGTGCGGTTTCCACGCCGGAGATCCCATCATCATGGATCGCATGGTGCGCCTGGCGAAGCAGAAGGGGGTCGAGGTCGGCGCCCATCCGGGCCTGCCCGACCTTCTCGGATTTGGCCGCCGCGTGATCCAGATGGACGCCGCCGAGCTCGAGAAGCACATGGTTTATCAGATCGGCGCCTTGCAGGCGATCGCGGCCAATGCAGGCCATCGTGTGACCCATGTCAGCTTCCACGCCGCTATGGGCAACATGGTCAATGCCGACCCCGACATGGCCGATGTCGTGGCCCGTGCGATTGCGACTATCAATCGCGATTTCATCGTGTTCTCGCAGCCTGATGCCGAGATCGTGCGCGCCGCGCGCAAGGTGGGCCTTCGCATCCTCACGCTGTTCCTGGCTGACCGCGCCTATGACGAGCACGGCCACCTGGTGTCCCGCAAGCTTCCCAACTCCGTCATCACCTCGACCGAGGCGGTGGCCGAGCGGGTCAAGCGCTTCCTCGACAGCGGAACGGTGCAGACCATCGAGGGCAAGTCGATCAAGGTCGACGCGCGATCGATCCTGATCCACAGCGACACGCCCGGATCGGTCAATCTCGCTGCCACCGTGCGGCGCGTGATCGAGCAGGGCGGCGGCGAAGTCACGCCGGCAACAGTGCTGCTCAACTGAGCGGGCGGATGCGCACAATTGGTGTGCCGTAGCCGACCGTTGCGCCGGTCTCCGCGATCACGGCATCGACGGTGCCGGCGGCCGGCGCCACGATGGGCGCATACAAGAGCCCGATCTTGACGAGGCCTACGGTCGTGCCGGCCTCGATGCGCTGGCCCTGTGCGACGAACGGCTGGTCCCGCCAGGGATGAGCGGCAAGGAAATGCCCTGCGACGTCGGCTTTGGCGATGACGGAATGGTCTATGGCAGGCGCGGCAGGCGCGGCGGGCGCGGCGGGCGCGGCAGACGCAGCCATTCGCGGGCCCGTGTCGACGACGAGTTTCAGGGACTGGCCGGGTTCCTCGATTTCGATCGTGTCGACGCCGGACTTTTCGAGGATCTGCGCCAGACGTGCGATATCGGTCAGCTTGATCGGCATATTCTGGTCTCCTCGACAAGGCGCACATTGGTCCTGAGCCGATCGAGATAGGCCGACATCTCGGCCTCGGCTGCCAACGCGTCGGTATAAGCAGTTTGCTCGAACCGCAGCCTGCTGCCAAGCCGCGCCTGCCCGACGCGCCACAGATCGGCGCCGATCACGGTTGCGATCTTCGGGTAGCCGCCGGACGTCTGCGCGTCGCGCATCTGGATGATCGGCTGTCCGTTCGGCGGAATCTGGATGACGCCGGGGACGATGCCGTGTGAGCGCTTCTCGATCGGCGCCTTCGGCTTCACGGCGGGGCCCTGCAGGCGGTAGCCGTAACGGTTGCTCTGCGGCGTGATCTTCCAGCTGCTGGACCAGAACAGCGCCTGCGTGGCGGCGTCGAACCCGTCATACTCGCCGGCAATCACGACCCTGACGATGGTCTCGTCCGCGGCGGTGTTCGGCCGCGCCAGCGTGATCTCGGCCGGCTCGACACCGAGCTCGCCGATGGTCGCGGTGGATGCCGCACAGGGCAGGATGTCGCCCACCTGGAGCGGCCGCCCGTGCCAGCCGCCGAACTCGCCGCGAAACTGCGTGCTGCGCGAGCCCAGCACCATGGGCACGTCGATACCACCGCCAACGGTCAGATAGAGTCGTGCGCCGCGGGGCATTGCCTTGATGGTCAAGACATCGCCGGTACGGGCGCGCGACCGCCACCATGGCGGGATCACGCGTCCCGAGATCTCGGCCTCGACATCGGCGCCCGTGAGCGCAAAGGCCATGTTGCGGTCGAAACGAAGCTTGAACGGCAGCATCGGGATTTCGATGCCGGCGGCGTTCTCGTCGTTGCCGAGAAGGATGTTGCCGGCGCGCAGGGCGACATCGTCCATCGCACCGGACGTGCCGACCCCGAAGCGATACTGGTCGAAGCGGCCGAGATCCTGGACGCTGGCGGGCCCTGTGACTGACAGGATCTCGATCACCGGATCACCCGTTCGATCACGAACCGGATCGTATCGCCCGGAGTCAGCGCGGCAGGTGTCGGCCAGGACGAATCGAAGAAGGTCCAGCTCGTGTGCCCGATGGCGTGCCAGCCACTGGGCCCGGGCGATGCGGAGACACCGGTCTGCGATCCGCCGATGGACACCGAGCCGCCCGCGGAGCGTTGCAGCGGCGTCTGCCGCCGCGGCATGGTGATGCGCGGGTCCATGCCGCCGAGATAGCAATAGCCGGGATGGCTGCCGAGCGCGAACACCGTGTAGAGCGGGGCGGCGTGGATCGAGACCACGTCGTCGGCGGACAGGCCGCAATGATCGGCGACGGACTGAAGCGACGATCCGATCTCGCCGCCATAGGTGACGGGCAGCCTGATCTCGCGGCCGCCGATTGCGAGGCCTTCCGCCGCGTCCCAGCCGTCGTTGAGCGCGGCGATCAGGGCGTCCAGCTCGCGCGGAGGGGTCTCGAAGGTCAGCATCATGTTGGTGATGCCGGGAATGGCCTCGCGGATGTCAGGCCATTTCGATGCAGTGGCCGCCAGCGCCCAGATGCGCCGCTGGTGCGGCAGGTCGAATGCGCCGGGCGCCTCGAACAGAAGGGCCGATGTCCCGAGCAGGCTGATCCGCGGCCGGTCCGGCGTCGTCATGGCGCGGCTACCTTCGCATTCATCCAGTGCTCGAGATGGTGGATGTCGTAGCCGCCACGGCAGAATGCGGGATCGGCGAGGATCGCCTGATGCAACGGCACGTTGGTCCGGATGCCTTCGGCGCGCAGCTCGGACAAGGCGACACGCGCACGCGCCATTGCTTCCTCGCGGGTGCTGCCATGGGCGATCAGCTTGCCGATCAGCGAGTCATAGTGCCGGGGAACGGTGGCGCCGGCGGTGATATGCGAATCGACGCGGATACCGATGCCGCCGGGAACATCCCAGCACGTCACCGTGCCGGGCGAGGGCGCGAAAGTGGCGGGGTCTTCGGCATTGATGCGGAATTCAATGGCATGGCCGATACGCGCGATGTCGCCTTGCGCGATGCCCAGCGGCTCGCCTTGCGCGATCCGGATCTGCGCCTTGACGATGTCGATGCCCGTCGTCATCTCGGTGACGGGATGCTCCACTTGGACGCGCGTGTTCATCTCGATGAAGAAGAACTGCCCGTCCTCGTAGAGGAATTCGAAGGTGCCGGCGCCGCGATAGCCGATCCGCCGGCAGGCCTCGACGCAGCTTGCGCCCACCCGCTCGATCAGCGCGCGGTCGATGCCAGGCGCGGGAGCTTCCTCGACAACCTTCTGGTTCCTGCGCTGGAGCGAGCAGTCGCGGTCGCCGAGCCAGAGATGGTTGTCGTGCTGGTCGCACAGCACCTGGATCTCGATATGGCGCGGTTTTTCGAGGAATTTCTCGATATAGACCGCAGCGTTCTTGAAGGCCTTGCTTGCTTCCGCGCGGGTCAGCGCAAGCGCCTCGTCCAGCGCGCCTTCGCTGCGCACGATCCGCATGCCACGCCCGCCGCCGCCGCCGGCGGCCTTGACGATGACGGGATATCCGATGCCTCGCGCGATCGCGCGCACCTCGGCCGGATCGTCCGGCAGGGCGCTGTCCGGCCCGGGCACGCAAGGCACGCCCGCCATCCGCATCGCGCGCTTGGCCGCGACCTTGTCGCCCATGGTCCGGATACAATCGGCCGGCGGGCTGATGAAGGTGAGACCGGCGCGCGCGACCCGATCGGCGAACTCCGCACTCTCCGAGAGGAAGCCGTAACCCGGGTGGATCGCCTGGGCGCCGCTGACCTCGGCCGCGAGCAGGATCGCCGCAACGTTGAGATAGGTGCTGCTTGCCGGCGCCGGCCCGATGCAGAGCGCCTCGTCGGCGAGTGCGACATAGCGGGCGTCGCGGTCCGCTTCCGAGTGAATGACGACCGTCTTGAGACCCATCGCCCGACAGGCGCGCTGGATGCGAAGCGCGATCTCGCCGCGATTGGCGATCAGGACCTTGTCGAACATCAGGATGAACCCGCAGGACCGATCCGGAACAGGGCTTGACCCGCCGCGATCTCCTCACCGTTCTCCGCGAGGACCGCGAGCACGACGCCGGGCGCCTCGGCGGCGATATCGATGAAGGTCTTCATCGCTTCGATGATGCAGATCTTCTGCCCGGCCTCGATCCGCGCGCCGACCTCGACCAGCGGCGGCTCGTCTGGCGCCGCGGCCCGGTAGAAGATGCCATGCATCGGCGCGGGCACGACAATGTCGGCGGCAGCCTCGGGAGCAGGATTTTCCTGGTGATGGTGAGCAGGGGCCTCGACCTCGACCCGGTTCGCAGGCTGTGCCGGGACCCCAGACGCGCCTGCAGACGCGCGCTTGAGGATGCGGATGCGGGTGCCGTCCTGCGTGAGGTCCAGCTCCGCGATGGAGGAGCGCGTAACGAGATCGACGAGTTGTTCGATTTTAGAGAGGTCCACAGTCACGTTCCGCGTTGACGGCCTGTCGAGTTCGGGGCGTTCATGCGTCACTCCGCAGGCGGCCGGCTCTTCTGTGCAAAATTGAGGCCGCCGACGACCTGCTGGGTCGGCAGGACTTCCATGAAGGCGACATTCATGCGCGCCGGCGATCCAACCGCGAACGCGATCGAATTCGCGATGTCCTCGGGCTGAAGCGAATCATAGTCGTCGAAGAAGCGGCGCTTGGCTTCGGCGAGATCACCCAGCAGCCGGCCGAAAACCTCGGTCTCGACCCGGGCCGGCGATATCTCGGTGACGCGAACCCTGGTCCCGTAGAGATCGACGCGCAGTTGCTGCGACAACGAGTGAATGCCCGCCTTCGTGGCGTGATACACGGTGTTGCCGCCGCCAAACGCGTAATGGCCGGCGATCGAGGAGATGTTGACGACATGGCCGCGGTCGCGGCGCGCCATGCCCGGCACGACCAGCCGCGTCAGATGCAGGACCGCGCGCAAATTGACGTCGATGAGGGCGTCGACATCCTCGGGCGTGGTGTCCAGGATATTGCCGCGCCGGGACTGGCCGGCATTGTTGACCAGGACGTCGAACTCGGCTGACTTCGCCAATGAGGCAAGCGCATCGAGGTCGCTGATGTCGACTGCGCACGGGCGGCAGCCGGTCTCTGCGGACAGGGCGCTCAGGCGAGCGGCGTCGCGGGCGACGGCGTAGACTTCGAGCCCTTCCGCACTCAGGCGGCGAACCGTCGCAGCCCCTATTCCGGAGGATGCGCCCGTCACCAGGGCCGTCCGATAGTCCGAAAATCCCATCCGCGTGGGCTCCTCTGCTACCGTCCAACCCGCTGGTGGCGTCGGCTGCAACGCGAGCGGCGGACGAGTTTAGCACTAGCTATAGGCCCCTCAGGTTCCCGGTGGTAAGAACAATTCCTTCTGATCCCATAGCTTCAGCCTATTGCTGCTGCATTGCTCCCTGACTGGATATCCGGAGACGCCGTATTGGATACGAAACGTTTGGAGGCCTTCATCAAGGTCGTGGATCTCGGAAGCATGACGAGCGCGGCGAAGGTGCTGAATGTCGCGCAGCCGGCCCTGAGCCAGCACATTGCGAGCCTGGAGGCGGATTTCAAGTGCAAGCTGCTCGACCGCAGCGCCCGCGGGGTCAAGCCCACCGAAGCCGGACGAATCCTCTACCGCTATGCCAAGTCGATCCAGCGGCAGATCGAAGAGGCGAGGCGCACCATTCTGGACAACAAGCCGGAGCTGACCGGCAACGTCACGATCGGTCTGGCCCCGCTCAGCTCGGCGGCATTGCTGGCGACCCCGCTGCTGATGCAGATCCGCGAACGCTATCCCGGCATCGTGCCCCACATCTACGACAGCTCCGGGGTCATGCTCAGCGAGATGATGCTGAAGGGGAGCATGGATATGGCCGTCCTCTACGGCGAACGCCCCGTGACCGGTCTCGATTACAAGCCGCTGATGCGCGAGTACTTCTATCTTGTCGCGCCCCGCAGCATGTATCCGGAGCAGATGCCTTCGGAGGAGGTTTCGGCGGCGGAGGTCGCGCAATTCGACCTGCTTCTTCCATATCGGGAATCCTTCCTGCGACAGACGGTCGAGCGGGTCTGCGCCGAGGTGGGACTCCGCCCGCGCATCGTCGCCGAGATCCATTCCCAATCGACCCTGTCTTCGGCGATTGCCGCCGGAGTGGGGGCGGCAGTGCTGCCGATGTCGATCGCAAGGGAGTTGCCGAACCTCGACGAACTCTGCATCCGGCGGATCAACGCGCCGTCGGCCTCGCAGCAGATGTCGCTATGCATTTCCGATAACGCTGCGTTGTCCGACGCCGCATTCGCCGTCTACAAGATCCTGCTCGAGATCATCGTCAAGACCTGGGGGCCGTTCGATGCCCAGCTCGGCTCGGCTGCCATCGCCGCGGCTGGCCCAACGTCGCCTCCGGATGGGCCGAAGGACGAGCCATAACGAAACACGATGCGGCAATCCTAAAATCTGAATTTGCCGCCCCAGGGCGGTTGGTTATGGAGGTGTAACGGAGATCGCGACCGCAAGGAGGTTACCATGGTGCATGTAATCAGGACATTCGATCGGCCCGCCGCCGAGCTTGTCGAGCGCATCAAGAAGTTTCCTCCGTCCACCCTTCACGAGGCGCAGGGGCGATCGGGCGCGCTGACCTCCCGCATCAAGCCGATCTATTCCGGGATGCGCGCCTGCGGGCCGGCACTGACGGTGAGCTGCCATCCAGCCGACAACATGATGCTGATCACGGCGATCTCGCTGGCCAAGCCGGGCGACGTGCTCGTGGTGAGCGCGGGCGATCATCCCGAGCAGGGCGGCTTCGGCGAGGTGCTGGCGACGGCCTGCGTGGCCAAGGGTATCGTCGGGCTGGTCACGGATGCCGGCGTTCGCGACGGTCTTGCGGTGCGTGACACCGGCTTCAACGTCTTCTCCTACGGCCTCTGCATGAAAGGCACCGTCAAGGAGACCCTCGGCACCATCAATCAGCCGATCGTCATCGGTGGCATTGCCGTCCGCCCCGGCGACATCGTCAGCGCCGATGACGACGGCGTCGTGATCGTGCCGAAGGAGAACATCGCCGACGTCTGCGCCAAGTCGGCGGCGCGCGAGGACAAGGAAGCCGGCGTGATGAAGGCGCTCAAGGCCGGCGGCGACATTCTCGAGCTCTCCGGCATCGGCAAGGTGCTCGAATCCAAGGGCTGCACGTTCGGCTAAGCCATCCCGCATCGCGCGCTTGCAATGATGGGAGATCAGGTGTCAGCCATTCTCGGCTCGGGGGAGCATCGCTACCGCGTCGTCGACAATTGGGCGAAGCTGCCGGATGGCTGGCAGCTCACCGATGTCGCCTCCGTCGCGGTTGACAGCAAGGATCGCATCTACGTCTTCAACCGCGGCGCCCATCCGATGGTGGTGTTCGACCGCGACGGCAATTTCCTGCGCAGTTTTGGCGAGGGGCTGTTCTCCCGCGCCCACGGCCTGCACATCGATGCCGACGACAATCTCTACTGCACCGACGACGGCGACCACACCGTGCGCAAGTGTACGACGGACGGCAAGGTCCTGCTGACGATCGGCGTCCCCGAAAAGCCCGCGCCGTTCATGAGCGGCGATCCCTTCCATCGCTGCACCCACACCGCTTTGTCGCCGAAGGGCGAGATCTACGTTTCCGACGGCTACGGCAACGCCCGCATCCACAAATTCACGCCGGACGGCAAGCTGGTCAAGAGTTGGGGCGCGCCCGGTACCGATCCCGGCCAGTTCAACATCGTGCACAATATCGTCGCTGATGCTGATGGCTGGGTCTATGTCGCCGATCGCGAGAACCATCGCGTGCAGGTGTTCGACGGCAACGGAAAATACGAGACGCAGTGGAACAATCTGCACCGGCCGTGCGCATTGTGCTGTTGCGGCGGGGCTAAGAACCCCACCTTCGTTATTGGCGAGCTCGGCCCCGCCATGCCGGTCAACCGCAAGGTGCCCAATCTCGGCCCGCGGCTGTCGATCGTGGACGCAAAGGGCAAGCGCATCGCGCGGCTCGGCGGCGAGGATGGCCCAGGTCTCGCAAGCGGCAAGTTCCTCGCGCCGCATGGCATCGCGCTGGACTCCAGAGGCGACATGTATGTTGGCGAGGTCGGCGTCACCGACTGGAAGACGAACTTCCCGGACGAGGACATGCCGGAATTGGTCCGCACCTCGCGTTGCCTGCAGAAGCTGGAGCGGGTAGCCGAGATTGCTCGCTAGGGGCTAGCCTTGACGACTGGCCGGGGCTTCCCGACGCCGGCGCCGCGTCCGGCTACAGGGTTGTCCTGTGCCGTGGATATACTGACGCTCGGTGGGGCAGGGGTTCTTGGCGCCAAGCGAACCATTTTCGATTTGCCTTGATCTTCTCCGCGGCAGTTAGCTCTCTCCGCCGTAGTTCGGCCCCTCCGCCGTCGGCGGAACCGGCAGATGGTCGGTGACGCAGAAGGCTTCCGGATCGGGCGGTGCTGACCTGGATGGCTCTGCGTTGCCGACGGGTGACGACGTCGAACCGGTATGACGCCTATCTCAATGCGACGCAGGTGGTGGTGTCGACGCCGGACGGGTTCAGCAAGGTCAGCACCCGGCCTTCCCTGCGCCCTCTTGGCTTAGAGGGCAGAGCGAGGATGCAAAGCTCGGGCGAAATCCGCCGCGAGAATGCAGAGGTGTGTCAGCAAGCATTGAACGTTTATATGGATCATTTTTTCCGTTCCCAGCGGGTATCCTCTGCGAATTCCCAGCAGTCGGCGGTCGGGTGGAATAGCAACTGGCCTTCCGGATCCGGATGCGTTCCCTTCGGAATCGGCTTGCCGTTGGCGTCCAGCGGGTTGCCGATGCCATCCCCGCCGCTCGACTGGCCGTCATAGTGGATGCGCGACCATTCGACCGAGAGGTCGTTGCTCTGGCTCTGGTTGAACTGGAGATCGAGATATTCGTCAGCGTCTCCTGCGCGGGACGGCTTCGCTGGCTTGTAGTGGTAATCCTGCATCTTGACGGGAAAGCTCGGATAGTTCGGTGCATCAAAGGTTCGCTCCGAAATCTTCTCTCCGCGTGGACCCAGCACCGCGTAGCGGACCTCCGCCGCGCTATATTTTTGGCGAACGGCCTTCGAGCTCGCGAAGGCATTGAAGAATGTCCGATAGTCCTGAGTCTTGCAGGCGTTGCTCACCATATCGAGCGAAATCCGGTCAGACTCGCTGAGGGGCTGCGTCGGAGTGGCGGTGTGCTTGGACCGCGCGGCGCTCGTGTTCTGAGCCAGTATCACAAGCCGTCCAGGTTCGCTGGAGCCGGCGTGGGAATTACCGCAGGCGCCCAGCACGCAGACCGGCAGCAGCAAGGTCAGCGCGAAGGCGCGGGCATGGGCAGGGATCACTATGGGCCACCTCGCTGGTCGGACAAATCATCAGCGCTTTCAAACTACAAGGAGGCCGCGGACGCCACTTGCGAAAGCGTACCGGTGCATCGCCTTCGTTGACGGAAGCCGGCGACGCTGGCCACAGATGGGCTGGCGGTTCAGGAGAGATGCCGGATGGGAAATGCGACGCGTCGGGCAAGTTTGGCCATTGGCTGGGCGGCCGCGACTCTGTGCCTGCCGACTCTGGCTCATGCCGGCGGACGCCTGCCGATTTCGCCCGTGACGAAGAGCTTCAAGTCGCATCGGGCATGTGTTGCGTCGCTGGAAGCGACCTATGCGGAGGATCGCAGGCAGATCGTCCCCCGAGCCATCGATGCGAACGGCAACACGCGGGAGACCAACCTTCTGACCAAGGGGATCGAGCGGCTCGGCCCCAAGACGGCGCGCTACGACGCCACGATTTGGTATCACAACGGTGGACTGCGCGCTGACCTGCCAGGGCAACAGCTCGAAACCAGCCACAGCTACAGACATCGCATCCGGCAGTGCGAGGGCAGGGTCATGACGACTTCAGGGGGCGATGGTTACACGCTCAGCACGTTCGATGCCGCCGACACGCCGGATCGCCCGAAACAATGAGGCGTCTGGCATTGGTTCTCCTGGCAATCTCATGCGGGCAATCGACCGCATTGCTGCGCGCCGAACCGGCCGCGCGGGTGGAATCCCGCTTGTCCCCGGATTTCGGCAAATGCGCCTCACGGAGCGGCGGAGAAACGGCTGCGATGCGCGACTGCGCGGCACAGGAATATGAGCGCCTGGATCGCAAGCTCAACGATGCCTGGCGCGAGACCATGTCTCGCATGGCGGGCAACGAAGCCCGGTCGCGGCTGCGGCAGCTTCAGCGCGAATGGATCAAGGTCCGTTGGGCTGAATGCGACGAACAGGTCGCGCAGTCCGGCATGGCCGGTGGAACGGGCGGTCTCCTCATCTACGACACCTGCCAGCTCGAGGTGGTCGCCCGGCGGATTTCCTGGCTTGAAGCCTACCATCCCTGACTGGCCGGAGACGGTCATCGCGCTACGACACTAGTGGTGCTCTCTGACTTGCAGGCGAGTAGCGACAATGGCCGAAGCGAACAGCACGACCGAAACGAGCGGGATGATTTCGGTGATGTGCAGGCCAAGGATGTTCCGTTCAAGACCGCCGGGGTAGGTCAGCGATCCTCCGTAGAGGCTGGAAAGGGCATGCGAGGCGAGGATGCCGCCCATCACGCAAAGACCGATGATGCTCGCCAACATGATCTGGCCGCGGCGCCAGACGAGCCAGAGGCTCAATGCGGCCAGCGCGCAGTTGGTGATGAGTTGCCAGACCTCGTGAAACCGCATGTGCGGCGTCCATTCGGGATTGAACACGTGTGTCACGCTGATCTCGAGGATCGGGATGACCGCCCCAAATATGAGCACCCCGATTGTCACAAGCATCTTCGGCATCTCGCCAAATTCCCGTTCCGTGTGCGTCCCGGCGAAATTCGACCAGGACCGACGCGGTATTGTTGGTGAATTTGCAACGGGGAGGGCAATCGCTTCCGTCGTACCGGTACACCGATCATTTCCGGCAAACCTCGCTCTAAAGCATGATCCGGAAAAGTGCGAAGCGGTTTTCCGGAAAGATCATGCGCAAACAACAACCTAAAGCGCGATGACGATTCATCCAAATCTCATCGCGCTTTAGGCCGGCCGAGCGATGCTGGCTCTTATTCCGGAGGCATAGGTTCGTCCGACGCGCACTTCGGTGCCGTCGGACAGCACGGCGATCAGGGCGGCGAAGGGGGCCGTCTTGATCCGTGCAATCGCGCTTCGGCGCACGATCGTGCTGCGGTGGATGCGCAGGAAGTCGGTCGGGTCGAGCCGGCGTTCAAGCGAAGCAAGACTTTCCTGATAGAGATAGTCGGCGTCGCGGACGTGAATTCGCACATAGTCGCGGTCAGCCTGGAAGCGGACGATGCTTTCCGGCGCGATCCGCAGATACTCCCTTTGTGACTTTACCCAAAACTCGCCGGCACGCTTGTCCCGGCTGTTCAGGGCTCGTTTGAGCGATGTGACCGTTTCCTGCAACTCCGCGATCCTGTCGCTCTGTCGGCGCGAACCGGCGGCGTTGCGCGCCCGGTCCATGGCGATGCGGAACCGGCCCGGCTCGATGGGCTTGGTGACGTAGTCGATGGCGCTGGCCTCGAAGGCACGCAGGGCGTGGTGATCGAAGGCGGTGACAAACACGACCACGGGAGGGGGATGGGGGAGGCGTTCCAGCACCTCGAAGCCCGTGCCGCCCGGCATCTGGATGTCGAGCAACAGAATGTCGGGCCGGTGTTGGTCGGCCCGCTGACAGGCCTGGGCGACGTCGCCGGCTTCGTCGATATGACTGACCCACTCCATCTTGCCGAGCAGCCGGGTCAGCCTGCGCCGCGCGAGCGGCTCGTCGTCGACGACGAGGACAGACATTCCGCTCATGCAAGTCTCCATGGCAGATCGATCGATGCGCGATAGCGCCCGGGCGCGGCCGGTCCGGAAGAGAACGATCCCTCCTCCTGGAATCTCGCCCGCAGGCGTTCGGCAACATTGCGCAAGCCAACCCCCATGCCGGCAGGTTTGACGCCTTCGTCCCGGACCGGCATGTCGTTCTCGACCGTGACGCGGAGGCGATCGGCCTCCCGGCGTGCGCGAAGCGCAATCTCCACCTTGCCGACGGTTGCACCGACGCCGTGCTTGATGGCGTTCTCGATCAGGGGCTGGAGGATGAGGCTGGGCACAAGCGCGCTCCTGACCTCCTCAGGCATGTCGATGGTGAACTCCATTCGGTCGGAAAAGCGCTCCCGCTCGATTTCCAGATATTCCTCCTGCAGAGCCAGCTCGTCGGCCAGGGGCACGTCATGCATCGGGTCGAGCGACAAGGTCGCGCGCAGGAAGGTCGAGAGTGAGAGCACCATGCGCTCGGCACGAGTGGCCGATCCCTCCTCGATCAGGCCGGCGATGGAGTTCAGCGTATTGAACAGGAAGTGCGGATTCACCTGATAGCGCAAGGCGCGCATTTGTGCCGTCAACGCTTCCTCGCGGACGACGGCAAGACTGCGTTCACGGTCGCGGACCTCGAAATTGTAGAGCAATGCCACAAATAAGCATAACCATCCGAAGAACGCGGAGCTGCCATAGGTCAGAGTGTTTCCCGCAGCGTTGAAATCAATTTCCAGAGGATCTGGATATTTTTGAATGGCATCCATCAGCAATTCGACGGAAAGGTAGACAGGAGAGGCCAGCATCGAAATCAAAAGGCACAAAAGTACCTTGTGAAGGATCGGTATGTATCTAAATCTGAGCAACAGGAACGTCATTCCGAAGGTCGTGACGGCTGCGGAGGAATTTAGGATGAACTTCTTTGGCGCCAACTGCGTCAGGTCCATGCCCGACAACTGCCAGAGTATGCTGCATGCGAGGAAATCAGCGAGCCAGTAGACGATGCACAGCCACCCGACGGCATGGCGGAGCTTGTTGGTGAAGTATGCAGCGTCTCTGGTGTCTTGCCGGTCGTTGGCGTCTGCGAGACTTTCATCATGTGAATTGGAAGAATCGACCAATCGCGATGTCACCAATTCGTAAAATGTTTCGGATTGAGACGATCTTGCCATGATGTCACTCGAACGCTTGGGTTGTCATGCCAATGGCGAGCCAAAGGACGAGATCTTTGGCAGTTCCAGGGGCGGGGGCTCCGTTCATGCAAGCCTCCAAGGCAGATTGATTGATGCGCGGTAACGTCCAGGCGCAATTGGGCCGGAAGAAAACTGTCCGTCGTTCTGGAAGCGCGCTCGCAGGCGTTCGGCCACGTTCCTGAGGCCGACGCCCATTCCGGCCAGCCGGGTTGTTGCCGTTTCGTTCGGCATATCATTTTCAATCGTCACTCGGAGACGATCGGCTTCGCGGCGCGCGCTCAGAGCGATCTCAACGCGGCCCACCGTGGCACCAACGCCGTGCTTGACGGCGTTCTCGATCAGAGGCTGGAGGATGAGGCTTGGCACGAGCGCGCCTCGCACTTCCTCGGGCATGTCGATGGTGAATGCCATCCGGTCCGAAAAGCGTTCGCGTTCTATTTCCAGATATTCCTCCTGCAAGGCCAGCTCATCCTCCAGTGGCACGTCATGCATCGGGTCGAGCGACAGGGTCGTGCGCAGGAAGGTTGAGAGTGAGAGCACCATGCGTTCGGCGCGCGTAGCGGATCCTTCCTCGATCAGTCCGGCGATGGAGTTCAGCGTATTGAAGAGGAAATGGGGGTTCACCTGATAGCGCAGTGCGCGCATCTGGGCCGCCAACGCCTCCTCGCGGACGGCCGCAAGGCGGCGCTCCCGGTCGCGGACCTCGAAATTATAGAGCAGCGCCACGAACAGACAGCTCCAGCCAAAGAGCATGGAGGCGCCCTCGATCAGGGTGTAACCGGAATAGACGGGATCGAATTTCACGGGCTTGGGGTATTGGCAGAGCATGTAGTTGAGGAAATCGATCGTGGTGAAGATCGGCGCCGCCACCGCCGTCATCACAAAGCAGAGCAGTGCTTTTCGGGTGAAGGACACGCTCCGCATTCGGAACAGCAGCATGCTCATAACGTAGGTCATGAGCGCACTTGATCCGAACATGATGAGTTTGAGTGGCGCTGACTCGACTGGATCGATGCCGATGAAGTAGCCCAGGATGCTGTCAGCGACGAACATGCAGGCCCAGTAGATCAGGCTGAGACGCAACGTCGCCCTGCGCAGGTCGGTCTTGAAATCCCGCGGGTCGTCGATTGTGGTCGCGTCCGCCCGTTCCATGGGCCTGTCCCTCCGTTCCGGATGTTCATAGCGTGCCGCTCGTCCCCCCGGAATAGCCATTGGTAGAATTGTTCAGCCATCCGCCGCCGGATTTTCGCCATCTGCAAGTTAACGGATACGACGCAACTGTGGGCAGCACTAACCTGTCCCGCATGAGTAAAATCAGGTCATCCAGAGCCTCTTTTCGAGAATATCGCAATCCGCGCCAGAGGGCTGACAGGCACGGCGCGTTGCGGGACCGACACGCGGTTGCGCCATGGCGGCTGAACGGGCTTGGTGGGAAAACAATATTGCATTTGACTATCGAGGCCGATGACATGAGCGTTCTGGGGCAGATCCGCGCGGTGCTGCCGGAAGGATGCCGGCTACAGGTCCGGTTCGCGCAAGACCTCCCTCCGGCGCATTCTCCTCATGCGCATATGGCGAGAGCGAGCCGAGCCCCGGCCGAGATTCCCGAGTTGACGACGCGACAGCGCGATATCCTTGGGCTGCTGGCGCTCGGCCTGTCGAACAAGGAAATCGGGCGCAAGCTCTCGCTGTCCCACTTCACCGTCCGCAACCATATCTCGCAGGTCATGCGTCTGCTCGACGTCTCCACCCGTCAGGAGGTGATTGCCAGGCTGGAAGGGCTGGCGTTTGATGCCCTTCCTGTCGCGGACTGCATGGCGAAGTAGAAGCGTGGTCGGCATGGAGATTCATCGCGCGGCGGCGCCGCCGTGTCAGCAGCGGGCGCGGCACCGGTACATCGTGAGCGTTCTGAGCGGGGCAACGTACCGGTGCCCCGCACGGTCTTGTCCCTGAAGCCTTCCTGAGCGACGCCAAATTCTTCGTTGCTGGAAGCGACCGTACCGGAGAGACAATGCGCCGCAGATCCTTGATAGTTCTGGCGTCAATCGCGCTGGCTTTGGCCGCGGGTTCGCTCGGGCGGTCGTCAGCGGCCTCCCAACAGGTTCGTGACACCGTTCGGTCGGAATATTTCACCGCTCGCGTGCTCAAGGTCGAGCGCGATACGGATCGCAGCAGGTCGGTCACGGTGGAGTTCGTTGCCGGCCCGCTGTCCCAGGTGGAGGCCGTATCGATCCGGTTGAATGAAGGTCATTGCACCCATCCGGCCCGTGTGACGGATGCGCTGGGGAACGGCTTCATCTCGGCTCATTGCGGCGGCGGGGTACCATACTCCGGGGAGGGTGATTTCTGGCTGGATGAGCCCGGCAGAGCACTTGTCCGTCGCTATCGCTTCGTTGGAGCGGCGAGCGGGGGCGATGGCCCCTACGATGTCGTCATCCCGGTCCTCTATTCCCTGTCGGGCGAGGAAGACCGGAAGGCGCCACAAACTGCCCAGGCGCTGTCATTCTTCGGAGTGAAATGACGGCGGTAGATGCCCATGGCACGCCGGGCGCAGATGACGATCATGAGGGTACGGCGATCATCGCGGTCGTCACCTGCCGAAGAGTACGACGACATCGCCTGCGCCTCCTTCGTCGCAGGACTGCCTGAAGGGGTGCGGACCTGGATCGAAGCCGCAACGGAAGCAACTGACTTTCAGGCTCGCAGCAAATATCATCTGGCGGCGGGCGCGTGGCTGCTGAAGCAGCCCAATATGCAGCTATTGCCCGGCCGTGATGCGGATGCGGCACTCGAGATGATCCTGAAGCAGCACGCCCGGACTTCTTGAATTGCAGGGGACTCCACCATTTGGCGTCCGGGGCCTCGCCGCGACGAAGTACCGGTGCATCTGCGTTATTGACGGTGCGACGCCTGATACGGCTTCTTTCCAGCGATGATCTGGAAACCCGTCCTCACGCTGTTCAGCGCCTTCACCCTGTCCCTGACCTATGCACCCCTCGTGCACGCTCAAAGCGGCTCTCGTCTCACGCTTCAATCCTTGGAGGCGTGGAAGGTCGAGAACGCCGTTCCCGATGGGAAGGTCTCTCTCTCGGGACGCAGTCATGAGGGCTATTACCGGGCTTATGCCTGTCCCCGGTTTGATCTGGCGGAAGCTGTCGTTGCCGCCATCCCGGATCGGGGCAAGATCCGAACGACCGTCAAAAGGCGGGACGCCGTGATGGCTGCGGCTCTCCACAACAACAACTGCGTACCCGCGAAGGGCCTGTATCGGGTGACTGCAGTTGGCCATGAGATCGAAATCGATCGCGGCTCCGAAGCTCAGGAATATTGGACCGCCTTGACGGCAGTTGACGCATCCGGCCGGACCATTGGCCTCGTTTTCGATTCCAGCCCCTTTGCCATCACCGACTGAGCAGTCGCGTCGGTGTACCGGTTCCTCGAAGGCTTTGATCGGGTTGGTGCTATTTGCCCTAGTGTTGAGCATTCATGTAGGAAACGGAACATCAGGATGTTCGGCCCATTTCGCCACCGTCATGCAAACCTCGCGATTTTGGGTGGCGTCCTGCTGGTGATCGCGTCGGCGCCTGTGCAGGCAAAGGAAATGCGTTGCGGCTGGCTGCACAATCCGACCCCCGCCAATTGGTATCTCGAAGACAGGGATGGCCGGTGGGTACTGGGCGAGCAGGGCCGCTACCAGGCGCCGGGGCTGCTGGGCATGCCCGATTTCACGCAAGGCGAATGGGTGAAGACGAACACCGGCTCGTATGGCTACGGCTGCGCCTGCGCGACGGTGAACACCAACCGGACAGGCATGACGGTCACGCGGCTGTTCTCCGCAAAGCAAAAGCCGCTTGCGGACTGCCGGGCGGACAAGAGCCTGGCCGCGCCATGATCTGCTGGCGGCCGCTTGATTCCTCTCAACGCGCATCTCTGCCGGAGTGACAGAACGACAATGAAATATTCCAACCTTCTCCGGCGGTTGCTCGTCGTTTCGATCTTTTCCGCTGCTGCGCTCGTCATGGTGCCGGCGGAATCTCATGCGCAAGCCTATCCCTGCGGCAGCCCCGGCCCCGGCGAACAGGTCGTTGGCATGACACAGGGCGGCAACGGAGTCGCCTCGGTGCCCCTGTGCCAACGGGTCGACAGCGGCGATAGCGGTGGAAGCGGTGGCTCCAAGCAGGCGCGGCCCGATCCGGTCCAGAACGGGATCGGCGCATTGATGCAAATCCAGCGGACCGAGCTGGGCATTCTGGGGCGGATCGATCAGTTGAAGAAGGATCCCCGCTATGCGCCGATCATCGCCGGGAAATGGGATTTCTATCAGGATCGCAGTTCCGACCGCCCGGGCGAATATTGCTCGGCGCTCTTCACCAATGCGGCGGGCATGGTTCGCGTCTCCGGTCCGGGAAGCCATTATCCGGGCGCGATGATAACCTTCTGGGGGCCGGACATCCCGAAACCGGGCGCGCAGCAGATCATCAAGGTCGCGCTCACCCAGTCGGACGACAACCAGCCGCAGACCGTCCGCGCCTACAATTATACGCAGCCTGGTCTCGACTATGGAGCGATCGCGCTGGCCATTCCGGCCGCCGGCGCGCTGATCGACAACATGCTCGACCGGCTTTCCTTCACCCTCGAGGTCGATGGAAAGCGTGTCCTGTTCATCGGCTGGCACAGTGGCCTGAAGGCGCGAGACAGGCTGCGCCAGTGCATGAACAAGCGAAGCTAAGCGATGCTCCGGAGGATGGTATTGGCGATCGCGTTGGGGGCGGCGCCTGCGGTCGGCAGGGGGGGCGTTTCAGGCCGGTGAGCCGGATGTTGCCTTCGCGATCGCCCATGGAAGAGCCTTGCGCATGTTCGAAGCAGAGATATTCGGATTGGACGTCAACGTGCAGCATCTGGTGCTGGCGGTCGTTGGCCTCGCCCTCGTTACGACCTATGTGCTCGACCGAGCAACTCGTCTGAAGCCCATAGCGACGGCAGTGATTTCAATCCTGATCACGCAGGCGCTCGCCGGGTTGCTGTTGGTGCTGCTGCTTTCAAAATCCGCGCAGCCGGTTCGTGACGCGCAAAGCTGGATTGCGCACTATCTCGCATATTTCAACGTCGTCGTGTTCTGGTTCCTGTGCCCGGTATTCGCGGCTCCCGTCGCAATTCTCGTAACGATGCTGTCGAAGAGAGGGAAGTCCGCAGAGGAATAGCCCGGCGTTCTCCTGGCCGGGCAGCGGTCCCGCGGGCTGCTGCGCAGGGCTTTATGGTCCTTGCTTGCAGCGATAGAGCCGCGTCACTGGCCCCGGATCGGGCTCGAGGCGCTGCCATTCGATGACCTGACCGTCCTTTGACAAAGTGAATTCCTCCTGCGAATCCCATTCCTCTCCGCCGCCCGAGTTATGCGCGTTCACGGAAATCTGCCCGGGATTGTCGCGCGCCTGAAGAATACTGATGACGACCAGACTGCCTTCCGCCTGGTTCAGACCCCTGGCGTCGATCGTCAGGGGCGCGGGGGAGGTGCCGGCGCGGCAATCGGCAGCGGTGTAGGCCCAGCGCCCTTGAAACCCCTGCGGAAACTCGTGGAACGGCCGCCTCTGGCGCGGTGAGCTGCTGGCCACCTTGTCCGCGGGTGCGCCATCGGAGGTCGCGATGTCGGAAAGCTGCTGCCCCGTGCTGCTCACCCTGTCCACATCGGCAATCGTCGCGCCATATTCGACGACATGCTCCAGATTGTCGTCGTGAGCCGCCGTTTGAGCTTCCGCGCGGTTGGCAACCGGAATGACCGATGCCAGGTTCAAGGCCAGGAGAATGCGTGGCAGTGGCGTCATCGACAGGTCGCTTTCGTTGAATGTAGCGATTGAGTCAGCTTCTGCCTTATCTTGATGGCTCCGCGCCCGGAATCGCATGGCTCACCAGGGCATTGATGTCTGCGGTCCGCTTTGTCTTGAGCGATTTCAGAAACTCACCGGCACCGGCGCCATAATGTCGCCGGCTGATGGCGAACAGAATGACCGCGTTCTTCCCATCGGGCATCGCCACGGACACGTAGCGATACGCATCCCATTCCACGATGAGCGCGCCGGTGCTCTCATCGCTCATCAGGAAATCCAGAACGACCTGGCTGTTGTTCGGATTCTGGAGAAGTTGATAATTGGCGAGGGGATCGCTGCCTTTGCGCTTGTCGAGCTTGGTAGTCTGGGCCCTGGCCGCATCAGCAACGCTGATGCCCGAAGTCAGAAGCTCCACGCTCACCATGTCCGCGTAAGATGCCGGTTTTTGGCCCAAAGGCAGATATTCATGCTTGATGTAGTCGGCCGAAGGCTGCGCGCTCCATGCAAGATGATACTGCGTTCCGGCGAACTCGATCGGGCCGGGAATGCCTAGCCGATCGATTGGGGCAGGCGATTGAGCGAACGTCGGCACGGGAGCGGCTGCCAGATATGTGCCGGCAAGCGCAGCGCATATGAATTTGCGGACCCGGCTCGTAGACATTCGACAATCCTCTGGCTCTTGGAATTTGTGTCTCCAGCGTCGCGGAATGCCCGGCGCCGATGCCTTGGCGGTCTTGTCAGCGGCGGAGACAGTATGCCGAGAACGCGGGCGGAGATCGTGCCTGCACTGTTCTGCGCTTTTGAAGAACACGGCAATGGAAGGCGGTGTACCGGTGCATCGCACCCGGCAGCGGCTTCAACGGGATCATCCCGGCATTCCCGACGCCTGTGTCAGCGCCTGATGGTCCAGACCAAACGTAGGTGCGCCGCGGCGGCGGGCGGCGCATCTGTTCCGGCTAAGTCAAATGACTTGCGACGGCGCCATAGAAGCGCCCGACATTCCGAACCCTTGTCTCGCGCGGCAGAACAGGTCGACTTCGCCCACCTGTCCGCCCTTCAGCGCGATCTCGATTCTCGCATGCGCGCGATCCGATGATGCGCGGCAGAGCGGTGCCCCCTCCGCGAGCGGGGCGATCGCAGTTAACGCATAGATGCCCATGGCCTGTAGCACGTGGCCGGATGTGTCCCCGCCGGCGACCACGGCGCGTTGGAGTCGCGCGGTTTCAAGAATGGAGTCCAGCGCCTGGCCCAGCCCGGCGCCGATGCGGTCGTTCACCGCGGCTGCCGTTGCGCCGCTCGCCTTGATCGCCGCGTTGAGTGCGCCGATCGCCGGATCGTCGGGGCCGCTTGCGGTGATCAGGAGCGCATCGCGCCCGGAGGAGAGCGCTGCCAGCCCACGCTCGATACCTCGGCCGATTTCCTTGGCCCATTCCGCCGCGTCGACGGCGCGCGCAGCATCGAGCCGCTCGATCTCAAAGCCGTTATCTGCGGCATGTGCGATCTGTGCCGCGGTGACCGGTGAGCAGGAGCCGGAGACGCAGGCGATGCGTTCGACGCCGGCAAGGCTCAGTTCGGGCTTTCTCTCGGCGATCAGGCCCGCTGAGCGCCAATAGGCGACCAGCGCCTGCTCGACGCCTTGAGAGCCGGCGACAAAGAGCCGTTTCCCGCGATGTTCCCAGATGAGGCGGCCGGCTTCGATCAGCGATGCCTGGTCGAGCACGTCGAGCGAGATGATCTCGGTGCCAGCGGCTCGCGCGCGCGCCAGCGCTTGATCTGCGCCGCCATTGGCCATCGTGACGAAGTCAATCAGCCCGATCGATCGCGCGGTCTGGCGCGCGAGGTGCCGGCCGAGATCGGACTCGTCCATCGGCGTCACCGGATGGCGCGACATCGTCGGGTGACGGTCGAGGCGATGGCCGACGCCGTTCACCGTCGCGAACAGATGTCCGAACATCTGATAGCGGCCCATTGCCGGCGAGCCGACGAGGAGCGGATGCCAGGTGCCGCCAAGCTGCGGCACCGCGAGATCGATCGCGCGCCCGATCGAGCCGATCTGCGGTGCGGAATCGAAGGTCGAGCACACCTTGTAATGCGCGATCGGCGCCCCGATGCCGGCGAGCACGTCGAAGGCCGGTGGAAGGTTTCGCTCCATCCAGGCCGGATCCTTCGCCCGCGCGGTGCCGGCAATGCCGATGCCGCGGTACTGCCCGATAGAAGCGAGACGGTCAGGCGTCGGCGGCTCGAGGAACAGAATTGTCGGAAGGCCCGCGAAGGTGAGGGCCTCCATCGCCGCGGACGATCCGGTGTAGTCGTCGCCATAGAATGCAACGAGTGGACCATCGGGCAGGGCTGGTGCGCCGCTCATGGCTTGCCTTCGATCGCCGCGTCCCACGCCGCGCGCAGATCGGCGACGCCTGCGGCCGGACCGTTGGGATGAGCGAGAATGCCGCCGCCGGCGGCGAAGATCAGATCGGTCGAGCCCAGCGCGCGCCAGGTGGGCGCGGCCTGCGCCGGTGACTGGCCTGACGAAAACACAGGCATCGCGATGCACGGCTTGTGCGCGAACATCGGCGTCAGCGCGGCCTTTGCGGAAGTGACCACGCTGTCATCGGTCTCGCTGAACTTGTTGCCGATGCCGTTGACATGCATGTGGTCGGCGCCGGCAAGCCGCCAGATCTTGTGCCACGCCGTATAGTCCCAGCCAAGCGCGGGATGGCGGTTCAACGCGCCCCAGCCGTTGCGATGCGCATGAACGGGAAGCTGCGTGTGGCGGCCGAGCTCGATCATGCCGGCGAGTCCAACCGAGTTGATGCTCGCCATCACGCAGGTGCCGCCCTCGCTGAGCACCAGATCGTGGCGGCGGCGCATCTGGTCGATCTCGCCGGTCAGGTTGAAGGCGATCATGACCTTCTTGCCGGTGCGGTTCGCGTGGTCGTTGACGACGCGCATCACGGCGCGCACCCGCTCGTCGAATGGGCAATAGGCGCCGTCTGATTGCAGCTCGTCATCCTTGATGAAGTCGATGCCGGCCTCGCACAGCGTGGCGACGAGATTGGCCGTCTCGACCGGGCTGAGCCCGATGCTCGGCTTGATGATGGTGCCGATCGGCGGACGGCCGCTGACGCCGGAGAGCTCACGCGTCCCGGCGATGCCGAATTTCGGCCCGGGATAGGCGGCGGCGAAGGCGGGCGGAAGCCGCAGGTCTAGCAGCCGCAGGCCCGTGAGCTGGCGCAATTCCCAGAGATTGCCGGCGATTGCGGTGACGAGATTGGGCAGCGAAGCGCCGATATTGTCGAGCGGCCATGACAGGGTAACACGCGCCCGTTGCCAGGGACCGTCGGGGTTGATCGGGCGGGCGACCGGGAGCGACGGCACCGTCACTGTGTCGAGCAGCTCGAGGTTCTCGACGCGGGCGGCCGAACGCGCCTTCAGCTCCGGCGTCTCGCCGGGGACCGCGACGAACGTTCCGCTCGACTGCTCGCCCGCCATCGTTTCCGCGGCAAGACGTGGATCGCTAGGTGTTTCGATCAGGTAGTCGGCTTCGATGCGAACAGGATTTGCCGTCACGGGATCACAGACAATCTAGAGCTTTGTGAGATCGGGAAATGGCCGCACGGGGTCGCGTCCGTCCCAGTCCTTGGCCGCTTCGCGGATGAGGTCGAACATCTTGCCCTTGGGGCCCGCGACTTCAGACAATTCGATCACCGTTCCCGGATGGTATTCCGTGTCGAAATAGACGAAGCGTCCGCGCGCGCCGACTTCGCCGCTCATGACCGGCTTGAAGCCTTCGGCTTCGAGCCGCGCCAGATCCGCGTCGTAATCTTCGGTCCAGTAGGCGACGTGCTGCAAGCCCTTGTTCCCGGCCTTCAGGAAATCGGCATACATCGACGGCACGTCGTTGCGGATCTGGATCAGCTCCATCTGCAACGGTCCGGAATTCGCCAGCGCCACCGAATTGTGCGGCTCATAGGCCTTGCCGCGATAGTGGTAGTTCACGATCGGCACGCGTGGATTATAGAACCACGGCCCGATGCCGAGCTCGCGACTCCAATAGTCCATCGCCTTTTCGATGTCGTCGACGACGTAGCCGGCTTGCCGGATCTCGCCAAAAAAACGGCTCATTGCATGATTCCCATTGTCTTCAGAATTTGAGGAAGCCGATCGACAGCCACGGTATTGCGGCGACGACGGCGAGGCCGATGAAGAGCGCGGCGACATAGCCCCAGATGTGCTTGAGGCCTTCGTCCGGCGATATCTTGCTGATGGCGCAGGCGCCGTAATAGCCGACGCCGAAGGGCGGCGCGAACAGGCCGATGCCCATCGCGAGGATCACGACCATCGCATAGTGCACTTCATGCACGCCGGCCTGCTTGGCGATCGGAAACAGCAAGGGGCCGAACAGCACGATGGCCGGAATGCCTTCGAGCACGCTGCCGAGCACCACGAACGCAACGATCGAGATTGCGAGGAAGCCGTAGGCCCCGCCGGGGATCGCCGCCATCGCCTTCGCCAGCTGCTGCGAGAAGCCGGATTGCGTCAGCCCCCAGGCCATGGCCGTGGCGCAGCCGATGATGAAGATGATCGCGCCCGTCAGCGAGGCCGTCTCGACCAGCATGGATTTCAACCGTCGCCAGGGAAACTGGCGGTAGACCAGAAGGCCCATCAGCACGGCGTAGGCAATGCCGATGGTCGAGACCTCCGTGGCGGTGGCAACGCCTTCGACCACGGCGGTGCGGATCACGAAAGGCAGCAGGATGGCGGGCAGGGCGACCATCGTGAGTTTGGCGATCTCGCGCTTGGAGGCGCGCCGCACATGGCTGAGATCCTCGTGCCGGTAGCGCCGCCACACCACCACGCAGAGCGCGGTGCCGACGACCAGCGCCGGCAGCAGCCCACCGGTGAAGAGCGCGGCGATCGATACGCCGGTCACCGAGCCGATGGTGATCAGCACGATGCTCGGCGGAATGGTCTCGGTCTGCGCACCCGTGGCCGACAGCAGCGCGACGAGGTCGCCGGGCTTGGCGCCGCGCCGCTGCATTTCCGGCAGCAGCACCGGCGCGATCGCGGCCATGTCGGCGATCTTCGAGCCTGAGATCCCGGAGACCAGATACATGGCGCCGATCAGCACGTAGGACAGTCCGCCCCTGACATGGCCGAGCAGGCTTGCCAGGAACTGAATCATGGCCCGCGCCATGCCGGTCATCTCGATCAGCGCGCCGAGAAAGATGAACAGCGGTACCGCGAGCAGGATCAGGTGCGACATGCCTTCATCAAGCCGGCCGACCATCACCATCATCGGCACGCTCGTGGTCAGTGCCAGATAGCCGAAGGTCGCGAGCGCAAAGGAGAAGGCGATCGGCACGCCGGCGAACACGTTGGCTGCGACCACGCCGACGAAGAAGATGATGAGGTTATAGCGTCCGAGCGGGGCGAGCAGTGGTCCGGCAAGCCAGAATGCGGCGATCAGGATCGCAGTGGTGATGAAAGCCGCAACGATCAGCGCGGGGCGATGGTGCGTCGCGAGCCGGATCGCGGCGACGACGGCCATCAGCGTCATCCCGACGGGGATTGCGGCTGCGCGCCAGGCATTGCTGATCTCCAGCGCCGGGGTGACGATGATTTGTTCCTCGCTCGCATAGTCGAAGGCTGGATGCAGCATCAGCGCCAGCAAGGCCAGCGGCGCCACCGCCGCGACCGTCTCGAGGAAGGCGCGCGCGCCCGGGCCGACATGGCTGACGAGTCCCGTCATGCGCATGTGCTCGCCCCGGCGCAGCGCGATCACCGCGCCCAGCATCGAGAGCCAGAGAAACAGGATCGAGGCCAGTTCGTCCGACCAGACCAACGGGCGGTGGAAGACGTAGCGCATGACGACGCCGGCGAGCATGATGCAGATCTCGGCCAGCACCAGGCCGGCAGCAATGGTCTCGACCATCGCGCTGAGCCAGCGATCGACCGTGCCGACGGCACCCGCGGACGTGCTTTCGCCGGCATCGGAAGCAGGGTGAGCGGCTGCCTCCAGATAGTCCGTCATCTGATGCTCTGCGATCGTCATCGCGCTCAGGCCAGCTTGCCGACGGCGCCTTCGAGCAGGGCCCAGGTCTCGTCGCCGAAGCGACCCTTCCATTCGCCGTAGAAGCCGGAATCGCGCAGCTTGGCGCGGAACGAGTCGGGCGAAGGCTTGGTGAAGTTCATTCCCTTGCTCTGGAGATCGGCCTGCACGGTCGCATTGAACGCCTTGATGTCCTCGCGCTGCTTCAACCCGGCATCGTTGATGGCGTTGCTGACGATGGTCTTGAGGTCGGCGGGAAGGGCGTTGAAGGCGCGGGCATTGGCGATGAACCAGAAGCCGTCCCAGATGTGATTGCTGATGGCGCAGTATTTCTGCACCTCGTAGAGCTTCGCCACCTGGATGATCGGCAGCGGGTTTTCCTGTGCGTCGACGATGCGGGTCTGGAGCGACGAATAGACCTCGCTGAATTGCAGGCTGGTCGGCGCGGAGGAGAGCGCCTTGAACATCGAGATGCTGAGCGGAGACACGGGCACGCGGATCTTGAGCCCGTCCATGTCCTTGGCGCTCTCGATCGGCTTGGCGCCGCTGGTGATCTGGCGAAAGCCGTTGTCCCACATCTTCTCGAAAGTATGGAGGCCGACCTTGGCCATGGCGGCTCGGACATGTCCGCCAAGCGCGCCGTCCATCGCCTTCCAGACCTGGTCGTAATCGGCAAAGGCAAAGCCGACCGCGTTGATGGCGGCGACCGGCACCAGGGTCGCGACCACGAGCGCGGAGGGCGTGAAGAAGTTCAGCGCGCCGCTGCGCACCTGGGCGAGCATGTCGGTGTCGCCGCCGAGCTGGTTGTTCGGGAAGATGACGATCTCGACCCGGCCGTTGCTTTCCTTGGCGACGCGGTCGGCGGCTTCCTGGGCGCGGATGTTGAGAGGGTGCGTGAGCGGCAGGTTGTTGCCGTATTTCAGCGAAAATTCAGCCGCCCGGGCCGGGCGCGCGAGGCCGCCGATCAGGCCCGCCGCGGGAAGGGCGGACAGGGCTTGCAGGGCGCGCCGACGGGTCAGGGACATGGGCTTTTCCTCCAACAGAGATTTGATGTTATTTGATGTTTCTGAGACAATGTTGATGCGAAAATTGCGAGTTCGAGCTACCGTGTCAAATGATAAAGATGATGGTTTTTGATGTATCTGGTGTTTGAGCCCTGAGATGGACAAGCCGGTAGCACCCTCGCTGAGCCGCATCGTCGACGTGGCGCGCCGGGCCGGCGTCTCCACGGCGACGGTCGACCGCGTGCTCAATCGCAGGCCCGGTGTGCGGGCGATTACGCAGCAGCGCGTGCTCGCCGCCGCGTCCGAGCTCGACTACATGCCGGCCGAGGATCTCCTGGCGGCGATGCGGCCGAAGCCGATGCGGCTCCTGTTCCTTCTGCCGGCGGGCACGAACCGCTTCCTGTCGACGCTTGGGCAGCTGATCGCGCATTCCGACGGCCGGCTCGCCCCTTTCAATGTCCATTGCCAGGTCGACACCATCAAGAGCTTCAATCCAGAGCTCCTGGCACGCCGGCTCTGGCAGTCCCGCGACAAGGCCGACGGCATCGCCTTCATGGCGCTCGAGCATCCCGTCGTGAGGGAGGCCGTCGACAGGCTCGCGGAGCGGGGAGTGCCGACGGTGACGCTGATCTCGGATATCCTGAACGCGCGCCGCGCGGCCTATATCGGGCTGGACAATCGCTCCATCGGGCGCACCGCCGGCTATCTGATCGCGCGCTTTCTGGGCAAGCGTCCGGCCAAGGTCGCAATGATCGCGGGCAGCCTCAGCTACCGCGCGCATGAAGAGCGCGAAATGGGCTTTCTGCACGTATTCGAAGAGTTGTTCCCAACCATCGAGGTCGTGGGCCTACGCGAAGGCCACGATGATGCCGACCGCAATTATCGTCAGACCCGCATGCTGCTCGGCCAACATCCGGATCTCGCCGGCATCTACAACATCGGCGGTGCCGCCGACGGTGTCGCCCGTGCGCTGAAGGAAATGAACCGGGCGCGCGACGTGGTCTTCATTGGTCACGGCCTGACTTCGGATACCCGCAGCTTCCTGCTCGATGGAACGATGGACGCCGTCATCACCCAAAATCAGCTCAACACGATGATGAGCTGTGTCGGCATCTTCGATAATCTGCGCGCCGGCCGCAGCGCCATGCACGGCATCGAGGCGCCGCGCAGCGAGATCATTTTTCGCGAAAACATTCCTGCGCTGGGGAGCTAAGATCCAACGGGGCTGTGCATGCACCCCCGCATTTTCGGGCTCGCCAATTCGAGCCACGATGCCGGCAGTTCAGTCGAGTGTGAAGGCAGAACTGTAGTCACGCTTGAGTGCGGGATCCTGCTGCTCTTTTCTTAGGATGCAGTTGCCGACCACCAGCATGTCGAGCTCGTTGCCCATGAAACAGCGGAAGGCATCCTCCGGCGTGCAGACGATCGGTTCGCCGCGAACGTTGAAGCTGGTGTTGACCAGCACCGGGCAACCCGTGAGCGCCTTGAAACGAGACAGTAGGCGATGGAAGCGCAAATTGGTGTCGGCGCTCACCGTCTGGATTCGGGCGGAATAGTCGACATGCGTCACGGCGGGGATCGACGAGCGCACCACGTTGAGCTTGTCGATGCCGAACAATGCTTGCTCGTCCGCGCTCATCATGTGACGGCGGTCGCCCCTGACGCCGGCAACGAGGAGCATGTACGGACTGTCGCCCTCGAGTTCGAACCAATCCGCAACGTCCTCGCGCATAACCGCCGGTGCGAACGGCCGGAAGCTCTCGCGAAACTTCACCTTGAGATTGAGGTTCTTCTGCATGGAGGGCGAGCGTGGATCGCCAAGGATCGAACGTGCGCCGAGCGAGCGCGGGCCGAATTCCATCCTGCCCTGAAACCAGCCGACCGCGAGCTGGTCGGCCAGGGCCGCCGCTGTCGTCTCGATCATTGCATCTTCGCTGAGGACATCGAAGCGGCCGCCGGCGGCGCGCAGTCGCTGCTCGATCGCCTCTTGCGAGAATTCAGGTCCCAGAAAAGCGCCGGACATGCCGTCGCCGGCCACGGCATGGCGCGGTTGCTGCCTGAACTGATGGTAGGCAGCGAGTGCGGCCCCAACCGCACCGCCGGCGTCGCCGGCTGCAGGCTGAATCCAGATCGAATCGAATTTGCCGTCCTGCAACGCCTTGCCATTGGCGACGCAATTGAGCGCAACGCCGCCCGCAAGACACAGATTGCGCGCACCGGTCTGAACCGCAAGGCTGCGCGTCAAACGAAGTACCGCCTCCTCGAGGACTGCCTGGATGGAGGCTGCGATATCCATGTGGAAAGGCGTGAGCAGTTCGTCCGGGCCGCGCACCGGCTGGCCAAACAGCTTGGCGAAGCGGTCATTGGTCATCGTCAGCCCGGTGCAATAGTCGAAATACGACATGTCGAGGCGAAACGAGCCGTCCAACTTCAGATCGATCAGTGAATCGAGGATGAGCTGCGCGTATTTCGGCTCGCCATAGGGGGCAAGGCCCATCAGCTTGTATTCGCCGGAATTGACCTTGAAGCCGGTGTAGTAAGTGAAGGCCGAGTACAGCAGACCGAGCGAGTGGGGAAAATGAATTTCCTGGAATATCTCGAGGCGGTTGCCATCTCCCATCGCCGCCGAGGTCGTCGCCCATTCGCCGACGCCGTCCATCGTGAGCACGGCCGCCTTCTCGAACGGGGAGGGGAAAAACGCACTTGCCGCGTGACTCAGATGGTGCTCGGTGAACAGGAGCCGGTCGAGGGCGAAATCAGCGTCAAGCTTGGCAAGTTGTTTCTGCAGCAGGCTCTTCTGAAACAGTTTCTCCTTCAGCCAGAGCGGTACGGCCATCTGGAAGGAGCGGAAACCGCGCGGCGCGAGGGCGACATAGGTCTCGAGCAGCCGCTCGAACTTGAGGAACGGCTTGTCGTAGAAGGCGACCTGATCGATGTCGGAAAGCCTCGCGCCGACGGCCTCCAGACAGTACGCGATGGCATAGTGCGGAAACGCTGCGTCGTGCTTCTTTCGGGTGAAGCGTTCCTCTTGCGCCGCGGCAATCACGCGGCCGTCTTCGATCAGAGCCGCAGCGCTGTCGTGATAGAAGGCCGAGATGCCGAGAACGCGCATATATCAAGGCTGCGTGCTGATGAGTGGCGCGGCCACGCCGGGAAAGCGCCAGATTTCGGGAAGCAAGCCGATCATCAGAACTGATCTCGCATGGTTTCGGGCGCGGGGCCGGGCGTGCGGTGAATCCAATAGCTCTCGGCGCTTTCGTCGCGCTTCAGCCGCAACGCATCCTTGCCGCGCCAGCGCATGACGAGGCCGGTTGGCAGGATCGTGCCGTAGAAGATCAGACCCATCAGAATAGGGTTGGCAATCTTGTGCAGAAGCAGACCAAGCTTCGTCCAGGCGCGGTTCAGCGGGTGCAGTGCGGCGGGACGGATTGCGGCAGTGACCGCGAATACCGCGGCAAGAAGAAGCGTCCATGGCCACAAGCGGCCGGAATGCCAGGCGTTGAAAAGGGTGACGAGCGCGAGGGCTGCAGCCATCACCCATCCAAAAGCCCGGTCGGAGCCAACAACCACTTGCTCCTCTCGGGCGAAAAGCTCGTGAGTGTTCTGCTCCACCCTCACTCCAAGCAAGCCAAAAAACGGTGGTGCGTTGCGGCAGTCATCTCGTTTGGCTCAGCTTCGCTTCAAACGTTTTTCGATTGTGCACGAAGTGCATGCCACTGCAACGCGAGCCGAGTCAATTCGACTGAGAACGAATCCCTTCCGGTGAGGCCGATCCCGGGCGCCGTGTCCAACCGCGGTCACATCGAGCGCCGGCACCCGTCATTTATTTATTCCTTTAAGGAATTGATTATATTGCATTTTTCTACTGTGCATGGGGTTGTTTTTGCAGAAAAAGCTTGGCCGGGGCCCGTCGCTGGCCTGTGGTGAGCGGATCCCCTGTGATTGGCGACCGCCTCGGTCAATCCGACGACGGTGACACGGGGACACCGAGGAGTTCCGTGAAGCGGTCGGCAACCGCGGTCTGATCGAACTGCCGCGACCGGAAGTGTCGGTAGGCCGCCTGCTTGTGCTGCTTCAGCAGGTCCGGATTTTCCAGATAGCCGACAATGGCAGCGGATAGCTCCCGCCTCATGTCGGCGTCCGACGTCGCCGACAGGATTTGCCCGGTAACGCCATCTTCCACCGCCTCGCGGCATCCGGGGTGGCTGGAGGCGATCGACGCGAGGCCAGTTGCCGCAGCCTCGATCAGGATGCGGGGGATTCCCTCGCCATATTGTGTCGGCAGGCAAACGATGTCGCATTGCCGGAGCAGGTTCGGCATGTCCCTGACATGGCCGAGGAAACGGATTTCCGTCATTCGTTCGAGATCTCGGTGCGGTATCGCGTCGGGATCGTTATCTTCCGGAACGCCGGCGACAACGAACTCCACGTCGCCCCGATGTGCCAGATCGCGGGCCACCTTCAGAAAAGTGCTCAAGCCTTTCGACTTTAGGAGCCGCGAAGCAAACAGGACCTTTGTCGCGCGACGAGGTCGTGGGGCCTCCAGCGGGTAGAATAGATTGGGGTCCACGCCAGCGCCGTCGATGAGTGATGAATTCCCGTCATTGGCGATGCCCCTGTCCGCCCAAAATTCGCAATCGTGTCTTGTCTCGAAAGTGAAGTGCACGTAGTCCCGCCGCGACAGTATTCGAAATGCCAGAAGCGTAAGCGTCCTTGCGACCGGGTAGCGCCGCTGGCCCGGGACCTTTGGCGACATCATCCGGCCCAAACCCGGAAGCGTGATCAGAACTTGTTTCGGGTCCGCATGGAAAAAGCGCGAGACGATCGACACAAGTCCGGAAAAGATGGCAGGCTTGAGCGTGACGAGATGCACGGCGTGCGGCTTGAACGCGTGGATCGTCCGCGCCGTTCGAATCATCAGCGCCGCATCGCCAAAGGGATCGAATCTGAAGCGCTCGATCGGCACATAGATGTATTTCCAGCCCTGAATGCTGTCTGCAGGAATTGGATAGCCGCCGGCGATAACCGTCACATCGACACCGATGGACGCAAGATGGCTGACGACCGACAGCCGATGGCGAAGAAAGTAGGCGCTATCGTTGCAGATCACGAGAACCCGATATCCGGACCCGCAGTATTGGGGGCTCTCGAATGTTGCGGGCAGGTTTCCCTGACGCTCAGAATTCCGCCCGCTCATTTGTCCACTCTGGATCATGTTGCCTTTCGAGGCCTTCCTCCTGAAAGGTGGACGGTTCCTCGACAAACCGCTACCCAAATATCGGCATTTACTGAAAAAATGACGCGTCCAACCTCGTCAAAGGCCCGGAAACGTGTTCTTGATAGCATCCAGCGCACGGTTGTCATGAGGGAGAAGTTCAATCGGTCGCCGAAAGCGCTGCCTGCCAGCCCTATGGAACCGGTGCAACAGTCCCCGAAATCCTGCACGACGGTCGAACATGACTGAAGCCGGGCGTCGCGTATCGACGGTTTCGAACTGGGTCGCCCTTGTTGCCTCCAAGTTCAGCCGGGCCGCACTGCCTCTCGAGGCCAATCTCCTCGTGGTTCTCGCGGCGGTGGCCTTGCCCTGGTCCACGAGCGCCGTCGCGATATTGTTCGGATTCTGGCTGCTGTCGCTGGTCCGGCTGCTTCCGACCTTCGATTGCCGGGCGTTCCTGCGCTTGCTCGCAGATCCGATATGTCTGTGGCCGCTCGCCCTGGTCTTCCTCGCGCTGGTTGGAATGCTGTGGGCGGATATTCCGTGGCAGGAACGGCTTCAGGGCTTCAGTCCCGTCGCCAAGCTGCTGGCCCTTCCGCTCCTGCTCTACCATTTTTCGCTCTGGCAGCGGAGCATCTGGGTTTTCGTCGGGTTTCTTGTCTCCTGCACGATTCTGATGGGGCTATCCTGGATCGTGTGGTTCGCGCCGGAACTGGCGTTGGCGTCGGGCAGGAGCCCCGGCGTACCTGTGAAGAACTATATCGACCAGAGCCAGGAATTCGCGCTGTGCATGGTGGCTCTGACGCCGTTCATTTTCGCCTTCTATAAGCAAGGCAGATACGCGGCGGCGCTGGGCTGCGCGGTCTTGGTGTTGGGCTTCTTTGCCAATATGGCGTTCGTCGTGTCAGCGCGCGCGGCGCTGATTTATGTCCCGGTGCTGCTGGCGGTGTTGGCCTTCGTGCACCTTGATCGTCGGGCGACCGCGCTGTTGTTCGCAGGCGTTGTCGTGCTGGCCGCCACGGTGTGGTTCACGTCGCCCTATTTGCAGGGCCGGATCGCAGCGTTTGCGGTTGAATATCGCGACTATCAGCAAAATATTGCTGCATCGACCGGCAGGAGGCTCGAATATTGGCAAAAGTCGCTCGGCTTCTTTGCGGATGCGCCGCTCATCGGTCATGGAACCGGCTCGACCCGGCATTTGTTCGAGCAGGCTGCGGTCGGACAAACCGGGCTTGCCGCGGAAATCACCAAGAACCCGCACAATCAGACACTCAGTGTCGCGGTCCAATGGGGGATCGTTGGAATAGCGGCGCTGTATGCGATGTGGGCTGCGCATCTGCTGTCATTCCGCGGCCAAGGCCTGGCGAACTGGATCGGACTATTGGTCGTCGTCCAAAATCTGGTGAGCTCGCTTTTCAATGCTCATCTGTTCGATTTTGTCGAAGGATGGATGTACGTGCTGGGCGTGGGAATTGCGGGGGGTATGAACCTTCGAGCGCAACGACGCAGTGGAGGATATCAGGGCCTGTCGGCTGACGATCCACGGACGGATTGTGCCGATGCGCCCGGCCATTCGCGGCTTTGAAACCGTTCGCAGTTCGTTTAATGAGAACAGGTGCCCTGGTTCGGCAACTTACAAGGGTGGGATCTGGTCGCGGAAGCTGAATGAGAGTTTCAATTATTACGTTGACCATTGATTCGTCGGACTATGTCGATGAAGCTATTGGCAGCATCGAGCATCAAGGGCCTTACGAACTCGAGCATATTGTCGTCCACGATGGTACCGAGGGCTTCACCCGGCGCCTGGCGCAGAAATATCCGCACATCAAATTCGTCGGAGGAAGCGGGGCCGGTGCCACGGCGGCGGCGGCGCTCGGGGTCGAGGCGTCGACCGGCGATTTCATCCTGCTTGTTCATAGCGACGACCGAATTCGTCCGGGCGTGCTCGCCCGATTGGCAAGCGAGGCAGCCGCTCGGCCTGACGTGAAAATCTGGACCGGTGGCGCACAGATGTTCTGCACGCTCCCCGACGGCGAGGAGCTCGTCGTGCGCCGAATGGTCGGCGAGGACATGACCCGGTTGTCGCTCGAGAACGTCTGCGATGATATGCCGCTGTTGTCGGCGCGGTTCTGTCATCGCTCTGTATTTTCCCAGATCGGCAATTTCGATCCGTTGTTTTCGGAGAGCAGTGATCGCGAGTTCCTGCTGCGGGCGGCCATTGCCGGGGTGCGGGAAGGCTCGCTCGACGTTGTCGTGTCCGAAATGAGGGTGCACGATGACTCGCGCACCATGCACTTTCGCAAGGACTCGACGCCCCCCTACCTGGAGGAGCATGTGCGCATCGCGGACCAGTGGCTGGCCCGCAAGGACATCCCCGGCGAAGTTCGGCGCTTCCTGCGAAACTGGCGGGCACGCGAGACGGTGAGGTTGATCGTCTATCAATACCGCGCCCGGCACTGGAGAGAGGCGACGCGGGCATTTTTTCGCGAAGAATTGGCTGACCCCTTGTGGATTTTTCGCGCCTTGAGCATCGTGGAGGCGCGTCGGCTCCGGCACAGGCTTTACAACGCGAAGGCTGTCGACCGCCTCCGCGTGAGCGAAACGAAGTGAGGCATGAACTCCCGAAAAATCGCCCCCGAATTCTCGTTCCGGTTCACCGCTGAAGATATCCGCCATACCTATGGTTCGGCGGACAATGCGTTCGCGCGCGGCGACTTCCTGAACGTTACGCAGATGGCGCCCGCGGATTCAGAGCTGCGGGGTTGTGCGCTGATCCTCGGCGGACTGCTCGAGCAGGGCCTGGCGCTGCTCGATGGCCTCGCGACCGTCGGTGACCGGGCGAGACTGTGCAGGGCGCTCGCGTTCTGGTCGCTGAAGCGGGATGCCGAGGCGGTCGCGGATCTGGCAAAGGTCAGCAGCGCGGAGTTCATGCCGGCCGCTACCGCCTTCCGGACCCTCATCGAGCGCGACAATGTGACCATCTTCGTGCCCGGCGCGATCCTGTCGGTCTTTCCGGAGCACTATTCGGAGAGCTTCATTGCGCCGGTCTACAAATATGGTTCGATCACGGTCAAGTACGTCGGAAGTCAGCTTGCCAGCAATGCCTACGATTATTCGCCGACGGACTCGTTCAGCGAGTTTATCGATAATCTGCCTGCGGACCAGCGGCCCGACCTGATCTTCTCATTGAGCCCGCAATGGCTGGTGGCAAAGGACTTCCATAAGGTCACCGTTCCGAAGGTGATCTGGTGTCACGACTCGGATGCCTTCCAGTACCGCAACGCCGACAATTATGCCCTCTACGACGTTGCGATCTGCAACTGCTCGCAGGAACATTTTGAGCTCAGTCAGGGGACGCCGGGTCTCTACTGTGCCGCCAATATGCTGTTGCATCCGATCGCGACACCGTTTCCCGAGGCATCGCCACATCGCGAAAAGCTCGTCGATATCATCTTCACGGGCTCGGCGTTGGCGCCATTCCATTCCGAAAAGCCCCGATTCCTGTTCAACCTGTCGAGCCTTGCCCCGCGTTACAAGGTCAAGGTGATCGAAGGGCATATGCCGGAGAAGGACTATTTCGAGGTCGTCTCGCACGCGAAATTCCTCCCCATCGTCAATCGTTATGCCGGTTCGCCGTCGCCGCGATGGCGGGATGCGCTTTCCAACGGCGCGTTTCTGCTGTTTCCGGAAGGGGCGTTCTACGACGAGATCGCGCCCGGCTGCTATTCGTTTCGCGCGGAGACCATGACGGCCGATATCGCGGCGCATCTGGATCGCTGCGCGGCCAACCATCCGGATTACAAATTTGCGACCGTCGTACCGGTGGTGAACGAGCGCTTCGCGATCCATCGCGAGCCGCGTGAGGAAAGCTATCAGCGGCTGCTGAAGTACGCTCTGTTCATGGGATTGGTCTGGCCGCATGCCACGCCGGTTCCCAAACAGCAGCGCCAGCGGAGGCTGGTATGGCTGACGCCGGCAGTCGATTGCGGTTGTTTCGGTACCGATAACATCCGCGAACAGATTGCAAATTTCGGCGAGAAGGTGGGGCCGGGTGATCTTTCCGATGAGATCGATTACAACAACGCTGCGCATCTGCACGCCCAGGCAGTCTTCACGTTCCACGAAAACAGAAGCGCCGGGAAATGGGCGGCGCGCGCCGATCAATACTTCAGGGAAGGGCTGGCGCGCTTTCCGAATTCGCTCCTGCTGCTGTTCAACGAGGCGCACTGGAGCTTTTTCAAGCCCGGCGCCGATTTTCGAGCGGCTGAGGAAAAATTCCTCAATATTATCGATCGGGACGCGGCGCTCGTCTTCGATCCGCGCGGCGCAGACGTCGCGTTTGCCTATACGTTGCACGGCAATGACGAGGTGTTTCCCTGTTACGAATATGCCGACGTCGCGACCAGCGAGTTGGTGTTGGAAAATACTCCGGAGCTTCGTGATCGAAAGCAGCTGCCTTACAGCACGCGCGACATGATCATCGCCGCGTGTCATGGCTACGTCGGTTGGGCGAAGCTCAAGCGCAACGACAATGAGGACGGCGTCGCATGGTTGCGGCGTGGCACCGAGCTCTATCCGCATGGGTTGCCGATGTTGCGTCTCTACTTCGACACGCTGCTTCGTCTGGCCGCGAAGGTTCCGAAGCTTCCGGCAACGCTGGCGTCCGATCTGGCCGAGGCTTTCATTGCGGTCGCGAATGTCAATCCGTCGATCCTGCTGACGCATGTCTATACCATCGTTCCGATCCTTGCGGAGAACGGCGAGCGTCAGGCGGCGAGAGAGGTGCTGGCGGGCTGGCACCAGCTGTCCAACATCGTCCACAAACTGCGGGTCGACGACGAGGCGCATCAACTGGCGCTGTACGGGTTGCTCTGGAATCACCGCTCCCTGCTGCCCAAGACGCTGCTGGATCGGATCGATGAAACGCTCTGGGACAGGGAATCCGTGCAGGATCTGACACAGCTTGAACGGCGCATGATCGAAGTCGCGCGGATCAGCAATTCCCCCGAGAAGAAGCGGAAATGGTGGACCCTCAAGTCTGAAAAGGCCCAGGCAAACGACCAGATTGCCAGGTTGCTGGCCGAGAGTGGTTACGGGCATGAGCGCGTGCTGTTTTCCAGCATCCTGCGTGCGATGGAGATCTGGCTGCGCGCGCCGAGCGATGTGCGATGGATCTACCTCAAGAAGGCCGTGCGCCTCGGATTGCGCGGCGAGGTCAAGCAAGCGCTGGTGCGTACCCAAAAATGGTCGGCGGTCAGCAAATGGTCCCAGGGGGAAGGCTTGAACGCGCTTCCGCGGCGGCGAAGAGGGGGAATCTTCTCGTTGCGGATGTGGCTGACGCGGCTGGGCGGGGGTCCTTTCCGGCGTGAGTGATCGGTGCGCATCGATTTGCCGGTGGTTTCGGAAGGTGCGGGGATTGCTCTGGGGGCGGTCGTCGCTCAGGAACACGGTTGTGACGTGGTGAGGAGTGGCTAGATGGGGCGTGGCGTTCGACTCCTGATGAAGGTTCCAGCCGTACGGCGCGTAATGCTGCGACTGTGGAATTTGGAAGATGGGCTTGCGAAGCAGCAGGCTGCGCTCAACGCGCTTGAGAGTCATCGGGGCCAACTCAGTGCGGAGCAGTCCAATCAACAGGAGCGGCTCGCCCAGCTAAGTGACCTCGTTCAGATCCAGCGAACGCAGATCGAATGGCTTATCCAGAACCAGCAAGCAGAAATCAACGAGCTAATGGCGCAGCAAGCCCAGCCGGCCGTGCGTGAGGCGGCCCAATCCATGCAAAGCCAGATCAATGGGCTGATCGCGCAGATCGACCGATTGGTCGCCGATGGCGATAGATACAGCGCTGGGTTGGCCGAGGTCTCGCAGCATCTGCCTCCGGCGCACCGCATGAACCTGGAGGCCGCTCTCCACGGACAGCAGCTCCAACTCGGAGCGTTGAATTCGACGATCACCGCGCAGCAGATGCAGCTTGCGGCGCTCAACGACATCGTCCGACAGATGACGGCGGCGCCGGCGAGCGCGCCGGCTGCCGTTGTCAAGGCCGCGGAGGTAAATCGGAGCGAGCAACCCGCGCGACGCGCCGTGCAGCCCTACACGTTTGAGCAGTTGTTGAATCGGGAGGTGGAATCTCTCGGACTAGACTTGGTATTTAACATTCATATTCCAAAGGCTGCGGGCAACACCGTCAATGCACTGTTCCGGCAGTTGGGCTTCGTTCCGGTGCCGCTCGATATGAACACCAACGATTTCTTCGCCACCATTCGGGAGGATCGCTGGTTCGAAGGATATGCTGCGCCGCCACCGCGTGATGCCTATTTGATGACGGGGCATATGCGGCTCGATCAACCGATGTTCCGCCGGCTTTGGATGCCGCACATGATCGTATCGGTGTTGCGCGATCCCGTGGAACGTATGCTGTCCAACTACAATTTCACGCTACGCAGGCCCGCCAATCCCTGGCACGACGAGGTGGTCAACAAGGGCATGTCCTTCGTGGAATATTCGTCCAGAATGCTCGACGCGATCGGCCCGCAATACAGCTTCTTCGATGAGACGGGCAAAGGCGTATTCGCTCGCACCGGCAATGCGACGGTGGAGGACTGCCTGGCCAATCTGCTGACGAAAGTCAGCTTCTACGGATTGAGCGAACGCTTCGACGAGTTTGCGGCGCTGACCGGATACCTGCTCGGCCGCGCAAAGATATTGGCGATCGCTCCGGCCAACGTCACGAGCGAGATCAAGGATTTGACCGGACTTCCGCTGAAGACGGAGCTGACGGCGGAGGAGCGGGATGGTCTGGGAACCGTGATGAAAGACGATATCTGGTTCTATCAAGAGGCGGTCAAGGAATACGAAAGGCGCATGGCCGATCATCGATTGCAGGCTGTTCTTTCCAGCGTGCTGCCGCTGATCAAATCGAGTCGCGAGGCCATGAGTGAGATTCTGACGCTGAGGGATCCGGCAGAACCCGGCCGCCGCGCATTCAGGAGACAGAATGACGACTGAGACGTTGATGGCGCCCGCCGGAATGCGCTTTTCGAGTGCTGATCGCTGAGCAATGGAAGTGGTCGCGTGACCAAGCCAAGACTGACCATCGTCATTCCGATCAGGAATCGGCAGGAGCTTGGAGAGCGAGCGCTGAGGAGCGCCGCGGCCCAATCCGTTTCGCAAGCCGAAATCATCATTGTCGATGATGCGTCGGAGCCGCCGTTCCAGATTCCGGTCGACCTCCGTTCGAATGAATCGATAAGATTCATCCGCCACCCTGACAACCTTGGGGCTGCCTCGGCAAGAAATACCGGGATTGCCAACGCCGGAGCGGATTGGATCGCATTCCTCGACTCGGACGATTACTGGCTGCCGGGGACGTTGGCGCCCCGGCTGGAAAATGCCGAGGCCGGTTTCGCCATCGACCGCAATCCGCTGGCGGTCCACGCCGCAGGCTTCATCCTGGAAAGCTCGATCGCGAAGCGGCTGGAAACGCGCATCCCCCGCGAAAGTGCGGATCCCCTGGATTTCGCAAGCGGCTGCTGGTTCGCGCCCGGCTCGACGCTCTTGGCACGCAAGGAGGCATTTGATCGGATCGGTCCTTACGACATCGAATTGCGTCGTCTCGAGGATTTGGACTGGTTCTTGCGGTTGGCGCTTCGAGGAGGGGAGCTGAAAGTCTGGAACAAGCCGGCCGCGCTTATCGGCTTTGACTCTCATTTTGCCGAGGTTCATTTGACGCGAGCCGTCGCGCGCTTGAGCGACAAGTATCTTGCGAAACGGAGCCCGGATCGTCTCTCTGGAAAGCTGGCACGTCGATTCAGGGCCTATATGAACATTGAACGAGCGGCGTCTTGCTCGAATCGAAAACGATGGTTCGGCGTGTTGTTTTATCTTGGGTGGTCATTCTTTCAGGTCCCCCGCACGGCCCTGCATCTCACGAGATTTTGGCGTTTCGAGGCGCCGCCGATCGATATCGCGCCGGCAGGCGACGTCGGTGGGCGCGCCAAGCACGACTTTCCTGCCAGCAGCTAGCGTGGACCTCTGGTTGAGTGCGCGCGACCTGTCGGGTTTCGCTTTGGTGTGCTGGATTTGCTCGGCTAAGTATAGAATTTAGCCCACTCGTGCTGGGCAATGAACGAGGGGAAGTGCGCCTTCCTTCGATCGTAAAGGGCGACAGCTTCCTCATAGAACGCGATGTCGTCAGCCAGGATAGATCTCAGTTCGGAGACCTCTTCACGGCCAACTTTGGCCGCGTCGAACGACGTTCTATTCAAGGATTTGTAGACCCACGTTTGAAATCCGAGCAGCGACGAAAGTGCCGTGGTAAATTCGTCAAACTTCGATGAAAGACCAAAGAGCGACACTTCATGCTCCAGTCGCCGGACGGCATCGTTGACGGTCCCATTTGGCGCGAATACGCCGAACTGGGTGCCGATCGCTCCAGCGAACTTGTGATGATAGTCGAGGACGGACATGCCCTCTTCATAGATGGTTTTCTGGAATACGCCCGGTTGCGTCGAGTTGAAGCGATAGTGGGAGATCACGCGCTCGACCGGGTCGCGCAGGACCGCAACGGTTACGAAGCGGCCGGGCATCAGGCTGAATATTTCGTTGTCCAGATCGACATGGCCGGTGAAGAAGGTTGGCCGGACGCGATCATCTTCTGATCGAGGTGGCCCGGCAAGAGTAATGATTTCATCTCTGGTGTAGCGAGGAATGAAGTCGACGCCACGCGAAGACGCTCGCATCTTGTAGTTCTTCATCAGGAGCCCATTCAACGTCGAACCAGCGGACTTCTGCACATGAACGTGGATTAGCGGCGGAGCCAGAGGCTCTCGCCGATTGAGTAAATCGTCGAAGCTGTAGACGCTCATCGAGGCAAACTGGAACTGGTCATTCGCGGATTGGCTACCAGCATGTTGCGCTGGACTGCTGGTTGGATTTACTCGGTTTGCTTGCATCACGTGCTATGTTCGATGCCAGCTCGGATTGCGCGGCCCATTTTGCGACATTGTTCGCTCCCTCAGCCAAATGAGCATCGACGTTCGCCGACGTCAAGCGAACCCCGAAATCTTCATGAGTTGCACGACCGGGATCACGGTAATCGAACAGCCGATCAAGGATGAGATCGCCTGTTTCCTTTCGATAGTGCGACCGTTCCCAAAACCAGCGCATCGGCGAACGGTCGCCCAGCTTCGGTATTGGCTCGGTGGTAATGGAGCTCGGCGCACTGAAGTCCCAAAGAGGAAAGGGTTGGCGTCGGGCTTTTGATGCCTCTTCCTCGTTGATCCGTACCAATTCCTTGAGCCAGAACGTATAGCGCTCTCCGAGCCCCAGAGCCTCGATCGTGCTGCGTACCACGACATGAAGTGGTGTAACGAACAGCCGCAGATCAGTGCCCTCGGCGTAGGCCTTCCGGATCATGAAGCGATACGGATCGAACGTCGTCATTCCCGTTTCGGTATTCGTGAAGCAATATTGCATTTTTGGCGGGACCAGCATGGGATTCCATGCCTTTACGAGCCTGTGAATGACCGCGGTCGCGCCGCCGACGCGATCCAAGACTGCTTCCTGGCCGTGCCAGACCCGCATGCCCAGCGAATTGAAAACGGCCGGCTCGGACTGCCCGCGGAGCGTCGCGATGGCGTCGCGCAGAGTTGTCGTCGAGAACAGCAGACTGGAGCGATCGCCGGCGACATAGGCCGCGTGGTTCAACGACGGATGTTGCAGCAACAGCCAGTCGAGCAAGTTCGCGGGAGGGACGGCGCCAGGGAGGCCCTGTTTGCTGCCCGTCGCCGCATAGTGCAGGTAGCCGTCCCGATATTCCCCGCGCGCTATCCGAATCCTTACGAAGGGATTGGCGGCGAGATATCGCGCTTCATCCCAATCCACACGCCTGAACCCGCCCAGCCGTCCTTCGGCCCGTCCTGCTGCGAGCCAATGGTGATAGCCGCTTACGAATCTGCCGTCTTCGACAGCGGCCGTAACGTCGGGGTTGACCTGGAGATAGCCCACCTCATCCCAATCCGCGGGCACGACGGCTCCCTTGCGGCCTTCGGCGCGTCCGGCGAGCTCGAAATGCTCGCGGCCGGATTTGAATTCCTTGCGACCGATCGCCGCTGTCACATCCGCGTTGACAGCAAGGTAGAGCGCCTCATTCCAGTCGCGCGTGGCGGTCGACGCCGGCGCGGATTTGGCGCGGTTGCGAAGCGCGTCGTCGAGATATAGTGCAAATTCGTCGGCCGCACTTTCATAAAAACGTTGTTCCTGCAGCGTGCCCGCAAGTGGAAAGTTGATATTGTAGGCAAAGAAATCGAGGCCGACGACGGCCTGCTTCAGCGGAGCGCCATACTTCTGCGCATGCAGGAATGCGAGCATGACGGCGTAGGAATTGGACGAGGGAAGGGCGAAGTTGAAGACAGTGCCCGGTGTCCAACCCTTGTGCCTGGGATCGAGACCGACCTCGACGCGCGAACTTCCCAATGATACGGCGCTGGGGTGCAGGCGGGCGACCTGGTACGGCTTGGCTATGATCACCTTCGATTCGTAGGCGGGGCGCACCACATTGATGCCAGGCCAACTCGGCGATCCCCAAACGAAATAAGGATCCACCGCGATCGTAAAGCTGGCGAAGGCCGCCGGCGGAATCAGCAGGAACGCCAGCACGGCAAATGCGAATCGGCGATAACCGGTCTGCGGTCTCGTGGCGTCGGTCCTGAACGGGACGTCGCCCGGTTGCCAAATGAGCGTCAAGCTGACGTCCCGATCAGTTGCGTGTTCCGACTATACCCGGTCTGCGCCGGACCGAATAGTCTGCGCAGGTCGGACCCAGATGCCCAACCCATGGTGATGCCGCCGGAAATCCACTGGGAAGGCATACTGGTCTGTTTTGCGATCGTGTGGCAAGGTCTCGACATGCTCCTGATATCCCTTGCACGAGCTGAATGTCCCGACTGCTTCCGCTTGGGCGAGGGCGGATGTCGGTGATGACACATTTGCCCGCCGATCTGCATCGCCTGGAAGCGGAAGCGATTTTCATTCTTCGTGAAGTCGTCGCCGAGTGCCGCAAGCCGGTCATGCTCTATTCGATCGGCAAGGACTCTTCGGTCATGCTGCATCTGGCGCGCAAGGCGTTCTACCCGGCGAAGCTGCCGTTCCCGCTGCTGCATGTCGACACCACCTGGAAATTCCGCGACATGATCCGGTTTCGCGACGAAACCGCAGAGCGTCTTGGGCTCGAGCTGATCGTCCACGTCAATCGCGCAGGGGTCGAGCAAGGCATCAACCCGATCCAGCACGGCTCGGCCGCCTATACCGGCGTGATGAAGACCGACGCATTGAAGCAAGCGCTGACGGCGCATGGGTTCGATGCTGCGTTCGGTGGGGCGCGCCGCGACGAGGAGCTGAGCCGGTCCAAGGAGCGCGTGTTCTCGTTTCGCTCGAAAAACCATGTCTGGGACCCGAGAAACCAGCGTCCGGAATTGTGGAACGTCTTCAACTGCCGCATTGCTCCGGGGGAGTCCATTCGCGTCTTTCCGCTGTCCAATTGGACCGAGCTCGATGTCTGGCGCTACATCGAGTATGAGGATATTCCGGTCGTCCCCCTGTACCTTGCGGCACGACGGTCGGTGGTAAGGCGCGGCGGAAATCTCATCATGGTCGATGACGCGCGGCTGCCGATCGGGGCCGACGAGGTGGTGCAGGAGGTTGCCGTCCGTTTCCGCACGCTGGGCTGTTATCCGCTGACCGGTGCGATCGAATCCAGTGCCACGACGGTCGGCGATATCGTGCGCGAGCTGGAGACGGCCTCGACGTCGGAGCGGCAGGGCCGGCTGATCGATTTCGACCAGGCCGGATCGATGGAAAGAAAGAAGCGTGAAGGCTATTTCTGATCCGAAATCGAAACCGCCGTCAGGCCTGAGTGCGGACCCGGTCCAGCGCGATTTGCTGCGCCTCATCACCTGTGGCTCGGTTGATGACGGCAAGTCGACATTGATCGGACGGCTGTTGCTCGATTGCGGCGCGGTGTTCGAGGACCGCCGGCAGGCGCTGGAGCGGGATTCGAAGGTTGTGGGAACGACCGGCGATGCCCTCGACGCTGCGCTGTTGCTCGACGGGCTGCAGGCCGAGCGCGAACAGGGCATCACGATCGATGTCGGCTATCATCACTTCGCGACGCCGCGCCGGCGTTTCATCATCGCCGATACGCCCGGTCATCTGCATTATACCCGCAACATGGTGACGGGGGCGTCGAACGCGGATCTGGCGGTTCTGCTCGTGGATGCCGGCAAGGAAATGCTGGAGCAGACCCAGCGGCACAGCTTCATCTGCGCATTGCTTGGCATCCGGGATATCATCCTCGCCGTCAACAAGATGGACCTCGTCAATTTCGAGGAGAGCGTTTTCAATCGCATCCGCGACGTCTTTGCGCGGTTTTCCGCGTCGCTTCACTTTCGGAGCGTCGTGGCGATACCGACCTCCGCGGTGCAGGGCGACAATGTCACGCGGCGTAGCGAGCGCATGGCCTGGTATGACGGGCCGACGCTGCTGGCGCAGCTCGAGGCCGTCGAGATCAATCCTGATGCGCCGCAGAGGCCGTTCCGGATGCCGGTGCAGTGGGTCAATCGGCCGGATGCGGCCTTTCGCGGCTATGCCGGAACAGTGGCCTCCGGCGAATTGCGGCCCGGCGACGAAGTCCTGGTCAGCCGGACCAATGTTCGCACGCGAATTGAGCGGATCGTGTCGATGGATGGCGACCTGGCGCGGGTCGGTGCGGGCGATGCCGTCACCGTGTTGCTGGCCGACGATATCGACGTTTCGCGCGGGGACGTGCTCGCCACCCCGGACAAACCGCTCCAGGTCGCCGACGCGTTCGCCTGCGACCTCGTCTGGATGTCGGAGGCCCCCTTGCTTCCCGGGCGCAGCTATTTGTTGAAGTGCGGCAGCCGAACAGTCGGTGCCACGGTCACAACTCTGAAATACCGCGTCGATGTTGCGAATTTCGCGCATTTGGCAGCCAGGCAGCTCGAGCTCAATGAAATCGCCTACGTCAATATTGCGACGGTCGAGCCGATCGCGGTCGACCCATATCAGGAGAACCGCACGACCGGCGGTTTTGTCCTGATCGACCGGTTGACCAACGAGACGGTCGGGGCCGGCATGATCCGCTTCGGCCTCAACCGCTCCGCCAATATTCACCACGCCGATTTCGACGTCACCAAGGCTGCACGCGCGCAGTTGAACGGCCAGCGTCCCATCATTCTCTGGTTCACGGGGTTGTCAGGCGCGGGCAAATCGGCAATCGCGAACTTGCTCGAACGGAAGCTTTACGCGCTGGGCAAGCGAACGTACCTGCTCGATGGCGACAATGTTCGTCAGGGATTGAACCGGGACCTCGGCTTCACGGAAGCTGACCGGGTGGAAAACGTCCGCCGCGTCGCGGAGACGGCCAAGCTTTTTGTCGATGCCGGCCTGATCACGCTGGTTGCGTTGATCTCGCCGTTCCGCGCTGAACGACGGATGGCGCGTGCGATCGTGGCGGAAGGCGAATTCGTCGAAATATTCGTCGATACGCCGGTCGAAATCTGCGAGCAGCGCGATCCGAAGGGACTCTATCGCAAGGCCAGGCGCGGCGAATTTCGCAATTTCACCGGCATCGACTCGCCCTATGAGCGCCCCGAGAATTCGGAATTGACTCTCGATACATCGGCCGAGAGCGCCGAACAGCTCGCCGACCGGATCGTGCAATATCTGCGGCGACGTGGCGCGTTGGATTGACCTGGCATCCAAATTCAAACGAGCGCTAGAACTCGAAATAGATGAATTGGCCCGAGCTCTGCGAGCCAATCGCATAGGCCAGAACGCACGCGACCGCCATGACGGTGCAGACCACGAGCGGAGGGGCCTTCCGCGCGGCAATGCGAACGCGGCGCGCGTCATCCCATGGGTGAAGCAGAAAGAAGCCGACGATCAACGCGAGCTCGAACGCATGCGCCGTGAGGAACGTCGATGCGTTGGCGAACGACCAGGAGAAAAGACAACCCGAGAGTATGGTGAGGGCCGAACCAAAATCCTGTGCCCGGAAGAAGACCCAGAGCAGGGCCACGATGTGAAAGGTCAGCAGAATGAGAACCCATCGAGGCGGCTTCAATCCGCGTAACGACAGCCGCTCCTGGAGCCGGTTCGCCGCCACGCCCAGCCCGTGCAGGACGCCCCAGACCAGGAACGTCCAGTTGGCGCCATGCCACAGGCCGCCCAATGCCATGGTCAGCAGGACATTACGCAAAGTCTTGACGTCGCCGTCCCTGCTTCCGCCGAGGGGGATATAGACGTAGTCGCGCAGCCAATGGGACAGCGTGATATGCCAGCGCCGCCAGAAATCGCCGATCGAGGTCGCTAGATAGGGGCGGCGGAAATTGCCCGGCAAGCGTACGCCGACCAGCCGTGCGAGGCCGATCGCCATATCGGTATAGCCGCTGAAATCGCAATAGATCTGCACCGAATAGCCATAGAGCGCGAACAGATATTCGGCCGTGCCGAGCCCGGCCGGCCGGGCGTAGATTTCGGTGACGACCGATCCGATCGGGTCGGCAAACACCAGCTTCTTGATGAGGCCGACCGTGAACAGCGCGAGGCCCGGCAATATATTCCGGCGCAGGATCGGCATTTGCCGATGCAGTTGCGGGATCAGTTCGTGCGGACGCAGAATCGGCCCGGCAATCAGATGAGGAAAGAACAGCACATATCCGAGCAGCCAGCGAAGCGATGCGCGGTGCGGATACGTGTCCGTTGAAACATCGACCAGGTAGGCAATGAGCGTGAAGGTGACGAACGAAATGCCGAGGGGCAGCCCGAGGCTCAGCAATCTTTCATCGTTTGCAACGCCGGCCAGACGGCTCACGGCGCCGACCACGTCATTCCAGATGAAGTTGGTATATTTGAAGAACAGCAGCGGCGTGAGAAGAATGAGCACGCTGATGCCGAGCCGCCATCTGCGGTATTTCGGGTCAACCGATGTCGTCCAACGTGTTGCGATGAATGTCGCCAGCGTGAGAAGGAACGGCAGGCCCGCGTAGGCCCAGTTCCAATACCCATAGAACACTGCACTGCCTGCGATCATCGTGTAGATGCGAAGATGCCTCGGGGTGAGCCAATGCAGGGTCAAATAGCAGGCGAAGAAAAGGATGAAGACGGGCGAGCTGAACAGCACCTGTCATTCTTCCTTGGAAGGAGGCGTGGCGCCCGAGGCAAGAACCGGATAGATCGCGTCTGCCATCAGTGCGTGCCCTCGTGCGTTCGGGTGAGGGTCGCCGGGCATCGCCCAGATGTCACTGGAAGCTATTCCATTGAGCGCGGGAAGCAGGTCCACGTAGGCGAAGCCATTGTCGCGGGCCGTCTTGCTGAAGATGGCGTGGACAAACTGAAGTGGGTAGTGATCGAGATTATGGATGTCCGGTACCATCGCGAGCGTGACGCGGATGCGGTGCTCTCGCGCATAGGTGGCGAGTTTGGCGAATTCCGCATTCATTCTGGTCACCGCGGATGAACCCGGCGCATAAATCCGCCGATAGTGCGCGATGAGATTTTTCTCGCCGCTCTCGCCAAACACGCGATTGACGACAGTCCAGACGGTCAAGGCGAGCTGGTTGTTGCGCAGCAGGAAATTTCCACCGCCTTGCTCGAGCGGCTCACCATCCCTGACGAAGGCAAGAACCAGCAGTTCGGTCGGCTTGAGCGGCGTCAGCCGGTGGAGAAACCGTTCGACGTAGCGCTCGGTATTGTAGTTGCCGATGCCGGCATTGAGGATCTCGACGTCTTGTCCTGTGGCCTCGAATTTTGCCTGCAGCACACTGGATACGACGCTTTCCTCCGGCACGCCCCAACCGAGGGCAATCGAGCTGCCGAGCATCAAAACGCGTCGGCGACCCGGGGCAGGGGTCTCACTCACGGCACCGCCGCGAAGTCCCCAGGCATTGGTGCGTATGTCGACCGATTGCAACGTCGCCCTTGTATTCGGCTGGTGCTCGTGCCCGAGGACGGCAAGCTCGCTGGCGAATTTAAGCTCGCGGCTATAGCGCCACATCTCGATGTCGTAGTTCCGCATCGAGGCGTTCTTCAACCGGAGCAAGCCCTCGGCTGCGGCGGTGCATATCAACAGGGTCAGGATGACGGTCAGTGCGCCGGACACGAAGAGTCTGACGCGGCTCTGGCCCAATGGCGACCCGTTATTCATATCCACTATCCCGGCGAGGAGAGCAATAATGCAACCTGTAGCGGTTCACACGGGCGGCGTCCACTGCCTGCCGGCGACCGGGGATTGACATGCGCAATGGCGGCAAGCCTTATTTCGAATCTATCGGTCTTTTTCATGGAAGGTGATGTGGGCGGTGCGGCATTTGACCACGCTGGGAACGTTTTTGCGAACGACGTCGCTGATCGTCGGGAATACTGTTCTGCTAACCATCGTCTGCCTGGTGATCGGTGAATGGTGGGCGCGTTCGGTCGCCCCTCCGGTTCCAGAGACGACGAAGATCACGGTCCAAAATCAATACGGCGCCTACCATCCGTGGGCCGGATTTCGCAACACGCCCGGATTCCGCTACGAACTCGGCAATTGGGTGCCGGTCGTCATCAACAGCTGGGGTTGGCGCGGTCCGGAGCCCAAGGTCGAGCGTAGCAAATCGGTCAGACGCGCGATCCTGCTCGGCGACAGTGTCGGGTTTTCCTGCTGGGGGTGTCGCGAGGAAGCCTCTCTCGGAGGCGAGCTCAAGCGGGCGCTCGAACTCAGGACGGACGAGGAGTGGGAGGTCATCAACACATCGGTCGGTGCCGGCTTCTCGAGCGTATCTCTCGGCACTCTGGCGCACGATGCCATGCAATTCCGGCCCGACGTCGTGACCTCGCTGAACGGGATCAACGATATACTTGTGCTGGACGACCGAACCGTCTTGCGGTTCGGAGAAGGTCTTTTCAAGCACTCGCTGTATTACAAGACGCAGGTCGATATGGCCAAGGTGTTCGATCCGCGAACCGGAAAGATACAGCAGCAAGGTGTCCTGCAACAACTCGCAGCCGGTTCTGCGCTGGTTCGCCTGGCCTCGCGATTGCTCGGCGCGCCTCAGGCTCAGCATCCGTTCCAGGGCGAGACCGGCAAGCGGTACGCACCCACGAGCGAGGGCTATTCCACGGCAAACCCCGAGCGTCTCGATGGTTACATCGGCAACCAGCTGGCGATGTCGTATCTCGCGGAAGGTGCGGGCGCGAAGTTCGTGGGATTTCTGCAGCCTTATTTCTCCCTCCAGCACAAGATCGTCGGTGAGGCCGACAAGGAGGTCATCAAGAGGACGGAGCCCTCGTTGCTGAAATGGATGGACGATGTCTATCCGGTCGTGCGTTCGAAACTGCAGGCTGCGGCCGAGCGCAACCCGTCATACCATTATGTCGATTTGAGTTTGATGTTTACCCGCGAACAGGTCTTCGACGATCTCGCGCACATGAAGTACGAATCTTTCGAGCTGAGCACCGGAGGCGAGATGATGGCCGGCCGGATGGCGGACGAGATCGTGCGCGTTCTCTATGCGGGAAAGGCGCTGCCGGACTGGCGGCAAAGCCATATCCCGGGAACGCCGCATGATTGGAAGGAAGCAGCCTATTTGTCGGCCAATTCGGACGTGGCGGCCTTGATCTCGGAGGGCAAGTTCAAGAACGGTTTCGAGCATTACCGGGCCGTCGGCTTTCTTCAGTTCCGCCACAGCGGGTTTCCCAGCTGGAACGAGAAAGCGTATCTCGAAGACAATCCGGACGTCGCCGCCTTGATCCGCTCGGGGGCCTTGGCGAGCGGATATGAGCACTACGTCAAGCAGGGACGGGCGGAGGGACGCCGCAAGGGATTGCCCATGCGATGGATCGAGGAAACCTATCTGGCGGCAAACCCCGACGTCGCCGCGGAGGTGAAGGCCGGCAAGTATGGCAGCGGCGAGGAGCACTATATGAAGGTCGGTGCGCTTGAGAACCGGCGAGGCGGGTTCTCAGGCTGGGATGAAGAAGGTTACACCATCCCCTACGGTGACGTACGAAACGCAATCGTCAGCAAGATGTTCCGGTCCGGAATCGAGCACTATCTGGCGGCCGGCGCGGCCGAGAAACGGAATATTTCGCTGGGGCTTCCATCCTTCCACTAGCGCCGGGGCCTGCATGCCCCTGGACTATCGGAGGTGGCAAATCACGGCCGCTAAAATCTGTTCCGGATCGACCTGAGACATGCAATAGTTTCGCGGTACTTGTTGATCACCGCGAAGGCTGTCGGCGTCCTGCCCGGACTCGATGCATCATCGCTTCTGGGGTTGGACATGCTCTCGTTTCTGAGCGAATTCTGGATGTTCCTGCGGGTACGGAAGAAGTTCTGGCTATTGCCGATCTTCATCATGATGCTGCTGTTCGGCTCGCTGCTGGTATTGTCGAAAGGCTCCGCGGTCGCGCCCTTCATTTATGCAATTTTCTAGATGGACAATATCGGGCCCATGACGAGCCATTCGCTTGAGACGAGAGACTTCGCGCGGCTTCTGGGACATCCGGAGGATCAACTGCCGCCAGGCTGCCTCGCCGAGATCGCGCGATGCGACTGGCGATATGACTGGATCGAGGGCGAGCAACTCGACGATGTCGTGACCGGCTTGCTCGAACGTATCCGCCGCAAGGAGTTTTCGATCGTCGTCCCCGGCGACAAGTCGCGCTGGGTCAAGGGATGGGGCGAGAACCTCACTGATTTCGTGACCAGCAAGGGTGATGTCGACGCGCTGGCGCCGAAATATGTTCGACCGAACATGCCGGTCCGGCTGTACCGGCGGTACGCCCAGCCGGTCGAACCGAACTTCGAGCAGAACTGGCGCAAGGTGTATCAGGAATGGCTGTTCCGCACTTATATGGCGGACAGCGAGCAGATCTTCGAATTCGGATGCGGCTCCGGTGGCCACGTCAGCGTGTTCGCGCAGATGTTTCCGGACAAGAAAATCACGGGTCTCGACTGGGCCGAACCGTCCTGCGAGATCATCAACAACATGAAGAAACTGCGCGGCTGGAACACCGAAGGGCGCCTGTTCGACTTCTACAAGCCCGACTACGATATTGAAATTCCGCGCAACAGTGTCGTCTACACGTTTGCCGCACTCGAACAGGTGTCGGATTCGTTCGGTGCCTTTGTCGAGTTCCTGCTCGCGAAGCGCCCCAAGCTGTGTGTTTTCGTCGAGCCGATCTACGAATGGTATGACCCCGCCAATTTCATAGATCATCTGGCCATGCGCGGGCACGCGATCCGCAACTTCCTGCATGGAATGCCGCGCGCGCTTCATGCCTTGCAGGGGGAAGGGCGCATCGAAATCCTCAAGGAACACCGCGTGGAATTCGGCAGCCTCCTGCACGAAGGCTATTCGCAGACGATCTGGCGGCCGGTCTGAGCGGTCGTCGCGTCGGGCTAGCTCGCCGCCTGCGCGGCGTACCACCGGACGAGGTCGCTCAATCCGGCCTCGATCGGGATCTGTGGCTCAAATCCGAGCACGCGCCGGGCCTTTGATGTGTCGACCGTCCGGATCGGGATCGTCGTCGGCTTGGATGAATCGAAGTGCGGGAGGACGTCGTGTCCTGCCGCGTTCAGGATGGTCTCGACCACCTGACGAATCGAAACGGCCGACCCATATCCGATATTGATGGGATCGCAGACCGCATGCTTTTCGATCGCGAGCAGACAGCCGCGCGCGAAATCCTCGACGTGGAGGAAATCGCGCATTTCATTACCGCTTCCCCACACCTCGAAAGGCTTGGCCTTTTCGACGGCCCTGCGCACCAGCGCGGGAATGACGTGGCTGCGGCTCGGGTCGAAATCATCATGCGGGCCATAGACCGCGGTCGGTCGCACCAGCGCGACCTTGACTGTCGATCGGCTGGCGACGAATTCGGCGAGGTGTTCGAAATAGCGACGCATCCGGCCATAGCCGAGATAGGACGGGTGCGGCGGTTGTTCGTGCAACTCGTCTTCCCGGACCGGGTGATCGGTAGCGGGATAGACCGTGCTGCTGCTGAAGATCAGGATGCGCTCGACCTTGGCCGCCCAGGCGGCGTGCAGCACCTGTGCCGTCAAATTCAGGTTCTTGACGATCCCGGCCATGGCGTCTTCCGGGGACCCGCCGGCGCCGGACACCGCGCCGGCCGCGTGGAAGACCAGTTGCACGCCCTGCATCGCCCTGAGGCAATCCTGCGGGTTGGCAAGATCGCCATGGACGGTCTCCACGCCGGGATCGGAAATGATCGGTGCACGCTGGTGAACGGCAAGGCGCACGCGGCCGCCTGCATTCAGCAGTGCCTGGGCGAGGTGGGTGCCGATAAACCCGGCTCCTCCGGTCACCAGAGAAAGGCGGCGTTGAAAAAACATCAGCGGCTCAACAACCCGTCAGCGCAACCGGGCGCGGTGGTCTCCGTCGGTGTTCAGCGAGGCCGCGCTGCCTGCGAGCGGTCCTCGAGCAACGTCTGGACAGCAGCCCGGATCGAAGCTGGATCCAGGCCGATGCGCTTGCGGATGTCGTGCACGGTCCCGTACCAGCCGCAGAATGCATCCGGCAGGCCGTGATAGCGCATGCGCAGGGCCGGGACTTCGGAAATCGCTTCGTAAAGTCCGTAGGCGTCATGGACGACCAGGATCTCGGTATCGCGGAACTGCTCGATCAGCGCCTTGTCGATCGGCTTCAGGGTATGGAAATAGACGAGGTTGACCGGCAGGTCGCGGCACGCCTCCATCACGTTGGTGAGGATCGGGCCTGCGGTCATCACGGTCAGCGGCGCGCCTTCGTTCTTCAGCACCGTGCCCTTGCCGAATTCGGTATTGGTCTCGATCGTGTGCGGATGATCCGACAGCCGGTAATAGGTCGGCCGCGGGCTCTTGTATTGCGACCGGATCAGCGCGTCGACTTCCCGCTTGGAGCCGAGGTGGAGGACCTCCATGTTCGGCAGCATGCGCAACGACGCAAGATCGGTATAGGCATGATGGGTGGCGCCGTCCCAGGCGTAATCGAAGGTGGCGCCGCAGGTCACGATGTTGCCGGCGAAATTGTTGTAGCACATGTCGAGCTTGATTTGCTCGAGGCTGCGATCGGTCAGGAAGGGGCAGATCGTGTGCACGAACGGGTTGAAGCCCTGCGAACTCAGGCCCGCGGTGACGCTGACCAGCGTGTTTTCGCAGATACCCATGTTGTAGAACCGGTTCGGGTGCTTCTCCCAAAAGTCCTTGAACATGTAGACGCTGATGTCGCCGAGCACGATGACGATGCTGTCGTCCTGCGCGGCCAGCTCCGAGACGGTGTTCTTAAATTGCGCCCGCATGGAGCTCCTCTTGAAGCTTATTCAGTTCGTCCGGTTTCGGCGCGCGGCGATGCCATTCGTAGACGTTCTCGGAGAGGGTTTGGCAACCATAACCCTTCACGGTGTTGCAGACGACGACGCGGACCCGGTCGGTCGGCCTGGCGAGCGCCTGCTTGATTGCCGACAGATCATGGCCGTGCATCTCCGCTACGTCGCAGCCAAATGCACGAAAGCGCTCGGCCGGGTTCATGATCGGCAGGCAGCGTCCCTGTGACTGGTTGTTGTCGTACAGGACCGTCAGATTATCGAGCTTGGTGTTGACCGCGACCATGATGGCTTCCCAGACGCTGCCTTCATTGGATTCGCCATCGCCGATCAGGGTGTAGACCTTGCGCGTCGTGCCGGCGATCTTCGCGGCCAGCGCCATGCCGACCGCGATGCCGATCCCGTGGCCGAGCGAACCGGTCGAGGCCTCGACACCGGGAACCTTGGTGCGATCGGGGTGGCAGCCGAACCGGGAGTCGAACGCGCCGAACCCGTAGACATCTTCGAAGCTGAAATAGCCGTGCGCGGCGAGGGTGCAATAGTAGCCGAGCGAGGCGTGCCCCTTGCTCAGGACGAACAGATCGCGCTCCGGCATGTCGGGCCGCTTGGGATCGTGCCGCATGGTCTGGTAGACGGCAGTCAGCATTTCCACGATCGAGAACGACGTCGGAATATGGCCGTGTCCGCTCTTGTGCGAGATGTTGAGGATTTCCGACCGGATCTTCCTGCAGATATCGTCGTTCATCAAAGCACCACGTAGGATACGCGCGCCGTCATCGGCATTCGCTCCACTCTGAGGTTGGTGACGTCGAACACCTCGCGCAACGCTATCGTCTCGCCGGGGAAGATGTCATCTGCGAGTTCGTCGAACACGAGGACGCTGCCCCTGAACAGATGCGGCTTGATTGCTTCGAGCGCCGCCTTGGTCGGCTGGTAGATGTCGAAATCGAAGATCGCGAGCGACACCAGCGTTTCCGGCTGGCGCTTCAGATAGGCCGGGATCGTTTCCGTCGCGTCGCCCTGCACCAGCTCGAATTTCTTCAGATGCGAGATCGGGTTCAGCGCTTCCTGCAGCGCAAGTACCTCGCCGAGATACTGCTGATAATTGTCGCTGACCGAGAATGACCCGTCGGTGGTCTTGCAGAGCTTGCCGTCCTTGTCGCTCATGCCCTTGAAGCCGGCGAACGTATCGAAGCCGATGATCTTGCGGTGCCGGTTGAACGGCTCGAAAATTCCGCGCAGCGCCGACAGCAGCGAAAGGGTCTGGCCCCAGCGAACGCCGAACTCCATCACCACACCATGGGTGTTGATGATCTTGCGGTAGATTTCATAGAAGAACAGAATCCGCGAAAGCGATTTCGAGGATAGAAACAGACCGAGATTGGCGAGGAGCTCGTCCTCCGGCAACGGCGCCTGCTTGAGCATCTCAACGAATTTGAGCTGCAGGTCCTTCTCGCTTTGGCTCGAAAGCACGATCGCATCGTGCTTCTGTGTCTTGATGTCCGCCATTATGCTTGCCTGGGGTGTCGCGGATGAAAGGTCAGCCGGATCTCGCAGCTGGTTTTATCTACACTGCGGATCAGGGGCGCGTCTAGTGAGTGCCGCAGACCGCGGACACCTACGGGAAGTTGCCTGAAATGCATGCGGGATCTCACGTCACGACATGTCTTCGAGCATTAAGGTCCCTGCAGCCGGCCGGTGCCGACATAGGCTGGACCGAGCCAGTCGATATACCTGTTCAGCGTCTGCCAGGACGGGCGGGCAAAGGCGGGATGCAGCGCGCCGGCTTTGCGGCTGTCGACCGGCCCGATGTCGTACGGATATTCGCCGTAGCGCACCGAGAGGCCAAGTTGATCGACGATGCTGGACAGGTGGACCAGGCCCTCCGATCCCAGGTTGAACGCACCGGTATGGCCGCAATCCATAGCCTGGACCATGAACTCGATGATGTCGTCGTGCATCACGAAATTGTAGCGCGCGGTTGGCGCCAGGAACAGCTGGCAATCCCTTTGGGTCAGTGCCCGGTGAACCGTGCTGGGGCGAATCGAAGGGCCGAGCAGGGTCGTCGTGCGCAGGATCAGGGGCGCGGTTGCGTGTTCCCGCACATAAAGATCGGAAAACAGTTTTGTAAAAGCATAGGGGCCGGCGAGCGGAAGCAGGTCGATGTCTTCGTCCTCGCGGATGGCGCGGCCGGTCGGCGGATAGACCGCCAGTGTCGACACGAAAATGAACTTGCGATGCGGAATGTCGACCAGTTGCTGCGTCAGCAGGAAGTTGTCGGCCATGTAGCCGTAGGCCGTCTTCATCGAGACGTCCTTTGCGGCGTTGACTGCGCAATGGATGATGGCATCGAACGGCGCTGCAGCGCGGATCAAGGGATCGTCGATCGACATCCCGCGCACAAAGGCGATTCCGCCGAGCGCGCGATGCGCGGAATGTCCGAGGCCGCTGCGCGCGCCGGTGATCAGCACATTGCGCGCGGGCCGGGTGGTGCTTGCAGGAAGATTTGCCGCGACGACGTCGGTCATATTGTCTTTCACCGGGCACCGGGGGAGGAAACTGGTCCGGATTGTCCGACACAAGCGGCGCGCCGGAAGCCAAAGCGCGACAGTTGCTCGAGCGGGGATGTGATGAATGGCCGGCCGGAGACTTCAGCCAGGGGCTTTGGTCGATTACCGATGAATGTACGGAGCCGGCTACCTAGACCGCCGACGGTGATGAGCGCTTCACGAGTTATGATTTCACCTTTGGTTGCAAAGCAACTTCGAGTTTGCGCGGTTTCGAAACGTAGCTATAATCAACGTCACGCGCAATAATGGTGTTTAAGATGACGGCCGATTTGCCGCCGAGGATACGAAAAACCCCGCTGGATGGCGTGCTTGTCGTGGAGCCGCTCACCGTATTCGAGGACTTTCGTGGTCAATATGTCGAGCTCTACAACGAGCCGGCGTACAAGGCCGGCGGCATTTCCTATGATTTCATCCAGGACGATATTTCGGTTTCGCGGCAGCATGTCCTGAGGGGCATTCACGGCGACCGGAAGACGGCGAAATTGGTTTCGTGTCTTCACGGCGCATTCTATCTGGTGGTGGTCAACAACATTCCTGACTCGCCGCAGTACCGGCAGTGGACCGCATTTACGCTCTCGGACCGGGACCGCGAGCAGGTGCTGGTTCCACCGGGGTTTGGCAATGGCCACGTCGTGTTGACTGAATCGGCGATGTTCCACTACAAACAGACCACAACCTATGATCGTTCCTCGCAATTCACGTTGCTGTGGAACGATCCCGAGCTGAAAATCTGGTGGCCCATCCACAATCCCATTATTTCGCAAAGAGACGGCGGAACGTCCGCATGAAATCATGAAGGTATTGATTACCGGCATTACGGGGATGGTGGGGAGCCATCTGGCGGAATATTTCCTGTCGACATTTCCCGAGATCGAAGTCCACGGGCTGGTGAGGTGGCGGAGTCCGCTGCGCAACATCAAGGGCATTTTGTCGCAGATCAGACTGCATCAGGGCGATTTGCGCGACCTGAACTCCATGGTGGTGCTGTTGCGCAATGTGAAGCCTGATCGCATCCATCACCTGGCGGCGCAGTCCTACGTCGACATGAGCTTCGTCGCGCCTGCGGACACCCTGAACAGCAACATCGTCGGCACGTGCAATCTGCTGGATGCGATCCGGATCGTTGGGATCAATCCGCGCGTCCATATCTGCTCGTCGTCCGAGGTCTATGGGCAGGTCAGGCCCGAGGAAATCCCGATCACGGAAAAGGCGCCGCTTCGTCCTGCGAGCCCCTATGCGGTCTCCAAGGTCGGCGAGGATCTGATCGCCTTTCAATACGGGCTGTCGTATCAACTCGACCTGGTGCGAACCCGCATGTTCACCCACACCGGTCCGCGTCGGGGCGACGTCTTTGCGGAAAGCTCGTTTGCGCGCCAGATTGCGGAGATCGAGGCGAACAAGAAGAGCGGTCCGGTGCTGGTCGGAAATCTCGACAGCGTGCGTACGCTCGCGGATGTGCGCGATGCGGTGCGGGCCTACAAGCTGTTGCTCGACCATTGTCCGAGCGGAGAGGTCTACAACATCGGCGGCAACGAAACGATGACGGTGGGGGACATCCTGGAGACCCTGAAATCGTTGGCGCGCGTGCCGATCGAGCACAAGGTCGATCCGAAGCGGTTGCGGCCGTCGGACGTCACATTGCAGATTCCCGATACCGGAAAATTCCACAAGGCGACGAACTGGACGCCGCAAATTTCGGCGCGGCAAACCCTGAGCGATCTTCTCGACTACCAGCGCGAGGCGATACGGCTCGAGAGCGTTAGCTGAGATATCGATGGCCGTATACCGGGCCCCATTGCGAGGGTGTCTTTGGAGGCGGCCGCGGCGATCCGGAACGGTGTCGTGACGAGCCGGGCGTGGCGATCGACGACGATCGCCAAGGACATCGTTAGCTGCCGCTGTTAGCGGTCGTTTCCCGGCGCCAGGAGCGCGAAAGCGTGCATGCGGTCCACCAATCGAACAATGTGATTTTGCCACATGACGGCTGAGTTCGGGACGGTCTTTCGGACCCCCTGGTTTGAAATCAGAACTGTTGATCCCGGTCGGGAGCCGAGTGGAACCACGGAACCCTACTACTGTGTGATTCGCCCCAATGGCGTCCTTGCTTTCGTGCTCGATCGCGCGGGAGCGGTCGTCATGGTCGAGCAATACCGCCCGCCGCTCGGCCGGACGACGCTGGAGATGCCGGCAGGCTCGGTGGACCCGGGGGAGACCCCCGAGGTCGCCGTCGTTCGAGAGGTTCTGGAGGAGACGGGGCTGGTCTGCGAGAGCTGGCACGCGATAACGCCCTGCCGCTTTGCCCTTCAGCGGGAAGATGCGATCGACTATTTCTTCGTGGGCCTGGGGGCCCACGAGGCCGAGGGATACCGGCGGACGGAGCATGGAACCGTGCGGTCCCTGCCACGGTCCGAGTTGCTGGATCTGGTGAAATCGCACCGTTTCGACCAGACTGCGGCGCTGAGCGGGCTCTATATAGCCGAGAAGTTATTTGGTATTGACTTACTGACCGCTGATCTGGCGTGTATCCAATCGGCGCTGGCTACTTCAGCGGGTGGGGACCTGGGAACTGACAATGGTTCGGATCGGGCTCGTCCAAATCAACAATAGCTTTTCCGGCCAGAACTACCTGCCGTATTCGATTGCCTGCCTGCAATCCTACGCCGAGCACCGGCTGCCGCCCGGCAAGTTCAGTTTCCTCCCGATGATCTACAAGCGGATTCCGGTGTCCGAGATCGTGGATCGGCTGGAAGGCGCCGACGTCATCGGCTTCAGCATCTATGTCTGGAACGCCAGGATATCGCTCGAGGCGGCGCGGCGCGTCAAACGGCTCCATCCTGACCGGCTGGTGATCTTTGGCGGGCCGCATGTGCCCGACCATGCCGAAAGCTTCCTGCGCGACAATCCGTTCATCGATCTCGTCGTCCACAACGAGGGCGAGAAGACTTTCGTCGAGCTGCTGAACCGGCTTCCGGAGCGCGACTGGAGCGGAATCCGCGGCATCAGCTACATCGACGCCGCCGGCAATTTCGTGCGCGCCGCACCCGTCGAGCGGATGCGCGACCTGGAAGAGCTGCCGTCGCCGTTCCTGAACGGCATTTTCGACGACCTGATCGCCAGCAACCCGGAGGAGCAGTGGATCGGTCTCTGGGAGACCAATCGCGGCTGCCCGTTCCAGTGCACGTTCTGCGATTGGGGCTCGGCGACTGCCGGCAAGGTGACCAAGTTCGAGTTCGATCGCCTGCGCGGCGAGCTTGATTGGTTCGCCGGGCGCGAGGTCAAGTATATCTTCGTCTGCGACGCCAATTTCGGCATTCAGAAGCGCGACGTCGAAATTGCGGAGGCGGTGGCGGAGATCCGTGCGCGAACCGGATTTCCCCACGGCTTCTCGGTGCAGAACACCAAGAATGCCACCGAGCGCGCCTACCAGACCCAGAAGATCCTGTCGGATGCAAAGCTGAACAAGGGCGTTGCGCTGTCGATGCAGAGTCTTGATGCGACCACGCTCAAGAACATCAAGCGCGACAACATCTCGCTGGAAACCTATTTCGAACTGGCGCGGCGATTCACGGCCGACAAGGTCGAGACCTACAGCGATATCATCCTCGGCCTGCCCGGCGAGACCTATGACACGTTCCGGAACGGCGTCGACAAGCTGATCCGCCTCGGCCAGCATAACCGCGTGCAGTTCAACAATCTGACCATTCTGCCCAACGCAGAAATGGGCAACCCGGACTATCTCAAGAAGTTTGGGATGGTGACGGTTCAGTCCGAGATCATCAACATCCACGGCACCCGCGAAGAGATGCCCGACGATGTTCCCGAGGTTCAGGACCTCGTGATCGCGACCTATTCGTTGCCGCCGGAGGAATGGCGCAAGACGCGTGTGTTTGGCTGGATGGCGGCGTTCCTGCATTTCGACAAGCTGCTGCAACTGCCGATGATGGTGGCCTGCGAGCTCGGGGGCCTCGCCTATCGCGATATCATCGATGCGTTCCTGACGGCCCCGAAGGAAGAGTATCCCGTCATCAGCAGCGTGCGCGAGCTCTTCGACAGAGAGGCGCTGTCGATGCAGCATGGCGGGCCCGAATACGTCTATTCGAAGGAGTGGCTCGGGATCTATTGGCCGGCCGACGAATACATGTTCATCAAGCTGACCGCGGAAGGGCAGCTGCAGACGTTCTACGCGGAGGCGGAGAGGCTGCTGCCCGGTCTGCTCGCAAAGTCCATGGTCGATCAATCCTGGCCGCTGCTCGAAGGCGCGGTGAAGGAGGCGATCAAGCTGAACGCCGCCCTGATTTCGCAACCTTTCGTGCTGGACGATCTCCGGATGTCCACGCGCTACAACATCCTTGAATTCTGCGACAATGTCCGTAAGGGCGCGCCTGCGGCGTTGCGTGAGATGCCGTCGGAGGTGTTGATCGAGCGCAGCAAGTCCAGCTATTCCGATATTCTCGACTGGTGCCGTGAAGTCGTGTGGTGGGGCAACAAGAAGGGCGCCTATCTCTATATCAACCGCAGCATCATGGCCGAGCCGCAGCTCGCCGGCCATTACTGATCCCGTAGCGAGCCAAGCCCTTGCACTACCGGCCGCTCGGTTCCACCGGAATTATGGTTTCGGCCATCGGCTTCGGCGCCTGGGGGATCGGGGGCTGCACGCCGGGCGCTACGTCCTACGGCGAGACTGACGATCAGGAATCGCTTCGCGCCCTGAACGCGGCGTTCGATCGCGGAATCACCTTCTACGACACGTCGAATGTCTACGGAAACGGTCACAGCGAAGAACTGATCGGCGCGTGCTTCGAAGGCCGCCGAAGCGACGTCGTCATCGCGACCAAGGCCGGCATCACGGCATCCTATCGCGGGTACGACTTCAGCCCGGCGGCGTTGCGGACGTCGCTCGAAGGCAGCCTGCGCCGGCTGCGGACGGATTATGTCGACGTGCTCCAGCTCCACAACGGCAGTCTCGACATCGTGACGGGCGACCTCGAGGTCGTGGAGCTGATGCAGCGGTTTGTGACCGAGGGCAAGGTCAGGTGCTGGGGCATCTCGACGCTCTCGCCGGAAGATGCGCTCGCGCTGATCGATGTCGCCGGCGTCGGGTGCTTTCAGGTCAACTGCAACATACTGGACTGGCGCGCGATCGATGCCGGATTGCCCGGTCAGGCGGCGTCGCGAGGCATTGGCATGATCGCCCGTACGCCGCTGGCCTCGGGATTTCTGGCCGGAGGCGTCGGCAAGGACACCGTATTTCCTGCCAACGACCATCGCAGCAGATGGCCGCGCGATCGGATCGTCACTTGGATGGAGGCCGCCCAAGGGGTTGTCGACAGCGTCGATCTGGCCGATACGCCCGGGAATCGCGTTGCCTTGGCACTGCGATTTTGCCTTTCGGTGGACGGAGTTGCCACGGTGATTCCAGGCATGCTAACGCGTAACGAAGTTCTGGCCAGCGTCGCGGCTTGCGAACAGGGGCCGCTTGGGCGAGATGTCATGCTGAGCATCGAAGGCGTCTACCGCCGTTACGAAGCCCGGTTGCGGGCCTGACGTCTGGCGCAATCTTGCGGGGCATCGCAAGTTCCTTTGCGCGGACTTCTGGTCCGGCCTGCCTGTCGGGTGCGATATTCAGAACGCGACGCCTGACGCGGAGTGGTGCACGAAGTTGGGAGTGGTCTTGGCCTCAACCGCTGTAAAGCCGATATCAGAACCGCATCCGGTGGCATCAGCGATCCACGGGAGCTTGAACACGTTGTCCAACGCCCTGAGCTGGGCGTGGCTCGACACGGTCTGCCAATATCGGCGGTCGAGAATCGGCCCATTGTGGGAGACCCTCAACGTTCTCGTGATGCTGCTGGGCCTGAGCGTCGTCTCTTCGGCGATCTTTGGCAGCAGCGTCTCCGACATTATCGCCTATGTCGGCGTCGGAATCATCGTCTGGTCGGCCATATCAGCACTGGTCATCGAAGGGGGCGGCGTCTTCGTCAGAAATGCCGGATATCTCAGCAATTCGACGCTCGGTCTCGGTCTCTATGTCGGACGAACCGTTTTCAAGATCATGATCACCTTCGGGCATCACGCGATCATTTATGTGATGGGGGTCGTGTTTGCGCTCGTGCCGCTCAGTTGGACCAGCCTGCTTGCGATCCCCGGGATCGTGCTGCTGTTCGTCAACGGCTTCTGGGTCGTGATGGTGCTCGGCTTCATTTGCGCGCGGTACCGGGACGTCGAACTGATCGTGCGAAACTTGATGCAACTTGCTTTTTTCGTGACGCCGGTATTCTGGAACTACCGGCAAATCGCCAGCAACCGGCAGTTTCTCGTCGAATACAACGTGCTGTTCTATTTCATCGAGATCATCCGCGATCCGCTGCTCGGCCAGGTCCCGCCACTCGCGCACTATCTGACGGTTCTCGGGTTTACCGTGGCCGGTTATGGGCTCGCCTTTTTCGTTTACCGGCGGATGCGCGGTCAACTCGCGTTCTGCGTCTAGAGCATGTCCGGAAAAATGAATACCGGCCTTCCGATGAGATCATGCTCAAACGTTGCCCTGGGAAACGGCTGACCCATGACCTACGTGCGTCTGAAGAACGTCAACGTCAGCATACCGATCTACGATAGCCATGCGCTCCGCCTGATCCGCCTGCCGTCGTTCAGCAATGTCCGGGTCGGCTCCGACACGGCAAGCCGCACCAACGGCGTCATCGTCATTCATGCCCTGAAGAATCTCTCGCTCGAACTGGAAGAGGGTGACCGCGTCTGCCTGATCGGCCACAATGGCGCGGGCAAGACCACCCTGTTGCGGCTGGTGGCCGGAATCTACCCGACGTCCACCGGTTCGGTGGACGTGAAGGGGAGTGCATTCACGCTGCTCAGCGGCAGCATCGCGTTGAATGCCGATGCCACTGGCTACGAGAACATCAGGCTGATCGCAAACCTCTACAATTGGCCGAACGACAAGTATCAGGGCCTGGTGCGCGACATCGAGGAATTCACCGAGCTCGGCGTCTATCTGTCGTTGCCGACGCGCATCTACTCGGCGGGTATGCAGGCCCGGCTCGCCTTCGCGCTTGCGACGGCCCAGAACCCCGACATCCTGTTGATCGACGAAGGCATCGGCGCGGGCGATGCACACTTCCAGGAGAAGGCGCGCGAGCGCGTTAATCAGTTCGTCAGCCGCGCGCGGATCTTGATGCTGGCGTCACATTCGAAAGAGCTGTGCCGGTTGATGTGCACAAAGGCGCTGGTCCTATCCAAGGGCGAGAGCGTCTTCTTTGGCGGCGTCGACGAAGGCTTCGCCTTCTATGAGCAGATGAGCTGAGCCGTTGTCACGAGGCGGTTCTATGTCATGCAGCTTCAGAACGTGAAGTAGATGAATTCGCTCACGCGATTGACCGCCACCAGATTGTAGGTGAAGGCGACGCCGAACAGCAGGCCGAGCGCCGCCGCCCAGCCGAGCGTCGGACGCCATACCAGCCAGGCTTTTTTCGGTCGCCCTTCGCCGAGGAGAAATTGCTGGGTGTTCGGCAGCCCCCACACGATCGCCAATGCCGCGATGAACCAGCCGAGCAGCACACCGCCGGCGAGCCAGTCGCCCTCAACACCGACTCCGATCGCCTTCAGCCCCTCCGAGACTCCCGGAGCAGGGTCGAGCAGAGGGCCGTGGAGCCAGCCATGCATACCCCTCATTCCATCGAGAATGCGATTCGCTGCATCGAAGCTCTCGGCCCGGAAGAAGACCCAGGCGATCACGACCAGGAGAAACGTGGCAATCTGCGCCATCCACTGCCTGAAGACGTTGACCTCGCGCTCGCCGCGAAGAGCCCGCCAGGCGTGGTTGACGAGCAGGAACAGGCCGTGCAGTCCGCCCCAGGCGACGAACGTCCAGTTTGCGCCATGCCAGAGGCCGCCGATCAGCATGGTGAGCATGACGTTGACATAGCGCCGCGCCGGGCCGGACCGGTTGCCACCCAGCGGGATGTAAACGTAGTCACGCAGGAACAGCGATAGCGTGATGTGCCAGCGCCGCCAGAAATCGACGATACTGGTCGCCTTGTAGGGTGAGTTGAAATTGAAGGGGAGCACGATGCCGAACATCAGACCAAGGCCGATCGCCATGTCCGAATAGCCGGAGAAGTCGAAATAGATCTGGAAGGTGTAGGCGAGGGCAGCTCCCCAGGCGTTGACGAACCCGGGCGTTCCGCCATTCGCCGCGGAGGTGAATACGGGCGTCGCGTACGCGGCCATGCTGTCCGCGATGATGGTCTTCTTGAACAGGCCGAACAGCAGGAAGCTGATGCCGAGCGCGAAGTTTTGCCAGGAGAAAAGCGCGAACGTCGGGGCCGAAAACTGCGGCAACAGCTGATGAGGGCGGATGATGGGCCCGGCGATCAGATGGGGGAAGAAGCTGACGAACAGCGAATAGCGTGCCAGCGACGATTCAGCCTGCTTCCGTTGCCGGGTCTCGATCAAATAGCTGATCTGCTCGAAGGTGTAGAAGGAGATCCCGACCGGCAGCGCAATGGTCGGGATGACGAACGAAGCCGAAAACAACTGGTCGATGCTGGAGATGATCAGGCCGGTGTATTTGAAATAGCCGATCAGCGCGAGATTGAGCGCAATGCCGCCGATCAGCCATGCCCGCGATCTCAGGCGAGAATGAGCGATGGCGTAGCCGAAGAGGAAGTTCGCAACAACCGAAACGAGGAAGAGAGCGAAGTTGAACAGGCTCGAATAGGCGTAGAATGCCAGGCATGCCGCGAGCAGGAACAGCAGCGCCGCATTTGGCCGCCGCGAGCCGAGCAGGTAAAAGCCGCCGAGCGTGATCGGCAGGAAGACGAACAGGAAGATGGGCGAGTTGAACAGCAAGGGTTACCAACACGTCGCTTTGTTTTGACGATTCTGAACTTTCGAGCCTTGGGTTGCGGCCGAGATCTGCCTGGCAAATTCGGGATTGGCGGCCGCCCAACCGGCAATTCCCTCCCGGCTATGCGCAAGATGCGCATTGATGTTCTCACCCGTGAGGTGGACGCCAAAATCCGCCGGTGGCGCGGATTCCGGACGATCATGTCCGAAGATGCGATCGAGGATGAGATCGCCGGCGGCACGACGGTAATGCGAAAGTTCCCAGAACCAACGCATCGGCGTCAGATCTGTGCGCTCCGGCACGATTTCACGCGTAACCGAGTTGGCGTCGCTGAAATCCCACAGGGCGAACGGCTTGCGTCCGGCTCGCGCCGCCTCTTCTTCATTGATTCGGACCAATTCCTGCTGCCAGAACTCGTACCGGTCGGAGAGGCCGAGCGCGACGAACAATTGCCGAACCGAAGCGTGCAGCGGCGTCATGAAGAGGCGCAGATCGGTTTCCCGTTCATGGGCTCGCCGAACCAGGAAGCGGAATGCTTCGAAACTGCTCATTCCGGTTTCGCGGTTGTTGAAGCAATACATGTATCGCGGCGGCATGAGCCAAATGTACCAGCGCCAGCTCAGAACGTTGTTGCGGAAGACCCGGCCGTTGCCACCGTTCTTGTGAATGTTGTCGTCTTGCCAATCCCAAACGCGCATGCCACGGCTGTTGAACGACACGGGCTCCGATTGCCCACGAAGTGTTGCGATCGCGTCGTGCACAGCCGTTGTCGAAAAAACCAGGCGGAATAGCTCGCCGATCTGAAACGCCGCCTTTCCGAGCGCTTGCCAACGTGACAGGAGGACGTCCGAATAATCGGCGGCCGGAAGGCCACCCGTCAGTCCCTGCTTTTGACCGACTGCAGCGTAGTGCGAATAACCGTCGCCGTATTCGCCAAGCGCCAATCGGACGCGTGCATCGGGATTTTTGGACAGATAGTTGGCTTCGTTCCAGCCGTCGGGCAGAAAGCCGCCCATCCGCTTTTCCGCACGCCCGGCCGCCAGATAGTGGTGATAGCCGTTCAGAAAAGAACCTTGCGAAATCTGATACTCGACGTCGCGGTTGACCTGTAGATATCTCCTGTCGTTCCAGGCTTTCGGTGTGAAGCCGCCCTCGCGATGCTCCGCTTTGCCGGCGGCGAGATAGTGGTGATAACCGCTGATGAAGGTGCCGCGAGCGACTTCCGCTCTCACGTCGTGATTGACGCTCAGATAGAGCTCTTCGTTCCAGTCGGGCGGTGGCGTGCCGTCCTGTCGGCCTTCAGCGCGCCCGGCGGCAAGATAATGGTGATAGCCGCTGACGAAGGTGCCTCGCCGAACCTCGGCGGCAACATCCGGATAGATTCGAAGATACTGCGCCTCATTCCAGCCGGGTGGCGACACTCCATTCTGCCGACCTTCGGCGCGTCCGGCAGCAAGATAGTGGTGATAGCCGCTGACGAAGGTGCCTCGCCGGACCTCGGCAGCAACGTCCGGATAGAGTCGAAGATAGAGCGCTTCGTTCCAGTCGGCAGGGGGACTGCCCTCCAACATCACGGTAGGATCCGCGGCCGCTTCCGTGCGGGCCACGTCCCCCGGGGTAGGCGTCGCAGCGGAGGCGGAAGGTTCGCCGGCGCTGTCAGACCGGCGCTTCGCAAGCTCGGCTGTCAGAAAATCGGCGAAGGCCCGAACCCCGTCGCCGGAGAATCGACCCTCCAGGTAGGCCTGGTCGCGCGGAAAGAAGATATTGAATCCGAAGAAATCCAGGCCGATCACAGTTTGCTGGAGCGGTGCAACTGATTGTGCGTGGAGAAACGCCAGCATGACCTCATAGCTGGTGGCCGAAGGCAGTCCGAAGTTGAAGACGTTTTTGCCGTTCCATCCGGGATGCTGCGGATCGAGCGCGACCTCGGCACGGGAGCTGCCTAATATGACCGCGTCGGGCTTGATCCGCCGTACCTGATACGGCTTCACGGCGGGAACGTAATTTTCGTAGCGCGGCCGCACGAGATTGATCCCTGCAATGTCAGGGGTTCCGAACACGTAGTAGGGGTCAACGAATAGGATGAGCGCGGAGAGGGCGAGCGGAGGGAAAGCTAAGAATGCAATGAATCCAACGGTGAAGCGTCGAAAGCTGGAACCGATTGGCGACGCGGGATCGGCGGCCTTGCTGTTCGCAGAGACGAGTGCGCTCACCTTGGTCGTGGCTCTCTTGGGGGGACATCGGAGGTTGAGAGCAACCTATCCAAGGACTCCACGAGGGTCAAATAGGCAAAAATGTGAACATCGGAGCGTCGCTTGGGCTGCTGGTGGCGATCCGCGGCACTTGCGATACTGACGGCACGCAGTGCCGCACCGAGGTCGAGAGCTTTTCCAAGATCGTCTCGCCCGGCACCGGCAACAGTGCGACCTCGCTCACTGCCTGGTGCGGGCAGCAACTGTGCGATCCCGAAAATCTGCATCTCATCCTACGCGCATCAGGTGCGGTCTCAGCCTGTTTCGCCTCGCTGTCAATCCGCCTGCGAAGAAATATTCCGCTTTACCGAAATTCGGATTTGTCGTATGTGTTGCCCATCCCGGCTCATTCTTGAGGGGCGATCATGTGGTCGTCATTGTCGCGAGCCGGGTCTGCGGTGGACGCGGCAGCGTCGGGCGCGAGAGGTGCGGGCAGGGCGGATTGCTCTCCGTGAGCCCAAGGTTTCGCGCGGACGAACGGCGCTGACAGGCTCGTCTCGCCAACAGGTCGACGGCAACGTGCACAACGTCGTCGAACCCTGTGGTGAACAAGCGAGCCGCGCGTACGGCAAAACCGTGTGGTCCTGGCCGTCGTTGCTACGGTCAAGCCTTTGCGGATGCGGCAGTCGCGTCAACCGGTGCGGCGCCGGCGACTTTCGCGAAGGCGAGGGAGGCCAGAAGGAATTCGGCTCCCGGGAGAGCGCGGCATAAGCCGCCCGACCATCGCGCAGGGAAGGCCGTGTGTTGGGCTTCACCTGTATGCTGCTGTGCGGTCTCCTTGCGCACCATCTTCGCGCAGCGGACCGCGGGTGCCGCCGGCACCCGGCCTTCCCTGCGCCCTCTTGGCTTTGAGGGGACAGTGACGAAGCAAAGCTCGGGCGAAATCCGCCGCGAGAATGCAGAGGTGTGTCCTTGAAAGAGGTGCAGGAGGATCGCAATGCTGCCGCTTGCTCCGTCATTTCGAGAAGCCCCTTGGCCCGGATATCTGCCTCAGCCGGAGGAACCCGGTAGCCCCCGAAAATCCGCAGCAATAAGATGGGTCACCTTGGGCTCGGCAGCAGCGCCAAACTCGCGGACGGAATCCTGAACGATCCTGTCAGCGTTCGTTACGCGTTGATGTTGTCGTAGATGCTCCAGCCACGAGGCGACCATAAACGTCTCCAGAAAGCGTCCGCTGTCGGCAGCATCTTCGAAGACGTCCCAGGAATAGGCGCCATCACGCCGTCGTTGCTGCTCCAGTTGCTTGATTGCATCGAGAAAGGCGTCTCTTCGCTCAGGAGCGATACGGTACTCCACCGTGACCAGTACCGGCCCGCGGTCGGCATCCGCGTCGACCGCCAGCACGGGGGCCGGCCAATGCATGGAGGGCGCGAGGTCCACCCCCTGGCCGCCCCGCAGCTTCCAGCGCCAGGTCAGCGCGATGCCCGCTACCGCTCCGGCGGCCGCGATGAAGTGCGCCGCGGGCAGGCCGAACGCCGAGGCAAGCTGCCCCCAAAGCGCGCTGCCGGCGGTCATCGCGCCGAAGAACACGGTCACGAACATGGCCAGCCCGCGCCCGCGCACCCAATCGGGCAGGGACATCTGGACCGAGACGTTCAGGCTCGCGAGAACGGCGATCCATGACATGCCTGCGAGGAGGCAGGCCGCGAATCCGATCGCGGAATAGCGTGCGGCACCCAGCAGGACCAAGCTGGACGCCGTGCCGAACGTGCCGACCGCGACGAGCCGGTCGGGTCCTAGAACCGCCTTCAGCCAAGGCAGCGCAAATGCGCCGCCGACGGCACCGATGCCGATCGCGCCGAGCAGAATGCCGTAGAGTTCGGGACCGCCCGCGATCTGATTGCGCGCGACGAGCGGGAGCAGAGCCCAATATGCGCTGGCGAAGAAGAAGAACGCCACCGCCCGTATGAGAGTCGCGCGCAGATCGGGGTTGTATCGCGCATGCCGAAAGCCGATCACGAGGGCTCCGGTCAGGCGCTCCGGCGGAAGTCTGCTTCCTTGCGATGTCGGTGGGCGCCACCAGAGCAGGGCGCCGATCACGGCGAAGTTGCTCAATGCGTTGATCCAGAACGGCGCCGCGATGCCTAGCACGCCGATCACGACGCCACCGAGCGCCGGTCCGATTGCCCTGCTGATATTGACACCGACGCCGTTGGTCGCCACCGCCGCAGCCAGGTCTTGCTTCGGGACAAGCTGCGGCACGATTGATTGCCATGCGGGAGCGGTGAAAGCAGAACCCGCACCGAGGAGGAATGTGAACAACAGCAGAATCGACGGATTGATCAGGTCGAGCCAGACCAGAACCGCGCTCACCGCCGCGACGACGGTGAGTAGGATTTCCGATCCGATGAGAAAGCGGCGCCTGTCGACGATATCGGCCAGAGCGCCGGCGGGCAGCGCGAAAAGGAACATGGGAAGGCTGCTCGCGACCTGGACCAGGGAGACCGTGAGTGGATCCGGATTGAGGCTCGTCATCAGCCATCCGGATGCCGCGTTGTACATCCAGGTGCCGACATTGGCGACGACGGTCGCGATCCAAACTACCGTAAACGCCTTGTGTCGGAACGCGATCCATGGCGAAGCGCTCTGCGTTCGATTTTCGTCAATCTTTGTCATGTGCTCTGCTGTGGCAAATCGCATCCTTTCGCTCTGGCTCAACGAAGGATCGAAACGATGGCGCAAGGGATCAGCTGGAAGCGAAGCTACACCTCCTAGGGTGCAGGGCGGATCATGTCGCGCGCATATGCGAGGCCGATTCCGTATCCACCGCCGTGGGTTTCCACGATGGATCGAGCGCCGTCGTACGTTTCCCGACGGGTCCAGTCTCGCTGAAACTCCAGAAGAACCTGGATCCATGATGTCATATGCGCGCCTGCGTCGCACATACGTCGCAAGGCGAGATCATGGCTCACAGGGGTGAGACCGCCGCACGCGTCGCCAACCACAAAAACATCAAAGCCCTCGTGAAGCGCCGAAAGCACCGGAAACGAGACGCAGGCTTCTGTCAGAAGGCCTGAAACGATCAGCCTTCGCTTGCCCGTTTGAATGACCGCTGTTCGAGCGGCATCATCATCCCACAAGTTCATATTCCGGCGCTCGATGGGGTGGATATCCGGAAGAACCTCCCGAATTGCCGCCATTAACGGACCGCTGTAGACCTTTGAGGCCGACGTTGATGCGACAATCGGTAGCCCAAACACCTTAGCGGTCCGTGTGAGCGCAATCGTGTTGTTGAGAAGCACCTGACGGTCGATCGAACCGACCCCGAATGCGAGGCCTGCCTGCTGATCGATCAGCACGAGAGCACAATCGCTGGGTTGCAGCAGAGTCTTACTGTCGCTCATGACGGGTACCTCTCTCCGAAATGCGCTGTTGAGTTCTCGGGGATTCCAAGTTCGTTCAAACAGACGGCAGTCGGGCAGCCTATATGAACTGCTCCCCCGGCTCTTGAACAATTGGACTGCGCGGTTCGGGCAGGAAGCTCTTCCTTTGTGTGGCCAGCAGTTGGGGCCGGCGACCACGGTTCAGACGCGCGGGTCTGCCTTGCGAGCCGAAGGACGCGCCTCCTCCGAAGAGGCTACCCGTCGCAATTCGTCGAGCAGAGCCTTGGCGCGCCGGAACGGGACGGACTCAAGACCCTCTGTGAATTTTCCGAGCGTTCGGTCCAGTACCGCCGAAGCTTCTTCGTTTTGGTGCTTTCGACGCAAGAAATTTGCAAGGCTCTCGGCCGATTTAAGCTCCCATCCAAGGGCCGCCTGCCGTTCGGAAATCTCCATCGATTCACGCAAATTGACCTCTGCCGACTGCGAGTCGGGGCCCTCCAATGCGGCAAGGACGTCTCCGTGAATCCTCAGCGCATCTGGTAGCAACCAGAGAGCATCGGTCGCCTTTGTTCGCTCCAGGCACTCCGCCGACGCCAACAGTCCCTCTTCGGGGCGACCGTCAACAGCCAGGAGCTCCGCCAAGCGCCCGAGGAATGGAATGGACACATTGTCGTATTGGGCGCCGCTTAGCTTCGAGAGCGCCTCCCGCAACAACCTTTCGGCGGGCTCGATCTCGCCTCTCAGGAAAAGCAACCTGCCTTCGTAGCCGATCGAGGCAAATACATAGCTCTTGATGCTGTTCTCCTGAGCCACTTGCCTGAACCTCTGTAAAGCGCCGGCCGCCCGATCCAAGTCTTCAAGGCTCAGGAAGAGAGAAACCCCGCACCAACTGAGCGCCTGACAGATCGACGTCGGATTGCCGGTCTTTTCTGCCTCGGAATGTGCCGAAAGGCAGGCCAGAACAGTTCGATCGAAGCGCCCAAGATTCCAATAGCACCGCGCCATCACGCACTGCGCATAGATCGAGTGGTTCAGGCCCCAGCGGCCTATGTGCGACGCGTCGCTGTGAATTCGGAAGTATTCGTGCGCCTCGCGTGCGAGATTCAGGGCCGTCGCATACTCCGCTCGGAAAAAGAGCGAGGCGCTCTTCACGCTCTTCGTCATCGCCACGGCCGCGGGCTCGCCGGCGTCCGCCACGAGTCTCTCGATCTTGTTCGTCCCTTCCAATGCGCCCTTGAAGTCGCCGCGCCGGTGCAGGAAGAGCACGAGGCCCAGCCGGGCCCGAAGCTCCCATTGCCGATCGCCGAGCTGCCCCGCCAGCTCGATCGATCTGTTCAAAGCCTCTCGCGACTGACTCGTCATCCCCTCGGTGAACATCACCGCGAGTCCGAAGGCGGCCTTCAGGATCATTTCACTTCGTTCGCTTTCGACGGTGGCTTCGAGAGCCTCGATCGCTTTCGTCGTCCAGACGATGCACTCCGTCAGGAGCGAGTTCTCCAACCAAACCGGCACGGCGGCGGCCGTGAGCGCAATGCCCGCCTGCGGCTGGCCGCCCGGCGAGAACGCCAAGTTCAGCATCCCGCGCACGTTATCGAGTTCCTGGACCGCGTCCCTGAGCGTTTGCACTCGCTTCGGTCCATCGGCGCATTTGCGCAGCATTTCAGTAAGACAGGACGCGAGGCGGACGGCGAGTTCGTTCCGCTCCGATTCCTCGATCAGCTTCGCAAGCGCGAACGCCTTTGTGATCTCCAGCAGCCGAAATCTCGCCGCCTCGGAACCGATGTCGACGGAAACCAACGATTTGCAGACCAGATCCGCGATGATCGATGCTGTGTCGGTCCCCTCTGTCGTTGGAATCACCGCGACGGCCGCCTCGAGACTGAAGCTGCCGGCGAAAATTCCGAGGCAGCGCAGAACGTGTCGCTCGCGCTCGCTCAGCAGTTGGTAGCTCCACTCGAGCGCAGCCGCGATCGTGCGGTGTCGCGCCGGCGTGCCGCGGCGAGCGTCCGCAAGCAGGTGCATGCGGTCTTCGATCCTGGCGGCCAGTCCCTTGACACCGAACGCGTCGACGCGCGCAGCGGCGACCTCGATCGCAAGCGGGTTGCCGTCCAGTTCTCGGCATATCTGCGCCGCGAAGGCGGCATTGGCATCGGTGAGTTCGAAATCATTGACGATAGCGGCCGCCCGTTCGACAAACAACTGAACCGCCGGGTAGCTCAAGACGTCCTTCGCGCCGAGGGTCGCTGCCATCGGAGGCACTTCTAGGGGAGGTAGCCGGAAGACCTGCTCGCCTTCGATGCGCAGCGGCTCCCTGCTCGTGATCAGCGCCTTGATGTCGCCGGAGTTGCGCAGCAGCTGACCGATCGGGGCCGCCGCCCCGTCGATCAGATGCTCGCAATTGTCGAATACCAGAAGCAGGTTCTTGTAGCGTAGCGCAGCGGCGATGCCGGACAGCATGTCGCTCGAGCGGACGTCGATCGGGAGCGCGGACGCAATCATGCTCGCAATCAGCGAGGCGTCTGCGATCGACCCGAGGTCAATCAGCCAAACGCCATCCCGAAACTGCGACAACATCGTTTCCGCCAGTTGAAGCGCGATCGAGCTCTTTCCGACGCCCGGCGGCCCGACGATACTCAGGAGGCGCCCGTCGGTCAGCTTTTGCTTCGTTGACCGAAGCGCTTCCGCTCGTCCGACCAGTCGGATCAGTTGTGCCGGTAGGTTGTGGGCTTCCGGTGACGCCGGCTGGTCGAGGGCCGGGCGCTCCTCTTCGAGCACTCTTATGGGCGCGACGAAACGGTATCCTCGTCCCGGACTATTTACGATGTACTGATTGGCGCGATCATCCTCCCCGAGCGCGCGGCGAAGCGCCGCCACCTGGACGGTGAGGTTGGCTTCAACGACGAACGTATCGGGCCAAGCGATCTCGACGAGTTCGCGCTTGCTCACAAGTTCCCCTGCGCGCTCGAGGAGCGCGATCAGGATCTCGAGGGCTTTGCCGCCAAGGCGAACGACGCGGTCGCCCTCGAGCAGCACCCGCTTTGCGGTGGAAAGGCGAAACGGTCCGAAGAGGAATGTGCGCTCTGGTCTGTTGTCGCGATCGGACATCCTTCAAGCAATCGTCGGCTTTTCGCAAGGGTCCTCCTTACGCCACCGGCCGGTGCGTGTCCATCCATCGAGGTCGCTCGAAAAGGTCATCAGAGGTCGCGCTGAACCTGCACGGCAACCGCTTGTCGGCGCGCGATGATCGCGGTCATCGTGATGCGTTCGGCTTCGACGGCGGACAGGGTCGCCAATTCCGCTGCGACCGTAGCCAGTTGCTCGATCATGTCGGCGCGGGCGTGAAGCTGCGCCGTCTGTCGCCGGGCTATCCAATTGGACAGCGTTTCGGGCACGAGTGCGGTGTCGCGTTCGATGCCGGCCTGCAGCGTGTCACGGAGCTCTGCTGCGCGCGTTGAAAACTCCTTCATGAGAGCGTGCATTCCTTCCAACCGGGCCGCGAGTTCCGCGTCGTTGGCGATGGCGGCCCCGGCGAACAGTCCGTTGATGTTGTCAAGGCTTGCCTGCAGACGAAACAGATGGAGACGCAAATCTTCGCCAAATTGTGTCAGATTCTTCATCGCATCCGCGTCCTTCGAGCACGCCACACCCTGTCGCGAGGATTGGTCGAAGCCAAGTAAAATGTTCCAAAAACGCCGGCCCGGACCGCCACTTTATCCGGCACATCCCGTCCGGGAAATTTTGGAACGATTTATTTCCCTGGCGACGGTCCAGCGAATAACGATCCCAGACCTGAACATGAGAGGTCGAGGATGCCGACGATCAGGACGAAGGACGACGTCGAGATCTTTTACAAGGACTGGGGCTCTGGCCAGCCGATCGTGTTCAGCCATGGTTGGCTGCTGTCGTCGGACGACTGGGATGCCCAGATTCTGTTCTTCCTCGATCACGGCTATCGCGTCATCGGATTGTGTCGCTCATGACCGCTCCGCACGACCAGTCTCAGGGGCACTCGGCTTTGCAGAATCACGCAGACTTCCCTGTGTGGAAGCGTCCGTTCGTCCCGACGAGGCGGGAAGGCGCGACGGTGAAAAGCCTCCATTCCCGATCCTGGAACGGGCTCACCGCCAGCGTGACCGAACTTGTCTGCGCCAAGTCGTACTGCGCAGACCTGTGTTACGATTGCGCCCGGCTGTCGATCATGCTCGACCTCGACGGCAACGTTCCGGAAATGCGTAGCGAGAAGAGTCGGAGCGGCCCGGATCCGGCGAATACCATCCACAACATGAACTTTACGCCCGCCAAGACGGAAATGTGGGCAATCTGCAATGAGACGCGCTACACGCGCCACATCTCCTTCACGTTCGCAGATGACGCTCTCAAACAGTTGGTTGACGAGGAAGTGAGCCCGTCTGCATTCGCTCCGCGTCTGTTGTTTTACGATCCCGCCCTTTTGCATATCGCAAGGCTCTTCGAAGCCGAGGTCAGTCGGGAAGAAGACTCTCCGCGGCTGTACGGGGACAGTTTGTCGGTGGCGCTGCTCCTGCGCCTTGCGGCCTTCGGGAAGGCGTACCGAACGCCGGCCAGGGGTGGGCTGCCGCCCCGGCGCCTGCGGATGGTCACCGATTATCTGCGAGAACATCTTGCGGACAATGTCGGTTTGCTCGAACTCGCGAACATCGCTCAGCTGTCGCGGTCGCATTTCTGCCGGGCTTTCAGAATGTCCACGGGGCAGTCGCCTCACCAATGGCTGCTTGTCGCGCGCATAGAGAAGGCGAAGGAGATGCTGGTGTCAGATCAGTTTCCGATCGCGGAAGTAGCGGCCCTCACCGGATTCGCCGATCAGGCCCATCTGAGCAGGCATTTCAGCCGGATAGTCGGTTGTAGCCCTGGTGTTTGGCGCCGCCAGGCAGCCTCTTAGCGCAGACCGTTTGGAGCGAGCCCTTCACTCGCTGCAAATCCGATCCCTTCGAATCGACGCTCAGGAGCACATCAGCGGAAGAGGGCCGAAAGGAAAATCCGAGCCATGAGTTCGTCCCGCTTGCGAATAACTCGGCTGCGCGGCACTCGCTCGCAAATCACGCGAGCCCCCGCTTCCGCCAGGCATTTTTCGATCTGTAGCGCGGTTTCGTCGGCTGACCCAACGCCCCGTGTTAGGGCGAGCATCACGTCGATCCCGTCAAGGTTCGTAGCTGGCGAGCGCATGGTGTGAGTTGGGTTAATGATGATGGCGGCGCTTATCGCATCTGCATGGCAGGCGATCAGATCAAGCGCAGCGTCCGCTCCTTCGGCGTGGCCAACCACGACCATCGGCACCAGCGTGAGCCCGTGCGCATGTAGTGCATTCCGGATCGTCAGAGCTAGATCATCTGCAAAATCTCTCGATCGGGTTTTGCCGTTGCCGGTGGAGTGCGGGGTCGAGACCGCCAGAATTCCCGAGCCGGCGCTGATGGATTTGCAAAAATTCAAGAAGTCGAAGGGACTGGCCGCGCGACCAGGGATGGCCAGCAACAAAGGCGCACTTTCGTCGCTGCCAGGATGAAACCTGCAGCTTGTTTCCAATCGCCGCAAAGGCACGCCTCTCGCCTAATTCGACATCGTCCGGTGCCGGGACGACCGCCTGCATCTTGCACAAATGGCTACATTCACTGTGCGATATTTCGTCGTGGCTGTATCGCGGAAATTGCGAAAGACGGCAGAACTTGAGCCGTTTGTTCAAAATGCGCTTCGTTCAGCAGCGACCGCCGAACGCATCCGCAATATCACTTAGCTCCGAGAGCGGGCGCACTTGGTTTCGTCGCCACTCAGTTTCCGCCAGCCCGCTCACATGAGCGATTCATCACAGAGAGATCAAAAATGTCGAAACTCGATATGCTCACCCCCGACAACAGCGCCATCGCACTGATCGACTATCAGCCGGCGATGTTCCAGGGCGTTCAGTCGCATGACCGTCTGGTCACGATCAATAACGTCCAGATCCTCGCAAAGGCCGCCAAACTGTTCAAAATCCCGACCGTGCTGACCACGGTGGCCAGGGATTCGTTTTCCGGACCGTTCATTCCGGAAGTGACCTCGCTGTTTCCGAAGCACGACGTCATCGACCGCACGTCCATGAATTCCTGGCTCGATGCGAACTTCCGCAAGGCGGTGGCTGCCACCGGTCGCAAGAAATTCGTGCTGGCCGGTCTGTGGACCGAGGCCTGTGTGATCTTTCCGACCTTGGACATGCTGAAGGAAGGTTATGAGATCTACATTGCCGCCGATGCTTGCGGCGACCTTTCGCTCGAAGCCCATAACCGGGCAGTGGAGCGCGCCATCCAGGCGGGAGCGATCCCCATCACCTCATCGCAGTACGCCTACGAGCTTCAGCAGGACTGGGCGCGCACCGAGACTTACGAAGGCATGATGGACATCCAGCGTGCGCATTCGCCGTACGGAATTCAGATCCGGTTCTCGAAGTGGGCTCTGGGCGAGCACGCATCGGAGGCGGGACCCAAGTAAGGGCCCGGCTTGCTCATGAAGATTTATCTCCTGTCGCTCGGCGCGGGCGTTCTCGTCGGGGTGATCTACAGTCTCCTCAACGTGCGCTCGCCCGCGCCCCCTCTGGTGGCCCTGGTCGGCCTCCTCGGCATTCTCGCCGGCGAGCAGATTGTCCCGGTCGCCAAGCAGATGGTTGCGGGTCATGGCCTTGCCGCCGCATGGCGGCAGGCGAAGTGCGCGCCTCACATGTTCGGCATGCTGCCTGGGCGGCATGCCGACGAGGCTAAGGAAACCACTAACGTCGCGGAGAAAGCATCATGAACGCTCCCGATACTATCTTCCACCGCGGCCTCTTCACCACGCTCGACCGTTCCAACCCGACCGCAAGCGCGGTCGCCATCAAGGATGGCGTCTTCACTGCGGTCGGCCACGACAGCGAGGTCATGAAGCTGGCCGGGCCTTCGACCAAGATCATCGATCTGAAAGGGCGCCGCGTCCTGCCGGGGCTGATCGACAATCACCTGCACATCATCCGCGGCGGGCTCAACTTCAACATGGAATTGCGTTGGGATGGCGTATGGTCGCTCGCCGACGCGATGGCCATGTTGAAGAAGCAGGTCGCCATCACGCCGCCGCCGCAATGGGTACGCGTCGTCGGTGGGTTCACCGAACACCAGTTCGCCGAGAAGCGCTTGCCGACCATCGACGAGCTCAACGCGGTCGCGCCGGACACCCCTGTCTTCATCCTGCATCTGTACGATCGTGCCATCCTGAACGGCGCAGCGCTGAGGGCTGTCGGCTATACCAAGGATACCCCGGAACCGCCGGGCGGCGAGATCATGCGCGATCCGAAAGGCAACCCGACCGGTCTGCTGCTCGCCAAGCCAAACGCCAACATCCTCTACGCGACGCTGGCGAAAGGCCCGAAGCTGCCATTCGAATATCAGGTCAATTCGACCCGCCACTTCATGCGCGAACTGAATCGGCTGGGCGTGACGGGCGCCATCGACGCCGGCGGCGGCTTCCAGAATTATCCGGAGGACTATGCGGTCATCCAGAAGCTCTCCGATGAGGGACAGCTCACGATCCGGCTCGCCTACAACCTGTTCACCCAGAAGCCGAAGGGGGAGAAGCAGGATTTCCTGAACTGGACGCAGACATCGAAGTACAAGCAGGGCACGGACTATTTCCGGCACAACGGTGCCGGCGAGATGCTGGTATTCTCGGCGGCCGACTTCGAGGACTTCCGCGTGCCACGTCCGGACATGCCGCCGGAGATGGAGGGCGAACTCGAGGAGGTCGTCCGTATTCTGGCTCAGAACAAGTGGCCATGGCGGCTGCATGCGACCTACGATGAGACCATCTCGCGCGCGCTCGACGTGTTCGAGAAGGTCAACCAGGAGATCCCGCTGGATGGTCTGCACTGGTTCTTCGATCACGCCGAGACGATCTCCGACGCATCGATCGACCGCATCGCCGCGCTCGGCGGCGGCATCGCCGTGCAGCACCGCATGGCCTACCAGGGCGAGTATTTCGTCGAGCGCTATGGCTATGGCGCCGCCGAGGCGACGCCGCCGGTGAAGAAGATCATCGACAAGGGAGTGAAGATCTCCGCGGGCACCGACGCGACGAGGGTAGCCTCCTACAATCCCTGGGTCTCGCTGGCCTGGCTGGTGACCGGAATGACGGTCGGCGGGCTCCGGTTATATCCGCAGCGAAACTGCCTCGACCGCGAGACGGCGCTCAGGATGTGGACGGAGAACGTCACCTGGTTCTCGAACGAGGAAGGCAAGAAGGGGCGGATCGCAGTCAGACAGCTCGCCGATCTGATCGTTCCAGACAGGGACTTCTTTTCCTGCTCCGAGAGCGAGATCGCCGACACGACGAGCGACCTCACGGTGGTGGGCGGGCGCATCGTCTACGGTACTGGAGCTTTCAAGTCGCTCGATGACGCACCGCCTCCGCCGGCGATGCCGGACTGGTCGCCCGTGCGCAGCTTCGGCGGTTACGGCAACTGGGTGGGTTCGGACGGTAAGGCCTCCGCGATCAGAACCCACGCGATGCAGTCGTGCGGTTGTGCCAACCTCTGCGGTGTGCATGGTCACGACCACGCGCGCGCTTGGGCGGGCAAGTTGCCGGTGTCGGATCTCAAGAGCTTCTGGGGGGCGCTCGGCTGCGCCTGCTGGGCGGTGTGAGATGCGTGCGAACCGCGACACTCCAGGCTGGACAGCGGCCATACTGTTCTGGCCGCTGCTGCTGCCGATTTCGAAGGTCGCGCTGGTCTCGGCCTTCCTGATCGGCGGAATCCAGAAGCTTGTCGATTTCCCCGCAGCGGTCGCGGAGCAGGCGCATTTCGGCCTCCAGCCAGCCTGGCTGTGGGCCGCCGCGGCCATCATCGTCGAACTCGGCGGCTCGGCGCTGGTGATCCTCGGTCGCTGGATATGGCTTGGCGCGGGAGGGCTTGGCGTGCTGACAGCAGTCGCCATGCTCACCGCGAACGATTTCTGGGCTAAGGCTGGCCATGACCGCTTCCTGGCCGTCAACGCATTCTTCGAGCATCTCGGCCTGATTGCGGGCCTGGTGCTCGTCTCCATCCTGTCCCTGCGCCAGCGGGACGCATGAACGCAACGAGGCTCCCCATGTCCGGCAAACGACATCTGATCAACATCCTGCTGATTTCATCGATCCTGATGAGCGCGTCCGCCGCCGCGGCGAAGAATGCGGCTACGCCACAACTCGGCGTCGGCGCGCAATACGATACGACTCACGTCTACGTGGCGCCGGAAGAGGTTGATAAGTTCGTGGCGAGCTTCCTCGCCACCTTCGGCGGACAGAGCACGAAGCAGGTCGTCGCCACCGTGACGCCGACACCGAGCAGCACGACGTCCCAGCTTCTTCAGACGCCGGTCGGCACCGTCTCTCTGTTCGGGTTCAAGACGCCGATCCCCTATCCCTTCGGCGCCGAGCGGACGGGCTATCTCGTCACCGACATCGATGAGGCCGTGAAGGCCGCAAAAGATGCGGGTGCGGATGTCCTGGTGGCGACCTTTCCAGATCCGATCGGCCGGGACGTGGTGATCCAGTGGCCCGGAGGGATCAACATGCAGCTGTACTGGCACACGACCAAGCCGTCCTATGCGGCGTTCACGACCGTGCCCGAAAACAGGGTCTATGTGTCTCCTGAGCGGGCCGACGCCTTCACGCGCGCCTTTCTCCGTTTCTCGCATGGCAAGGTGGTTTCAGACGACGCAAAGGCCTCCGGCATCGAAATCGGCCGTCCCAAGGACATGTACCGCCGCATCCGGATCGAATCCGCGTTCGGCAAGATGATCGTATTGGTCACGGATGGACACCTGCCATACCCCTATGGACGCGAACTCACCGGCTACGAGGTTGCCGACTTGAAGGACACGCTGACGAAGGCGACGGCAGCGGGGGCGACGGTTCTCGTGCAGCCTTTCACCTCGGATCGCCGGGACTCGGCCATCGTGCAGTTCCCGGGCGGCTACGTCGCGGAGATCCACGCGGCGGCGAAATAAGCCCCGTTTGCGGTGCTCATCGAGAGCCCGTACCTTGAACCGATCCGGAGCAAGTGACCGAACATGTTTTCGACGAGACAAGGCAGAGCCGGCGCATTCTTGGCGGTGAGCATCCTTGCCGCTCCCGGCTCCCTGGCCATGTCGTCCTCCGCGCTGGCCGACGAAAAGCCGGCCCGCCCGGAGATCAAGACCAACCGCTGGCAGGAGGATTGGTCGGCTCTCGCCGATCCGGCGCTGCGCACGGAAGTCTTCGATCCCATCAAGTACATCCCGATCATGCCGGGCGATCCGAAGAGCTATGTGTCGTTCGGTATGACACTGCGGGAGCGGTTCGAGGCCGTGAACGCAGCCGCGTTCGGTGTTGGCGGGATCAGGAGCGATGCGTACCTGCTTCAGCGTCTACAATTCCATGCCGACTTCCATCTGGACGAACACTGGCAGCTTTTTCTGCAGGTCGAGGACGACCGCGCCTTCGGCAAGAACGTTGTCACGCCTGTTGACCAGGATCCGCTCGACATGCGGCTCGGCTTCCTGGCTTACGTCAACGCGACCCAAGTGGGGACCTTCAAGGCGCGCGTCGGCCGGCAGGACTTCGACTTTGACCTTCAACGCTTCGTGTCTTCGCGTGAAGGCGCGAACGTGCGCCAGTCCTTTGATGCCGTGTGGGGCGATTGGGAGAGCGGACCATGGCGCTTCCTCGGCTTTCTCAGCCAGCCGGTCCAATACGACTTCCAGCATCCGTTCGACGACACCTCGAACAGCCATTTCCGCTTCCACACGCTGCGCGTCGAGCGGCAGGTGCTCGGCACCAACGAACTGTCCGCCTACTACTCGTTCTACCAGAAGGACAACACCCATTACCTCGACGCCAGCGGCGACGAGAAGCGCAATGTGTTCGATGCCCGGTTCGCCGGGAAGCTCAACCAATTCGATTGGGATCTCGAAGCGATGGCTCAGAACGGCGTCATTGGTGGTAAGGACATTCGAGCTTGGGCCACCGGTGCCCGGGCCGGCTACACGTTCGCCGGCATCACGTGGCAGCCGCGCCTGGGGATGCAGGTCGATGCGGCGTCGGGCGACCACCACCCCCGCGACAACGTGCTAGGGACCTTCAACCCGCTATTCCCGAACGGCTACTATTTTACGCTCGCGGGCTTCACCGGCTACGTGAACCTCGTCCACGTGAAGCCTTCGCTCACGGTGAAGCCGATCACGAACCTCTCGATCATGGGTGCGCTCGGCTTTCAGTGGCGCGAGACGATTGCTGATGCGATCTACGTGCAGCCCAATATTCCGGTCGCCGGCACGGCCGGGAAGGGCAGCGCCTGGTCCGGAGCCTACGCGCAGTTACGCCTGGACTATCGGTTCGACGCTCATCTGACCGGCGCGGTCGAAGCCGTCCATTACAAGATCGGAGACACGATTCGGCAGGCAGGCGGGCACGACAGCGACTATGTCGGCGTCGAATTGAAGTATTCTCTCTGATGGCTACTGAAACACAAGACCGGCTGTTGCTGCCTTTGCTCTTGAGCCTCACCGCGGGCTATGTCGACACGGCCGGGTTTCTCGCCCTGCAGGGGCTCTTCACCGCCCACGTTACCGGCAACTTCGTCACGCTCGGCGCATCCCTGGTACTCGGGACGTCTGGAGCGGTAGCCAAGCTGTTGGCATTGCCCGTGTTCTGCGTGGTCGTGATCGCAGTGCGGCTCCTTGGCTCCTGGCTCTCACCGCGTTTTCATCCGGTCCTTGAAGCCATGCTCGGCCTCAAGATCATCCTGCTGGTCGCGGGGGGCGCGCTCGCGATCCGATTTGGTCCCTTTCACGACGGCGATAGCTGGCAAGCCATAGTCACGGGAATGGTGCTCGTCGCCGCCATGGCAATCCAGAACGCAGTACATCGTGTCTATCTCGGCAGCGCGCCGCCTTCGACGTTGATGACCGGGACCACGACGCAGATCATGATCGATTTGGCCGACGTGATGATGCCAGGAAGCGCAAAGAACCAGGCGACTGGTCGACTCACGAGGATGTCGGTGAACGTCTTGGTGTTCGCACTTGGATGCGGCGCAGCGGCTCTTCTATTCATGCGGTTCGGAGTCTGGTGCTTCGTGGCTCCGCCGCTTTTGGCAGGGTTCTCGCTGGCCGCACGCATCGCGGAGCCGGCAGATAGGTGATCTTATGGCTAGAATGACGGATGCACCCATGCTCCGGTGGGAACGAGCCGACTAGTGCAGTGTTGAAGCAAAGCCGAGGGCTCAGTCGAAGGCGCGAAGTTTAACGTGCAAATTCCTTGCCGCGCTGAATGGCATGTCCGTTCAGAGTCGAGCAGACGGTGGGTGCACTTGATGGCCGGTCTACGACAAATGCCGACACAACAACGGTCTGGGCGCCGTTCAACTCAGGATCACACCAGTCTTGCGAGGATCGCACCTATTGGCGCAAAAGCTGCTGATTTTCGCTCAACCTTTTCGTCTGCTGTAATTAGCTCAAATTGGCCCCATGATGGATTGGACCGAGAGTTCAGTATTTTCAGTTGGTTGGAAGACGACGTGTGCACCGGGAGATCAAGAGAAATCTTGCAACAACCGACGTGAACAAGCTCTCCGGAGTGGGCGAAGCGAGTCCCAAAATTGGCTCCGCGACGAGTTGCCATAGAGGCCCTCTGTAGACCTCAGCGAAGTTGCGCCAACATCGATGCGGGAGCGTTCGCTGCAATCTCCGGCGCCCTCTCTCGCTGCTCGTGAAGTACATTACGTCGGCGTCCTGTGCCGCCGACCTTACCGGCGGCTACGCAGCTGTGGGCGTAGCGCAGCCACACCCAAGTCAAGCGTTTACTCCAGCACGCTGCTCGCTGGTCGATGCCATTCATCTAAAGCTATCAAGCTCACTATCATCACCTGGACCTGGTGATCGCCCTTGCTCCGTCGACGCTCCGGCTTGTCCGCAACAGCGATCAGCTCGTAACGAGAAAATTGCAATCGGCCGAGCGGACGACCAGCCAAACTGCGCTTGCAATGTTTAGTAAATCGTGCATTACTAAACAAATCGAGCCTGCCGGGCCTATAGAATCCGGGTGGCGCGAGGAAACGCCAGTTTAGTTGTTCAGCTCGTCATGGACTGTGTCGCTCTGCTCGAAGCATTCGAGCGGGTAGGAAAGCCGCGCCATGTCGATGGCCGGCCCACTCGGAGGGAACGTGTAATGAAACGAACGATGAAGACGCTTGTAGTGGCATGCGGGGCTGTTGCCGCCGCGTTCGTCGTCGGAGCGGGCACCACGCCCGCGCAGGCGCAAGGCAAGACCATCACGCTGTGCTGGGCCGCATGGGATCCCGCCAACGCGCTGGTCGAATTGTCGAAGGACTTCACCGCCAAATCGGGTATCGGTATGAAGTTCGAATTCGTGCCGTGGACTAATTACGCCGATCGATTCCTGAACGAACTCAATTCGCACGGCTCGCTGTGCGACCTCATCATCGGCGATTCACAATGGATTGGCGGCGCTGCGGAGAACGGCCAGTACGTCAAGCTCAACGATTTCTTCAAGAAAGAAGGAATCAGCATGGACGACTACATGCCGGCCACGGTGGTCGGCTATTCCGAGTGGCCGAAGAACACGCCGAACTATTGGGCGCTGCCGGCGATGGGCGATGCGGTGGGCTGGACCTATCGCAAGGACTGGTTCGCGCGGCCGGACGTGCAGAAGGACTTCAAGGCCAAATACGGCCGCGACATCGGCGTGCCGAAGACGCTCGGTGAGCTCAAGGACATCGCGCAATTCTTCCAGGGCCGCGAGATCGACGGCAAGAAGGTCTATGGCGCCTCGATCTACACCGAGCGTGGCTCGGAAGGCATCACCATGGGCGTCTCGAACTACCTCTACGATTACGGCTTCAAATACGACGATCCGAAGAAGCCCTATGCGATGGACGGGTTCGTGAACTCGGCCAGCGCCGTGAAGGGGCTCGAGGCTTACAAGGACCTCTACAAGTGCTGCACGCCGCCCGGCGCCTCCAATTCCTACATGTCGGAGGGACTCGATGCCTTCAAGTCCGGCCAGGTCGCGCTGCAGATGAACTTCTTCGCCTTCTTCCCGGGCCTCTACAAGGACCCGAATGTCGGCGGCGACAAGATCGGCTTCTTCGTCAATCCGGCCGGTCCCGCCGCGCAGGCGACGCAGCTCGGCGGACAGGGCATCTCGGTGGTCTCGTACTCCAAGAACCAGGCCGAAGCGCTGCAATACATCAAGTGGTTCTCCGGCGGCGACGTCCAGAAGAAGTGGTGGGCGCTCGGCGGCTATTCCTGCGCCAAGTCCGTGCTGAACGATCCGAGCTTCCCGAACAGCGCGCCCTTTGCAAAGGAGTTCCTGCAGTCGATGGGAATGGTCGTCGACTTCTGGGCCGAGCCTTCGTACGCCCAGCTGCTGCAAGCCGAGCAGAAGCGCGTGCACGACTATGTGGTCGCCGACAAGGGCACCGCGCAGGAAGCGCTCGACGGTCTGGTGAAGGACTGGAAGGCGATCTTCAAGGAAGAAGGCAAGAAGTTCTGATGCAAGCTGCCCGGAGCGCGTGCGCTCGCGCTCCGGGTTTCCTTCGAGATGACCGGAATTCGTCGCTGTGTCGACGCCGGGTGCCAGGACGGTTCACGCAATGAACGAATTGAGTGCCTCTTCGCGGATCACCTATCGGGCCGTCATGGTCCGGCCAGGCGTGGCGCGTCGTATCCGGGGCCTGTCGGACAGGACGCTCGCCTGGCTCTTCATCACGCCGACGATCGTGCTGCTGCTGGCGATCAATATCTTTCCGCTGCTCTGGACGATCTATCTGTCGTTCACGAACTACCGCGCGAACAGGGCCAACGTGCCGACGATCTGGCTGGGCGCTGACTGGTACCAGTCGATCCTGACCGATCCTGACATCTGGGCGGCGATGCAGGTGACCGCGCATTTCGTGATCTGGACGGTGGTGATCGAGACCGTCCTCGGATTCGGCCTCGCTTACCTCATCGACAAGAAATTCCGCGGCCACGGGATGTGGACCACGATCATCCTGCTGCCGATGATGCTCTCGCCGGCCGTCGTTGGCAATTTCTGGACGTTCCTGTACCAGCCCCAGATCGGCCTGTTCAATTACGTCGTCGCCTTCTTCACCGGCCGCGCAGCCTCGTCTTTCCAGATGCTGGGCGACGTCACGCTGAGCCCCTGGGCCATCGTCATCGTCGATACGTGGATGTGGACGCCGTATGTGATGCTGATTTGTCTCGCCGGCCTGCGTTCGATCCCCGATTACATCTACGAGGCGGCCGAGGTCGACCGCGCGTCGAAATGGCGGCAGTTCTGGTCGATCACGCTGCCGATGGCGCTGCCGTTCATCATGCTGGCGGTGCTGTTCCGCGGCATCGAGAATTTCAAGATGTTCGACATGGTCAATCTGCTCACCGGCGGCGGGCCGGGATCGACCACGGAAGTTGCCTCGATCACGCTCAAGCGTGCGGCGTTCGAGAGCTGGCGCACCGGCTATTCCTCGGCCTTCGCGATCATCCTATTCGTGACGGTCTTCGGTCTCGCAAACATCTATGTGAAAGCGCTGAACAAGGTGAAAAGCCGATGACATCAGCCACCACAGCCCATTCGGTCGTCGAGCCGTCGGCAACGACACGGCGCTTTGCCGGCTCGCTCGTCGTGCTCTACGCAATCATCACCATGATCCCGCTGGTCTGGATCATGCTCACCGCGTTCAAGTCGCCAGACGATGCGATCTCCTATCCGCCGAAGGTGATGTTCAAGCCGTCGCTCGAAGGCTTCTGCAACCTGTTCACGACCCGCTCGCGCCAGACGCCGGAATTCATCCGCTCGCTGGGGTCGCCGCAGGGCCTTTGCGACAGCATCGCGCGCAGCCGCAACATGGTGGTCGCCGGTCCTTCGAACTATGTGCCGCGCTTCGTCAATTCGCTGATCATTGCGTTCGGCTCGACGGTGCTCGCCGTCGCGCTCGGCACCTTGTCAGCTTACGGCTTCTCGCGGTTCCGCGTGCCCCTGAAGGACGATTTGCTGTTCTTCATCCTGTCGACGAGGATGATGCCGCCGATCGCGGTCGCGATCCCGATCTATCTGATGTACCGCACCATCGGATTGTCGGATACGCGGCTCGGGATGATCCTGCTCTACACCTCGGTCAACGTCTCGCTCGCGGTCTGGCTGCTCAAGGGTTTCATCGACGAAATCCCCCGCGAATACGAGGAGGCGGCGATGATCGACGGATACACCCGCTTCCAGGCGTTCGTGAAGGTGGTGTTGCCGCAGGCCACCACGGGAATCGCGGCAACCGCAATCTTCTGCCTGATCTTCGCCTGGAACGAATACGCCTTCGCGGTGCTTCTCACCTCGGGTAACGCACAGACGGCGCCGCCGTTCATTCCGATCATCATCGGCGAGGGTGGGCAAGACTGGCCCGCGGTAGCCGCCGGCACGACTCTGTTTCTGGTGCCGATCGTGGTGTTCACGGTCTTGCTTCGCAAGCATCTGCTGCGCGGCATCACTTTTGGAGCTGTCCGCAAATGAGTATCGACGCCACCCCATCCATTGCGCGTCGCGGTCTTGCGGACCGCCTTCTGCGCCGCGGCCCGCTCGAAGCCATCGCGACGACGATCATCGCCGTCGGCGTCGTGATGCTGATGCAGCCATTGTCTCTGACACTGTACTCGTGGTCGTTTGCGACGACTCTGTTCGGCACGGTGATGTTCACCATCGTGTCCAAGGTTCGGGAGTAGGGCGCGATGGCACAGATCAAGGTCGAGGCGCTCGACAAATCCTTCGGTGCATTTCATGCGGTCAAGTCCGCCAGCTTCACGGTGGAGGACGGCCAGTTCCTTTGCTTGCTCGGACCGTCCGGCTGCGGCAAGACCACGACGCTCCGCATGATCGCCGGCTTGGAACTGCCGACGGCGGGCACGATCCGGCTCGATGGCGAGGACGTGACGATGAACCGCGCATCGGCGCGCGACATTGCCTTCGTGTTCCAGCTCTTCGCGCTCTATCCGCACATGAATGTCCGGCGCAACATCTGCTTTCCCCTGAAATGTGAGGGCATCGGCGTGGCCGAGCGTGATCGGCGGGTCGTCGAGGCTGCGCGCATCCTGCGGATCTCGCACCTTCTCGACCGCTCCGTCTCCGGCCTTGCCGGCGGCGACCGGCAGCGTGTTGCGCTGGGGCGGGCGATCGTGCGCAAGCCAAAGTGTTTTCTGATGGACGAGCCACTCGGCGCGCTCGATACCGAGATGCGGGACGCCATGATTCATGAATTGCGGGCCCTGCATGACCGGCTGGGCGCGACGACCGTCTATGTCACCCATGACCAGCTCGAGGCCATGGCGATGGCCGACAGGATCGCGGTGATGAACAACGGCGTCGTCGAGCAGGTGGCAAGCCCGCGCGACATCTATGACCGGCCCGCTTCGCTGTTCGTCGCCGACTTCATCGGCTCGCCGCCCATGAATTTCCTGCCGTTCCGTGGTGGCCTGCGAACCGGCGCAGAGGCGATCAGGCTCGGGGAGCGCGATGTAGCGATTCCTGCGGCGCGGGAGGCGACGGCGGAAAGCGAGCTCGTGCTCGGGGTACGGCCCGAGCATGTGCGTTTTACCGATCGTGGCATGGTCCGCGGCGAAGTCTACGGCACCGAATACCTGGGCACGACGCAGATCGTGACCGTGACGACGCACTACGGCGCGCTCAAGGCCCGCTCACCCAGCAGCAGATCGTTTCGGACCGGCGAGACTGTCGGGCTCGATTTCCGGCCCGATACGCTCTCGATCTTCGACAAGGCATCCGGCCGGGCGATTCGCACCGCGCTGCATGAAGGAGGCGCGCATGGCTGAGGTCGAGATCAATGCCGTCTCCAAGGCCTTCGGCAAGACTCAAGCCTTGAGTGATCTATCGCTGACCGTCGGCGACGGTGAGTTCGTGGCATTGCTCGGGCCGACCGGTGCCGGCAAGACCACCGCATTGCGCTTGATCGCCGGATTGGAGCAGCCAGATTGTGGCTCGATCCGTATCGACGGGCGCAGTGTGACCGGCGATGCGCCGGCGGACCGCGATGTTGCCTTTGTCTTCCAGCAATATTCGCTGTATCCGCACCTCACCGTGTTCGAGAACATGGCCTTCGCGTTGCGTGCGCCGACCCGCCGTGTGCCCGAAGCCGATATCCACGCGAAGGTGCAGGAGGTGGCGCGCCTGCTTCATATCGAGACCAAGCTGGACAACAAAGCGACGCAGCTGTCAGGCGGGCAGATGCAGCGCGTCGCGATCGGCCGTGCGCTGGTCCGCTCGCCCTCGATCTATCTGATGGACGAGCCGCTCTCCTCGCTGGATGCCAAGCTTCGCGGCGAACTCCGCCTCGAGCTCAAGCGGATCCAGGTCGATCTCGGCGCGACGATCCTCTATGTCACCCACGATCAGACCGAGGCGATGACCATGGCGTCGCGCATCGGCGTGATCGAAGGCGGGCGGCTGATGCAGATCGGCACGCCGCGGGAGATCTACGAGAACCCAATCAACGCGCATGTCGCGGCGCGGCTGGGCCAGCCGACGATCAATCTGCTGCCGGCGGCACTGTTCGCGGGGGCGCCCGTCGGCGTCGAGACGATTGGCGCGCGGACCGAGCACCTGACGATTGCTCGCGGCGGCGGCGACATATCGGCAACCGTCAAGCGGGTCGAGCATCTCGGCGACCAGAGCCACCTTCATCTCGATCTCGCGGGCCGGCCTGTTGTGACCCTGGCAGATCCCGAGGCGGGTTTTGGGGCCGGAGACGTCGTTTCGCTCCGTCTGAATGAACCACTGTTTTTCGATGCGAAGGGCTGGAGGGTAGCGGCATGAGCCTTGATCGGGTAGCCAGGGAAAGATTGGTGCGTGCGCTGGCAGCGTCGGTGATCGAACACGCGGACGAGTTGACGAGCCTCGACCAGGCGATTGGCGATGGGGATCACGGGTTGAACATGAAGCGCGGTTTCGAGGCGGTGCTGGCGGCATTGCCGGGCCTTGCCGACAAGTCGCTCCCGGAAATGCTGAAGGCGATCGGAATGACGTTGGTGATGAAGGTCGGCGGGGCTTCGGGGCCGCTGGTCGGGACATTCTTCATGGAACTGGGCAAGGCACTTCCGGGGCAGCCGAGCCGGGCCGATCTGGTCGCTGCGACGGAGAAGGCAATCGAGGCCGTCAAGGCGCGCGGCCGTTCGGATGCAGGACAGAAGACGCTGCTGGATGTCCTGGTGCCGGTTCACGCGGTTCTAGCGGGAGGCGGCGATGCCAAGGCGATCGCCGCCGAGGCGATGCAAGCGGCCGATCGCACCACGCCGATGCAGGCGCTTCGCGGCCGCGCGTCGTTTCTTGGCGAACGTTCCATCGGTCATATGGACCCGGGCTCGCGCTCGGCGTCCCTTCTGATCGGTGCAGCAGTTGAGACACTGGAGCTCGGGGTCAATACATGAGCAACGTCGGAATTGTCATCGTGTCGCATTCGCCGAAAGTCGCGGAAGGCGCGGCCGATATGGTGCGCCAGATGGTCGGAGACGCAGTACCGCTGGCCTGGACCGGTGGCGATGTCGATGGCGGGCTCGGTACGAACGTTGCAGGAATCCTCGAGGCGATCGAGACGGCCTGGTCACCGGCAGGCGTTGCGATCCTCGTCGATCTTGGCGGTGCCGAGACCAATTCGGAGATGGCGGTCGAGATGCTCCCCGAAGACCGGCGCGCGCGCGTGCTGGTCTGTAATGCTCCGGTGGTCGAGGGGGCCGTGATCGCTGCGACCGAATCTTCGGGCGGCTCATCGCTTGCCGCCGTCAAGCGCAGTGCGGAGGAATTCTATGCATGATGCCAACGCCAACCGGGCGGCCCAGACGTTTGCGCCGCTGACCGCCTCGGCGGTCCTCGTTAATCCGGTCGGCCTGCACGCGCGGCCGTCGGTGAAGCTCACGCAATGCGCGAAAGGCTTTGCCGCCAAGATCGAAATTGCGCTTGCTGCCGACGGACCCTGGACCGACGCCAAGAGCCCGGTGAAGGTGATGCGTGTGAAAGCGCCGCAAGGCGCGACGCTGTATTTCCGCGTCGCTGGTCCCGATGGTGACGCGGCGCTCGCGGCCATGCTGGCGCTGGTGCATGACGGTTTCGGCGAGGCGTAGAATCGTGGGCGAAATTCATCTCACCGGCCATCCCGCTTCACCTGGCCTTGCCATCGGCCCGGTCGCCGTGCTGACGAGGGCAGTGGCGAGCAGGGCGACGAAGGGCGATCCCGCGCAGGAGGCCGCAGCGCTGAAGACGGCGATCGAGAGGGCCGCCGTGGAGCTCGCTGAGCTGATCGCGACGGTTCATGGCGAGGCCGCGGAGATCCTGGAGTTCCAGGTCGCGATGCTCGGTGACGATGCGCTTGCAGAGGGGGCTTACGAAGCTATTGCGGGCGGCACCGTTGCCGATCAGGCCTGGCGCGCAGCACTCGACGCGGAGATCGCCGGCTATCGCGCGGCGGATGAGGAATATTTCCGGGCGCGCGCCGCCGATCTCGTCGATATCCGCGATCGCGTGCTCGCGGGCCTGAATGGTGCGGATGCGATCGCAAAGATCTCCGGCGATTCCGTCGTCACGGGTGACGATATTTCGCCATCGACGTTTCTGGCCGTCGATTGGACTCGTGGCGGTGCCATTGCGCTCGCTAGCGGGTCGCCGTCGTCGCATGTCGCGATGCTCGCGCGATCGCGTGGCGCCCCGATGGTGGTTGGACTAGGTCCATTGCCATGGAACGGACAGCCGCCATCACTGGCGTTGGTCGACGGCGACAGCGGCACTGTGATCTTCGATCCCAAGCCCGAAACGCGCCGCCTGTTCGAGCGCCGCATGGCGGCTGCGAATGCGGCAAAGATTGCGGCCGACGCCGGTCGCCTCAAGCCGGCGCTGACGGCCGATGGAAGGCGTATCGCCGTTCTCCTCAATGTCGCTGCGCCCGACGACCTTGCGGGTCTCGATCCCGCCATCTGCGACGGCATCGGCCTCGTGCGCACCGAGTTTCTGTTCGAGGGATCGAGGGGCCTGCCCGGTGAGGATACCCAGTACGCCGTCTACCGCCGCATCCTCGAGTGGGCCGCAGGACGGCCGGTGACGATCCGCACGCTTGATGCCGGCGGAGACAAGCCAATTCCTGGCGTGACGGTCGATGGCGAGCGCAATCCATTCCTGGGCTTGCGCGGGATCCGGCTCTCGCTGGCGCGGCCGGAGGTGTTTCGCGTGCAGTTGCGGGCGCTGTGCCGTGCGGCCGTGCATGGGACGCTGAAGGTGATGCTGCCGATGGTGGCGATCCCTTCGGAGCTCGATCGCGCCAACGCCATGCTGGACTCAGAGTTTGCGGCCCTCGGCGCAGAGGGTATCGCCTGCGCCCGGCCGCCGCTCGGCATCATGGTCGAGGTCCCGTCGGCAGCGCTCTGCGCCGAGGATTTCGGCGCGGCGTTCTATTCCATCGGGTCGAACGACCTGACCCAATACACAATGGCTGCGGCACGCGATATCGGCGCTGTTGCCGACCTCAACGATGCCGGTCATCCCGCGGTGCTGGCGCTGATCGCGCGGACGGTTGAGGCCGGGCGCAAACGCGGCGTCGAGGTCTCGCTCTGCGGCGACGCCGCGGCGGACACGCGCTTGACGAAGGCGCTGCTGGCGACTGGCTTGACGACTCTTTCGGTCTCGCCGATTGCGGTGGCGCGGCTCAAGGCCGCCATTGCCGGGGTGAGCGCATGAGTGACGACGCAGGCGAAGACACAAGCCGGCCGGGCGATAGCAATGTCGCGGACTACAAGCTCATTTTGCGGCGGGCCCTCGACAACCGGCCATCGGGGACGCGGTTGAAGCTTGCGGCGGCGCTCGGCAAGAATCGCTCCTTCGTCAGCCAGATTACCAATCCCGCCTATCTGGTGCCGATCCCGGCCAAGCATGTCGCGATCATCTTCGAGGTCTGTCACCTCTCCGGTACCGAGCGTGCGGCGTTCCTCGAAGCCTATGGTCGCGCGCATCCGGGGCGGCTGCGCGGCGCCCATCGCGAGGCGCGCACGCGCATCGTTACCGTGACCGTGCCAGATCTCGGCGACGACAAGAAAAATCGCGCGCTCGAGCAACTGATCGTCGACTTTGCTGCCCAGCTCGCCCGCTACGCCGAGAGCATCGGCTGACGAATTCGAAACGCAAAAAGATAACCGGGAGGACGCCATGAAAAAGCTGATCAACAGCGCCGACACGGTGCTCGAAGAGAGTCTCGACGGGTTGGCGGCTGCACATGCTGACATCCTGCTGCTCGGCGCCGAGCGGAAGTTCGTGCGCCGCCGCACGCTAAAGCCGGGCAAGGTCGCGCTCATCTCTGGCGGCGGCTCCGGCCATGAACCGCTTCATGCGGGTTTCGTCGGCCACGGCATGCTCGATGCCGCCTGTCCGGGCCAGGTCTTCACGTCACCGACGCCGGACCAGATGATCGAGGCGGCGGAGGCCGTCGACACCGGGGCAGGCGTGCTCTTCATCGTCAAGAATTACGAAGGCGATGTGATGAACTTCACCATGGCCGCCGAGATGGCCGGGCGCGAGGTCGCAAGCGTCGTGACCAACGACGATGTCGCGGTCGAGAAATCGACCTACACGACCGGCCGTCGCGGTGTCGCGGGCACGCTGATCGTGGAAAAGATGGTCGGCGCCGCTGCTGAAAGGGGAATGCCGCTCGCCGCGCTCAAGACGCTCGGCGATGACGTCAACCGACGCACCCGCTCGATGGGGGTAGCGCTGCTGCCGTGCACGATTCCGGCGGCAGGCCGGCCGAACTTCACCCTGGCCGACAATGAAATGGAAATGGGCGTCGGCATTCATGGCGAGCCGGGTCGTCGCCGGGTGCCGCTGGCATCGGCCGATGCCATTGCTGCCGAGATGCTCAACGCGATCCTGGGCGATCTCGCGCCGAGCAAGGGCAGTGAAGTGCTTCTTCTGATCAACGGGTTTGGCGCGACGCCGCTGATCGAGCTCTATCTGATGGCCAACAGTGCCAAGCGCATTCTGGACGGAGCGGGGATGACGGCTACGCGTTTCCTCACCGGCTCCTATGTGACGTCTCTCGACATGGCCGGTGCTTCGATCACTGTCTCAGTGCTCGACGCTCAGGCAAAAGAATTGTGGGACGCCCCAGTGCATACCGCGGCGCTACGCTGGGGTATCTGATGGACGGAAACCAGGTTCAATCATGCGCGACAATAAGATACTCCTGAGGCTCGCTATGCGGCCGTCGGCCAAGTAGTCGACCCATAGACACGATCAGTGGAGTGGAGAGTAGGTCCTCGAAAGTTGATGACAGGGCGTTTTGCTCAACGCGGACCATCATTGCCGTGACGCGCTGTTCGTTGCTGTATTTGGCTCAACTTGGTCCATGATGGATCTTACGCCGCAGCGCGCTGCCTTAGACGGCGAAGCGGGAATTACCGGCAGTTCCCAAGGGGCACCCGGCCTGCGAATTATACTCACATCGCGGAATGAGTATAACCGAGGCGCCCTGCGCGCTCCTCCCCTCGTGACGTGTGCACTGAAAATCCGAAGAGGCGATTTCCGCTTCCAATTCACGCATATATAGCCCTAAAACAGCGAGGCTGCGGAAGCCTCGTCAAACCAGATTTCTCAATCGGTCCCATTACAGATAGGGTCGATCGAAGTCGAAATATCTCAGCAAAATGAATGCCTTAGATCGAAAGTTTTCTTGCGCTCCGATGATGGATTGGCGCGAGAGTTTAAGGTTTTCAATTGGTTAGATGGCGCCGTGTGCACGACGTGTGCACCGGGAGATCAAGAATAATCTCATGACAGCCAATATGAGCTGGGCTTCTTAATTGGCACCGCCCCTCTGGGTGGCGAACCTGGACGACCAAAATTTCCGGAGGCGGGGACGGCGTCAGCGCATGCTTGACGTTAAAGAGCCGTCAAACCGGAAGGCGCCTGACATCAGTCGGAGCGATGGAGGCTCATCACGGCATCTCTCAGCCGCAGCGGAAATTAGCGACGCTTCCTCCGGGGCAGTCACCACCTCGATGTAGATCCCGCTTTCGGCGCGCTCCAGCGCCTGGGACTACGATCTCCCGCGATGTTGCACTTCTGACGGTCTCGGGCGAAGCCCACTGGTGCGGATTGCGTTGGCTTGGACGAAGGGTGAAGCAGCCGAGAGCTCGCTGCTTCTTGGTAAGGGCGCTTCAGATTCCGGCCGTATGTGCTTTTCCCGCTACGTCGAGACGCCAAACAGCTTGCGCACTGCCGGGAGCCATTCGCCGGTCATCGTGAACTCGAGCCCGAGTCGAGCTCCACCAGCGATCGCCAGCATCGTGACCGGCGCCGAGACAGCGAGCGTCGAAAACGCGGTCAGTCCCTGTCCGACGGTGCATCCCATTGACATGATCCCGCCGATGCCCATCAGAAGCGCGCCGGTCATGTGCCGCTTCAATTCGCGCGCGTCATCGCAGGCTTCCCAGCGGAAGCCGCGCAAGAGCAATGCGGCGGCAAATGAGCCGGCTACGACACCGGCGACGGACCCGATACCAAAATTCAACCGAGCGCCGGAAAAGGTTGCGATGTAGAGAATTGCGTCGCCGAGTGGAGCGACGAAAGTGAGCGAGGAGACCCGCGCCGGGTCGAACTCGTCATCTGCCAGCCATCCGGTCGCGAACCAACCGAAGGCGATCGCAGCGCCGACCGCAAAGCCGGAGGCCAAGAGACGTGGCGATCGGATTAGTCTGCCATCTGCGAGGGCCCAGAAGGCAAGCGCAGCGGCAATCGAAACGACGAGGATGGCGCGCATCGTGCTCCCCGCGCCGAGCAGCGAGGTCAGCGTCTGGTTATTGCCCTCGGAGAGCCGGAGCGATAACGGCTCGACCAGCGTCACGCGCAGCACGCCGGTGATCCCGCGCATGGTGGCGAGCGCCGAGAGGCCGAGCACGAGAAAGACCACGATGGCGCGCAGATCGCCGCCGCCGATGCGCACCAGCGTACCGAAGCCGCAGGTGCCGACCAGCGCCATGCCGATGCCAAACATCAGCCCGCCGATGATCGCGCCGCCAAGGCCGATCGACGGGGTCAAGTAGATCGATCGCGACAGATCGACGACGCCGAATTCGGCGAGCGCCTGGGTAGCGAGCAGAGCGACCGCCGCAGCCAGCGCGAAGGATTTCAACCGGCGAAAATCCGCCCCGAAGAACGCATCCTCGAGCATCGCGAGCGTGCAAAACCGCCCGGCGCGGCCCGCTACGCCGAGCACGCCGCCAGCAGCCAGTCCGCATGCAAATGCGATGGTTGAGGGACTCAGCATGCCTCCCCGGGATGTTTGTTCTGCTTGTCGGGCAGTCTGCGCTGGGAAGGGGCGAAAATCCAGCGCGGAGAATTACCGGCGCCGCCGCCGCACCGGCTCGCAAAAGACATCGTAGATGGCAGTGAGGATCTTGCGCACGTCCTCATTGGCGAGGCTGTAGTAGATCGCCTTGCCGTCGCGGCGGGTCGTGACGAGCCGGTCGAGCCTGAGCCGCGCGAGCTGCTGGGAGACAGTCGACTGCCGCTCGCCGAGGAACTGCTCGAGCTCGGTCACGGATTTCTCGCCTTCGGCGAGGATGCAAAGCAGCAGCAACCGGGATTCATGCGACAGAGCCTTGAGCATGTCGCTTGCTTCGCGCGCCTTCTCGATCATCTGCTCGAGCTCGGCGGACCCCTCGATCTCCTTCAGCTTTGGCAATGGCATCGCGTCAAATTCCTCAAAGACGTCTGTGGTCACGACCCGCCTTGTGCCCATCCTGATCCAGCCAGGATCCGGTCCAACAGGCCGAAGAAGAAGGCGTCCCCCGGATAGCCGCGAATGCGCCCGATCTCACGGCCCTCTTTTACCACGACGAAGGTCGGCGTGAAGGCACCAGGATCGATTGCAGCGAGATCGGCGGGCAGGGGGCCGTTCAGATTGACGCGGCGGAGCGGCGCCGCCCGGGCTTCCTCGGTCTTGCCGTAGATCGGCGCGATCTCGGCGTCAAAACGCGCGCACCAGACACAGCCGACCCGCTCGAACATGACGAGCTCGGCGGCGCGCGAACGCGCTACCGGGAGCGCGAGCGCGGCAAGGGCTGCGAGCAATGCGATGATTCGGCTCATCCCCACGGAACGACCTCTGGACTTCCCTGACTCTTTATATCATTATATTCGTATATGTACTAGGGATGAAGCGCAATGACTTTGGATGTCTCGCTTGGCGCGGCCTTTGCCGCGGGCCTGTTGTCGTTTCTGTCACCCTGCATCCTGCCCCTGGTGCCACCCTTTCTCTGCTACATGGCGGGCGTCTCGGTCACGGATCTGTCGAGCGACAGGCCCGATCTGCGGCCGCGCATCCTGGCCTCCGCACTGGCCTTCGTGGCGGGGTTCTCGCTGGTCTTTGTCGCGCTCGGCTCGACCGCATCGATCGCCGGGCGCTTCATCTCCGCGCATCTCTCGACACTCGGCGTGGTCGCAGGCGTCCTGATCATCGTCATGGGCCTGCATTTTCTCGGTGTGCTCAGGATTCCACTGCTCTACCGCAGCGCGACGGTGCAGCTCGACAATCGGCCGGCCGGCGTGGCCGGTGCCTTCGTCATGGGGCTGGCATTTGCCTTCGGCTGGACTCCCTGCGCGGGGCCCATTCTCGCCGCCGTCCTTATGATGGCAGGCTCGGAGGAGACGACGGGGAGAGGCGCGCTGCTGCTCTTTGCCTATTCGGTCGGGACCGGCATTCCCTTCCTGATCGCGGCCGCCTCCACCGGTCGCTTCATGGCGGCGCTCGGCCGCGCGCGCCGGCATCTCGGCCTGGTCGAGAAGACGATGGGCGCCTTTCTGGTCGCGACCGGATTGATGTTCCTGACCGGGTTGATGCCGGTGGCGTCGGAATGGCTGCTCGAGCAGTTCCCTGCGCTCACCCGCATCGGCTGAGCTAGCCGTAGCGGAAATCCAGGAGCTGGGCGTAGGACTGCAGCTCGATTAGGTAGCGATGCACGAGCGGCCCGTCGCCGGCCATCGAGGCATGGGCGATTTCGCCGCTACTCGCGATCGCGCCGTCAATCAGGCGGCGAAATTCACCCTGCCCGGAGATCTCCGCGCTCGCCCAATCGTTGCAGCGCTGCAGGCGATCGCGGAATACGCTTGCTGCGGCCACGGTATCTTCGGCGTGCGCCGAAGCGGGTTGCTCGTCGAAACGCGTGGCCGCCATGCGCAGTCTTTCCATCGCCGGCGCAATTTCGAAGACGCAGTCACCGAGATCGTAGAGGCCCGAACGGCGCCTGAGTTGATGAAAGGACTGGCGGAGTGCAAACAGCTCGCGGCCCGCCGCGACGTTGTCGCCGGTGTCCAGCGCACGCGCTGTCTCTGTTAGCTGTTGACTGCCCTTGGTCAGAAATTCCGTCAGCGCAGCGGACGCGTAGGCGGGCGAGGGGCTGGACGCCGTGATGTCCTGAAGCTGCTTCCACGCCGCCAGCGCTTCGTCGGTCTCGATCTGGGCCAGCGCGATATTCCCGGTGCGGGCGTAGCTCGCCGCGGTGCGCAGATTGGCCATGATCGACTGGATCGCCGACGGCATGTCCTTGGGGCCGACGGCATCGGCCCCAAGGGCAAGCCCGCTTGCGACCAGCCATGCCAGCAAAACGATGATGCAGCGCAAGATCGGAAATCCTTGTCACATTCGAGAATTTGAATATCATAATGGGATGACCGGTGTGCAAGATTTTCCAAAGCTCAAATCCCTGACGCCGCCGAGCACGCCCACGCGGCGTGGATTTCTCGCCCTGGCATCCGCTGCCGCCTTTGCCGCGAGCCGCGCCGAGGTAGCCGCCGAGCCTGCGCTCGGCGATGACGGGCTCTATCACGAGTCCTGGTTTCTCCAGAGTTTCCTCGATCTGCGTGAGGACCTCGATGGCGCCGCCGCCAGTGGCAAGCGCCTCGCCATCATGTGGGAGCTGCGCGGCTGCCCCTATTGTCGCGAGACACATCTGGTGAACTTTGCCGATTCCGACATCACCACGTACATCCGCGACAATTTCGAAGTCTTGCAGCTCAATCTGATCGGCTCCCGCAAGGTTACGGACCTCGATGGTCAGGAATTGTCGGAGAAGGATCTCGCCCAGAAATATGGGATCAGGTTCACGCCTACCTTCCAGTTCTTTCCGCCATCGTCCTCCGGCGTCGGCGCAAAAGAGCCGATGGCGCGGGAGGTTGCGCGGGCACCGGGCTATCTCAAGCCGCCCCACTTCCTGGCGATGTTTCGTTTCGTGCGGGAGCGGGCCTACGAGCGCGGAACGTTCCGGGATTTTCTTGCCGCAAACGGTTAGCTGTGACTGCGGTGCACGAATTCCGCTTGACGCCGCCATTTACATCAACATATCATGATAACTGAATTTGATGGATTGTGAGTCCATCGCAATCAAGGGCGGGCGTCACCTCGCCAAAGGGTAGGGAACATGCGGCGCTCGCTTGTGGCTGCGTTTGCACTATGTCTGTCGGCTGGCGTCGCTTGCGCCCAAGAGCCGACGAAGACGCCAATCAAGCTCGATATCGTCAACGACGCGCTGCCGAACTCGCTGACCGGTGCGCCGGGTAATGCCGAGGCCGGCAGGAAGGTGTTTCTGACGCGCACGCTCGGCAACTGCCTGGCCTGTCATCAGGTCACCAGCCTGAAATCCGAGGAATTCCATGGCGAGTTCGGTCCGTCGCTCGATGGTGTCGCCGGCCGCTACACCGAGGCGCAACTGCGCCTCATCGTCGCCGACCCCAAGCGTATCTTCACCGACACAGTCATGCCGGCGTTCTTCAAGAACGAAGGCCTGAGCCGGGTGCGCCCCGAATTCGTCGGTAAATCGATTCTGACGGCCGCGCAGGTCGAGGACGTCATCGCTTTTCTCAAGACGCTGAACTGACGGCGAGGAGGATCAGGAATGAAAGCCATCAATCGACGGCAGGCATTTGCGCTCGGGGGCGGCTTCGTCATGCTGACCCTGATGCCCATGGCGGCCGATGCCGAAGTCACGAACGACGCGGCGAAGTGGATCGAGAAGTTCACCAGCGGCAAGCAGCCTGCCAAGGGCAAGATCTCGCTCGACCTGCCGGAGATCGCGGAGAACGGCAACACCGTGCCGCTGTCGATCAATATCGAGAGCCCGATGACCGCGGAGTCCTACGTCAGGGATGTTCTGATCATCGCCGACGGCAATCCGAATGCGGGCGTTGCGACGCTGTCCTTCACCCCGCTGTCGGGCAAGGCGGAGGCCTCGATCCGAATCCGGCTCGCGACGACCCAGAACGTGGTTGCGGTCGCGAAAATGAGCGACGGCACACTGTTCACGGAGCAGAAGACCGTCAAGGTCACGATCGGCGGCTGCGGCGGCTAAGGGCAGGAGAGGAAAGATGGCAGACAAACCGCGCATCAAGCTTCCGAAGGAAGCGGCCAAAGGCGAGATCATCCAGATCAAGACCCTGGTCTCGCATGTCATGGAATCGGGGCAGCGCAAGGATGCCCAGGGCAAGGTGATCCCGCGCAAGATCATCAACAAGTTTGCCTGCGAGTTCAATGGCAAGCCCGTGTTCTCCTGCGCGCTGGAGCCGGCGATCTCCGCCAATCCCTACATCCAGTTCGACGCCAAGGTGGACGAGGCCGGAACCTTCAAGTTCTCCTGGACCGACGACGACGGCACGGTGATCACGGCCGAAGAGAAGATCGCGCTCAAGGTCTGACGCGCGCGGCGTTTCTAGGGAGGGACGGATGCTGCAACGATTTGCTGGGATCGCCGCCGCGGCCGTCGCGTTCGCGTCGGTGGCGACCTGTGTCTTCGCGCAGGATGCCGAGCGCAAGGGCATCGCGGCGCCGCCCGGCCACGTCTTCAAGACGATCATCTCCGGTTACGAGTTCCGCAGCAAAGAGACCCGTGCGCTGCAGGACGACGATCTCGAAAATCCCGGCTTTCTCGCCGTGGAGCGAGCTGCGGATGTCTGGAAGAAGGTCGAGGGCGCCGCGGGCAAGTCCTGCATGAGCTGCCACGAGCAGGCCGAGACCAGCATGAAGGGCGTCGGCGCCGCCATGCCGAAATGGGACGACAAGCTGCAGAAGCCAGTCAATCTCGAGCAGCGCATCAACATCTGCCGCACCGAGCACATGAAGGCGGAGCCCTGGAAATTCAAATCGCAGGAACTGACCGACATGACCACGTTCGTGCGCTACCAATCGCACGGCATGAAGGTCTCGGTGAAGACCGACGGCCCGATGTCGCCCTGGTTCGAGCGCGGCAAGCAGATCTACTACACGCGGTACGGCCAGCTCGATCTCGCCTGCGAATCCTGTCACGAGCGCAACAACGGCAAGTTCATGCGCGCCGATTTCCTGAGCCAGGGCCAGACCAACGGATTCCCGACCTATCGGCTGCGCGATCAGCGCCTGGTGCCGCTGCACGAGCGCTTCGAAGGCTGCATGTTCGACGTGCGTGCCGAGCCGTTCAAGCCCTTGTCGGACGAGTTTATCGCCCTCGAGCTCTATGTCGCCTGGCGCGGCATCGGGCTGCCGGTCGAGACGCCCTCGGTGCGCAACTGAAACGATGAACCTCCTGGAGCATTGCGCATGATCTCTCGCCGCGAGTTCATTCAGGTTGCTGCGGCAACGGCGGCACTCTCGACCGGTTTGGGCTCCAGTCTGACCCGGGCGGTCGCCCAGCAGCGCCTGACCCAGAAGGAATTGCTGGCCTTCGAGCCGCTCGGCAACGTCACGCTGGTGCATGTGACCGACATCCACGGTCAGCTCATGCCGCTCTATTTCCGCGAGCCGTCGACCAATCTCGGCGTGGGCGAGGCCAAGGGCCTTCCGCCGCACGTCACCGGCAAGGAGTTCCTGGCCCGCTTCGGCATCGCGCCAGGCTCGTCTGCGGCCTACGCGCTGACGTCGGAAGATTTCGAGGCTCTGGCCAAGAGCTACGGCCGGATCGGCGGTCTCGACCGCGCTGCGACCGTGATCAAGGCGATCCGCGCCGAGCGCGGCGACAAGGTTGCGCTGCTCGACGGCGGCGACACCTGGCAGGGATCATGGTCGTCGCTGAAGACGCGCGGCCAGGACATGATCGATTGCATGGCGCTGCTCAAGCCTGATGCCATGACCGGGCATTGGGAGTTCACCTACGGTACCGAGCGCGTGAAGCAGGCAATCGAGGGCCTCGGCTTCCCGTTCCTCGGCCTCAACATCCGCGACACCGAATGGAACGAGGCCGCCTTCGACGGCTTGACCATGATCGAGCGCGGTGGCGTCAAGATTGCCGTGCTGGGCCAGGCCTTCCCCTACACGCCGGTCGCCAATCCGCGCTGGATGATTCCGAGCTGGTCTTTCGGTGTGCGCGAGGAGGACGTCCAGGCGCAGGTCGACAAGGCGCGCAAGGGCGGTGCGCAGCTCGTCGTGCTGCTCTCGCACAACGGCTTCGACGTCGACCGCAAGCTTGCCGGCCGCGTCAAGGGCATCGACGTCATCCTGACCGGACACACACATGACGCGCTGCCCGAGGCGATAAAGGTTGGCAAGACCCTGCTGATCGCATCGGGCTCCTCTGGCAAGTTCGTGTCGCGGCTCGATCTCGACGTCCGCGACGGCGAGGTCAAGGCCTACCGTTACAAACTCATTCCGCTGTTCTCCGATGTGATCACTGCGGACGCCGAGATGGCCGCGAAGATCGCCGAGGTGCGCAAGCCGTTCGCGTCGGATCTCGCCAAGGTGCTCGGCAAGACCGACTCGCTGCTCTATCGGCGGGGCAATTTCAACGGCACGTTCGACGATCTGATCTGCCAGGCGCTGTTGCAGGAGCGGGACTCCGAGATCGCGCTCTCGCCGGGCTTCCGTTGGGGCACCAGCGTGCTGCCCGGACAAGACATCACATTCGAGGACGTCACCAACGCGACCGCGATTACCTATCCGGCGGTCTACCGCATGGGCATGACGGGCGCGCGGTTGAAGGAGATCATCGAGGACGTCGCTGACAATCTCTTCAACGTCGATCCCTATTATCAGCAGGGCGGCGACATGGTGCGTATCGGCGGTCTCTCGTATGCGATCGATGTCACAAGGCCGCAAGGCAGCCGCATCTCGGACATGCAACTGGTCAAAACCGGCGCGCCGATCGATCCCAACAGGGAATATCAGGTCGCGGGCTGGGCCAGCGTCAATGAAGGAACCGAAGGGCCGCCGATCTGGGAGGTCGTGGCCAATTATCTGACCCGACAGAAGACGGTTCGCCTCGAGCCGAATAGAGCTGTCAAAGTCACCGGAGCGTAAGAAGTGATGTCGAAGATGGACAGTCCCCGGCAATCCCGACGCAACTTCCTGGCCGCTAGTGCCGGCGTTGCGGCGTCGGTGCTCGCGAAGCCCGCTTTGGCCGGCGGCGGCAATCCGGCGAACCAGCCGCCTAACGTACCGGAATGGACCAAGTCGCTTGGTGAGGGAGTCGCCGTGCGCCCGTACGGCAAGCCGTCGAAGTTCGAGAAGGACGTCGTCCGGCGCGACGTCGAATGGCTGACCGCCTCGCGCGAGTCCTCGGTGAGCTTCACGCCGCTGCACGAGCTCGAAGGCATCATCACCCCGAACGGCCTCTGTTTCGAGCGCCATCACGGCGGCATCGCCGAGATCGATCCGGCCGATCATCGCCTGATGATCCATGGGCTGGTCGAGCGTCCGCTCATTCTCACGCTGGAGGAGCTGAAGCGCTATCCGCGCGTCAACCGCATCCACTTCATGGAATGTGCGGCGAATTCGGGCATGGAATGGCGCGGCGCCCAGCTCAATGGCTGCCAGTTCACCCACGGCATGATTCACTGCGTGCAGTACACCGGCGTGTCGCTGCGTACCCTGCTGGAAGAAGCCGGCGTCAAGACCAACGGCAAATGGCTGCTGGTCGAAGGGGCCGATGCGGCCGCGATGGATCGCAGCCTGCCGATCGAGAAGGCGCGCGACGACTGCATCATCGCCTACAAGATGAACGGCGAGGCGCTCTATCCCGAGCAGGGCTACCCGATGCGGCTCGTGGTGCCGGGCTGGCAGGGCAATCTCTGGGTCAAGTGGTTGCGCCGCATCAAGGTCGGCGATCAGCCCTGGCACACCCGCGAGGAGACCTCGAAGTACACAGACCTCCTGCCGAACGGCAAGGCGCGTCGCTTTACCTGGTCGATGGACGCAAAATCGGTGATCACGAGCCCGAGCCCACAGGCGCCGATTAAGCATGGCAAGGGTTTTACCATCGTGTCGGGTCTCGCCTGGAGCGGCAATGGCAAGGTCAAGCGCGTAGACGTATCGCTCGACGGCGGACGCAACTGGTGGCCGGCGCGGCTCGACGGGCCGGTGCTCGATAAGGCGCTGACGCGCTTCTACTACGAGTTCGACTGGAACGGAGAGCCGCTGCTGCTGCAATCGCGGGTCCAGGACGAGACCGGATACGTGCAGCCGAGCAAGGCCGAGCTGCGCAAGATTCGCGGCGTCAACTCCATCTATCACAACAATGGCATCCAGACCTGGCATGTGCAGGCCAGCGGTGAGGTCGAGAATGTCGAAGTCGCTTAAGTGTGCTGCCGCGGCGCTGCTCGTTTGCGCGATGAGCGCGCCCGCGCTCGCGCAGCAGAAGACCGATGCCAAAGCCGGTCCGCGCTATCACATCGGTCGCGCGCCAACCGCGGCGGAAATCCGCGGCTGGGATATCGACGTACGGCCCGATGGCCAGGGCCTGCCTGAGGGCAAGGGCACGGTTGCCCAGGGCGAAAAGCTCTTCATGGACAATTGCTCGACCTGCCACGGCGAGTTCGGCGAGGGCAATGGCCGCTGGCCGGTGCTGGCCGGCGGCAAGGGTTCGCTGACGTCAGACAATCCGGTCAAGACCGTGGGCTCCTACTGGCCCTACGCCTCGACCGTGTTCGACTACGTCCGCCACGCCATGCCCTATGGCAATACTGAGTCGCTATCGGTCGATGAATACTATGCGCTGGTCGCCTATGTGCTCTACCTGAACGACGTCGTGACCGACCAGAATTTCGAGCTGACCAACAGAAACCTCGCCACGATCAAGATGCCGAACGAGCAGGGCTTTGTGATGGACGATCGCGCCACCACCGAAAAGTCATTCTGGCAAAAGGACCCTTGCATGAAGGATTGCATCGCGCCGGTGAAGATCACCGCGCGCGCCGCTGCGATCGACGTGACGCCTGAGGACGGCAAGGACAAGAAGTCGCGGGGCGTGGAGTGAGCCGCGGGCAGGCGAGCCGCCGCGGATTGCTTCGCGGGCTGGTCGCTGCCGCTTTCATCGTGACCGGTCTCGCCGCCCCGACCCGCGCGGCCGAGCCGCACAGGCTCGCGCTGCAGATCAGCGACGACGACCCCGTCAGGATGCGCGCTGTTCTCGATGTTGCCGCGAACGTGTCACGGCACTATTCCGGGCGGGGCGAAGACGTCGAGATCGTTGTGGTGGCCTTCAATGGCGGCCTCGACATGCTGCTCGACGGCCGCTCGCCGGTGAAGGAGCGCCTTGTGAACTTCCTGAAATCGATGCCCAACGTGAGCTTCATCGCCTGCGGGAACACGCTGGAGACGCTGGCGGCGAAGGAGGACAAGCGGCCGCCGCTGATCGAGGGCGTCAGCGTTACCCAGGTCGGGGTTGCCGCGTTGATGGATCTTGCGGAAAACAACTGGACAATCGTCCGTCCCTGAGGAGAGAGCCGCCCATGCGATGGTTTATGGGATTGGTCGTCTTGCTCACTCTCGCGCAGCCCGTCGGCGCTGCCGAGCAGGAGCTCGAACTGTCCATCAACGGCCGCACGACGCTTGCGACGCTGCGCACGCCGACCTCGATGGCGTCAGACACGCCGTTCGTCGTGATGACGCACGGCACGCTCGCTCACAAGGACATGGAGATCATTCAGGGCGTCGCGAAAGCGCTTGAGCAGCGCGGCATCGCCTCGCTCGCGCATACGCTGTCGCTCGGGCTCGATCGCCGCAAAGGCATGTATGACTGCGCCATGCGGCACGATTACGTCGCCGAGGACGCGGTTGCGGAGATCGGCGCCTGGGTCGCGAAGGCGAAGAGCATGTCCCGGTTCGTCTTCACGCTCGGTCATTCGCGCGGCGGCAATCAGGTCGCGCGCTATCTGGCGGCGAACGAAACACCTCCCGTCGCGGGCGCGGTGCTGTTGGCACCGACGACCGCGGGAGCCGAAGCGGGCTTGCGCGCTTCCTATGTCCAGACCTATGGCAAGCCGCTCGAGCCGCTTCTGGAGAAGGCGACGAAGGCTGTCGCCGCGGGACGCGGTGGAGAATGGATGGATGCGCCGGGCTTCATCTACTGCCGCAACGCCGTGGTCACCGCGCGGGCCTTTTCATCCTTCTATGCTGCCGATGCCGCCCAGGACACCGCGGCGCTCGTGGCGCGCATGAAGCTGCCGGTGCTGGTGTTCGCCGCAACCAAGGATACCGTAGTGCCCGATGTGGCGGCGTCCTTTGGACCATTGGCCGTTTCGGGCGGCGGCGGCAGGGTGCAACTCGACAAGATCGAGGACGCCGATCATTTCTTCCGCGACCTGTTCGCGGAAGACGTGGCGGACCGGATCGCCGAATTCATCAAGCAGGCACGATAGGAGGGACCATGCTGCGTCGATCCATGCTTCGCGCGAGCCTTGCCGGACTATTTGGCACTCTTGCCGTGCGCGAGGCGGCCGCGGCGACGGAAGCACCGACACGACAGCGCGTCGTCTATCATCTCGCCGATGTCGACCGCGTCGTCTTCGTGCTGGGCAATCTCCAGAACCACGTCGATGGCGTCGGCGGGCCCGGCAAGGCCGATATCAGGCTGGTCGTGCATGGGCCGGCGTTGCGCGCCTTCCACGCGCTGGCCGCGGAGGACCATACCGTTGCGATGATGAAGAAGCTCACCGATGCCGGCGTCGGATTTGATGCCTGCGCCAACACGATGAAGGCGCAGGGCGTCAAGCTCGACGACCTCACGCCCGGCTTCGTGGTAGCCGAGAAGGGCGGCGTGGTGCGGCTCGCCGAGCTGCAGCAGCAGGGATATGCCTATCTGCGCCCCTGACCGGGCGCGGCCATCGCCTGCAATTCTCCGGGCCTTGATTTGGCTCATTTGGCGAGGCCGCGCCGCGCGGTAATCTGGCAGATCTCGAAGGGAACACTGAGGCGGCCGTGCTGACGCCACTCATCGATCTCCTGGGTGAAGACCGGCTGTCATGGCTTGGCGGCCTCCTGGTCGGCGGCCTGTTCGGATTCTTCGCTCAGCGCAGCCGCTTCTGCCTGCGCGCCGCGGCGGTCGAATTCTCGCGTGGTGAGGGCGGGCCTCGCCTGGCGGTCTGGCTCCTGACCTTCGCCGCGGCGCTGGTGGGGACGCAAAGCTTCGTCGCGCTCGGTCTGCTCGACGTCTCTGAGGCGCGGCAGCTCGCGCAGCAGGGCAGCATCTCCGGTGCGCTGGTCGGCGGCGTGATGTTCGGCTGCGGCATGATTTTGGCGCGTGGCTGCGCTAGCCGGCTGCTGGTGCTCTCGGCCAATGGCAATCTCAGAGCACTGCTGTCGGGCCTGGTGTTCGCGGTGACGGCGCAGGCCTCCTATCGCGGCCTGCTGTCGCCCGCGCGCGAGTGGGTGACCAATCTGTGGCTGGTCGACGGCGGGCCGTCGCGCGACATCATGGCGGTGTTCGGCGGCGGTACGCCCGAAAAGCTCGCTTTCGGCGGATTGTGGCTGATCGCGGGGCTCGCCTTCGCCTTTCGAAGCCAATTGCCGCGGCGGTTGATCCTGTCCGCGCTGGCAACGGGCGTGGCCGTCATCGCCGGCTGGCTTGTTACCTATCAGCTCTCGCAGGCTTCCTTCGCGCCGGTGGCGCTGAAGAGCCTCACCTTCAGCGGGCCGTCAGCCGAGGCGCTGATGCTGGTGCTCAACAGCTCGCAGCTCCGACTCGGCTTCGACCTCGGCATCATCCCCGGCGTGTTCCTTGGTTCGTTCATTGCCGCGGCGGCTGCGGGCGAACTGAAGCTCGAGGGATTTTCGGACGGGCTCGGCATGCGGCGCTATCTGCTCGGCGCTGTGCTGATGGGATTCGGCGCGATGCTAGCCGGTGGATGTGCAGTTGGCGCCGGCGTGACCGGGGCCTCGGTGTTTGCGCTCACCGCCTGGCTCGTGCTGGGCGGCATGTGGCTGGGGGCGGGGTTCACAGACCTGTTCGTCGACCGCGGCGGCATGCCGCAATCGCAACGGGCGGAGAGGCACCATACCGTTCCGGAATCGGAACCGAAGTACAGCCGATCACCCACGAGGAGCGGAGCAGATTTGGGAACGGTATAGTAGGGAAACCCGCCCGGCGCGACAAAGCGCCATGCCTCCTGGAATTCAACGACGGCTGAAATCTTCACGCTCGATCGCGTGAGCCCGAGATCTGCCAGCGTCATCAAGGATGTGACCGAGATCTTCCGCCGCTCCGCCCAGCGCGGATCGATAATCGATCACGGCAAAGGCCGAAGCGATGTCGAGCCCATGCTGCCGCAGCGCTTCCATCAACTTTAGCGATCTGCGGCAAATCAACTCAGGATATTTCCTAAGTGATATTGCAATCGAGTGCGCCCTTGTGGTGTCTGCTTCATCTCAGTTTCGTCAATCCAAAGGACATGCATAAGGGGCAGGGGCAGTGAAACGTTCGACTTCGGGCGAGTCGTACGCACGTAATGTGTTGTCACATGAAGACGAGTTGAGGTCATCATCGGCGGCGCGGGGCGTTTCGGTGAGGTTTGCGAGCATTGTCTCCTGGCTACTCCGAGGAGGGGGCGGGGCGCCGCGTAGTCTAATCCTCAGCATCGCGAATGCGTAGCTTCTCCAAATGTACCAGGTTGTGGATTTGATGGAGCGGCCAATCCTATGATGCTGATCGGGTTTGTCTCCACTAACGCCAAAGACGTCGCCATCAGGTTCGTGACGGTCTTCGTCATAAGTCTCCTGCTAGCGCTGTTACTCAATTGGCTCGCGCCGTATCGGATTGACGCGACGCAGGGGTTTGTCCGAGGCGCGGCGGGGGCAATTGCCGCTGGGCGTTATGAGGCGGCGTTCGTTTTCGGCTTTATGTTGGGCTATACTTTCGTGGTCGCTCCGTTTTTTTTCGGCGCTACGCGAAGGATGTGGAGCGCAATTGATGCGGGTCGGTACGATCAGTCGCGCATAAAGGTCTCGCCCATTTACCTGACCGTCCTTGTAACGGCCGTCGTGAGCTATTCGCTCTACTTGGCCGGCGTGTGGGTCAGGCAGACGATTCTCCAGGATTCGATGTTTGGTTATCTCTTCGCGTATCAGGTCTACACCTCGATCTTCCTTCTCTCTGTCTGTGACCTCGCCATTGCGCTGAATCTTCGGTTGCGTGCCGGAGCGAGGCGTGCAGTGAAATGACTCTCGGCGCGAGTTCGCTCCCGTCGACTTTCAGAAATTTTAGCGATGTGCGACAATTCAACTCAGGATTTTGATAGACGTAAATTACTACTCATCTTTCGCTCGTGGTAGCTCTATTCAACATCAGCGCGCTGCGAATTGGAATGAACGACGAAATTTGTGCGGCCAACGTGAGCGCCTCTATAGGCGCAGTTTTCGTCGTCTTCCGCTTCTTGCTCGGCCTCGTGCGAGGAGGCGGAAGTGCAAATTTGACTCGCCGGCCGCGGCTATTTTCTTTTCATCGCTTTGTTGAATGCCTTCATCCTTGCGATCCTAATCGCCGTCATCTTCTTTGTTCGGTTTGCGGACTACATTGGCGCGATTCTGGGCGGCATCTTGGTCATGGGCGCGCTCTATGTACTCCGAAACGCCATCGTCTTCGATCTCGCCTGCCTTCAGCGCCCCCACCTCGCAATCAACGTGTCCAGCGGAACTATGTCTATCGAGGCCCAGCGCCGTGAGCTGGTGATTAGCGCCTCGAACGTTCGTGAGTACTACGTCTACAACAACAAGCTCGTACTTCGGGCGCACGCTCTGTCTGGCCAGCCTAATGTCATGCCCGCCGCCAGAATCCGTAACGGGCAGTTCGTTGTCATCTACTTGTATTAAATAGGAGACGTCGCCGCGTTTCTGCGCGAGCTCCGAACGTTCGACGGCTCTTTCGAGGACAAGCTCAAGGTCAACACAGGGATGTTCATTCAGGCGATAGGAAACGTCTGAATCATAAAAGGGAAGTAGGGGCACTCATGAGCGATAACAGCACCACGGCGGGGCGGTGGGGCGCTGTGTTTGTCGATGAACGAAATCATGTCGTCCCTGAGAACAGAAGCAGCGCTTTGGAACCGGTGGTGACCACGACGAAGCGAAGGAAGCCGACCAGACGGCGTTCAGAGCGAACCGGTCGAGCCGCTTTGCGAGTCGTCGCGCTCCCTTTGATCCACACATCTTGCGCTGCGTCACGTCGTCGCAATGAAGGCGACAGAAGCGCGCAGCAGTCACTCCATCACGAAGATCTGGAAACGCGAGGGCTTATTGCGGCGCTCCGCTAGGGAAATCATGCGCCTCTGATGAACGCACTCTCGTCCATCTTCCTGCAAAAGTTCAGCGGCATTGATCTGGAACCTTCCAAGCGCCATTGGCGCGGCGTCAACTGACTCGAGTTCTCGATGATCGAGACATTCTAAGTCCTGGCGCACGCATTTGCGTTGCGGTCGCGCTAACGTCTCTCTACAGAAGCGGTGCAGATATTTCGCAATCGGACGTTGTCAACGATAGCCGTAGGCAACTAACCCAGAGCGCGAGTCTGCGTAGGAGCTTATTCACGAACCATAAGTGTCGGCCAAGTGCGGGCGCGGCGACGGATCTTCGATCCGTGGCTGCTGCAGCCTGAGCGCGGAGTCGTGTCACGTTGGCCGACGTACTGCCGATGAGGGACTTTCTGGGAATGCGACGTGCAGATGGGATGGGAACGGTAGCTCGCATTGGTGCGACGCTGCTTGGTGGAGTAGCGTTGCTGGCCTGGTTTGAATCGCCCGCGCTATCGCAGACATCGCAAGGCGCGAACTCCCTTCCGCCCGTAACGGTCGATGCGCCGACGCCGAACTCGATCCGCCGTATGCCGATCAAACGGGATGGCGCCAGAGCCCGGTTGGCTTCACGGCGCATCGCGGCAGTTCGTGCTCCGCAGACGGATACAGTCGCGGGACAAGCGCAGCAGTCGCGGTCGGGTGTCGCGCCCGCGTTCGCCGGGGGGCAGGTCGCTCAGGGCGCTCGGCTGGGGATGCTCGGAAATACCGACACAATGAAGTCGCCGTTCAACGTGACGAGCTACACGGACAAATTCATCCGGGACCAGCAGGCTGCGACGGGTGCGGATGCGTTGATCCTCGATCCTTCCGTGCGAAGTTCCCACCCAACGGGCGGTGTGGTGGACTCGTTCAACATTCGCGGTTTCCCGATCAACGAAGGCAACAACGGTGAGTTCGCCTTCGAAGGTCTTTACGGAATTGCGCCGACATACCGCATCTTCACGGACTACGTCGAACGTATCGAGGTGCTGAAGGGTCCTTCGGCCGCGCTCTCCGGAATTGCGCCAAACGGTGGCGTTGGCGGCGTCATTAATGTCGTGCCTAAACGCGCGGAAGAGGACTTGACCCGCCTGACTGCGAGCTACGGCTCGACCGCACGATTTGGCGGTCACTGGGATGTTGCGCGGCGTTACGGCGACGGCAGGGAATGGGGCGTGCGAGCCAGTGGTAGTCTCCGCGACGGCGATACGCCGATTGACCGTCAGTCCGAAACGACGGGCGTCGCATCGCTGGCTCTCGACTATCAGGGCGAACGGTACAGGTCCTGGCTCTACCTCATCGCCCAAGCCGATCGGTTCGACGCTCCGTCACGTCCATTCCTCGTGGCTCCCGGCCTGCAAGTACCAAAGGCGCCGGACGCCCGGCTGAACGTGACGCAACCCTGGGAATGGTCGCATATCAACGATCAATCGGTCCTCTGGCGCAACGAATACGATGTAAACGATCAGGTTACACTGTTCGCCGATGTCGGGGGATCGCGGACCAATGTCGAGCGGTTCTTCGGTCTTCCGACGATCACCAGCGCGAGCGGCAACACCACCTCGACGCCACAATTCTTCGGGCTCAGCATTGATCGGTACACGTATGATGGCGGTGTCCGGTCTCGCTTCGATACCGGGTTCGTTCACCATGCCGTCACCTTCCAGGCCTCGGTCTATCACGACGAACTGTACCGGCGGCTCACCAATGGCAGCCTGGTCGCGTCGAACATCTATAATCCGACGGTAGCCCCAACGCAGTTCGCAAACGAGACCCCGGGGCGTCCTCGGCTCTCGGATAGTCAGCTCACGGGGGTCTCGATTGCCGACACCTTGTCCGTGCTCGATGAGCGGGTGTTGCTGACTTTGGGTGTACGTCGCCAGGGTATCGAAGCGAACAACTATCTCTCCAACGTCGGAACGCTAACGTCGTCCTACGACAAGAGCGCGACCACCCCGGTGGTCGGGCTGGTCATCCGGCCCAAGGACAATGTCTCCCTGTACGCGAACTATATCGAAGGACTTGCCCGGGGCGACGTGGCGCCCCAGACGGCTTCCAATTTCGGCGAAGTGCTTTCGCCCTACATCGCCAAGCAGTACGAGGCCGGCATCAAGGTGGACTTTGGCAGGTTTGCAACCACCTTCAGTGCCTTCGAAATCTCGAAGGCGAGCGGCGAACTGTCCGCCGGGCGCTTCGCCGCGACCGCCGAGCAGCAGGTGCGTGGCCTCGAGCTCAACGTCTATGGTGAACTCGTGCCCGACGTTCGTGTCCTTGGAGGCGTTTCGCTGCTGGACGGCACGCTGACGAAGACAGCGGTCGCCGCCAATTTGGGTAACACGCCAATCGGTGTTCCGAACGTACAGGCCAACATAGGGGCAGAGTGGGATCTCCCGTGGATGAGAGATCTCACATTGAACGGAGCGGTCATCTACACGGGGAAGCAGTTCGTCGATACCGCAAACAAGCAACAAATCCCGGATTGGACACGACTCGATATCGGTGCCCGCTACACGACGGCGATCAACGGCAAGAAGACGGTCTTCCGCGCAAACATCCAGAATGTGACTGGTGAAAGTTACTGGTCCAGCGTGGCCTCATTCGGCACGTTCTTCTTGGGAGCGCCGCGCACGTATCTCCTGTCGATGACCGTCGACATGTAATCGCAGCTCTCACAGCGTGGTGAGACGTTTCGGATCCTGCTGAAGAATCAGGCTGATCGATATGCAAGTTTGCCTCCTTTCGCCAACATGCTTGATCCCAACCGAAGAGGTCGATCCTTACGGGGTGGAGGAGCTACAGGCGCAAATCCTCGGTGCGGGTTGTTGGACAGTTCCGATCACGGCGGAGAAGGATGCCCTGTTTGTGATGGACGGTCATCACCGGCTGGCAGTTGCGCACCTTCTGCAGTTGCCGTTGGTGCCAGTAGTTCTCCTGGACTACACCGCGGTCCGGGTGGAGAGCTGGCGCCCGGACCAGACGATTACACCCGCGTCCATCTTCGCGATGGCGCGCAGCGGCAGGAAGTTTCCCTGCAAGACGACACGGCATATCTTCGATCAGAGCCTTCCCAATTGCAATTTGCCATTGGAGAGCTTGCACGTCCTTGCTCCGACGGAACGCGCTGTAGCTCGTGCCTGAGGGGGAGGCAATGACCTTGTATTGCCACAAGCCCGGCGCAGGCCTCCCGCCGATCCTGCGACCAAGCGTGACGAAGCTCCTGAATGGCAACAGTCGGCTGCTGATCGATTGGATCACCCAATATGGGTCTCCGGTCAATTTGATTTGGCCCGATGAGCTTCAAACGAATCTCGCCGCACTCAGAGGCGTCTTGCGAGAAAGCGGTGTTGCAAGCGCCATCTACTACGGAGCGAAGGTCAACAAATCGCCTGGGTTATTGGCCGCAGCGTTGCGTGCGGGGGCCGGCATTGACGTCTCGAGCCTCTATGAGTTTCGCGATGCCAGGCAACTCGGTGCCGTCGGCACCCAACTCGTGGCGACGGGCCCGGCGAAGACCGCAGCTTTCCACAGGGACCTTATCAACTGTCACGCTCTCATCTCGTTGGATTCACCGGAAGAGCTCGAGGATCTTATCCGCTGGCTGCCGACGGGCGGCGCGGCTCAGCCGGTGCTGCTGCGTTTGCGTCCTACCAACCAGGCGCGGAGCCGCTTCGGGATGCCGGCGGCGGCCATCCGGCACTGTCTGTCCCGGATTGCCAACGAAGACGGACTGCGCGTTGACGGGCTGCACTTCCACCTGAGTGGTTATGATTGGGAATCTCGTGCGCAGGCGATTGGAGAGGCCGCTGACCTGATCACGGAAGCTCGGGCGCGAGGTTTTGCGCCACGTATGATCGACATCGGCGGCGGCCTGCCGATTCAATACGTCGATCAGAGCGCTTACCAGGCGCATCTTGAGAGACTAACGGCTGAGGACTACCGCACCGGAAAGGTGCCTACATCCTTCTATCCCTACGGCGGAGAGCTTTCTGCGGCCGCGTGGCTGCGCGATTTGCTGCGCGCGCGGATGGCCGATGGTCGAAGTCTCGCGAACTATCTTGTTCACGAAGGGCTGGTGCTCGGGATGGAGCCCGGCCGAGCACTGGCCGATCAGGTGGCAATTTCCGTTTTCCGCGTGCTGCGGGTGAAAGCCGTTGGCCCCGATACCCATGTCGTCTTCGTCGAAGGCAGCAGCTTCAGCGCTTGCGAGACCTGGTTTAGCTCCGAATTTCTGGTCGATCCGATCTTGGTGCCGGCCTCTCCGTCGCCTGTCGGCGCGCGATCGATTCGAGCCTATTTGGCGGGCCACAGCTGCCTGGATGATGACGTTCTCAGCAATCGATGGCTCACCTTTCCGATCGCTCCGCGCGCTGGAGACCTCCTGATCTACGCCAACACCGGCGGCTACCAGATGGATCTCCTTGAAAACGAATTCCATCGCCATCCGATGCCGAGCCGCCTTTGCGTGGTTGAGGATGCGAAAGGACAGCTAACGCTCGTTCCCGACACGACAGGAGAGGCAAAATGCTCTGCACGACCGTAAGCCAGTTGATCGGCCAAACGCCGGTTATGCCGATCGCCGTCCCTAACAGCGACGCCACGCTTGTGCTGAAGCTTGAAAAGAATAATCCGGGTGGTTCGATGAAGGACCGCATGGCGCGCAGCATGGTGCTCACCGCGCTTCAGGACGGGCGGCTTCAGCCGGGCGGTACGATCGTGGAGTCGTCATCCGGAAACACCGGCATCGGGCTGGCGTTGGCCGCAGTGGAGTTGGGCCTACGTTTTATCGCTGTCGTCGATCATCACGCTGCGCCGGATAAGATTCGCACCATGCGCGCGCTGGGCGCAGAAATTCGCTATGTCGAGGGCGATTTTCGGGAAGACGAGGTCGCGGTGGTTGAGCGCCAACGGCTGGCCGCCCAACTTGGTGCCCAGCTTCCTGATGCGTTGTTCATGAACCAATCCGACAATCCGGCAAACCCGGAAGGCTATGCGGGTTTCGTCGACGAATTGCTCGCACAGCTTCCGGAGGGCATCGACGCCTTTGTCGGGTGTGTCGGCACTGGCGGGTCAATGACCGGTATCGCCCAGCGTCTGAAGCGGGCTAACGCTGCTATCCGTACCATTGCGGTTGAGCCGGCCGGCTCGATCATCTTCGGCAAACCTGGACATCCCTATTACCAGTCGGGCACCGGAACGCCTGCGGGCGACGAAGTCGGCAAGGTGCTCGACTACGGTTGCATCGATGAAGGGGTCCAGGTCACCGACGGCCAAGCCTTCGAAACAGCACGTTTTATCGCGCGGCGCTACGGGCTTCTGGTCGGGGGCTCGACTGGGGGCACTATATACAAGGCGCTGGAATTCATCGCGGCCGGTAAGCTGCATGGTACGGTCGTCACGCCCGTTGCCGACGGTGGCGAGAAGTATCTCGGCTCGGTCTTCGACGATGAATGGATGGCCAAGCGCGATTTGTTGGATCCGACAATCGCCGCACAACTCGATGCCTGGCTACCTGGAAGAGCGCGCGCAGCATGAAGGTGACGATCTGCGGCGCAGGGCGCACCGGGCATTTGAATGCCGTGCTCTTCAAGCAGCGGCCAGATATCACTGTTTCCGTCCTGACGGGAGCGCCTGCGGTCGCCGACCGGTGGGCGGGCGGTGATGGCGTTTGGCGGGCACAGACGCCCGACGGCCGCCTGTTGAGTGGGCGACCAGACTATGTTGGCATCGATCCGAGTAAGGCACTCGTCGACACCGACATGGTGATCGTGACGCAGCCGGCCCACGCGCGGCCCGCGCTTCTCCACGGCTTCGCACGGCATGTGCCTCGGGACAAGCTGGTTTATGTCGGCGCGATTCCTGGCTTTTGCGGCTTCAACTGGCTCGCGGCCAAAGCTCTTTCGGGCGTGGACAATGTGGTGATCTGGGGCATGAAGGACGTGCCGCATACCGCTTTTGATCTGGCGCCGGGTGAGCGGGTTCGTATGGGTGGGGCCAAGGCTCAGCTCTTTGCGGCGCTCCATCGCCGCGAGACCGCCGCGAGCCGCGACAAGCTTCAGGCGATGCTGAGCCGCCTTTACGAAGCTCCGGTCACCCTGCTGCGTGACTATCTCGAAATCACCCTGACGCCGGGCAACGCATTGATGCATCCCGCCGTGCTCTATGCCTTGATCGGTCCCGGCGCCCCCTGGGAGAACGAGCCCTTTGATCGTCCTCTATGCTGGTGGAGCGATTGCCCGCGCTCGGGTGCTGAATTGCTGGAGGCCTGCGATGCGGAAAACCAGGCAATCTGTCGTTCGGTTGAGCTACGTTTGGGCATTGATCTGAGCTCAGTGAAGCCGCTGCGACAGGAACTGATCGAGGCCTACGGCAGCCAGATCGAGGACGATCGGTCCATGTATACGCTGTTGCGAACCAACCGTGCTTACGCCGGCATTCACGCTCCGCTTGTTCCCAATCCCGACGGACCCGGCCTTGTCATCGATCGCGCAAGCCGCGCCTTCCACGAAGACATAGCTTGCGGGCAGGCGCTGCTTGTGGAATTGGCCACGCGGCTTGAAGTGGCAACGCCGGCGATTGCGAAAACTTACAACTGGGCACTCAACTACCACGGCGGGTTTGCAGAGAGTGCGCCGGCCTGTTTGCCCATCGGCTGGCCGGAGGAAGCGTCGTGAAGAACAAGGTGCTCTCCTCCGCAGATGCCGAAGCCCGGGTGCGCGACGCGCAGCTTTGGTCGGCCGCATCGCGTAATGCGCTCAACCGGTTGGTTCGCTGCCTGTTTGCCGAGCGTCTTCTTGAACCGGATGCATTATTGTGGGCGCGCGACGGCAACCAAGCATGGCTTCCCTTTGGGCCGTCGCGTGGGGGCCTGCAATTCAGCGACCTGCGGCGTGCGCCTGCCGGAACATTGCTAAATCGTGGTCCTATTGAATTCCTGGACGAGACCGGCACACGATCCTCGATCGACGACCCCTCCGAGCTCATCAGGCTGGTCACGCCCAGCCTGGCGATCCCGCCCGCATCGGATGGCGTGCAGCATCTATTGCGCGACGTTGAGAACAGCATGCGCAACGACGTCCTGGCACGCCGTCACCGGGAGCACTGGAGCGCCGATCTGCGAGGGAAGGTCGCCGAAGCAGGCGTGCAGGGGTTTCTCGCATATCTGCAAAAGAGCCAACCACCGCATCTGACGGCGATGGCTCTCGATCAATGGGGCGCGCTGGAAGGGCATCCCTTCTATCCGACGTGGAAGGCCAAGCCAAACCTGTCGCCCGAGGACGTCACGGCCTTGTCGCCTGAGTTCGGTGCGCGCGTGCGCGTTCGAATCGCAGCGTTGCGCAAGGAGTGGTCCTATGTTGAGAAGATGCCCCATGTCGGCAGCTATTCGGAATGGTTCGCGCAGAACTTCCCCGAGCTCTGGCGCGACTGGGCCGCAGGATTGATTGCACGTGGGAAGTCCCCTGAGGACTGGGTACCTCTGCCTGTCCATATCTGGCACCTCGACAATTTCGTGCACCGCGAATTTTCATCCGAAATCGCTTCCGGAGCCTTCGATCCTGACGGCCCAGAGGTTGTGACGCTGCCGTCAATGTCGTTCCGCACAATGCTGCCGGATACACAGGAACCGAGGCCCTTTATCAAACTGCCGGTGGCGATCTGGATGACCAGCGAACAGCGCACTCTGCAGGCCAAGTCGATTCACATGGGGCCGCGTCTTAGCACTCTGATTTCCGATATTCTGTCAAAGGAGAGGGATATCTCCGACAGGTTGGAGATCTTCACCGAAGAGCTGGGGGCGATCCTGCATCACCCCGCAACGGGCGACGAGCATCCGGGCCGTTTCCTTTCGGTTGTCTACCGCAATTCCGAGGCTCTGGCACGGGACGATGGATTGCTGCCGATTACCGTCGCGGCACTGTTGACGGCGAGCCCGATCGATGGCCGCCCGCTCATTTGCGAATTGATTGCACGAAACGGCAATGAGAGCGAAGCAGAGATATCTGCGTTCTTCCGCGCCTATGTGGAGACCGTCATCCGGCCCACGCTCGCCATGTATCTGCTTTACGGGATTGCCTTCGAGGCGCATCAGCAAAACAGCACGATCCTGTTCGACGAAGCTGGCCGCCCGCAAAAACTCCTGATCCGTGATTTCGGTGACGGCCGCAGTTTTTCACCGCTCTCTAGGGAACGAGGGCACCAGCTCAAGCCTTTCACTCGCGCGGGGATATTACCCACCACGTTCGATGACGATATCAGTCTTGTGCGTTCGTTTGTCATCGACGCGTGCTTCGTCTGTCACCTCCACGAGATGGCACTGTGCCTCCGCGAACATTATTCTATGTCGGGTGCAGGCCTCTGGCGGATCTTGCGGGAGGAGACCGAGGCAGTTTTCGACACGATCAGGCCGCGCATGTTGTCGGACGTTTTCTGGCAGGAGGAACTCACGGCCTTTCTTGAAAAACCCTGGCGGAGTCGTTCGGTGCTGCGGATGCACTTGGAGCGCTATCGCGACTATCGGGTTGAGCACGAGTTGCCAAATCCACTGGCGGGAGCGCAATGACAAATGCTTCCGTCGCGGTTCGCGGCTTCGGACCTGTTTTTGCTTTGCTGTTCGGCCTGCAATTCGTTTCCATGGGGGCGATGGAAATGAGCGGTCCATTCTGGCCGATCCAGATCAAGGCATTGAGCCCATCCAACGGCGTCTTCGGACTGGCAGGCGTTGCCGTCTATGTCGGCCCGATGATCGGAATGTCTCTCACCAGCGCCCTTTGGGGGCGAGTCGGCGATCGCTATGGCAACCGGCTGATGATGGTTCGCGCGCTCGGCGGTCTGGCCGTCACGCAGCTACTCGTTGCCATTGCACCGGATGTCTGGACGATCATGGCGTTGCGCTTCCTGCAAGGTGGCTGCGCCGGCTATATCGCCCCGGCCCAGGCCTATGGCGTCCAGATCACCGGCGGGAAGGATCGCGCAAGCCTCTTTGCCTGGCTTCAGGTTGCCACCAACGTGGGCTCGCTGGGTGGCGCTTTCCTGGGTGGGCTCATTCTCGATCGCTTCCCTTTTGCGGCCGTCAATCTGACGGCCGGGATAATTTGTGCGCTGTGCGCTGCCGTTGCCTGGTCGAGCCTGCCGGTGCCGGCGCCAGGAGCGGTTGTTGAGAATCCCGGAAACGCAGCTACGGCAAAACCTTCGACGTCGACCGTGGTTCCGATCGCAGCTCTCCTTGCCTTGATGGGAATGCTGCTGGCCAGCCGCATGGTCCTCCAAGTTCCTTTCTCATTGTACATGACCCAGGTATTTGGTGTCCGGCACTGGGTGTCCGGCCTGACCTATGGGCTACTGGCTTGTGGCTTTGTTCTGGCCGCGCCGCTGTGGGCGCGACTCTTTGAGAATCGAACGCCATCCTATGTGCTGGGGGGCAACGTGCTCATTTCGGCCGCGTGCGCGTTGGTTACGCATCTGGCCGGCGGCACGGGCTCGGTTGCCGTGTTCGCGCTCCTGTATTTTATCTGGGGCGCGCTTCTTGGGGGAACGACGCCGGTTCTCCTCGCGCATGTTTCGACAACTGCGGCCAATGATCGGCAAGGGTCGGTTCTGGGTCTTGCGCAAGCGTCCCAGCAAATCGCTTCCGCAAGCGGCATCATTGCCGGCGTCAGCGTTACGCAGCTCTTTGGTCTTGAAGCCGCGTTTCCGCTCGTCGCGACGCTCTACGCTTTGTCATTCTTGTCGGCGCTGGGCATCTGGCTCAAGACTGCGCACCCCAAAGGAAGCTGACGATGACGGAATATCAATCGCTGCTGCATGCCGCGGTGACTGCACTTGTCCTGACCGCCTTGCTTCCGACAGCAGCTGCTGCCGACGAACCTGGACCGACGCAGACACAAGCGCCGCTGAGCTCCCTTCGTTCAAGGGCCAGGAAGACAGCCTGATCGACATTGAATCGGCGATCATCCAGAAGCCTGATGTGGTGGTGTGCACGGAGGACGGAATGGCTTCATCAGGAGAACGCCATGCAGGGGAACTCGGTGAACGCCGCGGTGCGTGTGCACTCAGGGCTTCGTGTGCGCCCTGTGTGCACTGAGACCCAAATTTGGTGTTTTGGCATCTACCCAGGGGATATGAATCTGTAAAAAAGCAAAATATATCAAGGCTTGTTCATGCTGGATTTGCCAATCGGTCCGGCCCGTTAGAGGCGCGAATGGCGCCAAAATAGATCAATGAAATGAACCGCTTAGACCGCAAATTTTCCTGCGCACCGATGATGGATTGGACTGACCGGCATTGCCGGGTGTTCCACCGTCACCTGACCCAACGGGCGCTGCTCTATACGGAGATGCTGACGACTGGTGCCGTCATTCACGGCGATCGGGAACGGCTGCTTGGGTTCGATGGGATAGAGCACCCTGTGGCGCTTCAGCTTGGCGGCTCGGATCCGCGCGAGCTCGCGCTGGCCGCGCGGATCGGCGAGGATTTCGGCTATGACGAGATCAACCTCAATGTCGGTTGTCCGTCCGACCGCGTGAAGGACGGCCGCTTCGGCGCCTGTTTGATGGCAGAGCCGGAGCTCGTGGCGCGGTGCGTCGACGCGATGAAGCGGGCGGTCGCCGTGCCCGTCACGGTGAAGTGCCGCATCGGCATCGATGACCAGGATCCTGAAATGGCGCTCGATACGCTTGCGCGCGCGGTGGTTGCGTCCGGCTGCGACGCGTTGATCGTGCACGCCCGAAAGGCCTGGCTCAATGGATTGTCGCCGAAGGAGAACCGCGACATCCCGCCGCTTGATTACGATCGCGTCTATCGTCTCAAGCGCGCGATGCCCGATGTGCCTGTCATCATCAATGGCGGCATCCCTGATATCGATGAGGCGAAGGCGCATCTTGAGCATGTCGACGGCGTGATGCTCGGCCGCGCCGCCTATCAGGAGCCGTGGCGGCTGCTCGCGGTCGATCACGAGATTTTCGGCGCGCCGGCGCCGCACGCGACCATGCAGGACGCGCTTGCGGCGATGATGCCCTACATCGAGGAGCAGCTCGCGCGCGGCACGCGGCTGCACGCCATCACGCGGCATTTCGTCGGCGCCTTCCACGCCGTGCCCGGCGCACGTGCGTTCCGCCGGCATCTCGCCGAGCAGGGTGTCAAGCCGGGCGCAGGCCTCGACGTGCTGCGCGATGCGATCGCGCGCATTGGTGCGCGCGTGCCGGCGGAGGCCGCTGCTTAGCCGCGCCCATACAATATAGGAGCCGGATCGCAGGATCCGGCCCTTGGTCGATCCGCAATCAGCGGAACAGGTCGAAATGATAGTTCACGCCGACGCGGAAGGTGTGGAATTTCGCGGCATTCCAGTCCGGCAGATCGTCGTGCTTGAACTCGGTGTAGAGATACTCGGCCTTGGCCGACCATTTCGGCAGGAATGCCCACTCGACGCCGCCGCCTGCGGTCCAGCCCATCTTCATCTTGTTGATCGGGCCGTCCTTCAATTCGCCCGCGGCAAGACCCGCGGTCCCGAAGAACAGCAACCGTGAATCCATCGTCGCGATGCCGGCGCGGGCCCGGCCGGTCATGAACCAGGGGATGCTGACGGCGGCGCTGTTGAGCGCATCGTGGTTCTTGATATCTCCCCCCTCGAAGTCGTTCTCGATGCCGACCACGAAGATCGGCGAGAGCTGATAGTTGTAGCCGACTTGCACGCCGCCGAAGGCACCCTTGACCTTGCCGCCGCTCACGCCGACGAGGTTGTTGAAGGCATCGTCGCCGCTCTCGGTGTAACCCGCGTTGAGGCCCGCATAGAGACCCGTCCACGAATAGACCGGCTGCGGGGCCGTGTAGGCGGCGGAGGGCGCAGCATAGCGCGGCGACAGGTCGGCAGCGCTGGCACTGCCCGCGGCGACCGTCGCGGCAAAGGGCAGGGCGCGCATCAGGCGACGTAAGGCGGCTCTGGCAGTCATGACTCAAATCTCCCACTTGGCCGCTTCCGGCGGGAAGCAGCACTTGTCCAACCCCGATCCGGGAATGCCTCTGTTATAAACCGACCAGACGGTTTGTAAATAGCGCAAATGCCACACCTCTGCGCATTCGGGCGGGCCTGCCCAGGATCGTGGTTGAGATGGAAGGATCAGTCGACCGCGGTGCGCGAGCGGCGATGGCTGCTCTGCAGCTCGGGATAGCCCGTGAGCATCAGCTTGTCGGCGCGCACGCCCCAGCTCTCCAGGCGGTCGAGAAAGCTCATGCCGAGCAGATTGGTCTTCATCTGGCCGCGCTGCACGACGAGGGCAGGCACCGATTTCTCGACGAGATGGCCGACGGCGAGACGATCGAGCGTGAGCCGGGCCGCTTTGGTGTGGCCGCCTGCGGTCTCCAGGTCGACGTCGTATTCGAGCATTTCCAGCGGCAGCCCGATCGCTCTCGCTGTCTCCCAGGTCAGCACCACGGAGGTCGCGCCGGTGTCGATCACCATCGGTGTGGCGACGCCGTTGATCTTCGCGCGCAGCGCGAATTCGCCGCCCTGGCCGCGCTGGATCTGCACGGCGGGGGGCGGGGCGGCGGCCTGTCCGCGGAAGATGTGCGAGACCTTGTGGCTCGCGCGCGCGATCTGATCGGGGTCGCCATAGGCGACGACGGCGCCCGCTGTGCCGGCGAGCATGACGAGGACGAGGAGGAAGCGGATCATTGCGCACCTCCAAAAGTGCGCAGGCCGGTCAGGGGCGTTTCGGCGATCCCGCGATCGGCTGCAAACCAGCGTCCGCCATGCGTGCTGGCAGCCGCGACATGACCGAGAGCCGTTCCGCGCTCTCCATGGCGTGCCAGCGCGCGATCTCCGGCAAGGTGCGGCCGCAGCCAAAGCACAGCTTGGTCTTGGGATCGATCATGCAGACGGCGACGCACGGCGTTTCTTTGCTCATTCGGACATAGTGGAGGATTGTCGGGCATGTCTGCAAGCATCTGGTTAGGAGCCCGTGCCTGCGCTCATGATCGGCTTGTGGCGCGGACGACGTTTGTCGTCGGGTACTGCGGACCCTTCCGGCTGGAGCGGCGGAGAATCGTCCGACAGCGGCGCCAGCGCGCTCATCACCCGCTCCGGCGGGAAGGTGACGATCACCTCGGTGCCGATGCGCAGCTTCGATTTCAGCGTGAATGTGCCGCCATGCAGGTCGATCAGGTTCTTGGCGATCGGCAGGCCGAGGCCGGCGCCCTGTTCGGCCGATTTGATCGAGTTGGAGCCCTGGCCGAAGGAGGCGAGCACCACAGGGATCTCGTCCTCGGGGATGCCGGAGCCGGTATCCTTCACCGACAGATATTGTCCGCCCGAAGCGGTCCAGCCGGCCTTGAGCCAGATCTCGCCGCCCTGCGGGGTGAATTTGATCGAGTTGGAGAGCAGGTTGAGCACCACCTGGCGGATCGCGCGCTCGTCGGCCCAGAGCCGCGGCATCGCCTGCTCGAACACCTCGTGGATGGTGATGCCGCGGCTGGACGCGCGCAGCTTCATCAAATGATGGCAGTCGGCGACGATGCCGACGAGCGATACGGCTTCCTCGTTGAGCTCGTAACGGCCGGCCTCGATCCGCGACAGATCGAGGATCTCGTTGATGAGGTTGAGCAGGTGCACGCCGGAATTATGGATGTCCGCCGAGTACTCCTTGTAGACCGGCACTGCATGCGCGCCGAAGATCTCGCTCTTCATCACCTCGGAGAAACCGAGGATGGCGTTCAGCGGCGTGCGCAGCTCGTGGCTCATCTGCGCGAGGAAGCGCGACTTGGCGACGTTGGCGGATTCGGCGCGGTGACGCGCTTCGTCCGAGATCGCCTTGGCCTGTTCCAGTTCGCCGATCAGCGCGTCCTTCTCGGCGCGCGCCTCGAGCGTCGCGAAGGTCGAGGAGTGCAGACGATGCGCCAGCAGCACGAAATAGCCTTCTGCGGCAATTGCCAGCGCGGCCAGGATGTAATTGTCCAGCGAGCCGATCATCGCAAAGCTCAGTGCCATCGCAACCGCGACCGGAGCGGTGGCGGCAAGGGCTGCGATCGGCAAGTTGGCGGCCAGCATGCTCGATACTGCGATCACCAGCAGCATCAGGAACATCATCAGCGTTTCCGTGACCATGTCGAGCACGGGATGGATCAGGATCGCCATCCAGCACAGGCCGTAGAGCAGGTCGAGCACGACGAAGCGGGTGCGCCAGGCGCGCGTCGCCGCGGGCGAGGCGGGCGCGGTCAGGAAACGGCGGCAACTGCGGACCATCGCACCGTGGATGCAGAGCATGCCTACGGTCCAGAGTGCGGCCGGGATCGGCTGCATCCACAGCCCGAACAGCACGCCGGTGGCGACAACCAGCAGCATCACGACATAGGAGGCGGACAATCGCGTCTGTGCATATTGGCGCAGCATCTCGGCGTCGAAGGCCGGCCGGGTTCCGCTGGTCGACGTTAACTTATCGCGGGCCTCGCGCACCCGCTGCGCCGCAGCCCTTCGGCTGCTCGCCGATGGAGCGCTCACCGGCTCGGCCGGAAGCTGCACTACCTCAGGCTTTTCAGCGGGGTTACTCATCGAACAACAACGATTCCTGCCCACGCCGGGCGCGGGCCTTCTGCATTGTCTATCTCTGGCAAGAAATCCTTAAGAGGTGACTTAAGGAGCTAAAGAATTACGTTAACCCGGCGTTAATTTTGGGGGGCGATTCACGCCGTCAGTGCAGTGCAGCGTGCTGGGCGACGTAGACAGCAGCTCCCGCCAGATAGCCCGCGAGCGCGGGCGGGGCGATGCGGCGGGCGTACCAGAGGAACTCGATCCGCTCGAGGCCCATGGCGGCAACGCCCGCGGCCGAACCGATGATCAGGATCGAGCCGCCGGTGCCGGCGCAATAGGCGATGAACTCCCAGATGAAGCTGTCCGGCGGATAATGCGCGAGGTCGTACATGCCCATGGTCGCGGCGACCAGCGGCACGTTGTCGATAACGGCGCTGAGCAGACCGAGCACGACGACGATGACGTCCTGGCGGCCGATCGCGGCATCGAGCCAGCGCGCCAGCATCGACAGCAGGCCGGCATGCTCGAGGCAGGCGACCGCAAGCAGGATGCCGACGAAGAACACGACCGAGCTCATGTCGATCCGGGTCAGCGCGTGCACCAGCGTGAGAGGCTGGCGCACGTGTTCGTCCTTGTGGCGATGCACGATCTCGCCGACCAGCCAGAGCACGCCGAGCCCGAACAGGATGCCCATGAAGGGCGCCAGATGCGTGACCGCCTTGAAGGCCGGCACTGCGATCAGCGTGCCGAGCCCGAGATAGAACATCAGGTTGCGCTCGAACCGGGCGATGGCGTCACGGTCCTCCTTGCGTGGCGGCGCAATGCTCTTGCCCCGCCGCGAATAGCTGATCACCGCGAGGGGCAGGAGGAGGTTGACGAGGGATGCCGGAAACACCGAGGCCATGATGCGCAGCGGCGAGATTTGTCCGCCGATCCACAGCATCGTCGTGGTGACGTCGCCGATCACGGTCCAGGCGCCGCCGGCATTGGCGGCGATCACGATGATGGCAGCGAACACCAGGCGGTCGTCGCGGGCGCCGACCAGCTTCTGGATCAGCGAGATCATGACGATCGTGGTGGTGAGGTTGTCGAGGATTGCGCTCAGGAAGAAGGTGACGAAGCCGATCAGCCAGATCAGCGTGATCTGGCTTGTGGTGCGGATCAGGGAGGTGATGACCTCGAAGCCGTCATGGGCGTCGATCACCTCGACGATCGTCATGGCGCCGATCAGGAAGAAGACGATCTGCGCGGTAGAGGCGACGGATTCGTCGAGCTGGCGGCCAACCAGCGCGTGGTCGCCCGTCGCAATCGCGTAGATGGTCCACAGCAGTCCCGCGCCGAGCAGCGCGGTGGCGCTCTTGTTGACGCGAAGCGGGTGCTCGAGCGCGATCGCCGCATAGGCAAGGACGAAGATGGCGGCGATCGCGATCAGCAAGGTGGTTTCAGATGGTCAGGCGTCAGCGATTGAGGCGGGCGAGCAGGCTCGACGTATCCCAGCGCTTGCCGCCCATCTTCTCGACCTCGGCGTAGAACTGGTCGACCAGCGCCGTCACCGGCAGATTGGCGCCGTTGCGGCGGGCTTCGGCGATCGCGATCGAGAGGTCCTTGCGCATCCATTCGACCGCGAAGCCGAAATCGTACTTGTTCTCGTTCATGGTCTTGTAGCGGTTTTCCATCTGCCACGACTGCGCAGCGCCCTTCGAGATGGTCTCGATCACTGCGGCGACGTCGAGGCCGCTCTTCTTGGCGAAATGGATGCCCTCGGAAAGACCCTGCACGAGGCCCGCGATGCAGATCTGGTTGACCATCTTCGTCAGCTGGCCCGAGCCGGCGGGCCCGAGCAGCTTGCACATCCGCGCGTAGGCGCCTGTGATGATCGGCTCGGCGCCGGCATAGACATCTTCAGCGCCGCCGCACATCACGGTCAGCACGCCGTTCTCGGCGCCGGCCTGGCCGCCGGAAACCGGCGCGTCGATGAACTTGAAGCCGGCCTTGGTGGCGGCAGCATCGAGCTCGCGCGCGACCTCGGCGGAGGCGGTGGTGTGGTCGACGAAGGTTGCGCCCTTCTTCATGCCGGCGAATGCGCCGTCGGCGCCGATCGTGACCGAGCGCAGGTCATTGTCGTTGCCGACGCAGCACATCACGAAATCCTGGCCCTCGGCGGCGGCCTTCGGGGTGGCCGCGGTCTTGCCGCCGAACTTGTCCGCCCATTCCTTCGCCTTGGCCGCGGTGCGGTTGTAGACGGTGACCTCATGGCCCCCTTTTTTCACGAGGTGTCCGGCCATGGGGAAACCCATCACGCCGAGACCGAGGAAAGCGACTTTAGCCATGTGTGGTACCTTGTCCGTAGCTTGGGTTTTACGGTTGTAGCCGGGCGGGGGGCGCCCAGGCGGCATCTTCGGGGTTCCGCCCTGGAGCGGATCGGGGCGCACCATAAACCCTTAAGGGCGGAGGGCAACGGCTTCGTTTGGCGCCCTCCTGTGCTAGGATGGCGGACCTCAAGAACTTCAAAACAAGGGAGCGAAACATGGGTGTGGGTTTGGGCGGCGTGAGCGTTGGCGTCCTCGATCATTTCAACATCCGGACCCGGAATCTGGCCGAGACGGTCCGCTTCTACGAGGACGTGCTGGGCCTGGAAAAAGGCGCCCGGCCGAATTTCGCCTTCCCGGGGGCCTGGATGTACAGCGAGGGCAAGCCGGTGGTGCACCTCGTCGATATTTCTCCGACCTCGGAGCCACAAAAGCCGGATTCCGGCGTTGTCCACCATGTCGCCTTCGTCAGCCGCGGGTTTGACGGCATGAAGCAGCGGCTGACGTCCAAAGGGATGAAGTTCGACTCCCGCCAGGTGCCCGGCGGCGACCTCTGGCAGATCTTCGTCCACGACCCCAACGGGGTCATGATCGAGCTCAATTACGAGGCGGCGAAGGAGCAGGGGGCTGCGCCCGCCGAGATGGCTGACGATATCGGCAGGCAGTAGCCTTTTGGTCGTTTCCGCTCTAATGGGGCATCCTGAAGCCTTGGGCCTGATCTGACCGGATCATGCCCCGTTTGGGAGATGCGCTTTGAGCGTGACGCAGCAACAGGTTCTCGACAGCCTCGCCCGGATCAAGTCGCCGCGCGGGGTTGCGCTCACCAATGCCAATGTGCTGAGCCCGATCAGCGCCTCCGACGGCAAGGTATTCTTCTCGATCAATGTCGATGCCGCCGAGGCGCGGACCTGGGAGCCCATCCGGGCCGAGGCCGAGGCCGCGGTGCGCAGCCTTGCCGGCGTCACCACCGTGATGGTGGCGCTGACCGCCGAGCGCAAGCCAGGCTCCGCGCCGCCGCCGCCGCCAACGCCGAGCCGCGGCACGCCGGGCGTGCAGCCGGTCCATGCTCACAAGCCGCCGCAGGGCGGCCAGTCGCCGATGGCGCGGCAGTCCGAAATTCCGGGCGTTGCCGCCGTCATCGCGGTCGCCTCCGGCAAGGGCGGCGTCGGCAAGTCGACCACTGCGCTCAACCTGGCGCTCGGCCTGCGCGACCTCGGCCTCAAGGTCGGGCTGCTCGATGCCGACATCTACGGCCCCTCGGTGCCGCGGCTGACCGGTCTGCGCGACAAGCCGGAACTGGATGGCGAGCGCAAGATGATTCCGCTGCGGCGCTTCGGCCTTGCCATCATGTCGATCGGCTTCCTGGTGGAAGAGGAGACCGCGATGATCTGGCGCGGGCCGATGGTGATGTCGGCGGTGACGCAGATGCTGCGCGACGTTGCGTGGGGCAAGCTCGACGTGCTCGTGGTCGATATGCCGCCCGGCACCGGCGATGCCCAGCTGACGCTGGCGCAGAACGTGCCGCTGAAGGGCGCCGTGATCGTCTCGACCCCGCAGGACCTGTCCCTGATCGACGCAAGGCGGGGGCTTGCGATGTTCAGGAAGGTCAACGTGCCCGTGCTCGGCATCGTCGAGAACATGAGCTATTTCCAGTGCCCGCATTGCGGCACGAAATCCGACATCTTCGGCCATGGCGGGGCGCGGCACGAGGCCGAGAAGCTCGGAGTCCCGTTCCTCGGCGAGATCCCCTTGCACATGGCGATTCGCGCCACCTCGGACGCCGGAAATCCGGTCGTCGACAGCGAGCCGGACGGCCCCCATGCGGCGATCTACCGCGCCATTGCGGGACAGGTCCGCGACCAGCTCAAGGGCGTGATCGCCGCGGCCTGAAGCGGAGAGGCCAGTCCATCGGAACATGCGACTTTCGTAGAGCCCCGTCATGCCAATGTCGCGTTCCGAAAGGCGGGCTTCCGTGTTAAAGGCCCACGGCAGTCAAGCCCCTTCGGTTCGACGCGGCCTCAACGCGTCGCCGGAATGAGCGGCGGCAAAAGAGAAGTTAAGGGGAAACGCCCCAGCAAGGAGAGACCTGAAGATGAAGCGTCGTGATTTTCTCAAAGTGTCGGCAGCAGGCGCGGCGGCGACCGCTGTGGCCTCGCCGGCGATCGCGCAGTCCTCGCCCGAGATCAAGTGGCGCCTGACGTCGAGCTTCCCGAAGTCGCTCGACACCATCTATGGCGCCGGCGAGCAGGTGGCGAAGTACGTCGCCGAAATGACTGACAACAAGTTCCAGATCCAGGTGTTCGCCGCCGGCGAAGTCGTGCCCGGCCTCCAGGCACTCGACGCGACCTCGAACGGCACGGTCGAGATGTGCCACACCGTCTCGTACTACTATGTCGGCAAGGACCCGACCTATGCGATCTACGCCTCGGTGCCGTTCGGCCTCAATGCGCGCCAGCAGAACTCCTGGTGGTACCAGGGCGGCGGCATGGAGCTCGGCAACGAGTTCTTCAAGAAGTCGAACGTGATCGGCTTCGCCTGCGGCAACACCGGCGCCCAGATGGGCGGCTGGTTCCGCAAGGAGATCAAGACCGTTGCCGATCTCTCCGGCCTGAAGATGCGCATCGGCGGCATCGCCGGCCAGGTGCTGCAGAAGGTCGGCGTGGTGCCGCAGCAGCTCGCCGGCGGCGACATCTATCCGGCGCTGGAGAAGGGCACCATCGACGGCGCCGAATGGGTCGGCCCCTACGATGACGAGAAGCTCGGCTTCGCCAAGGTCGCCAAGTACTACTACTATCCGGGCTTCTGGGAAGGCGGCCCGATGGTGCACTCCTTCATCAACCTCGACAAGTGGAACGGCCTGCCGAAGAACTACCAGGCGATCCTCACCAACGCGATGGCCAACGCCAACAGCTGGATGGCCGCGCGCTACGACATGCAGAACCCGGCGGCGCTGAAGCGACTGGTTGCCGGCGGCACGCAGCTGCGTCCGTTCACCAACGAGGTGCTGGAAGCCTGTCTCAAGGCGACCAACGAATTGTGGGCGGAGATCTCGGCCAAGAACGCCGACTTCAAGAAGTCGATCGACGCCATGCAGGCCTACCGCTCCGACGAATATCTGTGGTGGCAGGTCGCCGAGTACACCTACGACAGCTTCATGATCCGCTCGCGCACTCGCGGCTGATCTTTCGAACGAGTCGCAAGAGGGAAAAGCCCGGCCTCCAGGAGAGGTCGGGCTTTTTCTTTTGCCGCGACGTGTCCGAAGGGCCAAACAAAAAAATATCGAAAACAACCCCATGCACAGTAGAGGCGGGGTGGAGCGACGTTGTTCGGTGGATGCTGCCAACGGTTTGACGGATCGGGGCAAATCGGCTGGAGAGGCACAATCGTGGCGCAGCCGATTCGCTGCGCTCGCAATGACGGCGGATGGAGCTGGGCTCAGCCGAGCAACGAAGCCGTTTTGACTCGTCGGGCAAAACAGTGGCAGAATGTCATCGTCGTATAATCCGAAATCGGTAGATGGTGCCGATCCCCAGGAAATGACGATGAGCTTCAATCCCGATGACGTTCAACGCGCGCTGCGCAAGGCATGGTCGCTGTCGACTTCCAGCCAATGGACGGTGGACAATCCGGCGGCGGGGCAATGCAACGTCACGTCGCTGCTGATCCACGATCTCTTTGGCGGTGACCTGCTGAAAACGCCTCTGCCGGCCGGCGACCATTTCTACAATCGGATCGACGGTAAGCGGTACGACTTCACGGCGAGCCAGTTCGATCAGCCGATCGTTTACGTGGACGTGCTCACAGATCGGGTCGACGCGGAGCGGGGAGCGACACACGATGAGCTGGCTCAACTCAGGGCGGCATTTCGGAAGCACCACATCACATCAGCTTAGAGACTGCGACGGCTTTCAAGCGCTAACCATCAGCTTCCTTGCAGAAGACGTATGGATCTCGCTGAGTTCGCGTGGCGCCACAGGCTTCCGAACCTATCCGGGCGTGCGGGGCTCGATGCCCACCATCTCGACGTGAGTGCGGTACGTATTTTTTCGGTGTTCCTTTCCCGGAACGATCAGGCTATCGGAATCCCGCAATCGGGCTGAAGTCGCGGCGGCATCACCACCGCCGTTCCGGCATCACGGGACGGTATACCGGACCCAACAAGTCCCGACGGGAATTCAACCTTCATCGAATACGGCGGCTCTCGATCCTCGATCGAGAGCCAGGACGGCCGTTGCCTGGGGATTTATCAGTGACAATGGCAATTGAGATTTTACAGCTCCTGGTGCAATCGGCCGACAATTGGCTTTTTGAAGGCAGTCTTTCGGGTCTGAGCGATCGGGAATGGATGGCCTTGCGCTATCTCGCCCGCGCAAACAGGTTTTCGCGGACGCCGAGCGCTCTTGCCGGCTTCCTGGGCACGACCCGCAGCGCCGCATCGCAGATTGCCGCCGTGCTGCAGAGCAAGGGGTTGATGGTCCGCAAGCCAGTTGCAGAGGACAAGCGCTCGATTGCACTCTGTCTCACGGGAGCAGGCGAGAGATTCCTCGAGCATGATCCGATGAACGCTCTGCGAGATCGGCTTGTGGCACTTGATGTCACCGATCGATCTCAGCTGCGCGATACGCTTCGCCGCCTCCTGGACGGCCTCGATGTTGCCAAGCGCCGTCATCATGCCGACGTTTGTACTGGGTGCATGTTCCTGATCGAGAGGGGAGAGGGGAAGGACCGACATTTCAGGTGCCAATTCTTTCGGAAAGCCATCGCCCAAAAGGACACGACCCAGCTTTGCGCCTATTTCGAGGAACGGAGCTAGAGCGGAATGGCTCTAAATTGAATCGACTGGCCGCGGGCTCGTTCGAGCTTCTCCCGCTTGCGGGAGACGTCGGCATAGGCGGCCTTTGGGCACCGTTCTATAGGACGCCGATGCTTCGCATCGGCTATGGCGCCGGGTGGGGTTCTCTCCACACAGGGGTTCTCGCTTGTGGAGACACCCTCTTCCCGTAAGCGGGAGAGGGAGCGCACCTCCTTCGTTGCGTGCCACCGCGAGGAAGGCGAGGAGATCGCCGGTTTCGTCCCGGTTCATTAATTAGCCCAGCCAATAACTGCATTCGAAATCTATCGCCTAATCAGGGGCGCGCGGAAGCTCTAGGGTATCTCTCGCAAGGGCTCGCAAGCCCTGCGCTCGGACTGATTGCGATAGGCGCGCGGCTCAACACCGTGTTTCTCGTCAGCGCCATGACCGTGCTCTGCGCCGCGCTCGTCGCCTGGTGGCTGATCGTGCACCCCACAACATTGGAAGGACCCTCGCGATGAAGCTGCTCGCAGTCACGCTGTTTTCATTTTGCCTGTTTGCCGGCGACGTGAGCGCCGCCAGCGAGGTACAAGGAGCCGATCTCATGTCGAGGCCTGAAGACGTCCGCGCCGTCGCGCCCGCGCTCGAAAGTTTTGCGCAGAAGGTTCTCAAGGACGATCTCTGGAAGCGGCCGGGGCTCTCGGTTCGGGACCGCAGCATCGCCACCGTCGCGGCGCTCATCGCCCGAAATCAGACGGTGGAACTGCCGGCCTATCTCGGTCTTGCGCTCGACAGCGGCGTGAAGCCGTCCGAGATCTCCGAGATCATCACGCATCTGGCCTTCTACACCGGCTGGGCGAATGCGATGGGGGCGATCCCGGCGGCGAGGGACGCGTTCAGGAGCCGCAATATCGGCGCCGATCAGCTTCCGCCGGCGTCGGGGCCGCAGCTTCCGCTCGACGAAGCCGCGGAGAAGCAGCGGGCGAGCCGGGTCGGCGAGCAGTTCGGACAGATCACGCCGAGCCTCGTGCAATACACGACGGACGTGCTGTTCCGTGATCTCTGGCTGCGACCGGGGCTGGCGCCGCGCGATCGCAGCCTCGTCAACGTGAGTGCGCTGATCGCGACCGGCCAGGTCGCGCAGATCACCTATCATTTGAACCGGGCGATGGATAACGGGTTGACGCGTGAGGAGGCCGGCGAGGTGCTCGGGCATCTCGCCTTCTACGCCGGCTGGCCCAGCGCGTTCTCCGCAGCGCCGGTCGTCAAGGACGTCATCGAGAAGCGTCCGCATTGAAGGAAGCCGGGCCATGCCTCATGTCACACGCAGGGCCGCGCTGATCGGCGGCGCCGCTGCGATCGGATTTCACCGGCCGCTTGCGGCCGCAGCACAGAAGGAACCTGACATGGACATCGACATCAAACGAAACGGATCGCGCCCCTCTCAGAAGGGCCCGGCCGACTGGTTCACCGGAACGGTGCGCATCGATCCGCTGTTCCAGGCGCCCGATCCCGCGCGCGTGGCGGCCGGCCAGGTGACGTTCGAACCGGGCGCCCGAACGGCCTGGCATACGCACCCGCTCGGCCAGACCCTGATCGTCACCGCCGGTCTCGGCTGGGTGCAGCGGGAGGGCGGCCCGATCGAGGAGATCCGGCCCGGCGACGTCGTGTGGTTTCCGCCGGGACTGAAGCACTGGCACGGGGCCTCGCCGACGACGGCGATGACGCACATCGCCATCCAGGAATCCCTCGGCGGCAAAACCGTTGACTGGATGGAGAAGGTCAGCGACGAACAATATCGCAGGGGATAGCGCGCAGAGCCGTTACATCCGGCTGCGTTCTGGATCAGGGAGCAGCGCATGGCGATCGTCTTCATCACCGGCAGCACGGATGGACTCGGCCGGGCGGCGGCGCAATCGCTGCTCGATCAGGGACACCGCGTGGTGCTGCACGCGCGATCGGCCGAGCGCGCCGCGGCGGTCGCGGACTTCGCCGCGCATGCCGCGGGCATCGTGGTCGGCGATCTCAGGAGCGCCGTCGAGACGAAGAACATCGCGGACCAGGTCAACGCGATCGGGCGCATGGACGCGATCATCCACAATGCCGGCGTCTACACCGAGCGGAGCCGCGGCCCGACCGCGGAGGGCCATGCCGGCACGCTGGCGATCAACACGCTAGCGCCGTACCTGCTGACGGCCCTGATCGCGCGGCCGAAGCGGCTGGTCTATCTCAGCAGCGGCCTGCATCGCGGCGGCGAGGGCTCATTGCGCGACCTCGACTGGACCCAGCGAAGCTGGGATGCGGCACAGGCCTATGCCGAAAGCAAACTGCACGCGGTCGCGCTGGCTTACGCGCTGGCACGGCGCTGGCCGCATGTCCTCTGCAATGCGGTCGATCCCGGCTGGGTGCGCACCAGAATGGGCGGTGCGGGTGCCCCCGTGGATCTCGACACCGGACAGCGCACGCAGTCCTGGCTCGCCGTCAGCGAGGAACCGGCCGCGATGGTCAGCGGCCGCTACTGGCATCACCTGCGGCAGGAGCAGCCGGCCGGTGAGGCGACCGACCCGGCATTCCAGGACGCGCTCATCGCCAGGCTGGGCGAGCTGACGGGCGTGCAGCTTCCGGTGGCGTAGCCTGCAACTCACACGCTCCAAACCACGCGCGGGATCAATAAAGCGGGAGATGTGAAACGGCTCACAATCGTGCCGGGGAATTGGCTCTAGAAAAGCCCAGGAGCCGGCAAGCTTTTCGCTCTGCGCCGATGGCCGCGATGCGGTGCGCCAGCTGCGGCTGGCGCGCAAGCCACGGTTCCGCGTCGTTTTGACGATCATTCGATTGGATTTCAATCGGGCGCCCACCATGGACGGTGAGCGTCCTGGACGGAAAACAGACCGGCAGGATGCCGGCACCGCAGGATGCGGAGAACAGCGCCGGCTCGATTCGCCCGTTGCGCGCTTTTCTGTCCGGTATAGACTTTGAGTAGGCGTGAGGTTTTTTGCGCCGGCTGTTGCGCGGCTGAGGGTTGCGTCGTGGCGAAAGTCGTTTTCAATCTGACCATTGAAGATAGTGGCGAAAGTCATTGCCGCATCGTCGCGGACTACAATTCATCGAGCCGCGAGATTGAAGTCGAAAAGCTCAAGCCGAGCTTCCGCCAGAATCTGAGGCCGTTGCAGGAAGCAATTCTCCAGTGCGCTGCCGCGCGCAACGCGAACGCGTCCGCGACAGGTGGCGGTGATGAAGCGAGACCCGCTTTGCGTGACGCTGCCGGAGGCCTGACCAAGGGGTCGGACGAGCGGATCGTGCAGGAGATCGGATCGCAACTCTTCGAGTTCATCTTTCAGCGCAAGATCCTCGAACTCTATCAGGAATGTTCCCAGGCGGCGCGAAAGGACGATCAGCCGTTCCTGATCCGTCTGCGGGTCACCGACCCCACGCTCGCTTACGTGCCATGGGAGACGATGTACGACAAGAGGAACCGCTTCTACGTGACGACGTCGCAAAGCACGCCATTCATGCGGGCCGTCGACGACTATGGCGAAGAGCGCCGGGTATCCGCGGCAAGGCCGATACGGATGCTGGGCATGGCGGCGCGGGTCAAGGTCCTGAACGGATTGCCGCTGGACGAGATCGAGGTCGATGCCGAGCAGGTCGCGATCAAGAACGCGTTGAGCGAGCTGAACGACGGCAAGAGGCTGAAACTGTCGTGGATCCCCTCGGCGAAGGCTCGGGATCTCAACCGCCGCTTCCTGAGGGGAGACGAAGGCAAGCGGTGGGACCTGTTTCACTTCATCGGGCATGGCGGCCATGATCCCGAGCGGCAGATGGGCTTTATCGTGGTCCAGGAGGAGGGCGGGCCGAAGGGGAGAAGGCTTTATGCCGACTCGCTGAAAGAATTCCTGACCCAGCCCGGTCAAACGCCGAGTCTCGTCGTCCTGAACTCCTGCAGCGGCGCGCAGGGCGAGCCGGGCTCCCTGTTCTCGAGCACCGCCGCCGAGCTCATTCAGGGCGGCGTGCCCGCCGTGATCGCCATGCAGTTCGAGATCAGCGACAACATGGGGCTCGCCTTCGCCGATACGTTCTACACCTATCTGGCGGAAAACGTCTCGATTCAGGCCGCGCTGGCGCATACCCGGGCCGAATTGAAGGCGCGGCAATTCGCCGAATGGATTTCGCCGGTCCTGTACATGCGCGGCCTCGACGGGGAAATTTTCGTGGACCGGGCCGGATCGGAGTGAGTTTTCATCCATGCATGGCCTTGACCCGTCGATCGTAGCTCTCGGCCTCGGTGCGATTGCGATCTGCGTCGTCAGCGCGATCGACTTCCACGCACCTTTCGAAACCGCGGACATCCGCTTTGCCGTGATGCGCGATCGCTATTATTTCGCGGTCTTCGCCTACGTCACGATCGCGGTGGTGTTCTATTTCTTCGTCGCGATCCTGATGTCGCGCGGAACTGGCCTCGTCGTCGCGATCCCTGCGACGATCGCCTTCATGGTGCTGACGCCCCATTTGCCGGTGCTCGGTTGGGTGATCGATTTCCTGCGACGCATGATGCAGACATTGGCACGCTATCCGCAGGTGGTGGAGACCGTCATCGTCGCCATCGCGCGGTCACCCATCAAGGTGACGGAGCGGGCAAGGCCCGAGTTGCAGCGCGAGCTCGAAGGGTACGGCGTTCCCGCCGGGCTGATCGAGAAGGCGCTCAACGACGACGACCAGGTGCTCGCACCCGGCGCCGCAACCATGATCAAGCAGGTCGCCTCCCTCCACACCAGTTTCGTCGAGCTGCGCAACAACAAGCGATTCAAGAGATTCTTCCGCGCCCGGAAAGCCGCCTTCGACGAGATGGAAAGGCAATATCGGCGCATGCTGCGGCGATCGGCCCGTGCCCTCCTGCTGACGGAGGACATCACGGTGTCGGACGTGGACGCGCTGGAGCTGGTGCTCGAGATTTCCGATTTCATCTCCGAGGAATGCGAGGATCTGCGCGTCGCCTACCAGCGTCGATTGGCCGAGGCGACGTTGTCGGTGGTCGACAGGCGCGATTCCCGCACGGAGCTGATCTCCAGCTTCGGATATCAGACCGTTCTCCCCCAGCCGCTGCCGTTTGCGCCGCTGGTGATCATCTTCGTGCTCGACTTCGTGGTCTCCGTCGCACCGCTGTTCTTCATGGACCTGTCGAAGAATTACGAGGTCGACTCGCTGACCGGAGGGCTCTCCTCCGCCGCACATGCGGTTGCCGTGATGATCTCGATCTTCTTTGCGATCTACCCGAAGGCCTCGACAAATTTCGCGCGTCCCTCGCTGTATGCCTTACCCTGGCGCTCCTACATCGTCTTCGGCGCGCTATCCTATTTGCTCGGCAACGCCGTGCTCTGGATCACCTACAGCGCGATTCCGATCGCGCCCGGTTGGCTGGCAAGCGGTCATCCGCTTGCGGCGAGCTCGCTGGTGTCCCTGGTCTTCCTGGTCAATACGCTGGTCCTGAGCATTCTTCTCGACGTGCGGCTGAGAGCCGATTCACTGGACTATCACGAGGCAAGGCTGAGGGACGGCGCGACCCATGCGGTGGTCATGGCGTCCGTCATGCTCTGTCTTCTCATCGGATTCACATTGGTGAGCAGATATTTCGGCCTGAACATGCCGTATATCTCCTGGCTGCAATACGCTTTCACCATAGCGCTGTTCGGTGTGCTCGGATTCGTCATGGGCTATCTCGTGCCGTCGACCGCGGAAGCCTACATCGAGGCCAACAAGCTGATCCGGAAGTCGTCGGCGCTTGACGGCAACCGGCTCGAATGGGCGGCGCCGGCGTCTCAGCCGAGCACGCAGCTCAGGTCTTGATTTCACGCCGGGCCCGCAAGGTCCGTGCGGCACATGAGGATGCGACGAAGCAGACCGTCTGGACAGGGGCGTAGTCATGGCTGAACTCGAAGTAGCGAACGGGATCGTGGTCCGTAGTCCCGACGATGTCGAAATCAGGATCGTTCAGGACGGTCCGGTTCGCCGCGGATTTCGCCGAGGCACTGCCAGCCAGATCGATGGCGCCGATCAGCTCAAGGGGGCGTTGTCGGCGTCCGACTTCACCATAGCGGCCGAAGTCGAAATGGTACCGACGCGCCCGGGAACGCGGGCCTTGCGACGGGACCCATCGACGCCGACGCAGATCGAGGTCGAAGTCGGCCCGTCGGAAAGGGCGCTGGTCCTGATCGAGGGCGCAGGCGGTGTCTATGCCTGGACGTATCCGCAAGCGGCGGGCCAACCGTCAAGGCAGCGTGGAGGCGGACAAGTTCTGGTCTTTCCGCTGACGGCCGGGACGCGGGGCTCCGCACGCGGAGTCGCCCCCGCCAGCGGCAAGCGCGGTCCCGTTCTCGACTGGGTGTCCGACAAGCTGATCGATCCGGTCCGCGCCTATGTGCTGAAGTTTGCCGCCCGAACGGCGATCGACGTGGCGACCGACTATATCGAGGGGGACAGGGAAGAGGGCATCGTGGTGATGGCCGGGCTCGATCCGGCCGCATGGACACCGGCGCGATCGGCGCGGCCCCAACTGCCGCAGCACCGCCCGCTGAAGATCCTGCTGATGGTGCATGGCACGTTCTCGTCGACGGCGAGCGGCTTTGCGCAGCTGGCCGGCTCCGACAGCGGGAGGACGTTCCTGTCGAAGGCCGGCGCGAATTACGACGTCGTCCTCGGCTTCGATCACAAGACCCTGACCGTCACACCTCGAGAGAATGCGGCCGCTCTTTTGGCCGCGCTGCAGGCGCTCGGCATCCCCAAAAATTCCGCGATCGACGCCGTCATCCACAGTCGCGGCGGACTTGTCTATCGCGTGGCCGAACATCTGCTTGCGGACAAGCGGCCGGACATCCGGCTCGGCAAGGCCATCTTTGTCGGCTGCACCAATGCCGGAACGCATCTGGCCGAGCCCGAGAACTGGGCGGCGATGATCGACCTCTACACCAACGGGATCATGGCCGGCGTCCGCGCGGTTTCATTCCTTGCGGGAGGCGCTGCGCTGAGTCCCATCGTGTCGCAGGGGATCAAGACCGTCGGCCGTTTCGTCCAGGCGTTTTCCGAGGTCGCCATCGACGAGGGCCGGGTGCCCGGACTTGCCGCGATGCGGCCGACAAGTGATCTCGTCAAGGAGTTGAACGGCGCGGACGGTCCGCTCGACAGGCTCGCGGCCTATCATGCGATCACGTCGAATTTCGTCGCGCAGATTGCACCCGACAAGGGCGTGACGAAGGAGTTCGCCGAGTTCATTGCCGATCGTGTGACAAATAGGCTGTTCCAGCTCGACAACGATCTGGTGGTGGATACGGCGTCGATGACATCGTTCGGGACCCGTGGCCCACGCCTTGCGAAGGACGCGACGTTTGCTTTCGGCGATACGGACGACGTATTTCACACCACGTATTTTGCGACGGATATCGTGCCCGCGAAATTGAGCGAGTGGCTGGGCCTTGGTGCATCTCGTCCCGAGAGAGTCCCGGTGCAAATCGACCTGCAGCAGCCGCCGCCGCGGCGATCGAGACGGGGAGTGGCGTCCATCGTCGAAAGCCCGCTCGAATCCGGTTCGGCTGCGCGCGAATGGGAAGGTCCCGGATCAGGCTCCATGTCGGACACGCTCACATTGCGACGGACGCGATCGCGCTCCGCTCCTTCGGCCCGGCCGCCCGCGGCCAAGGAGGCACCTACCGCAGGTGACACGCCGCCCGCGGCATCGCCGTCGCCCGGTTCACGAACCGCGGCCTGCTATTTTGCTGCGGAGATCGAGTCTCACCCGCCGCCGAAGAAGCCGGTCCCGCTGTTCGTCACGGTCTCCCGACAGAAGATTGAGGCCGCGGAGAGCCCGGCCTCGGCCGCCCTGGATGCGCCGGTCAACGTCGATACGGCACGCGCGATCGTCGTCGAAGTCATCGCGCGCAAGAATTGCCGGGTCGTCGGAGACACCAGCGCCGAGGTCGACCTGCCGCGGGATCAGCGGGCGGAGTCGTTGCGCTTCGTTGTGGAGGGCGCCGCGGAAGGCGCGGCCGACATCCTGGTCGAAGCGCGGCAGGGCCCGCGCATTCTCGCGTCGTTTACCTTGGCCCCCGTGTTCGTCGACGCCGACAGCAAGACCTTGCGCCGGAGCCAGGTCGGATTGGCCATGGCGGCCCATCCGGACGAGCCGGCGGTGCTGCGGATCTACGAGATCATGGAGAGCGGCAAGGTGACGCTGCGCTTCGATCTCGCCTGTGCCGATCCGAACATCGCGGTGTCGGAATCGCGCACGCTTCCGGGTGGCTTCTCCCGCGACGTCTATGTCGCGGAGATCTTCAAGGGCATCGAGAGCGCGTGGCTCGCAACGAACCGCCTGTATGACCAGTTCCTGTCGCGCCTGCAGGCCAACGGAATCGTCATGGCGAACGAGCTGCTGCCGGACAAGGTCCGCGAGGCGCTGTGGACCCACCGCGACGCGATCCGCGCGATCCAGGTCATCTCCGAGGAGCCGTTCATTCCCTGGGAGCTGCTCTACATCAACGACCGGAAGTCCGGACCGGATGGGAAGGGTTTTCTCGCCGAATGGGGGCTGGTGCGCTGGCTGCACAGCACGCCGTGGCCCGGTCCGCAACTCGGCATGCGCAATGATCACGTCAACTACGTGATCCCGGCCTATGTCGATCCCGGCCTGCGGCTCGAAGGCGCCGATGCCGAACGCCAGATGCTGGCCAATCTGTTCGGCAGCCCCCGCGAGGTGACGGCCGAGAGCATCGCCGTCACCAGCTTCCTGCAGAAGGATGCGAGGGACTGCGACGTGCTGCACTTTGCCTGCCATGGCGAGGCGGCACAGCGGGCGGTGATGACGGCTGACCTGTTGATGACGGGCACCAAGGTCGACGGCAATTTTGCCCAGGACTCGCTCTCGGCGGATCAGGTCAAGGCGTATGCCCGCTTCGCCGAGAGCGGGCCGAATCCGATCGTTTTCATCAACGCCTGTCAGACGGGGCGTGCCGGGCGCGGCATCGGCGGAGGTGTCGCCGGTTTCGTCGATGCATTCCTGCGGCCGTACTCCGAACGCGGCGCGGGCGCACTGGTCGGCGCGCTCTGGTCGGTCGACGACAAGCTGGCCTACAGCTTTGCCGAGGCGTTCTATCGCTCGCTCAAGCAGGGGGAGACGCTGGTCGATGCCGTCCGCGCCGCGCGCGAGGCCGCCAAGAACCGGAAGGAACTGACCTGGCTGGCCTATTCCGTGTATGGCAATCCGTTCGCGCGCGCCTCGGATGCTCCGTAGGTAGAAGCCGGGATCTATCCGTCGCCCTCTGCGTGTGGAGTTCGCGCCGGACCCGCTTACATGAACCTGACAGGGGCGGGAGGCGGGGCCTGCCGGGTGCTTTTTCGCTAGCCGAAACCGGACGAATGGGGGAAGAGAGCACGGATGCGGCGCGAGCCGTGCTGTGACACCGGAACATCCGGCGGGAAATGCGATGCGCCTTCTGATCGTCGAGGACAATGCCGAGCTGTCGCGGCTCGTGGCCGGTGGGTTGTCGGCGGCCGGCTATGAGAGCGACATCGTGGGCAGCGCGGCTGAGGCGCGCGAGGCGGTCAGCAGCGTCAGCTATGCCGCGATGATCCTCGACCTTGGCCTTCCCGACGGCGACGGCCTGTCGGTGCTGCGCGAGCTGCGCCGGCAAATGGAACCGCTGCCGGTGCTGGTGCTGACAGCGCGCGGCGGCCTGCAGGACCGCGTGAGCGGCCTGCGCAGCGGCGCCGACGACTATCTCGCAAAGCCTTTCGCGATGGAGGAGCTGGTGGCGCGGCTTGAGGCGATCCTGCGCCGGCCTGGCCAGCTGCTCGGCCGCTCGCTGCATCTGGCCAACCTCGTCTACGACACCGAAAGCCGCCAGATCTTCGTCGACGACCAGCCGCGGATCATCTCCGCGCGCGAGACCTCGGTGCTCGAGATCCTGTTGCGCCGGCAGGGGCGGGTGGTGCCGAAGAAGAACGTCGAGGACCACATCTTCGGCCTCGAAGGCGAGGTCGCCTCCAATGCGGTCGAGGTCTACGTCTCGCGGCTGCGCAAGCAGCTCGCCGAGCACGGCGCCAAGGTCGTGATCCACACCATCCGCGGCGTCGGCTATTTGATGGCCGAGGAGAAATAGCGTGTTCGCCGTCCGGTCATCCGCCAGGCCGACGTTCAAATCGCTGATCTGGCGCATCGTGTTCATGCACATCGTCGCGGTCGCGGTGGTTGCGATCTTCCTGCCGCTGGTGCTGTTCTGGCTGCTCAATTCCGAAGTCGACCAGTTGCACCGCGACGCCATGCGCGCTCAGGCCGAGGTGCTCGCCGAGCGCATCGTCCCGCAGGCGGACGGCACCTTGACGTTCATTCTTCCGGACAGCCTGCGAGGTCTCTATTCGGAAGCCTACGGCCGGTACCTCTACGACATCCGCGACGAGGACGGACGCGTGTTGTTCTCTTCGCGGCGAAAGGCAGGCGATGCCACGCCGCCGCGTCTGTCCGAGACGATTTCCGGTGCTGGCGTCAGCCGCGTGATCGAGGGCAAGACGGTACGCATCCGCGTCGCCGAGGACCTTTCGCACCGCGACGTCATCATCGACGACATCATCTCGAACTTCTTCCGGCGGGTGGGGTGGATCACCATCCCGATCCTGCTGGTCCTGCTCGCCACCGACATCATCATCTTCCGCCGCGCGATCGCGCCGCTGTGGAAGGCCTCGGAGGAAGCCAGCAATATCGGCCCGGCGCGCACTCACATCCGTCTGCCGACGGAGCATATCCCGCGCGAGATCATGCCGCTCGTCACCGCCGTGAACCAGGCGCTGGACCGCCTCGAGGATGGCTTTCGGGTGCAGCGCCAGTTCACCGCGGATGCCGCGCACCAATTGCGCACGCCGCTGGCGATCCTGCGCACGCGGATCGAGACGCTGCATGACGGCGCGGCAAGAGAGGTGCTGCATGCCGACATCGAGAGCATGAGCCGCATCGTCGCCCAGCTCCTGGAGATCGCCGAGCTCGACACGCTGGTGCTCGATCCCGGCGAGACCGCCGATCTGCGCGCCGTCTGCACCGAGGTGGTCGGTTCGATCGCGCCGTTCGCGCTCGCCCAGCACAAGGACATCGCGCTAAGGGGCACCGATGCGCCGGTGCTGATCCACGGCAATGCCGAGATGCTCCAGCGCGCGATCTTCAACCTCGCCGAAAACGCCATCAAGTTCACCGCGACGGACACCGCGGTCGACGTCGAGGTCGGCGAGGACGGTTCGGTGCGCGTGCGCGATTGCGGCCCGGGCATTGCGGAAGCCGAGCGCGATTTGATCTTCCAGCGCTTCTGGCGCGCCGACCGCCAGCGCAGCGACGGCGCCGGTCTCGGGCTCTCGATCGTGCGCGGCGTGGCCGACGATCACGCCGCGACGGTGGCGGTGGAGAACCTTCCGGGGGGCGGCGCGGAGTTCACGCTGCGGTTCCGGTTGGCGGAGGAGGGTGGCGACGGCGCGTCGAAGATGGCGCGGCATTGACGCTGCACCCTCTCCCCCTGCGGGAGAGGGTGGCTCGCCGCGATAGCGGCGAGACGGGTGAGGGGTTCTATCCGCGAGTCCCGCTTTCAGTTGGGCGCGCTGAGAGAACCCCTCATCCGGCGCTTCGCGCCACCTTCTCCCACAAGGGGAGAAGGAAGAGAGCGGCGCTATTTCAACTTGCCGGTGGACAAGTCCATGATCATGCGCGTGGTCAGGTAAAGACGCGGCACGATGGAGTCGAGCTCCACGTATTCGGCATCGTTGGAATGCGCGCCGAAGCCCGAGAGGCCCATGCCTTCGACCACGGCGCCCTTGGTCTTGAGGGCGGCAAAGGCGGCATCGGTGCCGCCGCCGGTTGCCTTCTCGTCGACCTTGAGAGGCATTCCGAGCTCCTGATAGATCGTCTTGCCGTAGGCCGCCACGCGGCGCGAGGCGTCGTTGGCCTCTAACGGCGGACGGCGCACCTCGAATTTCAGCTCGACCTTGGAATCGGGCAGCAGGCGGTTCTTGATCTTCTCCTGCAACGCCTTTTCCAGCCCGTCGAAATCCGAGACCTTGAGCGCGCGCGCATCGGCCTGGGCCGTGGCTTCGGCCGGGATCACGTTGCGGTTGGTGCCGGCCTTGGAGACGGTCCAGTTCAGCTTCTGGCCTTGCTCGGGCTTGGACAGGTCCTTCATCTGAAGCACCTGGTGCGAGAGCTCGTAGAGCGCGTTGATGCCGCCCTCAGGCCTTGCGCCGGCATGCGACGACTTGCCGATCACCGAGAGATAGGCCGAGCCGATGCCGCTGGTGGCGAGCCGCAGCGTGCCGTCGGTGCCGCCGCCTTCGAACGAGAATACCACGTCCTGATCCGAGGCGAATTTTGTGATGGTGCTGCGCCAGCCGGGCGAGGAAATCTCCTCATCGCCATTAGTAAGCACCGTGAGCGTGCCGTAGTCCCTGAAGTTCAGTTTCTGCAGCATCGCCACGGTGTGGAGAATGAGCGCGACGCCCTGCTTGTCGTCGGCAATGCCGAGGCCATAGGCCTTGTCGCCGTCGATGCGGAACGGCTGGTCCTTCAGCATGCCCTTCAGGTACACCGTGTCCATGTGGGCGATCAGCATGATCTTCTTGGCTCCGGTGCCCTTGAAAGTGGCGTGCACGGCCGGACCGATCTTCTCGGGCGTGTCGTCGAGGCGATAGATGTCGGTGGGCTGCAGGATCTCCACAGTGCCGCCGAGCTGCCTGAGCTGACCGGCAACGCGCTCGGCGATCTGGTTCAGGCCCTCGACGTCCTTGCTGCCGGATTCGATGCTGACGAGATCACGCAGCGTGTCGAGCAGCGGCTGCTGCTCCTTCTGTGCCAGTGCATGGACGTCGGCCACCGGCTCGGCGTGCGTGACGGTGGCGGCACATGCCAGCCACAGCGAGGCGATCAACGGAGCGACGAGCGAGGGAACAGAGTGCGATCGGGGCATGCGCGGCGGTCCATCGGTTGGAGGATGGGCCGGTATGCCTGCGTTCGCGACGCTTGTCACGCTCGCTGCTGAACCCTCTCCCCCTGTGGGAGAGGGTGGCTCGCCGCGATAGCGGCGAGACGGGTGAGGGGTTGTCGCCGCGAGTTCAAATGACAATCGGACTCGCGGAGAGAGACCCCTCATCCGGCGCTTCGCGCCACCTTCTCCCACAAGGGGAGAAGGGAAGAGGGCAGCTCGCGTTCGCCTTACTTCTGCGGCGGGCCGAGATCCAGCGGTGGCAGCTCGATCTGGGGGACCTCGATCTTGACCTTGTCGAGATCGACGTTGAGCGGCTTGTCGAGCAGGCCCGTCACCACGGACGGGAAGATGATCACGAGCAGCACCATGATCATCTGCAGGCCGATCCAGGGCATCGCGCCCCAATAGATGTCGGAGCTCTTCACTTCCTTCGGCGCGACGCCGCGCAGGTAGAACAGCGCGAAGCCGAACGGCGGATGCAGGAACGAGGTCTGCATGTTCACGCACAGCATCACGCCGAACCAGATCAGCGCCGCGTCCGGTCCCACCACGGGGGCGAGGATCTTCTGCGCGATCGGGGCGATCATCGGCAGGATGATGAAGGCGATCTCGAAGAAGTCGAGGAAGAACGCCAGGAAGAAGATGAAGAGGTTGATGAAGATCAGGAAGCCCCAGACGCCGCCGGGCAGCGAGGTCAGGAGATGCTCGAGCCAGACGCCGCCGGAGACGCCGAGGAACACCACCGAGAAGCAGGTCGAGCCGATCAGGATGAAGGTGACCATGCAGGTGAGGCGCATGGTGGACTCGTAGCCCTGCTTGATGAGGTCGCGCAGGTCCGGAATGCGCGCGGCCTGGAAGCAGATCCACGCCACCGCCAGATAGGTCACCGCGAAGGCGAGCTTGAAGATCAAATTCTCGCTGTACAGCATCGCGACGATGGTGCCGATGCCGGCGGCGACCACGCCCGCGATCAGCACCTTGCGATCGTTCCTGGTGAAGTCCTTGTGGTGGATCGCGGCGAGCACGATGGCGCCGACCGCGCCCATCGCGCCGGCTTCCGTCGGTGTCGCAAGGCCCATCATCATGGTGCCGAGCACGACGAAGATCAGCACGGCCGAGGGAATGATGCCCATCAGGCATTTCTTCCACAGCGGCCAGCCGGTCAGCGTGCGGGCCTCCTTCGGCACTGCCGGCACGTGGCCCGGCTTGATCAGGCCGAGGATGAAGGTGTAGCCGGCGAACAGCATGATCTGGAACACCGAGGGGCCCCAGGCGCCGAGATACATGTCGCCGACCGACTTGCCGAGCTGGTCGGCGAGCACGATCAGCACCAGCGAGGGCGGCACCAGCTGCGTGATGGTGCCGGAGGCAGCCAGCACGCCGGTGATGTAGCGCATGTTGTAGCCGTAGCGGATCATCACCGGCATCGAGATCAGCGCCATGGCGATCACCTGCGCCGCCACCGTGCCGGTGATGGCGCCGAGGATGAAGCCGACGATGATGACGGAATAGCCGAGGCCGCCGCGAATCGGGCCGAACAGCTGGCCCATCGAATCCAGCATGTCTTCGGCGAGCCCGCATCGCTCCAGTATCGAGCCCATGAAGGTGAAGAACGGGATCGCGAGCAGCAGCTCGTTGGAGAGCACGCTGCCGAACACGCGGCCGGGAATGGCCTGGAGGAAGTTGAGGTCGAAGAAGCCGAGATGGATGGCGAGGAAGCCGAAGGACAGGCCGACCGCGGCGAGCGTGAACGCTACCGGGAAGCCGATCAGCATCGCCAGAACCAGGCCGCCGAACATCAGCGGCGGCATCATTTCCAGCGTAATCATTGGGTCGGCCTCTCGTACTTGGCGTCGATCGTCACATAGCCCTGGAGAGCCGCGATACGCTTGATGACTTCGGAAACACCCTGGAGCGCCAGCAGGACGAAGCCGGCGGGAATCACGAACTTGATCGGCCAGCGGATCAGGCCGCCGGCATTGCCGGACATCTCGCCGACGTCATAGGCCTGCATGAAGAACGGCCAGGACAGGTAGGCGAGCAGGAGGCATGCGGGAATCAGGAAGAACAGAGTGCCGATCAGATCGAGCAGGAGCTGGCCGCGCTCGGACAGCAGCAGATAGAAGATCTCGACCCGGACGTGCTCGTTGCGCTTGAAGGTGTAGGACGCGCCGAACATCACCAGGATCGCGAACATGTACCATTGCATCTCCAGCCAGCCGTTGGAGGAGTAGCTGAAGGCGTAGCGGATCATGGCGTTGGCCGCACTGACCAGGCAGGACAGAAGCACCAGGAGGTTACAGACGTAGCCGATCTTCTCATTGAGGAGGTCGATGGCGTTGCTCACCGCCAGCAATGGACGCATCTTATTTTTTCTCCGTCGCGGTCTAACTTCACGGGAGCAGCATCAGCACGCATCGCTCGGCCCGCATGCGAAAAAGCACGCGACCGCACGGCTTATTTTCCGAAAGCGCTGCGGCGTCAGTCCTCCCCTCGTGCCTTGCCGTCTTGACCGCGACCGCCAACGGGCGGGCCGGCTTATTGCTGCCGGGCAAGCAAAGGCGGTCGCACCAAACCAGCGGCTTTACCTGCCGTCAATCGGAAAATGGACAAATTGACGCGTGGTCAAAAGCTTAGGTTAGCGGCGGCCGGCCTGGAACGCCTTCATCCGGCCGATCAGGAATCTGAGCAACTGGCTGGCCGCGTTCGGCAGCTCGCGGCCTAACCGGGTGATGATGTGGGCTTCCGCCGAGGCGAGCAGCACATTGTCGACGGGGACGGCGATCAGCGATCCGTCCTCGAGGTCGGCTGCCACCGAAAACGCCGGGAGCAGGGTTACGCCAAGGTCGGAGCGGACGAAATCTCGCAAGATGCTGATCGAGGTCGTGGTCAGCTTCGGCGATAGACCGATCTTCTCGGATGTTTCGGCCATCGCGAGCAACTGACGCGTGCCGTAACCCGCGTGCATGATCCCAAGCGTGTGCCTGGCAATCTCCCGGAGCTTGACCGGGCGGCGGAGCTTCGCAAGCGGATGGTCGGGGCGCGCGATCAGGCAGATCGGCTGCCGGATGGCGGCGCAGGAGCGGATTCGCGGATCCTGCGGCGGGTGATAGACCAGCCCGATATGGCAGCGGTCGTCGGCAATGGCGCGAATGACCTCGCTGGTGCCGGCGAGTTCCAGCGAGATGGTCAGCCGCGGATGCTTCCGCCAGAACTCACCAAGCGCGCCGCCCATGAGATCGGCGACAAAGCCTTCGCCGAGCACGAGGTCGATGTGACCCCGCTGCAGCCCCTGGAGTTCCCGCAAGCGGGCCAGGGTGTCGTCGCGGTCCACGGTGTGGCGCCGATAGTGCGCGATCAGGAGCTCGCCGGCCTCGGTCGGCCGCACGCCGCGGCTATGGCGATCGAGCAGGGCGGCATCGAGCTCCCGTTCCAGCAGGGCGATCTGGCGGCTGACCACCGACGGATTCACCCCTAGCGCGTCGGCGGCAGCCCGGACGGCGCCGTAGCGGGCGGCCTCGAACAGATAGCGGAGCCGGTTCTCGTCGAGTGCATTGCTCATGCCCAGATTGCTCACGCCCAAGTGTTGCCCATGAGGCAACATTAGGCAACCGCCCCGCTGATGCCCAGTCCCGGGCCGGATCCGTATGGTCTTCCGGCGATATCGGGGTGAGGGAGAGGGACATGGCGGTCGTCGGCGTCGTTGGGCTCGGGAATATGGGGCGCGGCATGGCGCTCTCGCTGACGCGGGCCGGGCATGAGGTGCTCGGGACCGACGCCTCGGAAAAGACGCGCAGCGCGCTCGCATCCGAGGGTATCGCCATTTTCGAAGGCGTCGGGCCGCTTTGCGCCCGCGCCGATCTGGTCGTCCTGTCGCTGCCGACCGCCGAGATCGTCGATGCCGTCGTCGCCGGCGAGGGCGGAATCATCACGCACGCACGGCCCGGCCTGCGCGTGGTTGACACCTCGACATCCCATCCCGAGACGACCCGCCGTCTTGCCGCGGCTCTCGCCACGCACGGTATGTCCATGATCGACGCGCCGGTCAGCGGCGGCCCGAAGGGCGCCATCACCGCCACCATGACCATGGTGATCGGCGGTGCGGACGCCGACGTGGCCGCGGTTGAGCCTGTCCTTGCCGACATGAGCGCAAAGCGCGTGCATGTCGGATCGGTCGGAGCCGGTCACGTCTGTAAGATCATCAACAATCTGCTGTGCGCGGCGCATCTGTTGACCGCCGCCGAAGCGATGCGGATCGCGCGCGCGGCCGAGGTGGATCCGGCCCGGCTGCTCGAAGGCCTCAATGCCGGCTCCGGCCGGTCCGGCGTTACGCAGGTCAATCTGCCGACCTGGGTGCTGAACGGCGCGTTCGATTCCGGTTTCACCATGAAGCTGATGCGCAAGGACGTGCGCCTGGCGAGCCAGCTTATCGGCGAGCTTGCGCTCGACTTGCCGATCGCAGAGGAAGCCGCACGGATCTGGTCGGAATGCGCCGCCTCGATCGGCGACGGCGAAGACTTCAACAGGATCGTCGAGACTCAGCTCGGCAAGATGTGAGTGACAGCATGACCTCCTTCATCGACACACGGCTGCGCGATGCGCTCGCGCCGTTCTGGCCTGATTGCGCGGCGATCGGTTCTCACGTTGCGGGCCGTACCGTTCCTGGCGCCGGCGAGGTCATCACAGTTGATGATCCCGCAACCGGCGCGCCGCTCTATGCCTATCGTGATGCAGGTGAGGCGGTCGTTGCCGAGGCGGCAGCAGTGGCTGTCACGGCGCAAGCCGCCTGGTCGCGGCTCACCGGCGCGGCCCGCGGGCGGATCATGCAGGCGATCGCGCGGGCCATTCAGGGCAAGGCCGAGGAGCTGGCGCGCCTCGAGTCGCTATCGGCGGGCAAGCCGATCCGCGACACGCGCGTCGAGGTCGCCAAGGTCGCCGAGATGTTCGAGTATTATGCGGGCTGGGCCGACAAATTCCATGGCGACGTGATCCCGGTGCCGTCGAGCCATCTCAACTACACGCGGCGCGAAGCCGTTGGCGTCGTGCTCCAGATCACGCCGTGGAATGCGCCGATCTTCACCTGCGGCTGGCAGGTCGCACCCGCCATTGCCATGGGCAACGGCGTGCTGCTGAAGCCATCGGAGCTGACGCCGCTGACCTCGATGGCGGTGGCGCTTCTTGCAGAACAAGCGGGATTGCCGGCCGGTCTCGTCAACGTGCTCGCCGGCTACGGCCACACGACGGGGCAGGCCGCGCTCGGCCAGCCGGCGGTGAAGAAAGTCGTGTTCGTGGGGTCAGTGCCGACCGGCAGGCTGATCGCGGAAGCTGCCGCCAAGCGCCTGTTGCCATGCGTGCTCGAGCTCGGCGGAAAGTCCGCCAATATCGTGTTCGCCGATGCCGATCTTGCACGCGCGGCGATCGGCGCCCAGGCCGCGATTTTCGCCGGCGCCGGCCAGAGCTGTGTCGCCGGCTCGCGGCTGCTGGTCGAACGCTCCGTCTACGACCGCTTCGTCAGGATGGTCGCCGATGGTGCCGCGAAGCTGAAGGTCGGCGCGCCTGATGCCGCGGACACCGAGGTTGGGCCGATCAACAATGCCCGGCAATACAATCGCGTGCTCTCCATGGTGAAGCAGGGCCTTGCGGAAGGCGCAAAGCTTGCGACCGGCAGCGACGGCAGTCTGGGGAAGGGCGGCTTCTTCGTCGCGCCGACCGTGCTGCGTGACGTCAGCAACAGCATGGCGGTCGCCCGCGACGAGATTTTTGGACCTGTCGTCGCCGCGATCCCGTTCGATTCCGAGGAGGACGCGATCGCACTCGCCAACGACAGCGATTTCGGTCTCGCCGGCGCAGTCTGGACGCGCGACGTCGCGCGGGCGCATCGGGTTGCCGCGCAGGTCAGGGCCGGAACGTTCTGGATCAACTCCTACAAGACGATCGACGTCGCCTCGCCCTTCGGCGGCTTCGGCATGAGCGGCTACGGCCGTTCGAGCGGTGTCGAGGCGCTGTTCGAGTACACGCAGGTCAAGAGCGTCTGGGTCGAGACCGCGGCCGAGCCGGCGGTGGGCTTCGGCTACGCGCCGGGGATTCGGGAGTAAGGCTTTAGGCTATTGTTTGAGCGGCCGTAGATCTTGCCGGGGGCAATCGGGCAGGCTTGAAAAATGCTCTCAGCGGCGGCAATCTCCACCTGACTGAGGCCTCGATCTGCAGAATCTCGGCTTATGCCGACCGATGCGAGGATCGACGATGAAGCCGCGGCTGATCATGTGGCTTGCCGTTGTTGCGGGCGTCGCCCTGGTGCTCGGCGTCGCCTGGGCCGCCGTCCTCTGGACCCGCCCGGAGCCTATTCGCATCGCGTTCGCCAATTCGCTCTCTGGCCCATCCGCCCCGGCTGGGACGGAAAGCCTGATCGCGATGCAGCTTGCAATCGACGAAGTGAACGCCAAGGGTGGCGTCAACGGACGGCCGATTGAACTCGTTCTGTTCGACGACGCAAGCGATCCAGCCGTGGCGCGCGCGAATGCGCAGGCGATCGCCGACAGCCCATGCGTCGCTGTGCTCGGCCATTATCTCAGCTCCGCATCGCTCGCGGCAGCGCCGGCATATAAGGATGCACGGATTCCGGCGCTCACGGGAAGCGCGGCTGCCGACGAGCTGACATCCACCAGTGATTACTATTTTCGTGCGCTGTCGCCGGTCTCCGCACAGGCGCGCTCGATCGCGGAACATCTGCGGGCCGTGATGAAGGAGCCAAGAGTCCGCCTTGTTCACACGCGCGATTCCTACGGCAAGAGTTTTGAGCGTGGATTTGCGGCGGCCTATCCGTCGGAGCAGTTGCGCGTGTTCGGACTGGACGTCGCAGCCGGTCAGATCCGATCGATGGATGAGGCGCTGGACGCTGCCGCGCAGGAGCCCGGTCCCGGTGTCATCGTCGTCGGCGCGGCAGCCGACTATATCGCAGACATCGTCAAGGCGCTGCGTCGCCGCGGCATCAAGGGGACGATCATCACAACCCAGGGCGCGGGCCGCGAAAGCTATTTGAGAAATTTCGTCAACGAGCCCGAAGAACAAACGCGTCCGGGTTTCTTCAGTGAGAATCTGTATGCGGCATCGTCGCTGATTTTCGACAGCGCCGGCGTGGCGGCGCAGGCTTTCGCCGCCGACTACAAAGCGAGAGCGGGAACCTCCCCAAGCTGGGTTGGCGGTGGCTCGTATGACGCCGCGCGCCTGATGATCGACGCGCTGAGACGGGCTGCCGTGCATCGCCGGTTTATGGGGCAGGGGATTCAGAAACCATCCGACAGCAAGGTTGCGGATCGCGACCGGGTGCGCCTCGCACTGGCCGCGATCAACAGTCCGAAATCAGCGGTCGTCGGACTGACGGGGCGGCTCTATTTCAACGCGAACCGCGACATTCCGCGCCCGATCCGAATGGGTTTCTTCCGTTACGGTCGGTTCGTCACGGCGCCGCTGCAACTCGTGCGCATCGATCAGCCGGACGGAATCGATCTCGACGCCGAACGGGAGAAGGGCCATGTCGTCGCGTTCGAGGGGCGGCGCTATTGGATTCAACGCGTCGTTTATACCGGCATCGACATCATTCGCGTCAGTCGGATCGACGTGAAGCAGAATTCGTTCAACGTCGACTTCTATCTCTGGATGCGGTTCGCTGGCGACGATGAGGCGCAGACGCACGTCGAATTCCCGGCCTTGCTGGATCGCGGGGCGTTCGATGCAGCTCGGCCGGTTCAGGCTGGACAGGAAGACGGCCTGAGCTATCGGCTCTATCGCATCAACGGCGATTTCAAGGCCCGTTTCGATCTCCATGATTATCCGTTCGACACGCAGGAATTGCGTCTGCATTTCCAGAACACGGAGCAGCGGCGGGAACTCATCACCTATGTCATCGATCGGTTCGGCTTGCGCCTTGCCGACGACGGAAGCTCGCGGGCCGAGGACGGGGCCTATTCCGGACTTCCGCTCTGGCGATTTCTCGGACTGAACTATTTCGTCGAATCCATGTCCAGCGGATCGACGCTCGGCAAGGCGTCTTTGTTTGATGCCGGGGCAATGACGGAATTCGCAGGATTCGATGCGACCATCGTGCTGCGCCGCAGCTCCTCCATCTACATGCTGAAGAACCTGCTGCCGATGTTCCTGCTCGTGCTCGTCGTATTCGCGACGCTGTTCTTTCCCGAAACCATGTTTCGTGAACGCGTGACGATCCCAGTGACCTCGATCCTGGCGAGCGCGGTGCTGCTCGTAGCGGTGAGCAGCCAGATCGGCGATGTCGGATACACGGTGGTGGTCGAAGAGATGTTCTACATTTTCTTCGTACTATGCCTGATGACGATATTGGCGGGCTACAAACATGAAAAACTTCGGGCCACCGGCCGAAAGCGCGCCGCTGTTGTTCTGGATCACGCAGCGCAGGTCATTTATGCCGGGACGGTGCTCGCTGTCATCGTCGTGCTCTACCGGCGTTATGCCTTGTGAGGCACGCGTCGATACCTCGCCGGTCCGCCACACCTTCTTGAAATTCGCAGCATGAGTCCGGCCCTCCAGGGCCGGATCATGCTTCAGCCGCCGGTGACGCTCATGTGCCTGGAGACGCTGGGCCGGTTGTGGCGACGGTCGATGATGAAATCGTGGCCCTTGGGCTTGAGCCCGATGGCGCGGTCGATCGCATCGGCAAGCAGCATATCGTCATCAGATGCCCGCAGCGGCTTGCGCAGGTCGGAGGCGTCCTCATGGCCGAGGCAGGTGTGCAGCGTTCCCGTGCAGGTGATGCGCACGCGGTTGCAGGATTCGCAGAAATTATGGGTCATCGGCGTGATGAAGCCGAGCTTGCCGCCGGTCTCGGCGACGCTGACATAGCGCGCCGGCCCGCCGGTGCTCTCAGTGAGATCCGTCATGGTGAACTGCTGGGCGAGGCGTGCGCGCACCAGCGACAGCGGCAGATACTGGTCGATGCGGCCCGCGCCGATCTCGCCCATCGGCATGACCTCGATCAGCGTCAGGCCCATGCCCTTGCCGTGGGCCCAGCGCATCAGAGAAGGCAGCTCGTCCTCGTTGAGGTTCTTCAGCGCGACCGCGTTGATCTTCACGGCTAGCCCAACGGCCCGCGCGGCCTCGATTCCTTCCAGCACCTTGTCGATCTCGCCCCAGCGCGTGATCTCGCGAAACTTCTTGGGATCGAGCGTGTCGAGCGAGACGTTGATGCGGCGGACGCCGCAATCGGCAAGCTCCTTCGCATGCTTTGCCAGCTGGGTGCCGTTGGTGGTCAGCGTCAGCTCGTTGAGCGCACCGCTCGTCAGATGCCGCGACAGCGAACGCACCAGCGTCATCACGTTGCGGCGGACCAGCGGCTCGCCGCCAGTGAGGCGCAGCTTCTTCACGCCCTTGGCGATGAAGGCCGAGCAGAGCCGGTCGAGTTCCTCCAGCGTCAGCAGGTCCGCCTTGGGCAAGAACGTCATGTCTTCCGACATGCAGTAGAAGCAGCGCAGGTCGCAGCGGTCGGTGACGGAAACGCGCAAGTAGGTGATTGTCCGTCCGAACGGATCAGTCATCGCGCTCGACAGCGCAGCGCGGGGGCTCGCGGAAAGTCCGTTCATACCAAATGCCTTGTCACTTACGGCGACGGCGCACCTTTGCTTCGGCGGTGCTCTGGAAGCAATCTAAGCATCGGACGCGTCAAGGACAATCGGGTGGTATACGTAACTCACCCCTGGATCAGCGCTTGCCCGCATTCGGATCGGGGAACGGCGAGCCGGCTGCGGGCGCAGCGTCGGCGGGCGCCGCGGCGGTCGCGGCCGGTTTCGGCTTCTTCGGCCGGTGCGGCTTGCGGACGGGTTTCGGCGGCACCGCCGGCTGGAGTTCCGCAAACACCGGATTCGGGTCGGTGGTGACCGAGGCGGGCGTGGTGAAATCTCCGGGATTCTTGATCACGTTCACCGGCACGCTCGCGGGCTGGTGCTTGGGCAGCGCGAAGGCGACGGTGAACGGCGCGTCCGGGGCGGGAACCGAGACCGAGCAGGGCGTTTTGCAGCCCTGGCCGAGCGAGGTGGTCGCATCAGCCCCGGGGGGATTGGATTCCAGCCGGACCTGAACGGTCGGCGGTGCCGATTTGAACATGTCCCACGACATCGAGGAGCAGCCACCCAGACTCGCTCCCACCAGCGCAATCGCGATCACACGACGCATGAACCACCCACATCTACTGCGACGAACCGCCACATCCCCGGGCGGACCTTAGGGGCGTCGCTGAGGTCAGGCAACCGGCGCGCGGCGCATGGTTAATAGTTGGTTAACGCGGGGTGTCTTCGATTTTTGCTGGGATTTCAGGGTCTTGTCGAACGCTAAGCCATCAGGCTGCTGGCGGCCGCCGGAAGATCGCGCATGTGGTGGATCAGCCGGTCCGGCTTCAGCTCGGCGATCGGCACGTCCGTGTAGCCGAAGCTGACCCCGATCACGGGAACCCCGGCGCGCCGGGCGACCCCGACGTCGGTTCCGGCGTCGCCGACCATGATGCTGGCCTTCACGTCCCCGCCGGCCCGGGCCACCGTCTCCCGGAAAATGGTCGGATCGGGCTTCTGGACCCCAAATGTGTCGGCGCCGCAGATCGCCGCGAAGCGGCGGCTAAGGTCGAGTTGGTCGAGCAGCCGCTTGGACAGCCATTCCAGCTTGTTGGTGCAGACCGCCAGACGATGGCCTTGCGCCGCAAACTGGTCGAGAGCCGCCTCGAGCCCCTCGAAGGGACGGGATTCGACCGCAATATGCTCGGCGTAATAGGCGATGAAATCCGCCGTCATCCGGTCCATGTCCTTCGGGGTGACGGTGCGGCCCTCGGCCTCCAGGCCCCGCTCGATCAGCTTGCGGGCGCCGGCGCCGATCATGTTGCGGGCCGAGGCCATCGGGACCGGCGGCAGGCCTTCGCGGTCGAGCACGTGATTCAGCGCGGTGATCAGGTCGGGCGCCGTATCCACAAGCGTGCCGTCGAGATCGAAGACGAGGGTGTAGGAGGAGGTCGTGGAGGACGAGGTCATGGGCCAAGCGCTATCGGGCCGGCCGGATCGGCGCAAGGGCAGAAGTCATAAGTTCACCTTATAAGATCGGCCCAGAGGCCTGTTCCCGCGGGGAAAACGAGGCTACATAGGCCGCCGCAAGCAGCTATACCGGCGGCACTCTCAAGCCAGAGGCGGGCGCAAACGTGAATATGGACCAGTTGAAGCGGCAGGCGGCGGCGCGTGCTCTTGAGGAGGTGCGTGACGGCATGCAGCTCGGGCTCGGCACCGGCTCGACCGCAAAGCACTTCGTCGAGCTGCTCGGCGAGCGCGTGGCCGCCGGGCTCAAGGTGATCGGCGTACCGACTTCCGAGGCGACGCGGGCCGATGCTGAGCGTTGTGGCGTGAAGCTGACCACGCTCGATGAGATCGACCATCTCGACATCACCGTCGACGGCGCGGACGAGATCGATCCCGAGCTCAATCTGATCAAGGGCGGCGGCGGCGCGCTGCTGCGCGAGAAGATCGTGGCGGCCGCCTCGGATCGCATGATCGTGATTGCCGACGACAGCAAATGGGTGCCGACGCTCGGCAAGTTTCCGCTGCCGGTCGAGGTCATCCCGTTCGGGCTTGGTGCGACGCGCCGCGCGATCGAGAAGGCATTTGCGGACTGCGGCGTTTCCGGGCAAATGGCGGTCCGCAAGGCCAAGGACGGCCACGTTTTCGTCACCGACGGCGGCCACTGGATCGTCGATGCCCAGCTCGGACGTATTGCGGATCCCCCCTGCCTTGCCAAGGCGTTGAGCGCGATTCCCGGCGTCGTCGAGCATGGATTGTTTATCGGCTTGGCCAGCTCGGCTGTTTTGGCCGGCGGCGAGGGAATCCGCGTGATTGAACGGCGAAAGCCCTAAGGAGACTAGGAATGAAGAGCGTTTTGAAATTGTTGCCGGCCGTGACCCTTGCTGCTGGTCTCGCCGTCTCGGCAGTCCCGGCGATGGCGCAGCAGGCTCCACCGGCCCAGCCCAAGGCGCCCGCCGCGCCGGCCCAGCCGAAGGCCTCGCCGGCGGCGATTGCCGCGGCCAAGGAGATCCTGCAGATCAAGAACGCCACGGCGATGTATCAGGGCGCCGTGCCCGGCCTCGTCGAGAAGACCAAGATCGCGCTGACGCAGCAGAACCTCAACTACCAGAAGGACCTCAACGAGGTCGCCCCGATCGTGGCCCAACAGCTCCAGGGCCGGCAGAACGAGATCGGCGAAGGCATGGCGCAGATCTATGCCAGCGAGTTCACCGAGCAGGAGCTGAAGGATCTCGTCACCTTCTACAAGTCGCCGCTGGGCAAGAAGCTGATCGAGGCCGAGCCGCGCGCCATCGGGCTGAGCATGGCCTTCATGAACTCCTGGGCCCAGAACTTCTCCGAGACCGTCATGGGGGCCTTCCGCGCCGAAATGCGCAAGCGTGGCAAGGAAATCTGACAGTACCTATCTGACAGCGGGTACCTGATCGGGACTCCCTGAAAGAGGTCGGAGTGGACAATGGCTGAATTCGACGTCGACCTCTTCGTCATCGGTGGCGGCTCGGGCGGCGTGCGTGCCGCCCGCATCGCGGCCGGCCACGGCGCCCGCGTGATGATCGCGGAAGAGTACCGCATGGGCGGCACCTGCGTGATCCGCGGCTGCGTGCCCAAGAAGCTGTTCGTGATCGGCTCGCATGTCCGTCACGAGATCGAGGACGCCGCAGGCTTCGGCTGGACCATCCCGTCCATGAGCTTCGACTGGGCGACGCTGATCGCCAACAAGGACAAGGAGATTGCGCGGCTGGAGGCGGCCTACACGACGAATGTCGAGAAGTCGGGCGCGCGGATCGTCAAGAGCCGTGCGGTGATCGAGGACAAGCACACCGTCCGCCTGCTCGCGGACGACAAGAAGATCACCGCAAAATACATCCTCATCGCCACCGGCGGCGCGCCCAACCACGGCGCGGCGATTCCCGGCATCGAGCACGTGATCTCGTCCAACGAGGCGTTTCATCTCAAGAAGCTGCCGAAGCGGATCGTGATCCAGGGCGGCGGCTACATCGCGCTGGAATTCGCCGGCATCTTTGCCGGCTACGGCTCCGACGTCACCGTGATCTATCGCGGCGACAACATCTTGCGCGGCTTCGACGAAGACGTGCGGGCTCACGTCCGCTCCGAGATGGAGAAGCAGGGCATCACTATTCTCACCGGCTGCACGGTGACCAAGGTCGACCGCCATGGCGAGGACTTCACCACCCATCTGTCGAACGGCTCGAGCATCGCCTCGGACCAGGTGATGTTCGCGATCGGCCGCCATCCCAACGTCGCCAATCTCGGCCTGGAGAATGCCGGCGTCGCCATCAATCTGAAGAATGGCGGCATCGCGGTCGATCATTTCTCCAAGAGCTCGGTCGACAGCATCTATGGCATCGGCGACGTCACCCACCGCCACAACCTGACGCCGGTCGCGATCCGCGAGGGGCATGCGTTTGCCGACACCGTGTTCGGCAAGCGCGAGGTGCAGGTCGATCACGCCAACATCCCGACGGCCGTGTTCTCGCAGCCGGAGGTCGGCACGGTTGGCTTGACGGAAACCGAGGCGCGCGCGCAGTTCAGCCACGTCGACATCTACAAGACGACGTTCCGCCCCATCAAGGCGACGATGTCCGGCCGCGACACCCGCGTGCTGATGAAGCTCGTGGTCGACGGCTCGACCGACCGCGTGCTCGGCTGCCACATTGTCGGTGATGCCGCAGCCGAGATCACGCAAGCCGTCGCGATCGCGGTGAAGATGAAGGCCACCAAGGCGGATTTCGATGCGACCATCGCGCTGCATCCGACCGCGGCCGAAGAGCTCGTCACCATGCGCACCCCGACCGCGCGCCATGTGCGTCAAGCGGCGGAGTAGGGACGGCGCACGAGCGGCTCTCAAGCGAACGCGTTCTTGCTGGGCCATGTACCTATAGACCCGGCGGCGTCATGTACGGGTGACTGTGTCCGCTTTGCTCCTATAGCGACCAAATTCGTGCGGCAGCGCAGTATGTCGCGATGGGCCAGTAGAGGTAATTCGACTTCTCGACACCTGGTACGCTTGATACACTTGGACGATGTCCCAGCGCTTGGATGCCGGTCGCCGCTGGATGGGGTGAACGCATGGTCAATGGCGCTGCGTTGGTGTGCATCGTCGGCGCTGGTCCGGCAGGCCTTGTGCTTGCCCACATCCTTCACAGGTCGAACATCTCGTTCGTGATCCTGGAACGTGAGCAATTGGGCGAGCTGCGCAGCCGGACGAAAGCCGGACTGATCGAGCAACGCGCGGTCGCCGCACTCCGACCCTTCGGTCTTGCCGACACCATCATCGAGCGCGGAGGCCGCAACGGCACCTGCGAATTCCGGATCGATGGCGAAGTTATCGTCTGCAACTACGGGGCTCCCAGCGATGATGGTCAGGGCCACTACATCTACCCGCAACAGGAGCTTGTAGGCGACTGGGCCGATGCACTTGTCGCGAAGGGCGGTCAGATCCGTTTTGGGGTTAGGGTTGTCGACGTTGCTCAGAACGACACGGATGTTGAGGTGCGGGCGGTTACTGCAGCGAATGGTGAACCTTTCACCATCCGTGCCGAAGCTGTCGTGGGCTGCGACGGCGCCGGAAGTCTGGTCGCGCGCGCAGCGGGGTTCAAGACGTTCGATATTGCCCACCCCTTCCGCTGGCTTGCGATAATCGCTGCAATTGCCCCGCCGAGCCCCCGCACGGTTTATGCACTGCATCCCAAAGGGTTCGCAGGACAGTTTCGGCGCTCTGCGACGTCGACGCGATACTATCTGGAAGTGCCTGTTACCGACACGGTTGCCGACTGGCCCGACGAACGTGTTTGGGCAGAGCTGGAAGAGCGCATGGCAATTCCCGGTCAACCGCCCCTGGTTCGCGGCGATCTCATCGAGCGGGATTTCCTCGATCTGCGCGTTCGCGTGCGCGAGCCGATGCAGTTGGGGCGTATATTCCTCGCCGGTGATGCCGCTCATATGGTGACGCCAGCGGGCGCCAAGGGCATGAACATGGCTATTCAGGATGCGGTCGAACTCGCGGCTGGCCTATGTGAGCGTTACGGCGATGCCGCCAGCGGCGACCGCCTCAAAGGTTACACGGCTTCGCGGCTTCCGGACATCTGGCGCTATCAGGAGTTCTCAAATTGGGTGCTCGGCCTTCTCCACACCGGGCCTGCGGAGCAGGGTGGGATGACAGAAAAGCAGGACTTCGCCCATCGCTTGCGCCGGGCGCGGCTTGACCGGATGATCAACGACCCGGATTACGCGCGTTGGTTCGGCCGCACCTACAGCGGGTCCTGAGCTCCAATTCCAACTGAAGAAGACCTCGGCGCCCAGCTGCGAACCGTCTAACCGTACAAATATCCGACCGGCTTGCCTTCGGTGCGGAGGGGGCGGACGTCCTTGTGGGTGATGATCTGACCGGCGAGGCCGTCGATCTCGTCGCGCTGTGTCGGCGTCCAGCTGCGTAGCTCGTTCATGCCCTTGAGCAGGCCGAGCCGCAGCACCTGGGTGTTTTCGCCGATGCCAATGAGGCTGATCGACTCCTTGCCTGCCGTCACCACGTCGCCGGCAGAGAGTTCAAAGCCCTCGCCGGACTTCTTCCTGAACTCGGCCGTGCCGCGAATGACGCGATAGATCACGACCTCGCCCTTGGCAAAACGGCTGGCGTCTGCGGCGATCGACGTGCTCTTGGGCAGCAGTGAATGGCCGTGCGGGTCGGTTGCGATGATGTGGCCGGTGACGAGATGACCGCTCGGCACTTCGATGCCGATATCGCGCACGTAAACCGGCATCGCCGATTTGACCGAACCGTCGGTGAGCGGCTTGAACAGCGCGTCCAGCGCCAGGGGATCCTGCAGCCAGAAGCCGGCATCGGCGGGCCGGTTGTGCAGCGGATGGCTCCAGGCCACGCGCGGCGTCTCGGCCTCATTGATCTGGTCCGGACCGACGATGGTCGGGTTCGGAAAGGTGGTGGGATCGGTGATGAAGGCTTCGAGGAATTTGCCGGAATAGCCCATCGAGATCGGATCAGGCACGATTGTCTGCGGTGTCCTCAAGTTCTCTTCGGTCGACAGGCCCGACCAGGTGTAGAACAGCTGGCGATGCACGATCGCGCTTTGCAGCATCACGGCGCCGGGGCCGACATTGTAGAAGCGGCCGTCATAGTCGAAGGTGAACGCGCCCGAGGTGACCAGCACAAGCTGGAAGCCGCCCGGCGGCAGATGAAGGTGAAAATCGGTGGGGCCGGTGTCGGGCCGGTAGATCGGCAGGTTGGTCGCGACCTCGTGCAGCAGGAAGGTCTCGTTGTTGGCGTGAAAGCCCTCGTTGGCGCGGTTGTAGAGCGCCTGCGGCCGGTAGGTTGCCTCGAACTTCGCATTCTTGTCGCGATCGATCGCGACAAAGTCCTGATCGTTGAGGCGAAGAGGGGAGCCATCCGGACGGGTGAGGCCAGTAAATTTGAGATCGCCGGCAGCATGCACGTTCATGGCATTCTCCGATTTGAGAGCGTCATCCCGGAGCTGGGCGCGCGCAATCATGCTGCTCCTTGTCGCGGGAGGGCAGGGAATCAGGCCTGATGCTGTCTTGCGAATTTTGGGCCAGTCAGCGCGCGGCGCAGCGCGCGCGCTCTCCGGCTTCACGAGGCGCGAAAAAAATCGAGATTGCGCCTGAGGTTAGAGAACACGTTTAGCAACCGGTCCGAGCCTGCTGGCAAAGCCCGCAAGTCCGGTGCAGGGGTGTATCTTGTCTAATTTGTCGGCATGTCCTGCAAAGGGCATGCAGCCCCCGCGAGCCTCGGGGACAGGCTGATGCCGCCGGCTCAGCGTCCGAAGCCGCTCATTCGAACGACCGACGAGCCATCCGCTCGGGCTTGCCGGACGGGCTGTCCGCCCACTTCGCCATGTCCACCGCGCGCGCGTCGATGCCTTCGCACCAGAGGCAGCTCAGCTCCGCGCGGCCCTTGGCCGTCAGCATCGGGACAAGCGCATGGCCGCAGCCGGTGCAGGACGTGATGCTATGCATGCGACTCTCCGCGATCATCGAACTCAGGACGACCTTTTCGCTGCCGAAGCTTGCGCGGGCGCTATGACGGCGCAGGAGCGCTCGCTCACCGTCCCGTGCGCATCTCGTCGAGCGGGAGTGAGCTGCGTGCTCCACACTCCGCTGTCATTCCCCGCGGAGGCGGGGAATCCAGTACGCCGCGGCTTCGCGATAGTCACGGACGTCTCGGAGTACTGGATCGTCCGCCTGCGCGGGCGATGACAGCGACGATGTGATCAGGTGCGTAAGCCCGCAACTGCTTAACCAAACATGACAACACGGAACCGATGCGGCGGCTGGTCGCAGTCATGTCGCCTTGATTCCGACAGACCCATCTTTATTTCTGAGGCGAACAAGAATCCGGGCCCCTCTGGCGAGGACGCCGACAAATGTCGGCAAACCTCGCGATGTCGGATGACCTGTCCCGCGCGAATGCGATGGATCGGCTGATCGTCGGGCCCTCTCGAGTTCCTTCCGACCCGTCGTCCCCATCGCAGCTCCGCGCGGGCATTTGCGCAAAACGAGGAGCAACGATGTCTGACGCCAAATTCTCAAATCCGATCGAGATCACCGAACCGTCCAGCCTGAACGAGCAGGCTGCGGTGGCGCTGGTCATTGCCGGCGCGCTGGTCGCGGTGGCCGACCGGCGCGTCTCGCCGGTCGAGCGTGACGAGGTGATCCGCTTCATCAGGGATCGCGGATTGGCGCCGCATGTCGGCGACGAGCGGCTGCTTTCGATGTTCGACGAACTGGCGGAACGATTGGAGGAGCCGGACTTTGCCAACGTGGTGATCGACACGCTGCGGCCGGTTTCGAACATGCCGCTGTCATCGCATCTGATCGAGCTGTCGGAACGCGTCGCGGCCGCGGACGAGGACGTGCATCCCCATGAGGTGCAGGCGATCAAGCTGCTGCGGCTTTTGACGCTGGTGCTGCCGCGCGCAAAGCAGGTCGGGCCGGGTGCGGTGAGCACCGCCCCAAAGGAGTGAGCATGAGCACAGCATCGGATGAGCACACGACCGGGACCGCGGGCGCCGCCAGCCAGATGGCCGGCGGCGATCCGCGCCTCGACAAGCTTGTCCATCGCCTGCCGCCGCGCATGGGCGACACCGTCACCTATCTGCTCAAGCCCTCCAGCCGCTGGGTGCGGATTCCCTCGGGCGGGCTGCTCGTCGTGGGCGGCGTGCTCTCGTTCCTGCCAGTGCTCGGCGTCTGGATGCTGCCGCTTGGCCTTGCGTTGCTCGCCGAGGACGTGCCGGCGCTGCGCTCTTCCCGTTCAAAGGTCTTCGACTGGATCGAGCGGCGCAAGCCGCATTGGCTCGATCCGTCCACACCGAAAAATGATCAGCCATGACTGAATTCATCACCGCCGACGCGCTGAGTGCGCTGCTTCAGGTCGTCCTGATCGACCTCGTGCTTGCCGGCGACAACGCCGTCGTCATCGGCCTTGCCGCCGCCGGCCTTCCGGCCGGGCAGCGCCGGCGTGCCATCATCGTCGGCATTGCCGCCGCAACCGCGCTGCGTATCGTGTTTGCCGGCGTCGCGACCCAGCTGTTGCAGGTGATCGGCCTTCTGCTCGCCGGTGGCGTGCTGCTGCTCTGGGTCTGCTGGAAGATGTGGCGCGAGCTGCGCGAGCATTCCGCGCATTCGAGCCAGCTCGCGTTCAGCCATGGTGGCGCGAGTGCTGCGCCGGCGCAGAAGACTTTTGGCCAGGCGGCGGTGCAGATCGTTGCCGCCGACGTCTCGATGTCGCTCGACAACGTGCTCGCGGTCGCGGGCGCCGCACGCGAGCATCCCTACATCCTGGCCTTCGGCCTGCTGTTGTCGGTCGCGATGATGGGCGTTGCCGCCGATTTGCTCGGCCGGGTGCTGCAGAAGCAGCGCTGGATCGCCTATGTCGGTCTCGCCATCATCGTTTACGTCGCCTTCGAGATGATCTATCGCGGCTCGCTCGAGCTTGCGCCCGTGATCGCGAGTCTCTAAGCGGACGCGTCCTGCCTGCACTCCGGAGTGATCAATGACGTCTGAATCCACAGCACCTTCGGCTGCGCCGTCGCCGCGGCCGGAAATCGGCCCGTTCGCGCAGCTAATCTTCGGCTCGCGCTGGCTGCAGGTGCCGCTCTATGTCGGCCTGATCATCGCACAGGGCGTCTACGTGCTGCTGTTCCTGAAAGAGCTCTGGCACCTGGTCGTGCATTCCTTCGACGCCAGCGAGCAGCAGATCATGCTGGTCGTGCTCGGGCTGATCGACGTCGTCATGATCTCGAACCTGCTGGTGATGGTGATCGTCGGCGGTTACGAGACGTTCGTCTCCCGGCTCAACCTGAGCGGCCATCCCGACGAGCCGGAATGGCTCAGCCATGTCAACGCCAGCGTACTCAAGATCAAGCTGGCGATGGCGATCATCGGCATCTCCTCGATCTCGCTGCTGCGGACCTTCATCGAGGCCGGCAATCTCGGCACCACGCGCAGCAATTTCACCGAGAGCGGCGTGATGTGGCAGGTCCTGATCCACCTGACCTTCATCATCTCCGCGATCGGCATCGCCTGGGTCGACCGCCTCGGCGACAACGGTCACCGCAAGGGCGCAAGCCACGGCTGAACGGGGCGCCTGGACATCACTGCGTCTGGGGATAGGCCGCGTTCTCCCGACGCTCGCGCTCGCCGAGCTCCCGCACCAGCTCCTGAAGGAAGGACTCGGTATAGGCGGGCAGGGTGCGCTCGGCACGGACATAGATGCCGAGATCGGACCAGACCGGGCTGCCGGCATTGTCGAGCGGGAGGAAGACGAGCTGGCTGTCGCGCGACAGGCGGCCGATGCCGAGCTGGGTCTGGAAGGCGACGCCGACGCCGCGCGCGGCGAGCTCACGCATCAGGTCGATCGAGTTGGCCTGGATCGCCGGCTCCGGCGTCTCCGAGAGCTGTGCGATCAGCGGCTGCAGCAGATGATAGATCGACAATTCCGGCAGCGCGTTGATGACGGGGAAGGCGAGGCATTGCTCCAGCGTCACCGTCTTGCGGCGCGCCAGCGGATGCTCGCGGGCGACCACGGCGCCGAGGCGAAACCGCTTCAACGCGACCTGCCGCAGGTCCGGCGGATGGCGGAGCGCCATGGCAATGCCGATGTCGGCTTCGCCGCGGCTTAAGGACTCCAGCACGTCGGAGGATCCCTTCACCTCGGTGGTGAAGCTGACGCGCCTGGCCCGGCCGCGGTGGGACGCGATCAGATCCGGCAGCACGGATTCCGTCAGCGATTCGATGCAGGCGATGCTGACGGTGCCGCTCCAGGCGCCGGACAGGGACGCGACGTCCGAGCGGAAGCGGTCGAGATCCTGGAGCACGTTCATGACGTGCCGGGCCAGCATCTCGCCGACCGTCGTCAGCGTCAGCCCGCGCGCATTGCGCTCGAACAGGGGTGATCCAACCTCTTGCTCAAGCTTGAGAATCTGGCGGCTGACGGCCGAGGAGGCAACGTTCAGGACGCGCGCTGCGGCCCGGATCGAGCCGGTGCGGCGGACCGCGTGGAAGTACTGGATGGAAGGCGAGTGAAAGCGCATGGGACCCCCAGCCCGACTATAGCCGTTGCCGAAACGGCAGCAACATGTACGAAATTCTCTGCTTTTCGAGAACGCTACTCACCCCTAGGTTCGCCGCCGGCTTGGCCGGCCCTGCCGGGAAGACGCCATGCCTTGCGCAACGCGGCGCCAGGGGATTTCGGGGTGAACGAGAACATTGCTTGCGAGCTGGAGCACGGGCCGGACACCCGTCTGGTCGACCGCCGTCGGGCGGCCGCCTATGTCGGCGTGACCGCCGGCCGTTTCGAGCAATTGGTGCGCGACAACGTCGTGCCGCCGCCGGTCATGGTGGACAACAAGCGGCGCTGGCCGATCGCCTTGCTCGATGTCGCCAGGGAAGCGGTCGTCAGCAGCATGCCGTGCCTGCCGCAGGTGATGGCCGACGCCACGCCGGAGGCGCGCCCCTGCGAGCGCGACCCGGCACCGGCCGCGCAAGAATTGCCGGATCAGGCCTGGTTCGAGCAGCGCGCGCGGTTCGTGCAGCGCGTGCGGCGATCGCTGCTCTCGGGCAACGAGATCCGCCTCTTGCGCGAGTTCAAGCTGCTCAAGCAGAACCAGATCAGCATGTTCGGCTATTACGGCAGCTTCGAAGCGCTGATGGTGCGCGGCTACATCGTCGAGATCGATCGCAAGCCGCCATCGAGCCGGCCGCTGGTGACCTATCGCCTGACCGAGCGCGGCGAGCAGGTGGTGTCGGCGCTGAAGGACGAGCCGCTGATCTGAACGGCCGCCGGTTCGAGATATTCCAAAAGAACCGGCTGGACCTGATCGCACTCATCGCTATATCTTATAGGATATAGCGGAACTGCGCTCCGGAGTTCTCGATGGAAATCAAGGTCAGATCGCTCACGACCTGCGAGGTGGCAGCCGACGGCGGCGCGATCTCGCTGGGCTTCGAGGACGTGACGGGCAATCCCGCGGCCGTCAGCGTCTCGCTCAACCAGGTCGGCGCCCTCATCATGACGCTGCCCGGATTGCTCGAGACGGCGCTGAGGGCGCGTTACGGCGACCAGCGCCTGCGCTACGCCTATCCGCTGGCGTCCTGGGTGCTGGAGCAATCGACCGACACGACCCAGCGCATCATCACGCTGCAGACCGAAGACGGCTTCAAGGTCCGCTTCTCGATCCCGAAGGCGGAACAGAGCCTGCTGGGTGAGGCACTCACGCAGCCGATGCCAGAGGTGGCGGTAAGGCCGAATTAGGTCAAGACTTCCGCGAACGGGCGATGTCGCTCCTGAGCGCCATCAGCTCCTTGTGCACCGCGCGCGCGGCGTCGCGCTCGATCTTGCGGTAGCGCGCAACAAGCTTTTCACCGAAGGGAGTCAGCATTGCGCCGCCGCCGTTCTTGCCGCCGGCCTGCGGCTCGACCACGGGATGCCCGCAGATGCGCTTGATCTCGTCGACGAGGTCCCAGGCCCGCTTGTAGGACATGTCCATGGCGCGGCCGGCCGCCGAGATCGAGCCGTGCTCGCGGATCTGCTCAAGCAGCTCGATCTTGCCGGGGCCGATCCGGTCCTCGCCGTCGAGGTCGATGCGAAGGCTCAATTGGGGAAGCGATTTGGCGCTCGCGCGCGACATGATTGGTATCTCTTGGACTTTGCCCGACGAGATTGCCACTCTTGCCCATCGCCGACAAGGTGAGGGCGCATTCATCACCGCACGGCGTGCATCTCCAGAAACGCCTTCACGCCGGTCACGGTACCCGTATCCGACGGCACGTAGCCGGGCAGGGTGGCGACGGCGGCGCGAAAATCGGCGCTGCGGATGATCTCGAGGATGCGCTGCATCGGCGCGGTATCGAGAAAGGCGCGCTTGCAGACGAAGAAATAATCCTCGGTGAGGATGCGGATGAAGTCGAGGCCGAACTGGCGGGCGGCGGCCTCGACGCCGAAGCACGCATCCGCCATGCCGCTTGCGACATAGGCCGCGACCGCGGCGTGGGTGAACTCGATCTGCTGCGCGCCGTTGATTCTACTCTCGTCGATGCCGTTTGCGGCGAGCAACTGGTCGAACAGCAGCCGCGTGCCGGAATCATGGTCGCGGTTGACGAAACGGACGTTCGGTTTGGTGAGGTCGTGAAGCGAGGCGATGCGCAGCGGATTGCCGCGCGCGACCATCAGGCCCATCTCGCGGGTGACGAAGCTGATGATGCGATCCTCGCGCGGATCGAGCCATTCGCGCGCGGCCTTGATGCCTTGTGCGCGTAGCGCGCCGTGCGGCAGATGCAGGCCGGAGAGGTCGCAGGCGCCTTGCGCCAGCGAGACCAGCGAATGCTGGTTGCTGACATAGCGCAAGTCCACGCCGATGCCGGGCTCGCGGTCGAGGAATTCGCGCAGCTTTGCGACCGCAAAGCCGTGGCTTGCGTGCACGCGGATCACCGCGGGGCGCTGCTCGAGGAACGGCTTGATCTCGCTGGCGAGCTCCTGGGCCAAATTGTCGAGCTGTGGCCCGAGCCGCGCCTGCATGCGCTCGCCCGCCCACACCAGCCGCTCGCCGAACGGCGTAAGTTTTGAGCCCTTGCCGCGCTGGGTCTCGACCAGCGGTGTGCCGAAGAACTCCGACCATTGCTCGATGAGATTCCAGACATGGCGGTAGGACAGATGCGCGTCGTTGGCCGCGCTCGTGATCTTGCCGGTCTTCCGGATTTCGTTGAGCACGCCGAGCATGACGGCGACGGTGCGCGGGCTGCCCTCGCGGCGAAACCGCCAGACAGCCTCGATCTCGATCTGCAGCATTGGCGTTCCTTATGAACTTGGCTTCATATATTCGGCGTCCATTTGCAGATCATATCATATTTACTCCAGCCAATAGGCGCCTAGTCTGGCATACCAGAACAGGAGGAAATATGATGTCAGTTGCATATGACTTTGCGCATTCGCCGGCGACCGAATTCATGGGCCGGCCACAGCATCTGCTCATCGACGGCCGCCGCGTCCCCGCCAGCTCCGGCCGCACCTTCAAATCCCTCAATCCTGCGACCGGGCAGGTCATCGCCACCTTCGCCGAAGGCGGCGAGGCCGATGTCGAACATGCGGTCGCCGCCGCGCGCCGGGCGTTCGAAGGTCCGTGGCGGACGATGCGCGCCTCCGAGCGCGGCCAGATCCTGTTACGCTGGGCGGACCTGCTGAAGCGGAACGCCGAGGAAATCATCGAGCTCGAGTCGATCGATGCTGGCAAGCCCATTGCTGCAACGATGCGCCAGGACTTTCCGGCTGCCGTGGACACGCTGATCTATTACGCCGGCTGGGCCGACAAGATCAGCGGCGATGTCGTGCCCGTGCGCGACGATGCGCTGACCTACACCATGCGCGAGCCGGTCGGCGTGGTCGCGGCGATCGTGCCGTGGAATTTCCCGCTGATGATCGGGATGTGGAAGCTCGCGCCGGCGCTGGCCTGCGGCTGCACGATCGTGATGAAGCCGGCCGAGCTGACCTCGCTGTCGGCGCTGCGCATCGCCGAGCTCGCGCTCGAAGCAGGACTTCCGGCAGGCGTCTTCAACGTCGTGACGGGTCCGGGCCGCGTCGTCGGCGACGCGCTGGTCAATCACCCCGACGTCGACAAGGTCACCTTCACCGGCTCGCCCGGTGTGGGCCGCGGAATCATGAAGGGCGCGGCGAGCAACTTCAAGCGCGTCTCGCTCGAGCTCGGCGGCAAGTCGGCCAATGTCATTTTCGACGATGCCGATCTCGAAGCAGCGAGCAAGGCGGCGGCCTCCGGCATCTTCTTCAACGCCGGCCAGGTCTGCTCGGCCGGCTCGCGCGTGCTGGTGCAGGAGAAGGCCTATGACGAGGTCGTCGAGCGGCTGGCTGCACGCGCGAAATCGCTCAGGATCGGCGATCCGCTCGACCGCAAGACGGCGCTCGGCCCCGTCATCTCCGAGAAGCAGATGAAGTCGATCCTCGACTATGTCGCTATCGGCCGGAGGGAGGGCGCGAGCCTCGTCACCGGCGGGACGCGGGTCGGCGAGCGCGGCTACTTCATCAGCCCCGCTGTGTTCGCGGGCGTGGCGCACGAGATGCGGATCTCGCAGGAGGAGATCTTCGGCCCCGTCGTCAGCGTCATCAAGTTCAGGGACGAGGCCGATGCGCTGCGGATCGCCAACGGCACAGCCTACAGCCTCGCTGCGGGCGTCTGGAGCCGCGACATCGGCAAGCTGCAGCGCTTCGCCAAGAGGGCGCGCGCCGGCACGGTCTGGATGAACACCTATGGCTACACCGACGTGCGCCTGCCCTGGGGCGGCGAGCGCGACTCCGGGCTCGGCCGCGAGCACGGCACCGCCGCACTCGACAATTTCACCGAGCCCAAGGCTGTCTGGATGAATCTGGCCGTCTGATTACCTCCCGATCGGCCAATCCTGGGCCCGCCTGATCGTCCGGTCAGGCGGGCTCTTTTTTCGAGATCGATAAAATTGTCTGCATTCGGCTCAGCGGCCGCAAACCCTCCCGACAAGAAGCACGGCGCCTTAAACCAGAGCTTTGGAACCGGCCTGCATCCTGCCCGCAACAGGGCAGGGCATTATCATGTCAATCTTCAGGGAGATCGTCGTGGCGGTTGCGGGAGTCTACGCGCTCCTGTTCGCCTGCGACGCAGTGTTCGGCGTCGGCGAGCCGCGCTTCGACGACGCCTATTACCGCGCCGGCTTCTATGCACCCAAGCCGAAGGAGTTTCGGTTCGCGAGCGACACGCCGCCGGCGGTCCGCGTCAGCGACGCCTTCGCGCAGTTTGCGCCGAGCGACGCAAAGCCGAACAGGCGTTACTCGTCGCTGACGACGATCATTCGCTGACCCTCATTCCCCCTGGATCCACTCCGCAAGCCCACGCCACAGCGTGTCGCGGTGCTCGGGGCGGAAGAAGCCGAAATGGCCGATGGCCTTGGCGCCGACGTCGGAGGGCTTCACCGTCAACACCTCCGGCTTGATCGCAGTGAAGCCGCCCGTGAGCAGCTCGACCGCGGGCCGTGTCGCCCAGGGATCGTCGGAGAAACACAGCGCGCGCAGCTCGCCCCTAAACTTCGCGAAATTGTCCAGCGCGGGCAGCTTTGAATCGAACAGATAGCGCGGCATCCGGACCCACTCGGCCCATTGCAGGAAGACGCCCTTGGGCAGATCCTCGCCGATGCCGGCCCAGCCCGGCGCGTAACCGAATGCGTGGGCCAGCGGCACGCCAATGAGGTTCATGAAGGCGTAGACGCGGTATTTCTCCGGCGAGGTCATCAGCCGCCAGGTCGCGGCCTGCGAGGCCACGAAGGCGGCGCGGGAAATCTCGCTGTTGTTCTCGATCAGCCCGAGCGCCTGGCCGCCGTAGGAATGGCCGATATAGGCAAGGGGCAGAGTGTTGTAACGCTCGCGCATCCAGCGCACGGCGGCGGTAACGTCGAGCGCGGCCCAGTCCGACATCGAGGCCTTGAAGCCGACCAGCGATTTCGGCTGGTTGTAGCCGACCATCGCTGGCAGCCGGGAGTCGCCGATGCCGCGGTAGTCATAGGTGAGGACCGCGCAGCCGCGATGGGCGAGATAGGACGCAAAGCCGCGATAGATCTTTCGCGGCACGGCGGTGGCCGAATTGATCAGGACGGCGTGGCGCTTGGCGCCGCGCGGCAGGAACAGGGTGCCGGCCAGCGCATACCCGTCGGTCGCCGGGAAGCTGATCTCGTCGATGAAAACGTCGTCGCGCGCCGCGTCCATGGGCAGAAGCTGTCCTGCCAGTTTTCCTAGCCATCCCAGCAAATGCGAATTTGGCTTTCCCTGCAAGGGTTTGCAGTGCGAAACGGATTTACAACTGGCGATGTCGCGCCAGCCTGTGTATAAGGCGGCCCTCGCAACCCTTAGATCAGGTTGTGCTTTTTGCTTCACGGAGAGATTGCGATGTCCGAGCGGTGGACGCCCGAGTCCTGGCGCAGCAAGCCGGTGCTACAGGTGCCCGATTATCCCGACGCCAAGGCTCTGGCCGACGTCGAGGCGCAGCTTGCAACCTTTCCGCCGCTGGTGTTCGCGGGTGAGGCGCGCAATCTGAAGAAGGCCCTGGGCCGCGTTGCGGCCGGCGAGGCCTTCCTGCTCCAGGGCGGCGACTGTGCCGAGAGCTTTGCCGAGCACGGCGCCAACAACATCCGCGACTTCTTCCGCGTGCTGCTGCAGATGGCGGTGGTGCTGACCTATGCCGGCGCGGTGCCGGTGGTAAAGGTCGGCCGCATCGCCGGACAATTTGCAAAACCGCGGTCGTCGCCGACCGAGAAGGTTGATGGCGTCGAGCTGCCGAGCTATCGCGGCGACATCGTCAACGACATCGCCTTCACCAAGGAAGCGCGCGTGCCGGATCCGCAGCGCCAGCTGATGGCCTATCGCCAGTCGGCCGCGACGCTGAACCTGCTGCGCGCCTTCGCGACCGGCGGCTACGCCAATCTCGGCAGCGTGCACCAATGGATGCTCGGCTTCCTCAAGGATTCACCGCAGTCCCGGCGCTACAAGGAGCTGGCCGATCGCATCTCGGACGCGCTCAATTTCATGCGCGCCTGCGGCCTCGATCTCGAGGCCCATCCCGAGCTTCGCTCGACCGATTTCTACACCAGCCACGAGGCGCTGCTGCTCGGCTACGAGCAGGCCATGACCCGCGTCGATTCCACCACCGGCGACTGGTACGCGACTTCGGGCCACATGATCTGGATCGGTGATCGCACCCGGCAGCTCGATCACGGCCACATCGAATATTTCCGCGGCATCAAGAACCCGATCGGGCTGAAGTGCGGCCCGTCGCTGAAGCCCGACGAACTGTTGAAGCTGATCGACGTACTCAACCCCGACAACGAGCCGGGCCGGCTGACGCTGATCGGGCGCTTCGGCTCGGACAAGGTCGGCGAGCATCTGCCGAACATGATTCGCGCCGTGAAGCGCGAGGGCAAAGTGGTGGTCTGGTCGTGCGATCCCATGCACGGCAACACCATCACCTCCACGACGGGCTACAAGACGCGCCCGTTCGACCGGATCCTCTCCGAGGTGAAGTCGTTCTTCGCGATCCACGCGGCCGAAGGCACCCATGCCGGCGGCGTGCATCTGGAGATGACCGGCAAGGACGTCACCGAATGTCTCGGCGGCGCCCGCGCGATCACGGACGAGGATCTCAACGATCGCTACCACACGGTCTGCGATCCCCGCCTCAATGCCGAGCAATCCATCGACATGGCCTTCCTGGTCGCCGAGCTGCTCAAGCAGGAGCGCGCCGGCAAGACCAAGCCGATGCCGGTCGCAGCGGGGCTCTGATACCTTGCTGCGAATCTGGAAGGCCACGATCAATTCCCGCAACGGTCTGGCTTTTGCGTTCCGCTCGGAGCAGGCCATCCGCGAGGAGATATTTGCGCTCCTCGTGTCGCTGCCGGTGGCCTGGTTCATCGGCGCGACAGCGATGCGTGCGGTCGAGTTGATTTGTGCGGTCGCGTTCGTGCTGACGGTTGAGCTGCTCAACACCGCGATCGAGAAGCTCGCCGACCGCCTGACCATGGATCACGACAAGCAGATCGGGCGCGTCAAGGACATGGGCTCGGCTGCCGTTGGTGTGGCGCTACTCATGGCGGGCGCGTTCTGGATCTTTGCCATCGTCGAGCGGCTGGGTTTCGTCTGACGAAAATTGAAAAGGGCCGTCATGACCGAACGTCTCAATGCATTCGCGGTCACGCTCGCCCAGCTCAATCCGACCGTGGGCGACATCGAGGGCAATGCCGCGAAGGTGCGCGCCGCGCGCGCGCAAGCCGTCGGTGACGGCGCCGATCTCGTGCTGTTTCCGGAATTGTTCATTTCCGGCTATCCGCCGGAAGACCTGGTGCAGAAGCCGGCCTTCCAGGCCGCCTGCCGCGCTGCAATCGAAAGCCTCGCGCGCGAGACCGCGGATGGTGGCCCAGCCATGCTGGTCGGCACGCCCTGGGTCGAGGACGGCAGGCTCTACAATGCCTGCGCACTGCTCGACGGCGGCCGCATCGCCACACTTCGCTTCAAGTGCAATCTGCCGAATTACGGCGTGTTCGACGAGAAGCGGCTGTTTGCGCGCGGGCCTGCTGCGGGCCCCGTGACCGTGCGCGGCGTGCGCATTGGCGTGCCGATCTGCGAGGACATCTGGCTCGAGGAGTCCGAGGACTACGAGAACGTGGTCGAGACGCTGGCCGAGACCGGCGCCGAGATCATCCTGGTGCCGAACGGCTCGCCTTACGCCCGCGACAAGAACGACGTACGGCTGTCGGTCGCGGTGGCCCGCGTCACCGAGAGCGGCCTGCCGCTGGTCTATCTCAACCAGGTTTGCGGCCAGGACGAATTGGTGTTCGACGGCGCCTCCTTCGCGCTCAATGGCGATCTCTCGCTCGCAGCGCAACTGCCGGCGTTCGAGGAAAACGTCACCACGCTCCGCTTCACCAGAAACGGCGAGGACTGGCGCTGCACGGGATCGATCGCGGAGCAGGTCGAGGGCGACAAGGCCGATTACGCAGCCTGCGTGCTGGGCCTGCGCGACTACGTCGCCAAGAACGGTTTTCCCGGCGTGCTGCTCGGCATTTCCGGCGGCATCGATTCGGCACTCTGCGCGGCGATCGCGGTCGATGCGCTCAGCGCGGACCAGGTGCATGGCGTGATGCTGCCCTATCGTTACACGGCGGCACATTCGATCGCCGACGCCGGCGAGCTCGCCGGCCATCTCGGCATCCGCTACGAGGTGTTGCCGATCGCGGAAGCCGTGAACGGTTTTGAGACCATCCTCTCGGGCATCTTCAAGAACCTGCCGCCTGATATCACCGAGGAGAACCTCCAGGCCCGCACCCGCGGCACGCTGTTGATGGCGATCTCCAACAAGACCGGGCTGATGGTGGTGACGACAGGCAACAAGTCGGAGATGTCGGTCGGCTACGCCACGCTCTACGGCGACATGAACGGCGGCTTCAACCCGATCAAGGATATCTACAAGACGCAGGTGTTTCGGCTGGCGAGCCTGCGCAACAGCTGGAAGCCGGATGGCGCGCTCGGGCCCGCAGGGGAGGCCATTCCCCCTGATATCATCACGCGCCCGCCGACGGCGGAGCTGCGCGAGAACCAGACCGATCAGGATTCATTGCCGCCTTACGACGTGCTCGATGCCATCCTCGAGCGTCTGGTCGAACGTGAGGAGCCGCTCGAGGCCATCATCGCCGCCGGCTTCGACCGCGAGACCGTCACCCGCATCGACCATCTGCTCAATGTCGCCGAATACAAGCGCCGCCAGGCGGCGCCCGGGGTGAAGGTGACACCGAGGAATTTTGGCCGCGACCGCCGCTATCCCATCACCAACCGTTTCCGCGACAAGGGCGAGGGGCTGCCCGCGCCGGACGAGACGCTGGTCTCGCGCGGCAACAAGGCGTCGATCGACGCGTTCGAGGGGTGAACTCGCTGATTTTGGGGACTGGCGTGGTGGGGTGGTCTCGCCACCATCAAGCTGTCATCATCCGCGAAGGCGGATGATCCAGTACTCCGCGGCGGGCATTGTAGGAACCGACTGCCGACATGAGTTACTGGATGCCCCGCCTTCGCGGGGCATGACAGCGAGAAACTCCGATTGCCGCTATGACGGGGCTGCGAAAAACAGCACCCGCAGGAAGTGCGTGTATTCGGATTCGAGCACCATGATCGATACAAATACCAATACCGCGATCGGCGGCAGCAGGATGGCATAGGCCAAGGCCAGTCGCTCCCAGGCCATGTGCATGAAGACGGCGACGATCAGGCCGGCCTTCAACATCATGAACAGCAGGATCAGCGACCACCTCAGATAGCCGTGCAGGCCAAAGTAGTCGACGAGATAGGAGCACGTGCTGAGGACGAACAGCCAGCCCCAGACCACGAGGTAGAGCTTGATCGGGTGCTGCTGACCCTTGGCGTGAACGGCCCCCGTTGCGACTGCGCCATGCGCCGGAGCGTGGAGCTGTCCTTCCATGTGTACCGCCGCGTTTGTCATGCGCCGACCTCACCAAAGGTAGAAGAATGCAAAGATGAAGACCCACACGAGGTCGACGAAGTGCCAGTACAGGCCCATGATCTCGACGATCTCGTAGTACCCCTTGCGGCTCGTGAAGAAGCCGCGCCTCTCGACGTCGAAGTCGCCGCGAAAGACCTTCCGCGCAATGGCGATCAGGAAGATCACGCCGATCGTCACGTGGGTGCCGTGGAAACCCGTGATCATGAAGAAGCTCGAGCCAAACTGCGCCGCGCCCCATGGATTACCCCAGGGTCGAACGCCCTCCATGATCAGCTTGGTCCATTCGAAGGCCTGCATTCCGACGAAGGTCGCGCCGAAGGCTGCCGTGACCAGCATCAGGATTGCGGTTCTCACGCGATCGCGGCGGTAGCCGAAATTGACGGCCATCGCCATTGTTCCGCTGCTGCTGATCAGCACGAAGGTCATGATGGCGATCAGGATCAGGGGGATGTGCTTGCCCCCGATATTGAGGGCGAAGACTTCGCTGGGATTCGGCCACGGCAAGGTCGTCGACATGCGCGCCGTCATGTAGGAGAGCAGGAAGCAACTGAAGATGAAGGTGTCGCTGAGGAGGAAGATCCACATCATGGCCTTGCCCCAGGACACGTTCTTGAAGGCACGCTGATCGGACGCCCAATCGGCGGCGATGCCACGCCAGCCTTCAAGCCGCGCAGTCGATTGGCCCGAATGTGTCAGCACGGTCTCAGCCATCTGGTCTTGCCTCCCTAGCTCAGCAATCGGCGGCAGATGTCGACGAAATCATCGGTCCAGCCGGTGAGAAGACCGAGCAGGACAAGCCAGACCAACAGCAGGAAGTGCCAATAGATGGCGCATAGCTCCACGCTCAATCGCATGTCGGCGATCCCGGCGCCACGCCACATCTTGGCTGAGGTTCGGCCCAGGGCCACCAGACCGCCCGCCAGATGCAGCCCGTGTACCGCGGTCAACAGGTAGAAGAAGGAATTCGCCGGATTGGACGCCACGAAATATCCGGCAGCCCCGAGCCGTTGCCAGGCCAGGAGCTGTCCGGCGAGGAAGATCACGGCAGATGCTCCGCCGGCGAGCAGACCGATCGTGACGCTCTCAATATCGTGTCGGCGGGCAGCCACGTACGACCATTGCAGCGCGACACTGCTCAGGACCAGCACGCCCGTGTTGACCCACAGCAGCCGCGGTACCGGCAGCGGCCGCCAGTCCACCACGCTCATGCGCATCGAGTAGGCGCTGATGAAGAGGACGAACAATGCGCTCGCGACAGCGAGGAACACGCCAAGTCCGACCTTTGCTGCCGGCCAGGTCATGGCATCGCCGCCGGGGAAGTCACCGGCCGGGCCTTCCTCCAGCCAGGGCTTGGCCGTCAGCCGCTGCTGCGACAGCCACCATCCGGCGATCACCGCAAGCACAGTCAGGAACAGAATGATGGCGCTCACGAAGCAGCTCCCTGAATGAGCTGCGTCGCGCGTGGCGGCTGGTTCTGCGGAATGAAGTCCTCCGCGGCGCCGGGCACGCTGTAATCGTAGGCCCAGCGGTACACGATCGGGAGCTCCTTGCCCCAGTTGCCGTGTCCTGGAGGCGTCTCCGGCGTCTGCCACTCCAGCGTCGTTGCCCGCCACGGATTGCCGCCCGAGGCCTCACCTTTGAACAGGCTCCAGGCAAGATTGAACAGGAACACCATCTGGCTGAAGCCGACGGTCAAGGCCACCACGGAGATGAAGGCGTTCAGCGAATGGGCTGAGGTCGGGATGAACGCCGCATCCCCGAGTTCGAAATACCGGCGCGGAACCCCGAGCAGTCCAAGATAGTGCATGGGGAAGAAGATCAGGTAGGCGCCGAGGAAGGTGACCCAGAAGTGAAACTTGCCGAGGGCGTCGTTCAGCATCCGTCCCGTCACCTTGGGGTACCAATGATAGATCGCGCCGAGCACGACCATGATCGGTGCCACGCCCATCACCATGTGGAAGTGCGCGACCACGAACATGGTATCCGAGAGGGGCACGTCCACGACGACGTTGCCGAGGAAGAGGCCGGTGAGCCCGCCGTTCACGAAGGTGATGATGAAGCCGAGGGCGAACAGCATCGGCACCCTGAGATGAATGTCGCCGCGCCACAGGGTCAGCACCCAGTTGTAGACCTTGATCGCGGTGGGGATTGCGATGATGAGCGTCGTGGTGGCGAAGAAGTACCCGAATTGCGGGAACATGCCGCTCACATACATGTGGTGCGCCCAGACGATGAAGCTGAGCGCGCCGATGGCCACGATTGCCCAGACCATCATGCGGTAGCCAAAGATGTTCTTGCGCGCATGCGTGCTGATCAGATCGGAGACGATGCCGAAGGCGGGCAGGGCGACGATGTAGACCTCGGGATGGCCGAAGAACCAGAACAGGTGCTGGAAGAGTAGCGGGCTGCCGCCGCCATATTTCGACAGCGTGCCCATCTCGACGAGCGAAGGCATGAAGAAGCTTGTTCCCAGGAGACGGTCGAGCAGCAGCATGACCGAGGCAACGAAGAGGGCAGGGAATGCCAAGAGCGCCATCACGGTCGCCGTGAAAATGCCCCACACGGTCAGCGGCAGGCGCATCAACGTCATGCCGCGGGTGCGCGCCTGGAGCACCGTCACCACGTAATTCAGCCCGCCCATGGTGAAGCCGATGATGAACAGGATCAGGGACGACATCATGAGAATGATGCCCCAGTCCTGTCCGGGCGTTCCGGAGAGGATTGCCTGCGGCGGGTAGAGCGTCCAGCCGGCGCCGGTGGGGCCGCCGGGCACGAAGAATGTCGAGGCCAGCACCAGGACCGCGAGCAGGTAGACCCAGTAGCTCAGCATGTTCACATAAGGGAAGACCATGTCCCGGGCGCCGACCATCAGCGGGATCAGGTAGTTGCCGAAGCCGCCCAGGAACAATGCGGTGAGCAGATAGATCACCATGATCATGCCGTGCATGGTGATGAACTGGAGGTACTGGTTGGCATCGATGAAAGAGAAGGTGCCGGGGAATCCCAGTTGCAGCCGCATCAGCCACGACAGCACCAGGGCCACGAGCCCGATGGCCGAGGCCGTCAGCGAATACTGAATGGCGATCACCTTGGCGTCCTGCGAGAAGACATACCGTGTCCACCAGCTCCTCGGATGATAGAGCTCAACGTCAGGTACTTCGGCAGGCGGGATGCCTTCGATCCCTTCATATGGAATATCGACCATAGAAACCTCCTCGGTCGTTTCCATCGGAAGCGAGGCGTTGGCCTCATGCACCCGATCTGTTTCGCGGCGGCAGCTTGCTACTTGCCGCCGGATTGGTACGTCGCCTTCACGATGGCTTTTGCCGACGACAATTCGGCAAACGTCTTTTGTTGCTCCAGCCAAGCGTGATACTCACGCTCTTCGTCGACGATGACCTTGGCCCGCATCTGATAGTGAGCCGCGCCACAGAGCTCCGCACAGAGAACATCGAACGTTCCGGTTCGGATCGGCGTAATCCAGAAATAGGTCACCATGCCTGGAACCATGTCCATCTTGGCCCGGAATTCGGGCACGTAGAAATCGTGCAGGACATCAACTGAGCGGAGCAGAACCTTGACCGGCTTTCCCACTTGAAGGTGCAGGTCTCCGTTCTCGATCACGACGTCGTCCTGCGCGTGTGCGTCGTCACGATTGAGCCCCATTGGATTGTCGGCAGCGATGTTGCGGACATCGGATGTGCCCAGCCGCCCATCCTTGCCCGGAAGGCGGAAGCTCCACTGCCATTGCTGGCCCATGACCTCGACCTCGGTGGCATCCGCAGGCACCGTCACGAACTGGTGCCAGACCACGAGGCCAGGCGCCAGCATGGCCGCGACGCCGACGCCGGTCCCGACGCTCAGCCACCACTCGAGCTTTTTGTTTTCCGGATTGTAGTCAGCCCGTCTTCCCTCTTTGTGGTGAAAGCGGAAGACGCAGTAAGCCATGAAGGCGATGACCGCGACGAAAACAAAGCCCGTGATCCAGAACGTGATGTTGATGGTGTGGTCGATATAGGCCCAGTTCGTGGCGATCGGCGTCCACCACCACGGGCTGTAGATGTGAAACAGCACCGAGCCGATCGCGACCAGAAGCAGTATCAATGCGACAGCCATCCTGATCCATCCTTGCCATCGAAGGCTACGGATACGAATCCAGGGCGGAGCTCATGTCGGTCGCGATGGCTGGCCTTTCTCGGTTGGCATTCATGCCATCGCCGGCCTTTTGCCTCGCCCATTCCACCGGTCGCGAAATCAAGACAACGCTCGCGACCAAACTCCAAGGGCGTCTGGGTCTAAAATGATACCGGCCTAATCCGGCGTCAATAGAGCAATGTAGGTGCTCCGGCATGGCGACATGGCGTGGTTGCCGTCGCCCGGCCAGTCGACAAAGCTTCAGGCGCGCATGTTGGATGGCGGCGTCCTGGGCGATGCAGCGCACAATCAGACAATTCACCTAACCGTGAGCGCCGCCGTGCCGCGCGCGCGCTAAGCTTGCGAAGCAGGTCGCGACGGGTTCCGTCCGGCCAGGCTCTGTTCGCTGAACCTGGGTTGCCGTACCCGACCCCTCGCGTTTCCTGCTCGTCAGGCGGACACGCGTGGCTGGAAAGCGCGTGTTATCGAAAACCGCGATTTTCAGCACGGGAGGGTCCGTTCATGGCCACTCTGTACTCCCACGACATCATCAGGCGGCACGTATTCGGTGAAGCGGCCTCCTATCCCATTCGTAAGATCAGCTTTTCCGACCTGACCGAGGCCCTGCGCCTGGGTTGGGAGGATTTCCAGGCGATGCCGAGCCACGCGATCATCGTGTGCGTGATTTATCCCGTTCTCGGTCTCGTCCTGTTCAGGATGGTTCTCGGCTATTCGGTGCTGCCGCTCCTGTTTCCGCTGGCCGCCGGCTTCGCGTTGATCGGGCCCTTTGCCGCGATCGGTCTCTACGAACTCAGCCGGCGTCGCGAGCGTGGCGAGGAGGTCGATGCGTGGGATGCGATCAAGGTGCTGCGCGCACCGTCGTTCGGTGCCATGGTCGAGCTCGGCGTGCTCCTGCTGGTCCTGTTCGGGGCCTGGATCGGTGTCGCGAACGGGATTTATGTTGCGATCTTCGGTCACGCGGCGGCTGCAAGCATTCCCGACTTCGCAACGCGCGTGCTGACGACACCGGAAGGCTGGTCGCTCATCCTCGTCGGTTGCGGTGTCGGCTTCCTGTTTGCGGTCGTGGCCTTGTGTGTCAGCGTCGTGTCGTTTCCGTTGATGCTCGACCGGCATGCGACTGCGATCGACGCGATCCGCACGTCGCTCCGGGCGGTGGGGGCAAATCCGGTTGCGATGGCCGGATGGGGCCTCATCGTGGCGGCGCTGCTCGTAATCGGCTCGCTACCGCTCTTCGTTGGTCTTGCTGTTGTTCTGCCGGTGCTCGGTCATGCCACCTGGCACCTCTATCGGCGGGTGGTCGAGCCCAATCCGAATCCACCGGACGAGCCGCCGCCGCCCCCGAAGGGAAAGCGCTACGCAGCGGACTTTCCGGCCAATCTCTTCCCGTGGAGCCGCGAGGGCGAGCAGTAACAGTGAAGCGGCCGCGCCGGGCGGCCGCCTTCACAGGGCATGACGGGTTAGGGCCTATTTCTGCTGCTGCGGCAGGAAGGTCGGGCCGACCGAACGGATCGGCTTGTTCTCTGAACTCGGCGCAGCCGTGCTGGTGTCCGCTGGCGGTGTCGCGGCCGGTGCCGTGGCCGTCGTCGGCGCGGGCGCGGCGCCTTTCTTGGCATTGGCGGGCTGCGGCGCGCCCTTGTTGAGGCGCGGCTGCTGCATCTTCCTGGCGCTCTCTTCGGTGACGATGATGTCGCCCTGCTGCTCGACGGTCGCCTTGTCGTCGGCCGATTTCAGCGCGTCGGCCCAGGTCTGTCCGGCCGCCTTGCAGGAGCAGGACGGGTTGAACTCGCTGCGGAATTTGAACGCGGTCGGCAGCGCCGTGTAGGGCTGGCCGCCGATCGAGACCGCCGAATTCATGTCCTCGCCGGGATTGCGATGGGTGTAGAGCACGGCTTCCGCGGCCGGGCACAGTGCCTTGCAGGTCTTCTCGTCGTCGGCGAAGCGCGCCGGCACGGTGGCAAAGGAGACCGGGAAATAGGCGCCGTCGCAGGTGCGCACGCACACGGTGCGGAAGGTGCCGGATTGCGGGCCGAGATCGGAGGGCGGCACGGCCTGCGGATTGTTCGGGTTGTTGTTGCCGCCGAACAGGTTGCTCAGGAAGTTGCCGCCGCCTTGCGACTGCGCGGCGTTGGCGTATTGCGGACCGCAATTGTTCTGCGCCAGCGCCATCAGCACCGAGCGGCGCTGGTTGTCGCGCTCCGGGCTGAAGCCGCCGCCGCGCAGGCGTTCGAGATTGCCGGTGATCTGGTCCAGATTGGCGCGCATCTGCTGGATCTGGGTGTTGACCGGGCCGCACTGCGCCGACTGGCCGTTGAACAGCGAGAAGAAGCCTGAGGAGTCGCAACCCATGCGCTTGGCCTGCATGGTGACGCGGTCGAGCTCGGCCTGCTGCTTGGCCTGGGAATCCTGGTAACGGCGGATCTGCTCTTCACGCGCGGGATCGCCACCGCCGCCGCCACGGTCGAGCGCGGCGAGCTGGCCTTCCAGCCGCGCGCACATCGGATTGGGGCCAAGCCCGTTCTGGCCGGGCTGAGGCGGCGGGCCGGGGGGACCTGCCTGCGCGAAAGCGCCATCGGCGAGCACGACGGTGCCCAGGAGCACGGTGCAGGCAAGGAGGGAGCGGGCACGGGAGAGAGACAAAAATTCAGGCATATCCGCCATTCTAGCGAGGTCGCGGCCCAGCGTGATTTTGGGGGCCGAAGCGCGCCCTCCAATAGCCGCTTCCTGCGGCATCGTCACGTCGTTTCAGGGGCCGAAGATGGGTCCTAAAGTCCGCCAGCTCCGAGGGAATTCAGCGCTGGCAGGTGATTGCGACATATTCGTCGCAATGGCCATGGGAGCAGTTTGCGCCGGTTTTGGGGACAGAACCGGTAATTTCGTCGGGATCGACCCGGCGATAGCTTGATGCCTGGGCAAAATCCCGTGACTGGCAGTAGGTGCGCGCGACCTGCGCCCCGCATTTGTCGCCCCTGGCCAGGCACTGGTCGATCCCATAGCCGTCCGCCTGGTTGGCGATGATGAAGACGCGGGTCTCGGCGAATGCGCCGGATGCCGCGACGAGGGAGGCACAGGAGACGAGCGCGAACAGGGATCGCATGGGGTACCGGGGGCTTGGAGACAGCCCGCTCTTAATAAACTCAAAAGGTTAAGGGGAATGGAACCATTGCGGCAGACCGGCGCGCATTGCGGGGAGAAGACGGCATTTTCGCGGCTCCCTTGACGTCAGGGGCCTTCGTGGCCCATATGTTCCCGCATGAACGGTCTCCTCGCCATTTGCATCATTTGCGAGATTACGAGCTAGCGATTCGCTGGCTGGAGCCGTCTTTTCTCAAACACATTGAGAGCACTGGACGCCCGGCCGCGCAACGGCCCGGTTCTCGCATTCGCATGTCGTCGCGGCAAATAGGGTTGCGAATGCGAGAACCGGACCGCTGCGAAGAAATGAAGTTTTTGTGCCGCTTGCGATTTGAAGTTCCTGGTCGAGTTTGCTGCTATCGCTGCAGGAACTTCAAATCGCATTCGGCACTACGACGGGTATCCATATGGAATTACGCCTTTACGATACGCTGAGCCGGGACAAGCGCACCTTCGTGCCGCTCGATGCGAAGAACGTCCGCATGTATGTCTGCGGGCCGACCGTCTACGACTTCGCCCATATCGGCAACGCGCGGCCGGTGATCGTGTTCGACGTGCTGTTTCGGCTGCTGCGCCACACCTACGGCGAGGCACACGTCAAATATGTCCGCAACATCACCGACGTCGACGACAAGATCAACGACCGCGCCGCGCGGGATTTTCCCGGCCTGCCGCTGAACGAGGCGATCCGCAAGGTCACCGAGCAGACCGGCAAGCAGTTTCACGCCGATGTCGATGCGCTCGGTGCGCTCAGGCCGAGCGTCGAGCCGCGCGCGACCGAGCATATCGGCGAGATGCGCGAGATCATCGAGAAGCTCATCGCCGGCGGCTTCGCCTACGCCGCCGAGGATCACGTGCTGTTCTCGCCGCAGGCGATGAACGCGGCCAACTCCTCGCTGCCGCGCTACGGCGCGCTGTCCAATCGGTCGCTGGACGAGATGGTCGCCGGCGCCCGCGTCGATGTCGCGCCCTACAAGAAGGGTAACACCGACTTCGTGCTGTGGAAGCCCTCCAAGCCAGGCGAGCCGTCATGGCCGTCGCCGGCCGGCATCAAGGCCGAGGGGCGTCCGGGCTGGCACATCGAGTGCTCGGCCATGGCCTGGAAGCATCTCGGCGAGCACTTTGACATCCATGGCGGCGGTATCGATCTCGTGTTTCCGCATCACGAGAACGAGGTCGCACAGACCTGCTGCGCCTTCCACCAGCAGCGCATGGCGAACTACTGGATGCACAACGGCTTCCTGCAGGTCGAGAGCGAGAAGATGTCGAAGAGCCTCGGCAACTTCATCACGATCCACGAGTTGCTAAAGGACTGGCCGGGCGAGGTGCTGCGCCTGAACATGCTGAAGACGCATTATCGCTCGCCGATCGACTGGACCATGAAGTCGCTGGAGGAGAGCGCCAAGACGCTCGACGACTGGTATCGCGTCGCCGCCGACGTCGCGCCGGGCGAACCGGCTGCGTCCGTGGTCGAGCCGCTGCTCGACGATCTCAACACGCCGCTGGCGATCGCGGCGCTGCACGGCCTGCGCGGCGATGCTGCTGCATTGTCGGGATCGTTGCGGCTGCTCGGCTTCCTGTCGGAGAGTGCCGCGCAGTGGGAAAGCCGCAAGCAGCAGGCGAGCGGTGTCGATGCCGGGGAAGTCGAGCGTCTGCTTGCGGAGCGGACAGCCGCGCGTGCGCGGAAAGACTTCAAGGAGTCCGATCGCATCCGCGATCTGCTCGCCGGGATGGGCGTTGCGATCAAGGACTCCAAGGACGGGACGACCTGGGAGGTCGCGCGATGAAGCGGCCCGACACGCCTTTTCCGCGGCACTGGCTCTATTACATCGCGCTGAAGATCCTGCTGCTCGGCGCCGCGGTGGCGATCGTGCTGAAACTCTATGGGATGTGGTGAGGACGATGGGACAGACTTTGCCAAAGCCCGGCCTGCGGCCGTTCCTGCCCGATGACGTGCCGGTGCTCGCCGCGATCTTCACCGCCAGCATCGAGCAGCTGACCGGCGACGACTATAGCGAGGCACAGCAGCAGGCCTGGATGGAGGCGGCGGAGGACGAGGAGTTCGGCAAGCGGCTCGCCTCCGACCTGACGCTGATCGCGACGCTCGAAGGCTCGCCCGTCGGCTTCGCCTCGCTGCGCGGCACCGATCACATCCGGATGCTCTACGTGCATCCGGCCGTCAGCGGACAGGGCATCGCGACCATGCTGGTCGATGCGCTGGAGAAGCTTGCCGGCGGCCGCGGCGCCAAGAGCCTCTCGGTCGATGCCAGCGATACCGCGGAGGGCTTCTTCGCCAAGCGCGGCTACACCGCCCAGCAGCGCAACAGCGTCACCATCAATGACGAGTGGCTTGCCAATACCACCATGAAGAAGACGCTTGGAGCTGTGCCATGAGCAAGGAGCGTCTCTATCTGTTTGACACCACGCTGCGCGACGGGGCGCAGACCAATGGCGTCGATTTCACGCTGACCGACAAGCAGGTCATCGCGGCGATGCTCGATGATCTCGGTATCGACTATGTCGAGGGCGGCTATCCCGGCGCCAACCCGCTCGACACGGAGTTCTTCGGCTCCAAGCCGAAGCTCAATCACGCGCGCTTCACCGCCTTCGGCATGACGCGCCGGGCCGGGCGCTCGGTCTCCAACGATCCCGGCGTCGCCGGTCTTTTGGAAGCGAGGGCGGATGCAATCTGCTTCGTGGCGAAGTCGTCGGCCTATCAGGTGCGCGTCGCGCTGGAAACGACCAAGGAGGAGAACCTCGCCTCGATCCGCGACAGCGTCGCGGCGGCGAAGGCAGCCGGCCGCGAGGTCATGCTCGACTGCGAGCATTTTTTCGACGGCTACAAGGAGGACGCGAGCTTCGCGCTTGCCTGCGCGAAAGCCGCCTTCGATGCCGGCGCGCGCTGGGTGGTGCTGTGCGACACCAATGGCGGCACCATGCCTGATGAGGTCGAGGCCATCGTCACCGAGGTGACGAAACACATCCCGGGCGACCACGTCGGCATCCACGCCCATAACGACACCGAGCAGGCGGTGGCCAATTCGCTCGCCGCGGTGCGTGCGGGCGCGCGGCAGATCCAGGGCACGCTGAACGGCCTCGGCGAGCGCTGCGGCAACGCCAATCTCTGCTCGCTGATCCCGACGCTGAAATTGAAGAAGGATTTTGCCGACGTTTTCGAGATCGGCGTCACGTCCGAGAAGCTGGCGACGCTGGTGAAGGTGTCGCGCACGCTCGACGACATGCTCAACCGCGTGCCGAATCGGCATGCGGCCTATGTCGGCGAGAGCGCCTTCGTCACCAAGACCGGCATCCACGCCTCCGCCGTGCTGAAGGATCCGCAGACCTATGAGCATGTGCTGCCGGAGCTGGTCGGCAATCATCGCAAGGTGCTGGTCTCCGACCAGGCCGGCCGCTCCAACGTCATCGCCGAGCTCGACCGCGCCGGCATTGCCTATGAAAAGAGCGATCCGAAGCTGACGCGTCTCGTCGAGGAGTTGAAGGAGCGCGAGGCACAGGGCTACGCCTACGAATCCGCCAACGCCTCGTTCGATCTCCTGGCGCGCCGCACGCTCGGCAAGGTGCCGCATTATTTCGAGGTCGAGCAGTTCGACGTCAATGTCGAGCAGCGCTACAACGCGCTCGGCGAGCGCGTCACGGTGGCGCTCGCGGTGGTCAAGGTCGACGTCGCCGGCGAGCATCTGATCTCTGCCGCCGAGGGCAACGGCCCGGTCAACGCGCTCGACGTCGCGCTGCGCAAGGACCTCGGCAAGTACCAGAAATACATCGAGGGCTTGAAGCTGATCGATTACCGTGTGCGTATCCTCAATGGCGGCACCGGCGCGGTCACGCGCGTGCTGATCGAGAGCGAGGATGAGAACGGCGACAGCTGGACCACGGTCGGCGTGTCCCCGAACATCATCGACGCCTCGTTCCAGGCGCTGATGGATTCGGTGATCTACAAGCTCGTGAAATCGGGCGCGCCGGCGTAAGAAAAATGTAGCCCGGATGAGCGAAGCGATATCCGGGGCAGTCTACGCTGCGGAGATAGTGACCCCGGATGTCGCTTCGCTCATCCGGGCTACGGGATCGAGGAGGGGGAGCCAATGATCGACCACATCTCCGTCGGCGTCAGCGATCTCGATCGCTCCGCAACGTTCTACGAGGCAACGCTCGCCTCCCTCGGCCTCACGCGTCTCGTCACGCGGCCGCGCACGGTGGGCTTCGGCAAGGCCTATCCGGAATTCTGGATCAATTTGCGCGAGGCCATGCCGCGCGTCGCGCCGGAAAGCGGCGTGCACATCTGCCTGCGGGCGAAGACGACCGGCGAGGTCGATGCATTCCATGCGGCCGCGCTCGCAAACGGCGGCGCGTCCGACGGCGCGCCGGGCCTCCGTCCCCACGATCGCGTGCGTTACTATGCGGCCTTCGTCTTCGATCCAGACGGCAACCGGATCGAAGCAGTCACCTTTCCGAGCGAGTAGCTCTTACAGCTTGCGCGCGACTTCCGGGGCGAGCTGCTTTTCCTCTTCGGCGATCTGTGCCGCGGCCGCTTTCAGCTTCGGCAGGATCTCCTCGACGCGATCGGCCTTGAGGATGTCGACCGTCAGGCCGGCGCGAATGAACTCGGTCTGGCGCATGTGCGACAGGAGCGAGAACAGCGGCTCCCAGAAATTGTCGATATTGGCGAGCAGCACCGGCTTGGCGTGACGGCCGAGCTGCTTCCAGGTCAGCTGCTCCACCAGCTCCTCCAGCGTGCCGACGCCGCCCGGCAGGGCCACGAAGGCGTCGGAGCGCTCGAACATCAAGCGCTTGCGCTCGTGCATGTCGGGGGTGACGATCATCTCCTGCACGCGCGTCAGCGCGTTCTCGCGCAGCCGCAGGAATTCGGGAATGATGCCGGTGACGGTGCCGCCGTGATCGAGCACGGAGGTCGCGACCGAGCCCATCAGGCCGAGCGAGCCGCCGCCATAGACCAGGCGAATGTTGTTCTCGGCGAGGGCCTTGCCGAATGCCTTGGCGCCTTCGGTGAAGCGGGGATTGGTTCCGGGGCCGGAGCCGCAATAGACACAGACGGTTTTGATCGTGCTCATTGGTGCCATGATGCATTGCAGCGAAGAGGCGTCAAGCCCAATCGGTGATTCGGACTGTCCGGAAATCTACCGGTAAACGGCGAGAAACAATCGAAGATTCGCCATCTGGCGGGGTGCACGGGCATCGGGAAGGCTCTATATGACAGGCGAAAATCGTTAATCGCAGCGACGCCCGCATCCGGCGGGCTTTTAGGTTTGTTGATGGACCAACCCCAATCGTTCGACGGCGCCGACGTTCCTGGTTCTCCCGCCGGGGGACCGCTGGAGCGGGCCACGCTGATGGGCACGCTGGCGCATTTGTGGCCCTATATCTGGCCGGGCGACCGCGTCGATTTGAAGATGCGCGTGGTCTGGTCGCTGGTGCTGCTGCTCGCCGCCAAGCTGATCACGCTCGCCGTCCCGTTCAGCTTCAAATGGGCCACCGACGCACTGACCGGCGCCAACACCGCGCCGGTCGCGGCCGACAATTGGCACCTCTGGGTGATCGCTTCGCCCTTGCTGCTGACCGCGAGCTACGGCGTGATGCGCATCCTGATGGCGGTGCTGACGCAATGGCGCGACGGTATCTTCGCCCGCGTCGCCATGCACGCGGTGCGCAAGCTCGCCACCATCACCTTCATCCACATGCACGAGCTGTCGCTGCGCTTTCACCTGGAGCGCAAGACCGGCGGCCTGACGCGCGTGCTGGAGCGCGGCCGCGAGGGTATCGAGGTCATCGTGCGCATGGTGATCCTGCAGCTGATCCCGACCATCGTCGAGGTCTCACTGCTGATGGCCGTGCTGCTCTGGCAGTTCGACTGGCGCTACGTGGTGGCGACGCTGATCACGGTCGCGGTCTACATGTACTACACCTACATCGCGACCGAGTGGCGGATCGGCATCCGCCGCAGGATGAACGATTCCGATACCGAGGCGAACACCAAGGCGATCGACTCGCTGCTCAACTACGAGACGGTGAAGTATTTCAGCGCCGAGGCGCGCGAGGCGCAGCGCTACGACCGCTCGGTGGCGCGCTACGAGGAGTCGAGTATCCAGGCCTATACCTCGCTCGCCGTGCTCAACACCGGCCAGGCCGTGATCTTCACGCTGGGCCTGACTGCGACCATGCTGATGTGCGCAATCGGCGTGCGCAACGGCACCAACACGGTCGGCGATTTCGTGCTGGTCAATGCCATGATGATCCAGCTCTACCAGCCCCTGAATTTCATGGGCATGGTGTATCGCGAGATCAAGCAGGCGATCATCGACATCGAGAAGATGTTCAACGTGCTGGGGCGCGAGGCCGAGATCAAGGACGCGCCCGGCGCGCAGCCGCTGGCCGTTTCCGCCGGCACAGTGCGCTTCGAGGATGTGCGCTTTGCCTATGAGCCGACGCGGCCGATCCTGAAGGGCATCAGCTTCGAGGTGCCTACCGGCAAGACGGTTGCGATCGTCGGTCCTTCCGGTGCAGGCAAGTCGACCATCTCGCGCCTGCTGTTCCGCCTCTATGACGTTTCCGGCGGCAAGATTTTGATCGACGGCCAGGACATCCGCGAGGTCACGCAGGCCAGCTTGCGCGCCGCCATCGGTATGGTGCCGCAGGATACCGTGCTGTTCAACGACACCATCCGCTACAACATCCGCTATGGCCGTTGGGACGCCAGCGATGCCGAGGTCGAGGAGGCCGCGCGCCTCGCGCAGATCGATCATTTCATCCGCATGGCGCCTAAGGGCTACGAGACCCAGGTCGGCGAGCGCGGCCTGAAATTGTCGGGCGGCGAGAAGCAGCGCGTCGCGATCGCACGCACAGTGCTCAAGGCGCCGCCGATCCTGGTGCTGGACGAGGCGACCTCGGCGCTCGACACCCATACCGAGCACGAGATCCAGGGCGCGCTCGACCGCGTGGCGAAGAACCGCACCTCGCTGGTGATCGCGCACCGGCTCTCGACCATTGTCGGCGCGGACGAGATCATCGTACTGGACCAGGGCCGCATTGCCGAGCGCGGCACCCACGCCGTGCTGCTGGCACAGGGCGGTCTCTACGCCAGCATGTGGAACAGGCAGCGCGAGGCGGAGGCGGCGCGCGAGAAATTGGCCAAGATGGCCGATTCCAGCGAAACGCCCAACCGGGAGCCGCCGCCGGTCGCCGACGCCCTCGCGACGTCTGCGGCCGCGGAGTGACCTTGTCTCCGGTCCCAACTCTGGCCTAAACAAGCCCGCGCGACGACCCGCGCCATTAACCCCAGGCGGCAGATAACGATGTCCATTCTCGATTCGATCCAGCGTCAGATCCCGCCGATCCACAAGGAGGGCTATCCCTTCATCGGCGGCTTTGCGCTGGCAAGCCTGATCCTGTTCTGGCTGTGGTCGCCTTTGGGATGGATCGGCACGATCCTGACGGTGTGGTGCGCGCTGTTCTTCCGCGACCCCGTGCGGGTGACGCCGGTGCGCGAGGGTCTCGTCGTGTCGCCGGCCGACGGCCGCGTCTCGATGATCACCATGGCGCTGCCGCCGGCCGAGCTCGGGCTCGGCGACCGGCCGCTGCCGCGCATCTCGGTGTTCATGAGCGTGTTCAACTGCCACGTGAACCGCAGCCCGATCGCGGGCAGGGTGGACCGCATCGCCTACCGGCCTGGCCTGTTCATCAATGCCGAGCTCGACAAGGCGAGCGAGGACAATGAGCGCAATTCGCTGGTGATCACGACGCCGACAGCGCGGATCGGCGTGGTCCAGATCGCAGGGCTCGTCGCCAAGCGCATCGTCTGCTTCGTCAAGGAGGGGCAGGCGATCGGCGCCGGCGAGCGCTTCGGCCTGATCCGCTTCGGCTCGCGGCTCGATGTCTACCTGCCTGTCGGCACCAAGGCGCTGGTCTCGGAAGGGCAGACCGCGATCGCCGGCGAGACCATTCTGGCCGACCTTGCCGGCGAGGACCCCAGCCGCGCCTTCCGCGCCAATTAACCAAAGTCGGTCCTTGCGGGCCTTCCGCCGCAATGGCGGAGGAGAACGGGGCTTGCTATATCTCGCCCTAGGATAAGGACGAGCCATGACGCCCTATGACGTGAGAGATCCCGATGTACGCCGCCGCCGGTTCCGCCCCATTCCGGTGCGGATGCTGGTGCCCAACGTCATCACGCTGCTGGCGATCTGCGCCGGCCTGACCTCGATCCGCCTGTCGATCGAGGGGCGGATGTCGCTCGCCGTCTACGCCATCGTGTTCGCGGCCGCGCTGGACGGTATCGACGGCCGCATCGCGCGCATGATCAAGGGCCAGTCCAAGTTCGGGGCCGAGCTCGACAGCCTCGCCGACTTCGTCAATTTCGGCGTCGCGCCTGGCCTGATGCTGTATTTCTGGCAGCTGCACGAGCTCGGCAATGCCGGCTGGATCGCCGCCATGGTGTTCGCGATCTCCGGCGGCCTCCGTCTGGCGCGCTTCAACGCCACGATGGACGATCCGAACAAGCCGGCGTTCGCCGCCAATTTCTTCACCGGCGTGCCGGCGCCGGCCGGCGCGATCACGGTGCTGCTGCCGATCTATGTCGCGTTCCTCGATCTCGGCCGGCTGCCCGCGGCGGTGACGGCGACCTATACGCTGCTGATCGCCTTCCTGATGGTGTCGCGCCTGCCGGTGTTCTCCGGCAAGACCAAGCGCATGCGCGTGCCGCCGGAGCTGGTGCTGCCGGCCTTTGTCGCGGTGATCGTCTTCATCGCGATCCTGATCGCCTATCCCTGGCACGTGCTCTCGATCGGCACGGTGCTGTATCTTCTCGCCTTGCCGCTTGGCTACAAATCCTATCGCGACCAGGCGCGCGCGATGGAAGCCACCGCGCCGTCAGGAGGCGAAGTCCCATCGCCGCCGTCGGCGCCGACATTGGCAAACCTGTCGGAGCCGCCGCACGACGACGATCGGCCCGGACGGCTGCACTGAGCGGCCCCGCGCGGATATCTGCCATGAGGCCCTCTGAGTTGGGTTGAGGCCTGATCTCGGCTATATCGCCCTGTGCCGGCGGCATCGCGTCAATCAGCCGCCAATCTGGGAGAGAACGCCGTGACTGATACCGTAACCGGGCCGCTGCCCGCTTTCGTCCTCGAAGCGCTGGGCCGCTACGACACTCCGACGATCTGCAACGCCATGGAGATCGTGGCGCCCGAGCGCCGGCTGATCGGCTACACCACCAAGCAACTGGTCTGCCCGTTTCCCGACCTGCCGCCGATCGTTGGCTATGCCCGCACCGTGGCGATCCGCTCGGTGCTGAAATCCTCGCTGCCGGCCGAAGAGCAGTCGAAGCGTCGCATCGAATATTACGAGTATGTCGGCACCGGCCACGGTCCGCGTATCTCGGTGATCCAGGACATCGACGGTCCCGACGTCGGCTACGGTGCGTTCTGGGGCGAGGTGCAGAGCAACGTGCACAAGGCGCTCGGCTGTCTCGGCGTCATCACCGATGGCTCGATCCGCGACATCCCGCAATGGGCGCCGGGCTTCCAGGCGCTCGCCGGCTCGATCGGCCCGTCGCATGCCTGGGTGCATGCGGAAAGCTTCGGCGGCGAGGTGCGTGTCGCCGGCATGACCGTGAAGTCCGGTGATCTGATCCACGCCGATCAGCACGGCGCCATCGTGATCCCGCTCGACGTCGCCGCAAAGCTGCCCGAGGCCGCCGAGCTCTGCGGCCGCCGCGAGACGCCGATCCTGGAGATCGCCCGCAGCCCGGACTTCTCGCTGGAGAAGCTGAAGGCCGCGCTGAAGCGCTCGGCGGAGATCCACTGACGGATGATTGGGCGACCTACGGCCGCGACGCCGGCCGTAGATCGCCTTGCTCGGTCAGAAAGAGGGCGGCCTGATCCGGCTCGCCCAGCACTGCGGCGGCGCATCCGATCAGGGTGAAGCCGCCGGCAAGATCCCACAGGGTGATGTCGTCTGCACTGTCGGAGCTGTGAAGCAACCGCGCTGCGATCACGGCGAAGGCGGCCTCGACAAAGAGCAGGGCGCTGAACGCCGGCAGGACAAGCTCCGGTTCGAGCAGATGGAGCGCCAGCACCGCCGGCAACGCGGTGAGAAGACTGAACAGCGTCAACATCGCGATGGCTCCCGCGATCGAGCATGCCGCAAGGCCAGAAGATACCAAATGACCTATGGCCTCGATGTGACGCAGGGCCGCAGCCGGAGCGTCGTTCCGGCGCGCCCGCTTATGGTTAGCGAAGTGTTGAGATTCCTGTCGCTTGCCGGCAAAGCCGGCATTCTCAGAGCGCATTGCGCCGGTCCGGTGCGCCGGCTCAACTTAACCTTTACGCGGCTTTAAGGGCGGCGCTCTAGGGTTCCTGATGCGGTTCGGGGTTGGGCCGCGCCAGCGGCCAGGATGGCCGTTGTTGCGGACGCGTTGGAGTCTCCCATGGATATCATGACGGGCGTTGGGCTCACGGCGGGCATCATCGTCATCACGGCGATGATCCTCATGGGCGGCGACCTGCACATGTTCATCTCCGAACATGCGATGATCATCATCTTCGGCGGCTCGATCTCCGCGACCATGATCCGCTTTCCGCTCTCGGCGCTGCTGCATGGCCTCCCGCTCGGCGCCAAGTTCGCCTTCACCATGAGCCGCCTGTCGGCCCACGACCTCGTCGACGAGCTCGCCCGCATCGCCGAGATCGCCCGCAAGCAGGGCCCGGTGGGTCTCGAAAAGGTCGAGACCGACGAACCCTTCCTCGCCAAGGGCATCCGCTACGTCGCCGACGGCTACGACCTCGACTTCATCCGCGACAATCTCGAGCGCGACCGCGACAACTTCCTGATGCACCTCGATGAGGGCAGCAAGATCTACCGCGCCATCGGCGACTGCGCCCCGGCGTTCGGCATGATCGGCACGCTGATCGGCATGGTGCAGATGTTCGCCAACATGACCGATCCTTCCAAGCTCGGCCCGTTCATGGCGACCGCGCTGCTTGCCACGCTTTACGGCGCGCTCGTCGCCAACCTGTTCTGTCTGCCGATCGCCGACAAGCTGCACGGCAAGCTGCTGGACGAAGAGACCAACCGCACCCTCATCATCGACGGCATCCTGATGATCCGCGACTCCAAGAGCCCGACCTTGGTGCGCGAAATGCTGCTGGCCTATCTGCCGGAGAAGCATCGCCACGCCGAGGGCGAGCCGGTGCCGGCGTAAGGCCGCTCCCCGGGATCAACAGAGATGGCCAAGAAGAAACGCGGCGATGCTCACGGCGGCGGCCACGGCTGGTTCGTGACCTTCGCCGATCTGATGGGCCTGATGATGAGCTTCTTCGTGATGCTCGTCGCGTTCTCGACGCAGGACGCCAACAAGCTGAAGATCGTCGCCGGCTCGATGCGCGACGCTTTCGGCGTGCAGAGCGAGGCGCGCTACGCCGGCATCGTCGAGTCCGACGGCCTGCCGACACGTCCGCGGCTGAAGAACGTCGATCACATCCAGCCCGAGGATGCCTCCAACACGCCGACGCCGGACCAGGAGGATCGCGACCGCACGTCGGGCGCCAAGATGAAGATCGACCGCAATTTCGCGCTCGCTGCGGCCTCGCTGCGTCAGGCTTTGCAGGACATGCCGGAGCTGACCGAGATGTCCAAGCACATCATGTTCGAGGAGACCAAGCAGGGCCTTAATCTCGAGATCGTCGACCAGGACGGCCGTTCGATGTTCGCCGACGGCTCGAAGGTGCCCTACGACCGTACGCGCCGGTTGGTCGAGAAGCTCGCGGTCCCGCTCAAGGCCACGCCGCTGCGCGTCTCCATCGCCGGCCACACCGCGGCCGGATTCGTGCCGAGCCGCAGCGATTACGGCGCCTTCGATCTGTCGGCCGACCGCGCCAATGCCGTGCGCCAGATCCTCGAGCGCGAGGGCCTGCCGGCCTCCCATATCTTCGCGGTCTCCGGTAAGGCGGACACCCAGCCGCTGTTTCCGGACGATCCCTCGCTCGCCGCCAACCGGCGCGTGACCATTACGCTGATGCGCGAAGATCCGCCGCTGCCGCCGAATTTGAAGCCCTAGGGCATGATCCGGAGAAGTGGGCACCGGTTCTCCGACGAGATCATGCCCAAACGATAAGCCCCCTTGCGCTACCATCTTACCTGAGGCATCTCGTCGCGTTGGCGAGATGCGTGGCCACGCCGTCGCGGCAACCGGCTCCGTGCCTGCTATGCTGTACCGATTGACAGATGCGCAGGAAGCGTCAAAAGGCGCCGGATCAAATTCAGGGACGAAGCGTTTTCCACCCTCATGGCGGCGAGCATCACACAGACCGAGGCCCAGGAAGGGCCGGTCACCTCGGGTTTTTGGGCCCTTACGCTCGGGAGTATCGGCGTTGTCTTCGGCGACATCGGTACCTCGCCGCTCTATGCATTCCACGAGGCTGTCAGGGGCGCAGCTGGCGGTGAGCCGGTCTCGCGGGTGATCGTGCTCGGCGTGCTCTCGCTGATCCTGTGGGCGCTCCTGATCGTCGTGACCGCCAAGTATGTCCTGCTGCTCTTGCGTGCCGACAATAACGGGGAGGGCGGTACGCTCTCGCTGATGGCCCTCGGGCAGCGCGCGCTGGGACGGCGGAGCTGGTTCCTGCTCGCCCTCGGCGTCGTCGGCGCCTCCATGTTCATCGGCGATTCCATGATCACGCCGGCGATCTCGGTGCTGTCGGCGGTCGACGGACTGAAGCTCGCGACGCCTGCATTCGAGCACTATGTCGTGCCGCTCACGGTCCTGATCCTGGCGCTGCTGTTCGCGGTGCAGAGCAAGGGCACCGCACTGGTGGCATCCGCCTTCGGGCCGGTGATGGTGGTCTGGTTCACGGTCCTTGCGGTGATGGGCGCGGTCCACATCGCCGACGATCCGTCGGTGCTGGCGGCGATCAATCCCTATTACGCCCTGCAATTCCTGCTGACGCACGGCACGATCGGCCTCGTGACATTGGGAGCCGTGTTCCTCGCGGTGACCGGTGGCGAGGCGCTTTACGCCGATCTCGGCCATTTCGGCCGCAAGCCGATCCAGTCCGCCTGGATGTTCTTCGTGCTGCCCGCGTTGCTGATCAACTATTTCGGGCAGGGCGCCCTGGTGCTGTCCGATCCCAGCGCGATCGAGCACTCGTTCTACCGCATGGTGCCTGAGAAGCTGGTGCTGCCGCTGGTCGGGCTTGCGACCGCCGCGACCGTGATCGCGAGCCAGGCGGTGATCACCGGTGCCTATTCCCTTGTCTATCAGGCGGTGCAGCTCGGCCTCTTGCCGCGTTTCGAGGTGCGCTACACCTCCGAATCCCATGCCGGCCAGATCTATCTGCCGCGCGTGAACCGGCTGCTGCTGATCGGCGTGATGCTGCTGGTGCTGTTGTTCCGCACGCCCAGCGGCCTCGCTTCGGCCTATGGCATCGCGGTGTCCACCACGATGGTTGCCGACGGCATCATGGGCTTCATCGTGATCTGGAAGCTGTGGAACTGGCGCGCCGCGACAGCTTCGATCGTGATCCTGCCCTTCGTGATGGTCGACATGACCTTCTTCAGTGCCAATCTGCTCAAGCTGCTGGAGGGCGCCTGGGTGCCGCTGCTGTTCGGCGCCGCCATGGCGGGGACGATCTGGACCTGGCGGAAGGGCACCGGAATCCTGATCCAGAAGACGCGCCGGATCGAGGTGCCGCTGGATGACCTGATCCGCAGCCTGGAGAAGCGGCCGCCGCACATCGTCAAGGGCACGGCGGTGTTCCTGACCAGCGATCCCTCCTTCGTGCCGACCGCGCTCTTGCACAATCTCAAGCACAACAAGGTCCTGCACGAGCACAACGTGATCCTGACCATCGAGACCGCGCAAACGCCGCGGGTCGATCTGTCCGAGCGCTTCCGCATGGAGAAGGTCAGCGACAAGTTCTCCAAGGTCCGGTTGCGCTTCGGCTTCATGGAGCAGCCGAACGTCCCCAAGGCACTGGCGATCGCGCGCAAGCAGGGCTGGCAGTTCGACATCATGTCGACGTCGTTCTTCGTGTCGAGAAGGTCGCTGAAGGCTTCGGCGCAGTCGGGCATGCCGCTCTGGCAGGACCATCTGTTCATCGCGCTGAGCCGGTCCGCCAACGACGCCACGGACTATTTCCAGATTCCCACCGGCCGGGTGGTTGAAGTCGGCACCCAAGTCACCATCTGAGGTCACCATTTGAACCGGATTGACCCACCTATGCGAATTCTGCATGGTGAGGGCCCAAAATCGGGCTAGGCTATGCCGGTAGCGCAGGACTATAAGCCCCGCGCTCTTCCGCCGTTGTGCAGTGAAGCATTTTTAGAGGCCATCGGGCTCTCCCATGACAAGCGACGTAGCAGTTCCCGCCCCGGAAACGGCGGCGGCCAATGGGCATGGCGAGGCCCACACCACCGCCGGGTTCGGCGCGCTGACGCTCGGCAGCATCGGCGTCGTCTATGGCGATATCGGCACCAGCCCGCTCTACGCGTTCCGCGAGGCGGTGATGGCAGCCTCGGGGGCCGAAGGCGCGCCCACGCCGGCAGCCGTTCTCGGCGTCGTCTCCCTGATCCTGTGGGCGCTCATCGTGGTGGTGACGCTCAAATACGTCGTGATCCTGCTCCGCGCCGACAATAACGGCGAGGGCGGCACGCTGGCGCTGATGGCGCTGGCCCAGCGCGCGGTCGGAACCGGCGGGGCGACCATCGTCCTGCTCGGGATCATTTCCGGCGCGCTGTTCTACGGCGATGCCGTGATCACGCCGGCGCTCTCGGTGCTGTCGGCGATCGAAGGCATGAAGGACGTCACGCTGACGTTCGAGCCATACATCGTCCCGCTGACCGTGGTGATCCTGGTCTGCCTGTTCGCGGTGCAGTCACGCGGCACGGCGCGCGTTGCGGCCTTCTTCGGTCCGATCATGTGCGTCTGGTTCGCGGTCCTCGCGGTGGCGGCGATCCACCCCATTATCGAGCAGCCGCAGATCCTGTTCGCGCTGAACCCGCTCTACGCCGTGTCCTTCATGCTCCACCACGGCATCATCGGCTTCGTGACGCTGGGCGCGGTGTTCCTGGCCGTGACCGGCGCCGAGGCGCTCTATGCCGACCTCGGCCATTTCGGCAAGCGGCCGATCCAGACCGCCTGGCTGTTCATCGTGCTGCCGTCGCTGGCGCTGAACTATCTGGGGCAGGGCGCTCTCGTGCTCGGCGATCCCGGCGCGATCGTCAGCCCGTTCTTCCAGCTCTTCCCGCAAGGCATTTTCCGCGGCAGCATGGTCGTGCTGGCCACCATGGCGACCGTGATCGCGAGCCAGGCCGTCATCACCGGCGCCTATTCGCTGACGCGCCAGGCGATCCAGCTCGGGCTGCTGCCGCGCTTTGAAATTCGCCATACGTCTGAAGCCCATTCCGGCCAGATCTTCATCCCGCGCATCAACCAGCTGCTGCTGGTCGCGGTGGTTCTGCTCGTGCTGCTGTTCCGCTCCTCCAGTGCGCTGGCGTCCGCCTACGGCATCTCCGTTACCGGGACCATGGTGGTCACGGCGATGATGGGCTTTGTGGTGGTCTGGAAGGTGTGGCGGTGGTCGCCGATCGCCGCTGGTGCGCTGATCGCGCCGTTCCTGTTCCTCGACCTGACCTTCCTCGCCGCGAACCTGCTCAAGGTGTTCGAGGGCGGCTGGGTGCCGCTGGCGCTCGGCGCGGTCATGATCATCCTGATGTACACGTGGCGGCGCGGCAGCCGGCTGCTGTTCGAGAAGTCGCGCAAGCTCGAGTTCCCGCTCGCCGACCTCGTGGCGATGCTGGAGAAGCGGCCGCCGCAGCGGGTGCCCGGAACCGCCGTGTTCCTGACCTCGGACCCGCTCAGCGCGCCGACCGCGCTGATGCATAGTCTGAAACACTACAAAGTGCTGCACGAGAAGAACGTCATTCTCACGATCGAGACCGCGCAGACCCCGCGGATCGATCCGGCCGAGCGTGTCCGGCTGGAGCAGATCTCGCCGACCTTCTCCAAGGTGACGCTGAAATTCGGCTTCATGGAATCGCCGAACGTGCCGAAGGCCCTCGCCATCGCCCGCAAGCTCGGCTGGCAGTTCGACATCATGTCGACCTCGTTCTTCCTGTCGCGCCGGGCGCTGAAGCCCGCCGCCCATTCCGGCATGCCGCGCTGGCAGGACCGGCTGTTCATCTCGCTCAGCCGCTCCGCCAACGACGCCACCGACTATTTCCAGATCCCCTCTGGGCGCGTGGTCGAGGTCGGCACCCAGGTGACGATCTAGGGCAGGGGATTCAAAGCGGACTTCAAGTCGCTGCGATTTAGCTTTAACTTGCGCCGCGCGGCTCAAGCCTTTGTGGCGCTTGATTTTCGTTTCCCGAGAGGCGAGGTTGCCCCGCACCGGGATCGCCCCGGCTTGCAGCCCGCGACGTTGGAGGATGAAGTGGCAAACCAGGTACAGGATCTGACCCCGGACGAGGTCTCCAAGGGTGTCGCGGAAGGGCGCTATCTGCTCGTCGACGTCCGTGAGCCGAACGAGGTCGAGGCCGAGGCCTACCCCTACGGCGTCGTGGTTCCGCTCTCGACCTTCGATCCGAAGGCGATCCCAGATCCGCAAGGAAAGCAGGTCGTGTTTGCCTGCCGCTCGGGCAAGCGCTCGGTGACGGCCTCGCTGGCGGCGCAGGCAGCGGGCCTTCCCTACGACAAGCATCTGGCCGGCGGCATGCTCGGCTGGAAGGCGGCGGGTCTTCCCAGCAAGGTCGGTGGCTGATCGGCCCCAATGCCTAACAAGATGTCCAAGAGCTCGTCCCTGAACAAGGTCTTCGCCGACCTTCCCGTCACCATCTTCGAGGCGATGTCGCAGGCCGCGCGCGACAACAACGCCATCAATCTCGGCCAGGGCTTCCCTGACGATCCCGGCCCTGAGGACATCCGCCGCGCCGCGGCCGAGGCCTCGCTGAACGGCTACAACCAGTACCCCTCGATGATGGGCCTGCCGGAGCTGCGCCAGGCGATCGCGACCCATTACGGCCACTGGCACGGTCTCAAGCTCGATCCGATAAGCGAGGTGATGGTCACCTCCGGCGGCACCGAGGCGCTGACCTCGGCGATCCTCGCCGTGGTCCAGCCCGGCGACGAGGTGGTCTGCTTCCAGCCGGTCTATGATTCCTATTTGCCGATCATCCGCCAGGCCGGCGGCATTCCGCGCCTCGTCCGGCTCGAGCCGCCGCACTGGCGGTTGAATGAGGACATGCTGAAAAGCGTCTTCAATTCAAAGACCAAGGCGGTGCTCTTCAACAATCCCCTGAATCCGTCCGCGGTGGTCTATCCGCGCGAGGACCTCGAGCTTCTGGCGCGCTACTGCCAGGAGTTCGACGTCATCGCGATCTGCGACGAGGTCTGGGAGCACGTCACCTTCGACGAGCACAAGCACATCCCGCTGATCACCATCCCGGGCATGCGCGAGCGCACCATCAAGGTCGGCTCGGCCGGCAAGATCTTCTCGCTGACCGGCTGGAAGATCGGCTTCGTCTGCGCCGCGCCACAGCTGCTGCGCGTCGCCGCCAAGGTGCACCAGTTCCTGACCTTCACCACCGCGCCGAACCTGCAGGCCGCCGTCGCCTATGGCCTCGGCAAGTCCGACGACTACTTCCTGTCGATGCGCAAGGATCTGACGCGGAGCAGGGACCGCCTGACCAAGGGACTGGAGAGCCTCGGCTTCCCCGTGCTGAAGTCGCAAGGCACCTACTTCCTCACCGTCGACCTGTCGCCGCTCGGGCTGAATGAGAGCGACACCGAGTTCTGCTGGCGCATCGTGAAGGATTACAAGGTCGCGGCGATCCCGGTCTCGGCGTTCTACGAGCAGGACCCGGTGACCTCGGTGGTGCGCTTCTGCTTTGCCAAGAAGGACCAGACGCTCGACACCGCGCTGGAGCGGTTGTCGGACGCGGTGCGCGGGCGCAAGAGGTAGATTTGAGATGACGAACGTCAGCCGCTCGGGGTTTCGCCTTGGTCTCACCATCGCCGCCGCGCTGACGTTGCTTTCGCCTCCCGCCGGGGCGGAGGAGCGCGTCGTCAACTTCTACAACTGGTCCAACTACATGGCGCCGGATGTCCTTGAGAACTTCACCAAGGAGACCGGCATCAAGGTGGTCTACGACACCTTCGACGCCAACGAGACGCTGGAGACGCGCCTGATGGCCGGCAAGTCCGGCTATGACGTCGTGGTGCCCACGGCCTATTTCCTGCAGCGTCAGATCAAGGCCAACATTTTCCAGAAGCTCGACAAGTCGAAGCTGCCGAACCTCGCCAACGCCTGGCCCGTGGTGACGCAGCGCCTTGCCACCTACGACCCCGGCAACGTCTACGCCGCCAACTACATGTGGGGCACGACGGGCATCGGCTACAACGTCGCCAAGGTGAAGCAGATCCTCGGGCTAGATGCCAAGATCGACAGCTGGGACATCGTCTTCAAGCCGGAGAACTTGGCAAAGTTCAAAGACTGCGGCGTGCACATGCTCGACTCCGCCGACGACATCTTTCCGGCGGCGCTGAGCTGGCTCGGGCTCGATCCGAACTCGACCAAGCAGGCCGACCTCGAGAAGGCCGCCGACGCCGTCGCAAAAGTTCGCCCGTCCGTGCGAAAATTTCACTCCTCCGAATATCTGAGCGCGCTTGCCACCGGCGAGATCTGCTTCGTGGTCGGCTGGTCCGGCGACATCATGCAGGCGCGCGCCCGCGCGGCGGAAGCCAAGAGCGGCGTGGAGATCGGCTACACCATCCCGAAGGAGGGCGCGCAGATGTTCTTCGACAATCTTGCGATCCCCGCGGATGCCAAGAACGTCAAGGAAGCCTACGAGCTGATCAACTATCTCTACCGCCCGGATGTCGCCGCCAAGAACTCGGACTTTTTGTCCTACGCCAACGGCAACCTCGCCAGCCAGAAGCTGGTCGATCCGAAAATCCTAGGCGACAAGAACATCTATCCGGACGAGGCGACGCTCGCAAAGCTGTTCGTCATCACGGCGCGCGAGCCGGCGACCCAGCGCATCATCAACCGGCTCTGGACCAAGGTGAAGACGGGGCGCTGAGGGGTGCATCCGTATTTTCGAGCTGAGCGACTTGTCCGCCGAAGCGTTGGCGAAGGCGGGAGCAAACCAGAATCTCTCCGTGGGCGCGCTCCGGATTGCTGCGGCGCCTCGCGTCTGGCAATGACGCCGTAGCTACCGCCACCTTCTGTGCAGCCACAGCCACTGCTCGGGATGCTCGCGCACCCAGCTCTCCACTACGCTGGTGATCGCCTGCGTCGTGCCCTGGATGTCGATCTTGCCGTCGGCATCGCGCACAGACGGGACTTCCTCGGTGATCTCGGCCGTGAAGCGGCCGCCGGGCAGGCGGATGATGCGGACCCCGTGGATCGGGCATTCGACCTGGCGCAAGAGGCGCGCCAGCATCGGGTTGGCGCGGGTCTTGCGGCCGAAGAAGGTGACCTCGACGCCGCCGGTCAGATACTGGTCGATCAGCATCGCGACGTGCTTGCCGTCCTTCAGCGCCTGCGCGAGCCGCAGCGGCGCGTCGCGGCCTGCCGGGATCAGCGTGCCCATGTTGACCTGGCGCATCTCCTGGATGATGCGGTCGGCGGAGGCGATGTTGGGACGGCGATAGAGGATCGCGGCGTCCAGCCCATGCGCGACGGCGGCGAGCGCCGGCAATTCCCAGTTGGCGAGATGCGCGGCGAAGATCAGCGCCGGCTTGCCGTCGTCGCGGATCTGGTCGAACAGCTCGATGCTGCGCGCCGGGAGTTCGATCCGGCTCTTTTCCGGATGGTCGCGGTCGTAGTCCCAGACGTGGTCGATATGGGCGAATTCGGCGCCGACGCGGCCGAGATTGTCCCAGACGCCCATCAGGATGTTTTCGATCTCCTCCGGCGACTTCTCGGGAAAGGCCGCACTGAGGTTGGCGCGGCCGATGCGGTGCTCGCGCAGGCGCGGCCCGATCATCTTCACGGCGCGCGCGAAAAAGTCCGAGGTCTTGACCGGATCGAAATAGCGCGTGGTGCGCAGCATGCCGACCGTGGCGGCGCCGATCAGGCTGCCGCCGATCGATTTGGCAGCCTGCCGCGCGCGGGCCTTCGTGCTCGCAGTCAGCAGCGCCATGCGTCCGGTCAGGCCGGTTCGCGGGTCAGGATCAACGAGGCGTTCTGGCCGCCGAAGCCGAACGAGTTCGACATCACCGCGGTCACGCGGGCATCGCGCGCCTTGTTGCCGACGACGTTGAACAGGATCGTGGGATCCGGGGTCTCGTAGTTGATCGTCGGCGGGATGCGCTGGTGCTCGAGCGTGAGCAGCGAGAAGATCGCTTCCACTGCGCCCGCCGCCGAGATGGTGTGGCCGACCATCGACTTGTTGGAAGTGACCGGAATCTTCTGCGCGAGCTCGCCGAACACGGCCGATGTCGTGTTGAACTCCATCTTGTCGTTCTCGGGCGTCGCGGTGCCGTGCGCGTTGATGTGGTCGATCTGGTCCGGTGTCATGCCGGCATCGGCCAGCGTCTTGTTCATGCAGCCGATGATCGGTTTTCCATCAGGCGAAGAGCGGGTGCGATGGAAGGAATCGGTGAGCTCGCCGCAGCCGGCGATCACGCCGAGGATTTTTGCGCCGCGCGCGGTGGCGGCTTCATAGCTTTCCAGCACGAGCGCGCCGGCGCCCTCGGCCATGACGAAGCCGTCGCGATTCTTGGAGAAGGGGCGGGACGCCGCCTGCGGCGGATCGTTCTGGGTCGACAGCGCCGAGAGCAGCGAGAAGCGCACCAGCGCTTCCGGATTCACCGTGCCGTCGGTCGCAACGCACAGCGCCGCATCGGTCTCGCCGCGGCGGATCGCCTCGACGCCGAGCTGGATCGAGGTCGCGCCCGAGGCGCAGGCCGTCGACAGCGAGATCGGCGAGCCCTTGGTGCCGAAGGTCTCGGCGAGGTGGGCTGCGACCGAGCCGAACATGAAGCGGTGATGATAGGCGGTGTACTTGCCGCCGCCGGAGATGCGCAGCAGATCGTCATAGTTGAAGTCCTGCGCGCCGACGGCGCGGCCGAGCTCACGGCGCTGCGGCCATTCGACCTCGACCGGCGCGACAGCCAGGAAGAGGGGACCCGGGAAGTCGGCCTTGGCGCCGATGCCGGCCTGCTCGAGCGCTTCCTGCGTCACGATCTCGGCCATCCGCTCGGAGAGGCCCGTGGAGGAAAACGGATCGACGCTGACGAAATCGACGGTGCCGGCCATCGTGGTCTTGAGACCCTCGACCGGAAAGCGCGTGATGGTGCGGATGCCGGATTCGCCGGCGACGAGCTTGGCCCAATTGTCGTCCTTGCCGGCGCCGAGCGAGGTCATGATGCCCATGCCGGTGACGACGACGACGGGGCGCCCGAATTTGTCGCGTGGTGCAGTCATGTGTCCCCCGATCAAGCTAGAGCATCATCCGGCCAAAGCGCGAGGCGCTTCAGCCGACCGCCTCGACCAGCGCCATGCCTTCGCCGCGCCAGTGTCCGGCCCCCACCACGACAATCTGGGTGGGCGCCCCCTGCATTTCAATCTCGGTTCCGGTCGAATCGTTCGGCGGAAACAGCGCGCCGCGCGAGATCGACAGCGCCGCGAGCGCGATACCGAGCGGGAATTGCGTTTCCATGGTGTGACCGAACATCGTGCCGGTCGAGCGCACCGGGAAGTCGGCATGGCCCTTCAGGAAGCCGCGCTCTTCCGAGGTTGCGGGCTCCGCGCCGGTCGCCCCCGTGATGATCGCGCCCTTGCCCTCGCGCTTCGGCAGCTTGGCCCAGAGCTTTTCCAGCGTCGCGGTCATGTCGCCGGGCTGCCTGCGGCGGGCGAGATCGGCAACGACGCTCGACAGCTTTGCATAGGGCTTTGCGCCACGCGCCTCTGCATGCGCGCGAGACTCCAGCACCAGGAACGCACCGGCCGAGCCGAGCGCGAAGCCGGCATGGTCCTTGCGCGCCCATACTGGCGCAAACTTGTCCTTGAGGTTGAAGTCGCCGAATTCGTAGAGGACGAGCAAGTCCTTGCGCTCGCCATTATGCGAGCCGCCGACGAGGGCAATGTCGCTTTCGCCCGAGGCGATGCGCGCAAGCGCGATGCGGGCGGCATCGGCGCCGGCGACTTCTTCGCCCATGAAGGTGCGCGAGGTGCCGCCGAGGCCGTGCACGATGGCGATGTTGCCGGCGAGCAGGTTGGAGAGCTGGGCCAGGAACAGCGTCGGCCTGAGATCGCTCATCAGGCGTTCGTTGAGGAAGCCGGGCGCGTTGGCGCCCTTGGCTTCGGCCGTGAGCACGCCGGTGTCGACGTTGAGGTCGCGCTCGCCGCCGCCGGCGGCGACCACCATGTCGATCTTCGACAGGATGTCCTTGTTGCCCTTGATCCCGGCGGAGTCGAGCGCAAGGCCGGCCGCATAGGTGCCGATGCGCTGCCAGGCTTCCATCTGGCGCTGGTCGCCCTTCTTCGGAATCTGGCTGTCGAAGGAGACGGGCATCAGGGGATGCACGATGTAGGGCGCAAAGCCCTTCTCATCGACATTGATGCGCTTCTCCTGAAGCGCGGCCCAGTTGGCGTCCAGCCCCTCGCCGAGCGAGGTGGCAAGCCCAATGCCGGTGATCCAGACTTCCGTCTGGCCGGGCTTCGAAGCGATGTCAGTCATGGCGATATGGCCTGTTGCGGAAAGCCGACGCGTTTTGCGACCGCGTCCATGTATCCGCGCATATCCGAATTGGGGAAGGGGATCAGCGTGAAGGTGAGCGTCGAATTCGCGCGCAGCTTGCCGTCGACCCTGATCTTGGCCTCGGTCATGGCATAGCCCGAGCCCTCATGGGCCACGCTCGCCTCGAGGGTCATCAGGTCGCCCGGAAACACCGAGCCGCGCACCTTGGCTTCCTTCACGGCGGCGAGAATCGGCATGCGCTCGAACTTCAAGACGCCCAGCAGGAGAAAGCCCGAGGCCTGTGCCATCGATTCGATAAGGAGCACGCCGGGCATCAGGGGATAGCCCGGAAAATGCCCCTCGAAGACGGTGCTCTCCTTCGGGACCTGGGCTTCGACGACAATCTTCTTCTCGTCGACGTTGAGGTCGACGATCCGATCGATCATGTGGAAGTATTCGAGTTGCATGACCGCCCGATTAGGCGCTTGCGCCCTTGGCGGCAACCAGTTCGTCGATGCGCGCGCACAGGTTCTTCAGCACGAAATATTGTTCGGTGGTCGCCTTGCCGTCGTTGACCTCCTGGGTCCACTTTTCCAGCGGCAGCTTGATGCCGAACTGCTTGTCGATCGCGAAGGCGATATCGAGGAAATCGAGGCTGTCGATGCCGAGGTCATCGATGGCATGGCTATCCGGCGTGATCGTGTCGCGCGGGATGTCGCAGGTTTCAGCGATGATCGTGGCGACCTGATCGAATGTGGAAGACATCACTAAGCCTTTGATATATTGCGGATATTTGTCAGATTTTCCAGAGTGGCGCGATGGGAGGGCATCGCGCCCCTGATGACGCCCTCAAACCCCCCTCTGGCCGGGTCGAGAGCCCGTATATCGGAGCGCCGCCCTGAGTTCAATGGAGCCGGGAGGACCTAGGAACAGGCTGGGGACGCCGCCGGCAGAGCCTTGCGGCCGGAGGCGGGGGCCTAGATGTGGGGCGTCGTGATCTTGGCGCAGTCGCGGCGGCCCATCAGCACGCAATCCTGGGTCCGGCGCAGGTCGGCGATGCTCACCGCGAGCCAGATCCCGATTGCAGTCAGCGCGATGGTGAAGGCGAGCGCGGCGATGTTGGCAAGCATGCGGTGGCGGAAATCGTCCGGCTTGGCGCGGGGCTGCTCGTAGCGCGACAGGTCGAGCGGCTCGGGCGTGACGCGCAGCGGCTGCACGGTGCCGTTGCCCCGGTGGACCGGCGGGGTGGGCGCAGTGCGCGGCCTGAACTGGAGCACCCGGTGCTCGTCATCCGAGCTTATGGGCCGCTGGGTTTTCATGGGGCGGGGATCACTCCGAAGCAGCGATTTTTAGATAGCACACGTGATGAAAGCGTTGCAGAAAATCTTCTCAACGCAAACGTGTATTGCGTCTCTTGCACGCCCCGTCTTGCGGAAGCCCGACAGACCCGGGCAGGACGCGCGGGTTGCGTTGCAGCAACGAAGGATGGCGCCGCGTCCAGCCTCGTGAACATCGGCTTGTGATCTCCCCGTGCAGGTCGAACGCATTTACCGCCATGGGGCCCATGGCATAATCCAGGGAACCCGGGCGACCGGTTGCAACGATGTGAGGGCCCCTTCGACCATGACCAATACGCGCGAGCCGCGAGTGCATCCGGTGCCGATCCTGTCGCTTCGACCGACGCAGATGACGGTCGGCATGCGCGAGGTCAAGGAGAAGCGCAAGCGCTGGCGCGAGCACGACAGGAGGAAGCAGGCCGACCTGCTCGGCAAGCACATGATCCCCGTCGTCTACGGGCCGGACCTGCGCTACTACGTCATCGACCATCATCATCTCGGCCGTGCACTGCACGACGAGGGCGTCAAGGAGGTGCTGGTGACCGTGGTCGGCGATCTCCGCATGGTCGAGCGCGAGGCGTTCTGGGGCGTGATGGACAACAAGCGCTGGGTCTATCCTTACGACGCCAAGGGCGAGCGGCGGTCGTTCCGCGATCTGCCGAAATCGATCGCCGATCTCAAGGACGATCCCTTCCGCAGCCTTGCCGGCGAGCTCCGCCGCTTGGGCGGCTTCGCCAAGGACACCACGCCGTTCTCCGAATTCCTGTGGGCGGACTTCCTGCGCCGGAAGCTGTCGCGCAAGGCGGTGGATGCCGATTTCGACAAGGCGCTGGAGAAGGCCCTGGCCGCGGCCAAGAGCAAGGATGCGGTCTATCTGCCCGGCTGGTGCGGCCCGGCGGAGGATGATTGAGCGCACCCGCTCATATCAGTTGCGCTGGAAGATCTTGGCGCCGGGATAAGCGCGCCGCGCGTAGGTGACGACCAGCGCGCGGTCCTGGGTTGCCAGGAAGGGCGTTCGGATCCGGCACGATCCGATGATCAGGTGCCATAGACCATTGAGCTTCTGAATGACGACTTTCATTTGAGTAGTCCTCGGCGATTCCGCATTCCAGCAAGTGCTGCCTGTCGCGGCGGGTCCTGCGATCCACGATCGTGATCACGGGAGCAAAATTCCCGGTTCCGGCCACGCCGCTGCAAGACCACGGCCACTCTTCTTAGTTGGTGACGGCAAGCGGCCGGATAAGCCGGCTCTCATCACAGCCGCTTGAGCGACATCATTTTCCGCGGCGACGAAACCGTCCTGAAACAGAGCCGTCCCAACTATCCGGGTATCGAGCTCACACAGGAGGCAGAAATGCGCCGTCTGTTTTTCGCAATTGCCTTGCTCGCCGTCGCCTCAGCAGGGATCTCGGCCTCGTTCGCCGCAGTTCACCACGCCAAGACACTGACATTTGCCGAGCGATTTGCCCCGGCGCTCGACCTGATGGCGAAGCAGTAGCGGCCTCGCAGCTCGCAGCTGCAGGCCGGGCAGCGGTGCGATCACTTCGGGTCTTGCGGGCCGGGTGAAGAGAGCAGCCGTTCGATCTCCGCGGCGGTCTCACCGTCGCGCGCCTTTTGCGGCAGCGTGTGGCGCCTGGCGCCGGCTGGCAGCTTGCTCGCGGCAGCGCGGGCGTCCTGCGTGAATTTGTTCAAGCGCTCCTGAAGTGAGAGGGCCGGTCGCGTTCGGCTGCGCTTCCTGGTCATGAATTGCCCTTACCGGTGCAAGACAACCATGGCTGCGCGAGCAATGTCCTTAACATTTGTTGGAGTTGCCAACCGACCGCAGGCATTCCGTGGAGCTGCATCGAGCCTGGCACGGTGCTCGATGAGCGGAAACTTTAGGAACTGGCGGATTTCGACGGCCTTTACCTGGAGCAGTCGCCAACGCTCCGAGGGCGCCCGATGCCGCGATTCCATTTCGACATCCACGAGAACGGCCGGATGTTTCCCGACGAAGACGGGCAGGATCTTGCGAACGAGAACGCCGCTCGCAAGGAGGCGGTCATGTCCGGCGCTTCGATCGCCCGCGATGCCTTCGTCTCGGGCAGCGCGCGGCACGTCGTCATCGACGTTCGCGAGGAAGGCGCGCCGTTCCTGAAGGTGTCGATCACGCTCCAGGTCGACGAAGCCTAGGCGTGCGGTGTCGGCAGGCGCGTGACCGGTTCGCACCTGCGGCAGAGCGGCGCATGCGATCTTGACGTATCGCAAAGTGACGCGGTCGGCGGCCGGTAAGGTCTGCTTGCATGACTGCCGAACCAGCGTTGCGCTCCCGCGTGGGCAAATGGACTCCGGATCATGCTGACCTGGAGATGCCACGATGAGCCTGATCTTTCGCATTCTGTTCGTCCTCGCCGGAGCCATCACCGCGCTGTTCGTCGCGCGCGACGCGCTCAACTTCACCATCATCCAGACTTTCGTCGCCATCCTGCTCGTGACCGCCGTCTTGCTCGCCGGGAGTCTCTGGAGCCTGCGGCGGAAGACGTGAGCGGCAAGGCGGGCGCGCGACCGGCCGGACTGAGCGAGGCCGAGGCGAAGGCGCGGCTGGAAAAGGACGGCGCCAACGAGTTGCCGCGGCCCGAACGGCGCAGCCCCCTGCGCATCGTCGTGGAGGTGCTGCGCGAGCCGATGCTCCTGCTGCTGCTTTGCGGCGGGCTGATCTACCTCGTGCTCGGCGATCTCAAGGAAGCGCTGATCCTGCTGGCCTTCGGTGCGATGTCCATCGTGATCACGGTGGTGCAGGAGACGCGGACCGAGCGGGTGCTGGACGCCCTGCGCGACCTGACCAGCCCGCGAGCGCTGGTGGTGCGGGACGGTGCGCGCCGGCGAATTCCGGGCCGAGAGGTCGTGCGCGGCGATCTCCTTGTTCTCGGCGAAGGCGACCGGGTTCCCGCCGATGCCGCGCTCGTGGAGGCGCGCGATCTGCAGATCGACGAGTCCCTGCTCACCGGCGAGTCCGTGCCGGTCCGTAAGCAGGCCGCGGACCGGATCGCAACAGCCGATCACCGGCCCGGCGGCGAGGATCAGCCCTTCGTGTATTCCGGTTCGCTCGTCGTGGGTGGCGAGGGGCTGGCGCTGGTCGAGGCGACCGGCCCGCGCAGCGAGATCGGGAAGATCGGACTGTCGCTGCGTGGCTTGCAGGCCGAGCCGCCGCGGCTGCAGCAACAGACCGCAAGGCTGGTGCGGCTCTGCTTCCTCGGCGGCGCCGTGGTTAGCCTCGCCGCCGTCGCGCTCTATGGCGTCTTGCGCGGGGACTGGTTACAGGCGCTGCTTGCGGGCGTCGCCATCGGCATGTCGATGCTTCCGGAAGAGTTCGGCGTCGTGCTCACGGTCTTCATGGCGATGGGCGCGTGGCGGATCTCGCAAGCCCGCGTGTTGACACGGCGCGCCGCCGCCATCGAGGTCCTGGGGTCTGCGACCGTCCTGTGCACCGACAAGACCGGAACACTGACGCAGAACCGCATGTCCGTCGCGGAGCTGCGGTTGCCCGATGGGGCGCGGATGCGCCCCGCGGCCGGAGAAGATCGTGCCAGGCCGGAATTTGTCGAGCTGGCGCGCTGCGGCGCCCTGGCGAGTTCGCCGGAACCGTTCGATCCCATGGAGAAGGCGCTGCACCTGTTCGCGCATGAGGCCTTGCGGGACGGCGATGCCATGGATGGCGAGCGGACGCTGCTGCGCACCTACGGTTTGCGGCCCGAACTGCTGGCCATGACCCAGGTCTGGCGGACAGCCGGCCGGGCGGACCTCGTCGCATGCGCCAAGGGTGCGCCCGAGGCGGTTGCGCGCCTGTGCAGGCTGAACGATGCCGACCAGGAGTCCGTGCGGGATGCCGCCAGCGCGATGGCGAAGGACGGGCTTCGGGTGTTGGGCGTGGCCGTTGCCGCCTGCGACGACGCCTCACTCCCGCAGTCACAGGAGGCCTTCGCGTTTCGCTTTGTCGGGCTGGTCGGGCTTGCCGATCCGCTGCGGCCCCACGTCCCGGAGGCGGTCCGCGAATGCCGTGCGGCCGGAATCCGCGTCGTCATGATCACCGGCGACTATCCGGCAACGGCCGTTGCCATCGCCAACCAGGCCGGCCTCGACGTCCAGGACGTCATGACCGGCGATCAGGTCAGGCTGGCGGACGATTCGGAGCTTGCACAGCGCGTCAGGCATGCGAGCGTGTTCGCACGGGTCCTGCCGGAGCAGAAGCTGCGCATCGTCCAGGCGATGAAGGCCGACGGCGAGATCGTGGCGATGACCGGCGACGGCGTCAATGACGCGCCATCGCTCAAGGCCGCCCACATCGGCATCGCGATGGGCGGGCGTGGTACCGACGTCGCGCGGGAGGCGTCGTCGATCGTGCTGCTCGACGACGATTTTGGCTCGATCGTCTCGGCCATTCGCCTGGGCCGCCGGATCTATGACAATCTTCGCAAGGCGATGGCCTTCATCTTCGCCGTTCACGTCCCGATCGCCGGACTGGCGCTGTTGCCGCTGGTGTTCGGGTTGCCGCTGATCTTCAGCCCGGTGCACATCGCGTTTCTGGAGCTGATCATCGACCCCGTGTGCTCGCTGGTGTTCGAGGCCGAGCGCGACGAGCGCGATGCGATGACGCGTCCGCCGAGACGGGCCGATGCCAAGCTGTTTTCCTGGGCCCTGGTCGGCTGGAGCGTTCTTCAGGGCGCGCTCGCCTTCGCCCTGACCGCAACGATATTCGTCGGCGCGCTGCGCTCCGGCCTTGCCGCCGACGAGGCGAGGGCGCTCGCCTTCGTGACGCTCGTGGTCTGCTTCGTCGCGCTGGTCCTGGTCAACCGGTCCTTCAGTGCTTCGTTCATGTCGGCTTTCTTCCGTCCAAATCCCGCACTGGTCTGGATCTTCACGGCGGTCGCCGCCGTTCTCGCCGCCGCGCTGCTCTGGCCGCCGGCCTCCAGCCTGTTCCGCTTCGGTCCGCTGCATGCCGATGACCTGTTGATCACGCTCGGCGCAGGACTGCTGCTGCTGACGCTGCTCGAAGCGCTGAAGCCGCTGTGGGCGCGGCGGCTTCGATTCTAACGCGCGATGAGATTGGGAGGAATCGTCATCGCGCTTTAGGTTATTGTTTGAGCATGATCTTTTCGGAAAACCGCTTCACACTTTTCCGGATCATGCTCTAGTTCGCACCCGGAGAGCCCGGCTTCGGCGGCGCATGGGTTTCGCGCGGCTCGTGCCTGCCGCCGAGCATCCGGTGCAGCCAGTGCTCGGTGCGGTTGCCAACGGTGAGGATCAGGAAGGCCAGCGTCAGCGCCGTGCCGACGATCGGCCACTGGCCGACGCCGCAGGCGATGCCGAGGCAGGCGGCGAGGAAGGTGCAGGCGGCGCTGGTCAGGCCGCGGACGCGGAACCTGTCGCTTTCGTGGACAATGACGCCGGCACCGAGGAAGCCGATGCCGGTGAGGATGCCCTGGATGACGCGGCTCGCCGCATCGGTGATCTTGCCGGCCTCGGCAAACTGCACGGCCAGCAATACGACGGTCGCGGTCGAGAGCCCGACGATGCCGAGCGTCTTCAGCCCGATCGGCTTGCCGTGCAAGTCACGATTGAGGCCGATGGCGCAGCCTGCGAGCGTGGCGACGCCGAGGCGCAGAAGGATTTCGGGCCAGTCCAGCACGGTCATTTTTTCGGCAGGCGTCCCATCAGATAGAACTCCTCGTTCGGCCGCATGCCCGTGAAATTCGCCAGCCGGTTCGACAGCGCGAAGAAGGCGGAGATCGCGGCGATGTCCCAGATGTCGTCGTCGCTGAAGCCGTGCGGTTGCAACGCTGCGAAATCTTCCTCGCAGACGCGCTGCGCGTCGGCGGAGACCTTCATCGCGAAATCGAGCATCGCCTTCTGGCGCGGCGTGATGTCGGCCTTGCGGTAGTTCACCGCGACCTGGTCGGCGATCAGCGGATTCTTGGCGCGGATGCGCAGGATCGCGCCGTGGGCGATCACGCAATACTGGCACTGGTTGGCGGCCGACGTCGCCACCACGATCATCTCGCGCTCGGCTTTCGTCAGACCGCCATCCTTCTCCATCAGCGCGTCGTGATAGGCGAAGAAGGCGCGGAACTCGTCGGGGCGGTAGGCCAAGGTGAGGAACACGTTCGGCACGAAGCCGCTTTTTTCCTGCACGGCGAGGAGGCGGGTGCGGATGTCCTCGGGAAGCGCGTCGAGGGCGGGAGCAGGGAAGCGTTGTGCGGCGGTTTTTGTCATGTGCATGGATTCCGGCTGGGGCCGGCAACCATAGTCGATGCGGGCGGCCGCCTCAACGTGCCGCGGTATGCCAGGGGCGCGTGCCACACACTCGCGTCATCGCCCGGCGAAGACCGGGCGATCCAGTATTCCAGAGACGGTGATGGCATACGGAGAGGCAGCGGCGTACTGGATGCCCCGCCTTCGCGGGGCATGACAGTGTGCTTGGAGCGCGAGCGCGGCCTTACCGCAGCGGCTTCTTCAGCAGCGAGAAGCGGTCGGGATCGAGCCCCATCGAGGGCTGCAGCATCGGGGCTTCGAGGCTGGACATCGTCTTCGTGGGCGGGGCCGAGAACACGGGATCGTTCGGAGAGGAATCGCGCTGCGAGGTGGCGCCGCGCCAGCGCTCCAGCACGGCGCTGACGAAATGCATGTCGTGACCGGCGGTGACCGACGGTACGCTGCTGATGGTGGCTTCGCCGCGCGGCAATTGGTGTGGCGGCACCTCCTTGAAGCGCAACCGGGTCGGCAACGCGACGCCTTCGCCGAACGCCAGCACCTCGCGGGTGCCGAGCGAGGGAACGAAGGAGAGCAGGTTCGCGGCCGCATCCGACACAGCGGCGCGCAGCAGCGCCTGGTCGCGGTCGTTGGCAAGACGCATCGTGAACAGCGTGTTGCACTGGGAGATGATGGTGGCGTCGAGCTCCGCGGGGCGCTGCGTGATGAGGCCGAGATAGACGCCGTATTTGCGGCCTTCCTTGGCGATGCGCGAGACCGCCTTGCGGGTCGGGCCGAAGCCGACATTGCGGTCGGCGGAAGCGTAGCGGTGCGCTTCCTCGCAGACGAACAGCAGCGGCGAGACGCCGTCGCTCCACAGGCCGAAATCGAAGGCCATGCGGCACAGCACCGAGACGACGGAATCGATCACTTCGGCCGGGAAGCCGGCGAGCTGCATCACCGTCATCGGCTTGCCGTTCGCCGGCAGGCGGAACAGATGGCTGATGACCTCGGCCATGGTGTCGCCGCCGACATTGGCGTTGTCGAACATGAAGGCGTAGCGCGGGTCGTTGCGCACCGCCTCGATGCGCGAGATCAGCTTGTGATAGATGATGCGCGAGGAGCGGTTCTCCAGCTTGCCCATGCGCTCGTCGATCAGCGACAACAGGTCGACGAGGCGGTACGGCACCGGCGTGTCGACGGTGTAGCCGACCTGCTTGGGATCGATGCGCTTCAGGCCGATGCGGTCGGCGTTCTGGTACTGGGTGTAGACGCCCTTGGCGAGCGGGATCACCTCGGCGAGAATGTCGAGCTCTTCGGGCACGCCGGCGCGCCCGCCGAACAGCACGTCGACGATTTCCTCGAAATTGAACAGCCAGAACGGCAGCTTCAGGTTCCGCGGGTTCAGCACCAGCGCGCGGTCGCCGAAGCAGCGGCCATATTCGTTGTGGACGTCGAGCAGGAAAATGCGCAGGTTCGGCCGCGCCTTCAGGATCTCGTTGAGCAGCAGCGACACGCCGGTCGATTTGCCGACGCCGGTCGAGCCCAGCACGGCGAAATGCTTGGACAGCATTTCCTCGACGTCGACATAGGCGACGACGGAGCGGTCCTGCTGGAGGAAGCCGACATTGATCTGGTCCGATCCGGTCGGCGCGTAGATCGTGCGCAGCTCCTGGCTGGTGATCAATTCGACCGCATCTCCGATGGTCGGATAATTGGTGACGCCGCGCTGGAATTTGGCCTTGTCGGCGGCGTTCAGGATCTCGCCGAGCAGGTCGACCGAGGCGATGGCGATGTAATTGTCCGTGCTCGACAAATTCTCGCAGGAGACCTCGGTGATCATCGCGACGATGACCGAGCTGGCGCAGCGAATGCTGACGAAGCGGCCGACGGTGGCCCGAACCTCCGAGATCGGCATCTGGCTGGTCGCCAAAAGCCCGACCCGGGCGAGCGATCCGCGAACCGAAATCACGCGTCCAAAGGATGTCACGATGAATGAACCTGGCAAGAGCAAGGGGTTTGGTCGGACTATGCGCGGCCGTCGCTGGACAAACGGTTAAACGGCGGGCGCGCCCGCTCCGTTAAATCCGCGGTAATTCGGTCTGAAGCTTTGTCGCGAATGGATGTTTGTGGGTGGAAACGCCGGGAAAACGCGGCATTTCGAGGCCGGTGAGGGCCCCCGGCGCGCTAAGGAATGGTTTACCATAGACCAAAGGTCGGCCTGGAATGCGGCGCAGGCCGAGGCGACCGGCAAGGGAGACGCAGCGGATGTCGAGCAGGACCGTCAAACAGCGGGTCGGCCCCGGTATCTACCTGCTTCGCTTCAAGACGCAGTACGAGCTGACGTCGACCTTCCTGCGCGTGCAGGAGCACTACGAGTCCCCCGAATTCCACGGCCGCGTGTTCTCGCTCGAGCAGTACATGGACTGGTACGCCGAGCAAAACGGTAACTTCACCTACTACCAGGACTGGTCCGGCTTCAACGTGCCTTCGACGGCGTTCGCTCCGTTCTACTCCGGGGCGTTCGACCCGCTCTCGCGGAAGGAGAAGAGGCTGCTCGGCATGTTAGCGAGGTTGCGCGGACGCTTCTATGTGATCGGGATCTACCAGGGGGGCGGCAGCACCCTGAGGCACGAGCTCGCGCACGCGCTGTTCTTCACCGATGCCGACTACCGCAAGCAGGTGCGCGAGGCGATGCGCTCCTACGATACGCGCGCGTTGGGGCGGCAGATCGCGAAGGCCGGCTATGCCCAACACGTCATCGAGGACGAGACCCAGGCCTATCTGATCGCGCCGTCGGGCAAGCTCGGCGCGGCATCGAAGGCGCTGCTGCCGCTGCGACGAAAGCTGAGGGCGCTGTTCCGCGAGCACGCGACGAAGCTGTCTGTGCCGGCGAGCTAGGGGAAGCTGGTTCGGATGAATGCGATGGTTCTCGGCTGACGGAAATAATTGCAGTGCCAGACCTCTGAAGAATTGCCGAAATTCTCCACGCCCTGGATGGCGAGCGGGAAGCCCGTCGCTCCGAGGTCCGTCATTGAGGCGGTATCGACCACGAGATCGTTGTCGCCGGGGAATATCTGGTCGGCGGCAAGATCGCCGGCGCGCAGTGCCCTGAAGTTCTTCCAGAACTGCCAGCCGGGATCCTCGGTCTCGAAATTCGACTGGACGACGAAATAGGCCGGCTGCGTCGTGCAGGGACCGAGGCGTAGCAGGTTAAGCTCGTAGTTGTTTTCGATCATGGATTGTCCGAACAGTCCCGGAATCAGGGCGACAAGACCGTCCAGGAGCGGCGTGTTCGCAAGGGTCCCGGTCACGGTCATCACCACCTCGACCAGCTTGCCGGCAACCCACAGGAACGGATTGGCGCCGCCGGCGAGCTGCAATGTCTTCTCGGCGAAGGTTCCGATATTGGAAATCAGACTTAGCGCGTGCTGGAGCTTGTCGGGGGCGGCAAGCGAGGTGCCGTGCAGCGGCGAGCCGGCAAAGACGACGCGTGTCGTGGCGGCGAGCGAGCGGCCGAAGGCCTCGAGCCACCACCGCACGATCAATCCGCCGCGGCTATGGGCGATGACGTCGATCTGTCCCGATGCATCGGCAAATGCGCGTCCGAGCTCGAGCGCATTCAGGACCGGGCTGACGGCAAGGGTCGCATGCTCGAACACGAGGACCCGATCGTACTTTTCGGGGCCGTTCAGGGCCGCGTCGAGAAACGCCTGGCCGTCGGCCGTGGCCTCGAACTCGCCGATCATGTTGACGGCGTTGGAGAAGGTCCCATGGACAAACAACAGGGTACGACCGTTGAAGGGGCCATGGACATCGGCGGGGGCGATGACAAAGCTGGTCGGGCCACCATGCAGTTGCCGTATGTGGGAACGCAGCGACGCATCGATCGCGGAATTGAGACGCATATCGATCGCGCCGATCGCGGCGGCAGCCTTGTTGGGCTTGAGCCTCGGAAACTCCCTGGTCAGGACCACCGTCTGGTCCGGGAGCGGCGGAGGCCCTCCGGCTCGCCGCGCCCGGCGGCGGCGCTGCGGCGCTTCCTCGCGGGCGGGAACGCCGTCATACCAGCGCAGGACGCCGTTTTCCTCGACCAGCGAGGCCGCAAGGATCACGTCGTCGGATGTGTTGGCGGCGCGGCGCCGGCGGCGGCGCAGGCCGGCCACGGAATCCATCCTCTCGTCGTGATCGACATAGAGATGCTCGAACAAGTCGTCGTTGTCCTCGACCGCCTTGATCTGCGACAGAAAACGTCCGGGATCTTCCGCAACAAACTGTGACATGTTCGATGCCGTCATTCGTTGATGATCGGAAGCGGGGTGACGTTCAGGGTTCGCGCGTGCTGGATGTCGAGCAGGCTGTCGAATTCCTTCGGGCTGCGCAGGTTGGCCCGTCCTTCGGTTTGCGCGTCCTTGAAGCCGTAGGCCCCGGTCAGGTAGGTGGCTTCCAGCATGACGAGATCGCCCGACGTCACATAGGCCATGATCTCCGCGTAACTCATCCTGGTGAGCCGCCAGCCGTAGGGATCGACGTAGCACAGGCCCGCATCGCGGGTCGTGGCGTCGCCGACGGTCGGTACCGTGGCGGGCACCTTCGCCACGCCCACGAAGTCGTCATGCGCCTCCTCGGACCTCCAATAGCCTACGAAGGCATGACCGGTGAGCAGAACCACGACCGGGAAGATGCCGACATATTCGAGGCACGAGGCGAGCAGCAGTGCGAGGTCGATGCAGGTGCCGGTGTTGGAGGCGACGATCTCGCTCGGCGTGCGCAGCCGCTGCGTCTGCTCCGAATAGGCCGGAGGAGGGTTGATATATTGGAGGCGATATTCGTTCACGAGCGCGGTCCAGATGGACTGGACCTGGCGATCGACCGCGTGCCGGTCATCCTGTTGATACCCGTCGAACCCCGCGCCGGGATCGTCGAGGATACCGATCAGGTAGCGCCGCGAAGCGTTGATGATCTTCAGGATCGCCGGATCTCTCGGCAGCACGAAGGAGGGCAGCCAGGGATTGTTCTTGGTGTCGTCGAGCCATTCGTCCACGGGGATCAACGTGACGCGTCTCGTGTCCTCGAAAGCCGTCTCTCCCCCGCAGGTCACCTTGACGTAAACGGCGGACTGCACACGTTCGTGCAATGAGCGGCTCAAGCTGGCCGTGAGAGGGATGATCACGTTGGAAGACAGCGGCAGCTGCACTTCCGTCATGACCGGGATCGTGTAGCGGTAGGGGTAGTTCTCGGCGCCGACACAGAGTTCGACTTGAATGTAGATCGCTTCCACCGGCTTCTGGGTCAGCCGTGTCAGCGTCAATTTGTCGAGCAAGGGTCTGTTGTTGTGCAGCAGGGAGTAGTTGATTTCCTCCGCCACTTCCAGGTCGACCTGGATCGGGATCATCTGGCTGCCCTCTTTTTTCGGGGAGACGCCTTCTTGACGGAACGCGATCCCGGTGCCGACTTCCTGATCGACTCGCTGCCGGGCGCGAAGATGCTTCGTCCCATCCAGATCACGATCGACGTGCCATGCACCTTGTCCGAAGGCATCGCCTCCCACGCCTTGAGGAATGCATCCGGGATCGAAAGGGTCAATTTCTCCGTTCCGTGAAACCAGTTCCAGTAGAAGGCCTGGAAGAACAGCTCGGCCACCTCGTCGTCGATCTCGTCGAGAAATCCGAGAGCGACGTGGGCCTTGTTTTTCACCAGTTCGCGCGCGATACGCGCGCCGGAATAATAGAGATTGAGCGTGACGATACGGGGTGGCGTCGGACCCACCAGGATCTTGGCGAGGTCGCCGTAGGGAACGGGCAGCTCGCTCTCATGACCTTCGCGAAGGATCATTCCATCCGGCAGCCGTCCGGTGGAGTCGACGAGCGTGTCGAACAGCGGCTTGTTCTTGTCTTTCATGTCCACATAGAAATCGTCGACGATCCACGCGGCCTGATGGGTATCTATCCCTGTGACGTGGATCGCCTCCCATTTCGAGCCGTGGATTTTCTTGGCGAGCTCGCTTGTCTGCGGCGTGCGGAGGATCGTCCAGTAGTCTTCGTCATCCGGTCGGTTGGGCGCACCGACTGCGACGCTGATGCGGTTTTCCTCGTCCGAGAATTCGTACTTGTCCCTGAAGCGTCCGGGCGCGCTCTCGACGAAGAGGACGCCGGTCGGCGGGTGTGGCCTGACCTGCGCCAGCCCGTTGTCGAACAGGCGGGTGATCAAGGTGCTGTGGTAACGGCCTTCCGCGCGCGTGCCGGCACTGAGCAGGTACTCCCAGGGAATTTCGCAGGCTGCTTCGTGGATCGCGCATGTCCGCGCATCCGAGCGTTCCCAATCATGCACCTCGATCTCGATACGTTCGGCTGTCGCCAGCTCGCGCAAACGCTCGGAGGTCACGCCTACGCTTGCGAGGGCCTTGACGGCGCGCTCGGCGACGGATTTGCGCAATTCGGTATCGGAGGCCCAGCGCGAGCGTGCCCGTAGGAGATAGGTCCACTCTTGCGCTATGCGCGCGAGCAGCTCGGGATGCTTGATGTGTGTGTCTTCGACGCCTGCGGCACGAATGGTGGCGATACGCTTGTCAGGCGGCGAATTGCCGCGCGGACGCGTACTCCCTGATTTCTTGGCCATCGAGCTCCCCCCAACTCCCGGCACACCGAGCACTTTGCTTGTGCTCGGGGTCCCCAAGCTACACGTTTAGATAGCGCGTGTCCGCAAAATAAACCGTGCGTGTGCGCTTTCCCCCGGGCGTTGATGCAACGTTCGAGATTTGGGCCCGCGAGCCGTATCCCGGTAAGCCAGATCCCAGGAGTTTGTTGACGAGACCTAATCATTTGTACATTAGTACAAATGAACCGGCGGCTTTAGCGCCGCTCGGGCGTGCGAGCGCGTTGCGGCCCTGTGCCCGATTGCGCGATCCGGCGAACGGATCGCAAGCCACGCCTTAATGGACAAGCCCTGGAGGAAAGCATGCAGCCCGAACCGATCCTCGATCTCGCCCATCTCGGTCACATGGAACTGCTGACGCCGAAGCCTGACGAGAGCCTGAAATTCTTCGTCGACGTCATGGGCATGACCGTCAGCGGGCAGAAGGGCGAGTCCGTCTACTTGCGCGGCTGGGACGATTACGAGCGCTATTCGCTCAAGCTCACGGCGTCGAAGACGTCAGGCATGGAGCACATGGCGCTGCGTGCGCGCAGCCAGCAGGCGCTGGAACGCCGCGTCGCCGCCCTCAAGGGCTCCGGCTTCGACATCGGCTGGATCGACGGCGACATGGGGCAGGGGCCGACCTTCCGCTGCCGCGACCCTGATGGCCACATCGTCGAGCTCTATTACGAGACCGAATGGTATCAGGCGCCGCCGGAGCTGAAGCCCGCATTGAAGAACCAGGCGCAGCGTTTTCCCGCGCGCGGCGTCAATGTCCGCCGCCTCGATCACCTCAACTGCCTCGCCGTCGACATCAAGGCCAACCGCGAGTTCTTCGAGAATTATCTCGGCTGCCGGCTCACCGAGCAGATCGTGCTCAACGACGGCCGGGAAGCTGCGATGTGGCTGACGATGTCGAACAAGAGCTACGACTTCGCCTATTCGCTGGACCATTCCGGCGTGCCTGGCCGCTTCCACCACGTTACCTACGCGCTCGACAGCCGCGAGGAGATTTTGCGCGCTGCAGATATCTTCCTGGAGAACGGCGTGCATATCGAGACCGGCCCGCACAAGCACGCGATCCAGCAGACCTTCTTCCTCTACGTCTACGAACCCGGCGGCAACCGCGTCGAGGTCGCCAATGCCGGCGCGCGCCTGATCCTCGCGCCTGACTGGAAGCCGATCGTATGGACGGAAGAGGAGCGCAAGAAGGGCCAGGCCTGGGGCCTGAAGACGATCGAGTCCTTCCACACCCACGGCACGCCGCCGGTGGAGGTGAAGCACTCTTAATGTGCTGAGGCGCGCAGGCGTGCGATCGTCTCGCGCACGCCGGTCCAGGCCGGCTTGCCCGGCGCGAACTGGCCGCGCAGGAAAGTGACGAGCTCCTCGATCTGGGTGTCGCTCATGCTGTTCCTGAACGCCGGCATGTAGCCGAGATCGCTGGAGACCGGCTCGGTGATGCCGTGCAGGATCACCTGCACGAGATTGTCCGATGTGGCGCTGTGCAGATTGCTGTTGAGTGCGAGCGAGGGACGGCTGCCGAACAGCGGCAGGCCGCCGACCTCATGGCACACGGCGCAGGCGCCTTGATAGAGGCGCGCGCCGGTGGAGGAGGCGACGGTGACCTGCGTCGCGCTTTCCAGCCGTGCCGCAACCGCGTCCGGCGTCTCGGCTGCGGTGTCGTTGAATGAATTGAGATAGACCGCCATCGCACGGATGTCCTGGTCAGGCAGGGCCTTGAGGTCCCTGACGATTGGTGCCATCGGGCCGGCGGCGACGCCGTGATAGCGCGAATGGCCGGTGCGCAAATAAGCGTAGAGCTCGTCCTCGCTCCACGGGATCGGCGCCTGTGAGAGCGAGGTCAGCGGCGGCGCTTCCCAGCCTTCGGCAAAGCCGCCGGCGAGATAGGCGTTGCGCTGCTCGGCGCCGAGCGCGTTGCGCGGGGAATGGCAGGCGCTGCAATGGCCGAGGCTCTCGACGAGATAGGCGCCGCGATTCCACGCCTCGGATTTGGCGGGGTCGGGCTTGAATTCGCTCGTCTCGTGGAACAGCGCATTCCAGCCCGCAAGCAGCGGACGGAGATTGAACGGGGAGGCGAGCGTGTTCGCGGGCGTCGTCGCGCGCACCGCGGGCTGGGCCATCAGGTAGGCGTAGAGCGCCTGCATGTCGGCGTCGCTGGTCTTGGCGAAATGCGTGAAGGGGAAGGCGGGGTAGAGCTGGCGGCCGTCGCGATGCAGGCCATCGCGCATCGCGCGTTCGAAGGCGGGATAGGACCAGGCGCCGATGCCGGTCTCGACATCGGGCGTGATGTTGGTTGAATAGATCGTGCCGAACGGCGTCTCCAGCGCGCGGCCGCCGGCGTTGAGCGCGCCGTTAAAGCTGGTGTGGCACTCCGCGCAATTGCCCAGCGCCGCAAGCTGCTGGCCGCGCGCGATCGTCGCGGCGGAATAGACTGACGCATCGGGCCGTGCGATCGGCGCAATGGCGCGTCCCGGCAGAAGCGCGGCGCCGACGCCGATAGCTGCGGTGCAGACGGCGGCGATCGTTGCGAAGATGCCGGCGCGCTTGGCGAAGGGATTTTCCCAGACGCGCGACGGAGGCGGGGCTGCGGGCGCGGGCAGGCCCTGCGGTGTCGCCAGTGCCTCGCCGTGCAATCCCCTGAGGATACGTTCGGGCGTGAACGGCGGCTCGCGAAAGCGCACGCCAGTGGCATCGAAGATCGCGTTCGCGATCGCCGCCGCACTCGGCACCGAAGCGGACTCGCCGACGCCGAGCGGCGGCTGGTCCTGCCGCGGCAGCAAGAGCACGTCGATCTTGGGCGCGTCGGGGAAGGGGATGATCGGATAGGCGCCCCATTCGCGCGCCGCCACCGCGCCGCGCTCGAACGAGACCTCCTCCATCAGCGCTCGGCTGGTGGACTGGATGACATTGCCGTGGATCTGGTGGCGGACGCCGTCCGGATTGATCATCAGGCCGGAGTCCTGGCCGGCGACAACGCGCGTCACGCTGACATCGCCGGTCGACTTGTTCACCGCGACGTCTGTGACCCACGCCGACCACGCCGCGCCAAAGCCCGGAAACTTGCTGTGGACGTAGAGTGCATAGGCAAAGCCGCGCCCGTGCACGATGTCGCCATCCTTCTCCTCGCGGCCCGGGCGCGGCGTCCAGCCCGCGCGCTCGGCGACCGCATTGACGAGATCGACGGCGCGCTGGTCTTTCAGATAGCGCAGGCGATATTCGATCGGGTCGACGCCGGCCTCGGTCGCGGCCTCGTCGATATAGGATTCATGCGCAAACGTGTTCGGCAGCGCCGAGACGCCGCGAAACCAGGAGGCGCGCACGATCGGCGCCATGTCGTGGGCAACGACACGCATATGATCGTAATCGTAAGGCGGGATCGCGGTGCGATCGCCCATCTGCAGCACGGCGGGATCGGGTGAGATGCGACCGGTCAGCAGCAGCGCCAGCGTCGGGGCGGCGTTCGAGGGATAGCGCGTGGCGAGATCGTAGGCGGCGATGCCGCCGTTGGCATCGAGCCCGCCATTGACGTCGATGAGCTGCGCGGTGCCCTTGGGCTCCCAGGCATGCTCCTGCTCGCGCGTCAATTGCACGCGCACGGGCCGGCCGACCGCGCGCGACAGCAGCAGGGCATCCGCGGTGACGTCGTCGGCGCAATTGCGGCCGTAGCAGCCGGCGGCCTCCAGCCGGATGACCTCGATCTCGCTCTCGGGACGCTCGATCAGCAGCGCCAGATCGCTGCGCAGCACATGCGGATTCTGCGTGCCGGACCAGACGCGGATATTGCCGTCCTGGAAATCGGCGACCGCGCATGAGGGGCCGATCGAGGCGTGCATCTGATACGGCCAGACGTAGGTGCGCTGCATTGGCCTGGCCGCGCCGGCAATGGCAGCATCGACGTTGCCCTTGTCGATCAGCGTGCGCGGCGTCGACGGATTGGCGCGCAGCGCGGTCTCGACATCTGAGAGGTCGGTGAGGGAGGGCGTTGGCTTCCAGCTCAGCTTGAGCTGTTCGGCGGCGCGAATCGCATTCTCTTCGCGCTCGGCAACGACACCGACGAAATCGCCGATGTGCACGACGGCGATGATGCCGGGGATGTCGCGCACCGAGGATTCATCGACCGCGAGCAGGCTGGTGCCGACGAACGGGCCGGCATCGACGCCGGCATAGGGCGGGCGCACCACGCGGCCGTGCAGCATGCCCGGCAGGCGGATGTCATGCACGAAGGTCAATTCGCCCGTGGCCTTGGCCGGCAGGTCGACGCGCGGGACGGAGTGGCCGACGATGGCGTAATCGCCGACGGGCTTCACAGTGACGTCGTCTTCGAGCTCGAGCCGGATCTCGTCGCCGCCGATCAGCTCGCCATAGCTGACGCTGCGGTTGTCGTGGCCGCGCACGAGGCCGTCTTCGATCTTGAGGTCGGCGGCCGGCAGCTCCAGCCGTTCGGCCGCGCGTGCGATCAGGAAATGACGCGCTTGCGCTGCGGCTTTGCGTAAGGGAACGGCGGTGATCTGGATGGTCTCGCTGGCGATCGTCGCGCCCTGGTTCGGCACCACCGACGTGTCGCCGAGCACGACGACGACGCGCGCAAAGGAGACGTCGAGCTCTTCGGCGACGATCTGGCCGAGTGCGGTGCGGATGCCGGTGCCGAGATCGACATGGCCGTTATAGGCGGTGACGGAGCCGTCCGCGGTGATGCGGACGAAGGTCTCGGATGTGACCTCGTCCACGCTGCGGGCGACGACGAGCGAACCCGATGGGCGCTCAACTCCGTTCGAAACAGGGGAGGCCATCAATCTGCGGCCTCGGCGAGTTGACCTGATGCGCGCATCACGGCGCGCAGGATCTCGACATGCGTGCCGCAGCGGCAGAGATTGTAGCGCAGCGCCGCCAGCGCCTCCTGCTCGGTCGGATGCGGGTTCTGAGCGAGCAGCGCCTTGGTGGTCATGATCATGCCGTTGAGGCAGTAGCCGCATTGCGCGGCCTGCTCGTCGACGAAGGCCTGCTGCACCACATCGGGCTTGTCACGCGTGCCGAGGCCTTCGAGCGTCACGATGTCGCGCCCGGCGCAGCCGCCGATCGGAATCACGCAGGAGCGCGCCGCGGCGCCGTCGATCAGGACAGTACAGGTGCCGCATTCGCCGAGACCGCAGCCGTATTTCGGGCCGTTGAGCGCGAGATCGTTGCGCAGCACATAGAGCAGCGGCGTCTGGCGCTCTGCAGCGACCTCGTGGATCCTGCCGTTTACGGTGAGGCGGATCGGTGTCTGCGTCATCCCTGGTCCCAAGCCCAACACTATGCAGTCGTAAAAATTCTACGTCGCGACGATACCGTTTGTACACAAACGTGCAAGCCGTGCATGTCGCACTGCAGCGCGACTGCCTTCTTTGTGGACAGAGCCGATAGGCAAATGAGGTTTTATGCGGCAGCGACATCTTTTGCGCTGCACCGCAGCTTGACAGGCCTAGGGGACCACGCGCAACATCGTTCGTATACGAATGATAACGATGTCTCCGCTGGCTATGGCTTGGTGATGGAAACTACGAGCGCTGCCACCGACAAGATCCGCTGCGATGCCTGTCCGGTGATGTGCTACATCAAGCCGGGCGCGGCGGGCGCCTGCGACCGCTATGCCAACCACGACGGCAAGCTCGTCCGCGTCGATCCGCATGTGATCCTGGAGCGCACCGTCTCGCATGGCGGCAAGCTCGTTCCGTTCAGCCGCACGGAAGACTGGGACGGCAAGATCGTGCACGAGCCTTCAACCTTTGTGACGGCGATCGGCGCGGGTACGACCTATCCCGACTACAAGCCGGCGCCGTTCATCGTCTCCGCGGAGGTCGACGGCGTCGACATGGTGACCGTGGTCACCGAGGGCATCTTCTCCTATTGCGGCATCAAGGTGAAGATCGATACCGACCGCTATCTCGGCCCGGAGACCGCGACTGTGCGCGCCCAGGGCGAAGCGGTCGGCCACGTCACCACCAGCGAGTACGGCTCGCAGATGCTGTCGCTCGGCGGCGTGCATCATCTCACCGGCGGCTCCAAGAAGGAGGGCCGCGTCACCTGCGACACGCTGATGGACCTCGCCAACTGCAAGGCGGTGGAGCTCACCATCGACGGCGGCGCCACGGTAGTGGTGCAGGCCGGCCAGCCGCCGATCGTCAACGGCGCGAAAGAAGAGCGCATGCGCGTCGGCTGCGGCTCGGCGACGATCGGCATGTTCGCCAAGCAATGGCACGGCAAGGTCGACGAGGTCGTCGTGGTCGACGACCACATCACCGGCGTCCTTTCGGAGCATCAGGCCGGCAAGCTGCTCGACATCGCCGACACCGGCATCAAGATGAAAGGCCGCCGCTCGACGCCCGGCCGCTATTTCCAGGTCGCCGATCCCGGCACCGGCTGGGGCGGTACCAACATTTCCGATCCGCTGTCGATCCTCGGCCCCTTCGACAAGAAGGAGGCGAAGGCCGGGTTGACCATGCTGATGGTGTCCACGACCGGCGAGCATTCGTCCTATTACGTGCTCGACGAGGCCTTGACTCCGGTCGAGACCGAGATGCCGGCCGACCTCAAATTTTCGGTCGAGCGCATCCAGGAGAATTGCGAGCCGGCGCTGTGCACGGTGCTGTTCATGGCAGGTGCCGGCGGCTCGCTGCGCGCCGGCGTCACCGACAATCCGGTGCGGCTGACGCGCTCGGTGAAGGACGCGCTGACGCGGGTCACCAGCGGCGGCGCGCCGGTCTATGTCTGGCCCGGCGGCGGCATCACCTACATGGTCGACGTGACGCAGATGCCTTCAGGCGCGTTCGGCTACGTGCCGACGCCGGCGCTGGTCGCGCCGATCGAGTTCACGATGAAGCTCTCCGACTACGCCGCACTCGGCGGACACATGGATTATGTGAAGCCGCTCTCCGAGGTGCAGAACGGTGACGATGTCCGCCAGTTGCCCTGGCAGAACCCGATCCCGGGACCTCGGGCATGACACGGCTCCCGCAAATCGCCTTGCTGTCTGATGGCCGGCGGCTGCATTTGCAGGATGGACCGATTGATCTGATCGTGGAGGCGAGGGGGCGCGCGGGCGCAGTGCGTGCGGCTTATGAGGCGGCAGCGCAGCGCTTTACGGGACTTCTCGACGAGCTTTGCGCGGAACTGCCGCAATTGCGCGCGGCGGCCGCCAGGCGGACTTCGTTGAATGGTGTGGTGGCGCGGCGGATGCACGCGGCTGTCGCGCCTTATGCCGACGATTGCTTCATTACGCCCATGGCCGCAGTCGCAGGCAGCGTGGCGGAGGAGATTCTCGGCGCGATGCTGCGCATGGGTGCGCTCGATCAGGCCTACGTCAACAATGGTGGCGATATCGCGCTTCATCTTGGCGAGGGCGGGCATTTCTCGGTCGGCCTGATGGATCGGCCCGATCGCGAGGGCGTGATGCGAGCCATGAGGATCGACGCGAACGATCCCGTGCGCGGGATTGCGACCAGCGGGCGTCACGGCCGCAGCTTCTCGCTCGGGATCGCCGATGCGGTGACGGTGCTGGCGGCAACGGCATCGCAGGCCGATGCGGCCGCAACTGTCATCGCCAATGCCGTCGATCTGCCCGGGCATCCCGCCATCACCCGGATGCCTGCGAACGAAATTCAGCCCGATAGCGATCTCGGCGCGCGCCTCGTGACCAGCGATGTCGGTGAATTGTTGCAAAATGAGATCGCGGCCGCGCTGGAATCTGGCGCGGAATGTGCACGGCAATTGTTCGATCGCGGCTTGATCGAGGGTGCCGTGCTGCAGCTCAGTGGTGATATGCTTGTCATCGGACCGAAAGATATTGAACGGCAACGATCGCGTCCGCTTGCGCTGGAGAACGCGGTTCATGCCTGAACAGGAAGCGACTTGAGGAAACAATCATGAGCGCGATCATCCGCAAGATCGTCACCGTCGTCGAAGAGACGCAGATGGAGATGGGCCGCCAGGTCTCGCCGCCGACCCGGCGTGCTGCCGCGATTGCCGTGATCGAAAATCCCTTTGCCGGAAAATATGTCGAGGATCTCTCGCCGCTGATCGCGATCGGCGAGGAGCTCGGCGAGCTCCTGTCGAAGCGCGCGGTGGCGGCGCTCGGCATCGAGGGCGCGAAGGCCCAGAGTTATGGCAAGGCCGCAGCCGTCGGCGAGAACGGTGAGCTCGAGCATGCCGCCGCCATCCTTCACCCCAAGATGGGCGCGCCGGTGCGTAAAGTTCTGGGCAAGGGCGCGGCGCTGATCCCGTCGTCGAAGAAGCGCAGCGGGCCGGGCACCACACTCGATATTCCGCTCGGGCACAAGGACGCCGCCTTCGTGCGCAGCCATTTCGACGGCATGGAGGTGCAGATCAACGACGCGCCGCGCGCCAATGAGATCATGGTTGCGGTCGCCGTCACCGACAGCGGCCGTCCGCTGCCGCGCGTGGGCGGGCTGACGGTTGCGGAAGTCAAGGGCGAAGACGGGTTGCGATAGGGTTTGAACCGGGGAGGCGGGCACAGCTTCCCCGACAAGATCACGCTGAAGACGTAGAGAGTTCAAAACTGGAGGTTGGGATGCGAGCGAGAAACTATTTTGTGGGCGCGGCCTTCGCGCTTCTGGCGGGTGGTATGGCCCATTCGGCGGTGGCGCAGGACATCAAGATCGGCGAGATCAACAGCTATTCGCTGCTGCCGGCATTCACCGAGCCCTATCGCAAGGGCTGGCAGCTCGCGGTCGAGGAGATCAACGCAGCCGGCGGCATCAACGGCAAGAAGCTCATCGTCGTCTCCAAGGATGACGGCGGCAAGCCGGCCGACGCGCAGACCGCCGCCAACGAGCTGGTGTCGAGCGAGGGCGTCGCGATGCTGACGGGTACGTTCCTGTCGAATATCGGCCTTGCGGTTTCGGACTTCGCCAACCAGAAGAAGGTGTTCTTCCTCGCGGCCGAGCCACTGACGGACGCGGTGACCTGGTCCAAGGGCAACAAGTACACCTTCCGCCTGCGCCCCTCCAACTACATGCAGGCCGCGATGCTGGTGGAAGCTGCCAGCAAGCTGCCCGCAAAACGCTGGGCGACGATCGCGCCGAACTACGAGTACGGCCAGTCGGCGGTCGCGGTGTTCAAGAAGCTGATGTCGGAGAAGCGCCCGGACATCCAGTGGGTCGATGAGCAGTGGCCGCCGCAGGGCAAGATCGATGCGGGCCCGGTGGTGCAGGCGGTTGCCGCGGCCAATCCCGAGGCGATCCTCAACGTCACCTTCGGCGCCGATCTGGTCAAGCTCGTGCGCGAAGGCAACACCCGCGGCCTGTTCAAGGGCCGCGAGGTGGTGTCCTTCCTGACCGGCGAGCCCGAATATCTCGATCCGCTCAAGGACGAGACGCCGGAGGGCTGGATCGTCACCGGCTATCCCTGGTACTCGATCAAGACGCCGGAACACGATGCGTTCCTCAAGGCCTACCAGGCCAAGTACAACGACTATCCGCGTCTCGGCTCGATCGTCGGCTACCAGACCATCAAGTCGGCAGCCGCCATTCTCGCGAAGGCCGGCTCGACCGATCCGGAGAAGCTGATCGCTGCGGCGGAAGGGCTGTCGATGGGCTCGCCGTTCGGCGAGATCACCTTCCGCAAGATCGACCATCAATCGACGCTTGGCGCTTACGTCGGCAAGACCGCGCTGAAGGACGGCAAGGGTGTGATGGTGGACTCCGTCTACAAGAAGGGCGCGGACTATCTGCCCAGCGACGCCGAGGTCGAGAAGCTGCGGCCGAAGGATTGATCCCCGCTGCCGTAGGGTGGGTTAGCCCTGCGGATGCGCAAAGCGCATCTGCGGGGCGTAACCCACCACCTTCGGCGTCACACGAGAAATGGTGGGTTACGCCGGGCGAACTGCGCTCCGCGCAGTCGCAGGGCTAACCCACCCTACGATTTCACCTAACCCGGACCGAAGATGGCCTTTTACGTCGTACAGTTTCTGACCGGTCTCGCCAGCGCAGCGTCGCTGTTCCTGGTGGCGTCGGGCCTGTCGATCATCTTCGGCGTGACGCGGATCGTGAATTTCGCGCATGGCGCCTTCTACATGATCGGCGCCTACATCGCCTTCACGCTGACGGAGCGCCTGTCCGGCGCGTTCGGCTTCTGGGGCAGTATCGTGCTGGCCGCGCTCGCGGTGGCGCTGATCGGCGTGCTGGTCGAGATGGTGCTGCTGCGCCGCATCTATCATGCCCCCGAACTGTTCCAGCTGCTTGCGACCTTTGGTTTGACCCTGATGGTCGAGGACCTCGTGGTGCTGATCTGGGGGCCCGACGATCTCGTTGGCCGCCGCGCGCCGGGCTTCAAAGGCGCCATCGATTTCTTCGGCCAGAACATCCCGAGCTACGACCTGTTCCTGATCGTGCTCGGCCCGGTCGTGCTTGGCATTCTCTGGCTGCTGTTCCAGCGCACGCGCTGGGGCGTGCTGGTGCGCGCGGCGACGCAGGATCGCGACATGGTCGCCGCGCTCGGCGTCAATCAAAAATGGCTGTTCACGTCAGTGTTCGCGGTCGGCGTCTTCCTCGCCGCCCTAGGCGGCGCGCTCCAGATCCCGCGCGATGCCGTGCATCACGCGATGGATCTGCGCATCATCGTCGAGGTGTTCGTCGTCGTGGTGATCGGCGGCCTCGGCAGCATCGTCGGCGCGTTCGTTGCGGCGGTGCTGGTCTCCGAGCTCAATGCCTTCGGCATCCTGATCTTCCCGAAGATCTCCATCATCCTGGTCTTCCTGGTGATGGCGGTGGTGCTAATCGTGCGGCCCTGGGGCCTGTTCGGCAAGCCGGAGGCTGCCGCGCGCAAGACACCGGGTCTCACCGTCAATCCCTGGCGGCCGCTGACGTCGAACGAGCGGCTCGCTTCGCTGGCGGCGCTGGTCATCGCGGCGACGCTGCCGCTGTTCGCCGGCAACTACGCGCTGACCGTCGGCTCGGAGATCGCGATCTTCGTGATCTTCGCCGTCTCCTTGCATTTCCTGATGTCGGTCGGCGGCCTCGCATCGTTCGGCCACGCGGCCTATTTCGGCCTCGGCGCTTACGGCATCGCCTTCCTCGCCAAGATGGCGGGGTTGCCGATGATTGTTTGCCTTTTGCTCGGACCGCTGCTCGGCTGCATGGGCGCCGCCGTGTTCGGCTTCTTCGCCGTGCAGCTCTCCGGCGTCTATTTCGCCATGCTGACGCTCGCCTTTGCCCAGATCGTCTGGTCGATCGCGTTTCAGTGGGTGAGCGTGACCGGCGGGGACAACGGCATTCTGGGGGTGTGGCCCGAGAAGTGGGCGGCGAGCCCGTCGCACTTCTACTGGCTGGCGCTTGGCGTCGCCGCGCTCGTGACCATTGCCTTGCGGATCGCTGTGTTCTCGCCGTTCGGCTACGCGCTCCGGGCCACGCGTGACTCGCTTCTGCGCAGCGAGGCCATCGGCATCAACGCCAAGCGTATCCAGTGGACGGCTTTCGTGATCGCGGGCACGACTGCCGGCATCGGCGGCGCGCTGTTCGCGTACCTGAAGGGCAGTGTCTTTCCTGACAATCTCGGCATCTCGCTCTCGGTCGATGCGCTGGTGATGGTGCTGCTCGGCGGCGTCGAGACGGTGTCGGGCGCGGTGATCGGCGCCATCGTCTACAAAGCCCTGAACATCTGGCTGGTCAGCCAGACCGATCTGTCAAAACTCGTGCTCGGCGGCTTCATCGTGCTGATCGTCGTCGTCTTCCCCAAGGGCATCGTCGGCATGCTGGAGATGCTGGCGCAGCGCCGCAGGAAGTCGTCGCCGCCGGGATCCTCCTTGCTTGCCAAGCCGATCGAGTCCGCCGAATGAGCGTTGCACCCCCACTTCTCGCGGTCGAAGGCCTGACCAAATCCTATGGCGGCATCCATGCCGTGCGCGGCGTCTCGTTCTCTCTGCGCGCCGGCGAAATCCTGGCGCTGATCGGGCCCAACGGCGCGGGCAAGAGCACCTGCTTCGACATGCTCAACGGCCAGAACAAGCCTGATAGCGGCCATGTCCGCCTGCTTGGCGAGGAGACCACCGGCAAGAGGCCGCGTGAGATCTGGCGGATGGGGGTGGGGCGCACCTTCCAGATCACAGCGACCTTCGCCACCATGACGGTGCGAGAGAACGTCCAGGTCGCGCTGATCTCGCACGGCAAGCAACTGTTCAATCTCTTTGGCTCGGCGCCGAACTTCGATCGGGGCGAGGCCGGCCGGCTGCTCGAGCTGGTCGGCATGGGCGGCTACGCGGATCGTCCTTGCGGCGAGCTCGCCTATGGCGACCTCAAGCGGCTCGAGCTCGCGGTCGCGCTCGCCAACGAGCCAAAGCTGCTCCTGATGGACGAGCCGACCGCCGGCATGGCGCCGCGCGAGCGCGTCGACCTGATGCGGCTGACCGCGCAGATCGCGCGGGAAAAATCGATTGGGGTGCTCTTCACCGAGCACGACATGGACGTGGTGTTCGAGCATGCTGACCGCATCATCGTGCTGAACCGCGGCACACTGATCGCCGAGGGTTCGCCGGCCGAGGTGCGCAGCAATCCGCAGGTGCAGGCGGTCTATCTCGGCGAGGGCCTGCTTTACGAGGCCGAGCATCGCGAGGGAGCATCGACATGAAGCTCACGGTGCAGGACCTCAACAGCCATTATGGCCCCGCGCATATCCTGTTCGACATCGGCTTCGAGGTGGGCGAGGGCGAGGTCGTGGCGCTGCTGGGGCGCAACGGCGCGGGCAAGTCGACGACGTTCCGCTCGATCGTCGGTCTCGTGGCGCAGCGCTCCGGTCGCATCATGTTCGAGGGCAAGGACGTCTCGGCGAAGCCGACCCACGAGATCGTGCGCGATGGCCTCGGCTACGTGCCGGAGGAGCGGCGCATCTTCACCGACCTCACGGTGGAGGAAAACCTCGAAGTCGGCCGGCAGCCGAAGCGGCCCAACGCGCCGCACTGGACGCGCGAAAAGCTGTTCACGCTGTTTCCCAATCTTGGCGAGATGAAGAACCGCCCGGGCGGGCGCATGAGCGGCGGCGAGCAGCAGATGCTGACCATTGCGCGCACGCTGATGGGCAATCCGTCCTTGGTGTTGCTCGACGAGCCGTCGGAAGGCCTGTCGCCGAAGATCGTGGAGCAGATGGTCGACGCCATCCTGACCATGAAGAAGGAGGGCGTCAGCATCGTCGTCTCCGAGCAGAATTTGCATTTCGCGCGGCTGATCTCCGACCGCGCCTACATCATCGAGCGCGGCCGGATCTGCTTCGGCGGCACCATGGCCGAGCTCGACGCGCGTCCGGACATCCGCGACGCGCATCTGTCGTTGTGAAGGCAAGGGGAAGGCAGCGAGCGGATGGCGAGAAGCGTCGTGGCGAAGAAGAACGGCAAACCGGCCAAAGCGCTTAGCAAGCCGCCTTACGTGCTCGACGAGCAGGTCGGCTTCATTCTGCGCCAGGTCTGGCAGCGTCACAGCTCGATCTTCTCCCGCGACATCGGCACCAATCTGACGCCGACGCAGTGGGCGGCGCTGTCGAAGCTCGCCGAGACCGGTCCGTGCTCGCAGAACCAGCTCGGCCGGCTGACGGCAATGGACGTCGCGACCATCAAGGGCGTGATCGATCGCTTGACGGCGCGCGGCCTGACCGAGACCAGCCAGGATCCCGAGGACGGCCGCCGCCTGCTGGTGAGCCTGACGCGCGCCGGTCAGCAACTCGCCGAGAAGCTCGCGCCGAATGCGCTGGCGATCACCCGCGAAACGCTGGCCCCGCTCGACGCCAAGGAGCGCGAGACGCTGATGGCGCTGTTGAACAAGCTGCGGTGAAATTGACTGTCATTCCGGGGCACGCGCGTTGCGCGCGAACCCGGAATCCGGAGATTGCCGCGCGAGATTCCGGGTTCGCGCTTACGCGCGCCCCGGAATGACAGCAAGTGCCGTCACTTCGCCACAACCTCCGGCACCTTGCCGGCGGGGGGCGTATTGCGGCTGCGCTGGGTGCGCACGATGCCGTCGATGATGGTCATGCCGATGCCGGGGAGATCGCCGAGCTGGACGCTCTCCAGGATGTTCTTGCCGGGCGAGTGCTGGGCCTTGTCCATGATGACGAAATCCGCGGCGCGGCCGACCTCGATCAGGCCGCAATCGAGCGCGCGCATCCGCGCGGTGTTGCCGGTGGCAAGGCAGAACGCGATCTCGGCCGGCAGCTCGCCGATCGAGGACAGCATCGAGACCATGCGCAGGATGCCCAGCGGCTGGACGCCGGAGCCGGCCGGCCCGTCGGTGCCGAGGATGACGCGGTGCAGCTCGTTCATTTCGCGCGCGATGCGCAGGGTGTAGAGCGCTGAGCGCTCGTTGCCGTTATGGACGATCTCGAGCCCGCGCTTGCAGCCCTCGCAGATGCAGCGGATCTGGTCGTCGGGGAGGGCGGTGTGGCCGCCGTTGATGTGGCCGACCACGTCGGTGTCGGCCTCCAGCACCACGTCCTTGTCGATCAGGCCGGAGCCGGGGATCGAGGGGCCGCCGGTGTGGATGGTGCTCTGGATGCCGTATTTGCGGGCCCAGCCCACCATCTTGCGTGCGGTGGGGCCGTCCTTCACGCCGCCGAGGCCGACTTCGCCAAGCAGCTTGACGCCGGCGGCAGCCATTTCCTTGAAGTCCTCCTCGACCATCTCGCATTCGATGACGGGTGCGCCGGCGTGAACCTTCACGCCGCCCGGACGAAGCGTCCAGAACGCGCGCTGGGCGAAGATCGCCATGGCCTTGAGGCCGACGACGTCGCGGGGGCGGCCGGGCATGTGCACTTCACCCGCCGAGATCATGGTGGTGATGCCGCCATGGAGGGAGCTGTCGATCCAGTTGATCTGGTTCTGGCGGGGCGTCCAGTCACCGGCGACGGGATGGACGTGGCTGTCGATCAGGCCGGGGGTCACCGTCGTGCCATTGGCATCGACGATGGTGGTGGCGCCTTCGGTGTTGCAGTCCTTGTAGCGGCCGATCGCGGTGATCTTGCCGTTCTCGGCGACGATGGTGTCGCCGTCCAGGATCGGCTTTTCCAGCGCGCCGGACAGGATCAGGCCGATATTCCGGATCACCAGCTTCGAGGGTCCGGTGGCCTGGGGGGCGTCATGCGCCATGGAAGGGGCTCCTTATTCGTAACTGCAACGCTTCCGATCTTGGGCAGCCTTGACCGCGGGATCAAGCCGGATTATTCATTAGTATACGAATGATCGTGTACAAACGACGCATAGCTGACCGCCTCGGAACCGCATTGGAAGCGAAACGGAAGGGTGAGATGAGCAATTTCAATCAGGAAAGCGTTTTGAGCGTCCACCACTGGACCGACACGCTGTTCTCCTTCAAGACCACCCGCAGCCCGACCTTCCGCTTCCGCAACGGCGAATTCACCATGATCGGGCTCAAGGTCGGCGAGAAGCCGCTGCTGCGGGCCTACAGCGTCGCCAGCGCCAATTACGAGGACACGCTGGAGTTCTTCTCGATCAAGGTGCCGGACGGTCCGCTGACCTCGCGCCTCCAGCATCTGAAGGAAGGCGACGAGATCATCGTCAGCCGCAAGGCCACCGGTACGCTGGTGATCGACAATCTGGAGGAGGGGCGCAACCTCTACCTGATCGGCACCGGCACCGGCCTTGCGCCGTTCCTGAGCGTCATCAAGGACCCCGAGACCTATGAGCGGTTCGAGAAGGTGGTGCTGCTGCACGGCTGCAGGCACGTGAAGGAGCTCGCCTATGGCGAGATGATCACCGAGCACCTGCCGAAGGACGAGCTGCTCGGCGAGTATATCCGCAATCAGCTGATCTACTACCCGACCGTGACCCGCGATCCCTTCCGCAATCGCGGCCGCATCACCGACCTCATCACATCAGGCAAGCTGTTCACCGATATCGGCCTGCCAGTGCTGGAAGCCGCCCATGATCGCGTCATGATCTGCGGCAGCCCGGCGCTGGTGGCGGATACCCGCGTGCTGCTCGGCGAGCGCGGCTTCGTCGAGGGCAATCACGGCGAGCCGGCCCAGTTCGTGGTCGAAAAGGCCTTCGCCGAGCGCTGAAGCGTTTTCGAGCGAAGTGGATACCGGTTCGCGTAAAGAAAACGCGTCAAAATAAGAATCTAGAACCCCGTTCCGGGGCTCCAGGCACGAAATTTCTGCGCGAGAAGATCGTATTTTCGCCACCGCCGGGGCGTTGCGGCGTCGATTCGGCGCACGATACTATGTGGGACCGAATCAGCGGAGTTCCCACATGGTTGCGGACAGCGACAGCAACATCGCCTGGCACCGGGTTCAGTTGAAGAAGAATCGCGCCGAGTTGAAGGCGCTGGAGACCGCGCGCTTCACGATGGGCGAGATCGCCTCGTCCAAACGGAACGGCCAGACGCAGAAGACGATCGCGGAACTCAAGCGCAAGATCGCGCAGTCCGAACGCGTCATCGCCGACCACGACAAGCGCACGCGCCGCCCGCTCGGCACGGACCTGCAAAGCCTCAGCAATGGCAGCTGGAGCCATTGGGACTCCTATACCAACCAGCAGCAGCGCAAGACCGGCCAACGGTCGCCCGGGCGCGGATAGGCGCACTTCGCCTTCCGCCGGTTCCGGCCCTTGCGCGCCGCCGCGCGCACACCATCTGGTTGAGGCGCCACCAACCATACCGGTGATCCCATGGCACCGCGCCTCGATTTCACCAGTGAGGCCTTCTTCCGCGATCCGCCCAGGGCGATCGCGGCGTTGCGTGCATCCGGCCCGGTGGTCGCGACGCGCTTTCCCCTTGTCGGCGACGTCTGGATCACCACCACGCATGACGCCACGGCAGAGGTCCTGAAGGACGGCGCGACTTTCACGCTGCGCAAGGAGGATGGCGACATCGCGGGTCTGCGCTGGTGGATGCCGAAATATGTGAAGACCATCGCCAACAACATGCTGACGATGGACGAGCCGGATCACACGCGGCTGCGCAGCATCGTGGATGAGGCCTTCCGTCGCCGTGCGATCGTGGCGATGGAGCCGCGTATTCGCGCTATTGCCGACGGCCTGGCGGACGATCTGTTTGCCGGCGGCAGCCCCGCCGATCTCGTCCAGCGTTATGCCCGCATCCTGCCGGTGTCGGTGATTTGCGAATTGCTGGGCCTGCCGACCGCCGATCGTCCGAGGTTCATCGCCTGGGCGAATACGATGTCGTCTCTCACGAACGTCCTCAGCTTCTTCCGCCTGCTGTTCGCTTTCCGCAAGATGCGACGTTATCTCGAAGAGCAGTTGCAGATCGCGCGCGTGCGGGGCGGCGAGGGGCTGATCGCCGAGTTGGTCCAGGTCGAGCGCGAGGGTGGGCAGATCACCCCGGACGAAATGGTGTCGATGGTGTTCCTGCTGCTCGCGGCAGGCTCGGAAACCACCACGCATCTCATCACTGGTTCGGCCTATGAACTTCTTAAGGATCCGGCTTTGCGCGACTGGCTGGAGCAAGACCGCAGCCGCATCGCGCTCGCCGTCGAGGAGTTCCTGCGCTTCGTCTCGCCGGTGCAATTCTCCAAGCCGCGCTATGTACGACGGGACACCGTGCTCGAGGGCGTGCCGCTGAAGAAGGGCGATCGGGTCATGGTGATGCTGGCCGCGGCGAACATGGACCCGGCGGTGCACGATCAGCCGGAGCGCCTCGACCTCACGCGCAAGCCGAACCGCCACATGTCGTTCGGGACGGGAATTCATTTCTGTCTCGGCCATCAGCTCGCGCGGATCGAAGCGGCCTGTGCGCTGGAGGCGCTGTTCACGCGATGGCCGAAACTCGCTCTCGCCGTCGATCCCGCGGACATTCACTGGCGCAAGCGGCCGGGGATGCGTGCGATCGCAAGGTTGCCGGTCATTGCAGGCGGGAACGGCCGGCCGCGCCTCGCGGCGGCCGCCGCCGAACCGCAGCTTGCGGATTGACACCGCACGTGCACCGCGCGGGAACAGGGCGCGTCATCTTGCGCAAGGTGCGAAACAATCCGGATTGCGCCCGCGTTGCCTCTATACACGCAACAGCAAGGGAGCAGTTCATGCCCAACGGCGGCAAGACGCATATCGGATCGGGCGCGCATGGCAAGGGCGCGGGGACCGGCGCACTGACGGATCTCCCAAAGGATAAGGTCGGCGACAACATGATCCTGTCGAACCGCGACAAGGCGCAGCATTCCGACATTCGCGGCATGGATGGCAAGTTCATCCAGACGGAGCAGTACCAGGACCATTCGGCCAACCGGCTGAGCGACGACGAGGAGGCAGACGAGTAGTCCTCGCTGCAAGCGGCAGCTTCAGGAGCCGGTCGACTTCCCGGACGCGACGAGATCGCGCTCCCAGCCGAATACGGAGCGACCGTCGAGATCGGGCGAGGCGGCGCGTTCACCGGCGATGAACGCCTCCACCGACGGCCCCCGCGCGGCGCGCTCCAGCCGCCGCGCCTGGTCGTCGAGGCGCCTGATCGCCTGCATCTCTTCCTCGCGCCCGAGCTTGGCGTTCTGGATCGCGCCTTTCAGCACACGGATGGTCTCGTCATAGACCTTGATCGGGACGGGATAGGGATGCCGGTCCTTGCCGCCATGGGCGAGCGAGAAACGCGCGGGATCCGTGAAGCGATAGGGCGCGCCGTGCACGACTTCGGCCACTATCGCCAGCGAACGCACCGTGCGCGCGCCGACGCCGGGCGTCAGCAGCAGCTCCGGGAAGTCGACCGGACCGCGCTCTGCGGCGGCTGCGAGTGTGCCGTGCAGGCGCCGCGCGAACACATCCTTGGGCCTGACGTCGTGATGATCAGGCATGATCAGATGCGGCAACATGGCTTGCGCCGGCTCCGGCGCCGTCACAGTGAGCCGCTCGAATTCGGAGACGATGCGATCGGGGCCGAGATCGGAGAGCAGCTCCAGTTGCGCCGTGCGCGAGACATCGGCGCGGTGATCCGTGAGATTGACGATCTCGCCCTGCTGCGGACCGTCGATCGCGCTGTGCGGCGTATCGACAAAACTCTTCAGCGCCTCGGAATGCCAGTGATAGCGGCGGGCCTGCCGCTTGTCGCCGTTCATGCCCTGCTGCACCACCGTCCACTTGCCGTCGGCGGTGACGAAGAAGCCGTGGAGATAGAGATCGAAACCGTCCTGCACCGCGGCGCTGTCGACCTTCGCCACCAGGCGGCTGGCGCGCGTGAGCTTTACGCCGTCGAAGCCGACGCGATCGCCGAGTTGCAACAGCTCATCCGGGGTCTTGCGCGAATGCTGGCCGCGGCCGCCGCAGACATAGATGCCGAGCTCGTCCTGGAGCGGGCCAAGTCCGCGCTTCAGCGCGCCGATCACCGAAGTGGTGATTCCCGAGGAGTGCCAGTCCATTCCCATCACGGCGCCGAACGACTGGAACCAGAACGGATGCGACAGACGCTGAAGGAATGCGTCGCGTCCATAATGATGCACGACCGCCTGCGTGACGATCGCGCCGAGCGTTGCCATGCGGCTCGCGAGCCACGGCGGAACCCGTCCGGTGTGGAGAGGAAGATCGGCGCTGCCGGTTCGTCTGGTCATGCGCGTGCAAGACTAGCGCGGTTCGGCGGCGGTTGCATCAGGCAATGCTGCTAAGCGGCCCCGACAACGGCGGGGTGCTCGTTCGATCGAGGGCGCCGCTTGCGCAGCTTCCGCCGGGCCCAGATCAAAAGCCCCGTCGACAGCAGCGTCAGAAGCGCGACCGAGGTGATGACATTGAGCGGCGAGGCGATCAGGGCCGACCAGTTTCCCTCGTGGATCAGGCGTGGCCAGTTGCGCGGCAGCGGCGTGACACCGCTCGAATTGATGGTGTAGGCGCGCAGCTCTCCGTCCTCGTAGATCCGCGCCATCACGCGGCCGCCACGCGTGCCGACCGAGATCACGTGGGTGAGGTCGTGCTGGTCTGCGACCATGCGAACGGCGTCCGGCAGGGCAACGGGACGTCCACCACCGGCCGGAGCGGCTGCGTTCTGAAACGTCAGGCCGAACGCCATGCACAGGCCGGTCAGCGGGCTGAGCAGGATCAGCGGCAGCGCGAACCACGCGGTGCCCTTGTGCCATCCGGAGAGCGTGTTGCGCAGCCGCGGCAGCCCCATGAAGAGGCCGAGCACCATCAGCGCGACCATGGCGACGGTCGAGCTCGTCACCAGCCATCCCTGGCCGAGCAACCGTTCATGGTTGATGCGGGCCCACAGCAGGAGACCGGAGAGGCTGGAGCCTGTTGCGGCGGGCTCGCCGGTTGCGAGATCAATCGCCGGGGTGCCGGTGCCTTGCAGCGTCATCCGCTGGTTCTCGGCATTGATCGAGAGCCCGCGCGCCTTGCTCTCCGGATCATATCGCTTCACCAGCTCGACGACGCGCGCTGCGTCAATGGCAGGACCGCTGGTGCCACTGACTTGCACGAGCGGTTCGAACGAGAGGATCAGTCCGGTGGCAATGATCGCGAGCAGGGGCAGGGCAAAGACCAGCGTGATCCAGCGATGCAGTCTCAACAGCAGGGGCTTGCTCATGTTCGGTCTCCGACGATCCGCCGCTTTGGTCTCCCAATGCAGCGCCGAAGACAAATGACGCTTTGTCCATGTTGTTGCGTTGATTTGCAGCAAACGGATCGAGCGCGCAGCTTCACTGGCGAATGCTAATCGTTCGCAGGTTCGAGCGTCGCCAGCAGCTTGTGCAGCAACGCGGACGGCGAGAATGCCGACCTCCTCAAGCAGGTCGAGGGCATCGTCGAGCGGCATCTCGTCCGCTTCGCCTTCCGCGATCCGCCGGAGATCGTCTGGCGGTCCGCGGAGCAGGCGACGAATTAGGGCCTACTCGCGTTTGGCCTTGCTCGCGCCGCGCAGGCCCGCCTGCTGCTGGATCGTGTCCAGCGCGCCTGACGACTGCTCCTCCGTCACGAAGCGGTTGAGCAGGGGAAGCGCGTCCTCGCGTCCTTTGGGGATCGCGATTGCCATGTGCTCCAGCCCCCAATTGCCGTCGAGGATTTTGGCGCCCGGCATCTGGTCGGACATCTCGAACAGCGTCGGCTTGTTGGTGGCGTAGAGGTCGATCTCGCCACGGCCGAACATGGCGATGGCGACCTTGACGCTTTCGGCGGGGACGATGGTGGCGTTCTTGAATTTCGCCGGCAGCGTCCGCTCGGACGTCGAGCCCTTGGTGACGCCGATCTTCACGCCGGGCTTGTCGATATCCTCGACCTTGCTGATCGGCGAGTTTGCCGGGACGAGGAAGCCGAGCTCGATCGCCAGCACGGGCTGGCTGAAGCTGACCTCGTTCGCGCGCGCCGGCGTGGCGTTGGTCACGGTGAAATCGACCTGGCCGTCGTGGATCGCGGTGACGATGTCGGCGACGCGCTGAAACCTGACATAGTCGACGCCGACACCGAGCCGTTTTGCCAGCTCCCCGCCGAGATCGTAGGCGAGGCCGTGCGGCTTGCCGGTCGCATCATTCACCATCGAGGTCGGGCTGCCCGGATAGATGCCGACGCGCAAGGTCCCGCTCGGCGCCAGCAGCTTTGCTTCGCCGTCGCCGCGCGCGGGCGCGCCGAGCAGGCTGGTGACGGCAACCGCGAGCAGGGCGGTATGCGCAAGGCGTCCGAAACAGGTCTTCATCTGAAGAGCCCTATTGCGCGCGGATGTTGGCGGCCTTCAGCACGGGCTCCCATTTGGTCGCCTCGGCGCGCATGTAGGCGTCAAAATCCTTGGCGGAGGAGCCGACGGGAGCGGCGCCGATCTTGCCGAGCGTCGACAGCACGCTGAGGTCTTGCAGCGCGGCCTTGAGGTCGGTCTCGAGCTTCGCGACGATCTCCGGCGGCATCTTTGCCGGACCCAGCACGCCCCACCAGACCGAGACGTCGTAGCCGGGGACGCCAGCCTCGGCGATGGTCGGAACATCCGGCAGCGCCTTGGAGCGTTCGGTCGAGGTCACCGCGAGCGCGCGCACCGGGCCGCCTTCGAGCTGGCCGATCGCTTCCGCAAGCGGATTGATGCTGAGCGGGATCTCGCCGGCGATCACGGCCGTCAGCGCCGGCGCGCCGCCCTTGTAGGGGATGGCGACGATCTTGGTGCCGGACATGTGTTTGAGCAGCTCGCCGGCGAGATGCGCCGAGGTGCCGTTGCCGGACATGCCATAGGAGAGCTTGTCCGGATCCTTCTTCGCGGCGGCGAGGAGGTCGCCGAGCGTCTTGTAGGGGCTGTCCTTCGCGACCACGATCGCGAGCGGGGAGGAGGCGACTTCGGTGATCGCGGTAAAGTCCTTGAACGTGTCGTAGGGCACGCTGGGATAGATGAACTGGTTGAGCGGATGGCCGCTCGCGACCAGGATCAGCGTGTAGCCGTCGGGCGCAGCCTGCGCCAGCGTCTGCGACGCCACGATGCCGCCGGCGCCGGGACGGTTGTCGATCACCGGCTGCTGGCCCCAGGTTTTTGCGAGTGCCTGTCCCAGCGTGCGGGCGAGGACGTCGACCGCACCGCCGGCCGCATAGGGCACGAGGATGTGGACCGGCTTGCTTGGATAATTGTCGGCCCGCGCGGCGCTGCCGGCCAGCAGCAGGCCGGCGCCCAGCATCAAGCCGGTGATCTTCTTGTTCAAACCCAGCATTCCCAGCACTCCTTGAGGGCGTTTGCGCGCGGAGGGCGGTCTCGAAGCCGCTCCGGACGTTGCCCATGGTTTTTGTTGACGAGACCTGATCTTTTGTACGATAGTACAAATCACATGGTACGCAAGCCCACCAGCAAGGAAACGGCCCGCAAGCCGAACATGCGCGAGGCGATCCTCGCCGCGGCCGAAGAGCTGTTCGCCACCAACGGCTTCAATGCCGTCTCGGTGCGCGACATCGCGCAGGCCGCCGGGGCCAACCCCGGCAGCGTCACCTATCATTTCAAGACCAAGGACGGCCTGCTGCTGGAGATCTACCGGCGGCATTGCGGGCCGATGAATTTGCGCCGCTCCGAGCTGCTGGCCGCCGCCAAACGCGTGCGCGACCTGCAGGACCGGCTGGAGGCGATCGTGCGCGCCTATGTGGTGCCTGCCTTCACCTCGGGCAGCGATCTTGCCGGCGGCGGCGCGCGCTTCACGCGCCTGCGCGCGGTGATGTCGGCTGAGGGCAACGAAGTTGCGCGAAAAATCATCGCGCAGACCTTCGACGACACCAGCCACGCCTTCATCGACGCGATCCACGAGAGCCTGCCCCACATTCCGCGCACCGACATCGTCTGGCGGAGCCATTTCCTGCTCGGCGCGCTCTATTACTCGCTGGTGACGCCGGACCGTGTCTCGCGCCTGTCGCGTGGCGAAGCCGACGGCAGCGATGCCGCGGGCGCGATCGAGCAATTGGTGCAGGCCACCGTCGCCGCGTTCCAGGCGCCGGCGCTGGATCAGGCCGCGCCTGCACGGCGGCGAGCGGTCGTCAGCAGCAAGACTTGAAAGAAACCGCCGGGCGGAGGCGCGTAACAGCGCTTTCGCTCGCAAGCGGGCCATGTGACAGGGTGTTTTGGGAAATGAACAGGCGGGAGTGCTTGCATCTCTTGACCGGATTGGCCGGTGCCGCGCTTGCCGGTGAAGCGCGCGCGCAAAGCGCGGAACCGAAGGCGATCCCGACGATCACGCCACCGGACCCCAATCCCAAGACGCCGTCTTTCAAGCTGCCGGCGAAATCCTGCGATACGCATACGCATATCTTCGGTCCCGCGGCCCGTTACCCTTTTGCCGAGAAGCGGCCCTACAACACCGCCGATGCGCCGCTGGAGACGTTCCGCAGTATGCACGAGAAGATCGGCGTCGAGCGCTGCGTGATCGTCAATGCCACAGTGCACGGCACGGACAACCGGGTCGTCACCGACGCCATCGCCCAGAGCGAGGGCGCCTACAAGGGCATCGCCAACGTCAGCGACGAGATGACCGAGAAGGAGCTTGCGGCGCTCGACAAGGGCGGCATCTGCGGTTGCCGCTTCGCCTTCCTCAAGCGCCTCGGCGGCGTCGGCGACATGACCAAGTTCCAGCGCATCGTGCATCGCGTCGCCGAACTCGGCTGGCACATCGACGTCTATTTCGATCCGGGCACGATTGCCGAATTCGCGCCCATCCTCACCGCGCTGCCGGCGCCTTACGTGATCGATCACATGGGGACGGTGCAGGCCGGGAAGGGGTTAGATGATCCCGGCTTCACCGCGCTGCTCGATCTCCAGAAGAAGGACGAGAAGTGCTGGGTCAAGATCACGGGCCTGGAGCGCGCTTCCGCGACCGGCAAGCCGTTCCATGACGCCGTGCCGTTCGCGAAGGCGCTGATCGACAATGCGCCCGATCGCGTGCTCTGGGGCACCGACTGGCCGCATCCGAACGTCAAGGTCATGCCGAATGACGGCGAGATCGTCGACCTCATTCCTCTCTTCGCGCCCGACGCCAAGGTCCAGCACAAGCTGCTGGTCGACAATCCGGCACGCCTGTTCAAGTTCAGCTGATGACAATGATGTACACACCGACCATTCCGCCGCCCGATCCAAACACGCGCACGCCGAAGTTCAAGCTTCCAAGACTGGCCTGCGATGCGCATTGCCACATCTTCGGGCCCGGTTCGAAATATCCTTACGCGCCGGACCGTTCCTACACGCCGCCGGACGCGCCGCTAGAGGATTTCAGGGCGCTGCACGCCAAGCTCGGCGTGGAGCGCGCGGTCATCGTCAATGCCAGCGTGCACGGCACCGACAACACGGTGGCGCTCGATGCGATCGCAGAGAGCAATGGTGCCTATCGTGCGGTCGCCAATATCGACGACAGCATCACCGAGCGCGAGCTCCGCGTGCTGCACGAGGGCGGCTTCCGCGGCTGCCGCTTCAACTTCGTCCGCCATCTCGGCGGCGTGCCCGACAAGGGTGTGTTCGACCGCATCGTCGCGATGGTCACGCCGCTCGGCTGGCACATCGACCTGCATTTCGATGCGATCGACCTGCCCGAATATGCCGACATGCTGACTAGGCTGCCGCTGAGCTACACCATCGACCATATGGGCCGAGTGAAAGCCTCCGAGGGGCTCGACCAGCTCCCGTTCAAGATCCTGATCGAGCTGATGCAGCGCGACCAGAAGTGCTGGGTGAAGATCTGCGGTTCCGAGCGCGTCTCCTCGGCCGGTCCGCCATTCACGGACGCGGTGCCGTTCGCGCGCAAGATCGTCGAGACCGCGCCCGACCGCGTCATCTGGGGCACCGACTGGCCGCATCCCAACGTCAAGGTGATGCCGAATGACGGCGACCTCGTCGATCTGATCCCGTTGTTCGCGCCGGAACTGGAGTTCCAGCAGAAGATCCTCGTCGACAATCCCGCGCGCCTGTTCGGGTTCGACCGATGACGGCAATCGCGATCGACAAGCCGCGCGGCCGCGCCTGGTGGAAGGAGCTCTGGATCCAGGTGCTCATCGCCATGGCGGCCGGCATCGCGCTTGGGATCGTCAGCCCCGAGGCCGGCGCCAAGATGCAGCCGCTCGGGGACGCCTTCATCAAGGCGATCCGGATGCTGATCGCGCCGATCATCTTCTGCACCGTCGTGCATGGGATCGCCCACATGGCCGACATGGCGCGGGTGGGGCGCGTCGCGGTCAAGGCGATCATCTATTTCGAGATCATGACCACGATCGCGCTGATCATCGGTCTCGCCGCGGTGAACCTGCTCCGGCCCGGCGTCGGCATGAACATCGATCCCGCCAGCATCAATGCCAGCGCCATCGAGCCTTATGTCAAGCAGACCGGCGCCATCGGCTTCGTGCCGTTTCTCTTGAACATCGTGCCGGCCACGTTCGTCGGTGCTTTTGCGGAAGGAAACATCCTCCAGGTGCTGTTCATCTCGGTGCTGTGCGGCTTCGCGCTCGTGCAGCTCGGCGAGAGAGCCGCGCCGCTGGTCCATCTGATCGACATCGCCGCCAAGATGGTGTTCGCGGTCGTGGGCTTCGTGATGTGGGCGGCGCCGATCGGCGCGTTCGGTGCGATTGCGTTCACGGTCGGCAAATTTGGCGTCGGTTCGCTGGCTTCGCTCGGCAAGCTTCTCGGCGGCTTCTATCTGACCTGCTTGGTCTTCATTGCTATTGCGCTCGGTCCAGTCGCGCGGCTGTGCGGCTTCTCTCTGCTCAAGCTGATCCGCTACATCTGGGAAGAGCTGCTGATCTGCATCGCCACGACGTCATCCGAGACCGTGCTGCCGCGGATGCTGACCAAGCTGGAGAAGGCCGGCTGCGAGAAGAGCGTGGTCGGGCTGGTGATCCCGACCGGCTATTCCTTCAATCTCGACGGCACCTGCCTCTACCTTGCCGCGGCCTCGGTGTTCCTGGCGCAGGCGACCAATACGCCATTCGGTCTCGCCGAGCAGATCGAATTGCTGCTGATCCTGCTCGTGACCTCCAAGGGCGCGGCGGGGATCGCGGGCGCCGCCTTCGTCGTGCTGGCGGCGACGCTGTCGGCGACCGGCACCATCCCGGTGACCAGCGTTGCGCTGGTGCTCGGCATCCACCGCCTGATGTCGCAGGGGCTGACCCCGACCAACCTGATCGGGAACGCGGTTGCGACCATCGCGATTGCCAAATGGGAAGGCGCGCTCGACGGCGAGCGATTGCGCCGCGTGCTCGACGGCGAGGAACCGGTGGTCGCTGCTGCCTGAACGAACTTGCTTCCTGCATGAGGCAGGCGGCCTATGATGCTTACGAACGAAAGAGGGGAGTTTGTCCCATGAAAACAGGTCTCGTCGTCACCGCCCATCCGGGCGATTTCGTCTGGCGCGCCGGCGGCGCTATCGCGCTGCATGCGAAGAAGGGCTATCGCATGAAGATCGTCTGCATGTCCTTCGGCGAGCGCGGTGAGAGCCAGTTCGCGTGGAAGGAAAAGGGCGCGACGCTAGAGTCGGTCAAGGCCGGCCGCAAGGACGAGGCGGAGCGGGCGGCCAAGCTGCTCGGTGCCGAGATCGAGTTCTTCGACTGCGGCGACTATCCGCTAAAACTCACCGAAGCGCATTTCGACCGCATGGTCGACATCTACCGCGAGCTCAATCCGAGCTTCGTGCTGACGCACGCGCTGGAAGACCCCTATAATTTCGACCATCCGAACGCGGCGCATTTCGCGCAGGAGACGCGCGTGGTCGCACAGGCGATGGGCCATAAGCCCGGAGCGCAGTACAAATATTCGGCGCCGCCGGTGTTCCTGTTCGAGCCGCACCAGCCCGAGCAGTGCAATTACAAGCCGGACACGATTCTCAAGATCGACGAGGTCTGGAAGGAGAAATACGAGGCGTTCCAGATCCTCGCCGCGCAGAAGCACCTCTGGGGCTATTACGAGCGCGTCGCGCTCAACCGCGGCATCCAGGGCAGCCGCAACACCGGCGTGCCCATGACCTATGGCGAGGCCTATCAGCGCCTGTTCCCGACGGTTGCGGAGGAATTGGCATGAAGCCCGTCGTCGTCCGGAACATCAAGCGAGCCGATCCCGCCGCCATGGCGGAGTACGGCGTCTCCACCGTGCATGAGGCCTATGGCCGCCTCGGCCTGATGAAGCCTTATCTGCGTCCCGTCTGGGCCGGGGCGTCGATTGCCGGCCCCGCCGTCACCGTGCTGGCGCAGCCAGGCGACAACTGGATGATCCATGTCGCCGTCGAGCAGTGCAAGAAGGGCGACATCCTCGTCGTCGGCTGCACCACCGACAATACCGACGGCATGTTCGGCGAGCTGCTGGCAACCTCGCTGCAGGCGCGCGGCGTGCAGGGGCTGATCATCGATGCCGGCTGCCGCGACGTCAAAGCGCTGCACGAGATGAACTTCCCGGTGTGGTCGCGCGCGGTTTCGGCCAAGGGGACGGTCAAGGCGACGCTCGGCTCGGTCAACGTTCCCGTGGTCTGTGCCGGCGTGAACGTCGATCCCGGCGACATCATCGTGGCCGATGACGACGGCGTCGTGGTGGTGCCGAAGCGTTATGCGGCCGAGGTCGCCGAGAAGGCGAAGAAGCGCAACGCGGACGAAGGCGGCAAGCGCAAGCGGCTCGCCTCGGGCGAGCTCGGCCTCGACATGTACAGCATGCGCGAGGCGCTGGCGAAGGCCGGCCTCGTCTATGTCGACAATCCCGAGGACGTCTGAGCGGAATTAGAAAAGCGGAGCGGGCGGATGGATCGTCTGAAGCTGAAGGCCGTGCTCGGCAGTCATCCCCATGTGCAGGCGGTGAAGAGCGGCGCGCTCCGCTCCGACCTCTTCGATCTCGACTTCATCGAATACACGCCGACCAACACCGCGTTCAAGCCGATGGTGCGCGAGCAGGCCTTCGACGTCTGCGAGATGGCTATCGTCACCTATCTCATGGCGAAGGCGCACGGCAAGACGCTGGTGCTGCTGCCGGCGACCATGATGGGCCGCTTCCAGCATTCCTATGCGCTCTATAATCCCGCGCATGGCACGCTCGGGCCGTCCGATCTCGAAGGCAAACGCGTCGGCATCCGCTCGTTCACGACCACGACGGGCGCCTGGATCAGGGGCATCCTCGCCAACGACTACGGCGTCAATCTCGACAAGATCCGCTGGGTGACGTTCGAGGATCCGCACGTCGCCGAATATGTCGACACCACCGAGCGCGCGCCGAAAGATAAGAAGGTGTTGCAGATGCTGCTCGACGGCGAGCTCGACGCCGTGCTCGGCGAGACCTCCAACGATCCCAAGCTGAAGCCGCTGTTTCCCGATCCGGCCGCGGAGGCGACGAAATGGTACGCCCGTCGCGGCGTCGTTCCGGTCAACCATCTCGTGGTCGTGACCGAGCAGCTCGCAAAATCGCGTCCTGACGTGGTCGCAGGCGTCTATGATCTGCTCAAGCGGAACAAGGCGCAGGCGGGGCCCGCGGTGACGCCCGACCTCGTTCCGTTCGGGATCGAAGCCAACAGGAAACCGCTCGAGCTGATCATCGACTACGCATTCCAGCAGGCGCTGATCCCGCGCCGCTATGCGGTCGAGGATCTCTTCGACGAGACGACACGAGGATTGAACTGATGGCGGGTGATCCCAGGCGCTGGCAGATCGGGCTGATCGGCTATGGTGAGGTCGGCCGTATCCTGGCCGAGGATTTGCGCCAGCGGGACATCAAGGTCTCGGCCTATGACATCAAGCTCGGTGGCGAGCAGGGCGCGCCGCTAAGGGAGCATGCGGCGAAATTCGGCGTGACGCTCGCGGCGTCTCATGCCGAGCTGACCGCGAAATCCGACTTCATCATCTCCGCCGTCACGGCGAGCCAGGCTGTTCCCGTCGCAAAGGCCTGCGCGGCCGCGATCAACCAGGGTACCTGGTTCCTCGATTTCAACTCGGCTTCGCCCGGCGCCAAGCAGCGCGCGGCGGCACTGATCGATGGCGCTGATGGCCGCTACGTCGAGGGCGCGGTGATGACGTCGGTGCCGCCGTATCGCATCAAGGTGCCGCTGCTGCTCGGCGGCCCCGGCGCGAGGGAGCTGGAGCCGCTGCTGAGCGCGATCGGCTTTGCGGCGAAGGTGGCCAGCGACAAGCTCGGGGTTTCCTCGGCGGTGAAGATGTGCCGCAGCATCATGATCAAGGGCCTCGAGGCCATGGTGATCGAAAGCTTCACCACCGCGCGCGCCTATGGTGTCGAAGATGCCGTGCTGGCATCTCTCACCGAGACATTCCCCGCCATCAATTGGGAGAAGCAGGGCGCCTATTTCTTCCAGCGCGTGATCGAGCACGGTCGCCGCCGTGCCGAGGAGGTGCGCGAGGTTGCCGAGACCGTGCGCGAGGCGGGACTGACGCCGTGGTCGGCGCAGGGTACGGCCGAGCGTCAGGCCTGGGTGGCTGATCTTGCCGATGAGGGGCTGTTCGGACCCAAGGGGACCAAGGAGTTTGCCCGCAGCGCGGACTGGCGCACGGAAGCTGATCGGATCCTGGCGAAGATCAATCGCGGAAAATAGGGCGGCTTCGGCTCAGGATTTCGCCGAGCAACAGCCCGTGAGCTCGTCGCGGGCGCGGTCGATCAGATCGGTCAGGCTCTTGGCTTCCCGGGCAACTACGGTCGCGCGCTCGGTGCGGAATTCGGCAAGGATCATGCGGATGCACTTGTCGGCGGTCTCGAGCGTCCACAGCATGCGGGCCATATCGTCCTCGGTGCGGATCGCCGAGATATCGAGGCCTGACAGGACTTCGCCGATGCCGTTCAGCCGCTTGACGGCGGTCTCGGCGGGTGTCCCGGCCCGAACGGAATGAGAGTCGATGCTGCTGAATGCGCTGAACACGTCCATGCTTCCCGGTTGAATGCAAACATCAGTGCGGTCTCGCCATGACCGGCACCGCGGGACTTGCATTGCGTGCAGCAGCTATCGGGGAATCGGAGAGAATCTACTATCCGGGAGAGTACCGGATTCGGAATTTTGGAACTGTGAACGGTAACATCGGACGGTAATCCGGCGCGCTGCAATGCAGATATGCGTTGGGGGCCGTTCACGGGCCTGGGCGGAATAGGGCGGGCCGCTGCCGCGCAAAGGTTTGCCGGCCGCCTTTGAAGCCCATCATGACGTCGGGCAACTCGGCAATGGCAAAGCGGCTGTTCTTGATATCGAGCACGATGAGATCGGCGGGATTGCCGATCTTGATGCCGTAATCAGCGAGGTTCATCAGCCGCGCCGGCAGGTCAGTGACGAGGTCGAGGCAGGTGTCGAAGTCGCTGACCGAGGCGTGCGCGACATTGGCGTAGAAGTTCGCCATCCGCAGCAGTGAGGCATCGCCAAAGGGCGTGAAGGGATTGAGCACGTTGTTGGTGGCGACCGAGCACAGCACGCCGTCGGCCGCAAGCTTGTGGGCAAGCGTCAGCCCGCGCGGTGCGTTATGGGTGGCCTCGCGGCCCATCAGGTAGAGATCGGTCGCGGGCAGCACGGTGACGGCAACGCCTGATTTTGCCAGTTGCGCGGTGGCGGCCTTCATCCGCTCAGGCGGCAATGCCGAGAGTTTCGTGGCATGGCCGATCGCCACGCGTCCCCCGTAGTTGCGCCGCTCGGTCTGCCGGCAGACCTCGTCGAGATGCCACCAGGAGGGATCGAGGTCGAAATCGAGATGGAGGTCGACGTCGAGGTCGAACTCCTCGGCGAGATCGAAGATGCGCGCGAGATGGGCGTTCGGGTCGGTGTCCATGTAGGGACAGCCGCCGATGACCTCGCCGCCGTCGCGCAGCGCCTGGATCAGCAACTCCTCACTGCCGGGATCATTGGTCAGGCCTTCCTGCGGGAAGACACAGAGTTCGAGGTCGATTGCCCAGGCGTAGTCGCGCTTGAGTGCCTTGACCGCCTCGAAGCCGCGGAGGCCAATGCGCGGATCGATCTCGACATGGGTGCGCATGCGCGTCGTGCCGTGCACGATGGCTCGCTCCAGCACGCGAGCGCCACGCGCGTAAACGTCCTCGACCGTAAAGTCCTTCTTCATCCCGGCGACGGCGCGGATCGCTTCGGAGACGCTGCCGTGATTGTGGCCGCAGCGGCCGAGCAGGCAGGCCTTGTCGAGATGGATGTGGGTGTCGACGAAGCCGGGCAGGGCGAGGTGCCCGCCGAGGTCGACCTCGGCGGCCTCACAGGCAAGCTTGGGCTCGATCGCGGCGATGCGGCCGCCCTTCACGCCGATATCGACGGGTGCGGCGGATGATCGCAACAGCGCGTTGCGGAAGATCAGGTCGAAGGCGGATTGCGTGGTCATAACTCGTGCGCAGGGAATTTAGGATAATCAGCCGCGACTGGCGGCTCCACATTGTCGGCAATGTAGCGAGGGAAATGTTCAAAATATATGCACGAATCCCGGGGGAGTGACGCTAGTATCCCGCAAACCCGGAGACTTTGCCATGTCCGTTGTCGCAAGAGCCGAAACTGGTCCGTTGTCCGACGCCGCGATCGTCGAGGCCTATCTCACGGCTTCGATGATTCCCGATCCCGACGCCGCAGCAGCCTATGTGGCGCCAGGTGCGATCATCACGTTCACGGGCGGGCGCGAGTTCGATCATCCGCGCGGCCCGACCGCCTTCAACGCCAAGCGCTACCGTTGGGTCAAGAAGAAGATGGACCGGTTCGACGTTTGCCCCGGCGACTCGGAGACCGTGGTCTATAGCGTCGGCACGCTCTATGGCGAATGGAAGGATGGGACCCCCTTCGAGGGCAACCGCTACGTCGATCGCTTTGTGGTGCGGAACGGCAAGATTATCAAGATGGACGTCTGGAACGACAGCGCCGAGCGCATCCTGGTCCAGCGCGGCATCGACGCGTAAGACTCATCCCCGGCGCTGAGGGGCGGGCCGCTCCGGCGGCGCCGCACTGCCGCTCATCGTATCGAAAGCGGTGATAGCTGATAGACGTAAGCGCGTCTGGCGGCTGGCGCGTGCCTGCGCTATCAACTCAGGTGATTGCGCCCGACATGGAGGCGCAAGCCCCTTGAGGAGCCCTCCGATGCGTCTACCCATCATTCTTCTGGCCGTGACATGTCTTGCCGGCGCCGCTTCAGCCGAAGACCTCACGGGGACGCTCCAGAAGGTGAAGGAGACCAAGAAGATCACGCTGGGCTATCAGGAAGCCTCGGTCCCGTTCAGCTATCTCGACGGCAACCAGAAGCCGGTCGGCTTCGCCATGGACATCTGCCTCAGGATCGTCGATGCCGTGAAGAAGCAGCTCAACATGCCCGACATTTCCGTCGAGACTCTCGCGGTGACGTCGTCGAACCGCATTCCGCTGATGGTCAACGGGACGCTCGACCTGCATTGCTCGGCGACCACCAACAATGCCGACCGCCAGAAGCAGGTCGCCTTCACCAACACGCATTTCCTCAGCGCGACCCGGTTCGCGGCCAGGAAAGCGGCGAACATCAAGGCCATCGACGATCTCAAGGGCAAGGCGGTCACGGCGGTGGCGGGATCTGTGAACCTGACCCAGCTTGCCAAGGTCAACACCGAGCGCAATCTCGGCATCAACATCATGCCGGCCAAGGACCAGGCCGAGGCGTTCCTTCTGCTGGAGACCGACCGTGCCCAGGCCTATGCGCTCGACGATGTGCAGCTCGCCGTCGCGATCGCGCGCTCGAAGGACCCTCAAGCGTTCATGATCAGCGAGGAGACGTTCTCCAAGCCCGAGCCCTACGGCATCATGCTGCGGCGGGAGGATGCACCGTTCAAGGCGCCGGCGTTCGGGAACTCCACCAGAAGCTGACGCGACCTGGTCGCCATTTCGTGATCGGCGTTAGATTGCGAACGAATAGATAGTTTCCTATCCAATCGGCATGGCTGTCACCCAGGCCCACATCCACGCCGAAATCGGCCGGCTCATCGCGCGCTTGGGGCGGATGTGGCGGCGCGAATCGGATCAGGCCCTGTCCGAGCACGGTCTGTCCTATGCGACTGCGATTCCGCTTCTGGTGCTGTCGCGCCAGGGCGAGAATGTCCGGCAGGGCGTGCTCGCGGACGAGCTCGGCATCGAGGGGCCGTCGCTGGTGCGTCTGATCGATCTGCTGCAGGCCGAGGGTCTGGTCGAACGCCGGGAAGATCCCACCGACCGTCGTGCCAAAACGCTACATTTGACGAAAGCCGGCGTGGCCAAGGTCGAGGAGACCAACCGGGTGCTGCGCCGGGTGCGGGCCAGCCTCCTGAAGGATATCGGGCCCAAGGAACTTGCGATAACATTCGAGACTCTTCAGCGCATCGAACAGCGGGCCAGTCGGCTGCAAGACTTCAAGACTGGTCCCGAGGCGAAATAGCCATGCGCGCAGATGAGCCGTTCCTGGTCCGCCACGCGGACCTCATTTTTGCTTTGAAGACGTTCGCCGCGTCGATGCTGGCGCTCGTCATCGCGCTCGCGATGGACCTGCCGCGGCCTTATTGGGCGATGGCGACCGTCTATATCACCTCGCAACCGCTGGCGGGGGCAACCAGCTCGAAAGCGTTCTTCCGCGTGATGGGCACGCTGGTCGGCGCCGTCATGACGGTGGCGCTGGTGCCGAACCTGATCGACGCACCGGAACTGCTCTGCCTCGCCATCGCGCTGTGGGTCGGGCTTTGTCTCTATCTATCGCTGCTCGACGGCACGCCGCGCAGCTATGTCTTCATGCTGGCGGGGTACACGGTGGCGTTGATCGGTTTCCCGGCGGTCTCCGAGCCCGGTGCCATCTTCGATACCGCAGTGGCAAGGCTCGAGGAAATCTCGCTCGGCATCATCTGTGCCAGCCTGGTCTCGACCATCGTGTTTCCCCGCAGTGTCGCGCCTGCGGTCGCCCATCGCGTCGACACCTGGCTATCGGACGCGCGCCGTCTCAGCCAGGTCGTGCTGCTGCGCGAGGGCACCAATGAGACCCGCCGCGGCAAGCGCCTCAAGCTCGCGACCGATATCGTCGAGATCGACACGCTCTCCACCCATCTTGCCTATGACCGGCTGACGGATCGCAATGCCGTCAATGGCCTCAGTGAAATCCGGCTCCGGATGTTGACGCTGCTGCCGGTGATCGCCTCGCTCGAGGACCGGCTGGCGGCGCTGGGCGAGGACGGCTTGCGCCGGCAGCCCGAGCTGAAGCGGCTGCTGGAAGACCTCGCGCAATGGGTCGTGAGCGACGTCAGCGCGCGGCAGCCGGCCGAGCGGATCCGCGCCGCGATCGCGGAGCAGCAGGCGGTGCTCGACGACAGCGCCGACTGGGAGCGGATCATCACCACAAGTCTGCTGTTGCGGCTGCGCGAGCTCGTCGACCTCTCGCGCGACTGCCGCGAGCTGACCGAGGCGATCGCCGAGAACAGCAACGTTTCAACCGTCGACCTTGCGTTCCATTCCGAGGCCGGCGCCGCGCCCGTGCGCCACCGGGATCGCGGCCTTGCGCTGTGGTCGGCGGCCGGTGCCGCCATTGCCATCTTGATCAGCTGCGCGTTCTGGATCGGCACCGGTTGGCCGGACGGTGCATCGGCGCCGATGATGGCCGCGGTCGCCTGTTCATTCTTTGCCGCGCAGGACGAGCCCGCGCGTTTCATCCGCAGCTTCGGCTTGTGGTCGCTGGTCGCCATCGTGGTGGTCGCGGTCTATTTGTTCGCGCTGGTGCCCGCGATCTCCCATATCGAGGTTCTGATCGTCGCGCTGGCGCCGACCTTCCTGCTCTATGGCTTCCTGATCAGCCGGCCAGCGACGGCGGGCACCGGCATGGCGCTCGCGGCGAACACCGCGACGCTGCTGGCGCTGCAATCGACCTACAGCGCGGATTTTGCGGCCTTTGCCAACTCCGCCGTCGCCTTCTTCGTCGGCGTCGTCATCGCCGAGCTGGTGACGCGGATCGCGCGCGGGGTGGGTGCCGAATGGATCGCCAACCGCCTGGTGCTGTCGAACTGGAAGACGCTCGCGGTCGCCGCCGAACGCCGCGGCAAGCGCGACCGCGCGGAGTTCGCCGGCCTCATGCTGCACCGGCTTGGGCTCCTGGTGCAGCGTATCGCGTTTCTCTCGGAGAGCGACCGCCGCGACGCCGACAGTCTGGCCCAGCTCCGCATCGGCATCAACATCATCGACCTGCGCCGCGCCCGCTACGGGCTTGCGGCATCCACCATTGCCGTCATCGACGACATGCTCGATCAGCTCGCGATGGCCTGCCGCAGCTATACGGGGAATGGAATGCCGAGCGAGCTGCTGACGAGCGTCGACCGGGCGTTGGCCCAGGCGGTGAAGGATCCCAATGACAGCGCGCGCGAGGACGCCCTGATCGGCCTCGTCGGCATCCGCCGCGGCCTGTTTCCGGACGCGCCGGCCTACCGGCCGCGCGCAGAGAGTGTTGCGGCATGAGATATGTGATCGACATCTACGGCGTGCTGGTGCCAGCACTGCTGCTCTGGATCATCGTCGCCTATGTCCTCAGCGCGCTTCTCCGCCGGCTGATGCAGCGCTTCGACCTCTACCGGCTTGTCTGGCACCGCGCGCTGTTCGATTTCGCAATTTTCGTCTGCCTTCTCGGCGGCGTCGTCTATCTCTCGGAGTACCTCACATGAAGGGGAATCTTGTCTGGCTCGGCCGCATCGCGCTGACCGTCATAGCCGTCGTGCTTGCGCTCGTCGTCGGACGCGAGCTCTGGGTCTATTACATGGAATCGCCCTGGACCCGTGACGGCCGCGTGCGCGCCGATGTGGTGCAGGTCGCGCCCGATGTCTCCGGTTTCGTCACGGAGGTGTTGGTTAGGGATAACCAGAAGGTCCGTCGCGGCGACGTGTTATTCCGGATCGACCGCGAGCGCTTTGCCCTGGCGCTGCGGCAGGCCGATGCGTCGGTCGCCGGTCATCAGGCGACGCTCGACCAGGCCAATGCCGATCTGAAGCGCTACAGCACGCTCACGACCGACGCGGTGTCGCAGCAGAAGCAGGAGCAGGTGCTCGCCACCCAGCTCCAGGCCAAGGCGGCCTTCGATGCGGCCGTCGCCGACCGCGCGGTGGCGCAGCTCAACCTCGACCGCAGCGAGGTTCATGCCTCCGTGAACGGCGTGATCACCAACATGGATTTGCGTCCCGGCGCCTACGTCACGGCCGGGAAGGGCGTGATGGCACTGGTCGACACCGACACGCTGCATGTGGAAGGCTATTTCGAGGAGACGAAGCTCGCGCGCATCCGCGTCGGCGACAAGGTGCAGGTGCGCTTGATGGGCGAGAAGACCACGCTCTCAGGCCGTGTCGAGAGCATCGCCGCCGGCATCGAGGACCGCGACCGCGCCGAAGGCGCCAGCATGCTCGCGAACGTCAACCCGACTTTCAGCTGGGTCCGGCTCGCGCAACGTGTGCCGGTACGGATCGCGCTGGATAATGTTCCGGGTAACGTGTCGCTGGTCGCCGGCCGCTCAGCGACGGTGGAGGTATTGGACTAACGCAGCAAGCAGATGATTGCGCTTGGCCTGGGGAAAACCGGCGACAGACGTTTCAAAGCCAAATCGCAAGGCTAATCCTGACTCGCCTGTGTTGAGTCGGGGGACTGTATGGGCGTTTGGTTTTTAGTCCTAGCAGCATGCGTTGTCGGCGCGTTGCTCCTCTTGGCGTTCTGCCGATAGCGCCGATAGCAGATGCAATTGTTGCCGCGAAGCATCAGCGAGCCGCGGAATAGCGGTTCCAGACCGATGGTTTTTGACTGTGCATGGATGAACGCGTTCACTTCCGGGATCGGAGGCGGACGTGAGCTGGTTGTTAGTGTTTCTCATTGCCGCAAGCGCAGTCGTTCTGATCGCCCATGCGGTTGACGCGATGCGCTCTTGATACGGCCTGTGACTCGGTTTCGTCGGTAGCTTGGTAAGCGCCGAAAATGTTCCGAGGCGGGCGAGCGTCAATTTGAGGAACCTGGCCCTGCGGGCCAAGGTTGTCACATCAGGAGGAATACGATCATGCTTGCGTTCTATCTGCCGTTCATCATTTTCGGAGCGATGCTCGAAGCGATTTCGAATCAGAACGTATCTGCGCCCTTCCAGGAGCCGCCAAGCTTCGACTAGACGCCGATCCCCTTGCGCAGTCTCCAGTACTGACGCGCCAGCGTCGGCTTAGACATTCGAATATTTCTTCAGCTCGAACCGCGCGATCTGGTTCCGGTGCACCTCGTCCGGTCCGTCGGCAAGGCGCAGCAAACGTGCCGTCGCATAAGCCTGCGTCAAACCGAAATCGTTCGAGGTGCCGCCGCCGCCATGGGCCTGGATCGCCCAGTCGATGATCTGGCAGGCCATGTTGGGCACGGCGACCTTGATCATCGCGATCTCGCTTTTCGCGACCTTGTTGCCGACCGTGTCCATGGCATAAGCGGCGTTCAGCGTCAGCAGGCGCGCCTGCTCGATCATGATGCGGGCTTCCGCGATGCGCTCCTGCGTCACCGTCTGCTCGGAGACCGGCTTGCCGAAGGCGATGCGGCTGCGGACGCGGCGGCACATCTTTTCCAGCGTGCGTTCGGCAAGGCCGATCAGCCGCATGCAATGGTGGATGCGGCCCGGGCCGAGGCGGCCCTGTGCGATCTCGAAGCCGCGGCCTTCGCCGAGCAGCATGTTTTCCTTCGGCACCCGCACATTGGTGAAGACGACCTCCGAGGCGCGATCCGGTACGCCGTAGAAGCCGAACACGGGCAGGGGCCGTTTCACCTCGATGCCCGCCGCGTCCATCGGCACCAGGATCATGGATTGCTGCTTGTGGCGATCCGGATTGTCAGGATCGGTCTTGCCCATGAAGATGCAGATCTTGCAGCGCGGATCGGTGGCGTTGGTCGTGTACCATTTGCGGCCGTTGATGACGTAATGATCGCCGTCGCGCACGATCGAGCTTTCGATGTTGGTCGCATCGGATGAGGCCACCGCCGGCTCGGTCATGGCGAAGCAGGAGCGGATTTCGCCCGCGAGCAGCGGCTTCAGCCAGCGCTCCTTGTCCTTCTCCGAACCGTAGCGCTCCAGCACCTCCATGTTGCCGGTGTCGGGCGCCGAGCAGTTGAACACTTCGGGGGCAAGGTGCGAGCGGCCCATGACCTCGCAGAGCGGGGCATATTCGAGATTGGTCAGGCCCGCGCCGTGGCTCGACTCCGGGAGGAACAGATTCCAGAGACCTTCAGCGCGTGCCAGCGGCTTCAGCTCCTCGACGACGGGATAGACTTTCCACGGTCCGAGCTCCTCCGCCTCGCGATAGAAGCGTTCCTCGTTCGGATAGATGTGCCGGTCCATGAAACTTTCGAGCTTGCGCTTGAGCTCGACGACTTTGGGCGACATCGGGTAGAGCATCTCTGGTCTCCTTGATCGAAGAGCGGCCGGGCCTATGCGATTTCGAGATAGTCCGGCCCGGGCAGTGTCGGGAAGGGTGCCGTCGGCAGCGTCTGGTACCAGAACGCGACCGAGGCGATGTCGTCCTGCAATGGAAGATATTTTCCGTCTTTCGCGCCGGGCAGCCAGCCCAGCGCCTGGATGGTCACGCGCAGATCGCTCCGGAAGCGCACGGGATCGGGGATGTGCCAGCGATAGAGGCCAAAGCGCTGCTGCGATCGGTAAACGCCGTCGGGGCGGATCACCTGCGGCAGGCCGGCATAGGGCGTGGTGAATTCCTGATAGCGCGATTGCTGAAACGGGGCCTCGCCGGCATGGGCGACATGGGGATCGAAATTGTAGGCGCCGCAGAAATAGTCCTCGGTGCCGGTGCCGCAAATGGTCGGGAATGCGCCGTCGCCGTCGATGAAGAACTTGATCTCGCCCTCGCCCCACCAGCCGTTGTTGTGGACGCCCCAGGCCATGTAAGTGCCGACATAATGGCCGGCGCCTTTGACACCATCGAGGATGGTGTAGACCTCCTTGTAAGGCAGCGGGTTGGTGCGGCGGAATTGCGCATGGAAATAGGCGCAGTCTTCCGGCACGTCGGTCAGCGTGTAGTTGATCTGGTAGTAGATGGTGAGCGCTTCCTCGCTGCGGTTCTCCAGCGTGAAGCGCGCGCGCTTGCGGAACGGCATTTCCCAGTAGCAGTTGAAGGCGCGGCCCGGATTGACGCAGACCGCCAGTGAGGAGACCTGCGCGAATTCCTCCCACCCACAGGCGAAGAAATCGCCGGCCGGACATTCCACGCTCGGCTGTGCCTGATCGTCCCAGTAGACGCGCAGGATCGAGTGGCGCAGGCGTCCGCGCGCCAGCGTCATCCAGATCTGCTGGATCGCGCCCTGGCCCTCGATGTCGGCGAGCGTGAACGTCGCGCCGGGCTCGATCACGACATAAGGAGAGACCTTCCAGCCCTGGCCGAGATCGCGGGCCTGACGCGCGGCGGGGCCGTCGATCGACATGCCGCCCTTGCCCTTTTCGCCGGTGAAATTCTCCGGGCTGATGGAGCGCGTCAGCGCATTCGACAGGCGCGACAGATTGCCGAGATGCATGCCCAATCCGGAAAACGTCATGATGTCCTCGATCCAAGGTGAGCGAGGCCTCGATATATCGCTCCCGAATTGACCAAAACATGAAGACCGCGCGCAGAATTGTCCGCATGCGATCAGGTGCCGTCATGCGATGCGATACTCCCTAAATCTCTCGCGCAGCGCCGATTTCAGCACCTTGCCGGTGCCGGTCATTGGGAATTCGTCGAGGAATTCGACGGCGTCGGGCAGCCACCAGCTCGCGATCTTGGGTCGCATGTGCTCGAGCAGCGTCTTGCCGTCGACGGTCGCGCCCTTCTTGCGCACGACGAGGAGCAGGGGGCGCTCCTGCCATTTCTCATGCGCGATGGCGACGACGGCGGCTTGCAGCACGTCGGGATGCGACAAGGCGATATCCTCGAGCTGGATCGAGGAGATCCATTCTCCGCCGGACTTGATCACGTCCTTGGAGCGGTCGGTGAGGGTGACGTGGCCTTGGCTGTCGATCACGGCCATGTCGCCGGTGATCAGCCAGCCGTCGCGGTCGAGGCCTTCCTCCAACTTCATGTAGCCGGAGGCGACCCACGGTCCGCGGGCGCGCAAATGGCCGACCGTCTTGCCGTCGCGCGGCAGCTCATTGCCGGCATCGTCGACGATGCGTAAGCTCGTGCCGAAACAGGCGCGGCCGGAGACCTGCCGGCGGTCGAACTTCTCCTTGTCGCTGAGGTGCTCCGAGCCCGGCCGCAGGCCCGGCATCGAGCACCCCAGCGCCTCGGTCATGCCCCAAGCCTGGATATAGTCGACATTGTACTCGCGCTTGAGCTTCTCGACCATGGCGCGCGGCGGGGCGGAGCCCGACGACAACGTCGCGCGCAACGTCGAGAATCTGTTGCCGGTCCGCCCCAGCCAGTCGAGCAGGATCAGCCAGAAGCTCGGCACGCCCGCCGACAGCGTCACCTTCTCGCCTTCGAGCAATTCATAGAGCTTGTCGGGCTCGTAGTTGCGGCCGGGCAGCACCAGCTTGGAGCCGGTGTAGGGCGCGGTGAACGGCATGTTCCAGCCATTGCCGTGGAATAGCGGCGCCATCGGCATCATCACCTCGCGCACGCCTTCGACATGGCCCGGCAGGAAGTCGAAATTGCAGCAGGTCATGGTCTGCAGGATCGCGGCGCGGTGCGAATAGATCACGCCCTTGGGATTGCCGGTCGTGCCCGAGGTGTAGCAGATGGTGGAAGCGGATTTTTCGTCGAACTCCGGCCAGGTGAAGCCGGCGTCTTTCTCCTTCTCCAGTAATTCCTCGTAGCAATGCACGTTGGCGAGCTTCGTTTCCGGCATCCGCTCGCGCGAGGACATCACGACAAAGGCTTCGACCGTCTTGAGCTGCGACGCGATCGCTTCCACGATCGGCAGCGTGGCCCGGTCGATGAACAGCAGGCGGTCTTCGGCGTGGTTGATGATGTAGACGAGCTGCTCGGGAAAGAGCCTGGGATTGACGGTGTGCAGCACGTAGCCCATGCCGGGGGCCGCATAGAACATCTCGAAATGCCGGTGGGTATTCCAGGCCAGCGTGCCGACGCGGTCGCCTTGCGTCATCCCGAGCCGCTTGAGCGCCAGCGCCATGCGCTTGATGCGCGGATGCGCGTCGGCATAAGTATAGCGATGGATGTCGCCCTCGATCTCGCGAGCGACGATTTCGGCTTCGCCGTGATAGTCGGCGGCATACTGGATCAGGCCGCTGATCAGGAGCGGCATGTCCATCATCAATCCCTGCATTGTCTCCTCCGGATTGCCACGTCGTTGCGTGGCGTAGGCTTGTGATTTGCGCGCGAGGTTACCGGAACGTCACGCGGCGTTCACGCAAAAAACAGCGGACGTGATTGCGTGCGTCACTTTTTCAGGGCTAACGTGAGTACAGCTGCCGGCGAAGCAGCGTCCGCCGTGGAGGAAATGAATGTCAGCGGAAAGACACAAGACCGGCACAGCCGGCGCATCTACGCTCGATGTTTCCGCACTCCGTGCGCGCTATCGCGACGAGCGCGACCGCCGTCTGCGCGCCGACGGCAAGGCGCAGTATGTCGAGCTCACGGGCGAATTCGGCCGCTATCTCGACGATCCCTGGGCCGATCCCGGCTTTGTGCGCGAGCCTCTCAGCGAACAGACTGAGGTGTTGATCGTTGGCGGCGGCTTCGGCGGGCTGCTTTGTGGTGCCCGCCTGCGCGAAGCCGAAATCAGAGATTTTCGTATCGTGGAAAAGGCCGCTGATTTCGGCGGTACCTGGTACTGGAATCGCTACCCTGGAGCTGCCTGCGATACCGAGAGCTACATCTATCTGCCGCTGCTGGAAGAGACCGGCTACATGCCGGTGCGAAAGTATGCGCGGGCGCCGGAAATCTACGAGCACTCGCGCCGCATCGGCCGTCACTTCTCGCTTTATGAGCGCGCGCTGTTTCAGACGGTCATCTCGCGCATGGAATGGCAGGAGCAGGAGGCACGCTGGCTGGTCGAGACCGATCGCGGCGACCAGATCCGCGCGCGCTTTGTCATTCTGGCCGGTGGCCCGCTGAGCCGGCCGAAGCTGCCGGGCATTCCCGGCATCGAGACGTTTAGGGGCCACAGCTTCCACACCAGCCGCTGGGACTACGCCTACACCGGCGGCACCGCTGAGGGTGATCTCACGGGCCTTGCCGGCAAGCGCGTCGGCATCATCGGCACCGGGGCCACCGCCGTGCAATGCGTGCCGCATCTCGGCCGCTCCGCGAAGGAGCTCTATGTCTTTCAGCGCACGCCCTCGGCGATCGGCGTGCGCGACGACCGGCCGACGGATCAAGCCTGGGCGCAAAACCTCAAGCCCGGCTGGCAGCGCGAGCGCATGGATAATTTCACCGCCGTGATCTCGGGCGAGCCCTTCGAGCAGGATCTGGTGCAGGACGGCTGGACCGGCCTCCTCGGCGAGATCCTGCTGGCGCCGCGCCGGCAGCCGCAGCCAGTGACCTCGATGGAGGAGGCGCTGAAGGTCATCGAGCAGGCCGACTACCGCAAGATGGAAGAGATCCGCGCCCGCGTGGACGCCGTGGTGAAGGACGAAGCAGCCGCGGCGGCGCTAAAACCCTGGTACAAGGCATTCTGCAAGCGGCCATGCTTCCACGACGAATATCTCGACACTTTTAATCAATCCAACGTGCATCTCGTCGACACCAAAGGGCAGGGCGTCGAGCGCATCACGGAGAATGCCGTCGTCGTCGACGGCAAGGCCTACGAGCTCGACGGCCTGATCTACGCCAGCGGTTTCGAGGTCGGCACCGATTACGCGCGCCGCATGGGCTTCGAGGTCTATGGCCGCGACGGCATCAGCCTGTCCGAGCGCTGGCGCGACGGCGTCAAGACGATGCACGGATTCTACAGCCGCGGCTTTCCGAACTGCTTCCTGATCGTCACGGTGCAGGCCGGCCAGAGCGCGAACTTCCCGCACATCATCGACGAGCAGTCGCAGCACATCGCCTATGTCATCGATCAGGCGCGCAAGCGTGGCGCCAGCACGCTGGAGCCGACGCTCGCCGCCGAAAACGCCTGGGTCGAGGAGGTCGTCAAGGCCGCGATCGGCCGCCAGACCTATCTCGCCGAGTGCACGCCCGGCTATTACAACAATGAAGGCGTGTTCGATCCTATCGCGGCTAGAAACAGCCAGTACTGGCGCGGGCCGGTGGCGTTCCTGCGGATGCTCGACAGATGGCGCAAGGAGGGCAATCTGGACGGATTGGAGTTGACCTGCGGGACCGACGCGGAGGCCCGGGCTTGAGCGACATGATCCCGGCTCCGAAAGGTGCCACGCGGCTCCACGTCATCGTCGGCGACCCCATCGCACAGGTGCGCTCGCCGGCGGGGGTGTCGGCCGCCTTCGCCGCGCGCGGGCACGACGGCATTCTCGTGCCGGTCCAGGTGGCGCCGGTAGATTTGCCCGACTTCCTCTCGGTGGCAACGCGACTGAAGAACCTCGACGGCATTGTCGTGACCATCCCGCACAAATTCGCCTGCTACCAGGCCTGCGCGAGCGCGACGGCGCGCGCGCATTTCCTGCGGACCGTGAACCTGATGCGCCGGCGTCCCGACGGCGCATGGCACGGCGACATGGTGGACGGCCTCGGCTTCGTCGGCGCGGCGCGGGCGAAAGGGATCAACCCTGCGGGCATGCGGGCGCTGCTCGTCGGTGCCGGCGGTGCGGGCTCGGCGATTGCCCTTGAGCTGGTCGAGGCCGGCGTCCGCGAGCTTGCGATCCACGACAGCGCGACTGAGCGGCGCGACACACTGGTCGGCCAGCTCGACAGACTGGGCAAGGCGTCGGTGCGGATCGGCTCGGCGGATCCGGCCGGCTTCGATTTTGTCGCCAATGCGACGCCCGCAGGGATGAAGGATGGCGATCCGCTGCCGGTCGATGTGGCGCGGCTTGCGCCATCAGCCTATTGCGGCTGCGTCATCACAAAGCCCGAGGTTTCGCCGTTCATCGCAGCCGCCCGCAGGATCGGTTGCGTGACCGGGACCGGCACGGACATGTACCAGCAGCACCAGAGCATCATGGTGGATTTCCTGCTGGGAACGGACGAGGCGTGACCGCTGGTGTCAAGGGCTTTGCTTGTATTGATTGTAGCCATCGGGACTTGAGCGATCGCAACGGGCGTAGGATCATGCGCTTGCGCGAGCCGGTCGCGCACCAGCAAGAGGAATGCGCAATGATCAAGGGCAGGACAGTCGCAACGGCGGTGATTGGCGCGACCGCGCTGCTACTCTCCCTGCCTTCGGCCGAGGCCGCGCAATGCGGCAGCTCGCCGGCCGGCTTCGAGGCCTGGAAGCGCGAGTTCAGCGCGGAGGCGCAGGGCAAAGGCATCGGCCCGACCGCGATCGGCGCCCTGATGCAAGCCAACTACGCCAGCGCGACCATCGCGGCCGACCGCGGCCAGCGCAGCTTCTCGCTGTCGCTCGACCAGTTCCTCGCCAAGCGCGGCGCCACCACCATCGTCGCCAAGGGGCGGCAGCTCAAGCAGTCCCAGGCCGCCTTGTTCGCCTCGATCCAGCAGCGCTACGGCGTCCCGCCGGGGCCGCTGATCGCGATCTGGGGCATGGAGACCGGCTTCGGCAGCCAGCGTGGCAACCAGAACATGCTCTCCTCGATTGCGACGCTCGCCTATGACTGCCGCCGTCCCGAATTCTTCACCGACCAGCTCTACGCCGCGCTGAAGCTGATCGACCGCGGCACCCTGTCGGGATCGACCCGCGGCTCCATGCATGGCGAGGTCGGCCAGACCCAGTTCATGCCCAAGAACATCCTGGCCTATGGCACCGGCAATCTCGAGGTCGCCGCCAATGCGCTGAACTCGACCGCCAATTTCCTCAAGGCCCACGGCTGGCGTGCGGGAGCCGGTTACCAGCCGGGCGAACCGAATTTCGCGGCCATCGAGGCCTGGAATGCCGCCGGCGTCTATCAGAAGGCAATCGCGCTGATGGGCCGGCAGATCGACGAGGGGGGAGGGGCGGCGGCCTCGCGCTGACGAGAGCCCGTCACGCGAACCGGCGTCCACTTCGCTCGAAAAACGCTCTTGCTCAGCAAGGCGTGATGCGTTGGTGCGAGAAAGTTGTTGCCTTCGGGAACCGACGGCATGAGGTTTGCTTTGATCGATTCAGGGCTGGGCATGAGGAGACTCAACTATGGCAACCCAGATCGTGATGGACCAGACTGGCGACACCCGCCACGAGTTTGATCCTGGCAATGCCGAAGCGCTGGCGCGAGCTGAGCAGCGCTTTCGGGAGCTGACCGGAGCCGGCTTCACCGCCGCCTACAGAACCGGACCCGGCGAAGTCACCCGTATCAAGTCGTTCGATCCGACCGCGCAGGAAACCCTGTTCTATCCTCGCCTGGTCGGCGGTTGATCTGAGCTGCTCATGTTCGCGGCACTGTGGTTCCGCGCGCCTGCGCGTGCGCGCTTGCACGCGCTGCGCGAACTCTACCGGCGCTTCTTCGGCGAGAACACGCCCGATGCGCGGGGCCGCCGGCTTCTGGCCGAGTGGCTGACGGCGGAGCAGCGTGCACAGTTCGAACAGCACCGGTATTTCGACGTCATCGGCTGCGATACCGGCAAGAGGTATCGCATTCACTACGGCACGGCCGCCAACGTCCACGAGGTCGATGACGCCGGTCACGCGACGATGGGCTGGTGCTTCGTCCCCTCAGGCTTCCTCGTGCCCGGCGACGTGATGCTCGCGCAGAAGATCGCGCTCGAGACGGATGAAAAGGCCGCGCTCGCGCTCGCCAACAGGTTTCCGCCGGCAACGCATTCAGAGCATTTTTACCGGCGGCCGTTCTAAAGCATGATCCGGACCCGAAGGACCGCGTTAGCGCAAAGTGTGCAGCGGTTTTCCGAAAAGATCATGCTCAAACGAAGAGCAAGCGCTCAGTAGTGCGTGGTGCGATAGGCATCCAGCGCATGCGCCGCAAAGATGCCGATGCTGCAAAGGGCGAGCAGGGCCGAGATCAGCTCGATCATAACTCGTCCTCCCGTAGCGGCTGCGCGACGAGGTTCTGGCAGCAGGCATAGTCGTAGATCAGGTCGAGGAGGAATTGCATGGTGGCCGTCCCTGTATTTATTTTGACAACGACTTAACCGGCCATCTGTTTCAGGGGTGTTTCGTCGCATCGGGAAAGAGGTTTCGCAGGGAACCCAGGGCTGGTTTGTGCGCCGCGGACCCGCTACATCGCAATTTCGCTAAATCCTCTTAGCCGCGCACTCCCGGTAGCGGCGCACCAAATTGCGAGGCAAATCATGGCGCAGGTCGAGTGGTTCGACGATCTCACCATCGGAATGCGGTTCAAGTCCCCGGAAGTTCAGGTCACCGAGGCCGACATCAAGCGCTTCGCCGCCGAGTATGATCCGCAGCCGATGCATCTCGACCATGAGGCGGCCAAGGCGACCCGGTTCAGGGGGCTGGCAGCCTCGGGATGGCACACCGCCGCGATTGCCATGAACCTCGCGATCCAGGCTCGCCCGTTCGGCCCGCATCCGCTGATCGGCGCCGGTGTCGACGGGCTGCGCTGGACCATTCCGGTGCGACCCAACGACCGCCTGCATCTGGTCGGGGAGGTCATGAGCCTGACGCCCTCGAAGTCGAAGCCGCAGGGCATCGCGCTGGTGAAATGGACGATGTTCAACCAGAACGGCGAGGAGGTTTACACCTTCACCCCGATCGCGATCGTGCTGCGACGGGGGTAGGGCGGCCGCCGGCCGGTTGCCTCGCCCGCTGCCCGAAACCCTTGCGAGCCGCCGGCAGAGATGGTCATCTCGGCGCGGGGAACGCGCCGGAGGCCGACATGAAACGATCTCTTCTCGCCGCCGGAATTCTCGCGGGCGCCTTGAGCGCAGCCGCCTTGGGCGCAAGGCCTGCGCTTGCGCAACAATCCAAGGTCGGCGACTGGACCATCGAGAAGCGGACCCAGGACACGCATTGCAATGCGAGCCGCGGCTACAAGGACAAGGAGGACGAGAACCGCGACTACGTCATCGTCATCACCTATTCCGACAAGGCGATCGTGATCGTGATGATCTATGACGGCTGGGAATGGGACAAGGTCGGCGAGATCCTCCGCGCCGATGTCGGCACCGATGACGCCGACATCATGAAGAGGGCGAAATGGGAGGTCATGGACAAGACCACCGTGCGCGGCATCTTCGAGTACGACCAGTCGATCATGGACCGGCTCTCAAAGGCCAAGCGCCTCACGCTCGATTTCGAGGACGATGACGAAGACAGCATCGAGATGCAGATACCGCGTGCGGGCGAGGCGCTCGCGGCGCTGAAATTCTGCGAGGAGAACCGGAAATAATTTGCCGACGCCGGTGTTCGGTCGCCAGGATCGGCGGCAATGCGATGGGCCGCAGCGAGCGGACGCGTGACCATCGGGACACAGCCCGATCGCTGTTCGCATGAATCCTAGTCTTTGGCGAAAACGTCCAAGCTCCATCCTGAGGTTGACGTTACGCAAGGACGATGTTCGATATTCCAGCATCGCGCTGTCGCGTTTTGTCATCGTCCGGGGCGGCGATTGGCCGGCCCGTTTCCTTCGCCAGTTCCCGACGTGCTCACCCCTCGCGCGGCGGGGGCTCCACGCCGATCGCATCGTCCATCCGATGACGATCCTGCAGGCAAACCGGTTCTCGTCGCTGGTCGGCGAGATCTACGATGCGGCGGCCAATCCCGCGCTGCGCAGCGCCGCATTGGAGCAGGTCTCCGATTTCGTTGGCGGCTGTGCCGCGACCATCCTGTCCCGGGACGCAGCCGGGCTTTCGATCGAGATCCACCAGCATTTCGGCACGGAGTCCCGGTTCCGCCAGCTCTATCGTGACAGATATGTCGAGCTCGATCCGCTGCTCGATCGCAGCCTCGGGCTCGCTACGGGGCGAACGCTCGGCGTGGCCGACGTCATGCCCTATCCGGAGTTCGTGGCGACGAACTTCTATAGCGAGTGGTTGGAGCCGCAGGGCGCGATCGACCTTGCGGCAGTCACGCTCGAGAGATCGGACGCGCGTACAACGATCCTACAGGTGTTGCGTCACCGGTCCCGCGGAGTCGTCGATGACGCGATGCGCGAGCGCATGCGGCTTCTTGCGCCTCACCTCCAGCGATCGCGAGTCATGGGCCGCCAGATCGGGGCCCGCTCGCATACCGTTGCGGATCTTGCCGATGTCCTGGACGGACTGAGCACGGCGATTTGCCTGATCGACGCGGATGGGCGGGTCGTGCATGCCAACGCGGCGTGCCGTCAGCTCTTTGCAAATGCCGATCTCTTCGCAATGGTCGGCGACAGAATTGTCGCCCGCAACACCCAGGCCGACAAAATATTCCGCAGCCTGTTTGAAATCGTCGCGGACCCCGGAACTCATTCAGCTCGTCGCCGCCGGACCAATCTGGTGACATCGTCCGACGGCCAGCATTATCTGCTCCATGCCTTTCCGCTGAGGCGGGAAGACCACGCGCCGCGCGATATGGCGGCCACCGTGCTCTTCGTTCAAAGGGCGTCGATGGTATCGTCGCTCGTGCCAGATGCGATCGCCGCGGCGTTCAGGCTGACTCCGTCCGAATTGCGCGTGCTGATGGCTATCGTCGAGATCGGCGGCGTTCCCGACATTGCGGCCAGGCTCGGCGTCGCCGAGACGACGGTGAAGACACATCTCGGCCGGCTGTTCGAGAAGACCGGAGCGGGCAGGCAGGCCGATCTCGTCAAGATCGCCGCCGGTTTCGCCGCGCCGTTTGCCCGGCGAACCGACAACGGCAACGACGCCGTGTGATCCAATTCACATCGCGAACCGCGCATACGCGCAATCTCAATCCATTGTGATGAGCAGGGCCTCCGGGTCATCCAAACGCAGGACGCACGTCGTTTGGTACTTTCGTATATGGCGCCACGCGAAGAAGAGCCTCGTTGCGTAACGGAGGCAATGCGCGATGCGTACCGAGCGCGGCGGGATCTCGGCGCATGGTCGGACTTGTTTTTCGATTGGAGAGATTGCGGTGAACGGCAAGGATGATTTTTCCATCTTTAATGTTTCAACGGACGACATTCCGGAAGACGAGCGCGTGCCGCTCCTGCGCGAGTTCTATTGCCGCGGCGTGGTGAGGGCGGAGGTCGAGGCAAGGGAAGGCAAGCCGGCGGCGGCTAGCTTCACGTCCCACGTCCTGCCGGAAGCTCAGTTGCTGATCGGAGGACTGTGTGGAGCGCGGGTCGTCCGAACCAAGCAGCTGGTTGCGGACGGCGACGACAGTCTCGCTTTGATCGTGAACAGGTCCGGCGTTCTCGGCATATCCGAGCGGGGACACGATGTGAGGCTTCAGGCCGGAGAGGCGGTCCTGACGAGTGCGGAGGACGTCACGATCTTCGAGCGGCTTTTGCTGGGAAGTGGCTTCTCGCTGCGCGTGCCGAGGCGCGTGCTGGCTCCGATGATCGTGGACGTCGACGACGCGGTGATGCGCGTCATTCCGGAGAGCGCCACCGGGCTGCGACTGCTCGTCGATTATGCGATCGCGCTGGTGCGCGACAAGACGCTGGAAGTGCCTGCGATGCGGCAGCTCGGCGTCGCGCATCTGCATGACCTTCTGGCGCTCGTTCTCGGCGCAACGGATCACGCCCGCGAGGTGACCGGACGGCGCGGAGTCAAGGCGGCGCGGCTCCAGAAGGCGAAGTTCCTCATCGCCAACAATTGCTGGCAGCAGGATCTGTCGGTGACAAGCGTTGCCCACGAGCTCGGCGTGACCCCGCGCTATCTGCAGCGCCTGTTCGAGGCGGACGGCAAGACCTTCTCGTCGTTCCTGACCGAGCAACGTCTCAAGCGCGCCCATCGCATGCTGCGTGAGCCGGATTTCGCCGCGCGGCCGGTGAGCTCGATCGCCTACGACGTCGGCTTCGGCGATCTCTCTTATTTCAACCGCTGTTTCCGGCGGACCTATGGCGCGACGCCGAGCGACGTCAGGAGCGGCGGGGTGCTGTGAGTGCGCTCCACTGAATTTCAGTTGGCTGTCGATTTCAGCCAGAAGAAAGGGATTTGACATGTTCCTTTATGCCGCAGTGTCGCCTCCGTTCTGGCGCGTGGAGTAGCTCGTGATGCAGCTTTGCGTGCGCCGCCGGGCAGCGGAGTCCTGAATGCGCCGTTTCTTCTTCGACCTCCTGGTCGGCAATGTCGTGAAGATCGATCCGGGCGGTATGGTGTTCGAACATGCCAAGGCGACAATCGTCGTGGCCGACGAGATGGCGCGGCATCTCTTCGTCTGGCGCGATGATCTTCGCGATCGCGACGCCTGGATTCGCGTGCGCGACAACAGCGGGCGCGAGATCTATCGCGCCGCGGTCTGGGCGGAGAGCGCGGAGAAGGTTGGCTGGGACCAGATGTGAGCGGCGCGGGTGGTGTCGCTACTTTGCACCACGTCCGGGCGAAGCGCGTTCGGTTCGTTCTGAGCCGCGACCCGGTCGCCTACGTCCAAGCCGCACCAGCACCGCGAAAGGCGGCGTTCGCGTCGCGTTCTGAGCCGGCACCAGCCCTGGCGGCCTGAACGCGATGCTTGCCGGCCGGGCTCCATCCGCCCGGCCGGCGCCTCATCCGATCGGAGGATGTCGCGTGCTTTGGTTGTGTTACGCTTCCTGGCATTGATCATTCAGTGCCATTTTGAGCCATGCCCGGAACGCGGAAACTGCCTGACCTGGTCGAGTCCATCTACGATGCCGGGCTTGATCCCTCGTTGTGGAACAACGTCGTCACCGGCATCCGCGATTTCGTCGGCGGCCAGGCCTGCGGGCTGTTTTCCAAAGACTCCATCAGCAAGTTCGGCGTCACGCACTATTATTGCGGGGCGGATCCGCACTACATCCAGCTCTATTCCGAGACCCATTCGAAGTTCGATCCGCTCACGGTTCTGCCGCCACACGGCCGGATCGTAAGCATCCCGGAGCTCGTCAATTTCGATGAGTACCGGCGCGGCCGCTTCTATCAGGAATGGATGCAGCCGCAGGGCTGCACCGACGCGGCCAACGTGGTGCTCGACCAGTCGAATGCGAGCTGCCCGGTGATGATGACGGTGCTCTCGGGCCGGCGCATGGTCGATCCCGCGATGAAGCACCGCCTCTCGCTCATCGTTCCCCACGCCAGCCGCGCGCTGCTAATCAACCGCGCCATCGATTCGAAATTGACCCTGGCGGCGGCGCTGGCGGATGTCTTGGACAATCTGGCGTCCGGCGTCTTCCTGCTCGACGCCTGTTGCCGGGTGGTGCATGCCAATTCCGCCGGTTATGGCCTGCTCGCTGCGGACGAGGTCGTCCGGTCCGTTGCCGGGCGGCTCGTGACCAGCAGTAATGAAGCCAATCAGCGGCTGCGCGAGGCGTTTGCAACCCGCAGCGAAGTTGCCCTGCTCGCCGCGAGGGCGCACGCGATTCCGTTGCTGTCGCCCCACGGCGAGCGCTATGTCGCGCACATCTTGCCGCTGTCGTCGGTGCTGCGCAACGGCAGCGAACGCGTCGGCGATGCCGTCGGCGCGCTGCTGTTGCGCGCGGTGTCGCTTCGAGGGCAGTCCTACGGCGAACTGATCGCGCGGACCTTCGATCTCACGCCGGCCGAACTCCGTGTGTTCCTGTCGATCGTCGAGGTCGGCGGCGTTCCGGAAACGGCGGCTGCGCTCGGTATCGCGGAAACAACTGCGAAGACGCATCTGCACCGCGTCTTCGCCAAGACGGGCGCGTCCCGGCAAGCCGACCTCGTCAAGCTCGCGGCGGGATTCGCCAATCCGCTCGTCAACTGATCAGCAAATCACGGCCGGAATTGAACCTTTTGCTCCCGTGAGAGACTCACAGAAGCCGCCGGGCACGAAGAACATTTCGCAGTCTCCATGCATGACCACTGGCTCTTCCGATGCCCCGACCTCCCAAACATTCCGAGCTGATCGAGAGCATCTATGACGCCGGCCTCCACCCTGAGTTGTGGAGCGAGGTGATCGTCAAGGTTAATGCGTTCATCGGCAGCCGGGCCTGCGGCCTGATCTCGAAGGATCCCGTCAGCAAATCCGGCGCGACGCATTTTTATTGTGGGGTCGATCCGCACTACATCCAGCTCTATGCCGAGACCTACGCCCAGTACGATCCGCTCGCGAGGCTCCCCCGTTATGGCGAGGTGTGCAACATCCCGGATCTCGTGGACTTCGAGGAATATCGCCGCGGCCGCTTCTATCAGGAATGGTTGCGCCCGCAGGGCTGTGCCGATGTCGCGAACGTGGTGCTGGAGCAGTCGCAGTCGTCGTGTCCGATGCTGCTGACCGTGATCCCGGGCAGTGACATGCTCGATGCGGAGAAGCGGGCGCGGATGCAGTCCCTCGTCGCACACACCAGCCGGGCGTTGCTGATCAACAAGGCGATCGAGCGACAGCAGCAGCACGCGATCGCGCTCGCCGATGTCGTGGACCGGCTGAGTGCCGGCGTCATCCTGCTCGATGCCACCTGCAACATCGTCCACAGCAATCCCGCCGCGGAGGCGCTTCTGGCCGAGGCCGACGTGCTGCGGTCGGTCTCGGGCCGGCTCGTGGCGCGCTCGTCGGAGGCCAATCTGGCCCTGCGCGATATCTTCCGTGACGGGGGGCAGGTCGCCATTGCCGCGGCGGCGGGCCGGAAAATTCCGCTGGTGTCGCACAGCGGTTCCTACCATGTCGCCAACGTCATCGCGCTGCCGTCGCTGTTGCGCGATGGAGCGACCGAACGTACGTCGGCCGTTGGGGCCTTGTTCGTCTGGAGGGCGGAACTCGACAGCCGCTCGGGCGCCGGTCTCATCGACCGCACGTTCGACCTCACTCCGGCCGAGCTCAGGGTGCTGCAGTCGATCGTCGAGGTCGGCGGCGTGCCGGAGACGGCGATCGCGCTCGGTATCGCGGAGACGACGGTGAAGACGCATCTGCATCGCGTCTTCGCCAAGACCGGCGTTTCGCGCCAGGCCGATCTCGTCAAGCTTGCGGCGGGATTTTCCAATCCGCTCGTGCACTGACGCGCGCCCGCGGGCGCAGGCTGGTCGCGCGAGCGCGCGATAGGTTCAATCAGCAGCATCATTTGAAAGTTATCGCGCCTCATTCGATCGAATGACGCGATTGGCGGCGTTCTCTTCTACAGACACGTCACACGATTTCTTGTGCGGCGGTCTCGATCTTCGTGTGAAGCAACTCACAGCAGGCGGGCGTGAATCCCGTCAGTCTCTCGTGCCATTGAGAGGAGATTGTCATGCGAACGGCGTCACCTGCTTTCATCGCCGGGCTCCGCGACATCGTCGCGCGCGTCGGTGCCGCCATTCGCAGCCAGCGCGAGATCGACGCGCGGCGCGCCTTGCAGCGCTATCGTCATTTGCTGAGCGAGCCGCACGACACATTGCTTTTGAATGAAATCATTCCGGCCTGCAACGAAGAGGAAATTTCAGGACATGCCCACCGATCTGATGCGTGCGAGCGCGCCGCCGGCCACCCCACATTCGAACGGGCGTAACGCCAACATCGTCGCGGTCGCACTCACGGCGGCACTCGTCACGCTTCAGTTGATGGGATTGGCGGTTCTGGAACGCTCCCACGCCCACGCGATTCATGTGTCGCTTCCGCTCGAGGCGGCCGCCTGCACCGAGAGCGCCACGGCTGCGGTCCCGCGGATTCCCTACGATTGACCGGAGGACTGCTCGTGCCCGATGTCACGACTCTGATCCTGCTCAGCGCCGCCGTCTTCGCCGGCGCGTTCGTCTCGGGGCTTTCGGGCTTCGCGTTCTCGGCGGTGGCGGGGGCGATCCTGCTGCGGGTGTTCCAGCCGCTGGAAGCCGTGCCGCTGATGATGGCGTGCAGCATCGGCGTGCAGGCAACCAATCTCTGGGCGCTTCGGCGCAACATCCGCTGGGAGGGCAGCCTGCTGCTGATCGTCGGCGGCGTGATCGGCGTTCCCATCGCGGTCTCGCTGCTGCAGACCACCGACACGCATCTGCTCAGACGCGGCTTCGGCGTCATCGTCGCGCTCTATGCCGCCTATATGCTGCTGCGGCCGACGCTGGTGACGGCCGGCGAGGCTGTCGGCCGTCACTGGGTCGCGCTGATCGGATTCGGAGGAGGCCTCGTCGGCGGTCTTACCGCCATGCCCGGCGCGATCCCGACGATCTGGTGCGACATGCGCGGCATGCCCAAGAGTGAGCAGCGCGGCTTGGTACAGCCGTTCATCGCCGCGATGCAGGTCTTCGCCATCGCGCTGCTGGTCGGGCACCAGGACCTGTCGTCAAAAGTCTTCGTCGACCTCGCGATCAGCCTGCCGGCGTTGTTCGCCGGTTCGGCGCTGGGCGTGATCGCCTTTCACCGGGTCAACGAGACGGTCTTTCGCAAGACCGTGCTCGTTCTGTTGCTGATCTCGGGGATTTCCCTGATCTAGTGCCCTTGACTTAATGTCCTTGGGCTTCGTGAAGCCTCTGGACCGGTGCCGCGCTGGTGTCGCTGCTGTGATGCACCAGCGGCTTGTTGCCGGTGATGGTTCTGAGCAGCACGTAGAACACCGGCGTCAGGAACAGGCCGAACACGGTGACGCCGATCATGCCGGAGAACACGGCAACGCCCATGGCCCGTCGCATCTCCGAGCCGGCGCCGGTCGAGAGCACCAGCGGCAGCACGCCCATGATGAACGCCATCGACGTCATCAGGATCGGACGGAGCCGCAAGCGGCTCGCCTCGATCGCAGCGCGGATCGGCGTGCGGCCTGCGAATTCGAGCTCGCGCGCGAATTCCACGATCAGGATCGCGTTCTTGGCCGAGAGTCCCACGAGAACGATCAACCCGATCTGGGTGAAGACGTTGTTGTCGCCTTTCGAGATCCAGACGCCGAACATCGCGGCGAGCAAGCCCATCGGCACGATCATGATGATCGAGAGCGGCAGGGTCAGGCTCTCATAGAGCGCGGCGAGTACCAGGAACACCAGCAGGATCGCCAGCGGGAACACCCAGATGCCGGAATTGCCGGCGATGAACTCCTGATAGGTCAGGTCGGTCCATTCGAAGGCAAAGCCGGGCGGCAGCGTCTCCGCCGCGATCCGCGTCGCCGCCTCCTGCGCCTGGCCCGAGGAGAAACCGGGCGCAGCCGCCGCGTTGATGTCGGACGACAGGAAGCCGTTGTAGCGGATCGCGCGCTCGGGCCCCGCGCTCTGGCGGATCTTGAGCAGCGCCGACAGCGGCACCATGTCGCCGGAAGATGAGCGCACCTTCAACTGCCTGATGTCGTCGGCGCGCGCGCGGAACGGCGCGTCGGCTTGAACCCGGACTGAATAGGTGCGGCCAAACTTGTTGAAGTCGTTGACGTAGTAGGACCCGAGGTAGATCTGCAGCGTGTTGAACACCTCCGTCACGGGCACCCCGAGCTGCAGCGCCTTGGTGCGGTCGATGTCGGCGAACAGCTGCGGCACGTTGACCTGGAAGCTCGAGAACACGCCGGCGATCTCCGGCGCCTTCTGCATCGCCGCCATGAACGCCTTGGTTGCCTCGTTCAGCGCCTCATAGCCGAGGCCGGCGCGATCCTCGATCTGCAGCTTGAAGCCGCCGATGGTGCCGAGGCCGTTGACCGGCGGCGGCGGGAACATGGCGATGAAGGCTTCCTGGATGCCCGCATACTTCTTGTTCAGCTCGGCCGCGATGGCGGGACCGCTGAGCGCGGGATCCTTGCGCTCGTCGAACGGTTTTAGCGTCGAGAACACGATGCCGGCGTTGGAGGAGTTGGTGAAGCCGGAGATCGACAGGCCCGGGAAGGCGACCGAGCTCTCGACACCGGGCTGGGTCAGCGCGATGTCGCTCATCTTGCGGATCACCTCTTCGGTGCGGTCGAGCGTTGCGCCATCGGGCAGGCGCGCGAAGCCGACCAGATATTGCTTGTCCTGACCGGGGACGAAGCCGCTCGGCACTTGCTGGAACAGAAAGGCAGTCAGGCCCACGAGCACCACATAGAGCCCCATCACCGCGGCCTTGCCCGAGATGACCTTGGTGACGGTGCCGCTGTAGCTCTCCGAGGAGTAGGTGAACGCCCGATTGAAGCGACGGAAGAACCAGCCGAGGCTCTTCTCCATGATGATCGTCAGTCTGTCCTTCGGCTCGTTGTGACCCTTGAGCAGCAAGGCAGATAGCGCCGGCGACAGCGTCAGCGAGTTGACGGCCGAGATCACGGTCGAGATCGCGATCGTCAGCGCGAACTGCTTGTAGAACTGCCCGGTGAGACCGGAGATGAAGGCGAGGGGGACGAACACGGCGATCAGCACCATCGCGATCGCGATGATCGGCCCCGACACCTCGCGCATGGCCTGATAGGTGGCATCGCGCGGCGACAGTCCGGCCTCGATATTGCGCTCGACGTTCTCGACCACGACGATGGCGTCGTCGACGACGATGCCGATCGCGAGCACCAGGCCGAACAGGCTGAGCGCGTTGATGGAGAAGCCGAACACGTGCATCACCGCAAACGTGCCGACGATCGAGACCGGAACGGCCAGCAGCGGAATGATCGAGGCGCGCCAGGTCTGCAGGAACAGGATCACCACCAGCACCACCAGCGCGATCGCCTCCAGCAGCGTGTGGATGACGGCCTCGATCGAGGAGCGCACGAACTGGGTGGGATCGTAGACGATCTGGTAGGACACGCCCTCCGGCATGTTCTTCTTGATCTCGGCCATGGTGGCGCGGACGTTGTCGGAGATCTGCAGCGCGTTGGAGCCGGGCGCCTGGAAGATCGGGATCGCCACCGCCTGCTTGTTGTCGAGCAGCGAGCGCAAGCCGTATTCGGACGCCCCGAGCTCGATGCGCGCGACGTCGCGCAGGCGAACGACTTCGCCGCGCGTGCCGGTCTTGACCACGATGTCGCCGAATTGCTCCTCGTTCGCGAGCCGGCCTTCCGCGTTGACCGAGAGCTGGAGATCGATGCCCCTGACGTTCGGGGAGGAGCCGACCACGCCGGCGGCGGCCTCGACGTTCTGCGCCTGGATCGCCCTCACGATGTCGCTGGCGGTGAGCCCGTGCTCGGCTGCCTTCTGTGGATCGACCCAGACGCGCATCGAATAGTCGCCGGCGCCATAGAGCTGGACGTCGCCGACGCCGTCGATCCGCGCCAGCCGGTCCTTGACGTTGAGCACCGCGTAGTTGCGCAAATACGTCATGTCGTAGCGGCCGTTGGGCGACAGCAGATGCACGACCATGGTGAGGTCGGGCGAGGACTTCTTGGTGATGATGCCGAGCTGGCGCACCACGGCCGGCAGGCGCGGCTCGGCCTGCTGCACGCGGTTCTGCACCAGCTGCGTCGCCTTGTCGGGGTCGGTGCCGAGCCGGAACGTCACCGTCAGCGTCATCGCGCCGTCGGTGGTCGCCTGGCTCGACATGTAGAGCATGCCTTCGACGCCGTTGATCTGCTCCTCGATGGGAGTAGCCACGGTCTCCGCGATCACCTTGGGATTGGCACCGGGATAGGTCGCGCGCACCAGCACCGAAGGCGGCACGACATCGGGATATTCCGAGATCGGCATCGCGAACAGCGAGATCAACCCTGCGAGAAAAATCAGGACCGACAGCACGCCGGCGAAAATCGGACGGTCGATAAAGAACTTTGAGAGATTCATGGCTTTGCCCCTGCGCGAGAGACAGCTCTCCCGTTATTCCGGAAGGCGGCTGAGCCCGCGCCCGGAATCGAGAAGCGTTGTCCTGGTCGGTCTATGACGTCGTCCTTCCGAGCTCGCGTGATGCGCGGCCCGGAAGGACGTAACTAACGTTGCACCACGTCCTGGTTGCTGTGGTTGGAGGCCTGCAGCCCGCGCGCACCCATTGCCGCGATCTCCGTCTTGAGGAGGGCGCCGGGGCGCACGCGCTGCAGGCCGTTGACGACGATGCGGTCGCCGGGCTTCAGGCCCGCGGTGACGATACGCAGGCCATCGACCGCGCCGCCAAGCGTGATCGGCCGATACACCGCGCGGCTGTCGTCGCCGACCGCCATCACGAACTTCTTGTCCTGGTCGGTGCCGATCGCGCGCTCGTCGATCATCACCAAGGTCTGCTGCTTCGGCTGGCCCATGCGCACGCGGGCGAACTGGCCGGGGATGAGGCGCCCGTCCTCGTTCTTGAATACCGCGCGGACGCGGATGGTGCCGCTCTGGCCGTTGACCTGGTTGTCGATGAGCTGGATGTGGCCCTTGGCCGAGAGGCCGCCCGACGTCGCCATCTCCACCGGGATCTGGTCGAGATTGCCGCGCTTGCCGGAGCCGTCTGCGATCGAGTTCAGCGCGCGCAGCACGACCTCTTCATCCGCATCGAAGGACGCGTAGATCGGATTGACCGAGACCAGCGAGGTCAGCACGGGGGAGGCAGTGCCGGCGGCGACGAGGTTGCCGACGGTGACCTCGATCTTGCCGACGCGTCCCTCCACCGGCGCGCGCACCTCGGTGTAGTCCAGATTGAGCTTGGCGGTCTGGAGCGTCGCCTCGGCTGCTTTCACATTGGCGATCGCCTCGCGATTGGCGTTGTCGCGCTGGTCGTAGTCGCGCCGGGTGACGACCGCGTTGCCGACGAGCTGCGCGCCGCGCTCGAGCTCGCTCTGGGTGAACACGACGCGCGCTTTCGCGGCTTCGAGCTGAGCGGCGGCCTTGTCGACCTCGGCCGCGTAGGGCGCCGGATCGATCTTGAACAGGACGTCGCCGGCCTTCACCAGCGCGCCTTCGGTGAAATTGGTGGAGAGGATCGCGCCGGCCACGCGCGGGCGAAGCTCGACGCGTTGGATGGCTTCCAGCCGGCCGGAGAAATCGTCCCACAGCACGGTCTGCTTGGGTTCGATCAGCGCGACCGTCACAGGGACGGCCTGTTCAGCCGCGGCCGCCGTCGCGGTCGCCTGTGCGGCACGGAAGTAGTGGCCGGTCGCGATCGAGCCGGCTACGGCGAGGGCGCCCACGATGGCGACGCCGCCGAGAAGGCGGCGGATACGGCCGGTGCGGGAGGTATTTTGGGAGGGGGGCATTTGCGCGCTCCAGATATGTAGTGTTCACTACAGATGTGAAGCTGGATATCGCGGCGCAAGATACTTATGTAACATTCGCTAAGAAAATTGTAGCCGCTTACCGCAAGAATGGAAAGGCGAAAGAGAAAATAAAGCGAGAACAACTAGATAGCATCGGGCGTTGATTGGGGCGAAGCGCCGATTGTGAGGAGACTGAAGTCATGGGCATGGGACGCCCCCGCGAATTCGATGCCGATGTGGCATTGGACCAGGCGATGGAAGTGTTTTGGCGCCATGGCTATGAGGGCGCCACGATCGCCCAGCTCACCGAGGCCATGGGCATCAACCCGCCGAGTCTCTACGCCTGCTTCGGCAACAAGGAAGGCCTGCTGAAGGCCGCGCTCGACCGCTATACCAAACTGCGCGGCGCCTGGATGGACGAGGTGGTCGCAGCCCCCACCGCCCGCGACGTCGCCGAACGGATGCTGATGGGCATCGCCGAGAAGCAGACCGATCCCGCCAATCCGCCCGGCTGCCTGCTCGTGCAAGGCGGCATCGCCTGCGGCACCGGCTCCGAGAACGTCCCCTTCGAGCTCGCCGCCCGCCGCGCCCAGAACGAGGACCAGCTCCGCGATCGCTTTGTCCGCGCCAAGGCCGAAGGTGATCTCAAGCCGACGTCGGATCCCGCCGCGCTCGCGCGCTATGTCTCGGCGGTGTCGGTCGGCATGGGCGTGATGGCGTCTTCGGGCGCGGATCGCGAAGCGCTGCGACAGGTGGCTGATGTCGCCGTGCAGGCGGTGGAAGCGCAGTCGGCGCGAAAGTAAAATGCGGAACTATTGGGCCGGAGCTTCAAACCAGGGCGTCTACTTCGTCGCTGCCGGTGATACAGCGGAAGCTGCCAGTTCGATCGGCCATCGGCGGCACCCATAGCGCCGACGTGTGGCGAGGCAGAAAGTCCGCTCTCGTTCACCACATTTAAACCATACGATTCTACGAAGGAGGACTAACCTAGGCCGCAGGAACATGCGAATAGCCTTCATACAGAAGCCATCCGTGGACTTCCGGCAGTGAAGGTTTTGCAGACCAGCTGCATCGTGGTTGTCATCGCATCCCTTGGACTTTGTCTGGCCGCCGGTAACAGACTGGCCGCGACGGTGCCGGATGTCATGCCGGAAGCGGCAGCGAACATGACGGCTCCTGCGAACATGGTGACGCCTGCCGTGTACGCAGAGGCATCCGCCAGGCTTGCGGCTGCGCTTCGGGCAGAAAGAGCAGAGCTTGGCTCGGTGACGTCAGCAGGTTCCGGGTCGTTGAGCACCGGAGCCGACATCGTCGATGAACCCGTCGCGCCAAAATTGGCGTCGTTGGGACAGGATATCGTCCAACCGATGCCGGCAGAACGCGATGCGCCCAACGATGCTCCGAAATCGGCGTCGACGCAGGATTTCCGTTATCTGGTCTACTACGTCTGGTCCGAACTGCCGCCCGCCGAGAAACCGGCGGAGATCGTCCCGCGTGCGTTGAAGGACATTCCGGTCGGAACGCCGGCCGAAGAGATCAAGCGCGCTTCCGAGGCATTTGGACTCGATTTCAATTTCATGATGGCGGTTGCCAAGATCGAATCGGGTTTCAACCCCAATCAACGCACCGGGTCGTATATCGGCCTGTTTCAGCTGAGCCAATATGAATTCGGGAAGTTCGGCTTCGGACAGATCCGCAATCCGCGGGACAACGCCGTTGCGGCCGCCTACAAAATCATTACCGAAGGCGTCCAGTTCGAGTGGATCACGCACCGGACGCCGGACATGAGCGATCTTTACCTGATCCATCAGCAGGGCTGGGAAGGCGCCGCTGAGCACATCAGCCGGCCCGCTCGGACCGCCTGGAAATCAATGTGCGCCACCAGCGAAGGCAAGGAGAAGGGTGAGAGGTGGTGCAAACGCGCGATCTGGGGCAATGCACTTCCGGCGTTCAAGCGCACCTGGAAATCGGTGGACAACGTGACGTCAGAGGCGTTCGTCGGCATGTGGCGCGGCCGGGTCGCCGAATTCTACACGAAATATGTGGCGACCGCCGCTGCGGCGGCAAGCCAATAATTCCTTTGTCGCCGGGGCGGCGTCCTCAGCTGTCGGCTCATCGGGGAGACCGGAAGCAACTGGCCGACCTTCCAAACGGCGCTTATGACCGAAGGCGAAGTCGCTGAGCCGACTCGTGGTGCTCGCGGCGAGTCTTTCCGTTGATGAGTGCGGCCCATTGCCTGGGTTGCGGTATCCAATACGTCGCTGAGCGAGGCAACCGATCATACGTCCGGCGGCAGTGGATAGCATTGTTGCCTGATCAGTCATTCGCGCCGACCTCCGTAAAAAGGAATCCCGCCGGCGTCTTGGTAAAGACGAAGATGAGCTCGCCGCAGAAGACGAAGTAATTGTCATTGTTCTCTTGATCGCGATCGTAGACGGCCTTGCCGCGCTCGATACACGCGCGATTTTTCGCCGTGAACGAGGTCGGATAGGTCTTGGCGCGAAATTGCGCGGCGTCGCGAATTGCGCTGTCGTTCATGAATGGCAATCGTGTCATACTGGCGACGGCAGCGGAATCGTTTGTTCTCAGCGCCGCGCGAAACTTCTCGATGAAGCCGTCGAATTCCTTTTGCAAGGCAGGAGAAGCGACGGCTTTCTTCGGCGCCTTGGCGACGGCTGGAGCAAGGTTCACGAGAGCGGTTGCGAGCATAATTCTCAGCAAAAATCCCACAGGTCGGCTCCGTCCATCGACTAATCAAGATCTTCCGACCGATCCAAATCCATGGTGTTCTGTTGCGTCAAGGACTTTCTGGCTCGCCGGCGTAGCGTTAACCCCGCCCAGGCGTGGACCAACGCCATTGGCCGGAGCATGCGCTGGCATGTTTTGCCGCGCTGCCTAGGCCGTCTCACAGATTACATTGCAGAGAGCGACGGCGGTGGGACGAATCCGCCGAATTCGCGTTCGATGAGCCCGCCGAGGGCAATCGTCGTACAGTCTTCCAGATAAGGTCCGATGATCTGCACGCCGATCGGCAGGCCTGACGGCGTGCGCTCGATTGGAACGGCGGTCGCAGGCAGTCCGCAGGTCGAAGCCGGATCTGCCCAGATGAAGCACGCATCGGAATAGTTGTAGGGCTTGCCGTCGATGTCGAGCTGCCGTGCGTCGAACGGCTCGGAATGATCGTGTGGAAAGGCCGGCACGGTGGCGGCCGGATAGATCACCGCGTCGAACTCGCGGAAGAACTCTTGCCAACGTTGCTGCAGCTGCAGGCGAGCCGCGTCGGCCGCCAGCCAGTCCCGATGGCTCATGCCCCAGCCGCGGGCGCGATCGGCCTGCAAGCTGCGGTCGTCGGGCGAGAGTGCTGTGGCAGCGTCTTGCGCCTCGGCGAAGGCGGCCGCTGTCAGGCGCGGGCTTCGCGCGCCGTTCAACAGCTTCATGTAGAGCCGCGCGGACTCGCCGAGATCGGGCAGCGATGCGCTCGCGCGCGCGACATGTGCGCCCGATCGTTCGAGCCGTTCGGCCAATCGTCCGATGGCGGATCGCACGGCGTCGCCGGTCGGCATCAGCGGATGCGTATCGATCACGAGGATGCGAAAGTTCCTGAGCTGGTCGTGACGTGGTGCAGGCAGCGCGAGGCGATAGCCGACGCCGTCGCGCGTCTCGTCGGGACCGGCAATCACGTCGAGCGACAAGGCGAGATCCGAGGCGGTGCGCGCCATCGGCCCGACGACGGCGAGATCGCCCTGGCCGGGGACGGGCGGGGCCGGCGGCAGGCTGTAGCCGCGCAGCGGCACCAGGCCGAGGCTCGGCTTGTGTCCGAACACGCCGCAGAAATGAGCGGGCACCCGGATCGAGCCGCCGATATCCGAGCCGATCGAGAGCGGACCGAAGCCTGCGGCCAGCGCCGCGCCGCATCCGCCCGAGGAGCCGCCGGGCGAGCGGCCGAGATCCCACGGGTTGTTCGTCGCCCCATAAATCTCGTTGTAGCTCTGGAAGTCCCTGAGGCCGATCGGGATGTTGGTCTTGCCGATGATGACAGCGCCCGCCGCCTTCAGCCGCGAGACCACAAGGGCATCTTCCCTCGGCTTAAAATCCCTGAAATGCGGAAAGCCCCATGTCGTCGGCAGGCCGGCGACGTTGAACGGTTCTTTGAGAGTCACGGGGATGCCGAGCAGCGGCAGCCGCTCGCCGCGGCCGAGCGCAGCATCGGCGGCGCGCGCGGCCTCTCTGGCGCGATCGAAATCACGAACGATGATCGCGTTGATCGGCCCGTCCAGCGCCTCGATGCGGGCGATGGTATGCGCGAGCAGCTCTGATGCAGATATTTTTCGGGCGTGCAGGGCGCCGAGGAGTGCGCCGATCGAGCCGTAGTTCAGGTCAGTAGCGTCTGCGGTCATCACGCGCTCCATCGTATCCCGGCCGACACCTTGTAGCCCGGATGGAGCGCGGCGCAATCCGGGACATGTCCCGACGCGGATGGAGGACCCGGATTACGCTATCGCTTCATCCGGGCTACGGGGCTGCGGCCCATCCTTCGAGACGCCCGCCTGCGGCGGGCCCTCAGGATGAGGTCGCGTTTTGCGGCAAGATATCAGACCCTCATGGTGAGGAGCCCGCCAAAGCGGGCGTCTCGAACCATGCAGGCCGCGTTCGTCCCGGCAGCCTCTCAGGAAGCTTCCTTCAGCACCGGCGAAGCCGTTTCCTCCGCCTTCAACTCCTCGAGACTGCGATGCCTGGGCTCGATGCCGAGCGCCCAGACCGTGATGATCTGCACCAGCAGCAGTCCGATCATCAGCGCCATCACGCCGGCGACGCCGCGCGACTCGAACAGCGACACGACGAGGAACGGCGTGACGATCGTGGCGCCGCGCCCGAGCGTGTTGACGATGCCGGAGGCGCGCAGGCGGACCTCGGTCGGAAACAGTTCTGGGATGTAGATGCCGAACAGCAGGGCGACCAGCACGTAGATCGGCACGGTCAGCGCGAAGCCCACGGCCGGCAGCAGGATCGGATCCGAAATCATGGGGTAGAGGATTCCGAGCACGACCGCGATCAGCGAGGCGCCGATGATGGTCGGCTTGCGGCCCCAGCGGTCCGCGGTCAATGCACCGATGGCCGAGCCGATGGGCGCGCCGAGCGCCATCAGCAGCGAATAGCCGAACGAGGTCGCAATCGAGAGGCCCTGCTTGACGAAGAACACCGGCAGCCAGGTCACGAAGCCGTAGAGCAGGGTGTTGATCGTGATCAGGCAGACGGCGCCCACGATCATCCGCGACAGCAGGGGCGCGGTGAACAGCGTGCCGAGATCGGGCGCGACCGGGGCCGGGATCGCGGGCGCCGGCGCGGGCAAGGGCTGGCCCTGCGCGGCCTCCTTCTCGATCGCTTGCATCAGCGCTTCCGCTTCAGTGGTGCGACCGACGGCCTCCAGCCAGCGCGGGGATTCCGGCAGCGACTTGCGCATGTACCAGACGACGAGCGCGCCGACGCCGCCGAGCACGAACATCGAGCGCCAGCCGAATTGCGGCACCAGCACGGATGCGACCAGCAGCGCCACGGGTAGGCCCGTCACCACGCACACTGCGGTGAAGCCCAGCCATTTGCCGCGGGTGCGCGCGGGCACGAACTCGGTCATCGTCGAATAGCCGACGACGTTTTCCGCGCCGAGGCCGACGCCCATCACGAAACGGCAGGCGATCAGGAAGGCCATGTTCGGCGAGAACGCGGCGGCAAGGGAGGCGATGCCGAACAGCAGCAAATTGAATTGATAGGTGAAGCGGCGTCCGTAGCGGTCGCCGAGGAAGCCGGTGCCGAACGATCCCAGCATCATGCCGACGAAGGTCGCGGAGATGAAGGCCGCGTTCTGGGCGAGGGTCGAAAAGCCCGTCTTCAGCGTCACGCTGAGCACGGTCCCGGCGATATAGATGTCGAAACCGTCGAAGAACATGCCGATGCCGATCAGCAGCATGATGCGGCGGTGGAATGGTCCGATCGGAAGCCGATTAAGACGGCCGCCTGCGTTCACCGATGTCGACATAGACGCTCTCCCTGTTATCCCCGTTGATGCGGCCCGCCTTCTCTGGGCGTTTGCCGCTTGTCGTTTCTGCTAGTTCAGTCGCTTCTGATTGGCCGTGTCGCGGTACCAGTCGAACGGCTGCTCGTGCGTCGCGACCATCACGCTCTTGGTGTTGAAATGGTCGTTGAAGCTTTCGGTGCCGCATTCGCGGCCGATGCCGGAATCGTCGACGCCGCCCCAGGGCGATGCCGGGTCGAGCCGGTGGTGATCGTTGATCCAGACGATCCCGGCCTTAACGGAGGCGGCGACGCGATGGGCGCGCGCGACGTCGCGGGTGCGGATCGCGGCCGCGAGGCCGAACGGCGAGTCGTTGGCAAGCCGCAGCGCATCGGCCTCGTCCTTGAACGGCGTCACCGAGGTGAAGGGACCGAACACCTCTTCCTGGAAGATGCGCATGTCGGATCTGACATCGGCGAACACTGTCGGCTCGACGAAATAACCGTTCTCATGGCCCGGCACCTTCGCGGCAACGCCGCCAGTGACGAGACGCGCGCCGTCGGCGTGACCGTAGCCGGCATAGGCGAGGACGCGATCTCGCTGCCTGGCGGAGATCACGGGACCCATCTGGGTGTTCGCATCAAAGGGATCGCCGACGCGGATCGTGCGGGTCTTCGCCTGCAGCTTCTCGACGAATTCGTCATAGATCGAGGCCTGGACGATATGGCGCGAGGCGCAGACGCAGGTCTGGCCGGCGCCGATGAAGGCGCCGAACGCGGCGTAGTTGACGGCGCGGTCGACGTCGAAATCGTCGAACACCATCACCGGCGTCTTGCCGCCGAGCTCCATGGTCTGGTGCGCGAACACTTTTGCGGCGGCGCTGCCGGCGATGCGGCCGGCCTCGGTGCCGCCGGTCAGCACCAGCTTGTCGATGTCGCCATGTTCGGCCAGCATCTTGCCCGCACTCTGGCCGAGGCCGAGCACGATGTTGAAGACGCCAGGCGGAAGGCCCGCTTCGGTGAAGATTTGCGCCAGCTTCAGCGTCGTCAGCGGCGTGTATTCGGACGGCTTGACCACGGTCACGCAGCCGGTCGCCAGCACCACGGCGAGTGACTTGCACAGGATCATCAGGGGATGATTGAACGGCGTGCAATTGGCGACGATGCCGATGGGGGTGCGCAGCGTGTAGTTCAGATACGCGCCTTCGACGGGGATCACGGAGTCGCGGCGCGACAGGGCGACGCCGGCAAAGTAGCGAAAGAAATCGGGCAGGCGCGAGAGCTGCGCGCGGGTCTCGTTGAGCGGACGGCCGTTGTTGAGCGTCTCCAGCCGGTAAAGGCTGTCGAGATTGGCCTCGAAGGCATCGGCGAGCCTGTTGACCAGTCGGGCGCGCGCACGCGTATCCAAGCCGCCCCAGGCCTTGCTTTCGAACGCCGCGCGCGCGCTCTTCATGGCGCGGTCGATGTCTTCGGCGGTCGAGTTGGGGATGCGGGCGATCACGTCGCCGGTGGCGGGATTACGGACATCGAGCATTGCGCCGTTCCCGGCCTCGACTTCACGTCCATCGATGAAATTGCCGTGGGTTTCGACGTCGATTGACGTGGGTTTCGACGGAACGTTCATGACGACCTCTCTTCCACGATGACGGCGTTGCGCTTGAGCGCCGGCAGAACGCGTTTTTCGGTGGCTCCGATATGGGCCTTGATGATGCGCGCGGCGGTTCGCGTCTCGCGCTGCTGCATGGCGTCGATCAAAGCGACGTGCTCGGCGACGAGCTTTGCCGGATCGTGGCCCTTCAGATTGGAAATGCTCACGCGGACCAGCCGGTCGGCCTGGCCGATCAGGTCGCACAGCGCGGTGGCCATGCGGCGATTGCCGGAGGCGTGGGCGAGCGCGCTGTGGAAACCGCGATTGTAGGCGATGAAGTCCTCGTGGTTGCCGGAGAAGCGGCGGAATTCGTCAAGCGACTTCAAGACGCTGTCGGGCGCGCTCTCGATGGCTTCGGCGACACAGGCCGGCTCCAGTGCAAGACGGAAGCGCAGGAGGTCGCGGGCGTCCGAGAGCGAGATCGGCGTGACCCGATAGCCCTGGCGCGGCTGCACCGTGACGAGGTGCTCGCGTTGCAGCCGCAGGAGCGCATCCCGGACCGGTTGCCGGCTCACGTCATAGCGCTCGGCCAGGTCCTGTTCGCGCATTTCATCGCCGGGTGCGAGGCGGCATGCTAAAATATCAGATCTGAGACGATCGTAGATATTTTCGCGCAAAAGCATCATATATTTGGTCTCCTTGGCGTTAATATCTCAGTCGTGATATTTCACGTCAAGGGCCAAATGCTTGAATTCCCTGACAGTTGATTTATCAGTCGGGGCTCTCAGGGCACGCCAACGACCGCTGAAGTGAGGAAAAGACCGGACATGGACAGGCTTCTTGCCAACGGGACCGTCAACGCCGCGCAATCGGGCGAGGGGGCGCCGCTGTTCCTCTTCCACTCGCTGTTGTCGGATCGCGCGAGCTTTGATGCGATCGTGCCGGAGCTTGCGACATCGTTTCGCACCATCGTGCCGGAGTTGCCGGGGTTCGGCGGTTCACGCGCGGTGGAGGGTGGCCTTGCAGCGGTCGCGGACCGGATGGCAGAGGCTGTGACGGATGCCGCGGGCGGTGCGCCGGCAATCGTGCTCGGCAATGGCTATGGTGGTTTCATCGCTTTGCAGATGGCGATCCGGCATCCGGCGATTGCCAGCAAGCTCATTCTCGCCGACAGCGGCGCTGCCTTCTCGGAGCCCGGCCGCGAAGCGTTTCGCAATATGGCGAGGGTCTCGCGCGAAAAGGGGCTGCAGGCCATCACCGACGTCGCGATGCGACGCCTGTTCGCGCCCGAGTTTCAGGAGCGGCACCCCGATCTGATGCGGGACCGTCGTGAAGCCTTTCTGCGAACGGACCTCGACGTGTTTCGCGCCGCATGCGACGCTTTGGCCGGCCTTGATCTCCGCGCTGAGCTCGCCACGGTGAAGGTTCCGGTGCTCGTTCTGGTCGGCGAGCACGACGAAGCGACGCCTCCACCGATGTCGCATGAGCTGGCCGCCGGATTGCCGCGTGCCGAACTCAAGATCATTCCGGGTTGCGCACATGTGCCGCAGCTTCAGGCGCCGTGGCAGTTTCTCGAAGCGCTCGAGGGCTTCCTGACCTGATCGGCGCCTAGCGCCTCGTGGCGAAGCGAAGCGCATTGCATTCGTAGCGGCGATGGCTTCCGAGCGGTTAACGGCAGCGGCGCGATGACGTATTCACAATCGGCGATCATGCAGCCGAGCGCCTGTTTTGCCCGACGTGTCAAGCGCCCGTGCTCGCGCCATGCCACGCGAAATTCCTCTATGATTTGTACTGTGCATGGGGTTGTTCTCGCATTTTTTGTTTGAAGGTTCCCCGGGGCGGAACGTCGGCCATCAACGTCGGTATCGATACGGCCACCTCTAAGAGTTTCTACACACAGTTCTGGCACGTTCCGCGCGTCAATATCCGCAACCTGCATCGTCGCCTCTCATTGCGCGCACGAAAAGACAGGGCCCGCGGGGATCGAGGGGGCGTAAGCCATGACTGCACTTGCTTCGGACGTCGGTCGCGCGAGGGGGGGGATCGTGCCGATCCTGTTGTGCGTCGTGCCATTCAGCCAGATTCCGCTCGACGCCTACACGCCCGGCCTGCCGCAGATGGTGGTGGATCTCGCAACCGACTCTGCCTCGATGCAGAACACCGTCACCGCCTACATGCTCGGCATGAGTCTGGCGCTGGTGCCTGTTGGAATCGCCTCCGATACGCTCGGTCGCCGCAACGTCCTGCTCGCGGGGCTGTCGGTGCTAATCGCGATGAGCATCGCCTGCGCGCTCGCTACCAGCGCCTCGCTGCTGCTCGCGCTGCGCTTCCTGCAGGGCATCGGCGGCTGTACCTGTCTCGTCGTCGCCTATGCGGTGGCCGCCGATTGCTTCCGCGGCCGTGAGCTCACCGCGATCTCCGGTCTGCTGGGTGCCGCCTGGGGGCTTGCGCCCGTGCTTGCACCTGCAGCTGGCGGCTTCATTGTCGAGCTGACCTCGTGGCGTGGCGTCTTCGTCGTCATCGCCATCGCCGCTGCGATCGTCGCCACCATCGTCGTATTTCTTCTGCCTGAAACATTGCCGGCCGAGCGGCGGGCGCCGTTCGATCCGCGTCGTACCGCCGGCATTCTTCGCGACGCGCTTGTCCGCCCGGGCTTCCTGGCTTTCGTGCTGGTGTTTGCCGCGGCGGCCAGCGCGCAGCTGGCGTTCGGCGTGGTCGCCCCGTTCTTCTACCAGACCGGCCTCGGTTATTCCGCGGCCATCTACGGCCTCGTTGCGCTTGGCCTTGGCGGCGTCAATCTCGCCGGCGAGCTCGGCTGCGCGCATTTCGCGCGCTTCATGCCGGCCCGCGTGTTGGGCTTCGGTGCCTTCGCGCTGTTTCTTGCCGGTGCGGTGGTCCTGACCGTAACAGGCATGACCGTCGGTCTCGATTTCATGTCGATCACGATCGGCGGCGCGCTGGTGCTCGCCGGCTGCGGCGTGCTGTGCCCGATGATGTACGGCATGGCGCTCGGCCTGTTCGGGCGCGACCACGGCCTGATCGGCGGCCTCATTAGCGCGCTCTGCTATCTCGCCGTCAGCGGCGCCATGGCGATCGCGGCGGTGCTGCCCGAGGCGACGCAGGCGCCGATCGGATGGCTCTATCTCGGCCTCTGCGCCGTCGCGGGCACGCTGCTTGCGATCTCGCTGCCCTCGGCGCGGCAGGCCACACAGCCTTAAGGAAGGAACCAGATCATGGCCACTGTTGGTATTCGCGGCACATTCTTCGACTTCGTCGACGATCCCTGGAAGCATATCGGCAACGAGCAGGCCGCCGCGCGCTTTCACCAGGACGGCCTCATGGTCGTGACGGACGGCGTGATCAAGGCGTTCGGCCCTTATGACAAGATCGCCGCCGCCCATCCGGGCGTCGAGATCACCCATATCAAGGACCGCATCATCGTCCCCGGCTTCATCGACGGCCACATCCATCTGCCACAGACCCGCGTGTTAGGTGCCTATGGCGAGCAGCTCCTGCCGTGGCTGCAGAAGTGGGTCTATCCGGAAGAGCTCAAATACCGGGATCGCAACTATGCGCGCGAGGGCGTCAAGCGTTTCCTCGACGCGCTGCTCGCCTCCGGCACCACCACCTGCCAGGCCTTCACGAGCTCCTCGCCGGTCTCGACTGAAGAGCTGTTCGAGGAAGCGAGCAGGCGCAACATGCGCGTGATCGCGGGCCTCACCGGCATCGATCGCAACGCGCCAGCCGATTTCATCGATACCCCGGAGAATTTCTATCGCGACAGCAAGCGGCTGATCGCGCAGTACCACAACAAGGGCCGCAACCTCTACGCCATCACGCCGCGCTTCGCCTTCGGTGCCTCGCCGGAGCTGCTAAGAGCGTGTCAGCGCCTCAAGCACGAGCATCCGGATTGCTGGGTCAACACCCACATCTCCGAGAACCCTGCCGAATGCAGCGGCGTGCTGGTCGAGCATCCGGACTGCCAGGACTATCTCGGCGTCTACGAGAAGTTCGACCTGGTGGGGCCGAAGTTCTCCGGTGGCCACGGCGTCTATCTCTCGAACAACGAATTCCGTCGCATGTCGAAGAAGGGCGCGGCAGTGGTATTCTGCCCGTGCTCCAACCTGTTCCTCGGCAGCGGCCTGTTCCGCCTCGGCCGCGCCACCGATCCGGAGCACCGCGTGAAGATGTCGTTCGGCACCGACGTCGGCGGCGGCAACCGCTTCTCGATGATCTCCGTGCTCGATGACGCGTACAAGGTCGGCATGTGCAACAACACGCTGCTCGACGGCAGCATCGATCCGACCCGCAAGGACCTTGCGGAAGCCGAACGCAACAAGCTCTCGCCCTATCGCGGCTTCTGGTCGATCACGCTCGGCGGCGCCGAAGGCCTCTACATCGACGACAAGCTCGGCAATTTCGAGCCGGGCAAGGAGGCTGATTTCGTCGCTCTCGATCCGAACGGCGGGCAGATCGCGCAGGCCTGGCACCAGTCGCTGATCGCCGACGGCGCCGGTCCGCGCACGATGGACGAGGTCGCGAGCATGCTGTTCGCCGTCATGATGGTCGGCGACGACCGCTGCGTCGACGAGACCTGGGTGATGGGCAAACGTCTCTACAAGAAGAGCTGAAGCGATCGCTCATGAGCGCATCTCCTGACACAGCCGGCCAGCCGGTCGCCCTCGTCATCCAGCGCCGCATCGCCGACGACGGCTTTGCCGCGTTCGCGCGCTGGAACGGCGAGGTCGGCGAGGTGCTCAAGACTTGGCCCGGCTTCCTCAGCCAGGAGGTGGTGCCACCGCAGCCGCCGGCGCATGTGGACTGGGTGACAATCGTGCGTTTCGCGAGCCCGGCCGCAGCGCGGGCCTGGCTCCAGAGCGAGGTGCGGGTGAAGCTGATTGCGGACGTGCAACGCTTCTTTGTTGGCTCGGAGGACGTTCACATCCTGCCCGATACCGGCGTTCAGCGCGACAGCGCGGTGTCCGCCGTCATCTCGTTCAAGGTGCCAGCCGGATTGGAGGACGCGTTCCTCACTTGGCAGCAGCGCATCCAGGCGGCGGAAGCCGAGTTCAAGGGGTTTCTGCGCCACAAGATCGAGCGGCCGATTCCCGGCCTGCATGACGAATGGATCATCATCCTGTCGTTCGACAGCGATGCGAACCTCAATGCCTGGCTCGACTCGCCCCTGCGGCAGACGCTGCTGAAGGAGGGCGCGCGCTTCAACGCCGGCATGAACGTGAAGCGGGCGAGCTACGGCTTCAATTTCTGGTTCCCGGCCGGCAAGACCCAGGCGCCGGAGCAGGGGCCCGCGTTGATCTGGAAGAGCAATCTCATCGTCCTGCTGGTGCTCTATCCCGTGGTGTACCTCTGGGGTTATTTCATCAGCAGACCGCTGATCGACAGCCACGGCGTGCCTGTCTGGCTGTCGCTCTTCGTCGGCAATCTCGTCAGCACCCAGCTGCTCGGCTGGTGGCTCGTGCCCGCCGCCTTCAGGGCGCTCGACTGGTGGGTGGCGCCGAAGGCGGCGATCAGTCGCCAGATCGCGGGCTACGTGCTGCTTGCCGCGCTCTACGCTGCGTCGATGGGCCTGTACGCGCTGCTGCTCGCGTGGCATTGGGGACGGTGAGACCGTCCACCGTGCTGTCGCGGAGAAGGGCGGTCGCTGGACATCGACGACCATGTTCGCCCTGACATTTCTCGGGACCTCGGCAAGCGTTCCTTCGGCGGAGCGCAACCATCCGGCTCTTCTGGTGGAGGCCGCGGGCCAGCGCATCCTGGTCGATTGCGGCGAGGGCACGCAGCGGCAGCTGCTGCGCAGTGGCGCCGGCTTCCGGCGGCTCGACCGCATCCTGCTGACGCACGCGCATCTCGATCACGTGCTCGGCATCCCCGGCCTGTTCTCGACACTGGGTTTGCGACAAACCTTCGAGGTGATGACCATTCACGGCGGTGAGGGCACTCTCGACCTCGTCATCCGCATGCTTGCGGGCCTGTGGGGTGCGGGCAGGGCACCGATCCCTGTGGAGTTCGCTGCCCTGAGCCTAGGGCAGGTCATCGACGTCGGCGACTTCACCATCGACTGCTTTCCGGTCCGCCATCGCGACACCGACAGTTTTGGCTTCGTCTTCAAGAGTCCCGCTCGCCGCCATCTTCAGTCCGATCGCCTCGCTGCGCTCGGTGTCCCCGATGGTCCCTTGCGCGGCGAGCTGGCCGCCGGCCGGCCAATCGTGGTCGATGGCCGAGCGATTGACCCGGAGGATGTCCTGGGGCCGCCGAGCGGCGGCAAAAAGCTCGTCGTGATCGGCGACACCGAGACAACGGATGGACTTTCCAGGCATGTTGCCGACGCCGACATGCTGGTGATCGAGGCGACGTTCCTCGATCGCGACGCGCCGACTGCGCGAAACTACGGCCATCTCACCGCGGCAGAGGCGGCGTCCTTTGCCGCCGCGAACAACGTCGGTCAGCTCGTGCTGACCCACATGTCAGGGCGCTACGAAGACGAGGAGATCCTGACTGAAGCGGCAAGGATCTTTCCGAACAGCCGGATCGCCGCCGACTTCGACCATGTGATCATCTAGTCGCCGCGACCGTGTTCAGCTCGACAATCCCGACTTGATCGCGAGATCCTGTGCCTGGTTCGTCACCTGCACCAGCCGCGGCAGCGCCTGGTCGCGAAAGGCCGGCATGTCCATCCGCATCGCATCGACGGTGACGCTCAATCCGGCGATCACCAGACCCTGCGCATCGAAGATCGGCGTTGCCAGCGTGCGCAGGCCGTAGGCGTTCTCTCCGTCGGAGACGGCATGGCCTTTCTTCTTCACCTGATCGAGCCGGGAGAGCAGGGCATCGAGGTCGGTGAGCGTCCGCTCCGAGAGTTTGACGCGCGGCCGTGACTCCAATCGCGCGATCTGCTCGTCGCGGGCCAGATGCGCCAGCATGACGTGGCCGAGCGCGGCGCTGTAGGCGGGGATGCGCGTGCCCGGCCGACGGTCCACCTTGTGGCGGTCGAGACCGGTGCCGATGCGCGCGAGATAGACCACGTCGCCGCCGTCGAGGATGCCGAGCGAGGCCGCATCGCCCACCGCAGGCACGAGCTCGCGCAGCAGCGGCTCGACGATGGTCCGCAAGGATCCGTGCGACAGCACGGTATAGCCAAGATCGAGACAGGCGACGCCGAGGCGGAACCGGCGGCTCTGCGGAACCGCCTGGAGGTATCCGAGCTCGCACAGGGTCTGGATCAGCCGGAACGCGGTGCCGCGATCGAGATCGGCGCGTGCGGCAATCTCACTCAGGGTGAGCTCGAAGCCCTCGCTGGTGAAACTCTTGAGCACGGCAAACGCCTTGCCGACGGAAGCGACGTAATTCTTTGGATTTTTCGGTGTCGCTTCAGGCTTGCGTTTTGTGGTCTTGCTCTCAGCCTTGCTCTCAGTCTTGGCCATGCCCGAATGCCCCGCCATGACTGCCGCCCTTGACGCGGCGGCAGCCTGCTCTTACCAACGGGACAGATCATAACAAATGTTCGCATTCCGAACAATATCGAATTGACGATCGGAGGAAGTTTGTCGACATCATCGCTACACCCTCATGGTGTGTTCTCCGCCGCGTTGACGCCCCTCGACGCCGAACTCGCCCCCGATCATGCGCGCTTCGTCGCGCATTGCCGCTATCTGCTGGACGAAGGCTGCGACGGCATCGCGCTGCTGGGGACCACGGGCGAGGCGAACTCCTTCTCCGCGGCTGAGCGCATGGCCCTGCTCGAGGCGGCGGTGGCCGCGGGCATCGCGCCGCGGCGGCTTCTCCCCGGAACGGGCGTCGCTGCGCTTACCGAGACCATCGCGCTGACGCGTCACGCGCTGTCGGTCGGTGTCGATACCGTGGTGATGCTGCCGCCGTTCTACTACAAGGGCGTCAGCGATGACGGCATCTACGCGTCCTACAGCGAAGTCGTGCAGCGCATCGGCGATGCCAGGCTCAAGGTCGTGCTCTATCACATCCCGCAGATGTCGGCGCAGCCGATCTCGCATGCGCTGATCGATCGGTTGCGCAAGGCCTATCCGGCCGTCTTCACCGGCATCAAGGATTCCTCCGGCGACTTCGCCAACATGACCGCGATGGTCGAGCGCTTCCCCGGCTTTTCGGTTCTCGTCGGGGCCGATCCGCTGCTGCTGCCGCTGCTGCGCAAGGGCGGGGCGGGCTGCATCACCGCGACCTCGAACCTCATCGCGCGCGACCTTGCCTATGTCTACAAGCATTTTCGCGACAGCGACGATGATGCGGCGCTCAAGGCGGCACAGGCGCGTATCGTGAAAGCGCGCGAGCTGGTCTCGCGCTTCCCGCAGATGGCCTCGCTGAAGACGATCGTCGCTGAACGCACCGGCCATGCCGGATGGCAGCGCCTGCGGCCGCCGCTGGAGTCGCTGCCGCCGGCTCAAGCGAAAGAGCTGCTTGCAGATGCTGCGGCATTCGCTGCCGCCACCGTCTAGAATAAGCCCGGGCGACGAGGCGAACCGATGTCCGAGTCTTTCCAGGATGCGCTGACCGGGCTCGCCGCGATCGTCGGCGACAAGCACGTCATCGCGCCCGGACCTGACCAGGAGCCCTATGTGGTGGACTGGCGCGGGCGCTACCACGGCCGTGCGGTCGCGGTGGTGAAGCCGGGCTCGACCGCCGAGGTCGCCGCCGTCGTGAAGTTCTGCGCCGCCAGGCGGCTCGCGATCGTGCCGCAGGGTGGCAACACCGGCATGTGCGGGGCGGCGACGCCGGACGATCACGCGGGCAATGTCGTGATCCGGCTCGACCGCATGCGCACCGTGCGCGACGTCAGCCCGCTCGCCAACACGATCACGGTGGAAGCCGGCTGCATCCTTGCCGAGGTGCAGAACGCGGCGCGGGACGTCGATCGCTATTTTCCCCTGAGCCTTGGCGCCGAGGGCTCCTGCCAGATCGGCGGCAACATCTCGACCAATGCCGGCGGCACCGCCGTGCTGCGCTACGGTCCGACGCGCGATCTCGTGCTCGGGCTGGAGGTCGTGCTGCCCGATGGTCGCGTCTTCAACGGGTTGCGCGCGCTGCGCAAGGACAATACGGGCTACGCGCTCAAGCAGCTCTTCATCGGCGCGGAGGGCACGCTCGGCATCGTCACCGCGGCGGTGCTGAAACTGTTCGCGCCGCCGCGCAGCTCCGCCCTGGCGCTGTTGAAGCTGCAGAGCGTGGAGCAGGCGCTCGAGATCATGCAGCGCCTGCGCGGCGCGGTCGGCGACCGGCTCGGCAGCCTCGAGATCATGTCGCGTTCGCAGATCGAGGCGATCGCCGCGACCGTGCCGCATGTCACCATCCCCTTCGAGCTGACGACGCCATGGTATCTGATCGTCGAGCTGACCGACACGCTCGCGGGCGTCGATCTTAGCGAGCCGCTGGCGACGGTGCTTGCGGACGCGATGGAAGCGGGGCTCGCCGAGGACGCCATCTTGGCCTCCAATCTGGCGCAGGCGAAGGCGATCTGGGCTGTCAGGCACAGCGTCTCCGAAGGCAACAAGCGCAGCGGCTATGTGGTGTCGCATGACAGCGTGGTGCCGCTGGAGCGCCAGGCGGCTTTCGTCAACAATGTCGAGGCGCGGATCAAGGCCGCTGTGCCGCATGCGAACGTCGTGATGCACGGCCATATCGGCGATGGTAACATCCACGTCGTGGCCTTGATCGATCGGGTGCATTGCCAGGACCCGGAAGCGACGGCGAGGCTGGTGGCTGAGATCAACGAGATCGTCGATGACGAGACCGCGGCGCAGGGCGGGGCGATCAGTGCCGAACACGGCATCGGCATCACCAATCGCGGCCGGCTCGCGCGGGTCGCCGATCCGCTCGACATCGCGCTGATGCGCGACATCAAGCAATTGCTCGATCCGCATGGTCTGATGAATCCCGGCAAGATTTTTGGCGCGGGAGCGAGATGACGATGACGAGCGTCCGCCTGCTTGCTGACGATCTCACCGGTGCGCTCGACACCGCGGCGGAGTTCGTCGGCCTGTGCGGACCGTTCGACGTCACCTGGCCGGAGGCACCCGCGACGTCGGGCTCCGGGAGCCTCGCGATCGACAGTGGCACGCGGGAGCGGTCGAGGGCCGAGAGCGTCGAGATCGTCGGCCGGCTGGCGCCGCAGCTTCAGGGAGCGACGATCGCCTACAAGAAGTTCGACAGCCTCCTGCGTGGGGCGTGGGCGGCCGAGCTCGGCGCCTGCCTGCGCAGCGGCCATTGGGCATCCTGTGTGGTCGCGCCCGCGTTCGACTATCAGGGGCGCCGCACCGCAGGCGGCCAGCAATTTGCGCGCAACGTGCAAGGCGAGTGGCACCGGGTCGGCGACAATTTGCTGGATCAGTTGAGACAAGACGGCATCGAGGCGCGACAGGTCGGCTCCGATACGCTGTCGCATGGCGGCGTTCAGGTGTTCGATGCCGAGAGCGACATCGACCTCGATCGCGTCGTCGAGATGGGATGGCGCATGCCGGGGCCCGTGCTGTGGTGCGGAAGCGGCGGATTGGCCGGCGCGCTCGCGCGCAGTCACCGTGCCGATGCGCCGAGCCAACTGAAGTTGCCGGTGCTGGGGCTGTTCGGCTCCGATCAGCCCGCCACCGCCTCCCAGCTGGCTGCGTGCGGAGAGGCGACGATTGCGCTTTCGGAAGGCGAGGGCGCGACGCGCGTTCAGCGCAAGCTGGCCGAGGACCGCGTCGCCATGGTCAAATTCTCACTCGCCGAAGGCCTGTCGCGCGCTGAAGCGGCGCAGCGGATCGCGCGCGAGATGGCGGCATTGATTGCGGCGCTCGATCCGCCCGGCACATTGATCGTCGCCGGCGGCGAGACCTTGAAGGCCGCATGTGTTGCCCTTGGCGCGCATGCGCTCCAGGTGACAGGACGCATCGTACCGGGATTGCCGCGTTCGATCCTGCAAGGCGGGCGCTGGGCCGGTGTCGACGTCGTTTCAAAGTCTGGAGCGTTCGGCAACAGCGAGCTGTGGCGCGACCTGCTCCGGGACAATCATCTGCTCAGAATGGAGAGTCCGATATGACCTCTCGTCATCTTGCCATCACCATGGGCGATCCGGCCGGGATCGGACCGGAGATCATCGTCAAGGCCTGCGTCGGGCTGAAGGAGCGGATCACGAAGGGGGATCTACGCCTGCTCGTCATCGGCAGTGGCGCGGCGCTGGAAGGCGCGAAGGCCGCGCTCGGCGCCGACGTTGCGATCCCGGAGGTGACGGCCGACGATCGCGAATGGCCCAATCTCTGCTACCTGCAGGCCGACGCCGAGGGCGATCCGATCAAGCCCGGCGTGCTCAGCGCCGATGGCGGCCGCTTCGCCTACAAGGCGATCGAGCAGGGCGTGCGCCTGACGCAGGCCGGCCGCACCGCGGCCATCGTCACCGCGCCGCTCAACAAGGAAGCCCTCAACAAGGCCGGCTATCATTTCCCCGGCCATACCGAGATGCTGGCGCATCTCACCGGCGTGCGCGGCTCGGTGATGCTGCTCGCCCATGGCAACATGCGCGTCAGCCACGTCTCGACTCATGTCGCGCTGGAGGACGTGCCGAAGCGCCTGACGCCGGAGCGCCTGCGCATGGTGATCGACCTCACCAACGACGCGCTGCGCCTCCTCGGCGTTGCCAAGCCGAAGATCGCGGTCGCCGCGCTCAATCCGCATGCGGGCGAGGGCGGCCTGTTCGGCCGGCAGGACATCGACGTGTCGGCGCCGACGATCGCGAAAGCGGTCGCCGACGGCCTCGACGTCGTCGGGCCGGTGCCGGGCGACACCATCTTCGTCAAGCTGCGCGCCGGCCAGTTCGATGCTGCGGTCGCGATGTATCACGATCAGGGGCACATTCCCGTCAAGTTGCTCGGCTTCCAGGTCGATCCCGCGACCGGCCGCTGGCAGGAGCTTTCCGGCGTCAACATCACGCTGGGCCTGCCGATCATCCGCACCTCCGTCGATCACGGCACCGCCTTCGACATTGCCGGCAAGGGCATCGCCAACGAGCACAGCCTGATCGAGGCCATCGACTATGCCGTGCGGCTCGCCGCCGGCGCCTCCGCAGCCAAATCATGAGATCGAACGCACGATGACCAACGCCTTCACGCCCATCGAAATCCAACGCCCCACCATCCTGGAGTTCGGCAACGGCACGATCACCGCGGCGGCGCGTTTCGCCGAGCGGATCGGCGCCAAGCGGCCGCTGGTGATCTCGGACCCGTTCAACGCGCGCCGCGTCGACACGCTGGCGCTGCCGGGTGCCGTGAAGGTGTTCGGCGACGTGAAGCCTGAGCCGGACCTGCCGAATCTCGAGAAGGCGGTGGCGATGGCGAAGGACGCCAAGCCCGATCTCGTCGTCGGCTTCGGCGGCGGCAGCGCGATGGATCTCGCCAAGCTGGTCGCGGTGATGTGCAGGTCTGACGTGCCCTTTGCCGACATCGTCGGGCCGGAGAAGGTCGCGGGCCGCAGCGTGGCGCTGATGCAGATCCCGACCACGTCGGGCACCGGCAGCGAGGCCGGCACCCGCGCGCTGGTCACCGATCCCGTCAGCCAGAACAAGCAGGCGGTGCAGAGCCGCTTCATGCTCGCCGATATCGCCATCGTCGATCCGGACCTGACCATGACCGTGCCGAAGGAGGTGACGGCGGCGACTGGCGTCGATGCGCTGGCGCATTGCGTCGAGGCCTATACCAGCCGCAAGGCGCACCCGACGATCGATCTCTACGCGCTCGAAGGCGCGCGGCTGGTCGGACGCTATCTCAAGCGCGCGGTGGCCGATGGCGGCGACCGCGAGGCGCGCGCTGGTCTTTCCCTGGCCTCGCTGTATGGCGGCTATTGCCTGGGACCGGTGAACACCACGGCAGGCCACGCGGTGGCCTATCCGCTGGGCACGCGCCATCATGTCGCGCATGGCCTGGCCTGTGCGGTGATCTTCCCGCACACGCTGGCCTTCAACATGTCCGCGGTGGAAGACAAGACCGTCGCCGTGCTGGGGGCGCTGGGGCTTCCCGAACAACGCGACCCGAAGCTCGCGTTCGAGGCGACCTACGCGTTCTGCAAGGATCTCGGCATCGAGATGCGGCTGTCCGCGCTCGGCGTGCCCAAAAACGACCTCGGCGTGATGGCCGACGAGGCGCACGCCATTCGCCGCCTGCTCGACAACAACCCGCGCGATTTGAGCCGGGATGCGATCCTCAACATGTACGAGGTCGCGTTCTAACTGCTCTCTGCCGTGCGCGGCCAATCAACAACACAGTGAAAGTAGAGGAAACTTCGATGAGATCGATGTGGCTTGGTCTTATGTCAGCAGTGTTGCTGGCGACGTCGCCGGTGAAGGCGCAGGACGGTTATCCGTCCAAGCAGGTGACGGTGATCGTTCCCTTCGCCGCCGGCGGTACCGCCGACATTTTCGCGCGCATGGTCTCGAACCATTTGCAGGTGAAGCTCGGCAAGCCCTTCGTGGTGGAAAATGTCGGCGGCGCCGGCTCGATCCTCGGCGTGACGCGGCTGGCGAAGTCGGCGCCTGACGGCATCACGCTCGGCCTTGCCAGCACATCCGCGCTCGCGATCAACCCGTCGCTCTACGGCCGGAAGCTGAGCTACCAGCCGGACAAGGATCTGGTGCCGGTCGCCCAGATCAGCGTCGTGCCCAACGTGCTCGTCGTCAATCCCAACAAGATCAAGGCGCGTACCGTGCCTGATCTGATCGCCTATCTGAAGGCCAACCCGGACAAGGTCTCGTTCGGCTCGGCCGGCGTCGGCACCTCGCAGCATCTGGCCGGCGAGCTGTTTCAGCAGATGACCGGCACCAAGATGGTGCACGTGCCCTACAAGGGCTCGAGCCAGATGCTGACGGACCTGCTCAGCGGCCAGATCGATCTCGCCTTCGACAACGTGCCGCTGCTGCTGCCGCAGGTGAAGACCGGCCAGCTCGCGATGCTTGCGACGGCAACGCCGAAGCGGGCCGACTTCGATCCGCAGGTCCCGGCGGTGGCGGAATTCCTGCCGGGCTTCGAGGCCGTGGCCTGGCACGGCTTCTTCGTGCCTGCGGGCACGCCGAAGCCGATCGTCGAAAAGCTCTCGGCTGAGATCCGCTCCTTCATGCAGCAGCCGGAGACGGTGCAGAAGATGGCCGAGCTCGGCGCGACCGCGGTGGCGGTGGATTCGGAGCCGTTCGCAGCCTACATCGCCGCGGAAACGACACGCTGGAAGAAGGTGATTGAAGCCGCGAACATCAAGCTGGAGTAGGTGTAGAGAACGACATCAGATATGGCTCCGGACCGGATGGCGGCCAATCAGTTTGTCGGCTCATTGAAAGTGCACGTCACGTCAATCGAGCCATCTTTATTCCGCCGTAGCTCCGGGGTCGAGACGGAAACGGTACGATAGGGATCCGCGAAAGCCTCGCGCATGTGGATCATGAGCGCCTTGTCGTCCAGCGTCATCAAGCGCCCCGGCGCGAGTGGCCCATTGGTTGTTGCTCGCGCCAGGCAATATTTGAAATCCACCGAACCATAAGCGGGAAGTGGGAACAATTTGCGGCTGGGAGGGTCTGTCGGCCGCTCCACCACCCATTCCACCGATGATCCAAGCGGCAGGATTGCGCCTGGAGGCCGGGCGAGAAACGAGCGAAACTCGCCGCTGTTCTGGTTCTTGATGAAGAAGAGCACGTCTCCGCTGACCTGAACGGCAAGACCGGCAAGGATCTCGTCGCCGGCGTCGATCGGGAGGTTGTCGATCAGCGTGATTGCTTGTGGGGGCGCGCCGGTCCCTCCATCCAACGCAGAGTTGCGCCACCACTCCCACCACACGAAGTGTTGGGGCTTGTGATTCGGCCAGTGGCCGGTGCCGATTTGAGGCAGGGAGATGTTCGCAATCGCGCCGTTGTGGCCGTCGAGGCCCACCCATAACAACGATCTTGGATCGTTCGAGGGCGTGAAAAGCGCCGGTGCCGACGGCAGGCTCACTTTCGGCGCATTCCATCCAGCCGCGGCGAAGACGATCCGCTCCGGCGCGGACGGAGCGATGAGTGCACCTGACCAGTTCATCAGCGACTGGAGCGGACCTCCCAGCAACGGAGGATCGATGGTGCTGAATGTTGGTCGTCGTGCTGTGAATGGCGACGACACGAGCCTTTTCCAGAACTCGAACAGGCGCGGCTCGGCGACGGAATCCGGCTTTTGTGGAATGCCGTAGAGATCGAGCTTGTCGGGTGTCGCGTCGAGAAGATTGAAGCCGTTGGGCACGACTTCGTAGAAGCCGTAGCTGTCATTCTCCGGCATTTTTTCCTCCCGTGAAGACGCCGGTGTCCTTCCACTCGCGCTTCGCATTGTCGACGAGCTCTGCGAACTTCGGCAGGTAGGTCCGATCCAGGAGAATTTTTCTGGTGATCGCCGTCGCCAGCTTCACTCCCGCCCTCGTATCCGACGGATAGTGTAGGCCGGCGATCTCGCGATTCCGCGAAACTCTGTCGGCGAGAACGCTAAGCGACTTTTCGATCGTGGTTCTCTCAGGAGCTTCCGGAGTTGGATCACCGAGCCACTTCGGCATCACTTCGGTGAGGAGCGCCGCAAAAACGTGCGATTGGGTGGCGTGGCCGCTAGGGAAGGAGGCGTGCCCGCCGTGCTGGATCGGCGACATCAGTCCGGGGACTACCTGCGTAGGGCGCGGACGATTGAAATGCGCCTTGTAGTGCATCGAGATCAGGGCGGTGAGGGCATCGGCAACGATCAACATGCGCGATGTCGCCGGATGTGTCGTCGCCGTGGCGGACACGAGGTGCAGAAACTTGCTGATGAACTCGTCGGCCTCGGTCACGATTTCGTCGATTGCATCGGCGCGCTCGGAGAGTGGTACGGCGGTCATCCTTCTCAACTCGACAATGTCGACTTCGAGATCGCCGTCCCATGGCGTCGGTCCCGCGCCAAGCAGTGCAAACCCGCCGAGTCGCTCGAGCCAATCTGCCCGACTGGCGAGATCGGACATCACGACCCACGCGTACCACCGGGTCGACCAGAGCCGCGTGCCGAAACCGGCGGTATTGAATGTGACTTCGCTGATTCCAGGATCCCCTGCGAACGGAAGATTGGCGCGGTCGGCGAACATGGCGCCGCCCGATCCGCCGGTGCCGCCGTATCCTCCATAGCCGCCATATCCTCCGTAGCCGCCATACCCGCCGTAGCCGCCGTATCCTCCGTATCCGCCCGCCATATGTGCCTCCTCTGGTGCGATTTGTCGGTGCTGCCTCAGGTGTTTCCGTGCCGGAGTGTCGACGCCAGCCGTGAAAGTGCTGCTTCGATGCGCGCCAGGGTCGACTTTGGCCATGGCGACGTCGCGATCCATTTCAGGTCGAGCTGGCCGTCCGTGATCAGCGGCCGCGCAAAACTCTGTGCATCGTCGAGACGTTCGCTTTCCGCGAGCGCAGCAACGAGAACGCGCAGGTTCACCTGGTTGCTGGGCAGCAGCGTCGCGACCCGCGTCGCGTGTTCGATGGCCGAGTTCAAATCGTTCATGGCAAAGTGGGCCTGGGCCGAAATCATCTCTGCGAACCAGGCGTGCCGGTCTCGCGGCGACAGGCGTAGATTGATCGCCGCATCGCTGAGTGCGTCCGCATATCGTTCGCAGCGAACATGCACGGCAGCCCGGTATGCGAATGCGAGCGCGAGATTCGGGGTGAGCTCGATGGCGCGGTCGAGCTGTTTGAGCGCCTCGACATGATCGTGCTTGCATTGCGACAGCGTGTAGCCGCCCACCGCATTGGCGAGCGGATCGGCCGAGTTGCGCTCCAGCGCCCGTTCGGCGAGCGCCCGCGCGGTGTCGAGCTCGTTCGGTGCATTCGCGGACCATCCGCGCGCCACGCGCTGCATGTGCCAGATCGCGCTGTAGGACAGCGGCGGAGCCCAATTCGGGCTGAGCATATGCGCCCGCTCGAAGTTGGTTCGCGCCGTCACGAATGTCGTGTAGTCAGGGCTGAACATCTGGTCGTAGCCGACAAGGGCCAACTGGTATGCATCGAGGTCGTCGGGCCTTTTTTGCATTGCGCGATGTAGCTCCCGGTCGCGTACTTGAGGCGCCAGCGAGCGTATGACCTCGACGGCGATGCGGTCCTGCAGGTCGAAGACGTCGGCCGCAGTCCCGCTGAGGCGATCGACACGAACGACTTCGACCGTTTCGGCGGCAACGAGCTCGGTCGAGATCCGGATCTGATCGCCGGCGCGCTGAATGCTTCCGTGCAGCAGATATTGCGCATTGAGATCGCGGCCGATGGCGCGCAGATCCGGTGTCTGGGACATCGGGATCATGGTCGAGCCGCGCGAGATCACGAACAGCTCTTTCAGAGTCGACAGGGCCTGCACGACGCTGTCGACGATACCGATCGTGAACTGGGGCTCGAGCGCCGGCGACAGCGCGCGGAAGGGCAGAACGGCAACCGATGGCCGGCTCGCGGCAAATCCGGCGAGGCCGAGCGCGGGGGCTGCCGCCGAGGACACGACCGGCCGCGTGACTGTCTCGGGTTGCTGCTGTCGCAGGCCGGCAATCAGCTCTTGCGTGAGCTTGTGCGGCTCGATGTCGTAGGTGTCTTCGAGCTGGCGCCAGAGCCGTGCATAGATCGCGAGCGCGGCACCGATACTTCCGGACGCGATGTGGCTCCTGATGAGAACGCGAATGGCGCGCTCGTTCTCGGAATCCAGCCGGTAGATGGACTTGGCTGCAGCCTCCGCGGTGGCCGTGACATCGGCTTGGCCCTCATCGGGAAGCAGTCTCGTCAGGGCATCGATCAGCCGTTCGTGGATCAGCGGTCGCGTCTCTGCAAGCCAATCCGAAAATGCGGGATCGACACCTTCCAGGTCGTCGAGAATGCCGTCGGTCAGGCGTTCGCGTGCGAGCAGGGTGGGATGGACGATGCCGCCCTCGGCATCCGCGATGATTTCCATCAGGTCACATGCGACCTGCTCGATATCGAGTGCCACGTACATCTGGTCGGCATGGAAATGCGTGCAGCCGTACGTCTTGAGTTCGCGCTGGATTTGGCTCAGCGATTGACGCAGCGAACCCTTGGCGAGCGGATCTTCCTTCTCGCTCCAGAGCAGGCCGACCAGTTTGGTCCTGGGCAATTGTCGTGCGGAGGAGAGCATCATGTAGCCGAGAAGCGCTTGCGCTTTGCGGCCGAGCGCGATCTCGTGTCCGTCCACCGATGCTGAAAATGCTTCGATGATATTCAGCCGCAGGCGGCCGGTCGCGCTCCCGCCTGCCGCCTTGTCGCCGCCAACTCCCGACATCTCGTCCCATCCCCCGTCGACATCGTCGACGACAATACAGGAGGGCAGGTCCCGGGAGCTTAGGCTTGGTGAAATACAGATAATCGGTTCGCGTTGTCCGCGAAACCAATGACTCGTGAGCTCAGGAATGCAGCCCGCCGGATTTGGTGCAATGCCGAAATGGTACATCTTGGGTTGTCAGACGGTCAAGGGTTGCTGAGCGATAGGAATGCGACCTTGCGGGCAAAATGAAAATCGCTCCTCACTTGGAGCCGACGAGCGTGAAATGAGCGTGAATGGCGAGTTTTCGCTCACCTGCACCAAGCGCGCGATGCGGTCGCAAGCCGTCGGCAACTCACACGCGAGTACGTCCGACTTGTTCGCCGGCCGACATGTGTCGCGAACCGGCACAAGCGCCGCGCCGGTCGGTATCGTGTGGTGGCAGGCTCGTGGTCTTCGCAGCGGGAGCTCGCCGGCTCGCCCGATTCACGGGTCATTCACGTTTCGCTTCGCTGTGCCGCCTATGTTTCGCCCGCGATCGCAGGATCGCGCAACTTGGCGAGGGAGAGGTGCATCATGACTGTCCTGCTGAGAAACACCTTCAAGGCCTGGATCGACCGCGCGCCGGGTGCGCCGCCCAGGCTGATCATGATTGGCGACGTGCGGGTCCCGAGCAATGGCTGGCAGGCCCGCCTGACCAAGCGCTCACCGCAGGGGATCAATCCGAAGATCCTGATCCTCGATGTGGACGCGGAGCAGCCGGCCGGCGCGGCGCAGGAGCAGATCACCACGATCCCGCTCCGCTACGAGGAGAGCCCGCCGCAGGACGAATATGGTCAGGTGATGATCGCTCATAGCCGGGGCGAGATCGTCGTCAGCATCGGCCGCATGCATTAGGGGACGTTCGCTCCGGTCGTATCCCGGTCCCGCCATTGGGCTGACGAGCCATCCACCGGAGCGCTTGCCAGCCCAGATGCGAGCGGGTAGAAGGCTGCCACGCCTGAGCCGTGATTTGCGCCAAACGCGCTTCCGGCCAAAGTCGGACAGATCAGTAAGGCATTGAATTTGTTCGACTATTCCGTTGGGGAATGGTGTAACGGTAGCACAACAGACTCTGACTCTGTTTGTCTTGGTTCGAATCCAGGTTCCCCAGCCAATTCCGGGCGCTTTTCTGAAGAATGATTTGTCGGCTCCGGCGCCGTACCATTCTGGAAACCGGAGTGTCGCACTGTTGCTCGCGACGGTTTGCCTCAGTGGAAATGGCGTCTTCGACGTCGGCCCGCCGCGCTCCCCGTCGTCCTTGGGGCACATACAACCCGAGGAGATCAGGAATGCCCTATGTCGATGGTTTCGTGCTGGCGGTCCCGAAGGACAAGATCGAGGCCTACAAGGCCCTGGCGCGAACGGCCTGCGCGGTCTGGATGGAGCATGGTGCGCTCGATTATGTCGAGTGCATCGGTGACGACGTTCCCTATGGCGAACTGACGTCGTTTCCGCGCGCGGTGATGGCGAAGGAGGAGGAGGTCGTGGTGTTCTCCTGGATCGTCTATCGCGACCGGGAGACGCGCGACGCCGTCAACATGAAGGTGATGGCGGACCCGCGGCTCAAGCGCGGCGACATGCCGTTCGACGGCAAGCGCATGATCTATGGCGGCTTCGCGACGCTGCTGCGGGCAAGCGACGTAATGAGTTGAGCGAAGGGGAGCGGGGAGACCCGTAGCCCGGATGAGCGAAGCGACATCCGGAGATGGCGGCCGCTGTTGTCCCGGGTGTCGCTTCGCTCACCCGGGCTACACGTTCTTGCACCGACGATCCTCGTCGTAGTTGTCGCGCTAACACAAAGCTATGTCAGATTGAGTGCGCGCAATCGCTGCTCCCATATGCAGCATCGTCGCAGCCCGTTTCACCTTGCCGGTCGTCAGTCGGCATGCCATCCTCCCGCAGCCAGGCATAATCAAACGGAGGCGGGCGTTTCGCCCAGGCTCTCCAAAAAATCTTGGTTGGGGAAACCCTTGGGGAGGTCTGATTTCATGACATTGAAGCAGGTCACGAGGCTGCTTTGCGCGGCCGCAATGTCCTCTGCGCTCGTCTCGGGCGCAACAGCGCAGGACAAGGTCGTCAAGATCGGGGCGATCCTGCCGATGTCCGGCGGCACGGCCTCGATCGGCGCGCACGCCAAGGCGGCGCTCGAGGTCGCCATGGACATCATCAACAACGCCCATCCGGAGCTCGGCAGTCTCCCGCTGGCGAAGAATGCCGGCCTTGCCGGCCTCGGCGGCGCCAAGGTCGAGGTGGTGTTCGCCGACAACCAGGGCAGCCCGGCGACAGGGCAGAACCAGGCGCTGCGTCTGATCACGGAAGAGAAGGTCGCCGCGATCCTCGGGGCCTATCAGTCCGGCATCACGCTGACCTCGAGCGCGATTGCCGAGAAATACGGCATCCCGTTCCTGACGCCGGAATCGGTTGCCGCCAATCTCACCGAGCGCGGCTTCAAATGGTTCTTCCGCACCACGCCGATCGCGCCGGACTTCGTCCGCATCTATGACGAATTCCTCACCGACATGAAAGCGGCCGGCGCCAAGACCGACAGCATCGCGCTGGTCCATGACAACACCGAATACGGCACCTCGGTCGCCAACACGATCGCCTCCGGATTCAAGGAGAAGGGGCGTGGCGGCGTCATCGACATCGCCTATGCCGTCAACGCCACCGATTTGCAGGCCCAGGTGCTTCAGCTCAAGGAGAAGAAGCCCGACGTCGTGCTGATGATCAGCTACACCTCGGATGCGATCCTGTTCGCCAAGACGATGCAGTCGCTCGACTACAAGCCGCCGCTGCTGCTTGCGGACGATGCCGGCTATTCCGATCCGTCCTTCATCAAGGCGGTCGGCAAGCTCTCGCAGGGCGTCTTCAACCGCTCGTCCTGGGCGGTGGGGCCCTCCGGATCGCCGTCCGCCATCATCGCCGACATGTACAAGAAGAAGAGCGGCGAGGAGATGGACGACACCGTCGGCCGCCAGATGCAGGGCTTCTTCGTGCTGGTCGACGCCATCGACCGCGCCGGCTCGACCGATCCGGCCAAGATCCAGGCCGCGCTGAAGGCGACCGACCTCAAGCCCGGGCAGCTCATCATGGGCTACAAGGGCGTGAAGTTCGATGACAAGGGCCAGAACATCCTGGCCTCGGCCTACATCATCCAGCTTCAGGACGGCGAGAACTACGTCTCGGTCTGGCCGAAGGCCAATGGCGAGAAGGCGCCGGTGCTGCCCTACAAGGGCTGGTGATCATGCGAAGGCGGGACCTGCAGCCCCACCTGTTTCACAAGGCTTGATAGAGCAGCGCAGCTCATGTCCTTTGTTCTCGTGCAGGTGATCATCGGCGGCCTTCTGCTTGGCGCCGTCTACGCCCTGTTCTCTTCGGGCCTCACGCTGGTGTGGGGCATGATGAACATCGTCAATTTCGCGCATGGCGACTTCGTCATGCTCGGCATGTACGTCGCCTATGTCGTCTACACCCTGATGGGAGGCGGGCCGCTGCTCGGCGCCCCGCTCGCGACGCTGGTGCTCGCCACGCTCGGCATCGTGGTCTATTTCGGCCTGATCCGCGACATCATGAAAGGGCCGATGCTGGCGCAGATCCTCGGCACCTTCGGCCTCGCGCTGCTGCTGCGCTATTCCGTGTTCTGGTGGTTCGGCGCCAACTTCCTGTCGATGCCGCCGAACATCGTGGGCGGCACCTATGCCTTTGCCGGCCTGCGCATCGAGGCCTCGCGGCTGCTCGCGGGCGTCGTCGCGCTGCTGGTGACGCTCGGCCTGCATCTGTTGCTGACACGCACCTCGCTCGGCTCGAAGATGCTGGCGGTGGCGGAGGATCAGACTGCGGCGCAGCTGATGGGTATCCGGCCCGACACCATGCAGGCGATCGCCTGGGCGATCGCGGCCGGGGCCACTGGGCTAGCCGGCGCGCTGATCGCGAACTTCTTCTACATCGTGCCGACCGTCGGCGAGACGCTCGGCATCGTCGCCTTCGTCACGGTCTCACTCGGCGGTTTTGGCAGCGTGCCCGGCGCGCTCGTTGCGGGTCTTCTGATCGGCGTGATCGAATCTCTGTCCGGATATCTCATCGGCGCGATCTACAAGGACATCGTCGTCTACGTCCTGTTCCTGTTCTTCCTCTGGTTCCGGCCGCAAGGCTTGATGGGCAAGACCTGATGGGGAAGATGTGATGCGGCGCTGGATCTGGCTCTCGGTCGTCGCAGCCTTTGCGATTGCCTATCCGCTGCTGCTGTCCTCGCCATTCCAGCAGCGCCTCGGCGCGCTGGTGCTGCTCTATGCCATCGCCGCGTCCGCCTGGAACATCGTCGGCGGCTATGCCGGGCAGGTGTCGGTGGGGCATGTCGTGTTCTTCGGCTGCGGTGCCTACGCCGCGATGGGCGCGTACGCCAAATTCGGCCTGTCGCCGCTGTTCGGCATTCCCGGCGGCATCGTGCTCGCGGTCGGGCTCGCCGCGATCGTCGGCGTGCCGACGCTGCGGCTGTCGGGCCACTATTTCAGCATGGCGACGATCGCAGTCGCCGAAACGATGCGGCTGATCGTGACCAACACCGAATGGCTCGGCGCGGCCGTCGGGCTTTCGGGCCCGACCGTGCCGCGCAACATCTTCGATCTCTCGTTCCTGTCGGCGCTGCCCTACTACTATCTTTTCCTCGCCATCCTCGCGATCACGCTTGCGATCACCTGGTGGATGACCAACAGCCGGATGGGATTTTACCTGCGCGCAATCAAGGATTCCGAGCGCGCCGCGCGCTCGCTTGGTGCGCCCGCCAGCCGCACGAAACTCTACGCCTACATGCTGAGCGCGGCGCTGACCAGCGTTGCCGGCGCGCTCTATGCGATGATGTTCGGCTTCGTCGATCCCGAGTCCGGGCTCGGCATCCTGATCTCCGTGAAGATCCTGATCATGGCGGCACTCGGCGGGGCGGGGCTGCTGTTCGGGCCGCTGGTGGGCGCGGCGATCCTCGTGCCACTGGAGGAGATCTCCAACAGCTGGCTCGGCGGCAAGGGCGCCGGGCTCACCTTCGTGGTCTATGGCGCGATCATCGTGCTGATCGCGCGCTTCCAGCCGGGCGGCCTGCTCGGCCTGCTCACCCGCCGCGGCAAGCCCAAGACTGACATGTCGAAGACTGACACGTCGAAGACCGATACGGGAGCCGGCCATGCTCCTTGAAGCGCGCGGCATCACAAGAGCGTTCGGCAGCTTCAAGGCGGTGGATGACGCCTCCGTGACCCTGGAGCAGGGCGACATTCTCGGCCTCATCGGCCCGAACGGCGCCGGAAAATCCACCTTCTTCAACTGCCTCACCGGCGACATCAAGACCACCTCCGGCCGCGTGCTGTTCGAGGGGAGCGACATCACCGACGTCGCGCCGGAGCAGCGTGCCGGGCTTGGGCTCGCCCGCAGCTTCCAGGTGCCGCAGACCTTCGAGGGCATGACGGTGCTGGAGAACGTCATGATCGGCGCCTTCCTGCGCACCTCGCATCGCAAGGAGGCCGAGGCTAAGGCATACGCGGTGCTGGAGCGCGTCGGCATGAGCAGGCTTGCGGAGGCGCCGGCGCGCTCGCTCGGCACGCCCGGCCGCAAGCGGCTGGAGATCGCCCGGGCCCTTGCGACCGAGCCGAAGGTGCTGCTGCTCGACGAGGCCATGGCCGGCCTCAACGCACATGAGGTGAGGCTCGCCATCGATCTCGTCCGCGACATCCACCGCTCCGGAATCACGCTCGTCATCGTCGAACACATCATGGAGGTGATCATGTCGCTCGCGAGCCGCGTGATGGTGTTCCACCAGGGCAAGGAGATCGCGCGCGGCAGCCCACGCGAGGTCACGTCCAATCCGGCGGTGATCGCGGCCTATCTCGGCACGCGCGCGGCGAAGGCCGCCGCGGGGCATACGCCGGTCGAGCTGATGGGCGGGCCGGACCTATGAGCGGGGCGCTTCTCAGGATCGAGCATCTCGAGGTGCGCTATGGCGATCTCATCGGTGTCTCCGACGTGTCGCTGGAGGTGCCCGAGGGCAGCGTCGTCGCACTGCTCGGCTCCAATGGTGGCGGCAAGACCACGACGCTGAATGCGATCGCCGGTCTCATTCCCGTGCATTCCGGCTCGATCAGTTTTCGCGGCGAGGGGATCGCGGGCCAGAAAGCCTTTGCGATCGTACGCAAGGGGCTCGCGCTGTCGCCGGAGGGCTGGCGGCTGTTCGTGCAGCAGAGCGTCGAGAACAACCTGATGTTAGGTGCGACACCGCTGCACGACAAGTCGCGGCAGGCGACGCTGCTCGAGCGGGTCTACGAGATCTTCCCGCGCCTGAAAGAGCGCCGCAACCAGCGCGCCGGCACCATGTCCGGCGGCGAGCGGCAGATGCTCGCGGTCGGCCGCGCGCTGATGAGCGATCCCAAGCTGCTGATGCTCGACGAGCCCTCGCTCGGCCTCGCGCCGGCGGTAGTCGAATCCATGTACGAAACCTTCGGCCGCCTGCATCGCGAAGGCCTGACCATCCTGCTCGCCGAGCAGTCGATCGAGCTGGCGCTGGAGGTCTCGGACTTCGCGACGGTGCTCCAGGTCGGCAAGAGCGTTTTGTCAGGCACCGCGGCCGCGCTCGCGGAGGATCCGCAGGTGCAGAAGGCCTATCTCGGTGTGGACTGACCAAGCTCCGCCTGGAGCAGCAGCAGGCAGCCGGCGAGCCGCGTCTCCATCTCTTTCGACCGCAACGCACAGATGGCGCGGCAGTGAGCGCAATGCCGCAGGGTTGTCGCTAAGGCTTGGTTGGGGGCGGTTGCAGCGGCGCGATCGCGGGAGGAGCGGAATCGTCCGTGATCCGCTCACGCGTCGTCCGAATGCGCTTGGCGTCGGAGGCGTTAAGAACGCCGTTGCCGCCTTCCGTCATTCGTTCGTGCGAGGTGCGAACCTGCTTCACATCGGAGGCGGGCAGTGATTTGCCGATATAGGGTGTCGGCGACCGGCCGCTGTCGGTTTGCTCGTTGTTTGGCCGGACCTTGACGTTGGTGATCATAGGCGAAGCCGGCGGCTGTGATTGAGCCTCAGCGACCTGGGTCGCGCCGATTGCTCCAAGCAGGATCATCAAAAGGCCAAACCGGCCAGAACCTGACTTCTCGCGCGTCATGCTTCACCGCCGATGTCTGGCCCCCGCCGGCAGCAGGATAGACCGGCCCGCGCGGCTCGGGAAGTCGCCCGGGGCGAGCAACCGGCGTGTGCAGAACTATTTGATCTTGTCGTAGGCCGCCGCGAAATCGCCGAGCGGCATCGGAATCGCGATCGTCTCCTTGGCCATGTTCTGGAAGGAGACCTTCAGCTGCTTGCCCGACCGCAACGCTGCGAGCATGTCGGCCGCGATCGGCGTCGAGGCGTAGCAGCCGCGGCTCTCGCAGGTCTGGATCTGCAGGTCGAACGTCTTGCCCTCGTCGACCTGGAGCTTGGCGCCGACGGGAAGGTTGAGGCCGAGCGGCAATTGCAGCAGCGCGATCGGCGTGCGGGTGTCGGGTGCGATGCGGATGTTGATCAGGATGACGGTCTGGCCGGTCTTGGTCAGCACCGCGTTCTGCTCCATCGCGCATTCCAGCGGCGCCTCGCGGCTGGCGCTGGTGCAGCGGACGACCCAGCCGGGTTGTCCGGAACCACCTTCAGCCTGGGGCTGCGTCGGCGCAGGCGCGGGTTGCGCGGCCGCGGCGGGCGCTGCGTTCTTCTTGGCGCCCTGCTGGGCATGCGCGGCGCCCGTCGACAACAGGACAGCAGCGACGAGGGCGACAAGTCTGGATTGCATGAGCATGGCGAAACCGCGTTGGCGTGAACCGGGGGTCTCGCTGTAGCGTCGCGGGAGCCGCCGCGCAAGCTTACTCGGCGGCTTCCTTGACGGTGCCGTGCTGTTGCGTCTCGTGACCTTCGCCGTCACCCGTACGGCCCCAGCCCGAGAACCAGTTGTTGAGTTCGTCGAGATAAAGATAGACCACGGGCGTGGTGAACAGCGTCAGCGCCTGGCTGACGATCAGGCCGCCGACCATAGCGTAGCCGAGCGGCTGGCGGATCTCGGCGCCGGTGCCGTGGCCGAGCATCAGGGGCACGCCGCCGAGCAGGGCCGCCATCGTCGTCATCATGATCGGACGGAAGCGCAGCAGCGCGGCCTGGCGGATCGATTCCGCCGGCGTCTTGTGCTCGTCGCGTTCGGCGGCGATCGCGAAGTCGACCATCATGATGCCGTTCTTCTTCACGATGCCGATCAGAAGGATAATGCCGATGAGCGCGATCAGGCTGAAGTCGAAACCGGCCGCCATCAGGATCGCGAGCGCACCGACGCCGGCCGAGGGCAGGGTCGACAGAATCGTGATCGGATGGATGTAGCTCTCGTAGAGAATGCCGAGGATCAGATAAACCACGACCAGCGCGGCGAGGATCAGCAGCGGCACGGTGCCGAGCGACTGCTGGAACGCCTGCGCGGTGCCCTGGAAGCTCGAATTCAGCGTCGGTGGCGCGCCGAGCTCGGCCATCGCTTTCTGCACGGCCTCGGTGGCCTGGCCGAGCGCGGTGCCTTGCGCGAGGTTGAAGCTGATCGTGATCGCCGGGAACTGGCCCTGGTGGCTGATCGAGAGCGGGCGGACCGGATCGGTGGTCCAGGTCGCGAAGGTCGACAGCGGCACCTGGTCGCCGGTCAGCGGCGATTTCAGATAGAGCTTGTTGAGGCTTTCGAGATTGCCCTGCATCTCCGGCAGGATTTCGAGGATCACCTTGTAGGTGTTGAGCTGGGTGAAATACTGGGTGACCTGCCGCTGTCCGAAGGCGTCATACAGCGTGTCGTCGATCAGCTGCGGCTGGATGCCGTAGCGCGATGCGGTGTCGCGGTTGATCTTGAGCTGGACCGTGGTGCCCTGGGTCTGCTGGTCGGTGGCGACGTCGCGCAGCTCCGGCAGCGTCTGCATCTTGGCGAGGATCTTCGGTGCCCACTCGTTCAGCTCGCCGAGGTCGGCGTCCTGCAAGGTGAACTCGAACTGCGTGCGCGTCGGCCGGCCGCCGAGCCGGACGTCCTGGGCAGCCTGCATGTAAAGCCGGGCGCCCTCGACCTTGTCGAACTGCGGACGCAGTCGCGCGATGATCTGCTGGGCTGAGGCCTCACGTTTGTCGCGAGGCTTCAGCGTGATGAATATGTTGCCGTTGTTGCCGGCGCGGCCGCTGCCGCCGATCGACATGGCAACGCTGGCAACGTCGGGATCGGCCAGGATGATCTTGCCGAGCTGTTCCTGGCGCCGGACCATCTCCTTGAACGAGATGTCCTGCGAGGCTTCCGAGGTCGCGGTGATCAGGCCGACGTCCTGCTGCGGGAAGAAGCCCTTCGGGATCAGGACGAACAGGTAGATCGACAGTCCGAGCGTGGCGAAGAAAATGGCGAGCGTGGTGCGCCGCCAGGCCAGGGCATGGTCGAGGCCATATTCGTAGCCGCGTAGCATCGAATCGAAGGCGCGCTCGCTCCACTGGTAGAAGCGGCCGTGGCGCACTTCGCCATGGGCGCGTAGGAAGCGCGAGGCCATCATCGGCGTCAGGGTCAGCGACACGAACATCGAGACGAAGATCGTCATCGCCAGCACGACGGCGAATTCGCGGAACAGGCGGCCGATGATGCCGCCCATCAACAGGAGCGGGATCAGCACCGCGACCAGCGAGATGCTGATCGACACGATGGTGAAGCCGATCTCCTTGGAGCCGCGGAAGGCCGCCGCCATCGGCGATTCGCCTTCCTCGATGTAGCGGGTGATGTTCTCGAGCATCACGATGGCGTCGTCGACGACGAAGCCGACCGCGATGGTGAGCGCCATCAGAGACAGGTTGTCGAGCGAATAGCCGGCGACCCACATCAGCGCGCACGCGCCCAGGAGCGCCAGCGGAACCGTGATGGTGGGGATCACGGTGGCCCAGAAGCTGCGCAGGAAGATGAAGATGACCATGACCACGAGGGCGATGGTCAGCAGCAGCGTGAACTGGACGTCCTCGACCGCGGCGCGGATGGTGGTGGTGCGGTCGCTGATGAGCTCGATCTTGATCGCGGGCGGGATCGCCGCCACGAGGCGGGGCAAGGTGGCCTTGATCCTGTCGACCGTCTCGATGACGTTGGCGCCCGGCTGCTTGAAGATCACCAGGAACACGCCACGCTTGCCGTTGGCCCAGGCCGCCTGCTTGGCGTCTTCGGCACCGCTGACCGCCTGGCCGATGTCGCGGATGCGCAATGGGCCGCCGTTACGATAGGCGATGATGACGTCGTTCCAGTCCTTGGACTGGGTGAGCTGGTCGTTGGCGTAGATCGTGTAAGCGCGTTTCTCGCCGTCGATATTGCCCTTGGGGCTGTCGACCGTGGTGATCGCGATCTGGCTGCGCACGTCCTCCATCGACAGGCCCTTGGCGACGAGCTTCGCCGGGTCGACCTGGATGCGGATGGAGGGTTTTTGCTGGCCGCCGATGAAGACCTGCGCGACGCCGGAGAGCTGGCTGATCTGCTGGGCGAGCTGGGCGTCGACCGCGTCGCTGACGCTGGTCAAGGGCAGCGTCTCGGAGGTTGCCGACAGCAGCAGGATCGGCGCGTCGGCCGGGTTGACCTTGCGGTAGGTCGGCGGCGAGGGCAGGTTCTTCGGCAGCTGGCCGCTGGCCGCGTTGATGGCCCCCTGCACATCGTTGGCGGCGCCGTCGATGCTGCGGTTGAGGTCGAACTGGATGGTGATCGACGCGGTGCCGAGATAGCTCGTCGAGGTCATCTGGGCGATGCCCGGGATCTGGGCGAACTGGCGCTCCAGCGGCTGGGCCACCGACGAGGCCATCGTCTCGGGGCTGCCGCCCGGCAAATTGGCGGTGATCTGGATGGTCGGGAAGTCAACCTGCGGCAGCGGTGCGACCGGCAGCAGCGGATAGGCGACGAGACCAACGAAGAGGATGCCGGCCATCAGCAGCGAGGTGCCGATGGGATAACGGATGAAAGGTGCCGAAATCCCGCCCTCGGTCATTCCCGTCGTACCTTGTTCTGCCCCGGATCCGAACTTGCCACTGCCGTCGAGACGAGGCTTCCGGGCTGCACCTTGAATTGACCGCCAGTGATCACCTGCTGCCCGGGCGTGAGCCCTTCGTCGACGACCGAACGGCCGTCGATGGCGTAGCTGACCTTGATCTTGCGCACTTCGGCCTTGTTGTCCTGATTGACGGTGTACGCGTAGAGGCCGTTGGTCGAATGCTGGACCGCGTCATCCGGAACCACGGTCGCATCCTTCAGCGTCCGCACCAGAAGGCGCGTCGACACCGATTGTCCCGGCCACAGCGTGTGGTCCTTGTTGTCGAACACGGCCTTGAGCCGAATAGTCCCGCTGGTGGTGTCGACCTGGTTGTTGATGACCGCGAGCTTGCCTTCCGCCAGCGTCTTCTTGCCGTCGGTGGTGAACGCGATCACCTTGAGCGCGCCTGCCTTCTGTCCTTCGCTGATGTAGGGAAGCTGGTCCTCGGGCGCGGTGAAGATCACCGAGATCGGCTCGACCTGCGTGATCGTGACGATGCCGGTCTGCGTCGAGGCATTGACGATGTTGCCGACGTCGACCTGGCGCAGGCCGGCCACGCCGGTGATCGGCGCCTTGACCTGGGTGTAGTCCAGCTGGGTCTGTGCGTTGGCGATTGCGGCTTCGTCGGCGGCGATCTGGGCAGTAAGCTGGGCGACGGTGGAGCGCTGGGTGTCGACCCGCTGTGCTGTGGCGAATTCGCCGAGCTTCATGGCGCGCTGGAGCTCGAGATTGGCATTGGCCAGACTAGCCTCGTCCTGCGCCTTCTTGGCCTTGGCCTGGTCGAGCGTGGCTTGATAGGGGCGGGGGTCGATCGAGGCCAGAAGCTCGCCTTCCTTGGCGATCTGGCCTTCGGTGAAGGCGATCTTGTCGATCTGGCCGTCCACCCGGGTGCGGACCTGAACGGTGTTGAAGCCCTGAACCGTGCCGAGACCGGTCAGATAGACCGGGAAGTCGACCTTCTGGACCGGCGCCACGCTCACGGGAATGGCGGACGCGCGAGGCGGACCTTTCTGTGCTGTCTGGGATTTTCCGGCGTCCGGCGAGCCGTATTTCTGCCAACCAAAGTAACCCGCGGAGGCCACGGCCGCGAGGATCAGAATCCAGAGGATCGGCCGTGTTTTTTTCATATCGGCTCGTGTCGGCTCTTGTGCCCTAGCTTACGAATTTTGGGGCAATCATAGGGTTCCAAGGCGTTTGTATAATACACGCCAAGTTCCAGTGTAAACAGCACTATCGGGTGAGAAATCTAAACAATTGGAAAGCTTTGCACCGCTTAGGCAACTCACTGGCGCGCCGGTGTGCAGTGCTGCATTTCCTCGACCCGGGCGATCAACGAGTAAGAATAAGGCAATGCCCGCGGAGGATGTTGCAGGCGCGGCGGGACTGGCGAAGCACCTTGGTCAGGCCGCCGGGGATACGCACTTTGCAAGAACGGTTCTAAATCGCGTTGGTCCCGTTTCGGTTGTCAGGAAAATCGGCATCGTCCATATCGGCGCCGCCACACATGGAGCGCAGGATGGACGAATTGAACGGCAAGCTGATCGCGTGCCAGATTCTGATCACCGGATTGATTGCGCGCGTCGCCAACGAGCAGCGCGATCCCTTGCGCTTCCTCACGGACTTCCGCGACGAGATCAAGGCCGTGGTCAATGGCGTCAACATCGCCGGCATGGACAGCACCGATCGTGTGCGCGCCGTCGCGCAGAAGACAGTCGACGAATTGTTCTCGCTGATGAAGCCGCCGAGCAGTGATTGATGTTGCGAGCGTGAGCGCCGATTTCGCGGTGTTTTTTTTGTGCTCGTTTTAGAACGACTCCAATCTGTTTTTAGAACCGTTTCAAACTGAAATTTAGAATCGTTTTGATCTGGACTTATTCAAAGGTTCTCGCGGCTTGCCCGCATTGACCCACTATTTTGCCGCCGATACCAACAGCCCAATCGCTCGTCGAAGTGAGTGAGCGAACATGAAGATGGGGCGTGGTGTAATGGGGCAGGTGGTCGCACCGAAGTCGTTGCGTTCGGTGACAGCATTCAATCCGGCGGATGAGAAGTCCGCGGGCATTTCCGGCAAGAAGGTCTCGGCAGTCGCGAGTCTGATCGCGGCGGCGTCGGTGTCGAGCGGTGCAGAGGCGCAGCAGTCGAACCTGCCGCCGGTGACTGTCGATGCTCCGGTGCAGCGCCCGCGTCCGACGGCTTCGAAGCCCACGCCGGATCAAGTCCGCGCCCGCAACGCGCTTCGCCGCGCCGCGCAGCGGCAGCAGGCGGCGCAGCAGGCCGCTCCCGCAGCGCCGGCCGGCGAGGTGGACCGCAATCCCTATTCCGATCCGGCCGCGCCCTACAAGGTCGACCACGTCCAGGCCTCGGGCAAGTTTCCCGAGCCGATGCTGAACACGCCCAAGACCATCACGGTGCTCAGCAAGGAAGTGCTCGCGGACAAGAACGCCACGACGCTGAAGGAGATCGGGCGCTCGACCGCCGGCGTGACGCTGGGCTCGGGCGAGGGCGGCAACGCGTTCGGCGACCGCTTCTTCATCCGCGGCTTCGACGCGCGCAACGACGTCTTCATCGACGGCATTCGCGATCCCGCGGTCTCCATCCGCGAGAACTTCTTCACCGAGCAGATCGAGATTCTGCGCGGTCCGGCCTCGTCCTATGCCGGCCGCGGCACCGCCGGCGGCGCCATCAACATCGTCACCAAGCAGGCCGGCGACGTCAATTTCAAGCGCATGGATACCGAGTTCGGCACCGACATGACCAAGCGCGTCACGCTCGACGTCAACCAGGTCATCGACCCGACCTTCTCGGTGCGCACGGGCGGCCTGTTCCAGGACGCCAACGTTGCCGGGCGCAACTACGTGACCGACAATCGCTGGGGCAGCTTCATCTCGACCAAGTACACCCCGACCAACGACATCAAGATCACGACGAACTACGTCCACACCGATCTCAGCGGCTATCCCGATTTCGGCGTGCCTTATTACAAGCAGGGCAACGTGCCGGTGACGTCGGCGGGCATTCCCCGCGGCAACTGGTACGGCTTCCTCAACCGCGACTTCCAGACCGCGCGGCAGGATTTCGGCACCGGCACGATCGAGTACAAGGTCAACGATGCCATCACGCTGACCAGCAAGGTGCGCGGCGAGCACTCGCTGCTCAACTACATCGGCACGCTGCCGCAGAATCCGGTGACGACCAACGCCAATCCGCTGCTCTGGACCACGACGGCGAGCGCGCAGAGCCGCTACCAGAACGTGGACGTGTGGGCCAACCAGAACGAGGCCACGTTCAAGCTCGACACTGCCGGGGTCAAGCACACCGCGGTGTTCGGCGTCGAATATTCGAACGAGAACATCTCGATCGACCGCTACGCGGGTCTCGCGTCGGAGCTGGCCGGCTCCGCTTTCACCAGCACTGGCGCCGTGACGGGGGTCAATCTCTACTCCCCGCAATACACCAACATCCCCTTCGGCACCCCGTCGCTGCTTGGAAACCCGACGCGCTATGGCGTCAACACCAGCAGCGTCTACGTCATGGACACCGCGAACTGGCAGGACACCATCATCCTCAACGGCGGCGTCCGCTATGACGGCTACAGCCAGAGCTCGTCCACGAACTCGGCCTACCTCAAGCAGAATGCCGATCTCGTCAACTACAACGTCGGCGCGGTCTACAAGCCGATGTCGATCGGCAGCATCTATGCGGCCTATGCGACCTCGTCTAACCCGTTCGGCTCGGAGCTCGATGCGACCGGCACCGATTACGGTGGCATTCCGGCAAACACGGCCATTCTGCTTGGGCCCGAGCGCAACAAGGCGGCCGAAATCGGCACTAAATGGGAGCTGGCGGATCGCCATCTGCTGGTGACCGGTGCGTTGTTCCAGACCACCAAGGACAATGCGCGCGAGAACGACGCCACGGGCAAGCTCACATCGAACGCGGCCTACCGCATCCAGGGCATCGACATCGAGGCCGAGGGCAAGATCACCGATCGCTGGAGCATCTTCGGCGGCCTGGTGCTGATGCAGTCGAAGGTCACGCAGAGCAACATTCCCTCCAACATCGGCCTGCAGCTTGCCAACGTCGCCCACCAGTCGTTCAGCATGCTGACCAAGTACAAGTTCGACGACGGCTGGGAGATCGGCGGGCAGGCGGTGTACCGCTCGAAGGTCTATGGCGGCACGTTCGCGGCCAATACCGGCAACCTGCTGCCGAGCTATTGGCGCTTCGATGCCTTCGTCGAGAAGAAGATCGACCAGAACTGGACCATGAAGTTCTACGCCCAGAACCTCACCAACAAGCTGTACTACGACACGCTCTATCGCAGCGCAGTGCCGTTCGTGGCGGTCGCACCGGGCCGGGCGTTCTACATCGTGACGACGGCGAAGTTCTGATCATGTTGACGTGCCTGCCTGGCATCCTGAGCAAAGACGATGTGGCGGATTTCCGCCGCATCATGGACGCCAGCGCGTGGGAAGACGGCCGCTCCACCGCGGGTGCGCAGTCGGCCATGGTCAAGCGCAACGAGCAATTGCCGCCGGACAGCGAGGTCGCGCGCAAGCTCGGCAACCGCATCATCTCGGCGCTGACGTCGAACCCGCGCTTCATCGCGGCGGCGATCCCGCTGCAGATTTTCCCGCCGCTGTTCAACCGCTATGCGGCCGATAGCGGCCACCATTTCGGCCTGCATGTCGACAATGCGATCCGCGGTGACCGTCTGACCGGCCTTCGCATCCGCACAGACCTGTCGGTCACCTTGTTCCTCGCCGAGCCGGAGGATTACGACGGTGGCGAACTTGTGATCGAGGACACCTACGGTTCGCACGAAGTCAAGTTGCCAGCCGGCGACTGCGTGCTCTATCCCTCGACCAGCCTCCATCTCGTCACGCCGGTGACCCGGGGGACCCGGGTTGCGTCTTTCTTCTGGCTTCAGAGCATGATACGGGACGATCAAGCCCGGAGCATGATCTTTGACCTCGACACCGCGATACAGGCGCTGGTGGAACGGCTCGGGCGTGACGATCCCGAAACGGTCAAATTGACAGGTATCTATCACAACCTCATTCGCTACTGGGCCGAAGTATGAAGACCACAACGTTCCAAGCCAGTCTTGCCGCAGCCGTCCTCCTGGCGGCCACCTGGCTCGCATCGCCTGTTTCTGCCCAGACACAAACCCAGCCGGCCGCGCCGGCGCCGGCCCAGTCGAAGGCTCAGCCGGCCGCGCCCGCTCCGGCGGCAGCGCCATCGGCAACGGCGCCTGCGCCCGTTACCGCCCCCGTGGCGGCTGCGCCGGCGGCTCCCACGGCCGCCGCGGCTCCCACAGCCACCGCACCGGCGGCTGCGAAGTCCGAGGCTGTATCCACTGCCCCGGCCATGAAGGAATTGTCGCCCTGGGTGATGTTCATGTCGGCGGACGTCATCGTGAAGGCGGTGATGATCGGGCTCGCCTTTGCATCGCTCATGACCTGGACCGTCCTGATCGCGAAGTCGATCGAGCTGTCGGTCGCCTCGGCCAAGCTACGTTCGGCGCTGAAGAAGGTCTCGGAGGCGCGCTCGCTCGCCGAAGCCCAGATGGCGCTCGGCTCCAAGGAGGGCATCCTGCCGTCGTTCCTGGCGGCGGCGCTGCGCGAGGCGCGGATGTCGGCCGGCCTGTCCAGCGATGTCGGCATCAAGGAGCGCGCAGCCTCGAGCTTCCAGGAGATCGTGCGCGCGGAGGCGCGGCGCATCCGCATCGGTATGGGCGTGCTCGCGACCATCGGCTCCACGTCTCCCTTCGTCGGCCTGTTCGGCACGGTCTGGGGCATCATGAACAGCTTCATCGGCATCTCGAAGTCGCAGACCACGAATCTCGCCGTGGTCGCGCCGGGCATCGCCGAGGCGCTGCTCGCCACCGCGATCGGCCTCGTCGCCGCCATTCCCGCCGTCATCATCTACAATCACTTCTCGCGCGTGACGAAGGGCTATCTCGAACTGGTCAGCCGTGCTTCGGGCGCGGCGGGGCGGCTGCTCTCGCGCGATCTCGACCGCAGCCACGGCAGCGTGCATTCGCGCGCAGCGGAGTGAACCATGGCCGTCTCGCTCGCAGACAATGATGACGACGACGATTTCTCGGAAACGCATGACATCAATGTCACGCCGTTCATCGACGTCATCCTGGTGCTGCTGATCATCTTCATGGTCGCAGCGCCGCTCTCGACGGTCGATCTGCCGATCGACCTGCCGACCTCGAGCGCAACGCCGCAGAAGAAGCCGGACAAGCCGACCTATCTCAGCATCAAACGCGATCTGGCGCTCGCGATCGGAGAGGACTCCGTCCACCGGGCCGATTTGATCGCCACGCTCGATTCAATGTCCGACATGAGCAAGGACAAGTACCTCTTCCTGCGCGCCGATCGCTCGGTGCCTTATGGTGAATTGATGGGCGTCATGGAGCTGTTGCGCTCCGGCGGCTACACACGGGTGAAGCTGGTTGCACTGGAAGGTCCGGCCGGGCAGGCGGGAGCGCCTGCCGCGGGGGCTGCGCAGCCATAGGGATAGCCATGTCCAGCGCCGAGCACGAACCCAGACCATCCCGGAAGCTGTGGATCCTGGCCGCGATCGCGGCGGTCGCGCTCCATCTGGGTGGGGCCGCGCTCGCGCTCGCAAACCTGCGGGCCGACGATGGCGACGAGGGGCTGGGGGCTGCGGGGGCGGAGTTCGCGGTCGAGATGACGTCGCCGCCGGTCCAGGAGTCCGACAGGCCAACCGGGCCTAACGACAGTGAAGCGCAAGAGGAGCGTCCCGAGCTTCCGGAGCAAAAGGCCGAGGTCAAGGAAACGGATCTTCCTCAGGATCGACCGCAACAGGTCGAGGAGGCCGACCGGATCGTCACAGAGAACAAGCCGAAGAAGGAACAGGACGACGATCCGAAGATCGCTGCCGTCGAAACACCGGCCATGGAGGCAGCCCCGAAACAGATTGACCAGGAGCGGCAAACCTTCGAGGACGCCACGCGAGAAGCCGAGAAGGCGATGGCGCCCGTGCTCGGCATCGGCAAGGACATCCTGAAGGTGACGACCGACTGGAACCGGAAAATCAGTGCGCATCTCAAGCTGCACCAGATCAATCCGGAAGGGAAAGAGAACAGCAATCAGAAAGTGAAGGTCAGCTTCGCGATCAATCGCCGGGGAAACGTGCTGTCCGTCGACGTGGTGGAGTCGTCAGGGGACGCAGCCTACGATGCGGCTGCGATCGCAATGGTTCACAAATCCGATCCCTTCACGCCGCCGCCCGCCGCGCTGACTGAGGATCGCTTCGAGCGCACCGTCGAAATCCGCTTCCCGCCGCCGGACGAGAAGAAAAAGAAGAAGTCGGCCCAGGCTCAGCGCCAGTAGAACCGGATCCCGACATAGACCACCACTAGGCAGGCGAAGATCAGCGCCACCGGGAGGGGCCGTTTCTGGGTTCCGGCGGCTGTGCCGGCCCCGAAAAAGCCGGTGGTCTTTGGCTTCGGTGCGGGGCGTCGGAAAGCGGTAACATTGTCCGCAGCGGGCTCGGCCTGGCGGGGGCGGACGTCGGGCGGAGTTCCCCCGCCGCCCATTTCGACATAGTAGGATTTGTAGATCGCGGCGATGGTGGCTTCGGTGGCCTCGCCCTCGCTCATCTGGGCCAGCAGGTTCTGGTAGCTGCTGAGGAACTCCTGGGCCTCGGGAGGCAGCGCGGATGCCCCGTTGAGCTTGGCCATCATCTTCCAGGTGGCGAAATCGGCGCGGGCACGGGTGTCGGCGCGTCGCGCGATCAGCATATCGGCAGCTTTGACCAAGTCGGCCTCTGGCCCTTCGGCGTGTGTTCGGAGCGGTCTGTTCAACTACGCATTGCCGGTCAGGAAGAGAACAGCCTGAATCACATAACCGGTCAACGTTCGCAGTATTGCTGAAATAACATCAAGATTTAGACCGAACTGCGAGCCCGCGAGCGGGAGCAGGATCAACAGGCCGATCAGGATCAGCATACCGAACGGCTCCAGCCGGGCGAGCGGCAAAGCGAGGGGGCGGGGCAGCAGCCCGACCGCGACCCGCCCGCCGTCGAGCGGCGGGATCGGCATCATGTTGAACACGGCCAGCGCCGCGTTGAGCCGGATCGCATTCCAGATGTTGTCGAATATCCACCGCTCTGAGCTGTCCGGGGCCCACGGCAGGGCGTGGAGGGCGACGGCGGCGATCAGCGCCAGCAGGATGTTGGTCGCGGGTCCGGCCAGCGCCACCCAGACCATGTCGAGCCTGGGGTTGTTGAGCTTGCGGAAATTCACCGGCACCGGCTTGGCATAGCCGAACAGGAACGGCGAATGCGCAAACAGCAACATGGCCGGCAGGATCACGGTGCCGAACGGGTCGATATGGCGGAACGGATTGAAGCTGACGCGGCCGAGCTGCCAGGCCGTATTGTCGCCGAGACGGTGCGCGACGAAGGCGTGCGCGGCTTCGTGGAAAGTAATGGCGATCAGGACTGGGAAGACCCAGACCGACACGTCATAAAAGGAAATGTTCACGGCTCGTCCGTCCCGGTTTGTGCCTCGTGACCTTGCAGCCAACCCGGCCAATCCGGTGGTGGGGCAGCGCGTCAGGACAGGATATGGGACGCCGGTTCCGAAATCCCAAGCTGTAGATGATCGGCCAGCAAGGCCGCCGGACGCGACAGGTTGCGCGTGCGGTGGAGGCGGATGTCCGCGGCCGGCAGCGGCGGCAGGCCTTCGCGCTCCGACAGAGTGCGCAGGCGAGGGGGCAGGGTGCCGGCTTTCACGACGGTGATCGCAAGGCCCTGCGCCGCGATCGCCTCCACCGCTGCAAGCGTCCGGCTGACAAAGGCGAGTCGCCAGGGCCGGCCGGCGGCATTGAGGGCCTCCGCGGCCCATTGCCGGAATAGACAGCCCGGCGGGTAGAGCGCCACGGGCAGCGTGTCGTGCGCCTCGGCCGAATACGACGCGGCCGCGGCCCAGACCGCCTGTTCGCGCCGTAGTAGCTCGCCGTCGCCGCGTCCTTCCGGGTGCATGGCGATGACGAGGTCATAGGTCTCGCCGAGCCGGGCCGGCATCGTCGCGGTGAGTCCCGTCTCGATCTCGACACGGATCTCCGGATGGCTTCTCGCGAATTGCGCCAGCAATGGCGGAATGACGATGGTGCCGTAGTCGTCCATCACGCCGAGGCGGACCACCGCTTCGCGCTTGCGCGCGCAGAGTGCATCGACGGCCTCTGCATTGAGGTCGAGCAGCCGCTTTGCATAGACGAGGAGTTCATCGCCTGCTGCGGTCAGTGCGACGCCGGCCCGGGTGCGTTGAAACAGTTTTGTGCCAAGCCGTTCTTCCAGGCGCCTGATCTGGACGCTGACCGCCGATTGGGTCCGGTTGAGCGTCGTGGCGGCGCGCGTGAAGGAGCGATGCTCGGCGACGGCGGCAAACGCCTTCAGCAGATCAGGATCGAGAACAGGTGAGCTCATGACGAAAGCTTATCCTGGCATGACGGAAATTCCATTCCCTGTTTCGGCGCGCCTCCTATGCTGCTTGCAAAGCATCAACGGGAGGAAGCGTGGGCGAGATTCTGGGCGTTCTGGCCGCTGTGCTGTCGAGCGCGCTGGGCGGGACTTCGATCGGCGCCACACGCTACCTCGTAGGCAGCATCGATCCGCTGGCGATCGGCTCGCTCCGGTTCGGCATCGGCTTCGTCCTGCTGCTGCCGCTGACGCTGCAGCGCGGCGATCGCTGGCCGGAGCGAGGCGACTGGGCCACCGCCGCCGCACTAGGCATTCTCTTCTTCGCGTTGTTCCCGATCCTGTTCAATGCGTCGCTGATCTTCACGACAGCCGCGCGCGGCGCGCTCGCTTTGTCGACGCTGCCGCTCTTGTCGCTGGTGATCGGGGCCGCGCTTGGCGCCGAAGCCCTGACCTGGCGAAAATCGGTCGGTGTCGTGATTGCGACATTGGGCGTCGCCGTCGCGCTTGTCTCGGACCTGACCTCGGCGCCATCTGGCGCCTGGCGTGGCGATCTCCTGATGATGGCGGCTGCGCTGTGCATGGCGCTCTACGGTATCTGGTCAAAGCCGCTGATCCGGCGCTCGGGCCCGATCGCCTTCACCACGATGAGCATGGCGGCGGGCGCCGTCTGCCTGATTCTGCTCTCGTATGTCCGCGGCAGCTTTGCGCCGGTCGCAGGCTTCGGCACGCCGCAATGGCTGGCGAGTGCCTATCTCGGTGCCTTCGGCGCGGCGCTGACTTTCTATCTCTGGGCCTTCGCGCTGGAGCGCACGACGCCCACGCGGGTCGCGATCTCGGTGACCGTCAATCCGATCACCGCGTCGCTGGTTGGCGCCTGGCTTTTGAACGAGCCGCTGCGCTGGAATCTGGCGGCCGGCATCGTCGCGGTATTTGCCGGGATCTGGATCGCGACGACGAGCGGGCGCACTCAGCCGGCAAGTGCGCGCGCGTCAGATCAGGCCTGACGTCACGCCGGGATCGTCCCCTGATATTGCACCAGACCATCATCGAGTTTCACCCAGGCGAGCTTCTCGCTGACCCAGATGTGCTCGGTCGGAGCGAAGGCGTTGCGGTCGTCGAAGACGGCGAGTGCCACACCGGCCAGCGTGCCGTTGCGCCGCCACGCGAACAGCCGCGTACCGCATTGCTTGCAGAACACGCGGTCGATGTTCTCCGATGACGCGTAGCGGGCGGTCTCGCCTTCGACGGTCAACGCGCGTTGATCGAATTGCGCGCGGGCAAAATAGGGCGAGCCCATCGCCTTCTGGCAAATGCGGCAATGGCAGACGCGGACGTTGAGCGGCTCGCCCTCTGCCTTGAACCGCACCGCGCCGCACAGGCATCCACCTTCCCGGATCATGGCTCAGGCCACCCGCCATTCGCCGACCTGGCGCGCCATGTTCCAATTGAGATTGTCGAGATCGCCATCCATGTCGGAATTCCTGCGTCTGGTGTTGGTGAAGGCGGCCCAGCAGAAGCCGCCATGGGTGCGCACGGCAATCGTGCTCGTGCCCGGCAGGCTGCCATTGTGCCACCAATTGCCTGATTTGTTGACGCAAAAACCCTTGGCATAGTCCGGGCTGTAGCTGGGCGCGGTGGTCATGACCTCGATGGTGCGCGGCCGCAGGATGTTCGCCGGCTTCGTGTAGCCGTCCACATGCATCAGGAATTGCACGAGGTCCGCCGGCGTCGCGATCCAGCCGCCATGGGAATCCATCCGCCGGACATTCATGCTGTAGGGAGTTTCGCCCTGACCGTAATAGACGACTTCACCGGCCTGGCGCTGGTCGCGCGTGTTGCCGGCAATGGTCATGTCGGGAACGCCACAGCGCGCGAGCACGTCGGTGTGGACATGCTCGGCATAGGGTCGGCCGGTGAGCTTCTCGATGACGCGGCCGAGCACGCAATAGCCGAAATTGGAATAGGCGTAGCGCTGGCCCGGCGGCCGGTTGGCGAGCGTCCGGGCGATCAGCTCGGCATGATCCATCCGCGGATGGGTGAACATGGGATCGCGGTTGTCGTTGCTCCAGCCGCCGGCGGTGTGGGTCAAGAGATGCTCGAGCGTGATCTGGTCGATGCCGGCAGAGTAGGGCGGCTGTCCGTAGTCGGTGCCCAGCAGCGCGCCCGGGCCGAACACGCGATCCGTCAGCTTGAGGCGGTTCTCCTCGATCAGGCGGAAGATCGTGACCGAGGTGATCATCTTGCTGACGCTGGCGATCCGGAACAGATGCCGCGGCGTCACGCCCTCGTTCCGCTCGATGTCGGCAACACCGAAGGCGTCCTCATGGACAATGGTGCCCGCATAGCCGATCGCAAATGACAGCGCCGGCACGCCGTACTTGTCCATGAAGCTGTGCGCGAGCCGTGCCATGGCGCCGCACTCGGCCGGCGAGGGCGGGCGGATGCTCGGCGGGTTGGGCGCGAGTTGCGCTGTTGTCGTCGATGACAGCAGCGGCAGCGCGCCTGCGCCCGCTGCGAGCTTCACGAAATCCCGACGCCCAAATTGCATGATCCGCCCCCTCGGGCGGCCATGCCTCAGTAGGTCGCCCGTCCGCCGGAAATATCAAACACCGCGCCGGTGGAGAAGGCACAATCTTCGGATGCGAGCCAGCTCACCATCGCGGCAAGCTCTTCCACCAGCACGAAGCGTGCTTTCGGGATCTTTGACAGCATGAAGTCGATATGCTGCTGCGTCATCTGGTCGAAGATCGCGGTCTTGGCCGCGGCCGGCGTCACTGCGTTCACGAGAATGTCGTGTGCGGCGAGTTCCTTGCCGAGCGACTTCGTCAGCGCGATCAGGCCGGCCTTGGAGGCCGAATAATGCGCCGCATTCGGGTTGCCTTCCTTGCCGGCGATCGAGGCGATGTTCACGATGCGCCCGTATTTCTGCTTGAGCATCGCTGGCACGATCGCCTTGCAGACGATGAAAGGACCGTCGAGGTTGATGCGCAGCACCTTGCGCCATTCCTCGAGGTCGGTCTCCCAGACCGGCTTGTTGACGCCGGCGATGCCGGCATTGTTGACGAGGATGTCGATCTTGCCGAAGGCTTCGAGCGTCGCATCGCGCGCCTGCTCGACGGCTGCGGTGTCGGTGACGTCGACCTTGAAGACTTTTGTCTCGCCGCCGATCTCTTTTGCCGTTTTCTCAGCCAGCGCGGCGTCGAAATCCCAGATCGCGACCTTGGCGCCGGAGGCGACGAAGCGTTCGGTGATGGCACGGCCAAAACCCTGCGCGCCGCCGGTGACGACAGCGACGCGGCCGTTGAGATCGATCTTGTTCATGCCGGTGCCTCTGGCGTCAGAGCATGTAACCGCCGTCGACGACGAGGTCGACGCCGGTGGTGAAGGCGCTCTCGTCGCTGCCGAGATAGATCGCCATGTTGGCGATCTCCTCGGCGGTGCCGAGCCGACCCATCTTCTGGCGGGAGATGAACATCTCCTTGCCCTGGGGGCCTTGCGCGGCGGCGCGGTCGAGCATCGAAGGTGTCTCGACGGTGCCGGGGCAGATCGAGTTGCAGCGGATGCCCTTGGTGATGAAGTCGAGCGCGACCGCGCGCGACAGCAGCGACACCGCCGCCTTCGACGAGCTGTAAACGTAGCGGTTCGCCGGCGGCCTCAAGGCCGCGCAGGACGAGATGTTGACGATGCTGCCGCCGCCGCCCGCAATCATGTCGGGCAGGAAGGCCTTGATGGTCCGGTGCATCGACTTGACGTTGAGGTCGAACGAGAAATCAAAATCCTCTTCCGAGCATTCCAGGATGGTGCCATGGTGCACGAAGCCGGCCGCGTTGAGCAGGATGTCGATCTTGCCGACGCGCTTGGCAAACGCATTGACGTCGGCGGTGTTGCGGACGTCGAGTTTGGCGACCTCGGCAATGCCTTCCTTGGTCAGGCCAGCGATGCCGGCTTCGTTGATGTCGGTGGCAATGACGGTTGCGCCTTCACGCGCGAATGCGATGGCGCAAGCGCGCCCGATGCCTGCTGCCGCAGCCGTGACGACGGCCCGCTTTCCCTTGAGGCGGTCTGCCATTTTTCTCTCCTGTGAATTTTCTGTCGTCATTCCGGGGCGCGCCTCTTGGCGCGAACTACGGTGCGCAATTGCACACCTGAGAATCCATCGGGCCACAGCGTCGGCGGATCAATGGATTCCGGGCTCGCGACTTCGTCGCGCCCCGGAATGACAGTTGTCAGTGATTATCCCGCGCCACACCAAAGGTGCCGGCGACGTTCTGGTAGCGCGTGGCGAGCTCCATGCAGGCGCCGGTCGATTGCTGGCCGACGGTGTTGCGATAGATCTCCTGCCACGGCGTCTGGTTCGGCGGGTGCTTGAAGCCGCCATTGGCCTTGAGCTCGGCGTGGCGCTGCTTCAGCTCCTCGTCCGAGATCAAAATGTTGGCGCTGCCCTTGTTGAGGTCGATGCGGACCTTGTCGCCGGTCTTGAGGATCGCAAGCCCGCCATTGGCGGCGGCTTCCGGCGAAGCGTTCAGGATCGAGGGCGAGCCCGAGGTGCCGGACTGACGGCCGTCGCCGATGCAGGGCAGGGACAGGATGCCGCGTTTGATCAGCGCCGCCGGCGGCTGCATGTTCACGACCTCGGCTCCTCCAGGGTAGCCGATCGGGCCGGTACCGCGGATGAACAGCACGCAGCGCTCGTCGATGTCCAGCGAGGCATCGTCGATCCGCTCGTGGTAATCCTCCGGACCCTCGAACACGATGGCGCGGCCTTCGAAGGCGTTGAGGTCTTTCGGATTGCTCAAGTAGCGATCGCGGAATTCCTTGGAGATCACTGAGGTCTTCATGATCGCGGAATCGAACAGGTTGCCCTTCAGCACCAGGAAGCCGGCATCCTTCACCAGCGGCTTGTCGTAGGCCCAGATCACGTCGTTGTCGGGCTTGGGCGCATCCCTGCAGTTCTCGCCGATGCCGCGGCCGTTGACCGTGACCGCATCCTCATGGATGCGCTTGTGCTTCATCAGCTCGCGCACCACGGCCGGCACGCCACCGGCGCGGTGGAATTCCTCGCCGAGATAGAAGCCGGCCGGCTGCATGTTGACCAGCAGCGGCACGTCGTGGCCGACCTTCTGCCAGTCGTCGATCGACAGCTCGACGCCGATATGGCGGGCCAGCGCGTTGATGTGGATCGGCGCGTTGGTCGAGCCGCCGATCGCCGAGTTGATGACGATGCAGTTCTCGAACGCCTTGCGGGTCAGGATGTCCGAGGGCTTGAGATCTTCCCAGACCATCTCGACGGCGCGTTTTCCCGTCTCGTAGGCGATCTGGCCGCGCTCGCGATAGGGGGCGGGGATCGCCGCGCAGCCCGGCAGCGAGAAGCCGAGCGCTTCGGCAAGCCCGTTCATGGTCGAGGCCGTGCCCATGGTGTTGCAATGGCCGACCGAAGGCGCCGAGGAGGCCACGATCTCCATGAACTCCTCATAGTCGATCTCACCGGCGGCGAGCCGCTCGCGCGACTTCCAGACGATGGTGCCGGAGCCGGTGCGCTCGCCGTCGTGCCAGCCGTTCAGCATCGGGCCGCCCGACAGCACGATCGCGGGCAGGTTGACGGTCGCCGCCGCCATCATGCAGGCGGGCGTCGTCTTGTCGCAGCCGGTGGTCAGCACCACGCCGTCGAGCGGATAGCCGTAGAGGATCTCGACCAGGCCGAGATAGGCGAGGTTGCGGTCGAGCGCCGCGGTCGGGCGCTTGCCGGTCTCCTGAATGGGGTGGGTCGGGAATTCCATCGCAATGCCGCCGGCCTCGCGGATGCCTTCGCGGACGCGGTGGGCGAGCTCGATATGGTGGCGGTTGCAGGGGGAGAGGTCGTTGCCGGTCTGGGCGATGCCGATGATCGGCTTGCCCGACTGCAGCTCGGCGCGGGTGAGGCCGTAGTTCAGGTAACGCTCCATATAGAGCGCGGTCATGCCTGGATTATGCGGGTTGTTGAACCAGTCCTGCGAGCGAAGGTGGCGGCGGGTGCCGTTACCGGGCGCGTGCCCATTGGTAGGCTTTTTTGTCATTGGTTTCTCCTGCAATGCAAACGCACTGGCGTCAGTCACCGGCGTAAATCTTGGGCTGTCGGCTTGTGCGATGCCCAACGGCGTGAGCAATGGTCTGCCTGCCCGTTGGCGGGTCGTTTCCTCACAAGTTCGATATTAGTCATGGCTGCTTGGTAACGCTACCATTTTGTTCGGTGCGCCGCCGGCCGATACGGCTGGCCTGTTGTCCGACTGCCGCGACGACGAGCTTTGCCGCTCGATCACCTTGAAGCCGAGGTCGAGCACCGGCTGCTCCGGGCGCCGTCCCTCGATCGCCTCGATCAGCATGGTGGCGGCCGTCTTGCCCATCTCGTAGCGGTTGGTGCGCACGCTGGTGAGGGTGGGAACGGCGGAGGCCATGAATTCGAGGTCATTGAATCCGACGATCGCGATCTGCTCGGGGACGCTGATCTCGCGGCGGCGGCATTCGAACAACACGCCGAGCGCGAGGTCGTCATTGGCGCAGAACACCGCGTCGAGGTCGGGCTGGTGCGCCAGGAGATCGGTGAAGAGGGCGCCGCCAAGCGTGACCGAGGTCGGCGTCGCGGTCGTCACGACGAGGCGCTGCTCGAACAGGCCGGCGTCCTTCATGGCGGAGACATATCCGTCCAGCCGCCGCTGCACCCTGGGATCCATCCGCGCGCCGACGAAGCCGATCTTGCGGTGACCTTGCGCGAACAGGTGGGCAATCGCCGCGCGTGCTGCATCGTAGTGGGAAAAGCCGATCATCATGTCGACCGGACTGGGCCCGATCTCCATGATCTGCACGATCGGGCAGTCGGCCGCCTCCAGCATCGCGCGCGATTCCGCGGTCTGGTCGATGCCGGTGACGATCAGCCCGGCCGGCTTTTGTGCCAGAAACAGGCGCAGCAGCTTCTCCTCCTGGAGAATACTGTAGCGTGTGTTGGACAACTGGATCGAGTAACGGCTGCCTTCGGAGGCGTCGTAGATGCCGCGCAGCACGTCGGAAAACACGTTGTTGGTGAGTGACGGAATCAAGACACCGATCACCTCGGTGCGCTGCGAGGCGAGGGCACGTGCCGCAAGGTTGGGCACGTAGCCGAGCTCCTTGGCCGCGCTTTCGACCCGCGTCCGCTTGGCCACCGACAGCGCCTCGGGATTGCGGAAGAAACGGGACGCCGTAATCGGGCTCACGCCGGCAAGCTCGGCGACTTCCGCCAGCCGGATTTTGCCTGACTTGGTGCGTTTTCGACCCATTTGCTGCTCTTAGCATAGCCACTGTCGCAAACAAAGGATCGTTGACAGCGCTACCAGCAACGACTAACCAAAGACAAATTGCCAAAGCCGCGCAAACTGCTGACAATGTCGCCTGCTAAGAGTGGGCTTCGTTCGGCGAAGTTCGGAAAAACAAGACGGTGGCGGCGCGAGGGTTGCGTCGCCTGAGTCGGAGGAGGGAGCTAGATGTCGTCTGTGCAAATCCGCGACGTGCGGAAATCGTTCGGCAATTTTGAAGTCCTGCACGGCGTCACGATTCCGATCGAGGACGGCCAGTTCGTCGTCCTGGTTGGCCCCTCCGGCTGCGGCAAGTCGACGCTTCTGCGCATGCTCGCAGGCCTCGAGAACATCACCTCCGGCACGATCTCGATCGGCGACCGCGTCGTCAACAATGTCCAGCCCAAGGAGCGGGACATTGCGATGGTATTCCAGAACTACGCGCTCTATCCGCACATGACGGTGGCCGACAACATGGGCTTCTCGCTGAAGCTGCGGAATGCCGGCTCCGACGAGATCAATAAGCGCGTCAAGCGTGCCGCCGAGATCCTCGCGCTGTCGCCGCTGCTCGACCGCTATCCGCGCCAGCTCTCCGGCGGTCAGCGCCAGCGCGTCGCCATGGGCCGCGCCATCGTGCGCGATCCCCAGGTCTTCCTGTTCGACGAGCCCCTGTCGAACCTCGACGCCAAGCTGCGCGTCGCCATGCGCACCGAGATCAAGGAGCTGCACCAGCGGCTGAAGACGACCACCGTCTACGTCACCCACGACCAGATCGAGGCCATGACCATGGCCGACAAGATCGTCGTCATGCATGACGGCATCGTCGAGCAGATGGGCACGCCGCTCGAGCTCTACGACAAGCCGGAGAACCAGTTCGTCGCCGGCTTCATCGGCTCGCCTGCCATGAACTTCCTCAAGGGCCATGTGCGCGTCAACGGCGTAGCGACCTTCGAGGGGCCGAACGGCGTCAAGCTGCCGCTCAAGACTGCGCCCGCGGCCTCCGACGGCCGTCCCGCCGTCTACGGCGTGCGGCCCGAGCATTTCACCATTGCCGACGACGGTGCCGAGGCCGAGATCATCGTGGTCGAGCCGACCGGCTCGGAGACGCAGGTGTTCGCCAAGCTCGGCGGCGAGCAGGTGGTCGCGGTCTTCCGCGAGCGTCACCAGTTCAATCCGGGCGACAAGGTGCGGCTGAAGCCCGATCCGTCGCTGGTCCATTTGTTCGACGATGCGACGGGCAAGCGCATGAACGCCTAGCGATAAGACGACAAGTCATAAGACAACAAAAAGCATCACAGGGAGGACACCATGCAAGACTTTACCCGCCGGACTCTGCTTCAGGGCGGAACGGCTCTGGCTGCGACCGGCATGCTCACCGGGCCGGCGCTGTTCGACTTCGCCAGGGCGTGGGCACAGAGCGCGCCGTGGAAGGCCGAGCCGGGCGCCAAGCTGACCGTGATGCGGTGGAAGCGCTTCGTGCCGGCGGAAGACGATGCATTCAACGCGATGGTGGCGGCGTTCAAGGCCGCGACCGGCACCGAGATGAACGTGTTCAGCGAGTCGTTCGAGGACGTGCAGCCGAAGGCCTCGGTTGCGGCCAACACCGGCTCGGGGCTCGACCTTGCCTGGGGGCTGCACACGCTGCCGCAGCTCTTCCCCACCAAAGTGCTGAAGATGAACGACGTCGCCGATTATCTCGGCAAGAAGTATGGCGGCTGGACCGATGCGGCCGCCAAGACCTGCAAGCTCGGCAACGACTGGCTCGGCATTCCCGTTGCGACCAACGGCGGCTACATGACCTACCGCAAGTCGGCGCTCGACAAGGCCGGCTTCAAGGAATTCCCGAAGGACTTCCCCGGCTTCCTCGAGATGTGCAAGGCCCTGAAGGCGAACAACACGCCGGCCGGTTTCGCGCTCGGGCATGCCTCGGGCGACGGCAATTCGTGGCTGCACTGGGTGCTGTGGGGCCACGGCGCCTACACCGTCGACCAGAACGACAAGATCATCATCAATTCGCCGGAGACGGCGAAGGCGCTGGAATATTGCAAGGCGCTGTATGAGAGCTTCATCCCGGGCACGGCGTCCTGGAACGACTCTTCCAACAACAAGGCGTACCTCGCCGGCGAGCTCTATTGCACGGCGAACGGCATCTCGATCTACGTGGCCGCCAAGACCGACGCGACCAAGAAGGAGCTCACCGAGGACACCTATCACGCGCTCTGGCCGGTCGGACCGGTCGGCAAACCGACCGAGCTGCAGCTCGCGCTGCCAATCCTCGCCTTCAACTTCACCAAATATCCGAACGCGGCGAAGGCTTTCGTCGCCTTCATGCTGGAGAAGGAAAACTACGAGAAGTGGCTGGACGGCGCGCAAGGCTATCTGACGCAGACCTTGAACGCCTATGAGTCGGCGCCGATCTGGACGGCAGATCCCAAGAATACCGTGTTCTCGCAGGCCTCCAAGCGCACCCTGCCGGCGTCCGGCATCGGCACGGTCGGTGAGAAGGCGGCGACCGCGATCGCCGACTTCATCGTCGTCGACATGTTTGCCAACTACTGCACCGGCGCCAAGGATGCGAAGGGGGCGATGGCGGAAGCCGAACGCCAGCTGAAGCGCATCTATCGCTAACGGTCACGGAGTGGGCGGCCATCCGGCCGCCCACTCGTCAACATTTCGATCAGGGATATCGGGCATGGCTGAAGTCGCAATTCCCCGGGCCAAGCCTCAGATGAGCGAGGCGAGCGCCTGGAACCAGCTCAAACACAATCGCAACTGGCTCGGCTTCTGGTTCATGGTGCCGGCCATGGCGTTCCTGATCTTCTTCCTGGCCTATCCGCTGGGGCTCGGCATCTGGCTGTCCTTCACGGACACCCGTATCGGCAGGGTCGGGCACTTCGTCGCCACTGAGAACTATGAGTGGCTGTGGGACGATTCCATCTTCTGGCTGTCGGTGTTCAACACGCTCCTGTACACCTTCGTCGCCAGCGCTCTCAAATTTGCGATCGGGCTCTATCTCGCACTGCTGCTGAACGAGAATATGCCGTTCAAGGCGATGCTGCGCGCGATGGTCCTCATCCCCTTCATCGTGCCGACGGTGCTCTCTGCGCTGGCGTTCTGGTGGATCTTCGATTCGCAATTCTCCATCATCTCCTGGTCGCTGAAGCATCTCGGTCTGATCAGCCAGAACATCAACTTCCTCGGCGATACCACCTGGGCCCGCATTTGCGTGATCTTCGCCAATATCTGGCGTGGCGTGCCGTTCGTGGCGATCACGCTGCTGGCAGGCCTGCAGACGGTGTCGCCGTCGCTCTATGAGGCGGCAACGCTCGACGGCGCCACCCGCTGGCAGAATTTCCGGCACATCACCTATCCGCTGCTGACGCCGATCATCGCCGTCGTCATGACGTTCTCGGTGCTCTTCACCTTCACCGACTTCCAGCTGATCTGGGCCATGACCCGCGGCGGACCGGTCAACGCCACCCATCTGATGGCGACCCTGTCGTACCAGCGCGCGATCATCGCCGGGCAGCTGGGCGAGGGCGCCGCGATCTCCAGCGCCATGATTCCGTTCCTGCTCGCTGCGATCATGGTGTCCTGGTTCGGCCTGCAGCGTCGCAAGTGGCAGCAGGGAGAGAGCAATGACTGACCTGCCCACCAGATCCATCGATCTCAAGAATGTGCTGTCGGGCTCGGGGCCTACGGCCGATCACAGCGAGGGCATGAGCTATCTGCAGTCGGTGCCGCGCCGGATCGTGACGCTGTATCTGCCGCTCGCGATCATCGTCGTCATCCTGCTGTTCCCGTTCTACTGGATGGCGCTGACGTCGGTGAAGCCGGACGAACAGCTGCTCGATCTCGACAGGTACAATCCGTTCTGGACCTGGAGTCCGACGTTCAAGCACTTCCACAAGCTATTGTTCGAGAGCTACTACCCGCACTGGCTCTGGAATACGATGTACGTGGCCGTCTGCGCGACAGTGCTCTCGATCTTCGCGAGCGTGCTGGCCGCCTATGCCATCGTGCGGTTGCGCTACAAGGGGGCCCATCTGGTCGGCGGCCTGATCTTCCTCGCCTATCTGGTGCCGCCGTCGATCCTGTTCATCCCGCTCGCCACCGTCGTGTTCCAGTACGGCCTGTTCGATTCGCCGCTGGCGCTGATCCTGACCTATCCGACCATCCTGATCCCGTTCTCGACCTGGCTGCTGATGGGCTATTTCAAGACCATCCCGTTCGAGCTCGAGGAATGCGCCCTGATCGACGGGGCGAGCCGCTGGCAGATCCTGATCAAGATCGTGTTGCCGCTCGCGATCCCCGGCCTGATCTCGGCCTTCATCTTCTGCTTCACCCTGTGCTGGAACGAGTTCATCTACGCCCTGACATTCCTGCAATCGACCAGCAACAAGACGGTGCCGGTGGCGATCGTCAACGAGTTCGTGGACGGCGACATCTACCGCTGGGGCTCGCTGATGGCGGGCGCGCTGGCCGGCTCGCTGCCCCTCGTCATCCTTTACGCCTTCTTCGTGGAGCATTATGTGTCGGCGATGACCGGCGCCGTGAAGGAATGATCGCGGGGCTTGCCTGAGGGCGCGTCAGGAGCGGCGCGTTCCGTCCAATAAGAAGGAGTTAAGCTCTTGCACATTCTGGTTCTCGGCGCCGCCGGCATGGTCGGCCGTAAATTCTGTGAACGGCTGCTGCGCGACGGCCGGCTCGGCAAGAGCGACATCACCAAGCTGACCATGCACGACGTGGTCGAGCCGAAGAAGCCGGAGAAGGCCGGTTTCCCCGTCGAGACCGTCTCGGGCGATTTCGCCGTGCCCGGCGCAGCCGAGAAGCTGATCGCCGGCCGCCCGCACGCGATCTTCCATCTCGCCGCCATCGTCTCGGGCGAGGCCGAGCTCGATTTCGACAAGGGCTACCGCATCAATCTCGATGGCACGCGGATGCTGCTCGACGCGATCAGGCTCGTCGGCGGCGGCTACAAGCCGCGCGTGGTGTTCACGTCCTCGATCGCGGTGTTCGGCGCGCCGTTCCCGGAGGCGATCGGCGACGAGTTCTTCCACACCCCGCTGCTCAGCTACGGCACCCAGAAGGCGATCGGCGAACTCTTGCTCGCGGACTATTCCCGCCGCGGCTTCCTCGACGGCATCGGCATCCGCCTGCCGACCATCTGCATCCGGCCCGGCCTGCCCAACAAGGCGGCATCGGGCTTCTTCTCCAACATCCTGCGTGAGCCGCTGGCCGGCAAGGAAGCGGTGCTCCCGGTCTCCGAGGATGTCCGCCACTGGCACGCCACGCCGCGCTCGGCGGTCGGCTTCCTGCTCCACGCCGGCACCATGGACCTCGCCACCGTCGGCCCGCGCCGCAACCTCACCATGCCCGGCCTGTCGGCCACCGTCGGCGAGCAGATCGCCGCGTTGAAACGCGTTGCCGGCGAAAAGGTCGCAGCCCGCATCAAGCGCGAGCCCGATCCCTTCATCGTCGGCATCGTCGGCGGCTGGCCGCGCAATTTCGACGCAAAGCGCTCGCGCGAGCTCGGCTTCACCACCGCCGAGAGGACGTTCGACGATATCATCCGCATTCACATCGAAGACGAGCTCGGCGGCAACTTCGTCGCCTGACCTAACCGATGAACAGCGTGGATATGACGATGGCGAGCGTTGCTTGCATCGGCGAATGCATGGTCGAGCTCCGGCAGGCCCAGGGGGGACATTCCTCTGGGCAGTCTGCCGGGCAGGGCGGTGGTCTCTACTCGCGCGGCTTCGGCGGTGACACCCTCAACACGGCCGTGTATCTCGCGCGGCTCGAGGTCAAGGTCGACTATCTCACCGCGCTCGGCGACGATGCGCTCAGCGATGAGATGATCACGGCCTGGAGCGCGGAGAGCGTCGGCACGCGGCGCGTCGTGCGCTTGCCGGGCAAGCTGCCCGGCCTCTACATGATCCAGACGGATGCCAAGGGCGAGCGCCAGTTCTTCCACTGGCGCGACAGCGCGGCGGCGCGCCAGCTGATGAGCCTGCCGGAGACCGACGAGCTGCTCAACTCGCTGATGAGCTACGACATCGTCTATCTCTCCGCGATCACGCTCTCGATCTACGATCAGGCCGGGCGCGATCGCCTGTTCGCGGCGATCCAGCGCGCGCGCCTGCTCGGCACGCGTTTCGTGTTCGACACCAATTTCCGGGCGCGCGGCTGGCCGGATCGCGACGTCGCCCGCGAGGTCTTTGCCGGAGCGTTCGCGGCCGCCGACATCGTGCTGACCTCGACCGAGGACCTGCTCGCGCTCTGGCCCGGCGAAAGCCACGAGCAACTGATGGCGCGCATTCCGACGCCCGAGCTGGTGTTCCGGCTCGCCGAGCCCGTCAGCCTGTTGCGCTTTCCCGGCGGGACCCACGAGGTCCGCGCCGAGCCCATGACCAAACCCGTGGTCGACACCACCGCCGCCGGCGACAGTTTTGCCGCAGCCTATATCGCGGCCCGGCTCGCCGGCGCAGAGCCGGTCGAGGCGGCCCAGGCCGGCCATCGCCTCGCCAGCCTCGTGATCTGCTATCCCGGCGCCATCATTCCGGGCTATGCCATGCCGCCGAAGAAGCGGCATCGGCCGGCGGCCTCTCGCCAAGCCACCAAATGAATCGAGACCCATGACCACCTCTGCCCAACAGAACCACCTCGTCGCGCTGTTCAAGGCCGCGACCGTCATTCCCGTCCTCACCATCGAGCGTATCCAGGATGCGGTGCCGCTGGCGCGCGCGCTGGTCGCCGGCGGCGTCCGCACGCTGGAGGTGACCCTGCGCACCCCCGTTGCGATCGAGGCGGCGCGGGCGATGATGGCCGAGGTGCCCGAGGCGGTCGTCGGCATCGGCACGATCCTCAACCCGGCCGACTTCACCCGTGTCGAGAAGCTCGGCGTCGCGTTCGGCATCAGCCCGGGCCTGACCCCCGATCTCCTGAAGGCCGCAGCCCACAGCTCCCTGCCATTCGCGCCGGGCATTGCCACGGCCTCCGAGCTGATGCTGGCGCTGTCCCACGGCTTCGACGTCGCAAAGTTCTTCCCGGCCGAGCAGGCCGGCGGCATCAAGGGCCTGCGGGCGCTCGGCGGCCCGTTCCCGAACGTGCGGTTCTGTCCCACGGGCGGGGTCGGCGAGGCCAATGCGGCGACCTGGCTGGCCGAACCCAACGTGGTCGCGGTCGGCGGTTCCTGGCTGTGCCCGACGGCGGAGATCAGGGCCGGGAACTGGGCCGGCATAACTGCCATCTGCCAGCGCACCCTCCAGGCCCTTAAACCTGCGTGAAGTCTTGCCATCCCTGCGCTAAGACTTAGCTCAGGTGAAAGACCCCAGGGAGAAGAGACCATGACCGCCAGCATCGTCGGATGGGCGCATACGCCGTTCGGCAAGTTCGACACCGAAACCGTCGAAAGCCTTGTCACCCGCGTCGCCAATGAGGCGATGGCCGATGCCGGCATTTCGGCCTCCGACGTCGACGAGATCGTGCTCGGCCATTTCAACGCCGGCTTCTCGCCGCAGGATTTTACCGCCTCGCTAGTGCTCCAGGCCGACCCGAAGCTGCGCTTCAAGCCGGCGACCCGCGTCGAGAACGCCTGCGCCACCGGCTCTGCCGCGGTGCACCAGGGCCTGCGCGCGATTGCCGCAGGCGCTGCCAAGATCGTGCTGGTCGTCGGCGTCGAGCAGATGACCCGTACGCCGGGTCCGGAGATCGGCAAGAACCTGCTCAAGGCGTCTTACCTGCCTGAGGACGGCGACACCGTCGGCGGCTTCGCCGGCGTGTTCGGCAAGATCGCCAGCTCCTATTTCCAGAAATACGGCGACCAGTCCGATGCGCTGGCACTGATCGCGGCCAAGAACCACAAGAACGGCGTCGCCAATCCCTTCGCCCAGATGCGCAAGGACTTTGGCTTCGACTTCTGCCGCGCCGAGAGCGAGAAGAACCCTTACGTCGCCGGCCCCCTGAAGCGCACCGACTGCTCGCTGGTCTCCGACGGCGCAGCCGCCCTGGTGCTGGCCGACGCCGAGACCGCCAAGGGCATGAGCAAGTCGATCGGCTTCCGCGCCACCGCGCATGCCCAGGATTTCCTGCCGATGTCCAAGCGCGACATCCTGCAGTTCGAGGGCTGCACCGTCGCCTGGCAGCGTGCGCTGGAGAAGGCGGGCGTAACCCTGTCCGATCTCTCCTTCGTCGAGACCCATGACTGCTTCACCGTCGCCGAGCTGATCGAGTATGAAGCGATGGGCCTGACGCCGAGGGGGCAGGGCGCCCGCGCCATCAAGGAAGGCTGGACGCTGAAGGACGGCAAGCTGCCGGTCAATCCGTCCGGCGGCCTGAAGGCCAAGGGCCATCCGATCGGCGCCACCGGCGTCTCCATGCATGTGATGACCGCGATGCAGCTGGCCGGCCAGGCGCCCGAGGGCATGCAGCTCAAGAACGCCAAGCTCGGCGGCATCTTCAACATGGGCGGCGCGGCCGTCGCCAACTACGTCTCCGTCCTGGAGCCGTTGAAGTAGGCTTGCGTCGGGTGGGTTGGCCCCGCGACTGCGCAAAGCGCAGTTCGCACGGCGCAACCCACCCCTCGCATTGAGTTCTTTGCGTTAGATCATGGTAGGCCCGCGTGGCCCCCTTAATGCTCTGATTAGTTTGCAGGGAATGCATCATGAGCACTGACTACGAAGATTCACTTTCTCTCGAAGCCCTCAACGACCGCATCGCGATCCTTGAGGACAATATCCGCCAGCTCATCGAGCAGGCCGCCGCCGCCTCCGGCGAGCAGAACGAGTCGCGTATCGCCGATCGGATCAACCAGCAGAATGACGAGCTCGAGCGGCTCTTGAAGATCCGGGAATCCCGCCAGAAGAAATAGCCGCCGAAATCGCCGCGCGGCGCATGCGGCCATACCCCGGCCGCCCTTGCGCGCGCGGCGTCCCTGTCTTTAGCTGGACCGAAATCGCCGGGCCGCTTCCAGGCCCGCGCAATCGGGAGCGAACGATGGGGCCGCTGAAGGGCATCAAGGTCATTGATATGACCACCGTGCTGATGGGGCCCTATGCGACCCAGATGCTCGGCGACTACGGTGCCGACGTCATCAAGGTGGAATCGCTAGACGGCGACGTCACCCGCCTGATCGGCCCGATGCGCCATGCCGGCATGGGCCCGGTGTTCCTCAACACCAACCGCAGCAAGCGCTCGATCTGCCTCGACCTGAAGAAGCCTGCGGGGCGTGAAGCCGTGCTGCGTTTGCTGAAGGACGCCGACGTGCTGGTCTACAACGTTCGTCCGCAGGCGATGGCGCGGCTGCAGCTCGGCTACGACGTCGTCTCCGGCATCAACCCGCGCCTCGTCTATGCCGGCGTGTTCGGCTTCGGCCAGGATGGTCCCTATGCCGCAAAGCCCGCTTATGACGATCTGATCCAGGGCGCCACCGCGTTGCCGGCGCTGATGGCGCAGACCGGCGACGGCGTGCCGCGCTACGTGCCGAACGCGCTGGTCGACCGCATCGTCGGCCTCACCGCGGTCGGCGCGATCTGCGCCAGCCTCGTGCATCGCGACCGCACCGGCCGCGGCCAGCGTCTGGACATCCCGATGTTCGAGACCATGGCCGGCTTCGTCATGGGCGACCACATGGGCGGGCTCACTTATGAGCCGCCGCTCGACAAGGGCGGCTATGCCCGCCACCTTTCGCGCGACCGCCGGCCGTACAAAACCTCGGACGGCTATCTCAGCGTCATCGTCTACAACGACAAGCAGTGGGAGAATTTTTTCAACGCCACGGGCCGCGACGATCTGCGCGCCGATCCCAAATTCGCAACTTTCGCCGGACGTGCTGCCAATATCGATGTCGTCTATGCCGAGCTCGCGCGCATCTTCGAGACGCGTACGACGGCGGAATGGATCGAACTGCTCACCAAGGCCGACGTGCCCGTGATGCCGATGCACGATCTCGCCTCGATCCTGCATGACGAGCATCTGGAGGCGACGGGATTTTTTCCGGTGGTGACTCATCCGACCGAAGGCCCGATCCGCAGCATGAAGGTGACCGCGACCTGGTCGGAGACCGAAGCCGAACCGGTGCGGCTCGCGCCGCGGCTCAACGAGCACGGTGCGGAGATTTTGCGCGAGATCGGTTACTCCCAGGACGAGATCGCCGCCATGATCCGTGACGGCGTCACGCGTTCGGCGCCGGAGTAGGGGATGGTGATGGCTCTCTCATCCGTCATTCCGGGGCGCGACGAAGTCGCGAGCCCGGAATCCATTTTTCCTCCGCACACGCCGCGCGATGGATTCCGGGCTCGGCCCTTCGGGCCGCCCCGGAATGACGAGGAGGAGAGACGATGAGCTTCATCACGGGCGTCGGCCTCACACCTTTCGGCAAGCACGAGGGCTCGTCCTCGCTCGACCTGATGAGCAAGGCCGCGCAAGCCGCGCTCGACGATGCCGGGCTGAAGCGTGCCGAGATCGACGGCATCCTCTGCGGCTACTCCACCGTCTCCCCGCACATCATGCTCGCCACCGTCTTCGCCGAGCATTTTGGCATACGCCCATCCTACGCTCATGCCGTGCAGGTCGGCGGCGCCACGGGCCTCGCGATGACGATGCTCGCCCATCATCTCGTCGAAGCCGGTGTCGCGCGCAACGTTCTCGTCGTTGCCGGCGAGAACCGCCTCACCGGACAGAGCCGCGACGCCTCGATCCAGGCGCTGGCGCAGGTTGGCCATCCCGACTACGAGGTGCCGCTGGGCCCGACCATCCCGGCCTATTACGGCCTCGTTGCCAACAGGTACATGCACGAATACGGCGTAAGCGAAGAAGATCTCGCCGAGTTCGCGGTGCTGATGCGCAGCCACGCCTGCACCCATCCCGGTGCGCAATTCCACGATCCCATCACGGTTGCCGACGTCATGGCCTCGAAGCCGGTGGCGATGCCGTTGAAGCTCCTCGACTGCTGCCCGGTGTCCGACGGCGGCGCGGCGTTCGTCATCAGCCGCGAGCGAACCGGAGACGTCGGCGTCCGCATCCGCGGCTGCGCCCAGGCCCACACCCATCAGCATGTCACCGCTGCGCCCGCGCTCAGCGAGCTCGGTGCGGAGATCTCCATCGCGCGCGCCAAGGAGGCAACTAGCCTGGCGATCTCCGATGTGCGCTACGCCGCGATCTACGACAGTTTTACGATCACGCTCGCCATGCTGCTGGAAGACCTCGGCCTTGCCGGCCGTGGCGAGGCGGCGGCCCGCGTCCGCGCCGGCCATTTCGGCCGCGACGGCGCGATGCCGCTGAACACCCATGGCGGCCTGCTCAGCTACGGCCATTGCGGTGTCGGCGGCGCGATGGCGCATCTGGTCGAGGCGCATCTGCAGATGACGGGGCGGGCGGCGAATCGCCAGGTGCGCGACGCGTCGATTGCACTGCTGCACGGTGATGGCGGCGTGCTGTCGTCCCATGTCAGCATGTTTCTGGAGCGGGTGCGATGAGCAAGCGTCTAGCGGACTGGACCAAGGGCGAAGAGGTCATCACCTATCAGACCTGCACCTCATGCGGTCATGTCCAGTATTTCCATCGCGCCTTCTGCGCGGCCTGCGGGGCGTCCGATCCGCGCGAGCAGCGCGCAAGCGGCAAGGGCAGGGTGTACGCGACCTCGCTGGTCGGCCGCGCCGCAACGCCCGAGACGCGCGCGCACGTGCCCTACAACATCCTGCTGGTCGATTGTGCCGAAGGCTTTCGCATGATGGCGCATGGTGACAACGGACTCGCCATCGGCGATTCGGTCGTCGCGAGCTTCAAGCCGTTCGCCGGAAAGCTCGTGCCGTACTTTGCCAAGAGCAAATAGTAGGATCCGTCATTCGGGGGCGGTCCGAAGACCGAGCCTGGAACGGGATTCTGGGCCTGGCCTGTGCGAGGGCCACCCCGGAATGACGAAAACACTCAAAACGCTTTACTCAACGCCCGTAGAACAAGATGCTGGCGATGACGAGCATCGCCGTCACCGCCAGCATATGCGCGAGCGCTCCCGAGGCCGCCCCCTTGGTGGCTTCCTTCATGCCGTTTTCTCCCTAGACTTGGGCGTGACTCATCGTGGCGCGGCGAGCGCGCACGACGGCCAATTGTTTTTACTCGGAACACCCCTTGCGAGTATCCGCCGCGATTTGTCCCCACGCGGCGAATATCGACTGTGTCAGGGTCGATCAGCAATGCGGCGGCATTTTGACTCGATGATGTTGCTCCTGCGTCCGCTCGCAATTACAGTTTCAGGGAACTCTCGCCGATGGCGACAAAAAGCATCAAAAGATCAGGGAAAACTTCAGGAAAATCATGGCCCGCATTCAGTACAGCGATCCGTCCAAGGCATCCGACCGCACCCGCGAAATCCTCGACAAGAACCGCCACGCCAACATCTTCCGGATGATGGCGCACTCGCCGAGCTACTTTGAGCAGTACTGCCGTCTTGGCGGCGCCATCAGGCACAAGGGCGAGCTCGATCCGGTCGTGCGCGAGCTTGCGATCACGCGCACCGGTATCCTGTGCCAGGCTCCGTACGAGATCGTCGCGCACAAGCGCATCGGCAAGAATGTCGGCGTCACCGACGAGCAGAACGAGGCGCTCGAGAACTGGCAGGCCGCGACCTGTTTCAACGAGGTGCAGCGCGCGGCGCTCGCCTTCACCGACGAGATCGTGAAGCTGAACAAGCCGACGGATGCGACCTTCAAGGCGATCGCATCAAAACTGACGCCGGCAGCACTGGTCGAATTGCAGCTCTCGGTCGGCTTCTACATCATGACGTCAAGGTTTTTGGAGACGTTCGAGATCGATCTCCAGCCGGTCACCGAAGTGGTGGGCTGATCCGACACAAGCGGCGAGGGATGCTCATGACGATCGATGAATATGCGGTCTGGGCGGCGAGCATTGCGAAAGTCGACGAGCATCCGTCCAACGAGCGGCTGTCCTATCTTGGCCTCGGCCTCGCCGGTGAATCCGGCGAGGTCGCCGACCACATCAAGAAGCTGCTGCGCGACAATTGGCTCGACCAGGCGGGTCTCGTCGACGAGCTCGGCGATGTCATCTACTACTGGGCCTGCCTTTGTGCGGCGACCGGCCAGAAGCCGTCCGAGCTGCTCGAAGCGAGCGCAGCGAAGATCAAGCGGCGGCTGAGCGAAGCCGCGAGCCGCTGAAGTAAGCTGTGAGCTGGAGGCCCGGATCACCTCTCCCCGTTGGGGACAGGTGAAGAGCCTCCGCTGCTCACGTCGACGTCAGAATATCCACCTTGGCGTTGGCGACGATCAGGCGGTCGGCCAGCAGCCGGGCGAGGTTGCGCATGATGCACTCGCTGGCGCGCGGGTGCTGCTCGCGGAAGCGCTCGAAATCCTTCAGCGGTGCTTCGAACGCCGTCGCCGCCATGTCGGCGAAGACGTCGGCCGAGCGCGTCTGCTCCAGCAGCGCCATCTCGCCGAACGCCATGCCTGCGGTGAGCGTTGCCAGCCTGACGCCATCGGGCAGCGCGACATGCACGGCGCCGCTGCGCAGGAAGAACAGGGCGTCGGCAGGATCGCCGGTGGTGAGGATTTTTGCACCGGACTGATAGGTCCTGATGGTGCAGAGCGAGGCGAGGTCGGTCAGCTCTTGCTCGCTCAGCCCTGCCAGCAGCGGCTGTTCGGCGAGCTCGGTGGCTTCGTGGAAATCGATCGAGCCGCCATAGCGGTAGACGATCTGGTCTTCGGCCCATTCGATCGCGGTGTCGAGCAGGTAGAAGTCGCGGACGTTCTTCAGCTCCGCGGTCCATTCCCGCAAGCTGTTCCACTCCTTGGACGCACGCCTGACGCCAGACAGCACGACCGTGACATTGAGGGCCGCCAACTCCTCGAACGCTTCCGCCACAAGCCGCGCACCGGCGCGCGTGGTCGAGGTGACGCGGTGGAGATCGAAGATTACGAATTGCGGTCGTGGCCGTCCCGCGAGCCGGCGCGAGATGTAGTCCACCGCCGAGAGCGAGAGCGTACCGACCAGCTCGATGACCCGCACCTCCTGCTCATGCGCGGCCAGGATCTCGCGCTCCTGCGGGCGGCGGACGCGGCGGGACGGGCTCTTGCCGATGTCGTAGTCGGCGATCACGGCGTTGCGCGCGTCGTCGCTGCGGTTGAGCATGTGCAGGTCGTAGTGCGAGGACAGCGCCTCGCAGACCTTGATGCCGCGCACGCTGTTGCCGTGCTTGTCGAGCTTTGGCGAATAGCTGCCGAGCCCGAGCCGGGCAGGGAGCGCGGCCAGGATGCCGCCGCCGACGCCGCTTTTGGCGGGGATGCCGATCCGGTAGATCCATTCGCCGGCATAGTCGTACATGCCCGACGACGTCATCACCGACAGCGTGCGCGAGATTGCGTAAGCGCTCATGACCTGCTCGCCGGTCACCGGATTGATGCCGCGATTGGCGAGGGTTGCCGCCATGACCGCGATGTCGCGCGCGGTGACCAGCACCGCGCATTGCCGGAAATAGACGTCGAGCACGCCGGCGACGTTGTCGGAGATCACCGCGTTGGTCTTGAGCAGATAGCCGATGGCGCGGTTGCGGTCGCCGGTCTGGCTCTCGGAGGTGTAGACGGCCTCGTCCACGGCGAGGTCGCGCCCTGCAAAGCGGCTGAGCGCAAGCCGGATCTGCTCAAAAGCCTCGGGGCCCTTGCTGTCGTAGATCAGCCCGGTGCAGGCGATCGCACCGGCGTTGACCATCGGGTTGAACGGATGGTTGTCGGAATTGAGCCGGATCGAGTTGAAGGGATCGCCCGAGGGCTCGACGCCGATCGCACTCTCTACCTTGCTTGCGCCCAGAAGATCCAGCGCCAGCGCGAACACGAACGGCTTCGACATCGACTGGATGGTGAAGGGCACGCGGCTGTCGCCGACCTCATAGACATGACCATCCAGCGTCGCGAGACTGATGCCAAAATAGGCAGGATCGGCCTTGCTCAGCTCGGGAATGTAGTCGGCCACATTGCCTGACGTCTCGGCCGAGAATTCGCTGAGGCAATTGTCCAGGAACCGCAGCAAAGGCGGCTTCGAACGGGTCCAGGCGGTTGCGAGAGGCGAGAGCGGTTTCATCGCCTCCCTTGTGCAACGCAATCAGGGCACGCGCAACCCGTTCGGCATGGGCGACTGCCGCCGCACCAGCAGCAGGGCGATCAAGACGGTAGGCAGCAGGATCGCGAGCCCGAGCAGCGTCACCTGCATCTGCGACAACGGCATGATGCCGCCGCCAGGGGTGGCCACCACGAAACCGCCGATCACCAGCAGCACGCGGATCGGCCATTCCAGCGCGCCGGTACCGCGAAGATCGCCGACGAACGCCTGGTAGCCCTGGATGCCGCCGCAGATGAACATCGTGCCGAATGCGGCGAGCGCCATCAGGCCGAGGCCGGCGAGATAAGGGCTAGCCCCCTGCAGCACCAGCGCCGGATTGAGGACGAAGAAGAACGGGATGAAATAGATGATGCTGCCGACCCACATCGATTCCCATCCGGTCTTCATCGCCGGCGAGCCGGCGATGCCTGCGGCCGCGAAGGAGGCAATCGCGACCGGCGGGGTGATCGAGGACAGCATGCCCCAGTAGAAGATGAACATGTGCACGGCCATGCGGTTGAGTCCGAGCTTCTCCAGCGCGGGTGCGACCAGGATGGCGAGGAAGATGTAGCAGGCCGTTGTCGTCAGCCCGAGGCCGAGGATGAGGCTGGTGAGCGCGCACATGCCGAGCAGCAGGAACGGATTGTCGCCGGCGATGTGCAGCAGGTCGTTGGCGAGGCTCGAGACCACGCCGGTCATCGAGAACGCGCCGATCAAGAGGCCGCAGCCGGCGAGGATGCCGACGAGCTCGACGAAGGTGCGGCCGTTGACCTCCAGGAATTTGCCGATGGTCGCGAGCGTCCAGCGCGTGTCCTTGGAGAAGAGCTGATTGAGCACCAGCAGCAGCGCGGTGGCGTAGAACGGCGCATGGCTCTCGCGCTTGAAGTAGAGCAGCATCACGATCAGAAGCGCGATCACGAAGACGTAGTACCAGCCGTCCTTGATCGTATCCATGATCCGCGGCAGCTCCGCACGGGGGATACCCTTGAGGCCATGGCGCGCGGCATAGGCGTCGACCTGCATGAACAGGCCGACGTAATAGAGCGCGGCCGGAATGATCGCGGCGACGGCGACGTCGGCGTAGCTGACATTGAGGAATTGCGCGATGACGAAGGCGGTCGCGCCCATCACCGGCGGCGCCAGCACCGCCCCTGTCGAGGCGCAGGCCTCGATCGCGCCGGCATAGGAGGCGCGGAACCCGCTCTTCTTCATGACCGGAATGGTCATGGTGCCGGCGGTGAGCACGTTGGAGATGATCGAGCCCGACATCATGCCGAGCAGGCCGCTGGCGAAGATGCAGACTTTTGCCGCGCCCCCGCGAAAAGTGCCGCACAGCGCGAAGGCGAGATTGATGAAGAATTTCCCGGCGCCCGTCATCATCAGCGCCGTGCCGAACACCAGGAAGCCGATCACGGTGTCGGCGAAGGCCTGGATGGGAATGCCGAGCAGGCTCTCGCCCGAGAGCACATGATAGGCGGTCGCCTGTTCCAGCGTCGACTGCGTGCCGCGGAACGGCCCGAGCCAGCCGGCCTCCGCAAACAGCGGGTAGACGGTGAAGGGGAGCACGCTCAGCAGCAGGCTCCAGCCGCCGGTGCGGCGCAGCGCCTCCATCAGCATCACCCACATCACGAGGCCTGCGGCGATCACGGTGTTCGGTGCGCCGCCGAATTCCCAGCCGGCCTCCGCCGCCTTGCGCACGTTCGACATCAAGAGCAGCGCGGCCGCGAAGGTCGCAACGAAGAAGACGAGGTCATACCAGGGAATGCGGTCGAGCGGCGCTCGCTCCGTGCCCGGAAAGATCAGGAAGGTGAAGGGCAGCATCAACGCGATCAGGAGATAGAAATATTCCGTGTTGAGCTGGGTGTAGCCGATGAAGAAGCGCAGCGAGAATTGCTGGTTGATGCAGAGCAGGATCGTCGCCGCGGTCGCGACGATCAGCGTCCAGCGCCAGGCGCCGCGAAGTGTGCGCACGCGCGTCACCTCGGCCTCCTGCATGTTGCCGGCCGCGCCGTGCGGATCGTCGAACACGACCCGCTTGGCCTCGTCCTGCGAGGCGGTGGAGGTGGAAGCAGAAGACATCATCGACCCCGCGCGTGGGCTGGTAACAGCTGGTGGACTATTCCTCGAACCCGTTCGGCATGTCGGCTTTCGCTAGCGCTGCGGCGCGGGCCTTCATCCAGCCGTCTAGGAACGCCTTGTCGTCCGACGGCGGATTGGACTTGCCGTAGTCGGTCCAGGCTGCGCCAAGCACCTCCTGGCGCTTGATCAGCTTGTTGTTGTGCGCCTCCTGCGCATCGCTCCATTGCCCGGCCTCTTTGAGCGCTTTCACCGCGCCGGGATGCACCGGCACCACCCAGTTCTTGGTCTGGCGGTCGGCGGCAAGGCCGCCGGCGCCGGGTGCGGAGTCCTTGTAGGCGTCGTAGTTCACGATCATCGCCTTGGTGATGGCGTAGACCTGGTCGGCCGGCTGCGAGGCATAGGCAACGAAGATGGGGTAGGGGTAATTGCCGAGCTCGACCGGTTTCTCAGGCGAAATGCCGGCGCCGCACGTCGCGACTTGCGGGAAGAAGAACGAGCCGACCTTCTGCATCCGCGCCCAGCCCTCCTTGTCCTTGGCGGGCAGCGGCGGCCAGATCAGGCCGCGCGGCGAGGTCTCGGCTTCCTTGGCGGGGCCGGTGATGGTGGTGCCGAAAGCGGCATCGACGTCGTTGTTGATCAGGCCTTTCCACATCGCGCCGTAGCTGGCGAACTCGACCGCCTTGACGTCCTTCTGCGTCAGGCCTGCGAAGGCGAGCACCGCGAGCGAGTTCTGGTTCAGCGCGGGCGAGCCGACCACGAAGCCGACCCGCTTGCCCTTGAGGTCCTTCAGCTCCTTCACGCCGGTATCGGCGGCGACCGCGAGCGAGCCGCAATTGCAGTCGACGGTCGAGAGCAGGATCTGGAGCGGCTGCGGTCCCCATTCCTTCGAGCCGAACTCGAACACGCCTTCCTGTGCGAAATAGGTCCCCGATCCCATCGCGGCGGAGGCCGCGCGCTTGGCGCGCAGCGGCGCGAGGCGGGCGACGTCGTTGCCCGCGGGCAGCACGCGCACGTCGGTGCTGTATTTGTCCTTCATCATCTTGCCGACGCCGACCGCAATGTTGAAGCCGGCGGTGCCGGTGTCGTAGGCGGTGAAGGTCAATGTCGCCGGCAGCTTGATGTCTTCGGCGAATGCATAGCGTGTAGACGCAAAAGAAATGCCCGCCACCAAGGCAGGCGCGAGCATGAGCAGCCCACGACGCATGTTTCCCTCCAATGATCCTCGCTTCGCTGCGAAGAGTTTCATTCTTTGTTTGAAACAGATTTTTGTTTGTATCGGATCATGTCATCCGCATCAGGCGATGGCAACGCCGTACCGCGCATGCAGGAATGCGACTGACAGATTGTCGCGGAAACCAGGGATAACGCAGTCAGTTCGCGACGATCGCGATCGCCTGTCCCTCGGCAACGAGATCGTCGAGCTTCACCAGAAGCGATGTGATCGTTCCGCTGGCGGGCGAAGGCACCGGGATCTCCATCTTCATCGCTTCGACGACCACAACGTCATCACCATCCGCAACGGTTCCTCCAACCTGCACGGGAGTTGCGCAGATACGACCCGCGACCTCCGTGACGATCTTAATTTCTGGCATGCCATCGCCTTTTTGTTGTCGTTGCAAAATGCCTGAGGTAGCGTCGTCTGCAAGTGGAATTTAATTCCGCAGAGCGGAACATAACGGTAGGGATCATGGGACGACGTTCGGAGCGGTTGAGTAGGCAAGGTGCGCTCGTTGGCGAAGCCGGCGAGGGTGATGTCATCCAGGTGGTGTCGCGCGCGTTCGATGTGTTGCGATGCTTCGAGGGCCATGAGGCGCGGCTCGGCAATCTCGAGATTTCAAATCGCTGCGGCCTGCCGCGCTCGACGGTGTCGCGGCTCACGCACACGCTGACGCGCATGGGCCAGCTGGTGTATCTGCCGCGCGATCAGAAATATCGCATCGGCCCGAGCGCGGTGGCGATGAGCGCCTCGATGATGAAGGGCGCGCAGCTGCGCAGCATGATCCGCCAGCGGCTGCAGGAAGTCGCCGAGCAGTTGCCCGGCACGGTGGGCTTCGTCGTGCCTGACCGCTTCCATCTCGTCTATCTCCAGTTCGCGCGCTCGGCTTCTGCGCTCGGCCTGCACGAGGGCACCGGCAGCCGCATCTCGATGGCCTCGACCGCGGCAGGCGCGGCCTACACCGCGGCGCTGGCGCCGGAAATCGGCGATGCCTTCATCGCGGAGATGGAGCGCGAAGCGCCCGAGGCTGCGAAGATCCTCAAGCCTCGCATCGAGGCCAACCGGCAGTCGCTGCGCGAACGCGGCTATGTCGTGGCCTGCGGCCTGTGGAGCCCGCACATCAACGGCCTCGCGGTGCCGATCTGGTCGCCGCAATACCAGACCTTCGTCGTCATCACGATCGGTCTTCTCTCCGCGATGTATGACGAGCAGCGTCTGCATGACGAGGTCGCTCCGCTCATGCTCGCGCTCGGCCGTTCGCTCGGCAGCCTGATGGAAGGCGCGGAAGGCGACGTCTTCAACAACCGCATCTCGCGCAAGCCGGTCGCGATGGCCGTGCACAACAATAACAAGCCGATCAATTCGGAGGGAGTGAATGAACTGGAAGCCGGAACTCGACGAGCTCGCCCGGCGCGAAGCCTTCGCGCGGGAGATGGGCGGCGTTGACAAGGTCAAGCGACAGCATGACCAGGGCCGGCTGACTGTTCGGGAGCGTATCGACAAGCTGATCGACAAAGGCAGCTTCCATGAGATCGGTGCCGTCTCCGGCATCGGTGAGTACGATTCCAGCGGCGAACTGCAGAAATTGACGCCGGCGAACTGCGTGTTCGGCCGCGCGCGCGTCGACGGCCGCACCGTCGTCGTGGTCGGTGACGATTTCACCGTGCGCGGCGGCTCGGCGGATGCGTCGATCTCCGCCAAGCCGCTGATGGCGGAGGAGATGGCGCACGACTTCCGCCTGCCCATCGTCCGCATCATCGAGGGCTCCGGCGGCGGCGGCTCGGTCAAGACCATCGAGACCAAGGGCGCAGCCAATTTGCCGGGAGGCATCGGCGGCACGCGCTGGTACCGCTTCACGACGGAAAACCTGGCGCGCGTACCCGTGGTCGCGCTCGGGCTCGGCTCGGTTGCAGGGCTCGGCGCTGCGCGTCTTGCCGCCAGCCACTATTCCATCATGACCCGGAAGTCCGCGATGTTCGTCGCGGGCCCGCCGGTGGTGAAGGCGCTGGGGCAGGACCTTTCGAAGGAGGAGCTCGGCGGCGCCGAGATCCAGACCCGCGCGGGCGCGGTCGATCATGCCGTCGACACCGAAGAGGAGGCGTTCGCCTGCGCGCGCCGTTTCCTCTCCTACCTGCCGTCGTCGGTCTACGAGCTACCGCCGACCTTGCCCTGCACGGACAGCCCCGAGCGCAGCGACGAAGCGCTGATGAACGCGGTGCCGCGCAACCGCAAGCAAGTCTACAAGATACGGCCCATCATCGAGTCGGTCGTCGACAAGGGCTCGTTCTTCGAGGTCGCCAAGAACTTTGGCAAGCCGATCATCGTGGGCCTAGCGCGGCTCGAGGGCCGGGCGGTGATGGTGCTCGCGAGCGACAGCTTTCATTACGGCGGCTCCTGGACAGCCGATGCCTGCCAGAAAGTGGTGCGCTGGGTCGACTTCGCCGAGACCTTCCATTTGCCGGTGGTCTATCTCATGGACTGCCCCGGCTTCATGATCGGCCTCGACGCCGAGAAGGCCGCCACCATCCGCCACGGCGTCCGCGCCATGGCCGCGGTGAACCAGACCACCGTGCCCTGGTGCACCGTGATCCTGCGCAACGCTTTTGGTGTGGCGGGTGTCGTGCATCAGCCCGCCGACCGCTTCTCGATCCGCTACGCCTGGCCCTCGGCCTATTGGGGCTCGCTGCCGCTCGAAGGCGGCATTGAAGCGGCATACCGCGCCGATATCGACGCGGCCGAGGACAAGGCCGCAAAACTGAAGGAGATCGAGGAGCGGCTGAACAAGCTGCGCTCGCCATTCCGCTCCGCCGAAAAATTCTGGATCGAGGAGATCATCGACCCCCGGAAGACGCGCTCGCTGCTGTGCGAGTTCGCGCGGCTGGCCGAGCCACTGCGGAAGCTCGGCCCGCCGGAGAATTTTTCGATCAGGCCCTAGGCCCGGCTGTCGCGGCGAACACCACCGTCATTGCGAGCCACCGGGTCCGCGCGAAGCGCGGCCCGATGACAGGCTCCGCGAAGCAATCCAGAGTCCCTCCGCGGAAAGATTCTGGATTGCTTCGCTGCGCTCGCAATGACGGGTTCGTAAAGCCGAGCTTATTCCTCGGCGCGGCAACGTTCGGGCAATCTCCGCAACATTTGTAAACATCTTCGCCAACATCCCGCGGCTGTTCGCGGGTAGGACGCGCCCGGATTTTACGGATCAGGATTGGCAGATGCTATTGAAGTCCATGTCCGGGCGTATCGGTGTCGGCGTGATTTGCCTTGTGCTCGTCGGCGCGAGCCCGCTGCGGGCAGAGCCGGTGTTCGACGGCCTGGCCGGCGCATGGTCGGGCATCGGCACGATGAAGCCGTCGGACGGCCCGCGTGAAAAGGTTCGCTGCAAGGTGGCGTACAACGTCACGCGGCCCGGACGGTCGCTGACACTGGACCTGCGCTGCGCGAGCGATGCGTACAAGATGGTCCTGTCCGCCAACATCGAGCAGAGCGGGACGGAGCTTTCGGGAAACTGGTTCGAGAGCGAATACCGCCAGGGCGGCAAGGTCTACGGCACGAACAAGGATGGCCTGATCGAGGCCCGGATTGAAGGAAACACGGTGGCCGCGCTGGTGACGATCCAGACCAAGGCCACTCATCAGTCCTTCCTGATGGAAGCTCCCGGCTCCTGGATGTCGGAGGTCGCAATCGAATTGAACAAGGAAGCGAAGTGACCTCGATCTCCGCCTACGCGGAGGCGCCTCGCGTTTCGGCGCGCTATCTATTGGAGCAGGGCTGTTCGGCGCCCCCATACCGCCATGTCCTTGATGCGCGCCTCGGGGCCGCGGCGACCGGGGGCCGTCCGTATTACGCGTCCCTGCATCCCCTCGCTGCAATCTCCGGGAACCTGTTTAATTGGCGTTAATGATGCCTTCTCAATAAGACACGTCTCAATTTGTTGCAGTCCATGTTTCTGGATTGCCCGTAAGCGTTGATTAAGAAGCCCATCCCCATAGTTCCCCCCGTGATGAGGTGGAAAACCCCTTCAATCCGCTCTGATCACACCCGTTTTGGGACGTGTCGCCGCCGCAACGACGGCAATCAGGGTTAAGGGCAATGCTCCGCCGCGCAATGCTTCGTTTCGCGATAGACCGAAAGGCTAACGTGGCCATCATCTTCGCCTTGATGATGGTTCCGATCATCTTTTTGCTGGGCATGACGCTGGACTACACGCTGGCCTTGCGCAAGCGCGAGCAATTGAACGCGGCCGCCGACGCGGCTGCGATCGCAGCCGTGCGGCCGGCGATGCTGACTCAAAGCGACGCCACGGCCGTCAAGGCGACCGCAGCAGCCGTGTTCGCGGCAAAGGCGAATCTTTCCGGTCTGGCGGCGGTGCCGACGCCGACGATCACGGTTACCGATTCCGGGCTCTCGCGGAGCATCACGGTGTCCTACACGGCGGACTCGGTCAACAATTTTCCGGGCGTGCTCGGCAAGCAGACCTGGCAGATCGGCGGTTCGGCGACGGCAAAGGCGTCCAGCGCGCCCAACATGAATTTCTATCTGCTGATGGATGACTCGCCGTCCATGGGCATCGGCGCGTCCGCGAAGGACATCAGCAAGCTCATCCAGTACACCGCCCCCGCGTACCAGTCAGCAGGGGCCTCGCAGAATTGCGGCTTCGCCTGTCATCAAACCAATATCGCTCACGATGGTGGGACCAAGGATAACCTCGCGATCGCACGAGCCAACAATATCACGTTGCGGATCGATCTCGTGACGAGTGCCGTCAACCAGTTGCTCAATACATGGTCGAACTGCCCGCAGTCGGGCATTTCGGGGGGCGTCATGCAGTGCATGGCGGCCTTGAACAACACCACCTACAAGGCGGCGCTCTATACGTTCGACTTGAGCTTGAACACACTGGCCACGCTGACCACCCCGAGCCTCGCCGGAGCCCAGGTTAACAACATCTCGCTGATGCCGGTCGCCTACCAGAACTGCGTCGTTCCGACAACCAACTGCAAGACCGACAACGGCACGGATATCGCCGGCGCGCTCAAAAGCATCAACGACATCATGCCCACGCCCGGGCTTGGCAGCAACGCGGCGAACGATACGCCGCAGGAAGTGGTGTTCCTTGTCACCGACGGCGTCGAAGACAAGATCTCCGCGACTTGCCCCAACGCGAGCTTCGCCTCCAACAGTCGATGCCAGCAGCCACTCGACACGACGATGTGCAAGACCATCAAGGACCGGGGCATCAAGATCGCCGTCCTCTACACCGAGTATCTGCAGCTCATCGCCGATCCCGCCACCGGTATCCAGAAAACGGATAATTGGTACATGACCTGGATCGACAAGTACGACCAGCCTAAGTCCTCAACCGGCAAGATTGCGCAAAACCTAGAAGCATGCGCCTCGCCTGGTTTCTATAAAAGTGTTCAGAGCGGCGGGGACATTAACGAAGCGCTGAAGGACCTTTTCATCAAGGTCGCTTCCAGCACAGCAAGCCTCGTGCAGTAGAGGAAAGCGCCATGACGGGGGCGGGTGTTGCCACAACCAAGAGACGCCGCAATCGGAGCAAGGCTTTCGCCGCGGATCGCGGCGGGGCCACGGCCGTCGAATTCGCGCTCGTCGCCGCGCCGTTCCTCGCCCTCATCATCGCACTCCTTCAGACGTTCCTCGTCTTCTTTGCCCAACAGCTGCTCGAAAACATCGCGCGTCAATCCGCGCGCCTGGTCATGACCGGGCAGGTGCAGTCTGCGCAGATGACCCAGGCCGCCTTCAAGCAGAAGGTCTGCGATCAGATCTCGATCCTGTTCACCTGCAGTGGTCTGATGGTTGACCTGCAGGTGGCCAATTCGTGGTCCGGCGCCAACACGGCCATGCCGACCTTGACCTTCAACGCTTCGGGAGCCGTCACGAACGCCTGGCAGTACAATCCGGGAGATGCCGGCGACATCGTCGTTCTCCGGGTGATGTATGTATGGCCGGTGATGCTCGGGCCGCTCGGCTTCAACCTCTCGAACCTTTCGACCGGCAACCGGCTGCTCATGTCATCGGCCGCGTTCCAGAACGAGCCAGGAGCTTCCTGATGATCGCCGCCTTGTCGTCCCGCGCTCGGCGCCTGCTGACCGATGTCCGCGCTGTTGCCGCGACGGAGTTCGCCATTGTGGCGCCGTTCATGCTGGTGCTCTACGTCGGCGGCGTCGAGCTCGGCAACGGGCTGGCGATGAACGTCAAGGTCAGCGCCACCGCGCACAGTGTCGCCGACATGGTCACACAGAACACGTCAATCAGCACGGCCCGCATGCAGGCCATTCTTGGCTCGGCGCAGGCAATCATGGCGCCTTATGCCGTCAAGGATTCCAGCGGGGCTTCGCTCATTACGATCACGGTGTCTCAAGTCTCCACCGACGGCAGTGGAAACGCGACCGTACAATGGAGCGAGTCGACCAATACGTCGGCGGCGAGAAAGAAGGGCGATCCGATGACCTTGTCGTCGTTCACCGCACCTGACCCGAACAATCCCAGTAATAAGAACATCTCGCTCATTCTGAGCGAGGTGACCTATGATTACACGACGAACCTCGGCTACACCATCGCCGGTACCGTGAAGCTGAGCGACAGCTATTATCTGTTCCCGCGCTGCTCGACGAACAGCCCGACCTCGTCGAGCTTTCCGTACTACGACGTGAAGTATTCCTCGACGACGCCGGTCTGCACCTGCATCCAGCATCTGCAGCAGAAGAGCTGCTGAGGCCCGTCCCGAATAGCGCGCAGCGGCTTTCCGGAAAGATCATCCCCGAACGACAAATCGAGAGGCGACGAGGACTCATCCTGATCTCAACGCGCCTTGGCCTCGCCGGAGCCGGCGCGGCTGCGCTGCCGATCGCTCCGCTTAGCAGGCCATCGTCGTTCGCTCACGGCCGCGCGGACGACCTCCGTCACGGTCTTGCGGACCTCGAGGAAGGCCTTGGTCTGTGGCCGGTCAGCGAGTGCGACCAGCGCAAGGGAACGCGACAGCGCCGGATCGACGATGCGGCGTGCGTGATATTTCTCCGCCGCGAGATCTGCAAGGACCGTGGCGCGGGAGAGGATTGCGCATCCGAGTCCGGCTTCGAGCGCCATGCGCAGCGCCGACAGGGAATCGACCTCGAGCGTTTCGCTCGGGACGATCTGGTTGCGGAGAACCTGCGTCTGGATGATGGCGCGCGAGGCCGGCAGCGGCGTCAGCCCGATCACGCTCTTCTGCGGAATGGCGGAGAAGGGAACCGGACCGGAGGATCGGCCGATCAGGCTCGGATGCCCGACGAGGAAGAGGTCTTCCTCGTGCAGCCACTCCACATCCAGCCGGGTATCGCGCTGCGGATTATACGCCAGCGCGAGATCGACCGTGCCCGAGAGGACGCGCTCGATCAGCGCCGGTGACAGCGCCTCGACGACCGTCAGGTGCACGCCGGGGGAGTGCTTGCGGACCGCCTTCATCAGATCGAGCGCGACCATCGAGATCGCGGTGTGGCTGAGGCCGAGGCTCACCGGTCCCGTTGCCGCCTCGTTATAGGTCCGCACGTCCTCCTCGGCCTTGCCGAGGCTTGCGAGCACCGCGCTGCCATGTTCGTAGAGCCGGCGGCCGGCCGCGGTCAGGGCGACGCCGCGTGGCCGCCGTTCCAGCAGTTTTACGCCGAGGTCGGCTTCGAGCGCCGCAACATGATGGCTGAGTGCGGACTGCGCGATGTTGAGGCTCTCGGCGGCCCGCGACAGCACGCCGGCGTCGGCGATCGCGATGAAGTACCTGATCTGCCGCAACCCCAGCGCCATGGCACTGCTCCCTATCGATCTAATAATCAGATCACGACGATCTTCATATTATATTTGTCAGATGCCTTGGCGTCCGGCAAGCTCCGGCCAGAACCAATAAAAACAGCTCCGGGAGTGTCGCGGCATGGACCTGCCGAACAGGATCGTCATCACCGAGGAGGGGCCGCGCGAAGGCTTTCAGATCGAGCCAGGGCCGATCGCGACCGCGGACAAGGTTGCCTTGATCGATGTCCTCTCGGCGACCGGTCTCTCGCGCATCCAGGTCGCGTCCTTCGTCAATCGCAAGCACGTGCCGGGCTGGGCCGACGCCGAGGCGGTTGTTGCGGGATTCAACCTCCGCGCAGGTGTCGCGTACACGGCGCTGTGGTTCAACGACAGCGGTTTGCAGCGCGCCCTGGCGTTCAAGGAAAAGCTCACGCTCGCGGGGTTCATCTCGCTGAGCGCCTCCGAGCCATTCGCGCTTCGCAATCTCAACCGCGATCGTGCCGGGCAGATAGAGGCGATGCGAAACTACGTGCGCGCGCACCGCCAGGCGGGCGTGCCGATCGCGAAGATCATCGTCATGGCCGCGTTCGGCTGCAACTTTGGCGGAGACGTGCCGGCGGCCAAGGTCGTCGAGACCGTGTCTGACGGGCTCGCGATCGCACGCGAAGCAGGCATCGAGGTGCGCGAGGTGTCTCTCGCGGATTCGATGGGATGGGCCACACCGCGCCGGGTCGCCGCGGCCGTCGGGGCTGTGCGCGACCGCTGGAGCGATCTGCGGATCGCGCTGCATCTGCACGATACCCGCGGCCAGGGCATCGCCTGCGCCTATGAGGGGCTGCGACTTGGCGTTGCCGCGTTCGATGCCGCGGTGGCGGGGCTCGGCGGCTGCCCGTTCGCGGGCCAGCCGGGTGCGCCCGGCAACATCGCCACCGAAGAGCTGGCGTTGCTGTGCGAGGAAATGGGCATTGCAACCGGGCTCGACATCGAGGCGCTGATCGAGGCCGGGCGGCTTGCCGAGCGGATCGTCGGACACCGGCTGCCAAGCGCAGCACTACGATCGGGCACGCTCGCTGCATTGCGGCGGAGGGCCGGCGCATGACCTCCGCAAAGCCGCTCACCGGACTGAAGGTACTCGATTTCGGCCATACCATCATGGGTCCGTGCGCGGGCGTTCTGTTCGCCGATCTCGGCGCCGACGTGGTGAAGATCGAGCCGGCCGACGGCGATCCGACCCGGCGCTTGCCGGGGTTCGCTGCCGGTTTCTTCGCGACCTACAACCGCAACAAGCGCTCGATCGCGATCGATCTGAAGCGGCCGGAGGGGCAGGCGATCGTGCACCGGCTGGTCAAGGATGCCGATGTCGTGCTGGAGAATTTTGGACCCGGGACGATCGAGCGGCTGAAATGCAGTTGGGACGATCTGCGCAAGATCAACCCGCGGCTCGTGTACCTCTCGATGAAGGGTTTTCTGAAAGGCCCCTACGAGAACCGGGGAGCCCTCGACGAAGTCGTGCAGATGCAATCCGGCCTTGCCTACATGACGGGACCGCCCGGCCGGCCGCTGCGCGCGGGCGCGCCCGTGATCGACATCCTCGGCGGCGTCTTCGGCGTCGTGGCGGCATTGTCGGCGCTGCGCGAACGCGACGTCACGGGCGTCGGACAGAAGGTCTCGAGCTCGCTGTTCGAAAGCGCGACCTTCATGCTCGGTGCGCTCGTCGTCGGCAGCGCGGTGATCGGCGGTCCGATGCCGCCAATGCCGGCCCGGAAGAATGCCTGGGGCGTGTACGACGTCTTCACGGCATCGGATGGCGGCCAGGTCTTCATCGGGTGCACCTCCGACGGGCACTGGCAGCGCTTCTGCGACGCGTTCGGCTTCGACGACTGGCGCGACGATCCGAGGCTGCTCGGCAACGCCAATCGATGCGAGGCGCGCGAATGGATGCTTCCCGAGCTGGAGCGGCGGATCACGCGACTGCCGCTCGAGGAGATTCTCGCCAAATGCGAAACCGCCCGCGTGGCCTATTCGCGGGTGGGGCGGCCGGACGAGCTGTCGGTCGATCCGCATCTGCTGGCCAATGGCGGACTGCTGGCAACCGCCATCGCCGGATTTGGCGGCGGACCGCTGGTTGGAATTCCGGCGCTGCCCGTCGAGTTCGGCGACGCGCGCGAACGGCCGGGCCTCGAGCGCCAGCCGCCGCGCGTCGGCGAGCACACCGACGACATCCTCGGCGCGGCCGGATATTCGGCGCGCGCGATCGCCGATCTCCGCACCGCCGGCATATTGGGCGTGTCCGCGAACGTGCCTGCATAAAAAGAAGAGTGGCCGAGCCACCATCTGCAACAGGGAGGGAAGGGATCATGATGTCCCGCATGCTGCTTCGTTGGAAGGCGCGTATTCCGGCAGCCGCGATCGCGCTGCTTGGGCTGGCTGCGATGGCGGAGCCTGCGAGGGCGCAAGCCTATCCCGCCCGAACGATCACGATGCTGGTCGGCTATTCCGCGGGAGGCCAGGCCGACGCGCTGGCGCGGATCATCGGCAAGCAGCTCGGCGACACCTTCAAGATCTCCGTCGTCATCGAGAACAAGACCGGCGCCAACGGCATGATCGCTGCGCAGGCGGCGGCGCGGGCGGAGCCGGACGGATACACGGTGCTGATGGTGACGGATGCGATGCTCACCATCGATCCGCACCTTGCCTCCAGCAACCATTTCGACCTATCGAAGGCGATGGAGCCCGTCGTCAGCGTCGCCTGGTCGCCGCTGTTGCTGGCCGCGGCGAAGGATGTGCCGGCCAATTCCGTCGCCGAGCTCGTCTCTCTCGGCAAGCAGAAACCGCAGGCACTGAGCTTTGGCAGCGCCGGCGCCTCGACGCCGCATCGCCTCGCCGGCGAGATGCTGCAGAAGTCGGGCGGTTTCACCATGACCCACATTCCCTACAAGGGAACGGCGGCATCCGTGAGCGACCTCCTGGCCGGGCAGATACCGCTGATCTTCGGTGCGCCAACGGCCGTGGAGCCGCTGGCGACCGCAGGCCAGATCAAGCTGCTCGGCTTCACGTCGGAGCAGCGCTACCCGCTGCTGCCGGGCGTGCCGGCCATCAGCGAGACGTATCCCGGCTTCAAGATCATCAGCTATATCGGGCTGATGCTGCCGAAACAGACGCCGGCGCCGGTGATCGCGGCCTTCAACAAGGAGATCAACGCGATCCTTGCGACCGAGACGATGCGCACATGGCTCGACAAGCAGGGCATGGTCGCGATGGGCGGCAGCCAGGATGACTTCAAGCGCCAGATCGAGATCGACTACAAGGCGCGGGGCGAGCTTGTCCGCACGCTCGGCATCACGGGCGAGTAGGGCATGCCGCGGACGCTGTTCGAGAAGATCTGGCAACCCCATACGGCAAGGACGTACGGGACGCGGGACCTGCTGACGCTGGACCGTGTCTTTCTCCACGACATGACCTCGCTGCCTGCCTTCGAGACGCTGCGCGAGCGCAACCTCGCGATGGCCGATGTCGGGCGCACCCTGGCGGTGATCGATCACACCGTCGCGACCGCGCCGGGCCGGACCGAAGAGACCTATCCCGTCATGGCGCCGACGGTGCGCGCGTTCCGGCGCGAGGTGACCGAGCGCGGCATTCCCCTGATCGGGCTCGGCGATCCCGCGCAGGGCATCGTCCACGTCGTCGCCGCCGAGCAGGGCGCCGTGCTTCCGGGCATGACGGCAGTCTGCGGCGACAGCCACACCTGCACCAACGGCGCGCTGGGGGCGATCGCCTTCGGGATCGGCAGCACGGAGATCGCCCATGCGCTTGCCTATCAGGCGCTCTGGCTGCCGCGGCCGAAATCGCTGCGCGTGACCGTGAACGGCGTTCTCGATCCCTGGGTCAGCGGCAAGGACATTGCGCTGGCGATCATCTCGCGTTTCTCGACGGATGGCGGCACCGGCTGCGCCGTCGAATATGCCGGCAGCGCCATCCGCTCCCTCTCGGTCGAGGAGCGGATGACGCTGTGCAATCTCTCCATCGAATTCGGCGCCCGGATCGGACTGGTCGCACCTGATGATGCGGTCTTCTCCTATCTCGAAGGACGTCCACGAACGCCAAAGGGGGCCGCGTTCGATGCTGCAGTCTCCGCCTGGCGCGATCTTGCGAGCGATGACGACGCGCCTTTCGACAAGGAGTACGCCATCGACGCGCGTTCGATCGCCCCCATGGTGAGCTGGGGCACCAGCCCGGAAGATGCGATCTCCATCGATGGCGCCGTCCCTGATCCCGGGACGGCGAGGGACCGCTCGCAGCGGTCACGATGGGAGCGGGCGCTGGTCTACGCCAATCTTGAGGCGGGCAAACCCATCCTGGGGACCCCGATCGATGTCGCCTTTATCGGCTCATGCACTAATGCCCGGCTTTCCGATCTTCGTGCAGCCGCGCGTGTCGTCGACGGACGCAAGGTCGCGCCGGCCGTGCGCGCACTGGTGGTCCCGGGGTCATCCGGCGTGAAACGGCAGGCCGAGGCCGAGGGGCTCGACCGGATCTTCCGCAAGGCAGGCTTCGAATGGCACGAGTCCGCGTGCTCGCTCTGCGCGGCGCTGGGACCCGACGTCGTCGGCCGCGGCAAGCGGTGCGCCTCCAGCTCGAACCGGAACTTTGAGAACCGGCAAGGCCCGGGATCGATTACGCATCTGATGAGCCCGCCGATGGTTGCCGCCGCGGCCGTCAACGGTGCGATCACGGATGTCAGGACCTTCGCATGACCAGCAAGCTCACCAGCATTGAAGGCGTTGCCGTTCCGCTGCTGTGGGACAATGTCGACACCGACGCCCTTGTCCCGGCGGCACCTCACAAGCGGATCAACGGCGGCGGCCGGGACCGGTTGCGCGAGGTCCTCTTCCACGAATTCCGCTTCGACGCTGCTGGGCAGCTCAAGCCGGAATTCGTACTGAACGTGCCGCAATTCGCAGGCGGGCCGATCCTGCTTGCCGGCGAGAATTTCGGCTGCGGCTCCTCGCGTGAAGTCGCCGTATGGGCCCTGTTGGACTACGGCTTCCGCGCGGTCATTGCGAAGAGCTTTGCCGAGATCTTCGAGCAGAACGCCTACAAGAACCATCTGCTGCCTGCGACCGTCGATGCCGCGACCCATGCCCGCATTGTGGGGGAGTTGCGCCGCCCCCGTCCGCCGCAAATGTCGATCGACCTCGTCGCACGTCACATCGCAATCGACGATCAGGCCATTGGCTCATTCAGCGCGGACGAGATGGGTCTGGAGATGATCGTCCAGGGCGTGGACGAATTCGCGCTGACGGCGCAGTACGTCCCGGACATCGCAGCGACGCAGCGTCGCCTCACCGAAGCTTGTCCATGGCTCGCGGATCGGTGACGCCGCAGTGTTCGGCGTCACCACCACGATCAGGTACTAGCTTCAGGCCACCGCGGGCTGAAGCTTCGGTTGCCGCGACAGCGCCAGCACGATCAGCGCGGCGAACACGCAGAGCGCGCCGGCGATGAAGAACGCAGGCAGATAGCTCTGATAGACCGTCCGCGAGAAACCGGCGCCGAACGCGGCAGTACCGGCGCCGAGTTGATGTCCGGCAAAGATCCAGCCGAACACCAGATTGGCGCGCTCGGGCCCGAATTTCTGCGCGGTGAGGCGGACTGTGGGCGGCACGGTCGCGATCCAATCGAGTCCATAGAACATCGCGAAGATCGAGAGCCCATAGAACGAGAAATCGCTGAAGGGCAGGAAGATCAGCGAGAGCCCGCGCAGGCCGTAGTACCAGAACAGCAGATAGCGGTTGTCGTAGCGGTCCGACAGCCAACCCGACATGATGGTGCCGAAGAAGTCGAAGATGCCCATCGCGGCGAGCAGGCTTGCGGCCTGCACCTGCGGGATGCCGAAGTCGAGGCACATCGGGATCAGGTGCACCTGCACGAGGCCGTTGGTCGAGGCGCCGCAGACGAAGAAGGTCGCAAACAGGATCCAGAACGCGGTCGACTTCGAGGCGTCGCGCAGCGTGCCGAGCGCCACCGCCGTGATCGAGCCGTGGTTGATCGGCGGGGCGGGCAAGGGCTCGGTGCCCTCGTCGCCGAAGGGGCGCAAGCCCACGTCGCTCGGCCGGTCGCGCATCGCGAGCAGCACCGCCAGCGCGGAGACGCCGAGCATGATGCAGACGAAGCCGAGTGCAAGGCGCCAGCCGAATCGCTCGGTCAGGCTAGCGAGCAGCGGCAGGAACACGAGCTGGCCGGTGGCGACGCTCGCCGTCATGATGCCGACCACGAGGCCGCGTCGTGCCGCGAACCAGCGCGTGGCGATGGTGGCGCCCAGCACCAGCGCGGTCATGCCGGTACCGATGCCGATCACGACGCCCCACAGCGCGATGAGCTGCCAGATCTCGGTCATGCCGAGCGAGAGCACCAGCGCCGAGACCACGATGAGCTGCGCGGTCAGCGTGACATTGCGCAGGCCGTAGCGGTTGAGCAGGGCGGCGGCGAACGGCGCCATCAGCCCGAACAGGATGAAGCGGATCGACAGCGCGGAGGAGATCTGCGCGGTGCTCCAGCCGAACTCCTTCTGCAGGGGAACGATGAACACGCCGGGCGCGCCGACCGTGCCGGCGCTGATCAGCGCGGCAAGGAAGGTCACGCCGACCATCACCCAGCCATAATGGATGTTGCGGCGGGACAGTGCTGCCGCGAGCCAGTTCGAAATCATTGGTCCTCAATCTTGTTGGCGAGCCCACGGGACCCGCGTCATCCTTGCTATCTGGCACAGTTGAGGGAAGTCTGAAATGCCAAGACTTCCCTCAATTTCGGACATTGGCGCTAATGCGCCAATCGCTCCACAGCGATCGCGGTAGCCTCGCCGCCGCCGATGCAGAGGGCTGCGACGCCGCGCTTGAGGTTCTGCGCCTCCAATGCGTGCAGCAGCGTCACAATCAGCCGCGCGCCGGTGGCGCCGATGGGGTGGCCGAGCGCGCAGGCGCCGCCGTTGACATTCAGCTTGTCGCGGGGAATGCCGAGATCGCGCTGCGCCGCCATCGCCACCACGGCGAAAGCCTCGTTGATCTCGAACAGGTCGACATCGCCCGCGCTCCAGCCGACCTTGTCGAGCAGCTTGCGGATCGCCGGGATCGGCGCCGTGGTGAACCATTGCGGCTCCTGGCTGTGGGTGGTGTGGCCCTTGATCTCGGCGAGAACAGGCAGGCCGTTCCGATCGGCAAGCGAGCGCTTCGTCAGCACCAGCGCGGCAGCGCCGTCGGCATTGGCGGAGGAGGCCGCCGGCGTGATCGTGCCGTTGGCGCGGAACGCCGGCTTCAGTCCAGGAATCTTTGCGGGGTCGACCTTCAGCGGATGCTCGTCGTTGGCGATGATGCGAGGGCCTGCCTTCTCGGCCAGCGTGATCGGCGCGATCTCGGCCTTGAATGCGCCGCCCTCGACCGCCTTGCGGGCGCGGCTGAGGGTCTCCATCGCGTAGGCGTCCTGGTCCTTGCGGGTGAACTGATAGGCCTCCGCGGTCGCTTCGCCGAAATCGCCCATCGAGCGGCCGGTCTCGTAGGCGTCTTCCAGGCCGTCCATCATCATGTGGTCGATGATGCGGTCGTGGCCGACGCGATAGCCGCCGCGCGCCTTTGCCAACAGATAGGGCGCGTTGCTCATGCTCTCCATGCCGCCGGAGACGACGATCTCGGCCGAGCCGGCGCGGATGATGTCGTGCGCCAGCATGGTCGCCTTCATGCCGGAGCCGCAGACCTTGTTCACCGTGGTGGCGCCGGTGGCGTCTGGCAAACCGGCGCTACGTGCCGCCTGGCGCGCCGGCGCCTGGCCTTGTCCGGCCGGCAGCACGCAGCCCATGAAGACCTCGTCGACCTTCTCAGGCGAAAGTCTTGCGCGCTCCAGCGCCGCCCCGATCACGTGCGATCCGAGCTTGTGCGCGGGGAGCGGCGACAATTCGCCCATGAAGCGGCCGAGCGGGGTGCGGGCGGCGGAGACGATGACGACGGGATCGGCGGCTTCGGCCATGACGGAACTCCCTGGCGGTGAATGTAAGATTATGGTCATCATATGATGCGGCGCAAAAAATGCAACCGCGGCAGGGATGAGAAAATCTTGCGGTTCGCATGAGATTTGGTCGTGTGAGCCCACAGCTGTCATGCCCCGCGAAGTCCGGGGCGTGACACGGTTGGTGTGGTGGCGGGCTGCTAATGCGGAGACTACTGCTGCCCAGAACCTACCGCTTCCGGTTCACAAACGCCTGCATCAGCCGCGTCGGCTCGTCCGTCAGGAAGGACTCGCCGAACACCTTCACACTCAAATTCACCGACTCCGTCAGCGGCAACTCCTCCCATTGCCGCAGCAGGGCCTTCTGCGACCGCAGCGCCTCCGGGCCGCATTCAAGCAAGGCCTTCACGAGGTGCTCGATCTCCGCATCGAGGCCGCCCTCGGGCGCGACCTTGTCGACCATGCCCCAGGCCAGCGCCGTGGCTGCGTCGATGTTCTCCGCCGTCATCACCAGCCAGCGCGCGCGGGCCCAGCCGATAAGGCGCGGCAGCAGGGCGGCGTGGATCACCGAGGGGATGCCGACGCGCACCTCCGGCATGCCGAAATGGGCGTCGTGCGCGGCGATGCGGAAATCACAGGCCGCAGCGACCTCGAGTCCGCCGCCGAGGCACCAGCCGGGCATGCGCGCGATCACGGGGGCAGGGAACTGGCGCACGGCCTCGCAGAGATCGCGCAGGCGGCTGATGAAGGCTTCTGCGGATTTCTGGTCGAGCCTGACCATCTCCTTGATGTCGGCGCCGCCGATCATGCTCTTCTCGCTCTGGCCGCGCAGCACCACGACGCGGATGCTGCGGTCGGAAGAGAGCTGCTGCAGGCCTTCGCGCACCGCGTCGGTGACGGACGAGCCCAGGATATTCAGCGGGCCGGCGTTGCAGATCGCGACATGAACGACGCCGCGCGCATCGCGCGTGATGCCGCAGTGGTTGTTGAGCATTTCCATCGTGGATCTCGAAGGTTTCGTGGACAGGCGCGATGCGCGCCGGTCGGCGTCACTTCCGAGCCGAAACGTGCTGCTTGTCAAGCGGGCAGGACAGGCGGAGTTGCCAGCGCGAAGTCCGTGACATAGTATGACAGACATCATTCAATGAGGCCGTCATGACCAGTAACGATCAACTCGACCTGTTTTCGCCGGCGCAGCGGCGCGAGCGCGTGGTGGACTGGCAGGTTCCTGCACCGGTTGCCAAAGTGGCAATGGGCCTGTCGGGCATGGACGCGATGCTGGGCATTCGCGACGGCCGGCTGCCGCCGCCGCCCTTCGCAAAACTGATCGGCTTCACCATGGCCTTGGTCGAGCCAGGCCGGATCGTGATGGAACTTGAGCCGCGCGAGGATCTCGAAAATACCATCGGCCTGCTGCACGGCGCGACCGCCGCGGCGCTGATCGATACAGCCATGGGCTGCGCGATCTCGACCCGGCTGGAGGCGGGGCAGTCGTCCGTGACCCTCGATCTGAAAATGACGTTCCTGCGGCCGCTGTCGGTGCGTTCCGGGCTGATCTCGGCCGAAGGCAAGATCATCAAGCTGGGGCGCCAGACCAGCTACACCGAGGGGTTCGTCCGCGACGGCAAGGGCGCGCTCGCGGTCCATGCAACTGCAACCTTTTCCATGATCGGCAATGTCTGAACACGAATTAATCCACCGCCTAGTCCATTTCTGTGTTATGAGATGATCTCCGACATGCAATGAGACGTCCATGCGCTATTCCCGGGAACACAAGCAGGAAACCCACGACCGGATCGTGAAGAAGGCCTCGGTGCGGCTGCGCGAGAAGGGTGCGCACGGCATCGGCGTCGCCGACCTCATGAAGGAGGCGGGCCTGACCCATGGCGGTTTCTACGCGCATTTCGATTCCCGCGAGGCGCTGGTGATCGAGGCCTTCGGTTATGCGATGGACCGCTCGATGGAGCACTGGCGCAAGATCACCGGCGAGGCCTCGCCGGAGAAGCGGCTGGCGCTGATCGCGGAGGCCTATCTCTCGACGCTGCACCGCGACAATCCCGGTCATGGCTGCTCGATCCCTGCGCTCGGTGCCGAGATCGCCCGCGAGAGCCCGAAGACGCGAAAGGCGTTTGCCGGCAAGCTCGACGAGATGATCGAGATGATGACCGACTATATCCCGAACGTCCCGCGAAAGGCCGCCCGCAAGCAAGCGATCGCGACGCTGGCGACGATGGCCGGCACCATGCTGCTGGCGCGGATCGCCGGCTCCAGCGAGTTGTCGGACGAAGTGTTGAAGGCGGGCCGGGACAGCGCGCTGGGCGGCGCGAAGCGGGAGCCGAAGGTGGCGGCCGCGAAGAAGGCGAAGCAGAACTGAGTGCCGCGGTGCCGTAGGGTGGGTTAGCCGAAGGCGTAACCCACCACTTCTGTCGCCGCGGCAAGAAAGATGGTGGGTTACGCTTCGCTAACCCACCCTACGAGACCTGCGCTATCGACCCGCAAACAGCGCCCGCTCGCGCTCCACGATCTCGCAGATGTAATCCGCCACTGCCCTGATCCGCGCGAGATCCTTGCTGTCGGCGTGCATCAGCATCCAGAACGTCCGCGTGATCGAGATCTCCTCCGGCAGCACGGCCACCAGCTGCGGATAGTCGCTCGCCATGAAATGCGGCAGCACCGCGATGCCGAAGCCGGAGAGGGTGGCGTTGAGCTGTGCGATCAGATTGGCGCTGCGAAAGCGCGCGGAGATCCGTGGCGACACCTGCGGCAGATAGTCGAGCTCCGGCGTGAACAGCAGCTCCTCGATGTAGCCGACGAAGCGGTGCTGCGGCAGGTCCTGCCGCGAGGCGATCTTCGGGAAACGGTCGAGATAGGCCGGGGCGGCATAAAGCCCGAGGCGATAGTCGAGCAGCTTGCGGCCGACGATGCGGCCTTCCTTCGGCATGGTCAGGCTGATCGCGATGTCGGCCTCGCGCTTGGAGAGGCTGAACAGCCGCGCGGTAGCCACAAGTTGCAGGTCGAGATCGGGATAGCGGTCCGCGAACGGCGCCAGCCGCGGTGCCAGGAACGCGGTGCCGAAGCCATCAGGGGCGCCGATCCGCACCGTACCGGTCAGCCGCGCCACCGAGCCGCCGACCTGTTCCTGGTTGGCGACGATGGTCGATTCCATGGCTTCGGCGCTGTCGGCGACGCGCTGGCCGGCCTCGGTGAGGAGATAGCCGGTCTTGCGCCGGTCAAACAGCTTGGCCGAGAGGTGCTTTTCCAGCCGGTCGACGCGGCGGATCACCGTGGCATGGTCGACGCCGAGCTGTTTTGCCGCAGCCGACACCGAGCCGCCCCGCACGATGGCCAGCACGAAGCGAAAGTCGTCCCAGTCGATGTGACCTTGATCCAGCATTTTCGCACATCTATGGTGCATTATCTCAGACTTGAATCCTATAAAATGCAGGTCAATAGGATTTGTCAAAGCGAACACGCTCGGCCTGAAGGAGACCATTCCATGCGTTCAATCGGACATTTCATCGGTGGCAAGGAGGTCAAGGGCACCTCTGGCCGCACCGCCGACGTTTTCGAGCCGATGACCGGTGACGTCCAGGCCAAAGTGGCGCTGGCGTCCAAGGCCGAGGTCCGCGCCGCCGTGGAGAACGCGCGCGCAGCTCAGCCCGAGTGGGCCGCGACCAATCCGCAGCGCCGTGCCCGCGTCATGATGAAATTCGTCGAGCTCGTGCAGCGCGACTACGACAAGCTCGCCGAGCTGCTCGCCCGCGAGCACGGCAAGACCGTGCCCGACGCCAAGGGCGACATCCAGCGCGGCCTCGAGGTCGCCGAATTCGCTTGCGGCATCCCGCATCTGATGAAGGGCGAGTACACCGAAGGCGCCGGCCCCGGCATCGACATCTATTCGATGCGCCAGGCGCTCGGCGTCGTCGCCGGCATCACGCCGTTCAACTTCCCGGCGATGATCCCGATGTGGAAGTTCGCCCCGGCGATCGCCTGCGGCAACGCCTTCATTCTCAAGCCGTCCGAGCGCGATCCCGGCGTGCCGATGCTGCTCGCCGAACTCATGATCGAGGCGGGCCTGCCGGCCGGCATCCTCAATGTCGTCAACGGCGACAAGGAGGCGGTCGATGCCATCCTCGACGATCCCGATATCAAGGCGATCGGCTTCGTCGGCTCCACGCCGATCGCGCACTACATCTACGAGCGCGCAGCCCAGACCGGCAAGCGCTGCCAGTGCTTTGGCGGCGCCAAGAACCACGCCATCATCATGCCGGATGCCGACATGGACCAGGCCGTGGACGCGCTGATCGGCGCCGGCTACGGCTCGGCCGGCGAGCGCTGCATGGCGGTCTCAGTCGCTGTGCCCGTCGGCAAGTCCACCGCCGACCGCCTGATGGAAAAGCTGATCCCGCGCGTCGAGAGCCTCAAGATCGGCACCTCGATCGATCCGTCGGCCGATTACGGTCCGCTGGTGACGCGCGAGGCGGTCGAGAAGGTCAAGGGCTACATCGACATCGGCATCAAGGAAGGCGCAACGCTTGCCGTCGACGGCCGCGGCTTCAAGATGCAGGGCTACGAGAACGGCTTCTATCTCGGCGGTTCGCTGTTCGACAACGTCACCAAGGACATGCGGATCTACAAGGAAGAGATCTTTGGTCCGGTGCTCTCGGTCGTGCGCGCGCATGACTACAAGGAAGCGCTGGCGCTGCCGTCCGATCATGACTACGGCAACGGCGTTGCCATCTTCACCCGCGACGGCGACGCCGCGCGCGACTTCGCGGCCAAGGTCAACGTCGGCATGGTCGGCATCAACGTGCCGATCCCGGTGCCGATCGCCTATTACACCTTCGGCGGCTGGAAGAAGTCGGGCTTCGGCGATCTCAACCAGCACGGTCCGGATTCGGTCCGCTTCTACACCAAGACCAAGACGGTGACCTCGCGCTGGCCGTCCGGCGTCAAGGAAGGTGCGGAGTTCTCGATCCCGCTGATGAAGTAGGGCTGTTGCCCAGCCCGTCATTGCGAGCGTAGCGAAGCAATCCAGTATCTTTCCGCAGAGACAGTCTAGATTGCTTCGTCGCTTCGCTCCTCGCAATGACGAGGAAGGTGAGGAGCCCAGCATGCAGTTCGCTCTGAACGAGGATCAGATCGCGGTTCGCGACATGGCGTTGGCGTTTGCGGCGGAGAAGATCGCGCCGCACGCGCTGCGCTGGGACGAGGAAAAGCATTTTCCCGTCGATGTCATGCGCGAGGCCGCCACGCTTGGCATGGGCGGTATCTACATAAGCGAGGATGTCGGCGGCTCCGCCATGACGCGGTTCGACGCGGCGCTGATCTTCGAGGCACTGGCGACGGGCTGCCCGACCACCTCGGCCTTCATCTCCATCCATAACATGGCGAGCTGGATGATCGATGCCTTCGGCAGCGACACCCAGCGCCAGCAATGGCTGCCGAAGCTCTGCACCATGGAGCTGATCGCGAGCTACTGCCTGACCGAGCCGGGCGCCGGCTCGGATGCGGCAGCGCTCCGCACCCGCGCGGTGCGTGACGGCGACCATTACGTCCTCAACGGCCAGAAGCAGTTCATCTCCGGCGCCGGCGGTACCGATCTTTTGGTCGCGATGGTGCGGACCGGCGGCGACGGCCCCGGCGGCATCTCGACCCTTGTCATCGACGGCAAGACGCCCGGCGTCTCCTTCGGCGCCAATGAGCGCAAGATGGGCTGGAACGCGCAGCCGACCCGCGCAGTCATGTTCGAGAACGCCCGCGTGCCCGTGGCCAATCGCCTGAGCGAGGAGGGCACAGGCTTCAAGATCGCGATGGCCGGTCTCGACGGCGGCCGCCTCAATATTACGGCATGTTCGCTCGGCGGTGCGCAGACCGCGCTCGATAAGGCGCGCGCCTATATGAAGGAGCGCAAGGCGTTCGGGAAACGCCTCGACGAATTCCAGGCGCTGCAATTCAAACTCGCTGACATGGCGATCGAGCTGGAAGCCGCGCGTACCTTTTTGTGGCGCGCCGCCGCCGCGCTGGACCGCAAGGACCCCGACGCCACCATGCTCTGCGCGATGGCCAAGCGCTTCGGCACCGATGTCGGCTTCGAGGTCGCCAACCATGCCCTCCAACTCCACGGCGGCTACGGCTACCTCAGCGAATATGGCATCGAGAAGATCGTGCGCGATCTGCGCGTGCACCAGATCCTCGAAGGCACCAATGAAATCATGCGGCTCATCGTGGCGCGCAAATTGATCGAGGGCGCGCGATGACGGCAGTGGAAGAGGGCGATCTCGTCGCCCGTGTCGAGGGCGCGGCCGGTGTGATCCGCCTCAACCGTCCCAGGGCCATCAACGCTGTGACGCTGGAGATGTTTCGCGACGTCGAAAAGGCGCTCGACCGTTTCGAGGCCGATCCTGAAGTCGCCGTGATCCTGCTGGAGGGCGCCGGCGAGCGCGGCCTGTGTGCCGGCGGCGACATCCGCACGCTCTGGGAAAGCTCGAAGGTCAACGGCGACCTCGGCAAGATCCTGTGGCGCGAGGAATACATCCTCAACGCCCGGATCAAGAAGTTTCCGAAGCCCTATGTCGCCTTCATGGACGGCATCGTAATGGGCGGCGGCGTCGGGCTCTCCGCGCATGCCAGCCACCGCGTGGTTACGGATCGCACCAAGCTTGCGATGCCCGAGGTCGGGCTCGGCTTCTTCCCCGACGTCGGCGGCACCTATCTGTTGTCGCATTCGCCGGGCGAGATCGGCACTTATTTCGGGCTCACCGGCCAGACCATGAACGGCCCGGACGCGATCCACGCGAAGTTTGCGGACTGGGTGGTGCCGGCAGCGAAACTCCCGGAGCTGCGCGAGGCGCTGACGAAGGTCCGTTCCGGTACGACCGCCGCCGAGGTCGGCAAGCTCATAGATGGCTTTGCAACCGGCGAGACCGCAGGGCCGGTCGCGGCGAAGGAGCCGGCGATCGATGCGCTGTTCGGCTTCGCCCGCATGGAGGACATCGTCGCGGCGCTGAAGCGCGACGGCTCCGACTTCGCCCTGGCGACGCTGAAGACGCTCAACGAGAAATCGCCGCGTGGCATGGTGGTTACGCTAAAACTGCTGCGGCTCGCGCGCAAATCGTCGAGCCTGGAAGAGTGCCTGGTGCGCGAATATCGCGCCGCGCTGGAAGTCTTCCGCAGCGACGATTTCCGCGAAGGCGTGCGCGCCGCCGTGATCGACAAGGACCGCAACCCGACCTGGTCGCCGCCGCGGATCGAGGATGTGACGCCGGACATGCTAGCGCCGTATCTCGCCGAGATCGGCGCCGACGAGCTCAAGTTCAACTAATCAACGCTCAAGCGGAGGAACGACAATGGCCACGATCGCATTCATTGGTCTGGGCAACATGGGCGGCCCGATGGCCGCTAACCTGGTTAAGGCCGGCCACAAGGTGGTGGCGTTCGACCTCGTCGAGGCCTCGCGCAACCAGGCCAAGGCCGATGGCGCCGGCATCGCCGACAGCGCCGCGGGCGCTGTGAAGGGCGCCGATGTCGTCGTCACCATGCTGCCGGCCGGCAAGCATGTGCTCGGCGTCTGGAACGAGGTTGTGCCCGCCATGGCCAAGGGCACGCTGATTATCGATAGCTCTACCATCGACGTCGAAAGTGCGCGCCAGGCGCATGCGCTCGCCGCCAAGAACGGCGTGCTTTCGGTCGACGCGCCGGTCTCCGGCGGTACCGGCGGCGCCAAGGGCGCAACGCTCACCTTCATGTGCGGCGGTGACGACAAGGCATTTGCGGCGGCAAAGCCCGTGCTCGAAAATATGGGCAAGAGGATCGTGCATTGCGGCGGCGCTGGCGCGGGGCAGGCGGCCAAGATCTGCAACAACATGATCCTCGGCATTTCCATGATCGCGGTGAGCGAAGCCTTCGCGCTTGGCGAGAAACTAGGGCTCTCGCACCAGGCGCTGTTCGACGTCGCCTCGACCTCGTCGGGCCAGTGCTGGTCGCTGACGACCTATTGCCCGGTTCCCGGCCCGGTGCCGACCTCGCCCGCCAACAACGACTACAAGCCGGGCTTTGCCTCAGCGCTGATGGTGAAGGACCTGACCCTGGCGCAGGATGCGGCGAAGGCCGCGGGGGCGGCCACGCCGCTCGGCCAGCATGCGCAGGAAATTTACCAGGCCTTCGACGCAGCCGGCCAAGGCGGGGTGGATTTTTCCGGAATTATCAAGCACGTTCGCGGCCTCGCTGGAAAATAGCGAGGCTTCGCCCGTAGCCCGGATGGAGCGAAGCGAAATTCGGGACGGTTCCTTCGCGTTGCGCAAGCGGCCCCGGATTGCGCTTCGCTCCATCCGGGCTACGCTCGAAGGTCAATTCGACGGGCCCGGACCATGACCACATTTCAGGAAGCGCGCGCGTTTCTGCTTCATAACCGTACCGACTACGAGACCGCGGTCAAAGGCTTCCGCTGGCCCGATCCGGTTCCCTTCAACTGGGCGCTCGATTGGTTCGACGAGCTCGCGAAGGATGCCGAAGCTAAGGACCGGCCCGCGCTCTGGATCGTCGATGCCGCGCAGGATCGGCAGACAAAACTGTCCTTTGCGGCGCTGTCGCGCCGCTCCAACCAGGTCGCGAACTTCCTCCGCGCGCAGGGCCTGAGGCGCGGCGATCATCTTCTGCTGCTGCTCGGCAATGTGGTCCCGCTGTGGGAGACGATGCTCGCCGCAATGAAGCTCGGCGTGGTCGTGATTCCCGCGACGACGTTGCTCACCGCCGACGAGCTGCGTGACCGGCTTGATCGCGGCAAGGCGAGAGCGGTCGTCGCCGCACAGGATCAGGTCGCAAAATTCGCAAGCCTCGGTGCGGAGAATGTCGTTCGCATCGTCGTCGGTGCGGCTTCGGATGGCTGGCTCGCCTATGACGAAGCGGCAAAGGCGCCCGAAAGCTTCACGCCCGACGGCCCGACCAATGCCGACGACCCGATGCTGCTCTATTTTACCTCGGGCACCACGGCAAAACCAAAGCTGGTGCGGCACAGCCAGCGCAGCTATCCCGTCGGCCATCTCTCGACGATGTACTGGATCGGGCTGAAGCCCGGCGACGTCCATCTCAATATCTCTTCGCCCGGCTGGGCCAAGCATGCCTGGAGCTGCTTCTTCGCGCCGTGGAATGCCGGCGCGACCGTGTTCGTGGTCAACCAGCCGCGCTTCGATGCCAAGGCGCTGCTCTCCACCGTCGGCCGCTGCGGCGTCACCACGCTGTGCGCGCCGCCGACGGTGTGGCGGCTGTTCATCCAGGAGAACCTCGCCTCGTTCAAGGTGAACTTGCGCGAGGTCTGCGGCGCCGGCGAGCCGCTCAATCCTGAGGTGATCGACCAGGTGCAGGCCGCCTGGGGTCTCACCATCCGCGACGGCTACGGCCAGACCGAGACGGCGGCACTCGCCGGCAACTCGCCGGGCCAGCCCATCAAGATCGGTTCGATGGGCCGGCCGCTGCCGGGCTATCGCGTGCAGATCAGTGATGCCGATGGCAATCCCGCGAGGGAGGGCGAGGTGACGCTGGTGCTGGGTGATGACCGTCCCGCCGGCCTGATGCAGGGCTATCAGGGCGACGACGGCAAACTCGCAGGCGCCGAAGGCGCGCTCTATCGTAGCGGCGACGTCGTGTTCGAAGACGCGGACGGCTATCTCACCTTCGTCGGCCGCTCCGACGACGTGTTCAAATCCTCCGACTACCGCATCAGCCCGTTCGAGCTGGAGAGCGTGCTGCTCGAGCATGAGCTGGTCGCGGAAGCCGCGGTGGTGCCGAGCCCCGATCCGATCAGGCTTGCGATCCCCAAGGCCTTCGTGCTGCTGACCTCGGGCGCAGAGCGGACCCCGGAAACGGCACTCTCCATCTTCCAACACCTGCACACGCGCCTGGCGCCGTTCAAGCGCATCCGCCGCCTCGAAATCGTGACCGAGCTGCCGAAGACCATCTCTGGCAAAATCCGCCGCGTGCAGCTACGACGGCTCGAACGCGACGATGATCGCAATGATCCGCTGCGCGGCCGGGAATTCCGTGAGGAGGATTTTACGGAATTGCCGAAAACACGGAGCGAGACTTAAGTGGTGCTTGTCATTCCGGGGCGATGCGTAGCATCGAGCCCGGAATCCATTTGGCCGCAGAGTCTGTTGTGGAATGGATTCCGGGCTCGCGCTTCGCGCGCCCCGGAATGACAGTGGTTGGAGCTAGTAATGAACGAAGTCTGGAAGAAGCCGCCGATTACGCTCGAGGCCTATCAGGCCATGGTCGGCAAGGAGATCGGCGTGTCCTCATGGCACCTGATCGATCAGCCCCGCATCGACACCTATGCCGACGTGATCGAGGATCACCAGTTCATCCACGTCGATCCGGAACGCGCGAAGAAGGAAACCGCCTTCGGCACCACCATCGCGCACGGTTTTCTCACGATGTCGCTGCTGTCGATCATGTCCTATGAGGTGATGCCTGTGATCGCGGGCACCACGATGGGCGTGAACTACGGCTTCGACAAGCTGCGCTTCATCTCGCCGGTGCGTTCTGGAAAACGCGTCCGCGGCCGCTTCGTGCTGGCGGAAGCCAAGCTGCGCAAGCCCAACGAGCTGCAATCCCGCACCAACGTCACGGTGGAGATTGAAGGCGAGGACAAGCCCGCACTGGTCGCCGACTGGCTCGGCCTGATCTATTTCGCGTAAACGCCGCCCGTCATGGACGGGCTTGACCCGGCCATCCATCGCTGCTCAAAAGCTGACGAATTCTCGAGGTTCTCACCCTCTCCCCTTGTGGGAGAGGGTGGCTTCGCGAAGCGAAGCCGGGTGAGGGGTCTCTCTCCACGAACTCGGCTGCCGCGAGATACCCCTCATCCGGCGCCGTAGCCGACGCTACGCGTCGGCGTCCATTTTAGGTACGGCGGCCGTAGGCCGCCTATGCCACCTTCTCCCACAAGGGGAGAAGGAAGAAGAAGCAGGAATTATACTCATGGCAATCAGGTTCGACGGACGCGTCGCCATCGTTACCGGCGCAGGCAATGGTCTCGGACGCGCGCATGCGTTGGGGCTGGCGAGCCGCGGCGCCAAGGTCGTGGTCAACGATTTCGGCGGCGCGCGTGACGGCACCGGTGGTTCGCTGTCGCCGGCGGAAGCCGTGGTCGAGGAGATCCGCAAGGCCGGCGGCACCGCGATGGCCGACGGCGCGGACGTCTCCAATTTCGAGCAGGTCACCGCCATGGTCGAGCGCGCCACCAGGGAGTGGGGCAGTGTGGACCTCTTGTGCGCCAATGCCGGCATTCTGCGCGACAAATCGTTCGGCAAGATGGAAGCCGCCGATTTCCAGAAGGTGCTCGACGTGCATCTCGTCGGCACCTTCTATTGCTGCAAGGCGGCCTGGGCCGGCATGCGCGACCGCAACTACGGCCGCATCGTGCTGACGACGTCGTCCTCCGGCCTCTACGGCAATTTCGGCCAGGCCAATTACGGCGCGGCGAAATCGGGCATGGTCGGCCTGATGAACGTGCTCGCCGAGGAAGGCCGCAAGACCAACATCCGCGTCAACATCATCTCGCCGACGGCCGCCACCCGCATGACCGAAGAGCTGCTGCCGCCGCAGGCGCTGCAACTGATGAAGCCGAACGCGATCACGCCGGCGGTCGAGTACATGCTCAGCGAGGACGCACCGACCCGCACCATCATGGGCGCCGGCGCCGGCTCGTTTGCGGTGATCAAGATCGTGGAGAGCGAAGGCATCAACCTGCCGGAGTCCGAATGGACGCCCGACGCGATCGCCGCCCACTTCGCCGAAATCGGCGACATGTCCAAGGCGAAGGCGCTGCAGGGTGCCTTCGAGCAGACGCAGAAGTATGTGGCGCAGGCCGCAGCGCGGGCGGGGATCAAGCTCTGAGTTGTTGTCATTCCGGGGCGCGCGTAGCGCGAACCCGGAATCCATCGTGCTACAGAATCCGCCGCCCAATGGATTCCGGGCTCGCGCCCAAGCGGGCGCGCCCCGGAATGACGCTGTTTTCGGCGCGAGAATCTGGCCTAAACTCTCGCCATGACCACAATCGACAACCACATCGCCGTCATCGGTGCCGGTCCCGCCGGGCTGATGGCAGCGGAGGTGCTGGCGCAAGGCGGTGCCGGTGTCACCGTCTATGACGCCATGCCATCCGCGGGCCGCAAACTCCTGATGGCCGGTCGCGGCGGGCTCAACCTCACCCACAGCGAACCGCTGCCGGATTTCCTCACCCGCTACCGTGAGGCGATGCCGCATTTGCGCGCCGCGGTCGAAGCGTTTCCGCCCGACGCGCTGCGCGACTGGAGTGCGGCGCTTGGGCAGTTGACGTTCGTCGGCAGCAGCGGGCGGGTGTTTCCAAAAACGTTCAAGGCCTCGCCATTGCTCCGCGCCTGGTTGCGGCGGCTGGATGCGACCGGCGTGCAATTCGCATTTCGGCATCGCTGGACCGGATGGGACGAGCAGGGGCGGCTGCTGTTTCAAACACCTGATGGCGCATCGGCCGTAGTCGCTCGCGCCACCGTGCTCGCGCTCGGCGGCGCAAGCTGGCCACGTCTGGGCTCGGACGGCGGCTGGGTCGACATCCTCGCGGCAAAAGGCATTGCCATCTCAAAGCTGCGGCCGGCCAATTCCGGCTTCACGGTCGCATGGTCCGATGTGTTCCGCGACCGTTTCGAAGGCCAGCCGCTCAAGGGCGTGGCGCTGACGATCGGCGCGCACACGGTGCGCGGCGAAGCGGTCATCACTCGCGGCGGCATTGAAGGCGGCGCGATCTATGCGCTGTCGGCCGAGCTGCGCGAGGCGGTGCTGGGGATCGGACAGGCGCGGCTGACGATCGCCTTGCGGCCCGACCTCGATGCCGCGGCTCTGACCACGCGCTTATCAGGCACCCGCGGCAAGCAATCGCTGGCCAACTTCCTGCGCAAGGCAGCGCAACTGTCGCCGGTTGGAATCGGCCTGATGCAGGAAGCCGCTATCGCATCCGGCCGGCCGCTGGCGGCGTTCTCGCCGGCCGAGCTTGCTCAGCTGATCAATGCAGTTCCGGTTCAGCTCAGGGGTGTCGCGCCGATCGACCGCGCGATCTCGACAGCGGGTGGAATAACGTTCGACGAGCTCGACGAGCACTTCATGCTGCGCAAGCTGCCGGGCGTGTTTGTGGCCGGCGAAATGCTGGACTGGGAGGCGCCGACCGGGGGCTATCTGCTCCAGGCGTCGTTCGCGACCGGCGCTGCGGCGGGCAGGGGCGCGCTGGGGTGGTTCGCCCAATCGCAGAAATCGTAGGGTGGGCAAAGGCGCGAAGTGCCGTGCCCACCACCTTTCGCAGTTATCACGAGAAGTCCTGGGCACGCTTCGCTTTGCCCACCCCACGGCAGTTTGCCGCTCGAAGGATGCGCGGGCGCTCCCGCAGCGCCTTACCTCAGCTTCCCGCGTGCGGCCACCGGCAGCGTGCCGATGATCTCCTCGCCGCGCACCATCACCACCTCGTCCATCATGTTGACGACGACGCAGACATGGTTTGGCACGATGCGCACGACGTCGCCGACATTCGGCCGCGTGTTGCTGCGGGACAGGTCGAGGAAGCCATGCTCCTCGGCGAACTTCGCGATTCTAGCCTCGGGGTGCTCCAGGATCAGGCCGTGGCCATCGAGGCCGCCGGTGTCCGTCGTCAGCGTCTTCGAGCCGGCGTCCAAAATGCCGCGCTCGGGCGCAGCGCGGCTCACAACGGTCGAATAGATGTGCAGCGCGCAGTCGTCCCAGGTGGCGGAGCCGGCCGCGACCTGCATGCGGTCGTTGTAGATGTAGGTACCGAAGCGATGCTCGGTGCCGCCCTTGAGCTTGCCGATGTTGACGAGGTTCGGCGTGCCGCCGGTCGAGACGATCTTGGCATCGAGCCCATGCGCGCGCACGCCGGCCAGCGCTTCGTCGTAAAACTTCTGCGCATCAGCCCAGCCGGTCTCGGTCGGGTACAGCATGAAGCCGGCGAACTGCAGTCCCTTGGACACAGCGATCTCGCGCGCCAGCGCGATCGCCTCGGCCGGCGTCTCGACACCCGCGCGCTTGCGGCCCGTGTCGCATTCGACCACGACCGAGAGTGGACGGCCGGAGGCCGCAGCGGCCTTGGGCAGGCCGGCGACGACGGTCGAATTGTCGGCCGCGACCGTCATGTTCGCCTTCGCCTGCAGCGCGCCGAGCCGCGCCATCTTCTCGTCGCCGAGCAGATTGTAGCTGATCAGGATGTCGTCGATGCCGGCATTGGCCATGATCTCGGCCTCGCCGAGCTTCTGGCAGGTGATGCCTTTCGCTCCAGCCGCGACCTGCATCTTGGCGATGGTCGGGTTCTTGTGCGTCTTGATGTGGGGGCGGTTGGCGATGCCGGCGTCGTCGCAGGCCTTCTGGATCCGCGCGATGTTGCGCTCGACCCTGTCCATGTCGATGACAGCGCAGGGCGTGCCGTATTCGCGGGCGATTTTGGCGGCGAGGGCAGTTGTCATGGGAGTCCTTTAGTTGGCGCGCATTCTGATCGCAAAACCGGTACCCACTTTTGCGGAATGCGCGCTAGGCCTGTTCTATTTCTTCGCGGAGCATTTCAAGTTCGAGCCAGCGCTCTTCGGCGGTAGACAGTTCTTCGTGCGCCTTGGCGATCGCGGCCGACGTATCGTCGAATTTCTTCCGATCTTTCGCATAGAGATTGGGATCGTCGAGCACGCGCTGCAATTTTGCAATATCGGCGTGAAGCGTTTCCATCTTCTTCGGCAGCGTTTCCAGCGCGTGCTTCTCGTTGAAGCTCAGCTTCCGCTTCGGCGCCGACGCTGGAGTAGCGGCGCGCTCCTCTTTCTTCTCCGCAGGAGCTTGCGTCTTCGCCGTCTCGCGCTTGAGGTCCGCACCGCGCTGCGCCAGCATGTCGCTGTAGCCGCCGGCATATTCGATCCATTTGCCGTTGCCTTCAGGCGCGATCACCGAGGTGACGACGCGGTCGAGGAAGTCGCGGTCATGGCTGATCAGGATGACGGTGCCTTCGTAGTCGCCGAGCATCTCCTCGAGCACGTCGAGCGTCTCCAGGTCGAGATCGTTGGTCGGCTCGTCCAGCACCAGAAGGTTCGACGGTTTCGCCAGCGCGCGCGCCAGCATCAGCCGGCCGCGCTCGCCGCCGGAGAGCACCTCCACCGGCGTGCCGCGCTGCTCCTGGCCGAACAGGAAGTCCTTCATGTAGCCGACCACGTGCTTCGGCTTGCCGCCGACCATGATCTGATCGCCACGGCCGCCGGTCAGGGCCTCGGCCAGCGTCGACTTGGGATCGAGGCTTTCCCGGTGCTGGTCGAGCGTGGCCGTCTCCAGATTGGCCCCTAACCGCACGATGCCGGAATCCGGCTGCGCGCCGCCGGTGAGCAGATTGACCAGCGTGGTCTTGCCGGCGCCGTTCGGGCCGATGATGCCGAGCCGGTCGCCGCGCTGGATACGCGTCGAGAAATTCTCGACGATTTTTCTCTCGCCATAGGCCTTGGTGATGCCCTTGGCCTCGATCACCAGCTTGCCGGATTGCTCGGCTTCCGCCGCCGCGAGACTAGCGGTGCCGGCCGTGCCGCGGTAGTTGCGCCGTTGGTCGCGCAGCGCATGCAGATTGGCGAGCCGCTTGACGTTGCGCTTGCGCCGGCCCGAGACGCCGTGGCGCAGCCAGTGCTCCTCGTCGACGATCTTGCGGTCCAGCTTGTGCTGGTCGCGCTCTTCTTCCGCGAGCACCTCGTCGCGCCAGCTCTCGAACGAGGCGAAGCCGCGGTCGATCTGCTTGATCTTGCCGCGGTCGAGCCAGGCCGTCGAGCGCGAGAGATTGGTGAGGAAGCGACGGTCGTGGCTGATGATCACCAGCGCGCCGCGGCGGCTGTCCAGTTCCTGTTCCAGCCACTCGATGGTGGAGAGGTCGAGATGGTTGGTGGGTTCGTCCAACAGCAGGATGTCGGGCGAGGGCGCCAGCACGCAAGCGAGCGCGGCGCGACGCGCCTCGCCGCCGGAGAGATTGTGCGGGTTCTCATCTCCGGTGAGGCCAAGCTGCTCGAGGAGATAGCGCGCCTGGTGATGGTCGTCACCCGGCGCGAGCCCGGCTTCGACATAGGCGAGCGTGGTCTTGTGGTCGCCGAAATCCGGCTCCTGCGGCAAATAACGGACGGTCGCGCCGGGCTGCACGAAGCGCGTGCCGCCGTCGGGCTCGACGAGGCCCGCCGCGATTCTGAGCAGCGTCGACTTGCCCGAGCCGTTGCGGCCGATCAGGCAGACGCGCTCGCCTGGCGCGACATTGAGCTCGACGCCCGATAGCAGCGGCGTGCCGCCAAAGGTCAGCGTGATGTCTTTCAGCTGGATCAGCGGCGGCGCCATGATCAGCCCTGGCTCGTCGCGGCTTGATCGGCGCGGCGGCGCTGGATCCGGCGCAGCGTCTGGTCGAGCGCCGAGAGGAAGGCGGAGCGGTCGCGCGGCGCGAACGATCGCGGGCCGCCCGTGACTTCGCCGGCCGAGCGCAGATCCGTCATCAGGTTGCGCACCGCCAGCGTCATCCCGATCGATTCTTCCGTGAACGGTTTTCCGTTCGGCGCGATCACGTCGGCGCCCGCCTTCACGCAGCGGCTCGCCAGCGGAATGTCCGCGGTGATAACGACGTCGCCGGGCCGGGCCCGCTCGGCGATCCAGTCGTCGGCAGCGTCCATGCCGGCGCCGGCCGCGACGCGCTCGATCAACGGGTCCTGCGGCACGCGAATGAAATTGCCGGCGACCACGCTCACGGGCACGCCGTGCCGGATCGCGACGCGATAGATCTCGTCCTTCACCGGACAGGCGTCGGCGTCGACATAGATGCGGGTGGGAGTGTCGGTCATTCCGCCGCGTGGTACCCCATTCGGGCCGCAAAGGCGAGGGGATTGACCGCTGTTCCCCGGCGCCTACGATTGGCCCTGAAACAACAAGAAATTTGGGGAAGCCAGCCATGCCGAACCGGCTCGAAACCTACCGTGTCGAGGCCTACAACACCGCAAAACATTCCGAAAACAAGATGCATGACGACACGGTGGCGCGCCGCTTCGGTTTCGAGGGCGGGCTGGTCCCGGGTGTCGATGTCTTCGCCTATATGATGCATGTTCCGGTGGCGCGCTGGGGCCGCGACTTCCTAAGCCGAGGGCTGGTCGAGGCGCGCTTCATCAAGCCGGTTTATGACGGCGAGGCTGCCGATGTCGACGCCACCGAGCACAATGGCCTGCTGACGATCGAGGTCTTCAGCCGCACCACGCTTTGTGCCACGGGGACGGCGTCGCTGCCGGCAACCGTGCCAGCGGTATCGCTGAGTGATTATGTCGAAGTCCCTGCGGTCGCCGAGCGCAAGCCGGTCAGCCCGGCCATTTCCGAGACGGGCAAATGGCTCGGCACAGAGCCGCGCCGCTGGATAGGGCAGGCCGCCGCGGACTATCTCGCCGACATCAGGGAGACCGACCCGATCTTCGCGCGCGAGCGCCTCGGCCATCCCGGCCTGATCCAGCGGGTCATGAACCGTGTCCTCGTCGATAACACCATTCTGGGCCCGTGGATCCACGTCGGCAGCCGCATGCAGCTGTTGTCGCCGGTACGCGCCGGCGACGAGATCACCGCGCGCGCAAAGGTCACCGCGAACTACGAGAAGAAGGGCCACCGCTTCGTCGACCTCGACGCACTCGTCGTCGCCAACGGCACCACGCCGCTCGCGCACTGCCAGCACACCGCGATCTACCAGCCGCGCGAGCAGGCGGCGGCGTAGCTGTTGGTCGTCATTCCGAGGCGGTCCGTCAGGACCGAACCCGGAATCTCGAGGTTCTCAGGTGCGCAATTGCGCACCATAGTTCGATGCTTCGCATCGCCCCGGAACGACAAACACGACATTACGCCGCCTGGCCCTTCGCGTCGTGGATCGCCCGCCACACCCGTTCCGGCGTCAGCGGCATGTCGATGTGCTTGATGCCGTAGTCGGAGAGGGCATCGAGCACCGCGTTCACCACGGTCGACAGGCTGCCGGCGCAGCCGGCTTCGCCGCAGCCCTTGCTGCCGAGCGGATTGGTCGTGGCCGGCACAGGGTGGTCGCCGACCGTCATGAACGGCACGTCCTCGGCGCGCGGCAGGGCGTAGTCCATCAGCGAGCCCGTGATCGGCTGGCCGCTCTCGTCGTAGCGGATGTGCTCCATCAGCGCCTGGCCGATGCCCTGGACCACGCCGCCATGCAGCTGGCCCGCGATCAGCAGCGGGTTGATCACCGTGCCGAAATCGTTGACCGCGCTGTAGCGCACGATCTGCACCACGCCGGTATCAGGATCGATCTCGACCTCGGCGACATGGCAGCCGTTCGGGAACGCGGAGGCGACCGGCTCGCTGGTGTGGTCGACGTCGAGGCTGTCGGGCACGCCATCCGGCACCTTGCCGTCATGCAGCTTCTTGGCGAGCTCCATGATGTCGATGCTGCGGTCGGTACCGGCGATCGTGAAGCTGCCGTCAGCGAACTCGATGTCGGCCTCGGACGCTTCGAGCATATGCGCGGCGGCACGCTTGCCCTTTTCGATGACGAGCTTTGCGGCCCCCACGATGGCCTGGCCGCTGGCGGTGATCGAGCGCGAGCCGCCGGTGCCGTTACCGGTGTGGACGATGTCGCTGTCGCCCTGCACCAGCTTCACGCTCTCGAAGGGCACGCCCAGCTGCTCGCACAGCACCTGCGCGAACGGCGTGGCATGGCCCTGGCCATAATCGAGCGTGCCGGTAATGAGCTGCACGGTGCCGTCAGCATCGAACACGATCTTGCCGAGCTCGGGGCTCGGCGGCGCGGTGACCTCGAGATAGGAGCCGACGGCGATGCCGCGCAGCTTGCCGGCCTTCTTGCTCTCCTTCTTGCGCTTGGCAAAATTCTCGTGGTCGGAGATGTCGAGCGCCTTGTTGAACACGGCCTGGAAGTCGCCGCTGTCATAGGTGACGCCGGAGGAGGCCGGGAACGGCATCTGGTTCGGCTTGATGAAGTTGCGCTTGCGCAAGGTCAGCCGGTTGATGCCCATCTCGTCGGCGGCGCGGTCGATCAGCCGCTCCATGTAGTAGTTCGCCTCGGGCCGGCCGGCGCCGCGATAGGCGCCCATCAGTGTGGTGTTGGTGAGCACCGTCTTGATGTCGACGCCCATCAGCGGCGTACGGTAGACGCTGGAAAAATTCTTGCCGGTGTTGAGCGAAAGCGGCCCCGGCGCAACGCCGGTGATATAGGCGCCGAGATTGCCGTAGCCGGACAGCTTTGCCGCAAGGAAGTGCCCTTCGGCATCGAGCGCGAGCTCGGCATGGATCTTCTGCGCGCGGCCGTGGCTGTCAGAGAGGAAGCTGGTGGAGCGCTCGTCGAGCCACTTCACCGGGCGTCCCAGTACCTTCGCCGCGTACAGGATGCACATGTATTCGGGATAGTTGATGTTCTTCATGCCGAAGGAGCCGCCGACATTGGCGGTGAGGATGCGCACCTTATCGTTCGGCACTTTCAGGTTCTTGGCGAGGTTGGCGCGGTTGCCCGCAACGCCCTGCGTCGGCACCTGAAGCGTGTAGCGCTCGGTCTTCTTGTCGTAGGAGGCGAGCCCAACGCGCGGCTCCATCGAGACCACGGCGACGCGGGTGTTCTCGATGTCGATCTTGGTGACGTGGGCGGCGCCGGCAAAGGCCGCATTGACCTTGTCCATGTCGCCATAGTGGTAGTCGAGGGCGACATTGTTCGGGATGTGGTCGTAAAGCTGCGGCGCGCCAGGCTGGGCGGCTTCCTCGGGATCGGTCACCGCGGGCAGCGGCTCGATGTCGAGTTCGACCGCCTCGGCCGCGTCGCGCGCCTGGGCCAGGGTCTCCGCCACCACGAAGGCGACGGGATCGCCGACGAAGCGGACCTTGTCGGTCGCCAGCGGCTGGCGGTTGGTCTGGAGCAGGGGCGAGCCGTCACGGCTCTTCAGCGGCAGGCCGCAGGTGAAGGGGCCATAGCCGGCGGCGTCGAGGTCCTTGCCGGTCCACACCCCCAGCACGCCCGGCATCGCCCTGGCGCCGTCGATACCGATGCCGCGGATGACGCCATGGGCATGGGTCGAGCGGACCACCACGGCATAGGCCTGGTCGGGCAGGTTGAAATCGTCGGTGTAGCGGCCCTTGCCGCGCACCAGGGTGTCGTCCTCCTTGCGGCGGACGGGCTGGCCGACACCGTATTTTTGCAGTGCAATAGCGTTTTCGAGCGTGGACGATTTGGTGTGTTCTTGCATGGAATCGACCTGAAAAGCCGGCAATTGCGCGATTTCGCGGGCGCCTGGAGGGGGGCCGGACCCCTCCTCAGATAACCCACGGACCCGTTCACGACAACGCACGAATGGGCATGGTCCTATGTGATGCGTTGTTGCGCAGGCCTGCCGCGCTGCTAATGTTTCAGGCGAAAAAGCAATTCCAGATCGGCCCGACCGGCCGCGGAAAGACAGTTTGTATGAATGACCACACGCGGCTCCGCGACGGCCTTGTGCCGCACGGTGAGCTGGAGGGGTCGATGGCGGCGGTGGCGTTGGCCACCGGACCGGCCGTCCCCGCGCAAGTGGCCGGAACCGGCGTCTATGCGGCGCTGGACCTTGGCACCAACAATTGCAGGCTGCTGATCGCCTGTCCGACCCAGGACGGCTTTCGCGTGGTCGATTCCTTCTCGCGCATCATCCGGCTTGGCGAGGGGGTCTCGGCGACCGGCTCGATCAGCGAGGCCGCGATCGAGCGCGCCATCGCGGCGCTCAGCATCTGCCGCGACAAGATCAATCTGCGCAAGGCGCGGCGGTTGCGGCTGATCGCCACCGAAGCCTGCCGCGCGGCCTCGAACGCGGAGGGGTTCCGCAGCCGCGTCGCGGCGGAGACCGGGATCGAGCTCGAGGTGATCGACCGCGAGACCGAGGCTTCGCTCGCCGTGCTTGGCTGCTCGCCGCTGGTCGACCCCAGGGGCAGGGGCGCGATCCTGTTCGACATCGGCGGCGGCTCGACCGAACTGGTGCGGATCGAGCGCGACCCCACCAATCCGGAGCCGCGCATCAAAGCCTGGATGTCGATCCCCTATGGCGTGGTCACGCTCGCCGAACAGTTCGGCGGCCGCGACGTGACGCCGGAGATCTATGCCGCGATGGAGCGCGAGGTCGCCAGCCACGTCACGCCGTTCGCCGAGGTGCATGGCCGCGATCTCACTGAGATGCATCTGCTCGGCACCTCGGGTACGGTGACGACGCTCGCCGGCATCCATCTCAATCTGGCGCGCTACGACCGCCGCCGCATCGACAGCATCTGGATGAACGATTCCGATATCACCGCGACCATCAACAAGCTGCTCGGCATGAGCTACGAGGAGCGCGCGAACAACAGCTGCATCAGCGTCGAGCGCGCCGACCTCGTGCTGGCCGGCTGCGCGATCCTCGATGCCATCCGCCACGCCTTTCCGCTGCCGCGCCTGCGCGTCGCCGACCGGGGCCTGCGCGAGGGCATGCTGGTCGAGATGATGCGCGAGGACGGCGCGCTCAGGAGCTGGTGAGATGGCGAAAGACACCACCGGCCGCTTGCACGTCCAGGTCAAGACCGGCGGCAAGCGCAAGCTGTCGTCGAAGCTGTGGCTGGAGCGGCAGCTCAACGATCCCTATGTCGCGAAAGCCAAGGCGGCGGGCTATCGCTCGCGCGCCGCGTTCAAGCTGCTGGAGATGGACGACAAGTTTCGGCTTCTGAAGCCCGGCATGGCCGTGGTCGACCTTGGCGCAGCGCCCGGCGGCTGGAGCCAGATCGCCGCCAAGCGCGTCGGCTCGGTGGAGGGCAAGGGCAAGGTCGTCGCCATCGACTTGTTGGAGATGCCCGAGATTCCCGGCGTCGATTTCGCGCAGCTCGACTTCATGGACAATGACGCGCCCGAAAAGCTCACCGCGATGCTTGGTGGCGGCGCCGACGTCGTGATGTCCGACATGGCCGCCAACACGACAGGTCACCGCAAGACCGACCAGCTCCGCATCGTCGGCCTCGTCGAGACCGCGGCGGCGTTTGCCTGCGATGTGCTCAAGCCCGGCGGCACGTTCCTTGCCAAGACGTTCCAGAGCGGCGCCGACGCCGATCTGCTGGCCCAGCTCAAGCGCGATTTCGCAACCGTGCGCCACGTCAAGCCGGCCGCGAGCCGGCAGGATTCGTCGGAGCGATACGTGCTGGCGACGGGATTTCGCGGCGGGTAGCACAGACTCCACCGTCGTCCCGGACAAGCGCAGCTCTAGACAACGCGGAGCGTTGTCTAGAGTGGAGCGCAGATCCGGGACCCATAGCCACAGGGAGAAGTGGCTAGAGGGACTCGGAGTTGCCGCCTTCGCCCCAAACTCCACCCTGTGGTTATGGGTCCCGGATCAGCGCGCGCTTGAGGCGCGCTTGTCCGGGACGACATCGAGTGGTAGGCGCGAGCATTCTTCATCAAAATCCGTATTTCACCGCACCACGCACCCTCTGGCTCTCGATGCCGCTGATAGAGCTCGTCAGCAGATATTCGAGATCGAGGCTGAGTGCGTTACCGACATCGGCTTTCACGGAAAGTCCGCCGGTCATGGTGTCGCGCGCCGTCGGGGTCCCGCTGAGCGTATAGCCGGAGGTCAGGCCGGCGAGATCGACGTAGTTCAGGCCCTGCACATAGCCGCCGTCGAAGGCGTGCCGCCATTCCGCGCGGACGGCTGGCGTCAACAGGCCCCAGTTCTGCAGCATCGGATAGGCGAGGCGGCCGCCGAGAACGCTGGCGACGCTGGTCGTGCTCATCCTGTCATAGCTCAGGGCCCATAGGCTCGAGCCGGTCTCGTTGTAGGCGCCCAGCGTGGCATTCACGATATCGACGCGGCCGTAGCTCGAAAGCTTCCAGCCGTCCCATCGGGAGACATGGCTCACGCCGACCGTGCCGAAGAGCTGGCTGCCCGAGCGCTGGCTGTCCAGCATGACGTTGCCGTCACTGGACCACCGTTTGCCGTCGAAACGGAGCCAACCATAACCGCCGGCGACATCCAGATAGGTGTGGGGCAGGAAGTTCCAGCTTGCATAGATCGTCGCGTTGAAGCTGCGCGCATCGATCCTCGATCCGTCCGTTCCGATCTTGTTGTGGTCGAAGCCGAGACCGAATGCGGCGCCCGCCTTGAGGCCGTCGGTGACGGTTCGATCGAAACCGAGCGTCAGTCCGGAGGACGTGAAGCGGTTGTCGTAGCTGTTGTCGCCTTGCAGCCTGCCGAAGCCAACCGTTCCGAATGCCCAGACATTGAATGGCAGCAGATTGGCCTTGTTGATGCGCTCGACCGCCTGAGGGAGCGCGGCGGCGAGCTGGTTGACGGCACGGCCGGCGTCGGACTGCGACGTCAGGCTCGTGCGGATCGGCAGATCGTCGGCGTAGCTGAGGGCCTGTGCCGCTGCGGACCGGTCGTTGAAGAGGCCGGCCGCCCGACGGTCGATTTCGGAATTGCTGGCCGATGCGCCGGACGGGCCTGCGGCCGCGATCGGGCCGGAGCCGGGTGCGCCATCATCCGCATCGTGCAGGCCTTCGAGACGCTGGAATATGTTACCGATCTGGGTCTGGCCGAAGCGGACCGCGGTCGAGACCTGCGAGGCGACGGTTCCACGGACCGCCACGCTTGTGCCGGGATCGGAGCGTCCGACCGTGAGCGAGATAGCGTTTGACGTGGCAGCGGCATTGTTGCCGTCACCGGCATAGATCGCGACAATCGAATGCGCGCCCGACGCCAGAGGCAAGGTCGTGAAGGATGCAGCCGAGCCGGAGATCGTCGCGGTGCCCAGCACGATCGTGCCGTCCTTGAAGCTAACGCTGCCGGTCGGGGAAGCGCCTCCGGACAGTGTCGCCGTCAGGGTGACGGACTGGCCGGCCGCAGGCGCGCTCGCCGAGCTCGATACGGCGATCGAGGGCGCGGCCTTGCCGATCGTCAGCGCGATCGCGCTCGATGTTGCCGAGGCATTGCTGCCGTCGCCGCCATAGATCGCCGTCAGGGAATGGGAGCCCACGACAAGTGTCGATGTTGCGAACGTCGCGGTCGCGCCCGAGATGGTCGCCGTACCGAGCGTCGTCGTGCCGTCCTTGAAGGTGACGGAGCCTGACGGCGAGGAGCCGCCGGAGAGCACCGCGGTGAAGACCACCGACTGGCCGGCGGGTGCCGAAGTCGACGAGCTGGACAGCAGGATCGAGGGCGATGCCTGGCCGACGGTCACGGCGATCGCACCTGACGTCGCGGCGGTATTGCTGCTGTCGCCGGCATAGACGGCGGTGATGGAATGGCTGCCGGCGGTCAGCGCGGAGGTCACGAGGATTGCGGTCGAGCCCGAGACCGTCGCAGTGCCCAGCGTGGAGGCGCCGTCCTGGAATGTCACGGTGCCGCTCGGCGAGGAGCCGCCGGACAATATTGCCGTGAACGTCACCGACTGGCCGGCGGCCGGCGACGTCAACGAGGCCGATACCGAGATCGAGGGTGACACCTTGGCGACGGTGACGGTGACGGCGCCGGAGGTCGCCGCGGCATTGCTGCTGTCCCCGCCATAGGCCGCCGTGATGCTGTGCGCGCCGATCGCGAGCGCCGCCGTCGTGAAGGTTGCCGTTGTGCCCGAGATCGCGGCTGAGCCGAGGACGGTGGCACCGTCGTTGAAGGTCACTGTGCCGCTCGCCGATGATCCTCCCGAAACCGTGGCGGTGAAGGTGACCGACTGTCCGGCGGACGGCGAAGCTGACGAAGCCGCAAGCGCGAGTGAGGCCGAGGCCTTGCCGACGGTCACCGTCACGGCGGTTGACGTCGCCCCGGCGTTGCCGCTGTCTCCGCCATAGACCGCGGTGATCGTGTGTGTTCCGACCGCAAGCGCTGCGGTGGTGAAGGTTGCGCTCGAACCCGCGATCGCGGCGGAGCCGAGGATAGTGGCTCCGTCCTGGAAGGTCACGGTGCCACTTGGCGACGATCCTCCTGAGAGCGTTGCCGTGAAGGTGACGGACTGGCCGACAGCCGGCGCCGTCGATGACGCCGCGAGCGAGATCGAAGGTGACGCCTGGCCGACCGTCACCATGATCGCACTGGAGGTGGCCGTGGCGTTGCTGCCGTCGCCGCCATAGACGGCGGTGATCGCATGTGTGCCGACCGTGAAGGCGGAGGTCGTCAGCGTCGCGCTCGCGCCCGAGATCGTGGCGGAGCCGAGCACAGTGGCGCCATCCTGGAAGGTCACGGAGCCGGTCGGCGAGGAGCCGCCGGAGAGTGTTGCCGTGAAGGTCACGGACTGACCGACGGTCGCCGCGCTCGACGAGCTGGAAACGGTCAGCGACGGCGAGACCTTGCCGACCGTGACGGTGATCGTGCCCGAACTTGCCGAGCCGTTGCTGCCGTCGCCGCCGTAAATTGCGGTGATCGGATGCGCGCCGACCGCGAGCGACGAGGTCGTGAAGGTTGCAGTCGAGCCCGAAATCGTGGCCGCCCCCAGCGTCGTGGAGCCGTCCTTGAAGGTCACGGAGCCGGTCGGCGAAGAGCCTCCGGAAAGTGTCGCCGTGAAGATCACCGATTGGCCGAGCGTCGGCGACAGCGAGGAGCTCGAAATCGAGACAGACAGCGATGCGCTGCCGACCGCCACCGTGATGGCGTTGGAGGTCGCGCCGGCATTGTGGCTGTCGCCGCCATAGACGGCGGTGATCGTATGCGATCCGGTCGACAGCGACGATACCGTCAGCATCGCGGCCGATCCGGAAACGGTGCCGGAGCCGAGCGAGGTGGCTCCGTCATAGAAGGTGACAGAGCCGCCCGGCGAGGTGCCGCCGCTGAGCGAAGCGACCAGTGTCGCGGGGTCGCCAGCGCTGGTTGACGTCGACGATGCGCCCAGGGTGACGGTCGGCGCATCCTGCGTGATCGTCACGGTGACCGAGCCCGACGTAACCGACGCGTTGGTGGTGTCACCGTTGTAGGTCGCGGTGATCGTGTGCGAGCCGACGGACAGCGACGACACCGCCAGGATGGCGGTCGTCCCGGAGATGGTGGCGCTGCCGAGCTGGGTCGCGCCTTCCTGGAAGGTGACGGTGCCGCTCGGCGAGGCCCCGCCGGTCAGGGTCGCGACGAGTGCAACGGATGAGCCGTAGCTTGCCGAAGAGGACGAGGCGGCGAGCGCGATCGAAGGCGTGATCTGGGCCACCGTGACCGTGGTGGAGCCGCTCGTAGCCGAATTGTTGTTGGAGTTGCCCGAATAGCTTGCGGTGATCGCGTTTGCTCCGACCGGCAGCGAACTGACCGTCAGGCTTGCTGTCGTCCCCGAGAGAGACGCGGTGCCGAGCGACGTTCCGTTGGCGTAGAAGGTGACTGTTCCGCTCGGCGAATAGCCTCCGCTCAGCGTCGCCGTCAGCGTCACCGAATTGCCGTAGATGATGGAGGAGGACGACGACGAGACGGACAGTGTCGGTGACGCCTTGTCGATCGTGATCTGGTAGGGGATGCTGCCCCAGCCCAAGCCGAGGGGAGTGGCATCCGAAGGAAGATTGCCGGACCCGGTCATGATCGATATGAACCCGAGATAGGTGCCTGCCGCCGTCGGGGTGCCGTTCATGGCAACGGAGCATGTGTCGCCGCTCGACGTATTCGAAATCGTCACCCCCGGCACGAAGGGGGGCATATCCGAAATCTGGCACTCGATGTCGTCGGTATAGATCGTGACGCTCTGCGAGTACGCGGTTCCGATCGTTCCGTTCGGGAGTGTTCGGAGGGCATGGGCCGGCGCGCTCGCGCAGAAGAGCAGAACGGCGGCCAGCCAAAGGCTGACAACAGCGTTTCGAACGGTGCGAGGCAGCACCGTCGCGATCGGCTCTGCATGGGCGAATGACGATGTCGCTCGCGTGGCGCGGCCCCTCTCAAGGTGCCCGCCGTGCGCGACCACGTCGAAACAATCGGAATGCATGCCCTGTCCCCGTCGTTCGGATCCCGCGCGATTGACGTCGCAGGGATTGCGCAGGCGAGGAGAGGGGTCGTCAGCGGAGGTGATCCGCCAACGCTCGATATCTCACACACCTGAGATCGTCTTGTCGGGTCTGGTAGGCGACGGACGGCAAATCCACCATCAACGCGGATTGATCCTGGGGATCGGGCAGCCGCTAGTCGCATTCCTGCGACAGCGCCAATTGTCCCGGGGCTGTTCGGTCCAAAGTGGCGCGATCGCAGATCGTCAAGGCGACGATGTGAACGACCAGGAAGGCGGCGGCCACGGCCAGCAGCCAGCCCATCTCGTCCTGGGCTCGAGGCCGCGCGGCCGACCTTGCTCGCGCTGGCTTGCCTGCAACGTTCATGTCCGTCCCCCCGGCATCCGTGTGGAACTCTTGATGTGTGATTGCTGCTGATCCCGCGACGCCGGCGTCGTCTTTAGAACCCGATCCTGACGTGCGCGCGCCCGCGCTCGCTGCGCGCGTTCTGTGCGATCAGTTCGTCGAGCTGGATGCCGAGACTGACGGACCGGTTCACCTGCAGCTCGAAGCCGAGACCGAGCAGGGCCTGGTCGCGCTTTTCCGCCGAGCCGAACAGGCTGTAGATAGTCGTCGGATCGAAGCTGTAGGCGATCGCTTGCGCATAGGAGCCGCTGAGGCTGCGGCGATAGGCGAGCTCGAAGCTGGATTTGAGCGCGCCGGCGGAAGTGTCCGTCACATGGCTGAACCTGGTCCCGAGCACGCCCGCGAGATCGACGGCCGAGGTCTGGTCGAAGGCGAGATTGTAGACGCCCGCACCGGTCTCGACATAGCCGTCGAGCCGGATCCATTGCAGGTCGAGCCGCGCATAGGGGGCGATCTTCCAGCGGCCGACCTTGGTCTCGTGGCTCACCGACAGCGAGCCGAACAGGTCGTTGGCGCCGCGATGTCCGGAGCCGAAGGCCTGCGCGGAGGTGTCGTAGCGATAATTGCCGAGCCTGCCGACGGCATAGCCGAGGACCGCGTCGATGAACCAGTGCGGCGCGACGCGGTAGCTGGCATAGGCCTGCGTGGACCAGACATTGGCATTGATGTGCGAGCCGTCGCTGCCGATCGTCGCATGGTCGATACCGAAGCCGACGGCGACACCGGCCTTCAGGTTGCGCGAGAGACGCGAATCGACGCCGGCGGTGAGCCCGGTGGAGGACACGTTGTATTTGGCGTCGGCGTAAGTGGTATCCCGGCCGAACTGCAGCGCGCCCGCGGTCCAGTAGCGCAGCGACGAATCGGATCCGGCCGGCACGGGCACGGCCTGTTCATCCCTCGACTTTGGCCGGGCCTGCGCCACGTCGGATGCGGAGACCGTCCTGTCCCCGGCATCCGCCGGCAGGCCAGACTGTCTCTGCGGCACCGGCATCTGCGCGAAGGAGGCCCTGTTGCTGACCAGGGGCACGTCGTCATTGTGCAGCTCGATCAGCCGGTCCTGCACATTGTCAATCTGCTGCTGCCCCATCACCTGCACGGTATGAACCTGGAAGTCGACCATCGCTTTCACGGTTGGATCCAGGGTCGGATCCGGCATGGCCGCGTAGCGATAGATGGCCGTGCCCGTGGCCGAGCCGAGCGGCGTCGTCACGGTGACATCGACCGCGCCTGCCGCGTGCGGCGGCGTCACCACCGATATCTGCGTCGCGCTCAGCACCGTGAACCCGAGCACGTTCACGCCGCCGAACTTGACCGACGTGGCGCCGGTGAGGTTCAGCCCGATGACGATGGTCGTTTGCTGTCCGGCGATCGGGCCCGATGCCGGATTGGTGCTGGTCACCACGGGGCCAGGACCGGGGCCGGGGTTGGGAGCGGCCGTACAGGTGACGGTGACGTCGATCTGCGACGGCAGGCCTTCGCTCAGGGAGCGCCAACTGAAGGTCTGCGTGCCGGTCACGGTCACGGTGACCTGCAGCGTGCCCGACGCCGCGCTGGAGCCGTCGGCATAATGGCCGCCGACACCGAGCTCGATGCCGTAGAAAAGGGTCGTGTCGACGACGAACGTGTAGTTCAGCTTGATGATGTCACCCGCGGTCAGCGACACCGTGGTGTCGGACTGGTGATCGGCCCCGCTCACATTGAAGGTGCCGGCATTGATGTCGGCGCAGGTGGTCGCCGCGAGCGCGGCGCCGGCACCAAGGGCCTGGACCAGGACGAACAGCACGATCGCGCGCGACACAGCCCGGGCCGCCGCCGAGGTCGCCTGCTTGAGGCGGGTGAGACGCGCGCGCGTGCCGTGACAAAAGAAAGCCATAACCCAATTCCCACTCGTCCAGATCCCCGGCCGCGATTGGCTGTAGCGCGGGACCGCGCGACTCGACGTCGGACGTGTCTGAGATCGACTGAAAGGGGCTCGTAGGCGAACGGGATCAAAACGGCCATCAACGCCGGTTGATCGTCCTGTCGGCCGAGACAAGCGAGCCCCCGACTTTGGCTCTGGACGAGGGCGGATCAACTCTGCAATGGAAGAGCTCCAGAGTGAATGAGCGCGGGGATAGGCCGGGATGCCGGCGGTAGAATTGGACCTTCAGGGACGCATCGGGACGAGCGGCGAGTTTCTTGACCCGAGGACGGAGGCGGCATTCTCCGAGAGCGGTTGGCGGTCGGCGCGCGCGATGGCCCTGCTGTGCGTTCTGGCCGACACCGTCGCGAGCCTGTCATTCGTACCGCTCGACGTCATGACGCTGAGCGGCTCGCGGCTTGCGTTCTTCCTGGAAGTGCGGCTCCTGATTGCGGTTGCCGCGGTCGCTGCCGTGCTGGCCCTGCTGCGGACGGGCGGATATGTGCGCATCGTCGCGATCACCTACGCGCACCAGTTTGCGTTCTTCACCCTCAACGCGCTGGTCTTCAACCATCCGAGCCTGACCCGTCACGGCGGATTGCTGCTGCCGCTGATCGCCATCGCGCTCAATCTGTGCCTGCCCGGGCGGTTTCGCTGGGTGGCGCTGATGAGCGCCTATGCGCCGATCGTGAGCCTGTTGTTCTGGGCGGTGCTCAGGCCGGATCCGGAGAGCCCGCTCGATCTCACGATCATCGGGCTGGTCGTGGCGGTCGGCTACGTTGTCGGTGCGGTGGCGCGTACGCAGTTCAACCGGCTGCGGCGCGAGGAATATCTGCGCATCGCGCGCGAGCGGCAGGTCAACCTCGATCTGCGTGAAGCCAAGGACGCGGCGGAAGCGGCCGCGAACGTCAAGGCCGACTTCCTTGCGGTCATGAGCCACGAGATCCGCACGCCCATGAACGGAATCCTCGGCATGGCGCAACTGGCGCTCGACGAGCCGCTGCCACCGTCACAGCGCAAGCGCCTGTCGATCATCAAATCGTCGGCGGAGGGGCTGCTCAACATCCTCGACGACATCCTGGACATCTCGAAGCTCGAACGGCAGGCCGAGGTCTACGAGCGCGCGCCGTTCGACCTCCGGCAGAGCCTGCGCGAGATCGTCAATCTGATGACGCCGCGCGCGCACGAAAAGGGGCTGAGTCTCCAACTGGAGCTCTCGCCCCTCGTGCCGCAATGGGTGCTCGGCGATCAGTCGCGCGTCAGACAAATCCTGTTCAACCTGATCGGCAACGCCGTGAAGTTCACGAGCCAGGGCAGCGTCACCGTCGAGGTGACGGCAGCCGGATCGCGGGACGGGGCGCGGATCAGTTTCTGCGTGTCCGATACCGGCATCGGGATCACGCCCGAGCAACGGGCGCATCTGTTTCAGGCCTTCGGGCAGGCGGATGCGTCGATCCGGCGACGCTTCGGCGGCACGGGGCTCGGACTTGCCATCTGCAAACGGCTGGTCGACGGCATGCACGGGGAGATCGACGTCGAGAGCGCGCCGGGAGAGGGCAGCCGCTTTCGGTTTTGCCTGCCGTTGCCGGCGATCGATGAACCCGCTGACGGCGATGCGATCGGCGTAGCGGCGCCGCAGGTCCGGCCGCTCAATCTGCTGCTCGTCGAGGATCTCCTCATCAACGCGATGGTCGCACGCGGGATCCTGGAAAAGGCGGGGCACAGCATCGCGCTCGTCAGGTCCGGCGAGCAGGCGCTCGAACTGGTGCGGAGCGCCAGGTTCGACGCGGTCCTCATGGACATGCAGATGCCTGACGTGGACGGGCTGGAGGCGACGCGCCGGATCCGGGCCCTGCCGCCGCCGCTCTGTCAGGTCCCGATCGTCGCCCTGACGGCCAACGTCATGTCGGAGGATGTCGCCGCCTGTCTTGCTGCGGGCATGGACGGCCATCTGGCGAAGCCGATCGACGTCGCAGCGCTGCACGCGGCGATCGAGGCGGCGCTGGAGGCCCGGCACTGGCCCGCATCCGGCCCGACTGCATCCCTGAAGGCCGGCGGCGACGTTCTCGTCGTGGGCGATGCGCGCAAGGCAACGCACGGTCCGCTTGGGGATCTGGGATTTCGCGTCTTTCCGGCGCAATCCTTCGAGGCCGCCGGGACGATGGTGGCGGCGCGAGAATTCGCGGCGATCGTTGCCGTCGCCCCGCCGCCGGGCTTTCTGCGATCGCTGCGCGACCGCGCTGCGGGAGAGGGCATGTTCATCGTCGGCGTTCCCGCCGAAGGAGACGCCGCGCGGCTGCTCGAGGAGGGCGCCGACCTCGTGCTTGCCGCGACGCTCGTGCCCGACGACATCGCCTGGAAGATCGGGGCCTTTCTCGCCTCGCAGCAGGCGTCCGGATCGTTCGCGCTCGAAGAGGTTTTTGAGCGCGACCGCATCGATGAATTGCAGGGCCTGTTCGCCACCAGCCTCAAGGAGCTGGACCGCGCGCTGGCACGAGGCGACCTGGCACCGAAGGATCTTGCAGGCGTCGCGCACCGCATCAAGGGAAGTGCCGCAAATCTGCGAATGCCGGAACTGGCCGCGCGCGCCGATGACGCGCTGACGGCGGCAAGGGCCGCCGGAGCCAGCCGCGGCGGTCTCGACGAGGCGGTCCGGGCGCTGCGACGGCAGATCGCCCTCGTCCTGAGGGAATTGGATGCCGCCGGGCAGAGCAGGCTGGTGCCCGCTTCCATCAACAGCGAGCTTGAAGGGGCCGATGTCGACGATCGTACTCGTGGTTGAGGACGCGCCGGAGATCCGGCTGATGCTGACCTCGTTCCTCCAGGAAGAAGGCATGGTCGCCCATGGCATGGCGACCGGCGGCGAGCTGCGCGCGGGGCTCGCGGCGCTGAGGCCCGACATCGTCCTGCTCGACATCAACCTGCCCGATGCCGACGGCATTGCGCTCGCACGCGAATTGCGGCTCGGCGAGCAATGCGGGCTGATCTTCGTCACCAGCCGGGATTCCGACGACGACGTTCTTTCGGGGCTGGAGGCGGGGGGCGACGACTATATCTCCAAGCCGATTAACCTGCGTACGCTGCTGGCCCGCATCCGCAGCGTCCTGCGCCGGACCAAGGAATCGGTCGTCACCTTCGACGGCTGGATTCTCGACCCGGTCCGGCGCGAGCTGTTTCGTCCCGACGGCAGCATGGTCAAGCTGACCTCAGGCGAATTCAACATCCTCGCCGCCCTTGCTTCGCAGATGACGCGGCCGCTCAGCCGCGATTTCCTGCTCGACGTCATCTCCAATCGCGACCCCCGCGAGATCAGCGAGCACACGGTCGACAATCTGATCGTGCGGCTGCGGCGGAAGATGCAATATGACGGAACGGCGGCGCCGATCGCAACGGTGCGCGGCGTCGGCTATGCGCTGATTCCGGTGCAGCAGCCGGCCCGCACCTGACGGACATTGATGCGGACCGTCCCGGGCATCTCGGCCCGGTCAGACCGGGATCGCGCGCACCGCCGCCCCGATGCAGATCGCAGCCATGATGGATGGCAGCGCCCAGCGCATCTGCCGCCTCAGTTCATCGATCATGGCCGCACTGAGCGCCCCGGTGCGACGTGACAGGGTATACAGCGACATGTCGACGATCAGGACCACGATCAGGTACATGTAGCCGAGAGAGATGATCTGGGCGACCGGCGTGTTGAGCGAAATGCAGCCCGGAAAACTCGATTCGAACGTGAAGCTGATGGCCGCGAGCGCGAGCAGCGACGAGAAGATCAGGCTGCCCTTGTCCTTCGAGATCAGATCCGGCGCCCACAGCACGAAAACCGATACCGCCAGCACGGCCATGATTGGCACAAAGATGCGCAGGAGATAGTGCGTCGAGATCCGCGCGAGCGTCATGGTCACGTCGAGCTTGGAATAGCTGCGGGCGTTCCAGCCCATCGCATCGCGGTTGGCGAAGCGCAGGCCGGCGGCGCGCCAGTCGACCGATGCGGTGGTATCCTCGATCCCGGAGATGTCTCGATCGGCTTCGGTGGAAATCAGGATGGCGTCCTGCGCCGCGTGGCGCGGCAGAAAGAACGAGAGCGTGAGATCCTGGCGATCGAAGGGGAAGGCGCTGAGGTTGAGGCCGAAGCGAAAGCGCGCTTCGTAACGCTCGATGAGCATCACTTCGCCGTTGGCATAGGTCGACGTGGCTACCGTGCGAGCCTCCGGCTCGCCGATGCGATTCTCGATTTCGAGGCCGGGCGTCCAGATCGATTTCAGATACGCGTCGGCATCCGCACCCGTGCGATCGAGGCGGCCGAAGCCTATCGTGACCGGATCGAAGGCCTGCCGATGGTCGGTCCAGCGCTGCGTGACCTCGACGAACAGGCGTCCCTCTCCAACGACCTCCTTGATGGAGAGCACCTTGAGGATTCGCACCGCGACCCGCACTCGCACCGGTAGCTGTGCTCCCGCGGGCAATTCGGTCTGAGCGGCCTCCGCTGGCGCTGCAACGAGACAGAACAACGCCAGGAAAAGGCTGAGGATGCGGGCGAAGGGTCTCATGGCCATGCCCTGCCGCGAGCGCGCGTGGCGCGGAACAGAAGCGCGAACGCCATGAAGGCGACGATGCCGCCGCAGATCGCCACGACGCGCAATTCGGTGCGCGAGCGTCCGAGCTCGGTGCCGTAATCAGCCTTGAGCGCGATGGAGAAGCCGATCATGCGGCCGCTGAAATCGACGAGCGGCCGCGTGATCAGGTCATAGCGGCGGCCCTCAATCGTCGGCGCGGCGGCCACGCTGTCGTGCGCCGGACGCAGCGGCATCGTCTTCAGCAGCGAGGAGAACAGCCGGTCGTCGGTCGACATCGCCAGCACGAGGTCGCCGAAGGCAGGCAGCTTGGGATCGAGCGCGATGCCCGCAAGCGAGGGGACGACGACAATCGCAATGTCGGCGTTGGACGTCGCCTTGACGCTCTCGATCAAAGGCTTCAGATCGAGGCCGACTTCGACCGTGCCGACCATGGCGCCCTGCTGCTCGACGATGGTCGCCCCGCGCAGGCCGATTCCGGCAACGCCGATCTCGAGTCCGACCTGCGGGCGCGTGGTACGATTGGCGGCGACGATCATCGGGCGAAATCCGGAGATGTCGTCGTCGAATTGCTCGGGCTTGTGGACACGCAGGAAATAGCGAATGTTCTTGTCCTGAAAGCCGAAGATCTGCACGCCGGCCTGCTGGTGAAGATGGGCAAAGGTTTCCGCGGACTGGCGCATCAGTTCGGCCCGGTCACGCGCAGCGAGCGCCTGGCGGATCGTCGCACGCCGCGCCGTGACCTCGGCCAGCGCCAATGCGAAGCGGCCGCCGCGGTCGAAAGCGGTGGAGAGCTCGCCGTTGACGAGCCGCATCTCGTCGCCACGGACGCGGGTTCCGATCTCGATCTCGTAGCCGTCGGCATACCAGAGCATGACGCCGAAGGCGGCCGCGATCACGGCGACCACGATTGCGGCGAGCATTCCCGAAAGGCCGCGTGACTGGTGAGCGCGTTTGAAATCGAGCCGCTCCGTCGCCGCGGCTGGAGTGGAAGTTTCGGTCGCGAGCATATGGAATTTCCGTGGCGGCGGACGTGAGACGGCGGCGCAGCACTCTACCCGCTGCGCGTGGCGGCAAATATCAATGGGCGTTGATGTAAGCTTGAAATCCGCCAGGATGCGCGGCGGGCCGCGGCGCTAGCCGAGCCGCTGGTCCCGCACGTCCTGCGTATCTTCCGTTGCGGCCTTCACGGCGGCCTTGGCCGCGCCCTTGCCGGCGCCCTTGCGGCTCGCGATCTCCACCGCCTTGCGGCCGGAGATCTCGTGGCCGGCGTCCGCAGGCATCTGCCAGAAGAACCAGCTCGAAGCCGCCGAGGTCAGCGCCACCACGACGAAGGCGGGCGCGAACATGGTGGCGTTGAGCTCGCTGACATGGCTGAGCCACATCGTCGTCTCCACGGAAGCCGCGCCGACCGCGACGCCGGCGGAGACCGCGAGCTGCTGGTTGACGCTGACGAGCGTCGTGGCGCGGCTCATCTGCGGGCTTTCCACGTCGGCATAGGCGACCGTGTTGATGGCGGTGAACTCGAGCGAGCGGAAGAAGCCGCCGACCACCAGGATCACCATGATGATAAGCAGCGGCGTCGTCACCGTGAACAGCGCGCAGACGCCGAGGAAGAACGCGCTGACGATCGCGTTCACCGTCATCAAATTGCGGAAGCCGAAGGTACGGATGATCCGCGCCGCCAGCGTCTTCATTCCCATGGCCCCGAGCGAGGAGGCGAAGGTGACGAGACCGGAATGGAACGGCGACAGGCCGAAGCCGATCTGCATCAGCAGCGGCAGCAGGAACGGCAGCGCGCCGATGCCGAGACGGAACAGGAAGCCGCCGAGAATCGCCGCGCGCAGCGTCGGCAGCTTGAGCAGCGAGAAGTCCAGCACCGGCGATCCCGTCCGCCGCGCGTGCAGGACGTAGAGCGTCATCGAGATCGCGCCGCCCACGACCAGCGCGGCCACCGTGCTCCAGGGCAGGAGGTTGAGCCCGGCGACGGAGAGACCGAACGCGATGCCGGCAAGGCCGATGCCGGCGAGCACCATGCCGTAGAGATCGAACGGCTCCTGCGTCTCGCTCTTGATGGGATCGATGAACTTCAAGGCCATGAAGATGCCGAGCAGCCCGATCGGGATGTTGATCAGGAAGATCCAGTGCCAGGACGCGTAGGTCGTGATGAAACCGCCGAGCGGTGGTCCGATCACCGGGCCGATCAGGGCAGGGACCGTCACCCAGGCCATGGCATTGACCAGCGCGCTCTTGTCGACCGAGCGCAGCAGCACGAGGCGCCCGACCGGCGTCATCATCGCCCCGCCCATGCCTTGCAGGATGCGCGCGAACACGAAGTCGGTGACCGAGGTCGAGAGCGCGCAGCCGACCGAGCCGACCATGAACACGCCGACCGCGATCGCGAACACCATCCGCGCGCCGAACCGGTCCGCGGTCCAGCCGCTCGCCGGGATGAACACCGCGAGCGACAGCAGGTAGGAGGTGATCGCAAGCTTCAGCGTCAGCGGGCTGGTGCCGATGTCGGCCGCAATCGCCGGCAGTGAGGTGGCGATGACGGTCGAATCCATGTTCTCCATGAAGAGAGCAGTGGCCACGATCAGCGGAATGATGCGTTGCTTGTCGACCATGACGGATCGGTAATGAAAATCGGAAGAATGGGCGAGGGTTGCGGCTTAACACCGTCGCCCGGCCGGGACCATTGCGGATCGACGCATAGCACCTAAATGCTGTGCTCGCTCCTTCGTCATTCCGTGGCGCGCCACTTGGCGCGAGCCCGGAATCCATCGCCCCGCGGGGGCCGCTGCGGGATGGATTCCGGGCTCGCGACTTCGTCGCACCCCGGAATGACGGTGGTGCCAGGCTGCCCACGCCGAATTTACCCTAAAAAAGCCTGTGCATGGCTGGCCAGCGGCTCGAATTGCTTTGATTCGTCACGCGGGCGTGCTATCGACCCGCGTCAACCCCACCGATGGGCTCCGATTCTCCGGCGATGCCGCAAGGTACGCCGAGGGCGGCGCTCATCCATAGCTATTTGCGGCAGGGCCGCAGGAAGGAGTTGGCAGATGGCCACGGTGCAACTTCAAGGCATCCGCGAAGCCTTTACGTTCGACGACGTGCTGTTGAAGCCGGGCCTTTCGGACGTCATGCCGGGCGAGGTCGACATCCGCTCGCGCGTCACCCGCGCCATTCCGCTCAATATCCCGATCATGGCCTCGGCCATGGACACCGTCACCGAAGCCCGCATGGCAATCGCCATGGCGCAGGCCGGCGGCCTCGGCGTCATCCACCGCAATTTCGATCCCGAGGGGCAGGCCGCCCAGGTGCGGCAGGTCAAGCGCTACGAGTCGGGCATGGTGGTGAACCCGCTCACCATTAGCCCCGAGGCGAGCCTCGACGACGCGCTCAAGCTGATGAGCGATCACGGCATCTCCGGCATTCCCGTCGTCACCGGCGCGAGCAAGACCACGCCGGGCAAACTGGTCGGCATCCTCACCAACCGCGATGTGCGCTTTGCCACCGATCGCCGGCAAAAAGTCTCCGAGCTGATGACGCATGAGGGCCTCGTCACGGTGCGCGAGAATGTCAGCCAGGACGAAGCGCGGCGGATGCTGCACCAGCATCGCATCGAGAAGCTGCTCGTCGTCGACGAGCAGTATCGCTGCGTCGGCCTCATCACCGTGAAGGACATGGAGAAGGCGGTCGCCCATCCGCTCGCCTGCAAGGACGCGCAAGGCCGCCTGCGCGTCGCCGCCGCCACCACGGTCGGCGACACCGGCTTCGAGCGCACCGAGCGGCTGATCGATGCCGGCGTCGATCTCGTCGTGGTCGACACCGCGCACGGCCATTCCCGCCACGTGCTGCATGCGGTGAACCGCATCAAGCGTCTGTCCAACTCCGTGCAGGTCGTCGCCGGCAACGTCGCGACCTCGGAGGGCGCGCAGGCGCTGATCGATTCCGGCGCGGATTGCATCAAGGTCGGCATCGGTCCGGGCTCGATCTGCACCACGCGCATCGTCGCCGGTGTCGGCGTGCCCCAGCTCACTGCGATCATGGATGCGGTCGAGGCTGCGAAGAAGTCCGACATTCCCGTCATCGCCGACGGCGGCATCAAGTTCTCCGGCGACCTCGCCAAGGCGCTCGCCGCCGGTGCCGACATCGCCATGGTCGGCTCACTGCTCGCCGGCACCGACGAGACACCGGGCGAAGTGTTCTTGTGGCAGGGCCGTTCCTACAAGGCCTATCGCGGTATGGGCTCGGTCGGCGCGATGGCGCGCGGCTCTGCCGACCGCTACTTCCAGCAGGACATCAAGGACTCGCTCAAGCTTGTGCCTGAAGGCATCGAGGGCCAGGTGCCCTACAAGGGCCCGGTCGGCAACGTCATGCACCAGCTCGCCGGCGGCCTCCGCGCCGCCATGGGCTATGTCGGCGCAAAGGACATGAAGGAGCTGCACGACAAGGCGCAGTTCGTCCGCATCACCGGCGCGGGCCTGCGCGAAAGCCACGTCCACGACGTCACCATCACGCGCGAATCGCCGAACTATCCGGGCGGGGGTTAGTCCCCAGTCTCGTGCCCCGGACGCAGCGCAGCGCCACTTCGGTGATGCGCTGCAGAGCCGGGGCCCATCTCCTCGCGTCCTGCCGTGTTGCTTTCTGGGTCCCGGCTCTGCGCAGCAACGTTGCACGTCGCAGCGCGACCGGGACACGAGAACTGCGTGCGCTTCGGCGTCTAACCGCTCCACCGCTTTTGTATTGACGCGCTCCACTGCCTCCGCTTCGCTCGCCGACCAAGAAACTTCGGAGGAAGCCATGTCCCAAGCCAAGCGCATCGTTCTCGCCGCACGTCCCGTCGGCGAGCCCAAGCCGTCAGATTTCCGCATCGAGGAATTCGCCGTTCCGACGCCTGCGGCAGGTGAGGTCCTGCTGCGCACGATCTGGCTCTCGCTCGATCCCTATATGCGCGGCCGCATGAGCGAGGGACCGTCCTACGCCGCACCGGTGCCGATCGGCGGCGTGATGGAGGGCGAAGCGGTCAGCGAGGTCGCGGCCTCCAACAATCCTGACTTTGCCAAAGGCGACATCGTGCGCATCCGCTCGGGCTGGCAGACGCACGCGATCTCGAACGGCAAGGGCCTGATCAAGGTCGATCCGAAGCTCGGACCGATCTCGACCTCCATCGGCGTGCTCGGCATGCCCGGCATGACGGCGTACACTGGCCTGCTCGACATCGGCAAGCCGCAACCGGGCGAGACCGTCGTCGTCGCCGGCGCCTCCGGTGCGGTCGGCTCGGCGGTGGGGCAGATCGCGAAGATCAAGGGCGCCCGCGCGGTCGGCATCGCCGGCGGCAAGGACAAGTGCGACTACGTGGTGAAGGAGCTCGGCTTCGACGCGTGTCTCGATCATCGCGAAACCGATTTTCCGGCCAAGCTGAAATTCGCTTGCCCGAAGGGGATCGACGTCTATTTCGAGAATGTCGGCGGCGCGGTGTTCGAGGCGGTGTTCCCGCTGCTCAATCCGTTCGCCCGCGTGCCGGTCTGCGGCCTGATCGCCCATTACAACGACACCGAAGCCAAGCCGCCGAAATGGGCCGCCAGCATGATGCGCGCGACCCTGACCAAGCGGCTGACCTTCCGCGGCTTCATCGTCTCCGATTTCGCCTCCCGCCATGGCGATTTCCTGCGCGACATGTCCGGCTGGGTCCGCGACGGCAAGGTCAAGTACAAGGAGTTCGTCACCGAGGGCCTGGAAAGCGCCCCCGGCGCCTTCATGGGCCTCCTGAAGGGCGCCAATTTCGGCAAGCAGCTGGTGCGCGTGGGGCCGGACAAGGCCTAGGACGACAGGGAATGGGACTCTCGTTGCCCCAGCGCCACAAGCCGGCTGGGGATGGTTAAGAAAGAGTCACCAAATGGTCACACCTGCGCGCAAAAGCCGCAGGTGTGACCGCCTGTTCATTGACGGGCCGGCGAAGGCATTGAATCATCGCGCATATTTTGGGTGTTGCGATGTTAGAGATTGTTCTTTTCTGCGTAATCCTCCTGGCCGCCGGCTATTGGGCGACGATGTTCGTCATGGGCCGCCGCGACGACGTCATCCATGGCAAGTTCGTTCATGCCGAGGAGGCGGGCGATTTCGCGCCAGCCGCAATGCCCGCGCCACCGCCATTCCCGAAGCGTCCGGTGAAAGTTGTGCAGTCCGCCAGTGTTCAGCCCGCGACCGCCGAGGCCAAGCCCGTGGACAGCGCGGCGCTGCAATCCCTGCTGGCGGCGATCCAGCAGGATCTCAAGAGCGTCGCGTAAGCACCCTCAGACGCTGCCGCGCTCGATCAGGAACAATTCGACTGCGAGCCGTTGCTCGGCTGCCGGCGCACCGGAGAGCCGCGCCAACAGCAATTCCCCCGCAATCCGCCCCAGGGCCGCCGCATCGAACGAGATGGTGGTGAGGCCGGGCGTGATCTGATCGGCGACGTCGTTGTCGCCGAAGCCGAGCACGGCGAGATCGCGCGGCACCGAGAGGCCGCGGGCGCGGGCCTCGATCAGCGCGCCGGTCGCGAGCAAATCGTTGGCGCAGAACACGGCATCGACCTTGCCGTCGCGCGCGAGCAGGGCGGTGAAGGCGGCGCGGCCGTCGACGAGGCCCGTGATCTCGCCCACACCGATCTCGTGAACGATATCGAGGCCGAGCTTTGCCGCTGCCGTGCGAAAACCGTCGCGGCGCAGGGCGCCGCGGCCGCTGTTGCGGCCGATGAAGGCGACGCGGCGATGTCCGGCCTCCGCGAGCCTCTTTGCCGCCATCGCGCCGGCATCCGCATTGGGCAAGCCGACCAGCATGTCGATGGGATCGCGCGGAAACGCCCAGGTCTCGATCACGGGAATGTCGAGCTCGGCGAGCGCTGTGCGGTTCTCCTCGAGCTCGATCACGCCGGTGAACATCACCGCGGCAGGGCGGATGCCGCGCAGCGACTGGATCATCGCGACCTCCTTGGCATAGGAGTAGGAGGTCTGGCCGACCAGCACCTCAAAGCCTTCCGGCTCCAGCGTCGCGGCGAAGCTCCGCACGGCAAGGCCAAACTGCTGGCTGAGGATGTTGGAGACGAAGGCGACGACGACGTTCGACCGGCCCGAGCGCAGCGCGCGCGCATGCGGGTTGGATGCGTAGCCGGTCGCTTCGATCACCTCGAGGATGCGCTCGCGGGTCTTGCGATTGACCTTCTCGGGATGGCGCAGCACCCGCGACACCGTGATCGGCGCGACGCCGGCGCGTTCTGCGACTTCCTCGATGCGCGGCGGCCGTCCGGTCGCATTGCTGCGGCCGGGCGGCGCCGGAATGCGCACCACGTCGTCGTAACCTGGCTTTGCCGGATCGGTCATCGAATCCTGGGGTTAGTCCAAGTCGGTATCGTCTCCGAAGTTCAGCGAGCGGGCAACTCGTCACGCGACAGAGCACGCCCGACCTGGACCAGGCAGTCGCCGCTCTGGCTGTCGGTATGCAGCCGCTGCGAGATCACGATGCCGTCGGCGGGGAAGCGCAGCGCCTCTTCGGCAAGCTCGGGGCGCTCGAAGTCGTGATACCAGCCGGCGATGTCGCCGGCCTTGACCCGCGCGCCGACGGTGACAGCGGGCTCGAACCAGCCGCGGCGCGTCGCGAACACCGCCTGGGCATGGCTCTGCAGCGCCAGCAGCTCGGTGGCGCGCTCGACCGGCGCATGTGGCCCCAGCACGGGCGCCTGGATGAGGCCAAGCGCGAGCAGCAACCGGTCGACCGCGCGCGCGGTGAACGCCATCGTCTGCGGCGTGACGGTGCCGCCGCCGCCGAACTCGCCGGAGAGTCCGATCGCGCCGGCGCGTGCGGCCGCCGCCATCGAGGTCGGCGCTGTGGCGCCGTTCTCGGCGACGAAGGCGAAGGGCATGCCGAGCCCTTCCATCAGGCGCAGCGCGTGGCCGAACATCTCGGGCGGCCCCTGCCGCTCGATCAGCGCGCAAGGTACATGCGCCATCGAGGTGCCGCCGGAATGGATGTCGAAGACGACGTCGTGACGCGGAAACAGCTCGTGCTCGAGGAAGTGCGCCAGACGGAACGTCGGCGTGCCCGCGGCATCGCCCGGGAAGGCGCGGTTGAGATTGCCTTCGTCGAGCGGCGAGCGGCGGCGCGCCGCCATCACGGCGGGCAGGTTGGCGAAGGGCAGGATGGTGATCTCGCCTTTGATGTCCTTCGCATCTAACCGGCGATACAGCCGCGTCAGCGTGATCTCGCCCTCATATTCGTCGCCGTGATTGCCGGCCATCAACAGCAGCTTTGGCCCGGCGCCGTTCTTGATCCGGAAGATCGGGATCTTGAGCTGGTAGTAGGGGGAGCGGTCGATCGAGAAGGGAATGCCGAGATGGCCGGACCATTTCTGGTCCTTCTCGAAATCGATGTCGTGGAAAAGTCCGGTATGCATGGGAGGCCTCGTGGCCGCGCCGTCGCCGGCGCCGGCCGAAGGTTGAAGAAAAAGTGACGCCTTTACAGCAAGGCGACCGCGGTCATCTCGACGCGCAGATCGGGATCGGCGAGGCGGGCCTCGACGCAGGCGCGCGCCGGCGGGTTGGCCGGATCGATCCAGGCGTCATAGACCGAGTTCATGGTGTCGAAGTCGGTAATATGCGGCAGGAAGACGTTGACCGCGATCAGCTTGGAGCGGTCCGTGCCGGCTTCCTTCAGCAGCGCGTCGATCTTGGCGAGCACCTGCTGGGTCTGCGACACGATGCCGGCCTTGCGGTCATCGGCGACCTGGCCTGCGATGTGCACCATGCCGCCGGCGGCGACGGCCTGGCTCATGCGCGAGCCGACGACGTAACGTTTGATCATCTGAAATTCTCCTCGTGAAGGTCGGCTCCCGCACGATGCGGGAGCCGTGTGCGAGCTTACAGCGTCGGCAGCGACTGCTCTTCCTTGAACCATTTCAGCTGAAGTGCGCCGAGCTTGCCGTTCAGCTTGTTGAAGAAGATGTCGGTGTTGATCCAGTTGAGCAGGTTCTGCTCGCCCTGGCGCACGCCGACATGGGCCGGTGACTGGCGGATCAGGAACTTCAGCTCGACCTCCTTGGTCGGGTTCTGGTCCTGCACCTTCAGCGCAATGGCGCTGTTCTCGGCAAACGTGTCGGCCTGTCCGGCGAGGAAGGCTGCGATGGCGGCCGGTGTGTCCTCGAAGCGCACCAGCTTCACCTTCGGCGCGTTGTCGGTGAGCCAGACGTCGAGCGTCGTGCCCTTGGCGACGGCGACCGTGCGGCCCTCGAGATTGTCGGGTTTCTTGCCTGTTGCCGCCGGAATCGATTTGGCGCCATAGACGCCGAGATTCACCACCGCATAGGGCTGCGAGAACATCACCTGCTGGGCGCGTTCGGGCGTCGCGCCGAGACCGGCGATCAAAATGTCGAGCTTGTCCGAGAGCAGGCTCGGGATGCGCGCGGCGCCCGTCACCGGCACGAGCTCGAGCTTCACGCCCATGTCGGCGGCGATCAGTTTTGCAAGATCGGCGTCAAGGCCGGCAATCTCGCCCTTGTCGTCCTTGAAGCCCCAGGGTGCTGCGTCGGTGAGGATGCCGACGCGAATCTTGCCGGCGCCGAGCACGTCCTGGAGCTTGTCGGCGTTGGCGAGATTCGGCGCGGCGAGAACGGCAAGCGCCGCGGCTGCGATGGTGAAGAAGGACTTCAACTTTCTCATAGCTCTCTCCTGGTGGCGGATTGGTGGACGATGATCATTTCGCAGAGGCAATGAAGCTTGCGAGCTCGGGCGTCTCAGGATTGGCAAACAGCTTTGCCGGCGGCCCCTGTTCCCAGACGCGGCCCTGGTGCATGAAGACGATGCGGTTGGCGACGTTGCGGGCAAAGCCCATCTCGTGGGTGACCAGGATCATGGTCATGCCTTGCTTCGCCATCGCCTCCATCACCTTCAAGACTTCGCCGACGAGTTCGGGATCGAGTGCCGAGGTCACCTCGTCGAACAGCATGAGGTGAGGGGCCATGGCGAGGCACCGCGCGATGGCGACGCGCTGCTGCTGACCGCCCGAGAGCTGCTCCGGCCATGCGTCGATCTTGTCGGCGAGGCCGACGCGGGTGAGCACATCCGCGGCCAGTGCACGTGCTTTCGCCTTGTCGATGCGTCCGGTGAGCAGCGGGGCAAGTGTGATGTTGCGCTCGACCTTCAGATGCGGAAACAGATTGAAGGCCTGGAACACGATGCCGACGCGCTGACGGAATTTCTTCAGGTCCGGCATCCTGGCGTGGACCGTCTGGCCCTCGACCCGGATCTCGCCGGAATCGACGCTCTCCAGCGCGTTGATGCAGCGGAGCAGCGTCGACTTGCCCGAGCCGGAGCGGCCGATGATCGTGACAATCTCGCCTTCCTCGACATCGAGCGAGACGCCCTTGAGCACCTCGACCTTGCCGAATGTCTTGTGCACGTCGCGGATTTCAACGAGAGCCATCGAGGCGGGCCTCCAGGGAGCGGGACCAGAGCGTGAGCGGCAGGCACAGCGCGAAATAGATCGCGGCGACCAGCGCGTAGGTGAGCAGCGGCTGGAACGTCGCCGCGCTCACCACTTGGCCGGCGCGGGCAAGCTCGACAAAGCCGAGGATCGAGGCGAGCGAGGTGCCTTTGATGAGCTGCACCAGGAAGCCGACGGTCGGCGGCAGCGACATCCGCAGCGCCTGCGGCGCAATGATGTGGCGGAATTGCTGCCAGGCGGAGAGGCCGAGGCAGGCGCCGGCCTCCCATTGCGCTTGCTTCACGGCCTCCAGCCCGCCGCGCCAGATCTCGCCGAGGAAGGCGGCGGTGTAGAGCGTGTAGGCGACGGTCACGGCGATGAGCGCCGGCACCTGGATGCCGAGGAAAACCGGCATGCCGAAATAGAAGAAGAACAAGAGGCCAAGCAGCGGCACGCTCTGGATCACCTGGATGCAGGCCGCCATCGCCCAGCGCAGACCGGCGAACCGGCTGATGCGGCCGAGCGCGAGCCCCAGCGCCAATGGCGCGCCGAAGGCGAGCGCGAGCACGACGAGCGCGACGGTCCAGCGCAGGGCCGCAAACAGCGAGACGAAATCGATGAGGGAGAAGGATCGCATCGCTTGTCCCTCAGCGCCGCCGCGGCCAGCGGAAGGCCGCCAGACCGACAATTGCGAACAGCGCCTTGAACGACATCGCCATCGCGAAATAGACCGCGCAGATCACCGCATAGACCTCGAAGCTGCGATAGGTGCGGCTTTCGATGAAGCCGGCGACATGAAACAGCTCGTCGGCCGCGACTTGCGAGGCGAGCGAGGTGCCGAGCAACAAGAGGACGAACTGGCTGGTCACGGCCGGATAGGCGTTGCGCAGCGCCGGCGGCAGGATGATGTGGCGGAACACCTGCCAGCCGGACAGTCCGAGGCACTGGCCGGCTTCGACCTGGCTGCGCGGAATGGAATCGAGGCCGGCGCGGATGATCTCGACGGAATAGGCGCCGAAATAGAGCGACAGCGCCACGGCGGCGGCCTCGAACGCCGGCAGCTTCAGGCCGAAATTCGGCAGCACGAAGAAGACGATGAAGATCTGGATCAGCGACGGCGTGTTGCGGAACAGCTCGATGTAACCGCGCACCAGCCAGCGCAGCGGCGTGATGCGCCCCTTCAGCGCGACCGCGCCGGCGATGCCGATCAGGAGTCCGGCCAGCGCCGAGATCACCGTCAGCTCCAGCGTGACGATGGCGCCGTCGATGAGCTGGTTCTGATAGCGCCAGAGCGGCAGGAAATTCATCGCCGCCCTCAGCCGAACTGGGTGGGAAGGGCGCGCGTGACGACGCCGTCGGCATCGAGGCCGAAGATGACGCGCCAGCGGTCGAGACAGGTGCAGGGATGCGAGATGCCGAAGGCGATGATGTCGCCGACCGCAAGCGTGCTATCGGGCGCGACGGAGAGGAAGGCGTGCTGGTCGTTGAGGCGCGTCACGGTGAGCGCAGGAGCGAGCCCTTGCTGCTCGACGCCGTCGCGGAACACGCGCAAGGGAACCGGCAGTCCCTGGTCGAAGGAGGCATCGCGCATGCCGAAGCCGGCGATGGCAAGGCCATCCTCGGGCCGCGACAGCACCTCGGCCCAGAGTGTCAGCGCGGGCCGAAAGCCTTCGACGGCAGAGTGGCGCAGACCGTCGACGAGCAGGCCGCCGCGCCGGTCCAGTTCCGCGAATGCGCGCGCATAGATGCCGTGATCGGCGAAGAACAGCGCGCCCGAGCGCAGGATCACGCTCGCGTTGCCGTCAGCCTGCGCCACCGGCGCCAGCGCATGCGCGACGATATCGAAATAGGCGGAGCCACCCGCGCTCATGATCAATGGCCGCTGCGGAGCGGCGGCGCGCACCAGCGCAAAGGTCTCGATGGTGCGCTCCAGCAGCGCTGTGATCGCGCGCATTGTCGCCTCGGCATCGGACGTTGCGGCCGCACCTTCGTAGGTGGCGACGCCGCCAAGCACGAGGCGATCGGCGGCGAGCACGGCTGCGATCGTTGCCTCGACCGCGGCGCGATCGCGCGCGCCGGCGCGGCCTGCACCTAACTCGACCAGCACGGACAATTCGGCGCGTCCCGCGATCCGCGCTGCCTCCGCGAGCGCTGCGACCGCGGCCGGTGAATCCGCAAAGGCGTGAAATTCCACATCGGGATAGGCGCTCAGCAGAGCGCCGAGCCGCCGGCCGGCCGCGAGCCCGCCGATCTCGTTGGCGAGCAGCAGGCGCCGCTCGCCGCTCGCGAGCAGCACGGCGGCCTGCTGGATATTGGCGACCGTCGTGCCCCACGCGCCGGCTGCGCGCAGCGAGCGCGCCAGCTCCGGCGACATCGGCGTCTTGGCGTGCGGCGCGACGCTGACGCCGGCGCTCTTGCACCAATTCAGGAAGAGGTCGCGGTTGGCCGCGAAGGCGGCTTCATCGAGGGTGAGGGCGGGCAGGGCGAGATCGCCGCGCGCAGGTGACCAGCGCTGGCTGCCGATGTCCTCGGTGGCGACGCCATCGACCAGGGGAATGCCCCGAATGGTCGTCGAAAGGCGTTGGCTATCCCACCGGGACAAGAACTGCATTGTCGCTCCCTCAGCGGCCCCTGACCGCTGGAATGAACGATATGTTCTGATGACAACGTTGTCATTAGCCAAATATAGCCAAGTTGGGGACAAATTCGATGCAGGGCGGTATTTAGATAAGTTTATCTGCCGTTGGATTGAGCTAGTGCTCGCCGCCCATCTGGGCGAGGACTTCCTCGATGTCGATATCGGCCTGGCCCGCCGCCCTGATGTGGCGGACCTCGAATCTGTCCGGCCCGAAGCGGTACTCGACGAGGCCGGTCTCCTTGATCGCGATGCGATCCTGGCGCGCGTCGTTGATCCTGAAGCCGACCGACGGCGCCCAGACGTGGCGCGTATGACGATAGGTGAAGTCGCGGCGCTGATGCACGTGGCCGCTGGCGATCAGGCGCAGATCGACACGCGCGAACATCTCGATCAATCGCGCGCGTGCTGGCTGCGGCACGTAGCGGATCGAGGTCTCAGGTAGTTCGGGGTCATCGGGCAGGTTGAGGAACAGCGGCTTGTGCAGGAACAGCGCGACCGGCCTGCCGTTCACGCGCGCGATCTCGGAGGCGAGCCAGTCGAACTGCTCGGCTTCGAAGGCGAGCCCTGAATTCATCACCAGCGTGTTGAGGCCGATGAAGCGCCAGCCGGCCGCTTCGAACGACCAATGGTCTTCGCCGATGATCTCGCAAAATTGCCGGCGGTTCGCTTCCGCGATCGGCGGCTTCGGTGCAGGTCCGATCGCGGTCGGATTGTCGCCGATGTCGTGATTGCCGGGGATGTAGCGGCAGGCGACGGGCAGGGCGTCGTGCAGGCCCTTCGCGAACAAGACATCGTCGCGGCTGGTCGGCCCGTCGAAGGAAACGTCGCCGGTGTTGACGACGAGGTCGGGCCGCTCGGTGTCGATGTGCTCGCAGACGCGATGGAAGTTTGCGATCAGGCCGGGAAAGCGCCGGCCGAGATGGGTGTCGGAAATCTGCGTGAGGCGAAATTCGGACATGGCATCAGCATACGCGTTGTCACACGTCGAAACGATGACGCCTGCCCACGCATCGCAATGAAGCAAAGTTTAAAGCGGGCGGTGGTCGTTGCGCGCGAGGGAAGGCCTATCCGCCGTCAAAGCAAATCCGTCCGACGGGTTTGCCATTGCTGCGATCCCTAAGCTGGAACGGACAGCGCAGGCGTTCGAGCGCCTTGCCGGCATCCTCATTGCCGAGCGCGGCAGCGCGCTTGTAATAGGCGATTGCGGCCTTGGCATCCTTCTCGCCGGCCCGGCCGGCTTCGGCATAGGCACCTAACCGCTCCAATGCGTCGGCATGATCGAGCGCGGCGGCCTTTTCGAACAGCGCCTTCGCGGCGACATCGTCTTTCGGACCGCCATCGCCGTCCTGGGTCATCAGTCCCAGCTGAAACATGGCCTCGTTGGAATTCGCGTCGACGGCCTTGGCGTACCATTTGCGCGCCAACGCCAAATCCGTCTTCCCGCCGACACCGGCGCCGTAGAGCGAGCCGAGGTTGAGCATGCCTTCGACGTCGCCGGCATTCGCCGCCTTCTCGATCAGCGTCCGTCCCTCGCCGATGTTCTTCCTGATGCCGTTGCCCTGGATCAGGAGCACGCCGAGGCCGGCCATCGCGGTGGAGCTGCCCGCATTAGCGGCCTTGCGATAAGCGCTTGCTGCCTCAGCCAGCTGCCGGTCGAACTCGTAGACGCGGCCGAGCTCCGTCCAGATCCGGCGCGGAGCGTCGGGCACTGCGGCGGCCGCTCTGCAGGCCTTCAGCGCGGCGGGGACATCGGCGATCTCGAGAATTCCCTTCACATCGGCAGGCCTGTCCGGATCGGTGGGATGCGCGGCGAGCCGGTCGCACGTCGCGATGTCGGCCGGGGCGGCGATGGCCGACATCCACAGTGCGGGACCAAGCAGGGCGGTGAGGACAAGCGCGGCAATGCGCAACTGCGTTCGGGGCATCACGTCACAGCACGCGATAGCGGATCGTGTAGGCGTCCTGCGGGGCGACGCTGCCAGCCACCGGCGAGGCGATACGGTCGGCGAGGTGCCAGGGGCCGAACTGCTCGGTGCGATGTGGCTCGGCGGGCAGGCGCAGGCGGAATTCGAACGTGCCCTTGCCGGGCAGTTTCACGACCAGCATGCGGTCCGCGGTGCGATGGTTGAGCGCGACCGCGCCGCGCAGCACTGCGCGTCCGTCGGCAAGGTCGCGCACGCCATCGACCAGGGCCAGGGTCTGGTTGCGGTCGGTGTGCAGCTCGATCTGGCTGTCGTTCACCGCCGCCAGCGTCTCGCGGGGCATGCGGATTTCGAACTCGACCGCGGGTTTTGACGGGTTGAGGCCGAGATAGGCGAGCGCGGCGTGGCGCATGTCGTAGGCGGCAAAGGCGAGCAGGGCGATGGCGGCGAGCGCGGCGAGGCCGTGCCTGACCACGTCCTGCCACGTTCGGTAGCTCAGGCGGAAATACACCGTCATCGCCAGCGCCACCGCGAGCGCCGTGGCGATACCTGCCAGCGCCGACATCAGGATGCCGAGCTGGCCGTCAGCGGATTCGGCGAAAGAGCCGATCAGGCTGGAGAGGGTGTTCATGGCGGTCGCTCGCCTTGTGCCCCAAAAGAGGGCGAAATTGCTTTAACAATCGGTGGTTGGTCGCAAGAGCGGGAACACCGGTTCAACTCGCTGATTGTCAGCGTGAGAAGTCGCGGCTAATGACGGTCCGCGGCGTGCCGCGCTTTACGGGAAAGTTCCGATGTCCGTCCAAATGGTCCTGCTGCCTGTCTTCGTGCAGGTCGGTCTCACCTTCGCGCTTCTGATCGGCATGGTGCTCGGGCGCCGGAAGGCGCTGGTCTCGGGCGAGACCAAGATCCGCGACATTGCGCTCGGCGAGCCGAACTGGCCCAAGGACGCCACCCAGATCGGCAATTGCTATCGCAATCAGTTCGAGCTGCCGGTGCTGTTCTATGCCCTGATCGCGCTGGCGCTGCCCTTGCGCCATGCCGATCTCTTCATCGTGCTGATGTCCTGGGTGTTCGTGGTGACGCGTTTTGCCCATGCCGGCGTGTTCGTCTCCTCCAACGATCTCGGCCGCCGCTCCACGATCTGGCTCGCCGGCGTGCTCGTGCTGCTCGCGATGTGGATCTACTTCGCGCTGAGAATGCTCCTGGTGATCTGAGCCTTACACGCTTGATCCAATCTGAAAGGTTCAAATGACCCCCGCTGCCCGGCTGTCCGCAGCCATTGAACTGATCGACACCATCGAGAGAGACCGCGTGCCCGCGGCCAAGGCGCTGAAGGAGTGGGGCACCGCGCACCGCTTCGCCGGCTCGGGCGACCGCGCCGCCATCGCCGGCCTCGTCTGGGACGTGCTGCGCCGCTACGCCTCGAGCGCGTACCTGATGGACGCCGACACCGCGCGCGCCAGGCTGATCGGCATGCTCCGCCTCGAGCGCGACATGGACGCGGCGACCATGGCCGCCATGTTCGACGGCAGCCGGTTTGCGCCGACGCCGCTGACCGAAGGAGAGCAGGCGGCGCTCAGCCAGCGCTCCCTCAAGGACGCGCCCCCTTCCGTCGCCGGCGATTACCCGGAATGGCTCGATCCGCACTTCGCAAAAGTGTTCGGCGAGGACCGTGCAGCGGAGACCGCCGCGATGGCGAGCCGGGCGCCGCTGGACTTGCGCGTCAACACGCTAAAATCCAATCGCGACAAGGTGCTGAAGGCGCTTTCTCATCTTCATGCGAAACCGACGCCTTGGTCCGCAACCGGCCTGCGCATCGAGCTTTCGGCCGATGCGCGTAACCCCGGCATCCAGGCGGAAGAGGATTTCATCAAGGGCGCAATTGAAGTGCAGGATGAGGGTTCGCAGCTTGCGGCCCAGTTCACCGCGGCAAAACCCGGCGAGCAGGTGATCGATCTCTGCGCCGGCGCCGGCGGCAAGACGCTGGCGCTCGCCGCCCTGATGCAGGGCAAGGGCCGGCTGATCGCGACCGACCGCGACAAGCGCCAGCTTGCCCCGATCCACGAGCGCCTGTCGCGTGCCGGCGTCCACAATGCCGATATCCGCACGCCCAAGGGCGAGGCCGATCCGCTGGCCGACATCCGCAGCTCGGCCGACCTCGTCGTGATCGACGCGCCCTGCACGGGAACCGGAACCTGGCGCCGCAACCCCGACGCCAAGTGGCGCATGCGCCCCGGCGCCCTGGAGATCCGCCTGCGCGACCAGGCCGAGGTCCTGGAGCGTGCGGTTCCCCTGGTGAAGCCGGGTGGCCGCATCGCCTACATCACCTGCTCGGTGCTGTCGGAGGAGAACGGCGAGCAGGTGAGGGCGTTCGTCGGCCGCCATCCCGAGTTCGCGGTGGTGCTGCCCGAGCAGACCGCCAGCGTGCTCTGGGACAAGGCCGAGGCGTTTGCCGACGCCGCGCTGCAGTCGGCCGAGGGCTGGCTGATGACGCCGCGGCGGACGGGAACCGACGGGTTTTTTGTGTCGGTGCTGAAGAAGACGGGATGATCAACGTTGTCATTCCGGGGCGCGCGTAGCGCGAGCCCGGAATCCATCGTGCGGCGGTCTCCGCGGGCTCATGGATTCCGGGCTCTCGCGTCGCGATCCCCGGAATGACAGGGAAAAAGCAAAAGCCCCGCGAACCGATCCCGGTCGCGGGGCTTTCGAGTTCTGGCGTCCTGCCGGTACGTCCGTGGTCAGAACGCTGCGCCGGCGTTAGCCGACGCGGAGATTGTCAGCCGACGACTTGCCGCTGCGGCGGTCGGCGACGATGTCGAACGAGACCTTCTGACCCTCGTTGAGGGACGAGAGGCCGGCGCGCTCGACAGCGCTGATGTGGACGAACACGTCCTTCTGGCCGTCGTCCGGCTGGATGAAACCATAACCCTTTTGGGTGTTGAACCACTTCACGGTGCCCATAGCCATGGGGAACTTCCTTTAATTAGTTAGAGACAGTACGCACGCGGACCGGTACGCGACGCTGCGCCCATGGCCCTGATGAGTCGATGTTTGGAGAATTCATCTGAAGCGTGCGCGCCCGTCTTAGACGAGGCGAAGCGGCCCAGTCGTTCGGCCAAGTATCGATGATCACAATATAGCGAGATAATTGGACTTCTTCAAGGCACCACCCGTGGCCCGGTACGTCGCCCGGATTTTCTATTTTGCGGTGCAAATACACCGCATGTCAGCCCTCAATCGACGATGAAAAGCGTCGCGCCTGACGCCGTCGAGGACCGGTGCGCGGCATCGCCGAAATCCGAAACCTGGTAGCTCATGCCCGCCGTCAGCTTGAACTTGCGGCCGTCGCGCAGCTCCGAATCGAGCTCGCCCTTGACCACGAAGATGACGTGGCCGCGGTCGCACCAATGATCGGCGAGATAGCCCGGCGAATACTCGACCATCCGCACCCGGAGATCGCCGATATTGAGCGTGCGCCAGAGCGCTTGCCCGGTCTCGCCAGGATGTGTGGTGGCCTCGACCTTGCTCCAGTCGGTGACGGTGAAGGGGGAGGTGGGGAGTTTCATGATGGTCGTCCTGTCTTGGAGCCGGCGGGCGTAGTGTTAGCGCACACACGTGCCACAGTCTCCGTCATTGCGAGCGCAGCGAAGCAATCCAGAAATGCATCCGCGGCGGCAGCCTGGATTGCTTCGCTGCGCTCGCAATGACGCTTGTGGAGGCACGCTCGCGCTTCACTCTCGCTGTCATTCCCCGCGAAGGCGGGGAATCCAGTACGTCGCGGCTTCTCCGTATCACGGCGCCGCCTCTGGAATACTGGATCGCCCGCCCCAGTGCGCAATTGCGCACAGGGCGGGCGATGACAGCGGTGAGTGTGGCTTCACCCTCAATGCACCAAATGGTTCGCCGACCCCTGCACGATCAGCCCGGCATCGTTCACCCGCAGATATTCGCAGATCTTCTTGCCGCGCTCGTTCGCATAGAACACCACGACGCTGTCGGGGCTGACGAACAGGTCGATCAGCGAAAAGTGCAGCTCCGGCAGCAGCCCGAGCGCCTTGCCCCAATAGGCCCGCAAGCTTTCCTTGCCGCGCACGGTCCCGCTGGCGTCGAACCCCATCATCGGAATCCGGTCCGAGGTCATCACGGCCGCCTCGTCATAGAGCGCGAGCACGCGTTCGAGATCGCGGGCGTTCCAGGCCTCGACCCAGGTCCGGCCGAGCGCGGCGAGCGTTGATGGCTGATGATGCTGTGACATGAGCGTTCTCCCTGATCGGCCCCTGTCGGACGGCGAGGCAAATTAGGTCAATAATACTTACCTATATACACTTGTCCATGCCCAAAGAAGAATGTGGGCGCGCAAGCCAGCGCGGTTGCGGGCGGGGGCTCCGTCGCGTATCTGCTTGCCATGACAGCAGCACAGAACGACCGCTCCGCGTCGACGCCCTCATTGGCCTCGGCGCATGACAAGATTCTCATCGTCGACTTCGGCAGCCAGGTGACGCAGCTGATCGCGCGTCGCGTGCGCGAGGACGGCGTCTATTGCGAGATCGTCCCGTTCAACAAGGCCGAAGCCGCCTTCAACGAGATGAAGCCGAAGGCGGTGATCCTCTCCGGCGGCCCTGAGTCGGTGCACGAGGCCGGCTCGCCCCGCGCCCCGCAATTGATCTTCGATTCCGGCGTGCCCGTGATGGGCATCTGCTACGGCCAGATGACCATGGCGGCCCAGCTCGGCGGCGAGGTCGAGGGCGGCCACCACCGCGAATTCGGCCGTGCCGATGTCGAGGTGAAGGCGCAGAGCAAGCTGTTCGAGGACGTCTGGACATCGGGCAGCAAGAACCAGGTCTGGATGAGCCATGGCGACCGCATCACCAAGATGCCGCCGGGCTTCTCCGTCGCCGGCACCTCGCCGAACGCGCCCTTCGCGATCATCCAGGACGAGAAGCGCAAATATTACGGCCTGATGTTCCACCCCGAAGTGGTGCACACGCCCGACGGCGCAAAGCTCATCCGTAACTTCGTGCGCAAGATCGCCGGCCTCACCGGCGACTGGACCATGCGCGCGTTCCGCGAGGAGGAAATCGCAAAGATCCGCGCCCAGGTCGGCAAGGGCAGGGTGATCTGCGGCCTCTCCGGCGGCGTCGATTCAGCCGTCGCGGCTGTGCTGATCCACGAAGCCATCGGCGACCAGCTCACCTGCGTCTTCGTCGATCACGGATTGATGCGCCTCAACGAGGCCGAACAGGTCGTCGACCTCTTCCGCCACCACTACAACATCCCGCTCGTGCACGTGGATGCCTCCAAGCAGTTCCTGGGCGAACTCGAAGGCGTCACCGATCCCGAAACCAAGCGCAAGACCATCGGCCGCCTCTTCATCGAGGTGTTCGAGCAAGAGGCCAAGAAGATCGGCGGCGCCGACTTCCTCGCGCAGGGCACGCTCTACCCCGACGTGATCGAGAGCGTCTCCTTCACCGGCGGCCCGTCGGTGACGATCAAGTCGCACCACAATGTCGGCGGCCTGCCCGAGCGCATGAACATGAAGCTCGTCGAGCCCTTGCGCGAGCTGTTCAAGGACGAGGTGCGCAAGCTCGGCCGCGAGCTGGGCCTTCCCGAAATCTTCGTCGGCCGCCACCCGTTCCCGGGCCCGGGCCTCGCCATCCGCTGCCCCGGCGACATCACCCGTGACAAGCTCGACATCCTGCGCAAGGCCGACGCCGTCTACATCGACCAGATCCGCAAGCACGGCCTCTACGACGAAATCTGGCAGGCTTTTGCGGTGCTGCTCCCCGTGAAGACCGTCGGCGTCATGGGTGACGGCCGCACCTACGACTACGTCGTCGGCCTCCGCGCCGTGACCTCCACCGACGGCATGACCGCCGACTTCTACCAGTTCGACATGAAGTTCTTAGGCGAGACCGCCACGCGCATCATCAACGAGGTGAAGGGCGTGAACCGGGTGGTGTACGATGTGACCAGCAAGCCGCCGGGGACGATTGAGTGGGAGTAGGGCGCCCGGCGGTTATCGGCTAGATTGGCGTAGGCGAGATCACCGTCACCATCCACCGGACCGCCATGACATGGGGCCGAGCGAGGCTTCGTAGAGCTGACCTAAATAGTTGGTCTATTCCTGGTACCGCTGCTTTACCACTTGGCGGCATCATCAAGTGGACCGCTCGATTTTTCCAGACTTGCCGTGAGCGCGACCAACTCGTGCTGCCGCCGCGCGCCCGTTTTGGCAAAGATTGTTTTCAACTCGCGACGTCCCGTTTCCTTTGCAATCCCAAGGTTGTCACAGATTGCACTCAATGTCTCACCCGTTGCCAGTCTCGCCGCAAGCCGCGCCTCCGCGGGTGACAATCCAAATGCGGCACGCAAAGCGGCTTCTTGCGGCTTCGAACGAGCGCCTGGCTCTACGAGAACGATGACGGCATGGCAGTCCGCGAAGACGTGCGCAGTGATCTTTGTGAGCTTCATGGGGTACGCGAGTATCGGCGGCAGTTCCCGACGTGGCATTGGAATTGGCGGCATCAGGGCAACATCGTCGGCATTCCAAAGCAAACGATGCAGGGCGCGCTCGATCGCCGCAGTGGCAGACGGATCAGCGGAAGTCAGCCGTCGAGCGCAAATTCGAATGTCTCCGGTTAGCAATCGATGGGCCAACCGATTTGTTCGGATGATCTCTGCGCGCCGATTGAGGAGGACCGCGGCCGTTTGGCTGATATCGAACGCTTCCAATGCGGCATCAGCGGCAGCAAAGCCCAGCGCACAGGATACCGCTGCATTGGCAGATAACGATCTCGATAGGTGAGCCAGTCTCGATTTTTGCGCGGCCGAAAACGGATCCTGGTGCTGGCCACGCTGAATCGAGAGGCCCCAAACATCGTCCCCGCAGGCGATTTTCACACAAGCGAACCATCTAAGACCCAAGGGTGCAAGAAACTCTTGATAATAAGGAAGGTGTTTCATTTGATCGGGCGTCACGCAATCGAGATCGTCCATAACACTGTCCCGCAGGAGCGTTGCCACACCGCGAAAGCGTTCGTCGCGCTTATGCCACCCATCTCTGAAGTAAACCTCGGTAGCCCGTGCCAACCCCTCGCTGGAAGGTACATAGGGGAGATGCTCTCCTGAGATCGGCAGCAGGAGGGCTCCGCGGCTCTCTGTTTGCGCCGTCACTACATCGAGAGCCTTTGACCAAAGTGAGGGATCTACTGCGGCGGCAGCGAAAGCCTGCTCTACGAGAGTGAGGTCCCAAGCATTCATACCCGCCCCCCCAATCTCCAAGCGCAAAAATGTCTTTCTGAACGCAAAGCGGGACAGGCAACTGGGACCAATTGATCCCCTCGCAGCAATATCTCTTACGTATTACTCCCTTCGTGGTGGTTATTCCCCACAACTCGGGCAGCTAAGGCCAAGGAGAGAACTGCGAAGTCAGGAAGCAGTGCGACATTCTGCCCACCTGCCCCAAATGGGGCAAGACAGCTCTGGGTAGAGAGCGGCTAATTGAGACGATGATGATGCAGGCAAGCCCCAGACTCGGAGGCGCGTTCATCAGTTCGTTGTTTTGCCTGACCATTTTTAGGCTTTCTAGCCAGGGCAAAACGCGCTCGGAGTTCGAAAAACGCGATCGCGCAGCATCGGGTCGCGATAGAGCTCGCCAATTATAAAAGCACTGACTGGATTCACCAACAGACTGTTTGATGAAGAAACGATTTAGCCCTTTCGGGAGCGATTGCATTTGAGGGGCAGGCGATGGCGGCGGTAACCGGCCTTGATCTCGATGTGACCTCGACAGACCGGCAATCGAAGCGACCGGCGTCATCGCGCGCCTGTCATTGATCTTAATGGCGTTGCAGCGGGCACATGGGCAACGCTTCACTACAATGCTGGAGACGCGCGAGCGCCGTCCGCTGTGGCGCGCGTGAGAAACTCGGAGGCATAAAATGACTGACACAGGATTCGATGGATCATCCGTGACCAATCAGAACGAGCCGCCGGAGCTGCTCGGACCGGGCGCTGGAGCCGTGGCCTTTTATACCTTCGACGATACGAGCGGCGGAATCGTCCGCGACGAGCAAGGCGATCATGACGGCGCGATCATTGGCGCAACGCCCGCGCCGGGGCGCACCGGCGATGCCCTGCAGTTCAATGGGTCGCAATACGTCAGTGTGCCGGACTCGCCCGACTGGACGTTCGGCAGCGACGACTTTTCGATCGTGCTTTGGGCCAATTTCAGCTCAGCGCCCGGCGGCCCCGCGGGAGCTCCCCAAGGGGGCGTTCTCGTGGCTCACGATGAAGGCGGGGGCGAAACAAACAAATGGTGGATTGCGGCCTATTCGGGCAATCTCGGCGTTCACGTGAACAGCCCCACCCTCGGGCCACAATTCTTTGCGGAGACGCCGTTCAATCCCGTGCCGGGCGAGTGGTATTTCATCGCTCTGACCAAATCCGGCTCGTCCTATCAGCTGTACGTCAATGACCAACCGGGCGGCTCCGCGATCCAAAACTTCGACATTCCGGACGCGAACGTGCCGCTGACAATTGGGCAGGGTGAAGGCTTCTATTTCAACGGCATGATCGATGGGCTCGGAATCTATCACCGTGCTTTGTCGCAGGAAGAACTGCTGGGCATCTATCAAAGCGGCGCAGGCGTGCCCGGCGACGGGATCGCAGTCTCGATCGCCGAGAACACAACGGCGGTCACGACCGTCGCCGCGACGGATCCCGACGCCGGACAGACGCTGACCTACTCGATCGCCGGCGGCGCGGACGCGAACCTCTTCACCATCGATCCCAGCAGCGGCGCACTCTCATTCAAGAGCGCTCCGAACTTCGAAGCGCCGGCCGACGCCGGCGGCGACAATGTCTACGACGTTACGGTGCAAGTCTCGGACGGCAATGGCGGGTCCGACACGCAAGCGATTGCCGTAACGGTCGGCAACGCCAATGAGGCGCCAACATTCGTCGGCGGTGGAATTGTGACGACGGCGATCGGTTCGGCCGATGACTTCGGTCGAGGCTTGGCCGTGCAGCCTGACGGAAAGATGTTGGTGGCGGGCAGCAGCTTCAACGGCACCAGCGTCGACTTTGCCCTGGTTCGTTATGACGCAGATGGCCATCTGGACACGAGTTTTGGTGGCGATGGAAAGGTAGTCACCGACTTTGGCGGCACCGATGATAATGGATTCAGCGTTGTCGTAGATCCTAACGGAAAGATCCTGGTTGCGGGCTATACCGGGTCCGGTGCGGGCTCCGACTTCGCCATCGTGCGATACAACACGGATGGCAGCCTGGACACCGATTTCGGCGACGGCGGCAAGGTCGCAACGGGTCTCCTGACCGACGACTTCGGCCAGAGTGTCGCGCTGCAATCCGACGGAAAGATCGTTGTTTCAGGCTACAGCTTTAATGGCTCAAGCTTCGATTTTTCGCTCGTGCGATACAATGCCGACGGCACGCTTGACACGACCTTCAATGGCAATGGAAAGGTCACAACGGAAGTTGCGTTCCACGATGCAAGCTACAGCGTTGCCTTGCAACCGGACGGCAAGATCGTGGCCGCTGGCCATAGTTTTACAGGGAACGGGCCGAACGATTTCGCAATTGTTCGCTACAATGTGGACGGCAGTCTCGACACGAGTTTCGATGGCGATGGCAGGCTCACTACGGACTTTGGGGGTACCAACGACGTTGGCCAGAGCGTTGCCATTCAGGTCGATGGCAAGATCGTGGTCGCGGGCTATAGCCTGACCGGCTCGAATGCCGACTTTGTCGTGGCGCGGTACAACGTGGACGGCAGCCTCGATGCGTCGTTCGGGGGCGACGGAAAGATCAGGACGAGCGTCGTAGAGGGCAGCGACTACGGGAGCAGCGTCACGATCGGGTCCGACGGCAAGATTCTGGTGGCCGGCAATAGCTTCAACGGGTCGAACACGGATTTTGCCCTTGTCCGCTACAACGCCGACGGCAGCCTCGATACGACCTTCGGCATAGGTGGCACGGTCACGACGCAAGTCGGCGATGGGCCGGACGAAGGTTTCAGCGTCAAATTGCAAGCCGACGGAAAAATCCTGGTGTCGGGATACAGCAACAATGGCTCGAATGCCGACTTTGCGCTCATCCGTTACAACCCGGACGGCAGCCTCGATACCACGTTCGGCGCGTCGCTCTCGATCCCGGAAAACACCACGTCTGTAACAACCCTCGCGGCCACCGATCCTGACACCGGCCAGACGCTCAGCTATTCGATCGCAGGCGGTCCCGATGCCAGCCGGTTCGCGATTGATGCCAATACTGGCGTGCTCTCCTTTGTCTCCGCCCCGAACTTCGAAGCGCCTACCGACGCGGGCGGCGACAATATCTACAACGTCACCGTTCAAGTCTCCGACGGCGCCGGCGGCACCAGCACCCAGGCCATCGCGGTTACAGTGACGAACGTGGACGAGATCGCCCCCACGCTCGCAAGCATCACCCGCAACGATGCTGCGACCACCAACGCCCAAATGGTGAATTACACGGTGACGTTCTCTGAGCCAGTGACGGGTGTCGACATCGACCAGTTCTCGCTGGTGACATCAGGTGTGTTGGGCGCCAGCATCGCAAACGTGGTCCCGGTGGTCGGGAGCAGTGGTACACAATACACGGTCTCGGTGAGTACAGGCAGCGGCGATGGTGCCGTTGCGCTTGCTTTTACCGGGACGAATGTGCGCGATCTGGCGGGGAATCCGATCCCGGGTGGCACGTTCCAGACAGTCGAGACTCTCAGCGGCGGGATGGTCGGCCATCTCACGGAGGGCGATGTCAACGGCGATGGGCACCAGGATCTCGTTTCTGAGAATGACACCGGCGGCGTGGCTGTCGCGCTTGGTAACGGCGACGGTACGTTTGGTGCGCCGACTGTATTTCCTGCGGGTGACGCCCTTAATGGCATCACGATCGGCGATGTGGACAATGATACCTTCGCAGACATCATCGCCTCGAACTCCAATGCCGGGACTGTGTCGATCCTGCTGGGTACCGGCGATGGGACGTTTGCGGCACCAATAACAGCTGCTGCCGACGTGCCGTTCCCGTCGGACTCCGACCTTGGCGACTTCAACGAGGACGGCTATGCGGACCTCGTCCTCAAGGGCGCTCTGCTATTCGGGAATGGCGACGGCACATTCCAATCACCCGTCCATCTGCCGACGGTCAATGCCTACATCTCGGCCGTAAGCGACCTCGATCACGATGGGCACCTGGACATCATCAACAGCAGCTTCGGTGCCGGCGTTCAAGTCTTCCTCGGCAACGGTGACGGGACCTTCGCGGAGGTCGCGGGTCTGAGCGGCCTCGGATATTGGAGCCTGCTGGCGGATTTCAACAACGATGGCGATTTGGACATCGCCTTCACCGAATACAACGGCTCGCTGATGGTAGCCCTTGGCAACGGTGATGGCAGCTTCCAGCCTCAGATGTGGTCACCCATTCCCAATGGAGGCGCGGGGTCCATCGTGTCGCAAGATGCGAATGGCGATGGCAACACGGATCTATTGTACTATGACGCAAATGATGGCGGTGCCTCCTACGGGATCTCCTTGCTCTTGGGCAACGGCGACGGGACTTTTCAGGCCCCGCACTTTATTGCCAGCGGTGGCACCCTTTCAACTCAGGCCGATTTTGATGCTGATGGCAGACCGGACATCGCCGTCTACAATGCCGGTGTGAGCACCGTCATGCTCAATAGGCCCCCGACCGTCGTGGGCCCGGCTTATACGATCGACAAATTTGATGCACCGACGACCGGCGCGGCCTCGGTCGTCACAATCGAAGATGTCACCCATACTTTTGCAGTTGCGGATTTCCCGTTCTCCGACAGCAGTGATGCTTGGTCGCACAGCATGGCCAATGTGATCGTCACGTCGCTGCCCACATCGGGGACGCTTTTTTATGACGGGCAAGCAATCAGCACAGCGCAGGCCGCCGCCGGCTTCGCGATTTCCAGCGCCGACATGGCTGCCGGCAGGTTTACCTATGCGCCACCGGCCAACGGCAACGGAGCGGGCCTCGCGTCCTTCTCATTCCGCGTGCAGGACACCGGGTTGCCGGCTGCCGGGACATTGGCGACCTGGACTTTCGACGGCACCGCCGCCGACATCTCCGGCTACGGTCACAATCTGACGCTCACTGGCGGGGCCAGCTTCGCCACCGGCTTGTCGGGGCAGGCCCTCAGTCTCGATGGCGCAAAGGCGAGCGGCGCCATTCTCAGCACGGCCCCCGCGGCGTTCGATCTTGCGGGGAACGATTTCACGATCCAGGTGTGGGCAAAGTTCAACGACTTGAGCCACGAGTCCGTGCTCATCGAGAAGTGGACCAACGATTCGGGGCCCGGCTGGACGTTCACGCGGCTCGACGATGGCCGGCTGCAGTTCTATGCCGCGGGCGTCGCCATCCTCACGACGGGTCCGCTGCCGATCGATACCGGGGTTTGGCACCAGTTCGTTGCCGAACGAAGCGGCGATACTTTCAGTATTTTCCTGGACGGCGCCCTGGTCATGAGCGACACGGGCTCTGGCGCGATCATTGCGTCGCCAGCGCCACTCCTGCTCGGTGGACGCAATGCCGGGGATCCGCGCAATTTCACGGTCGACGGCGAGATCGACAATGTCGTGATCCTGGATCACGCCTGGTCAAGCGAAGAGGTTGCAGGCAATTGGAACGGCGGCGCCGGAATCGTCATCGGTCAGAACATTTCGAACTCCGCAACGATGACCATCGGCGTCACACCCGTCAACGACGCACCGACCGGCCAACCTTTCATCAGCGATGTCACACCGACCGAAGGCCAGCTGGTCTCGGTGTCGCGGGGATCGATCGATGACCCGGACGGAACTACGACTTCCGTGTTCAGCTACCAGTGGCAGGCATTCAACGGCACGGTCTGGACCGACATCGCGGGCGCGACCAGTTCGAATCTTGTGCCGAGCCAAGCGCAAGTCGGCCAGATGCTTCGCGCAGTTGTTAGATTTACTGACGACTCTGGCACGCTGGAAGCCGTCACCTCTGACGCGACCGGAATCGTCGGAGACCTCGTCACTGGCAACAACTCCGCCAATGTTCTAACCGGCACGGCGGCCGAGGACATTCTTAATGGCCTCGGCGGAAACGATACGCTCAACGGGCTGGCTGGCAATGACGTGCTCAATGGCGGGGCCGGAAACGACCGGCTTAATGGCGGTACAGGGGACGACGCCATGACTGGCGGCACTGACAACGACATCTACGTCATCGACAGTCCTGGCGACACGGTCATCGAAGCAGTTGGCGGAGGCACAGATACAATCGAGACGACGCTCAATTCGTTCTCGTTGACCAGCCTTGCCAACCTTGAGAACCTGACATTTACCGGAGCCGGGGACTTTGTCGGGACGGGCAATGCACTGAGCAATACGGTCAGGGGAGGCAACGGAAGCGATCGCTTTGTCGCGACCATTGGCGACGGCAATGACTCTTACTTCGGCGGCAACGGTGTGGATACCATCGACCTGTCCGGTACCACGGCTGCGGCGACCGTCACCGGCAGCACCGCAACGAGCGCCCAAATCGGCAGTGATATATTGAGCGGCATCGAAAATATCATCGGCAGCCAGGGAAACGACCAGATCACCGGCACCGGCGGGGCGAACGTGATCGGGGGCGGCAACGGCAACGACATCATTAATGCCGGCGGTGGCGACGACCGCGTTGTCGGCGGGGCGGGCAATGACACGATGGACGGCGGCGGCGGTAACGACACCTTCGTGTTTGCATCTGGCTTCGGCAACGACAACATCAATTCTTTCGACGCCAACCCGATCGGCGGGCAAGACTTCCTCGACATTTCGGCATTCGGGATAACGGCTGGCGATTTTGCCACCAGAGTCACCATTGCCGACGTTGGGGCCGATACACTCGTCACGATCGACAGCGACCCAAGTCAAACGATCCGATTGGTTGGCATCGGCAACGCCACAACGGTTACGCAGTCTGACTTCCTACTCTAAACGGGATCGCGGTTTGCCGTACGGCGAAGCCCGCCGACTTCGGTGCTAGGGCTGATGCAAGCGATCTATGCCCATACTGGCAGTGTTGCCGGGGTGAGCGCGCGCGTACCTAGGTCCCTCCGCAAGCTCCGCCGCCACGAATTCATCTCGTTCAAACGCGCGAGCCCAATTGTCGCACCTCGCTGTGAACCACCTCACACGCACGCTCACATCAATCATGCGACAAAATACCTGCTGTGATTGTGCGTGGCAGATTGCCACCACATCGGCTTGAAATGAGCTGCACACGCCAGAACGACATGTTGAAATAGTCTCTCAACTGGCCAGAAGGCCGATGGGAGCTATGGAGACACTATGGCTGACAAACTCGGACAGAGCATGGTTGGTACGTGGACCAAGACCACGGCGGCTGCGTGCGCAGACAAATATCCCGCCACCCTCACATTCTCGACTGGCACCTACCGCGGCCTGCGCGGCGAGGGGCAGGGCATGGTGTGGTGGGATGCGGGTATCTACCGTCTCGAAGACTCCAGGACACTCGTCGTCGGGACGGCGAACGATGAGCTTGTGACCTATCACATTTCACTTGAGGCCGACCGATTTGAGTTCACGGATTCAGAGGGCTGTCTTGTGACGTACCGGCGCGCGTAGGATCACGCGCCGGATTTTTTTACGCCCGATTTTTTACGCCCTGGCCAACAAGAAATTCGGTTCAACCGCCAACGAGCCCGTTGCTCATGTCGATCGCCTCCACGTTTTCAACGAGGAGATTACGACATGTGCAATTGCTCAGAGCATGAATCGGGTGGAAGCCTTTCGAACATGACTGCGGCTTCGGTCGAGCCGGCCCTGAAGCCGCAGGTGCCGCTGTCGCGCCAGATCAGTTTTGATGACGATTCCGGCGATCACGCGGCCTCGACCGATCTGCAGCCCATTCCGCCGTTCAGGCTCTGCCGGCTCGACTTCCGCGAGGGCTGCTACCAGATCAACTTCCGGCCGACGGCTGGCTTCGTGTCCTTCGAGGGCACGCTGCGCGTCGATCGCTCGACGCCCGACGGCGGCGCGGACCATCTGATCGTCAGCGGCGATCTCTACTCGCGCCTGCCGATCATCAAGCCGCCGATCCCGCCGCTGCCGCCAATCCCGATCCCGATTCCGATCCCGCCGGTGCCGCCTGTGGGCGACCAGGACGTAGATGAAGCAGCAGCGGACGCGGGCCTGACGAGCATCGCCGCGTCGCTCAGCGCTGTCGACGAGCCCTTGATTCCGCTTCCGATCCGCAGGCCAAAAATCCCCATCTTCCCCCGCGCGCGCTATCATTCCTATCTCAGGGTAACCAGCGTGTCCGCGCCGATCGCGGTGCCGGTGCCGAAGAAGTGCGAGCTGACGATCGTCGCCGAGCAGTTCAACTACACGCAGCCGCCGACCGGCCAGTTCAAGGGTACGTTCCCGTCGACGCCGTCGCGCACCGTGACGATGAAGCTTTCAAAGGTGCCGGCGCCGTTTCCGTTCTCCCTGACCGGCGGGCCGTTCTACCAGGGCCGGCTGTTCGAGGGCGGCGTGGACAAGGGCAGCGTTACGCTGGCGTGGGTGTCAAAGTTCTTCCGCCGCTGCACGCTGGAGATCGACACGCTGGTTGGAGCCGTGCGGCCCGCACCCGTGCCCGATGGCGCCGGCGGCACCGAGTTCTTCGACACCGTCTTCGCCAAGACCGGCTGGCAGCTGACCGTGGTGCAGGACCAGCAAAACGTCCCGGTGCCATCCGGTGTGGTGGCGACCAATTGCTGGAGCTCGGCGGATCTGCACGCGCTGATGACCAGCGTGCGCAAGCCGTCGACCAACCTCGACACCGAATGGCGCGTGCACATGATCGTGGTGCCCGCAAAGCTCGGCTGCTCGCGCGGCATCATGTACGACCAGATCGGCGTTCCCCGCGAAGGCTGCGCCAGCTTCTCCGACGACGGCTATCCGGTCGCGGACTCCTCCAACTTCGGCCTCGCCGCCAACAAGAAGCAGCGCGACGTGCCGCGTGCGTTCCTGCGCAGCGCGACCCACGAGCTGACGCACACGCTGAACCAGATCCACCAGGAGCAGGAGACGGCGGCCGACAACTCGATCATGACCACGACGCCGAGCGTCGCGGACGTGCTCGGCGGTCCCGCGACCGGCGCGCCCGGTGTATTCCCGGACCAGATCAAGCTCGCGCACAACACCAACGTCCGTCATCACCTCAACCACATGCCCGATCCCGTCATCCGTCCGGGCGGATGGCCGTTCGCAAGCTGGTTCCCGACCGGCGCGCCGCAAGCCGCCGATCGCCACGACTTCGAACCTTCCGAGCTGGCGCTGACGGTCACGGCCAATACCGACCGCGTCGCGCTCGGCCAGCCCTTGGATCTGACCTGGACGATGACGAACAACAGCGGCGTGTCGCTGCGCGCGCCGAACGACGTCAGCACCGAGGCCCTGTTCACGTCGATCACCGTCACCGACGGGGAAGGGCGCGAGCGGCCCGTGCGGCCCTTCGTCATCCTCTGCGAGCACGCGAAGCTGAGCGAGCTCGAGCCCGGCAAGAGCATCACGGCCTCGGCGAAAGTGTTCTGGAGCACGGCCGGTTTTGCGTTCGAGAAGCCGGGCCGCTACCGCGTCGACGTCGCCGTGTCGTGGTCGGCGCAGGGCGTGATGGTCGGCGTGCAGTCGGGCATCGACGTGTTCGTCGACTATCCGACCAGCGCCACCGACAACCATTCGGCCAATCTCGTGCTGCATCCCGAGGTTGGAAAATGGGTGGCGCTCGGCGGCGATGCCTATCATCTCGGGGAAGCGTGCCGGCGGTTGCAGGCGCTCAGCCAGACAGGCGCTGCGCGGGCCGTCGCCGGCGACGGCGCGCCGGCGCCAAGCGTGCTCGACGGTTTTGCCGACCTGATGCCCGACCGCGCCAAGCTTGCCAGGCTCCGTCCCGAACTGACCGCCGACACCGGCGGCCGCGCGGCCCGCGGACCGGCGCGAGCCGCAGCCCCGGGACGCAAGCGCGCGGCGAAGGCCAAGAAGCGCACGGGGCGAAAAGGGTAGGGCGTTTCGCCGGGTCCGGCGAAGACTGCCGGTGTCGAAGCGACGGTGCGCACCCGCGACGATGTCGCGAGTGTGCGCCGTCACCTCCACCGGCGCAATGACGGCAATGTGAAATTCTCCATGTGTGCCTGCACCAAATTTCAGCGTGATGCGTGTTCGCTTTAAGCGTGTATTAGCTTAGACTGTCGCCCGCGAGGGCGGGGCTGCTTCGTGCCTGATAGCGCTTGTTGGAAGCTCCCGACCGTCGATCCAAGAACTGTCGATCCACGAACCGTCGATCCAAGACCAGCAGGGAGCAAATCATGGCCTGGCCTACGCTTGCCCAACTCGTGTCGAACTTCGCGCCGATGCTTCATCTCGACAAGGACGAGGTCAATCTGCCCTCGTCGACCGACTGGTACATCAACCAGGTCGGCTATCAGGCCGCCGGCGGCATCTATTCCGGTCCCGGTCAGTGGAACTGGGGGACGGTCGAGCAGAGCAGCCCCGACGACTATCTGGTCGCGCCGCAGGTCATATGGGCCTCGCTGATGAAGGGCTATCTTCCCAGCGCCACCAGCTATGTCCATGTCCTGCCGGTCGACGACCGCACCGACATGGTCGATCTCCAGTACTGGCTGTTCTATCCCTATAACGGGCAGGAGACCTGCGAGGTCACCGGCTGGACCGGCTCCACCGGTCAGGCGCTGATGCCGCTCTCGATCCATTGGGGCGATTGGGAATGCGTCATCGTGCGCGTCAATGTCGCCCAGCAGGTCGTCGGCGTGTTCTTCTCGCAGCATTCGGGCGGACAATGGTGCTCGCCGAACGACGGCTTCCTCACGTTCAGCAGCGGCACGCATCCGAATGTCTATGTCGCGAGCGGCTCGCACGCCAACTACCCGGCCTCGAGCAACGACACCTATGAGATCGACGGCGTCGATATATGGGATGTGCGCTTCGCGGTCGCCGATTACGCGCGGGGCGGCGGTCCGAACGTCAATCTGGCCACGCCCAACCCGCCGGTCGTGATCCAGAACGACGCGCAGGCGATCCTGCCCACGCCCGTGACTCCGCCGCCCTGGCTCGCTTTCAAGGGCCGCTGGGGACAGCCGCTCGAGCCCACGCTGACCGATGCGCAGATCGGCTCATTGGTCGCCGCCGCCGCAAACGGCATGAACCTGAACTCGCTGGTCGAGGATGCCGTGCAGTCCATCGCGAGCTCGACGACGCTGCAGGCCTGGCTCTCCGAAGTGATCCTGCCGATCGTGAAGGGCGATCTGACCGGACCGACGACACCGTCGCAGAAGGGCTCCTGGGCCGTCACGCCCACCTTCCTGGCTTTCGGCACCGACCAGTCGATCCCGTCGAGCGCCAGCCTCATTCCGGTGGCGCTGGCGACGATGCCGGGATCGGAGATCATCTGCATCGGAATGGGGCTTCCGTTGCCGCCGATGATGGGGGCGTGGAGCTTCAATCAGGGCCAATGGTCCAAGGCGCCGTCGCCGACCATGAACCAGCTCGCCGGACTGGCCGCCTGCGCCACGCCCTCGGGGGGCCTCGCGCTGCTCGGACTGCTCAACAACAAGAGCCTCGTCGCCTACACCTCCTCGTCAGGGTCCGGAGGACCATGGAGCGTGCCGGGGCTCTGGCCGGCGCCGACGGCCGCGACCGGGGCCAGCATCGGCCAGTACAACGGCGCCTGGTACATTGCCTGGGGCGGCAGCGACGGCACCATCCAGTATCTCAGCACGACCGACTGGGTGCACTTCGGGTCGCCGCAGCGCGTGATGCTCCCCGGCGACAACGGTCCGGTGGCGGCGACGATCGCGGGCGGTGCGCTGGTGGCGCCCGCGGTGGAGTGCTGCGGTGGCTCGCTGGTGATCGTGGCGCCGGTCGCAGGTCTCGAAAAGGGGATGCCGACGGTGCTCGGCGCCTATGTCTCGCCCGACGGATCGAACTGGACCGGCCCCAATCTCTTGCCGAGCATGTCGCTCTATTCGGATTCGAGCGGCTCACTCGCGGGAGGGCCGAACGGGACGCTCTATTGCTTCTACGCCGACAGCAACAAGAAGGTGCGCTACGCGGCCACCAGCGACGGCGCGGACTGGAGCGATTCAGGCACGATCGCCGGCGCGTTCTCGACGCGGACGCCCAGCGTGATCCCCTGGCAGGGCGGCTTCCTCGTCGTGCATCCCGGCAAGGGGTCACCGACGCTCTACTGGAACAGCGCGACGTTCGAGTAGGGCGCGAGGCGCGATCAGGGTCAGCGTCACTTCACCCGCGCCTGCTGGCGCGGGTGAAGTACGCTGCGCCGTCAGAACCGCGCGTCGATGTCGACGACGTCGATCAGCTTGTGATTGACGAATTCCTTGAGGCCGAGCCCCAGAAGTTCGCGTCCGTAGCCGGAGCGGCGGATGCCGCCGAAGGGCAGGTCGGCCTCGACCTTGGTCGGATGGTTGACGAACACCATGCCGGTCGAGATCTTCCTGGCGACGTCGGCGCCGCGCTTGGTGTCTGCGGTGAACACCGAGCCGCCGAGGCCGAACGGGGAATCGTTGGCGATGCGTACGGCATCGTTCTCGTCCTTGGCGCGGAACAGCATCGAGACGGGACCGAAGAACTCCCAGTAGCGCGCCGGATTGTCCTCGCCGACATCGATCAGGATCGTCGGCTGCACGAAGGCGCCCTGGTTGGGGACGGGCGGGCCGACCTGCTCGGCCTTGGCGCCGTGGGCGACAGCCTGGCGGATCTTCTCCTTGATCTCGTCGGCCGCCGCCTGCGAGGACAGCGGAGCGAGCGTCGTTTCTGGCGCGAAGGGATCGCCCGCCCTGAGGCCGGCCACGCCTTCGCGGTAGCGCGCCAGGAACTCGTCATAGACCGCGTCGACGATGATCATGCGCTTGGAGGAGACGCAGACCTGGCCGCCGTTCCAGTGACGGCCGAACACCGCCCATTTGATCGTCTTGGCCATGTCGGCGTCGGCCAGCACGACGAACGCATCGGCGCCGCCGAGCTCCATGGTCGATTTCTTCAGCGCCTTGCCGGCCTGCGCGGCGACCACCGCGCCGGCATCCTCGGAGCCCGTGAGGGCCACGCCGTGCACGCGCGGGTCGTTGATGATCGTCTCGACCTGGGAGCGCGTCGCGTAGAGATTGATGAAGGCGCCTTTGGGTAGGCCGGCTTCGCGCATCAGCCGTTCGAACGCCGCCGCGCTCTGCGGCACGTTGGAGGCGTGCTTGAGCAGCATGGTGTTGCCGGCGGAAAGCTGCGGCGCGATGATGCGGGCGATCTGGTAGTAGGGGAAATTCCAGGGCTCGATGGCGAGCAGCACGCCGAGCGGCTCGCAGACGATGACGGCCTCGCCCTCGGCGGGATCGGCGACAGTCAGTTTCTCCGGGCGCAGCAGGCGCTCGGCATTGGCGACGTAATATTCGAAGATCTTCGCCGACAGTTCGACCTCGGCCTTCGCTTCGGTGAACAGCTTGCCCATTTCGAGCGTCAGGAGTTTTGCATAGGCGTCGGCGTCCCTGCGCAGCAGATCGGCCGCCTTTTGCAGGATCGCGCCGCGCGCCGCGTAGGACGTCTCGCGCCAGGCAAGGAAGGCCGCATGCGCCGCGTCGATCGCGTGGGCGACCTCGGCATCGCTTGCGGTGGGGAATGTCTTGAGGACTTCGCCCGTGTAGGGGTAGGTGGTTGCGTAGGCCATGTGTCGTTCTCGCTTCAGGCATCGTGCAGTGCTTGGTGCCGGCTGCCTTCATGCGCTTCCGACGTGACTGCTAATGCAAGGATGGATCACAACGGCATTCGTCACTTTGAGGCAGGTCAATCGAGATGTCTCAGTGCCGATCACGAGACGGCGAGCGGGGGGCGCTGGACCTGTCGTCATCAGGGTTCACTGCACAGCACCCCGGCACAAACGCGGGATGTGGGTTGCGCTGTCCCATGATACGCCAGCCACATCGTTCTCTCTGGAGCCTGCCTTCATGTCCGTCGCGACCGCCGCCAATCAAGCCCCCGCAACCGCCGCCGAGACCGATCCCGAAACGCTCGGCTGGATGAAGGGTTTTCCGCCGGCGCCGGAGCGCACCATCACCTTCCAGAACGGCTCGTTCCGCAGCTTCCCCGAGCTGCGCTGGGCCTGGAGCAATGTCCGCCAGCTGGTGCCGACCGCGAACGTCTGGCGCGGGGCAGGGCCCGCATCCGTGCTGCCGCGCGCGGATCACGACATCGGCGCCGTCGCTTCGACCACCATGGACGGGCGCCCCATGACCTTCGCAAACATGCTGGAGGAAACCTACACCGACGGCATCGCGGTGCTGCATCGGGGCAAGCTGATCTATGAGCGCTACTTCGGTGCGCTCAAGCCGCACAAGCCGCATATCGCGATGTCGGTGACGAAGTCGTTCACCGGCGTGCTCGCGGGCATGCTCGTCAGCGAGGGTAAGGTTGATCCGCAGGCGCCTGTTACGGACTATGTGCCGGAGCTGAAGGCAGGCGCGTTCGGCGACGCGCGCGTGCACGAGGTCATGGATATGACCACGGGGCTCGAATACACCGAGGTCTACACCGACAAGAACTCGCATGTGTGGGGCCTCAGGCGTGCCAACGGCATGGCGCCGATCCCGCCTGATTATGACGGTCCGACCAATATTTTCGATTTCCTCGTCGCGCAGAAGAAGCAGGGCGAGCACGGCAAGGCCTTCGCCTACAAGACCGTCAACACCGACGTGCTCGCCTGGATCATCAGGCGCGCCAGCGGCATGGCGCTGTCCGACCTGTTGTCGGAGCGCATCTGGATTCCGATGGGTGCCGAGGAGGATGCGCATTATCACGTCGACCGCATCGGCACGGAAAGCGGTGGCGGTGGTCTCTCCACGACGGTGCGCGATCTCGCCCGCTTCGGCGAGACCATGCGTAATCGCGGCCGCTTCAACGGCCGCCAGATCGTGCCGTCACAGGTGGTCGAGGATATCGCGCGCGGCGGCGACCCCGAAAAGTTCAAGCCGGCCGGCTACACCACGCTGCCAGGGGCCTCCTACCGCAATCAATGGTGGGTCACGCACAACGCCCACGGCGCCTACATGGCGCGCGGCGTCTACGGCCAGGGCATCTATGTCGACCCCAGGGCCGAGATGGTGATCGCGCGCTACGCCTCGCACCCCGTCGCCGGCAACGCCGCCAACGATCCCGTGACGCTGCCGGCCTACATGGCGCTGGCCAAGCAGTTGATGGCGGGCGGGTAGGGAGGTTTGCTGCCAAACCGCAAGATCGGTCGAGCGCGTCACGGCCGCCTGCGGCTAACTGCAGCCGCCACGGAGGAGGGACGATGAAGGCGGCGCTGCAAAACTATCAGGCCCGGATGCGGCGGGTGCTGGAGCATATCGACCGGCATCTCGACGATGATCTGGACCTGGAAAGCCTGAGCGCTGTTGCAGCCTTCTCGAAATTCCATTTCCACCGGCAGTTCACGGCGACCTTCGGGCTGTCCGTGCATCGCTATGTCCAGCTCGCCCGTATGAAGCGCGCTTCCTATCGGCTGGCCTACAGTGACGCCCTTGGCGTCACGGACATCGCGATGGATGCCGGCTACGACGCACCGGACGCTTTCGCCCGTGCCTTTCGGCAACGGTTCGGGCAATCGCCGTCGTCGTTCCGGAAATCTCCCGACTGGGAGCCGTGGCTTGCGGCCTTCGGGCCTCTCGATATCGCGAGGAGCAAGCTCATGCAGAAGACGTTTACGACCGACGACGTGACCATCCGCGACGTGCCCACCACGAAGGTGGCGATCATGGAGCATCGGGGCGACCCGGCAACGCTTGGCGCCACCATCCAGCGCTTCATCGCCTGGCGCAGGAAGGCAGGCCTGCACCCCAGCACGAGCCCGACATTCAATGTCTGGCGCTCCGAGCGGCGGCAGGCTTCGCCTGCCGACTACAGCATGGACCTCTGTGTCGGCACCGACCAGCCGATCGCGGGATGCGGCGACGAGATCAAGCCCGGCGAGATCCCCGGCGGCCGCTGCGCCGTGCTGCGCGTCGTCGGCTACACCGACAATCTGGAGCCCGCCGCGCTCTATCTCTATCGTGACTGGCTTCCGGCCAGCGGCGAGGAGGCCCGCGACTTCCCGATCTATTGCCAGCGGCTGAGCTTCTTCCCCGAGGTGCCGGAGCACGAGACGGTCGCGGAGCTGTTCTTGCCGCTGAAATAGGTGCGTAGGGTGGATTGGGATGCGGCTGCGCAAAGCGCAGTCCGCGTCCGTAATCCACCATTCTGGTCAAGTCGCGCTCGTGATGGCGGGTTACGCTTCAGCTGATCCGCCCCTACGATCTGATAGTCTCCCTGCAAAACCGTGATCCCTGGTGCCATCACATGACCGAGGCCATTATCCGCGCTGCGGCGGACCACGATCTGCCGGAGGTGCTGAACCTTTACCGGCACCTCCATCCACACGATCCGCAGTTGGAGCCGGCAGCTGCCGGGCGCGTCTGGTCGGCATTGCTGACATCGGGCTTCACGACCGTGATCGTGGCGGAGGCGGCTGAACGGCTCGTGTCCTCGTGCACGCTCGCGATCGTGCCGAACCTGTCCCGCGGCGGCCGATCCTATGGCGTGATCGAGAATGTCGTTACGCACGGCGACTACCGCCAACAGGGCCTCGGCCGGCGGGTTCTCGCGCACGCACTCGATCTTGCCTGGAAGGCCGATTGCTACAAGGTCCTGCTGGCGACGGGTTCGAAGCGTGAGGCAACCCTGCGCTTCTATGAGGGCGCGGGCTTTCTGCGGGGCGGCAAGACCTATTTCGAAGTGCGCCGGCCCTAGCGCGCGGATCAATCCCGCGTCGCCTCGCGCATCCCGGTAAAAAACTCCACCAGGCTGAACGGTGCGCGCGCGCCGAGGCAGAGCTCCAGCATCTCATGTGCGCCGGCCGCGGCTGCTTCGCTGCGGGAGAACATCGCGGCTTCGTAAGCCGCGAGCGCGGCTTCGATGTCGTCGGGGCGCGCGGCGATGGCCTTGCCGAGCTCGGCACCGTCGAGCATTGCGAGATTCGCACCGTCGCCGGCCGGCGGCATCACATGCGCGGCATCGCCGAGCAGCGTCACCCCGGCCACACGGTCCCAGCGATGGTCGTTCGGCAGCGCGTGGATCATGCGCGGGACCGGCGGGGTGTCGGCATCGGTGATCAAGGCGGTGAGGGCAGGCGCCCAGCCGTCGAACCCGGCCGCGATGCGTGCCGTTGCGGCAGTTGTGTCGGCGAAGTCGATGGCGGCGATCCATTCGGCGGGCTCGTTCAAGGCGATGTAGGCGTGAAGCACGCTTCCCGGCTCGCGATGCGCAAAAATTCCTCGACCCGGCGCGACCGCGAACAGTGCGCCGCCGCCGACCGCTTCCGCTGCAGCCGGGTGCCGCGCATCGACGTCATGGAGATACATCTCGATGAACGAGGCGCCGACATAGTTTGGAGCAGCGGCCGACACCAACGGCCGCACCTTCGACCAGGCGCCATCCGCGCCGACGAGAAGTTTCGTGCTCACGCTTGAGCCATCCGCGAATGTCAGCTCGTGCCGCCCGTCGCCGCGTGCGATGACGCCGGTGAGCTTCTTGCCCCATCGGATCGTGTCTGCGGGCAGCGAGTCCAGCAGCATGCGCCGCAGGGCGCCCCGCTGCACTTCCGGCCGTCCGCCGGTGCCGTTATCGGGCTCGTCGAACAGCACCTGCGCATGCCGGTCGAGCACGCGCGAGGCCTGGCCGCCCTCGTGGATGAGGCCGCGGAATTCCTCGAACAGGCCGGCCGCCCGGATTGCGAGCTGTCCGCTGTCGTCGTGGATGTCGAGCATCCCGCCCTGCGTGCGGGCCACTATCGAAGCTTCCGCCTCGTAGATTTCCGCGCCAATGCCGTGAAGGTGCAGCACGCGGGCGAGGGCGAGGCCGCCGAGGCCTGCACCGACAATCGTGACCGGTGGCGTCATCGGGGGAGCCTTTCAGAAGTTGACTGGAACATCGTTCCATTCTATTGGAGCACCGTTCCATTCATGTCAAGAAGAGGCATGGCGACCAGAACCCGAACCAAGACCCACCGGACAGAACGGCGCACCGACGCACTCTCGCGGGAGCGGATCATTGCCGCCGCGATCGAGATCCTCGATGCCGGCGGCGAAAACGCTTTGACCGTCCGTGCGCTCGCGGCGCATCTCGCAACGGGAAGCGGGGCGATCTACTGGCACGTCGCCGACAAGGGCGAACTTCTGGCTGCTGCGACCGACGCAGTGATCGCGCGTGTCATGGGCGAGATCGTCAGCGGCGCAAAGCCGCGCGAGGCGATCCGCGCGGTTGCCCTCGGCGTGTTCGACGCGATCGATGTCCATCCGTGGGTCGGCGCCCAGCTCTTTCGCGAGCCATGGCGGCCGGCGATGCTGGAGATCATCGAGAGCGTCGGCGGACGGCTCCAGGCACTCGGCGTACCCGAGGCCGCGCAGTTCGATTCCGCATCCGCGGTGGTGCACTACATCCTCGGCGTCGCCGGGCAGAACGCAGCGAACGCGCGCTCTCATACCCCCGACACGGATCGATCCGCCTTTCTTGCGTCCGTCGCAGCGCAATGGGCTGCGCTCGACCCGGCAAGATATCCTTTCGTGCGGCAGATGGCGGCGCAGTTGCGCGATCACGACGACCGCGCGCAGTTCCTAGCCGGTGTGGATCTCATCCTTGCCGGCATCGAGACCGTCCGATAGCCGGGGGCCAGAGGAACCGGTCGTTTAATATAAGTGTTGACTTATATAAGTATGGATGGATATTCCTTCTTGAGGGAAGCAAGGAGGAACGCAATGCAGATCGACGTCGCCAGGGTCCTGGGGCTTGTCACGCGTTCGGTGACGAATTTCGAGAAGGACGGAAGACCGGCCAGTACGGTGACGCTGACCCGTCTCTACGAGACGGGCATCGAGGACCTCTGGGACGCGGTGACCAGCAGGGAGCGCATTCCGCGCTGGTTTGCGCCGGTCGAGGGAGACCTGCAGCTCGGGGGAAGGTACCAGGTCAAGGGCAACGCGGGCGGCACCGTCACGGCGTGTACGCCACCGACCCATTTCGCTGCGACATGGGAATTCGGTGGCGCGACGAGCTGGATCGATGTCAGGCTGACATCGGAGCGAAATCAGGCGCGTTTGACGCTTGAGCACACCGCGATGATCGAGGATCATTGGAATCAGTTCGGTCCAGGTGCGGTCGGGATCGGTTGGGACCTCGCCCTTGCGGGACTCGAGCGATATGTTGCGACCGGGGCATCGGTCGACCACGAGACGGCCGAGGCATGGATGGTCTCGCCTGAGGGCAAGGACTTCATGACGACAAGCGGCGAATATTGGTGCGCGGCGCATGTCGCAAGCGGGATGGACCCGGCTTCGGCAAAGGAGCGCTCGGACCGAACCATCGCGTTCTATCGCGGCGAGATGCCGCCCGACGTCGCACATCCGGGCACGGGAAGCTGATGCACGTCTTCGAGGTCCTCGCCGATCCCGTCCGCCGTCGCATCCTCGAGCTGCTTGCGCCCGGGGAGATGGCGTCAGGCGAGGTCGTCGAGGCGATCGGGTCCGAGTTTGGGATCACACAGGCGGCCGTGTCGCAGCACCTCAAGGTGCTGCGCGAGAGCGGCTTTGCAACGGTTCGGGCGGAGGCGCAACGGCGCCTCTATTCGGTCGACGTCGCCGGGCTTCAGGCGGTGGACGCGTGGATCGGCCGGTTCAGGACATTCTGGGAGCCGAAGCTCGACGCGCTCGCGACCGAAATCGCGCGCGGCAAACGGGAGCGCCGCAACGCGCCGATCACCAGGCGGGGCGGGAAGAGGGCGTGAGTTCGTAGGATGGGTAGAGCGCAGCGAAACCCATCGTTGCTCCTCCACAAAGATCCGATGGGTTTCGCTGCGCTCTACCCATCCTACAGTCTGATAGCCGCGCACTAGCTCACCCTACGAGCCACGCGACATCTTCTCGAACTTCTTCACCAGCCGCTCGCGCTTGAGCCGCGACAGCCGCTGGATCCAGAACATGCCGTCGAGCTGGTCGATCTCGTGCTGATGGCAGACGGCGCGCAAAGTCTCCGACTCTTCGGTCTGCAGGTTGCCGTCGAGGTCCTGATAGCTGATCCGCACGCGGGCGTGACGCTGCACCTCGTCATTGACGCCGGGCATCGAGACGCTGCCCTCGCGGTGCATGATCAGCTCGGGCGAGGCCCATGTGATCTCGGGATTGACGTAGGTGCGCGCGCCGTCCTTGGCGTCGAGCTCGAGTACGACGACGCGCAAGGGCACGCCGACATGCGGCGCGGTGATGCCGATGCCGGGCGCGGCGCGCATGGTGTCGAGCAGATCCGCGGCAAGCTCGCGCAAGCCGTCGTCGAACGCGGTGACGGGGCGGGCTGGCATTGCGAGACGGCGGTCGGGATAGCGAACGATCGGACGAATGGTCATGCAGGGCTCCTACCACTCACGGATGGTTGAAGCACCCCATTCTTGACGCACTACCAACTGAAAGGTAGTTAAGTCGTCATGACCAACGTTTCCTCGACCGCCGACGACATCCTGGCCTGCGCGCGCAGTCTGATCATCGCGGGCGGCTACAACGGCTTCAGCTACGCGGACATCGCCGACGTCGTCGGCATCCGCAAGCCGAGCATCCACCACCATTTCGCCAGCAAGGTCGATCTGGTCCGCACCCTCGTGGCGCGCTACCGCGCGGAAGCGGAGGCGGGGCTGGCGGCGCTTGAGCGCAATGTTCCCGATCCGCGCGACCAGCTCAAAAGCTACGTTGCGTACTGGGAGGCGTGCATTGCGGATGCAACGGCGCCCTTCTGCGTTTGCGCGTTGCTCGCCAGCGAGCTTCCGATCTTGCCGGAGGAGGTCGCACTCGAAGTCCGCGCGCACTTCCGTGCGCTGGCGTCTTGGCTGATATCGGTGATGGAGCGCGGCAAGCGGAAGGGGCGGCTTCACCTCTCCAACTCAGCCAAGGTCGAAGCTGAAGGATTCATGGCAACCATTCACGGTGCCATGCTGTCCGCGCGCGCTTATGGCGATCCCAAAATGTTCGGGGTGATCACCGCACCGCTGCTGGACCGGCTGTCAGCCAAGCACTGAAGACATTGGCGAGACGATGACAGCACCCCGCGCGAGCCGGGGGGAGGACGTCTAGCTGCGCGTGAAAACTACCAACTAGTAGGTAAAGGAGAGGCTATAGTGGCGCAACATCAACTGGATCTGGCTCGTGTCGAGCGCGAACGATGGCTGAAGCAATACTATTTCCTGCGAGCGACGTTCTCCTTCGCCTGGGTCGTTGCCGCGTTTGCGGTCGGGCCGTCGTCTGCGGCGATCGCCGGCGTCCTGCTCGTGCTCTATCCGGCATGGGACGCCGCGGCCAATTTTGTCGATGGCTTGCGCAGCGGTGGGCTCAATCAAAACCGCACGCAGATGTTGAACGTCGTGGTCAGCCTTGCGACCGCGATCGCGGTCCTTCTCGCGTTGCAGGTGAGCATGAATTGGGTCCTTGGTGTGTTCGGCGCCTGGGCGATCCTGTCCGGATTGCTGCAGCTGGGGACCGCCGTGCGGCGCTGGAAAAGTTTTGGCGCGCAATGGGCCATGGTGCTCAGCGGAGGACAGTCAGCGCTCGCTGGCGCGTTCTTCATCCTTCGGGCGACGACGCCGATGTCTCCATCGATCGCGACTGTCACGGGCTATGCCGCGGTCGGTGCGGTCTACTTCCTGGTCTCCGCCGCCTGGCTCACTGTCAGCGAATGGCGGCGTCGCGCCAGACGGGCTCAACTGGGATGACGCGATGGGATCGCCGGGATGATGGCATCATGGCGGTGCCCTGCCCGACCAGTCAAATCGCGGTCACATGATCATGATGGACCGCAATTCGGACGACGTCGCAAACCTGGTCAACGACTGGATCGGGAAGCAGGGGCTGGAGAACTAAAGCATGATCCGGAAAAGTGCGAAGCGGCTTTCTGGAAATGCGCAAACGACAACCTGAAGCGCGATGACGATTCATCCAAATCGCATCGCGCTTTGGGGCGTGGACTCACAACGCGCGGCCAGCCATAGCCGGATGGATGCGAGTTGGACGAAGGCAGGTAGTTTCCCGCCAGCCTGTCGTAGCGCGTCGCCACACGACGACATTGTCTGATCCCGCCGAAGTACCGTTCGGTTGAATGCTTACGGGGTAGAAGCGGACATCAGCCATCCGACAATATCCGCTGAAACCGTCGAAAAATGACCCCGAAGCCGACATTGGTCGGCGAGGGCGCCCAAAATTGAAAGAAGGCCGCTGGCAATATGTCCAGCGGCCTCAGCGCTTAACGTGGTTTGCCGCCGGGTGGCGCCCGGACTAGAGATCGATGCTAACAGCGATGTTACGGCCCTGTAGTTCGGCAATCTTCAACCCGTCAGCCATCACCTGCGCGAACTCCGGGTCCTTTGCCACGGCCTCCTGCACTTTGCCGTAGACCTCCCAATTGGCGTAGCGCGTCGTAACCAGCAACTCTCCTGCCCAATGGCCAGTGTGGAAACGGGACAGCCGAAGAAATTCGGCGCCGTGTTTTTCGAAGATTTTCTTCGCCCGCCCGACAACCTTGGTCATTTCCTCGGGCTTGTCGGTTTTGAAGCGAGTGAATTGAACGATCGGCATGGGACTACCTCCTTAGCGATGTAAAATGTCCAAGAGGCATGTATCGAGTGACCTTTGGGAGCGAACCCCAATGCAATCTCGATGAAGGTTTGTCTTCATCGATTGATTTTGGTTCAGGGTTCGCAAGAGACAGTAACGCTGCCGTATCTCGGCTCACATCGTTACTGGCTAAAACCGGTGGGCCGATATCAAGACCTGAGCTGTTCGGGCGTGTAGAGCAGCTCACATCACGCGAGGACTTGCCGATGACATCGAATTCCGTCCCATTCGGCTGTCCGCTCAGTAGGACATAGCTAGACTTGCTCACGCTGAGTTCTTCGCATTTTGACCCATTGCGCCCCGTTTGCGGTGCGCAAGGAAAATCCGAAGTTAGGGCCAAACCGGAAGTCGTCGCTTAAGCTCAAACTGGCGCTTTGACCCGCACCTGACATCCATGGTCAGTTTTTGCTGTGGGGCGCAATCCTAGTTCGAAGGTGTGGTAAGTTGTAGTCATTCGCCCGAGGGCATCGCTCAGTAGCGAGGAGAAATATCAGATGAGCCGATTGTATGGACCTGTCCACCGTTCATTGCAGGACCGTTTCGACACACGGCGGCTTGCCGACAATGTCGAAGCGCGCGTGGTGCTCACCGAAGTCTCGCCCGAGCATAAGGCGTTCATTGAAAGCCGCGACATGTTCTTCCTGTCTACCATTGATCATCAGGGCCGACCAACCGTGTCCTATAAGGGCGGCGATCCCGGGTTTGTTCGTGTTATCAATAGTAAGACCGTCGTCTTTCCTTGTTACGATGGTAACGGCATGTTCTATTCTATGGGTAATTTGCTTGGAAATCCGCAGGTCGGCATGCTCTTTATCAACTTTGAGAAGCCGCATCGTCTGCGCCTGCAAGGCATCGCCAGTATTGACGATAACGATCCTCTGCTGTCGGAGTACGCTGAGGCGCAACTGGTCGTCCGGGTGAGCGTGACTGAAATGTTTCGTAACTGCCCACGCTATGTACACCGATACAAAAGGATACAACCGTCAGAATTTGTGCCTCGCTCGACATGCGAAACGCCTTTGGCCCCCTGGAAGCGTGTCGATGATATACAGGCCTCTTTACCCGCGAAGGACCGCGCTCGCGTCGAGCGAGAAGGCAATCTGCTCTCGCGAGCAGAGTATGAAAAATACCTCAGTGACGTTGGGAGTCGCGAGACTTAAGTCGCGTGACTGACGATACGAGAACGTTGGGCACGACCGCCGATGAGATGATCGGGTAAAGGCATTTTGCTGCACTGCATGAGTCCGAAAATGGCCCATCGCGACATACTGCGCTGCCGCACGAACTTGGTCGCGATAGGAGAAAAGCGGATGTAGTCACCGGTCACGCTTATAGGTACACGGCCTAGTCCGGGTAGGGCGTGCGTCAGGCGCGCGAGCCGACTTCGAGATAAAAGGCCTCGTCCTGGAATCTGATGCCGCGTCTGACCCGAAGCCGACACCGGGCAGCCGCATCGACGGTCACGCGCGCGAGAAGGATTCAGTCCTGGGGGCGCAGGGCCGCTTCGGCGCGCTGCATCATCCGCCGCCATCGCTCGCTCGTCGGCCCGCCCATAATCAAGAAGTAGCGGACGATCGCGATCGGCAGCCAGGTCTCCATCTCTTGCGTCAGCGCCGCGACCGGCTTGCCTGACAGCCGCGCGTATTCGGATTGCGCGGCTGCATTGACCGCAAGCGGCCGTTGCGGATTGTCGGTGACGTCGAGCGCAAGCTCGGTCAGGCCGATGTGAGTGAGTCCATGATCGAGGGCCGCAGGCGCGCGGATCGCAAAGGTCCAGTCGATCAGCCGCGGACCGTCCGCCGTCATGATCACGTTGTTAGGATGGATGTCGCCATGGCACAGCCCGTCCTCCGGCTGCTGCAGGCGGTCGATCAGCGCGAGGATGCCGGAGGCGATGTGTTTGGGCACGATGCCGCCCGAGCGCATGAAGGCCCTGTCCATCCAGCCGCGTAGATGGAAGGCCTCCGGCGGCGGCGGCATCCTGTGAACGCACAGGCCGAGGGACGCAAGGATTGCACCCGCCTCAGCGAACGTCACGGTGCCGCTACGCGTAATCTGCAGCAGTGTCGGTCCGTCCAGGCGGCCGAGCACGATGCCGAAGCGTCCGTCGAGAGTCACCTCGCCGAACACCTGCGGCGCAGGCATGCCGGCGGCAAAGACGGCCTGGGTCATCCGCGCCTCTCGCTGGCCGAGCCGCGGGGGGAAACCTTCCCTGAACAGTTTTACGACCTGACCTTGCGCCCAGGCGTGGATGTCCGCCGTGCCGCCCTGGTTGATCTTCTCCCCGAGGTATCCCCGCATCGCCCGTCCTCCCGCCGGTCGCAATCAAACACCGACGGCGGGCAAGAGAGAACGCTCCCGCAATCTTGGCTGCCGGCCATGATCGTGGCTTGTCCCCGGCCGCGGCGTTTGCCAGAATCGCCAAGCGACGCGCGGCTTGAGGCAAGTCCGGTTCTGGCCTGTGGTTGATCTCCGCTGGGTGTCCGCACTATCCGCTTCCGCCGGATGAGACGCCTTGCGGATCGCAATCTCGATGCGAAGCGAGGTAGTCGATTTCGCTGCGCGCAATACCGATATCCATTAGCTCCCTGTCACTTAGGTCGCGCAGTTTGGCCGCCAATCTCCGGCGTTTGCGCCACTCCTGAAATGCATCCCAATAGATTTCGAGAGGGCTGTAGACCTGCCGCCTTGCGGTTACCGGTCCCGGCTCGGTGGTCTCGCGGATCGTGCTCATTGGGGTGTGTCTTGTCTGGACTGTTTACTGTGCAGACGTTGCCGCAAGATGCGCGGGCGCGCTTAACTGGTGTCTTACATTTCTCTTACCGGCGGCATATTCTTGATGCTTTGGTACAGAGACGGCCCCCGAGAAGGAATGGCAGCTTGCGCTATCTTTTCGAGGAATACGCATTCGACACCGACCGGCGCGAGCTGCATCGGGGGACCGATGCGGTGTCGATCACACCGCAGGTTTTTGACCTGCTCGATTACCTGATCCGCAACAGGGAGCGGGTTGTCAGCAAGGACGACCTCATCAAGGCCATTTGGAATGGGCGCAGCGTATCCGACGCCGCGCTGACAACCCGCCTGAATGCCGCCCGGGGTGCCATCGGCGATTCCGGCGAGCAGCAGCGCTTCATCAAGACACTCCCGCGCAAGGGCTTCCGCTTCGTCGGACAGGTGCGGGAGGCGCGAGGAGTTGCGGGCCCAAATCCGGGCGATACCCCCGAGAGCGCACCTGCAGTTCCCGACAAGCCCTCCATCGCCGTGCTGCCGTTCGCGAACATGTCCGGCGATCCCGAGCAGGAGTACTTCGCGGATGGGATGGTCGAGGAGATCACGACCGCGCTTTCGCGGTTCAGATGGTTGTTCGTGATCGCTCGCAATTCGAGTTTCACCTTCAAGGGCAAAGCCGTCGATATCAAGGAAGTCGGGCGCAGGCTTGGAGTCCGCTATGTCCTTGAGGGAGCCGTGCGCAAGGCATCGGGGAAAGTTCGCATCACCTGCCAGTTGATTGAAGCGGCCACGGGCACACACATTTGGGCGGATAGGTTCGAGCGTGACCTGACGGATATTTTCGCGCTGCAGGACGACGTCACGGTCGCGGTTGTCTCAGCTATTCAGCCAAAGTTGTTTCGAGCAGAAATTGCATTGACGACGCGGCGGCGACCGCAAGACCTCACTGCGTATGATCTTCATCTCCGGGCTGTACAGCAAGCCGTCCGATCGACCCGCGAAGGTTTGGCCGAGGCACTTCGACTGCTCCAGCACGCCTTGGAGCTTGACCCCGGGTTTGCTGCTGCGGCCGCTTTGGCAGGTGCCTGTCATATGGAAAACGTGCTTAGGAGCTATGCGATCGACCCACAATTCGAACGCAAGGAAGCCGTTCGGCTTATGCGCTTGGCATTGAGCCTCCACGATGGTGATCCAGACACGTCGGCAACTGCTGCATTGATCTCGGCCTTGTTGGTCGGCGATTGCGAGGCTGAGATTGAGATGGCCGATCGGGCGGTCGCGCTCAACCCAAATTCATATTACGCATGGAACCGCAGAGGTTGGGTCTACAAGATTGCGGGGCAGCCGGAGGAAGCGATCCGGAGCTTTGAACGCGCCATGCGCATGAGCCCGGTGGACCCGCAACAATTCACAACGTTAACCGGGATGGCATTTGCCTTGATTGAGCTTCGTCGCTTTGACGAGGCCATCGTTGCAGGGAGGAAAGCCCTGCGTCAGAAACCCTCCTACACAGTACCATACCGCTGCCTGGCGTCCGCTTTCGCCCATCTCGGACGGGACACTGAGGCCCGTGAAGCGGCAGCTGCTGTGCTTAAGTTCGACCCCGCTTTCACAATATCGGCGTGGATCGCTCGGAGCCGGCTATCAATAAATGCGAAGCTGATGATTGAGGGGTTTTGCAAAGCGGGGTTGCCCGAGTAGCGCTGCAATGTCCACGAGGCCTAGTCCGGGTAGGGCGTGCCGTCCTTGTGCACGAAGCGGCCGTCGGAGTTTGCGCTCATCATGTCGATGTCCGAGCATGTCGTGAGATCGTCAGGCGCGCGCGAGCCGACTTCGAGATAGACGGCCACCGCATCCGACCGATTGATCATGTGATGGCCGTTACCGCTTCCCTTCGGGAAAGCGGCGCAGTCGCCCGCGCGCAGCACGGTTTCGCCCTCGTTCTCGATCAGCACCACTTCGCCTTCGAGCACGTAGACGAACTCGTCCTCATGCGAATGCCAATGGCGCTGGCTCGACCAGTTGCCCGGCGGCAGGCGCATCAGGTTGACGCCGAAATCGGCAAGGCCGCCGGCATTGCCGAGCCGCTTGCGGATGCGCTCGGCGCACGGGGCGGCAAAGGGCGCGGGATAGCCGGAGCCCTTGCGGGCCGGGACGGTGGCGATGTCGATCTTGGGCATGAACGCGTCCCCGAAATTTCACATCGAACTTATGTGGGGCAAGTCGGCTGTGCCAGAGGCGGCCGGCCGCGGAATTGCGTAGTCCCGGCGCGGTCGCGCCAGGCGGAGAATCGAACTACCATCGCGGGTGCAGCCGTATGCCGATGGCAGGGGAGCTTCGCCGGCCGAACATGGACAGGGACATCTACGACCCCCAGCTTCGTCAAGGACGTGTTCGATCGCTGCTCGGATCGCTACATCACCTTCAGCCTGATCTGCTCGTTCGGCTTCACCGAGCGCTGGCGCCGGCAATGCGTGGCGGCGTTGCCGGCGCCCAGGCTCGCCGGCACGCGCGGCTATGACCTGATGGCGGGGACGGGCGAAGTCTGGCCGCATCTGTTGAAGCGCTTTGGCGACATTGGTGCGATCACCGCGGTCGACATCTCCTCCGGCATGCATCGCCGTGCCATGGAGCGCCTCCATGCGCATCGCGCCCATCGGATCGCGTTCAACGAGGACAACGTGCTGGCCAGCGATCTGCCGCCGGAGAGCGCGGATTTCGTGATCTCAACCTTCGGGCTGAAGACCTTCAATCCCGAGCAGCATGCGCAGCTGGCCGCCCTGATCGCGCGCGTGCTGAAGCCCGGCGGCGTGTTCTCCATGATCGAGGCGTCGGACCCGAAGGGGTGGTGGCTTCGGCCGCTGTACCTGTTCCATCTCAGGGTGGTCCTGCCTCTGGTCGAGCGGACCCTTCTGCGCGGCGCCCAGGATTTTGCGATGATCGGCACCTACAGCACGAATTTCGGCAGCGCCGCCGGGATCGCACGCCTGCTCCGCGACCAGGGTCTCGAAGTCGAGTTCACCAGATATTTCTTCGGCTGCGCAACCGGCGTTGCGGGCCGCAAGGCGGGGTAGGGCGAGCGCGCACATGTGAGGTCTCCGGCTGTAGCGCCCGGCATCTTGCCTTGAGTTACATATGGCTGTATGTAAATCGTATGGCTCATATCAGTATCCGTGATCTGCAGAAGATTTCCGGCGAGGCCATCGGCGCACTGCCAGGTCCGACGCCCGTGAAATCCGGCGAGCGGACGGTCGCTTTGCTCATTCCGCTCAAGGCAACCGATCCGGAGCGCCTGGCTGCCGTGCTGGGGCGGGCGGAGCGGCTGGCCAAGGGACGCGATGCGGCTGCGGACGATGCTGCGCTGGCCGGCTTCGGCGAGGTTGATCCGGTCGACTGGTCGGTTGCGGCCGTGAAAGCCCTGACACGTAAGCGAAAGACGTGAGACGACCGTCGACAACCGTTGTCATCGACGCGGCCATTCTGGTCGCCGCCGTTCGCGGCCGAAGCTCGGGCGCACTTCTCAGCGCCGCGGAGAAAGTGATCCTCGTGACAACGGACCGTGTCGTTCAGGAGGCGCGCCGGCGCATCGCGCTTGGGTTGCTCCGCCCCGATCTGCTGAATGTGCTGGACGATCTGGCGGAGTTGTTGACCATCGTCCCCGTCGCTTCGTTGGAGCCGGTCATGGCCCGGTGCGAGGAGACGCTTCGCGACGCAGTGCCGAGCCGCAACGGGTCAGTGCGCGACGCCCATGTGCTGGCTTTGGCGTGGAGTGTCGAGGCCGATGTCTGGACCACCGATCGCGACTTCGCGGGAACCGGCGTCGCGACCTGGTCGACGCCCAATCTCATGCGGGGTCTTAGCGAGATCTGAGTGTTGCAGCGGGCAGGATGCGCGAAGCGTCGATGCGGGCGAACGCCCAATCGCGATGGGATCGAGTGCGGCCGGATGATGCCATTGTGCCAGTGTTTTGCCCGTCGAGGCTGGGCAAGAATGTTGCTTTTTGGGAGTTGATGTAGGATTCGTCTTATGGCGAATCGCACTTTCAAGACCGGCGAGAGCCGGGAGCAACCCAGTCTTCTGCCTGCGCGGATTGAGGACTATGTCGGGTCGGACAATCCGGTCCGGGCGATCGAGAGCTTCGTTTGTGCGCTTGATCTTGCCAAGCTTGGCTTCCGCCACGCGGATCGTGGCGCGGAAGAAGTCGGGCAGCCGCCGTACGATCCTGCCGATCTGCTGAGGCTCTATCTTTACGGCTACATCAACCAGGTCAGGTCGTCGCGCCGGCTGGAGCGGGAAGCTGGCCGCAATCTGGAGCTGATCTGGCTGCTGAAGGGGCTGAAGCCGGGATATCGGACGATCGCCAACTTCCGCAAGGAGAACTGGAAGGCCCTGAAGGCAGCGAACCGGAGCTTCGTGCTGTTGGC
>NZ_JAFCJZ010000030.1 GCF_018130765.1 Bradyrhizobium iriomotense
GCGACCGACTGCATGTTGGAGGAAGCCTGCTCGGAGACGCCGGCGACCTGGCTCGACAGGCTCTGCGTGGTCTCGGCAGTGCGGGTCAGGGTGGATGCCGCCGATTCCAGCTGCACGGCGGAAGCCGAGACATTGGAGACGATGGCGCCGACCGCGCTCTCGAAATCATCGGCAAAGCGGATCAGCTCAGCGCGGCGGCTGGCGGCCTGTTCGCGGTTCTGGACTTCGCTGGCGGCGGCATCGCGCTCGGCTTTGGCGACGGCCTGAACCTTGAACTCCTCGACAGCGCCGGCCATCTCGCCGATCTCGTCCTTGCGCCCCAAGCCGGGCAGCACGACGTCGAAATTGCCCGAGGCGAGCTCGCGCATCGCCTTGCACATCGCGATCATCGGACGCGAGATGCCGGTGCCGAGCAGGAAGGCGAGCAGCGCACCGAGCAGCGTGCCGCCGACGGCCAGCATCAGCACGAGCTGCTCGGTCTTTCCGATGGTCGCTTCCGACTCCGAATCCAGCCGCTGCTGCTCGGCGACGAGGTCCGCCTTCATGGCGGTCGCGCCTTGCAGGATCGCGCCGGCCGAGCCGCTCATCTCGGTCACGAGCTCATCGACCATCTTGGCATTGGCGATCAGCTTCTCCAGCGCTTCGCGATAGGCCACCAGGATGGTCTTGGCGTCCTTCAGGCCGGCGACGATCTTGTCGTCCATGGAATAGACCGCGCCGAGCGAGTTCTCGACGAATTTCAGCCGCGCCAGCGCGCTGGTGGCAATCGTCTGGTCGGACGTCAGCACGAAGTTGGTCGCCGCCGCGCTCGCGGTCTGGAACTGGGCGTTGACCTGCTTGGTGCCGAACTCGATCGCCTGCGCCTCGGAATCGGAGGCATTGTTGCCGATATCGTCGAGCTTGTATTTCAGGAGATTGGCCTGGCGCGTCAGCTGGTTCTGCACCAGCAGCGCGCTGTCGCGCTTGGCCTGGAGCACCTTTGCGAAGGTCGCGGAGAAATTGGAAAACTCCTTGGCGAGCTTGCCGAGGCTCTCCTGCCGCGCCGGCTTCTTGGCGCTCTTGACGGCATGGTCGATGGCGCTCTTCAGGCTGGCCTCGGCGTCCAGCGCTACCTTGGCATCGTCTTCCTTGCCGGTGGCGACGAAATATTTGACGGCCGAACGGTAGGCGAGCAGCTCGCGGTCGATGGTACGGGCGAGGTCGGCTTCGGAGACGCTGGCGCGGTAGGATCCGACCCCCAACGACACCCGCTCGAAACCGAAATAGGCGAAAGCCATGCTGCCGGCCGAGATCACCAGTACTGCGGCAAAGCCGAGAATGATCTTGGCGCGGAACCGGAGGGTCGGAAATAGTGTACGCTTCGATGGCGACGCGATACGCCCGGACATTCCCAACCCCCAGTCTATGTTCTTGCGACGATTCTGCGGCCCGGGAAGCAGCCCCTTCCGAACCGTGCGGAAAATTAAGGCAGAATCGTCAAGGGGTGGTAAATCCGTCCGGTCTGCATCCTGGCCGGGGAAAGTTCGTCCGGCCGTGCGCGCCCAGGCGCCGTGTTGCGGCTATCGGGAAAACGCCTTACTCTCGAACACTTATCAGGCACTTGGCGTTAGACCGAGCTGGTCCTCGAGGGGAGAAACGGAGTGGGGCAAACCGATTTTCGGTTTGGCGGTGCGTCTGGCGTTGCCGTGGCCAAGTCGAAGGCTGCGAGCGTCGATGAAGCCGTGGCTGAACTGGCGGCCCAGCTCCCCTCCGACGAGCTGGCACTGATCCTGGTGTTCCTCTCCCCCAGCTACGACCCCCATCACTTCATCGCCGAGATCACCCGGCAATTCGATGAGACCCAGGTCTGCGGTTGCACCACTGCGGGCGAGCTTGCCCCTGATGGCTGGGACGAGAACAGCGTCGTGGCGCTGGCGTTCAGCCGTGCCGACTTCTCCGCGGCGGTGCGGCCCATTTTCAACCTCGACAGTTTCCGCGTCGAGGACGGCCGCAGGATCGGCGGCGAGCTCCGGCACGAGCTGTTGCGCGCCACCCCGCAGGTCGACCGCGGCAGTCCCTTCGGCCTGGTCCTGATCGACGGCCTGTGCCGCCGCGAGGAAGCGGTGATGTCCGCGCTCTATGCATCGCTCGACGACATTCCGGTCGTCGGCGGGTCCGCAGGCGACGGCATGCGCTTCGAGAAGACCTTTGTGTTCGTCGACGGCAAGGCACACACCAATGCCGCCCTGCTGATCCTGTTGAACACATCCTTGCCGTTCCGCGTCTTCAAGTGCGACAATTTCGAGCCGCGGGCGCAGAAGATGGTCGTGACCGAGGCCGACATCGAAAATCGCATGGTCAGGGAGCTGAACGCAGAGCCTGCCGCACTGGAATATTCGCGCGTGGTCGGCATCCTGGACGCCAAGCTCGATCCGTTCTCCTTTGCGTCGCACCCGGTCCTGGTGCGCGTCGGCGGCTCCTATTACGCGCGCTCGATCCAGCGCGTCGAACCAGACGGCTCGCTGCACTTCTTCTGCGCCATCGATGAGGGCATGGTGCTGACGGCGGCGACGTCGCGAAGCCTGGTTGGCGCGACCCGCGAGACGTTTGCCGACATCCGCGACCAGATTGGAGACGTCTCGCTCTATATCGGTTTCGAGTGCCTGCTCCGCCGGCTCGATGCCGAGCAGCATCAGCTCACCCGCGACATGTCCGAATTGTACCGGCAGAACCGGGTCGTCGGCTTTCACACCTATGGAGAGCAGTTCGGCTCCATGCATGTGAACCAGACCTTCACCGGCGTCGCGATCGGAAGGCGTCCGTCGTGACGGACATGTGGCAGGGCCCCGATGCGGTCGACCAGCTGCGGCGCGAGGCCGCCAAGCTGAAGAAGATCAATGCCGCGCTGATGTCGCGCGTCGAGCGCTCGATGGACCAGCAGCTCAACGCCTTTTCATTGTTCGAAACCGCCATTGCGCTCGACCACAAGGTTCGCGACCGGACGCACCAGTTGCGCGAGGCGCTGCATTCGGTCGAGCGCGCCAATGAGGGGCTCTACCGCGCCAAGCAGCAGGCCGAAGCCGCAAGCTCGCTGAAATCCTCGGTGCTGATCTCGGTCACCCACGACCTGTTGCAGCCGCTCAACGCGGCGCGCCTGACCCTGTCCGCGCTGACCGAGATGATGGAATCGCAGGAGGCGGGCCTGCTCATCGACCAGGCCGACCGCTCGCTGCTGATGCTGGAGGACCTGCTGCGGTCGCTGCTGGAGATCGCCAAGCTCGACGCCGGCGCGCTCAAGCCCGACGTGCACGCGATCGCGCTGGCGCCCTTGTTCGAGCAGCTCCGCAACGAGTTCGAGCCGATCGCCGCGCGGCAAGGCCTGTCCTTGCGCATCCGCACCTCGCCGCTGGCGGTGATGTCGGATGCGATGATGCTGCGACGAATCCTGCAGAACCTGCTTGCCAATGCCATTCGCTACACCCGCAGCGGCGGCGTCGTCATGGGATGCCGGCCGCGGGGCGACCAGATCTGCGTCCAGGTGTCCGACACCGGACCCGGAATTGCGCAAGCCCAGCAGGAGGCGATCTTCCGCGAATTCCAGCGCGGGGAGGCCATTGCGACCGACCAGGCCGGCTTCGGGCTTGGCCTCTCCATCGTCCGCCGCTTCGCCACCGTGCTCGGGCACGAGGTGCGGCTGTCGTCGCAGCTCGGCAGGGGATCGACCTTCACCCTGGAGCTGGAGCCGGCCGACCTCTCCGACGTCGGCGACGAGGTGCAAGAGGTCAGGCTCGCCGAGCGGCACTACAACTATAGCGGGCTCGAAGGCGCCAAGATCCTGCTGATCGAGAACGATCCGAACGGCTCGGAGGCGATGGCCGCGCTGCTGGAGGGATGGGGCTGCGACGTCGCGACCACGCGATCGGGCGCGGACGCACTCGTGCGCCTGAGCGAGCTCGGCGGCGCGCCCGATGCCGTGATTGCCGACCTCCATCTCGACCACGGCGAGAGCGGCCTGTCGGCCATCGCCGCCGTCCGGGAGCAGTTGAAGCTCGACACTCCCGCCATGATCATCACGGCCGACTATTCCGAAAAGGCGGCGAAGGAGGCGAGCCTCTACGGCCTCGAAGTGCTGAAGAAGCCAATCAAGCCCGCCGAGATGCGGGCGCTGCTGTCGTTCCTGCTGAGCTAGCCGGCGCGGACGGTCTTCGCCTCGTTCCGCTTGCGGGCGGGGCTATCGGGCATAGCCAAATAGCCAAGACAAAAATGTCGAAAACAACCCCATGCACAGTAGGCAGGGCCGGTCACTCTTCCTCCATCGCCTTGATTAAATTGTCGCGGAGCCTGACGACGCTTTTCTGCAGCCGGGCGAACTCATCCGGCTTGAGTCCGCTCGACTTCACGAGATTCATGTGCATGCCTTTCTCGCGAAGGCGTCGGCCGGCGTCGGTGAGACTGACGCGCACCTGCCGCTCGTCGGCGGGATCGCGCTGGCGGCGCAAATAGCCCATCGCCTCGAGCTTTTTGAGGATCGGCGTCAGGGTGTTGGATTCCAGGAACATCTTGTCGCCGAGTTCGCTCACGGTTTGGTCGTCCTGCTCCCACAGCGCCACAATCGCGATCCACTGCGGGTAGGTCAGGCCGAGTTCATCGAGGCCCGGCTTGTAGGCTCGTCCGTAGGCGAGGTTGGCCGAATAGATCGCGAAGCACAGGAAATCGTCGAGGCGCCGGTCGCCCGCGGCCGGTTTCGGCTCCTGATTGGTCATTGAATCGTCTCTGGAATCGGCCCTGGGACCGTTGTTCAGGCTCATTGGGGCGCCCTTTCCGACACGGACATGTGAAGTTCCGCATGCATATATATCGTGTCCGATTAAATCGGAAGGGTTGACATTGAGGCCTGGCGGCACTTTATACAGCGCACGCGAATATATCGGATACGATCTAATTTAGGAGAGTGCCATGACTGCCCAGAATGCAAACAAGACCACCCGAGCGCCAACGATCGACATGAAGCTCGAGGTCGTCGTCATCCCTGTTTCCGACGTCGATCGCGCCAAGAAGTTCTATGCGAACCTCGGATGGAGGCTCGATGCCGATTTCGCGGGGCCTGACGACTACCGCGTCATCCAGTTCACACCGCCCGGCTCCCCCTCCTCGGTCATCTTCGGCAAGAACGTGACCGCGGCGGTACCCGGCTCCGCCCAGGGCCTGTACCTGATCGTCTCCGACATTGAAGCCGCGCGAGACGATCTGCGCGTTCGCGGCGTCGAGGTCAGCGAGGTCTTCCACGCTGCAGGCGACGTGCACACCGGACAGGACGAGCCTTATCTGTTCGGGCGCCGCCGGATTGCTGGTCTGGATCCCGCGCGCACCAGCTATCGCTCGTACGTCTCGTTCAACGATCCCGACGGCAACGGCTGGCTGTTCCAGGAGATCACCGCCCGATTGCCGGGACGCGTGGAGACAGCAGGCACGACATTCACCTCCTCGACCGAGCTCGCGAGCGCGCTCCGGCGTGCCTCCGCGGCACATGGTGAGCACGAGAAGCGGAACGGCGGTCAGCACGATGCGAACTGGCCGGACTGGTACGCCGACTACATCGCCCGCGAGCAGGCCGGCCAGCCGCTGCCGGTCTGAGCCGCGGCTGCAACGTCACCCAGTTGAACGAGTGAGGGAGAGTCCCAATGCGTGCGCAATCAGTTTCGGAAATCATCAACCCGGACCGGCGCCAGCTCATGCTTACCGCTGCGATGGGAATTGCCGCCGCGGCGGCCGCAAGTGTTCTTTCCACGCACCCGGCGACGGCGGCCACAAGTGACGAAATCCGGCCTTTCCGGATCAATATTCCGGAAGAGGCGCTGATCGATCTGCGCAGCCGCATCAACGCGACGAGGTGGCCGGAACAGGAAACCGTCGCCGACGAGTCGCAGGGCGTACAGCTTGCGATCCTTCGGGACCTCGCGCGCTACTGGGCGACGGACTACGACTGGCGGAAGATCGAGGCAAAGTTGAACGTCCTGCCCCAGTTCATCACCGAGATCGATGGGCTGGACATTCATTTCCTTCACGTTCGTTCGAAGCATGAAAATGCCCTGCCGCTCATCGTCACGCATGGATGGCCCGGTTCGATCATCGAGCAGTTGAAGATCATCGATCCTCTCACCAATCCCACGGCGCACGGCGCGAGCGCATCGGACGCTTTCCATATCGTGATCCCGTCCGTTCCCGGCTACGGGTTTTCGGGCAAACCGACCACCAGCGGCTGGGGCCCCCCTCGCGTCGCGCGCGCATGGGTCGAACTGATGAAGCGCCTTGGCTACACCCGCTTTGTCGCGCAAGGCGGGGACATCGGTGCTCTCATTTCCAATGCGATGGCCGAACAGGCGCCGCCGGAACTGCTGGGCATCCACACCAACTTCCCCGGCACGATTCCGCCGGAGATCACCAAGGCGTTGCAGAGCGGTGAGGCACCATCCGGTCTCTCTGCCGACGAGCAACGCGCCTTCGACCAGGTGAAGGATTTTCGCGCCAGGCATTTTGCCTACGCCGCGATGATGGCGACGCGGCCGCAGACGCTCTACGGCTTGGCGGATTCGCCGGTCGGCCTTGCCGCTTGGATTCTCGACCACGGTGACGGTGATGCGCAGCCGGCGGCGGCGATCACTTCGGCCGTGCTCGGGCGCACCATCAATGGGCACTCCGCAGGCGACGTCACGCGCGACGACGTCCTCGACGACATCACACTCTACTGGCTGACGAACACCGCGATCTCGGCGGCCCGCTTCTATTGGGAAAACAAGGGAATGAGCGCACTGAACGCGGTCGGCATCTCGATTCCCGCCGCCGTGAGCGTCTTTCCAGGCGAAATCTACCAGGCTCCGCGCAGCTGGACCGAGCGCGCCTATCACAAGCTCATTCACTACAACAAGGTCGACCAAGGCGGACACTTTGCAGCCTGGGAACAGCCGCGACTTTTTGCGGAAGAGGTCCGCACAGGCTTCCGGTCGCTGCGCAAATCGATCTGAACATTCTGCCCAAGGGAGCACGAAATGAGCGAGCATCAAGTGAAGAAGAAAATCCTGGCGATCGCGGCGCTTGTCGTCGGAAGCGTTCTGGCTTCCAGCGCGGCACAGGCTCAGCAGGCGGGCGTGACGCGCACCGATCTGCAGCGGCACGATCTCTCTGCCCCCGGTCGCGAAGCCGTCCAGGTACGCGTCGACCTCGCCCCGGGAGTGGCCTTCGGCAAGCACACGCATCCCGGCGAAGAGATCATCTATGTCCTCGAGGGTTCGCTCGAGTACCAGATCGAGGACAAGCCGCCGATCACGCTGAAGGCCGGCGACGTCCTGTTCATTCCGGCCGGAACGGTTCATGCGGCAAGGAACGTCGGCAGCGTCACCGGCAGCGAACTCGCCACCTATATCGTCGAAAAAGGCAAGCCGCTGCTCGCATTGGTGAAGTGACAGCGGCGAGCGACGAAAAAGACCTGGCCACTTCCGTTCATCAAGGAGCTAAAATGAGCAAGCGCCTCGACTACAATCAGATCGCACCGGCAGGCGTGAAAGCGCTGGGCGGCGTCTACGGCTACGTCATGCAGAGCAGCCTTTCCCCTGCGTTGGTCGACCTGGTCTATCTGCGAATTTCCCAGATCAACAGCTGCGCGTACTGTCTCGACTCGCACACGCGCGACTTGCTCAAGAAGGGAGTGAAGATCGAAAAGATCGCGCTGGTACAGGCGTGGAGGGAGGGCGGCAACCTCTTCGATGAGCGCGAACGCGGCGCCCTGGCATGGGCCGAAACGGTGACGCGCGTCGCGGAGACCAACGTGCCGGACGAAGCGTATCAGGCCGCCCGTGCCGTGTTCAACGAACGGGAGCTCGTGGATCTCACGATCGCGATTGGCTTGATGAACGCCTACAATCGCATGGCCATCAGCTTTCGGAACACGCCGCAGGCCGTACTCGAGCATCAGGCGTAGCAGCAGGCCCGAACTCTTCTCCGCCGGGCCTCCTTGGCCTCCAGATCACCTCGACCTGCACGCCGATCTCGCAACGGGATGAAAGGACACTGACCATGTCACAGCGGATCAACGACAACCCTATCGGTTTCTTCGAGATCAGCAAAGACATCACGCTCAGAAGGATGGTTCTGCGCAGCGCGAGACCGAGGGGGACCGTTCTCTTTCTGCACGGCTTTCCAGAGACCCTGTATGCCTGGAAGGATATCGGCGCGGCCCTCGCCGATGACTACGAAGTCCATGCCTTCGATTGGCCGGGCTACGGTCTTTCATCGAGGCCCGCGGTCGACAGGTTCTCCTACGCGCCGAAGGACTACGCGCATGTTCTGGACCAGTACATCGCGAAAGCAGGCATCGACGCATCCAGGCTCACGATCTACGCAACGGACATCGGAGCCCTGCCGGCACTCCTGCTGGCGGTGGAAAAACCTGATATCGCAAGGGCCATCATCGTTGGCGACTTCGCCCCGTTCAACAGGCCGCAGTTCATGTCCGAGAATCTGCAAAATCTGAAGGCGGGACCTGCCATGGAGCAGGTCCGCGCTAACATGAACAGGAATCGCGACGAGATCCTGGAAAACGTCTTCACAAGAGGCTTGCCCAAGGAAGCGCAGTTCGAAGTTGCGCGGGAATTCAGGGACGACATGTCCCACGGATGGAGCCACGGCGCCATGACGACCGTAGACGCTTTCTCCCATTACTACTCGCACTTCACGCGAGACCAAGACCACTTCGAATCGCAACTCGCTCGGCTCAAAACTCCGTTGAAGGTGGTTTGGGGTGAGAAAGATCTCTACATCAAGAAGGAGATGGGAGCAGAACTCGCTGAAAGGGTCCGCGCGGAATTCGCGCTTCTCCCCGGCATTGGACACTACCCTCACCTCCAAAATCCGGAGGGAACCGTCGATGAGGTTCGCGCCTCGTTCCGATGACTGACGCCTGGCTATCCCGAGGGCGGATCGGCCTGCGAACGCTCCCGCTTCGGGCCGGTGCCCTCGGCTGCCAGCGTCGCGAAATCGATCCGAGACATTTCGACGATCGCCTTGGTGCGGCTCAGCACGTTGAGCTTGCGCAGGATGTCGGAGACGTGGACCTTCACCGTGGTCTCGGAAATCTTCAGCTCATAGGCGATCTGCTTGTTCTGCAGGCCGCGCTTGAGCATCTCGAGCACGCGCAATTGCTGCGGCGTCAGATCGTGCAGGCGCCTGATGAGATCCTGCGCGGGCCCGGCCGCGCGTTGCGGGCGGACAAGTCCGCGATAGGCGGAGGGGACACAGACCGAGCCGCGCAGCACCTCGCCGATCGACTGCGCCAGATCCTGCTTGGACGACGATTTGAGGATGTAGCCGGAGACGCCGAGCGACAAGGCGCCGGACATGATCTGCGGATCCTGATGCCCGGATACGATGACGACGGGGATCCTGGGAAATGCCTTGCGGATGCGGATGATGCCCGAAAGACCCGTGGTGCCCGGCATCGACAGATCGAGCAGGATGAGATCGAGCCCGGTGGTCACTGCTCCCTGCTCGAGCGCACCGTCGATCGACGTCGCCTGAAGGATCTCGGCCGCCGGCGCCACCATCTGGAGCGCGCCCTCGAGGGCTTCGCGAAACAGCGGATGATCTTCGACAATCAGAAATCGCATCACGGATGCGCCATTCCCTGATTATTGCCCAAATTATTGCCGGGTTCGAGGTCGAAACGAGAATGTCCCAGCCGGGTCAAACCGACTTGATCCAGGTCAAGCACGACGTCAAGCACGACATCGCGCGTCATTGCGGCCGCCCGCGGTCGGCGCGCGCATAGGGCCGGGCCTTGGGATCGGGCAAGTCCATCTTGCCGATCTCGATGATCGCCTTGTTGCGGCTGAACAGACCGAGCTTGCGCAGGATCTCGGTGATATGCGCCTTCACCGTGGATTCGGCGAGCTGAAGCTCCTGCGCGATCTGCCGGTTCGGATAGCCGCGCCGCAGCAGATCGAGCACGCGAAGCTGCTGCGGTGTGAGCTCGCGCAGCTTGACCTCGAGCGCCTTGCTGGCCTCGGCCCGCCGCCGCTGCGGCGCCGCCACGAAGTCCTTGGGCACCGACACCGATCCCTTCAGCACGCCCTCGATCGATTGCGCCAGTTCGCGCTTCGACATCGACTTCGGCAGATAACCGGCGGCCCCCAGCTCCAGCGCCTCGCGGACGACGCGCTGGTCCTCGTCGCTCGACACGATGGCGACGGGCAGGCGCGGATAGGCCTCGCGCAACCGCAGAAAGCCGGAGAAGCCGGTCGAATCCGGCAGCAGGAGGTCGAGCAGCGCGAGGTCGATGCCCTCGCCCTGCTCGGCCGTCAGGATATGAAGGGCATCCTCGATCGACATCGCCTCGAAGATCCGCGCCTCCGGCAAGGCCAGTCGCACCGCATTGCCGAGCGCCTCGCGAAACAGCGGATGATCGTCGATGATCAGGAAACTGGTCATGGCGCCTTCACAGGACTGCACCGCCGAATAATGCACCGTACAGGCATCCACCGCCGGAGCGGAAGAGGCCGAACCATGCGGCACCCGTCCGGCACCGGGATGGCACCGGATGGACGCTAGCACATCCTCCCGATCGGGCTCGGTCAAGATCGTTCAGTCGTTCGATTCGGACTGGACCGTCAGCAGGAAGGAATAGATGTTGTCAAACTGGTCGTCGGTGAAGACCTCCTTCCAGGCCGGCATGCCCTTGGCCGGCCGGCCCTCATGCACGGTCGTCCAGAACTTCTCGCGCATCTCGTCGCCGTAACGGTGACGCAGCAGCCGTAGATCGATCTTCCGCTCGCTCTGGATCGCGTCGGGACCGTGGCAATGCGCACAGGTTCCGTTGAAGATCTCCTTGCCCGCGCCGACAGCCTCCGCGCCTGGCGCGGCCGCGTCGCCCTTGGTCTCGGTCGCCACCACATTGGCGACCTGCGCCACGCTGGTTCCGGTTCCGGTCCCCGTCGTCGTTCCCGCCGGCACCGTCCGGCCCTCGCCGAAGCGAACCGGCTCGCCAGTCGGCAGGCCGTATTTCGCTGCGAGCTCGCCGATCGTCCTCTGAAGCTGCGGCAGCACGGCATCGACGCGATCACGCAGGTCCGTCGAGGTCTTCGCAAAACCGATGGCGGCGTCCCATGACAGGCCTTCGCCTTCGGTGAGCTCGATCTGATAGCGACTGTTGTAGCTGGTCTTGTTCAGCCAGCCGGCGACCGGCCCCCAGATGAAGGCGACGTCGGCCCTGCCCTGGTCGAGCGCCTGCATGCCTTCCTCGGGCGACAGCACCGTCACCTTCTGGATGTCGTCGCGGCTCGCGAGCAGGTTTTGCGGCGTGCTGGCGAACTGCACGGCAACACGTTTGCCCTTGAGGCCGTCGATGCCGCCGAGGGCCAGCCCCTTGGCGGCGACGAGGGCATAGCCCTCCTTCGCGACGGTGCTGGAGAAGATCACGGCCGGTCCCATGAAATCCTCGGACCGCGGCAGCCCGATCATGGCGTCGCATTGCTTGCCGAGCAGGGTGACGCGCACGGTGCGCTTGCCGAAATAGGATTTGTACCAGTCGTAGGCGATCGGCCGGCCGAGCGCCTGCGCCAGCGCCTGCCCAATCTCGACATAGAAGCCCGGCTGCGACGGACTATCGCTCGAGAATGGAAGGTTGGTCGGATCGGCGCAGAGACGGAGCGGCTGTGCCTCGTCGGCGTGTAGCGGCGAGGCCGGAACGATCAGCGCCGCGGCGGCACATGCGAGCAAGGCCGAGATGGAGCGGCGTCGGCTCGCACCGATGGCAGAATGATTGGCACGCATCCTCGTCTCCCATAGCGTTGTTGGGCCGGAGTTCGTTGAGCCAGGCGCGGCGGCATCAGGCGTCGGCCGATGCCGCGACTAAAGTCTGGAAAAAGCGCGCGCGTATCCCGTCACCTCGAGAGGATACGCGCGCGAGTGGTCACTGGACGGAGAACACGAAGAGCGAACCGCCCTCGGGAGCTGCGGCCGTCATCTTCTTTCCTACCTCGCCCAGGAACGCCGGCAGCGCAGCCGTGCGGCCGACAACGATGGCGACATATTGCTTGCCGTCGACCTGGTAAGTCACCGGACCCGCGCCGATGCCGGAGCCGAGATTCTTGCTCCACAGCACCTTGCCGGACTTCGCATCGATGGCACGGAAGTCGCCATGGATGTTGCCGGCAAACACGAGGCCGCCGCCGGTGGTCAGCGTGCCGCCGTTGAACGGCAGGTCTTCCTTGATCGACCAGACCTTCTTCTGCGCGACCGGATCCCAGGCCACGAGCTCGCCGAGGAAGCCGCCGGGGCCTTCCTTGGTCGGGAATTCGGCGCCGAGATAGAACACGCCGCGCTTGTAGGCGACATCGGAGACCGACCAGTCCATGCAGACATTGTTGGACGGGATGTAGACGAGTCCGGTCTGCGGATTGAACGACATCGGCTGCCAGTTCTTGCCGCCGATCAGGTTCGGGCAGATGTCCTTGGCGGGATGATTCGGCCCGGGCCGCTTGTCGGGATCCTCGACCGCGCGCATCGTGGCGACGTCCCATTTCTTGGCCCAGTTGGAGAACACGTATTTCTCCGCCGACAACACCTTACCGGTCTCGCGGTTGGCGACGAAGAAGTAGCCATTGCGATCCGCCTTCATCAGCGCCGGAACTGTGCTGCCGCCGATCTTCAGATCCGCGAGCACGGCTTCATTGACGCCGTCATAGTCCCAGGCATCGGCCGGCGTGGTCTGGATGTGCCACTTGATCTTGCCGGTGTTGGGATCGAACGCCACCGTCGAGGCGGTGTAGAGGTTGGTCAGCTTGCCGAAATTGCCGTCGCCGGTCGACCGCACCGCGGTGTTCCACGGGCCGGGATTGCTGGTGCCCCAATATACCGTGTCGCTCTTCGGATCGTAGGAGCCGACCAGCCAGGCCGCGCCGCCGCCATGCTGGGCGGAGTCGCCCTTCCAGGAGTCGCCACCGGGCTCATCCGGCGAAGGAACGGTGAAGGTCTGCCACAGCTGCTTGCCGGTGTTGATGTCGAAGGCCTGCAGCGAGCCGCGCACGCCGTATTCGCCGCCGCCGAAGCCGGTGATGACCTTGTCGCGCACGACAAGCGGCGGCGAGGTGATGACCGACCCCTGCTTGTAGTCGACCACCTTCGCCGTCCACAGCGCCTTGCCGGTCGCGGCATCCAGCGCCGTCAGCTTGCCGTCGAGGCGGCCGACGAAGATCTTGCCGTCGGCATAGGTGACGCCGCGATTGTTCACGTCGCAGCAGGCGTATTGCAGCACGTCCTCGGGAATGTCGGGCTCCCAGGTCCATTTGCGCGCACCGGTGGCCGCATCGAGCGCATAGACGTATTTCGGGCCCCAGGAGCTCGAAACGTAGAGCGTGTTGCCGATGACGATCGGCGAGGATTCGTTCGAGCGCAGCGACGCCAGCGAGAACGAATAGGCGAGCGTCAGCTTGCCGGCGTTCTCGGTGTTGATCTGCTTCAGCGGGCTGAAGCGCGTGTTGCCGTAGTCGTGGCCGGCGACGGCCCACTGGTTCGCATCCGATTGCGCCTTGAGCACGGTCTCGTTGGCGCGAGTGCCGGATGTAACGGCGGCGAGCATCGCAATCATCGAGATGCCAGCCAAGAAGCCCTTCGTTCCAAAGGTCATGTATTCCCTCCGCGATGTTGTTGTGCACGCCTCGTTGGGCGCCTGAGCGCGCTGCGCTCGTGATGTGCAGTTTGCCTGCGAGCCATCGTTCGAAATTACAGCATCGCCTTTTCGCGCTTAGTATAGGCGGAAGGTAGTAGTGCATATCATCGGCAGCTTTCGCCGCTCATCTCGTTGTCCTGACTTGCGTCTTGCCCGTATTTTTCAGCCCGAAATGCGGCATCGGATTACGGCAAGACCAAGACTCAACCGTCGTCCCGGACAAACCGAGCGAAGCGACGTGCAGATCCGGGACGACGACTGAGGTGAGAGGGTACCGCGCGCATCGGTCAGGATGATGGCGCTACCACCGCCGCAAAACTTTCGAAGAAGTTCGCGGCGAGTTTTCGCGACGTCGAGTCGATCAGCCGCGAGCCGAGCTGTGCGAGCTTGCCGCCGATCTGCGCGTCGGCCTCGTAATGCAGGATGGTGACATCGGGCGATTCTTCTTCCAGCCTGACCTTCGCGCCGCCCTTGGCAAAGCCCGCGACGCCGCCGGCGCCTTCGCCGACGATGCGGTAGCCGTTGGGCGCATCGATATCGGTCAGCGTCACCTTGCCGCTGAACGTCGCCTTCACCGGGCCGACCTTCAGCACCACGGTCGCCGTCATCTCCGTCGGCGATGCCATCTCGAGCGATTGGCAGCCGGGAATGCAGCGTCTGAGAATATCGGGATCGTTGAGCGCAGCCCACACCGTGGCCTTCGACGCCGGGATCCGCTGACTGTCGTTCATCTGCATCGCTTCCACCCCTTTTGGCTGTTGCTTGTACGGTTCGACTAGGGGGGCGCCCGGCTGCGATCAATCGCCAGGAAGTACTAGTCCTGCTTTGCCGCGTCTCATTCATTCAAAGGCATTGCGGGGCGCGACCAACGGGTCCGCGCGAAGCGCGGCCCGATGACAGACTCCGTTGCGCGCCAGGAATGGCGGAATGGGGCGTCGGCGTCGCAACACCCGGACGTCCCGGCCGGCGACGTCTCGCTGCATCGCAGCGAACAAAATCAATGACTTAGATAGCTTCCGCCTACTACCAAGATCGCGATTACAAGGGCGTGAGCGCGTGCTCCTATTCGTGACAAGGAACTAGGCATCAAAGGGAGGAGCGACGCGCGAGGCGCGCGACGTCCAAGGCCAGCGCTCAAGGCCAGCGCTTCGCGCGATAGCGGTTGAGCGCAGGCCGCATCTGACGACATGGACACCGTTTTCGCAAGCTCATTGCAAGGTCGCGCCATGCGCTGGTGACGGCGCGACATGTCGTGACCGAATCGTGCGTCTGCGACAGCCGCCACGATGACCTTTCCATGACGCGCGGCCACCAAAATCCCAGTTGCAAAGTTCCGTTCGCGCTGTCTCTAATTAGAATAACTACAAACATTCGGGAGGTACTCACGTGTCTACAGTCAAACTGACGGTGAACGGCAAGGCCGTTGCTGTCGATGTCGAGGACCGCACGCTGCTGGTCCATCTGCTGCGCGATCACCTCAATCTGACCGGGACCCATGTCGGCTGCGACACCAGCCAGTGCGGCGCCTGCGTCGTGCACATGGACGGCCGCGCGGTGAAATCCTGCACCATGCTGGCGGGCCAGGCCGACGGCGCCAACGTCACCACCATCGAGGGTATCGCCAAGGGCGACGAGCTGCACCCGATGCAGGCCGCCTTCCGCGACAATCACGGTCTGCAATGCGGCTATTGCACCCCGGGCATGATCATGTCGGCGATCGACATCGTGCATCGTTACGGCGGCCAGCTCGACGAGGCCACCGTTCGTCATGAGCTCGAGGGCAATATCTGCCGCTGCACCGGCTACCACAACATCGTCAAAGCCGTGCTGGATGCAGCCGGCCGCATGAAGGTCTCGCAGGCGGCCGAGTAAGCGGCGCGCCTCGAAAGAAGAACCACCGCCGCAGCTGCCGATGGACAGCGCGGTCAAAACAATTTCCGGTCGGGAGGACCAGACATGGGTGTTGAAGGCATCGGCGCGCGCGTCGTGCGCAAGGAAGACAAGCGTTTCATCACCGGCAAGGGCCGGTATGTGGACGACATCAAATTGCTGGGCATGACCCATGCCCATTTCATCCGCAGCCCGCATGCGCATGCCAAGGTGAAGGGGATCGACTCCTCCGCCGCGCTGAAGATGCCGGGTGTGGTCGCAGTGCTCACAGGCCAGCAGCTCGTCGACGACAAGGTCGGCAACCTCATCTGCGGCTGGGCCATCACCTCCAAGGACGGCAGCCCGATGAAGATGGGCGCCTGGCCGGCGATGGCGCCGGAGACGGTGCGCTTCGTCGGTCAGGCCGTCGCGGTCGTGATCGCCGACAGCAAGAATCTGGCGCGCGACGCGGCGGAAGCCGTCGTGGTCGATTACGAGGAGCTTCCCGCGGTTGCCGACGTCCACGCCGCCATCAAGGCCGGCGCGCCGCAGCTTCATCCCGAGGCTCCCGGCAACCAGGTCTATGACTGGGTGATCGGCGACGAAGGCGCGACGGATGCCGCCTTCGCCAAGGCCGCCAATGTCGTGAAGCTCGACGTCACCAACAACCGCCTCGCGCCGAACGCGATGGAGCCGCGCGCGGCGATCGCCGACTACGACGCGGCGGAAGAGCATTTCACGCTCTACACGACGTCGCAGAACCCGCACGTCGCCCGCCTCGTGCTGTCGGCGTTCTACAACATCGCCCCCGAGCACAAGCTGCGCGTGATCGCGCCCGACGTCGGCGGCGGCTTCGGCTCGAAGATCTTCATCTACCCGGAAGAGATGGTGGCGCTGTGGGCCTCCAAGAAGGTCGGCCGTCCGGTGAAGTGGACCGGCGACCGCACCGAGGCCTTCCTCACCGACGCGCATGGCCGCGACCATGTTACCCATGCCGAGATGGCGTTCGACGCCAACAACAAGATCACCGGCTTCAAGGTGAAGACCTACGCCAATTTCGGCGCCTACATGTCGCTGTTCTCGTCCTCGGTGCCGACCTATCTCTACGCGACGCTGCTGTCGGGTCAGTACAACATCCCGGCGATCCATGCCGAGGTGATCGGCGTCTACACCAACACCACGCCGGTCGACGCCTATCGCGGCGCGGGCCGTCCCGAGGCGAGCTATCTGATTGAGCGGTTGATGGAGACGGCGGCGCGGCAGCTGAAGGTCGATCCGGCGGCGCTGCGCCGGGCCAACTTCATCACCCAGTTCCCGCACCAGACGCCCGTGATCATGGCCTATGACACCGGCGACTTTAACGCCTCGCTCGACGCCGCGATGAAGGCGATCGACTATGCCGGCTTCGCCGCGCGCAAGGCGCAAGCAAAGTCGCAAGGCAAGCTTCGCGGCATCGGCGTGTCCTGCTACATCGAGGCCTGCGGCATCGCGCCGTCGAAGGCTGTCGGTAGCCTCGGCGCCGGCGTCGGCCTGTGGGAATCGGCCGAGGTACGCGTCAACCCGGTCGGCACCATCGAGATCCTGACGGGCTCGCACAGCCACGGCCAGGGTCATGAGACGACGTTCTGCCAGCTCGTTGCCGATCGCCTGGGTGTTCCCATCAGCCAGGTCTCGATCGTCCACGGCGACACCGACAAGGTGCAGTTCGGCATGGGCACCTATGGCTCGCGCTCGGCGGCCGTCGGTCTCACCGCGATCCTGAAGGCGATGGAGAAGGTCGAATCCAAGGCCAAGAAGATCGCAGCGCATGCGCTGGAGGCGTCGGAAGCCGACATCGTCATCGAGAACGGCGAGTTCAAGGTGACCGGCACCGACAAGGCGATCGCCTTCCCGATGGTCGCTCTCGCAGCCTATACCGCGCACAATCTGCCTGACGGGATGGAGCCCGGCCTGAAGGAAAGCGCCTTCTACGATCCGACCAACTTCACCTTCCCGGCCGGCACCTATATCTGCGAGCTCGAGGTCGATCCCGGCACCGGCAAGACCTCCTTCGTCAACTTCGTCGCGGCCGACGATTTCGGCCGGCTGATCAACCCGATGATCGTCGAGGGCCAGGTCCATGGCGGCCTGGTTCAAGGCATCGGACAGGCGCTGCTCGAGCACGCGATCTACGATGTCAACGGCCAGCCGGTCACGGCCTCGTTCATGGACTACGCCATGCCGCGCGCCGACGATGTGCCCTCGTTCAACCTCTCCCACACCACGACGCTGTGCCCGGGCAATCCGCTGGGCATCAAGGGTTGCGGTGAGGCCGGCGCGATCGGGGCGTCAGCGGCCGTGATCAACGCGATCACGGATGCGATCGGCAAGAACAACCTGGAAATGCCCGCAACCCCGGATCGGGTGTGGCGCACGATCAACGCGGCTTAAGAGGGAGGAACGAAGATGTACCAGACAACCTATCATCGCGCCTCCTCGGTCGACGAAGCCGCCAGCCTGTTCGGCAAGAGCAGCGAGGCGAAATTCCTGTCCGGCGGACAGACGCTGCTGCCGGTGATGAAGCAGCGGCTCGCCAGCCCATCGGATGTGATCGATCTCGGCAAGATCAAGGAGCTGATCGGCGTCGAAGCCGCCGGCGACACGCTGACCATCAAGGCCGCAACGCCGCATTACGACGTCGCCACCAGCGACGTCGCGAAGAAGGCGATCCCGGCGGTTGCGTATCTGGCCTCGCTGATCGGCGATCCCGCCGTGCGCTATCGCGGCACGATCGGCGGCTCGCTGGCCAACAACGACCCCGCCGCGGACTATCCGGCCGCGACGCTGGCGCTGGGCGCGACGATCAAGACCAACAAGCGCTCGATTGCCGCGGACGACTACTTCAAAGGCCTGTTCTCGACGGCGCTTGAGGACGGCGAGATCATCACCGCCGTCTCGTTCCCGATTCCGGCGAAAGCGGGCTACGCAAAATTCCCACATCCCGCCTCGCGCTTTGCGCTCACCGGCGTGTTCGTTGCCCAGACCAAGTCGGGCGACGTTCGCGTGGCCGTGACCGGTGCGTCACAAAGTGGCGTGATGCGGGTTGGCGCCATCGAAGCTGCACTGAAGGCGAACTGGTCGCCTTTGGCGATCGACAGCGTCAACATTCCGGCGAGCGGACTTCTGTCCGATATCCACGGCTCGTCCGACTACCGCGCCAATCTGATCAAGGTGATGGCGCAGCGCGCGGTGGCTGCGGCGGGCTGACAATCCCGCTCCAGCGTCTCGACACAAATTTTCCGCGGCGCGCACTCCGGTGCGCGCCGTTTTATTTTGCGCATGCGGCATGAAAACCGCTTGCCTCGCTGGCGGGAAGGCGAGAAAAGTTAATCAGCCGATTAACTCGCCCCCAAGAGCAACGTGAGGCGTTTGCCGGATCACCGGCACTTGCCCGCGACCCGAGGAAACAACAACGTGCTCGATAAATCAGCTCCCACCTCCTCCGTCCGCACCTCCGGCCCGCTCTCGGGCTTCCGCATCGTCGAATTCGCCGGCATCGGGCCCGGCCCGTTCGCCTGCATGATGCTGGCCGACATGGGCGCTGATGTCGTCACGCTCGACCGCGTCGGTGCGAAGAAGAGCATGAAGTCGGTGGCGGGCCGCGGCCGCAAGGTGATCGAGCTCGATCTCAAGGACAAGGCGGCGATTGCAGAGGTGCTCGACCTGCTCGCCAGCGCCGATGCGCTGGTGGAAGGCTTCCGTCCCGGCGTGATGGAGCGGCTCGGGCTCGGGCCTGACGTGGTGCTCGCGCGCAATCCAAGACTCGTCTACGGCCGCATGACCGGCTGGGGCCAGGAAGGCCCGCTCGCCAATGCCGCCGGCCATGACATCAATTACATCTCCATCACCGGCGCGCTCGCCGCGATCGGCACGAAGGAAGCGCCGGTGCCGCCACTCAACCTCGTCGGTGATTTCGGCGGCGGCGCGCTCTATCTCGTCGTCGGCGTGCTCGCGGCGCTGCTGGAAGCATCGAAGTCCGGCAAGGGGCAGGTGGTCGATGCCGCGATGTGCGACGGCGCGGCATCGCTGATGTCGTTCTTCTTCGACATGACCACGCTCGGGCGATGGACCGAGGGCCGCAACCAGAACTTCCTCGACGGCGGCGCGCACTTCTACGGCGTCTACGAATGCGCCTGCGGCCACTTCGTCTCGATCGGCTCGATCGAGCCGCAATTCTACGCGCTGCTGCGCGAGCACGCGGGCCTGACGGATGCGGATTTCGACGCGCAGATGAACCCCAAGGCCTGGCCGGCGCTGAAGGAGAAGCTGAAGGCGGTGTTCAAGAGCAAGACGCGCGAGGACTGGTGCAAGATCATGGAAGGCACCGACATCTGCTTCGCGCCGGTGCTGACCATGTCGGAGGCGACAAAACATCCGCACATGGTCGCCCGCAACGTCTTCGTCGAGCGCCACGGCGTGAAGCAACCCGCACCGGCGCCGCGGTTCTCGCGCACGCCGTCGGCCGTGCGCGAGCCGGAGGCGGCGGAGATCGCCGCGGTGACGAAGGCGTGGGCGGGGCGTTAGCCTCCCGCTGTCGCATCACACTCCGCCGTCGTCCCGGACAAGCGGAGCTCCCGACAACGCGCCGCGTTGTCTGGAGCGGAGCGCTGATCCGGGACCCATAGCCACATGGAGTGGTTTAGCGAAGACTCGTGGTTGTCGGCTCGCGCTACCACACAATCCTGTGGTTATGGGTCCCGGATCTGCGCGCGCTTTGGGCGCGCTTGTCCGGGACGACAGCTTTGGATGATGCGCGAGCGTGGCTATCGCGCCACCTTACGCCGCGTTCCCCACCTTCAGCACCCCGCGCCGGATCTGGTCTTCCTCGATCGATTCGAACAGGGCCTTGAAATTGCCCTCGCCAAAGCCGTCGTCGCCCTTGCGCTGGATGAACTCGAAGAAGATCGGGCCGATCGCGTTGGCCGAGAAGATCTGCAGCAGCACCTTGGTCTGGCCGCCTTCGACCACACCTTCGCCGTCGATCAGGATGCCGTTCTTCTGCAAGCGCGCGAGGTCCTCGCCGTGCTTGGGCAGGCGCGTGTCGACCTTCTCGAAATAGGTGTTTGGCGGCGACGGCATGAACGGCAGGCCTGCCTCGCGCAGGTCTTCGATGGTGCGATAGATGTCGCGGCAGCCGCAGGCGATGTGCTGGATGCCCTCGCCGCGATAGGTCTTCAGATATTCCTCGATCTGGCCGGAATCGCCGGCGTCCTCATTGATCGGAATCCGGATCTTGCCGTCCGGGCTGGTCAGCGCCCGCGAGAACAGGCCGGAAGCGCGGCCCTCAATGTCGAAGAAACGGATCTGGCGGAAGTTGAACAGCTTCTCATAGAAGCCGGCCCAGACATCCATGCGGCCGCGATGGACGTTGTGGGTGAGATGGTCGAGATAGAACAGGCCGGCGCCCGCGGGCCGCGGATCGCGCGCGCCAAGCCATTCGAACTCGGCATCATAGGCCGAGCCCTTGGCGCCATAGCGGTCGACGAGATAGAGCAGGCTGCCGCCGATACCCTTGATCGCGGGGACGTCGAGCGTCTTCTGCGCCGACGACATATCGGCCGGCTCGGCGCCGAGCGCGATCGCGCGCTCATAGGCCGCCTTGGCATCGACGACGCGAAACGCCATCGAGGGCGCGCAGGGGCCGTGCGCGGCGACGAACTCGTAGCCGTGGGTGCCGGGCTCCTCGTTGACGAGATAGTTGATGTCGCCCTGGCGGTAGACGGTGATCTTCTTGGTCTTGTGCCGCGCGACGGGCGCATAGCCCATCAGCTTGAACAGCGCGTGCAGCTCGCCCGGATTGGGGTGCGCATACTCGACGAACTCGAAGCCGTCGGTGCCCATCGGATTGTCGGCGCTGATCGCGGCCGGCGGTGCATCGTGCGGAAACGGACCCATGCTGCTCTCCCAAATGGCTGCTGGAAGGAACTATCCTTCATAAGACGCGCAAGGAGCGTGCAAACAGGATGGGATTTGGCTATTGTGTGCACGATCTATGCATAAAATGGACGAAATACGCATGATCTCCGTGGACGCCTTCGACCTCAAGATCCTGACCGCACTGCAGGACGACGGCCGCCTCACCAACCAGGAGCTGGCTGAGCTCGCGGGCCTGTCGGCCTCGCAATGCTCTCGGCGGCGGATGCGGCTGGAGGAGGAGAAGGTGATCTCCGGCTATCATGCCGATCTCTCCAGCGAGGCGCTCGGCTTCGGCGTCATCGCCTTCATCCAGGTGGGGCTGGCGACCCACTCGCCGGACAATTCAAAACGCTTCCGCGCACTGGTGAACCGGATCGACGAGATCCAGGAGGCCTATTCGCTCACAGGCGATGCCGACTATGTGTTGAAAGCCGTGCTGCGCGATCTCAAGGGTCTCTCCAACCTCGTCAACGACGTGCTGATGCCGCACCAAAGCGTGGCGCATGTGCGCTCCTCGATCGTGCTCGACAGGTTGAAGGAAAGCGCAAAGCTCCCGCTGAGGGATTTGAAGGCTGGCTGAAATCGAGGGAACTACGGCATTCGCGCTGCGCGCGCGGTCTGCGATGATCCCAGTCAATCCGGGAGACTCTTGTCATGGCCCTCCAGCTGCGACCGAACTGTGAATATTGCGATTGCGACCTGCCGCCGAATGCGACAAACGCGCGGATCTGCTCCTATGAATGCACGTTCTGCGCGGACTGCGTCGAGACAAAACTCTTCAACGTCTGCCCGAACTGCGGCGGCGGCTTCGCCCCGCGCCCGATCCGGCCGACGCAGGAATGGCGGCCGGGCGTGTGCACGACCAGGCAGGTGCCATCGGACAAGCGGGTGCATCTGAAGTACAGCGTCGACGACGTCGCGGCGCATTGCGCGCGGGTGCGCGACGTGCCGCCGGAGAAACGGTGAACTCGTAGGGTGGGTTAGCGCAGCGTAACCCACCACTTCCGCTGCCGCGGACGCCAAAGAGGTGGGTTACGCTGCGCTAACCCACTCTACGAAGCCCGAACGCAATCACTCCGCCGCCAAAATCGTCCCCTCGACCTCGCCGAAGCCGACGCGATAGCCGTTGCCCTGGCACCAGCCGCGCATGACGAGGCTGTCGCCGTCCTCGAGGAATGAGCGCTTCACGCCACCAGGCAATTCCACCGGCTCGGTGCCGTTCCAGCTGATCTCGAGCAAGCTGCCGCGCTGGTTCTTCTCGGGACCGGAGATCGTGCCGCTGCCTAGGAGATCGCCGACATTCATGGCGCAGCCGCTCGAGGCGTGGTGCATGAGCTGCTGCACCGAGGACCAGTACATGTACTTGAAATTGGTGCGGCTGATGCTGGCAGGCGCATTGGCACCGGCGGCGCGCAAGGACACGTCCAGCTCGACATCGTAGTTCTGGGGCTTCATCTGCTTCAGATAATCGAGCGGCACCGGCTCCTGCTCCGGTCCCTTCAGGCGGAACGGCTCCAGCGCCTCGCGCGTCACCACCCACGGGCTGATCGAGGTCGCGAACGCCTTGGCCAGGAACGGGCCGAGCGGCACGTATTCCCATTGCTGGATGTCGCGCGCGCTCCAGTCGTTGAGCAGCACGAAGCCGAAGATCATCTCTTCGGCCTGCTGCTCTGTCAGCATGCCGCCCATCGGCGAGGGCTGGCCGACCACCACGCCCATCTCCAGCTCGAAATCGAGCCGCTTGCACGGCCCGAAGCTCGGCACATCGACGTTCGGCGGCTTCAGCTGCCCGCGCGGCCGCTTCACCTTGGTGCCGGTGACCACCACGGTGGAGGCGCGGCCGTTATAGGCGATCGGCATGTGCAGCCAGTTCGGCTGCAGCGCGTTGTCCTTGCCGCGGAACATCACGCCGACATTGGTGGCGTGCTCCCTCGACGAATAGAAATCGGTATAGCCGGAGACCGCGAAGGGCAGATGCAGCCTTGCATCGCGCATCGGCACCAGCGCGCGGCTGCGCAGCTCCTCGTTGTCGCGCAGCTCAGGATGGTCCGCGCGCAGGAGCTCGCTGATGCGAGCCCGCGTCTTCGTCCAGACCTTCGGCCCCAGCACCATGAAGGGATTGAGCGAAGCGCCCGAGAACACGCCGAGCGGGCCGACATCGAGCCGGGAATCCTGCTCGAGCTCCCAGAGATCGAGCACGTAATTGCCGATCGCGACGCCGACACGCGGCGTCGGATTGGCCGCGGTCGAGAACACGCCATAGGGCAGGTTCTGGATCGGGAAGTCGGAAGAAGGATCGACCTCGATGAAGGAGCGGAGGCTGGGGTCGTTGGGGTGGGATGTCACTTTTGGCCCGGTCCTTTCTCCCTTCTCCCCTTGTGGGAGAAGGTGGCGCGAAGCGCCGGATGAGGGGTCTGTATCGGCGAATTCAATTGCAAGAGAGTCGCTCGCGGAGAGAGACCCCTCACCCGTCTCGCCGCTACGCGGTAGCCGATGCAAAGCATCGGCGTTCTTAAGAGACGGCGGCCAAGGGCCGCCTATGCCACCCTCTCCCACAAGGGGAGAGGGGAAGAAAGCTACGGCTTGCTCGGATCGAAGCGCTTTTCCAGACCCTTCCAGCAATCGGCGTAATCGTCCTGCAGCGTCGACGACTTCGCGGCATGCGCGGTGACGCGCTGCGGGTAGCGGGTTTCGAACATGAAGGCCATGGTGCCCGTGAGCTTCACCGGCTTCAGCTCGCCATTGCTGGCATGCTCGAACGCATCGCGGTCGGGGCCGTGCGGCAGCATGCAATTGTGAAGCGAGATGCCGCCCGGCACGAAGCCTTGCGGCTTGGCGTCATAGACGCCGTAGATCAGGCCCATGAACTCGCTCATGATGTTCATGTGGTACCAGGGCGGACGGAAGGTGTTGTCGGCGACCATCCAGCGCTCGGGGAAGATGACAAAGTCGATATTCGCGGTGCCCGCGGTCTCCGACGGCGAGGTCAGCACCGTGAAGATCGAGGGATCGGGATGGTCGAAGCCGATCGCGCCGACGGGTGAGAAGGTGCGCAGATCGTATTTGTAGGGCGCGTAATTGCCGTGCCAGGCGACGACGTCGATCGGCGAATGCGGCAAGGTCGTCTTGAACAGCGACCCGCCCCATTTCACGAACAGCTCGGTCGGCGTGTCCTTGTCCTCGTAATACGCGACCGGCGTCAGGAAGTCGCGCGCATTGGCGAGACAGTTGGCGCCGATCGGGCCGCGCTCCGGCAGCGTAAAGGCGCCGCCGTAGTTTTCGCAGAGATAGCCGCGCGCCGGGCCATTCGGGATCTCGACCCGGAACTTGACGCCGCGGGGGATCACCACGATCTCGCCGGGCTCGGCGTCGATGCGGCCAAACTCGGTGACGAGGCGAAGGTTGCCCTGCTGAAGCACGAACATCAGCTCGCCGTCGGCATTGTAGAAATGCTGGTCCACCATCGACTTGGTGACGAGGTAGACATGCGCGGCCATGCCGGCCTGCGTGTTGACGTCACCGGCCGTCGTCATGGTCTGCACGCCCTGGACGAAGGTCACGTCCTCCTTCGGCAGCGGCGTCGGGTCCCAGCGCAGCTGTGCGATCGGCAGATCGTATTCATGGCACGGCGCCGAGCGCCACAGCCCCGCATCGGCCTTCTCGAAGCGGCCTGAATGCTTCACCGAGGGCCGGATGCGATAGAGCCAGGAGCGCTCATTGGTGCCGCGCGGCGCGGTGAAGGGCGAGCCCGACAATTGCTCGGCGTAAAGCCCGTAGGCGCAGCGCTGCGGCGAGTTGCGCCCGATCGGCAGCGCGCCCGGCAACGCCTCGGTCTCAAAACTGTTGCCGAAGCCGGACATGTAGCCCGGCGTCACCTGGGCCGAGCTTCGGACAATCTGATCAGGCGAGGTGTTGATGTTCATGACTATCCTCCTCCTTGCAAGGCAGCCCACATTTCCTGGTCGCGCTTGTCGGTCCAGATCACGGGATCGTCGATCCCCGACGCTTCGTCATAAGCGCGCGACACGTTGAACGGCAGGCAGTGCTCGTAGATGGCGAAGCTGTGGAATTTCGGATCCATCACCTCGCGCGTCGCCGCCATCGATTCCTTTAAGCTGCGGCCCTTGGCGACCGAGATTTCGGCAGCGCCGTACAGCGAGGTGACGAAGTCGCGCGTCATCGCGATGGCTTCGCGCACGGTGGCGGTGCCCTTCAGCGCATCGCCTCGACCCGGCGCGATCGCCTTCGGATTGAAGTTGCGGATCTCGTTCAGCGTCAGCGGCCATTCGCGCAAATGCGCATCGCCGCAATAACAGGCCGAGTGGTATTCGATGAGGTCGCCGGAGAACATGACCTCGGCATCCGGCACCCAGGCGACGATGTCGCCCGAGGTGTGGCCCGCCCCCAGCTGCATCAGCCGAACCTCGCGTTTTCCCAGATAGATCGACATCTCGCCTTCGAAGGTCAGCGTCGGCCAGGTCAGGCCGGGAATGCTTTGGGCATCCTGGAACAGGCGCGGGAAGCGGCCGTATTCGGAATCCCAATCCTGCTTGCCGCGCTCTTCGATGAGACGATAAGTCTCCTGCGAAGCGACGATGCCTTGCGCCTTGTAGGCGGAGGCCCCGAGCACGCGCACGGCGTGATAGTGCGACAGCACGACATATTTGATCGGCTTGTCGGTGACGGTGCGCACGCGCTCGATCACCTTGTTCGCCATCGCCGGCGTTGCCTGCGCGTCGAACACGAGGCAGCCGTCGTCGCCGACGATCACGGCCGTGTTCGGATCGCCCTCGGCGGTGAAGGCATAGAGATCGGTGCCGATCTCGGAGAAGGTGATTGTCTTCTCGGAGAGATCGCCGGTGGATGCGAAGTTCTTCGCCATCAATTCGTCCTTACGAGGTTATTGTTGTTGCTGTTGTTGCTGCTGACCGTTGACCATGCGGCGCCTGGCGAGCCCGATCGCTTCCCGCAGCACGTCGATGTCGCCGATATGGTTGGCGAGAATCAGCACCAGCGCCGCATCGAAATCGGCGCTCTGCTCCTCCGTGAGACCGCGATGCGCCTCGACGATGGCGCGGAAGGCGTCGTCGGGGCGCGCGAAGTTCGAACTGGTGGAGAGCGGCATATAAACCTCAATTCAAGCCTTGAGCTCGCGACAGCGCAGCCGCAACTGCTTCGCGCGTCGGATGGCGGAAGCGCGCCGCGACATAGCCGTCGGGCCTGAGCAGATAAGTCGTCCCCGGCTCGGCGTCGTAGCGCTTCGCGACGAGGCCCTGGGAGTCGGCAAGTCCGCCGGCGCCGCCGATGCGGATATCCCTGACGCCGTCAGGCGCAGCGATCGCGGCGCCATTGCTGAACGACAACAAGGTGAAGTCCGTTCCACCCTTGCGGAAGGCGTCCGTCAGATAGGCCTGATCGCCAACGGGGGCGTCGAGCATGGAACAGCCCGGTGATGGACCGCCGCGCCATGCATCCGCATCGCGCGACGACAGCGGCGTATCATAGCTGCAAGGCACCGACAGCCGGCCGCCATTGACCATTCGCTTGCCGAACTCGGTCTCCTTGGCCAGCGACAGTACCGCCTTGCGCAGCCGCGCCTCCTGATGCGAGTTCGGCGCCATGAAGTCGGTCGAGCGCGTCGACTCGCGGATGTTCTCGTCCGCCGCCATGCTGCGTTCGACGTGGTAACTCTCCAGCAGGCTCGCGGGCGATTTACCCCGCAGCACGCGATCGAGCTTCCAGGACAGGTTCTCGGCGTCTTCAAGCCCGGAATTGGCGCCGCGCGCGCCGAAGGGCGAGACCTGATGCGCGGAATCGCCGGCGAAGATCACGCGGCCATGGATGAAGCGGTCCATTCGGCGGCACTGGAATTTGTAGAGCGAGATCCACTCGAACTCGAACTTGTCGTGGCCGAGCATGCGCGCAATTCGCGGCCGCACGTTTTCGGGCTTCTTCTCGAGAACCGGATCGGCATAGCGGTTGAGCTGGAGGTCGATGCGCCAGACATCGTCGGGCTGCCGGTGCAGCAGCGCCGAACGTCCGGCATGGAACGGCGGGTCGAACCAGAACCAGCGCTCGGTCGGGAATTCCGCCGTCATCTTGACGTCCGCGATCAGGAACTGGTCCTCGAACACCTGGCCCGCAAATTCCGCACCGACCATCTGCCGCAGCGAGGACCGCGCGCCGTCGCAGGCAATGACATATTGCGCATTGAGGCGATAGGCGCCCTCCGGCGTCTCGATCGTCAGCAGCGCGGAATCGTTGCGCTGCTCGAGCGCCGTCACCTTGTTGCGCCAGCGCAGGTCGATACCAGGCAGATCGTTGATGCGATCGACCAGATAGGCCTCGGCGTAATACTGCTGGAGATTGATGAAGGCCGGCCGCTTATGGCCGTCTTCGGGCAGCAGGTTGAACTGGTAGAGCTGGGACTCGCCGTGAAAGATCCGGCCGACGCTCCACACCACGCCCTTCTCGACCATGCGGTCGCCGACGCCGAGCCGGTCCCAATATTCCAGCGAGCGCTTCGAAAAGCAGATCGCGCGCGAGCCTTCGCCGATGCGGTCGGCATCATCCAAAAGGACGACGCGCTGGCCGCGCTGGGCAAGATCGATCGCCAGCGACAGCCCGACCGGGCCCGCGCCGACAATCACGACCGGATGCTCCGCGGGGCTTGGCCCGGGGCGGTCCTGATCGGGATGACGGCGATAGCCGAACTGGGTTTTGGCCTGATGCGTATTGGCCGGCGCCATACACTAACCTCGGCTCTGGTCAGAAGAGGACTGATCTGCTAGATAGTCTCACGTGCAACTATTTTGGACCGGAGCCGGCCGGCCGTCAACTGGAAATCGGAGCGCTCTCCTTGGCGAGGACATCCAGCGACATCGCGCTGAAGACACGGCAGGCCGACGAGGCCTCACCTCGGCCGAAGGCGCGGCTCGATCTGTTCAAGTTCGTGCCGTTCCGTCTCAACCGGCTCGCGGCGGAGGTCAGCGCCGCGCTTTCGGTCGAATATCAGGAGCGCCACGGCCTCGACATTCCGGCCTGGCGCGTCATCGCGACGCTCGGCTTTCGCAACGATGCCTGCAGCGCGCAGTACATTTCGCAATGCACCCGCACGCACAAATCCACCATCAGCCGCGCGGTGACCACGCTGCTCAATGAGCAACTGATCGAGCGCGTCGAGAACGAAGCCGACCGCCGCGAATTCCGCCTGCAACTGACGAAGAAGGGCCGCGCGCTCTATGAAGAGCTGTTCCCGCAATTGCTGCGGCGTGAGGACGAAATCCTCGCCTGCCTTTCCGCGCAGGAGCGCAAGCAGCTCTCGGCTCTGCTCGGGAAGATCGAAGCGAGCCTCGACCTGATCCAGACCAGCGAAGAGGCGGATGCGAAGCAGGCGTATTAGGGACTCATAGAGGCGCGGACGTCGGCGTTTGGGGGTCCGGTTGAGGAAGCTTGGTAGGCCCGTGACGGCACTGGCTTGTATAGCGGCGCTACTTGTGGCGTTTGCCGCAACTCGCGCATACGCCGCTGACATAGGTTATCTGGCTCCCCCCGGAGTCGCTGCAAACGAGTTTCCCTCACCGCAGCGCCCTGTTGCACGGATCGTCAGCCCACGCCGCGCCGCCGAAGAGCACCGCGATGCCCTCAACGAGGCCGGTCAAATCGCACGTGTTCTTGAGCTGAAACCAGGCATGACAGTCGGCGACATTGGAGCAGGCAGTGGCTACCACGCGGTCAGGCTCTCGCACCTCGTCGGACCTGCCGGCTCTATCGTTGCCCAGGACGTCACGCGGGATTACCTCATCGAACTCGCCAGGCGAACAGAACGTCTGAAGTTGACGAACGTGCAATTCGCGCTCGGCGAACCACACGACCCGCGTCTACCCGCTTCCTCGCTGGATGCCGCAATCCTTGTGCATATGTATCACGAGATCGCCCAACCCTATGCGTTCCTCTACAATCTCGCGCCTGCCTTGAAGCAGGGTGCGCGGGTCGGAATTGTCGATCTCGAGCTTCCGACGCCGAAGCATGGCACGCCAATTGAGCTCTTGCGCTGCGAATTGACTGCCGTCGGCTATCGCGAGGTCGCCACATATCAGCTCGCAGGGAACGGAGGATATTTGGCGGTATTCTCTCCGCCGGAGGTAGCGGCGCGAAAATCTCCCCGCGATATCGTTGCTTGCAGGGATCCTGCCGGCACTCGCTGACACCACGTCGCCGCCCGTCTCAGAAGCTGAACATGTCCGATGAAGAGGTCAGACCGGAGGTGCCCGCTGAGACTCAAAGCGGCGCTTTTGACCCAAGGCGGAAATTAACGGTTGGCGATCAACATGCTCAGCATGGGTTCGGCGCAACCTCCTCAACTGCCCTATTTGGGGCACAACGGTAGAGAACTCGGCCTGATGCTGAGGGGCACGAAGCCTCTTGCCTATTTCCTGCATTTTGTCCCCCGTGAGTTCGACGTCAATATTCGATATTGGCGGATGTTCGACAGACATGTGGCTGCGGGCCGGTTCATACGACGCGAATTAGTTGAACTGCCACACCGAAGACTGCTCTACGCGTTACCCGACCATGAGTGGCGGATAGACGCCATGCTTGCGCTCCTAAACGAACTCGAAGCATGGTCCGAAGATCACGAACGGTGCTCTTGCGAATTGCTTGGCTACGAGGGCTGGCAGATTAACTATTGGCTGGCACACCGTCGCTCGCGTGCGGATGCTTAGTCCGGTTGTGGCCCACAACGGACCTCCGGCGTTGCTCGTTTGCGCACTGCTTTCAGGTGTACAGCGGATATCAGGCCTGGCTGATCTGAGCCGCAAGAGCGCTCTTGGGCCTGCTCGGCAAGATCGAAGCGAGCCTCAACCTGATCTAGACCAGCGAAGAGGTCGACGCCAAGCAGGCGTATTAGTTGACCCTCATGATGAGGAGGCGCGAAGCGCGGCGCCGCCCAAAACTCAATCGTCGTCCTGGACAAGCAGAGCTCCCGACAACGCGAAGCGTTGTCTAGAGCGAAGCGCAGATCCGGGACCCATAACCACAGGGAGATGTTTGGCGAAGACTCGGAGTTGCCGGCTCGCGCGGCGACTCCTCCCTGGGGTTATGGGTCCCGGATCTACGCGCGCTTTGGCGCGCTTGTCCGGGACGACGAGCATGGGGCAGGCTTCGCCGTCACTTCGCAAACGACCGCGACGGCGGCAGGTGCAGCGCCCAGGCATCGACCTTGTCGCTGGCGCGTGGATAGATTTCCGTCACGATCGGATCGTGGCCGGGGATGAATCGATCGGGGTGGCCGGCGAGGCGTTCGATCGTTTCCCAGCCTTGCGCCATGTCACCGACATTGTAGACGATCGGGAACGGGCTCTTGCGCTGGAGATTGGCGTAGTAATGCGCGGCATCGGACGCCAGCACCACGGGCCCGCGCGCGGTCTCGACCTTCACCACCTGCAGACCGTCGGAATGACCGCCGACACGGTGCACGGTGATTCCGGGCGCGACCTCGCCGTCGCCGGAATAGAAGGTGACGCGCTCGCCATAGACATGGCGCACCATCTGCGTGACGTGCTCGACCGAGAACGGATGTCGCAGCAGTCCGTTGCACATGCACCGCCCCGTCGCGTAAGCCATCTCACGCTCCTGGAGATGGAAGCGCGCATTCGGGAAGCGGTCGAGATTGCCGGCATGGTCGTAATGCAGGTGCGTGACGATGACGTTGCGAATGCTCGAAGCTGTGACGCCAAAGCTCTCCAGCGCATCGACTGGATTGAGCGTCAGCTTGCGCGCCCGCGCGCTCGCCTCCTCGGCATTGAAGCCGGTATCGACCAGAATGTCGCGGCCGTGCCCTCGGATCAGCCAGACGAAATAGTCGAGATCCTGCGCCGCGCTGTCATGCGGATCGGGTGCAAGAAAGTTCATGCTGGGGGTGCGCGGCGACATCGTCGCGTAGCGCAGGGCGTAGATTTCGTAGACGTTTCCCATGGCTCTTGGCTTTGCTTTTTTGTGAGGGGAGCTGAACGAGCGGACGCACCAAGCCATCGTCCGCCGCAAAGGTCAAACACCGGAGATTGCAACGCCGGCAGACCTGCAATGTGAGACCAATCACATTTTCGTCGCCAAGAGTCCCCTAAACATGACTCCCCTAACACTGCTGCAACATGGCCGCTGCAATGGCCAACCAGGTCGGATCGAACACAAACATAACAGCCCGTTCATTCCGCTACCGGCGCGACCCTGCGTTGCGGTCAATCGTCGCGATAATGCCGAATCTCCAAGAGGTTGACGCCCCCTCCCCCCGGTTTGATAATGCAGAGAGCGTAAGTTAAGGTCGCCGCGGCGCAAGCTGGAACGGCGCCTTTTTGGCTGGACCGCGCTGATTATGAAAATTCGCTTCCTTTTCCTTCTCCCTTTGCTCGTTTCGCTCGTCCCGACTGCGCCATCCCTGGCGGCCGGCGACCGCTATGCGCTGGTCATCGGCAACGCCAAATATCCGGATGCGGATGCTCCGCTGAAGGAACCGCTCAACGATGCGCGCGACATCGCCGACGAGCTCAAGCGCGACGGCTTCTCGGTCGAGATCGGCGAGAACCTGACCGGCGACGGTATGCGCCGCGCATTCGACAAGCTCTATGGCAAGATCAAGCCGGGCTCGGTGGCGCTGGTGTTCTTCAGCGGCTTCGGCATCCAGTCGGCGCGCCAGAGCTACATGCTGCCGGTCGATGCGCAGATCTGGACCGAATCCGACGTGCGCCGCGACGGTGTCAGCCTGGAGACCGTGCTCGGCGAACTCAACACGCGCGGCGCCGGCGTCAAGATCGCGCTGATCGATGCCTCCAGGCGCAACCCGTTCGAGCGCCGGTTCCGCAGCTTCTCGGCCGGCCTTACGCCCGTCATCGCGCCGAACGGCACGCTGGTGATGTATTCGGCCGCGCTGGCCTCGGTGGTCTCGGACGCCGGTGGCGACCACAGCCTGTTCGTGCAGGAACTGCTCAAGGAAATCCGCGTCCCCGACCTGATGGCCGAGGAGACGCTGAACCGCACCAAGATGGGCGTCACCCGTGCCTCGCGCGGCGAGCAGGTGCCATGGATCTCCTCCTCGCTGGCCGAGGATTTCTCCTTCATTCCGGGGGCCGCCGGCTCGCGCCCGACGACAACGACGACGGCGCCCCCGCCGCCTGCGCCGCCCGTCGTCGCCAACAACCCACCGCCGGCACCACCCGCGCCGCCGTCACCGCCAGCATCGCCGGCGCCCTCGAAGCCGGCTGACACGGTTGCTGCGCCTGCCCCTTCTCCGCCACCGCCGCCCGCACCGGCTCCGTCACCGAAGCCGCAGGTCGAGGCAGCCCTGCCCCCGCCGCAACCGCCGGCGAAACCGGCCGATCCCGCGCCCGCACCGAACGCGGATGGCGGGCCGAGCGCGGCGGCCCTGGCGGAAGATCCCACCATCAAGGGCCTGACGGCCAAGCTCGCGGCCAATCCGGATGACGTGAACGCGCTGTACCGGCGCGGCCAGGTCTATGCCAGCAAGGGCGCCTACAACCTCGCCATTAAGGATTTCGACGACACGCTCCGGATCAATTCGAAGGACGTCGAGGCCCTGAACAACCGCTGCTGGACCCGCACCGTGGTCGGCGACCTCCAGGGCGCGCTGAAGGATTGCAACGAGGCGTTGCGGTTGCGGCCGAACTTCGTCGACGCGCTGGACAGCCGCGGACTGGTCAATCTGAAGTCGGGCGCGGTCAAGAATGCGATCGCCGATTTCGACGCGGCCCTGAAGATCAATCCGCGCCTGACCTCCTCGCTCTACGGCCGTGGCCTCGCCAAGCAGCGTAACGGCTCCGCCCAGGAAGGCGCGCTCGACATTGCCAATGCCAAGGCGATGGATCCGAACATCGTTCAGGAATTCGCAAGCTACGGAGTACGCTAGTATTTTTTTGAGTTCAGGCCGCAGACGGCTCGAACCCTTGGCGGCCCACGGAAGACTAACGGTCGGATGCCCCAGGCGGCCTTTCCCGGGGGGCCTATTGCAGGAATTTTGGAACCGCGCGGGCACGCTGCGCAGGAGGGACTAGCTATGAGATTGGCTGCAAAGGGACTGACCGCGATCCTGTCCATCATGGCCATTGGCGCGACCCTGTCGCTGCCGGCCGCCCCCGCATGCGCCGGCGATGACGGCAACAGCAAGAACGTCACCGAGGACGAGATCGTCCGCGCGCTGGCGCCGCCGGCGAAGAAGCCGCTGACCCGCGGCCTCTCGATCGCCGCCCCGCAGGCCGATCCTGCTCCGAATGCGGCCGAGACCAAGCTGATCCAGTCCGTGCGCGGCCGCTCGACGCGCTCGCTGTCGTCGACCGAGCGCGAGGAGATCGCCTCTGTTGCCAAGGACAAGCCGAACATCGATCTCGAGATCACCTTCGACTACAACTCGGCCAATATCAGCGCCAAGTCGATGTCCTCGGTGCAGGCGCTCGGCCGCGCGCTGACCAGCCCCGACCTCAAGGGCTCGACCTTCGTGGTCGCCGGCCACACCGACGCCGCCGGCGGCGAGGCCTACAACCAGGACCTGTCGGAGCGCCGCGCGGATTCGATCAAGCGCTACCTGATCGAGAAGTACAGCATCTCGGCGACGGACCTCGTCACCGTCGGCTATGGCAAGAGCAAGCTGAAGGACCCGAGCCAGCCCATGGCCGAGGTCAACCGCCGCGTGCAGGTGGTCAACATGGAAAACAAGACCACGGCCTCGAAGTAGGCACGACGCAATCCTTTGAATGACCAGTCGTGATGTGGTGTAAAGTCTCGCTTCCGAAGCGCGTCCCGCAGCCTTGCGGGACGCCGCTTTATTTCAGGGAAATGCTCTTCATGGGCCTCGTACGGACGGCCGTGAGCCAGGCCAGGATGATCCGGCGATGAACCTCTCCCAATATCTCAAGCCAGCCGGAACCGTGGCCTTCGTCGTGGCCCTCGGCGTCGGCTATTATCTGTTCGAGCATCGGCGCCGCCCCGAGGTGAAGGAGACGCCGAGCACGGCGCTCGTCATCGTGACGAAGTCGACCAATGCCTGCTTCTCCGATCTCGTGCGAGTGACCGGCTTCTTCGTGCCGCGCCGCGAGGCGGTCGTCGTCGCCGACCAGGAAGGCTCCAGGGTTACCGACCTCTTCGTCACGGAAGGCACTCTGGTCACCGACAACCAGGAGCTGGCGCGCCTGACCGCACCGCCGCAGATTCCGGGTCAGCCGCAGCGGCCGGGCCCGCAAGGTCCAATCTCGCTGAAGGCGCCCGCGCCGGGTCTCGTCACCGAGGTCCGCACCATCGTCGGCGCGCCCGCTTCCCCGCAGGCCGGCCCGATGTTCCGCATCGCCGTCAACAACGAGATCGAGCTCGATGCTCAGGTTCCGGCGGTCCACATGCCCAAGCTCAGCCCCGGCGCGACCGTGCGCATCAGCCGCGACGACGCGCCCGACCTGATCGGACGAGTGCGGCTGGTCGCGCCCGAGATCGACCGCACCACGCAGCTCGGCCGCGTCCGCATCAGCGTCACCAACAATCCCTCGCTGAAGGTCGGCGTGTTCGCGCGCGCCTCGATCGACGCCAAGCGAAGCTGTGGCGTCGCGGTTCCCAAGACCGCGATCGACCATCTCACCGTGCAGGTCGTCAAAGGCAACACGGTCGAGACGCGCAAGGTGCGGGTCGGACTGTCGTCCGACACCGCGACGGAAATCCTGGAAGGGCTCGAGGTCGGCGAAATCGTCGTGGCCGACGCCGGCTCTTCGCTCCATGACGGCGACCAGATCAAGACCATGTTCGCCGATGAACTCGATCGCACGCGGGTACGCTGATGGCTCTCAATATTTCGGCATGGTCGATCCGTCATCCGCTGCCATCGGTCGTCTTCTCGATCATCCTGCTGGTGCTCGGCTGGACCTCCTTCGTGAAGCTCGCTGTGACGCGGCTGCCTTCGGCCGACATTCCCGTGATCTCGGTCGCGGTGTCGCAGTTCGGCGCTGCGCCCGCCGAGCTCGAATCCCAGGTCACCAAGACCATTGAAGACGCGGTGTCCGGCGTCGAAGGTGTCAGGCACATCACCTCGCAGATCACCGACGGCCTGTCGCTGACCACCATCCAGTTCGCGCTGGAGACCAACACCGACCGCGCGCTCAACGACGTCAAGGACGCCGTGACGCGCGTGCGCTCGAACCTGCCGCAGAACGTCACCGAGCCGCTGATCCAGCGCGTCGACGTGATCGGCCTGCCGATCGTCACCTATGCCGCGATCTCGCCCGGCAAGACGCCGGAGCAGCTGTCCTATTTCGTCGACGACGTGGTCAAGCGCGCGCTGCAGGGCGTGCGCGGCGTCGCCCAGGTCGAGCGCATCGGCGGTGTCGAGCGCGAAATTCTGGTCTCGCTCGATCCCGACCGCCTGCAGGCGATGGGGCTGACCGCGGTCAATGTCAGCCAGAGCCTGCGCGGCACCAATGTCGACGTCGCCGGCGGCCGCGCCGAGATCGGCAAGAACGACCAGGCGATCCGCACCTTGGCCGGCGCCAAGACGCTGGGCGATCTCGCCGGCACCATGGTTCCGCTGTTCGGCGGCGGCGAGGTGCGGCTGGACGATCTCGGCACCGTCACCGACACCATCGCCGACCGCCGCACCTTCGCCCGCTTCAACGGCGAGCCGGTGGTCGCGCTCGGCATCAAGCGCTCCAAGGGCGCCAGCGACGTGAAAGTCGCCGCCGCGGTGCAGAAGCGCATCGACGCGCTCAAGGCGGCCTATCCCGACGTCGACCTCAAGCTGATCGACACCTCGGTCGAATACACCAACGGCAATTACGAAGCGGCAATCTCCACCCTGTTCGAGGGTGCCATCCTCGCGGTCGTGATCGTGCTGTTGTTCCTGCGCGATTTGCGCGCCACCATCATCGCCGCGATCTCGCTGCCGCTGTCGATCTTCCCGGCGTTCTGGGCGATGGACCTGCTCGGCTTCTCGCTGAACCTCGTCAGCTTCCTCGCCATCACGCTGTCGACAGGTATTCTCGTCGACGACGCCATCGTCGAGATCGAGAACATCGTCCGGCACATGAACATGGGCAAATCGCCCTACCGTGCCGCGCTGGAAGCCGCCGACGAGATCGGCCTCGCGGTGATCGCGATTTCGCTCACCATCATCGCGATCTTTGCGCCGGCGAGCTTCATGTCGGGCATCGCCGGGCAGTTCTTCAAGCAGTTCGGCATCACCGTCTCGGTGCAGGTGTTCTTCTCGCTGCTCGCCGCGCGCTTCGTCACGCCGGTGCTGGCCGCCTACTTCCTCAAGCATGGCCATCACGAGGAGCCGCCGCCCGGCCGCATCTTGCGGTCCTATCATGGGATCGTGTCCTGGTCGGTGAAGCACTATTTCATCACGGTGCTGATCGGCTTCGGCATCTTCGCCGTCTCGATCTGGAGCATCACGCTGCTGCCGCAGGGCTTCCTGCCCGCACAAGACAGCGCGCGCTCGCTGCTGGCGCTCGAGCTGCCGCCCGGCACCCAGCTCGCCTACACCGAGAAGGTCACCGAGGACATCGTCGCGCGGCTGCGCAAGCGGCCCGAGGTGAAGAGCATCTTCGTCGACGGCGGGCGCGTTCCACCAGGCACCCAGGAAGTCCGGCGCGCCGCCCTGATCATCAACTACACGCCCAAGGCCGATCGCGACATCACCCAGCGCGAGCTGGAATTCTCGATCAGCCAGGAGCTGGAGAACATTCCGGACATCCGCTTCTGGTTCCTCGACGAGAACGGCCTACGCGCGATCTCGCTGGTCGTCACCGGTGTCGACGCCAACATCGTCAACAACGTCGCCAGCGAGCTCGCGACGCAGATGAAGCGGATTCCGACCATCTCCAACGTGATCTCCGAAACCACGCTGGAGCGGCCCGAGCTGCGCATCGAGCCGCGCGCCGATCTCGCCGCGCGCCTCGGCGTCTCGACTGAGAGCCTGTCGCAGACCATCCGCGTCGCCACCATCGGCGACGTCGGGCCGGCGCTCGCCAAGTTCGACGTCGGCGACCGCCTGGTGCCGATCCGCGTGCAGCTCGAGGACGCCGCACGCGGCAATCTGAAGACGCTCGAGCAATTGCGCGTGCCGCTCGGCGAGCATGGCGAGAAGGGTGGCGTGCCGCTCTCGGTGATCGCCGACGTCAAGCTCGACCAGGGCCCGACCAGCATCAACCGCTACGACCGCGAGCGGCAGGCGACCGTGGCCGCCGACCTCGTCGGCTCCGCCGCGCTCGGCGATGCCACCAAGAAGATCTACGACCTGCCCGTGATGAAGACCTTGCCGAAGAGCGTGAAGGTCTCTCCCTCCGGCGATGCCGAAAGCCTGAACGAACTGTCCGACGGCTTCGCCACCGCGATCACGGCGGGCCTGATGATGGTCTATGCGGTGCTGGTGCTGCTGTTCGGCACCTTCCTGCAGCCGATCACCATCCTGTTCTCGCTGCCGCTCTCGATCGGCGGCGCGATCGCGGCCCTGCTCATCACCGGCAAGCAGCTTACGACGCCGGTGTGGATCGGCATCCTGATGCTGATGGGCATCGTCACCAAGAACGCGATCATGCTGGTGGAGTTCGCGATCGAAGCGATCCGCGACGGCAAGCCGCGCGAGGAGGCCATGATCGACGCCGGCATGAAGCGTGCCCGCCCGATCGTGATGACCACGATCGCCATGGCCGCCGGCATGATGCCGAGCGCGCTCGCGGTCGGTGCCGGCGGCGAATTCCGCTCGCCGATGGCGCTCGCGGTGATCGGAGGCCTGCTCTTCTCGACCATCCTGTCGCTGGTGTTCGTGCCCGCGATGTTCATGGTGATGGACGATCTCGGCGCCCTGATCTGGCGTTTCGGCAAGCGGCTGATCGTGCACAGCGAGGATGCGGAGACGGAACGTCATCACGGGGCAGCGGAAGCGCCGCCCGTGCCAAAGAACATCGTCCATCCGGCCGCGGAGTAGGATTCGCGCGATGGGCGGCCATGTGCCGCCCCGTGCCCGCGGTCTGAATTACTGACGTTGCATTACGTGCCGGAGGCAGCCTAGCTGCCCCCTACTCATTCCGCGCGATCGCCGTCAGCTTGGTCATGTTCCGCAGCAATATCCGGCCGCGCTGGAGATCGAGGATCGCTTCCTTGCGCCAGGCCTGGAGCTGGCGGTTGACGCTCTCGCGGGCGGCGCCGACGAAGACGCCGAGCTGCTCCTGCGAGATGTGCACCTCGGAGCCGAAATCGGCGGCGAGCGCGCACAGCCGGCGCGCCAGGCGCACCGGCAGCGGCTGCAGCATGGACTCTTCCATGCGCTCGCTCTGCCAGCGGATGCGCTGGCACAGCAGCGCGATGATCTTGATCGCGACCTTGGGCTCGCGCTCGAGGAAGCCAAGAAAGTCTTCGCGCCGCAGCACGAACAATTCGCTGGCCTCACCCGCGGTCGCATCCGCGGTGCGGTCCTGGCCATCCAGCACCGCGACTTCGCCGAACAGGTCGCCCGGCCCCATGAAATTCAGCGTCAGCCGGCTGCCGTCGGAGGCGCCGGTCTCGATGCGGACCTGGCCGCGACGCACGCCGAACAGTGCGTCCCCGGCATCGCCCTTCTGGAACAGCACCTCGCCGTTCGCCAGATGCTGGGTGTGGCAGAGATTGGACAGGCGCTGGAGCTCGTCCGCGCCAAGATCGGCGAACATCGGGTTCATCTTCAGGATGACCGCAAATTCGGCCTGTTTGCTCATTTGAACGTCCTTGTGAATTTGCTTGTCACTTCACCGGCAAATCGCTTGGAACCATCAACTTCAGGATCGCGTAAAACCGCGCCGGAGAAGTGTGTCATAAGTCACATAACTTTGCAGCACCCCCTGACTATTTTTGACCGCTTGGAGCCGCTTCCCGTCCGGGGATAAACTCACACGCAAGGGACGGGTGAGCAGCCGTTTTCGGCGCCGTTCGTCCGTCGTTGGAAAGTCGACATGAGAGCAGTGAAATTCGCCGGCGCCGCGGTCGCCGCTGTCATTATCGTGATCGTGCTTCTGCTCGTGGTCGGAATCCCCTCGGGCTTCCTGACCTCGACGATTGCCTCGCGGGTCGAGAGCGCGACCGGCTATCGCCTGTCGATCGACGGCACCACGAAGATCAGCCTGTGGCCGACGCTGAACGTCACGCTGAACGATCTCACGCTCCAGGACCCCAAGGACCGTAGCGGCATCACGCGTCTGACGGTCGACAGCGTGCAGGCCGACATGTCGCTCTCCAGCGTGTGGTCGGGCACCCCCAGGATCAGCGAGCTCGTCGTCACCCATCCCGTGCTCTACCAGCCGCTGCTGCGCGAGCGACTGCCGAACGCCGGCGCCGCGTCGAAGCCGATCGCGATCGACACGGCCGGGGCGACCATCGACCGCGTCAAGCTCATCGACGGCGAGGTCGCATTCGCGCGCCTGCGCGACCGCGTCGAGGGCCGCGTCAGCGCCATCAACGCCGACGCCGTCGTCGGCCGCGACCGCAGGGTTGACATCACCGGCACCGCGCGCGTCGGCGATCACCCGACCAAGTTCGACATCAAGGCGACGGCGCCGATGCCGCCGGCCGAGCGGCCGACCGTTCCGGTGGATTTCGCCATCGACATGCCTGACGTGCTGAAATCCCAGCTCACCGGCCATGCCGAGATGCGCCTCAATGGCGATGTCGTGATGATCAACGGCGTGAGCGGCAGGCTCGGCGACGGCGCCTTCAACGGCTGGGCCTCCGTCGACATCGCGAGCAAGCCTCTGGTCAAGGTCGATCTCGATTTTCAGCGCCTCGCGATGCCGTTGGCGAAAACGCCTGACGGCGTATCGGGGCAGCCCTGGAGCAATGCGCCGATCGATGTGTCCGGGCTCAATTATGTCGATGCGCAAGTGAGGATCTCCGCGAACGAGGCCGTGATCGGCGATGCGCGCCTTGCGCCGCTGGCGCTCGATGCGAAGCTCGCCGGCGGCGTGCTGAAGGCGGGCACCGCCAATCTCGGCGCCTATGGCGGCCAGGTCTCGGGCGAGGTGATCCTGGATGCGACCACGGGCGCGCCGAGCTTTGCCATGCATTCCGACCTCGTCGGCGTGCGCGCGCTGCCGCTGCTCCAGGGCCTCGCCGAATTCGACCGGATCGACGGCAAGCTGCAGGCCAAGCTCGCCCTGCGCAGCGCCGGCACCAGCCAGCGCGCGCTGATGGCGAACATGCAGGGCACGGCCTTCGTCAATTTCCAGGACGGCGCCATCCGCGGCATCAATGTCGCGCAGATGATCCGCTCGCTGACGACGGGCACGCTGTCCGGCTGGCAGGACAACCAGAACAGCAGCCAGAACAGCAACCAGGAGCAGAGCACGGATTTGTCGCAGCTCTCGGCCTCCTTCCGCATCGACAAGGGTCAGGCGGTGACGACCGATCTCAACCTGATCGGGCCGCTGGTGCGCGTCACCGGCGCCGGCACCATCGCGCTCGACACCAAGATGATGGGCTTTCGCGTCGAGCCCAAGCTGGTGATGACGACCGAGGGCCAGGGCCGCACCTCCGACCCGGTCGGCTTCGGCATCCCCGTGATGATCCAGGGCAGCTGGTCGCAGCCGAAGATCTACCCCGACATGGCCGGCATGCTGGACAATCCGGACGCTGCCTATGCCAAGCTGCGCGAGATGGGCAAGGGCCTGTTCGGACCTGATGGCGCGGGGCTCGGCAATATCTTGGGAAGCCTGGGTAGTAACCTTGGTCTTGGCGGCACGACCGCGCCGGGTGGCGGCAATGCAACCGGCAATACGACTCCGCAAGCGCAGCAACCGGGGCAGAACAATCTGCTCGGCGGCCCCTTGGGCGAGGCGATCGGCAGTCTGATCCAGCAGGGGCTTTCCAGTGGTGCGGGAACCGGAGCCAATACCGGCCGCAGCCGCAGTCTGCCGGCAACGCCGTCGACCCCGGCGCCGCAGGCTTCGCCCGCGTCCCCCGCCCAGGAGGACCCGCCGATGGCGCAGCAGGACAGCCAGCCGATGAATGACGTGCTGCGGCAGCTCTTCAATCGATGATTTCACGCCCATCCCCTTACATCGGCTTCCCCGCCTGCTGCTTCCTCCGAACGGATGAGGCTGCGACAATTCACCACCCTTCGACCCGTTCCGGCGTCCACGACGGGTAACCACGCCGGCGGTCCACCCGTCCGCCGGCCCAAATTGTGCTAGAAGGGCAATTGGGCTGCACGGCCCGTAGCGCGCACCGTTAATGGCGGCGCGAGAGGATCCGGATGGCTGGGGCGAACGACAAGACACGGTTTCTGCGCGAGGGCCTGTTCGCCAAATATGTCGTCTCCCTCGTCGGCCTCGTCGTGTTCGTGCTCGCCGTCAACGGCGCGATGGAGACCTGGATCTCCTATCGCGCCACCAAGACACAGCTGACCGGCGGGCTGGAGGACAAGGCGCAAGGCGCCGCCCGGCGGATCGAGCAGTCGATCTCCGAGCTCGAACGCCAGATCAGCTGGGTGACGCGGGCGAGCCAGGACACGCTCGAGAAGCGCCGCGCCGACTATGCATCGCTCCTGCACCAGGTCTCGGTCGTTAACCAGCTGTTCCAGCTCAACGGCGAGGGCCGCGAGGTGCTGCGCGTCTCGCGGCAGTCGACCACGACCGGCGGCAATGCCGACCTCTCCCGCGACATGCGCTTCACCGACACCGTCGCGCGCGGCGTCAGCTACGCGCCGGCCTGGTTCTCCGACCGGACGCCGTTCATGTCGATCTCCGTCGCGCATTCCGGTTTCAACGCCGGCGTCACGGTCGCCGAGATTGACCTCAGCTTCCTCTCCGACTTCCTGTCCGACGCCCAGGTCGGCAAGGCCGCCTTCGCCTATGTGGTCGACCCGCGCGGCCGCGTGCTGGCGACGTCCGCCAGAGGTCCCGATGTCGGCAAGGATTTGTCGAAGCTGCCGCAGGTGGCAGCCGCGATTTCGCCCGGCGGCGCGCCCGAGACGTCAGGCACCGACTTCAACGGTCATGCGGTGCTGACAGCTGCGAGCACCGTGCCGAAGCTCGGCTGGAACGTGATGTTCGAGCAGCCGACCACGCAGGCCTTGACGCCGATCCGCGACCAGCTGGTGCGCGTCGCGCTTCTGATCGGCATGGGGCTAATGGTCGCGATCCTCGCCGGCACGCTGCTGGCACGCCGCATGATCATTCCGATCACGGCGCTGCGCGACGGCGCGCACAAGCTCGGCGAAGGCGATTTCAGCCACCGCATTGACGTGCATACCTCCGACGAGCTGGAAGATCTCGCCGGCCAGTTCAACCGCATGGCCACGCAACTCCAGGAGACCTATTCGAGCCTGGAGACCAAGGTCGAGGAGCGAACCCGCGACCTCGCGCAGTCGATCAACGAGCTCAAGGTGCTGGAAGAGGTCGGCCGCGCGGTCTCCTCCTCGCTCGATCTCAACGCCGTGCTGCCCACGATCGCAGCCCGCGCGATCGAGATCACCCATGCCGATGCGGTGCTGATCTACGGCTATGACGCCGAGACGCGCCGCTTCAACCTGGTCGAAGCGGGCGGCATCGACAGATCGGCCGAGGACGCCCATGTCACCATCGAGGAAGGCGACAACATCCTGAGCGATGCCGCCAGAAGCGGTGAGCCGATCGCGATCGCCGATCTCGACCAGGCGGCCGGACAGCCGCTGCGCGAGGCCGCGATCGCGGCCGGCTTCCACTCGGTGCTGGTGGTGCCGCTGGTCGACCAGCAGGGCACGCTCGGCGCGCTGGTGGTGCTGCGACGCGCCGGTGGCGAGTTCGCCGGCAGCCTCATCGGCCTGATGCGCACCTTCGCCAACCAGGCCGTGCTGGCGATGCGCAACGCGCGGCTGTTCACCGAGGTCGATCACAAGAGCCACGCGCTGGAGGCGGCGCACGAGACCGTGCGCGCCCAGGCCGACAAGCTCAAGCAGCAGACCGAGCAGCTCAAGGACTGGAACAAGTCGCTGGAGGAGCGCGTCAAGACCCAGCTCGGCGAGATCGAGCGCATCCGCAAGCTCGAGCGTTTCCTGGCGCCGCAAGTGGCGCAGCTGATCGCCTCCTCCGACAGCCCCGAGGGGCTGCTCACCAGCCAGCGCCGCGAAGTCACGGTCGTGTTCTGCGACCTGCGCGGCTTCACCGCGTTCACGGAAGCGACCGAGCCGGAAGAGGCGATGAACGTGCTGCGCGAGTATCACGCGGCGCTCGGCAAGCTGATCTTCAAATACGAAGGCACGCTCGACAAATATGCCGGCGACGGCGTGATGATCCTGTTCAACGCGCCGATCCAGTTCGAGGACCACACCCAGCGCGCGGTGAAGATGGCGGTGGAGATGCGCGACACCATCGGCCCACTCACCGAGCGCTGGCGCAACCGCGGGCATAGCCTGGGGTTCGGCATCGGCATCGCACTCGGCTATGCCACGCTCGGCCAGGTCGGCTTCGAGCAGCGGCTGGAATATGCCGCGATCGGCAGCGTCACCAACCTCGCCTCCCGCCTCTGCGGCGAGGCCAAGCCCAACCAGATCGTGGTCAGCCGCCGCGTCTACGGCATGGTCGAGCCCTGGGTCGAGGCCCGCGCGCTCGACGACCTCCAGCTCAAGGGATTCAATCACCCGGTGCTGGCGATGGAGATTTTGAGCTGGCGCGAGGAGGTGGAGAATGTGGTGGATGCGGCCGCGGCAGCGCGACGGCGCGGATAGCCACCAACAAAAAATGCGAAAACAACCCCATGCACAGTAGACGGGTGCTGCAAGATCCATGACTTGGGACAGGGTGCAAAGCCTGGCTTACCAGCAGCTTTGACACGTCGGGCAAAACACCGGCAGAGTGGCAGCATCCCCCGCCCCACCCACGAACCACATCTCTCCTCCCCGCGACTAACCATCGCCTCAACGGCGAGGCGGATTTCGTGGGAGACGAGCTGTGGCATTTGCCTTGCCTTCGCGTGCGTATGATTTGCAGATGCTGGACCGGCCCGCTGACCGTGCGCGTGACCAGGGCTGGGTCTATGGGCTGCCGCCGGGCATCAGCAGCGAGCAATGGCCGCTCGATCCCGTCACCGGCTATCCGCTGATGCATGGTTTTACGCTTCTGCTGCCGGACGATTATCGCGTGCATGGCGAGGACATCGTCGCTGTCTCGTTCTTCGCCACCGCGCCCGATCACAATGACGGCGGCGCGCCTGACGATCCCGAAATCCGCGAGGCCGTGATGACGCGCCCCTCGCATCCGCGGCTGTCGCGCATGACCGACATTCTCGACTACGAATACGCCGCGCTGCTGCTGAGCAAGGCCGAATATGACGGCGCGTTCGCGACGCCGCCGGCGCCGCTTGCGCTGGCGACGGCTGACCGGCCGCGCTGGCTCGACGTCGGCGGCGCCAGCGCCTTCTTCGAGGCTGCCGCGCCTTACGCCAAGAAGATGTTTGCCAGCCCGCCGCGCGCCGATCTCAGCGAGACCCGCGCGATTGGACTATCGCCGCGCACGAGCGATCCCAATGCCGGCAAGGGACCGCAGGACGAGCACACCAGGCGCAATCCGCCGACCGGCTATCAGCCCTATTACTACTATGTCGGCGGCGTGCCGAGCCGCGACAATTTCCGCCTGCACGACTGGAGCAAGGACCACGCCCACAACCATCTCGGCGGCACCATGCGGCCGTGCCAGGCGGTGCCGGAGATGAGCCCGTTCTATGTCGAGTTCGAGGAATATTTCGGCGGCTACAATTTCGGCGGCGGCAACGCGCAGCTCGACTTCAGGGACATGAAGTTCGACTGGGCGTGCGGGTGATCAAGCCTCGGTTGGTCTGAGACTTTGACACGTCGGGCAAAATACTGGCAGGATAACATGATCGGATAATCAGGCTAGTTTCTCGCCAAGCGCCTTAGCGACATTGCGGAATCGTTCCAGCGCGGTCTCCAAGCTTTCGACAATCTCGGCAGCCGCCTCGTCCGGTGACGGCAGCAGATCGGGATCGTCGAGTGCATGATCCTTCAACCAGAAAATATCGAGATTGACCTTGTCGCGCGCGAGCAGGGCTTGCAGCGGGAAGCGCTTGAATTTTTCGGCTTCCTCGCGCTTCGCGCGATGACCTGATCGATAGCAGGCAATGAAATCGTCGAGGTCAGCATGAACCATCGGCCGCTCTTTCAGAGTGAAACGCTGGTTGGTCCGGAGGTCGTAAATCCAAAGGTCCTTGGTTGCTGCCTGCTCTGAAGGCGGCTTCTTGTCGAAGAATAGTACGTTCGCCTTGACGCCTTGCTTGTAGAAGATGCCTGTGGGCAATCGCAGCAGCGTGTGAAAGTCGAAGTTCTGCAGCAGGCGGCGGCGAATGGTTTCGCCGGCGCCGCCCTCGAACAGGACGTTGTCCGGCAGTACCACTGCGGCCTCACCGTTCGGCGCCAGCACCGTCATGATGTGCTGGAGGAAGTTGAGCTGCTTGTTGGAGGTGGTGACGAAGAAATCCTGCCGGTCGTAATCCTCCCGCTCGCTGTCGATCTCGCCGTCGTCGCGGACGATGCGATAGCTCTGCTTCTTGCCGAAGGGAGGATTGGTGAGCACGACGTCGTAGGTCTTGCCGCCCACACCGAGAAGGGCATCCTTGGCTTCGACGATGGAATCGACGCCGGTGATGCCGTGCAGATAGAGATTCATTGCAGCAAGGCGGACGACTTCGGGGACGATATCGACCCCTGAGAACTTGTTCTTCAGCGCCGAGTAGACGGCGCGGTCGCGCGCCTTCTTGTGCAGCTTCATGTGCTCCCAGGCGGCGAGCAGAAATCCGGCCGTACCGCAGGCGGGATCGTGGACGGTCTGGTGCGGCTCGGGATCGACCACCTCCACCATGGCTTCGATCAGAGGCCGCGGCGTGAAATATTGGCCGGCGCCCGATTTGACGTCCTCCGCGTTACGGGCGAGCAGGCCTTCGTAGATGTTGCCCTTCACGTCAACGGGAAGCCCGAGCCACGTCTCGCTGTCGATCAGGCCGACGAGCCGCCTGAGCTTGGCGGGGTCCTGAATCTCGCTCTGCGCCTTCAGGAAAATCGCGCCGATGATGCCGCCCTGCTTCGACAGCTTCTCGAGCAGCTTCGCATAGGTCTCGCTCAGCGCCTCGCCGGAGAGGTCCTTGATGTCCTCCCAGTGTGCGCCCTTGGGCAGCATCGAGGCTTCGCCGATCTGGGTGACGCGCTCCTCGTCCATCTTGAGGAAGAGGAGATAGGAGATCTGGCTGATATAGGCCTGATAGGAGACGCCCTGGTCGCGCAGGACGTGGGCGAAATTCCAGACTTTGGCGACGAGGGTTTGGGCGTTCACGGCGCGCTTTCGATGAAGGGGTTGACGATGGTGAGGGCACCGAACTTGCGGCCATGCTGCATGTCTTCGGTCAGGACAGTGTCGCAGCCGGCTTCGAGCGCGGCAGCGACGATCAGCGCGTCGTAGAAGCTCACGCCGTGATCGCGAGCGAGCGCGAGAGCGGCTTCATGGGTCGATATTGCGATGGGCTGCACACGGCCCGACCGGCTTCGCACCAGTGCGAGCATTGCCTCGATATCGGGCCATGTCCATTTGAGCTTGGTTCGGGCAACGTTGACGAACTCGTTAAGCACCTGGACGCTGATCGCGCCTCCCGCCGCCAGCAACCGTTCCGCGATTGGACGGCGCGGATCATCGGACAACGCGGCATAGACGAGAACATTGGTGTCAAGGAAAGGAGTCACCGCGCGTTGGCGTCATCGCGATTCCAGGCGAAGTCCTTAGGCCGGGGCTTTTGCAGCGCGCGCAGCTTGTCCAGGAAATCGCCCTCGCCGACCTTGTCCTTGGAAACCACGATGGTTTGCTCGTCCACTGAGGTGACATGGACGTGATCGCCCTCGGCGAGACCGAGCTTCTCGACCAGCTTCTTGGGCAACCGGACCGCAAGGCTGTTGCCCCATTTGGAAATCTGCATCGGCGACCTCCTGATTGCCCGCCAAGACATGTATATCATAGACAGGATATCATTTTCTTCAAGACCCCGCAGACGCCCGCGTTTTGACCCTGCCGCGCGCCGTTCGCGCGCTGACTGGGGCGTCAGAGACCCGCGACAGCAGGGCGCTCGCGGGCTCATCCGCAGGATCTTGCGGGACGAGGCGGCCTTCGAAGGCGGCCTTGAGGATGGATTGCTTGAGCCGGGCGGCGTCGGCGGCTTCGGCGTCGAGCAGGGCGAGGGTATCCGCAGAGGCAGCTAAGGCATCCGAGACGCGGCGGAGAATTTCAGCAGCCTCGGCGGGAGGCGGAACTGGGACTGGCAACAGGCTGATCTTCGACAAACTAATTGAAGCGAGATTGGTCGTTTGCTTGCCTTCTGTGATGAAGAATTTCCGTCCCATCTCATTTGCGTAGTGCGACACAAAGAAGGGATTGAGGGAGCTTGACCGCAGTCGAACTCGAAAGACGTGGTTTTGATGAATCATGTCTGGAATTGCGTCGTCCCAAACCCAGCCCCTCCCAATCTTGTCCCGATCGCCTCCCTCATTAAGCAATAGGTCACCTCGAACAAGCCGCAACTTCTCCAAAGTTGCTTGCTCAACTGTGATAGATTTTACCTCCGAGAGATCGATGTATCCACGCTGTACGTTGGCGACACGCAGGTATGGAATTGTGACAGGGGTTAATGGCTTTCGTTTTTTGTCGACCGTTGCACCGCCGACGATTTCACCGATCTGAGCCAAGGTCGTCCAGGCCCAACCGTCAGGGAGTGCCGGTAAGGTCGCGATATCGGCAAGCGAAACAGCGCCATCAGTCTTTCGGCGGCTAGTGGAGAGCTTCCCCGTACTCTTCGCTGCAAGGCGAGCGAGAACATCATGACCGGTTTCACTGATTGAATTCGCTGCGCGCCAATCCTTGGTCAGTTCGCCCGTGACGGCCGCTTTCAGCAATGCGCGACGGAAAATTTCAAGGCCTTTGCGCGCTTCCGCCAACGCTACTTCACCCTCGGCGATCTCGGCGAATAGCGCATCTAGCTGTCCCACGATGCGGCGTTGTTCCGCAGGCGGGGCGAGCGGAATGAACAGATTCTCAACGAATGTCCGGGGCAATTCCTGCTGGTTCGTGGAGCCGACGTGCCCATCGACCACTAGATGCTGCACCCGCGACGTCTCGATAAAATACCCTAGATAACTGGGATCGATCGAGCGTGGGCGAACGATGGTCACGTGAGAGTCGACGGTCAGCTCAGGGACGGTCCCGTCGTAGACGGTTGCACGTCCGATGGTGCCGGTGCCAGTGGAGTTCCATAGCAGGTCACCAGCTCTGATACGGAGTTCAGGCGCCAAACGATCGAATGCATCACGAGCGGTGAACTTGAAATGCTTCTGTTCGAGCCTATGCCATCGAATGCACTTCTGATTGACGACGGGCACTCCGCCGCTCTGAACGTAAGTCGGCCCGCGCCCTCGTCCAATAAAGCTACAAAGTGATCTAAGAGGAGCCCAGCACCAACCCTGCGGCAATAGCACCTCGTCGACCGGCCCCGGACTTGCTTGCATCACTGCTCGATCTATCACGCTACCAACACATCCGTCAGTTCATCTAACAACGCCGGCAGCCGCACGCCGAACAACGCCCGCGCTCGCACGATGCCACCGCGCGCGGAAAATTCCGGTGCGTCCATCATGTCCTCGGCGCGGATTTCGATGTTGACCGCAAGATGGTCGCGAATGGCCATCAACCAGTTCCTCTGCTCGTCGCTATAGCCACGCCCGGCCTTTTCCTCGCGCCCCAGCCAGAGATTAAAGCGTCCGGCGACGAGCGATGACAACGGCTCCAGCTGCTCGCTATCTCCGATCGCATAGCGCACCAGCATGACGATGTCCGCCAGCGTACCGGCGGGATTGCCGCGCACCTTGTCGGAGGCCAGCCGCTTATAGGCGCGCCAGATGTCGGGAGGTTCCAGGAGCCAGGGTGGACGTCTCAACGCCTCCCTCAAATCATCCACGGCCTCGTAGGTCAATCGCCGCTGTGCATAAGGCAGGCGGTAGAGAATCTGAAGCGCGGTGAGTTCGTCGCGGCGCTCCTCCAGGAACCGCTTGAACCGCGCAACGGTATCGGTCGCCTTCTTCTCGTCCCAGCCGGACGACACCACGGCATCGGTCGAAACCGTATCGATGCGGATGTCGGCGGCGGCTTTGACCTCCTTGAGCAATCGCCGCAGGGCGGGATCGTCGAAAACGGTCGCGGCTTCATCCTTGGCGGCTTCGCGCGCCTTCTTCTGCTCCGGCTCAGGGGCATCCTTGGGGATGCGCGCCGCCAGCACATCCGGATCGATGGCGTTGAGGAGGCGTGCGGCGAGGCCGCCGAGATCGATACCGCCCGAGGCCTTGGTGATGGAGGCGCGGTCCTTGTCGCTGATGCGCCGATCGAGCGCAGCCAGGCGTCCGGCCAACGTTGCAAAGGCATCGTCGTCGCGCCGCCCGGCGGCGATGTCGTCGATCAGCCGGTCGAAGGACACGGCGCGCTGGCGCTCCAGCGGCTGGGATACCGTCTTGAGGCTTTCGGTGACGCCGACAGCATCGATCAGCACGAAGCGCGTCTTGGCCTCGGCATCCGGCGTGACCTCACGCAGTTTTTCGATCGAGATCGTCCGCGCGCCGCGGCCCTTCATCTGTTCGAAATAGAGTTCCGACTTGACGTCGCGCAGGAAGATCACGACCTCCAGCGGCTTCACGTCGGTGCCGGTCGCGATCATGTCCACCGTGACGGCGATGCGTGGATTGTAGTCGTTGCGGAACGCGCGGATCAGCCCCTCCGGATCGCCGCCATCGGTCTTGTAGGTGATCTTCTTGGCGAAATCGTTGCCCTTGCCGAAGACCTCGCGGACGAGATTGGTGATCTCCTCGGCATGGTGATCGTCCTTAGCGAAGATCAGGGTTTTGGGCACCTCGCTGCGTCCCGGGAAAAGTTCGGTGAAAAGCGTATCCCTGTACGACTCCAGCACAGTCCTGATCTGGTTCGGCACAAGCACCGACCGATCAATCTGGTCGGGCGTATAAGTAAAGTCCGCATCCAGCTTTTCATAGCGTTCCGCGCGCGTGCGCTTGTCGCGAACAGGCAAATCATAGCCGGCCTTTACAGTGCTGCCGCGCTCGCCGATCTCGGTGCGGATGCGGAAGATCTCGAAGCCGACGTTGACGCCGTCCACGACGGAGCGCTCATAAGGATATTGCGCGACGAGGTTCTTGCCGAAGAAGCCAAGCGTGTGGAGCGACGGCGTCGCGGTGAGGCCGACGATGAAGGCGTCGAAATAGTCGAGCACCTGACGCCAAGTGCCGTAAATCGAGCGGTGGCATTCATCGGTGATGATGAGGTCAAAACTCTCGATCGGAATCGACGGATTGTAGACGACGAGCCGCTCGACTTCGCTGCGCGAGGCTTCGAAGGATGAGGCCTCCTCCTCGTCCTCAGACAATTCCCTGCCCGTCAAAACAGAATAGACGCGCTGGATGGTCGCAATGACCACTTCGGCGTCCTTGTCGAGGCCGGCGGCGCCGAGCTTCTGCACGTTGTAGATTTCAGAGAACGACCTGCCGGTACCTGGCGGCCGATAGGCCAGATATTCGTCGCGGGTCTGGCGCACGAGATTGGCACGGTCGGCAAGGAAGAGAATGCGCTTGAAGCCGGCATGTGCCAGCAGGCGATAACTCAGCGTACAGGCTGTGAACGTCTTGCCGGCGCCGGTGGCCATCTGCACCAGAGCCCGAAGCCGGTTCTGCTTCATCGAGCTTTCGAGCGCGGAGACGGCATCGATCTGGCAGGCGCGCAGACCGTCGGTGACGACGGCCGGCATCGTCTGGAGCCTTCCGCGCAGCGTGAGCGGTTGCTTCAGCCAGAGTTCGAGGGTCTCCGGCCGGTGGAAGGAGAACAGGCGCCGCGACGCCGGATCAGGATCGGCGTGGTCACGGAAGATCGTCTCGGTCCCAGACGTCACATATTCGAACCGGACCTGCCCCTCCTCCCGCACGAGGTGTTTTGGGGCGCCGGCAATGTACCGGGAAGCCTGCTCCGAAAATCCGGACAGGGTCACTCCCTCCGGCTTCGCCTCGATGACCCCACACAGCTTGCGGCCGACAAACAGGGCGTAATCGACCGGGCCGGAATCGGTTTGGAATTCGCGGATGGCCACACCGGCCCCGGCGCCGAGGTTCATGTCCTCCTTGGACTGGATGATCCACCCGGAAGCGGCCAATTGCCGGTCGATCAGCGACCGCGCCTTGTCCTCGGGGTGGAAGGCGAATTCGTTCATCAGCAACTTTTAGGCGAACCGGCGCCCGGCCGGAAGCCCCTACAAAAAGACCCCAGCTTTCGCCGGGGTCTTCGAATTGGGTGCAGGGCGGGGATTTGAACCCCCTGACGTGGTCTCTCAGCGTCCGTGGTCCCCTCGGGAGAACCCGTTGGCTAGCGTGATTTGAGTCACCGACTGGCCCTGCAGCGCCACGTCCAAATTCAAGCTAACTTCAACGAACATTTTCATGCGCATCTCCATGGCCAGATCAAAATCGCAGGACAAGCCCGTGAACAACCACGCCGCCGTGGGGAAAACCCAGAAAACCAAAGACTTCAGTACTGAGCTGTCTTCGCCGTCAATATAGCCGTGAATGGACGCATCGCAACGAATTGGATCTATTTTTTGAGGTCGAGGCCTCACTACACCCCCCGCTTCGGCCCGATCGCCTCGAAGCCGGCCTTCTGCTCGTCGCTCAAGTCCGCCTCGAAATCGTCGAGCGCGTCGGTGACGCCGGTCACCGCCTGCAGCATCGTCGCCAGCCGTGCCTTCACGGCGGCGAGGCGGGCGAGCGGGGTCGCGGCGGCCTCCGCAGGGCAGGCGCTCAGCGTCTCCATGGTGCGCAGCGTGGTGTCCTGGAGCACCTCGAGGCGGGCGCGGGCGGTCTCGTCCAGACGAAGCGTGGCGGCGATGTCGCTCGCGGGCCATTGCTGCTGCACGAGCTGCTCATATTGGCGCTGCGCCTTCTCGTCATAGCGTGGATCGTAGTCCGGCCGGCAAGCAGCAGTGGCCTGCGCGTCCTTGGGCTGGCGAGACGCCAGCGCTGCGCGACGATCATTGGCGAGAGCATTGAGCCTGGCCTTCTGGTCGTCGTTGAGGAGACCAGCAAACTTCGCGAGCGGCGCTTCGATCGCATCCGTCGCCTTGATCATGGCCGCGATGCGCTCGCGCATCAGGCCGAGGCGCTCCAATGCGGTCGCGGGCGCCTGCGCCGGACAGGCGGCGCGGATGGTGTCGCGCGCTGCATTCCAGGCGGCGGCGAGTTCGTCGAGCGCTGCGCGCTGCAGCTCATTGGGTGCTACGACCGCGGCGATGCGATCGACGGGCAATCCGCCGGTGTCGCTGGCATCGCAAATCATCTCGGTCGAGGGGATCCTTCGCGCGCGCCGGCCCTGCTGCGCAGTGTAGGCGGCAAGCTCGGTGGCCGCATAGGGTGAGAAGATCGCGGCATAGATGTCGCCATAGCCGTAGAGCGAGAGGCTGGTGGTGTCGGCGAAGATGACCGCATTGGCGAGATCGTCATGTGCGAACGGCCAGAATACCGGGCCGGCCCAGCCATAGCTGCCGTCGGGGTGACGCCACCAGCCCTGCGGGCTGCGCCCACCGTGCCAGCCCGACAGCGCGGCTTGCGCCGTGAGCGCGGCACGCAGGATGTAGGGATTGGCGGGCTGGCCGCGCTCGGCGCCGCGCGGATCTTGCGACCGCAACGCAGCGGAACGGTAGCCGCCGCCCCGCACCGCCATGCGGGCATGGCGCAGGCGCGACAGGCCAATCACGTGACCAACGGCGAAACGGGCGACACCGAGCGGGCCGCCGCGCAGCCCGAATTGCGCCTGCGCCGTATTCGGCAGCAGCACTGCCGCAATCAGAAGGGTCGCGCCAGCGAGCACCAGTCCCATGCGTCCCGACATGACCGCCGATTTGGCCACTTCCTGGCCCTCCTCCCGCATGACGCGCGCACTGCGCCTCACCCACAATGACGCGCAGGGGAACCAAATGTTCCGGAGGTGGACGCGCAAAGCGTCGCGGGGAGCCGCGCTAACCTCGCCCCGCTTGCGGGGAGAGGTCGGATTGCATCGAGGATGCATGTGAGGGGGTACAGGTCTCTCGACAATCGCCCGTGTGGAGAGAGGCCCCTCACCCCAACCCTCTCAGGGCGAGCGTAGCTCGTCCCGCCCCCGTAAGAACGGGGAGAGGGAGAGGAGAGACCGCGCTCACCGCGGCGCCTTCGGCAGCACGAATGTCTGGCCAGGGTAGATCAAATTGGGATTGTGGATCTTGTCGCGGTTGGCGTTGAAGATCACCGCGTAGCGGGCGCCGTCGCCATAGGCGAGCCGGCTCAGCGCCCACAGGCTGTCGCCGCGGGAGATCACCCGGCTGCCGCCCGCTTCAGTCGGTGTGGCGCTGAGGGCGTCGGCCGGCGAGGCCGATGCGACCGTCGTGGCCGCCGGCGCGCGTGCCATGCTCCTTGGCTTGCCGGCTCCCATCATCCTGGGCCGAACCGAGGACGGCGTTGAAGCGAGGCGCGGAGCGGCCGACGGCAGCGACGCTACGACATCCGACTTGTCGTCGGGCTTCTCGGCCTGCTTCGCAACCGGCGCGGGGCGCGCGGGCGGCGGTGCGGCCTCCGCAATGACCACCGGCATGGTCCGGCTGGACTGCGTGACGGTGCCATCGGGCGCCCTGGCGCGCAGAGTCAGCTCGTAGCTGCCGGCGGGAAGCTGCGGTGGCGTCATGACGAACTGGCCCGACGCATCCGCCGTGACCGAATGAAGCGGCTGGCCGTCGCGCAGCAGCTCGACCTTTGACCCCGGCGCGGCCTGGCCCGCGATCACCGCCGCCTCGCCATGATCGTCGATGCGGGCGACGTCGAACCGGGGCCCGGCGTCGGTCGCGGCCGGCGGCGGCTTGACCGGCGCGAGATCGGCGAGCGCGGCCGTGACCTGCTTCTGGGTTTCGGTCACCGGCTTCGGCGCTGCGGCCGGCGCGGGCTGTGCTGCGGCGAGCTTCGGTTCTTCGGGCTTCGGCTCTGCCTTGGTTGCGGCCTTGGGCTCGGACTTGGGCTCAGCCTTGGGCTCGGGCTTGACGGCGATCTCGGTGCCCGCTCCGCCCGGCAACAGCCGGCGTAGCTCGGCGGGACCGATCACAAGGACGGTGCCAACCAATGCGAGCAGGCAGAACGCAATGAGGGCCTTGGTTGCGGTCATCATCAGAGGTCGAACCCTTGCAGGCAAATCAGCCGATGACCGCAAAGTGCGCCGATTTGGTTTCGGCAGCAAGTCGCTCAAAGGGATGATCGCCCATCGTTCCCGCACGCCGCGGATGAACCGGCGCGGCCCCTTCGGCGTCAAATGAGCGAGGCCGCGCAGCGGCTATTTTTCAAGGATTTTTCCATGACCGCATCCTTTCGCACCGCGCCATGGCTGGCGCTCGCCCTGATGCTCGCCGCCGCCCCCGCACTCGCGGCTTCCGGCCCGCCGCCGGGCTACATCCTCACCGACAATGCCGACCTTGCCTTCACCTCGCCCGACGGCGCCACCAAGCTCGAGCAGTACATGAAGGACAGTGAAGACCTTTTCGAGGTCAAATGGCAGGTCTGGGCGCGGCGCGGCAACCAGATGACGGAGCTGAAGCCCGAGCAGGGCTATGGCGCCGGCTTCCGCTTCACCAGCGACTCGCAATGGCTGGTGCGCATGCAGAAGACTGGCTCGGGCTCGCAGGACCTCTTTCTCTACCATGTCGAGAACGGCGCCTTCGTGAACGCAACGAAGAAGTCGCTCAGCGATCTCGCCTGGGCCTATTTCCACAGCCGGCCCGACACCAAGAACATGAAGCTCGACTACCACATCTCGGCCAATCTGATGAAGGGCACCGAGGATGCCTATCGCTGGCTCGGCGTCGACTGGCCCAACAACCGCTACCTTGTGATCTCGCTGTCGGGCGCGATGGACAAGCATCCGAAGAATGTCGCTGTGAAGGGATTGGGGGACTGGAAATGCCGCTATGACCTCAAGACCGGCAAGTTCGACGTCCCGGCGATGTTCGCCAAGGACAATGCGGAAGCGCTGAACTGGGAGATCAAGCGGTGAGGCGACTTGAATCGTAGGGTGGGTTAGCTGGCGGCTGCGCGAAGCGCAGTCCGCTGGCGTAACCCACCACTGTTCGCGTCCGCGGGAACAGAAGAGGTGGATTACGCTGCGCTAATCCACCCTACAGACTACGACATGGAACCAACCCCCTGATTCCACTCCGATTCATATTTTCCTAACCGTCCATGGTAACGGGGTCTTGTCGGTTTTGCTGCATCTTGCATCCCACGGGAGGGCTGGATGGGCACATCGATCCGATGGACCGCGCGGATGCGCGCGCTGCTGCGCCGTTGGTGCGGGGCGCCGCTGACATGGCTGATCGCCGGCGGCTTCGTGCTGATGCTTGCGACCGCCATCGGCACCGCGCTCACCGTCGACCGCTTCCGGCAGAACGCGATCGAGAGCGGTCGCGATAGCCTCGAGAGCGCGGTGCGGCTACTCACCCGGCACTACGACCGTGAGTTCGCGGATTTCGCCGTGTTCCAGAAGAGCGTCATCGCCGAGCTCGAGAGCCATGGCATCGAGTCCGCCGACCTGTTCCGCAGCCAGATGAGCACGCTCGCCGTGCACGAAGCGCTGCGCGCAAAGGCCAGCGGCTGGACCGACGTCGCCGGCGCCAATGTGTTCGATTCCGAGGGTGTGCTGATCAATTCGTCGCGGCGCTGGCCGGTCACCGACGTCTCGGTCGCCGACCGCGGCTATTTCAATCGGCTCAAGAACGATCCGATCGCGCAGGAAGAGATCGAGGTCGTTCCCGGTCGGCTCGGCAACGGCCCTGCCATCGTGTTCGCGCGGCGCGTCTCCGGGCCGCACGGCGAGTTCCTCGGCATCGTCTCGCGTGCGATCGCACCGGAACAGATCGAATCTTTCTTCGCCTCGACGGGCCTCGGCGAGGATTCCTCGATCGCGATGCACCACCAGAACGGCCAGCTGCTCGCGCGCATCCCGCATGTCGATGCCATGATCGGGCAGAATTTCCGCCAGGGCACGCCGGAGCAGATGGCGGTGTTCGAGCGCACCTTCGTGACGACGCAGCTCGCGAGCCCGATCGACGGCAAGGACCGCATCGTTGCCTCGCGCCTCCTGACAGGCGAGCCGTTGGTCGTAGTCGCGACCAGATCGCTGGACGCGACGCTCGCCACCTGGCGCACGCAGACGAAATTCTTCGTCACCGTCGCCGTGCTGTCGATCGCCCTGCTCGTGCTGACGCTGTTCCTGATCTTCCGCCAGGTGACGCGCCGGCTCTCGCTCGAGAAGCAGCGGCTCGACACCGCGATGAACACGATGACGCAGGGCCTCCTGATGTTCGACCAGGACGAGCGGCTGATCGTCTGCAACCGGCGCTACATCGAGATGTACGGCCTCTCGGCCGACATCGTGAAGCCCGGCGCCTATTTCCGCGACGTGATCCAGCACCGCCACGACACCGGCTCCTTCGACGGCAACGTCGATGCCTATTGCGACGGCATCCTGGGCAGCGTCGACCAGACGCACAGCACGATCGTGGAGACGGGTGACGGCCGCCTGATCGAGATCAAGAACCAGCCCGGCACCGCCGGCGGCTGGCTCGCCACTCATGACGACGTCACCGAGCGCATCCGCGCCGACGAACGCATCGCGCATATGGCGCATTACGATGCGCTGACCGATCTGCCCAACCGCGTGCTGATGCGCAGCCATCTTGAGCGCCGCGTCGCCGAGCTTGACCAAGGCAGGCCGTTCGCGATCCTCTATATCGACGTCGACGAGTTCAAAGGCGTCAACGATTCGCTCGGACACGAGGTCGGCGACGAGCTGCTGCGACAGGTCGCGAACCGCCTGCGCGCCTGCGTCAGCGGCAACGACCTCGTCGCGCGGCTCGGCGGCGACGAATTCGCCATCGTCAAGGCCGGCACAAGCGATCAGGCCGAGTTGATGGCGCTGGCGGACACGATCCTCAAGACGCTGCGTGCGCCGGTGAGCTGCAAGGGCCAGGAGATTGCGACCGATGCTAGCATCGGCATCGCGATCGCGCCGGACCACGGCGGCAATCTCGACGATTTGCTCAAGCGCGCCGACCTCGCGATGTACGCTGCGAAATCGGAAGGGCGCGGCACTTTCCGCATCTTCGTGCCCGAATACGACGCCAAGGCGCGGCAGCGCCGCCAGCTCGAGCTCGATTTGCGCCAGGCGCTCGCGCGCGGCGAGTTCGAGGTGCACTACCAGCCGCTGGTCGACCTCGCCGCCAATGTCGTCACCGGCTGCGAGGCGCTCTTGCGCTGGCGCCATCCCGAACGCGGCATGGTCTCGCCGGCGGATTTCATCCCGGTCGCGGAAGACACCGGCCTGATCGGCGAGATCGGCGAATGGGTGCTGAAGCAGGCCTGCCTTGAGGCTGCGAGCTGGCCCGGCAATATCCACATTGCCGTCAACGTCTCGCCGGTGCAATTCCGGTCGCGGTCACTGGCCTTGAAAGTGGCCGCCGCGCTCGCGGAGTCAGGCCTCGCACCCGGACGGCTCGAGCTCGAGATCACCGAGACCGTGCTGATCCGCGACGACGAGGAGGCGCTGACGATCCTGCAGCAGCTGCGCGAGCTCGGCGTGCGCATCGCGCTCGACGATTTCGGCACCGGCTATTCCTCGCTGAGCTATCTGCACCGCTTCCCCTTCGACAAGATCAAGATCGACCGCAGCTTCATCAGCGACATCGGCCAGTCCGAAGATTCCTCGCCGATCGTGCAGGCCGTGGTCCACATGGCCGCCGCCCGCCACATGGCGACGACGGCCGAAGGCGTCGAGACCGAGGCGCAGCGCGAGGTGCTGCGGCAGCTCGGATGCAGCCAGATGCAGGGCTGGCTGTTCAGCCCGGCCGTGCCGGCGGCGAAGCTGAAGCAGCTGCTGTCGGCGCAGAAGGCGGCGTAGCGGGCCCTACTTATCCCCGCCGCCTCCATCAGCGATGCCCGCAACGCCTTTAGGAGATGGGCCTGAGCTGTCGATCTTCGCTTGGTGGCTTTCGGGAGGAACTCTTTGGGTCAAAAGATGCCGCCAGGCCTGCGATGAGTGCGATAGCAACTGCGTCGGCGTGTCGCTAAACGGAAAGGCCGCGACCTGAAATTCGTCTTCGTACAGAATGTACAGCTCCTCGAGCCGCTTGAAGTCACGAGGCAGGCTCATCACGCAAGTCGCCGCCGGCTGCGGGCCGGGCAGGACAATGGTCAATGGTGTGTGCGTGGCCGGAACCACAATTCGCCAAACTCGCCGGGACGTCCGCAGGTGCGTGCGATGGAATGCAGGCGTTTGCGCGCTGTATCAGTGAACCACCATCGCGCAGGCATCTGATCGGCCTTCCGCAATTCAAACGCGAGAAAACTTGGTTCGCGGCGCCTGCATCGCGTCGGGAGAGCTAACACTCGCGAAGCTGCGCAGGCGTCACCTGTTACCGCAGCTTCCCTTTCGGACAATGGTGCGAGCGGCAATTTCAAGCTCCAAATTAGCGGCTGACCTCTCGAGTAAGTGTGCGCCCGTAGGTCGGCTTGGGGGCTCCAGAGCAGTACAGGTGAGTCATGCTTGTCCGGGGATGGCGACAATTGTGTTCCCTGTGGGGTGAGCACCCGCGCATCAGTGTGCGCACGTGGCTCACGGCGGACCACAAACCCTGTTCGTCAAATGAGTATCCTCTTGATCCGCTCACGTCCCCAATCGTCATGGGTTGGATGAAGAGCAGTTTGCATCCGCCCGCGGACGATTGGCACGGCGTCAAGATTGTTTCGCTCTTCAAAACAGCGAGCAGACTTGATGGAGAGACGATGCCGTAAGCCCGTCGTGCCCGGGATCTGCGAGTTTGGAGTTGACCGTGAGGCTCGCGGAGCGCCGAGACGGCGACGGAACTATCACTACTCCGCTGTAATTAGAACGGAGATGACGGCAATTTGGTATGTAACCTTTGCAGTTCGCAGACATGGCCTGCTCCGGAAGCCGCGAAGTCCCAACGAAACGAGGACGTTTGCGACCGAGCCCGAGGCCAAGGCGTTCGCTCGATCAAAGCTTGAGGACGGCTTGGTCCTGTTAGCTGGCACGATCAATCCGCATTCTCCCAAGCAGCTCATTCCGGCGTCTCGCATCCAGTCCTGGCTGGCCGACGATCAGGACGGAGGTTCCACCAAAGCCGCTTGTCCCGATTAGGCGAAACGGCACGCACGATCTTTCCACGGGGAAAGCCACCGAGGCGCCACACTTCCGAATGGCGACCTCGTCCAACATGGCTTCTCCCCGTTGATGTAGATCAAGCGACGCATTCGCCATGGGGAGAAGTATCGCCAGGCAAGGTACATTGGCCACGAGGAGGCTCATGATGACGCGGACTCGCGGAATGCAGCTCGCATTCGTAGCAATCGGGCTGGCTTGCGGATTCGGCGCGATCAATTGGTCGGAAAGCGACGGCCTGTCACTCATACAAAGCGCAGAAGCAAGGGTCGGACGACCGGCAACACCGGCGAGCGTCGCAGGCGTTGCTCGCAGACAGACGCGACGGGCAGTCGTAGGGGGAGCTGCGGTCGGCGCGGCGGCCGCCGGTACGGCCTGTGTGCGCGTACTGGTGAACGGCTCCTACGTGTGCCGCTGAGAAACTTCTGGACCTCGGGTTCGATGCCGCGGTCCCCAGCAGTTTCACTCAGGCCTCGCGGCTCGTTCTGATCGCAGAGCAAACCGGCGCTTCCACGGGCGCTTGCTGTGCCTGGACAGGCAACGACGCCGGTGCACGCGCAAGTGCAGCGAACGAAAGCTGCTTTCGTCTCTTCAACCGCTCGCTTCGAACAGATGCGCGGCCTCTCGCGCCTTTGGTTATGCGCTTCCGGCGAGACTGACGATGTGAACACTGACGCTGCCGCGGGTTGCCGCCACGTTGGTCGGCTACAGCACTTTGAATGCGGCCTGGGGATGTCGACCTTGGCAAAGGGGACATCCCCAGGCTTAAAGTCAGTTAGCCGCGCAGGTTCAGACCATCACGCGGCGGGTATGAATCAACATCCTGCTTCAGTCTTCATCCTCGGCCTGCGCACGACGTCGTTCCACGACATCGCTCATGTCGTGAAGGACAAGGACCGCGAGGGCCCCCATGCGCTGCCTCTGTTCGGGATTGAGGGTCTTGTAGAGTGGCTGCCACGCCTCGGCGAGCTTATCCAAATCGGCGGATCGTTGAGCCAATGCCTCCGAGCGTCGTTGCAGGAAGGCGATGGGGTCACGATTACGCATCGTTTCGACGGCATTTTGGTCGGCCCGTCGACCCACTGTTTCCGAGATTTTTGCAACACGGGCCTTCCGATCCTCCGCTCTGGCACGAATGGCGCTCTCGACAGGCGGCCAGAGTTTTTCCTGGTCAGGTGTCAGCTGCAACGCAGCCTTGGTCAAATCGATCCGCATGTCCACCAGCGTATTCCGGTCCACCGCGTTTAGGCGTTCTGGCGTCGCAGGGGACGGAGCTTGCGCGCTGGCAATCGACGGTGCGGCAAGAAGGAGTGCGGCTGCTCCGATCACTACTATTTTCATCATCGGCGACCTCCTAGGTGAGCAGCCCCCAGGCACCACGCCAACAATGGTCGGCAGGGCGATGTCACATTGATTCAAATCAAGGGACTTGGAAAAGGAATTGTGGCGCGCAGGCCGAGCAAGACGACCTGCGGCATGTCCGTTCTTGCGCCACCATTCTGACGAGCGGACGCCTTCAGCCCTGCCGTGCCGGCGGCGACAGCGTGAAGGCGTCTTTCGTGAAATGAGGCAGCGACGCGCCTATGAGAAGCCGTAGGAGAAGAAGCTTCCGGAGCGCAAGCCGCCTTTGCCGCAGACGACCCGGCCCGCGGGCTGAGGCAGCAGCACAACGGCACAGCGAAGCCGACCGAGTCATGAGCGCCGAGAACATTCCTGCGCATCTTGCATCCCGGAAGATGTTCCATATCTCTTCGGCATGATGAAGCTCACACTGATCCAGGACCAGGCCATCCAGGCGCTCATGGCAGGAATCGCCGGCGCCGAGACATTCGATCGCGTCTTCGCGGGCATCCGCTTCGACGAGATCGAGGGGACGATGCTCTACGCCTTCGCCAGGAGCGAGGACGTCGCCTCCGACATCGAGGATGGCTACTCGCCTCTCATCGCCGCGGTCGCATCGCGCGTGCTGAACAAGCAGGTCGACGTCGTCGTGGTCATGCCGAAGGTCCTGCAATAGGGTCTTGATGTCATCCGCCGCCTGCATGGGCCGGGGCGTGACCTCACGATAAATCCACGCTAGCCTCCTCGTGCAAGAACAAGAGGAAGCGCCAATCGTGTACGACTACATTATCGTGGGCGGCGGCTCGGCGGGGTCCGTGCTGGCCCACCGGCTCTCCGCCAGGAGCGCCAACAAGGTCCTGCTGTGCGAAGCCGGACAGGACACGCCACCCGGCAACGAGCCGGCCGAGATCAGGGACAGCTATCCGGGCACCGCCTATTTCGATCCGCGCTTTCACTGGACCGAGCTCAAGGTCACGACGCAGGTCGTCAGCCACAACAATCCGAACGAAGCGCGTCCGCCCTTGCGCAAATACGAGCAGGCGCGCGTGCTGGGCGGCGGCTCCTCGATCAACGGCCAGATGGCCAATCGCGGCGCGCCGACCGATTACGATGAGTGGGATGCGCGCGGCGCCGAGGGCTGGACGTGGAACGACGTGCTGCCGTTCTTCAGGAAGGTCGAGCGCGATCTCGATTTCGACGGGCCCTATCACGGCAAGGACGGCCGCATTCCGGTGCGCAGAATTCCCAGGGAGCACTGGACGCGGCACTCGGAGGCGTTCGCGCAAGCCTTCCAGCAGGCCGGGCATCCATTCGTGGCCGACCAGAACGGCGAGTTCGTCGACGGCTATTTCCCGGTGACGCACTCCAACCAGGCCGAGCAGCGCGTCTCGGCCGCGATGGGCTATCTTTGTCGCGACACGCGCCAGCGCGCCAACCTCACCATCTCCACCAACACGCAAGTGCGCCAGCTGCTGTTCGAAGGCACGCAATGCGTCGGCGTGAAGGCCGTGGTCGGCGGGCGTGAGCGGGAATTCCGCGGACGCGAGATCATTCTCTCCAGCGGCGCGATCCATTCGCCGGCGCATCTCTTGCGCGCCGGCATCGGGCCGGTCGGCCACCTCAAGGATCTTGGCATTCCCGTGCTGATGGGCCTGCCGGGCGTCGGCCAGCGGCTGATGGATCATCCCTCGATCTCGCTGTCGTCCTTCGTCCGCCGCGGCGCGCGCATGAACGAGCACACAAGACGCCACATGCAGCTGGGCCTGCGCTATTCCTCGGGACTCCCCGGCGTGCCGAAGGGCGACATGTTCGTCGTCGTGCTCAGCAAATCCGCCTGGCACGCGGTCGGCGCACAGATCGGCTCGCTGCTCACCTTCGTCAACAAGACCTATTCGGAGACCGGACAGGTCAGGCTTGCCGCGCGCGATCCCACGGCCGAGCCGATCGTCGAGTTCAATCTGCTGTCCGACCGGCGCGACCTCGATCGCCTGATGAGCGGCTTCCGCAAGATGGCGGCGGTGCAGATGAGCGAGATCGTCAGGAAGGTGACGGACAAGCCGTTCCCGGCCGCCTATACCGACAAGGTCCGCAAGATCGGCGTGGTCAACACTGGAAACAAGATCCTGACCAGGATCGCGGCAACCTTGATGGACGGTCCGGCGGCGCTGCGCCACTATCTGATCGACAATTTCGTGGTCGAAGGCTTTACCTTCGACGACGTGATCAACGACGACGAGGCGCTGGAAGCCTTCGTGCGCAAGGCGACCATCGGCGTCTGGCACGCCTCCTGCTCATGCCGCATGGGCCGCGCCGACGATCCGATGGCGGTGGTGGACAACCAGGGCCGCGTCAAGGGCATCCAGGGCCTGCGCGTCGTCGACGCCTCGATCTTCCCGGTGGTGCCATGCGCCAACACCAATTTTCCGGTGCTGATGACGGCGGAGAAGATCGCAGCGGCGATGGTGCAGTGACTTCGTCACGCTTTGTAGGGTGGGTTAGCACCGCGGTTGCGCGAAGCGCAGTCCGCGGCGCGTAACCCACCGCCGGTCTCGCGTGGAGAGTGATGGGTTACGCCTTGCACTGTTCGCGGCGAACGAGCCAGGGCGTGAGCGGCTAACCCACCCTACAGACTGGCTCACGCGACCGGCTCATTTCACCTGCTTGGCGGCACGGATCTCGGCGAACTCGGCGTCGGGATGCGTGACGATGGTGGTGAACATGATGCCGCTGATGATGATCGACCAGGCGGTGTCCCAATAAATCCAAAACACGTGCCACCCTCCGTTCTGGCGTCCTCCGCCTGCGGGATCAGGGTAACGGCAAGGCGAGGCTGCCGTTCCCGATGCAAGTGCGGCGCGGGCGAGGCGCTATTTTGATTTGGTCGGCGGCGATGCGCGATCGGTTTCACCGGTGTGGCGCTTTGCCACGACATCCTCATCACGCGAGCCTTCGTGCGGGCGCGGCGGCAGCCTGGGCTGGCCGGCCAGACCAGCATGCTTGCCGCCCATATCGGCTTGCCTTCGGGATGCCCACGCGCGGCATTGGTTCGTTCGCACCCGCGCTGTTTTCGCCTGTGAACGAGTTCATAGAAGCGTCGTCCGTTGCAGTGCACGATGTACCTGCGTGCGTCGCCGCATGCATTTAACGGACGGGGATTGGCCTGATGCGAAAACGACTGGTCGCCTGGACGATGCTGACCTGCGCCATGCTCGCGGTCGCCGTGTGGACCGTGCTCGGGCCGCCGGACCGCCCGGCCGGCCCGCATCTGCCCTCGCGCAATGTGACGGCGGCGGTGCGATAGCCCGGCACAACCGATACAATTTCGGCATCGATCGATCTCAATTGGAGTTTGGTGCGGCAACGTGCCGCCCGCTATTCTCCCGGGCAAAACGACAACGCTGCATTGCCCTGAGGAGAACGCCCATGTCGAGTCCGACCCGCCGCATCGCGTCCGGAACGCCCCGCGCTGCGATCGCCACCACACTCACCTTCCTCGCCCTCACTTTGGGAGCCCGTGCCGGCATGGCCGAGACCTTCGCCTATGTCGGCAACGCCGACAGCAACGACATCAGCGTGTTCAAGCTGGCCGAGAACGGCGAGATGACACCGGTGCAGACCGCCGCCTTCGCCGGCGTGGAGAAGCCGGGCTCCTCGACGCCGCTCGCGATCACGCCCGACCACCGCGTGCTGATCGCCGGCGTCCGCTCGCAGCCGTTCCAGGCGGTGAGCTTTTCGATCGACCCCAAGACGGGCCAGCTCAGCCATATCGGCAACGGGCCGCTCGCCGACAGCATGGCCCACATTGCTACCGATCGCGGCGGCAAGGTGCTGTTCAGCGCCTCTTATGGCGGCAACAAGGTCGCGGTGAATCCGCTTGGAGCGAACGGCGTGGTTGCTGCGCCGACGCAGGTGATCCCGACCGGGCTGAACGCGCACGCCTTCCTGCCCTCGCCCGACAACCGCTTCGTGTTCGCAACCAATCTCGGCTCCGACCAGGTGCTGAGCTTTGCATTCGAGCCCACCACCGGCGCGCTCACGCCGAGCGATCCGCCGGCCTACAAGCTGCCGGAAAAATCGGGGCCGCGGCACTTCGTGTTTCACCCCAATGGCAAGTTCGTCTATCTCCTCCACGAGCTGAACGGCGATGTCGCCGCGTTCACCTATGAAGCCAGGAGCGGCGCATGGGACGAGATCCAGCGCACCACCGCGCTGCCTGAAGGGTTCACCGGAAAACCCTGGGCCGCCGATATCCACATCACGCCTGATGGCCGCTTCCTCTACGCCTCCGAGCGCACCACCAACACGATCGCCGCCTACAAGGTGGACGCAGCCAGCGGCAAGCTGACCACGATCGGCAGCGTGCCGACCGAGAAGCAGCCCCGCGCCTTCAACATCGATCCCAGCGGGCGTTACCTTGCCGCGGTCGGTGAACTCTCCGACGGCATGACCGTCTATGCGATCGACCAGGGCAGCGGCGCGCTGGCCAAGCTGAAATCCTACCCCACCGGCAAGAAGCCGAACTGGGTGGAATTCCTGAGCCTGCCGTGAAGGGACGCGACCGACCTACGTAAACATCCGTAATTTCGCAGACCCTGCGTTGTCGTCATATGGCGGTCATGGACCGCCATATCCTCTTCAAATGCCCTCAGACCGGCATGAACGTGCAGCATCGGCTCGACGACGCGCCGGCCGATCGCACGCACGTGTCCGTGTCGTGCCCGGCCTGCACGCGGCTGCATCTGATCGACCGTTCCACCGGCAGGCTTCTCGGCGATCGCCGGAGCTGAGCGGTCCCCTCGGGGCCAGCTTGGCCGGCAGCGAACCTGTTTCCTAATTCCGCGACTAATCAAGGACTTGCCGTGTCAGCTCGGGCGGCGCGGCATCCCGCTTTGGGACAACGCTGCCGTAGTCCGGGCCCCCGCCATCTGCTATCGCTTGGAGGCATAGCCCCCGTGGAATTTCCAATGCGCCCTTTGTCCCGTGCCGTCGTTCGAAGCCTGTATCCCGCCGCCATCGCCGGAGCGCTCGTCCTCGGCGTGCAAGGCGCGCCTGCCGCCGACGACGACGCGCCCAAGGGGCCGGCGGTCACGGTGCTCAAGGTCGCAAAGTCGTGCTTCTCCGACATCGTCGAGGCCACCGGCACCATCATCGCGCGCGAGGAAACCTCGGTGCGGCCCGAACGTCCGGGCCTGAAGGTGACGGAGGTTCTGGCCGAAGCCGGCGACACCACCACGGCCGGCCAGGTGCTGGCACGCCTGGCGCTGCCCGAAGGCGGCACGCTTCAGGTTACCGCTCCCGTGGCGGGCGTGATCGCCACCTCCACGGCCCAGATCGGCAGTTTCGCCTCGGCCAAGGGCGAGGCGCTGTTCACCATCGTGGCACGCAGCGAATACGATCTCGTCGGCCTGGTCGCGACCACCGACGTGCGCAAGCTCGCCGTCAACCAGCCGGCGACCGTGCGGATCGCCGGCGCCGGCGACCTCGAGGGCAAGGTGCGCCGCATCGGGCCGACCGTCGAGCCGAACATCCAGCAGGGCATGGTCTATATCGGCATCTCCTCGCAGAAGCGGCTGCTGCTGAATGCGAGCGGGCGCGCGCTGATCAAGACCGGCCAGAGCTGCAACGTCGCGGTGCCGCTCACCGCCGTGCAATATTCGTCCGCCGGCACCGTGGTGCAGGTGATCCGCCGCAACCGCGTCGAAACCAAGCGCGTCGAGATCGGATTGATGTCGGGCGGCAATATCGAGGTCCGCGACGGCCTCAACGAAGGCGACGTCGTCGTCGCCCGCGCCGGCGCGCTGCTCCGCGAAGGCGATCCCGTGCGCCCGGCGATGGCGAGCGCGGAAGCGGCGAAGTAGCAGCCACGATCGTGTCCCGGACGCGCTGCAGCGTGCCAAGAGCGCGTTCACGCGCGTCTTCGACGCGCTATGGCTGCTGCGCAGAGCCGGGACCCATCTCTCACCGAATGATAGGCCAAAAAGAATGGGCCCCGGCTCAGCGTCGCATCATTGCATGATGCGACGCGTCCGGGGCACGAGACTTCGCGAAATTGAGAGAACTAACCGCCGGCTTCGCCGAAATGGACGTCTTCGAGCAGCGAGGACGACACGGTCGGGACCTGGCCGCCTTCGGAGGCGCGGGAGATGGCGACGCGGGTCTTGTTGAAGACGGCTTCGGCGCTGCCGCTCTGCGCATTGAGATTGCCGAGCAGCTCGCCGACCAGCACGCTGTGCTCGCCCTTGCCGTCGTCGACGACCTTGCCGGGCGAGGCCGAGGAGAGGATCAGCGCATTGTCGGGCGCGCTGATCGGCGCGAGGCCGTGGCTGTAGGAACGGAAGCGGCGCTCGTAGGGGTTACGGCGGGAGGCGTCGACGACGACGAGCTTGGCCTTGGCGCCCTGCTCCTTCATCATCTCGAGCACGCCCTCGATGGAGACGCCGTGGCGGCGAACGTCGCTTTCCTTCCAGATCACGGCATCGACCGGCAGCATGTAGCTCTCGCGTCCGGCCTGCACGCCGAAGCCGCCGAAGAACAGCATAACGACCGTGTCGCGCTTGATGCGGGACTTCAGGCGATTGACGGCGCGGACCATGTCGTCCTTGGTCGCGTCTTCCACCATGTCGACGTCAAAGCCGTTCTTGCGCAGGGACGAGGACAGCGCGCGGGCGTCATTGATCGACTGCGTCAGCGGCGCGCTGGCGTCGGGATAATGTCCATTGCCGATGACGAGGGCGAGGCGCGAGGTCTGGCCGATCGAGCCGGTGATCTGGTCGGTCGTGACGGCCTTGGCCGCGTCCAGCGCACGCATGTTGAGGGCAGCATGGGCACCGATCACGAGCGACACCGTGCCGATGAGGGCTGCGGCCACCGCGATGGTGCGTCGGGAAATGTCGAGCTGCCTTACATTCATCTCGGTTCATTCCTGTCAGTGCCAAAGACCAGCCAAGCGCGCGCACACTGTTTGAGTAGCGCGATAGCGTCTTTAGGTTTGAGGGATTGGCCCGGGGAGTGCCCCCGAATTGCGCGCAATTTGCGGCGCCGCACCAAACAAACCCTTAACCGGATATCGCCCTGCCGGCAATAGATCGTCCAAAATTTGAGCTAAGTCACTGAAGCTATTAGCTAATTCTCCAAGCCGATTTTCTCGATTGATGGCATCCCCGTACCCCTGCGGGGGCCGATCATGCAGGCTCCGTGCCTGTTATTTCCGTGACGTCCATCACATTTGTTTTTCCTGCGAATCCGGGTAGCTTTTCAAAGACTTGCAGGGGGTGGCGGGCGGTCGGGTGCACGCTCGCCGCCCCCGGGCAAGGCCCCGCGACCAGGTATTTCATGAGCTTTCATTATTTTGCCGGCGCCGCCTGCCGGGCGCTGACGGCGCGGAAGGACGGCCCCTCTCTTTATGAGGTCTGCGATCCCGTGCTGGCGGCCAGCGCCAGCGGCGATCCGCATCTGGCAAAATTCTACAAGACCGCGCTCGGCAATCCCGCATTGCGGATGCTGCTGCGGCGCGCCGGACTGCCCGAGCTTCGCGACGAGGCGAAGCTGACCCGGCTGCGCGAGGCGCTCACTCGCGCCCGCGATGATGCCGAGCCGGATTGGGTGGCGGTCGGCCAGCCCGTGGCCGATCTCGTCGACAGCATCGCGCTCGACCATCCCAAGCCGCCGCCGGCAATGTTCACCGGCACCATGCCGCAGACCTCAGAGATCGACGGCGTGATCCGCGACTGCGCGCAGCACCTGCTCGGCTCGTACCGCAAGAACGGCTTCCTGCCGACCTATGCCGCCTTCAACCTGATCGGCGATCCCGATTTTCGCGGACGCGAGCTGATCATGGCGCTGACGGGGCTGAACGCGCGCGGCTACAGGAACTCCTCGCTGCTGTTCAACCTCGCGCGCGTCTTCATTGCACGCTCGCCCGCGTCCGCCGTCGTCAATCCGCCCTGGAAAGGCATCGCCGAGCCGATGTGGGAGCCGGTGCAGATCCGTCACCGCTCGGCCTATTACGATGCGTTCTTCATCGAGGCGCTGCTCAGCTATGTCGAGACCGGGCTCGCCTCGCCAACGGACAAGACGGCGGCGGAGCGCGCGATCGCCGACATGGTCGATTTCTGCGTCAATATCAGCCGCGAAGAGGTCGAGGGCACGGACGGCGCGCGCTTCAACGTCATCACGGCGCTGGCACCGGCGCCGCATCCGCGCTTTTCCCGCTTCTTCGCCCAGATCAAGCAGGAGCTCGGCTTCGGCATCTATGTGCCGGATTGCGACACCACGGCGTGCTCGATCTCGGCGGCGACACAGGCCGGCTGCCTTGATGCGATCATCGACCAGCCGCTGCTGGATTTCTACGCCGGCTACCAGGTGCGGGCCGGCGTCAACGAACCGCGCGTGACCGTGCCGCTCAACGACAACATCGACTACGAGGGCGGGGTCGCCACCTGGATCGACAATCTCAGGGGCGAGCGGCCCTATGGCAATGATCTCGATCCGACGCTCAACCTCGACATTCTCGAGGTGAGCTTCCGCAATTTGGCGCGCTGGAAGGTTTTGGAGACTCCGGCGCGACTCGCCACCGTGCATCGGATCATCGGTTTCCAAAAGCGGCTGGCGGCGAGCGGCGCCTTCGCCAATCCGCGCTCGCACATCTATTATCTGCCGGAGCTCTACAGCGCCTATTTCGGCCGCTGCTACGCAGCGTTCCTGGCGCTGCCGCTGGCGGCGCAGGCGGCGATCGATCCCGACGGCGATTTCGATTTCATCCGCCATCGCGTGCTCTCCTACGTCAAGGGCGAACTGATGGCCGCAGAGATGAACGTGTTCGACGCCGCGCTGGCGCTGATCGCGCTCGGCCATCTCGGCGCCGACCCGCGTGCCTTTGCACCGGCATTGAACGTCATCATCGCAAGCCTCGGTGAAGGCGGCCGTCGCGGCCCGTTCCGCGCCTATGAATGGAACAAGATGAAGACGCCGACGCGGATCCTGGTGGGTGGGTCGGAGGTGACCTCGGCGTTCGTGCTGATGGGGCTGGCGGTAGCAAAGCGGGCGATGGCGGGGCGGGGGTAGGTCTCGTAGGGTGGGCAAAGGCGCGCTCTTCGCGCGCCGTGCCCACCATCTTCCACGGCGCTAGCCGTGGTGGGCACACTCCGCTTTGCCAATACGAGACCTTGCGCAATGACAGGAAGTTGAAAGCCCAACTGTCAGGCATATGCTGGTCCGGCGGCCAAAAGCCGACCACAATTGCGCGGCTTATCGAGATTTTCCTGAACACCTGGACCGGCATGCTGCGAAAAGTCCTGATTGCGCTGTCCTTGCTCGCCCCATCGCTCGCCCTGGCCGCCGACATCACCGGCACGGCGAAGGTCCGCGACGGCGATTCCGTCGTGATCGGCAACACGCGAGTCCGGCTCGGCGGCATCGACGCGCCATCGTCCGACCAGCTCTGTCTCAACACCAAGAGCGAGCGCTGGACCTGTGGCGTGGCCGCGCGCGAGGAACTCGCCAAATACACCGAGGGCAAGAACTGGGTCTGCCACACCCGTGCGATCGACCGGCGCGGCCGCACGGTCGCGCGCTGCGAGGTCGGCGGCGAGGACATCCAGAAATGGCTGGTGCGCAACGGCTGGGCACTGGCCTACACCCGCGTCTCCCATGACTACGACGCCGACGAAGCCGCCGCGCGTGAGGCCAAGGCCGGCATGTGGCAAGGCGCCTTCATCGCGCCCTGGGACTGGCGCGTGCGCAACAAGAAGACCGCCATCCTGGGCGCCACCAAGCCGCCGGAGGGAGCGCATGCCGTGCTGCTCGCCTCCGCCTCGGGGCCGGTCGCGCCCTCGCCGGACTGCACCATCAAGGGCAATGTGAACAGCACCGGCGAGTGCATCTATCACCAGCCGACCAGCCGCTGGTACACCCAGATCAAGATGAAGATCAGCAAGGGCACCCGCTGGTTCTGCTCGGTGGAGGAGGCGGAAGCCGCCGGGTGTCGGGAAACCAAGAGATAAGAGCCCCAGACCTGCGTTTTGCGCGCTTTTCTTGGCGTCCAACGCCGCGTAATAGTGAGACTCAGCAACCCACCATCCTGTTCTCAAGCAACAAGGACCAATGCAATGACCGTTCGCGCGGGCCGGGAATTTCTGGCCATCCCCGGGCCCACCACGATGCCCGACGAGGTGCTGCGGGCGATGCACCGTCCGGCGATCGACATCTACTCCAAGGAGATGCACGAGCTGACCGATACCCTGCTCGCGGACATCTCGAAGCTGTTTGCGACCAAGGGCAAATCCTACATCTACATCGCCAACGGTCACGGCGCCTGGGAAGCGGCGCTGAGCAACGTGCTGTCGCGCGGCGATAAGGTGCTGGTGCTGGAGAGCGGACGCTTCGCGATCGGCTGGGGCAATGCGGCCGCGCTGATGGGCGCCGAGGTCGAGGTGCTCAAGGGTGACTGGCGCCGCGCGGTGCGGCCGCACGAGGTCGAAGAACGCCTGCGCCGCGACAAGGAGCACAAGATCAAGGCCGTCGTCGTCGTCCAGGTCGACACGGCCTCGGGCGTGCAGAACGACATCGAGGCGATCGGCAAGGCGATCAAGGCGAGCGGCCATCCCGCGCTGTATATGGTCGACACCGTCGCCTCGCTCGGCTGCATGCCGTTCGAGATGGACAAATGGGGCGTTGACGTCGCGATGTCCGGCTCGCAGAAGGGCCTGATGACGCCGCCCGGCCTCGGCTTCGTCTCCGCCAATGCGCGCGCGCTCGAGGTGCACAAGAAGGCGAACATGTCGACGCCCTATTGGAGCTGGAGCGAGCGCGAGGGCACCGAGAACTATCGCAAATATGCCGGCACCGCGCCGGTGCATCTGTTGTTCGCGCTGCGCAAGGCGATCGACCTCTTGCACGAGGAAGGGCTTGAAAACGCCTTCCGCCGCCACAGCCTGCTCGGCGAAGCCGCGCGCCGCGCGGTTGCGATGTGGTCGGAGGGCCAGGTACTCGGCTTCAACGTCGCGGAGGCCAGCGAGCGCTCCAACACCGTGACCACGGTGACCATGGGCAACGGCCACGATCCCGCAGTGCTGCAGCGCTATTGCAAAGACAAATGCGGCGTCGTGCTCGGCACCGGCATCGGCGATCTCTCCGGACAAGCCTTCCGCATTGCCCATATGGGGCATGTGAACGCGCCAATGCTGCTCGGTACGCTGGGGGTGATTGAGATCGGCTTGAACGCGCTGAAGATCCCGCATGGCAAGGGCGGGCTTGAGGCGGCGGTCGCGTATCTCGGTGAAGAGGTGGCGGCGTAAGGCGCCGGTTTCTTCCTTCTCCCCTTGCGGGAGAAGGTGGCGCGAAGCGCCGGATGAGGGGTTGTTTCCGCGAACTCAACAAGCAGTTTCGCACGCGGAGAGATACCCCTCACCCGTCTCGCCGCTCCGCGGCGAGCCACCCTCTCCCGCAAGGGGAGAGGGGAAGATCGGCGCTCGTAGCCCGGGTGAACGAAGCGACACCCGGGATGCTGCGCGAGGCCCCGCATGTCGCTTTGCTCATGCGGGCTACTGCCGCGGCACGCGGTACGCCTCGACCTGCGCCTTCAACTGATCCAGCGACACCAGCGGCGCTTTCGGATCGACGCGGTATTCCCCGCTCGCCAGCCATTTCAGCACCATCGCATCCACGACCGGCGAATGGTGGATGACGTCGCTGTAATTATCGAGATCGTGCGTCACCGCCTTGATCGCTCGGAAATCGTGCAGACGCACATTGGGCAACTGCGTCAATCGCTGCGCGATATGCGCCGTGAGATCGGTGACGATCTTCAGCGTCTCGGGTGAGGCGTCGCGCATCGCGACGAATTGCAGGATCGAATAGGGCGGCAGGTAGATGTCGAAGCTCACGTCCGGATGGCGCGCAATGAGGCCGACGGCGTCGTGCTCGAAATGCCGGACCATGGCCTCATAGCCGTAGCCCTCGCCGAGGAAGCGGCTGCGAACGGGACTCGTGATGTAGGCGAAGGCGGCAAGCGTCTTCTTCGCATTGTAGTCACGCGCGACGTCGAAATTCCGCGGCAGCGCGTAGATGTCGTCGACGTCTTCCAGCGCGAACTTGACGGGAAGATAAGGCGCCGCTCGGGTCAGCGGCTCCCGCAGCGGCGGGACAGACCGCATCACCGTGAACAGCGATTCCTTCGCCATCGCCGCGCTGAAGACGTAGGACGCAATCCCCTTGGCCGTCCCGCGATAGAGATCGACGGAGAGATAAGGATCGGCCTCGATATCGGCCGCATCGACGAAGCTGAAATCGTCCATCGCCCAGATCACGCGCCGCGCGCCGCGGTCGATCGCCTGATCCAGCACGAAGGCCTGCTGGCGCGAATTGGAGCCGGTCATCGCCAGCTTGAGCGAGCGGACGCCGAGCGCACGGTCGATGTCGCTCTGGCGGAAATGGATCGCGAGCGAGGTGCCCATGAAGGCGGTGTCGAACGATTGGCTGCGGATCAGCCCGGCGTTCTGCACGCGCGTGTCGTCAGAATAAAACGCCAGTCGCGAGGGACGAAACAATTGCAGGGGATCGACGACGTAGGTGAGCGCCGCGGCACTCAGCAGGCACACCCCGCTGGCGAGGAGAAGACGCTTCACGCTGGTGAATGATGTGCGCATCAGAACCGGAAATAGATGAATTCGCTGTGGCTCTGGATGCCCAGGATGCCGAACGCGAGCACCAGCGACGCCGCATAGAGGGCCAGTGGCCTCATGCGACCTGTCCGCAGGGCCTCGCCGACCGTACGATTGGCGTGATCGTAGCCCATGATGTCTTGCGTGTTCGGCGCGAGCCACACCAGCGCCGCATAGATCGCGACCTGCACCAGCGCCGCAATCTCCTCCCGGCCAAGGACGATATTCGCAGGCTCAACCATCGCACTGAGGACGCGCAGTGCCCAGTCGACCCGTTCGGCGCGGAAGAACACCCAGGCGACGACGACGGCGAGAAACGTCAGCACGGCGCCGGCGATACGGACCGGACGCGCAAGCAGCAAGGGAACGTTCGGCACCAGCGCATTGAAGGCGTGGTTGACGCAGAGATAGGCGCCGTGCAGCGCGCCCCAAACGACAAAAGTCCAGCCCGCGCCGTGCCAGAGCCCGCCAAGCAGCATCGTGATCATCAGATTGACGTAACGCAGCACGCGGCCGCGGCGGTTGCCACCGAGCGGGATGTAGAGATAGTCGCGCAGGAACTGCGACAGCGTCATGTGCCAGCGGCGCCAGAACTCGACGATGCTGAAAGCCTTGTAGGGCGAGTTGAAGTTGACGGGCAGGAAGATGCCGAACATCAGCGATATGCCGATCGCCATGTCGGAATAGCCGGAGAAGTCGAAATAGAGCTGGAACGTGTAGGCGAGTGCACCACACCAGGCCTGGTCGAAGCTCGGCGAGCGCGCATCGAAGGCAAGCGCGACCAAGGGCTGGATGCCGTCGGCGAGGCAGGTCTTCTTGAACAGGCCGATCGCGAAGATGATGATTCCGCACAGGATCAGATGCGCGTGCGGATGCTTGGACTCCTCCCGCTCGAATTGCGGGATCATGTCCTTGTGATGGAGGATCGGCCCCGCGATCAGATGCGGGAAATAGGTCACGAACAGCGCGTAATGCGGCAAAGCATAATGCGCGACCTGCCCGCGCCAGGCATCGACCAGGAACGCGATCTGCGTGAACGTGTAGAAGGAGATACCGACCGGCAGCAGGATGTGAACCGCGACATGCGTGCCGAACAGCGTATTGACGTTCTCGGTGACGAAGCCGGCATATTTGAAGATGCCCAGCATGAGGAGATCGCCGGCGACGCCGAGGACCAGCGCCGCCCGGCGCTGTGATGCCGTGAGTTCGGCTGCGATCAGGAGATAGCCGACGCCGTAGTTGAAGGCGATCGAGATCAGCAGCAGGGCCACGAACTGCCAGTTTCCGATCGCATAGAAGGCGAGCGAGGCCAGCGCCAGCCAGATCACCGGTGTCAGATTGCTGCGCCGCCCTAGCCAGAAATAGCCGGCCAGCGCGACCGGCAGGAACAGCAGGATGAACGGGTAGGAATTGAACAGCATCAGGCTGGACCGGCGGCGGGAATATCGCCCCTAAAGCATACAAGGAGGCAATCAACAACCCGGCGACTTGGCGCAGGCACGCTGGCAATTCGCGGAATCAGGACGATATAAGGGAACGCGCTCCGCTGCTTCTCCCTCTCCCCGTTCTTACGGGGAGAGGGTCGGGGTGAGGGGCTCTCTCCACGGGCGAGACTGTAGAGAGACCTGTACCCCCTCACCCGGATCGCAAGAGCGATCCGACCTCTCCCCGCAAGCGGGGAGAGGTGAAAGACGGCGACACCGCGAATACGTATTGAGATGAGGACCGAGTGACACAAGCCAAGACGCCTTCGAAGCCCCCCGTCGCCCCGCGCCGGCCGCATTCATTCACCCGGCACGGCATCGCCGTGACCGACGACTATGCCTGGCTGAAGGACGAGAAGTGGCAGGAGGTGCTGCGCGATCCCGGAGTGCTCGATCCTGACATCCGCAAATATCTGGACGAGGAGAACGTCTACACCGAGAGCCTGCTCGGCCATACCGCGGGCTTGCAGAAGACGCTGGTGCGCGAGATGCGCGGACGGATCAAGGAGGACGATTCCAGCGTGCCGTCGCCGGACGGCCCGTTCGCCTATTTTCGCAGGTTCCGCGAGGGCGGGCAGCACGAGCTGTTCGGCCGCATGCCGCGCGACGGCGGTGACGGCGACATCGTGCTCGACGGCGACGCGCTCGCCAAGGACCACAAATATTTCAAGTTCGGCGGCAGCCGGCACTCCTACGATCACAAGCTGCAGGCCTGGAGCGCGGACACCAAGGGCTCGGAATATTTTTCGATCCGCGTGCGCGACTGGGCCACGGGGAAGGATCTCGACGATCTCGTCGAGGAGACCGACGGCGGCGTGGTCTGGGCCGCGGACTGCAAGAGCTTCTTCTATGTGAAGCTCGACGACAATCACCGGCCGATGCAGGTGTGGCGGCACAAGCTCGGCACCAAGCAGGTCGACGACACGCTCGTCTATGAGGAGCAGGATGCCGGCTGGTTCACCCATCTGCACGAGAGCACCAGCGGCCGCTTCTGCGTGATCGCGGGCGGCGATCACGAGACGAGCGAGCAGCGGCTGATCGATCTCGCCAACCCCGAGGCGCCGCCGCGCCTCGTCGCGGCGCGCGAGGAAGGCGTGCAATATTCGCTCGCCGACCGCGGCGACGAGCTGTTCATCCTCACCAATGCCGATGACGCCATCGACTTCAAGATCGTCACCGCGCCGCTCGCCTCGCCCGAGCGCAAGAACTGGCGCGATTTGATTCCGTATCGTCCGGGCATCTACGTCATCGACCTCGATCTCTATGCCGGCCATCTGGTGCGGCTCGAGCGCGCCAATGCGCTGCCGTCGGTGGTGATCCGTGACCTCGCGACCAAGGAAGAGCACGCGATCGCCTTCGACGAAGCCGCCTATTCGCTGGACACGATGGGTTCCTATGAGTTCGAGACGACGAATCTGCGCTTTGCCTATTCGTCGATGACCACGCCGTCGGAAGTCTATGACTACGACATGGTCAAGCGCACGCGCACCTTGCGCAAGCGGCAGGAGATTCCGTCAGGGCACAACGCTGCGGACTACGTCACCACACGCATCACGGCGAAGGCGCATGATGGCGCCGAGGTGCCGGTCTCGATCCTTTTTCGGCGCGGGCTCAAGCTCGACGGTACAGCGCCGTTGCTGCTCTACGGCTACGGCTCCTACGGCATGGCGATGCCGGCCTCGTTCAGCGCCAATCGCCTGTCGCTGGTCGACCGCGGTTTTGTTTACGCCATCGCCCATATCCGCGGCGGCGCCGACAAGGGCTGGGGCTGGTATCTCGACGGCAAGCGCGAGAAGAAGACGAACAGCTTTGATGATTTCGCCGCCAGCGCGCGTGCACTGATCGCGGCGAAATACACGAGTGAAAAACGCATCGTCGGCCATGGCGGCTCGGCCGGCGGCATGCTGATGGGCGCGGTCGCCAACCGCGCCGGCGAGCTGTTCGCCGGCATCGTCGCGGAGGTGCCGTTCGTCGACGTGCTCAACACCATGCTCGACGACACGCTGCCGCTGACGCCGCCGGAATGGCCGGAATGGGGTAACCCGATCGAGAGCGAGAAGGATTTTCGCACCATCCTGTCGTACTCGCCCTACGACAATGTCGAGGCCAAGGACTATCCGGCGATCCTGGCGATGGGCGGGTTGACCGATCCGCGCGTCACCTATTGGGAGCCCGCCAAATGGATCGCCCGCCTGCGCGCCACCATGAGCGGCGGCGGCCCGGTTCTCTTGCGCACCAACATGGGCGCCGGCCATGGCGGCGCCTCGGGGCGGTTCGACCGGCTGGATGAAGTCGCGATCGTCTATGCGTTCGCGCTGTGGGCCGCCGGGATGGCGGAGGCGTAAGGTGAGGCTCCAGTATAGCCACACACTCATCTGGTCGTCCCCGCGAAGGCGGGGACCCATAACCCCAAGGAGTAGTTGCAGCGCGAACTGCTAACTCCGAGTCTTCGCCACACCCAATCCTGTGGTTATGGGTCCCGGGCTCGCGCGTTGCGCGCCCCGGGACGACAGCCTTGTAGGGTGGACAAAGGCGCATGGCGCCGTGCCCACCATCTTTCAACGATGTGACGAGAGCCGTGGGCACGCTTCGCTTTGCCCACCCTACGGCAGCTGAGAGTTTGGCGAGACCTCGCCAAACACTGCCAAGACTACCAATCTCACACCGCCCCGTGCGCCTCGACATACAGCGCATAGACCGAGTGGCTGCTGGCCATGTAGAGCCTGTTGTTCTTGGGGCCGCCGAAGCAGAGGTTGGCGCAGCGTTCCGGCAGCTTGATGAAGGCGAGCGGCTTGCCTTCGGGGTTGAAGACCATCACGCCGTCGAGGTCCTCCGACTTGCCCCTGAGCTGAAACACCCGGCGGCCACCGACATCGGTCGGCTCGGCTTGCAGCGCGCCGTTGGAGCCCCAGCCGCACCAGAGATTGCCGTCGCGATCGACGCGGAAACCGTCGAGCGAGCCCTGGTCGGCGGCGTCGATCAGCTTGGTCTTGCCGCTGAGCGAGCCGTCGTCGCCGACATTGTAGCTCCAGATGCTGCGGTTGGGCGTGCCCTTCCACTCGACGATGTAGAGCTTCTTCTCGTCCGGCGAGAAGGCGAGACCGTTGGGATTGACGAGGTCGGTGACGACGGCGCTGATCTTGCCGTCCTTGGCGATGCGGTAGACATTGGTGGTGGCCTGCTCGGCCTTCTCCTTCTTGCCTTCCCACTCGCCGTTGATGCCGAACAGCGGGTCGGTGAACCAGATGCTGTCGTCCGACTTCACCACGATGTCGTTCGGCGCGTTCAGCCGCTTGCCGTCGAACTTGTCGGCGAGCACGGTGATCTTGCCGTCCTTCTCCGTGCGGGTGATGCGGCGGGTGACGGAGTGCTCGCAGGTGACGAGGCGGCCCTGGCGGTCGCGCGCATTGCCGTTGGCGTAATTGGCATTGGCGCGAAACACGCTGGTCTGCCCGGTCTTCTCGTCGAACTTCATGATTCGGTTGTTCGGGATGTCCGAGAACAGGAGATAGCCGCCCTCGGGGAAATAGGCGGGACCTTCGGCCCAGCGCATGCCGGTCGCGACCTGCTCGATCGTCGATGAATAGAGCCGGTATTTTGCGAAGCTGGGGTCGAGGATCTGGACGGCGGGATCGGGATAGCGCTGGTTGGGTGTGAAGGCGAACGACTGGGCGCCGGCGGCGCGGGCGAGAAGCGTGGACGCCGCCGCCGCACCGGCGCCGGCCATGAGGTTACGTCGCGTGAAATTCATAAAAGTCCTCCCTGCTTGATAAAAGGCCGGCGCTTGATGCGCCGGCTCATGTCTTGATGCGAGATCGATCGGCCCTAGCGGCCGTTCTTCTTCCGCCACGCCGCAAAATCGGTGAGCGTCTGCGGATCGGTCGCCGGATAGAGACCAAAAATGCCGCGGCCCTTGCCGACTTCCTCGGTGACAAAATCCTCGAACGCGGTCATCTCAAAAGTTTCGCTCGCGATCTCGTCGGCGAGATGCGCGGGGATCACGATGACGCCGTCGGCATCGCCGAGGATGACGTCGCCGGGAAACACCGGCGCATCGCCGCAGCCGATCGGAACGTTGATCTCGATCGCCTGGTGCAGCGTCAGATTGGTCGGCGCGCTGGGACGATGGTGATAGGCGGGAATGCCGAGCTTGGCGATCTCGGCGGAATCGCGAAAGCCGCCGTCGGTGACGACGCCGGCAACGCCGCGCTTCATCAAGCGCGTCACCAGGATCGCGCCGGCCGAGGCCGCGCGCGCATCCTTGCGACTGTCCATCACCAGCACGGCACCGGGCGGACAGTCCTCGACCGCCTTGCGCTGCGGATGCGAGCGATCCCTGAACACGTCGATGGTGTTGAGGTCCTCGCGCGCCGGCATGTAGCGCAGCGTGAAGGCCTCGCCGACCATGGTCGGCTGGTCGGGACCGACGGGATGCACGTCCTGGATCATCTGGATGCGCAGGCCGCGCTTGAACAACGCGGTGGCGACCGTGGCGGTGGAGACGGATTTGAGCTTGTTGCGGGTGGCTTCGGATAGTTTGGACATGGTGTGCTCTCACTGCTTCGTCATTCCGGGGCGCGCCGCTTGGCGCGAGCCCGGAATCCATCAAGCGACACAGAATGCGGCACGATGGATTCCGGGCTCATCGCTTCGCGATGCCCCGGAATGACAGGGTCACTAATAGATCGACGGCTCGCCGATCGGTGCGCCGAAATCGGTCTCGAGGAAGTCGAAGTCGCAGCCGTCATTGGCCTGCTTGATGTGCTTGGTGAACATCCAGCCATAGCCGCGCTCGAAGCGGCGCTCGGGCTGCTTCCAGGCGGCGCGGCGCTTGTCGAGCTCCGCTTCGGGGACGTCGAGATTGATGGTGCGGGCGGCAACGTCCAGCGTGATGCGGTCGCCGTTCTGCACCAGCGCCAGCGGGCCGCCGATGTAGGATTCCGGCGAGACGTGCAGGATGCAGGCGCCGTAGCTGGTGCCGCTCATGCGCGCGTCCGAGATGCGCACCATGTCGCGCACGCCCTGCTTCACGAGTTTTGTGGGGATCGGCAGCATGCCCCATTCCGGCATGCCGGGGCCACCCTGCGGCCCCGCATTGCGCAGGATCAGGATGTGATCCTCGGTAACGTCGAGGTTGGGATCATCGACCGCCTTCTTCATCGAGGGATAGTCGTCGAACACCAGCGCCGGTCCGGTGTGCTTGAGGAAGCGCGGCGCGGCGGCGGAAGGCTTGATGACGCAGCCGTCGGGCGCGAGGTTGCCCTTGAGTACGGCGAGCGCGCCTTCCTTGTAGATGGGATTGTCGACCGAGCGGATCACGTCGGCATTGTGAACCTCGGCGTGCGCGATGTTCTCAGCCACCATCTGTCCCGTGACGGTGATGCAGTCGAGATGCAGGTGCTGCTTGATCTCGCCCATCAGCGCCGGCAGGCCGCCGGCATAGAAGAAGTCCTCCATGAGATAGGCGTCGCCGCTCGGCCGGACGTTGGCGATGACGGGCACCTTGCGGCTGGCCTTCTCGAAATCGTCGAGCCCGATGTCCTGGCCGGCGCGGCGGGCCTGCGCGATCAGATGGATGATGGCGTTGGTGGAGCAGCCCATCGCCATCGCGACCGCGATCGCGTTCTCGAAGGCTTTTCGGGTCTGGATCACCTTCGGTGTCAGATCCTCCCACACCATCTCGACGATGCGGCGGCCGCATTCAGAGGCCATGCGGATGTGGTTGGCGTCGGCGGCGGGAATCGAGGAGGCGCCGGGCAGCGTCATCCCGATCGCTTCCGCGATCGCGGTCATGGTCGAGGCGGTGCCCATGGTCATGCAGGTGCCGTAGCTGCGGGCGATGCCGGCCTCGATGTCGAGCCAGTCCTTGTCGGAGATTTTTCCGGCGCGGCGCTCGTCCCAGTACTTCCAGCCGTCGGAGCCCGAGCCGAGCGTCTTGCCCTTCCAGTTGCCGCGCAGCATCGGACCGGCCGGCAGATAGATCGCCGGGATGTTCATCGAGGTCGCGCCCAGGAGCAGCGCCGGCGTGGTCTTGTCGCAGCCGCCCATCAGCACCACGCCGTCAACGGGATGGCTGCGCAGCAGCTCCTCGGCGTCCATCGCCAGCAGATTGCGATAGAGCATGGTGGTCGGCTTGAGCAGCGATTCCGACAGCGACAGCGCCGGCAATTCCAGCGGCAGGCCGCCGGCCATCAGGATGCCGCGCTTGACGTCGTCGACGCGCGACTTGAAGTGCATGTGGCAGGGCTGCGCGTCCGACCAGGTGTTGAGGACCGCGATGATCGGGCGGTCCTTCCATTCCTCCGGCGCGTAGCCCATCTGCATGGTGCGGGAGCGATGGCCGAACGAGCGGAGATCGTCGGGCGCGAACCAGCGCGCGCTGCGGAGCTGGTCGGGCGTTTTCTTCTTGGTCATGATTGGGTGCCCCATTTCTGGACGGTGTTCCGCTCGATGGCGCGGAAGATCAGGTTCTCGACAAAGAGCCCGATGATGATCACCGTCAAGAGGCCTGCGAAGACCGCAGGTATGTCGAGGAGATTGCGGTTCTCGAAGATGAACCAGCCGAGCCCGCCTTGGCCCGAGGACACGCCGAACACCAGCTCGGCTGCGATCAGCGTGCGCCATGCAAAGGCCCAGCCGATCTTGAGGCCAGTGAGGATCGAGCCGAAGGCGGCGGGGATGAGGATCTTGGCGACGTAAGGCAGGCCACGCAGGCCGTAATTGCGCCCGACCATGCGCAGCGTGTTGGACACGCTCTTGAAGCCGGAATGAGTGTTGAGCGCGACCGGCCACAGCACCGAATGGATCAGCACGAAGACGAGGCTGCCATTGCCGAGGCCGAACCAGATCAGCGCCAGCGGCAGCAGCGCGATCGCCGGCAGCGGGTTGAACATCGCCGTGACCGTCTCGAGGAAATCGGTGCCGATCCGGGTCGAGATCGCGAGGATCGTGAAGATCGCAGCCAGCACGATGCCGGCCGAATAGCCCATGAACAGGACCTTTAGCGAGGTCCAGGCACGCATGGGAATGGTGCCGTCCTTGACGCGGTCGTAGAGCGTGGCGATCGTGTCATGCAAGGTCGGAAACAGCAGCGGATTGTCGAGCGTGACGCCGTAGGCTTCCCAGACCGCCGCCAGGAACAGGATGATGACGGTCTTGCGGACAAAACCGTCGTTCCAGAGCAACTCGGCCACGCTCAGCTTGCGCTCGACCTCATCCGCGCCGCTGGCGGCAACAGGCGCATCACGCAGCAATATTCTCGCTTCGCCCATGAGAGGCTCCTTCAATGCGCGGTGGCTTCGCCGGCGAACAGGAGATCGTGGATCTCCTTCTCCAGCCGGCCGGCGCTGCCGTCTTCATTGGAGACCTTGTCGACATCGACCACCTCGGCCTTGACGCGGCCGGGATGCGGCGACAGCAACAGGATGCGGTTGCCGATGCGAATCGCTTCCGCGATCGAATGGGTCACGAACAGCACGGTGAATTTGGTCTCGCTCCAGAGCTGGAGCAATTCGTCCTGGCAGGTCCGGCGCGTCAGCGCGTCGAGCGCAGCGAACGGCTCGTCCATCAGCAGAATGTCCGGCTCCATCGCCATGCCGCGCGCGATCGCGACGCGCTGCTTCATGCCGCCGGACAGCGTGTGCGGATAGGCGTCGACCACGCGGGTGAGACCAACCTTCTCGATATAGGCCCGCGCCTTCGCCTCGGCGTCCTTGCGCGACAGTTTGCGCGCGGTGAGCAGCGGAAACATGACGTTGGCAAGCACGCTCTTCCAGGGCAGGAGCTGGTCGAACTCCTGGAAGATCATCATGCGATCCGCGCCGGGGCCGTGGATCTCACGATCGCCGATCGTCATGCGGCCTTCGCTCGGGCTCATGTAGCCGCCGACGGCCTTGAGCAGGGTCGACTTGCCGCAGCCGGACGGCCCGAGCAGCACGAAGCGGTCGGACTTGTCGACGGTGAAACTCACCCTTTCCGTGGCGGTGACGACAGCGCTGGAGGTCTTGTAGCGCAGCGTCACGCCGCTGACGTCGAGCAGTGCCATCAGTTGCCCTTCAGGTCATGCGCGACGGGAAGATAATAGTCCGTCCAGGCCTTGGGCTGGTTCTTCAGCGTGCCGGTCTTGAACAGATGTGCGGCGAATTTCATCGTGCCCTGCGGCTCGAGATTCCACTCCATCATGCCGGGTTCTTTCAGCAGATCGAGCAGCTCCTCGACCGAGGTCTTGTCGCCGGTGATCTCCTTGTAGATCTCGACCGCCTGCTTGGTGTCGCTGCGGATCAGATCCTGCGCTTCCTTGGTCGCGTCGCGCACGGCCTGGATGATCTTCGGATTGGCGTCGGCGAATTTGGTCGTGGTGAAGAACTGCGCCTGGCTGAGCGGACCGCCCATCACGTCAGGCGAGTTCAGCACGACATGCGCGCCCGGCACGTTCTTCAGCTCCAGGAACGTGAACGGCGGGATCGAGAAGTGGTTGTGCACCTCGTGCTTGGGATTGGCGAGCGCCGCATAGGCGTCGGGATGACCGAGCTGCACGGTGTTGGCATCGAGCTTCGACCATTGGTCGGCGCCGAAGGCTTCAGCCGCCGCGATCTGCAGCACGATCGCCTGTGTCGAAACCTTCACCGTCGGCACCGCGATCTTGTCGCTGGGGCCGAAATCCTTGATCGACTTGATGTTGGCGTCGCGGCTGATCAGCGTCATCGGCTGCGCCGAGGTCGCGACGATGCCCTTCACGCCGCCGCGGGTGCGGTCCCACAGCAGCAGCAGATTGCCGGTGCCGGTGTTGAGGATATCGACACCCCCCGCGAGCAGCGCATCGGTCTGCGCGCCGCCGCCGGAGAAGGTGATCCATTTGGTGGTGACGCCCGCCACGCCAAGCGAAGCCGCGTGCTTCTCGATCAGCTTCTGCTTCTCCATGATGTGGCTCGGCATGTAGAAAATGCCGGGCTGGCGCGACAGCGCGATCTCGGATTTCTGCTGGGCGTGCGCCGCGGGCGCGAAAAGTGCGGCGGCGATCACGGCGGCGGCCGCAAGCTTGCTGCGAAGATGATCGATCATTGTTGTGTGTTTCCTCCGGGTGCGCGTCGTGCAGCGTTGACCCTGCTGATGCACTAATATATTAGTGCATCAAAGGCAAGCCCGCGGGACCCGACATATGGAAGCAGCCCATACCGCGCCGCGCGCGACGTCACGACCCGCCCGGCTCGACCGCGCCCGCCAGGCCGCGCCGCAGGTGTTCGAGCGGCTGCGCAACGCGATCATCGCCCTGGAGCTGCCGCCGGGTGCGCCGCTGTCACGCGCCGAGCTCGCCGGCCAGTTCGGCGTCAGCTCGACCCCGGTGCGCGATGCCCTGATGCGGCTCGAAGAAGAGGGCCTGGTCGACGTCTTTCCGCAGCACGCAACCGTGGTCAGCCGGATCGACATCAGCCGCGCCCAGCAGGCGCATTTCCTGCGCCAGGCGCTGGAGCTGGAGATCGTGCGGCTGCTGGCCGAACAGCACGATGAAGCCCTGGTCATCCGCCTCGACCACGCCATCGCACTCCAGCAGCAATTCGCCAAAGCCGGCGAGTTCGAGGCCTTCATGGCCGCCGACAACGAGTTTCACGCCCAGCTTTATGCGGCCGCCGACAAGCAGGATCTGTGGGCGCTGGTGCGCAGCCGCAGCGGCCATATCGACCGGCTGCGCCGGCTGCATTTGCCCTCACCCGGCAAAGCCCAGAACATCGTGCGCCACCACAGGCTGATCACGCGCGCGATCGAGGCGGCAGATGCCGATGCCGCGCAACAGCATCTGCGGAAGCATCTGTCGGGCACGCTGAGCGAGCTCGACAAGATCCGGAGCCGCCACCCGGAGTACTTGACCGATTGATCAGGCGGCGTAGCCGCCGCTGCGCCGTTCCGGCCCGCGATAATCGGCATCGTCGCCGTCGCGGCGGTCCATCGGACCGGTGCGCAGCCTGACGAAGAAGGCCTGGACCTCGCTGGCGAGGCGTTCGGCCGCTCCCGAAACCTGGTTCGCGGCCCCCATCACGTCGTCGGCCGAGCGGTTGGTTTCCGCGATGGCGCCGGAGACGGTGCCGATGCTGGTTGCCAGCGTCTGCGTTCCCGACGCCGCCATCTGGACGTTCTGCGAAATCTCCCGCGTCGCCGCGCCCTGCTCCTCCACGGCGCTGGCAATCGCCGCGGTCACCTCGTCGATCCGGCGCATGGCGGTTGCGACCTCCTTGACCGAGGCGACCGCGCTGCCGGTCGAGTTCTGGATCGCGGCAATGTGCTGGACGATCTCCTGCGTCGCATTGCGGGTCTGGTCGGCCAGCGCCTTGACCTCGGACGCGACCACGGCAAAGCCGCGACCGGACTCGCCGGCGCGCGCGGCCTCGATCGTGGCGTTGAGCGCCAAGAGGTTGGTCTGGGCCGCGATGGCCTGGATCAGGTCAACCACCGAGCTGATGCTCTGCGCGGCTTGCGCGAGACCCTCGATCTCGCTCTCCGAGCGCGCGGTCACCTCGCCTGCGGAGCGCACGGTCTTGTTGGACAGTTCGATCTGCCGGCCGATCTCGACGATGGAGCTTGCGAGCTGCTCGGCCGCCGCGGCAACGGTCTGGACGTTGACCGCGGTCTGTTCGGAAGCGGTCGCTGCGGACGCTGCCTGGCTCGTCGCATGGTTGGCAATGCCGCCGAGGCTCTCTGCGGTCTGCCGCATGGTGCCCGCATTCTCGCCGACCAGCGCGAGCAGGTCGCGCGAGGTCGCGCGAAAGTCCTCGACTGCGTCCTCCATGTTGCGGTTGGCCGCTTCGCGCGCCTCCGCCTCGCGCGCGAGAGACGCCGCCGCCTGCTGCTGGGCGATCACATTGTCGCGGAATTTGGCCACCGCCTGCGAGACCACGCCGATCTCGTCGCCGCGCTCGGCCGTCCTGAATTCGACACTGGTGTCGCCGCCGGACAGGCGCGCGGAATCGCCCACCAGCTCGACGATCGGACGGGTGATGGAGCGCGCAACCAGGATCGCAATCACTGTGGCGAGCGCAAGCGCCGCGGCGAGCAGGATCCATTGCAGCAGCAGCAATCTCTCGACCGCGTCGGCCACGCTGCGGGCGTCGTCGGCGAGCTTCGACTGCTGGTCGCTCTTGAGACCGCCGGAGCGCTTGCCATCGGCGTCCTTGCGACCATCGAGCAAATCGAGGATGCGGGCCGCGCGCGGCGCGGCCTCGGTGGACAGGATGAAGACCGGCGTATTCCATTGCGGCGTCTGGCGGATTGCGAAGATCTTCTGCGGCAGCGGGGTGAAGGCCTCGTTCGCCTTGACGATGGCCCGGTAAGCGGTCGCCTGCCGTTCGGTGAGCAGATCGGCCTGAGTGCCGACCGATGCGAGCGCGGCCCTGAAGGTCGCCAGCGGCTTTTCGAATTTGTCACGATCGGCCGCCTCGCCCGAGGCCACGTACAGGCGCAATTGCGATCCCGCGGCAGCAAGATTGCCGCGCACATCGGCAAAGGTCTTGAGCAGGCGCTTGCGCTGCGGCGTCGCCTCCAGCGCCTCCTCCTCATCGATCATCGCGGTGATCTCGGCGAACATGGTCGCGATCAGCGGCGCGGCCTCTTTCGCCAGGAGCTCGCTCGCCGGATAGGCCGATGGAGTGAAGGCGGCGAGCTCGGCCTTGTCCTGGGCCTGGCGGAATTCCGCCATCAGCGCCCTGGCCTCGCTCCAATTGGTCTTGTTCTGGGAGCTGGAAAAGCCCTCCGCCATACGGTCGACTGCGGCGGCGGTGCGATCCAGCTCGGCCCAGACGGCGGCCCGGTCGCGCTTGCCCTGCGCATCGCCCGTCAGCAGATAGCCGCGCAGCGTCGAAAGCGTGGAATAGAGATTGCCGACGAGTTCCGTGCTCGCGATCGCGACCGGCGCACGCTGGTCCACGACCGCCCTGATCCGCGACGAAATGTCCGAGACGGCGGCAACGGTGTAGATCACGGTCGCCGCGAGCAGAGTACAGATCAATGCAAAGCCGCCAAGCAGCCGGGTGCGAATTCCGGTGTTCGCGATCGATTTGAACATGAGAGGTCTCGTGCTGATGGCCGGTTGAAGTGGCGGCCTGGTCGGATGCCAGAGTGCGAAAATGAAATGCGCGAAATACTGATACGGAAACCATCGGAGATTGTAGTCTGCGGCCTTTAATCCATAGTGAAGGCCAGGGTTCCGTACAACTACGGCGAGCGAAATATCTCTCGTTTCTGAAATGGGTTACGGTATTTGGAACCAGAGTACGCATTCATATGCACGCAAGAGTGCGTATGCTGTGCAAGGCATTGCCTCCCGGCGCGCCAGGAATGGCAATCGCAGCAAACGCGAGGCGCTTGCGGCGCAGACAGAATCCGCGCAACAATTTCGCATTTGTTGCTTTGATTTGAGGTCGCTGGAACGTCCCATCCGACCCGGAGGATTTCAGACGTGGCCAACATCCTGATCGTGGATGACGACCCGGCCGTGCAGATCACGATCCGGCTGCTTCTGGAGAGAGCCGGCCATCACGTCACGGTCGCCGGCGATGGCCGCAAGGGGCTTGCGCTGTTCGAGGCGAGCCCCTTCGATCTGCTGTTTCTCGACATCTTCATGCCGGGCATGGATGGGCTGGAGACGATGCGCCACATCCGGGCGCTGGCCCCGGCCATTCCGATCATCGTCATTTCCGGGCGCTCGATCACGCCCGACGCCTATGCGGAACCGGATTTCCTGAAAATGGCGACCAAGCTCGGCGCAGTGGCGAGCCTTCAGAAGCCGTTCCGGCCCGACGCGCTGCTCGCCGCGGTCGACAGCTGCCTGAAGGCGGGCGAGCCGGAAGAATCCGATGTCAACTCCGGCCGCCGATGACGAGCCCCTCCTCTCTGCACTGGACCGGAGCAGGCGCGGCCGTCCGGCAAGTCCTGCGAACATCCGCATGACGCTCGCAACGCGGCTGGCCATCGCGATGATCCTGCTGGTGGCGGTGACCGTGGCCGCCGTCGGCTGGCTGGGCTATCGCAACATCACACAAGCGGTCATTCCGCGCGTCCTGGAGCGGGTCGAGGCCCAGTCACGCCTGCTGGCCACCAATCTCGAATCCTACGTTGCCGGCGCTCGCGGCGATTTGACCGGCTATCGCTCCGCCGCAGCCATCAACGGCCTGATCCGCGCCCACCTCGGTGGAGGCATTGACGCTTCCGACGGCGTTTCGGAGCAAACCTGGCGCGAGCGCATCGCGGCGCGGCTCGTAGCCGAGATCGAGGCCAAGCCCAGCTATGCGCAGTTTCGCATCATCGGTCTCGACGATAACCAGCGCGAGCTGGTCCGCGTCGATCGCTCCGGCCCGAATGGAACGGTACGGATCGTCCCCGACAGCGAACTGGAGCACAAGAGCGAGCGAACCTATTTTCAGGAAACGATACGGCTGGCACCCGGCGAGATTTACGTCTCGCCCATCGAGCTTGCCACCCGCCAGGGCGGGACGACGGGCCTCCACATTCCGACTCTTCGCATCGCGATGCCCCTGTTCACGTCGGACGGCAAGCCGTTCGGGATCGTCATCGCCAATATCGACATGCGTCCGGCGCTCGACCGCGTCCGCTCGACCACGAGTTCGGGAGGAGAGATATACGTCGTGAATTCGCGCGGCGACTATCTCGTCCATCCCGACCGCACGCGGGAATTCGGCTCGCTGCGCGGCCATCCCTCCGACTGGCGCAAGGACTTTCCATTCTTCGCGGCGCTGGCTGGCTCGCCGGACGTGGCCACGCGGCTCACAACCGATGAGTCAGGCCGGCCGAGCGGCGCGGCGATCGCGCCGACGCTGCTCGCGGGCAAGGAATGGGTCGCCATCATCGTGACCATTCCCCCGTCCGTCTTCGGTCGCGTGCCGGCCGCCATTCAAAAGACGTCCCTTCTCGTCGGCATCCTTGCCGTGCTCGCCGCAGCCTTGCTCGCGGTGCTGCTGGCGCGCACATTGACCCGTCCGATCGGGCGCCTGACCGCGGCGGTGGAGGCAATCGGCAGCGGGCGGCCTGCGGACATTCCCGTCGATGCGAGCGGGGAGACCGGCGTGCTGGCGCGGGCTTTTGCCCGGATGGTCGAGGAGACGCAGGCGAAGACGGCCGCGCTCGAACGCGAGGTCCGGGAGCATCGCCGCACCGAGGCGGCACGAAGCCATCATGCGGCGCGCGAGCAATTGTTCAGCGCGGCCGTCGAATCATCCGACGATGCGATCGTCATGCAATCGCTCGATGCCGTCATCACGGGCTGGAATCCCGCCGCCGAACGACTCTATGGCTATGCAGCGAGCGAAGCGATCGGGCAATCCACTGCGATCATCGTGCCGCCCGACCGCCGCGAGCAAGGCAAGGACATTCTGCTACGGATAGCCCGGGGCGAGCCGATCGAGCGCTTCGAGACGGTGCGGCTGCGCAAGGATGGCACGCCGGTCGAAATCTCGCTCAGCCTTTCGCCGATCAGGGGCGCCACCGGCGAGATCATCGGCGCCTCCGGCTCGGCGCGCCGCCTCACCGACGCGCGGCGGACCGAGCGGGCGCTGCAGCAGCAGCTCGAGGAGCGGCGACAGCTTTTCGACGCCTCGCAGGACCTGATCATGATCATGGACTCGCGCGGCCATGTCGTGCAGATCAGCCCGAGCTGCGAGGCCATTCTCGGCTACCGGCCCGACGAGATGATCGGCTACAGCGGTGCGGATTTCATCCATCCCTCGCATCTCGAGCGATCCCGCGAGGACATGCGCGCGCTCAGGCGCGGCGAGCACCCGAAGCTCGCCGACACCCGCTGCTTCCACAAGGACAGGCGCGAGGTCTGGCTGTCCTGGCTCGGCAACTGGTCCGACCAGGCCAAGCGCTTCTTCTTCGTCGGGCGCGACATGACCGAGGCGAGGCTCGCGGAAGAATCCCTGCGCGAGAGCGAGCAGCTCGCACGCAACATCGTCGAGACCGCGCTCGACGCCTTCGTCCAGACCGACGAGCGCAGCATCATCCTGAACTGGAGCTCGCGGGCCGAAGAGCTGTTCGGCTGGCGCCGCGACGAAGCGCTGGGCCGGAGCTCGATCGACCTCATCGTCGCTCCCTTTGAGCGCGAGAGGGTCAGGGAAGGCCTTGTGCGCTTCCTCGATTCCAGGGACGGCCAGATGCTCAACCGCCGCCGCGAGCTGATGTGCTGCCGCCGCGACGGCAAGGAATTCAGGGCCGAGCTGAGCGTCACGGCACTGAAGCGTCGCGAGGGTATCCTGTTCAACGTCTTCTACCGCGACCTCACCGACAAGATCGCGTCCGAGGAGCGCGTCCGTCACGCCGAGAAGATGGAGGCCGTCGGCCAGCTCACCGGCGGCGTGGCGCACGACTTCAACAACATCCTCACCGTGATTACCGGGACGATCGAAATCCTCGCCGACGCGGTGGCCAAGGAGCCGGAGCTTGCGGCGATCACCAGGATGATCGACGAGGCGGCCGGACGCGGCGCCGAGCTGACCCAGCACCTGCTGGCGTTTGCGCGCAAGCAGCCGCTGCAACCGCGCGAGATCGACATCAACTCGCTGATCATCGATACCGCAAAGCTGCTGCGGCCGACGCTGGGCGAGCAGATCCAGATCGAATCGGTGTTCGAGGACGAGAGCTGCATCGCGATCGTCGATCCCAACCAGCTCACCACCGCGATCCTCAACCTCGCGCTCAATGCCCGCGATGCCATGCCGGGCGGCGGCAAGCTGATCGTGGAGACGGGCACCGCCTATCTCGACGAGGTCTATGCCAGCGTCAACGACGTCCGGCCCGGCCACTACGTGCTGATCGCCGTGAGCGATACCGGCACCGGCATTCCAGCGAGCATGCTGGCGCGGGTGTTCGATCCCTTCTTCACCTCGAAGGGACCGGGCAAGGGCACCGGGCTCGGGCTTTCCATGGTCTATGGCTTCATCAAGCAGTCCGCCGGCCACATCAAGATCTACAGCGAGGAAGGCCACGGCACCACGATCAAGATGTACCTGCCGCCGGGCAAGACCGCGACGGCAGTCGGCGACGGCGTGACGCCCGCGACGATCGAGGGCGGACACGAGACGATCCTGGTGGTCGAGGACGACCGCCTGGTGCGCGACTACGTGCTGGCGCAACTGCATGCGCTGGGTTACGTCACCCTGCAGGCCGCGAACGCCGCGGAGGCGCTCGCGATCGTCGCCGCCGAAAAACCGTTCGACCTGCTGTTCACCGACGTCATCATGCCCGGCAAGATGAACGGGCGGCAGCTCGCCGACGAGCTGATGAAGACGCGCCCCGATCTCAAGGTGGTCTACACGTCAGGCTATACCGAGAACGCGATCATCCATCACGGCCGGCTGGATTCCGGCGTCCTGCTGCTGGCAAAGCCCTATCGCAAGTCGGATCTGGCGCGGATCATCCGCAAGGCGCTGAACGGGTGAGGCGCGATCTCGTGTCCCGGACAAGGCGCAGCGTGCAAACGCTGCGACGCAGAGCCGGGACCCAGAGCTGCCAGCCGTGGAGTTGGAGAGATGGGCCCCGGCTCAGCGGCGCATCATTTCATGATGCACCGCGTCCGGGGCACGAGACCATTTTACGACGCGCGCTGAGCCGCGGTCATCACGATGCGGATCAGGTCGGCGGCATTGCGCGCACCGAGCTTCTTCATGATGTTGGCGCGGTGATCCTCGATGGTGCGCGGGCTGATGCCGAGGGTACGGCCGGCTTCCTTGTTGGACGCACCGGAGGCGAACTGCTCGAGCACCTCGCGCTCCCTGCGCGTCAACGGCTCGCGGCCGGGGAAATGCAGCGAGCCGAATTTCGGCGACGCGTTCTCCGCCTGCCTGCGTGCATAGGCCCCGATCGCCTCGTCGAGCCGACCGACGATCTCACTGCCGCGGAACGGCTTCTCGATGAAGTCGAGCGCCCCGTTCTTGATCGCGCTCACCGCCATGGCGATGTCGCCTTGTCCGGAGATCATGAAGATCGGCGCCGGATAATCCTCGCCGTGCAACTCCCTCAGAATGTCGAGACCCGACTTTCCGGGAATGTGCACATCGAGCAGGATCGCAGCCGGCGTGCGGTTTCGCGCGACGGAGAGCAGCGCTGCGCCGTCCGCGAAACAGATCACCTCATAGCCCGCCGCCTTCAACACCATCGACAAGGTGTCGCGAACGGCAGGGTCGTCGTCGACTACGAAGATTTCACCGCGAGAGCTTTGTTCGGCCATGTGCCACATCCAGTTGGCATGAAGGACTCGCGTCCGCGCCTCCCGTAATGGCGTTCGGCTCGGATTCGGCCCACCCGTATTTGTACGGGACATGGACTTAACGCACAAGTAGCGGCGGGGTGCCTTATTGCGGGAGACGGAGAATATCCATGCTAAATTACGCAGGCACACCCCCGCTCGCTGCGATGGCTGACGCCGACAGCCGTCAGTTGATCGCAGCCGAACTTCGCTCTCTGATCGCGCGCATCGACCTCAGTATGCGTCTGATCGACGCGGCCATGCCCCCGGAGGACAACAGCGCCATCGCGGGTTCCAGCGAGATTTTCGTGCTTGACGACGTCACGCCCCGTTTTGCCACGGCAAGCGCCGCCCTCAACGCCTGCCGGGCGGAGCTCGACCTCGCCCTGCAGCAGCTGTCGGAATCGGACAGTCCCGCGTAAGCCGCAATCGCGCGCCATCTGCCGCGACCCACCGCATGGCAGTTCCGCGATTCAAGCGCGGTGCCGCTCCACGATCGCGTCGGTCGCGACACCACCCCAGGTGTGAATCGCCGGCAGGCCCATCGCGGTCTTGCCGAGATTGGCGAGGCTGATGCGCAGGGCTGCGAGGTCGAGCGGCTTCGGCAGGCTCTGGAGCTCGATCCCGACCGAACGGGCGAAACTCCGGGCGGCGCTGCGACGCTTGCCGTCCATGCCGCTGATGACGATCACCGCGCCGGCGAACTTCGCCTCGGCCATCTCGCGCAGCACATCGATGCCGTCGCCATCCTCCAGCACAAGATCCAGCGTCACGCAGTCGAAGCGCGCCGCGCGGAGCTTCTCGATCGCCTCCGCCACGGACGGCGCCACGGTGACCTCGTGGCCGGCCTGCTTGGCGGCGACGGTGATCAGGCTGCGCTGCGTGGCGTCGTCGTCGACCACCAGGAGCTGAAGCGCACGCCGCTCGGCGACGTCGGGCAGGTTCGATGTGACGGGGGAAAGGGAACTTCTGGGCATTGCCGGATCCTGAGATTGAGACCGGCAATGGATACACGGCGCGCGCTTAGGCCCCGTAAAACTGCTGCGGCAAATTCATCCGGATGTTTCAGCAAATATAAAGCAACGTGGCGGAAAGCGCTGGGCACCACCCGCCGGTCAGGCCGCCGCGTCGTGACCGCCGGCTGCGCCGCGCTTCTTGCGGTTCTTGCCGCGCAGGAACTGGATGTCCATTTCGGCGCCGTTGACCCGCACCAGCTCGCAGCGGCGGTAGGCAAGGCCGGTCGACGACAGCAGCAGGAAGAACTCCTTCAGGTTCAAGCCCTGGATCGAGCCTTCCACCGTCAGGATGGCATCGGTGTCGGAAATGGCGTTGAGCTTGCAGTCGCGGCGCCAGGTGCCGTCGATGGCCATGATGCAGACATCATAGCCGCGGCTGAACGTCACGCGCTCGGCGCCCTTGCCATCCTCGGCCATGCCTATCGTCCTGCCATCACCGCCATGCGCGGCGCCGCGCCGGCGAGAACCGGCTTGGCAACCGCCGCACGCGGATCGTTCGGCTTGTAGAGGCCGCGCCGGTCCGGAATCGGCCGGAACGTATCGGTCAATCCGACCACGGTTTCCGCCGCGCCGAGCACCAGGAAGCCGTCGGGCTCGATCTGGCGCGCCAGGCGGTTGAAGATGTTGATCTTGGTGTCCTGGTCGAAATAGATCAGCACGTTGCGGCAGAAGATCACGTCGAAGGTGCCGAACTGGGAGAAATCGTGCAGCAGGTTGAGCTGCCGGTGCTGGATCATCGCCCGCAATTCGGGATTGATCTGCCAGGTCTCGCCGGTCTGCTTGAAATACTTCACCAGCATCTGGATCGGCAGGCCGCGTTGCACCTCGAACTGGCTGTAGACGCCGGCCTTGGCCTTCTCCAGCACCTCCTGCGACAGGTCGGTGGCAATGATCTCGACGCGCCAGCCGGTCAGGGCCGCGCCCATCTCCTTCAGGCACATCGCCAACGAATAGGGCTCCTGCCCGGTCGAGCCGGCGGCGCACCAGATCCGCACGCTGCGCTTGCCGGCGCGCGCCTTGATGACCTCCGGCATGATCGTGTCGCGGAAATGATCGAACGGGACCTTGTCGCGGAAGAAGAAGGTCTCGTTGGTGGTCATGGCTTCGACCACGTCGGTAATCAGCTGGCGCGAGCCGGCTTGCAGCTTCTGCACGAGCTCGGCGATGCCGGAGAGTCCGGCCTTGCGGGCGAGCGGCAGCAGGCGGCTTTCGATCAGATATTGCTTGTCTGCGGACAGGTCGAGACCGGAATTATCCTTCAGAAACTTACGCAGATACTCGTACTCGGTCGGGGTCACGGATGGCCTCTCAGAAAGCTGCACTGGAACACTCTGGCCCAAACACTTTAGGCCAGACACACTCAGACCATGGCTTGTCCGACCGGGATCAAACCAACTTCAGCGAACTTGTCGGCGATAATGTCTTTGTCGAAGGGCTTCATGATGTACTCGTTGGCGCCGCCGCTGAGCGCCTGAGCGATATGAGCCACATTGTTCTCGGTGGTGCAGAACACCACCTTCGGCTGGTCGCCGCCGGGCAGGCGGCGCATGTGGCCCATGAACTCGAAGCCGTCCATCACCGGCATGTTCCAGTCGAGCAGCACCGCATCGGGGAGCTGCCGCTTGCAGATCTCGAGCGCCTTCGAGCCGTCCTCGGCTTCGGTGACCTCGAACTCGAGGCCTTCCAGGATCCGGCGCGCGATCTTGCGTACGACGCTGGAATCATCGACCACCAAACACGTTTTCATTTTGGTTCTCCGGCTTCGATGTTTTCGTTGGCTTACGCTGCCATTTGCACTGTGGTTTCGAGTTCGAGGACGCGATCGACGTCGAGCACGACCATGAGCTGGCCGTCGAGGCGATGGACGCCGCCGGCGAGCTTGGCCATGCGGGGATCGAGGTTGACGGGGTTCTCTTCCATGCCGGCCTCGGGCAGGCG
>NZ_JAFCJZ010000031.1 GCF_018130765.1 Bradyrhizobium iriomotense
ACGCGCGCCCAGGTCGGCTCCGTCATGGTCAGCCAACGGCGATACGCCTCGAGCCGCCACTGGAGCATCCAGGCGGGCTCATTCTTTTTCTGTGAGATGAATTTTACGATCTCTTCCGACAGCCCCTTGGGGGCCTTCTCGGAGTCGATCAGGGTCTCAAACCCATAACGATACTGGTCGACGTCGATGCCGCGGACCCGTTCGATGGTTTCCTGAACCGCCGCCATCTATCGCACCGTCCGCGAGGAGACATGTCCGACCGCGTCAATCATGGGCCGCCTGCGCGCCTGGTTCGCAGCCCGCGCAATCACCAGAGTGACATGCCGGTCGGGGCTCACCATCAACCGGCCGATCTGCGCGACACAGCGGCGGATACCCGTGCCCAAGTTCAAAATCCAGAGTACTGGCCTCGACCGCGTCATCGACCTGCCCCTCAGGCCGGAACGCAGGTGTCTGGCACCGGACACACGACCGCGCATTGCGCCGTGTCGAAATGCCCTTCGCACTCCGTGCACTTCTTCGGATCGATCACGTACATGTCGCGCTTGAGGCTGATCGCGGCGTTCGGGCACTCGAACTCACATGCTCCGCAAACCGTGCATTGCGAGGCGACAATCTTGTAGGACATGTGTTCCGACTCCTTGAGCAGACGATGTCGTCGGACATCTCCTTTCAAGCGTCGTGCCAACCGGGAAACGTCGGAAATTCAACGGCTATTTGCCCAAGGCGGCTTGTCGTGACCCCAACAGCATGTCGCATCTGCGACAGCCGCCGTCAGAGCCGCTTGACCTCGATGCCGTGCTTTTTCAGCGCGTAGCCGATTTGCCGCGGCGTCAGGCCGAGCAGGCGCGCGGCCTTGGCCTGAACCCAACCGGACTTCTCCATGGCAGCGATGACGCGGTCGCGCTCCGCCACACTGCCGGTGAGTGCAGCGCTCGACGCGGAAGCTACCGGCTCCGCGCTTGCCGGAGGTCTGGCAACAGCCGTCTCGCGCGGGGCAGCGGCTGGAAGGACGGAGAGCGGCACAATCGGCAAGGAGCGCTGCGACGCGCTTTCGGAGCCGCCGTTCCACAGCATGGCCGACAGGCACTGGCTATGACAGCATGCGAAATCGTTCCTGACGATCTCCGGTCCCGGCGCCAGCGTCGCCGTGCGCTGCACGCAATTTTCGAGCTCTCGCACGTTGCCGGGGAAGCCGCAGCTCATCAACACCTCGATCGCGTGCCGGTCGAAGCTCAACGCGCGGCCGTTCTCGGTGTTGAAGTTCTTCAGGAACTCGTTGGCGAGCAGCGGAATATCGCTGCGCCGCTCGCGCAGCGGCGGCAACAGCATCGGCACCACGCTGATGCGGTAATAGAGATCGGCGCGGAATTCGTTGCGCGACACCGCCTCTTCGAGATTGCGGTTGGTCGCGGCAATGACGCGAACATCGACCTTGATGGTCTGGTTGCCGCCGACCCGCTCGAACTCCTGCTCCTGGAGCACCCGCAGCAGCTTGGCCTGGAAAGAGGCGGAAATCTCGCCGATCTCGTCAAGGAATAACGTGCCCTTGTCCGCGAGCTCGAACCTCCCCTTCCGTGAATTGAGCGCGCCGGTAAACGCCCCCTTTTCGTGGCCAAACAGCTCGGATTCCAGCACTGATTCCGGCAGAGCCGCGCAGTTGATCTTGATGAACGGGCGCTTGGCCCGCGGCGATAGCTCATGAATGGCCTTGGCGATCAGCTCCTTGCCGGTGCCGGATTCACCGCGCAGCAGAACCGTCGAGTTAGACCTCGCCACGACAGCAATCTTGTCGAGCAGCCCGCGCAGCGCCGGGCTGTCGCCGATGATGCCTTCGACATGGACCTTCCGGCGATCGCGCGTCGGCTTGAGCTCAGACAGCTCCTTCTGGAGGCGGTAGCTCTCATGCATCAGCCGTTCGCGATCCTGCGCAACGACGCGGTGCAGTTTCACGGTCTGACCGACGAGATTGGCGATCATCGTCAGCAGACGCACGTCGGAATCGAGCCGGTACAACGGCCGCTCGTCCCAGACACGGTCGATCGTCAGCGTGCCGACGACCTTGGCATCGATGCGGATAGGCACACCGATGAACGACACACGCGTCGTCTCCGACGCCCCGAGAGTCTCCACGTCCGACGGACTGAAGGCGGGATGGGTGGCAATGTTTTCCGCGACCAGCGGCATCGCCGTCGCAACGATCTGGTCCACGGCCTTTTGTGGCAACCGCCCGCGATAACGCTCGTCGCTGCCCTCGCTCCATCCGGCGCCAACCGCAAGATCGGGAACGCCGTCATCGGAGAGCAGCGCGACAACGCCGTGACGCATCTGGAGGAATGATTGCAAGAGGTTGATGACGTTCGCGAGCGTCGTTTCCAGGCGGGTCGGGGCCGTCAATATCTTCGATATCTCGAAGATGCCGGTCAGTGCGATCTCGTTCAGCGGCACGATCGGCGCGATCTGATCGGCCTGCGGGCGTTCAACCATGGGAGCAGCGTGCAGCATGACGGAATCTCCGTTGCCTGTTACATCCTCCCCGCAGCCTTCTTTGGAATTTGTCTTATTCTCATTCATGTCGTGTCGGGAGTCGCGCTCAACTTGTCGGCAACGCTGCAAAAAGATTCCATCACATATGCACGCTTTGTCATCCGACCCGCGGAATTTACCGTCGGAATGCGCGACACGCCCGAAAGCGCGATCTCCGCATTGATCCAGCGCAAATCGGCGACGTTTCTTTGGTGGCTAGCGACGGCCATGTAATCACACGTGTTGCCCGCCGTTGATCGGTACTTCCGCACCTGTGACGTAGCTGGCCGCGTCGGAGCACAGGAAGAAGATCACCTTTGCGACCTCGTCCGGCGTGCCGACCCGGTGCAGCGGGATGATCGGTGCCAGCTGGGCTTCAGTCTCCGGCGACAGAATGTCTGTCTTGATCTCGCCGGGAGCGATTGCGTTGACGCGAATCCCGAACGGCGCGTAATCGTGCGCCATCTCGCGGGTCAGGCACGCAAGGGCTGCCTTCGACGTCGCATAGGCCGTGCCGGCAAAGGGGTGCACCCGGGAACCGACGATCGAGGTGACGTTAACGATCGAACCGGATGCCAGCTTCAGTTCGTCGACCAGGCCCTGAGCGAACAGGATCGGCGCGAGCAGGTTGACGTGGAACACGCTCATCCAGGTCTCGACCGGCGTCGTCAGCGAGTTCAACCGGCTGCCGTCGACGGCCTTGGGCGAAATACCTGCGTTGTTGATCAGCGCATGCAGCGGCCGGCCGTCGAGCCGCTCCTTGATCTCGGCGACCGCGCGCGGCAACGCGCGATGATCGCTCAATTCAACCTGCACATGGTTGTCCGTCCCCGAATCCCACGGGCATCGATCACCATCAAATGGTTGCCGGGAACAGGTGATGATCCGCCAGCCGGCTTCGGAAAACAGCTTTCCCGTCGCGTGACCGATACCCCGCGACGCACCGGTCAATACGAGCGTTTTCTGCGCGCCGTGTTGCGCGCGCGCCTTGTCGCCGTGAAACGGGCACAGCGCGACATCGGGTGCCGACGTGTCGCCCCGTGCGCCGTCGAGGTCCAGCAGATCGAGCGTCACGCAAAGCTCCTCACCGCGCCCCGGCGGGCGCCGCACGATGACAACAGGAGCAACTTTGCAGGATTTGGGCCACGCTTTGCCGGCTAATCACCACAGTTTTTGCGACCGGATGTCAGCTTCGCGACACGTTGAAAGATTTGCAACAGGGACGCGTAGAGTTTCGGACCAAACACGACCGTCCCGGTGCGCTCCTTCTTCCTGAAGGTTGATCAGCAGTTGAGAGCCGTTTTTCAATCGTTCCAAATGGCCCGGCTCTTGCTCTTCCCGTTTCAACGTTCATTCGCGCCCTGTCTTGCTGCACTTTTCCTGCAAACGTGGTTTCAAATGCCCCAGCCGAACGACCAACGACTCTTTGCTGTTATCCTCGGCACCAATGAGATCGCTTCCGCGATCGGCATCCAGCTCATGCGCGCAGGATATTGTGTGGTCCTGTCTCACGATCCGGACCCGCCGGTGATCCGCCGCAAGATGGCCTTCCACGACGCCCTCTTCACCGACACCGCTCAACTTGAGGACATCGTTGCCGAACGCGTGGACGACGGCATGCAGGTCTACCAGGCCCTGCGCCGGCCGGCGCGAATCCTGGTCACCTGGCTCGGTCTGCTCGACCTGCTTCCCGTCCGCCACATTGACCTCCTCATCGATGCACGTCTTCAGAAGCGTCGGATCACGCCCGACCTCAGGCGGCTCGCCCGGCTGACCATTGGGCTCGGCCCCGGATTCTCGTCACACTTCAATTGCGATGTCGCGGTGGAGACCCGCCCCGGCAGGATCGGGCTTGTAGGCGAGCGGCGCTGGACCGACGCCGCCGACGGCGTCGCAAGCACGCTCGGTGATGTCGGCGCGGAACGCTTCGTCTACTCGCAATTCGCGGGCCGTTGGCACACACCGATCGAGATCGGCACCCGCGTCTACAAGGATCTCGTGCTTGGCCATCTCTCCGGCATTCCGGTGCTCGCGCCGCGTGACGGGGTTCTGCGCGGCATCGCCCGCGACGGCAGCGAAATTCCGGTCGGCGTCAAACTACTGGAGATCGACCCGCGCGGGCGCGATGCCCAGTGGACCGGAACGGACGGCCGCGGGCGCACCATCGCCCACGCGACAACAGCCGCCGTCAGGCTCCACGCCGGCCGACGGATCTCACAATGGAATCCGGCATGATCGTCTGTTCCTGCAACGTCATCAGCGATCACGACATCAGGGGTGTGGCATCGACCGACGGCGAGCTTTGCTCGGCTGCACAGGTCTACGGCTGCCTCGGCTGCACCGTCCGGTGCGGACTATGCTCCCATTCCGTAAAGCGGATTCTCGAGGAGCGGCCGGCTCGTCGCGCGCGATATTCGGAGGACCTCGAAGTCATCGCGGTTCGCACCGGGCAGGGTTTGGAACGAGTGGAGTGAAGATGGTAGAGACGATGGAAAAGGCGCCCATCAATCCGGCCACGTGACATCCGACGACAAAGCGTCTAACGTGACCGGTCGCGCTCTCAATCACGCGACGCTGCCAAGATAGAGCCGCTTGACGATATCGTTGCCCCTCAACTCGTCGACCGAAGCGGCCGCCACGACGATTTCACCATGCACAATGATATAGCCGCGGCTCGCGATCCGGATCGCTTGATTGAAGTTCTGCTCCGCCATCAGCACGGTCAGACCGAGGTTCTGATTGAGCTCGCCGATCTTGGTGATGGTCTGCGAGACCAGTAGCGGCGAGAGTCCCACCGAAGGTTCGTCAACCAACAACAAGCGTGGCGACGACATCAGGGCACGCGCAATCGCCAGCATCTGCTGTTGTCCGCCCGACATCGTGCCCGCGAGCTGCGCCTGCCGCTCCTTGAGGACGGGAAATGCTTCGAAAGCGACCGCAAGATTACGGTCGATACTGCGCCGGGCTGCCTTACGGAACGCGCCGAGCATCAGGTTCTCGAGCACGGTCAGCCGTGGGAACAAACGACGCCCCTCTGGAACCATCGCTACGCCGAGCTCGACGATGTCTTCGGTCGACAGACGGGACAAATCGTGCGCCGTTCCGTCGATCGTCAGCGATATGGCGCCACGTTGCGGCCGCACCAGGCCCGCGATGCACTTCATCATCGTGCTCTTGCCGTTGCCGTTGGTGCCGAGCAAGGCAACGGTCTCGCCGGCCTCGACATGGAGCGAAACGCCGCGCAACGCCTTCACGGCGCCGTAACCCGCATCAAGATCATTGATGGCAAGGCTAAGTGCCAAGGTAAGCCTCCTGCACGCGCTGGTTTGCCATGACTTCGGATGGCGTGCCTATCGCGATGATCCGTCCGGCGTCAAGACACATGACGCGTTCGGAGAAGCGCATCACGGCCTGCATGATATGCTCGATCATGATGATGGTGATGTCCCGGCTTGCGAGGCTCAACAGCAGATCAAGCACTTCGTCGACTTCCGAGGTGGAAAGGCCTGCCATGGCCTCGTCCGAAATCAGGAGCTTCGGATGCGTCGCCATTGCACGCGCAAGTTCCATTTTGCGCAATTCCACCTGACTAAGCTGCGTGGCCGAGACGTTGGCCTTCGAGCCAAGGCCCATTTGATCGAGGATCGACATCATGGTGTCTCGCCGCTGCGCCACCGAGACGTGCTCGTGCGCGGCGAAATCGAGTGCGACCATGAGATTTTCGGCGACCGTCATGCTCCTGAACGGTCGCGGAATCTGAAAGCTGCGAGCGATGCCGCGGCGGGTACGCAAATGCGGCTGCAACAGCGTGATGTCCTCATCGCGAAACAGGATGGTGCCGGGTTCGGTGCGGAACGCACCGGAAATGCAGTTGATCAGCGTGGTCTTGCCCGAGCCGTTCGGACCGATCAGGCCGAACCGTTCGCCGGGCCGAATGTCGACGCTGACATCGCGGAGCGCCGTGAACCCGCCGAAGCGCTTGGTGAGCGACGAAATCCGCAGCAGGGGCGACTGGGCGCCGGAGAGCGTCATACCTCACCCTCCTTGCGGCCATCGCGCAGCTTGCGGATCAGGCCGATGATGCCCTCCGGGGCGCCCACCACAAACAGCACCAGCATCAAACCCAGCACCAGCACATTGATCTCCGAGGAGATCGTTACCGTCAGCAATTGCTGCGTTGTGCCGAGCAGGATCGCGCCGATGATCGGCCCGGACCAATGCGCGGTTCCGCCGATCAGAGACATCGCGAGTGTCGTGACGGAGTAGTTGAGATTGAACGCGGACGCGGGATCCGCATATTGCAGATACATCGCCGTTGGCGCGCCGACGGCACACATCAGCGCCCCCGAGATCACGCAAGCGAGCAGCTTCAATCGCAAGGTCGGCACGCCCGTGCATTCGGCCGCAAGTTCGTCGTCCCTCAGTGCCTGCAGGCCGCGGCCGATCCACGAGTTCTGGATGTAGCGCGAGATCGCAACCGCCAGAACCACGAGGAGGGCTTGGACGAAGAACAGCATCTGTACATAGTTGTCGAATGGCGCCGTCACCGCCGGCCGTTGGATCTGGATGCCCGCAGCTCCACCGACGTATCGCCAGTTCGTTATCGTCGTCTCGATGATGATCGTCAGCGCAATCGTCGCGATCGAAAAGAAAATGCCCTGCATGCGAAGCGTCAGGAGACCGAGCGCAAACCCCATCAGCGCCCCGATCGCGGCGCCAGCCAGGATCTGCAGGGGAAGCGGCGCGCTAAAGGCCTTGACCAGGAATACCGCAGCATAGACGCCAACGCCGAAAAACGCGCTGGTGCCGAAATTCACATAACCCGCATAACCGCCAAGAATACTCCATGCGACGGCAAGCGCGATGAACTGCAAGATGACGTAGCCGGCAAAGAATGGATACTGGTTGCCGACGACCTGTGTCATCACAAAGACGGCGACGAGAAAGACGGTCGCCCCGGTCCAGAAAGCAATGCTGTTGCGCGTCATGATCGCCTGCCAAACAGGCCCTGCGGCCGTACGGCGAGAACGCCGAGCAACATCGCAAAGGAAATCGCCGGCGCCCAGGAGGCGCCGAACATGGTGAGCACAATCGTCTCGGCGACACCGAGAATGATGGCGGCGACGAGCGTGCCGCCCATGCTGCCGAGCCCCGCCATCACAACGACGCAGAATGTGCGCCCAATATAGGCGCGGTCGAGCGTGGGATCGACAGGGGCGACGATGATGAGCAGAGCGCCGGCGATCCCGAGCACAGCGGTGGCGATGCCGAATGCCCACTGCTTGATCTTGATCGGGTTGGCGCCCATCAACCGTAACGCCTCCTGGTCCTGCGCGACCGCGCGAATGGCACGTCCCATGAAGGTCCGCGACAAATACAGCGTGAGCAGGACGGTCAGCGCCGTTGCGACAGCAAAGGCGACCAGGAGCCGGTACGGAATGCGGATATCGCCGAGCCGCCACGCCCTGCCGATATAATCGGCGGTGACGGAGCGCTGATCGACGCCGAATTGCAGGATGATCAGCACTTCAATGATGAAGGCAACGCCAAAGAAGAAGGCGATGCCGCGCACGGCGGCATCGCTGCCTCGCTTCTCGAACGTTTCGTAGTACAGGCGATAGGCCACAAGCCCAAGCAGGAAGAATACCGGCGTGATCAGCAGCCCGGCGAGCAGCGGATCAACGGCATAATGCTCGTTAAGGAAATACACCGCGTAGGACGCCAGCACCAGGAACGCCGGATGGGCCACATGGGGCACGTCAAGAAGGCCGAACGACACGGACAATCCGAGGCTGACCGCGCCGTAGAAGCAGCCAAGCAGCACCCCGATCACGACCGCATCGAGCAGCAGATCAAATGAAAACAATTGAGGCCCCCCTTGACCCGCCTTGAGCCCGTTTCTCCGGTCAGCTCGTACAGGGTATCCGGTCCCTTGCCCCGGACGATCTTTCCCGGGCCGCCTTCGCGATATCCGGTTTATTTCCGCGCTGCCTCAAACGGAGCAACCAACTCGCCGGATTTCAGGTTCTCCGGGAACAGGATCACCTGCCTGCCCGAGCTACGGAACTGCTCCATGTTCTTGTCAACGACGCCGCGGAACTGGGCCTGCAGCACCGCGGTTTCCTTGCGCTCGCCATCAGGCGAAAACGCGATCGAACCGACGATGGTCTTGTGCGTGTTTTCACGCAGATATTTTGCGAGTGCCTTCTGCTCCAGCGACCCCGCTGCGTTGATTGCCTGCTCGATGAGCTGGCCGCTGGCATAGCCGAACGGCGCCAGATAGTAACCGAGCGGATCGATCTTGGCTTCGACGGCGCGCTTTGTGTACTTGTCGAAGAACTCCTTGGTTCCCTCGAAATACATGCTCTTTTCGGGCAGCCATGTGTTGTAGTTGACGACGCCGTTGAGGAGCGAGCCCATATTCTCCATCACGGCGCCGAACTGCAGGCCGACCATGCCGCCGCCGAAAACCTTGACATTGTCGCCGATCCCGATCTCGTTCACGGCGCGCAGGATGCCCGCCGAGTCCGGCGGATAAGACGCGACATAGACGATGTCGGGCTTGGCCGCCTTGAGCGCGCGGATGATGCTGGAGAATTCCACCGTGTTCGGCGGATAGGCCTGGTCGAATACGATCGGCAGGTTGCGCTTCGCTGCGACTTCACGCGCGGTCTTCGCCAGATTCTGGGCGAATTCCTGGTCGGCGGCCAACAACGCCATGGATTTGCCGCCGGCTCTCTGACCGATATCGAGGAACGACGTCGCCCAGCTGTCGGCCGGCCCCCACGGCGCATTGTTGAACCACATGTCGTGGCCGACCTTGCTGTTGACCTGGAAGGAGAAGTTACCAATCAGCAGAAGCCCACGCTGCTTGACCATCGGCATGATCGGCGCCGTCGGCACGGTCGCATAGGGCGCGAACAGGAGATCGACCTTGTCGACATCGATCAGCTTCGAATAGATCGCCGGCGTCTCCGACGCGCTAGACTTGTCGTCATAGACGACGAGTTCGATCTTGCGGCCTCCGAGCAGCCCGCCCTTGGCATTGACGTCGTCGCGCCAGATCTCGATGCCGAGCAGCGAGGCCTTGCCGCCGCCCGCGAGACCGCCGGTTTGCGGCATGCTCATGCCGATCCTGATCGGCGTCTGCTGCCCCTGCACCAACTTGACGCCGAGCGGCGTGGCAGCAAGCGCCGCGCCGGCCGTCGCCAGCAGGCGGCGGCGGGAAATCGATCCTGGCTTGGAGACCTTCTTCGACATTGGCACTTCTCTCCCCTGGGTCGTTGTTGCTTGATGTGATTGTATTGGTTTTGCGGCAGCGTCCCTCGTCAGATCCGTCCCAAGGCCGTCAGGATAACCTGCGGTGTCAGGGGAATCTCGGTAATTGTTGTCCCGAACGGTTGGAGCGCGTCGTTGACCGCGTTGGCCACTGCCGCCGCCGCCCCTGCGGTACCGGCCTCGCCCGCGCCCTTGGCGCCGAGCTCGGACTCGCGCGTCGGCGAGACGACGTGGCCCACGTCGATGTCAGGCATTTCGCCGGACATCGGCACCAGGTAATCGGCCATGTTGGCATTGGTCAGCTGTCCCCGGTCGTCATAGGCGCACTTTTCAAACAGCGCCGCACCAAGCCCCTGCACCACCCCACCTCTGATCTGCTCATCGACCAGCTGCGGATTGATGATGGTGCCGCAATCCTCGACCACCCAGTGCTTGAGCAACTTGACGAAACCGGTGTCGGTATCGACTTCGACCCAGGCGGCTTGAACGCCATTGGTAAAGGCGAAAGGATATTCACGGGGCACATAGTGCCTTGTCGCCATCAGTTCGGGCTGGATACCCGGCGGCAGGGTGTCGGGACGGAAATAGACGATGCGCGCAAGCTCATCGAGTTCGATGCGCGGCGCGCCATCGCCAATATTGACCACGGCATTGTCGATGATATCGAGTTCGGCCGGGGTCGATTGCAGAATGACAGCGGCCACATCGAGGATATTCTTGCGCAAGATCTTCGTCGCCTGCAGCGCCGCCTCGCCGCCAATGCCGGCGCCGCGCGAAGCCCAGGTGCCGCCGCCGTAGGGCGTCATGTCGGTATCACCGAGGATGACGCGAACGCGATCCATGGAAACACCGAGGACGCTGCCCACGATCTGCGCCGTGAGCGACTGCGAACCCTGCCCCTGCTCGGTGATGCTGGTCTGGCAGATCACCGAGCCTTGCGCATCCAGCCGCACCGCCACGCCGTCCTGCGACGAAATCTTGGCCCCTCCGACGCCGTAGAACGCAGCGCTGGGATTGGTGACTTCGATAAAGCTCGCGATGCCGATACCGCGATGAATGCCCTGCTTGCGCAAGGCCACCTGCTCGGCGCGCAGCGCTTCATAGTTCATCATCTCGACGATCTTGGCCAGCGACGCGTGGTGCGACAATTGCTCGAACCGCAGCCCCGACGGCGAGGCGCAGGGATAGGCGTCGTCAGCAATGAGATTGCGGCGGCGGATTTCCACCGGATCCATACCGATCTTCATGGCGGCGAGATCGACCAATCCCTCAGTCACCGAACAGGCGATGGGATGGCCGACTGCGCGGTACTGGCACATCACGTTCTTGTTCTGAAACACCACCCGCGCCCGTGCGCGATAGTTCTCGGTGGTGTAGGCGCCGCCGACGAGGTTGACGACCTGGTTGGCCTCGATCGCGCTCGTGCGCGGGTACATCGAATAAGGCCCGATGCCGGTAAGATCGTCGATCTCGAACGCCGTGATGGCGCCGTCGCGCCTGACGCCGATCTTTCCCCTGCAGCGATGGTCGCGGGCGTGAATGTCGGTATTGAAACTCTCGACGCGGTCGGCGACGAATTTTATCGGCCGACGCAGCAGCTTGGCCAGCGCATAAGTCGCCATCTCGTCGGCGTAGATGTGCACCTTGATGCCAAACGAGCCGCCGACATCCTTGCAGACGACGCGAACCTGCGACTCTCGCAAACCCAGATGCAGTGCCGCGATGTTCTGCACCATATGCGGGGCCTGCGTCCCCTGATAGATCGTGAGCCGCGCTTCAGCAGCATCCCAGTCGGCAACGACCGAACGCGGCTCCAGCGTCACGCCGGTGTGGCGACCGAAGATGAATTCGGCCTCGACCACCACATCGGAACCGGCAAAGGCTTGATCCACGGCGCCTGCGTCGAGGACGCGTTCGAACGCCAGATTGTCGCCAAGCGAAGCATGGATGACCGGTGTCGCCGGATCGAGCGCCGTGCGCATGTCGGTGACGGCTTCGAGTTCCCTATACTCGACCGCAACGTGCTCAGCGGCATCCTCAGCCGCCACCCGGCTCGTCGCCACGATGGCGGCCACCGCCTCGCCCTGCCAGCAGACCCGGTCGACTGCGATCGCCGATTGTGGCGCGGATTTGAGGCCCTTGAGATGGGAGAGCACGCCGATCCAGGGCGTGATGACGTCCGCAAGCTCTTTGCCCGTGACAACCGCGACCACGCCCGGCATCCGCCTTGCGGCGGCGGCGTCGATGCTCACGATCTCCGCATGCGCATACGGCGAGCGCAAGAATACGACATGCGCCATCCGCGGCAGCTCCATGTCGCTGACATAGCTGCCGCGGCCCTGCAGCAGCCGGTCGAGATTCGGCCGCGGCACCGTCTTGCCGATATAGGAGTTCGGCCGATCCAGGACCGACAGCCTTTCGGGATTGCTGCGGACCGGGCTCATGCCTTCAGCTCCATCCGCGCCCGCGCGGTCGTCTCGATCGCGTCGATGATGGCGTGATAGCCGGTGCAGCGGCAGTAATTGCCCGAGAGATGCTCGCGGATCTCCTCGCGAGCGGGCGCTGGGTTCTCGCGCAACAGATCCTGCGCCGCCATCAGCATGCCCGGCGTGCAGAAGCCGCATTGCAGCGCATTGCGGTCACGAAACGCCGCCTGCAAATCGGCGATCTCGCCGGAGTCGGACAGGCCCTCGATCGTCTCGACCACGGCGCCATTCGCCTGCACCGCCAGCATCAGGCAGGAGCGCACAATCTCGCCGCCGACGCGCACCGTGCAAGCTCCGCATACACCATGCTCGCATCCGAGATGCGTGCCCGTCAGTTTCAGATGCTCGCGCAGGAAATCCGCAAGATGGAGTCGCGGCAAGACATGCGCTTCCACGCGCTCGCCGTTGACCGTGACTGAGATGGTCACTGGAGCCGTCACGCACGTCCTCCGATGTTGAGATCGGGACGGTTCAGGAGCGAAGCGACGCAGCGCGCCAGCAACACTCTTGCGAGATGCCGGCGCATTGCGGGCGTTGCCTGCTGATCCTCATGCGGGTCAAGCTCATGGGAAAGCGCGTCGGAGGCCTCGGCCAGCAGTGCGGGCGTGATTGCAACGCCAGCCAGTTTGCCGGCGGCCTTCGCCAGGACGGGCTTGTCGCCGACAGCGAAATAGCCGAGCCGGAGGTCGGCGAACCGATCGCCCTGCAGCACTGCCTGCGCCGCAAGGCCGACGATCGCATAGTCGCCATGCCGTCGCGCAAACTCCTGGAAAAAATGCGCCGAGCCGGTACGGGCGACTGGCAGTTCGATGGCGACCAGCAGGTCCTGCGGTGCGAGCTGCGTCTCGTAGATGCCGGTGAAAAAATCCTCTGCAGCAATCCGCCGCTCGCCGCCGGGGCCGTGGACGACGATCGACGCACCCAGCGCCAGCATGCAGGCGGGCAGTTCGGATGCCGGATCGGCCTGCGCAAGGCTACCGCCGATGGTCCCCCGGTTGCGAATGGCGGGGTGCGCGACATGCGCCGCGGCCGCCCCGAGCAGCGGCGCGCATTTCACAATGTCGGATGATTTCAGCAGATCGGCATGCCGGGTCAGAGCGCCAATGACCAGTGTTTCGCCCTTGACCGCGATCCCGCGCAATTCGGCGAGTTCGCCGATATCGACGATCACGTCCGGTGCAACCAGCCGCAGATTCATCGCGGGGATCAGGCTTTGCCCGCCCGAAAGCACCCTCGCTTTTTCTCCGTGCACGGCAAGCAGCTCCAGCGCATTGGCAACGCTGGTCGCGCGTGCGTAGGCGAAAGCCGCGGCTTTCATTCGGGCAAGCCCCTCCCCGGTCCTGCTTTTCTGCTTTTGGGGGATTAGAGGGTGGGACTTTTCGAAGGTCAAGCGACTAGATTTCGCAGTCTTTTCGACTTTCGGACTTGCCTTGATCGACTGGCCGACGCACGCTCCCGCCAACAAGAACAGCTCGGGGAGGCACAGCAATCATGAAGCTTGGGTTCTTCACGATGCCGATCCATCCCCTGGACAAGGATTGGCGGCAATCCCTGAAGGAGGACCGGGAAGCCTTCCTGCTGGCCGACGAACTGGGATTTTCGGAAGCCTATGTCGGCGAGCACGTCACCGACCGCGCCGAAAACATCACGTCCTGCGTCGCTTTCATCGCCTGGCTTGCCGCCGCGACCAAGCAGATCAAGCTCGGCACCGGCACGGTCAACATGCCGAACAGCCATCCGGCTGCAATTGCCGCCTCCATCGCAATGCTCGACCACATGCTCGATGGCCGGCTGATCTTCGGCATCAGCCCGGGCGGCCTGCTGTCGGACGCCGAGCTGTTTGGCAATCTCGAGGCCGATCGCAATGCGATGTTCCTGGAGGCGATCAACCAGGTGCTGGCAATCTGGGAGGGCAAGCCGCCCTATCATCTTGCGGGCAAATACTGGAACATCTCGATCGAAAAAACCCTGATCGAGGACATCGGTCAGGGCTTCATCGCAAAGCCGCTGCAGCGTCCGCATCCGCCGATCGTGGTTACTGCGGTCGCGCCCTTCTCCAAGGGCGTGACCGAGGCGGCCGCGCGCGGCTGGGAACCGATTTCCGCCAACTTCCTGATGCCGGCATGGGTGAAGAGCCACTGGCCGAGATATGTCGAGGGCTGTGAGCGCGCCGGCCGTCCGGCCGATCCCGCCAACTGGCGCGTGGCCAAAAGCGTGTTCGTCGCCAAGGACGCCGCTACCGCGAAGGCCTACGCCACCGATCCAAACGGACCCTATGTCTACTACTATCGCTCACTCTTCACCAAGCTGAAGCGGAGTGGCCGCATCGAGCTGTTCAAGACCCGGCGCGACCAGCCCGACGATGAGGTGACGCTGGAGTCGATCTGCGAAAAGCTCATCATCTACGGCACACCGGAGAGCGTTGCCGACCAGTTGCTGGCTTTCCAGGAGGACGTCGGCACCTTCGGCACGCTCCTCTACGCCGGCAAGGACTGGCGCGACCGCGAGGCCGGCCGCCGCTCCATGATCCTGATGGCCGAGCAAGTCATGCCACGCGTCAACGCCGCCTCTGCCCGAAGCCGAGACGCCGCAGGTTGAACGCGATGGCTCTCTCCGATCGCATCCCCTATCTGGCGCAGGTCGACCGCCCGAAGCTCAAGCTGCCCGGCGGCAAGCGTCTCGCCGTCTGGGTCATCCTCAATGTCGAGGAATGGCGGATCGAAAACGCCATGCCTCGTACTGTGCTGTCGCCTCCGATGGGCCAGCCGCTGTTGCCGGACGTGCCGAACTGGTCGTGGCATGAATACGGCATGCGCGCGGGTTTCTGGCGCCAGTTCAAGGCACTCACCGAGCGCAACATCCCGGTGACGCTCGCGATCAACGGCAATGTCTGCAACTCCTATCCCCGCGTCGCCTCCGCCGCGCTCGAAGCCGGGTTCGAGTTCATGGGCCACGGCTTCCTGCAGGGGCCGATGCACAAGCTCGACAACCAGGCCGACGCGATCAAGCGCGCGGTCGACACCATCGCCAAGTTCGCCGGCAAGCCGCCGCGCTCATGGGAGAGCCCGGGCCTCACCGAGACTGAGGCCACGCTCGACCTGCTCCGCCTCAACGGCATCGAATATGTCGCAGACTGGGTGATCGACGATTTGCCGCAGGAGATCGCCACGCCCCACGGCACCATCACCACCATCCCCTATTCGGTGGAGACCAACGACATTGTCATCCATGCGCTGCAGCATTTGCCGTCCGAGCAGTTTTTGAAGCGCTGCACCGACCAGTTCGACCGCCTTTATCTCGAAGGCGCCGATAATGCGCGGGTGATGGCGATCTCGATCCATCCTTACATCACCGGCGTGCCGCACCGGATCAAATATCTGGAGGCGCTACTCGATCATGTCATTTGCCATGATGGCGTCGCCCTGATGACCGCAAGCGAAATCGGCGACTGGTACCGCGCCGAAATGTCGGGGAAATAGCGCTGATCTATTTACCGTCGCCGGGATGAATCGCCATCCGCGCGCGCTGCCCGGCTGAAATCACCGTCCAAGCGCTTTCTTGATGCCGGCCAAACCGATCCGCAGGAACGGGTCAGAATGGATGTAGAAATATTTGACGCCCCGCTCGAGCCAGAACGGCAGTTCGTCGGATGTCACGAGCGTCCCAGCGATCTTGCCCGCGGCACGGATCTTCTTGACCGCAAGATCGACCCGCTCGGTGACGGCCTGCGGCCGCGGCTGCCCGAAGGGCGGCGCCGGCGGATAGCCCATGTTCTGCGAGAGGTCACCGGGCCCGATGAAGAAAACATCGATGCCTTCGACTGCGAGCAGCGCGTCGATGTCGTCGATCGCCTTTGGCGTCTCGATCATGGCGATGACAAGCCGCTTCTCGTAATCAGCGGGACAGGCGTAGCGCACCGCATCGACGATGGCCCTCGCCTGCTCCGCGCTATCGACCATCGGCACCATCAGGCCGTCGGCGCCGGCGTTGAGATAGCGGATCAGCACCGGCCGTTCATGGGAATGCGGGCGAACGATCGCGGCGCCGCCGGCACCTCGGATGGCCTGCGCGGTCACACGCACGTCCTCGAAACTCCAGGTGCCGTGCTCGCAATCGACGAAGATGGCGTCCGCACCGAGCTCGACCAGCCGGACCGCCAATCCCGATGAGGCGTGATGCGGCGTGAACATGGTGACCGCCTCGCCCTTGGCGAGGCGCTCGCGCAACTTGGCTCCGTTCATGGAATCCTTCTCTAGCTCTTCGGCTTGTCGGCAAGACCCGCGGGTGCGCCGACCCAGCGGGCCGTCTCGATATCCGCAGATGTATCGCGCATGAAGGTCGGGCAGATGTGCAGCTCGGGGATCATCGCACCCTTTTGCAGGCTTGCGCAGAACAGCACCGCGCGTGCGACGTCGTGCGGATTGAGCATCACGGCGCGTTCGCTGTCCATCGGCGGGCGGGCGCGGTTGTCCATGATCGGCGTGTCGGTCTCGCCCGGCAGGATCGTCGTCGCGCGGATGCCCTGATTGCGGAACGTGTTGTGCAGGAAGGTCATGAAGTTCTTCACCCCGGCCTTGGCTGCGCCGTAGGCGGCGCCGCCAAGCAGGTTCGGATTGACGACCGCGAGCGAGGACACCGTGATGATCGTGCCGTCCTTCCTGGCGAGCATGTCCTCGAGCACGGCCTGGGTCAGGTTGAACACGGCCGTCAGGTTGACATTGACCGTGGCATTCCACTCGGCCTCGCTGATGAACCGCGCGTTCAGCACCTTGCTGGCGCTTCCGGCATTGTTGACGAGGATGTCGATCGATCCGACGTTGCCCTTGACCCAGGCCACCGTCTCGATGATCGCCTCACGCGAGGCCACGTCGAGCGCGCGAGCGACGGCCTTGCCGCCCGCCTTCTCGATGACGGAGACGACATCCTGGAGCGGCGCGATGCGTCGCCCGGTCAGGACAACGGTCGCCCCCTCCTGGGCCAGCAGGATCGCGGTCTCTCGCCCGATCCCCGTGCCGGCCCCCGTGACGAGCGCAATCTTTCCGTCGAGCAGCCCCATGATTCACCTATTCGGCGGCAGTCGCCGCCAGGCTTGAAGGTTGATATCCGTAGAACTGCCGCGCAGCCTGCGGCGTAATCAACCCCTCTGCAAGGTCGAGCTCGATCGATGCCGCCGAGCGTTCGGACGTCTTGCCCCAGCCGCCACCACCGGGCGTCTCGACTTCCAGACGGTCTCCGGTCTTCAGGACGACCTTGCCCTTCGGAAATTGCGGCTCGCCGTTCTTATACACCTTGCCCGCGCTGCCGGACTGACCGCCGACCACGCCGAAGCAGGGATGACGCACCCGCTCGGAGGCCAGGTAAATATTCATCGGGTTGCGGCCGAGGTTGCGCAGTACGACGTGCTGGCCGAGACCGCCCCGGCTCCTGCCGGCGCCGCCGGAATCCGGGATCAGCTCCTTGCACTCGACCAGCGCCGGCACGGCGAGCTCGAACATCTCGATGGCCGTGACCCTGCAATTGGACGGGAAGCTCAACGTGTCGAGGCCGTCGAATTCGGCACGCGCCCCCTGCCCGCCGTGGAAATTCTGCACCGAGCCGTATTGCGAGCCGTCGTCGCGCCGACCAACGCAATTGGCGGCCCAGATCGGCGCGCCGCCGCTGTCGCCCATCACCTTGTCCGGCACCACCCCTTCCAGCGCCTTGAAGATCAGCGAGGGAATGACGTGGCCGATCAGGTTGCGCGAATTGCCCGCCGTCCATTGCTGCGGATTGAGGATGGAGCCGAGCGGCGCCTCGTCGGTGATCGGGGTGATGCAGCCCTCGTTGTTCGGCGTGTCCGGATCGAGCAGGCATTTCAGCGCATAGACCGAATGGGCGTAGCGATAATTGGTACGGCAGTTGATGGAATGCAGCACCTGGTCCGAGGTGCCGGCATAGTCGACATGGATGGAATCGTCACGGACGATGACGGATGCCTTGAGTGTCACGTCGGTATCATAGCCGTCGAGCAGGACCTCGGCCGAATAGGTTCCGTTCGGCCATTCCCGGATTGCCTTGCGGGTCTGCGCCTCCGACCTGGTATGGATGGCGTCCGCGAGCTCGTCGATGCTCTCGAGATTGTACTCGTCCAGGAATTCCAGCAGCTCGCGGCCCATCACGTTGTTGGCCGCGACCATGGATTCGAGATCGCCCATCACCTCGGTCGGAAGGCGAACGGAGGCCGCGATGATGTCGAGCACATCCTTATTGGGCACACCCGCCTTGTGCAGCTTCACGATCGGAAAGCGAATGCCCTCCTCGAAGATGTCGCTGGCCTCGGAATGCAGCGGAGCGCCGCCGATATCGGGCAAATGGGCGATCGAGCCGGCATAGGCCACGACCTTGCCCTTCCTGAAGATCGGCGTGATCATCGTCACGTCGGGAAGATGGCCGGTGCCGATTTCGGGATCGTTGGTGGCGAGCACGTCGCCGTCTTCCAGCGTCTCTGCCGGAAACTTCGGCAGGAAGTATTTTTGCGCGGCGACCGGCAGCGAGGTGATGAACACCGGAATCGACCAGGTGCACTGCGCAAGCGCGCGGCCACGGCTGTCGAGCAGCACGGTCACATAGTCGTGGTTCTCGCGCACGATCGGCGAGAAGGCGGTCCGGCCGAGCACGATGTCGGCCTGGTCGGCGATGAAGATCAACCTGTTCCACATCACCTGGAGGTTGATCGGATCGTTGAAATCAGCAGCGTTCACGGACATGGATACCTCGTCCTCAGGCGATATTGATCACGAGATTGCCATTGATGTCGACGTGAGCGACGCCGTTCGGTCCGACGACCGCGGTGGACTCTCTCTGCTCGACAATGGCCGGTCCCCTGATTTCCTCGCCAACCGGCAGCTTGTAGTGATCGTAGACCGGTGTTTCGACGAAGTCGCCGCGCTCGCTGAAATAGACCAAACGGGTCCCCTTCTTCGCCTCGGCGGCATGGCGTGTGTGCGGCCGGGTGACCTGATCCTTCTGACCGCTGCAGCGCAAGCGCCAGGTGATCGCCTCGACCGATGAGCCTGCCACGATCCGGCCGAACAGCTCGCGGTAGAGCTTGAAGAAATTGGCGAGCAGCTCTTCATGGAACTGCTCGGGCGGCAGGCCGCGATCCGGCAGCGCGACGGTAATCTCGTGGCCCTGGCCGACGTGACGCATGTCGACGGTGTAAGTGTTGGTGATGGTCTCGGGTGCAACGCCCGCGGCACGGACGACTTCGGCGCCCTGGGCCGCGAGATCTCCGAGCAGGCGATCCATGGTGGCAAAATCCCAGCTGTCGACCTGCATCGGAAAACTCGCGGAGAGATCAACCGCGACCGGCGCGATCAGCAGGCCGATCGCCGAGGTGACACCGGCGCCCGTCGGGCAGATGATGCGCTTGATGCCGAGCTTGCGCGCAATGCCATAGGCATGAACGGGACCGGCGCCGCCGAAGGCGACCATCGGCAGGCTGCGCGGATCGACACCGAGATCGGTCGCGTGCACCGCCGCGGCCTTGCTCATGGACTCGTTCACGAGATCGTGGATGCCGAAGGCACAGCGGGCAACGCTGACGTCGAGCGAAGATGCAAGCTTCGTCATTGCCGCGAGCGCGGCCTCCTCCGACACCTTGAACGAGCCTCCGACGAAGGACTCGGTGCCCATGTAGCCGAGCAGGATATCGGCGTCGGTGACGGTCGGCTCGGTGCCGCCGCGCTGATAGGCCGCCGGTCCCGGCATCGCGCCGGCCGAACGCGGCCCGACATCCAAAAGCCCGAGCGGGTTCTTCGCCGCGATCGAACCGCCGCCGGCGCCGATCTCGATCATGCGGATCGACTGGATCTTGAGCGGGAAGCCCGATCCCTTGCGGAAGCGATGATAGTGGGCGACCTCGAGATCGGTGCCGACCGTCGGCTCGCCGTTCGGGATCAGGCACAGCTTCGCCGTGGTGCCCCCCATGTCGAAGGACAGCACGCTGCCCTCTCCGGCGATGCGACCGAACTCGGCGGCGGCAACCGCGCCTGCGGCCGGCCCCGACTCGATCAGGCGAACCGGCAGCTCGGCGGCACGGCTGCTCGGCACGAGGCCGCCGGACGAGGTCATCCAGAGCACCTGGCGATCGATGCCCTTGACGGCGAATTCGCGCTCGAGGTGGGCGACGTGACCCGACATCTGCGGCCGCGTATAGGCGTTGACGACGGTGGTCGAGGCGCGGTCGAATTCGCGCACCTCCGGGCAGACCTCGGAGGACAGCGAGACGAAGATATCAGGATCCTCCTCGCGCAGCAGGGCTGCGATGCGCTGCTCGTGGGTCGGATATTTGTAGGCGTGCAGCAGGCAGACGGCGACGGATTTGATGCCCTCCTGGCGCAGGCGGCCTGCGATCCCTCGGACCGTCTCCTCCTCCAGCGCCGTGATAACCTCGCCATCGGCGGAGATGCGCTCGACCGCGCCAAAACTGTTCGCGCGCGTGACCAGCGGATCCGGATATTTCAGATTGAGGTCGTAGAGATCGTAGCGTCCCTCGTTGCGGATACGCAGCATGTCCTGGAAGCCGGCGGTCGAGATGAAGCCGGTCTTGACGCCCTTGCGTTCCAGCACGGCATTGGTGACCACGGTGGTCGCGCCGAGCACCTGGAGCTTGTCGAGATCGACGAGATCACCGAACTGCTCGAGCAGTTCGGACACACCGCGGACCACGGCTTCGGCGGGATTGTTAGGCGTGCTCAGCACCTTGTGGAGATGCAATTCACCTTTGTCGTCGAGCAGCGCGAAATCGGTGAAGGTTCCCCCGGTATCGAATGCGAGCTTGGCCATCTTTTTCCTCGAAGCGATCGCCGTGCAGGATGACGAAGGATTTTCGAGCTGCCTGCTGAACCGTGCGATCAACGCCTGAATCGGGAACGCCGGGTTCGACGATGTCTTCGACGGTAGGAAATGCACCCGCCGCTGGCCAACACAACTCCGGTCTGCCGCCATAGGTTTTGCTTATGGCGTGCAGCGATCGGCGTTGGACACGTCTGTCCCTGCAATGGATACGCCGGCCGGCGGGGTCTAGACCGCGCGGATGCCTTGCGGATGGCCGCGCATCAGCTTCTCTACCACCGTGAGAAGCACCGATCGTGTCGCCAGCGCGGGCTCCGAGAGCGGCAGGTGATCCGACACGCACAGCGAAACGGTCGCCTCGATCGCCGGACGAATGAGCCGCCGGACCTCGACGCCCTCGAAGCTGGATGCGCTTGCGGCCACCGAGGCCGGCAGGATGGTCGAGCCGAGCCCTTCCGTGACCGCAGCTCCGAGCGCTGAGACGGATTCGATCTCCGAGACGACGTTCGGCGTCACCCGCGCCCGCGCCAGCGATTCATCGATCAATCGCCGCAGGAAATGGCCCTGGCTCGGCAAGAGCAGCTTGACGTCGGCGAGCGCCGAGAGCGCCAGCGGTTCATCGGCCGCCTTCTTTGCTCCCTGCTCCGCCCGGGAGACCAGATACAGCTCCTCCCGAAACAGCGGCTGCAGCTTCACGCCCTTGATCGGACCGGAGCCGTAGATCATGGCCATGTCCATCTTGCCGGTCATGATGAGTTCGCTCAGCACATGACCGAAACTGTCATTGATATGGACGATGATCTGCGGATGCAGCGCCGACATCTCTTTCAGGATCGGCAGCGACAACGTGCTCGACGCCGAATAGGTCGCAAGCCCGATCGACACGCGCCCGGCCAGCGCCTTGGTCGATTGATCGATATCGATCTGCGCCTGCTCGATCTGCTTCAAGAGCAATTGGGCGTGGCGGTAGAGAATGAGCCCCGCTTCGGTCGGGACGATGCCGTGGTTGCTGCGCAGAAGCAGCTTGTGCTTGAAATGGCTTTCAAGCGCGGCGATCTGCTGCGACAGCGCGGGCTGTGCCGTCCGCAACAGGCCGGCGGCGCGCGAGACGCTGCCGGCGTCGACGACTTTGACAAAGCTTTTCAGCTTCCTGAAATCGACGCTCATCTCGGTCGAATGCTGGTCCTGGAAAGAAGGTCTAGAGCAGTACTATCCTTTATCTAGCCCATTGATTTCAATGAGATTCTTTTCGACACCGCTGTTTTCCAGGCGCCCCTGCGCCTCACGTTCAGGAAAGCGCCCGGCAAGCCTTCTCGATGCGGTCGCAGGCTTCCCTGATCGCCTCCATCGAGGTCGCAATCGAGAGGCGGAAATACGGTGAGAGCCCGTAAGCTGCGCCCTGGACGGCCGCCACGCCGACGCCATCCAGCAGATAGAGCACGAAGTCGAGATCGTTCTCGATGACCTTGCCATCCGGCGTGGTCTTGCCGATGACACCGGCACATCCGGGGTAGAGATAAAACGCCCCGTCCGGCACCAGACATGACAGGCCCGGAATCGCATTCAGCCGCGCGCAGGCATAGTCGCGCCGTTCCTTGTAGAGCTTGACGCTGTCCCGCACGAACGACTGGTCGCTCGTGAGCGCATGCGCCGCTGCGGCCTGGCTGATCGACGAAGGGCACGACGACATCTGCGACTGCAGCTTGTTGATGGCGGCGACCAGCGGCGCGGGACCCGCGGCGTAGCCAATGCGCCATCCGGTCATGGCGTAGGTCTTGGACACGCCGTTGGTGAGCAGAACGCGTTCCTTCAGCGCGGGCACGGCAGCCGCCAGCGTGGTGGCCGGCTCGTCGCGGTACCAGATCTGGTCGTAGATGTCGTCGGACAGCACCAGCACGTTCGGATGGCGGAGCAGAACCTCGCCGAGGGCCTGAAGGTCCGAGCGCGAATACGCCGCGCCGGTCGGGTTCGAGGGCGCATTGAGGATCAGCCAGCGCGTCTTTGGAGTGATGGCAGCCTCGAGCGCGTCCGCCGTCAGCTTAAAGCCCTGGTTCTCCGAGCAGCGGACGATGACGGGCTTGCCGTCATTGGCGATCACCATATCGGGATAGGAGACCCAATAGGGTGCGGGGATGATGACCTCCGCCCCCTCCTCCACGCTCGCCATCAGCGCCAGGAACAGGATCTGCTTGGCGCCGCCTCCGACGCAGATCTCGTTGTCGGCATAGTCGAGGCCGAGGCGGCGTTTGTAGTCGGCGATGATCCCCTTGCGCAGGGCGACGGTGCCGTTGACCGCGGTGTATTTCGTCTCGCCGCGATCGATCGCCTCGTGCGCCGCCGTCTTGACGTCATCGGGCGTGTCGAAGTCCGGCTCGCCGATCGCCATGTCGACGATGTCGCGTCCCGCCGCCTTCAGTTCGCGAACGCGGGCGGACGCCGCCGTGGTCGGAGAAATCTTGATACGCGAGACGCGCGCAGCCGGCACGAAAATCGTCACTTTGGTCGTCCTTTGAGTTTCGAATGTATCCGCGCCCGCTCGCGGCGAACGCAATGATTGCTAGTGCTCGACCTCGGTTTCGCCGCGCATGCGGCCCGTGAGGAACAATTCGCCGAGCTCGTCGTGGGTGATATCCGCAGGCCTGCCGTCCCAGATCACCTTGCCGAGGCGCAGGATCACCGCGCGCTGGGCGACCTCCATCGCCTTCTTGGTGTTCTGCTCGACCAGCAGGATGGTCTGGCCGGTCGCGTTGATACGGAGCAGCTCGTCGAACACGATGCCGATCGCGCTCGGCGAAAGCCCGACTGACGGCTCGTCGACCAGAAGGATCTTCGGCCGCTGCAGGACGGCCATCGCCACCTCCAGCAATTGCTGCTCGCCGCCGGACATGTTTCCGGCCAAGGTATTGCGACGCGTCTTCAGGATCGGGAACAGGTCGTAGACATAGTCCCGTTCCGCTTTCACCTGGCTGTCACGCAACGTATAGGCGGCCATCTGCAGATTTTCGTCGACGGTCATCACCGGAAAATTGCAACGTCCCTGCGGCACCCAGGAGATGCCTTCCGCCAGGATCGCACGCGACCTGAAGGATGTGATCTCCTTGCCCTGCCAGTTGATGCTGCCGCCCTTGATGGTCGTCATCCCATAGAGCGTCTTCAGCAGGGTCGACTTGCCGGCGCCGTTCGGTCCCATCAGCGCGACGAACTGCCCTTGCGGAACATCGAGATCGACCCCATTGAGGATATCCAGCGAGCCGTAGCCCGCGCGCAGTCCCTTGATCGAGAGAGAGGGTTCAGCCACCGAGATAGGCCTCCCGCACCGCCTGGTTCTGGACGATATCGTCGGGTGTGCCTTCAGCAAGCTTGCGGCCCTGGTCGAGCACGACCACACGCTTGCAGAGGCTCGTCACCACGTCGATGTTGTGCTCGATGATGAGGAAACTGACGCCGAAGGAGGTGTTGGCGAGACGGATGCTGTCGACCACCCTCTCGATCAGCTTGGGATTGATGCCGGCCATCGGCTCGTCGAGCAGGATGAGCTTCGGCTCCGGCATCAGCATCGAGGCGAACTGGATCAGCTTCTGCTGGCCGCCGGACAGCTTGCCCGCCGGCTGGAAGCGCACGTCCCAAAGGCCGGCGATCTTGATCAGCTCGCGCGCACGCTCCCGCAGCGCCGCGACGCGGTTGCGCGCCGCCGATCCAATCCCGAACGTCGACAAGATACCGGGAAAGGTGAACATCTGGCCGGCGATGACGAGGTTCTCCTCGATATCGAGCGCGGAGAACACCACGGTCTTCTGGAATGACCTCAGCATGCGGCCTTCACGGGCGATGTCGTTCAGCGACCAGCCGGTGATGTCCTGACCGTCGAGCTTCACGGCGCCGGCGCTGGGCTTCGCGAGCCCCGTCACGCAATCGAAGAAGGTCGACTTGCCCGAGCCGTTCGGGCCAATGAGCCCGCAGATCTCGCCACGATCCACGTGCAGATCGACGCCGTCGACGGCGCGTACCGCACCATAGGACTTGCAGAGGCCGGAGATGTCGAGGATCGGAAGGCCGGTCATTTGCGCCTCTCCAGGAAGGACCAGAAGCGGGCGATGAGCGGCGCGAACCCGCTGGGGAACCAGAAGACGAGCCCGAGCAGGAAGAAGCCGTAGGCGATCATGCGCAGCTCCGGCGCGACGCGCAGCGCTTCGGTGAGACCGACGAACAGCAGGCTGCCGAAGATGACGCCCGAAATGGTCCCCGCGCCGCCGCCGAGCACGATGATCAGCATCGTGGTCGAGTAGTACATCTGGAACGTGAGCGGGCTGACGACGGTGAGGTAGTGCGCATAGAGGCTGCCGCCGAGGCCGGCGAAGGCGGCGCTGATCATGAAGACCACCAGCTTGTAGTACCAGGTGGGAATGCCGACGGATTCCGCGAGCGTCTCGTTCTCGCGGATGGCGATCATGTTCCGCCCCGCCGGCGAACGAACGATGAGGTAGGCGACCAGCGTGGCGATCGCGGCGATCGCAAGGACCAGATAGTAGAAGCTGACCGTCCCGGAGACGGTGAACGACGCCGGCCCCAGCGCAAACCAAGGTTTTGGAATCGCCGCCAGGCCCATGTCGCCGCGCGTCAGGCTGATCCAGTTCTTGGCGATGGCCTGGCCGATGATGACGAAGCCCAGCGTGCACATCACGAAGGAGGTCGCGCGCAGCCTCAGCGCGGGAATGCCGAGCGGCAGCGCGATGGCACCGGCCATGAGGCCCGCTGCCAGGAAGTTGACATAGAAGGGCGTTCCGAAATGCACCGCGAGCAGCGCGGACGTGTAGGCGCCGATGCCGAAGAACGCGGCCTGCGCGAGCGACAACAGCCCGGTATAGCCGAGCAGCAGGTTGAGCCCGTGCGCCGGCAGGAGAAAGATCAGGGCGATAATGATCGCGTGCAGGGGATAGTTGCCGAGGAACAGCGGCGCGATACACGCCAGCGCGATCAGCGCGATACCGAAGGGAACGCGGAGGTCGCGCCCCGTCGTCGTGGCTGTGAGTTCAGCGGGCGTCATGTTCGGCTCTCGGGCGATCTCGCTCACCTGTCATCACCACCGCATCTAGAAGCGCGCCTGCGCGGAAAACAGCCCATGCGGGCGCCACATCAGCACCAGCATCAGGGTCGCAAAGCCGACCGTGTCTCGGAATTGCAGGCCGACATAAGTGGCGACCAGGCTCTCGGCGATACCGAGGATCATGGCGGCGACGAACGTGCCGCGCACGTTGCCGAGCCCGCCCATGATGATGATCGGCAGCGTCTTGAAGGTGATCAGCTCACCCATGCCGCCATAGACGCTCACGTTCACCGGCGCCGTCAGCACGCCCGAGAGCGCGGCAAGACAGGCACCGACGATGAACGTCCACAGTGCGATATGGCGAACGTCGATGCCGACCACTGCGCAGCACTCGATGTTCTGGGAGACCGCGCGCATGGCCTTGCCCATCCGGCTGTAGGTCACCATCAGCTCGAGCCCGACGAAGGTGACGAGACCGACGATGATGATCAGGATGCGCTGTTCGGCCAGGGTGAAGCCGAAGACGCTCACCGGCTCGATATAGCCGCCGGAGAAGAACTTGTAGCTGCCGCCGAACAGCAGGATGACCGTGTTCTGCAGGATCAGGGCGACGCCGAGCGTGGCGAGAACGCCAGCCTCGGCCGGCGCCCCGACGATCCGCTGCATCACGAAGTTGCCGACCACGACGGCGATGACCGCCGTCGCAACCACGCCGATCACGACCGCGACCGGATACGGCAGATCGAAATAGTCGATCGCGAACCAGGCCCCGAACGTGCCGAGCATGTAGTATTCGCCGTGGGCGAAGTTGATGGCCCGCAGGACGCCGAAGATCATCGTCATGCCGACGGCAACGATCGCGTAGACCGATCCGGAAACGATGCCGTTAACGACCTGCTCGATGATCGTGTAGAACATGGGCCACCGTTCCTACTTGGGATAGTCGATCTCGGCCTTGTAGGCGCCCTTGATCGCGGGCTTGCCGCCCTCGATCTCGAGGAGGATCATCGGCAGGCGCGCCTGGTTGTGATCGTCGAAGGTGACCTCGCCGACCGCGCTATCATATTTGATGCCGGAGAGCGCGGCGCGGACTTTCTCGCGATCGATGCTCTTGGCCTGCTCGATCGCCTTGGCGAGCAGATGCACGGTCTCCCAATGCACGTAAGCGTGATTGTTGGGAGCTTCGCGGTATTCGGCGGTGAATTTTTCGACGAAGGCCTTGCTCTTCGGAGAGTCGTACGCCGGAAGCCACGCCGCCGCCTCGATCGCCCCCTCCATCGCCTTCGGCGCTGCCTTGATGGTGCTCGCCGTATTGAACTCGGCGTTGCCGATCAGCGGGATCTTGCCTGCGATCCCGACCTCCATCATCTGGCGCCCGACGATGGGCGATGAATCGGCATTGCCGTACATGATGATGGCCTGGGCGCCGGAATCGCGGATCTTGGAGAGCACGCTGCGGAAATCCACCTCGCCCTCCTTGTAATAGTCTTCCGTCACGATCGCGCTCTTGAAGCGCGGCAGGTACTTCTTGGTGAACTGAATGGCGGCACGGCCGTAGTCGCTGTCGACCGAGAGCACGGCGTATTTGGTGAAGCCCTTCTTCTCGGCAGCGTATTGCAGCACGAGCAGCGCGCGGTTCTCGTCGGTCGGATAGTTGCGGAATGACCATTTGAAGCCGCCGACGCCCGCCTTGTAGGTGATCATCGGGTTCGACGAGGCCGCATTCAGCAGAAGCACGCCGGCGTCCTCGACGACCGGCTGCATCGCCAGCGTGACCGAGCTCGAGACGTCGCCGATGATGAAGTCGACCTGGTCCTGATCGATCAGACGGCGCGTCGCGGAAACGCCCTCGACCGGCGTGCCCTGGCTGTCCCCGGGCATGACGCTGATCTTGCGTCCGCCCACGCCGCCGGCGTCGTTGATCTCCTTCGCGGCCATCTGCGCGCCGCGCATCGAGAAGGCCCCGTAACGGGCGTTCGGGCCGCTCATCGGCGCGACGAGCCCGAGCCTCACGGTTCCGTCTTCACTTCGGGCCGCGAAAGCGCCGGAGGAGATGGTCTGGAGCCCAACCATGGTGGCTCCGATGCAAAATCCCCGTCGGCTCAGCTCGATCGTCATTAGCCCGCTCCGTTGCTGCCACAAAATGATGCGTCCGCGAACCCTGCCACTTCAGTGGTCTTACCCTTGGAATTTTTTGCTGCGGCCGACGGTAAAAAATAGATTTACGTTCGATGACAGGGGAAGCACGACTGCGGTCTGCCGCCATAGCGAATTCTTATGGCGGGGAGCAGTTATCAGAACCGATGGTTGAGACCCCGCGCGTGCTTACATGGCGGCCGAACGTGGCCGCAGCGGTGGCTGCTCCGATCGCGTCAGCGGATTTCGTTCACATAGCGATGGTGCGCGGTCGTCGCGCGGTGCTCGCTGAGCAGCGCCAATGCGCCGGTCTGATCGTAGGCCTCTTCGTGAATGGCAAGGACGGCGCTCGGCAATCGCAAGCCGAGCAGACGCCGGTCCTTCGCGTCCGCGATCTCTGCCGACAGTTTTTCGCGGACCGCAGCAACGCGGATGCCGTAGACGTCGAGCAGATGAAGATAGAGAAGCGCCGGCACACGGGCCGGATCGCGCGGAAAGTCAGGCACGCGACGCGCAAGCAGCTTGATCTGCGAATGCATCACCGGCACGGCGCCGACTCTGCGGATACGATCGAGACATAGCAGCGGCTCACCCGCCGGCTCCGAAAACAGCGCAGCTTCCTCGGCGTCTGCCGGCCGGATGGCCACGGACAAGACCTCAGGCACGGAGCGCTGCAGGCCGCCGTCCTCGCCGTGCAAGCGGAAGTATTGAAAGAAGAAGCGCAGGCTGTGCTGCGGAGCACGGCCGGTGACGACAGTTCCGGTCTTGCGACGGCGCACCAGCATGCCGTCGGCAGTCAGATCCGCGAGCGCCCGGCGAATGGTGCCAACAGCAACTCCGTACCGTGTTGCAAGTGCAACCTCGCCGGGCAGCACCGTACCAGGGGCGAGGTCACCAACCAGGATCGCCTCGGCGATCTGCCGCTTGACGTGCTCGTACAGAGGAACCGGCAGGCTCGACGAACCCGTCACCGCCGCTTTTGCCTGTTTACCGGTCACCTCTGCCTCATTCTTTGGAATTGACAGCAATCGGTTCTCATCGTGTATTTCTTTATAGAATATAGAAATGAGCCGCCGCAAATGGTTTCTCCGCTTAACGGTCCAGGGCAGTCCGGGCTGAGCCTGGGATTCGCCGAGATCGAACGCGCCGCCGAAAGCGCGGTCGACGATCTTGCGCGGATGGTGGCGGTCGACACGTCCTTCCCGCCCGGCGCGGGATACCAGGCGTTTGCCGGATTGATGGAGAGCTTCGTTGCGCCGCTTGGCCTCGAGTGCCGGCGCATCGATGTGCCCGAGCATCTGTGGCATGTCTCCGGCGGCCCCGCGCATGGCGCGCGCACCAATCTCATCGCACGCCAACGCTCCGGCAAACCGGCGCTGGGCCTGTATTTTCATGTCGACACCGTGCCGGCTGCGCCAGGCTGGGCCACCGATCCGCTGCACCTGACGCGCGACGGCGACCGTCTGATCGGCCTCGGCGCCGCCGACATGAAGGGGACGATCGCTGCCGTGCTGCTGGCGCTGCGCGCCGCCGACCGAACCGGCCTGTCACTCGGCTATGATCCGATGCTGCTGTTCTGCACCGACGAGGAAGGCGGGCTCTATCCCGGTGTCCGCTATCTCGCGGACCAGGGCTTGCTTGAAGGTCATATCCTCAACTTCAACGGCGCGGCGGCGCCACGCATCTGGGCCGGCTGCTTCGGGCTCTTCACGCTTCTGGTGAAAGTCCATGGCCGGACGGTTCATGCGAGCGAAGCGGCAAACGCCGGAAGCGGCGCCAATGCCATCGAGGCCGCGCTGCCAATCCTCAATGCGCTCGCCGCGTTGAAGCCGCACATCGCAAAGCGCATCTCCGCCCTGCCCGGCGCGACACGCCCGCTCGCCGCACAGCTCGACATATCCGCCGCTCATGGCGGCCAGTGCGGCGGCCAGATTCCCTCGCAGTTCGAGATCCTGATCTGCCGCCGCTACGCGCCGGAGGAGGACTTCCTCGCCGCCCGACGCGAGATCGAGGATGCGATCCGCAAGGCTGCGCCTCACGCCGAGATCGAGATCTCCCTCACGGGGCACCTGATGCCAACGTCGGATCCGACCGGGCCGCACTGGCCGCGTTGGCAGGACGCGCTGTCGGCCGGGTTCGGCTACGCACCCGACGAATTCGCCAAATGGGGCGCGACGAGCTGCTCCGATTTCGGCTGGGTGCAGGCGACCGGCATGCAGGAGATCCTTCTGACGGGCCTCGGCCGGCCGAACAGCCGCATTCACGCGCCCGGCGAATTCACCACGCTCCCCGACATCATCGCGCTCGCGAAGTCGGTCCTGGCGTACCTCTCCGCCGAATTCCGTCCCGATATTTCGCCCGAAGCAACCGCCATTCGCTAACTCGAGGAGCCTACTGCCATGCTGTCCGTCACCCGCCGCCTGTTTCTTGCCGGCACGGCCATCAGCCTCGTCACTCTCCCCAGGATCGCCGTCGCCGATGCGCCCAAGCGTGGCGGCGTGCTGCGGATGTCGCTCGACCAGGCGGCGTCGGTGATTCATCCGATGCTGGCGCGGGTCAATCCGGAATATCTCGTCACCGAACTGCTCTACTCCAACCTGACCCGGCTGAAGCCGGACATGACCGTGGAGCCGGACCTCGCGCTCTCCTGGGAGCCGAACGAGACGCGCACGGAGTGGATCTTCAAGCTGCGCCCGGGCGTGACGTTCCACGACGGCTCGCCGCTGACGTCGGAGGATGTCGTCGCCAGCATCAATGCCATCCTCGATCCGAAGACCGCCTCGCCCGGCCGCACCAATGTCGGTCCGATCAAGGAGGTCGCGGCGATCGATCCCTTGACGGTCAAGTTCACGCTGTCCGGCGCCTACGCCGACCTGCCGGTGGCCCTGACCTATCTCAACGCGCGGATCGTTCCGGCGAAGGTCATCGCCTCCGATCTCGCCAGCCTGTCGACGACCGCAAACGGCACCGGGCCGTTCAAGCTCGTGTCCTACGAGCCCGACCGGAAGATCGTGGTCGAACGCAACGCCGTCTATTACGACCCGGCACGGCCTTACCTCGATCGCGTGGAATTGCTGGTCTATCCGGACCGCACCGCCGAGGCGTCGGCGATGATGTCCGGCGAGATCGACCTGCTGCTGACGACGACGCCCGGCGAATATGAGCGGCTCGTGAAGGCGGCCGGCGTCAAGGCACTGCGCACGCCCTCCGGCCAGTTCCTCAACATCAACCTCGGATGCGACCAGAAGCCGTTCAATGACGTCAGGGTCCGCCAGGCGCTGGCGCTGGCGGTCGATCGCGAGGCGACCGTCGGCTTCGTCGCCGGTGGCTACGGCACCCCGGGCAACGACACGCCGCTGAATTCCGCCTATCACTTCTACAAGAACATCCCGATGAAGAAGCCCGACGTCGCCAAGGCGAAGCAGCTTCTGGCCGAGGCCGGCTATCCCAACGGCATCGACCTCACGCTGATCGCATCCGACCGCCCCGCGACCCGCACCCAGCTCGGCGTCGCCGTTCGCGAGATGGCCGCGGCAGCCGGCTTCCACATCAACGTGCAGACGATGCCGCACGCGACCTACCTCGATCAGGTCTGGAAGAAGGGCAATTTCTACGTCGGCTTCTACAACATGCAGCCGACGGCTGATGCGATCTTCAACCTGCTCTACACGTCCAATGCGACCTGGAACGAGACGCGCTGGAACAACAGCGCGTTCGATGCCGTCATCAATGCGGCCCGCGTCGAGACCGATGAGGCCAAGCGCACCGCGCTCTATGCCAAGGCGCAGGAGATGATGAACGCGGAGGTTCCCACCGTGATCTCGGCGTTCTTCGATCTTCTTGCCGCACAGCGTTCCTATGTCGAGGGCTACACGCTGCATCCGCGCGGCTCGGTGTTCCGCCTCGATCTGGTCTCGCTCGGCGCCGGCGCGCCGAAGCGCGGCTGACGCGGAGACATCGGTGTCGCTCGCCTGGTTCGCGCGCCGTCTGCTGCTGATGGTCTACACCGTCATCGTGGTGTCGATGCTGGTGTTCGCCATCACGCAGGTCCTGCCGGCCGACGCTGCCCAGTCGCTGCTCGGCGAGAATGCGACGCCGGAAATGCTGGCCGCGCTCAGGGCGAAGCTTGGGCTCGGCGCGCCGGCCTGGCAGCAATATCTGCGCTGGGCCGGCCATGTCTTCACCGGCGATTTCGGCATCTCGATGCGGACCAGCCAGCCCGTCGGCCCGGAAATGCTGAGCGCGCTGTCGCGTTCGCTGCTGCTCGCGGCATCGTCCATCCTCGTCACGCTGGTCGTCGCCGTACCGCTTGGTGTGGTGGCGGCGCTGCGGCAAGGAAGACTCGCCGACACCGGCGTCAGTCTGATCGCATATCTCGGCGTCTCCTTGCCCGAATTCGTCACCGCAACGCTGCTTGCGCTGTTGCTGGCCGACACGTTGCATTGGCTGCCGGCGACGGGCTACGTCTCGCCGCTGGAACATTTCGGCGACGGCATCTCTCATTTGGCGCTGCCGGTGCTGACGATCTCGGTGATCCTCATCGCGCACGTGATGCGCATGATGCGCTCCGAGACGCTGGACGTCTTGAAATCGGACTATATCCGCGCAGCGCGCCTGAAGGGCTTGCCGGAACGCAGCGTGCTGTTTCGCCACGCGCTGCGCAACGCCCTGTTGCCGGTGGTGACGATCATCGGGCTCGATGTCGGCTACCTGCTCGGCGGCATCATCGTGATCGAGGAGATCTTCGCCATTCCCGGCATCGGACGGGCCTTGATGGTCGCCATCGCCGCGCGCGACCTGCCGTCGATCCAGGCGGGCGCATTGATCATGGCGGCGACCTACGCCGTCACCAACACGCTTGCCGACATGGCCTATGCCGTTCTCGACCCGCGGATCCGCTATGATTGAGCTGTTCGTCCGCCTGATCCGAAGACCGCAAGGGCTCGTCGGAGTCACACTGCTGGCGCTCATTGCCGTTGCGTGCCTGTTCGGGCAGGCGCTTGCCCCGTACGCGCCGGAGAAGATCGACTTTCTCGGCCGGTTTCGTCCACCCGGCTGGCAGAACTGGCTTGGCGCGGACCAATTCGGCCGCGACATCCTGAGCCGCCTGATGGTCGGCGCCCGCTCGACCGTGCCAATGGCCCTGATCGCGACCTTCGTCGGCAGCGCGGCCGGCGCCATCATTGGCGTCGGCTCGGCCTATCTCGGCGGCCGGACCGACGAGGCCATCATGCGCACCAACGACGCGGTAATGGCGATCCCCGGCCTTTTGCTAGCACTGTTGCTGGTCTCGACGCTCGGCAATGGCGCCGGCAACGCCGTCATCGCCATCGCGGTGGCTTTTGCACCGGGCATGGCACGCGTCACCCGCTCGGTTGCACTCAATGTGCGCAATCAGGACTACGTCAAGGCGGCCATCGCGCGTGGCGAGGGCGCAGCCTGGATCATCTTCCGCGAGATGCTGCCCAACGTGATGGCGCCGATCGTGATCGAATCCACCATTCGCGTGTCCTTTGCCGTGATGCTGTTCGCGACCCTCAGCTTCCTCGGCGTCGGTGCGCAACCGCCTGCATCGGAATGGGGGCTCATGGTGGCCGATGCCCGGCAGTATATGTACCAGGCGCCGTGGGGTCTGATCGTGCCCGCCGCGGCGATCGCACTCACCGCCATTGCGTTCAACCTTTTGGGCGACGGCCTTCGCGACGCCCTCAATCCGAAGGATGAGCGGTGATCCCTGCCCTTGCCGTCAAGAACTATACGCTCGACTACGCGACGGCCGCGGGACCGGTGCGCGTGCTGCACGACATTTCGCTGCAGATCGGCCCGGGCGAGGTGCTGGGCCTTGTCGGCGAATCCGGCTCGGGCAAGAGCTCGCTCGCCTGGGCGCTGATGCGCCATTTGCCGGACAATGCCCGCGAGATCGCAGGCTCCCTGCATCTCGGCGACATCGACCTCCAGCGCCTGAGCCCGCGGGAGCTGACCAGGATCCGGGGACGCCGGCTCGGCATGGTGTTCCAGGATCCATCGACCTCGCTCAACCCGACCCTCACCATCGGCCGGCAGGTGACGGAGACGCTGATCCAGCATCGCGGCATCAAGCAGCGCGAAGCGGATGTGCTGGCCGTCGACCTGCTCAGTCATGTCGAGCTGCGCGATCCCGCCGCGATCATGCGTCGTTATCCGCACGAGATCTCCGGCGGCGAGAAGCAGCGCGTCATCATTGCCACGGCATTCGGCTGCCGGCCCGACATCATCCTGTTCGACGAGCCGACCACGGCACTCGATGTCATCACCGGCGCACGCATCCTCGAGCTGTTTGCCCGGCTGCGCGAGGAAACCGGCGTTGCCGCGCTCTATATTTCCCATGACCTCGCGCTGGTGACGCGGGTTGCCGACCGGGTCGCGGTCCTGAAACACGGCCGTCTGGTGGAGCAGGCCCCGGCGGCCGAGATCTTCCGCGCGCCGCGGCATGCCGATACGCAGGCCCTCGTGCAAGCCGTGCCGCGGCCGGAACGGCGTCTCATTCACGACAAGTCCAGTGACGAGGTCCTTCTCGCGGCCTCGGACATCGAAGTTCATTACGGCCGCGCCACCCTCTTGGGCCATGCGCCGCCTCCCGCGACCAAACGCATCGGCCTCGACGTGCGGGCCGGAGAAATTCTCGGCCTCGTGGGCGAATCCGGGTCGGGCAAATCCTCCGTGGCACGTGCGCTCACCGGTCTTGCCCACTTCTCCGGGAAGGTTCGCTTCGACAATCGAGAGATCACGGACGCGCGCGACATGAACGCGGCCTATCGCCGCGACGTGCAGATCATCTTCCAGCATCCGGATTCCTCGCTCAATCCGCGCCAGAAGGTCAGCGAAATCCTGTCGCGCCCTCTGAAGCTGTACGGCGGCAACACCGCCGAGATTCCTCGCCTTCTCGAACAGGTCCGCCTGCCGACGTCCTTTGCCGATCGCTGGCCGCACCAGCTTTCCGGCGGCCAGAAGCAGCGCGTCGCGATCGCGCGGGCCTTTGCCGCGCGACCGAAGCTCGTGATCTGCGACGAGATCACGGCGCCGCTGGACGTCTCCGTGCAGGCGCAGATCATCGAATTGCTGCTGGCGCTGCGTGCCGCGACCGGCACCGCCTTCCTCTTCATCACCCATGATCTCAACCTCATCCGTCAGATCGCCCACCGCATCGCCGTAATGCGCCGCGGTGAAATGGTCGACCTGCTGCCGGCCGAGGATTTCGACGCAGAGCACGTTCATCCCTATACCCGCGAACTGATGGCCGCCTCGCCCGTGCCGGTCGGCTGACGACAAGGATTTGCTTCCATGGATCACAACGCACTTCTCGCCCGGATCGACGTGCCCGCCGCCCTCGACCTCTTGTCGCGCATGGTGCAGCACAAGAGCTACTCCAAGTCGGAGGGCGAGAAGCAGCTCGCGTCCTTCATGGCCGGCCGCATGCGCGAGATCGGGCTCGATACCGAGCTCTCACCCTTCGGCAATGAGGGACGAGTCAACGCCGTCGGCCGCTGGAAGGGCTCGGGCGGCGGCAAGAGTCTGATGTTCAACGGCCATCTCGACACCAACCCGGTGACCGAGGGCTGGACCGTCGATCCCTGGGCAGGCAAGGTCGACGACGCCTTCATCTACGGCATCGGCGTCTCCAACATGAAGGCCGGCGATGCCGCCTATTTCTGTGCGGTGAAGACGCTGATCGACGCCGGCGTCAAGCTCCGGGGTGACGTCATCCTCACCTACGTCGTCGGCGAGCTGCAAGGCGGGGTCGGCACCTACTCTCTGGTCGAGCAGGGACTTCGCGCCGATTACTTCATCAATTCCGAGCCGACCGACCTGAAGGCGATGACCATGCACGCCGCGGCGTTCATGTTCATCATCGAGCTCACAGGAAATACCCGTCACCTGTCCAAGCGCGAAGAGGCTGTCGATGCGATCACCGCGGCGTGCGACCTCATCCCGCGTCTCAACGCGATGAAATTCTCAGGCGCCCTCTCGCCGGAACACGAGGGAATCAATCGCGTCCATGTCGGCGTCGTCCACGGCGCACTCGGGCGCGAGCTGCACGAATGGCGCGCGCCGCAGGTTGCCGACTTCGTCCGGATCAAGGGCTCGGGCCGCTATGCGCCGGGCCAGACCGAGGCCGGTGCACTGGCCGACATGCGCCGCGAGCTCGATGCGCTCGAAGCGCGGTTTCCCGGCCTCAAGGCCAAGATCATGTCGGAGGATCGCTCGGGCGTGCCGACCATGCCGCCATTCGAAGTGGCACGCACCAGCCCGATCGTTGCCGCGATCAACCGCGCCTATCGGACGGTGCGCGGCGAAGACCAGCCGACCGGGCCTGTTGCGCCGAGCTGCTTCTACGGCACCGATGCCGGTCACCTGCACTATTTCGGCAAGATGGAAGGCATCGTTTGCGGTCCCGGCGGACGCTACAACACCATGCCCAACGAACGGGTCGATATCGTCGATTTCGTCGACATGATCCGCATCTACATGCTCGCCATCCTCGAGATTTGCGGCTGACGATGTTGTTTCCGATCGACGAATATGACGCGCGCGTCAAGCGCGTGCGCGAGCAGATGGCGGCACGTGATCTCGATGTCCTGATCATCGATCAGAGCGAGTTTCTCGCCTATCTCACCGGCTTCCTGATCTCGGAGAACATGTATCGGGCCTGCCTCCTGCCGCGCGATGGCGAGCCGATCATGATCCTCCGCGCCGTCGACCTCGGCCCGTTCAGCGAGAGCTCATGGCTGCAGCGCTCCGTCGCCTTCGCCGACTGGGAGGATCCGGTCAAGGTCCTCGCCGATACCATCCGCGGCCTCGGCTGTGCGACGGGCCGTGTCGGCCTCGACGAAGACTCCTATTGCATGCCGCTGTCCCGCTTCAAGCATCTGTCGGCACAGCTGCTGGACGCGCAATTTTTCGACTTCTCCGGCGTGATGGCGTCGCTCCGCGCCAGGAAAAGCGCGAGGGAAATCGCCGTGCTCCGCCGCGCCGCCGCGATCGGCGATCTCGGCATCGATGCCGCTCTGAAGGCGGCCGGCGAAGGCCGATCGGCCCGCGACGCGGCCGCGGCCGTCTATCAGGTGTTCATGCAGCAAGGCGCCGATGCCGCACGCGCGGGGATCATCACCGCCGGCGTCGGCAACGCCTTTCTGCACGGCGGGCTCACCAAGCAGCCGCTCGCCAAGGGCGACGTTCTGCATATGGAGCTGTTGCCCTATATTGACGGCTACGGCGCCCGCCTGATGCGCTCGGCCGTCATCGGCGACCTCGACCCGCGCCGGTCGCAACTCGCCCGCCGTCTGATCGAGATCCAGGACCGGCAGCTCGAAGCGATGAAGCCGGGCGCCGCAGCCGCCGATATCGATGCGCTGGCGAGAGATACGATCCTCGCCGAAGGCCTGCGGCCGGACTATCCCAACATCACCGGCTATTCGCTCGGCTGCTATCCGGCCCACACGCCGCGCACCAGCGACTTCTCACGGATCTTCCTGCCCAACGTCGACTGGAGGCTGGAGGAAGGCATGGTGTTCCACATGTATGTTTCCGCCGACGGGCTCGCGCTGAGCGAGACCGTGCTGGTCACGGAAAACGGACATGAGTGTCTGACACGCGCGCCCCGGCAGGTGTTTCGGATTTAAGTTGCGCGGGCCTCAAGGCGCAGCGACGTCCAACTTGAATGCCTCGTTCAATCATACTGCGCCGTGTGCGAGCTGCCGCGCTTCACTGCACTTTCCGCAACCGCCGGTCCTGTCGCGGGCGTAGCTCCGCCTGCTTTCGCGAATGTCAGCGTCTCGGTCAGCTCGCCGCGCACCATCGTCACCTCGCGCTGGTGCACCGAACTTAGTCGCCAGCCCTGGTAGTCTCCGTCAAGCTTCAGGCGCAGCGTGGCCTTGCTCGTCTCGTCGACGAAAATGCCGACACTCTGATCGCCGCCGACGACGGTTCCGACCAGCACGAGCCGCAGTTCGGCCGGCGGTGGGACGGGCGGCACGGGCGGCGCTTGCGTCGCAGGCGCCGAAATCACCGGTGGCAGCGGCGACCGCCGCGAGGCCGAGAAGATCGGCCGCTCGTTCGTGTCCGTCAGTGCCGCAAGCGGGACTGCCCAGAGCGGATTGCCGCGCATCGCCTCTCGATTGACCGGAGACCGCGATGGCGCCGTGGAAACCACCGGCGCCAACGTTGTCGGATATTCCCCAAGGCTGGACGTCGGCCCGTTGAAGCCCGGCACGTCGATGTCAGGGAAATCCGCCGGCAGCGCCGAGGTCGAGGCGGACACGTCGAGCAAAGACGCCAGCACGAGCACGAAGCCCACCGATATTCGTCGCGCCGCCTTGTGCCCTCTCATGTTTCTCGTCATCGGTCTGTCGGGGGCAACGCGCAAGATTCTCGGTCAGGGAGGCCGGCGGCCAGCTCAGGCAAGACAAGCGGCTCGCCAGGCACTGACGCCGAGGGGAGCAAGGCTTATCGGCCGCCGATGTGACACTTGTGCGAAACATCCGCGACCTCCCCGATGTTTCCCCCGGCGCCTCGACAGCGGCTCTGGGCCCCAGTATGACATTGTTGCCTCATCGTCATACTCCCCTGCTAGAGCGTGGCGTTGCTGGACTGGTTGGGGTGCGGAAACGTGGCGGTGCGTGGGACCTTGTTGCGGATGTTTTCGGCCGCCGCATCGTCTGCCCTGTGTGCGCTTCCGGCAGCAGCCCACGAGCTCAGCGCGGCCGCCGAGCTGCCGCCGGTCACCGTCGCGGCGGAGGAACAGCCTCCGAAACGGCTCGCTCGCAAGAAGCCGCCGAAGAATGGGGCGCCACGCAATCATCGGAGTGCCGCTCGCGCGGACAGCGCGACCGAGGGCGGCGGTGCGGCCGGTGCGGCGCCCGCCGGCTCGTCCGCCCTGCAGCCCACTTCCGCCAGCGCAGTTCGCATCAGCGGCAAAGAGGTCAATGCCGTCCCCTTCTCGCGGCCCGGTGAAGCCCTCGAAGTTGTGCCGGGACTGATCGTCACCCAGCACTCCGGCGAGGGCAAAGCCAATCAGTATTTCCTGCGCGGCTTCAATCTCGATCACGGCACCGATCTCGCGATCAGCGTTGACGGGATGCCCGTCAACATGCCGACGCATGGGCATGGGCAAGGCTACGCCGACATCAATTTCCTGATCCCCGAGCTGATCCACTCCGTCGATGTGCGAAAAGGACCGTATTTCGCCGACCAGGGCGATTTCGCGTCCGCGGGCGCCGTGGCGATCGACTACGTCAACAAGCTGCCGCACAACATCGCGGAGATGACCTTCGGCAGCTTCGGCTATCGCCGCGCCCTGGCGGCAACGTCGAACGCTGTCGGTGCCGGCACGCTGCTGGCGGCGCTCGAGGCCACCAAATATGATGGCCCGTGGCAGTCGCCCGACGACGTCCGCAAGCTGAACGGCGTGCTGCGCTACAGTCAGGGCACCGCGACCGACAGCCTGACGCTGACGGCGATGGCCTATTCCAACGGCTGGAATTCCACCGACCAGGTCGCGCAACGCGCGATCGACCAGGGCCTGATCGATCGCCTCGGCACGCTCGATCCGACCGACGGCGGCACGTCCAGCCGATTCAGCCTGTCCGGCAGCTGGGCGCAGTCGGGCGACTACGGACAGACCAATGTCCGCGCCTATGTCGTGCGCTCCGACCTGCGGCTCTACAACGACTTCACCTACTTTCTCGACAATCCGGTCAACGGCGACCAGTTCAGCCAGCTCGACCGCCGCAGCTTCGGCGGCGTCGATGCCCGGCATGCGTTCGACTGGCGCTTTGCCGGCATCGAGGCGCAAACCCGCGTCGGCGTGCAGAGCCGCTACGATGATATCCATGTCGGCCTGTTCAAGACCGAGCAGCGCAATTGGCTCTCGACCGTGCGCGATGACCGCGTGCAGGAGGGCAATGTCGGCCTGTGGACCGATACGACCACGCGGTGGACCGATTGGCTGCGCACCACCGTCGGCATCCGCGAAGACGTCTTCGCCGGGCACGTCTTCAGCGACACGCCGCAGAATTCGGGCAACGCTCAGGCGTCGATGGCGAGCCCGAAGGCCGGTCTCGTGCTCGGCCCCTGGTACAGGACGGAGCTCTACGCCAACGCCGGCTACGGCCTGCACAGCAACGACATCCGCGGCGCGACGATCACCGTCGATCCCAACGACAAGGTGACGCCGCTCGACCGCGTGCCGCTGCTCGCGCGCTCGCGTGGCGCCGAGCTCGGTGTCCGCACCAAACCGATCGAGGGTCTCACCAGTTCGCTCGCGGTCTTCGTGCTCGACTTCGACTCGGAGCTATTGTTCGTCGGAGACGCCGGCACCACGGAGCCGAGCCGGCCCAGCCGCCGCGTCGGCGTGGAATGGACGAACCAGTACAAGCCGCTGCCGTGGATGACGGTCGATCTCGACGTCGCTCATACGCACGCCCGCTTCACCGATTTCGATCCGGCCGGTGCCCGCATCCCCGGCGCGCCGGCGTGGGTGGCGAGCGGCGCCGTCACGCTCGGCGGCGACACCGGCTGGTTCGGCGCGCTGAAGGCGCGCTATTTCGGCCCGCGTCCCCTGATCGAGGACGACAGCGTCCGTTCACGGTCTTCGCTGATCTTCAATGCGCGCGCCGGCTACAGGTTCGACAACGGCGTTCGGGTGCAACTCGACGTGCTCAACCTCTTCAACGCCCAGACCAACCAGATCGAGTACTATTATCTGTCGCGACTGCCGGGCGAGCCCATCGAGGGCGTTGCGGATCGTCACGTCCATCCGGCCGAGCCGCTTGCAGTGCGGCTGACGGTGGCGGCGAGATTCTGAGCACAGCGAACTTGCGGGACCGGCATGGAAGCCGCCGGCGCCGGCCGTCATAAATCCTGAAAAAATCTGACATAGAGCGGATGCTTTGATGAACCGAGCGCACGCGTTCGGCTGACGCAAGACCCCGGCTCCGACCGCCCAGCGGTCGTATTCGAGGCAGGAGTGAGGGGAATGCAATCTGAGCCTGATATCGCCATGATCGCCTCGGCAGAGCGGTTCGCGCGCATGGCACAGGACGAGGCCGCCTCGATGCGTGGGCACGCTGCACGCCCTTGGGCCCTCGTCCCCATCGTGGCCGCGTCGGGCTTTGCGGGCCTCGGCTACGAGATCGTCTGGACGCGGCAGCTGAGCCTTGCGCTCGGCACGGAGATGATGGCGGTGCTCGGTGTCATTGCCGGATTTTTCGGCGGCCTGGCCCTCGGCGCGTTTGCACTCGATCGGCTGATCCGCCGCTCGACATCGCCATGGCGCCTCTATGCGATCCTTGAAGCCGTCATCGCCGTCTGGGGCCTGATCAGCGTGTGGCTGCTGCCGGCGGCCGGGCGGGTCCTGCCGCCTCTGCTCGGCACCGAACCGTCTCCGGTCCTGCTGTGGGCCGGCAGTCTGGCGCTGCCGACACTCGCGCTGCTCCCCGCAACGGTCGCCATGGGCGGAACACTGGCCGCGCTGGAACGGATGACGCGACAAGCGCGCGGCGAGGCGCGCGTCACGGCCGGCGTGTATGGGGCAAATACGGCCGGGGCTCTGGCCGGCACGCTCGCTTCCACATTCCTGCTGATCCCGGCGGTGGGATTTTCGGGAACGCTGCTCTGTCTCGCCGGCGTCAATGCGCTCTGCGCCCTCGCTGCGCTTTCGCTTGGATCGGCAGCGGGCAAAGCCGATGCCGAACAGCCGCGGCCCGAGCGAATTCGCGACCTGCGGCTCACGATCACCTTGTTCGCCACCGGACTGCTCGGAATCAGCTTCGAGGTCCTCGTGGTCCGGCTCGCCGCGCAGGTGATGGAAGATACCGTCTACACCTTCGCAGGACTACTGGCTGCGCATCTGCTCGGCACCGCGGCGGGCGGCCTGCTCTGGCAGCGGACCGGGCGCGATGCGAATAATGGAAATCTCCGCGGCCTGCTCGCCGCAACCGCATTCGCCTGCATCACGACCGCCGCGCTTGCGCCCCATGCCGGCCGGCTGGTCCAGATCGCATCGCCTGCAGACGTGTTCGGCGAACTGGCGGTGGCGATCGCCCTCTTCCTGGTTCCCGCCACCGCAATGGGCGCACTGTTCGGCCTATTGGCGCAGCGGGTGAGCGATCAGCGCGGCTCGGTCGGCGCGGCAGTCGGCATCAACAGCCTCGGCGCCTGCATCGCGCCACTGCTGGCGGCGCAATTCCTGATTCCGGCCTTTGGCGCCTGGACGGCGCTGCTAGCCGTTGCGCTCGGCTATTTGCTGCTGCTGCCGCCCGGCCGATCGGCACTGCTGTGGTCCGCGGTTCCGGCGGCCTTCGCGCTCGTCCTGTGGCTCGATCCTTCGCCACCATTGACGCGCGTGCCGTCGGGCGGCGCGCTGCTTGCGGTCCGTGAAGGGCCGATGGCGACGGCGAGTGTTGTCGATGACGCAGCAGGGACACGCTACCTCGAGGTCAACGGTCACTTCCGCATGGGCGGAACGAGCTCGACGCGGTCTGACTACCGGCAGGCGATGCTGCCGCTGTTGCTGCACGAAGCGCCGCACCGCGCCCTGTTCCTCGGGATCGGCACGGGCGCCACCATGGTTGGGGGAACGCAGATGCCCGGTGTCAGCGTACGCGGCGTCGAACTCTCCCGGGAAGTGGTGGACCTGCTGCCCTGGTTCGTCGATCCGCCGGCGGCGTCAGTGCCGCGCATAACCGTGGCGGATGCCCGCCGCTACGTCGCGGCGGATACGGGCCAGCATGACGTGATCATCGCAGACCTGTTTCACCCCGCGCTCGACGGCAGCGGCGCGCTTTATACGGTGGAGCACTTCCAGGCGGTGAAACGCAGGCTGGCGGCCGGGGGCATCTTCTGCCAATGGCTGCCGCTGTACCAGCTCGACATGCCTTCGCTCCGCGCCATCATCCGCGGCTTTCTCGACGTCTATCCCGACGGCGCAGCCTGGCTCAATCACTACAGCGTCCGCACCCCGATGCTTGCGCTGATTGGAACGCGGGACGGCGGCCATCTCGATATCGATGCGCTGGAAGCACGGCTGCGCGATCCCGCGACCGCGAAGGTCGTACGGCCGCTGGGTTTCGAGGCCCCGATCGACCTGCTCGGCCAATACCTCGGAGGTCCCCACGCTCTCTCCGCCTTCACCGGCGATGGTCCGCGTAACACGGACGATTATCCGTTCGTGACGTTCGATGCTCGGCGGAATGTCCGCGCGCTCCGCGCAGCCCCCTGGTCGCTGCTGCTTGCCGTGACGAAGGACATTCAGCCGGATCCGAATGAGCTCCTCTCTGGCGGAGCCGGGCGCGAGGCCTTGAGCCCACGCCTCACCGCCTATTGGCGCGCGCGCAACCGCTTCCTCGAAGCCGGCGCATCGCTGCCCGGTGATCCCCGTGGTGCCGCCCTGATCGAAGCGGCCTCCCCGGGCCTCATCGACGCGCTTCGCCTGAGCCCCGAATTCGATCCGGCCTATGGGCCGCTGATGGGGATGGCGAAATCGCTGCTCGGCTCGGACCGCGCGGCAGCGGCTCGCCTGCTGCGCAAGATCAATGAGGCGGCACCTTCAAGGCCGGAGGCACGAGAGCTGCTGCTGCGCGAATTCGGCTTGCGGAACGAGTGATCCGCCCGCCTTACGGCGCGAAGTTGACGCGATAGCCCCAGCAGTCGAGATGATCGGGAATCGCGTTGAAGGCGATCGTGATCCGCTGGCCGCCCTGATTCCTCGGCACCTCGTGATAGAGGTAGCTTGGAAACAGCACGAGATCGCCGGGCTCAGCCTCCGGCAGGGCATATTTGCCCGCGTTGAAGGGCCCGATGGCGGCTTCGCGCGTATGGTGACGGAAGGAGAAGTCGAAGCCGCCGGGCGGCCGCACGAAGACCGTCTTGCAGGCCGGATGCGAGGGCGTCAAATAGAAGATGCCGGAGACGAAACTGTTGGCGTGGGAATGCAGCGTCTGGTTTCCGCCGGTCTCCAGCATGTTGGTCCACATCTCCTTGACGGTCCAGCGCAGCTTTTCGCCGAACAGAAGGACACCGAAATCGACCAGCTTGGGGACGGCAAGCTCGGCGATCTGACGAAACAGCTCGTTGTCGCGGGGATCGGCAACTTCGGTGTGGAAGAGCTGGCCCGAACGCAGATTGCCTTCGATCCGGGTGTTCCGGATCGCGGCCACGGCGGCTTCGTTCAGCGAGGGCGGAAGCAGCCCGGGCGACCGCAGCAGGGGAATCGGGAAAAGCGGCTCGATCTGATCCATGTCGCAACGTCACCCTGTTCTTGAAACGCGGGCAGACAATGCGCGGGCTAAGATGACGCTGCTATGACAGTATGCAGAATCTGCAAAATTCTAGGATCCTGCTACTCGTCGGCCCCCAGCACTTTCAGCTTCTCGCCGGGCCGCAGCTCGTGGCGTCGTTCGCGCACCTCGACAGAGGCACGCGCGGCCATGTCGAGACATTCGTCGAACTCGCCATTGCCGGCTTCCACCAGCGCCTGATGCAGGTGCCGTTCGGCGAAGTAGCGCGAGAGATGATCGGGCGGCAACGCCGCCGCCAATGCGCGCGCCTCCGCGACCGCAGCATTGCAATCGTCCCGGGTTGGCTCCTCCGAAGCGGGCTCGGCAGCATCGGGAGCAGCCACAGCGCAACCAAGGCCGGCGAGCAGGCCGAATGAGCAGACGGTCATACGAAACAGAGGCATGTCAGTCGTTCCGGGCAGCAACAGCCCGCTTCAAAATGAGTGCGGCGGGACGCATTTTTGCGTCCCGCCGGATGGCCTCAGATCCCGTCAGTGGTGATCGTGATGATGATCATCGTCATGGTCGTGGTGATCGTGTTCAGCCCGCTGCCCGAGCCGGCGCGCCAGCTCGGCGTTGGTCTCGACCAGGAGCTTCGGTGAGCCTTCCAGCCGGACAAAGATCGGGTTGGCGTAGAACCAGACGTTCGAATAGGCCTGAACGTCGTGGGTCACCTTCTTGGCGCCATTCACCGTCTCCAGATGCGTCGGGCATGCCGGGTCGGTGCAGCTGACCTGCGCGTTGTTGGCATCGAGCAGCGGATTGCCGGCGGTATCACTGACGTTCGGAGTGCCGTTCGGAATGTTGGTTCCGCGCGCGCGGATGTAGAACGGCTTGGTGCCTGCGGTGAACGTCGTCGTGAACTTCAGCCGCACGCCGTCAGGATCGCCCCGATGCTCGCGATGCATCTGCGTCGCGGGGATCTGCCGGGCGATGGTCGCCGAGGGGTTGTACACGATCGAGGCGCCGGCCGTGCCCGCGGCATTCGCCACCGCGTAATTGGGCGCGTCAGGCGCAACGACGCCGGTGATCTGGCCGGTGATCAGATCGACGTGGTCGAGCGACGGCTTGTTGAGCGGCTGCTTGATGCCCACCGGCACCAGCAGCGGGTTGTTGAAGGTGTAGGGGCTGTTGTTCTCGTTCGGAACGGTCAGCTCCATCTCGACCGTGATCTTTTCGCCGGGCCGCACGACCAGGGTCTCGCCCATGGTCTTCCAGTCGTCGCCGCGCGTCTTGGCGCGGAACACCAGATCCGGACCGATCAGATCCGCATTGACCGAGTACGAGTTGCCCGAGCGCATGCCGTCGACGACGTGCTGCGACGAGAACCGTCCGGCGTTCGGGACATAGAGCTTGGTGTATTCGCCGGGAATGAAATCGGCGGTCGTGAAGGAATCGCGCGCACCGCCCGCACCGCGGCTGTGCCAGTCGGAGCTCACATACATGAAGAAGTTGCGGCCTTCGCCGAGCAGTCCGTCCCAGAGGCCGCCGACCTTCGCGGTGTAGATGCCGCTCATGCCGTAGGTGCCGCCGCCGACCGCGTTGGAGGTGTAAGAGCCGGAGCCGCCATTGAGGCCGCCTTCGGCGAAGTGGCCGGGCGATTCGATGCCGAACGCCACCGTCGGTCCCGCATTGTTGAAGTCGCGGAAATGCTCGATGTTGTAGCCCTTGTTGGCGGTCGCGTTGAACGGCCCCTGACGTTCGGTGTGGGTCGGAATGATGTAGGATTGCAGCGGGTAGTTCGCCTGCAGCCACTTGACGCCCGTGAGCGCCTTCTGGTGGCCTGCCGTGCCGGTGTTGTTGACGTTGTCCTTGCCGGGCCAGAGCTGGTTGCCGCCAGCGTCGATGACGGGGCCGATCGCATCGGTATCGGCGCGGTCGAAGCGGTATTCGAATTCCGCCATCTTGTCCGCGTTGCCGGGCCCCTTCCTCGTGTGCAGCGGGTGCTGGCCGGTGATGACGGCAACGTCGACGTGCTCATGGCCGGGCGCGATCCATTCGAGACCCTCGATCAGCACCTTGTCGTACTTCGCCGAACGATCGACGATGGTCGGATACTCGACCTCGCGGATCGACTGCCAGCGCCACATCTGCGCGCCAGTGCCGGAGCCGTTCGGGGTGCCCTTCAGGCTGCTGATGGTGATGCCGTCGATGGTCTGACCGAGAGTCTGGCTCCAGGTCGTCGTGGTTTGCCCCGGAATGTTGGCGCTGGTGTCGCTGAAGCGGCAGTCGCGATTGCCGGAACCGCCGTGGTTGCCGAGCGTGAACCAGTCGAGATCGAAATTGTTGCCGCCCGCCGATGCGGTGCCCCGCCCGACCGCGCGATCGATCGTGTAGCCGGCGGCAACCGAACCATCCGTGCACGTATTGTGATTGTGCATGTCGCCGGCGACATACGGATTGCCGCGGCGCTCGCCCCGACCGAACTCCTCGGCCGTAGCGCTTTGAGTCAGCGCCAATGATGCCGATGCGGCGGTCAACAGGATCGTCTTGCCAGATGGAAACATCTATCTCCCCTCATTCAAGTCAGATATCGCGAAACAACAACAGAGACTTTGGGAATTCGGACACCATGTGATCCAACGGCGTGAGCGACTCCCTGCGCGCGGCGATCATGACCAGAGTTCCGATACAACTTCGTGAAGGATTTATGTTTGGCGCGCGCAGGTCGACAATTTCCGCCAGGCATCTTGCCTCCAGCGTTTGTCCGTTGCATTTTCCGCGCCGCTTGAAGATGACAGTTGAAATGCTCTGCCGAATAAAGCGGCGGCGCGTGCTGCGAGATTTGTGACAACCATATGTCAATGCCGGCGACACCAGTTGAAGTGCAGTCTTTCCCGATATCGCACGCGGGAGGTTCGGACTCGGGCGCCGATGTCGCCCATAGCGCAGCAAAGCCCTCGCGCTCCTTCGTCTCGGCGCTTGTGCGGCTCTCGCGCGAACCCTTGCTGCATTTCACACTGCTCGGAGCGATCATCTTCGGCGTCGACGCCGTGCTGCATCCGCCCGCCAAGGACGAAAAGGTCATCACGGTGACCAAGGCGATGCGCCAGTCCTTCATCGACAATTTCGACGAGGACAAGGAACGCGCCCCGTCCAGCGAACAGCTCCAGAAGATGATCGACAGCTGGGTCGCAAGCGAGATCCTCTACCGCGAAGGCAAGGCGCTTGGCGTCGACCGCGGCGACGAGACGATCCGCGACCGGATTGCCTTCAAGATGCAGTTGCTGATCTTCGACCAGATCCGCGTTCCGCGTCCTACGGACGAACAGCTCAAGGCGTGGTTTGCGGAAAATCACGCCCGCTTCGACGAGCCGGAGCGCGTGTCCTTCTACATCACCCCGCCCACCGACCAGTCGACGGCGCAGCGTCAGCTCGACGACATCGTCCAGCAGCGCGAATCCGAGGAGCTGCAGCATCTGACGCGCGCCATCCTAGCCCGGCCGGTCGACAGTCTTGCCGCCGCCTTCGGCGAAGGATTCCGCGATCAATTGCTGGCGATGCCGGAAGGTGAATGGAAGCTGCTGCAGTCCAAGGATGGATGGCACGTCGCCCGGCTGGATTCCCGGCGTCCAGGGACTCTCGCCAGCCTCGACAAGGTTCGGGATGAGGCCGCAAGGATCTGGCATACGGATGAGACCCGCAAGCAGGCCTGGGAAGCGGTCAAGCGGCTCAAGGCATCCTATCAAGTGCGGTACGAGCCGTGAGAGCGATCCAATATCCGCGTTTGGCGCTGCTGGCTCTGATGTTGGCGCTGGCCGTAATCATCCGGCCGTCGGCGCTCAGTGCGCATGAAGCGGCGATGGGCGTGCTCGAATTCCGCGAGGTCCGGCCCGGCGCCTTTGTCGGCCGCTGGAGCATCGAGCCCTCGATCGGGGCATCGCGGGTCGATCTGCGAATGCCGCCGCACTGTTTTCTCCGCCTGCCCGAGATGAACTGCGGCGCGAAGGGGCTGGTGGGCCCGATCACCATCACCAATCTCGGCTCCAACATGTCGGTCGTCCTGATCAAGGTCATCCCGATCGAGGGCGAGCCGCGCAGCTACACGATCTCGACGGCCAATCCGGTCGTTTCCGTTCTCGGCACCGGCGCGCCGACGCTCGAGGTGTGGCTCGAGCTCGCCAGGACCTATGTGAACTACGGCATCGATCACATCCTGCTCGGCGCCGATCACCTGCTGTTCGTGCTCGGCTTGATCTGGATCGTCGGCGGCGGCTGGCGTCTGGTGAAGACCATCACGGCCTTCACCATCGGACACAGCGCCTCGCTCGCCGCGGCAGCTTTCGGCCTGATCGGCGCGCCGGAACGTCCGCTCAATGCCTGCATCGCATTGAGCATCGCGTTCGTCGGGGTGGAAATCGTCAAGCAGCAGCGCGGCGAGATCGGACTCACCGCCCGCTATCCCTGGATCGTGGCGTTCAGCTTCGGCCTGGTGCACGGCATCGGCTTTGCAAGCGCGCTCGCGGGCCTTGGGCTCGAACGCCGCCTGCTTCCGGCAGCTTTGCTGTTCTTCAACATCGGCGTGGAGATCGGACAGCTCGCCTTCGTGCTGCTGGTGCTCGCCTTGATCTGGGCGCACCGGCGGCTTGATGCCGTCGTGCCTCGCTGGGGCGAGGCCCTTCCGGCCTACCTCATCGGATCGGTGTCGATGTTCTGGTTCTTCGGCCGTCTGGTGCGCGTGTTCGCAGCGATCTGAGCGAGAGTCCACACAATGTCTTTGCGCCTTCCCGTCCCCCTCACGACCGCGATCGTTTCGCTCGCGCTGACGCAACCGGCCCTCGCGCATGAGCAGGCCGGCGTTGCGGGCGGCCTCGTCAGCGGCCTGCTCCATCCGGTCACGGGCATCGACCATCTGATCGCGATGGTGGCCGTCGGGATCTGGGGCGCGCAGCTCGGCGCGCCGGCCATCTGGATCCTGCCGATCACCTTCCCGCTCGTCATGGCGATCGGCGGAGTGCTGGGTGTGCTGCATGTGCCGCTGCCGATGCCGGAGGTGATGATTGCCGTCTCCGCCGTGATCCTGGGGGTTGCCGTCGCCGCTCGGCTGCGCCTGCCCTTTGCCGCGGCCGCCCTCGTCGTCGCGGTGTTCGCGATTTTTCACGGCCATGCGCACGGCGCCGAGCTGCCGCGCGCGGCGAATGCGCTCGCCTATGGCGTCGGCTTCGTCACCGCCACCGGCCTGTTGCATCTGTGCGGCATCGCGATCGGCACGTTGACGCGCTGGCCCGCCGGCGAGCGCCTCATCCAGGGACTTGGGGCCGGCATTGCGGCAATCGGCTGCTATTTCCTCGCCCAGGGCGTCGGAGCTTTCGCATGAAGCTGAATCCCGCGCGCCTGTTGATCGCGGCAGCGATGCTGCTCGCCGGCGGACATGCCGCCGAGGCGCATATCGTCGCGGCCCGCCTCGGCGACTTCTATATGGGGGTCGTACATCCCGTCACCGATCTCCAGGATGTCGTTCTCTGGACTGCGACCGGCGTGCTGGCGGGTACGCTCGGAGCCGCCAGGGGGCGCTGGCTGATCGCCGTGTTTCCGCTCGGGCTGCTGGCCGGCTTGCTCCTTGGGCACGTCTTCGGCGCGGCGTCCACACAGCTCGCGGATGCGGCAATGATGCTGGCAATCGGCCTGTTGCTCGCGGCAGCGGCGCAAGTGCCCACAGTATTGCTCTGCGCGATGGCTTTCGCGGTCGCCGTGATAAGGGGCGCCGCGAATGGCGCCGACCTCGCGCCCGAAACCGACCGGATGCTGTTTGCGGCAGGACTGGCTTGCGTCGGCTACGCCGCCATCACCCTGACGATGGCGCTGACCGCGGTCTTCAGGCGAACGAACTCGGACAGCGCAACATCCTGGCGCGCCATTGCCGTCCGCGCACTCGGCGGCTGGATCGCTGCGATCGGTCTGATGATGGCAAGCCTAGCACTGGCGTCATGAGAGGGCGCCGGGACTGCCCTTGTTGTAGGACCAGTCAGGAGCTGGAAGGCAGGCCTCCGAACCAGGCACCGAAATAGCCGGCATAGAGCGCCGGTCGTTCGAGATTCATCGAATGCCCGATGCCCGGCACGATCACGAGGCGGCAATCCGGCATCGCCTTGGCCATCGCACGAAGATCGTCCGGCGCAATCCAGCCGTCCCTTTCACCCCACAGCACCATATGCGGATGCCGCAGTTCCGGCATGCGGCGCTCGAGCTCGCGGCTTTCCCTTTCGCGCGTGAGGTTGACGGGGGTGCCGATCCAGATTCCTTCCGAGACGCCAAACGTCTGGTCGATGATGCGGTCGAACAGCGCCTCGATCTCGCCCAGCCCTTCGCGGAAGCGCGGGACGGCGTTCGGCGCCATGCTCTCCGGCACAAACAGCGAGGACGCCGCCGTTGCCATGATCGTGCGAGTCAGCTCTTTGCTCATCATCATCGACCGGAACAGGCCGATCTGGTCAGCGTTGAAGGCCATGCCGAGCGGCGTCACCGGATCGAGCGCAAACACCCGTCCGAAGCGCTGCGGCTGCATCAGCAGCATGCGCGCAGCGATGATGCCACCGGTCGAATGCGTCGCGAGATGGCAATAGCCGATGCCCAGCGTGTCGAGCGCCGCCAGCATATCCTCGGCATGCTGCTGCATGGAATAGTTGGAATAGGCCACGCTCGGCTTCGGCCGGTCGCTGTCACCGCACCCGCGCCAGTCCAGGCCGATGACGCGCAGCCCCTTTGGAAACAGAGGCGCGGCAAGCTCGATCCAGTCCTTGCTCGCGAGATTGCCGTGGATGAAGACGACAGTGACGTCGCCCTGTCCCCACTCTCGCCAGCCAAGCTGGACTTCGCCCGCCTGCACTCTCGGCATCGGAGCGTCCTATTTGTTGAGACCCGCCGTCGGCGCTGCGCCGGGAGGCGTGGGCGCTACCGGCAGCGCCGACACCACCGCGCCCCTGATCATGCGATCAGTGCCCAGCGGCGACGACGTGTCGACCGTTCCCTTGGTGACGAAGTCCACCACGTCGACGGAGAACTCGACCGGGTTATCCGTATGGATGAAATGTCCGGTCTCCGGATAGATCTTGAGGATCGGTCGGTTGCCGGCATTGGTCATCCGCGACATGAACGGTGTGATGACGTCGCGCCCAAGGTCCGTCAGCCCGTTGAAGGCGGGCGTCGGGATGAACGGCTCCTTGTCGCCGAATGACAGGAAGATCGGCGCCTTGATCTGGGTGATGCGCTCATAGAGATTCTTCGGATCATCCTGCTGTAGCTCCGCGCCGATCGTGTAGATGTCGAAGATGAAGACGTTGCACCATTGCTCGAGCTCTTTCGGGTTGCCCTTGGTGAGCCCGACGCGCTGCTCGGTGTGGAGGCGGGCATATTCGCTGTCGCTGAAGAAGTACCCGCTCTTGGCTGCCGATACCGCGCCGGTGTTCGGATCGCGCTTCTTGAAATAGAAGAAGTCGCGGATGTTCTGCTCATCGCGCGCCTTCTCCGCCGCGAGGATGCCGGTCTGGTCCCAGATCTGCTTCCACTTGTCGAAATCGCGGCCGAGGCCGTCGGCGAAAAGAGGCGCCTTCTTGTCCTTGGCGATGGTGATCTCGCGCGGATATTCCTCGAGGCCGGAGGGTGCTTCCAGGGCAAGGCCCTGCACCGCATCCGGCCAGGTCAGCGCGTAGCCCACCACGAACTGGCCGCCGAGCGAGTGGCCGAGATAATAGGCCTTCTTGACGCCGAGCTGATTGACGACGAGATCGTAGATGACCTCGCGCATGTCCTGCATGGTCCGCGCGGGGCTCTTGTCGAGATTGCCGGGCCCGGACATGCCGTAATGCGGCAGGTCCGGCACGATCACGCGCAGGCCGCTGCGCAAGGCATACTGCATGATGTTGCCGTAGTGCCCGCCGAATGCGCCCTTGCCGTGGATGATGACGAGCACCTTCGGATCCTTGTCGGTGCCGGCATATTCATCCATGTAGCCGATCTGCCAGGCATTGCCGCTCTTGTCCTTGGCACTGGCGAATTTGACCGGATAGGGATAGGTCACAGAATCCTTCCAGAAGGATTTTTGGGGATCGATCTTCTCAGCAACGCCCGGCACGCGGTAATTCTTGTCGACGAATTTCTGCGCGCGATCGAGGCTCGCAACGTCGTCCATGAAGGCGACGAACTTCGGATCGTTCTTTCGATTGTTGATCAGCGGGAACACGCCGTAATGGGCGACCGGGCTTTCCTCGGCGATCAGATCTGCACCGGGCACGCGGTCGACCGCCTTCTGGGCGAGCTTGAAGTTCAGCCAGAGGTCATTGGTAATGTGCATCACCAGCGTGCGGGCCTGGATGCGGCCGAGATAGGGATTGACGTTGTGCGTCTCGCCCACCCGGTTGCGCCAGACGAGATCAACCGCGTCATAGAGCTTGGCGCGGTTGATAACGTTCAAGCCGGCTTTCTCGTTCGGCGGGTCCCAATAGAAAATTTCGGGCTGGACGGCCGCCCAGTTCTGGGTCGTGCGGAAAGCGAAGTCATAGCCCGTCATGCCGAGGATCGACCAGCCGAAGGCCAGGCCCGGAACCGGATGCTTCTCCTTGGGCAGCTTGTAATAGTCACCCTTGGTCGCCTGCCAGACCGGATCGCCCTGGATCGCGGCCGTCATCATCTGGAACGTCCAGTTGCCGACGGGATCCTCGCCGTCGGACTGCGTGGTGCCGCCGATCGGCATCAACGCGCCGATATATTCGGGATGCATGACACCCCAGACATAGGTCTGGGTACCACCCATGGAGACGCCGGTGACCAGCGCGACGCGCGCGACCTTCAGCTCGTCGCGCAGCAACCGGTAGTTCGCCTGCACCATGTCGTAGTAGCTGTACTGCGGAAACTTGATGCCGAGACCGTCGGATGGCTTGCTCGCCCCCCAGGTGCCGAGCGGATCGACCATGATGACGTAGTAACGGTCGGTGTCGATCGGCCGGCCGGGACCGATGATCGGCACGCCGCCTGACAGGGCGGCGCCTTTGACCCACTGCTCGTACATGTCGGTGGAGTCGCCGGAGTAATACGAGTTGATCACGACGGCATTTGTGATCTCGCCGGCGGCATTGCGCCGCGCGTTGCCGATCGCGATGTAGCCGGTGCGCAGCTTGCCGCCGCCAAGCGATTCCAGCGTCACGCCGCCCTCGCCGCCATTTTCCCATTTGGAGGGATTGGCCAGGTCGTACTTTCCGCCGAGGCGGAAATTGGCGATCTCGTAGGTCTTCTTGAGACCGTCATGCTGCATCTGCGACGAGCGGCGCGTGAACGGCTGCGCCACCGCAAGCGCGGTGCCGACCAGCAACAAGATCAGGCTGATGAGGCAGCGCTCAAGCGCGCTTCTCCCGGTCATGGCGAACTTCCTCCTGGCGATGTTTTGCGCGCACGCTAGGTTGCGTGCACCTGGGAGCTTTGACTTAGCTCAATGGAATCCCCGCGCTGGCGCCGAGGATCGCGGCCATCATCACCCGGCCGGTGCCCGCAATGCCCTTCCTCAGTCATGGCTCATATCGGATCCGCTATGAGCTCGACGGACCGGCGGGTGCGCCGGCCTATGTGTTGGTTAACGGCCTCACGCAATATTCCGAGCTCTGGGGCGCCTACCGCGATGCACTGATCGCGCGTCATTTTCGCGTCGCGACATTCGATCTGCTCGGCCAGGGGGTCTCCGACAAGCCTGCGCTGTTCATCAATCAGGACGACCACGTTGCCGTGCTGCATCGCCTGATCGGCGAGCTCGGCGATGGCCCGGTCTTTCTCGGCGGCATCAGCTTCGGCGGCCTGATCGCGCTGCGCTATGCCATCGAGCACGGCGCACGGCTGTCGGGCCTCGTGCCGATGAGCTGCTTTGCGGAGCTCTCACCGCAACTGCTGCTGATCGGCAATGCCTTGCGCACCGGCCTCATCCTTGGCGGCACCAGCTATCTCCAGGATCTGTTGCTGCCGATGAACCTCTCGGATCAATGGCTGAAGCCGCTGCTGGACAAGCTCGACAGCGTGAAGCGGCAGGGCTGGCTGGTGAACGACGTCTACGCCCTTCAGAACCTGATGGAGTCCTTTCTCGACTTCAAGCCGCTGACGCCGCAGCTCTCCGCCATCGCCGTCCCGACCATGATCCTGAATGGCGAGTTCGATTTCCTCACGCCACGCGCGCTGCACGAGACCCTGCGGGTCGAGATTCCCGACAGCGCCCTCGTCATCATCCCGAAGGCCTATCATGCTTTCACCCTCGAAAAAGCGGCGCTCACCGCCGACCTGCTGGCGCGCTTCGCCGAGGACGTGATGGCCGGCCGCTGGCAGGGCAACAAGCAGGTCTTGATCGCGCCGGAAGAGGCCGGCGGAGACTTTTCGCCGTTTCCGGACGGGTATGACCATCTGCGCGCGATCCCGGTGCAGAGGGCGGCAACATGAGCGCCTTCTTCGGACCGCTGGAGGCCGACGGTCGCGTCCCGCCGCATCAGCAGACGCGGGTCTCCGCATTCCTACTCTCCGCTCATGGGGCACTGGCGCGGCAATTCGCGCTCGCCCTTCCCGCGAAGTTCGACGCGGCCTGGCAGACCGAGCTGAACGCCCAGCTCTATCGCGAGAGCGAGATCGTTTCGCTTCTGATGCGTGCGACCGCGTGGGTCCCGGACCTTGCGCTGGGCCCCATGGCCGCGTCCTGGGAGATGGCCTGGCTTCCGGCGCCGGTCGACGGCATCGCCGATCACGTCCGCGCGCAGGCGGTCCAGCTCGCCATCCTCGCGCATGCCGTTCACGCCGGAATTCGGCCCGCGGCCCTACTGCCGACGGACGCCAATGCCGACGATCCTTTCGTGACGGCGCTGCGCCGCATCGAGTTCGAGAGCGGCCGGTTATTGCAGGCGCAGATCCTGTTCCTGAAGGGACCGGATCTCCTTCCTTCCCGGGACGCCGTGAGCGCAGCGCTCGATCGGCGGCATGCCGAGGTGCGCAGACTCTGGAACGAGACGCTGGAGAGCATCGGTGTCGTCCCGCAGCAATGAGCCTGCAGCCTTGACGCAGATCAAAGCTGCGACACCGCCCGCCTCCAACATCGAACCGCAATTCACCTGTGCCTGCCGACCGGAGGTCCGATCATGAAGGCCGTTTCCGTCGAAGAAGCCGTCGCGATGATCCCGTCCGGCGCGAGCGTCATGGTCGGCGGGTTCATGGGCGTCGGGACACCGGAACGTCTGCTGGACGAGCTCGTCCGGCAGAACAAGACAGGCCTGTCCCTGATCTGCAACGACGCCGCCACGCCCGGCAAGGGCGTCGGCAAGCTGTTCGATGCGACGTTGGTCTCGAAGCTGACGGCGACGCATATCGGCCTCAATCCGAAGGTCCAGCAGCAGATGCTTGGAAACCAGATCTCGGTCGATCTGGTGCCGCAAGGCACCTTCGTCGAACGCATCAGGGCGGGCGGATGCGGCTTGGGCGGCGTGCTGACGCCGACCGGCGTCGGCACACTCGTTGCGGAGGGCAAGCGCCAGATCGAGGTCGACGGCAAGCCGTTCCTGCTGGAGACCGCCATTCGCGCGCAGTTCGCGCTGATCCACGCCTTCCTCGCCGACTATCTCGGCAATCTCGCCTACGCGCTGACCGCGCGCAATTTCAATCCGATCATGGCGATGGCGGCCGACACCGTGATTGTCGCAGCCGAGCATATCGTGCCCGTCGGCGTCATCGCCCCCGATCACGTCGTCACGCCGGCGCCGCTGGTCGACTACATCATTGCGAACGGGTGACGTCATGGATCCGCAGATCATCATCGCTCGACGCGTCGCCAAGGAGCTCCGCCAAGGCAATCTCGTCAATCTCGGCATCGGCATCCCGACGCTGGTCGCGAACTACGTTCCGTCCGATCTGAAGGTCTTCTTCCAGTCCGAGAATGGGCTGATCGGCACCGGACCGATACCGGAGCAGGGAATGGCGCATCCCCTGCTCACCGACGCCGGCGGCCGGCCGATCAGTGCGCTTCCGGGCGCGGCAACCTTCGACAGCGCGATGTCGTTCGGCCTGATCCGCGGCGGCCACGTCGACGTCACCGTGCTCGGCGGCCTTCAGGTCGATGCGCACGGCCTTCTCGCCAACTGGATGATCCCGGGCAAGATGGTGCCCGGCATGGGCGGCGCGATGGACCTCGTCAGCGGCGCCAAGCGCGTCATCGTCGCCATGCAGCACGCGGCCAAGGGCAAGTCGAAGATCGTTGCCAAATGCACGCTGCCCCTGACCTCGGCGCGGCCGGTGAACCTCGTCGTCACCGACATGGCCGTGATCGGCTTTCCCGACGGCAAGGCGACGCTGCTGGAAACGGCGCCCGGCATCAGCATCGGCGAGGTCCTGGCGGTGACGGAGGCCGAACTCGCCATTCCCGACACTGTCCCGGAAATGAAGATCTGACGAGGTAACCATGCGCGTCTTCAGCGATCTCAACGAAATCAAATCCGCCGTCGGCACCGAGATCGGCGTCAGCGACTGGGTCGAGGTGTCGCAAGAGCGCATCAACCAGTTCGCGGAGGCGACCTGCGACGAGCAATGGATCCATGTCGACCAGGAGCGCGCAGCCAAGGAGATGCCCGGCGGCAAAACCATCGCCCATGGCCTGCTGTCGCTGGCGCTCGCGCCGCTCTTCATCCGCTCGGTGATCGGCCTGAAGGGCTTGCGCAACACGCTGAACTACGGCGCCGACCGGATCAGATATCTGGCGCCGGTGCCGGCGGGCTCAAAACTGCGCGGCCGCGTCACCGTCGCCGAAGCCGAGGACGTGCCGCCGGACGGGCTGCGCGTCAACTATCACCTCGTGATCGAGATCGAAGGCGGCAAGAAGCCCGCCTGCATCGCCGAGCTGATCGCCCTGCACTATCGCTGAATCAAAAAAGGTCGAAAACAACCCCATGCACAGTAGCGAGGGCATTGACGGCATTGTACTTTTTCGTCCGGCTTTTTCTGCCGGCCGAGGCGCGTTTGACCCGTCCGGGCAAAACACTGGCATGATGCCACGATCAGCCCACAGCCTCCTGACTGCCAACCCGGCGTGACAACACGCGGGCGGGTTCAGTCGATGATGTGATACCCGCCGTCGATGTAGAGCACGCCGCCGGTCATCAGCTTGGCGCCGTCGAGCGCCAGAAAGGCGGTGGCGTTGCCGACGTCGTCGATGCTGACGAGGCTGCGCGAGGGCGCCTTCGACTGCGCCTTGTCCATGAGCTCGTCGAACTCGGGAATGCCTGATGCGGCGCGCGTCGCTAGCGGGCCCGGCGAGATCGCGTGAACGCGGATGCCCTTCGGACCGAGCTCGGCGGCGATGTAGCGGACCGACGCCTCGAGCGCGGCCTTGGCCACGCCCATGACGTTGTAGTTCTCCACCACCATCTGGCTGCCGTAATAGGTCATGGTGAACAGGGTGCCGCCGTTCTTCATGAGCGGCTCGGCGAGATGAGCCATGCGCATGAACGACCAGCAGGAGACATCCATGGTCTTGAGGAAGCCGTCGCGGCCGACGTCGACGACGCGGCCGTGCAACGCCTCCTTGGGCGAGAAAGCGATGGAGTGAAGCAGGAAGTCGAGTTGGCCCCACTCGGCCGCAATGCGCTCGAACACCGCTTCGGTCTGGCCTTCGACCATCACGTCCAGCGGCATGAAGATCGGCGCCTGAAGCGCCTGCGCCAGGGGCTCGACATGCTTTTTGGCGCGATCGTTCAGATAAGTGACGGCGAGATCGGCACCGAGCGCACGAAACGCCCGCGCACACCCCCAGGCGATGGACTGGTCATTGGCGATACCGACGATCAGGCCCTTCTTTCCCTTCAGGGCCACCTTGCTGTCCGGGAATACTGGGATCATGACACCCTCACAGATCGTGTGTTTTGCGACGAGCCGTTGACCAGCATCGCCAGCGTGTGCTGCGCAATCATCAGCTCCTCGTCGGTCGGGACGACATAGACGGGGATGCGACTGCCGGACTGCGAGATCAGCCGTGCATGACGGGCATTTTCGTCGGCATCGAGGGTGACACCGAGCCATGCGAGCTGCTCTGCGACGCGCGCCCGGATCGATGCCGAATTCTCGCCGATGCCGGCGGTGAAGACGAAGGCGTCCAGACCCTGCAAGGCCGCAGCCAACATGCCGGCACTGAGCCCGATCCGGTAGACGAAGTAGTCGATCGCGAGCCTTGCATGGGCATCGGTACTCGCCTCGAGCTCCCGCATGTCGTTGCTGACGCCGGACAGGCCCTTCAGTCCGCACTCGCGGTAGAGGAAGTCCTGCACCCTCGGAGCCGACATCCCCTTCTCCGAGATGAGATAAAGCACAACGCCGGGATCAATCTGCCCCGGCCGCGTTCCCATCGGCAGGCCATCGAGCGCCGTGAAGCCCATGGTGCTTTCGACGCTGCGCCCGTGCTTCAATGCGCACATCGAGGCGCCACTGCCGAGATGGGCGACAATCACGCGTCCGCCGGCAATATCGGGCGCGACATTCGGCAGCGTCCGGGAGATGTACTCATAGGACAGGCCGTGAAAGCCATAGCGCCGCACGCCCTCGGCATGAAGCTGGTGCGGGATGGCATAGTGGTCTGCGACCGCGTCGTGCGTGCGGTGGAAGGCGGTGTCGAAACAGGCCACCTGCAACAGCGTCGGGAAGTTCGCCAGGAGCGAGCGGATCGGCGCCAAATTATGCGGCTGATGCAGCGGCGCCAGACTGACGAAGCGCTCCAGCCGGCTCACAACGCCATGGTCGATCACGACCGGCCGCGAATAGTCTGGACCGCCATGCACGACACGGTGGCCGACCGCGATCGGCGTCACCCGAAGCTCGTTCCGTAACCAGTCGCCGGCGACGGCCATTGCCGCCGGCACATCCGGCACGGCCTCGATCGGATAGGCGCGATCAACCAATGGACCGTTGCCCGCGCCGCCGGCCCGCAGACGCGGCCGGCTGCCGATGCCATCTATCTGTCCCTTGATCTGCCGCCGAAGGATCCCCTCGCCCTCGATCGAATAGACCTGAAACTTGACGCTGGAGGAGCCGGCATTGACGACGAGGATCGTATCCATGGCGTCACGCGGCCACTGTCGGCGCCTTCTGGCGCCTGGCGCGAGCATAGAGCGCGGCGACTGCGCAGGATGCCATGCGCGCGCGCGGAGAATCCGCCCGCGAGGTGAGGACCACCGGCACGCGGGCGCCGAGCACGATGCCCGCGCTGTCCGCCTTGGCGAAATAGGCGAGGTTCTTGGCCAGCATGTTTCCGGCCTCGAGGTCCGGAACGACCAGGATCTGCGCACGGCCGGCGACCTCGGAGGTGATGCCCTTGATCCGCGCGGCTTCCAAGTCAATCGCATTGTCGAACGCCAGCGGACCATCGAGGATGCCGCCGGTGATCTGGCCGCGATCGGCCATCTTGCAGAGCGCCGCGGCCTCGATCGTCGAGGGGATTTTCGAGGTCACGGTCTCGACCGCCGACAGGATCGCGACCCGCGGGGTCTTGCCAACGCCGACCTGGTTGTAGAGGTCGATCGCGTTCTGGATGATGTCGCGCTTGGCGTCGAGATCGGGGAAGATGTTGATCGCGGCATCCGTCACGAAGATGGTCTCGGCGTAGGCCGGCACATCCATGACGAAGACGTGGCTGATGCGCCGGTCGGTGCGCAGGCCGCCAGTCTTGGCCGTGACGGCGCGCATCAATTCGTCGGTGTGAAGGCTGCCTTTCATCAGCAGCTCGCCTTTGGCGGCATGGATGAGCTCGACGCCCTTGGCCGCGGCGTCCTCGCTATGCGCGGCATCGACAATCTCGAACCCGGACAGGTCGAGATCAAATTTGGCGGCCGTTTCCCTGATCTTCTTCTCGGGCCCGACAAGAATCGGCCGGATGATGCCGGCGCTTGCACTGTCGATGGCGCCGCGCAACGAGGTCTCGTCGCAAGGGTGGACGACGATGGTCGGCAGGGGCGCCCCCGCCTTCGCCGCCGCGATCAGGCGGTCGTATTTGCTGCCGGAATGGGCCCCCGTCGTGTCGGCCGACATCATGTTGCTCCCGCTTCCGCCAATCCGCGTTACGACGCTCTTGCCTTGGAATCCGCTTTGGGGTCGAAAGGGGCGACGTTCGACGTCAGCTCCCCCTCTCCGTCCAGACCAAAAAGCCCGGCGATCTGCTTCAGACGCCTGGCGCGCTCGCCGGTGATGTCCTCGCTCGCCGACAGAACCTCGCGCATCGCGGCGAAGGCCTGGCGCCGCTGGCCCATGTCGTCGGGCAGCAATTTCGGGATCGCAGCCAGCGCACCGTCGCGATCGAGCAGCAGCATGAAGAACTGCTCGCGGACCAGCATCTTGAATTCGGCCAGCGTCATCCGGGCGCCGGCATGGTCCCGCCGCACCTGCCGCAGCGCCTCGATGCTGCGCTCGTCCACCATGCCGCGGGCGGAGCCAACATAGAGCAGAGAACGGAGCGCTGCTTCGCGAAGGCCCCCCTCGCCGATGCGCGATTTCAGCTCGGAGATTCGCTTCTCGAGCATCGCGCGATGCTCCGCCGACATCTCGCGGCGCTGCGAGGGCACCGAATTCGGATCGATGCCTACGGCCGCCTGAAGCAACGGCGAGCCGTAGACATTGAGGAATACGGTCTCGCTCAGAGCCTCCTGCGCGTCGCGCCAGCTGTCGAGCGCATGGACGATCTGCTTCGACATCTGCTCCTGGAAAGCCAGGAACGGATTGTCCTTCGAGACCGGCCTGCGGTTGTCCTCGACACGATCGGCGGCCGCCTGGATGGTGGACATCCAGGGATTCTTGCTGCTGAAGGCCTCATATTGCATCCGCAGCGGATGCATGTTGCGCGCCCAGTCCGCCACCTGCGGGGTCACCATCTTCTTGACCCAGGGCTGGACGAATTTCTGATAGGCCGCCAGATTGAGCTCCGAGACGCGCTTGGCGGCGGCAAACCGCCTCTCGTCCTCGGGCGAATTGCCACCCATCGCGCGGATATCGTCGAGCGTGCGGGCCTCACAGCGCATCACCCATTGCCCGGCGGCGAGATCGGCATTGAGCGTCTCGTCGCCCCTCGCCTCGAACGTCGCCTCGTAGAGCCCGGGCGGAAGCACGTCGATCAAATCGATGTTGCTTGAAAACTCGGCATGCTCCTTCTTGGCGACGCCGCCGGACACGAAGATGCCGAGATGACCGATGCTCTCGTGGACGGTGTAGACGATGGTCTGGCCATACGCCCTGATCTCGTCGACGTCGGCGTAGCAGTCCAAAATCCAGTCGAGCGCCTGCTGCGGCGGCGTGACATTGTCGCCCTTGGAGCAGAACACCACGATCGGCGAACGGATATTGCGCAGATCGACCTTTTTTCCGTCCGACATCTCGATGCGGCCGGCGGCGAGATTGTTGCCGATGAACAGCTCATCGACGATGAACTGGATCTCTTCGGCATTGAGGTTGACGTGCCCGCCCCACCAGCGCTCGAAATCCAGATAGCGTTCGGCTTCGGTGTCGACCTTGGAGTAGACGTTGTACTGCTTGGTCCAGAGCGTGTTGGACGGATTCTGGTTCTCGAAGTTCTGCACCAGCCAGGCGCCGTCGAACTTGCCGGCGCCGAGATCGCTGGTCAGCGCCGTCAGCCAGCTTCCGCCCAAGAGGCCGCCGGAATAGCGCATCGGATATTGACCGTGCACGCCGGCCCAATAAGCCAGCGGCGCGCCGGCGACGATCAGGGGCCCGAACAGATCCGGCCGCAGCGATGCCAGGATCATGACGGCCCAGCCGGCCTGGCAATTGCCGATCACGCAGGGCTTGCCGTCGGCTTCGGGATGACGGCTGATGACGGTCTCGATGAACTGCGCTTCCGCGCGCGCGATGCGCTCGATGGTCTGGCCCGGCACCGGCTCGGGCAGGAAGCCGATGAAATAGCAAGGATGGCCCGCCCTCATCGCGACGCCGATCTCGCTGTCGGCCTTGAAGCCGCCAATGCCCGGCCCGTGGCCAGCACGCGGATCGACCACCACGAACGGCCGCCGGCTCATGTCGATCTCGACATCCTTCGGCGGAATGATGCGCACCAGCGCGTAGTTGACCGGCTCCTCCAGCGTGCGACCGTCGGCGATCAATTCGGCAGCATATTGCAGCACATGCGGCGCGACCTGCGCGACATGCTCGCGATACTGGTCACCACGCTGACGCATGATGTCCAGAAACAGCACACTGCGCTGCCCGGCATCGACCATGTATTCGACGGCGGAGGCCACAAGGCCCGACATCGGACCATCGGGCAGTTTCAGGTCGGGCAGTTTCAGATTGTCCATCGCCATGTTCGCCCTCGCCGTCGCGTCCAGCCATTCAAGAAGCCCTGGGATTGCCGACGTTGATTTAGGTCAACGGTCAGGGGCGGAGCGCGGGGTTCCCTGCGGAAGCTTGGCGAGCTGCCTTTCGCGGTAGGCTTGATCCGGTTCAGGCGGCACGTACCGGCAAACGGCTGAACGGAGAAAGGGCGCGCATTGATGGGGACTCCAGCAAGTCTCACTTGCCGGGAGACGTTACGTGACGGCACCCCGGTCGAGATCCGGGCGCTCCGGCCGGAGGATGAGGTCGGCATGCTCGCCGCGCTGGACCAAGCCAGCATGCAAACGCGCCAGCGTCGCTTCTTTGCACCGAAGCGCCATTTCTCAGATAGCGAGCGCGCCTATTTCATGGAGATCGACTTCGAGAATCACGTGGCGCTGGTTGCCTGCGCGGAGGATGCGGGCCACAACGTCATCATAGGCGGAGGCCGCTACGTCGTCGCGACGCCCGGCTGCGCCGAGATGGCCTTTGTCGTTATCGATGCCTGGCAGGGACGTGGCATCGGCACGCTGCTGGCACAACATCTCATTGCGCTCGCGCGCGAGGCCGGGCTGACTGAACTGACCGCGGAGGTCATGTCGGACAATACGGCCATGCGCCGCGTGTTCGAACGGCTCGGCTTCAGCCCTGCGGCGAAGCGGGACCCTCAAACGATTCATCTGGCGTTGAAGCTGACCTGATGACCCCGAACTGGACTTCCATTTTTTCCTTGATCTTGATCAACGGTTCGCCAGCCGGCCCGTGGGTCAGTCGATACCATCGCTGCAAAGACGGAGGTCGTCATGACGTGGGGTATGATCGGTAAGCTATCTGTTGCCACCATCCTGGTCGGCGCAGGCATGTCCGTCTCCATCGGCGGATCATCCAGCCAGGCTCCATCGCTGTCCTTCAGCCAGGCAGATGCACGGGTCGGGCGTCCCCTGACCCCCGTGTCGGCCGCCGGCGTGGCACGCCGGACCACCAGGCGCGCAGTCGTCGGGACCGCGGCCGTCGGCGCAGCCGCTGCGGGCACGGCATGCGTTCGCGTGCTGGTCAACGGGACATATGTCTGCCGCTGACCCTCGTCGAAATGGAGACAAGCCGAATCCTGCGGATGATCTTGCATCCACAGGACAAGGCTGCGTCATCAGACGCGCCGGGATGAGCCGTGGCGAAGCAGGCCCCAACAACTAAAGCGCGATGAGATTTGGATGAATCTCATCGCGCTTCAGGTTGTTGTTGACGCATGGTTCCGGAAGACCGCTTCGCGCTTTGCGCTATCGCGGCCCTGCGGGGTTCGGATCATGCTTTAGTTGATGGTCGGGTTGTCGAAACGCTTTTCCGCCTGTGCGATCACGATCTCGATGTGTGCCGTATGGTGCCTTGCCGCCAGTTCGCGAGCGGCCGCTTGATCCCGGCTCCATCCCGGCTCACCGCGCGCACGCCGCTCTCGATAATCGATCAACCAGACAGTTTCCCCATAAGTCAGGCCCACGAAGACGTCGCGCCCTTCGGAATCCGGCCCCAATTCACTCAAATAGGTGACGTGACTCCGCAGCTTCTCCGCCGTCATTGCGCATCTCCCCGCTTGGCCATTTGCTGGGAGCCCGGTCTTCGCAGAGGAATGATCTGCGCCGATCTCACCGGCTCTGGAAGTCCGGCTGAGGTCGATTGCGCTGCCTTTCTGGCCCTGAACTTCGTCCAACGAAGTCCGGGCGCGTAGCCGTAGAGCACGTTGAGCCAGGTTTCAGACAGCGTCGCGCTGGTGAAAGGCAATTCGGGGATATTCCAGTCAGTGTCTCTCTCGATGCCCGGATGCATAGGCACTCGAACCGCCGACCCCGCCCATACCAGGCCGCCGGCTGGCAATTCGACGTATTCGCAATGGTCCCGTTCGGTCCATTCCTGGACTGAATGGGCGAGACTTCTGGGATGGTCGGCGGAGAAGAGGCCGACGATCTGATGACTGTCAATTGAGCGGACGAGATAAGCTGGCATGGCAAATTCCAAAAATTGAATATTGCCTATTTTTCCCGATCCTGCCAAGCCCCCTCGTACCCGTCAAGCGTGCACCCAGTGATAAGTGCCCGATGATCTCGTCTGATATTGCTGTGCGGAATCTCGAAAGAAGGCCCTACTCATCGACGTTCAGATGAACGCTTTTTCCTTTTCTTCCCGCAATCTCAACCGAACGGTTGATCCTCAGCAGGCTGGTTCGATACACTCGGCGTGATTTACCAAGTAAGCGGTTTTGGTTTGACCTAGATCAATGAAACCGCAGACTCGAACAACCGGGATTTTGCTTTTCCCTCCCGGGGCTGGAGCAGCGCCGTCCGCCATTTGATTTCGAGCGGACGGCGCTGTTGGAATTTCGCGCCCGGGCCAAACGAATGGCGGCCATTTCCCCGAGCCTGGTTATAAGGAAGAATCGGGCCGTCCCTCTTCGGGATGAAGCGCAGCCTTCATGCTCCGCAGCCTCGCTATTCTCCACATGATCTGCTCGACCAAGCCGTCATCGAAATCAGACAGCTGAACGACGAGCTCCTTGAATCTTTGAATCTTCCTGTCGAAGATCGAGCAACGATCACACATCGTCTGCAATTGCCTTGGCGAAAAGGGCTGCTGGCACGGGCCGAGCAAATCAAAAAATATCGAGACAAAATTAATGGTCGTAACGCCGGCCGTAAAGGACGCGCTCGCGTGGCATCATGATGCACAACCCGCGACATGGCAGTCGAGTACCGAAACCAACGCGATGCGTCGTCACGGAATAGCTCGCGCCGTCCTGCCGTGCGCGCTCCGGCGGAGAGCAAGATCGAGCAGTTTTTGCCGTCAGGCCGTCGCCCTTCAGAAGAAGAGCAAGTGACTTGTGCGTCTGCGCCAACGAGACGACAGCCTGCTCCTGGCTGGTCCCTATCGTCCTAATGCCGATGAAGACGACCTTTTCCGGTCCACATAAAGCTCTATAATAAACGCTTTAATCGACGCATTTAATCGACAGGTATAGCATTGCCATCATCCATCGAATTGATCGTTGCCTCTCATGTGGCACTGAAGGACCGGCGGGGACTCGAAGAGCTGCGCGAACATCGGCGTCAGTTGCTCGAGCAGCTCCGGACCGTGTCAGGCATTGATCCGATCCGGACCATCGAACGGATGGAGGACGACATTCGGGCGATCGACGAGGGGCTGGAGCAACTCAAGCCCCCGCCGGGAACCCTGCCTGAGAATGAATGGCGCTAAGCCCGGATCGTTGCTTTCAAAAGCAGGCCCGTCTGCCGCTCCATTTGAAGCGCCAGCTGCTTGCGTTCAAATCTAAGAGCGGCCTGTTCGTCGAGCGTGATGTGCCCCTCTCGCTCGAGAACGTTGATGAGAAAAACCCGGTCCTCAATATGCCGCTGGCGCTTCTGGATATCTTCCATGAGGCTTTCCAGCTCGGTTCGAAAATCTGAATTCACAATTCATGCCTTTCAATCTCACGCTGAAATGCATCCACTATGTGTCTGAGACCTTAAGCAAAGTTTGCCTCCGGATGGCTGCCTTAGCTGTCCGTCCTTAACTTGAAAGCGCGTGCCATTATTTCCCGGGGCGTGCTGCCCCGAGGGGCCATGACGATGGAACCGGGATATCGCCCGGCCGCCAACCGTACGCGAGCAGATCAGGCCACGCGCTGATGACCAGCGATTGAAGGCAAGCCGATTGCGGGTCGAACCTCTCGGCCCTTTACGCGCCCTGAGATCCGAATCGACGAAGGCCGGGTGGTGCTGGCCGATCCCCGGACGCTCTCCAACTCCGGAGTGGGAAGCATTGAACCAGCGCCGCAAAACTCCCCGGCCGACCTGCCCCGCCCGCGGTATCCGGAACCGGACCGTTTGAGCGAGCGCCACATCGCAGCACGGCAGCAGCGCAATTGATGAGTAAAATCAGGTTGCTAGGGAGCATATTACACGCACAATTTGTGCGCCGCAGCAGCCCCTGTTGTCGTCTCTGGGAGGCGGTTATTGGGCCGCCTGAGCCGGGCTCTGTGTTGTTCGCGCAAGAGACGTCGGATCGATTGCTGCAAGCTGTGACTGAAATGTCATAGGTGCGGCCGTAGCATTTTGCTAATTCTTCCCAGGCAATAATATTTGTTAAAAGACGTTTATGGTGGGGACCATGAAGCCGGCGCATTTAGCCTTCGCAACGATCATCCTGGCCGTCGCCCCCGCGAAAGCCGAACAATTTTCAATCAACGATGCCTTGAAACAGGCGATGCAGACCAACCCGGGGGTGGGCGAGGCTTCGGCCAATCGCCGCGCAACCGAGAGCGAGCTCCGCCAGACCCAGAGTACGCTATTACCGCAGGTCCGCATCGACGCCAGCTACGGACCGGAGAAGTTCGACCAGTCGCCCGGCTTCGTAGCCCCGAGCCTTGCGGTTCCAACAACGGGATCCGGGCCGTGGCGGAACGGAAGCCAGGAATCCGTCGTCGTCCGGCAGCTTCTTTTTGACGGTTTCACCTCGATCCACGAGGTGTGGCGTCAAAATGCGCGCGTGAACGCCGCTGCTGCCCGCGTCAAGGAACGCACCGAGCTCATCGCCCTCGACGCCGCCGAAGCTTACATCGACGTCGTGCGCTATATACGTCTGGTCGGCATTGCCGAGCAGAACGTCGCCAACCACGAGAAGATCTTCTCGAACGTGAACTCCCGGTTCTCGGGCGGCCGGGCCGGCGAAGGCGACCTCGAGCAGTCGAGGGAGCGCGTCGAAAGTGCGCGCGCGGCCCTCGCCGAATTTCGCCGCAGTCTCGAGGACGCACGTGCAAAGTACCGCAAGGTCGTCGGCATAGAGCCTTACAATGTGCGCTTCCCGGGCCCGTTGAGGGGACTCCCCGCCAGTCGGGATGAAGCGCTCGCGGTCACGCTGCGGTTCAACTCCACGATCTCGGCGGCCCAGTCCGACGTTGACGCCGCCAAGCACGCCTTCAAGTCCACGGACGGCCTGTTTGCCCCGAAATTCTATCTCGAGGGCCGAGCGACGCATTACGACAACTCCTTCCCCTATGTTGCCGCCGCCGGCACGCCCGCCGTCACCCATGAGGACTACAGCGGCAAGGTGGTGATGTCCTGGGACATCTTCCGTGGCGGCCAGGATGCCTGGAATCGCTCGGAAAAGGCCGAACGGTTCACGGAAGCGACCGCACGGCACGCCCGCCTGCAGCGGGATGCCTATGAGTCGATCGACAAGGCTTGGAACGCTCGCACGGTCACGCAGACCCGCATTGCGGCGCTGACCAGCGAGCTGGAGGCGGCCCGGAAGACCATCGCCGCCTTCCAGAAGGAATATGAGCTCGGCCAGCGCTCGCTCATCGACCTCCTGAACGCCCAGAACCAGTTCTTCAATGCGCAGGTTTCGCTGACCTCGGCGCGCGCGGTTGTGGTGTTTGCCGATTATCAATTGCTCGCCGCGACGGGAACCCTGATCGAATATCTGAAGGCGCCTCCCCCGGTCGACGCAGCCCCGACCGATCTCAACCTGTTCGGCCTGCCCGACTACAAGGCGCCCACGTTCCGCTGGACGCTGCCGCAGAGCGGTTCGGAGCCGCTGCGGACTGCCGTCCCGGCACCGACGGCCGCGCCCGTCCGGTTGTCCTATGCAGCGACCGAGCCTGCCACATCGGCTTTCGGCGATCGCTGGTCCGGTGAACCGGCGTCAGCCAAGGTTGCCGGCGTGTCGGCTTGGTTTGCGCAGCGGCGAGGCTCCGGCGGGCCGGTCGTGCTCGACAGCCCGGCCGACCAGCGCAGCTCATATGCCGCGGCCGAGAAGCCCCATTGGCTGCTGACCGCATTCTCGCCGATTACAAAATAGCAACGTCGACAGATTAACCCTTGAAAAAGCCCGCACATTTGTGCGGGCTTTTTTGATTTCGGCCTACCCCGATAATGCACGGATAGCCTTTCGGACGCGCGATTGTTAATCGTTAATCGCGACCGCCCAAATAAGTAAATGAATTAACTCGCAATTTGTCGTAGTCTTTCGGCGACTTTGCCAAGTTCGCGTCATCGCTTTTCATTTAAGGCATATCAGCTTGTTGTTTCGTCAAACAAAGACGGCTTCGGCCCAAGATGCGCGCCCGGACAACATCGCCGAAGAGTCCGCGGCATCGGCCCGCGCCGAGCGGGTGGAGGCGAAACAAAGCGATCCCCTGCTGGACTCGCTGGTCTTTCTAGCCGGACATCACGGCAGAGCTGTGACCCGCGACGGCTTGCTCGGCGGCCTGCCGATCCTCGACGGGCGCCTGACAGTTTCGCTCTACGAACGCGCGGCGCGCCGTGCTGGCCTTGAGACCGAGGCCACCAAACGCAAGCTGCTGGACATCCCGCCTCTCGTTCTTCCTGTCGTGCTGATCATGAAGAACGGAACGACGCTGGTCCTCTTGAGCATCGACGAGGCCAAGCGTACCGCCAGGGTGATCGACCCAAGCAACCGGCCGTACGTGCCTGAGATGCTGACCCTCGACAGCATCGCTGCGGGATATACGGGCTACGCGTTTCTGGTCCGGGCCGCCGCCGAGTCGGACCCGCGAGCCGTCGCGGCCGGCAGTCTTCCCCGGCAGCACTGGTTCTGGTCCGTCGTAAAGGCCCATTGGCGCAACTACGGACACATCGCGCTGGCGGCGCTGCTCATCAACATTCTGGCCCTGGCTATGCCGCTCTTCACGATGAGCGTTTATGACCGGGTCATCCCGAACGGAGCGATCCCCTCACTCATTGCTCTCTCGATCGGTATGGGTCTTGCGATCGTCTTTGATCTGATCCTGCGGATGGTCCGGAGCAAGATGATCGACGTGACGGGCAAGACGATCGACGTCGTCCTCGCCGCCAACATCTTCGAACATGTCATGGCTGTGAAAATGTCGCAGCGGCCGACATCCGTCGGCATCATTGCCAACCAGCTCCGGGATTTCGATTCCGTTCGCGAATTCTTCACCTCGGGCAGCGTCGTCTCGGCAACCGATCTGCTGTTCGCCATCCTGTTCGTTGCCGTTCTCTTCCTGGTCGCGGGGCCGCTCGCCTGGGTGCCGCTCTTGATGCTGCCGATCGTGATCGGAATTGGCCTCGTGCTGCAACGCCCGCTCAATCGGGCGATGAAGCGCTTGCAAGCCGAGTCGGCAGCCCGCCATGGCGTGCTGGTGGAATCGCTCGCCGGCCTTGAAACCGTGCGCGCCTCAGGCGGTGAAGCAAGGATGCAGACGGCCTGGGAGCGTTCGGTTGCAGCGACAGCCCGGTCCGGCGAGGCCGTACACTTCTGGTCATCCCTGGCGCTGACTGCAGCAAACTCGGCGCAGATGCTGACCAGTCTGCTCATGATCGTGATCGGCGTCTTTCTGATCCAGAACGGCACCCTGACGGTCGGCGCCCTGGTCGCGGCGAACATGCTCGCCGGCCGGGTCTTGGCGCCGATCGCGGGCATCGCATCCGTGATCACCCGCGGCACCCAGACTTTCTCGGCGCTCAAATCCATCGATCGACTCATGACTCTGGAGCGGGAACGTTCGCCGGAACGGACCTATGTCGCCAGAAAGATCGAGCAAGGCACCATCAATTTCGAGAACGTCTCGTTCACCTACCCCAATGCGCCTGGAAAGGCGCTGGACAAGGTCACCTTCAAGATTCACAGCGGCGAGCGCGTTGGAATCATCGGCCGGGTTGGTTCGGGAAAGACGACCGTCGGGCGCCTGTTGCTCTCCTTCTACGAGGCACAGGATGGTCGCATCCTGGTCGATGGCGTCGACTCGCGTCAGTATGATCCCGCCGACCTGCGCGCCGGCATCGGCTTTGCCATGCAGGACACCGATCTGTTCTACGGCAAGCTGCGCGACAACATCACGTTGGGCTATCCGGCCGCGACCGACGAGGAAGTGCTTGCGGCCTCGCGCCTGGCCGGCGTCGAAAGCTTCATCGCGGGCCATCCCATGGGCTACGACATGCCCATCGCGGAGGGCGGACGCAGCCTCTCGGGCGGTCAGAAGCAAGCCATCGGCCTGGCGCGCGTCCTGATCCGCAAGCCCAAGGTCCTGTTCCTGGACGAGCCAACCGCCCATTTCGACGTGCGCAGCGAAAGCGAGTTCCTCGAGCGGCTGAAGAAACTCGACGATGCGCAGATGACCATCATCATCTCCACGCACCGTCTCTCACTGCTGACCATGGTCGACCGGCTTCTGCTGTTCGACAACGGCCGGCTGGTTGCCGACGGGCCACGCGACCACGTCTTGAGCCTGTTGCAAGGCAAGACTCCGTCGGCCGAGCCGGTCGTCAACCCCAGGGTGGTTCAACAAGTCACGCCGGCGCAGAAGTCCCATGTCAGCTGATTTCGCCTACGCCAACGATATCCGCGCGGCCGTCCGCTTGAGAACGCCACGGACCTCCCGCATGCTGCTGTGGGCGTTCCTCGCCCTCCTCTCCACATTCCTGATCTGGGCTCATTTCGCCGTGCTTGAAGAGGTCAAGCGCGGAAACGGCAAGGTCGTGCCCTCGCGTCAGATCCAGGTCGTGCAATCCCTGGAAGGCGGGATCGTCGGTGACATCCTGGTCCAGGAGGGCGCGGTGGTGCAGCAGGGGCAGTCCCTGATGCGGATCGAGGACACCAAGTTCGCTTCCGAGTTTGGCGAGATACGGGAGCGCCGTGCCTCGATGGCGGCCCGCCTCGCGCGGCTCGACGCCGAAGCGAAGGGCCGTAGCGAGATCGTCTTTCCCGACCAGATCGAGGGCGTTGTCCCGGCTGCCGTGACGACAGAACGGAGCGTATTCAAGACCCGCGCCCTCAAGGTGGCGCAGGATGTCGACGTCCTCAATCAGCAGATCGCAAGGCTGACCCAAACATCCGCCCTGCTCGATCGCGAGCTCGCACTGACGCGCAAGCTGTACGAGCAGAAGGTCGTTCCCGAGATCGAAATGCTTCGGCTGGAGCGTCAATCCGCGGAAGCGAAAGGACAGATCGCCGAGGCCAAGGCGAAGATTGCGACCACGATCTCGACCTTCCGGGCGCAGGCGGACGAGGACCTCGCCAAGTCGCGGGCCGACCTCGCAGTCCTCGACGAGAACATCAAGTCCGCCCAGGACAGGGTGCGCAGGACGGATCTGCGCTCACCGGTTCGCGGCATCGTCAACAAGCTGAACGTTACGACGATCGGCGCCGTCGTTCAGCCCGGTGCGAACCTCATGGACATCGTTCCGCTCGACGATACCTTGCTGGTCGAAGGCAAGATAAGGCCGCAGGATATCGCCTTCATCCGCCCGGGCCAGGATGCCGTCGTCAAGATCTCCGCCTACGACTCCTCCGTTTACGGCCATCTCGCCGGCAAGGTCGAGCGGATCAGCGCCGACACGATCCTCGACGACAAGGGAGAGGCGGCGCAGCGACCGGAGACCTACTATCGCGTGATGGTTCGCACCGACAAAAACCATCTCGGCACGGAGGAAACTCCGCTTCCGATCATTCCGGGCATGATCACGACCGTCGAGATCTTGACCGGCAAGAAGAGCGTTCTGGATTACATCATGAAGCCGGCTCGCACCTTGCGCGACGAGGCCCTGCGCGAGCACTAAAGCGCGAATCATCATCGCGCTTTAGGTTGTTGTTTCAGCATGATCTTGTCGGAAAACCGCTTCGCACTTTTCCGGATCATGCTTTGGATCCGTCCCTCAAGTCGCCTTGCTTAAGGTGTCCTTAACGCGCGATCGCAAGCTTTAGCATTGCCGGTGGGGCGCGGTTCATCCCACCGGTTCATTCCTGGCCGTCCCCTCCCCGGTCTTAACCCGACTTAAGCGCGCCCACGCGCACGCTGGCTCCCGATAAACAGGTCGGGATGATGATCAGGCGCGTAAAGACGCAGGCGACGTCCCGAAATTTGGGGACGGTCAATGAAGTCGCGTTGTGGACAGCGACGGCAGGGCATTCTGGCGTTTGCGGCGGCCTTGCTGGTTTCGCTCACCGGTGCTGCGACCTCGGTCGCGTTTGCGGCCGATGCCGGGCCGGCCGAGCCGCGTGAGATCGCGCCATCCGGGGCGGATACCATTCAGGCACCCGCGACGTTCTTCACGATCAACGCGGTGCTGGCAAAGCTCGACCGCGAGCGTGGCCGCGGGCCAAATGCCGTGCGTCTGGCAGCACTGACGCCTTCCTCCCCCACGGCGACGGATGCCCAACCTGAGGCCGCCTCTCCGGCCGGCGCGCCGCCGCTCGGCCATGAACCCTTCGGCCTCTTCGCGTTCCGGGCGCCTGACAACGCCATCTGGCGCAAATGGCGCACGGTTGAAGCAGAGATCGCGAGCGAGCAGGCCCTGCTCGAGCGCTGCCGGTCCGATGCCGCCAGCTGCCCGCCGAACGCTGCGCAGTTCCTCAGGCTCATCAGTGCGGTCAAAGCGAAGTCCGGGCGGGCTCGCCTCGCGGAGGTCAATCTCGGCGTCAACACCGCGATCCGCTATGTCAGCGATCTCGTCCAGCATCGGGAGCTCGATCGCTGGAGTTCGCCGCTGGCGAGCTTTGCGACGGGCAAAGGCGATTGCGAAGACTATGCGATCGCCAAATACGCCGCCTTACGCGAAGCGGGTTTCCCGGATGCCGACCTGCGCCTGCTCCTCGTCCGCGACCGGACCGTCCGGCAGGACCACGCGGTGCTTGCGGCGCGTCTCGACGGCCGCTGGCTGATCCTGGACAACCGGTGGGCGGGCCTGCGCGAGGACAACGGCGAGCTGAACTTCGCGCCGCTGTTCGCGATCAATCACGACGGCGTGCATCTGTTCGCCAAGCCTTACGCGAAGGCTGCACCGGTCGACGGCGAAATGGGCGGTATGCCCGCTGCAGCGAGCGGTGAGGAGAGCTATTGGACTCGCCAAGACACCCTGGGCGACAGTGGCCCTGCTCTAGGCTCACTGCCGCTCCTGCTCTGACGCTACCTGTCCAATCCAACACCTCAAGCGACGTGGATCGCAGAAGGCGCGACGCCCGTCGACATGTGTGCAAGAAGGACCTGGTCAGACCCAGTTCCGTTGGCCGAATACCAAAGAGTATTGTCCGAGGTATTCAGATAGAACTTGTCCGCACTCGTGCTTTCGGTCCAGCCAACTCCACCAGTGGTCGGAGCGCCGTTGCCAGAAGCAAACTGCGTCGCGGCGTTGATGAGAGCGGCTGTGTTGATGGTGAGAGCCTGGTCAGCCACGTCGACCACGATGCCATCGGTACCGGAAGCATTGAAGTCGGCAATCGACACATTGGTTGCGCCGTCCCCATGTAGCACAAAGGTGTCGTTGCCGCCGCCACCCGTCAGGCTGTCGACACCCGCGCGGCTCGCGATCAGCACGTCATTGCCATTTCCGCCGATTAGAGTGTCGGTGCCGCCCGCGCTGTTGGCGCCGCCATCCAATATGCTGCCGGTGTTCAGAGCCGTCAGCGTATCATTGAATGCCGAGCCGATCACGTTCTCAAAGTTGCTGATGGTATCTCCGGCCGCCCAGCCCCCGCTAACGGCGTTTGTCTGGAGATTGACGTTCACGCCGGCAGTCGAGTGTTCATAGTCAATCGTATCGTTGGTGCCGGTTCCTCCATTGAGCGTCTCGATCGAGCTCGTTGCTCCAAGCACTTCCGGCCCGGTGGTACCGGTCAATGTGTGTCCGCCGCCGATCAGGGAAATCGTAAGGGGATCTGCAGTGCTGGCGAACTGATCACCATCGCCGTCAGTTACGGTCAGAACGAAGTTAAGCGATGTCGTGTCAAGGGTGGTTACCGAGTTGTACCGAATGGTCTCAATGTCCACGGTCGGGTCATCGGTGGCAAGCGCAGAAGCAATCTTCGTTAAATCGATATCATGGAAGCTTGTCAGGCCGAAATCCGAAGCTTTGATGTCGATGATCGGTGAACTGGTACTGATAACGTAAGTATGGGTGGCCCCGCCATCCAGAGAAACGGTGAACTCAGAGGTACTGCCCGCCTGGAACTTGCCGAGACTAAATTGGACCTCCGTCTGGGCACCTGTGAAATGGAAGGTCATCAGCTCGTTGGCTTCGAAATTGCCATTTTGAACTGCGATTCCGTTGGCATTCACAAAGACGTTCTCATCGACATGACCACCGCCGGAGACGTCGAATCCGTCGATGCTAATGTCAGGCGTGGTGCCGGCAGGCAGCGTAGCGCCATCATAGAAGCTCGTTCCGACGATGAACATCTCCGGATTGTAGTTGCCCGGCTTAGCCGTGGATGCGTTTGCCAGGACTGTATGTTCAAATCCGGACGTATTGATGAGATTGAAGTCGTAGGTTCCGTTCGCGTTGACATCCAGCGTGAAGAACGAAGTCGTCAAGCCAACGTCTGTAAAGGCAAACATCTCTGCCTGTTGTGTCGCCGCGTTAAACTGTGAATATTCGTAGAAAGTGTACGGCGACGTTCCACCGGAAACGTCGATCTGAAACACATGATGACCTGATATGATCCCCAAATCGGTTTGAGCATACGTCAAACCGGATCCTGTCGATGGGATTGCAATCGCTATCGCCGCTGCCGCGTTTGGTCCATCCGCGCCAAACACTGGCTGCCAAGTGCCATGCACCTCGCTACCCGCAACAGTATTCAAGATCGCGTCTTGGATTGAACCGGCCGTGATACCCGGCGTGTCGTCGTTGACCTGAACCGTCAGCGCGCCCGTCGCCGTGTCATTGTCGCCGTCCGTCACCGTGAAGCCGATCTGGATCGACAGATTCTCTTCCGTCGTGCCGACCGTCGGCGACACCAGCGGCTCCGACATCGTGAACGTGTACGAGCCGTCCGCGCCCACATCCAGCGTGAACACCGTGTGGCCCGAACTATCCCCGATCGCCGTGTAGATCGTGTGGCCACCCGCAGCCGTCGTCGTCGTGTAGTGTAGCGTCTCCTGAGCCGCAAGGCCGTTGGCGTCCTGGTAGATTGCCTTCAGGCCCGTCGGATTGGTGAAGCTCACCGACTTCAGACCATCCGCACCCGCCGAGAACAGCGCACCCGCCGCCCCCGTCGCAATCGTCGCGTTCGCAACGTCGCCCGTGCCGCCCGGGTTGCCCACAAACAGCGTCTGCGCGTCGTCATCCAGGACCGGCGTCGCCGTCACCGTATTGGCATTCGGCGTGTCGTCGTTGACGTTCACCGTCAGCGAACCCGCCGCCGTGTCGCCGTCGCCGTCCGTCACCGTGAAGCCAATCGCGACGGCGATGTTCTCCTCCGTCGGGCTGCTGGTCGGATGCACCAGCGGCTCAGACACCGTGAACGTGTACGAGCCGTCAGGTGCCACGTCGAGCTTGAACACCACGTTGTTCGAGGTCGCACCCGTCGCCGTCAGGATCGTGTGGCCCGCGACCACCGTCGTCGCGTAGTTCAGCGTCTCCTGGGCCCCGAGCCCGTTGGCGTCCTTGTAGATCGCCTTCAGCCCGACCGGGTTGGTGAAGCTGATCGACTGCAAGCCGTCCGCGCCCGCTGCGAACAGCGCACCGGCCGCACCCGTCGCGACCTTCACGTTCGCAACACCGTCTGCAGGCAAATCGTTGCCGACGAACAGCGTCTGCGCCTCGTCGTCCAGAACCGGCGTCGCGGTCACTGTGCTCGCCGTCGGGCCGTCGTCGAGGAACTTGACGACCCCGTTCAGGTTGGCCGTGTCGTGCGAGGAGTCGCCGTCCTTGTCGGTCACCGTCACGGTCACGCCGACCGCGTTGTCGGCCAGCGTCACCGCCTCCGAGCTGTCCGGATCCGACGAGGTGCCATGCACCACCGCCCGGAACTGCGTCAGCGTGGTGTCGCCCGTCGACGAATTGATCGACAGCGTGAACACCAGCGGGTCCGTGCTCAGCGTGCCGGCATGGCCTTCGATCACACCGCCGTTGAGGAACAGCGTGATCGCATTGCCGGTCGCCGTGTCGGTCAGGCCGGACACCGACGACAGCAGCGACAGCGAGTACACCGTCGGCGTCGCGCCCGCCGCACCGTCGGCCCCGAACACCGAGGTGTTGGTGAACAGCGTTGCGCCCAGGATCGTGTTGGTGCCGAGATTGCCGCCAACCGGGTCAAACTCGCCCGCAGCGCCAACCCCGTCCGTCTCGTCGACGATCAAGGTCGGCGAGCCGTTCAGCGCAATGTGCGCCGTCGGGCCATCATCCAGGAACGTCACCTGCTTGCCGAGGTCGATGCTCGAATCCGCCGAGTCGCCGTCATTGTCGGTGATCGTTGCCGTTAGCGTGACCACGCCGCTGGCAAGGCTGATGCCTTCATTGGTGTCCGGACTGGTGCCGTCGGCTTCCTTCACCGCACGGTCGTCCGTGAACGTCACGTTACCGTCGCTGTCGACCTGCAGCGTAAACACCAGCAGGTCGCTCGTCGCGGTGTGACC
>NZ_JAFCJZ010000032.1 GCF_018130765.1 Bradyrhizobium iriomotense
ACCCAAAGAATCCAGTTCCAACCGTCTGGCAACACCCCTCTACTGCCAAATGCGATTCCCCTACCCCGCAAGGGGGGAGGGAGCATAGCTGAGCACGCGGAAACACTTCGGATCCCTTTTCGTTTCTGAAACAGAGACAATATGAAGGGCCTTGCATCACACAGGACCAACGATGACCGATAGCGACGTCGCAATCTCCATGTTCGAGCGGATCGGCGGCAGTGCCACGATTGATCGTCTCGTCGACCGCTTCTACGAGCGGATGGACACGCTGCCGGAAGCGCAAATCATCCGCGCCATGCATGCGGACGATCTCGGCCTGATCCGGGATGTGCTGAAGCGCTACCTCACCGAATGGACCGGCGGCCCGCGCCTCTATACTCCTGAGAAGGGACATCCGCGGCTGCGCCAGCGCCATATCGGCTTTGCCATTGGGGACGCCGAACGCGACGCGTGGATGCTCTGCATGCGCGGCGCGATGGAGGAGACGATCGCCGACCTCGCTGCGCGGCAGGACCTCGATAAGGCGATATCAGGCCTCGCCGATTGGATGCGCAACCGGCAGTGACGCTGCTTGCCGGGGTGTAGCCCGTACTTCCGACGCGGCTAGATCGACCAGTAGTTCGGATGCTGGTAGGGCCGCGAGCGGTCGCCCCAATCGAACGCCTCGCCATCGACTTCGCAGGGGCCGCTGCTCAATTGCTCCGACGTCAGTTCGACCTGGAAGGCCTGACGGGCCGGATCATATTTCAGTGCGCTCCACTGCACCGGATAATGGTGATGAGTACCAAGCAGGCCGCCGGTCTTGATCACGGCGTAGGCGACCGTTCCGCTCACCTTGTCGAGCATCAACCGCTCGATCGTGCCGAGCTTCGTGCCGTCACAACCATAGACGGCGACGTGCTGCACGCGATCACTGGGAACCATGGTGTGTTGCATGGCGTGCTCCCTGGTCTTGTGTGGGGCGCATTATAGTCCCGTAGCCCGGATGAGCGAAGCGACATCCGGGATTTTGCGATGGTTTCCCGGGTGTCGCTGCGCTCACCCGGGCTACGGGGCTACAGCAATTGCGAACGCACCGCCTCCGCGCCTTCCCGGAGCAGCGGCAGGAAGCGGTCGATCAGTTCCTGTGCCGGCACGCGATCGACATGGGCGCCCATGTTGATGGCGGCGACGATCACGTCGTCGTAGCGGCGGACGGGGACCGAGATCGAGCGGAAATGCGGTTCGGCCTCGCGGTCGACCAGCGCATAGCCCTGCGCACGGTCGGCGGCGATGCGCGCGAGCAGCGCCTTCGGGTCGGTCACCGTCTGCGGCGTCAGCGCCTCCCGCTTCATCGCCGTCAGGCGCGCGGCGAGATCGGCATCGTCGAGCCGGCCGAGCATGGCGCGGCCGACCGAGGTGCAGAAGGCCGGCAAGCGATAGCCGATCTCCAGCCCACCCGAGAACATGCGCGCCGGACTGCTGCGCGCGATGAACACGACCTCGTCGCCGTCGAGCACTGCGAGCGAGGAGATTTCGTTCGCCGCCGTCGCGACGCGATCGAGCACAGGCTGGAGCACCGCGACGAGCTGATTGGAGCGCAAATAGGACGCAGCCAGCGTCAGCACATGCGGCGTCAGCGAGAACAGTTTTCCGTCGCCACTGACGAAACCGCCGCGCTGAAGCGTGAACAGCATGCGCCGCGCGGTCGCGCGCGGCAGATCCGCGGCACGGGCAAGATCGCTCAGCGTCATCGGACCCGCATTGGTGCCAAAGCACTGAAGCAGGCGCAGGCCGCGATCGAGGGCCTCGACGAAATCCGTCGGGCGCTCGTCAGTCTCACTCCGCTTCAGCTTGGGCATGGCGCCGGGACAATCCTGCAAAATAGTGCTTGCTGCCGATCCAGGGCATGTCATAATTCGCCCATTCGTTCAATAGGCGAACAAACGCCACTCCACAAAGGATGCAGTCGCCATGATGAGCCAGGAGCAGAACGACCTGATCACCCGCACCGGGCCGAAGGACCCCTGCGGCAAGCTGATGCGGAGCTACTGGCAGCCGGCGGCGCTGGTCGACGAGCTGGAAGGTGCGCGGCCGATCCGTCCCGTCAAACTGCTCGGCGAGAACCTCGTGCTGTTCCGCGACGAGACCGGACGCTACGGACTGATCGACCGCCACTGCGCGCATCGCGGCGCCGACCTCGCCTTCGGACGGCTCGAGCATGGCGGCCTGCGATGCGCCTTTCACGGCTGGCTGTTCGACGCCACCGGTCAATGCATCGAGACGCCGGCCGAACCGAAGGACTCGAAGCTCTGCCAGAACATCCGCCAGCGCTCCTATCCCGTGGTGGAGAAGAGCGGCATCCTCTGGGCCTATCTCGGCGAAGGCGAGCCGCCCGCATTCCCGGAGATCGACTGCTTCATTGCGCCGGGCAGCCATACTTTCGCGTTCAAGGGTCACATGGCCTGCAACTGGCTGCAGGCGCTGGAAGTCGGCATCGATCCCGCGCACGCCTCCTATCTGCACCGCTTCTTCGAGGACGAAGACACCTCCACAGCCTACGGCAAGCAATTCCGCGGCGCCTCGGCCGGCTCCGACCTGCCGATGACGAAGATCCTGCGCGAATACGACCGCCCGATCATCAATGTCGAGCACACCGAATATGGCCTGCGGCTGATCGCGCTGCGCGAGATCGATGAGGAGCGCACCCATGTGCGTGTCACCAACCAGCTGTTCCCGCACGGCTTCGTCATCCCCATGAGCACGGAGATGACGATCACGCAGTGGCACGTGCCTGTCGATGACGAGAACTGCTACTGGTACGCGATCTTCACCAGCTACACGAACCCGGTCGACAAGCAGAAGATGCGCGACCAGCGGCTCGAGCTCTATGAGATGCCCGACTACAAATCGCGCAAGAACCGCAGCAACGATTACGGTTTCGATCCGCACGAGCAGCAGACCGCGACCTATACCGGCATGGGCAACGACATCAACGTCCACGACCAGTGGGCGGTGGAGTCGATGGGCGCGATCCAGGACCGCACCAAGGAGCATCTCGGACAGTCCGACAAGGCGATCGTGCAATATCGCCGCCTGCTGCGGCAGGAGATCGAGAAGGTCCAGGGCGGCGAGAAGCCGATGCTGTTCCTGGACGAGGCCAACGCGCGCAGCATCCAGGGGCCGGCGACCATGGACGGCATCGGGCCGACGCGGGGCTGGGAGACCTACTGGATGGAGGTCGACGTCAAGCGCCGCCGCGGCGCGCCGTGGACCGCACCGGTGCCGAAGGAGATCGAAGGCAAGGTGCATCGGCTGACAGCGGCGGAGTGACGTGCGTGCACGGACCCCGTAGGGTAGGCAAAGGCGCAAAGCGCCGTGCCCACCATGTTTCCGTGAGGACGATAGACACGGTGGGCACGCTTCGCTTTGCCCACCCTACGGCAGTTGAGGGAGTGATGAAGTGACTTTCGTCGCGCGCCATGCGCTGTGGTCGGATGAGCAGAAGGACGCCGCGGCGCGCATGCGCCGCATCGTCGAGGATAGGAACCTCGAGGTCATCCGCCTCGCCTTCCCCGACCAGCACGGCATCTTGCGCGGCAAGACCATCGTCGCAACTGAAGCGATCGCCTCGCTGGAGAGCGGCTGCTCCATCACCACGACCATGCTGGCGAAAGACACCTCGCACCGCACGGTGTTTCCGGTGTTCACGTCAGGCGGCGGCTTCGGCATGAAGGAGATGGAGGGCGCCGCCGATGTGCTGATGGTCGCCGATCCCACCACCTTTCGCGTGCTGCCGTGGGCGCCGACCACGGGCTGGGTGCTGTGCGACCTCTATTTCCAGGACGGCCGTCCCGTGCCGTTCGCGACGCGCGGGCTCTACAAGCGCGTGCTCGATGAGCTCGGCGGGCGCGGCTACGATTTCGTCGCCGGGCTCGAGGTCGAATTCCACATCTTCAGGCTCGACGACCCGCATATGCGCGCGGAGGACGCGGGACAGCCCGGCACGCCGCCGTCGGTGAGCCTGCTCAGCCACGGCTATCAATATCTCACCGAGCAGCGCTTCGATCAGATGGAGCCGGTGCTGGAGATTCTTCGACGCGATGTCATCGCGCTGGGGTTGCCGCTACGTTCGGTCGAGGTGGAGTTCGGGCCGAGCCAGTGCGAATTCACCTTCCAGCCGAGAAAGGGCCTCGAGCCCGCCGACAACATGGTGCTGTTCCGCAGCGCCGTGAAGCAGATTGCCCGCCGCCACGGCTATCACGCCACCTTCATGTGCCGGCCGAAACTGCCGAACGTGTTCGCGAGCGGCTGGCATCTGCACCAGTCGATCGTCTCGCGCACGAGCGGCGAGAACCAGTTCATGGCGAAAGAGGGCAGCGAGCCGCTCAGCGCCTTCGGCAAGTCCTACCTCGCCGGCCTGCTCGACCACGCCCGTGCGTCCACCGTGTTCACCACGCCGACCATCAACGGCTACAAGCGCTACCGCTCCTATTCGCTGGCGCCGGACCGCGCGATCTGGGGCCGCGACAATCGCGGCGTGATGATCCGCGTGCTCGGCGGCGCCGACGATGCCGCCACGCGCCTGGAGAACCGCATCGGCGAGCCCGCAGCCAACCCCTATCTCTACATGGCCTCGCAGATTCTCTCAGGCCTCGACGGCGTCGACCGCAAGCTCGATCCCGGCCCGTCGGCCGACACGCCGTACGAGACCAAGGCACCGCTGTTGCCGAAGTCGTTGCGCGATGCGGTCGCCGCGCTGAAGGACGATCCGTTCTTCCGCGAAAAGTTCGGAGCAGAGTTCGTCGACTACTACACTCACATCAAGAACGCCGAGATCGACCGTTTCCTGTCTGAAGTGACCGACTGGGAGCATCGCGAATATTTCGAGATGTTCTGAGCGCATCCGGCCCAATCCGGCACCGGCGACTTACTTCAGCGGAATCGTGTCGACGCGACCACACGGGACACAAGTATAGGCGTGCTCCGGAGGTAGTGTGACTATTCCCGGTAGTGTCGCCAGGAACTTCATTGGGCGCCTGCATTTCGAGCAGATGAGGATCGGCGGATTCTCTTCGCGATCGGAACTCATTCAACAGCCAGGCCTGAAGACGCCGCACGATACCGCCGTGCCGCGCGCGCTTCATCTCGGGACAACTACCGGCCTCTATCGGAATCCGGCCGGCCTCTGCCCGATGCAGTGCTCACACCCGTGTGAGGCGATTTCATCCGGAATGTTCCGACGACATCGCAACCATCCTGGATGAAGTCATTTTCTCTATGCCGAGAAAAACGCCGGAAAGACGCGCGGTCTATAAGTTCAGCACGTGATCAACAACGGAGTTCGGTCATGTGGGGTCGATTGTTCAGCCTGATTTATCGCCTGTCCTGCCGGGCAACCCTGATCGAGATCGGGATGCATCGGTTTACGCGTTAGTGCCGGTGTAGGCGAATTGGGTAAGACGGATTGACCAGATGATGAGGGTTGTCATGCGCAAGCTGATCCTGATCGCGGTGATGTCGCTGCTCGCAACCGGGGCTCATGCCGGCGGTTCGCGGAGCCTGAGCCTGGCAGCCAGCAGTGCGAGCCAGCAGGCGGAGCAGCCCGCCACAACAGTGGCGACGCCGCAGACCACCCAGGCCCCGTCGGCACCGCTACCGACGAATGTGCAGACGGCGACGACCGCGCCAACGTCAACAGCGACGACCGGTGCAGCGACATCGACAGCGCCTGTCACAGCAGCTCCGGCCGCCACAACGCCCGCCCGGCCCGTCGCGGCGCCGGCGGCAACCACGGCCGAAACCGCCAAGCCGAAGCGCCACCAGCCCTCCACCGAGGCGCGGGTGATCCGCGAGCTGCATCGGCATGGGATTTATTGGTGATGGCCGACGTCGTCCTGGCCTAGTGCGCAATTGCGCACGGGAGCCAGGACCCATTACCCCAAGAGGGCGTTTGGCGAAGACTCCTCACCCGGTGTTCATACTGACCACAGCCGATAGATCACGCGGTATGGGTCCTGGCTTTCGCCAGCACGACACTGAGTGTGAGGCGTCCGCATTCCACTCCTCACCTCGCCTTCCAGCTCGCTAAATCCCCAAATATTTGTGCTGCAAATCCGGCTCGGCCATCAGCTCGTTGGATGTGCCGCTCCATACGGTCTTGCCGCGCTCGATGATGAAGTGGCGGTCGCAGATGCGGGCGAGGTGGTCGACGTTCTTGTCGACGACCAGGATCGACTGCCCCCGGCTCTTGAGCAGCGACAGGCAGTGCCAGATTTCTTCGCGGATCAGCGGCGCGAGGCCCTCGGTCGCTTCATCCAGGATCAGCAGCTTCGGATTGGTCATCAGCGCGCGGCCGATCGCGAGCATCTGCTGTTCGCCGCCGGAGAGCTGGTTGCCCATGTTGGCGGCGCGCTCGGCAAGCCGCGGGAACAGGGAGTAGATCGCGGCCAGCGTCCAGGGGTTACTGCTGCCGAAGCGGTCGGCGGCAGCGGCGACAAGATTTTCGCGGACGGTGAGGTTCGGGAAGATCTGCCGGCCCTCGGGGACCAGGCCGACGCCGAGTTTTGCAATTCTGTAGGACGGCAACTGCCGCACTTCCGCGCCGGCAAAACGGATCGCACCGGCGCGTGCCGGCGTGAGACCCATGATGGAGCGGATGGTTGTGGTTTTGCCCATGCCGTTGCGGCCCATCAGCGAGACCATCTCGCCCGAGCTGATCGACAGCGACAGACCGAACAGCACCTGGGACAGGCCGTAGCAGGTCTCGATGCCGTCGACCTCGAGCAGCGCGTCAGCCATGATGCGTCACCACATGCTGATCGCCGAGATAGGCGCGCTTGACCTCTTCATTGGCGCGGATCGCGGCCGGATCGCCGGAAGCGATGACGCGGCCATAGACCAGCACCGAGATGCGGTCGGCCAGCGCGAACACCGCCGGCATGTCGTGCTCGACCAGCACGATCGAGACCTCTTTGCGCAGCTCCTGAAGCAGCTTCACCATGCGCTGCGATTCAGTCACGCCGAGGCCCGCCATGGGCTCGTCGAGCAGCAAGAGTTTCGGCTTGCTCGCGAGCGCAACCGCAAGCTCCAGCTCGCGCCGCTCGCCATGGCTGAGCCTGTTCACGACGACGTCGGCACGATGGCCGAGACCGACGCGGTCGAGTGCGGCGTGGGCGGTATCGCGCAGGCCCTTCTCCTTGCGCGCGTTAGCGAAGAAGCGGAACGAGGTGCCGGCATGCGCCTGCGCCGCCAGCGCGACGTTGTCCGCCGCGGTGAAGTCGAGCAGCAGCGAGGTGATCTGGAACGAGCGCGCGAGCCCCAGCGCGCAGCGGCGATAGGCCGGCAAATAGGTGATGTCGCGCCCGGCCAGCGAGACGCTGCCGGAATGCGGCTCGAGATGCCCGGTGAGCTGGCTGATCAGCGTGGTCTTGCCGGCGCCGTTCGGGCCGATGATGGCGTGCAGCTCACCGGCCGCGACGTCGAGCGAGACGTTGTCGGTCGCGAGGATGCCGCCGAAACGACGCACTAGCTTTTCGACGCGGAGCAAGGGTTCAGCCACGGCCAGCCCTCCCGAGCATGCCCATGATGCCGCCGCGGCCGAACAGCACGATCAGCAGCAGCAGTGGGCCCATGATCAGCGCCCAATATTCGGTGATCTGCGACAGGAACTCTTCCAGCAGCAGGAACACCACCGCGCCCATGATCGGGCCGAACAGCGTGCCCATGCCGCCGAGGATCACCATCACCATGAGGTCGCCGGAACGCGTCCAGTACATCACGGCCGGGCTGACGAAATCGGTATTGTTGGCGAGCAGCGCGCCGGCAAGGCCGCACATCGTGCCTGATATGACGAAGCAGACCAGCTGGTAGCGCTTGGCCGGAAAGCCGATCGCCTGCATGCGCTGCTCGTTCGAGCGCAGGCCCTGCACGACGAGGCCGAAGCGTGAATTGACGATGCGCCAGATCAGGAAGATCACGCCGAAGAGGCAGGCGAGACAGAGATAGTAGAACTGCGTGCGGTTACCGAGATTGATCAGCCCGGAAAAGTCGCTGCGCTTGTAGACGGTGAGGCCGTCATCACCGCCGTAACGCGCCAGGCCCGAGGCGACATAATAGGCCATCTGCGCGAAGGCGAGCGTGATCATGATGAAATAGACGCCGCGGGTGCGCAAAGAAAGCGCGCCGATCACCAGCGCATAGATCGCGGACGCCGCGAGCGCGACCGGAAACTGGACGAAGCCGGAACCGACGCCTTCCTGCGCCAGCATGCCGACCGCATAGCCGCCGATGCCGAGATAGGCGGCGTGGCCAAAGCTCATCATGCCGCCAAAACCCATGATGAGGTTGAGGCTCGCCGCCGCCAGCGCCAGGATGACGATGCGGGTGAACAGCGTCAGGATGAAGATGTTGCCTGATAGCGACGAATAAAGCGGCAGCAGCACGAGGCCCGCCAGCATCAGGGCCGTGACGGCCTTGCTCACGCTCAACCCCTTCATCGACGGTTGGCCGGAAACAGCCCCTCCGGCCGCACCACCAGCACGATCGCCATCAGGAGATAGATCAGCATGGAGGACAGCGCAGGCGCGGCGGTGGAGGCGGCGGCGCCGCTCAGCACCTGCCGCAGCAGATTGGGCAGGAAGGCGCGGCCGAGCGTGTCGATCATGCCGACGAAGATCGCGGCCAGGAAGGCGCCGCGGATCGAGCCGATGCCGCCGATCACGATGATGACGAAGGCGAGGATCAGGATGTTCTCGCCCATGCCAATCTGCACGGTGAGGATCGGCGCCTGCATCAGGCCGGCAAGGCCGGCGAGCGCGGCCCCCAGGCCGAACACCAGCGTGTAGAGCAGCTTGATGTTGATGCCGAGTGCGCCGATCATCTCGCGGTTGGAGGCGCCGGCGCGGATCAGCATGCCGATGCGGGTGCGCATCACACCGAGATAGAGCAGCAGAGCAACCAGCAGCGCCACCGCGATGATGGCGAGCCGATAGGCGGGATAGTGAATGCCAGGCAGGATCGGCACGGGCACGGTGAGCCAGGCCGGCAAAGGCAGCGCAAGGCCCGCCGGGCCCCAAATCAACCGCACGGCTTCATTGAAGAACAGGATCAGGCCGAAGGTCGCGAGCACGTGGTCGAGATGGTCGCGCCCGTAGAGATGCCGCAGCGCCGTCACCTCGAGCACGATGCCGAGCACCAGCGTGGCCCCTAACGCCATCAGCGCACCGAGCAGGAAGCTGCCGGTCCACGCCGCGAAGGTCGCGGCGAAATAGGCGCCCATCATGTAGAGCGAGCCGTGCGCGAGGTTGACGAGATCCATGATCCCGAACACCAGCGTCAGGCCGGCGGCGAGCAGGAACAGGAGCAGGCCGAACTGCAATCCGTTCAGGAACTGTTCGACGACGAGCAGCATCAAAACTCTTTCAGGCGCACGCAGCGTCGCGCCGATGTTCGAACACAGTCGCCATCAGTGAAAGAGCTCCCCCTGCCTCTTCAAGGCCGAAAAATGGGTAATGGCAGTATCGTTCCGAGGCAAGAGCGATTCGACACCAAACATGCACTTTGTTGCATCCCGGCACATGTGGGCCGCGACACGCCTCGCAATGCAAAAAGGCTGCCGCGCAGGATGGGGCAACCTGCCGCACCCAAATGACTTCACCCTCCCCCCGCTCTTCGCGGGGAGAGGGTGCGAACGTCGTCGAATGAAGCAAGGATGCGTCTAGTGCGACGTCATCTGCTGGGGAAAATCGTCCGGCTCGGCGAGCACGGTGTTGACCGTCGAAGCCTCCAGCGCCGCCATCCGGAAGAGATAGGCGAGCGTCGTCAGTCCGGAGTCGTCCGCCATCTGCGCCAGTTCGAGCGCCATGTCGGACATGTAGCCGAGGTTCTCGTCCTGGGTTTGCGCCATGATCTGGCTGTCCCGCATCATGTTCGACATCTCAGGCACTCTTTCGTTGCGCGGCAGCAAGACCGCAGAGGTTGGCACGGGCGACGGCATCGAGATGCGGGCCGTCCTGCTGCACGACGGAAGCCATGCCGATGCGACCATGCAGGGCATCGAGCGTCTCCCGGCGAATGTCGATGGTGGCCGCCATGGTCCACGCGCTCTCCACCAGGGCCGGCAGGCCGAGCGGCGTCACGACGAAACCCGCCTCGTGGAAGCGCGGCAACCACCAGGTTTCCATGATCGCGCTGACCTGCGCGATTCCCTGATTGAGGCAGAACTCCTGCACCGCCGCCATCAGTTGCAGGTTGAGAGCGCCGTCGCGGCGGTCGCGGACGACGAAGTAGCGTGACCACTCCCAGATCAGCGGATCCACGGGACAGCCGCGCACCGCCGCCAGATGCGGGAAGACCTCGCTCATCATCGAAGGCTTGGTGGTCGGGTAGAGCCGGTGGCCGCCGACGACGCGCCGGCCCTCCAGTGCAAGCAGATAGACGGTGTCCTCGTCGTCATAGGAATCCATCTCGCGGCCATCCGGCCGGCGCAGCGTCTCCCAGCGCCGCTCCTCGACGAAGATATCGTGGCGCAGCCTGAAATGTTGTTCCAGTACGTCTTCGTAAAGGTGGCGATTGACCGCGGAAATTGCGTGAATCATGAAAACCCCCATTCAGCCTCAATGGGGGAAAGAATCTGCGAAAAGACGCAGGTTCGATATTGGGAAATTTCCCAGTACGTCGGCTTAGGGATTGATGATCTTGCCGCGAATCGCCAGCGCCACCGCATGCGTACGGTTGACCGCGCCGAGCTTGCGCGCGGCGGTTGCAAGATGCTCTTCGGCCGTACGCTGCGTGATATGCAAGATCTCGCCGATCTCCCAGGCCGACTTGCCTTGCGAGGCCCACGAGATCACCTCGCGCTCGCGCGGGGTGAGACGCGTCGAGGGATACGGCGTCGGCTCGAGCAGACGGCGGATGTGGTCGAAGCCATACATCGCCATCAGGTGCAGCGCCGGCTTGCTGCGGGGATTGAGGTCGAGATGGACGCCGCCGAGCGACACCGCGGCTTCATAGCCGGTGAGCCCGTGGATCGGCACGATGAAGCCGCGCGACATGCGAAAATCGCCGGCGCGGTTCATCACCTCGGCCGCCTCAGGCTCGAGCTCGGCATCATAGGGGGCTTCCGACCACTCGAACGGGTTGACCGATTGCCGGCACAGCCGAACCACCGGATCGACGCGGTCATAGTTGTTCTGGGTGTAGAGGCTGAACCAGCCCGCGGGCCAGCGCTTGGCGAGCACCATCTGCGCAAAGCGCTGATCGGGATTCGGCAGCCCCGTCACGATGATGGTTTCGAAGCCGAAGCGACCGAACGCTGTTTCAAGCGCGTTCATCGCGTCTGGGACGGCGCGATAAGCCCCAAGGCCTTCAATGAAGTCGAGCGCCTCCCGGCCATAGTCTACGGCGGACATCGGTGCAATTCCTGACCCACACCGTCCCGTATAGCACGTATTCGAGGGCTGCCTCAATTCGCTGGTCCCGTAGTTTACCGGTAGCGACCTGCTCTAAGGCCTTAATCTACTTGTGGAAGAAGTGACGTCAAGTTACACCTAAAGGCGTAGAAAGCGGGAAAACCACGATGGACGACGAGAACATCGCCCTCAACAGCGTGCTCGGCCTGGAATTGAACCGCGTGTTTTTCGCCGTGCGCGAAACGGCAAACAAGCAGAAGATCATCGAGTTCGCGCGCGAGGTGCTGCAGAGCGAGCGCGCGGAGTTGGCGGACAGCATTTTGCCCGAGGGCCCGGCGAGCTAGAACGCAGTTGCAGCAAGCGACGCCGATGCAAAAGATCGCGCGACGACGACGCCCTTCCATCTGAACGCGCAGATTTTAGTCGAAACACTCTGACCGGGAAATTCTTTCCTTCTCCCCTTGTGGGAGAAGGTGGCGCGAAGCGCCGGATGAGGGGTCTCTCTCCGCGAATCCAACTCCCATTTGAAGTCGCGGACAGAGACCCCTCACCCGTCTCCCACAAGGGGAGAGGGTAAGAGCAGGCCACTCTCCCTCCACATTGACACACACTTGCCGCTGGATGACATCACGGCTCTCGTGAGATGATCACTTCCAAGATCGTCTTTCGGATGTCAGGACATGATGACGCTGCGCCAGGTTGAAGTGATCCGTGCCGTGATGGTGACGGGCACCATTGGCGGCGCGGCGAAGCTGCTCAACGTCTCGGCGCCGGGGATCAGCCGCCTCGTCAAATACACCGAGCGCTCGCTCGGCATCCGCTTCTTCCAGCGCCAGAACGGCCGCTACTTCCCGACGCCGGAAGCCGAGAACATCTTCGAGCAGATCAACGGCGTCTACAAGAAGGTCGACGATCTCTCCGAGATCATCTCCAAGATCGGGCGCGGCGGCCTCTCGGAATTGCGCATCGGCTCGGTGCCGAGCATCTCGCAAGTGATGGTGCCGCGCGCGATCGAGCGCGTCCGCCGCCGCTACCCCGATCTCGGCATCGACATCAACATCCTCAAGCTCGAGGAGGCCATCGACTATCTCCTGCTCGGCCGCGGCGAGTGCGTCGCGATGAGCTACCGACTCGAGCATTCCGGGCTCGACTTCATGCCGCTCGCCTCGGGCGAGCTCTATTGCATCGTGCCGCCGGGCCACGAGCTCGCCGGCCGCAAGCAGGTCTCGGCCGCCGAGATCACCCGCTATCCGCTGATCGGCATCGATCCCAACGACCCTTACGGGCGGATCATGGCCGAGATCTTCGCGCGCCACCGACTCGATTACAACATCACCATCCGCGCACGCTTCGGCACCACGGTCTGCGCGCTGGTGAAGGCGGGGCTCGGCATCGCCATCATCGACCAGTTCACGGTGGCCCATGGCGGCTATCCCGGGATCGAGCTGATCAAGATCACTGAGCCGACGCGTTTCGACACCTATATCGCGGTCAAGCGCGGCGCGCCGCTGTCGCTTCACGTCGAGTATTTCATCGAGTCCCTGCGCGCCGAGATGCGCGCGGTCGAGCCGGCCCGCGGCAACGGCAAGGCCGCCCCGGCACGCGGACGGAAGAAATAACATCATGTTAGGTTTGCAGGACAAAAGGGTAATTGTGTTAGGCAGGGGAAAGACTATCGTCGCCCCTGGAAGCCCCTTGGAATTGAGCGGATTTCTCCGCTAATGGCCGGGACTGAACGCTCCCAACGAGACGATAGCGAACCATGTCGAAGCGCGGATATGCCGCCAGCAAGAAGCTCCTCACCGGCCTGATCGGCGCGCCGATCGCGCATTCCGCCTCCCCCGCCATGCACGAGCGCGCCGCCGAGGCGCTCGGCCTGCGCGGCCATTACCAGCTCATCGAGGTGGCCGGCGCCGACACCGCCGGCCTCGCCATGATGCTGGAAGGCGTGCGGCGGCTCGGCTTTGCCGGCGTCAACGTCACCTTTCCCTATAAGGAAGCCGTGGTGCCGCTGCTCGACGAGCTGGCACCGGCTGCGGCGAGGATGGCGGCGGTCAACACCGTCGTCGTCAAAGACGGCCGGCTGATCGGCCACAATACCGACACCACGGGCTTTGCGCGCGCGGTCGCGCCGCTGCTGGCTCCCACCGGAAATGCGGTGGCCGTGATCGGCACCGGCGGCGTCGGCAAGGCGATCGCCTTTGCGCTGGCGAGCCTGAAGGTAACGGACCTCCGGATCTTCGACAGCGAGCCGGCACGCGCCGAAAAGCTTGCCGCGCTGCTGGCCAGGCATGGCGGCGCACGGGTGGCCCGAAGCGTCGAGGACGCGCTTGACGGCGCGACCGGCCTCGTCAACGGCACGCCGGTCGGCATGCTGCCGAACCGCGACACCCCGGTCCCCGCCTCGCTGCTGCGCGAAAACCTGTGGGTCGCGGACGCCGTCTATTCGCCGCTGATCACGCCGCTGCTGGCCGCGGCCAAAGCCAAGGGCGCCAAGATCATGACCGGGCGGGAGCTCGCGATCTACCAGGCGGCCGACGCGTTCGAACTGTTTACGGGCCTTGCTCCATCGACCGAAGTCATGGGAGAGGCATTCGATGAGGTGATGGCGGCACGTAGCTCAGCCTATCACGCAGCATAACGGAAGCGGCCGGACACAAGGCCGCGGACAACATCAACGACAATGGGAGGAGAGACCATGAAATCGACTTTGCTGGCAGGCGCCCTGCTTGCCTTCGCGACTGCAACCAGCGTCCACGCGCAGGCGATCAAGCTCGCCGACGTCGCCGAGCTTTCGGGCGGCGGCGCCACCGTCGGCACCAACTGGAAGAACGGTATCGATCTCGCAATCGAGGAAATCAACGCCAAGGGCGGCGTGCTCGGCCGCAAGCTCGAGGTCACCCATGCCGACTCGCAGTCCAACCCCGGCGTGGCGCGCGCCCAGGTGCAGAAGGCGCTCGACGCCGAGCCCTATGTGCTGCTCGGGCCCGGCTATTCCGGCTCGGTGAAGGTCACCGCCCCGCTCGCGGCCGAAGCCGGCATCGCGCAGATCATGGGCGGCGAAGCGGCCGAGCTGACGCAAGCCGGCAACAAGTTCCTGTTCCGCACCTCGTTCGGCCAGCAGTCGTCGATGCCGAAGGTCGCAAAGTACATTCACGACGAGATGAAGGCGAAGACCGTCGCGGTGGTCTGGGTCAACAATGACTTCGGCCGCGGCGGCCGCGACGTCGTGGTCAAGGAGCTCGACCGGCTCGGCTCCAAGGTGGTCGCGGATCTGTCGACCGAGGCGGGCCAGGCCGACTTCGCCGCCGACGTCGGCAAGATCAAAGCCGCCAATCCCGACGCCGTGTTCGTCTATCTCAACGAGGAAGAGAGCGCGCGCATCCTCAAGGAGCTGAAGCGCCAGGGCGTCACCGCACCGCTGATGGGCGAGACCACGCTGATCGGCCAGAAGGTGATCGAGCTTGCCGGCGAAGCCGCCAACGGCGCGCGCGGCCATGTCGGCCTCACCACCGATGCGCCGGTCGATCTGATCAAGGCGTTCCGCGAAAAGTTTTCCAAGAAGTACAATTACGTCCCTGACCATAACGGCCTGAAAGGCTACCTCGCCGTCTACATGGTGAAGGCCACCACCGAGAAGATGGGCAAGGTCGACCCGAAGAAGTTCGCCGACACGCTGCACGGACTGACCATCAAGGCCGCGGACGAGCCGGGCATCCTGATGGACGTCACCTTCAGCGACACCGGCGACATCGACCGCCAGAGCTTCCTGGTCGAGGTGGTCGAAGGCAAGCAGGTCGTGAAGCAGGTGCTGCCGAAGGTGAAGTGAGGCTTTCTTTGCCTCTCCCCGCTTGCGGGGAGAGGCCGGAATTTGCGTAGCAAATTCCGGGTGAGGGGGAGCCTCCACGAGTCCAACTATCAGCGACCTCGCGGAGACTCCCCCTCACCCCGACCCTCTCCCCGCAAGCGGGGAGAGGGAGAGGCGAGAGGGGAACATGTCCAACCTATTCGATCTTCTGGTCGCAGGACTTGCCACCGGCGCGATCTATGCGCTGGTTGCGGTCGGCTTCACGCTGCTGTGGCAGACCTCGCAGACCATCAATTTCGCGCAGGGCGAGTTCGTGATGCTGCCGGCGTTTCTGATGCTGGCGGCGATGCATGCGGGCGCGCCATTCTGGCTCGCGATCATCCTCGGCATCCTCTTGTCGATGATCCTGCTGGGCCTCGCCTTCAAGATGCTGCTGGTCGACCCGATGATGCGCCATGGCGTGCTGCCGCTGGCGATCGCGACCATGGCGCTGGCGATCGGCATCAAGGAAGCGGTGAAGCAGTTCTTCAGCGCAGAGGCTTCGCCCTTCCCCTCGATCGTGCCGACCGGTGACATCTCCATCCTCGGCCACGCCGTCTCGCTGCAAAGCATCGGCGTGCTCGGCGTCGCCATTCTCGCCGTCCTCGGCCTGACCACGCTGCTGAATCGCACCTCGCTCGGCCACCAGATGCAGGCGGCGGCGCAGAACCCGACGGTGGCGCGCATCATCGGCGTGCCCGTCGAGCGCATGATCCTCCTGACCTTCCTGATCAACGCCTTCCTGGTCGCGCTGGCCTCGCTGCTGATCACGCCGATCTACCTCGCAAAGTTCTCGTCCGGCGAGGTGCTGGGCCAGGCCGCGTTCATCGCCGCGATCGTCGGCGGCTTCAACCAGGTCCGCGGCGCGATCGCCGGCGGCCTCCTGATCGGCGTGCTCGACAATCTCGCGGCCGCCTATGTCTCGACGCAGTACCGCGCCGCCGTGCCGATGATCTTCCTGATCGCCGTCATCCTGTTCCGGCCGCAGGGCTTGCTCGGCCGCGCCGAGGAGCGCACCGTATGAGCGGCTTCGCCAAACCGTTGAAGATCGCGCTCGGCCTTGCCGTCATCGCCGGCCTGATCTTCGTCCCCATGAACTTCAACCGCTACGGCCTGTTCATCCTGAGCCAGTGGGCGGTGATGAGCATCGCCGCGATGGGCCTCAACCTTACGCTCGGCTATGCCGGCCAGGTCTCGCTGGCGCAGGGCGCCTTCGTCGGCATTGGCGCCTACGCCGCCGCGATCATGACGACGCATGGCTGGCCGCTGCCGGCGGCGATCCTGGTTGCGATCGCCTTGAGCTTCGCGGTCGGCTGGGTGCTCGGCTATCCCGCGCTGCGCGTCCAGCATCACTATCTCGCCTTCGTCACGCTCGCTTTCTCGACGCTGGCCTTCCTCGTGTTCCGCAACGAGAGCTGGCTGACCGGCGGCATCTACGGCATCTCAAACATTCCGCGTCCGCACATCTTCGGCTTCGCCACCAACAAGCCGCTGCCGTTCTATTATGTCTGCCTCGGCTCGCTCGCGATCGTGTCGGTGGCGGTGTGGTGGTTGATCCGCTCGCCCTGGGGCCGTGCCTTCATGGCGCTGCGCGAGAATCCCTTGCGCGCGCAATCGCTCGGCATCGACACGCGGCGCTACACGCTGATGGCGTTTGCGATCGGCTCGGCACTCGGCGGCGTCGCCGGCGCGCTCTATGCGCCGCTGACGCAATATATCGATCCTGTTCCCTTCAACCTGTCGCTCTCGCTCGACCTGTTGATGATGGTGATCGTCGGCGGCGCCGGTTTCTATTTCGGCCCCTTCCTCGGCGCGATGATCGCGGTGCTGCTGCCGGAATGGCTGCGCTTCACCGAAGGCTATTATCTGATGCTCTACGCGGTCGCAGTGATGCTGCTGCTGATCTGGTCGCCGACCGGCATTCTGGGAATCCTCGATCGTTACATGGCGGCGCGGCGGACCAAGGCGGCCTCTGCGCTCCGCGCCGTCGCCAAGTCGCGCCTGGAGACGGTGCAATGAGCGCGGTCCTCGAAGTCACCGACATCAAGAAGAGCTTTGGCGGCATCCACGCAGTCAACGGCGTCAGCTTCGACGTGCGCGAAGGCGAGATCCTCGGCCTGATCGGCCCGAACGGCTGCGGCAAATCCACGCTGTTCAACTGCATTCTCGGCCAGCTCACGCCATCAGGCGGCGAAGTGAAGCTCGACGGCCAGGTGGTCACGGGCCTGCGTCCCTCCGAGCTCAACAAGCTCGGGGTCAGCCGCACCTTCCAGCTGTTGCAGGTGTTCCCAAAACTCTCGGTGCGCGAGAACCTGATCCTCGCTGGACAGGAGCACCAGGGCAACATGGCCTCGCGCCTCGTCGGCCGCTCCGATGCCGGACTGACTGATACTGCCAACCAGATGATCGGCTTCTTCAAGCTCGACCATCTCGCCGACGAGCCCGCCGGCGGCCTCTCCTATGGACAGCAGAAGCTGCTCGATGCCGCCATGGCCTTCATGGGCGGACCGCGCCTGGTGCTGCTCGACGAGCCCGCCGGCGGCGTCAACCCGTCGATGCTGGCGGATTTGAAGGAGCGACTGGTCGCGATCAACCGCGAGAAGAACGCCACTTTCGTCGTGATCGAGCACAACATGGAGTTCGTGATGTCGCTGTGCTCGCGCGTGATGGTGATGGCGGAAGGCAAGGTGCTGGCGATGGGACGCCCCGACGAGGTCCGCAAGAACCCCGCCGTGATCGAAGCCTATCTCGGGCATTGAGGAGGTCACAATGAGCGATCCGATCCTCTCGGTCCACAACCTCGTCGGCGGCTACGGCAAGATGACGATCTTGAACGGCACCACGTTTTCGGTGCCGCCGGCCACCATCACCACCATCATCGGCCCGAACGGCGCCGGAAAATCCACCGTGTTCAAGGCGATCTTCGGCTTGCTCAAGCTGCGCGAAGGCAAGATCACTTTCGCGAACCGCGATGTCACCAATCTGAGCCAGCGCGCGCTGCTCAATGCCGGCATCTGCTACGTGCCGCAGGGCCGCAACATTTTCCCGGAGCTCTCGGTCCGCAGCAACATCGAGCTTGGCGGGGTCTCGGCCGGGAAAGGCATCGACCTGCCAAGGCGGATCGAGGCGGCCCTCGATCTGTTCCCGGCACTGCGGCGGAAATCGGCGCAACAGGCCTCGACGCTCTCCGGCGGCGAACAGAAGCAGCTCGAGATCGCCCGCTCGCTGCTGCTCGAACCCAAGCTCGTGCTGATCGACGAGCCTTCGATCGGCCTGTCACCGCTGATGGTGCAGCAGACCTTCGATATCCTGAAGAGCTTGCGTGACCGCGGCGTCACCATCCTGATGATCGAGCAGAACGCACGCTCGGCACTGGAAATCTCCGATATCGGCATCGTGCTCGAGCTCGGCCAGACCCGCATGCTTGACAAGGCGGAGCGCATCCTGAACGATCCGCGCATCGGACAGCTCTTCCTCGGCGGCGCCATGGAGGAGAGTGCGGCATGAGCGCGCCAATGCGCATTGCAGTCGCCGGCGCCGGCCTGATCGGCCGCCGCCATATCGCGCTGATCGAGGAGTCGCCGGGCTGCGTGCTATCGGGCATCGCCGATCCCTCGCCTGCCGCGAAGGATCTCGCGGAAGGACACAATGTGCCCTGGCATGCGGATCATCGCTCGCTGCTGACGCAGGACAAGCCCGACGGCCTCGTCATCGCCTCGCCCAACACGCTGCATTTGCCGATGGCGCTCGATTGCGCAGCGGCGGGCGTGCCGGCGCTGATCGAAAAGCCGGTGACGGAGACGGTTGCCACCGCGCAGCGCCTCTGCGCCGCCGTCAAGCGAACCGGCGTGCCGATGCTGGTCGGCCATCACCGCCGGCACAACCCGATCATCAAGGCTGCGCGCGAGGCCGTCGCGACCGGCAGGCTTGGCCAGCTCACCGCCGTGGTCGGGCTGTGGCTGCTGAAGAAGCCCGACGACTATTTCGAGGTGACGTGGCGGCGCGAGCAGGGCGGCGGACCGCTGCTCATCAACCTCATCCACGACATCGACAACCTCCGCTTCGTCTGCGGCGAGATCACCGAGGTGCAGGCGCTGACCTCGAACAAGGTGCGCGGCTTCGCGGTCGAAGATACCGCAGCGCTGCTGCTGCGCTTTGCCAATGGCGCACTGGGAACCGTGACCGTGTCGGATGCGACGCCGGCGCCGTGGAGCTGGGAGCTGTCCTCGGGCGAGAACCCCGCTTATCCCCGGCACGACCAGCCCTGCTACATTTTTTCCGGCACCGGCGGTTCGCTGTCCGTGCCGAATATGGAGCTGTGGTCCTATACGCGAGAGCCCGGCTGGTACGCACCGCTGTCGCGCGAGACCGTCGCGCCGCCCGCGTTCGATCCGCTGGTCGAGCAGCTTCGGCATTTCTGCGCGGTCATCAGGGGCCAGGAACAGCCGTTGATCACGGCCGCTGACGCGATGGGAACGCTTGCGGTCGTCGAAGCCGTCAGCGAGGCCGCGCGCACGGGCCACACAATCTCACCGGGGCGGATCATGGAGCAGGCAGCATGAACAAGCGCTCGATCGCGACCGTCTCTCTTTCAGGGGCGCTGGACGAAAAGCTCCGCGCCATCGCCGCCGCCGGCTTCAACGCGGTCGAGATCTTCGAGAACGATCTGCTGTCGTTCGGCGCGGGCCCGCGCGACATCGCAAAGCTGTGCAAGGACCTCAATCTCGAGATCTGCGCATTCCAGCCGTTCCGCGATTTCGAGGGCATGCCGGAGCCACAGCGCACGCGCAATTTTGCTCGCGCGATGCGCAAATTCGATCTGATGCAGGAGCTCGGCACCGACCTCTTGCTGATCTGCTCCAACGTCTCGCCCGCCTCGCTCGGCGGCATCGACCGCGCCGCGGACGATTTTCGCGAGCTCGGCGAGCGCGCCGCCAAACGTGGCCTGCGCGTCGGCTACGAGGCGCTGGCCTGGGGGCGCCATGTCAACGACTACCGCGACGCCTGGGAGATCGTGCGGCGCGCCGATCACCCCGCGATCGGCGTCATCCTCGACAGCTTTCATGCGCTGGCACCGGGCTTTCCGACCCGCGCCATGGCCTCGATCCCCGGCGACAAGATCTTCCTGGTTCAGCTTGCCGACGCGCCGAAGCTCGAGCTCGATATTCTGTCATGGAGCCGGCACTACCGCTCCTTCCCCGGACAGGGCGATCTGCCGGTCGGCGAGTTCATGACCGCGGTCGCGGCGACCGGCTATGCCGGGCCGCTGTCGCTGGAGATCTTCAACGACCAGTTTCGCGCTGGCTCGGCGGCGCAGACCGCGGTCGACGGCCTGCGTTCGCTGATCCTGCTGGAGGACCAGCTTGCACCGGACTGGCCGAAATTTGCCGGCGAGCCGCTGGCCCCGAAGGCGAAGAGCCGCGGCACCGGCTTCATCGAGTTTGCCGTCAACGAGACCAAGGCCGGCGAGCTCGCGCGGCTGTTCTCGCAGCTCGGCTTCCGCAGGAGCGGCAAGCACCGCAGCAAGGCGGTGGAGCGCTGGTCGCAGGGCAAGGTCGAGCTCGTGATCAATTGCGAGACCGACGGCTTTGCGCATTCCCACTATGTGACGCATGGCCCCGGCGTCTGCGCGATCGCGCTCGATGTCGACAATGCCGGCCGTGCCATGCAGCGCGCCGAGACGCTGAAAGCGCGCACCTTCTACCAGCCGGTCGGACCGGGCGAACTGGAGATTCCCGCGATCCACGGCGTCGGCGGCAGCCTGCTCTATTTCCTCGATCAGGCCGGCAAGAACTGGGACACTGATTTCGAACCTGTGCCGAGCGATGCAAGCGCCGACGCCCTGCTCGCCGTCGATCACATCGCGCAGTCGATGCCCTATGACGAGATGCTGTCCTGGCTGCTGTTCTACACCGGCATCCTCGACCTCAAGCGCCTGCCGCAGATGGAAATCGCCGATCCCAGGGGCCTCGTGCAGAGCCAGGCCATCATCAATGGCGATCAGAGCCTGCGCTTCGTGCTCAACGGCTCCTCCGCCAACCGCACGCTGCCGGCGCGCTTCATCTCGGAGTTTTTTGGCTCAGGCGTGCAGCATGTCGCGTTCGCATGCCAGGACATTTTTGCCACCGTCGCGGCGATGCGCAAGCGCGGCGCCGATTTCCTGGATATCCCCGACAATTACTACGACGACATCGAAGCCAAATACGACCTCGCACCCGAGCTGATGGCGCAGCTGCGCGCCAATCACATCCTCTACGACCGCGACGGCGACAGCGAGTTCTTCCAGGTCTACACCCACATCTTCGACGAGCGCTTCTTCTTCGAGATCGTGGAGCGCAGGGATTATCAGGGCTTTGGCGCCGCCAATGCCGGCATCAGGCTGGCAGCGCAAGCGCGAGAGGTGCGGCCCGCCAGCATGCCAAGGGTGTGATTACCCTCTCCCCTTGTGGGAGAGGGTGGCTCGCCGCGATAGCGGCGAGACGGGTGAGGGGTTCCGCGCGAACAACTCTCGCAAGGAATCCGCGGAGCGATACCCCTCATCCGGCGCCATAGCCGAAGCTTTGCTTCGGCGTTCTTAAGAACGGCGGCCGAAGGCCACCTATGCCACCTTCTCCCACAAGGGGAGAAGGGGCTACGTCGATCGTGGCTACACCGCGCTCACTTCATCTTGCACTTGTCGTGGAAGCGATCCTGGTCGTTCTCGACGATCGTGGCGACGGTCTTGAGCGCGAGCTGGCCTTCGGCGTCCTTGACCACGTCCTGCAGGTAAAAATTCTGGATCGGGATGTGGTTGTTGCCGTACTTGAACGGACCACGCACCGATTTGAAGTTCACCTTCTCCATCTCGGCCTTCATCGCGTCCTTCTTGCTGGTGTCGCCCTTCACGGCGACGACGGCGCTGTTGATCAGGTTCGCGGCGTCATAGGACTGCGCGCCGTAGAAGGTCGGGCGCAGGCCGGTATACTTCTTGCGATAGTCGGCGACGAACTTCTTGTTCTCGTCATTGGGCAGGTCGTTGACCCATTGCTGCGCGCCGGGCACGCCAAGCGCGTTGTCCTTCTGCAGCGGCAGCGACAATTCATCGATCGTGAAGGCGGTGTAGAGCGGGATCTGCTGCTTGATGCCGGCCTGCGCATATTGGTTCAGGAACTGGACGCCGGCCGCGCCCGGATAGAACACGAAGATCGACTCGGCCTTGGAGTTCTTGGCCTTGGTGAGCTCGGCGGAGAAGTCCAGCTGGCTCGGCCACACCGTATATTCCTCGCCGACCACCTCGCCCTTGAAGGTGCTCTTGACGCCGGCCAGCATGTCCTTGCCGGCCGCGTAGTTCGGGCCGATCAGGAACACGCTCTTGACGCCCTTCTGGTTCATGTAGGTGCCGACCGCCTGCGGCGTCTGGTCGTTCTGCCACGAGGTCGAGAACACGTAAGGGCTGCAGAGCTCGCCGGCGAGCTGCGACGGGCCGGCATTGGCCGAGATCAGGAAGGTCTGCGAGTCCACCGCGGTCTTGAGCGAAGCCAGCAGCACGTTCGACCAGATGTAGCCGACGATGAAATCGACCTTGTCGGACTGCACCAGCTTCTCGGTCTTCTGCTTGCCGACGTCGGGCTTCTGCCCGTCGTCCTCGTAGATCACCTCGACCGGCTTGCCGCCCATCTTGCGGCCGAGATGGTCGAGCGCGAGCTCGAACGAGTTGCGCATGTCGTTGCCGATCACGGCGGTCGGGCCGCTGAAGGTCGAGACGAAACCGATCTTGATGGTGTCGCCGGCGAATGCCGGGCTCGCCAGCACCAGCGCCGCTGCGCCCGCCAGCCAGAATGCCGTCCTCATAACCACTCCCCTCCTTAATTATTGGTCCCGGAAGCGGGGTGATCGCCGCCCCGGGCCTGTCTCTATTGAACGCAAAATCTGTCGAGCCGCCAATGGCTCAGCGCCTGCCCCTGCACCATATTTCGCCCCAATCGGCGATGGCAAGAAATATAATGCTACTTACTTCGGCCAAGGCCTGGTCAAGCCTGCGGCGCTTTTTCGCGCCAGGTCGATACATCAAGCCTATGCCGCGATTGATGACGGCTATTGGACCGCGGCGCCCGATCCGCACTTAAATGAAGGTGAGCAGCAGCGAGATTCGAGGGTGCATCATGGCCACAAATCCCCATCGCGTCGTTATCGTCGGCGCCGGCTTCGGCGGGCTGGAGGCGACCTATCGGCTGGCGGGCGCCCCGGTCGAGATCACGCTGATCGACCGCCGCAACCACCACCTGTTTCAGCCGCTGCTCTACCAGGTCGCGACCGCCTCGCTCGCGACCAGCGAGATCGCCTGGCCGATCCGTCATCTCATGCGTGACCGGCGCGAGGTGACGACGCTGTTCGCGACGGTCAGCGGCGTCGATGCCGAGCGGCGCTGTGTGCTGATCGACGATGGCAGCGAGGTGCCTTACGACACGCTGGTCATCGCGACCGGCGCACGGCACGCCTATTTCGGCCATGACGAGTGGGAGGCATGGGCGCCGGGCCTGAAGACGCTGGAGGATGGGACCACGCTGCGCCGCCATATCCTGGTGGCCTTCGAGCGCGCCGAGCGCGAGACCGATCCGGCGAAACGCGCCGCGCGGCTGACCTTCGTCATCGTCGGCGCCGGTCCCACCGGCGTCGAGCTCGCCGGGACCATCGCCGAGATGGCGCATCACACCTTGCCCGGCGATTTCCGGAACATCGACACGACCAAAGCGCGCGTCGTGCTGATCGAGGCCGGTCCGCGCGTGCTCGCGGGCTTTGCCGATGACCTCTCGGCCTATGCGCAGGCCTCGCTGGAAAAGATCGGTGTCGAGGTCGTGCTGGGACAGGCCGTCACCGAGATCAATCGCGAGGGCGTCGTGTTCGGCGGCAAGCTGCTCGAGGCAAAGACAAGAATCTGGGCCGCCGGCGTCCGCGCCTCGCCCGCCGCCGAGTGGCTCGGTGCGCCGGCCGATCGCGCCGGGCGCGTCCAGGTCGAAGACGATCTGACGATCCCAGGTCATCCCGAGATCTTCGCGATCGGCGACACTGTCAGCATCAACGCCTGGGACGGCAAGCCGGTGCCCGGCATCGCACCGGCGGCCAAGCAGCAGGGACGTCATGTCGCCGAGACCATCAAGGCGCGGTTGCACGGCACGCCAACGGGCCCGTTCCGCTACAAGCACGCCGGCAGCCTCGCCCAGATCGGCAAGCGCCTCGCGGTGATCGATTTCGGCAAGATCAAGCTGCGCGGCACCATCGCGTGGTGGATCTGGGGCATCGCCCACATCTACTTCCTGATCGGCCTGCGCCACCGCCTCAGCGTCGCGCTGAGCTGGCTCTGGATCTACGCGCGAGATCAGCGCGCGGCGCGGTTGATTACGCAGGGAAGCAGCAAGGTGGTGTAGCAGTGCTCTCGTGTCCCGGACGCGGCGCGGCATGAAATGACGCGACGCAGAGCCGGGACCCAGAATTGTGGGCCCCGGCTCTGCGGTGCATCGCTTCGCGCTGCATCGCGCCCGGGGCACGGGACCAACTATTTCACCAGCTCACACCCGCCCTCCGCCAGCGGGCGGAACGCCTGCTCCGCGGGAATCGTCGAAACCAGCTTGTAATAGTCGTACGGATATTTCGACTCCTCCGGCTTCTTCACCTCGAACAGGTACATCGGATGCACGACGCGGCCGTCCTGGCGGATCGTGGTATCGCCGAACAGCTTGTCCTTGCCTCTGAACTTCTTCATCTCGGGCACGGCGTCCTTGGCATTGTCGCTGCCGGTCGCCGCGACCGCGTTGAGATAAGCGAGCGTGGAAGCATAGACGCCGGCCTGGTTGCCGCTCGGCATCTTGCCGTTCATGCCGGGCCGCGCGGCGAACCGTTTTGCGAAGGCGCGGGTGTCATCGTTCATGTCCCAGTAAAAGGCTTCCATGAGCTGGAGGCCCTGCGCGACCTTGATGCCCATGCCGTGGACGTCGTTGATGAAGAGCAGGAACGCGACGAGCTTCTGCCCGCTCTGCTGGATGCCGAACTCGGCGGCCTGCTTCACCGCATTGATGGTGTCGCCGCCGGCATTGGCCAGCCCGATCACCTGCGCCTTCGAGCTCTGCGCCTGCAACAGGAAGGACGCGAAGTCGGAGGTGCCGAGCGGATGTTTTGACGAGCCGATCACCTTGCCGCCATGCGACTCGATGTACTTCTGCGCTTCCGACTCGATGCCCTTGCCGAGCGCGAAGTCGACCGTGAGGAAGTACCAGTCCTTGCCACCGCGCGACACCATCGCGGCCGCCGTGGTGTTGCCGGTCGCCCAGGTATCGTTGACCCATTGGATGGTGTTGGGCGAGCAGGCCTTGCCGGTGAGATCGGAGCTTGCGGTCGAGGATGCCAGGAACGTCATGCGGCTGTCGCGCAGCAGCGTGTTGATGGAGAGGCCGACGGCCGAATTCGGGACGTCGACGATGGCGTCGACGCCTTCGACGTCGAGCCATTTGCGCGCGATGGCATTGCCGACATCGGCCTTGTTCTGGTGGTCGGCATAGACGATCTCCACCTTGATGCCCTTAGCCCCGCCGTTGAAATCCTCCGCCGCCATGCGCGCGGCCTCGACCGAGCCCATGCCGTTGGTGTCCTGGAAGATACCGGAGATGTCGTTGAGCACGCCGACGCGCACGACATTGTCGGAGATCTCGGCACTCGCGGCGCCGGTCACCAGGCTCGCGGCCAGCGCGAGTGTCCATTTCAGATGCTTCATCATTCCCTCCCCTGCTTTTTGGTTGCCGGTCGTTGCCGGCGCGTCGAAATTCAGACCTGCCGCTCCGGCAGACGCAGCACGAGCCCATCGAGTTCGGGCGTGATGTTGATCTGGCAAGACAGCCGGCTGTTCGGCCGCCGCTCGGCGGCGGTGCCGTCGAGCAGCGCATCCTCATCGTCGGCCATCGCGGGCAGGCGCCCGAGCCAGGCCTCGTCGACATAGACGTGGCAGGTCGCGCACATGGCGTTGCCGCCGCATTCGGCCAGAACGCCGTCGAGACCGTGATGGGTTGCGGCCTGCATGGCGCTCTCGCCGCCTGCGGTCTCGACGCGGTCGGACTTGCCGTCGGAATGGATGAAGGTGATGGCGGGCATCAAGACTCCTCGTCAGGCCGGGGTGATGGTGACAGGCAGGCTGTCGAGCCCGCGCAGCGTGTTGTTGAAGCGGCGCTTCGGCTCGCCCGTGATCTCGATCTTCGCGATGCGCCGCGCCAGCGCCGTCAGCATCACCTCGCCTTCGAGGCGGGCGACGAGCTGGCCGACACACATGTGGATGCCGGAGCCGAAGCCGACATGGCCGGAGGTGCGGCGGGTGATGTCGTAGCTGTCGGGGCTGTCCCAGCGCCTGGGATCGCGATTGGCGGCGGCAAGGAACATCAGCACCTTCTCGCCCTCGCCGATCGTTGCACCCGACAGCTCGACCTCGCGCGTCGTCGTGCGGAAGAAGGTCTGCACCGGGCTCTCGAACCGCACCGCCTCCTCGAAGGCGCCACGCGCCAGCGAGAGATCGCCGCGCAGGCGCTGCCATTGATCGGGGAAGCGGGCAAGGCAGTACACGGCCGCGCCGATGCCATTGACCGTGGTATCGAGACCGGCCGAGAGCAGCGAGCGCACCAGCAGCGGCGCCTCGGTGGCCGTGATGGCGCCCTCGTCGACCTGGGCATGGATACAGGCGCCAAAGCCGCCGGGTGCGAGATTCTCGCGCTGGCATTGCTCGGCGACATAGGCCTGGTGCGGCATCGAACGTTCGATCGCCTCCTGACGCAGCCGGTTGGGCGGGCCGAAGGCGTTGAACACGACGCTCGCATAGGGAATGAGATGCTCGCGGCCTTCGGGTTTCAGGCCGAGCGCATCAGGAAAGATCGACAGCGGGTAGGCCTCGGCGAGGTCGGTGATTGCATCGAAGCTGCGCTTTTCGAGCAGCGCATCCACCCGCTCCTCCGCCGCCGCGGCAAAACGATCGCGCACCTGCTTCATCACCGTCGGTGACAGCACCTTTGACAGCACCGCACGCGTCCGGGTGTGCGCGGGCGGATCGGCCTCGAGGATCAGGCTCGGCGGCCGCCACGGCGTCTCCTTCTTGAAATCGGACAGGCCGACGCCGCGGCTGGAGCAGAAGGTCGCGGGATCGTTCAGCACGGCATGGACCTCGGCATAGCGCGCCACGCCGTAGACCTTCCATTTGTCGAGATAGACCACCGGCCCCGCCTCCCGCAGCAGCTGATGCGTGGGATAGGGGTCGGCAAAAAATGTCATGTCGAAGGGGTCGACGTCGAGATGCGGGACGCCTGATACGCCGGAGCCGGGTGCGCTCATTGAAGTCCTCCCTCATTTTGATCTTGTGAAAGGCCGGCGCATGCCCTTAGGTCTTTCGGCACGCCGCGAGTCAGAAACCCGATATGCCGCCGTCTTCGACCAAAGCCCGCCAAAAGCCCGCGCCCACGGATGCGGGGCCGACGCTCGATCTCGAGCGTTACGTGCCGGCGTTCATCACCTTCATCGCCAACAAGCTCTCGAACAGCGCGACCGCGTTCTATCAGAAGCAGTTCGGCGTCAACGTCACGGAATGGCGGATCATGTCGCTGCTGGCGATCGAGCCCGGCATTCCGGCCTCGCGCATCTGCCACGTCATCGGCTTCGACAAGGGGCCGGTGAGCCGGACGCTGGCGGGCCTCGAGAAGCGCGGGCTGATTTCGATCCGCACCGATCCCAACGACGGCCGCACCCACTCGATCTCGCTGACGGCAAGGGGCCGCGCCACGCATGACAAGGTGATCGTGGCGGCGTTCGAGCGCGAGCGGCGCCTGTTGTCCTGCCTGAGCAAGGACGAGCGCGAGGTGCTGATCGACCTGCTTCGCCGCCTGCACGAGAATCTCGGCGCCGTGACGGACAGCAGCTACACCTGACGCGCCGCATCGCGGGCGCGTCGTGCCGACGTCTTTAGGCATGCGCCCGCGTTTGCCCGCGGCACCATCCCTGCCGAGCATTGTTTCCTCCGAGATCGGACGCGGCGGTTCCTCCGCCGTCGTCCTTGTCCGGAAGGGTTCGCACAAATTAGTTGCTTAGGCAACAAAAGAATCGGCAGGATATTGCGACAGGATGGCTGGCGTATCCCGCTCGCCATTCCGGGGCGCGCGCAGCGCGAACCCGGAATCCATCGTGCAACACCTCTGCGGTGAAATGGATTCCGGGCTCGCGCCAAGAGGCGCGCCCCGGAATGACAGCGGAATGTGGCTTCGCTACCTCGGCCGCTACAGGCCGATCCATTCCCCCGACGCATCATCATTCAGCCGCGTCACGGCCTCCGCGCGCCGCATCAGGACGGCGCGCTGGTTGATGTAGCCCTTGTCGGTGATCTCGCCGCCGTCGACCGATGGCGGCTCGGCGAGCAGCAGCGCGCGCGTGGCATGGCCGGAGGAGTTGGCGCTCTGCTGCTTCAGCTTTGCGAGACCCTGCGCGATGGCGCTGCGGACCCTGGCATGCGCCAGCACATCGCTCACAGCCGCCGTCTCGGGCAGGCCGGCATGAGCACGGCAGGCCGCGATATTCGGAAATACCAGGAAGCGCACCTCGTCGCCGCCATGACCTGCCACGACGATGTCCTGCGCGAGCGGCGCCAGCGCGGCAATGCCGGCAACGCGCAGCGTGCCAACACTGACCCAGGTGCCGGAATTGAGCTTGAAATCCTCCGCAACGCGGCCGTCGAAGAACAGGCCGCGCTCCGGCCGCGCGCTATCGGCAAGCTTCACCGCATCGCCGATGAGATAAAACCCCTCCTCGTCGAACGCCTGCTTCGTGAGTTCGGGCGCCTTCCAATAACCCGGCGTGACATTGGGACCGCGCACGCGCACCTCGAGCTTGTCGCCTGACGCGACGAGCTTCAGCTCCGTGCCGGGAATTGGCACGCCGATATTGCCGGAGCGCTCGGCGAGGAAATGACAGTCGGTGGCGAGCGGCGAGGTTTCGGTCGAACCCCAGGCCGACACCATCGGCAGCGGGCGGCCGACGGCCTCGACGGAGAGCTCTTCGAGCGCGTCCCAGAGATTCTGCGGCAGCGCCGCACCGGCATAGAAGGCGAACTTCACCTCGCCGAAGAAGCGGCGACGCAACGCCTCGTCACCGCGCAGCGCCGCGATCAGCATGTCGAAGCCGCGCGGCACGTTGAAGTAGACCGTCGGCATCACGCTTTTCAGATTCGCGAGCGACGTCGCAAACAGACCGGGGGCGGGCTTGCCGCCGTCGATATAGAGCGAGCCGCCGTTGCGCAGCACGAGGTTGAAATTGTGATTGGCGCCGAACGTATGGCTCCAGGGCAACCAGTCGAGGATGACAAGATCGCCGCGCTCCTGCTCGAGAAAGGTCCAGGTCTGCGCCTTGGCCTGCTGGCTCGAGGTCAGCATGCGCTGGGTGTTGATGACGGCTTTCGGCGTGCCGGTCGAACCCGACGTGAACAGGAATTTTGCGATCGTATCAGGCGTGAGTGCAGCGAAGGCTTTTGCGACGTCAGGCGTTTCAGCCGTTGTCGCGATGGTGCGGAACGCGAGCGCATCGGCGTCATCGGCATTGCCGCTGATGATCTGCGCGTTGTGCAGCGGCTTGATCGCGGCCAGCGCTGCGGCAAATGGCTTGGCCGCGGAAACATAGATTGCACCCGGCTCAAGCAACGCGATCATGCTCTTGAGCTTGTCGAAATCTTTCGACATCAGCGAATAGGCCGGCGAGATCGCGGCCGAGGGCACGCCGACATGCTGGGCGGCAAGCGCGAGCAGCGCGTGGTCGATGCTGTTGTCGGAGAGGATCGCGAGCGGACGTTCCGCGCTGAGGCCTTGCGCCAGGATCCATGACGCCGCGCCGCGCACCTGCCGCAACGCCTGAGCATAGGTGACGGTGGTCCATGGCGCGTCGATGCTTCCACGCTCGGCGAGGAAGATCGCGTCGGGCGTCTGCCGCGCAAAATGCTCCAGCCAGTCACCGATGCAGCGCGCGCTCTCGCGCAGAGGCTCGGGCGAACGCAGCAGGATGCTGCCGTCCGCGCGATGCTCCGCGACGGTCTTTGGCGCTGCGAACAGGCTCGAAGCTTCACCGCGTGCGGCGGCTGTCATGGTTTCCTCCTCGCCCGGATCAGGGATCGGCCGCAGCCTCGTTCCGGGCTGCTTTGGTCATAATGTTGGTCTGGACAATTGTTGTCGTCAACAACAATCTTTCGCTTGAACCGCCAAGGCGCTAAGGTTGCGCGGCAGGAGACAAGATGTGACAGCCACCGCAGCCCGGACTTCCCCACGCAAACGCGCGAGCAACGGTGCGGCGCGGCGGACCGACGCCGACGAGATCGGCCTCGACGCCCTGGTCGGCCACGCCGGCTACGCGGTGCGACGCTTCCAGATCTGGATCTTCCAGGACTTCATCAAGACGCTCGGCAATGTCGACATCCGGCCGACGCAATATTCGGTGCTGACGGTGATCGGCGCCAATCCCGGCCTGTCGCAGATGGCGGTGGCAAAACGCCTCGGCATCGAGCGCGCCCGCCTGGTGCACCTGCTCGACAGCCTCGAGCAGCGCAAGCTGGTGAAGCGGATCAAGTCGAAAGAGGACCGGCGTTCGCACGCGCTGCATCTGACCGCGCAGGGCGCCACCGCGCTGGCGAAATTCAAGCGTCTCGCCGCCGAGCACGAGCGGAATGTCGAGACCAAGATCGGCAAGGAGAACCGGGAGCAGCTGCTTCGGATCCTCGCGGGCTTCACCTGATCCGGCCCGCCCAATATTTATGCAGATGCCCGTAACAGGGCGTTGGCACGACGACCTGAAGTGCCGCCAAAATATCCCCCAACCTACTGATCTCACGATAGTATCCGGAGCGACCGTTCTGCCCGGATTCTGTACACAATGGCACATCGCTTGCTTCAATCCGGGTGAAGCATGTTGCCGGAGTTTGGACGCCATGGGGGCTGAGCAGCCTGAAACGATCGCCGCGATTGTGGCCGCGCATCGCGCGGGCACGATGACGCCGGCAGAGACGATCGCGCGGACCTACCAGCGCATCCGCGATTACAACGATCCGGCCGTCTTCATCAGCCTGCGCGACGAGAAGGACGCGATCGCCGAGGCCGAGAAGCTTGCGACGAAGGATGCCGCAAGCCTGCCGCTCTATGGCGTGCCGGTCGCGGTGAAGGACAATATCGACGCGCTGGGCTTTCCGACCACGGCGGCCTGCCCGGCCTTCTCCTACACGCCCGCGCACGACTCGACGGCCGTGGAGCGCCTGCGCGCGGCGGGCGCCATCATCATCGGCAAGACCAATCTCGACCAGTTCGCAACCGGCCTCGTCGGCGTGCGCTCGCCTTACGGCATCCCCCGCAATTCGATTCGGGAGGATCTGATTCCCGGCGGCTCGAGCTCGGGCTCGGCGACCGCCGTCGGCGCCGGCCTCGTCCCGCTGTCGCTCGGCACCGACACGGCCGGCTCGGGCCGCGTGCCGGCGATGCTCAACAACATCGTCGGTCTGAAGCCGAGCCTCGGCATGATCTCGACCGCGGGCCTCGTGCCGGCCTGCCGCACGCTTGACTGCATCTCGGTGTTCGCCCTGACGGTGGACGACGCCGCGCTGGCGCTGTCGGTGATGGCGGGGCCGGACCGGGCCGATCCGTTCTCGCGCGACCGGCCGCTCGGCGCGCTCACGCCGTTCCCCGCGAATTTGCGCCTCGGTGTGCCGCGCAATGGACAGCTGATCTTCTTCGGCGACAAGAAAGCGGACGCCGGCTATGCCGATGCGCTGAAGCGCTGGACCGCGCTTGGCGCGACACTGGTCGAATTCGACCTCGAGCCGTTCTACGAGACGGCGCGGCTGCTCTACGAGGGGCCCTGGGTCGCCGAACGCTATCTGGTGATCAAGAATCTGCTGGCGTCGGCGCCTGACGCAATCCATTCGGTCACGCGCGAGATCACTGCGGCCGGGGCGCGGCTCACCGCGGCCGAGACCTTCTCGGCGCTCTACCGCCTGCAGGGCCTGCGCAAGATCGCCGAGCGCACGTTTGCGAACATCGACGCGCTAGTGCTGCCGACCGCACCGACCGCCTACATGACCGCGCAGGTGCTGGCCAACCCGATCGAGCTCAACAGCCGGCTCGGCACCTATACGAACTTCGTCAACCTGCTCGATCTCTGCGGCCTCGCCGTGCCGGCATCGATGCGCGCCGACGGCATTCCGTTCGGCATCACGCTGCTCGCGCCCGCCGGACGCGATGCGATGCTGGCAAGCATCGGGCGCGTGTTCCATGCGGACACGAAGCTGAGCGTCGGGGCAAAGGGCGTCGCGCAGCCCGCGCTCGCGCCGCTGCCTGCAAGCGGCGGCGACGAGATTCCGATCGCGGTGGTTGGCGCGCATCTGTCCGGCATGGCGCTGAACGGCGAATTGAAGGCACTGAACGGAAAGCTGGTCGAGGCGACCAAAACCGCACCGGACTACAAGCTCTATGCGCTCAAGACCACGCCGCCGAAGCCGGGCCTGCTCCGCGTGGAGGCCGGCAAGGGCGCGTCGATCGAGCTGGAGCTCTGGTCGCTGTCGGCGGCTGCGTTCGGCAAGTTCGTCAACGCGATTCCGGCGCCGATGGCGATCGGCACGGTGCGGCTTGCCGATGGACGCAACGTGAAGGGATTTCTCGTCGAGCCGGAAGTGCTGGGCGAGGCGCGGGACATTACGGCGTATGGTGGCTGGCGCGCCTTCATGAAGGAAGCCGCGGCAACGTAGGTCTCGTAGGGTGGGCAAAGCGAAGCGTGCCCACCATTCCGTCCATCATGAAGAAGATCGTGGGCACGGCGCTTTGCGCCTTTGCCCACCCTACGGCACTGTGTGTGCGGCCCTACACCGACACCGCGTAGATCTCATACTCCCCGCGCACCAATTCGATATGCGCGCGCATGGCGGCGGCGGCGCCCTGCTTGTCGCCGCGCATGATGGCGACGACGACGCGGTCGTGTTCGGCCTGCGACTTGGCGAGGCGGCCGAGGTTGCGGAACTGGGCGCGGCGGAACGGCTGCACGCGCACGCGCGTCGCCAGCGTGATCTCGGCGATGTAGCCGTTCTGCGAGCCCGCATAGATCGTGTTGTGGAAGCGCTCGTTGACCTCGTGGAAGCGCTCGGGATTGCCGGCGTAGCTCAGCAGCCGCAGCTCTTCGTGGACGGCCTCGAGGGCATGGCGCTCGCCAGGGGACATGCGCTCGGCGGCAAGGCCGGCGCACAGCGCCTCGAGCTCGGCCATCGCCTCGAACATGCTCTTCAGCCGCTCGATCGAGGGCTGCGCCACCACCGCGCCGCGATGAGGCCGCGCCTCGACCAGGCCGCTCGCCACCAGCTGCCGCAACGCCTCGCGCACCGGCGTGCGCGACACGCTGAAGCGCCGCGCGATGTCGGTCTCGTCGAGCGGCGCGCCGGGCGCCAGGGTTCCACGCACGATCTCGTCGGCAAGCTGAAGCCGCAGTTCCTCGGCGCGCGTGACCTTCTGCACCGACGGCAGCGCCCGGTCGACGCGGGGCACCACCGGCTCGGCCGGCAGTGTCCCGGGCGGAAGATCGTCAAGCGTCATTCGATCAGGCCTCTTTCGGCTCGTCGATGATGCTGACATGAGCCGCGACGACGCGCCAGCCCTCCGGGAAACGAATCCACGTCTGCATCTGCCGGCCGACCTTGCCGGGCGCCGTGTCGCGATAGAACAAGGTGGAGGCCACGGCCGTGTCGCGGCCATAGCTGGTGATCACGGTTTTCGCGGTGCGGCGGTTCAGGCCGACCGGCGAACGGCCGGCGCGGAAGCCGGAGATCGCCTCATAACCATAGAGGTTCTCGCCGATGCCGTAGCGCAAAGTGCGGGGATCGTTGCGGAACAGCTCGCCGAGCACGGCGACGTCGTTGCCGACGAGGGCCTGCTCATAGCGCTCGAACGCGGCTTTGACTTCCGCGATCACCTCGGGGAGATCGATCTCCATTTCAGAATCCTCTCGGCGCGGGCGCGGCGGCGACGCCCATCTGTTCCAGGGCGTAGGCGACACGCAGCGCGACGTCCTCGCGCCAGGGCGCGGCGATGATCTGCACGCCGATCGGCAGCGGCTCGAGCGGCACCGGCACCGCCACGACCGGCAAGCCGATGAAGGAGATCGGCTGGGTGTGGATGCCGATATTGGCGCGCACCGGCAATTCGACGCCGTCGAGATTGAAATTGACCTGGCCAAGTTTTGGCGCGGTGCAGGGCGTCGCGGGTGCGATCAGCACGTCGACCGACCTGAAGATCTCGGCGAGCTGGGCCCGATACCAGCGGCGGAATTTCTGCGCGCGGTCGACCAGCGCTGCCGGCACCATGGCGCCGGCGATCAGGCGGTCGCGCACGGCGGGATCGAAGTCGTTCGGACGCTGGCGCAGGCGATCGAGATGCAGCGAGGCGCCTTCGGTGGTGGTGATGACGTAGGCTGCCGCACGGGCGCGCGAGGCTTCGGGTACATCGATCACCTGCGTTGCGCCAAGCGCCTTGGCGACGCGGCCGACGGCTTCGACAGCTTCCGGAAACACGTTCTTCTGGAAATGGCCGCCGGCAATCGCGACGCGCAAGCCCGATATGGACTCAGCCAACAGTGGCGTGACTGGCTCTAACCCACGCGTCGTGCAGGCGCCGTCGTCCGCGTCCGGCCCCTGCATCACATCGTAGGCGAGCGCGAGATCGGTGACGGAACGCGCGAACGGCCCGAGATGATCGAGGCTCGCGACGAACGGGAACGAGCGCGCACGAGAGAGCCGGCCATAGGTCGGCTTCAGGCCAAAGATGCCGCAGAACGAGGACGGTACGCGGATCGAGCCGTTGGTGTCGGAGCCGAGCGCGATCGGCACCAGCGCGCCGCCGACGGCGCTGCCCGAACCACCCGACGAGCCGCCGCTCATCCGCGTGGTGTCATGCGGATTGCGCGAGGGGCCGTCATGGACGTTCTCGCCGGTGAAGTCGTAGGCGTATTCGCCCATGTTGAGCGCGCCGACGAGGACGGCGCCGGCCGCCTCCATCCGCTCGATCAGCGTGGCGTCCCGCTTCGCGGGCGCGAGATCACGGTTGATCTTCGAGCCCGCGCGCGTGGCAAGGCCCGCGACGTCGAACAGGTTCTTCACCGCAAAGGGCACGCCGGCGAGCGGGCCGACTTTCTTGCCCGCGGCAATGTCCACATCGATCGCGCGCGCTTTCGCGCGGGCGCGCTCGGCGGTGACGTCGGTGAAGGCATTGAGGATGGTGTCGTGCTGCTTGATGCGCGCGAGCGCAGCTTCCGTGGCAGCGAGCGCGGACAATTGGCCGCCGGCCACCGCTTTCGCGATGTCGGCAGCATTCATCTCTGGCTTGGCGGTCATGGCGGCGTCAGGCGGTGAAGATCGGCGCCGGCTCGGTCTCGTCCGGCAGCGCAAATTCATCGACGAGGCGGGCAAGCCGCAACGAGACTTCGAGGTTGGCGCGAACCGCCGGTCTCCAGGCGTCCTCGACCGGCAGCGCCAGCGCTTTCGATACGGCGTCGATGTAGTCGTCCAGTGGTTCGGCGGCCATTACTCTCTCAAACTGTCCGTCGGGCTCATCAGTGCACCGGCAACGGCGGATGCGGGATCGCCGTCAGCAGCTCCTTGGTGTAGTCGTCCTTGGGATCGCTGAGGACCTGCTCGGAAGAGCCTTCCTCGACGATTCGACCGGTCCGCATGACAATGACACGATCGCACAACAAGCGCACTACATTCAAATCATGCGAGACGAACAGATAGCTCATACCTAGCCGCGCCTTGAGATCCTGCAGCAGGTTGAGGACCACTGCCTGGACCGAGACATCCAGCGCGGCCGTCGGCTCGTCCAGGATGACGAGTTTTGGATGCAGGGTGATGGCCCGGGCGATGCCGACGCGGGCCTTCTGGCCGCCGGACAATTGGTGCGGGAAGCGGTCGAGCAGGTTGTGCGGCAGACCGACCATGGTGGCCAGTTCCTCGCAGCGGGCGCGGAGCGCGCCACGTCCCCTGATGTCGCCCAGTTGCATGATCGGGTCGGCGATGGCGCGCGCAGCGGTGAAGCGCGGGTTGAGGCTGTCGGTCGGATCCTGGAACACCATCTGGATGCGGCTGCGCTGCGGCAGCCGGGCAAAGGCGGCAGGTGCGATGCCGCCGATGTCCTCGCCGTCGAACTGGATCAGGCCGGAGGTCTGGTCAAGGAGCCGCATCACCATCATCGACGTGGTCGATTTGCCGCAGCCGGATTCGCCGACGAGGCCGACGCTCTCGCCATGGCCGATCGCAAAGCTGATGCCGTCGACCGCGCGGAACACGTCCGGCTCGACCGGCGGCTTGCGGCCGAACAGCTTTCCGAGCGTGGCCGTGGCGCCCTGGCGGGGATATTCCTTGACGAGCTTTTCGATAAGGAGGAGGGGCGTCTCGCTCTTCGCGCCATCTTGCGAGGCGTGATGGATGGCCGGCTCGGGCCCGGCCATGACGGATGCGGACGGAGACGCGCCCTCCTCTTCCGGCAGCAGATCCCGCAAGGACACCCCGAGCCGCGGCGTCGCGCGCATCAGCTTCTTGGTGTAGGGGTGCTGCGGGTTGGCGAAGATGTCGGCGGCCTTGGCGGTCTCGACCACGCGGCCCTTCTCCATCACAACGACGCGGTCGCAATAGGCGGCGGCAAGGCCGAGATCGTGGGTGATGAGGATGGTCGACATCGCCCGGCGTTTTGTCAGCTCGACGATCAGGTCCATCACCGCCTTCTGCGTGGTGACGTCGAGGCCAGTCGTCGGCTCGTCCGCGATCAGGAGCTGCGGATTGCAGGCGAGCGCGAGCGCGATGACGACGCGCTGGCACATACCGCCGGAGAGTTCGAACGGATAGGCATGATAGCGTTCGCGCGGGCGGGCGATCTTGACCTGCTCCAGCGCCTCGATCGCCTTCTCGCCGTGATCGGCGACCTGGGCCTGCTGCACATGGGTGCGCAGCACGTCCTCGATCTGGTCGCCGACTTTCCGGATCGGGTTCAGCGCCGCGCGCGGGTTCTGGAAGATCATCGAGACTTCGCGGCCGCGCAGGTCGCGCATCTGGTCTTCGGTCGCCGCCTTCACGTCGATGCCGGAGAACATCACCGAGCCTTCGGCGATCTTGCCGGCGCGGTCGAGGATGCGCATCACCGCGTAGGACGTCACCGACTTGCCGGAGCCGGACTCGCCGACGATGGCGAGCGTCTCGCCCTTGGCGACGGAGATGTTGACGTGCTGGACCGCCTTCACGATGCCGCGGCGGGTGGTGAATTCGACCGTGAGGTCCTGGACGTCGAGCAGGGGCTGGGCGGTCATGGGTGCCTGCCAATCAAAAAGGTCGAAAACAACCCCATGCACAGTAGAACGAGATTGATTTCATTGGTGAATTTTTGATGAGGATTCGCGTGTGAGGGAGGCACCGGCCTCGCGCTCCCTCCCCCCTTGCGGGGGAGGGTTGGGGAGAGGGGTGGCTCCGGGAGAGGTCGGAGTTCGTGGCTACCCCCCTCCCTGCCCCTCCCCCGCAAGGGGGGAGGGAATGAGAGAACAGTGCCCACCTCACATGCGTGCTTCGCGCTCCTCTTGCCGCGCCGGAGATCAGCCATCACGTCCTCCGCTGGGGGTCGACGATGTCGCGCAGGCCGTCGCCGAGGAGGTTGAAGCAGAACACGGCGATCATCAGGGCGAGGCCGGGGAACAGCGCGATCCACCATTCGCCCGACACCATGAAGCCCGCGCCTTCCGCGACCATGATGCCCCATTCCGCGGTCGGCGGACGGACGCCGAGGCCGATGAAGGACAGGCCCGCGGCATTGAGGATGGCGTAGCCCATGGTCAGCGACATCTGCACGATCATGATCGGCATGATGTTGGGCAGGATGTGCACCAGCAGGATGCGGAACTCGCCGTTGCCGGAGAGACGCGCGGCCTGCACGAAGCCGGCGTTGCGGCGGACATTGGCTTCGGCGCGCGCGACGCGGGCATAGAGCGGGAAGTTCACGATCGCGGTGGCGAGGATGATGTTCTGCACGGTGTTGCCGAGGGCTGCGACGATGCCCATGGCGAGCACGAACAGCGGAAAGGCCATGATGGTGTCGGCGATGCGGCCGACGATGCGATCGGTCCAGCCGCCGAAATAACCGGCCGCGATGCCGGCGAGGCCGCCCATCAGGAACACGAGCACGACGGAGGCGACCGCGATAAAGGTGTCGAGCCGCGTCGCCACCACGACGCGGCTGAAGATGTCGCGGCCAAGTTGGTCAGTGCCGAACCAGTGCGCGGCCGAGGGCGGCTTCAGTGCCGCGGCGGTGTCGGAGGCGAGCGGATCATACGGCACCACATAGGGACCGAAGATCGCCGCGATCAGAATCACGATCAGCAGCGCGAAGGCGAAGCCGGTGACCTTGTTCTCGCTGAGAACGTAGCGGGTCTGTTCGAGGATAGCGGTGAGTCCCGACGTTCGCGCGGGGCCGACAGGTTCAACAGCAGGCGCAACGGAGCTCATGGGACCACCCGGATGTTGTTTGACCGAACCTGCAAGCCGCCGGGGTGCCTTACCTCTCCCGCTTGCGGGGGAGGTCGGCGCAACGCGCCGGGTGGGGGCTCTCTCCGCATCGGGACTCTCGCCCGCGGAGATACCCCCTCCCCAACCCTCCCCCGCAAGCGGGAGAGGGGGCGCACCTTCATCGGAGTTTGCATCGGACGAAACCTCATGATGGTTCAGCCCTCCAACCTGACGCGCGGATCGATCACGCCATAGAGGATGTCGATCACGAGATTGAGCAGCACGTACATGACCGCCATGGTCAGCACGAAACCCTGCACCGGTGCGAAGTCCGACGAGATCAGCGCTTCCACCGCGTAGGAGCCGATGCCGGGCCAGGCGAACACCTTTTCGACCAGCACGTTGGCGCCCAGCAGGAACGAGAACACCATGCTGAGCGTGGTGATGACGGGCAGCATCGCGTTGCGGAAGGCGTAGGTGACGATGACGGTCGCCGGCGACAGGCCGCTGGCGCGCGCGGTGCGGACGAATTCGGAGGCGAGCACCGCCAGCATCGAGGCACGCGTCATGCGCGCAATCGGGGCCAGCGAGAAGATCGCGAGCGTCGTCGCCGGCAGGATGAGCTGGCTCAGCGCCGAGCGGAACGCCTCGAGATCGCGCGCGATCAGCGTGTCGATCAGATAGAAGCCCGTCACCGTCGGCGGCGCGCTGTAAAACACGTCGAGGCGGCCGAGCGGCGCCGGCGACCAGCCGAGCCGGAAGTAGAAGACATAGACCAGCACGAGACCGGTGAAGAACACCGGCAGCGATACGCCGGCTGTTGTTGTCACGCGGCATAAATGGTCGACCCATGACCCTGGTCGCGTTGCAGCCAGCACGCCGAGCGGAATGGCGATTACGATGGAGACGATGAGGCCGAGCAGCGTGAGCTCGGCGGACGCTGGCAGACGGTTGCGGATTTCCGCGGCGACCGGCTGGCCCGTCGTGAGCGAGTTGCCGAAATCGCCGTGCGCGAGATCGTTGGTGTAACGGAAGAACTGCTCGATCAGCGGCCTGTCGAGACCGAGTTTTTTCCGGATCTGCTCGACGGCTTCCTTCGTTGCGGCGGGACCGGCGAAGTAGGCGGCGGGATCACCGGGCAGCGCGCGCGTCAGCAGGAAGGTGACGATGACGACGCCGACCAGCGAAGGAATCGCAAACATCAGGCGCTTGCCGATCATAGTCAGCATGATGGGTTCCTCGTGCGCGTGTTGGGCACGCTGCCAGCCGCGAGCGTTGCTGCGTTCCCTCCCCCCTTGCGGGGGAGGGCTAGGGAGAGGGGTGGCCGCGGGAGAGGTCTGAGTTCGTGGCTACCCCTCTCCCCAACCCTCCCCCGCAAGGCAGGGCTATCGCATATGGATTTCACGAAGATTGTCCGCGGGCTTGCTCCGCCTCTCCCGCTTGCGGGAGAGGCCGCCGCGCTCGCAGAGCGCGGCGGGTGAGGGCTCTCGCCGCGCAGAGACGTCCTCCACAATCCTCGACAATCCCAACGCGGAGACACCCCCACCCCAGCCCTCCCCCGCAAGCGGGAGAGGGAGCCCAGCGCCGATGCCGCAGCACCGTGCACGCCATATGCGATTGCCCTGCCCCGCAAGGGGGGAGGGAGCCTGAAGAGCGTGCTCACCTCACTCGACCAAGAGACATCGAGAGACGCGGACATATCGCTCGCGCCAATCATGACTCACCCCTTCGCCATCGCGCGATAGTCGAGCCTCCGGTGGAACCAGTACTGATACCCGCTGATGTTCTTCTGCATCGCGACGTTGACGAAGGGCTGGTACAGCGGGATGCGCGGGACGTCGGCGAAGGCGAGATCGACGAAACCCTTCACAGCCTTGTCGTAGGTCGCGGTGTCGCCGGTGGCGGCGGCGGTGCGCGCGCCGTCGATGAACTTGTCCATCTCCGTCGACTTGTAGCTCATGGTGTTGAAGACGGAATTGTTGCCGTGATAGCACCAGTAGAAGAAGTACTCGGGGTAATCGAGCCAGCCCGAGAACACGTTGGTGAAGAGCGGCATCTCCTTCTTGTTCAATTCGGTGCGCCAGTTGGCGCCGGGCACCTTGTTGATGGTGGTCTTGATGCCGAGCTGGGCGAGGCTCTCCTGCACCAGCACGCAAAGCGGCTCGTTGACGCCGGCGAAGTTGAGATCGAACGAGATCGTGGTCTCGAAGCCGTTGGCGTAGCCGGCCTCGGTCAGCAGCGCCTTCGCCTTCTCCATGTCGGTGTTGTATTTGTGCGGCTGCGGCCAGGCGACTTCGGTGGCCTTGTCCGCAGGTGCGCCGAACATGGGATTGCCAAGGCCGAACAGCACGGCATCCATGATCTTCTGATACGGCAGCGCATAGGCGATGGCCTGCCGCACCTTGACGTTATCGAACGGCGGCTTGGTGACATTCATGCCGATATACTGGATGCCGTTGGAGAACGGCAGCGACACCACGTTGAGCTTGCCGCTCGCCTTCATCTCCTGGAAGTCCTTGAACGGCAGCTCGTAGGAGATGTCGGCGTCACCGCGCTCCAGCAGCGCGCGGCGGTTGCCGGCCTGCGGCACCATGCGCCAGATCACGCGCTTGATCTTCGGCAAGGGACCGCCGACCCAATCCTCGTTGCGCTCCATGATCACTTCGGTGCCGGCGGTCCACTTCGTCACCTTGTAGGCGCCGGAGCCGGCGGTCTGCTGCTTGGTGAACTCGAGGCCCCAGGGATCCTTCTCGCTGGCGTTCTTCTTCACCAGCTCGGAGTTGACGATGCAGGGCACGATGACGGCGAGGTCGGGAATCGTCAGGCGATCCTTCTTGGCGAAGTCGACGCGCACGGTGGCATCGTCGACCACCACGAACTGCTCGGGTTTCGTGAGCGAGCCCGCGCTCATCTGGAAGGTCGGGAAGCCGCCGACGCTGACGGCGCGGTCGAGCGACCATTTCACGTCTTTCGCCGTGACCGGCGCGCCGTCGTGGAATTTGGCGTTCTTCTTCAGCTTGAAGGTGACCGACATGTCGTCGATCTTGAAATCGTCGGCGAGCTCGCCCTTGAACTTGTCGCGGTCGTAATAGGGCACGCCGCCGGGGCCGCTCTTCATCTCGTGGCTGATCAGCCGGTCGTAGCAATTCCAGGACACCTCATAGCCGGGCACGTTGGTGCCGACGCCGTGGATGTCGAGATTGTTGGGGCCACCTTCCGAGACGATCAGCAGCGTCTCCGAGCGCGCATCGGCCCTGGCGGAGGAGATCACGGACGGCATGGCCGGAAGCGCCGCGCCAGCGGCCAATCCGGAAACGGACTTGAGGAAATCGCGGCGCTTCATGAAATCGCTCCAACACAAAAGTTTCTGGTTGGAACTGGATTCGCAAGGTTCGTGCCAAGGCTTAAGGGGTGTTTGCGACTAGGCTAAGTGACTGAAATATATACAGAAATATGATCATTGGGGCACGCGACCTTCACGCCCAAGCGATGCTATTGCATACAAAGATCGTCATTTGCACATAAAATAGACTGCTGCTGTCGCCGGCTCATTTGGTGAGCGCACCCTCTCCCCCGGCGTCGTCCTGGCGAAAGCTAGGAATCGCTTCGCTGCGCTTGTCCAGGACGACGGCGGAGGTTGAGCGCGGGCGATCACTCCGCCCAGATTAACTCCTGCAGCTCGACCAGATCCTCCGCCTGCTCCTGCCAGCCGTCGATGCAGATGTGGCTGTTGAGGTCGCTGGCCTGGTGCAGCAGCATCAGGGCCATCAGGCGGCGCTTGAGCGTGCCGTCCAGCTTTGCATAGCCAAAACCTTCGAGCAGGCTGCGCACCCTGCCCGGCCGGCCTGCGGCCATGAAGGCGCTGGGGCCGAGCAAATCGTAGTCGCGCCAGCCGGCGCGCACGTCGCCGAAGTCGAACAGGCCTTTGAGCGACCACGTGCCGTCATCGCAGCCGAGCAGGAAATTCTCGGGGATGTATTCGCCGGTCAGGATCACCGGCGGCGCCTCCATCGGAATCAGCGCGGCTGCGTCGCGCAGGAGATCGTCGAGGCCTTCGAGGAATTTTGGCGCAAGGCCGAGGCGCTCGTGCCGGCTACGACAACCGCGCATCTGGGTGCGCATGAAGTCGTCCCAGCGCGGCTCGATGTGTGCGAGCGGACCGAGCGGGGCGCGCTGCACCGACGCGATGGTCTCGCCGATCTGGCGCAGCACGCGCTCCTTCTGGTCTTCGGCTAGGGATGGCCAGACCTCCGAGCCGAGCGTGCCGGCAAGGCGCGTGATGACGAGATAGGGCCAGCCGTCGCGCACCCCTTCCGCGACGATCTCGGGGATCGGCAAGGTCAGCCGGCCCTTGAGCTGAGTCAGCGAACCGCGCTCGGAGAGGAATTGTGCGCGAAGCAGCGGCGGGAAGATCTTCAGGATCAGGCGCTCGCCGAGCCCGACCACGAGATTGGTGCCGGTTACGAAGACTTGCGGCGCGCTGACATCGAGACCGTGGCCGCGCGCGATGTCGAGCGCGATCGGCAGCCATCGCGCACGGTCGGCGCGCAAGGCGCGGTAGGCGTTGAGGCTCGTCGACGCGGACATGCCCCAAACGCCCGCGGACTCCGGCGGCAGCGTCCCCTCCATCACAGCGCCAACCCGCCCCTATTCCAAGACATCCCTGACGCTGCTCTTGATGGCCGAGGGGACCGCGTGCTCGGGGACTTCGATCGTCTGCGCGCCGCGCGTGATCCGATAGCTGAACGCGTCGGCCTGGCCCCGACGCGCAGCGGGGACCTTGCCCGGATCGGCAAACAGCTGCTCCACCGTCTTCTGATCGGCAGCCGACAGATCCGACAACGCCACCTCGCCGCGGCTCTTGAGATGAGGGCCGCCGAAGCCGGCGAACCCTCCGACGCGCTCGATCTTCAAGCGATCCACGCTTGCTTCCTTTCGTAACGCGCTCTGCGTGACGCGCGCTCTGCGACGCGCTGCAACTAGAGCCCGACCTTCTTCCATCCCGCATCGACGGCGGCGAAGACCGCGGCGTCGCCGGGATACAGGGTGTGGGCACCCTGCCGGGTCCGCGCCGCGAACGCCTTCATCGTCATGTTCGGCGCCGGCCCGAAACCGGTGAGCGAATGGTACCACACCTGGCCGATCCTGGCCCAACTGTATCCGCCGAGCGTGGTGCAGGCCGTGTAGAAGGCAAGGTTCGGCGGGCCGCTGGCGTAATGCGGGTCCATGCCCGGCGTGATTTGCGAATATCTGGTCGGTTGCGGCGCCAGGCAGTGCTTGGCCGCGGGATCGGCCATGTCGCGCAGGCAGGTGAACCCTTTCTTCTTGGCGCCCGATCCCATGATGTCCTTGCCGATCAGCCAGTCGGCCTTCTTGACGTCCTGCTTGGCCTCCCACTGCCGGAACATCGAGCCGAAACAGTCGGAGATGCTCTCGTTGAGGCCGCCGGCATCGCCGCTATAGGCGAGCTGGAGGCTGTGCTGGGTGACGCCATGGGTGAGCTCGTGGCCGATGACGTCGTTGCCTTTGGTGAAATCGACGAAGATGCTGCCGTCGCCATCGCCATAGATCATCTGCGAGCCGTTCCACATCGCGTTGTTGTACTTCTCGCCGAAGTGAGCCGACGACATCATGGTCATGCCGTGGTCGTCGATCGAATTGCGGTTGAAGACCTGCTGGTAGAATTTTGCGACCTTGGTGGTCTGGTTGAAGGTGCGCTTGATCGACGCATCCGAAGACGTCTTCGGCTTCGGGATGGGCGTGCCCGGCAGCGTCTGGGTGTGCTTGCAATCGTAGACGGTGACGGACGGCGCCGCCGCCAGCGTGACCAAACCTCTGGCACGCGCGGCGGTGACGCTGGTGAGTTTCGCGGCCTGGTTCCGCAATTCGCGCAGTTCATGGCTGATCTGGACCGTGTCGACCAATTGCTTGCGCAGCGGCGCAGACAGCTTCTTGTCCTGGGACAGCCTGGTCAGAACGTCATTCGGGATGATGCAACACGTGCAGGGCATCGATGATCTCCAGTGCACTTTTTCGAAAATGGGCAGATGAAACGATCTCGAGAGTATTGCTGCCGGCGAGCGGCAGGCGCCGGCGCCAGCCGGGCGTCACGCATGCGGGATTATCGCAGGCGCAGGACCTGTTGCGTGTGAGATCGCACACACTTCCGGGTTGCGTGATGTCGGATCGGATTCGCGGGCCGATGAAATCGCGCCCGCGCGGGAGCTATCGCTCCGGGCTGGCGCGCTCGAACTGGCGCAGCAGCTTGTTGCCGCGCTCGACGGCGGAATCGAGCGCTTTCTGCGCACTCTTCTGGCCGGCGAAGGCCTGCTCGAGCTCGTCCTCGATCACGCCGCGGATCAGGACGAAGGAGCCGAGCCGGATGCCCTTCGAATTCTGCGTCGGCGGATGCAGCGTGATCTCCTCGAACGAGATCGCCGAGCCCGGATTGCGCTCGTAAAAGCCTTGCGCCCGCGTCAGCTCGAAGGCGGCGCGGGTGACCGGCAGATATCCGGTGTTCTGGTGCCAGGCGGCCTGCACGCCGGGCTGCGACAGATAGGCGAAGAACCGGGCCACGCCCTTGTATTCCTCGCGCGGCCGGTCGCGCAGCACCCACAGCGTGGCGCCGCCGATGATCGAGTTCTGCGGCGCGTCCTTCACGTCCGGCCAGTACGGCATCATGCCGTAGCCGATCTCGAACTTCGAATTCGCCTTGATGTCGGCGCGCGTCGCCGAGGAGCCGATGAAGATGCCGCATTCGCCGTTCTGGAAGCGCGGCTCGGCCGCTTGTCCGCGGCCGCCATAGTCGAACAGCTTCGTCTTCTGCCACTCGCTGAGCGCTGCGATGTGATGCACGAGCGACGGATTGTTGATGGTCAATTCCGCATCCAGCCCGGCAAAGCCGTTGGTGCGGGTCGCGAGCGGCAGATTGTGGAAGGCGGAAAAATTCTCGATGTGAATCCAGGACGGCCAGGACGTGGTGAAGCCGCAAGGCGCACCGCGGTCGCGCAGGCGCTTCGCAGCCAACCCGAGCTCGGGCCAGGTCTTCGGCGGCGTCTCCGGATCGAGGCCGGCGTCGCGGAACATGGTCTTGTTGTAATAGAGAATCGGCGTCGAGGAATTGAACGGGAACGACAGCAGGTTACCGGCCGCGTCGGTGTAATAGCCGGAGACCGCGGGAAGGTAGTCGTTGAGCGAGAACGGCTCGCCCTGGTCGCGCATCAAGCTGAACACCGGATAGATCGCGCCTTTGGCCGCGGTCATGGTGGCGGTGGCGACCTCGTTGACCTGGACGATGGCGGGCTGGCTGCGCGAGCGGAAGGCGAAGATCGCGGCCGTCACCGTCTCGGTGTAGCTGCCCTTGTAAGCCGGGACGATGCGGTAATCCGGCTGCGAAGCGTTGAAGTCGGCAGCGAGCTTGTCCAGTTGCCGGCCGAGTTCGCCGGACATGGCGTGCCACAGCGCAATGTCGGTGGCGGCGCGCACCGGGGCGGCCAGCGCGACAGAAGCGAAGACGGCGAGGACCTGCATAAGGCGCGATGCTGACGTCACGATGGCTCTTCCCGTGTCGCACGACGAAAGGCGGCTGCCCCTGCTTAAGGCGCGGCATTTGCGGTTTCAACGGGAATGAGAGGCGGCCGCGCCGCACAATCAGCCCGCGGACCGGGCGCGGGATGGCCTTCCCTTAACCATCTGCTAGATTGCATTGAACCTTTTCCTCCTGCCATAGACTCCACCACTGAGGGGTTGAGTGTGCCAGTGTTGAGCCGTGCCGAACTCTCGCGGACCGGGGTGGTTTTCGTCGCGCTTTTGCTCGCGCTCTGCGCGACGGATGCCGTTGCGCGCGAATTCCGCGCCGCCGACACCCAGACCGAGGATTACCCGACCGTGCAGGCGCTGCGCTACATGGGCGCCCTGATCGCCGAGCGCACCGGCGGCCGGCACGAGGTCAAGGTGTTCCACTCCCGCCAGCTCGGCGAGGAGAAGGAAACCATCGAGCAGACCCGGGCCGGCGCGATCGACCTCAACCGGACCAATGTCGCCCTGATCGGCAATTTCGTTCCGGCGATGAACGTGCTCGCCATGCCGTTCCTGTTCCGGTCCATCGAGCACATGCAGAAGGTGCTGGACGGACCGATCGGCGGTGAGATCCTGAGCAGTTTCGAGCCCTACGGCTTCGTCGGGCTGTGCTTCTACGATTCCGGCGCGCGGTCGATCTACAACGGTGTCCGCCCTATCCGGAGCATCGAAGACCTCCGGGGCCTGCGGATCCGGGTGCAGCAGTCGGAGTTGATGAGCCAGATGATCCGCTCGCTCGGCGCCGAACCGGTCGAGATGCCCTACGGGCAGGTGCTGACCGGGCTTGCCAACCACCTGATCGACGGCGCGGAGAACAACTGGCCATCTTTCGTGACGACCGACCATTACAAGCATGCCGGGCACTACACGCTGACCGAGCACACGATGAGCCCGGAGGTGCTGGTGATCTCGCTGAAGGCCTGGCGGAGCCTCTCGGCGGAGGACCAGACCATCTTCAGGGAGGCCGCGCGGCGCTCCAGCCGGTTCATGCGCGAGAAGTGGCGCGACCTCGAGGAGCAGTCGCAGCGCAAAGCGGAGGCGGCCGGCGTCAGCATCGTCAGGGATATCGACCGCAAGCCGTTCGAGGACGCCATGGCCGCGATCTACACCAAGGCCGCCCAGGACCCCGCCGCGGCGGCTCTGATCGAACGCATTCGCAAGGTGGAGTGAGGCCCGTTGCCCGCGCTTGGACACAGCGAGCACGCAGACAGGCCGCCCGGCCCGATCGGGCGGGTGCGGGCGCGGCTCGTCGGCGCGCTCCGGGCCGTGCCGATCCGCTGGCGCATCCTGTCGATTGCGGCACTGAACTCCGCGGTCGTGGTGGTGCTGGTGGCGCTGATCTGGAACGGTTCGCAGGTGCTGGGCTCGGCCTGGGACGACGTGCGCCAGGTGCGCGAATCCGACCGCATCCTGGCGCTGCTCGAAAGCGAGACCGGACGCCTGCACAATCTGATCCACCGCTACATCAACCAGCCAAGCCCGGACCTGTTTGCCGAGATCCTCCTGCTGCGCGAGGCGGTGCTGGGCACGCTCAGCAACCGCGCCGCCAAGGACCCGATGCTGTCGGGCTCGGTCGAGGAGCTGGAGCGCACCACCGAGCGCTTCCTCAACGGCTTTGGCGAGCTGCGCAGCGTGCAGGCGACGATCGCGAAGACCTATGAGGACCAGGTGCAGGGCCCGGCCAGGGACATGGCGGGGCTCTATTCCATCATCGAGGGCGCCACCGGCCACCGCGACGCGCTGATCTGGCCCTCGCTCGGCAAGTCCCGCGAGGCCTTCACGGCGATGCTGGTCGCGGCCAATTCCTACTATCTGTCGCAGTCATCGGGCGCCGCGGACGATGCGCGCCGCCACACCGAGACGATCGAGAAGACCATTCCGGTCATGATCGATCTCGCCGACAACGACCTCCAGCGCATGGCGCTGCAACGGCTCGCGGCCCGCACCGCGTCCTTGCGCGAGGGCTTTGCAAAACTCTCCGAGCAGCTGACGAGCCGCACCGAGCTGCTGCGCAACACCATCGACGCCAGCCAGGCCGAGGCGATCGGCGCCATCGACGATCTCTCCACCAAGATGCGCCAGCGCGAGCAGAAGGCGCAGGAGACCTTTGACCGCACGCTGGCGGATATTTCGCGGCGGGTGCTGTCGATCGCGGTGATCTTCCTCGGCATCATCCTCACCGCCGGGGTGCTGATCGCGCTGTCGATCCGGCTGCCGCTGCAGCAGATCATGGCCGCGATGCGCGCGATCACGCTCGGCAATCTCGACCGCGAGGTGCAGGGCACCAAGGCACGCGACGAGGTCGGCGCCATGGCGCGCGCGGTGGAGGTGTTCCGCGAGAACGCCATCGCCAAGCGGCAGACCGAGGACGAGCTGCGCGCGTCGAAGGAGAAGGCCGAGAGCGCACTGCTCGAGCTCAATACCGCACAGCAGAATCTGATCGATGCCGAAAGGCTCGCCGCGCTCGGCGGTCTCGTCGCCGGCGTCGCCCACGAGGTCAACAACCCCATCGGGATCAGCCTCACCGTGGCGTCGAGCTTTGCCCGGCGCAGCGAGATTTTTGAAGCCCAGCTCAAGGGCGACGGCGGCTTGCGCCGCTCGCAGCTGGAGGAGTTCGTGCAGTCCTCGCGCGACGCCTCGCAGCAGCTCGTCGCCAACCTCACCCGCGCCGGCGAGCTGATCCAGTCGTTCAAGCAGGTCGCGGTCGACCGCTCCCATGCCGAGCGGCGGCAGTTCTCACTGAGCGAAGCCACCGACCAGATCATCGCGAGCCTCAGGCCCGTGCTGAAGCGCTCGCCGATCACGCTCGAGGTCGACGTGCCCGAGGGGCTGCTGCTGGACGGCTATCCCGGCTCCTACGGCCAGATCCTGACCAACCTCTTCCTCAACGCCGCCAACCATGCCTTCGCCGACGGGCGCGCCGGCACCATCACGATCTCGGCGCGGCCGCGCGGGGCCGACGACATCGAGATCATCTTCACCGACGACGGGGCCGGCATGACTCCGGACGTGCAGCGCCAGGCCTTTGACCCATTCTTTACCACCCGGCGCAATGAAGGTGGCACGGGACTCGGGCTGCATATCGTCTATAACCTCGTCACCCAGCAGCTTGGGGGGCGGATGATGCTGGAATCCAAGCTGGGACAAGGCACCACTTTTCGCATTATCATGCCCCGGGTCGCCAAGGGCGGCGCGCAAAGCACAGAGACTGACGGGACTTCTCAATGGCCGAACAGGACGATGTCCTCCACCTGATCGACGACACCGGTACCACGTCGGAGGACCAGAACGCACGGAAGTGGAAGATCGCCGTCATCGACGACGATCCGGCCGTGCATGACGGCACCCGTTTCGCGCTGTCCGACTACAGCCTCAACGGCCAGAGCCTGGAGATCCTCTCCGCCTATTCCGCGGCGGAAGGGCGCAAGCTGATGGCCGCCCACAGCGACATCGCCGCCGTGCTGCTCGACGTCATCATGGAGACGGATGTGGCCGGGCTCGAGCTGGTCGAGTTCATCCGCAACGAGATCAGGAACGAGACCGTGCGCATCATCCTGCGCACCGGCCAGCCCGGCCAGGCGCCCGAGCGGCGCGTGATCGTGCAGTACGACATCAACGACTACAAGGCCAAGACCGAGCTGACCGCGGACAAGCTGTTCACCTCGCTGACCGCGGCGCTGCGCTCCTACCAGCAGCTCGAGCGCATGGTGCAGACGCGGCGCGGGCTCGAGATCATCATCGACGCGGCGTCGACGCTGTACGACTTCAAGTCGATGCAGCGGCTCGCCGAGGGCGTGCTGACCCAGCTCGCCTCTCTGCTCAATGCCGATTGCGCCGGTATACTGGTCCTGCGCGACAATGGCGGCGTGGACCCCGAGCTCTCGGTGCTCGCCGGCAGCGGCTGCTACAGCCGCTTCATCGGCACGACGTCATCCAAGGCACTCGACCCCGATCTGCGCGCGATGGTGGAAGCCGCCTTCCAGGGCCGCAAGAACGAATTCGCCGACCATCGCAGCGTGATTTATTTGCGCACCGGATCCGGCCGCGAGGTCGTGGTGCTGCTGCAGGCCGAGCGCGAGCTGTCGGAGACCGACCGCTCGCTGGTCGAGATCTTCTCCTCTAGGCTCTCGATCGCCTTCGACAACGTCATCCTCTACCAGCAGCTGCAGGACGCCAACACCCAGCTGGAGGACCGCGTCGCCCAGCGCACCCGCGCCCTGATGCAGGCCAACCGCCGCCTCTCGGCGCAATGGCTGCGGCTGCAGCGCGCCAACGGCTTCAAGAACGAGATCCTGGGCACCGTCGCGCACGATCTGAAGAATCCGCTCGGCGTCATCCTCGGCCGTACCGAGATGCTGAAGGAGCTGATCTCGACCGGCGCATCGGAAAGCGGCGTGGTCGCCCAGGTCGACCACATCCGCGACGCCACCAAGCGCCTGACCACGATGGTCGACCATCTGATCTCGGATGCGATGGCCGATGCCTTCGACATCACCATCCGCCGCGAGCCGGTCGACGTCGCAGCCCTGGTCAAGGAGGTCGCCGAGGCCAACCAGCCGCTCGCCGTCAACAAGCAGCAGGCGATCAGCGTCACCGCGCCGCCCAACATCGTCACCATGTGCGACACCGACCGCATCCGCGAGGCGATCGACAACCTCATCAGCAACGCCATCAAATACTCGCCGATCGGGGGCAAGATCGGCGTCGCCGTCGTCCACGAGGGCAGCGACACCATCGTCCGCGTCAGCGACGAGGGCGCCGGCCTGTCGCCGGAGGATCTCGGCCGCCTGTTCGGCCGGTTCCAGCGGCTGTCCGCCAAGCCGACCGCCGGCGAGAGCTCAACGGGGCTTGGGCTTTCCATCGTGAAGCGTATTATCGACATGCACGGCGGCGAGGTGACCGCCGACAGCGACGGCCCCGGCAGGGGCTCGACCTTCACCATCACCCTGCCCGCGACCGAGATGCCGATCTAGAGACCATGACCCAAAGCCAGCACATCATGATCGTCGACGACGAAGCTCCAGCCCGGGAGATGGTCGGCGATTACCTCAAGATGCACGGCTTCACCGTGACGCTGTGCGACGGCGGCAAGTCGCTCCGCGCCGCGATCCAGGGCAGCATGCCCGATCTCGTCGTGCTCGATCTCAACATGCCCGAGGAAGACGGGCTCTCGATCATCCGCGACCTCAAGAGCCGCAACAACGTGCCCGTGATCATGCTGACGGCGACCGCGAGCCCGATCGACCGCGTCGTCGGCCTCGAGCTCGGCGCCGACGATTACGTGGCAAAACCCTGCGAGCTGCGCGAGCTGATGGCGCGCATCCGCTCGGTGCTGCGGCGGAGCACGCCGGCGAAGGCCGCCGCGGCAGACGCAGCGGCTGCGAAATCCGACAAGGAGCAATTGGTGCGCTTCGGCACCAAATGGCTCGACCTCGAAGCGCAGGCGCTGCGCGACGACGAGGGCAATGAGCATCCGCTGACCGCATCCGAGTTCGGATTGCTCAAGGTGTTCGCGGCCAATCCGAAGCGCGTGCTGTCGCGCGAGCGCCTGCTCGAGCTCGCCAATGCGCGCGACGCCGAAGCCTTCGACCGCGCAGTGGATCTGCGCATCATGCGCATCCGCCGCAAGATCGAGCCCGATCCGGCCAAGCCCGCCGTGATCCGCACCATCCGCGGCGGCGGCTATCTGTTCTCGCCTGGGGGCGAGAAAACGTAAGGGCGCGCGGCACCCACCGCTGTCGTCCCGGCGAAGGCCGGGATCCATAACCACAGGGAGTGGTTATGACGCCGAGCCGGCAACTCCGAGTCTTCGTCAAACTGCATCCGGTGGTTATGGGTCCCGGATCGGCGCGCGCTTTTGGCGCGCTTGTCCGGGACGACATCGAGATTGGGGCGCGACCAAACGCAATCCCCCGAAATACGTTCCCGGCGCCGCCGACCGTCCCCAAATCCCCGCCCCGTATTTTCCGTATATTGAAATTCCACGACTTTTTGCCCCGAATGTTTCGTGGCGCCCTCTGGGACGAAACAATTTGGCCGCGCACGAAACCATTTTCCACTTTTCGCGCAGACGTCCCGAAACGGTGGCTGATTAACACTTTGGTCCAAGGAAACGCCGCTCGGTTGCGGCGCTACGGGGAGCCAAGTCCATGCGGAACGTCATCGCCATCAACGCCCAAGCCAGCCAGAGCATCATTGCCGCTCAGGCGACCTCGGACGACATGCTCCTCGAAAGCATTGCCGACGGCAACCGGACGGCCATGCACATCCTCTACTGCCGCCACAATGTGAGGGTGTACCGCTTCATCCTGCGCATCGTGCGCGACGCCACCACGGCGGAAGATCTGGTCAGCCAGGTGTTCCTCGACGTGTGGCGCACCGCCGGCCAATTCCAGGGCCGCTCGCAGGTCTCGACCTGGCTGCTCTCGATCGCCCGCTTCAAGGCGCTGACCGCGATGCGCCAGCGCCGCTTCGAGGACATCGACCAGGAAGACGTGCGCCAGATTCCCGATGATTGCGATACGCCCGAGACCTCGCTCGACCGCAGCGACACCAGCGCCATCCTGCGCGCCTGCGTGGCCAAACTGTCGCCCGCGCATCGCGAGATCATCAACCTCGTCTACTACCACGAGAAGTCGGTGGAGGAGGTCGGGCAGATCATCGGCATCCCCCAGAGCACGGTGAAGACCCGCATGTTCTACGCCCGCAAGCAACTCGCCGATTTGCTTAAGGGCGCCGGCGTCGACCGTTTCGCCGCGTAAGGACAATGATTTCAAGGGGATAGGACTGAACTTACGGCCCTATCCCCGGACACGGAAGCGTTACCACTGATGAAACAATTGAAACAAACGACAACATCAGGCGGAAAAACTTCCCCCCTATAAAGCTCGCATACGGTTTCGTTAAACCTCCCAAGACCTCCAACGACCCGGACGATGCCCCCGTCCGGGTCGTTTTGTATTTGGGGGGTCAGGCAGCCGCCGCGGGCTCCCGCCTCTCCCGCTTGCGGGAGAGGCCGACGCACTCGCAGAGTGCGGCGGGTGAGGGTTCTTTCCTCTGGGGGAGAGTCTCTCTGCGGAGACACCCTCTCCCCGGCCCTCCCCCGCAAGCGGGGGAGGGAGCGCACCTCCCGCGCCGTTAGCAATTGCCCGAAACAGCCCCGTCACGAAGCCGTGACGCGGCGTAACGCGTGACGCACCCGATCCGAACTGCCCTCGTGACCTCCATCACGAGTGCCCCGATGCTCGAACTTCTCTTCGCCGTCCTTGCCGGTGTCCTCACCATCGCCGCGCCCTGCACGCTGCCGATGCTGCCGATCCTGCTTGGCGCCTCGATCGGGCGCGCGGGGCACTTGCGCCCCGCGATGATCGCGCTCGGCTTCGTCGTCTCCTTTTCCGCCGTCGCGCTGCTGCTCGGCGCTCTGACACGGCTGTTCGATTTCGATCCGAACGTGCTGCGCGAGGCAGCGTCGATCCTGCTGCTCGGCTTCGGTCTGTTGATGCTGTGGCCGGCGCCGTTCGAGTGGCTGTCGATCCGCCTCAATGGCTGGCTCGATCTCGGCAGTTCGGGCGGCGTACAGCGCGAGGGCGCGCTCGGCGGGCTCGTGCTCGGCACCACGCTGGGCCTGGTCTGGACGCCCTGCGCAGGGCCGGTGCTCGGCTCGATCCTGACGCTGGTGGCAACCTCGAAGAACCTGGCCTGGGCCGGCACGCTGCTGGTCGCCTACGCCATCGGTGCGGCGATCCCGATGCTCGCGATCGCCTATGGCGGACAGGCCGCGACCACGCGCGTGCGCAGCCTCGCGCGCATCTCGCCGCGGCTGCAGCAGGGCTTTGGCGTGGTCGTGATCGCCTTCGCCGTTGCCGCCTATTTCCAATACGACACGCTGATCGTGGCGTGGCTCACCGGCTTCTATCCCACCGGCCAGATCGGCCTGTGATCACCCCTCATCTTCACTGGAGGACGCTTCCATGACTCTCAAGCTGCTCGCCGTATCTGCTGCCATTGCCGGCTTCGCTGTCACCGGCGCCGTCATCCCCGGCGTCTGCGACGAGGCCGCGCGTGCGACGCCGATCACCGTCGCCGCCGCGAGCCAGCAGATCGCGCCCGACTTCACCGGCATCACCAACTGGTTCAACTCGAAGCCGCTGAGCCTTTCCGACCTGCGCGGCAAAGTCGTGCTGGTCGACTTCTGGACCTATGGCTGCGTCAACTGCGTCAACACGCTGCCGCACGTCACCGACCTCTATGCCAAGTACAAGGACAAGGGCCTCGTCGTGGTCGGCGTGCACACGCCGGAATTCCCGTTCGAGCGCTCGGCCTCCAACGTGCAGGCCGCGCTGAAGCGCCACGGCATCACCTATCCGGTGGCGCAGGACAATGATTCCAGGACCTGGAACGCCTACAGCAACCAATACTGGCCGGCGCAGTACATCATCGACCAGAGCGGCAAGATCGTGTTCCAGCACGCCGGCGAAGGCCGCTACGACGAGATCGACCGCACGGTGGCCAAGCTGCTGAACGCCAGCAGCTAGCGCCGAGCGCGCATTACGCGGCTGGTTTCGCCTAACGCCCTTGTTGCTTGACTCCACGGACGCGTCCGTGGAGTTTCGCGCGATCGGAATCAGCCGCCCGCAATGGCCGACGCGAACACCAGCACCGACATTCGCCTTCGTGAAGGCTCCTCGATCGCGCAGCGGCTGGTCATGTCCGGCTTTGCGGCGGCCGTCGCTCTGTGCTTCACGCCGGGCCTGTTCACGCACGACACCCTGGAGATCGTCATCTCGGTGGTGGCGCTGCTGGTGGGAGCCGGGTTCGTCGTCGGCATCATGATGGCGCCGGCGGTGGTGTGGATCATCACGCCTGACGAGATCCTGATCGGACATCAGCGTCCGTTCGGAAAACTCCAGACGCGGATCGTCACGAAGGACGAGATCAGCGGATTGCAGGTTCCCGGCAGCAAGAGGGTGAAGGCCCGCTTTCAACTTGTCTTCACGCTTGTCTCGGGAGAGCGCCTGACGTCGCCGCCGATCTCCGACGTCACGCATGTTCGTGACACCGTGGCGCGGATCGCCACGCAATTCGACGTCCCCAATGTCGAGGAGCCCGTCAATCCGCTCGATGCCAGCAATCCCGAGATGCGTCTTGGCGAGCCGCTCGAGGCGTTTTCCGCGCGGGACATAAGGATCGTCGCGTTGATTGCCGTCGCGTTGTCCGCCGTGCCCTACGCCTACAAGCTCTGGCGCGGATGGCCGCCCAGCCATGTCGATATCCTGCTGCTGCCGCTCGGCGCGCTCGCGGCATTCGCGGTCTACAGATACGCCAACCTCGCGACCGGCGCATTCTGGGTCATCCGGCAGGGCGACATCCGCGTCGAACGTCTCTGGGGCGACGGCACCCCGCGCACGGACACCATCGAGGGGCACGAGGTGAAGACGATCACCGTCGACCGCCGCGGCCGGTCCGAAGACGAGCACTGCATCGTCACGATCCGCCTGCGCTCGGGGCGGCGGTTTCGCAGCCCCCGGATCGGCTCGCGGCTCGAGGCCCGCGCCGTGGGCACCGAGATCGTGCGGCGGCTCGGGATCGCGCCGGAGAGCAACAAGATCTAGCTGGCATGCATTGCCAGTTGTCGAGATTGATCGTACCGCGAGCCCGGTCTGAGCCTCTCCCGCTTGCGGGAGAGGTCGCCGCGTAGCGGCGGGTGAGGGTTCTTTCCTCTTGGGGAGTGTCCCATTGCGGAGACACCCTCTCCCCGACCCTCTCCCGCAACGGGAGAGGGGAGCCCAGCGCCGATGCCGCAGCATCGTGCACGCCATATGCGAGGCGGGGGAGGGAGCGCACCACCACCGCGGTACCGGTCTAAGCTTTTCGCGCCATCCCCTGTTTGTGGCATTGCCCCGGCCCCGTCAAAAAACCAAAGCATTCTCGTGACATATCAGGGCAGCGCGCCATCAACTTGCCATGAACATGCCCCTGAGATTTGATGGCTTTGAATGATTTGCGCTGTGGCAGCGGGGAGAGCTTGAAATGACGGATTATCGTCGCCTGACCGGGGCGTTCATCGCGGCCCTCAGCCTGGTTCTGACCACCTCATACGCCTCCGCCCAGCAGCCCGACCGCGGCGACGAGCCGGGCCTGATCGCGGACGATGCCTACCAGCTCGATCCGGAATGGCAGAAGCAGGTCGTGTACTTCCGCACCACGGAAGCGCCGGGCACCATCATCGTCTCGACTGCCGAACGGCACCTCTATCTGGTGCAGCCCGGCGGGCGCGCGATCCGCTATGGTATCGGTGTCGGCCGCGACGGCTTCCAGTGGCAGGGGCTGGTGACCATCACCAACAAGAAGGAATGGCCGGACTGGACGCCGCCGGCGGAAATGATCCAGCGCCAGCCCTATTTGCCGCGCTTCATGGCCGGCGGCCCCGGCAATCCGCTGGGCGCCCGCGCAATGTATCTGGGCACCACCGTCTACCGCATCCACGGCACCAACCGGCCCGATACGATCGGCACCAAGGTGTCGTCGGGCTGCTTCCGTCTCGTCAACAACGACGTCGCCGATCTCTACGATCGCGTCCCTGTCGGCACCAAGGTGGTGATCCGGCAGAAGCCCGAGCTCTGAACGTTACGATCGGAGCATGATCGCACCGATCATGCTTTGCGCCCCCCTCAAATTTCCTTTTCCCGATTTTTCGAGAGAGTAACATGATGCGCACTTTTCGAGGCGGCCTGCTGATCGGGCTCGCGGTCGCCGTGCTGGTCGGCGTTCTCGCCGTCATCTACGAGTTCTACGACACCCGCACGCTAAAGCGCACGGTTCGCCGCGGCGAGGTGCTGTGCGGCGTCAACAAGGGCCTGCCGGGCTTCTCGATCCCCGACGACAAGGGCAACTGGACCGGCTTCGATGTCGATTTCTGCCGCGCGGTGGCGGCGGCGATCTTCAACGACCCGAGCAAGGCGAAGTTCGTGCCGCTCGACGCCAGCGAGCGCTTCAAGGAATTGCAGAGCCGCAAGGTCGACATCCTCTCGCGCAACTCGACCTGGAGCATGGCGCGCGAGCTCGACTACGACCTCTATTTCCCCGCGGTCGCCTATTACGACGGCGCCGGCTTCATGCTGCCGCGCGCGCGCAACAAGGAAACCTCGCTGGACCTGACCGGCAGCAAGGTCTGCGTGCAGGCCGGAACCACCACGGCGCTCAACGTCTCCGACTACTTCCGTGCCAACAACATGAAGTATGAAGAGGTGAAGTTCGACAAGCTCGACGACGTGGTGAAGGCCTACGACACCGGCAAGTGCGACACGCTCTCCGCCGACGTCTCCCAGCTCTACGCACTCAGGCTGAACCTGTCGAAGCCCGGCGACAACATGATCCTGCCTGACATGATCTCCAAGGAGCCGCTCGCCCCCGTCGTGCGCCAGCGCGACGACGACTGGATGATGATCGTGAAGTGGACGCTCTACGCAATGATCAACGCCGAAGAGCTCGGCGTCTCCTCCGAGAATATCGACGAGGCCCTGAAGTCGAAGAAGCCGGAAGTGATGCGTCTCGTCGGCACCGAGGGCAACTACGGCGAGCAGCTCGGCCTCACCAAGGACTGGGTCGTCCGCATCATTCGCACCGTCGGCAATTACGGCGAGATGTACGAGCGCAACATCGGCGAGAAGTCCAAGCTGAAGATCCCGCGCGGCATGAACCAGCTGTGGAACGCCGGCGGCGTGCAGTACGCGCCGCCGATGCGGTAAGGGATGGTCTCACCACCGTCGTTGCGTTCGCGGTGTTGCCAAAGCGTACACTGCGTTCCCTCCCCCCTTGCGGGGGAGGGCTAGGGAGAGGGGTGCCACACGGCACACTCTATCGTTCGCACTCCACGTGAGGCATGCGACTCATCCGCGACGGACAGACCTTTTCCTGAGCTACCCCTCTCCCCCGCCCTCCCCCGCAAGGGGGGAGGGAGCGCAGGGGGCCGTGTTGCACCAGTAGCGCCTCAATACCCCCGCGCCCGCGCCAGTTGCTCGGTGTGGTAGTTCGCATCGCCGAACAATTCCTCGCACACCCGCGCGCGCTTCATGAAGAAGCCGATGTCGAACTGGTCGGTCATGCCCATGCCGCCGTGCATCTGCACGCCTTCCTGCACCGCGCGGGTGGCGGTGGTACCTGCGCGCGCCTTGGCGACTGCGACGGCTGATGCGGCCTTGGCGACGTCGGCATCCAGCGCCTGCAGCGCCTTCATGGTGGCGGCGCGGGTGATCTCGATGTCGACATAGAGTTCGGCGGCGCGGTGCTGCAGCGCCTGGAATTCGCCGATCAGCTTGCCGAACTGCTTTCTGTTCTTGAGATACTCGACGGTGCGGCCAAAGACCTCGTCGCTGAGGCCGACCATTTCGGCGGCGACCGCGCCGCGGCCGATGTCGAGAACGCCGTCGAGCAGCGCGGCCCCCTGATCGACCTCGCCGAGCACGCTGTCGGCGGTAACCTCGACATTGGCGAATTCGATCCGCGCCGCGTTGTGCGCGTCAACCATGATGGTGCGCTCGATCGCAACGCCCTTGGCCTTGGAGTTGACAAGGAACAACGTCAGACCCTCGCGCTCGCCAGCGGCGCCAGAAGTGCGCGCGGCGACGATGAAGAGATCGGCGACATGACCGTCGACGACGAGTGCCTTGGCGGCGGAAAGCTTGAAACCGTTGCCGGCGCGCACGGCCTGCAAGTTCGTCTGGAGCGGACGATGCTTTGCACCCTCGTCGATCGCCAGCGTCGCAAGCAGCGAGCCATTCGAAATCTTCGGCAGATATTCCGACTTCTGCGCGGCGCTGCCGCCGCGGTTCAGCGCGGAAGCCGCGATCACGCTGGTGGCAAGGAAGGGCGACGGCATCAGCGTGCGCCCGATCTCCTCCATCACCACACCGGCCTCCATGAATCCGAGGCCGCTGCCGCCGAACTCTTCCGGCACCAAGAGGCCGGCAAAGCCCATTTCGGCGAAGGATTGCCAGAGCTCCTTGGAGAAGCCGGTGGGATCCTTGGAGTCGCGCAAGTGGCGCAGGTGCGACACCGGCGCCTTGTCGCTGATCAGCCCGCGCGCGGAGTCGCGGAGCATCGATTGTTCTTCGGTGAGGACGAGGGCCATGGTGCGTGTTTCCGATTCGAAATCTACTTTGGTTCGTCATTCCGGGATGCGCCGCAGGCGCAGGCCCGGAATCCATACTCCCGACTGGTGGTTATGGATTCCGGGCTCGCGCTTCCGCCTTCGCTCTTCGAGCTTCGGCGGACAAGTCGCGCGCCCCGGAATGACGTGTTGCTACAGCGTGACTCACGCCCCCGGCAGATCCAGGATGCGCTTGGCGACGATGCCGAGCATGACCTCGGACGTGCCGCCCTCGATCGAGTTGGCCTTGGTGCGCAGCCAGGCGCGCGGGCGGGCGCCCTGCTTGGAGCGCTCGCTCTCCCATTCCAGCGCATCGACGCCGCCGGCCGACATCAGGATCTCGTAGCGGCGCTTGTTGAGCTCGGTGCCGTAATATTTCATCGCCGAGGAGAACGCCGGATGCGCCTGCCCGGCCTTGGCGAGATCGACTGCGCGCTCGGCGCAGGCCGCGAGCGCGGCTTCATCGACGTCGAAGCTCGCGATCTTACCGCGCAGCATCGCGTCATCGAGCTTGCCCTGCGGGTCGGTACCGACGGAGTCGGCCGCGATCAGGCCGAGCGGACGGCCGACGCCGCGCTCGCCCATCCCCGAGATCATCGCGCGCTCGTGCTGGAGCAGATATTTCGCGACGTCCCAGCCGCGGTTGACGGTGCCGACCACATGCGACTTCGGCACGCGGACGCCGTCGAAAAAGGTTTCGCAGAACGGCGAGTAGCCGGAGATCAACAGGATCGGCTTGGTCGAGACGCCCTTCGAGGTCATGTCGAACAGGATGAAGCTGATGCCGTCGTGCTTCTTGGCCGCGGGATCGGTGCGGACGAGGCAGAAGATCCAGTCGGCGTAGTTGGCGTAGGACGTCCAGATCTTCGAGCCCGTGATGACGAAATCATCGCCGTCGCTCTCGGCGCGGGTCTGGAGCGAGGCGAGATCGGAGCCGGCGTTCGGCTCGGAATAGCCCTGGCACCAGCGGATCTCGCCTGCGGCGATCTTCGGCAGATGCTCCTTCTTCTGGGCGTCGTTGCCGTATTTCAAAAGCGCCGGCCCGAGCATCCAGATGCCGAAGCTCGACAGCGGCGGCCGCACGCCCATCCTGGCCATCTCCGCGCGCAGCACCTTGTGCTCGGCGGCGCTGAGGCCACCGCCGCCATATTCCTTCGGCCAATCAGGCACGGTCCAGCCCTTGTCGCGCATGCGCTCGAACCAGATGCGCTGCGGCTCGGACGAGAATTTTGCGTTGCGCCCACCCCAGAACACGTCGGCATCGGATGTTGCGGGCTTGCGCATCTCCGGCGGGCAGTTGGCTTCCAGCCAGGCGCGCGTCTCGTTGCGGAATGTTTCGAGCTCGGCGGTCTCAGTGTCGCTGGTTTTGGAGTCAGTCATTGGTCGTTTCCATCACTCAAAATCGACTTGTTGGCGGCGACTCTGGGCCATCGCCCCGTGGAATTCAACCACTTCCGCGAGCCGCATTCCGCTATAGTCGCAGCTAACGACGGTGCTTGAAAACAAAGAGGAAACCAGAATGCGCCTGAAACTTCTTTCGCCTGGCGAAATGAACGAGAGCCAGCGGCAGACCTATGACGAGTCGATCGCCGGCAAGCGCGGCAAACCGCCGGCACCGATGATGGCCTGGCTGAGCAGCCCGGAGATGGCGCGCCACGCGACGCGGCTCGGCGAAGTCCTGCGCTTCGACACGATCTTCCCGGCAAAACTCTCGGAGATCGCGATCCTGGTAACGGCGCGGCACTGGACCGCGCATTACGAATGGTATGCGCACAAGCGCCTCGCGCTTGCCGGTGGCATGGATCCGAAAACCATCGACGCCATCCGCGACCGCCGCACGCCTGACTTCGACGATCCCAAGGGGAAGATGATCTACGATGTCGCGAAGTCGCTGCACGAGAGGCACGGCGTCGAGAAGGGACTCTACGACGAGGCGGTGAAGCTGCTCGGCGAACGCGGCGTCGTCGAGGTGATCGGGCTGTGCGGCTATTACACTCTGGTGTCGATGACACTGAACACGTTTGAATTCGGGTTGCCGGAGGGCGAGGTGTCGGAGCTCGCCTAGTTTCCCATTCGGAAACGATGGGTTTCGGGATCGGCCCGTAGCACTGTCCCGGCACCCGACTTATGTGCATGGTTTCAACGGAGCATTCCCATGTCGCAAAACCAGGCCGTCGCCGCCGGCACCCGAATCGGCCACGTCCATCTCAAGGTCGCCGATCTCGATCGCGCGCTCGGCTTCTATTGCGGCGTGCTCGGCTTCGAGCTGATGCAGCGGATGGGCTCGGGCGCCGCCTTCATCTCGGCCGGCGGCTATCATCACCACATCGGGCTCAACACCTGGGAGAGCAAGGGTGGCTCGCCGCCGCCGCCCGGCACGACCGGCCTCTTCCACACCGCGATCCTCTATCCGACGCGCCCCGCGCTGGCGGATGCGCTGCACCGGGTGCTCACGGCCGGCATTGCGCTGGACGGCGCCAGCGACCACGGCGTCAGCGAGGCGCTGTATTTGCGCGACCCCGATGAGAACGGCGTGGAGCTGTATTGGGACAAGCCCAGGGAGCAATGGCCGTTCGGACCGGACGGGAAGCTCGCGATGTTCACCAAGCGGCTGGATGTCGAGGCGTTGTTGAGGCAGCGCGAAGCGTGATGCCGTAGGGGCACGATCTCGTAGGGTGGGCAAAGCGAAGCGTGCCCACCAAATCTCGCGATCTAGAGACAGGTGGTGGGCACGGCGCAAGAGCGCCTTTGCCCACCCTACGGGAGCTTCGCCCGCGGCTTTCCCCGCACCATGATCAGCGCCGCCGCTATCACTTCCAGCGCGATACAGAGATAGAACGGCAGCGAGTACCCGCCGGACCAATCGTGCAGGAAGCCGACGACGCCAGGGCCGAACGCGTAGGTCACCTGGTTGATCGCGGTGTTGAGGCTGATCAGCACGCCGAACGCGGCGCTGTCGAACTCCTGCTGCACGATCAGCGACGGCAGCGTGATGAGGTTGCCGACCGAGAAGCCGAACACGGCGCAGGCCGCGATCAGCACATAGTCGTTGTGCAGGTTGATGACCACGAGGAGCGCGGCGGCCTGGCTCAGGAACGAGATCGCGGAGGCCAGCCGCTGGTTGAGGCGGTCGATCACCAGCGAGAACAGCACGCGGCCGACCACCGCCATCGCCGTCAGCACCGCGACCGCTACCGCTGCACGCTCGCGCCCGATCACGGGATCAAGGAACGAGATCAGGTGCACGATGAAGCCGACCTGGGCGAACAGCACCAGCGCAAACGCAATCGTCACCGTGAGGAAGCCGACGTCGCGCAGCGCCCAGGCGCGGATCTGCGTCGATGATTGCGATTTTGCCCTCGCTGCCGCGTGCCAGCCGTGAAGGTCGGGCGGGCGGCCGACGAACAGCAGGATCACCGGCACGAGCAGCACCAGCATGGCACCGGCGGCGGCGTACATCGCGCTGGCGAAACCGACATGGCCGATCAGCGTCACCAGCAACGGCACGCCGACGATGCCACCAAAACTGGCGCCGTTGAGCGCGAGGCTGATCGCCATGCCGCGCTTGTGGTCGAACCACAGGCTGATCGTGTTGGTGATCATGGCAAGGCTGGTGCCGGCCCAGCCGAAGGCGAGCACGGCGTCGGCGAGATAGAGCTGCCACGGCTCACGCACCGCGCCGATCGCGACCGCGGCGGCCGCCATCGCCAGCGTGCCCGCGATCAGGCTGAGCCGCGGGCCGTATTTTCGCACGGCTTCGCCGACGAAGACGACCAGCAATGCGCCGAACAGATAGAAGAACGTCGTGCCGGATGAGATCAGCGAGGCCGGCCAGCCCCGCGCGCGCTGGAGCTCGGCGACATAGACGCTCTGGCCGTAGAAGCCGAGCCCCCAGCCGAAGGTCGCGAGCAGGAAGCAGACCGCGACGATGAGCCAGCCTCCGTAGCGGAACGAGGATTCGTCGTTTGCGACCGTATGGCGGGGGTTGTCGAGCATTTGCGCTTCTCCGTGAGGTTCCCCCGCAAGCGCCTGGCTTCACGCTCGCCTGTTCATGACGAGCATCATGTAACAACGCGGCTCCCGAAAATCACTTCGACGGCGATCGAAGCATCGATGCTGCTGACAGCCTCCCGCCAATCTAGACCGCGTCGGGGAACTCGCCCATGGCCGCTTCGAGCCGCGCCTTACGGCGGCGGGCCCAGGAGACCAGCGAGAGCACGGCAAGGCCGAGCACGACCGGCGGGTACACCACCATGTTCACCGCGGACCAGCCGTAATTGGCGAGCAATTGCCCGGAGGAGAACGAGCCGATCGCCATCATGCCGAACACCAGGAAATCGTTGAAGGCCTGCACCTTGTTGCGCTCCTGCGGGCGATGTGTCTCCAGCACCAGCGCGGAGGCGCCGATGAAGGAGAAATTCCAGCCCACGCCGAGCACGATCAGCGTCGCCCAGAAGTGCATCGCCGTGATGCCGGAGAGACCGATGCTGGCGGCGCCCGCTTCCAGCAGCAATCCGGCGGCCACGATCTTCGGGGCGCCGAAGCGCGCGATCAGCGTGCCCGTGAAGAAGCTCGGCCCATACATGGCGACGATGTGCCATTGCAGGCCGAAATTGGAATCGGACACGGACAGGCCGCACAGCTTCATGGCGAGCGGCGCCGAGGTCATCACCAGATTCATCATGGGATAGGCGATCACGCCGCACAGCGCCGCCGCGATGAAGCGCGGCTGGCTGACGATCGTGAGCAGCGGCCGGCCGCCATGCAGATCGGCCGGCGCGGGCCTCGGCATATCGACGCCGGCGACGATGCCCATCGCGATCAGCGCCACCGCGGCCTGCACCAGGAAGCTGAAGGCAAACAGATAAGGCTGCCAGACATCCATGGTCCATTGCACGAGCTGCGGACCCAGCACGCCGGCGAACACGCCACCCGCCATCACCCAGGACACCGCCTTGGGCCGGTAGGCCGCGCTCGCGCCATCGGCGGCCGCGAAGCGATAGGACTGCGCCACCGCGCCGTAGAGGCCGCCGAGGAAGGTCGCGAGACAAAACAGCGCGAACGAGCCGTGCAGGATGGCGAAGCAGCCGAGCAGGCCGGTGAGCGCGCCGAGACCGGTGCCGATGATGAAGGCGGCGCGACGGCCGAAGCGGCGCGAGATCGCGCCGGTCGGCAGCGTGCCGGCGGCGAGCCCCACCACATACATCGAGATCGGCACGGTCGCGAACGACATGTCGGGTGCGAGCGTGGCGCCGACGATCGCGCCGGTAGCGAAAATGACCGCCGAATTGGCGCCGGTCAACGCTTGCGCGGCGGCAAGGCGCACCACATTGGCACGCACACGGGCATCGGCGGCGATCTCATTGACAGCAGTTACGTCCAGCATCGGCACTTCCGCCCCAAGGGGCTCTTGAGGCTTTCGAGGGCCTTGTTGATTCCCGCCACTATGGAGGGGCGCGGAAGGGCGGGCAACCGGCGCAAACGGGCGCGGGCCATGCCTCTGACGCAATCAATGGGATGATAGCAGCGCGTGCCCTTGACGGCTTGCGCTCGATCAAATCCTATCCGCCGCGATTTTACGGAGTTTCGTTCATGTCCGTCGACGACAGGCCCACGCTCAGCGCTCCCGACGACGATCCCTGGCTGTGGCTGGAGGAGATCGAAGGCCGGCAGGCGCTCGATTTCGTCGAGCGGCAGAACAGCCTGACGCTCCAGGCGTTCGGCGGAGCGGCGTTCGAACGCGACCGCGACATCCTTGCTGGAATCTATGATCGTCCCGACAACATCCCCTATGTCAGCCGGCGCGGCACCGACCTGCACAATCTCTGGAAGGACGCCAGCAATCCGCGGGGGGTGTGGCGGCGGACCACGCTTGCGGAGTTTCGCAAACCCGATCCGGCGTGGGAGACCATGCTGGATATCGACCAGCTCGCGGCAAAGGAAGGCGAGGACTGGCTGCTGAGCGGGATCGCTACGATGCCCGGAGGCTCGCGCGCCATTCTGAGCGTGTCGCGCGGCGGCAGCGACGCCGTCACCTTGCGGGAGTTCGACCTCGCTACGAAGAGTTTCATTGAGGACGGTTTTAGACTTCCCGAAGCCAAGGGCGGCGCGGACTGGCTCGATGCCGACACGCTGCTGCTGTCGAGCGCGCATGGCGAGGGCATGGCGACCGGTTCCGGCTATGCGCGGACGGTTCGCGTGTGGCGGCGCGGCCAGCCTGTCGATCAGGCCGAGGTGATCATCGAGACCACCGCCGATCACATGACGATCTACGGCATGAGCGACGACACCGGGCCCGAGCCGCGGGTCTGGATCGTCAATCAGATCGACTTCTTCAACCACGCGATCTGGCTGCGCGATGCGGCGGGCACCACGACGAAGCTCGATCTGCCGACCGGCGTCTGGATGCAGGCCCATGGCGACTGGTTCGCGATGAAGCTGCGCAAGGACTGGCAGGTCGAAGGCCGCACCTATGCCACCGACACCGTGCTCGGCATGTCGCTCTCCGCCTTCCTCGCCGGCAGTCGCGATTTTGCGGTGCTGTTCGAGCCTGCGCCGCGGCGCGCCTTGCAGGGCCTGTTCTGGGTCGCAGGAAAGCTGGTGCTGTCGATCCTCGACGAGCTCAAACCGCAATTCGAGATCTGCACGCCATCCGCCGCCGGCTGGAGCCGCGAGACGCTTCCCGGCCTGCCGCAGATCGGCGTCGTCGACGTCTGGCCGCTGGATCGCCATCCCTCCGAAAGCAACGGCGATCTGCTCGCCAATGTGCAGGACCCGCTCACGCCGCCCTCGCTGCTGTTGCTCGCGCGCGGCGTCGCAAGTCCGACCGTGCTGAAACAGGCGCCGAAGACGTTCACCGCCGATGGCCTCGTCGTAACGCAGCACGAGGCCATCTCGATCGACGGCGAGCGCATTCCCTATGTGCAGACCGGCCCCGCCGACGAGACCGGCGATGCGCCGGTCTATATGAGTGCCTATGGCGGCTTCGGCCATGCGGTGAAGCCGTATTACAACGCCTCGCTCGGCAAGCTGTGGCTGGAGCGCGGCGGCACCACGGTGCAGGCGAATTTGCGCGGCGGCGGCGAGTTCGGCACGCGCTGGCACGATGCCGGGCGCCTGGCCGGCAAGAAGCTCTCGCATGACGATTTCGCGGCCGTTGCCGCCGACCTCGTCCGTCGCGGCGTGACGAGCGCGAAGCGCATCGCCGCGCAAGGCGGATCGAACGGCGGCATCCTGATCACCAACATGCTGGTGCGCTATCCCGAGCGCTTCGGCGCGCTGTTCTGCACCATCCCGCTGATCGACATGCGCCGCTACACAAAGCTGCTCGCGGGCGCGAGCTGGATCGCGGAATATGGCGACCCCGACAAGCCGGACGAATGGGAATGGCTGAAGACCTACTCCGCCTATCACAACGTCAGGGACGGCCAGGCCTATCCGCCGATCCTGATCGCGACGACGCGGCGCGACGACCGCGTCCATCCCGGCCATGCCCGCAAGATGGCAGCAAAGCTGCAGGCGATGGGCTATGAGACCTGGTTCTACGAGCCGGCCGCAGGTGGCCATGGCTACGGCAAGGACAACAAGGAGCGCGCCGGTTTTGAGGTGCTCGGCTTCCGGTTCTTGAAGGACAAGATCGGTTGGAAGGACGAGGCGTGACGGCCGCCGTTGATTAGATCAGTGCAGGCCACGCACGCCTCTTGCCTCTCCCGCTTGCGGGAGAGGCCGACGCGCTCGCAGAGCGCGGCGGGTGAGGGCTTCCTCCTCTTGGGGGTTATCCCGTCGCGGAAACACCCTCTCCCCCGCCCTCCCCCGCAAGCGGGGGAGGGAGCGCTCCTCCCGTGCAGCTAGCGCGAAAACACCAGCGTCAGATTGTTCGCGGGCATCTCGATCGTGTCGACGAGGCCGAGGCCTGCCGCCTTCGCCAGCTTCTCGACATCGACGACGTCGCGCACGCCCCAGTCGGGATTGCCTTCGCGCAACGAGGTGTCGAACACGGCGTTGCTGAGCGCGGTGTGCTTGCCGTCGCGCTTGAACGGGCCATAGAGGAACAGCTTGCCATCGGCGCGCAGGTAGCGGCCTGCGCCGGCGAACAGGCCTTCGGCCACGGTCCAGGGCGCGATGTGGATGACATTGGCGCAGAACACGGCGGCAAGGCTGGTCGGCCCCTGCCCGCTTTTCATCTCCGGGCACCAGTCGGGATCGGTGAGGTCGATCCGCAAGGGCGAGCGGATGTTTGGCAAGCCCGAATGGACGCGCCAGGCCTCGATGCTCTTCACGTGCCGCTGGTTGAGGTCGCTCGGCCACCAGATCAGGCCGGGCGTCTGCCGGGCGAAATGGACCACGTGCTGACCGGTTCCGCTGCCGACCTCGACCACGTTGCCGGTCAGCCCAGCCAGATGCTTCTCCAGCGCCGCCCAGATCGGCTCGTGATTGCGATGAAAGGCGGGTGCATCGAGCCGGCCGTCGGGCTCAACCCGTCCGCCGTCCCTGCCAAATTCGACGACATATTCAGCCAAGTGAGGTCCCCTTGAAAAAACGAGAACGAGATGAAAACAGGATGAGCGTCCTAACGCCCCGGAAACAGCCGGCCCGCGCCCATTGCCCTTAAGTCTTGAGGACTCTTGGGGGCCAAATCGACCGAACAAATAATCTCTTCAGTTGCAATGCGGAAGATATTAACTCCATTTTGCCGCGTGGATAGTCTTGATTGTCAGGGGCGGCCCTTTGTGCTTTGGAACGCTTCTATTTCGCGATCGAGACCATCGCCAAAACGCCTCGGAATGACGCCTTGACCGCCCTTTTCCGGATGCCTGTCCTGTTCCTCCTGCTGGCCATCGCCGCCGGCTTCGCCGGCCCGGCACGGGCACAATCCGCCGTGGCTGAGGGCCAGAAGCTCGCCTTCGACCGCGGCAAGGGCAATTGCCTGACCTGCCACGTCATCAAAGGCGGCGACCTGCCGGGAACGATCGGCCCCGAGCTGAAGGACATCAAATCAAAATACCCTGATCGCAACGAGCTGGTGGCGATCATCTTCGACGAGACCAAGCGCAATCCCCAGACCATGATGCCGCCATTCGGCCGGAACCGGATTTTGACCGAACAGGAGATCAGCGCGATCGTTGATTTCCTGCAGACCCTGTAACGGCCGGCGGCCCAGGAGACCCGAGATGACCACGACCACCGGCCCTCATCCGACGCGGCGCCTGATCCTTCAGGGTGCGGCCTCCGTCGCGCTGCTCGGCCTCGGCAATCTGCCGTTCGCAGCGGCGCCTGCGCTCGCGGCGGCCAACGACAAATATCCGAACGAGGCGTTCAAGCAGAAGAACGAGGCGGACGCGATCAAGGCGCTCTACGGCAAGACCGCCGAACCGTCCGACAAGGTCAAGCTCGATGCGCCCGAGATTGCCGAGAACGGCAGCGTGGTGCCGATCTCGGTGACGACAACGCTCGACAAGGTGACCTCGATCTCGTTCTTCGTGGCCGAGAACCCGTTCGCGCTCGCGGCGTCCTACAAAATTCCGGACGGCACGCTGCCTGGTGTCGCCAACCGGCTGAAGATGGCGAAGACCACCAACGTGACCGCGATCGTGGAAGCCGACGGCAAGCTCTACAGCGCGACCAAAGAGGTCAAGGTCACCGTCGGCGGTTGCGGCGGTTAAGCGAGGCAGTTCGACATGGCATCCAGCATTCGCGTGCGCGCAACATCCAACGGCGACATCACCGAGGTGCAGGCGCTGATCCAGCACCCCATGGACACCGGCCTGGTCAAGGATTCCAAGGGCGAAGCGATTCCGGCGCATTTCATCCAGCAGCTGAAGTTCGAATGTAACGGCAAGGACGTGTTCGTCGCCGATTGGGGCACGGCGGTCTCCAAGGACCCCTACGTCAAGTTCAGCTTCAAGGGCGCCAAGAAGGGCGACGAGCTCAAGATCTCCTGGACCGACAACAAGGGCGGCTCGGACACGACCACCGCGAAGATCGCGTGATGAAGGCCCGCATCCACCTGCTGCTTGGCTCGCTCAGCGCCGCGCTGGTCGCGTTCGCCCTGACCTCGCCGCGCGTGATCGCGGCCGACAAGGTCGATCCCGTTGCCGATGCCAAGGCGTTCCAGAACTTCTTCTTCCAGAAGTTTCCGAACGTGAAGCACGAGGATTTCGTCAACGGTCCTTATTCCATGAACGAGGACATGAAGCGGCAGTGGCAGGAGAAGGAAGAATTCCCGCCCTACGAGTTCGCGCTCGACGCCGGCAAGGAGATGTTCGCGACGCCGTTCAAGAACGGTAAGACCTATGCCGACTGCTTCCCGAACGGCGGCGTCGGCATCCGCCAGAACTATCCCTATTTCGACGCGAAGGAAGGCAAGGTCGTCACGCTGGAGCTCGCGCTCAACCGCTGCCGCGAGGCCAATGGCGAAGCACCCTACTCCTATGTCAAGGACGAGATGGCTTCGCTGACGGCCTACATGGCCTACACCTCGCGCGGCAAGCTGATGGACATCAAGATCCCCGACGATCCGCGCGCGCTTGCGGCATTCGAGAACGGCAAGCGCTATTTCTACACGCGGCGCGGCCAGATGAATTTCTCCTGCGCGAGCTGCCATGTGCAAAGCCCGGGCGAGCGCATCCGCGCCGAGATCCTGGCGCCGGCGCTCGGTATTTTGAACGCGATGCCGATCTACCGCTCCGAATGGAGCGGCATGGGCACGATCAGCCGCCGCTTCGTCACCTGCAACAGCCAGACCCGCGCGGTTCCGCTGGAGCCGCAAGCGGATGAATATCGCGACGTCGAATATTTCCTCTCCTACGTCGCCAACGGACTGCCTATCTCAGGCCCGGGAGCGCGGCCATGAAGCGGTCACTTCCCCTCGCCATGCTGCTGGCCTTAAGCCTTGCGCCATCCGCGCGCGCGGCAAATGAGGCGGACTACAAGGCGGCCTATGCCGCCGCCGAAGCCGCCTCCAAGGAGGCAGCCGGCATGCGCAACCAGTGGACCGTGACCGTATCTGCGCTGGCAGCCGCCAAGAAGGCGGCCGACGGCGGCGATTTCGACCGCGCGCTGGCCGCAGCCAAGGAAGCCGAAGCGCTGGCGAAGGCGTCGATCTTCCAGGCGACGTCCGAAAAAGAAGCCTGGAAGGCGATGGAAATCCGCTAGACTGGGCCTGTTGGAACTGTCGGACCGTCGTTGAAGGGGCGCGGAGAATTCGAGATTCGAGATGGCCATCCGCCGCCGCGATTTCCTGAAGGGTGCAAGCCTTGCCGCCGCATCGCTCAGCCTGCCCCGGCTCGCACGCGGCACCGAGACCGCGAGCATCTACGAGCTCGAACGGTTCGGCAATGCGCGGATCCTGCACATCACCGACGCGCATGCGCAGCTCAATCCGGTCTATTTCCGCGAGCCCAGCGTCAATATCGGCATCGGCGAGATGGCCGGACGGCCGCCGCATCTGGTCGGGCGCGCCTTTCTGGAACGGTTCGGCATCCGGCCCGACAGCGCCGATGCCTATGCCTTCACCTGCTTCGAGTTCGAGAAGTCCGCGGGACGCTTCGGCAAGCTCGGCGGTTTTGCCCATCTGAAGACGCTGATCGACCGCCTGCGCGGCGATGTCGGCGAGAAGGATTCCCTGCTCGTCGACGGCGGCGACCTCTGGCAGGGCACCGGGCTCGCCAACGTCATGCAGGGCCGCGACATGGTCGAGGTCGCCAATCTGCTCGGCATCGAGGCGATGACCGGGCATTGGGAATTCACCTATGGCGAGCAGGTGCTGCGCGACAATCTCGAGCGCTTCAAGGGCGAGTTCCTGGCGCAGAACGTGTTCCTGACCGAGGAAGCCGCGTTCAACGACGCCCGTGCCTTCGATCCCGCGACCGGGCGCGTGTTCAAGCCCTCCGTCATCAAGGAGCTCGGCGGTCATCGCGTCGCGATCGTCGGCCAGGCCTTCCCTTACGTCCCGATCGCGCATCCCAGGCGCTTCACGCCCGACTGGACTTTCGGCATCCGCGAGGAGGAGCTGCAGAAGCATGTCGATGCCTTGCGCGGCACCGACAAGGTCGATGCCGTGATCCTGCTGTCGCACAACGGCATGGACGTCGATCTCAAGCTCGCTAGCCGCGTCACCGGCATCGACGTCATTCTCGGCGGCCACACCCATGACGCCGTGCCGCAGCCTATGCCAGTGAAGAACGCCGGCGGCACCACGCTCGTCACCAATGCCGGCTCCAACGGAAAATTTTTGGGCGTGCTCGATCTCGCGCTCGACAAGGGCAAGGTGGGCGACGTCAAATATCGCCTGTTGCCGGTCTATTCGGAGCTCCTGAAGCCCGATCCGGCGATGGCCGAGCTGATCGGGCGGGTCCGCGCGCCGCATGTCGCCGACTGGTCGGAGAAGATCGCGACTCCCGACCGCCTGCTCTATCGCCGCGGCAATTTCTCCGGGCCCATGGACGAACTGATCTGCACCGCGCTGCGCACCGAGCTCGATGCCGAGATCGCGCTGTCGCCGGGCTTCCGCTGGGGCGTCACCGCGCTGTCAGGCCAGCCGCTGACCATGGAGGATCTGCTGGCGGAAACCGCGATCACCTATCCCGAGACCTATGTGCAGGAGATGACCGGCGCCGAGATCAAGACCGTGCTGGAAGATGTCTGCGACAATCTCTTCAACGCCGATCCCTACTACCAGCAGGGCGGCGACATGGTGCGTGCCGGCGGGCTCAGCTACACCTGCACGCCGACGGATGCCATCGGCAGCCGCATCTCGGAGCTGAAGCTCGATGGCGGCAAGGCGATCAACGCCAGCCACCGCTACAAGGTCGCAGGCTGGGCTTCGGTCAACGGCCGGCAGGGCGCACCGGTGTGGGACGTCGTCGGCAAATATCTGCGCTCGGGCCGGATGTTACAGGAGCGGCTCGGCTCCGGCATCGCGCTGAAAGGCGTCGATGGCAATCCGGGCATTGCGGGATAGGGATGATGCGGTTGCAGGTGTTTTGCGCGATGCTGCTGGCGCTGCTGGCCTGGGCTGCGATGCCACAGGCTGTTGCGCAGCAGGTGCCGCTCCAGGACAAGCCGTTCGCCGAGCACAAGATCGTCCTGCAGCTCTCCGACGGCGATGCGAAGAAACAGGCGCTGGTGCTGAGCGTCGCCAACAATCTGCTGAAGGCCTATGATCCCGACAAGGTCGCGATCGAGGTGGTGGCGTTCGGCCCCGGCATCGATTTGTTGCTGTCAGGCAGCGAGCGCCGCAAGCAGGTCGAAAGCCTGATCGCCCAGGGCGTGCGCTTCGACATCTGTCTCAACACGGTGGACACGCTCGAGCGCGAGACCGGCAAGCGGCCGGAGTTCATTCTGGGCGCGACGCCGGTACAGGTGGGCGTCGGGCAGATCCTGTTCCTGGCGGAGAATGGGTACACGGTGGTGCGGCCGTAATCTTGGCCACACCCTCCGCTGTCGTCCCGGACAAGCGCGCCTCAAGCGCGCGCCGATCCGGGACCCATGGCCACAGCCGCCGCTCCACCACCCCATCCCGCGCAATAAAAATCTTCCAAATATTACCATTCACACAGTGAATTGCTTCTCTTTCTGGCTCGTCCCGTAGTAGAATCTTGGAAGTCAGTTCCAAGCCGGGGCCTGCCATGATCTTCCGCCAGCTCTTCGACAGCGTTTCGGGCACCTACAGTTATGTCCTCGCCAGCCGCCCCGGCGGCGAGGCGCTGATCCTCGATCCCGTGCTGGAGAAGGTCGACCGCTATTGCCAATTGCTGCGCGAGCTCGACCTCAAACTGGTGAAGGCGGTCGATACGCATCTGCATGCCGACCACGTCACCGGCCTCGGCGAGTTGCGCGACCGCACCCATTGCATGACCGTGATGGGCGACCAGACCAAGGCCGACGTGGTGGCGATGCGGGTCGCCGACGGCGACAAGGTGACGATCGAGGGCCTGTCGCTCGACGTGATGTACACGCCGGGCCACACCGACGATTCCTATTCCTATGTGATGGGCGACCGCGTCTTCACCGGCGACACGCTGCTGATCCGCGGCACCGGCCGCACCGATTTCCAGAACGGCTCGGCGCGCGCGCAATACGATTCGATCTTCAACCGCCTGCTCAAGCTGCCGGACGAGACGATGGTGTTTCCGGCCCACGACTACAAGGGCGACACCGTCTCCACCATCGGCGAGGAGAAGCGCTACAACCCGCGGCTTCAGGTGCGCTCGGTCGACGAATATATCGAGCTGATGGGCAATTTGAAGCTGCCCAATCCGAAGATGATGGACGTGGCGGTGCCCGCCAACATGCGCGTCGGCCTGCACCAGGAGGAGCTGGAGAAAGAGGGCCGCGCGCTCAGCGCGACCGAGGCGATCCGCTCGCTTCACCGACCCGATATCCTCCTGGTGGACCTGCGCGAGACCAACGAGCGGATGAAGCACGGCATGCTCGAAGGCGCACTGCACACGCCCTATCCCACCGTCGAGGAGAGCCTGAAGCCCGGCGGCATGCTGCGCGAGGTCGCGGCCGCAACGGGGCGGCGCGTGGTGTTCTTCTGCGCCTTCGGCGAGCGCTCGGCGATGGCGGTTGCGGCTGCAAAGGACGCGGGCCTTCTCAACACCGCCCATATCGCCGGCGGCATCGATGCCTGGAAGAAGGCGGGCGGGCCGATCGTGCACTGACGGCTTCGTCGCCTCTTGAGATAAGTCAGGAACCGCACATATTTGGCGGGTAGATTCGGATGCAGCATCACCATCCGGGACCAGATATGGCCAAGACCGCCAACAAGACTGCCAAGTCGAGCGAGCCGCCCAAATCAGCGGATGACAAGGCGAAGAAGCCGGCGCCTCCGCGCGTCACCGACGACGATGATTACGAGGACGGCGACATCGCGACGCCGAAGCGCGATCGATATGGGACGGATGACGAGCCGTTGTGAGGGATAAAGCTTACCTCACAAACGGTGCGTTCCCTCCCCCCTTGCGGGGGAGGGCTAGGGAGAGGGGTGCCACACGGCACACTCTTTCGAGGGCGCGACGATCGGTTTGCAGCGACGACCGATAGACCTCTTGCTGGGCTACCCCTCTCCCCCACCCTCCCCCGCAAGGGGGGAGGGAGCGCAGTGTGCCTCGCTGCACCACCTGACGCTTATTGAGAACAGTGCGCCCCCGCCCGCGCTACCTGCCATGCGCCTGCGTTCATGGACAAATAACCGCTCTCCCCGATAGTTTGCGCGTCCATCGGGAGTGAAACGGAACTGCAATGGTCGACGTTCTCGCCGCACCGCAGCAAGGCAAGGCGGACAGTGCGCTGCGCACGCTGACGGGGATTTCGATCGCGCATTGGGTCAGCCATTTCCATCTGCTGGTCCTGCCGATGCTGTTCCCTTTCCTGAAAGACAAGCTCGGCGTCGGCTATGTCGAGCTCGGCTTCTCGCTGACCACGCTCGCCGTCGTCTCGGGCCTGACGCAGGCGCCGACCGGCTATCTCGTCGACCATTTTGGCGCGCGCAAGATCCTGTTGGCCGGGCTCGCGCTCGGCGGCTGCGCGCTGATCCTGCTCGGCCTGCACCTGAGCTACGCATCGCTGATCGCCTGCGCCGTGCTGCTCGGGCTCGCCAACAGCGTCTATCACCCCGCCGATTACGCGATCCTGGCCGAGCACATGGACGAGGCGCGGATGGGCCGCGCCTTCTCGGTCCACACCTTTGCGGGCTTTCTCGGCGGCGCGGTGGCACCGGCGATCGTCGCCGCGCTGGTCACGATGTCCGGCGGCACCGGCGCGTTGATCGCGTCGGGCGCGATCGCCGTGCTGGTGGCGTTGCTGCTGATCGCGATGAACATTCCCGATGCCGGCGCGCACAAAAAGAAGCCGGGCGCTGAGAACGCGCCGAAGCAGGCCGTGATCACGCCGGCGCTGATGATGCTGACCGCGCTGTTCATGCTGCTCAGCCTGTCGGTCGCCGGCATCAACAATTTCGGCGTGGTCGCGCTGATGAGCGGCTATGGCGTTTCCTATTCCTCGGCCAACGTCATGCTGACGGCGTTCCTTGGCTGCAGCGCCGCGGGCGTGCTCGCCGGCGGCTTCCTCGCCGACCACACCGAGCGTCACGGCTATGTCGCCGCCGCCTGTTTTGCCGTGAACGCAGCACTCGTGCTGCTGATCGCGCTGGCGACGCTGCCCGGCTGGGCCTTGACGGCCGCGATGGCAACCGCGGGCTTCCTCTCCGGCGTGATCGCGCCGTCGCGGGACATGCTGGTGCGCAATGCCGCGCCCGCGGGTGCCGCCGGCCGTGCGTTCGGCATCGTCTCCACCGGCTTCAATCTCGGCGGCATCGTCTCACCGCTGCTGTTCGGCTGGATCATGGATCAGAGCGCGCCACATTGGGTGTTCGGCGCGTCCGTGATCTTCATGCTCGCGACGGTGGTGCTGTCGCCGTTCACGGAACGGAAGCCGGCCAAGGCGAATTGAGCGGTCGATATCGCTACGAATTCAGCTGTCGTCCCTGCGAAAGCACTAGGGCATGCACGTATCTAGTGCGGCGGATTGACTCGGGTTGGCCACAGGGGATTCCAGAATCGGAAGTCTGTGTG
>NZ_JAFCJZ010000033.1 GCF_018130765.1 Bradyrhizobium iriomotense
TCGTCCGTGAACGTCACGTTACCGTCGCTGTCGACCTGCAGCGTAAACACCAGCAGGTCGCTCGTCGCGGTGTGACCTTCCACCGTCGTGCCATTCATCACCAGCACGACATCTTCATTGGTCTGCGCATCCACCAGGCCCGTCGGCTTGGAGGTATCGATCGACAGCGCGTAGCTGATCGGATGCTGCGGATCCGGCACGCCGTCCGCACCGGAGGCCGCCGCGAACACGCTGCTGAACGAGGCGCTCGCGGTGTTGTTGCCATTGTGGATCGTGCCGTCGATACCGTTGGTCAGAGCCGTCAGGTTGCTCTCGTCGACGGACAGCGACGGCGTCTCGCCGCCCGCCGAGATGGTCGGGCCGTCGTCCAGGAACCTCACCTGCTTGCCGAGGTCGATGCTCGAATCCGCCGAGTCGCCGTCATTGTCGGTGATCGTCGCCGTCAGCGTGACCACGCCGTTGGCAAGGCTGATGCCTTCATTGGTGTCCGGATCGGTGCCGTCGGCTTCCTTCACCGCGCGATCGTCCGTGAACGTCACGTTACCGTCGCTGTCGACCTGCAGCGTAAACACCAGCAGGTCGCTCGTCGCGGTGTGACCTTCCACCATCGTGCCATTCATCACCAGCACGACATCTTCATTGGTCTGCGCGTCCACCAGGCCTGTCGGCTTGGAGGTATCGATCGACAGCGCATAGCTGACCGGATGCTCGGAATCGGGCACACCGTCCGCACCGGAAGCCGCCGCGAACACGCTGCTGAACGACGCGCTCGCGGTGTTGTTGCCATTGTGGATCGAGCCGTCGATGCCGTTGGTCAGAGCCGTCAGGTTGCTCTCGTCGACCGACAGCGACGGAGTCTCGCCGCTCGCCGAGATGGTCGGACCGTCATCCAGGAACCTCACCTGCTTGCCGAGGTCGATGCTCGTGGCCGCCGAGTCGCCGTCATTGTCGGTGATCGTTGCCGTCAGCGTGACCACGCCGCTGGCCAGGTTGACGCCTTCATTGGTGTCCGGATTGGTGCCGTCGGCTTCCTTCACCGCACGGTCGTCCGTGAACGTCACCACGCCATTGTTGTCAACCGACAGCGTGAACACCAGCAGGTCGCTCGACGCCGTGTGGCCTTCCACCGTCGTGCCGTTCATCACCAGCACGACATCTTCATTGGTCTGCGCGTCCACCAGACCCGTCGGTTTGGAGGTATCGATCGACAAAACGTAGCTGATCGGATGCTGCGGATCCGCCACACCGTCCGCGCCGGTCTCCGCCGCGAAAATGGCGCCGAACGACGCGCTTGCCGTGTTGTTGCCATTGTGGATCGAGCCGTCGATGCCGTTGGTCGCAGCCGTCAGGTTGCTCTCGTCGACGATCAAATTCGGAAGCGTTCGCTCCTCACCATCCACGACGACGTGAATCGACGGACCGTCGTCATAGAACGTCACTTGCGGGCCGAGATCGATGCCAGCGGTCGCCGTGTCACCGTCATTGTCGGTGATCGTCGCCGTCAGCGTCACCGCACCGCTGGCTATGCTAATGCCCTCGTTGAGATCCGGGCTGGTGCCGTCGGCCTCCTTCACCGCACGGTTATCCGTGAACGTCACCTCGCCATTGCTGTCGACCGACAGCGTGAACACCAGCAGGTCGCTTGCCGCGGTGTGGCCTTCCACCGTCGTGCCGTTCATCACCAGCACGACAGCTTCGCCGGTCTGCGCGTCCACCAGGCCCGTCGGCTTGGAGGCATCGATCGACAGTGCGTAGCTGATCGGATGCTCGGAATCGGGCACGCCGTCCGCACCCGAGATCGCCTGGAAAATACCGCCGAACCACGCGGTCATCACGTTGATACCATCGTGGATCGAACCGTCGATGCCGTTGGTCGCAGCCGTCAGGTTGCTCTCGTCGACGAACAGATTCGGAACCGATTGCTCCTCACCGTCCAGGACGACGTGAATCGACGGACCATCGTCCTGCAATGTCAGATGCGGGCCGACGTCAACGCTCGCGCTCGTGCTCTGGTTGCTGTTGTCGGTCACGGTGACCGTGAGCGAGACGAGACCGGTAGGCACATGCGTGCCCTCGCTGATGTCGCCATCCTCGCCCGTGCCTTCATGCACCGAGCGCAGATCCGTCAGCGTCACCTTGCCGCTGGCATCGACGGACAGCGTGAAATCCTGCGGGCCACTGGCCGCTGCAGCCGCATCCTTGCCCTCGCGGCCGACCACGACGCCGTTCTCCAGGAACAGGAACACGTGATTTCCGGTCTGCGAATCGATCAGTCCGGTGTCCACGCCCGGCGCACTGATCGACAGCGCAAAGGTCAGCGACTGCTGGCCGCCCGGCACATTGAGCGTGACGGGCAAAACGCCAAACGCGACCGTGCTCGCCTGAAAAGGCGTGGAGCCGTCGATACCGTTCGTCGCCGATGTCAGGAAGCTCTCGTCCACAACCAGCTCGGGCAACGTGCCCAGCGAAATCGTCGGAGCCGGCGGGATCGGCGTCTGCGGGATAAAACCGGTCGGGAAGTCGGGCTGAAACGGCCCAAGATCCTCGCCGCCAGGCAAAATATTGGTCGGCACCGGCGGCAGCGGATCGACAATGGGCGCGGTGAAGTTCGCGCCGCTCGCCTGCGCATTGTTCTGACCGAGCGAATCGCCGGCCGCGGGGAGAACGGCGGAAGCAGCGGAAGGATCATTGATGATCGGGAAGGCGCCGGCGAACTCCGCGACGGTCAGATCGCGACCCGGCGCAACCTGGATGGTGAGATTGCCGAGTTGATCGTGGCGGGAGTCGAAGAACGGCTCGACCGTCACCGTGGAGTGATTGTCGAAAAGAATGATCAGCTTTTCGCCGATATGAACGAGCGTAATCTTCTCGTTCGCAATAGCCGAAAAGTCGACTTGAACCTTCTGGTCATAACCGAGGTTCAAAACGACCGCCTGATCGGCGAATGGCTTGGTCAGCTTGAAGATGCGTGGCGGCGAGGCGTTGTTCGAATTTCCAGCAGTAGCCTGGGCAACCCGAAATTGCTCATTCATGAAATCTCTCCGCCAAAAGGACGTGAAGTGAAAAATTGCAGGCAAATTTACGTCGAAGTGTATCTTTAAGCTATTGTTAACCCCAGCGAGGGTCAAGAAAACTATTTGGTTAATCAATACTTTCGATCAGGATGTGGTAAAGGGGATTGCGCGGCCGCGATATGTCGCAAAACGGGCCGGATGCCCGCAATTTTACGCATGTCGCTCCAAGCCTGAGGGGCGGCAGCGGGAGCAAAGGATGAGTAAATTACTGGTAACGGCCGTGCTGGCCGGATCTTTCGGATTGCATGCCGCCGCCGCTCAAAACCAGCCGGCGCCTGAGGCCCAGATGGTCGAACGCACGGTCAAGGCCCAGCCGAACAAGGACACTCAAATCGGGCTTTACATTAACGTCAGGCCCGATTGCACCTCCGGCCCGCTGCCAACCATCCGATTGGCAACCTCCCCGACCTCGGGAAAAGTCGTCGTAAAGCCAGGCAAGGTGAAGGCGACCAACTACAAGGCCTGCCTGGCGCTGGAAGTGCCGGCTTACGTGGCCTTCTACAAATCGCCTCCAGATTTCGTCGGCGACGATACGCTGACCATCGAGGTCAAGTATCCCGGCGGACGCACCGAGATTCAAAAGATTACGGTCAACGTCGCCGGGCCCGGCGGCCAGAAGATCTAGGGCTGAATATCATTGCGGGCTCGGCGCCAACGTTGCGCAGCCATCGTCGACCGGGCTTGAATTCAGTCCACCCGCGTAACCTCACATTGGCTGCGTGAGTTCGGTCCGACCACGCCGATATTGACGTTCTTGAACTGGTAGCTCTCATGCGCGGGAACAGGCTGGTTGGCCCACACCAGAACTTTCGTGGCGCGCTCCCGATCGTCATCCACCCAGCAAGTCAGCTCGACGCTGTCGATCTTCTTGTCGGTGCCGTTGGAAAGCACAAAGTTGGCGATTGCGTAATTGTCGGCCCGCCGCGTCGTCTGGAATGAGTCGATCCTGATCAGCTCGCCCAGGCCGGAGGGTGCAGCGGGTGGTCGCGTGTCTTGCGCCGCCGCCGCGTCAATCAGGGCGCACAGCCCCACACAGCAGACGATCCCGGTCAACGTCCTCATTGCACGCCTCATCCCCGAACGCGGCGATATTTCCGCGTCTGCGGGGTTGGCGCAAGGGCCTGCCGCTATTGCGGCGCAGAAACCCCGGCGGCTGTCCTACGACGATGCAGCGTCAGTGAGACAGCGTCTTCGCGCCCGAATTCTGCTCCGGGCCGGCACTGCAATCGCCGATCCGATGTGCCACGACCAGCTCAACTCGCGGCATCTGTCCCTCACTCAGCTCGTTCTGCTCAGTGTAGGACTCCTCGCTATGAACCGTGATCACCGTGCTGACGGGGCCCATGAAATCGCAGCGGTTCGCGAAAGTGTATTGATTGTTCTTCTTTTCGGGTCTCGCCGAGACACAGCTGCCGACCGAGGGAGACGAGAACGTCGCCTTCATCGACACGGTCGGATCGACACAGGCCGTCAGCTCCCGCTCGAGCAAACGGTGCTTCGGCTTGCGATGAGCGACCATATCGAGCGTACGAACGAAGTGCCAAAGACCTTTGCGGAAGGTCGGCCCCTGGAATTCATCCGCCTTGGCTACAGTTGTGGTTGAGGCGATCAGAAGCGCCAGAGTGGCACAACGGACGAAAGAGGTCGCAAGGATTGAACGCCGGCCTGTGGTCATTGTCTCCATACCTGCTCGCTTGCGCCCCAAGGATTAGCCGCACGGTCGAAACACACTGCCTCAGGTTCGGGCACCGTCGTAAAGCAAACATTAACATTGCGAGAGACCCGTTAAATTACGGAAATCCCGCCTGCCCGACCTGCTGTTTCGAATCGCGCGTGACCACTCCTGCTTCCCACGCGACTTCTTGTCACGGCCTCGGACGGCCGGTCAACCACGCACCATTACGGAAGATCAATGGCGCGCCTTAAAGGGCAGCCGAGCGCCATTAATTCTGGCGACCGCGGCATTTCGGTAACAGTGGGCCGGCCGGATCAGGGGGAAGAACTTTAACCGCCAAACAGACCGCTCGCGAGTACAACGGTATTCTCAAGACGCAACTCGCGGGGCTAAATCGAATTTATCCTGGCGCTCACAAATCCGCCGCGCCAGAACACGTTCCGCGGGAACGGCAAAGGCTTTCTGAAAAGCTGAAAATGGCCCATCCTCAGCCCCCGCGCGAAGCGCCGGGATGACGCCCGGCGAAGGGTTCTCGCGCTTCAAAACAAGCCCGCGCTGATTGACCTTTGATGCCATTTTTGCTCTTTTAGTCGAATATTTCTCGCTTTTGGGGGCTGCGATGCAGAGCAGATTCAACGGATTTCTTTGGGGCGCGGCCTTTTTGAGTCTGGCCATCGGTGCGAGCCAAGCCAGCGCAGCCGATCTGGGCCTGATGGCCTCACCTGCAGCGGTCGGAAGCTGCAGCGAACTGGTATTCGTCTGCGAGAATGGCAAGCAATATCCGCTCTGCCCGATCGCGGTCTCGGTTGCCGGTGAGGTTGTGACAGCATCCCTGCACACCGGGCGAGGCGGTGCGCATGTCCGGCTGGTTCCAATGGGCGTCGGCTACCGCTACGCCGGACGGGGCATCTGGCTCGACGGCTTCCGCGAAAATGCCCTGCTAAACTTCGGCAAACACAGCCAAATCGCCTGCACCCTCGCCCACTAGGGCCTGATCCGGAAAAGCGCGAAGCGGTTTTCCGGAAAGATCATGCGTAAACAACAACCTGAAGCGCGATGACGATTCAAATCTCATCGCGCCTTGGGGCGAGGAGCGCCTGAGGCGAGTTGATTAGCCCTTGGTGCGCAGCACGGCGCCTTGCGGCCTCGGGTGCATATAGGCCTTGGGCTGAACATAGACCGGGCAGTAATTATTCCATTGATACTGCTGCCAGTTCCACTTCCAGCAGCCAGCGTCAATCTGCGGCGCGGGGCCGAAATCCAGACGATACGGCTCGTCGCCGAAGGGATAGGGACCGCTGTAAGCGGCGCTTGAGGCGAACATAACTGTCAGGGAAATGGCAGTCGCGACCAGCAATTTCGGCATGTTGCCCTCGATCTTCATGCGCTAATGCGCGACAGTGCCAAAGCAGGAGTTTCCAATCAAGGCCCTAGTAGGCGAATCGTCGAGCGCCGACCGATTGCTCGCTCGTTTCGCCCACCTTGGCGTCCTGCCTGATCATCGTGGTCGCCGTGCAAGCCAATCTCGCCATCCTTACTGCACTTGCGAGTCGTCCGAACGGACGGATTGCGTTTGCCGAGCTCGAACGGCAGTTGCAGGCGCATGACGAGAATGGTGAAATCGAAGACCGGATCGAGCAGCAGGTCTCCGCAGGAATCGAGCTGATTGAGGCCGGCCTTGCCGTCGTGAATGGCGACGGCCTGGAGATCACCGAGGCGGGCCGCTCGGTCATCGAGGCCCTCCCCGATCGCTCGTCGCCTCAGTCGAAGTCGCTTGGAAGCATTGATCATCTGATCGGCGCCGAAGTGCGCTCGAAGATGTTCAATCTTGATCTCCGCGGGAATACCGAGCCCCACTCCCCCCAAGGCTCGAACGCTCCCGGGACAGACGGTGCAACGAGACATGTGGCCAAGCCAGGCATCGCCGACCTGGATGTGAACGCTGCTGTTCCCGAGCCGGCAATCCCGCCAGCTGTAGCGGCTCCGCCACCGACGATGGCTCGCCGTCTCACGTCACGCGAACCAGATCCTGCGCCGGACAATGGCGACTGGCGAGCTCGCACGTTCCAGGCAATTGCCCGGCCGCTGCATCGCCTGGCTGCGCTGTGGCGTCGGCACCTCGAGGAGGATCTGCCGAAAGTGCGGACGGTCAACCGGGGAACCAGCGTCAATGGAATCGTTATCGCGCTCATCAGCCTGCTGGTCATCATCATCTGCGCCGGGGCCGTGATTGCCCTGCGACAGATCAGGTCGCTGCAGACGGAAATCTCCTCCCTGCAGCGAGAGCTGTCGCCGCTGAAGGAGCGGCTTTCGCGGTTTGACCAGGCAGAAAAAGCACGGCAGGCCGAGGAAAAGGCGCGCGAAGAACGCAGCAAACGGACGGCAGACAATCCGCCGCAGCAAGCGCCTCCTCTCGCACTGTCACGGGAGGAAATTCAACTCATTCGCGACTATATCAAACCCGCCCCGGCCGTCGGCTCCTCCACTGCGCCGGCGGTTGGCGATCCGATTGGCGGAGCGACGATCCCCTTCCCTTCGCCGGTCACGGAAAAGGTGCCCAAATTGCTCGGCGCGAGATTCGCCATCCGCAACGGGGCCATCATCATCGTCAGAAGGGACAGCCGTCAGATCGACGCTGTCCTTGGGCCGAACTGACCATCCGATCCATCAGAGCGCGAGCGAGTAAGGAAATTGTCTCGTCAAATCGAGATCGAGGTAACCGCTGCCGTCGATCCATTGATGTGGGCAATAAGCAAGCGTGGATAGATCGATACGCAGACCGTCTCGAAGAATTGCCTCGCGCGTACCTATTCTCCCGGTCGCTATCTCGCCTTCTTGTGGATCGAAGCGCAACGCATCAAACACAGCGGTATCGTTTGTCACCCGAAGCCCCTGCTGAAATGAACATCTCGAAAGCCACAAAGATTATCGATCCGATTAACCGAGGCAAGCCTTATCGTTTTTGCAGCCGCTAACTCGCCGCCAGGTGCGTCCCCTATTCGCTATCGCTGTCACTCGGGAGCAGATAGGCTCAGGTGCGTCTACTCCTGTTTCTGACACCCAATTTGAGAGGAGAAACACGATGCGAGGCACTTCATACATCCTGGCGGCCGCCGCGCTCCTTGGGATCGGCACCCTCGTGACATCAGGATCGGCCGTTGCTGGCGGAACGCGGATGGGAACGGGCGGCCTTCCCACCGTCGAAAATGCGTGGGGGTTTGGCTACGGTCAGGGCCCGTCCTTCTATGGACAATATGCGCCCCTTGCCGAAGACAGCTACGTCTTCAGTTACGAGTATCCTGTTTTTGCCGGCCGCGACGTGCGAGCGATTGCCGTCGACCTCACCAATTCGCGCTTTCGACACCGGCCGGTCGCCGGACCTGGAATTATCTACTACCGCGGCCAGTATCCCCGGCCGTATCGCATGAACCAATATTGGTGAGCTGATCGACCGAGCGGCCTGCGCGGTCGTAACGCCGCGCGGGCAGAGAAGGCATGTCACCCCTTGTCTGCTTGCGCGTCCCCGTCGGGAGCACCCGGGCTCTCTTTCGATCCAAGCAGGCGCTTGCTGACCAATCCCTTGATCGCATCGTAAGCTTCGAGCAGAGGCGGCGTTAGCGAGAAGAACACGCCAAGCGCAATCGCGATGACGACATGCCGCAGCGAAACGCTCTCGTCCTGAGTTTCGGTCGTGCCGGAATGCATCCCGGCCGCGACAGGCGTGGCGTCGCCCGACCTGCCGGCGACGTTCGCCCTCCGCGGCTTGCGCGGCGGGATCATCACGACAACGAAGAGAACGTTAATCAGCAACCAAATGCCGAGAATGATTAACAGCGTCCTCATTCGCAAAATCCAAAAAGCCGATACGACTAAATACTCTCGCTATCCGAAGGCTAAAATGTGCCCATGGCCTAGCCACAGTTGTCCAGGCCATTCACCGATGCAAGCCTAAATCTTGGTCGTTAAATATTAAATATCCCACCAAAACGTGATCGGTGCGCCCCGGGGCTTACCTGGCACCGGCATGGCTTGTGATTTCCGGCCCTGCGGCGGTCTTTCCGGAACGCCAGGCGACATGCCGCGCACCACTGGTATCGCGATCGCGCGACCTTCAATCCAGGAATTCAACACCGATACGATTTCCGCTGGACCAGACGACCCGGCAATCCCGGACAATGCGATCCTTCTCCAGCATCAGCTTGATGCGGGGCCTGACGTAGACCTTGTCCGCCATCTCGATGGCGGCGCCAAGATCGGAGAGACTGACGACACGGCATCGCATGCTGGATCCATCGCCGGCGATGTATGCGACCTCGTCGACTGTCGCGCGCTGCTGTCTGCGACGCTCCTCCACGACAACTCACCCCTTACCCGCGTTCTTGCCGCGCAGGAAGTGAACTCCAATGTTATCGCCGTTGATCCAGGCCAGCTCGCAGCGACGGAAGGCCGTTCCGGTCGTCGAAAGCAGCAGGAAAAACTCCTTCAGCGCAAGCCCCTCGATCGACCCTTCGATCTTGAGCTTCGCTCCGGCCTCGGCCACGTCGGTCATCTGACATTGGCGGCTCCACGTTCCGTCGATCGCCACCATGTGCACGTCGACGCCGCGCGAGAACTCGATACGTGCCGTTCCGCGTTTTTCGGGTGGTAGCGAATCAGACATATCAGCACGAAACCCGGATTTGAAAATTCAATCGAGTCGCAGCTCGCCGACTGCCAGACAAATCAAGTGCGCCGGCGCGCGACGCTCTTACGAAATTGCGCATCCCTCGGCCGCCGGCCGAAGCACGCGCCGTTGAAATTGCGCGTTGTCCCGATAGTGCGGGACAAAAATTCAAGAAATGCTAATGAGCCTGTCGGATTTCGGCAAATCGAAACCGGGTTCCCCGGCTTGCTCGCGGCTCCGGGCGCAAACGCAGATTGCCCCCTCGCGACGCCGAGCCTTCAGCCGAATTTAGGCTCGTAAATTCGGCATCAGCCAACGTAAAACAAGATTAACTCGATTTTATGTTCCGGTATTCCTGCGGATTTCGAGCTGGGTTCCGTGGTGCTACGGTTCCATCGCGAGCGACGGGACCCTGCCAGCCCCGGGTAGAACGGCGCCGCAAAACGACCTTGGCCCGCCTCCACCACCTTTTTTGCCGGAGGCGGGCTTCCTTTCCGTTGACCTGCCCAAACTGAAAGGGGCCGCTCCAGGAGCGGCCCCTTGCCGGTTGAAATGATTGTCCGTACTGAAATGCCAGCCCCGGCATCAACACCCTACCGGTACTGAAGTGCCATGTGGATTCCGTTCGACTACGGTGAACCATACTGCCGTAATTTCAGGTCGGTCGCGGGCGTCGGGGCGGCCCGGCTCGCCGGAGAAACCGGTGGTCAGCGCGCAGGCGCGGGCGTGGCCGCTGATCTGCTCCACCGCGTTCGCATCGTCGCGCGCCGCCAGCTCCCAGCCGGCCTTCACCTGATCTGAAAGCGCTTCGAAATCAATCGAGCTCGTGGACGATGCGGGAGCTTCCCCGCAACCGACGAACCAGAGCACCGATTTCCTGATGAACGGCGCGGAAATACAGCAGATGCGTGATTGCAAAGGACAGCATGCAAGTGCCGAGGATGGTCGCCATCACGAACAGCCCCCCCGATGGGACCGCAATGGTCTCGAGCGACGCCTGTCGGAGGGTCGGCATGCCAACCTGCCAGGATGCCACCAGAAACACGGCGTAGGCTGCGCTGAGATGCGTTGCGATCGTGAAGAGCAGCCGGGATTTGGCAGCGAGCCCCAAACAGGCAAGCACGAAGATCGGAAGCGCAAGTCCGAACAGTTGAAAACCATCGACGCCGACGAAATAGCTCAGATAGGCATCGCTTCGCTGGAAGATGCCGAACAGCTTGAGATTGATGAACCAGAGTATCTCGGAGCTCGGGGCGTATTCAAGCGCGCGGACGGCGAGTTCGGCGCTCAGCGTGGCGGCAAAAAGTGCCAACGGCCCGAGAAATTGCAATTTAAACAGCCGGTTCATCCGACAAGCCATACGTTAAAGACGTTGAGCTTGTCTTAAAGGGTCCCCTGGACCGCGCCGGCGGGCTTGATCAGCCCTAAGCAATCACAAAACGCGGTTTATGATTCACGGCTGATTGTTCGGCGGCCGTTCGATGAACCGGCGGCTGCCATTGAGAAGCTCGAGGTTATTTGCGATGACCGGATTGCCCGGATCCAGCGAGTATGCCTTCTCGAACTTCTTGCGCGCAGCGTTGAGATTGCCGCGCAGCATGTAGGAATAGCCCTGGTCATTCAAAACCTGCACGGTTTCGCCGCCGAGGCGGATCGCCTGCGCATAAGCCTGATCGGCCAGATCAAAGCGACGGATCCGATCATAGCTTGCAGCAAGCCCGATCCAGGCGGTCAGGTCCTTCGGGGACTTCTCGACGCCATCCCTGAAATAGCGGTTGGCAATGCCGTAATTGCCGCGGTTGAAGTGTTCGAGCCCCAGCCGCACCGGCTCGTCCGACGGATAATACTTCACGTCGGTCGGCTCCTGCACGGGGTCCGGGCCGCCGGCGTCGACGGGCGCGACGATCGCGGCCTGCCTCACCGTGTAGTCGCACGCGGCAAGGCCGGTCGCGAGCCAGCAACAGGTCAGCATCAGAAATAGACGCCGCATCAGTCCTTGTCCCCCGCCGGATCGCAGCGGCCTCCGCCAGCCCCCAGCAAAATGCTGCAAAACAACCCCATGCACAGTAGACCTGCCATTGAAATGATTTGAGTTTTTTTATCTTGCTGCAGGCCCACCCACCGGTATCGAGATACCGGAAGACGCACCAGCTCCCAAACCTTGCACGTCGATGCTCTGAGTCGGCGTGGGCCGTACCCCCATTTGCTTCGTCGCATCGCTGATGTCGGGAAGCTGGTCCACGGGCTGTTTCGTGTTGCCATATCGGGTGACGGCGGCGCCGGCGCGGCGCGCGTCGGTCGCGATTCTGGTGTCGCCGACATAGCGCGGCCATGGCGTGATGGTGTGGGTGACGGCGTTGACCTGCTTGGCGTCGCCGGCGCTCATGGTGATGGTGTCGGAGCGCTGGAAGTAGCGGTCAACCTCGTCATGCCCTGCGAGCCCGTAACATCCCCCGAGCAGGATGGGCGCGCACAGAGCCAGATACCTGATGGTCATCTCTCGCGTCCTTCAGTTGAGGGTTTTCACGACGGCCTGATCGGCCGCCGCGGGAGGCGGCGGAGGCGGCGTTCTGAGCTCGGGCGCGATGATGTGGCCGTACGGCCCCTTCACCTCGCCGCCGGAATTGACGTAGTCGTCGTAACGCTTGCGAACTTCCATCTGGCCGTTGAGGAAGAAATCGACGTCATTGGCCGGCAGGCGCGAATCGAGCGGCGAGGCCAGTTGCTGGCCGGGCGCAGCCGGCGCAACCAGGCGCGGCGTCACGATGATGACCAGATCGGTTTCCTGCTGCTGGTAGGACTTGCTGCTGAACAAGGTTCCGAGCACCGGCACCGAACCGATCCAGGGCAATTGCGAGACGTCCTGACGATTGCGGGTCTGGAGCAGGCCGGCGATGGCAAAGCTCTGGCCGTCGCGCAGCTCGACCGTGGTGCGCGCGTCGCGCCGTGACAATGCCGGAATGGTCGTCCCCGCGATCGTGACCGCGTTGGCGAAATCGAGTTCGCTGACGGATGGCTCGACGCGAAGATTGATCGTACCACGCGAGAGGACGGTAGGAACGAAGGCCAGCTCGACGCCGAACTTCTTGAACTCGATCGTCACAGTCGGCAGCAGGCCGGAAGTGCCCACGGTGGAGGCCACCGGAACCGGAAATTCACCGCCTGCAAGAAAGCGTGCAGCGTCGCCGGAAAGCGTGGTCAAGTTCGGCTCAGCCAGCCGACGTGCCAATCCCTTGGTTTCCAACGCAGAGATCAGCAGGTCCACCGAGCCGCCGCCGCTTGTCCTGACGATACTGGTCAGCAAGCTTCCGAACGGGATTGGAGCGATGCCGCCCGCGGTACCGGCGAGCGTCCCGACAGTTCCAAGGATCGGGAGACTTCCCGTCGGGGGAGAACCAACGGCGCCTCCGCCAGCGCCGAGGGCGCCATTGGCGGTATTGATACCGCCGATCGGTGTGCGGCCCACCGCCGTGGTCCCGCCAAGCCCTGTATTTCCAACATTGGTCCCATTGGCATTCGCCGCGTAAAGATTGACGCCGAGATTGCGGCCAGCGTCCCGATTGACCTCGAGAAAGCGCACTTCGAGCATCACCTGCTGCGGTGCCGCGACGCTCATGGCGTTGACCACGGTGCCGCCCTTGCCAACCGTGCCGGTCGCAATCGCCATCGCCCGCTCGGCGGCGACGGCATCGACGACCGTTCCGTTCAACACCACCTGTCCCTCGGACGAGGAGACGCGGATGCCGGGAGAGCCGGTGCTGGCGCGGATGTTCTGCTGCAGGCTGTTGGTGTCGATGGCGACCTCGACATCGAGGATGCCGATCTGCTTCATCGACGAGTCGAGCAGAATGACGTTGGTGGTGCCGGTCTGCTTGCCCTGGATGTAGATCAGGTGATCGCTCAGCGACTTCACATCGGCGATGTCGGACGAGCCGGCAACGATGGTCGCAAAGGCCTGGTCGACCCGGAAGGTCCTGGACTTGTTGACGATCACCTTGACGCGCTGGACGTCGTTCATCTCGCTGACGAAGACGCCACCAGGGGAGACGCGCCGGTCGGCGGCGCCCACGTGGTCCGCGGAACCGACCAAGGCGAGGCCGGCGCCCAGAGCCAACACGCTCAGCGCGCAACGCCTGTTTCGGGCCCCAATGAATACGCGACCGCCACCCATTTCCAAACCCCTTGCCGCCTTCTGCGGCTGTCCCCGACAATGCACTCCCGGGCGCTTCAGCAACTCTCCTTCGTACGCAACGCCACAGAGTTTACAATTCGTTCCACTACAAACCGTTACCGGGTTATTTCCGGCAGTTGCGTCGGGCCTAAATCATCCCTCCGCATCCGCCAGGAACCGAGGCCTGCGGCGTGCAAAGCAGCACCGGGATCATCATCAATCCCGCGCGCGCTTGGCAAGGCGAGACCCCTGCCGCAGTGCCGCAATGCCACAGAAAACTGATTAATGTTGCCCACGGGCACCACTTTTTGTTGCCGCTTCGATTCGGAACTGCCGTTGCGGGTTGCAATCCCGGCGGATGGCACCGCCAGGATGATGCCCGGTAAATTCGAATTTATGGCGTGAATGGAACCTGGGTAGAGGCGCTCGGCGCGTTCAGCGACGTGCCCCAGATCGGCATCACAGGGGTGAACCCTATAGACGCCGTGACGGTCAGCATCCCACCTCCCGACGTCGTGGCGAGTGTAGGGCTGGCACCGCCGGCATAGAGGAAGGGGGCTGCATTCTGCTTCTCCGTGCTGGAGAGATAGTCGCCCGTACAGCCGGAGGGTGAGTTGTTACTGGTGACGGCAGGCGTATAGCACTGGATCATCATGGCACGGGCGGCCGCCCCCGCGAGGTGCCGGAGCGATTGCATCGTGATCGCATAACATCCGAGATCGAAGATGGCGAACACCAGGGTGAAGAACGCCACCGCCACCAGGCAAAATTCGAAGGCCGCGACTCCGCGATTGTCGAGCTTTCTCATCACTTCACCAAAGCAACGACCTGGGTTTTGGCGATGGTGCCCGGCGCGCAGCCTGACGTGCTAAGGTAAGCACTACCGCTCATGGTGAGGGTGTTGGCGATAACTTCGGTACAGGTCGTATTTGTACTGGCCGCCGTTCCGTTCCAGGTAACATCGACATTAGGGAAATACAGCGCGCCGCCCAGAGCGACCGTGCCACTGCCGTTGATGGTGACATTGTTGTTGCTCTTGGTCGGCGCCTGATCGTCGATCAGAACGCCGTTCAGAAGAGAAGAGAAGGAGTTGGTTGCAGGGGCGGAGAGATTAACCGTAGCGCCGCTGATGGAAATGCTGGAGTCCCCGAGCAAAACGAGGGTTACGCCCGTTCCTGAACTCGTACACGTGCAGTTGACGTATCCGCCATTGATTTTAATCGCTGCCTTATAGAAGAAATACGTGCCGGACGTTGCGCCTTCGGTGTCAAAAGTCACGTAGTCCCCTGTCGTCACGGTCAGGTCCTTGTATGCCCCCGTGCCCGAACTGTTCGGAGTGATCTTATAACAATTCTTGACATCAGCAGGTAACCCAGCGGGGCACGGTGTTATTTTCTGTAGTGGCGCCGTATTGCCGGTTCTGCTGTTGAACGATGCACTATCCAATGCCGCAAGTGGATTCGTCGCGGGCAGCATATTGTAATTGTAGGGGACCCCGGGATCGCAATTGCCCGAATTGGTACAGCCATTGACGGCATTCACGGCCCAACCCGAACCGCTGAAAGTCGGGGTGCTCGCATATTTGACAGTGTTATCCGCCATCAATCCACACCCATTTCCGGTGATGTTGACGCTACCGCCGAGTGTCAGTCCGATACTGGTCTCAGACAGCCCCAACGCGCAAAGGTCCTTGGGGTTTTTGACTTCCACAATCGCTTGCGCGCCAATGTCGACAGTAGACAGACCGAGCACCGCGGCCAAAGCCGTCGGCTGTTGCTGGCTAACGACGGCACGAACGAAATTGCCACTCGCCGAACTGGCCCAGGCGCCGGCAGAATAGCTACCGCGATCGATCTGGACGGTCCGCGTCGTACCTGCCGGAAGCGATGAGCAGCCCGTATAGGACTCGCCGGAATTGCAGAACGCGTTCTGCGCGGCGAACTGCTTGCCGCGGTTAACGTAGTCCTGCCCCGCATCACAATTGGTGCTCCCGGAGATCGTGCAGGCGAGGGTCAAGCCGCCGGAATACGCTGCCGCATCAGCGGCATTCTGGGCGTGTTGCTTGGTAACGTACCACGATCCCGCCTCGGCCCCGAGGGCAACGACTCCGATCAGCGGGATCAGTGCGATGACGGTTGCGAAGGCTACGGAGCCACGACGACAGCGACGCAGGTTGCGCACGACGTCCTCCTACTGAAATCGTTCTGAATATTGGACTGTGCAGGTGCTGCACAGCAGCGATCCGAGCACCAGCGGAGACAAGGAAAAACTCGTCGTGAAGGTATAGTATTTCGGCAATGTTGTACCGGAAGCGCACGGCGCCGGCGTTCCGTCGCAGTACACCTGCGCAGTAATGGAATAGCCTCCGACGGTCGCAGGCAGCGAGCTTTTCCAAGCGCTGACGGCGGACGAACTGGTAACGTCGCTCGGCGGCGAATATTGCGTGCGCTGCCCCATATCACGCAGCGCCTGATAGGCAGAGAGATAGTTGAAGCCGGCCACGGCAACGTCGGCGAGCGGCAGAAGCAGGCTAAGAAACAGGAACCCGAAAACGAACGGCATCTCAAACGCGACCGCGCCGCGCTGGTCCCGGATAAAGGATCTTTTACGGCTTCTGGAACTGACCCGGCGAACACCGGCCGCGCTCATGGTTCTCATCCCTGACCGAATTTGCTGAAGGTTCGAATGAGGTGCAGAAAAGGACTTCCGCCCAAGACAATGAACATTGCCGGAAGCAGAAACAGCACCATTGGAATCGTCAGCTTGGCGCCCAGCTTGTGCGCCCTTTCTTCCAGTTTGGTCATACGATCGCGGCGCAGGTCGGCGGCAATCGTGCGCAGAGCCTGGCTCAACGGCGCTCCGTATTGCAGGCTTTGGCTGACCATAGTGCCGAAGCGGCGAAGCCCATCCGACATCGCCCCCAGCTTGTCGAATGCGTCGACGCGGTTCGGCAAAACCCTGAGATCGTCGAGAAGGCCGTACAGCACCCGCGCCATCATGGGATTGGTCTGGACCATCTCATTCGCGACGCGCTCCAGCGCGCTCTCAAGACCCATTCCTGCTTCGCTGCATACAACAAGCAAATCGATCGTATCCGGCGTACCGAGCCGAATAGCAGCATCGAAACGCCGCCTCATCATGAGCAGTGTAAGCCGCGGCCCCATGATTCCGACCACCACGCCGACAAGCGTATAGATCAGCACGTCGGCAGGCGGCCTTCCCGAAAGCTGCGCGAAAAGGAAGACAACGATCGGCAGCAGGAACATGCTGACGATCTTGACACCGATCCAGATCGGCAGTGTTCGATGGTAGTTAAAGCCTGCTGATTGCAGAATCGCCCTTAGCTGATCCAGCTCTTCCTCAGCATAGAAGCGTCGGTACCGCGTACCGATTGAAGAAAACCAACCGATCATACCTCGGGAGCGCGCTGGCCGCTCGGAGATTCCCAGCACGGCATTTGATACCCGCGCATTTAGCGTGCGGATATGCATTTCGCGGATCATCAACACGAATGTCGCGACCACTGCGACTATCGCCAATGCCACAAAACCGAGAGCGGCGTTCATAGTGCCGTCTCCTTGCTGATTATCCAGCGTATCACGAAGTGCCCGAGAAGCACCGAGCCGATTGCGTAGGCGAGCAGCTTGTTTCCGGTCGAATCATAGAACAGCAGGTCGACTGACTGCGGACTGATCAAGTACAGCAGCGCACCGACGATAAAGGGCGCGGCCGAGAGAGCGCGCGAGGAAAAAATCACCTCTCCAGCAAGAGCCTTCGCGCGCGCAGCCAGTGCAACGCGTTGCCTCACGGTCTCGCCGAGAGTCTGCAGCGTTTCAGCCAGACTACCGCCTGACTTCAATTGGACTGCAAGCGTCACCGCAAACATCGCGTACTCAGCCACTTGCGTTCGCAAGTAGACCGCTTCGATTGCCTCCTCTGGAGATCTTCCCAGACTCAGTTCGCTACAGACGACGGCAAACTGCCCCGCCGTCGGTTGCGGCATGTCGCGGGCGATGGTGCGAAATGCCTCGTTCACCGGCAGTCCGGCCCGAACCGTACTCGTCACCAGTTGGACCACGTCGGGCAGCTGTTGAAAGAGCTGATCGGCGAAGCGGCGCTGCTGCCATCCGAACAGGCCACGCACCACCAGAAGTGCGGCAATTGCGGCCGCGACCGACACGTAGAGAGTCGAATACATGAACAGGAGATTTGCATAAAAGATCGCTGAAGCTGCGACAGCGCCGGCGAGCAGCACATAGGCCGGGTGCCAGGCATATACGATGCCGACCCGATAGTTTGCCAAACGGTGCAAAAACCGTGAGCGGGTTCCGCTCTCCAAGCGACGGATCGAGGGCAGACTATGCGACTCGGGGGTCGGTAAAGCCGCCTCCATCTGACGATTCATGCGCCTTACGCGCGCGTCGAGCCACAGCGACACGGCGATAGCGCACAACAGGAGCGCCAGAACAGTCAGGATGACAGATTGCGGAATCATATCTGCCTCATGGCCTCGGCCCAGCCTCGATCGACTCCATAGTAGACGAGACGGCTCTTGAATTTCGGGACCGCGTGAGTGGATCTGTAGGCGCCCGAAATCCGCCCGTGAACGTCCTCGTCCTGGTACTCAAAGGCTGCGATGTCATTGGTGGTGATCACGTCGCCTTCCAGGCCGATCACCTCGCTGATTTGAACGATCCGGCGCTGCCCGTCGCGCATGCGTTCGACCTGCACGATGAGATCCAATGCCGCGACGATCTGGGACCGGATCGCCCGCGACGGCAGATTGACCTGCCCCATCTGCACCATGTTTTCGATGCGGGTCAGGGCGTCGCGGGTGCTGTTGGCGTGCACCGTGGAGATCGAGCCGTCATGGCCGGTGTTCATGGCCTGCAGCATGTCGAAGGCTTCGGCGCCGCGGACCTCGCCCACGATAATGCGGTCGGGACGCATGCGCAGGGCGTTCCACAGGAGATCGCGCTGGGTCACCTGCCCGGTGCCTTCGAGGCTCGGCGGCCGCGTCTCCAGGCTGATCACGTGCGGCTGCTGGAGCTGCAGCTCCGCCGCATCCTCGATGGTGACGATGCGCTCCCTGGGATCAATGAACTGGCTTAGGGCGTTCAGCAGTGTGGTCTTGCCGGAGCCGGTGCCGCCGGAGACCAGAATATTGAGCCGCGCCCGGCCGGCGATCTCGAGCAATTGCGCAATGGCCGGGGTCATAGAGCCGTTGTCGACCATGCCGGCCATGTCCAGACGGTGGCTCGGAAACTTCCGGATGGAAATGCAGGGGCTGTGGATCGCGAGCGGCGGCAGGATGATGTTGACCCGGCTGCCGTCCGGCAGGCGGCAATCCACCATCGGACTGGATTCGTCGACGCGCCGCCCGACCTGGGCTGCGATCTTCTGCGCGACCGATGCGATATGCTCGTTGTCGCGGAAGCGCACCGCGATCCGCTCCAGCTTGCCGTTTCGCTCGACATAGACGTTGCTGGGGCCGTTGATCATGATGTCATTGATCGATTGATCCAGCAGCAGCGGACGAAGCGGGCCGTAGCCCGTCATGTCGTCCGCGATCTCGTCCGCCAGCACGATTTGCTCGCGGCCCGACAGTTCGAGCCGGTCCTGGTTGGCGATACCGTGGATGATTTCCTCGATCTGCCGCCGCAGGATATCGCGAGAAACGGTCGCCGCGGCCGCCGGATCGATCTGCTCGATGACGCGTTCGCGCAGCGAAGCCGGCATCACGGGGTGATGAACCGGACGTTCCTCGCGCCTTGGCACGATTGCGGGCGTCGCGGCAGGCACGCCTGGGGGCGGCGACGGCAGACTTGTCGTCGCTGCAGACGCGCCAAGCATTGACGAGGGCAAGTCTGCCGCCAGTGCAGGCGAACGATCCGGCATATCATCCGGGCGCCGACCGAATTTCTTCATAGCCTGAGCAGCCTCCTCAGCCGACCCTTGTGCTCGGCGCCGATACCCGTGATCTCCCGAACGATCGGAGTGAGGTGGCGCCGCAACCTTCGGACGTGCTTCAACGCGGGGATTCCGAGATTGACCGCCTGGGTCATGCCCTTGCCAAGGTCCGGAATCACCATGTCCGGTTCGGCGCCCAGGGCCTTTACCATGGTGGCCATGGGAAGCCCGCCGGCGCGATTGGCACGATTCAGCAGCGTAAACACCCGGTCCTTTCCGGCGACGTTGGTGACAGCTGTGCGCAGCGCATGGGCGTTGCGCAGTCCGGTCACCTCGGCTTCGAGCAGCACCAGCACGTGACGCGACAGGCTGATCACCGAGTGCATCGAAGGCGGGAACGGCACGGGCACGTCGACGATGATGTAGTTGAAGCGCTGGCGAAGCAGGCCCAGCACGTGCCGCACCCCCGCCTCGGTGATGTCGAGCTGCGCATCCAGCTCCTCATCGGCGGAAATCAGGGACACCCGCTCATTGACCTCGATGGCCGCGCGCTCGATGAACAGCGTGTCGGCACGCATCGGGTTTTCCAGGGCGATCCGCAGCCCCTGCCCCGGCCGAACGCCCAGCATCACGGCAGTCTCGCCGCCCTGCAAATGCAGATCGAGCAGCGCGACCTTGGCCTTGGTGGTCTCGGCGATTTGCAGCGCGAGATTGATGGCGATGCTGGTCGCGCCGGCACCACCTTGCGCGCCGCAGATCGAGACCACATGCCCGCCGCGATCGGCCGCAACGTGCGACACGTCTCCCAGCAGCTTCGGGCGCAACTGGTCCAGCACGATATCCCGCGTCAGCGGCTTTGGAAGGTACTCGGTCAAGCCGAGCTCCATCAGCTCGCGGTAGAAGGTGATCTCCCTGTTGTCACCCACCAGAGCCACGTGGACGTCGGGCGGGCAGACGCCGGCCAGGCGTTCCAGCTCGGGAAAGGGATCATCGATGCCGCTGATGTCGGTCACCAGGGCGAACAGGTCGGTGTCCGTCTCCAGCATCCGGATGGCGTTGCGGATCGTGCCGTGCCTGACGGTGAGGTTGGTGCCTTCGAGACCCTTGCTCAGAGCGCCGGCGCTGATCTCGTCATTGACGAAACAGACGATCCGGTTGCGGGTGACGACGGATGTCGTTTCCTGGGGCGGAGTGATCACGGCCAAGTTCATCAGCGTTTCTCCGGCAGTCTGGAAGCGTAGCCGATTGCGCTGGCAGTCCGGCTGGCAGCTTCCGATCCATCGCAGCTCACGGCGGTGTCGCCCTCTTCGGCGTCCTGCTTCCTGACGGTGTATTGCTTCACCTCGCCGCCGGAATGAACCACCACCGCCGTCCGCTGTCCCGCGATCGCATTCTGGCGCGCAAGCTCGGGCGACACGTCGCAGCTTGAGATCGAACCTGTGTCTCCCTTGTCCCACTGGTCGATGGCGGCCCGCACCGCCAGAGAGAGCGTCCCGAGCTGCTTGGCGACCGTGACCTTCTTGACCTGCTCCTGCGTCAGCTCCAGCGACACTGTCTGCGGCAGTTTGCCGGTCATCGAGCCAATACCGCGCCCGCCCTGCACGATCTCCTGGTCGATCGCGATGACACGGACATTGCGCAGGACGGTCTCGCTCATCGCGCGACGTGCGGGATCCGCCTTCTCGAACACCTGGGTCAGCACGACGTCGACATGATCGCCCGGCCTGACCAGGCCGGAGACGCCGGATTCCTCGTCGACCTTGATGCTGATGGCCCGGCTGTCCGGCGCCAGCACGCTGGCGAGGAAACCGCGGTCGCGGGGGCGCAGGATATCCTGCAATGTGATGGGACTTCCGGCGTCGACGAACTTGCGCACCAGAGAGCCGGGGAGCCCGGCCGCGGAGTCGGGTGTCTCAAGGATCGCCCCCGTCGGAACACGATCCGGCGTCACCTGGCGGAGCGTAAAATCCTCCTGGCGGGCCAATGTGCCCTTTGGCAGCGGTCGCGCCGCGACGAAATATCCGACGGTGGCAGGCGCCACCGGCCCCTTTTCGGCGACCTGCACGGGGACCTGTCTCGGCAGGTTCATGTTGTAGGCAATGAGCCCGAACGCTGTTGCTGCGAGCAACAGGACCATAATGATCGAGATGCGCAAAGCGGATGACATGTCAAAATCCTCGACTGAAAATGGTCCAGATGCCGCCGCAAGCGATAGCAACTCCGTAAGGCAATGGTGCGTGGCGCAAATGGCGCCAACGCTCCACCGCGTAGACGCGACGCGCGAGCGATGATCCGACGGGCGCCAGTTTTGGATACGGCAAGTTGCGCATCACCAGATGCGCCATGGCAAGAACACCGCCGGCCAACGCCGTGATGGTCAACAGCTGGATCACCCCCGTCAGCGGAAAACCGATCGCCACGGCAGTGAGCAGCTTGACATCGCCGCCGCCCATCCATCCCCGCGTATAGATGGTCAGCAACAGCAGGAAGAGTATCGCAGCGGCGATGAGCGATTGAGCAAGTTGCACCGGACTGCCGATTTGACCGGCGATTCCAAGGAGCGCCAGCGCTAGGCAGACTTCATTTCTGATCAGTCGCGTCGCAACATCAAGCGTTGCGACATACAGCAACAACAGGATTTCAAGAATTGAGGCTATGTGAACAATCCAACTCATAGAAACGCGCCTCAGAAAAAAATTACCAGTCTAATATCCCCCTAGTCAGACGATCGTATAACCTCCCACCGCAGCGGTATGCTGATCGCTTCCACTCAGCGGTTGTCTAGGGCAACACACTTGCGCCGGCGGCGCCAACGCTGGGTGTGACAATTTGATAACGAAGTCTCAGGGGGGGCATACAGCCCAGTTGCCCCCCCGAATTAATTGCAGCGCGCGCTTAGGCGGGAAGCTTGGCGATGATCGCCGAGATCCCGGCAGTCAGCGCGTCCTTGATAGCGCCGCCGGTGCCCGTACCGAAAGCGAGAGCCACTGCTGAAACGACCGCAAACGCCACGATCACGTATTCGAACGACACGACACCGTCCTTGTCCGCGCGCAGCTGCTTCAGGGCCTCGGTGGTCTTGATGTAATATTTCAACATAGGAGAAAATCCCTCTTTACTAAGATTAACTGACCATTACCGTTGGCGGGCAAACTTTAGCCAACTGCATAAAATTCTAGTATTTCCCTTGAAAATTGTCACCTGCTAATCGTTTCTTAACCTTACTCAGGGCGTCCGGAAGATTACGGCTTGGAACTCGGCCACGCAGGCATTTAAGGCGGCGGAATCCCCGTTAAATTGCGGGTTAATTGCACCTGCCGCAGGCAACCAGCCGCGCATCTGGCCAAAATGAGTGGCAGACGCGGCTGGCGCGGGGACGCGGCCGGAAGTCGCATGGCCGGCTATGCTGATTTATCACCGCCTGGCGGCTTGCCAGTAAGCGCCAGCGCGAGTCCGAATTTCCGAAGGGTAGCAGGCCGCAGGCGCCAATGCCTATGCATCCAGCGCCGCTGCCCTACCGGTCTATCGCTCACCGAGACTCCCTTGGCGGCGCGGCGGTGCTGCCGTCGCTCCGCTGCTGGCTCTCCGGGGTCGCCCCGTAAGGCAGCGGCTTGGCGTCGGGATCGGCGCGACCACACGAGCGGCTGGTGCAGAAAAAGCCGACATAGTCCTTGACGTCCGCCCGATAGATTTTCACCAGCCCCTGGGTCTGGTCCACGACGATGTTGGAGCGGTGGACCACCTGACCATCCGCAGCATAGGCCGTCATCATCACGCGACCGGCTTTCAGGCCCCGGACCGTGAAGACGCGATCGGTTTCTGGAATGACCTGCGCGATGTCTTCGACGGAAAGAGAGAACCTGCTCACCGGCTGATCCAGCGTGAAGGTGCGGGCCTGCTCGGCCCGAAGTTCGATCGTCTCGGTAGCGACGATCTCCTGCATTCGCTGCGCGTTTGCGGTGCCACCGGTGCAGAGGGCAAGGAGTGACAGCAACGCCGCCGGTAAAATCATTTGTTTCATAAAAATCCCTCCCGAGAAACAGGAAGCTCATGACCGCAAATTACGCGGGCGGCGAAGACTAGCATAGGCCGCCGCGGCAGTCTCTTTGGTGTTAATCCCGAAAGCTGCGACCTTGCGTTTCCAACGAGCTTGGGAGAAGCTGAATCACTGGGCGGCTGGGGACAGGCATGCGCATTTATTTCGGTTTATCCGCTTTTATCGTTTGCTCTCTCGTTTACTTCTGGATTTCCGCCGGCGGCGCGCACGGACAGACCGCGTACATGGTCGACGAGAGACCCTGCCCGGACCTCGATCCCCGGCTGCGGCAGCCCCGAGACAATGAGTGGTGCGACTACGTTACCAAGATCAAGCGTTGCGACGGCGATCTGGCCGAGCGCCTGTTTCAGCAAAGCCGGGCTCCGGCCTATCTGATTTCCGAGCTCGGCACGGAGCATCCTCGCCGGCTGATCTGCCATCCGAACGAATGAGCGGCGCCGTCGGCAACCTGTTCGCGTCGCATTGCGATTAGGGCAGTGATACGTACGTAAATTTCCGAAAATCGGTTCGCTCTTGCATTTAAAACCCGCTAATTGGCAATTTATCGGCGCGGCTTGAAAGGTTTTCACCCTTAAAGGGTCATTTACCCCGGATCGGCCGCCTCCGTTGCGGCCCCGATCAAGAGGAAACGGAAGTTTGGCTTCGGCAACGTGCGGCCGTCTTGATCGGACAGGGCCCTGGCGTGCTCACGCGTCTGCTTGGCCTCGGCGATCAGAAGGCAGCGCCTCAGCTCCTCGCTGCAGCGCTTTGCCTGCGCGCGCATCTGGCACTTGTCATCAGCGGGGATGGAGGATTTGGCGAGACTGCTCCAGGTCGCTGCGAGCGACTTCTTGAGCAGCTCAATCCTGCGCTCCAGATCGTCCAAACGCTGCTCCGTCGATCATCTTACGGATACACGCCTCGAGCGGAGCTAAGCTGATTCTCCTGCGCCGTGGAACTCCGTAGGGGTACTGTCCCCTCGCGGTCCGCCTATGAAGCACCGAGCCTTGTCCAGACTGCATGGACAACGAGGAAAACGGACAGCGCCCCCAGAAGCCACCCCAATTCGGTGCCCATCTGGCGCTCATCAAATTCAAGGTTGGGGTCGTTCTCGCGGCCATAGGGGACCTCTGGTGCCGGCCGTTGCGAGCGACCGGCGCGTCCAGCCGCACGCTGCAGCAGGCGACGAACGATCGTCTCCTTCGCGGCAATGCCGCCTCTGTCGGAATCGGCCGGCATCGTCAGCCTTGCCCGGCCTTGCGAGAAGGTCGCCGTTGCATCATGGCCATAAGGCGCACCAGGCGGTTCACGCGACGAATGCTGTCGGAAAAGCGGGCTGCGGGCGTACGGTGTCGAATATGGAAAACGATCTTTCGAAGGCGACCGAGCATGATGTCCCTCGCAATGTGACAGAGCGCATGAGGATCCGGTGTCCTGACTGCTTGCAGCTGCGGCTAGCGCGGCAGACGTGGTGATCTGACATAGCGCGTCAGGACAGGCGCGCTATGGGCATTGGCGAGGACCCGGACGCTGACGGCCTGCCGCTTGCCGGACCGCTGATCGGGAGCGAGATTATAGCTCACCCGCGCACCGGCCTCGGGGGTGAGGCCGGGGGAGAATGATTTGAGGTGAAAGAAAATGTCCGTGCCGCCGGAATCCGGCCTGATGAAGCCGAATGCCCTGTCGCCGTGATATGTCTTGATCGTACCTTCCAGCATCTTGCAACCTTTTCAGTTCGATCGACGCATGGGCTCGCGAATTGCTAGGGAATGGACTGAGCAGATTTCCTGACCCTCTCGATATTCGTGTCAGCCAACGCCGGGAAAACGGACGCGGCATTTGAGCCCGGCGGGAAGCGCGTAGTTCGGATTTGGCAATTCGAGGCGAACACCGATCGTCCCGCTCGCCGCATCGAAAACCTGATCGACGACGGTCACGAGCGCGGGGTATCTGCCTCCGACCGGCTCTTCGGGATAGACCTCTGCCGACGCACCTACGCGGATCTTTCCGAACTGGCTGAGCGGAACGTAGACCTCAACCAGCAGCGGATCGATTTGCGAAACCGTCAGGAGATGGGCCTGGTCGAACGCATACTCGCCCGGGCCGAGTTTTCGCTCGACCACCACGCCGTCGATAGGACTCCGGATGGTGCGCAGCTTCAGCACTTCGTTGGCGCGCGCCACTTCCAGCGCCGCGATGGCGAGGTTGACCCTCGCTTCCTCGACATCCTGTTCAGCCACCCGCGCACTCGTCTCCGCCTCGTCGGCGACCGCTGCGGAAACCGAGTCATTCTTGCGCAATAGCTTGGACCGCTCGTCCTTTCGCCGCTGGAACTCGAGCTTGGCGATGCTCGAGCGAACCGTCGCCTCGTTCTCGGCGCGGGCTTTCGCCAGCGAAACCGCCGCCTGCTCGACGCCCGATTCGAGGCGAGCGACGACGTCTCCCTTCTTGATGATGTCGCCACGGTCGACCAGCATCTCGCTCAGGAGGCCCGGCACCGATGTCCCAAGCTTGAGCACCATCTTCGGCTGGATCAGGCAATCGAATTGCCCCTCCGGTCTTCGCTCCTGCGCGTTGGCGCATCCTGCGCCCGCGGCGATCGAGACGACCAGAATGGCGAGACATGCGCGAGTTCGTTTCATTCGCCCCTCCCCGAAAACGCAAGCACCCGGTCGAGCCGGCGATCCAGCTTCACATTCTGGACGCGCACATAGCCATGTCGCCGTTCCGCCTGGAATTGAGCCAGCCACCGCAACGACTGGTAAAGTCGCAATGGAACGGGAATCCGGCTGCCGACAAGCCGCGCAATCAAGCGCGTCATCGATCCCGCATGGATCATGAACACGTCGTCCTGAAGTGAAACGATGGCCTCGCAGCTACCGGGATCGCCCTGCCGCGCGCAGCGACCGAACAGCTGGCGATCGACCCGCCGCGAATCGTGGTACTCGGTCAGGATGACATGCAGGCCGCCCCGTGCGGCAACGCCCGGGTCGAGCCGGATGTCGGTGCCGCGGCCCGCCATGTTGGTGGCGACTGTCACGCGCGCGGGCTCGCCGGCCCTCGCGACCACCTCCGCCTCGTCCTGGTCCTGCTTCGCATTCAAGAGCGCGTGCGCAATGCCACGTGCATTCAAGGCGGCGCTGATCTCCTCGGACGCCCCCACCGAGCGCGTGCCGATCAGCACCGCCCTGCCCTCGGCCACAGCCAGCCGCTCCACCCTGTCGGCAATGATCTGCAGCTTTTCAGCAGGGGTTGTGCAGACCAGAGGAGGCGCCACGCGGCGCCGCGAGGGCCGGTTCAGCGGGATGCGAACGACATCGAGTCCGTACACGGACTTGATCTCCCGCGCGACCTCGCGGGCGGTCCCCGTCATTCCGGACAGGCGAATGTAGCGACGAAACAGGCGTTGATAGGTGATGCGGGCAAGCGTCTCACGCCGCTCTGTCAGTTGGCAATCTTCCTTGACCTCGATCAATTGATGCAGGCCGCGCTCCCAGGAGCGGTCAGGCATCACGCGTCCCGTCGACTCGTCCACGATTTGCACCTTGCCGTCGATGACGACATAGTGCTGATCGCGGTTGAACAGCATCATTGCGGAGAGGGCCTGGGTAAGAAGCTCCTCGCGAGCGCGAATCGAACTCCAGACGCCTTGCAGCCCTTCGGCCAGCCTGCCGATCTCCCGGCGACCTTCCTTGGTCAGCGCCAGGCTTCGCTCTGCAAGATCGATCTCGTAGTGCTCTCCCGGAGCAAGTCCGCTTGCGATCTCGAGCGCCTGCTCGCATTGCAGTCTTTCCTCGCCTGCCCCCGTCGACGATGACAGGATCAGGGGCGTGCGCGCTTCATCGATGAAAATGCTGTCGGCTTCGTCGACGATGCCGAAATAGAGCCCGCGCAGCACGAGATCCTCGTCACGCTGCAGGCTGCCGCGCAGCCGCTCGAGCGAGAGGTGTAAACTACTGCTACGGTGCGCCAGCGCGACACGGTCGCGAAGATAGTCGAATGCAAGCTCCTTGTTGGTGCAATAGGTCACCGCGCTCGCATAGGCGCGGCGCCGCTCGGCTTTCGGCATGCCCTGCACCACGGTCCCCACACTCAGGCCCAGGAACTCATAGAGCTCCCTCATCTCGCCCGCGTCACGTTGGGCAAGATAATCGTTGACGGTGATGAGATGCACGGGATATCCGGCGAGCGCCACGGTGGCCGCAGGCAGCGTCGCAGCGATGGTCTTGCCTTCGCCGGTCGCCATCTCCACCAGCCTGCCCTTCAGCAGCCCGAACCCCGCGATCAGCTGGACGTCATAGTGCCGCTGACCGATGGTCCGCGACGCCGCCTCCCGCACCAGCGCAAAGCATCGGCCGACGAGAGGCGGCGTAAAGCCCGAATTCCGCAGTCTCGCACGGACACCGGACACCTGCAGACGCAGCTCTTCGTCGCTCATGATCCGCAGGGCGTTCTCATGTGCGGCGGTGTACTCGACGATCGGCATCAAGGCGCGAACGGGATCCCGTAGCCCCTCGAACGCGCGTTGAAACAGGCCCTTCGCCAGATATTCGGCCACTCGATCGTGTACCGCCGGCTCGCGGTCCGCGCGCTCCGGATAGGGACGGCCGACCGCCAGTTCGCGGTGATCGAGTTCCATAACGCTCTTAGACATGGAAGTTCGTCAACAAAAGCAGTCTGACGCTGCGATACCATTGCATCGCCAGTGGCTCCATCCGATGTTCAAACCGGACGAAGACGTGCTGGCCAAAGTGATCCACCGCCTCCAGACCTTGAAGCTCGATGTCGAATTGAAAGGTCCGCTGCAGCGTCTTCGGCCCCTTCGCATCGCGCGGATCAATCGCGAAATCCCCACCACCCTCCACGCCCAATGCTGCGCTGGGCAGGTATTCGCCGCCGGCGGGCACCGCCCGCAGCACATGCCCCTCCAAGATCAGGCGCGGCTGGTCCACCGGACGGACCTGGATGCGATCGGTGGTAATGCGTACCCTGTCGACCGCCTCCTGCGGCACGACGACACGCGCCAGCGGCGTCGTGTTTCCGACCACGTAGCCGAGGAGTTCGCCCCGACGGTAATAGCGCCCGGGCATATCGACCATTTGCGGCACGACGAACACGCCATCGCTGCGCGCACGGGCCACGAGGTCGGACGCGCGTTCGCGGGCGAGGCCCAGATTTGCTCGCTCGAGGTCAAGTTTGTCGCGCACAATCTGCGCTTTCGCGCGATCCGACACGAATTGCGCTGCATACTCGGCCTGCAGCTCCGCCACTTTGGCCTCATTCCTGCGCAATTGCGCAAGAAGCGTCGGCTCGCGACTCTGAATCAGCGGATCGCCCTGCGCGACCTGCGTTCCCGGCGTGACCAGAAGCTCATGGACGAAGCCATTCGAAGCGGCGCGTACCATTGCTTCCTCAGGCAGCCACAGCACTCCCTCCACGTTGGAATGGTAGGGCATCGGGACGGCGAGCAGAAAGGCAGCAAGGCCAAGCACGAGACCGGCCGCGATCGTGACAGATCGGGCACGATGCTTGCGCAAGCGGGGGTTTTCAACGAGATGCCGCACCGCCTTTACAACGGGCAGGATCGCCATCGCTCCCACCGCCCAGATCGCAAGAATGACGCCAATGAAGAAGAATTGCCCCGCGATGAACAGCGCGATCAGGATCGTCACCATGATCCGGTAGACGGTCGAAGCCAAGCCGTAGAAGAAGAACCACGCCCGCTCCACGCCAGTCGCATCGGGACGCTCCAGATCGGAGACGCCGAGCAGGTATCGCTCGAACAAATAGCCCCAGTAGCGCGACGAGCGCGCCGCCAGATTTGGAATTTCGATGAGATCCACCAGGATATAATAGGCATCGTAACGCAGCAGCGGGTTGCCGTTGAACAGGAGCGTCGACACGCTCGCGATCAGCATGACATTGAACAGGATCGCCCGCACCAGGCCCGGCTCGACCAGGAGCCATAGATAGAACGCGATCGCCGCGACAAAGAGCTCGACACCCATGCCGGCGGCACCGACAAGCGCGCGCCGATACTTCGACCTGAACACCGTGGCGGCCGACGCATCGACATAGGGGACCGGCAGCAAGACCAGCAGGATGATGCCGAGATCGTGGACCTCCCCGCCTCCGGCCTTGGTGGCGGAGGCATGCCCCAGTTCGTGCAACGCCTTGATCGCCGGGAAGACCAGGTAGATGATGAACAGATTGTCGATCGCCAGGACGCGGTCGCTGAAATTGTGGCTGAGCTCCGGCCAATGCGGCCAGACCAGAATGAAGGCCGGAAGCACGACTGCCAGCCACGCGATGGCGCCCCAGCCGCTCCAAACGAACCGTACAAGCCCCGCCCAGCGATTGAGCAGCCGATCCGGATCGAACAGCGGGATACGGATCGCCATGGGATTGCCATAGGACCGCAAGTGACGCGCCCTTTGCTCGCGCTCGCTGCGCGCAAAAAGCTCGGCGACGTCAGGCGTTACATCGCTTTCCAGCAGGTCGGCGGCATGCAGCTGGCCCAGCAGCTGGATGAGCTCGTCCTGGCTCGGTGCGTCCTCCCCCAGATGCCTGTTCGCGAGCTCCCACAACTGTTCGACCGAATGCGTTCCGTCCATGAGCGAGACGATCAGCCGGGCCGACGGGCTGAAGCGATGCACCCGCGACGAGGCGGGGTCCTGCAACAGGTACCAGACCTCGCCTCGATAGATGTGCCGATGCAATCGCGCATGCGAGCGCAACTTTGGCTTTCGCGCTGCGACACGATACCACCAATTGCTGAGCAACGGCGCGTTCACCATGACCTCGCAATCAGAACAGCCATTTCCAAATCGACAGCCGGACCCAGTCCGCGAAATTGTGCGTCCAGATCCAGATCAGCTTGCGCTCGCCGACATCGACCTTTCCAACGCCCTCCATGCCGGGTCGCACGCGTTCGGATGCATTGTGGAGCCGCGCCTCGACCCGGAAATAGTTGCGGCCCTCCTGGGCAGTCGAGACCGGCGTCATCTGCTCGACCGAGAAGTCCATCCGCCGATGCGGGATACCCGAGAGGGTGAGTTCGCCCTGTTGACCGAGCTTCACGAAGGAAATGTCCCGCTCCTCGACCTGCAGGATGACGCGATAGCTGTCCAACGGCGCGACCGTGAACAGCATCTTGCCCAATTCGACCGGTGTCCCGAGCAGCTGCTGCAGGTCACCCGCGACGACGACGCCATCGAAGGGAGCCAGCAGCGTGGCGCGAGCGAGCTTATCGGTGACCAGCGACAGCATGGCATCGACCTGCTCGATCTGAGCTTGGAGGATCGTCATGGTCGCGCGCTCTTGGGCTGCCAGCGCCTGCCGATATTTGCGGTCGAGCTGCTCGCGCTCGGACGACAAGCGTGTCTGTTCGAGCTTGAGCTCCCGATCGTCGAGCTTGCACAACACTTGCCCGGCATGCACCGTGTCGCCTGCGCGGACAAAGCTTTGTGCGATATACCCGTCGAACGGTGCCGCGGCGATCCGTTGTACCGCTCCCTCGATCACCGTCTTTGCCGCGACACGATACGTGCCCGTCGCGACACTGAAGAAAAGGATGACGCCGACCAGCAAAAGCGCGATGAGCTTCGCGCCGGGATGGCGCGGGCCGAACAAGAGCTCCAGGCCATGGTGCAACGAGGTCGCGGCATGTCGCAGAACGCCGCGCTCGCTTTCACGCTTGAGCTTCAGGATCGGCCCCAGCAGCGCGCCAACCGTCTTGCACAGCTCGATGGTTTCGAGGTCGAACGGCTCGCCAGCGGCCCGTTCCAGGGTCAGCACGCCGGTTGCATGTCCGCCGTCCGTGAGCGGCACCGAGCAGACCGCAATGTCCCTGTACTCGCGCGCGAGATCGGCATGCGCGAGTGCCGCGCGCTCCACGTCGTCGCGGGGGGGGAACACCAGCGCGACGTCGAGGTCAAGCACCTCGTCCATCGCGTTGCCGATGCGCCGGCCAAGATCCATCTTGGGGTCGAAGGTCGCGGTATGCGAGATCGCCTTGACTTCAACGCTGCCTGAACGCTCGAGCCCGACGCTCACCCGATCGCACGCCAGGCGTCCCGCGAGTTCGTTGACGACGGCCAGCGTCGCCGCCGAGAAATGGCGCTCCTGCATGGCCGTCGCCACGATGTCCATGGCGAGCCCCATTCGCCCGAGCCGCGCGTCGCGCTCCTCCAGCGCGCCCTTGCGGAACTGGTCAATCAGCCAGGCGCTCGCCCAATGCAACAGCCGCAAAGCGCGCTGCAGCGCAGCTTCCGGGCCGGGCCCGATATCGAGCACGACGACGCCGTGCAGGGTGCCGGAAACTTCAATCGGATAGCCGATAAAGGCGTGGTGCTCGCGCAAAGCGCCATGCCCCTCCGAGGGCAGCACGACTCCGCGGCGCTCGGTCAGAGCCCGCTCGGCCGCCGGGCTGAGATATTGCATGTCCAGACCGGGGTGCGGCCACACTGCCGCCGGCACGTAGCTGCCATCCTTGTCGGGCCCCAGCAACAGCAGCCCACCGCCGACCCGCTCGACCTGCATGCAAAGGATTGCGAGCCAGCTCGCGCAAAACTCGGAACTGTCCTTGGCTGCCGAGAATTTCGCCCAGGCTATCGATTCGGCGCGCGCTGCGTCCTCGGTGAAGGAATAGATCGGGGACGCAGGGGTCATGGCTACTCATCGCTCTCGGAGCTATGCCCGCGATGCTGCAATAACGAGCAGCATCGCGGCGCGCGCGACGGAGGCGGCGCTGAGGCGTCGCATTCACACGAGGACACGGTGTGATCCGTTCTCTAGGCCGATGCTCTCGCCCCATTCAGGTGATCGCCCGCTTCCGCGGCATCGTCAGGTCCGCTCGCCGGCGGAGCCGCCCCCTTCACGACCGCGAGGCGCGACGGAAGGGCCTGGAAGTTGCGCATCGACTGAAGGTGAAGGTAGAGCAGCTCAAGCTCATCCGTCTTGGCAAGCTCGGCAAGCTTTTCACCGGGCAGAGCCTTCAATTTCTCCCGGTTCACAGCCATGAATCCCGCAAGCGACAGCTTTTCACCCGAGGCGAGCTCGACCTGTGCCTGCATCGGCTCGAGCAGATCAAGCTCGCGCACCTTGCGGCAGAACGCCTGGGTGCGGTTGAACTGGGTCTGATATTCCTGCAGGAAGGTCAGGATGTTCTGGACATACTGGGTGGGCTTGCTGTCGTCATCGAACAGCTTTTGTCCGCGACCGTCACGGTTAAATCCCGAATAGGCCTCGTCGATGCAGAGGACGAACCTCTCGCCGTCGGAGCTGGTCGAGAACACGAACGGATAGCGACGCAGGAAAGCCGGGACATACTTGGCGTCCCATTTTGAATCCTGCGACAGGAAGAGGTTCTCGCTGTCTCGTACGCCGAGAATGACGGCCGGCATGACGTTGTCCTTGGTGCCGGCAAACACGATCGCGTATTCCGATGCGGCAGCAGGAAACTCAACGGCCATCAAAGGCACAGAATTGGTCTTGCTGCTGAAGCCATAATTCCTGGCCATCTCGACTGCGCAGCCCCGATGCCGCGCGGCGGACAACGGAATAACGGTTTCGTAAATCAACAATTGGGCAGTCATTACTATGCTCCTTCCCTTGCAATTCCGGGCTCAGGCATGGCCCTGAAGATTGATCGACAATGGACGTACGCGGAGACCAGCGTTCGGATTCCACTGGGTCTTGTTCTGGCCCACGTGGTTCAGGAAATCGTCGAGCCACTCCTGCGAACCATTCGAAGGTCCTGAAGCGAGATGCTCAACTGCATCGAGACTATTGTGCCAGTTTATGCTCGTTGTTTCCTTCGCGCTATTGATAATCCGCGAGGAGTGATGCTCCGGCGTAGAGACATCGTCTTGCGAGACTGTCGAACTCTTCGGGACGCCGCCCGTCAGGCTTGCCGACAGCGAGACAAAGGACTGACCGAGATCCTCGGTTGTGCCGGCGGACTTCCGGATCTCGGCGTTCTGCGACGCGCCTGCGATCGGGCTTAGGAGGATATTCGAGATCAGCGTAATGCCGCTGGGCTCGTCCGCCCTGGCGACCACTGTTAGCGGCGGCGCGATCGTGGTCGTTGCCGGTGCAAGCGGGATCAGCGTGATCTGCGGCGCGGCCTGAGCGGCAGCCGCACTCTGTAGCACCGCCGCGGAAGCCGGCGCCGTATGCCCGGCAGGCTCCGGCAGACGCCTTTCGCCTGAGCGCAAGGTCATGCCGGCCACGTCGTCGCCGAGGTCTTCCGGCATTCCCATCGCATTGCCCATCTCATGGACGAGCGTCGTGAGGAGGTCCATGTGTCCGGCGGCCGGGCTCGACGATGCAGCTTCGGATACCTCGCCGGACAGCCGGATCGCGAACTCCCGGTTGTCGCCGGGCGTCGGGTCGACGAACCATCCCCAACCAGCAGCCTCGGCATCAAGAACGATGGTGGATCCCGTCGTCGCGCCCAGCATCTGATCCGGCAGGTCGGCGATCAGGACCGTGACTTGATCGAGGATCGACAGACGCGGATCGGTCGGCCCAAGCGCGGCGGTCCATGCCTGTTTCGCGGCCGCAACAATGGCCGTCAACTGGTCGGCCGTCACAACGGCGACGTCCGTTGCCGGAGGCGCCGCCAGCGCCGCCACCTGCGGCGTACCGCCACCGGCATAGGCGATATCGTCGCCGCGGATCAGCACGTTGTCGAAGGACGCATTGCCGTTGCGGGCGTAGAGCCCGAGGCTGCCGTCGTGCACGAGGACGTTGTAGTTGAAGCTCAGGACGCTCTTGCCGTTGAGCACGACGTTGACGTTATTCGTCACGCCCTCGGACAGGGCTACGAGCAGACTGTAGTCGGTCCCGGCCGCGATGGTCGTGCTTGCGACGGCATCGACGTACCAGGTGCCGTTGCTGCGGTGTCCGAGCACGACCTGGTTGGTCCCGGCGACGATGCCGGCATAGAGGAAGTCGTTGGTCGATGTGTACGCAAAGGTGAGCCCCGCCGATGTGCCGGCCTTGGCCGCATTCACCGTCGCCGAGTATTCGACATAGGACAGTGGCGCAACCGCGAACGCACGTGTGGAGAAGGCGGCATCGTTCGCCGGCGGAACCGCAGAGTAACGACCGCTCGTCCCGCTGGTGGTGGTCCATGTGCCGGTCTGGGCCGCAAAGTTATTTGCGACGCCGTCCGAGAAATCTTCCAGCACATTGTAGGTGAAGCTTATCGGCAATCTCTGCACCGTGTACGAGGTATACGCGGCGATGGAGTTGTTGGTGCCGACGCCGACCATTCCCGTGTTCAGCGGCGCATTGAACGCATAGGACAGCTTCAGCGTGCTCGCGGCCTTGCCGCCGTTCGCACTGGTCACCGTCAAGGTTGCCGCCGTTCCGTTGACCGAGAGCAGCAGAGTGTTCTGCGAGTTCAAACCCAATCCGGGCTTGCCAGCGGAAAGTGTCGCAAGATCAGTCCAGCCTGCGTCCGAACGCTGACCGATCTTGATCAGGTTGTTGGTGACGTCGATACCCGCGTACTTGAAGTTGTTCGCTCCCTGATAGTCGAAGATGATGAAGCCGTTCTGCAGGGTGCCGCCACTGGACACCTTCATGGTGGACTGGATTTCGAAGAAATTGCCCGGCAGCCACATGTCGAGATCGAACAGGCTGACGTTGTCACCGCTCACCTTCAACGTGCTGTTCTGGTAGGTGCTGTTGGTCACGGTCCAGCTGCCGCTGTCGGCGAACATGCCGGTTATGGTGTTCGGTGCGTAGCTCGCGCTACGCAGCACGTCGCGCTGCGTGCCCGGGGTGTTACCCGCCTGCGGATCGGTCGGTGCACCGGTCTGGGCGTGCCAGGCGGCATCCTGTTGCAGGACCAGACCAAGCTCGCCGGCCGGCTCGCCATTTCGACTCGGGATGGGGTCGTTGGCCTTGGTCGGGGCCGGCGGAAGCGCGCCATTGTTCAGGTCGGAGTACCGCGTCGCATCGACGCCGTCGCTCAGGGACTCCGCATACAGGAAGTGGTGCAGGAACGGCTGCATCGTGCGGCTGACCGTGGCCATGCCGAACTCGGAGAACGGCACGAGATAGCTGTTGTACTCGCCGACCCAGTCGATGAGCCGGTCACCGCCGGTGTTGGCGATCAGAACGTCCTTGCCCGCTCCGCCATAAGCCCGATCTTCATAGGTCGGTGCGGTCTCCGGAACGTTGTTCAGCCCGCCCGCTGTCGTCAGGTCATCGTCGGCATTGAGGAGATCGTTGCCCCAGCCGCCATAGGTGTGGTCGCGGCCGGTGCCACCGACGATCCAGTCGTTGCCGTTGTCGCCAAAGATATCGTCGTTGCCGTCGTCGCGGACCGGTCCATACGTCACGGACTGGTTCTGGTTGCCTGGCGTCGTGCCGCCCGGCCTCAGGACGCCCTCGGTCTGGTCGAAGTTCAGGAACCACTCGAGGCCGGTACCCGTGCTGCTGGCAGTCCCATCCCCATTGAGGAGAATCTTCCGCATCGGGTTGTTCTCGTCGTACAGCGCGAACTCGCCCGTACGGTTTGCGATGTGCGGATGGGTGAACTTGCCGTCCGGATCCGTCGGATTGAAGCGAAGCGCGTCGCCGGGATTGAACGGATGATAGTAGTCGGTCTCGGCGGTGCCCGTGAGCTCGAGCGTCGTCGGGTTCTGCATCTGCGTGAAGGACAGCTTCAACGCCTCGGCGCCCGACACTGCATCGTCGCCGGAACCGCCATGGATCCAGTCGCTGCCCAGGCCGCCGAAGATGATGTCGTCGTTGTGCCGTCGCGTCTTGCCATCGCTTGCGGCGCCGTTGTTCTTCGTGCTGACGACCGAGAAATCGTCGCGGGTTCCGTCGAAGCTCGGGTCCGAGCTGAACGGCGTCAGGTCGACGGTCTTCTTCAGGGCACCGCTCACATTGATCGTGTCGATCTGCATGTTTCCGGGCGTGAAGATAAACTCGTTGAGCGCGTTGCCATTGCTGTATTTCGGATCGGCATCGCTGGAGAGCAACGGGGCGATGCCGAATAGCGGCTCACCCACGCTGACCAGATAGTTCGCATTGGCCGCGTCGGCGCTCAGGCTGTTGCGGCTGGTGAAGATGCGGCCGTCGTCACCGATGATGCCGTCCGAGCCGGTGCCGCCGGAGATCCAGTCGTTACCGTAGCCACCGATCAAGTCGTCGTCCTGGCCCTCGCCGTACAGCCAGTCCTCGCCCTTGCCGGCGTAGATGAAGTCGTCACCGGACTCGCCATGCAACTCGTCGGAAGCGCCGATGTCGGATGGCTGGTGCACCGGATCGAAATCAACACCGCCCGGCGTATAGTCGAGCAGCCGGTCGACGCGCGGGATGATGCGAACGAAGCCCACCGCGCTGTTGTAGTTATCGTAGTTGAATGACAGGAAGCCATTGAGCGTCTGCACCGGGTTGCCAGCCTGCGTCATCGTGCCGGTGATGACGAGTGCGCCGACCGGTGGCGCAACCTGGCCCTTGATGCCAACCAGGCGGATGACGTCGCCATTGTCGCCGATGATCGAGTCGGAGTCGTTGGCATGGCCATTCGGCGTGGTTGCAATCAACGCGTTGCCGTCGATCGCCGCATCGCCGATAGCATTGCGGGCGATACCGCGGCCCGAACCACCGAAGATCAGGTCGGAGCCGTCGGGCCGCTTGGCCGGCGTGTTGAGGCTGAACAGATCGGAGCTGCCGCCGATCAGGTCGTCCTGGTTCTGGTTGCCGAACAGGATATCGTTGTCGCCGCCGCCCTCGATGTAATCCTGCCCGTCGGATGCTCCATCGAATGACGGGCGCAGGAACAGGGCGTTGTTGGCATCGCGGAACGGGTTGCCGGCGATGTTGGCGGCAACGTTGAGAACGCCTACCCGCCCACCGATCGCGGTGGAGTAGCCGGCGGTGCCGTCACCATTGTCGATCAGCGTGTGAGAGACGTACTCGATCGAGCCGTCGCCCTGCGCGACGTCGTTGCCCATCTCGCCGAAGATCATGTCGTCGGCAGCGCCGCCGGCGATGTAGTCATTGCCGTACGAGCCGACGGGCGCCAGAACCGTGCTGTTGCCGTGGTCGAACAGGGTGATCAGGTAGTCGCCCCAGCTGCCATGGCCGCGCGGATCGGCCTGCGGCAGGCCGTTGGCGTAATCCAGGCCGGCGGCCAGGGTGTCGGTGCTCAAACCGGTGCTGTAGATCTGCGTACCGGAAAGCGTCTCGAAGCGCCCGTTGCGGAAGTCGCCGAGATGTGTCGTCCGGCTGAGCGCGACATTGTCGCCGAACAGCAGGTCGCGGCCGTTTTCGCCGTCGAGCGAGTCGTTACCCATCCCGCCGATCAGGATGTCTTCGCCGCCGTTACCGAAGATCGTGTCGTTACCGCCGTACTGCCGGGACTGGCTGACGATGGTCCGGGCCAATAGCGTGGTCTCGATGCGTTGCGGGGTCAGCGAAACCGGCTTTGTCGTATCGCGCCAGCCGGAGGTGGCCTGGTCGATGTCGCCGAGGTCGCCGAAGATCACGTCGTCGTAGTCGCCGAACGCATCGGTTGCGGTCGAACCCGGCGCGTCGCCGTAGATCAGGTCGTTGCCGCCGTCGGTGACGTTGTCGAGCACCGTGGTCCCGGTGTTGCCGGCCGTCTGTGCGACGTTGAGGACGCGCGTGATGACGTCGACGTTGAAGCCGGAATCGCCGTAGATATGGTCAACACCGCGCTGGCCGATGATCGTGTCGTTGCCCGACCCGCCGGCGAGATGATCGCCGGCCTGGCTGCCGATGATCGTATCGTCGCCCTTGCCGCCGTAGGCCGTGATACCGACCGTCGGCAATTGCCCGGCCGGAACGTCGCCGAACAGGTTGTGCGCGTCGATGACGTCGTTGCCCGCATACCTGTACTCGTTGGCCAGCGGGAACACGTAGAAATCGGCATTCTGGCCGAGCCGGTTGCGCTCGACGATCGTGCGCGTGAGCGGCGGCGTCGAATTGCCGTTGTTGGTCAGCGTCAGGAAGGCGGGCTTCAGGTCGAACATGAACAGCGTATCGACCTTCGTCCCCTGCCCGGAGATGATCGCCTGCTCCGGACCTTCCTCGATGACGCTGTTGGACACCTTCAGCGTCAGCTCAGTGGCCGTCAGATGATCGATCTGGAAGACGCGCTTGTTCCCGGGATCTCCGGGCGAGCCTGGTTTGTCCGGCGTGCCGTAGACAGCGATGTTCATGCCGGCCTTGAACCCGTCGGTGATCCAGCTGCCGCCATCGGACCTCGTGATGGTGTCGCCGGACGCGTGCTGAGCAAACGTCACGAGATACTGCGAGCCCGCGATTGCGACAGCGCCGACGTCGGCTGCGATCCGTGCGCTTTCCGTGATCGTTGGTGCTCCCGGATCCGCCAGCGTCGTCGGAATGACGCTGTTCTTGACCTCGAGGGTCAAGGTGTTCGCAGTGACGTCCACGAGTGTGAAGTTGACGTTGTTGTAGGTGGTGAGCGAGACCGAGATGGTCTGGCCCTTTGCAAAGCCTTCGGTCAGCCAGTTGCCGCCGTCGAACCGTGTGATGGTATCGCCGGTATTGGAACGGGCAAACGCGACCTGGTAGGAGCCGCCGATGGCGATCAGGCCCTCCGGCACGAAACCCGGATCGAACAGGCCCTGCCCCGGCTGCAGCTTGATCGTGCCGCTGTTCCACTCCTTGATCGTGTGGTTGCCATTCGCGAAGGTCGTGAAGGCGGGCGTCAGATCGCTCAGGATCAGGGTGTTGTAGACCAGCGGATGAGCCGGATCGGTTCTGGTGAGTGTCTTCACGTTGCCGACCGGCGTGCCGTCGATCGTAATGAGGCCGTCGACCAGGAAGCGGGTCAGATCGGTGCTGCCGTTCCAGTCGCCGGTCGTGCGCTTGATGACGCCGAACGTGCCTTCCAGCGTCGTAAACGTCGAGAATTCGAGGCCCAGGCCGGCGAACTCGGGATTGGCCTGGCCGAGGGACGGCGTCGCCATGGTGAACGACACGTTGTCCATGTGCGGCTGCGGCTTGTTGCTGAACTTGCCAAGGGAGGAGGATTTGTCCGCCTTGCCGTTGTACCAGATGCCGTCCTGCGTGGTGTCGCCGTAGACGACCAGGGGCGCATCGACATTGACCGTCATCGGGGCCGCGAAGGTGGGGAGCCCGACCGCGCCCTTGACCAGCAGCGTATCGCCGGCAACGGCGCTGGTGGCAAAACCCGTCACCAGGAAATTGCCGCTGATCCCGATCGTCACCGGCTCGGTTCCGACCGTCGGCACCACCGTGTTGACCGCCGTCAGCGTCAACGTTTTCCCATCACTACTCACGCTCTTGATCGTGAAGTTGCCGTTGTTGGTGAGATTGCCATTGGTGCTGGTCGTGCCCGAAAGCACGATCGTCTCGCCGGCCATGAAGCCGTCGGATGTCCAGTTGCCGGTGCTGCGTGTGATCGTGTCACCGCCCGCATTGCGCGCGAATGTGACGCCGGCGTACGACCACTCACCGGTAATGGTGATCTGTTGGCCGACCGCGAACGCGCTGTCGCCCAGATGGTCCGATGCCCAACCATGACCATCCGACCGCGTGATGCGGTTGGTCGTTCCTTGCGGATCGCCAGGCAGCGCCGCCGCGACCGTGTTGGTGCCGTTGATGTATTCCGTCGTGCCGTTGACGTTGATTGTATCGCCGCCGATGCGGACGATCGCAACCGTCTGAATCGCCTGGACTGCCGACAGCGCCGTCAGATCACCGCCCGTGAGCCTCAGCTTCGTGCTGGTGGGATCGTCGGTCACGAACCACACGCCCGGCTGTCCGTTGATGGCGACCGCCTGGCCCTTGGCGAAGCCGTCGGCAATCCAGCTGCCGCTACTGCGCGTCAGCGCCTTCGCCGCGACGGTAAACGGTCCGGACACCACGTTCCGGCTGGTCACGGCCACGGTGCCGAGAAGACCGGTCGCGGGAGTCAGCGTGGTGTTGCCGAGAAGCAAGGCACTGCCGAAGCCGGTGCCGGACGGCGTGCTGGCGTTGTCGAAGCCAAGGACCGTGGCGTTCCCGACATTGCCGTTGGACAGCGAGAACGACACCTGCTGGCCGGCTGCGAAGCCGAGATTGTCCCAGGACAGGCCGTCGCGACGGATGATGCGGTCCGCCTGAACGTCAAAGTTGCTGGTCACCTGCAGCCAGTCGGTCACCGAGATCGTCCCGGTGGCGTTGGCCAGAAGCGTCAGCGCGGGCGCCCCGTTGGCGCCGAGCAGAACCAGGATGCTGCCGGGCTTGAGATCCTGATCGAGGATCGCGGTGATCGTGTAGGAACCGGTGACGGAGCCGCCGACCGTGTCGATGCTCAGCATGACTTGCTGGCCCACGGCGAAGCCGGCGTCCACCCACGAGCGGCCGTCCGTGCGTTCGAGCGTGCCGGTCTTGCCGCCGAGGCTCGGCGTGATGTTGAAGGCGTTGCTGGGGGCAATGCCGGCCGTCATCTGGATCGGCGCATTGCCGCCACCGTGCACGGTGGTGAGGCCGCCGTGCTCGGAGACGAGGCCGATCGTGCCGTCGGCATTGTGATCCGGGCCCGGGATCAGCGTGCTGTTGATGTCCAGCCGGTCGTTGCCGGCGCCGAGGAAGATGTTCACCGACTCGATCGTCGAGTGGCTTGCGTCGGTGCTGAACTCATGGGTGTCCGGATCGACGACGATCGATCCGTAGCTGATGCCGCCCGGATACTTGACAGACTCGCCGAACGGCGCCGGCGCACCCGCCAGCAACTTGCTGAAATCGAGGGTGCCGCCCATCTCGAAGCCCGTCAGGGCCGTCGAGGTCAGCGTGCCCGTATCGTTGGCGACCGTGCCGTCGTTGTAGATGTTGAGCACGTCGATCGACTGGGTCTCCGGCGGCTGCGGCGGGATGTTGAAGAGCGGGCCATTGGCCTCGCCCGGCAGCAGCACGGCCTGCACCAGCGAGCGGTCGGCCGCGGTGGTGCCACCTTCAACCGCCAGCGGGCCACGGATGCCGTCGAGCCGGTGCGCGACCTTCGGGAACGCGCGGAAATTCTCGTGGCCCGGCTGGATGTCGAACCATGGGTCGGCGATCAGCTGAACCGTAACCTGCTGATACCAGTTACCGGTATCCGGATAGTTGATGTCGGGTTTGGGCGTGGGCGGCGTATAGGTCACGCGCGCGGCCATCTGGATGACCGTCACCGTAACGTTATTGCCGTTGCCACCGAGCGACCCGCTGTAGAGGCCCGACGCGGGGTGGTCGGTCAGCACCAGCATATCGAGCTTGTCCGGCGTCGTGCCGGTGATGAGATCGATCTTCTCGATCTTGTCGCCGCCGATGCCCTTGATCTTGATCAGCTGGCCCTCGAAGAAACCGCTGTCGAGCCAGCTCGTGCCGTCCCTGCGGACCAGCACGTCCAGCATCTTCCTGATGCTGACGTTCTGGTACGACGCGTCCGCGGCCGGGCTTCCACTCAGCGTCAGCTGCGTGTCGCTCACCCCGGTCACTGTGAGCGCCGTTCCCAGGGCACTCTGGTCCGCCTGGAGGATGGTGATCACCTGCCCGATGGCAAAATTGTCGTTCTTGAAGCTGCCGACATCGTTCCTCGTGATCACGTTGCCGGACACGCTGATGTTGCCGGTGAAGAGCTGGAACGGCACGTTCGTGATGCTGTAGTCGACGTTTCCGGTGTACCGGCCGCGTTCGACGACCATGTCGATCGCCACGGTCTTGTTGTCGTCGGTATCGAACGTACCAAACGCCGTCGGCAGGGCCGAGCCACCGGCATCCGTGAGGCGGATGGTGCTCGCTGTGACGCCGTCGTTCGCGGAGTCGATCGTGTAGAAACCGCCGGGCAGATTGATGTCGCCGTTGTCGACACCGGCCACGCCGGTTCCCTCGATGCGGATGCGCTGGCCCGGCAGGAATCCGTCGCCGATGAAGCTGCCGGTCTCCGAACCGCTGGCGCGCGTGATGATGACCGTGTGCGCATCGACAAAGGTCACGGTGATGTGGCCGGTGAAGAGCTGCACGGGCTGGAGCCCGCCCGTTTCCTGCAGACTGACCCGCCCGCCGGTCACGAGGTCGGTCTGTCCATCCGTCACCACGTCGACGTTGACGTCGGACTTCGGCGGACTCTGCAGGCGCATCGTGTAGCTATCGCCCGGCCCCGGCCCATCCGAGGTCGTACCGGCCGTGACCAGCGTCCGACCGCCGCTCTCGAGCAGGAACACGCCCGCCGTCTCGTCGTCCAGCACCTTGGCATAGATCGGCGTATCGCTGCTGAACGCGGCGTTCTTGTATGCCGTGTTCGTCGTCGATACGAGGCCATCCAGGTTAACGGTGCTCAGGAAGACACCGCCGGTGAAGGTCGGCACCACGTTGGCCAGAGTCTTCAACGTCAGCGTCGTCTCGGTCGCAGCCGTAATGAGATAGACGCCAGCGTTCGGACCACCCGTAATGGTGATCTTGTGACCGACCGAGTAGCCGTCGGTCAGCCAGTTGGCGCCGAGGTCCGCGGGATCCTGGCGGCTCACCGTTGCGCCGGCGAAGGTGAGATTCAACGACTGATCAACGTAGATCGAGTGAACGATCGTCGTATTGTGCGGGTCCTGGACCTCGCCGTCGTTCACGGCTGAGGCGACAATGATGACCGGGCTGTTCCAATTGCTCGAATCGAATGTGAGGTAATAGACACCCGAACGAATCCCGGACTGGTCCAGTCCGACGCCGAACCGCGAGTCGGATGAGCTCAGCGTCATCCGGCTGTCCTGCGGCTTCAGCGCAATGGTGACCGAGTCACCGACGGGCTGGTTCTCGAGCTCGACGGCATAGAGGTCGGTCACCTTGGTCGTGTCGTCACCTTCTAGGACGATCGTGTTGTTGTCGCTCGGATGGTTGAGATACTTCGCCGGATAATTCGCCGGGTCCGTCGTCGTCGGATCCAGTTGCGTGATCAGGATTCCCGGCTGGTCGTTGTCGTGAATCGTCACTTCGACGTTGCGCACGATGGCATGGTTGAAGGAGGCATCGTCGCTCAGGACGCTGTGGCTGGTCACCACCGTCCGCACGCCCTCCGGCCGGTGGTCGTCGACCGCCATCAGGTGGACCAGATGCTCGTGCGCCTTGTCCCAATTGGTGTCGTCGAACACCAGCACGATGGACCGCGCCGGGACGTGGATGAGGGTTCCGTTGAGGTAGATGTCGCGGTCGTAGTTCGCCGCCGCAATCGCTCCGACCTTCGAATCGTCCTCCGCCAGAAGCATGCTGTCGCCCGGCGGCAGGCCGTTCGCGTCGAGAGGAACCAGGCCATTGCCGAGCTCGTCCAGGATGTCGCCCGAATGCAGCAGCCCGTCCTTCACATGCTCTTCCTCCGGCGGCATCGCCGCCGAGATGGTGACGTAGACGTGGGTGCCGTGGACCGGGGCGTGCTGCAGATAGACGCCATAGACGTCCTGCGTGCCGCTCTCGCTGATATCGGTGAAACCGCGGCTCGCATCGCCAGCCACTTCCTCGTCGATGATCACCTGCCCCTGGTTGGGCCGTGCGACGCTGAGATCGATGCCGTCGGCAACGATACCGTCATAGGCCGAGTCATCCGAGGTGACCCGGTTGTTCACCATTCCGCTGGTGCCTTCGATATCGCGTGACACCACCGGGCCGGTGACGTCACCCGCAACGTTCAGCGTGTCGTTGCCGAGGCCGCCGATGACCCGCGTCGCCACGCCCGGCTGCGTGCTCAGCACGTCGATAATATCGTCTCCCTCCAACGCATCGACCTCGAGAACCTCGATGTTCTGGTAGGTCACCGTCAGGCCGGCTCCGAAGATGCCCTTTTCAGTGACGACGATGTGGTCGGCAAACTCGGTGCCGAGGATCACCAGCTTGTCGAAGCCGTTGCCGCCATCGACCGACACCGGCGCATTGATGTTGTATTCGACCTGATTGGCACCGGCGCCCGTCCGAATGGCGGTTTCGGCCGCCGTCGAGAAGCCCCTGGTGAGCTTCGGCTTCGCGATCTCCTGGACCGGATCGACCCAAACGATGTCGCCCGTGACCGGATTGGTCTCGGCCAACGCGAAGGCCCGGACCGTGAAGAGGTCGTTGCCATCGTCGCCTTCGAGCCGCAACGGCGATTGGTTGCTGTAGACGGTGAACGTGTCGTCGCCCGTGCCGCCCTCGGCCACCAGCGGCGAGGTCGCTCCTGCAGAGAGCCAGCCGCGCGTCGTGGCGACGGTCCCATAGATGCTCTGGGGTGTCAGCGAATTGACCAGCTGCGGGAACTGATCGTAAGGCGTCACGACCGAGCCGCCGAAGGTGTTGCCTAGCGGCGCCGGCGAATGGGTGCTGCCGTCACGCTGATAGCCGTAGATCTGGCCGATCTGGAACGAGTCGTTGTCGGCCCCGCCGTCGAGCGTCGTGATCGCGGCGTTGTCGTCCACGGCAAAGTAGTCATTGCCCCCCTGACCGAACACCATCAGGTTGCCGTTGATCGAGCTGTCGTAATTGATGCGCTGGACGCTTTGCAGCCGGACGTTCGGATCGTTGTTGGGATCCGAAACCTGTGCCTGCGCGAGGTTGTTCACATGCAACAGCGCCACGAATGCCGAATCGTCGGCATAGAGCACCGGCCGGTTCGCCGTCTCCTGGGCGATGCCGGTGGTCCGGCGCAGCAGGAACACGTCGTCGAAGCCCTTGTCGGCTCCGCGATAGGTCGCGTTCGGATCATTGGCCGCGTTGTCGTCGCGGCCATACACGGTCAGGCTGTCAACACCGTCGGCGGCCGCACCGGTATCGAGCACGTTGACCACATAATTCCGGACGTCGCCGTGCGTACCGGTGGTGTTGATGACGTAGGTATCGGACGCCGACTGGCCGTCCAGCGTCAGCGTGTCGCCCGTTTCGACGCCGGTCTGCGTCTCCTGGGTGATGACCATCGACTGCAGCTGGTTGACGATGAAGAAGTCCTCGCTGTCGCCTGCCGGGGCCACCTTGTTGTTCTTGACCTTTGCGGAGACGGATTCGGCCCTGACAAAGTTCACGGCCGAGAGCGTCAGAACGGTCGCCGTCACGTTCAGAACCGTGAAGCTGCGGTTGTTGGGATCGTCCGCCAGCCCGGTATCAACCGTGACGATGTCGCCGATCGCGAAGCCGTTCCACGTCCCCGCCGCTGCCGTGATCGTGTCACCGCCCGCATTGCGCGCAAAAGCCATGGTGGCGGTGACATTGATCACCTGCGTCGGCGTGTTGCTGCCGAACGCGCGGGTCTTGCCGCCCGAGTAGCTCGACATCGAGCCGGCATTGCCGATACCGAGGCCCGTCGTGAACCCGCCATCGGGGATGACCTGGGCGGTGCCGCCCGGAATCGTCGATGTGCCCGTTCCGCTGAGCCCGCCGAGGAACGTCTCGTCGAAGAATATCTGATCCGTATCGGCGTTGCCGAAGATGCGGGTCAGATAGCCGCTGGCAGTCGCGCCATGCGCGATCACGCCCTGCAGGTGCATCACCGTACCGAATTTCGGCGTGTCGTCCGGCGAGACGGTGTCGGTCCGGGCGATATTGCTCGAGAGCTCGTTCACGCGACGGAAGTCGCCGTAGATATCGATATTCTGGCTGGCCAGGATCTGGGAGTTCACCTCCGTGGTCACATTGTCGGCGACGCGCAGCAAGATCGAACCGTTAGGGGTGTTGATCAGGCCGTGGACCAACGTCTCGGGCGCGTTCTCGAGGAACAGGACCGCCCCCGTATTCAGCAGATGCAGATCCTCGCCTTGCGCGGCACTCTCGCGCACGGTGAAGCGAATATTGCCGCCGACCGCATCGCCGCCGGCAATGCCGAGCGCCTGCAACAGCACCACTTCGGCATTGTTGTCGTAGGGCGATGCCGTCGTGGGCAGCGCTTCGCTCAAATAGATGCTGCCGGTCGCGCGGGCGCCGATCGTGCCATAGGCGTAGGCCTGGGAATCGATCTCCAGGTCGTTGCCGCCGCTGGTATTGCCGATATTTCCACCCCTGGCGAACAGATCAATCGTGTTGCCGATGACGGAGGCCGTGTCGTCACCGACGCCGTCAGCGCGCGCATCGACGATGGAGCCCCTGGTTGTCGCCAGCGAGACGTCGCCCTGGGTGTTGACGAGGTCGACTTCAAGATCATCCACCTCGTTCGCGATGGTACCGATCCAGTGCTGCGACTCGGCCCCACGCTGCACCTCCGTGATGAAGATGCCGCTCGTGCTGCCGACCGAAGCCGCCGTATCGATCGCGTCGAGGACGCCGAGGGCGGAGCCGACGCCATAGAGCGCATCGACATTGATCTCGATGAAGTTGTCCGGTGTGCCGATGCCGCCGAAGCCCGACTTGTCGGCACTGGTCGAGGTGATGCCGTTGTCGCCCGCGATCAACGTGATGTTGACGCCGGTCACGTCGGCTTCGCCCGCGGTTCCGTCGTTCAGCGCATCGATGATCCGGGCCGGTGAATGCAGGGTCACGTCGTTTGCGGTCGACATGATGCGGCCAACGCGCAGGTCGCCGGTCTTCTCGGCCAAATCGATCCAGCCATTCGTCAGGACGTCGACGTGGTAGCTGTCGCTCGGACCAGGCGTCGCGGACCCCGTGATGTCGGTGATCGCCTTGACGTTGATGATCTTGGGGCTCGTCGCAGTCGGCTCGGCATGGGCGATGATGATGTTGTGAGCCGAGATGATGCCGGGACGATAGAGGTGGCCGGTCGAATCCAGCGCCCGGATGTCGTACGTGCTGTCGATATGCACGCCACCGGTTCCGAATGCGCCCACATCCTGCTGCAGCGCACCACCCTGGTCGGGCGTGAACTTGTTGAAATAATCCTTGGTGTTCGCCGGCTCGCGGTCGATCACGTGCACTCCGCCGACCGTGCCGACGGTCGTATCCTGGACGCTTCCCCAAATCCGCAGATTGGCGTCGCCCGCGGTATTCACCGCATCGATGACGACCGAGTACGGGGTATTTCCGTCGCGCAGCCGGCCCTTAACGTCGAGCCAGGCGAAGCCTTCGGTCGTGCCGTTGCCCTTGGCCACGGCCGTGAAGCGCTGCGCCGGTGTGAGAGAATGGAGGTCGGTCGCCGTTGCAGTCGGGGTGATCTCGATCGCGGTCGTCGGGCTCGATACCTCGGCCAGCTGGACCCGCAGGGAATCAACCGCGATGATGTAGTAATAGTTGCCCGATGTCAGACCGCCGAGCGCTGTGCCGGAGGCGACATATTTCACGAGCTCGCCATCGAAGAACTGGTTGAGCCCCAGCACGATCGAGTGATCGCCGCCACTGACGTTTCCGCTCACGAAGTCGGTCGCAGCCGGAACATTCGCGCTGTCGACCACATCGATGTTGACCCGATGCTGCGACGGGGAGACAGGATCAGCGAAGTTCACAATGCCGGGGTTCTGGCCAATGTTCCCCTGCCGCGCCTCGATGTCGAGAATATTGGTCCGGATCAGCGAAGCTGGATCCGCGTCACCGTCTGCCCGGCTCGCGCTGGACAGGATGTCTCCATGGACGTTGATGACGCGCGTGGTACCGATCGGATTGTCGATGACGCCGCTGAGCGTAATGTTCGGCGGGTCCGTGTTGGTATTCTCGATGTCGATCAGCGTGGGGCTGACGTCGCGCTTGAGCTTGAAGGTCAGGCCGCGCGAACCCGTGTTGGAGATGTCGACCAGCGGCTTGTCGGCCGGGTCGACATCCAGGACCTTGATGTCCTGCACATTCATGTCCAGCTTGGACTTGTTGATCAGCAGAACGTGGTGATAGTTGTCGCGGAATTCCCAGGTGCCGCCCGAGCCGTTGATGTGCTCTGCCGCCGCGAAGTAGACGTCGCCTGGATCGTTGTTGATGATGTTGTGAACGTTGATGAAGCTGCCGATGTCGACGTCGACGTTGACCTGGCGCTCGATCGCTCCGTTCTCTCCGACGATCAGGACGGGGGACTGCCCCGAGTAGATCACGACATTGGAATCGAACTCGATCGTCGGCTTCACCTCGAACGACGTATGAGGACTGCCGGACAGGCTGAAGCCGAGTGCACGGACGTGATCCGGGTTCTCGCTGATGATGGCCATGGCGCCCGGACCGCTCTGCGGCTGGTTCGTCATGTCGATGTCGAATGCGAGCCGCGGCGTGGACGGGTGCACGGACGGCAGCAGCACCGGATCGCCGTCGACGCGCGGAGTCGCGGTGATGAGCGCGTTCGATGCGCTGTTGACGTCCGAATAGAGATGGGTCGTGTTGCTGGAGCTCGAATCGACGCCACCGAAGAGCCCTGTCGCGCTCGAGTTGGCGCGCGCCTTGGTAAAGATGGCATTGTAGGATGTCCGGAAATCGACGCCCTCCCATCCCGTGATGGTCGCAAATCCGTTCACCTTGATGTTGAGCGGAATCTGGACGTCGACCGTGGACGACGCGGTTCCGACCGCAACCAGGCCGCCGCCATCGCCTTCGCTGACCGCAACAACTGACATCAAAGGCTGGTTCCCGGTCGCTCTCGCATCGCCATCGCTGGCGGACAGCACCACGATCCTGCCTTCGAGCTTGGCGGCGGTGCCGACCTCCACGTTGGTATTGCCGCTCAGCGTGGCTTCGGCACTTGCATTGGCGTCGCCGCCGAGTCCAACGCCGGTCGCATCCGTATTGGCGCTCTGATCGTTCCGCAACTCAGCCGCAACGATCAGATTGCCGCCGGCGAGAATCGCCGCGTTGTTGTTGATGGTTGCGAGCGTATCGACCGCAATCTTGGAGTGAGTATGACCAATGGCGACGCCGACGAATCCCCCAGTGATCACGTGAGCGGCCGCCTGGGCCTTATTCTGCGTCAGCGCGAGCACTGACACGCCGCCGGTCGCCTCGATGCGCGTACCATCGCTCACATAGGCAAGGGTCTTGTGGTTCGGACCGTTCTGGTTGGCATCCGCGGTCGGAATGCCGAGGCCGACGAAGCCGCCGCCCTCGTCTTCTGCGTTCGACGTCGCATTTGTGGTCGACTGGGCCTTGATGACCACATCACCGCCCGCCGAGACGAGATCAGCTGTGATGTATGCCTCGACGTCAGGATTGTCGTTGACGACTGCGTGGGTGATGTTCGCACCGAGCAGGACGCCACCTCCCGAGCCCGTTGCTACCGCAGAGGAGACGCCGTCTCCGGTCGGCGGGGAAATGACATTGAGCGGCGTACCCCCCGGTCCGGTCAGCGTGACCGTCACCGCAGGGCCACTCTTGAGATTGACGCGCAGCTGTTGCAGACCGGAGCCGGCCGCCTTGATGTCAACGGCTTCCGCTCCGATCGTGTGATTTCCGGTCGCTCCGGGAGCCGACAGGGTCAGCGCCGCATCGCTCAGATCGGCCTTGAGATGCAGCCTGAACTGGTTGTCGTTCAGCTTCTCGACATAGAACTGCTTGCCGTCTGCGTTGTTTCCGTCCGCCGTCATCGGCAGATCCGACTTCTTCACCAAGCTGTGCGTGACCGCTTTGAGACCAGCAAAATCGGTGTTGGTCTGATCTTTTGTTCCGGGATTTAGCCCGATCACGACCTTCGCCGCGGTCGTGTCGTTGCTAACCGTGTTTGATTCCGTGAGAGTGAGCGTCGAGCCGCCAGAGCCGCTGCTGATGTGGACGGTGCGGTTGTTGCTGCCAAGGTTGGTACCGCTGATGACCAACGTCTGGCCATCCTTGAAGCCGAAGTCCGACCAGTTATGGCCATCGGTCCGCGTGATCGTGTCGCCGGTGCCGTGCTTCGTGAAGGTGATATTTCCCATTCCGAGCGAGGAATCGTCGCCGAGCTGGATCGAGCTGCTGTTCGGTCCGCTGACGGTCACAACCTTGTAGTCGGCACCGTCGGTCAAACCGTCGATCACCTTCGTGGGCGGTGAACCGCCGGTCGCGCTGTAACGGACGGTGTCACCCGACACGAAGCCCCAGCTGGCGGCATTGCCGTTGGCGTCGACGTACTGGATGTTGTTGTTGTCGACGTTGTTGTACGTCTTGCTGCCGCTGTTGAAGATCGCGGAATTGGGATCCACGTCCACCTGCACGCTGACGAAGGTATGCGCCGCCGGCGCATGATACGTGACGGCTTCGCCGTTGAAGAACTGGTGGTTTGTCAGGTCGATCGTCTGACTGGACGCAGGCGGCGTGAAGTTCTCCTGGACATAGCTTCCACCCGGCTCCCGCAGCTTGATGTGGACCTGGTCCAGCGGATTGGGAATGTAGACGCTGTAGATGTGGCCCGGCGTCAAGCCGTCTATCACCACGCCTCCGGCGGGTTCGTATTCGATCAGGTCGCCGTTGTTCAAATTCACTGCCGACGGCAGCGTGATGATGTCCGTCGTCGGATCGACCTTTGCGCCATCGAAGACATCGCCAAACGCAAGGTGATTATCGTCGATCCTGATCACGGTCTTGATGATGATGTCGTTGTTGTTGTTGTCCTTGCCGTTGACGGTGAGACCGTCGATCCCGGCGTTGCTCGGCAGCACGACCGTCGATCCGGTCTGCAGTCCGTGATTGGTCACCTCGACCGAATTATTGAGCGGATTGGCGAGGTCGTCCGATGTCTCCGTATTGATGATCTGGTAGTTCGGTGGAGTCTTGGTCTGCTGCGGCTCGGCCTTCGCCACGACGGTGATGCTGCCGCCGGCGGTCACCGTCGGCGGGTCGATATAGGCCTTTACCGTCGGTGTGATATTGGTCGTCGAGTCGGCCTCGCCGATCTGCGCACCACCCGACAGGCCGAACCCCGTGGTCAGAGCGTCGCCTTCGGGATGGTCGGTCGCCAGCACTTCGATCTTTCCGGTGGTGTTGATGCTGCCGCCGGACTGGACATAGGCCTCTACGTCCGGCGTGACCGTCGCCGTCGAGCTGTTGATGTCCAACGCGAACAGGATTCCGCCAACCACTGCGGTCTCGGTCGCTTTCGCCTCTTCGGTCCCCGTGGCGGAAATGGTCAGATCTGTCGCCGTGACGACCGAGCCATCGAGGTGGGCCTTGACCGAGCTCTTCGTTTCGGCCGTCGCGACCGTCACGCCGATGCCAAGGCCGCCCAGGCCGATGCCATGCGCGGAACCGACAGCGTTGCTGTTGTCGGTCGCGCTGATCGTCACGGCATCGGTTGCGGTCACCGTACCGGTGATCTTGCTTTCCATCGTCGGCGACATGATCGCGGTGGCGACACCGCCTTCCGCACCCAGGAGGGCTCCGCCCGCCGAGGTCTGCGCCTCGGCGCTTGACCCATAGCTGGTGTCCTTGCCGAGATTTTCCGAGGTCGTGACGGACACCTTCTTGGCGGTGACCGATCCATTGCCGATGCTCGCGGTGATCGTGGTCTCGACGTCCGCGTTCACGAAGGACAGGCCGACTCCCGCGCCGGCGCTGACTTCCACGCCCTCGACACGCGGATTGACCCGGTCGACCGATTCGGCGCTGACCATGACGTCTCCGGTGACGATGACCGTGGCGCCGTCGCCGATGGCCGCACTCGCCTCGGCCTGGTCGGAGACCCGCGCAAAATTGACGCCTACCGCAACGATACCGGCCGATACCGCAACGGTGTGCACATCGGTGGTCGTGGTATCGCTCGCATCGACCGTCAAAGACTTGACGACTCCGGCCTTGCCGATCTCCGCGCTTCCATCGACCGTCGCGCTGGCGCCGCCCGTCACGTCGAGGCTGGTATAGGACACGCCGGCGGCCACGGCACCCACGGACACCTGAGCGGTGAGCTCGGTCAAATCGCGGGTATTGATCGCACCGACCTTGACGTTGCCTGCCTGCGTGACGTTGCCGAGGCTGGCCTGCACCAGGCTCGTGTCGCTGATCACCACGACAGCCGCGCCGACGCCGACAAAACCGCCTGCCGCGTCCAGCGCGAGCAGGTTCACGCTCTCGTTGAGGCTCGCATTCACATTGATGTCGCTGGCAAGGCCGGCGCTCAGCGTCCCGTCCGCGAAAGCCGTCACGTTGTTGCCGAGCGACAGCACGGCAACGGCGGCGCCCGCCCCCACGAAACCAACCGCGGCCTGGCCGGTCGTGACCTTGATGATATCGGACTCGTGCGCGCCGACATTGATGGCCAACCCGGCATTGAGATGAGCGCCGCCCTTCACGATCGCCGACGTGCCGTTCGGAATCAGCGGATCGGCCGCCGGTGGCGGCGCGTTGTTTTCGGTGTTGGTGATACCGGTCTTGGTTGGAGCCTTGGCATTGATGCCGGCGGTGGCCCCGCCGGGCCCGGAGATCGCCTGGCTGATCCGGTCGCGATTGCTGTTCGCCTTGCCGTCGGACGTGAAATTATTGATGCCGCCTGCGTTGCTGTTGGTGACCTGGTTCTTGCCGGCCTCCGCCTCGGCAGCCGCATCACTGTCCGCCGACCCGTTCACGTTGCTGAAGGATTGATTGTTGTTGCCTTGCTGCGACAGGCCGATGAGGCCCGTGCCGTTGTGGTTCTGCGCATTCAAGGCCGAATTGTAGAGCTCGACCTTGCCGGTGGCATGACCGCTGCCATCGAGGAGCTGGTGCAGGAAGACGTGATCCCCGTCATGCACGGAGCCGAGATCGCTGCCGCCACCGCTATTGTAGATCACCTCGGCGCCGTCGCCGAAGGTCGGCTTGCCGAAGTCGATCGTGCCGTCGCCGGTATCGACGGCACTCGTGCCGAATGAAACCGGCTTCGCATCCAGCGCGCTGTCGCTGGTCGCATTGCCGTCCTTGTCTTTTCCGGTCTTCTCGATCTGCTTGCCGATGGACCAGACGCTGACCGCACCGCCGACGCCGACAAAGCCGCCCGCGCCGCTGGCATCGAATCCTTCGATATCCTTGAGAGACAGTGCATATACATCGACGTCGGCCGCCGCGTTCACGGTCGCATTTGCACCGACCACGGCCTTTACATTGTTGTTGACCGTGCCGACGTCAACTGCGCCGGAAACACCGACGAACCCTGCGCCGATGCCGATGACGAATGTCTTCACGCTGACATCGTCCGCGGCACCGACATGGACGCTCTGCGAGGGCCCGGCACTCCCCTGATGTGCCGTGTTGATCAGTGCTCCGTCCAGGATCGCGGCATCGGTTTCGCCGCTGATCAGCGTCACGCCGACGGCGCCCGAAACGCCGACGAAGCCGCCTGCGCCGGCGGCTACGATATGGAGCAGATCCTCGCTCGAATCCGCCTGCACCAGCACGCCATGTGCCGTGGTCCTGCCGAACCCGGAACCGATCGTACCATCCAGGATGTTGCCCTGGCCGGCCGATTTTCCGAGCGCATCAACCTGGGCATTTACCGCGATGAACGCCTCGGTATCCTTGTGGATCAGCATCACGCCGACCGAACCACCAACGCCGACGGCACCGCCGGCCAGAGCGCCGGACAGCTCAAGCACATGAGTGTCGTCGGCGGCAGAGACCAGGACGTCGCCGTGCGCGAACACGACGGCGTGGTCGTCGATATGCGCCTTGGTGGTGTTGCTGACGCTCAGGACATCCACCGCACCGCCGACGCCAACGAAGCCTCCGGCAATGCCGAAGCCGATCATCACGACGTTCTCTTTGGCGTTTGCCGCGACGCCGATGTCGCCGAGCGCATTCACGGTCGCGTGGTCGCCGATATAGGCTTCGGTGGTGTTCCCGATCACATTGACGCCGACCGCCGGCGCCACGCCGACCAGACCGCCGGCTGCCGAGCCCGCAATTGCCAGGTGATAGAAGTCGTCGGCGGCGCCGACCAGCACCGTCTGTTCGCCGGCTGCGGTGGCTGTGCTGCCGTTCACCGTGGCATGGTCGCCGATATAGGCCTTGGTCGTCGCATTGACGACGTCGACGCCTGCCGTCACCGCCACGCCGACCTCGCCCGCACCGACGCTGAACGTGAAGGTCCTGATCTCGTCCTGATTGGTGGCCGCCACCGCGACGCCGTGGAATCCGGGTTGGACCGTCGGACCTGCCGAGCGGATGTTGCCCAGCGAGTCGTCCGACACGTCCTGGTCGCCGCTGCCGCTCGAACTCGTCTTCATCGGGTCGACCGTAGGCGTGCCGACATGGCCACCCGAGCGCAGGTTGCTGCGCGCCACGGGATCGTCGGACTCGGCGTTCGAGCTGGTGCTGCTGTTGCTGGTCTCGATCCCCTGCCCATTTGGACTATTCGGCGAGAACTTGTCGCCGGCATTGACCGGCGTCAGCGTGATCCCGATCGCGCCGGTATTGACGTCAGCGCCCAGGCCCTGTCCATCGCCCGTCACGACGGCCCCGGAGCCGATGAACGCTTCGGTGTCCTTGGTCATGACGTTCACGCCGGCGGCTGCCCCGATGCCGACGGTTCCGGCCGCAACAACGGCAGTTATCTCGTTGATGTCGGTCTGGTCGTCCGCCGAAACGGCGACCGTGCCGGTGGCATGCACATTGCCCGGACCGAAGCTCAGCGTGCCGTCGGTGGGATCGTCGCCAATGAACGCCCTCGTATGCAATTCGAACACATTCACGTCGGCATTCGCACCCACACCGACCGTACCGCCGACGGCGATACCTGCAGACACCGAAATCAGCGTCTCGGTCGACGCGGCGGTAACCAGAATGTTGCCGCCGACGGTCGCCGTCACGTTCGAGTCGATGAAGGCAGTCGTGAATTTCTTAAACACGCCGACACCGACGCCGACGCCCACGCCCGCCGTGCCGCTCGCCGCGATCGAGCCTGCCACCGTGGTAACGCCCGTGTCGTCGGTCGCCTTCACGGTGAGGTCGTGCACACCCACGATCGTGACGGAGGTGCCGTGCCCGATCGATGCCGTGGTGTGTTCCGTCAGGACGTTGATCGCCGCCGAGCCGGCGACCCCGACATCCCCGCCGCCGCCAAAGCCGGCCGCGATCGAGATGATGTCTTCGCTTTCCTTGGCGATGACTTCGATATTGCCGCCGGCGCGCAGCGTGGCGTTGGCGCCGACATAGGCCTGCACGGTTGCATTGTGAACCAGCGTGGTATTCGCCAGACCGATTCCCGCGGTATCTCCGACTCCAATCGCGCCCGCGACCATCGTCGTGATGAAGGTGTCGGTCGCAGTCACCGAGATGGCGCCCCCCGAACGCACCTGCGCAGAATCGTCGATATAGGCGTCTGTCTCTGGGTGAATGTCGGCGATGCCAACCGATGCCGCCGCTCCAGTTCCTCCAAACCCGCCGCCGATCGTGCCGGCAACCGACAGCATCGTCTCGGGCGATGTCGCCGTGACAGTGACCGCTCCGCCGCCATTGTTGCCGACATGCGCCGACGAGCCGATATAGGCCTTCGTCGTCTTGTGCAATATCTCGACATCCAGTCCTACGCCGAACCCGCTCGAGTCGAGCGATAGCCCAAGTGCACCCGCGACGCTGACGACCTTTGTCTCGTTGGTGGCTTCCACACTCACGGTCTGGCCGCTACCGACCGTGTAGAGGCCGCCCTGATTGATCTGGCTGGAGGCGCCGATATGCGCGTCCACGTCGACGTGCAGATCGTTGATGATGAATGAGCCGGCAATGGCCAAATCAGATTGGCTGGCAGAACCCGCGACCGCCACCGAAGTCAGCTTCGGCTTGAGCAATGGCAGGTCGATTTCGGTCGGCACCATGTGACTCTCGGCCTTCACCGAAATGGCGCCGGCGGCGTCGGCGTCGCCACCGATTGCTGCCGTCACCGTGGCATGCAGCAGCGTCACATTGATCGCGGCACCGAACGCACCTTTATCCTTGGAGAACGCGCCCGCAGCCGCGAGCGTTTGTGGCCCGAGCACGGCAGTTCCATTGACCGCGATACCGCCGTCGGACTCGAGGTGCGAGGTGCTCGCCGTCGACGCTTCGGTGTCGAAATGATCGACGATGTTGATTGCCACCGAGCCGGCAATGCTCATGCCGCCCTTGCCGCCCGCGGCCGCCGCACCCCACGCGACAAAGTCGTTGGTCTCGCCGCTCGGCGTGATCGCTTCGAGCGTGATGCCTGCGACCGCATCATGACTAATGATGACGGAGCCTCCGCCGACGAGCGCCTTGTTGGTCGCTCCGAGCCAGTTGACGCTGACACCGGCCGCAATGTGATCGTCGCCGTCCAACTTGACACCGGTGCCGATCGCCTTGGCGCTGCCGTCATATTGGGCCACGGCGGAAACCTTCACAGCGCCTTGCGCCGTGATGTCCGCGCCGTTTGTCACCTTGGCGGTGTTATCCGCCAGCATGCGGTTCACCGCAATCGATGCCGCAACCGACACGCCGCTGTCGTTCTGACCGCCCTGCGATGAGGCCGAGCTGTTGCCGCTCGAGGCGTTGCCACCCGCCGACGGCAACGACACGCCCTTGCTGTTGGTGCTGGCGTTGCCGCCATTGACCTGGCCGTCAGCCTGCTTGTCGGCATTGTTGCCCGATCCGGAATCGTCATCTTTGCCCTTGGCCGACGCGAGGGCCTTCGTTTCGCTGACGACCGTGGAGGTCGAGGCGACCGTCGCGGCGCCGCCGGTGGTGGTGACGCTTCTTGCAAGTTCGGCGCTGACGTTCTCGGTCAGCCAGGCAATCGCGATCGACGCACCGACACCGACACTCTTGCCGGCCGCCTCGGCATCCGTCTCGGTGCTGTCATCCACCTCGTTCGATGCGGTGATCGACGCATCACCCGTGGCCGAAACGGTGCCGCCCGTGCCGACATAGGCCGACACCGTGTCGGAGGCGACCAGGATGCCGGCGCCCACGGCGACGCCCACGCCACCCGCAGCGCCGTTCTCGCCGTGCGTGAACGTCGACACGACGTTTTCGGCCGAGACCGTGAATTTCCCGGCGGCGCCGGACCATGTCGTGCCGTTGATGATCGCCGCATTGACCGTGTTGGTGGGGACGTCGACCGCGACCGAGGCGCCAACGCCGACATTCTCTCCATCGGTATCGCCGTGCGGAAGGGCTCGTGACAGATTGTCCTCGCTGCTTCCGGCTCTTACAGCAACATCGAGACCGCCGGTGATCGCGACCTTCGCCGTGCTCGTCCCAGAATGATCCCCGGCCGGCGTCTTGCCGATGACCGCTTCGGTCTCATTGTTCACGACATTGACCGCGACCGATACCGAGATCCCGATATCGCCGGACCCGGCCGCCGACAATGCCTCGGCGCGCGACGAATGGCTGTCGTCGACGACCCGGGTGCCGTCGCCGTCACTCGTCAGTTCGATCGCCTTGCCGGCATAAGCCTCGTTGCGTGATGCCGCGAGCTGGTAGTGCCCGCCGGTCAGGTCGATGACGTAATAGACCGTGTTGCTGGAAAGGCCACCGATCGCGGTGCTTCCGGGCGGGGTGTCGTACGTCACTGAATCGCCGGTGCGCAGATGCGCGTTGGCGCCGAGATTGAGCAGCCGGATGGTGCCGCCGGCCGTGAACTTGACATCACTCAGGGGATTGGGGGTCGGAACGCCCATGACGTCCTCGACCTTGTAGAAATGCTGATCGCCTGATCCCGGCGACGTCAGGTCGATCTGCTTGTTCGCGCCGGTGGTCTCTCCCGCCTCGGCTTTCGCCTTATCGTCATAGAGCCTGATCGTGCCGTCGTCGTTGACGTGCACGTAATAGTCCTGGCTGAGATTGGTCAGTCCGCCGATATCGCCGCTGAGGGCGAAATTGAGGTATTCGACCCGGTCACCGTTCTTCAGGCCCGATCCAAGTCCGACGAAGATCGTATCGTCGGTCGTGTTCACGACGTCGGGCTTGATCACCGGGGCGTCGATCTTCCGCTCGTCCATCACCGCTTCGACGATCAGGCCGCCGGCGTGAATATCGGTGTTGTTGCCGACATAGCCGAGGTTGGTCGGGTTGTTCAGGGTAATTGCGACGCCGAGGCCGACGCCGGTTCCCCCGGACGTCGTGGTTGCCTTGCCGTCCGCGGTCGCGTGACCGTCGGAGTTGAGCGCCGAATGAACGGTGAGCAGGCCGGTAGCAGTGATCTTGCGATTGTCCGGGATCGAGGCCGTCGACGTCGCATTCTGGACATCGAGGGCAACCGCGCCTGCGACGGTGACGTCGCCGCCGCCCGAAGACGCCTTGTTGGTGTCCGTCGCGCCGGTTCCCTTCGCATTGCTGTTCTTGCTCGTCGCGGCAGAGTTCGCGAAATTCTTCTGACCCGTCGTCTTCTGGTCGATGCTCTTGCCGCCATTGCTGTTGTTCTTCGTTTCGTCCTCGCCGCCGGCGGCACTGGCCTTGGCCCTGGTCTCGCTGATCGAAATGGCATTCGACAGGAATGCCGCCGCGCCGCCCGTGGTGACGAGGTCGCGCCCGGTTGTCGCCAGTGAATGGTCGTTGACGAAGCTGAGCCCGATCGAGATACCGATCGCCGTCCCTGCCTGGGTGTCTCCCTCGGCCGAGGTCGTCACCTGGTCAGTCAGCGTAGCGGACGCCGTGAAGGCACCGCCGATGTCCAATTCGCCTCCGGTGCCGAGCTTGGCCGACACATCGTTATCGGAGATCGATATCGCGATGACCGGGGTGACGGAGGTGCTCTTGCCCACCGCTCCGTTCATCGCGTCGGTTTCCATCGAGTGGATCGACGTGGCGATGAGCGTCAGGTCCTTGGCGCCTGCCAGCACGGCACCATCGTCGAGGTAGGCAGAAGTCGTGTCATCGTCGTAACCGAGCGCGACCGAGATTCCGACGCCGGTCTTGGCGGGATCTCCCTTGCTGTCGGCGGGCGTGGCCCTGGTGACGAGCGCAATGTTGGAATCTGCCTCGATCGTAACGTTGGTCGGACTCGACAGCGTGACGTTTGCTGTCTTGGCGAGGTACGCATAGTTATGATTGAAGACGAAGTTGAGCGCGACCGAACCGTCGACGGTCAGGTTCTCGGCCGTGCCAACGCCCGAGATCGACGTGACCGTGAACACGCTCTGTTGCGGAGCCAGCACGTCGATGGCAAGCGAACTGCCTGTAATGGTCGTGTTTCCGTCGATGTAGGCAAGATTGCTCCGGTCGGCGACGCCGATCGCCACCGCGATACCCACGCCCTGCTGAGCATTGCCGGACGTGTCACCGGTAAAGCTCGCGTCGGCGCTGACAGTCTGCACGTCCCTGGTCGTGGTTGTGACTGCGACTGCGCCGGTCCTGGCATCGATCGTGCCCGCGTTGATGAACGAAGACGCCGTTCCGGTGTCGACGCCCACGGCGACCGCACCGGCGAAAGTGATGCTGCCCTCGTTGGTGGTCGCGCCGTTGCTGCCGAGGGTCTTCTGGCTCGCGTTGCCGCCGCCCCCGTCCGAGGACCCGCCGATCGAGGAGGACGCTGATGTCGTGATGGTGCGATCGGCCCCCGCAGCCAGTGTCACCCCTGTGCCGTCGACGGTCGCGCCGTCGATCGAAGCCGTTGTATCGCCGAAAATCACCGAAACTGCGACGGCGGCGCCGGCGCTGCCCGCGCTGCCGTCGGCCAAGGTCGTGGCATTCAGCTTGCTCGCGGCCTGCAGTGTCGCAGCACTCGCCCCGGTGGCATTCACCGTGGCTCCGCCGGAAACACCGAGCTTGGCCCCGCTGTCGAACACGGTCAAAGCAACGGCGGCGTCCTTGGACGCATCGCTGCCGGCGCCAGGCGCGGCGGACGCATTGATCGTAATGTCCGACTTGGCTGTCGCGCCGATCTTGCCGCTGGCACTGACATGGCTTGACGCCCCGTGGATCAGCACCTCCGGATCCGCCTCGCCCGCCACGAGCGTGATCTTGAACGAGCCGTTGTTGACCGACGATGCCTTGAGAGTACCGTCGACCGTCGCAGCGAGGGTGAGATCGCCGGCGGTTGCGCTCAATATCGAATCGCCGATGTCGATCTTTGCGCTTGAGAAGCTCGTGACCAGCGAGACGAGATGGATATTGTCGCCCAGGTTGTCATTGATCGCATCGGCGATCTTTCCGGTAATCTTGCCGCTGAAGCTGGAGTCATCGGCATCGCCCTGGACCGAGCCGTCAGCGTCCACATCGAGGGCTGAATGCGCGGTGAACGCGACAGAGCTTGCGGTGAGATTGGCGCCGGTCAGCGTGATTCCTGAATTTGCATCGGCCAGGATGCCTTGGTTGACCACGGGGTCGTTGCCTGCGGTCACCTGTGAAGCGAGGGTCAGGCTGCCGCCGAAAGCTGCATGCGCATTCGACGAGATGGCGGAATCGGCCGTGAGATTGAGCCCAAAGCCGAGCACGGCCGAGGCGCCGTCGAGCTTGACGGTGTCCTGGAACAGCCTCTGGTCGCCCCCCGTGAAATTGATGTTGAGGGTGCCGCCACCGCCCACGAATCCGTTCAAGGCGGAGAACGTGTCGAGGTCGATGTGGATCGTGTCCCCGAAGCCGGCCTGTGCTATCGAACCGCCGGAACGCTCGATCGTGACGTTGTTGTCCGTCAGGGTCGCGCTACCCGCGACATTTGACGTGCCGGCCTCGAAGAGAGTGAGGCTGCTGGCGCCACTCGCCTGCAGCGTGAACTCGTGCACCGATGGATTCGGTATCGTCGCGTACGAAATGTCGGCCGACAGCAGCAGACGCGGCTCTATCGCTTCCAGCGTGAAATTCTGCCGCCGCGGCTTTGCGATCGAACTCGCGGCACCGCCCGTGCGGCGGCGCCTTCTACTGTCCCGCCCGGGAATGATTTCGCGAATGACCTTGTTGAGGAGGGCTTCGAACGCGGAACGCTTGTGAGCTTCCTTATTCCAGCGCCAGGCTATACCCATCGGAATGCCCCATCAAAAAATGGACCGAACGGCGAGCAGCAAATTCGCGTACGCAAGGCGCCTCAAGCACTACGCGCTTGAGGAGAACGGCTAGTGGTGTGTGCCGGGGAGAGATCGAGCGCCCGTGCCGTCGACAGAACGCGACAGAGGACGAGCTGAATTCCGAATGTTTAAGGTGCTAAAATTCTTGTTCATTGCATCGCCTCCTTCGAATGACGAGTGGGCGGCTTAAACGAAATTTACGCGGAGCTTAAATCAGCTTTAACTACGAAAGTATGACACGACCTCAGATTGGCTACAAGCGCTTTACATCCTCGCATTTTATCGACAACTCGCTGAAATAAACTCCGGTTGAATCACGACTGCGATTGCAACCCGACGCTCTTGACGGTGATCCGTTCCACTCAGGAGGCGTGTGCCTCCTCAATAACTTAGGCGCGGGGCCCGGCTTAAATTTTGCCCAAATACATAACTCGACCTTATGTAGCCTGAGGTTGCAATTGATGCGGATGCCACAAAACGAAAGCATGCGTGGCGTCAGAGCAGCTCCGATACTCTGCTGCCTTGACGATTTTTTTATCGAGCGTGAGAGACCGGAATCTAGTGGCCGGTCGTGCGGCGTCGCGCATGCCCACAGCACTCTTTGCCAAAGGAGCACCACGCCGTGGCGTTCAGGCGTTACAAACCGCTCGGCGAACAGCTGCGCATTTGCGCTGGATGATGCTGCAAGTTGAACGCTGCCTCGCCAAACCCGACCGAGGCGTGCGTTGCGCGAACGAGAGGTCGGCGACCGACGGGTGACACCGACCTTTGGCCGGCAAATGCAGCATCCAGGATTGCCGGACTCAGGGTTGGTGTAAGCGAGCCACCCGCGTTAATTGCAGCCTGGCCGATTTCGCGGGTTTCAACACGAACACAGAAAGGAGCTTGGCGTGGTTCGCCAATATTCCAGGCGGAGATACGGCGCGCCCCGCCTTCTAGATTTCCCGATCGCCAGCCGAAGAGATCCGGACGTGGAAGCCCTTTGCCTCAATGGCGCGGATCAGCTGCTCGAGGCTCATCTCGTCCGGCCGCATCGAGAGCTGGTCGGAGGGACCTTGATCCTGAGTATTCACAAGATGAACACCGTCCTCGAGAAACTCGGCGCTGACGTTAAGCACCTTTGCCACGGCCTTTATGGTGGCGGCCTTGGGTACCCTGCCGCGCTTCTCCCAATGCCAAATCGCAGGGGGCGTCACGTCAATCCGTCGAGCCAGCTCCGTGATGGTCATCGACCGCTCTTCGCGCAGCTGTTTCAAGCGCGAACCGAAGTTGGCGACCGTCTTGTTCTTCAATTTAGACACCTGTAAATTCCATTTGCGTGCGTGGGAATCAGCGTTAACGACCATAAGTGAGCGAGATTACGGTCTCGTTCGTTTTCAAGTCAATCATCGATCCATCGGTTTTCGCCTTCGGAAACCGATGCGGCTCGTCGCAATCCTGTGCAATCAGTCAGCCCAACTGCCTCTTCGGTTTCGTTCAGCCGACCAGGCATGCAAGGCCCGAGCCACAGCTGGAGAGGCAATTCCGCTCAGCGTCACGCGTTCCTAACTCCATAGCTCGACGCTGGCACGTGACCCCGGCTGCGGACGGCCGCTCCGCCGAGGGAAAGGGGCGGCCGGTCGGTTACGGCCCTGTAATGCTTCGGCGGCATTAAGTAAACAGGCAAGGCAGTCCCTGCCGCTTCTTCACTCGATTGATCCGTGGTCGCTCCAATGTCACTATGCGGCCGATTGAGCGGGGTAAGGGTTTGGCCGAACGGGCTTTTCTTCGTCGCGGGACACGGCCCGGCAGAGGGGATTGCGTGAGCATTTGGCGGCGTTTTTTATGTTGGTTGCGGCCTGGGCTGTTGCTGTTGACCGGGGCGCCTTTTGCGCTTGCGGCTCCTTGCGTCGCGCAAACGGCCGAGCCCCGTCCGGCAGCAGAGCAAAGTCCGGACGCTCCCAGGCGGATCGAGCATCGTCAGCCTCTGATCGACATCCTTGCACACATGTCCGGCAAGTGCACGACCCTCAAGATCGCGGGTCGCAGCTACGCCTGCAAGGCCGTTGCCTACGCTCATAACGAAGCCGGTCGGGTGAGCTTCGCGGTGGCTATCGAGGATCCGGCGGATGACGGCCATGTCGTGTCCTTCTCCGGCGAGAAAGGAAAGCGCTTCGACGACAATTCCTACGAGCTACCGATCGATCGGATGCTCTTGAATTCCAAGCACCGGCCGAAGGTCCATGGGCTGCCGGTGCCCGCGGAGGAGGCATCGACCGGCATCTGCCGCCAGTTCGGCAACTTTGCCGCGCGGCGGGTCTCGAGTGTCACCTGCACTGCAACGGATTCGCGGGGACAGAGCTATGAATTGCTGTTCGTGTCGGACGGCTCCCCCATCGGCGTTCGACGCGTGAGGCAGTCAGTCAGCCGCGTCGATCGACGACCCGTTTAAATAGTCCTGGAGCGACGCAGGCAGGCTTTCGCGCGGCCTTGCGCGCCAAATTGGTTTCGCCACGCCAGGCGCGTTCAATAGCAATTCGGAGAATTGCCCCCGAGCCGGGCGCACGCATCCGAATTGGAAGCCCGCCACTGAACCACGGCTGACGGGCTACGTCCCTGCCCTTCCGACCGCGCTGCGCCTAACATTTCCGCCTCTTCCGCCATGATGGCTCTGTGCGCCTTCGCAATCTGGTCATTACGTTCAAGCAGTGAGACCTTGCCGGCCGAGACCTGGACGGCAAGTGCTTTGCGCAATGCATTTTCGCGGTCGAGCAGTTCTGGATACTGCAATCTGGGCCGCACCGAGAGCTCCATTGCTTTCACGATGCAATCGGCACGTGGCACAGCCTGCGCGATCTGATCGGGAAATGCGTTGCGGCAATCTGCGAGTGCGTCGGCCAGATTTACGGACGAATCTTCGCTCTCGTTCTGGAGCGCCAGTTGCGTTCCTCCGCAACCCGCAAGCAGGCTAAACAGGAGCACAACAAGCGCGTCTCGCATCATTAAAGCGTCTTTACGGTGTCGGCGCCGCCAGTTAATGGCCGCCTCACCGCCATCCGCGCGAGCAAGCTCGACCGGGCCCATGCCCCCTATTTCTGGCGGAAGGAGTGGTTGAAGGACATGATCAGCGGCCCAACCAGATATTCGAACGCCGTGCGCTGAACGGTCGGGATCATGACGGTTGCCGGCATTCCCGGATAAAGCTTGATGTTCGGCATGGCCGCGAGCTCGTCCTGATCAATTCGCACAAAGGCCGTGTAATATGGGTTGTTGCTCTTGGGGTCGGTCAGACGATCTGCCGAGACCTGGATGACGTCACCATGAATGATCGGCACGATCCGCTGCTTGTAGGCCGTGAGGTGAACTTCCGCACGCGTGTTGGGATGCACGTCGCTGATATCCTCGACCGCCACCTGCGCTTCGATTGTCAGCCCATCCTGCTCCGGGACGATGTCCAGGATCTTCTCGCCGCGCTGTATCACGCCGCCGACTGAAAAGACGTTGAGGCCGACCACCTGCCCGCTATAGGGAGCGCGGATCTCCATGCGCCCCAGGACCGCCTTGGCGTTCATGGCTTTTGGGATGACCTCCAGAATCTTCGCCTGCGTGTCACGAAGGTCCTTGGTCACGTCGGTCATTCGATCATTGTCGAGCTGCGCCATTTGCTGCTCTTGCTCGGCAATGGCCTGGCGGGCTTTGGCAATGTTGGCATTGGAATCCGCGATCTGACCTTCGAGGCCGTAGGCGGTACGCTCCAGTTGCAGAATACGCGGGCGCGCAATCAGGCCCCGTTCGACGAGAGGCGCGATATCCCTCGCCTCACTGTGAACGGAATTGATCTGGTCGGTAAATGACTTCACTTGCGCCTGGGCGCCGACGATCTGCGAGCCGAGCTGGTTGATCTTCTCGCGGATGACGCTGCGCTGTCCCTCCAGCGCGGCCCGGCGGCTCTCGAACTGGCTGACCTGTCCGTTCCAGACGCTCTTGAGATAGGGATCTTCGGAACGCGCCTGCAGATCCGACGGCATCACGAGTGCGGAGCCGTGATCGAGCTCGGTCAGGAGCCGAACCTCCGTGGCACGAAGCACGGCCCATTGCTGCGTCAGAACTTCGTATTCGGCGCGCGCCTGGGTCTCGTCCAGCACGATCAGGAGGTCACCGGAGCGGACCTTGCCACCCTCCCTGACCCGCAGCTCCTTCACGATGCCGCCGTCGAGATGCTGGACGCTCTTGCGATTGCCTTCAACCTTGACGACCGCGTTTGCCACGACGGCGCCGTTGAGCGGCGCGGTCAACGCCCACGCACCAATCCCGCCGAAGAATACGGCAACAATGACCCAGCCGGCGAGAGAGATACGCCTGATCGAGTCGCTGGGCGGCCCGACGGAATGACCGGCCCGGCTGCCAGCAGCGGCGAGATTCTTGGGTGTTCCATCTAAAATGGCCATTGGGCGAGCCTAGCTGCTGGAGCCTTGCACGGCGTGCACGGGCACGGGACGGGTCAGCCGTGCCATGATCTCGGCGCGAGCCCCGAACATTTCGGCGACGCCATCTCTGAGGACGAGAATCTTGTCGACGACCCCGATGGTCGCCGGCCGATGCGAGACGATGACAACCGTCGTCCCGCTTTTTTTCAGTTGCACGATACAATCTGCCAGAGCGACATCACCTTCGGCATCGAGGTTCGAGCTCGGCTCGTCGAGCACGACGAGGCTTGGGCTGCCATAGACGGCGCGGGCCAGACCAATCCGCTGGCGGAAGCCGCCGGACAGAATGGCGCCGCCCTCTCCGACCTGGGTGTCGTAACCGTGCGGAAGCCTCAGGATCATCTCGTGCACGCCGGCGAGCTGGGCGGCGAGGATGACATCCTTGTCGCTGCCCTCATCAAAGCGGCCGATATTGGCGGCGATCGTGTCCGAGAACAGCTCGATATCCTGGGGCAGGTAGCCGACATGGTCGCCGATCGCCCGCTTGACCCAGGTCGCCACATCGGCGCCGTCCAGCCGCACGGCGCCGGCCGAAGGCGTCAGCACGCCGACAAGCTGGCGCGACAGGGTCGATTTCCCGGCCCCGGATGGCCCGATGACCCCGAGCACCTCCCCCGCCTCTACGGCAAAGGTGACGCCGCGCAGAATGGGCTTGGAGCTTGCCGGGGGAACGAAGGTGAGCGCCTCCACGGAAACGTGCCCGTTGGGCCTGGGCAGCGTGAGGCCGGCCTCGAGGAGAGGATGCGCGGTAATCAGCTCGCGAATGCGCAGGAACGCGGCACGCGCCGACACGAGACCGCGCCAGGAGCCCACGATCTGCTCGACCGGCTGCAAGGCGCGGCCGAGCAGAATGCTGGCCGCGAACATCGAACCGACCGTCGTGACCCGCTCGATCACGAGATATGCGCCCAAACCCAGGATCAGCGATTGCATGGCAAGGCGCAGGAAACGGATCAGGCTCTGGATCGCGGCGGCGCGGTCGCTTGCAGCGACCTGGCGCTCGAGCATCCGGTCGCGGTCGCGACTCCAGCGCCGCAGCAGACCACCTGTCATGCCCATGGCGCGCACGACCTCAGTGTTGCGCAGGCTCATTTCGGTGAAGCTGTAGCTGCGCGCGGCGGCTTCGTTCGATTCCGTGAGCGGCAGCTTCACCAGCCACTCACTCAGCAGCGCCATCAGCACCAGGATGACCGAACACCCCAGCGCAAAGGCACCCAGCAACGGATGAAGGGCGAAGATCACCGCGATGTAGATGGGAGCCCAGGGCAGATCGAAGATAGCGTGGATGCCGGTCCCGGTGACGAACTGGCGAAACGTATCGAAATCGCGGATCGCCTGGCTGCGGGCGCCGCCCGTGCTGGCCGAACGATCGATGATTGCCGTCATCACCCGCGAGGCGATCTTGCGGTCAAGGCGGATGCTGGCCCGGGTCAGCACCCTTGCGCGGACTGCGTCCAGCCCGGCAAGCGCCATGAACGCCAGCAGCAGCGCAATCGTGAGCATCAGCAACGTGATCTCGCTGGCGCTCGAGATCACGCGGTCATAAACCTGCAGCATGTAGAGCGGGCCGGCGAGGTACAGCAGGTTAATGGCAAGGCTGAAGATGCCGGCCGTCACGAAATAGCCCTGGCATGTCTGCAGCAGGCGCCGGAGCTCGTCCGGCCTCTTGAAAGGCGCGCTCACACAATCCGGCGGATACCCCGCCCCCCATCAAAAATGACCGCCGGAGCGACAACGCCCCGGCCGAATTAAAGACCTATCGGCAGCCGTTACAATTCTTGTCTAATCAAGCAGAATGTTTAGCACAGCTGTCGGGCCCGCGAAATAATCCTCGCTGGAAGGTAAAGGCGCCCGTAGAGCTACGGGGCGCGTTTACGGCATTTATCTTGATTGAACGCGCACCTAAATACGGCGGGTAAAGGGACGCGGAACCAGCGGAATTCCGACAAGAACCGAGACAACGGACATGGGTTGGCATTCCCGCGGCGCAACATGCCCGGGCTCGCGCTGGAAATTCCCCCTCCCGGAGGAAAGGGCGCTGGGAAGGCCGGGCGCCGGTCGGCACCCGCAACCCCGTGTGCGGAGAAAGTGCGCACGGGTGGATCACAGGTGAAACCGGCATCCCGGCCTTCCCTGCGCGGATGGTTTTAACGGTTTCCTTCGCGCTCTCCCCGGGGAGACGAGCTCTATTGCCCCCGTCACCTGGCGGATGTTCGGCGCTGACGCCGGTTGGCGCGATGCACCTCCGCCAAGCTTGACGCCAGACTTCGGGCGTCAGGACCACACGACTTCTCCGTCCGCGCACATCTCCACTGGCTTCCCAACGGCTGGCGTGCGCGCACCGTCGAGACCATGTGAAGACGCTGTCGGCGCCGTGTCGTAGCGCGGGCAATTGCCGCTCACGGAGCACCGTTGAACGATACCCGCCCTGCGACCCTGCTCGCGCCGACGCCGTCGCGTCCACCGCATCCCGGCCCCCGTGTCGTGACGATCGCGATACGTCCCTCTTGACGGCCCAGGATGGCGATGCATATACGCCAATCCACAATTTCTGTCAATCCGAATATTTGGAAATTACGAATCCTGGGGACCTTTGGCGAGGCGACACCAGACCCCGGCGCACATCCGCCCATGTCGGCGCGGTCGCGGCCTGGCTCGCCCTCGTCATCGCGTGCGGAAACGACACTTCATCCTGGAACGAAATCAAGTCGTCGTCGTCCCGTCCAGTCCAGGACGATTTTACCAGCCTCGAAACGACCGGAATAAACAAGCATCAAGAATTTATGCACCATTAAATCGATGCGGAAAATTGGGATGCATCCATCAGTGTTTTGGAACCACTGATTCCCGTTTAACTACCGAATTTACCCGCCTTTAATTTGCCCCGCCGTCCGATCTCCGCACCAACGCGCGCGACATGACGCGTTTCTTCCGTCGCATGGACAAGGAGATTCAATGGCCAAGCGGGGCGTGAATGATCAGTACGGAAATTTCTCTGAAGCGAATGCAAATGCTCTGGAATGGGAATTCTTCGGACTGAACATCGCTTCGGCCAATGTCGGATTGATGGACATTCCGGCGACGCACCAGGCAGACAGTTACGGCGTGGACATGAGCGTCGCGACGTCGGACGGCGGCGCTCCGGAGGGCTTCGCTTCGAGAAAAGGGGGCGGCGGTGCGACCAGTAGCGGAACGACGGGCGGCAGCACGTCGGGGGGAAGCAGCACCGCAGGCACCACAACCACGGTTGGTCAGGGAGCCACGACGACGAAGTTTGCGACCGTAACAATCTTGTCGCCGACCCTGACTCCGCCCACCGGCGACAGCACGCTGCCGACTGACACGTACTTCTACAAGGAATGGAACCTGACCAGCAGCGCCGGCGGCATCAATGTCGCCAAGGCCTGGCAGAACTATACCGGGCTGGGAGTCAAGGTCGGCGTCATCGACGACGGCATCGATTACAAACATCCCGACCTGAGTCCTCATTATCTTTCCGGGCTGGACTATGATGCCGTGAGTGGCGGGACCGACGCGTACGGCGGCTCAACCGACTCGCACGGCACGACTGTTGCCGGAGTTCTTGCTGCGGCACGCGACGGCTCGGGTATTGTAGGCGTTGCCTACAACGCCGACGTCGCCGGCTTCCGCATCAGCTATTCAACGGGTGGCCCGAGCCAACTTGCCGACGCGTTGAACCATCTCGTCACCAATGGCATGGACGTCGCGAATGCAAGCTGGGGTTACTCGACGGCCTACCAGGATAATTTCTTCGGCGCGTGGGCCTCTTCGAAGACCGCGATCATCAACGATGTCGCGCAGGGACGCGGCGGGCTTGGCATTCCCATCGTATTTGCCGCAGGAAACAACCGGGCGTCCGGCGATGATGTGAACTATCACAATTATCAAAACGATCCCTATGTGATCACGGTCGCAGCCACAAACGACTATGGTTGGGTTGCATCGTTCAGCACGCCAGGAGCCGCCGTTCTGGTTTCGGCTCCCGGTTCCTGGGTGATGACCGATGACAGGCTTGGCGCGTCCGGATGGTCCAGTACTGACTATTTCGCGGCGGCAGGCACCTCATACGCTGCGCCAACGGTATCGGGCGTTATCGCATTGATGCTGCAAGCCAACCCCAATCTGGGTTATCGCGACATCCAGGAAATACTCGCCTATTCGGCCAAGAACTCCGATCCCGGAAATGCCGGTTGGCAAACCAACGGCGCGCATGACTGGAATGGCGGCGGCCTGCATTTCAACCCTGACTATGGATTCGGTCTGGTCGACGCGACGGCGGCTGTGAGGCTCGCGGAGAGCTGGAACAAACAATCGACATACGCGAACCTGTCGTCCGAGAGCGCGAGCCATGTCGACAATGCAGCAATTCCCGACGGCACCGGCAGCCTGCAGAGCACAATCAATTTCGGCTCTTCGCTGTTGCTGGACAAAGTCGTCGTCGATCTCAATATAACGCACGCACATGTCGCCGATCTCACCGTAACGTTGACATCGTCCGTCGGAACCAGTGCAGTCCTTGTTGCGCATCCAACGAGTGGCACCGGCAGTGGAATCGTTTTCGAGACTTCAGCCAATAATTTCTGGGGTGAAGACGCGAGCGGGAGCTGGACGCTGACCGTGACGGACAATGTCAAGGGCAACGCCGGGACGCTCAACAGCTGGACGCTGACGGCGATCGGCGATGCGCCGACGACGCCGGCGACCTACATCTACACGGACGAATTCGCGACCGCGACCGGCAGCAATCGTCTCTTGCTTGCCGATACAAGCGGATCCGCCACCATCAACACTGCCGCGGTCACAAGCGGATCCTATCTCGACCTGCATTCCGGTGCCGTCGATACGATCGCAGGGAAGACCCTTCAGATCGGCGCCAGCACCATCATCAAGAATGTCTGGGCAGGCGATGGCAATGACACGATCATTGCCAACGATGCGGGAAATACCATCCAGGCCGGCCGCGGCAATGATCTGATCGTCGCAGGCGCCGGCGCCGACGTACTATCCGGGGGCGCGGGCAGCGATACCTTTGAATTCCGTTCCTTGAGCACTGCAGTGGACCTCATTCGCGACTTCGCCGTGGGACAGGATGCAATCGACCTGCATCAGTTGCTCGCGACCGTCGGGTATGTCGGCAGCGATCCGATCGCAGATGGCTGGCTCAAGCTCGGAGCCGACAGCAGTGGCGGAACAAACGTGATTGTCGATGCGCATAATGGCCAGTCTGCGATCACAGTCGTCGACGTGATCGCCGTAGCTCCGACAAGTTTACACCTGGGAGCCAACGCCTGGACGCTGGTGGCATAAGGCAGATTGCGCCAAGAGAGCGGATCGCAGGTTTGCCGTGATTTGTTTGTCCCGCGAACCGACGGTCAAAAACCAACGTCGGGCGCCGGGAGTTCGCGACCGCCTGATTTTGGTTCTAAGGCGTCATTTTGTCCGACGTGGCAACCCGATGCTCTGCGCCCGAAAGGCGGAAAATCGACAGCTCCGCCGAAGCGAAAAACCGAGTCATGGACCAGCGCAGACTGTCGCACAATCGGCCATATGGCCTCGCGCAGGAAGCGCTGATCCAGCGTTCGTTCCGGGTACTCATGGTTGTCGGAGAGAAATGTCTCGATAAGCGGAACCAGCGGCGGCAGAGCGCCACGAACGCCTCCCCAAAGTCCGGCAAGCATCACACCGGTGTGTGTCCAAAAATCCCGCATCACGTGGAAGTGTCGACCCGAGGCAATCCAATCGTCTACCGCTACCCGCTCCCGCGCGTTGACGATCGAATCGGCGTCCCTGACGAGGTAGCGATCGACCGTGGGATCATTGGCAACGAGAAAACGCCAGAACAGCCCGGCGAACGCTACATTGGGTCGAGGCATCATCACAATATCCGCTCCGAGATCGATCAGACGCTGACGACGTTGAGGTGGCACCGAATCGTCAACATAGAAGCGGCAGGACCATCCCTCGTAGATAAACGGCGCGGCCATGGCATTTCGCTCGGCACCGATCAGGTAACGATCATTGTTTCCCCAAAGGGAATAGGCGATGACGTTGCGCTTGGGATCGGTCGTCCCGAACGGAGGAACTTCTACGCGAATTGAATGGCGCGCCGGGCCCGTCGCTTCATCCTTGATCTTGAGAGAGCGCAATCCGGCTTGTCGCGCCTCCTCGAGCCGGCCCAGGCGGAACTGGACGTTTGCAAGAATGGTCCAGCAATTCGCATCGTCGGGACGGGCATTTACCGCCTCTTCTGCGAGCCTGACTGCTTCATCGGCTTTGCCAAATTTCGCGGCGATAAGGGCGAGGTTGGATTTGGTGACTGCATCGCCTGGTTCGAACGCGTGCGCGTCGCGCCAGGCCATATAGGCCTGCTTGATATCGCCGACCGCCTGATAGCACAGGGCCAGAACACGAAAGTCGTGCGACGTCAGCTCCCCGGACCGGCGGTTGCCGTTGACAAGCATGATTTGCGACTCCAGCGCGCGCTGGAAATCGCCGGAAATATAGAACCGGTGCGCCTCGGCGCGGAGTTCAGAATTTTCCGGGTGCGTCGCCAATAACCCGATCTCCGGAATCATAACGGCGGCCCCGAAGCGCCGCCGTTATCTTACTGGTCAAGGCATCACAGATACCCTACGGGGTCGTCGCGATCACCGTCCCGTAGACCGTGCCGTGATTGTTGTACTCGTCGAGCACGCCCAGAATCTGCACTCCTCCCGGGATATCGAGTGCGGAATCGTACTGCGGAATTTGGGCGTAGGCGGTCGGAGCGATGCCGGCGTCCGGCCCATCGATACCGATGTTCCACTGCGCTGATCCCGCGGTAACCGAATGGCTGTTCATATCACCAAGCGTGATATTTCCATCCGTTTGAGCGGTGGTCTTGAGCAGCCAGTTCACCCCCCATTGAATCGCATCCTTGGCATCGACCTTGGTGGGATCGCTGGCTTCGATCGGATTTCCAGCGAGGTAGTTGAGCCAGGTTGCGACCAGCGCCCGCCCCTCCTGGTATTCGGCGTTCTGCAACTGCTTCTGGTTGGCGTTCAGCAACGATTGCGCGTCGCTGAAGTTAATGAAGAACGTGTTCTCGCCGGGGTCCTGGATACCGTCCAGATTGAAGTCGCCGATCAGCAAGCCGGCGGCAATCTTGGGCGCCGTTGCGGCGTCGGAACCATTGAGTAGGCCATCGCCGTTGGTGTCGACAAGATGACCACCCGTTCCGGCGTTGACCACCGCCTGCGTGATTTCGCCATTCGGGAATCCGTTGGTCCCCGACTGCTTTGACTCATTGCCGACGATGCCGTCCCAGAACTTCGTCCAGTTCGTATTCCCGTTGGTCTGCGACCAGAACCCTGGCGTGCGGACGCCAGGTCCCAACGCGACTGGTACATGCGCATCATCGGAAGCGGTACCAGTCTCGGTCGTCGTCACACTCGCAAAATTATCGAGGCTGTTGTCGAAATCGATTCCCCTGGTGTTGAGTTCGTTTTGGGTGACAACGTGGTCGTAGGTATATGTCCACGTTTCGGTAACATCGAGAACGCCATCTCCATCGGTGTCCCCCGTCAGGGTTGAGTTGCTGGTGTCGAGTATGACGGGAGCGCTGCCTTCGAACGTATCCGTCACCACCACGTTGTGGAGATCGATGTTGCCCGTATTGTCGACCACGACCGAATAGTGGATCACGTCGCCGACTTGGTCGGCATGTCCATCGGCGATGACCGCGGTCTTGGTGATCGTCAGCGACGGGTCCTGGTCCACCGTCGTGGTGGCGTCGTCGCTCTGCGGATCGGTCTGGGTGGTGTCGACCGTCGCCAGATTGACCAGATCGGTGCCGGCGTTCATCTCCGCCTGCGTCACCGTATGCGTCGCCGTGTAGTGCCAGGTCTCGTTGGTCTCCAGCACGCCGTCGCCGTCATCGCCGCTCGCCAGCTGCACGCTGCCCGCATCCGCGAACGGATCGGTCAGCTGCACGTTGGTCAGGTCGATATTGCCGGTGTTGTCGACGTCGATCGTGTAGTGGATCACCTGCCCGGCATGGTCGACCGTCGAGTCCGACGTGTTCTTGTCGATCGTCAGCGACGG
>NZ_JAFCJZ010000034.1 GCF_018130765.1 Bradyrhizobium iriomotense
TCCACAAAGCTCGGCTGTCCTGTCCGCTTAACCGCCATCGCTACCCTCCAAGGCTCTGCCCTAGGGAATCACAACTGACGGATTACGCAACAGGCCCCTTTGTGGGAGAGGGCAGCACCGCGAGGAGACACAAACTCACTTGGGTGAGGGGTATTTCTCCGCAGATTCGCTTGCAGATGTGAACGTGGAAAGAACCCCTCATCCGGCGCTTCGCGCCACCTTCTCCCACAAGGGGAGAAGGAAGAGACCTACTCCGCCAGGAACCTGTTCACCACCTCGCCGAACTCTAGCGGTGCCTGCTCGAACATCCAGTGGCCGGCATTGGCGATCACCGCCGTCCTGGCGCCCGCGATGTGCGCGGCCAGCACGCGCCATAGCACCGAGAGGCTGCCGGTGGTGGCGCCGCCACCGATCAGCAGCGTCGGCGTCCTGATCGCCTGCGCATCGCTGAGCGTATAGGGCCGGCGCTGTTCGTTGATCTGGCCGAGGAAGGTGAGCGCGTTGTCGCGCAGTTGCTGTTTCGCTGCCGCCGGCACGCGCCGCCAGGAGCCGTCGCCCTCGATGCCCTCGTAGAAGTTCTGCAGCGCGCCCTCGAGGTCGCCGGCGCGGACCATCTCGACCGAGCGTACTGTCCGCGCCGCCAGCGGCGGATGCGCGGGCGTGCCTTCGGGTACCGGCAGGCTGGCGTCGAGATCGCCGCCCGGCTCGGCCAGCACTAGTTTGCGCAGCAGATCAGGTCGCGCCTGCGCGACGCGAAACGCGATGTGGCCGCCGCGCGAATGGCCCATCAGGTCGACCGGGCCGGGCTTGATCTGCTCGATGAAAGCGATCGTGTCCGAGACGTGCTGGGCCATCTTGTAGTCGTCGCCGACGGCGTCCCAATGCTCGGGAAAGAAATGCCGCAGGCTGACCGAGATCACCCGATGGTCCTTCGACAGCGGGCCGAGCACCGAATACCAGGTGCGGAAGTCCCCGAGCGTGCCGTGTACGCAGACCAGCGGCGGGCCGTCTCCGAGTTCGAGATAGGCCATGTCGTAACCGTTGACGTGAAAGCTCTGCATGGTCAGCTCGCCAGAAAATCCAGGACCACTTCGGAGTATTTCTGCGGCGCCTGCTCGAACATCGGATGCGTCGCGTTCGGGATGATTGCCGTCTTGGAGTAGGGCACATGTGCCGCGAGCGCATGCAGCACCTTCGGCAGCAGGCCCTTGGTCCGCGCGCCCAGGATGAACAGTGTCGGCATCTTGATCGCTTCCGCATCCGCCTTCGAGAACGGCGGGCGATTGTCGCGGACCTGCCCGATCAGTGTGTAGGCGTTGTCGCGCAGATTCTGTTTCACCATCGCCGGCAGCCGCGGCCAGGTGCCGGCGCCCTCCAGCGTGTCCACGAAGACGGCGAGGCCGCCGTCGACATCGCCGGCCGCGATCTTCTCGGCCGAAGCCGTGAAGCGCGCCAGCAGCGGCGAGGGGCCGCCGACGTAATCGGGATCGAGGCTGGCATCGAGCTCGCCGCCGGGCTCGGCCAGGATCAGCCGCCGGAGCAGATCCGGCCGGCGCTGCGCCACGCGAAAGCAGATGTGCCCGCCGCGCGAATGGCCCATCAAATCGACCGGGCCGAGATCGAGCTTTTCGATGAAGGCGATGACGTCGTCGACATGCTGGGCGATCGAATAGGTGTCGCCCACACCGTTCCAGCGGTCCGGGAAGAAGTGCCGCAGGCTGACGGCGATCACGCGGCACCGCTGCGTCAGCGGCCCAAGCACGCAGCCCCAGACGCGGAAGTCGTTCAGCGATCCATGCACACAGACCAGCGGCGCGCGGCCTCTGTCTTCGCCCACGTCGAGATAGGGCATGTCGTAACCGTTGACGTGGAGGCTTTGCATTCTGGGCTCGCGGGAAGAGGGCGGAACTCCTGTGCAAGATTCCCGGAAACCGGGTGGATCGCAACTATTTCCAAGCCTAGATTTAGGCGGAGATCACATTGGGGGCATGCGACAAGGACGCAAGCTCAGGAACCAAGCCATGACCGACCAGCATTTTGCCCTGTTCGACACCAGGATCGGCCTCTGCGCCATCACCTGGGGCCCGCGCGGCATCAACGGCACGCAATTGCCGATGGGCGGCGAGGAGAAGATCCGCACCCGCATCAGCCAGCGCCATGCCGATGCTACCGAAGCCGAGCCGACGCCCGAGGTGCAGCAGGCCATCGATCGCATCGTCAACCTGCTCGCGGGCGAGCCTGACGATCTCACCGACATCCCGCTCGATCTCGATGGCGTGCCTGAGTTCAACCGCGGCGTCTACGAAATCGCCCGCGCCATCCCGCCGGGTAAGACCATCACCTATGGTGACATCGCAAAACAACTCGGCGGCGTCCAGCTATCGCGCGACGTTGGCCAGGCGCTCGGCCGCAACCCGTGCCCGATCGTCGTGCCCTGCCACCGCGTGCTGGCGGCCGGCAACAAGCCCGGCGGCTTCTCGGCGAATGGCGGCGTGGTGACGAAGCTGAAGATGCTGGAGATCGAGGGCGCGCTGGTGAACCACACGCCGAGTCTGTTTGATTGAGAGGGCTTGCGCTGTTTTCGTAGGGTGGGCAAAGCGAAGCGTGCCCACCAAACCGATCGTAACATGGACAGGTGGTGGGCACGACGCTTCGCGCCTTTGCCCACCCTACGGATCCCGTCCTAAATCTTCGCCGCCGTCTTCGGCCAATATTTGTCGCGCAGATGCCGCTTCACCAGCTTGCCGGTCGGCGTGCGCGGCAGCTCGGCTTCGAAATCGATCGAGCGCGGGCACTTGATCGCTGAAAGCCGCGTCTTGCAGAACGCGATCAGCTCGGCCTCCAGCGCCTTGCCGGCGCGCTTCATGTCGTGCGGCTGCACCACCGCCTTCACCTCTTCGCCCATCTCCTCGTTCGGCGCGCCGAACACGGCGACGTCGGCGACCTCGGGGTGCGTGATGAGCACGTCCTCGGTCTCCTGCGGGTAGATGTTCACCCCGCCCGAGATGATCATGTAGGACTTGCGGTCGGTGAGGAAGAGGAAACCGTCCTCGTCGAGATAGCCGACATCGCCGAGCGTCGACCAGCCCTTGGCGTTGTAGGCCTTCTTCGTCTTTTCAGGGTCGTTGTGATAGGTGAAGGCGGGCGCATCGGCGAAATAGACCGTGCCGATCTCGCCGACCGGCTGCTCCTCGTCGTTCTCGTCCAGAATCTTGATCTTGCCGACCACGGCGCGGCCGACGCTGCCGCGATGCTCCAGCCATTCCCTGGAGTTGCACACGGTGACGCCGTTACCTTCCGATCCCGCGTAATACTCGATCAGGATCGGGCCCCACCATTCGATCATTTTTGCTTTCACGTCGACCGGGCAGGGGGCGGCGGCGTGGATCGCGCCTTTCAGCGTCGAGACATTGTATCGGTTGCGAACCTCGTCCGGCAGCTTCAGCATGCGCACGAACATGGTCGGCACCAGCTGCGACTGCGTGACCTCATACTTCTCGACCAGCTTGAGGAATTCTTCGGCGTCGAAATGCTCCATGATGATGGAGGTGCCGCCGAGCACGATGGCCATCATGTTGAAGCGCAAGGGAGCCGCGTGATAGAGCGGCGCCGGCGAGAGATAGGTGCTCTCCGTGTTCATGCCGCACATGTCGGCGCAGAGCACACGCAGGAACGCGTTCGGCACGTCGATCCTGTTGCCCTCGAACGCCTTCTTGATGCCCTTTGGCCGGCCGGTCGTTCCTGACGAATACAGCATGTCGTAGCCGGCGACCTCGTCCGCGATCGGCGTGGTCGGCTGCGCGGCGGCTTCCTTGTCGTAGGAGCGGAAGCCGGGCAGCGGCTCGTCCATCATGTAGAAGATCGGCTCGCCGGGCGCGCCCTTGATCAGCGCCTTGATCTGGTCGGCGCATTTCGGCGTGGTGATCACGACCTTGGCGCCGCAATCACCGATGATGTAGTCGATCTCGTCCTGCTTCAGGTAGCGGCTGATCGCGGTGTAATAGAGCCCGCTGCGTTGTGCCGCCCAACAGAGCTCCATGAAGGCGAGGCGGTTCTCCATCAGCAGCGCGATGTGGTCGCCGGCCTTCAGCCCCAGCGAGCGGAAGAGATGCGCGCCCTGGTTCGAGAGCTCGTCGAGCTCGCGATAGGTGATCGCCTTGCCGGTGCCCGCCATCTGATAGGCGATCTTGTTCGGAGCGGTCTTGGCGTAGACGGACGGATGGGTCATCGCGAAGGTCTCACAACAAAAAAGGTGTCATCCCGGCGAAAGCCGGGATCCATAACCACAGGCCTCGACTGTTGAAACGAGATGGGGTTCCGGCGCAGCATAACCACGGACTCCTGTGGTTATGGGTCCCGGATCTGCGCGCGCTTGTCCGGGACGACACCATCTGTGTGGAAGAGGCCTACAGCCGCTCCACGATCGTCACATTCGCCATGCCGCCGCCTTCGCACATGGTCTGCAGGCCATAGCGCTTGCCGCGCTGGTGCAGGGCGTGGATCAGCGTGGTCATCAGCTTGGTGCCGGAGCCACCGAGGGGATGGCCGAGCGCGATGGCGCCGCCGTTGACGTTGAGACGCTCCGGGTCGGCGCCGGTGGTCTTCAGCCATGCGGTCGGCACCGAGGCGAAGGCTTCATTGACCTCGAACAGGTCGATGTCGCCGATCTTCATGCCGGCCTTCTCCAGCGCCCGCTTGGTGGCGTGCAGCGGCGCATCCAGCATGATGACGGGGTCGCCGCCCATCATGGTCATGTGATGGATGCGCGCGAGCGGCTTGACGCCGAGCTGCTTCAGGCCCTTCTCGTTCACCACCAAGACGCCGGAGGCGCCGTCGCAGATCTGGCTGGCGCTGGCCGCCGTCAGCTTGCCGTTCTCGGCGATCAGCTTGACGCCCTTGATGCCTTCGATCGTGGCGTCGAAGCGGATGCCTTCATCGATGTGGTGGATGTCCTTGCTGCCGTCGGCGCGGGTGATCTCGAGCGGCACGATCTCCTTCTTGAAGTGACCGGCTTGCGTCGCCGCGATCGCGCGCTGATGGCTGTTATAGGAGTATTCGTCGAGCTCGTCCTTGGAGAGGCCATACCGCTCCGCCATCATCTCCGCGCCGGTGAACTGGCTGAACACGATGTTCGGATATTTCTTCTCGATGCCCGGGCTCTTGTAATTGCCAAAGCCGTTCTTGGCCGGAAGCTGCGACGACAGGCCCATCGGTACGCGCGTCATGGATTCCACGCCCGCGGCGATCACGACGTCCATGGTGCCGGACATCACGGCCTGGGCTGCGAAGTGCAGCGCCTGCTGCGAGGAGCCGCACTGGCGGTCGATCGAGGTGCCCGGCACGCTCTCCGGCAGCTTCGAGGCCATGATCGCGTTGCGCGCGACGTTGTTGGACTGTTCGCCGACCTGCATCACGCAGCCCATGATCACGTCCTCGACCTGGGCGGGATCGACCTTGCTGCGGTCGACCAGCTCGTCCAGCACCTTGGCGGCGAGATCGGCCGGATGCCAGCCGGCGAGGCGGCCCCCCTTGCGCCCGCCGGCGGTACGCGCAGCGGCGACGATGTAAGCCTCGGCCATTTCGGTCTCTCCCTGGATTGTTCTGAATTGGGTTGTCGGGGGCGGATTTAAGGGGCGGGATATCGTTTAGTCAATCGATCAATTAACTCTTGTGATGAGGCGCTGCATGGGCTTATCTGCGCCCCGCTTCCAGCGGCCAAACAGGGATTTCCGTGGCTACCAGCGTACCGAACAGGCTCCCGAGCGGAAAAAATTCCACGGCAGAGAAATTGCTCGTGGCCGCCAGCGAGCTGATGATCGAACGCTCCTCGATCGAGATCTCGCTGTCCGACATCGCCCAGAAATCCGGCGCGAACGCCGCGCTGGTCAAATATCACTTCGGCAACAAGGACGGCCTGCTGCTGGCGTTGCTCGAGCGCAACGCGGCGACGGAGCTGTCCAATCTCGAATATCTGCTGGCGCAGCCGATCACGGCGACGGCGAAGCTGAAGCTGCATATCGGCGGCATCATCCGCGCCTATTACCGGTTCCCCTACATGAACCGGCTGATCCATTATCTCCTGCACGAGACCAATGCGGGAGCCGCCGACGAAGTCTCGAAATTCTTCGTCGCACCGCTGCTCGATTTTCACCGCCGTCTGCTCGCCGAAGGCGAGAGCAGCGGCGAATTCCGCAAGACCGATCCGGTGCTGTTCTACACCAGCCTGATCGGCGCCTGCGACCACCTGTTCTTCGGCCGGCACGCGATGTCCCGCGCGACCGGCGTCGGCCCGGTCACCGACGAAGTCTGCCGGCAATACATCAAGCACATGGAAACGCTGATCTGTGGCGGCATCCTCACGCAAGCCGGGGAAGCTGCCGCTGCCGGATAGTCCGGCCATCACTCTCAAGTCTAGAGAAGAAACGCCCAAGGAAAGGTAGATTGCGATGGAGTTGAAAGACGTAGCCGTTCTCATCACCGGCGGTGGTTCGGGTCTCGGTGAAGCGACCGCCCGCGCCATGGCCGCCAAGGGCGCCAAGATCGGTGTGATCGATCAGAACAGGGAAAACGCCGAGAAGGTCGCCACTGAGGTGAAGGGTGTCGCGCTGCATGCCGACGTCACCAGCGAGGAGCAGATCAAGGCGGCGATCGCGAAAGCAGAGGCCGCGCACGGTGTTGCGCGCGTGCTGATGAACTGCGCCGGCATCGGCGGTTCGCAGCGCATCGTCGGTCGCGACGGCGTCTATCCGCTGGAGAAGTTCGCGCGCATCATCAACGTCAATTTGATCGGTACCTTCAACTGCCTGCGGCTGTTCGCCGAGCGCCTCGTCACCATTGAGCCGGTCGGCGAAGAGCGCGGCGTCATCATCAACACGGCGTCGGTTGCCGCTTACGAGGGCCAGATCGGCCAGATCGCCTATTCGGCGTCGAAGGGTGGTGTCGTCGGCCTCACGCTGCCGGCCGCGCGCGACCTCGCGAGCCAGAAGATCCGCGTCAACACCATCGCGCCCGGCCTGTTCTTCACGCCGCTGCTGATGGGATTGAACGAAGAAGCCCGCAAGAGCTTAGGGGCCCAGGTGCCGCATCCTTCCCGGCTTGGTGATGCCAACGAGTACGGCATGCTCGCGGTGCACATCGTCGAGAACCCGATGCTGAACGGCGAGACCATCCGTCTTGACGGCGCCATTCGCATGGCGCCGCGGTAAGCACTTTCTTCCTTCTCCCCTTGTGGGAGAAGGTGGCATAGGCGGCCCTCGGCCGCCGTTCATAGGAACGCCGATGCTTTGCATCGGCTAAGGCGCCGGATGAGGGGTTCTCTCCGCGGAGACAGACCCCTCACCCAAGCGAGTTCTTGGTCAGCGACGTACATGCCCTCTCCCACAAGGGGAGAGGGCGCAATAACCGCCACTCAAAGAGCGGATGCAGGAGCGCCCCATGTCCCAACCGCTGCTGATCGAGCATCACGACGGCGTCGACCGGGTGACGCTCAATCGCCCTGACAGTCTCAACGCACTCGATCCTGCGCTGATCGATGCGCTCAACGTTTATTTCCAGGGTCTCCAGCGCAACCGTGACACACGCGTCGTCGTGCTGCGCGGCGCCGGCAAGAATTTTTGCGCGGGCCTCGACCTCAAGGCGGCGATGGCGCGCCGTGCCGGGCAGCAGGAGCCGCCCGGGGTCACGGAGTCGCTGGACTCGCAGCGCCGCATTGCCGACATCGTGATGTTGATGCGTCGCTGCCCGCAGCCGATCCTGGCGTTGGTGCAGGGCGCGGCAGCCGGCGGCGGCTTTGCGCTGGCGCTCGCCTCCGACATCCGCATCGCGACGAAGTCGGCGCGGATGAATTGCGCCTTCATCAAGCTCGGCCTTGGCGGCTGCGACATCGGCACCAGCTATTTTCTGCCGCGGCTCGTCGGCGTCTCCGTCGCCTCCGAGCTGATCCTCACCGGACGCTTCATCGGTGCCGAGCGCGCGCTCGCGGTCGGCCTTGTCTCCGAGGTCGTCGATGAAGACAAGCTCGATGCAGCGGCCGAGCCTTATGTCGACGCGATGATGACGGCGTCGCCCGTGGGGCTGCGTCTGTCAAAGGAATGTCTCAACATGAGCGTCGATGCCGGTTCGCTGGAAGCTGCGATCGCGATGGAGGATCGCAACCAGGTCCTGTGCAGCCGCTCCGAGGAATTTTCGGAAGGCATCAGGGCCTTCCTTGAGAGGCGAAAGCCTGTCTATATCAAGCGCTGAACGACGAAGATCCGCAAAGGACGGTAATTCCGGGAGACGCAAAATGAGTGGAAGCGCGGCGGCGGCGGCGATGATGACGAAGCCCGCCTTTCGCAAGGTCGAGTGGCTCGAGCGCGACATCGACGTCGAGCGCCGTGCCGACGGCACGGTGGTGCTGAGGTCGCGCATTCCGCTGCAGGCTTACGAGACGCACATCCCGGCGTCGCTGGCAAAGTGGGCGAAGGAAGCGCCCGAGCGCATCTGGCTTGCCCAGCGCGGCGGTCCGAACCGTGAATGGCGAAAAGTCTCCTACGCCGAAGCCAAGCGCACGGTCGATGCGCTGACGCAAGGCTTGCTCAATCTCAAGCTGGAGGGGCGCCCGGTCACGATCCTCTCCGGCAACTCGATCGAGCATGCGCTGATGACGCAGGCCGCGATGCAGGCGCGCGTCCCGGCGGCTCCAGTGTCGCCGGCCTACTCGCTGATGAGCCACGATCACGTCAAGCTGAAGTATCTGTTCGACCTGATCAAGCCGGCCGTGGTGATGGTGCAGGACGGTCCGACCTTCGAGAGGGCGCTGAGAGCGATCGACCTCAGCGATGTCACCGTGGTTCATGTCGCGCGGCCCTGCGATGGGGTCAAGAGCGTGAGTTTTGCCGATCTCGCGGCGACGCCGGTGACGAAGGACGTCGAGGAGTCGATCGCAAAAATCACGCCGCAGACGGTCGGCAAGCTGCTGTTCACGTCGGGCTCGACCGGCATGCCCAAGGCCGTCATCAACACGCAGGAGATGATGTGCGCCAATGCGGCGATGATGATGCAGGTGCGGCCGCGCATGCCTGATGGTCCCGTCACGACCATGCTGGACTGGATGCCGTGGAATCACACCATGGGTGGCAACGCAGCGTTCCACCCCGTGCTGGTCGATGGCGGCACGCTCTATATCGACGACGGCCGGCCGATGCCGGGCCAGTTCGAGGAGACGCTGCGGAATCTGCACGAGATCTCGCCGACCTATTACGCCAACGTTCCCGCCGGCTATGCCGCGCTTGCGGCGGCGATGGAGAAGGATGACGCGCTCTGCCGCTCCTTCTTCAAGAACCTCTCGATCATGGCCTATGGCGGCGCGCGGTTGCCGGACGATCTTTACGAGCGCATGCAGGCCCTCGCGGTGAAGACCACCGGCGAGCGCATCGTGTTCTACACCGGCTGGGGTTCGACCGAGACCGCGCCGACCTCGACCGGCACCTATTGGGACACCGAGCGCGTCGGCCTGATCGGCCTGCCGTTTCCCGGCGTCGAGCTGAAGATGGTGCCGTGCGGCTCGAAATATGAATTGCGGCTGCGCGGCGTCAACGTCACGCCCGGCTATTTCGGGCAGCCGGAGCTGACGAAGAAGATGTTCGACGAGGAAGGCTTTTATTGCATCGGCGATGCCGGCATTTTCGTCAACGATGCCGATCCGGTGCAGGGCATCATCTTCGCGGGGCGCGTCGTCGAGGACTTCAAGCTCACCACCGGCACCTTCGTTCATGTCGGCTCGCTCCGCACCGACACGATTGCGGCGGCAACTCCCGTCGTACATGACGCACTGGTCGCGGGACAGGATCTCGCCTTCATCGGCCTCTTGGCCTGGCCGAACCTGCATGCCTGCCGTCAGCTCGTCGGCAATCCCGATTTGAGTTTTGCCGATGCGGTGAAGCACCCTGACGTGCTCGCCTGCTTCAGGCGCGGGCTGGAGGCTCACAACCGGGAGTGCGAGGGCGCCAGCAGCCGCATCATCGCGCGCGCGATGCTGATGGTCGAGCCGCCCTCGATCGACGGCAACGAGCTCACCGACAAGGGCTACATCAACCAGCGCGCAGGCCTCGAACGCCGTGCGGCGCTGGTTGAGCGGCTCTATGCGGACAAGCCGGACCAGGATGTGATCGTGCTGAAATGAAACCCATCTTTCTCCATTGGTCATTCCGGGGCGCGCGTAGCGCGAGCCCGGAATCCATCGGGCCGCAGGGACGCGGTGAAATGGATTCCGGGCTCGCGACTTCGTCGCGCCCCGGAATGACGGTCTGAATAACGATGAATAAGAGGTAGCCCGCCATGAACTTCGATTTCTCCGACGACCAGAAACAGCTCCGCGACCAGGCGCGCAAATTCCTCGCGGAAAAATGCTCGCCCAAGGCGGTGCGCGTGGTGCTCGACGGCAAGGCGCCTTACGACAAGGAGCTGTGGAAGGGTCTTGCCGAGATGGGCTTTCTCGGCGTTGCGATCCCCGAGGAGTTTGGTGGTGCGGGCGCCGGCCATCTCGAACTTTGTGTGATCGCGGAGGAGATGGGCCGGGCGAACGCGCCGGTGCCGTTCTCCTCGACCGTCTATCTCGCCGCCGAAGCGCTGCTGATCGCGGGCAGCGATGCGCAGAAGAAAAAATGGCTGCCGGCGATCGCCGCGGGCGAGGCGATCGGAACGCTGGCGCTGTTCGAGGGCAAGGGCAATCCGTCGCCGAAGAACGTCAAGCTGACGGCCGCGAATGGCGTGCTCAACGGCGTCAAGAAGCCGGTGGCCGACGGCGCGATTGCCGACCTCGCGGTGGTTGCCGCACGCACGGGATCGGGCGGGCGCGAGAACGACATCTCGCTGTTCCTGGTCGACCTCAAGGCCGGCGGCGTCGAGGTCAAGAGCCTCACCAATCTCGATCCGACCCGCGGGCAGGCGGAGCTCACCTTCAAAGACTGCAAGGCCGAGCTGCTTGGCGCTGCCGGCGAAGGCTGGAGCATCCTGACCCAGGTGCTGGATCGGGCCGCGGTGCTCTGCGCCTTCGAGCAGGTCGGCGGCTCCGACCGTGCGCTGGAGATGGGCCGCGACTACGCGCTCGACCGCATCGCCTTCGGCCGTCAGATCGGCTCGTTCCAGGCTGTGAAGCACATGCTAGCCGACATGTATGTGTCGGCGACGCTGGCGCGCTCGAACAGCTATTACGGCGCCTGGGCGCTCTCGACCAATGCGGCCGAATTGCCGGAAGCCGCCGCGGCCGCGCGCATCAGCGCGACGCAGGCGTTCCAGCACTGCGCCAAGAACAACATCCAGGTTCACGGCGGCATGGGTTTCACCTGGGAGTTCGACTGCCACATGTACTACCGCCGCGCCAACGCGATGGCGCTCGGGCTCGGCAGCCTCAGCTATTGGGAAGACCAGTTGATCGACCGCATGCGGAAGAAGAACGCGGCGTAGCATTGGTGATTTGTAGGATGGGTAGAGCGTAGCGAAACCCATCATGACGCGGGTGATCTAAAAGATGGGTTTCGCTTCGCTCTACCCATCCTACGACACCGGCGAAGGATGAGAGACCATGAACTTCGACGACACCCCGCAGGAGGCCGAATTCCGCGCCACCGCCCGCGCCTGGATCGGCGCCAATGCGCCCAAGCAATACGAGGAGGAGCTGCGCAAATCCTCGCTCGGCCGCACCGTGCTCAAGAACGCCAACATTCTCGAAGTCGCGAAGGCCTGGCAGAAGAAGAAGGCCGATGCCGGCTGGGCTTGCCTGCACTGGCCGAAGGAATATGGCGGCCGCGGCTCATCGCCGATCGAGCGCGTGATCTGGCAGCAGGAGGAAGGGCCGTTCGGCCAGCTGTCCCGCATGTTCATCATCGGCCACGGCATGTGCGGACCGACCATGATGGCGTTCGCGCGCGAGGAGCATAAGCGCACCTACCTGCCGCCGCTCGCTTCCGGCGAGAAGGTCTGGTGTCAGCTGTTCTCCGAACCCGCGGGCGGCTCCGACGTCGCGGGCCTGCGAACCCGCGCGGAAAAGGATGGCGACGACTGGATCATCAACGGCCAGAAGATCTGGACCTCGGGCGCGCATTATTCCGACTACGGCATCTTGCTCACCCGCACCGATCCGACCGTGCCCAAGCACAAGGGCCTCACCATGTTCTTCCTGGACATGAAGAGCCCCGGCGTCGAGGTTCGGCCGATCAAGCAGGCGAGCGGTGCCTCCGACTTCAACGAGGTCTATTTCACCAACGTCCGCATTCCCGATCATCAGCGCCTCGGCGAGGTCGGCGACGGCTGGAACGTCTCGCTGACCACGTTGATGAACGAGCGCAGCGCGATCGGCGCGGCCGTCTCGACCGGTTTCCCGGAGCTGTTCGAATACTGCTCCAGCCTGATGCTCGACGACGGCCCGGCGATCGAGGATCGCGCGGTGCGCTCGAAGCTGGCGAACTGGGCGGTGAAGGCGAGCGGGCTGAAGTACACCAGCATGCGAGCGATCTCGGCGCTGTCGAAGGGTGAGCGGCCGGGGCCCGAAAATTCCATCGGCAAGCTGGTGGCGGGCTCGATGATCCAGGATGTCGCGACCTATGCGCTGGACTTGCAGGGCGCGGCGGGCGTCGTCAGCGGCGAGGATGCCGAACTCGCCGGCCGTTTCCAGGCCATGCTGCTGCGTGCGCCGGGCACGCGCGTCGAAGGCGGCACCGACGAGATCATGCGTAACATCATCGCTGAGCGGGTCCTGGGCCTGCCCGGCGATATCCGTGTCGACAAGGACGTGCCGTTCAACAAGATCCCGACGAAGGGAAGATGAGTTCGTGTCCCGGACGCGATGCGGCGCTTAGGCGCCGCTTCGCAGAGCCGGGGCACGAGAGAGGAGAGTTCGAAGATGAATTTCGACGATACCCCGCAGGAAGCCGCATTTCGCGAGACCGCGCGCAAATGGGTCGAGGCCAATGCGCCGAAGGAGCTGCATGCCGAGCTGTCGAAGTCCTCGCTCGGCCGTATTCGGCTTGCCAAGCACGACATCGTCGATGTCGGCAAGGCCTGGCAGATGAAGAAGTTCGAGGGCAACTGGTCCTGCCTGCACTGGCCGAAGGAGTATGGCGGCCGCGGCGCCACGCCGATCGAGCGGGTGATCTGGCAGCAAGAGGAAGGCGTCTACGGCAAGCTGACGCAGCCGTTCCAGATCGGCGAGGGCATGTGCGGCCCGACCGTGATGGCCTTTGGCAGCGAGGACGCCAAGCGCCGCTATTTGCCGAAGCTCGCCTCGGGCGAGGAGATCTGGTGCCAGCTGTTCTCCGAGCCCTCCGCCGGCTCCGACGTCGCGGGCCTGCGCACGCGCGCGGAGAAGAAGGGCGACAACTGGGTCGTCAACGGCCAGAAGATCTGGACCTCGGGCGCGCATTATTCCGACTATGGCCTCCTGATCGCGCGCACCGATCCGAACGTGCCCAAGCACAAGGGCCTCACCATGTTCTTCCTGGACATGAAGAGCCCCGGCGTCGAGGTCCGTCCGATCAAGCAGGCCAACGGCATGCAGGAGTTCAACGAGGTCTATTTCACCGATGTCGTGATCCCCGACAGCCAGCGTCTCGGCGCGGTCGGCGAGGGCTGGAGCGTGTCGCTGACCACCCTGATGAACGAGCGCATGTCGATCGGCGCGCGGCTCGCGACCGGCGTCCCTGAAATGTTCGAGTTCTGCTCGAATCTGATGCTCGAGGACGGGCTTGCGATCGACGATCCGGCGGTGCGCTCAAAACTTGCGAGCTGGGCGGCGAAGTCGAGCGGGCTGAAATACACCAGCTACCGCACCATCTCGGCGCTGTCGAAGGGTGAGCGGCCGGGTCCGGAGAATTCGATCGGCAAGCTGGTGTCCGGCATGATGCTCCAGGACATCGCGACCTACGCCATGGACCTGCAGGGCGCGGCCGGTGTTCTGACCGGCACGGACGATGAGACGGTGCAGGGCCAGTTCCAGCAGATGCTGCTGTCCTCGCCCTCGATGCGCATCGCCGGCGGCACCGACGAGATTTTGCGCAACATCATCGCCGAGCGCGTCCTGGGACTGCCGGGCGATATTCGTGTCGACAAGGATGTGCCGTGTAACAAGATCCCGACCAAGGGGCGGTGATGTCTCCGTGCCTCGGCTCTCGTAGGGTGGGCAAAGCGTAGCGTGCCCACCATATGCAGATGCTCCGGGGTAAGTCTGTCGGTGGGCACGATGCTTGCGCGTCTTTGCCCACTCTACGAGAAGAGCGCGAGCTGATTCATGGACGCACAAGTGAAACAAAACGACCGCATCGGCGTGCTCGAAGAGCTCCTCAAAGAGCGCTACTCGGTCCGCGCCTTCCTGCCGGAGGAGGTCGACCGCGCCACCATTGAGCATGTGCTGACCACCGCGCAGCGTACCGCGTCCTGGTGCAACAGCCAGCCCTGGCAGGTCGTCATCGCCAGCGGCGAGGCCAAGGAGCGTTTTCGCAAGGCGATCTACGCGGAGGCTTCAAAAGGCCTCGGCGACGATTACGATTTCACCCCGCCGCGCGAATATGTCGGCGTCTATCTCGAGCGCCGCCGCGAGAGCGGCTTCCAGCTCTACAACACGCTCGGCATCGCGCGCGGCGACAAGGCCGCCTACGCCAGGCAGGCGCTGGAGAACTACAATTTCTTCGGCGCGCCGCATATCGCTGTCATTCACACCAACGAGCCGCTCGGCATTTACGGCGCGATCGATTGCGGTGCCTATGTCTCGAATTTCATGCTGGCGGCGCAGGCGCTCGGGCTCGGCACGATTCCCCAGGCGGCGCTGGCGCGCCATTCCGGCCTGATCCGCCGCCATTTCAATTTGCCCGACGACCGCCGCGTCGTCTGCGGCATCTCGTTCGGCTATGCCGACCACGCCCACAAGGTCAACAGCTACCGCACCTCGCGCGCGAGCGTGCCTGATACCGTGACGTTCGTGGAGGCGTGAGGACGTACGTGAAGGCGGCCGCGCGAACGGCCGCCTTCACACGTCTGCTGAGGACCCGCTAGCTGCGCTATCCGCCGCTGCCGCCGATCACGGCGCGCACGGTCTCGTCGGGCCCGAAGTCTTCGGCGCCGTCGACATAGAGCAGCGCGGCGAGCTTCGAGCGCGCGCGATTGACGCGGCTCTTGATCGTGCCGACCGCGCAGCCGCAGATCGAGGCCGCGTCCTCATAGGAGAAGCCGGAGGCGCCGACCAGGATCAAGGCCTCGCGCTGGTCCTGCGGAAGCTTCTCGAGCGCGCCGCGAAACTCCTCGAACTCCAGATGCGCGTTCTGCGAAGGCTGCGTCTTCAGCGTTTTGGCATAATTGCCCTCGGCATCCTCGACCTCGCGCCGCCGCTTGCGATAATCGGAGCGAAACAGGTTGCGCAGGATCGTGAACAGCCAGGCCGGCAGGTTGGAGCCGGGCTGGAAGGAGTCGATGTTGGCAAGCGCGCGCAACAGCGTTTCCTGAACCAGATCGTCGGCGCGGTCGGCATTGCCGCTGAGCGAGATCGCGAACGCGCGCAGACTTGGCACGGCCGCAAGGATGTCGTTACGCAGGGATTCCGTGAGAGGCATTAATCCCTCCCATTGTTGTTGTCGTTGGAGCCCCCATCAGTTTCCACTTGGGGTGCGCCTCCCGGCGCATCAAGTTTCTTGATCAGTTCCGCGAACCGGTCCGGAACCCCTTGCCGCACGACATCGTCGTACATGGCGCGCAGTTGATGCCCGATCCGGGATTGGATCTCCGGAGTGAGGCCTCCCTTGCCGGGGGTCGTGCTTTTGCTGGCTTGAGACTTGAGATCTTTCATGACCTGTTCCACGTTTCCCCGAGTTAAGTTACTGTAAAATCGAGAAGTTTTCTCAACCGGGAGCCGTTCCCTGGATAGGCACAATTCCAGGTTCGACAAAAAGTTCCCCCTCTCGCGGAACTTTTCTTGTCCTGAGGCGTAATCAGCCCTGCAGGGGAACCTGGGCCTCCCCTCGTGGTTCCTATTCTTTGAGGTTGGCCCGAAGATGAATGGAGTGGGGATGTCCCGTTCACAGCTTGTCGCTGAACACTTGCCGTTGCTGCGCCGGTATGCACGCGCCCTGACGGGCAGCCAGGCCTCGGGCGACGCCTATGTCGCAGCCATGTTGGAAGCCATGCTGGGAGATCCGTCGGTGCTCGACGAGAGCCGCGGGCCGCGCGCGGGCCTGTTCCGGCTGTTCACCCAGATATGGAATTCGGTTTCCGTCAACGACGATGCCGAGGTGACAACCCTGCCGATGCCGCCCGAGCGGCGGCTGTCGAACATCACGCCGCTGCCGCGGCAGGCATTCCTGCTGCTCTCGCTCGAGGGATTTTCGGAGGAGGAAGTCGCTTTCGTGCTCGGCACCGATGTTGGCGAGACCCGGCGGCTCGCGGACGCCGCAGGACGCGAGATGGCGGCCGAGATCGCCACCGACGTGCTGATCATCGAGGACGAGACCTTCATCGCCATGGACCTCGAGAGCCTGGTGAAGAATCTCGGCCACAATGTCGTCGGCGTCGCGCGCACCCATGCCGACGCGGTGGCGCTCGCCAAGAACAAGCGGCCCGGCCTGATCCTCGCCGACATCCAGCTCGCCGACGGCTCGTCGGGGCTCGATGCCGTCAACGAATTGCTGCGCACCTTTGAGGTGCCGGTGGTGTTCATCACCGCCTATCCGGAACGCTTCCTCACCGGCGAGCGCCCGGAGCCGGCGTTCCTGATCTCGAAACCGTTCCAGCCGGCGATGGTGTCGGCGGTGGCGAGCCAGGCGCTGTTCTTCCAGCGCAACTCGCGCAACCGCGCGCCGAAGGTCCCGGCGGCGTAAGCAAGCTTCGATCGGACAGGAAGACGGCGCGTCGCAAGGCGCGCCGTTTTTTCGTGTGTGGGAGAGCTGGTTTGCTCTTGCCTCAACAGCCCCGGCAGATGCTGCGAAGCATGGAATTCAGCTTGGCGTCGTTCGGCCCCGGCGATTTCGCGTTCTGCCTGGCCTGGTCATCGATCCAGGATTGGAGAAATTTTTCGCGTTCCGGTGACGGCCCCGCCCAGGGGCGCGGCGTGCCGTCGAAAGCTATGAGGACGGTCACTCTCTGCAGGTCGTCCTTCGCCTCGGCGGGCGGTTTCGGGAACGGCACGGATCGCTCGACCATCGCGAGCGTCTCCGCATCGAGCGGTGCGATGCCGGTGCTTTCCACCAACGCATTCGAGATCAATTTGCCTGAACGGTCGATTACGAAAGTGACGCCCGCATCACCCCGCTGGCCGATCGCTTTCGGGGGGAACACTATGTTGCGCCGGACGTGCTCGGTGACCGCCTTGCGCCAGGCGGCCATAGCCTCGGACTCTGCGAAGCCCGAAGCCGGCGTGCTCAGCACCAGCCCGTTGGTCGGCACCTGGAATTGGCGGCCGTGGAAGACAATCGGCACTACGAGGTAGAAAGTCTCTTCCTTCAACTCCTCAGGCGGCTGCGGAAACGGTTGGGCGCGGGCGACGATCTCCAGCGCAGCATCGTCGAGCAGTCGCGAGCCGGTGCTCGCAGCCAGTACCCGCGAGACCAGCTTGCCGGACCGGTCCATGACGAAGCCGACCCTGGCCTCACCGGTTTGCCCCAGTGCCTGGACTGGAAATAGCCCGCTCCTGGCGATGTGCGCTGACAGCTTCGCCTTCCAGGCCTGGGCACTTTCGCTCTGCGTATCCGTCTGCGCATGGGAAGGGGGAGTCACCAGCAATCCGAGAAGCGCGGCAAGCAAGGGGAATTTCATCTGCATCGGTGCGGATACTAGTCGCGGTATGGTTGATTACAAGGCTCGCTGCTCGTACCGCGTTTCTCAAGCTGTGGGCAATTCGAACGGCCGCGAAGCACCGGGCGCTTGACGGCAACCCAATTGCCCCGTTGATACGTCGAGCCGACGACATCCATCGCAGCCTCAAGCCGCCGGGAGAAACGTACCATGGACCAGCAACTCCTCGATCGCCTCGCCATCCGCGACCTCGTCGAGAACTGGGCGGTCTGGCGCGATGCCGGGGACTGGGACCGCTTTGCGACCGTCTGGCACGAGGAGGGCTGGATGTCCGCCACCTGGTTTCAGGGGCCGGCGCGGGATTTCATGCGCGTCAGCCAGGAGGGTTTTGCCAAGGGCGTGCGCATCCTGCATTTCCTCGGCGGCACCAGCATCGACCTCTCTGGCGAGCGCGCCATCGCCCAGACCAAGATGACGATCTCGCAGCGCGCCCTGGTGCACGACGTGCTCTGCGACGTCGTCTGCACCGGGCGCTTCTACGATTTCCTGGAGAAGCGGCAGGGGAAATGGGGCATCGTCCGCCGCCAGCCGATCTACGAGAAGGACCGGATCGACCCGGTCGATCCCGCCGCGACGCTTCAACTCGACCAGAAAGCACTCGCCGCGCTGCCCGAAGGCTACCGCCACCTCGCCTACATGCAGGAGCTGATCGGCTACAAGGTCAAGCGCGACATGCCGGGCCTCACCGGACCTGAGGTCGAGAAGCTCTACGGCGAGGGGCGGGATTGGCTGGCGGGGAGGGCGAAGTAAGGCGCCGCCGGCGCATGCTGGCGGCGAACGCGCGCTCTTGATCGGATACTTGGATGTCCCCGAGGGCCACCAACGGCGGTGCTGCCGCCGCTCATGTTGCGATTGCGCTGTCAGGCCTTGTTGCCATAGCACGAGCAGTACGCTTGCCGTCACAGTCGTGGAGCTGGGGTCCTGCCAGTCGCGGCGAAAGACCCGCGCCTTTTGGCCACGCGATAGTTAGGCCCTGTGCATCGCGGGACGAACTAGGTTAGAAATCCCTTACAACCCATGGTATAGAAGCTGAGAGACTGGTGCGGGAAGATATTGATTTTAGAGATCGCAATTTATGAGTCTTGATGATTTGAAGGATCGCGTCCGGACGATCGGGAGGCAATATAGAGACCGGGAGCAGCGTGCTCGTCGCATCTTCATCGAAGAGCGTGCAGCTTCCCTTCAGAAAGAGCGCCACCGCGAATTCGCTATCAGGACAGAAGTATCGACTTACTTCCGCATAGCCTATTCGTCGGTTAGTTTCTGCGGGTCGGGGCAGATTGGATTCAGTGTTCACAAGGACAAATTCTTCGAACCGTGTGTCTCTGATCTGGACGTGGCTTGCATCGATGTTGAGCTATTCCAAAGAGCTTGGATTGACGTCGTGTCCGCGACTCGTGCGTTCACTGACCTTACCCCCTTTGGAAGGCGTCCCCTGCAACGTATTGAACACTTCAAGGATCAGATACTAAGGCGAGGTATGATTCGGGTTGACGCTATGCCGCAATCGTCTCTGAGCCAACAGTGGTCCGAGTTTCAAGGTCGGCTAAGCCGAAGTCACACCGCCATCTTCAAGAATATCAATTTTGCAATTTACATGAATGAATATGCCTTCTGCTGGAAGCAGGACGCCGTGCTATCAGAACTCATAGGCTGAACATGCTCAACGATCTCAAATACACGGTTCGATCGCGAGAGATAATCGATCTTGTCGCGGCCATGCGTAGCGCACGCTTAACACTGTCGCCTTATTTCCAGCGAAACCTCGTATGGCGAGACGCACACAAGCGCGACTTCATAGATACAATTATGAGGGGGTATCCTTTCCCGCAGATATTTCTTGCGCGGGGGCCGATCGACCTCGATACGATGGAGGCTAGCCAGGCTGTTGTGGACGGTCAGCAGCGGCTGAATTCAATACGCGACTTCGTTGATGGCAAGTTGGATTTTGAAGGTAGGGCTTTCCGAGAGCTCACGCAAAAGCAGCGTGAAGATTTCCTCAAGTACGAAGTGGCCGTCATTGATTTCGATCTCGATGCGGGCGACCCTCGCTTGAAGGACGTATTTTACCGGTTAAACCGGACGTATTATTCTCTATCCGCTATTGAAAAACTTGCTTCGGAATACTCTGCGTCTGAGTTCATGCTCGTAGCCCGCGTGCTCTGCGGTGAAATAGTCGGCCATCCGCCAGACGATGACGAGTTGGGCGAGGTCGGTAGCGAGAATGACGCTGAGGAGCCGTTGGCGGCGAACATCTTCAGTCGTGATCCCGGTATTGATGCGGCCACTTGGGAGTGGCTTCTTTCACAAGCTGAGGGACCTTACACCAGCCTCGTGCGATCCAAAAACATCTTCACCAGCTTTGAATTCGATCGCAAAGTCCCGCTGATGTTCACCTTGAATCTGATGTGCACGTACATGACCGGGTATTTCAAGCGGAATGACCGAGTCCGTAAGTACCTCGAAGAACGCGCCAGCAACTTTCCCGAAAGAGATGAAGTGATCGCTGCAATCAACCTAGCGAGTAAATACATCGGGTCTTTGGATATTCCGGAAGGCTCGATTTGGTGGAACAAGGCAAACTTTTTCACCCTCGTTTCTGAGTTTTCACGATTGCCCTTTATCATGAACCGGCCCGCGTCAGAGACGCGAAGCAGGCTATTGGAATTCTCCAACAACATGCCTGCGGATTATGCCCTCGCGGCGCGCGAGGGAGTTGGACAAAAAGCAGAAAGAGAAGTTCGAGGGAAAGCCATTCGTGGTTTATTGGCGTCTCAGCAGATAACTCCTTAAACGACGCCTTGCTCAAGGCTGGAGGCTGGAGTGGCGCGAGACATAAATGAGGCTGCCGAGATTCTGAAAGAACACGGGCTCGATTTAGCTCAAGTTCTGAGGGATACCCACGCGGAGACCATGCTGAGGATTGGCACTCAGCTAGATGATATTCTCCAGACAGCGCTCCGGACTCATGCTCTCCACACGGTCGGAAAGGACCTTGATGACCGGCTGTTTCAGCCGCCTAAAGGCAAACTTCAAACGCTGGGCTCGAAGATAAAAAAGGCGCAGACGGTCGGGCTATTGGACGCCGCAACCTTTGCGGATGCCGATCTCCTCCGGGAGATTAGGAACGAGTTTGGCCACCTGAAAACCAAGTTACATTTTGATCATCCGAAGATCGTTGCGCTGGCTGGCAGACTTAGCACTTACGAAGCGGCGGAGACGAACCAAGCGGCCATCTTCGCGGCCACCGACAAGGTTGTGGATCATGTGCGTGCGGCGCTTAAAAACCTGAAACCAGTAGCGCAGGCCTGATCAAGGGAGGTTGGCCGTGGATCCGACTAAAAGACCTTGGGCAGATGACGGCGAACCTTCGGCGGATGCGATCTTCGCCGCTGTCGGAAAGGCGCTCTCGCGCTGGGAGCTGCTTGAGAGTGCTGTGGCGGGTTTGTTCACGGTGATAACGGTTGGCAACTATTACGCTCCGACTAGCCCCATGCTGCAAGCCTATTCGGCTATAGCAGGATCGGACAGTAGAATACGGATGGTTCGCGCGGCTCTAGAGAGTTGGCTGCTGACTTGGCCTCTCTGTCCGCTTGGACCCAACGCTACCGACCTGCTGAAGCAATGCGGCAGATGGGCTGGCCGCAGGAATGATATCGCACACGGGATAGCGGATATATGGTTTGACGATGCTCACTGGTATCTATTCCCCGGTCTCTATGCCGGGAAGGGCAGAACAGTGCTAGCAAACCCTGAGCAGGGAAAACCGCTTATCCATCGCCCCGACTACCGCTACAACGCGGAGATAATAGAGGCGTTCGCTGATCAATTTTTGAGCCTCTACAACCGGATGAATGAAACGACGTCGGCGCTGGGCGAGTGGTATCGTATCGCCCACGACGGCCAACGCTAGCGTACCGCCCGTTACCTCAGGATCGCTGCCCGATCCCTTGTCCAAATCTTTGGGCCTTCCCGCTACTCATTCACGTTCGATGTCGATAGTCCCCAATAGAGGGGCGTTGTCCCATGGCTCCTATCCGGTGTGGAGGTGGAGTAAAAGGTGGGAAAGCCGAAAACTTGGCCGAAACGCCCAGACAAAAGTAAGGCGCGACTGGCATCACCACAGTCGCGCCCTACGTCGCCGGCTTATGGGGCAGGGGGGAATAGCCGGCTGTTGAGACGACTCCCGACTGCTAGAGTCGTTCCAGGCGGTTGCGAATTTTTTTTGCATGGGCGCCCCGACCTTTTCGCACACGGTTAAGTGATCGTGACGGCTGAGAACCCCCGGTCCCCGGCTCGCGTTGTTCCCGCGATCGCCATGGGGCGAGGGATTGACAGCCATGTCACAGATTCAAAAGGTATTTTTGAGCGCCGCCGCGATTGCCGCAACGCTTGGCGCCGTGCAACTTGCCTCCGGCCATGATCTGGCCGACCGCTGGCAGGCGGTCGCCGACAAGTCTGCCAAGCCGGACCACAACGTGAATCGGGTCGGCAAGGCCGACCGGCTGGCCGAGATCAAGCAGGCCGCAGTTCCGACCCGCACCGTGTCGATGCGGCTGAACGACCTCGCCGATACCTCGGTGCTGCTGCGGGTCCCCGCGGTGATCGAGACCGGCAACGCCAAGCCGCCGGTGCTGCTCCAGAACCAGAAGAAGCAGCAGGGCCGCAACAAGCCGACGATCGCCTGCGAGCCGATGGTCAGCTCGCTGACCGAGGTCGCCAAGCTGCTCCAGCCCGGCCGCTGCGTGACTTGATCGCCCATCGCCTATGGGCAGGATCGCCTCCGCCGTAGGCGGGGGCTAACCGCCTCACGTCCTCTTGATCCGCCCTCTCATCGCGTTATATCCGGGCTTTCCCCTTTGATTGACCGGGTAAACGCATGACGACGTCAGATACGGCTGTGCACACGCAGCCCTTCCAGGCCGAGGTTTCCGAGCTTCTGCACCTCATGGTGCATTCCGTCTATTCGGAGACCGACATCTTCCTGCGCGAGCTTGTCTCCAACGCCTCGGATGCCTGCGACAAGCTGCGCTACGAGGCGATCGCGACTCCGGCGCTGCTGGGCGAGGGCGACGCGCTCAAGATCCGCATCATCCCGAACAAGACGGCCGGAACGCTCACGATCGCCGACAATGGCATCGGCATGGAGCGGCAGGAGCTGATCGACCATCTCGGCACCATCGCCCGTTCCGGCACCAAGGCCTTCGTGTCCAAGCTGAAGGAGGCCAAGGACGGTCTCGGCCTGATCGGCCAGTTCGGCGTCGGCTTCTATTCCGCCTTCATGGTCGCCGACAGGATCGTCGTCATCAGCCGCCGTGCCGGCGAGAGCGACGTCTGGACCTGGACGTCTTCCGGCGGCTCCGGCTTCGAGATCGCCCGGGCGAGCGAGGAGGACGCTTCGCGCGTCGTGCGCGGCACCGAGATCGTCCTGCACCTGAAGGACGACGCCAAGAAATATCTCGAAACCTACGAGATCGAGCGCATCGTCGGCGCCTATTCCGACAACATCCTGTTCCCCATCGAGTTGGTGCCGGAAGAGGGCGAGCCGCGCCAGATCAACTCGGCGAGCGCGCTGTGGCAGCGCTCGAAATCCGAGCTTTCGGCGGAGGATTACAAGAAGGCCTATCAGCAGATCGCCTCGGCCTTCGACGATCCCGCGATGACGCTGCACTACCGCGCCGAAGGGCGCTACTCCTACGCCGTGCTGCTGTTCGCGCCGTCGACCAAGCCGTTCGACCTGTTCGAGCCGAACCGCAAGGGGCGGGTGAAGCTCTATGTCCGCCGCGTCTTCATCACCGATGATGCCGATCTCTTGCCGGGCTATCTGCGCTTCATCCGCGGCGTCGTCGACAGCGAGGATCTGCCGCTCAACATCTCGCGCGAGATGCTCCAGAACAATCCGCAGCTGGCGCAGATTCGGAAAGCCGTCGCCACTCGTGTCGTGTCCGAGCTCGAAAACCTAGCCGACAAGGACCCGGAGAATTTTGCAAAGATATGGGACGCCTTCGGCGCGGTGCTGAAGGAAGGCGTCTACGAGGATTTCGAGCGCCGCGAGAAGCTGCTGGCGCTGTCGCGCTTCACCACCACGACGGGCGAGAAGCGGTCGCTGGAGCAGGTCGTCGCCGATTTCAAGCCGAACCAGACCGAGATCTATTATCTCGTCGGCGACAGCATCGAGCGGCTGAAGTCCAACCCGCGGCTGGAAGCTGCGACCGCGCGCGGCATCGAGGTGCTGCTGCTGTCCGATCCGGTCGACGCCTTCTGGACCTCGATGCCGACGGAGTTCGAGGGCAAGCCGCTGAAGTCGTTGAGCCAGGGCGATCTCAACCTCGACCTGATCCCGCGCCTCGACGACAAGGACGAGGCGAAGAAGGACGAGCCCGTCGCCGATGAAGCGGCCACCATCGCCGTGATCAAGGCCGCGCTCGGCCAGCGCGTCAGCGACGTCAAGGCCTCGACGCGCCTCACCAGCTCGGCCTCCTGCCTCGTCGCCGACAGCCAGGGCCCGAGCCGCGAGCTCGAGCGCATCCTGTCGCAGCAGAACCGCGGCATGCGCACCAAGCCGGTGCTCGAGATCAATCTGCGCCATCCGATGGTGGGCGCGATCACCAGGGCCCCGGCCGGCTCCGGGGACGTCGACGATCTCAGTCTGCTCCTGCTCGAGCAGGCGCAGATCCTGGACGGCGAGTTGCCGGAAGACCCCGCGGCGTTTGCGGCGAGGCTGAACCGGCTGGTGCTGCAGGGGCTGGGCTAGCTTCGCGCGGCTTCGTTCGTCGTCATGTCCGGGTCAGGTCCGGCCATGACGACCGCGTCGCGAGAAGCCCACCTCACCTTGCCGTCATATGTCCTTGGGAACAGTCGCCTCCGCGGCGGTGTTATGCCATAGGAGGCTGTCGGCATCAGATCTGCCGACGCCATCGATTCGAGGATGTCTCCATGCGTTTGCCGATCCTGACCCTCACCGCGATTGTCACGTTGTTTGCTGCGGCAGATGCGCGCGCCCAGACCTATGACCCGCGCTATCCGGTGTGCATGCACGTCTACATGCCGGGTGGCTTCGGTGGTGGCGGCGGCGACTATTACGACTGCTCCTTCACCTCGCTGCCGCAGTGCCGCGCCACGGCTTCGGGACGCTCCGCGAGCTGCGACCTCAATCCCTATTACGCCTTCGACGAACCGCCGCCGCCTCCGCGCAAGCGTCACAAGAAGGTGTATTGAGCAATCCGGAGCGCAGGAGCGTTCGTCATGCGTTTCTCGTTTGGCCAGGTCGTGATCGTCGGTGCGGTGCTCGCAGCCGCGCCGTCGCACGCGCAGACCTTCGACCCCAGTTTTCCCGTCTGCATGCACGTCTATTCCGGCGCGAATGGCGGTGGCGGAGAGTGGTACGACTGCTCCTTCACGTCTCTGCCGCAATGCCGCGGCACCGCTTCAGGCCGCGCCGCGACCTGCGATCTCAATCCGTATTATCCGGTCAGCGCGCCGTCGCCACGCCTGCGTCGCGGGCGAAGCGGCTAGCTTCCTTTATCCGGATCAAGTCTTAGGTGCCGTGAGGCGCCTTGTCGGTCGCGACGGCGATCGCGTCGGCCAATTGCCAGCTCATCTTGTCCGTGGTCCAGTCGCTGGCATGCAGCCTGCTATCATCGCCCGGGTCCACTAGGCGGTCGAACGAGATCTGCGCGACCTCGTGCCAGCCCTTCATCAGCGCGAAGCGGCGGAAGACGTTGACGCCCTTCTCGCGCGCGATCCGGCTGATCGCCTCGACCATGGCCTCCGCCTTCTCACGCTTGGCCGGCGTCAGCACTGCCGGCACATATTGAAGGTCCATCAGGATCACGTCGATCTGCTTGGCGCCGAGCAGTTGGTCGACACCGTCACGAATGGCGTTGGTGGTGTCGGCGAACGAGGGACCGTCGGCCTGCCACACCGAATTAGTGCCGATTTGCCAGATGACGAGATCGGGCTTCAGGTCGAAGACGTCGTGCTCGAACCGCTTCAGCTCCAAAGGCGCGTCTTCGCCGCCGACGCCGCGGTTGATCACCTCGATTGCGACATTTGGAAATTTGATCCGAAGAGCCGCCAGCAGCCGCTGCGGATAGGGAGCGATGCCTCCTTCGCCCGCCGTGGTCGACGAGCCGATCGCGACCACCCTGGCCTGCCCAGCTTTCACGCAACGGGCGAAATTGATCAGTGGCTGCTCGAACGGCGCGGCCTGGACGGGAAACTCCAAGGGATCGAGAGCCACGGGTCGCCTCCCTTTCAACTCCGACAACGCAGGGTAGAAAAGAATAGCCGGTTTACCCGGGATCGCCTAGCCGCGGCGGGGCTGGATCGCTATTCCTTCCTGATCCCCGACAGCTCGACCACCTTGCGCCAGCGCTCGGTCTCCGCCGTCAGCATGCCGCCGAACGCGCCGGCATTGCCGTGCAGCGGGATCGCGCCGAGCTCGGCGATGCGGGCCTTGATCTCGGCGTCGGAGAGTGCGGCGTCGATCTCGCGGTTGAGCAGGTCGACGATTTCGAGCGGCGTGTCGTGCGGCGCGCCGACGCCGTAGAACGAGCTCGTCTCATAGCCGGCAAGTGTGTCGGCGATCGGCGGCACGTCGGGGAGGATCTCCGAGTGTTCGCGCGTGGTGACGCCGAGCGCGCGCAGCTTGCCCGCGCGCACCAGCTCGAAGGACGAGGTGACGTTGTCGAACATGCCCTGGATCTGGCCGCTCATCACGTCGGTCAGGCCCGGCGCCGAGCCGCGATAGGGCACATGCGTGAACTGCACGCTCGCGAGCGACTTGAACAATTCGCCGGACAGATGCAGCGAGGTGCCGATGCCGGAGGAGGCGATCGACATCTTGCCGGGATTGGCCTTGGCGTAGGCGATGAAGTCGGCGACTGTCTTTACCGGCAGATCATTGTTGACGACCAGCACCAGCGGGATCCGCGCCACGCCCGCCACCGGCGCGATGCTCTTGGCGAAATCATACGGCAGCGCCGGATCGAACGAAGCATTGATCGCGTTCGCAGTCGAGGTCAGCAGCAGTGTGTGGCCGTCGGGAGCCGCGGCGATCACGGCCTGCGTCCCGATATTGCTGCCGGCGCCGGGCTTGTTCTCGACCACGAAGGTCTGGCCGAGCCGGTCGGACAGGCGCTGGCACAGCAGCCGTGACAGCACGTCGGTCGCGCCGCCCGGCGCGTAGGGCACCACCCATTTCACGCTACGCGAGGGATAAGAGGGGTTGCCGAGCGCAAAGGCGCGTGGTGCGGCGAGCGTGACTGCGGCACACGCGGCAGTCTGAAGGAAATGTCGTCTGGTGATCGTCATCTGCATCCCCGCTCTTCTTCTTCCTTCTCCCCTTGTGGGAGAAGGTGGCGCGCAGCGCCGGATGAGGGGTTTTCTCCACTTGCGAGATTGCCTGTGTGGAGAGAGACCCCTCACCCGTCGCGCTGCGCGCGCCACCCTCTCCCACAAGGGGAGAGGGTGAGAGTGCCACTCAGCATTTGCTGCTATCGCAAGAATCGCACCAGGCCGCACGCCGTTCCCGCCGGCTTGGTAAAGGATGACTAGAGTTAATCGCGCACTAACCGGCTTTTACCTTGTCTCTTAACGCCTGGGCAGGACGCGATGGATTAAGCTGCCCGAACCAGCAGACACGTTCCGAAAGAATGAACGGCATGACCACCGGCGTCATCGAGCAACCGAAAGCCGCGCGCGCGCCCTCGGCATCCAGGATCTGGCTGAAGGCCATCGAGCTCACGGCGCGGATCGAGACGCTGCCGGGCCGCCTGTTCGCTGACGTCGTCGACGATTGGGCGCAGCGCCAGCCCGACCGCATCGCGCTGGTCATGGACGATGCGATGCTCGACTATGACGGCCTCTCGAAGCGGATCAGCCGCTATGCGCGCTGGGCCCGCTCCGTCGGCGTGGCCAAGGGCGACACCGTCGCACTGATCATGCCGAACGGCATCGACTATGTCGCCGCGTGGCTCGGCATCAGCCGCGTCGGCGGCGTGGTCGCGCTGATCAACATAAAACTCATTGGCCAATCGCTCGCGCATTGCCTCGATGTCGCGAAGCCCCTGCATATCATCGTCGCGCACGATCTGATGGCGACGCTGGAGAGCGCGAAGCCGCATCTGAAGACGGAAGCGAAGATCTGGACCCATGGCGATGCCCGCAGCGAGCGCGCCATTGACGTCGCGCTTGCCGCGCTGGACGACGGTCCGCTCCTGGCGGAGGAGCATGGCGGCGTCACCATCGATGACCGCGCGCTGCTGATCTACACCTCCGGCACCACCGGCCTGCCCAAGGCGGCCAGCATCAGCCATCGCCGCATCCTCAATTGGGGTTTCTGGTTCGCCGGTCTAACAGGCGCGAGCCCGCAGGACCGGCTCTATGACTGTCTGCCGCTGTTCCACTCGGTCGGCGGCATCGTCGCGCCCTGCAGCATGCTCGCTGCCGGCGGCTCGGTGGTGATCGCCGAAAAATTCTCGGCCTCGAATTTCTGGTCCGACATCGTGCGGCACGACTGCACGCTGTTCCAGTACATCGGCGAGCTCTGCCGCTATCTGCTCAAGGCGCCGCCGTCGGAATACGAAAACCGGCATCGGCTGCGGCTTGCCTGCGGCAACGGCCTGCGCGGCGACATCTGGGAGGATTTCCAGGGACGCTTCGCCATTCCACGCATCCTCGAATTCTATGCGGCCACCGAAGGCAATTTCTCGCTGTTCAACGTCGAGGGACAGGTGGGCGCGATCGGCCGCATCCCGCCGCTGCTCGCGCATCGCTTTCCCGCGAGCCTCGTCAAACTCGACCCCGACAGCGGCGCACCGCTGCGCAATGAAGGCGGCTTTTGCCTGGCCTCCGCCCGCGGCGAGGCCGGCGAAGCGATCGGCCGCATCGGCACCGCGGACCAGGGCGGTGGTCGCTTCGAGGGCTACACGGATGCCGGCGAGACCGAGAAGAAGATCCTGCGCGACGTCTTCGCCAAGGGCGATGCCTGGTTCCGTACCGGCGATCTGATGCGGCTCGACGACAAGGGCTTTTTCCATTTCGTCGACCGCATCGGCGACACGTTCCGCTGGAAGGGCGAGAACGTCGCGACCTCGGAGGTGAACGATGCCGTGCGCGATTTCACCGGCGTGGTCGATGCCACCACCTACGGCGTCAGCATCCCCGGCACCGACGGTCGCGCCGGCATGAGTGCGATCGTCGTGAACGAGGGCTTTGACGTCACCGCGCTGTCTGCCCATCTCGCGCAGCGCCTGCCGGCTTACGCCCGCCCGGTTTTCATCCGCATCTCGCGCGAGCTCGATGCCACCGAGACCTTCAAGCAGAAGAAGGGTGAGCTCGCCCGCGAGGGCTTTGACCCCAGCGCGATCTCCGATCCGCTGTTCATGCTCGAGCCGAAGTCAGGCGCCTATGTCGCGCTGGACGGGAAGGCCTATGCGGCAATCTCCGAGGGCGCGATCCGGCTGTAGCGCAACCAAAATCGGGAGATAGGTCCAATTTTATCTGAATTGTCCAAGAAGCCATTTACTTCTGTCGGGTAAACAGACGGCCATGGGGAGGCGGTCATCAAGAGCCGCCACAACAACGAGATCGATAACAAAAGCGAGCCAGCCATGTCGGTAAGGTCTAAGGTCATCGAAGCGATCCAGCAGATCGCCAAGGAGCAGCACGTCACGCTTCCCGCGCTCTCGGACGATCTGTCCCTGCACGAGACGGGTTTCGACTCGCTCGCCTTCGCCATTCTGGTTGCCCGCCTCGAGGACGAGACCGGTGTCGATCCCTTCACCATTTCCGAGGACGCCGCGTTCCCCGCCACGGTGGGCGATTTCGTGCGGGCCTACGAAAATGTCCCCGCGTGAGATTTTTGCGCTCCGCGACTATCTGAGCCCGGAGCTCAAGGGCCGCACGATCTCCGATGCGCATGATGTCGTGTCGCTGACCGACATCCTGTCGCACACGGTTCTGGGGGGCCGCCTGCACGAACTGTCCGGCCGCGCCGTGCTGCTCAAGCTGTCCGACCAGCTCCGGTCCGGCCTTGCCATGATCGAGCTCGACGGTATCGCCCGTCGCATGCTGCTGTGTCCGCCGGACCTCAACCCGGCACATCTCGACGCCCTGATCGCGGATGCCGGGATCGATGCTGTCGTCACCGACGAGCCCGATCGTTGGGCGGAGACCGGCGTGCCGCTGATCGTCACCGCACACTTGCCGCTTCAAGCCACCGCGCCAGCCAGGACCGAGCGCGCCACCGAATGGCTGATGCTCACCTCGGGCACGTCGGGCGTACCCAAGATCGCCGGCCATACGCTGGAAGCGCTGACCGGCGCCATCGTTGCCGAAGGCCCCGCGCGCGGACCTGCGCCGGTGTGGGCCACCTTCTACGACATCCGCCGCTATGGCGGCCTGCAGATCTTCCTCCGTGCCGTTCTCTCCGGCGGCTCGATGGTGCTGTCCGATCCGCATGAGGCGCTCGCCGATCATGTCGCGCGGCTGAACGCGCGCGGCGTCTCGCACATTTCCGGCACGCCCTCGCATTGGCGCAAGCTGTTGATGAGCGGTTCGGCCGCGCAATTCGCACCGCGCTACGTCCGTCTCTCCGGCGAGATCGCCGACCAGGCCGTGCTGGACGGCCTGAAGGCGGCGTTCCCGAATTCCTCCGTCGGCCACGCCTATGCCTCCACCGAGGCCGGCGTCGGCTTCGCCGTCAATGACGGGCTGGAGGGTTTTCCCGCCGATTATCTCGGCAACCGCAACGGCGTCGAGATGAAGGTCGTCGACGGCTCGCTGCGCATCCGCTCGACGCGAACGGCGCACGCTTACATCGGCCGCAATGCCGCAGCGCTCACCGATGCCGACGGGTTTGTCGACAGCGGCGACATTGTCGAGCTGCGCGGCGACCGCTATTATTTTGTCGGCCGCCGCGGCGGCATCATCAATATCGGTGGACTGAAGGTCCACCCCGAGGAGATCGAAGCGGTGATCAACCGTCATCCTGATGTGCGGATGTCGCAGGCGAAATCGCGCAAGAGCCCGATTACCGGCGGCATCGTCGTCGCCGATGTGATCCTTGCCGACGGCACGGAGCAGGCGCGGGTGAAGGAAATTCGCGACCAGATCCTGGAGCAGTGCCGGGCCCAGCTCGCGTCCCACAAGGTGCCGGCGGTGATCCGCTTCGTCGAGGCGCTCGATGTCACCCCGGCCGGAAAACTGGCGCGCACCGATGCATAACGTTCTCGTCACCGGCGGCAGCCGCGGCATTGGACTAGCGATCGGCAAGCGCCTGGCCGCTGCCGGCTTCAATGTGATTGCGGCCGCGCGGCGCGAGAGCGACGAGCTCAAGGCCGCGATTGCCGAATCCGACGGCCACCTGCATTTCCGTGCCTGCGATCTCGCCGTGATCGACGCGATCCCGGCCTTCGCAAAGCTCGTGCGCGACGAGTTCGGCCCGATCTACGGCCTCGTCAACAATGCCGGCCTCGGCACCGAAGGCCTGCTCGCCACCATGCACAATTCCGAGATCGAGGCGCTGGTACAGCTCAACGTGCTGTCGCCGATCATCCTCACCAAATATGTAGCGCGGCAGATGATGGCCGACGGCGCCGGCCGCATCATCAACATCTCCTCGATCATCGCGACCACGGGCTATAATGGCCTGTCGGTCTACGGCGCGACCAAGGCGGCCGCGACCGGCTTCACCCGTTCGCTCGCGCGCGAGGTCGGCAAGCTCGGCATCACCGTGAATGCGATCGCGCCGGGCTTCATCGACACCGAACTCACGCACAATCTCTCGGACGAAGGCCGCAAGCGCATCGCTGGCCGCAGCGCGCTGCGCCGTTTGCCGGAGACGGATGACGTCGCACGCATGGTGGAATATCTCCTGGGCGATGGCGGCCGCAACGTCACGGGCACCGTGTTCACGATCGACGCCGGGAATACGGCGTAGGCGGAACCGGGCTGCCACAATTGCGTTGATCCGGCGCAATGACAGCACGCCGGTTTTGGTCGTAAGATGCCCCGCAATCGATTGGGTTACGTCAATCGATCTGCCCTAATCGAAGGGGAGCAGTCGATGGCCGCTTCAAACTTGACCGCTTCAAATCATGCCGCGACCGCGCCGTCGCGCGCGAAGCCGGACGATGTCCGCTGTCCGCCGATGTCGCATCAGAATTCCGGCGATCACGGTCACGAGATGTATCCGCAGCAATTCGTGCGTCTCGTCGGTTGCCACGACGTCCCTGCATCCGCGCTGCGCAAGCGCCAGGATGAGAAGCTGCACTAGGTCCGATGCTGCTTTGGCAGGTCAATCCGCTCGTGTGAGAATTCCGGCGGGCCCTCGGTGAGGCGGCGGATGCGGCGCTCGCGTTCGTCCTCGGGCAATGCGGGATCGAGCAGTCCCTCGATTTCCTGCACCGCGGCCTCCTCGATCCGGGTGGCGTCCGATGCGACCGAATGTGCTGATGTCGGTGCGGCTGGCGCGATCTTCAGGCCGAGCTCGACCAGCTTGCAGATTGCATCCGAGCGCGACAATTGATGGGCCTCGGCCCAGGCATCTACAGTGGCGGTGAGCGTCTCCGGCATTTTCACCGCACTGATCGCATCGAGCCCCGTGCGCCGGCGTACCGGCGAGGCGGAGTCCTTGCTGCCGAAATCAGACACCCAGATCATCCCCACGCGATCGTTACAGATGGATCAACCGTAAACGTCATTTGCAGCCGGCTGTTTGATGCCGATCAATGACGAACTGCGGCATTGCGGCGCGGTGCGATCTTGTTGTCCGGCTCCATTTTGGCCAATGATCGGGAAACGAACCCTGATCGCCCCTGCCACGTATCTCGTTCGGACGCGCATCCCAACCATCCGGCATCATCCGATGACATCAGGCGAATCCTTTTACGGCGGCATTTCCGTCTTCCGCGGCTTCACCAGCCTGATGGATCCCACGCTCTATGCGCCGCTGCCGGACGATTGGAGCATCGGTGTCGCCGACATCGTCGATTCCACCAAGGCGATCGCGGCGCAGCGCTACAAGGCGGTCAACATGGCCGGTGCGGCCGTGATCGCGGCGGTGACCAATGCGCTGGAGGGGCGGGAATTTCCCTTTGTGTTCGGCGGCGACGGCGCGAGCTTTGCGGTCGCGCCCGGCGATCTCGACCGCGCCCGCGATGCGCTCGCGGCGACCGCAACCTGGGTGCGGGAGGATCTCGATCTGAAGATGCGCGTCGCGCTGGTGCCGGTGAACGCCATCCGGGCGCAGGGCCTCGACGTGCGCGTCGCGCGCTTCGGTCCGTCGCCGAACCTGTCCTATGCGATGTTCTCCGGCGGCGGGCTCGCCTGGGCCGATGCCGCGATGAAGCGCGGCGAGTTCGCGGTCACGGAAGCGCCCGCCGGCACACAGCCGGACCTCTCGGGTCTGTCGTGCCGCTTCGAGGTGATGCCGGCTGCGCGCGGCCTGATCCTGTCGGTGCTGGTGATGCCGACGCGCGGCGTCGATCCGCACGCCTTCCGCAAGGTGATCGAGGACATCATCCATCTCGTCGAGCGCAGCCCGGAGGGCGGCCGCCCGGTGCCGCCGCAGGGGCCGCCGCTGAAATGGCCGCCGCAGGGGCTGGACTTTGAGGCGCGCGCCAGGCGCGGCGGTCCGCTTCTCGCGCGCAGAGCCAGCGTGCTGGCCTATACGCTGTTCGCCTATCTGATCATGCGCTTCGACCTCAAGGTCGGCGGCTTCGTGCCCAGCCTCTACAAGCGCCAGGTCGTCGAGAACTCGGACTTCCGCAAATATGACGACGGCCTGCGCATGATTCTCGACTGCACGCCGCAGCTCGAGCGCGCATTGAGCGATCGTCTTGCGGCCGCCGCGCGCGACGGCATCGTACGCTACGGCCTCTATCAGCAGGATGCCGCGATGATGACCTGCTTCACGCCGTCGGCGCTGCGCAGCGATCACGTGCATTTCATCGACGGCGCGCGGGGCGGTTACGCCTCGGCGGCGACGGCGTTGAAGGCGATGACGGGGTGACACACTCCCGTGCCCCGGACGCAGCGCAGCATGAAATGATGCGCTGCTGAGCCGGGGCCCATGTCTCCAAGTCGTACTGTGCGGCCTGCTGGGTCCCGGCTCTGCGAAGCGGCGCTGCGCGCCGCATCGCGTCCGGGACACGAGAGCGAGCTCACCGCCCCGCGCGCGTCCAGGTCTCGCCGCCGCAGAGTGCGCCGACGCAGCCTTCGACCCGCAGCGAATCCGCACCTGTCACCGAGACACTGCTCGCATAGGTGCTGCCGTCATCGGCGTTGTAGATCTGGCCCGACCATTTGCTTGGCCCCACGGGCTGCATGGCGTTGAACAGCGGCAGGCCGATCATCGGACGCTTGGCGAGCGCGGGATTGGGATTCTTGCTGTCGGTGGCGGGTTGGCCGGTCGCGGTGTCCATGGGCTCGCGCAGCCAGACGATGTGGCCGCAGATGCCGCCGCCGCACTTGCTGATCTTGACGCGGGCATCGCCGGCCTGGGTGAGCCAGGTCCCGTCGGCACTCTGCGCATGCGCGGTAGTCGCGCCAAGCAGCGCAGTCAGGATGACGGAGAGGATGGCGAATCTGCTGAACATGGAGCGGCCCTGAAAAATGGAGGCGCCTCCATAGCAGTCCGGCAGGATAGTGCAACGCCGGATTGAATCACATTCCTGCGCGTGATTTGCCTGCGCTCATTTGCCCCAGCGCGCGAACGCGACCGAGGCTGCGGTCAAGAGCCCGAACACGACCATGGCGCCGCCGACCAGCGCAAACAACGTCCAGGCCGGTGCCTGCGCGGTCATGAGGCCGATCCCGCCGATCGCGACGATCAGCAGCCGCGCGGTGGAAGCGAGCACCGGACCGCCAACGCGTGCGGCGCCTTGCGAGGAGAAATACAGCGACACGCCCATGCCGAAGAACACGAAGGCCGGACCGGCCCAGTGGAAATAGCTGTGCGCCGCCGCGGTAACGCCGGGATCGCGCGTGAACAGCGACACCCACAGCGCGGGATCGAGTGCGACGACGAGGCCGATCGTGCCGACCGCAAGCCCCGAGGCCGCTGCTGCCGTCCACGCAACGCGCCGTGCGCGCGCGACATGTCCGGCACCCATCGCCATGCCGACCATCGGCACCGAGGCGATGCCGAAGGCGAAGGTGATCGGGATCAGCAAAAACTCCAGCCGCGAGCCGATGCCGTAACCGGCCAGCATCTCGGTGCCGAAGGTCGCGAGGATTTTCGTGAAGATCAGGATGGTGAGCACGGTCTGGAGCGGCGACAGGCAGGCGACGGCGCCGACCTTGAGGATGTCCAGGAACATCGCGCGTTCGAAATGGAAGGCGCGGAAGTCGAGCTGCAGCCGGCTACGGCCGGACAGGAGATACCAGAGGAAGAAGATCGCGGCGCAGCTGAACGCGATCAACTGGCCGCTCGCAACGCCGGGCATGCCGAATTGCGGCGCGCCGAACAGGCCGAGCCCCAGCGTGCCGCCGAGCGCGATCTGGAGCACGCTCGCCCCGATCAGAATCATCGAAGGCAGGCGCATGTCGCCGGTGCCGCGGATCACCGAGGCCAGCGTATTCACGAGCCAGATCGCGACCGCGCCGGAGAACAGCACCTGTGAATAGCCGCTGGCTTCTTCGAGCACGCGCTCTCGCCCGCCGAGCAGCGTGAAGAACGAGCGGCCGAAAACCAGCATCATCACCGTGAAGAACAGTCCGCCGCAGAGGCCGATGATGGCGGCATGCAGCGCCAGCGTCGCGGCGCGCTCGCGATTCCCAGCGCCGAGCGCGCGGCTGATCGCCGACGAGACGCCGCCGCCCATTGCGCCCGCGCTCATCATCTGCGTCAGCATCGCGAACGGAAACACCAGCGCGATCGCGGCCAGCGGAATGGTGCCGAGCCGGCCGATATAGGAGGTCTCGGCAATCGCAACCAGCGTGCTGCCGACCATCGCGATCATGTTGGGGATGGCGAGCCGCAACAGCGTCGGCAGGATCGGGGCGGTCAGGAGGCCGGCGATGGGGGAGGCGACCGGCGCACGGGGCGGGACGGCGTCTATCGGGGCGTCGATCGTCATGTGCCACGGTGCGGAATATTGAATGATGGACGACATACTATAGGGCGCGCGACACCTGCGCCAGCCCTCATCTCACGCAGGGCTCACCAGGGCAGACCGCATAGGTCGATGGTGCCCAGCGTCGGGGCCCGGACGATGTCGAAGACGTAGGGCGCCATGTAGTCGAAGCGAATGCGCCCCTCCGGCTGCTCGCAATAGACGTCACCTCTGAACGGTTGCCATTTGCGGGCCTCGTAGAACGCGAAATTGTGCGGCTCGCAGAACAGGAGCCCGAAGCGGACCGCCTCGTTGGCGCGCATCGTATGCACCGCCGCGTCGATCGCGATCGTTGCAAAGCCGCGGCCGCGCCGGTCCTCGCGCGTGCAGACGCCGCCGATGCCGCCGACATGGACCTTCTGTCCATTCCAGGTCACGGTGCGGAAGTAGATGCCGACATGGCAGACGAGGCCGTCCTCGGGCGTCTCGAGCAGCACGCGAAGGTCGGCATTGGCCCATTTGACGTGAGCCCAGGGCTTGTCCGCGACCAACTGCGGTCCCCAGACCGCCTGATGCAGCGGCTCGGCAATCGGCCATGAGGCGTCGCCGTTCAAAATGTCGATCTCGATGCTCATGGCGTCGTCCTTCACAGCTCCGCTTCGTGGCGCGTTTGTTCTGTCTTAAGCGCTTCAAAGGCAATGATATTTTATGGCGAACCGCAGGTTTGATCGACCGTGGCCCGTTGCGATGAATTTGTGCAGTCGGGCAAAGCCACCCCGTCACGCCTTTTCGCAAATTCTGAGGTATTTAATGGCGTCGGAACCTTCTATAAGGGGTGACCGTTAGAACGTTCCCCACCAGTTGCGGACAAGAACCCATGACCTTTACGCTGCCCCCACTCCCTTACGCCTATGACGCCCTCGGCCAGTACATGTCGAAGGAGACGCTGGAATATCACCACGACAAGCATCATCAGGCCTACGTCACCAACGGCAACAACGCGCTCAAGGGGACCGAATGGGAAGGCAAGTCCCTTGAAGAGATCGTCAAGGGCTCGTTCGGCAAGAACCCCGCGGTGTTCAACAACGCCGGCCAGCACTACAATCACATCCACTTCTGGAGCTGGATGAAGCCCAATGGCGGCGGCACCAAGCTGCCGGGCAAGCTCGAGAAGAAGATCAACGAGGACCTCGGCGGTTTCGAGAAGTTCAAGACCGACTTCCAGGCGGCTGGCGTCGGCCAGTTCGGCTCCGGCTGGTGCTGGCTCCAGGTCAAGAACGGCAAGCTCGAGATCTCCAAGACCCCGAACGGCGAGAATCCGCTGGTGCACGGCGCCACCCCGATCCTCGGCTGCGACGTCTGGGAGCACTCCTACTACATCGACTACCGCAACCGCCGTCCCGACTATCTCAAGGCGTTCGTCGAGAACCTCGTGAACTGGGAATACGTCGAGTCCCTGTTCGACAAGGCGTAAGGCTTCACCTCGTCATTCCGGGGCGGCGCGTCAGCGCCGAGCTATGGTGCGCAATTGCGCACCTGAGAATCCATCGGGCGTCAATCCGCGTGGATCAATGGATTTCCGGGCTCGCGCTTCACGCGCCCCGGAATGACAGAAAGGCGGTCGCATCAGCGGTCGCCTTTTTGCTGTGCGGAATTGCCCTGCGCGGCGCGCGTATCGGCCTGTGATCCTACCGTTTGCATCGCGTTGGCGGCGCCCTTAATCAGGATGGGCATCACCCTCGAGCCGCTCCACACCCGTTGTCAGAACTTCCCTCGAAAGCCCCGGCGCCTGCCGAGGACGCGGAGTCCGAGCCGCGGCCGGGACGCGTGCGCAAGCCGATCGGCTGGTCGACCATCATCATCGCGGCCCTGGTGGCGGTGAGCGCGGCACTGGTCTGGCGGCGTGACGGCACCGAAGGCGTCCTCGATATTCTGACCCACGATCTCTCGCTGTTCGGCGGCATCCTGCCGCGCGTGCTGGCCGGCTGCCTGTTAGGGGCCTTCATCTCCGAGATCCTGCCGCACGAAAAAGTCTCACGCTCGCTCGGGCCGAAATCCGGCCTGATGGGCCTTCTGATCGGCGCGGCTTTCGGTGCGATCCTGCCCGGCGGTCCCTTCACAGCCTATCCGGTGGCGAGCGCGCTCCTCGCGGTCGGTGCCGATTTCGGCGCCACCATCGCCATGGTCGTGAGCTGGACCCTGATCGGCTACGGCCGGGCAGTGGCCTGGGAAATCCCGATCATGGGCACCGATTTCACACTGTGGCGGATCGTGATCTCGCTGCCGCTGCCGGTGCTGGCGGGCGCCCTCGGCCGCTTCGTCTATGTCCGGCTCTATCCGAAGCCGCTGGCGAAGGACGACGAGAGTTGAGCGCGGCGCTCCTGATCGACATCCTGTTATGGGGTTCGGTGCTCGGCGTCGGGCTGATCGCCTTCCGCCGCGGCCCGCCGGTGTTCAAGGCCTCCTTGCGCGAAGGCTCGATGGACTTCATCAACATCGTGCCGCGGATTGCGCTGGGCGTGATCGGCTCCGGCTACATCGCCGCCATCATCCCGCAGGAGGTGATCACCGGCTGGCTCGGCCCGGACAGCGGTTGGCTCGGGGTCGCAAGCGCCGTGGTCGCCGGCGCGGCCACGCCCGGCGGCCCCGTGATCGGCTTCTCCATTGGCACGGTGGCCCTGAAGTCGGGCGGCGGGGTGCCCCAGGTGGTCGCCTATGTCGTCGCCTGGGCCCTGTTCGCCTTCCAGCGGGTGATCTTGTGGGAAATCCCGTTCATGCCGGCCCGTTTTGTCTGGTTCCGCTGCGCCGTCTCGGTGCCGTTCCCGTTCGTGGCGGCCGCCATCGCCATGGTGATCGGCAAGCCCTGAGCCCGTCTCCATCTACCGTCATTCCGGGGCGATGCGCAGCATCGAACCCGGAATCTCGAGATTCCGGGTCTAGTCCTTCGGACCATCCCGGAATGACGAGGGTAGGCCCGTGGACAGGGGTAATGTTATAATATAACGTTCCGGGATGGTTCCCGCCGCGTCTCACGCCCATCATCACGACCATGCTCATGGCCATTCCCATGACCATGCGCACGGCCACGACCACACCCACGCCCATGTCCACGATGCGGCCTCGCCGCATCCGGCCCAGGCGGCGCCTTGGTCGATCCTGCGCATGACCATGGCGGGACGCCTCGCGGCTGCGCTCGCCGTCTGCGCCGTGCTCTGGGGCGTGGTCTTCCTGGCGATGAGGTGAGGATGGCGGCCCTGCATTTCCACAACGTCACGCTCGGCTATGACCGGCATCCGGCCGTGCATCATCTCAGCGGCGAGGTCGCCCCGGGCGCGCTGGTCGCCGTGATCGGCCCGAACGGCGCCGGCAAGTCGACCCTGCTGCGCGGCATCGTCGGCATCCTCAAGCCGCTCGACGGCAGCATCCATCTCGGCGGGCTCGATGCCCGCGATATCGCCTATCTGCCGCAGAGTGCTGAGATCGACCGAAGCTTCCCGATCTCGGTGTTCGATTTCGTCGGCACCGGGCTGTGGCGCGGCACGGGCCTGTTCGGCGGCATCGGCAAGGTGGCGCGGGACAAGATCCTGCGCGCGATCGCATCCGTCGGCCTCAACGGCTTCGAGAACCGTCCGATCGGCACGCTCTCGGGCGGTCAGATGCAGCGCGTGCTGTTCGCGCGCGTGCTGCTCCAGAATGCACGCCTGATCGTGCTCGACGAGCCCTTCAACGCCATCGACAGCAAGACCACGACCGATCTGCTTGCATTGGTGAAGCACTGGCACGGCGAGGGTCGCACCGTGCTCGCCGCGCTGCACGACATGGAGATGGTGCGCAATCATTTCACCGAGACGCTGGTGCTGGCGCGCGGACCGGTGGCGTGGGGACCGACGGCGGAGGTGCTGACGCCGGAGAACCTGATGGTCGCGATGCGGATGTGCGAGGCCTTCGACGACACCGCCGCGGCCTGCGCTGCCGATGATATCAGCTCGCGGGCGGCCTGATATCCGATGGTCTATGACGCGCTGATCGGCCCGTTCACCGAATTCGAGTTCATGCGGCGGGCGCTGGCCGCGGTGATCGCGCTGTCGCTGGCGGGCGCGCCGATCGGCGTTTTCCTGATGCTGCGGCGGATGAGCCTCGTCGGCGACGCCATGGCGCATGCGATCCTGCCCGGCGCTGCCGTCGGCTTCCTGCTCTCCGGCCTCAATTTGTTCGCGATGACGGCGGGCGGCCTGATCGCCGGCTTTGCGGTTGCGATTTTGGCCGGCGTCGTCGCCCGCTCGACCGGGCTGAAGGAGGACGCGTCGCTGGCGACCTTCTACCTGGCCTCGCTGGCGCTCGGCGTCACCATCGTCTCGATCAAGGGCACCAATATCGACCTCTTGCACGTGCTGTTCGGGAACATCCTCGCGATGGACGATCAGACGCTGCTGGTGGTCGCCTTCAACGCCACGGTGACACTGCTGGTGCTCGCCGTGATCTATCGCCCGCTGGTGATCGAAAGCGTCGATCCGCTGTTTCTGCGCACCGTGAGCCGGGCCGGGGGCCCTGCGCATCTCGCCTTCCTCGCGCTCGTCGTCATCAACCTCGTCAACGGCTTTCAGGCGCTTGGCACGCTGCTGGCGGTGGGCCTGATGATCCTGCCGGCCGGTATCGCCCGGTTCTGGTCGCGCGATCTCACCGCGATGATCTGCATCGCGGTCGTCGCTGCTGCCGTCTCCGGCTATGCGGGCCTCGTGCTATCGTTCCAGACTCGCGTTCCCTCAGGCCCCGCGATCATTCTGGTGGCGACCGTGCTCTACATTGTCTCCGTGCTGTTCGGCCGCGTCGGCGGTGTCGTCCGGCAACTGTTTCCCGGCCGGCATCTGGAAGCGTGACGATGCGGCGTATCCTGCTTTGCGCGCTCCTGCTGATCGCCTCGCCGCTGCACGCCGCCGAGCGGCTCAACGTGGTCGTCAGCTTCTCGATCCTCGGCGATTTCGTTCGCAGTGTCGGGGGCGACCGCATCAACCTGACCACGCTGGTCGGCCCCGACAGCGACGTCCACGTCTATACGCCGGCGCCAGTCGATGCGAAGCGGGTCGCGGAAGCGAAGCTCGTCATCGTCAACGGGCTTGGGCTGGAGGGCTGGCTGCCGCGCCTCGTTCAATCCTCCGGCGGCAAGGCGACGGTTGTCACCGCGAGCGCGGGCATTGCGCCGCTAAAACTCGGTTCGGCCGCTGATCCCCATGCCTGGCAGTCGGTCCCCAATGCCAGGATCTACGTGACCGATATCGCCAATGCATTGGCCGCCGCCGTCCCGGATGATGCGGACTTCTTCCGCGCCCAGGCCAAGGCCTATCTGGAAAAGCTCGAAACGCTGGATCGCGAGGTCCGCGAGGCCGTGGCCAAGATCCCGCCGGAACGGCGCAAGGTGATATCGACCCACGATGCCTTCGGCTATTTCGCCGCCGAATACGGTATCCAGTTCATCGCACCCCTGGGCGTCTCCACGGAAACCGAGCCCAGCGCGCGTGACATTGCGGCCATCATCGGCCAGATCAAGGCCCAGAAAATCCCGGCCGTGTTCCTGGAAAATATCAGCGATGACCGCCTGATCCGCCGGATCGCCGCCGAGACCGGGGCCAAGGTCGGCGGGACCCTGATTTCGGATGGTTTGACCGGCGAAAAGGGGCCTGCACCCACTTACATTGACATGGTCAGGCACAATATAAAGGCCCTGACCAGCGCGCTTGACCATTAGGGCAGGGGCCACCCCGCCTCGCGTCGCGCGAAAAAGCCTTAAAGTCCGGAGTTGTTATGTCTGAAGCGACCTCTCAGAAAATTCCCGTGACCGTCCTGACCGGCTATCTCGGCGCCGGCAAGACCACGCTTTTGAACCGCATCCTGTCGGAGAACCACGGCAAGAAATACGCCGTCATCGTCAACGAATTCGGCGAGATCGGCATCGACAACGACCTCATCATCGGCGCCGATGAGGAAGTGTTCGAGATGAACAATGGCTGCATCTGCTGCACCGTGCGCGGCGACCTCGTCCGCATCATGGACGGGTTGATGAAGCGCAAGGGCAAGTTCGACGCCATCATCGTCGAGACCACCGGCCTTGCCGATCCCGCGCCGGTCGCCCAGACCTTCTTCGTCGACGAGGACGTGCAGAAGAACGCCCGCCTCGACGCGGTCGTCACGGTCGCCGACGCCAAATGGCTGTCCGACCGGCTCAAGGACGCGCCCGAGGCCAAGAACCAGATCGCCTTCGCCGACGTCATCGTGCTGAACAAGACCGATCTCGTGACGAAGCCCGAGCTTGCCGAGGTCGAGGCCCGCATCCGCGGCATCAACCCCTATGCGAAGCTGCATCGCACCGAGCGCTGCTCGGTGGCGCTGGCCGACGTGCTCGACCGCGGCGCGTTCGACCTCGATCGCATCCTCGACATCGAGCCGGATTTCCTCGAGGCCGACGATCATGACCACGACCATGATCATCACCACCATCACGGCCACGACCATCATCACCATGATCACGGTCACGGCCTGAAGCACTATCACGACGAGGACATGCAGTCGCTGGCGCTCAAGACCGACAAGCCGCTCGATCCCAACATGTTCATGCCCTGGCTGCAGAACCTGGTGCAGGTCGAGGGCGGCAAGATCCTGCGCTCCAAGGGCATCCTCGCCTTCCATGACGACGACGACCGCTACGTCTTCCAGGGCGTCCACATGATGCTGGAGGGCAACCATCAGCGGAAGTGGAAGGAGGGCGAGCCGCGCGAGAGCCGTCTCGTCTTCATCGGCCGCGAATTGCCGGAGAAGGCCATTCGCGAAGGTTTTGAGAGCTGCATCGTCTCGTGATGAAAGAGTTTTCGCCGCCCCCCGATTCCGCCTCGATCGTCTCCGTCACCGATCGCGTCAAACAGGTTGCGCTCGGCATGGCCGTGACCTCGGTGTCTTTCCTCGGCGCCCGCGCCGCCTTCGTCGGCGGCGAGGAGAACGTCAAATTCGTCGATAGCCAAGGCGAGATCACCACGGTCGCCGTGCATAGCGGCGGCATTCTCTCCACCGCCTCCGACGGCAAGCGCATCGTGATGGGCGGCGACGACGGCAAGGTCGTCTCGCTCGACGCCAAGGGCGAGGTGACGCTGCTCGCGACCGACCCCAAGCGGCGCTGGATCGACGCGGTGGCGCTGCACGCCGATGGCGCATTCGCCTGGTCGGCCGGCAAGACCGCGACCGTCAAGAGCGGCAAGAACGAGGAGAAGTCGCTCGACGTGCCCTCGACCGTTGGCGGTCTCGCGTTCGCGCCGAAGGGACTGCGGCTCGCGATCGCGCATTACAACGGCGCGACGCTGTGGTTTCCGAACATGGAGGGCTCGGCCGAATTCCTGCCCTGGGCCGGCTCGCATCACGCGGTCACCTTCAGCCCCGACAACAAATTCCTCGTCACCGCCATGCACGAGCCGGCGCTGCACGGCTGGCGGCTCGCCGACAACAGGCACATGCGCATGACTGGCTATCCCGGCCGCGTCCGCTCGATGTCCTGGAGCGCGGGCGGCAAGGGGCTCGCGACCTCCGGTGCCGACACCGTCATCATCTGGCCGTTCGGCAGCAAGGACGGCCCGATGGGCAAGGAGCCCGCGATGCTCGCGCCATTGCAGGCGCGCGTGTCGGTGGTCGCCTGCCATCCCAAGAACGACATCCTCGCCGCCGGCTACAGCGACGGCACCGTGCTGATGGTGCGTCTGGAAGACGGTGCCGAGATCCTGGTCCGCCGCAACGGCACCCCGCCGGTCGCCGCGATTGCCTGGAACGCCAAGGGCACGCTGCTGGCGTTTGCCGACGAAAATGGGGACGGCGGCCTGCTGGAGCTTTAATCTGTCATGGTTCCGGCCGTATAGGGGACCATGCGGTTTCTGACGACCTTCCAACTCGCCGATTTCATCGACACGCTGATCAGCCTGACCACGGCCTTCGTGCTGGGCACACTGATCGGCGCCGAGCGGCAATATCGCCAGCGTACTGCGGGCCTGCGCACCAATGTGCTGGTCGCGGTGGGAGCGGCCGCCTTCGTCGATCTCGCTATGCATCTGACCGGCGCCGACGGCGCGGTGCGGGTGATCTCCTACGTCGTCTCCGGCATCGGCTTCTTAGGAGCCGGCGTCATCATGAAGCAGGGCATGGACGTCCGCGGGCTCAACACTGCGGCGACGCTGTGGGCCTCGGCCGCGGTCGGCTCCTGCGCCGGCGCCGACATGGTCGCGCAGGCGGCCGCGCTCACCGTCTTCGTCATCGCCGGCAACACCATGCTGCGCCCGCTGGTCAATGCCATCAACCGCATCCCGCTGAACGAGAAGGCGCTCGAGGCGACCTACTATTTCAAGCTGGCGGTTGCGACCGACGCCCTTCCCGACATGCGCGACCGCCTCGTCGACAAGCTCGAGGCCGCGAAATATCCGGTCGCCGATATCGAGGTCGCCGAGATCGGCGAGGACAATCTGGAGATCGCCGCCAAGCTGGTCGCGACCGCGGTCGATCCGAACGAGTTGAACGCAGTGGCGACCGATCTCCAGCATCTGCCGGGCGTGCGTCACGCCACCTGGGAAGTCAGCACGACGGAGTGAGCGGGCGGCGTTTTGGCGCGCGAGGGGCGGTTCCCGCCTTGCCGGTCTCGGAACTCGCGCGCCCCAGTTTCGTTGATTCCGCGGATAAAGGCGGTGATCGACATGCCCGGCCCAGATGACAAGCGTAGACTGAAGCTCGACCTGACAATTGCCGGTTTGCTGTTCGCAGCAGGTGTCGTGGTGTCGGTGATGTCGCTGGCTCAGATCCGAGCGGAAAGCCGGGCGGAGCTGGCGCAGGCGACGCAGCCGCTCCAGGGCACCCCGTCCGACGAGCAGAGCAAGACGCCCGCGGAAGCCAAGCCTGGCGGCGATCGGCCGACCACGCCGGCCCCCGAGCCGGCGCGCCCGGAGCCGCAGACGCAAGGCGCAGCGACAAAGCCGGCGCTGCCGCCGGCACCGGCGGAGAAGATCGCGCCGCCGATTGAGAAGAAGTAGTTTCTCTGTCGTCATTCCGGGGCGCGCGTAGCGCGAGCCCGGAATCCATTGATCTGCCGACACGGCCGCCCGATGGATTCTCAGGTGCGCAATTGCGCACCATAGCTCGGCGCTTATGCGCCGCCCCGGAATGACAGGCGCCTCACCGCACCAGAATATTCCGGAACTGCCAGGGATCGCTGGTATCGATATCCTCCGGGAACAGTCCCGGACGATCCGTCAGCGGCGTCCAGTCGGTGTAGAAACCCTTCACCGGGCCGAGATAGGGCAGCTGAATTTCCAGCAGGCGGTCGAAATCCATCTCGTCGGCTTCGACAATGCCTTCATTCGGGTTTTCCAGCGCCCACACCATGCCGCCGAGCACGGCGGAGGTCACCTGCAGGCCGGTGGCGTTCTGGTAGGGCGCGAGCTCGCGGGTCTCCTCGATGGAGAGCTGCGAGCCGTACCAATAGGCATTGTTGTCGTGGCCGAACAGCAGCACGCCGAGCTCGTCGATGCCGTCGACGATCTCGTTCTCGTCGAGGATGTGGTGCTTCTCCTGCATCTTCGCGGCGCGGCCGAACATCTCGTGCAGCGACAGCACGGCATCGTCGGCCGGGTGATAGGCATAGTGGCAGGTCGGCCGGTAGACGGCCTTGCCGGAGGCGTCGCGCACCGTGAAGTAATCGGAGATCGAGATCGACTCGTTGTGGGTGACGAGGAAGCCGTATTGCGCGCCGCGGGTCGGGCACCACGTGCGCACGCGGGTGTTGGCGCCGGGCTGCATCAGATAGATGGCAGCGCCGCAGCCGGCCTCGTGGGTGCGCGCATTCTCGGGCATCCATTTTTCATGGGTGCCCCAGCCGAGCTCGGACGGCTGCACGCCTTCCGACAGGAAACCTTCCACCGACCAGGTGTTGACGAAGACGTCGGGCTCTTTCGGCTTCTTCGAGCGCTGGGTGTCGCGTTCGGCGATGTGGATGCCCTTGACGCCGGCCTGCCGCATCAGGTCCGCCCATTCGGCCTTGGTCTTGGGCCGGGGAGCATTGAGCTTCAGGTCGGCGGCGACGTTGAGCAGCGCCTGCTTGACGAAGAAGGAGACCATGCCGGGATTGGCGCCGCAGCAGGAGACGGCCGTGGTCGAGCCCGCCGGGCGCGCCTTCTTGGCGGCCAGCGTCACTTCGCGCAGCGCGTAGTTGGAGCGCGCTTCCGGGCCCTTCGACGCATCGAAATAGAAGCCGAGCCAGGGCTCGTTGACGGTGTCGATATAGAGAGCGCCGAGCTCGTTGCAGAGCTCCATGATGTCGGTCGAGCCGGTATCGACCGAGAGATTGACGCAAAAGCCCTGGCCGCCGCCTTCCGTGAGCAGCGGGGTCAGCACCTCGCGATAATTGTCCTTGGTCAGGCCCTTCTGGATGAAGCGGACATTGTGCTTCTCGCAAAGCGCCTTGCGGCCCTCGTCCTTGGGATCGAGCACGGTGATGCGCGACTTGTCGTAGTCGAGATGCCGCTCGATCAGCGGCAGCGTGCCTTTGCCGATGGAGCCGAAGCCGACCATGACGATGGGGCCGGTGATCTTCGCGTAGATCTGCGAGGGAGGGCTCATAGGATAGATTCTCCGGAAAGTGCTGGCAGTGAGGGGTGGATCAGGCGCTGCGGCGCTTGTCAGACGCTGCGGCGCTTGGCGGTGACTTCGATCTCGACCTTCATCTCGGGCTTGGCGAGGGCGCTGACGACCAGCAAGGTCGCAGCCGGCCTGATGTCACCGAGAACCTCGCCGCAGACGGCGAAGTGGGCATCGATGTAGCTGGCGTCGGTGACGTAGTAGGTCGCGCGGACGATATCGGCCATCTCGAATCCGCCCTCCTTCAGGGCAGCTTCGATGGTCTTGAAGCAGTTGCGTGACTGGCTCGTGACATCGGCCGGCATCGTCATCGTGGTGTAGTCATAGCCGGTGGTTCCCGCGACGAAGGCGAACTCGCCGTCGATCACGGCGCGGCTATAGCCGACGGTCTTCTCGAGCGGGGAGCCGGTGGAAATCAGGCGACGGGACATGGTCGTGGGCCTCGACTGAAGGGGGTGTTTCGCGGGGGTTAAAGGGCGTTTCCGGCGCCTGCGCAACCCCAAAGGAACGGGCTTGGCACAGGCGCGGCCGGGCGTTGCCGCTCGATGCGGCTTCGGTCGTCGCTATGAAAGCGATCCGTTAGGCCGCGTGCGCCTGGAGGGGGCGAACTACCCTCCGTTTGGGTAAGGCCGCGCCGGTCGGGACGATCATCCCCTCGGCGCCATCCAGCGCACCTTCGGCGAACTCGATCGCCAGCAGGCGGTCGCGCTCGAACGGGCCGGGCAGCACCAACGCCCCGGTCTTCTCTGCCGAGAAGCCGAACCGGACGTAATAGGGGCATCGCCGAGCAGGATCACGGCTTCATGCCCGCGCGCCCGGGCGGCGGCCAGCGCTTGTTGCATCAGCGCGGCGCCGATCCCGAGCTCGCGGCAGGCAGGGTCGACCGCCAGTGGTCCGAGGACCAGAGCGGGCCTGCCTCCGGCGCTGACGTGCCACAGCCGCACGGTTCCCACGAGTGTCCCCTCGCGCACAGCCGACAGGGCAAGGCCTGCGGCAGGTGCACGTCCGTCGCGCAGGCGCTGGCAGGTGCGGTCATGGCGGTTCTCGCCAAAGCAGGCATCCAGCAGCGCTTCACGGGCGGCGACGTCGGCAGCACGTTCCGCACGGATCGCGAACGAAGCGGCTTTCGAAGTGAGGGCGACTTGTGGCTTCCGAAAAGCAGTCATGGCGCGTCAGTCCCCGCTTGAACCGGCGTGCGGGAAGCACGCCTGTCCAAGACGTCGTCAGAAATCGAGGATGTCAGGGAGGAGCCGGCGGACCGGCTCCCGGGTTCGTCAGGCCTCAGACAGAGAGGCGGATCAGATGTGGTAGGTCTTCAGCGGCGGGATGCCGTTGAACGCCACCGACGAGTAGGTCGACGTATAGGCCCCGGTGCCTTCGATCAGCACCTTGTCGCCGATCTCGAGCGTGACCGGGAGCGGATACGGGTTCTTCTCGTACAGCACGTCGGCGCTGTCGCAGGTCGGACCTGCGAGCACGCACGGCGTCATGTCCGCGCCGTCGTGACGGGTGCGGATGGCGTAACGGATCGACTCGTCCATCGTCTCGGCGAGACCGCCGAACTTGCCGATGTCCAGATACACCCAGCGCACCTCGTCCTCGTCGCTCTTCTTCGAGATGAGCACGACCTCGGATTCGATGACGCCGGCGTTGCCCACCATGCCGCGGCCCGGCTCGATGATGGTCTCCGGAATCTGGTTGCCGAAGTGCTTGCGCAGCGCGCGGAAGATCGAGCGGCCGTAGGTCACGACCGGCGGGACGTCCTTCAGGTACTTGGTCGGGAAGCCGCCGCCCATGTTGACCATGGTGAGGTTGATGCCGCGTTCGGCGCAGTCGCGGAACACCTGCGAGGCCATCGCCAGCGCACGGTCCCACGCCTTCACCTTGCGCTGCTGCGAGCCGACATGGAAGGAGATGCCGCACGGCTCCAGCCGGAGGCGCTTGGCGAGGTCGAGCACCTCGACCGCCATCTCCGGGTCGCAGCCGAACTTGCGCGACAGCGGCCACTCGGCGCCGGCGCAGTCGTAGAGGATGCGGCAGAACACCTTCGCGCCGGGGGCGGCGCGGGCGACCTTCTCGACCTCGGCGGCGCAGTCGACCGCGAACAGCCGAATGCCGAGCGCGAAGGCGCGCGCGATGTCGCGCTCCTTCTTGATCGTGTTGCCGAAGGAGATGCGGTCGGGCGTCGCACCGGCGGCCAGCGCCATCTCGATCTCGGCGACGGTCGCGGTGTCGAAGCAGGAGCCCATGGACGCCAGCAGGGCCAGCACTTCCGGCGCCGGGTTCGCCTTGACGGCGTAGAACACGCGGCTGTCGGGCAGCGCCTTGGCGAAGCTCTGGTAATTGTCGCGCACGACCTCGAGGTCGACGACGAGGCACGGCTCGGTGTCGAGGCCTTCGTTGCGGCGATTGCGCAGGAATTCCTGGATACGTTCGGTCATGGCACTCTCCAACGGTCCCAGCGACGGGAGCCGTATCAACGTGACGTCTGATGAGAGTGCTTCAGCCACATCGCGCGATGGAGGCGCGTTGAGGCCAAAAAACTCAAACCAGACTGTGCTGCCGTGGATTGGTTGGGAGAGATTCCCGCCCGCACACCTGGCAATGAAGGACAAGCCTTTTCAGTAGCCCGCGCCGGCGTTGGACTGCCGGTAGAGACCAAAAAAGCCCGATCCGTCGTTGCTTTAAGTCGCGTCCCCCGTTGAGAGCGGGGTGCGCCGGTTCGCCTCCGGCTGCCAGTCACGGTTGCAAAGAGCGAAGTCACCTTCGACATGGCATCTCTTTGAGAGAGATGCTGGACCCTCCGGGTTTGCTTCGGTCGCTCGACCTTTCAGTCTCGACTTCCGCACTTCCGAAGAGCCCCTCGGCTTCTTCACCCCTTGGCGGCTGTCCGGCCTCTTGTCCGGATACCTACCGACTGACACACGACCACAGGCACGTGCGAAATTGGGCAAGTCCGCACATAAGCGTTTTGACTCTGCTTCGCAAGAATTTTTTTAGGCTGAGAACAGAATTGCCTAACGTCTGCTTGCGCGCTGTTGCGCGAGCGACGCTGAAGATGAACGAGCGTTAAGTTTTCGCTGCGCTGCGCGTGTTGCTCACGCGCGTGAAGCGTCAGCCGCGCTTCGTGAAAGGCTCGACGCGTTGAGCCGCGCGGATGAAGGCGGTCATCACGAGCACGCCGAGTGCGAACAGCACGGCCTGCAGAATGTGGGCGCCTTGATCGCCGAGACCGAATAGGATCGCGAGCGCCCAGCCGCCGGCAAAGGCCGCGCCGAACACCTCCGCGCCGATCAGGATCGCGGCGCTGATGACGGTGATGACGCTGGGCCAGACGATCTGGCGGGACGAGGAAGAAGACGCGTTCATGGGGCTCAGGGGTCCTGACTTCGAGGGCCGCAATCTCCCCGAAAAGCTGGCCGGGAGCAAGGCCAAATGGCCCAAAAAAGCCCCATCGCGTGCTATAGCTGGCCGCAACAATTGAGCCACAAAGATCGGGACTTGCGATGTCAGAAACCCGCCAGACTATGGACTCCGGGATCAATCCGCTGCTGAAGGCCTGGGTGACGCCGTTTGCGACCCCGCCCTTCGACGAGATCACGCCGGAGCACTTCCTCCCGGCCTTCGAGCAGGCCTTCGCCGATCATTCCGCCGAGATCGCGGCGATCACCAACGATCCCGCGGCGCCCGACTTCGCCAACACCATCACGGCGCTGGAGCGTTCCGGCAAGCTGCTGAGCAAGGTCGCGGCGGTGTTCTACGACCTCGTCTCGGCGCATTCCAACCCGGCCATCCTGGAGATCGACAAGGAGGTCTCCTTGCGGATGGCGCGGCACTGGAATCCGATCATGATGAACGCCGTGCTGTTTGGTCGCATCGCCCAGCTGCACGAGAACCGCACCTCGCTCGGTCTTTCGCCCGAGCAGCTCCGCCTGCTGGAGCGCACCTACACCCGCTTCCACCGCGCCGGCGCCGGCCTCTCCGAGGAGGCCAAGGTCCGGATGGCCGAGATCAACGAGAGGCTGGCCCAGCTCGGCACCGGCTTCAGCCATCATCTGCTCGGCGACGAGCAGGACTGGTTCATGGAGCTCGGGGAGGCCGATCGCCAGGGCCTGCCGGAGAGCTTCGTCGCCGCCGCCAAGGCTGCGGCGGAAGAGCGCAGCATGGAAGGCAAGGCCATCGTCACGCTGTCGCGCTCCTCGGTCGAGACGTTCCTGAAGAGCTCGGCACGGCGCGACCTGCGCGAGAAGGTCTACAAGGCCTTCATCGCCCGCGGCGACAACGGCAATGCCAACGACAACAACACGACCATCGTCGAGGTCCTGAAGCTGCGGGAGGAGAGCGCCAACCTCCTGGGCTACCCGACCTACGCCGCCTACCGGCTCGAGGACTCCATGGCCAAGACGCCGGAGGCAGTGCGGAGCCTGTTGGAGCGGGTCTGGAAGCCGGCCCGTGCCCGGGCGCTCGCCGACCGCGACGAGATGCAGGCGCTGATCACGGAAGAGGGCGGCAATTTCAAGCTCGCCCCGTGGGACTGGCGCTTCTACGCCGAGAAGCTGCGCCTGCAGCGGGCCAATTTCGACGATTCCGCGATCAAGCCGTATCTCGGCCTCGACCACATGATCGCCGCCGCCTTCGACTGTGCCACGCGCCTGTTCGGCGTCACCTTCGAGGAGCGCAAGGACGTTCCGGTCTGGCATCCCGACGTCCGGGTCTGGGAGATGAAGGGGCCGGACGGCAAGCACAAGGCGCTGTTCTACGGCGATTACTTCGCACGCCCGTCGAAGCGCTCCGGCGCCTGGATGACCTCGCTGCGCGACCAGCAGAAGCTGGACGGCGAAGTCGCGCCGCTGGTCCTCAACATCTGCAATTTCGCCAAGGGCGCCGGCGGTGAGCCATCGCTGCTGTCGCCCGACGACGCCCGCACCCTGTTCCACGAGTTCGGCCACGGCCTGCACGGCATGCTCTCCAACGTGACCTATCCCTCGTTGTCGGGCACCTCGGTGTTCACCGACTTCGTCGAGCTGCCGTCCCAGCTCTACGAGCACTGGCAGGAGCGGCCCGAGGTGCTCCAGAAGTTCGCCCGTCACTACCAGACCGGTGAGCCGCTGCCCGACGACCTGCTCCAGCGCTTCCTGGCTGCGCGAAAATTCAACCAGGGCTTTGCCACGGTCGAGTTCGTCTCCTCGGCGCTGGTCGATCTCGAGTTCCACACCCAGCCGGCCGCCGCCGCGCAGGATGTCCGCGCCTTCGAGAGACGCGAATTGGAGAAGATCGGCATGCCCGAGGAAATCGCGCTGCGTCACCGGCCCACGCAGTTCGGTCACATCTTCACCGGCGACCACTATGCCGCCGGCTATTACAGCTACATGTGGTCCGAGGTGATGGACGCCGACGCCTTCGGCGCGTTCGAGGAGGCCGGCGACATCTTCGATCCCGCCGTCGCCAAACGCCTGCACGACGACATCTACTCGAGCGGCGGATCGGTCGATCCGGAAGCGGCCTACGAGGCCTTCCGCGGCCGCCCGCCGGAGCCCGACGCGCTGCTCCGCCGTCGCGGCCTGCTCGACGACGCCAAGGCGGCCTGATGGGTATGCGCCGCTTGTTCGGATGGCTGCTCGCCGCCGCGATGACGCTCGCGGCGGGCGCAGCGCATGCGCATCCGCATGTCTGGATCACCGCGACCAGCGAGCTGCTGTACGCCGCCGACGGCAGCATCACCGGCGTGCGTCACGCCTGGACCTTCGACGACATGTTCTCGGCCTATGCGGTGCAGGGGCTCGAGAGCAAGACCAAGGGCGCCTATACGCGCGAGGAGCTCGGGTCGCTGGCGCAGACCAATGTCGAGTCGCTGAAGGAATATGCCTATTTCACCTTCGCCAAGGCCGACGGCAAGAAGGAGCGCTTCCAGGAGCCGGTCGACTATTTCCTCGACTATAAGGACACGGTGCTGACCCTGCACTTCACGCTGCCGCTGAAGAACCCGGTCAAGCCCAGGCAATTGGTGCTCGAAGTGTTCGACCGCTCGTTCTTCATCGACTTCCAGATGGCCAAGGAGAATCCGGTCAAGCTGGTCGGCGCGCCCGCGGGTTGCCAGATGAAGCTCGATCGTCCCAGCGACGGCTCGGCTACCGCCCAGAAGCTCAACGAGCAGACTTTCCTGAACGGTGAGAACAGCAATTTCGGCATGATGTTCGCCAACAAGATCACGGTGGATTGCCCTTGAAGCAGCATCTCTCCCTGCTCACCCGCGGGCTGATCGCCTGCGTGGCCGTTCTGCTGGTCGTGATCGCGGCCGATGCCGCGCTTCACAATCTCCTCGCGCAAAACCCCTTCGGCGCGCCGCGCCCCGCGCCGGCGGCCGAACCCGAGGCCAGCGGCCTCATTGGCTGGCTCCTGGCAAAGCAGTCGGAATTCTATCGGCAGATGTCGTCGACCATACGTGCCGCGAAGTCCGACGGCTCGGCGGTGTGGACGCTGCTCTTCATCTCGTTCGCCTATGGCATCTTCCATGCCGCCGGCCCAGGCCATGGCAAGGCGGTGATCGCCTCTTATCTGGTCGCCAACCGCGAGACCGCCGGGCGCGGCATCGCGTTGTCGTTCGCCTCGGCGCTGATGCAGTCGCTGGTGGCGATCCTGATCGTCGGCATCTCGGCCTGGGTGCTGAACGCGACCGCCAAGACCATGTGCAAGGCGGAAGGGGTGATCGAGATCGCGAGCTACGCCCTGATCGCGCTGTTCGGCCTGCGCCTCGTCTGGGTCAAGGGTCGCACCTTCCTCCGCGCGCTGCAGGCGGCCCAGCCAGTGCCCGCGATGGCGGGCGTGCCGCATGACCGTCATGATCACGGCCATCACCATCACCACGATGCGCATGATCATCATGAGCACGATCATCATCACCACGATCGTGCCCATGCCCACGACCACGCCCACCACGGGCACGATCACGTCCATGACGAGCATTGCGGCCATTCCCACGGGCCCACGCCGAGCGAGCTCGCCGGGCCCGGCGGCTGGCGGCGCGGCTTTGCCGCCATCCTCACCGTCGGCATCCGGCCCTGCTCGGGCGCGATCCTGGTGCTGGTGTTCGCGCTGGCCCAGGGCCTGTTCTGGGCCGGCATCGCCGCCACCTTCCTGATGGGGCTCGGCACCGCGATCACGGTCGCGGCCATCGCTGTTATCGCCGTCTCCGCCAAGGACGTCGCCGCGCGCCTCAGCGCCGGGCGCGACGGCGGCGGCGCGCTGTTCATGCGCGGCATCGAATTCGGCGCCGCCGCCCTCGTGCTGTTATTCGGCGTCGGCCTGTTGTTCGGCTACATCGCGGCCGAACGGACGACGTGTTTTTGAGCTCTTCCCCTCTCCCCTTGTGGGAGAGGGTGGCTCGCCGCGTAGCGGCGAGACGGGTGAGGGGTTGTCTCCGCAAGCGATCCTCTCGCAGCTGCGTTCGGCGATAGAACCCCTCATCCGGCGCTATAGCCGATGCGAAGCATCGGCGTTCTTGAGAACGGCGGCCAAAGGCCGCCTATGCCACCTTCTCCCACAAGGGGAGAAGGAAGAAGCTCACACCGGCAGAAACCGCTTCAGCATCGGCATGAAAAAAATCCCGAGATTGATCGCAAAGCCGATGCTCCAGAGGATCGAGCGCAGCGTCGGGCGGTTGCCGAGATAGGTCAGCACGTAGGCGATCCGCACGATCAGGAACAGCGCGGCGAGCTCGTCGATCAGCCGCTGCGGCGAGTCCCTGAATTCGGCAAGCAGCACCGCGAAGGCGAAGAACGGGAAGGTCTCGATGCCGTTCTGGTGGGCGCCGAGGGCGCGCTGCGCGATGGCGTCCTCATAGAAGGCGGGATCGCGCGGCCGTGAATTGTCGAAGCGGCGAAACCTGATCCATTTGATCGAGGCGATCGTCGACAGATAGAGCAGCAGCGCCCCGAATACGCACCATTCCGCGAGCGTCATCTTCCCTCCCCCGCTTGGGTGCGACCCTAGCGAAACCGCCCTCATCTTGACAAGTTCGGACCAACGCGCGACCCAACCAGCCATGAACAGCGTCGTCCCCCTCGAGACTGCGAACCCGGCCACCCGATCCGCCCTGCCGCGCGTCGGCGTGCTCCTGGTCAATCTCGGCACGCCCGATACGGCTGACGCTCCCGGCGTCCGGGTCTACCTGAAGGAGTTCCTCTCGGACGCCCGCGTCATCGAGGACCAGGGCCTGATCTGGAAGCTGGTGCTGAACGGGATCATCCTGCGCCGCCGTCCCCGCACCAAGGCGCTCGACTACCGGAAGATCTGGAACACCGAGAAGAACGAGTCGCCGCTCAAGACGATCACGCGGTCGCAAAGCGACAAGCTCGCGGCCGCGCTGTCGGACCGCGACCACGTCGTCGTCGACTGGGCGATGCGCTACGGCAACCCCTCGATCAAGACGGGCATCGACGCACTGATCGCTCAGGGTTGCGAGCGCATTCTCGCCGTGCCGCTCTATCCGCAATATTCCGCCTCGACCTCGGCCACCGTCTGCGACGAAGTGTTCCGCGTGCTCGCGCAGCTTCGCAACCAGCCGACGCTGCGGGTGACGCCGCCTTACTACGAGGACGAAGCCTATATCGAGGCGCTCGCGACCTCGATCGAGACGCATTTGGCCGCGCTGCCGTTCAAGCCGGAGCTGATCGTCGCTTCCTTCCACGGCATGCCGAAATCCTATGTCGACAAGGGCGATCCCTATCAGCAGCACTGCATCGCCTCGACCGAGGCGCTGCGCCGCCGGCTCGGCATGGACGAGACAAAACTGCTGCTGACCTTCCAGTCGCGCTTCGGCAATGACGAGTGGCTGCAGCCCTACACCGACAAGACCATGGAGCGGCTCGCGAAAGAAGGCGTGCGCCGTATCGCGGTGGTGACGCCGGGCTTTTCCGCCGATTGCCTGGAGACGCTGGAGGAGATCGCGCAGGAGAACGCCGAGATCTTCAAGCACAATGGCGGCGAGCAGTTTTCCGCGATCCCCTGCCTCAACGACACTGAACCCGGCATGGACGTGATCCGCGCCCTGGTGCTGCGCGAGCTCCAGGGCTGGATATAGCGAGCCTGGATCTGAGGAGAGCGCCTGTGAACCGCCGCGAACTCCTGACGCTTGGGATGATCGCGGCGCTGCCGTCGTCGGTGCTCGCGCAGCAGCCCGCACGCCGGCTTGGCGTACTCTCAGTCACGGCCGCCGACGATGCCATCGGGCAGACGCGCAGCGCCATCCTGGTCGAAGCGCTCGGCCGCCACGGCTGGAAGGAGCACGAGAATTTGCGGATCGATTGGCGCAGCGGCGCCGGCGACCGTGCGCGGATCGCTGGCCTCGCCGACGAGCTGATCGCGCTCAAGCCCGACATCCTGCTCGCGGTCGGCACGCCCTCGGTCGAAGAGCTGCGCCGGCGCACCGCGACGATCCCGACCGTGTTCGCCGTTGTCACCGATCCCGTCAGCCAGGGCTTTGTCCAGAACCTTGCGCATCCCGGCGGCAACATCACCGGCTTCACCGATTACGACGGCCCGCTGGCCGGCAAATGGCTGGAGATGCTGACGCAGGTCACGCCAAAAGTGTCCCGCGTCTTCGTCGTCTACAATCCCGCCACCGCGCCGTTCGCGCCGCTGATGCTGCGCACGATCGAGGACGCCGCACGGACGCTTCACGTGACCGTCGAGCCCGCGCCGGTCCATGACGCCGCCTCGATCGCGGCGCTGGCCTCGCGGCAGGACGGCGGCCTGCTGATCCTGCCGGACTTCTTCACGATGGCCAACCGCGTCGATCTGCTCGGGGCGATCGCGGAGGCGCGCATGCCCGCGGTGTTCTGGAGCCGTACCTTCGTCAACGAGGGTGGCCTGATGTCCTACAGCACTGACAGCGCCGAGCAGATCCGGCGCGCGGCGGGTTACATCGACCGCATCCTGAAGGGCGCGCAGGCCGCCGACCTGCCGGTCCAGAATCCCACGAAGTTTGAGCTGGTGATCAACCTCAAGGCGGCCAGGGCGCTCGGTGTCACGCTTTCCCCGGGTCTGCTCGCAATTGCGAATGACGTGATCGAATGACGCCGTCCGTGACGGACGCCTGGGGCCGAATTCGTTAATTTCCGCTGCTAGGTCTGCGCCCGCGCGCTTTCAAGAGCCCGCCGCAAATACATATCGTGATCGTTCTCTCCCTCGACGTCTTGTGCAGAATTGCGCCGATACCGACGTGAATTGCGACCGCTGAACCGGTAGGGTCGTAATCCCGACCAATGACAGCGCCGGAAAGGGCCTTTTTCCCGGCTTGGAGGAGCTATGAGCGGTTTCGACATTTTCGCGATTGTTCTGGTCTTGCTCGTCATCGTCACGCTGTTAGCCGGCGTGAAGACGGTGCCGCAGGGCTATGACTGGACCATCGAGCGGTTCGGCAAATACACCCAGACGCTGAGCCCCGGGCTCAATCTGATCGTGCCCTATTTCGATCGCGTCGGACGCAAGATCAACATGATGGAGCAGGTGATCGACATCCCCGAGCAGGAGGTCATCACCAAGGACAACGCCACCGTGACGGTCGACGGCGTCGCCTTCTTCCAGGTGTTCGATGCTGCGAAAGCGAGCTACGAGGTCGCCAATCTCAACCAGGCGATCACGGTCCTGACCATGACCAACATCCGCTCGGTGATGGGCTCGATGGATCTCGACCAGGTGCTGTCGCACCGCGACGAGATCAACGAGCGCCTGCTCCGCGTGGTCGATGCCGCGGTCTCGCCCTGGGGCGTCAAGGTCAATCGCATCGAGATCAAGGACATCGTGCCGCCGGCCGACCTCGTCGAGGCCATGGGCCGGCAGATGAAGGCCGAGCGCGTCAAGCGCGCCGACATCCTCGCCGCCGAAGGCCAGCGCCAGTCAGAGATCCTGCGCGCCGAGGGCGCCAAGCAGGGCCAGATCCTCCAGGCCGAAGGCCGCCGCGAAGCCGCCTTCCGCGACGCCGAGGCGCGCGAGCGTCTGGCCGAGGCCGAAGCCAAGGCGACGCAGGCGGTGTCGGAAGCCATTTCCAAGGGCGACGTCGCGGCGTTGAACTATTTTATCGCCGACAAATATATCAAGGCGTTCGGACAGTTCGCCGACGCGCCGAACCAGAAGATCATCATGCTGCCGATGGAAGCGACCAGCATGCTCGGCTCGCTCGCCGGCATCGGCGAGATCGCCAAGGCAACGTTCGGCGAAAGCGCGGCGTCTGCGGCTGCCGCCGCGCGCCGCACCGGCTCGGTGCCGCCGACCGGCGGCACGCCGCCGGCGGTACCACCGCGGCAGGGATAGTCACCGGCGCATGCCTTGCGACAAGGGCATGCGCCAATATTCAGAGGTCGTGTCATGACCGACATGTTCGTATCGCTCGGCACGTGGAATTGGCTGATCTTCGGCTTCATCCTGATGGCGCTGGAGACGATCGCGCCGGGCGTCTTCCTGTTCTGGCTCGGGCTTGCGGCACTGCTGGTGGGCCTGATCTCGTTCGCCGTCCTTTTGTCCTGGCAGATCCAGCTCGTGATGTTCGCGGTGTTCGCCGCGGCGGCCGTCCCGGTCTGGCGCCGCCTCGCCCGACCGAAACCCGATGAAAGCGCAAGCCCGTTCCTCAACAAGCGCACCGAGGCGCTGCTCGGGCGCGAGTTCACGCTGGAGAAGCCGATCATCGACGGCAACGGCACCGTGCGCATTGGCGACACGGTGTGGCGCGTTGCCGGCCCGGATACGCCGGCGGGCACGCGGGTCAAGGTGGTGCAGGTCGACGGCGCCAACCTGACGGTGGCGGCGGCGTAGCTTTCTTTTACCCTCTCCCCCTGTGGGAGAGGGTGGCTCGCCGCAAAGCGGCGAGACGGGTGAGGGGTATGTCTCCGCGAACGCTGAGCTGAGTTTGAGGAGAGAGACCCCTCATCCGGCGCTTCGCGCCACCTTCTCCCACAAGGGGAGAAGGAAAATTGGAGCGCGCGGCAAGCTTTCAGATTTACCTTTTCCACCGCTCCGCAAACCGGTGCAGCGGCATGAAGGTCTCGCACAATTCCCGCCCCAGCGCCGTCAGACCGTAGCCTCCACCGTCGCCCAGCTCCACGAACCCCGCCTCGCGCAGCTCCGTCAGCCGCGCTTGCAGTACCGTGGGTGAAGCCTCATCGCAAGCCGTACGTAGCGCGCGCGAGGTGAGGGGCTCTTCGCGCAATTCCCAGAGAATCCGCAAGGCCCAGCGCCGGCCGAGCAGGTCGAGTAATGCCATGATCGGTCGCCCGGTGCGCGAACCGCGGACGCTGCGTGTCTTTGAGTTAGCCTGTTTCGCCATCGGCGGTCCCCTTGCGTCGCGCTACAAATAGTGTAGCGTATTGCTACGTTATTTGTAGCAACGGAAGCCGCCCATGTCTCAGGCCTCACCGCGCATTGCCCCGCTTACCCCGCCTTATCCCCCGGAGATCCAGGCGCAGTTCGACCGCATCATGCGCGGCGCGCCGCCGCTGGTGCTGTTCCGGGTGATGGCGGGCCACGCCCGAGCCTGGGACAAGTTCCGGGCCGGCGGGCTGCTCGATCCCGGGCCGCTGTCGTTGCGCCAGCGCGAGATCGTCATCGACCGCACCTGCGCGCTGAACAAATGCGAATATGAATGGGGCGTGCATGTCGCTGTCTTTGCCGGGCCGGCGAAGCTCACCGAGGATGAGGTCCGTGCCACCGTGCAGGGCGATGCGACGTCGGCCTGCTGGTCTCCGGCGGAGCAGGCGCTGATCGCAGCCGTGGACGCGCTGCATACAAGCGCGACATTCACGGACGAGGAGTTCGCCACGCTCTCGGCGCACTACGACGAGGCGCAGATCCTGGAGATCATGCTCTTGTGCGGCTTCTACCGCACGGTGTCGTATCTGGCGAACGGGCTGAGACTGCCGCTGGAGGAGAAGGCGGCGCGGTTTCCGGCGCCGCTCTAACCGCCGTCATTGCGAGCGCAGCGAAGCAATCCAGAATCTTTCCGCGGCGGCAGACTGGATTGCTTCGCTGCGCTCGCAATGACGGTGGGGAAGGAGGAGCGTGCCACACTCTCACTGTCATTCCGGGGCGCGCCACTTGGCGCGAGCCCGGAATCCATAGCGAGGCAAACTCTGCGGCACGATGGATCCCGGGCTCATCGCTTCGCGATGCCCCGGGATGACGGGTAAACCCTACGCCACGCCCGCGCGCAACAGATCGTGCAGATGCACGATGCCCACCACCTTGTTCGCCTCGGTCACCAGCAGCGTCGTGATCTTGCGGGTGTTCAGCACCTCGATCATCTCGGTCGCGAGCATCGAGGGCGGCACGGACTTCGGCTGCCTGGTCATGATCTCGTCGACCGTCGCCGTCAGAAGGTCGGGCCGCATGTGGCGGCGCAAATCGCCGTCGGTGATGATGCCGACGGCCTCGCCCGCATCGTTGACGATACAGACGCAGCCGAGCCCCTTGGCGGACATCTCGACCACGGCGTCCGACATCTCGGTGCCTTCAGGCTTGAGCGGGATCTCGGCACCGGTGCGCATGTAGTCGCGGACGAATTTCAGCATCGCGCCCAGCTTGCCGCCGGGATGGAAATGCGCGAACTCCAGCGCGGTGAAGCCACGGCCTTCGAGCAGCGCGATCGCGATGGCATCGCCGATCGCGACCTGCATCATGGTCGAGGTGGTCGGCGCCAGATTGTGCGGGCAGGCTTCGCGCGCCTTGGGCAACTCGATGACGATATCGGCGGCTTGTCCCAGCGAGGACGCAGCGTTCGACGTCACCGCGATCATCGGGATCGCAAAGCGCGCCGAATAGTTCACGAGCGTCTTCATCTCCGGCTGCTCGCCGGACCAGGACAGCGCCATGATGACGTCATCGGCGGTGATCATGCCGAGGTCGCCATGGGCGGCTTCCGCGGTGTGGACGAAGAAGGCGGGCGTGCCGGTCGAGGCCAGCGTCGCCGCGATCTTGCGCGCCATATGCCCGGACTTGCCGAGCCCGGTGACGATGACGCGGCCCTTGGCGTTGCGGATCAGGTCGACCGCCCTGGCGAAGGTCGCGCCCAGCGGGCCGCGCAGCGCGGCGGCGAGGGCGTTGATGCCGCCGCTCTCCGTCTCCAGCGTGCGGAGCGCGGATTCGACGCTATCGGGGGTGGAGCCGGATGATTGGGTCATCAGCGGTTTCGAACTCGGCATGTCTAGGTCCAGGGAGGAGGGGCGTTCGCCCATTGGCGCCTGCTTAGCACGCCGCGGCCAGTGAGGCGACGAGAGCCCTTATGCCCTCAACCGGTCATTAACCATAATTGTTTTAACTCCATTAACGATGGGTTCCCGCCAGCCGGTCGGAGGCCGTCTTGAAAGTGTTTGATTTCGTTGGAGTTATTCCATCGTGGGGTCGTCTCCAGGCATGGGCCGGAGCAAACGCGCGCATTTGCTGCGCGCCGCTTTGCCGTGCCTCGCGCTGACGGCCCTCGGCAGCGCCCCGGCGGCGGCCCAGAGCCTTACGCCCGACCTGTTCAATCCCAACCGCGGCGGCTTCGCCTCGCCCGACACGCTGCCGACGCGTCGCACGGCGGCCGTGCCGCAGGCGCCCTCGGACGCGCTGCCGGCGCTGCCCGATCCCAGTGCCGATCCGCGCAAGGGCCAGCAGGCACCGGCGACCTCGCGCGTCGGCCAGGTCCCGACCTACGGCCTGCCGGCCGCCAACGGCGCCAGCGGCTCCGGCTACGACTCGCTCAATCGCAAGCGGCAGCAGCCAAAACTCTATCCCGGCCAGGCGAAGCCGAAGCGCGCGCTCGGCCCGGGGTCGCCTCCGCCGCCGGCAACGCCGGCCAGGACGCTGGGCCCGCCGCGCATCGCGCCGCCGCCGTCCGAGAATGCGCACAAGACACCGGTCCCCCCGGCGATGGCAGGCAACGTGCCCGGCCAGCCGCTGCGCCGCCGGCTCAAGGCCGATGACGACGCGTTCGGCGCGGTCGGCGACTACGCCGGCAGCTTCCTGATCAAGGGCGGGCTCGAGCTCTCCACCGGCTATGACACCAACCCGGCGCGACTGAGCAAGCCGGTCGGCTCGCCGGTCTATGTCGTTGCGCCCGATCTCCTTGTCGTGTCCGACTGGGAGCGCCACGCGCTGGTCGCGGATCTGCGCGGCTCGTTCTCGGGCTACACCAACAACATGCCGGCGACGATCGACGGCTTTGCCTCGCCCTCGCCGGTCGAGATCGATCGTCCCGACTTCACCGGCCATGTCGACGGCCGCGTCGACGTCGACCGCGATTTCAAGCTGACCTCGCAGCTGCGCCTGCGGCTCGCCACCGACAATCCCGGCAGCCCCAACGTGCAGGCCGGCCTGCAGAAATATCCTGTTTACGCCACCTACGGCACGACGATCGGCTTCGACCAGACTTTTAATCGCTTCCAGGTCGCTGCCGGCGCGACGGTGGATCGCACGGCTTATACCGACTCGAAGCTCACCGACGGCTCGACCTCCAGCAATAACGACCGCGACTTCAACCAGTATGGCGGCGTCGGCCGCTTCTCCTACGATCTGAAGCCGGGGCTGAAGCCGTTCGTCGAGATCGAGGGCGACAGCCGCGTCCACGACCAGGCCGCCGACCGCAACGGCTATTTCCGCGATTCAAACGGCGGCTATGCCAAGGTCGGCTCGTCCTTCGAATTCTCGCGCATCCTCACCGGCGAGATCTCCGTCGGCTATTCCGCGCGCAACTACGTCGATCCGCGCCTCAGCCAGCTCGCCGGCTTCCTCACCGCGGGCTCGCTGATCTGGAATGCGAGCGGCCTCACCACGGTGAAATTCTTCACCGACACGCAGATCAACGAGACCACGGTCCCCGGCTCATCCGGCGTGCTCGTGCACACCTATGCCGCCGAAGTCGATCACGACTTCCGCCGCTGGCTCACCGCGGTCGGCAAGTTCACCTACGGCACCTACGACTACCAGAACCAGAACCGCAACGACAAAACCTACTCGCTCGAAGGCAATCTGATCTACAAGCTCAACCGCAACGTCTGGATCAAGGGCACGCTGCGTCACGACATCCTGGATTCGAGCCAGGCGGGCTCGAGCTCGCAGGGGACGGTGGTGATGGTGGGCGTGAGGCTGCAGAATTGAGGGAAGCTGTCATGGCAGCTCGAATTACCCTAGACATCAATTCGGCTGGCGAATTCGAGCTATGGCTTAATCCGGAAGGCCGAGACCTTCTTGTGAAGCAACTGCTGGCCCTGACTGAGACCAACGACCATTTTCACTTGATGCCAAGTGAAGTTGCATCTGACGTTGAAGTTTCGACGCGCCCCTATAGACCGAACGACCAGCTTCTCGAATACGGTAAGGTGCTGTTCCGGCTTGACGAATGGGACGCGCAGCACTTTCCGCACGTCTTGGAGTGAAGCAAGTTGCTCTCTCCGCTGTCATGCCCCGGCTTGACCGGGGCATCCAGTACGCCGCGGCTTATCCGTATACGTTTGACGTCTCTGGAATACTGGATCGCCCGCTTTCGCGGGCGATGACAGTCTCAGCGGTCAGCTCGCGCCTCGCTCAGCGCGGCAGATCCGTCTTCCCCATCAGGAACGTGTCGATCGACCGGGCGCAGAGCCGCCCCTCGCGGATCGCCCACACCACCAGCGACTGGCCGCGGCGCATGTCGCCGGCGGCGAACACGTTCGGGCGCGAGGTCTGATAGTCGAGCGTGTTGGCCTTGACGTTGCCGCGCGGGTCGAGCTCGACCGAGAGCAGCTTCAAGAGGCCCTCGTGCACGGGGTGGACGAAGCCCATGGCGAGCAGGACGAGCTCGGCGTCGAGCTCGAACTCGGTGCCGGCAATCGGCTTGAACTTGTCGTCGACGTGGACGCAGTGCAGCTTCTTGACATGGCCGTTCTCGCCCGAAAACTTCTGGGTCAGCACGGCGTATTCGCGGATGGCGCCTTCGGCCTGGCTGGAGGAGGTGCGCATCTTCAACGGCCAGTTCGGCCAGGTCAGGCCCTTGTTCTCGCGCTCGGGCGGGGCGGGCATGATCTCGAGCTGGGTCACCGACAGCGCGCCCTGGCGCAGCGAGGTGCCGATGCAGTCGGAACCGGTGTCACCGCCGCCGATGACGACGACATGCTTGCCGCCGGCCAAAATCTCCTGGACGCCGTTCAGCGGCTCGCTGGAGACGCGGCGGTTCTGTTGCGGCAGGAAGTCCATGGCGTAGTGGATGCCCTGGAGGTCGCGGCCGGGGATCGGCAGGTCGCGCGGAGCTTCCGCGCCGCCGGTCAGCGCGACGGCGTCATACTCGTTGAGCATCTCGCGCGGATCGACATTGCCGTCGGCGCCGACATGGCTGTTGTAGTGGAAGGTGACGCCTTCGCCTTCCATCTGCTTGACGCGGCGGTCGATGACGCCCTTCTCCATCTTGAAGTCGGGGATGCCGTAGCGCAGCAGGCCGCCGGCCTTGGCGTACTTCTCGTAGACGTGCACGTCGTGGCCGGCGCGTGCGAGCTGCTGCGCGCAGGCCATGCCGGCCGGACCCGAGCCGATCACGGCAACCTTCTTGCCGGTCTTCTCCGCGGCGATCTCAGGCTTCAGCCAGCCATTGTCCCAGGCGCGGTCGACGATCGCGCATTCGATGGTCTTGATGGTGACGGGGTTGTCGTCGATGTTGAGCGTGCAGGACGCTTCGCACGGCGCCGGGCAGATGCGTCCCGTGAACTCAGGGAAATTGTTGGTCGAGTGCAGATTGCGCGAGGCCTCTTCCCAGTTGCCCTGGTAGACGAGGTCGTTCCAGTCGGGGATCTGGTTGTTGACCGGGCAGCCGGGCGTGCCCGGCGCGACCGAGCCGGTGCCGTGGCAATAGGGAATGCCGCAGTTCATGCAGCGCGCGGCCTGGTCGCGCACTTCCTTCTCGCTCAAGGGAACGACGAACTCGTTGTAATGCTTCACGCGCTCGGCGACCGGGGTGTACTTGCGGTCGTGCCGTTCGATTTCCAGAAAACCCGTGATCTTGCCCATTAAACCCGAAGTCCCTGCCGCTTAATTCGTTTGTTCTCTCACTCCTCATCCTGAGGAGCGGCGCACTTTTCGCGCCGCGTCTCGAAGGATGGAGGCTCGGATACTGGTCTCATGGTTCGAGACGGCGCTACGCGCCTCCTCACCATGAGGCTTGTTCTTACGCGCCGATCGCGATTTTCGGCTCGGCGTCCGCGTTGGCGGCCATCTCGCGCAGCGCGCGCCGGTACTCGACCGGCATCACCTTGCGGAATTTGGGCAGCCAGTCCTTCCAGTTGGCAAGGATCTCGATGGCGCGCTTGGAGCCGGTCGCCTTGGCGTGGCGCGAGATCAGGACGTGCAGCCGCTCGACGTCGGAGGCGAGCAGATTCTTGAACACGTCGACCCGGCCGTGCGCCTCGAGGTCACCGGAGTGATTATAGGTGCCGGCGTTGATCAGCTCTTCCGACAGCACCGGCTCAAGCTCGACCATCGCCATGTTGCACAGCTTGTCGAAGTCGCCGGTCTCGTCGAGCACGTAGGCAATGCCGCCCGACATGCCGGCCGCGAAGTTGCGCCCGGTCTTGCCGAGCACGACCACGATGCCGCCGGTCATGTATTCGCAGCAATGATCGCCCGCGCCCTCGACCACGGCGACTGCGCCCGAGTTACGCACAGCGAAACGCTCGCCGGCGATGCCGCGGAAATAGCACTCGCCCTGGATCGCGCCGTACATCACGGTGTTGCCGACGATGATGCTCTCTTCGGGCACGATGCCGCTGTTGGCAGGCGGCTTGACGATGATCTTGCCGCCCGAGAGGCCCTTGCCGACATAGTCGTTGCCTTCACCCTCGAGGTCGAAGGTGACGCCATGCGCGAGCCAGGCGCCGAAGGCCTGGCCAGCGGTGCCCTTGAGGCTGACATGGATGGTGTCGTGCGGCAGGCCGGCATGGCCGTAAATCTTGGCGACCGCGCCCGACAGCATCGCACCCGCGGAGCGGTTGGTACTGTTGATGGTGGCGTCGATCTTCACCGGCGCGCCGCGGTCGAGTGCGGGCTGGGCCTTCTCGATCAGCGTGCGGTCGAGCACTGCCTCCAGATGATGGTTCTGGCGCTCGGAGTGATAGATCTTCTGGCCCTTCTCTTCCTTCTGCTTGACGAAAAGCTTCGAGAAGTCGAGGCCCTTGGCCTTCCAGTGCGCGACCAGGCGGGTCTGGTCGAGCAGCTGCACCTGGCCGACCATCTCGTTGAAGGTGCGGAAACCGAGCGAGGCCATGATCTCGCGGACTTCCTCCGCGACGAAGAAGAAGTAGTTGATGACGTGCTCGGGCTGGCCGGTGAAGCGCTTGCGCAGGACTGGGTCCTGGGTGGCGACGCCGACCGGGCAGGTGTTGAGATGGCACTTGCGCATCATGATGCAGCCGGCCGCGATCAGCGGGGCGGTGGCAAAGCCGAACTCGTCGGCGCCGAGGAGGGCACCAATCACGACGTCACGGCCGGTGCGGAAGCCGCCGTCGACCTGGACCACGATGCGGCTGCGCAGCCGCTCGCGCACCAGGGTCTGGTGGGTTTCGGCGAGGCCGATCTCCCACGGCGAGCCGGCGTGCTTGATCGAGGTCAGCGGCGAAGCGCCGGTGCCGCCCTCGAAGCCCGCGATGGTGACATGGTCGGCGCGCGCCTTGGCGACGCCCGCCGCGACCGTGCCGACGCCGATCTCGGAGACGAGCTTGACCGAGACGTCACCCGTCGGGTTGACGTTCTTGAGGTCGTAGATCAGCTGCGCCAGGTCCTCGATCGAGTAGATGTCGTGGTGCGGCGGCGGCGAGATCAGGCCGACGCCCGGCGTCGAGTGACGGACCTTGGCGATGGTCGCGTCAACCTTGTGGCCGGGCAGCTGGCCGCCTTCGCCGGGCTTGGCACCCTGCGCCATCTTGATCTGCATCATGTCGGAGTTGACGAGATACTCCGTGGTGACGCCGAAGCGGCCCGAGGCGACCTGCTTGATCGCCGAACGCATGGAATCGCCGTTCGGCATCGGCTTGAAGCGGTCGGCTTCCTCGCCGCCTTCGCCGGTGTTCGACTTGCCGCCGATCCGGTTCATGGCGATCGCGAGCGTGGTGTGCGCCTCGCGCGAGATCGAGCCGAACGACATGGCGCCCGTGGCAAAACGCTTGACGATGTCCTTGGCCGGCTCGACCTGGTCGAGCGGGATCGGCTTGCGCTTCTCTTCTTCGGCGTTCTTGATCCGGAACAGGCCGCGCAGAGTCAGCAAACGCTCGGACTGCTCGTTGAGGATCTTGGCGAAGGCGCGGTAGCGCTCCTGGGAGTTGCCGCGCGCGGCGTGCTGGAGCAGCGACACCGACTCGGCGTTCCAGGCATGGTCCTCACCGCGGCTGCGATAGGCATATTCGCCGCCGACGTCGAGCGCGCCCTTGTAGACCAGCGCCTCGCCGAACGCGTCGGCATGGCGGCGCACGGCCTCTTCCGCGATCTCGGCAAGACCGACGCCCTCGACGCGCGTATGCGTGCCGGCAAAGAACTTCGAGACGAAGTCCGCCTTGAGGCCGACCGCGTCGAAGATCTGCGCGCCGCAATAGGACTGGTAGGTCGAGATGCCCATCTTGGACATCACCTTGAGCAGGCCCTTGCCGATCGACTTGATGTAGCGCTTGACGATCTCGTAGTCGTCGAGCGAGCCGGGCAGGCGGTCCTTCATCGCGATGATGGTTTCGAACGCCAGATAAGGATTGATCGCTTCGGCGCCGTAGCCCGCGAGGCAGGCGAAGTGATGCACTTCGCGCGGCTCGCCGGATTCGACGACGAGACCGACCGAGGTGCGCAGGCCGACGCGGATCAGATGATGATGCACGGCGGCGCAGGCCAGTAGTGCCGGGATCGGCACGCGGTCGGTGCCGACCATGCGGTCGGACAGGATGATGATGTTGACGCCCTCGCGCACCGCGCTTTCAGCGCGCGCGCAGAGCTCGTCCAGCACCTGGTCCATGCCGGCCGCGCCGAGACCGGCGTGGAAGGTGGTGTCCAGCGTCCGCGACTTGAAGTGGGAGTCGGCGACATCAGAGATCGAGCGGATCTTTTCCAGGTCCGCGTCGGTCAGGATCGGCTGGCGCACTTCAAGGCGCTTGGTCGTGGCCAGGCCCTGCAGGTCGAACAGGTTCGGCCGCGGTCCGATGATGGAGACGAGGCTCATCACCAGCTCCTCGCGGATCGGGTCGATCGGTGGGTTGGTGACCTGCGCGAAGTTCTGCTTGAAGTAGGTGAACAGCGGCTTGGCCTTGTCCGACAGCGCCGAGATCGGCGTGTCGTTGCCCATCGAGCCCGCGGCTTCCTCGCCGGTGGCCGCCATCGGCGTCATCAGGATGGTGATGTCTTCCTGGCTGTAGCCGAACGCCTGCTGGCGATCGAGCAGCGACAGGTTCGAGCGCACACCGGTGGTCGGCACCTTCGGCAGCTCTTCCAGCACGATCTGGGTCCGCTCCAGCCACTCCTTGTAGGGATGGCTCCTGGCAAGCTCGGCCTTGATCTCGTCGTCCGGGATGAGGCGGCCCTGCTCGAGGTCGACCAGCAGCATCTTGCCGGGCTGCAGGCGCCACTTGGTGATGATCTGGTCCTCGGGGATCGTCAGCACGCCCATCTCGGACGCCATCACGATGCGGTCGTCCTTGGTCACGAGATAGCGCGCCGGCCGCAGGCCGTTGCGGTCGAGCGTGGCGCCGATCTGGCGGCCGTCGGTGAAGGCGATCGCGGCGGGGCCGTCCCACGGCTCCATCAGTGCGGCATGATATTCGTAGAAGGCGCGGCGCTTTTCATCCATCAAGGGATTGCCGGCCCACGCCTCCGGAATCATCATCATGACGGCGTGCGGCAGCGAGTAGCCGCCCTGCACCAGGAATTCGAGCGCGTTGTCGAAGCAGGCGGTGTCCGACTGGCCTTCATAAGAGATCGGCCAGAGCCGGTTGATGTCCTTGCCGTAGAGCTCGGAGCTCACCGAGGCCTGGCGCGCCGCCATCCAGTTGGTGTTGCCGCGCAGCGTGTTGATCTCGCCGTTATGCGCGATCATGCGATAGGGATGCGCCAGCGACCACGCCGGGAAGGTGTTGGTCGAGAAGCGCTGGTGAACGAGGGCGAGCGCGCTCTCGAAGTCCGCCTCATGCAAATCGGGATAGTACTTGCCGAGCTGATCGGCGAGGAACATGCCCTTGTAGATCACGGTGCGGCAGGACATCGAGCACGGGTAATAGCCGGAGAGGCCGCGGTCGCGACGCTGATAGATCGCCTGCGAGATCGACTTGCGCAGGATGTAGAGCCGGCGCTCGAACTCGTCCTCGGTCTTGGCGGTGCCGTTGCGGCCGATGAACACCTGCATGCAGGCGGGCTCGGTCGGCTTCACGGTGACGCCGAGCGAGGAATTGTCGGTCGGTACGTCGCGCCAGCCGAGCAGGGTCAGACCCTCGTCCCTGATCTGGTCGCCGATGATGCTCTTGATGACGTTGCGCCAGGCGGTGTCGCGCGGCATGAACAGCGCGCCGATGGCATATTCGCCGGGCGCCGGCAGCGTGAAGCCGAGCTCCTTGGCCTTGCGGCTGAAGAAGGTGTGCGGGATCTGCACCAGGATGCCGGCGCCGTCACCGGCGCGCGGGTCGGCGCCGACAGCGCCGCGATGCTCGAGGTTGCAGAGGATGCTGAGCGCGTCCGCGACGATCTCGCGCGACTTCTTGCCCTTGATGTTGGCGATGAAGCCGACGCCGCAGGAGTCCTTCTCCAGGCTCGGATCGTAGAGACCTTCGGCGGGAGGGCGCGAATTGTGTTCCTGAATCGGATCGGTCGTTTTCGAGGCGACCGTCGCCGACAGCTCTTCTGCCACGATGTTTGCGCGCTCGAATTGCGACCCGTTCATTGTTCCTGTCCTCTCCATGCGGCAAGCTGTCTCACCGCTCTCTTCGGCGCACCTTGGGCGTTCCGCGGCACCCGCCTCTGGGTCACCGCTCGTCCGCTGCGAGCCGCATTTTCTTAAATTCAGGCCTAGGCGTTCTACGTCCCCGAGAACGGCTTTGCCTGTTGCCTTCTTGGCGCTCGAGAGCACCGACTTTCGTTGCAATCCCTATGCCGGAACCGCAAGCAAAATTAAGACAGCTTTCCTGTCCTAACCATCACTGTGCCAAATTTTTGTCTAGCACACAAGCGCGCGGAAGTCCCGATTCCCGATAAGTCAATCAATCGCTTTCCAAAAGTTGCGCAGCCCCGGTTTTGAAGCAAACGCGCCCTGATCCGGCCCTGTGGACGCCGAAATCCCCGATGAAGCTTCGGATCGGCCCTTCGGAAGGCGCGTCACGCCGCGAGAAGCGAAAGAGCGCGCTCCATTCAGGGCCTGACAGGAGCGTCTCGACCATGAAGTTTTTCACAGGATGTGTGGCCGCCGCCGCGCTGGCGCTGGTCGCCAGCACGGCTCAAGCGCAAGTTCCAGCGAACGGTATTGCGGGAGGGGCCATGATCGCGGTGTCGGATTTCGACGGCCCCTATGGGCCGCCGGAAGCCGCGCCGCCTCCGCCGCCGCGCTACGGCTACGGCTATGGCTACGAAGAGCGTGGCCCCGCCCCGGCACTGCTGCCGCCGACAGAGGTCTACGCGGTGTTGCGCGACAACGGCTTCTCGCCGCTCGGTATCCCGCGGCTGCGCGGCAGCGTCTACACCATCTCGGTGATCGACCGCCGCGGCGACGACGGCCGGCTCGTGATCGACGCCCGCGACGGCCGGATCATCCGCTTCATGCCCGCTGCCGATGCCTACGGCATGGCGCCACCCGATGAGGAGCGTGCGGTCGGCTCTTACGGCCCGCAAAGCGCACTGCCGCCGCCGACCATGATCCGCAGCGGCCCGCCGCGCCCGCCGGCCTCGATCCCGCACGTCGCGAGGCGCACCGTGCCGCTGCCCAAGGCAGCTCCGCCACGCGGCGAGACGCCGGTCGCAGCCGTGAAGCCGGTCGAGCCGGTGCCGCCGCAGGCCCAGGCGCCGCAGGCGCAACCTCCGCAGCAGACCGCCGCCGTGCAGGCCAAACCCGCCGAGGCCGCAGTGCCGACAGTCGATCAGGCCAAGCCTGCTCCGACGATCCAGCCGACGCAGGAGATGCCGGCTGCGCAGGGGCTGGATTAGCAGGCTGGTGGTTTGTTTGACGCGACGGCGCCAGCCACGCTCACGGTGTCGTCCCTGCTTTCGCACTAGGGCATGCACATATCTCTGAGGCTCCATCCTGCTGCGACGGCATGGAAGTATTCGAGGCCGTTCTTGAAGGTGA
>NZ_JAFCJZ010000035.1 GCF_018130765.1 Bradyrhizobium iriomotense
ATCCGCAAGCTGGCCATCAATGCCCTGCAAGCCACGCCTGGTCCGGCCCGCATCAGCCACAAAATGCTCCAGGCGAGGTGGAATAACGACTTCCTCCTCACCGTCCTTGCCCATATGCGATAGCCCTACCCGCAAGCGGGGGAGGTCGCATTGCATCGTGAGATGCAATGCGGGAGAGGGCTCTCTCCTCTTGGGGAGTCTCTGTGTGGAGACACCCTCTCCCCAACCCTCTCCCCCAAGCGGGAGAGGGAGCGCACCGTCTGCGTAGCAGGCACGATCGCACCTCATCGCCCCGCTCAACGCTTTATTAACCATAACCAGTGCATCACTGGAGCCATCTCGTTTCGAGGGACAGGTCCGGTGCCGGTTGCACGCGCGTTTCGATGGTCGATCTTGGCAGCGTCCGCCGCGCTGACCCTGGGCGGCTGCATGCAGACTGCCGGCCCCGTCGCGATGGTGCAGCCCCGGCCCGATCTCGACGCGATGGCCTATGGCCAGCCCTACAGCGCGCCGCAGCCTGTTGTCGTCGCCGACGGTGGCGGCGCCATTGGCGCGCTGCGCAATTCCTTTGCCTCCGCGCCTGCGCCCATGCCGGTCGGCTACGCCGCGCCGATGGCGGGGCCGGTGCGCTACGACGCCTCCTACCATCTCGACGCCGGCGACAAGCTCCGCGTCGTGGTTTACGGCCAGGAAGGTCTCACCAACAGCTACGCGATCGATGCCGGCGGCTCCATCACCATGCCGCTGATCGGCGCCGTGCCCGCGCGTGGCCGCACCACCGCAGGGCTCGCCGGCGAGATCGGCGCGCGCCTGCGCAACGGCTACATCCGCGAACCCTCGGTCGCCGTCGAGATCGACACCTATCGCCCGTTCTTCATCCTCGGCGAAGTCTCCGCGCCCGGCCAGTATCCCTATGTCCCGAACATGACGGTCGAAAGCGCCGTCGCGATTGCCGGCGGCTTCTCGCCGCGCGCCAAGCGCGACGTCGTCACCGTGACGCACACCGAAGCCGGCGGCGCCATGCGGGCCGTTGTGCCGCTCGGCACGCCCTTGGCGCCCGGCGACACCGTGTTCGTCGGCGAGCGCTGGTTTTAAGACCAGAGCGCAACTCTCTCCCTTCGTCATTCCGGGGCGCGCGCAAGCGCGAGCTATGGTGCGCAATTGCGCACCTAAGAATCCATCGCACCACCAACTCTGACGCCCGATGGATTCTATGGTGCGCAATTGCGCACCATAGCCCGCGACTTCGTCGCGTCCCGGAATGACGAGAGGTGAGAGTGGCGGAACGCTACGTCCGCACTCACCTCCGAAAATCCAACCGCCCGTTCGGAAAACATCCATCAATGCGCGCCGCATCGACCACGCGCCCGACCCACGGCCGCATGATCGCTGGATTGGTCAGGTTGATGTACTTGCCGACCAGCCGCGTACCCTCGCGCGCGGCATCGATCAGCCCGTGCCGGCGGCCATCGTCCCAGTCAAAGCGCAGATAGATGCGTTCGCCCGCAATCCGCACTTCGGCGCGTCCCTCTTTCCACTTGTCCGGCGTATCACCCGCAATGGTCGGGTCGGCACCGCCGTTCCAGCGGCTCGCCCAGATGCCCTCGAGCGGATCGGATGATGCGGCAATGCATGCCCATTGCGCCGCGTTGACGTCGGCGGCATCGCCGGCAAGCGCGGTGGAGGCGGCATAGTCCATCACCTCGGAATCGTTAGGCGCCCGGACGTCCAAGGTTCCGAACGGATTGCGGATGACGAGGTTCGTATTGGCCTGCTGCATGGCAATCTCCCGGCGTGAGTTGGCGTGACCGGCCAGCTCTATCGCCGGCCGCCATGACGCAGCCACCCGATTCCTGCTTTCTCCTCTCGTCATTCCGGGGCGCGCGCAGCGCGAGCCCGGAATCCATAACCACGATCGGGAGTATGGATTCCGGGCCTGCGCCTTACGGCGCATCCCGGAATGACGGAGGAGAGAACTGTGCGCGTCACTTCAAATGCTTCGCGAAAAATTCCATGCTGCGCGGCCAGGCGATGTCGGAGCTGGCCTTGTCGTAGCTCGGCCGCTCGTCGCAATGGAAACCGTGCTGCGCGCCGGGATAGATGAAAACTTCGACGTCCGGCCGCTTGGCCTTGACGGTCTCGACATCGGTCAGCGGAATGCCGGCATCCTTCTCACCGAAATGCAGCTGCGTCGGAACCTTCGGTGTCTCGTCGGCGAAGCGCACGACCGCGCCGCCGTAATAGCCGACCGCGGCCTTCAGCCCCGACAGCCGCGTCGCCGCGACGAAGGCGATGCTGCCGCCGAGACAGAAGCCGATGACGCCGACCGGGCCGACGCTTTTGACCGCATCGATCGCGGCTTGGGTGTCGCGCAGCATCGCGGCCCAATCCGGATTGGCGACGAATTTTCGCGCCTCTGCGATCTCGTCAGGCGTATAGCCCGTCTGGAAATTCGGCGTGGTCCGGTCGAAGATCGACGGCGCGATCGCCACATAGCCCTCTTTGGCGAGGCGATCGCAGACCGAGCGGATGTGATGGTTGACGCCAAAGATTTCCTGGATCACCACCACCGCGCCTTTCGGCGCGCCGGCGGGATCGGCGCGATAGGCGCCGAGCTGGAAATTATCGGAAGCGGTCAGTTTGATGTCCTGTCCCACGCGGGTTGTCCTTCTTGGTTGTCGATCCGAAGTTCAGCTCTCTCCCCTCATCCTGAGGAGCGCGCCCTCGCGCGCGTCTCGAAGGATGCAAGGCCGAGATGCAGCAGCGGGACCTGCATGATTCGAGACGCGGCTTCGCCGCTCCTCACCATGAGGAGATACACGTCACTCCCACATCCAGTTCTCGCCGTAATCCTCCTTCCATCCCGCCAGCCGTCCGTGGCGGAATTGCAGGAACAGGCGATGGCGGTAGGGGATCAGCCCGCTGCCGCCGAGATTGCGCAGCGCGAGATAGATCTCGTTGCCGGGGCGCCCCCGCACATATTGCAGCGGCTGCCCCAGGGCGCGCGCGGTCTGCTCGGCATCCATGCCGTACGCGAGCGGCGTGTTGTTCGACAAGGTCGTGACGAAGGGTTGGCGCGGCGCCGCGGTGCCGAACGGCTCGGCCTGCGCAGACATCGACAGCAACACGGCGCCCGCAACCACCATCGCTCGCTTCATTGCTTACGTCCCTGTTCGGCCTATCCCGGCAAGTTCTTCAGGAAAGGCGCGACCGCGTCAACAAAAGCGTGGGGCTGATCGATGTTGACGGCGTGTCCGGCGGCGGGGATCACGACCTTTTGCGCGCCTGGGATCTTGGCCGCCATGTAGTCGGAGGCGGCAAGGAACGGCGTGTCGTCGGCGCCGACCACGATCAGGCTGGGCACCTTGATATCAGGCAGCAGTTCGATCACGCGCGCATCGCGCTGGGTCATCATGCCGCGTGCGGCGAGGGCCAGCCCCTTGGCGTTCCGATGGTTGGCGGTGGCGCGCTCGCGCGTCGCCTGCTTCAGCACGTCGAGGCCTTCGCGGTCGAGCCTGTCGGCGGTCGCGAGCGCACGCGCGTTCCAGGCCTCGCGCGCGTCGTCCTTCCGGAAGCCGGGGCCGGTGTCGATGATCAGGAGCGCGCGGGCGCGTTCCGGATAAGCGCGATAGAAGGCGAGCGACATGTAGCCGCCGAGCGAGAGACCGCCGATGATGGCGCGCTCCGCGCCGACGGCATCGAGGATCGCCGCCATGTCGCCGACCGTGAGCGCTTCGCTGTAGGCTTTGGGATCATCGGGATAATCGGACTGGCCGTGGCCGCGCATGTCCCACAGGATGAGCTTGTGATCCCTCGCGAGCGCATCGACTTGGCCGTGCCACATCGCCGAGGTCGAGGAGTAGCCGTGGGTCAGCAGCAGCGGCGGACCCTCGCCATGGACTTCGTAGTAGATGCCGACGCCGTCCCGATTGATCCCTGGCATGGTTTCCGCCCCTTCTTGTTTCGCGTTCATTCTAGCCGGGATGATTTCGGTCGCGCGACACCGCCCTTGCGCATGAACCCGATGTGTCTCAAGAGCCTCCCCTCCGGCGCTCAAAAAAAGTCCAGCATTTTCAATGGTCGTTCTACTGTGCATGGGGTTGTTTTCGCTGTTTTGTTGTTCCGCTCCCGGAACCCGAATTCCGTAGAATTGCGCCCAATTCCGAAGGGTTCCATTGAGCACGCCTCTTAAGGGCCGGAGAACCTGATCCGGCTTAGGCTGACGCCAAATCCCGTCCCGTGCCTTTGGGGAAGCCATGAACGCGCCAGCCAAAACCGCCGCCAAACGCCGGCTTCTGCTCGCCTCCGACCGGAGCGACGAAAGCACCGAGCTCGCCAGCATCCTGAAGGCGGTCGGCGAGGTCTCGACGGTGACCACCCAGGACATCCCCGAGCAGCCCTCGCGCGATCTCTCCGGTCTCGTCGTCGATATCAACCTGCGCTCGCCCGAGAGCGTGCAGCGGGTGCGCAACAAGCTGCGCGGCGATGCCTATCGCTCCATGCCGCGGCTGTTCGTGCTTGCGGACGCCCTGCATCACGGCACCATGCAGGCGTGGGCGCTTGGAGCGACCGACACGATCTCGCGGCCGCTGCAGGCCGACGCGATCCTTCAGCGCATCCGCGCCGCCTTCCCCGACACCGCCACCTATGACGCGACCGATCGCGGCAAGACGCTCAACCGCGGCGTCGAGGCGGCGCATGCGGTGCTGAAGAAGATGTTCGAGAAGCTGCCGCTCGGCGTGCCCCTGACCTTCGACGACGTCATCGCCGCCGAGAGCAAGATCCTGAAGGCGATCAAGCATTCCTCACTGCGTGAATGGCTCACCACGGTCGGCTGCCACCACGTCGGCAGCTACCGGCACTGCCTGTTCGTCACCGGCTTTGCAGTTTCCTTCGCGCAGCATCTCGGCATGCGCGAGGACGATCAGCGCCGGCTGACCCGCGCCGCGCTGCTGCACGATGTCGGCAAGGCCTTCGTTCCCTCTGCGCTGCTCGACAAGCCCGGCAAGCTCACCGACGAGGAGATGGCCGAGGTTCGCCAGCATCCGCGCCGCGGCTACGACGCGCTTGCCGCTCAAGGCGGCTTCCCGCCGGAGATGCTGGATGTCGTGCTGCATCACCATGAATTCCTCGACGGCTCCGGCTATCCGAACGGTCTGTCGTCGAACCAGATCAGCGACATCGTGCGCCTGACGACGATCGTCGACATCTACGCAGCTCTCGTGGAGAAGCGCGCCTACCGCATGCCCTTCACCCACTCCCGCGCTTTCACCATGATGGAAGGCATGGGCGGCAAGCTCGACCAGCAGCTGCTGCAGGCGTTCCGCCCGGTGGCGCTGGGGTCGTTTTAAGGCGAGATGCCGTAGGGTGGGTTAGCTCGCGGTCGCGCGAAGCGCGGTCCGCTAGCGTAACCCACCACTTCTGCCGCCGCGGATATCAAAGAGGTGGGTTACGCCTTCGGCTAACCCACCCTACAAGATCACCCCACCATCTTCCTGAGCTCCGCCTTCGCCACCTTCTCCAGCGTCGAGCGCGGCATGTCGTCGACCAGCCTGATCTCGCGCGGCAGCTTGAAGTCGGCGAGGCCCTTGCGGCAGGCTTCCATCACGCGGTCATGGAAATCGAGCGGCGCAGCCGCGACGCCGCCATGCGGGATGATGAACACGACGGGCACCTCGTCCAGCATCGGATGCTTCTTCGCCACCACGGCCGCCTCGCGCACGCCCGGGACGAGCGCGATCACCTGCTCGATCTCGGAGGCCGCGACGTTCTCGCCGCCGACCTTCAACATGTCCTTGGCGCGGTCGCCGAACCTGATGAAGCCGTTTTCCAGCCGCTCGACGCGGTCACCGGTGAGGAAGAAGCCGTGCTCGTCAAAGCTTTCGCGGGTCGCCGCCTCGTTGTGCAGATATTCGGCAAACAGCGACAGGCCGGGAAAGCCCTTGATCGATAGATTGCCGGTGTCGCCGACCTCGGTCGGTCGTCCCTCATCGTCGGTGATGCGGATCTGGTACTCTGGCGCGGCGCGGCCGATCGACATGGGGATGTTGGGCTGGTCGACCTCGCCGACGATGCCGTGGGTGATGGTCTCGGTCATGCCCCACCAGCCGATCATCTTGACGCCGAACGCCGCGAAGGCCGGCGGTTCGTTGATCGCCGTGCCCCACAGGCGGAATTTATGGTCTTTCGGGATCTCCTGCTCGAGCAGCGCCTTCATGCAGAACGGGATGGTCGAGGTCCAGGTCGAGCCGTGCTCGCGCGCGACGCCCCAGAACCGGCTTGCGGAGAAGCGCGGTTGGATGACGCAAGAGCCGCCGACCCACAACGTCGCCAGCATCGAGTAGGCCAGCGCATTGGTGTGGAACAGCGGCAAATAGGCCTGGTGCACGTCGCTCGCATGGAGGTCCTCATGCGCGGCGTTGATCTTGGCGCCCCACAGCGCGTTGGCGTGGGTCCACAGCACCGCCTTCGGCCGCGACGTCGTGCCCGAGGTGTACTGCACGCTGCACGGCGCCAGCGGATCGGTCGCGCGCCTGGGACGGTCGGCGCTGTCAGCGAACAGGGATTCAAAGCTGTCGCCGCGCGAGACCGCTTGCGCGGGCGCCGCGCCCGCGTCATGCGACGTTACCGCCATCCAGCGAATGTTGCGGCAGTTCTGGGCGACGACCTCGGCATAGGCCGGCTGCGTGATCGCGGCGACTGCGCCGCAATGATCGGCGAAATACGCGATCTCGGCCGGCGCCGAGCGCGTGTTGGTCGTGACGGCGATGGCCCCCAGCTCGACGCAGGCAAACCAGGCCAGCATCGCCTCGATGCAATTGTCGAGATGAATGAGCACATATTCGCCCGGCCTGATGCCGCGTCTGGCGAGCCCCGCCGCGAGCGCGCCGACCCGCTCGTGAAACTCGCCATAGCTCCAGCGCCGCGCCGGCGCATCGAACGGCGCCCAGATCAGGAACGGATGATCACGCCGGACCTCGGCGCGCATCCTCAAGAGCCAGGGCACGTCGAGCCCGTCGAACGGACCCACGATTCCGGCTGTGGCGTGTTGAACAGGCATGGCGACCTCCCGTGCAGCCTGCATCTTGCTGGCGGCTGCCTTTTGATTATTGCGTCTTCCTGCCATCGGACGGCGCGGGGCGCAAATCGGGGCGATGGCAGTGCGCTACGCAGTGGCCGCGCGCTCGTTCTCTCCTTCGTCATTCCGGGATGGTCCGAAGGACCAGACCTCAGGTGCGCAATTGCGCACCGGGGAATCTCGAGGTTCTCAGGTGCGCAACTGCGCACCATAGTTCGATGCTGCGCATCGCCCCGGAATGACGAATCTAGTTTTCGTACGACGAAATCTCGATCAGGCTGCCATCGGGATCCCGGCAATAGACCGAGCGTAGCGTGCCGCGGGCGCCCTGCCTGGGGCCCGGGCCTTCCTCGATGGCGACGCCATGTGCCTGCAAATGCGCCACCACCTCGTCAGGCGCGGCGGAGGTGAGAAAGCAGAGGTCCTCGCTGCCGGCGGTCTGGTGGTCGGCGGTGAACCACTCCACCTTGTCGGCATCGCGCGGCCGGACGTTGATCTTCTGGTTACCGAACTGAAGGGAAGTCCGCGGCGCTTTGCCGCCGCCGGGGTCGAACACCTTGACTTCCATGCCGAGAATCCTGCGGTACCACTCGGCGGTCACCGCGACATCGGCGACGTTGATCACGAGATGATCCAGGGCTTCGACCTTGACCGGCATGCCTTATCCTTTCGTCGTGATGCGCCCCGCGCACTTTCCGCCCGCAGCAAGCTTTGTTACAACCGCGCCGACGCCACTTTCAAGACATCCGGCTTTCAAGAACAACACGTGGGAGAACCCTTGAAATGATCACTCGCCGTACCGCGCTGGGCCTGCTCGCCGCAAGTCCGCTTGCAGCCACTCCGCTGTCGAAGGCCCTCGCTGCCGATTATCCGGCCCGTCCGGTGAAATGGGTGGTCGGCTATCCGCCGGGTGGCGCCACCGACATCCTGGCGCGGCTGATCGGCCAGCGGCTGTCGGAAAAGTTCGGCCAGCAGTTCGTGATCGAGAACAAGCCGGGCGCCGGCAACAATATCGCGACCGAATCGGTCATCAACGCCGAGCCCGACGGCTACACGCTGCAAATGGTCAATCCGGCCAACTACATCAACGCCTCGCTGTACAGCAACCTCAAGTTCAACTTCGTGCGCGACATCGCGCCGATCGCCTCGTTCCAGCGCGTGCCGAACGTGATGACCGTCAACAAGGACGTGCCGGCCAAGAACGTCGCCGAGTTCATCGAATATGTGAAGGCCAATCCCGGCAAGGTGAACATGGCCTCGTCCGGCAACGGCACCTCGGTGCATCTCTCCGGCGAGATGTTCATGGCCATGACCGGCTGCAAGATGCAGCACGTGCCCTATCGCGGCGCGGCGCCCGCGATCACCGACATGCTCGGCGGCCAGGTGCAGGTGATCTTCGACAACATGCCCTCGATCATCCAGCACATCCGCTCCGGCTCACTGCGCGCGATCGGCGTCACCACTGCGGAACGTTCGCCGCAATTGCCCGACGTGCAGCCGATCGCCGACACCGTCAAGGGCTATGAGGCCAGCGCGCTGTTCGGCATGGGTGCGCCGAAGAACACGCCGAAGGAAATCATCGCCAAGCTCAACAGCGAGATCAACACGCTGATGAAGGAGCCCGACATGACCAAGCGCCTGGTCGAGCTCGGCGGCGAGCCGCGTGTGCAGACCCCCGAGGCGTTCGGCGAGGAGATCAAGGCCGAGACCGAGAAGTGGAAGAAGGTGGTCGAGTTCGCCGGCCTGAAGGTCGAGTAGCGATCTTGTGATGACTGGGAAGGAAGCCCTGCCGTTCGGCAGGGCTTTTTTCTTGCGTGCGTTGTGTCGTTGATCCGGAATAAAACGCTGCGGCGAAACCTGATGATAGATGGCGCGTATCTCGCGCCGTGAGCAAAGGAGTTGGGATCATGCGCAAGACGCAATTGGCACTGCTGACGCTGTGCGCGACGGTCCTTGCCGGCTTCGTCTCCATCACGCCGGCGGCGGCACGCGATTATCCCTGGTGCGCCCAGGGCGGTGAATATGATTATCCCGGCGAATGCGCCTACAGCACCTTTGAGCAGTGCCAGGCGAGCGTCTCCGGCCGCTTGCTGTATTGCGACCGCAATCCCCGCTTTGCCTACGGCCAGCAGCAGGTGCCGCCGCCTCGCCCGCCCCGGCGCACGCGGCCTGTCGCGCCGTACTGATCGCGTTTCGCACGATCGCAGCCCGATCACGCAGTCGTGCGGACCCGCGCGGGCGGGTTCCGGCTTGACGCATTTTCGTGCGCGCTTATACTAAACCACATGGTTAAGTATCAGGACGAGGCACTGGACCGGACCTTTGCGGCGCTGTCCGACCCGACGCGGCGGGCATTGCTCGCGCGCCTCGGCGAGCGGGACGCCTTGTCGGTGAGCGAGCTGGCTGCGCCGTTTCCGGTCTCGCTTCCGGCGATCATGAAGCATCTCGACGTGCTTACGGATGCAGGCCTGATCGTGCGCGAGAAGACCGGACGCACGGTCTCCTGCCGGCTCACCGCGCGGCCGATGGAGCAGGCGATGAACTGGCTCAATCGCTACGCCCAGTTCTGGTCCGACAAGTTCGACCGTCTTGCCGCCTTCGTGGAGGAAGAGACATGGCCAACACCGCCGTCAACGTCACCGAACGATCCGCGGAACGTCCCAGCCTCACGCTCACGCGCCGGCTCCGCGCGCGGCCGGAAAAAGTCTTCGCCGCCTGGACGCAAGCCGAGCAGCTAGTGCAGTGGTTCGGGCCGCCGAACATGAAGCCGGCGACGCTGCAAGCCGAGCTCGACGTCCGCACCGGCGGCCGCTTTCGCCTCAGCTTCACCCGCGACGATGGCGAATATTTCGAAGCCGGCGGCACCTATCGCGAGGTGGTGCCGAACGAGCTTTTGGTTTTCACCTGGGCCTGGTACTCGACTCCGGAGCGTGAATCGCTGGTCACGATCTCGTTCAAGCCGGACAGCGCGGGCACCCTGATGGTGTTCCATCACGCCCAGTTCGCCGATGAGACCGCGCGCGACAATCACCTGCGCGGCTGGAGCTCGTTCCTCGACAAGCTCGATGCCTTCGTCACCTGAATTCCAAGGAGGATGCCATGCAGCAACATCAGATCGTTTCGCGCGAGCAGTGGATTGCGGCGCGCAAGGCCCTCCTGGCCCATGAGAAGGAGTTGACACAGGCCCGCGAACGGCTTGCCGACGAGCGCCGCCAGCTTCCGTGGGTGAAGGTCGACAAGACCTACGTCTTCACCGGGCCGAACGGCAGGGTGACGCTCTCCGATCTCTTCAAGGGCCGCCCGCAGCTCGTCGTCCAGCACGTGATGTTCGCGCCCGACTGGGACGCGGCCTGCAAGAGCTGCTCGTTCTGGGCCGACGGTTTCGAGCGCATGGTGCCGCACCTGGCCGCGCGCGACACGTCCATGGCCGCGGTCTCGCTGGCGCCCAGCGCAAAGCTCGAGGCCTTCAAGAAGCGGATGGGCTGGACCTTCGACTGGGTCTCCTCGGGTGACAACGAATTCAACCGCGACTACGGCGTGACGTTCTCGCCGGACGAGATCGCGACCGGCAAGCCGATGTACAATTTCGGCACCACGCCGATCTACGGCCCCGAGCTGCCCGGCATCAGCGTGTTCTATCGCGACGAGGCCGGCGAGATTTTTCACACCTATTCCTGCTTCGCCCGCGGCCTCGACATGATGAACGCTGCCTATCAGTATCTCGATCTCACCCCGCTCGGCCGTCACGAGGACGGCCTGCCCTATCCGATGGACTGGGTCCGCCTCCGCGACCAGTACGAGCCGCAGGCGGCGAAGGCGGCGTGCTGCCACGGGTGAGGGGGCGGTTCATTTCTCGATGTCGTCCTGGCGAAAGCCAGGACCCATACCGCGGAATCTATCGATGGCGCTCGGTTGTCGTACCGAGCGACCAATCTTCGCCAAACTCCTTCTTGGGGTAATGGGTCCTGGCTTTCGCCAGGACGACATCAGAGGTAAGGCGCGGGCAGCGCCAGCCTCACCGCTTCGCGTCGGCCTGCTCCGTGCCGTTGCACGAGATCAGCATCGTATACGGCCGGGCGTTGCCGGCGATGTCGGTGGTCTTGAGTTCGCTCTTCGGCTCGGCGGTCTGATAGGGCACCACGGAATTGTCGAGGAAGTCGCGTAGCGCGCCGGTCTTGATGGCGAAGTTGATGTTTTCGGGAATGTTGCCGGTTGCGACCGCGATCCGCAGATTGTCGAGCTTTCCCGTGACCACGCCCACGATCTGCCCGGTGGTGTCGAACAGCGGGCCTCCGCTATTGCCGGGCTGCACGGGCGCACTGATCTGCAGGAAACGCGAATCGTTGCGCATGCCACTGAGCGAGCTCACGATGCCGGTGGTCACGGTGAAGTCCGAGCTCAGCAGCCCGTGGTAGGGAAAGCCGATCGCGACGACGGAATCGCCGGAGCGGATTGAGCGGTCGCGGATCCGGGCAAACTCCTTGAACGTCACTGTCGACGGCGCCTGTAAAAGGGCGAGGTCGTTGTTGGCATCGCTCGATACGACGCGCAACACCATTGCGGCCTCGCCCGTGAGATTGCCCTTAAGGTCGCTGCAACCGTCGATCACATGGTTGTTCGTGACGATGTGCCCATTGGCGCTGACCACGAAGCCTGTGCCGCTCTTGGACTTCGCGGATTTGCTGGCCGGCGGTGACGCCTGCTTATCCGCCGTGGCTGCCGGTTTCGCGGTGCCCTTGGTAAAATCCCCGGCCTTGCTGAGCCCGTCTGCCTTCACCCGCGTGACGCAGTTCGCCAGCGCCGCGATCAGGGGCGCCGTCGACGACAGCACAAACTGGAGCGGCTTGCTGCCGTTGGTCGTCACCACCATCAGGCTTGCCTTCTGGAAGGTGCGAGCGACGTTGAGGGGCAAGATGGTCGTCACCATGTTGGAGGCGCCGGCGGTCGCAAACAACCTGGCCTGCTCCTGGCCGTCGAAGATGAAATCGACAGGCGCGGTATCGCCCTTGTTGAAGCGAAATCCAGGACTGGCGAAGCTCAGCAGCCAGGAGCCGGCCGCATTCTGCGCGACGACGAGACTAACCCCGTTGGCGTAAGGCGCGGTCGCCGCGCAATGCGAGAAGGCGCCCGTCTCGTCATTGCTGAAGGCGCCGCCGATCCAGTTGCCGACATTGACGGAGCCGAACGGCCCTGCCGCATGCGCCGCGACGACACCCACCTGCAACACGGACGCAACGATCAACGATTTAAGCCACATGCCAGCCCCCGGAACGCTTTTGGGCGCATCTTATCTGCGGGGACGGTCGCTGCGCAACCGGCAGTTGTTCGTGCAGATCGAATTCGCTTGCGGTGACTTTCGGGCTTGCCATTACTTTGCGATCCGATATACTTTGCAATACAAAGTAAGAGGGCGTTCGCTCTCGAAGATCCGGGCGGAGCGAGGTTCTGGCGTTGCCGATGCGCGATCTCGACAAGGCACTGGCTGACATCGTGGCGATCCGCAGCCAGATCGCGGCCGGCACCGCGTTTCGCGGCTATGGCCCGGCCACGATTGCGGCAACGGGCGCCGTCGCGCTGCTGACCGCGTTTCTGCAAGCCTGGCTGCTTGGTGATCCAACCAGCGAGCCGGTCGGCTTCTTCCTCGGCTGGCTCATCGCCGCCGTGCTGTCCGGCTTGATGATCGGGATCGAGATGCGCGCGCGCTCGCGACGCCATCATTCCGGTCTTGCCGATGCCATGATCCATCAGGCGGTCGAGCAGTTTCTGCCCGCCGGCGTTGCCGGTGTGCTGCTTGCGGTGGTGATGTGGAAATTTGCGAGCGAGACGCTGTGGCTGTTGCCGGGCCTGTGGCAGATCCTCGTCTCGATCGGCATCTTCGCCTCGGTCCGCTCGCTGCCGCGTAGCGTCGCATTCGCCGGCGCCTGGTATTTCGTGTCGGGCTTCGCGGTCGTGGTGCTCGCGAGCCGAACCCATACGCTGTCGCCATGGACCATGGGGTTGCCCTTCGTGATCGGTCAGTCGGTGATGGCGGGCATTCTGTATTTCGCGTCGGGAGACCATGATGTCGAAGACTGACAGCGCGCCCTTTTCCTATGAAGGGCTCGACCGCGTGATCCACGAGAAGGCGAGGCTCGGGCTGCTGACCTCGCTGATGGCGCATCCCAAGGGTCTGGCGTTCGCCGACCTCAAGCAGCTCTGCGGCCTCACCGACGGCAATCTCAGCCGGCATCTCGCCGTGCTCCAGGAGGCCGGCCTCGTCGAGGTGACCAAGGGCTATGAGGGCAATCGTCCGCACACCACCTGCCGCCTGACCAAGGCCGGCCGCCGCCGCTTCCTCGACTATCTCGCCGTGCTCGAACGCCTGGTGCGTGACGCCGCCAAGGCCGCCGGCCGCGAGGCGCCGCCGCTCGGCCGCCTCGGCATCGTCTCGACCTGATCCTCCCCTTTTTTGACCGGAGACTTTGCAATGCAAAGTGAAATCACGTCCCGCAACGAGAAGCTTCATGTCGGCATCATCATGGACGGCAACGGCAGATGGGCCACGCGGCGCGGCCTGTCGCGCGTGCGCGGCCACGAGGCCGGTGTCGAGACCATCCGCCGCATCGTCGAGGCCGCGCCCAAGCAGGGCATCGGTACGCTGACACTCTATGCCTTCTCCACCGACAATTGGCGGCGGCCGAAGGCCGAGGTCGCAGCGCTGATGACCTTGCTGCGCTTCTATCTCGCCAACGAGGTGCAGAGCCTGGTCAGGAACGGTGTGCGTCTCACCGTGATCGGCCGCCGCGACCGGTTGCCCGACGGCATCGCCATTGCGATCGCGCGCGCCGAAGAGGCGACCGCCCGCGGCAGCACGCTGCATCTGCGGATCGCCGTCGACTACTCCGCGCGCGATGCCATCCTCAACGCGGCGGCCAAGGCAGCGGCGCTGACCAGTCTCACCCGCGAAGCGTTCTCGCAGCTCGTCACCGGCGAGGCCGGTTTGCGCGACGTCGATCTCATCATCCGTACCTCCGGCGAGAAGCGGCTGTCGGACTTCCTGCTCTGGGAAGGCGCCTATGCCGAGCTGCACTTCACCGAGCGGATGTGGCCCGAGTTCGAGGCGAGCGATCTCGCTGACGCGCTCGCCGCCTTCCACAACCGCGAGCGCCGCTTCGGCGGCCTGCAGGCCATCCTGCCCGAAGAGGTGCCCTCGCTCTCACGTGTGTGACGTGTGGCACGGGGAAACGAGCTGTTCGTTTTCAGCCGCATGATTGGCAGTGATGTCCAAGCCGCAGGCAGGCGGTCTCGGTTAGGTGTGCGGTCCACGCAACCTGCCGAGGGCATCACGCATGTCACAGCTGTTTCCGGAGGCCGTCGCCCCGCCGGTTGAACTGGCCGAAGCGAAGGGCGTGGTCTGCATCAGGCCCGCCGGCGCATCCGACGTGGAGAGCCTGTCAGTGTATTTCACGGGTCTCTCCACGACGTCGCGCAACAAGCGGTTCATGGGCGCGCGCGCCGACCTCGCGGTCGTCGCTGCGGAATGCGTGGCGAAAGCCGGCCATCCCGATCATTTCACCTTGCTCGCCGAGTTCAGGCAGGAAGGACGGCACAGGATCATCGGCGAAACGCACTATGCCTACGACGCGGCCGCACGGCACGGCGAGTTTGCCATCTCGGTCGCCGACGCCTTCCAGCGCATGGGCCTTGGCCTTCAGATGATGAATGCGATGGAAACGCGCGCGATCGATCTCGGCCATGAGATGATCGCCGGTGAGACCGCGCGGACCAATGCCGAGATGCGGGGCCTCGCGAGGAAGGCGGGATACAGCGATACCGGGCTTGGAGACTGGCAGTCGGTCCACCTCGCCAAGCGCCTCTCGCACCCGCGATGATTTGCCGCGTGGCACGGATCGTGCTCTAGTATCGGGAGGGTAGGGTATCCCCAGCGACGGGAGCTTTCGCAAGATGCGCGCAGTCCTGGATCATTGCACCGGCGGAACGGAACGGCAGGTTGCAGCCGGCACGCTCGTCGTCACCGAGGGTGGCACCAGCGGTCATCTCTACGTGCTGATGCAAGGCAAGCTCGAGGTGCTCAAGGGCGATATGGTGGTCGCCACCGTCACCGAGCCCGGGGCGGTGCTGGGTGAGATGTCCGTGCTGTTGGGCGTTCCGCATACGGCGACGGTGCGCGCCTGTTCCGATGCCGTCATCTATGAGTTCGAGGACGCTGCCACGTTCCTCAAGCAGGAGCCGGGCATCGCGCTGCTGATTGCGAAGATGCTGGCGCAGCGGCTCAACGTTGCCAACACCTATCTTGCCGATCTCAAGCGGCAATATGCCGGCCACGGCACGCATCTGGCCATGGTCGGCGAGGTGCTTCAGAGCATGATCAACCTGCCGCCGCTTGAGGTCTCGCCAGGCTCGGATCGGCAATCTGATCCAAGGATGTGAGCCAGTCGGGCGGCGTCGCGATCGGTGCAGCAGGCCGCTTCAGCGGCGCGGCAAGGTCGATCCATTGCGCTTCGCCGGCCGCCAGCCAGAACGCCTTGTCCGCATCGAGATCCAGCACGATGTAGGTCGGGGGACGGCCAGGCTGCAGGCCGGTGTTGAAGACCCAGGTCTGGCCCAGCCGGTCGAACCACGATCCATTGCTGATGAAGGGCGATTGATGCACATGGCCCGAGATCACCATGGAGGGCTGGTACTGCATGATCCACTGCACCAGCTCGACATCGCCGAAGAAGCGCTTGCCGCCCCAGCTCGTCGGTGAATCCGCCGGCGGGGCATGATGCGCCCAGATCCAGCGCTGCGGCCGGCTGGCGGCGGCATCGCGCAACTGCTCAATGAGGCGTTGCTTGACCTGGGGCCCGTCCCACCACGGGCACACCGTGAACAGGATGTCGCCGACGGTGAGGCTGTCGCCGTCGCAGGCAATGCCAAGCTCACGCACCTCCGAGATCCAGCGCGAGATCTTTTCGCCCTCCGCATTGCGCTCGTCGAGGTCGTGATTGCCGGAGCAGAGGATCACGCGGGTCTTTGCCGCGAGCAGCGCGAGGTATTTCTTCACCACCACGATCTGCGCGCGAAAATCCACCATCGAGCCGATGTCGAGCGCATCGCCGGCAAAGATCAAGAGGTCGAATTGCGGCGCCGCGCTGACCAGCCAGTCGAGCTGCGGCAGCGAGTAGTGCAGGTCGGCCACGACCAGGCAGCGCATGGAAAATCCGTCGGCGAGAGATCGAAAATGTCAGGGAATTCCAAAACGGCATAAAGCAAGAAGCAGACCAGCCCGGCCGCCGCTTCACGTCAATCCAACGAGCGACAGCATGCTGCGGCGCGTTGCAGAGTGCAAGGGGGCAACGCGAGGGCTGGACCGGATCGCCGAATTCTGGTGTCGTGGCCTCCCCTCAACAGCTGTGTCCACATGACCTCCTTCAAGACCATTCGTGCGCGCGCCGAGAAGCGCAAGGGCGGGCCCAAGGCGCTGGACAAGCTGATGCCTGACAAGCCCGACCTGAAGCGTCTGGCCAGGCTCGGCGACGACCGCATCCTTGCCGAGATGACCAGGCGGGTGTTTTGCGCGGGCTTTGCCTGGAGCGTGATCGATTCGAAATGGGACGGCTTTGAAGACGCCTTTCTGCATTTCCAGCCGGCCAAGCTCAGCTTCCAGCCCGAGGACTATTGGGAAGGCCTGCTGCGCGATGCGCGCATCGTGCGCAACGGCGCCAAGATCATGTCGGTGCGCGACAACGCCGCCTTCGTGCAGGAGATCGCGAAGGAGCACGGCAGCTTCGGCAAGTTTCTGGCGAAGTGGCCGCCGTCCAACGAGGTCGGCCTGCTCGATCTCCTCGCCAAGCGCGGCAGCCGGCTGGGCGGCAATACCGGCCAGATGCTGCTGCGTTTCGTCGGCTGGGACGGTTTCGTCACCTCCAAGGACGTCGTCGCGTGCCTGCGCGATGCCGGCCTCGACATCGCCGAGGAGGTGAAATCGAAGGGCGATCTCGCCAAGGTGCAGGCGCAGTTCAACGCCTGGGCCGAGGAGACCGGTCTGCCCTACACCTATCTGTCACGCATCTGCGCGCTGTCGGTCGGCGAGAACCGCAGCGAGCAATAGACCCTCGGAGTAACAACAAGATGGCCAAAGCCTATTGGGTTGCCACCTACCGCGCGATCAAGAATCCCGATGCGATGGCGGCCTATGCCAAGCTGTCGCGTCCGGCGATCGAGGCGGCCGGGGGCCGTGTGCTCGCGCGCGGCGTGCCGGCTGCGGCCTTCGAGCTCGGCCAGATGGAACGCGTCGTTCTCATCGAGTTCGACAGTGTCGAGCAGGCCAAGGCGGCCTATGCAAGCCCGGCCTACCAGGCCGCGCACGATCTGCTCGGTGACGGCGCCGATCGCGACATCAGGATCGTCGAAGCCGCCGATTAGCGCGGTCCGCCGCCGGATCGTGTGCATCGTGTGGCGATCTCGTGCCGCCAGCGCGGCAGATGCAACGCGCGATCACGAAATGCATTTCACTGGAACATTTGTGCGCAGCACCCGTTCGGGAGTCTGAGCCAGGCGGCACAGGCGCAGGGAACGCCCGCTCTGGCCCAAGCCGATGAACCCGGACAGGACAGCAACGGAGCAGCGCATGAAGCTAACATCCGAACAGGTGAAGCAGACCGTTCATCAACTCGGCGCCCAGGTGCTGCCCGACGAGCATCCCGCCATGCCTCAGCTCAACAGCATGTTCGGCGAGCACACCTTCTTCGTCGACGAGACGGGCCTCAAGGTGCTCGAACCCACCCCGTCACTCGCAGCGGACCGCCAGAGCGGCGAAGTCGTCAGTCTCGCCGACTGGAGCGATGCGGACCTGACGCGCCTGATGGCGCACGAGCCGGAGCCGACCGGCGTGATCGTGGTGTTCGAGCAGATGAAGCATTGAGCGGCCCGCCAGGATCGACACTCTCGTCGGTGGCGGGCTTAACATCCTGCCACCGTCAGGCTTCGACCGGAATCTCGATGGCGATTTGAGTTCCCGGACCCGCCTTGCTCTCGAGCCGCAGGCGCCCGTTGAGCGATGACGCGACCAGATTGAACGCGATGTGCAGGCCGAGCCCGGCATTGCCCCTTTCGCGGCTCGTCGTGACGAATGGATCGAAGATGTGCCCCTGTAGTTCGTCGGGAATGCCGACGCCGTCATCCGTGCAGACGAGGCGGACCGATTTCGGCTCCGCCTGGCTGACCGTGATCGCAAACCTGCCGCCTCTCTTGTCGGGATAGGCGTGCCCGGCCGTATTGAGCGCGAGGCTGCTGATCACCTGCGCTAGTGCACCGGGGTAGCTGTTGAGCCTGATTCCCGCCGGGCACTGGACATCGACCGCCAGAGCATGGTGCGACAGCAGCGGTCCGAGCTTGGACATCAACTCCGACAGCCAGTCCCTGAGCTCGAACGTGCGCCGGTCCTCATCGGCCTGGTTGACGGCGACCTGCCTGAAGCTGTGCACCATTTCAGTTGCGCGGTGCAGACTGTCGAAGGTCAGGTTGAGTCCCTGCTTGAGCCGGTCAATTCCCTTCGTCAGATCGGATCGCCGCACCGACGTTCCATTCAATGCGTCCGCCATTGTCTGCAAATCGGTCTGCATAGTCGTCGAGGTCGTGAGCGCCAGGCCGAGCGGGGTGCTGACCTCGTGCGCGACGCCTGCCACCAATTGACCGAGCGAGGCGAGCTTTTCGGCCTGCACGAGATGCTCCTGGGTCGCGCGCAGATCGCGCAGCGATTGCTCCGAGCGTTCTTTCTCCCGCTGCAGCGCCTCGGATGTCCGGAACTGCTTTCGTGCCCGGTACTCGCGCGCAGCCACGGCGTAGAGCGATAGCGCATAAGCGTTGCCGACCAGGGAATGGTTGATGAAGCGCAGGCCCATCGGCAGCGTCGGCGCGAACGTCTCGGCGACGATCAGCGCCACCCAGGACAGCAGGCAGAAAATCGCCAGCGAGCCGATCCGCAACGGCAGCATGGTCGAGACGAACAGGATGATCATCATCATGCCGGGCGCGGCAAAGGTGAAGCCCGAAGGCAGGACGAGGTAGATGCTCGGCAGGATGCAGCCGGGAATGACGCAATAGACGAGGAAGATCGTCTCGGCCCACGGCTTCATCCATCGCCGCGACAGCAGCGCGGTCAGCGGCAGCAGGATGAACACGGCCGTGCCGCCACGGATGGCGAGCGTGGTCGGGACCACTTCGGGGTAGAGCACCCAATCCCACAGCGTGTAGCCGGCATAAGTGGCGGCGCCGAGCAGCATCGCGATCTGCGTCCACCCGAGGCTGCCGCGGACGTATTGGTCGACAAATCGCCGCTCCTCGATCCGGTCTTCGAAGCGCAGTCCCAAGCGTATCAATAAGGCAAGCATTCCAACATCAATGGCAAAAGGCGTATCCGATGTCTCTACGACAGGTTGGAAGCGGCGTCGCGGATAAAGATGTCGCGTTTGCCGAGGGCTGGCCTGGCTCAGATGCCCAGAGTCAGCTGCGGCTCCGCATCGTCCCCGTCCTGGAGGGAGGACAGCGACACGCCCAGCAGCCTGACGCGCTTGGGCAGGGGCATTTCGATTTCGAGCAGGCCGCAGGCCAGCCGCTCCAGTTCGTCCCGGCCCCCAACCGCTGGGGTCACGGACCTGCTGCGCGTGATGATCTCGAAGTCGGCGAACTTGATCTTCAAGGTGACGGTGCGGCCGCGGTTGCCGGTCACCTCACAATGGCGCCAGACTTTGTCGACGAGAGGCCTGAGCTCGGCGACCAGCGCGTCGAATGCGTCGAGGTCAGTCGAGAACGTGGTCTCCGCCCCGATCGATTTGCGGATCCGGTTGGCCCGGACCGGCCGCTCGTCGACGCCGCGCGAGATCCAGTAGTAATACGCACCCGACTTGCCGAAATTCGCGTTCATGAACTCCAGCGACTGGTTGCGGATGTCGAGGCCGGTGAACAGGCCGAGCGCGTTCATCTTCGCAGCTGTCGCCGGACCGATGCCATGGAATTTGCCGACGGGCAGCGTCTCGACGAAGGTAGGTCCCATCTCCGGCGAGATCACGAACTGCCCGTTGGGCTTGCGATGATCGGAGGCAAGCTTGGCCAGAAACTTGTTGTAGGAGATGCCGGCCGAGGCGTTGAGGCCCGTCTCTGATTTGATCTTCTCGCGAATCCGCAAGGCGACGTCCCGTGCCAGCGGAATGCCTTGCAGGTTTTCGGTCACGTCGAGATAGGCTTCATGCAGCGACAACGGCTCGATAACCGGTGTGTGCTCGGCAAAGATTTCGCGGATCTGCCTGGAGATCGCCTTGTAGACCTCGAAGCGCGGCTTGACGAGGATCAGCTCGGGGCATTGCCGCTTCGCAGTGATCGAGGGCATCGCGGAGCGGACGCCGAACTTGCGGGCCTCATAGCTGGCGGCCGCGACGACACCGCGTTCCGCCGAGCCCCCGACCGCAACCGGCTTGCCGCGGAGCTCCGGATGATCGCGCTGTTCCACGGACGCATAGAAAGCATCCATGTCGATATGGATGATCTTGCGCACGGGCGAGGCTGCGCCCGTCACCGTGTCGGAATCGCTCATAAGAAGATGATACAATCGCGCAAGCAGAAGTGCGAGGTGATGGAGGCTTCAGTTGTTGTTGTTCGTCGTCGCTGGATGGCCTTTGCCGGCGTGCTCAATGCGTCCATCTGCGTTTGAATTGAGGCGTCTAGTCTCGATGGGTTCAAAGAGCAATCCCAGGCTTGTGAGTGGCAAGGCTTGGAATATGCTCCCATATGAGCCTCGGAGGACAGCCCATGCAATACAGCTCCGAGCTCATTCAGACGATGCGTCAGGCACTCGAGACCGTGATGGCGGGCGTGCCGGCGGATCAATCGGTGTTCGGCCTGAAAGCGGCCGTCGCCGAATGCATCCTGAAGGCCGCCGCGCACGGCCAAACGTCATATGACGGACTAGTGACGTCTGCGTCCGATCAGGTTCAGGCGATCATTTCAATGCTGACGTGACCGGGGCTCTAGGTGGAGCAGACGCTAAGCGCGGCCTATATTGCCCCGGGCGGGGCCGTGCCGTCGCACTCCGGCCTGTCGAGGTCGGAGCGCGAGTATGGGCATCGCGGTCTTAGTTCGTGCCGCTTGCCCGATAGGCGTCGGGATCGCCGCTGTCGATCAGATTCTCGATCGTACGCTTGAGCGGCGCGCTCATCGGAACGTTGAGATTGATGCCCTTCGGCAGCGTCGGAGCCTGGAACCATCTGGCATAGATCTTTTCGATCTCGCCGCTGCGATAGACGGCGGCGATTGCGTCGTCGACCACCTTCTTGAACGCCGGATCGTCGCGGCGCATCATGATGCCGTACGGCTCGATCGACAGCGCCTCGTCGGACACGGTGTAATCGCCGGGATTCGCCGAATCCGCCACCCGGCTGTAGAGCAGGATGTCGTCCATCACGAAGGCATCGGCGCGGTTTGACTCCAGCATCCGAAATGCTTCGCCATTGTCCTTGGCGGCGAGGATGGTGAGATTGAGGTTTTGCCGCCCGTTGAGCTCGCTGATCTGCTTGATGTTGGTGGATCCGATGGTGGATACGACGACCTTGCCCTTGAGGTCATTCAGCGTCCGGAGCTTGGCGGCCGCCCTGGCGGCGAAGCGATTCGCGGCGACGAAATAGGTCGTCGAGAACGACACCACTTTCTGCCGCTCGAGATTGTTGGTGGTCGTTCCGCATTCGAGATCGATCGCACCGCTGAGGACCGACGGAATGCGGCCCGATGGCGTGACCGGCACGAGCTTGACGTCGAGCTTTGGCAGGCCGAGCCGCGCCTTCACCGCATCGACGGCGAGGTAGCAGAGGTCCATGGCGTAACCGACGACCTTTTCGTTCTCGTCGTAGTACGAAAACGGGATCGACGATTCTCGGTGGCCGAGCGTGATGGTGCCGGTGCGCCGTATCTTGTCCAGCACGCCGGTCAGCTCCTCGGCGCTCGCCGCCTGGGCCGCGATGCTCAGCGCCGCCGCGGCCAGGATCATCCTGATGGTCATGTTTCAGCTCCTCGTTGGAGATCGACAAGTCTGATGGAGAGCGGATCGATCATGCCGTCCGCTCACGCCGTGGATGCAAGGCCGGCCCAGGCCTCGGGCCGATCGAAGCGGTCCGGCCGTCCGACGATCCGTGCGTATTGCCTGATCGCGGCCGGCCTTCCGATCAGGAAACCCTGTGCATAGTCGCAGCCTGCGTGGGAGAGCACGTCGAGCTGAGCCTGCGTCTCCACGCCCTCCGCGGTGACCGGAAGCTCGAGCCCGCGCGCCAGCCCGATGACGCCGCGCAGGATCGCCTTCGATTGCGCGTGATCGAGGTTCGAAATGAAACTGCGGTCGATCTTGATCATGTCGAAGGGGAAGGCCTGGAGATAGGACATCGACGAATAGCCGGTGCCGAAATCATCCAGCGCGATGCGCACGCCGAGCGCCTTGAGCCTGCGCAGGATCGAGACCGCGCCGGAGAAGTCGTCGATCAGCACGCCTTCCGTGATCTCGAGCTCGAGCCGGTGCGGACGCAATCCGCTGGTGATCAGGGTCTCGTGGACGAGGCGCACGATGTCGTCGTTGCGGCACTGCACCGGCGACAGGTTGACGGAGATCTTCAGTTCGTTCGGCCAGGACGCAGCCTCGCGGCAGGCTTCGCGCAGGATCCATTCTCCCATCGCGACGATCAGCCCGTTCTCCTCGGCGAGCGGAATGAAGGTGCCGGGCGGGACGAGGCCGCGACGCGGGTGATGCCAGCGGACCAATGCTTCGAAGCCGACGATCTCGCCGCAGATCCGCACCAGGGGCTGGTAATCGAGCCGCAGCTCGCCATTGGCGACGGCGGACTGTAGATCGTGCTGCAACTCGCTGCGATCGCGCAGCTGCGCGCCCATCTCCGGCTCGAAGAAACGGATCGCGTTGCGTCCTTCCGCCTTGGCGCGGTAGAGCGCGATATCGGCATTGGCTAGCAGCGTGGTCGGGTCGTGTCCGTCGGACGGCGCACGCGCGATGCCGACGCTCAATCCGATGCGCACCTGCCGGCCGGCAAGCTCGATATCGCCGACGAGAGCGGCCCGCAGCCGCTCCGCCAGCGGGCCGGCTGCGGTAGCCTGCGCTTCGCCGAGCAGGACCGCGATGAATTCGTCGCCGCCGACCCGCGCCAGGAAGGCGTCCCCTGCGACCTCCTGCAGGCGCCGCGCCACCTCGCGCAGCAAGGCGTCACCGACGAGATGGCCATGCAGGTCGTTGATCTCCTTGAAGCGATCGAGATCGAGGCACAGGATCGCGAATATCTCGCCGGCCCGGATTGCCTCGTCCACCGTCGTCGCGAGATATTCGGAGAACGAAGCGCGGTTGTGCAGGCCGGTCAGCGCATCGTGATGTGCGATATGCGCGATCCGCTTCTCCGCGCGCTTCTGCTCGGTGATGTCCTCGACCGTCATCACGAAGCCGCCGCCCGGCACCGGCCGGAACACGATCACGACGGCACGTCCGTCCGACAGCTCCGCGACGATGCTCGCCGGCTCGTTGGCCGTCACGATGGTCATCAGCCCGCGGATATGGTTCTCGGCATCGCTTTGGGAATGGAGACCTTGCGAGATCTGATGGTCGAAGATCTGCCGCAGCGTGGTCCCGGGCCGCGTGAGCTCGCCGGGGAGATGAAACATCTCCGCATAGCGGTCGTTGCACACGATCAGGCGGTGATGCGCATCGTACATGCACACGCCCTGCGACTGATTGTTCAGCGTGGCGTCGAGCTGGATGCTCTGCTTGCGGAAATATTGGACGACGACGGCTCCGGTGCCGCCGATGGCGACGACCAGCACGATCGTGAGCCCGATCAGGAACAGGGCCTCGGTCCACCAGCCGGCCAGTGCGGCGGACACCGTGGTGCTGGTGGTCAGGAGCACCGGAAAGCCGGCAAGGTGCGCGGCCGCGATCAGGCGCTCGGAGCCGTCGGCCCCGTCGCGCCACCGAACCACGCCGCTGCCGGATCGCGTGATCTCGTTCAGCCGGCTCCCGGACGAGGAGTTGGGGATCGCTGTATCGGCATGCGGATGGCTCGCCAGCATCGTGCCGTCCTGCCGAAGCAGTGTGATGGATTCATCGGGGCCGCGGACCAGCGTCCGGTACAGCTCCTCGAAATATTGAGCCTTGATGGTGCCGACCACCAGGCCAAGGAATTCTCCGTCGGATCCCATGAATTTCCGCGCCAGTGGGATCGTCCAGGCGCCGCTGCGCGGGTCCTTCTCCAGCCGGCCGAGCTTCGTGCTCAGGGCGGGATCAGCCTTGAGCGCCTGGAAATAATCCCGGTCCGCGACATTGAGGGGCGGGGTCGGCCACGCCACCGACGAGTTGATCACCTTGCCGTCGGCGCCGACCAGCATCACGGCCTCGATATGCGGGAAGCCGCCGATCTTGTCCTCCAGCATGAGCTGGATGTCGCGGCTCGCCATGGCACGCGCGTAGACTTCGTCGGAGACGACCGCGAGCGTCTGCATGTGCTCGATCAGGCTCGCCTCGATCAAATTGGCGGCGTCGAAATCGCGCGCCGCCTGGTTGGCGAGCACGGTGGCGGTTGCGAGCAGCTGCTGCTTGCTCTCCTCGATGGCGTGATAGCGCAGGTTGGACAGGATGAGCGCGATGGTGCAAACGACCAGCGCGATCAGGAATGCGCCGCATAGCATCAGCACGACGACCGGACGTGTCGAGCCGATCCGGCGCATGGGAGGTGGCTGTCCCTCCTGCGCGAACCCCGCCAACAAACCCTTGTGTGCGCGAGCGGCCAGCAACGTTGCTCCCTGCGACGGTCGGTCTTCGGGGAGGACGTTAGGCTTCGGGTATTTGGAATAGAGTTAAGGCCGGCGCACCGTGGTTCCGCACCATCGAATACGGTTACGTGCGTGTTACGTCACTGAAGATGATGCGAGGGAATACGGCCTCGACCCCCTGTGTTTCCCGGTAGTTCTACCGGCTCCTGCGCAATTATTGTGCGCCCATCCTCGCCAATTCGTCCTTCGCCCGCGGGCTCCAGCGTGCGGCGCGCCGCAGATATTCGACCGCCCGGGGCTTGTTCGCCTCAAAGCCTCCGCGACCCTCTGCCATGTCGCGCGCGAGTGCGAGGACTGCATCGCTGTTGCCCTGATCGGCTGCAAGTCCGTAGAGGCGCGCCGCCTCGCGCACATCCCGCGGCAGCCCGCCCTTGCCCTCCTCGTAGAACCTCGCGAGGTCGTATTGTGCGGATGCAAGGCCCTCGTTGCTTGCCTGCTCGTAGAGCCGGGCGGCCTGTTTTTCGTCCTTCGGCAGGCCGAAATTGCCCCGCTCATAGAGCATCGCTATCGACTCCCACACCTCGGGATCGTCGCTGGCCATGGCTTGCTGAAAAAGGCGCAAGGATTCGTCCGGGTTCTTCGCCAGGCCGTGACTGCCCCGGAAATACAGTCGTGCGAGATCGCGAGCCGCGGGGGCGCTGCCGTGCGCCGCCGCCTTGTGCAGGAGGCGAGCAAGTTCTGCTTGCGCGACCGGGCTCCCGCCCAGGTTCAACGGCAAGCTCAGCGCATAGAGTGCGTCGGCATCGCCGGCATCGGCGGCATCCTTGATGATGCGAAGTTGCGCCTCGTTGGCGTCAGGATTGAAGGTCGTGTCGCCAAACAGGTTCTGGCGTTGCGCGTTGGCTTCCTTGGCGTCCGACGCCATCGCCTTTGCCAAGAGGCGCATGGCCTGTCCCGGATCCCGCGGGAGGTCGCCCCAGCCGTACCAATAGAAAGCCGCCAGCGCGACTTGCGCCGCGGGATAACCCTGGTCCGCCGCGGCCTTGAAATTCCGTCCGGCCTGCGCCTTCTGGTCGGGCCGCTTGTCGAGGAGGCTGCTCGCGTCATGCGCCCGGCCGAGATTGAAGAGGAGGCGCGGATTGCTCGGGTCGGCAGCCAAGACCTTTTCGCAAGCCACGATGGCCTCGGCCGGTTCGATCCCGTACAGGCCAATTCCCGCGCCGGCCCGGTTTGGGTCGGTGGGCGAGCCCGCCAGACGGTCGCATGCGGTCGGTTCACCGGCAGATGCGGCCCCAGCTATCAACAATCCAAACAATCCGGCAACGATCGTTCGACATGACTGCATGGAGCCCTCTTTCCTGTCCGGTTCTGCAAACTGTAGCTGGATTTCGCGCTTGGCGCATGCGCTGCAGCCTCACCGCAAGCCTTGTCCTGGGTTAATGTCCCTACATATTTTCCGCGAATTCTAACCGATCGGGTTCCCGCGGTCGCCGGCTCCGCAAGGCCCTTCGCCCGGTTGCTGCAAAGGGATATGCTAAACTCCGAGTTGAAGGTCCTCTCTTCGGAATTGTCGCAGACGGAGGGCCATCCACCAATAGTTCCTCGGTCTCGCGCGTGTCGCTAACCTCTCACGACTCGCCGTCCGGGGAGGGTAGGTCAGCATGCTCGAGGCATTGCAGTTGATCGCCGACACGAATTGGATTCAGCTCGCGCTCGCGGTCATCATCTTCGATATTCCCCGCTATACGTTTTCACTGCTGTCGCTCTCTCTGCTCGGCCTGGCCGGAGCGCTGTCGCAACGGCAGGCGCCGACCAGCGCATCGGTCAGCGTGATCGTGCCCGCTTTCAACGGTGGTCCCGGCCTGCTTCGTTCGATCGAATCGCTACGTCGGCAGACCCTGGCGCCGCTCGAGATCATCGTCGTCGATGACGGCTCCACCGACGACACGCGCGCAATTGCCGAGCGGGCGCGTGCGGCGGGTCTGGCGGATATGGTCATCTGCCACGGCACGCGCTGCGGCCGAAGTGCGGCGATCAACGCCGCCGCCCGCTTCGCCAGCGGCGAGCTGCTTCTGACGGTGGATTCCGATACGCTGTTCGAACCGGCGGCCGTCGCCGGGCTCGCATCCGCATTCACGGATCCGCGCGTCGCGGGCGCGAGCTGCAACATCGCGATCAGCAACGAAGCCAGCTCGATCTGGACGCGGCTTCAAAGCATCGAATATTTGATGTCGATCAGCGCCGGCAGGACGATCCTCGACACCGTCGATGCGATCGCCTGCCTTTCCGGCGCCTGCTCCATGTACCGCCGCGATGTCTTCATGCGGCATGGCGGGCTCGACGTCGGTCCGGGAGAGGATCTGGAATTCAGCCTGCGGCTGCGCCGGCTGGGTTATCTCGTTCGCTTCGTGCCCGAAGCGTGGGTCGCAACGGCAGGACCCGCCAGCGGCCTTGGCCTGCTGCGCCAGCGCGCGCGATGGGATCGCGACGCCTTGCGAATCCGCCTCATCATGTATGGCGAATTGCGGTTCTTCCATCGCTTCGAGCGGCTGCCCGATACGCTGCAGAGGCTGGATTTCATCCTGTTCGACCTGATCCCCACGCTCAGTTTTCCATTCTATCTCGTCTATCTCGTGGCCTTGCTCGGCTCCGACGCCTTCTGGCTTCTCGCCGCGATCTACGTCCTGCTGACGTGGATTTCGTTCTTCAACCTCGGTCTCGCCTTCGCCCTGTTCAAGCGTGCGCCGCGTATCCTCGATCTCGGGGCGGCGCTGGTCTTCCCGATCTATCAGAGCGTCTATCTGAAATGCGCCCGGCTGGTCTCCTACTCCTCCGAGATCATCTTCGCCGCTTCCGGGAACGACGACTTCGTGCCGCCGCGCGTACGTCGCGCCCTGTTTTCCGGCTAGGGGAGGAGCACGCCGATGAATGTTGTCATCAACAGGCTGGACCCGAATGTCCCCGATCCCGTGGAAAGCCGCCGAAGCGCTGCGGGACGGCTCGTGCGCCTTACCTATGCGACGGCCGTTTTCGGCGTGCTCGCCTTCCTGGTCGTCTATTTCGGCGCGCCACTGGTCTATCTGAGCGGACCCGGGACCGTCTCGTCCCCGCCGCACGTCGTTTCACTGCCCTATCTGGTGCAGGTCGCAGAGGTCATGGTTACGCCGGGCACCACGGTCGAGGCGGGGGACCGGATCGCACAGATCCGCTCGCCCGAGCGCGACAACATCGTGGCGACCTATATGCGCGCATTGGCCGACATCGCAAGCCGGCGATCGGAGTTGCGTATCAGGGCACGCGTCGCGCAGGAAACGCTCGAGGCGGCGAAAGCGTACAGGACATTGACGGAAGATGCCGTCGACCAGATCGAAGCGTCGAGCGCAGCGAGCCTGGCGTTTCGGCTCGAATTGCTGCGTGAACGCGGCCTCGCTCGCAAGTCCGTCATTTCGCAGGAGGCGGAGATTGCGGAGTCCATCACCCAGCTGGCGGATCTGGACGATTTTGGCCAGCAGCTGCGCGACCATCTCGACGACGTGGAGCGGAATTTCGCCGGCGGCCAGGTGCTGGCGCCGATCGCCGGCATCGTTTCGACCAATCTCGCCAATGCCGGGCAATCGCTGGTGGCCGGCACGGCGATCGCCGAAATCCTTGATCCCACCGACATCTTCGTCGATTGGTACATTCCGAATGCGCGCCTGGTCGAGCCCAGGATCGGCAATCAGGTGCTCGTGCTGTTCGGCAACCGCCGCATCGCAGGAACGATCGCGGAGATCCTGCCGGTCTCGGACGTGTATGCCGCAGGCCGGCAACCGCTGACGCGCGAGCGCGCTGCGACCCAGATCGCGCGCATCCGCTTCGCTGCGGAGGCCGTTCCGCCGCCGCTGAATTCGACGGTTTCCGTTCACTTGTACTACACGAACCTGGCGTCCCGATTGGCCGCAGCGCTGGTGCGCCTGCTGGGCCTGCAATAGGCCGGGGACATCCTGTCGAAAGGAAACGAAGGTGCAGATCAGCGCGGATGAAACGATGTGTCCGGTCTGCCGAAATCGTCTCGCGTTCGATCGGATCCTGCATCACATGATCTGCGCCTATGTCGGGCCGTCCAGCGATTTCACCGAGACAGGCAACGGCTATGTCTGCCCGAAATGCCGGCGCAGCATCGCCTCGGGCGATCCGGCTTGCGAAGAGGTCGGCACGAGTGCGCGGTGCAGTGCCTGCGGTCAGGAGATGGTCGTGTCGCCGGCCGCGGGCTCGATCTGAAACCAAAGAGATGCGCGAGGTGATGGATGCTTCGGGTGTCGCCGGTCGTCGTCGCCGCGGGAAGGTTTGCCGGCGTGCTCAATGCGGCTATCTGACGTTCGAATTTTGGCGTTCGGCCTCGACGGGTTCAAAGAGCAATCTCAGGCTTGTGAGTGGCAAGCCTTGGGATGTGGTCCCATATGAGCCCGCGGAGGACAGCCCATGCAATACAGCTCCGAGCTCATTCAGACGATGCGCCAGGCACTCGAGACCGTGATGGCGAGCGTGCCGTCCCATCAGTCGGTCTTCGGCCTGAAAGCGGCCGTCGCCGAATACATCCTGAAGGCCGCCGCGCATGGGCAGACGTCATATGACGGGCTGGTGGCGTCCGCTTCCGACCAGATCCAGGCGATCGTTTCGATGCTGACGTAGGCGCGGGCTGGGTCGCCTGACTTTTGCAATCCGACCTTTCGGTTCAAGGCCGCGAACTGAATTCAAGAACTTTCTGGCCTGCAGCTCAAGGCGGTTGCTGTCATCCGAGAAAGCCTCCGCGGTTGTCAGCAATTGTGCGGACGCGCATTCCATCTCACGGCAACCGCGGGCCACCTTGAGTGTGATGTCCAGCACTGACTCGCGGCCGCAAGCGTTCGCATGGCCTGAGTGATGTCGTGGCCTGCCGCGAGCGCCGCAAAGCCGCCTCAGTCCGAACCTATCCGAAGCCGCCTTTGGCATTCATTCAATAGTACAAATCATCAGCATTAGAGGATACATGCAACGCGCAGCGCTGAGCCTTGTTTTCACGGGTTTGATGTCCATTGCCGCCACGGCACAAGATTTTCCCAAGGCAGGAATTCTGGATGTAAAGGTCCAGGTGACTGGTCATCACAACGATCCGAACAAGACTTTTCAGGGTAAGGAAGCGAAGCCCTGGCGTGATTTCGACTATAGCCGCGAAGCTCACGTGGAAATTCCGTTGGAGGCAACCGAGTACAACGGCATGGTCCAGAAGGACTTGGAAGCCCAAAATAAAGCAGCCGACGCCATGCTCGCGCAGAGCGGTCTGACCAAAGCGGATATGGCAGGGATGGGCAACGCGATGGCTGCATGCGCACAGAAATTCGAGGCCTGCGGGGAGTCTGCTGCCTGCGAGCGGCAAATGCAGGCTTGCGCGCAGTCGGCGGCGCTGGCAAACGCGAAAAACTTCAAGCCGCCGACGGCGACTGTGAAACCTGATTTGACGAGGTTTGTCGATTTCAACACGCCGTTCGTTGCGGATGTGCGCAATCAGCATGGGTGCGTTGGGAGCGGCTATGTCCGCGTGAGGGACCGCCTCAAGGGAAGAGAGCTTGATTCCGTCAAAGGCTGGTTTGACATCAGCGGGGAGATCGCGGGAGATGCAACCCTTCCTGTTCTCGAAAAGACAAACGACACCAACGATTTTTGCGGCACCAAGATCAGCGTGAACACCAAGGACAAGACTTACAACATCCATCTGCGCTTCTTGGCCGAGGCGAACACCACGATCGATATCCGCAGCATATTTGCACCCCTGGTAAAAAATAACGGCAGATTGAGAATCCTTGGGAGCGACCTCGCCGAATTGAACTTCGCAGACAAGCCGTTGCCCTCGACAGGCTCCATAAGCGGTCAGGAGACCATTCAATCCGGTACGTATACGATTGCCGTGAGCTGGACCTTGAAACCAACGTCATCGGCGATCGAAGCTGCGCCCACAACAACGCCCGCCGTCATAGAGAAACAGCCGGTTCCTGCATCGGCACCGGGGCCGGGATGTCTTTTGGATAAAGACAAAAAGAAGTGCCTCAATGACAAGGGCGTAAATACCTTGCCGAAGCAAAACTGAGGATCAAATCGGCGAAGGACACCGGACGGGCGCGCCGGGCGCCGTTGTACGCAAATGGCGCGCCACGGCCGACGAAGATGGGCGTTATTGCTTCGCCGTGGCACTGTGATGCGATGGCCGATTACTCGCTCCAGCCGACTAATCTGCGACGGCCTACGCCGGCATCGCACAGCGTCGCAGCCTGACACTGCCTGCGCTATCCGGAGGAACTGGAGTCTAGAAGCTTCACAGTCGAAATCGGCCACTTGCCGTCGTGGCCACCGATCGAGATCCGGAGCCCGTGCACCTCGTCAAGGAAGACGTGATCAACCGTCCCCGCCTTACCGTCGGTCAGGATAACACCCCTGCCGATTAGCTCTGCCTCGGCAGCATGAAGTTCTCGAAGGATGTTCGTCGCTCGTTTGGTCCAGTCATCGGACATGGTCATGCCATACCCGGCCGGCGGGTTGGTGAAGACCAGTCAGAGCGGCGGATGCATCGAGGACATCGCCGCTTCGTGCAAGTCGACCAACCGTTCTTGTCGCGCTCACCCCTGAAACCCTTCCGGCAGCCGCGGCATCTCGCTTTCGGCCACGACTTGCAGCGTGGGTTACTTCGGTGGGTGCAAATCGCCTTGAAGCCAGCGGCCAAGGGCCTTGGAATGCATTGGATCTTCATGCGCTGCGAAGATCGTAAGTTCGTGATTGCAGACAGCGCATCGAAACATGTGCAAGTCCACGCTTGGGCTTTCTGGCTCGATGCTGACGAGCATCATCTGGGCCTTGCAGCTCGGGCAGGCGGGGCGCAAAAATGGAGCCGGTGGAACGGGTCGCGCCAATCTGGCGGCCCACCGTTGTTCGAACTTTCTTTCGAGGTCCGCAGGGATCGTGCTCATGATCCGAACTCCGGGGTTCGCGGTCCTACCCCGGTGCTATCCCCTCAACGCTCGCGGCGCCCTAAAGGTCCTAAACAGCACCAGAGGGAACCATGCCCGCCGGCTGAGGCGATGAGCCAAGTTTGCCCAGTTCACCGGGCGCGTCCCAAGGGCCGGCTTGCTCCAAAGGAGTCTAACACGACCGGCTTGGATCGTTTGGGAAGGAAAGTGAAACAGCCTCCACGGTTGGTGTGGGTGCCACCTTGTAGGAAAGCCTAGAGCGAGCTGACGACCATCGAAATTGGGGGGCGCGGACCCAAAATGCGTTCCCCGCGCGCCCCCAGATTCAGGTCGTCGGCCCGAGGGGCACAAAAACGCAGATTTCGGCCGAAAAACTGGCGCACCCGACACGATTCGAACGTGTGACCTTTGCCTTCGGAGGGCAACGCTCTATCCAGCTGAGCTACGGGTGCTAGTCGGGGTTCATTTAGCCGATTGGCGAGGGGTGGGCAATCGCTAGCTTTGCCCGGGCTCAGGCGCCCGGGATCGCCCGATTCGTGGGTTTACGCTTCGCTCTTCAATCCTGGAGGGCGGCCGGTCCCGAGATCTCGCCGGAATCGTTCACAAACATCAACGGGCCCGCCTCCGAGGTGGCGAACACGGCCGCCGTGAGCGGGCCGCCAAAGCAGGCGCCGGTATCCAGGTTCAACCGGTTCGCCCGCAGATCAGGTGTCCGGGACCGGATCGGCGTATGGCCATGGACAATGAATAGCCCGTGGTCGAGATCAGACGACAAGAAGGGTTCCCGAATCCAGAGCAAATCTTGCTCGGACTGCGACGCCAACGGCACGGCCGGCCGTATTCCTGCGTGGACGAAAAGTCGTCCATGCTCGATCTTCATGAGCGGAAGTGCGCGGATCCAGTCGAGATGCTCGCTCGGAAAATCGACGGGATCGTCGATCCCGTAGCTGTCGAGCGTCTGTTCGCCACCGTTTCCCCACCAATTCATGAGATCCCGGTCGGAGCGCTCCATGTCGGCCGCGCGAAGCAACATCTCCTCATGGTTGCCCCGCAGACAGACGAAGGGGCGGTTCTGCTTCCCCTCGCTGCCGACGAGAAAATCCATCACCTCGCGGCTCTGGGGGCCCCTGTCGATGTAGTCTCCAACAAGGACGAACTGCGCACTCCGCTCGCCGCGAATCTCGTCGCACACGGCGAGAAGCGACATCAGCTCTTCAAAGCAGCCGTGGATGTCGCCGATCGCGAAGGTGAGCATTTCGTCCTTGGGAAGGGGCAAAGCAAGCTTTCTCCCTCTTGCCAGCTCAGATGGTGAGATCCTTTGTCGTTCCCTTGAACCTGATGCGCTTCGGACCCAAGCCCAGATCCGCGAGCGATTCGATCACTCTGTCGTTCAGCGTCTTGCCGTCCTTGTCCTTGCGGTCGCGTTGGTCCGCGGTGAAATCATAGACCAGCAGCCCGACATTGGCACTGCTGATGTTGATCTTTGCCCCCTTCGCAACGGCGCTGATCGCCGCGGCCACACTGCGATGCCCGTTGCTCCATTCCGCCATCGCGGTCAGATTGGTTGCAACCCATCGATAGCTGTCGTCGATCTCCGCCTTGTGGAGGTCGATCACCGTTCGGTAGTCCTTGATCTGGCGGACAATCTTGCCGTTCTCCAGCTCGGGATTGCTGAACGTCTTGGCCTCCCAGAACACCAGATCGACGCCGCTCGCCGTCGTTTCGAAGTTCGCCAGGTCCATGCGCGGGAGGCTCCGCTCGACGCCGGGGGCGCCGGATGCGTTGATCGCAATCTCGACGTCGACGACGGAGAGATTGGACGTCGCGATCTCGTGGACGCCTTCCTTCTCCTGTCCGGAATAGAGCGACGCAGCCCTTTTGAGCTTGTCCAGGGTCTTTGCGCCCTCGTATTCGCGCGTCAGCATCCTTGGCTCGGCCTTGCCGAAGGCGAACTTGCCGTCGACAAGCGAAATCTGATCCTTCAAGTCCGGATTCAGGAGATACTTTTCGTGGGTCGTGGCGGTCACCTTCCCGCCCTTGAACGACACTTTGAAGATCGATTGTCCCTGCCAATAGACGTTCAGGTACTCATCCCGAATGCCGATGATGAGCGAGGGATCGGCGAGAACGTCTTTCCACCAGCCATCCTGCTGCGCGAGTGCCCCGAGTGCCTTGCGAAAGTCGTCGTTCCGGATGCCGCGTTTGAAGCTCATCTCATACCTCCCACCATTCGCCATCGCTGCGTCGCGTGACGTTGTCAAAATATCTGGAGAAACTGTCGCCTTCGAACGTGTGGACGGGCACCAGTCTGTCCGGTTGTATTGCGTTCGAGAGCCGCTTGAGATCCAGGATGCTGGCGTGGCCCGAGGTATGGATGACTTCAACGGGAACGCCGCGTGCAGCGAGATCCGCCTTCAGCCTGGCGCCAGGGCCATCCTTCAGGTATCCGTCCCATTGCGACCAGATCGCCCTGGTGCCGGCCCAGAGATTTGCGGTCTCCACGTCGCGGGCCATTGCCGGACGAAACAACATCACCGTGCGGTCGGCGATCTCGGTGATGCGATCGCGGTAGATGCGCGCGGATCTGTACGGCTCCAGGAGATCGAAGCGCTTGTTCCGTGCGATCTGTTGCCGCTGATATTCCGGCACATAGACCGACAGATTGGGCCAGCCGACGTTCGGCAGGCGCTCGTTGCCGGTGGCCCGCAATATCTCCATCGCGTAGAGATCCAGCAGCAGCGTTCGGCCGCTGCGTTTGCAGGCGCGATAGATGCTGACGATGCGATCGATGTTCTGCGCGGAGGCGGAGAGGACCACGAAGCCCGGCGGCCCGAGGCTCTCGGTCAGCCTCGCCTCGATGTCGTCTTCCGTCGGAAATTGCGTGTCTTCGTCGAGACGGCCGAGGCTAGACCCCTCCATCAGCATCGTATCGACGCCGCGGGGCGGATTGCTTACCAATCGCTCGAACAGGCCGCCCTTGCGACCATGCGCACGGATATCGCCGCTATAGAACAGACGCCGGCCGGCGGCATGGATCAGCAGCGCATAGGCATCATAGGCCGAATGATCGACAAGATAAGGTGTGATGCTGAACGGGCCGATCTGGAAGGTCTTGCGATCGGCCAGCTCGAACGAAACATCCGGCACGAAGGCATTGGGCACGAAAGGAGCTGCCGCACGCATGATGCGCGCGGTCGCGGCGCCCATGGCGAGAGGGACATCGGGTCTGCACAGGGGTAGCAAACCCCAATGATCGCCGTGTCCGTGCGACAGGACGATCGCACGCAGGGCTGGATCCTCGACGCGAAGCCCGGCCACGGGCGGGAGCAGGTCATCCGAGGGGCCGACGGCATCGAGCGGAAGTCCAAGGTCGAGCAGGATTCGCTCGCCCGCGGCCTCGAGCTCGATGCAGGTGCCACCAATTTGCTGTGTTCCGCGGTGGACACGTCCGCGAAACGAACCGGCTTCCTCGGACATCAGCGGTTGATCTTGGTGGCAGGGCCGGGTTCGGCCGGACAGGGGAGGGCACTGCGGGATGGGCAGGGAAACATCAAAGCGAATACGGCTCCAGGCAACGACTTATCTATATTCAAATGAGCGTCCGAGAAATTGCGGCTTCTCGAGAAGAAAATATGCGTGTTGTACTGGCGCAACATCCTCCGCCCGCGAGCCCGAACGCAATAGAACCTTCGATGAACATCAACCTCGGCTGGAGCGGCGATTTGCGACGGCTGGAAGCCGGTGCGCGCCGCGACCTTCCCGCACGAACTCGGCCAGCACCCTTTCGGCGCAGATGACGCGGTTGCGGCCGAGCCGCTTGGCGACATAGAGCGCCTCGTCGGCCTCGCCCAGCAGACGGTTGGGGCCGCCGTCGGCCGCGCCGGGTATGCGGCTGGCGACACCGACGCTGAGGGTGACGTGGTCGCCGGCCCCATTGGCGCCATGGGCGATCGCTAAGGCCATCACGGCGATGCGGATCTCCTCGGCGATGGCGCAGGCGCTGTCGCAATCCATGTCCGGCAGGATCAGCGCGAACTCCTCGCCGCCATAGCGGCTGGCGAGGTCGAGCGGGCGCACGGCATGGCGGCTCACCACGGTCGCGACCGCGCGCAGGCATTCGTCGCCGGTCTGGTGGCCGTGGTGGTCGTTGAACAGCTTGAAATGATCGACGTCGACGAACAGCAGCGCCATCGGCTTCTGCGTGCGCTCGGCGCGGGCCCATTCGCTCATCAGCATCTGGTCGAACGAGCGGCGGTTCGACAGGCCAGTGAGCCCGTCCTTGGTGGCGAGCTCCTTCAGCGCCATCTCGGCGCGCTTCTGGTCGGTGAGGTCGCGCAGCGTCTCCACCACGGCGATCAGCCGGCCGGCCTCGTCGTGGATGGGGCCGGCGTCGATCGCGAGATAGAGCTGGCTGCCGAGCTTCGGCATCACGCACCAGTTCTCGGCGGAAAAGCCGAGCCCGTTATGGCCGCGCGCCGCATATTCCGAATAGAACTCCGGCAGTTGCTCGGGACGGTCGAGCGCGACCAGGTCGGCAAGGCAGGGGCGCCTGGTTTCATAGAAGGCTTGCCAGTGCTTGCTGGTGCCGATCACCTCGGAGGCGGCGACGCCGGTCAGCCGCTCGCAGGCCCTGTTCCAGATCACGACGCGGCGCTTCGGGTCGATCACGAAGGTCGGCACCACCAGGTGCTGCATCAGCCGCGCGGCATAGGAATCCGCAGCGTCGACGGACTTTGCCGGAGTCTTGTTTGGCTTCGTCATCAGGCCACCGCCGCCACCGGTGCGGCATCGCCGGGGCCGAACAGTTTTCGCACGTCAGTGGCCGGCTTCGGCGCGCTGAACAGATAGCCCTGCATCTCGGTGCAGCCGAGGTTACGCAGCATCTCGCGCTGGGCCTCGGTCTCGACGCCCTCGGCGACCGTGGTCATGTTGCTGGCGGCGGCGATGTTCACCACCGCCTGCACGATGACGGGCGCGCCGCTGGTCTCCGCGATGTCGGCGACGAAGCAGCGGTCGATCTTGATCTTGTCGAACGGGAAGCGCTTGAGGTAGCTCAGCGAGGAGTAGCCGGTGCCGAAATCGTCGAGCGCGATGCGCACGCCGATCGAACGGAGCTGATGCAGGATCGACAGCGCCGCCTCGTCGTCGCGGATCAGCACGGCCTCGGTGATCTCGAGCTCGAGCCGGGAGGGAGCGAGCCCGGAGGCCGCGAGCGCGCTGGCGATCCTGAGCGCCAGCGTGTCGCATTTGAGCTGCACCGGCGAGACGTTGACCGCAACCCGTATATGCGCCGGCCACGTCGCGGCTTCGTTGCAGGCCATGCGCAGCACCCAGTCGCCGAGCTCGTTGATCAGGCCGGTATCCTCGGCGACCGGAATGAACTCCGCCGGCGAGACCATGCCGCGCTCGGGATGGCGCCAGCGCAGCAGCGCCTCGCAGCCGGAGACCGCGCCCGAGCGCAGATCGACCAGCGGCTGATAGTGGATCTCGAAGCCGCCGTTCACCAGGGCCTGGCGCAGATCCTGCTCCATGGTCAGGCGCGCCTTGGCGCTCGCATCCATCTCCGGCTCGAAGAAGCGGTGTGTGCGGCGTCCCTCGGCCTTGGCGCCGTACATCGCGAGGTCGGCGTTCTTGATGAGCTGGTCGAGATCGGCCCCGTCCTGCGGCGCCAGCGCGATGCCAATGCTGGCGTCGGTTGAGAGCTGGTGGCCGAGGCAGTGATAGGGCTGCCGGATCGCCTCGTAGATCCGCGTCACGAAGGACAGCACATCGGCGGAGGACTGGATACCAGTCTGGATCACCGCGAATTCGTCGCCGCCAAGCCGCGCGATCAGGTCACCCTTCTTGAGGCAGCCGCGCAGGCGGGTCGCGATCGCCTTCAGCAGCTCGTCGCCGACGTGATGGCCGAGCGAATCGTTGATGCCCTTGAACTCGTCGACGTCGATATAGAGCAGGGCGAACTGGCAGCCATCCGCGGCCTTTTCCAGCTCGCGCTCGATCTGCTCGCGGAACAGCGTGCGGTTCGGCAAATCGGTCAGCGCATCGTAATGCGCCATATGCGCGATCTTCTCGTGGGCACGCCGCCGCTCGGTGACGTCCTCGACGACACTGATGAGGTAGCGCGGCTCGCCGGACTTGTCGCGAATGCCGATCCGGGTCGAGGTGATGTAGCGCGGTCCCTTGGTCTGGCTTTGCCAGGCGTGCTCGTCCTTGAACAATCCCTCGGCGGACTGCAGCGCCCTGCTGTCGTCCTCGGTGACGAGTCTGGCCGCCTCAGCCGGGTACAGGTCGAAGGGGGCCTTGCCGACAATCTCTTCACTGGACTGGCCGAACTGCTCCTCGGCGGTCCGGTTGACCAGCAGATATTGCCGCGTTCCGGCGTCCTTCACCGTGATCTGGGAGGGGATGTGATCGATGATCTCGCGCAGGAACATGTAGTTGCGGTCGCGCTCCTGCTCCAGATTGCGCCGCTCGGTGATCTCCTCGATCGTGGCGACCCAGCCTCCCTGCGCGAGCGGCGTGTTGATGACCTGGAAGGCGCGGCCGTTGGGCAACTCGTGGATCCTGGTGGAGACCGTACCTTCGGCGACCACCCGCATCACTTCGGCGCAAAACGCCTCGACATCGCCGCCGAACGCGCCACGCTCCTTGCGATGAGACATCGCCTCGCGGATGTGACAGCCGGGCTTGATGACGTCGTGGGAGAGGCCGAACATGTCGGCATAGCGGCGGTTGCAGGTGGCGATGTAGCCGCTCGCGTCATATAGGATCAGCCCCTGCGACATGTTGTTGAGGGCGGTGTCGAGCCGCAGCCGCTCCGCCTCGATCCGCTCTTGGGCCTCGCGGTTCTGCCGGTTGATCTGGCGAATGATCAGATAGAGGATCATCGCGATCACGGCGGCGGAAAGCGCGGCCGTGGTGACCATGAAGCCGGTCTGCTGCCGCCAGTCCGCAAGCGCTCCAGCCATGGTGTTGGTGGCGACGATGACCAGCGGGAAATGCTTCAGCGACGCCGCCGATCCGAGCCGCTCCTCGTGGTCGATCGGGCTCCTGACGCGAAGCGTGTGCTGACCGCCCCTGGTCAGCACCTTCCGCATCAGCGGGGCATCCTTGAAGCTCCTGCCGATCAGTTCCTCGACATGGGGGTAGCGTGCCAGCATCTTGCCTTCGCGGTCGAACAGCGCGATCGCCGTGCCCTCGGCAAGCGCCACGGATGCGAAATAGTTCCGGTAGCTGTCCGGATCGATCCGGCGGACCATCGCGCCGAAGAAGGTGCCGTCGGCGCCGCGCAGCCGTCGTGCAACGACCGTGGTCCATTTGCCGATGATGAAGCTGCGGACCGATTCCAGGATGACCGGTTCGGCCATCGGATCGGATTTGAGCGTCTGGAAATAGGCGCGCGAGGAAATATTGATCTTGGGCAGCGGCTGGATTCGCGACCAGTTGATGAGTTCTCCGTCGGCATCGTAGATCGCGATGTCGCCGAGATAGGACACTGAGCTGACCTTGCTGCGCAGCATCTGGTTCGCCGCAGGGCCCGACATGCGCTCGCGGAACACCGCGGGCGAGCTGATCTCCGGCAGGTTCATCTGCCCGATCAGGTCGGCGGCAACGACATCGGAGTCTTCAAACTGCTGGTCGAAGTGGCGCGCGATCAGCTGTACCGTGTTTTCCAGCTCGCGTTCGCGGTTGAGCAGGGTCCGCTCGCGGAATTCGCCGACGGCCATGGCGGTCACGGCGAAGATGCCCGCGACCAGCAGCACACCGCACAGGGTCAACCACAGGACCGGGCCACGACGCGCTAAGGCCGCCCAGCCGTTTTTCGCGGCTAGGGACATTCCGGCTGCCATCGTGGAAAAGACCTGGCGCATTCCCCCTCCCTGGAAGGACAGGAATACACCTCACAAATGGCGCAAAGCTTAGGAAAACCAGTTACCTAAGGATTAAATCAGGTTGCGCCGGCGCGCCCGTATGCCGCCGGACGCGAAGCACGTCACGGTTGCGCTGCGTCCGCAGCAACCGCTGCGCTGCATCATTAATCGATGCTTAATGCGAGGGGCCCACGGTCTTCTTGCCGCCGCCATGGCGCAGCCGTCCGACCACGCCGGTCGGAAAGAAGTAGACGCTGGCGATGAAGAGCAGCCCGAGCCACAGCAGCCAGCGGTCGGGATGCAGGAGTCCCGGCAGCAGCGGCAGGCCGGCTTCCGAGGCCGCCTTCGAGGCAACGCCCATCAGCGACTGCAGATAGTTCTGCGCGAGGATGAAGATGGTGGCGCCGATGATCGCGCCGTAGATCGTGCCCATGCCGCCGATCACCACCATCAGCAGGATGTCCAGCATGATGGAGAAGCTGAGCGAGGTGTCGGGGCCTGCATAGCGCAGCCACAGCGCGTTCAAGATGCCGGCGCTGGCGGCGACGAGGGCGGCGAGGCAGTTGGCGTAGGTCAAATGGAAGACGGTGCGGAAGCCGAGCGCCTCGGCGCGAAAGCGGTTCTCGCGGATCGCCTGCAGCACGCGGCCGAACGGCGAGTTCACGACGCGCAACAGAGCGAGGATCATCAGCGCCGAGATCGCGAACACCAGATAGAAGGTCAGGATGCGACCGTTGATCTCGAAGCCGAACAGGTTTTTCGAGATCAGCACCGTGCCGGGGCGCAGCAGCTCCGGCAGCTGGAAGCTGCGGCCGTCTTCGCCGCCGGTCAGCCAGGACAGCTGCGAGGCCAGCACCTGGAAGGCAGAGGCGACCGCGAGCGTGATCATGGCAAAGAAGATCGCGGCCACCCGCAGCGAGAACAGGCCGATGGCGAGCGCGAGCAAGGCCGCCAGCGGCAGGCCGGTGACGATGCCGGTTGCGACCGCCGCCCAGTTCGGGCCCATGCCGTACAGCGCGATCGCGATGGCATAGCTGCCGATGCCATAGAACATGGTGTGGGCGAACGACACCGAGCCGGTATAGCCGAGCAAGAGGTCGTAGGAGGCGACCAGCGCGGCGAAGACGCAGATCTTGGCCGCGACGTTCAGCGCCTTGGCGCCCGGAAACAGGAATGGCGTCGCCGCCAGCGCCAGGATGATGACGACGAGGAGGAGCGTGAGGACGCGGCTGCGCGGCGGATCGCCGGAAAGGATCATCATCGGCTGGTCACCGCATAGAGGCCGCGCGGCCGCCACATGAGAATGGCGACCATCAGCAGGATGTTGGAGACGAGGGCGAGTTTCGGCACCAGGAAGCCGCCGTAATTGGCGACCATGGCCACCAGGATCGCGCCGATGAAGCAGCCCCCGATCGACCCGAGTCCGCCGATGATGACGACGATGAAGATCAGGACGGTGAGGTCGTCGCTCATGGACGCGTGGACCTGCTCGCGATAGAGCGCCCACATCACGCCACCGAGGCCGGCCAGCGCTGATCCCGTCATGAACACGCCGAGGAACAGGCGCCGGATGCGATAGCCGAGCGCCTCGACCATCTCGCGGTTCTCGACGCCGGCGCGGATCAGGAGGCCGAGCTTGGTGCGGTTGAGCACGAGCTGGATCGCAATGAAAACGGCGAGCCCGATCAGCATCGCCAGCACGCGGTATTTGGCGATCGCGACATCGCCGAGAATGAAGGAGCCGCGCAGCGAGGCCGGCAGCGGCATCGGGATGATCTGCGGTCCCCACAGCGCATAGAGCGTCTGCTCGGCGACGATCAGACCGCCGGTCGTCATCAGGATCTGCTTCAGATGCTGGCCGTAGACCGGCAGGATCAGCACGCGCTCGACGACCAGGCCGAGCGCACCGGACACCGCCATCGACAGCAGTGCGGCCGGGGCCAGCACCGCAAGGTTCATCCAGAGCGAATCGGCCTGGATGGACGCCGCGAACGGCGCAAGCACCAGCGTTGCGACATAGGCCCCGACGGCAATGAAGGCGCCGTGGCCGAAATTGAGCACGTCCATCAGGCCGAACACCAACGTGAGGCCCGAGGCCATGATGAAGATCATCATGCCCATGGCAAGGCTCGCGGCGGTCAGCGTCAGCCAGGAGCTGGTCGATCCGATCAGCGGGATCATCAGAAGGGCGAGCGCAATCGGCAGCAGGACCGGCGCGAGGTCGCGCTTCGGTTTCGGCAGGGGATCGGTTGCAGCAAGGTCAGTCACTGATGCGCCTCCAGGCTCAGGCCGAGCAGCCGCTCTTGCAGCGGCACGTCGGCGGCGAGCGCCGCCATCTCGCCGCGATGGACGATGGTGCCGTTGTCCATCACCAGCACGCTGTCACCGAGCTCGCGCGCGGCAAAGAAATTCTGCTCGACCAGAAGGATCGTTGCGCCCTTGCGCTTGATCTCCTTCAGGCACTCGATCAGCGCCATCACGATGGCGGGCGCCAGACCCTTGGTCGGCTCGTCGATCAAAAGCAGCTTGCGCGGCTCGATGATCGCGCGCGCGATCGACAGCATCTGCTTCTGCCCGCCCGAGAGGCTTCCCGCCCGCGACAGCCAGAACCGGCGCAGCGCCGGGAAGAAGCCGAAAATCCAGTCGAGCTGGGCGTCGTCGAGCGGTCCGTCGCGAGCCGCGAGCACCAGATTCTCCTTCACCGTGAGGTCGGAGAACACCGCCATGCTCTCCGGCACGTAGCCGACGCCGAGCCTGGCGATGTCGGGCGTGGCGCGGCTCTCGATGCGCATCCCGGCGAGGCTGATCTCGCCGCTGGAGGCCTGCCACAGGCCCATGATGGTACGCAGTGTCGTGGTCTTGCCGGCGCCGTTGCGGCCGAGCAGCATCGTGACCTGTCCTTGCGGGACGGCGAGATCAATGCCCTGGAGGATGTGATAGCGCCCAATATGGGTGTGCACGCCGGAGAGTTTGAGGAGATCGGTCATGCGGCGCTCTTCGGTGCGACGCCCAGATAGGCTTCCTGCACGATCGGCGAGGCGATCACCTCGGCCGGCGGGCCATCTGCAACAAGTTGCCCGTTATGCAGCACGATGATGCGATCGGCGAGCGAACGCACCACGTCCATCTTGTGCTCGACCAGCAGGATGATCTTGCTCCTGTCCTGCTTGAGCTGCGCGATCAGGTTGAGGACAACAGGCACCTCGTCGATGCTCATGCCGGCGGTCGGCTCGTCGAACATGAACACTTTCGGCTCCAGCGCGATCATCAGCGCGACCTCGAGCTTGCGCTGGTCGCCATGCGACAGCGCGGTCGCGGCGACGCCGCGGCGGCTGCCGAGCGCGACCTGGTCGAGGATGGCGTCGGCGCGCGCGATCAGGTCGCGGCGCACCATCCAGGGCCGTAGCATGTCGTAATGGGTGCCGTTCGCCGCCTGCACCGCGAGCCGGACGTTCTCTTCCACGGTGAGATTGGGAAACAGATTGGTGAGCTGGAACGCGCGACCAAGGCCCGCGCGGGTCCGCATCGGCGCGGAATGCTGGGTGATGTCGGTGCCGTCAAACAAGATGCTGCCGCTCGATGCGCGCAGCTGGCCCGAGATCAAATTGAAATAAGTGGTCTTGCCGGCGCCGTTCGGCCCGACGATGGCGGTGAGCTCGCCCGGGCGAAAGCTGCAGGTGACGTTGTTGACTGCGACATGGCCGCCGAAGCGGATGGTGAGATCGCGGGTTTCGAGGGTGAGCGTCATTGAACGTCTGGAAATGATGAAACTGGATTTATCCGCGGTCGCGGTGCGCACCCTCCCCCGCTTGCGGGGGAGGGCAGGGGAGAGGGTGTTTCCGCAGGCGAGAGCCTCAAGAGATGAGAGCCCCCTCCCGGCCTCTCCCGCATCCGCCTTCGCCAAGGCTTCGGCGGACAAGAGCGGGAGAGGTGAAGTAAGACGCCTACCGCTTGTTCTTAACCGGAACGTCCATGTCCTCGATCTTCAGCTCGCGCACCGGCTCGAGCACGGCCCAGGCGACGTTCGGATCGACCTTGACCTTGAAGTGATACATGCTCTGCAGCGCCTGATGGTCCTCCTTGCGGAACACCATCTTGCCTTTCGGCGTGTCGAACTCCAGGCCTTCCATCGCCGTGATCAGCTTCTCGGTGTCGGTCGACTTCGCCTTGGTGACGGCGGCGACAACGGACATAGCGGCTGCGAAGCCGCCCGCGGTGAAGAAGTCCGGCGGGGCCTTGAAGCGCTTCTGGTGCTCGGCGACCAGCCAGTCGTTCACCGGATTCTTCGGGATCTCATAGTAGTAATAGGTCGCGCCTTCCATGCCGGGCAGGCCCTTATAGGCGGCGAGCGCCGGCAGGATGTTGCCGCCGGTGGAGAGCTCGATGCCGTAGCGCTTCGGGTCCATGTCCTGGAGCTTTGCCAGCGGATTGCCGGCGCCGGCCCAGATCACCCAGATGATCTTGCGGCCCGGCTTGTCCTTCAGCGCATCGAACAGGCGCTGGCCGACCGCGGTGAAGTCGGTGGTCGAGGTCGGGGCATATTCTTCCGCTGCCAGCGTCGCGCCGGTCTTGGCGAGCGCCTCCTTGAAGGCGGCGACGCCATCGCGGCCGAAGGCGTAGTCCTGCGCCAGCGTTGCGACGGTGACGCCCTGCTTGCCGATCGCGACCGCGTTGGAGATCGCGTCCTGCGAGGAGTTGCGCGCGGTGCGGAAGATGTAGCGATTCCACTTCTCGCCGGTAATCTGGTCCGCGACCGCGGGCTCGACGATCAGGATCTTCTTGTTCTCTTCAGCGACCGGGAGAATCGCCAGCGCCGCGGCCGACGAGGTCGTGCCGATGGCGATGTCGGCCTTGTCGTCCTGATAGGCTTCCGCGAGCGCGGCCTTCGAAAGGTCCGGCTTGCCCTGGTCGTCCTTGGTGATGACGACGATCTTGCGGCCGTCGAGCGTCATGGTGCCCTTGGTGGCGTATTCAAAACCCATCTGCAGGCCGGTCTCGGTCTGCTTGGCATAGGCTTCCAGCGGACCGGTCTTGCCGTAGATCAGAGCGACCTTGAGATCGTCGGCCCGTGCGGAGGTACTCGCGGCGAGGGCAAGGATGGTTGTTGTTATGATGAATGATCGACGCACGATGGTCCCTCCTGATTCAAAGTTTCTAGGTAACAGCGATTTGCACAACACTACGAACATTGCAATTGAACCTTCCGGCCGAGCGTGTCGGCCTTTCGAGCATGCATCATTTTTGGGCTTGCCGCATGGTTCGCGATATTTCGGCCCCCTCGGCCTGACGTCGATCCGACTGCGCTTCCTCCGCACTTTCGAAGATGTGCGGCGCGACGCCGCGCTTCTCCAGGGCTTCGCCGAGCTTGATGCGCAGGAAGCCCGACGTGGTGTAGCGCGACACGCCGGAATAGAAGCGGTCGACCAGGCTGCGCACCATGGCTGAATAATCGTCCATCAGCTCCGGCAGGATGGAAAAATTGTCATAGTTGACGATGGTGTAGACCCGGCGGCCGAGCGGAGCGAGCTTTGCCTCGACGATATCAGCGATGGCGTCGATCTCTGCCTTGCTGCGCAGCGGATAGCGCTCCAGATTGACGAAGAACAGGTTCTGCTGCTCGTCCAGCGTGAAGCGCTGGTCGAGCGGGATGGTGAGCAGGCGCTCGCGCAGCTCCATGGGGCCGTCGCGGAAGATGCGGGCGTCCATCAGGGCGGGGTCGCGCGGGATCAGCGGCTTGAAATCCATCAGGCGCAGGATGTCGCGCTCGATGTCGATGCCGGGCGCGACTTCGGTGAGCTCGAGCCCATCCGGTCTGAGCTCGAGCACGCAGCGTTCGGTGATATAGAGCGTGCGTTGCTTGCGCGCGGCAGCGAACGGGCCGCTGAAGGTGACGTGCTCGACCTTGTCGACGAACTTGCGTGATTTGGCTTCGTCGAGGATGACGAGCTTGCCGTCATTCACCGCGATGCGCTGCTTGCCCGCGCCGAATGTGCCGACGAAGACGACCTCCTTGGCATTCTGGCTGATGTTGATGAAGCCGCCCGCGCCCGCAAGCTTCGGCCCGAACTTGCTGACATTAAGGTTGCCCACACGGTCGACCTGGGCGAGGCCGAGGAAGGCGGCATCGAGACCGCCGCCGTCGTAGAAGTCGAACTGATACGGCTGGTCGATCACCGCCTGGGTGTTGATCGCCGCGCCGAAATCGATCCCGCTTGCCGGGATGCCGCCGATCACGCCCGGCTCCGCCGTCAGCGTGATGAGGTCGATGATCCGCTCTTCATTGGCGACCGAGGCGATGCCCTCAGGCATGCCGATGCCGAGATTGACGACGCTGTTGGCCTTGAGCTCCAGGGCGGCGCGCCGGGCGATGATCTTGCGCTCGCTGACCGGCATCACCGGCAGGGAGGCGGCACGGACGCGGATCTCGCTCGAGAACGCCGGATTGTATTGCGTGCCGAAGGTCTGCCAATGGTTCTCCGGCTTCGCCACGACGACGCAGTCGACGAGGATGCCGGGGATCTTGACCTGGCGCGGATTGAGACTGCCGCTTTCGGCGACGCGCTCGACCTGGGCGATGACGATGCCGCCGGAATTATGCGCCGCCATGGCGATGGCGAGCGCCTCCAGCGTCAGCGCCTCCTTCTCCATGGTGAGGTTGCCGTCGGGATCGCCGGTCGTGGCGCGGATGATCCCGACATCGATCGGGAACGTCTTGTAGAGCAGGCACTCCTCGCCACGCAGCGTGATCAGCTCCACCATGTCCTCGGTGGTGCGTGCATTCAGCTTGCCGCCGCCATGCCGGGGATCGACGAAGGTGCCCATGCCGACGCGGGTGATGTGACCGGGCCGGCGTGCCGCGATGTCGCGGAACAGATGCGTGATCACGCCCTGCGGCAAATTATAGGCCTCGATCTGGTTGGCGATCGCGAGCTGCTGCAGCTTGGGCGCAAGGCCCCAGTGCCCGCCGATCACGCGCCGGACCAGGCCCTCATGCGCGAAATGATTGAGGCCGCGATGCTTGCCGTCGCCCTGGCCGGCCGCATAGACCAGCGTCAGATTGTGCGGCTTGCCCTGCGTGTAGGGCGCATCGCCCTCGTGGGAGAGATAGAGCTCCTCCAGCGCGATCGCGATCTCTTCGGCGAAGCCGATGCCGACGAAGCCGCCGGTGGCGACGGTATCGCCGTCGCGGATCAGCATCACGGCCTCAGTCGCCGAAACGACCTTGCCTTTCTCGGAATTGCGTAAGTAAGGCAGTGCTGGGTGCTGGCTCACGGCGTTCCTCCCGATCCCTGGACCGCATGCCGTTGTTATGCGTTGATCTTATCGCGAGGAGCGGCCCTGGAACAGGTTGCTCCTCGCGACAAGAGGCAGCATCAGGGCATCAGGACTGCACTATCTTGCGTGTCTCGGTGGCGAAATAGACCGAGACGACGGTGATGATCGCCAGCGCGATCATGTAGAGCGAGATCGGCCAGGTCGCCGGGGCATAAGCCGTCATCAATCCCGTCGCGATCAGAGGTGACAGCGCGCCGGCGAAGATCGAGGCGAGGTTGTAGCCGAGCGAGACGCCGCTATAGCGCACCTTGGTGCCGAACAGCTCCGACAGGAAGCTCGCCTGCGGCCCGTACATCGCGGCATGGCCGACGGCGAGGCCGAGCACGATCGCGATCCAGGCGTATTGCGGGTTCTTGGTCGACAGCAGCATGAACAGCGGGAACGACATCAGCGCCGAGAACACCGCGCCGAAGATGTAGATCGGCCGCCGCCCGAGCCGGTCGGAGAGCGCGCCGAAGGCGGGGATGGTGAAGGTCTCGATCGCCGCGCCGATCAAGACGCCGTTGAGCATGTCCTGCTTGTTCATGCCGAGCGATTGCGTGGCATAAGCGAGCACGAAGGTCGCGTAGATGTAGAAGAAGCCGTTCTCGGCGAAGCGCGCGCCCATCGCGAGCAGGATGTTCTTCGGATACATCCTGATCGCCTCGAGGATCGGCATCTTCACTTCCTGCTTGGTGTCCTTGACCTTCTGGAACTCCGGCGATTCCGCGATGGTGAAGCGGATCCACAGGCCGACCAGCACCAGCGCGATCGAGAACAGGAACGGGATGCGCCAGCCCCAGGCATAGAGCTGCGCGTCGGTCAGCAGCGCGGAGACCACCGAGAAGACCAGCGTGCCGAGCACGAGGCCGAGCGGCGCCCCGAGCTGCGGCCAGCTGCCGTAAAAGCCCTTCTTGTCCGCGGGCGCATGCTCGACCGCCATCAGCACCGCGCCGCCCCATTCGCCGCCAAGGCCAAAGCCCTGGATCAGGCGGCAGGCGACGAGCAGGATCGCGGCCCAGATGCCGGCGGTCTCATAGGTCGGCAGGAAGCCGATCGCCGCCGTCGCCGCGCCCATGATCAGCAGCGTCAGATAGAGCATGGTCTTGCGGCCGATCTTGTCGCCGTAATGCCCGAACACGACGCCGCCGAGCGGGCGTGCGATGAAGCCGAGCGCGTAGGTGGCGAACGCCAGCAGCGTGCCCATCATCGGGTCGAAGGTCGGAAAGAACAGCTTGTTGAAGATCAGTGCTGCGGCCGTGCCGTAGAGGAAGAAGTCGTACCACTCGATCGCCGTGCCGATCAGGCTCGCGGTGGCGACCGTGACGTGCGATGGCTGTCTCGTCTGAAGCTGATGGACCGAGATCGCTTCACTCATCTTGCGTCCTCCCTGGTTGCGAATGCGCATGTGCAGCATGCGTCATTGTGCAAAGCGAAGAGCAAGCTCCGCGCCAGATGCCGCAGGTTTGCGCAAATTGGCTGAAAACCCAGCAGATTCAGCAAAAGCGTCGGGACAAAGCGGCCAGGTCGCGTGTCAGGAATCCGAGACTCCGGACACTCTGAGTCTCGAAACTCAGACGGAGGCTGGTCCCGTGGCGAGGCCGAACTTGGCGAGCTTCTTGTAGAAGGTCGCGCGCGAGATCCGCAGCATCTTGGCAGCCTCCGAGATCTGGCCGTTGCTGGCGGCGAGCGCCTGCTCGAGCGTGTGCTTCTCGAACTCGGCCTCGGCCTCGGCATAGGGCACCACCGTTCCGGCAGGGCGCTCGGGCGGTGCAAGCCGGACCTCGGTGCCGACGGGGAGAATGCGGACGAAGTCGTCGCCGGTCAGCCGCCCGGAATCGCTGAGGATCAGCGCGCGCTCGAGGATGTTGCGGAGCTCGCGGACGTTGCCCGGCCAATCATAGCGGGCGAGTGCGGCGAGCGCGCTCGGCGTAATCTTGGCCTTGACGTAATCGCCGGACGCGCTGATGTCGTCGAGCAGCCGGGCGCAGATGTCGGGCAGGTCGTCCAGGCAGTGGCGCAGGGGCGGCAGCACGATCGAGAGCACGTTGAGCCGGTAGTAGAGATCGGCCCGGAATGTTCCATCGCTGACCCGCTTGTGCAGGTCGACATTGGTGGCTGCAATGACGCGCACGTCGACCTTGCTGACCTTGTCGGAGCCGAGCGGCTCGATCTCGCGCTCCTGCAGCACGCGCAGGAGTTTCGCCTGGAGCTGCAGCGGCATCTCGCCGATCTCGTCGAGGAACAGCGTGCCGCCGTCGGCGACTCGGAATTTGCCCTCGCGCCCTTTGCGGTCGGCGCCGGTATAGGCGCCGGGAACGGCGCCGAAGAATTCGGACTCGATCAGCGTTTCCGGGATCGCGGCGACATTGACGCTGACGAACGGTTTGTCGGCGCGGGAGGAGGCGTTGTGGATCGCCTGCGCCAGCATTTCCTTGCCCGTTCCGGTCTCGCCGGTGAGCAGCACCGTGACGCTCTGCCGCGCGGCCCGCGCTGCAAGCTCCTTGGCCTGTGCGATGGCCGGCGTCGTACCGACGAAGTCGGCGAAGGTGAAGCGCGCGGCGCGGGCGTTGGACAATTGCCGTCGCGCCAGCCGCAGGTCGTTCTCGAGTTGGGCGACGCGCCCGAGCAGCGGCTTCAGGCCCTCGAGGCGATCATAAAGCACGAAGCCGATCGCGCCGATGATGTTCCCTTTCTCGTCCTCGATCGGCATCCGGGTCACGACGAGTTGCTGGCCGCCGAGCTCCATGATGTCGAGGATGATCGGCTCCCCCGTTTCCACGACCCTTCGCATCAGGCTGTTGGGGATGACCTCTTCGATCGGGCGGCCGAGCGCTTCGGATTCATGCGAGAGGCCAATCGCGGTGACATATTTTTCGTTGACATACACCACGCGTCCGCTGCGATCGATTGCGATGGCGCCCTCGCACAGATGCTCGAGCCGTTCGAACAGCGTCTCCATGGCGCGTGCGCGGATATAGGCGGGATCGCTGACGACGGAGACGGCGGTGGACATGGCGTGCCTCGCGGGAAGCCCGCCTGTTTATTACCAAAAGCGTAGTAATTTCAAAGGGGGAATTGAAGGCTGCGTGCATCCCATTCTCCGCTGTCGTCCCGGACAAGCGAAGCGCAGATCCGGGACCCATAACCACAGGGAGTTGTTTGGCGAAGACTCGTGGTTACCAGCTCGCGCCGTCACTTCTTCCTGTGGTTATGGGTCCCGGGTTCGCGCTTTGCGCGCCCCGGGACGACGGCGGTGTTTGTCGCCCCGCTGTCGGCCTACCGTCGATACCCGCTCGCCCGCGAATAGCCCTGGCGGTTCTGCTGCATCGGGCGGCTGGCGACGTTGGCGCGGGCTTCGCTGGAGGCGGGGGTTGCGAGCTTCAGCTCCTCCAGGAAGATCGGGCGGGAGAAGTAATAGCCCTGCGCATAGCGGATCTTGGTCGCAGCCTGCAGATAAGCCAGCTCCTCGTAGGATTCGAGCCCCTCGGCGATCACGGTGATGCCGAGCGCCTCGCTCAGGGATTCGATCGCGCGCAAAATGCCCTGGCTGCGCGGGCGCTTGTGGATATCCGTGATGAAAGAGCGGTCGATCTTGATCTCGTCCGCGGTGATGTCGGCGAGCGCGGAGAGCGAGGAATAGCCGGTGCCGAAATCGTCGATCGAGATGCCGACGCCGAGCTTGCGGAACATCGGCAGGATCTCGGCCTGGAAATGATTCTTGGCGACGAAGGCATCTTCCGTCACCTCGATCATGAAGCGCTGCGGAAAGCCGGTCTCCTCCAGCGCCCGCGCGAAGCTGCGCATGAACTCGGGATTGCCGGCCTGCTTGGCGGCGACGTTGATGCTGATGGTCGCTTCCGCGCCGAAGGTGTCGTTGATCAGGTCGATCGACTTGACGATCTCGGCGAGCACGAGATGGGTCAGCTCGTCGATCAGTCCGAGCTCGCCGGCGAGGTTGATGAACGAACCCGGTGCCTGGATCACGCCCTCGTCGTCGCGCAGGCGCACCAGGGCCTCGATGCCCTTCACGGCCTGCGTGCGGATGTCGACCTTGGACTGGAAGGCGCAGCAGAAGCGCTTTTCCAGGATGGCGAGTCGCAGCGACTGCTCGATCTTGCTCCGCGCCAGCGCCTCGCGCTCCATGCTGGCGTCGAAGAACGCGGCCAGTCCCTTGCCGTTGTTCTTGATGCGGTACATCGCGATGTCGGCGTTCTGCCGCAGCGTCTCGAAGCTGCGCCCGTGGTCGGGATAGAGGCTGATGCCGACTGAGGTCGAGGCGAAGACTTCCGAATGGTCGATGAAGAACGGCGCGGTCAGCCGCTCCAGCGTCGACTGCATGAACTCGGCGACTTCCTCCTGGCTCTGGATCGGGGAGAGCAGCAGCAGGAATTCGTCGCCGGAGATGCGCGACAGCATGTCGGAATCGCGCAAGTCGCGCCCGAGCCGTTTCGACAGCTCGACCAGCAGCGCATCGCCCACGGCGTGGCCGTAATAGTCGTTGATGTGCTTGAAATTGTCGACGTCGAGAAAGGCCAGCGCGAAGCGCTCGCCGCCGATGTCCTTCGCGAGCAGGCTGTTGGCGCGATGCTCGATCACGCGGCGCGAGGGCAGGCCGGTCAGCTCGTCGAAATAGGCCGAGCGAAACAGCTGGTCCTCGAAATTCTTCTGTTCGGTGATGTCGGAGGAGGCCGAGATCAGGAGCTCGCGTCCGGCGAGGCGAACGGGGCGATGGGTCGTGAGCAGCACCTGGCGCGCGGCGCCGTCGTGAAGCGCTTCCTCGGTGACGATGGCCTCGCCGGCGCTCAGCGCCTTGCGGCAGGCTTCCCGGCGCGGCGCCAGATCCGGCGAGGGGCGGCTGCCGTCCATGCCGAGCTGGGCGGCTGCAGCATCGTTAACCAGCAGAAGCTCGCCATGGGCATCCTGCACGGTCAGGCCGGCCGGCAGCATTCTAACGATTTCCTTGAGAAATCCGAGTTCGGCTTCATTCGCGCCGGAATATTTGTTGTCGTTCATAGAAGTCATGAATCTTGTTGTTCAGCGCGCCTTTGCAATGCACGCAATCATGCGCAGTTCCCTCTTAAGTTTGGTTAAGGGCTACGGAGAAATACGGGGGTGTTTTGCGGCGATGCGACGCGCGCAGAAAATCGTCATTAACAGAGCGTCAACGGCGCATGCGAAAGCGCGCGTGACCTTCGCGCTTCTCTTTCGTTTGTTTCGAGTCTAGCCGTTCTTGGGGATGCGGCATTGCATGATGCAATGCAGGCCGGACTTGAGATAGGAGAGCTCGGTCCTGCCGTCGAAAGCCGAAAGTGCCGATTTCAGCAGCTTGGTGCCGAAGCCGGGCTCGGACACCTTGTCCACGCTTGGCCCTTCGGTTTCGTCCCAGGTGACCGTCAGGCGGTCCTCGCTGATGGTCCATGACACCTGCAACAGACCGCGCGGCGCGGAGAATGCGCCATACTTTCCTGCGTTGGTGGCGAGCTCGTGAAACATCAATGACAGCGTGACCGCGAGCTTCGGCGGCAGGAACAGCCGGTCGCCGTTGAGGGTGAAGCGGACATGGCCGTAGGGCCCGAGTTCGGCGATCAGCAAATCGCGAATGTCGCAGCCCCCCTTGTCGATCCGCGAGATCAGATCGTCGGTCGTGGCCAGCGAACGCAGCCGCGGATCGATCCGGGCCCAGACCTGTGGCTGGTCGTGCAGCACCTGATGAATCACCGCGTGCACGGTCGAGAGCTTGTTCTTCAGCCGGTGCTGGAGCTCGTCGACCAGGAGCTTGCGATACTCCTCTTCCTCGATCAGGCGCTTGGAGATCCGGCGCTGCTCGACCAGCAGCGTCCGATAATGCTCGACGCCCCAGATGGTGAGCGCGCAGACCGCCCAGTACAGCGCCAGCAGGGCAAAGCGGGCGTTGTCGGCAATGGCATCGCTGAAATTCAGGACCACGCCGAGCACGCCGCCGATGATCGCCGTCACGATGCCGATCCGGAAACCTCCGAAGGCGGCGGCAAAGAACACGGCCGGAAAGTAAGGCGTGAAGTAGACGTCGGGGCGGACATGGGCGAGCCCCCAGCGCGCCAGGGTCGCAACCAGCAGGCAGGTGATCGCAAAGCCGATGCTCAGGCCGAGCGACGGCGGTGCCACGCCCTGCCAGCCCTTGCGGAACTCCTCGATCAGCTTCTCCATGCGCAGCCCGGTTGCGACGTGCGGCCGCCTTGAATGTTACGCATGTCGGGCGCGCAAGCAAAGCTTGCCTTGTCGGAAGCCGGCAGGAATAGTGACCGTCGCGGCGCCGACTGTCGCGGTGCCGTCGTCGATCGGTGTTCGCCATTTGGCGTCAAGGGGTTCGAAAGCAGGGACATTCCATGGGCAGGCTGGACGGCAAGGTGGCGGTGATTACGGGCGCGACGAGCGGGATCGGATTGCGGACTGCGGAAGTCTTCGTTGCCGAAGGTGCCAAAATTGTGATCGCCGGGCGTCGCATACCGGAAGGCGAGGCGCTGGCGAGGCAGCTCGGCGCCAACTGCGCCTTCCTCCAGACCGACGTGACGGTCGAAGCGCAGATGCAGGCGCTGATCGCGCTCGCTGTGGAGAGGTTCGGCCGGATCGATTGCCTGTTCAACAATGCCGGCGGCCCGGCACAGACCGGCGGCATCGAGGGTCTCGAGGTCGAGCGCTTCGACGCGGCGATGGCGACGCTGGTGCGCAGCGTCATGCTCGGCATGAAGCACGCCGCGCCCCATATGAAGAAGCAGGGTTCTGGCAGCATTATCAACAATGGCAGCATTGCTGGCCGCCTCGCCGGCTTTTCGTCGTCCATCGTCTATGGCGCGGCCAAGGCTGCGGTAATCCATCTCACCAAATGCGTGGCGATGGAGCTCGGCGAGTCCAATGTGCGCGTCAACTCGATCTCGCCCGGCGCGATCGCGACCGGCATTTTCGGCAAGGCGCTGGGGCTCTCGACCGACGCCGCCGAGAAGACGCCGGCGATGATGCGCGAGGTCTACAAGACCGCGCAGCCGATCCCGCGCGCAGGTCTCACTGATGATATCGCCCATGCTGCGGTGTTCCTGGCCAGCGACGAATCCAGCTTCATCAACGGCCACGATCTCGTCATCGACGGCGCCATGACCGGCGGCCGCAACTGGAGCCAGCAGCAGCAGGGCTTGAGCGCCTTGCGCAAGGCGTTCGATCAGGGGGCGTAGCGGCTCCAGCGGCGGTGCCGTAGGGTGGGTTAGCGTAGCGGATGCGCGAAGCGCAGTCCGTTACGCGTAACCCACCACTTCTGTCTCCGCGGAAACAAAAGAGGTGGGTTACGCTCGCGGACCGCGCTTTGCGCGGCCGCGAGCTAACCCACCCTACGAGAGCGGCGCTAAACCGCCTTCACCGTCACCCGCAGCCCGTCCCGCGGTTTCGGGATCGGCCACATCTGCCAGTCCGGCTTGTAGCCCTCTTCCAGCGACACCTCGATGTTCTGCAAAAAGTGCCGCGCGAAGCATTTGGCCTGCATATAGGCGAAGTGCAGGCCGAGGCACATATGCGCGCCGCCGCCGAATGGCACGAAGGCGAAGCGATGGCGGCCACGCTGGGCTTCCTCCGTGAAGCGGAGCGGATCGAAGCGGTCCGGCTCCGGCCAGATGTCCTTCATGTGATGCGTGTACAGCGGATTGACGCCGATCCGGGTCCCAGCAGGAACGGAGTATCCCATGAAGGTGAAATCACGCATGGCATAGCGCGGTAACGAGGGCACCGGTGGCCTGATCCTTAGCGACTCCTTGAATGCCATTTCCGACAGAGGCATTTTTTCGAGATCGTCGAAGCTGCTGGGGGCATCAGGAGCAAGTCCGAGCGCCAGAACCTCCGCGCGCAGCCTGTCCTGCCAGTCCGGGTTGGCGGCGAGTTCGCCGATGAAGGAGGTCAGCGACGAGGTCAGCGTGTCGTGCGCGGCCATCATCAGGAAACTCATGTGGTCGATGATGTCCTGCTCCGACAGCAGCGCGCCATCCTCGTGGGTCGCGTGGCAGAGCTGTGAGAATAGATCCTCTCCTCCGCTCCTGGCGCGACGACGCGGAATCTGCTCGCGAAAATAGGCGACGATGCGCTCGCGGCCAGCCACGCCGCGCGCCATCTGCGTGCCCGGCAACGGGCGGCGGATCGGAGCGATGGAGGCCGCGACCATGTCGGCAAAGGCGCGGTTGATCCCCTCGACCTCGGGACCGATATCGGCGCCAAGAAACGATGTCGCTGCGAGGTCGAGCGTTAACTGCTTCATCGCCGGATAGAGCTGAATCGAGCCGGGCTTCGCCTTCCACTGCGCGATCCGCGCTGCGATGCCCTTGTCGAGCTTGTCGAGATAAGACTTCATCGGTCCAGACTTGAACGCGACAGACAGCGCCTTGCGATGCAGGCGGTGCTCGTCGAAATCGAGCAGCATCAGGCCACGCGGGAATAGCAATTCGAGCACATGGTTCCAGCCATGGGTCGACGAGAATAGTTTTTGCTGGTCGAACAGCACGAGCTCGTTGGCATCGGGCCCGAGCAGCACGACGTTGGTCTGGCCGAAGGAATGGGTCCGAAAGACGAGCCCGTGTTTCGTGGCGTACGCCTCGATGAAACCCTTGGGATCGGCCAGTAGTTGGAACGTCTTGCCGATGATCGGCAAACCCTCGTCGCCGGGAATGTGCGTCAGCTCATTACGCCTGGGTGGCGCGAAGGGGACCTTGGAAGAGGACCCGCCCTGCATCGACATGCTGATAGCTCCGCTTTACTCGGAGGGACAGCATAGCACAGTCCGGACCGAACGATGTGCCGCTATGCCCCTGCGCGTTCGCGGCCGCACCGGCCTATCCCATTCGTTTAGCCGCCGCATTCAGATCCGGCGCGTTGACGGCGGGAATGGCGACGCGGCCGGGGCCGGTGACCTTCAGCGCCTCGGCGGCCTTCTCGTTCTCCATGATCTTGGCCATCACGGCCTGGCCCGCACGCTCGAAGATCGCGCGGTTCTCGATCACGAATTTTTGCGACCTGCGCAGGCCGTCGATATAGCCGTTGATCTCCGGCACGACATAGCGCGCGACCATGTCCCAGCTCCGGCGCGTATTTTCCGGATTGGCCCAGTCGTGCACGAAGCCGATGATGGCGCCGACGCCGCCGGACACTTCCATCACGTTCTTGATGGTTTTGACGAGATCGTCCGGCGTGCCGATGGTGGACGCCGCGCCCTCGACGAAGGCGGTCTTGTCCACGGCCTCATCCGGCGAGGAGAATGCGGTCAGGCCCGGCCGCTGCAGCGTGCCGACATTATATTCGTTGTGCCAGCGCATCAGCCCGGCGCCGGCCTCGCGACGGGCCTGCTCGCGGGTCTCGGCGATGTGGAAGGTCAGCAGCACGCGCCAGTCGGCACGATTGACCTTGGTGCCGTGCTTCTTCGCGGCATCCTCGGCGAACTGCCATTGCTGTTGCAGCGACATCAGGCCCTGCGTCGTCATTGAGCCCAGCGAGATGATGCCGATGCCGTATTTGCCGGCGAGCGTCATGCCGGAGGGCGAGATCTGCGAGGCCACCACGAACGGCATCTCCTCCTGCAAGGGGAGGATCTGCAGTGCGGCGTCGTTCATGGTGAACCAGTCGCTCTTCGCGGTGACCCGCTCGCCGTTGAAGAGGCGGCGGATGATGCCGATCGCCTCGTCCTGGCGGTCGCGCTGCGTCATCGGGTCGATGCCGAGCGTGTGCGCATCGGAGGCCAACGCGCCGGGACCGGAGCCGAAGATGGCGCGGCCGCCGGTCATGTGGTCGAGCTGCACCATGCGCTGGGCGACGTTGAAGGGATGGTGATAGGGCAGCGAGACGACGCCGGTGCCGAGCTTGATCCGCTTGGTGCGCTCGCCCGCCGCGGCCAGGAACATCTCGGGCGAAGCGATCATCTCCCAGCCGGAGGAATGGTGCTCGCCGCACCAGAACTCGTCATAGCCGAGCGCGTCGAGCTGCTCGACGAGGTCGAGATCGCGCCGGAACTGGAGCATTGGATGCTCCCCGATCGGGTGATGCGGGGCAAGAAAGGCTCCGAACTTCAGGCGCGCCATGGCGTTCTCTCCGGCTGAATTTTCTGTTTGTTGAAGTGATGAGGCTACGTGGTGGCGGAAGCGAACGCAATCGCGTGATGTCCCGCGCGGCGGAATGCAGCTATGTGCTGACGCAAGGCGAGATGCCTCGTCTCCCTCTCGCCGTTCTCAGGAAAGAACGCCGATGCGAAGCATCGGCTATGGTGAGGGGACTCTCTCCGCACGTGAGGTCCAAGAGAAACCTGTACCCCCTCACCCGGAATTCAAACTGCGTTTGAATTCCGACCTCTCCCCGCAGGCGGGGTGAGGTGAAGGAATCCTACCTCGTAGGTAATCGCGCGGATGACGGCGGTCTGCGAACATCGCCCGCAAATAGATTCCGGAAAGCTCGCGCGAAAATGCATCAAACCGTCACAAAGCCCATCGATTCGACCCGCCGCTGGTGGGTGCTGGCGATCGTCGTCGCCGCCCAGTTCATGTTCGGCGTCGATGCCTTCATCGTGAACGTCGCGATCCCCACCATCGCGGTGGATCTGAAGGCGACGCCGGCGCAGATCGGATCCGTCATCGCGATCTATCTGATCGCCTATGCCACGCTGGTCGTCACCGGCGGAAGGCTCGGCGACATCCACGGCACCAAGACTGTCTTCCTGGCCGGCGTGCTCGGCTTCACGGCGACCTCGCTGTGGTGCGGCCTTGCGCAATCCGGCGTCGAGCTGATCGTCGCGCGGCTGGCGCAGGGCGCGACCGCGGCGCTGATGGTGCCGCAGGTGCTGGCGACGCTGCATCTTTTGTTCACCGACGAGACGCGCAACCGCGCCTTCGCCGTCTACGGCATCGTGCTCGGGCTTGCAGGCGCTGCGGGCTTTCTGCTCGGCGGCCTCCTCGTCACGCTCGATCTCGCCGGTACCGGCTGGCGGTCGGTGTTCTTCGTCAACGTTCCCAGCGGCCTCGCCATCGCCGCGGCCGCCTGGCGCATCATGCCGTCGGTGCCGCGACGAGCCGGCACGAAGCTCGACATCAAGGGCAGCGTGGTCTTGTTCGCAGGGCTGCTGTGCCTGATCGGGCCGCTGCTGTTCGGTCACGACGTCGGCTGGGCGCCGTGGCTGTGGGCCGTGATGGCGATCGGCGTCGCCATCCTCCTGGCATTCCTGAAGCTCGAGCATGGTGTTGCGCGAACCGGCGGCATGCCGCTGATCGATCTGACGCTGCTGGAGGACGCCGCCTTCCTGCGCGGCCTCGGTGCGGCGTTCTTTTTCTTCCTCGCCAATCTCTCGTTCTATCTGGTTATGACGCTGTTCATGCAGCGCGGCCTGAAGATCCCGCCGCTCGCGGCCGGCATGGCCTCCATTCCACTTGCAATCGCTTTCGTCGTGGCCTCACGCCATAGCGGCACGCGCGCTCGGCATCGCGGCACCAAGGTCTTGATCGAAGGATGTGCGTTGCAGATCGCGGGCCTTGCGGCGCTCGCGCTCCTTGCATTCCATGTCGATGCGCCGTCGCCGCTCGCACTCGCGCTGACCATGAGCATCTTCGGCTATGGCCAGGGACTCGTGATGGCGCCGCTGTCCGGTGCCGTGCTCTCGACGGTCAAACCTGTCGCCGCAGGCTCAGCCTCCGGCATGTACGGTACGACAGCACAGATCGGAAATGCGGCCGGAGTGGCCGCAATCGGCGCGGTGTTCTTCGCGATCGAATCAATGCAATCAGCGCGCGCAGGATTTTTCGTCTCGCTCGCGCTGTTTGTGACGTTAATCATGATCTGCACCGCATTTCTGACGTGGATGCGCCGCGCATCTGCATCAAGTTGAGGCAGTGCGGTTGATACGTGCGGATTCCTGCGGGATTTCCAGTGATTTTCGCGAGATCGACAGCACACGGCCTTTTTATTTTGCAATGCAGCAACTATCTGGTTGGGCTGAACGTTGAAAGCCGCCCACCAGGAAAGTGCCGTGTCGTTAGCAAGAAATGTCGATTTGTTGAGACGTCTGCCGAAGCTGGACGGTCTGCGCTTTGCCGAGTTCGGCCGGAGCCCTGATTCATCCAGCCCGCTGAAAGAGGTCACGGGCTTCGGCGACAATCCCGGCGCCTTGCGCATGTTCGCGTTCGTGCCGGCGCAGTTGCAGAAGCCGCGCGCGCTGGTCGTCGTGCTGCATGGCTGCGGACAGACGGCAGCTGGCTATGATCTCGGCGCCGGCTGGTCGACGCTCGCGCGGCATTACGGCTTCGCGCTGCTGATGCCCGAGCAGCAACGCGTCAACAACGGCAACACCTGCTTCAACTGGTTCAATCCGGAAGACACCGCGCGGGACAGCGGCGAAGCGCGCTCGATTCGCGAGATGATCGCGCATATGGCCGAGACGCACCGCATCGATCCCAGGCGCATCTTCATCACCGGCCTCTCGGCCGGCGGCGGCATGACGTCGGTGATGCTTGCGACCTATCCGGAAGTCTTTGCGGCTGGCGCTGTTATCGCCGGATTGCCTTACGGCATCGCCGCGAATTTGCGCGAGGCGCTGGACGGCATGTTCCATTCCCCGGCGCGCCCCGCGCGCGAGCTCGGCGATCTCGTGCGCCGTGCCTCCGATCATCGTGGTCCCTGGCCGAAGATGTCGGTGTGGCACGGCAGCGCCGACCGCACCGTCAATCCCGGCAATGCCAACGAGATCGTCAAGCAGTGGCTCGACCTGCACGATCTGCCCGACGTGCCGATGGCGGAGACCAATGTCGACGGCTATCCGCGCCAGGCCTGGTGGAACAAGGACGGCGAGACGCTGGTCGAGTCCTACGCCATCACCGACATGGCCCACGGCACGCCGCTCGGCCTTGCCGACAACGACCAGCGCTATGGCATGGAAGGCGCCTTCCTGATCGAGGCCGGCATCTCCTCGTCCTATCACATCGCAAAATTCTTCGGCCTGACCGGCTGGATCGCGGAGGCGAAGAAGAAGGCGGAGGCAAAGCCGGCGCTGACACCCGCGCCGCATCTCGCCCGCTCGATCCGCACCGCGGTTGCCGAGCAACCGGCCGAGCCGAAGCAGGAGGAATCCCGCGGCTTCGATCTCGGCCAGATCATCACCCGCGCGCTGACGGCGGCGGGATTGATGAAGTAGCTCCGCTGTCGTCCCGGACAAGCGCGCCCCAAGCGCGCGCCGATCCGGGACCCATACTCCCAGGACGAAGTGAGGCGCGAAGGCGTAACTCCGAGTCCCCGTAACCACATCTCCCTGTGGTCATGGGTCCCGGATCTGCGCTTGCGCTTGTCCGGGACGACAGCGAAATTTGTGGCGACGCCGTCGCTTCAGTTCGGCGAAGCTGCCGTCTGATCGATCACCTCGATCGGCGTCACCGTCACCTCACCGCCGGCGACCTTCCGCGTTGCCTCCTGATAGGCCCTGAAGAAGTCGCGCGATTGCAGGGCTTTTTGCGCGGCATCGTCGCGGGCACTGGCGAGGTGGAAGTAGCTGCCGTCGTCGCGGGCCTTGAGGACGCGATAGCCAATCCGTCCCTTCAGCTCCGGATCGCCGTCGATCGCCTTGATGAAGCGGCCGATCTCCCGGTGCCATTCCTCCGTCGTGCCGTTCTTGAACTGGTATCTGATCATGAAGTGCTTCATGTGACGCTCCCTGTTCGTCATGTGCGTCATCATCTGCGCCTTGTGAGCGATCTCGCAAGTATGGACAAAATTGATAGTATGGACTTTTTCGGTGTCGCTCCTATCCTTGAGCCAACTGGCTGCACATGGAGGAGACGACATGGCAAAGCCTTCACCCGCGCGCACCTGCCCGGTTGCGGCGTTTCAGAAAATGATCAGCGGCAAGTACAAGCTGCGCATCGTCTGGGATCTCAAGGACGGCCCGCGCCGCTACGGCGAGATCAGGAGCGGCCTGCTGCGCGGCGCTGAGGGCAGCGCCGAGATCACCCCGCGCGTGCTCAGCCGCGAATTGAAGGCGCTGACGGAGAGTGGCCTGATCGACCGCAAGGATTTTGGCGAGGTGCCGCCGAAGGTCGAGTATCGCCTCACGCGGAAGGGCAGGAGCTTCGTGCCTGTCGTCGCCGCGATCCGGCAATGGGGCGAACGCAATCTCGGCGAGGCGGCGGCGCTCGCAGACGCCGCCGAATAAAACCCTACATCTCGCCGGTGATGAACGGATTGGTCATCCGCTCCTGGCCGATGCTCGAGCCGGCGCCGTGGCCGCAGATGAAGCCGACATCGTCGCCGAGCGGCAGCAGCTTAGTCAGAATCGAGTTGATCAGCGTCGCGTGACTGCCGCCGGGAAGGTCGGTACGCCCCACCGAGCCCGCGAACAAGACGTCGCCGACATGGGCAAACCGCAGATCCTTGTTGAAGAACACCACGCTGCCCGGCGAGTGGCCGGGGCAGTGCAAAATGTCGAACGACAGGCCGCCGATCGAAACGCTGTCGCCTTCCTCGAGCCAGCGGTCCGGCGCGAAGTTGCGCACCCCGGTCATGCCGAAGCGCGCGCCGCTCTCGACCACGTTGTCGAGCAGGAACTTGTCGGCCTGATGCGGCCCCTCGATCGGCACCTTCAGCGCATCGCGCAAGTCCGCCGCGCCGCCGACATGGTCGATATGGCCGTGGGTCAGCCAGATCTTCTCCACGGTGACGCCGGTCTGCTTGATCGCATCCAGGATCTTCGGCACGTCGCCGCCGGGATCGATCACCACGGCCTTCTTGCTAGGCTCGTCCCAGATGATGGTGCAGTTCTGCTCGAACAGCGTCACGGGGACGATGATCGCGCCCGCCTTGGCCTGCGAGGAGTCTTGCGAGGATTTTTGGGTGTCATTTTGCTCGGTCATGGCGCCACAATGCCGATTTTTGCCATGCCGCCAAGCAAAAGATTCGTGCGAGCGCCCGGGAACGATCGTTCCGTGGAGACCGTTCCCCGGGCGCGGCTGTTACCGCTTGATCTGCGCCTTCAATGTCTCCTGCACGACCCCGTCGAAGGACGACGTCTTCGGTGACTTCACGGCCTGATCGGCGATGTACTTGTCACGCTTGGCGACCAGTGCGGCGAGCTTCTCGTTCAGCGCCTTGCGCTGCTCGATCTGCTTGGTCACCTCGGCCTCACGCTGCTCGGGTTTCATCGCGCGCAGGTTCTCCGGCAGGTCGTCCTCCTTGACGGAGCCGACGCTGGTCCTGCCCTTGGCGGCGTCGGCGACGAGATCGCCGCCGCCGGTCACGGCTTCCGAGGTCGACGCGGATCGCTTGTTGATATAGCTCGCCATGTCGCTGGCCGTTGACGGTGCGGATGCCGCGACGCTGGCCGACTGTCGCATCTTCAGCTCGGTATGCTTCTGCCGCTCGCGCGGACCGTAGGGGATCACCGTGCCGTTGAGCTGCTGCTGAAGGATGATGATGTCCTGGTCGTACGGCGTCTCGATGATCACGACCTGTCCGCCATCCTGCGGAATCGGGATGAAGCGGCCGTTGCCGATCTGCGCGATGTCACGCCACACCCGCTCGGTGTCGCGGGCATCGCCGGCGAGCACGGCATTGACGATGATGTCCTTCTGTTTGGCGACCGCGAGCGTCGTCGGATATTTGGTGTCCTGCGTGTAGTCCATGTGCGGCGGCGCATCGCCGACCAGAAACACGATGTGCCTGACGTCGCCGCCCATCGTCCATTGCAGCTTGTTGACGGCAACATCGAGCGCCTCGTTGACGCTTTCGGGCCAGTCGCCGCCGCCGCGCGCCTTCAACTCCAGGAGATTGGCGTAGAGATCCTGGATGTCGCGGGTCAGCTCGATCTTCGACGTCACGTAATCGTCGCCGATGTCGCGATAGGCGACGAGGCCCATGCGGATATCGGCGTCCGGATTGGAATCGACGATCGTCGTGGCGATCGACCAGATTTTTCGCTTGGCGCCTTCGATCAGGCGGGCCATCGAGCCCGTGGTGTCGAGCACGAAGGCGACCTCGACGGTCGGCTTGGTGAAGGCAGGAGAGGTTCCGGCCGAGAGCGGCAGGGTGGCGAGAGCGAAGGCGAGCGAGCACAGTGTGATGCGTGACCTCATGGGTCCCTCCAGTGGTTGCGTCCCTCGGAACCAAGGTTCCACTGGCATCGCGGAGGGTTGAGGCCGGAACGAAGGCGTAACCGGCGCGAAATTGCGGCGTTTCCCGGGGGAACCCCGGCTATGCGGAGTCGAGCGACACTTGCCGCGCTGCACGCGTCACATCGCCGTCCCAAAGCCCTGTTCGTTTGCCCCCTTTCTCGTGAACCGTTGGCGCGATCCGGCGTTGCTGTCCGCGCGAAGTACATTCGGGGGACGATCTTGGCTCAGAGCGATGACAAGTGGTGGCGCGACGGCGTCTTCTATCAGATCTATCCGCGCTCCTTTCAGGACAGTGACGGCGACGGCGTCGGCGACCTCGCCGGCATCCTGAAGCGTCTGCCTTATGTGAAATCGCTCGGCGTCGATGCGATCTGGCTGTCGCCGATCTTCCCCTCGCCGATGGCCGATTTCGGCTACGACATCTCCGACTATACCGGCATCGATCCCCTGTTCGGCACGATGGTGGATTTCGACGCGCTGCTCGGCGCGGCCCATGACAACGGCCTGAAGCTGATCCTCGATCTCGTGCCCAACCACACCTCCGACCGGCATCCGTGGTTCGTCGAGAGCCGCGCCTCGCGCGACAATCCCAAGCGTGACTGGTACATCTGGCGCGATCCGAAGCCGGATGGCAGCGCGCCGAACAACTGGCTCTCCGAGTTCGGCGGCAGCGCGTGGGCTTTCGACGAGACCACGGGTCAGTACTACTATCACGCCTTTCTCGCCCAGCAGCCGGACCTCAACTGGCGCAATCCCGACGTCCGCGCCGCGATCTACGACGCGATGCGGTTCTGGCTTGAAAAGGGCGTCGACGGCTTTCGCGTCGACGTGATCTGGCACCTGATCAAGGACGCCGAGTTCCGCGACAACCCGCCGAACCCGCATTACGTCGAGGGCCGGCCGCCGAACGAGAAGATCCTTACGCAATATTCTACCGACCAGCCCGAAGTGCATGACGTCATCACCGAGATGCGGCGCGTCACCGATGCGTATCGCGCCCGCGTGCTGATCGGCGAGATCTATCTGCCGCTGCATCGCCTGATGGCCTATTACGGCAACGATCTCACCGGCGCGCAGATGCCGTTCAATTTCGCGCTGCTCTCGACCTTCTGGAGCGCGCGCTCGATCGAGACAATCATCGAGGATTACGAAAAGGCGCTGCCGCGCGGCGCCTGGCCGAACTGGGTGCTCGGCAATCACGATCGGCCGCGCGTGGCGAGCCGTGTCGGCCCAGAGCAGGCCCGCGTCGCCGCCATGCTGCTGCTGACCTTGCGCGGCACGCCGACGCTCTACTATGGCGACGAGATCGGCATGCATCAGCTCGCGATCGCGCCGGAGGATGTGCGCGATCCCTTCGAGAAGAACGTGCCCGGCATTGGCGTCGGCCGGGACGGCTGCCGCACGCCGATGCAGTGGGATGCGTCCAACTTCGCCGACTTCTCGGAAGCGAGGCCGTGGCTGCCGCTGCCCGAGGATCATATCCGCGAGAACGTCGCCAATCTTGAAGCCGATCCGCGCTCGATCCTCAGCCTCTACAAGCGCCTGATCGCATTGCGGCGGGATTGCCCGCCGCTGGTCGCCGGCGACTATCATCCGATCGCGGCGCAAGGCGACCTCCTGATCTATCGCCGCGTGGCCGAAGGCAAGTCGGTGGTCATCGTGCTCAATCTCGGCCCTGACCCGATCGCGGTGACAACAAGCGCGATCCGCTTCGGCAGCGAGATTCTGATTTCGACGTTTCTCGATCGCGAAGGCGAGAGGCTCGAGGGCGTGCTGGATCTGCGAGGCAATGAGGGGGTGGTGGTGATGCCACCTCATACCTAGCTGTCGTCCCGGACAAGCGAAGCGCAGATCCGGGACCCATAACCACAGGGAGAAGTTTGGCGAAGGCTGGTGGTTACCGTCTGCGCGCGCCAACGACCTTTTGGGTTAATGGGTCCCGGCTTTCGCCAGGACGACGCTGAGGCGTCACCCCCGACGCTTCTTCCCCCGCACCGTGTTCTCGTCGATATCGCTCCGCTTCAGCAGATAATCGAGCCCGCCGACTCGGTACCAGCGATAGCCATAGGGCTCCAGCACGACGCGGTGCTGGCCGCGCTTGTCGGCGTGGCTGTGGTCTTCGGCGAGCAGGTTGATGAGGTGCGCGCCGGTCTCGCCTGATAGTCCCGCCGAGAACGCGATCTCGCGCGGCTTTTCGTCGAGATTATGCACGAACAGCACGGAATTGTTGCGCCAGTCGTAGCGCATGATGAAGACAGCGGGATCGCGCGTCGGGATCACCGTGAAGTCGCCCCAGCCGACCTCCGGCACTTCTTTCCGCATGCGCACGATGCGCTCGGTCCAGTTCAGCATGGAATTGGGATCACGCCGCTGTTTTGCGACATTGACATGCGGAAAGCCGTAAGGTCCCCCGTCGATGACGGGGCAGGCCGGCTTGTCGCTTTTGGTGAAGCCGCCATGCGGCTCGGTCGACCATTGCATCGGCGTGCGCGCGCAATTGCGCTCGGGCTGCGAGAGATCGTCGCCCATCGCGATCTCGTCGCCATAGCGGATCACGGGCGTTCCCGGCAGCGTGCACATCAGGCTGTAGGCGAGCTCAAGCCGCCGACGGTCGCCGCCCAGCATCGGCGCGAGGCGGCGGCGGATGCCGCGGTCGTAGAGCTGCATGTCCTTGTCGGGTCCGAAGCATTTGAACACGGTATCGCGCTGCGCCTTGGTCAATCGTCCCAGATCGAGCTCGTCATGATTGCGCAGGAACAGGCCCCATTGCGCCGTTGCCGGCCGCGGCTTTGTTGCTTTCAGCGCCTTGGCGAGCGGACGGGAATCCGCGGACGCCAGGGCATAGAACAGATGCTGGTTGACGTGGAAGTTGAACATCATGTGCATGCGGTCGGCATCGCGGCCGAAATATTCCATGTCGGTTTCCGGCAGAACATTGGCTTCCGCGAGAATGATCGCGTCACCCTGCCGCCATTGCAGGAATTCGCGGAACGCGCGCAGCATCTCGTATTGCTCGATCGGCTTCTTCACCTTCGCGCCCTTGGTGGCGATGATGAAGGGAACGGCGTCCATGCGGAAGCCGGAGACGCCGAGCTGGATCCAGAAGCCCATGATCTTCAGGATCTCGGCCTGCACATGCGGGTTCGAGGTGTTGAGATCGGGCTGGAAGTCGTAGAAGCGGTGGAAGTAGTACGCGCCGGCTTCCTTGTCGCGCGTCCAGGTCGATTTCTGCACGCCGGGAAACACCATGCCCTTGTTGGCGCCGGCCGGCTTCCTGTCGGACCACACATACCAGTCGCGATAGGGTGAGCTCTTGTCGCGCCGCGCCTCCTTGAACCAGTGATGCTGGTCCGAGGTGTGGTTGACGACGAGGTCGATGATAACGCGGATGCCGCGCTGCTTGCAGCCATGGGTGAACTCGACGAAATCGCCGAGCGTGCCGTAGCGGGTATCGACGCTGTAATAGTCGGCGATGTCGTAACCGTCGTCGCGGCCGGGCGAGGTCTGGAACGGCATCAGCCAGATCGTGGTGATGCCGAGCCCATGCAGGTAATCGAGCCGGCGCAAGAGGCCCTTGAAGTCGCCGACACCGTCGCCGTTGGCGTCCATATAGGAGCCGACGGACAGGCAGTAGATCACGCCGTTCTTGTACCAGAGATCGTCGATCATGCGCGAGCGGCCGGTGGTTCCGCCGAGCTGCGGCGGCTGCGTGATAAGTGCGTGGGGAAGGGGAGGTTCCCGCGCTTCACACCGCTGTCGTCCCGGGGCGCGACGTAGTCGCGAGCGATGATGCGCAATTGCGCATCTGAGGACCCATAACCACAGGCAGTTGTTTTGCGATGACTCGGAGTTGCCGTCTCGCCCCACAACTCCTCCCTGTGGCTATGGATTCCGGGCTCGCGCCAAGTGGCGCGCCCCGGAATGACCGGGCGGAGACAGTGTCCGCCCATCGTGGAATCGGCTATCCTCCCGCCATGGACAACACCGCTCGCATCGCCCTTGTGCCGCCGCCGGATCGCCGCCAGTCCGAGACGGCGCTCGCCATCGCGCGCGGCGCCGCGCGGCTGCTCCGTTCGCTCGGCTTCTCCTGCATCAGCGAATTGCCGCTGCCCTCGGGCCGGCGTGCCGATCTCGTGGCGCTGAACGAGCGCGGCGAGATCTGGATCGTCGAGATCAAGTCGTCGGTCGAGGATTTGCGCGCCGATCAGAAATGGCACGAATACCGCGCGCATTGCGACCGGCTGTTCTTCGCCTTCACGCAGGATCTGCCGTGCGAGATCTTTCCTGAAGACACCGGCCTGATCATCGCCGATGCCTACGGCGCGCACATGCATTGCGAGGCGCCCGAGCACAAGCTCGCCGCCGCCACGCGCAAGCAGATGACGCTGCGTTTCGCGATGGCTGCGGCCTTGCGGATCAACCGCCTGGTCGATCCGCAGGGACATGCGGATTTCTGGGAATGAGTCCGTAGGATGGGTAGAGCGAAGCGAAACCCATCGCTGTCGGTGCGAGGCGCGAAGAAGGTGGGTTTCGCTTCGCTCTACCCACCCTCATATGGGGATTTTTGAGTCAAGGCTTTTCGATTGGCTTGGGTGAGGTCGGGGAAGTGCGAGGGCGGCG
>NZ_JAFCJZ010000036.1 GCF_018130765.1 Bradyrhizobium iriomotense
CGCCGCCCTCGCACTTCCCCGACCTCACCCAAGCCAATCGAAAAGCCTTGACTCAAAAATCCCCATATGAGGGTGGGCAAAGGCGCGCACTTGCGCGCGGTGCCCACCAAACTCTCCGCGACAATGGTGGGCACGCTTCCGCCTTCGCGCTCCGGGCTACGGCGGACAAGTCGCTTTGCCCACGAACACGCGATCAGGCGTCGCCGCTGCAATAGCGCTTCCACATTGCGCGATAGGCCTCGTCCACCGCTTGCGCGTAGGCGACCGGGTTGCAGGCGGCCGCAGCCCTGACCTGTCCGGGCAACTCGCTGCGCAACTTGTCGAGGTCGCCCAGATCAGCCGCACGGCTCACCGCGATGTCGACATAGGCCTCCTCGCTGTCCGTCACCCAGTCCGGCAGGCCAAGCGCGGAGAGGATGGAGCCGGCGGCACGGCTGGGCAGACTGTTTCCGAGCTTCGCCACCACGGGCACGCCCATCTGCAAGGCTTCCAAGGTGCTCACGCCACCATTCTGCGGGAACGGGTCGAGGGCGATATCGACGCGCGTGAACGCTGCCAGATGATCGATGCGCAAGGTGGTTCCGAGCAGTTCGACGCGTTCGGCCGGCACGCCGCAAGCTGCAAGCCGTGCCAGCAGATTGTCGCGGACCAGTTGATCGTCCAGCGCAACATCCTTGATCAGCAGTCGCGACCCCGGCACCCGCTCGAGAATCCGGGACCAGGCCTGCGCGGCCTGATCCGAAATCTTGCTGATGCGGTTGAATACGCCGAATGTGACGAAGCCGTTCGAGATCGCCGGCGTCGACGTCTGCGCAAGCTCGAGCGGCAGTGGCTCCAGCGTCACAAAGCACGGCAGATCGACAACGGTTTCCGCAAACAGATGCCGGACCGCGGAAGGAATCGCGACCGGATCCGAGAACAGATAGTCGATCGTCGGCAATCCGGTGCCGGTGCCGTGACCCCAGCCATGGGCCTGGATCGGCGCCGGCTTGCGCGCAAACACGCCGAGGCGGTTTCCCTTGGTGTGGCCGGACAGATCAATCAGGATATCGACGCCATCGGCGCGGATCTGACTGGCGAGGCGATCGTCGCTCCATTGCGAGGCGTCGCGCCAGCGATCGGCGATCTTTTGAAATTCGGCGGTCGCCGGATCCACTTTCGACGAGCAGGAGTAGCACACGACCTCGAACTGTGTCCGGTCATGGTATTGCAGGACCGGCTTGAAGATGAACGCGGCCGAATGCGCGTTGAAGTCCGCTGAGACATAGCCAAGCACCAGACGGCGATCCGGATCGCGGCTGTTGTCGTGGGGGCCCGCCGCTTCTGAAACCAATGTCGAGCCGATCCGCTCCCACCAGACTTGCCGCGCTTGCTGATGCTGCTCAACGCTGGCATCCGCCGCGAAATCGAGCGTGAATATCTTGTTGGAGATCGCGCTCGAGAAGTTAGGCTCGATCTCGAGCGCTCTGTCGTAACTGGCCAGGGCTTCGTCGACCCGCCCAAGTGCGGAGAGGCAAACGCCCCGGACCAAATGAGCTTGAGCGGCTTCGGGATCGAGCGCGATAGCTTTCTCGCTATCGTGCAACGCTTCGGCCATTTGCTGGAGTTGGAGCCAGACGCTGGCGCGCCCGAACCACCCGCTCATGTCGTCGGGCGCCAGGGCGATGGCCTGATTGCAATCCGCCATGGCTTCGTCAAATCGCAGAAGCTCCTGCAATACGATGGCGCGGTTCGCCAGCGCCGAGGCATAGCCGGGCTTGATCGCTAGCGCGCGGTTCAGGCTTGCGATGGCCTCGTCATAATGGCGCAGACGGCAGAGCACCCAACCCCGGCCGTTGTGGGCTTCAGCAAGGTTTCCGTCGATTGCGAGCGCCTTGTCGTAGCACTCGAGCGCTTGCTGAAGATCGAGGGGCACGCTCGCGTTGCCGAGATTGGACAGGGCTACGGCGAAGTTGGGGCGCAGGGCGAGGGCCCTGCGATAGCTCTCGCGGGCCTCATCGTGACGTCGTAGCTTGTTCAACGCGATGCCTCGGCTCATGTGAGCGTCGGCAGATTTCGGATCCACGGCAACCGCCCGGCTCAGCAGAATTTCGGCTTCCTGATAGTTCTTGGTATCAGACTCCAAACTGCCGAACATATGCAGCGCGATGAACTGGTTGGGGTCGAGCTGCAGGACCTGGCGATAGCCAGCCCGGGCTTCGGGGAGAAGCCCTTGCTTGTGCAACTGGAGAGCCAGCCCGAGCAATGGCAGCACTTCGGCTTTCTGTCGCTTTTGAAGCCGGGCATTGTGAAATGCACGCTGACCTACGCTGTTGCTCATGAATCAATCCCCCAGAATCTCTTGCGTGAGATTAAGTCGGCGGGGGAACGAATACGAGACGACGGTCGATCGGTACGACAGCTTCGGACAAGCTACGAACGGTCGGCTCATCGCGTTTGCTGGCCCAAGCCGCAATTGCTGCCTGGTCCAGGACTGGCTAATCTGCCGTCGGGCGGTCCCCGTCCGGCGGACGCGGCTCAGATCAGGGAGGCAGACAATGGCCAAGCAAAAGGCATCAAGACCCGCAACCAAGACTGCCGTGAAGAAGCGGAGCGGCACCAAGGTGGCGGCACGATCCTCGGCACGCAAGGCGGTGAAGGCAAAGGCGCGCACGGCCGCACCGAAGAAGCCCGCACGCCCCAGGCAGCGCATCGCGATCAGCCATCACCGCGAGGAAGACTTCAAGGCCGACGGCCTGCGCGCCTACGCGAAGTATCGCGACCTCGGCATTGCCGATGCAACCCATGGCCTGGCGCAGGCGCATGTGATCCGCCTGCAAGGCCCCTGCAATCCGGCGGAGGTCTCGAAGCTGCACTTCCACGACGTCGAATTCCAGATGGTCTACGTGCTCAAGGGCTGGGTGAAGACCTACATGGACGGGCAGGGCGAGACCTTAATGAAAGAAGGCAGCGCCTGGACCCAGCCACCGAAGATCAAGCACATGATCCTGGACTATTCGGACGACGTGGAGCTGCTGGAGGTGATCCTGCCGGCGGAGTTCAAGACGGTGGAGTTGAAGGCGTAGGTTGACGCGCAGTCGCGCCTTATAGCTCTCCGCCGTCATTCCGGGGCGATGCGAAGCATCGAGCGCGGAATCCATTTCTCCGCTTGTGTTGTGGCCCAATGGATTCTCAGGTGCGCAATTGCGCACCGTAGCTCGCCGCTTTGCGGCGCCCCGGAATGACGAGCGGAGAGACCTTCGCCAGCCTCGTAGCCCGGATGAGCGCAGCGACATCCGGGGCACCGCAAGCGACGAGGCACGAGGTCCCGGATATCGCTACGCTCATCCGGGCTACGGCGTCACGCCAACACCCCGACCACCGCCCCCATCAGACACGTCGTCAGCGTGCCTGATACGATCGACTTCAGCCCCAGTGCGTTGATCTCCTCGCGCCGCTCCGGCGCCATCACCCCCAGGCCGCCGATCATGATGCCGAGGCTCGCGAAATTGGCGAAGCCGCACATGGCGTAGAGCATGATCAGGCGCGAGCGCGGATCGAGCGTATCGGGCGGCAGCTTTGAGAAATCGACATAGGCGATCAATTCGTTGAGCACGGTCTTGGTGCCCATCAGGCTGCCGGCGGTCACCGCCTGGTCCCACGGCAATCCCATCAGCCAGCACACCGGCGCCATGACGAGGCCCAGCAGACGCTGCAGCGAGATCGCGGCGCCGCCGATGTTTGGCAACAGGCCGAGGATGGCGTTGACGAGATAGACCAGCGCCACCAGCACCAGCAGCATGGCGACGATGTTGAGCAGCAGCTCGAGCCCTGCGCCGGTGCCCTTCACGATCGCGTCCATCGTGCTGGAGACCTCCATCTCCGGATCCTCCAGCGCGCCGCCGGTGCGCTTGTCCGAGGTTTCGGGCACCATGATCAGGCTGACGAGGATCGCCGCCGGCGCGCCCAGCACGGAGGCGATGACGAAATGCGCGGCCGCGTCGGGGATCAGCGGCGCCAGCAGCGTCGCATACAGCACCAGCACCGTGCCGGCGATGCCGGCCATGCCCCCGGTCATCACCAGGAACAATTCGCTGCGCGTCATCTGGGCCAGATACGGCCGCACGAACAGCGGCGCCTCCACCATGCCGAGGAAGATGTTGGCCGCGGTCGATAGCCCGACCGCGCCGCCGACGCCGAGCGTCCGCTCCAGCAGCCAGGCCATGCCGCGCACGATCGGCGGCAGCACGCGCCAATAGAACAGCAACGTCGTCAGCACGCTCATGACCAGCACGATCGGCAGCGCCTGGAACGCCAGGATGAAGTCCGCACCGGGCACCTTCAGGTCGAAGGGCAGGGTGCCGCCGCCGATATAGCCGAACACGAAGGAGGAGCCGGCGCGCGAAGCCGCGGAGATGGCTCCGACCGCGTCGTTGATGGCGCCGAAGGCATGCGCGACGACCGGCAGCTTCAGCAGCACGCCCGCGGTGACGAAGGTCGCGGCGAGGCCGATCGCCGCCTGGCGCAGCGAGACCGCGCGGCGATTCTCTGCCAGCGCGAAGGCGATCAACAGCAATGCGAAAATGCCGAGTGCAGATTGCAGCCGAAGCATGATGTCCCCAAAACCCCCAATGATTATGGCCGCGCATGCGTTGCAAAGGCAATGCCGACGGACGACGGAAGCGGCTCCTTGTTGACAAGCGGGTCCGCCTCAGCCACGCGGAGGCCCATCAGATCAAGGGGGCGGACAGTCCGAGGTGACCGAAGAGGCGATGCCAGAGCAGCGAAGATCCCAAAATCCGCCGGTCAGCGCCGGCGTGCTCCTCGCCCACCGCGCCTTCCTGTACTTCCTGCTCTCGCGCAGCCTATCGCGCTTTTCCAGCCAGATCGCGGCGGTTGCGATCGGATGGCAAATCTACGATCTCACCGGCTCGGCCTTCGACCTCGGCATGGTCGGGCTCGTGCAGTTCCTGCCCACCGCGCTCCTGGTGTTCGTTGCCGGCCACGCCGCCGACCGTTTTGAGCGCAAGCGTGTGGTCCAGCTCTGCCAGCTCGTGGAAGCCCTGACCGCGCTTTATCTCGGCGTCATCACCTATCTCGGCGCGGTCAGCGAGGTGCAGATCTTCATCGCGACCTTCGTGCTTGGCATTGCCGGCGCGTTCGAGAGCCCGACGACCGCGGCGCTGCTGCCGCTGATCGCGCCGCAGGGATCGCTCCAGCGCGCGACGGCCGTCGCGAGCGGTGCGGGGCAGGTCGCAACCATCACCGGTCCTGCGCTCGGCGGCTTCGCCTACGCGATCGCGCCGCATCTCGCCTATGCCGTGATGCTGGTGTTCTGGATTCTTGGGATGATCCTGACCGGGTTCATCCGGCCGCGGCCGCAGGCGGTCGCCAAGGACATGGACGACGCGGACAATATCTTTGCCGGCGTCCGCTTCATCCGCAGCAATCCCGCGATCCTCGGTACCATCTCGCTCGACCTGTTCGCGGTGCTGTTCGGCGGCGTCACCGCGCTGTTGCCGATCTATGCCCGTGACATCCTCCAGACCGGCCCGGTGGGCCTCGGCGTGCTCCGTGCGGCGCCTGCGGTTGGCGCGCTCCTGATGACCATGGTGCTGGCGCGCCATGCCATCTCGCGGCATGTCGGCCTGCGCATGTTCCAGGCCGTGATCGTGTTCGGCGTCGCAACGATCGTGTTCGCGCTGTCGTCCTGGATGTGGCTGTCGGTGCTCTCGCTCGCGATCCTCGGCGCGGCCGACACGATCAGCGTCGTGATCCGCTTCTCGCTGGTGCAGCTCTCGACCCCGGACGAGATGCGCGGCCGTGTCGGCGCGGTGAATTTCCTCTTCATCAACGCCTCGAACCAACTCGGCCAGTTCGAGAGCGGCCTCACGGCCGCCCTGTTCGGCACGATGCCGGCGGCGGTGCTGGGCGGCGTCTGCACCGTGGCGGTGGCGCTGCTCTGGATGAAGCTGTTTCCGACCCTGCGGCAGGTGGAGAGTCTGGAGTGACGGGAGGTCTCGTGTCCCGGACGCGGCGCAGCGCGCAAGCGATGCGCCGCTGAGCCGGGACCCACGTCACCGCGAGTGACGCGGGAGAGAGATGGGCCCCGGCTCAGCAGCGCGTCATTTCATGCCGCACAGCGTCCGGGGCACACGATCGGTTAGCCCCGACCCACGAACGGCATCTTGGTGGCCATCACCGTCATCGTCAGCACGTTGGCATCGAGCGGCAGGCCGGCCATGTAGGCCACGGCATCGCCGACCGCCTTCGCGTCCATGCGCGGCTCGTGCTTGGTGGTGCCGTCGGGCTGCAGCACGCCGGGGCCGTTGACCATGCGATCGGTCATCGGCGTTGCCGCATTGCCGATGTCGACCTGGCCGACCGCGATATCATACATGCGGCCGTCGAGGTTGCTGGCCTTGGTGAGGCCGGTGATGGCGTGCTTGGTCGAGGTGTAGGCCGCCGAGAACGGCCGCGGCGCATGCGCCGAGATCGAGCCGTTGTTGATGATGCGGCCGCCGCGTGGGGTCTGGTCCTTCATGATGCGGAAGGCGTGCTGGGTGCACAGGAACGGGCCGGTGAGGTTGGTGTTCACCACCGCCTGCCACTGCTCGAGGCTGAGGTCCTCGAAGTTCACCGCGGGCGCGCCCATGCCGGCATTGTTGAAGAGCACGTCGAGGCGGCCATAGGTCGCCTTCACCTTGTCGAACAGCGCGGCGATCGAGTCCGGCTTGGTCATGTCGGCGGTGACGCAGAGGCTTTTGCCCGCGGGGCCGAGCTTTGCGGTTTCCTCGAGCATCTCCATGCGGCGTCCGACCAGCACTACGGTGAAGCCGGCGTTCATCAGCGCCAGCGACGCCGCGCGCCCGACACCGGTGCCGGCGCCCGTCACCACTGCGATCTTTTTCGCTTCACTCATCGTTTCCTGCCTTTTCTCTTAAGTTGTCAGGTTTTGGGTTCTTTTTCGTTCTTGTAAGGCGGGCGCGGGATGTTCTGGTGCGCGGCGCGCAAGGCCGCCGACCAGCGCGAGCGCAGATCGTGGAAGTAGGGCTCGCCCGCCTCGATGCGGTGATTGAGATCGGCCTCGCAGGCGTCCGTGCGCACCACCAGCACGTCGATCGGCAGGCCGACGCCAAGATTGGACCGCATGGTCGAGTCCATCGAGATCAGGCCGGTCTTCAGCGCCTCGTAGAGCTCGACATCGTAATGCATGGCGCGGTCGAGCACCGGCTTGCCGTATTTGTGCTCGCCGATCTGCAAGTACGGCGTGTCGGTGGTGCATTCGATGAAATTGCCGGCGGTGTAGACCATGAACAGGCGCATGCGGGCGCCCTTGATCTGGCCGCCGAACAGGAAGGAGACGTCGAAGGAGACGTCCTCGGACTTCAGCGCCGGCCCTTCGGTCGCATGCACGGCCCGGATCGCCCGGCCGATGCGCTGGGCGGCCTGGAACATGGTCGGCGCGTTCATCAGCGTCTCGATCTCGCCCGTATTGGGGTCCTCGAGGCCTTCGGTCAGCGTCGACAGCACCGACTGGCTGATGGCCAGGTTGCCGGCGCTGGCGATCGCCATGATGCGGTCGCCGGGCTTGGAGAAGATATGCAGCTTGCGGAAGGTCGAGACGTTGTCGAGACCGGCATTGGTGCGGGTATCGGCGATCATCACCAGACCGTCCCGAACCAGGATTCCGCAGCAATAGGTCATTATCCAGTCCCCGAACGCGTTTGCGCGGAATTACTAGCGAATTTCAGGGGCCGCTCCAACCCCCGATTCCCGCGGGGAGGTCGTCATTCCGCGGCGCGGCGGTGGCCCACCTCAATCCGCAGCATCAATGAGAAACGCCTCGTCGACGGGAACGCCGAGCGCCGTGACCAGCCGGTTCGTTTCCGCCGCCATGCCGACGATGGCGAGCAGCTCTCCATACTCGGCCGCGGTCATGCCCTTGGCCCGGGCGCTCGCGGTGTGGGAATGGATGCAGTAGCTGCAGCCATGCGCCACGGAAACCGCGACATAGAGCATCTCCTTGACCTTGGGATCGAGCGCCCCGGGCGCCATCACCTCCTTGAGGCTTTCCCAGGTCCGCCGCAGTGTCTTCGGATCATGCGCCAGCGCGCGCCAGAAATTGTTGACGAAATCCGATTGCCGCACCCTGCGGATGTCGTCGAAAACGGCGCGCGCCTCGCTGGAGAGTTCGTCGTCCGAAAGCAGCTTTACGGTCGCCATGGGGGGGCCTCGCAGGGTCGGGTCTGATCCCGCGAGTGTAGCACGGCTCACGCGGTCAGACGGCATGCTCAGTCGAGCGGCGCAAGGCCAGTCTGCCGACGTCGACATATTGCCTTTGCTGCGCATGGGCGTGCTGCGCTCCGACGTGAAGGTCGCGCAGGCGCCGCTGCAGCGGCGAAGTGTCGTAGACCGCGCTGCTTCCCGCCAGCGCAAAGCACGCATCCGCGATGCCGACGCAGGTCGTGGCGAGCCAGATCGCGGATCTCGCCCCCTCGATCACGAGGTCTTCGTCGTTCAGCGTGCCGGCCAGCGCGTGGCGCCAATGGCTTGCGACCTGGACCTCTTGAAAGGCCTGCGCAGCCCGGAGGTCGGCGGAAATCCGGCCAAGCTCGTACTGGAAGGTCTCGGACTCCCGCATCGGGGTGGTCGCATATAATTGTTGCCGCCCGGTGTGTGCCAGCGCGAGCAGGTCATCGACCACGCCTTCGGCGAGGCCCACCGAGAATGCGCCGTGCGCCACTGGCAGCCATTGCCGCAATGCCTGATAGAGCGGACCGGACATGCGAGGGGGAGTCTCGAGATCGAAGACATTGGTTTCGGGAACCAGCCTCTCCCGCAGCGCGATGTGATGGCTGCCGGTGCCCTTGAGCCCGGCCGCGTGCCAGGTGTCCTCGAGGTCCCATTCGCGCGCCGGCAAGGCGACGGCGCCAATCTGAGGCATGCCGTGCGGGCCGGGGACCGGCTTGCCATTCTCGGTGATGATGCAGAATCCGCCGATCCAGTCGGCATGCATGCAGGAGCTGGCGAACGGCCAGCGGCCCTTGACGCGATAGCCGCCCGACACGCGCTCCGCCGTACCTGCCGGTTGGGACGAGCCGCAGATCGCGACGTCAGGACCGTCCTGATACATTTGCTGATACAGTTCAGGGCGTGCCGCCGCAGCGAACAGGCTGCCGACGCCGGCGACAATCGCGGTCCAGCCGACCGAGCCGTCGAGACGGGTCAGTGCCTTGATGACCTCGACGCCATCGGGAAAATCGAGCTCCAGCCCGCTATGGCTCCGCGGGACGAACATGCGAAAGATCCCGATCGATCGCAGCCGCTCGACGAGGTCGGGCGGGAGGCGGCGTGCAGCTTCGATCTCGGCGGTGCGTGCCGTGATCTCGGGTGCCAATTCCCGGATGCCCATAAGCATGGCTTTCTGGGGGGCGCGCAGTGCGAAGTGATCGCTGAGTCTTTCTTGAAGCCGCATCTGTCTCAACCTCTGTTGCGGGAACGGATCGCAAGGGAGGTTGAACAGTCAGTGCTACGGCGCGGTTTCAACGCGGCGGTCGTCGGTTACGGCTGTAACGCTGCTAGCTCTGGCGCTGGGACTGCGATTGCCCGCCGCGGCCGGCCTGCTCGACCTTGACCGCCACCGTCAGCGTTTCCGCGCCGCCGCCATAGCGGGTGCCGCGCACGGGGGCGGCGCCGAGATAGTCGAGCCCGATGGCGACGCGGACATGCGCATCGGTGGTGCAGATGCAGTTGGCGGGATCGAAGCCGACCCAGCCGAGATCGGGGACAAACGCCTCCGCCCAGGCGTGGCCGGCATCCTGGTGCACCGTGCCGTCGGAGCGCAAAAAGTGGCCGGAGACGAAGCGCGCCGGCACGCCGCCGGTGCGGGCGCAGGCGATGAAGATATGCGCGTAGTCCTGGCAGACGCCGCGCTTGAGCGTGAACGCTTCCGCCGCCGAGGTGCCGCTGTTGGTCGGGTCCTCGTCGAAGGTCATGTGGTCGCTGATCTCGCTCATCAGCGCGTGCAGGAAGCCGAGCGTGTCGCTCTCGGCCTCGCTGCGGAGCTGCCGTGCGACCGCCGCCATCGCGGGATTAACCGAGGTGAGATCGGTGGCGCGCAAGAACATGACGGCCGGAAAGCGCTCGTCGGCGCCGCGCAGCACGCCGCCGGTGTCGTGGGTCTCGATCAGCCCCTCGGCGGTGATCTTGATGTCGCCGACGGGTCCGCAGGACAGCACGTGGGTGACGTTGCCGAAGGCGTCCTCATGGGTGTCGAGCTTGGTGTCCGTGGAGACGTCGATCTGCCACTCCGCCACATATTGTCCGTCATGGCTGCACGGCGTCATGCGCAGGATCTGGATCACGCTGGTGGCCGGCGGCTCGTAGCGATAGGTCGTGGTGTGCTGGATTCGCAGGCGCATGGTGTTTCGATTCCGTCATGCCGGGGCCGCCCTTCGGGCGCCCCGGGACGACTGCGTGTATCAGATCAAATACTGCTTCGTGATGATTTCGCCCAGCCTGGAATTATCAGCGATGAATTCCTGAATGAATTCATGCACGCCATGCTGGAAAATGTCGTTCATATTGCTGTGTTCCAGCCGGTTGCGGATGCCGCGGGCGTGGCGCTGGGCCGGACCCTGGCGGCCATAGGCGACGCCGATCTGGTCGAGATTGCGCACGAGATTGCCGTAACAGCTGGCCAGCGAGCGCGGCAGCGTGTCGTTGAGGATCAGGAGATCCGCAATCAGCCACGGCTTCAGCGTCTCGCGATAGACCCAGTGATAGGCCGTCAGCGCCGAGACCGAGCGCAGGATCGAGCTCCACTGGTAGAAGTCGAGCGGTCCGCCGACATGCTCTTCCTCGGGCAAGAGCACATGGTACTTCACGTCGAGGATGCGGGCGGTGTTGTCGGCGCGCTCGAGGTGCACGCCCATGCGCGAGAACCAGTAGGCGTCGTTGCGCAGCATGGTCCGGTAGGCCGAGCCGTCGAAGCGCAGCGAGGTCTCCTGCACGAAGCGCAGGAATTTGGCGAGGTCCTCGCGCGTGGAGGTGCCCTTGCTCCAGACCGCCTGGAGCTCGATCCAGGCCGAGTTGATGGTGTCCCACATCTCGCTGGTGAGCGCAGTGCGCACCGAGCGCGAGTTCAGCCGCGCCGCCTCGATGCAGTTCCTGATCGAGGACGGGTTGTTCGCCGAGAACGAGAGGTACTCGACGACGTTGTGCTCGTTGGCTTCCTCATAGGCCTGATAGAAGCTCGCGGCGACGCCGGCGGTAAGTAGCGCCGAGTCCCATTCGTTGGTCTTGCCGATATAGGCGGCGGGAAGCGCGGTGACGCGCAGCGTCGCATCGATGGTGCGTGCGAGATACTCGGCCCGTTCGACGTAGCGGGCGAGCCAGTAGAGGTTTTCGGCGGTACGCGACAGCATCTGACTACTCGTCCAAAATCCAGGTGTCTTTGGTGCCGCCGCCCTGGCTCGAATTCACCACCAGGGAGCCTTCCTTCAGCGCGACGCGGGTCAGCCCGCCCGGCACGATCGTGGTGCTCTTGCTGCCGGTGAGCACGAAGGGGCGAAGGTCGACGTGACGCGGCGCAAGGCCCGAGGCCGTGCAAGTCGGGCAGGTCGACAGCGCCAGCGTCGGCTGGGCGATAAAACCTTCCGGCTCGCGCTTGAGCTTTTCGCGGAAGGCTTCGATCGTCGCTTTGGTCGCGGCCGGGCCGATCAGCATGCCGTAGCCGCCGGAGCCGTGCACCTCCTTGACGACGAGCTCGCCGAGATTGTCCAGCACATAGGCGAGGTCCTTCGGCTCGCGGCAGCGCCAGGTCGGCACGTTCTTCAGGATCGGCTCCTCGCCGAGATAGAATTTCACGATGTCCGGCATGTAGGAGTAGATCGCCTTGTCATCGGCGATGCCGGTGCCGACGGCGTTGGCGAGCGTGATGTTGCCGGCCGCATAGGCCGACATCAGTCCGGGCACGCCGAGCACGGAGTCGGGGCGGAAGGTGAGGGGATCGAGGAAGTCGTCGTCGACGCGGCGATAGATCACGTCGACCCGCTTCACGCCCTCGGTCGTCCGCATGAACACTTCGTTGTTCTTGACGATGAGGTCGCGGCCCTCGACCAGCTCGATACCGAGCTTGTCGGCCAGGAACGAGTGCTCGTAATAGGCGGAGTTATAGACACCCGGCGTGAGCAGGGCGACCGTCGGCTCGCCCGAGGCGCTTTGCGGCGCCACCGAGCGCAAGGCCGCGAGCAGCTCGTCCGGATAGCGCTCCACCGGCGCCACCCTGTGACGGGCGAACAGGTCCGGAAACAACCGCATCATGATCTCGCGGTTTTCCAGCATGTAGGACACGCCCGAGGGCGTGCGCGCATTGTCCTCCAGCACGATGAAGTCCTCGGCGTCGACCCGGACGATGTCAATGCCGGCGATGTGCACGTAGACGTCGTGCGGCACCTGCTGGCCGTTCATCTCGGGGCGGAAGACCGGGTTCTGGAAGATCAGATCGTCGGGCACGACCTCGGCGCGGAGAATGTCGCGGCCGTGATAGATGTCGCGCAGGAACATGTTGAGTGCGCGCACGCGCTGCTTCAGGCCCTTCTCCAGCAGCGCCCATTCCTTGCCGGACATGATCCTGGGGATCACGTCGAAGGGAATCAGGCGCTCAGTGGATTCGGAATCGCCATAGACGGCGAAGGTGATGCCGATCCGGCGGAACAGGAGTTCGGCCTCCTGGCGGCGATATTCGAGCGCCTCGGGAGGCGTCTCCTTGAGCCAGCGTGCCAGCTCCTGATAGGCGGGGCGAAGGTCCCCACCGGGAATATTCATTTCATCAAACGCGACTGCCATAGATCCCGACTGTTCTCCGTGGCCATGCGTCAACAGTGCATGACTTTCATGTGGTAGCAAGGGCCGGGCCAGCGCGATAAGCATGGACTGGCAGGATTTACCGGGGATGACCGGCGGCTTGCCTGAAAAAATGGCTGAGGACTGCTTATTTCGGCAGCAAAACCGCGTGACTTCAACGCGTTACCTCGGCAAAGTCGGCGCCACAGGTGAGGGACAGAGTTTATGAGCGAGATCGTCACGGCGGGCATTCTGGTCATCGGGGATGAAATCCTGTCCGGCCGGACCAAGGACAAGAATATCGGCTTCATCGCCGAATACCTGACCAATATCGGCATCGACCTGAAGGAAGTCCGGGTTGTCTCCGACGACGAAGCCGACATCATCGCCGCATTGGATGCACTGCGGCATCGCTACAACTACGTCTTCACCACCGGCGGCATCGGGCCGACCCATGACGACATCACCGCCGACAGCGTCGCCAAGGCCTTTGGCGTCGGCATCGATCACCACCCGGAGGTGGTCGCCCGCTTTCGCGAGCGCTGGAGCGAGCAGGACCTCAACGAGGCCCGCCTGCGCATGGCCCGCATCCCCGACGGCGCCGAGCTGATCCAGAGCGCCACCATCCTCGCACCCGGCTTCAAGATCGGCAATGTCATCGTGATGGCCGGCGTGCCCTCGATCATGCAGGCGATGATGGACATCGTCTCGCCCAAGCTGAAATCGGGCGTGCGCATGCTCTCCGAATCGGTTCGCGCCAATGCGCGGGAGGGCGACATCGGCAGCCCGCTGCGGGCGATCGCCGCCGCCCATCCCGACACCATCATCGGCAGCTATCCCTTCATGGACGAAGAGCAGAAGCCGAACACCAACCTGGTGGTGCGCTCGCGCGATGCGGATAAGCTGTCGGCTGCGATGGCGGCGGTGAAGGAAATGCTGGCAGGATTGAACATCACCCGCTAGCAGGGAATTGCCGGAAGAGGATTGGCAGGAGAAAGGCGATGGCTGGTGAAGCACCGGAACTGAATGCGCAGGAGAAGGCTGGCAAGGCCTTCCCGGTGTCTTGGGACCAGTTCCACCGGGATTGCCGGGCGCTGACCTGGCGGCTCAACGAGGTCGGACCGTTCCATGCGGTGATCGCGATCACCCGCGGCGGCCTGGTGCCGGCCGCGATTGTCGCGCGCGAGCTCGGCGTGCGCGTCATCGATACGGTCTGCATCGCCAGCTACGACCATAACAAGCAGGGCGAGCTCCAGGTCCTCAAGGGCATTTCCGAGGCTGCCATGAAGCTCGGCAACGGTACCGGCAAGGGGCTTTTGATCGTCGACGACCTCGTCGACACCGGCAAGACCGGCAGGCTGGTGCGCGAGATGCTGCCCGATGCGCATTTCGCCACCGTCTATGCCAAGCCGATGGGACGCCCGCTGGTCGACACCTTCATCACCGAGGTGTCGCAGGACACCTGGATCTTCTTCCCCTGGGACACCGCGCTGTCCTACCACCCGCCGCTGCGCGACGGCGCGGCGTGAGGCATGGAGTCATTCCGGGGCGATGCGAAGCATCGAACCCGGAATCTCGAGATTCCGGGTCTGGTCTTTGCGGACCATCCCGGAATGACGGCAGTTGAGTAAGCCACCATGCCCCTGCAAAACCGCGTCACGCCGAGCGGTGAGATCATCGCGACGCCACATCGCGGCCTCTTCACCGGCAACCGCGGCATCATTCACGATCCCTCCACGAAGACGCTGTTGAACAAGCGTTGGTCGACGCCGGCATGGATCACCTGCCTGTGTGAATTCCGCGGCTGGCGGCGGCCGGTGATGGCGCGGCGGAGCTGGACCGAGCTGTTCTTCCTCGACGAAGCGACGGCCTTCGCGGCGGGACACCGGCCCTGCTTCTTCTGTCGGCGCGACGATGCCAGGCGCTTTCGCGCAGCGTGGGAGAAGGGCAATGGCGTGAGCAGTGTGAGTGCGAAGGCAATGGATGCCGTCCTGCATCGCGAGCGACTCGATCGCGGTAAGAAACGCCTGCATGAATTGCCGATGCCGCTCGCGCAATTGCCCGATGGCGCAATGGTGCAGCAGGGCGCCGAGAGCTTTCTTGTGATGCAGGGCAGGGCGCTGCTGTGGTCGTTCGCGGGCTACGCCCCGCATGCGCGCGCCCTCGATCGTCCGATGTTGCTGACGCCGCCGTCCACGCTGCGTGCGATCATCGCCGGATATCAGCCCGTGCTGCATCCGACGGCCTCGCGCTAGCGTATAGGCCGCCCCAGTTCGTCGACGGTCATCCGCGCATCGCGCAGCGCCCATTCCCGGATCACCTGGCGGCAGCGGGTCAACTCGGCTTCGCTTACGGCAGTCGCACTTTTCGATGCGCGCTCCACCGTCGCCTTGCAATTGACAAGCACCGAGCGGTCCTCCGCGCTCGCCGGCAATACGGCGACCACCAGCACGGCGACGATGCAGGCGACGCGTACCGCCATCATCCCAGCTTCTCGCGCGCCAGCGCCGCGCCCGCACCGAGCGCCATCAGCTTGGCTTCGGCGATCTCGCGCCGCATCGGCGCCATGCCGCAATTGGTGGTGGCGATGATGTTGCTCTTCGGCACGAATTTCGACACGGCCTCGATCACCTTGACGACGTCCTCGGCGGTCTCGACCGTATCGCTGGCGACGTCGATCACGCCGGCCTGCACGATCTTGGTCTTGAGCAGCGCGAGCAGGTCCAGCGGCACCTTCGAATTGCGGCACTCGATCGCGACCTGCTGGATCGGGCTGGCATCGATCGCGGGGAAGATCTGCTCGTATTGCCGCCATTGCGCGCCGAGCGTCTCCTTCCAGTCCGTATTGGCCTTGATGCCGTAGCCGTAGCAGATGTGCACGGCGGTTGCGCAGGTGAGGCCCTGCGCGGCGCGCTCCAGCGCCTTGATGCCCCAGTCGTTGACCTCGTCCATGTAGACGTTGAACGCGGGCTCATCGAACTGCACGAGATCGACGCCGTCGGCTTGCAGCGCTTTTGCCTCCTCATTCAGCAGCTCGGCGAAGGCGAACGCCATCTTGACCCGATCGCCATAGTAACGGTCGGCAATGGTGTCGATGATGGTCATCGGGCCGGGCAGGGTGAATTTCAGCTGTTTCTTCGTGTGCGTGCGCGCGACGCGCGCCTCAAAGGCATGGACGCGGCCCTTCAGTCGAAGCGGCGCGACCACCTGCGGCACCATCGCCTTGTAGCGGTCCTTGCGAATGCCCATCTCGACCTTGTGGGCGAAATCGATGCCCTCGATCTTCTCCAGAAAACCGTGCACGAAATGCTGCCGGGCCTGCTCGCCCTCGGTGACGATATCGATGCCGGCGTCCTCCTGGACCTTCAGCCAGATCAGCGTCGCGTCGCGCTTGGCGCGGGCAAGTTCGTCGCCCTGAGACTTCCAGGGCGCCCACAGCATGTTGGGCTCGGCGAGCCATTCCGGCTTCGGCAGGGAGCCGGCGATCGTGGTTGGAAACAGCATGGCGGCCCTCCCGGCAGGTTCAGTTGCGCCCCTTCCTGCCATGTCCTAACGTCGAGGTACAGAACAACGAAAGTCGCTCTCTATTCCAGCGGCGGCGACAGGGAAGGCCCAGAGGAAAGGCCAAGGGACGGGTCATGATCGACCTCTATTACGCACCGACGCCGAACGGCTGGAAAATCTCGATCATGCTGGAGGAACTCGGGCTCCCCTATAAGGTGATCCCCGTGAACATCCGCGCCGGCGAGCAGTTCGGCCCAGAGTTTCTGGCAGTCAGCCCAAACAACCGCATTCCCGCGATCGTCGATCATGAGCCCGCCGATGGCGGCGCGCCGTTCTCGGCGTTCGAGACCGGCGCGATCCTGATCTATCTGGCGGAGAAGACCGGTCGCTTGCTGCCGACCGATTTGCGCGGGCGCTCCACCACTATCCAGTGGGTGATGTGGCAGATGGCGGGGCTCGGGCCGATGCTCGGCCAGCACGGTCATTTCGCGCTCTATGCGGCCGAGAAGATCCCCTACGCGATCGAGCGCTATCGCGACGAGGCCGCGCGGCTCTACGGCGTGCTCGACCGGCAGCTCGCCAAGACCGGCGCCTATGTCGCCGGCGACTATTCCATCGCCGACATCGCCTGTTTCCCCTGGACCATGACCCACAAGGCGCAAGGCTTTACGCTCGACGATTATCCGAGCGTGAAGCGCTGGTACGCCGAGGTGCGCGCGCGGCCGCAGGTGCAGGCGGGGCTTGCGATCGGCAAATTCGTGAAAGAGCCGTTCGACGAGGAATCACGCAAGATCATGTTCGGCCAGCGTGCGAAGGAAGTGTTGGGAAAGAGGTAGGCCTCCGCTCCCTCCTCGTCATTGCGAGCGAAGCGAAGCAATCCAGAGTCTTTCCGCGGAATCAGTCTGGATTGCTTCGCTTCGCTCGCAATGACGGGGGAGAGATCGAGAGAAACAAGACACAAGGAAACGCCATGATCGAATTCTTCTTCGACTGCTCCAGCCCCTGGACCTATCTCGCCTTTCACAACATCCAGCCGCTGGCCAAAGAGCTTGGCACTGAGATCACCTGGCGGCCGATCCTGGTCGGCGGCATCTTCAACACGGTCAATCCGAGCGTCTATGCGCAGCGCGAGACGCCGGTGCCGCTGAAGGCGCGATATATGAAAAAGGATCTCGCCGATTGGGCGCGCTCCGCGGGCCTGTCGATCAAGATGCCGCCGACGGTGTTTCCGGTGAACAGCGTCAAGGCGATGCGCGGCTGCATCTGGCTCGGAAAGGACATGGTGCCGTTCGCGACCGCCGTGTTCGAGACCTATTGGGGTGAGGACAAGGACATCTCGCAGGACGCGGTGCTCGCCGAGATCTGCAGGAAGGTCGGTATCAACGAGCAGAGATTCCTTGCCGGCATCTCCGAGCAGGGCATCAAGGACCAGCTCAAGGCCAACACCGAAGAGGTCGTGGCGCGCGGCGGCTTCGGCTCGCCGACGATCTTCGTCAACAAGACCGACATGTATTTCGGCAACGACCGCCTGCCACTGATCCGCGAGGCACTTATGCGCAGCAAGGCGAGCGCGGCCTGATGGTGCGCGCTGTCGTCTGCCGCGCGCTTGGTGCGCCCGAAAGCTTGCTGCTGGAAGAGTTTCCATCGCGCGCCCTGGGGCCGGGCGAGGTGCGCGTCGCGATCCGCGCGGCCGGCTTGAATTTTCCCGACGTGCTGATGGCCGCCGGTGAATATCAGCTCAAGCCCGAGCTGCCGTTCACACCCGGCATGGAAGCTGCCGGTGACGTGACCGAATTGGGCGCGGAGGCGAAGGGCGTCGCCGTCGGGGACAAGGTCATCGTCAAGATGCGCCATGGCGCCTTCACCGATGAAGCTGTGGTCACGCCGTCACAGCTCACGCCGATGCCCTCGACCTTTGACTACGCCGAAGCTGCGACCTATCTCGCCGGCCACGGCACGGCCTATCATGCACTGATCGATCGCGGCCGGGTCGCGCCGGGTGAGGTGCTGCTGGTGCACGGCGCCGGCGGCGGCGTCGGCCTTGCCGCCGTCGAGATCGGCAAGATGCTGGGCGCGACCGTGATCGCGACGGCCTCCAGCGACGAGAAGCTTGCGATCGCGAAATCGCGTGGCGCCGATCATCTCGTGCGCTATGACCGTGAGCCGTTTCGCGATGCGGTCAAACGCATCACGGATGGTCGTGGCGCCGACGTCGTGTTCGATCCCGTCGGTGGCCAAGTGTTCGAGGACTCAATGCGCTGCATCGCCTGGGGCGCGCGGCTGCTGGTGATCGGTTTCACCGGCGGCATCGGTTCGGCCAAGACCAACCTGCTGCTGATCAAGGGCGCCAGCGTGCTCGGCGTGCGCGCGGGCGAAGCGGTGCGGAAGAACCCCGCGCTCGGCGAAGTGCGCCTGAAGGCGCTCTTGCAGTGGGCGGAGGAGGGCAAGCTGCGCCCCAACGTCTCGCACCGCCTGCCGCTGGAGGAGTACGCGAAGGCGATGCGGCTGTTGATCGACCGCAAGGCGATCGGGCGCGTGGCGCTGGTGATGGAGTGATGCGGCCGTAGTGACGGTGCCGTAGGGTGGGCAAAGGCGCTCTTGCGCCGTGCCCACCAACTCTCTCGATCGCGAAAAGTGCGTGGGCACGCTTCGCTTTGCCCACCCTACGAGAGCATCACTTATATTCCCGCTCCGTCCACCACGGGAAATAGTCCGGCATATCCGTTGACACCTTGTTCTTGAACTGCGCCGGACGCTTCTCCAGGAACGACACCACGCCTTCCTTCACATCATCGGAGCGGCCGCGGGCGTAGATGCCGCGGCTGTCGACCTTGTGGGCTTCCATGGGATCGTCGGCGCCCATCATGCGCCACATCATCTGGCGGATCAGTGCCACCGACACCGGCGCGGTCTTGGCGGCAAACTCTTTTGCCAATGCGCGAGCGGTCGGGAGCAGATCGTCGGGAGCCACGACCTTGCTGACGAGACGGCCGGCAAGCGCCTCCTGCGCCGGGAAGACGCGGCCCGAATAGCACCATTCCAGCGCCTGCGAGATGCCGACGATGCGCGGCAGGAACCAGCTCGAGGCGGCCTCCGGTACGATGCCGCGCTGGGAGAAAACGAAGCCGAAGCGCGCTGCCTCCGAGGCGATCCGGATGTCCATCGCGAGCTGCATGGTGACGCCGATGCCGACCGCGGGCCCGTTCACCGCGGCGATGACGGGCTTGAGGCACTTGAAGATGCGCAGCGTGACCTGGCCGCCGCCGTCGCGCACCTGCGGATCGCTGTAATCGACCTTGCCGTCGGCGAAGCGCTTGACCGGCCCGCGCCGCGCGTCGCGATCGAAGGTGTCGGCGCCGGACGACAGATCCGCGCCCGCGCAAAAGCCGCGGCCGGCGCCGGTGACGATGATGGCGCGGACGTTGTCATCCTTGTCGGCGGCATCGAACGCGTCGATCAGCTCTCCTTGCATCTGCGCGTTGAAGGCGTTGAGCTTGTCTGGCCGGTTCAGCGTGATGGTGAGGATCTGCTCGGCGACCTCGTATTTGATCGTCTCATACGCCATGGGTGTTTCCTTCCCTGTTTCTTTGTCGGTCTCTCTAGCACGTCATTCCGGGGCGCGCGAAGCGCGAGCTCCGGTGCGCAATTGCGTACCTGAGAATCCATCTTTCCGTACCAGTAGTGCCGATGAATGGATTCCGGGCTTGCGCCAAGAGGGCGCAACCCGGAATGACGACGGTGCGATCAGTTGGCCGGCGGCTTGGGCCAGGGCTTCTGCGCGCCGCGCAAGCCCTCGAAGGCCTTGGCCATGCCGAGCACGCCGATGTCGTCGAAGCGGCGGCCGACGATCTGCACGCCAATGGGAAAACCCTTGGCATCGAAGCCACCGTTGACGGAGACGGCCGGATTCTCCGACATATTCCACGGCACGGTATAGGCGATGTGCTCGAACGGCTTCATGGGATCGTTGGTCGGCGAGGCCCACTCCGCGGGATAGTTCACATTTGGCGCGGTCGGCGAGATCACATAGTCGAGCTCGCAGAACAGCTTTCCTGCCGCAGCACGGATCGCCATGGTCTGGTTGAAACCGCGGATGACGTCGACACCCGAGAGTTTTGCGCCGGACTCGCCCCATTTGAAGATGTAGGGCAGCACCTTTGCCTGTTCGGCCGGCGTCAACTTCGACAGATCGTCCCACATCCGTGCGCGCCAGAAATTGTCGAGGCCGTCGAGCATCTCGCGTGTGAGGATGCCGTCGACCTCCGTCACGACTGCGCCCGCGGATTCAAATGCCTTCGCGGCCTTCACCGCGACCTCGCGCACCGGCTTCTCCAGCGCCAGGCCGCAGCCGGGATCGAGCATCAGGCCGATGCGCAGTTTTCGCGGAGATTTTTCCAAGCCTTTCCAGTTCAGCGGTTCGGCCGGCAGGCTCATGCCGTCGCGTCGGTCCGGCTTTGCGATCGCGCTCATCATCAGCGCGCAATCATCGACGGTGCGGGTCATGGGACCTGCGACGCGGCCGACATAGGTGGGATCGATCGGCACGCGGCCGAAGCTCGGCTTCAGGCCGACGAGGCCGCACCAGCCGGCGGGCAGGCGAACCGAGCCGCCGATATCGGTGCCGAGATGCAGGGGACCATAGCCGGCCGCGGCAGCGGCGCCAGCGCCGGCGCTGGAGCCGCCGGGATTCTTGGAGAGATCCCAGGGATTGCGCGCGAGCGCGTGGAAAGAGGAGAGCCCCGAGGACAGCATGCCGTAATCGGGCATGGTGGTCTTGGCGAAGATGACCGCACCGGCCTCGCGCAGCCGCGCGGCGGGCGGAGCGTCCTTCTCTGCCGGCACCAGCTTGACGCTGGCTGCGCCCAGCGGCACCGGCACGCCCTTGGTGGCGATGTTGTCCTTCACGGTGACAGGCACGCCGTCGAGTGCACCTGACGGCTCGCCGCCGGACCAGCGCGCGGTCGAGGCCTTTGCGGCCTCGCGCGCGCCGTCGGGGTCGTACGCATAGAGCGCCTTCAGATGCGGTTCCCACGCAGCGACATGCGTGAGCACGTCGTCCAGCACCTCGCTCGGCGAGAACTGTTTTGCCCGATAGCCCGCGATCAGATCGACCGCGGACAGATCGTGCAGCGAGGTGACCGCTTCCTCAGGACTCTTCTTATGCATTGCTAACCTACCGGCATACGGGTCTCGATGATCCGGGCGAACATGCTGGCGCCGATCGGCAGGATCTTGTCGTCGAGCACGAAGCCGGGATTGTGCACGGGCACCGAGCCGTCATGGCCGACCCAGAAATAGGCGCCGGGAATGGTCTCCAGCATGTCGGCGAAATCCTCGCTGCCCATCTTCGGCTGGGCACGGGTGATCACGTTGGCGGGGTCGACGATGGTGCGCGCGACCTCCTCGACCACCTTGGACTGCTCGACCTGGTTGACCAGAACACCGAACGTGTCGCGGATGTCCGCTTCGATGGTGCACTGATACGCGGCCGCGATGCCGGCGCAGATCGTGCGGATGCGTTCGGCGACCAGGGCGCGGACTTCGTTCGAGAAGGTACGGATAGTGCCGCAGAGATGCGCTTCGCCCGGAATGACGTTATAGGCGGAACCCGCATGGATCTGGGTGATCGACACCACCGCAGCCTGCAGCGGCTCGACGTTTCGGCTGACGATGGTCTGGATCGCCTGCGCCAGCGTGGTCGCAATGATCACCGCGTCCTTGGAGCGCTCGGGCATCGCGCCATGCGCGCCGTAGCCGGTGATGCGGAGGTCGAAGAAGTCGGCGCTGGCCATCGCCGGGCCGGGCAGGATCGCGATCTCGCCGTGGTTGAGGTCGGGCGCGTTGTGCAGGCCATAGAGCTCGTCGCAGGGGAACTTCTCGAACAGTCCGTCCTTGATCATCGCGCGGGCGCCGCCGAGGCCTTCCTCGGCCGGCTGGAAGATCAGATGCACGGTGCCGTCAAAATTCCGGGTCTCGGCGAGATAGCGCGCGGTGCCGAGCAGCATCGTGGTGTGGCCGTCATGTCCGCAGCCGTGGAATCGGCCGGGGATTTTCGAGCTCCATTTCAGATTGGTGTTTTCTTCCATCGGCAGCGCGTCCATGTCCGCGCGCAGGCCGATGCGCTTGCCGCCCGAGCCCTTGCCCTTGATGACGCCGATCACGCCGGTGCCGCCGAGACCGCGATGCACCTCGATGCCCCAGCTCTTCAGCTTGTCGGCAACGATGCCGGAGGTGCGCACCTCCTCGAAGCCGATCTCGGGATGGGCGTGAAGGTCGCGCCTGATGGCGGTGAGTTCGTCGGCGTAGCCGTCGATGCGGTCGATCGTGGGCATGTGGTCCTGTTTGGTTAGCGTGAAGGAGGATTGAAAACGGGGCCGTTCGGCTTGATGCGGATGCCTGGCCGCAGGCGCGTCCAGGGCAGGGAGGCGGTGTCGGCCGGCATCGCGCCGGGCGCGGCGCAGATCATCAACTTTTCCGCAATCGGCTCGAAATCGGCGCGGAAATGCACCGAGCTCTTGTTGACCAGGATCTTCTCCTGCGTCGGCTCGATGCCGACATAGCGGTACATCGCCTGGTCGGCGAGCTGCGCCTTGTGCGAGGAGACGACGACGCGGACGTCGCCGATGCGCAAGGCTGCGGAAGGACCCATCTCCATCTCGCGGCCGCCATAATAGGGACCGGGCGCGATGAAGCGGCCATCGGAGAGCTTTTCGACCACAAACGTCTCGCGGTAGGGCTCGTCGCCGGGAATGCCTGACTTGCCGCCAAGCGACAGCGTGATGGTCGCGCCGACGCCGGCTTCGTGCGCAGCCTTCGCCGACTCCGGATCGTAGATCGCGCCGGTCGCCGCGCTCGCCTTGTTGCGCACCAGCGCGCGCAGCATGCCCGTGGTATCGGAATCGCCGCCGGCGCCGGGATTGTCCTGGGTGTCGGCGATGATGATCGGCTTGCTCGCGCCCTTCGAAAGTTCCATGGCATGGCGGACGCCGTCGTCGGGCGTCCAGATCTTGCCGTCGAAATCGTCCTCATGGCTTTCGATCAGTTTTACGATCGCATCCGCCGCGCGATCGGCGTCGGCTTGTGTCTTGCCATAGGCGAACACGCTCGGGCCGCAATCGCGGAAGTCGGCGGCGGGGAAGCCCGGCGCGAAGGACAGCGTCGGAACCGCATCGCTCTCCAGTGCGGCCAGTTGCTCGTAGATGCCCTTGGTGGGAAAGTCGTTGGTGCATTGCCAGCTGATCGCGATCAGGAACGGCAATTGCCGGAAGGACTTTGCGAAACGCTGCTTGGTCTTCAGCAGCAGCGCGAGATGCCTTGCGCAGGCGCGGCCGGTGTCGGCCATGTCGACATGCGGGTAGGTGCGGTAGGCGATCAATGCGTCCGCGTGTTCCATCATTGCGGGTGTGACATTGGCGTGCAGGTCGAGGCTCGCGACCAGCGGAACATCCTTGCCGATGACACGGCGCACGCGCGCCAGGATCTCGCCTTCACCGTCGTCGAGATGTTCGGTCACCATCGCGCCGTGCAGGTCGAGATAGACGGCATCGAGCGGGCCGGCGGCTTTGATGCCGTCGACCATCACCTTCACGATGCGCTCGAAGGCGTCCCTGGTGACATGTGCCGACGGGCTCGCACCGCAGGCAATGGTCGGGATGAGTTCCCAGCCATTCGCTTCGGCGCTGTCTGCGAAACCGGCGAGGCCGACATTGATGCGGCGCATCACCTTCAGGACGTCCGCACCTTCAGTCATCGCCGGCCAGCCGCCGCCGTGCTGGAAGTCGGCAAAGGTCGCCTTGGTCGGGGCGAACGTGTTGGTCTCGTGCAGGAAGCCGCCGACGGCGATGCGTGTCATCAATTCCAGTCCAGTCGATCAGAGTGCGCGACGTTAGCCCCGGCTTTGCGAGGAGAGCAAGGCGGGAAGCAATCGCGCCACGCATAGGGTCAAGACGTTTTGGGAATGCTGCGGATGCGGTGGAGCGTTGTGAGCCGCTCCGCCAACCACATCCTCGATGTCGTCCCGGCGCACGCCGGGACCCATAACCCCAGGGAGAAGTTTGGCGAAGACTGGTCGTTCGGGACTGGCGCCACTCGCAGTCGATAGATCACGCGGTGGGTCCCGGCTTTCGCCGGGACGACACCGGTGAGTGTTGCTACAGCGTGGCCGCCACGCCCTCCGCCACCGGCCGGAAGTTCGCAAAGTCCCAGTCGCGGCCGGGGGCGGCGTCCAGCAGCGCCTTGGTGTAGGCCTCCTTCGGATGCGTCAGCACTTCGGCGGCGGGGCCCTGTTCGACGACGCGGCCGTGCTGCATCACCACGACCTCGTCGCAGATTTGCGCGGCGACGCGCAAATCGTGGGTGATGAACAGGATGGCGATGCCGAGCCGCTTCTGGATCTCGTCGAGCAGTTCCAGCACCTGCGCCTGCACCGAGACGTCGAGCGCTGAGACCGCTTCGTCCGCGACCAGCACGTCCGGATCGAGCGCAAGCGCGCGGGCAATCGCAATGCGCTGGCGCTGGCCGCCGGAGAACTGGTGCGGATAGCGCGACACCGCATCGGCCGGCAGGCCGACGAGTTCAAGCAGCTCGCGGGCGCGCTTCATCGCGTCGACATGCGAGACGCCGTAATTGATCGGACCCTCCGCGATGCTCTCGCCGACGCTGACGCGTGGGTTGAGCGAGCGGTAGGGATCCTGGAACACGATCTGGATCTTCTGCCGGTGCGGCTGGAGCAGGCGGCGCGAGATGTCGGAGATCTCGCGGCCGGCCAGGCGCACGCCGCCCGAGGTCGGATCGATCAGGCGGACGATGCAGCGCGCCACCGTTGACTTGCCCGAGCCGCTTTCGCCGACGATGCCGAGCGTGCGGCCCTTGCGCAGCGTCAGCGTGACCTTGTCGGCGGCGACGACCTCGCGGCCTTTGCCGAAGAACGCGCGCTCCTTGTAGACCTTGCTGAGGTCGTTGGCCTCCAGCACCACGGGCTCGCGGCTCTCCTCCCGCGGCGGCCGCGGCACCAGGCTCGGCACCGAGGCGAGCAGGTTGCGGGTGTACTCCATGGTCGGATTGCGCAGCACGGTCTCGAGCGGGCCGGTCTCGACGAGGCGGCCCTGCCGCATCACCGCGACGCGGTCGGCGATCTCGGCGACGACGCCCATGTCGTGGGTGATGAACAGCACGGCGGTGCCATGATCGCGCTGCAGGTCGCGGATCAGGGTCAGGATCTGCTTCTGCGTGGTGACGTCGAGCGCGGTGGTCGGCTCGTCCGCGATCAGCAGCTTCGGCTCCAGCACCAACGCCATCGCGATCATGATGCGCTGACGCTGGCCGCCGGAGAGGCGGTGCGGGTAGGAGGCGAAGATGCGCTCGACCTGGGGCAGGCGGACCTGCTCCATCATGTCGAGGATGCGCTTCTTGCGCGCCTTCGCATCGAGTTTGGTATGGGCGCGCAGCACCTCGTCGATCTGGCGGCCGACCGGCACCACCGGATTGAGCGCGGTCATCGGCTCCTGGAAGATCATCGCCATCTGCGTCGCGCGGAGCTGGCGCAGGCGGCGGTCGGTGGCGGTGAGCAGCTCTTCGCCGACCAGCTTGACGCTGCCGGAGGTCGGCACCAGCGTGCCCTTCGGCAGGAGGCCCATCGTGGTGAGCGAGGTCACCGACTTGCCCGAGCCGCTTTCGCCGACGAGGCACAGCGTCTCCCGCTCGCGCACCTGGATCGAGATGCCGTCGATGATGTTGGCGCCCTTCGGCTTCTTGCCGACGGAGACGACGAGATTGTTGATGTCGAGAACAGGGTTGGTCATGCAGACTCTCTCGTCATTCCGGGGCGCGCGCAGCGCGAGCTACGGTGCGCAATTGCGCACCTGAGAATCCATCGGGCCGCAACACAAGACGTGAAATGGATTCCGGGCTCGCGACTGCGTCGCGCCCCGGAATGACTGAACTCTTGCTCATCACTTCCCTTCCCGCTGCTTCATGCGGGGATCGAGGGCGTCACGGGCGGCGTCGCCGATCAGGTTGATGCTGAGGATGGCGATCGAGAGCAGCAGGCCCGGCCAGAAGATCAGCGAGGGCTTGATCTGGAAGTACTGGCGGCCCTCGGCCATGATGTTGCCCCAGGTCGGTGTCTCCGGCGAGATGCCGGCACCGAGGAAGGAGAGGATCGCCTCGGTCAGGATGGCGGAAGCGCAGACATAGGTGCCCTGGACGATCAGCGGCGCGATCGTGTTCGGCATCAGGTGCCGCCACATGATCTTCGGCAGGCTCGAGCCGACCGAGATCGCAGCCTCGACGTAAGGTTCCTCGCGCGCCGACAGCACGACCGAGCGGACCAGGCGCGCCACGCGCGGAATCTCAGGGATGGTGATCGCGATCAGCACGGTCCAGATGCTGGCGCCGGAGAGCGAGACGACGGCGATCGCGAGCAGGATGCTCGGCATCGCCATCAGGCCGTCCATGATGCGCATCATCACGGAATCGACCAGCTTGAAGAAGCCGGAGACGAGGCCGATCGAAAGGCCGATCACGATCGACAGGATCGCCGAGCCGATGCCGATCAGCAGCGAGATGCGGCCGCCATAGACCACGCGCGACAACAGGTCGCGTCCGTACGCGTCGGTGCCGAGCAGGAATTGCGCCGAGGCCGGCTTCAATCGCTGCGAGGGCGCGAGCTGGATCGGATCATGCGGCGCGATCAGCGGCGCGAGGATCGAGATCACCACGATCAGGGCGAGCAGGAACGTCGCCGCGGCGATGATCGGGGTCGAGGTGAGAAATCCGAAGCGCGGCCGCAGCGGCGACGTGATCGGGATGGACGACTGGGGAAGGGTATCGACCGACATTTTGTTCTTGTCCTTGCCTCAGTACCGGATCCGGGGATCGAGCAGGGTGTAGGCGACGTCGATGAGAAGATTGACGACGACGTAGATCAGCGACGTCAGCAGGATCATGGCCTGGATCACCGGATAGTCGCGCGCCAGCACCGCATCCACGGTGAGACGCCCGATGCCGGGGATGTTGAACACGCTCTCGGTGACGACGACGCCGGAGATCAGCAGCGCAAAGCCGGTGCCGATCACGGTGATCACGGGCACGGCGGCGTTGCGCAGCGCATGCCGCATCATCACGGCGACCTCGTTGATGCCTTTGGCGCGTGCGGTGCGGACATAGTCCTCACCGAGCACGTCGAGCATCGCCGCGCGTGTCATGCGCGCGATCAGCGCGATGTAGATGAAGGACAGCGCGCAGGTCGGCAGGATGATGCGCTCGAAGAACGGGCCGAAGCCGTTAAAGATGCTGCGGAAGCCCTGCACCGGCACCCAGCGCAAATCGATCGCGAAGACCTCGATCAGGACATAGCCGACCACGAACACCGGCACCGAGAAACCCAGGACCGACAGGCCCATGACGAAACGGTCGATCCAGGTGCCGTGCTTCCACGCGGCGATCACGCCGAGCGGCACTGCGACGATGACGGCGAGGATGATGGTGCACAGCGCGATCGAGATCGACGGCTCGACGCGCTGGCCGATCATCTTCATCACCGGCAGGTTGGAGATCAGCGAGGTTCCGAGGTCGCCGTGCAGCAGCTTGTTCACCCAGGTGATGAACTGCACGATCAGCGGCTCGTTGAGGCCGAGCGACTCGCGGATGCGCTCGAGCCGCTCCGGGGTCGCGTTGTCGCCGGCGAGGATCGCGGCGGGATCGCCAGGGGTCAACCGCAGCAGCAGGAACACGAACAGCGCGACGACGCCCATCACGGGCACCGCGGCCAGAACGCGGCGAATGAGATAACCTAGCATGCACCTATCTCCGGCTGCGGAACTTGTGGGGCTCTCGGGCGCCCGTGGATTCGAACGTGTCTATCATGCGCGCCTGTCACTCGGGCTGGGAAAGCCGGCCGGAGATACCGGTCTTTCGGGGCAAATTGTGTGCCAAGGGCAGGGCGGTCGCAAGGGGCCGCCCCGCGCCCGATTGGAACCACTCAGGATGCATGACGATACTCGCGCTCAACCCCAAGTGAAGGCGCGATCGGCGGCCCGTTGAGCCCGCGCCAGCCGTCGATGGTTCCGGCAATCATCTGCGCGGTTGCGGCCGACAGGGTCCAGCCGAGATGGCCATGGCCAGTGTTGAAGAACACGCCCGGTATCCGTCCGGCGCGCACCACCGGCATCATGTTCGGCATCATCGGACGCAGCCCGGCCCAGGGCACGACGCGCGATGTTTCGATGGCGGGGAAGTTGCTGCGCACCCAGTCGACCAGCGGCTGCACGCGGTCGGCGCGGATGTCGCGATTGAAGTCGTTGAACTCGGCCGTGCCGGCCACACGAAAACGATCGGCGCCGAGCCGGCTGGTGACGATCTTGGCGGCTTCGTCGAGCAGGCTCACGGTCGGTGTCGCGCTGCGGCTCTCGGCGGTGTCGAGCTGCACGGTGATCGAGTAGCCCTTCACCGGGTAGACGTTGATGCGATCGTCGAGGAGGGCGGCGAAGTGGCGACTGGCGACGCCGGCGCAGACCACGACTCCATCCGCCTTCAGCATGCCGCGCGCAGGCGCTGCGGCATCGCTTGCGGCAAGATCGGCCCAGCCGAGCACGAAGCCGTTGCCGGCGCGCGCGACTGAATCGATATCGGCTTCGTGGATGAAGGTCGCACCACGCCGCTTGCAGGCATCCGCCAGCCCGCGGGTGAACTTGTGGATATCGCCGGTCGCATCCGACGGCGTGTAGAAGCCGCCATAATAGGCCTTGCTCAGCGTCGGCTCGATCGCGCGGATCTCCTCCGGCGTCACCGGACGGCGATCGAGGCCGCCTTCCTGCAGCAGCGCGTTGACGCGCAGGCCGGATTCGAAACCCTTCTTGTCGTGATAGATGTGGAGGATGCCGCGGCGCTCGAGATCGAAGTCGATGCCTTCGCGCGCCGCGATCTCGAACAGATGCTTGCGGGCTTCGATCGCAAGCCGCGTGGTCTCGATGGTGTTGGCGCGGTAGTTGCCGATGTTGGCGACGAACTCGCTCATCCACGAATATTTGTGCCAGTTCGGCCGCGGGTTCATCAGCAGCGGCGCGTCGCGCCGGAACATCCAACGCAGGCCTTTCAGGATCGTCGCGGTGCTGTTCCACACTTCGGCATTGCTGGCCGAGAGCTGTCCGCCATTGGCGAACGATGTCTCCATCGCGGCATAACGGTGCTTGTCGAGCACCGTCACCTCAAAGCCGCGTTCGAGCAGGGCATAGGCAGTCGTCACGCCGGTGATGCCGGCGCCGATGATGGCGATATGGGTCATGGCAGGTTCGGGGCTCCCGTGAGTTAGGATAGGCTGACCGCCGGCCAAAGGCCGTTGGCGGCGCCCCATCTGTCACGGTTACCTGAGAGCTTGATCCGCTGCGGATCCTGCAACGGACTATCCCCTTCGGTGGACGTCACGACTGCCTGAAATCGCGCCGCCTCTCTCCAGATCGTCCTGACGATACGGTCCTTTTGCCTGAGAGTTTCCGGGGCGGTTGCTCCGTCGGCGCCGCAACGAAAGCTGAAAACCTTCGTTGCGATCTCTCCCGCATCGTCGCGTGGACGATCGAGCAGTACGATACGCCTCATTTTTAGACAAGGCTAAATTTAGACCGCTACTGCCAACGCATTGTGCAGTGCGAAGTTGATTCAATTTACTCCAGCGTCGCCAGCAATCCCGCCATCAGGCGCCCGCGCTCGACGAGGCTATCGACCTCGATGAACTCCTCCAGTGTGTGGCCGTTGCCGCCGCGTACACCGAGGCCGTCGAGCGTGGGGATTCCCATCGCGCCGGTGAAGTTGCCGTCGGAGCCGCCGCCGGAACTCGCATGCGGTAATTCCGCGCCAAGGGATTTGGCGATGCCGCGCGCCTTCTCATACAGCGCCATGGTGCCGGCATCCGGCTCCCACACGGGCCGCGTCACGCCGCGCGTCACCTTGAAGGTGACGTCGTTGTTGGTGCCCGAGAGTGCCAGCATCCGCTCGACGCCGCGGTCGAGATCGGCCTGGCGCTTGGCCATCGACAGCGCCTCGCCGGTGGCGGTCGTGGCAACGCAGTTCACCCACTGGCCGCCATGCACGACGCCGACCGAGAAGGTGCAGTCTTCGGTCGTCATCGCGTCGATCGCGAGAATCTGCCGCGCCATTTCGCGGATCGCCGAACGTCCTGCCGACAGCGTCGCGCCGGCGTGGCTCGGCCGTCCCGTCGCCTCGAGATTGAAGCGTGCGATGGCGTAACGTCCGGTGGTGACGCCGTTGTCGGGGCGGCCGGGCTCGGGCACCAGCACGTATTTGTTGCGCGCGGCTTCCGCCTCGATGATGTCTCGCGTCGAGGGCGTGCCGACTTCCTCGTCGGGTGTGAACAGCACGGTGATCGGCAGCGGCGTCGTGAACGAGGCGCGCGCCAGCTGCCGGATCGCTTCCAGCGAGAGATAATTGCCGCCTTTCATGTCGTAGATGCCGGGGCCGTAGCACTTGTTGCCCTCGCGCCGCCATTTCAGCTTCTCGATGGTGCCGACCGGGTGGACGGTATCCATGTGGCCGGCGATCAGGATGCCCGGCTCGCCCTGCTTCGGATGCGGAAAGCGCGCGCGGATCACGCCGCCAAAACCCTGACGGCCGGCGATGCGCTCGATCGTCGCACCCATGATCGCCATGTCCCGCGCGGCGATATCGAGCATGCGGTTCACCGCGTTCGCGTCCCAGGTCGGGCTTTCGCATTCCACCCAGGTGCGCAGGCCCTCGAGCATGGCCTCGGAATCGAAGGGAAGATTGGCTGGATTCATCTTAATGTCTCTCAAGCTGCGAAAGATGGAACGCGCATTGCATCAGCGCGCGGCAGGACAAGCGGAGAGCGTTGTAGAGCCAAACCGATCTTTGTGGAGCCCGTGCGCGCGCCGCGAGGGGCTGCGACGAAACCGGATTGACGCGCTCAACACTGTCTGCAAGTCTCGAAAAGATAAAGGCATTGCATGAGGTTAGTTCGCCCAAGGAACGAACCGGATGCTCAACCAATAACCTGCCTTTGAACAGTTTCACGTCAGGAGAAACTTTTTATGTCCAACTTCATGCGCCGGGGGCCTCGCGCGCTCGCCTCCAAACTTGCGCTGTCGGTCGTCGCGCTTTCAACGGCGCTGGCCTCGCCAGTGCTTGCGGCTGGCAAGACTCTCACCGCGGTGATGCATTCCGACCTTCGCATCATCGATCCCATTTTCACCACGGCCTACATCACGCGCGACCATGGCTACATGGTCTACGACACGCTGGTGGCCCCCGATTCGAGCTTCAAGATCCAGCCGCAGATGGCGGACTGGAAGATCTCCGACGACAAGCTCACCTACACCTTCACGCTGCGCGACGGCCTGAAATGGCATGACGGCGCGCCCGTGACGGCGGAAGACTGCGTCGCCTCGCTCAAGCGCTGGGCCGCGGTTGACGGCATGGGCCAGAAGCTCATGGACTTCACGGCGAGCATCGAGGCGACCGACGCCAAGACCATCACGCTGAAGCTGAAGGAGCCCTACGGCCTCGTCCTCGACTCCATCGGCAAGCCGTCCTCGCGCGTCGCCTTCATGATGCCGAAGCGTCTCGCCGAGACGCCGCCGGACAAGCAGATCCCCGAGCAGATCGGCTCGGGTCCCTTCAAGTTCGTGCAGGGCGAATTCCAGCCCGGCGTGAAGGCGGTCTACGTCAAGAACACCGATTACGTGCCGCGCAAGGAGCCGGCGAGCTGGACCTCCGGCGGCAAGGTGGTGAAGGTCGACCGCGTCGAGTGGATCACGATGCCGGACTCGCAGACCGCGGTGAACGCGCTGCAGTCGGGCGACATCGACTTCATGGAGAACCTGCCCTACGACATGCTGCCGGTGCTGGAAGCGAACAAGGAGCTCACGCTCGAGGTCTCCAACAAGTTCGGTTTTCAGACCCTCGGCCGGATGAACTTCCTCTATCCGCCGTTCGACAACGTGAAGGTGCGCCGTGCCGCTCTGCTGGCGATGAACCAGAAGGACGTTCTCGACGCGCTCGTCGGCAACGCCAAGTACCAGAAGATCTGCGGCGCGTTCTTCGTCTGCGACACGCCGCTGGCGACCGACGTCGGCTCCGAAACCCTGGTGAAGGGCAACGGCATGGCGGAAGCCAAGAAGGCGCTGGCCGAATCCGGCTATGACGGCACTCCGGTGGTGATCATGGCGCCTGGCGACGTCACGACGCTCAAGGCGCAGCCGATCGTGGCCGCCCAGCTGCTGCGCGAGGCCGGCTTCAAGGTCGACCTGCAGGCGACCGACTGGCAGACGGTGGTGAGCCGCCGCGCCAGCCAGAAGCCGCCGAAGGAGGGCGGCTGGAACATGTTCTTCACCAACTGGGTCGCGGCCGACGTCTCCAACCCGATCGCCAATCTCTCGATCGGCGGCCAGGGCAAGAAGGGCTGGTTCGGCTGGGCGGAAGACGCCAAGATCGAGCAGCTCAAGGACGCTTTCGTTCGTGCATCCTCGGCCGACGAGCAGAAGAAGATCGCAGCCGACATCCAGAAGGAAGCCTATGAGCAGGTGATCTACATCCCGCTCGGGCAGTACCTGCTGCCGAGCGGCTGGCGCAAATCGCTCGCCGGCGTGCTCGACGGCCCGGCAACGCCGCTGTTCTGGAACGTCGACAAGTCCGAGTAAGGCCAAGTCCAAGTAAGGAAGGCGCTTCTCGCGCCTTTCAGCTCGACCATCGCGGCGCCGCTGGCATCAGCGGCGCCGCTTGCCAGGAGAATTGCCAAGAAAACTGCCAACAGAACTGCCAGGAGAGCTTCGATGTTCCAACTCATCCGCCGGGGACGTCTCGCGTTCGCCTCCAAACTCGCGCTTTCGGTCGTGGCGTTTTCGGCACTGGCCTCGCCAGTTCTTGCCGCAGACAAGACCATCACCGCCGTGATGCATTCGGATCTGCGCATCCTCGATCCGATCTTCACCAGCGCCTATATCTCGCGCGACCATGGCTACATGGTCTATGACACGCTGATCTCGACGGATTCGAACTTCAAGATCCAGCCGCAGATGGCGGATTGGAAGATCTCCGACGACAAGCTGACCTACACCTTCACGCTCCGCGACGGCCTGAAGTGGCATGACGGCACGCCCGTCACCGCGGAAGATTGCGTTGCCTCCCTGAAGCGCTGGGCCGCCGTCGACGGGATGGGGCAGCAGATGATGCTGTTCACCGCGAGCATCGAGGCGACCGACCCGAAGACGATCACGCTGAAGCTGAAGGAGCCCTACGCGCTTGTGCTGGAATCGATCGGCAAGCCGTCCTCGCGGGTCGCTTTCATGATGCCGAAGCGTCTCGCCGAGACGCCGGTGGACAAGCAGATCCCCGAGCAGATCGGCTCCGGCCCCTTCAAGTTCGTGCAGGGCGAATTCCAGCCGGGAGTGAAGTCGGTCTACGTCAAGAACACCGACTATGTGCCGCGCAAGGAGCCGGCGAACTGGACCACGGGCGGCAAGGTGGTGAAGGTCGACCGTGTCGAATGGATCACGATGCCGGACGCGCAGACAGCGTTGAACGCGCTGCAGTCGGGTGACGTCGATTTCATGGAATATCCCGCCATCGAAATGTTGCCCGCCATTGAAGCCGACAGGGACCTCAAGATCGAGATCCTGAACAAGTTCGGATTCCAGACGGGCGCACGGATGAACTTCCTTCATCCGCCGTTCGACAACGTCAAGGTCCGCCGCGCCGCATTCCTGGCGGTCAAGCAGAAGGACGTGCTCGATGCGCTGATCGGCAATCCCAAATACTACAAGACTTGTGCTGCGGCCTTCATTTGCGACACGCCGTTCGCGACGGACATTGGCGGCGAGACCCTCGCGAAGGGTGGCGACATGGCTGCGGCCAGGAAGGCGCTCGCCGAGTCCGGTTACGACGGGACCCCGGTCGTGCTCATGGCGCCGGGCGACGTGCTGCTGCTGAAGGCCCAACCGATCGTGGTGGCCCAGCAGCTGCGCGAAGCCGGCTTCAAGGTCGACCTGCAGGCGACCGACTGGCAGACGGTGGTGAGCCGGCGCGCCAGCCAGAAGCCTCCGAAGGAGGGGGGCTGGAACATGTTCATCACCAACTGGGTCAGCGCCGACGTGGACAACCCGATCTCCAACGTCGCCGTCGGCGGGCAGGGCAAGAAGGGCGGCTGGTTCGGCTGGGCGGAGGACGCCAAGATCGAGCAGCTCAAGGACGCCTTCGTTCGCGCGAGCTCGGCGGAGGATCGCAAGAAGATCGCGACCGAGATCCAGAAGGAAGCCTATGACCAGGTGCTTTACATGCCGCTCGGTCAATATCAGGCGCCGAGCGCGTGGCGGAAGTCGCTCACCGGCGTGATCGACGGCCCGGCAACGCCGGTGTTCTGGAACATCGACAAGACGGAGTAAGACCAAGTCCGAGTAGGGGAAGGCGCTGCTCGCGCCTTACGTCTCGACCATCACCGCGGCGCCGCTGTCATCAGCGGCGCCGTTTTCGTTTGTTGAAGGCGGCCGCTTTTTAACCTTTCCAGTTTCCAATTGTTGCTATTTATTTCTGTTCTGAAATAGATGTGGCGTCTTCGCGCATCGTTTTCCTTGTCCCATTTGCTTCCTGTGCCGTTCGATTTTGCATTCCAGGCGATGGCCGAACGGTCCGATCGCGCGCCGGCGCGCTGGCGCCGGCCTTTCCTGCGCTGGCTCGATGGCGTCGAGGCGGGCTGGGCCGTGCCGCTGCTCATCGCCTGCTTCGTCTTGGTCTGGACGCTCTATCTCACCATCGCCTATGCCGGCGGCGGCCTGCATCCCGATACGCTCGAAGCCTGGACGCTGGGACGGAACTTCGCCTTCGGCTATCACAAGCATCCGCCGTTGATGGGCTGGGTTTCGGCAGCGTGGACCTCGGTGTTTCCGCTCGGTGACTGGTCGCTGCAATTGATGGCGATGGCCAATGCCGGGCTCGCCCTGTTCTTCGTCGATCTGATCTCGCGGCAGTTCGTGACCGGGCACAAGCGCGTGCTGGTGCTGCTGCTGTTGATGCTGACGCCGGCCTATCAATTCCACGCCCAGCGCTTCAACGCCAATGCGGTGCTGCTTGCGACCTGGCCGCTGGCGACCTGGTGCTTCCTGCGCGCGTTCGAGACGCGCACCGCGCCATGGGCGGTTGCGGTGGGGTGCACGACGGCGCTGGCGATGGTCGGCAAATATTATTCGATCTTCCTCGTCGCGAGCTTCGCCTTTGCCGCGCTGGCACACCCGGGACGGCGCGCCTATTTCTTCTCGGCGTCGCCCTGGATCTCGGTCGCCGTCGGGCTCGCGGCGCTGTCGCCGCATCTGTACTGGCTGGCGACGACGGGCGCGTCGGCCTTCACATACGCATTGGCCCACGCCAACGGTAATGTCGTGAGCTCGCTCAGCGAGGTCAGGAACTTCCTGCTGGGGCTGGCGGCGGCCATGAGCGTGTCGGCCGTGTGCTGGGCGATGATCGCCGGCACGCGGCTGAAGCAGTTTTCGGCCGACTTCGCTGCGATGCGTGGGGGCCTGCGGCTTCTCTTCTACGTTGCGATCGGCACGATCGTGCTGCCGGTGCTGACGTCGCTGGCGATGGGAACGGATCTGCCGTCGCTGTGGGCGTTGCAGGGGCTGTTCCTGTTCGTCGTGCTCGTGGTCTGCGGCACCCGCTATCCGATCGAGCGCTTCTACACCGTCAACGTCACGGTGATCGTGGCCGGCGTTGCGCTTGCCGCCGTTCTGGTCGCGGCCCCGATCCATGCCGTTTATCGCAACAGTCACGGCTACGAAGAGGGGCGGAACTTCTACGCGCAGGCCGCGAACGAACTGACCCACGAATGGCGCGCGCTGACCGGCGAGCCGCTCGGCGCCGTGAGCGGCGACGATTCGCTGGCGTTTGCGACGGCCTTCTACAGCCCCGACCATCCGCGTTATGCACGGCCGTTCGAGTATCAATACAGCTGGGGCTTGCCGCGCAAGACGACGCTGGACCGCGGCTGGGCTGCACTCTGCTTCCGCGACCAGGATCATTGCGGCCACTGGATGGAGGGGGTGTCTTCGCACGCCGGTCATTTCGTCAAGCGCGAGTTCACCGTGCAGGCGACACTATGGGGCAAGCCAGGTCTGATGCGGGAGGTGGTGGTGCTGATGGTGCCGCCGCGTGGACGAAGCGCGGCACCGGAGAGCGCCGCCGAAGATTTCAGCGCCAGCAAGCGGGCTGCGGAGTAGGGCGCGCGCTCAGCAGTGACTGTCGCGCACCTGCTCGAGCCCTTCGCTGGCGAAAGGAGCGGTGAACGCGGCCTGCTCCGCATTCGGCTCGGGGCGCTCCGAGTCCTTCGGCACCGAGGCGTGTTGGTCTTCGCGGAGTTCCGGTTCCATAGCAGCGGCCTTTCGAATTGCTGCAGTACAACATCGAGGCCGCTGGGAAGTTCCTACGTCAGGGGACGATGATGCGGCTTGAACAGCCGTCCCTTCTCCACCACGAGCACGATTCCGAGAGCTGCCAGCGTCGACAGGAAGAAGCCGACCGAGAACGGCAGCAGCGTGCCGTCGAAGCTTTGGCCGATCGCCATGCCGACCACGATGCCGATCAGGGTCGTGATCGAGCCGTAGAGCGACGAAGCGGTGCCGGCGATGTGGCCTTGCGGCTCCATGGCGAGCGCAGTGAAGTTGGCAACCATCATGCCGAAAGAGAACATCATCAGCGCCGAGAGCGCCATGAACAAAGCGAGCGGCAGCGCGCCAAGTATCTCCGTCAGCAGCATCACGCTCGCCACCACGGTGTAGAGCGTCAGCGCGCCGTGCGAGATCACGCGCATGCCGAGCCGTCCGACCAGTTGCGAATTGAGGAAACCGGCCACAGCCGTGCCGGCCGCGATCGCAGCGAAGGCGAGCGGGAAGTAATGGCCGAGGTGATAGATGCCGGTGAAGACCTGCTGGGCGCAGAACACGTAGGCAAACAGTGCGCCGATGACGCTGCCGGCGGCCGTCGCATAGCCGATGGTCTGGCGATTGGTCACGGTCTCGCGGAAGGCCGAGAGCACGTCGGCGGGCGCCAGCGACCGGCGTTCCGATTCGGGAAGGGTTTCGGGCAGCCGCAGCACGCACCATGCAAGCGCGAGCAGGCCGTAGAGCATCAGCACGACGAAGATGCCGCGCCACGCCGTCACCAGCAGCACCGCCTGTCCGAATGACGGCGCGATCACGGGCACGGCGATGAACACCATCATCGCGAGCGACATCACGCTCGCCATGCGGCGGCCGACATAGCAGTCGCGCACGATCGAGGTCGCGATCACGCGCGTCGCCGACGTGCCGAGCCCCTGCAGCGCGCGCGCCAGCAGCAGCGTCTCGAACGAGGGCGCGGCAACGGCCAGCACGCTCGCGATCGCATAGACCGCCATGCCGCCGAGCAACACCGGGCGGCGGCCGAAGCGATCCGACAACGGGCCCATGACGAACTGGCCGACGCCGAAGCCGATCAGGAAGGTCGACAGCACCAGCTGGAGATGATTGGCGACGGGAATCTTGAACGCGGCGCCGATATTGGGCAGCGCCGGCAGCATCATGTCCATCGCAAGCGGATTCAGCGCCATGATGGACGCGATCACGATGACGAATTCGGGAAAACCCATGGGCCGGTGTCCCGAGGACACCCAATCGTCGGCATTGACGTCGGACAAGGAAGCTCACCTCTAGAAATCAGGGCTTTTTCTAACGTCTATGCTGCGGCGCACAACCCATGTTTCGGGATGGCTGTCAGGCGGGGCGGGGGCGGACACGAGTTGGTGAGGTAGCCCGCCCGGATCGAGGTGCATGACGTGGAGGTCTGGCGGACCGACCGAAGTGGTAAGCAGACGAGTTGGAGGAGGATATGGGTGGCCTCCTGTGGCCGAAAGGATGTCAGCTCGTCGTCTTGGCTATCCAAAGCTCCAATATTCCCGGCTTTACCAAGGGTTCTTTGCTGAGGGCGATATCGGCGTTAATGCCTAGTCTGCGGAGCACATTCTTTACATCTATCAGGAGAGCCTCAGCTTTGATCTCATCTGCGGGATTGTAACGGACTTCGGTTGAGATGTTCCTGGGGACATTCTCGGCTCCAGGCACGGTCCATCTTGCGTCGCTTATTGCCTTCCTGATGCCATCGACCTCATCTTTGCTGTAACCAGAAAATTGAAAGTACACGATACCTTTGCTCGATGATTCTGCTGCGGGCACGCTGACGTTCGATACAGCAGCAATCGACGTCTTCAATTGGCTGGCGGTTTCTTTTTGGTTGTTGAATATCTGCTCCTGGTTCTTGGCTAGACTCTCGATGATGGGCTTGTACCGGCGCTCCATCGCTTCGGACGTCGATTGAGCGGTTTTTATGCGCTCATCAAGCACCTTGGCACGGTCAGCAAATTCGGCTGCCTTCTGGTTCAATGAGTCTACGAGATTATTCGTCACGTCGACTTTGTTCTTCCAGCGATTTTCGATTTCCGCCATCTCGCTGCGGCTCTTGGCGACATTTGCTAACGCATTGCTGAGATCGCTTTGCGTCAAGTCGCGCATAGTCGTGACTCTTAGCTTGATTTCGTCGAGACGCGTCAGGTCATCTTTGACTGCTTGGCGGATCTCTGTTCGTAGTCCCGCGCCCCCTTGCTCAACGACTATCTTGAATGCGGCTTGATGGAACAACCCAAACAAGAGAACGAGCGAGACGCCTATCCCGCCGGCAAACTTCAGTTTCAGCAAATCACCTTTGATCTTGTCATATACCTTCTTCTCGATTGCTTCTGAGTTCGTCTTTTGAATCGCTTCGATGATTTGATCATCTGTCAAAGGCATGCCGGCGCTCCTGAAAAATATGAATCTGAAATTGATCGCCTCGGTCTTATTTAATGATCCTACTGTACTTTAAATCGAACGAAAGAAAAAGATCTATCCCAGGCTGTGTTGGTGCCTGGCGCATGACAAAGACGAGAATTATCGTTGATTGGACAGGTCAGTCAGCGCTGCGGGCCTGTTTGACGAGGCCGAGCGCCAATTGCCCCGCCGTCTCGACATAGTCGAGATCGCGATGGATCAGCATCACGGTGGTGGCGCCGTCGAGCAGGATCACGATCTGGCGCGCGAGCGCCGTCGCACCGGCGATGCCATGGCCGTGTAATTCCGTCGCGAGCCAGGCTTCGAAGCGCTTCTTGTGGGCCGCGCCGGCCTTGACGGCGGGATGTGCCGGGGTGTTCGCGAGCTCGGCGATGGTGCGGAGGAAGCCGCAGCCGCGCCAGCGCGGCGTGTTCACGGAGCGTCCGAGCTTGGTGAAGAGACCGCGGACCTTGTCGGCCACGCTGCCGTCGGTCTCCGCGAACCAGCGCATGTAGAGCTCCAGTGTCGGCTGGTCCCTGGCCGCAATGGTTTCGGCGACGAGCTCGTCCTTGCTGGTGAAATGATAGTAGAGCGTCTTCTTTGTCACGCCGGCCTTCTCGGCGACGGCGTCCATGCTCACCGCCCTGATGCCTTCGCCATAGAACAGGCGCGTCGCCGCAACGACGATCTGCTCCCGCGTGCTGTCACCGCTTCTCGACATGACTTCGATGTATACTGCCTAGTGAGTATACACGGCAAGGCCGCTGTGCTGACTTCCGCGCCTGTTCGACCTGGAAGGAGCCACCACTTGTCCGATCTCGTCCTCTCGGAAACGCGCGGCGCCGTTGCGCTGCTGACGTTCAATCGCCCGACCAAGCTCAACGCGCTGAGCTACGCCCTCATCGACCGCCTGATGGTGATCCTCGACCGCATCGAGGACGATGCCAATATCCGTGCCGTCGTCCTGACCGGGGCGGGCGACCAGGCGTTCTCGGCCGGCGCTGACATCGCCGAATTCTCGGAGAGCGTGAAAGCCGGGCCCGACGCCGCGGTGAAGGCGTTCGTGCGGCGCGGCCAGGCGATGACGGCGCGCCTGGAGGCGTTTCCAAAGCCGGTCATCGCCGCGGTCAACGGCATCGCCTTCGGCGGCGGCTGCGAGATCACCGAAGCCGTGCATCTTGCCGTCGCGAGCGAGCGGGCAAGCTTCGCCAAGCCCGAGATTGCCATCGGCATCACGCCGACATTTGGCGGCACCCAGCGCCTGCCGCGGCTCGCGGGCCGGAAGCGGGCGCTGGAATATTTGCTGACGGGAGATTCCTTTTCACCACAGCGGGCGCTCGAGATGGGATTGGTCAACCGCGTCGTGCCACACGAGCAGCTCATGGACGCCGCCTTCGCGCTGGCGGGTCGCATCGTCAGGCATTCGCAGCTGGCCGTCGCCCGGTCATCACGGCCGCGACGCGGGGCCTCAACGTCTCCATTTCCGAAGGTCTCGCCATCGAGGGGGAGCAGTTCGCGCGCATGGCGGCAACACGGGATACGCGTGAAGCGCTCGATGCCTGGCTGGCCGCTCGCGCGCCGCGATAGGCTGGCGACGAGTTCCGCTGACATTCCAGCCGCGGGCCGGCAACCAGTCATTCACCATAAGATCGCGGACGGCCCAGCGGGGAGATGAATCCGCAACTCATCCTGTCCATTGTGGCCTGACGGGGCGCCATGCAGGCGCCCCAGAGGAACCCGGCAAGACAGGTCTTTCGCAGTGTCCGACGTAGCACGATGGTTGGGCCCCTCGGTCGACATGACCGAAAGGCGAAACACAAGGCGAAACATTTGGCTTGCCTGGCTGATCGGGCTGACGGCGCTGCTGGTGCTCGGCAATCTCGTCAGCGACGGCACGCTTCCCCTGAATTACGGCTGGGACGTTCGCGTCAATTGCGCCGCGGTCGATGCCTATGCCGACGGGCTCGATCCCTATTTTGTCCGGAATTTGAAGGGCACCAGGTTCTCCTACCCCTATCTGCCTGTAACGCTCGACGTGTTTCGTCCCGTGTGCGCAGGCGGCGCCCTCGTCGCTCATCACATGGGCCTCTATCTCGTGCTCGCCGTGCTCTGCGGCCTGCTGCTGCCGGGGCTTGGCCGGACGCGAACCAGCCCGCGCGACGTTGCGCTCAGGCTGCTCTGCGTGTTCGGCGCGTTCATCGGCTTCGAATGGGTCTGGGCGTCGGGGAATTTTGCGATGCTGGGCGGCGCGCTGAACGCGGTCGCGCTGAGGCTTCTGCTTCGCCCAACGACATCTGGCGCATGGGAAGACCACGGCTTCTCGTTTCGCGTCAGCGGCGCCGTACTACTTGGTCTCGTGACCTCGTTCAAGCTGGTGTTCTGTCCCGTGATCGCCGCGCTCTATTTCCTGCCGCTGCCGCGCGCGCGCAAGCTGGTGCTGATCGCGGTGGCCGCATTCGGTTTCGCATTGCCGATCCTGATCTCAAGGGTGTTCTACGCCGACCTGTTCTCGAGCTGGGTGGGTGTGCTGACGAAGCAGATCCCGGATCAGCATGCCGTCGAGCTGATGGAAACCAATCCGTCACTGCTGCTGCTGGCGCGTAGCCTCCTGGAGCAGGTCGGACTCGGCGACAGCAAGCCGGTGATGTTCGCCACCTATGCGCTCGCAGCACTCGCGCTCGTGCTCGTGCCGTTCGTCTTGTCCGTCCTGCGTGCAGTCGGCAGTGGACCGGCTCGGGCAGGGGGATCGCTTCTGACGCGGCTCGACCGCTGGCTGATCGACCATCCCCACGTGGCCTCGCGCGTGACCGTGCTTGCGATGTTTGCGCTTTACGTCAGCTCGCCGCGCCTCAAGGAATATGCCTTCTTCGAGCTCGCGGTCTATGCCGCGGTTCTCATCGCCGATCTTCCGGCCCTGGCACTCGCCGCCATGCTCACCGTCGGTCTCCTCGCTCCCGGCCTGGTCTCGATCACGGGGCACACGGTGGAGGGCGGCTTCATCCTCCTCATTGTCGCGCTGGCATGCTTCTGGATCCTGCTGCTCGATTTTCGCGCGGAGCCGATGCGGCTTGAGGCGCAGGACATGCATTCATGACGAGCCTCGCCTCGTCCGCGGATGCCGGATCCCTGGCCGCCAACGCGTCAGGGAGCCGCTGGCTGACCTGGTTGATCCTGCTCGCGGCGGCGCTTGTCGCTATGTCCGTCACCGTCGACCTCGCCGCAGAAAATACCTTTGGCTGGGACGTGCGGATCAATTGCGCCGCGGTGGACGCTCACCTTCATGGGCTCGATCCCTATTTCGTCAAGAACCTGAAGGATACGAAACTCTCCTATCCCTATCTTCCGGTCACTCTCGATGCCTTTCGGCCGCTCTGCACCGGCGGTTTTCTCGTCGCCCATTACAAGCCGATCTATCTTGTCCTTGCGGTGATCTGCGCGCTGTTGTTGCCCGGTCTTGGCACGACCCGCCGGGGCTGGCGGGACGCCGTGCTGCGGTTCGTGCTCGTGCTCGGTGGTTTCCTCGGCTTCGACTGGGTCGTTGCGACCGGTAATTTCGAGATCCTCGGCGGCCTGCTGACGGCGGCGTCGCTCGCATTGTTGCTGCGTCCCGTGCAGTCCGGCGACCGGGGCGACGCCAGCCTCGTGCCGCAGCTCGCCGGTGCGGCCGTGCTCGGCCTCGTCACCGCGTTCAAGCTGGTGTTCCTGCCGATCCTCGCCGCGCTCTATTTCCTGCCGCAGCCGAGACGTCGCAAGCTGCTTCTGATCGTGGTGGCGGCGGGCGCGTTCGTGCTGCCGATCCTGGTTTCGCTGGTGTTCTACCCGGATCTGTCGCGGAGCTGGCTCAGTGCGATCACCGGCCAGATCCCCGGACAGCATTCGCCGGTGAACGAGGTCAATCCGTCGCTGCTGCTGATTGCCTCGACACTTGCAGATCGCATTGGACTTGCCGGCAGCAAGCTGTTCGTCATCGGCCTCTACGCGGCAATCGCGATCACGCTCGTGCTGGCGCCGTTCGCGGTTTCGGTGTGGCGCATGGCCGGGCTACAGCGGCGCGCCGGCAAGGCCTCGCTGCTCCAGGCGCTCGACGACTGGCTGGTCGATCATCCCGCCGCGGCGATGCGCATTACCGTGCTCGCGATGTACGCGCTCTATCTCTGCACGCCCAGGCCCAAGGAGTACACGTTCTTCCAGGTGGCGCTCTATGCGGCCGTTCTCGTCGCCGACCTGCCCGCGGTGATGATGGTCGCCGCGCTCACGGTTGCGGTCGCCATTCCGGTCCTGGCGTCGGCCTCGGTCACCGCGTTCATGGGCGGCTATGGCCAGCTCACGCTCGCGCTGATCTGTTTCTGGATCCTGCTCCCGCACCAACCGAAGCGGACGTGATCCTATCTCGACGCGGCCGCGTTCGGGCCCTCGGGCGATGAGGCCGGCGGCGCGGTGTAGAGGCTCATATAGGCGCCGGTGTAGTCTTCTCTCCAGCCTCTGCGACTGATGAGGAACTGCCTCAGCTGCTCGTGTCCCCTGACCCAGAGCACCGCATCGATCCTGTATTTCCTGATCACCGAGTCCCAGGCGGCCTCGTCGATGTCCCAGCGCACCAGCTTGAGATAGTCGCGGAGCAGTTCGTCCGGATAGGCGGTCGCCGCCCGGCCGTCCACGAACATCGGCACCTTGCCGTGGGTGCGGAAGATCAGGAGGCCGCCGGAATTCCAGTGGTTCAGCACGCGCGAATGCGTGGAATGCGCGAGCAGGTAGGCGGCATCCTCCTCCGAGAGCATGTCCGGCAGCGCCAGCGCCGGTCTCACCTGCAGGAAGCTGAGCGGCAGCACGACGAGGCCGACGATCCCGGCTGCCAGCATCGCGCGGCGGATGTCGAGCCTCGACAGGCGCTCGGGCAGCAGGCGATCGACGTGCAGCGCCATCGGGACCGCCGAGAAGATGAAGAAGAACGCGATGTACCTGAACTGGTAGAGTCCCAGGAACAGGAACAGCCATGCCAAGAGGCGCGGCTCCACCGGAATGGGTTTTGAGTTTCGGTAGCGCAGCTCCAGCGCAATGAACGTCAACGCATAGGCGATGGCGGGAATGCTGCCGGGCAGCTCCATGTTGTGGAAGTAGGGACGCCATTCGCCGATATTGGCCTGGATGAAATGGCCCAGCGTCGCCATCACGCCGTCGTAGATGTGCCACCCCAGCGGATTGACGAAGATCGCAGCGAAGCATCCGACGCCCGCGAGGCAATAATTCCTGAAATTCGTCCAGTCCCGCCGCAGCAAGGCGACGCCGGCGAAGACGCCGATGATCGGAATGGCGAGCATGAAGCCGCCGTGCAGATTGACCCACAGCACCATCATCACCGGCAACAGGTACCATCTGCGCCGCTGCAGGCATTCCCCGTAGAAGATCACCGCGAAGAGCATGGTCGCGATATTCGGCGATGCCGCCAGATAGGTGTTGGGCGCCGCCTCGTAGCAGGGGTAGAGCAGGCATGCGGCGAAGACGGTGACGCAAACCGCCGGGACCGACGCGCCGCTGTGCAAGCCGCATGAGGTGAGGTATCCGACGATGACCGCGCCGCAGGCGACGACCAGCAGGACGATCCCGGCAAGGCCTGCGTGCTGATAAAGCACGCTGGCAATCACGTCCCAGAGCCACGACAGATTGTACCAGCGCTTGTCTGCGAGCGTGAACGCCCATGGATCCTGAAACGGGATCTCGCCACGCTCCCTGATGAGGTCGCCGGCGGCGATGTGCCAGCCGAGGTCATAATGGCTGAGCTGGACCGGCCCGTTCGAAATGTAGAACACCGACAGGAACGCGATCAGGACGAGGTAGATCTCGCGCCCGTGCAGGTAGCGTCCGAGCCCCGTGGGCGCCCCGCCAATCCCGGACCGGGACCAATTCTCGCGCGCGTCCATGAAAACTCTCACCATCGAAGCCGGCGCTGCAGGCCCCGCATTTCCCCTGAAGTCTGCGCCGATGGGCGGCAGACATGCTTCGATTTAAGGGAAGACGATCTAAGGTCGAGTAAAGGTCGGTTGCTCCCGGCGGGTTCCGCAAGGCGACGGGAGGGTTGGTAAACGAATGGTTTGCGCGACGGGCGGGTACGGACCTGCTTGCGGATAATGGCGGGCCGCGCCCGCCTCAACGGCGCGGTAATACCACCCAAGGTGGCAAGGTTCTTGCTACGGTAACCGTCGCTCGACTGGCTGCGGAGACCCATGATGCTCTCGACGCAACGCTCGCTCGCGACGGCCCAGCTTGGCCGCAACAGTTTTGCGGAGATCTTCGAATCCCGGACGCCGTTGCGCGAGGCGGCGCTGGAGTCATTTCGCCGCAGGAACGCGGTCCTCGACGGAATCTTCTACGACATCGGCAAGGTGACCCATGAGGAGGCGCATGAGACCGCCCCCTGGCTGGCACGCGAGGGCGCCATCCTGATCGTTCCGCCATCCGGCGCCGGGATGCTCAAGCTCTGCGACACCGTGGAAGACTTCGCCAATGCCGGCGGCGCCAATGTCCGCATCCTGGCGGTGGCGGGCGTCGGCAGTTCGGCGCTGGGGGCGGCGGCCTTCGCGCGGAATGTCGCTGACGCCTTTGGTGTCGCGGTCGCTGCCGTGGTGTCGGGTTACGGGCTTGCCGATCTCCTGACCGAGGCGCTCGGTGGCTGGTTCTGGTTCGGCACCCTCAACCGGCTGCGCCATCAGTTCGAGGAGCTGGACGACATGAGTCGGGCGCTCAACCGTCCGGAGACCCTGAGCCCGCCGACGTCACCGATCGAGCTCGGCCGCATCAGCCTGGATACAAGGACGGTCATGGCTTTGCTGAGCGATGGCCGATTCAACTTCTCGCTGGTGACCGGGCACTCCAAGGGCAACCTCGTGATCTCGGAGGCACTGTACGAGCTGAAGGAAACACCGGCGGTCGAGCAGGGGATTCCCGCCGACAAGTTCTGGATCGTCACGGTGTCCGCGGCAGTCGCGATGCCGCCGCGGTACAGGAAGATCATCGACGTGATGGGCACGATCGACGGCTTCGGCGCACTCAACTCGACGCCGGGCATCTCGATCGAGAAGACGTGTCCGTTCCGCTGGCACCACACCAACACGGATTTGCCGTTTCACCTGCCCGTGACGAAGGTTTTCAGGGAGCTTCAGGTCGAGCGGAATGTTGCCGTTTGAGCGCGCGCGGACTCGAAGGCGGGCACACTAGGGCATGTACTCATAAATTCGCGATGTCCGCTTGTTCCCCAACAGCGCGAAGAAGTGGACATTTCACGAGGTCCGAGAAGGGCCAGAAGTAGCTACTAGTTTGATGGCGACAACTAAGCGTCCGCCTGCCTCGCGCACGAGCTCTACCCGCCATACGTTGGCCATGCATACATCAGCCAGATGCCCGGCAGTGGGAAAGTAACGATGGCGGATCGATAGAACGACTGCGATCGAGTTGGTTCGTCATTGCTGAGAAAACCACGAAAGAAGATGATCAAGAGCAAGATCGCATAGACGGTTAAATTAAGCAGCAAGTCTTGCCTTGGCGTGAGCGGGGCATTGAAAAACTGCTGAGCACCGAGAGCAAGCGCAGCCAGTCCGATAAGCTGAAAAAACGAAGTGAAGACGCCGAGGATCAAGCCGCTAACTAGGCCGCCTATAACGGGAAGTCCATGCACGGTTGAGCCCCATCAGTAGATCGTCTGTCTACAGGAAACTCGCTAAGGTTTAGTATCCGCGCAAACTCAATTTTTGGCTAGGACGAACGCGATGCGATCGAAGGGGGCGCATCCGGCATCCTCGCCCCGTCAGCTCGGATGGTGCGGGCAGCCGGGGTCGAACCGGCACAGCGCTTGCGCGCCGAGGGATTTTAAGTCCCTTGCGTCTACCAATTCCGCCATGCCCGCTTGATCCAACGAGATCAAACACTTAAGTCCACCTGCGGCCGTCTGGAATTGGCGTCTTGCCGGCCCGGCTTGTGTCCTTCCTTAAGCGAGCCGGGCGCACAAGGCAAAGCCTCAATCCGGACATCTGTTGCTGCTTTAGGCATTCTCAATCCACGGGGACTATTCATCCGGCATGGCTGCTTCGCTTTCCGCTTCCCTGCGCTTTTGCGGCGCGCTTCTCGTGCTGCTCGCCGGCGGCGCGGCCCTGGCCGGTTGCGCCGGCATCAGCGAGACGGTCGCGCCGGCCTTTGCCGATCCCGCCAGGTACGATCTGTACGATTGCAAGCAGCTCGAGAGCGAGCGCAAGGGGCTCGCCAGTCGGACGGCCGATTTGCAGAGACTGATGGACAAGGCGGAGACCGGGGCCGGCGGCGCCGTCGTGTCCGAGCTCGCCTATCGCAACGACTACGTCGCGGTGCGCGGGCAGGCGCAGCTCGTCGAAGACGCCTGGCGCCGCAACAGGTGCCGGGAGACGCCGCCGGATGCAAAACCGCCGGCCTCGACCCCGCAGCCGCCGGTGATCAAGCCCGCCCCGACGAGACCCGGCAGCGTCGCGCGCTGAGACTCCACCGGCCTCAGGGCCGCCAGCCGTAGATCCAGTCCTGCCGCGCCAGCATGCGGTCCGGGCCGAGCGCACGGATCGCAAGATCGCGCGCGATCGCGAGCGGCCCGCTGAAATGATAGATGCGGCCCTGCTGCCGCGCGGTCCGCTGCACCCGCCGCACGCGGGCCTGGCGCGCCGCTCCATATTGCTTCAGCGCGGCGGTGATGCCCGCGGTGCTCTCGGCTGCGTCGAGGCTCACGAGCTTCGCGAGCACGGCGGCATCCTCGATCGCCATGCCGGCGCCTTGCGCGGCGAAGGGCAGCATCGCATGGACGGCGTCGCCGAGCAGCGCGACCGGGCCCTTGCTCCAGGGGCAGCCGTCGGGCACGCCGAACAGCGCCCATTTCCGCCAGCCGTCGACCGCGGTGAGCATCATCCGCGCCGCCGGCGGCCAGCGCGGCGCTGCGAACGCGTCCATCACCTCGCGCGGATCACCGGGCGTGCTCCAGCCCGGCCTGTTCCAGGTGCCCGGCAGCACCGCGACCACGTTGATCTGGCGTCCGCCTGCAATCGGATAGGCGACGAGATGAGCGTTCGCCCCCATCCAGAGCTGCACCCGCCGGGCGGTGTAGTCCTTCGGCAGCTGCGTGACATCGAACGTGCCGCGCCAGGCGATCAGCCCGGAGAAGCGCGGCTGCACCTCGGGAAACAGATGCTGGCGTACCGTCGACCAGATGCCGTCGGCGCCGATCAGCGCGCTGGCGAGATCGCTGCGGCGGATCGTGCCGCTACGATGGACCACGGTCAGTCCCTTGGCGTGGGGGGCGACGTCTTCGAAGGTCGCGCCCAGCTTCAGATCGATATCGGGATGGTCGGCGACCGCGCCGGCGAGCGCGGATTGCAGATCGGCACGGTGCACCACCCAATAGGGGGCGCCGGCGCGCAGCGAGGCCGCTTCGCCGAGCGGCATGCGCACCAACTCGCCGCCGGCCCGCGCGCTCATGATCGAGACCGCCTCGGGAACAACGGCGCGCAGCTTGAGACGGTCGGAGAGGCCAAGCTCGACCAGCACGCGGCTGGCATTGGGGGACAACTGCAGGCCCGCCCCGACTTCCTCGAGACGCTCGGCCTTTTCCAGCACGACGATGCGGAAGCCGCGCGCGGCAAGCGCAAGTGCGGCCGTCAGTCCACCGATGCCGGCACCGGCGATGACAATCGTTCGGGAGAGCGCCACCCCTGGCCGATGGACGCGGTCAGGCCACCTTGTCCTTCAGGACGCATTCCGGCGGGCGGGCTTCGCCCGCCTTCAGGTCGGCCGCGAAGCGGTACAGCGTCGAGCAGTAAGGGCAGATGATCTCGTTGTCGTTGCCGAGGTCGAGGAAGACGTGCGGATGATCGAACGGAGGATTGGCGCCCACGCACATGAACTCTTGCGAGCCGATCTCGATGACGGGGACACCGGCATCGTTATGGAAGTGCGGGACGACATGGTCGGACATCGTAGTTCATCCTGGAGTGGCAGTGGCGGCAGACACAATCAACGCTGACGCGGGTATCTTTTGAGACGCCGCGGACCATACTGGGGGGTACGGATGATTGCTAGTCCAGCGGAACCGAAACGTTGCAACTACCCCATGCTCATTTGCTCATGCAAATTCGACACAATCTTGTCGCCCCAGAGAAGCCCTCCTTTCGTCGGGGACGTTGTGTCGCAATTTTGGCATACTATGTCTGTGGACGTGCGCAATTTGAGACGAAAGACGAATCATCGGGCGCTGGCGATCCAGGACCGTCCGGGCTTTTCCGCATGAAATGGCTCCGAATCAGCACTGCGTTGACCGGTATTGCGGCTTGCAGCCTTCTGCTTGCGCAGGTCGCGCCGCATGCCCGCGACGCCGGCGCGGTGCTCGCCGCCCAGGACGATCCGCACCTGCTCTCCGAGCTCAGGCTCGACGCGCTGCTGCGGCAGAACGACCACCTGGTCCAGGACAACATCGAGGCCGCGCTCGCATCAGGCGATGCCGATCTCGCCGACAGTTTTGTGGCGCTGGCGCGTGACCGCAACATCGCGCTGCCGGATGACCTCCTCAATCGCGTGAGCGATGCGGTCAAGGCGGAAAACTCCACTTCGCATGTCGCAAAACGTTTCGCCACCGGCCTCGTCACCGGCAACGCCGACGATGTCGCAAGCCTGTCCGGGACTGTTGCCGGCGATCTCTTCGTGATCGGCGACGTCAGGGACGTCGTGCGTGAGGGCAAGCATCTGGCGATGGGCGAGGAGACCGACCGTCTGGTGCTGGGCCTTGCGACCGCGGGCCTTGCGGTGACGGCGGCAACCTACGTCTCCGTCGGCGGCGCAGCGCCGGTGCGGGCCGGGCTGACGCTGGTGAAGGATGCGCGGAAGGTCGGACGGCTGGGCAAGGGGTTAGCTGCATGGGCCGGCCGTTCCGCACGCGACGTCGTCGACACCCCGATGCTTCAGAACGCGGTCGCCAAGGGTTCCGTGTTCCGGCCGGGCGAGACCGTGAGTGCGATCAAGGCTGCGTTCCGGGCAGAGAAGGCCGGTGCGCTGGTCCGGCTCGGCAAGGACGTCACGCGCGTGGCCGAGAAGACCGGCACGCGCGGTGCCATGGACACGCTGCGGATTGCCGAAGGTCCCAAGGATGTCGCGCGCGCGGCGCGGCTGGCCGAAGCGCAGGGCAGCAAGACCCGTGCGATCATGAAGCTGCTCGGGCGCGGCGCGCTGCTGCTGATCGGCGGCGTGTTCGATCTGGCGATGTGGCTGTTTGGCGCGGTCTTGACGCTGTTCGGCCTGTTGTCCTCGATCAAGGCCACCACCGAGCGCCTGACCCAGGCTTGGTGCGATCGCAAGAGGGCGCAGCGGCTCCGTCGCGCGCAGATCGCCGCCGAAGCCGCTCTGGCGGATGCGGCCCTTAAGGCCTAAAGCGCGACGAGATTGAGGTCATTCGTCGGCGCGGCTGGGCTATTGTTTGGGCATGATCTCCGCGCAATCGCGTTCCGCGTTTGCCGCGAGGAAAAACCGCTGCACACTTTTCCGGATCATGCTCTAAGATCGATTGTCCCCCCCTCAAGACCCGTGGAACTGATGATGCCGAGCTTTCACAACGGCGCCGTTGAAATTGCCTATCTCGACGAAGGCGAGGGCGATCCGATCATCCTGGTGCACGGCTTTGCCTCGAGCAAGAACGTGAACTGGGTCTATCCGACCTGGGTTTCGGAGCTTCGCAAGAACGGCCGCCGGGTGATCGCGCTCGACAATCGCGGCCATGGCGACAGCGCAAAGCTCTACGAGCCCGCGCAATATTCGATTCCGACCATGGCCGGCGACGTGCTGGCGCTGATGGACCATCTCGCCATCCCGCAGGCCGATATCATGGGCTATTCGATGGGCGGGCGGATGACGGCCTGGCTCGGTCTCAACGAGCCGCAGCGGCTGCGTTCGGCGATCCTCGGCGGCATCGGCATCGGCGGCCTGATCGAGGGCACCGGCCCCGGCGAGAACGTGGCGAAGGCGCTGGAAGTGCCCTCGCTCGACGATGTCACCGATCCCGTCGGCCGCACGTTTCGCGCGTTCGCCGATCAGACCCGGTCCGACCGCAAGGCGCTCGCCGCCTGCCTGCGCGGCACGCGCGATCTCATGACCAGGCAAGAGGCCGCGCGGATCGACGTGCCCGTGCTGATCGCGGTCGGCTCGACCGACGACGTCGCGGGCTCCGCGAGCGCGCTCGGCGCCATCATTCCGGGGTCGGAAGTGCTCGATATTCCGGGTCGCGATCACATGCGGGCGGTTGGCGACAAGGTCTACAAGACCGGCGTGCTCGACTTCCTCTCACGCCGCGGCTGAGGGGTTGTCTGCCGGCTCTGTGCTCAAACGACGTGACAGCGCCATCAACACCACGAAGGTCGCCACCCAGACCATCCGTGCGCCGTAGCGGTCGTGCGGGCCGGAGATGCCGGCGCAGATGAAGGCGTTGCCGAGCAGCGCCAGCGTCACGGTCGCGGCCAGCAGGGTCAGATCGTCGAGCCGGCGGTTCGCGAGCGCGTGCACGAGCAGCGCGACCAGCGCCAGCATCGAGGCCAGCGCGACGGGCACGTGCAGCCAGTTGACGTAGTCGAAATCGACGCCCCAGCGCTGCTGGCGCGCCGCGCGCATCGGCGCGACCTGCGCGGGAATGTAGCGTTCGATGATCCCATAGGTATGCGGGATCCAGCCATTGGCGCCTTCGCCGGTTGCCACATGCAGCAATTGCTGGCCCATCGCCCTGAGCGCCGCGCCGGCCTGCCAGGCCGGATAGTCGGCGAGCGAATGCACGACGATGTAGCTCATCTCGTCGTTCATGCCTTCGAAACGGCCGAGCGTGTTGAACATGCTCTTGCCCCACAGGAACTCGTCGGCGGTCGCGGGCAATTGGTTGCGATAGGGACAGAGCTTGAAGTTTTCGCGCGGGCAATGGTCGTTGAGAAACCGCGTGACGATGCCGTCCTGCATCATGCGGCCGAAGGCGACGCCATAGCCGCCGGGCGTCCAGGCCCATTTTCCTGACAGCGCGTGGTTCGCCGACACCAGCATCAGGCCGCCCACGACAATCGTCATGCTCGCCTGCGCCAGTCCTCCGCGCGGAAGCCGGCGGCCCAGAAACGGCCGCGCCATCCAGCCGGCGACGCAGAGACCGAGCAGCACGCCGAGCGTGGCGCTGTGGGTTGCGGCGGCAAAGGCGGTAAAGCCGAACAGCGAGATCTTTTCGAGCGTCGATGTGCGTTGCCCGCCGATGACCAGCAGGAACAGCGACAGGATCGAGAGCCCGGCGAAGATGTCCGTGAGCAGCATGCTGGCGAGCCAGGGCAGGGCGGTCGACACGATCAGGAGCAGGCTGATGGCGACGAAGCGGGACGTCTGCATCAGGCCGAGCACGCGCAAGGTGAGTTGCAACAGCCAGAGCGCGGCCAGCGACTGGACCGCGAGGTTGATCCAGAAGCCGAAGCTTTCGCCATAGTGCAGATAGAGCCCGAACACGGTGGACCGGCTGGGGACGAGATAGCCTTCGTACCAGCGCGCCAGATAGCCGCCGGTATCCCATTGCAACAGCGGATAGCCGTTCCAGAACGCCGGTGCGATCATCAGGAGGGGCAGGATGACGGCCGCCAGCCGCAGCCAGAGCGACCCTGCGGCGCCTGCGCGCAATTGATCGGTGGTGATGCTCAAAACCGCTCCGTCGTCGCCGGGACCATGCCCGCAATAAGGCTTGGGAGAGAATTCACCAATAGTTTGACGCGCCCCGGCTTGAATTTGGCAAAACCCTGACCACTTTGAGCCAACCTTGTCGCCTGGGGGCGCCAGAATAAATCGTTGTGTTTCAAGGTATTGGCATGCTTTCGTGGGGCAAGGTGCTGTTCACTCTCAGGCAAGCCGGTCAGGACTTTGTCGTCTAGACTGTGCTATAGAGCCCGCAAAACGAGCCAATTCGAAAGAGCAAATCCCATGGCAGTGCATCAGGTCAATCCGGGAGGAAAGCTCGCCTCGCTCGATCCGATCTGGGACCGGATCCGGGGCGAAGCGGAGGACATCGTCCATCGCGAGCCCGAGCTTGCGACCTTTATCTACTCGACGGTGCTTCATCACAGCCGTCTCGAGGATTCGGTGATCCATCGTCTCGCCGACCGGCTCGACCACTCCGCGCTGTCGGGCGATCTCGTGCGCCAGACCTATGACGAGGCACTGCGCGACGACCCCGATCTCGGCAACGCCTTCCGCGCCGATCTCGTCGCCGTCTACGACCGCGATCCCGCCACCTCGCGCTTCATCGATCCCTTGCTCTACTTCAAGGGCTTTCACGCCATCCAGACCCATCGCCTGGCGCACTGGCTCTGGCTGAAGGGTCGCAAGGACTTTGCGTATTATCTCCAGAGCCGCGCCTCGGCGGTGTTCCAGACCGACATCAATCCGGCCGCGCGCATCGGCCGCGGCATCTTCCTCGATCATGCCACCGGTTTCGTCTGCGGCGAGACGGCTGTCATCGAGGACGACGTCTCGATCCTGCACGGCGTCACGCTCGGCGGCACCGGCAAGGAGAACGAGGACCGCCATCCCAAGATCCGCCACGGCGTGCTGATCGGCGCGGGTGCAAAAATTCTCGGCAACATCGAGATCGGCCATTGCGCGCGCATTGCCGCCGGCTCGGTCGTGGTGAAGCCGGTGCCGCACAACGTCACGGTCGCGGGCGTGCCCGCCAAGATCGTCGGCGAAGCCGGCTGTGCCGAGCCGTCGCGCACCATGGATCAGATGATCAACGCCATGGGGCTTTGATCTCGCGAGTTAAGGGCCGGATTCTCCGGCCCTTTCGTCCCCAAATTCTTTGGCAATTCATGCTGGCGGTTCGTCGCGTCTCGTCCTAAAACCCGCCGACCAATTTCGATCGGAGACTTGCCGTGGACGTCAAAGAAGTCAGAAAGCTGGACGCGTATCTGAAGCGCGTATTCGGCAATCCCAAGATCCGCGTCGTGCCGCGGCCGAAGAAGGATGATTCCGCCGAGGTCTATATCGGCGAAGAATTCATCGGTGTGCTCTTCGTCGACGACGAGGACGATGATCGCTCGTTCCAGTTCCAGATGGCGATCCTCGAGGACGATCTCGTCGATCAGGAATAACTGCCGTTGCCCGGTGGCGTGACCCTTCTCGGGTCACGCGCCCACCGCGGCGAGCATGTCGGAGATCGTGACGAATTTCTCCCGGGGCTTGCCGAGCGCGGCTCCCCTGCGTTTCTCGGCCGCGTCGATCGTGCCCCAATCCGGATAGCTCACGATGCGTGCGACGCGGCCGGTCAGGCGCGCGAGCAGCGCCTCACGCGTATCCGGGCGCGGTCGTCGGTGGGCGATATCCGCCAGCACGGCCTCTGCGGTGGCGATCCCGCAGCCGCGATTGGTGCCGATCGTGCCGCTCGGCCCACGCTTGCTCCATCCGCAGACATAGAGCCCCTCGATCGCCGAACCACCATGCGCGACACGTCCATCCACGTTGGCATGGACGCCGCGATCGTCATCGTAGGGTACACCGGCGACAGGCGTCGTTCGTCGGCCGACGCTGCTGAAAACGAGGCCGCAAGCGATGTCCTCGACGGCGCCTGACCGCTGCCTGAATGAGACCGTCTCGACCCGGCCGCGACCCTTGATCGCGACGGGCGACAGGCCAAAGCGAACGAGACAGCGCCGCGGCTTGGTCACGGCATGCTGCGAGAAGCCGCGCAGCAGCGCCAGCTTTTCGATCAGCTCCGGATCTCCGGGGGGCTGCGGTTCGAATTCGTCCGGCGCGACGTCACGGCCGTCGACAGCCGTGTCGCATGCGCCGAGTTCGAGAAAGTCGCGCAATTCCTTCGCGCTGAATTTCGCCTGGGCCGGTCCGCCGCGGCCGACGATGGAAATCTTCCGAATCCGGCTCTCCGCCAGAACCTCGAGCGCGTGGCGCGCGATGTCGGTCTGGCGCAGCTCGTCGGCTGTCTTGGCGAGAATGCGTGCGACGTCGAGCGCGACATTGCCATGACCGATGACGATCGCAGCCTCATGGCCGAGATCGAACTGGAGGTCGCGGAATTCCGGGTGACCGTTGTACCACGCGACGAAATCACCTGCGCTGTGGCTCCCGGGCAGAGCTTCGCCCGGAATGCCGAGAGGCCGGCTCAGTTCGGCGCCGGTTGCAAGCACGACAGCGTCATAGGCCTCGCGGAGCTCGTCGACGGTGACATCGTCTCCGACCTTGACGCCGCCGATGAAACGAAAGCCAGGCGCTTTCGCGATCCTGTCGAAGGCGACGGTGACCTGCTTCAGCTTCGGATGGTCGGGCGCCACGCCGAACCGTACCAGCCCATACGGCACGGGCAGCCGTTCGAACATGTCGACAGTCACGGGCGCGCCCGAGCGCAACAGGGCCTCGCTCGTGTAGAAGCCGCTCGGTCCGCTGCCGACGACGGCGATGCGGAATTCGTTCGCAGCAGAAGCCATCATCGGCCCAGTGCCAACTTGCGCTCGTCGGCGCCCGGCAGCGGCGCCAGGCGCGCACTCAGGACGGGGGTCTCAGCCGCGCGTTTCCGATTGACGTCGATCCAGTACTTCTTGTCCGCGGCCAGGCGATAGTCCGGCTCGATCGCGCCGACCGGGCAGGCCGGCGCGCAGCCGCCGCAGTCGATGCAGTTTTCCGGATCGATATAGGTCATGGCGTCGTCGACGTGAAAACACTCCACCGGGCAGACCGTGACGCATTCGGTGTATCGGCAGCCGCGGCAATTGTCGGTGACCACATATGTCATCGTCAGGCCCCGCTGACCTGAACGAGGATGTCGGAGAATGTCGGCGCGCGGCCGAGGTCGGCGAATGCAGGCGGCGTCAGCACGTGAACCGTCGCGCCTCTGCGGTTGGAGCGCTGCCAGTAGCCGGATGGTGCCACCACCACGCCCGGCATGATGTCGGGCGAAACGGTCGCGAACGCCTCGAACGAGCCGCGATCGTTGAACACGCGAATGGGTGCGCCTGCGACGATGCCGCGCTTGGCCGCATCGTCCGGGTTGAGCAGCACCGCCTGCTCCTCGCCGGCCTGCGCGGTCTGGGCCGGCAGGTTGCCGTAGTTGGAATTGAGGAAGGCGTGGCTTTTCGGCGAGATCAGGCTGAGCGGATATCGCGTTGCGAGCGCGGGCGCCGTGCGCGCATTCTCGTTCGGGGGGATGTAGTGGGGCAGGGGATCGACGGGCGTGCCATCCTGGTCGCCGTTGTAGCCCTGGCGGAACAGCGGCACCACGAAGTTGCCGCCGCCTGCGATCGTCGACTTGAACTCGCACTTGCCGGACGCCGTCGGAAAATTGCCCTCGCGATGCGGCGCCCAGTCGGCGGGCGCCGGCATGTTGAGGCGCACATAGCCCTTCGACTTGACGTCGTCGAGCGCGATGCCTGATAGCACCGGGCTCGTCCAGTCCAGCGAGGTCTCGATGATCTCGTCGTCGCTGCGGAAGAAGGACGGGTCCGTGATCCCCATTGCATGCGCGAGGCGGCGGAACAGCTCGGTGTTGGAGACGGCTTCGCCGAGCGGTTCGATCGCCTGGTTGTTGTAGGACAGGTAAAGATGTCCCCAGGAGAACATGATGTCCTTCTGCTCGAGCTGGGTGGTCGCGGGTAGAACGATGTCGGCATATTTTGCGGTGTCGGTCAGGAAGTGCTCGCTGACGACGGTGAAGAGGTCTTCGCGTTCTAACCCCTTTTCCAGCTTGCCCTGCTCGGTCACCATCGCCATCGGATTGGCGTTGTAGACGAACAGCGCCTTGATCGGCGGGTCGAAGCCGAGTTCGCCCGTCAGCGCAGCTCCAAGGCGCCAGGAATTGAGCACGCGCATCGTCTCCGGCTGCAGATCGGGACGCATCAGCACGTCCCATCTGACCGGGAACGCCCAGATCGGCAGCTGGAGCAGGCCGCCGCCGACATGCTTCCAGGCGCCAATCAGTCCCGGCAGACATGCGATCGCGCGCACGGTCTGGCCGCCGCCCGCGTGCCGCTCGACCGCCACGCCGATGCGCACGACGGCGGGCGGCGTCGTGGCGTATTCCCGCGCCAGCTTGATGATGTCCTCCACGGGAATGCCGGTTTCCTGCGATGCGAATTCGGGCGTGTAGCTCGCCGCCCGTTCCGCCAGCTCGTCGTAGCCGACGGTGTATTTGTCGACGTAGTCGCGATCGATCAGGTTCTCCTTGATGATGACGTGGATCATCGCCAGCGCGAGCGCAGCATCGGTGCCGGGCCGGATCGGAATGTGCCAGTCGGCAAGGCGCGCGGTGCGGGTGCGGACGGGATCGATCACCACGAGCTTGGCGCCGGCCTTCTTCGCCTGCTCGATGAACGGCCAGTGATGCGAGTTCGTGCTCAGCGTGTTGCAGGCCCACAGGATGATGTATTTGGAATGCACGAAGCTCTCGGGATCGACGCCGGGCGTGTGCCCGATCGTCATCATGTAGGCCGTGCACGAGGCGGAGTCGCAAAACGTGCGCTCAAGCACCGTCGCGCCGAGCTTGTTGAACAGGGGATCGCCGACGTTGAGTCCGTTGATGATGCCCTGCGTGCCCAGATAGCTGTAGGGCAGGATCGCCTGCGCCCCGTGCTCGGCGATCACGGATTTCCAGCGCGACGCGATGGTCTCCAGGGCTTCATCCCAGGAGATCCGTTGAAACTGCCTGGAGCCCTTCGGGCCGACCCGCTTCAGCGGATGGAGGATGCGCTTGTCGCTGTAGACGCGCTCCTCATAGTTGTTGACCTTCACGCAGAGCCGTCCACGCGTGAACGGATGGTCGGGATTGCCGCGGACGGCAATCGCCTTGCCATCCTCGACCGTGGTCAGGATGGAACAGGTATCCGGGCAATCGTGGGGGCACGCGCCGATGACCGTGGTCCGGGCCATGGATCTCTCCGTTTCCTGATTCAAGACGGCCGAGGATGCGGCGGCCGGGCGCGGTCTGGCTTTTCAAAATGTGCGGTGTTGTTGTCCCGGACTGCTCTCGGCCCGTGGACGGCCGGCCGGATGTCTGGCATGCTAATTGCTGGACCCGGCAATACCTTTTTACCCACATCGCGCTATCTGGCGGAGATTCACGATGGGTATGCTTGGCAACTCTGTCGATAAATATGTTACCGGCAGAATGCTTCAGACCTCCAACGACCGGCGGTGGTCGCACCTCCTTGCCGAGCGCTGGAGCCACGAGCCGGGCGATTTGCCGCCGCAATTGCCGCGCGACACCGAGATCGCAATCCTGCTGCGCGGCAGCTCGGTCGTCGACCGGGAAGGCGCGGGCATGCGGCAGCGCACGTTCGGCAGAAGGGGCACCATATGGCTCTGTCCGGCCGGCATCCGCGAGGATTTCATCCGCGTCGAAAACCAGATGCAGGAATGTCTGCATCTCTTTCTTCCCGGACAGCCGTTCGACGACACCATGCTCAGGGATCTCGACATCGATCCGTCGGGAATGTCGATCCGCTACGAGGCCATCGATCAGGACATGTTCATCGAGCATGTCGCCACTCGGATCCTCGCCGAGCTCGAACAGGAAACCTCCACCGGCCGTCTCTTGGTCGAAAGCCTGGGACGGGCCTTGTCGGCTCATCTGGTGCACAGCTATGCGGCGACGTCGGTCCGGCTGAAGCAGTCCCAAGCCGTCCAGAAGCCGCTCGATGCGAAGCGCCTGTCGCGCGTGACGGAGTTCATCGACGCATCCGTCGAGCGCGAATTCACGGTCAAGGATCTGGCATCGGTGGCGTGCATGAGCCCGGCGCATTTCTCCCGCAGCTTCAAGGCCGCGACCGGAGCTGCGCCGCATGAATATGTCAGCCGTCAGCGCCTCGATCTCGCCAAGCGGCTCCTGTCCACCAGCGATCGTCCGCTGGTCGACATCGCCTATGCCGCGGGATTTTCATCGCAGGCCAATTTCAACCGCGCCTTCCGCAAGGCGGTCGGAACGACGCCGAGCCTGTACCGGGCGCGGAAGGGGCGCGACTAGGAAGTGTGCCGACTAACGCGCAGATGTCGGGTTTTGGGTCGGAGCAGAAATCATATGCTCGATCTGAGTCTTGCCGCTTGTGACCCTGGCTGTGTGAAAACGCTGGGCTGCTGTTATGATTCTCCTGTGATTCTTTTGGGGGAATCGATGAGGCGCT
>NZ_JAFCJZ010000037.1 GCF_018130765.1 Bradyrhizobium iriomotense
ATCGCGATGGAAAAATGGTGGTACTCCGTCTTGGGCGTACATGGGCCTTTGATCGCTCAGCCGACGGACCGCGTTCTACATCGCTCGACTGTCAAGAGGACTCAATCGGGTCACAAGCCGCCGGTCACGCTTGTAGTGGCACACTTGCGCTGTGTTTTGGTAAGCTGACGATCATGTGCGCTCCCCAATCGGAGTTCTTGCGAACCACAACGGCCCGGAAGGACAGCCAATGCCCATCAAAGCCGTCGTCTTCGACGCCTACGGAACGCTCTACGACATCCAGTCGGTCGCTGACGTCACCGAGGATGCGTTTCCGGGCTATGGCGAGATCATCACGCAGGTGTGGCGCATCAAGCAGCTCGAATACACCTGGCTGCACTCGCTGATGCAGCGCTACCAGGATTTTGACGCGGTCACGCGCGACTCGCTCGCCTATACGCTGCGTGTGCTCGGGCTCGCCTATGACAGCGAGGCATTCGAGCGGGTCATCGAAAAATATCTGCATCTCGATCTCTATCCGGATGCAACAAGCACGCTTGCAGCCTTGAGGCCGCGAAAGCTCGCCATCCTCTCCAATGGCAGTCCGGACATGCTGAGCGCGCTGGTGCGCAACTCGGGGCTCGACCGCCTGCTCGATGCCACCATCAGCGTCGATGCAAAGAAGATCTTCAAGCCGAGCCCGGCGGCCTATGAGCTGATCGGCGAGGTGCTCGGCACCAAGCCGGATGAGGTGCTGTTCGTGTCCTCCAATCCCTGGGACGTCGCCGGCGCAAAATCCTTCGGCCTCAACGTCGCCTGGATCGAACGAGTGACGCCGGAAGCCATGGCGCTGGCTTGCGTCGAGAACGAACTCGTGGCACCGCTGACCATGTTCAAGGCGATCCGCACCCAGATGGACGAGCTTGGCTTTGCGCCGGACCACCGCGTCCGCGCGCTCTCCGAGCTGCAAGGTCTCATCTAGGGGTCATCCAGAGATCGCCGCCCGCCCGTGAGACTGGAATGAGCCTGCAATCCGTTCGCGCCTTCTTCGCCGAGAAAGCCCCCGACATCTCCGTCATCGAATCCCCGATCAGCTCCGCGACCGTGGCGCTGGCGGCCGAGGCCTATGGCGTCGAGCCCGGGCGGATCGCCAAGACACTGTCGCTGCGAATCGGCGAGCGCGTGATCCTGATCGTCGCCGCCGGCACCTCGCGCATGGACAACAAGAAGGTGAAGACGCAGTTCGGCGGCAAACCGAAGATGCTGGGGCTGGAAGAGGTCGCCGAGATCACCGGTCACGAGGTCGGCGGCGTCTGTCCATTCGGACTGAAGGCGCCGCTGCCGGTCTATTGCGACGTGTCGCTGAAGGCGTTCGACGTGGTGGTGCCGGCTGCGGGCTCGACCCACAGCGCCGTGCGCATCACGCCCGACCGCATGGCCGAGCTGACCGCGGCTGAATGGGTCGACGTCTGCGAGCACCGGCCGTAAGGCGGCTACGGCGCGTGGTCATCGACCGAGGCCCGCAGATCGAGCGCATTTGACGCCTGCCATGGCCCCGACTGCCTGATGCATTTGCCGGTCAGGGAGGCTACCATAGGGGCCATGACCGACGACAAGGTGAAACGACGACTGACCACCGTCCTGTGCGCCGATGTGCACGGCTATTCTCGCCTCATGGAAGCAGACGAGACGGGAACGCTGGAGACGCTCCGCCGCTACCGCACTGCCATTGCGGGATTGGTGGAACGTCATGACGGCCGCATCGTGAATACCTGGGGCGACGCGGTCATCGCCGAGTTCGCCAGCGTCGTCGAGGCCGTGCAATGTGCGGTCGAGATTCAGCAGGAAATTTCCAACCAGGATGCGGACCCACCTCACGCACCCCCGATGCGGTTTCGCATCGGCATCAACCTCGGAGACGTGATGGTGGACGGTTCCGACATCTATGGCGACGGGGTCAATATCGCGTCACGACTGCAAGAACTCGCCGACCCCGGCGGGGTCGTGATCTCAAGCTCCGTCTACGATCAGGTGCACAACAAATTATCCGTTGGCTTCGACTGTCTCGGCCAGCGACCAATGAAGAACGTTGCGCCCATGACCAGTTATCGGGTGACCATGAGCGGCCGGACCGGCCAGGGACGGAGCTTCGCGGTCGACGAAAGCCCAACTCGCCGTGAGGAAGCCGGTCACCTGCGGATTGGCGACAGGCGCGAGCCATCCTCGTGGATGCATGTCGTCTCGGATGGGCTGGCAAGGCTGCCCCGCCCGGTTGCAGCGGCCCTCACAGTGTCGGCCTTTCTGATTCTGATCAATATCTTCACCGGCATGCACAAGATCTGGTTCCACTGGCCAGTTGCAGCACTGCTCTTCGCAGTTGTCCTGCGGATCGCGCTCCGACATCGACCTCAGTCGGACAGCAAGGGGGAGCGCTGAACGAAGCGGTGACCGCATCGTCGCGCCTGCTGCTGCGCGCTTTTCCGGATCATGCTTCAGTCGTCGTCGTAAGGCCGCGGTGGAGGCGGCGGAGCATCGTAGCGCGGTTGCGGTACGGCACGGCCGCGCGGGACCGGTTGCCGCGGCTGCATCTGATTGTTGGACTGGAACACGGCACGGCAGCCGCTCGAGAGCAGCGGCGTGTTCTGCTGCAAACAGGCCGTAATGCGGCTCACGTCAGGAATCTGATCGCTGCACAGGCGCCAGACATCCGGTGTGCAGGCCATCTGCTGTTCCATGGTTCCGCGATATTCCTGGGCGGAGGCAGCGCTCTGCGCGACGATGCCGCCGATCGTGAGCGCCACACCCAGCGCAATCCGCTCTGCTCGCATGTCCAGATCCTTCTCGATTCCCTCGAATTCTCATCAATCAATGAGGCGGGGACGGGTTCTGGGCCAACAACAAAATGTGAAAGTGCGGCAGGACCCAGCGACCTCGATGGTCCAGCTGGCGGCCGCCCGTGGCTTCGCTGCAACACGGCAGGGGCAAACCGGCATCTTGCGCCTTTGGCCATAGCGCATTTCGCATAGCGCCAAGAAGCATCGCGGCATCCCCGCTAGCAATCGTGCTGCAATGAGGGAATTGTCGATGCCGACTGCAATACCGGCCTGTGCGCAAAACGCCACAACGGCCGCCATCCTGCGCAACAGGCTGCTCGTCACCACGGCACTCGCGCCGCTGGTGCTTGCCGCACTGCGGGTCCTGGTCCCCGGGCCGGCGCTCGCGGCCTGCACGGTGGCCGGCACCGGCACGATCGGCGCGCTCAATTCGGGCGATGTCGCCACCTGCACCGGCCTCGGCAACACCGATCACATCAACGCCACGGGCGGCAGCAACGTCACCGTGAATGTCGGCGACGGAACGTTGACATCGCTCGTGCCGGGCGCCGGCATACCCGCGATCGTTTTCGACGGCACCATCGCTTCGCATGTCACCGTCAACGATCAAGCGACGGCTTCGACCTACAGTGGAGCCGTTCTGCTTTCCAACGGATCGAACCACAACAATGTGACGATCGCGGCCGGCGGGATCGCGGAGGGGACGGGCAACGCCGAAGCGGCCATCGTCATCGACAATTCGAACGACAATCTCGTCAACATTCGCGGGACGGCCGTCGGGACCGGAGGAAACACGACGGGACTGCGGATCAGCGGGACGTCGAACGGCAATGTCGTCCTCGTCTATCAGGGCGGATCGATCGGCGGTGGCCATACCGGCGTGCAGTTCATTGCCGGCGGCAACACCCTCATCAATGGCGGTACGATCTCCGGCGGCTTCTTCATCGCCATCCAGGGCTCTTCCGGCACCGACACTGTCCTCAATGCCGGAACCATCTCGGGCGGCGGCAGCGGAGCAATCGACCTGTCCGGCGGCGATGACGTGCTCGGCCTCGCCCCAGGCTCGACGATAACAGGGAATGTTCGCGGCGGGACCGGCACCGACACGCTGAACCTCGGCAGCGCCGGCAGCGCCTCGTTCGACCTCGGAACGCTCGGAGCCGGCCTGCAATATGACGAATTCGAGCAGTTGACGAAAACCGGGACCTCCGTCTGGACGTTGACCGGCACCACGGCCTTCAACGGCACAACGACGGTCGATGCCGGCGGCCTGATCGTGAACGGCACGTTGCCGTCGGTGGTCACCGTGAACGGCGGCTATCTCGGCGGCAGCGGCACAGTCGGCGGCATCGTCGTCAACAATGGCGGCATGGTCGCGCCCGGCAATTCGATCGGGACCCTCAACGTCAGCGGCAACGTCATCTTCAATGCCGGCTCGACCTTCCAGGTCGAGATCAATGCAGCCGGCCAGTCGGACAAGATCGCGGCAACCGGCACGGCCACGCTGAATAGCGGCACGGTGCAGATCGTGCCGCTCGGCACGGGCTTTCTCGCCAACACCCAATATACGATCCTCACGGCGGCCGGCGGCGTCAGCGGCACATTCGCGACGCTCACGACCTCGGGCAGCCCGCTGGTCTCGGGGCAGCTCAGCTACGATGCCAACAACGTCTATTTCATTCTGCAGCAGATCGGCGGCTTCGGCACGCTGTCGGGCCTGACGCCGAACCAGGCCGCAGTGGCCGGCGCGCTGGACCAGGCGCAGGCTGGCGGCGCATCGGGAGCGCTCGGCACCGCGATCAACACGCTCGCCGCACTCAACACGCCGGGTATCAAGGCCGGCCTCGACGATCTCGCCGGGCAAGTCCACGCCGACGGACGCCGCTTCACGGCGGACCAGGCCGACATGTTCCAGAGCTTCATGTGGAACGCCGGCACGCAGTCGCGCGGCGAAGCCGTACGCATGTTGGCCTCGTCCTATGCCGAGGAGCCGCCGGACCCGATCGGCAAAGCGCTGAGCCGCCGCCGCGCTGCGCCGGTGCAGAGTGTCTGGTTCGGCGGTTACGGCAATTGGGACAAGGTAGCGGCGAGCGACATTGCCTTCGGGACGAGCACAGCCGTCGGCGGCGCGGCGCTCGGTGCCGACCTCTGGCACATGCCCGGCTTCACCGCCGGCCTTGCGGTCGGCGCATCGACCGGCCAGTTGCGCATGGCAGGCCGCGCCGACCGCATCGACGCGAATGCCGGCCATGCGGGCTTCTACGCGCGCGGCGAGAGCGGGGGCTTCAATCTCGCATCCGCCATCAGCTATTCCTTCGCGGCACTCGATTCCTCGCGCACGATCTCGTTCCTCGGAGAGACTGCAACCGCCTCCTCGCGGGCGAACACCTTCGCCGTCTCGCTCGGCATCGCGCGTCCGTTCGCGACCGGATGGGGCTTTACGGCCGAGCCATTCGCCAAGGCCGACTGGTACGCGGTCCGCCAGGGCAGCCTGTCCGAATCCGGTGCGCCCGGCGTCAATCAACTGGTGCGGGCCGGCAGCTTCGACGTCGGCTATAGCACGGTGGGCCTGCGCGCCAATCATCGCGTGACGATGCCGAACGGCCATGCCGCGCAGTTCGGCGCGACCTTTGCTGTGCGCCATGAGTTCACCGGCAGCGCCGCGACCACGACGGCAGCCCTCGAAGGCGCGCCTGGCATTCCGTTCGCGATCACCGGCGTCGAACGCGCGCGCACGGTGGCGCTCACCGGCGCGGAGATCCGCTGGGATCTCACGACCGCGACGTCGTTCAGGGCGTCCTGGGAGGGCGCGTTCGCGCCGGGTTATGACCGGCACACATTGCGCGGCCTGGTCCGCACCGAATTCTGAACCTCGTTCCTACTCCACCTTGCCGATCTTCTTCACCGCCGCGATCAGGCGCGCGCTGTCAGTCGCCACGAATTCGGAGAACGCCGGCGCGTCCTGATAGGCGACAAGACTGCCCGATGTCTCGAAGATCTTGAGCACGTCGGGGCTCGTCATCACCTGCGCCATCGCCTCGCGCAGGCGCGTCGCGATCGGCGCGGGAAGAGAGCTCTGCGCAAAGAGGCCGGCCCAGATGTACATCTCGACGTCCTTGTAGCCGAGCTCCTGGAAGGTCGGCACATCCGGGAAGCTGGCGATGCGCCTTGCGCCGCAATTGCCGAGCACGCGCAGCTTGCCGTCGTCGACCTGCGGCTTCAGCGTCCCTGGAGCTGCGGCGATCGCCTGCACGGTGCCGCTGAGCAACGCGGTGAGCGCGGGGCCGGCGCCGCGGAACGGCACGTGCAGCAGCTTGATGCCCGCGCTGTTTGCAAACATCTCCATCGCCACATGCAGCGTGCCATACGGCCCGGAGGAGCCATAGGTGATCTGGCCCGGTCGCTTCTTCGCATCCTCGATGAAATCCTGCGCCGTCTTCCACGGCGCCGACGCCGGCACCGCGAGCAGCGTCGGATCGGCCAGCACGCGCGCGATCGGCATGAACTGCGACACCTCGTAGGCAACGGGACGATCGAACAGCCGGTCGGCCTCGGGGAGCACCGCGAGCGAGGACAGCGTCATCAGCAGCGTGTAGCCGTCGGGCTCGGCGCGCGCCGCGGCGGCATTGCCGACCGATCCACCGCCGCCGCCGGCGCGGTTGTCGACGATGACGGGCTTGCCGAGGATCCGCTCCAGCGCCATCGCCACCGGGCGCGCTGCGAGATCGGCCTGGCCGCCGGCCGGGAACGGCACGATCATGGTGATGTTGCGCGCCGGATAGGCCTGCGCGAAGGCCTTGTCCGGCCAGGCAGCCCGCAGCAACGGCAATGCCGCAGCCGCGCGCAGGAGATCGCGTCGATCCATGGTGGTGCCTCCCCCCGATTTTCTTTGTTTCTCCGGCCAGCCTAGCGTGGCGACCGGCAAGAACAAGTCGTTTACCAAGCCTTAACCATGTCCGACCGGGCCTGGAACGCATCGGCGGACCCGCGGGTTGCCCTTCCCCGGGAGGGAGTGATGCACAATCTTGCGACTATCGACGTGGCCCTGGACGAGATGCTGGTCAATCTCGCCGCGATCGTCTTGCGGCTTTCGGAGCCGAACGTGACGCGAACACCGGAAGCGCGGCGGGCCCTGGCGCAATCCGTCCATCAATACGCGGTCTGCGCGGCCCACTCGACCGACCCGCGTGTCCAGGAGTTGAAGACGCGGCTGGAGGGCACGCTGAAGCCGAGCCTGCGCATTGTCGCGATCAACGGCGTGACGGTGTCGTAGTCGGGCCCTCGGGCAGAACGCGTGGGCACGCTTCCGCCTTCGCTCTTCGAGCTACGGCGGACAAGTCGCTTTGCCCACCCCACGAGAGCTTGCGCGATCGATAGACTAGCGAGATGCCGTAGGGTGGGCAAAGGCGCGAAGCGCCGTGCCCACGATCACTCTCCGAAATGCCCCGGGATGTCTCGCATATCCCCTCCCCAATCCAACGGAAGGGTCCCCTGCTCCACATAGCGATGAAAGCTGCTGAGCGGCCAATCGCGCACCCGGGTGACGTGACCGTGCTTCACGGGATTGAAGTGAATGTAGTCAACGTGCCGCTCCAAATCCGCGTCATCGCGAATGGCGTGCTCCCAATAGCGGCGCTGCCAGATGCCCTTCTCGCGCTTCTTCAATTTGCTCATTGAAGGCGGCCCCGCCTCCAAGCCACGCGAAAATCCGCCTTTGATCACACTCCAACGCGATGAGAAGTCGATGTCGCCCTCCGGCAACGTCCAAATCGCATGGAGGTGATCTGGTAAGATACAAATCGCGACCGTCTCGAATGGCTGGCGCTCAAAGACGGTTCGGTAGATTCGTCTCAGGCGATCAGCTTGATCGACGAGCAGCGTGCTCGACCGATCAGCGAGCACAACGGTGAAGAAAAACATTCTGCCCTGTGCGCGCCGATATCGAGACACTTGGTATCCCCTCAGGCAAAGACGTGGGCACGCTTCGCTTTGCCCACCCTACGGCAGCTTGTGCGGACGATAGACTAGCGAGATCTTGTAGGGTGGGCAAAGGCGCGAAGCGCCGTGCCCACCAAATGGATCTATCCGGCTTTGCCACCCTTCTTCGGCCGCCGCTTGCATGTGCCGGGCAGCTTCGCCGCGAGAAAATCACCGAGCGCTTCCACGCGTGCGGGACGCGGGCCGCCGGGCGGGGTCACGAGATGCACGGCGCCTTCGGCCTGCTTCCAGTCCTTCAGGATCACTTCGACGGCGCCGGAGGAGATCGCCTCGCCGACGATGAATTCCGGTAGCTCGGCGATGCCGAGACCTGCGATCAATGACGGCATCACGGCTTCGCCATTGTTGACGCGGAGCGGGCCGCCCGGACGCACGCTGGCCTGCTCGCCGGCGGAATTGGTGTAGTGCCAGATGTTGGGCGTCGACATGTAGGCGTAGCTGAAGCATCTGTGCTCGGCCAAGTGCATCGGATGCGTCGGGCGGCCGTGACGCTTGAGATAAGACGGCGCGGCCACGGTGAAGCGCGGCATGGTGAAGAGCCGCCGCGCGATCAGCGAGGAGTCCGGCAGGCGCGCGATCCGCACCGCCATGTCAAAGCCCTCGCCGATCAGGTCCACGGTCGCATCGCTCAGATGCAGATCGACCGAGACTTCCGGATAGGCCTCGAAAAACTCCGGCAGCAGCGGCGCCACCGCCTTGATGCCGAATGTCATGGGCACGGCGAGCCGCACCAGGCCGCGCGGCGCGACCGATTGCGCCAGCGCCTCGTTCTCCGCCGCCTCGCCGTCGGCAAGCAGACGCGTCGCCCGGTCGGCAAGCTTGTGGCCGGCATCGGTCAGTGCGAGCCGGCGCGAGGTGCGGTTGAACAGGCGGGCGCCGAGCCGCTCCTCCAGCCGGGTCACGGCCTTCGAGACCGTCGCCTTGGACATCGCGAGCTCGCTCGCGGCCCCCGCAAACGACCGTAATTCCACGACTTTTGCGAAGATCGCGAGCGCCTCGAAATCGGGGAGTTTTGCCATGGGGAGCCGGTCCAGTTGGGATGTTTAAGGAAACAATGCGTTTCAACAGTTTCTATTTCTATACCACAGGCGGAGGCTTATCCAAGGGCCATCAGACATTCAGGAAATGGAGAAATCCAATGACCAAGAAGCTCTCAGGCAAGGTTGCCCTCGTCACCGGCGGCTCGCGCGGCATCGGCGCGGCCTCTGCCCGCGCACTCGCCGATGAAGGCGCCGATGTCGCCATCAGCTACGTCGCATCGCCCGACAAGGCGGAGGCCGTCGTCGCGGAGCTGAAGGCGAAGGGCGTCAGGGCGCGTGCGTTCAAGGCCGACCAGGCCTCGGCCAAGGACGTGACGCAGCTCGTCAACGACGTCGCCAGGGAATTCGGCCATCTCGACATCCTCGTCAACAATGCCGGCGTTGCCGCCGGCGGCGCCACCGACGACGCCAAGGCCGACACCGACGCGCTCGCCCGCCAGGACCAGGTCAACGTGCATGGCGTGATCGCGGCGATCCGCGCCGCCTCGCAGCTGATGAGTGAAGGCGGCCGCATCGTCACGGTCGGCTCGATGCTCGCAGACCGCGCCTCGTTCCCGGGCCTTGCCGACTACGTCGCCACCAAGGCGGCCGTCGTCGGCTACACCAAGGGCGCGGCGCGCGACCTCGGTCCGCGCGGCATCACCGTCAACGTGGTGCAGCCCGGCTCGATCAACACCGACATGAATCCGGATGACGACCGCGACTTCGCGGAAGCCCAGCGCAAGCAGCACGCGCTGCAGCGCTTCGGCCGCCCCGAGGAGGTCGCCGCCGGCGTGGTCTTCCTCGCAAGCCCGCAAGCCTCCTTCGTCACCGGCACGGTGCTCAATGTCGACGGCGGGTTTGGCGCGTAACGCCAAACCCCTCCCCTCCAATCAGGACCCACTTCAATGATCGAACTCAGACCTTTCGCAAAGCTCGGCGGCGCCGACCACGGCTGGCTCAAGGCCAAGCATCATTTCTCTTTCGCAGGCCATTATGACCCGAACAATATGGGTCATGGCGCCTTGCGGGTGTGGAACGACGACGAGATCGCGCCGAACACCGGATTTCCCGCCCATCCCCACGCCAACATGGAGATCATCACCTATGTGCGGGAAGGCGCGATCACGCACCAGGATAGCCTCGGCAACGAAGGCCGCACTGAAGCGGGCGACGTGCAGGTGATGAGCGCCGGCAGCGGCATCCGCCACTCCGAGTACAATCTCGAGCCGACCAGGACGCGGATCTTCCAGATCTGGATCGAGCCTGTGGCGCGCGGCGGACAGCCGACCTGGGGCTCGAAGCCGTTCCCCAAGGCCGACCGCTCCGGCAAGCTCGTCACCATCGCGAGCGGCTTCGAGGACGACACCGACGCACTGCCGATCCGCGCCGATGCGCGGGTGCTCGCCACCACGCTGAAGGCGGGCGAGAGCGCCGAGTACGAGCCGCAGACCTCGCGTCACCTCTATCTCGTGCCCGCGGCGGGTGCCGTCGAGGTCAACGGCGTGCGCGTCAACGCCCGCGACGGCGCGGCGATCCGCGACGAGGACCGACTGAAGATCACGGCGCTCGAAGACTCCGAACTCGTGCTCGTCGACGCGGCTTAGAGCGCATCCACACACCAACTCGTCATGCCCGGCCTTGAGCCGGGCATCCATCGCCTTCGCATGAAAGCTTTCGAAGATCGATGGGTTGCCGGGTCAAGCCCGGCAACGACACCGAACAGAACGACTCATTTCATCATCAACGGAAACCACACATGACCAAAGTTCTCGTCCTCTATTATTCCGCCTATGGCCATATCGAGGCGATGGCCAATGCCGTCGCCGAGGGCGCGCGCGAAGCCGGCGTCACCGTCGACATCAAGCGCGTGCCCGAGCTGGTGCCGGCCGAGGTCGCGAAGGCCTCCTACTACAAGCTCGACCAGGCAGCGCCCGTTGCGAAGATCGAGGACCTCGCCAATTACGACGCGATCATCGTCGGCACCGGCACCCGCTTCGGCCGCATGTCCTCGCAGATGGCGAACTTTTTGGACCAGGCCGGCGGCCTCTGGGCCAAGGGCGCGCTGCACGGCAAGGTCGGCGGCGCCTTCACCGCCAGTGCGACCCAGCATGGCGGCCAGGAGACGACGTTGTTCTCGATCATCACCAACTTGCTGCATTTCGGCATGGTCGTGGTCGGCATGAACTACGGCTTTGCCGGTCAGATGAAGCTCGACGAGGTCACGGGCGGTGCGCCCTACGGCGCCACCACGATCACCGGCGGCGACGGCGGCCGCCAGCCCAGCGCCAACGAGCTCGCCGGCGCACGCTATCAGGGCCGGCAGATCGCGGAGACTGCCAGGAAACTTCGTGGCTGAGCTGCATGGCTGATACGACAGGGGCGGCATTCTCCTCCGGGAATGCCGCCCCATATGCGTGGGCGGGATATTTGACCTGAAGCGATACGAATGGCTTTCGAACTCTTGTTGATCGCGCAGATGATCCGCAGGCCCGCGCAAGCGTTGGCGCGGCGATGGTATTGCCGCAGCCTGTTCCGCGCCTCGCGCGGCCGGTTTCACTGCGCCGGGTGCACGGGATCGTGAGACGCGATCACCGCTAGGCCTGCGTGATGTCGGCGTGAGGCTGAACTTGCTCCGTCGGCATGGGCGCCGGCGCCGTCGACAACCACCAGCCCTCACCGGCAAACCAGCACGTCTCATCGGGAGCGCCCTCTCTCCGCAGCGACTGCACGCTCTCCCATCCCTTTGCGAACGCCTCGGCCAGTCGCCGGCCGGCATCCGCGTCCTGCAATCCCGCACAGCCGATGAACTGCGCGCGGCCCAGGAATTTCGCCGGCCAGATCGCCCCGTCATCCGGGCGCGTGATCATCAACATGCCACCGTGCACACCTTCGGGCGCGAGCGGAAACACCAGCCGTCCGCCGGGCCGCAGCGCCTCGAGCCATTCCGTTGCCGGCTGCGCCGCGCCCGCGCAGACATAGATCACGTCTGCAGCCGGCAGATCGGAGGCGATGCCCGAACGATCGCTCACATCCGCATGGGCGATATCCCTAAGATTGTCGCGCGCAAGTCCCGCCAGACGTTCGTCGATCTCATAGGCGTGGACGTGGCCGCGGGGGCCGGCGAGATGCGCGAGGATCGCGGTGTAGTAGCCGCTGCCCGCGCCGATCTGGAGCACGGTCTCGCCTTCCCTGACAGCGCAGCCGCTGAGCCAATAGGCGTGCGCACCGGGCATTCCGATGTTGAGGCCGCGCGCCGGGTCGAGCGCCAACAGCGCGTTCTGGTAGATGAAGGCAGGATCGTCATCGGGTGTCACGACATAGGGATGGCCGCCGAAAGCGATCGACCACGGCCCGGGCCCGACGAAAGGCTCGCGCCTGACGGTCCGAAATGCCTCTTCAATACGGGGATCCGCGGCTTTCGCCGCCGCGCAGATCAGTTGCGCATAGAATGCGCGATATTTTGCCGAACGATCTTCCATGTCGCCTCCGGGGGAACGGAGGCGACGATAACACAACGCGCGCGATAATCGGAAGGCTTGCGCAATCGCGGGCTTTGTGACGGTGCGATGACGAGCTGATCGTGCAGGCCACGCTTCAGCTACGTTCGGTTTTCTTCCTGACGAGGTCTTTGCCGATCGGCCGCGCGGGTTCGCTTCGCAGCACCAGCGAGGTTGTAACAGTGCCGAAACCGGCAATGCGATCGACAATCGTCTCGAGGTCCTCCGGCGCCGGAACGAGCACCTTGAGCACGAAGCAGTCGTCGCCCGTCACGCGATGGACCTCGATGATGTGAGGAATCTCGCTGAACCGTTTGAGGCAGGTCTTGATGTGCTCGTGCGAGGTGCGCAGGCGCACCAGCGCCATCAGGCCGAGCCCGAGCGCGCGCGGGTTGATGCGGGCGCCGTAGCCTTCGATGATGCCTGCTTCCTCGAGCCGCTTGACGCGTTCGGAGACGGCCGGCTGGGACAGTCCGACGGAACGGCCGAGCTCGGACAGCGGCACACGCGCATTGGCTTGCAGCGCCTCGAGGATCTTCAAATCCTTGGCATCGATGCTCCCGAAACGATCCAACTCAATTCTCCATTCCACCTTGAGATCATCGGCAGATGGTCGATTTCGCCGATGACTTGCCATGTGATGCAGGACCGCGGTCGGCCACACTACGAACTCACCTCAGATATCACGGGACGTTCATGCACGACATCATCACATTGCCCGGCCTCGGCGGCTCCGGAGACGCCCATTGGCAAACGCTGTGGGAGCGCGCTGAGCTGCGCTTCACGCGATTCCAGCCGGCGAGCTGGGATCAGCCGGACCTCGACGACTGGGAGCAAGCCCTCGAGCGCGCGGTCGCGCGCTGCGCGAAGCCGCCTGTCCTGATCGCCCACAGCCTCGCCTGCCTGCTGGTGGCGCACTGGGCCGCGCGCTTCCCGTCCGCGATTGCGGGCGCCTTTCTGGTCGCCGTGCCCGATCCGGATGGCGGCAATTTTCCCGCGGAGGCCATGATGTTCAAGCCGGTCCCCGACCGCGCGCTGCGCTTTCCCTCGCTAATCATCGCGAGCACGAATGATCCCTATGGAGCGCTCGACGTGACGCAGCGGCTGGCGCGGGCCTGGCAGTCCGGCTTGATCGTGCCGGGCGCACTCGGCCACATCAATGCCGCGAGCGGGATCAGTGACTGGCCGCAAGGACGCGCATTGCTGGATGCCTTTCGCGCGGGCCTTCCGAGGTGACAGCGAAACAGACGGCGCCCGTCAGCGCGCGCCCTTGCCCATCGCCCGCGCGGCAAAGGCGGCGAGCCTGGGGTGACGGCGCAGGCCCTGCGCGGCGTGGTCGCGCCAGGCAAAAGGCAGCCCGCGCCAGGACAGCGCGACGGTCGCGTCGGTCAGCGGCACCTGTTCAGCGCCCAGCCGGCGCTTGTAATCCTGATTGCCGACGCTGAGATCGAAGCGGCGCACCCCCTGTGCATGCAGCGTCGCCATGGTGCGTTCGGTCACGAGCAGTCCGGGGGAGCAGCTCGACCAGGAATCGCCTGCGTGGCTGATGCGCAGCAGGAAATAGGTCGCACCGTATCTAACGCCGAGCGTGGTGGCGACGACGGCCTCGTCGCACACCAGCGCCGAGATGACGGCATACCCCTCCGCGATACCCTGGCGCGCCACCTCGCGATAGAACCGGGCATGGGTGTCGTCGTTGAGGACGAAGCGCGACCCGAGCTTGCGCATCCGCGCCTGCTGCTGGACATCCATCACGTCCAGCAGTTCGTGCGCTCGCGCGACATGCGTGGCGATCTCGAACCGCGCACCGGCATGACGGCTGAAGACGCGCCAGCAGCGCGGCATCTGCATGCGCTTGATCGACGCCCGATAATCGGCATAGTCGTCGCCGACGAGCACGAGGTTGCCGTTGACCGAGCAGGATCCGGGACGGCCGAGCGACACCAGCGGGTTCGGCTTACCGGCGACCTGCGCCGGCATCTTCTTCAGGCGCAGCAGGTCGAAGCGGTCGGGCAAGGCGCGCAATGCCTCGACCAGCGCCTTGCCGATCGCATCCATCGCCGCCGCATCCAGCGCCACATCGCGCGCCAGGATTGGCGCGTTGTTGTCGGAGACGCCGAAATCGGCGAATTCGACGATGCGGATGCCGCGCCTGACATGGCTGATCATCGGCACGACCGCGATGTCCTTGCCGGTCGCGGCATCGGAGATCACGGCGATCAGCGGCGCAACGCCGCGAAACGCCTCGTACCAGGCGCCGAGCCAGTAACCATGCTGGAAAGCGGTGCGATGGCCGGCACTCAGGCGTGCCGCAGCCTGCCGCCAGTCACGCAGGAAATCGACCGCGATTCCCGACGCGCTGGACACAAGACCATCTGGCTGCTCGACGCTGAGAAACGTCATCCCCGGGACATATGACTGCTGAATGTTTCCATAGATTATGTTTTGCCGCAGACCACAAGCGACGTCGCGGCTTATCGTTAAGCCGGTGCAACCACAGCGCCGCGACTGCGACAAGCTGTCAGCGTTGGTGTTCCGTCCGGTCAACGCACTGGAACCTTGCGAGGAAGTGCAGGCCCGCCACCGCGAGCGCGAACATGAACCAGATTGGATTCTGCCGTTCGAGCAGGAAGGTCTCGGTGGCGCCGTAGTACAGGCCGAACAGCCAGACGGTCAGGAACAGCTTTGCCAGTGCGCTGCTCCGGTTGTGAGCCTGGGCGGACTGGAAATTGCCGAGCGGCGCGAGCACGAAGACGAGGATCACCAGCGCCAGCCCCGGGAGGCCGATGGTGACCGCGAGGTCGAGATAGGAGTTGTGGCTGTGCGCCGCCGACGTCGCCCATTCGGCGCCCTGGGCGGTCTGCCGCGCGGAAACGTCGTCCCAAAAAGCCGCATAGCCGTGGCCGACGATCGGCTTTTCGGCGACGGCCGCTAGCGCGAACTCCCAGATGGCGGAACGGCCGGTGAAGGTGGGATCGAGCGGAAGCATCCGCGTCATCGCCCCGAGCGACGGGCTGAGCACGCTGCCGACCGTCAGCAGGTTCATCACGATCAGCGGCACGAAGCAGATGAGCCGCTTCAGCCACAGGCTGCGCGTGACGTAAACCAGCGATGCCAGCGCATAGATCGCAAGGCACAGCACGGAAGAGGTCTTGCCGCCAGTGAAGATCAGGAAGATGCCGGCGAGCGCGGCGATCGCCGGCCCCATCACGAACGATCCGACGGCGCACAGGTAGATGCCGACATAGACCAGGATGGTCATCACCGGCGAAGCCACGTTCTTGTGACCAAAGCTGCCGCGCCAGTCGCCGGCGAGCTGTGGCTCGGTGACGTCGAGCGCGGTGTGGATCGAATATTGCGGGGCGAGGACAACGCCGAGATAGCACAGCGCGAGCAGCGCGAGTGCGGCGGCGCCGAGACATAAATTGAAGCTGCGCTGCGTCGGCGGCAAGAGCGGCAGCAGCACGGCGAGCGCCGTCACGCTGGCCGCGAGCACGAAACGCTGGATCGAAACGCCGCGGCTCTCGGAGAAGACGATGTTGATCAACAGCCAGCCGACGAGACACACATGCAGCGGTGTCACAAGGCTCTTCAGCGCGGGGGCATCCGTGACCGCGACGAGCAGTACCGCGACCGCGGCCAGAAGACCCCAGGCAACGTAGGTGAGCGCCATCCGCCCGCCGACGACGGTGGCCGCGTCCTCGCTGCGCAAATCGGGAAATGGATCGAGCGTCACCAGGATGAGAAGCAGGGCCGCAATCGCGACGAGACAGCGCGCCGCCCGCATGGCATTCAGCCCGGCAAGGCCGTCGCGCAGGATATGGCCGAGCGATGGGGCCTCGACGTCAGTGGTGTCAGCGGCGCTGCGATCCATGGCTCAAGGCAGGTGGTGAAGCCGGCGGAAGCCTCAGCTCCTACCTCATCCCCGTTAACCGTCCGTCAACCAGTGCGGCCGAGCGGCGCTGGCGCACCCCTCCATCTTTCCGCAAGCTCAATGCCGTCGACTTAACGTTACTTGACGAAACCGGCGGCGCGCAGATCTCGCCCGCAATGATTTGCCGACAATGCGAGTATCATCCGCCGCGAGTTTTCGATCGCTGGTCCTGCCAGCGCGCCAGATGCGCCCCGGTTAATAGATCATTAAGAACGAGCCGCCGCTTGATCACCGCAGAAGACGTTCTCGAATTGCCGGCCTCCTCTCGCGTCGCGACGCCGGCGCGTCTGCCGCTGCAGGTCGGCTCGACCATTTCGGTGTCCGTCGTCATTCCCGCCAAGAACGTTGCGGCCTATGTCGGCGAAACCCTCGCCAGCGCGCTGGCGCAGGGCGAGGTGAGCGAAGTGATCGTCGTGGACGACGGCTCGACCGACGACACCATCGCGATCGTCCGCGCCGTTCGCGACCCGCGGCTGCGCCTGATGAGCAACGACTCCGCCGGCGTGTCGGCGGCGCGCAATCTCGGCGCACAGCATGCGAGCGGCGAGTGGTTGCTCTTCCTCGATGCCGACGACCGCCTGCGCGCCGGCGCGGTGGCGGCACTGCTCGCAACGGCGCGCGATGCTCCGCGCGCGGTCCTCGTATACGGCGACTACAACACGATCGACAGCGAGGGACGGCAGATCGGCCGGCGCGACCTGCTGAAGGGACGCCGCAAGCCCTCCGGCGACGTGCTGGCGCGACTTGCGGCCGGTAATTTCATTGTCAATGGCGGTATCGCGCTCGCCCGTGCCGAGGCCTTCCGCGCCATCGGGGGCTTCGACACAGCGCTCAGATATTGCGAGGACTGGCATTGCTGGTGCCGCCTTGCCGCAATCGGCGAGTTCGAGTTCGCACCGAAGCTGCTGCTCGACTACCGCCTGCACACCGCCAACACCATGAATGCGGCGGTGCGGACGCCGAAGGATTTCTTTCCCGCGATCGCGCGTGTCTTCGACGACGGTCTGATCCTGGCGAGATTGCCCGAAGGCACGGCAGCCGGGCTGCGCCTTGCCGCGGAGATTCATCTCGTCACCTATTCGGCGATGCAAGCGGTTCGCTTCGGCAGATATCGCGACGCCCTTGGCTATCTCGCGATGGTTGGCCGGCGCTCGCTCAAGGCGCTGCCGCGCGCCGCGGCCAGGACAGCTCTCGCCCGCTTCGGCATCTAACTCTTCCCTGCAGCGTCAGGATACGATCTTCGAGGCCTCGTAGGGCTTCGGGTCGAAGCCGAAGGCCGCGAGCGCAGAACCGAACGCCACCATCATCGGGTGCATGGCGACGACCGCCTTCGACGTCGCCAGCAGACGCGCCGTACGCAGCAGCGACAGCGGCAGGCGGCCGAGCATCTGCGCAAACACACGCACCCGCGCCGCCACGCTCTGCGCGGCCTTGTACTGCACGCGATAATTGATCGCGCCGATGCGCAGGCCCCGCTTGGCGATCCAACTGAAGCTGGTGCGGCTCTGCGGCACGGTCTCGGTGATGACCGCCTCCGCCGTCCAATGAAACAGCATGCCGGCGTCGCGGCACCGCACGAAGAAATCGCAATCGCCGCCGCCGAGAAAGTTGAAGCGCAGATCGAACGCAGGCTTGTCGAACCGCTCGAACGCCGCACGCGTGATCAGGCAATTGCCGCAGCCATAGATCAGCGGCACTGCGCCGCTGTAATCATAGGCCGGGCAGAAGGCGGGATGACGCGCAAGCCACGGCTTGCTGTCGTCGTCGAAGACCGGCAACACCGGGCCGCCGACGATTTCGGCGCCGGTCGCCTCCGCGGTGCGGACCATCAACTCGAGCCAGTCGCTTGATGCGATCTCGTCGTCGTCGATCATCAGGAAGCGGGTCGCGGCGGGAAACAGCGCCTGGGCCGTCTCGAACGCGGCGTTGATCGCCTGGCAATTGCCCTGCCGCTGCTCGACGAGGCAGATGCCCTGCAGCCTGCCGTCGGCGAGATATTCAGCGGCGACCGGCGCGCTCTCGCGCTTTGCCGCGTCGTTCTCGACCATCACGACGGCAAACGAACGCGGGGTACGCTGGTTCACGAGCGAGTCCAGCGTCAGCCGCAGATGCTGCGGGCGGCGGAAGCAGGGGATGCAGACGACGATGCCGACCGACAGGTCGATGACGCGGGAGCTCGCCGCGATCTCCCGATTGGGATCGCGCACGGCATCCGATATCCGGTTGGCGGAAAGGTCTGTCGGGATCAGCGTCATGACGTTCTAGATGTCCGAGATTTATTGAAAAAGCCCTGCATCAACCGCGCGGATCAGCGTTGTTCTGTGACGGCACATCACCGCGGGACAGATGCGTCCCAAAATGAACGACCGGCCTCGAAGCGGAGGATGGCAACAAGTCGCCGATCGGCTCGCATACATGCACTTAACCGCTTTCGCGCGTTTCTCCTGCAAATCCTCGCGAGCATGATAGTGCAATTCGCAGTCCACTACGCTGCGAGCGGGCCAACATGGACAATGCCGTAGTTAACGCCCATCCGCATTAACCCGACCGTAAGCACCACGACCGGTGAAACGGCGCGGCATCGGATTTGCTCTTCGGGCATGCGAGTTTTTTCCTGTAAATTTGAATAGAACAAGCGCGGTCAGAGAAAATGAACAAGCCAGCCACGATCGATTTCACGACAGCCACGGCGATCAACATCCCCACTTCGGTTGCTCCCGTTCAGGCGCTGCATGATCTGGTCCCCGGCGAAGCCCGCGACAGCCTGCTCGCCGTTCACGAATTGCTGCGTCGCGAGCTGCCGCAGGGCCGGCTCGCCATCTATGAAGCCGGCGGCGGCTCGTGCAGCGTCCTTCCTCCGGAATTGCTGAGCCGCAGCAAGGTCACCGTCGTCGATATCGACGAGGACCAGGTCCGCAACAACACCTACGCCGACGAGGCCATCCTCGGCGACGTGCAGACCTACAGCTTTGGGCGCGAAACCTTCGATCTCGTGATCTGCTACAACGTGATCGAACACCTGCCCCATGTCGACGCGGCACTCCTGAACTTCCGCGATGCGCTCAAGCGCGGCGGGATGATCCTGATCGGCGCGCCCAATCCGCGCTCGCTGTCCGGCGTCGTCACCAAATATTCGCCGCACTGGTTCCACGTCTGGTTCTACCGGCACATCCGCGGCATCAAGGATGCCGGCCTGCCTGGCGAGCCGCCCTTCCCCACCTTCTTCCATCCCCTGGTGACGCTGCCGCGGCTCGAAGCATTCGCGGCCGCCAATGGCCTCGAGATGATCTATCGCCGCGAGGTCGAGAGTCCGCGCTATCCCGAGATGCGCCGGCGCAAGCCGCTGTTCGCGGCGCTCGTCGATGCCGGCGCCACCGTGCTCAACGCCGTGCTCCCGCGCGGCACCGACGTCCGCCGCGGCGATTATCACGTGATCCTGCGGAAAAGCTGACGACCATGCGCGCGCAGTGCATCGCGGGCAACGCGCAGTCTTGCGGCCTCGTTGCGCGCGGTAACGAACCGTTAATCTCTAGGGGACCTCGGCGTCACTGCAACGCGTCAAACGGCGGCATGCGCTTAAACGCTTTGTTTGCCATTTCGGTGAATAGTCCCTCAATGAGTATGGTTAATTTTCCCTGTTGCGTTGATTGGGCACCTATATCCCGGGTGCGTGGCGTAAAGCGAAGAGTAACCCCTCAGCCCGCGGCCGTTGGAATGAAAGCTGGGGACCATGCTGGACTATAACCAGCCGATCGATCGGGCCCGACCGGAGGCCCCGCAGCAGCGGCCCCAGGCCGGCTTCAACGTGCTGGAGCTGGTCAACCTGCTTTGGCGGCGCAAGATCGCAATTGCGGCCGCCGCCCTGCTCGGCGCGACGCTCGCGGTCACGGTCGGCAAGAGCCTGACGCCCCGCTACACCGCCACCGCCCAGCTCTATGTCGACCCGCGCGAACTCCAGCTCGTCGATCGCGAGCTCACGCCCCGCGCGCAGGATGTCTCCGGCATGTCCATGGTCGTGGAGAGCCAGGCGCGCCTGATCACCTCCAACAGCGTACTGCTCCAGGTGATCCAGCAGGCGGGTCTCGACAAGGATCCCGAATTCGGCGGCGGCGACGGCAAGAGCCTGATGTCGTCGCTGCTCGGCCTCGTCGGCCTCCAGCCCCGCGCCCCCTCCGCGGCGGAAACGAAGGAAGTGCAGCTTGCAGCGCTCGACGCGCTGAACCGACACATCACCATTCGCAAGACCGAGAAGAGCTTCATCGTCGACATCGAGGTGTGGTCGACCGATCCGGCGAAGGCGGCGATGCTCGCCAACACGCTGACCAACGCCTACCTCACGGAGTCCCGCAACTCGCAGGCCTCGGCGGCACGCCGCGCCACCAGCGACCTCTCCGGCCGCCTGAAGGAGCTGCGCGAGCGGCTGCGCAATGCCGAAACCGCGCTTGCGACCTACAAGGCGCAGAACAATTTCGTCGGCACCCAGGACTCGCTGATCTCTGACCAGCAGCTCTCCGCCAGCAACCAGCGGCTTTCCGCAGCCCGCGCGGCGACGATGGATGCGCAGGCCCGGCTCGACCAGATCGAGGCGAGCCGTCGCACAGCGGCCGATGCCGGCGCGATTCCCGAAGCGCTGCAATCGCCGACCATCGCCAATCTGCGCGCACAATATGCCGAGGCCCGCAAGAAATATGCGGAGCAGGCCGGCGAGCTCGGCCCGCGCCATCCGGCGCTGCGCCAGACCGAGAAGCAGGTCGAGGATCTCAAGCGCACCATCAGCGAGGAGATCGATCGCTTCGCCCAGTCGGCCAAGAACGATCTGACGCGGGCTCGCGACTACGAGGCATCGCTGAACCGGGCCCTGGAAGCGCAGAAGCGGCAGAGCGTGCAGCTCAGCCAGGCCGCCGTGCGCCTGCGCGAGCTCGAGCGCGAGGCCGATGCCAGCCGCGACGTCTACCAATCCTTCCTCAAGCGCTCGCGCGAGACCGAGGAGCAGGAGACGCTGAACACGTCGGCCGCCCGCGTCATCGGCGAGGCCACCGTGCCGCAGCGGCGTTCGTTCCCGCCGGCCATGAGCCTGTTCGCCATGATCGGCTTCATCTTCGGTGCCATCGCTGCATCGGGCTGGTTCGCCGCAGCCGAGCTGCTGTTCGCCGGCGCGACCGCACCAGCGCCGACGCCGGCCCGTCCCCAGCGCACGCCGGCCCCGGATGCTGCGCGAGCGCCGCAGGTGGCGCGAACTCCAGAAACCGCACAGCCGCAGCAGGTCTCGCGAGCGCCGGAGGTCGCGCAGGCTCCGCCGGAAGTGGCCGCGCCACCGCTGCAACCTTCCATGGCCGACAAACCCCTGATCGAAAAGCCGCTGATCGCGCGCCTCCAGGAAGCCGACGTCATCCACACGCTCGGCGCCATTCTCGCCACCGGCGGCGGCGTCGACCTGACACGGCTGGGCTGGCCGACCCTGCGTCCCGGCTTCCCCCTGACGAGCCTGCTCAATGCCTGGCGCGACATGCGCGCGGCGGTGACCCGGCGCGCCGGCGGCAAGGCGCTGCCGGTCGTCGCGCTGCTTGGGACCGGCGAGTCCACCGGACGCAGCGTGACCGCGCTGAATTTCGCGCTCGCAGCCGCGCGCGACGGCGCCCGCGTGCTGATGATCGACGCCGATCATCTGGCGCATTCGCTCTCGAACAAGGTCAACCGTAACGGCAAGAGCGAGCCGAGCAGGCTCGGTTGGCTCTCGAACGGCAGCAAGGCCGCGCGCGAGATCAAGACGGTGAACGGCATCTCGGTGCTGCCCGCCGCCGAAGGCGATTCCGGCAAGGCGACCGAGGCCATCCGCAAGGCGATCGCGCAGGCGCGCTCCGCCGGCGGCTATGACCTCGTGATCCTCGACGGCCCCGCAATGCCGCTCGCGGCCGGCCCCCGCAAGCTGCTCGATGAGGTCGATGCGCTGGTGGCGGTGCTGCCGACCAGCATGGACATCAATGACAGCCTGGAAGAGATCCTGAGCACGCTCGGCCGCGCCGAGCGCAAGCTCGTCGGCGTCGTGCTCGACGAGCTCACCCCCTCAACCCAAGCGCGCCAGCGAGGCAGACAATATGCTTGAGCGCCGCGTCAACCTGGACGGTCGGGCCGCGACCGCCGACGTGCCACGGACCACCGTCGGCGGCCTTCGCATGGCCGCGCTGGACATGGAAGCGACCGCCGATTTCATGATCGCGGCGACCGATCCCGGCAATCGCATCGGCCGTCCGCTGCATCTGACCTCGGCCAATGGCGAGGTGCTGGCGCGCTGCGCGACCGAGCCCGAGACCGACCGCCTGTTCCGCGGCGCCGATCTCATCAATGCCGACGGCCAGCCGCTGGTGGCGGCCTCGAAACTGCAATCCTGGTTCCCGCTGCCCGAGCGCGTCGCGACCACGGACCTGTTCCACATCGTCGCGCGCAAGGCCGAAGCGGTCGGCCGCACCTTCTACATGTTCGGCGCCAACGAGGCCGAGAACGCCGCGGCGGTCGCCAACGTCCGCAATCTCTATCCGAACCTGAAGATCGTCGGGCACAGCCACGGCTATCTGCGCGGCGAAGCCCTGCGCGCGAAAGTCGAGGAGATCAACGCGCTCGCCCCCGATTACCTCTGGGTCGCGCTCGGCGTGCCCAGCGAGCAGGCATTCGTCGAGGAATTCACGCCGCTGCTCACCAATGTCGGCGTCATCAAGACATCCGGCGGCCTGTTCAACTTCTTGTCGGGCAGCCGGTCCCGCGCGCCGCAATGGATGCAGAAATTCGGACTCGAATGGGCCTGGCGCACATGGCTCGAGCCACGCCGCCTGTTCTGGCGCTATTTGACCACCAACCCCCGCGCGCTCTATCTTCTCTTCAGCCGCAAACGGCCCTTCAATCGCTGAGAGAAGAGCAGCATTCAACATGACCGATCGACCGACTGTCCTCGTCACAGGAGGCGCAGGCTATATTGGCTCGCATGCCTGCCGCGCACTGACCGCCGCCGGCTATCAGCCCGTCGTTTATGACAATCTCTCGACAGGTCACCGCAGTTTCGTCGCCGGTCCGCTCGTGACGGGCGATCTGCTCGACGGCGCGGCGCTGGCGCGCGCCTTCGCCGAACACAAGGTCACGGCGGTGATGCATTTCGCGGCCGCCAGCCTCGTCGGCGAATCCATGACCGACCCGCAGAAATATTACATCAACAACGTGCAGGGCACGTTGTCGCTGTTGCAGGCGATGCGCAACGCCGGCTGCCGTCGCATCGTGTTCTCCTCGACCGGCGCCGTTTACGGCAATGCCGATTCCAAGGAGCTGCCGGAAGACTTCCCCTGCGCGCCGATCAACCCCTACGGCGCATCGAAATGGATGATCGAGCGCATGCTCGCCGATTATCGCTCGGCCTACGGCTTCGGTGCATTCTGCCTGCGCTATTTCAACGCCAGCGGTGCCGATCCCGCCGGCGGCATCGGCGAGCTGCGCGACAACGAGACCCATCTCATTCCGCGCGCCATGATGGCGCTGCAGGGCCATGTCGACTTCGCCGTGTTCGGCGACGATTACGACACGCCCGATGGCACCGCGATCCGCGACTACATCCATGTCACCGACCTTGCCGCCGCGCATGTCGCGGCACTGAGGCTTCTGGAACAGGGCCATGCCGGCGGCAGCTTCAACCTCGGCACCGGCGCGGGCTTCTCGGTGCGCCAGATCCTCGACGCCATCAGGCAGGAGACCGGGCGCGAGGTGCCGCACACCGTCAAGCCGCGCCGCGCCGGCGATCCCACTTACCTGGTCGCCGATCCCTCGGCCGCGCGAAAAGTTCTGAACTTCGTGCCGCGTCACTCCGACCTGCCCACGGTCATCCGCACCGCCTGGGCCTGGCACCAGAAGGCCCATCCGCTCTGGGCACGTTAAGCAACCGTAACATCCGTGCCTTGCCTGCCGTGCCTCCAAGCGGCTAGAATGGAGGCTCGCTGCCGCCGTTGGCGTATCGCCGACGGCCGCATTTTTGGGCATCACCGACGATGAGGTCGGGATGCATGGCTCCCGCCTGTTGCGCGAGCCGATTTTTCCTGATGTCAGGACCACAATCGAATCTGCGTGACGGCCTGTCATCGGGCGCGGATTCAAAGGAGTATCGACCGCATGCATCAGGCTGCACGCCTGGAGTTCGAGCGTGTGATGGATGAGTTCGTCCGCTGGCACGTCGTGCCCGAGGACGAGCGCTCGCCCGCGCCTGCCTGGTGGTGGGGGCCCGCGATGGCGGTGGTCGACGATCAGGAGCCGATGAGCAGCACATGGTGCGCCGAGCTCGGCTTGCACGAGGGTACGAGCTTCGCCGACGGCGCGCGCACGATTCTGGCGCTGTTCGTCGAGCAGACGTCGCTGACGGGGCCGCAGGATTTTCCGAGCATCGCCGAGGGCGCCGATCATGACGTCCGCGAGCTGCACCCGCAGCCGTCAGACGACAGCGCGTTTCAGCCGTAGCGCCGCAGCCGCGGTGGCAACCGGATCCGGCTCGGGCTGGAGCGGCGGTGCAACCGGCAGGACCATCGGCCGCAGCAATTCGGCCATCTGCTTCGCCGGCAGCGGCTTGGAGATCAGGAAGCCCTGCATCTCGTCGCAGCCGTGGCTGCGCAGGAACGCCTCCTGCTCGGCGTTCTCGACGCCTTCGGCGACGACGGTCATGCCGAGCGCCTTGCCCATGCTGATGATCGCCTGCGCGATCGCCTGGTCCTCCGAATCCTGCGGCAGGTCACGCACGAAGGACCGGTCGATCTTGATGGTGTCGATCGGGAAGTGCTTCATCAGCGACATCGACGAATAGCCGGTGCCGAAATCGTCGATCGCAAGGCGGATGCCGCGGCTCTGGATGGCGTCGAGCACCTTGAGCGCGCGTCCGACATTGCGCATCATCATGCTCTCGGTGACCTCGAGCTGGAGCAGCACCGGCGACATGCCGGAGGCCGCCAGCGCCTCGTCGACGTCCTGCAGCAGATGCTCGTCGGCAAACTGCCGCGGCGACAGGTTGACCGCCATCGACAGCGGCAGCAATCCGCGGCGCTGCCAGGCCATGGCCTGCGCGCAGGCCTCGTTCAGCACCCAGCGGCCGATCGGCACGATCAGCCCGGTTTCCTCCGCGAGCGGAATGAACTGTGCGGGCGAGACGTTGCCGAGATCGGGATGGGTCCAGCGCAGTAGCGCTTCCACACCGGTGATCTGGCCGGTTTCCATGTCCACCTTGGGCTGGTAGTTCAGCGAGAACTGCTCGCGCTCCAGCGCCCGGCGCAGCGCGCTTTCCAGCGACAGCCGCTCGATGGACTGGGTCTTCACTTCCTTGGAGAAGAAGCGGTAGCCGTTCTTGCCATCCTCCTTGGCGAGATACATCGCCATGTCGGCGTTCTTGGTCAGCGTCTGCGCGTCGGAGCCGTTGGCCGGATACATCGCGATGCCGATCGAGGCCGTGGTGTGGCACTCGTGGCCGGCGAGCTCCATGGGCTCGGCGAGCGCGGCGAGCAGCCCGGTCGCGATGCGCTGGACGTCGTCGATCTCGCCGCACTGGTCGAGGATGACGACGAACTCGTCGCCGCCGAGCCGCGCCACCACGTCGCTGGCCCGCAGCGCGCCGCGCAGCCGGTTCGCCACTTCGAGCAGCAGCAGGTCGCCGGCCTCGTGCCCCAGCGAATCGTTGATGACCTTGAAACGGTCGAGATCGATGAACAGCACCGCAAAACGGTGATCGTGGCGCTGTGCGGTGTCGATCGCCGCGCGCAGCAGCCCGTTGAAGGTCTCGCGGTTCGGCAGGTCGGTCAGACTGTCGTGCGAGGCGAGATACTCGATCCGCTCGTCCGCCTGGTTCTTCTCGTCGGCCCGATCGAAATTCTCCATCGCGAAGGAGACGTTGTCGGCCAGACGTTGCAGCAGTTCGACGAACTCTTCCGTGAAGGCTTCGGGCTCGGTCGACATGTAGATCATGACGCCCACGGCACGGTCGTGCGCGATGAGCGGAAACGCCGCGCCCGACCGCGCGCCGTCGCCGCGCACGACGGCGTGGAAGGCACGGACGCGATCGTCGTTGAGGTAGTCGTTGCTGATGCAGGGCTGGCGCGTGCGGAACGCCGTGCCGCTCATGCCGCGCCCCTCGGGACGCTCGGGGTCGATGGAAAGACGGATGTTGCGCGTGGTGTTCGCAGACGGTCCGGCCGCCGCCACGATCTCGAGCTGGTCGCTGCCTTCCATTGCCAGCGCGATCGTCGTCGAGGTGAATTTCGCGCCGTTCGACGCGGCGAGGCAGACGAGGTCGAACAGCTCGGCGCGCGACTTGGCCCGCATGATCGCCTCGTTGGTGGCGCTCAGCGCCGCGAACATGCGCGTCAGGCGTTCCTTCTGCGCTTCGGTGCGGGCCTTTTCCTCGGCACGGTCGAAATTGTCGAGCGCGAACGAGACGTTCTCGGCAAGCCGCCCCAGCAGTTGAATGAGATCCTGCGTGAACGCGCCCTCGTCCGGCGACAGGAACAGCAACACGCCGACAGCCTCGCCGCCGTTGCTGAGCAACGGGAAGCAGGCCCCCGATTTCGTGCCTTGCATGCGCGCGATCTGGTGCCAGTGCGTGGTGCGGATGTCGGTGAGTAGCTCGTTGGCGACGCAAGGCGCGCGCGTACGGAAGGAGGTGCCGGAGAGCCCGCGTCCCTCCGGGTCATCGGCCGAGGTCGAGAAGCGCCATTCCTTGATCAGGCCGCAGCTTTCGCCCTTGGTCATGGCAATGTCGAGATAGTGTCTCGTCGCATCCACCATGGCGATGGTTGCGGAGGAGAAGGTGCCACCGAGCACCGCCGCCTCGCAGACGACCTCGAACAATTCGGCACGGGTCTTCACCCGCATGATCGCCTCATTGGTCGCGCTCAGCGCCTCGAGCATGCCTCTCAGACGATTGCGCTGCATCTCGGCCTTGGCCTTCGCCTCGGCGCGGTCGAAATTCTCCAGCGCAAAGGAGACGTTGGCCTGGAGCTTGCGCAGCAGCTCGACGAGTTCGGGCGTGAAGGCGCCGCACTCCGGGGAGTTGAACAGGAATACGCCCTCGACCCGGTCGCCGTTGAACAGCGGCAGCGCCGCGGAGGACGCGATGCCGCTGCGGCGGGCGCTGTCCTGCCAGGGCGCGATGCGGTCGTCGGCGAGCACGTCGTTGCTGACGGCAGGCTGGCGCGTGCGGAACGCGGTGCCAGTCAGCCCGCGTCCTTCCGCCACCTGCTCGGAGGTCGAGAACTTGAAGCTCCGAACCTGGTCGGCATTCGGTCCGTAGCTGGCGACCACGCGCAGCAGCTCGGCGCTCTGGTCGACCAGAGCGATGCTGGCCGAGGTGAACTTGGCGCCTTTCGCCGTCGCCTCGCAGACAAGGTCGAACAGCTCGGACCGCGACCGTGCGCGCAGGATCGCCTCGTTGGTGGCGCTGAGTGCCGCATACATGCGCGCCAGGCGTTCTTCTTCCGCCGCGATCCTGGCCTTCTCGGCCTCGCGGCCGAAATTCTCGATCGCGAACGAGACGTTCTCCGCCATGCGCAGCAGCAGCGCGACGATCTCCTCGTCCTTGGCCCAGGAGCGGCTGATGAAGAACAGGAGCACGCCGACGCTTTCGCCGCGCTTGGTCAGCGGCGCGACCACGCAGGCGGCGACGCCGGTGTTGACGTTGGCCTGCTCCCAGGGCGAGCCTTTGGTCCGGCTGGCGAGATCGTCCTCAACGATGGCTTTCTGTGTCCGGAACACCTCGCCGGAGATGCCCTTGCCGTAGGGATTGTCCGGGTCGACCGAATAACGCGCCTGGGTGACGAGCTCCAAATTCTGCCCGGTGGCGGCGACAGGCTTCATCCAGTGCGAATCCGGCTCGCGGAGCAGCACGATGGTCGCCAGCGACTTGCCGCTGTGCACGGAGGCGTCGCACACGAGCTGGTACAGCTCCTGCTCAGTCTTGGCCCGCAGGATCGCTTCGTTGGTGGCGCTGATAGCGCCGAACATGCGGTTGAGCCGCCGTGTCGCCCGTTCGCTGGTCTGCCGCGCCGTCTCGCGCGAAAAATTGTCCAGCGCGTAGGAAATGTTCGCCGACATGCGCTCGAACAGCGACACCATCTGCTCGTTCAGCGAGTTTGCCTCGCTCCGCGTCACGTACAACACGCCGACGCTCTTGCCGTTGCAGAGCAGCGGCAACGCCGCCGCCGCACCGATGTGCGCCTTGGTGGCTCCCTCGCGCCACGCCAGCGAGCGCGGATCGTTCAGATAATCGTTGCTGATGCACAGCTTCTGATCGCGAAATGCCTCGCCGCCGACACCTGATCCTTCCGGCGTGCCGGCGTCCGTCGTGATCTCGATCGAGCTCAGCCGCGGGATATCGTCGCCGCAGCCGGCCGCAAAGCGCAGCCGCCGGCCATCGGGGCCCACCAGGAACACGGCCACGGCCAAAAAGTCCCCGCTCGAAAACCCGGCGTCGCAGACCTTCTGGTACAGCTCGTCCGGCGATCTCGCGTAGAGGATCGCTTCATTGATGGCGCTCAGCGCCGCAAAGGTGCGCGCGAGTGTCGTCGGCACGTCTCAGCTCCCAGGCATTTCTGCCTATTTCTCCCGGTGCCTTTATGAACGGCCATCGCCTAAGTGGTCGTTATTGCCTGTCGCAAACCCTCGATCAAAGTGAACGAGCTGCGAACGAGCGACGCTAAACTCTCGAAAATACCACCGTGCGGGACGAATCTTCGACCAAAGGCGTGTTCCGTTTACGAATTTGCAGCCCTGTGTTGGTTTACGGGAGATTGATATCGCTCTCGCGCTTTGAGACGATGGTCCCCAACAAGCAGCCCGTTAACGGCACACGTCGGGGAAACGCCATGCCGATCGTCAGGGCCGACCGCCTCACGCGCATCAGCGCCGCGCTGCTCCAGGCGGCCGGAGCTTCCGAGGAAGAGGCCGACGCCGTCGCGACCGGCTGCGTCAACGCCAACCTCGCCGGCCACGATTCCCACGGCGTGATCGCCGTTCCCACCTATATCGACCGCATCAAGGCGGGGCACATCGTTCCCGGCGCCAAATGGACCATCGTCCAGGAATCGCCGACCACGACCGTGATCGACGGCCATTGGGGCTTCGGCTTCCACGTCAACGCCAAAGCGATGGCCCTCACGATCGAGAAGGCGAAGACGGCGAACGTCGCCGCCTGCACCGTGTTCCGGCAAAGCCATGTCGGCCGCCTCGCCGCCTACCCATTGATGGCGATGCGGGAAGGCATGATCGGGATTGCGACGGCGGATTCCGGCCGCTCGCCAAAACATGTGGCACCGTTCGGCGGCAAGGAAGCGCGGCTCGGCACCAACCCGATCTCGATCGCGGTGCCGTCCGACCTCGAGGCGCCGTTCTATCTGGACATGGCGACCTCGGCGGTCGCGGCCGGCAAGATTCAGCTCGCGGTCGCGCGCGGCGAAGAGATCCCGACCGGTTGGATCATCGATGCCGAGGGGCGACACACCACCGACCCGACCCAATATCGCAAGGGCGGCGCGCTGCTGCCGCTCGGCGGCACTGAGGGCTACAAGGGCAGCGGCCTCGCTGCCATGGTCGAGGTGCTGTGCGGCCTGCTCACCGGCCTCGGCTTCGGCGTCGAGCCCACGGGGCGGCACAATGACGGCTGCTTCATGGCGGTGTTCAATGTCGCCGCCTTCCGCCCGCTGCAGGAGTTCAAGCGCGAGGTCGCCGAATTCGCGCATTACCTGAAATCGACGCCGCCGTCCGAGGGCAGCAAGGGCGTCTACTATCCCGGCGAGATCGAGGGCCTGCGCGAGCAGCAGCGCCTGCGCGACGGCATCGAGATCGAGGATGCGACCTGGGACAAGCTGCGCGCGCTGGCGCGCGACTACCGGCTCGACACGGTCCTCAATCTGGCCTGACGCTATCAGGAGAACAGCAGCATGAATCGGCAGATGGTACTGGTCGGCTTCCTCCAGGCGCAAAACTGCACCAACTTGCCGAGCTCGTGGCGACATCCGGACTCGCGCGACGATTCGATGTCGGCCGATTATTACCAGGAGATCGCAAAAATCCTCGAAGCCGGCAAATTCCACATGGCCTTCTTCGATGATCGCCTGGCGATGCCGGACCGCTACGGCAACGACCACGCCCACACCGTCGAATACGGTATCCGCTGCGTGAAGATGGACCCGCTGATCGTGTTGACCACGATGGGCATGGTGACCGACAAGCTCGGCTTAGGGGCGACCTGCTCGACCACCTACTACGAACCGTTCGACGTCGCCCGCCGTTTCGCGACGCTCGATTTGATGTCGGGCGGACGCGCGGGGTGGAACGTCGTGACGTCGCTGAACGACGGCGAGGCGCTCAACATGGGGCGCGACTCCCATCCCGAACATGATTCCCGCTACGACCGCGCCGACGAGTTCATGGAGGTCGTGCTCGGCCATTGGGATACCTGGGAGGACGGCGCACTCATTATGGACAAAAAGAGCGGCCGCTTTGCCGATCCGACCAAGGTGAAGCGACTCGACCACAAGGGTGCGTCCTTCAAATCGCGCGGCCCGTTCACGGTACCGCGCTCGCAACAGGGCCATCCTGTGATCATCCAGGCAGGCGCCTCCGGCCGCGGCCAGCGCTTTGCCGGCCGCTGGGGCGAGGTGATCTTCACCGCCGCGCGCAACCTCGCCGCGGCCAAGGAAGGCTATGCGGCCGTGCGCAACGAAGCCGCGAAAGCCGGCCGTGATCCCGACCAGATGTTCCTCTGCAATTTGACGACGCCGGTCTGCGCCGCGACCAAGACGGAAGCCGAGGACAAGATGGCGCTGATCAACAAGCTGCCGCTGCAGATCGACGCATTGTCGCTGCTCGCCGAAGCGCTCAATTACGATTTCGCCTCCAAGGATCTCGACGAGCCCCTGACCACGGAAGAGCTCAAGAGCATGCAGGGCATTTTGGGCATCCGCGACGGCGTGCTGAAGAATTCAGGCAAGAGCAATCCGAGCGCGCGCGACTTCGTCACCTTCTCCGGCCGTGGTCAGGTGCAGGACGCCATGGTCGGCGGCCCCAGGGAGATCGCCGACAAGTTAGAGGAAATGTTCGTCGAGCGCGGCTGCGACGGCTTTGTCATCGCCGCGACCTATGTGCCCGGCTCCTACGCAGACTTTGTGCAACACGTCGTGCCGGAGCTGCAGCGCCGCGGGCTGTTCCAGAAGGACTATCACGGCAAGACGTTGCGCGAAAATCTCGGGCTGAAGCGGCCGGCCGCCGGGGCCTGGAAGGTGCAGCCGCGCGATGCCGCGGAATAACGACGAGGACACGCTATGCGCTGGCTGAAATTCACCGCCGCGGACAGGACATCCTGGGGGATCATCGAGGGCGATCAGATCATCGCGGTCGACGGCGATCCCTTTGGCGAATGGCAACGAACCTCGCGCACGCATCCGCTCAGCGAGGTCAAGATCGAGCTGCCGCTGATCCCGCGCACCTTCTATTGTGTCGGCCTGAACTATCTGAAGCACCTGAAGGAAGCCGCCGACAAGCGCGGCGAGGTGCCGGCCGTGCCCGACCGTCCCGAGATCGGCTATCGCGCGCAGAATGCGCTGATCGCGCATGACGAGGACGTCGTGATCCCGTCCTTTGCGACCGACAAGATCCACTATGAAGGCGAGCTCGTCGTCGTCATCGGCAAGAAGGTGAAGCACCTCAATAAAGAGAACGCGATGGATTGCGTGTTCGGCTACACCATCGGCAACGACGTCAGCGAACGCAGCTGGCAGAAGGCCGACCGCAGCCTGTGGCGCTCGAAGAACGCCGACACGTTCAAGCCGATGGGCCCGTGGATCGAGACCGAGGCGAATCTCGCCAGGATGGAGACCGTTGTCCGGGTCAACGGCAAGGAGACCAACCGCTTCGCGACCCGCGACATGATCTTCGGCGTGGTGCCGTTCCTGGTCGAGCTGACCAAGTATTTCACGCTATGGCCCGGCGACGTGATATGGATGGGCACCGACGGCGCTTCGCCCGACATCAAGCACGGCGATGTCGTGGAGATCGAGCTCACGGGCGTCGGGACGTTGCGCAACAGGTTTGTGCGGGAGCAGCGGTGACAAAGGTGCCGTAGGGTGGGCAAAGGCGCTCTTGCGCCGTGCCCACCGCTCCTCCGCGATTTTGCTAGCGATGGTGGGCACGCTTCGCTTTGCCCACCCTACGGCACTTCCCGCGAAATCAAAACGGCAGCGCCACGCTCGTCTTGATCTCCTTCAGCACCACGTTGCTGCGGACATGGCGGATGCCGGGAATGCGGAACATGAACTCGTCGAGGAAGCGGTTGTAGGCTGCCATGTCCTGCACCACGACGCGCAAATGATAGTCGGCATCGCCCGTGGTCGCGAAACATTCCAGCACCTCACGGCGCGTCGTGACCCTGGCCACGAATTCGTCGACGAACTTCGCATCGTGCCGCTCCAATGAGACGTGGAGGATGGCCGACATCGTAAACCCCGCCTGCTCGCGCGCGACCAGCGCCGCATAGCCCTGGATGACGCCGCTCTCCTCCAGCGCCCGCACCCGGCGCCAGCAGGCCGAGGTGGACATGCCGACCTCGTCGGCGAGTTGCTGATTGGTGGCGCGACCATCCTTCTGCAGATGGGCGAGTATTCGCGTGTCCTGCTCTTCGATCATGGAAGCCTCCCAAGTTGGGAACATCTACCAAATTTGATGTCGCCGTGCAAAATCCTACCGAATTTGTGATCTACGCGGGATAAATAGGTAAGACCTACCAGCCTCCCGGGCATAACCTTCCATCACAGGCAGGATGCCGCGCGAGGTCCGCCATGGACGCCATTCCGTCACTCGACAGTTACGATCTCTCCGACCGCTACGATCGCGAGGAGGGCCGCGTCTTCCTCACGGGCACGCAGGCCATCGTCCGCATCGCGCTCGACCAGGCGAGGCGCGACCGCGCGAACGGCCTCAACACCGCGGGCTTCATCTCCGGCTATCGCGGCTCGCCGCTCGGCGGCGTCGATCTCGAACTATGGCGCATCCAGGAACGCCTCAAGCGAGACCGCATCGAATTCCTTCCTGCAGTGAACGAGGACCTCGCGGCGACAGCGGTGCTCGGCTCGCAGCAGGTCGAGACGCAAGCCGACCGCGAGGTCGATGGCGTGTTCGGCCTCTGGTACGGCAAGGGCCCCGGCGTCGATCGCTCCGGCGATGCGCTCAAGCACGGCAATGCCTATGGCTCCTCGCCACATGGCGGCGTGCTGGTGGTCGCCGGCGACGACCACGGCTGCGTGTCGTCGTCGATGCCGCACCAGTCCGACGTCGCCTTCATGAGCTGGTTCATGCCGACGCTGCACCCGGCCGATGTCGGCGAATATCTGGCGTTCGGCGAATATGGCTACGCGCTGAGCCGTTTTTCCGGCATGTGGGTCGGCTTCAAGGCGATCTCGGAGATCGTGGAATCAGGCGCATCCGTCGCGCTGCGCCCGCCGCGACTCTTCCGTACGCCCGACTTCACGCCGCCGCCGGGCGGCCTGCACTATCGCTGGCCCGATTTGCCGGGCCCGCAGATCGAGGAGCGGCTGGAGGCAAAGAAGCACGCGGTCTACGCTTTTGCCAAGGCCAACCCGATCGATCGCCACATCTACGACATCCCCAGCGCCACCTACGGCATCGTCACGACGGGCAAGGCGCATCTCGATTTGATGGAAGCGTTGCGGCTGATGGGCCTCGATGAAGCCGCCTGCCGCAGCATCGGCCTCGACGTCTACAAGGTCGGCATGGTCTGGCCGCTGGCGTTGCATGACGCCATGGATTTCGTGAAGGGCAAGCGCGAGATCCTCGTGGTCGAGGAAAAGCGCGGCATCATCGAGAGCCAGTTCAAGGAATATTTTTACGACTATCCCGGCACAAAGCCCGAGCGCATGGTCGGCAAGCATGATGAAACCGGCGCAAGGCTGATCTCCTGGATCGGCGAATTGTCGCCACGCGCGCTGGCTGGCGTGCTCGCGCGCCGGCTCGATCCGATGTTTCCGGGCCTCAATCTCGCTGCACGCGCCGCCGCCCTGATGCCGGAGGCCGCGCGCACGATCAATGTCCCGGGCGCAACGCGTACGCCCTATTTCTGCTCGGGATGCCCGCACAACACGTCGACGAAGGTGCCGGAGGGATCGAAGGCGCTCGCCGGCATCGGCTGCCATTTCATGGCGAGCTGGATGGACCGCGAGACCTCGTCGCTGATCCAGATGGGCGGCGAGGGCGTGAACTGGGCCGCTTCATCGCGATTTACCGGCAAGAAGCACGTCTTTCAGAATCTCGGCGAAGGCACCTATTATCACTCGGGCTCGATGGCGATCCGGCAGGCGATCGCTGCCAAGGCCAACATCACCTACAAGATCCTGTTCAACGACGCTGTCGCGATGACCGGCGGCCAGCCAGTCGACGGCCCCATCAGCGTGCATGCCATCGCACACAGCGTCCGCGCCGAAGGCGTGGAGCGCATCGCGCTGGTGTCAGACGATCCCGCGCATTTCAGCCCGGCGGACCTGCCCAGCGGCGTGACCATTCACCCTCGCGAGGAGATGGACGCCGTGCAGCGGGAGCTGCGCGACATTTCCGGGGTGTCTGTCCTGATCTACCAGCAGACCTGCGCCACCGAGAAGCGGCGCCGCCGCAAGCGCGGGCAGATGGCCGATCCAAAACGCTTCGCCTACATCAACGATCTCGTCTGCGAAGGTTGCGGCGACTGCTCGGTCGAATCCAACTGCCTCAGCGTCGAGCCGAAGCAGACGCCGTTCGGCCGCAAGCGGCAGATCAACCTGTCGGCCTGCAACAAGGATTTCTCCTGCCTCAACGGCTTCTGCCCGAGCTTTGTGACCGTCGAAGGCGCGACGCGGCGGAAGAAAAGCGCGAGCCAGATCGACGCGGCCGGCCGGGCCGCCACGCTTCCTTTGCCCGCCCCCGCCACGCTTGACCGGCCCTGCGACCTGCTGGTGACCGGCGTCGGCGGCACCGGCGTGATCACGGTCGGCGCGCTGATCGGCATGGCCGCGCATCTCGAACGCTTTGGCGTCTCGGTGCTGGACTTCACCGGCTTCGCGCAGAAATTCGGCCCGGTGCTGAGCTATATCCGCCTCGCCGCCTCACCCGAAGCGCTGCATCAGGTCCGCATCGACCAGGGCGCGGCCGATGCGCTGATCGGCTGCGACCTCGTCGTCAGCTCCGCGCCAAAAGCGTCCGGCACCTATCGCCGGGGCACGCGTGCCGCTGTCAACACTGCGGAGATGCCGACCGGCGATGTCGTCCGTTTCCGCGACGCCGATCTTGCTTCGCCAGCCCGCCTGCGCGCGATCCGGCAGGTCGTCGGCGACGGCAATCTCGACACCATCAACGCCAATGCGCTGGCCGAACGGCTGCTCGGCGATGCCGTCTATGCCAATATCATCATGCTGGGCTTTTCCTGGCAGCACGGCCTGATCCCCGTCTCGCTGCAGGCGCTGCTGCGCGCGATCGAGCTCAACGGCGTCGCGGTCGAACGCAACAAGCAGGCCTTTGCCTGGGGCCGGATTGCCGCGGCCGATCCGGACTTTCTGCCGAAGGCGGACGATGCGTCGGAAGCCGAGACGCTCGACCAGCTCATTGCCCGGCGCGCCGAGTTCCTAACAGCCTATCAGAATGCGGCCTACGCGGCGCGCTACCGGACGATCGTCGCAAAGGTCCGCAATGCCGAAGCCGGCCTGAACAGCGAGGCGCTGACCGAGGCCGTCGCCCGCGCGCTGTTCAAGCTGATGGCCTACAAGGACGAGTACGAGGTGGCGCGCCTGCATATGAGAAGCGGCTTCCTCGACGAGCTGAAGCGCGAGTTCGAGGACGGCTTCAGTGTCCAGTACCATCTTGCCCCACCGTTCCTGTCGTCCAAGCACGACGCCCGCGGCCGGCCGCGCAAGCGCGCCTTCGGCCAGTGGATTCAGATGCCGCTCGCGGTGCTCTCGCGATTGAAGGGGTTGCGCGGAACGCCGTTCGATCCGTTCGGCTACACCGCGGAACGGCGCGCCGAGCGGGAACTGATCGCCTGGTATGAGGACCTGATCGAACGCATGCTCGGCAAGCTCGACGCGGCGCATCTGGCACATCTCGTGGCGATTGCCAAAGGCCCGATGGATATTCGCGGCTATGGGCCGGTGAAGGACACCGCAATCGCCAAGGTGAAGCCCGAGGTCGAGCGGCTGCTCGCTGAACTCGACACACCATCGCCGGCAAGAATGCACGCCTACGGTTGACGCGGCGTCGCCGAGGCTTCAGCCTCTGAACCCAAGGGAGCGCCCTGACGGCGCCCTTGCAATGACGGGTGACGCATCATGGATTTCGACCAGTTGACACTGACCGAGGCCGCGGCCGCCCTCGGCGCCGGAAAGGTCACGAGCACCGCGCTCACCCGGGAAGCCCTGACCCGTGCCAAGGCCAATGCCGAGCTCAATGCCTTCGTCACTCTGGACGAAGCCGGCGCCTTGAGGGCCGCCGCGGCGTTCGACGCAAACGGCGACAGGAGCAAACTCCTCGGCGGCGTGCCCATCGTGATCAAGGACAATATCGAGGTGGCCGGGCTGCCCTGCAGCGCCGGAACACCGGCGCTGCAGCATTACATTCCGAAGGCCGATGCACCCGTTGTGGCAAAGCTGCGTGCCGCCGGCGCGGTCATCATCGGCAAGACCAGCATGCACGAGCTTGCCTTCGGCATCTCCGGCTACAACACCGCGTTCAATACCGGCACCGAGTTCGGCGTGCGCAACGCCTATGATCACGCCCTGATTGCCGGCGGCTCCTCCTCAGGCACGGGCGCGGCGATCAGCGCGCGGATCGTCGCGGGCGGGCTCGGCACCGACACCGGCGGATCGGTGCGGGTCCCCGCCGCCTTGAATGGATGCGCCTCGCTGCGCCCGACCGTCGGCCGCTATCCGCAAGCTGGCATCGCGCCGATCTCGCACACCCGCGATACCGCGGGGCCCATGGCTGCAACCATCGCCGACGTCGCACTGCTCGATCGCGTCATTGCCGGTGGCGATGCCGTTGCGCCGGCCGATCTGAAGCAGGCGCGGATCGGCATCGTGAAGACGATGCTGACCAATCTCGATGCCGACACCGACGCCGCATTCCAGGCGGCCATCGCGAGAATGAAGGCGCAGGGCGTCACGGTCGTCGAGATAGAGATGCCGCAGCTGCCTGAAATCAACGGCCAGGTCAGTTTTCCCATCGCGCTGTACGAGGCCTATGATGATCTGGTCGCTTATCTCAAGCACACCGGCACCGGCCTCAGCATCGAGGCAGTGGCGGAGAAGATCGCCAGCGCCGACGTCAAAGGCACCTATGATGGCTTGGTGATTCCGCGCAAACTGCCCGCACCCGATGGCACGCTGGTTGACGCCAAGCCGATCTACGACGCCGCGATCAAGACTGCGCGCCCTGCCCTGCAGGCGCTGTACGCCAAGACCTTTGCCGACAACCGGCTCGATGCCGTTGCCTTCCCGACCACACCGCGCGTTGCCATCCCCTCCAATCCGGAGTCCAGCACGCTCAAAAATTTCGGCCTCTTCATCCAGAACACCGATCCCGGCAGCAATGCCGGCATTCCCGGAATCCAGATTCCGATTGCGCTTGGTACCAAGAGCAAACTGCCGATCGGGCTTGAGCTGGATGGCCCCGCGGGAAGTGATCGCCGGCTGCTCGCAATCGGCATGGCGCTCGACAGCGTGTTCGGGAGATTGCCGCCACCGCGCTGACGCTCTCGTAGGGTGGGCAAAGCGAAGCGTGCCCACCTTCTGTGACTATCATAAGGAGATCGTGGGCACGGCGCGGTGCGCCTTTGCCCACCCTACGGCACCGACCACTGGGCGTCACGAATACGGATTGATCAGCTTCTGCTGCTCGGCGCTGTGGTGCACGAGCATGTCGATGAAGGTCCTGACCTTCGCCGACAGATGATGCCGATGCGGATAGACCGCGTTCATGGACAGCTCGACCGTCCGATATTCCGGTAACAGGCGCACGAGGCGGCCGGCTTCAAGGTCGTCCTGAATGAGAAACCCTGCCATCAGGCACACGGCCGCCCCTTCCAGCGCGACCTTCCGCAGCGCTTCCCCGCTGTTGGTGACGAAGCTGCCGGAGATGCGCACCGAAGCCGGCGCGCCCTTGCGGTCAAGGAAGTGCCACTCGTCGCCAAACGGATAGTTCAGGTGACGACCGCAATTGTGCGTGGTGAGCTCGTCGAGCTTCTGCACCCGGCCGTGCTTCTCGATGTAATCGTGGGAACAGCACAGCACGTGCCGCCAGGTGGCAAGGCTGCGCACGATCAGGCTCGAATCCGGCGGCGGGGTCATGCGCAGGGCAACGTCATAGCCTTCCTCGATGAGATCGACATCGGCCTCGCCCATGCGCAGATCGATCTTGAGCTCCGGATAGGCCGACAGCAGTTTCGCCACCACCGGCGTCACGAACGGCACCATATGGGTGGCGACGTGAATGCGCAGCGTGCCGCGGGGCACTGACTGCAATTCGCCCGCGATGTCGTCGGCCTGTTCGATGTCGGCGAGGATCTGGACGCAGCGGTCGTAATAGGCCTTGCCGATCTCGGTGAGGTTGACCTTGCGCGTGGTGCGGTGAAGCAGCCTCACCCCGAGCCGGTCTTCCAGCGCCTGAACGTGGTTGCTCACCATGGTGGTCGACATGTTGAGCTTGCGGGCTGCTGCGGAGAAGCCGCCGGTCTCGACCACCCGGCTGAACACTTCGAGGCTGGTCAATCGATCCATGGCTGCGTGATTATCCGCTTCTGATCGACAATCGCGAGACGTTCGTCCGGGATCATCAGTTCACACACATAGCTCGTCCCGCTTGCAGCTTCGCCTGCACGGGGACGCACGCCTCAGCAGCAATCGCACGACAGAGACGGCAATCGCTCTGGGGCAGCCGCGGCCCGGGCCGGGTAGAACATCACGAACCAGGCGGCGGCTCCGATTATCCACCCCGAATGGATAATCCTTCCAGAATTTTGCCAATTATCACCGGAGCCGGCAAGACCGATAGTCTCAGCGAGCCGACAGGAGACCGCAATGTCCGAGCTGCCCCGCACCGAGACCTTCCAGCAAGCGACTGAAATCACTCGCGATTACGCCAAGGTGCCGCCAGCCGTCCCGGCCCGGGCCAAGCTCCGGCGCGCGGCCCTGGTGCTTGCGCTCCTCGCAGGCACGGCAACCATGGTCTATTACGGACACGATTACTGGACCTACGGCCGCTACCTCGAGACCACCGACGACGCCTATGTGAAGGCGGACTCCACAATCATCGCGCCAAAAGTCTCCGGCTACATCGCCAAGGTGTTGATCGGCGACAACGAGAAGGTCAAAGCTGGCCAGCTGCTCGCCAGGATCGACGACCGCGACTTCAAGGCGGCGCTTGACCAAGCCAGAGCCGACGTCGCCGCCGGCGAAGCCTCGGTGCGCAACATCGATGCCCAGCTCGAGCTGCAGCAACCGGTTATCGAGCAGAGCACGGCCGACGTCGCGGCCGCGGACGCCAATCTGAAATTCGCGCAGGAGGAGCGCGCCCGCTACGACGATCTCATGAAGTCGGGCTCCGGCACGATCCAGCGCGCACAGCAGACCGATGCGGCGCTGCGCGCCAGCAGCGCGCAATTGCAGCACGCGAAATCGGGCCTCGTGGCCGCGCAGCGCAAGGTCGACGTGCTCACCACCCAACGCGCCCAGGCCACGGCGCAGCTCGAGCGCGCCCGCGCGGTCGCGCAGCAGGCGGCGTTGAACCTGTCCTACACCGAGATCACCGCGCCGGTGGACGGCACGGTCGGCGCCCGCAGCCTGCGCGTCGGCCAGTTCGTGCAGGCCGGCACGCAGTTGATGGCGGTGGTGCCGCTCGATGCGGTCTATGTCGTCGCGAACTTCAAGGAGACGCAGCTGACGCATGTGCGCCCCGGCCAATCGGTCGAGCTGCACGTCGACAGTTTTCGCAACCAGACCCTGCGCGGCCATGTCGACAGCCTGTCGCCGGCCAGCGGACTCGAATTCGCGCTGCTGCCGCCCGACAATGCCACGGGCAATTTCACCAAGATCGTGCAGCGCGTGCCGGTGAAGATCGTGCTCGACGATCACAGCCTCGCTGGCTTGCTGCGGCCCGGCATGTCGGCGGTGCCGACCGTCGACACCAAGGCGACGGTGCTGGCCGAACGAGAGACGGCCAAGCGCCTCGCCGACAATACGATACGCCCGAACGGCGGCTGAAGCCGGGGAGGCACCGGCGGGATTGTCAAATCCTGCCGGATGATCCTTCCAGAACTTCCTCGATTATCGAAACCACCCGCCTAACGCATCCTGTCTCCGTACCCGAGACGAGGCTTCCATGAGCACGCTCCAACCGACCGTCAACGCTGCGTCCGCCGCCAGCATCCCTGCCCCTGTTGCGCCAGCGACGCCGGCGGTTTCTGCAAAAACCTGGATCGCGGTGATCGGCGCCACGCTCGGCGCCTTCATGGCGGTGCTGAACATCCAGATCGTCAACGCCTCGCTCGCCGACATCCAGGGCGCGATCGGCGCCGGCATCGACGACGGCGGCTGGATCTCCACGTCCTACCTGATCGCGGAAATCGTGGTGATCCCGCTGTCCGGCTGGCTCGCGCAGGTGTTCTCGATCCGCATCTATCTCCTCACCAATGCGATCCTGTTCCTGGCTCTCTCCGCGGCGTGCGCGCTCGCGCAGGACCTGCCGCAGATGATCGTGCTGCGTGCGGTGCAGGGCTTTACCGGCGGCGTGCTGATCCCGATGGCCTTCACGCTGATCATCACGCTGCTACCGCGCGGCAAGCAGCCGGTCGGACTTGCGCTGTTCGCGCTGTCGGCGACGTTTGCACCGGCGATCGGCCCGACCATCGGCGGCTATCTCACCGAGAATTTCGGCTGGCAGTACATCTTCTACGTCAACCTCGTGCCCGGCGCGATCATGGTCGGCATGCTCTGGTACGCGCTCGAAGCAAAGCCCATGAAGCTCGCGCTGCTCCGCGAGGGCGACTGGGCCGGCATCATCACCATGGCGATCGGGCTGTCGGCACTGCAGACCGTACTGGAGGAAGGCAACAAGGACGACTGGTTCGGCTCGCCCTTCATCGTCAGGCTGTCGATCATCGCCGCAGTGGCGCTGACCGCCTTCCTGGTCATCGAGCTCACGGTGAAGAAGCCGTTGCTGAACCTGCGCCTGCTCGCCCGCCGCAATTTCGGCTTCGGCATGCTCGCCAATTTCCTGCTCGGCGTCGCGCTGTACGGCTCGGTATTCATCCTGCCGCAATATCTGGCACGCATCCAGGGCTACAATGCCGAACAGATCGGCATGGTGCTGGCCTGGACCGGCCTGCCGCAGCTCGTGCTGATCCCGCTGGTGCCGCGCCTGATGCAGCGGTTCGACGCTCGGATCATCATCGGCATCGGCTTCGTGCTGTTCTCGGCCTCGAACTTCATGAACATTTACATGACCAACGACTACGCCGCCGACCAGCTGTTGTGGCCCAACGTCGTCCGCGCGATCGGCCAGGCGCTCGTCATGGCGCCGCTGTCGGCGGTGGCGACGTCAGGCATCGAAGCGGAGAATGCGGGCTCGGCTTCCGGCCTGTTCAACATGATGCGCAATCTCGGCGGCGCGGTCGGCATCGCGCTGCTCCAGACCGTGCTGACCAAGCGCGAGCAGTATCACTCCAACGTGCTGATGCAGTCGGTCTCGGTGTTCGAGCAGGCGACGCGCACGCGGCTGGAACAACTCACGCAATATTTCGTCAATCACGGCATCCTCGACCGTGCGGACGCGTCGCATCGCGCCTATGTTGCGATCGGCCATATCGTGCAGAAGCAGGCCTATATCTTCGCCTTCAGCGATACCTTCTATCTGCTCGGCATGGCGCTGATCGTCGCTCTGATCGCCGTATTCTTTCTGAAGAAGCCCGGCCAAGTCTCGGCCGGCGGAGCCCACTGATCCCAACCGGAGAAAAGGAGAACGACCATGAAGCCCCGCATGAACTACTACCAGGCCGCGCCCGATACGATCAAAGCACTGATGGCGCTCGAAGAGCAGATCCAGTCGACGGGCCTGGAAAAATCGCTGATCGAGCTGGTCAAGATCCGCGCGTCGCAGATCAACGGCTGCGCCTTCTGCATCAACATGCACACCGAGGACGCACGCAAGCGCGGCGAGACCGAGCAGCGCATCTACCTGCTCAATGCCTGGCGCGAATCCCCGCTCTATTCCGACCGCGAGCGCGCCGCGCTGGCCTGGACGGAAGCCGTGACGCTGATCTCGGAGACCCATGCGCCCGACGACGTCTACGAACAGGTTCGCGCGCAATTCTCCGACGCGGACACGGTGAACCTGACCATGCTGATCGGCGCCATCAACGCCTGGAACAGGATCGCGATCGCGTTCCGCGCGGTGCATCCGGCGAAGGTGAAGGCGTCGGTGGCGTGAGGACGGCGCGTCCTCTCAAGCGGTCTCGTAGGGTGGGCAAAGCGCAAGCGTGCCCACCGTTCTTTCAGCGAATCCGAGAGAAGACGTGGGCACGGCGCAAGTGCGCCTTTGCCCACCCTACGAGAGCTGCGGGTGTGACTTAAACCGCCGTCGCCTTGGCGAACTCCACGTAGATCTCGCGCAGGCGCGTCGCCATCGGGCCGGGCTTGCCATCACCAATCTTCTTGCCGTCGAGCACGACCACCGGCTGCACGAACGAGGATGCGCTGGTGATGAACGCTTCCTTGGCGGTGAGCGCTTCGGCGACCGTGAAGGAGCGTTCCTCGACGCGGAGCTGGCGCTCTTCGGCAAGCGCGATCACCGCCTTGCGGGTGCAGCCCGGCAGGATGGCGTTGGAATTCTGGCGGGTGACGATGACGTCGTCCTTGGTCAGGATGAACGCCGTGGACGAGCCGCCTTCGGTCACATAACCATCCTGCAGCATCCAGGCCTCGCCCGCGCCGGCTTCGGCCGCGGCCTGCTTGGCCAGCACTTGCGCGAGCAGCGCCACGCTCTTGATGTCGCGGCGCTCCCAGCGGATGTCGGCCACCGTGATCACGTTGATGCCGGTCTTTGCCACCGGGGCGTTGATGATGTCCTTCTCGGAGGTGAACATCACCAGGCTCGACTTCACGTCGGCCTTGGGGAACGGGAAGTCGCGGCCCTTGTCGGCGCCGCGCGTGACCTGGAGGTAGACGAGGCCGCTCACGACCTTGTTACGCGCGATCAGCTCTTTCTGAATCTCGGTGATGCGCTCGATCGTCTCGGGCAGCTTCAGCTTGATCTCGCCGACCGACCGCTCCAGCCGCGCCAGATGCGAGGCATTGTCGACCAGCTTGCCGTCCAGCACCGCCGAGACCTCGTAGATGCCGTCGGCGAACAGGAAGCCGCGATCGAGCACCGAGATTTTGGCTTCCGAGAGCGGGACGAATGAGCCGTTGACATAGGCGATCGGGTCCAAGGCAGGTCTCCTGGGAGGGGATGGGGGATTTGGCTATCGGTATAGGAGATTTGGCGAGCCCGATAAACCCTCGATCCGTCATTCCGGGGCATTCGCAAAGCGAATGAGCCCGGAATCCATCTCACCTCGCGTACTGCCGCTTGATGGATTCCGGGCCCGCGCCTCCGGCGCGTCCCGGAATGACAGAGGAGCTAGTGCGACAGAATCTTCGACAAGAACTTCTGCGCGCGGTCGCTGCGGGGTTTGCCGAAGAAGTCGTCCTTCGGGGCGTCCTCGACGATCTCGCCGCGGTCCATGAAGATCACGCGGTTGGCGACCTTGCGGGCGAAGCCCATCTCGTGGGTGACGACCATCATGGTCATGCCTTCGCGGGCCAGGTCGACCATGACGTCGAGCACCTCGCTGACCATCTCGGGGTCGAGCGCCGAGGTCGGCTCGTCGAACAGCATGACGATCGGATCCATCGCCAGCGCGCGTGCAATCGCAACGCGCTGCTGCTGGCCGCCCGAGAGCTGCGCCGGAAACTTCTGCGCCTGCTCCTTCAGGCCGACACGCTCCAAGAGTTGCATGCCCTTGGTGACCGACTTGTCATGCCCACGGCCCAGCACCTTCTCCTGCGCGAGGCAGAGATTGTCGATGATCTTGAGGTGCGGGAACAGCTCGAAATGCTGGAACACCATGCCGACGCGCGAGCGAAGCTTCGGCAGATTGGTCTTGGGATCGTTGACCTTGGTACCGTCGACCGAGATGTCGCCGCTCTGGAACGGCTCCAGCGCGTTGACGCATTTGATCAGCGTCGACTTGCCCGAGCCCGAGGGGCCGCAAACCACGACGACCTCGCCCTTGGTGACGCTGGTAGTACAGTCGGTCAGCACCTGGAAGGTCGGGCTGTACCATTTGTTGACGTGGCTGATTTCGATCATGACCGATGCGCTCTATCGAATGATGGCGATGCGCGACTGCAGGCGGCGAACGCCGAAGGACGCGATACAGGAAATGGTGAAGTAGACGACGGCGGCGAACAGATACATTTCAACGAGGCGCCCGTCGCGCTGCGCGACCTTGCTGGCCGCGCCCAGGAAGTCCGGGATCGACAGCACGTAGACCAGCGAGGTGTCCTGGAACAGCACGATGGTCTGGGTCAGCAGCACGGGGAGCATGTTGCGGAACGCCTGCGGCAGCACGACGTAGCGCATGGTCTGGGCGTAGCTCAGACCGAGCGCGCTCGCCGCCGCCGGCTGGCCGCGCGAGATCGACTGGATGCCGGCGCGCATGATCTCGGAGAAATACGCCGCCTCGAACATGATGAAGGTGATGAGCGAGGACGCGAACGCGCCGACGCTGATCGGGCGCGAGGCGCCGGTCACCCATTGCCCGATATAGGGCACCAGGAAGTAGAACCAGAAGATGACCAGCACCAGCGGCAGCGAGCGCATGAAGTCGACATAGAGGCCGGCGATGCGCCCGAGGGTCTTGTAGCCGGACAGCCGCATTAGCGCGATCGCCGTGCCGAAGACCAGGCCGCCGAGCGCGGCGAGCGCGGTCAGCGTCAGCGTGAAGGTCATGCCCTCGTAGAATAGGTAGGGGAGCGACCTGCGGATGACGTCGAAATCGAAACTCCCGAGCATGGCGCTATTTCCCCGTGATGTAGCCGGGGATCGCGACGTAGCGCTCGAGATAGCGCATCGCGGTCACGACAATGGCGTTGACGAGGAGATAGAGCAGCGTCGCGGCCGTGAAGGCCTCGAACACCTGGAACGAGAACTCCTGCATCGAGCGCGCCTGTCCGGTCAGCTCGATCAGGCCGATGGTGATGGCGACCGCCGTGTTCTTGATGGTGTTGAGGAACTCGGAGGTCAGCGGCGGGAGGATGATGCGGAACGCCATCGGCAGCAGCACGTAGCGGTAGCCCTGCACGGTGGTGAGCCCGAGCGCGGTCGCGGCCATCTTCTGCCCGCGCGGCAGCGAACCGATGCCCGCCTGCAACTGCACGGCAACGCGCGCCGACATGAAGAAGCCGACGCCGATCGCCGCCGTCCAGAACGGCGCGTTCGGCAATTGCTTCAGCCACAGGCCGGCCGCCCTCGGCAGCAATTCCGGCAGCACGAAGAACCACAGGAAGAGCTGCACCAGCAGCGGCATGTTGCGGAAGAATTCAACCCAGCAGAAGCCGAACCAGTAGGCTCCCCGCGACGGCAGCGTGCGCATGACGCCGACGATCGAGCCGAAGATCAGCGCGATGACCCAGGCGAGCAGCGCCGTCTTGATGGTCAGCACCAGTCCCGACAGCAGCATGTCGAGATAGGTGCCGGTCCCCATCGGGTTCGGCTCGAAGAAAATTCCCCAGTTCCAGTGATAGTTCACGTGTCCCCCGCGCGAACGCGCCCGTCATGATTGTCCGAGCGCCTATGCAAATGTCCGGCCACTCTCCCTCCAGAATGGCTGGAATTTCTTCCCTCTCCCCGCTTGCAGGGAGAGGGCTAGGGTGGGCCTCTCCCCGCACGCGGGGAGAGGCGAACAGCATCTTACTTATAATCGTCCGGGTTCGGCGAGTCGGTCGGCTTGGCGAACTCGTTCTTCAGCTCGGCCGAGATCGGCGTGTTCAGGTTCAGACCCTTCGGCGGGATCTTGGTCGTGAACCACTTGGCGTAGATCTTCTCACCCTCGCCGGAGGTATAGATCGCAGCGGTTGCCGCATCGACCACCTTCTTGAACGGCGCGTCGTCCTTACGCAGCATGATGCCGTAGGGCTCGGGCTTGGAGAACGCGTCCTTGGAGATCGCATAGTCATCCGGCGACTTCGAGCCGGCGACGAGGCTGGCGAGCAGGATGTCGTCCATGACGAAGGCGACCGCGCGGTCGGTCTCGACCATCAGGAAGGCTTCAGCATGGTCCTTGGCCGGAATGATGTTGGCGCCGAGGCCCTTGGCTACGTTGGCTTCAGTGAGCTGCTTGATGTTGGTGGTGCCGGCGGTCGAGACCACCGTCTTGCCCTTGAGGTCGTCGATCGACTTCAGGCCGCTCGACTTCTTGAACACGTAGCGGCTGGCGGTCAGGAAGTGGGTGTTGGTGAAGGCGACCTGCTTCTGGCGCTCGGCATTGTTGGTGGTCGAACCGCATTCGAGGTCGATGGTGCCATTGGCCATCAGCGGGATGCGCGTCGCCGAGGTCACCGGGTTGAGCTTGACCTCGAGCTTGTCGAGCTTGAGCTCCTTCTTCACGGCATCGACGATCTTGTAGCAGATGTCCATCGCGAACCCGACCGGCTTCTGGTTGTCGTCCAGATAGGAGAAGGGGATCGAGGAGTCGCGGAAGCCCAGCGTGATGGCGCCGGTGTCCTTGATGTTCTTCAGCGTGCCGGTCAGCTCCTGGGCCCCGGCCTGGCTGACGGCAAAGGTCGCGGCGAGCGCGAGGCCGATGTGACGGAAATGTTTCACTTTTTTCTTCCCCTTTCAGGATGATGCGGCCGGATGCAAGCACAAATCGGCCTGGAATAGAATGTGACTTTCGGCTGGATGGCCGGCTCAGGTTAACGGCTCAGGCGAGTGGCTTTGGCAATTGGCCGAGATCCCAGAACAGCCCGGCCATCACCGTCAAGGCCTCTTCGGTCAAAGGCAGCAGGATGTGCTCATTGGGCGCATGCTGGGAGCAGCCGGGATAGGAGTGCGGGACCCAAATCGTCGGCAGGCCCAGGATTTCGGAGAACACGTCGTTAGGCAGCGAGCCGCCGAAATTCGGCAGCACCGCCGGCGCCTTGCCGGTGGTCGCCAGCACCGAATCCGCGGCCCATTTGATCCAGGGACTGTCGAAATCGGTGCGCGATGCAGCAAAGCTCTGGGCCGCCCGCACCTCGACCATCGGAAAGCCGCGTCCGACCAGATGCGCGCGGACGGCGTCGATCAGGCCGTCGATTTTGGTGCCGACCACGAAACGCAGTTGCAGCACGGCCTTGGCATGGCCGGGAATGGCGTTGGCCGGCTTCTCGATATTGCCCGACGACATCGCCAGCACTTCCAGCGTGTTCCAGGCATAGAGCCGTTCGGCCGCCGACAGCCCCTCCTCGCCCCAGTTCTCCGCGAGCGCCGGCTCGTCCGCGGTCGGCACCACCTCGACGTCCGCAAGATAGCTGCGGATCTGGTTGGTGAGACGCGGCGGCTTCAGGGCCTCGAGCTGGAGGCGGCCGTGACCGTCGACCAGCGTCGAGATCGCGTTGACCAGGATGGTCGCGGGGTTGGCCAGCACGCCGCCCCAATTGCCGGAATGGTGGCCGCCATCGCGCAGATTCACGTCGAGATGAATGCGGATGCCGCCGCGGCAGCCGAGAAACAATGTCGGACGGTCGGCGGACAGGCGCGGGCCGTCGGAGGCCATGAACAGGTCGGCCTTGAGCGCGTCGCGATTGAGATCGCAGACCTTGCCGAGATCGGGCGAGCCGATCTCCTCGCCCATCTCGACGATGAACTTGGCATTGAAACCGAGCTTGCCGCCGCGGGCATCGCGCACCGCGCGCAGCGCCGCCATGTTGATGCTGTGCTGGCCCTTGTTGTCGGCGGTGCCGCGGCCATAGAGGCGCGTCCCCGAAACCGTCGTGCGCCAGGGATCGCGGCCCTCGCGCCACTCGCCTTCCATGCCGTCGACGACGTCGCCATGGCCGTAGACCAGCACGGTCGGCAGCGAGCCGCTCTCGTGATGCTCGGCGAACAGGAACGGCGCCTTGCCGCTCGGGGATTCGACGATGCGGCTCGTGAAGTCGAGCGCGGCGAAAGCCGGCTGCATCTCCTGTTCCAGATAGGCGCGCAGCTCGGTGCCGCGCGACGGATTCTGGCTCTCGGTCTTGTAGGCGACGCGGCGGTCGAGTTCAGCGAGGAACGCGCCGGATTTGAAATCGTCGCGGGCGCGGGCGATGGCGTCGGCTCTGGTCATTGCTTCCGTTTTCAAGGTTTCGACGCGGGCGAACGTAGCGGGCTACATAGGCCGTCGAAAGTGGCGGGGACTTGGACGGTTGTTTTAGATCGTCTTGGGATTTCGTTCTTGCTCTCTTGAGATTGGCTTGCCAAGCGCGGCAGCACCGCTGATTTTGACCTTGCCAATACCCCAACATATGCAAGAACTTCGCCAGATTGGGGCGCACATCTATCATTCGAAGAGCGCTCAGTACAGGGCGCCGAGGGACCAGCATGGCCAAAGAGATCAGGCTTAACGCCTTTGCGATGAATTGCGTCGCACACCAGTCACCGGGCCTGTGGACCCATCCGCGCGACCGCACCGCCGAATATAACCGGCTGCCCTACTGGATCGATCTGGCCAGGACCCTGGAACGCGGCCGTTTCGACGGGTTGTTCCTGGCCGACGTGCTCGGCGTCTACGACGTCTATGGCAACAGCCCTGACGCAGCCTTGCGCAATGCAGCACAGACGCCATCGAACGAGCCGCTGCTGCTGCTGTCGGCCATGGCCGCTGTCACGAAAGATCTTGGCTTCGGCGTCACCAGCAACCTGTCGTTCGAGCCGCCCTACCCGTTCGCACGACGGATGTCGACGCTGGATCATCTCACCGAGGGGCGGATCGGCTGGAACGTCGTGACCGGCTATCTCGACAGCGCCGCGCGCGGCGCCGGCAAGGAGAAGCAGACCGGGCATGACGACCGCTACGACATCGCCGACGAATATATGGAGGTGGTCTACAAGCTCTGGGAAGGCAGCTGGGAAGATGATGCCGTGCTGCGCGACCGCAAGCGCGGCATCTTCACCGATCCCGCTAAAGTTCATCGCGTCAATCATGAGGGCGCGAATTACCGCATCAACAACACCATTCACCTCAGCGAGCCGTCGCCGCAGCGCACGCCCGTGCTGTACCAGGCCGGCACCTCGCCGCGCGGCCGGCAATTCGCGGCCAAGCACGCGGAATGCGTGTTCATGTCGGGACCATCGGCCAAGGTGATCGCGCCGCGCGTCTCCGCGATCCGCCAGGAGGCTGCCGCGCTCGGCCGCAACCCGGCCGAGATCCTGATGTTCTCGATGATGACGATCATCCTCGGACGGACGGAAGCCGAGGCGAAGGAAAAATACGCCGACTATCGCCGCCACATCAGCCCCGAAGGCGCGCTGGCGCTGATGTCGGGCTGGACCGGCGTCGACTTCTCCGGCTACGACCTCGACCAGCAGGTGCGCCACGTCCAGAACGATGCGGGCCGCAGCGCGATGGACAACGTCACCCGCGCCGATCCCGATCGCATCTGGACCGTGCGCGACGTCATCGAACATGTCGGCATCGGCGGTGCCGGCCCGGTCGTCGTCGGCACGCCCGAGATGGTCGCGGACAAGATCGAGGACTGGTTCGAGAAGACCGACGTCGACGGCCTCAACGTCGCCTTCGCGATCTCGCCCGGCGATTTCGAGGACATCGCCGACATGCTGGTGCCGGAACTAACGCGGCGCGGGCGGTACAAGCCGGAGTACGCGAAGGGCACGCTGCGGGAGAAGCTGTTCGGCGGCAGACGTGCGCGGTTGGGTGCCCCGCATCCCGCGGCGGGATATCGGGTGGGGAAGAAGGGGTAGCACCGCGCTTAATTCAGGCGATTAGCTGCACTGCATCCACAAACACCGCTGCGTTCCCTCCCCCCCTTGCGGGGTAGGGGAATCGCATTTGGCAGTAGAGGGGTGTTGCCAGACGGTTGGAACTGGATTCTTTGGGT
>NZ_JAFCJZ010000038.1 GCF_018130765.1 Bradyrhizobium iriomotense
ATAGCCGAGCGACAGCAGATATTCGGCGAGATAGGCGCCGTCCTGGCCGGTCACGCCGGTGATGAGAGCGATCCGCTTAGCCATGTCCGCTCAGCTTTGGGCTTGCGCCTGATTCCGGGTCAAAAGGGGTTTGGAGGACGGATAAGCACCGTTCGCGCCTGCTGACAAGCTCGCCGGGGGCCAAAAGCGCAAGAACCACCGAACCAGCATCCCCGGGCGGCACGCAAGTGCCGCCGATCGCGGAATCAGACGCCGTGATATTTGCGATACCATTCGACGAAACGGCCGAGGCCATCCGCAATCGACGTCGACGGCGAGAAACCGACGTCGCGCTGGAGGGCGGAAATGTCGGCGCGCGTCTCCAGGACGTCGCCGGCCTGCATCGGCAGTAACTGGCGGATCGCGGGCTTGCCGATGATCTTCTCCAGCGTCTCGACGAACTCGATCAGATTGACCGAGCGGTTGTTGCCGATGTTGTAGACCCGATACGGCGCATAGCTCGACGAATTTTCGGGCCGCTCCGCGTTCCACGCGGGATTCGGCGCCGCAGGCCGATCGAGCGTGCGGATCACGCCTTCGACGATGTCGTCGACATAGGTGAAGTCGCGCCACATGTCGCCATTATTGAAGATCTTGATCGGCTCATTCGCGAAGATCGCGCGCGTGAACAGCCAGGCGGCCATGTCGGGCCGGCCCCAGGGACCGTAGACGGTGAAGAAGCGAAGGCCGGTCACCGGTAGCTTGTGAACATGCGCGAAGGTGTGCGCCATCAGCTCGTTCGCCTTCTTGCTCGCGGCGTAAAGGCTGACCGGATGGTTCACCGAATGCTCGGTCGAATACGGCAGGGTGCGGTTGGCACCGTAGACGGAGCTCGACGAGGCGTAGACGAGATGCTTGAGGCCATGGCGCCGGCCGGCCTCGAGCACGGTGACGAAGCCGTCGCAATTGGCGCGGATGCTGGTGATGGGGTCGTCGATCGACGCACGCACGCCGGGCTGCGCCGCCAGATGCACGACGCGGTCGGGCGAGACCTCGTCGAAGACGCGCGTCACCGCGGCGAAATCAGCAAGGTCGATCTCGTCAAATTTGAACCCGGGACGGTGCTCGAGCGTTGCAAGACGCGCACGCTTCAGCGCCGGATCGTAGTATGGCGTGAACGCATCGATACCGACAACTTGTTCTCCGCGCGCAAGCAGGCGTTCACACACATGCATGCCGATAAAGCCGGCAGCGCCGGTAACAATCACAGGAGCCATGATCAACTCGTCGCTTCGTCCTTACCGCACTGCAATGCCAGACTGATACGTCCGAAGCAAGGCTCCGATTTGCGGCAGTTTCGTGCACAGCGCCGGCGCTTCGTACGCGACAGTAGACCCTCAACCGGCTGACAGACGCTAGCCGCGGATGGGATTGTCGGGTTCGGCAAAGCACGCGTGCGCAATGCGCAGCCCGCGACTTTCGGCAAAGCGACGGAAGATCAGCCTCACCTCGATCGGGTCGGTGCACATGCCTTCGAGCAGCACTGCCTGGGTTGTTTGTGATGCGGCCTGATACATCAGGACAGCCGTCGGAAAGAGACGAGCGCCAACGATGTCGTCGAAATCGGCGCGAGTCTGTCGCTTGAGGTCGTCCGGCAAGAAGCCGTAGGCACGCAGGGCCAGCGGCGCGCGGAAAAGTTGCACCCAGATCTCATGCGGTCCGAAATGATAGGACTGGGTGAGGTAGGAAATCGCGGTCGGGCCAAAGCCTTCAGCTCGAATCTCGACCCAGTACAGCGCCAGCCAGGCGATCGATTCCGAGGGCGAACACGCGATCAGTTGCTTGGCGGAGCGCGTCACGTCTTGCAAGCTCGCATCGAGCGAATTGATGCTGCCGGATTCGAGGTGATTGCTCATGAGCCGCAGGTTGACCAGGAGCAGGTTGCGCCGCTGCCTGGCGTCGCAGAAGATACCCGAGGCGTCCTCGTAGCGGGACGCAATGCGTTCGAGAACCTCATTGTCGTAGTTCTCGCCGCGGCTTAGACGCGCGGCGAGGTCCTGCAGCGTGGGGCGAAACGTATAGCTCGCAACCGACAGCAGCCAGACCAGCGCCGTCGTCGCGACGACGACGTTGACAATGGCCGCATATACCGCAAACGGGCGGCGGGACCCCTGCTTCTTCTCAGGCCTGCTCGACGTAATAGTCGGAATAGTGCCGCCCCTTGTACGACTCGATGCGCTTCAGCGTTTTCGGATTGGCGCGGTTCAGCACGATACCAACGATCTTGCCTCTGAACACCTCAAGGTCGACGATGGCCTCATTCACCGCCGCACGGCGCGTCTTGCCCCATTCAACCACATAGACGATGGCGTCGACCAGATGTCCGACGGCCTTGGCGTCCGTCACCGGAAGCACGGGGGCGAGGTCGACGAAGATGTAGTCGTATTTCTTTCTCGCCACCTTGAGAAAATCCGACATCGACTGGGACGACAGCAAATCGGCCGAATTGACCAGCCGCGCGCGCACGACCGACGGCAGGAAATTGAGATTGGACTGCCGATCGACCTGGATGTGGTGCTCGAACTGCGACGGATCGGCGAGGGCCTCGACGAGACCGGTCTTGGAGCCGGGCGCGACCTTCCGCGTCAGGGACTGGGTGTGCAGATCGCCGTCGATCAGCAAGGTGCGATGCCCTGCGAGGGCGGCGAGATGCGCGAGGTTCGCGACAACGGTCGTCTTGCCCTCCTTCGGGAGCGAAGAGACGACGGCAATGACGTTCGTTTCCCTGGTCAGGCGCGACAGGTCAACGGCGGTCTTGATGTTGCGAAGCGTCTCGGCAAATCGCGAAAACGGATGTTCGAGGGCGTATCGCGTGAGCGCCGCGCCGCGCACGTCCGACGACGACCCATCCGCGGCGTCGGGGCGAAGCTCCGGCAGGGTGCCAAGGCATTGCAGCGCCGTCTCGGCCTCGACCTCCGACGGAGTGCGCAGCACTTCGGTCAGCATCTCCTTGCCGACGGCACCGCCGAGGCCGAAGCACAGGCCTCCGACCAGTCCGCCCAGGAGCAGCAGCCCCGTTTTCGGCCAGCTCTTCTTGTCCGCCTTCTGGGCCGTGCTGATGATTCTGGCTTCGCTGATCGGGAAGCTCTGGTTCTGCGTCGCTTCCTGCAATTGTTGCAGGAAATTGTTGTACAGCGTCCGGTAGGTGTCGGCCGCGCTCTCCAGATTGCGCAGCTTCACCTGGGCCTGACTCGCGCTGCCGTTTTGGCTCACGAGCTTGTTGAGGTCCGATTCGAGGGAGCTTTCCCTGCTGCGCGCGATTTCGTAGTCGCTCTTGTAGGCGTCGGCGATGCGCTTGACCTCGTCCTTGATCGCCCGCCGCAGTTCCTGCATGCGGGACGCCAGGTTGACCGAAGCCTGATGGTCCTTGCCGTACTTGTTCGACCAATCCGCATACTGGGCGGCGAGATCGAGATATTGCGCGCGCAGTCGCGTGATCACGGTGTTGCTGAGCGCGTCGGTCACGGTCGGCTGGGCGAGATCCTGGTCGGTGATCGCGTTGATTCGATCGAGCCGCGCCTTGGCTTCCGCGGTGCTGGCGCGCGCCTGGATCAATTGCGTGTTGACGTCGGAGAGCTGCTGCTCGTTCATCAAGCCCTTGCTCGTGCCGACGATGTTATTCTCGGCCTTGAACGTCTGGACGGCCCGATCGGCCTCCATCGCCTGCTGCTGCAGCTCGGCGCTTCGCCGTTGCAACCACTCGCTCGCCCGCTTGGTGGACTGGTACTTGGCCTCGAGGACGCTGGTCATGTACGAATCCGCCAGGGCGTTCGCGATCTTCGCCGCCTTCTCGGGCACGGTCGACCGGAACGACATGGTCAGCACGTAAGTGACGCCGACGCGCTCCACTTTCAGATTCTTCTTGAGGCTGGCGACCACCATCCGCTTCACGAAATCCTTGGATTCCGGCTCGCCGAGACCGAGCAGATTGACGATCGTCCCAACCACAGTGGAGATCATGTCCGGCTGGGTATATTCGGGATCGCTGGTGAGGTTCAGCGAATCGACGACCGAGCGCACCAAATCGTCGGACGTGAGAATCTCGACCTGGCTCTCGACGAAGCCGGGATCGATCAGCGTGCTGTTCGCCGCGTCAGTGGACTTGTTCAGAACGGCCTGACGGGTATCGACGAGAATGCTGACGGAACTCGTGTAATAAGGGGTGGCCGTCAGCGCATACGCCACGACCACCACCAGACAGAAACCCACGACCGAAGCGATCAACGGCCACTGCCGGCGCACAATGTCGAGCGTCCTCTCGAACGTCAAAACGGCGGTATTGAGCGGCAACGACGAAGACTGTGCGGCGTCGAAGGTGTTTCGCGGCTGATACATACGGCACTATCGCGGCAATTCGAGAGGAAGCGGGACGGGGGCGAACGGATTGCCGACGTCCATGTTCCATTCTCCCTCAAATAATGAATTGGATGGGGCAACCGGCTTGCTCGGTGCCGAAGCCTGGACAGGCGCGTCGTTCTCGATCGACGCATATCCGGCGCTCACCGACGAATCCTGCAATTTCCGGACAAAATCGATAATGCTCTGGACAACTTTGGGCTCAATCGGGCCACAATGCTGCGCCGCTCGACCAAGGCCGCGCCCGATTGCCGAGCGATTCGAGGCCGGAGCCATCGATACCAATTTCCCGATCTGCGGGAGCAGATCGGGATCAGTGGCCAGATATTCCGTTATCTTGTCTTCGATCTTGTTCTTGTCGTTCTTCGCGTACTTCAGCAGATGCCCTGGATCGGCCGAAAAAAGGCGAAGTTCGACAGGCGGAGTTCTCAACAGCAACGGCAGGCAGTGTGCCATTGCCGACGGCACACCGGCCAGCGTCAAGAACGTCACGGCCAGAAGTGATCGTGCCAGGATCGGAGCACGCGAATGAAGGCCCAGCAGGCGATTGCGGTCTCTACGAAGCACTTGGTCTCACCGTAGTTAATGGATTAGCCGCGGTTAGCGGATAAATACGGCAAGTCTTTGTGCATTGCAAAAGAAAACCGATCGGGACTCCTAGCGGCGTCCCTCACCTGCTTCCGAGTTCGGCAAAATCGCGATGATCTTGCTTGGCAATCGAAACCCAGACGCGAGGATCCTCGCCGGATTCCATCGACACCCACTGATAGCCCGCTCCCCGCCAATCGCGAACGTCCGACGTGAGGTTGTCCAGAACATAGTCACCGTCCTGCAACCGCGCGATCAGCACGAGATGCCCGCCGGCCGGTGCATAGACGACCGCAAGACGCAAGGCGCTCGCAGGCCAGCCCTTGGCGAGAAGCAGATGGCGCTTGGTGATCGCATAGTCGTTGCAATCGCCCGATGACGGCGAGAGCGTCCAGCGCGCCAGTAGCGGATCAGTTGACTTCATCACAGGCGAGATCGCCTGATTCACGCTCGCATTGACCTCTTCGAGCGTCGAAAAAGCGGCATCCCGTGCCGGCAATTGCGCCTCAGGCGAGCTTTTCTCGCACTCGCGCGAATAGTTCATGCAGAACTTCACGAACTGCAATGGGGCCAGAACGTTCTGGGCCTCCTTCAGAAAGACGCCCTTGCTCATTCCTTGTTCAGCCGCAAGGCACGGCAACGAAGAACTCAGAACGAACAGGGCTGCAACCAGACGCTTCATCACCGCCTCCCGCGATACTCTTGATCGCTCGACGGTAGCCTCGAAAGTTCTCAACCCGATTGCGCAATTTCGTAAAATTGCACCTAAATGGCGTGCGCTCGTTCAGTTTGTCGGGCTGGTCTGCGCGAGCGGGTTAATCGAGGTGACTGAGGCCGCCGAGAAGAAGGTCGTCGTCGACGGAGGCGAGGCCGCGGTAAAAGTGGTGCTCACTGAAGTACTTACCGCGCCAGGGGACTGCACCGGAGCGGTGCCGCGCCCACCTCCAGCGATCGATTCGCCGTTGGGATCGGAGCCGGGAACGACGTTCGTCGGAACATCGCCAGTGATGCTTACGAAAGACTGAATCAGGTCGCTGTTCTCGGTCTTCAGGACAGCTTCCTGGATCGCCATGGCGGTCGCCGGACGATTCAGCACGCAGGTCGATGCAGCAGTGCCCAGTCCGGCGCCAATCGCCCGGTTCTGCGCCGGGGAACTGGCGCTCGAGAGCGAGCCAATGCCCTCCACCGTCTCGGGACGCATCGAGGCGAAATCTCGAATCGCCGCGGAAAGCCTGCCTTCCTCACCCTCGGGGATTCCATTCAACAATCCAGCCGGATTGTCGAGAAACTGAGTTGCCTTTTCAGCGGTCACGCCTGCAGCAGCAGGCACGCAAGCAACGTCGACGGCCGTTGCAGCGTTGGATGTCGATGGTGCTAGCAGCAATGCAATCACCAACCCGGGTATCATGCGCATCTGGTAACCCCAATTCTTTCCACGAATAGACATTTTTTGGACATACAGGATTTTCGAGGAACCGCTCGACTATAATTAACGGATGGTAAACTGCCTAGGCTCTTTGCGGACGTCGTGTCGTCGATATCGATTGAGCCAGGCCGCAGCCGCAAATTGCCGCGAACACCACCGCAAATCCAGCAATTTGTAGCGAAAAATCGATACACGAATGCAACACTCCCAGCAGAAACACCGAAGCAGCCGTTGCGGGAATGTCGCGATCACGAAGTCGGGAAAAAGCTCCCCAAAGCATCCGCCCCCAAAAGAACACAGCGATGGCGCAAATCGCCGCTCCCAGGGGAAGCCCGACCGAAACCATCATTTCCAAGGGAGTGCTGTGCACCTTGTCCCAGATGCCTTGACTGCCAAGATTTCCCGGGCGGTAGGGCGGAAACGCCGTCTCGAAATTGCCGATGCCGATGCCGAACAATTCGTGCCCGCGCAGAATCTCGAGTGCCGTCCGATAGACTTCGGCACGCTGACCATCCGTTAAGCCGAACAGACCAACCCGGCCGATCACATTTCCGCCGATCAACAGGAATCCCACGATGGTGGCGGCCGCGACGGCTCCCGCTCCCAGCCAGTAATGCCTGGATTGGAACCGAAGTTGCATGAGATGAAGATTGGCAAGACAGGCAAGGCTCAGCAGGGTCAACAGAACTCCGGCCCGAGAGCCTGTCATGCCGGTGGCGACAAGACATGTCAGAAAGCCGACAGCAAGACTGGCTGGATGGTCTGTGAATGAATAGTCATAGTGCCGGCGCGCCGGCTTGGCCATCAAGGCGTCCGACACGATCGGCGCCAGACGGCCGAGGAACAAGACCGAGCAACTGCCCCAAAAAACGGCAGCAGTGTTGCGGTTCACGAACGTTCCCGTCGCATAGGGAAGATAGTATTCCTTGCTCCTCCAGAGCAGCATGGTCGGCGCCAGGAGATGCGCGAGGATGCCATAGAGCGCATAGGCAAACCCTGCATACGCGATCGCTTTCAACATCTGCCGCGCCGCCTCTTCGCCGGTGGCGAGCAGATAGGCCCGCAACAACGCGAGGACAAAGAGCAAGCAAGAGCCAAACGCGATCCAGGGCACCGATGCGGTCGCGGAGATGCGGTTCGGCTCCGTCACTCCCGCGACATCCCTGGCAATCCGCCAGGACGGATCGGCGAGCGCGTCACTCACTCCGGGAGAGATCTGAAAAACCGCGAGTGCACATAATAGCAGCAGGATCGCCCCCGTCGGTCCGATAACCCAGAGGTCCGAGTTGCAAACGCGGGAGAGGTTGGCGGTGAGCAGGCTCGCGATCAGGAGCATCGTCCAGATCCAGATCCAGATCAGATCGACCGACCCGAAGGGCAAAGGGGCCAATACGAAGACTACAATCGCGATGAACCGGGAAATACGATGCACTGAAATTTCAATCGGCAAGCTGCGGAATCGGCGATCACTTCATTGAGCCAGACGTGTAGAATGACCAAAATCGAGACAATTTGCTACGCTATCGATCAGGCCTATCGGTCTCTGACAGCACGCGCGATCTAACCGAAGGCCCTATGATGGATCAACCGACAACGCCGCTCGCCGAAAATCGCGAGGCTGCCCCACTTTCGGCCTGGGCCCTGCCTACGCTCGAAGGCTGCGCGGTGCTGCTCTATTTCAGCCGCGACGCCTTCGCCGGCGTCTTCCGCTATTATGCGAGCCTCACGCATCTGGACGCCCTCTGGTTCGTTCCCGACCTGTTTGCATTCGCCTGCGTCGCAGCCTTCACGTACAGATATGCGTTCAAGCAAGGCAGCATCATCGCCATCCTGCTCGTTCTCTATACGATCTTCGCGCTCTTTCTCGGCTACGTATTCCTGGGAGAGACGAAGGGGCTGGCCTCGTCGATGAAGATGATCGCGCCCGCCTTTGTCGGATTTTGCTTTTGCGGCCGCGAGTTCAAGGACCAAAAGCTCCTGCTGAACGTCATCTATTTTCTCTTCTTCGCGTCGATGATCGGGATCTTCTGGTCCGCGCATTCGCGCCTGCCGTGGGTCGCTTTCTCATACGAATCTTTCGGCGCGACGCGAACCGCGGCACGACTCTGGTGGACGGGCGGCGAGAGCCGCATCTCCGGGTTCGCCGCTGACAGCACCATGGCTGCATATTTCGTGCTGATAACCTATGTCTTCACCTCCATCCGCAAGAGCGTGCTCTGGTGCCTGATTTGGGCGGGGCCGGCCCTCTATGCGATTCAGGTTTCGACCAACAAGACCGCGCTTGGCGTCCTGGTGATCTACCTGGGCGGCTTGCTGCTGGTTCGCGCGTTCGACGAACGTCATCGTTTCGCCGCGCTTCGTTCACTCGCGCTTTGGTCCTTTGCCTGCCTCCTCGTCCCGCCGGCTTTGATGCTGGCGTTCAGCGGGACCAATTTGGGCAGAATCGCGAAGAGCCTGTACAGCCTGCAGGATCGCATCAACAACAGCTGGCAGCTGCCGTTCGTCTACATGAACGATCTGATGCCGCTGGGATATTTCACTGGCTGCGGGCTGGGCTGCTTCAACTATCCCCAGCAGCTGTTTTCGAACAAGGTCAGCTATTACGTGCCGGTGGACAATTTCTACATCGGAACCTACCTGATGTTCGGTCCGATCTTCGTGATCTTCGTGATCTTCGTGATCATGGCCGTGGCCAGGACCCGCGACATCTACAAGCTCACTGCCATCTTTGTGATGAACTTCTACACCATAACCGTTCTCGGCTACGGCCCTGCGAGCGGTCTATTGGTGATCACCATGGCGTTCAGTGAAGTCTTCGGAAAGGCCTCGCCGCTGCCGCGCGTGAGCCGCAATGCCATGAGACCGCCGCCGCCACAGCTCCTGAAGGTTGCAAGCGGGTGATGGCTCTCCTCGAACGTCCATCGGGCGCGGACAAAGCGAAGAATTTCGCCAAGAGGGCATCCGACAGCAGGCACAACATCTTTGGGCGGCACGGCTCCGCGGCCCAGGGCCGGCTGTTTGAACCGTCGATCCAGGGGCTGCGCGGCCTTGCCGCGCTGAGCGTCCTGCTCGTTCATCTCTACGACATGCCGCTCACGGCCGGCTTTCTGCCGCCGGTGCCGTCATGGTTCGATGCAATCATCGGAACCTTCGGCCGCGGGGTCGAAGTGTTCTTCATGATAAGCGGGTACCTGATCCCGGCCAGCCTCGTCCGGCATCAACTGGTCTCGAAGTTCTTCATCGACCGCTGTCTGCGCATCCTTCCCGTATTTGTCATCCTTCATCTCGCCCTGTTCGCCATCGGGCCGCTGGTCGGATACAAATTCTTCAAGGGCATCGACGCGCTGGACTACGTGACGATCTTCCTCGCGAACCTGTTCTTCCTTCCCGACATCCTGAACCTGCCGATTGGGCAGCAGAACGCATGGACGCTGACATACGAGTGGGTCTTCTACCTGTGGTTCGCAGCGGCCTTCTATTTCGCCACGCGCTCCCGGCTGGTGACCGCCCTGCTGGTTCTGGCGGGCGTCGTCACCGTTCTCTACTTTCCGATCGCGGCCTATTTCCTGGTCGGATTCGCGCTGAGGGCGGTCGAACTGCGCATCGCAGCGCGAGGCCTATCGGGGCTGCTGCTCAGCGTCGGGTGCCTCGCCTTGATGTATATGCTGCTGGAGTATGTTCATCCGTTCCTGGGACTGCTTCCAGGCCTGATCCTGTTTTCGACGGTCCTGAATCCGGCCTCGACCTTTGCGCAGCTGTTGTCGAAGGCCACGCCGCAATTCGTGGGCAAGATCAGCTACAGCCTGTATCTCGTTCATCCGTTCGCGCTCTACCCGTTGCAGGTGATCGGAGCGCGGCTGGTTTCCCACGGCTACTCGCCCTGGGTGGTGTGGCCCATGTTCGTTGTTTTCGGGCTGCTGGCCTCGGTCATTGCCTCGACGATCACATATGAACTGATCGAGGTCCGGCTGCGGAACGCCATCGCAGCCCTCCTCGGTACGCATGATCGGAAGACCTCGGTCGAAATGCAGGGTGCGGTCGCCAGCCCGCTCTTGCGGGATGAGGTGCGCGACCACGCCAAGATTCGATCGTCAGGGCCGCCGGCGTGAGTGATGCTTCACCTGAGCTGCCTCGACAGGGAGCTTTTTGACCGATGCGCTGCGCCGCTTTTTCGGCACGATGCTGGGCGAGACCGTCTCCGGCGGAGCGTCTTCACCGAACAACTCTATATAATGAGCCAGAGGCATGTAGCCTGCGTCAACAAGCGCCCTCGCGCTCTCGCGCGTGAGTTTTGCCTTCATTCCCAGCCTCCCCTTGGTTAACCCGGACCTTCTGTTTTCTCGCCTTTCGATCAGCCTAGGCCCGGAACGGTAAAAGGTGCGTTGACCAAATTGCCCGGAATCCGGCAATCGCGCAACGAAGGCTAAGATCGAATGAACGCGGGATTGACGCCATCGCTGCGACCATTCGCCCGACAGGCCGGCGCTCGGTGTATCGGGCGGGAACCACACGGCAAGCGCTCTCGGACCGGGTCAGCCCTGCCCACTCTCGGACTGCACAATTGCGAAGGCAGCCGCGATGGAAGCCAGCCAGCCGATCACCTCCTTGCACGGGCAAGCGACAAGCGGATATGGCACTTCGGCCCGAGATGCCTCCTTGCACTGCGGCCATTCTCGACAACAACTTTCCGACAGCTCTGGATCGACGCGCGCCTTTATCTTGGCAACTTCATGCTGCGACGTTGACCTTGAGAGTCTTGCGCCATCGGTTCTGACAAGATCCCTGCCTGTCATGAGGCACAGCGGCTAAAACTTCGGCGGATTGACAGGCCGTCGAATGTTTTCGCGCGTACAGAGCGAGCACCATCCCGCGCGATGACGCTTCGCCTTTGACACCGGTCGGATGATGTGCTTGCCCTGCGCTATCACGGATGATCGGTGCCCCGACAATGCAAATCCCCCAGAAGCTGGTTGCCTTCGCGAATGTGCTCATTCGATTGGCGACGCTCGGGCTTCGATTCCTGCTGTCCTTTTACGTCATCAAATACCTGGGTTATGACGCGGCCGGTGTTTATGGGCTGACGGTCGGCGTGACCGGCCTCGCGCCGGCGGTGATCGGATGGGGCCTGAATTATTTCGTGGCGCGCGAGGTGGTCGGACTGTCGCCGGCTGAAGCTGCAATCCGGGTCCGGAATCGTCTGTTCGTCACAATCATTTCGCTGACTCTGGCTACGGTCGTGGCGGTATTGCTGTCGTTCTACCTGCACCGGACGATCACCCTGCTTTACGCGCTGATCGCCGTCCTGGTGTGGCTCGAGACCATCGGGCTCGATCTGCATCTTCCGCTGATCGGTCTCGACAAGGCGCTCGAAGCCAATGTGCTCGTTCTGCTGCGTTCCGCCGCGTGGATTCCCTTTGTCATCGGCCTCGGCCTGTTGTTTCCGCAATTCCGCTCGATCGAAACGGTGCTGTGCGCCTGGATCATCTCAAACGTTTTTGCCCTTGTCGTGCTCAGCGTCATGGCGAGGAAGTGGAAGCTCAGCGGCGTGCTCTCGCGGGAGGTCGATTTCGACTGGATCAGCAACCGCCTCAAGAGGTCCTGGCACATCTATGTGAGCGACGTCAGCCTTGTCGGGCTCATGTATCTCGACCGATACATCGTGGGCTTCTTCCTCGGACTGTCGGCAACGGGCATCTATACGTTCTTCTGGTCGCTCGCCAATTCGTTACAGACGCTGGTATCGACTGCCGTCGTTCAAGCTGCGCTGCCCATTCTCGTGTCGACCTATGCGAGCGGCAATCGCGAGGCATGGCGCGAAGCTCTTCGCGTTGAATTCTACAAGGTCATCTCGATTTCCACGGGTGGGGCCGTGGCCATTTTCGCGGCAAGCGAAGTGGCGCTGCGCTACATGGCCATGGAAGGACTGAGCGAACATCGGGGCCTGTTCCTGCTGCTGCTTGCGGCGGCGGTGCTGCGCTCGTGCTCGGATCTGGGCAATGTCGGTCTCCTGAGCACAAAAAAGGACGCATCCTACGCGGCCATCAACACGATCGGCGTCTGTCTTTCGACCGCAATGACCTGCGTCGGCATCGTCACTTTCGGCCTGACCGGCGCGGGAATTGCAATTTTCGCGACCGCAGTTATCCTGCTGCTCATGCGCGCTTGGTTCCTGGCAGGGGCGTTTCGTTCGACCGGTGCATCGCCCTCTTCCGACAACGGCGGATGAGTGGGAACGAAGACCGCCTTGCCGACCGGCCGAGGCCATTTGGATCTAGCCAGCGCCCAGCCGGCGTTGCGGAGCTCACGTTCATGACCCAGAAGACGAAGATCATCGACAAGATCAAAGAGGATCTTGCCCACTACGCCTCGCGCGAGCGCACCCCGGTCAATTCCGCATTTGTCGCGCGCATGCTGCTGTTGACGCCGGGCTTCCAGTTCGTCTTCGTCTGGCGCATCCAGGAAGCGCTCTTCCGGGTACCGCTCGTCGGCAGAATTCTGCGTCGCATCGTCTGGTGGTTCTCCTGCCTGCTGTTCGGCTCGGAAATCGCCCTGGCAGCGAACGTCGACGGCGGCCTTTATATCCCCCATCCGTACGGAATCGTGGTAGGCGACAGCGATATCGGAAAACGCGTGACACTCCTGCAGCACATTACGATCGGTCGAAAGGACCATTCCGATCGGGGCAGGCCGCGGATCGAGGATGGAGCTTCCCTGATGGCCGGATGCGTCGTCCTCGGCAGCATCACTATCGGCAGCAATTCAATGATCGGTGCAAACGCGGTCGTGCTCAAGGACGTGCCGCCCAATTCCATTGCGGTGGGCGCCCCTGCCAAGATCCTGCCGCGCTCCGACATTTCACCGAAGTCCCAGGACGAGTTGCAGGGTCTGGCGTCGGAAGTCGCCTAGCGCGACGCCGCCCCTAGCTTGACGTCCGCGGCCGGTGACCGGCCTTCCGGTCTGGCCGTGCCGACGATGCGTGCAGGCGCACCCACGACCGTGGCAAAGTCCGGCACGTCGGATAGCACCACCGAATGTGCCGCAACGATCGCCTTGCGCCCGATCCTGATCGGGCCCAGCAACGTTGCGCCAGCGTAGATCACCGCACCATCATCTATCGACGGGTAGGCGTCGACGTCATGCGAAGCCCGGCCGAGCGTGACGCCTTGGTAGATCGTCACGTCGTTTCCGATCACGCTACCTTCGCCGATCACGATGCCGACCGGGTGCGGCAGGCATAGACCGGCTCCGAGCCGTGCGGCAGGGGCCACATAGCATCCGTAGTTCCTGACGGTCGACCGCCAGACCAGCCGCGAAAGCAGCCTGCCCCCTTTGCCCCGGACGTTCAGCCAGGACGCGAGCCTTGCCCGTGACACGAGGGCGAAGCCGGGCGACGTGACGTAGGCGATCAAAGCGCCGGCCAGACCGCTGCGTGCGGCGTTTCGCTCGAGATCCTGTCTCCACATGCTCATTCATCACTCTGCTGGACGATTCCCGCCGATGCGTGCGATCGGCCTCGCGACAATGGTGTAGCAAGTTCCACACGCTTTCCAAGCGCCCATTGTCCGGCGCCGAGGTCACGCGCGGCTGCGCCTGGTCGGATCGCGCCGCGCACCACGCCGCTCGCTCGCAGACGAGCTTGCACCGTCACGACAATGGCAACGCGAAACACGCAATGGACATCTGGCTAACAACACTTGAACAAACTCGTGGCCCGACCGCGCGTTCGATTCACGGGCGATGCGCGACGCCCGACGCGGCTGACCACGAACAAAGCATCTGCCAACTTTTTCATCGCAACCGACATCGTCGTTGTCCGTGAGATCACCGAAAAGATCTCGGGTTCCGCATCGGCGTCATTGAGAACGATCAGACACGCGTTGCGGAACCGTTGAGCACGCGCCTTGCGGAACCATTGCGCACACATGCTGCTGCGGCGCGCGCGATCATCGAGCTCATTTAAAGAGCACAACGAAGATAACTTTCGTCTTCTTCAAACATGAAAAGCTCCAAGTTGCGTGGAAGAAATGTGGCGAAAGTCTCAAACCTGGAATCGCCTCATGACGACGACCAGCACTTCATCCGCTGTCCTCTCCGCGCATGCGTTCGTGGATTCAATCGCGGTCAACGCGCATGCAGCCTATTCAGCCGCCTCCTCCTGGGGAACTTACGCCAACTCGAGTCTGATCATCGACGACCTGCGCTATCTCGGCGTCACGACGATCCGGGATGCCCTCTCGATGGACCCGTCGTCAGTCCCGGTGATCGATGCGCTTGCAGCGGCCGGCGTGAAGTTCGACTTCGTCGTGGCATCCAATCTACCGGCCTCGGGCGCGGCAGGAATTGCCCAGTTCCTCGCTTCCCTCGATGGCTTCATCGCAGCCTATCCGAACAGCGTCATCGCAATCGAAGGTCTCAACGAGGCCAACATCCAGCCCTTCACCTACCACGGCAGTTCCTCCATTCAGGCTGCCGCGCAATTCCAGAAGGACCTTTACACGGCCATCAGGGCCGACGCACATCTCAGCGACGTCGCGGTCTATAATCTGACGCTGGGACTGAACGACGAGAGCGGCTACGCCGAACTCGGCGATCTCTCGAAATATTCGGACTTTTCCACCTCCCATGCCTACGTTGCGACGACGACGCCCGAGAACTACGGCATCAAGTACGCCGTCGACCTCGCGGCCACCAGTTCACCCAACAACCCTTCCGTCATCACCGAGACGGGCTACACCACGCTGGCGAGCTATTCGGGCCTCGGCGTCGACCAGCTCGTGCAGGCAAAGTCCATTCTGAATTCGCTCGCCGATGCCTTCAAGAATGGCGTCACCACAACATATCTGTACCAGTTGCTCGACCACGGCAGCAGCTCCGATCCTGAAGGCAAGTTCGGCCTCTTCAATGCGGATGGCACGCCGAAGCTGGCCGCAACTGCAATCCACAATCTGACGACGCTCCTCGCCGACGATGGTGACGGAGGCCGCACGCCCACGACGCCGCTCGGCTACACGATCGATAACTTGCCCTCGACCGGCAACAGCCTGGTCCTCGGCAAGAGCAATGGAGCATATGAGCTGGTGGTCTGGGCCGAACCGCAGCTCTGGGACGACGCGAAAGACGTCGAAATTTCAAACCCGACGAAGCAAGCTCAGGTTCATCTGAACAGTGTGCACAAAACCGTCGCGGTCTATGACCCGCTGAACACCACGAAGCCGATCGCGACCTACACCAACGTGCAGGATTTCACCGTTCCGGTGAGCGACCATCCGCTCATCATCGAGATCGACGCTCCCGCTGTCTCGGCGCCGCCGCCGCCGGCCGTGACCGATGTCACTGGCACCGCAGCCGAAATCGTGGCCGACCTATCCGACCTCAATGCCGCCGGAACCGTCAAATCCATCACGCTGACCGACACCCATGTCCTTGCCGTGTCGACGAAAGCGACGATGGACTACATGATCTCGCACTATGGCAGCGTGCTTTCGACGATCAAGGGCGGCTATTCGTTCGCGGTGACCACCACTGCGCCAACCTGGCGTCTCACCGAGAATTACGATTCGACCGGCGCGCTCACGTCGACCGAGGAGACGGCCTATCAATCCGGCGTCCCGGTTTACCAGCTGGTGACCTACGCCGACGGATCGACCGCCGCTTCCTCCTATGCAAACGGCGTCAAGACGACGATGACGGTCACCCATAGCGACAAGTCGAAGGACATATTCGTCTATGGAATCACGGATAAGCCGTATGTCACCGAGGTGACGCACAAATCCGCCTCGGGTGCCGTCACTGGAAAGACCTATATCGCCGCGGACGGAAGCTCGACCGAGGATCATTACGACTCGGCAGGCGCGCTCGTGTCGGAAATCAAGACGAACGCCGACGGCTCGTCGAGCTCCACGCTCTTCACCTCGGGCGTCAAGACAGCCATGTTCGTCACGAATGCTGACCATTCCAACGACAATTACTTCTACCACATCACCGGGAAGAGCTATGTCGCGGAGGTCCTACACGTCAACGCCAGCGGCGTTGTCACATCGGTCGTCAGAACGCATGCGGACGGAACCCTGGACTACACCGAAGCGCGCAACCCCGACGGCACGACGACGTCGACCAGCTTCGACGCCAAGGGCGGGAAGATCGCCCAGGCGACCACGCATCTCGACGGGACGAAAGACATCTACGCGCTGAACATCAAGCAGAAGGCCTATGTGACGGAGCACAGCGGGTTCGACGCAGCGGGTCGCCTTGTGCTGTTCGAGCGCCTGCATGCCGATGGCAGCTACGCACAGAAGGTCACGATTACAGGCGCCATCACGACCACCGACAATTTCGACTCGACTGGCGCGCTCTCGAGCGAAGTTGTGGCCGCCGCGGGCGGCGCCAGCACGACTTCATTCTTCAGCGGCGGCACCAAGACGAAAATGTACGTCACAAACGCCGATCACAGTCAGGACAATTACGCGTTCAACATCGCGGGTGAAACGTACGAAAACATCGTCCAGCATGTCAGCGCATCAGGGCAATTGACGTCAATCGTGCGCACGCATGGCGATGGTACCCTGGAATACACAGAGGTCGTCGACACCCAGGGGACGAAGACCAGCACGCAATACGACGGTCACGGCACGAAGCTGGCCCAGACCGTGCACCATACGGATGGATCGTCGGTCCACGACCTGTTCAATGCCACGGGATCGATCACTCAGGAGAGCCTCACCAACGCGGACGGATCCACCTTGACGTCTCTCTTCACGGACGGTGTGAAGACCAGGATGTACGTACTGCACGCGGACCACAGCCAGGACAACTATGCCTACGGCGTCGTCGGTCAGTCCTACGTCGACATCGTTCAGCATGTCGACGGCGCCGGCAAGCTGACGTCGGCGACGCGCACCCATGCCGACGGCACCCTCGACTATACTTTCGAGGCCGGCGCGGACGGCAGCTCGACCGCGACCTACTACGACGAGAAGAGCTTGCTGGCGTCCAAAGTCGTGACCCAGAGCAGTGGCGCGAAGGACGTCTATACCTTCCTGCCGTCCGGCGTGCAGGACAAGACCTACAATGCCTCGGGCGTCCTGCAGAAGACGGATCTGCTCAAGTCCGATGGCACGCATGTCGAGACGGCGAACGCAGTCGGCGTAACGCTGAAGGGCGGCAACGGAAACGACCTGTTCACGGCGGCCACTTCGACGACTTTCGTCTTCAGCGGCGGCAACGATCAGATCTCCGGTTTCCATGCGGGTGCTGCTGCGAACCACGACGTCATCCAGATATCAAAATCGTTCGCACCCGACTTCGCTCACTTGAACATCACCCAGGCCGGAGCGGACGCCATCGTTCATCTCGGCGAGGGCGACTCGATTCTGATCGCGCATGTCAAGTCGACCAGCCTTACGCACGACAATTTCCTGCTCGTGTAGACTGCACGGATCGCGCAGACTGCCTCGCGATCCGGCACTTGTCGTTCTTCCGGCACTTCGCGCGCCGGCAGGCGCGCGAAGTGCCGTTATATTCGCGTTGCAATCATGCGGGCGGAAATATAGACATTGGCGGTGAACGGCAGATCGGATGGCGTGGCCATTCGAGGCCAAGTCGGTGTCTACGTATACAATCCAGAGATCAGCAAAGGGTGGACCAGGAAGCCGCATCCCGCAAAATTCAGCGGGGGCGCTGAATTGCCACAAAGCTCGTTTTGGTTAAGTCTGTCAGCGAAGATGCTCGGCCCGCACCGGGCTTGCCCAGGGCGGGAGCAGGAATACCGTTGAAGACCGGGTGTTTGTTGTGTGGGTTGCATATGTCTCCATCAAGTCAATTTCCGAATGACGTCTGATTCCCCTCGGCTAAAGATCATCCACGTTGCCGAGACTATTCGCGGTGGGATCGCGACCTATTTTACCGAATTGCACGCGCTTCAGTGCCAGACTTTTGGCAAGGAAAACGTGTGCTACATCGTTCCGTCGGACCACCGGGCCGACCTGATCGGGATTGCAGATTCCAATATCGTCTCCTTCGACCGCTCAGGCCGGAACTTGCCCAGCCTGCTGAGACTGGCGCTTGAGACGATGCGGCAAGTGCAGATTGCCAAGCCGGACATCGTGCACGTTCACTCCACGCTCGCCGGTCTGATCGTGCGCACGGCGTTCGTTTTCATGCGCAAACGACCTGCCATCGTTTACTGCGCGCATGGCTGGGCCTTCTCCCGCGAGACGTCGCGCTTCAGCAACGCCGTCGCCAAAATCGCGGAGCGGCTGCTCGCCAAGGTCACCGACAGAATCATCTGTATCTCGCAAAACGAGTACTCCGCCGCGCGGGACGCCGGCATCCCGGAAAAGCAGCTCAGCCTCGTCTTGAGCGGCATGCGAAACGAGCGCCCAAATATCAGCCACGATGACGCCGGTTGGAGCACATCGAAGCTGAAGGTCCTGTTCATCGGGCGTCTCGATCGTCAAAAAGGGTACGACTTCCTGATCGAGGCTGCGAGGCAGCTCGAAGCGTCTATTGACGTCCGAATGATCGGCTCCGCGGTCGTCAGCGAGGAAGGCGAAGGCGACCATAACATGCCGCCCAGTGTCACCCTTCTGGGCTGGCTCGCGCGAACGGACATCGAGGCCCAGCTCGACCAGGCAGATCTCTGCGTGATCCCATCGCGGTGGGAGGCCTTCGGCTTCGTCGCGCTGGAGGCCATGCGCGCGCACAAGCCGATCCTGGCGTTTCGCGCAGGCGCACTGCCAGAAATCATCGAGGACGGAGTGACCGGCTTGATCTGCGATCCCGCCGGAACGAAGGCACTCGTGGCGGGACTAAGGCGAGCCTCACGCGTTGATTTGCGAGCACTGGGAGAGGCTGGCTACGAGCGGTTCGTGTCAGTGTTCAGCATCGACGGGACGCACCAAGAGCTGCTTAAAGTTTACGCAGCGGTGATCACGACGTCGCCCAAACATCTCGCCAAATTTGCCTTCTAGCGCAACGACGTGGCTGGAATGCAACAGTGACTTTCAATGGTCCGCTGCAACCTCATCCAGACTTGGTCTCACATGGTGCGACTGCTAAGAGCTTGCACAGGGTAAGAGTTGAGATAGGACGCGCGTTTTGCTGGCATCAATTTTCAAAATTTCTCCTGCGCTTGCCGTCTCTGCCATTTGCCTGGCCGGCTGCGCCGGGTTTACGCCACAAGATGCGCCGAACGGGGCTTCAGTCGTCACCAATGCGGCGCTGACGGTCGCGCCCAGCCCGCCGGTGCCTTACGCGCTTCTCGCGGTCGATCCGAATATTCTGAAGTCGGCAAATTCGATCAGCGACCATGTCAGCGGCAATTTCCGCAATCTGCCTGGCGGAAACTACAAGGACATCACCATTGGCGTCGGCGATATCGTCACCGTCACCGTGTTCGAAGCCCAGTCCGGCGGCCTCTTCATTCCGCGAGAGGCCAGCGTTCGACCGGGCAACTTCGTTGACATACCTCGCCAGCAGGTCGACCAATCCGGCAACATCACCGTGCCTTATGCCGGCACCATCAAGGCTGCCGGGCTGACCGCCCGTGCGGTAGCCGACATCGTTCGCGAGCGGATCAAGAACCGCGCGATCGATCCGCAGGCCGTCGTCTCCGTCGTTGAGCAGCGCGGGAACCAGATCAGCGTGCTCGGCGAGGTTAATGCGCCGCTCAGATTTCCAGTCGATCCGGGCGGAATTCGCGTGATGGGCGCGATCGCGCGCGCGGGCGGTCCGAAAAATCCATCGTGGGAAACGAAGGTCCGGATCAAGCGAGGCGGCAAGACGTACGTCGAAACGATGAGCTCGATCGTGCGCCATCCCGAAGAGGATGCGTTCCTCGCGCCGGGCGATGTCGTCTATCTGTCACGGGAACCGCGGGTGTTCATGGTCTTCGGATCGACGCCCTCGCCCGGCTCGATCGGCGGCACCAACAATCGCAGGTTCACGTTCGAAAACGACAGGATGACGTTGGCTGAAGCGATTGCGAAGGCCGGCGGCCTCGACGGCAATCGCGCCAATTCACCTTCGGTCTATGTTCTCCGTCTCGAGCCGCGGAATCTGCTCAAATCCGCTGGGATCGACGTGGAACGCTTCCCTGGCGAGCTGGTTCCGACGGTCTACAACTTTGACTGGAGCAAGCCGGACGGGTTGTTCTTCGCCGACTCCTTCCAGATCCGAGATCACGACGCAATCGTGGTGTCTGAATCGCCGAGCACAGAGCTGATCAAATTCTTCACGCTCATGCTCGCAGGAACGGACACGGCCGTTAACATTCAGACGCTGACGCGATAACAGACACAAACTGGTGATACCGGGAACGCGGCGTTGCAATCATGCAGCGCCGCGTTCGCTTCCAGTACTCCTGGTTGTGCGCGGTCCTGCTGCCTCACTTCATCGTGACGCAGCGGTGGGCCCTGCATTTGGCCTGGATACTGCAGGATGGCCCGAGCACGTCATAAAAAGGCGCTGGGTCTGCAGCTAAACGAACCCGGATTCGCTGATCTTTTGGAGCTTGAACGTATGCGCATTCTGGTCGTCTCGGCCATGTTTCCCCCGAATGTGCTCGGTGGTGCTGAAATCTCTGCCTTCAACCTCTCGTCCTGGCTCCTGAAGCAGGGACATGAAATCGGCGTACTCACGGCTGCAAAGTCTCGCGAAGAGGAGAAGTTCGGCGAGTTGGTCGATGGCATGAGAATCTGGAGCATCTACATGCCGCGCCCATACCCGATCTACAAACAGGGGCGTGTCGATGAAACCTACCTGAAGCCGTTGTGGCATCTGCAAGATCATCTGGATCCGAGAAATTCGCGTATCGTCGGCCGCGTGCTCGACGCGTTCAAGCCCGACTTCTGCAACGTGCATTATCTGACGGGCATCGGACACAACGTTCTGCAGGAGTTCGCCAAGCGCGATCTCCCGATGATGTACGTGATGCCGGACCTGGCGCTGTCCTGCCTGCGGCTGACGATGTTCGTCGACGGAAAGACCTGCGAAACGCAGTGCGGCGTGTGCAAGCTGTCGGCGGGCGTCAAGCGGCGCGGAATTCTGTCGATGCGCAGAATCGGTTTCTGCTCTCCGTCCCGCGCCAATCTCGAGCGGAATGCCGAGTTTCAGCCGCTGAAGCGATTTCCGACCGCGCACATTCTCAACGCGAACAAGTACCCGTCGCCGACGGTCCAGCGTGCCGAGTCGGCCGCAGTCCGCTTCGTCTACGCCGGGCGGCTGCATGAGGCCAAGGGCATCGATGTTCTACTGGAAGCCGCCGAAGGGCTCGTTGATCGTTGGCCGTTCACCTTCACGATCGTCGGCGGCGGCGGACATGAGCCAGCCTTGCGAAAGCGGTTTGGTCATCATTCGTGGATCCGTTTCACGGGCCACGTTCCGCTGCAGGAGGCCATCAATCATATCGCAACGAGTGACGTGCTTTGCATCCCGTCGATTTGGCTGGAGAATTCGCCGGGCGTCGTCATCCAGGCCCTCGGCGTCGGCGTTCCGGTGATCGGCAGCAATTTCGGCGGAATTCCCGAGCTGGTCGAACATGATGAAACGGGACTGCTGCTGCCTCCGGGAGACGTTCAGGCGTGGCGCTCCGGCCTCGAAAAGGTTTTGTCGGACCGCGACACGCTTCGCCGCTACCAAGCCAATGCCATGGGCCGCGCCCGCGAATTCGATCAGGACTTTCTGGGTGCAAAATACCTCAAGTTCATCGACGAGATTCGCAACTTCCGCGGGCATGCGAGCCAATGAAGGCCCGGGGAACTTTGACCGGCAAGCCTGGCCATGAGCCTGCAGAGTCGCGTCGGGCACGCGCCGGCGTATCGTTCTCTTCGGTGCTGCGTCGCGCACTTCCGTGGTGCCTGCTGTGCGGCATCACCATGTCCGGTGTCGACCGGTCGGCGGCCGCGGATAAAACCGTCACCCTGCCGCCGGTCGCGCGCACCAATGCGGCAACCCCGTTGCTGATAGGATCAAACATACATTTCGGCCTCGTACGCACGCTCGGATACGATTCGGCAAGCACGGCGTTGCACGAGTTGGCGCAGATCGGAGCTGCATCGTTTCGCGACTACCTGCCGTGGCAATCCTTCAGCTTTCCGCCTCAAGGGCCGGTCCTGGTCAAGTCACAGCGGCTGATGAATTTCCTGCCCCAGACAAAATTGAAGCCCGTCCTGAATGTCGGAGCAGCAAACTCGTCCGTGCCGGGAGGTGTCCCGCCGATCTCCGATGACGCGCTCGGCATATTCGATGCTTACCTCAAGAAAGTCGTCGAGCTGACACGGCAATACGATCCGATCTATGAGATCTGGAACGAATGGAACATCGACATCGGCACGGGGACGCGTCTGCCGAGACTGGTCGGCGAAGGACCGGCCGGTGACCCCCGATCGGCTGTCAACTATGTGCGCGTTGCGAATTCCGGAGTTCGAGCCATCAAGGGCGCAAATCCGCATGCTCACGTGATCGTTGGAGCGGTGGGGGACGATATCGACTGGAAATGGGCCAGGGCGATCGTCCGCGACGGCGCTCTGAACGGCGCCGACGGCTTATCCGTTCATCTCTACAATCATTGCCTGAAGCCGCAAAACAGAACCGCCACCGAACTGATCGGCCGGGTCAAGCGTTTGCAACAGGAACTGATGCAGGACCGTGGCGGAGCCGTCACGCCGATCTACGTGACCGAATACAGCTGGCCGACATCCGCTGAACCGTGTGGGGTAATGCCGCTGGTTGCCGGCAACAATTTCGCTCAATTCATCATGCAGAGCGCCGCCATACCCTGGATCAAGGGCATTTGGGTGCATGAATTGAAGAACATCGGTCCCAGTCCGACAGACAGAGAAAACAACTTCGGGCTATTCACCTTCAACGATGAGCCGAAGCCGGCCGCCTGCTTTGTGCGCGAAGCAACGGATCTCGTTCGCTCGGCCGATCACGTCGACATCCAGGAACCGCTCCCGGACATCTTCGTTTTCAGGGCTCGACGCGGCGCGCGGCAAAGCATCGTTCTTTGGTCCTCGGGCTCGACCGTCAGAGGGCGATACGCGCTGAACTTGCCCGACGCATCGGGGCGGCGGATGTGCGACGAGGGCGCGCCGACCTCGGGTCCTCAAGGCGATGTGGAGCCAAATCCGGTCATCTACGACATCGATGCGTCCGCTCCGGTCACCATTCGGGTGCTCAACTGATGTTGCCGCAAAACCCGCCCCGAAAACGACCTCAGCTCATTCTTGGCACGATCAAAGTCAAGCGAAGCAATGCCCAGTGAACTCATCATTCCCCTGTTCGCAATACATCACCACAAGATCGGCGGCACTGAATCCGCGATCTACAACCTGATTCACGGGCTCGACAAGGCCAAGGCCGCGTTGACGCTCGCGTTTTCCGATCCGGCCCGCCTCTCCCCCGAATTTCTGCGGTGGATGGCGAAAACTCCTGCGATCGCGCAGCAGCGGCAATACCCGCTTCCCGGCAAGAACAGCCGCTTCGTCGAAGAGCTTATGTTCGAATGGCGAAGGTCGGGGAACGGCTGGGCAGTCTATCCGAACTATTTCCTTCCGCCGCGGCGTCCCGGCAGCCGGGCGAGGTCGGCCGTGATACTCCACGACATCCAGTACAAGGTGCTGCCGCAGTACCATTCCAGCAAGAGGAAGGCCTGGCTCGACTTCTATCTTCCCCGCATGTTCGAGACGGCGGACCTCGTATTCCTGATCTCCAATTCCGAGAAGGAGTACGTTCGACGCCATTTCGGAGACGTAGCGGCCAGCAAGTGCAAGGTCATCTACAATGCCATCGAGTGGGCCAGGCTCGAACAGGGCGAAGTCGGCGAGGCAACCCGCAAGCTTGCGAGCCGGCCTTACATCCTCACCGTGAGCCACCCCTTCCCGCACAAGAACCTCGGAGTACTCATCAAGGCTTTCGACCGGGTGGCCCAATCGAATCCCGACATCGAACTGTATCTTGCCGGCAAAGCCTCGGACGAGAAGAAGCGCCTGATCTTGGAAAATGCGAGCGAGAAGACCGCGGCTCGCATCGTGATGACGGGTATATTGTCGGACGCAGATCTCGGCGAGCTCTATCGAAACGCAAGGCTCTTCGTCTTGCCCTCTCTCTACGAGGGCTTCGGCATGCCGGCAGCGGAGGCGATGGGCATGGGAGTCCAGACGCTCGTCAGCGGCGTGACCTCCCTTCCCGAAGCAACCCTGGGTAAAGCGGAATATGTTGCCGATCCGACAAACGTCGGCGCATGGGCGGAACAAATGACCGCATCGCTGAATTCCGGCAAACGTCTCCCCGCCGAGACCGTCGCGGAAATACGAGAGGCGTTCGCACCCCATAAAGTTGCACAGTCGCTTCTGCAAAATTTGGGTTAGTGCATGTTACTCGTGCAGATTCTCGCTGAAAATAGAGGCTCTCCGGCTGAGTTTGTGACGGGGGTCATTCGGAAAGTTATGGTATGACCGCATCAAGACTGACCAGAGTCGCCGAGCACATCCAGGAAAATCGAGACCCATGCAAAGGATCAGCAGCAGTTGTGACGTCACACGGAGGCGGGACGTCCGCCATGGACGCGGTTTGTCATAGCGAGCACGTTTTGCATGACTAAGCCTTCAACTCTGCAGGAATCTCGCGCGATGAGCAGTTCTGGGAAGCTCCAGGCCGTCATCGTCAATTTCAGAACCGCTCGCCTCACCATTCGCTGCGTAAAATCGATGCTCGAGCATCGTGTAGTGGATTCGGACGGCGTGCTGGTCGTCGACAACTGTTCCGGAGACAACTCGATCGACGAAGTTCGCAAGGCCCTGCCCGACATTCGAACGGTCGTCGCCGACCACAATGGCGGTTTTGGAGCCGGCGTGAATCTCGGCGTGGCGAAAACCACGGCCGATTATCTTCTCGTCCTAAATCCCGACACCTATTTCGAGTTCAACAGCGTTGCTTCCGTCGTGGACTTCATGGAGCGGAGTCCCGAAACCGCCCTGGTCGGGCTGGACCTCGTCAATCCCGACGGAAGCCGGCAATACTCGGCGCGCCGCTTCTACTCGGTGTTCGACGTCCTTGCCCGGCGCGTGGACTGGATCGGAGCCATGGTGCCCGGGCGCACCGAACAGCACCTGATGAAGGACGCTTGGGTGACCGGAAAACCGTTCGATGCGGAATGGGTGATGGGAACGGGCTTTGTCGTCCGGCGCACCGCATACGAGCAAATCCAGGGAATGGACGAGAGCTATTTCCTGTACATGGAGGATGTCGATCTCTGCGCTCGTCTCTGGCGGGCGGGACACAGGATCAAAGGCATTCCCGGGGCCAAGCTGGTTCACGACCATCAGCGGTCAAGCGCCGCCGGTCCTCTCACATTTGCAGGAAGGACGCATATTCGCAGCCTTCTTCTGTTCAAGTCGCGGTTTGCCGTGCCGCTGTTCCGGCCCCCTGGCGTGGACAAGATCACCGGGCGCACCGGCTGAGCTTTGGGCATCGGCATTCTCACGCTGCGACCTGACGAGGGAAGTCATCTTTCATGAAGCCCGAACTGCCGACAGGAAAAACCCAGGTGCCACGGCAAGGACAACTGCTGCAGTTGAACTGGATCCGAGGCATCGCAGCGCTGCTCGTCGTGGCCTACCACTGCGAGGTGACCATGCTGATGCCGAAATACTTCGGCACCAGCACCTTTCCATTGTTCAAGGCGGGCCATTCGGGCGTTCAGCTGTTTTTCGTCCTGAGCGGCTTCGTCATCTACCTCGCGCATCATCGCGATTCCGAGGGTAACGGCAGCGCCATCGCCCGGTTCGTGGCAAAACGCTTTCGCCGCCTCTATCCGTCGCTTTGGATCGTGCTCGTTCCCCTGATCATCCTGTCGTTTCTCGGCTTTTCCACGAGAGTGCCGAGCGGCAGCGACGTCATCCTGTCGCTCCTGATCCTGCCGGTGAAGGAAGAGGTCATCCTGGCGACGGAGTGGACACTTCGTCACGAAATTCTCTTCTACGCGATGTTCGCCGTCTTCCTGTGGAATCGACGAATTGGATTCGGTCTTCTGCTCGCCTGGGGCCTTGTCGGCCTGCCTCTCGCGCTGATCGACGGCAAAGGCTGGTTGATCGATTTCATCTTCAACAACAACCACCTGCTTTTCCTGGCAGGGGCTGGCATCGCGTGGCTCTATGTTCGCGGATATTCCGCCGGCGGCCCGTTTTTCCTCTTCGCCGGCCTGATCGTCTTCGCCGTCACGTTCTACTTCGGGATCTCGAAGCAGATTCCCGCAAAGGCGGAGCTCCTGCTGTTCGGGCTTGGCGCGGCGGGTATCATCTACGGCGCGTGTTCGATGCGATACCTGAACCGGCGAATTGCCCCGCTGGAGGAGGCAGGCGCGGCGTCATATGCGCTCTATCTCATCCACTATCCGCTGATCTCGCTACTCGTGAAGATCGCGGTCAAGATCGACCAGTCGGTCGCGATACCGCACGCCGTGTATTTTGTGGCGATCCTGGTCATCTGCCAGCTGACGGCCTTCGCTTTCCATCGCCTGATAGAAGCCCCCCTGCTGAATGCCCGCTCGATGCAGAACCTGTTTGCCCCCACGAGGACCGCTACGGTCGCATCGAACTACCAGGGACGCGCGCCGGCACCGTCGTCTGACTAATCGTCGCCGCCACGTCCCTGGCGCGCTTCAGATCGCGGTTGCTGCGTCAGGCTGCTCGCCGCCTGCCCGTGGCATGAGACGCGGCTATATCGAGTTCAGCAACGCGAGAGCCGAGGAGGTCCAGGTATATTGGGCCAGCCGGCCGGCCTGACGTTGTTGCTCGGCAGCAGACAGCGGTCCCTTCTCGATCCGATCGAGCATCAGACGCGACAATTGGCCTGCATCGGTTGGGCTGCAATATTCGGCCGCATCACCGCAAATTTCGCGCAGCACGGCGATATCCGACGCGATCACCGGGCAGCCGAATAGCATCGCCTCGAGCGGAGGCACGCCGAAGCCCTCGTAGAAGCTTGGGAAGATCAATGCCGCCGCGTGCTGGTACAGTGCGGCGATCGCCTCATCGGAGATCTGCCCGACACGCACCACGCGCTCATCGGCGATCGGACCGGAGTGCCGGAAGACGCGTTCATCCTGCCCGCCGACGATCACGAGCCGATGGGTTGCCGGGATCGACTTGATTGCGTCCGTTGCGAGCCGGATGTTCTTGTTCTTTTTCGTCGACCCGATCGCCAGGAAATACTTGCCCTGACCGAGTTCGAACCGCTCAAGGATCGAAGGGGCCGGTTTGACTCCCGCCAGATGTTCCGCGCTGTTCGAGCAGACCGTAATGGCATCCGGCGGAACACCGAGCACAGCCGAGAGCTCGCTCCGGGAGAACTTCGACACGGTGATGAGGTTCGCGGTCCTCGCATAAAGCCATCCAAGGCCGCGATGGAAGGACGCATAGCTGCGGCTGAAGAACTCGGGATGGCGAAACACCTGCGCATCATGGATTACGATATGATGCCGGCGATGGAGCACGGGCCCGGAATTGGCGAGGCTGATGAGCGTACCGCTCCGCGCCGCCATTGCGAGATCGATCTGGTCCCAGGCGTGTCCCGTTCGCGTTCCGACCCTTTCAATGCGGATGTGCTTCAGCGCAAGACGTTCCTCGGCATTCGAAGGCACCAGCAGGGTCCAGCGCGCGTCGCTCAGCCCGGCAGGCAGTTGCTGCCGATCGATCAATTGATCGATTGCCTTGACGATTTCCGCCGCAAACCGCTGAACACCGCTCAGGGACTGCGAGAGGAACCGACCATTCAGGAAGACATCAGCCATGCTTCAACGACTTCGACGGCTTATGTCGGGTTCGAACGGCTGAGAACCATGAGGGACCATCCGCCCACGAGTCGAACCGTGGCGTCGGGAGCGGCACGAAACGCCAATCGCCGTGGCCATGCGGCCAGCCGCTTCTTCCAGGTCTTGTACGACTGGTCGATCGCCCAGGCCGTATAGAAGCAGTCGATCGTCTCCAGGCCGGCTTCCGCGATCATCGACAATGCGCTGTCCCGGGAGAAATAATGGATATGCCCCAGCGCGCGACGGGCTTCGGGCAACACCCAGCCGCGCCCGACCGCAAGAGCATTCATGTCGAGCGGAACATGGATGACCTGCCAACGCGACATGGTCCGCATCGCCCTGAGGAATTCAAAGGGATTTTCGACGTGCTCCACCACGTCGATCGCCATGGTCACGTCGAACTGCTTCCCAGACTGGAAAGCATTCTCCATGCTGAAGCTCAGGTTCTCCGAGGCTCGTTTGCGAGACAGTTCGTGAGCATAGGGCGAGACCTCAAATCCTTCCATTCTCGATTGCGGATAGTGCTTGGACAGGATGCCGACGATCGCACCCGTGCCGCAGCCTATATCGGCAAGCGTGCTCCATTGAACATGATTACGCTCCAGGATCGTCCGGATATGCGCAGCCTTCCACGGCGCGTCGTCCTCGTGCCAGTCCGGATTATCGACCGCGTAGTCGTCCTGCCTGTACCTGCTTGTTGCGCCGGCCACCGGCTGCTCAGTCGAGTGGGAATTCATGCCGGTTGCGTCCTCACTTTTTCGTAGAAGGCAACAACGCGCCGCCCCAGACTATCCTGATCGAATTCCTGCATGGCTGCGTCGGCGCTGTCCTTGTAGGCGTCGAGACGCTCCGGATGATCAAGTATTCCCTCTATCGCTGCGCTCCAGGCTCTTACATCGCCGGCCTCCACAAGGACACCGTTTTTCTCGTGTATGACGAGTTCCGGTATTCCGCCCGCGTTGCTTCCCATGACGGGAAGGCCGCGCCCGAGAGCTTCGATGATCACGCCGGGCGAGTTTTCGAACCATACGGACGGCACGAGAAGGAGGTCGCTTTGCATCATCCGGTTGGTGACGTCCTGGACCGAAACATGCCCGGTGAATTCGACCCAGCGATGATGGCCAAAGCGCCGTTTGAGATCGTCCTCGCTGGGGCCGGTCCCCACCAGCGTCAGCTTGAAATCATGGCGCGCCGCGAGCGGCTCGATGGCCTCTAGCAGAACGTACAATCCTTTGGATTCATGCAGTCGACCGACATACAGGAAACGGACGGTCCTGGATGGGCTTCTCTCGACCGTCGGGGTCGGCGATTTGTTGGGATTGAGGATATGGGCCTGGGCCCAGCCCTGGAGCGGCTGAAGCGCCGATAAACGGCGAAGAATGGCGAGCGAAGGCGACACGAACCCCAGCCGTGGAACGGAGCGGAGGAAGGCGAGTTTCGCTCTGGACGAAAACGCGCACGGTGCGCATAGACTTTCACATTCCCGGCCGTCCCTGAACATTGCCATCCTCACACAGGCGAGGCTGAGATCGTGCAGCGTGAAGACGACGGGAATGTTCCTGGCACCGATCACGCGAAGGGCATTCCAACCGAGGCCTTGCAGGACGTGGATACTGACCAGATCGGGGCTAAACTCGTCGAGCACCTGACGCATGATCCGTTCGTTACGAGGATCAAAATGGTCTTGAAGATGCCAGACGGATTTCTGTAAACCGCCTTTCTGAGCCGCTTCAAACACGGTGTACGGCCGAGGCATATGAAAGCGCCAGACTTTGAGACCGTCAACGATCGCCCCCCTCACCTCATCCGCGGGCGTCGGCGCTGTGGTCAGGACGGCGACCTCATGGCCGTTCGCATGGAGCCACGCCGCCAGATTGCGCGCGGAAATTTCGGCTCCACCTTGGACAAAGGGCGGAAAGAAGGCTGAGACGAAGAGAATCCGCATGTACGTTCGTTACCTGACACAATAGAGGCGAAGATGGTCCGAGCTGCGAAAATTGGGTTGGCGGTTGCATTCATCGCAGCAGGTCTGCTCTTCAGCAAAATCTATGCTGCCAATCAAACGACATCCTTCTGGGTTGGCAAGCAGCCGTTGGCCGAACGGGCCGAGCGGCCGATCATCGGTCTTGGCGTGCACTTCGGGATAGGGGGAGAATATGGCTATTCTCCTCAAAAGTCTGCGCAGGTGTTGCGTTCCGATGCCTTCGATTCAGTCAGGGACGATCTCGCCTGGAGCCTGTTTCAGGCAGCGCCTGCGGTCGGCGGCGGGCCAACTCAAGTCGCTCGAGAGCCAGCCAAGCTGTTTGATTTTCTCGACCAAACTCAGGCAAGGCCATTGCTCATCCTGGGTCACCCAAATCCGCTCGTTCCCGACGGCCAGCCCCCTCTGACCGACGTCGGCCGAAAGAGCTTCGGCGAATTTGCGGCAAAGGCCGTTCTGGCAACCGCCAAGCGCAACCCGATTTACGAGATCTGGAACGAATGGAATATGAACGCCGTGCTGGGGCGCCCCTTCCTGGTCGGCGAAGGCGATCCGAGCGATCCGCGCGCGGCGGCCAATTATTCAGCCCTCGCGAAGCAAGCCCTCGCCAGAATACGCAGCGTGGCGCCTCAGGCGACGGTGCTGGTCGGGGCGGTCGGAATGGATCCGGACTGGAAGTGGACCATGGCGCTCGTGCGGTCCGGAGCGCTGGAAGGTGCCAGCGGCTTGTCGGTTCACCTCTACAATCATTGCGAGCGCGAGGTGTCCAACCGAACCGCCGAGGCTGCGATACGTCAAGTCAGCACCTTGCGGAAGTTGCTGGACGAGGCCAGGTCGAACATCCCCATCTTCGTCACAGAGGTCGGATGGCCGACGACGTCGAAGATGTGCCCCATTTCCACGCAAATGGCAGCGAACAATATCGCGCAATTCCTGCTTTGGACGGCAGCCACGCCTTGGATAAAGGGGGCCTGGATCTACGAAATGAAGGATCAAGGTCCGGATCCCGCCGCCCTCGAAGACAATTTCGGCCTGTATGACTACGCCTTCGAACCAAAGCCTGCTGCATGCGCGACCCGCGAGGCCATTCGTGTCATCAAGGGCGCGGGCCAGATGAGGCTTGAGCAACCCTTCCCCGGTTTGTTCGTGATCGAGACAACGACATCCGCAGGAAAACAGCTGATCGCCTGGACCTCGCAAGACAACTCTTCGGCGACGTTCGAATTTCCCAACGGCATAGAAGCGGAGTTCGCGCCATTGTGCCAGCAAGGGGCGAAATCGAACACGATACGGCTGGGGCCCACTCCCGTGGTCATCAACCTGCCGACGAAAGCCCCCTTCGAGCTGAAGGCCACATTCGATCGCTGATTCCCCCGGGGCAGATTCTCCGCCGGAGCTATCGTGCCGCGCCAAGACCGGCACGTCCGGAAGAACAGGCTTCTACGGATAACGAAGCGCGACGCGGGCCCCACGACAAACCACGTCGCGGGGCGACACCGGCTGGTTGCGACAGGACGCATGTTCGGCGATCGTTGGCTCGAACATCATGTCAGGGGCGGCACCAGCCCTTCGCCGGCCGCCGGCCGGCGCATACAGGCGTGCCGTCAGTACGCTTCCTGATGGATCAAGGCCAGGGCCGTCTTGAAGATGATCTTGACGTCGAGCCAGATGCTCCAGTTGCTGACGTACCAGACATCGTACTCGACGCGCTTTTCCATCAGATCGATCGTCGGCGTTTCTCCGCGAAATCCATTGACCTGGGCCCAACCCGTCAGGCCCGGCTTCATATGATGGCGGTAGACGTAGTTGCTGATCATCGGATCGTAATAATTGTCGTGCGCGAGCGCATGCGGGCGCGGCCCGACCAGTGACATCTCGCCGCGCAAAACGTTCCAGAGCTGCGGCAGCTCGTCGATGCTGGTCCGCCGCAGCACGCGGCCGACACGGGTGACCCGCGCGTCGCTCCTGGTCGCCTGCGTAACGACATGACCGTTCTCTGCCACGGTCATCGAGCGGAACTTCCAGATCTCGAACTGCTTGCCGTTGAAGCCGCGCCGGAACTGCTTGAAGATCACCGTGCCCTTGGAATCGAGCTTGATCATGATCGCGGCCGTCACCAGCAGCGGCGCCAGCAACAAAAGCGCGAACGAGGCAATGCCGATGTCGAGGCAGCGCTTCTGCGCCTGCTCGAACACGCTGAGCGGCGCGCGCTGGATCTCGATCGCGACCGTGCCGCTGACTGGCTGGAACGGACGCGAGACCAGATCGGCGATCGGAAAATCCGGCAAAAGGCGGATCGGCTGGGGAACGACGCGCAGGTGCTGGCTCAGCTTCTGGAGAAGCGGCATCTCGTCCCAGTCGATCACCAGCAGATATTCTTCCACGTCGGCCGTCCGGGCCTGACGGATGATGTCGCGGATCTCGCGATCCCAGCCTGCGCCCTCCTCGGACGGCTCGAGCACGAAATGCCGCACGACGTTGAAGCCGTGCTTGCGCAGATCCTTGAAGCGGGTCGAGGTGAAGTCGAGCGGCTTGAGGCTGAGCAGCACGACCTTCCGGTCGACGAGACGGCCCTTGGCATAGCTCGAGGTGAGACCCACGCGCCACAACACGCGCAGTCCGCCCAGGGCGATGCCGCCGGTCGCGGCGAACAGCAGCGTGGTTCCGCGCGACAGATCCGCAGACGATTTGAGCAAGAACGCCTCGACGGCGAGAATAGTCAGCGAGATCACCCAGACCGCCAGGCTCTTGCGCAGCTGCCACATCGTGTTCAGCAGGCGATGGTGATCGTAGACGCCCTGGAAGTAGGCGATCATCACAAACACCGCAGCGACGACGAGACCGGCTCCGACGGATGAGTCCTGCTCGACCACGAGCACGCGATACAACCCGCTCGCCGCGAAATAGCTCAGCAGCACCGCGACGAAGTCACCGGCGATCAAGGCCACCTGGAGGGGTCTCTGGAGGGCACCGCGTCGGTTCGATATACCCGAATAATAGTTTTCCGAACCGTAAGTTGCTACAGCCATCCGAACCTCGCTGCCTCGTCACGCTCTCGCAATGAATGCGAGCATTCGATCCAAAATTTTCGACGTGCGCCGAAGTATATCTTAACTAAACAAAGCGACATTGCGGCAGTGCACCGAAAAAATCAAACCGATTTTTCTGCAACGCAGCGTCGCTGCAAGAGAATGCTCAAACTACTGTCACACACGTGACAATTATGCGGGCATCACGCCACGATTTCCGTCAAATCGCGTCATTTGAGCGCAACATGTCGCGCGCATTTGAACGGCTGTTCAACCATGCCGCTTAATCCGTTATTAGCTCGCGGCCATTAACACTCGTGACCAATTTCTGGGAGTTGTGTCGTGAGTACGGTTGCCATCTTCAGCCTGTTGATCGGATCGTTGCTGGGAGGCCGATTCCGAATCTTCATCCTGCCACCCGTCATCGTTGTCGGCGCGGCGATCCTCGGTGCCGGCTTGACCTGGCAGGGACATGATTCGGCTCACACCGTTGTCACGATTCTTGTTTTTGCGGCGGTGCTCCAGCTTGGCTATTTCTGCGGCGCGGCTGTGGTCCGCGTGCGGGCGTCCGCCTATCGCGGCAAGGCCGCGCCTTCGTTCGACGGCCGGAGCTTCGGCTAGTCGGCTGGAGGCGCTGGGGATCGACGGCTCGCCAGGCGGCGGGATATCGGTCAGCCGCACAAATCAACCTTTATGGGCGGAAGGTCGAGAAAAAGCGGCTCGTGGCGCCCCGTTTTGGTCGATAGGATATTGACATCCCGGGCGAAGCTCTCTGAAAGAGTTGCACCCCATGCCCACGACCGCGCCCAAAAGTTCGCCCCGGCCGAAGCTACCCAATGGCGTGCGCATCTATGCGATGAGCGACATCCACGGCTGCGCGCATCTGCTCGAACAGATGTTTGCCGTCATCGACGCGGACATGGCGAACAGCCGGCCCTATCGCGCCATCGAGGTCTTCCTCGGCGACTACATCGACCGCGGACCGGATTCGCGCCACACCCTCGACCTCCTGATCAGGCGCAGCCGCCGCCGCAACACGGTGTTTCTCAAGGGCAATCACGAGGCCTATTTCACCTCGGTGCTGGAGGACCCCACGCGTACCACCGAATGGTTTCAGTTCGGCGGGCTCCAGACCATGATGTCTTACGGCGTGTCGGCGGCGCCTGGCCTCAGCAAGGACGAACAGTCCGATCTCGTGCGCGAGCTCACATCCGCGATGCCGCCGGAGCATATCGCATTCCTGCGCCAGCTGCGGCCGACATTCACATGCGGCGATTTCTTCTTCGTCCACGCCGGGGTGCGCCCGGGCATTCCGCTCTCCGAACAGCGCGAGTCGGATCTGCTGTGGATCAGGGACGAATTCCTCCAGAGCAAGAGGCGGTTCGGCAAGTATGTCGTGCACGGTCACACGCCGGTGCGGCAGGCCGAGCTGCTGGAGAACCGCGCCAACATCGACACCGGCGCCTATGCCACCGGAAATCTGACGCTGCTGTCCATCCAGGGCAACAGCATGCTCGCGATCTAGCGGCCTACGCCCGACACTCTAATTGGTGGAGCTTGCCGGAGGCTTGTATTCCGGAAAGCGGCTCAGCATCGCCGCCTTCAGAAACTTGAAATGAGCGATCGAAGCGCCGAGCTCCTTGAGCCGGCGCTGGCCGTTCAGAATTTCCTTGTCAAACAAATCCTGGTGATGGTTGTCGAGCGCCTCGCGCTCGAGATATTCGTCGTCGCCGTTGCCGATGGTCACCGCCGCACGCGCCAGCACGTCTTCGACCCGGCGGTTCAAGCCCGACTGTTCCCGCTCCGCCGCGTGGAGCGCATCCTCGATCGCGGTCATGATGGCTTCGATGCGCGTGCGATCGGTTTCGGCGTCCCGCTCGGGCGAGCGCGCCCGGAATGTCTGCTCTCCCCCGAAGCGATCTTTCAGGAAGTTATGGGTGCGGGCCCGCAGGAAGAGCTGGAACATGCGTGCATTTCCGGTTTGAAGCGCCAAACCAGAAAATGGCTCCGGGATGGTTAACAAACATTAAAGCCCGGATCGTTGCGCCCCGTCGCAGGAAAGCGGCGGAGACCAAGGGAGTCACATTTTTGCCTTGAGAACGTCCAGTTCGCGATCAAGCGCCTCCTGCCAGCTCGGCATAACAATGTCGAACCGTTCTCGCAGACGCGACAGGTCCAGGCGCGAATTGAAGGGCCGCTTGGCCTTGACGGGAAATTCACCCGAAGCGATCGGAACGATCTGCTTCACGGCGAATGTGGCCCCGCGAGACTGCAGCCCGGAAACGATCGCGGTCGCAAAACCGTGCCAACTCGTTTCGCCGGCACAAACCAGGTTGACGATCCCACCCCGTCTGCCGAACATTGCAGCAACATCCTCGCCCGCTGGTTGCAGCATCGCAATCATCGCGCGTGCGATCGCACCCGCAGTTGTGGGCGCACCAATCTGATCAGCGACAATCCGCAGCTCTTCCCGTTCTCCTGCCAGCCGCACGATCGTCTTGAGAAAATTCGCACCCGTCGCGGCATAGACCCACGATGTGCGCGCGATTAGATGAGGTCCGCCCGCCTCGGCAATCGCCTGATCACCAGCGAGCTTGCTTTCGCCATACACCGAGAGAGGACGCGGAGCGCTGTCCTCGCGCCACGGACGGTCGCCGGAGCCGTCGAAGACGTAGTCGGTCGAGAAGTGCACCAGCGGGACGCGGCGGCGCGCAGCCCATTGGGCGATGACCCCAGGGGATTCAGCGTTGACCCGAAATGCCGCCTCGCGCTCGTCTTCTGCGCGATCGACCGCCGTGTAAGCCGCCGGATTGATGATCAGATCCGGCACAATCGAGTCCAGCTTTTCAGCGAGGCCCGCCGGTTGCGACAGGTCGAACGTCTCGCGCGTCGGCGCAACGACGTTCGCGCGGTCCTGGAGCAACTGGAGCAGTGCGCCGCCAACTTGCCCCGCAGCGCCGGTCAGAAGGATCTTCATCTCAGACCTCCCCGTAACGGGGGAGACCCTTCACGTCCGCCAACAGCGGCGCCTCGGCATCCTTGGGCGAAAGTGACGGATCTGCGACACCCCAGTCGATGCCGATGGCCGGATCGTTCCAGCGCACGGAGATTTCATCCCTCGGACTGTAATACTCGTCGCATTTGTAGAAGAAATCAGCCGTCTCGGAGAGAACGGCAAAACCGTGGGCGAAGCCACGAGGAACCCACAATTGCCTGCGATTGTCTTCGCTCAGTTCAACGGCAACATGCCGCCCAAAGTTTGGGCTTCCTACGCGGACATCGACTGCAACATCGAGAACACGACCTCGAAGCACGGTGACGAGCTTGCCCTGCGTAAGGGGATTTTGCAGATGCAAGCCACGCAGCACCCCGAAACGCGAGCGCGAAAGATTGTCCTGGACGAACGGCCGCGTAATGCCGTTCTGCACGTATCGCTCGAATTGATAGGACTCCAAAAAGAAGCCACGTTGATCGCCGAACAGCTTCGGCTCGACGATCAGAACTTCGGGTAGATTTGTCGTGAGAACGTTCATTCGCAGGACTTCAGCCTCGGCACTGACAATAATCTTGTGCAGCGCACTCTATCTGATATTTTCTCGCTAGCAACCAGAGAGGTCCGATGAAGGGAATAATACTCGCTGGCGGAACAGGTTCGCGCCTTTATCCCGTCACGACCGTGGTGTCGAAACAACTGCTTCCGGTTTTTGACAAACCGATGATCTATTATCCGCTATCGGCCCTGATGCTCGCTGGAATCCGCGACATTCTCATCATCTCTACGCCGCAGGACAAGCCGCTGTTTCAGCGGCTGCTTGGCGACGGAACAGAAATCGGCGTCAAGTTTTCGTATGCCTCGCAGGAAACTCCGCGTGGGCTCGCCGACGCTTTCATCGTAGGTCGCGAGTTTGTAGGACAGGATTCGGTCGCGCTTGTTCTGGGAGACAATATCTTCTACGGACACGGACTTCCCGAGATGCTCGCCAAGGCCGCGGCACGCAAGAGCGGCGCCACGATCTTCGGATACGTCGTCAACACGCCCGAACAATATGGCGTGGTTGAGCTCGGCGCCGACGGGCGCGCTCGATCGATCGAAGAGAAGCCCGCGCAACCGAAGTCGAATGTGGCCGTGACCGGTCTCTATTTCTACGACAATCGCGTGCTCGACATCGCCGCGAAGATCAAGCCTTCCGCGCGCGGGGAGATCGAGATTACCGACGTGAACAACGCATATCTCGACAGCGGCGACCTGTTCGTCGAGGTGCTTGGGCGCGGATTTGCCTGGCTCGACACTGGAACGCACGCCTCCCTGGTCGAAGCCAGCCACTTCGTGCAGATTCTGGAACAGCGGCAGGGGCTGCGCATCGCGTGCCCCGAAGAAATCGCCTTGCGGCGCGGCTACATTTCCCTGGAATCCTTCACGAAGGTTGCCGAGAAGACCGCCAAGAGCAGCTACGGACAATATCTGCAATCGGTGGCGCGTTCCTTCGCCGCTCACGGTCTGAATTGAGGCAAGATGACTCAGCGTTTTGAAGGCTCCACGATTTTCGTCACGGGCGGTGCAGGTTTCATCGGTTCGGCAGTCGTCCGTCATCTTCTTCGGGATACGCACGCACGCGTCGTCAACATCGACAAGCTCACTTACGCGGCAAATCTCGAGTCGCTCCCCAACGCCGCCGGCAATCCGCGCTATGCGTTCGAGAAGCAGTGCATTTGCGAAGCGCCGTCGCTGAGGAAGCTGTTCGAACGGTACCAGCCCGCCGCGGTCATGAATTTGGCAGCCGAAAGCCACGTCGATCGCTCGATCGATGGGCCCGGGGAATTCATTCAGACCAACATCGTGGGCACGTTCACGCTGCTGCAGGAAGCCTTGCGGTATTGGAAAGGCCTGTCAGCGGATCGCCGTTCACGATTCCGCTTTCTTCACATATCGACCGACGAGGTGTTCGGTTCGCTCGGCAAGGACGGTTACTTCACGGAGACGACCGCCTACGCACCCAACTCGCCCTACTCGGCGAGCAAAGCCTCGTCCGACCATCTGGTCCGCGCCTGGCGCGAGACCTACGAACTGCCGACGATGATAACGAACTGCTCGAACAATTACGGGCCGTATCACTTCCCCGAAAAGCTCATTCCCCACATGATCATCAAGGGGCTCGCCGAAGAGGCGTTGCCGGTTTATGGCGACGGGCAGAATATTCGGGACTGGCTCTACGTCGAGGATCACGCCAAGGCGCTCGCACTCGTGCTCGAGCGAGGCGTGGTCGGCGCAACATACAATGTCGGTGGACGCAACGAACGCAGCAACCTGCACGTCGTGGAAGGCATCTGCGATCTGCTGGATGAAATCTCGCCTTCCGGGGCAGGTTCTCGGCGGGGCCTGATTTCGTTCGTCCCTGACCGCCCAGGGCACGATCGTCGTTACGCGATCGATGCCTCGAAGCTCGAAAACCAGCTTGGATGGCGCGCGGACGAGAATTTCGAGAGCGGGCTGGCCAAGACCGTCCAATGGTTCGTCGACAATCGGATGTGGTGGGAGAACATTCTCGGTCGCGGCTATCAGCAAAAGCGCATCGGTCTGGGCTAACCGCATCGATGTCCTGTTGCGAAGGGTCATGCCGACGTGCAGGACATCGGCGGATCATCCGCCTTTGACGCGAAAGCTGCACGAGAAAATGGACCAGTACTACTTCGTGTGGATCCGCGGCCTCGACGGGCGCCCGAAGCCCCAGATTTGGGCAGCGGATCAATTCGAAGGACCTGGATGGAAATTTCGGCACGTCATCGCCCGGCGCGTTCTCGATGCGAGGGAACGCGGAATGGGTGTGGATCGCCTTGCAAAGCTATTCCCAGCGCCGCCTGGTCAGGATGACTGCGCCTAAAGCGCGATGAGATTTGGATGAATCGTCATCGCGCTTTGGGTTGTTGTTTACGCATGATCTCTCCGGAAAACCGCTTCGCACTTTTCCGGATCATGCCCTAGGCTCTCGGCTCGATAGAACTGCCGGCCGCCAATATCGACTTGCGCGGGCGCCCGATGATCAAGCGCCGCGCGACTTCGTGCGCGATCGAATCATGGATTGGTCGGTGCGTGTTGCACTTTCCAAGTCCTCCAGGCGCCCTCGTGCTTCTCGTAGAGCTCCAGCCAGCGCTGCTCGCCGGCAGCGGACCAGATTTCGCGGCCGTCGGGCTCGGCCTGGCCAGCCGCCGGATCGAGCACCAGCTTGCTGTCGAGCCGCTCGAATTCGAATGTTTCCTCGCACGTCAGGCCGATCAGAACACGCCGGCCTGCCGCATCGACAAAATATCGCCGGTGAGCGTTGTTCGTCGGCCTGGTCATGGCAGCCTCCAATCATGCCGAGACGGCGGTGGCGAAGCTGCCACAGCTCCGTGCTTTCGCGAAGCGGAATGACAAGGGATCAGCCACACCATCGATCGTTCAAGGTTGTATTTCCTCAGAATGCACGCCACCCTCTCGCCGGAGACGCACTCTGTGGCGACAGCGCCGGATCGTAAGGCTGGTAGAGCGGATGACGCACCCTGCGCCTGCGCGATCGCCAGGCGCGCGTCGCATAGCCTCCACCAAAGCCCGCGAGAATCGAGAGCAGGATCGCAGCCACCATCATTCTGATTTCTTCCAGTTGCCGAGCGTGTTGTCTTCGTGACGCAGCATTCTCAGCTTCGAGTTGTGTCGACATCATGATGGGCGTCGCTGATTTTGTCGTCAGAGCAGGGTGTTTTTCGCAGCACAATGCACGCGAACTGATCGTTTCGTCTGCATCAGCCGAAGGACCAGAGAAACAGTCTCACCAGCAACAGCGTGATGAAATAGACCCAGCCTGCCATCGCGATCAGCGCGACGCTGAAGAACGCACCTTCAAATACCCGTTCTCTCAGCTTGGTGAGAGGGAACGCCGCTCGCGCTTTCTGAAGCATCTCGGTTTTCTGGACGGTCCGTTGTCGTTAATGCGATCATAGCCGGGTGAATTGGACGATCTCGTGACGACTCGCCTGAGAGCAACGCAAGGCTGCTCGTAGAGATTGAGTGCGGCAAGCGTGCCGTCGCGATTGGATTAATTCTGGTTCGGCACGGCTGTGATCAGCGCCGCGCGGTAATTCGATTCAAATCGACTCCGTGCTCCGCGAGGAGCGGCCGTCGTGACAACGCTTCTGCAATCGCACCCAAGTGATCGTGGCGAGGCGATGTCTGCGGATCTGGAGCGACGCTCGTCATTCGCAGATGCGGCGGTTGCGCGCCGACTTCGAAGGCCCCGGCTTCGCACAAGGGCCCCGGCCCGATCGCGGCGAGATCGGACACGTCCCCGCCCCGCATCCTCGCAGGGATTCGAACTCCGTCGCGACTATCGGGCGCGGGGTCAACCTCGGCGGGCGAAAACTCCGTGGTACTACGGAGCGCCGCGTGCCGATTTCATCCCGGTAAGGTTGAGCGGTTAGCTTAATCCGCGGTGTTTGTTGCGAATGCTGCAGGATCGCATATCCATCTTCTCACCGGGCTCCCCCAAGCCCGGCCCCACCCAAGCAAAGCCGTCGAGCGAACGTGGGTCCGCTTGGCGGCTTTGTCGTTGTGTCGACGAGAGGATGATTTCGGTTATGGCGCGCAGGCCCTGGTCGTTCAAGGAGGACCGCCGGCTCATGGAGTTGGCGAAGTCTTCGACTTCGCTGGAAGAGGCGGCGAGACTGCTAGGGCGATCGCCCGACGCTATCAAACGCATGGCCCTGCGGCTCGGCCTGTCATTGAAATCGAAGGGTACGAAGAAGGGTTGAGGGCACCGGGCACGATCTTGCCCAAGCCGGAGCGGCGGCGCGGTTGCGTCGACGAAGGTTTCGGGCATACGAGCGCTGTCGATGCGGCGCCTTCGGCAGAACCAAGAGCCGCGCACGCCGTTTGAACGGCGGTTCAAGCACGCGACACCGTTGGAATATATCTACGGGTGGCCCAACCTCCGTTCGGAACCTTAACGATATTCCCGGCTTTCGGAGCGTTGCTCCGATCGAATGACTATGATGCTGCCAATGCGTCAAAACCATCTCATTGCAGCTGCCGTCATCTGCCTTGCACTCATCGTCTACGCCACGCTCGTCAAGCTTGCTGGCAGGCCGGCGCTCGTCGGACACGCTCAAGCTTATTGGGTGGTCGTCATCGAGCGATTCAGCGCCTACGGCCTGCTGGGCTTTCTTCTCTCTTTCCTGCTGCCGGGCCGCATCAGGCTGGCCTGCGCTTTCGTGATTGCCGTCGCGGTCGCGCTCGAGGTTTTCCAGGCGATGACGCCCGACCGCGATCCCCGTCTCATCGATGTGCTGCAAAAAGCCGCCGGCGGCGCCTTCGGCGTCATTCTCGCCCAGACGATTCTGGCTTTCCTGCCGAGGCCGCCGTCCTAGTGCCTGCGCGAGCTAGGTCCTGCCGGTCAGCGGAGCCACACGAGGCGAACGCATGCGCTCGACCCATGAGCCGAGCCGATCACGCACGGGCTGATCGACAAATTTCGCCGCAACATACGCAGCGCCGAGGCAGGTGATCACCTCCAGAACGATCGAAAAGGAGAGTGCCGTTCTGCCAAGGGCGAGAGTGTCCTGAAAATAGAAGAAGACACGCGTGATCGGGTAGTGCACCGCGTACAGCGGATAGGAAAGCTCGCCAACGAAACTGCAGGCCTGCCTCCAGCCCGGCGGCACGGCTGTCCCGGCGCTCCCCCATATCAAGAGCGGGAATATGACAAGAATACATGCAACATCATAGACCGGATGCTGGGGAAGAGGTGCGAACAGCACACCAATCAGGACCGCGACGGAGGTGATGGCCGTCGTACCGCTGACGGTTGACGCCGTTCCGATCCTCGACATGAAGACGCCGGCGAAAAATGAAAAGCCGACACGGAGAAAACCTGCGGCGATTTCTCCGGTTCTTGCACCCAATTCGAGATCGCCCTGTTCGAGCGATGCCACGACCAGACCGATCGCGAAGAGAACCACGAGGATCGAGAGCACCGGAATGCGCAGCCACCGAAACGCGAAACAGTATGCGGCATTTGCCACCACTTCATAGAAGAGAGACCAAAGCGGCCCATCGAACGGAAAGATGGATGTGGTCAGGGGCATCCGGCCAAAGGGCAAAAGGAGCAAACCGAACGCCAGCACCACGGCCATCTGGCTCAGGTCCAGCGCATGCCCCCTCAGGAGGCTGCCAACCGAAACAACTGCGCCGACTAAGGTGCCCAGAACGATCATCGGCCAAAGGCGGACGAAACGCAGCAACAGAAATTCCAGCTTGAACGACGGATCTTCCAAGCGCGCGCCGTATGCACGATCGATGACAAAGCCGCTCAGCAGGAAGAAAAAGTCAACGGCAACATACGCGTGACTTGCCATGCCCGAGATCTGAAGGGATCCGGCAATATGATAAAGCAGCACGGCAAAGGATGCGATAGCGCGATAAACATCAAGAATCGGATAGTGCCGGCTTCCCCGAGGCATCATTGCTCACACGCTATTCGGAAACACGTAAAAACATTCGCAATATATTGGAAATTGAACGTCAGCCAAGAGTAAACCTTGGCCACGGTGTCCCGCGCCGTGGACAGCAAAGCGGCAGATCGGACAAAGGCGGAGCCGGGACGAGCTTTTCGACTGACCGCCGATCAATGCGCTCGCTCTTCGCCCAAAGGCGCCGCGCTGTTGTCGGCGCCATTCGCGCCGGGATGGCGGCCGCGGTGCGTTTCGTTCGATGACCAGAAGATGGGCAGGGGCGATCAGCTCGCCACTGGCAAGGGGCGGAACCCTCACCCGCGCCCTGCATTGTTTCCGAAAGGAATGCGGGAAGCGGAGTCATGACAAACTCTTTCCTGATCTTTGATATCGATCTGGTTCGGACCGCATCACTGGCCTGAATTCGGACAGGCTGCAGAATGTGTCGCCCGAGCATGTCCCAACGCGAGCCGCGAGGATGAAATCCCCCGCCGGGACGTCGGGGCCTTAACGATGTTCTTGGCTTTCGAAAGCGGCCGACCGGCCGAGCCGTTATGCTGGCGTCATGCGCCGCAACCATCTCATTGCAGCCGCGGGAATCTGCCTCGCGCTCATCATCTATGCCACGCTCGCCAAGCTCGCGGGGAGGCCGGCGCTCATGGGCCACGCGGAGGCCTATTGGGTCGTCGTCATTGAGCGCTTCAGCGCTTATGGCCTGTTGGGCTTCCTGCTGTCCTTCCTGTTACCCGGGCGGCTCAAACTGGCTTGCGCGTTCGTGGTGGCGGTCGCGATCGGGCTCGAGGTTCTGCAAGCGGTAACGCCGGATCGCGATCCACGGCTCATAGATGTGCTGCAGAAGGCCGCCGGCGGCACCGTCGGCGTCCTTCTGGCCCAAACCATCCTGGCTTTCCTGCCGCGGCCACCGGCCTAAGGCGGCGAAGTTACGCCACGCCGCGCCTGAGGCTCTCCTGCTCGGTCGCGAGAACGCCGGACATCTGCCGATGGGTCTCGCGCAGCGCCGCGATCGCATCGTCGAGCGCGAAGTCGGCCTCGCGAATGGTCTCGAAGAACCGGCCCATCAATGCGGGGTTCAGCTTGACGCGCGTGTTCCCGTCGCGGCTCTTGCGACGATCGAGCGACAGATGCAGCGCCTGCAGCCGTGCCTCGGCAGCGCTGCAGCCGTTGAGTGTCGCGAGTTCGTCATATGTCATCCAAATCTGAGGCATGTCCCTGTCCGCCTTTTGTTATGGGCCTCAACCTAGAGGTCACCTCTAAAAGCAGGGTTGCTGCAGTGCAGTCTCCCGATGTTTTCGCGGCAACAGCGTCAATGCAAAGCTAAGACACCGGCGCCTCAGGACAGCGGAGTCTTGGTCGGCGTGAACACGGGCGTGGCCGGGTCCGGTTGTCGAGGCCCTTCGGCAGCTTGTCGGCGTTGAGCTTCACCACCGCGCAGCGGGCGTCGGAGGCCGGCGCATCCTCCTGGCTGTAGATCAGCGTCGCCTCGAACTTCACGTCGGGCGCTTCCCTGGCCGTTCCCGTGCAGGTCGCCAGCAGGCCGTTACATACACCCGAGAGGTCGACCTCGACCTGGTCTGGCCCGAACACGTTCGGCGGACCGTCAGAATGCCGGTTCACGGTCAAGACTGCCGAGAAGCGCTTCTCATCGACACGATACGAGCCGCCATAGGTGAAGAAGCTGTCGCTGCCTGAAATCCGGCCCTCGGCGAGATCCACCACGCCGGTGCCCTGGCCGCGCGCGGTCCTGAACCAGGCAGCGTATTTGCCGTCCCTCAACATACGAAATTTCTCGCCGTGAAATTGAGTGGCTATTTGCGACCAACTCTGGGGCGCGACAATGACCAATCCGCCGGCGCTGTCGGCAAGGTTAACGCCCCGAAAACCCGATCCGTCGAATTGCTGCCGAGACACGCGGCGGCGGCGCGGAGATCAAAACAATTCTATGCCGTCATCGGCGGCCTCGACCGCCTCGACGCGCCGCGTGGCGGCGATCGACGCAAGCCCGAGCGTCTGCAGGAATTCGCGATGAACGTCCCGCTCGCGCTCCATCGTGTAGCGCGCGAAGAGATCGTCGAGCAGAGCCTCGTCATGCGCCTGCGGCCGCTGCGCGCCCGCGCTCGCGGTCTCGAGGCGCGCCGCAACGGCAGGCAAGGCCGCGGAGCCTTCGCCAAGCGTGGTCATCAGGCCCTGCGCCGAATTCATCAGGCCCTCGAATTCGGCGCCTTCGTCGACGAGCCGGCTCATCAGCTTGTCGAGCCGTTCGTTGCCCGCCTCGACCTCGCGCAGCGCTTGGAGGATCTGCGGCTCGAGCTTGGCAAGCTGCGTGGGATCGCCCTGCACGCGCAGCTCCTTCAGCTCTTTTGCCGAACGCTCGATACCGTCGAGCACGGGTCTCAACCGCCCGGCCCCCGCCGAGACCTGGTCCGCGGTTGCCTTGAGCTCGTTGGCGATCACCACGAAAGCGCTGCCGCGGCTGCCGAGATGGCTGGCCTTGAGGCCGGCATTCATCCCGATCAGGGTGATGTCGACGGAGGCCTCGGCAAGGCCCGATATCGCTTGGCGAAACTTCGCCAGCGTGTCCTCGACGATCGCAAGCGCGTCGTCGACCGCACGGCCGGCGCCCTCGCAAGTGGAGATCAACGTCGAGGCATGCGCCAGCGTCTGCTTGATGCGCGCCAGGAACGACGACGAGCCGCCGTCCTCACCGCCGAACAGCGTGCGGCCGTGGCCGACGACGCTGCCGGCATCGTGCAGGATGGCCGTCAGCGCACGGACGATCTGTCCGATATCTCCACCGAACTCGCGCTGAGCGTCCCTGAGCAGGGCCGCCTGCAACTGGCAGATCGCGCGCGCGCCGTCGTCGCTCGCAACCGGTTCGGGCACGAGGCTGGGGGTCGGCCCCGACGCGAGGCCGAGGCCGTGACAGATGTGCTCGAGACGCTGGCGCGTGCTGTCGCCGGCCTGCAGCGAGATGATCGCGCTGCCGACCGCTTCGGCAATCTTCCTGGTGCTGGCGCCAGCGAGGTCGGCGAGATGGCTGCTCTTGCTGCGCTGGTCGCGTAACCCGCTATACGCCGCGCCGAGCGCGGCGCTCTCCGACACCAGCTCATTTCGGTAACGGCTCTCGAACTCCTTCTGGCGGCCAGAGGCGGTGGCGACGGCTTCCGACAGACGTTGCTGGTCTTTCGCGCAGCCCTCGAGCGAGCGCTGTACGGCCTTGCCGAGATCATAGGCTTCCTGCGTGAAGGCGAGAAAGCCCTCGCGGTCGCCCTCGAGCGAGGCCGCCTCGATCCGTGCGCTGCGCGCGATGATGGTGATCATCTGGATGTGCTTGAACAAGGGCTTCAGCAGCGAGGACGCCTCCGCCGTGCTCGTGCCGATCGTCGCAAGCAGGGCGCTCTCGGCCGGCAGCGCCTGCGCCAGCTCGCTGAGCCGGGCGGCGATCTCCTGCAAGGCGGTCGCGGCGCCCTCGATCTCCGCGCCGGAGAGCTCCCCGGAGAGCGCCGCGAGGCCCTGATTCAGCTCCTTGAAGATGATGTGGCCACGGCCGAGCTCGTGACCGACCCGCGCGAAGACGTCCTCGATGCGCGACGAGACATCCTCGATCGCCGCGACCGACCCGGTGAGCGTGTTGGGCGGAATGGCGGACATTGCGCTCAACCTGCCATCACGGCATGTCCGGCCTGGTACCAGGCCATGATCTCGCGCGGGATATTGTGCAGCGACACGACCTTCTCAACGCCGCCATGGGCGATGGCTTCCTTGGGCATGCCGAACACCACGCAGCTCTCTTCGTCCTGCGCCCGTGTCGAGGCGCCGAGCTTGCGCATCTCCAGCATGCCGCGCGCGCCGTCATCGCCCATGCCGGTCATGATGACGCCGAGCGCATTGGCGCCGGCATGCTGGGCCGCCGAGCGGAACAGCACATCGACCGAGGGACGATGCCGCGACACCGGCGGGCCGTCCTTGATCGCGATCTGATAGCGCAGACCGATGCGCTGGAGCAGCATGTGACGTGCGCCGGGCGCGATATAGGCACAGCCTGGCAGCACCGGCTCGCCGTCCTCGGCTTCCTTGACCCGGATCTGGCAGACGCTGTCGAGGCGTCTGGCAAAGGCCGCGGTAAAACCCGCCGGCATGTGCTGGACGATGACGATGGGCGGACAATGCGACGGCAACATCTCGAGGACGTCGTTGAGCGCTTCGGTCCCACCCGTCGAGGCGCCGATGCAGACGATGCGTTCCGTCGTCGGCCGGACCTTGCCCTGCACCGGCGGCGGGATGATGGCGTCGGCCGTCAGCTTCTTCTCGACCACGCGGCGCTCCGAGCGCGGACGGACCCGCGCGCGAGCCGCCGACTTCACCGCCTCGCGCAGCCGTGTCGAGCATTCGAACAGCGCCTGCCGCGTGTCGATCTTCGGCTTCGGAACGATGTCGACCGCGCCCGCCTCGAACGCCTCGAACATAACGTTGGAGCCCTCTTCGGTGAGCGATGAGCAGATGATCACCGGGATCGGACGTTGCGCCATGATCTTGCGCAGGAACGTCATGCCGTCCATGCGCGGCATTTCGAGATCGAGAATGATGACGTGGGGCAGCTCCTTCTCGAGGCGGCGGGCCGCGACGAAGGGATCGGAGGCGGTCGCCATCACCTCGATATCGGGGTCTTCGGAAAGGATCGTCTGAAGGATTTGGCGCACCGACGCCGAATCGTCCACGATCAGCACGCGAACTTTCTCCCTCGGCATTGTGGTTGCGCTCCGGCTAGACCTGGAAAATGGTTGGCTGAACTTGCTTCAAGCCTGGCACGGCACTGTGAATCATCGATTCCGAATGTCCGACCAGCAGATAGCCGCCCGGCCGCAAATGGCTGCACAATTGCTGGATCACCTTGCGCTGCGTCTCGCGCTCGAAATAGATCAGGACGTTGCGGCAGAAGATGATGTCGACGTCGCGATCGACCGGATACGACGCGTCCATGAGGTTCATGCGCATGAAATGCGTCATGCGCCGCAGCTCCGGCACAACCCTCACCTCGCCGCGCGACTTGTCCCGTGACGACAGGAAATATCGTTTCACGAAGTTCTCAGGCACCGGCGCGAGCACGTCGCGGGTGTAGATCGCGGTCCTGGCGAGGCGCAGCACGGCCGTCGAAATGTCGGTCCCGAGGATGCGATACTGGAAGCGCGAGCCGTTCCGCGTCATGTCGTCCAGCACCATCGCGGTCGTGTACGCTTCCATGCCGGTGGAGCTCGCCGAGCTCCAGATCTTCAGGTTCGCGTTCCTGCGGCCATGCGATTTGAGCAAAGCGGGGACGGCGACGTCCCGCATGAAGATGAAGTGCTGCGGTTCGCGGAAGAAGTCGGTCTTGTTGGTCGTCACCACATCGATCAGATGGGTGAGCTCGGTGTCGAAATGGTCGGCCTCGAACAGGTTGTCGACATATTCGTTGAGGTCGGAAAAATTCAACGCGCGCACGCGCTTGTGCAGCCGCCCCTCCAGCATCAGCCGCTTGCCCTTCGGCAGCTTGATGCCGACCTGGCCCTCGATCAATTCGGCGATGGTCCGGAAGTGGCGGTCCGACAGATGCACGGCCGTATCCTGCACGGCGGGCATCATGGCCGCATGCTCCAGCCCAGAACGGCCGCCTGCACTGAATGTCGGGCCGAACGGGCCATCTTGAATCCTACACGTCTACGCAATGACTGAAGACAGATCGGCCCCCCGATTGGGGGGCCGATCCCACAAAGACACTCAGCGTTGGAACTCGGCGTCGCGGTCGTCCTCGCCGTCGTTCATGTCGAAGGCGAAGCCGCCACCGCCGCCGGCAACCTTCACGGCGCGCGCGGGCCTCGCCATCGGCTTCTTGGCCGGACGCTCGACGGCCGCCATGGTCGTCGCCTTGGCGCGCAACTGGCTCACCGCGCGGTCGATCGGCGCGGCCTGGCCCCTTCCACCCTGCTCGATACGGAAATAGGCGATCGTCGACTGGAGCTGCTCGGCCTGGGAGGCGAGTTCCTCCGAAGTCGAGGACACCTGCTCGGAGGCGCTGGCGTTCTGCTGGCCGACCTTGTCGAGCTGCTGGATCGCCTGGTTGATCTGCGCCGAACCGACGTCCTGCTC
>NZ_JAFCJZ010000039.1 GCF_018130765.1 Bradyrhizobium iriomotense
CACACAGACTTCCGATTCTGGAATCCCCTGTGGCCAACCCGAGTCAATCCGCCGCACTAGATACGTGCATGCCCTAGGGCGAACGCAGGGACCCATAACCCCAGGGAGAAGTTTGACGGAGATTCGGAGTGCGGTACTCGCACCTCATCCCCATCGATAGATCACGCGGTATGGGTCCCTGCGTTCGCAGGGACGACATCCGAGCAAAACAAAAGGCGCCTGAGATTTCAGGCGCCTTTTGCATTCACGCAATCACCTCAGCTCCGCGGATACCCCGCCGCGTCCAGGATCAAATTCGCCACCTCCTTCGGATGCGACACCAGCGAGAGGTGGCCGGCATCGAGCTCGATCGTGGTGGCGTTCATGCGCTTGGCGAGGAAGCGTTCGAGATCGGGGTTGATGGTGTAGTCGTTCTTCGACACCGCGTACCAGCTCGGCTTCGAATGCCAGGCTGCTTCGGTTGTGCGGCCGGCGAAGATTGAGGCCGCCGTCGGCCATTGCACGGCATAGAGCTCCCTGGCCTGCTCCGGCTTCACGCCGTTGGCGAAATATTTCAGGAAGGCATCTTCCGACAGTTTTGTGTAGCCGTCGCGCTCGACGATGCCGGCGCGTGCGGGGCCGGTCGGAAACTGTTTTGACAGCGCCACGAAATCCTCGTTCGCATCGGGCGCGCGTGCGGCGACATAGACGAGACCGGTGACCTTCGGGTCGGTGCCGACCTGGCTGATCACAGTGCCGCCCCAGGAATGCGCGACCAGCACGGTCGGGCCATCCTGCTCGGCCAGCGCGCGCTTGGTCGCCTCAACGGAGTCGGCAAGCGACGACAGCGGATTCTGCACGGCGGTCACGTGAAGGCCTGCGGCCTGAAGGATCGGGATCACCTCCGACCAGCTCGAGCCGTCGGCCCAGGCGCCGTGCACCAGCACGACATTCTTTGCCTTCACGGTCTGCGGGGTCTGCGCGTGCGCGAGGCTGAGAGGGGCCGCCAGCAGGCTCGCGGCGACGAAAAGGCTGCGCCAGAAAGTCACGATCGTTCTCCGTGTTCTTGGGTTCGATGCCCAAAGGACGGAGCATGCGGCAGCGGTGTTACTGGCTTCACCAGTCTGTGATGCGGTGCGAAAAGCGTCCAAACAAACGGCAAAAAACGCCCCGGGGCACCGGGGCGTTTTCGCAACCTGGAAGTCGTGTGCTGCTTAGGCGGCTTGCGCGGCCGAGTTCTCGATCACCTGCGGCTTCGCGCCGGCGTTGATTGCGATCTGGCGCGGCTTCTTGGCTTCGGGAATCTCGCGGACGAGGTCGACGTGAAGCAGGCCGTTCTCGAGCGAGGCGTCCTTCACCTGCACGAAATCGGCAAGCTGGAAGGCGCGCTCGAAGGCACGCGCGGCGATGCCGCGATAGAGCACTTCGGATTTCGAGTTCTCATTGGCGACTTTCTCGCCCTTGATCGTCAGCGTGTTTTCCTTCGCGACGATGGAGAGCTCGTCCTTGGCGAAGCCCGAGACCGCGACGGTGATGCGGTAGGCGTTCTCGCCGGTGCGCTCGATGTTGTAGGGGGGATAGCCGGGGCTGCCGTCAGAGCTGGCCTGGTCGAGCAGGTTGAAGAGACGATCGAAGCCGACGGTGGAACGATAGAAGGGGGTGAGATCGTAGGTACGCATGGTCAAGTCCTCCATTGAGCGACTATTGGGTAACCCGCCCGCCATCGGGCCGGGCTTTAGTCTGTGTGCAGCCTGATGTTCCGGTTCCGAAACACTGGTAGCGGCCTGCACGAAGGTGATATGGGTGGGGTGAGACGGCGTTCAAGAGGGCGGCAACAGCGCCTTTTCGGCGCTCCCGCCCCTTGATTTGCAGCACTTCGCGCCAAGCCCTCCCAACCATGACGCTGCTCTCGATCCCGTCCAACCCCGTTCCCGAAGACGTCGTCAGCGGTACCATCAAGACCCCCGATGGCGCCGAGCTGCGCTTCGCGCGCTGGGCGCCGCCGGCGGGCCGCAAGGGCACGGTCTGCGTCTTCACCGGGCGCAGCGAGCAGATCGAGAAATATTTCGAGACCGTGCGCGACCTGCGCGACCGCGGCTTTGCGGTGGCGATGATCGACTGGCGCGGGCAGGGCCATTCCTCGCGGCGCCTGCGCGATCCGCGCAAGGGCTATGTGCGCGACTTCTCCGATTTCGAGATCGACGTCGAGACCTTCGTGCAGCAGGTGGTGCTGCCGGATTGTCCGCCACCCTTCTTCGCGCTCGCCCACTCCATGGGCGGCACGGTGTTGCTGCGCGTGGCGCATGCCGGCAAGCGCTGGTTCGACCGCATGGTGCTGTCGGCGCCGATGATCGATTTGCCGGGCCGCGCCACCTCGTTGCCGGCGCGGACGCTCCTGAGGACGATGCGCCTGATGGGAATGGGCGGCCGTTACGTTCCCGGCGGCAGCGATCAGATCACCGGGCTCAACCCCTTCATCAACAATCCCCTGACCAGCGATCCCGTGCGCTATGCGCGCAACGCCGCGATCCTGGAGGAGGACCCGACGCTCGGGCTGGCGTCACCGACGGTTGCCTGGGCCGATACCGCCTTCCGCGCGATGCACACCTTCAAGGGCATGAACTACCCCTCCGAGATCCGCCAGCCGATCCTGATGCTGGCGGCCTCCAACGACACCGTGGTCTCGACCGCGGCAATCGAGGAGTTTGCCTATCATTTGCGCGCGGGCTCGCATCTCGTGATCGCCGGGGCCAAGCACGAGATCCTGCAGGAGCAGGATCGCTACCGCTCCCAGTTCTGGGCCGCTTTTGATGCCTTCGTGCCGGGCACGCCGTTGTTCAAGTGAGAGAGGGGCAGCTGCCTCTCCCCGCTTGCGGGGAGAGGTGAAGATAACTCACAGCGTCTTCAGATACTCGATCAGGTCGTAGCGCTCTTGCTCCTTAAGCACGCGGCCGATGGTGCCGTCCTTGCCGGGGCCCGGCGTGCCGTCGAACGAGTGGCCGGCATTGCTGTTGCCGTACATGTCGGTGCCATCGGACGCGCGCGTCGAGAAGCGCGACTGCCCGGTCTTGCAGCTCTCGCCGTCGGAGACCGCAAAGCCGACCTGCTTCGGATCGTAGTCGCGACCACCACCCATGCAGAACGATTTGGGACGCTCGGCCGCGGGGCTCAGCATCCAGTAGAGCGAAGGCACCGATCCGTTGTGCAGGTAAGGCGCGGTGGCCCAGACGCCGTTGAGCGGGCGCGCGCGATACCAGGGCCCCGGCTCATTCTTCTCGGCCGGCTGCGGACCGGGATTGGGGCAGTTCTTGCGCTTGCCCCACCAGGCTTGCTGCACTTTCGGCTCGATCTTGGCGTCGTCCATCGCCTTGCGGCTGACGATGTCGACGAGCACCATCAGGCCGAGCGAGTACGGCATGTCGGTCGAAGAAACATCCGGCAGTTTGCAGTCCCACCAGGCATTGAGATTCTGCGTGGGATCGAGCTTGAGGAAGCCCGGCACCTGAACCGTCCGCGTCGCCAGCACGCTTGCCTGAGCGGGATCGGTCCCCATGCCCTTGGCGCTTTTCTGGACCTCGTTCAGGAATTTGTCGTCGCCGATGGTCTCCCACCGTGACGAGGACCAGATGCTTTGCTGCGGAAATTCGGCGTCGAACTTGGAATCGTTGACGGGACCGAGATGGCATTCGACGCAGATCTCCGCATAGAGCTTGCGGCCACGTTTGACGCGCTCGTCATCGATCTTCCACGCAGCATCACCGAAGATGTCCGACGGCCATTTCGGCGATGTCAGCCCGGAGAGCTGCTTCTTCGGATAGGGCGCCTGCCCCTTCAGCAGATCCTCGATCCAGTTCAGATTCTTGATGTCCATCGAGGAGCGGAACAGCGTGTCCTTGGGCGTGTTGTCGGACAAATTGAGCAGCGCGGTCACGCCCAGCGCCTCGCCGGCGTTGCGGATCAGCGGTTGCTCGATCGACGCGTCATATTGCGCGTATTTGAGCCAGGGCACGGTCCAGATCGGCGGGAAGCTGACGGGCGCGTCCTTGGCATGCAGATTCTTCTCGAAGCCGCTGAGGCCGCTGAGCGCCATGTCCTGGGAGAAGACCTGGTTGCCGATGCGGTTGAGCGCGTCGAGGCGGCCATAACCTTCCTCGGTGTCCTGCTGCGGCTCGTCCCGCTTCGTCTTCTCGTTGTACCTCGTCTTACCCTCGATGGTCTTGGCGTAGGTCTTCTCCCAGTCGACCAGGAAGGTGCCGATCGCGCTCAGCTTCTGCTTCAGCGCATCGCGGTCCGCGTCGCTGGCGGAGGGGCCGAGCACGCGATCGGCGAAGCGCGTGAAACGGCCCGGGACGTAGAGCGTGTAGGCGATCGACAGTCCGGTCGTGATCTCGAGCTTCCTGAGGTCGGTCATCGCCGGGCCGCCGTCGAAGCGGATGTCGATGCCTTTGTAGTGGATCTGGCCGGTGTGGCAGGCGGCGCAGGTCAGGCCGATCCGATCCTCGCCGACCTGGCCGGTCGCAGGATCGGCTACGCCGGTCATGCGTGCAAAGCCGACGGGCAGGCCGCCAACGTTCTCGGCCTGGGCACCCCAGTTCACCGGCGGATCCCAGAGCCGCGCCGGCACCGGCTTCGTCTTGTCGTAGACGTTGGCATAGCCGAACTGGCGCAGGGTGGCGTCGTCGGTGTTGATCGTCTGCGGGCTCGGGATGAAGCCGAAGCGCTGCAGATGGTCGCTGTCATGCAGCATCCCGGGCTTTGCGAAGAAATGAAGCCGCGGCTGCTCGAGCGCCATGAACCAGCGATAGGGCACCGGGAAGGTCGCGGTGCCCTGGCTGGTGTGATGAAACCAGTGCCGGTCCTCCAGCGCCCAGTTCTGCTCGAGCCAGTACGCTGCCCGGGGTTCGACAAGCTTCGGCAACGGCGGCGCCACGAGGTCCCCGAGGATGCCGGGCAGCATCGGCTGGAATTGATCCGGAAAGCGCAGCGCCACGACGCCAAAGACGAGAAGCGCGGCGACCAGCCCGCCGGCAGCGCGCAAGATCAGTGAGGGCGGGGTGACCGGCTGGGCGACGATCCGCTGGGTGATCCTGTCAGGGAATTTGCGCTCGTTGAACAATGTCCTCACCTCGGCCACGCTGAGATAGCGGTCATCACCCTGACCCTTGCCCATGATCTTGAGCAGGATCGGCCATTCGAACTTCATCAGGATCGGGTAGTACCAGCGCGCTTGCTTGCCGGCGCGCTTGAGGTTGTCCTTCATGAAGGTCTGGATTTGCGAGGCGTTGAGCCCGGTCTCTTTGCCGCCATCGGGGTCGTCATAGGTGCCGCCGAAGCTGGCGAGCCGCGCGATCTCGTCCTCGTTGACGTGCCCGTCGACGCCGAGGATGCGCGAGCCGGCGCCGAGCTTGTCGAGCGGGCCGCCTCGTAAGCCATTGAGCTGCGCGCCCCAGAAGATGCTCTGCAGGATGTGACAGGCGCCGTTGGCGATCAGCGCGACGCCGCGGACCTGGATGCGGGCCGAGGTCTTCTTCAGCCCGGCCTCGCCGCTTGCATTCGCAATGGTCTGCGACAGCGTCCGGAGCGGCACGGTGCCGCCATCGACGAAGCCTTCACCGACGAGGCCGCGCAGGAATGGACAGGGATTGTTCGGCGAGACCTGGATCGAGGGGTCGAAGGGCGGCTTCGAAGCGGGGTCATGCATGGCCCAAAATCCTGAAAACAGCGAATCGCAATAAGGACGCGCCGATCAAGCGCGGAAAGTCCTAACAAACCGACAGCAGACTATACTACCTGAGCGTGTGACGAAGTGTGGCCGAATTCACTGTCCTGTCAATAAGGGCAGGCGCGAGATCGCCAAGGGGTGAAAGGGACCGCGGACCGCCGGTCACGACTCGGCGGCGCGTTTGACGTCGCTCTGGATCAGGGTCAGCTTGCCCAGCGGCACGCCGGCCTTCAGCAGTCCCTCGCGGTAATGGGCGAGATTCTCGGGCCGCTTCCAGTGGAAATTGCGCAGGTGACGGTCGACATTCAGGGTCGGGTAGTTGGCCATGAGCACCTTGGTGGCCTCGTCGGCCTCGTCGGTCCGGCCGAGTTGCGCCAGTGCCGCGGCGCGGATCGCCAGCGCCTGCATGTGGTTCGGGTTGATGTAGAGCTGCTCGCGGGCCCAGGACAGGGTCGCGTCATATTGTCTTAGGAGATAATGGCTGAACGCGTTCAGCGCGGCCCATTGGTAGCGCGGGTCGCTGTTGTCGCGCTGCGAGGCCATCGAGAACAGCTCGATCGCCTCGCGATGCTCGCCGATGATGAAATGGCAGATGCCGAGTACCCCGCGCGCGCCGTTGTCATAGGGGTTGAGGGCGACCGCACGTTTGGCGGCGTCCATCGCGGCCTCGTAGTGGCCTTCCATGCCGTGAGCCCAGGACAGGATCGAGAAGGCGAAGGAGGAGCGCGGGTCGAGCCGGACGCTGGTCTCGGCGAGATGCATCGCCTCGGCCCACATCTCCCGCGTGCCCTTGACCCAGCCGAACTGGATGCTCTGGATCTGGATCGTGGCGAGATAAGCATGCGCGATCGACAGCTTGGGATCGAGCTGGATCGCCTCCCGGAACAGGTCGACCGCGGTGGCCAGATCTTCCTTGGTCTGCCGGTAGTAATGGGACAGTCCCTTGAGGAAGCGGTCCCAGGCGGTCACGTCGGTCGAGAGTCTCGCCGGCGCCGAGGCTTCCGCCCGGACGATCTCGGTGGCGATGGCGGCGGACAGATTGGTGGTGATCTCGTCCTGCATCGCGAACAAATCGCCGATGTCGCGGTCGTAGCGCCCGGTCCAGAGCTGCTCGCCGGTCTCCGGCGCGATCAGCTCGGCAGTGACGCGGATCTTGGCGCCGGCGCGCCGCACCGAGCCCTGGATCAGATAGGTGGCGTCGATCTCGCGCGCGATCAGGCGCGTGCTCATATTCTTGCCCTTGAAGGCGAAGGTCGAGTTGCGACTCAGCACGCGATAGAAGGATTGCAGCGCCAGCGCGTGGATCAGATCCTCGGTGAGGCCGTCGGAGAAATATTCGTCCTGGGCGTCGCTGAGATTGGCGAAGGGCAGCACGCCGACGATCGCCGTGCGGTACTGCTGCGAGAGGGCGGATGCCTCCCGCAGCTCGGGCGCGAGCGCCGGTGCGCCCTCGGGCGTCCAGGTAAAGACCCCGACCGCATCCTTGATGTTCTTGAAGCGGTGGTTGCCGGCATCGGTCAGCGGCACGGTGAGATGCTTGCTCGCCTCCCGATAGGCCTTGGCCGAGATGGCGAAGCCGCCGGGGCTCGCCACGGATTCGAGGCGGACGGCAATATTGACATCGTCACCGAAGACCTCGTCCTCATCGGCGATGACGTCGCCCATATGGATGCCGAGCCGGAATTGCATGGCGCGATCGGCCGGCAGATGGTGGTTGCGCTCCGCCATCAGCGTCTGCATCGCGACCGCCGCCTCGGTGGCGCCGACGATGGAGGCGAACTCCAGCAGGAAGCCGTCGCCGGTGTTCTTCACGACGCGGCCGCCGTGATTGAGGATGATGGGGTGAATCGCGGCGCGATGGGCCTTGAAGGCGGCATGGGTGCCGGCTTCGTCGCTGCCCATCATTCGCGAATAGCCGGCGACATCGGCGCAGACGATGGCAGCCAGACGTCTTTCCATATCCCGGGAGCTCCAAGGGATCGGAGACCGGCCACGGCGTGGCAGTCGCCTCGAATCCCGCATTTCAAGAACCCTGCCTTTATAAAGCAGATGAGGCCGAGTGAAAGTATCAACCGCATTGCAAATTCGAAGTAAATCCTACGCAATCCCGGCGGTGGACGGAGCGGAGCGAACCGATTAAGCCCGGCTTTCAGGGCCGCAAGGCGGGCCGGGCGGGGGCATTTCACATGCTGGGCATTCACGAAATCTGGCTCTTCATCCTGTCGGGCATACTGCTTAACATCACGCCTGGGCCTGATAGCGTCTATGTGATCGGCCGCAGCATGCAGATGGGCTGGCGGGGCGGCGCGGCCGCGGCATTCGGCATCAGTTGCGGCTGTTTTTTCCACGTCGCGGGCGCGGCGATCGGGCTTTCGGCCCTGCTGATGGCCTCCTCGACGGCTTTCTCGATCCTGAAGCTGGTCGGCGCGGCCTATCTGGTGGTCACCGGCCTCCAGATGCTGTGGTCGCGCCCCGTGCTGGCTGCGGTCCGGGACCAGGGCGAGCGGAGCTCGCTGCGGCGGGTGTTCCTCCAGGGCGTCTTCACCAACGCGCTCAATCCCAAGGTCGCGCTGTTCTTCCTGGCCTTCCTGCCGCAATTCGTCGCAGCTGACGCGCCCCACAAGCCGCTCGCCTTCCTGACGCTCGGCCTGATCTTCATCTTTACGGGAACGCTGTGGTGCCTGGTGCTGGCGGCGTTCGCGGCGAAAGCCGCACACCGGCTGCGCAAATCCGAGGGGGCTATCGCCTGGGTCAACCGCGCGCTCGGCGGCCTCTTCATCTATCTCGGTATCCGCGTCGCCATGCTGGAGAGCCGGTAACTCGTTCGAACGAATGACATGAGGTTGCGTAGGGTGGGTTAGCCTCGTGGCTGCGCGAAGCGCAGTCGCGAGGCGTAACCCACCTCTTCTGTCTCTGCGGATACGAACAGTGGTGGGTTACGCCCCACGGTTTGCGCTGCGCGCAATCCGCGATGCTAACCCACCCTACGATCTTCGTTTACGCGAACTCCGTCGCCAGCGCGCTGCCGGCCAGATAAAGGCCGAGCAGGATCATCGCGATCAGGAACCAGCGGCGGAACGCTTCCGCCGGCATCCGCGCCCGCACCGACTGACCGATGAACATGCCGGCAAAGGCCATGGCAAGGCCCACGGCGCCCGGCACGGCATTGGCCGGCGTCAGCAATCCGCCGGCGGTGAGGTTGAAGGCGAGCGCCAGCGTCGCGGTCGTGAAGAACACGCCGAGCGCCTGCACCAGCTCGTCCTTCTCCATGCCGATCGCCTGCATGAACGGCATCGACGGGATCACCTGCACGCCGGTCGAGGCCGAGATCACGCCGGTGACCACACCGACCACGCCGCCGACCCACTTCTCATTCTCAGGCGCGACGCGGAACTGGAATTTGTTCAGGCCGATCACGGCGTAGATGACGAGCAGCACGCCGAGCACGATGGTGCCGTAGCGCGCGTGAGGGCCGGTCAGCGCGCCGGCATTGAGCCAGCAGCCGATCACGGTGCCGATCATCAGCGGCCACAGCCGCCGCAGGATGTCGCGCAAATGCGGGCCGACGAAGGTCTGCCAGATGTTGGTGACGATGGCCGGCACGATCACGATGGCGATGGCGCGGCTCGGCGCCATGTTCACCGCGAGCAGGCCCATGGACACGGTCGGCAGCCCGAGCCCGATCACGCCCTTGACGAATCCGGCCATCAGGAAGACGGCGGCAATGATGATGAGAAGCGGGTCGATCATGTAAGGCACATTGACCGATGCCGCGATCAGGCACAATCTGGAGGTTACGGAGCCAGCCTTCGTCAGTTACGAAGTCTAGAGCACGATCCGGACCCGCAGCGCCGCGTCAGCGCAAAGTGTGGAGCGGTTTTCCGAAAGATCGTGCTCAATCAACAAGGTTGGAGAGACCTGCCATGCGTTTCGACCTCGTCGATCTCCAACTCTTCATCGCGGTCGCCGACCAGCGCAGCATCACGCGCGGCGCGGAGCGGTCACATCTGGCGCTGGCCTCGGCCAGCGCGCGCATCAAGGGCCTGGAGGATGCGCTCGGCGTCGCGCTGCTCAAGCGCGGGCGCCGCGGCGTCGAGTTGACCGCGGCCGGCGAGAGTCTGCTCGATCATGCCAGGCTCGTGCTCCACCAGATCGACGCCATGCGCGGCGATCTCGCCGGCTTTGCCAGCGGCGTGCGTGCCAGCGTGCATTTCCTCGTCAACACCTCTGGCCTGTCGGAGCACCTGCCGAAGGCGCTGGCCGGATTCCTGCACGAGCACCGCGATATCGCTGTCGACATCGAGGAGCGCGAGAGCACCGACATCGCGGCCGCGATCACTGCGGGGGCCGCCGATCTCGGTTTCGCCGCCGAGCACGCGCTGCCCGACCATATCGAGCGCTTCGTGTTCAGCGAGGATCACCTGACATTGGTGACGTCGCGGCGCGGCCCGTTCGCCGGCCGTCGCCAGATCGATTTTCAGGAGACGGGTGCTTGCGACTTCGTCGGGCTCACCAGCGCCACGGCGCTCCAGATGCACATTTCGAAGCACGCCGCCCGGCTCGGCATGCGCCCGCATTACCGCGCGCGCCTGCGCGACTTCGACGCGATCTGCCAGATGGTCGCCGCCGACGTCGGTATCGCGCTGGTGCCGATATCCGCCGCGCGCCGCTGCGCCAGGCTGATGCCGCTCGCCATGGTCCGCCTGCGCGATGCCTGGGCCAACCGCAAGCTCGTGATCTGCGCGCGAAGCTTCAAGACGCTGCCGAGGCCGGCCAAGATGCTGGTGGAGCATTTAAGGGCGGAGGCGGTGTGAGGAGCGGACGCATTGATGTGAGCCTGCGCTGTGGCTGCGCGCACAACTGCGCTCCCTCCCCCCTTGCGGGGGAGGGCGGGGGAGAGGGGTAGCCCAGGAAAAGGTCTATCTGTTGCGAAGAAGAGAGGTCGATGGAGTCCCCGTGTGGACCCCTCTCCCTAGCCCTCCCCCGCAAGGGCAGGGCTATCGCATATGGATTTCACGAAGATTGTCCGCGGCCTTGCTCGGCCTCTCCCGCTTGCGGGAGAGGCCGACGCGCTCGCAGAGCGCGGCGGGTGAGGGCTCTCGCCACGCAGGGATATCATCCGCAATCCTCGACAATCCCGACGTGGAGACACCCCCCACCCCAGCCCTCCCCCGCAAGCGGGAGAGGGAGCCCAGTGCCGATGCCGCCGCATCGTGCACACCATATGCGATTGCGCTGCCCGCAAGGGGGGAGGGAACGCACCTGTCGCGTCGTGAGGTCGTTCGCTCGTCGCGCGCTTACTTCGCCGTCTCGACGCCGGCGTCCTTGATCACCTTCGCCCACTTCTTGGTCTCGTCCGCGATGAATGAGCGAAAATGCTCCGGCTCGTCGCCGACCAGCGTCGCGCCTTGCGCGGCGAGCTTCTCCTTCACCCCAGGATCCGCCATCGCCTTGGTCACGAGGGCATGCAGCGCCGTGACGATCTCCTTCGGAGTGCCCTTCGGGGCGACCATGCCGTACCAGTTCTCGACGCGCAGATCGGGAAAACCCGTTTCCGAAAGGGTCGGCACATCGGGCGCCGTCGGGGCACGTTCGGCGGAGCCGACCGCGATCGGCCGCAGCGCGCCGGCCTTGACCTGCGGCAGCAGCACGGGGAGATCGAGGAAGGTCATCTGCACCTGCTGGCCGAGCAAATCGTTCACCGCAGGCGCAGCGCCGCGATAGGGCACGTGCACGATGTCGATCTTGGCCGTCAGCTTGAACAGCTCGCCGGCGAGATGCGGCAGGCTGCCGGGGCCGGAGGAGGCGAAGTTGAGCTTTCCCGGCTGCGCTTTCGCCAGCGCAATCAGCTCGCCGATGTCCTTCGCCGGCACATTGGTGGCGACCACAAGCATTTCCGGCACGGTCGCAACCAGCGTCACCGGCGTGAGGTCGGTTTGGGTGTCGTAGGCGACCCGCTCCATGCTCGGGCTGATCGCGAGTGCGCCGGCCGAGGAGATCGCGATGGTGTAGCCGTCGGGCGGGGCCTTCGAGACCGCATCGGTGCCGAGCACGCCGCCCTGGCCGCCGCGATTGTCGATCAGCACCGGCTGGCCCGACAGTTCCGACATGCGCTGGCCGATCACGCGTGCGATGATGTCGTTGGGCCCTCCGGCCGGGAACGGCACGATCAGCTTGATCGGCTTTGCGGGAAAATTCTGCGCCGACGCCCATGACGGCAGCAACAGGAATAAACCAACGAGCAGCCTGCGTGAGATGGTCATGCAAGCCTCCCGCTCGCGTTTGTTATTGGTTGAGCAGCTTCAGTGCTTCTTCGTGAACTCTCGCGTCCCCGGCAGCAACGATGCGGCCGCCGCCCTGGGCCGGCTTGCCTTCCCAGGTGGTGACGACGCCGCCGGCGCCGGTCACGATCGGGATCAGCGCCGCGATATCGTAAGGCTTCAACTCGGTCTCGACCACGAGGTCGACATGGCCCGCCGCCAGCATGCAATAGGAGTAGCAGTCGCCGCCATAGCGCGACAGCCGTGCGCCCTGCTCGATACGGCCGAAGATGGCGCGGTCGCGCTCGTTCATCAGCAGCGGGCTCGTGGTGTAGGTCGTGGCTTCCGCGAGCGAGGCGCAGCGGCGGACCTGGAGCCGGCGCTCGCCGGACGGACCCTTGTAATTGGCCGAGCCGTTGTCGCCGGAAAAGCGCTCGCCGATGAAGGGCTGGTGCATCATGCCGTACACCGGCGAGCCCTTGTGCAGCAGCGCGATCAGCGTGCCCCAGATCGGGAAGCCGCCGATGAAGGATTTGGTGCCGTCGATGGGGTCGAGCACCCAGACATAGTCGGCGTCCTCGCGCTCGTTGCCGAATTCCTCGCCGACGATGCCGTGCTGGGGGAAGCTCGCCTTGATCAGCCGCCGCATCACCGCCTCGGCGGCGCGGTCGGCCTCCGTCACGGGGTCGAAATCCTTGGTCTTGCTCTTGTCGTCGATCGACAGCGAGGTGCGGAAGAACGGCAGGATGGTTTCGCCGGAGGCGGTGGCGAGCCGTCCGATGAAGGCGGAGAAGTCGATCACCGTCACGGTGAGTTCCTCAAAACGAAAGTCAGTGTGAAGCTCGCTCCTGCCTAGCTCAATTCGCCTCCCGCGTGCAGCGCTGTCTTGATTTGCACCCTGGTATTTTGGATGCCGGACGTGGCTGCCCCAGGTCAGTCATATGCTGGCCAAATATCGATCACAGAGTTGAAAACTTAGTTCCGAATATGCCTTGTTCGTATGCAAATGACTATCAACCCATTGAAATTCCTTATCAAAGAAACTGAATCCAGGTTTCTCTTATAGCAATTGAGCCATGTGCGTATTGCATGGGAATCGGCGCAAAAGCCCTTGCACTTTGTGCGGCGCGGCCGCATATTGTTGCGGTGCGGTAGCGCTCTGCGTTACCGCTGCCCTCCTTGGGCGTTTCCTCCCTAGACTTGGGCCGCTTCTTCATTAGAAGCGGCCCTTTTTTCTTTGGGCCTCTGCTTTCGTTTCAAAGCGCGCAGCGATCCGAAGCGCAAATGCGTTCGCGCCCGATACGCGCGCCGAGCGCGCGAGGAAAAAAGCTGTCGACTATTCCGCTGCGGCCTGGAACGGGCCGAGATCGCCGAACGGGATCGTGGTGGCCAGCATGTCGGCGAGCACGGCGAAGTCGGAGGCGACCTGCGTAAAGCGCGGGCTGCGCTCGCGCCGCCGCTCGTCCATGTAGATCGCGCGATTGAGCTCGAGCTGGACCGCGTGCAGGCCGCTCGCCGGGTTGCCGTAATGCTCGGTGATGAAGCCACCGGCATAGGGCTTGTTGCGGCCGATCGAATAGCCGAGCCCGGTCATAGTCTCCTCGACCCGGTCGGGCAGCAGCGGCGTGCAGCTGGTGCCGTAGCGGTCGCCGATCACGACGTCGGGCCGGCGCGGCTCGTCCCTGCTGACGCCGACCGAGGGCATCGAATGGCAGTCGACCAGCACCACGGTGCCGAACATCTGGTGCACCTTGTTGATCAGCCGGCGCAGCGCGCGATGATAAGGCTTGTAGAGCGTCTCGATCCGCCCCAGCGCGTCGTCGACCAGGATGCGGTCGCGATAGATCTCCTGGCCGTCGCCGACCACGCGCGGAATGGTGCCGAGGCCGCCGGCGACCCGCATCGAGCGGGTATTGGCAAAGCTCGGCAGGCGGCCGCTGAACATGCGGGGGTCGAGCTCATAGGGCTCGCGATTGACGTCGACATAGGAGCGCGGAAAGTTGACCCGCACGGTCGGAAAGCCGCGCGCGCTCAAATGGCCGATCAGCTCGTCCATGAAGGAATCTTCGGACCGCCGCAGCGTCGGCAGGTCGATCCTGGAGGCGGCGAGGAATTCGTCCGGATAGGTCGAGCCGGAATGGGGCGAGTTGAAGATGACAGGCGCGCGCCATTCGGCGGGCTCGAAGATCTCGAACGCTGGCGACATCTCGCCGTCAAACCGGGTCATCTTCTCAGGCTTCGTCCCTTACTCAGGCTTCGCCCCCTTTGGCGCCGCACGATCCTGCATGGCCCCGGATCGAATGATTCGGCCGGTCGAGCGGTTCTTATGTGTCGTCATTGTCCGGAATCGCAACCATTCTGCCAAGCGAAAAGATGTGATGGACGCTGGAACATGTCTTAACCCTGCGGGCATCGGGGTGGGGACCGGCTGGTCCGGCTCGATTGATTCGGAGCCCGTTCGGGTTCACAAGGAGCCGACAGCGCGAGCTGTCAGGGTAAAGATTTTCACCCCAAATTTACCCTCTGTCGGTCTAACTGACCTCTGCTGATATCCTCTGGGGATTCGACGTTTCCTGCCATGCCAAAGATCCTCCTCGCCGAAGACGACAACGACATGCGCCGTTTCCTGGTCAAGGCGCTGGAAAACGCCGGTTTTCAGGTCTCGTCCCACGACAACGGCATGGCCGCCTATCAGCGGCTGCGGGAAGAGCCGTTCGAGATGCTGCTGACCGACATCGTGATGCCGGAAATGGACGGCATCGAGCTCGCCCGCCGGGCCTCGGAACTCGACCCCGACATCAAGATCATGTTCATCACCGGCTTCGCCGCGGTGGCCCTGAACTCGGATTCGGACGCCCCCAAGAACGCCAAGGTGCTGTCCAAGCCCGTGCATCTGCGCGAATTGGTCAGCGAAGTGAACAAGATGCTGGCGGCCTAAATCGGCCCCGTTCCGTCCTTGCACAGGGTCCCCTGAGCCGTTATAGGGACCCCACCCGACGCAAGTGGACTATTAGGGCGCGTAGCTCAGCGGGAGAGCACTACCTTGACATGGTAGGGGTCACAGGTTCGATCCCTGTCGCGCCCACCATCCTTCGCTCGCGAAGCGAGAGAAGGATGCCACGCCGAAGCCCAAAGGGCGCAGGCGGGCCTGCCGCCGCAAGCTTCGGCTCGGCAAGCCATCAACCCATCTCAATGCGAAGCGTGTCCGCCATCTCGCGCCCGCTTCATCTCCGCGACCTCCGAGCGCAGCCCGCACCTCCTGACGAGATGCGGGTGAATTGTTTGCGGCATCGGCTGCAGACGAGATGTCGCGCGGTCTTCGCCTGCTCACGTCAGCGGCAACAGATGGTCCGGGATCGGCACTGGCGCGGCCGGCACGAGCGATGCGACGGAAACGTGCGGCCAGGTCAGGCCGGCGAAATCGAGCATGACTTTCTGCGAGTATTGGATCTGCGCCGTCGCCACCTTCACATGGCCGCCCTTGAAGCCCTTGTTGGGGACGAACGGGATCGCAGCGACGAAGCTTGGAACCAGCGGCACGTTGCTCTTCTGGCGCGGCTGCAGGATCACAGGCGGCGTTCCGGGCGGCAGGGCCGGCACGTCGATGTCGTAAACGACCGTCTCGATCCAGAACACCGCGTCCATCTGGAAGGCATTGGCGTTCGCGCCGTTGCCGCCGGGCGGCGGAACGGGCAAGCCCTGAAGGAACGCGATGTTCGAGGCGCCGCCGGCGAAGTTCGGCGCCTGCGGATGAGTTCCCGGCGAGGGGACGGCCGGCAAGGGTCCGCCGGAGAGCGGCGAGCCGGGCTTGGTCGACGTCTCGATGATGATGGTCTGCGTGATGGTCTGATGTGCGATCTGGTTGCGCAGCACCGTGTTCGGATCGGTGATCATGGCCTGGGTGAGCTTGCCGGAGGCCATCAGCGCGGTCAGATCCTGAGGCAGCCTGCGTGTCGTCTTGTTGGTCGCAGTCTGATTCTGGAACGGGATCTTGGTGTTCGTGCCCCCGAGGAACGGGGTGATGTCGATCGCCGCGATGGTCGGCTTGCCGGCGACCGGAGGCAGTGCCGTGCCTTGCGCAACGATCGTGGTGCCGTGCGGGATCGACGCCATGCGCGCAACGGTGAACGGTTCCTGCGGATGTGTGGTGGCCGGCACCGCCAGCCAGATGCCGGGTTCGAAGTGAATGCCCACGGGTGTTCCCGTGGTGATGTCGTTGATGGTCTGGAGATAGGGCACACCGTTCAGGAACGCATCCGCCTGCTGTAGCGAGCCGCGATTGGGGATCGAGCCGAGAGTGTTCGAGAACGACATCGTCTCGTCGGTGAGGTTCAATTCCAGCACGTTGTCGTCCGGGTCGGTGGTGTTGATCGGTCCCGGCATCGGCGTCGGCGTGACCTTGCTGTCGGGCCGGAAGATCGTGTTGAACCCTTGCCCGGTGAACGTGCCCGTGAAGGCCGACAGCGGACCGAGGATGGGCGGCAGGGTGATCGGCTGAGCCGCGGCTGCGGCGGCATCCGCCGCGGGCGGCTGCTCGGCAGCCCTGAACACGTTGTCGACCTGGTGGATGGAAAAGTTCGCAGTCTTGGAGAATGCGCTGGTGAGCGGCTTGGGATTGTCCATGGGGTCCTCGTCATGCTGCAACTGTCGATGCCGGCGTTGCCCCGGGCCAGCCTTCCGGGCAGGCGATCGAGTCGTCATCGCGTTCGGCGTTCCGCATGTTGCAGGGCATGATCTGTCATTCACGCGCGCTCCTGCGCGCGTGCTCCCCGTATCGAGCGGCCTCACGTCGTTGACTTGGCGGCAGGTTGAACGGGCCGGCGTGAATCGAGCGTGATTTTCAACTTGCGGTTCGGGCGATATGCTATCGCTCCTCGCGGCATGGGCGCATGGACGGACCATTGCCTCCCCCCACGCCGTGTCCGAGAATGAGACCATCGATCGAATTGCAGGCGCCGCCCATGAGCGTATCCGTCATCGAGCAAGCAAAGATCCAGGCGCAGGTGCTGGTGCCGCTGGTCAAGGCGCTCCAGGCCGAACTCGGCGAGGCCCGTGCCAACGCGCTGGTGCGCAAGTCGCTCGGCGATCTCTATCGCCGCTTCGGCGAGGAATTCTGGAAAGCCAAGAACGAGAGCGATCTCGGCAAGGCCGTCTCGTCGGCGTTCAGGACCTATGCCCGCGACGATGCGCTCGCCTATGACGTGATCGAACAGACCCACGATGCATTCGCATTCGACGTGACGCGCTGCGCCTATGCCGAGTTCTATAAGGCACTCGGCGAGCCCGAGCTCGGCTTCGTGCTGGTCTGCACCGCGGACTTTGCGACCGCGGAGGGTTTTGGTCCCGACGTCAAGCTCACGCGCACGCAGACCATCATGCAGGGCGCGTCTCATTGCGATTTCCGCTACCGGCGCGACGCGGGCGGATCACGATGAAGGGAATGCAGATGCGGGCGAGCTGTCTTGCCACGGCGATGCTGGCGCTGATGGCGTCACGCGCCGACGCCGCGATCATCGACTGGCAGGCCGAACTCCAGCGCTGCCGCAGCTTGCGCGAAAACGTGGCGCCGCTGCTTCAGGCCGGCGAGGGCATATCCGCCGTCGGCCGCTCCAACAGATCCGTCCGCCGCTGCATCTGGATCCAGCGCATGGCGGTGCGGAAGAAAATCCCCGGCGCGGAGGTGTGGTAGCGTTGGCCGGGCGGCGCTGTTGCCTCACACTCCGTCATTGCGAGCGTAGCGAAGCAATCCAGACTGCTACCCGCGGAAAGATTCTGGATTGCTTCGCTGCGCTCGCAATGACGATGGGGAGGCCGCGACGTGTTCAAGTCGTCGTGTCCCTGCTCCCGAGCAGCAAGTCCTTCAGCCCGGTCGGATAGAGGCGCGGACCGCCGTCCACGTCGAGATGGGCGAGGTCGAACCAGCGGGCGACGATCTCTTCGCCGTTGTCCTCACGAAAATCGATGCGGTCCTTGCCGTTGAAGGCGCCGTCCGGAAACGCGACCTCGGCAATGAACATCACCTCGTGGCCGGTCGATCCCTCGTGCGAGAAGATGTTCTCCATCATCAACGGCTCGCCCTTGATCGCGACGTCAATGCCGAGCTCTTCGTTGAATTCCCGCACCAGAGCGGCCCGCCAGCTCTCGCCGAATTCGATCTCGCCGCCGAGCGGACGCACGCCCCTGAGCCGCCCCGCATCGTCGCGGACCTCGGCTGCCAGCAGCCGCCCGTCCCGCCAATGCAGGCCGATCGCGACAACGCGGATGTGGGGATGAGGGCGCCAGGTGGTCATGGGGCATCGATAATGCCTGTCGCGCGTGCACGCAACGGTGGACGCCTTTGTCGGCTGGCGCCGGAACAGCCCATTCGGGACGATCGGACTTCAGCGCAGCCGCGCGCCGACGCCTATCCGTCGCCGGACCATGTCTGCGCCGGCGCCACAATGTCCGGCAGGTTCAGCAGGTTGATTGCACGGCAGGCGATCTGGTCGACGATCTCGTCGAGCGATCGTGGCTTCAGATAGAAGGCGGGCAGCGGTGGCGCGATGATCGCGCCGATCTCGGTTGCCTGCGCCATCGCGCGGAGATGCCCGAGATGCAGCGGGCTCTCGCGCACCAGCAGCACCAGGCGCCGGCGTTCCTTGAGCTGGACGTCGGCGGCGCGCACCAGAAGATTGTCGAGTTGTCCGAAGGCGATGGCCGACAGCGTGCGGATCGAGCAGGGTGCCACGATCATGCCGTTGACCGGGAACGAGCCGCTGGCGATGCTGGCGCCGATGTTCGACGGCGCATGGTCGCGGAAGGCGAGGGCGCGCAGCCGGGGCAGCGCCTCGGTGCCGACCTCCTCGGTCAACGTCCGCTCGGCCGCGGGCGAGATCACCAGATGCACCGCACAGCGCGGATTTTCCGCCAGCCGTTCGACGATGCGCAGCCCGATGGCTGCGCCCGAAGCGCCGCTGATGCCGACGATCACGCCATGCCGCGTGCTCATGCGGGCTCGCGCAGCTGCAGCCCGCCGATCCCGCCGAGGCCAAGCGCAGGCCACATTGCATCGACCCTGGCGATCACGGCGGGATCCATCGTCAGGGGCTCGCCCCACGCCCGCTCCGTCTCGGGCGGGATCTTCGTGGTGGCGTCGATCCCGAGCTTGCCGCCGAGGCCGGATTTCGGCGAGGCGAAGTCGAGATAGTCGATCGGCGTGTCCGAGAGCGTGACGAGGTCGCGCGCGCTGTCGCTCCGCGTCGCGACCGCCCACATCACCGAGCGCCAGTCGCGAATGTCGATGTCGTCGTCGACCACGATCAACAGCTTGGTGTAGCTGAGCTGCGGCAGCATCGACCACAGGCCCAGCATCAGCCGTCGCGCCTGGCCCGGATAGCGCTTCCGGATCGCCGCGACGGCGACGCGGTAGGAGCAGGTCTCGGGCGGCAGCCAGCAGTCGGTCACCTCGGGGAATTGCTGCCTGATCAGCGGCACGAACAATTGATTCAAGGCCTCGCCGATCCGCGACGGCTCGTCCGGCGCGCGACCGGTGAAGGTCGAGAGATAGACCGGCTGTTGCCGCGATGTGATCGCGGTGACGCGCAACACCGGAAATTCCTCGACCGAATTGTAGTAGCCGGTGTGATCGCCATAGGGGCCTTCGGCGGCCGTCTCGGTCGCCGAGACAAAGCCCTCGATGACGATCTCGGCGCTGGCCGGCACCTCGAGCGGCACGGTGAGGCAGGGCGTCAACTCGGGCCGCTCGCCGCGCAGGATGCCGGCGAAGCGCAACTCGGAGATCGTCTCGGGCAGCGGCAGCACCGCGGCGAGGATGGTCGCGGGGTCGGCGCCGATGACGATCGCGACCGGCATGTCGCGCCCCTGCGCTTTCCATTGGTGGTGATGCCGGGCGCCACCGCGATGGGCGAGCCAGCGGATGATGGCGCGGTCGCGGCCGAGAACCTGCATGCGGTAGACGCCGACATTCTCCTCCTGGTCCGCGGTCCGGGATTCCGGCGGCGTGGTGATCACCAGCGGCCAGGTGATCAATGGGGCGGGCTCGCCCGGCCAGCAGATCTGCGCCGGCAGCTTGGTCAGGTCGATATCCTCGCCCATGGCGGCGCGATCCTGCACCGGGGCGGCTGCGCGTGAGCGCGGCCGCGTTGCAAGTGCTGCACGCGCCAGCGGCAGCTTGCGCCAGGCATCGCGAACGCCGTGCGGAGGCCGCGGCGCGCGCAATTCGGCCATCATCGTGCCGAGTTCCTCGAGCCCGTCAGGCGTGATGCCCATGCCCCACGCGGTGCGCTCCACCGTGCCGAACAGATTGGTCAGCAGCGGCATGCCGGATCGAAGGCCGTCGGCCCTCACCGGATGATCGAACAATAATGCAGGGCCGTTCTCGCCGATGACGCGCCTGTGGATCTCCGTGATCTCGTGCACCACGGAGACCGGCTCGCGAATACGTCGCAATTGTCCCTTGCCGTCGAGGAAGCGCAGGAAGTCGGATAGATCGCGAAAGCGGGGCACGTCACGTTGCAAGCAGGCAGTCTCCCGAAAGAGGCGGAAGCTAGCCGGAGCGATTTCGATCCTCATTGTTCCTGCTCAAATACATTCGCGCGCAATCGGCTCAGATGTGTCCCATGAGTCATTCCTCCGCCACCTCGTCCGGCCCGTTGCCGACAATTCCGCCGCTTCTCGCGCTCGCGCTGCGTCCCTTGCCCCTGCTGCCGCTGCAACTCGTCCTCGGTGGATTCCTGGAACGGATCCTGAGGCACAATCCTGGCCTGCTCGACCGGCTGGGGGAGCATCGCCGCGCGCGATTCGGGATCAAGCCGGCCGACCTGCCGTTCGCGTTCATCGTCGAGGCCGCGCCACCGCGACTTCAGGTGGTGCGCGAATTGCCGCCTGGCCTCGACGCCTGCGTCTCCGCCTCGCTCGCGAACCTGCTGGCCCTGGTCGAGGGCAGGGTGGATGGCGACGCGCTGATGTTCTCGCGGCAGCTTGGAATCGAAGGCGATATGGAGGCGGTGCTGGCCTTGCGCAATGCGATCGACGATGCGCGGCTCGATCTCGCCGCGGAGCTGGCTTCCGTGTTCGGTCCGTTGGGCGAGCCGGCGAGGCGCTCCTTCGAGCTCGCGCGGGACAGGCTGATCGGTGCGTCCCGGGAGCAGCGGTGATGGAGCTGATCTGTCCCGCCGGCACGCCGGCCGCGTTGAGGAGCGCCATCGAGGCAGGCGCGGACGCTGTCTATTGCGGCTTCAACGACGAGACCAACGCGCGCAATTTTCCGGGGTTGAACTTCAGCCGCGACGAGCTGCGCAAGGGGATCGCCCTCGCCCACGGCCGCGGCAAGCGCATCCTGGTCGCCATCAATACCTTTCCACGCGCCGCGTCCGTTGCGCTCTGGCGGCGCGCCGTGGACGATGCCGTCGCTGCCGGTGCGGATGCGCTGATCGTCGCCGACATCGGGCTGATGGACTATGTCGCGAGGCAGCATCCGGACCAGCGCCTGCATGTGTCGGTGCAGGCTGCGGCGGCGAACCCCGATGCGATCGCCTTCTATGTCGAGACGTTCGGGGCGCGCCGGGTCGTGCTGCCGCGCGTGCTTAGAGTTTCGGAGATCGCCGAGATCACCCGCGAGACCACATGCGAGACCGAAGTGTTCGTGTTCGGCGGCCTCTGCGTGATGGCCGAAGGCCGCTGCTCGCTGTCGTCCTATGCCACCGGAAAATCACCGAACATGCAGGGCGTCTGCTCGCCGGCGAGCCACGTGGCCTATGAGGAGACTGCGAAAGGAACGACGTCCCGGCTCGGCGGCTTCACCATCAACCGCTTCGCCCCGCGAGAGGCCGCGGGCTATCCGACCCTTTGCAAGGGCCGCTTCTCGACCGCGCTTGGCGACGGCTACATCTTCGAGGATCCCGTCAGTCTCGATGCCACGACGTTGCTGAAGGGATTGCAGGCTGCCGGCGTCGCCGCGCTGAAGATCGAGGGGCGCCAGCGCGGACGCGCCTATATCGAAAGCGTGGTCCGTCATTTCCGACGCGCGCTCGATACGCTCGAGGATGGCAGCGAAGCCGACATCGCGAGCCTGAAACCGTTCACCGAAGGCCAGTCCTCCACGCTCGGCGCCTATCGCAAGACGTGGCGATGAACGGCGGCTTACCATGAATGAAGGAAATCCCGATGCAGCTTAGTCTCGGTCCGGTCCTGTACAATTGGGCGCCGGAACGCTGGCGCGATTTCTATTTCCGGGTCGCCGACGAGGCGCCGGTCGACGTCGTGTCCGTCGGCGAGATCGTGTGCTCGAAGCGGTCACCGTTCTTCGCGGAGCATCTGCCCGAGGTGATCGAGCGCCTCCAGCGCTCCGGCAAGCAGGTCCTGCTGGGTTCGCTGATCCTGGTGTCGCTGCGGCGCGAGCGGCGCCAGACGGAGGAGCTCTGCGCAATTGACGGCGCGATGGTCGAGGTCAATGACCTGACCTGCCTCAAATCGATCGAAGGGCGGCCGCATGCCATCGGGCCCTTCGTCAACATCTACAACGAGGCCAGCGCGGCCTTTCACGTCCGGCAGGGCGCGGCGCGCATCTGCCTGCCGCCCGAACTGCCGGTCTCGTCGGCGGCGGTGATCGCCGCGGCGCTTCCGGAAGCCGTGATCGAGATGTTCGCGTTCGGCCGCGTGCCGCTGGCGATCTCCGCCCGATGCTACCACGCGCGGCTGCACAAGCTCTCCAAGGACAATTGCCGCTTCGTCTGCGAAAAAGACCCGGACGGGCTCGCGCTGAAGACGCTGGACCGGCAGGACTTCCTGACCATCAATGGCGTCCAGACCCTGTCGCATGCCTGCACCAATCTCATTGGCGACATCGAAAACCTGCGCGAGGCCGGGATCGGCTCGCTGCGCCTGTCGCCGCAGGATTGCGACATGGTCGAGGTGGCGAAAGCCTTCCGCGACATGCTCGACGGGCGCCGGGACGCAGAAGATGCAGGCGGCCGCCTGTCCGAGCTTTATCCGGGCGTCGCTTTCGCCAATGGCTTCCTTCGCGGCCAGCCGGGCTTTTCCCTGGCGCGGGCGTAGCCGGCTCAGCTCACCAGATATCTCTTCACCGCCGTCTCGTCCCACGCGATCCCGTTGCCCGGCTCCTCGCTCGGCAGCGCAAAGCCGTCCTTGATCGTCAGCCGGCTCGCCAGCACCGCATCGGCCCAGTCGACATATTCCAGCCAGTGCGCGGTCGGCGTCACGCAGAGCAGATGCGCGCTGACTTCCGAGAACAGGTGCGTCGACATCTCGATGCCGGCGGCATGCGCCAGCGACGCGGCACGCAGCCAGCCGGTGACGCCGCCGATGCGCTGCACGTCGGGCATCACGTAGTCACAGGCTTCTGCCGACAGCGCGGACTGCATCGCGAACGCGCTGTCAAAATTCTCGCCGATCTGGACCGGCGTCCGCAGCGCATCCGCGATGCGGGCACAGCCGGCGTAATCGTCGTGGCGGATCGGCTCCTCGATCCAGCAGAGGCCCTCGTCGTCGAGCATCTCGCCGCGGCGGATCGCTTCGGTGACCGTGAGCGCCTGGTTGTAGTCGCACATCAGCGTCACCTCGTCGCCGACGGCCTTGCGCACCGCGCGCACCACGGCGAGGTCCTCCCGCGCATCGGGACGGCCGACGCGGATCTTGGCGGCGTGGAAACCCTCGGCCAGCAGCTTGTGCGCTTCTTCCACCGCGGCGCCAACAGGCATGATGCCGAGCCCCTTCGAATTGTAGGCCCTCACCGGCTTCGGCGCGCCGCCGAGCAGGCGCGCCAGCGGCAGCCCCTTGCTGCGCGCCAATGCATCCCACGCCGCCATGTCGATGCCGGATTGCGCCAGCCGCTGCAGGCCGGCGAGGCCCAGCAGGGTGAAGCGCTGGGTCAGCTTGCGCTCGATCTCGAACGGCAGCAGCTCGTCGCCGGCGACGAGCTCCGACATTTCGCTGACCATCGCCGTCAGCGGCTTCAAGGCCGATGGCGTGATCGCGAACAGATAGGCATGCCCCACCGCCCCCTGGTCGGTCTCGCAGTCGATCAGCACCAGCGGCGCCTTGGCGACCACCCCGGTCGAGGTCTTGAGCGGCAGATTCATCGGCACGATCACGGGGCGCGCGACAAAGCGCTTGATGCGGATGGTCTCGGTCATGTCCAGGCTCCCGGCGGAGTGAATGCAGGTTCGTGCCGATCTTAAACATTCGTCATGAAACGGAAAGGCGCCTGGCGCGACCACCATAAAATGGGGTTGCGCGGGCCTGCTTTTATTGGCTCTGTGCCGCCGCAGGCTGTGCCGCAAATCCGCGTGATCTGCGACAAGCCCGGACACAACGGAGCCACAGGGTGAAACAACAGATCTCCGAAGAACAGCGCAAGAGCGGAGTCCTGACCGGTGCCGCGATCGCTTTCCTCCTGCTCGCTTTGCCGCTTGCGGTGTGGTTGGACCTGACCGAGCTCTCCAAGACCGCGCTGCGCCGGCAGGCCGCCGATCTCAATTCGGTGATCACGAGCGTGCGCAGCTACTACGCGACCAATGTGGTCGGGCGGGTGCTCGCCAACCCCAATGGCACGACCAGGGTCGTTCACAATTACGAATCCGTCCCCGGTGCGATCCCGATCCCGGCGACGCTGTCGCTCGAGCTCGGCCGGGTGATCGGCGCGCAGCAGGAAAACATCACCTATCGCTTCGTCTCGGATTTCCCGTTCCAGAACCGCGCCCCGCACCAGCTCGACAAGTTCGAGAAAGATGCGCTCGACGCGCTGCGCAGGGACCCCGAGCAGAAGATCGTGGAGACCGAGACCTCGCTGTTCAACGACAAGGTCCGGCTGGTCGCGCCCGTCACCATGGGGCCGGCCTGCGTCAGCTGCCACAACAGCCACCCCGAGAGCCCGAAGAAGGACTGGAAGGTCGGGGATATCAGGGGCATCCAGGAGGTGATCATCGCCCAGCCGATCGCTGCCAACATCTTCTCGTTCAAGTTCCTGCTGGCCTATTTCCTGATCGCGGCCGGCAGCGGCCTGTCGTTCCTGTCGCTGCAGCGCCGCCAGGCGCGCCGCATCAAGACCATGAACAAGGAGCTCGAATCCGCGAACGACTTCCTGGCCTCGCTGTCGATGAAGATCTCGCGCTACATCCCGCCGCAGGTCTACAAGAGCATCTTCTCCGGCCAGAAGGACGTCACCATCCACACCGAGCGCAAGAAGCTCACCATCTTCTTCTCCGACATCCAGAATTTCACCGCGACCGCGGAGCGGCTCCAGCCGGAGCAGCTGACGCAGCTGCTCAACGAATATTTCACCGAGATGTCGGCGATCGCCCTCGAACATGGCGGCACCATCGACAAGTTCATCGGCGATGCCATGCTGATCTTCTTCGGCGACCCCGAGACCAGGGGCGACCGCGCGGACGCAGAGGCCTGTCTGCAGATGGCCTGGCGCATGCAGCAGCGCCTTGCCGAACTCAATGCGAAATGGCGGGCGTCCGGCATCGAGCAGCCGTTCCGCTCGCGCATGGGCATCAATTCCGGCTATTGCAATGTCGGCAATTTCGGCAGCACCGACCGCATGGACTACACCATCATCGGTGCCGAAGCGAACCTCGCCGCGCGCCTGCAATCCATCGCCGAGCCCGGCGGCATCGTGCTGAGCTACGAGACCTTCGCCCTCGTCAGCGACATCGTCCGTGCCCACGCGCTGCCCGCGATCACCATGAAGGGCATCAGCCGCGAGGTCATTCCCTATTCGGTCGACGCGCTGAACGATGCCGCGGCAGAAAAGAGCGGGATCATCACCGAGCGTGCCCCGGGGCTGGAACTCTATCTCGACCCGGCCGTGGTGAAATCCGGCGACGCCGCCCGGGTGCGCTCGCTGCTGGAGAATGCGCTGGCCTCGCTGAAGCCGGCGTGAGGGTTCGGCCTTACGTCGTCGCGTTCCGATCGAGAGAGTCCCCGTGTGGTACCCCTCTCCCTAACCCTCCCCCGCAAGGGGGAGGGAACATACTTTCTTCGCGGCGAATGACTCCATTCACTAGCGCAGCCTCAATGAGGGCACAGCGTGGCCACGCGCTCCGCTGCGCTCCCTCCCCCCTTGCGGGGGAGGGCGGGGGAGAGGGGTGGCCCAGGAAAAGGTGTCGGTAATCGGCACAGGCAACTGCGCTGCGTGAGTCCGCTCACCGCGCCGCACCCTCCGTAAACGCCGTCTCGATCACCTCACCGAACGGCTGCCACGAACGGCCGTCGAACTGGACCAGCCGCATCTGCCTGATCGGCAGATAGCGCTCCGGCGAGGTGTTCATCCTGATATTGGGCAAGGCGACCGACGGCTGATAATCCCTGAGCGAGGCCGCCTGGCGCATGATGTTTTCGCGCGAGACGTCGTCGCCGCATTGCTTCAGCACCTGCGTCAGCGCCTCGGCCGCGGCATAGCCGTAGACCGCCGCGCTGCTGTTGGTGCTTTCGACCTGATGGTACCTGTCCATGAACGTGAACCACTCCTTCATGGCAGGATCGTCTTTCCAGGCGGGATCGCTCGGATCCTTCAGGAAGGCAGCCGAGATCACGCCGGCCGAATTCTCCAGGCCCGCCGGCGCCATCGCATTGGCGATCGTGGCCGAGGCATCGTTCACGATGACGACCGGGCGCCATTTGAGCGACGCCGCCAGCTTGATGACCTTGGACGCGGTCGACGGAACGCCGAGAAAGACGAAGATGTCGGCGCCGGCGCGCTTGAGGATCGAGACGTGACCTTCGAGATGCTCGTCGTTGATGTCGAAGGCGATGTCGACGAGGACATGACGGTTCAGGTCGCCGAGGCCTTCCTGGATGCCCTTGTAGAGCTGGCGCCCGAACTGGTCGTTCTGCCAGAGCACGACGATCTTCTTCCTGGGATAATAGGCCTGGATGTAGTTGGCGTAGATGCGCCCCTCCGACCGGAACGACGGCTGCCAGCCCATGGTCCAGGGAAACGCCCTGGCCTGACTCAGCTCCTCGTCGCCGGAGGCGACGAACAGCTGCGGGACCTTCTTCTCGTTCAGGTACCAGCGCGTGGCGAGATTGCCGGGCGTGCCGAACGAGCCGAACATCACATGTACGTCGTCCTTCTCGACCAGATTGCGCGTCAGCTCCAGCGCGCTTGCCGGATCTGAATTGTCGTCGCGGGTGATGAAGCGGATCCTGCGGCCGTTGATGCCGCCACGCGCGTTGACCATGTCGAAATAGGCGGCCTCCGCCTGGCCGATCGCGCCGAACTCAGACAGCGGTCCCGAATACGGCATGACATTGCCGATCCGGATTTCCTTGTCGCTCGGCTGTTGCTCGGAGTGTTGTTGCTGCGACATCGCGCCGAGCGATGCGACGGCAATCACGGACACGAACAGCATCCTGCCGATGACGCGCATGTTCGAACCCTTGTCGTTGGCCCCCAACGAGGTCGGCTCAATCCGCACCAAGGCCGCTTGATCTAGGTCAACCGTTTGGCGATCGTATGGCTGGATCGCTTGCTTCAATGCGACGCAGCCGAAAGCGGCAGGCGTGCTGACGCGCCGCGACGGCGACGCGTCGATTTTCTGATCGAGAGAGTCCCCGTGTGGCACCCCTCTCCCTAGCCCTCCCCCGCAAGGAGGGAGGGAACGCACCTGTGTGTGTGGTTGGAGCGGGGGCCACAAGCCGCATTGAGTGTTCGGAGTTTTGAAACGAGCTGTCGTCGTGGGGCACACTGCGCTCCCTCCCCCCTTGCGGGCAGGGCTATCGCATATGGCGTGCGCGATGCTGCGGCATCGGCACTGGGCTCCCTCTCCCGCTTGCGGGGGAGGGCTGGGGTGGGGGTGTCTCCGCGTCGGGATTGTCGAGGATTGCGGAGGATATCCCTGCGTGGCGAGAGCCCTCACCCGCCGCGCTCTGCGAGCGCGGCGGCCTCTCCCGCAAGCGGGAGAGGCGGAGCAAGCCCGCGGACAATCCTCGTGAAATCCATATGCGATTGCCCCGCCCTTGCGGGGGAGGGCGGGGGAGAGGGGTAGCCTAGCAAAAGGTGTGGCTCGAGCGCAGCGCTACGGCAGCCCGCGCGCCTCGAGCTGGTGCACCAGCAGCAGCGTCGGTTCGGCGAGGCTGTTGCCGGAGCCGTCGAGGCCGAACGCGGCGGCGATGCCGTCGCGGCTGCGCAACAGTGCGCTGCGCGGACAGTGGCCGGCGCCGCAGAGCGTTTTCTTCAGCGTCTCGCCCTGGGCCACGAGGCCGGCGGAATCGTCCGCGGCCCAGGCCAGCACGATGGGGACGTCGACATTGAGGATGCCGGGAAACACCGATCGCTTGTCGTATTGGGTGGCATCCGTGCCGAGATAGGCTTTCTCGCTGTCGCTGGCGTCCTTGCCGACGCGGTAGATGCCGGACACCAGCACGACCCCGGCGACATCGGCGCGGTCGGTCTGGAGCTCCGGATGCGCCAGCAGCGTGGCGACGTGGAAGGCGCCGGCGCCGTAGCCGACCGCGACGATCTCGCGGGCATCGCCGTTGAACAGGTCGATATTGCCGTGGATCCAGGACAGCGCCGCCGCCACGTCGGTCGCCCCCATCGGCCAGGTCGCCGACGGCGCCAGGCGATAGTTGACGCGGACCCCGATCATGTCGTTGCGCGCGGCAAAGCACATCGCCTGGTCCTGGATCTGGCGCGCCAGCTCCGGCGCGCCGCGGTCGCCGGTGAAGGTATCGCCGGTCACGAACAACAGCACCGGCCGCGGCGTGTCGGCCTTGGTCGCGCTGGTGGCGACATCGAGCACCTGGGCCTCGCTCTCGCCGTAACGCAGGCCGCGCGAGAAGGTGACTTGCTCGCAGAGCCGCGCGGTGCCGCCCGCCGTCGTGTCGGAATCGGTGAGGCCTGCCGGGACAAGATCGGACGGCGCCGTCAACCGAGCCGGCAGCGGGCCATGCGCGGATGCGGCAGTCACGGTCAAAAGCAGGAAAAATGCGAGGTAATTCTTCATCATGGTGCCGGCCTTGCGCGCCCGATATTGGCTCGCTCCCTGGGCCTGTCTTTTCAATTCGCCTTATTAGTTGGCTCGCCTTGAGGCGATTTCACGGCACCTGCGGCTCGTGCGCCGGCCTAGCATCAATTCCCCGGCTGGAACGTGCAGTCCGCCCCGCTGCCGTCCTTCCGCCTGATCGCGTTGGGATCGATCGTGCAACTCAGCTTGGAGAGGCTCTCGAAGTTCGAGCCCGCCGCGCCGTCGGGCGGCACGCCCGCCAGCGCTTCGGTGGCGAAGATCTCGTTGGCGGTGGAGCCGTTCACGGTCTTCACCTTCTTGCCGAAGGTCACCTCGCAATTGCGAATGGTGATGTCGACATTGCCGGTGCGGCAGACGATCCGGTCGGCGGTTACCACGATGGCCTTCTTGTAGGGAATGTCGGCATTGGCGGCGAACAGCATCGCCACCGCCTTTCTCTCGGCGGAGGTCAGGTCCGGTGACAGCGGCGCGATCACCCCCGCAAGCGCCAGCGCGGTCGCGCCCGAGACCTTTGCGGGCGTGGCGGCGGACGCACCGGGGAGGTGGGATGCTCCGGCAAAGGCGAGCGCGCAAGCGAGGATCGCTGGACCGGATCTCATCCCTCTCTCCCGGATCTTCAGGCGGCCTTCTTCCGCTTGACGGTCTTCTTCGCGGTCTTCTTGACGGCTTTCTTCACGGTCTTCCTGGCCTTCTTCGCGGCCTTCTGGGCCGCGAGGTAGGCCTCGACCTTCCTGGAGGAATGTCCGGCGGCGGCCACCGCGGCCTTCAGCTTGGCCGGGGTGATCTTGAACTTCTTCGACCAGTAGCGGACCTCATAGGCCTCGCCGAGCGCGATGCGGCTCTTGTCGGCGGCGCGGTGCTTCTGGAGCTTGATGTAGTCCTCGACCTTCTTGGCGGAGTGGCCGACCTTCTTGACGGCGTATTTCAGCTTGGCCGGGGTCACCTTGAACTTCTTCGACCAGTAGCCGACTTCGTATTTCTCGGTGAGCGCGATCAGGGCGCGATCGGCGCCGCCCCGCTTTGCCTTGTTGTCGGCCATGCTTCCCTCCTGCCGTGGATGGCATCCAGTCTAGCATGCAACCGGATTTGGAAGGCAAGACGCCACCCGCCCGACGATTGCGCGAAGCCGCCGTTTTGCACCGATGAGTCAAGCTGTTGGGCGGCGTCAGCTGGCGTCATGCCCGAGCAGGCGCTCTACTGTGCATGGGGTTGTTTTCGCAGTTTTTGTTTGCTCGCATTTCCGTGACGGAACCTTTTGCCGGCTGATGCGACTTACCTGTGACACGGGGAAACACGTGCGAGGCAGTCATGGCACACAAGCATACCGCCGATCCGGCAGAGATCATGCGGGGGACCGGTCATCCTGAGCTGGAATATGCCGCCGGCTGGACCATCGCAGGTCTCGTCACCATCGGCACCATCGTCGCCGCCTGGGTCTTTGCGATCTAGGCAACCGGAAACTGCAGCTCGAAGGCGACGCCCGCGTCAGTGGGCTTGAGCCTGATCGAGCCGCCATGGCTCGCCATCACCGCACGCGCGATCGCCAGCCCCATCCCTGTGCCGCCCTGGTCGCGGCGAGTGGTGAAGAACGCATCAAAGATCCTGTCGCGGTTCGGCGCCGAGATCGGCTCGCCGTCATTGCTGACCGTCACAAGCAAGGTCGTCCGCTCGTCCACCGCCTCCAGCCTGATTGTCCCGGCCTTGTGCCGCACCGCGTTATCGGTGAGATGCGACAGCACGATCAGCGCCTTCTCCGAGGACATGCCGATCGCCCTGTCCAGGCTGCCGCTGGCTTCGATCGAGCTTGCCGGAAACCGGCTTCTGAGATCGGCGATCACCGGCGCAAGCTCGGTACGCTCGTTCTGCGGCAGGGTTTCGGCGCGGGCGAGCTCGCGCAGCCGCTGCGCCATCGCCTCCAGCCGCTGGGTGTCGGACAGGATGTTGGCGATGAAGGTGTTCTGCTCGGCCGGCGTCAGGCTGCCGGCCTTGCCCTGAACCGAATCCTGCAACAGCTCGGCCGCGCCCTTGATCGAGGTCAGCGGCGATTTCAGCTCGTGGGTGAGATGGGCCGAGAACGTCGCGATATAGTCGGAGCGCCGCGCCAGCTGTTCGGCCATGCCGAGGAAGCTGTGCGACAGCTGGGCGAACTCGCGCGTGCCGTAGTGCCGGAGCGGCCGGAACGCCTCGCGGTCGCCGCGGCCAATTCTGGCGGCGCGGTCGATCAGCTCGCGCATCGGCAGCGTGATGGTGCGCGAGAACACGAGCCCGATCAGGATCGTGCCGAGGATCACGGCAAGCCCCGCCAGCACGAACTTAGCCCGCTCCTGGTAGAGATGGTCGAAGATGTTGCTCGGCGTCCGCGTCGTGTAGATCACCCCGGCGACGCGGTTGTTGACGATGACGGGCATCGCCGAGAACACGTGCACGCCGAGGCCGCGGCTGAAGGAATAGATCGGCGGCGGCGGCTTGTCCGGCACGCGGTTGCGCAAGGTGGCGCGGTACTGCCCGTGCAGTGCGTCCGCGACCTCCTCGATATGGGCGAGCGATTGCCCGACCTCCTGCCGCCCGGCGATCACCACGCCTTGCGGATCGAGGATGCGAAAGCCCGCCAGCGTCACCTTCTGAGTCTCGCGGATGATCGGCGTCAGTTTTCCGCCGATCTCGACATAGGCTGCTTGCGCCGGCTGGGGCGCGGGCAGCGCATCGGGCCGCCGCCGGAGCAGGTCGTTGGCGGTGAGGTCGAGCGCGGGGCGGATCGGCGTAACCTGGTCGCCGGGATCGGGCAGCACGTTCGGCGGCACCTCGGGGCCGAGCGTGAGGCCGCTGTCGAGCCTTGCCGTCACCTCCTGCGCATAGATCGTCGCGAGCACGCGGCTCTGCGCGATCAGCTCGGCCTGGGTCTGGCGGATCAGCTGGTTGTCGTAGAGGCGGAAGAAGAACAGGCCGACCAGCGGCAGCACCGCGACGGTTGCCAGCACCGCGAAGATCACCAGCCCCAGCGATGGCCGCCATTTGTCGGGCGCCGCGCTCATGCCTCTTTCTCGCAGCGGCCGAGCTTGAAGCCGACGCCGTGGATGGTCTCGATGACGTTCTCGCAATTTTGCGCCGCGAGTTTTGCGCGGATGTTGCGGATGTGGCTGTCGATGGTGCGGTCGGAGACCTGGATGTTGAGCTGATAGGCCGCCCGCATCAGCTGCTCGCGGCTGAACACCGAGGTCGGCCGGGTCAGGAACGCGCGCAAAATGCCGAACTCGATCGCGGTGAGCTTCAGCGGCGTGCCGGCGAACGACGCCACATGCTGCTCGGGATCGATCAGCAGGCCGCCTTGCGTCAGCGCAGCCGGTCCTGCCTTGGCCTCGCCATTGCGCGGGCTGAGCCGGCGCAGGATGACGTTGACCCGCGCCACCAGCTCGCGGGGGCTGAACGGTTTTGTCACGTAGTCGTCGCCGCCGATCTCGAGGCCGAGGATGCGGTCGATCTCCTCGTCGCGTGCCGACAGGAACAGGATCGGCACGTCGGACGTCTTGCGGATCTCGCGGCAGACGTCGAGGCCGTCGAACTCGGGCATGCCGATGTCGAGCACGATCAGGTCGGGCCTGTCGGCGGCAAAGCGGCTGAGCGCCTCCTTGCCGTCGCGAGCCTCGATCACGTCCATGCCGGCCTTCTTCAGGGCGACGCGGATGACCTCGCGGATATGGCCTTCGTCGTCGACGATGAGAATGCGATGCGCCAAGAGATTCTCCGCTCACCCCGCCGGCTGGTTGCCGGGCTGGCCTTTGGCCTGCGCGTCCAGCCGGCGTTGCAGCCGCCAGCTGCGAAAACCCCAGGCTCGCCATGCCAAGTCCTGCCGCTGACTTTCTACAAGCCGATCTCGACGTCCCGCAAGACAGTAATCACCCCCGCGCAGTGCGATGACCTTGTCGATCGCAGGCAGCGCCTGCGGGCCCAATGTGAGGAGGTAGTTGGCATCGATCTTCACGCCGTTCCCTCCCATTTCACTGCTGTGCTTCAGATTGTAGTCGGCAATGAACGCATCGAAGTTCACCAGCGAAACACTGTACAGCACGATCGTTAACGCGATCAGATTGGCGCAGACGAGCCACCGATTGGACCGGTTGAGCGCGATGCGGGCGACGATCAGGATCAGTCCCAGCGCCACCAGCCCCATCCAGATGAAGGCGGCGATGCGCCAGTAGGTCAACATGTAGATGCCGACGTAGAGATCGAGCCGAAGGATGGAGGAGGCGACCAGCAGGACGTTCTGCCCGACCCAGAGATAGACCAGCGGCCGGATCACGTTCGACTTCCCCGCCGGTCCGCCCGGACGCATAGCCACCAGCACGAAGGCGGCGGCGAGCAGGGCGGTCACGATCAGCGGATAGGCGCCGCGATGGGCGTAGGCCGCATAGGTCATGTTGTCGGACAGCGCCACATGGCCCCAGAGATAGATGCCGTCGAGAATGGACTGCGCCGCGAACAGCAGATTGAACAGGATCAGCGAGCGCAGGATGGCGGAGGGGCCTAGGAATTCGGGCGAGACGAGGGACGGGAGCGGCGGCGGCTCCACGACATCGGTTTGGGCGGTTGCGGCAATCTTCCTGCGCCGCCAGCGCACGTGGATGAACGGCCAGACCAGCGCCAGCATCAGGATCCAGAACAGCACGCGCGGGACGCTGACATATTCGAGGATGATCTTTGGATTGAGCAGCGAGACCCATTGCTCGATCACGGGATTGGCGGCAGCGAACAGCGCGACGAACACGATGCCCAGCACCACCGGCATCAGCCACAGCGCGATGCTGCGGGTGAACGCCGACATGTTGAAGACCTGAAGCGCGTCGGGGAAGAATCTGAAGGGGCCGAACAGGACGAAGTTTCGCAGCGCGCGGGCTCGGTCGGCAAGGCCAGTCGTTTCAGGATTGGTTGCCAGCAGCAGGGCGATGACCAGCGCTGCAATGAGGATCAGGAACGAAAGCGTGTTGAGCTCTTCGATAACAGGCACGAGACCGAGGACGATGACGGCGGCACCGATCGCCGCACGGCGGATGTCCAGGGATGCGTGGTTGGCGAGGAGCGAGGCGCAGATGATGGCGACCGCAAAGACGACCAGCGATAGCCCGGCCCGCTGGCCATAGAAGAGCCAGTCGGCGAGCGCGGCGAGCACCAGCGCCATCGCCAGCTTGACTGATACTGTCGAGGGCCTGATCGGTTGGATGTCCGTCGTCGGCGTCGTAGCCAGGCTCGTCATATGCAAATGACCTTTCGTGAATATCGATATCGTGCAGTCTGCACGGCGCTTGCGCAGAAGCCGGGGCCTTCGTCTGCATGGTTTCAGGAGTCTTTTGCAGTTTTCGTGCAGGTGCGCTTTTGCCTCTCGTACAGCGCAAATCGCCCTGATAGGTGCGATGCGTTCATCACCTTGGGCGTGACGCATCATGCAATTCCTCGATCGCCTCGGTCTCATCCTGCTCTGGCTTGCCGCGCCACTTGCCGCATTCGCAGCGGCGAACAAGAACGATCCCTATCTGCTCGTGCTGCGCGGCACCGGAAACATTGCGCTTGTCGCTGCAAGCATCCTCATCGTCATCGTCCTGCTGCGGAGAGGACGTTGGCACAGTCTCGCGGGCAAGCTGCTCGTCATGCTCTGGTGCCTGCCGCCGCTGCTGATGTCCGCCGCACATCTGAAGTTCGAGCTGCGCAAGCGCGATGTCCTTGCAGCCAACGCCGCCGAGGCGCGGCAGCTCGGGCCTCACTTCATGGTCGGCTATTCCTCCTTTCCCGAGGTCGCGCGCCTTGCCGAGCAGGGCCTGATTGGCGGTGTCTATGTCACCCGGCACAACATCCGCGGCCGGACCATCGAGGCGCTGCGTGCCGAGATCGCGGCGCTCCAGGACAGGCGGCGTGCAGCCGGCCTGCCGCCGCTGGTCGTGGCAGCGGACCAGGAGGGCGGGATCGTCGGGCATCTCGCGCCGCCGCTGACAAAGGTGCCGGCGCTGGCAACGCTCACCGGGCTTGCTCCTGATGACCAGCAGGCCAAGGCCGAAGAGTTCGGCCGCATCCACGGCCGCGAGCTCGCAGGCCTCGGCGTCAATCTCAATCTCGCGCCGGTGCTCGACCTCAAGCCGCCGCAGCGGCGCAATCGCCTCGATTTCCACACCCTGATCGGCCAGCGCGCGATCGCGACCGATCCCGTCGTCGTCAGCACGATCGCGAGCGCCTATGTCCGGGGGCTGGAGGAGTCAGGCGTCGGCGCCACGCTCAAGCATTTTCCCGGCATCGGCCGCGTGCGCACCGACACGCATCACTTCAGTGCCAGTCTCAACACGCCGGTGAAGGAGCTGGAGGCAACCGACTGGCTCCCGTTCCGCGAAGTGCTGTCGCATTCGCGCAGCGCCCTCATGGTCGGCCATGTCACGCTCACCGCCGTCGATCCCGACCGCGCCGCCTCGCATTCCAAGCGCGTTGTCGACGGGATCATCCGCGGCAAATGGGGCTACCAGGGCATGGTCATGACCGACGATCTCGTGATGGGCGCGATCTACCAGAACGACGTCTGCAAGGCCGTGGTCGAGGCGATCAATGCCGGCGTCGATTTGCTGCTGGTCGCCTATGACGGTGCACAGTTCTACCGGGTGTTTGCCTGTGCCCTGGAGGGATCGCGGCAGGGCAGGCTCGATGCGGCGATGTTGCATGCGAGCGCGGCGCGGTTGGAGCGCGGTTTTCCGACCGCGCAGGCGCGGGCCTCGTCAGGCGCAATCAGCCTCGCGCGCCGGAATTAGCCCTTCGCGAACTGGCGGTAGTCCGGCTCGCGGTGAAACCAGAATTCGTAGCCGCTGACGCTCTTCTGCATGGCGACGTCGTGGATCGGCTGGTTGAGCGGAATGACGGGGACGTCGCGCATGCAGAGCGCGATGAAATCCTTCACCGTCTTGTCGTACTCCGCGGCATCCGTGGTGAAGCGCGCCTTGTCGATCAGCGCGTCCATCTCCTTGTTCTGGTAGGAGGAGATGTTGAAGATCGAGTTGTTGCCGTGGAAATTCCAGTAGAAGTAATATTCGGGATAATCCAGCCAGCCGCTGAAGCGGTTGAGCGCGAGCGGCAGCTCCTTCTTGTTCAGCGTCGTGCGCCAGTTCGCGCCCGGGATCTTTTCGATTCCCGCCTTGATGCCGATCTTGGCGAGGCTCTCCTGGATCAGGATGGCGGTCGGCTCGCCGACGGTGGCCGTGCCCGTGTCCAGCGACAGCGTCGTCTCCAGGCCGGATTCGAATCCTGCTTCCTTCAGCAGGGCTTTGGCCCTGTCGAGATCGGTGACGTAGGGAAACGGCTGCGGCCAGACCGGCTTTGAGACATCGGCGGATCCGCCATACATGGGAACGGCGCGCCCGAAGAAGGCGCTTGTTTGGATCTGCTCGTAGGGCATCGCCCAGGCGATGGCCTGACGCAGCTTGGCATTGTCGAACGGCGGCTTCGCCGTGTTCAGCGCCACATACCAGAGCGCATTCGGGATCGGCACGCCCGAGACCTTGACCTTGCCCTCTTTGATGATCTGCTCGAAGTCACGCGGCGCAAAGCCGCTGGAGATATCGGCATCACCCCGTTCCAGCATGGCGCGGCGGGTGCCGGCGGAGGGGACGTCGCGCGCGATCACGCGCTTCACCTTCGGCAGCGGTCCGCTCTTCCAGTCGTCGAAGCGCGTCAGCACGGTCTCGCTGCCGGGCTTCCAGCTCTCGATCTTGTAGGCGCCGCCGCCGGCCTCGTTGGTCTTTAGCCACGCCAGCGCCCACGGGTCTTCCGGCGTCGCGTTCTTCTTTGCCAGTTCGGAATTGATGATGAAGGGCACGACGACGGCGACGTTGAACAGCAGCATCTTGTCCTTGCGGACATAGTCGATGCGGAAGGTGTAATCGTCGACCACCACGAACTGCTCGGGCTTGTCCAGCGATCCCGCCGACATCTGGAAGGTCGGGAAGCCGCCGACCTTCACGGCGCGGTCGAACGACCATTTGACGTCTCTCGCGGTGACCGGTGTGCCGTCGTGGAATTTCGCGTCCTTGCGAAGCCTAAAGGTGCAGGACATGCCGTCGGCCGCGACCTCCCAGCTTTCAGCGAGTTCAGGCGCGAGCTTCTCACGGTCGTACGAGATCGTGCCGTCGGGCAGCGTCTTGGAGGCATAGGTCAGCAGGCGGTCGTAGCAATTCCAGGACAGGCCATTGACCGTCTGGTTGGAGCCGACGCCCTGCATGTCCAACGAGTTCGGCCCGAGCTCCTGCACCACCAGCAGCGTCTCGGCGCGGCCCTGCGCCCAGGCGAGCCGTGGAGCGAACGCTGTCATTCCGCCCGCGCTCAGGCCGCCGAGCACCAGATTGCGGCGGCTGATGTCGAAAGGTGATGCGCTCATTGGTGCCTCTTTTGGGAGAAATCTGCGATGTAAAGAGGCAAGGCGCATGCCAGCAGCCGCGCTTCACTGCGTCGCATCCTGCGAATCGCCTTCCGCTACGGCGTCACCGCGCCGCGCGAAACCGCGCGCGGGGCGGTCAGCTCTTTCCACGTCGAATTCGCGACATGCACCGACGAGAAGGCGGGACGTTCGACGTAACGGCCGTCGCCGGCTTCGGCGCGCAGATCGCCCGCCTTCCAGACGACGCGGCCGCGCGACAGCGTCGCGGCCGGCCCGCCGGTGCAGGAAAAGCCTTCGAACACGTTGTAATCGATCTTGCTCATCTGCCGCTTGGCGCTGATGGTCTTGCTCGCCTTGGGATCCCACACCACGATGTCGGCATCCGAGCCGACGGCGATCGCGCCTTTGCGCGGATAGATGTTGAGGATGCGGGCGATGTTCGCCGAGGTCACGGCGACGAATTCCTCTTTCGTCAGGCGCCCCGTGGCGACGCCTGCGGTCCACAATAGCGCCAGGCGATCTTCGAGGCCGCCGGTGCCGTTCGGGATTTTTCTGAAATCGCCGAGCCCGAACCGTTTCTGCTCGGTGGTGAAAGCGCAGTGGTCTGTCGCGACCACCTGGAGCGAGCCGGATTGCAGGCCGGCCCAGAGACTATCCTGGTGCTGTTTGTCGCGGAACGGCGGCGACATCACGCGCTGTGCGGAATGATCCCAGTCCTTGTTCTGGTACTCGCCGGCGTCGAGCAGCAGATGCTGGATCAGCGGCTCGCCATAGACGCGCTTGCCCGCCGCCCGTGCCCGCGCGATCGCCTCATGCGCCTCGCGGCAGCTGGTGTGCACGATATAGACCGGCGTGCCGGTCATATCAGCGATCATGATGGCGCGGTTGGTGGCTTCGCCCTCGACCTCCGGTGGCCGTGAATAGGCGTGTCCCTCGGGGCCGGTGACGCCGCGCGCGATCAGCGCTTCCTGCATCAGGGCGACGACGTCGCCGTTCTCTGCGTGCACCACCGGCATGGCGCCGAGATGGGCGCAGCGCGCGAACGAGTTGTAGAGCTCGTCGTCGTTCACCATCAGCGCGCCCTTGTAGGCCATGAAATGCTTGAAGGTGTTGATGCCGTAGGTTTTGACCACGGTCTCCATCTCGTCAAAAATCTGCTTCGACCACGACGTCACCGCCATGTGGAAGCCGTAGTCGCTGGCCGCCTTCTCGGATTTGTGCCGCCACTCCTGATAGGCCGCGAGCATGGACTGGCCAGGATCGGGCAGGCAAAAATCCACCACCATGGTGGTGCCGCCGGTCAGCGCCGCCTTTGTTCCCGACTCGAAATCGTCGGCGGTCACCGTGCCCATGAACGGCATTTCGAGATGGGTGTGCGGATCGATCCCGCCCGGAATGACGTAGGCGCCTCCGGCATCGACGATCTCGGTGCCTATGGGCGCCTCGATCGACGTGCCCACCGCGACGATGGTCTCGCCCTCGATCAGCACGTCCGCGCGGCGCGAATGATCGTGATTGACGACGGTGCCGCCGCGGATGAGGAGGGGCATGAGAGACTCCGGGGAGAGGTGAGGGACGGCCCAAAGGCTAAGCGCGCTACTCGCGATGCGACAGGCGAAATTTTAGTCAGCCGCCGCCGATCCTTTTCACTCCTCGCGCGCGACCAGTCCGTCGATCATCGCGCGGACGAGGCCCGCGATCTCCTTGCGCAGCGCCGGCAGGGGAACGGCGACCAGCCTTTGCTCCAACCCCAGCGCCACCATGCCGTGCACGGCCGAGAACAGGCTGCGCGCGGTGATGCCGAGCTGCTCCTGGCCGCGCTTGGGCAGGAGCAGCGCCAGCGGATGATGGATGTGGCGAAACAGCTGCAGCTGGTCGTTGACGGACCAGTCGGGGAGGATCTTGTCGGCCGCCATGCGGTGCTCGAACAGCGCGCGCCAGAGCTCGAGGTTTTCGGCGGCGAAATCGCAATAGGCAATGGCGATGCGGACCAGCGTCTCCTGTGGCGAAGGATCACCCGCGCTTTCCGCCGCGCTGAGTGCTTCGTCGAGGCGATGCAGGGTGCGCGAGCCGACGCGCAGGACCAGCTCGTCCACGTCAGTGACGAGATTGTAGACCGCGCCATTGGCGCAGCCGATCTCCCGGGCCAGATCGCGGGTTTTCAGGCCCACCAACCCCCGCTCAGCGATCATCCGCTCGGCCGCCTGGATCAGGTCGATCCGCAATTTCTCTCGACGTTCCAGAGCTTTAGACATCATTAACCAGATTCTTGAGCGTCGCTCAAATATTTATTGAACGATGTTCAATTTTCCTGCTACAAAGCATCTATGAGCAACGCTCATAAACAGGGAGCTGTAGATGTTCAAGACAGTCGTGACACTTTTCCGCGGCAGCGTGGCCGCAGCAGGCGAGGAGCTGGAGGACCGTACGGCCCTTTTGATCCTCGACCAGCAGATGCGCGATGCCGCCGCCGCCCTCGAACGCAGCAAGCGGACGCTGGCGCTGGCGATTGCGCAGGACCAGCAGGAGGGCCGCAAGCTCGAGGCGACCCTCGCCCGTATCACCGATCTCGAGACCCGCGCGGTGGCGGCGCTCGATGGCGGCCGTGAGGATCTCGCCAAGGAAGCGGCTGAGGCCATCGCGGGTCTCGAAGCCGACCGCGATGCGGCGATGACGGCACGCGCGCTGTTCGCAACCGAGATTGCGCGGCTGAAGCGCCACGTCGCGACCGCGCAGGTTCGCATTACCGAGCTCGATCGCGGCCGCCGCCTCGCCCGTGCGTCGGAAGCGGTGCGCTCGCTTCGCCGCAGCGGCATCGAGGCGGCGCGTCCCTACGAATCCACGCTGCCGGAGGCCGAGAGCACCTTGAGGCGTCTGCGCGAGCGCCAGATGGAAGCCCAGGCTGCCGACGACGCGCTGGTCGAGCTCGATGCGGCCACGGGTCCCCTCGCTACTGCCGAGAGACTCGCCGAGCAGGGCTTTGGCCCCCGGCTCAAGACGACCGCGGACGACGTGCTGGCACGGCTGAAGTCCAAGCGCACGCCGACAGCCTGAACCCAGATTGCATCATCATTTAAACCAACAGGAGATCATCATGAACCAGAACGGCCAGCCCCATAGCAGCGCCTGGGTCACCTTCACCTACGTGTCCTTCGCGGCCTCCGCCTTCCTCGTCGCCATCGGCGTCTTCTTCCTGCCGATCGATCTCTGGATGAAAGGCTATCTCGCGATGGGCATCGTGATGCTGATCCAGACCTGCATCACACTGACCAAGACCGTGCGCGACAATCACGAGAGCAGCCGGTTGATGAACCGCATCGAGGATGCCAAGGCCGAGCGTCTGCTGATGGAGGTTTCCAAGGCGGCTTGAAGAGAGAACGTGGAGAAGTGTGAAGCATGTGCAACATGCGGCGGCGGATGCCCGAGCATCCGCCGCTTATGTGATTGTCGAGGTTTAAGCCGGCATTGCCGATTGAGATTCCAACGCAGGTGCGATATGGCTCTCGCGCTTTCAGAGGCGGAGACGAGCTTTGTCGAAACAATCCCTGCGTGAAGAGGCCGAGCGCCTGATCCGCGAATCGATGGAAAAGAAGACCATCGTCGTCAAGCAGGGCACGACCCGCATCGAGGCGGTCTGCGGCAAGTGCGGCGCGCCGAACCGGGTGCAGGCGGAAAAAGGCCAGACCCGCGTCAAGTTCGCCTGCAAGAACTGCGGGCACAAGCAAGAGACGTTGTAGGACGTTCGCGCTATCATACCCTCTCCCCTTGTGCGAGAGGGTGGCTTCGCGGAACGCGAAGCCGAGGGGTCTCTCTCTCCGCGAGTCACTCCGGCAGTCAATTCGGGGATAGATACCCCTCATCCGGCGCTTCGCGCCACCTTCTCCCACAAGGGGAGAAGGGAAGAAGCCTACTCCCCCTTCACAAACCTCGCGAACGCATCCGCATAGTCCGGATGCCAGCGCGACAATGGCGGGCGGTTCTCGACGATGTCGCCGGCCGCCCACAGCATGCGCTTCTCGTCGAGCGCGCGCGGCACGTCGTTGTCCGGGCACAGGATGTAGAAGTCGCCGGCCTCTAGCCGCGCCAGCATGAAATCCACGGTCTGCTCCGGTGTCCAGGCGCCGACCGGTTTTTCGGTGCGGCCCTTCGCGGTCAGGCCGGTGAAGACGAATCCCGGGATGAGCAAATGCGCCGTGACGTGACAATCTTCTGTGTTCCGCAGTTCGTGCTGGAGCGCCTCGGTGAACGCCTTCACGCCGGCCTTGGAGACGTTGTAGGCGGGATCGCCGGGCGGCGTGGTGATGCCCTGCTTGGAACCGGTGTTGATGATGAGGCCTACCTTGCCGCGCGCGATCATGCTCGGCGCGAAGATGCGCGAGCCGTTGATGATGCCCCACATGTTGACGCCGATGATGCGCTGCCAATTGTCTGATACGCCGAACAGCGAGCTGCCCGGCTGGATCCCGGCATTGTTCATGAGGATGTCGGTGCCGCCGTAATGCGCGCCCACGGCGCGTTCCAGTTCCATCACGCTTTCGGCACGGCTGACGTCGACGGCGAACGTCATCACATGTGTGGCAGGCGTGACGGATGACAGTTTTGTGGCGGCCTCCGCCAGCCGCGCCTCGTCGACGTCGCCGATGCACACCTTCATGCCGGCTCGCGCGAAAGCCATGGCGGCGGCAAATCCGATGCCGGATGCGCCGCCCGTGATCACGGCAACATTGTCTTTGACGATAGCGGGATGTGACATGGTTCGTCTCCGCGGGAAGGGGCTCGCTCGAGCTATAACATGGCGCTGGCGCGAGCCTGCACAAGTCGGCATGGGAGCTCTTCGTTCCACGCTGCCTTTACGCCCCTCCGGCACCGCTGTATTCTTCCCGACCTAACGGTCCCACCGAGATCGAACTCAATCAATGACCTGACAGGGAGTGCAGTCATGGCTGTGTCGCAGGCTATTCCGATCACGCGCCACCCGTTCGCCAACGGGTCGTACAAGCAGATGCTGATCGACGGCAAATGGGTCGACGCCGCCTCCGGCAGGCGCTTCGAGACCCGCAATCCCGCAACCGGCGAGCTGCTCGCAACCGTCGCCGAGGGTGACAAGGAAGATATCGACCGCGCGGTCGCTGCCGCCCGCCGTGCCTTCGAGGGGCCGTGGAGCAAAGTGAAACCGTTCGAGCGGCAGAACCTGCTGCTCAGGCTCGCCGACCTCGTCGAGAAGAATTTCGACGAATTGTCGCAGCTCGACACGCTCGACATGGGGGCGCCGCTCAGCCGCACCCGCGCCTATCGCCTGCGCGCCATCGGCATGCTGCGCTATTACGCCGGCCAGACGACGGCGATCCATGGCGAGACCATCGAGAACTCGCTGCCCGGCGAGATCTTCTCCTACACGCTGAAGGAACCAATCGGCGTCGTCGGTGCCATCATTCCCTGGAACGGACCGCTCTCCGCGACGATCTGGAAGATTGGGCCTGCGATCGCGACCGGCTGCACCGTGGTGCTCAAGCCCGCGGAAGAGGCGCCGCTGACCTCGCTGCGCATCGCTGAGCTCGCGATGGAGGCGGGCATTCCGCCCGGCGTCGTCAACGTCGTGCCCGGCTACGGCGAGACCGCGGGCGCCGCGCTTGCCGCGCATCACGACGTCGACAAGGTCGCCTTCACCGGCTCGCATGTCACGGGCCAGTCGATCATCCGGGCGTCGGCCGGCAACCTCAAGCGCGTGTCGCTCGAGCTCGGCGGCAAGTCGCCGGACATCGTGTTCGCCGATGCCGATCTCGACGCGGCCGTACCCGGCGCGGCGATGGCGGTGTTCGCCAATTCCGGGCAGATCTGCAGCGCCGGCACGCGGCTGTTCGTCGAGCAGGCGATCTACGAGGAATTCGTCGGCCGCGTCGCCGAGTTCGGCAAGAAGCTGCAGGTCGGCAACGGCCTCGATCCCAACGTGCAGATCGGCCCGCTGGTGTCCGAGCAGCAGCTCGAGCGCGTCACCGGCTATCTCGACATCGGCCAGAAGGAAGGCGCGCGGGCGCTCGCCGGCGGCGGCCGCGTCACTGAAGGCGCGCTGTCAAAAGGCTTCTTCGTGTCGCCAACGGTGTTCGCAGGCGTCCAGGACAACATGCGGATCGCGCAGGAGGAGATATTTGGTCCCGTCATCTCTGCGATCGCGTTCAAGGACATGGACGAGCTGGTCAAGCGCGCCAACAACACCACCTTCGGCCTCGGCTCCGGCCTGTGGACGCGCGATGTCACCAAGGCGCATGCGGTGGCGAAGCGCCTGCGCGCCGGCTCGGTGTGGGTGAACTGCTACCAGGCGATGGACCCGGCCGTGCCGTTCGGCGGCTACAAGATGAGCGGCTACGGCCGCGAGTCCGGCAAGCAGCACGTCGAGGAATATCTCAACGTGAAGGCCGTCTGGATCAAGACGGCGTAACATCTGTTTCCTCCTGCGTTCCGCGGGAGGGAATATCTACTTTTTGCAGGGGCGGTGCCTTTTCGCGGGGCCGCCCCTCGCTATATGATCCGCATCCTTCCATAACCATCTGGTGCCAGCATGAAATTTCCGGCGTTGTTTAGACCGTTGCAGGTCGGTCCGTACAAGCTTGCGCATCGCGTCGCGATGGCGCCGTTGACGCGCATGCGGGCCGAGCGCGAGAGCTTTTCGCCGCGACCGCTCAACGCCGAATATTACGCCCAGCGCGCCACGAAGGGCGGCCTGATCATCGCCGAAGCCTCGCCGGTGCTGTCGCACGGCCGCGGCAATCCGGCGACGCCGGGCATCTATACGGACGCGCAGATTGCCGGCTGGCGCAAGGTGACGGATGCCGTGCACGCCAAGGGCGGCATCATCTTCCTCCAGCTCTGGCATGTCGGCCGCGTCTCGCATTCCTCCTTCCACGGCGGCGAACTGCCGGTCTCGGCCTCGGCGATCGCGATCAAGGCCGAGGGCATGAAGGCGATGACGGCCGACGGCAAGATCGCCGATTACGAGACGCCGCGCGCGCTGGAGACGGAGGAGGTCAAGGACATCGTCGAGGCCTTCCGGCAGGGCGCGAAGAACGCGCTCGCCGCCGGCTTCGACGGCGTCGAGATCCACGGTGCCAATGGCTATTTGCTCGAGCAGTTCCTGCAGTCGCGCAGCAACCAGCGCACCGATCAATATGGCGGCGGAATCGAGAACCGCGCGCGGCTGCTGCTGGAGGTCACGCAGGCCGCGATCGACGTCTGGGGTGCGAGCCGCGTCGCCGTGCGGCTGTCGCCCCACGGTATTGCCAATGATTCCGGCGAGCCCGATCCGATGCCGCTCTATACGCATGTGGTGAAGGCGCTCGACAAGCTCGGGTTGGCATACCTGCACTTCATCGAGCCGCGCTCCAGCGGCGCCGGCCGCGCCGACGTCCATTGGGAGAATGTGCCGTCCGCGATGGTGCTGTTCCGTCCGCACTACAGCGGCGTGCTGATGACCGCCGGCGGCTTTACTGGTGAGACCGCGAACGCGGCGATCGCCGACGGACATGCCGACATCATCGCCTTCGGCCGCATCTTCATCTCCAATCCGGATTTGCCGCGGCGCCTGGAGCGTGACTATCCGATCACGCCGTATAACCGCGCGACGTTTTATGGCGGCGAGGAGAAGGGGTACACGGATTATCCGGTGTATGACGAACTGACGCCGGCGTAGCCCGAGTGTCGTAGCCCGGATGAGCGAAGCGATATCCGGGACCCTTCGCCTGAGCTCCGATCTTCCCGGATGTCGCTTCGCTCATCCGGGCTACGGGGCTATTGTGTGACTCGGACGTCACCACAAATTCCGTCATTGCGAGCGTAGCGAAGCAATCCAGCATCTCTCCGCTGAAGCTGTCTGGATTGCTTCGCTGCGCTCGCAATGACGACGGAGAGACTTACCATGGCCAAAGCCGCAGCCGCCGCAGGAACAGCCACCGGCCAGTGCCTCTGCGGCAAGGTCACCTTTGAGATCGACGTCCCCGCGCGCTGGGCGTGGCATGATCACTCTGCCGCCAGCCGCCGCGCCCACGGCGCGGCTTACGCGACCTATATCGGCAGCTGGAAGAAGCGCTTTCGCATCACATCCGGCAAGACCGCGCTGACCCGCTACGAGGACAAGGCGACGAAGACCGCGCGCAGCTTCTGCTCGAACTGCGGCACGCCGATCGCCTATGAGCGTCCGCGTGGGCCGCACATGGTCAACATCCCCCGCGCGCTGTTCAAGGAGCGTACCGGCCGCCAGCCGCTCTATCACATCGCCATCGAGGAGCTGCAGGAATGGGCCTATACCGGCGAGCCGCTGGTGCCGCTGAAAGGCTTTCCCGGCGTGGTTTGGCAGCGCTCGAAAAAGAAGAAGCGCGCGGGCGGCGAGGACCCGTTCGAGCTCGGGCGCGAGGAGATCTAGCGCGGGCCGCACACTCCGCTCTCCGTGCCCCGGACGCCGCGCAGCGCCTCCCCGGCGATGCGAAGCATCGTCCGGTGCGGCGGTGCGCTGCTGAGCCGGGGCCCATGCGGCAACGGACTCCGCGCGAATCTGGGTCCCGGCTCTGCGTCGCAACGTTGCACGCTGCGCCGCGTCCGGGACACGAGACTGTCATACGCAACGCAGCCATGACCGCGCTTCCTTGCGCGCATCCTCCCACTTCGGCCATCATGCCTCCGTCCTTGCGGCAACGTCCGCTCCTGGAGGAAACATGAAGAACAAGATCACCGGCCGCTCCGCCTTTCTCGCGCTGCTCAAGGACGAGGGCATCACGCACCTGTTTGGCAATCCCGGCACCACCGAGCTGCCGATCATGCATGCGCTGAAGGACCATCCCGATCTCACCTACGTGATGGCGATGCAGGAGAGCCTGGTGGTCGCGATCGCCGATGGCTACAGCCGCGCCTCCGGAAAGCTCGTCGCCTGCAACGTTCACGTCGCGCCCGGTCTCGGTAATGCCATGGGCTCGCTCTACAACGCCCAGTTCACGGGCACGCCGATGATCCTCACCGCCGGACAGCAGGAGCAGGGCCACGGCCTGATGGAGCCGGTGCTCTACGGCCCGCTGGTGCGGATGGCCGAGCCGCTGGTGAAATGGGCGGTCGAGGTGACGCGGCTGGAGGATCTGCCGCGCATCGTGCGCCGTGCCGCCAAGGTCGCGATGACGCCGCCGACCGGGCCGGTGTTCATCTCGCTGCCAGGCGACATCCTCAACACCGAAGCCGGCATCGATCTCGGCCACTCCACCCGTATCGATGCGCGCACAAGGCCGTCGGATGAAGCGCTGAAGGCGTTTGCCGCACGGCTGCTCAAGGCCGAACGTCCCGTGGTCGTCACCATGGACGAGGTGGTCAAGAGTGACGCCCTGAAGGAGGCCGCTGAACTCGCCGAGCTGCTCGGCGCGGCAGCCTATCAATCCTCGACGCCCTATGGCTCGCACTTCCTCTCGGAGAGCCCGAGCTTCGTCGGCACGCTGGCGCGTGTGCAGAAGGCGGCGCGCGATACGCTCGCACCTTACGATCTCCTGATCGCGCTCGGCGGCGATCCCCTGCGGATGTCTGTCTATAGCGAGGTCGATGCGCTGCCTGATGGACTCGGCGTCGTGCAGGTCGGCCTCGTCGATTGGGAGATCGCCAAGAACTACGGTGTGGAGATCGCGCTGAAGGCGGATCTGAAGGAGACGCTGCGCGCATTGATCCCGGTGCTGAAGGAGATGGGCGGTGCAACACTGGCGAGCCGTGCGAAACAGCGTCTCGCCGAACTCGCGCCGAAGAACTGGAGCGCGCGGCGCGCCGCGCTGGTCGAGCAGATCGGCAAGAGTAGAGGCCGCAACCCCATCGATCCCGATTTCCTGGTGCTGCAAATGGTCGAGGCCATGCCCGACCATGCGATCCTCGTCGATGAAGGACTCACCTCCAGCCGCCAAGTGACGGCCCTGCGTCCGCACCGCGATCGCTACGGCTATCACGGCCTTGCCTCCGGCGGCATCGGCTGGGGCCTGCCGGCCTCCGTCGGCGTCAGCATTGCCAATCCCGATCGTCCCGTCGTGTGCTTCTCCGGCGACGGCAGTGCGATGTATTCGATCCAGTCGCTGTGGACCGCGGCGCATCACAAGCTGCCGCTCAACGTCGTCATCGCCAACAATGGCGGCTACCGCATCATCAAGCAGCGCCTGCTCGCCTTCCACGGCGACGACAATTACGTCGGCATGGATTTCGTCGATCCGCCCGTGGATTTTGCCGGTGTCGCCAAGGCACTCGGCTGCGAGGCGATCAAGATCAGCGATCCCAGCGAATTGAAGGCGACGCTGGCGTCGGCGTTCGGCCGGCCCGGCACCAAGCTGATCGAGGTGATGGTGGACGGGAAGGTGTAGGGCGCCGCGCACTCCGCTCTGCTCCCTCCCCCCTTGCGGGGGAGGGCGGGGGAGAGGGGTAGCCCAGGAGGCGGTGCCGCCGTCGTCGAGAACAGGTCGTGCGCTGCAGAGAGAGTCCCCGTGTGGCACCCCTCTCCCTAGCCCTCCCCCGCAAGGTAGGGCTATCGCATATGGGCAAGGACGGTGAGGAGGAAGTCGTTATTCCATCTCGCCTGGAGCATTTTGTGGCTGATGCGGGCCGGACCAGGCGTGGCTTGCAGGGCATTGATGGCCAGCTTGCGGAT
>NZ_JAFCJZ010000004.1 GCF_018130765.1 Bradyrhizobium iriomotense
TCCACAAAGCTCGGCTGTCCTGTCCGCTTAACCGCCATCGCTACCCTCCAAGGCTCTGCCCTAGGGAATCACAACTGCAAGGGGAGAAGGGAAGCAGGCGCTCAGCTTACCTCCCCAAACACCCGGTCCAGCGCCGCGTCATACGCCGCCTGCACCAGCTCCGGATGCAGCTTGGCCAGCGCTTCCATCATCACGCCGGAGTTGATCTCGAGCACGCGCCAGGTGCCATCGACACGAACCACGTCGATCGACGCGAAGGTGATGCCGATGGCGCTCGCGGCATCGATCGCGAGCTTCACGCAAGCCGTTCGAACCTCGCCGGCCTCCAGCAGCACCGGCTTTGCACCGGCATCGAGATTGTGCCGCCAGTCCGAGCCACGCTGCTTGCTGTAGACGACGAGGGGCACGTCATCGAGCAGCACCACGCGGACCTCCTCCTCGATCGCGACATAGGGCGAGATCACGAGCCCCGTGCTCATCGCAAAGACCTCGCGGGCCGCGTGGTCGAGTTCCGCCGCCGCCGTCACCTTGAACACCGAGCGCCCCGATGTCCCCTCGTTCGGCTTCACCACCATGCCTTGCGGATTCTGCGCGAGCAGCGCCAGCATCGCTTCATGCCAGCTTGGGCCAGCGACGTGCACGCCCAGCCTCGGGTTGAGGAAGAGCTGATGCGGAATGCACGGCACGTCCGCCAGCGTCAGCGCCTCGGCGGTCGCCGATTTGTCGTTGGCGAGGCGATGCGCGATCGCACTGTTGAGGCCGATGTCGTAGCCGAAGGCGAAGCGGCGCGTCTCGCCCTGGCGCATCGCGATCAGCCAGCCGCCGGCGCGGCTGTCGACTGCAATGCCATGGCGGGCGCAATAGCGCCTGATCGCCTGGACGAAGATCCGCTCGCTGCCAGCCATCTGTTTCAGTCGCTCGTGTCGGTCGTTCCTGGCGCCAAAAGCCGCAAAAATGCGGGAATCGGCGCCATAGCGGGTGAAAATCAGAGCTATTCTTAATGAAATTCTCGCGAGCGCGACGGAAATTAAGTGCTGCATTCGAGCCTTGGCGGGAAAAGAAATTGCCCTTCTTCCGCGCCCGGCAGCAGATTCATTAATGATGCGGCCATTTCCGCTGCAAATGCCGGTTTGATCGGCATCAATTGCATCCGAAACGAGGTTGATTATTGGTCTCAATGGCGTAGATCACACACGCGAAATCCTCCGCCATGGCAATGGTGTCCGCCCCGCTTTCAGGGGCCGGGCAGAGCTTTTGCCCTAAAACCGCAATTATTCGGAATATCGAAAATCATGAGCGCGTTTTACCGAGAGAAGGTTCTTTCCGTCCAGCACTGGACCGACACGCTGTTCAGCTTCCGCGCCACGCGCGATACCGGCTTCCGGTTCCAGAACGGCCAGTTCGCCATGATCGGCCTCGAGGTCGACGGCCGTCCGCTGCTGCGCGCCTACAGCATGGCGAGCGCCAACCACGAGGAAGAGCTCGAGTTCTTCTCGATCAAGGTGCAGGACGGCCCGCTCACCTCGCGCCTGCAGAAGATCAAGGAAGGCGACACCATCCTGGTCGGCCGCAAGGCGACCGGTACGCTGATCACCGACAACCTCATCCCCGGCAAGCGGCTGATGCTGCTGTCGACCGGCACCGGCCTTGCGCCCTTCGCCAGCCTGATCAAGGACCCCGATGTCTACGACCAGTTCGAGTCCATCGTGCTGGTGCATGGCTGCCGCCAAGTGTCCGAGCTCGCTTATGGCGAGAAGCTGGTCGCGAACCTGCGCGAGGACGAGCTGTTCGGCGAGCTGCTCGCGGACAAGCTGATCTACTATCCGACCGTGACCCGCGAGCCGTTCAAGAACCGCGGCCGCATCACCGACCTCATCAACTCCGAGCAGATCTTCAACGACATTGGCCAGGGTCCGCTCGACATCGCGACCGACCGCATCATGATGTGCGGCAGCCCGGCGATGCTCGAAGAGCTCAAGGTGATGTTCGAGAGCCGCGACTTCATCGAAGGCAGCGGCAACAAGCCCGGTCATTTCGTGATCGAGAAGGCCTTCGTCGAGCGGTAAGCGCCGCGTCTTCCCCGTCGTCCCGGACCAGCGCGCCCAAAGCGCGCGCCGATCCGGGACCCATAGCCACAGGCTGTGGTGATGCGAAGACTCGGAGTGACAGCCTCCTAAGCCATTAAATTCCGTGGTTATGGATCCCGGGTCTGCGCTTACGCTTGCCCGGGATGACAGCTCAGTTTGTGGCCACCACGGCCTCGTCCCATCCCCCGCCCTCTGCTGCAGCGCAACAACACTACCCTCTCGGCGGATTGATCTGCCGCGGCCCGAATTCGCTAGCCTGAAACAAGGGCCGCGTCATATCCGTATGACAGGGGCGGGCGTATCGTACCGCCTCATGCCGGCGAGAGGATGAGATCGTGGCCGACGACAATAAAAAGCTGGAATCGCCGAAACGCCTGGCACTGGCGGAAGAGGGGGTCATGGAGACCCTGCTGCTGCCGTTCTCGCCGCGCTTCATCGTGCTGACGATGTGCGCGGTCGTCACCGCGCTCCTGATCGGCATCGGCATCGCCGACCGCAAGATCTCGGACATCCTGCTGATCCCGATCCTGATCTTCGGCGCCCTGACGCTGCTCGGCGTCCGCGACCTCCTGCAGAAGAGCCACGCGGTGCTGCGCAACTATCCGATCTCGGCGCATATCCGCTTCCTGCTCGAAGAGATCCGCCCCGAGATGCGGCAGTATTTCTTCGAGAGCGAGAAGGACGGCATGCCGTTCTCGCGCGACACCCGCGCGGTGGTCTATCAGCGCGCCAAGATGCAGCTCGACAAGCGTCCGTTCGGCACCCAGGAGGACGTCTATCGCGAGGGCTATGAGTGGATGCATCACTCGGTCTCGCCGAAGGCGCATGCCGCGGAGAGGTTCCGCATCACCGTCGGCGGCCCCGACTGCAAGAAGCCCTATTCGGCCTCGGTGTTCAACATCTCCGCGATGAGCTTTGGTGCGCTCAGCCCGAATGCCGTGCGGGCGCTGAATGCCGGCGCGAAAAAGGGCGGCTTCGCGCACGACACCGGCGAAGGCGGCTTCAGCCCCTATCACGCAGAGATGGGCGGCGACATCATCTGGGAGATCGGCTCCGGCTATTTCGGCTGCCGCCATCTCGACGGCTCCTTCGACCCCGAAGCGTTCGCGCGCGTCGCCGGCCAGGACCAGATCAAGATGGTCGAGCTCAAGATCAGCCAGGGCGCCAAGCCGGGTCATGGCGGCGTGCTGCCGGCGGCGAAGGTCTCGGAGGAGATTTCGAAGATTCGCGGCGTTGCCATGGGGGAGGACTGCATCTCGCCGGCCTCGCACCGGGCGTTCTCGACGCCTGTTGGCATGATGGAGTTCATCGCGGAGATGCGCCGCCTGTCCGGCGGCAAGCCGGCCGGCTTCAAGCTGTGCATCGGCCATCCCTGGGAGTTCCTGGCGATTTGCAAGGCGATGCTGGAGACCGGTATCTACCCTGATTTCATCGTCGTCGACGGCAATGAGGGCGGCACCGGCGCGGCGCCGCTGGAGTTCATGGACCATTTGGGCATGCCGATGCGCGAGGGCGTCAATTTCGTCCACAACGCGCTGGTCGGCATCAACGCGCGCGACCGCATCAAGATCGGTGCGTCCGGCAAGATCGCCACCGCCTTCGACATGGCGCGGGCGATGGCGATCGGCGCCGACTGGTGCAATTCGGCGCGCGGTTTCATGTTCTCGCTCGGCTGCATCCAGTCGCTGAGCTGCCACACCGACCGCTGCCCGACCGGTGTCGCGACGCAGGATCCGACGCGGGCGCGCGCGCTCTACGTGCCGCTCAAGATCGACCGCGTGCACAATTATCACCATGCCACGCTGCACTCGCTGACCGAGCTGATCGCCGCGGCCGGCCTCGAGCATCCGCAGCAGCTGCGCCCGATCCATTTCAGCCAGCGGACGTCGACGACCCAGGTGAAGTCCTTCGCACAGCTCTATCCGGCGCTGCGCCCCGGCGAGCTGCTCGAAGGCACCGAAGACCCGCGGTTCGCCGATGCCTGGCGGATGGCGCGGGCGGAGACGTTCCAGCCGGCGCTGTGAGCGCATCGTTCCGCCCGCGGCCACGTCGGGCCGATCCGTGTAAATTCAGCGCCAGCGCGGCTGGCAATTGGCATTTTGTTCAACTTTGGGTGTAAATTCACCCCATGGACGAGCGACGCAACAAAGCCAGACATCGGGTGCTGAAGGCCGGGACGATCGAGTTCGGCGGCGGCGCGATCGACTGCACCGTTCGCAATTTCTCGGACACCGGCGCGGCGCTCGACGTCACCAGCCCGGTCGGCATCCCCGAACACTTCACCCTGTTCATCCAGGCCGACGGAACGCATCTGCCCTGCACCGTGGTCTGGCGCAAGGAAAAGCGGATCGGGGTGAGGTTCGGGTAGGCGGTGTGGTCCCAACTCTTGTGGCATATTCAGCTGTCGTCCCGGACAAGCGCAGCTCTAGACAACGCGCAGCGTTGTCTAGAGTGGAGCGCAGATCCGGGACCCATACCGCGTGATCTATCGATCACGCTCGGCAGCAGTACCCAACTGCGAGTCTTCGCCAAACTACTCCCTGTGGTTATGGGTCCCGGATCAGCGCGCGCTTGGGGCGCGCTTGTCCGGGACGACGAGTGGAGAGTGGTACGCCGTCCTGCGTTCTCACACGCAGGTGCGCACTTCACGCCGCCGCCTGCTCCCCCCGCCGGCTCGCCAGAATCTTGTCGATCCTCCGGCCGTCGAGATCGACCACCTCGATATGCCAATCGCCGAGATCGAAGGCGTCGCCGACATCGGGCAGCATGCTGAATTGCTGCAGCACGAGGCCCGCCACCGTGTTGAAGCGATGCGGCGGCAGCTCGATGCCGAGCAGCTCGCCGAATTCGTCGACCGGCATCCAGCCGGCGACCAGCAGCGATTCGTCCGCGCGCTTGACGTAAGCCGGCTCCGGCGGGCCCTCCTCGGAGTGGAACGCGCCGACGATCGATTCCAGGATATCGGCCGCGGTGACCACGCCTTCGAAGGCGCCGTACTCGTCGTAGACGAAGCCGACGTGAACCGGAGCAGCTTTCAGGATCGTGAGCACATCGCGGGCATCCGCCGACGCCGGAATGCTCGGCGCTTCGCGGACCAGCGCCCGAAGGTCTGGCGTGCGTTCGCTCATGTAGGCGACCAGCAGGTCCTTGGCCTGGAGCACGCCGATCGGCTTGTCGCGATCGCCGTCGGACGCCGGAAAGCGCGAATGCGGGCTCTTCGCGATGATCTCCTGGATGGCCTCCGGTGCGTCGTTCAGATCGATCTCGTCGACCTCCGTGCGCGGCGTCATGACGGCGCCGACCGGCCGGTCGCCGAGCCGCATCACGCCGGCGATCATCTCCTTCTCGCCGGGCTCGAGCACGCCGGCGCTCTCGGCCTCGCTGACGAGGTGATGGATCTCGTCTTCCGAAACCTTCTCCTCGGCCTTGCCGCCGCGGCCGAGCAGCGTGAGGATCACCTTGCCGGAGAGATCGAGCAGGAAGACGAGCGGCAGCGATATCTTTGCAAGCACGTGCATCGCGGGCGCGACCCTGACGGCGATGCTTTCGGGGTCGCGCAGCGCCACCTGCTTCGGCACCAGCTCGCCGACGATCAGCGTCGCGTAGGTGATGAGCGTGACGACGATGCCGACGCCGACGATGTCGGCGATGCCTGAGGACAGGCCGAGCTCGATCAGCCATTGCGTCAGCCGCTGCCCGAGCGTCGCGCCGGAGAACGCGCCCGAGAGCACGCCAACCAGCGTGATGCCGATCTGCACCGTCGAGAGGAATTTTCCGGGATCGGCCGCCAGCGTCAGCGCCCGCTCGGCGCCGCGCACGCCCTTGGCCGCGAGCAGCGAGAGGCGGGCCGGGCGAGACGAGACCACGGCCAGCTCCGACATGGACAAGAGGCCGTTGATGACGATCAGGACGACGACGATGACGAGTTCGACGGAGAGCATTGACGTTCCGAGGTAAGCAAGTATGGCAGGCGGCTGCCGGCACACGCATTGATATAGGTATTCAGCGCGGAATTGCTGGCAATTCTGTCGCATCCGTCGCCGCGAGGAACCGCGTGGCGAACTATATTCCCCACGGTCTGCGACGAGATGACACCCGCGGAACTACGGGCATGTGCTTAACGGGGTCTTAGTGGCCGCCGACTAGGTTCTCCGCATTTGTAAATGCAATTTGGGGGACCGAGGATGCGGATCGGGAAGCTTTTCGCGCTGTCGATGCTGACGGTGACGGTTTTTGCAGTCATCCTCGGCGCCGAGGTGCTGATACCCCAGACGCGCATCTTCACGAACCGTTCCGACGCGATCAAGACGGTCGACGCCTTTGGCGCGACCCTGATGATCAGCCAGCAGGTCGCCGGCCTTCGCGCGCCCTACATTGGACCGATCTTCCAGGAAGCCGCTGCGACGCAGACGCAGATCGACGCTGCCGCGAAGGCTGCAAAGGCAGCCGATGCGGCATTCGAGAGGGCAAGGCCCACCTTCCTGGCGCTGAGTGACGCCGGATCGATGATCGAAAAGCTCGACCGTACCGCTCGGCGGCTCAAGGAGGTCACCACGGCGGCAGATCGCGCGATGAGCGTTCCCCTGGCGCAGCGCGACAGCGCCGTGATCAAGGCCTTCCTGCCCGGCGTGGCCGAGGTCATCGGCAACATCGAGCCGATCATGAATCAGCTCGAAGGACAGGTCGTCAACGCCGATTCGTCACTTGCGGCGCTACTGGGCCTGGCGCGAACGGCGCAGGATCTGCGTGTTTCGGCAGGCAGCCGCGCCGCCTCGCTGTCGCCGGCGCTGAGCGCACGCCGGCCGCTCACGGCGGCCGAGATAACGCTAATGGATCGCATGCAGGGTCGCGTCGAGGCCGATCGCGAACGCATCGAGGCCGGCATCGACCAGCTTGGAAGCCCGCCTCGTATCGCCGCCGCATTCAAGGCAGCGACGGAATCCTATTTCGGAAAAGCCGCGCCCGTCGTGGATAAGGAGATGCCTGCGGCCCGGAGCGACGGCAAGTACGGCATCAGCGCCGAAGAGCTCGCGAGCGTCATTGTGCCGGCGATCCAGATGTTCTACGGCGTGCGCGACGCTGCGCTGGCGGAAGCCGCCGAGCGCGCCTCGTCCTCGCGCGATGGCGCACTGGCGATGCTGGCGCTTGCGGGCGTTGCGGTGCTGGCTCTGCTCGGCACGCTCGGCGGCGTGACCATGATGCTGCGCAGCCGCGTGGTGACGCCGCTCAGCCGCCTCGCCGATGTGATCGGGACGCTCGCCGCCGGACGGCATGACGTCGAGATTCCGGCGACGGGCCGCAATGACGAGATCGGGCAGGTCGCGGGCTCGCTCCAGCACTTCAAGGATTCGCTTCTTGCCAAGAAGGCCGCCGACGAGGCGGCCGCGATCGAGGCCGAGGCGAAGCTCAAGCGCAGCCAGCGCATGGACCAGATCGCGCGCGAGTTCGAAGCCATGATCGGCGACGTCATCAACACCGTCGCGTCGGCATCCTCCGAGCTGGAGGTCTCGGCGGGAACGCTGACGAGCACGGCCGAACAGTCCGAGCAGGTCACCGCGACCGTCGCAGCCGCGTCCGAACAGGCCTCCACCAACGTGCAGACCGTTGCCGCGGCGGCCGAGGAGATGGCCTCGTCGGTCGACGAGATCAGCCGGCAGGTCCAGGACTCCGCGCGCGTCGCCGGTGAAGCCGTGCAGCAGGCCGAGCGGACCAACGATCATGTCGGCGAGCTCGCCAAGGCCGCGGGGCGGATCGGCGACGTCGTCGAGCTCATCAGCCAGATCGCGGGCCAGACCAATCTCCTGGCGCTGAACGCCACCATCGAGGCGGCGCGCGCCGGCGAGGCCGGACGCGGCTTCGCGGTGGTCGCCTCCGAGGTCAAGGCACTGGCCGAGCAGACCGCCAAGGCGACCGGCGAGATCAGCCAGCAGATCTCGGGGATCCAGGCGGCGACCGAGGATTCTGTCGGCGCCATCAAGGCGATCGGCGACACCATCACAAGGATGTCGGAGATCGCTTCCGCAATCGCCTCGGCGGTCGAGGAGCAGGGCGCGGCGACGCGCGAGATTTCCCGCAACGTGCAGCAGGCGGCGCGCGGCACCCAGCAGGTCTCCGCCAGCATCGTCGACGTGCAGCACGGCACGAGCCAGACCGGATCGGCCTCCGCCAACGTCCTCGCCGCGGCCAGATCGCTGTCCGGCGAGAGCACCCGTCTCAAGACCGAGGTCGGAAAATTCCTGGACGCTATCCGCGCCGCGTAGAGGTCCATTGTGGACGGAAGCGGTTTGACCTAGATTTGCAGCACGGGGATGTCGCAGCCTCCCCTTGAAGTGGTGATCCCACGCAAGCGCTGCTCGCTGATTCATGGAGCGAGCAATGGACGGGATCGCAATCGAGCTTCCGCTTTTCCTGTTGGCCACCTTCGCCGGCGCCTTCGTCGCCGGCCTCTCCGGCTTCGCCTTCGGCCTCGTCGCGGCATCGCTGTGGCTCTACGTGCTGACGCCGCTTCAGAGCGCCAGCCTGATCGTCGGCTTCGGCCTGCTGGTGCAGGGCTATTCGGTCTGGAAGCTGCGCAGCTCGCTCGACTGGCGCCGGCTGTGGCCCTTCATCGTCGGTGCAGTCGTCGGCGTGCCGGCCGGGGTGTCGCTTCTGACCTGGGCCGATCCGAAGAGCGTCCGCATCGCGGTCGGTGCGATCCTGATTGCCTACAGCCTCTATGCATTCTTCCGGCCGCAGCTCAAGCTCGCCACGGTCGTACCGCCGGCAGCCGACATCACGGTCGGTTTCGTCAACGGTCTGCTCGGCGGGCTGACGGGCCTTGCCGGCATCGTCGTCACCATCTGGTGCAATCTGCGCGGCCTGCCCAAGGACGTGCAGCGTGCCACGTTTCAGCCGGTCGCAGTCGTGGTGTTCGCCATGGCGGCGTTCTGGCTCGGTGCCAAGGGATCGCTCACGCTCGACACGGCAAAGCTGTTCGCGCTCGGCCTGCCGTTCCTGTTCGCCGGCACCTGGCTCGGCCTGAAACTGTTCGGCCGAATCGACGAGGCCGCGTTCCGCAAGATCGTGCTCGCGCTGCTGCTCGTCTCGGGTGTCGCGCTGCTGTTCTGAGCTGCGGCTCAGAACTCGCCGTGCAACCGTCCTGAAAACACCGACACCGGGCCACGATCCGCGTTGTAGGCGGGGTTGACGATGAGCTGGTAGTCGGCGGTGAAGGTCAGCGCCTTGTTCAGCGCGTAGGCGTAATAGGTCTCCAGCACGCGCTCGTGGCGGTAGTTGAGCTGGCCGTCGCCGATGAGGGGCCCGAGACCGCCGGCGGCGATGAAGTCGCGATGGTCCTGCGAGAGGCCGTTGACGGCGCCGGCAATGGCGACGACGTCGTCGGGCCGGCCCCATTTCGTTCCCTTCACCGAAACGCCGCCCGATAGGCTGCGGTCGATGTCAGTGAAGGCCATGATCTCGTTGCGGCCGTCGTTCCAGCTCCAGCGGCCGAACACACCGATATCGTCGGTGATCGCCTGCTCGACGTTGAATGCGTAGCCGTATTTGAGGCGGCCGCGGCGGGTCTGGCTGATGTCGACGCCGAACGCGGGATTGTCCAGCGTCTCGCGATAGCTGCCGGAGAAGGCGCTGTTGATGAAGCCGAGCGTGCGCAGCTTGCCGGGCTGGCCGAACAGCGAATAGCGCAGCTCGAGCTCGCCGACATATTCGCCGCGACGGCCGACATTCATGTCGAAATTGTTCGAGTTGGATACGGCATCGATCAGGAAGTACCCGCCGCGTAGCGCCCATTGCTTCTGGTTCAATTCGGCCGTGGCGCCGTAGCCGAGGCCGAGCTTGTCGGCGGCGTAGTCGAAGGCGCCGGACGCCCAGATCGACCAGTTCATGAAGTCCTTGCGCGGATCATGCGCATAGGAATTGCCGTCGAACACGTCGACCACGGAGAACTTGCCGACCTGCAAGGTCAGGCGCGAGACGTCAACCTTGCTGGCGAGCTGGAATTGGCTGCTGGCAAGCTCTTCCTGCTCGCCGCCGAAGCCGAATGTGTGGCGCACGAACAGACGCGAAGCGTTGAAATGCGGATAGGGAAAGCCGGACTTCTGTGCTTCGCCGTTGGGGAAGCCCGCAGCGCCCGTCGTGTTGTTGAAGCCGAAGCCCTGCAGCAGCTCGGGATTGAAATAGACCTCGCCGCCGTCCCACAGCCGCGCATTCAGATAGAGCGAATTGCTCCAGGTCTGCTGGAAATCCGGCGACGGAAGCAGGCTGTTCGTTCCGGTATAGGGCGCGTGGAACGCCGGGTAACCCTGTCCCAGCGCGGTCGACTGGCCGTGAATCTCCCAGCGACTGGACTCCGTGTCCGTCACATCCGACTTCGGGTTGTAGGTCGGCACACCCGGCCAGTCGATCTTGCGATTGAGGCCGATGCGCAGGCTCTGGAAATCCATCGACGACGCATATTGGGCGCCGGAGGGGAAGGTGACGTTGGCGTTGTCGAACTTGCTGTAGAGATATTCGAGCCGCGCGCTCCAGTGCGGCGCGAAGGCGTATTCGACGCCGCCGCCGGCAGTCCAGCCGAACCGCGTGTGCAGCACCTTCTCTTCAGTGCCTCCCGTCGGCGTCGACAGAAAACGCTCGCCGGTGAAGGCGGCGCCGCCGGTTGCGTAAAACAGCCAGTTGCCGCTGGTATAGCCGAGCCGCGCGCGCAGGCTCGCGACATAGTCCCAGCGCTCCTCGGCGCCCGACAGCGCGCTCGCCGCCGATGACACGACGTGGTTGGACGGCAGATAGTTCGGAAACGAGATGTCACCTTCGACGCCGAGCAGGAGCCCCGAATTGAGGCGCCAGTTGTAGCCAGCCTGCACGCCGCCGGTCGCGCCGGTGAACACATTGTTGTCGGTTGCGAGCGTCGGATCTGTCAGTGTCGCCGAGGAGGTGCCGCGGGTGACGCCGGCATGCGCGCCGATATAGAGACCGGTCCAGTCATAGACGGCCTTCAGCGCCGGTGCCTTCAGCGGCAGATCGGCCGCGCGGCTGGCGGCGGGCAAAACCATCACGCCCGAGGCGATTGCCGCGGCCGTCTGCAAATACCTGTAACGGTGACCTTTCAACGTCAAAACGCACGCCCCCAAACGCGAATGTGTCCCACTCGCCGCGATATCCCTGCCGATTCGCGGCGACCCTGTCATCAGGTTCCGGTTGTCCACGCCGTCGGCCGAAATGATCCCGGTTCGACGCGATTTCTTCCCAAGTCCCTGCATATGCAGCAAACCTTATTGCGATTAATTCGCAATAGCAACTAGTGCGGATTGCCGCAGGTGATGGTTCGCACCCTTGTGTGACGGGGCTGCAACATCGCTTAGGGACACAGGAACTGGATGGCTCGCGTGGAGCCCGGCCTCTTGGAGGCCGGTCCGAGACTTGGAGGAGGGGTGGTGTCATCGCGAAGGGCAAGTGGCCGGTCGCCGGCCAACGCAAGCGCCTAGCAGCCGCGGCAGATGCCCTTGATCTTCTTGTCGAGCAGCGCGTCCTCCTTGCTCGACGGACTGTTCGCCGGTTTGCTCATCGCCGGACTATACGTCGCCGGCGTATTCCACCACTGCTGCCAGAGCTTCTCGCCGATCGTGCAGAGAACCCGTGGCTTCTCGTCCCCAGAGGGGGCGGTCGATCGTTCCGGCGTGCGGCCCGCGACCTCGAGAGCCAGCTTGGTCCGGATCGCCTCCTTGAAGTTTTCGCGGTTGGTGATCGGCACAACAAAGGAGCCTGGGCCGCCGATCACGCAATCCTCATAGTACCAATCGATATGATCGATATGCTGGAAGTCCGTCGCATCAGCGGGTGTCGCGTTGGTCATGACCGGCAGGCCGGTGATGACGATGCCCTGCTGCAACGCTGTGTCGCGCGCTGAGGTGACCGGATCGCCGTTGCTGTTGGGACCGTCGCCCGAAATGTCGATGATGCGGCGCGAACCACTGTAGGGTTTCTGCTCGAACAGCGACGCGGCGAATTTGATTGCACTTGAAATCGAGGTACGCGAACCGCGGCGGATCGGAGCATTGCTAATTTCAGTTGCGACGGCCTCAGCCGCTCCCGGCCCGTCGATCTGTCGCCAGGGGACGATTATTTTCTGGTCGCTGGTCGACGACCATTCGAAATAGGTCAACGCGATCTTGCCGATAGGACCGGCTCGCATCGCTCGGAGAAACTCCTTCGAGACAATGGCCTTGGCATAGCCTTCGCGTTGAGCCGCCAGGTCATCCGGTTCCACCGAGTAGGAAACGTCGACCGCAATGACGAGTTCGAGGTCCACGGAGGGGCGGCTGTCGCCCTGGGTCGCTGTTTGCGGCTGTGAGGCCGGCTCGGGAAATGCCTGTGTCGATGTCAGGATCGCAATCAGGATCGATCCAATTGAGATCCGCCAATTCACGCTCGCCCTCCAGCCATCCCTTCCTATCCTGACACGCGGAAGGTGCAATCGGAAGGACGGTCCGTAGGTGTTCTAGAGCCGGAAAAATGGTTGACCCGCCCGGGGGGGACAGCCGGGCGGGTCGGGGGCACGACACGGGGTGGATGAGGCGCCCGTGTCGGACGCAGGATCCACGTGGGAGATCGGCCTCAGGTACTCAGATCAGTAGCAGCTACGAACGCGGCCGACGTACTGGCCGAAGGCGTTGTACTGGGCGACCCAGCCGCAGCGGTGATAGCCGTAGTAATAGGGATCGTTGCTGGCGGCGATCGCGGAGCCGACGACGGCGGCGGTGGCGATGCCGGCACCCACGCCCCAGACCCAGCCGGGCTGCTTGGCTTCGGCCGAGGTGGTGGTGGACGCGATGCTGCCGGTGACGGCAAGGGCAGCGAGAGCGGCGGCGGCAATCTTGGTCTTGATCGACATGTGAAACTCCATCCGGTGTTGAGGCGGTCCGTTGTGGCCCGCGTGCCCAGTTGGACGGAGGCATGCCCAAACCGGTTCGAAAGCGCATCTGGCGCTCCCGGAGGTCGGGTATTTCCCCAATAGTTTCAGTTGGATGCGGGCTAGCCGAGGGGCCCTTTGGCGAGCCTGTTCACGTCGAAGTTATCGACCTCGCTCAGCAGTTCGCAGAAGGCGCGCGCGCCCTGATCGATCAGCTGCTCGCCCTTCTCGGCGACGGCCAGCGTCGCATCGCCGACCGCGCCGGTGGCGTTGAGATCCTGCGCCTGCCAGGCGAAGGGCGCCGGCCGCTGCGTCGACAGCCAGCGATACTGCTTTTCCAGCGCGATGCTGCTCGCGGGAAAATCCGCGATCGCATCCTTGCGCACCTGACCCGGATAGCGCGCCAGCATGATCGAGGTCTCGACCGCGCCGCCGTGAATGCCGTGGCGCACTTCCTCGGCGGGGAACAATTTGTCCGCCCCTGATAGCCGCGACCACGACGTCGTCACCACGAAGAGCTTGTGATGCGCGCGCAGGTCCTGCGCCACCAGCATCATCGCCGCGCTGTTGCCGCCATGACTGGTGATGATGACGAGCTTCCGCAGGCCGCGCCGCGCGATGTCCTCGCCGATTCCGGTCCATCGCTTCAGCGCCGCGTCGGTCGGCAGCGTCTGCGTGCCCGGATAGTCGATATGCTCGGTGGAAATGCCGACCTGTTCGACCGGGAGGAACGTCGCCGGAACCGACGCGGACAAGAGCTCGCGCACGCGGGCCAGATAGGCCTGTGCGATCAGCACATCGGTCGTGAGCGGCAAATGCGGGCCATGCTGCTCGGTCGCCGCCAGCGGCAGCACCGCGATCCAGCGCGACACCTCCGCAGGGCCCGCATGGGCCCAGTTGATGTCGATCCAGTCGCGGGGCGGCGTCATCAAGGTTTCTTTGCCCGAATTTGTCACGTAATTTGGGTTATGAGGGGACGCGGGCCCGACCGGCTCGCGTCCCCAATGTCATGCGGTTTTATCGCGTTGGCTTGGCATGAGCCAGAAGCGATTGGGCTAGAAGCGATCGATGGAGTGCACTCATGAGCCCCTCTCATCTGCGGCGAGCGTTAACGGCAGGCCTGATGGCCGCTTTCGTCACGGTCCTGCCGGCGCGTGCCGAGACGCTCGACAAGGTCACCTTCGGCACCAACTGGGTCGCCGAGGCCGAGCACGGTGGCTTCTTCCAGGCGGTGGCCGACGGCACCTACAAGAAGTATGGGCTGGACGTCACCATCGTCCCCGGCGGCCCCAACGAGAACAACCGGATGCTGCTGATCGCCGGCAAGATCGATTTCTTCATGGCCGCGAACACGCTGATGTCGTTCGATGCGGTGGCGAATAATGTCCCGGTCGTCACCATCGCTGCGGTCTTCCAGAAGGATCCGCAGGTGATGCTGACGCAGCCCGACGCCAAGGTCGCCAAGATCGAGGACCTCAAGCCGCTGACGCTGTTCGTCTCCAAGGAGGGCATGACCAGCTATTTCCAGTGGCTGAAATCCGAATATGGCTTCAACGAGAAGAACGTCCGTCCCTATAATTTCAATCCGCAGCCCTTCATCGCCAACCCCAAGAGCGCGATGCAGGGTTACGTCACCTCCGAGCCCTTCGCGGTCGAGAAGGCCGCCGGCTTCAAGCCCAACGTGCTGCTGCTCGCCGATTCCGGCTTCAACACCTATTCGACCCTGATCGAGACTCGCCGGGACATCGTCGAGAAGAAGCCTGATCTGGTGCAGCGCTTCGTCGATGCCTCCATGATCGGCTGGTACAATTACATCTACCGCGACAATTCCGCCGGCAATGCCCTGATCAAGCAGCTCAACCCGGAGATGACCGACGATCTGCTCGCCTATTCCGTCGCCAAGATGAAGGAATACGGCATCGTCGATTCCGGCGACAGCTTGAAGAACGGCATCGGCGCGATGAGCGACGAGCGCTACACCTCCTTCTTCAACAAGATGGTGAAGGCGGGGGTCGTGAAGGCGGATCTCGATTTCCGCAAATCCTACACGCTGCGCTTCGTCAACAAGGGCGTCGGCGTCGAGCTGCGCCCGAGCAAGCCGTAACGCGCGGTCGATGTCCGCTGCCCAAACCTCGTCTGCCGTCGAGGCCAGCCTGACCGCTCTCGCCGTCAGCCTTCGCGGCGTGACGAAGACGTATGACAACGGCGTCATGGCGCTCGGACCGCTCGATCTTGCCGTGCGCAAGGGCGAGTTCATCTCGCTGCTCGGTCCGTCCGGCTGCGGCAAGTCGACGGCGCTGCGGCTGATCGCGGGGCTCAGTGCGCCGTCGTCAGGCATCGTGCGGGTGGCGCGTCACGAGGGCCCTGCGCAGCCGGGTCATGGTATCGGCTTCGTGTTCCAGGAGCCGACCCTGATGCCCTGGGCCAGCGTGCGCGAGAACGTGCGGCTGCCGCTGAAGCTTGGCGGCGTTCCGAAGGCCGAAGGGCGCGCGCGCGCCGACGAGGCGCTGGCCAGCGTCGGGCTCGCCGATTTCACTGATGCCTATCCGCGTGAGCTCTCCGGCGGCATGAAGATGCGGGTGTCGCTGGCGCGCGCACTGGTCACCGACCCTGATATCCTCCTGATGGACGAGCCGTTCGCGGCGCTCGACGAGATCACGCGCTTCTGCCTCAACAACGATTTGCTCGCGCTGTGGCGAACCCTCGGCAAGACCGTCATCTTCGTCACGCATTCGGTGTTCGAATCCGTCTATCTGTCGCAGCGCGTCGTGGTCATGACGGCGCGGCCGGGCCGCATCCAGGCCGATCTCCGCATCGAGACGGTTGAGCCGCGCGGTGAGGAGTTTCGTACCTCCGCTGCTTATTCCGATTATTGCCGACGCGTGTCCGCCGCGCTGGCGCCGTCTTATTCGGGGCAGTCGACGTTATGAGCGCGCAAGCTTCCGTCACCGCAAAACCGTCACCCGCGCAACGCGCGATGCGCTTCGTGCTTCCCGTCATCGTCTTCGCGGCAGGCCTCCTCGCCTGGGAACTCGTGGTCCGCATCAAGGACATCCCGCCTTACGTGCTGCCGGCGCCGTCCGTCATCGTCGTGACGCTGATCAGGGACTGGGCGGTGCTGTCACAATCGCTCGCCACCACGCTGCTGACGACGCTGGAAGGTTTTGCCGCCGCCAGCATCGGCGGCATTGCGCTGGCGCTGCTGTTCAACCAGTCGAAATGGGTGGAATATTCGCTGTTCCCCTATGCGATCGTGCTCCAGGTGACGCCGGTCATCGCGATTGCACCACTGCTCCTGATCTATCTGGAGCAGCAGACCGCGGTCGTCGTCTGTGCCTTCATCGTCGCCTTTTTCCCGGTGCTGTCGAACACCACGCTGGGATTGAATTCGGTCGACCGCAACCTGGCCGGGCTGTTCCAGCTTTATGGCGCATCAAAGCCACAAACCCTGCGCTTCCTGAAGCTGCCGGCGGCGTTGCCTTACATTCTCGGGGGCCTGCGCATTGCCGGCGGCCTGTCGCTGATCGGCGCCGTCGTGGCCGAAATCGCGGCGGGAACGGCCGGAGCCGGCTCCGGGCTCGCCTACAGGATCGCCGAGTCGGGCTACCGGTTGAACATACCCCGCATGTTCGCCGCGCTGCTGCTGTTGTCGCTGGCCGGGATTGTCATCTATGGGGTGCTGGCGGTAGTTTCCCACCTCGTTTTACGGCGCTGGCATGAAAGCGCGCTTGGAAAGGAAAGCTGATGTCTACCGGTTCGATTTCGTCCGAAAAGATCGATCTTTTGATTTATGGACCGGTGCGGCCGATCCTCGAGAGCGGGTTTTCCGATCATTTCGTCGTGCACAAGGCCGAGACGCGCGGTGATCTCGAGCGGCTGACTCCGGCGATCCGCGAAAAAATCCGCGGCGTGGCGGTGACCTATCACACCGTCCGGGCCGACAAGGATTCGCTGTCGCAGCTGCCCAAGATCGAGATGGTGGCGAGCTTCGGCGTCGGCTACGACCACATCGATGCCAAATACGCGGCCGAGCACAATATCATCGTCACCAACACGCCCGACGTGCTGACCGAGGAAGTCGCCGACGTCGCGATGGGCTTGTTGATCTCGACCTTGCGCGAATTCATCAAGGCCGACCGCTACGTCCGCTCCGGGCTCTGGCAGACCCAGAACTATCCGCTCAGCGTCGGCTCGCTGCGCGACCGCAAGGTCGGCATCGTCGGCATGGGCCGGATCGGCCAGGCCATCGCACGTCGGCTCGACGCCTCGCTGGTGCCGGTGGTCTATCACTCGCGCAATCCGTCCAAGGACGTCTCCTACAAGCACTATCCTGATCTGATCGAGATGGCGAAGGCCGTGGACACCTTGATGGTGATCGTGCCCGGCTGCGCCTCGACCAACAAGATGATCAATGCCGAGGTGCTCAAGGCGCTCGGCCCGCGCGGCGTGCTGATCAACGTCGCGCGCGGCTCCGTGGTCGACGAGCCGGCGCTGATCCAGGCGCTGAAGTCAGGCACCATCCTTGCCGCCGGCCTCGACGTGTTCGCGGCCGAGCCGACCGTGCCGGACGAGCTCAAGTCCATGCAGAACGTCGTGCTGCTGCCGCATATCGGCTCGGCCTCGGTGGTGACGCGCAACGCCATGGACCAGCTCGTCGTCGACAACCTCAAGTCCTGGTTTGCCGGCAAGGCGCCGCTGACGCCGGTTGCGGAAACGCCGTTCAAGGGGCGCTGATGAGAGCTCTTCAGGTCGTCGCATGGATGATCGCGGCATGCGCTGCCGCGATCGGTGCTGCGCATGCGCAGGATGCGACGAGCCTGAAGAAATCGATGCCCGGACAATGGGAGCTCTCGACCACCGAGCGCAGCAAGACCTGCGTTGTCACGCTCAAGGCCGATGCCGCAGGCCAGGGTTACAAGCTGGAGCTGGAGCCGGCCTGCAAGGCCGCGCTGCCCTTCACCAAGGACATCGTCGCCTGGAGCGTGAAGGGCCTCGACATCGTTCGCTTGCAGGATGCGACCGGTGAGGCCGTGATCGACTTCACCGAGGTCGAGGCCGGCATCTTCGAGGGTCTGCGCCAGGGTGAGGGCGTCTACATCCTGCAGGATCTCGCCGCCGCCCGCTCGATGGCCAAGTCGATGGACCAGATGATCGGCGACTGGTCGATGGTGCGCGGCAACGGTCAGCCGGTGTGCGGGCTGACGCTGACCAACACGGAAGCGGGCCAGGACAATTTCCAGGTCTTCCTCAAGCCGAAATGCGATCCCGCCATCGCGCAGTTCAACCCGACGCAATGGCGGCTCGAGCGCGGCCAGATCATCCTGATGTCGAAATCAGGCGGTGTCTGGCAGTTCGAGGCCGACGACAACGCGCAATGGCGGCGCGTCCCTGATACCGCCGATCCCCTGATCATGCTGCGTCAGTAGGCGCCGCCGCCTCATCCGCCGCTGTCGTCCCGGGGCGCGAAGCGAGCCCGGGACCCATAACCCCAGGAAGTGGTTGTTGCGCGAGGTGATCACTCCGAGCCTTCGCCAAAATTCGCCCTGTGGTTTTGGATCCCGGGCTCGCGCTGCGCGCGCCCCGGGATGACGGGCGCGCCGCGAAACCCGATCTCATCCTGAGAGCCTGCCAAGGATGGCTGCAGATTACGTCGTCACCTTCGGCGGCGGCGCGGTGCCTTGCGCCCACTTCTCCAGCTTGCCGAGCACGCCCCAGGCGGTGAGCGCGAGCGAGATCGGCATCGCGAACTGGCCGAGGCCCGGCACCGCCGAGACGATCGTGCCGAGCAGTCCGGCAATGCCGCTTGCATTGGGGCTCGCCGTTACCGAAGAGAGCAGCGCAGTGATGAGCGAGCCGCCGATGCCGAGCGCGGTCTTCTTGCCGTCGAGCAGCTTGCCGATGGTCTCGCCCAGCGCACCGTTGACCTGGCCGAGCACGGGTTTGCCGTTGTTGTTGAGCAGCGTGCTGAGCAGGTCGACGACCTGCTTCAATTGATCGACAGGGGCGGGGTTGGTCGGGGTCACCGGTCCTGGCATCGGCGTCGTTTTGTTGACGAGGGAGAAGAGCCGCTCGAACAGGCTGATCGGATCGTTGCTGGCGGGCAGCGTGTTGCCTGATGTCGTCGGTCCCGGAATCGTTCCGCCGCCGGCCGTCGGTCGCAGCACCTGCGCGAGGTCTTCCAGCCGCTTCAGGACCTGGGACAGGTCGCCGCTCTGCATGACCCCTCCCGGTTGCGTCGCGCGCGTGATGGCGGCGACCGTGGCAGCGTCGAGGAGGCCGGTATCCCTGAGGCCGTTCTGCTGCTGAAACCGCGAGACCGCGGCCCTGGTCTTCGGACCGCTGATGCCGTCCTCGGCGAGCGGCGGATTGGCGCCGAGCCTGTTGAGCGCCTGCTGCATCAGCACGACCGTCGAGGCCGCATCGTCCTCCGGCTCGATCCGGCCTGCGAATTGCGGGCTGCCGTCGAGCGTGATCGAGGAATCCAGCGCCAGCATCGCATGCAGGATCACGGCGGTGCCGAGCTGGGAATCGACATGGTTCGGGTCGAACACGTGATCGCGGACGAATTTTCCGGGCCTTGCCTCGGGCGGGCCGTACAGGTTCGAGCCGCCGTAGAGATAGGGCGAATTCACGCCCTTGGCGTGGTAGCCGAAGCCGTTGAACGCCTCGAGCCGGAATAGCATGCGCGCGATGCTCCAGTCCTGCGCGCCGATGAAATTCTCGATTCTGAACGCGTCCACGGCGCCGTCCACGAAAGTGGCAAACGGGCCGCGTCCCTTCGGCACGATGGTCGTCACGCGATGCAGCGACTCGCCGTTGCCGAGATAGGTGTCGAAATCGAAATTGGACTCACGGTAATGGCAGAGGGCGGCAAAATGCCAGGGTACGCCGGTCAAGCGCTCGATCTGCTGATAGGTCGCCTTGCCGTTGATCGCCTTGCGAGCCACCGCATTCGCGTCGGCGAGGCGTCCGGGCCGGATCTCGAGACTGGCCCAGTTTCGCTCGTATTCGTTCTTCAGACTGTCGAATGACACAGCCATTTCGCGCTCCTGCAAATTGATAAACGATCGAGTCTCCGTGCAATTCAAAAGTGAACCAGGTGCCGTGATCAGGGCGTGACGCCAGCGTGATCGCGGCCAATGGTGGCAGGCCGCCGCCTCGGCGCGTGTGAAATGGCTTACAGCCACAGCGGGAAATGAGAGACTATACTTGGACGTGCAGGGGTGACCGCTCGCGACGGAACCGGCGGGGTCGTTCGTCCGTTAACGATGCAGGCAGTTTGGCAAGGAGGCCTGCATGGCCAAGCGTGTCCTCGCGATCGGCATCGAGCCCGGCGTGGCGGACTACAGCGCATTCCCGCAAATCACGCCGGAGCTCGTGCGCGGCTACATCGAGGCGCAGCTGCTACGCCTGCGCGATCGCGGCTTCGAGGTCACGAGCTGCCTGATCGATCTCGACGCGGCGGCCGAAGCTGCCGTCACTGCAGCGTTGCGCGAAGAACGCTTCGACTGCATCGTGATCGGCGCGGGCCTGCGCGAGCCGAAGGAGCGCCTGCTGCTGTTCGAGAAGGTGCTCAACCTCGTCCATAGCCTCGCGCCGGAGGCCACGATCTGCTTCAACACCACGCCGGCCGACACCGTCGAAGCCGTGCAGCGCTGGATCGAACCAGGATGACCGGCTCACCGTCGGTTTGAACCGGTGGGCATCAACCCTTCAATGCAACCACCCGTTGACGTCAGCGGCATTGTGGAACAATCATGTTCGCAGTCATCACCGGTGGGAATCCCATGTCCAGATTTATGCTGCTGCTCGTCTGCGCAACGATCCTTGCGGGCTGCGATGCCGTCAGCACGGTGACGGAAGGGTTCAAGCAGTCGAAAGCCGTCGAGACCGACCTCGAGCAATCGACCGGCGTCAAGCCGGCGGTCGGCTTCAATTGGCACAATGGGAGGCTGGTGTTGGTGACGGTTCAATTCCCGCGCCTCTATGAAAACAGGCCGTTGAACGAGCTTGCAGGGCTCGTTCGCGACGCCGTCACCAGGGATTTCAAGCAGACACCCGAAAGGATCGTGCTCGCCTTCGCGGTCGACAAGTGAGGCCGGCGCGACCGGTATCCCGCGCCCGGTGGGACCAGGGCGACATTCCTCCGCGCTTTGGGATGGGCGGAAGGCGATTTGATCTGGCCCGAATCCCCGCCGGGCGCTAAAACTCGGCCTCACCACCGGGAGGACGCGCATGGTTCGAGGTCTTCGCATTGGAAGTTTTGGAATGGCGGCCTGTCTAGCGGTCGCGATGGCAATGCCGGTGCATGAGGCGATGGCCCAGGACGCCGTCGGCGGTGCGATCATCGGCGGTGTCGGCGGAGCGATCCTCGGCGGCGCGCTCGGCGGAGGCCGTGGCGCGGCCATCGGTGCCGTCGTCGGAGCCGGCACGGGCGCCGCGATCGCCTCCGAGGGCGAGCGCCGCCGCTCCGGCTACTACGCCTATCAGCGCGGCTGCTACATGCAGCGGCCCGATGGCTATTACGTCCGGGTCGATCCCCGCTATTGCTACTGAGGCGCGAGCGGCCGCGTTCTAGCTCTTCGCAGTCTCCGGCATGATCTGCAGCAGCGGCTCCGGCTGGATCGAGATCTGGCCGGCGAACGGCCGGTCATGCGCGGCGATCAGCAGGACGGAGGTGGCGACCCCGGTCGCGAACAGGCCCATCGCGACCGCCGATCCCAGGCGGTTGTCGCAATGAACGAGGCCGATCACCAGCAGCGCGCAGGCGGCCTGCAGATACAGGCACCACCATTTGACCGGGTTCACCGCGGCGAGGCTGACGATGATCCGCTGCCGCCGCGCGTCCAGCGCCTGCTCCAGCGCGGCGATCAGTTCGCGCTGCACATTGGCCTGACCGTTGCCTTGCGGCGTCATCGTGATGACGAGCTGCAGGGCATCGGCGAGCGGTGGCGGCGTCACCTTCAGCGAGGCCTCCTGATGCGCCATCATCGGCCATTCCACGGCGACGGCCTGTCCGACATAGTCGTGGACGAGGCCGCGCAGCTTCGCATCCTGCTCCGCCGGCAGGCCCGCGGCCAGCAGCACGGCGCTGCGCAGCGCGCTCGCCTCGCGGCTCACCGCAGCGCTGGCGCGGTCGCTGTCGCCCCAGACCTGCGCCGCGATGAAGGCGACGAACAGGCCGAAGATGATGCCGAGCACCGGCAGCATGCCCGGCGAGATCGCCTTCAGCGATTTGGCACGCTCCTCCGTTGCGACCAGCGCGACACCCGCGAAGATGGCCACGGCCAGGGAATAGGTGAATCCGAAGATCACCAGCGCCATCCAGGGCAGCGGCAGATTGTGCAGCCAGTCGCTCATGCCGCTCTTGTCGCCTGATTTGCGGCCCTGGATCAACCGCCTCCCGCGCAGGCTCGCATGCCCGCATCTGCCGACGATGATGTGATCGTGCACGGCGATGCCGAGCGGCTTGGCGATGTCGATGATCGCTTTCGTCATCTGGCGGCCTTACCGACTTTGACAAAGGTTGGTCGCCGCGAGGACGCGGAACGCCTTCAGGCTCCCGAGGAGCCCTTGCGATACTCAGCCGGCGTACAATTGAGGTGCTGCCGAAAGACCCTGTTCAGATGACTCTGGTCGGCAAAGCCGCTGAGGAGTGCGATCTCCTTGAGCGCCAGATTGTTCCGTCGCAGATGCTGGCATGCCTGTTCGACTTTCTGCTTCTGAACAAATGCGTGAGGGCGTATCCCGTAGTGAGCATGGAATTTGCGGGCGAATTGAATCGGCGTGCAGTTGCAGATGGCTGCCAGTTCGTCGAGCGTGATGTTTCGAGAAATATTCTGCTGGATATAGTCCTCGATCAGCCGGGCATGAGCCGGCCTGAAATGTCCCTGCGCGGAAGGCATCTTGAACTTCACCGCGGCGTATTTCCGCATGATGTGGACGCTGGCCTGGAGCGATAGGGCGTCGTAGCAGAGTCTTCCGCCGGGACCGCCGGCGGCGACTTCGTGAGCCATTTGTTCGTTGATCCAGCTCAGGACGGGGTCATCGATTCCGAGCAGGTCATGAAGTTCAATGGCGGCGACGTCACGATCGAAAGCCTCGCTCGCGGTTTTCATCATGAAAGCCGGTGAGATGTAGAAGTGGCTGACTTCTATATCGTTCGCCCATCGCCAATGCGAAGGCTCGGCACGGGTCAGCAGTGTAGTAATGCCACGGCTGACGCGCTCCTGCTTCCATGCGCCGGTCACGCGACGGTTCATCGCGGTGGCTCCCTGCCGGTAGACGACGATCAGGAAGTCTTCCGTCGGGGGGACCCAAATGTCGGACGGCGCATAGCGAAATACCCGCATGCGGAAATCAGGCCGGCCGACTGCCGAACTGTCCAGCTTCAGTTCGCCTGGTGCGTATCGCGGAAGCTCCTCGACCGCAATCAACTTGCTCATGGCGCAGCCTCCCCCACGGTTGGCGGCCGTTCGCCGGCTCTTCTTTCCGATGATGGGCATCGGTAGCGCAGGATACGGCGCATTTTGCATTCGGCCAAATGCATTAGTTCGCCGGGGCCTTCGCTGCGCCGCACACGCGTTTCGTTCAAAGAAAGGTCGGCTTCGTTCAAGCCCGCCGTGCCTCGGGGCAACTAGTTTCCGGCACGTTCTGCCGGCGATTGGATCGCCATGGAGACGCAACTCCACCCCCGATTCGGTCGAGTGGGCACGGTGCACAGCCAAAAAACAGCAGGAGAGGGAAATGGACCAGGCTACAATCAAGTCCGGGGAACTGAACGGATCAAAAAAAACGACCCTCGACGCGGTCGTTATCGGGGCTGGCATCGCGGGTCTGTACCAGTTGTACCGCATGCGGCAACTGGGATTGAAGGTCCGCGCCTTCGAGGCAGGCTCCGGCGTCGGCGGAACCTGGTACTGGAATCGTTACCCCGGCGCGCGCTTCGATTCTCAGGTCGAGGTGTACCAGTATTGGTTTTCCGAGGATTTGTACAAGGCGTGGAAGCCGAGCGAGCGTTTTCCGGCGCAGCCCGAGACCGAGCAATGGCTGAACTTCGTCGCTGATCGCTTCGATCTCAAGAAGGACATCCAGTTCAGCACCCGGATCGAGTCCGCCACCTATCGGGAGAAGGACGGCCGCTGGGACGTGGTCACCTCCGATGGCGAACGCATTGATACGCAATACCTGTTGGCGTGCTGCGGCATGCTGTCGGCGCCGCTGAACGACCGCTTCCCGGGCCAGTCCACGTTCAAAGGCGTGATCACCCATACCGGCCTCTGGCCGAAAGAGGGTGTCGATCTCAAAGGCAAGCGGGTCGCCGTGGTGGGCACCGGAGCCACCGGCATCCAGGTGATCCAGACCATCGCACCCGAAGTCGGGTCGATGAAGGTGTTCGTGCGTACGCCGCAATATGTCGTGCCCATGAAGAACCCGAAATATTCGCAAGCGGATTGGGATCGCTGGAGTAGCCGGTTCAATGAGCTGAAGACCCGCGTGCGCTCCACCTTCGCCGGCTTCGACTATGACTTCGAGAACCGCCCTTGGGGTGAGCTGACCGCCGATGAGCGCACCGAGGTCCTGGAAAAATACTGGAACGACGGATCGCTCTCGATGTGGCTTGCGACGTTCCCGGAAATGTTCTTCGACGAGGCGGTCAGCGCGGTCGTTTCCGAATTCGTCCGAGGCAAGTTGCGGCAGCGGCTTCGGAACGACCCGAAGCTGTGCGACCTGCTCATTCCGTCCGAGAACGACTACGGATTCGGCACGCATCGTGTGCCACTCGAGAACAAATATCTCGAGGCCTATCTGCAGGACAACGTCGAGGGCGTGAACTGCCGCAAAACACCGATCGAGCGCATCGTGCCCGAAGGCATCCAGACCTCCGACGGGAAGGTCCATGAAGCCGACGTCATCATCCTGGCTGTCGGTTTCGACGCCGGCACGGGCGCCCTCAGCCGCATCGACATCCGCGGCCGCGCCGGCCTTTCGCTGAAGGATAGGTGGCACGACGAGATCCGCACCGCGATGGGTCTGCAGGTGCACGGCTATCCCAACCTGTTCACCACCGGCGCGCCGCTCGCTCCGTCCGCCGCGCTTTGCAACATGACAACCTGTCTTCAGCAGCAGGTGGACTGGATCACCGACTGCATTGTCTATGCGAGGGAGCACGGCAAAGGCGTCATCGAAGCAACCAAGGAGTTCGAGGACAGCTGGGTGAAGCACCACGACGAAACCGCGGCCGCGACCCTCGTTGTGAAAACCGACTCCTGGTACATGGGCTCGAACGTCGACGGAAAGCCGCGACGCCTGCTGTCCTATATTGGCGGCGTCGGCAACTACAACCGGCAGTGCGACGAACTTGCGGCCAATGGCTACCAGGGCTTTGCGATGACCTGATGATAACAACAACGGAAGGAAACATCCAATGAGCACAAATCCCTACTACGGCCAGGAAGGCCACGGCCCCTACGAGATGGTCGGAATCGGCAACCTCGAGCTTGAGGAGGGCGGCCTTATTCCGGACTGTCAGCTTGCGGTGGCGACCCACGGAACGCTGAACGCGGCAAAGGACAACGCAATCCTCGTTCCGACCTGGTACTCGGGAACGAGCAAGATCATGGAGCAGGTCTACATCGGCAACGGGCGTGCGCTCGATCCGGCGAAGTATTTCATCGTCGTCGTCAATCAGATCGGAAATGGCCTCTCCACCTCACCGAACAACAGCAGTGGAGCGCAGGCCGGGCCGACCTTCCCGAAAGTGCGCATTGCCGACGACGTTCGCGCCCAACACAAGCTTCTGACCGGGAAGTACGGTCTGAAGAGCCTCGCGCTGGTCGTCGGCGGGTCGATGGGCGCACAGCAGACCTATGAGTGGGCCGTGCGCTATCCCGATTTCGTCAAGCGCGCCGCTCCGATCGCCGGCACCGCCAGGAACACCGAGCACGATTTCGTCTTCGCCGAGACGCTCTCCGAAGCGATCACATCCGATCCGGGGTTCAACGCCGGCAAGTATGGTTCGCCGGCCGATGTCGCCGCTGGCCTCAAGCGCCACGCCAAGCTGTGGACGGTGATGGGGTGGAGTACCGACTTCTTCCGCGAAGGCCGGCACAAGGCGCTCGGCTTCGATTCGATGCAGGCCTTCGTCGATACCTTCATGACAGGATACTTCGCGCCGATGGATCCAAACGATCTGCTGGCGATGGCGTGGAAGTGGCAACGAGGCGACGTGAGCCGCAACACCGGCGGCGATCTCGCGGCGGCGCTCGGCCGCATCAAGGCGAAGACCTACGTGATGCCGATCAGTCACGACATGTTCTTCCCGCCGGGCGACTGCGAGGTCGAGCAGCGTCTGATCCCGGGAAGCCAGTTCCGTCCGCTGAAGAGCATCTGCGGACATCTCGGACTGTTCGGCGTGGACCCGGAGTTGCTCGCGCAGCTTGATGCCAATTTGAACGAGCTGCTGGCGACGCCCGTGAATTGACGCGCCGGATTGATTGAGCGCCTGTTGCAGTTGAGGGCTCGAACGAGAATTGTTCGCGCCCTCAATCCGCGCTCGAATCGTCGCGGCGTGCGCTCGATGGCGCTCCCGGCGGCGTCTGCGACCCTAGATCATCCGCATCCCGCGCAGGCTCGCATGCCCGTTCCTGCCGACGATGATATGATCATGCACCGCAATCCCCAGCGGCTTGGCGATGTCGATGATCGCCTTCGTCATCTGGATATCGGCCTGGGAAGGCGAGGGATCGCCGGAGGGGTGGTTGTGCAACAATCTGCGGAGAGCACATAGAGGCTTAATGTTATTCGCTGTTTAAATTTGAACGGGGGGACGGTGATCGGGAGCGGTAAGTGGTGTCGGTTCGTGATCATCATGCTGTGTCAATCCCCTTCCCGTTGGGTGCTTTTGCGGCACGATGAATCATCAGGTTCCGTTTGCCGTCTGTGGGACTGTTCCTCTGCGCTAAGCGCGCCGTTAGTCCGCCCTTGGCGGGCCATGCTGAGCGGACGCGACTTGCTTCGTCTCCTGTGGTCCCGGCGCGGAAGCCTGATCGAGCGCAGACAGTCGATTCAAGGCCTCGCGTAACACGGTGGCCGCATGATCTCGATCACCGGCGGACATCGCATCGAGATTGAGGTCGAGTCTCAGGTTGGGCCGTTCCTCGTGAATGAACAGGTGGTCGGCGCCGAGGCTCTCATAGGCGTCGACGACCTGATAGGTCGCGACGGGATACGCGATGCCCTTGACAGAGATGTGCCCACGCTCCTCACAGTGGATGCGGTCGCGAACATTCGCGTAGGTTTCAAAGGATATGAGGATCTCGCCCGGCGTGGCGGCAGCTTCAAGCCGGGAGGCAAGGTTCACGCCGCCGCCGATGATGGTGTAGTCCATCCGATCCTCGCTGCCGAAGTTTCCGACGGTGCTGTACCCCGTGTTGATTCCGATCCGGCACTGGAGCGGCTTTTCGATTCCCGACGTCCGCCACACGTCCTGCAGCTCGAGCATCCTCTTGCGCATGGCGATGGCCATCTCGACGCAGGCGAGGGCGTCCTCCTTGACGCCGCGTGTCTCCGGATCGCCGAAGAAAATGACGATGGCGTCGCCGACGTATTTGTCGATGGTCGCTCCATAGGAGAGCGCGATCTGCGACATCTCGGTCAGATAGTGGTTCAGCAGCCGCGTCAGATCCTCCGACTCCAGCCGATCCGTCGTCTCGGTGAAGCCCGCGATGTCCGAAAAGAAGACGGTCAGCTCTTTCCGGCGACTCGCGATTTTGACTTCCTGTTTTCCGCTGAAGATAGACTCGTATACCTGGGGCGAAAGGTATTTTGCGAGCTGGTGCGAGAGCTGCTCCAAAGCCCTCGATTTGTCCGCCAGCTGAGTCTCCCGCTGTTTCAATTCTGTGACGTCCGAGTATACGGCCACCGTGCTACCGTCGTCGGTCTTGCGCTCGCTGACCAGGATCCAGCGGCCGTCGCCTCGCTCCTGGACCTGCGGGCCACTTGGTTCCTGATGACGCGCCATGCGTTCGCGAACCCACTCATCGACCCGGCCCTCGGCGTCCTTGATGTAACCGCGCTCAGCGGCGCGTCGAACGATGCTTTCGAACGTCATCCCGGGCGATATCTCGACGGATCCGTCGCCCGGATAGAGGAGCGTTCGATACTTGTTGTTGCTAATGACAAGGCGATCCTCGCCATCGTAGAGCGAGAAGGCCTCGGAGATGCTCTCGATCGCGACTGACAACCGCCGGCGTCCTTCCCGAATCTCCCTTAAGTTCGATCGCTGCACCTCGATAGCGGTGTCCCGGAAGACGCCGAGCGCGTCTGCCATTCGGCCGATCTCGTCGCTGCGGTCGCGACCCGGCACATCGATCGACGTGTCGCCCGCGGCGAGGCCGCTCATCGCCACCGTAATGCTCTCAATAGGTCTTACGACCCGGGGCACCACATACAGCACCGCGATCACGGCTGCCCCCACCACGCTCAGAGCAGTGATGAGGAGGAGCAGGAGCCGGCCATCGCGGATGGCCTGGGCGGTGCGGACCGCCGCGGCATCACTGCTGTTCTGGGCAGCCAGGACGACTTCCGCCACCTCCTTGCCGAGACGCAGGACAAGCGAGTTGCTGGTCTGTAAGGACGCCTGAGCTACCGCGATCTGGCGCAGCTCCTCGCGTCGCAAATTGAACATGTTTTCTGCGGACGTGCCGAACGCGATCAGCCTTTGCGTGAGGCCCTTGAGCGCATCGTTGTCGGCCGCGGCGGGAAGCTGTGCGAGCAGCTTCTCCGCGCGGCTCGCTGCCGCGATGAAGCGCTCCTGGAGCGGCTTGAGTGAACTGGGATCGGGGACGCCGGCGGCTTCATTGAGCAGGCCCGCCGCCAGGTTGCCCTGGGCGCGCAGCGTCAGCAGCACCTGCAAGGTGTTCACCCCACCTTCGACCAAGCCGGTGATCGCCTTCGTGCTCTTGGCCGTCACGTCCTCGCTGGTCGTGACGAGGTCGAAGCCGGCGTCGTCCACCATCGGCGTAAGCGTCTCGAACAGCGTGCGGTGCGCCACCTCCACCGCCGCCGTCATGCCCTCGCGCTTGACCTGGAGCGAGTGCCGCGTCTCGGCGGGGGCGCGGAGCTCCTGCGACCGGACTTCGAAAACGTTGTCCGTGCCGCGGCCAAGCGCAATCAGCGCCTTGCTCGACTCGCGCAGCCGCCTGTTTTCGGGCGACTGAGGCAACGCCTCGAGGCTCTTCTCGATCGCGGCCGCTGCCGCCGAGAACCGCTCGCGGATGGGCCGAATCAAGGTCGGATCGTCGACGTGCGCCCCTTCTCCCAGCAGGCTCGCCGCCAGATTGCCATCGGCGCGCAGCGTCAGCAGCGCCTGCAAGGCATTCACCCCACCCTCGATCAGGCCTGTGATCGCCTCCTTGCTCTTGGCCGTCAACTCCTCGCTCGTGGCCACCAGGTTGAAGCTGGCGTCGTCCACCAAAGGCTCCAAAGCGTTCTGGAACTTGGTCTCCACGACGGCAAGATCCGCGACCGCGGTCTGCCTTTGCGCGCTCAATCGCAGGCGCTGCGCGACAGCACCATCCAGCGTTTTGAGCTCGGTTGCGATCTTGCCTTCGATCTCGATCAGATTGGCGAATCTTGCTTCGGTCATGCCCGTGACCTTCAGACTCTCGGTCACGGCGGAGATTTCATTCAGCCTCCGAACGAGCTTCTCCCGTTCCTTGGCCCGCTCCTCTTCGCTGCGGCTCGCAATGAGCGCTGGAGCCGTCGCCGTGATCTCAGCGCTCTTTTCGGCGAGCCGAAGCGAGGCCGCCATGCCGACGATGCTCTCCGCGGCGATCCGCGTCACCGATCTGTCGATGTCGGTGAAGGCGTACCACGCGACCGCGCTGGCGCCGACGGTCAACATCGCCATCCCGCCGAACGCCAGGAACAGTTTGGCCTTGATACCTAGGGCCGCCTTGCCGCTATGCTTGCCACCCGCGCCGGCTGACTTCGAAGCGTGCACTTCGACGGAGGCCGGTCCAGGATACTCTCGATTCGCTTGATCCATGACGGCATGCCACCGACTGGAGCGGGTCCACGTTGCCCGGCGATGATGCGCCTGCGCCTGCCCGTCGTTTCAACGTTCCAGGCGGTCAACCGGCTTGAAGCTGCCGTCCGCCCGGATCACAGTGAGGAAGACCTGGTCCATTCCCTGATTGTCGTCTGGGCCGTAGGACAGCGTGATGCCGCCCAGATCGAACGTGCTGACCTCTTTGATCGTCGAAAGCAGCCCCGCCCGCGTAACCGGACCTTTCACCTTTCCCAAGGCTTCGATGACCAATCGGCCGACCATGTATCCCTCGAGCGAGACGAAGCCGATCTGCGCGTCCGGATTCGCGACCTTGAGCGCCTTTTGGTACCGGGCCACGAGCGGGATGCTCGTGTCCCCGGGGAATGGTACGACCTGAGTCACCACCACTCCCTTCCCGTCCTCGCCGAGTTCCTTGGCGAGGGCGTTGGCGCCGACGAATGAGATGTTGACGAAGACAGCGTCCAGCTTGAGCCGGCGTGCGAGCTTGATGAACTCCGCGCACGGTTTGTAGGGACCGACCATGACGACGGCCTCGGGACCCGCCTTGCGAATCGCCAGCAACGCCGTCTTCACCGCGGTCGTGTTGCGCTCGAAAGTGCCTTCGGCGACCAGCTTCATGCCACGCTTTTCCATCGCCTTCAAAACACCCGAGAGCCCGGCGCGACCGAAGGTGTCGTCCTGATACAGGATGGCGATCCGCGAGACGCCGAGGTCAGTGGTGAGATGCTCGATCCAGGCCTCCGTCTCCTGGTCATACGAGCCGCGAATGTTGATCACGTTACTGAACGACGGGTTACGCAAGAAGGCAGCGCCTGTGAACGGCCCGATAAACGGCACCCCTGCTTCCGTGGTGATCGGCTGCGCCGCGTTGGAAGTGGGCGTGCCCACCTCGCCGACGAGCGCGAACACCCCGTTTTCATGGATCAGGCGCTTGGTGTTGGCAATCGCCTTTTCCGGCTCGTACCCGTCGTCGTAGGAGACCAGCTCAAGCCTGCGACCGTTAACGCCGCCGGTGGCATTGGCTTCGCTGAAGGACGCGAGAATACCTTCCCGCATGCCGAGACCTAACGCCGCCGCGGGCCCCTCGAAGGCCGCGGATTGTCCGAACAAGATCCGGTCGTCGAAGACGCCTGGCTCGGCGTGAGCCGCGATGTCCATGAGCGAGATCGCGCCGTACCCCAGAACCGCAGCAACCGCAATCCCTCTGGGCCAGCAGATCATGCCGCACTCCTTTGGTGAGGGCGCGATCCAAACCGAGGCGGCTATCGGAAACTAGCTCCCGGGCCGCCCGTTGGCGCACCCAAGTCTTGGAACTTTAACACATGGCGCGGCCGGACAACAACCGAAACCGCGGGTCAAATCGAAGCCCTGTCCATCGTCCAACGGCGCTCCCGCAGGTGCAACCACGCTCACAAGCGGTCACCTGACGGTCGTCGAGGTCGGCTGCGGATTCTCGAACAAGTTCTGACACGCTTGGTGCCACTACCCATCGCGGGCAGCCCGGAAGCGGGGACGTCGCTCGCTTAGATCAACCGCATCCCGCGCAAACTCGCGTGGCCGTTCTTGCCGACGATGATATGATCATGCACCGCAATCCCCAGCGGCTTGGCGATGTCGATGATCGCTTTCGTCATCTGGATGTCGGCCTGCGAGGGCGAGGGATCGCCGCTAGGGTGGTTGTGCATGAAACTGCGGGTTCGTGTATCACGTTGAACAGCAAACGATTTTCGCGAATGCAACTGTAGCAGGGGACGCGGATAGGGGACTGTAAGCAGTGACGTTTTGTGATCATCACGTTGCCTCACGCATACTCTCGCAACAAGCTTTTTGATCACGCGCGATCACCAGCGCACGGGGGCGGATCGAGAGTCGGCATTTTGTGCACCAGGATCAGCGCGGTTGCGGAGAGCGCCAGGCTATGCTTGGACGCGACTTTTCCTGGCAGGGGGCCGCTAGTTGCTCGTCAGTAGCGCAAACCGCCTTCGGTCGATCCGCTCGCGCGCCAATTGTCCCGCTGCTGTGCAAAGATCGGGCGCATAAAGCTGGCAGGTTCCTCGCTTTTCGATTCCCTTGTCGATCATATCCAAAAGTCGCGCAGGTGCGATGTCGGGAGGCGCGGCAATGCGACCGGTGACGACGTGCTTTTCCATTTTCTCGTGATCAGCGTGATCGATATCTGGGTTTCGCCAGCAATTTGCACACATGATCTTAAAGCTCTCCGAGTGCGAATAGATGACGACGTCCCCATCCAACTCTTCGCTCATGTCGGCCAATTGCCGTGCTGTTGCCTGCGTGCCCGCGAAATCGAAGAACTGGTAGTTCCGACGCAGAAGCGTGGCCAAATGGGGGAAGACCGGTATCTGCTGCTCACCGTAAGTGTGATGCGTAATCGGGGCACCATCGATGAGGATGACATCGCCATAGTCGACGCCGAGATTGCCGTACAATACGCTGCGGATAATGCCATGGCACGGACTTAACCGTTCGATCCATACCGTTTCCTCTTCACCTGGGTCATCATGGTCTGCCGTACGCTCTGCAAGAGGCCGTCCAGCGAGTTTCACCTTGCAGGCAGAATATCCGCCTTCCGGCAATCCAAACCGTCCAAGCTCGATTTTCTGCCCCATGCGCTTCCACACGTCCAAGGCAGTCTCGACGTTCCTGGCGCCCGTGGCGCAGATCCCAAGGTTCCATTCGTAGCTGTCGACAACCTCTTGCGACAGGCTTGCAGCAGTCCTGTTCGCTGCGGTGCCTTCTGCGAATCTGCCGCGTGTCTTGTAGAAAAGGCCCAAATTGTATTGGTGCGCGCTCTTTCGCGGATCGATTTCGACAAGTTTCCGCAGGCTGTTCTCGGCGATTGCATCCTTCTGGCGCGCCATCATTCGGGCCGCCGTGGCGAGCCCGCGCAGTATCTGCTCCTGTTCAGGCCGCCGCTCATAGAGCTTGGCTAAACGGTCCAGCTTCTCGACCGTCGTCTGAAATATTGGGTGTTCCGGCGGTGGCGCGTTCAGATCGTCAATGTCGCGGATGGCTTCGAGGCATAGGCCAAGTGCCGAGAGGATACCTATGTCGTCATCGTGGGCATCTGCTATCTCTGAAAGAACGTCTGCGGCCTCTTCCCTTGCGAGGCTTCGTTCGTCGACAATCCATAATAACGCCATCGCGGCCTCAGGCTGGTGGCGCTGGACTTTTCGAAGTGGTTGGATCTTTTGCGAGGCGGCCTGCTTGCGGCCCGCCTGTCCTTCTGCAACGGAGTCACGTGCGATCGCGTCGATATCATCGACAGAGAGAACCGCGCTGGGACCATTTGACATGACCGTCTCCGTGAAGGCGCCTCGGTGTAGCAGGGATCGGCGGTGGCAGTGTGACGCGTCTCGACGTAGCGAGATTACATCAATTTCAAGCCCTTTAAACTCGCATGCCCGTTCTTGCCGACGATGATGTGGTCGTGCACGGAAATGCCGAGCGGGGTGGCGATGTTGACAATCGCCTTGGTCATCTGGATGTCGGCCTGCGACGGCGTGGGATCGCCGCTCGGGTGATTGTGCACCAGGATCAGCGCGGTCGCCGACAATTCCAGCGCGCGCTTGATCACCTCGCGCGGATAGACCGGGGTGTGGTCGACGGTGCCGGTCTGCTGCACCTCGTCGGCGATCAGCTGGTTGCGCTTGTCGAGGAAGAGCAGGCGGAATTGCTCCTTGTCTGAAAACGCCATGCTGGTGCGGCAATAATCGATCACCTCGTTCCATGACGACAGCGCGTTGCGGCTGTTGACCTCGCCCTTGGCGACGCGATGCGCGGCCGCCGCGATCAGCTTGAGCTGGTTGATGGCGGACTCGCCAACGCCGTCGATCTCGCGCAGGCGTGCCACCGGGGCATGTACGACCTCGGCGAACGAGCCGAAGGTTTTGATCAGCGCCTTCGCCAGCGGCTTGGTGTCGCGCCGCGGCAGTGCCGGAAACAGCGCCATTTCCAGCAGCTCGTAGTCGCTGAGCGCATCCGCACCGGCGCTGTAGAAGCGCTCACGCAGCCGCTCGCGATGGCCGAGATAGTGCGGCGCGTCCTCCGGCTTGCTCTTGTCGTGGTCTGGCTTGGCGGGCATCGGCCGCCAGCATTGCCTCGTCGCGGGCGTTTTTCAACCGGCAATTGCAGGGAGCCTCCCCTTATGGCTTCCGCACGGGTGCGGTCACCGCCACGACGCCGATGACGATGAGCGCCATGCCGGCCGCCATCGACCATGTGAAGCTCTCGCCAAGGAGCGCGGTCCCGAGCGCCACGGCGAAGCCCGCGCGCAAATAGCTTCCGCTCGTCGTGCCGAGCGGGCCGAGCGTGCGGATCAGGCGGAAATAGATCACCATGGCGAGCGCGGTGCAGACGATGGCGAGGCCGAGCACCGCCGCGATCGCCTGCGTCGTCGGCGCCAGCGCCCAGGGCCGCTCGAGCACGGCGGCTGCGGGCAGCATCAGGGCCGCGGCGCAGCTCATCGCGCCGGCGGCCGTGACGATCGCCGGAAGTTTCGAAAACCGCTGTCCCCAGATCGGTGCGAGCGCGTAGCAGAGACTGGCGCCGAGCACGGCAGCCTGCGCCAGCGGCGCCGCCGTGCCGATCCCGGACAACGCATCGACGCCGATGGTCACAGCGACGCCTACAAGACCGAGCGCGACGCCGGCGATCTTGCGGCCGCTGATCGACTGCCGGCCTCGCCCGGTCGTCAGCGCGATCACAAGGACGAACATCGGCGGCGTTGCGTTGAGCACGCCGGCAAGCCCGCTCGCGATATGCATCTCGCCCCAGCTGATCAGGGTGAAGGGCAGCGCGCTTTGCAGCAGGCCCTGCACCAGGAAGGCGGCCCAGACCGATTGCTCGCGGGGGAGGGAGTGGCCCTGCGCGATCGCGATCACGAGCAGGACGATTGCGGCGATCGTCACCCGCACGGCGACCATCGTGAACGGCGGAATTGTCGGGACCGCGACCTTGATCAGCGTGAACGAACTGCCCCAGATCAGCGCGAGCAGCAGCAGGAGTCCGATTTCGAGGGGGAGGGTGGTTTGCTCGGACGTTGCCGGTGGCGCCTGCGTGCTCATGCGAATTTGCTCCTGGATCGATCGGCACCATGATCCGGAGCTTTCGTGCGGGCTGGCTGAATTCGGACCTCATCGCCCGATGATGTCCGATTTCAGCTACTCGGTAGGCTGCATCGAAACTATGATTTGGCCATGGCTAGGATTTCGGCCGAGCGGCAGACGCTGCCGCCGCATCTCGATTGGGACACCTGCGACCGGGCGCGCCTCGCGCGTGCCGGCGCGTTCGACGGCCTGTTCTTCTCCGGCGTGCGCTCGACGCGCATCTACTGCCGGCCGGTCTGTCCGGTTCGCCCGGCGCGCTCCGAGAACGTGACCTTCTATCCGACCGCCGCCGCCGCCGAGCGGGCCGGCTTTCGCCCGTGCCTGCGTTGCCGGCCGGAAACCGCGCCGGGGTCGCCCGCCTGGATGGGAACGGCCACCACCGTCGCGCGCGGCATGCGCATGATCAACGATGGTTTTCTGGACCGGGCTTCCGCGGCGGAGCTTGCGGACGCCCTCGGCGTCGGGCCGCGCCATCTGCTGCGCCTGTTCATGCGCCATGCCGGCGCGAGCCCGAGCGAGATTGCCGCGACGCGGCGCGTGCAGGAAGCCAAGCGCCTCATCGACCAGACTGAGATGACGCTGGCGGAAATTGCTTTCGCCGCCGGGTTCGGCAGCGTGCGCAGATTCAATGATGCCTTTGCGGCGACCTACAAAAGGGCGCCGTCGTCATTCCGTCGGCGACGATAGGACGCGACGAAGTCACCCGATCTGCTTCTCGCCGTGTCGTTCGGACAGCGTGAAGATCTCGACACCGGTCGCCGTCACGCCAACGGAGTGCTCGAACTGCGCCGACAGCGAGCGGTCGCGGGTCACCGCGGTCCAGCCGTCGGAGAGGATCTTTACATGCGGCTTGCCGAGATTGATCATCGGCTCGATGGTGAAGAACATGCCGGGCTTGAGCTGCACGCCCTCGCCGGGCCGGCCGATATGGATGATGTTCGGCTCGTCGTGGAACATGCGCCCGAGGCCATGGCCGCAGAAATCGCGCACCACGCTCATGCCCTGCGGCTCGACGAAGCTCTGGATGGCGTGGCCGATGTCGCCGGTGGTGGCGCCGGGCTTCACCGCGGCGATGCCGCGCATCATCGCCTCATACGTTACCTCGATCAGCCGCTCGGCCTTGCGGGCGATCGGGCCGACCGCATACATCCGGCTGGAATCGCCATACCAGCCGTCGACGATGAAGGTGACGTCGATGTTGACGATGTCGCCTTCCTTCAGCGGACGGTCGCCGGGCATGCCGTGGCAGACCACGTGGTTGAGCGAGGTGCAGGTCGAGTAGCGGTAGCCGCGGTACATCAGCGTCGCCGGATAGGCGCCGTGGCTGAAGGCGAAGTCGCGGACGAATTCGTCGATCTTGGAGGTCGGCACGCCCGGCCCGACAATGTCGGTGAGCTCGTCGAGGCACTTCGCCACCAGCGCGCCCGCCTTGCGCATGCCGGCAAAGGCGGCGGGCCCATGCAGCTTGATCTGTCCGGTCTTGCGCAGGGAGGTATCGGTGGCTTCGACGTAGCTCATGCTTGTGCGGTCTTCCGGGCTGGTCTCGATGTCGGTGGAAAGGCTTGATTTCAGGCCCTAATTTAATGATTGCCCGCCTTCGTGCAAGCCAAGGCAGAGCGTTTTCGAGCGAAGTGGCTACCGGTTCGCGTGAAGAAAACGCGTCAAAACAAGAATCTTACCGGTCCTTGCGCCCGAAAGCGGGCCTAATTCGGGACTTCTACGGTGGTTTCGACCGGCAGGGCGCCGCCGCGGACGCGGATTTCGCGGACGGGGTAGGGAACCCGGATGCCCTCGCGCTTGAAGGCGTCCCACAGCGCCAGCATCACGTCGCTCTTGACGTTGTCCATGCCGTCGGGGTCCGCGATCCAGAAGGTCAGCGAGAACTTCATACCGGCTTCCGCGAACTCGGTCAAAATGCTGTTCGGCGCCTTGCCCTTGGTGGCGCGCGGATGGGCGGCGGCGGTCTCGGCGGCGAGCTTGGTGACCAGGCGGGGGTCGGCGTCGTAATTGGTGCCGAAGGCGATCTTCACCAGCGTGTTCTTGTCTGTATAGGTCCAGTTGACGACCTTCTGCGTCACCAAATCCTCGTTCGGCACCAGGAATTCGCGGCCATCGCCGGCGGCGACGGAAATATAGCGCGTCTTCATCGCGCTGATCCGCCCGGTATTGTCGCCGATGGTGACGAGGTCGCCGGGCTTCACCGATTTGTCGGCCAGCAGGATGATGCCCGAGATGAAATTGGCCACGATCTTCTGCAGGCCGATACCGATGCCGACGCCGACCGCGCCGGAGAACACCGCGAGCGCGGAGAGATCGATCCCGACCGCGCCAAGCGCGATGACGATCGCCACCGCAAGCAGGCCGATGCGGATGATCTTGACCAGCAGCACCTGCACCGACGGCGTCAGGTCGGTGGTCGAGTTGATCCGGCTCTCGGCGAAATTGCTGGCGATGTTGGTGGCCCACAGCGCGATCAGCAGCAGCGCGCCGGCCTTGATCACCAGCAGCGGCGTCAGCCTGAGGCCGCCGAGCACGATCGCGAAGGAATCGAGCAGCTCGACGGTGGTGTCGAGCTGGCCGATGATGGACAGCGCCGCGACGAACCAGGCCGTGATCGACACCAGCTTGACGATGAAGGCGTTGCGCAGCACCGAGGTCACCAGCCGGATCACGAGCCAGGCCAGCCCCATCTTGGCGGCGACCATCAGCAGATAGGAGCGGCTCGGCCAGGTCGCGTGGTACATCACCACGCGCGAGATGATCACGAGCAGGGTGAACACCGCCGTCGAGGCGCTCGACATCATCACCCGCGAGAAGTGCCGGAGCGGCAGCGGCCAGCCCATGGCCAGCGATGTCATGTCGACGCGGTTGCGAATGCCAGCTTCCGCGGCATAGGCGATGCCGGCTGCCGCGAGAATGAGACCAAATTGCAGGTAGAACCAGGGTGAGGAAATCTCCGCCCCGACGCTGCGTGCGGTCGTCTGCACGAACTCCATGAAGTCTTTGAGGTCCATGTCCATCGGTCTCGTCGGCAAGCAGGGGAGCAATTGATTCGAGGGCGCCGCAGAATCCCACAAAGGGCGCGGCCCGGCCATCGATACACCGTGAAGTGAAGCGCGTTAAGGCCGCAAAATACGGGCAGATTGCCGCGAGGAGCGAAAATGGGTTGGCGCGGGGGAGTGCCGACGATAAGGATGAAAATCCAGCGATTTGTACCCGGAAGGTGGATGGCCTCCCTCGACTCCTTCAGCCTCACCATATTGCTCGGCGCCGTCCTCGTCATGGCCGGTATCCTGTCGAGCCTGCTTGCGCTGCGCTTCGGCGCGCCCTTGCTGCTCGTGTTCCTTGCCATCGGCATGCTCGCGGGCGATTCCGGCCCCGGGCAGATCCAGTTCAACGACGTCGGCACGACCTATCTGGTCGGCTCGGTGGCGCTGGCCCTGATCCTGTTCGACGGCGGCTTGCGGACGCGCTTTGCCAGCATCAGCACCGTGCTTGCGCCCTCCGTGGTGCTGGCCACCGTCGGCGTGCTCCTGACCGCGGTGGTCACCGCGCCGTTCGCCAGATACGCGCTGGACCTCAACTGGACGGAGTCGCTGCTGGTCGGCGCCGTGGTGGCCTCGACCGATGCGGCCGCCGTGTTCCTGCTGGTCCACACCCAGGGCCTGCGCTTGCGTCCGCGCGTCGGCGCGACGCTGGAGGCGGAGTCCGGCACCAACGATCCCTTCGCGATCTTCCTCACCCTGATGCTGGTCGAATACATCTCGATCGGCTCGAGCTCGCCCGGCCATGTGTTCATGGAGTTCGTGCTGGAGGCGGCGGTGGGCGCCGTCGTCGGCGTGTTCGGCGGCCGCCTCGTCGTCATCGCGCTCAACAAGGTCGCGCTGCCGCAGGGCCTGCACGCGCCATTCGTCACCACCGCGGCGCTGGTGATCTTCGGCGGCTCGCAGATCATGCACGCCTCGGGCTTCCTGGCGGTCTATCTCGCCGGCATCATCATCGGCAACCGGCCGACGCGTGCGCATAATTCGGTGGTGACCTTCCTGGATGCGGCGACCTGGCTGGCGCAGATCGTGATGTTCGTGCTGCTGGGCCTTTTGGTCTCGCCGAGCCGGCTTGGCGCCAGCGTGTTGCCGGCGGTCGCCGTCGCGCTGGTCCTGATGCTGGTGGCGCGGCCGCTCGCGGTGTTCGTATGCCTGGCGCCATTCCGCTTCAACTGGCGCGAAAAGATCTTCATCGCCTGGACCGGCCTGCGCGGTGCGGTCGCGATCTTCCTGGCCTCGATCCCGATGCTGGTCGGCCTGTCCAAGGCCTATCTCTATTTCGACGTCGCCTTCGTCGTCGTCATCATCTCGCTGCTGCTGCAGGGCTGGACGCTGGCGCCCGCCGCGCGCAAGCTGCACGTCGCGCTGCCGCGCGCCGAGCGCGGCCCGCGCCGCGTCGAGCTCGACCTGCCCGGCCAGCTCGAGCAGCAGCTCGTCGGCTATCCGGTGCGCCCCAAGAGCCTGTATTTCCGCCGCGGCCTGATCCCGTCCTGGTCCAAGCCGACGCTGGTGATCCGCAACCAGAACATCCTGACGCCCACGGAAGCCGATCCGATCGCGCCCGGCGACTACATTTACCTGCTGGCGCCGCCGGAAAAGGCCGAGTCGCTCGACCGCTTCTTTGTCGACATGCAGCCGAGCACGGCGCCCGATCCGCATCTGCTCGGCGACTTCATGGTCTCCGGCGAGCACACGCTGGCCGAGCTGGCCGAGATCTACGGCGTCAAGGTGAGTGAGGACGAGGGCAAGCTCACGCTCGCCGACTATTTCGACGTCCACCTCGACCGCGCCCCGAAGGAGGGCGCCGAGCTCGCGCTGGACGAGATCGTGCTGGTCGCACGCAGCATCTCCGGCGGCCGCGTCAATGTCGTCGGCCTGCGCCTGCCGGAAGAGGACGAGACACCGCCGCCGCTGACACGCCGGCAGGTGCTGCGGAAGAAGCTTGCGGATCTGTGGAGCTCGGTGGCGGGGGTGTAGTCTCTTCTCGTCATTCCGGGGCGCGCGTCAGCGCGAACCCGGAATCCATTTTTCTTCTGAACGAGCGGCGAGATGGATTCCGGGCTCGCCCTTCGGGCGCCCCGGAATGACGAGAATGAGGAATCCGCCCCCAAAATCGCCGCAACTGCTGAAAGTTTCCGCTGTTCCGCGGAGATAATAGCCGGAACGCTCCGGGGCGCCGCTCGTTCTTCGCGTGACGGTCAACGTCTTTGACAGGAGCAGTTCCATGCGAAGTTTCATTCTGCCTGCCATCGTCGCGATCGGTCTCGGATCGGCTGCGCCGGCGATGGCCTATGACACCGGCGACCAGATCTCGATGCAGGTCGCGCTCGATGTCGCGACCGATATCGGCGTCGTGACGGTCTCTCACACCCAGTTCCTCGGCGACGAATGGCAGATCGAAGGCCGCGATCGCGCCGGGCGCTGGATGGAGGTCGACGTCGATGCCCGGACCGGCGAGGTCCGCAACGTCGACCGCGGCTGGTAAAGACGAAGCGACGGAAGAGCTGAAACGCGAGATGCCTCCCCACCGTCGTCCCGGCGAAAGCCGGGACCCATAACCACAGGGAGATGTTTGGCGAAGACAGGCAGTGATCTTTTCTTCGCCGGTACTTAAACCGCACTCCCTCGATAGATCACGCGGTATGGGTCCCGGCCTTCGCCGGGACGACAGCGGTGGATGGATTGGCGGACGACCTCTACGTCAGCACCTTCACTCCACCGAGCGACGTCACCCGGCCCTGCTTCAGCATCACGATCTGGGTCGCGAGCTGGCGCAGTTCGGCGGCGTCGTGGCTGACATAAACCATCGGCACATTGGCCTCGTCGCGCAGCCGCACCAGATAGGGCAGGATCTCGAGCTTGCGGCCCTCGTCGAGCGCGCCGAGCGGCTCGTCGAGCAGCAGCAGGCGCGGTTTCGACAAGAGCGCGCGGCCGAGCGCGACACGCTGGCGCTCGCCACCGGAGAGCTTTCCGGGACGGCGGTCTTGCAGCGCACCGATGTCGAGCAGGTCGATGATGCGCCTGTGTTGCGTCGGATCGGGCGCAAGTCCGTTCATCCGCCGTCCGTAGTCGAGATTCTGCGCGACGTTGAGATGCGGAAACAGCCGTGCATCCTGGAACACATAGCCGATGCGGCGGCGGTAAGTGGGCACATGAATGCCGGCCGCGGTGTCGTCGACGGTCTCGCCGTCGATCACGATGGTGCCGCGGTCGGGCCGCAACAGGCCGGCGATCATGTTGACCAGCGAACTCTTGCCGGAGCCCGAGGCGCCGAACAGGCCGATGACGCGCCCCTCGCTGGTGAACGACGCGGACAGCGAGAACTCGCCGAGCTGTTTTTCGACGTCGACGCGCAGCATGGTCAGTTTCCGTGCAGGCGCGCGGTGGCGCGCCGGGCGAACCATTCGGCGGCGATCAGCGCGCCGAGCGCGAGCACGATCGAGACGATGACCAGCCGGCCCGCGGCGGCATCGCCGTCAGGCGTCTGGATCAGCGAATAGATCGCGGAGGAAATCGTCTGGGTCTCGCCGGGAATGTTGGAGACGAAGGTGATGGTGGCGCCGAACTCGCCGATCGCCTTGGCAAAGCCGAGCACCATGCCGGCGAGCACGCCCGGCAGCGCCAGCGGCAGCGTCACCGTGAAGAACACTTTCCACGGGGCCGCGCCGAGCGTTTCCGCGGCCTGCTCGAGCCGGCGGTCGATCGCCTCGATAGACAGCCGCATCGGGCGCACCAGCAGCGGAAACGCCATCACGCCGCAGGCGAGCGCGGCACCTGTCCAGCGGAATGCGAAGACGATGCCGAGATGGTCGGCGAGAAAGCCGCCGACCAGGCCGCGGCGGCCGAAGGTGAGCAGCAGCAGATAGCCGGTGACGACAGGCGGCAGCACCAGCGGCAGGTGCACGACGGCGTCGAGCACCGACTTGCCCCAGAAGTCACGCCGCGCGAGCAGCCATGCCAGCGCGATGCCGAACGGCGTCGCGACCAGCGTGGCGATGACGGCGACCCTGAGCGAAAGCAGGATCGCCGTCCATTCGGCGGGAGAGATCTCGAACATCAAGTCGTAATATCAGGTCCCAAAATTCAAGTCGCAAAAATCAGGTTGTCGGGCTGATCAAGAACTTGAAGCCGTATTTTTCCAAAATGGTCTTGGCCGCGGTCGAGCGCAGGAAGGCGAGATAGTCGTTCGTCTCGCCCTTCGCGGTCGTGGTCGCCGCGACCGGATAGATGATCGCAGGATGCGAATCCGCCGGGAAGGTGCCGACGATCTTCACGCCGGGCTCGACCTTGGCGTCGGTGGAATAGACGATGCCGAGATTGGCCTCGCCGCGGGCGACCAGCGTTAGCGCGGCGCGCACGCTCTCGGCCATGGCGAATTTCGGCTCGGCGGCCTGCCAGGCGCCGAGCTTTTCCAGGGCGGCCTTGGCGTATTTGCCAACCGGCACCGACTTGACGTCGCCGGTTGCGATCCTGCCGTCGCCGGCGAGCTTGGCGAGGTCGAAGCCCTGCGCGATCGTGACGTTGTCGATCTTGGAATCCTTCGGCGCGATCAGCACGATGCTGTTGCCGAGCAGGTTGACTCGGGAAGGCTCGTTGATGGTCTTCTTGGAGACCGCGTAATCCATCCAGTCGGTATCGGCGGAGACGAACACGTCGGCCGGCGCGCCCTGCTCGATCTGCTTGGCCAGCACCGAGCTTGCGGCATAGCTGACGCTGAACTTCACGCCGGTCTTGGCGGTGTAGGCGGCGTCGATCTCGTCCAGCGCGTTCTTCATCGAGGCGGCGGCGAACACGGTGATGGTCTTGTCCTCGGCGCTGGCAGGCGAAAGGCTCGCGCCCGCGAGGAGGACGAAAGCGGTGAAAAGTCCAGTGATGCGAAACATGGATAGCGCTCCGTGCGAGCTCGCATGCGCAATTGCGCACGCAAATCTGGCGTTGGGTTAAGTCGGGTCGCGACGGGCGGAAGCGCTGTTCCACGGGTCCTTGCGACGGCTTACGGCCGGCAGGGAGATCGCAGTGCAAACATAGCAGGCCGGCGCCTCAGGTCAAAGGCGACCGTTTGACCGACAAAGGGGGCTATTGCGCCGGCAGGATCGCGATCGACAGCGCATTATCCCTGGCGCCGCTGACCTGGAGGACAAGCGGCTGCGCCGACAGCTCGTATTTCATGGTCTTGCGGATGCCCTCGCAATCCGTCGCGCCGCTGAAGGCGACGGGCTTGAGGAAATGGCCATCCTGGACCACGTCGACCCAGGCCCCTGATGACAGGCTGATCGTGTAGAGCCCGGCCTTCGGCGCCTTGATGCTGGTGAAGCCGGCAAAGGTGCCGTCCTTCGGCGCCCGCTCCGGCGGCGAGGGCAGTTTTGCTTCGCTCGGGGCGACCAGCCCGAGCGTGATGGTCGACGCGGGCAGGGCCGCCTGCTCGCTCCCCGAGGCGAGTTTTGCACGATCCGGCGCAGTCAGCGCGGCGCGCTCGCGCTCGATCGGCCATTTGAACTTGTCGCAACCGCTCGGCTCCTCGGCCGCGAGAGCAGAGGTCGCGCTGATCGTCAGCGCAGCAAGGATGGTGAGGACGCGCATGTGAAGTCCCATCGTTGGCCACGCAAACGGCGCGAGGCGTGCGGTCAGGCTTGTTGAAAGATGGGATGCGCATCCCGGGATGCCGCGGGCTTACGGCACGGCGGCAGGACGATCCTAGCGCATTTGGATGGCACGAACCAACCAACGAGTTCGTCATCCGGGATTGGCGCGCCCCAATCACCACTGTCGTCCCGGACAAGCGTAGCTCTGGACAACGCGCAGCGTTGTCAGAGCGCAGCGCAGATCCGGGATCCATAGCCACAGGCGGGTGTGGTTACGGGGATTCGGAGTTACCAGCTCGCGCCACAACCACTTCCTGTGGTTATGGATCCCGGGTTCGCTTCGCGCCCCGGGACGACAGCCGGTGGGTGAGGCGGCTAGCTTACCCTACCGCGTAACTTACGGCTTCGCGTCGCCCGCATGCAGCACGGCCTTGCAGGCCGCCGGCATCTGCGCCAGCGTCATCGGCGGCTTGGGCTTCGGCGGCTCCGGCGGGGGCTTTGGATGCAGCACGGCGTCCGAGAACCAGTAGGCGAGGTCGGCGTCCTTGCAGCCTTCGTCCTCGGACTGTGACGGCTGGCCCTCGCAGTCGCCGGCGCCCGCGGGGCAGCGCATGCGGATGTGGAAGTGATAGTCGTGACCCCACCATGGCCTGATCTTCGACAGCCAGGAGCGGTCGCCTTTGGCCTCGCGGCACAGCGCCTTCTTGATCGCGGCATTGACGAAGATGCGTTGCACCGCCGGCTCCTGCGCCGCATCTCGCAGCACCAGCACGTGGGCAGGCGTGAACACCTTCGGATCGATGTCGAGCCGGTCCTGGCGCACCATCATCACCGCCGACATCTCCTCGCGCTCCTCGCGCGAGAGGCGGCGGTCCGGCATCGGCGTCAGCCAGATGTCGGCATCTAAGCCGATCTGGTGGCTGGCATGGCCCGATAGCGCCGGCCCGCCGCGCGGCTGGGCGATGTCGCCGACCAGGATGCCCGGCCAGCCCGCATCCTTGTGCGCCCTGGCCGCAAGCCGCTTGATCAGCGCGATCATGTCGGGATGGCCGAAATTGCGGTTACGCGACAGCCGCATCACCTGCCAATTGTCGCCGTTGAGCGGCATCTGCGCGGCGCCGCCGATGCAACCCTTGGTGTAGGAGCCGACGACATGCGCCGGCCCTTTCGAGGGCAGCAGCTTTCGCGCGAACAGTTCTTTGGCGCCGATACTGGGATCGTTGGGGTTGGCGAGCGGCGGCAGCGGCTTCGGGTTCACGCTCCCCTTGTCCTGGGCCAGCGCGCCGCCGGCGGCCAGGAGCGTTGTCAGAAGCAGGAGAGAGGCGAGGCGGCGGGGACTCATGCTCGGTCGTTATAACCCAACACCGCGTCAGGGTTAAGAAATTAGGCTTGTCGCGCGGGCGCCATCTCACGGCGTCTTTACAGCGGCTGGCTTCCGGCGACATCATGCCCCCAAGGCTGAGAGTCTTTCATTATGACATTTTTCCGGCGCGGGCCGCCTTGGCTGCCTTTGTATTGGCACCGGTTCTCGCGACCCCGGGGCGGGCCGATCTCCGGGTCGACATCGACAAATCGTCCCAGCGCATGTCGGTACGCGTCGACGGCGCGCCGCGCTACTCATGGCCGGTGTCGACGGGCCGCGGCGGCTACGGCACGCCGAGCGGCACTTTCCATCCGCAGGCGATGATGCGGCGCTAATTCTCGCGCAAATACTACAATTCGCCGATGCCGCACGCGATCTTCTTCCACCACGGCTTCGCCATCCACGGCACCACCGACATCTCGCGCCTGGGTGGACCGGCCTCGCATGGCTGCATCAGGCTGCATCCCGCGCATGCGGCGACCCTTTTCGCACTGGTCCAGCGCGAGGGCGCGCGCAACACCACGATCCGTATTTCGAACTAGGATCATTCGAAAGTCGCAGTTTTTTGCGCTGCCCGGCCGCATTTTTAACGGCGCGATAACCGTATCCTGCATTGACCAAAATTCGTGCGCGGAATGAGGGAACGCCGCGGCCCGCATGCAATCGCGCGCGATTTCGGAAATGATTCAAGCGCGCGCGTAATTTTGCGCCAGCCCGCCCCTTCGATCGCGACAGCGAAACAGGTTTGGTGCGTCCGTCCGCGTTTCTTGCGCCTCGCAAACAGGCAGAATTGCCGGTGAAGAGTCTGCGCTCCCGTGGCCGGGCCGGCGAAGATTACTTTTTTTTCAGACACTTGCCCCAGAACTTGCGGCCACAGGGCGCGACTGGGACATGTGACGTTGAGTTTGGGGTCTCGAAACCAAAAAAGGCGAAAGCGCAACGTGCTCGGTACGGCCGGCAGCCGGCCGCGCAAGCCGCGATTCGCGCGCGCCCCGCATCCGCCCGTTGAACACGCCGAGCTCGTGCAGAGCCGCGCGGAAGCCGAAGCTGCCATCACCGAGGCGCGCAAATCGCATGAGCGGCTGCGCCAGGCCGTCGATCTCTTGCCGCAGGGCATCGTGATTCTCGACCCCGAAGGCCGCTACGTCCTCTGGAACAAGCAATACGCGTCGATCTACAGCAAGACCGCCGACCTGTTCGCCGAAGGCGCGCGTCTCGAGGATACGTTGCGCGTCGGCGTCGCCCGCGGCGACTATCCGGAAGCCGCCGGCCACGAGGAAGAATGGATCGCGCAGCGGCTGAAGAAGCTCTACGAGCCCGGCAAGCGCCACGAGCAGACGCTGTCCGACGGCCGCGTCATCCTGATCGAGGAGCGCCGCACCGATGACGGCGGCGTGGTCGGCCTGCGCGTCGACATCACCGAGCTGAAGCAGCGCGAGGCCTCGTTCCGACTGCTGTTCGACGGCAATCCCGTTCCCATGATCATCTGCGCGCTCGACGACGAGCGCATCCTTGGCGTCAACGACGCCGCGATCGCCCATTACGGCTACGGCCGCGGCGACTTCGAGAAGCTGACGATCAGAGCCTTGCAGGCCTTCGACAGCGAGCCGCCCTGGACCATCGATGTGACCGGCGAGGAACAGGCCGGCCGCACCTGGAAGCATGTCAAGGCGGACGGCGGGCTGATCGACCTTGCGATCTATTCCCGCGAATTGACCTATGCCGAGCGGCCGGCAGTGCTGCTCGCGCTGATGGACATCACCGAGCGCAAGCGCGCCGAGGCGCGGCTCGCCTTCATGGCGCAGCATGACGGGCTCACCGGCCTGCCCAACCGCAATCTGCTGCGCCAGCAGATCGACGAGATGCTGCTGCATACGCGCCGCAGCGCCGAGAAGCTCGCGGTGCTGATGCTGGGGCTGGACAATTTCAAGGCGGTCAACGACACCCTGGGACACGCCGTCGGCGACAAGCTGCTGCGCGGTGTCGCCAAGCGGCTGCGCTCCACCTTGCGCGAAGAGGACGCGCTGGCGCGTCTTAACTCCGACGAGTTCGCGATCGTGCAGAGCGGGTTGGCCCGGCCGGAAGATGCGGTGGGACTCGCAAAACGCTTGCTCGAGGCCATCGCCGATCCTTATCTGCTCGACGGCCATTCCGTGGTGATCGGCGCCTCCATCGGCATCGCGATGGCGCCGGGCGACGGTGATGATTCCGAAAAACTGCTCAAGAACGCCGACATGGCGCTGTCGCGTGCCAAGCTGGATGCGCGCGGCACCTTCGCCTTCTTCGAGGCCGCGCTCGACGCCAAGGCGCAGAGCCGCCGCAAGATCGAGGTCGAGCTGCGCGATGCGATCCAGAACGATGTGCTGCGGCCGTACTATCAGCCGCTGATCGACCTCCAGAGCGGCCGCATCACCGGCTTCGAGGCGCTGGTGCGCTGGCCCCATGCCGAGCGCGGCATGGTCTCGCCGGCCGAGTTCATCCCGGTCGCGGAAGACACAGGCCTGATCAATCCGCTCGGCGGCCTGATGCTGCGCCGGGCGTGCCTAGATGCCGCGACCTGGCCGGACGACGTTCGCGTCGCCGTCAATCTGTCGCCGCTGCAGTTCCGCAGCGGCAACCTGCTCTCGATGGTGACGGACGCGCTGAAGCATTCCGGCCTGCCGCCGCGGCGGCTCGAGCTCGAGATCACCGAGACGCTGCTGCTCGAGAAGAGCGCCCAGGTGCTGGCGACGCTGCATGCGCTGCGCGCGCTCGGGGTGCGCATCTCGATGGACGATTTCGGCACCGGCTATTCCAGCCTCAGCTATTTGCGCAGCTTTCCCTTCGACAAGATCAAGATCGACCAGTCCTTCGTGCGCGACTTAGGGGCCAACCGCGAGGCCCAGGCGATCATCCGCTCCATCGTCAGCCTCGGCAAGGGCCTAGGGGTCACCATCACCGCCGAAGGCGTCGAGACAGAGGCCGAGCTGAGTTGCCTGCGCGCCGAAGGTTGCGACGAGGGCCAGGGTTTTCTGTTCAGCAAGGCCCGGCCGAATCTCGAGATCATCAGCCTGCTGCAGGCGCAGCGCGGTATCGATGGAGCGGACGAGGACGCCGCGTTGGTGGCGTGAGCTGATACTGACGTAAGGGACGCGCCGCTCTCTCACTCCCTCGCCCCGTTCTTACGGGGAGAGGGTGGGGTGAGGGGCGTCTCCGCGAACTCCGTTCAAAGTGTGTGCGCGCGTTAATGCGTGTCGGATCGACCTTTGCTCCGATCGAAATCTCGCCTTGCCCCTCACCCGGATCGCACCGGACGATGCTGCGCATCGCCGGGGCGATCCGACCTCTCCCCGCAAAGGGCGGGGAGAGGTTCAGTGGGCCGCTTGCCTTTCAACCTTCCGCCAGAATCGCCTTCCCCACATCCTCATAATGCGTATCCCGCGCCTGGATCTGCTGGGCGATCGCATGCATGTCGCGGAAGCGCCGCTCGAAGGGCTGGCTGCGGAACACCGCGGTCGCGCCGGCCATGTGATAGGCAGTGTCGACCACCTTTGCCGACTGGTGGATGGTCCAGGTCGCCGCCAACCGGACCGCGTTGCGATGCGCCGCGCCGAATTCGCCGGTGGCGCCGAGATCGCGCCACATCGCATTTGCCGTCGCATAGAGATAGGCGCGCGCAGCGCGCAGATCGCCCTCGGTGCGGCCGATCAGTCCCTGGACCGCCCCGTTGTCCCGCATGGCGCTGGCTGCCAGCGACTGATGCTTTGCGCGCGCGAGCGCAATGGCGGCGTTCAGCGTGGCACGCGCGAGGCCGAGCGAGACCGCGGCAAAGCCGAGACTGAACGTCGAGCCCGTGCCGATCCTGTAGAGCGGCCCCGTCTCGCGCAGCGCGGATGACACGTCACGGAACGCGGTGAAGCGCTCGGGAATGAACAGGTCGGCCACCTCATAGGAGTCCGTGCCGGTGCCGGCGAGCCCGATCGCCTGCCACACGTCGTGCAAGGTCGCGTGCGCGACCGGAAACAGGATGGTGCGCACCTCCGGCGAGCCGTCGGCATTTTTGCGCGGCACGCCGTCCGCAGCTACGATGCGGACATGCGCTCCCAGCCAGCTCGCCTGCCGCGAGCCCGAGGCAAAATCCCAGCGCGCCGTGACGCGATAGCCGCCCTCGACCGCGCGCGCCTCGTGCGCGATCGCGCCCCAGGCGAGGACCCCGGGCGCGGCGTTGAAGATCTCTTGCGCGGTGTCGTGATCGAGCCAGGCTGCGATCATCGCGCAGACGCTGCATTGGCCGAGACACCAGGCCGCGGAGGCGTCCGCCTTCGCGATCTCCTCCAGCATCTGCATGAAGCTGTCGATCGGCGCCTCAGAGCCGCCGAGGCTCTGCGGCAGCAATGCGCGGTAGAGTCCGTTCTCGATGAGGGCGGAGACCACGGCCGGCGTCAGTCGCCGCGTCCGTTCGATCTCGTCGGCTTCGCCCGCGATCAGCGGCGCGAGCGCGCGAGCACGTTCGACCAGGCCAACGCCGGGAGTTGCGTTCATGCGCGTTTCCTCGCCCCTTCTGCTGTGAGCGGTAGAGGCGCGGATGGTGGTCTATTTGGCCGAGAGGATCAAGACAGGGGAATGGCGGGCATTCCGGCTCGCACCAGATTGTGCGCCCCGGAATGACCGTTCCATTCTCGCCGTCCACTCAGTGCGGCCATGAAGGCGTCCTGCGGATGTCGGCCTTTCCGAACTGCCGCACCTCCTCCTTGTCCTCGCAGACCGGCAGAGGTCGGGACTACTTCTTGTCGCCCATGTGGTGAGGCGACGACGTGCCGGGGCCGCCGGTGTAATGATGACCGCCTGACGCCTTCGTCGAGGCACCGGTCGTTTCTTTCTTGCCCATGTGGTGAGGGACTTCCGTCTTCGGCCCGCCGCTGTAGTGGTGGCCGCTCTTTTCCTTGTCCGTGGTCTGAGCCATCGCCGGCGCGGCCAACAGGCAAGCGACGCCAACCGCGGCCAAGAGCTTCTTCGTGATCATGTCCGCTCTCCCCGGATTGTGAAAACGGCATCATAAGAGGCAGTGGAAGGTTCCGTTTTGAGGAATCTCAAGCAACGAACTTTCGCGATTCCCCTGCGACTGCGGCTTTCTTTGACCTCGGTCAATTCGCTTGTGGAGGGCGGTCGTCATTATGGTTCAGATGCGGAATCTCAGGAGAACCAAGATGCGACGCACGGCGCTTGCGGCAGCCCTGCTGCTCACGGTCCTCGGTAACCCCTCGCTCGCGCAATCGCCTGCCGAGCACCAGGGCCATCATCCGGATCAGAAGGACGCTCCTGCGACCAATCCGGCCACGCCGCCGGACGCGCCGCGCAGCAGCGCCCCATCTCAGGGCACCCCATCCCAGGGCAAGATGGGCGGCGGCATGATGAACATGATGGGCGGCAACATGCCGATGCCCGACATGATGCGGATGATGGACATGATGCGTCAGTCCGGCGGTGACTGCATGGGCGGAATGGAAACGATCGACCATGTCGAAGGGCGGATCGCGTTTCTGCGGGTCGAACTCAAGATCACGGACGCTCAGGTGCCCGCCTGGAATGCCTTCGCCGACGTGTTGCGCGCGAACGCCAAGGCCCTCGGAGAGCTCCGCAGGTCGATGGCCGGTTCCGGATCCGAGAGCTTGGTGGATCGGCTGACCTCGCAGGAGAAATGGCTGTCAGCCCGGCTGGAGACCACCCGCGCGACGAGGTCCGCACTCACAAACCTCGTCGGCATCCTCTCCGACGAGCAGAAAAAGACCGCCGACGAATTACTCGCGCCGCAGATGGGCATGATGCCGATGATGCGAGGTGGCCGAATGGGCGGCATGCCGATGCAAGGCAGGTGAGGACTCTGCCGGGACCTTGACGTGAATCAACCATGATGATGGCCGCGCCGCTAGACTTTCAAGAGTCGCAGGAGCGTGTCATGACGGTCCAAGACCATTCCGGGTTTCGGGAGCGCCCGCAAGGGGGCATCTCGACCAAGACCAAGGCCAGCCTTGTCCTGATCGGATTCCTGGTTATTGCCGGGGCGCTGCTGTTCACCGAGCACCGGGCCCACGTGCTCGGGCTCCTGGTCTGGCTCCCGCTCCTCGCCTGTCCGCTGATGCATTTCTTCATGCATGGCGGACATGGTCATCATCACGGCGGCGGCCGGCCGAACGATTCGAGGAGCGCGTGATGCACGATGCCGCGCCCGCCTACGGTCTCTGGAGCCTCGTCATCGTCAACTCGGCGGTGTTCATCCTGTTTGCCTACAGCTTCTTCAAGCCGCAAACCTCCCGCGACTGGCGCTCCTTCGGCGCCTTCAGCGCCTTCCTGGTGGCGCTGTTCGTCGAGATGTACGGCTTTCCGCTCACCATCTATTTCCTTTCGGGCTGGCTGCAGTCGCGCTACCCGAACGTCGACTTTGGTTCTCCCACGACGCCGGCCACCTGCTGGAGATGATGTTCGGCTGGAAGACCAATCCGCACGCCGGACCGTTCCACGTTCTCAGCTACATCTTCATCGCCGCCGGCTTCATCCTGATCTCTGTTGCCTGGAGGGTGCTGTACGAGGCGCAGCAGACCCGCAGCCTGGCCACCACCGGCCCCTACAGCTACGTCCGGCATCCGCAATATGTCGGTTTCGTGCTGGTGATGTTCGGCTTCCTGTTGCAGTGGCCGACGATTCTGACGCTGGCGATGTTTCCGGTGCTGACCGTCATGTATGTGAAGCTCGCCAGAGACGAGGAGCGCGAGGCCCGGGCCGAGTTCGGCGAGGCCTATGCGCGGTACGCTGCGCAGGTGCCGGCGTTCCTTCCCCATCTCAACCGGCGATCCGGTCAGAGTACTTCCGGCGGCTATCGTCACGGCTGACCTTCGCGCGAGGAGATGCCGGCGAACGGCACAGGCTTGAAAGGACGTCGATGAGCGTGCCCGTCTTCACCGCAAAGGCGCTGACCAAGACCTACGTCTCCGGCGAGGTGATGGTGCATGCCCTCAACGAGGTCGACCTCGACATCGCCGAGAAGGAGGTGGTCGTGCTGCTCGGCCCCTCCGGCAGCGGAAAGACGACGTTGCTCAACATCATGGGCGGCCTCGACCGGCCGACCAGCGGCCGGCTGTTCTTCCGCGATCTGGATCTGACCGATCTCGAGGACCGCGAGCTGACGAAGTATCGCCGCGACCATGTCGGCTTCGTCTTCCAGTTCTACAATCTGGTGCCGAGCCTCACGGCCTACGAGAACGTCGCGCTGGTCACCGAGGTCGCCAGGAACCCGATGCGGCCCGCCGACGCGCTCGCGCTGGTAGGGCTCGAGGAGCGCATGCACCACTTTCCCGCCCAGCTCTCCGGCGGCGAGCAGCAGCGCGTCGCCATCGCCCGCGCGATCGCCAAGCGTCCGGCGGTGCTGCTCTGCGACGAGCCGACCGGGGCGCTGGATTCGAAGACCGGCATCCGCGTCATCGAGGCGCTGCTCGGCGTCAACCGGCAGCTCGGGACCACCACGGTCATCATCACCCACAACGCCAGCATCCAGGAGGTCGCCGACCGGGTGCTGTTCTTCGCCGACGGCCGCATCTCCCGCATCCGGACCAACGAGGCCCGGCGGGAAGCCGCCGAGCTCACCTGGTGACGACATGAAGGTGCTCGACATCAAGCTGTTTCGCGACGTCAGGCGGCTCTGGGCGCAGGTGCTCGCCGTCGCGCTGGTCGTCGGCGGCGGGGTTGCGACGCTGGTGCTCGCGGTGGGCTCGCATCGATCGCTGGAGGAGACCCGGATCGCTTATTACGAGCGCTACGGCTTCGCCGATGTGTTCGCGCAGGCGAAGCGGGCACCGAAGGCGCTCGCCGACAGGATCGGCGAGATCCCCGGCGTCGCCGCCGTCGACACCCGCATCGCCAAGCTGGCGCTGCTGGACATTCCCGGCTTCTCCGCGCCCGCCAGCGCGCAGTTCGTTTCGCTGCCCGACAATGGCGAGCAGCATCTCAATCGGCTCTACATGCGCTCCGGCCGGCTCCCGGAGCCGGGACGGACGGAAGAGGTCGTCGTCAACGAGCCGTTCGCCCGGGCGCACGGCTTCTCGGAGGGTGCGCGGTTCTCCGCCATTCTCAACGGCAGGAAGCGCGAACTCGTCATCGTCGGCACCGCGTTGTCCCCCGAGTTCGTCTACACCGTCGGACCGGGCGACTTGATGCCGGATGATCGCCGCTACGCCATCGTCTGGATGTCGGAGAAGGCACTCGCCGGCGTCTACGATCTCGACGGCGCCTTCTCGGCGGTCGCGGTCAAGCTGCAGCCCGGCGCCTCCGAGCGCGAGGTGATCCTGCGGCTCGATGCCTTGCTCGATCCCTTTGGCGGGCAGGCGGCCCATGGCCGCAAGGACCAGACCTCGCACGCCTGGCTCGACCATGAGCTCGACATGCTCAACAACATGAGCCGCACGCTGCCGCCGATCTTCCTCCTGGTCGCGGCCTTCCTGGTCAATCTCACCTTGACCCGGCTGGTCGCGCTCGAGCGCGAGCAGATCGGCCTGCTCAAGGCGCTCGGCTATTCCGACAGCGGCATCGTGCTGCACTATTTCAAGTTCGTCGCCTTCATCGTCGTGATCGGCATCGTCCTGGGCGGCGTCGCCGGCACCTGGCTCGGGCTGCGCGTCACCGCCCTGTTCGGCGACTTCTTCCACTTCCCGTTCCTGGTGTTCGCGAAGGCACCAGACCTGTACCTCACCGCGGGCGCGCTCAGCGCGGCGGCCGCGGCGATCGGTGCGTTCCGGGCGCTGCGCGAGGTGGTGAAGCTGCCGCCCGCCGTCGCCATGCAGCCGCCGGCTCCGCCGGTCTATCGCCGGCTGCTTCCGGCGCGCATCCAGCTCGACCGGATCGTATCGCAGCCGACGCTGATGATGATCCGCAACATCGCCCGGCATCCGGTGCGGGCCTTCTTCACCGCGCTCGGCATGGCGCTGGCGACTGCGATCCTCGTGGTCTCGCTGTTCACGCGGGACAGCATGGAGCACCTGATCGACGTGACCTACTTCCTCGCCGACCGGCAGGACGCAGCCATCGGCTTTGCCGAGAAGCGGATCGGAAATGTCGTGGAGCAGGTGAACCGGCTTCCGGGCGTTCTCGCCGCCGAGCCGTTCCGCGAGGTGCCGGTCCGGATCCGCCACGGCAGCGTCGAACGCCGCATCGTCATCAGCGGCCGACCCGCCGACGCCGATCTCAGGCGCATCATCGACGTCGAGCTTCGGCCGGTCGTGCTCCCCGAGACGGGCCTCGCCATCTCCGGCATGCTCGCGCACATCCTCGGCGTCGGGCCCGGCGATAGCGTTGAGGTCGATCTGCTGGAGGGCGCCCGGCGAACCGTCACGGTGCCGGTCGTCGCGACCGTCGAGGACTATTTCGGCATCAAGGGCATGATGGAGATCGGGGCGCTGCGCAAGCTGATGCGCGAGGCGCCTGTCGTGACCAGCGTCAATCTCAGCCTCGACGAGAACCGGACGGAGGAGTTCTACACGGCCGTGAAGTCCATGCCGACCGTCGGCGGCGTGGCGCTGCAGCGCGTCTCGCTGGCGAACTTCCGCAAGACCGTCGCGCTGCTCGTCACCACGATGGCGAGCATCTACACCGGCCTCGCCGCCGTGATCGCGTTCGGCGTCGTCTACAACAATGCCCGCATCTCGCTGTCCGAACGGGCGCGGGAATTGGCCAGCCTGCGCGTGCTCGGCTTCACGCGCGGCGAGGTGCTGCGTATCCTGCTGCTGGAGCTCGCGATCCTCACGCTGGTCGCCCAGCCGCCCGGCTGGCTGATGGGCTACGGCCTTGCCTGGGTGATGAAGACGAACCTGGCCGGCGAATTGATGCGCGTCCGCCTCGTCGTCGAGCACTCGACCTATGTCGTTGCCACGTCCGTCGTGGTGCTGGCCGCCATCGCTTCGGCCGCCGTCATCCGTGAACGCATCGACAAACTGGACCTCGTCGCGGTCCTCAAGACGCGAGATTAGCCATGCCCGCCAATTGGACCAAACGTATCATCGGCGCTGTGCTTCTGGCCGCGATCGTGGGAGGGCTGGCCTGGTTCGCCTGGCCGCGGCCGGTTCTGGTCGATCTCGCGACCGTCGCGAAGGGCCCCATCGAGGTCACGGCGGACGACGACGGCAAGACCCGCGTGCGCCACGTCTACACCGTCTCGGCGCCGATCGCGGGGAAGGTGTTGAGGATTTCGCATCCGCTCGGCGAGCGGGGGCCCTCGCTCCATGTCGGCGACGAGGTTGCCGCCAACCAGACCGTCGCCCTGATGCAGCCGGCGCTGCCCGGCTTCATCGACGCGCGCTCGCACGACCAGCTGCAGGCCGAGGTCCTGGCCGCAGATGCCGCCATCCAGCAGCAGGAGGCGGAAGTGCAGCGGATCGAAGCCGCGCTGGACTTTTCACGGACCGAGTTCCAGCGGGCGCAGACGTTGCTGCGGACGCAGTCCACCTCGGCCCAGGCCCACGACAAGGCGAAATTCGAGGTGGCCATCAATGAAGCCGCCCTGAAGAGTGCCAAGGCCCAGGTCGAGATGCGCCGCGCGGTGCGGACCAGCCTGGTGGCGCGGCTGATGGACCCGGCGAGCGCCGCCCCGTCGGCGGAGCCGACCTGCTGCGTGCGGGTGCTGGCGCCGGCAAGCGGACGGGTGCTGAAGATCATCCAGGACAGCGAGACGACGGTCCTGCCCGGGACGCCGCTGGTCGATATCGGCAATCCGCTCGATCTCGAGGTCGTGGCCGACCTGCTCTCGACCGACGCGGTCCAGATCAAGGTCGGCGCGCCGGTGCGGATCGACGGCTGGGGTGGACAGCCGATCGCAGGAAAGGTGGTCCGGGTCGACCCGGCCGGTTTCCTGAAAGTGTCCGCGCTCGGCATCGAGGAGCAGCGCGTCCGCGTGACCATCGATTTCAGCGACCCGCCTGAGAACTGGGTCACGCTCGGACACGACTATCGCGTCATCGTCCACGTCACCACCTGGAGCGCTCCGGACGCGCTGACCGTGCCGGTCAGCGCCTTGTTCCGGCAAGGCGGTCAGTGGGCCGTCTTCGTCGACGAGAACGGCCGTGCCAAGACCGTTCCGGTCCAGATCGGTCACCGCAACAGCCGCACCGCCGAAGTTCTCTCGGGACTCTCCGCAGGTGACCGCGTCGTGCTGCACCCGAGCGATCGGATCAGCCACGGGATCAGGATCGCGCAGCGAGACATCGCTCCATGATGACGGGAAGCGCAGCGGTTGATTCCGCCTGATTTCGCGCGCGAGGACGTTCAATTCGGGGGGCAATCTGTCCCGTTCTCGTTCGGTCAGGTCGGATGTCGATTGAAACGGCTGCTACGATCACGCGCATTTTTGGTCCGTGCCGGATCGTGCAATGGAATGCCCGCGATCCGAATCTGCTGCATGAGCTGCTCCTCATGGGCTGCGATGCCCACGCCGTCGGCGAGGGCGCATGCGAGCATCCGCGCTGGATTTCACGCGGCAGCGATGCGCGCGTTCCGCCCAAGCCCATCGCCGTTGTCGAGGTCGACGCCGGGAAAGAGACGCTTGTCCTGATCGAGACGCTCGCGGCGCAGGATCAGCTGCAAAACCTGTTCCTCATTGGCCCCGGCATTGCCGGCCTTCGCGCGCCGCTCGAGAACCGGCTGTTCGCGCGCGGATGGCGGCGCCATCCGGCCTCGCTTGCCACCTCCGACTACGCGCGCATGCAGGATGATGTGCTGCCGCGCCATGCCGTCTACCAGCGCATCCCGGCGCAGGCCGCTTCCCGATGGCCGGTGGAGACCCTGCTGGGCGAACGCAATCTCCACATGGACATGCTGCGCGAAAGCGGATCGCGCGCCGATGCGCATGTCGTCCGCTACGCGCTGGCCGCTTCGCTCGTCCGGCCCGGCGACATCGTGCTCGATTGCGCCTGCGGGCTTGGCTATGGCTCGGCGGTGATCGCCGCGACCAGCCAGGCATCGCAAATCATCGGCGTCGATGTCGATGCGTCGGCCGTGGCGTATGCGCATGCGAATTACGGCGGGCAGAACCTGCGCTTTGAGGCGGGAGATGCCTCGCGCCTCCGGCACCTTGCCGATGCATCCGTCGATCTCATCGTCTCGATGGAGACGATCGAGCATGTCGAAAACTGGAAAGCCGTGGCGAAGGAGTTCGCACGGGTGCTGAAGCCGGACGGGCGTCTGGTCGCCAGCGTTCCTGACCGGTGGGCCGATGAGACCGGAAGCGATCCCAATCCGTATCACCACCACGTTTTCGACTGGGCCAAATTGCGCGAAGGGCTGGTCGAGGATTTCGTGATCGAAGCGCGCTACACGCAGACCGCGCCCGGCGGTTTCAAATGGCCGCACACCGCCCGCCGGCTGGACCGCGTGCCCCTCGATCGCGATGTCGAGGGCGAATGGATCCTGGTCGTTGCCTCCGCCAATCCCTTCGCCAGGGCCGAAGAGCTGCGCCAATCATTCCGCCACCCCGCATTCGCCGATGCGCTGTCTGCGAGCGGCGCGGTCGCGCTCGATTTCGGCGGATGTTACGACAATCCGTGGCTGTACCGGACGCTGGTCCAGGTCGGTGAGCGCCTCGACGATGCGGCGGTCCTGGGCCGGCTCGCCAGCTGGGTTGGCGACAATGCCCGTCCGGACTCGGCGGACCGGGGCGCCGCGCTTTGCGTCGCGGGCTATCGCACTGTCGAACGCCGCCAGGCGCGGGAGGCCGGCGAGCTGATCGGGCGGATCGAGAGCTATTGCCAGAGCACCCGGCACACGACGAACCCCCATGTGCAGCGCTGGCGCATCTCGCTGGCGTTTCTGGCGGGCTGCCTGTGCGAGCTGTCGGGTGCGCTGGACGACGCGCTCAAATGGTTCTCGCTCGCGGCCGAACTCGACTGGCGCTCTTTCTCCCCGATCCTGACCACCAAGACCATTGCGGCGGCCTTTCATGCGGCCCGCATTGCCCTGGCATTCGGCGACGAGACGGGCGCACGTTCGTTCTTCCGGATCGGTTTCGAGACGGCGCTGGAAGCCGCGCGCAGCAATCCTACGGATTTTGCCGGTTCGGTTGAATCCCCGATTCCATTCGGCCTCGTCGAGCTCGCCGAGGTCATGGACATGGGCGGCCAATGCGCGGTCGCGATCGCAACGCTTCCGCTCTGGCGGCGCGCGCCCGGAGCCTTCTGGTCCCGGGTCGACACCAAGCGCTTCGGACTGCTGGCCTGGAATCAGGCGCTCGAACGGGAGAACGCCTGTCTGCGCGGCCAGCTTCAGAACGTGGGCGTCCGGTGAGGCGGGGCCGGCTCGTTCCTAGGAGCTTGCATCGGGCTCACCGAAGTAGGTCGCGCCGTCGCCCGTATCGATGAGGTCGCTGTGTTGCCGCCATCCCTGCGGCCCACATGCTGACTCCCTCCACCCCCGGTGATAGCATGCCCCTCATCAATGCACGCACACGCCGGAACGTGTGGGGAGGCAAGTCCGATGCACTGGGGAGCGCTCTGCAGGCCGCGCGGCTGTCGCGGGCTTTTCTTGGCCGTCATTCTCGTCTCTGCGCTCTGGGCGCCTCTGACCTGCGCACAGGACGCTCAAAACTCTTCCCGTGAGCCGGGGCCGGTCTTTTCCGAGAGCGGCCCCGATGCCGAGCTCTACGGTGCGGCTGCCGGCTATCCGGTCGGCACGCGGGGGACCACCACCCAGCTCGACAAGCTCGTCGGCGTCTACAGCCATTTCGGCGAGATCTATCCTTCGCGCCCGATCGTTCGCGCGACGACGCCCTGGCAATTCAAGCGCGCGCCGGAGCCATCGATCGCCTACAGCTTCGGCACGGAACGGCTGAGCATCGCGGATTATCTCAAGCGCAATCCGGTGACGGGACTCCTGATCGCCCGGGACGACACCATCTTGTACGAGCACTATCAATATTCGCGGACCGACCACGACCGCTTTCTCTCGCAGTCCATGGCCAAGACGCTGGTCGGCATGCTGGTCGGGATCGCGGTCTCGGAGGGACGGATCAAGTCGATCGACGACCTCGTCTCGACCTATGTCCCCGGCCTTGCAGGAACGGAATATGGAAACACATCCATCCGCGCCTTGCTCAACATGTCTTCGGGCGTCGAGTTTTCGGAGGTCTATGACGGGAACGATGACATCGCCCGGCTTGGACGAGCCCTGTTCGTTGGAGAGGCAAAAGATCCCGCCGCGGTCGTCGCGCAATTCAATACGCGCACTGCACCGCCGGGGACCCGATGGCACTATGCGAGCGTGGAAACCGAGATCCTGGGCCTGGTCCTGCGCGCCGCAACTGGCACGCCGGTTGCCGACTATCTCCACGATCGGATCTGGGATGCCATCGGCACCGAAGCGGATGCCTCATGGGCGATCGACGGCAGCGGGCAGGAGATTGCGTTCTGCTGCTTCAACGCAACCTTGCGCGACTATGCGCGCCTCGCCCGCTTGCTCGCACATGACGGCGCCTGGGAAGGCCGTCAGTTGATCCCCCGGCAGTGGCTGCTGGATGCCACGACCGTCAGACCAGAGGATGGCCATCTCGCTCCGCGCGTGGCTACACCCTATTTCGGCTACGGCTATCAGGTGTGGCTCCTCCCCGGCGAGCATCGCAGATTTGCCCTGCTCGGCATCCGCGGTCAGGTCATCCTGGTCGATCCAGCCTCGAAGCTCGTTATGGTGCATACGGCCGTTCGCCAGAAGCCATCCGAGCCGGGAGCGCTCAGGGAGCCGCTGGCGTTGTGGTCCGCCGTGCTGCAACAGCTCGGGCAATAAGTCACATTCAAGCGCCACGCGCTGGTGCACCGGGGTCGACCCGCTCTGTCATAAGTCTGTTCTCAGGGAAATCCACCGCGAACTCTGAGGGTTTGGTCTGATAACTCCTCGGGGCGCCAATGGTACCCTCAGCTCGCCGTTGTTGCCTCCGACACTCATTCTCCCGCGGAATCGATCTGCGCCAGGCGTTTGGAGGCCAGTGCCAGGGCGGACGGTAACCGAACTCCGCAGCGGCCGTTCAGAGTCTGCGTCGGTCGGACAACGGATCGCGAAGCAATTCGAGCCGATACAGGTGAGCATCGACGTAGCATGCAGAACCTCAAACGCGCATTTTGGGCAACCCTCGCAATCCTGGCCGTGCTGTGGCTCATTGCGGAACCGTCAGTATTTCAGTCAGCCTCGTTCTTTGCGCGCCGCGGGGCGATCGTGCAGTTGAGCGGCATTCTCGCAATCGGATGCATGAGCGCTGCGATGATCCTGGCACTGCGGCCGCGTTGGCCGGAGTCGTGGCTGGGCGGCCTTGACAAGATGTATCGCCTGCACAAGTGGTTCGGTATCACGGCTTTCATCGTCGCCATCGTCCATTGGCTTTGGGCCAACGGTCCAAAATGGGCGGTCGGCTGGGGCTTGCTGGAGCGGCCAGTGCGTGGGGCAAGGCCCCCCATCGAGAATCCCATTGCCGCGATCTTTGCGAACCTGCGGGGAACGGCGGAGGGCATGGGCGAATGGGCTTTTTATGCCACCGTGGTGCTCATCGCGTTGGCGCTGATCCAGTATTTTCCCTACCGGCTCTTCTACAAGACACATCGCCTTCTCGCCCTTGTTTATCTGGTCCTTGTCTTTCACGCCGCCGTGCTGATCAGGTTCAGCTACTGGACGTCGCCGCTCGGCTGGGTGATGGCGGTACTGCTTGCCTGCGGCACGTGGGCGGCCGTTCTTGTCCTGTTGCGCCGGGTGGGCGCGGGCCGGCAAGTCAAGGGCAGGATCACTTCGCTGCAATATTATCCCGGTGTCAGATCACTCGAGAGCGCAATCGAGGTGCCGCACGGATGGCCGGGCCACAAGCCCGGCCAGTTCGCCTTCGCCACGTCGGACGCCTCGGAGGGCGCGCATCCTTACACCATCGCCTCGAGTTGGCACGCCGAGAAACCCGGGATCACCTTCATCACCAAGGAGCTGGGCGACCACACCAGCCGCTTGCGCGAGAAGCTTTGCGTCGGGCAGGAGGTGACGGTAGAGGGGCCCTATGGCTGCTTCACCTTTGATGATGACTGCCCGCACCAGATCTGGATCGGAGGTGGCATTGGCATCACGCCTTTTGTCGCACGAATGAAACACATGGCCATGCAGGAAGAAGCGCCCGACTGGCCTGCGGCGCAGACGGTCGATCTTTTTCACACCACCGCCGATGTCGACGAGGAAGCGCTCGGCAAACTGGCAGCTGACGCTAAATCTGCCGATGTCCGCCTGCATGTTCTGATCGATGCGCGTGATGGTCGCCTGACCGGCGAACGCATTCGCCAGGCCGTACCGCAATGGCGCGAGGCGAGCATCTGGTTTTGTGGTCCGGCGGGTTTCGGTGAAGTGCTGAAACGAGACTTCGCCGCGCACGACTTTCCTGTCAAAGGGCGTTTCCATCAGGAGCTTTTCGCGATGCGGTAATCCAGTGATCGAGGGACTGAATAGAGCTGTGGGCGGATCGTAGGATCTTGTTTTTTGTGGTTCCGACCGCTTCGTCGGCCGCGGCCGCATTGAACCTGTCCGGCTTCCGGGCGCACCAACGGCGCGTAAGTCCCAGATAGCCGCGACGAGGGAAGGCGCGATGAGGACCCTGAAAGCATCGATCTGTGTTGCAGTCACTGCGCTTGCCTTGAGCCTGTCGCTCAGTGCGCCGTCCTACGGCGAGGAGGATGAGGCGGGCACGCTCACCCGGCAGATGAAGGAGCTTTATCGGGCCGGGAAGTACATGGAGGCGCTGCCGCTGGCCCAGAAGTCGCTGGCCCTTCGCGAGAAGGAGTTTGGCCCTGATGACGCGCATGTCGCGATGCCGCTGAACGACCTTGGCACGATCCATTACAATCTCGGCCAGTACGCCGTTGCCGAGCCGCTGTACAAGCGCGCGCTGGCTATCCGGGAGAAGACGCTCGGTCCGGATCATGCCGAAGTCGCAATGGTGCTGAACAATCTGGGCGATCTCTATCGCGCGGAAGAGCGCTATGCGGAAGCAGAGCCGCTGCTGAAGCGATCGATCGCCATCGACGAGAAAGTGCTCGGCCGCGACGATCCACAGATCGTGTTGCCGCTCAGCAACCTCGGCGCCGTCTACAGCAGCCAGGGCCGATACGATCAGGCCGAGCCGCTGTTCAAGCGGGGACTGGCCGTGCTGCAGAAAGCGCTCGGCCCCGACGATCCCGAAGCCACGGTGCTGATGAACAATTTGGCCGATACCTACATCAATCGGCATCGCTATGCCGATGCCGAGCGGCTGCTGAAGCGGTCGATGGTGGTGACCGAGAAGGCGTTCGGGCCTGATCATCCCGACATCGCGCAGGCGCTGAACAATCTGGCTGCGCTCTATGCGCGTCAGGGGCGTAACGCCGAAGCCGAGCGGCTGTTCAAGCGGTCGGCGGCCACTTTCGAGAAAACCCTCGGCCCCAACCATCCGGATCTCGCCGGCGTCCTGGACAACCTCGCCGGTCTCTACAAGGATCAGGGCCGCTATGCCGATGCCCAACAGGTCCTGAAACGGTCGATGGCCATCCGAGGGAAGACAAGGCCGATCTGAATAGCTTTCGTAGGGTGGCAAAGGCGCGGGAAGCGCCGTGCCCACCACTCTTCCCGACGACACACAAGTTGGTGGGCACGCTTCCGCCTTCGCTCTGCGAGCCACGGCGGACAAGTCGCCTTGCCCGCCCTGCGACTTTTCCAACTTTTTTGCGCATTGACGGCCGGACCATGTCGGCATGGACCGGTCTCGATCGTCCTTGGGTGGACACGTCCCGGACGTGCCGGAGATGGACCCGGCATACGTGACGTGATTTCGTCAATTCGAGCCGTCAAAGTCGCAACTGGAGCAATGCCCATGAGGATCACCGTCGAAACCAGCGTCGCCGCCCCCATCGATCAGGTCTGGCGTGCCTATACGACGCCAGCCGATATCGTGAAGTGGAACGCCGCGTCCGACGACTGGCACACGACCAAGGCCACGGTCGACCTGCGCGAGGGCGGCGTCTTCTCCTCGCGCATGGAGGCCAAGGACGGCAGCATGGGCTTTGACTTCGCCGGCACCTACACGACGATCGTCGAGCACAAGCTGATCGAATATGCGTTCGGCGATCGCAAGGCCGAGGTCGAGTTCGTCCCCGGTCCGAAGGGCGTCGTCGTCCGCGTCGTCTTCGACAGCGAAGCGACCCACTCGGTCGAGCAGCAGCAAGGCGGCTGGCAGGCGATCCTCGACAATTTCGCGCGCTACGTCGAGGCGAAGCAGAAGACGTTGTGAGGGTGTGCAGGGCGCGGAGCCTTGGCAGGCATCCGCGTCCTCGTCTACGATCCGATCTCGCAATTTTTCCGGAGACGCAGGGATGCGAACCATTGGCCTGATCGGAGGCATGAGCTGGGAAAGCACCGCGCTCTACTACAAGCTCATCAACGAGCGTGTGCGCGACCGCATGGGCAAGCTGCATTCGGCCCCGCTGCTGATGTATTCCTACGATTTCCAGGAGATCAAGGAGATGCAGTATGCCGGCCGTTGGCAGGAGGCCGCAAGCAGCCTCGCGGAGGTCGCGCGGCGTCTTGAGAGCGCCGGCGCGCGCGCCATCGTGCTGTGCACCAACACGATGCACAAATTGGCGCCCGATATCACCTCAAGCCTGACCATCCCCTTCATCCACATCGGCGACGCAACGGCGCAGCGCATCCGGGCCAAGGGATACCGTCGGGTCGGGCTGCTCGGCACCAGGTTCACGATGGAGGAGGACTTCTACATCGACCGGCTTCGCGCCCATGATCTCGACGTCCTGGTTCCTCCCGAAGGCGGGCGAGCGGACGTGAACCGGATCATCTACGAGGAGCTGTGCCTCGGCATCGTCACCGCGCCCTCGCGCCGCCGCTATCAGGACGTGATGGCGGCGCTCGTTGCCTCGGGCGCCGAGTGCATCATCCTCGGCTGCACCGAGATCACGATGCTGGTCGGGGAGAGTGACACGACGGTCGAGACATTCGACACGACGGCCATCCACGCCGAGACGGCGGCCGATTTCGCGATCGGGTGATGATGGCCTCGGCGAGTTTGCGCCAGCACGGCTTTCGTAGGGTGGGCAAAGGCGCGGAGCGCCGTGCCCACCACTCTTGCTTTGCCGCCCTACGACTGATCGCGAGATGCGCCTTTCGGCAATAGCGATTGGAACCAGGAAACCTTGGCAAGTTCGCGCGTTTAGGGGACGGGAGCAAGCCGTGGAGGAGAAGCATGCGAACAGCAATTCTCGCGTTGATTGTAGTTGCCGGAAGCGCAATGACGTTCCAGGCAACGGCCCAACAGCAAAAGGCCGCACCCAGTGAGCAAACCAAGGAGGAGATGCGCCGTGATGTAGACCAAGGGCTCAAGGCTGGCGAGCCCAGCGAGCAGATGCAGCGTGATGCGGACAAAGGGATCAAGACCCGCAACTCCGGAGAGTCCGGATACGTGGCCGATCAAGACAAGCCAGGTGCTTCTGCGCATCCTCCGGGTCGACCGGGAAGTGAGCAGACCACGGGTTCGGGTGGCCAGACCAGCGCTCCGAAATAGAACCCTTAGCTCGCAGCTCGATGGGTCGAGCGGCTTGTCCGCCGTAGCTCGAAGAGCGAAGGCGGAAGCGACACCCATCAAGCTTCATTCCCGCAATTGGTTCGAGCTAACAAGCATTACGGATATTGCGTACCCGCGTCGGGGCGATGGGTTTCGCAAGAGCTCAACCCATCCGAGCTCTCAGATGACAGCTGCGGCCAGCAGGGAAGCGCCGCCAACCGCGACCAGCACGAGGCCGGGCCAGTTCGATTTGATGCCGAAGCCGCTACCCGGCGCTGTAGGTTCCAGCGTGTCAAGTCCGGAGCGAAGCCGCTTGGTACCGCTCAGCCGGCCTCGCCAGATCGGCTGAAATGCCATCTGGAGCACGCCGACGAAAACAAGGAGCGCACCAAGCCATATGAGGGTCATGCTCGTCTCCTGCTCAGTCAACGCCGAGAGGTTGCTCCCCGCGGAAGCCGCCGCCCCTTCGAGAAGCATCCTGCTTACTCGTCGTCCGGCTCGCGCACGACCGGCGGTTCATCATCTCGGTACTCGTCGTCGCCGTCGTCGTCTTCCTCTGCATCCTCGGCTTCATCGGGATCTCGGGGCGGCATCGTGTTGCCCACGATCACGAAGCGACGCCAGTCGATCAGCCCAGTGAATTCCTCAAGGAGATGTGGCGTCATGTTGTTGCTCCTATCCGGAGGTTCTCACCGACCGGGAGGATATGGGCCGCTCATCTACCTAACAAAGGCCGGCCCGGTGCGCGGTCTAGTGGCGGATGCGGCTTGGCGAGGCCCGTCGTACCGGGCGGGGTGTTCCCGCTCGTTAATCACCAGGGACCTCCAACTCTGACGTAGAAACGTCATCCAACCTGGATGGTTCCTCAGGCGCAACCTGATGGGAATGGGTAGAGCGGAACGAAACCCATCAACGATCGCCGCAAATCGGATCGCCAACGAGGACTCCGGAGCACGGCGTCCGCTCATCGCGACGATGGGCGTCGCAACAGCTCCACCCATCGAGCTTGACCAGGCCGATCTCACGCGGCCTTGGTCAAAACGTCCGTCAACCAATCCGGCTCGACGATCATGATCGAGTGGCCGGACGTCGTGTTTTCGAGGACCGTCCAGGAGCTGTCCGCCCTGCACTCGGCCGCCGCCTTGTCCATGGCGGCCAGCTGGAATTTCGGCAGGCGGATGTAGGTTTTCTTGGCGACCTTTTCGCGCGCTCCCGTGAGCTTGATCGGCTGCAGGAATGTGCCGACGGGGTGCGGGGTGACCTTCGACAACACCCAGGCAACATCCTTCGGGTCGTTGAATGCAGTCGGAGGAAGCGCTTTGGGAGCCGGACGGCTGATCGCGCCCTCTTCGATCGGGAAGGGGACCAGGTCTCGAAACGACTGGCCGTCCGCGGGCTTGATGGCATCAACCCAGACGATGGACGACACCCGGCTTCCGATCCGTTCGAGCGCGCCCGATGCCGGACAGCCACCATAGGAATGGGCAACAAGGCAGATGTCCGTCAGGTCCTCCCATTCGACCAGATTGGCGATGTCGGCAATGTGCGTGTCGAGGGTGATGTCCTTGCTCAGAAGGTGTGAGCGCTCAGCCAATCCGGTCAGCGTCAGCGGATACACGCGATGCCCCTGCCTTTGCAGGCGTTCCGTGACGCGATGCCAGGACCAGGCGCCGTAATACGCGCCGGGAACGAGCACATACGTTCGCTGCGTCGATTGCGCGCGGGCCGGACTGACGAATGCACCTGATGCTATTGCCGAGGCTGAGCCTGCCGCAGTGCCAAGGAGTCTGCGACGCGTGATGCTTGAACGGATCATGAAATAACTCCGTTGGGTTGAATGATTGATACTTGAAAAAATGCACGTGCCTGATCGTGCAGGCGTATCCTAGGGAAAATGACGACCAGCGCCAATGGCGCGCTTGGGTGTGGAGGCGGTCTTCTAGGACAATTGCGTCAGCGTGTGACGGGTCGGTTCACGGGGAAGCCGAGGCCGGTATTTCCAGTCAGTCCATAGCCTTGCGGCGATCTGCGTCAACTTGCGCCCGCCATTGCTTGACGAGGTCGCGCCGGCGGCCGGGATAGCGTTCGGTCTTGAGCCGGAGCTTTTCGATCCGATCCGCCCGGAAGGAGCGAAAGTCCTTCCTCATTTCACACCAGCCGGCCAGGATGCGGCGGGAGTCGAAAAAGGCGACGCCAATCGGCCAGATCGTTCGGGTGGTCTTCACGCCATTCGGATCGCGATACACGATGGACAGCTTATGCTGGTCGCGCATGGCCTGGCGCACGATGCGGAGATCGACGGCCTCAAGCTGCTTCGGCCTATGCGCGACATGAAAGGCATTGTCGTCGATCTTGTGTCGCAGCTCCGATGGGAGCACGGCGCCGATTTTCGCGAGCGCATTGCGCGCCGCAAGCGCGAACTCCTCATCGGTCTGGCGGGACACCCATTGCGCACCGAGCGCCAGGGCCTGGATTTCCTGCTCGGAGAACATCAGCGGAGGCAGGAGAAAGCCTGGCTGCAGCACGTAGCCAAAGCCCGGCTCGCCCTCGATCTGCGCGCCCAGCGCCTGCAAGTCGGCGATGTCGCGATAGATCGTGCGCAGCGACACGCCCGCCTCAGTGGCAAGATTGCTGCCCGACACCGGATGACGGTGTCGCCGCAGGATCTGCATGAGGTCGAACAGCCGTTGGCTCTTGGACATGCTGCAAATCTAACACGTATCCTGCCAAAGATTGGCAGTCGATTTCCGCTGAGGGCGGGCGGCACGGCTTCGGGCAGCCGCGCCGCTTGATGACCTGGACCGGATTCTTAGTGCGGTTGGACCGTCGCCGCGTAGGCGGAGAACGGGGTCGCATCGTAGATCACTTCGGTCGAGGCGATCCTGCCATTCCTCACCGTGAGGAGCTCCGCGCAGATGGCGTTGGCAACCGGATGGGTGTCGGCGTTGTAAACGACGACAGCCTGCTCATCGTCGCCATGGATGGCGAGAATCGTGACCTTTCGGAGCATGCGGGCGAACCCCCCGTGGAACTCGCGAAACGTCTGGGTCCCGACGATCCGCCCGCGCGGTGACGTGCAAACGACGTCGTCCGCCGCGACAGAGATGATCGTATCGACGTCTTTGCGGGCGATGGCCTCGACATAGGTCTTGGCGATCCGCCATGCGTTGCCGCTGTTTTGGGTATTCATGATCTTCCTTTCAGTGATTGGTGCACTGAGAGGAGACCTAGCGCAGGCCAGTGACAGATTCTGGCAGTAGGGGTTGGCGCTGCCGGGACCGCTCACCCGGACCTGCTGTCGACCTCATATGCGAGCAGTTGTGTCGAGCATCGTTCTTTGGTGGGACCAGGCCAGACCGACAACGCGGCTAAATCCAATCGCCTCCCAAAACTGCGCTGCAGCCTGATTGCCTGCATGTACAGTCATGGTGGAAGCTCTTCCTGCCGCGTCCTGCAACAGCGCCATGGCAATGGTGTAGGCAACATTGCGCCGTCTGAATTCGCGATGCACGTAGAACCGTCGCATTCTCCACGCCGGTTGCCCTGTCGGTGCAGGTTCGTTGGTCATCGCGCCGATGCCCGTGAGTCTGCCGCCGAGATAACAGGCGTATGCTGCATGAAAAATGGCGGGGGTCTCCGTTAGCTCAGCGGCAAGGCGGGTCATTTGCCGATGGCCATCCGCTGTTGCATCCGCCTCCAGGTCAGCGAAGCCAGCCGGCAATTTGTCGACCAGTCGTTCGAGTTTAAGGTCCATCACTCTTGGGCCTTGTCAGCTTGTGGGATGGGTAGAGCGAAGAGCAACCCATCAAACCTCATCCTCGCGATCGGATCGAGCTAGCAAGAGTCACGAGATCCTGCGTCCGCCCCGCAGGGCGATGGCGTTCGCAAGACCTCAACCCATCGTACGGGCTCGGGCTGCCAATCACACCGGCTGCGATGATGCCACCATACCCCTGTTTTGCCCGACGGATCAAACGAATTTCGGCAAATCAAAAAACCGCAATGCCGCCAAGGGGGCGGCTACTGTGCATGGGGTTGTTTTCGCACTTTTTTGTTTGCCGGCCGGAGACCGGCTGTTTGCCAGCCAGTAAGACCGGGCCGGCCCGTCCCGAGCGTCGCCTCAGCTGTCCACCTTCAGCGCGGCAATGAAAGCTTCCTGCGGGATGTCGACCTTGCCGAACTGCCGCATCTTCTTCTTGCCTTCCTTCTGCTTCTCCAGAAGTTTGCGTTTACGCGTGATGTCGCCGCCGTAGCACTTGGCGGTGACGTCCTTGCGCAGCGCGCGCACCGTCTCGCGGGCGATCACCTTACCGCCGATCGCCGCCTGGATCGGGATCTGGAACATGTGCGGCGGGATCAGCTCCTTCATCTTCTCGACCATGGCGCGGCCGCGCCCCTCGGCGCGGGTGCGATGGACCAGCATCGAGAGCGCATCGACCGGCTCGGCATTGACCAGGATCTGCATCTTGACGAGGTCGGCCGGCTTGTAGTCGGTGAGATGATAGTCGAACGAGGCGTAGCCCTTGGAGACCGACTTCAGGCGGTCGTAGAAGTCGAACACCACCTCGTTGAGCGGCAGATCGTATTTCACCATGGCGCGGGCGCCGACGTAAGTGAGCTCCTTCTGGGAGCCGCGGCGGTCCTGGCACAGCTTCAGCACGCTGCCGAGATATTCGTCGGGCGTGAGGATCGTCGCCTCGATCCACGGCTCCTGGATCTCCTCGATCTTCACCACGTCGGGCATGTCGACGGGATTGTGGATCTCGAGCTCGGTGCCGTCGGTCAGCTTCATCTTGTAGATGACGCTCGGCGCGGTCGCGATCAGGTTGAGGTCGAATTCGCGCGACAGCCGCTCCTGGATGATCTCGAGGTGCAAGAGGCCAAGGAAGCCGCAGCGGAAGCCGAAGCCGAGGGCGGCCGAGGTCTCCATCTCGAAGGAGAAGCTGGCGTCGTTGAGGCGCAGCTTGCCCATCGCGGCGCGCAGCGTCTCGAAGTCGTCGGCATCGACCGGGAACAGGCCGCAGAACACCACGGGGATCGCCGGCTTGAAGCCCGGCAGCATGTCCGCGACCGGCTTCCTGTCGTCGGTGATGGTGTCGCCGACGCGGGTGTCGGCGACTTCCTTGATCGCGGCGGTGATGAAGCCGATCTCGCCGGGGCCGAGCTCATCGACCTGCTGCATCTTCGGCGTGAAGAAGCCGACGCGCTCAACGTCATAGGCCGCGCCCGTGCCCATCATGCGCACGCGCTGGCCCTTCTTCATCGTGCCGTCGACGATGCGAACCAGCACGACGACGCCGAGATAGACGTCGTACCAGCTGTCGACCAGCAGCGCCTTCAGCGTCGCGTCGCGATCGCCCTTCGGCGGCGGCAGGCGGGTGACGATGGCTTCCAGCACGTCGGGAATGCCGAGGCCGGTCTTGGCGGAGATCATCACCGCGTCGGAGGCGTCGATGCCGATGACGTCCTCGATCTGCTGCTTGACCTTCTCCGGCTCGGCCGCGGGCAAGTCGACCTTGTTCAGGACCGGAACGATCTCGTGATTGTTGTCGAGCGCCTGGTAGACGTTGGCGAGCGTCTGCGCCTCGACGCCCTGGCTGGCGTCGACCACGAGCAGGGAACCCTCGCACGCCGCCAGCGACCGTGAGACTTCGTAGGCGAAGTCGACATGGCCGGGCGTGTCCATCAGGTTGAAGATGTAATCCTTGCCGTCCTTGGCGCGGTAGGCGAGGCGCACCGTCTGCGCCTTGATGGTGATGCCGCGCTCGCGCTCGATGTCCATGGAATCGAGCACCTGCTCCTTGCCCGCCATCTCGCGGTCGGAGAGGCCGCCGGTCATCTGGATCAGCCGGTCGGCCAGCGTCGATTTGCCATGGTCGATATGGGCGACGATGGAGAAATTGCGGATGTTGGAAATGGGGACGGTCGTCATGGGCGCGGGATACCACTCACATCCCCGTGCGGCAACCATATTGCTGTATTTTCAGGGCCTTTCTTCACGCCAAGCTGATTCCACGGCGGGCCAAAACGCGCTAGCAAACGGGCCATGTCGACCACCTCGATCCCCTCCGCCCGAACACGCGTAAAAGCCCGGGTGAGTTACAACCGTTTCCGGGCCTGGCTGGTCGCCTGCGCGACCCGGCCCGAGGCTCGGCTCTGGCTGGTGATCCAGCTCGCCATCCTGCATGCGGTGCTCTGGACCTTCATCCTGATCAATCTGAAGGCGGCGCAGGACGTTCACATGGACGTCGCAGAAGCCTGGGGCTGGGGCCAGAAATTCCTCTGGGGCTATGGCAAGCACCCGCCGCTGTCGGGCTGGGTCGCCGGCCTCTGGTTCAGGGTGTTCCCGGCGACGGACTGGGCGACCTATGCGCTGGCGATGGCGATCGTCGGCATCGGCATGGTGATCTGCTGGCTGGTTGCCTTGCGCGTCGTGGATGCGCGCCGCGCGTTCCTGGTCGTGGTGATGGTCGCGCTCTATCCGATCTTCAATTTCAAGGGTTTCAAGTACAACCCCGACCTGCTCCAGCTCGTCACGCTGCCGCTATTGATGCTGGCTTATCTCAATGCCTTCGAGAAGCGGAGCTGGCAGTCCGGCATCTGGCTCGGCCTTGCCGGCGCGCTGGCGCTGATGACCAAATACTGGGTGCTGACCATGATCGGCGCCATCGGCCTTGCCGCGCTGATCCATCCGGAGCGGCTGAAGTTCCTGACGTCGCCGGCGCCGTGGGTGGCGATCGCGACGATGGTCGTGGCGATGATCCCGCACATCGTCTGGCTCGCGGAGGCGCATTTCGTGCCGCTGACCTATGCCGGCGACACCTACAGCCTCGATGACGCGCGTCTCGTGCACCAGCTCGTGGCCGGCTATGCCTTGCATAATGCCGCGCTGCTGGCTTTGCCGGTGGCGCTGGCCGCGCTTGCGATGGCGTGGGTACCGCCGTGGCTCAAGCTGCTGCTGCGTACGCCCTCGCGCATCGTCACGCGTGCCTGGGCGCGCGGCGCCAATCCGGGTGTCAATGTTGCGCAGGCGCTGAATGTCTGGATCGTCCAGATCATCGTTGCGGTCGGCCCGCCGCTCGGCGCGCTCGCCTTCAGCATCTACATGAAGACCGATTGGGGCATCTCGCTGTTCTTCCTGGTGCCCTTAGCGCTGGTCGCGATCCCCGCGTTGCGGGTGCAGAGCGCTGTGCTGTTCAACATCGCCGCGATCTGGCTCGTGCTCAGCATCGCGACGCTCGCTGCTTCGCCCTGGATCGCCGCGCGCGAGATGGCGGCCAATGCCGGCAACGCACAGATCTATGGCGCGCGCTCGGAGCTCGCGCGCGAATTGACCCAGGCCTGGCACACCCGCTTCGGCTCGCGCTGGGCCGTCGTTGCCGGCACGATGGAACAGATCCAGCCCCTGGTGTTCTACAGCCCGGATCATCCCTCCGCGCTGCTGCCGTTAGAGGCCTGGGATTCCGGCCTGACCTCGCGCGACGACGTGAAGAAGTACGGCTTCATCGGCGTGTTCGACCCGACCGACGGCCGCCTGCCGGCGTTCGAGAAATGGGTGTCGGAGACTGCACCGAACGCCGAGCGCATCGTGATGACTACGCGCCGCTTCACCCATGGCAAGGTCGGCCCGTCGATGAGCTGGAATATCTACATCGCGCCGCCGGCGAAGTGAGCAAAGGTGCCGTAGTGGTGGGCAAAGCGAAGCGTGCCCACCACTTCTGTCGTGATTGTCGAGAGACGGTGGGCACGGCGCGTCGCGCCTTTGCCCACCCTACGGCACCGAGCGCGCGGCTCAGACCCCTTCCTCGTTGAACTTGCTCTCAACGAGCTCCGTAATCGCCGCAAGCGCGGCTTCCGCATCATCACCGGCCGCTGCGACCGTGATCGTCGTGCCCGGTCCCGCGGCGAGCATCATCAGGCCCATGATCGAGGTGCCGCCGACGGTCTCGCCGCCGCGCGTCACCCACACTTGCGCGTTGAAGCGCTCGACTGCCTGGACGAATTTCGCCGAGGCGCGCGCATGCAGGCCGCGCTTGTTGATGATCAGGAGCTCCTTGGAGATCGCGCCCGCGGGCACGCCCGTCCCGGCTTGGGGCGCCTCGTCGCTCATTTGCCGGCGAGCACGCGGCTGGCGATGGTGACGTATTTGCGGCCCGCTTCCTGCGCCATCGCGATCGCGTCCGGCAGCGGACGCTCTTCGCGCACCTTGGCGAGCTTCACCAGCATGGGCAGGTTGATGCCCGCGAGCACTTCGACCTTGGGCCGGCTCATGCAGGATATTGCGAGGTTCGACGGCGTGCCGCCGAACATGTCGGTGAGGATCGCAACGCCGTCGCCGGAATCGACGCGGTTAACCGCCTCGATGATGTCGCTTCGGCAGAGATCGGAATCATCTTCGGCGCCGATCGTGATCGCTTCGATTTGCTTTTGTGGGCCCATGACGTGTTCAAGCGCCGCCTTGAATTCGTCGGCAAGGCGCCCGTGGGTCACAAGTACTAGACCAATCATCGGAAAACTCCTCGCGGGCGCTTTTGGTGCACCGCACGAACGCGCCACTTTGACCATCCAGAGCCCCTGCGCAAGAGGGGATGTTGCGTATCTCCCTGAATCTATACGGATGGATGAGGGGAGCTGCGCCGGTCTACTCGGTCGCGATAGTGGGCTTCATATGGTTACCAATTCCCTTCAAACAATTGCCTGAGGGCTTAGCAGAAGGTTAACTCTTGGTAGTGGTCAAGGCCGCGACAACCAAAGGGAGGGGCGAATGGTCGCGGCTAACGGGGATTCGCGGTATTTCCACACCGAAAATGCTTGTTTTCAAGGATTCGGCCGCAGGAAGCCGTTCCGCGTCCTGAGCGTCCAGATCGACCACGAGGCCGACGGTCGCATGCTCCACGAAGTCGCAGCGGCGGATTCCGAGGCCGCGGATTTCGATCAGGCCGGCCAGAACGGGCGCGGGGCGGACCTCAATTTCGTTGCCGACTGTCGCCAGATGGACACGGTCATCACCGACCAGAACGGCCCTTTCGACCACGCCTGACCGTCCCGCCATGATCAAATCGAAGGCAAGGCGCGATTTGCCGGAGCCCGAGGGACCGCGGATCAGCACCGCGATCTGTCCGACCTTGACGGCGGTGGCGTGCACGCTGGGCCCGCCCTCGCTCATAGCGCCGGCAGCCTCGCCACGAAGCGCGCGCCGGCAATTGTCGGGATGCCCTCGTCGTCCGGCGGGCCTGCGCGATTCTCCGCCCAGATGCGCCCGCCATGCGCGTCGACGATCTGCTTGGAGATCGAGAGCCCGAGGCCGGAGTTCTGGCCAAAGCCCTGATGCGGACGGTCGGTGTAGAAGCGCTCGAAGATGCGCTCCAGCGCGTCGTCGCGAATGCCGGGGCCGTCGTCGTCGACCACGATCTCGATTTCACCGCGGACGCGGCGGCAGGTGAGGCGCACCTTGCTGCCGGCTTCGGAGAAGGACTGCGCGTTGGAGAGCAGGTTGGAGACCACCTGTCCCAGTCGAGAGTCGTGGCCGGTCACCGCGAACGTGTCGGTCGGCCCGCGGCCCTCGAAGCGTGCCTCGACAGCGACCTCGTGGCCGAGCTTGGTTTCGTTGGCGACGGAGACCAGCGTGCCGAGCAGGCGCCTGAGGTTGACGGGGATCGCATCCTGCCGCTGCAGTTCGGCATCGAGGCGGCTGGCGTCGGAGATGTCGGAGATCAGGCGGTCGAGCCGCTTGACGTCGTGCTCGATCACCTCGAGCAGGCGCGCGCGGCTGTTCTCGTTGCGCGCCAGCGGCAGCGTCTCGACTGCGGAGCGCAGCGAGGTCAGCGGGTTCTTCAATTCATGGGCGACGTCGGCGGCGAACATCTCGATCGCCTCGATGCGGCTGTAGAGCGCGTTGGTCATATCGCGCAGCGCGCCTGAGAGATGCCCGATCTCGTCGCGGCGGCGGGTGAAGTCGGGGATCTCGACGCGGGTCTTGATGCGGCGGCGGACGCGCTCGGCGCTGTCGGCGAGCCGGCGCACGGGACCGGCGATCGTGCTGGCGAGCAGCAGCGACAGCATGATCATGACCGCGGCGGCGACGCCGCCGACCTTCAGGATGGCGAGGCGTTCGGCGGTGACCATCTGGTCGATGTCGTCGCCCTGGGTCGAGAGCATCAGCGCGCCGTGGATGGCGCGCGAGCGCAGCACGGGCACGGCCACCGAGACGATCACCTCGCCGCGCGCATTGACCCGCACCATCGAGCGCTTCTGGCCCTGCAGTGCATCGCCGACTTCCGCATAGCCATTGCCGTTCTCGGGCCCGAGCTCGCGATAGAGCGGCAGGTCACCGCGGTTCAGCCAGGTGCGCACCGCGACCATGCCGCGCTCGACCACGCCGGGCTTCTCGGCGGACAGTGGCGGCAGCGGGAAGCGCAGCACGTTTTCGAGGTTGCGGCTGTCGAGCAGCAGGCTGCCGTTCGGATCGTAGATGCGGGCGCGCGTCTTGGTCGGCGAGATCAGCGTGCGCAGCACCGGCGCCACGCGCTCCGGATTGATCGGGAAATCCAGCGGTGAATAGTCCTCCGAGCCGCCATAGGTCTCGCCCGGCTTGAGGTCGAGCAGCCGGTCGGGGTCGATGGTGATGGCGTTGGTCTGCACGGTCGCGGAGGCCGCAATGGCGCCGGCGATGATCTCGGCCTGCACCAGCAGGCTCTGCGCGCGCGCGTCGATCAGGCCGGCGCGGAATTGCGACAGATAGAGGATGCTGGCGACCAGCGCGACGAGGCCGGCGAGGTTGAGCGAGACGATGCGGCGGGTCAGGCTCGAGAAGGACAGCGCGAAGAAGAACTGCCCGGCGCGCTTGAGCCAGTTCAGCGGCCGCCAGCCCTGCGGCTTGTCTTCGACGACGTGCTCCGGAGCGCCGTCGGATGCGATATCCCCGGCGCTCTGGTTCGTGTCAGGCTGCGTTCGGTCCAGCAATGCTTATGCCCGCGTTAGGACAGCTCGTGGCAATGGTCCCCGCATCCTAGAGCCATCCCGGTCGTGATGGAATCAGAACCGGCGATGCCCTCAGTCTTCGTAAAGGCGCGCGAGCGCCTCAGGCTTCCTTGAAGCGATAGCCGACGCCGTAGAGCGTCTCGATCATCTCGAACTCGTTGTCGACCACCTTGAACTTCTTGCGCAGCCGCTTGATGTGGCTGTCGATGGTGCGGTCGTCGACATAGACTTGATCGTCATAGGCGGCGTCCATCAGCGCGTTGCGGCTCTTCACCACGCCGGGCCGGGTCGCGAGCGCCTGCAGGATCAGGAATTCGGTGACGGTCAGCGTCACCGGTTCGTTCTTCCAGGTGCAGGTATGGCGTTCCGGATCCATGCGCAGCAGGCCGCGGTCGAGCGCCTTGGCGTCGTTCTCCTTCGGCGCGACGGTCGGGTCCTTCGGCGCCGAGCGGCGCAGCACGGCCTTGACGCGCTCGACCAGCAGGCGCTGCGAGAACGGTTTGCGGATGAAGTCGTCGGCGCCCATCTTGAGGCCGAACAGTTCGTCGATCTCTTCGTCCTTGGAGGTCAGGAAGATCACCGGCAGGTCGGATTTCTGCCTGAGGCGACGCAGCGTCTCCATGCCGTCCATGCGCGGCATCTTGATGTCGAGGATGGCGAGGTCGGGCTGGGTGGTGCGGAAACCGTCAAGCGCGGAAGCGCCGTCGGTGTAGGTCATGATGCGGTAGCCTTCGGCTTCCAGCGCGATCGAGACGGATGTGAGAATGTTGCGGTCGTCGTCGACCAAAGCGATTGTGGGCATGAGCCTCTGCTTTCTGCTTTCCGTTTGGGTCGTGGATTGAAACGGCGAGCAATCCAGTGATGCGCCGCATACATGGGTGCCGAAGTTGGCGTTCGAAACCTTGTCACCGAGCAATGCAAGCTGGGCTGAAGTGTGACCAAGTTCCACGAAACACGGCAGATTCGCCGCATCTCGACCCATAACCGGACCCCCGTTTAGCCGAAAAAAGACCCCCCATGCAACCACCTGACCCGAGAAAGCCGATGCAACCGACCCCCGATTTCGACCCCGCAAAGCTCGCCAAATCGCTGCTGAGGCGGTCGCGGCAGGGCGCTCTCGCAACATTGATGGCAGGTTCCGGCGATCCCTATTGTTCCTTGGTCAATCTGGCCAGCCACCCGGATGGCTCGCCCATCCTGCTGATCTCGGGGCTGGCCGTGCACACCAGGAACATCCTCGCCGATCCCAGGGTCTCCCTGATGCTGGACGAGCGCGCGTCCGGCGATCCCCTGGAAGGGGCCCGGATCATGCTGTCCGGGCGGGCGGAACAGGCCGGGGACGAGAAGGAGCTGCTCCAGCGACGGTATTTGGGTGCCCATCCGTCGGCGGAAGCCTTTGTTTCGTTTAAGGACTTTTCGTTCTTCCGGATCCGCCCCACGGGCACGCATCTGGTCGCCGGCTTCGGCCGGATCGTCGACCTCAGGCCCGAGCAATTCCTCGCCGACCTCAGCGGCGCCGAGGACCTGCTGGCGGCCGAGGAGGGTGCCGTGGAGCACATGAACGCCGACCACCGCGATGCCATGAACCTCTATGCGACCAGGCTGCTCGGCGCGCCCGCCGGTGACTGGCGTTGCACCGGCTGTGACCCCGAAGGCCTCGACATGCAGGACGGCCAGACCGCGTTGCGGCTGGATTTTCCGGAGCGGGTGACCGACGGCACGGCGCTGCGCAAGATGCTGGTCCGCCTTGCTGGCGAAGCGCGCAAGACGAAGGACTAGAGCGCAAGCCTTTGAACGCTGCCGCCCATCGCTGCGACCCAAGACCGTGATGGTTTTCGGGCTCGCAGCGAGAGGGATTCATGGCGCGTCATCGTTTGGCATTGGCCGCGGGCCTGGCGCTCGTGATCACCACGTCGCTTGCCACCCCGGCCCTGGCCCAGAAGGGTGATCTCGCTGCGCAGGGCGCGCGGATCAACGCGCTCATCAGTGCCGGCAAGTATCCGGAAGCTTTGCCGCTCGCGCAGGCGATGGTCGCGCGCCTTGAGAGTGACAACGGCCGCGAACTTTCCGCCGCGCTGAACAATCTCGGCCAGGTCTATGCCGGCCAGGGCCGCGACGATCTGGCCGAGCCGGTCTACAAGCGCGCCATCGCGCTGATGGAGAAGGCGCTCGGTCTCGACACCGTCCTGATCGCGCCGGAGCTGAGCAATCTCGCCGCGCTGTATCAGCGGCAGGGCCGCTTCACTGAAGCCGAGCCGCTGTTCAAGCGTGCGCTGGTAGTCAGCGAGAAGGGCCTGTCGCGCGAGCATCCCGATGTCGGCCGGGCTCTCAACAATCTCGCCACGCTCTACGTCAAGCAGGAACGGCAGGCCGACGCCGAGCCGCTGTTCCAGCGTGCGCTTGCGATCTATCAGAAAGCCGCGGGTCCCGAGCATCCCGCGGTCGCCACCGTCCTGAACAACATCGGCCAGGTCGACCGCGACCTCAATCGCGATGCCGAGGCCGAGGCGCCGATCAAGCGCTCGCTCGCCATCCGCGAAAAAGTGCTTGGGCCGGATCATCCCGATGTCGCGCGCTCGCTGAACAATCTCGCCGGGCTCTACGAGCACCAGCAGCGCTATGCCGATGCCGAACCGCTGTACCGTCGCGCGCTGGCGATCCGCGAGCGAGCGCTCGGGCCGGACCATCCGGACACTCTGACCTCGGCCGGCAATCTCGCTTATTTCTTCTACGTCTCCGGGCGCACCGCCGACGCGCTGCCGCTGGCGGAAAGGACGCTTGCCAGCGGTCGTGCGCAGCTGCGCGTGGTGCTGCCGATCCTGTTCTCCGCGCGGCAGCAGCATCTCCTGCCCGACGACAAGGCGCTGGACGAGGCGCTCGCCGCGATCCAGCGCGGCACGCAATCCTCCGCAGCCTCGGCCGTGAACAAGCTCGCGGTGCGGCTTGCCGCCGGCAGCGACCGGCTTGCCGAGCTCGTGCGCAGGGATCAGGATCTCGGAGCCGAGGCCGAGGCGCTCGACAAGGCGATCATCACGGCGGTGTCCAAGCAGGCCGGGCAACGCGACGCCGCGGCCGAGCAGCGCAGCCGCGCGCGGATCACGGCGATCGCGAGCGAGCGTGCCGGATTGCAGAAGACGCTCGCCGTCGAGTTTCCGGATTATGCCTCGCTCTCCAACCCGCTGCCGCTGGCGGTGAAGGACATCCAGCCGCTATTGTCGGCCAATGAAGCGATGACGATCTATTCCGTCGTCGACAAGCAGAGCTACGTGATCGCGATCACGCGCGAGGGCGTGGACTGGAAGCAGGTTCCGTTCGGCGCGAACGCGCTGACCGAGAAGGTGTCCGCCTTCCGCAAGGGGCTCGACGTCGGCAAGGCGCGCGATGCCTCCGGCAAGTCTGGCCTGTTCGATCTTGCGCTCGCCCATGAGCTCTATGTCGCGCTGCTCGGGCCGGTCGAGGCGCTGACGAAAGACAAGCGCAGCCTTCTGGTGGTGCCGTCGGCGGCGCTGACCGCACTGCCGTTTCATCTGCTCGTCACGGAGACGCCGCAAGCTGCGGTCCCGGACAAGCTCGAAGGCTATCGCAACGCCGCCTGGCTGTTGCGGCGTCAGGCCGTCTCGGTGCTGCCGTCGGTGATCAGCCTGAAATCACTGCGCGCCTTTGCGCGCCGCGATCAAGGCGTCAAGCCGATGACCGGCTTCGGCGACCCCGTGTTCAACCCGGCCGCCGAAGGGCCGGCCGATCGTCGCGCCACGAGCGGCAAGGTCGCCGCACGCAGCGTTGCGACGATCGCCTATACCGATTTCTGGCGCGGTGCCGGCGTCGATCGCGCGCAGCTTGCGAAAGCGCTGCCTCAACTGCCTGACACCGCGGACGAGCTGAACGCGGTGGCGAAGGACGTCGGTGCAGGCGAGGTCGACATCCATCTCGGTCGCGATGCCAGCGAAACGACGCTCAAGCGTGCAGCGCTTGCTCAATACAGCATCATCTACTTCGCCACTCACGGCCTCGTTGCAGGCGACGTCAAGGGATTGGGCGAGCCATCGCTTGCGCTCTCCATTCCCGACCAGCCTTCAGAGATCGACGACGGCCTGTTGACCGCGAGCGAAGTCGCCCAGCTCAAGCTCAATGCGGATTGGGTTGTGCTGTCGGCCTGCAACACAATTGCCGGCGACAAGCCGGGCGCGGAGGCGTTGTCTGGGCTGGCACGCTCGTTCTTCTACGCCGGCGCCCGTGCGCTGCTGGTCTCGCATTGGGCAGTGGATTCGGAAGCTGCCACCCGCTTGACCACGTCGACTTTCGCGCTGCTCAAAAACGAACCAAAGATCGGTCGTGCCGAAGCTTTGCGCCGCGCCATGTTGACGTACGTTGATGACGCTTCTTCACCGCGCAATGCTTATCCCGCGCTGTGGGGGCCGTTCGCGCTCATCGGCGAAGGCGAGATACGATAAACTGTCGCAAGGGATTGTGCGTCGCAATAACCCCAGACAACGCCAAAACACGCATTTGGTTGCGCGATCATTCGTGTTTTTTCGATGCGCCTGCTCAGAGCTGACATGCGCGACGTTTGGCGCGGTCCTTGAATAAACCAAATCCTGCGGGATCAGCTTGGCAACGCAAGCGTTCATCAGTATTAGGTCGTCCAGCCGAGGCCGGATGGCCTGCTATTCACGGTGACCGCGATGGTGCCAAAGCTTGGTCGCGCTGAGTGTCGCGGGTTCTAGGAGGATTTTTTCGTGCAAGAGACGGGCGTGCGCAACGGTGCCTTCGGCGCCGACAAATTCGGCTTAAAGAATCTCAAGCAGGTTCACTGGAACCTGGGTGCGCCGCAACTCTATCAATACTCGCTCTCCGCGGGCGAGGCGGTGCTGTCTGCTGACGGAGCGCTCTGCGCCGACACCGGCGAGTTCACCGGCCGCAGCCCCAAGGACAAGTTCACGGTGCGCGACGCCAGCACCGACAAGAACATGTGGTGGGCCGGCAACCAGTCCATCACTGCTGAGCAGTTCGAGGCGCTCTACCAGGACTTCCTCAAGCACGCCGAAGGCAAGACGCTGTTCGCGCAGGATCTCTACGGCGGCGCCGATCCGGCCTACCGGATCAAGACGCGCGTCTTCACCGAGCTCGCCTGGCATTCGCTGTTCATCCGCACGCTCTTGATCCGCCCCGAGGCGGTCGAGCTGTCGAGCTTCACGCCCGAGCTCACCATCATCGACATGCCGAGCTTCCGCGCCGATCCGAAGCGCCATGGCGTGCGCTCGGAGAATGTCGTCGCGATCGACTTCGCCCGCAAGATCGTGCTGATCGGCGGCTCCTACTATGCCGGCGAGATGAAGAAGTCGGTCTTCACCACGCTGAACTATTACCTGCCCGAGCGCGGCGTGATGCCGATGCACTGCTCGGCCAATGTCGGCGCAGGCGGCGACACCGCGATCTTCTTCGGGCTGTCAGGCACCGGCAAGACCACGCTGTCGGCCGATCCGAACCGCACGCTGATCGGCGACGACGAGCACGGCTGGGGTCCGAACGGCGTCTTCAATTTTGAAGGCGGCTGCTATGCCAAGTGCATCAAGCTGTCGCAGGAAGCCGAGCCGCAGATCTATGCGGCCTCGACCCGCTTCGGCGCGGTGCTCGAGAACTGCGTGCTCGAGGAGGACACCCGTGTCGTCGACTTCGACGACGGCTCCAAGACCGAGAACACGCGCTCGGCCTATCCGCTCGACTTCATCCCGAACGCTTCGCGCACCGGCCGGGCGCCGCAGCCGAAGAACGTGGTGATGCTGGCCGCCGACGCCTTCGGCGTGCTGCCGCCGATCGCAAAGCTGTCGCCGGCGCAGGCGATGTATCACTTCCTGTCCGGCTACACCGCAAAGGTCGCAGGCACCGAGCGCGGTCTCGGCAACGAGCCGCAGCCGGAATTCTCGACCTGCTTCGGCTCGCCCTTCCTGCCGCTCGACCCCAGCGTCTACGGCAACATGCTGCGTGACCTCATCGCCCAGCACAATGTCGATTGCTGGCTGGTCAACACCGGCTGGACCGGCGGCAAGTACGGCACAGGTTCCCGCATGCCGATCAAGGTGACCCGCGCGCTGCTCACCGCGGCGCTCGACGGCTCGCTTCGCAACGTCGAATTCCGCACCGACAAGTATTTCGGCTTCGCGGTCCCGACCGCACTGCCGGGCGTGCCGGCCGAGATCCTCAACCCGGTTAACACCTGGAAGGACAAGGACGAGTTCGACAAGACCGCCCGCGCGCTGGTCGGCATGTTCCAGAAGAACTTTGCCAAGTTCGAAGCCCAGGTCGACGCCGAGGTGCGTGCGGCTGCGCCGGAGGTGAAGCTGGCGGCGGAGTAAGGTCGTATCGCTTGAAATGCAAAGGGGCGGCCGCGAGGCCGCCCTTTTTGTTTGTGGGTTCTTTCCTTCTCCCCTTGTGGGAGAAGGTGGCGCGAAGCGCCGGATGAGGGGTTCTCTCCCCGCATTCTATTGTAGAGGTTCGCCCGCGGAGGCATACCCCTCACCCCGTTTCGCTTCGCGAAACGACCCTCTCCCGCAAGGGGAGAGGGTAAGAATTCACGCCTTGAAATACGCAATCTGCGTCGTCGTCGCGAGCAGCCGTCCGTTCGGCGACCACAGCTCGGCGTTCTGGTCGGCGTAGCTCTTGTGCATGATCTTCGAGTCGGCCGTCGCCAGCACGCGGGTGATGTCCTCGGCTGCGAGCTCTTCGCTGTCAGTGTGGAAATAGGTCGTCAGCGACACCGTGCCGAACGGCACCAACTCACGCCGCGCGTGGAAGATGCGGCCGAAGAAGGCGTCCGACATCGACATCAGCGACAGCATGTCGAGCTGGCGCGGCGTGCGGTCGCTGATCCAGATCTTCGAATAGGTGCTGGCAAGCTCGGCCTGCGGCGGGCCGATGCGCATCTCGCCCTCGACGAAGCGGAATTCATACTGGTTGGCCCACGACGCCGAAATCTTCGGGAACGGCAGCGTCTGTTCGAACGGCTTGGCATCCGGGGCCTTCGCCACCCTGTGCTCCCAGGACGGCCGGCGTTCGGCGAACACCGCGGTGGCGAGCGTTGCGACCTCGCCGCCGCCTTGCGACAGTTCGACGCTCCAATGCTGGCTGGACCGGTTGGCCTTTACCAGCCGTACGTCGAGATCGAACGGGCCCTTGGCGATCGGCGCGCAGTAGTTGACTGTGACGGCCAGCGGATCGCCGGCGCGTTCGGGATGGTCGATCAGCGCGCGCAAAATGGTCGCGGCGGTGGCGCCGCCGAACGGGCCGACAAAGGCCCAGTAATCGTCGCTGGTGTGCCCCTGCCAGCTGGAGTCACCGGCACTGATGCGCGTGGCGTCGTCGAAGGGATGCGGGAGCTTGGCGTGCATTGTCGGTCCTCGATGCCTCCCCGACCGTCATTGCGAGCGCAGCGAAGTAATCCAGAGTCTTTCCACGGAGACAGTCTGGATTGCTTCGCTGCGCTCGCAATGACGGTGTCTGAGGTGACGGCGTCTGCCTCACAGGCGCCGTTCCTGGGGATGATGACGATCATATCATCATCCACTTGCCGAGATGCAATAACCTCGCAGGTAACGCCGATTTCACGCCACGGAAAATCAGCCCGCGACGTCGCGCAAATTCGGCAGCAGCGGCGTGGTCGGGTTGACCGGCACGTTCCAGATCTCCTCGGCATATTCGCGGATGGTGCGGTCGGAGGAGAACCACGCCATGCGCGCGACGTTGAGGATGGACGCGCGCGTCCAGGCCGGCGCCACCTGCCAGCGCGCGTCGACCGCGCGCTGCGTTTCGTAGTAGGAATCGAAATCGGCGCTGACCATGTAATGGTCGAGATAGCGCAGCGCGTGCGCGATGGATTCGAAGCGGCCGGGATCGCCGGGCGAGAACTCGCCGGTGCCGATCGCATTGATGGCGCGCTGGAGTTTTGGCGACCTGCGGATCACGTCGGAGGCATCCAGCCCCTGCTTGCGACGGATCATCACGTCGCCGGCTTCCATGCCGAAGATCGCGATGTTCTCCGCGCCGACATGGTCGCGGATCTCGATATTGGCGCCGTCGAGCGTGCCGATGGTGATGGCGCCGTTCAGCGCCAGCTTCATGTTGCCGGTGCCGGAGGCCTCCATGCCGGCGGTCGAGATCTGCTCGGAGAGATCTGCCGCGGGAATGATGACTTCGGCGAGGCTGACATTGTAGTCGGGCAGGAAGGCGACTTTCAGCTTGCCGCCGATCGAGGGATCGTTGTTCACGACTTCCGCGACGTCGTTGATCAGCTTGATGATCAGTTTCGCATAGCGATAGCTTGCCGCCGCCTTGCCGGCGAAGATCTTCACCCGCGGCACCCAATTGCCGTTGGGATCGTCCTTGATCGACTGGTACAGCGCGACCGTCTCGATGACGTTGAGGAGCTGGCGCTTGTATTCGTGGATGCGCTTGATCTGCACGTCGAACAGCGCGCTCGGATCGACCTTGATGCCGAGCCGCTCGCCGATCAGCCGCGCCAGCGCCGCCTTGTTGGCGTGCTTGACGCTGCGGAATTTCTTCTGGAATTCGACATCGCTGGCGCGGGTCTCGATTAGCGGGAGCTGGGTCGGATCGTCGAGCACGGCTTCGCCGCAGGTCTCGCGCAACAGGTCGGTCAGTTTCGGGTTAGCCAGCATCAGCCAGCGGCGGAAGGTGATGCCGTTGGTCTTGTTGGTGATGCGGCCGGGATAGAGATGGTTGAGGTCGTGGAACACGGTCTCGCGCATCAGGTCCGAATGCATCGCCGAGACGCCGTTGATGCGATGCGAGCCGACGAAGGCGAGCTGGCCCATTCGGACGCGGCGGCCGCTCTTCTCGTCGATCAGTGAGACCGAGGCGCGGAAGTCGATGTCGCCGGGCGCACGCGCTTCGGCGAGCGCCAGATGCTGCACGTTGATGCGGTAGATGATCTCGAGATGCCGCGGCAGCAGCCGCTCGAACAGCTCGACCGGCCAGGTCTCCAGCGCCTCCGGCAGCAGCGTATGGTTGGTGTAGGAGAGCGTTGCGACCGTGATCTTCCAGGCCTCGTCCCAGCGGAAATTGTGCAGGTCGACGAGGATCCGCATCAGCTCGGTGACGGCAAGCGATGGATGCGTGTCGTTGAGCTGCACAGCGACCTTCATCGCGAGGCTGCGGAGCTGGCCGTCGGAGGTGAGGTGACGCTTGACGAGATCCTGCAGCGAGGCGGAGACGAAGAAATATTCCTGGCGCAGGCGCAGCTCGCGTCCCGCCGGGCTCTCGTCGTTGGGATAGAGGAATTTGCAGATCGCTTCCGCGCGCGACTGCTCGGCGCTGGCGCTGACATAGTCGCCCCTGTTGAAGGCATCGAGCTTCAGCGGATCGGGCGAACGCGCCGACCACAGCCGCAGCGCATTGACGTGCTGGCCGCGCCAGCCGACGATCGGCGTGTCATAGGCGATCGCCTGCACGGTCTCGCTCGCGTGCCAGATGGCGCGGTCGCGGCCCTTGTCGTCGACATGCTCGACGCCGCCGCCGAAATTGATGTCGTAGATCACCTCGGGCCGCTGCAATTCCCAGGGGTTGCCGAAGCTCAGCCATTCGTCGGGATATTCCTGCTGCCAGCCCTGATTAATGATCTGGCGGAACAGGCCGTAATCATAGCGGATGCCATAACCGATCGCAGGGATCGACAGCGTCGCCATGCTCTCCATGAAGCAGGCGGCGAGACGTCCGAGGCCGCCATTGCCGAGTGCCGCATCCGGCTCGCATTTGCGCAGCTCGGGCAGCGAGACGCCGAGATCGCCGAGCGCGACCTCGAAGATCTTCAAGAGGCCCATGTTGTTCAGCGCATCGGTGAACAGGCGGCCGATCAAGAATTCGAGCGAGAGATAATAGACGCGCTTGCGCCCGGCGTCGTAACTGCGCTTCTCGGCGCTGAGCCAGCGATGCACGATGCGGTCGCGCAGCGCGAGCGCTGCGGCCTGGTACCAGTCGTGCTTCGTCGCCATGCCTGCGTCCTTGCCGATGGCAAGGCGCAGTTTCGCCAGGATCGCGCCCTTGATCTCAGCCAGCGCGAGCTCGTCGATGGGCTGGCCGGGAGCGGGAAAATTTGGCTGGAACGATTGATCTTGCAAGGCGGTCACTTCCTGGTCGAGACAACACCACTGAACCTACGCGTCCTGCCCCTGCACCGGAACCATCGCTGGCGCGGCCGTGCACTGCGCTGGCGTAAATTTATGCAAGGAATGGGCCGTTTGGGAACCCGGACGAGCACGGAAAGACGCGGATTTCCTGCTAGAATGACGTCCAATTCGGCCATCAGTGTGGAGGAGACGCCATGCGACTGTTGATCGAAATTGCCGCCGCCACCTTCCTCGTCGTCTGCATCACCGCCTCCAGCGCGGCCTTCGCCGCCGGCAAGATCGGCCGCAGCGCCGACGGCCTCAGCTGCAGCTTTGCTGTCCCGCAAAATGCCTCACCCGCCACCCGCTGCGCCGCCATCAAGCGCCAATGCGGCGGCAAGTTCTACGCGAATGCGTGCGGGGACAAGTTGGTGTCGGCCGCGAATTGAGCTGTTAACGCGAAGCGTAGCTGCTTGCGCATCGTTGTTCGGGTGAAACTTATGGTGGGTCACTTTCGACGAGATTTATTCCGGCGTCGCTCAACGCCTGCATGACGGCTTCGATGTCTTCAGGGGTGATGGTCGCTGATGGCAACAAATCGTTGAGCTGATCGAATGTGATGACGCCTGTTGGGCGACCTAGTTCGAGTGCCATTCGGATCGCATCTTGCCGGTTCACGTGGAGTCTCCAAAAAAGTCTCTACCCAATGCGAAGAAGTGCAATCGTTACGGTCAGTGGTCAGGAACAAATTAAGAACACTTTAGCAAGTCTTTGATATATCATTGTGATTCGGCGCGTTGCCGACACAATATCTAGCGTCTGCCAAACTTCGCGAGGACTAGATGTCCACCATTGCCTTCGACCAGTTTGCCCTCACCCGGATCGCCGATTTCGCGCGCTCGCTGTCGCGGCTGCATCAGACGGCACGGCGGCAGCGGATCGATGACGACCAGTTCGACCGCGAGTTCAACGCGGTGTGCCAGTCGATCTGGGGCTACACCATCGACGACATCAGCGACGATCTGTTCTCGACCGAGGATCATCTGTTTCTCGACACGCTGGACGAAGCGCATGCGCGCATCTTCGCGGCCGAGCAGGGCTACGACCTCGTAGACGAGGTGGGTATGCTCACGGACTGGTGGGGTTTCTGCTGGATGATTTTGGCCGAGAAGCGCGGCCTTCTGACGTCGGAGAACCGCGCCGCCGCGCGTGCCGCGATCGAGGAGAAATATCTGGCGGCGCCGAACGTGATCGGGGTGATCATCGGGCGATAGGCGCCGCAACCTCCGTCATTGCGAGCGTAGCGAAGCAATCCAGAATCTTTCCGCGGAGGGATTCTGGATTGCTTCGTCGCAAGGGCTCCTCGCAATGACGGCTTGGAGAGAGTTGGGGCTAATCCAATCCCGCCCGCTTCGCCGGCTTCTGCACCTGCGTCTTCGGTACCGTCACATCAGGCAACGCCTCGCGCACGATCTCGGCCGGGGCCGGCGCATCCGCCGAGACCGTCTCCGCGCGCACCGGGGCCACCTTCATCTCGCCGAGACGGGCGCGAACCTGCGCGGTGAGGCCGGGATAGGAGGCGACCGGAGTGAAGTCGGCCGTCTGGTCGTTGCCGACGCGGATGCCGGTATAGGCGACAAGGCCGTCGCTGGTCGCAATCACGTCGCCCGCCTTCAGCGAAGAATCGAGCGCGAGATCGACCGGGGCAAGGCCGACCGGCTCGCGGCCATTGCAGGTGCAATCCGAACGCAGCGCCTTGCGATAGGCGAACGCATTCTCGCTGTCGGCGTAGCGCTCGCCGGTCTGGGAATAGGCACCGTCGATGGAGGAGCCGAAATAGACCTTGGTTGCGCTGGCGGGACAGAATGCCTGACACATCTGCGCGGGCGAGACGAGGCCGCGCATCAGCGGAAAATATTTGCCGTCACAGCTGCGCACGCAGAAGGCAGGTCCCGAGCCGCCGGCTGCGGCCGAGCGTGTCGGCGGCACATATTGCGGGGTTGCGGCATTCTGCTGGCCGGTGAAGGGATCGGTGTAGGAGTTCGCCTGCTGCGGTACCTCGCGCTGCGGCCGCTGCTGTTGCATCCCGCCGAAGAAAAAGTCGAACAGGCCCTCCGCCGAAACCGGGGCGGGAGCCGCGAGCAGCGGAGCTGCAAGCATGGCGGCCACAAGCATCGCGCGACGCCGCCGGCGCGCATGGGACATGACTGTACGCAATGCTTACTCCACCCGACGCTACTGAACCGGCTGGGACCATCAGATCTCAGCACATGATTCACCATAAAGCGGGATGGTAAATGAGCAGTTGCGCGGAGGCGGTTTCAAGACGAGGTGGTGGCCTCTTTAAGGCCGGGCGCAGCTTTGGGCGGATGGTTGCTTCCGGGGCACACTGAGGCATGACGGCGAAGGATGTTTCGCCGCCTCAAGCCTTCAAGAACTCCGACGCCTTGTACAGCGAGCGGAACGGCAGGCCGGCCGCGCCGAAGGTGTCGGTGGCGCCTTCCTCGCGGTCGACCATGGTCAGCACCAGCACCACTTCGGCGCCGGTCTCGCGCACGGATTCCACGGCCTTCATCGCCGAGCCGCCCGTGGTGGTGACGTCCTCGACGATCACGACGCGCTTGCCGGCGAGAGTCTCGCCCTTGGGCAGGCCTTCGATCGCGAGCTTGGCGCCGTGCTCCTTCGGCTTCTTGCGGACGAAGAAGGCGGCGATCGGATGGCCCTTGATCCAGGAGATCTGCGCCAGCGCGCCAGCGAGCGGCACCGCGCCCATCTCAAGCCCGCCGATGAAATCGAGCTGATCGTCCTTCAGCGCCTCATAGGTCAGCTCGGCCAGCAGCGTCGCGCCCTCGGGATCGAGCATGGTCGGCTTGAGGTTGAAGTAGAAATCGCTCTTGCGGCCCGACGCGAGCGTCACCTCGCCACGGCCGAATGAGCGCCGGCGGATGATCTCGAACAGGCGGGCGCGGGAAGCGGATTTCGACACGGCGGTCCCTCGAACAGCGTTTTTGGAGGAGGCGGAATTTATCCGCGACGGCCGCGACATTCCAGTGGGGGCAGGGCCCGCAAGACCACCGTCAACAGGGCATCGCCCGCGGCGATCGGACAGCCACCATGCCCGACCGCTGGTTGAAAGACCGCGATGTCCTGGGCTAGTGGGATGCCAGCAATGCGGGAAGGAACAGCCACATGACCATCGAGCTCCACACCTGGAATACGCCGAACGGCCGGAAAATCTCGGTCGCGCTGGAGGAGATGGGGCTGCCCTACAAGGTGATCCCGGTGAACATCGGCAAGGGCGAGCAGATGGCGCCGGGGTTCCTCAAGCTCTCGCCCAACAACAAGATTCCCGCGATCGTCGACCCCGAGGGCCCGGACGGCAAGCCGGTCAGCATCTTCGAATCCGGGGCGATCCTGCTCTATCTCGGTGAAAAGACCGGCAAATTCCTGCCGAAATCGCTCAGCCAGCGCATCCCGGTCTATGAATGGCTGATGTGGCAGATGGGCGGCTTCGGCCCGATGCCCGGCCAGGTGCACCATTTCATCGCGCTCGAGAACGAGCAGGACCGCGCCTATGGCCTGAAGCGCTACATGGCCGAGACCCGCCGGCTCTACGCCGTGCTCGACCGCCGGCTCGAGGGGCGCGACTTCGTCGCCGGCGACCTCTCGGTTGCCGATTTTGCCATTTTGGGCTGGGCCTGGCGCCACCCTCGCCACAAGGTTGATCTGGCCGACTTCCCCAACGTCAAGCGCTGGTATGAGGCCCTGATGGCCCGGCCGGGAGTGAAGCGCGGGATGGAGGCCAAGCTGGATTAAGCTCTCTTCTCCCTCGCCCCGTTCTTACGGGGAGAGGGTTGGGGTGAGGGGCCTCTCTCCGCACGCGAGATCGCAGTGGGACCTGTACCCCCTCACCCGGATCGCAAGAGCGATCCGACCTCTCCCCGCAGGCGGGGAGAGGTGAAACAAGCCTCACACCTTCTTCGCTTCCACGGCCATCCGCACCGCGAGCCCGGCCAGCACGGTGCCCATCAGCCAGCGCTGCACCAGCATCCAGCTCGGCCGGCTCGCCAGGAACAGCGCGATCGATCCTGCCGCGAGCGCGATCATCGCGTTGACGCTGACGCTGATCGCGATCTGGATCGCGCCCAGCACTACCGACTGCGTCAGCACGCTGCCGGCGGCGGGATCGATGAATTGCGGCAGCAGCGCCAGATACAGCATCGCGATCTTCGGGTTGAGCAGGTTGGTGACGAAGCCCATCGCGAACAATTTGCGCGGGCTGTCGATGGCGAGCTTCTTCACCAGGAACGGCGAGCGTCCGCCCGGCTTCACCGCCTGCCAGGCGAGCCACAAGAGATAACCGGCGCCGGCAAAGCGCAGCGCGTCATAGGCGAAGGGAATGGCGAGCAGCAGCGCCGTGATGCCGAACGCTGCGCACAGCATGTAGAACACGAAGCCCAGCGCGACGCCGCCGAGCGAGACGATGCCGGCCGCAGGCCCCTGCGTGATCGAGCGCGAGATCAGATAGATCATGTTCGGCCCGGGCGTGAGCACGAGGCCGAGGCAGACGAGGGCGAAGCCGAGCAGGGCGGACGTGTGGGGCATGGGCGAACCGGTGCGGGAGATGCAGAGGTTCTAATATGCGTGGTCCGGCGAGGCCATCGCGCAATTGCTCGGAGGACAATTCGATTCCCGCATCTCTCTAGCGTCGTCCCGGCGAAGGCCGGGACCCATACCCCCAGGGAGAAGTTGTGGCGCGAGATCGTAGTTGGCAATCTTCGCCAAATTTCTCCCTGTGGTGATGGGGTGGACGGCCCCCTACGGCATCAGTGTGCCAGAATGGGGTTGTCACACACTCATTCACAGGAGCCGTCCGTGAGCCAGATTATCCGCATTGGGATGGATACGTCGAAGTATATTTTCCAATTGCATGGGGTTGATGCGTCAGAGCGGGTGGTGCTGCGCAAACGGCTCAGCCGGAAGGCGATGCTGGAGTTTTTTGCCAAGCAGCCGCCGACGGTGGTGGTGATCGAAGCTTGCGGGGCCGCTCACCACTTGGCACGGGAGCTCGGCAGGTCGGGACACACGGTCAAGCTGATTGCGCCGCAGCTGGTGAAGCCCTACGTGCCGCGCAACAAGAACGACGGGCGCGATGCGGAAGGGCTATGCGAGGCGGCGAGCCGGCCGCGGATGCGGTATGTGCCGGTGAAAACGGCGGAGCAGCAGGCCGCACTGATGCTGCTGGGCGTCCGCGAGCAACTGGTCGTGCGCCGCACGCAGCTCTCCAACACGATCCGCGGGCATGCGGCAGAGTTCGGTTTGATCGCGGCCAAGGGGCTGGACAAGCTCGCCGCGTTCCTGACGGCCATCGGGCATGACGAGCGTGTGCCGCCGCTGGCCCGCGAGCTGTTTACGATGCTGGCTCGCCAATATGAACAGGTGCAGGTCGAGCTGAAGGCGGTCGATGCCAAGCTTGTGGCCTGGCATCGTGCCAATGCCGTGAGCCGGCGTCTGGCGCAGATCCCGGGGATCGGTCCGGTCACGGCGGCGGCGCTGGTGATGAAGGCGCCCGACCCACACGCCTTCCGCTCGGGGCGGCTGTTCGCAGCTTGGCTCGGCCTGACGCCGAGGGACCATTCCACTGCGGGAAAGACCCGGCTCGGCAAGATCACCCGGGCAGGTGATGAGAGATTGCGTCAGCTGCTCGTGGTCGGGGCAACCTCGGTGGTGAAGGTGGCCAAAACCAAAGATCGCGGGCCTCGCTGGCTGATCGAGCTTCTCAAGCGCAAGACGCCGAAGCTTGCCGCAGTGGCACTGGCCAACAAGATGGCTCGCATCGCCTGGAAACTGATGACCACGGGGGAAAGCTACGATAGCGCGCGGATCGATGCCCAAATGGCTGTTGCCGCGTAGTTGAGAGATTCGGCCGGCCGGCGTCCGCCGCCCGAACCGGAGCTGCAGGAGCAGAGGAGATGGTGTGATCGGTCGACCCGAGACGCGAGCAAATCCGTGGGACCCATTGGCCGTAAAAGGTCGCAGCGGTGATTGGAACTCGTGTTGCGGAAACCATCTTGGCCAGCGGCTACAGAGCTGCACCTACAGGCCGCACATATGGATGCAAGCGATCCGATCAGACCTCACAAAGCTCTTGTGCCACGGGGGCCGTCCACATATGGGTCCCGGATCAGCGCTGCGCTTGTCCGGGACGACACCAGAGGCTCCTAATGCGCCTCGTCCCAATTGTTCGCCGCGCGCGCGTCGACATGCAGTGGCACCGAGAGCAGCACGGCCGGGAACGGCGCGTCCTGCATGACGTGCTGCACGACCGGCAGCGTCGCTTCGACCTCGGCGTCCGGCACCTCGAAGATCAGTTCGTCATGCACCTGGAGCAGCATCTGCGCCGAGAGTTTCTTCTCGGCGAGCGCGTCCTCCACCCGCGTCATGGCGCGGCGGATGATGTCGGCGGCGGTGCCTTGCAGCCGCGCGTTGATTGCGGCCCGCTCGTTGAAGGCGCGCACCGAGGCGTTCGAGGCCTTGATGTCGGGGTAGTGGCACTTGCGGCCGAACAACGTGGTGACGTAGCCGTGGCTCCGGCAGAAATCGCGCGTCTCGTCCATATAGGCGCGGATGCCGGGGAAGCGCTCGAAATATTTCTTGATGTAGGCGGACGCCTCCTCGCGCGCGATGCCAAGCTGGTTGGCGAGGCCGAACGCCGAGATGCCGTAGATGATGCCGAAATTGATCGCTTTCGCACGGCGGCGGATCTCGCTCGGCATGCCCTTGATCGGCACGCCGAACATCTCGGAGGCCGTCATGGCGTGAATGTCGAGCCCGTCGCGAAACGCCTGCTTCAGCACGGGAATGTCGGCGATCTCGGCGAGCAGCCGCAGCTCGATCTGCGAATAGTCGGCGGAGACTAGCTTGTGCCCTGGCGTCGCGATGAAGGCGCGGCGGATTTTTCGGCCGTCCTCGGTCCGCACTGGAATGTTCTGCAGGTTCGGCTCGTTCGACGACAGCCGTCCCGTCGTGGTCGCGGCCAGCGCGTAGGTCGTGTGCACGCGATGCGTCTGCGGGTTGACATAGGTCGGCAGCGCGTCGGTATAGGTCGATTTCAGCTTGGAGACCTGGCGCCACTCCAAAATCTTCTTCGGGAAGTCGTGGCCCTGCTCGGCGAGATCATCGAGCACCTGCGCGGTGGTCGACCAGGCGCCGGTTTTTGTCTTGGTGCCGCCGGATAGTCCCATCTTGCCGAACAGGATGTCGCCGATCTGTTTCGGGCTGCCGACATTGACCGGTTCGCCCGCGATCTCCTGGATCTCGGCCTCGACCCGCGCGGCGGTCTGGGCGAAGTCGCCTGATAGCCGCGACAGCACCTGGCGGTCGATCGAGATGCCGCGCCGCTCCATCCGCGCGAGCACCGACACCAGCGGCCGCTCCAGCGTTTCGTAGACCGTGGTCATGTGCTCGGCAACGAGGCGCGGCTTCAGCACGCGCCAGACGCGCAGGGCCATGTCGGCGCCTTCCGCGGACAGCGGTGCGGCCTTGTCGATAGGGACCTGGTCGAAGGTGATCTTGCCCTTGCCGCTGCCGAGCAGCTCGCTCTCCTTCAGCATGGCATGGCCGAACCAGCGCTCGGACAGCGAGTCGATCTCTTGCGAACCGCGACCGGCATCGAGCACGTAGGAAATCAATTTCGCATCGTCGGTGTTGCGCAAGGTGATGCCGTGCTGCGCCAGCATCACGGCGGCGAATTTGACGTCGAAGCCGATCTTGAGAATGCCCGGCGATTCCAGCACCGGCCGCAACGCTTCGATCGCATCGCTATGCTTGACCTGGTCGGGCGCAAGGCCGGCGTCGAACAGGCCGCCGTCGCCGCCGGACTGCTTGTGCGCCAGCGGCACATAGCAGGCTTCGTTCGGCGCCAGCGCCAGCGCGATGCCGCAGAGATCGGCCTGCATCGGATCGATGGAGTTGGCCTTGATGTCGAGCGCGACATGGCCGGAATCGTGGATGCGCGCGATGAAGGCGTTGAGCTCCTTCAGCGACGTGATCGCCTGGTACTTACTGCGATCGACCGGAAGCTTGCGGAGCGCTTCCTCACGCGCCGCGGCGAGCGAGATCGGCGCGCCCTTGAGGCTCGCCGACTTGTCGCCTTTGTCGCCGCCGGTCGCGGCCGCCGCCGGAGCGGCGAAAAGATCGCCTGACGTCTCGGACGATGTTGCTCTCGCCGCGCCGCCGCCGGCTTTGGCGGCGCTGCTATTGCTCGCATCGGCATCGACATTGGCAGGATCGATCTGCGAATAGTCGGCGACGCGACGCGTCAGCGTGGTGAATTCCATCGCCTTCAGGAACGCGATCAGCTTGCGCGCATCGGGCTCGTGGACCGCGAGGTCGTCGAGAGGCACCTCCAGATCGACCTTGTCGTCGAGCAGCACCAGCTTGCGCGAGATCCGGGCCTTCTCGGCATTCTCGATCAGCGCCTCGCGCCGCTTCGGCTGCTTGATCTCGGTGGCGCGGAACAGGAGTTGCTCGAGGTCGCCATATTCGACGATGAGCTGCGCCGCGGTCTTGATGCCGATTCCGGGAACGCCCGGCACGTTGTCGGTGGAGTCGCCGGCCAGCGCCTGCACCTCGACCACCTTCTCCGGCGGCACGCCGAACTTCTCGATCACCTCGGGGATGCCGATGCGACGATCCTTCATGGTGTCGTACATGACGATCTTGTCGTTCACGAGCTGCATCAAATCCTTGTCGGAGGACACGATGGTCGTGTGGGCACCGCGATCGGACGCCTGCCGCGCATACGTCGCGATGAGGTCGTCGGCCTCGAAGCCGCCCTGCTCCAGGCAGGGCAGGTCGAAGGCGCGCACGGCCTCGCGGATCAGCGCGAATTGCGGAATGAGATCGTCGGGCGCCGGCGGCCGGTGCGCCTTGTACTCGGGATAGATCTTGTTACGGAACGTCACTTCCGACTTGTCGAACACGATGGCGAGATGCGTCGGCCGGTTGTCGGCGGGCATGTCGCGGAGCAGCTTCCACAGCATGTTGCAGAAGCCGAGCACGGCATTGACCTGCAAGCCGTCGGACTTGCGGTTCAGCGGCGGCAGCGCGTGATAGGCGCGGAAGATGTAGCCGGAACCGTCGACCAGGAAGATGTGATCGCCCTTGCCGGCCGCCTTGGCCGCGACCGATTTGGCAGCAGCTGTCGCAGCAGCGGGCTTGACGTCGGCGGCCTTTGGCGCGGCCTTGGTGTCAGCTTTGGCGGAGGTCTTCGGGGATGGCTTCGGCGATGTCTTGGGCATGGCCGCAATGTATGAATTTTTGCGGGGTTTGACAGCCTTGGGAGGGGGATTTTTGGCTTGCGGATGCCGCTATCCCCACTGTCGTTTCCCGTATCCCCCCGCTGTCATTCCCCGCGAAGGCGGGGAATCCAGTACGCCGCGGCTTCTCGGCTGAATCACTGGCGTCTCGGCGTACTGGGTCGCCCGGTCAAGCCGGGCGACGACACCGAGAGCGCAGCTACTCCGCCGCCTGCAACCGCACGCCCGCCTTCTTCGGCGCGATCCAGAGCGCATCGGGCCGCTCGAACAGGAAGTGCGCACCGAGCCGCAGCGCTAGCTGCCAGATCGCGAGCGCGCCGAGCACGCCGGCGATGGTGACGATCAGCGACACCGTACCGATATCAGGGATGATGCCGGTGCGCAGCAGCAGGGTCCGCGTCGCCGCCATCGGCAGGAAGAAGGCGAGATAGATCACGATCGAATGCTCGCCGCAGAAGCGGAAGAAGTTCAGCCAACGCGCGCGCGCGAGCAGCGTGCCGGTCGTGATGATCGCGCCGGCGCCGGCGAAGCCGAGCACGAGCGAGACGATCTTCCATTCGCTGATGCCGAGCGCGACGAGGCCGGCGTTGACCAGCGCCCACGCCGCGAGCGCTGCGACCGCCAGCGCGGGATGAGTGCGCGCGCGATCCGACAGTGCGAATACATAAGGCGCGAACACATAGCCCGAATAGAAATAGACGAAGCGCGCGCAGAATTCGTCGATCGCGGTCCAGCCGGTCGAGATGCGTGCCGTCTCCAGCGCTGCGGCGATCAGCCAGATCGCGAGCGGCGGGAGCTTGCGTGTCAGTTTTGTGACGACGAAGAACACCGGCAGCAGATAAATGAACCAGAGCGTGCCGAACGGTTCGATGAAGGATTCGAGATAGAGGAGACCGACGTCGCGCCAGCTCGTCTCCGCGGCAAACGCGGGCGCCTTGAAGCCGAACTGGATTGTCACCCAGACGACATAGAAATAGGCGAAATGCATCACCTTGCGGTCGAGATAGGTTCGCCAGTCGCGGTCGATCACGAGCGGCAGGAACAGGCCCGAGATCAGGAAGAAATCCGGCATCCGGAACGGCTTTGCGAAGGCCACGGCAACATGCATGAAACCGGCCTCGCCGGCGGCGAGCTCGACCCCCAGCACCGAATGCATCATCACGACCATGACGATGCAGATGCCCTTGGCATAGTCGACCCAGTCGACACGCGCGGCAGCCGGGGCCTTGGAAAGCCCGTGTGCCGCGATTGTGTCTGATGGTGCCATGGTGTCCCTTTTCGAGCCGTGTTCCGCCGGGCCCTGTCTGGGCGTGGGGCAGTTTGAAGCCCCACGGTTTCAGACTTCTTTACCGGTTCAATTCGCGTGCCGGTTTTTGTTCGCCGACGGTTCCCTTCGACCGGGAAAATGCTAAACCGCCCCGCATTGGGGTTTCGTTAACCAAGCCAAAACAGGGTTATTCATGCGCATCGCGATGATCGGAACGGGCTATGTGGGACTGGTCTCCGGAGCCTGCTTTGCGGATTTCGGTCACGACGTCACCTGCGTCGACAAGGACGAGAAGAAGATCGCGGCCCTGCACCGCGGCGAGATCCCGATCTACGAGCCCGGCCTCGACGAGCTGGTCGCAACCAACGTCAAGGCCAAGCGGCTCGACTTCACCACGGACCTGTCGAAGCCGGTCGCCGATGCCGACGCCGTGTTCATCGCGGTCGGCACGCCCTCGCGCCGTGGCGACGGTCACGCCGATCTGTCCTACGTCTACGCTGCCGCGAAAGAGATCGCGCAGTCGCTGTCCGGCTTCACCGTCGTCGTGACCAAGTCGACCGTGCCTGTCGGCACCGGTGACGAGGTCGAGCGCATCATTCGCGAGGCCAACCCGAAGGCCGACGTCGTCGTCGCCTCCAATCCCGAATTCCTGCGCGAAGGCGCGGCGATCCGCGACTTCAAATTCCCCGACCGCGTCGTCGTCGGCACCTCCGACGAGCGCGGCCGCAAGGTGATGGGCGACATCTATCGCCCGCTGTCGCTGAACCAGGCGCCGCTGATGTTCACCGCGCGCCGCACCGCGGAGATGATCAAATACGCCGCGAACGCGTTCCTCGCGACCAAGATCACCTTCATCAACGAGATCGCCGATCTCTCCGAAAAGGTCGGCGCCAACGTGCAGGAGGTCGCGCGCGGCATCGGCCTCGACAACCGCATCGGCACCAAATTCCTGCATGCCGGCCCCGGCTTCGGCGGCTCGTGCTTTCCGAAGGACACCAAGGCGCTGATCAAGATCGCGCAGGACTATGATGTCTCCTTGCGCATCGTCGAATCCGTGCTGGCGGTGAACGAGAACCGCAAGCGCGCGATGGCGCGGAAGGTGAGCCAGGCGCTCGGCGGGAGCTTGCGCGGCAAGACCATCGCCGTGCTCGGCCTCACCTTCAAGCCCGACACCGACGACATGCGCGATGCGCCGTCGATCCCGCTGGTCACCGGCCTGATCGACATGGGCGCGAAGGTCAAGGCGTTCGATCCCGTCGGCATGGAGCAGGCCAAGGGTGAGCTGCCGAACATCACCTATTGCGAGGATGCCTATTCCTGCGCGCAAGGCGCCGATGCCCTCGTCATCGTGACCGAGTGGGTGCAGTTCCGCGCGCTCGATCTCGACCGGCTGAAGGCGACCATGGCGCAGCCTGTCGTCGTCGATCTCCGCAACATCTACCGCCCCGAAGAGATGGCCGCCGCCGGCTTCACCTACGAGAGCATCGGGCGCTAGCCGCAGGCTTAGCCGTCGGTCTGCATGGTTCGAGACGCCCGCTTTGGCGGGCTCCTCACCATGGGGGGTGGATATCTCGCCGCAAAACCTGACCTCATCCTGAGGGCCCGCTAGAGGCGGGCGTCTCGAAGGATGGAGACGGGCCAAACTCCAATGCGATATGATCCGGTCGCACCGGGCGACTTGCGCTTTGGCCCGTCAGCCTCGCTGCCGCCATGGAGATTGTCATGACCGACGACACGCACACGATCCGCAGCGGCGGGCTGACCGCGACCGTCAAGGCGCAAGGCGCCGAAATGTGCTCGCTGAGGAGCGACGCCGGGGTCGAATTCGTCTGGCAGGCCGAGCCGGCTTGGCCGCGCCACGCGCCGCTGTTGTTTCCGATCGTCGGTCGTCTCGCCAATGACGAATTGCGGCACAAGGGCAAGACGTACCGGATGACGCAGCACGGCTTTGCGCGCGACAGCCGCTTCCGGTGGGCGGAGCGCGGCGGAAGCCGCTGCGTGCTGGTGCTCGAAGACAACGAGACGACGCGGGCGCTCTATCCGTTCGCATTCCGCCTGACGGCAACTTATACGATCGATGAGACCGGTCTCGACCTCTCGCTCACGGTTGCGAACATCGGCAGCGAGACATTGCCGGCTTCGCTCGGCGGCCATCCCGCCTTCAACTGGCCGCTTCAGCCCGGTGTGTCCAAGGAAAGCTATGCGTTGACCTTCGCGAACGCGGAGTCGTCTCCGGTCCGTCGTCTCGACGGCGGTTTGCTGCGTGCGACAGCGGAGGCAACGCCCGTCAAGGGCACGGTGCTGCCCCTGTCCGAATCCCTGTTTGTCGACGACGCCGTCATCTTCGACCGGATCGAGAGCAACTCGGTTCGCTTTGCCGCAGGCGACGGCGCATCGACCGGGCCCCGGCTCACAATGTCATGGTGCGGCTTTCGCGAGCTCGGTGTCTGGTCGAAACCGTCAGGCGCGCCGTTCCTCTGCATCGAGCCCTGGCGCGGCCATGCCAGTCCCGCCGGTTTCGACGGCGAGTTCAGCGACAAGCCCGGCCTGATGCATATCGCGCCCGGTGCGGAAGAGCGATTGTCGTTCCGCATCGAGGTCTCATCGTCCTGAGATCCACCGTCCTTTAGACTTCGATCCGCGTCAGGTCCTCGCCGATCACGACCGGACCCGAATAATCCTGTCGGACGTCCGCGAGCAGCGCATTCAGCATGGCATCGTCCGTGCGCGGCCGGTGATGGGTCAGCGCGAGCTTCTTGACGCCGGCCTTGGCCGCGACCTTGCCGACGGTATCGCCGCAGGCGATCGTGTATTTCGCCAGCCGGCGGAGGTGCTCATTGTTGATCTCGGGCGTTGCGAGAAAGCAGACCTGGACGAGCAGGTCGGCGCCCTCGGCCAATCGCTCGAGACCGGGGCAGGGGACCGTGTCGCCGGAGATCGCAATGACCTTCCCCTCTGCCTCGAAGCGGTAGCCGAGACACATCCAGCGCGCCAGGAACGCCGGCGACATGTCGAGGCCGTCGCCATGCGAGACGAGCTCGGCGCTGATCTTCCAGCGGCCGGTGTCGAGAACGGGACCGGGAATGATGTCCGTTGCGACCACCGGCTTCCAGCCGCGGAAGGTCGGCTCGCCCTGATCGCGCCAGGCGATGTCCTTGTCGTAGACCTGCGTGACCAGCGTGTTGACGAGCCGTTCGGTATCCGGCGGTCCATAGATGCGCAGATCGTCCTTGCGACCATGCATCCATGAATTCAGCATCACGTCGTAGAGATCGCCGATGTGATCGAAGTGGTGATGGGTGAGAAAGACCGTATTGATGGCGCCGAGCGGCACACCGGCCTTGTGGAGCTGCACCATGACGCCGCGGCCTGCGTCGAACAGGATGTTCTCGTCGCCGAGCCTGATCAGCGTGGTCGTGGCCATGCGGCGCGGGTCCGGGCGTGGACCGCCGGTGCCGAGCAGTATGACCTCCATGGTGCCTACTCCAGCGTGAAGATCCCTCACAGTAGAGTCGAAGCAGGCAGCGAGGCAAGCCGCATCGGGCCGCCGAAGACGGACGCAGGAACGTTCAGCGCGTGCCCGTCGCAGATGCGGCGATGCCAAGCCGCATGGCTGAGCTGCCGGAGCCCGCAGAGGTCAGGCGGTGCGCGAGATCCTGCGCGCGCTGCTCGACCAGATGCCAGGTCGCGCGCGCGACAAGATAGCTGAGCGCGGCGGTGACGGCGTAGGCGACGAGCAGCGAGGCCAGCCCATCCGCGAGCGGCCAGATCTGGCGCAGGCCGTAGATCACTGCGAAGTGCGACAGGTACATCGAATAGGAATTGCGGCCGAGCGCCTCGATCGGCGACCAGCGGATCGCCAGGCGAATGCAGCCGGCAACACCCGTGCCGAGCACGAGGTTGATCATCAGATAGTTGAACTCGTGCGAGCCGGTGGCGCGATCGGCGATGAAGGACAGCGCGATGAAGACGACGAGGATCGCTGCGTCAGATTTCGCAAAGCCGTCGCGCAGCGCGAAGAACAGCGCGCAGCCGACGAGGAAGACCGGAAGCTGGTTCAGAAAGCTGATATGCAGCGCGTTCCACACGAAAGCTTCATTGCCCGGCCCGTAATGGGCGGAGAACAGCGCAAAGGCGAACGGCTTGAACAGGCAGACATTGACGAGATGCAGCGCAATCGCCAGCACGAGATAGAGGTGGCGGCGCGCACCGAACGCGGTGATCAGGAACGGGAAGAGCAGATAGAACGTCATCTCCGCGGCGATCGACCAGTCGCCCGGCACGACGCTGTTGACGCTGTCGGGCCAGAAGCCGTGCAGGAACGTCGCCGTCAGGATCACCTGGAGCGGCCCGATGCCATCAGGCGCGTTGGCGCTCGGGCCGGTGCCGTTGACGGCGAGATAGAGCGGGATCGCGAGCCAGAACAGCGGCGCGATGCGTAAGGCACGCCGGATGTAGAAATTGCGCGTCGGATTGGTTTCGGTGCGCTGCGTCCACATCAGGCACATCGTCATGGCACTGACGAAGTAGAACACGTTGACGCCGGTCCAGCCGCACATGAAGGCGAAGTCGACGACACGGATGTTCGATGGAAAAGACTGTGAAACGTGGATCGCCATCACGCCGACGATGGCAAGACCGCGCAGGAAGTCGAGACTGTGCGAACGACCGAAGGGCGTTGCGGCTTTCTCGGTTCGACCGGCAATCGGCCGGGGCTGCCCCTGCATCACGCCTGCTCCTTCGGTTTCCATCTGCAGGCGGGACCATAGAGGCGCGGCCGGCTTTCCCGAAGCCGAAGGCATTCTTTACGTTAACCGGCGTTCGAGTCTGGAGCCGGCGCCGCGGCACTCGCACGGACCATGCCGGGTTGATGGTGCGCCGGATGAGAAGTGTGGGGTAATTCATACTTAATACGGCGAGATCGTGACCAATATTGTTTGGGCAGCACAATACGCCTAGTATTGGCCAGGCAATTTCGGGGGCTCGAACCAGCTGTGAATGTTCGTTCACATGACAATGTGTTGCGCGACGGCGCGACTTTTCAGGCCGGGTCGCACGCACACAGGACATCCAACATCGTGGCTGATTCCGCACGTCAGGAGATACGTCCCGCAGGCCGCGAGCGGCTGATCGTGGTCGAGGACGATCCGGTGACGCGGACGATGCTGGTCGGTTATTTCAACGACAACAATTTCGACGTGGTCGGCGCCGGCTCCTGCGCGGAGTGCCGCCAGGCGCTGCGCGCGCGCACCGATCTCGTCTTCCTCGACGTGCAGCTGCCTGACGGCGACGGCTTCGAGCTCGCCAAGGAGATCCAGGCAACCAGCAATGCGGGCATCATCTTCGTGACCCGCCGCGACACCGATGTGGATCGCATTCTTGGCCTCGAGATCGCCGGCGACCATTACGTCACCAAGCCGATCAACCTGCGCGACCTGCTCGCGCGCGCACGCAGCGTGCTGCGGCGGCGCTCGATCGACCGCAAGGCGGCGCGCAACCACAATTCGATCGCCTTCGGCGACTGGATCATCGACCTGACGCGGCGCGAGCTGCTCGGCGCCGACGGCAAGCCGGTGGCGCTGACCCGCGCCGAATTCGACCTGCTCGCCGCGCTGGTCGGCGCCGATGGCCGGCCGCTCAGCCGCGACTATCTGATCGAGGTCGTCAGCAACCGCCAGGCCGAGGTCGACATCCGCACCGTCGATGCGCTGGTGGCGCGGCTGCGCCGCAAGCTCGTCGGCAGCGGCACGCCCGTGATCGCGACCGTCACCGGCGTCGGCTACAAGCTCGCGCTCAGCGAACGGCTCTAGCGCGATCGCGCGCTCTGGTCCGTGGCTGATCTCTGCGCAGGCCCGGCCAGCCGGTCGTCGACCGCATAGAGCGTGCAGGCCGTCGACCATTTCATGCAGGCTGCGAGTGAATCGCGCTGGGCGTCGTCGGCGGTCGTGCGCCCCGAACGCCAGCCGTAGCCGCCGTTGGGCGACACTGCAAAAGCCTTGTGCGGCATCGTGCTGGCGAGATAGCGCGCGAACTCGGCGCGCGCGGCCTCGTTGAGCTGGCTCGGCGGCGGCAGCGGATCGGGCGGGCTCAGGATGTCGTGGTTCAGCCCACGCTCGCGCAGGAACGCGTCCAGATACGGCGTCCATTGCGGGCGGCCGACCACGGAATAGAGGTAGTGTCCATCGTCGCCGTAAGCCGGCGCTGCGACGAATTTTGCGGTGCCGCCGTTGCCGCGAAACCCGTCATAGAGCCGGCGCGCGAGCTCGGGACCGAAATACGAATCGTTGCTGGCATAGACCCACAGCATCGGCACGCGCGAAGTCTTGCCGAAGCTGGCAAAAGCCTGCACCAGCCCATCCTCGTTGCAGACGTCGTCGTCGTCGCGCGAGCCGCGGCCGCCGGCGAAGCTGATGGCGGCGACGAGGCCGCTTGGTGCCTGCGCCGTCAGTGCGACGGTGGCGAGCCCGCCGGCGGAATGGCCGGCCGCGATCATGCCCGATGTCGTGACGTCGGCCCGCCGTGCCATCGCGTCGATCGCCGCGCGCAAATCGGCAACCGCAATCGACGCTGCTGGCAAATAGGCGGCATTGGCGCAGCCGCCGACGCTGTCGACGCGGCCGCCGGGCGAGGTGCCGTAGCCGCGCCGCATCACGATCAGCGCGGCAAAGCCGCGCCGGGCATATTCCAGGGCGATGCCGTAATATTTGTGCGCCGACATCGTCGCGCGATCTTCGAACTTGCGCGGCGAGCCGTGGCTGAGCAGCGCCAGCGGATAGCGCTTCGTCCCCGCGGGGCGAACCAGGAATGCCTCCAGCCCCTGCGCTCCCGCCTCCGCCATCGGGATGCGCAGATCCTCGGTGTAGAACTCGGCGGCGTTGGCGCGCACAACAAGCCCCGCGATGGCGAGCAGGATGAGCACGGGCAGATGCCAGCGCGCCAAGTCCATGGGTGGATGATTCTCCGTGGCCGCGCGGATCATAACAGAACCGCATGACCCGGCGAACTCATCCTGATCTCATTGCTCTAGCGACCGCTCATTTCAGCGTCTGAAGATAGGCGATGACATTGGCCCGATCCGTGGGGTTCGGCAGCCCCTTGAAGAACATCTTGACGCCGTGGACGTCGCCGCGGGGGTCGGCGAGGTAGGCATCCAGCGCCGTTGGCGTCCATGCCTCCTTGTTGGCCTTCATGGCATCAGAATAGGCGAAGTCCGGAACGACGGCGGGCTTGCGGTCGACGACATTCCAGAGGCTTGGGCCGACCTTGTTCACCCCGATCACCACCGCGTGGCAGTTCTCGCAGGTTCGCTGGAAGACGGTCTTGCCCGCGGCGGCATCGCCCTCGGCGGCGGAGGCGGACGGTGCGGCGAACGACGACGTCGCCAGGGCCAGCACGAGCGTGAAGATCAAACGTCCAGTCATCTTGAGTTTACTCCCCCAAGGCAATCAGCGAGGAATCAGCCAAGGGATCGGCGGGCTGATCCTGCAAATCCCGGCTTTCGTTGATCAAACGGCAAGCAGCGTGCCCCACGCCACGCGGCGGCGTCTTTGTCCTGAATCAACCGAAACCCGGGACCAAAGTACGAGGAGCGCCATGCGTCATGGCCATGGATCATCCTGAGCCGGATGCGCGTTGTCGGCTGATCTTTGGCCGGAGTGTGACCGTCGGGCCGGCCACTTGCGCCGGTCCGGCAATCGGCTTGGCGATGCGCCGGCCGATGGTATGGTGTTCTTGGGCGTTTTCCAGCGAAGTGGATGCCGGTTCGCGTGAAGGAAACGCGTCAAAACAAAAATCTGGAGCTTCCGTTCCGATTCTATCGGAACCGAAAAAGCTCTAGGCTGTCGTTTGAAGGCACGGAGAGTTGCAGTGGCAGAAGTCGATCCCGCGGCGGGTAAGCCGGTTGCGCCGAGCGCGCTCACCAACGTTCCACGGCTGGTGACGGCCTATTTTGCGGGCAAGCCCGATGTTGCGGACCCCGCGCAGCGGGTGGCGTTCGGCACCTCCGGCCATCGCGGCACCTCGTTCAAGAACACTTTTAATGAGGGCCACATCCTTGCGACCACGCAGGCGATCTGCGACTACCGCAAGGAAAAGGGGCTGACCGGCCCGCTCTTCATCGGCATCGACACCCATGCGCTGGCCGAGCCGGCGCTGGTCAGCGCCGTCGAGGTGTTCGCCGCCAACGGCGTCGACATCATGATCGACAAGGACGGCGGCTACACGCCGACGCCTGTCATCTCGCACGCGATCCTCACTTACAACAAGGGCCGCAGCAGCGGCCTTGCCGACGGCGTCGTCATCACGCCCTCGCATAATCCGCCCGAAGACGGCGGCTACAAATACAATCCGCCGCATGGCGGCCCCGCCGATACCGACGTGACCGGCGTCGTCGAGAAGCGTGCCAACGCCTACCTCGCCGACGGTCTCAAGGGCGTGAAGCGCATCGACTACGCCAAGGCGAAGAAGTCCGCGAACGTCCACGCCTACGACTTCATCACGCCCTACGTCGCCGATCTCGGCAATGTCGTCGATCTCGACCTCGTCAAATCCGCCGCCATCAAGATCGGCATCGATCCGCTCGGCGGCGCCGCCGTGCATTACTGGCATCCGATCATCGAGCGCTACGGCCTCAAGGCCACCGTCGTGAACGAGTCGATCGACCCGACCTTCCGTTTCATGACAGTCGACTGGGACGGCAAGATCCGCATGGACTGCTCCTCGCCTTACGCGATGGCGAGCCTGATCGGGATGCGCGATCGTTTCGACGTCGCCTTTGCCAACGACACCGACGCCGACCGCCACGGCATCGTCACGCGCACCGGCGGCCTGATGAATCCGAACCATTATCTGGCGACCGCTATCTCCTATTTGTTCGCGCACCGCCCGAACTGGGGCAGGGACGCTGCGATCGGCAAGACCGTGGTGTCCAGCTCGATCATCGACCGCGTCGCCAAGAAGCTCGGCCGCAAGCTGGTGGAGACGCCGGTCGGCTTCAAATGGTTCGTCGACGGCCTCGTCAGCGGCGGTTTTGGTTTCGGCGGGGAGGAGAGTGCGGGCGCCTCGTTCCTCAGGCGCGACGGCACGGTGTGGACCACCGACAAGGACGGCATCATCCTCGGCCTGCTCGCCGCCGAGATCATGGCCAAGACCGGCCGCGATCCCAGCCAGCTGTTCAATGATCTCACCGCCGAGTTCGGCGTGCCGCATTACGCGCGCATCGACGTCGCGGCGACCGGGCCGCAGAAGAACATTTTGAAGTCCGTCACGCCCGAGCAACTCGGCCTGAAAGATCTCGCCGGTGATCCCGTCCGCTCGACGCTGAGCAAGGCGCCCGGTAACGGCCAGCCTTTCGGCGGCATCAAGGTCGAGACCGATTTCGGCTGGTTCGCCGCGCGGCCGTCGGGGACCGAGGACGTCTACAAGATCTACGCGGAAAGCTTCCGCAGCACCGAGCACCTGAAGCGAATTCAGGAAGAGGCTCAGGCCGGCTTGGCGAAGGTGTTTGGGGCGTAGGGCTCTCCAAAGCCAGGCACACACTATCCTTACGGGAGGTGCGCTCCCTCTCCCGCTTGCGGGGGAGGGCTGGGGAGGGGGGTGTCTCCACGTCGGGATTGTCCGAGGTTTACGGAGGGTGTCCTCCGCGGAGAAAGCCCCCACCCGGCGCTACGCGCCGACCTCCCCCGCAAGCGGGAGAGGTGACCGAGTTTGTGGAGCTTACTCGGATTACATCTTACTATGTATACAGATTATGAAGCACAGGTATTAGAATACGCCAATTTTGATCTTGAATAGTTACCTCCCTCCGCTATTGTATACATAACGCATACATAATCCGTGGGAGCGAGACCGATGACAAAACCCTTCCCCATGAACGCCTGGTACGCCGCCGCGTGGGACGCCGAGGTGAAGCCGGCGCTGCTGCCGCGGACGATCTGCGGCAAGCACATCGTGATGTACCGGAAGGCCGATGGCTCGGTGGCCGCGCTGGAGGACGCCTGCTGGCACCGCCTGGTGCCGCTGTCCAAGGGCCGGCTCGAAGGCGACACCGTCGTCTGCGGCTATCACGGCCTGAAGTACAACGCGCAAGGCCGCTGCACCTTCATGCCCTCGCAGGAGACCATCAACCCGTCGGCCTGCGTGCGCGCCTATCCCGTCGTCGAGCGCCATCGCTACATCTGGCTCTGGATGGGCGATCCTGCGCTCGCCGATCCCGCGCTCGTGCCCGACATGCACTGGAACGACGATCCGGCCTGGGCCGGCGACGGCAAGACCATCCACGTCAATTGCGACTATCGCCTCGTGCTCGACAATCTCATGGACCTCACCCACGAGACCTTTGTGCACGGCTCCTCCATCGGCAACGATGCGGTGGCGGAAGCGCCGTTCGACGTCACCCATGGCGAGAAGACGGTGACGGTGACGCGCTGGATGCGCGGCATCGAGCCGCCGCCGTTCTGGGGCAAGCAGCTCGGCAAGGCCGGCCTCGTCGACCGCTGGCAGATCATCCGCTTCGAGGCGCCGTGCACGATCGCCATCGACGTCGGCGTGGCGCCGACCGGCACCGGCGCGCCCGAAGGCAACCGCTCGCACGGCGTCAACGGTTTCGTGCTCAACACCATCACGCCGGAGACCGAGAAGACCTGCCATTACTTCTGGGCCTTCGTCCGCAACTACCAGATCGGCGAGCAGCGCATCACCACCGAGATCCGCGAGGGCGTCTCCGGCATCTTCCGCGAGGACGAACTGATCCTCGAGGCGCAGCAGCGCGCCATGGACGAGAATCCCGATCGCGTGTTCTACAATCTCAACATCGACGCCGGCGCGATGTGGTCGCGCAAGCTGATCGACAAGATGGTGGCGAAGGAAAATCCGCCGCCGCGCCTTCAGGCCGCGGAGTAGCGGGTCATGGCCGAACGTGAAGTCGACCGCTCCATCTCACAGACCGTGAAGGCGCAGCTGGCGCTGCGCGACCAGATCCTGTCGGGCTCCTTGCGCCCCGGCGAGCGCATCTCCGAGTTGCAGGCGGTGGAGACCACCGGCGCCTCGCGCACCCCGGTGCGCATGGCGCTGGTGCGGCTGGAGGAGGAGGGCCTGCTGGAAGCGATCCCCTCTGGCGGCTTCATGGTGAAAGCGTTCTCCGAGCGCGACATCTCCGATTCCATCGAGCTGCGCGGCACGCTGGAGGGCCTGGCTGCGCGCTTCGCTGCCGAGCGCGGCGTCTCCGCGCGCGAGCTCGAACCGCTTAAGGAATGCCTCGCTGCGATCGACGAATTGCTGCGTCAGGTGCCGATCTCGGTCGATGCGTTCTCGTCCTATGTCACGCTGAACGCGCGCTTCCACGCGGTGCTCACGGAACTGTCGCGCAGCCCGCCGTTGATCCGGCAGATCGACCGCGCCTCGGCGCTGCCGTTCGCTTCCCCAAGCGGCTTCGTGATGGCGCAGTCGGCGCTGCCCGAGGCGCAGCAGATCCTGATCATCGGCCAGGAGCACCACCGCGTCGTCATCGACGCCATCGAGAACCGCGAAGGCGCGCGCGCCGAAGCCATCATGCGCGAACATGCGCGGCTTGCGGTTCGCAACTTGAGGCTTGCGCTGCGCAACCGGACCCATCTCGACCTGCTGCCGGCGCTCGCGCTGATCAAGACCGCAACCGATTGAGGGCAGTCACCATGCGCTTCATCGAAACCTGGACCCCGGCAACGCTCGTCTCGACGCGCGATCTCGCCCCCGGCATCCGCGAATTCCTGATCCGCCCCGATCAGTTCGACGGCGCGGCCTATCCGGTCGGCAGCCACATCAATGTCAGCGTGACCATCGACGGTCAGCCGGAGACACGGTCCTATTCGCTGGTCGGCGAGGCCTCTTCGCACGGCCTCAGGATCGCCGTGCGCCGCGCCGAGGATTCCCGCGGCGGCTCGCGCTATATGTGGTCCTTGCAGCCGGGCGCACGGCTCGACATCACCCAACCCGCCTCGCTGCTTGCGGTGGACTGGGCGCGCGAAAACTATTGCCTGATCGCCGGCGGCATCGGCATCACCCCGATCCTCGGCGCCGCGCAGGCGCTGGCGCGGCGCGGGGCGGATGTCAGGCTGCATTATGCCGTGCGCTCGCGCCGTGAGGCCGCCTATCTCGACGATCTCGCCGCGATGCTCGGTGAGCGTCTGGTGGTCCATGCCAGCGATGAAGGCAAACGCCTCGATCTCGACGCGCTGTTTGCTTCATTGCCGCAAGGTACCCTCGCGCTGTTCTGCGGCCCGATGCGAATGCTGGATGCCGCGCGCCACGCCTGGATCGGTGCCGGCCATCCGCTGGCCGATCTCCGTTACGAGACCTTCGGCTCCAGCGGCACGCTGCCGACCGAAACGTTTCGCGTGCGATTGAAGGACTCGAACATCGAGCTCGAGATCCCGCGCGAGCGCTCGATGCTGGACGTGCTCAACGCCAGCGGCCACGAGGTGATGTACGACTGCAAGCGCGGCGAATGCGGCCTCTGCGCCATCGACGTGGTCGAGGTCGACGGCGAGATCGACCATCGCGACGTCTTCTTCAGCGACCATCAGAAAGAGAGCAACCAGAAGATCTGCGCCTGTGTCTCCCGCGCGCGGGGCACAATCACGGTGGACACGCTGCTGCGGGCGGATGCGGTCTGAGGCAAGCCGGGGAGGGCTCGCTAGCGCGCAGGCGTGCGAATGAGTCTGTCGACGATACCGGAGCCCTCATCCACGAGCTGCTGGCCGCTCATCCAGACATCGCGGCCCGAGATCTTCTCGCGCATCCTGGCAAGCCACACAGTGTTGACGCCGCGGATGCCGATATCGCTGCGGAAGAACTCGTCGGTGACGTGCGCCTCGATCGTCTTGACGGCTCGCGACAGCTCGGCGTCGCTGAGTTCCGGCCGCCTCGTGTTGTCCTTCGCGCTGCCGCTCAAGCTGACCTGGTGAAACATGAAGTAGGCCTCGGGATCGGCGATGCGCCTCGTGCCCGAGAGAAAGATCGGAACGCACATCGATGCGCAGACGCCGGCTCTCTGGACGAGCGTGTCGATCGCATGATCGCGCCCACGGATCGCGGCGACGACCTTGCGGCCGTGTTCGACCGAGCCGCCCGGCGAGTTGAGGACGAGGACGAGCCGGCGTGGATCGGCCTTGTAGCGATCGAAGGCGGCGGCAACACGCTCGCTCATCGGCTCCTGCACAGGTCCGCTCCAGCCGAGTACGATACGGTCCGGCTCCTCGCTGATCGACAGGGTCTGTCGCGACGCCGTATCCCCGGAGCCGGACGGCAATTGGAACCAGCCCCAGAACAGCAGGATGCCGCCGATGGCGCCAAGTACCTTGAACAGTGCCACTGTCTATTGCCCCGATCTTGAAAGGCAGCGCATCAGCGCGATCAATTGACTGATTTCCAGAAGATCAGCAGCGTTGCGAGACTGGCCAGGGCCAGGAAGCCCGCCGAGAAAATGAAGGATAGCGTGCGGTTCCAGAGTTTCGTTTCCGCCGTGTAGGCGATCGACACTGCCGTGCGATCGGTCGTCGAGCGCACCGGCACGAGTGCCTCGCCGCCACCTCCGGAGAACAGCATGAAGAAGCTATGATCGATCGGTGCCTGATCGGGCCTGGCGACCGACTTGATCTTGGCCGTGCAGAGCGTAACGACGAAGTTCGTCCGCTTGCACTTCCCCTCCATGGCTTGCAGATCATATGCCGGCTGCCAGGTCCCGGCGAGGCGGTGGTCGCGGATGATGTCCGGACCGTAGCTGACGAGCAGTGCCTAAAGCGCCGCGATACAGGCAAGGCAGACGAGGAACCAGCGAATTGGACTACGCGTCGCCGCGGCGTCGGCGATAGCCTGGCTTCTCGTGCCAGCGGAGTCGGAAGTGAGAGCTTGTGCGGCGGCACCGGCTCCAGGTTGACGCTTGCCGAATGACATTGCGATGACTCCTGACACCCAACATCCAGGTCGTCTGCTACCTAAGGGCGAGGCCCATAAAGGTAAGCTAACGAGTAGGGGCAAATTATCGCGATTCATATCTCGTTAAGCGCTGGGGCCGCGCTGATCCGGGATGCTCATGCTAATGGGGAAGCCGCTACGCCGCGTAGATCGCCCGATACTTCTTCGTATTCAGCAGCGCCAGCACGCTATCGGCCGACACCGGCCGGCTGATCAGATAACCCTGCACCTCGTCGCAAGCGATCTCGCGCAGATATTCGAGCTGGTCGGCGGTCTCGACGCCCTCGGCGACCACGGCGATGTTGAGGTCGCGCGCCAGTGAGATCACCGACTTCACGATCGCGGCGCAGTCCGGCTGCACCAGCATGTCGCGGATGAAGGACTGGTCGATCTTGATGCGGCTGAACGGCAGCTTGCGCAGGTAGGTCAGCGATGAGAAGCCGGTGCCGAAATCGTCGAGCGCCACGGTGACGCCGAGTTGCAGCAGCGCGTTCAGGATCGAGGCGGCCGAGCCGTATTTCGACAGCAGCATCGATTCCGTGATCTCGATCTCGAACCGGTTGGGAGAGACCTTCGCATCGGCGAGCGCCTGCACGATGGTCTGGAGGATGGCCGTGTTGTGAAACTGTGCCGCGGAAAAATTCACGGCGACCCTGATGTCCTCGGGCCAGTCCGAAAGCGTCGCGCAGGCGCGCCGGATCACCCATTCGCCGATCTCGTGGATCAGCCCGGTCTCCTCGGCGATTCCGATGAACTCGCTCGGTGGCACCAGCCCGCGCGAAGGATGCTGCCAGCGCAGCAGCGCCTCGAAGCCGGTGATGCGGTTCTCGTCGAGATCGAGGAACGGCTGGAAGACGAGGAACAGCTCGTCCCGCGCGATGGCGCCTTCCAGGTCCGCTTGCAGCGCCTTGCGGTCGCGGGACAGCCTGTCGTCGGCTTGCTCGAAGAAGCAGACGGTGCCCGGTCCCGCCTTCTTGGCGCGATAGAGCGCAGCGTCGGCGTTCTTCATGATGTCGAGCGCCGTGTTGCCGTCGCGCGGGGCCAGCACGATGCCGACGCTGGTCGCGCCGACGATCTGGCGGCCCTCGATCCGAAACGGCTCGTCGAAGGCCACAACGAAGCGCTCGGCGATCTCGAGCGCATCCTCGGGGCGCGCCAGATTGGCCATCACCAGCGCGAACTCGTCGCCGCCGATGCGCGCGACGTGCTCGGCCGCACGGGTGCAGCGCTGCAGCCGGCCTGCGACCTGCACCAGGAATTCGTCGCCGGCGGGATGGCCGAACTTGTCGTTGACCTCCTTGAAGCGGTCGAGATCGAGCAGCAGCACCGCGAACTCCTCGCCCGATAGCGCAAGGCGCTTCAGCGCGGCATCGAGCGTCTCGTTGAAGGCGAAGCGGTTGGGAAGGTGCGTCAGCGGGTCCTGTCGCACCGTGCGCTCCGCCTCGATCTGCCGCATCACGCGCCGCGCGAACGAGAACGAATTGATGAACACGCCGCGCAGCAGCACGCTGCCATAGACCACGACGAGGAAGGCGATCAGCAGGAAGGCGAGGTCGCCGTTCCTGCCGAGGCAGATCGCGATGCCGACGAAGATCGGGGCAGTGAAGGCGATGGCCGCGATCGGGATCGTGGCGAAGGCGAGCGCGCCGCCGGCCAGCATTCCCGAGCACAGGCAGGTGATAACGAGCTGGCCGCCGGTCGACGCATTGGCGAAGAAGGCGACCGGGACGATGCCCCAGGCAGCCCCGAGGAGAAAGGCATTGCGCACCAGCCGATGCATGGCGCGCTGCGAGACGAAGTGTGGCTTGGTGATGCGCCGGGCGGCGTGGGATTGCAGGCCGAATGCGATCGCGGCGGCGGCGACCGTGACCGCCCAGATCACGGCGAACGTCCTGTCCGGCGACGCCCACAGCGCGATGGCCAGCACGATGGCGTTGCACGCATTGGCGAGCATGATGCCGACCGAATAGCCGAGCACCAGCGACATCTGTTCGGCGCGGATGTAACCCGCCACGGCCTCGTCCGTTGCGGGACCGCCGAACGCCGACAGATCGCCGGCGAACAGCCGCGCGAAATAGGTGGTCAGTTGAGTCCGCATTCCAGAGCCTAGCAGCAGGGCCGTTTGTCCGGCTCGATCCGGAGAATTCGCGACAAACCTTTGACGAACTATGAATTATCCACGCTGGCGGCTGCTGTTGCGATCACTTCTAGGTGCCGAAAGATTCGTATCGATAACAAATCGATACAAATGCGGTGCCCCGCGTTACGGTTGTAACGGTATGAACATGTTCGCACCGGTTCCGCTGTCATGCCGGGGGATGACACCGGTGTCAGGAAGGGGCGATCACCGCCCCAGTTGCTTCGGGTCGTAATAGAACCGTTCTTCGATCAGCTCATCGCCCCGCCAGGTCTGCCACGCGATCTCATCCAGCGTTCGGATGACGCCCTCGGCATTGGTGAAGCTGAAGGTCCAGCGGGTGGCGACATGGTCGCCCTCGATCATGCTGGGGCCGATGCGGACGGCCTTGACCTCCCTGAAGGCGGCCAGCACGCCGCGCTCCTTTGCCGCCAGTCTGTCGCGCCCGATCGTCGGCGCGGCGTTGTTCTCGTAGGTCGCGGCGTCGGGCGCGTAGAATTGCTCGATCGCGCCGACGAAGTCGCCATCCTCCAGCCGCTTCGCAAAGGCTTCGACGATGTCACGGCTGGGCATGGCGACCTCACAATGAAAACCGACTGATGGTCGGTAAATACCGACCGGTGGTCGAAAAGTCAACTGGCTGCCCAGACCGAATTCGATTAGACGAGATTGATGAGATGGGGCTCGGCTGGCGCCTCAACGGAGGTACGTTCCCTCCCCCCTTGCGGGGGAGGGCTAGGGAGAGGGGTAGCTCAGCAAAGAGCGTTAGTTGTTGATGATTCACCGAGCGAATGCGCGATCGATAGAACCCCCGTGTGGTACCCCCTCCCTGACCCTCCCCCGCAAGGGGGGAGGGAACGGATGGAGCGCCGCTCGTGGCCGAAGTCGCTTCGACTTCTCATCACGCGATAGACGGGACTCATGGCGAAACAGGCGGAGCGGCGGGCGGCGACATCGGAGGCGATCCTGACGGCGGCACGCCGCCTGTTCGGGACGCAGGGCTTTGCCGCCACCACCATGGACGAGATCGCGGAAGGCGCCTCCGTCGCCAAGGGCGCGGTCTACCATCACTTCAAGACCAAGGAGGCGGTGTTCGAAGCCGTGTTCGACCAGGTCTCGCGCGACCTCGTTGCCGAGATCGACCGCACCGCGCGGACCGAGAAGGACGTGCTCGCCGCGATGGTCGCCGGTACCCAGCACTATTTCGCGGCGACCGCGAAGGGACCGACCGGTCAGATCATCCTGCGCGACGGTCCCGCCGTGCTCGGCTGGGAGCGCTGGCGCGAGATCGACGCGCAGCATTTTGGCGGCAAGATGCCGCGTGCGCTTTCCGCAGCGATGGAGGCCGGCCTGATCGCGCGTCAGCCGGTCGAGCCGCTGGCGCGGCTGCTGCTCGGCGCGGTGACCGAGGCTGCAGTCGCCTGCGCCGGTCGCGCCGACATCGCAAGGGCAGGCGCGGAATATGCCCGTGCGTTCAAGTCGCTTGTCGAGGCGCTGCGCGTGCGCGCATGATTGTGCTAGTGACGAACTGGAAACGCCCACGCCAACAAGAAGAACAGTAGCGCATGAACGCAAATTCCTCCCTCGCACCGTCAGATCCCGAATTCGACTACATCATCGTCGGCGCCGGCTCCGCCGGCTGCGTGCTCGCCAACCGCCTGTCGGCGAACGGCAAGCACAGCGTGCTCCTGCTCGAGGCCGGGCCGAAGGATTCCAATATCTGGATCCACGTCCCGCTCGGCTACGGCAAGCTGTTCAAGGAGAAGTCCGTCAACTGGATGTACCAGACCGAGCCGGAGCCGGAGCTTAGGGGACGCCAGGTGTTCCAGCCGCGCGGCAAGACGCTGGGCGGGTCGAGCTCGATCAACGGCCTGCTCTATGTCCGCGGCCAGCACGAGGACTACGACCGCTGGCGCCAGCTCGGCAACACCGGCTGGGGTTATGACGACGTGCTGCCTTACTTCAAGAAGGCCGAGAACCAGGCGCGCGGTGCGGATCAGTATCACGGCAGCGGCGGGCCGCTGCCGGTCTCCAACATGATCGTGGCCGACCCGCTGTCGAAGGCGTTCATCGACGCCGCCGTCGAGACCGGTCTGCCCTACAATCCCGACTTCAACGGCGCCACGCAGGAAGGCGTCGGCCTGTTCCAGATCACGACGCGCAACGGCCGGCGCGCCTCAACGTCGGTCGCCTATCTCGGCCCCGCGAGGACACGCGGCAATCTCAAGATCGAGACCGAGGCGCTCGGCCAGCGCGTGCTGTTCGAGGGCCGCCGCGCCGTCGGGGTCGAATATCGTCAAGGCGCTGCACTGCGCCGCGCGCGGGCGCGGAAGGAGGTCGTGCTGTCGAGCGGTGCCTACAACTCGCCGCAGCTGCTCCAGCTCTCCGGCGTCGGCCCTGGCGATCTCCTGCGCAGGCACGGCATCGATGTGGTGCTGGACGCGCCGGGCGTCGGCCACGACCTCCAGGACCACATGCAGGTCCGCATCGTGATGCGCTGCTCGCAGAAGATCACGCTGAACGACACCGTCAACAATCCGCTCCGCCGCACACTCGCCGGCGCGCGCTATGCGCTGTTCCGCAAGGGCTGGCTGACGATTGCGGCGGGCACCGCGGGCGCATTCTTCAAGACCAGCCCGCGACTCGCCTCACCCGACATCCAGATCCACTTCCTGCCGTTCTCGACCGACAAGATGGGCGAGAAGCTGCATGATTTCTCCGGGTTCACCGCCTCGATCTGCCAGCTCCGTCCCGAGAGCCGCGGCTCCCTGCGCATCAGGAGCGCCGACCCGAGCGTGCCGCCGGAGATCCGCATCAACTACATGTCGACAGAGACCGACCGCACCACCAACGTCGAGGGTCTGAAGATCCTGCGCCAGATCCTGAACGCGCCGGCGCTGAAGCCGTTCGTGGTCAACGAGTATGATCCCGGGGCGAAGGTATCCACGGATGCCGAGCTCCTGGATTATTGCCGCGAGCGCGGCAGCACCATCTACCATCCGACCTCGACCTGTCGTATGGGCAACGACGCGCTCGCGGTGGTGGACCAGCGGTTGAAGGTGAGGGGGCTCGAAGGCCTTCGAATCGTCGACGGCTCGGTCATGCCGGACCTCGTGTCGGGGAACACCAACGCGCCGATCATCATGATCGCCGAAAAGGCCTCCGACATGATATTGGAGGATGCGCGGTAACTCCGCGGCTTGAGAGGGTTTGGACTTGGCTACGCGATTCAAGATCGGCACACGCAAGAGCGCCATGGCGCTGGCCCAGACGGAAGAGATCGCGCGCCGCCTGACCGCCGCCGTGCCCGGTCTCGACGTCGAGATCGTCAAGTTCGACACCACGGGCGATCTCGACCAGACCAGCAAGCTGCTGCCGCATGGCGGCAAGGGCGGCGCCTTCGTGGCGCAGATCCGCGCCGCCGTGCTGTCGGGCGAATTGCAGGCGGCGATGCATTCGCTGAAGGACATGCCGGGCAACGAGGACACGCCCGGCCTCGTCATCGGCGCCACGCTGTCGCGCGATCCGCCGAGCGATGCCTTGGTGCTGCGCGACGGCGTGACGCTGGAGGCGCTGCGCCAGTCGCGCGGCAAGGGTTTTAAAATCGGCACCAACGCGGTGCGCCGGGCCGCCTATGCGCGGCGGTTGTTCCCGGATGTGGAAGTGATCCACTTCCGCGGCGCAGCCGACACCCGCGTGCGAAAACTCGACAATGGCGAGAAGCAGCGCCTGCCGGATGGCGGCGCGGTGGGGCCGGCGGATGCGTTGATCATGGCGCGCTCGGGCCTTGATCGTGTCGGCCTGGCGCACCGGATCGCCTACGAATTCACCGCGGCGGAGATGCTGCCGGCGGCGGGGCAGGGCATCGTCGCCGTCGAATGCGCCGCGCAGGACTGGCAAACGCGGCAAATCCTGTCATCGATCGACGATCCCTCGGCGCACGCCTCAGCCGATGCCGAGCGCGAAGTGCTGTGGGTGCTCAACGGCCACTGCAATTCGCCGGTGGCGGGTTTTTCGACCATCGCCGGCGATCAGATGTCGCTCACCGCATCCGTGCTCGACCTCTCCGGCAACACCATCATCGAAGCCTCGCGCACGGGCCCGGCCAACCGCCCGCGCGAGCTCGGCCGTGCGGTGGGTCTCGATCTGCTGGCGAAGGGAGCGGCGGAGATCATCGAGCGCAGCCGGCCGCGCTAAAGCATGATCCGGAAAAGTGCGAAGCGGTTTTCCGGAATGATCATGCGCAAACAACAACCTAAAGCGCATCTCATCGCGCTTTAGAGTCTCACCAAATTTCCCATGGGGGCGATGATGGCATTATGCCCCTGTTTTGCCCGACGGGTCAAACCTCGGCGCGATCTGGTGCGATGACGGCCCATCCGATTTCAGCGCGCGCTAAGTGATTGATCGGCCGTGATCTCTCTACTGTGCATGGGGTTGTTTTCGCACTTTTTTGTTTCCGTCCTCTGAGGAACGGAAAAATCAGCCCCGCACCCGCTTGATCATCTGCTCGACATGGGCGATCGGCGTCTCCGGCTGGATGCCGTGGCCGAGATTGAAGATCAGCCGCCCCTCAGCGAAATTGGCCAGCACGTTGTCGACCGCGCGGTCGAGCGCGGCGCCACCGGTGATCAGCACCAGCGGATCGAGATTGCCCTGCACGGCGACGCGCGACTGCACGCGCTCGCGGATGAAGGCCGGCTCAGCGGTCCAGTCGATGCTGACGGCGTTGACGCCGGTCGCCTCGACATAGCCAGGCAGTTGCGCGGCAGCGCCGCGTGGAAAGCCGATGATCTTCGCATCCGGCACTTTTGCGCGCACGCCGTCGACGATGCGGCGGGTCGGCTCGGTTGACCAGCGCGCAAACTCGGTCGGCGGCAGCACGCCGGCCCAGGTGTCGAAGATCTGCAAGGCATCGGCGCCGGCGGCGAGCTGCGCCAGCAGATATTCGATCGAGCTGTCGACCAGCACGTCGATGATTTTGGAAAACGCCTCGGGATGCCGATAGGCCATCATCCGTGCGGGCGCCTGGTCGGGCGTACCGTGGCCTGCGACCATGTAGGTCGCCACCGTCCACGGCGCGCCGCAGAAGCCGATCAGCGCGGTTCGGGAATCGAGCGCGCTGCGCACGATCTTCAGGGCGTCGAACACCGGTTGGAGCTTGCCGAAATCGGCGTGCGGCGCCAGCGTTGCGACCTTGGCGGGATCGTCGAGCGGTTCGAGCCGCGGGCCTTCGCCGACCTCGAAGCGCACTGAGCGGCCGAGCGCGTAGGGGATCACGAGGATGTCGGAGAAGATGATCGCCGCGTCGAAGCCGAACCGGCGGATCGGTTGCAGCGTCACCTCGGCGGCGAGCTCCGGGTCGAAGCAGAGATCGAGGAAGCCGCCGGCCTTGGCGCGCACCTCGCGATATTCCGGCAGGTAGCGGCCGGCCTGGCGCATCATCCACATGGGCGGGATGGGCTGGCGCTGGCCGGAGAGCACGTCGATGAAAGGCTTTTTTGCAGGCTGGGGCACGAATGGTCCTGAACGAGGTTATGGCTCCTGATACACCGCCCCGGCGCTCAGCGGAACAGGGGAACCTGCGCAATCGGGTCGCGTTGACCAGCCAAAGGAGGAGATCATGGCTGAGAGATTCAATCCCGCCCCGCATGACAAGCACGCCGACGATCTGCGCGAGGCGCTTGCCGCCGATCGTCACGCCAGGCTCGATACGGGTCTGGAAGACAGCTTCCCGGCGTCCGATCCCGTCAGCGCCGCCCAGCCGACACCGTCGAAGGCCGATGCGGAAGCAGATGCCCCCTCGCTCTGGGACAAGGTTAAGGCGATCTTCAGCTAGCGGCGAGGGGCGCCGGATTCCGACAGGCCTGCTAATGTCTTGTTAGCGATGCGCCGATCCGGGCGTCCGTAAGACTACTGGAAAGCGGGGAGATAGCCGCGTATTCCGGTAGTGATTTCAGAGTTCACTAAGAGAAGCGGCAGAGTTTCCGAAACGATCGGAGAATTCTGCCGCATGAGCGCTGCTACTCAGAGAGCCGGATGGAGCCGCCTGCCGCTGCGTGCGGCGGCGTTCGTCGTGCTGACCTGCGCGACCATCCTCGGCGTCAGCGCCTGGCGTGAATGGGCCGCGCGCGATGCGGTGCTCAGGGGCGCCGAGACCGAGATGGCGAACGTTGCGCGCTCGGTGACGCAGCATGCCGAGGATAGCCTCGATCTGCTCGATTCAGGCGTCGTCGGCGTCGTCAGCCGGCTGGAGATGGACGGCACCGAACCCGCTACGATCGCCAAGCTCAAGAACCTCCTGGAGGTACGCAAGAAGGCGATGGAGCGCGTGCACAGCTTCGCCATCATCGACGACCTGGGCAACTGCCTGACTTCGCCCGGCACGATCGGCTCGACGCTCAGCGACGACGCGTTCTTCCGCCAGCACCAGCTCTCGCCGAAGCGCGAGCCCCATTTCGGGCGCCCCGTGAAGAGTCTGATCGACGGCGAATGGGTCGTCACCCTGTCGCGCCGCTTCAACAAGCTGGACGGCAGCTTCGGCGGCGTGGTGCTCGCGACCATCAGCTCCCGATATCTCGCGCACTTCTACGAGCAGTTCGAGATCGGCCGCAACAGCTCCGTAGCGCTGACGCATGGCGACGGCCTGATCGTCGCGCGGAATCCGAGCAATGAAAAATTCGTCGGCCGCAACGTCGCCGACAAGCCGCTGTTTCGCGACCCGAGCCTGCAACGGCCGGCCGGAGCCTACCATTTCAAGTCGCCGCTCGATGGCGTCGAACGGCTCAGCTTCTTCAAGCGCTCTGGCCGCTATCCGCTCTTTCTGCTCGCCACCGTCGACAAGGACGAACTGCTGGCCCCGTGGCGCGCCGCTGCGATCTCCCGCATGCTCTACGTGCTTGCGCTGGTCATGCTGATCGCGATCATCGGCGCGGTGCTGGTGCGGCAGTTGCAGCGCGGGCAGCGCATGGCGGCCGCCCTGGTCGAGAAGGAAGCGCATTTCCGCCTGCTCGCCGAAGGCTCCAGCGACATGGTGACCCGGATCGGGCTCGACGAGCGGCTGCGCTATGTCTCGCCGTCGTCGGTCCGCGTCGTCGGCTGGCGGGCCAATCAATTGATGGGAACGCCCGCGCTGGCCGGCATTCATGCCGACGACCTGCCGCAGGTCCAGGCCCTCGTCGATGCCATGAAGCGCGGCGAGAAGGAGGAGGCGCGCGTCACCTACCGCAACTCGCATCGGCAGAAAGGCGAGGTCTGGCTCGAATCGACGATGCGGGTGACGCGCAAGGACAACGGCCGTGTCGACGGCGTGGTCGCGATCTCGCGCGACATCACCGAGCACAAGCAGCTCGAAACCCGGCTCGAGACGCTTGCGATCGAGGACAGCCTCACCGGGCTTGCCAACCGCCGCCATTTCGACGAGCGGCTGGAGGAGGAATGGGCGCGGGCCTATCGCGACCGTTCCAGCCTCGCTTTGCTGATGATCGACGTCGACCATTTCAAGGCCTACAACGACGAATACGGCCATCCCGCGGGCGACGCCTGCCTGCGTGTGATCGCGGGGATTCTCGCGGCCGAGATGCAGCGCGCCGGCGATCTGGCGGTGCGCTACGGCGGCGAGGAGTTCGCGATGCTGCTGCCGAATACCGATGCCGCCGGCTGCGCCCGGATCGGCAAGCGGATCCGCGAGGCCATTCACCGGGCGAACCTCGTCCACGCCTCGAGCCCGATTTCGAGACGCGTGAGTGCTTCGCTCGGCGGCGCGGCCTGCCGGCCGGCGTTCGAGCGAACCGCAGGAGTCGCTTCGCTGGTGGAGGCCGCCGATCGCGCGCTCTACGCCGCCAAGGATGCTGGCCGCGACCGCCTGATGATGTCCGGCGAGGTCATGACCCTGCTGCCCAGGGCGTCTGGACAGTAAGAGCCGGCCGGTCGCCAATATCGCTCAATAATGCGGCGGGCGCTCGTTGGAGGGTCCCGGCGCACGGGACTCGGCCTCCTGCAGTCGCTCGCCGAGTTCTGCGATCTTCCGCGTCAGCACGTCGATCTGCTTCCACTGCGCGGTGATGGTCTGGTTCAGCGTCTCGATCGTGTCGTCCTGATAGGCGATGCGCATCTCCAGCGTGTCGATGCGCTCGTTCAGCGTCTTGATCTCATTCGTCACGTGCCGCGTCCTTGTCCCGTTCGCGCAAACCGTGGCCCAGCGCAACGCGCTCGTCGAACACAAAGCATTCGCCTCGCCAGCGGCTCTGCGCCTCCGGCACCACTTCCAGATATTTCAGGATGCCGCCCTTGAGGTGATAGACCTCGGCAAAGCCGCGCGCGAGCAGGTGCGCGCTCGCCTTCTCGCAGCGGATGCCGCCGGTGCAGAACATCGCAATCCGGCGGTGTTTTGCCGGATCGAGCTTCTGGGCAGCAAACTCCTTGAACTGGCCAAAGCTCTTGATCTCGGGATCGACCGCGCCTTCGAACGTGCCCATCGCGACCTCGAAGGCATTGCGGGTGTCGAGCACCAGCGTGTCGGGGGCTGCGATCAGCGCGTTCCATTCGCGCGCATCGACATAGGTGCCGACCTGGCGCGTCGGATCGGCGGCCGCATCGCCCAGCGTGACGATCTCCTTCTTCAGCCGCACCTTGAGCCGGCCGAACGGCATCGCCTCCGCCGTCGAGAATTTTAGTTCGAGATTGTCGAGCCGGCCACCGAACGGGGCGCCGTGTGCGAGCTCGTGGGCGAACGTGTCGATCGCCTCGGCCGTGCCCGCGATGGTGCCGTTGATGCCCTCCTCGGCCAGCAGCACGCTGCCCTTCAGGGAAAGGCCAGCGCAGAGCGCGCGCAGCGGCTCGCGCAGCTCGCGGTAATCGGGCAGGGCGGCGAATTGGTAGAAGGCGCAGACCTTGTAAACCATGGCGCCCGTTTAGCAGGCGCCAGCCGCCCAGAAAACCCGCATGGCCGAAGGTTAACTCCCGTCTATACGCCCAGCGGATGGCAGCCATTTCCCTGGCATGCCAGCATTGCCCGGGCGGGCCGGAATGTGTCATGAAGGCCCGGTTTTTCCAAGGTGGTGCGACACGCGCCGAGACTTCGCCTAGCGCCAAGAGAGCAAGAATTCGATGAGAAACTTCCATTTCCCCGGCAGGTCCACGGTCCACGCCACCAACGCGATGGTTGCGACCTCGCATCCGCAGGCCTCGCTGGCCGCGATCGAGGTGCTGCGCGAGGGCGGCACGGCGGTGGACGCGGCGGTCGCGGGCTCGGCCCTGCTCGGCGTGATCGAACCGCAATCGACCGGTATCGGCGGCGACTGCTTCGCGCTGATCCAGCCGCGCGGCGAAGGCAAGATCATCGCCTATAACGGCTCCGGCCGCGCGCCGAAGGCGGCCAATGCCGACTGGTATCTCGAGCGCAAGATCAATTCCGTGCCGCTGACCTCGGCGCATGCGGTCTCGATCCCCGGCGTGATCGACGCCTTCGCGACCGTGCTGCGCGATCACGGCAAGTTCGGCTTCGACCGCCTGCTCCAGCCTGCGATCAAGGCGGCCGAGGAAGGCTATGTCGTCGCCCCGCGCATCGCCTTCGACTGGAAGAACCAGTTCGAGAAGCTGAAGAACGGCACCAACACCGTGCGCTACCTGCTGCCGGGCGGCAAGCCGCCGGTGGCCGGCGACGTCATCCGCCAGGCCGAACTCGGCAAGACGCTGCGCGCGATCGCCAAGGACGGCCGCGACGCCTTCTACAAGGGCGAGATCGCGGAGGACATGGTCGAGACCCTGCGCGGCATCGGCGGCCTGCACACGCTCGACGATTTCGCCGCGCACACGACCGAAACGACGACGCCGATCGGCACCATGTACAAGGGCTACGACGTCTGGCAGTGCCCGCCGAACGGCCCGGGCGTGACCGCGCTGTTGATGCTCAACATCCTGTCGCGCTTCGACCTGACCAAGTACGCGCCCGTGAGCGTCGAGCGCTTCCATCTCGAGGCGGAAGCCGCGCGCATCGCCTACATGAATCGCGAGATGCATGTCGCCTCTCCCGACCACATGAAGATCAACGTCGCCGAGATGCTCGAGAAGGGCTTTGCCGACGAGTACATCAGCAAGATCCGCATGGACGGCATGCTCGACCTGCCGAACGTCGCGCCGCCGATGAATCCCTCGACCATCTACATCACGGTGGTGGACAAGGACCGCAACGTCTGCTCGTTCATCAACTCGGTCGCGCATTCCTTCGGCTCGGCGATCGTCTCAAACAAGACCGGCGTCCTGTTCCAGAACCGCGCCGGCGGCTTCCGCATCCAGCCTGGCCATCCCAATTGCATCGAAGGCGGCAAGCGCCCGCTGCACACGATCATGCCGGGCCTGCTCACCAAGGGTGGCCGTTCCACGATGTCGTTCGCGGTGATGGGCGGCCAGTACCAGCCGACCGGCCAGACTCGTCTCCTCACCAACATCCTCGATTACGGCTGCGACGTGCAGGAGGCGATCGATATGCCGCGCGGCCTGCACTACGAAGGCCAGTACCAGCTCGAGGACAGCGTTCCTGCCGACATCGTCGAGGGCCTGAAGAAGCTCGGCCACAAGACCACCAGCGTGGTCGGCCCGCTCGGCGGCGCCCAGGCGATCTGGATCGACTGGGACAAGGGTACGCTCACCGGCGGTTCCGATCCGCGCAAGGACGGCTGCGCGCTGGGCTACTGAGCCGCTGGGGCTGGAAACGTCACCCTCATTGCGCTAGACACCTCCCGCCTCAAACGGAAGGTGTCTAATGCAGCGTTTCCAGCGCGCACTCCTCGCCATCATGTCGGCACTCGCGATCACCGTGATCGGCAGTGTGTCGACATTCGTCTCCACCACGGCCTCGGCCCAGACCGCAGGAAAACCCATGACCACAGCTTCAGGCTTGCAGACCATCGATAGCGTCGTCGGCACCGGCGCCTCGCCGAAACCCGGCCAGATCTGCGTGATGCACTACACCGGCTGGCTCTACGAGAACGGCCAGAAGGGCAAGAAGTTCGACTCCTCCGTCGATCGCAACGAGCCGTTCGAATTCCCGATCGGCAAGGGCCGCGTCATCGCCGGCTGGGACGAGGGTGTCGCCTCGATGAAGGTCGGCGGCAAGCGCACGCTGATCATTCCGCCGCAGCTCGGTTACGGCGCGCGCGGCGCCGGCGGTGTGATCCCGCCGAACGCGACATTGATGTTCGACGTGGAATTGCTCGCGGTGAAATAACGCACAAACAAAAGGACCGGCCGAAAGGCCGGTCTTTCGCTTTTGGTATGGCTTGCGGATGCGGCTTTGGGTTACTTTGCCCCGCACGGAACCAACAGGAAGCACGTCCCATGACCGGCCATGACCATTCGCATTCCCACCATGACCACGATCATCACGACGATCGCTGGAAACATGACGGCGTGCGCGTCATTCCCGGCAATCAGCTCGATACCAACGTACCGTCGACGAAGGGCATGGACCGCGCGGCCGCAATCAATTTCGCACGCGTCGGCGCGCAGAAATTGTGGGCGGGCACCGTCAGCATCAAGCCCGACGCGAAGACCGGCGCGCATCACCATGGTCATCTCGAGAGCGTCATCTACGTGGTGAAGGGCAAGGCGCGGATGCGCTGGGGCGAGAGCCTGCAGTTCACCGCCGAGGCCGGCCCCGGCGATTTCATTTTCGTTCCGCCCTACGTGCCGCACCAGGAGATCAACGCCAGCCCGGACGAGGTGCTGGAATGCGTGCTGGTGCGCAGCGACGGCGAGGCGGTTGCGATCAATCTCGACATCGAGCCGGTCGAGAAGCCCGAGACCGTGCTGTGGATCGACCCCGTGCACCGGGACCCGAACGAGAAGAAGTAAGGCCTGGCCGAAAGCCTGCAGCCCCTGTGCGACAGAACCACGCGGGCGGAGCCTGAAAAAATATCCGGAAGCGATGTCGGGCGGCCGTCTGGCCGTCCGTCCTCGGGCAGAACCCGCCCAAGGAGCTTCCGATGCCCAAGATGATTTTCGTCAATTTGCCGGTGACCGACCTCAAGCGCGCGACCGCTTTCTATGAGGCGGTCGGCGCGGTCAGGAACCCGCAATTTTCCGACGACACGGCGTCCTGCATGGTCTTCTCCGAGACCATTTTCGCCATGCTCCTGACCCACGACAAGTTCCGCCAGTTCACGCCGAAGCCGATCTCGGATGCCAGGAGCTCGAACCAGGTGCTGTTCTGCCTCTCCGCGGACAGCCGCAACGAGGTCGACGAGATCGTTGATAAGGCGGAGGCGGCGGGCGGGGTGGCCGATCCCGGCCCCAAGGACGAATACAGCTTCATGTACGGCCGCAGCTTCGAGGATCCGGACGGCCATATGTGGGGCGTGAACTGGATGGACCTCGCAGCCTTCGCCGCGCAGTCCGACATGGCGGACGCCTGATCGAAACCCAAGCCAGCTGAAGAAGGAGCATTCACGATGTCGAAGCTCGTGCCCTGCATGTGGTTCAACGGCGATGCCGAGGAAGCTGCGAAATTCTACACCTCGCTGGTGCCGAATTCCGAGATCTCGCACGTTCAGCGCAATGTTTCGGACGGCCCGTCCGGCAAGACGGGCTCCGTGCTCGTCGTCGAGTTCACGGTGGCCGGGCAGCCCCTTGTCGCGCTCAACGGTGGCATGAAGATGGAGTACACCCACGCGATCTCGTTGATGATCCATTGCGACGACCAGGCCCAGGTCGACAGCGTCTGGAACGCTTTCCTGGCCCATGGCGGCAAGGAGGAGCAGTGCGGCTGGCTCAGAGATCGCTGGGGCGTGGCGTGGCAGGTAGTGCCGAAGGTCATGTTCGAGTTTCTCACCAGTCCCGACAAGGCCGCGGCCGCGCGTGCGATGCAGGCCATGATGAAGATGGTGAAGCTGGATGTGGAGGTGTTGCGACGCGCGTTCGAGGGCAAGTCGGCGGCGTGATGTCGGCACAGGTGCCGCAGGGTGGGCAAAGGCGCAAAGCGCCGTGCCCACCATCTTGCCTCAACCGAGAGAGTTGGTGGGCACGCTGTCGCTTTGCCCACCCTACGAGACCATGCCCGCCGGCTAATAATTGATCCTCAACCCCACGCCGCCGTGGATGGTGTTGCCGACCGGCTGCGGGCCCAGCGTGCCGTTGGCGAACAGGTCCACGATCCAGCCCTTTTGCACGCGGAAGCCGAGGCGGCCGCCATATTCGAACCAGCCCTGGTTGCCTATGGTCGGGACCACCGTGCCGTTGCCGGTGACCGTGGCGACGATGCCGCTATGGCCGGCGAAGGACTGCACCCAGCCGCCGTTGACGTTGGCCTCGATGTTGCTGCCGTAGAGATGCGTCCACTGGCCGCCGATCTTGACGAGGCTGGTGCGGTCGGTGCCGGTCGCGATGCTAGCGTCGAACGGATTGAACGCCACCGCACTGTCGCTATAGCCGGAGACGCGTTGCCAGAGCTGCCAGATTTCGATCGAGGCTGCGACCTCGTCGCGCGGTGACACCCGGCTCATCCAGCCGGCACGGCCATAGACCGCGTAGTTCGATGCATTGGTCGAGCTCGTGACGCTCACCGGGCCGAGGCTGGTGTTGTAGCTGCGGGTATAGCGCGCCTTCTCCCACGGCGTCAGGATGGTGCCGACGTCGAAGAACGGGCGCGAGGAGCCCCAATCGGTGAAGTCATAGCGCAGCGCGAAAGCGCCGATCGGCGCGCTGGTGATCTTGTAGCCGCCCTCGTTGTACTGGGTGTAGGCGATGCCGGCGAGCAGCGACAAATTGTTGGTCAGCTCCTTGCGGCCGTGGATGCCTGCCGAGAACGAGCCGGCCGAGCCGAACGCGCTGATGCAGTCGCTGCAATTGACCTGCTCGTTGACGCCGAGCAGCACTGTGCCGAGCACCCGGTTGGTGATCATCTGGTTGAAGCGTTGATTGGCGAGACCGCCGATCGAATTGCCGCTGGAATCCGCGCCGGTTGGTGTCGGGCTCGGCGATGGAGACGGGATCGGCGAGGGTGACGGGGACGGCGACGGGCTGGAGGCCGGTGTGGGCGTCGGCGAGCAATTTGTCTCGCAATTGGTCAGGGTTATGATTGCGGCCGAGGCCGGCTGCACACCCCATGTCAGCGTCGCGGTGGCCATGGCCATCAGCGCGGCGGCAAGAAGCAGGTCGCGGATGCGGAACGTTGCCATCGTCACCGCCCGCACAGCATGCCATCGTCATGGACGGCGGGCGTGATGGTCGGCGAAGCGTCGGCATATTGGTTGACCGCGCACAGCCCCGCGCTCGCCGCGCAGTTGGCGGCGAAGGTCCAGGGCGGCGTGTTGGTCTTGGTGATGGAGACCTTGCCGCCGGTCGAGGTGATGATTGCGGTGTCGCCGGGCTGGGTGAGCTGCACGCATTGGAAGCTCAGCGTGCAGACGCTCGCGGCGCCGTCCTGAAGCACGACCACGGAGCGGCCGCGCTGGGAGAGGATGTCGAGCGTGGTGCCGCGCACGCCGATGGTCGCGAGGGGCGTCGTGATCTTGTAGGCGGTCTTCTCGGAATGTCCAGTGACGAAGCGGAAGGCGCCCGTCGTCATGCGGATCGCGACGTCGCGATAGCTGTGCTCGTCGTTGAAGACGGTGCGGTCGAGCTTCAGCGTGGCGCTGGGACCGAGCGACAGATTGGTGCTGTCGGCCATCACGAAGCGTGCGGCGCTGTCGGCGCCGGTGCGCACGGTCTCGTCGCGCAGCATGCTGTCGCCGACGCTGATCGGCGTCGTGGTCGCGGCCACCCGCACCACCTCGTTCTGGATCACGACGGCTTCACCGACGCGCGTCTGCGCCTGCGCGCAAGGCGCCGCGCACAGAGCGGCCGATAGCAGCGTGAGGAAAGGCCAAAAACGCAAATTCATTTCGCAACCGATCGATGTGTCCCTGATCGTACCGGATCGCGCGCGCTTCTGATGTGGCGAAATTATCACAAGCGGCGCGGGACGTGCGTCATGCTTAGTGACAGTTGCGGCGGAATGCGTTCAATGGCGAGAACCAAACTATTTTTCTCCGCGGTGAAGCCAATTTGCCACGCAAAACAGCCCCACAAGAGACGCTCGAATTGCCCGTGGTTCCGAAGGTGTCGCGGAGCGCAGTGATTGCTGTCGCGATTTTCCTGATTGCGCATCTGGCCCTGCTGATCGGACTCACCACGCCGGAAAAGTTCGTCTTCGACGAGGTGCATTACGTGCCGGCGGCGCGTCAGATGCTGGCGCCTGCGATATCACAGCCGATGCTCAATCCGATGCACCCACCGCTGGCCAAGGAGCTGATCGCGACATCGGTAGCGACCTTCGGCGACAACGCGCTGGGCTGGCGCTATCCCGGGACGTTGTTCGGCGCGCTCGCCGTCGTCGCGATCTATCTGTGCGGCCTCGCGCTGTTCGCCGCGCAGGGGCCGGCGATCGCCGCCGCGCTGATCGCGGCCTTCAACCAGATGCTCTACGTGCAGGCGCGCATCGCGATGCTCGACATCTTTGCGCTCGGCTTCGGTCTGCTCGCGACCGCCGCCTTCATGCATGGCTTTCGCAAAGAGCGGCCGCATGCGCTGTTCGCATTCGCGGGCGGCCTGTTCGGCCTTGCCGCAGCCTGCAAATGGAGCGGCCTGTTTCCACTCGGCGTCTGCATCGCCATCGTCGCGGTGATCCGCCTGATGCAGAGCTGGCGCACGCTGTTCGCCGATGCGAAGCCGGACGATTGGTATCGGCCCGACCTCTGGCCGGACTTCAGCGCGCTCCATGTCGCGCTTTGCTTCGCCGTGCTTCCGGCGATGACCTATCTCGCCACGTTCGTCCCGCTCTATGGATTGTCGCTGCCCGATCTGGTCGAGGCGCAACGCCGGATCTTTGCCGACAACACCACGACAGCGATCGCCGGGCACACCTATATGAGCTCCTGGCCGTCCTGGCCGTTGCTCGCGCGTCCGGTGTGGTTCCTGTTCGACAAGACGGCGGAGAACAACATCTCCGCGATCGTCTTCCTCGGCAATCCGCTGGTGGCGTGGCCGGCGCTGGCCGCGCTCGCCGTCGTGCTGCGCGATTTCATCGTCATGCGCCGGTGGGATGCGTTCCTGATCGCGGCGTTCTACTTCGGGCCCTGGCTTGCCTGGGCGTTGCTGCCGCGCACGCTGGGGTTCATCTACTACTACCTGCCGGCCGCGACCGCGGCTTCCCTTGCACTGGTCTACGTCTTGCGTCGGGACGGTATGCCGCGCTGGCTGCTATGGGCCTATGTCGGCGTTGCCGCGATCGGCTTTGCGGTCATGCTGCCGGTCTCGGCGGCCTTCATTGGCACGTCGATGCAGACTTTCAATCGGCTGATGCTGTTCCAGAGCTGGATCTAGAGCGTTCGCAGGCAAAACTGAAGCCCCGTTCCGATCGTTGGAGAGGACCTCTCAGCGTCGCGGGGACTCCAGTGCCCGCTTGCGTGCATAGGATCGGTAGAATTGTCTTGCCTGAATCAATCATCGCGTGTGGACTGGCTGTGAGGCAGAACGTGGGCACGGAGGATCGCATCTCCCGACTGGACCATTCCAACGCCGACTGGCTGCGGGCCGTCGTCGACACCGCGGTCGACGGCGTGATCCTGATCGACGCCCAGGGCGGCATCCTGATGTTCAACCCGGCCTGCGAGAAGCTGTTCGGCTATTCCGCCAGCGAGGTCGTCGGACAGAACGTCAAGACCCTGATGCCGAAATCCTACCGCGAAGCCCATGACGGTTATCTCCAGAACTACCACATCAGCGGCGATCGCAAGATCATCGGGATCGGCCGCGAGGTGGTGGGCCAGCGCAAGGATGGTTCGACCTTCCTGATGCATCTGTCGGTCGGCGAGAGCAAGCAGGTCGCGGGGGACTCGATCTTCGTCGGTATCGTCCACGATCTCACCGAGCGCGAGCGGGTCGAACGCGAGCTGCGCGAGAGCGCGGCGCGGTTGCGCGCGGTCGTCGACACCGCCGTCGATGGCGTGATCCTGATCGATTCCGACGGCATGATTCTGAAGTTCAATCCGGCCTGCGAGCGACTGTTCAAGTACGAGGCCGACGAGGTGCTCGGACGGAATGTCCGGATGCTGATGCCGGAGCCGTACCGGTCCGGGCACGACGGCTACATCCGCAATTTCATCACCACCGGCGACAAGAAGATCATCGGCATCGGTCGTGAGGTGCTGGGCCAGCGCAAGGACGGAACGACCTTCCCGATGGATCTTTCGGTCGGCGAGGCCAAGCAGGACGGCTCGTCCATCTTCGTCGGCATGATCCACGATCTGTCCGACCGCAAGCGCACCGAGGCCCAGCTGATCCAGGCGCAGAAGATGGAAGCGGTCGGCCAGCTCTCCGGCGGCATTGCCCACGATTTCAACAACCTCCTCACGGTGATCGTCGGCAACGCGGAGCACCTGGCCGAGCAGCTGGTGTCGCGCGGGGACTTGAAGCGGCTCGCCGACGACATCTGCAGCGCCGGCGAGCGCGGTGCGGAGCTGACGCAGCGCCTGCTCGCCTTCAGCCGCAAGCAGCTGTTGCGGCCGGTGGAGACCGAGTGCGATAAGCTCGTCGGCACCATGCAAAAGCTGCTGCGGCGGACGCTGCGGGAGGACATCGAGATCTCCACGCATTGCGATCCCGCGCTCCGGCACGCTTTCGCAGACCCCGCGCAGCTCGAATCGGCGATCCTCAACCTCGCGCTCAATGCCCAGGACGCGATGGCGTCAGGCGGACGCCTGACCATTTCGGCGGCGAACGCCTCGCTCGATGCAGGCGATCACAACGTCCATCCCGACGTCGGGCCGGGCGAGTATGTCGTGATCGCGGTGACCGACACCGGCTCCGGCATGCCGAAGCGGGTGCTGGAGCGCGCGTTCGAGCCCTTCTTCACCACCAAGGAGGTCGGCAAGGGCAGTGGGCTCGGGCTCAGCATGGTCTACGGCTTTGCCAAGCAATCCAACGGCCATGTCACGATCTACAGCGAGCCGGGCCTCGGCACGACCGTGCGGATCTATCTCCCGGCCGTGCTGGCGAAGACGCAAGACGTGCCGCTGGCGGTCGAGAAAGAGGTGGCGCAGAGCGGCTCCGAGATCGTGCTGGTCGTCGAGGACGACCCGTTCGTCCGGTCCTACGCGGTCATGAGCCTGGAAAGCCTGGGCTACAAGGTGATCTCCGCCGTCGACGGCAAGCAGGCCTTGCAGACGCTTGCAGCCGCGCCGCATATCGACCTGCTGTTCACCGACGTCGTGATGCCCGGCGGCGTGAATGGCTGGGAGCTCGCGGGTCTCGCGCGCAAGGAGTGGCCCGAGCTGCGCGTGCTGTTGACGTCGGGTTATGCGCTGGAAACGCTGGCGGCGAACGGCCACGTCCGGCAGGGCGCGCTGATCCTGGAAAAGCCTTACCGCAAGGCGGAGCTGGCGCGGCTGGTGCGGGAGGCCCTCACCGCAGCCGTGCCGGTCTGAGCTTTGATCCGCCTGCCGCACCGGCGGCAGGCGGTGTGTCTAGATCATTGTTGGAGCATGATCCTTTCGGAAAACCGCTGCGCACTTTGCGCTAACGCGGCCCTCCGGGTCCTGATCATGCTCTGGATCATTTCGACGCGGTCTTGGTGTCCATGTTCACGACCTGGACGCGGCGGTTGATCGGGTCGGCGCCGTTGGCGGTATCCTTCAGCTTGGTCTTGCCGTAGCCGACGGTGACGAGATCGGTGCCGTTGAGGCCGTAGTTCTGCACCAGATACTTCTTGATGGTGTCGGCGCGCCGCTCGGAGAGGCCCTGGTTGTACTCTTCGCCGCCGATCGCATCGGTGTGGCCGGCGACCACGAAGGTCGAGCCCTTCAGCGCCGGGTCGGACAGCGCCTTGCCGAGCGCCTGCACCGACGGCACCGAGGTCTTGGCGATGTCGGCCGAGTTGTAGTCGAACTGGATCTCCAGATCGATCTTCGGCTTGGTCGCAGCCAACTCGGCGATCTGCTCGCGCTCGCCGGTCGAGAGCGACCGGGTCGAGCGGTTGCGCACCGTGTTCAGGAACGTCGCTTCCTTGGCTTGCGCGGTCGGATCGGCCTGCGGTCCGACGGACAGGCCGCGGGTCACCGGCTTCGGCTTCAGCGCGTCCACGATCTGGCTGGCGGAGAAATTGTTGTCGCCGGCCAGCGCAAAGCTCGCCGTCATCGACAGCGCTGCGGTAAGAGTGATCGCCTTCAGTCCAAAAAACCTATCAAAACGGGTCATTGTCGTATTCCTCGCTGTAACGCCTGATGGCGATTGGATGCTGCGAGCATAGGGGAGGTTCAAAAGCCCAAGTGTGATCCTGGTCACGGTAGAAATGTGGGCTTCCGAGGGCCTCCTGGCGCAATTTGCGAGTTTCTGCCGCATGTCGGCCCAGCGGTGCGGTCCGAGCCGGGGACGGGCGCGAGCGGGGGAAGAGGAGTGGTCGCATATTTCCCGGCGCGGGTTCGAGCTGCGGTTGTCCTGGCGTGACCCAGATCACCATGGATAGCCGCCGCGGCCCGCAAGGCCGGTTCACATGACGAAACCTGTGCTCATCGATCGTCGCAAAGCCGTCGCGCGATGGCCTGTCTGCGAACAATTTTTCGGCCAGATGCATGCCTAGCAGAATCCCTCGCCACCAACCGCAGACGAGGGGAGCCGAGTTCCGTCCAGTGCCGAGGCCGAGTGATTATCAATTCTATCGCAGCGGCCCGCCGGATCGGACTGTGTCCCTGAGCTCCATGCCCATCTATATCGGCGCGGCGATGATCGCGCTGGCGATCCTGCTGTCGACGCTGATCACGAGCCTGACCTCGCGCTATGTCGGCCTCGAAGCCCCGACCGACGAGAACATGTGGCTGGTCGACCGTCTTACCGGCAGCGTCTATCGCTGCCAGGCCGAGGGGCGCGGCAGGGCGTCGTGCGAGCCGGACGTCGCCACAGGCAGTCTCGGTGGCCGGTCCGGGGCGCCGAAGGACAGTCGCTGACCCCTCTGCCTTCGCACTGCAGCAAGGAAATTGTCTTCTCTGCGAAACGTCCGCGCGAGAGAATACGTAATTGCGAAGGCCGGCATGACGCCGGTTTCGTTTTACGGAGGAGACTTTTCGATGAAGATCTTGCTCACGGCCGCAGCCTTTGTCGCGTTCACTCTTTCGCTGTCCCCGGCATCCGCCGCCATGATGGCGTGCACCAAGGACAACATGATGAAGTCCGCCGCCATGATGGGCGGCACGCCCGACACGCCGGCCAAGATGGCGGCCAACAAGGAAATGGCCATGGCCAACACCGACATGAGCAACGGCAAGATGAAGAGCGCCTGCATGCACTACATGAAGTCGCAGAAGGCGATGTCGATGAAGTAGGCGCGCCGCGCGCCGTCCGGCCGCGCTGTCAGCAGATGGCAGCGCGGCTTTTTCTTTGACTGCGCTTTGCCCCGTTGTTTTTCTTGGCGCGAATCCCGCTACATTGCGTCCTGCAATGTCACGCGCGCCCAAACCGCTTCCCCTCACCACCACACAGGCCCGGCAGATCTGGCTGCACGCCCAGCGGCTGGATGAACGCACGCCGTTCGGCGAGGGAGCACAGGCCGTCGCCGACGCGGTCGCTCATCTCGGCTATGTCCAGATCGACACCATCAACGTCATCGAGCGCTGCCACCACCACATCCTGTTCAGCCGCATCCCGTCCTATCGCCGCGCCGATCTGCGCCAGGCCCAGAGCGTCGACAGAAGCGTGTTCGAATACTGGACCCATGCGCTCTCTTACGTGCCGGCCGGCGACTTCCGCTTCTTCCTTCCTGCGATGCGCGAGCACCGCCGCGAGGGGCACAAATGGTACGCCTCGGTCAAGCCGGCCGACACGCGCAAGGTGATGCGGCTGCTGCGCGCCGGCCCGCTGACGATCCGCGACATCGAGGACGACGTGCTCACCGAGAAGGAGCACCTTTGGCAGAGCCGCAAACCCTCGAAGCGGGCCTTGCAGCTCGCCTTCTACACCGGCGTTGCGACCGTCAGCGAGCGCCAGGGCATGCTCAAGACCTACGAGCTGATGACGCGCCATTTCGGCTGGGACAAGCTGCCGAAACCGGCATCGAACAAAGACATCACGGCCTATCTGCTCGATCGCGCGCTGCGCTCGCAAGGCGTGGTCAGCCTCGATTCGATTTGTCATCTCGACGCGCCGCGCAAGAAGGCGGTGGCGGGCATGATCGCCTCGCGCGTCCGCCGCGGCGAGCTCGTCCCGGTCGCGATCGACGGCGCCGGCAAGCAGGAGCATTGGGCGCCGCCCGCGGTGCTGGAGGCTGGCGCCGAGAGGCCGCCGCCCGATCTCGTGCACATCCTCTCGCCCTTCGACCCCCTGATCATCCAGCGCAAGCGCACCAACCTCATCTTCGGCTACAACCATCTGTTCGAAGCCTATGTGCCGAAGGCCAAGCGCAAGCTCGGCTATTTCGCGCTGCCGGTGCTGGTCGGCGACGAGATCGTCGCCGCACTCGACCTCAAGGCCGACCGGCAGGCGAAGAAGCTCCTGATGCAGAAATGGACCTGGGTCGGGCAGGGCAGGAAGACGGCGGGGCGCAAGGAGCTCAAGCGCGTGATCGAGGAGGAGCTCGGGCGGTTTGAGCGGTTTCAATTGGCGGAGTGAGACCAGGCATCGGTCTCGTAGGGTGGTCAAAGGCGCGTTAGCGCCGTGCCCACCATCTGCTTGTGGTGGGCACGCTTCGCTTTGCCCACCCTACGAGACCGCGTGTCGTGGCGAGCTGATCGATCCAAACGCCGAACGCAATCCCGATCGCATAAGCCACCAAATTCCACAGCGAGAAGATCCGCCCGAGCAGCAGCGCGCCGGCCGTCGTCAGCCGGAACGCATCGAGCCACGGTGTATGAATCAGCCGTGAGAACTCGACGACGACCGCAATCGCCATCGCGATGGCTGCGAACTGCGTCCGCGTCAGTCCCGGCAGCAAAACCCCGACCAGCAGGAACACCATCGTCGCCCATAGCAGCGAGCCGCCGTACTTCACCACGAAAGCGGGGAGCCCGAGCGGAAAGCCGTACCAGCGCAGGGACAGGCCGCAGGCGATCACGAGCAGCGCGAGCGCGGCGCGGGTCAGCGATGTCCGCAGCGGCGCAGCAGGTTTATCCGGCTGCGTCCCGTGCATTGCTTGTTCCATTGACTCTTCGCCCGCGATGCTCAAAACCCCGGATCAGCCCATAAAAGCAACAACCCCGGGGGGAAAGCCATGAGCCAGACCACGACCTATGCCGGTTCCGCCGGCGCCGCCAAGAGCGAAATCGAGACCTCGACGATCCGCGCCATCTCCTGGCGCCTGATCCCGTTCCTGGTGCTGGCCTACTTCTTCTCCTATCTCGACCGCGTCAATCTCGGCTTCGCCGCGCTGACCATGAATGCCGAGTTGAAGTTCACCCCGCTGATCTTCTCCTGGGGCGCCGGTATCTTCTTCATCGGCTATTTCATCTTCGAGGTGCCGAGCAATCTGGCGCTGGAGAAGTTCGGCGCCAGCCGCTGGATCGCCCGCATCATGGTGACCTGGGGCATCATCTCGGCCTTGATGGCCATGGTCAGCGGCGTGACCAGCTTCTACGTCCTGCGCTTCCTGCTCGGCGTTGCGGAGGCCGGCTTCTTTCCCGGCATCATCCTCTATCTCACCTATTGGTATCCGGCCGAATATCGCGCCCGCTTCCTCGCCGCCTTCGCCATCGCGGTGCCGGTCTCGACCGTGATCGGCGCGCCGATCTCCGGCCTGCTGCTCGGGCTCGACGGCGTGATGGGGCTGAAGGGCTGGCAGTGGCTGTTCATCATCGAGGGCATTCCGTCCGTGCTGCTCGGCATCGTCACCTGGTTTTATCTCACCGACAAGCCGGAGAAGGCGGACTGGCTCTCGGCCGAGCAGAAGGCCTGGCTCAAGGCAAAGCTCGATTCCGAAATCGCGGCCAAGCAGGCGGTGAAGCATTTCTCGCTCGGCGAGGCGCTGTCCTCGCCCAAGGTGATCGCGCTCAGCCTGATCTATTTCGGCTTCGTCGGCGCGCTCTACGGCATGCAGTTCTGGCTGCCGCAGATCGTCAAGGCGTTCGGCCTCACCAACGCGCAGACCGGCTTCGTCACCGCGATCCCGTATCTGTTCGGCACCATCGCCATGATCCTGTGGGCGCGGCACTCGGATGCGACGCGCGAGCGCGTGATGCATGTCGGTGCGCCGCTGCTGCTCACGGCGGTCGCGCTCGGCGCCTCCTCCTATCTCACCGATCCCACGGCGACGATGGTGGCGCTGACGGTCGCCGCAATCGGCGTGTTCTGCTGCTTCGGCGTGTTCTGGACCCTGCCGACCGCCTGGCTCTCCGGCACGGCTGCAGCCGGCGCCATCGCGCTGATCAACTCGATCGGCAATCTCGCCGGCTTCGGCGGTCCGTATTTGATCGGCTGGGTCAAGGAAGCGACGGGGCAGACCTCGACCGGTCTGCTCGTCCTTGCGGTGCTGCCGCTGCTCGCCGGCATTCTGGTGTTTGTGGGTGGCCACGACACCAAGCACGAGTTCGCCGAACAGGGGCGGTAAAGCCGAGTGAACGGTCCCGTATGGTGGGCAAAGCGCAGCGTGCCCACCAGACCGTTATTGTGATCCTCAAATGAGAGAGGGTGGGCACGGCGCTACGCGCCTTTGCCCACCCTACGGCATCTCGCTTGAGGCCGGATTGCGCTGCGCTCCATCCGGGTTGCGGGCCTCAGCCCGCCCTACAATCATACCGCCATGTAATCATCCTCCAATCCTTACCACCCCTTAACGATCACGCTTTCCTGATGACTGACGATTATTGACTTTTATCAGTGATTAGTCGACATTCCTCTCATTGCAGCCGCAGGAGTGTCCTCCGATGTTTGTTCGGTCCGTTTTGTCCAGCTATTCCAAGCTCTTGGCGGGTGTGTCGCTGGCCCTGATGGCCGCCGCGCTGGCCGGGTGCAATGACACCGTCGCCGAGAAAGCCGAGCCGCCGCGGCCGGTTCTGGTGGCGACCGCGCATTATGATGCCGAAACCCCGGAGCGCAGCTTCGTTGGTACCGTCCGGCCCCGCATCGAGAGCGATCTCGGCTTCCGCGTCGCCGGCAAGGTCGCCAAGCGCTTGGTGGAAGTCGGCCAGACCGTCGAAATCGGCCAGCCGCTGGCCACCCTCGACGAGGTCGATTTGAAGCTCCAGGCCGAGCAGGCGCTGGCCGAGCAGACCGCCGCCACTGGCGTGCTGGCCCAGGCCGCCGCCGCCGAGCAGCGCGCCAAGGATTTGAAGGCCAAGGGCTGGACCACCGACGCGCAGATGGACTCGAGCCGCGCTTCCGCCGACGAGGCCCGTGCCCGCCTGAACCGCGCCGAGCGCGCGCTCGAGCTGAGCAAGAATTCCCTTTCCTACGCGACGCTTGTTGCCGACGCCCGTGGCGTCGTCACCGCAACGCTGATCGAGCCCGGCCAGGTGGTCGCCGCGGGCCAGGCTTCGATCCGTGTCGCCCGCTTTGCCGAGAAGGAAGCGGTCGTCGCGATCCCTGAGACGCTGGTTGGACGCGCCAAGTCGGGCGTCGCCAGCGTCACTCTTTGGTCGGAGCCGGACAAGAAGTACGCAGCGAAGCTGCGCGAGATCGCGCCGGCGGCGGATCCCGCCACCCGCACCTATCTCGCAAAGTTCTCGCTGCCCGAGGCCGACGACAAGGTCGCGCTCGGCATGACCGCGACGCTGACGCTGTCGGACGCCGCCGCCGAGCGTGTCGCGCGGCTGCCGCTGTCGGCGCTGTTCAACGAAGGCGGCAAGCCGTCCTTCTACGTCGTCGATGACAACGGTGCGGTCACGCTCAAGCCGGTGACGGTGAAGTCCTACGAGAGCAACGACGTCGTCATCACCAGCGGTGTCGAAGAGGGCGCCAAGATCGTTGCCCTCGGCGTGCAGAAGCTTGATCCGGGCCAGCGGGTGCGGGTCGTGTCGTCATTGTCTTTTTAGTTCCTTGTCATTCCGGGGCGGTGCGGAGCACCGAACCCGGAATCTCGTCATTCCGGGTCTGGTCCTTCGGACCATCCCGGAATGACAAGAGAAGTCGAGTTACGTCGTGTGAGGTGAGTTTCGGCCTTTGTCCCTAAGCAAAGGCTGAAGCGGCGAAGCGATCCAGAATCTGCCCAGCCCCCTGGATTGCTTCGCTGCCTCGCGACGACGGTTTGAACAAAGCGGCTGTCGTTTTTAACTGGATCGACCTTCGGAGAGTGCGATGAAGCGCTTCAATCTTTCGGCCTGGGCCGTCAGCCATCCGACGCTGGTTCTCTTCCTGATGATCATCCTCGGCGTCGCCGGCTTCTTCTCCTATGAGAAGCTCGGCCGCGCCGAGGACCCGTTCTTCACGGTGAAGGTGGTCAACGTCTCCGTGCTCTGGCCGGGTGCGACCGCGCAGGAGATGCAGGCGCAGGTCGCCGATCCCATCGAGAAGAAGATCCAGGAGCTGCCCTATTTCGAGAAGGTGCAGACCTATTCCAAGCCCGGCTTCACCGCGCTCCAGGTGACCTTCCGCGACTCCACGCCGCCGAAGGATGTGCCCTATCTCTTCTATCTGCTGCGCAAGAAGTTGGTCGACGTACAGGGCCAGCTGCCTTCAGGCATTCTCGGGCCCGTCGTCAACGACGAGTTCTCCGACGTCGATTCCATCCTCTACATGATGACCGGCGACGGCGCCGACTATGCCCAGCTCAAGAAGGTCTCCGAAGGATTTCGCCAGCGCCTGCTGAAGGTGCCCGGCGTCACCAAGGTCGACGTCTACGGCAATCAGGACGAACGCATCTTCGTCGAGTTCAGCCACGCCAAGCTCGCCACCCTCGGCATCACGCCGCAGGCGCTGTTCGATTCGCTCGCCAAGCAGAACAATGTGACCCCGGCCGGCACGGTCGAGACCTCCTCGCAGCGCGTGCCGCTGCGCGTCACCGGCGCGCTCGACGGCGCCAAGGCCGTCGCCGAGACGCCGGTCGAGAGCAACGGCCGCGTCTTCCGCCTCGGCGATATCGCCACCGTCACCCACGGCTATGTCGATCCGCCGAGCTTCGTCGTCCGCCAGGAAGGCAAGGCCGCCATCGGCATCGGCGTCGTCACCGCCAAGGGCGCCAACATCCTCGAGCTCGGCAAGGAGGTCGAGAAGGCGACTAGCGAGTTCATGAAGGCCGTGCCGCAGGGCATCGACGTCAAGCTGATCGCCGACCAGCCCAAGGTGGTCGAGCACGCCGTCGGCGAGTTCGTGCACTCCTTCATGGAAGCGCTCGTCATCGTGCTGTTCGTCTCGTTCCTGGCGCTCGGCTGGCGCACCGGCATCGTGGTCGCGCTGTCGGTGCCGCTGGTGCTCGGCATCGTCTTCATCGTCATGAACACGATGTCGCTCGACCTGCACCGCATCACGCTCGGCGCGCTGATCATCGCGCTCGGCCTGCTCGTCGACGACGCCATCATCGCGGTCGAGATGATGGTGGTGAAGATGGAGCAGGGCTGGGACCGCATGCGCGCGGCGTCCTTTGCCTGGGAATCAACTGCGTTTCCGATGCTCACGGGAACGCTGGTCACGGCCGCTGGCTTCCTCCCCATCGGCTTTGCCAATTCGGCGGTCGGCGAATATGCCGGCAGCATCTTCTGGATCGTGGCGATCGCGCTGGTCGCCTCCTGGTTCGTGGCGGTGATCTTCACGCCCTATATCGGCGTCAAACTGCTGCCCGACATGAAGGCGCACCACAACCACGATCCGCACGCGGTCTACGAGACCCGCATGTACCGGGGCCTGCGCGCCATCGTGCAATGGTGCGTCAACCACCGCATCACCGTGGTGGCCGCGACCGTTGGCGTCTTCATTGCCTCGATCGTTGGCTTCGGCCATGTCCAGCAGCAGTTCTTCCCGCTGTCGGAGCGGCCCGAGCTGTTCCTGCAGCTGCGCCTGCCCGAGGGCACCGCCTTCAACGTCACCGAGAAGGCGGTGAAGAAGGCCGAGACGCTGCTCAAGGACGACAAGGACATCGAGACCTATACGTCCTATGTCGGCCAGGGCTCGCCGCGCTTCTGGCTCGGCCTCAACCCGCAGCTGCCGAACGAGGCCTTCGCCGAGATCGTCATTGTCGCCAAGGGCGTCGAGGCGCGCGAGCGCATCAAGGCCAAGATCGAGAACGCGGCTGGCGACGGCTTCCTGTCCGAGGCGCGAGTCCGTGTCGACCGCTTCAATTTCGGCCCGCCGGTCGGTTTCCCCGTGCAGTTCCGCGTGATCGGCCCCGATGCCAACAAGGTGCGCGAGATCGCCTACCAGGTCCGCGACGTCATGCGCCAGAACAAGAGCGTCAAGGACGTCCAGCTCGACTGGAACGAGCAGTCGCCCTACCTGAAGCTCGTCGTCGACCAGGATCGTGCCCGCGCCATGGGCCTGACCCCGCAGGAGGTCTCGCAGGCGCTCGCGATGCTGATCTCGGGCTCGCAGGTCACCACCGTGCGCGACGGCATCGAGAAGGTCGGCGTGGTCGCCCGCGCGATCCCGTCCGAGCGCCTCGACCTCGGCGGCGTCGGCGATCTCACCATCACCTCGCGCAATGGCGTTGCCGTGCCGCTGCAGCAGATCGCCAAGATCGAATATGCCCATGAGGAGCCGATCATGTGGCGGCGTAACCGCGACATGGCGATCACCGTGCGCTCCGACGTCGTCGACGGCGTGCAGGCCCCTGATGTCACCAACCAGATCACGCCGAAGCTGAAGGCGATCAAGGATCACCTCGAGCCGGCCTACCGCATCGAGCCGGGCGGCGCGTTCGAAGAGTCCGCCAAGGGCAACGCCTCGATCTTCATCCTCTTCCCGGTGATGGTCATGGTGATGCTGACGCTGCTGATGATCCAGCTGCAGAGCTTCTCGCGCCTGATCCTGGTGTTCCTGACCGCGCCGCTCGGCATCGTCGGTGCCTCCCTCGGCCTCAACGTCGCCAATGCCCCGTTCGGCTTCGTGGCGCTGCTCGGCTTGATCGCGCTCGCCGGCATGATCATGCGCAACACGGTCATCCTGGTCGACCAGATCGAGACCGACGTCAGCCACGGCCTGACCCGCCGCGAGGCGATCGTGGAGGCCACCGTCCGCCGGGCCCGCCCGGTGGTGCTGACGGCGCTCGCCGCCATCCTGGCGATGATCCCGCTGTCGCGCTCGGCCTTCTGGGGCCCGATGGCGATCACGATCATGGGCGGCCTGTTTGTCGCGACATTCCTGACGCTCCTGTACCTGCCGGGCCTCTATGCCCTGTGGTTCCGCAAGAGCCTGGACGAGGCGGGTACCCCCGAGCAGCCTGCCGCGCCGCAGCATGGGAGCGATGACCAGCACGCAATTCCGCTTGCCGAAGCGGCTGAATAGATGAGAAGAGTGCAGACCAACGAGTCCTGACTGATGGCCCTTGTTTCGGAACATATCGAAGTCGACACCCGGGATCGCATCCTCGAGGTGGCTGAGCGGCTGTTCCGTCAGATCGGCTACCAGAAGACCACGGTCGGGGACATCGCCAAGGAGCTCAGGATGAGCCCCGCCAACGTGTATCGCTTCTTCGAATCGAAGAAGGCGATCCACCAGGCGGTGGCGCGGGGCCTGATGGGCGAGGTCGAGCTGGAGGCGCAGCGGATCGTGACCCGGCCCGGTCCGGTGCTCCCGCGCTTCCGCGAGCTGCTCACCACCATCCACCGCATGAATACCGAGCGCTATGTCGGCGATAACAAGCTGCACGAGATGGTCGCGATCGCGATGGAGGAGGACTGGGACGTCTGCGTCGCCCATATGGAGTGCATCGCCGGCGTCATCGGCCAGATGATCGCGCAAGGTGTCGCCTCCGGCGAGTTCGAGGCGCCGGACCTGCAACTGGCCTCGCTCTGCGCCTGCACCGCGATGATCCGCTTCTTCCACCCCCAGATGATCGCCCAGTGCGCCACCAAGCCGGGCCCGACCATCGACCAGATGATCGATTTCGTCATCGCCGGTCTGTCGCCGCGCCACTGACGGGCGGCGGCGTTTGCTCCTATAAGCCCACTTGCCGTCATTCCGGGGCGATGCGAAGCATCGAACTATGGTGCGCAATTGCGCACCTGAGAATCTCGAGATTCCGGGTTCGCGCTGCGCGCGCCCCGGAATGACGGTGAGTGGAGAGCCAGCGTGACCGACAAAGACCTTTACTTCTACGAGCCCTCCAAGGGCCACGGCCTCAAGCACGATCCCTTCAACGCCATCGTTGCGCCGCGCCCGATCGGCTGGATCTCCTCCCGCGACACCAGGGGCCACGTCAACCTCGCGCCCTACAGCTTCTTCAACGCGTTCTGCTACGTGCCGCCGATCATCGGCTTCTCCTCCACCAACTGGAAGGACACGGTGGCGAACATGGAGCAGACCCGGGAGTTCGTCTGGAATCTCACCACGATGGATCTCGCCAAGCAGATGAACGCGACCGCCGCGCATGTCGCCCCCGAGGTCGACGAGTTCAAGATCGCGGGCCTGGCCGCCGTGCCCGGCAAGCTCGTCAACGTGCCGCGCGTCGGCGAGAGCCCCGTCGCCTTTGAATGCAAGGTCTCCGACATCGTTCGCCTCAAGGGCGCCAACGGCAAGGAGGCCGATGCCTGGCTGACGCTGGGTGAGGTGGTTGCCGTCCACATCGACAAGGCCATGATCAAGGACGGCGTCTATCAGACCGCCGCCGCCCACCCGATCGTCCGCGCCGGCCGCCGCGGCGATTATTTCGAGATCAAGCCGGAAAACATGTTCGAGATGGTCCGGCCGGATTAGGTCGCCACAGTCATTCCGGGGCGCGCCGTCACGCGCGAGCCCGGAATCCATTCTCGACCAACGCTGCTGCTCGATGGATTCCGGGCTCACGCTTCGCGCGCCCCGGAATGACGGCGGGGCATTCAGCCCCATCCCCCCTCCCGGAACTGCCCCCACGCCCCGGCCGTTAGGCCCGGGCGGTCGCCCGGCCGCGTCAATTCGCTTCTTTTTGCCCGCGAAGTGTTCACGCACCCCGGCCTGTTTCCGCTAAAATGCCCTGTCACCGCGCCGATCCATGAGGTCCGCCATGAGCTTCCGCCGCGACAAAATCACAAAGCCGATCTTCTCCTGGGCGCGCGGCGTGCTGCCGGCGATGTCCGATACCGAGCGCGAGGCGCTGGAGGCCGGCGATGTCTGGTGGGATGCCGATCTCTTCACCGGCGATCCCGACTGGTCGAAACTGCTGAAAATCGCGCCGGCCAAATTGACCGACGAGGAGCAGGCTTTCCTGAGCGGCCCCGTCGACGAGCTCTGCGCCATGCTCGACGAGTGGAAGATCTTCTGGGAATGGCGCGATCTGCCGCCGGACGTCTGGCATTTCGTCAAGCGCGAGAGATTCTTCGGTATGATTATCCCGAAGGAATTTGGCGGCCTCGGCTTCTCGCCCTACGCGCATTCGGAAGTCGTGCGCAAGATCTCGACCCGCTCGATCGCCGCCGCCGTCACGGTGATGGTGCCGAATTCGCTCGGCCCCGGCGAGCTCCTGATGCGTTTCGGCACCAGGGAGCAGCAGGAGCGCTGGCTGCCGCGGCTCGCCGATGGCCGCGACATTCCCTGCTTCGGTCTCACCAGTCCCGAGGCCGGCTCGGATGCCGCCTCGATGGTCGACACCGGCATCATCTGTAAGGGCATTTTCGAAGGCCGTGAGGTCATCGGCCTCAGGCTCAACTGGCACAAGCGCTACATCACGCTAGGCCCGGTGGCGACGCTGCTCGGCCTCGCCTTCAAGGCCTACGATCCCGATCATCTCGTCGGCGATCAGGAAGAGCTCGGCATCACTGTCGCGCTGATCCCGACCAATCTGCCTGGCGTCGAGATCGGCCAGCGCCATCTGCCCTCGATGCAGGTGTTCCAGAACGGCCCGAATTGGGGCCGCGACGTCTTCATTCCGCTGGATTACGTCATCGGCGGCAAGGAGCGCCTCGGCCAGGGCTGGAAGATGCTGATGACGGCGCTCGCCGCCGGCCGCGGCATCTCGCTGCCGTCGCTGTCCGCGGCCGGCGCCGCCTATGCCGCGCGCACCACCGGCGCCTATGCCCGTATCCGCGAGCAGTTCGGCATCTCGATCTCCAAGTTCGAGGGCGTCGAGGAGCCGCTCGCCCGCATCGTCGCCACCGCCTACCAGCTCGATGCGGCGCGCCGGCTGACCTGCGCCGCGCTGAATGCCGGCATTCATCCCGCCGTCATCTCCGGCATCATGAAGCTGCACGCAACCGAGCGGATGCGCACCGCCGTCGACGACGCCATGGATATTCACGGCGGCAAGACCGTGATCGACGGTCCGCAAAACTATCTCGGCAATCTGCATCGGGCCGTCCCCGTCGGCATCACGGTCGAGGGCGCCAATATCCTGACCCGCAACCTCATCGTGTTCGGGCAGGGCGCCATCCGCGCCCATCCCTATCTGCTCGACGAGATGAATGCGCTGGCGGACACCGATCGCGAGCGTGGGCTCACCGCCTTCGACGCGGCATTCTGGAAGCATGTCGGCCACAGTTTTCAGACGCTGTTCCGCGCCTTCGGCCGGAGCTGGACGTTTGGCGCTTTCGCAATGGCGCCCGATGCTGGCGATGCCACGCCATTCTACCGCCAGCTATCGCGCTATTCGGCGGCCTTCGCGCTCTGCGCCGACATGGCGCTGCTGACGCTCGGCGGCGCGCTCAAGCGCAAGGAGATGCTGTCGGCGCGCTTCGGCGACATTCTCTCCGAACTGCATCTGCTCTCGGCCGTGCTGAAGCGCTGGCAGGACGAGGGCCGGCAGAAGGAGGACTTTGCCGCGTTGGAATGGTGCATGGCGACCGGCTTCAAGACCATCGAGAACCGGCTTGCCGAAATCCTCGCCAACCTGCCCAACCGCTTTGTCGCCAGCTTCCTCAAGCTCGTGGTCCAGCCTTTTGGGGCGCGCGTGCTCGGCCCGTCCGACCGCGTCGTGCACCAATGCGCAAGCCTGGTGCTCGAGCCCTCGGCCGCGCGCGAGCGCCTGACGCCGGATCTGGCCCATGTCGACGACGACGGCGGCTTTGCCCGGCTGGAGCGCGCGTTCAAGCTGGTCGCGGCGGCCGATGCCATCGCCAAGCGCATGCGCGCGGCTCATATCCGAGACTGGAAAGATGCCGTCGCGAAGGGCGTGATCACACAGGCCGAAGGCGAGCAGCTTGCCGCGGCTCACGAAGCCGTCACAAAAGTCATCGAAGTCGACGATTTTGCGCCGGAGGCGCTGTCGCCGATTTACAGGAAAGCCGGCGACGTGCATCAGTTCTTCCAGGAACTCGGTGAGCAGAGGGCGGCAAGCTGATGGCACGACCGGTTTTCATCGTCGACGGCAGCCGGACGCCGTTTCTCAAAGCACGCTCGGGGCCGGGCCCATTCACGCCGGTCGATCTCGCCGTGCAATGCGGACGGCCGCTGCTGGCGCGGCAGCCGTTTTCGCCAGCCGATTTCGACCAGGTCATCCTCGGCTGCGTCAACGTCATCGCCGACGAGATGAACCCGGCCCGTGTCGCCGCGCTCCGGCTCGGCATGGGCGAGGACATGGTCGCCTTTACCGTGCAGATCAATTGCGGCTCCGGCATGCAGTCGATCGACACCGCCTACCGCTACATCCGCGAAGGCCATGCCGACATGATCCTAGCCGGCGGCACCGAGGCGCTGAGCCACGCGCCGCTGGTCTGGCCGAATTCCGGCGTGCGCTGGTTCGCCGGGCTCGCCACCGCCAAGGGCGTGGCCGCTAAGCTCGCCGCCGCGTTCAAGCTACGTCCGCGCTATCTCAAGCCGATCATCGGCCTCGAGCGCGGGCTGACCGATCCCGTCACCGACCTGAACATGGGCCAGACTGCCGAGGTCGTCGGCCATCTCTTCGGCATCACCCGCGCACAGTCGGACGCCTATGCCGCCGAGAGCCACCGCCGGCTCGCGCATGCGCAAGGTGCGGGTTTTCTGAAAGGCGAGGTCGAGACCGCGTTCTCCCGCGACGGCAAGTTCTTCGATCATGACGACGGTGTGCGGGCGGACTCGACGGCCGAGTCTCTCGCAAAGCTGAGGCCGGTGTTCGAACGCCCCTGGGGGCAGGTCACCGCCGGCAATTCCTCGCAGATCACCGACGGTGCATCCTGGGTGATCCTCGCTTCCGATGCGGCTGTAGCCAAGCACAAGCTGGAGCCAAAGGCTGTCATCGTCGACAGCCATTGGGCCGCGCTCGATCCCAGCATCATGGGGCTCGGCCCGGTGATGTCGGCGACGCCGCTGCTGAAGCGCAATGACCTCACCATCAAGGACGTCGAGACCTGGGAGCTGAACGAGGCATTCGCGACGCAGGTGCTCGGCTGCCTCGCCGCCTGGAACGACGACAAATTCTGCCGCGAGATTCTTGGGCTCGACGGCGCCGCCGGCGAGATCGATCGTGAGAAGCTCAACGTCGACGGCGGCGCCATCTCGCTCGGCCATCCCGTGGGCACTTCCGGCAACCGTATCGTGCTGCATCTCGTCAACGCGATGAAGCGGCTCGGCACGCGGCGCGGGGTTGCCACCGAATGCATCGGCGGCGGGCTCGGCGGCGCTATGCTGATCGAGGTGGTGTGACCATGGATTCCAAGATCATGACCGCGCTCGGCGATCGCGTGCTGACGCTCGGGCCTCAGCCCACCGCCGATGGCCCCTACAAGCACTTCAAGCTGACGCGCGATGCCGATGGCGTCGCCTGGCTGCTGTTCGACCGCGCCGAGGCCAGCGCCAACACGCTGTCCTCGGACGTGATGGAGGAATTCGACGCCGCGCTCGCTGCGATCGAGACCGAGCGTCCCGCGGGCCTCGTGATCCGCTCCGCAAAACCGTCCGGCTTCATTGCCGGCGCCGACGTCAACGAATTCCGCGGCGCCTCGGACCCCGAAGTGGTCGAGACGCGTATTCGCGCCGCGCATGCGGTGGTCGATCATCTGGAAGCGCTGAAACTGCCGACAGTCGCGGTCATCCACGGCTTCTGTCTCGGCGGCGGCCTCGAGGTCGCGCTGGCCTGCCAGGCGCGTATCGCGATCGACGGTGCGCGCTTCGGTTTCCCTGAGGTGATGCTGGGCCTGCATCCCGGCCTCGGCGGCACTGCGCGCTTCACCGCGCTGGTGAATCCGACGCAGTCGATGGCCTTGATGCTGACCGGCCGCACCATCGACGCGCGCCGCGCCAAATCGCTCGGCCTCGTCGACACCGTGACGCAGGAGCGCCACGTCCGTGGCGCGGTGAAGGACGTGTTGTTCGGCCGGCTGAAGCGGGCCAAGCCCGGCCTGCTCGCTCGCGCCGCCAATCTCGGCCCAGTGCGCGGATTGCTGGCCAAGCGCATGCGCTCGGAGGCGGCAAAGGCGGCCCCCCGCGAGCATTATCCCGCGCCTTACGCTTTGATCGATCTGTGGGAGACCCATGGCGGCAGCAAGGCCGCGATGCTGAAGGCCGAGCAGGCCTCATTCGCCAAGCTGATGGTGACGCCGACCGCGCAGAATCTGATCCGCGTCTTCTTCCTGCGGGAGCAGATGAAGAAGGCGGCAGGCTCCGGCAACACGGTGAAGCATGTCCACGTCATCGGCGCCGGCGCCATGGGCGGCGACATCGCAGGCTGGTGTGCGGGGCAGGGGCTGCGCGTCTCGCTCGCCGACATGAAGGCGGAGCCGATCGCAGGCGCGGTCAAGCGCGCGGCCGAGCTCTACGGCAAGATCATCCGCAAGCCCGCCGACGTGCGCGACGCGCTCGATCGCCTGATCCCCGACATGGACGGCGAGGGCGTCCGCAACGCCGATCTCATCATCGAGGCGGTGCCGGAAAAGCTCGAGCTCAAGCAGAAGGTCTATGCCGGCCTCGAGCCGCGGATGAAGCCGGGCGCGATCCTCGCGACCAATACATCGAGCATTCCGCTTCAGGATCTGCGCACCACGCTGGCGCGGCCGGAGCGGCTGGTCGGCCTACATTTCTTCAACCCGGTCTCGCGGCTGCAACTGGTCGAGGTCGTCAGCCACGACGGCAATGATGTGCAAGTGTTGAAAGAAGCGCTCGCCTTCGTCGGCGCCATCGATCGCCTGCCGCTATCGGTAAAGAGCTCGCCCGGCTTTCTCGTCAACCGCGCGCTGACGCCTTACATGCTCGAAGCCATGGTGATGCTGGACGAGAAGACCGACCAGCGCCTGATCGACGCCGCGGCCGAGCAGTTCGGCATGCCGATGGGGCCGATCGAACTTGCCGACCAGGTCGGCCTCGACATCTGCCTCGACGTCGGCGACATGCTGCGCACCAAGTTCGGTGACCTGCTGCCGCCGACGCCGGCCTGGCTGCGCGAGAAGGTCGCCAAGGGCGAGCTCGGCCGCAAGACCGGCAGGGGCTTCTACACCTGGAAGGACGGCAAGGCGGAGAAGGCACAGCTCGCCGAGACCGGCCCGCGCGTCACCGACCAGATGATCGACCGCCTGGTGCTGCCGATGTCCAATGTCTGCGTCGCGGCGCTGCGTGAGGGCATCGTCGACGATGCGGATGCGGTCGACGGCGCCATGATCTTCGGGACGGGTTATGCGCCATTCCGCGGCGGTCCGCTGAACTATGCGCGCACGCGCGGGGTGGAAAACATTGTATCCACCCTGCGTGCGCTGGCGGAGCGATTCGGCGAGCGCTTCGCGCCCGATCCGGGCTGGGACAATTTCAAGTGAGCAATCTCGAGTGAGAGAGGCATGAACGAGCAAGCCAATACCGGGCCGAGCGGGGATCTCTGCATCCGTACGCTGGCGATGCCGGCCGATACCAACGCGAACGGCGACATCTTCGGCGGCTGGCTGCTCAGCCAGATGGACGTCGGCGGCGGCGTGTTTGCATCGAAAGTCGCGAAGTCGCGCACGGTGACGGTCGCGATCGAGGCGATGAACTTTCGCAAAGCGGTCTATGTCGGCGATCTCGTCTCCGTCTACGCCAACCTCGTGCGTGTAGGGCGCACGTCCATCACCGTGCATCTGGAAGCGTGGGCCCTGCGTCGCGGCGAGCAGCATCCGTTCCTCGTCACTGACGGCAATTTCACCTACGTCTCGATCGACGAACATGGTCGCCCGCAGGAGGTTCGTTCGACCGTGACGCCGATCGCGACGTAACCGCGCGCGACGCTCTGCCCCGTCTCACGAAGACGTGCGATGTCGCCGAACGCGGCGCGCATGAGTCATCGCGTCGCGGCTTCGCCAAGAACAAGTCATAAAACGGATGAGGTCCCAGCGTACTCAATTGCGTGTCGATTCGGGATGGAAAACGGCCGAAAATGCCTAGGAACCTTTGGGTCGGAGTGCCGTTATTTGCCCGCACTGAGGAAGCCACGGACCATGCCGGACAGCTACATCATCGAAGTCGATTCGCAGACCGCAGGTATCGTCGTTCGTTCCCAAGGAGGTTACTGCTTCTTCGCCTCGTCGCATCGCTTCAACCGTCTCGAAGGCCAGTTCTTCCGCAACGCCCGCGAAGCCGAGCGCGCCGCGCGCAGGCTGTTGAATGGCGATGTGAAGGAGGCGGCGTAAGCGCCTGTCGCTGGTGATTTCGACGCGCGAAGCGTGGTCGGAAAATTTTGCCGCCTTGATGCCGCTGCACTTTCCTTCTCCCCTTGTGGGAGAAGGTGGCGCGAAGCGCCGGATGAGGGGTCTGCTTCCTCGAATTCCGCTGCGAGAGGTGTGCTTGCTGTAGCATACCCCTCACCCGTCTCGCCGCTGTCGCGGCGAGCCACCCTCTCCCACAAAGGGAGAGGGTAAGGTCACCATCACAACTTCGTCGCGGAGCGCGACAACAGCTTCCAATCGTCGCCCTGCTTCAGCCAGTTCATCAGGATGTGAAGGCTGTTTGCCACTTTCTGTCCGCCGGTCATCATCTCGGCCAGCCAGTGGAAGCGTACGATCGCGGCGGGACCGACGATCTTGATGGTTGGATCCTTGTACGTAATCGACAGGAATTCGGTCTTGCCGTCGGTGGCGTTGGCGATGAAAGCCGCCTTGTCCTCGAGGAAGCCGCTGGAATGGCTGTAGCTCAAATCGTCCGCGCACAGCGCGCCGAGCGCCTTCGGATCGGCCGCGATCTGGGCGAGGCGAAATGCCTCGACGTTCTTTGCCACCGCCTCGTAGTCCGTCGTGGCAGCATGATCGCGATTCAGTGTCATCATATCCTCCGTCCTTGATCTTGCGCCCACCGTTGCAGCCGCACTTGATTTTGTCGAGCGTCAGGCCGCAAGCGTCGTCGCAATACGCTGCATTGCGCCAGGCAGCGCAATTTCTGGCACGCCAAGCGTGGTCGGAATTTTTTGCCGCCCTTGATGCTGCTGTCTTTTCCTTCTCCCCTTGTGGGAGAAGGTGGCGCGAAGCGCCGGATGAGGGGTTTGCCCCCGCAAATTCAACTGTGAAAGATCATTCGCGGAGAGAGACCCCTCACCCGTCTCGCCGCTATGCGGCGAGCCACCCTCTCCCGCAAGGGGAGAGGGTAAGGTCACCATCACAACTTCGTCGCGGCGCGCGAGAGCAGCTTCCACTCGTCGCCCTGCTTCTGCCAGTTCATCAGGATGTGAAGATTGGTCGATACTTTCTTCCCATCGGCTGCCATTTCCTGTTCCCCCAGCCAGTGGAAGCGGACGATCGCCGCGGGGCCGACGACCTTGATGGTCGGGTCCTTGTATTCGATCGTCAGGAATTTTGATTTGCCGTCGGTGGCATTCGTGATGAAGGTCGCCTTGTCTTCGACCTTGCCGCTGGAATGGCTGTAGCTCAGGTCGTCCCAGCACAGCGTGCCAAGCGCCTTCGGGTCGGCCGCGATCTGCGCGAGGCGGAAGGCCTCGACCTTCTTCGCCACGGCGTCCTCGTCCGCTGAAGCGGCCAGCGCCGACGTGGTAAGAGCGAGCGCGGAAACCGCCAGAGTCGAGAGAGCCAGATCGCGTCGGTTGATCGTCATCGTTTCCTCCTTTTTGGTCTTGGCCAGAGTGTTGCAGCCGCGCGCGGCTTTGTCGAGTGTCACGTCGTGGTCATGTGGATGCGTCATTGCAGGATCGATGCCGTATTGATACGTCTCGCGCATCGATGTGTCGCGCATTTGGGAAAGTACGGAAATGATCGAGGCCAAACACGATGCGATGGGCAGGGCGTTGTTGTTCGACATCGACGGCACGCTCGCCGACACAGATCCGTTGCACTTGAAGGCTTTCAACCAGGTGCTCGGCCCTCACGGCCATGTCTTCGATCACGCACGCTTCTCCCGGGAGCTGCAAGGCTTCGCCAATGTCGCGATCGGTGAGCGCTTTCTGCCCCACGAGGCGCCGGAGCGGCGCGCCTCGATCCTCGATGAGAAGGAGGAAGTCTTCCGTACGCTCGTGGCCGGGCAGATCGCACCGCTGCCGGGGCTGATGGCGCTGCTCGACCGGGCCGACGGCGCCGGCATTCCCATGGTCGCCGTGACCAATGCGCCGCGTCTCAACGCCGAGCTGCTGCTGTCCGGCCTCGGCATCACGCATCGCTTCAAGGCGCTCATGATCGGTGCCGAACTTGCGCACGGCAAGCCGCATCCGCTGCCCTATCAGGAAGGGCTGCGTTTCGTCGGCGCGCGGCCGGAGACCTCGATTGCATTCGAGGACTCCCGCACCGGCGTGCAATCCGCTGCGGCGGCCGGAATTCCGACCATCGGAATTCGCACCAGCCTCAGCCATGCCGACCTGGTTGCATCAGGCGCGGTCACGTCCGCCAGCGCCTTCGACGATCCGGCGCTGCTCGCACGTCTTGCGAGCGCCATGACTTGGTGAGAAATGGCGTGGCGAGGGCCCTTCATCCGTTAACCGTGATCGGCGCCCGCATTGACCAAAGGCGCGAACCGCCGCACCATGCATCATTCTGATTTGAGGCTGTTGCCGTGACCGGATTGACCCATCGCCAAGCCGAAATCCTCAACATCGCGCGCGCGTCCGGCCGTGTCATGGTCGAGGAGCTCGCGCGCCGGTTCGAGGTCTCGGCGCAGACCATCCGCAAGGATCTCAACGATCTCTGCGAGCGGAGGTCGCTGACCCGCATCCATGGCGGCGCCATCATCGCCTCGGGCGTGGAAAACCTCGCCTATGAGGCGCGCCGCTTCGTCGCCGCCGACGAGAAGAAGGCGATCGGCGCCGCGGCCGCCTCGCTGATCCCGAACGGCTGCTCGCTCTTCATCAACATCGGCACCACGACGGAGGAGGTCGCGAGCGCGCTGACCTCGCATGAGGATCTGCTCGTCATCACCAACAATCTCAACGTCGCGATGCTGCTCTACCGCCATCCGCGCATCGAGGTGGTGGTCGCCGGCGGCACGGTGCGGCGCGCCGACGGCGCCGTGGTCGGCTCGACCGCGACGCAGCTGATCGGCCAGTTCAAGGTCGACTACGCGATCATCGGCGCATCTGCGATCGACGAGGAGGGCGCGCTGCTCGACTTCGACTATCGCGAGGTGCAGGTGGCGCAGGCCATCATCGCCAATGCCCGCAGCGTCATGCTGGTCGCCGATTCCACAAAGCTCCGCCGCAGCGCGCCGGTGCGCATCGCCCACATCACCCAGATCCAGACCTTCGTCACCGACCAGGAGCTGCCCGAGCGCCTCGCCACCATCTGTCACAGCAAGGGCATCGAGGTGGTCGAGGCGATGCCGAAGGGCGCGGACATCGATGATCCGCAGGCCGATGCCCAGGATGCGGCACCGGAAGCCGCACCGGTCGTGCGGTTGCGCTGAGGCTTATACGTCGTCCCACGGATTGAGCAGCGGGACGCCCGTGGGTTTGAAATCCTCTACATTGGGCGTAACAACCGTCAAACCGTGGACAAGCGCGGTCGCCGCAATGAGCGCGTCGCGTTCAGCGCGCGGGTTGGGAACGTGAAGCTGTGCACAACGCTGCGCGACGGCCGTATCGATAGCTAGGATCCGACCGTCGAAGCGAGCCAGAATTTGGCTGTTGATCCAGTTGCGCAAGACGGCACCTTGCGCCGCGTCCTTGCGTTCGATCAGGCGTGCGCCAAGTTCGATCTCGAGAATCGAAATGACGGAAATGAAAAAATTTGCCGCTGGAGTTGCATTCGCCCAAGCGACGACGTGCCGATCAGCCTTATCCGGTCGTCTCAATTCGGAAATGACATTGGTGTCCAGCAGAAACATCAGTCGAGATCAGCGGCTCTGAAGATCCCATCGCCCACGCGAGGCGGATCGAAATCAAAATCCGCATTCGTCTGCGCCAGAGCTTCCGCAAGGCTCATGTGTCCGCCGCTCAGGCGCAAATAATCCTCGATGGTCAGCAGGACATGGGCCGGGCGGCCGCGGTCCGTAATAAAGACGGGTCCCTGCGAAGCTGCTTTCTTGGCGCCGCTGGTGTCTTGATTGAATTCTCGGCTGGTCAGGGTGGTCACCATCGTCTGCGCCTCCAAGCCGCGACTATGCTCTGCTTGCGAGATATATGTAGAGATGTTGCTACATTCAAGTCCATAAGTGTGTTGGTCGACGGCGCCGCGCCAGCCTGCCGTTCCATCGAGCTGCGTGCCCCTAAATCTGTCCGCTCGGCTGCTGATTTCTCCGCCTCATTGCCGTTGAAAAAGTTCCGCTTTCACTTCCTTTCGCCTCTCTTTCATCTTGCTTTCGTTTTTCGGTGTGATCTAATCAAAAACGAAAGTAGCCGCTCGAAGGAACGGGCGGTCGCCGGGGGATGCGTCTGTTGGAGCGTATTTTCGATCTCGCCATCATCGGAGGCGGTGTTAACGGCTGCGGCATCGCGCGCGACGCGGTGGGCCGCGGCAACACGGTTTTCCTGTGCGAAATGAACGATTTGGCGAGCGGGACGTCATCCTGGTCGACCAAGCTGGTGCATGGCGGCCTGCGCTATCTCGAATATTACGAGTTTCGGCTGGTCCGCGAGGCGCTGATCGAGCGCGAAATCCTCTGGGGCATCGCGCCCCACATCATCCGCCCCTTGCGTTTCGTCCTGCCGCATCACGCCGGCCTGCGCCCGGCCTGGCTGCTGCGTCTCGGCCTCTTCCTCTATGACCATATCGGCGGCCGCCATCTCTTGCCGGCGACCCGTTCGGTCGACCTCAGGCGCGACGAGGTCGGCAAGCCGCTGATCCCGAATCGCTACAGCCGCGCCTTCGAATATTCCGACTGCTTCGTCGATGACGCCCGCCTCGTCGTGCTCAACGCGCGCGATGCCGCCGACAAGGGCGCCGAGATCCGTACCCGCACCCGCGCAACTGATATCAAGCAGGCCGACGGTGTCTGGACCGTGAGCCTGGTCAACACGCTGACCGGCGAGCGCTCGCAGATCCGGGCGAAAGCGCTGGTCAATGCCGGCGGTCCCTGGGTCGAGGACGTGCTCGGCCGCGGCGCCGGCGTCAACGCCAAGGCCAAGGTGCGGCTGGTGCAGGGCTCGCACATCGTGGTCAAGAAGCTCTACGACCACGACCGCGCCTACATGTTCCAGAATGCAGACGGCCGCATCATCTTCGTGATCCCGTACCAGGACGATTTCACGCTGATCGGCACCACCGATCGCGACTATGACGGCGATCCCGCCAAGGTGAAGGCGACGGCTGAGGAGATCCAATATCTCTGCACCGCGGCGAGCGAATATCTGGCGAAGCCCGTGAAGCCGGAAGACGTGGTCTGGACCTATTCCGGCGTGCGGCCGCTCTATGACGATGGCGCCAGCGAAGCCAAGGCGGCGACGCGCGACTACGTGTTCGAGCTCGACACGCCCGGCGGTTCTCCGCTGCTGTCGATCTACGGCGGCAAGATCACGACCTATCGCCGCCTCGCCGAGGAGGCGCTTGAGCGTCTTGCGCCTTATCTGCGCAGCGCGAAGGCGCGCGAGGGCTGGACCGGCAAATGGCCGCTGCCCGGCGGCGACATGAACGTGTCCGATATCGACGGCCTGATCGCCGAGCTGCAGCGCGGCTATCCCTTCCTCGGCCATGAGCATGCGCGGCGCCTGGCGCGCGCTTATGGCACCCGCGCCATCAAGCTGCTCGGCGATGCCAAGTCGGCCGCCGATCTCGGCCAGGCTTTCGGCGCCACGCTGACCGAGCGCGAGGTCCGCTACCTCATGGCCAACGAATGGGCCGTCACCGCCGAGGACATCGTCTGGCGCCGTTCCAAGCTCGGCCTGCGACTATCTGCCGATGAGATCGCGGCGCTTGACGACTGGATCAGGGTCCACGCCGTGTCGCAAAGTCGCCTGCTGGAAGCGGGAGGACGCTCATGAGCGTGACCCTCGATCACGTGACCCGGACCGTCGATGGCTTCGAGCACATCCGCGACGTCTCGCTGACGCTCGAGAGCGGCACGCTCAACGTGCTGCTCGGGCCGACGCTGTCGGGCAAGACTTCGATCATGCGGTTGCTCGCCGGCCTCGACAAGCCGACCACGGGTAGGGTGCTGGTCAACGGCAAGGACGTCACCGGCGCCGACGTGCGCCAGCGTTCGGTCGCGATGGTCTATCAGCAGTTCATCAACTACCCCTCGCTCACGGTCTATGAGAACATCGCCTCGCCCTTGCGCGTGCAGGGCAAGCCGCGCGAGGAGATCGAGGCGCGCGTGGCGCAAGCGGCAAAGCTGCTGCGGCTCGAGCCGTTCCTGAAGCGTACCCCGCTCCAGCTCTCCGGCGGCCAGCAGCAGCGCACGGCGATTGCGCGCGCCCTGGTCAAGGACGCCGATCTCGTGCTGCTCGACGAGCCGCTCGCCAATCTCGACTACAAGCTCCGCGAGGAGCTGCGCGCCGAGCTGCCGCGCATCTTCGAGGCCTCCGGCGCGATCTTCGTCTATGCCACCACCGAGCCCACCGAGGCGCTTTTGCTCGGCGGCAACACGGTTTGCATGTGGGAGGGCCAGGCGCTGCAGATGGGCGAGACCGCCAACGTCTACCGCCGGCCGCAGACGCTCCGCGTCGCGCAGGTGTTTTCCGATCCGCCGCTCAATCTCGTCGGCATCGAGAAGAAGAGCGGCTCTGTGCAATATGCTGGCGGCACGGCGTCGCCGGCCTCGGGCCTCTATTCGTCGCTGGCCGACGGCGCCTATCGCGTCGGCTTCCGCGCGCATCAGCTCGCCCTTGCCAATGGCGAGGCCGATCGCCATGCCTTCCATGCCACGGTCACGGTGACCGAAATCACCGGTTCGGAGAGCTTTGTGCATTTGACCCGCGACGGATTGAACTGGGTTGCGGTGCTGCACGGCGTGCACGAGTTCGAGCCCGGCCAGACCATCGACGCGGTGCTCGATCCCAATGATGTCTTCGTCTTCGATGCGGCTGACCGCTTGGTCGCCGCTCCAGGCTCGTAAGGGGGAGATGCGCCATGGCCCGCATTGACCTCGTCGATCTCGCCCATTCCTACGGCGGCAATGATGCGCCGCAGGAAAGCTTTGCGCTGAAGCCTGTCACCATGACCTGGCGGCAGGGCGGCGCCTATGCGCTGCTCGGGCCCTCCGGCTGCGGCAAGACCACGCTGCTCAACGTCATCTCCGGCATCATCACGCCGTCGCGCGGGAAAATCCTGTTCGACGGCAAGGACATCACACCGCTGTCAACCCAGAAGCGCAACATCGCCCAGGTGTTCCAGTTTCCGGTGATCTACGACACCATGACGGTGGGGCAGAACCTGGCGTTTCCGTTGAAGAACCGCGGCGTGCCGAAGGCCGATATCGACCGGCGCGTCGCCGAGATCGGCCGCCTGCTCGACCTCGAGCCTTATCTGAACCGCAAGGCGACGCGGCTCACGGCCGATGCCAAGCAGAAGATCTCGCTCGGCCGCGGTCTCGTGCGCAACGACGTTGCCGCCGTGCTGTTCGACGAGCCGCTGACTGTGATCGATCCCGAGCTGAAATGGCAGCTCCGGTCCAAGCTGAAGGCGCTGCATCGCGAGCTCGACCTCACGATGATCTACGTCACCCACGACCAGACCGAGGCGCTGACCTTCGCCGACACCGTGGTTGTCATGCATGACGGCCGCGTGGTGCAGAGCGGTACGCCAGCCGAGCTGTTCGACAAGCCGGCGCATACTTTCGTCGGCTATTTCATCGGCTCGCCCGGCATGAACATCCTGCCGGCGGAGGTGAGGGGACGCGAGGCCAAGATCGACGGCCACGTCATCGCGCTGAATCGCAGCTACGACAACCTTCCGGCCGGTGCCAGGATCGAGATCGGCGTGCGGCCGGAATTCGTCGAGGCCGTCGCACCCGGACCGGGCCTGCTCACCGCAAAAATCGAGCGTATCGACGACCTCGGTCGCATCCGCTTCGCGCGAACGCGCCTTGGCGACGCCAAGCTCGCAGCGCGTGCGCCGGCGGGCTTCACCAGCCCGGACGGCAACGCCGGGCTGAAATTCGATCCGTCGCATGTGCACGTCTATGCCGACAGCCTTCTGGTGGAGGGAGCCGCCTGATGGACAAGACCGTCAACCAAAAAGCCTGGTTCCTGGTGCTGCCGGTGTTCCTGGTCGTCGCCTTCTCCGCGGTGCTGCCGCTGATGACGGTGGTGAACTATTCGATGCAGGACACCTTCGGCAACAACCAGTTCTTCTGGAACGGCGTCGGCTGGTTCAAGGAATTGCTCGATCCCTCGACCGATCTCGGCGGCCGCTTCCTCGCCTCGCTCGGCCGCAACCTGTTCTTCTCGATGGTCATCCTCGCAATCGAGGTGCCGCTCGGCATCGTCGTTGCGCTGTCGATGCCGCGCGAGGGCTGGACCGTGGCCGCCTGCCTGATCATCCTTGCGCTGCCGCTGCTGATTCCGTGGAACGTGGTCGGCACGATCTGGCAGATCTTCGGTCGGCCCGACATCGGCCTGCTCGGCTATGTGCTGAACGCGATCGGCATCGACTACAATTACGTCTCCAACGAGGTCGACGCCTGGCTCACCGTCATCGTGATGGACGTCTGGCACTGGACCAGCCTCGTTGCGCTGCTCTGCTATGCCGGCCTGAAGTCGATCCCGGACGCCTATTACCAGGCGGCGCAGATCGACGGTGCCTCGCGCTGGGCGGTGTTCAAGGCGATCCAGTTGCCGAAGATGAACCGCGTGCTGCTGATCGCGGTGCTGCTGCGTTTCATGGACAGCTTCATGATCTACACCGAGCCGTTCGTCGTCACCGGCGGCGGGCCCGGCAACTCCACCACCTTCGTGTCGATCGAGCTCGTCAAGATCGCACTCGGCCAGTTCGACCTCGGCAAGGCCGCGGCGCTGTCGCTGGTCTACAACCTCATCATCCTGATCGTCTGCTGGATCTTCTACACCGTCATGACCAATGCCGGTGTCGAGCGCAAAGTCCAGGCGGAGAGCGAGCCGGCGGTGGAGCCGAAGCCTTCGGCCGCGCTCAAGCCCGTGCCAGCGCTCAAGCCAAAGGAAGGAGTGGCCTGATGCATTCGATCCCCGGCCGCCGCCTCATCATGGGGCTGTTCCTGGTCTTCCTGCTGCTACCGATCTACTGGCTGGTCAACATGAGCTTCAAGACCAACAGCGAGATCGTCTCGACGATGACGCTGTGGCCGCACACCCCGACGCTGCAGCACTACAAGCGCATCTTCACCGACGAGAGCTGGTATTCCGGCTACATCAATTCGCTGGAATACGTCGTCCTCAACACCGTCATCTCGATCTCGGTGGCGCTGCCGGCGGCCTACGCGTTCTCACGCTACCGCTTCCTCGGCGACAAGCATTTGTTCTTCTGGCTGCTGTCGAACCGCATGGCGCCGGCGGCGGTCTATGCGCTGCCGTTCTTCAACCTCTATTCGGCGATCGGCCTGTTCGATACGCCCTGGGCCGTCGCGCTGGCGCACTGCATCTTCAACGTTCCGCTGGCGGTGTGGATCCTCGAAGGTTTCGTGTCCGGCGTGCCGCGCGAGATCGACGAGACCGCCTTCCTGGACGGCTATTCCTTCCCGCGCTTCTTCATCAAGATCCTGGTGCCGCTGATCGCGAGCGGCATCGGCGTCGCCGCCTTCTTCTGCTTTATGTTCTCCTGGGTCGAGCTGCTGCTGGCGCGCACGCTTACTTCGGTGCATGCCAAGCCGATCGCGGCGATCATGACGCGCACGGTGTCGGCCTCGGGCATGGACTGGGGCCTGCTCGCGGCCGCCGGCGTGCTCACCATCATCCCGGGCGCGCTGGTGATCTGGTTCGTCCGCAACTACATCGCGCGCGGTTTCGCGCTCGGCCGGGTCTAGGAGGCTCGCATGGAATCCATTGCATGGATGGCCTGGACGCTGCCGACGGCGATCTTCTTCGCCGCGCTGGCCTGCACGCTGGCGGTGATGACGTGGCTCGCCGCGGTCTACCCCGAGGCCGAGCGCGTCGGTGTGCTCAGTATTCCGACCACGCGCGGCGACCGCCTTTTCATCTCGCTGATTGCCGCGGCCGTCATCCATCTCGCATGGATCGGCCTCGTCGGCACCGACGCGATCGCCACGCTGCCGATCGGCGAGGAAGGCTTTGAGATCTCGAGCCTGTGGCTCGCATCAGGAATTTCGCTGGTCACGGCCGCGCTCATTTTCCGCACGGTCTGAAGCTCGCGAAGGGACGGCCAGATCCGGGACCAACCCGGGCCTGTATAAAAGTTTGTCGCTGCAACGGAGGAACAACATGCGACAGTTTAGGAGAAGGAAAGGTCCATTGACCAAGAATAGTTTTCTGACCATGTCCAGCACCGCCGCGCTTCTGGCGGTGTCGTTCGCCGTCTCGGCGCCGGTTCGCGCCGCCGACGAGGCCGTGATCCAGAAGTGGATCACGGAATTCCAGCCCTCGACGCTGTCGAAGGAAGAGCAGAAGAAGGAGCTGGAGTGGTTCGCCAAGGTGGCCGAGCCCTTCAAGGGCATGGAGATCAACGTCGTCTCCGAGACCATCGCGACCCACGAGTATGAATCGCAGACGCTGGCCAAGGCGTTCTCCGAGCTCACCGGCATCAAGCTCAAGCACGACCTCATCCAGGAAGGTGACGTCGTCGAGAAGCTCCAGACCCAGATGCAGTCGGGCAAGAACGTCTACGACGGCTGGATCAACGATAGCGACCTGATCGGAACGCACTTCCGTTACGGCCAGACCGTCATTCTCTCGGACTACATGACCGGCGAGGGCAAGGACGTCACCGATCCCATGCTCGACGTCAACGACTTCATCGGCAAGTCGTTCACCACGGGGCCGGACGGCAAGCTCTATCAGCTGCCCGACCAGCAGTTCGCCAACCTCTACTGGTTCCGCTACGACTGGTTCACCAATCCCGACTACAAGGCCAAGTTCAAGGCCAAGTATGGCTACGAGCTCGGCGTGCCCGTGAACTGGTCCGCCTATGAGGACATCGCCGAGTTCTTCACCAACGACATCAAGGAGATCAACGGAGTCAAGGTCTACGGCCATATGGACTATGGCAAGAAGGACCCCTCGCTCGGATGGCGCTTCACCGACGCCTGGCTGTCGATGGCCGGCAACGGCGACAAGGGCATTCCGAACGGTCTGCCGGTCGACGAGTGGGGCATCCGCATGGAAGGCTGCCGCCCGGTCGGTTCCTCGGTCGAGCGTGGTGGCGACACCAACGGTCCGGCCGCGGTCTACTCGATCACCAAATATCTCGAGTGGCTGAAGAAGTATGCGCCGCCGCAGGCGCAGGGCATGACCTTCTCTGAAGCCGGCCCCGTGCCGGCGCAGGGCAACATCGCCCAGCAGATGTTCTGGTACACCGCCTTCACCGCCGACATGGTGAAGCCCGGCATCGCCGTGATGAACGCGGACGGTACGCCGAAATGGCGTATGGCTCCCTCGCCGCACGGTTCGTACTGGAAGGAAGGCATGAAACTCGGCTACCAGGACGCCGGCTCCGTGACGCTTCTGAAGTCGACCCCGGCGGATCGCCGCAAGGCGGCCTGGCTCTATCTCCAGTTCATCATCTCCAAGTCGGTGAGCCTGAAGAAGAGCCATGTCGGTCTCACCTTCATCCGTGAATCCGACATCTGGGACAAGTCGTTCACCGAGCGTGCGCCGAAGCTCGGCGGCCTGATCGAGTTCTACCGCTCGCCCGCGCGCGTGCAGTGGACCCCGACCGGCAACAACGTGCCCGACTATCCGAAGCTCGCGCAGCTGTGGTGGCAGAACATCGGCGATGCGTCGTCCGGTGCGAAGACGCCGCAGCAGGCGATGGACGCTCTCGCAGCGGCCCAGGACTCCGTGATGGAGCGCCTGGAGAAGTCCGGCGTGCAGAAGGAGTGCGGTCCGAAGCTGCACAAGAAGGAGACGGCCGAGTACTGGTTCGCCAAGGCCCAGAAGGACGGCACCATCGCCCCGCAGCGCAAGCTCGCCAACGAGAAGCCGAAGGGCGAGACGGTCGACTACGACACCCTGATCAAGTCGTGGCCCGCCACTCCCCCGAAGCGCGCGGAAGCGAAGTAAGCAGCACGTAGCGTCACCAAATGCGAAAGGCCGGGAGCGATCCCGGCCTTTTTTCTTTCTTCGCCTCTCCCCGCTTGCGGGGAGAGGCCGGAATGCGCGCTGAAAGCGCGGATTCCGGGTGAGGGGGACTCTCCGCGAGTCCAACTGCCTCCGTCCCCGGGGAGACTCCCCCTCACCCCAACCCTCTCCCCGCAAGCGGGGAGAGGGAGAAGAAAATTACTCCGCCGGCTCGGCCGCCAGCGCCGGGTAGTCCGTGTAACCCTTGGCGCCGCCGCCGTAGAACGTGTTCTTGTCCCAGTCGTTCAGCGCAGCGCCCCGCTTCAGCCGCTCGACGAGATCGGGGTTGGAGATGAACGGCTTGCCGAAGGCTATCAGGTCGGCGGCGTTCGCCTCGAGCACCTTGCTGGCGAGATCGAAGTCGTAGCCGTTGTTGGCGACGTAAGCGCCGGCAAAGCGCTTGCGCAAGGACCCATAGTCGAACGGCGCGATGTCGCGCGGTCCGCCGGTGGCGCCCTCGACGACGTGGAGATAGACCAGCTTCAGCGCGCTGAGGCCGTCGACGATGTGGTCGTACAGCGCCTGCGGGTTGGAATCCGAGATGTCGTTGGCCGGTGTCACCGGCGAGATGCGGATGCCGGTACGATCGGCGCCGGCCTCGGCCACGACGGCTCTGGAGACTTCCAGCATCAGCTTCGCGCGGTTCTCGATCGAGCCGCCATAGGCGTCGGTGCGCTTGTTGGCGCCATCCTTGGCGAACTGCTCGAGCAGATAGCCGTTGGCGCCGTGGATCTCGACGCCGTCAAAGCCGGCTTCCAGCGCATTCTTCGTCGCGCGCTTGAAGTCGTCGATGATCCCGGGGATTTCGGAAAGCTCGAGCGCGCGGGGCTCGGAGACATCGGCGAAGCTGCCGTTCACGAAGGTCTTGCCCTTGGCGCGGATCGCGCTCGGCGCCACCGGGGCTGCGCCATTGGCCTGGAGGTCGACATGCGAGATGCGGCCGACATGCCAGAGCTGGATGAAGATCTTGCCGCCGCGCGCATGCACCTGGTCGGTGACCTTGCGCCAGCCGGCGACCTGCTCCTTGCTGTAGATGCCGGGGGTGTCCTGGTAGCCTTGGCCCTGTTGCGAGACCTGGCTCGCTTCGGTGATCAGCAGGCCTGCGGAGGCGCGCTGGCCGTAATAGTCGGCGGCGAGCGCGCCGGGTACGAACGTGCCGGGAACGGCGCGGTTGCGCGTCAGCGGCGCCATGACGAGGCGGTTGGCCAGCGTGATCGGGCCGAGCTTGTAGGTCTCAAACAATTTGGTCGAGCGGCTCATGGGAATGCTTCCAGGCGGTGAGAGGTCCCGAACACTTGTGCATCGCGACATCAGGCGCAAGAGACGAGCCATACGGAAAGTGCAGGCGAGCTACGCGGCAAAGCCCGCGTAGCATAATTCATGTGCAATTCCGGTCGCGGCAGCGGAATTCCGCTACGCGGTCGTGCGATTTTGCAAATCAGTTTGCGCCCATGAAATCGCGCTTGCCGATCTCGACGCCGTTGTGGCGCAAAATGCCGTGAGCGGTCGCGGCGTGGAAATAGAAGTTCGGCAGCGAGAACGCGCTGAAGAATTGCTGCCCCTTCATGGTGATGGATTTGTCGGGGCCGGCCGGGAAGGTGACGTCCTTGGTCTCGGCGCCCTCGAACTGCTCGGGCTTGAACGACTTCACATAGTCGATCGTCTTCGCCAGCCGCTGCTTCAGCTCCTCAAACGTCTTTTCCGTGTCGGGATTCGAAGGCACTTCGCTGTGTGTAAGGCGCGCGCAGCCCTTGCTGGCGAAATCGCTGACGAGCTGGATCTGCTTTGACAGCGGCAGCATGTCCGGGAACAGGCGGGAGCCGAGCAGGACACTGGGATCGATCTTTTTCGCCGCGCAATGCGCCTCGGCCTTGGTCAGCAGGCCGGTGAGGCTGTTCAGCATTTGCAGGTAAGCAGGGACGACGGCGTCGTAGAAGGACATGTGATGCTCGCTTCAAGGAGGGGGAATCCTCAGGAGAAAACCTGAGCCACTCACATGGGAGCCTCATGGAAAAATACAATCGCGAAAGCGCCTTGTGCGGTGCGAAAATTCTCAATTGCTGTCATCGCCCGCGAAGGCGGGCGATCCAGTACGCCGCGGCGGCTCGATTTCAGCCGCGCTGTCTCGGAGTACTGGATGCCCCGCCCCCCGTGCGCAATTGCGCACTAGGCGGGGCATGACAGAGGAGGGTTTAGCGGATCGTCGCCTGGGGGGGCTGCGCTTGCGCCGTGCCGCCGCGCATCCGCGCGAGCAGCTCGGTGGTCGGCCAGGAATCCGCCGGCAGGCCGAACTTGATCTGCATCGCCTTCACGGCCGCGCGACTCTGCTGGCCGAGCACGCCGTCGACCTTGCCGACATTGAAGCCGGCCTGGACCAGAAGCTGCTGCAACTGCTTGAGCTCGTTGAACGGCAGCTGCGCGACCGGCGTGGCCGGCTTGCGCATCGGGGCTGCGCCGGCGATGCGGGTGGCGAGATAGCCCGCGGTGGTCGAATAGATCAGCGAGTTATTCCACTCGGTGTAGGCCGCGAAATTCGCATATGCCATGAAGGCAGGACCGGTCCGTCCCATCGGCAGCAGCACGGAGGCCGGCAGACTGTCGTTCGGCAGCGGCCGTCCGTCGGGATAGGTGACGCCGAGCTGCGCCCATTTCGAGCGCGGCTGTTGCACGGTGAGATCGGTCTGCTCCCATGGCAGGTTTTGCGGCACCTTGATCTCCTCCAGCCACGGCTCGCCGCGCCGCCATTTCAGTCCGTTGGCGATGTAGTTCGCGGTCGAGCCGATCACGTCGGGCTCCGAGCGCAGGAGATCGCGCCGGCCGTCGCCGTCGTAATCGACGGCGTAGTTGACGTAGTGCGTCGGCAGGAACTGCGTCTGTCCGAGCTCGCCGGCCCAGGAGCCGATCATCTCGTCGGGCGTGAGATCGCCGCGGTCGATGACCTTCAGCGCGGCGATGGTCTCGTTCACGAACATCTCCGAGCGCCGGCAGTCATAGGCGAGCGACACCAGCGATTTCAGCGTCGGCAGATTGCCCATGTTGGCGCCGAAATCGCTCTCCAGGCCCCAGAATGCGGCGATCACCGCCGACGGCACGCCGTATTCCTTTTCGGCGCGCGCGAACGCGGCCGCATGTTGCTTGATGTGCTGCTGGCCGTTCTGCATGCGATAGGGCGCGGCCATGCGTCCGGCGAACTCGGTGAACAGCTGGCCGAACACGCGCTGGCCGCGGTCGCGGTTGACGATGCCCTGGTCGTAGACGAGGTAGGGCGAGGTCTCCGCGATCGTTCGCTGCGATACGCCGGCGGCAACAGCCTGTTGCTTCACGTCGGCGAGGAAGCGATCGAAGCTCGCGCCGTTATGGCACGAGGCTGCGCGCGGCGACGGCGCGGTGGCCTTGGGCGCCGCAGGTCTTGCGGGCGGCGGTACGAACTGGGCGGAGGCGGTGGCGGAGCATGCGAGGAGCGCGACGGCCGCGATCGCAAATCGGGTCTGGAGCATGGGGGTTCCGGCGGGGAGGGCAGGCGTGGATTCGGCCGAAGTCTAAAGCATGATCCGGAAAAGTGCGAAGCGGTTTTCCGAAAAGATCATGCCTATCCGAACAGCCGCATCAGCAGCGCCTTGCCGACCGGGAGCGCCTTGACGCCCTGGTAGGCGCGCACATACTCGCCGGCATAGAACGCCCTGATCGCATGCACGCGCGTGTCCATGCCCTCCTCGAACCGCACCGCGAATCCGTCCGTCGTCCGCCGCACCACGATCGCGGCGATCGCGCGGCCATAGATCCGGCATTCGATCGTGCTGCCGGGCGCCGGCGGATCGGGGTCGATCAGCCGGGCGCCCGTGATGGAGATGTCGGCGAGCCGCGCCAGATGCGATCTGCCGTCCTGGCGCAGCAGCACCGGCTCGTTGCGGTTGAAGCGCTCCGCCTTGCGCTTGCGCGGCTGCTCGATGCAGACGAAGCAGACCACGGCGAGGATGAACGCGTTGTAGAGGCTCCAGGCCAGCGCCAGCCCGCCATAGGCGATGTTCTCGCCGCGCAAATGCAGGATGAAGGCATAGGCGATGGCCACGAGCGTGATGACAAGCGCGCTGCCATAGAGCCGCAGCAGCGGCCATTCGACGAAGCGCCGGTCACGGTCGCCGCCTTTCGCTGTGACCTTGAACTTGTGTCCCTTCGGCTTCAGCAGCCCGGTTGCCACCGCCTTGAGCACCGCAGGCGCCGCGATGAGTTGCGATACGTCCGTCATCATGGCGAGCGAGCGGCCGTGCGACAGCCAGGCCATGGTGAGACCGTGCCAGACATAGAACGGCAGAAAATAGCGCAGCAGCTCGGTCAGGTCGGCCCGAACCGCCTTGATACCGAACAGCAGGAACAGCCAGGGCACCACGAGGCCCGCCACCTTCGACACGTAGACCGCGGCCCAGCTCATGAAGGCATCGGCCAGCGAGAGGCGGTCGATGAAGGAGAGCTTCGATGTCCGCGACAGCGGACCGCTACGGCCGCGCACGATCTGCATCAGGCCGAGGCACCAGCGGGCGCGCTGGGTGATGTACTCCTTCAACCCTTCCGGCGCGAGCCCGATCGTCAATCGCTCGTTGAGATAGATCGTGCTGAGGCCGCATTCCTTCAGGCGCAGCGTGACGAGATAATCTTCAGTCACCGAGTCGGTCGGAAACCCGCCGATCCGCACCAGCCCGTCGTAGCGAATGAGCGACGAGGTGCCGCAGCAGAAGGCGACACCCCAGGCGTCTTTCGCCGGCAGCAGGATGTCGAAGAAGAAGCGTTGCTCGTCCGGCCAGACGTCGGTTGCCGCAAGGTTGGTCTGGATCGGGTCGGGATTGATGAAGTGTTGCGGCGTCTGCACCACCCCGATCGAGGGATCGTCCATGAGCGATATGGTTCGCGCAAGGAAATCGGGCCGGGGGACGAAATCCGCGTCGAGGATGGCCACGAAGTGCGGCGGCTCCGGCAGCGCGCCAACATGCCGGAGCGCATGGTTGATGTTGCCGGCCTTGGCGTGGCGGTTGTCGGGCCGCGTCAGGTAATGGCAGCCGAGTTCACCCGAAAGGTGCCGCAGCCTGGGCCGACGGCCGTCGTCGAGCACCCAGACTCGGTAATTGCCGTATTCCATGCCGGTCGCACCGATGATGGTGCGCTCGAGGATCGATCGCTCCTCGTTGTAGGTGCAGATGAAGACGTCGATCAGCGGTGCGCGCGGATCGCTCGCGCGGCCATCGATCCTGGCCGTCTTGGTGCGGTCGCGCGTGCGACTGAGGAACAGCAGCGACAGCGCGACCGCAACGAGCGAAGCCGCCTCCAGCAGCATGAAGGGATAGCCGATCACGGCATCCGCGGTCAGATGCGGCGGCGGAAGCGTTGCGGTCACACGCCAGTGGAGATAACGCAGCAGGAGAACCAGCGACACCACGGCCAGAAACGAGCGTGCCATCGTGCTGTCGCGCCGGAGCAGCGGCACCATCGCCATGAAGGCGCCGAGCGCGATCAGGCCGGGCGTCAGCGCCGTCGTCACGGCGCGGTCTCTTGCCTTGCAAACACGACGCGGCCGGTGCGTCCCACCGTGCAGCCGTGGGCGGCGGCATCGGCAAGCGCAACGGTCACGCGATACGGCTCCTTGCTCAGCGCGTCGGGATTGATGGCGAGATTGGCGGGCGCGCCAGCGGCGCCGGTCAGATTGACCACGGTGCCGGAGATCGGCGTCCCGCCGTCATTCGGCTCGAAGGTCGCGTGGTCGCCGAGCTGCAGACGGTTGTAGACATTCTCGGTGACGTTCGCGGTGATGACGGCGCTGCTGCAATCGAGCACCTTGAGCAGCGGCTGGCCGGCCTGCACGTCCTCGCCCGGCGAGGTCATCATCTCCCAGACGCGGCCCGAGACAGGCGTCGTGATGTCGGCTTCGGAGAGATCGGCGAAGCGGGCCTCCTCGATGATGATCTCGTTGCCGAGCCAGGCGATCTCGGTGTCGATGCGTGCGAGGTCGGCCTCGAGGTCGCCAGCGCGCTGGCGCATCTCCTCCTCGCGCTGCACCGAGCTCGGACGGTCGTTGTAGCTGTCGCCGAGGAAGGAGCCGCTCCGTGCCGCGGTGAGCTCGACCTTGGCTGCATCCAGCCGCTTGCGCGCACCGAGCTCGGTCTGCTGCGACACCGAAAGCTCGCGCGTCAGCCGCGCCAGCTCGACGGTCGAGACATTGCCGGATTTCGCCAGCGAGGAGGCGCGCTCGACGGCGGCGCTGGCCTCGTCCCGCCGCGCCGCAGCTGCCTCGATCGAGGTCTGGATCTCGGCGATGCGGGCTTCGAGCTGCAGCACCCGCCCGTCGCGGAATTGCGCGGCCTGCCGCGCCAAATCCTTCTGTGCCGCCTGCGCCGAGGCGAGCTTGGCGGCAAGGCTCGGCCGCTCATTCTCCAGGCGCGATTTCTGCCGCCGGAGATCGTCGAGCCGGGTGCGATCGCCGCGCGAGTTGACCACGCGCAGGACCACGGTTCCGGCGTCTAACCTCGCCTGATCGGTCAGGCGCTGGGCCGCCGCCACGCGCCCGCCGATCGGCGTGCGCAGGGTGACGAGGCGGGAATTCAACACCGCCTCGACGCTCGAATATTCCCATATCGCGCGCAGCGGCAACCAGCCGAAGACGGCGAGGATGGCAAGGCCGATGGCGATCTTGGCGCCACGTCGCAGATGCGGCCAGCGCCGCTGCGGTTCCGCCGCGGTCTGCGCCTCCGGCGAATGACCGTGGTCGTCGTTGGCGAACAGCTGCTCCTGCAGCGCGTCCTGCAATCCCTTGGCGTCGCCTCTGGCGTCCTTGGCGTCGTGAGGCGGGGCAGCGGATGCTGGATCGGTGGAAGCGGCGCGAGAACGATCGATCATGACGGTCACCGTGCTGACGCAATGCCAACGGGAACCGGGTCAATGCACAACAACCGTGCGCTGTGCCCGGTTACCGCCAATTTAGCCCAAGCTGCACTTTCCAGGTTGCTAAGCCTGTGCGTGTGTTTTTGTGCAAATCCCGGTCAAGCTTTAGCAAGGCGGGAAAGGCTAGGCCGCGCATCCATGGATCTGCGGCCCGGCGACGCACGAACCTTGCAGCGGCTGCCCGCATTCATACTTCGAAGGGGCCGGCCGGAGGCGTGCCCGCGGCCGCTCCAGGAGACGGCCATGAACTATCTTCGTACCGCAATGCTGCTTGCAGGCCTCACCGCCCTGTTCATGGGCGTGGGCTATCTGATCGGCGGCGCCTCCGGTGCCATGATCGCGCTCGTCGTCGCTGCTGCGACCAATCTCTTCACCTATTGGAACTCCGACCGCATGGTGCTCTCAATGTACGGAGCGCATGAGGTCGACCGTGCGAGCGCGCCGGAGCTGGTCGGCCTTGTCGCCGAGCTTGCCGGCCGCGCCTCGCTGCCGATGCCGCGCGTGTTCCTGATGGACGAGGCCCAGCCCAATGCCTTTGCAACTGGCCGCAATCCCGAGAATGCCGCCGTCGCCGTCACCACAGGCCTGATGCGCCAGCTCAGCCGCGAGGAGCTCGCCGGCGTAATCGCGCACGAGCTCGCGCACATCAAGCATCACGACACGCTCTTGATGACGATCACCGCGACCATTGCGGGCGCCATCTCCATGCTCGCCCAGTTCGGCATGTTCTTCGGCGGCCACCGCGATAACAACGGCCCGGGCATCGTCGGCTCGATCCTGATGATGATCCTTGCGCCGCTCGGTGCCATGCTGGTGCAGATGGCGATCAGCCGTACCCGCGAATATGCCGCTGACGATCTCGGCGCGCGCATCGTCGGACAGCCGATGTGGCTGGCCTCGGCGCTGGTGAAGATCGAAGGCGCCGCGCACCAGGTGCCGAACTATGATGCCGAGCGCAATCCCGCGACCGCGCACATGTTCATCATCAATCCGCTGTCGGGCCACGGGGTGGACAATCTGTTCGCCACCCATCCCTCGACGCAGAACCGCATCGCCGCTCTCCAGCGGCTCGCGGCCGAGCTCGGCGCGCATGCGGCGCCGTCAGTCGGCGCCAACGAGAACTATCCGCCGTCGGGCCCGTGGGGCCGCTCGTCCTCGCGCGGTCCTTCACGCGGTCCGTCTCGTGGTCCTTGGGGCTGACGAGACCAGCCAGGATTTGCACGGGGCTTTGTGACCTGGCGCACACAGGATCGTCGCGGCGGGTGTTAACACCTCGCCGTGAGATTTGCTTCGAAAGGGGATGCGTGGCCGGCCCTCAGCCGGCCAGCGTCGAAGATGACCAGAATTGCCGTACCATTGCTGATCGTCCTGGCTGTGCTCATCGGCCTGTCCACGCATATGGTGGTCAATTGCGGGGACGAGGACGATCCCGATATCTGCGCGGCCGTGATCGGCTTCTCGCCGCTGCGCGGCTCGCTGATCGCCTTTGCCTATGAGGGCCGCGGGCGGATCGCGCTGCGCCATGGCGACTTCCGCCGGGCGATCGCCGATTTCGACGAGGCCATCCACCTCAATCCCAACCGCGCCTCGCTCTATCGCGACCGCGCGCTCGCACGCCGGCAGAACGGTGATCTGGAGCTGGCCATCGAGGACTATGACGAGGCGATCGCGCATGATCCCAAGCGCGCCGCACCCTATCACCAGCGCGGCCTCGCGCTCGCGGCCACCGGCGATCTCGATCGCGCCATCCTGAGCTACAACACGGCTGTCCGCCTCGATCCCTCCGATGCACAGGCCCGCCTCGATCGGGGCCTGGCATTTCTTGCCCGCGGCCAGATCGACGACGCGCGCGCCGATTTCGAGGCCGCCCTGGCGCTGCCGGCCGGCAAAGACGTCCGCACGCGCGAAGCCGCGCGCGCCAAGCTCGCCGAACTCGCCAGCGCCGAGCCGCTCGCCGTGCCAAGGCGGTAGAAATATCCAGAGCTGCGTGCTCTTCCCCTCTCCCCTTGTGGGAGAGGGTGGCTCGCCGCGTAGCGGCGAGACGGGTGAGGGGTCTCTATCCGCGCGAAAACTCTTCTATTCGAGTTCGCTGAAGCAACCCCTCATCCGGCGCTTCGCGCCACCTTCTCCCACAAGGGGAGAAGGAAGAAGCTTCCGTTACTTCGCCTTCTTCGCTTTCGCCTTCTTCGCTTTCGCAGCCTTCTTCGCCGGCTTCTCTTCCTTCGCCTTCTTCTCCACCTTCACTGCGATCGGCGTGCTGGCGGCAAGGCGCATCGCGCGGGCGTAGCTGTCGGCGACGTTGTCGGCGGACATCTGCAGGCGCTTGGCGGCGGCGGTGGCCTGCTCCATGGTGGCCTTGGCCATCATCTTGAAGCGGTCGCCGGTCTCCTTGCCCTTGGCCTTGGCCGCGAGGCCGGTGAAGCGATCCCGCCGCTCCTTGGCGCGGGTCATCAGGCCCGTATGCAGCTGTCTGGCCAGTTGCCGGATCACGACATCCAGGTCGGCGTCCGCCATGTTCTTTCATCCTCTTGAAAACAGGTATCGATGCGGGCGGGACTATGCAGATCGGGCCCCACCTTGGCAATTGGTGGCCGCCCGTCATCCGCAGCTTCCGGGTCCCAAAACAAGAAAGCCGCGCATTTTGCGCGGCTCTTGTGTGTCCGGCGGTGTTTCCGCCTCACTTCAGCGAGGCAACCGGGCCGCTCGACGCTGCCGGGTCGGGGTCGAAGCCGAACACGCCGACCAGGTATTTGTAATAGTCCGGCATCTTCTCCTTGAGCACCTCACGCGACTTGGGGTCGTGGAATTCGCTCTTTCCGGAGAGGAAGATGCTGGCGGTCACCGCGAAGAACTCCGTCGGGTTCTTCAGCGCGTAGGATTCCTTGGGCAGCATGTCCTTGGACTTGGCCAGGGCATAATAGCCGATCACGCCCTTGTTGGCGTAGCCGTCCGGCAGCAGCCGCGCGTGGAAGGCGTGCAGCATCTCGTGCAGCAGCACGGCCTCCTTCTCGTAGCGCATCATGTCCGGCCGCAGCATGATCACGCCGAGCCCCGAATCGACCGCGAGGTCGATGGCGTTGGGATTGGTCCAGCGCTGCTTGCCGGGGTCCCAGACCGTCAGGGTCCGGGGCGCGGTGCGCTGCATGTCCGGCGTGACCCGGCCGTAGCAGGCGGTGGCGGCGCCTTCGTCGAGGCAGGCGAGCTCGCTCGCGACGATCGGAACAGTGTGGAAGAAGCGCAGCACGCGCGGGGAGAGGCCGGCGCCTTCGACGACGTCGATCTGGCTCTTCAGGTTCTCGGTGAGCTTGTCGACGTCCTTGCGGTCGCGGTTCTCGGAGATGTCGAACATGTAGCCGCGATAGCTCTGGAAGCCCGGCGGCAGCGTCTGCGCCGCGTCGGCATCGAGCGAGCCGGCCTTGGATGGATTGGCAAAGAGCGCGCCGACGACGGTCGCGGCCAGCAGCAACGCAATGCGCATGATGAACCCCCTGATGTCACTTCGCCCGGCAGGATAGGCCGCCGTTGTTTGCGAAAAGTGAGTGGGGCGAGACTAAGGCAGCGATGTTGAGGCGTGCTTAACCGTTGGTTGCAGATCGCGGAGTCGGATTAGTGCCGGGTTAACCAAGCGTGGATCGGCAGCGCACTTCGGCGTAACATCTGCTCCGGGCACCAGGCCCGAAAGTCCAGACAGCCGGAAGGGGAGGATGCCATGTATGCCGCCATCCGTCAGGCCAAGGCGAAAAGCGGGAGTGCGGAAGAACTGACGCGCCGCATCAAGGACGGTGCCGTTCCGATCATCAGCGATGTCGAAGGTTTCCGCGCCTATTACGTCGTCTATGCCGGCGACGACACGGTCACCGCGATCTCGATCTTCGACAAGTTCGAGCAGGCCGAGGAGGCGAACAAGCGCGCCATCGCCTGGATCGAGAAGGATCTCGGCCCGCTGCTCGCCGGCGACGCCCGCGCCGTGGCGGGGCCGGTGATCGTGCATACGCTGGCGTAGGGGCGCTAGCTCTTTCCTCGTGTCGTCCCGGCGAAGGCCGGGACCCATACCCCCAGGGAGGAGTTATGGCGCGAGATCGGAGTTACCTGTCTTCGCCAAATCGCGGCCTGTGGTTATGGGTCCCGGCCTGCGCCGGGACGACATCGAGATTGTGTCTTGCGCCTTCCTTCAAAGGCGCCCCTCACAACTCCCGTGCATTCGAGAACGCGAAGCTCGACACCCGCCGCGTCGTCTCATCCAAAATCAGCGTGCGGGTGATCGGCGGCTCGGCGCGCTGGGCGCAGTTTTCGCGTTCGCAGAGGCGACAGTTGACGCCGATCGGCGTGCCTTCGGTCTTCTCCAGGTCCATGCCGGCTGCGTAGGTCAGGCGCGCGGCGTGGCGGATCTCGCAGCCGAGGCCGATGGCGAAGCGCGGCTGCGGCAGCGGATGCGGCGCGACCGGGCGGCGCACCATCTGCGCGATCGAGAAATAGCGCGTGCCGTCGGACAGCTCGATCACCTGCTTCAGCAGGCGATCCGGCGTGTCGAAGGTCGAGTGCACGTTCCACAAAGGACAGGTGCCGCCGAACTTCGAGAACGGGAACGTGCCGGACGAGAAACGCTTGGAGACGTTACCGGCATTGTCGACGCGCAAGAGGAAGAACGGAATGCCGCGCGCGTTCGGCCGTTGCAAGGTGGTGAGGCGATGGCAGACCTGCTCGAAGCCGGAATTGAAGCGCTGCGCCAGCACGTGGATGTCGTAGTTGAGCGCTTCGGCAGCGGCGAGGAAGGCGGGGTAGGGCATCATCACGGCGGCCGCGAAGTAATTGCCGAGCGTGATGCGGAACAGCCGCCGCGGTGCGTCGTCGAGCGGACCGGCGCGGCCGATGATCGTCTCCAGGGCTTGCGCGCATTCGCCAAGCCCGAGCTGGAAGGCGAGCTGGAAGGCGCGGCCGGGTGGATCGACCAGCTCCGAGATCAGCAGCTGCCGGCGGTGGCGGTCGAAGCGCCGCAATGTCTCGCGCATCACGTCGACCGGCATGATGCGGGTCTGGATCGAGTGCTTCTCGCGCAGGCGCGCGACCAGCGCCGCGTAAAGCCCTTCGGCGGGCACGTCCAGCTCGTCGCGCAGGTTCTCCGCGGCTTGCTCGAGCTCCGGAAAATAGTTGCGGTTGGCCTCGATCAGCTCGCGCACGCGCTCGACCGGATTGGCCTCGTAGCGCGTGCCGACGTCGCGGTCGGCCATCTGGGCTGCCGCCAGCGTCTCGCCCTGGCGCGCCTCGGTATAGGCCGCGTAGAGCCGCTGCAGCGCATGGGTGACGCCGGGACAGAGCTCGGCGAGGTCACGCAGTTCCTGCTTGGGAACGTCGATCTGGCGGAACAGGGGATCGGAGAAGATCTCGTTCAGCTCGGCGAAGAAACGGTCCTCGTCAGCGGTGGCGAGGTCGCGCAGGTCGAGATCGTAGGTCTCGGCCAGCCGCAGCAGGATCTGCGCCGTCACCGGGCGTTGGTTGCGCTCGATCAGGTTGACGTAACTGGGGGAGATCCCGAGCCCCTCGGCGATCTGGGTCTGCGACAGCCCCAATTGCTGCCGGATCCGCCGGAAGCGCGGGCCGACGAACAGTTTCTTGCCGGACTCGGCGGCCATGTCTCAGATCTCCTCTCAGATATCCTGGCACATCAAGGACAGTCTTGCTGACCTATATTTTACAAGATTTACAAAATAACATCTATTACATGTTCTGATGTTACATGACATCACCAATAAAAAACAAGCCATCTATACGAAGTTTCTGTTTTCGCGTTTAGCTCCTGACACGCATCTCGCAATGCATTGTCAAGAATGTCGATGGCCAGCCATCGGCCATCGTCAGCGAAAGGATAGGCACATGAATTACCAGCCCCGCGGCATCAACGCGCTTCAGCGCCCGGCCTCGTATCAGAGCGAGATCGAGGCAGCCCAGGCGCTCCTCAAGACCCAGCCGACCTGGAACGGCGTGTCGGCCGAAGCCGTCGCACGCATGCGCCTGCAGAACCGCTTCAAGACCGGCCTCGACGTCGCCCGCTACACCGCGGCGCTGATGCGCGCCGACATGGCGGCCTATGACAAGGACCCGACCAAGTACACCCAGTCGCTGGGCTGCTGGCACGGCTTCATCGCCCAGCAGAAGCTGATCTCCGTCAAGAAGCACTTCGGTGGCAAGACCGATCGCACCTACCTGTATCTCTCGGGCTGGATGATCGCGGCGCTGCGCTCCGAGTTCGGCCCGCTGCCCGACCAGTCGATGCACGAGAAGACCTCGGTGCCGGCGCTGATCGAGGAGCTCTACACCTTCCTGCGTCAGGCGGACACGCGTGAGCTCAACGACATCTTCCGCAGCCTCGACAAGGCGCGCAAGGAAGGCGACAAGACCCGCGAGAAGGAGCTGATCGAGAAGATCGACAACTTCCAGACTCACGTCGTCCCCGTCATCGCCGACATCGACGCCGGCTTCGGCAACGCCGAGGCCACCTATCTGCTCGCCAAGAAGATGATCGAGGCGGGCGCCTGTGCGCTCCAGATCGAGAACCAGGTCTCGGACGAGAAGCAGTGCGGCCACCAGGACGGCAAGGTCACCGTGCCGCATGACGTCTTCCTTGCGAAGATCCGCGCCTGCCGTCATGCCTTCCTCGAGCTCGGGATCGAAGACGGCATCGTCGTGACCCGCACCGACTCGCTCGGCGCTGGCCTCACGCAGCAGATCGCCGTCAGCCACAAGCCCGGCGACATCGGCGACCAGTACAACAGCTTCCTCGACTGCGAGGAAATCACTGCGGAGAACGCCCGCAACGGCGACGTCATCATCAACCGCAACGGCAAGATGATGCGTCCGAAACGGCTGCCCTCCAATCTCTACCAGTTCCGTCCCGGCACCGGTGCAGACCGCTGCGTGCTCGACTGCATCACCTCGCTGCAGAACGGCGCCGACCTGCTCTGGATCGAGACCGAGAAGCCGCATATCGAGCAGATCGCCAGCATGGTCGACCGCATCCGCAAGGTCGTGCCGAACGCCAAGCTCGCCTACAACAACTCGCCGTCGTTCAACTGGACCCTCAACTTCCGTTGGCAGGTCTACGACGCGATGAAGGAAGCGGGCCAGGACGTCAGCAAGTACAACCGTGCTGAGCTGATGAAGGCGGAGTACGACGATACGCCGCTGGCGAAGGAAGCCGACGAGCGCATCCGCACCTTCCAGGCGGATTCGGCCAAGCGTGCCGGCATCTTCCACCACCTGATCACGTTGCCGACCTATCACACGGCCGCGCTGTCCACCGACAACCTCGCCAGGGAGTATTTCGGCGAGCAGGGCATGCTGGGCTACGTCAAGAACGTCCAGCGCGCCGAGATCCGTCAGGGCATCGCCTGCGTGAAGCACCAGAACATGGCCGGCTCCGACATCGGCGACGACCACAAGGAGTACTTCGCCGGCGAGGCTGCCCTGAAGGCGGGCGGCGCCCACAACACCATGAACCAGTTCGGCTAACGAATCTCGACTTCGACAGGAGACTGACAATGACCAAAGGCAGCAATTTCTGGGTGATCGGCGGCGAGTTCGGTTCGATGAACTTCCACAAGCTCGTGGAAGGCTCGGCCCAGGTCAAAGGTCCGTTCAAGACCCGCAAGGAAGCCGAGGACTGCTGGCGCGAGGTTTCGGAAGAGAGCCGCCACAAGGCCGGCGTCCGCTTCTCGATCGTGGAAGAGCCCTCGCGCGTCTCGGCCTGAGGGCCGACTAGCCGACCTGAATTAAGAAGACGTCCAAGGACGGATGGTCCCATCCAGGCTCTGCCTGGGTGGGATCGTCTGTTTTTGGCACAGGTCACGCGCCTGTGGGCGCCGTAAGTGTCTGGAATTATGGGCCCTTTGCGCAGGGTTTGGTTGCTGATAGGTTAACGGGGATAAGTCGAGGACGAGGCCGACAATGTCAGAGCCCGAGACCAGCGGGACCCATCCCAGCCAGCCGCGCCCGGTGCGGCTGCGCGACGCGCTGCTGCGCGCACGGATCGAGGCCGCCGACCGGACTGGCGTCGTCGTCGACCTCAGGGACGCCGAGGTGGCGCGGCTGGAGATCCTCAACGACGCGCTCGACCCGCTGTTCGCCCAGGTGCCTGACAAGATCGACCTGTTCGATCGCGGGATCAGCCAGGGCGATACGCCCAGACTCTGGATCGACGTCGTCGCCCACATCATGATGGGGCGCGACAAGCGGATGTATCGCTTCGTCCAGGACACCCGCTTCGGCCGCATCGTGCTCGCCGAATCGCACGACACCGCCGTTATCGTCGAGGCCGTCACCGACTATGTCGCCCGCCGCATGATCGAGCGCGAGCATGCGATGGTGGTCCCGCCCGAACCGCAAGCCCCGGCCACCGAGCCGCCGCGCCGCTCGCGGGTCTGGCCGTTTCTATTCGGCTTTGTGCTCGGTGCGGCCGCGCTGTTTGGCCTTGCCGTGCTCGCGGTCCTCCGTAGCTGGTGAATTTCTCCGTCGTCGTCATTCCGGGGCGCGCGAAGCGCGAGCCCGGAATCCATTCATCAGCGCGTATTGCGGCCCGATGGATTCCGGGCTCATGCTTCGCATGCCCCGGAATGACAAGCACCTCAAATCAACCTCGCCTGCTTGATCTGCTGGATCTGGAATCCCGCCCCCAGCGCCCGCACCGTCTGCTCGCAGCGCCAGCCGGCATTGTCCTTCTCGATCGTGAAAAGATTGTACGCCGCCGCCGGATAGCGTCCGTGCGCGAGCGCGGAGGCCGAGGGCACGCCCAGCGCGGGAATGTTGCCATTGGGACCCTCGAACCACATCGTCGAATGAATGTGGTCGTGTCCGTGCAGGATCAGCTCGACGCCATGGCGCTTCAACAGCGCGAGCAGATCGGACGAGTCCGTCATCCGCTTCTGGCGCGCAGCGGACTTGAGGGGATGATGCACCAGCAGCACGCGGAAGACGTCCTCGGCGGCGAGCTGTTCGAGGACCTCGGCGAGCGCGGCGAGCTGATCGCGCCCAAGCGTGCCCGTCGCCATCAGCGGCAGGGTCGGTACTGCCGTCGACAGGCTGATCAGCGCCAGCGGCCCGCGCCGGCGCACGCTCGGAAAGCCGATGCGGCCGTCGTCGCCCGCGAGATAGGGCGCAAAGGTCTCGCCGAAGCGATGGAAGGTGGCGCGGACATAGGCGTCGTGATTGCCGGGAATCGTGGTGACGCGGTCTGGCGGCCCGACCTCGTCGAGCCATGCGCGTGCGGGGGCGAACTCGGCCTCCAGCGCCAGGTTGACGAGATCGCCCGTCACTGCGATGTGGTCGGGCGCCTGCGCCTTCATGTCGGCGACGAGCGCGTCGAGCACCTCGCGGCGCTGGTATTTGTGGCGGTTGCGCGTCCAGTTGACGTAGCCGAGCGCGCGCTTGCCGGCGAGCTCGACCAGCCGCGGCTTCGGCAGCGGCGCCAGATGCGGGTCGGACAGATGGGCGAGCGTGAAGGGGGCCATGGCGCGCGATTGCCTCGCTATTCGTCCGCTGTAATGGCAAGGTCGCGAGGACTGTGCAAGCGTGGCCCGGACAGGGGCCTCTTGCGAGTTTTCTTGGGAGTTTTCTTGGGAGTTTTCTTGGAAGCCTGATGGGGGATCGTCTGAACCGCGTTCGACGCAAATTCGAGCCGCTGCTGCGGCGGATCTTCCACGCCTATTTCCTGCTGGTGCGCGGCATGACCCTCGGCGTCCGCGCCGTGGTGCTGGACGCCGAGAACCGGGTGTTCCTGGTCAGGCACAGCTACATCAGCGGCTGGTATCTGCCCGGCGGCGGCGTCGATCTCGGCGAGACCATGGAGCAGGCGATGCGGCGCGAGCTCAAGGAGGAGGGCGACATCGATCTTACCGGCGAGCCCGTGCTGCACGGCATCTTCCTCAACAGCCACGTCTCCCGCCGCGACCACGTCGCGGTCTATGTCGTCAGGCAGTTCAGGCAGGACCGGCTGCCCGAGCCCAACCATGAGATCGTCGAATGCGGCTTCTTCGCGATTTCCGCATTGCCCGAGGGGACCACGCTCGGCACCCGGCAAAGAATCGCGGAGGTGCTGGATGGCCGGCCGCTGATCGCGACGTGGCGGTGAGGCTCAACGGCCGCGTTGGTTGCGTTCCTTCGCCTGCAGCTCCAGCGCCAGCAGGCTCTGCTCCTGGATCAGCGCGCAGTTCTGCCGCTCCAGCTTGTGCAGCCGCGCCGTCATCTTGTGCATGAAGGCGAACACCACCAGGAACAGCGCGCCGAACATCACGACGAACGGGAACACGACGCCGGTCAGATGGCTGACGAAATAGGCGAGACTCGGGAACAGGGCGAAGCCCGCGGGGATGATCGCCACCATGGACAGCATCAGGAAGTCGTAGAGATCGAACTTCCCCTGCAGAGTCTTCCTCAGCACCACCAGCATATAGATCAACGCGAAAGCGGAGATGGCGGCGACGGTCTCCAGGCTCGGAAGGATGTTCGTCATGGCGCCTCCTCAGGCTGTTCGAATGGTTGATGGAAACGAAAATTGGAACTGGGTTCGCGGCGTCATGGCGATCGCACCAGGCGCGCGAGCAGGATGTAGCCGAGGACGCGGATCATGTAGCTCGCCGATTTCAGTCCGTCGATCGAGCTGACGCCGGACTCGCGCGGGCGCATCTCGACCGGGACTTCGTTCACCGTCAGCCCTGCGCGCATGGCCCAGGCCAGCGAGATCGGCTCCGGAAAATCCGTCGGATACGCCTTGGCGAAGAAGGCGATCGCGGAGCGGTCGAGCAGCCGCATGCCGCTGGTCGGATCGGTGATGCGGCCGCCGGAGAACAGGCCGTTAAGCGCGAGCACGATCAGCCTGATGCCGGCGCGACGCATCCGCGTCGAGCAGAAACCGGCATTGTCGATGAAACGGCTTCCGATGGTGATGTTCGCCGGGTCCTTGCGATGGGCGTTGAGAAGCGTCTCGATGGCGCGCGGATCGTGCTGCCCGTCGCCGTCGATCTGGATGCAGAAATCGAAGTCCTGGCGCGCCGCGTATTTGATGCCGGTCTGCACCGCGCCGCCGATGCCGAGATTCTGCGTGAGGCGGGCGACCGGCGAGCGGCAGCTGGCCACCGCGGAGGTCGCGTCCGACGAGCCGTCGTCCACGACCAGCGTGTGGTAGTGACAACCGGTCGCCGCGATCTCGTTCAGCAGATTGCCGATCGAGGCCTCTTCGTTGAAACAGGGAATGACGAGCAGGATCCGCGGCGCGGAAGCCGGCGGTGTTGCGGCACCGCACATGTCGGTCCAACCCAATTCCCTATTGGTCACGGCCGCCTCGCCCCCCAAAATCCCAGCCTTGCTATACTTGCCGATGCTTTTCCTGTACAGGCGGCGGAGCCCTTTTCAAGCCACCCGGCTCGCCCGGCAGACCCGCATGAGAGCTGTTAAAGTATTTTTTTCGATATTGTTTCTGGCGATTCTGGCCAGCAATGTTCGCTCGATCTCGCACTGGACCGAGAGCCGTGGCGTCTATGACGACATCTGCTATCTCCGCCAGGCCCATCTGTTTCAGCGCTTCGGATGGCAGGGGTTCGACACCAGTCTCGCCCGTGAAACCGACGGCTATCTCGTGGGCAAGCTGCGCAGTATCAGCTATCCGAACTGGAGCGATACAACGCGCGCGCCCTGCCACACCGAGACGGCAGACGGCCGCAAATCGGTGATGACGCCGCCGCCAGGGACGGGTTTCGTGCTAGCGCTGTTCCCGGAAGGGTTCCAGGTCGTTCCGCTCTATGCGCTGGCGAACGTGATCATCGCCGCCTTTGCACTGTACGGCGTGTGGCGGGCGCGGGAGTCCGCATCGCTGGCGCTCGCCGCAGTGTTCGGCGCGCTCTCGATCTATTTCATGATCAACCCGACCAAGGCGAGCTACTCGATGGCGCCGACCATGGTCGTCTGTGCGTTGATCGCTCTGTTCACTGCCAGGCTGTTCGTCGGCGAAAGCCGGCGCCTGCTGGTGATCGCGGTCATTGGCGTTCTGCTCGGCCTGTCCGCGAGCTTCAGGATCGCCAACGTCGTGCTTACGGCCGGCTACTTCCTGTTCTTCGGATTGTCGTTCCTGATCCGGCGCAACCGCGAGAGCTTCGTGTCGGGCCTTGCGCTCGGCCTCGCATTCCTCGTTGGACTGTTGCCGGTGCTTGCGGCGAACCTGGTCAATTCGGGCAATCCGTTGGTCTCGGCCTATGGCGGTCAGGACACGGCCGCACCACACCTCGATCCCGCCGTTCTGCGCGCCTATCTCAGCGACACGCAGTTCCCGCTGGTCGTAATCGCCTGTGCATGGACCGCGCTGCTGTGGCGTTTCGCGACCCAGGCCGGCGTCAGGCAACTCACGCTGCTGGTGGCCGGCAATCTGGCGCTGAATCTGGCGTTCTTTGCCACGCACCCGGTCTTCACGCAGTATTACGTCATCCCGATTGCGATGCTCTCGCTCTGGACGCTGCTGTTCGCGACCATCCTCAGCCGCAGCCCGGCCGCCAGTTCGGCCCGGTATGAGCCCGATGGACCGCAGCCCGCCGAGATGTTATCCCGCTCCCCTCGTTGACGCGTTTTCGTGACGCGAACCCGGGTCCATTTCGCTCGAAGACGCATGCCGACATGAACGATCTCTCGCTCACCATCCTTCCCGAAGCCGCCGGCGACGCCCAGGCGATCGAACGGCTGCACGAGCGCACCTTCGGCCCCGGCCGCTTCGTGCTCAGCGCCTATCGCATCCGCGAGCACGTCGACCATCTGCTCGACGTCTCCTTCACCGCGCGCATCGGCACACTGCTGGTCGGCTCGGTCAGGCAATTGCCGGTACTGGTCGGCGACACGCCCGCGCTGCTGCTCGGACCTCTCACCGTCGAGCCGCCGTTCCGCGACCGCGGCATCGGCCGCCTTTTGATGGAGCGCGCGCTGAAGGACGCCAAGGAGAGAGGTCACCGCCTCGTGCTGCTGGTCGGCGACGAGCCCTACTACAGCCGCGTCGGCTTCAAGCAGGTGCCCAAGGGCCGCGTCACCATGCCCGGCCCGGTCGATGCCGCCCGCGTCCTGGTGTTCGAACTGGTCGAAGGTGCGTTCGAGGGCGTGTCGGGAGCGGTCGTGCCCGACTGGAGCAAGGCGCGCAGCTAACCGCAACATGTAGCTCGTAGTCCGTAGCCCGGATGAGCGAAGCGATATCCGGGAAACCGTCGCGCAGATGCACTGTCCCGGATGTCGCTTCGCTCATCCGGGCTACGACGCCGTGAGTTGGATGCACAGCGTTGCCTCACACCCCGTCATTGCGAGCGCAGCGAAGCAATCCAGAATCTTTCCGCAGACACAGTCTGGATTGCTTCGCTGCGCTCGCAATGACGGCGTTGGTCGGGGCCCCTTCAGGGCCCCGACCCCGAGCAAGCCTAGAACTTGAAGTTTGCGAACGCCCTGACGCCGATGCCGGGCATCAGCACCTCGTCCTTGGTGTAGGACACCGAGTTACGGATGCTTTCGTTGAGGAGATTGTTGCCGACGATGCCGGCAATCATCTCGCGCGCGCCGAACCAGTTGCGGTCGAGCTTGGTCTTGTAGCTGACCTCGGCCTTCAGCAGATTGTAGCCCGGCGTCGGCGTCTCCGCGATCACGGCGACGTTGTTCTGCGCGAAGGCGTGCAACAAGTTGACGCGCATCAGCCAGTTGTCGTCGCGCCAGAACACGCCGCCGCCCAGTCGCACCGGCGGAATCCGCGGCACGTTGGTGCCGTCGGAGAATGTGGCGCGGACGAAATCGAGCTGGTTCTCGATGCCCCAGATGCCGCCCTGGAACGCGCCGATATCGAGCTGCGACTGGAATTCGCCGCCGCGGAAATTGGCATTGCGTTGCGAATACACCGCCTGGTTCAGCTCGGCGCCCGGCGTGCCGCACGAGGCAAAGTCGTCGTCGCACATCACGCCGGTGAGACGGCGATAGATGAAATTGTCGAAATGCGTGTAGTAGACGGTCGCCTCGAAGCGGAACAGTCCCGTCGCCTTGCGCACGCCTGCTTCGACCGACTTCGCGGTCTCGATGGTGAGGTTGGGATTGCCGATGTCGAAGGTCGCCGTCGCGTCATGGGCGCCGCGGGAAAACAGCTCGGCCGCCTTCGGCGCGCGCTCGACATATTGCGCGGTGATGCTGCCCACCATGCCGCCCGGCAGGTCCTGCAACAGGCCGATGCTGCCGCTCTTTGGCGTGTAGGCGGGATTGCGCGAGATCGCCGCCTGCGGCGTGCCGTCGGGCAGATAATCCGCCGGGAAGTTCGGCGTCGTGCCGTGCAGCTCGACATGCTCGATGCGCCCCGCGATCTGCGCCCGCGTCTGTTCGGTGAACTTGAACTCGTTGAAGGCGTAAGCGGCGACACGGGTGTTGTTGTTGGGGTCCCACAGGCCGTTGAAAAGCGTGCCGGGATTGTCGGGGCTCGGTGCCGTCAGTTCCTGGTGACCGACCTGGAAGCCAAGCGCCGTCGTTACCTCGGCGAAGCGCGCGTTGAACGGCATCAACTGCACCTCGGTGCGGATCTCCTGCTCCTTGTTGGTGAAGGTCTGCCGCACGCCGTCGGTGTTGGGATCGGCGGGATCGGCAAGGCCGATCTCGTTGTGTCGATAATCTGTGGCGCCAGCCCAGAAGCGGATGGTGTCGATCGCGGCGGCATCGGGCCGGTACTCGCCCTTGACGTTGATCTTGGTCTGGTGACCGTCGATCCGCGTGTTGTGGTCGGCGCCGTCAATGCCGGGGATGTAGTAGAGCGAGTCGTTCTGCGTGATCGCCGCGCCGATATAGCCGCCCTGGAAGAAGTAGGAGCCGCCGACCGAGGCGCCGTCCGACCGCGTCGCCGAGTTGGGCTGGCGACCGTTGGTAATGGTGCGCGTCTGGTCGGTCAGGTAGGGATAGCTCGGAATGCCGTAGTCCGTGGTGGTGCGGCCATAGGCATCGGCATGGAAGGCGAAATTGCCGCCGCCGGTGTCGAGCAGCACGCCGCTCTCGACGCCGCGATCGACCGAGCTGAACGCGGTGCGCGTCTCCGCGGTGACGCAAGGCGATGTCGCAGCCGATGCCAGCGGCGCCTTGGTCGGCATTCCATAGGTCTGGAACGACGGCGCGCAGGACGGCAGCGCATCCGGAATTCGGTTGTTGGTGGCGCTGACGACGCCGCCGATCGAGGTCGAGCCGTAGCGCAGCGCAGCCGGCCCGCGCACCACCTCGACCTGGTTGGTCGCGAGCGGATCGATCGGGACGAAATGGTCCTCGCCGAGGTCGGAGGCGCCGCCGCCATTGGTGCCGTTCTCGACGATGCCGACGCGGTTGACGTCGAGACCCCTGATGATCGGCCGGCTGGAGGCGCCGGGTGCGAAGCTCGAGCCGGTGATGCCTGGCTTGGAGAACAGCAAATCGCCGAGCTGGCCGCCGCCCTCGCGGCGGATCTCGTCGTTCGGCACCACGGTGACGGTGGCGAATTGGTTGGTCACGATCGGCAGCACGCCCTGCTGAGGCGCGGCCGTCGCCGGCGCTGCCGGCGTTGCTTCCGCCGTGCGCTGCTGGCTGCGCGAGCGTCCGGTGCGCGCGACGCGGACCGGGCTGCGGGTCGGCACCACCCGGCGCACGATGGGACTCGGCGCCGTCACGGTGACGGCGGGGATCTCCGTCGACGACTTGTCTTGCGCAGGCGCTTGTGCGGGTGCCTGTGCGAGCTCTTGGGCAAACGCAGATGTGGCGGCGGCGCCGAGCAGGAGCAGGCTCGCTCCGCTAAGGCGCTGCGCGCGTCGCAATTCAAATGACATGGTCCTGATTCCACTCAGGCGCCGTCCGCATGTTGGTGTGTTGATCGGAGGCGGCCTGCCGTCGCAGCGCGACGGAATTCGACTTCAACGTCTCCCGGCCATCGCCGACATGCGGCGAAAGCGGGCGTGATTATGCGATGTTGGAAGTCAGGACGCGGGAGGGGCGCGCGGCTGGAACGCTGTGCCGGCCGATTTCAGATGGATGAACTCGGCATCAGTGGTGCGGTAGAGCAGCTCGATGGCCTGCGGCAGCTGCAGAAGCGGCGGCGTCGCGAACAGGACCGTGCCCGCCATCGCGACCAATGCGCAGATCGCGCAATTGTCGTCGCCGGGCTGCTCGCGGTCGGGGGCAGAGGGCGATTGCTTCTGGATCGCCGCACGGTCGATCGAAGCGGTCGCCTTGGCGTCGTCCGTCTGCTGGAGCGAGGACTGGGCGAGGGGGGCGGCCTGCGCGAACCAGTGGCTATGGCCGAAGGTCAGCGCGAATTGCACCAGCATCGCGAACAACGCGAGCCGGGCACCGTGCCTGACGTTCGACCGGAACCACTTCATCGGAAAAGCCACCCCACATCGCGAGGGCGCCAATCCCTGGGCGTCGCGATGTTATAATGTAACATCGCCCGATCGGTCCGTGGATGTCAACTGTATGCGGACCGGCGCACGCAGGCGGCCGTCCAATGTGTCGTTCGGGCAACTGAAGCAACGATGCGATTAGGTTTGATGGAGCAAAGATGGAGGTGCGCTCCCTCTCCCGCTTGCGGGGGAGGGCTGGGGTGGGGGTGTCTCCGCGTCGGGATTGTCGAGGATTGCGGAGGATGTCCCTGTGTGGCGACAGCCCTCACCCGCCGCGCTCTGCGAGCGCGTCGGCCTCTCCCGCAAGCGGGAGAGGCGGAGCAAGCCCGCGGACAATCCTCGTGAAATCCATATGCGATTGCCCTGCCCCACAAGGGGAGAACGCACCGCTGTCGCATCCCACCAAGCTTCGTGAGTTCACCGCCCCTCGCGGACCCAGGTCGCCGCGAATGCGCCGAGCAGCAGCAAGAGGCCGATCAGGCCGGCGAAGATCGGCAGCACGCCGACGCCCTTCACCACGCTGGCGTCGCGCATCCTGACGCCCATCCAGCCGTCGCCGGCGAAGACGCTCACGGAGCGCACCGGCACGATGCGCGGCAGCTCGACGCTGGAGCCATCGACGACGCGCACGGCATTGCCGCCGGTCGCCTGCGTCAGCGGCTTCAACGTTTCGGTTGTCGAGGTGACCTCCGAAAATTCCTTCGGATTGGTCGGTCCGACATTGATGAGCGCCTTCAGCGTGCCGTCGGTCGCCTGCCACAGGCCGAGCTCGTTCGCCGGCAGGCTGGCGCGCCACTCGCCGGGATCGCCGGCGCTCAGCGTCAGGTCCTGCGACACGCCCGACGGCGAGGTCACGCTGACAGGCTGGACGCTGTCCGCCATGGTCTGGCGCACCACGACGAGATTCTTGCCCTGCACCTGGAGGCGTAGCGCTTCCTCGTCGAGGTCGGGCTGCTTCATCAGCCAGTGCGACATCCGCCTGAGCAGATCGAGATGCGGCCCGCCGCCCTCATAGCCGCGCGCCCACAGCCAGATGTGGTCGGAGAGCAGCAGCGCGACGCGTCCCTCGCCGAAGCGCGACAGGAACAGCAGCGGCTTGCCGTCGAGGCCCGTCATCACCGGCGGGTTGACGGAATTGCGGGTCTCGACGGTGCGGAAGAAGCGGCTCCAGCGCGGCGGCTCGGATCCCGATCCCTCCAGCCCGCGCGTGACCGGATGGCGTTTGCCGATGTCGGACAGATGCGCATAGAAAGGTTTCTCGGTCACGCCGACCGGCTCGGCCGGCAGCACCGAATCCAGCGGCGTGCGCCAGATGCTGGTGTTGGAGGCATAGTCGGGCCCGGCCGAGACCAGCACCGCGCCGCCCGCGCGCACATAGCGCGCGATGTTGTCGAAATAGGCGATCGGCAGCACGCCCTGGCGGGCGTAGCGGTCGAAGATGATCAGCTGGAATTCGTTGATCTTCTGCTGGAAAAGCTCGCGGGTCGGAAACGCGATCAACGACAATTCGTTGATCGGCGTACCGTCCTGCTTCTCCGGCGGCCTTAGAATCGTGAAGTGCACGAGGTCGACGCTGGCGTCGGACTTCAGGAGGTTGCGCCAGGTGCGCTCGCCGGAATGCGGCTCGCCCGAGACCAGCAGCACGCGCAGCTTGTCGCGCACGCCGTCGATGGCGACGACGGCGCGGTTGTTCACCGGCGTCAGCTCTCGCTCGAGCGGCGAGGCCTCGATCTCGACGATGTTCGGGCCGGCATGCTTGATGTCGACGTCGACGCTTGCGCTCTGGCCGCTCGAGAGCGTGCGCTCGTTGATGACCTCGCCGTCGCGGCGCACCGTGACCCTGGCGCGCTCGCCGGAAACGCCCTGGTCGTCGAGGCGGTAGCTAATGGTCTGGGTCTGGCCGACGATGCCGAAGCGCGGCGCGGCCGTGATCGCGATGCGGCGGTCGCGCTCGTCCTTCTGTCCGGTGATCAGCGCGTGCACCGGCGCCTGGAAGCCGAGCGCGGCGGCATTGGCGGGAATGTCGTGGACGCGGCCGTCGGTGATCAGGAACGCGCCGGCGACGCGATCGACCGGCACGTCCGACAGCGCCGAGGCGAGGGCGCCGAACAGCCTCGTGCCATCGGTCTCGCCGTCGGCCTGTCCTGCCTCGACGACGCGGACTTCCAGGCCCTTGATCTTCTTCAGCCCGTCGACCAGCGCTTCTTGCGCCTGGGCAGCCTCGCGATTGCGGTTGCCGAAATTCTGGCTCGGGCTCTTGTCGACGACGACCGCGGCCACCGAGGTGAGCGGATCGCGGTCCTCGCGCGTGAAGGAGGGATTGGCGAGCGCCAGCAGGAACAGTGCCAGCGCGGCCACGCGCACGGCCGCACCGCGCGCACGCGCCACCAGCAGCAGGATGGCGATGACGACGATCGCGGCCAGCGCAAGCCACAGGACGATCGCAGGAACAAGCGGCGTGAACGCGATGCCGTAATTCATCAGATAGACCTATCAACGTCATTCCGGGGCGATGCGTAGCATCGAGCCCGGAATCTCGAGATTCCCCGGTGCGCGATGCGCACCTGTGGTCTGGTCCTTCGGACCATCCCGGAATGACGAGGCGTATGGTTCACGCTCGTCACCCGCATCATTGCCCCAGCCGTTCGATCAGGGCCGGTGCGTGCACCTGGTCGGCCTTGTAGTTGCCGGTCAGCGTGTACATCACGATGTTGGCGCCGGCGCGGTAGGCGAATTCGCGCTGGCGAGTGTCGCCGCTGGTCACCGGCAGCATATACTGGCCGTCGGGGCGCACGGCCCAGGCGCCGGCAAGATCGTTCGAGGTGATGATGATCGGCGAGACGCCGTCGCCGCCGCGCGCCGGGCGCTGCGCGCTGTCCTCGTCCTCGTCGCGCGGCAGGGTCTCGACCCAGGTCTGGCCGGTGTTGAAGCGGCCGGGGAAGTCGCGCAGCAAATAGAAGGTCTTGGTCAGCACGTGCTCGCGCGGCACCGGCTCGAGCTCGGGCACGTCGAGCGAGGACAGGATGTCGCGCAACGCCCGCATGCCCGGCGTCTGCGAGGCGCCGTTCTCGCCGGGCGGCGCCTCATAGGCGTCGCGGGTGTCGAACAGCACGGTGCCGCCCTGCTTCATATAGGCGTCGATCTTGTTGATGGCGTCCTGCGGCGGCTTGGGCGCGCCCGGCACGATCGGCCAGTAGATCAGCGGGAAGAAGGCGAGCTCGTCGCGCGCCGGATCGATGCCGACGGGATCGCCGGCCTCCAGCGCGGTGCGTTGCGCCAGGAACAGCGTCAGGCCGGTGAGGCCGGCCTTGACGATGGAATCGACGTCGGCATTGCCGGTGACGACATAGGCGAGGCGGGTCTGCGACACCGCCTTCATCGCGAATTCGTCGGACGCGCTGTCGGCGCGCGACGGCGCCGGCGACAGCACCGAGACGCCGGCAAGCACGAGGCCGAGCAGGATCACCGCGGGCGCGGCGCGGCGGCGCAGCAGCGCGGCAAGGCCGCCGCCGAGCAGCGCGACGATGATGGCGTCGATCAGGAACAGCCCGAGCGCGGTCGACAGCAGCCAGCCGCGCAGGTCGCGCGGCTCAGCATTGGTGTAGGTGGCGTGCCGGGCGCGCAGGCTCGCGGTGTTCAGGGCTGCGATGCGGTCGGCGCTGGCAAGCGTGTTCACGGCGAGCGGTCCTTCTGCCGGACCGTAGAAGCCGGGCGGATGATCGGAGGTGGCGCGGTCGCGATAGTCCGCGGGCAGCGGCTTTGCGGTCGCCGGAGGCGGGCCGAAGGCACCGAAGCCGTCGAGGATGTGCAGCGGCGCCACCGTCTCGGTGGTCGCCTCGCTGGCAACGCCAGGGCCGGGCTTGCTGGTGTAGCCGGACATGTCGACGACCCGCCGCAGCATTTCGACGAAGGTGCCCGACATCGGCAGATCCGACCAGCGCATGTCGGCGCTGACATGGAACAGGCTGACGATGCCCTTGCCGCGATGCTCGCCGGTGACCAGCGGCGTGCCGTCTTCCAGCGAGGCCCAGCTCTTGGTGGCGAGCACGGCATCGGGCTCGGCCAGCACCTGGCGGGTCACGGTGACATCCTTGGGCACCACGACGCCGGCAAACGGACCGTCGGCGGTGAAGGAGGCGAGGTGCTGCGGCTTCTCCCAGGTCAGGCTGCCGCCGAGCGTGCGACCGCCCTTGCGCAGCTTGACCGGCACGAGGTCGTCTTCGGCCTGCGCGAGACGCGGCCCGGCGAACCGCACCAGCACGCCGCCCCCGTCGATCCAGGCATTGAGGCGCTCGCGGATCTCAGGCGCGATGGTGCCGACATCGGCGAGGATGATCATCGGCAGCTTCTGGTCCAAAAACTGTGTGATGCCCTGCTGCGGCGAGCCCTTGTCGGCGAGGCGCACGTCGGCGAACGGCGCCAGTGCGCGGGTGAGGTAGAAGGTCGGCGCCAACAGCGGCTGCGCGGTCTCGCTGGTCGAGCCCGAGACGATGCCGATGGCGCGGCGGCGCCAGCGCTTGTCGAGCAGCTGCACCGCACCGGCGGAGCGCTCGCCCGAGATCTCGAGCCGGGTGATGTCGTTGCGCAGCTCGACCGGCAGGTCGAACGCGGCGTCGGTCTCCTTGTCCTGCGGGCCAAACGAGAAGCGCGCTTCGCCGATCGGCGAGGCCTTCTGGTCTAGCGCGCGAACGGTGCCGACCGCAATGCCGCTGTCGGTGCGCAGCACCTTCACCGTCATCTTCGCCGCAGCGTTCTCGGCCGCCACCAGCGCCAGCGGCGAGGAGGTGCCGCCTTCGAAGATGGTCAGGCTGCGATCCCCTAAGGTCTTGCCGAGGCCAGCCACGAATTCCTCGCCGCGGCCGGTGTCGACGCCGTCGGACAGCCAGGCGATCTCGCAATCGCCGGTCGCCTTGAGGAAACGGTCGACCGCGGCGAGCGTCTCGACGCGATCGATCGAATAGGGTTTTGGCGCGAGCTGGCGCAGCGCGACACGCGCCGCGCCCGCCGGCATCAGGGTGATGTCGCGGTTCGGCTCCGACAGCGGCACCAGCGCGATGGCGCGGCGGTCATTGTCGGCATTCGCGATCAGCTCGTCGGCGGCCCTGATCCTGACGTCCCAGTTCGAGGCCGCGCTCCAGCCGTCGTCGAGCATGATCATCAGCGGCGCCTTGCTGCCGGCGGCGCCGACCTGCGGATTCCAGATCGGGCCGGCGGCGGCGAAAATGACGAGGGCCGCAGCCAAAAGGCGCAGCGCAGTCAGCCACCACGGCGTCCGCGACGGCGTCTCTTCGCGCGGTGCGATGTCGAACAGCAGGCGGGTCGGCGGAAACTCGATGCGGCGCGGCCGCGGCGGCATCACGCGCAGGAGCCACCACAACACCGGCAGGCTGACGAGGCCGATCAGCAGCAGCGGTTCGGTGAAGGCGAGGGGTAATCCCATCATGCCGCCGGCCCCGCCTTGATGGTCGACGTGCGCGCGCCCGATTTGCTCACCTGCATGCCGGCGTGCAGATACAGCAGCAGCTCGGCGGCGGAGCGGTCGGTCGCATGGGTCGTGAACAGCCAGTCCAGCCTCGAGGTCTCGGCGCGGATCTGGTCGCGGTGCAGCGCAAGGCGCGCGGTGTAGTCCTGCGCCCAGCTCTCGGCGCGGCCGGCGGTGATCACGCCGAAACCTTCGGGCTCGACGAACTCGATGCGGCCGGAATAGGGGAACGACTCCTCGGCGGGATCGACGACCTGCACCATCGTGCCATGCGCGCCGGAGCCGGAGAGCCCGGCGAGCGTCGCACTGATCTCGGAGATCGGCGACCAGAAATCCGACAGCACGATGATCTCGGCGAGCGCGGACGGAACGAAGGAGGGCGGCAGGCTGAGGCGGTCGGCGTCATCATGCAGCATCGCCTGCGCCATCTTGTCGATGACGCTGCGGCTCGCGGTCGGCGCCATCAGCCCGGGAATGCCGACGCGTTCGCCGCCCGACACTAGCAGCTCGGCCAGCGCGAAGGCGACGATCAGCGTGCGCTCGAGCTTGGATTCGCGCGCGGTCTTCGAGGCGAACGCCATCGAGGGCGAGCGGTCGGGCCAGATCCAGACCGTGTGCGAGGCTTCCCATTCGAGCTCGCGGACATAGAGATGGTCGTCGCGCGCCGAGCGGCGCCAGTCGACGTTCTGCGCCGGCTCGCCGGAGACGAAGCGGCGGTATTGCCAGAAATTTTCGCCGGAGCCGGCGCGGCGACGGCCGTGCAGGCCGTGGATGACGTTGGCGGCAACGCGGCGGGCTTCGAGGACAAGGCGCGGCAGCGAAGCGGCGAGCGTACGGCTTTCGCCATCGGCACGTCGGATCGCGATGATCTCCTTTGCTGTGTGCCCGGTCTCTGCGGCCATCAACCGATCCGTGTCTTCAATTGCCGGATCACGTCCGGAATCGTGCGTCCTTCGGCGCGCGCCTGGAACGTCAGCGCCATACGGTGCTTCAGGATGGGCTCGGCGAGGTCGAGCACGTCGTCGATCGAGGGCGCGAGGCGTCCGTCGATCAGCGCGCGGGCGCGCACGGCGAGCATCAGGGATTGGCTGGCGCGCGGGCCGGGGCCCCAGGCGATGAACTTGCCGGCTTCGCCGCTCTCCTCGCCCGGACGGGCCGAGCGCACCAGCGACAGGATCGCCTCCACCACGGAATCGCCGACCGGCAGGCGGCGGACCAGCCGCTGTGCGGTGATCAGCGCATCCGCGCTCATCGAGCCCTTCGCCAGCGTCTCCTCGGCGCCGGTGGTTTCGAACAGGATGCGGCGCTCGGCCTCGCGGTCGGGATAGTCGACGTCGATCTCCATCAGGAAGCGGTCGAGCTGCGCTTCAGGCAGCGGATAGGTGCCTTCCTGCTCCAGCGGGTTTTGCGTCGCGAGCACGTGGAAGGGTTTTGGCAGATCGTGACGCGCGCCGGCCACGGTGATGTGCTGCTCCTGCATCGCCTGCAGCAGCGCCGACTGCGTGCGCGGGCTGGCGCGGTTGATCTCGTCGGCCATCAGGAGCTGCGCGAACACCGGGCCCGCAATGAAGCGGAAGGCGCGCCTGCCCGCAGTGCTCTCGTCCAGCACCTCGGCGCCGAGGATGTCGGACGGCATCAGGTCCGGCGTGAACTGGATGCGCTTGGCATCGAGGCCGAGCGTGACGCCAAGCGTCTCGACCAGCTTGGTCTTGGCAAGGCCCGGCACGCCGATCAGCAGCGCATGGCCGCCCGAGAGGATCGTGACCAGCGTGTTCTCGATGACGCGGTCCTGGCCGAAGATGACGGATGCGATCGCGTCCTTGGCCGCGCGAACCTGGGCCGACACCTGCTCGGCCGAACGGACGATTCCGTCCTCGAGTTTCTCGACACTCTCCGCCATTTCGCTCGCTCCTTCAGCCTGCCACGCGGCTTGCTTGCGCCGTCACTTTCCTGGGGCGTCACGCCATCACATGGGCCCTATGCTAGACTTGCAGGAAGGCCATGTATTCGTTGAATTAACCTATCCCCACCTTATCGGCTTAAGGGTATGTAGGGCATCACGAAGTGGCGACCTGCACACCGGACTAATCCGGGGTGGAACCGAGCACCAATCTACGACGTAGACCTGCACCAATCGTGCCAGATGACAAAGTCAGGGCAAACCATGGCGAACCAAGGGCAGAGCGCCGAGCGCGGTCTTGAGGGGCTGACTGCCGCTGCCAAAAGTGCTGCCGGTGCCGAAGGCGCCAAAAAAGGACTACCTCCGGTGCATCTGTGGAATCCGCCGTTCTGCGGCGATCTCGACATCCGAATCGCTGCCGATGGTACTTGGTTCTACATGGGGACGCCAATCGGCCGTCACGCCCTCGTCCGCCTGTTCTCGACCATTTTGAAGCGTGAGGGCGACAAGCATTTCCTGGTGACGCCGGTGGAGAAGGTCGGCATCCGCGTCGACGACGCGCCGTTCATGGCGGTCGAGATGCTTAAGGCCGGCGAGGACAACCATCGCGTGCTGAGCTTCCGCACCAATGTCGACGACTGGGTGACATGTGATGCCGCGCACCGGCTGCGCTTCGAGCAGGCGGCGGACGGCGGGCTGACGCCCTATCTGCACGTCCGTGCCGATCTCTGGGCCAAGGTGACCCGTGCGCTCTACTACGATCTGGTTGACATGGGCGAGGAGCGGATGGTCGATGGCGAGCCGATGTTCGGTGTCGAGTCGGCCGGCGAATTCTTCGCCATGGCCGACGCGGAGCAGGTGAGGGCCGCGCTTTGAACAAGCCTATCCCCAATAGTGAGCCTGAGCGCGAACCCGTCGCGCTTGGCGCTGCCGATTTCTTCGCCCGTTCGCGGGCGCGGCTCGGCTTCGACGTGCCGCCCGGCCTCTACGATCCCAACATCATTCCGGCCTCGGGCGATCCCGGCACCGACAAGATGCTGGAGATCATCGCGCGCGAGCAGCCGGTGCGCCCCGCAGCGGTGCTGATCGCCGTGGTCGACCATCCCGAGCCGACCATCCTCTTGACGCAGCGCTCGGCGCATCTCAACGATCACGCCGGACAGATCGCCTTTCCCGGCGGCAAGATCGACGCGATGGATGCGTCCCCACTCGATGCCGCCCTGCGCGAGGCCGAGGAGGAGGTCGGCCTGTCCAGAGACTTCGTCGAGCCGATCGGCTATCTTGACCTCTACGGCACCGGCTTCGGCTTCCGCATCCTGCCGACGGTCGCCAAGGTGCGCCCCGGCTTTGCGCTCACCATCAACCATTCCGAGGTTGATGATGCGTTCGAGGTGCCGCTATCCTTCCTGATGAATCCGGCGAACCACCAGATGCACAGCAAGGAATTCCGCGGCATGGAGCGCTTCTACTACGCGATGCCGTTCGCGGAGCGCTACATCTGGGGGGCGACGGCCGGAATGCTGCGTGTGCTGTATGAGCGGATCTATTCATCATGATCCGGACGGTTCTGACCGAGATCGGAATCTTCCTCATCCCCTTTGTCGTCTATGCGTTGTTCCTGGCCGCTACCCGTTCCGGCCTGTTCGTGCAAACGTCCTGGCCGGTCACGATCGTCTCCCGCCTCGCCCTGGTCGCGCTCGCGCTGGTGATCGCGGGCCTGGTTGGCCTCGCACAATTCTCCGGCGGCGGACCGGATTCGACCTACGTTCCCGCCCATATCGAGAACGGCAAGTTCGTGCCGGGCACGGAAAGATAGGGGCGGAACGATGAGCGCGGAGCCGATCCTTGCCGATGCGCCCTGGCTGACCGCCGGTGGCACCGCGCGCGTCCTGCAATTGCTTGGCGTTGATGGCGAGGAGGCGCGCGTGGTCGGCGGCGCCGTGCGCAACGCGCTGCTCGGCCTCGTGCCCGGTGACATCGACATCGCGACCACGGCGTTGCCGGAGGAGGTGATCCGCCGCGCCAAGGCCGCCGGCATCAAGAGCGTGCCGACCGGCATCGATCACGGCACCATCACGCTCGTCATCGACGGCCATCCTTACGAAGTGACGACGCTGCGCGAGGACACCGAGACCTTCGGCCGCAAGGCCAGGGTCGCGTTCGGCCGCGACTGGGTGAAGGACGCCGAGCGGCGCGACTTCACCATGAACGGCCTGTCGGTCGACGCAAGGGGCGTCGTCTACGACCATGTCGGCGGGATCGCGGATGCCAAGGCGCGCCGCGTGCGCTTCATCGGCAACCCCGACCAGCGCATCGCCGAGGATTATTTGCGCATCCTGCGCTTCTTCCGCATCCACGCCGCCTTCGGGGCCGGCGAGCCCGATCGCGACGGCTATCTCGCCTGCATCCGGGGACGCGCAGGCCTCGCCAGCCTGTCGGCCGAGCGCGTGCGCATGGAGATGCTGAAGCTGCTGGTCGCCGGCGGTGCCTCCGCGGCCGTGCTGGCCATGGCCGACAGCGGATTGCTGCAGGCGCTGATCGGCGGCGTCGCCTACACCGGGGCGCTGGAAACGATGATCGCGATCGAGCGCGAGCTCGGCCTTGCCGCCAGCAGCACGCGACGCCTCGCCGCGCTGACGGTCGCCGTGACCGAGGACGCCAAGCGCGTAGCCGCGCGCCTGCGGCTCTCCAATGCTGAGGCCAAGGCGCTGGATTCGATGGGCCATCGCTGGTGGCGCTTCGCCGCCATGGACGAGGCCCATGCGCGGCGGCTGCTCTACCGGCTCGGCCCTGAGCGCTATCACGATCGTGTGTTGCTCGGCTGGGCGCGCGCTGCCGGTGAGGTGCATTCGCCGCGCTGGCGCGCGCTCGCCGAGCTGCCGCAGCGCTGGACGGCGCCGAAATTCCCGCTGCGCGCCGCCGACTTCATCGCGCGCGGGCTGGCCGAAGGGCCCGCGCTCGGACATGTGTTGACACTCGCCGAGGACGCTTGGCTTGCGGCGGATTTTCCCCTGGAGCAAGCCGCGCTCGCTTCCATCGCCGATCAAGCTGCGGCACGCGTCAGCCGCGACGGGACATCGTGACCATCGTCACAGGCTTCGCCGACATCTCGATCCTTCAGCTTCTGCTGGTCGCGTTGATGGCGTTGTTTGTCGGCTTGGCGAAACCGGCGCAGTGGTGCCCGACTGTAAAGCCAATCATGTATCGCTGTGGTTCGTTCCCATTCGATATTGCGTCGGTGAGCAGCCGAAGTGATCGCGGAAGCGGCGATTGAAGTAGGTCACTTCATTGAAGCCGCAGGCAAAGGCGATGTCACTCACCTTGGTGCCGTCGTAGCGAACGTCCGACAGCATTGCCCGCGCCTTCTGCAAGCGCAATTCAAGTACGCGCTCGGAGAATGTGGCGCCGCTTTCGAGCAGCAAATCGCTCACATAGCGGCGCGACAGATTAAGACCATCCGCGATGGTCGTGATCGACAGAGACGGCTCGGCGAAGCGCTTCTCGATGATCGCGATCAGCTCGCGCTGTCGCGCGGCGCGCAAGCCGCGTTCCGCCGCGATCTCCGCGACTTCGCCGCGCGCGCCGAGCGCGAGCACGATCAAATCTCGGAGCATGGTCTTGGCGTGCCGCGTCAACGCCGGGTCTTCGTGGACTTCATCGGCTTCAAGGAGAAAATTGATGGTGCGCTCGAGATGCCGTACCGCCGGATTGGCTGGGTCGAGCAACATTGCCGAACGATCATCGGCATGCGGAACAAGTTTCAGAATTTGCGCACGAGGTATGGATGCCAAATTCCATGCCGTGAGGCCATTCGTAAAGCTCGCAACCGGTTGGGCGATGTTGAAGGCGATGACACTTCCCGGTTTCAGCTCAACCTCCTGGTTTCCCACCGTCCATAGCTGCGGCTGGGGGCTGCGATAAAAGCCGACAAGAATATCGTCGGGATCATTGGCCACGTGCTTGCGCGTGCGCACGTAATGCCCCGTCGTCGTGGCAAATCGGCTGACGCTCAACTCACCAAGCGGGACATTCTTCGACGCGGTATAGAATGGCTTGTCCTCGGCGTGCTTCATCTCCGCATTGCCGAGCTGTTCCATCCATATGTCGTGCCACAGGCGGAATCGGGCTCTATCATTCAAGTGGGATGGAAGCTGGTCCGATGAAAATTCTACCTTTGGCATATCCGTCCATGATCCTCGCGCGCCGGTTCCCATTCGTATCATGACCGCCGCGCGAAAGGCATCCACCCACCTTTCCACTGAGGTGATGCAAAAGCAGGCCCCTGTGCCTACTAGGTCAAGTTCAGCGCCGGTTAGGTCAAGTCTTCGGCTGCCGACCGTTGCGCCGAAACCACATTCATCAGCGATCCCATTGCCGTACCGTTTCGATCAAGCCCAGCACCTTCGCGGACAAGACGACCTGAGCGCGACTCGGTAGTCATTCCGAACGACGGACTTATTGGGTGTTTCAAACATGAGAAGATTGATCGCGGCCGCTATTGTCGCTTCAGGCATGATGCTGTCGTCGGCATCGGCTGCCGACCTGCCGGTGAAGGCCAAGCCCGTCCCGGTCTATGACTGGACCGGATTTTACGCCGGTGTGAACGTTGGCTATGGCTGGGGCGATCGCGACCTGAGTTATGCCCCGAACGATGACGCTACCCGTGACTTGATTGTTTTTGACGGCATCCCGCCACCAGCGTCGTTCAAGACGTCGGGTGCGCTCGGCGGATTGCAGTTCGGCTACAACCGACAGCTCGGCACGGGCTGGCTTGTCGGCCTCGAGACCGATTTCAACTGGTCCGGCATCAAAGGCTCAGGCATTAGTTCCGGTGTCATGCCCCCAGTGCCCATTCCAGGTCCATACTCGGCACCCTTTGACGAGCGGATCGACTGGTTCGGCACGGTGCGGGCCCGCCTCGGCTACCTGCCGACCAGCACGCTGTTGACCTATGTCACCGGTGGTCTGGCGTCTGGTCAGGTCACGCGCAGCGGAAGGTACATCAACAATAGTACCTTTGCTTTCACAGCCAATGGAGGGCCCGACAACAGCGACTTCACATGCGCAAGCGGCACCACCTGCTTTTCCGGCGTCTCGCGCGACGTAACTGCGGGATGGACAGTGGGCGGTGGATTTGAATACGCTCTCGGAGAGCGCACGACCCTCAAGGCCGAATATCTATATGTAAGCCTTGCTGGGAAGAAAATCACCGAAACGGCTCTGGCGGTCTTCGTTCCCGGCGATACGCCGGCCTCGATTAGCGCCAATGTCGGTCGCGCCACCTTCAACACCGCGCGCATCGGTCTTAACTATCGCTTCTAGAGCAGGGCGCAGACCCGCCTGCGATCATCTACCGCTCAACATGTGTTGACACTGGCCGAAGACGCTTGGCTTGCGGCGGATTTTCCCCTAGAGGAAGCCGCTCGCTTCCATCGCCGATCAAGCTGCGGCACGCGTCAGCCGCGACGGGACATCGTGACCATCGTCTCAGGCTTCGCCGACATCTCGATCCTTCAGCTCCTGCTGGTCGCGTTGATGGCGTTGTTTGCTTCGATCATCGGTGGTCTCGCCGGCTACGGCACCGGCGTCTTGATGCCCTTGGTGCTGGTGCCGCTGGTCGGCGCCGAGCCCGTGGTGCCGATCATCGCAATCTCCGCGATCTTCACCAATTGCAGCCGCGCGGTCGCTTATCTGCGCTATGCCGACCGCCGCCGCGCCCTGATCGTGCTCGTCTGCGCGGCGCTGACCACAGCGCTCGGCGCCTACGGCTATACGCGCCTCACCAATGCCGGCGCAGCGCTCGTGATCGGCACCATGCTGATGCTGAGCGTGCCGCTGCGCCGCGTGCTCCGCCGCCGCGAGGTCAGGATCGGCGACACCGGCCTTGCCGCCGGCTCAGTCGGCTACGGCGTGCTGGTCGGCGGCACCTCGGGCTCCGGCGTGATCCTGCTCTCGCTGCTGATGGCCGCAGGCCTCGAGGGCGCCGCCGTGATCGCGACCGACGCGATGATCTCGCTCGGCACCGGCCTCATCAAGATCTCGGTGTTCGGCCTCGCCGGCGCGGTGAACGCGCAGGTGCTCGCCTTCGCGCTTCTTATCGGCGGCATCGCGATCCCCGGTGCGTTTCTCGCCAAAGCCTTTGTCGAACGGATGCCGGTGCATATCCATACCGCGATCCTCGATGTTGCGGTGATCACCGGCGGGCTGGTGATGATCTCGGCCGCGGCGAGGCAGCTCGTCGCGTAGGTGATCCCGACGCAATTGGCATTCGTGCCTGGACCGCCGGAACGACCTTGTACGCATAGACGTCGGCACGCCCCACCTCAAATTTCGAAATGCTGTGGTTCTGCGGATAGAAGCTGTGATAAAGTGCTCCTGATGGTTGCAATGACCGAGAAGGAGATGGCCATGAAAGTCTTGGTCTTGGTTGTGAGCTTAGCTGCGGCTGCGATTGCGCCCGCCAATGCTGACGATCGGCGAACGTCCCGCACCGGTCCCGCCGAAAGTCCGACCACCGGTCTCGGCTGCACCGTCGGAGTTTGGCCAGCTTTTGCGGCTTGTAAAAACGTGTACAATTACAAGACGTATGGCGACTGCCATACGGACGCGATAAAGATGGGTTGGCGAGGCAATGATATTTGGTGGTATTGCTCAAGTATCGGCTTGAAGAACTGACCTCGCATGAAGAATTGCCGGGCCGGCCCGTTGGCGGCTTCTTTTGTCTGAATGGCATCTGTTGGCCTAAGCCGAACGGTCTCGATGCCTTTGTTGGGCTTCCAAGTCTCCCGCCTGAGGGTTACGCTGCCGTAGGCAGTCCAAACCAGCAGGGGCAGCGGTGGTCACGGCGCGCGTTGAGAGGCGATTGGCGGCGGTGTTGGCAGCGGACGTTGCCGGTTATTCGCTGTTGATGGGCGCTGACGAAGTCGGCACGCTCGAAGCTCTCAAGGCCATCCGCCGCGAAATCGTCGATCCAGCCATTGCGGAGCACAAGGGCAGGATCGTCAAGACGACTGGCGACGGCCTCCTGGTCGAATTCGCCAGCGCTGTCGACGCCGTGACCTGCGCCGTGGCTGTTCAAGAGAGGATGGCTGCCCGCGAAGCACAGATCGCCTTTCGCATCGGCATCAACATCGGCGACATCATCAGCGACGAAAACGATATTTTTGGCGATGGCGTGAATGTCGCCGCGCGCGTCGAGAACGAGTGCTCGCCGGGCGGCGTGTGCTTGTCCGGAAGTGCGTTCGAGCAAGTCAGGGGAAAAACGAAATTCGAGTTCGACGATCTCGGCGAACGATCGCTGAAGAACATCGACCGGACGGTCCGGCTGTATGGCGTCAAACTTGGTAACGCGGCGAAGGCAACGATTGCGGACAGCAATCGACCGCTGCCGCTGCCGGAGAAAGCCTCGATCGCAGTTCTGCCGTTCCAGAACATGTCCGGTGACCCCGAGCAGGAGTACTTCGCTGACGGCATGGTGGAAGACATCATCACTGCGCTGTCCCGTTTCAAATGGCTGTTCGTGATCGCCCGCAACTCGACCTTCACCTACAAGGGGCGGTCCGTCGACATCCGGCAGGTTGGACGTGAACTGGGTGTTCGTTACGTGCTGGAAGGCAGCGTCCGACGGGCGAGCGATCGAGTACGGATCACGGCGCAGCTCATTGACGCCGAGACCAGGGCCCATATCTGGGCGGATCGTTACGACCGCGCCGTCGACGACATCTTTGCCTTGCAGGATGAAATTACCTTGAGCACGGTCGCCGCGATCGAGCCCAGTCTGCGTCAAGCCGAAATTGAACGGGCGAAGCGCAAACGCCCTGATAGTCTCGACGCCTACGACCTTGTGCTCCGTGCGACGCCTCTGGTGGATACCGGGATGCCGGAGGGCGCCTCGCAGGCTGTGCCACTCCTCGAGCGCGCACTTGTGCTCGAGCCGGACTACGCGCTCGCCCACGGGCAGACGGCGTTCTGCAATGAAATCCTGTATCTGCGAGCGGGAAGGCGTGAAGAAAATCGCGCAGCTGCGATACGGCACGCGCACACCGCAGTGGCGCTTGGCCCCGACGATGCCCCGGCACTTGTCTACGCCGCGATCGCTATCGGTCTCGTCGAGCATGACCGTGCGTTGGCTCTCGAAACGTTCGAGGCTGCGCTTGCAATCTCCCCGTCGGCAGCGTGGGCGTATTCCTGGGGCGCGCTGATCTTGGGCTGGGGAGGCGAAGCCGAGCGTGCCATCGAATGGGGCGAGCGGGGTATCCGGCTCAGTCCGCTCGATCCGTGGATCACGGCGGCGCTGCACGGCATTTGCATGGGCCATTTTCTTCGCGGGCGCTACGAGGACGCTGCTGCGGCGGCGCAACGGGCCATTCGAAGCAAGCCGGGTTTCAGCGTCTCGCACATGTTTCTGGCCGCGTCGCTTGCCAAACTCGGACGAATGCAAGATGCGAACGCGGCCGCCGAACGCGTCCTGCAGCTTCAACCCAACTTCAGCAGCAATGGTCAGTGCTCCGCCATCGGTTGCGTCCCGGTGCTTGCAACACCTCTCATCGAAGCAATGCGCGCTTCAGGTCTTCCCGACTGATCCGATCCAATCATCACCGTGTGCGATCGCGGCGGGCGACGCGTTCCTCGCCCAACAGGCGCGAGCGGCGATAAGGATGTCGCATTTTGGTGACAGTCAGCTTCGCTTAAGCATCGGCGTGGCCACCGCGCCTTGGACAGCGGGGAATACGGGTGTAGCTTTCGCTTGGGAACCCTGCCGCGGAGTTGGGGGGCAATGAAAGCCTTGCAGGCCGCCTGCATCGTGGGTGTCATTGCATCCACGGGGATGATTCATCGGGCCGTAGCGGAGACGCCTGGAGCAACGCTCGGGTCGGTCTCCGGGACGGCTTCTGGTCGGTCACTGGTTGCCCAAGCCAAAATCGATGACGATTCCAACGCGACGAAATCGAACGCATTGGACCACCGTGATGCTGCGCAGCCGGTGCCGGCAATGCGCGATGCATTGGATGATGCTTCCAGCCCCGCGCCGGCGAGCCAGGATTTCCGGTATCTGATCTATTACATATGGTCCGAATATCCGCCCGCCGAGAAGCCGGCGGATATCGTGCTGAGGTCGCTCAAGGACACCGTGGTCGGAACGCCGATCGAGGAGATCAAGCGCGCGTCCGATGCGTTCGGTCTCGATTTCAATTTCATGAAAGCGGTCGCGAAGGTCGAGTCCGGGTTCGACCCCAAGCAACGCACCGGGTCGTATATCGGCCTGTTCCAACTGAGTGAATATGAGTTCAACAAGTTCGGCTCGGGGCAGATTCGCAGTCCCCGCGACAACGCCGTAGCGGCAGCCTACAAGGTCATTACCGAAGGCGTGCTGTTCGAGTGGGTGACGCACCAGAAGCCGACCTTGAGCGATCTTTACTTGATCCATCAACAGGGCTGGGAAGGCGCCGCCGAGCACATCAGCCAACCCGATCGCATCGCCTGGAAATCAATGTGTGCCACCGGCGAGGGTAAGGAAAAAGGCGAGAAATGGTGCAAACGTGCGATCTGGCGGAACACTCTTCCGGCCGTCAAGCAGGCGTGGAAATCGGTCGACAAGCTGACATCCGGAGCGTTCGTCGGAATGTGGCGCGCGCGGATTGCTGAACTCTATTCGAAATATATGGCCACGGCCGCCGCCGAAGGGCCAAAGCAGTAGCTTTCGTTGAGAGGTCGGCTGCAGACAAGCTGCTCGCACTCGCCGACGAGGTGATCGGCTAGACCGCTTCGTTGCGGCGCGTGAGTCCTCTTTCGGCCCATCGCCGACATCGGCAAGGTTGTATAAGATCATCTCAATCTGCGAACCACCGGGTGACTGAATTCGGCTGGCGGAAGGATCAGAGGATGACGAACTCCGACTTAATTTGCTCCTTTTGCGGAAAGGAGCCGAGAGAAGTTGCTTCCGTCGTCAACGCGGTATCCGTGAACCCAAAAGGCCAGCAAACCGCTGGCGCGATCTGCAATGAATGCGTCGAACTTTGTGTTCAGGTCATCGGTTTGCAAAAGCCGGAGTGGCTTGAACGACACCGCCAGTTTGTCGCCACGCTAGGAAAGTGACGCGCGACGTCACCTTTTGACCCGTCTGCGACGTCGCCGCACAAGTCATTGAGGTCCGCTTGGCATGGCGGAGCGGACTGGCATTGCAGTGACAGTGCCATCACCGTAATTGGGGAGTCACAAATTTGAGCGAAAGAAATCGACGACCTCATCCCCGACCCTGTCGTGAATTGCTATCCGATCGACATCCGGAGGGTCGCTGCAGAGTACGTTAAGTGTCGGTGGACATGGAGCGAGAAAAATACCGTGACCACCGGGGACTGAGGCTTGGCGCGGCGATCCAGGTAAGTTTCGGACCAATGACAAGGCATTACCGTCTGCCCTGAGATCCGATTGCAATGCGCGATAGATCAAGATCGGCATGTTCAATGCAATCAGATCGTCGCTTCCAAAAGGCGCTCCGAGCGGTTCGAGGAGAACGAGCGCTTTCAATGGAATGACATAATCCGATCTCCGACTTGGAATGTTGGCCCAAGAACCATCGGTCGATACGCCCTCGCAGGCTTTCAGATCGTCTCCATGTTCGCGACAATATGCCGACAACAGCGCCAAATTTGGTTTCGCTCCTGCCATGATGAGTGTCACGGCACCACCGAAAGAATAGCCCGTCATTCCGATCCGGTTGGGATCGACATGTCCGGAAAGACGCTCGTCTGCGGCGGCGGCCTCGAGCGCGCTACGTGTTTGTCTCGGCCGAGTGATGAAAGGTCGAGGCGTATTTGGGTAGTACGGCGCGACGACGACAAATCCTTCGCGCGCCAAACGCAGTATCAGATCATGATGCACCAACGGGGACCCCGCAGCGCTTCCATTTCCCTTCGCGAACAGAACAATGGGAAAAACGCTATCCGGCGCGATCGGACCATCTTTGCTCGCCCGGAATTTGAACGGGCCCTCTACCAACTCGGTCTCGGATGCCGCCGTCGGATAAGCAATCAGGACGTCGAACGAGGTCTCGCCCGGTACGCTTAGTCGCGAAATCGCCGCTCGGAATGGCTCGGCAGATGCGAACGAACTCAGCAGCCAGGCCGCAGCCAGCAGAAAGAGATGAACCGAATTGCGCAGATCGTCCTCCGGAGAAGCGGACATCAGGAGCGCCGGAGCGGAGCGCTCTGATCGCTTTCGAGCGAACCAATATCCGGCTCGCTCGAAACGCTTTAGCGCTAGCGCTTTGCTCGCTTGAGATCGGCAACTTGAAACTTGTTGCCGGCGGAGAGGCTGCTGCAGATCCAGTAGGCTCTGTTCCGGTAGTCGCCCAGGAACACCTTGGTCTCGACGCAATCCACGTAGTTTTTGTGAGTGATGGTATCTGTGCAGGTCGGCGAGAAAGGTGCATCGGTTTGTCCGCCGCCCGACTCGCTGCACCCGACCCAGGGATCCTTGCCGTGTCTGAAGCTTGTTTGACAGCCACCGTTGCAACTGCTGGCGCGCTTCTCCAGCGCGGCAATCCTCGCCAATGGTGAACCCGGTGCTGGCGATGGCGTTCGACCGGATGACGGTTGAGCGGTTGCCGATCGTATGTGGCGGGTTGACGATGTCGGGCGAGATGCACCGGTGTTGACCACCTGCTTCGGCCTTGCCGCCTGCCTTGGCGCATCGACCGTGACGGAGGGAACCTGGGTGGGGGAGCTTGTTGCGGGTTGCGACACCGCCGGGCTGCACAGCAAGACCGTTGACAAGAAAGCGAAGGCTGAAGGCGCGACAAATCCTGACGACAATCTCATGACATGTCCTTTCAAGGACGGAAATTCCGTCCCAATGTTTGCACGCCACAAAATGCTAGCCGAAACTCCCGAGTGCGACTACCGGTGGTTGAAGAGGTTTCTGCGGATGACTGCCATGCAAATGATGACGGAGGAGAATGCAGGCTGCGCGCCCAAAGCGGTTGCGATGTCGGCGTCCGGCTCTTCCGTGACATTCAGTGATGTCCGCCATCGCGCCGTCGTCGGCGGAGAAGCGGACATCAGAAGCGCGGGAGCGAAACGCCCCGACCCGACGAGGAGGCGGTCTTAGACGCGCCTACTCCTCGTCTTCGTCGTCATCCTCTTCTTCGTCCTCGTCGTCCTCTTCCTCGACGCGGGCGAGCGCGGCCAGCGGCAGCGTCTCGCGGAAGAGATCGCCTTCCATGCCCATCCAGAGGCAGAGCACCTCGTCCTCCTTCACCTCCGCAACTGTCAGCGGCTGGCCGCCGGATTTCAGCATCACGACATCGCCGGCTTTCAAGTCCATGGATTGTCCTTTCGGGTTGATCGACCCGGAGGAGGCTAGCAGGCGGTCATGACACGGGGAAAACGGACGGGCGGGACGATGGCTCGCGCGATCCATGCGCGGGCTGCTCGAATGCGGGGAGGCGGCTCACACGGGAAGTGTCTTCATCGCACGTACCCGACGATGGCATTATGCCCCTGTTTTGCCCGACGGGTCAAAGGCGTTTCGTAAAATCCGTAAGCCTTTGATTTTGCAGCATCCGGCTACTGTGCATGGGGTTGTTTTCGCTGTTTTGTTTTTGCGCCCCGGTTACGGCTGGTCCGGCACCAGTTCGGTCAGCGAGCGGATGATGCGGTCGGGCTTGACGGTCGAGCCTTCGGGCAGGCCGTCGCCATGCACGTCCATCCAGATCGCATAGATGCCGAGACGCTGCGGCGTCACGACTTCCCATTCCAGATTGTCGCCGATCATCCAGGTGTCTTTGGCGGTGACGCCGAGGGCCTCCATCGCGTGCAGATAGGCGCGCTCCTCGGGCTTGCCGAAACCGTGCTCGCCCTCGATCTGGATGTGGTGGAAGCGGTGCGCGAGCTCGAAGCGCTCGACCTTGGCGCGCTGCATGTCGGCGGCGCCATTGGTGACCAGCGCCAGCTTGATACCGAGCGCCTTGAGCTTGTCGATCGCCTCATGCGCGCCGGGGAAGACGAACATCTCCTCCTCGCGATAGGCGGTGAAGCGGTCGGCGAGGCGGATGGCGAGATCGTCGGGTAGCGCCCGATGGCCGGCCGCCGCGAGCGCGGCAAAGCCGCCCTTGACCGTGATGTGCCGCGCCTCGGCGAGCTTCATCCGCCAGGCGGCTTCAGCGTTGGCCCAGAAGTTTCGCGCGAAGGCCAGCACGGCGGTCGCGACCTGCTCCGGCGGCAGCGGCGCAAGCTCCTCGGCAAACTCGTTCGCGATCGTATTCCAGGCGATCTCGGGCCGGCCATAGGCGGACAGGATGGTGTCGTCCATGTCGATCAGCATGGCGCGGGGGAGCGGCGGCATCGGGGGGCTCATGGCCACTTCACCTCCGGCGGCAGCGACGACAGGATCGAATCCACATTGCCGCCGGTCTTCAGCCCGAAGATGGTGCCGCGGTCATAGAGCAGGTTGAACTCGACATAGCGGCCGCGCCGGATCAGTTGCTCCTCGCGGTCCGCAGCCGTCCAGGCGCTCGCGAAATTGCGCCGGACGATGTCAGGATAGATCTTCAGGAAGGCGCGGCCGACGTCCTGGGTGAAGGCGAGGTCGGCATCCCAGTCGCCGCTGTCGTGCCAGTCGTAGAAGATGCCGCCGATGCCGCGCGCCTCTTTCCGGTGCGGCAGGTAGAAATACTCGTCGCACCACTTTTTGTATTTGTCGTAATCGGCAACGCCGTTCGGCTGCGCGCAGGCCTCCTCCATCGCCGCGTGGAAGGCGATGCTGTCTGCATCCTCCTGCGTGCGCCGGCGGTCCAGCACCGGCGTGAGATCGGCGCCGCCGCCGAACCAGGCTTTCGTGGTGACGACGAAGCGCGTGTTCATGTGCACGGCAGGGACATTCGGATTACGCATGTGCGCGATCAGCGAGATGCCGGACGCCCAGAACTTCGGGTCCTCGGCGGCGCCGGGGATCTGTGCACGAAACTCGGGCGCGAATTCGCCGTGCACGGTCGAGCAGTGCACGCCGACCTTCTCGAACAGCCGGCCATGCATCATCGACATCACGCCGCCACCGCCGGCCGCACCGGTGTGGTCGGTGCGCTGCCAGGGCGTGCGTGTGAAGCGGCCGGCTTCGCCCGGATAAAGGGCTTGGGGCGCATCATCCTCGAGGCGCTCGAAGCTCGCGCAGATGTCGTCGCGCAAGGTCTCGAACCAGGCGCGGGCGCGCGTCTTGCGGTCTTCGATCAGAGTCGGGTCCATTGTCGATGCCATCGTGTCAGCCTTGCGGACCGTAATAGGTGCAGCTCTCGTTGCAACTGTCACGGTGGATGCTGACGCGGGTGAGCTTGCCGATATGCGCCAGCCGCTCCCAGACGAAGCGTGACAGGTTCTCCAGCGTCGGCTTGCCCAGCGCCTCGATCTTGTTGAGGAACTTGTGGTCGAGCGCGAGCCGCACGTCCTCGATGGCGCGCTGGAGCAGGCCGAGATCGATCACCATGCCGGTGTCGGGGGCGGGCGTGCCGCGCACGGTCACCTCGGCGCGGAAGGAGTGGCCGTGGATCTCTTCGCTCGCCGCGCCAAAGGTCGTTCCCGACAGCGAATGCGCCGCCTCGAAGCGGAACGATTTCGTCAATTCCCACATCTGTTCGAAAACCAATCCTACCTGATGCCGAGCGATTTATGCGTCTGCACGCTGAGCCGCCATTGCGGATGATGCAGGCAGTAGTCGATCGCCCGTGCGGTGTTTTCAGCGACGTCAGGCCCGTCCATCGGCTGCAGCGAGAAGCGCTCGAAGGCGAGGCCTTCGAAAGTCTCGGGCGCGGCGAGGGCCTGGGGGTAGACCAGCTTCAACTCGTGGCCGCGGCGCAGCACGAGCTCGCTGCCGCCCTTCGGGCTGACGCAGATCCAGTCGAGTCCTTCGGGCGCCTCGATCGTGCCGTTGGTCTCGACGCCGATCTCGAAGCCGCGCGCATGGAGCGCCGCGATCAGGGCGGTATCGACCTGGAGCAGCGGCTCGCCGCCGGTCAGCACCACGTAGCGGTTCTCGGCGCTCGCGGTCCATTGTGCGGCGATGGTGTCGGCGAGGTCCGCGGCCGAGGCATAGCGGCCGCCCAGCGTGCCGTCGGTGCCGACGAAATCCGTGTCGCAGAACTTGCAGGTCGCATCCAAGCGGTCGGCCTCGCGGCCGCTCCAGAGGTTGCAGCCGGCAAAGCGGCAGAACACCGACGCGCGCCCGGCATGGGCGCCTTCGCCTTGCAGGGTCAGGAAGATCTCCTTGACCGCGTAACTCACTCGTCTCTCCTCAATCCTGTGGACCGCAATCCTGTAGACCGCTCGGGTTCCGGACCTGCCGCAGCGCCTCGCCTGCGGCCATCGCCGCGCTCATGGCGACATTGAGCGATCGCAGCCCTGCCGCGATCGGGATCACCAGCCGCGCATCGGCGGCCTCGATTACCGCGTCGGTGACGCCGGCGCTCTCGCGTCCGAATAGCAGGATGTCCGAGCTCTGGTAATGAAAATCGCGGTAATCGGTGGCGGCCTTGGTGGTGAACAGCAGCAGGCGGTAGCCTTGTGCCGCGCGCCACTCCTCGAACCTCGCCCAGGAGTCGTGGCGGGTAATGCTGACATGGTCGAGGTAATCCATTCCCGCCCGGCGGAAATGCCGGTCGGAGACCGGGAACCCAGCCGGTTCGATGATATGGGCGGCGATGCCCAGACAGGCGCACAGCCTGAGAATCGTGCCGGTGTTCTGGGGGATGTCGGGCTGGAAAAGTGCGATCTGCATGGGCGCTAGCGGGCTGGTTGCGGGCCGGAAATGTCTCAATAAAACATCGCCTGCCCGGGAATTCGTGCATTGCACGCTTCCCCGCCGTTAGCGGGCTTGCGCTCGCCCGGCAAGGGTGCCAATAGAACGATTCTGGACTGCTGTTTTCGCGCTGTTTTGGCGGGGACAAGTCAAGTTCTGCCGCCGCGGGGGGCCGCGGGCGCCGGCAGCACTGTTCTGGGGACCTTTGGGGGGCTCCTGGAGCGGTTCCACCGGCAGCATAAGAAGAAAGGGTTGGAATCGTGACGACAGCGTCTTCGGCGGACCATCCGACACGCCGTGATTTCTTATTCGTTGCAACGGGGGCAGCTGCAGCAGTAGGGGGCGCGGCCGCGCTCTGGCCCTTCATCTCGCAAATGAATCCTGATGCGTCCACGATCGCCGCCGGTGCGCCGATCGAGGTCGATCTCAGCCCGATCGCCGAGGGCCAGGACATCAAGGTGTTCTGGCGCGGCAAGCCGATCTACATCAGCCACCGCACCAAGAAGCAGATCGACGAGGCGCGCGCCGTCAACGTGGCGAGCCTGCCCGATCCGCAGTCCGACGAGGCCCGGGTCAAGTCCGGCCACGAGCAGTGGCTGGTCGTGATCGGCATCTGCACCCATCTCGGTTGCATCCCGATCGCCCATGAAGGCAATTACGACGGGTTCTTCTGCCCCTGCCATGGTTCGCAGTACGATTCGTCCGGCCGCATCCGCCAGGGGCCCGCGCCCGCGAACCTGCCGGTGCCGCCGTACCAGTTCGTTTCCGACACCAAAATCCAGATCGGCTGAGCTTCGGAGCCACGTCCGAAGCTTCGCGCCGTCTCGTCGTTATATTTCCTCAGGATCGCATCATGAGCGGACCATCCGACTACCAGCCGAGCAATCCGGCCCTGCAATGGATCGAGCGGCGCCTGCCGATCCTCGGTCTCATGCACTCTTCCTTTGTCGCCTATCCCACCCCGCGCAACCTGAACTATTGGTGGACCTTCGGCGCCATCCTCTCCTTCATGCTGGGGATGCAGATCCTGACCGGCGTGATCCTGGCGATGCACTACACGCCAAATGCCGATCTCGCCTTCAAGTCGGTCGAGCTGATCGTCCGTGACGTGAACTACGGCTGGCTGCTGCGCAACATGCACGCGGTCGGTGCCTCGATGTTCTTCGTCGCGGTCTACGTCCACATGTTCCGCGGCCTTTACTACGGGTCGTACAAGGAGCCGCGCGAGGTGCTGTGGATCCTCGGCGTCATCATCTACCTCTTGATGATGGCGACCGGCTTCATGGGCTACGTGCTTCCCTGGGGCCAGATGAGCTTCTGGGGCGCCACCGTCATCACCAACCTGTTCTCCGCCATTCCCTATGTCGGCGAGAGCATCGTGACGCTGCTGTGGGGCGGCTATTCGGTCGGCAACCCGACGCTGAACCGCTTCTTCTCGCTGCACTATTTGCTGCCGTTCCTGATCGCGGGCGTGGTCGTGCTCCACGTCTGGGCGCTGCACGTCGCCGGCCAGAACAATCCTGACGGCGTCGAGCCGAAGACGGAAAAGGACACGGTGCCGTTCACGCCGCACGCGACCATCAAGGACATGTTCGGCGTCGCCTGCTTCCTGTTGCTCTACGCCTGGTTCATCTTCTACATGCCGAACTATCTGGGCGATGCCGACAACTACATTCCGGCGAACCCGGGCGTGACGCCGCCGCACATCGTGCCGGAATGGTACTACCTGCCGTTCTACGCGATCCTGCGCTCGATCCCGAACAAGCTCGCGGGCGTCATCGCGATGTTCTCGGCGATCATCATCCTGTGCTTCCTGCCCTGGCTCGATGCCGCCAAGACCAGGTCGTCGAAGTACCGTCCGCTGGCCAAGCAGTTCTTCTGGATCTTCGTCGTGGTCTGCATCCTGCTCGGCTATCTCGGCGCGCAGCCGCCGGAAGGCATCTATGTGATCGCCGGCCGGGTGCTGACGGTGTGCTACTTCGCCTACTTCCTGATCGTGCTGCCGCTGCTCTCGCGCATCGAGACGCCGCGGCCGGTGCCGAACTCGATCTCGGAGGCGATTCTCGCCAAGGGCGGCAAGGCCGCGGCCTCCGTGGCGATCGTGCTGGTCGCCGCCGGCGCGCTGTTCCTCGGCAGCTTGCAGGATGCCCGTGCCTCCGAAGGCAGCGACAAGCCGCCGGGCAACAAATGGTCGTTCGCCGGCCCCTTCGGCAAGTTCGACCGCGGCGCGCTCCAGCGCGGCCTGAAGGTCTACAAGGAAGTCTGCGCCAGCTGCCACGGCCTGTCCTACGTCGCCTTCCGCAACCTCGCGGAGCCCGGCGGACCCGGCTATTCCGTGGCGCAGGCGGCGGCCTTCGCCTCCGAGTACAAGGTCAAGGACGGTCCGAACGATGCCGGCGACATGTTCGAGCGTCCCGGCCGGCCGGCGGACTATTTCCCCTCGCCGTTCCCGAACGAGCAGGCCGCCCGCGTGGCGAACGGCGGCGCGGCGCCGCCCGACCTGTCGTTGATCACCAAGGCGCGCTCCTACGGCCGCGGCTTCCCCTGGTTCATCTTCGACTTCTTCACCCAGTACCAGGAGCAGGGCCCGGACTACGTCGCGGCGGTGCTCCAGGGGTTTGACGACCACGTGCCGGAGGGTGTGACCATCCCGGAGGGCTCGTACTTCAACAAGTACTTCCCGGGCCACGCCATCAAGATGCCGAAGCCGCTCAGCGACGGCCAAGTGACCTATGACGACGGCTCGCCGACCACGGTTGCGCAGTACTCCAAGGACGTCACCACGTTCCTGATGTGGACCGCCGAGCCGCACATGGAGGCCCGCAAGCAGCTCGGCTTCCAGGTGTTCGTGTTCCTGATCATCTTCGCGTTCATGATGTACTTCACCAAGAAGAAGGTCTGGGCCGACTCGCACTGAGCGGCGCGAGACGGGACGAAATGAAAAAGCCCCCGCAAGGGGGCTTTTTTGTTGGTTGTCATTCCGGGGCGATGCGTCAGCATCGAGCCCGGAATCCATGCATCCATCAACTCCGCGGCCCAATGGATTCCGGGCTCGCGCTATCGCGCGCCCCGGAATGACGGGAGTGTGGATTGCGTCATTCGCTCGTACCCGCCAAAATACCCTCAACCGCTCCCCCAGAAACTCACCGGAGGACACCATGGGAACCACCATCACCTTCAAGCGCCCGGACGGCAAGGACGCCTCGGGCTATCTCGCCAATGCCGCGCGCGGCAATGCGCCGGGGGTGGTCGTGATCCAGGAATGGTGGGGCCTGTCGGACCAGATCAAGGGCCTGTGCGACCGCTTTGCGCTCGCCGGCTTCGATGCGCTGGCGCCCGATCTCTACAAGGGCAAGGTGGTGCCGTATCACGACACGGATTCCGCCAACAAGGAGATGAACTCGCTCGACTTCATGGACGCCACCACGCAGACCGTGCGCGGCGCCACGCAGTACCTGTCGCGCAACGGCGCCAAGGTCGGGCTGACCGGCTTCTGCCTCGGTGGTGCCGTGACCATCATCGGCGCGACCAAGATCCCGGAGCTCGCCGCCGGCGTCGTGTTCTACGGCATTCCGCCGGAGCAGGCCGCCAAGCCCGCCGACGTCAAGATCCCGCTCCAGGCCCATTTCGCCAACAAGGACGATTGGTGCACGCCGGAGCTGGTGGGCGGCTTCGAAAAGGCCATGAAGGCTGCCGGCAAGTCGCTGGAGCTGTTCCGCTATGACGCCGAGCACGCCTTCGTCAACGAGCAGCGCCAGGCCGTGCACGACCGCGAAGCCGCCGAGCTCGCCTGGGGCCGGGCGACGGAGTTTTTCCGGAAGCATCTGGGGTAACCGGCGCATGGTAGCGCCACAATCTCAGTGTCGTCCCGGCCTAGCGCGCAATTGCGCGCTAGGCCGGGACGACGGCGGAGATTGACGTCGCTCCATCCGGGCTACGGCACGGGGCCCACCCTTGACGCCGCCCCCGGGCCATGGTGAGTATCGCCCCATGAGCACCGCCGTCCGCCCAGTCCGTCTTTGGTGGCGCACCTCCTGACGAGGTGGCCGGTGCGATTTCTTTTCCCAAAATCGTCGAAGGTCGCCAGCACAGCGCGGCGGCCTGATCGTTTGTCCTGTGTGGCGTTCCCTCGGCAAGTCTCGTAAGAGGACCCCAAGAGGATCACATGAACAGGACAGTCTTTGCCCTCCCGGCCAGAAGTGAGTACGCGACCCGCGCGGGTCTCGCGATCACGCGCGTGGCGGAGCAGTTTACCGGCGGCGCCAACAGGCTCGACGATCTCGTCAACCTGCTCGACCGCCGCCGCGGCGTGGTGCTGTCCTCGGGCACGACCGTGCCCGGCCGCTACGAGAGTTTTGACCTTGGCTTCTCCGATCCGCCTCTCAAGCTCGAGACATCAGGCGTCAACTTCAAGCTGGAAGCGCTGAACGCGCGTGGGCAGGTGCTGATCGCCTTCCTCGCCGACGTCTTGCGCGAGCCCTGTGTCGTCATCTCCGAGAAGAGCGCGACGCGCCTTGCCGGCCACATCATCCGCGGCGATGCGCCGGTCGAGGAGGACCAGCGCACCCGCCGCGCCAGCGTGATGTCGCTGGTGCGCGACATCATTGCCGCCTTCTCCGCCAGTGACGACGGCCTGCTCGGCCTGTTCGGCGCCTTCGCCTACGACCTCGTGTTCCAGATCGAGGACCTCGTGCAGAAGCGTCCGCGCGAGCAAGACCAGCGCGACATCGTGCTGTACGTGCCCGATCGCCTGCTGGCCTATGACCGCGCCACCGGCCGCGGCGTCGTGCTCTCCTACGACTTCGCCTGGAAGGGCAAATCGACGGAAGGCCTGCCGCGCGAGACCGCCGACAGTCCGTATCTGAAGACGCCGCGCCAGGGCTTTGCCGATCACGCCCCCGGCGAATATCAGGCCACCGTCGAGACCGCGCGCGCGGCCTTCGCCCGTGGCGATCTGTTCGAGGCGGTGCCGGGCCAGCTGTTCGCCGAGCCCTGCGACCGCTCGCCGGCCGAAGTTTTCCAGCGTCTCTGCGTCATCAACCCGTCGCCCTATGGCGCGCTGATGAATCTCGGCGAGGGCGAGTTTCTGGTCTCGGCCTCGCCGGAAATGTTCGTGCGCTCGGACGGGCGCCGCGTCGAGACCTGCCCGATCTCGGGCACGATCGCGCGCGGCACCGACGCGATCGGCGATGCCGAGCAGATCCGCCAGCTCCTGAACTCGGAGAAGGACGAGTTCGAGCTCAACATGTGCACCGACGTCGACCGCAACGACAAGGCGCGCGTCTGCGTCCCCGGCACCATCAAGGTGCTGGCGCGGCGGCAGATCGAGACCTACTCAAAGCTGTTCCACACTGTCGACCATGTCGAGGGCATGCTGCGCCCCGGCTTCGATGCGCTCGACGCCTTCCTCACCCATGCCTGGGCCGTGACCGTCACCGGTGCGCCAAAGCTCTGGGCGATGCAGTTCGTCGAGGATCACGAGCGCTCGCCGCGGCGCTGGTATGCGGGTGCGATCGGTGCGGTGAATTTCGACGGCAGCATCAACACCGGCCTCACCATCCGCACCATCCGCATGAAGGATGGCCTTGCCGAAGTGCGCGTCGGCGCCACCTGCCTGTTCGATTCCGATCCCGCCGCGGAAGACCGCGAGTGCCAGGTCAAGGCGGCTGCCTTGTTCCAGGCGCTGCGCGGCGATCCGCCAAAGCCGCTCTCGACTTTTGCGCCCGATGCCACCGGTTCGGGCAAGCAGGTGCTGCTGATCGACCACGACGACAGTTTCGTGCACATGCTCGCCGATTATTTCCGCCAGGTTGGCGCTGACGTCACCGTGGTCCGCTATGTGCATGCGCTCGACATGCTCAAGCGGAAGAAATGGGATTTGCTCGTGCTGTCGCCCGGACCAGGCAGACCTGAGGATTTCGGGATCAAGACAACGATCGATGCGGCGCTGGAGAAGAAACTGCCGGTGTTCGGCGTCTGCCTCGGCGTGCAGGCGATCGGCGAATATTTCGGCGGCGAGCTCAGCCAGCTCACCCATCCCGCCCACGGCCGGCCCTCGCGGGTCCAGGTGCGGGGCGGGCGGCTGATGCGCAACCTGCCGAACGAGATCGTCATCGGCCGCTATCACTCGCTCTTTGTCGAGCGCGACAGCATGCCGGAGGTGCTGAACGTCACCGCCAGCACCGAGGACGGCGTCGCCATGGCGCTGGAGCACAAGACCCTGCCGGTCGCCGGCGTGCAATTCCATCCGGAATCGCTGATGTCGCTCGGCGGCGAGGTGGGACTACGTATTGTCGAAAACGCGTTCCGGCTGGATGCTGGTGCGAATTGAGTGCATGTTTCATACTCGTCATTCCGGGGCGATGCGCAGCATCGAACCCGGAATCTCGAGATTCCGGATTCGGCTCTTCGAGCCGCTCCGGAATGACAGCTAACATGGGATACAAATGACCTTTGACCACGACATCAAGGCGAGCGTCCGCACCATCCCCGACTATCCCAAGCCGGGGATCATGTTCCGCGACATCACGACCCTGCTCGCGGACGCGCGCGCCTTCCGCCGCGCGGTGGACGAACTCGTCAATCCCTGGGCCGGCAACAAGATCGACAAGGTCGCCGGCATGGAGGCGCGCGGCTTCATCATCGGCGGCGCGGTGGCGCATCAGCTCTCGGCCGGCTTCGTGCCGATCCGCAAGAAAGGCAAGCTGCCGCACACCACCGTGCGCATCGCCTACTCGCTCGAATACGGCATCGACGAGATGGAGATGCATGTCGACGCCATCCAGCCCGGCGAGCGCGTGATCCTGGTCGACGACCTCATCGCCACCGGCGGCACCGCCGAGGGCGCGGTGAAGCTGCTGCGCCAGATCGGCGCCAACGTCGTCGCCGCCTGCTTCATCATCGACCTGCCCGAGCTCGGCGGCGCAGCCAAGCTGCGCGCCATGGACGTGCCGGTGCGCACGCTCATGACGTTCGAGGGGCACTGACCTTCGTCGCTTTGCGGGGACGACGGTCAAGACCTCTGCAGCTTCACGCTGATCTCGAAGATCGCGGCATGTCGTGTGATCCCGTCGGATCCGCTGATGAAGCTCGGTTGCGGTGAGATCTCATCATGGAAGATCATCCTCTCCTGACCGCGCTGGCAAACTGGCCAGGTCGTGTTTCGACACAGCTTGCCTTCGAGGCGCGCGGCTTTGTGGTCCACAGGGCGTGGCAGAATCGAATGATCGAGTTCTGCGGCGAGAGCCAGGCGGAATTGCTCAATCGATACTGGGATGAGGTCGCGTTGGAGACAATGCGGTGCGCGGGAAAGGTGCTTTCCGAGACGCGGTATTTCGGCATTGAACAGAAATACCGTTCTGCATTTTTGGATGAGCTCTTTGCCGTCAGGGATTTTGTCGAGCCTCCATTTCAAACCCCTCCTCTCGTCAGAGGCTTGTATGAACATATGAAGAAATCCTGGTTTGACAGGGAGTTCGCAAATAGCGAGTCAGCCTTCATCAGGATGCAGAAGAGGCAGGAGGTCGAGCGTCTGGCAATCCCAACGGCAGGTTGGACAGGAAAGAAACGAGACGTTCTTCCCTTCATCGATGAATTTAGCTCGGTGCACGCATTCAAGCGCCGCCGCAATCGCTGGCACAAGAGTCCAGGCGGTGGCCTCGTCTTCGAGATCGGCACTGACCTCGGAGGGAGTGCTTATTGTACCCAGATGCCATTGATGTTTCGGATTTTCCACGCGGACGATGCCGGATTTGCGTTCGAACTGGGAGGGAACGAGCCGTTTGACCAGCTTGTTTACGGAAGTCGATTATACGGGGGAGGCGGGGATGCCAGCCAGTTTGTGCTGGGAATTCGGGCCAATATTGAGCTGTTTGACGTAATCGCCATGTCACTTGCGGCTTCTCAGCAAGCTTAGAGCGCGTCAGATCGCCTCCGCCTTCAGCTCCAACCGCCAATGCAGCATGCGTTCCTTCAGGAGCGCGTTTCTGACGTAGCTGCTCTCCTCGTCCTCCAGCCGCTCGCATTCGCCGAACATCACGCCTGCCTCGCCATGCGCGTTCCAGGCGGCCTGGAGGCTGCTGCAGGTGTGGTTGCCCTGGCGGAGCGAGAACCAGATGCGGTTCTGGATGGTCGCGAGGTTCGGCGCCTGACCCACCCAGGCCTCGCCTGAGGCCAGGCAGCGGATGACATAGATGCCCGCAATGGTCTTCCGCTCCTTGTAGGCGGCGATGGCTGCTTTCCGGTCGATGCTCACGGGTGGGACCTATGCTGAGGGGACGCCGATGGGCGCCCTCAATAATCGGGGTCCGGCCCGCAGTCAATATTATCCGGGTATAATTATCGCCTCAGGAACGTTGCAGGATCAGGCTGAGCTCCAGCTCCCGGAACGCGAGATAATTCCTCCGGATCCACTGGTGCAGCTCGGTGGAGTGGTCCTTCTCCTGGCGCAGATAGCCGGTGAAGGAGAAGCTCAGCCGGTCGATATAGGTCTTGAGGAAGCCGGGCAGCGCGGGCAGGCGGAACAGCCGGCCGCCGGCCATCGCAGGCGGCAGCTCGCCGCGCACGACATATTCGTTGTCCACCGTGATCAGGTTCATCCGCGGGATCTGCCCGCGCAGCATCTCATGGGCGCGTGCCGAGACGCGGTCGGTATCGGCGACAAACAGGATCTGGGGCGCGACGTGCCGGCGCGCCGCCTCCTTGAGCAGGCCGATCTCCTCGGTCATCTTGAAGAACTCGTCGAAGGCGTGGAAGCCGAGGTCGATCACCTTGGCAAGGCCGTCATCGAGGATGACGCGGTCCATCAGCTGCATCTTGCCGTAGGTGTCGATCACGTCGGCGGTCTCCGTGATCTTCGGCAAATAGTCCAGCAGCGACGGCTCCTTCAGGTTGACGTCGAAGGCCGCGACATTGCCGTTCTTGAGCAGCAGGAATTCGCTCAAGAGTCGCGCCAGCAGGGTCTTGCCGACCTGCGGGCGGGGCGAGCAGATGATGTAGACGGGCGTCGCGGGCATCAACAGCTATATCAGGCCAACTCACCGCCCAATCCAGCCGTATCAGCCCTGCTTGCGCAACTATTTTTCGCTGTTGCGGGTGGCGGGCTTCGAACCGACGATGTCGGTCAGCCGGATGCGGTCGAACTCGCTCCAGACATTGGCCAGCCAGTGCCGGACATAGCCGCGCAGCACGAACGAATAGTTCGCGGCCTCGTCGCTGATGCCCTTGTTGGCGACGAACTTCAGGAACGGAACGGAGGACACCTCGACCTGCTCATAGGCCATTTCGTTGAGCTTGGGGATGGTCAGCTCGGTCGCGTCCTTGATGCGATGGAAGTAGGAATTATAGGTCGCCTGGTCCCACTGGAAGAACTGGGTGTCGTTGATGAAGTTCTTGACCAGGAAATATTTCGCGCCGGTCATGAAGCCCGCGGTCTCGGCGATCTCCTCCAGCGAGGCGATCGAGGGTCCGAGGATATGGAACACGGCAAAGGTGATCTGGCCGGCCTTGGCCGCATCGAGGAAGCCGATGTCGCGGAGCGAAGCCAGCGCCGGCGAGAGCAGGCCGGCGCGGACGTCGATGACGGTGACCGAAGGGCTGACAGCGTTGAGCGTGTCAAAGATCTTCATCTGGTCAGCCGTGGTCGTCATGTCGACGATCTCGGTGATATCAGGATGGAAGCGCTTCAGGGTTCCACGCGGCGACTCCGTGTCGAAGGCGCGCGTCGGCACGTTGTTGGCTGAGAAATAATCGAGCAGGGTGCGCGATACCGTGGTCTTGCCGACCCCGCCCTTGTCCGCGCCCACCACAACCACTGCCGGCTTTGCCATTGCTGTCCCCTAACGCGCGCCCCCGATCGCGAGGTCGCAATCGGCCGGGCCCCAAATCGATGTCCCAAAAGACGTCCCAAGTCTGCTGTTGGGCGCGAACATGGCAGAAACAAGGGAGAATTCAAATCCTCGGGCCCCGGTTGCGGCAATTCCCGAGGTTTTTCCCAATCGGTGCGAAACCCGCCACGAACCGCGGCCGATCGCGCCGCTCAGTGGCGGCCCCACGGTCCCATCGGATTGGCTGCCGGGGCTCCTGACGGGCTTGGTGCGGGAACGGGCGCCGGATTGGCCGGACCGGCTGCATCGCCCCATGGTCCCTGCGACAGCGGTGGCGGGGTATCCTCTGCCCCAGGTTGTTCCGTCTCGCCCTGATCCGTCTCCTCAGCGGGGTCCGGCAGCGGACCCGGGTCATGGCCGCCGGCGAACTTGACGAGGGCATCGACCCGGGACTGCACGGAAGGGTGGGTCGCGAACAGGTCGGCAAAGCCCTCGCGCGGATTGTCGACGCAGAGCTCCATCACCGCCGAGGTCGCGCCCGGCAGCTCGCCGCGGTTCTCGATCTTGCGCAGCGCCGAGATCATCGCATCAGGGTCTTTGGTCAGCTCGACTGAGCCGGCGTCGGCGAGATATTCGCGCGAGCGCGACAATGCGAGCTTCACCACCTGCGACATCAGCCAGGCCACCACAATCAGCACGACCGCGATGATGATGACGATCACCGCGCCGCCGCCGGAATTCTTGCTGTCGCTGCTTGAGGAGGACGAGCGCGACGACGAGGAGGAGCCCGAGGACCACGAGCCGCCGGAGTTCCAGCTCAAATTCGTGAACAGGCGGAAGAACAATTCGCCGAAGAAGCCGACCACGCCGGCGATGATGACGGCGACCACCATCAGCTGCACGTCGCCGTTCCTGATGTGGGTCAGCTCGTGACCCAGCACCGCTTCGATCTCCTTGTCGTTCAGCGCATTGAGGAGACCGGTGGTAACGGTGACCGAATATTGCCGCGGGTTGAGGCCGGTCGCGAACGCATTCAGCGCCGGGCTCTCCATGATCTTCAGCTTCGGCATGGTGATGCCGCGCGAGATGCAGAGGTTTTCCAGCAGGTTGTAGAGCCGCGGCTCCTCCTGCCGGGTGACGTCATGGCCGCCGGTCACCGCGTCGATCATCGACTGGTGGAAGAAATAGGCGATCACGACCCAGAGCGCCGTCACGATCGTCGCCACCGGTGCGGCGACTTTCAGGTCATAGAAGGCGTGGCTCAGGTAGAAGGCGACGGTCCGGTTGCTGTCGATGAGGACTTCGGCGACTAGCGCGCCGGCATAGACCAGCACATAGACCAGCGCGAACAGGCCGGCGAGCAGCAGCATCGAACGAAACTTGTTCGAGGCGATGTGCGTGTAGAGACCATACGCGGCCATGGCTGCTTCCGTTTAATCACCGTCATTCCGGGGTAGGCCGGAGGCCTGAACCCGGAATCCAGAGATTGGTGATCTCAATGAGATTCCGGGTTCGATGCTGCGCATCGCCCCGGAATGACAGCATCTGTTGCGCACGCTCAAATCAGAACTTCACCTGAGGCGCCGCCTCGACCTCGGTGCGGCTGGCGCCGAGATCGAAGAAGTCCTTCTTGGTGAAGCCAAACATGCCGGCGAACAAAGCGGCGGGCATCTGCTGGATGCCGGTGTTGTATTCCTGAACTGCGTTGTTGAAGAAGCGGCGGCTGGCCGCGATCTTGTTCTCGAGGTCCGACAGCTCGCTCGCGAGCTGCTGGAAATTGGCGTTGGCCTTGAGGTCCGGATAGGCCTCCGACAGCGCGATCAGCCGGCCGAGCGCGCCGGAGAGCTGGTTCTCGGCGGCGGACACCTGCGCCGGACCCTGCGCCGACATCGCCGAATTGCGCGCCTTGATGACGTCGTCGAGCGTGCCGCGCTCATGCGAGGCATAGCCCTTCACCGTCTCGACCAGGTTCGGGACCAGGTCGTGGCGCTGCTTGAGCTGCACGTCGATATCGGCAAAGGCCTGGCCGACGCGCTGGCTCAGCGCCACCAGACGGTTGTAGGCGGTGAACGCCAGGAACACGAGGACGACGATGACGCCGAGAACGATCCAGCCGGTCGACATGGAGAACTCCTGAAGGGGAAGAAGGCGGGCGCTAGGGTAGACCAAATTGGCGCAGGGCGAGAGCCCCGGCGCAGAGGGGAGGCAAGACTTGGTCGGATGAGGAACCGTCCGAGTTCAAGGCAAAAGCCCCGAACGAGGTTAACTTTCGGACATGACGGCATCGCCCCAGCGCCAGCGCCGGGCGTTTGCATAGGCTGCCTTGTCGCGGCGGGGCACCTTCGTGAGCTCAAGGCCACTCTCGGTGCAAAGCTTGGCCGTGATCTCGGCCTTGCCGACATCCGGCGGCGCCAGCACGCGCGCGGCGCGCGCCGCCGGTGGCGTGCGGGTGAGGGCGACGTAGATGAAACGTTCGTCCTCGAACGGCACCTCGGCGCCCTTGATCTGGCGATGCGCCTGCGAGCGGGGCAGGCGCTGGGAGAAATGGCACCAGTCGGGCGCGGCGAGCGGGCAGGGCCTTTCGTGCGGGCAGGGGGCGGCGACGAACGCGCCAGCTGCGATCAGCTGCTGGCGCAGCGCGAGGATGCGGGCGTAGCCGGCGGGCGTGCCGGGCTCGATCACGACCAGCGCGTGGCGCGCTTTCGCCCACATGGCCTCCGCAAGCTTGCGCTGATCGCCTTCGTTGAGCTCGCCGATGATGTAGCTGGCAACGACGAGATCGGCCTCTGAGACCTCGGCGAGGTTGCCGCCGGCATCGCCCGGCAGATAGCGACACTCGGCCAGACGCGTGCTGTCGCGCGCCAGTTCGAGCGCTAGTCTGCTGAGCGTGGCGTTGGCGTCGAGCAGCGTAAAATCCTGCAGCGATGGAAAGGCCTCTGCGGCGGCCCAGCTTGCAGTGCCCGGGCCTGCGCCGACGTCGAGCAGCGTTTCAGGCGCGAGGTCCGGCGCGCTTTCGGTCAGCGCATTCAGGCTTGCGGCCACCGCCGCGTAGGTCGCAGGCATCCGTGCCAGCGCATAGGCGAGGGCATCGGCTTCCGACTTGATCGTGCCGGAGCCGCCGCCTGAGCGATAGGTGGTCGAGATTTTCTGAGATCGCTGTGCGGCGTCGGTACGGGAGAAGCCTTGCAGCTTGCCGTCGAGGGCTGCTTTCAATTCGGCGGGGAGGGTGGGGGAGATCATGCTTGCCCACCGTCATTCCGCGGCGCGCGTAGCGCGAACTCTGATGCGCAATTGCGCATCAGAGAATCTGGAGATTGTAGCGCGAGATTCCGGGTTCGATGCTGCGCATCGCCCCGGAATGACGGTCAATCTTCTCACGCCACGTTCTGGTCGAGAATGTCCACCGCCTCGGCCAGGCTTACCGACACCAGCTGCGACACGCCGCGCTCGGCCATGGTGACGCCGAACAGACGGTTCATCCGCGCCATGGTGATCGGGTTGTGTGTGATGATGATGAAGCGCGTGTCGGTCGAGCCGGTCATCTCGTGCAAGAGGTTGCAGTACCGTTCGACGTTGTGGTCGTCGAGCGGTGCGTCGACTTCGTCCAGCACGCAGATCGGCGAGGGGTTGGTCAAGAACACCGCGAAGATCAGGGCCATCGCGGTCAGCGCCTGCTCACCGCCCGAGAGCAGCGACAGCGTCTGCGGCTTCTTGCCCGGGGGCTTTGCGATGATCTCGAGGCCGGCTTCGAGCGGGTCGTCGCTCTCGATCAAATGCAGCGCGGCCTCGCCGCCGCCGAACAGCTCGACGAACAGGCGCTTGAAGTGGTTGTTGACGACCTCGAACGAGGTCAAGAGCCGCTCGCGCGCTTCCTTGTTGAGGCTCTGGATGCCCTGGCGCAGCCGCTTGATGGCCTCGACCAGGTCATCGCGCTCGGTGACGAGGCCGGTGTGCTGGGTCTCGACCTCGCGCAGCTCTTCCTCGGCGCGCAAATTGACTGCGCCGAGGCGCTCGCGGTCGCGGCGCATCTTTTCGAGATCTTCCTCGATGTCATGCAGCGGCGGCAGCTCCGTGCCGGGCTCGATCTCGGCGAGGCCGGCAACCGCCTGCGGCTCGACCTCGAGCATGTCGCGGATCTCGCGCTCGATGTCCTCGAGCCGGCGGCGGGCGCCTTCCATGCGCTCCTCGGCGCGGGCGGTGGCCTCGCGTGAGCTGGAGAGGGCTTCGAGCGTCAGCTTGGCGACGCGATCGGTCTCGGCCATTGCGCTTTCCGCGGTGGCGAGTGCGTCGGCGGCCATGCGGCGGTCGTTCTCCGCGTATTCGATCTCGGTGATCAGCGCGCTGCGCTTCTCGGCGAACACTTGCGGCGCGTTTTCAAGATCGCTGCGCTCGATCGTGAGTTCGGCGATACGGGCCTGGATGGTGTCGATGTGAGAGGCCGCGCTCTCCTTGCGGTTCTGCCACTCGGTGCGCTCGGCGAGGATCGCCTGCACGCGGCGGTCGGCGAGCTCGGCCTCGCGCGCCAGCGCCTGTGCCTCGGCGCGGACCTGGGCGGCCATGCGGCGATGAGCCTCGATGTCGCTGCGGACGGCGGCGAGGCGGGTCTCTGTGTCCTCGCTCGACGGCAGCTCGCTGATGCCGGCCTCGGCATATTCGTAGGCGGCTTCAGCCTCGGCGCGGTCGGCGGCGAGGCGGCTGTGCGCTTCCGACAGCGTCGCCTTGCGGGCGGCGTGGCGGCTGATCTCGCGCTCGGCAGTGGCATGGCGCTCACGCGCGACGTTCAGCTCGCGCTGCGCGGCACGCCAGGCTTCGCGGCTCGCGCCTTCGGTGCTCGCGGCCATCTGCAGCTCGGACTCGGCATTCTCCAGCGCCTGGCGCTTGATCTGCGCGTCGATGCGGGCCTGCTCCAGCTCGTTCTCGATATCGACGAGGCGGGCGCGCTCGGCGAGGCGGCGCGCCGCACCGGTTGGCGCGTGCGCCGCGGCCACAAAACCGTCCCAGCGCCAGACGTCGCCCTCGGGCGAGACCAGCCGCTGGCCGGTCTTGAGCTGAGAGACCAGCTCGGCGCCGCGCTCGCGCGGCACCACGCCGATCTGCGCAAGGCGGCGGGTCAGCTCGGCCGGCGCCTGCACATGGTTGGAGAGCGGAGCGGCGCCTTCGGGCAGCTCCGGATCGCCCTCGGTATGTCCGACATTGGTCCAGCGCATCGGCGCCGACGGGTCGATCGGCGCGTCGAGGTCGTCGCCCAGCGCAGCGCCGATCGCTTTTTCAAAACCCTTGTCGACGGTGATGCCGTCGATGATCGGCGGCCACAGATTCTTGGTCTCGCCGTTGACGATCTTGGAGATCGTGCGCGCCTCGGTCTCCAGGCGCTGCACGCGCTTGTCGGCCTCGTTCAGCGGCGAGCGCGAGGATTCCAGCGTCTGGCGTGCCGCGACATGCGCGGCTTCGCTCGCTTGAGCTGCGGCTTCCGAGGCCGCCAGCGTCTGCTCCGCGGTCTCGACCAGCGCGGTCAGCTCGTCGAGATCGCCGAAGCCGCCGGTCGCTTCAGTGAGCTTCTGCTCCTCGGCGGTGACGTTCGCGATCTCCTGGTCGAGCCGGGCGAGCTTGTCGCGATGGGTGCGGACATTGGCTTCGAGCTGGTTGCGCTTGGCGGTGAGGTCGGCGAGCGCGGTGGTGAGCTCGGCGAATTGCTGCTCGGTCTCGGTCAGCACCGCCTCGGCCTCGCCGACGCGCTCGTCGACGCCGGAGCGCTTCTCGACGCGCGACTTGATCTCTTCCTTCAGCTCGGCGTCTTCGCTGTCGAGCCGCTGCAGCGCGACGTCGGCGTCCATGGTTTGTTGCTGAGCACGGGAAATGTCGCCTTCGAACTGGGCGAGGCGGCGCTCGAGCTCGGCGACGCGCTCCTTGGCGCGCTCTTCCTCGCGGTCGAGCAGCTCGCGGGCATTGGTCAGGCGCTGGAGGCCGGCGGCGGCGCGCGCTTCGGCATCGCGCAGCGCCGGCATTTCGGCGGCGCGGATCGCCTGGATGCGCGCGGCCTCGGCCTGGTGCTGGGTGCGCTCGGCCATCTCGCGGACGGCGAGATCGTGGGTCTGGCCGGATTCGTTGACGTCGGCATGGGCGCCGATCCAGCGCAGATGGAACAGGGTGGCTTCGGCCTTGCGGACCTTGGCCGCGACCTCGCGGTAGCGCACGGCCTGGCGGGCCTGCTTCTTCAAGCCTTCCATCTGGCCGGAGAGCTGGCCGATCACGTCCTCGACGCGGGTGAGGTTGGTTTCGGCCGCCTTCAGCCGCAGCTCGGCCTCGTGGCGGCGGGCATGCAGGCCGGCGACGCCGGCGGCGTCTTCCAGCACGCGGCGGCGCTGCTCGGGCTTGGCCTGGATGATCTCGCCGATCTTGCCCTGGTGGACGAGGGCGGGCGAGCGCGCGCCGGTGGCAGCATCGGCGAACAGGATCTGCACGTCGCGGGCGCGCACGTCGCGGCCGTTGATGCGATAGACCGAGCCGGCCTCGCGCTCGATACGGCGGGAGATTTCCAGCAACTGGCTGTCGTTCATCGCCGCCGGCGCGGTGCGATCGGCATTGTCGATCGTCATCGTCACTTCGGCGTGGTTGCGCGCGGGACGGTTGCCGGAGCCGGCGAAGATCACCGCGTCCATGTCGGCGGCGCGCAGCGACTTGTACGACGTTTCGCCCATCGCCCAGCGCAGCGCTTCGACGAGATTCGACTTGCCGCAGCCGTTGGGTCCGACCACGCCGGTCAGGCCGGGCTCGATGACGAAGTCCGTGGGCTCAACGAAGGACTTGAAGCCGTGAAGTCGCAGGCGGGTGATTTTCATAAGCACGCATCTCTGTTGGCAGGCGCGAATCCCCCTGCCGGGACAATACCATGGAAGGCAGTGTCGCTATCCGGGGCGAGTCGCGCGAGGCGCCTCATGCGGCTGGACAATGGCCGCGGCGCGCCGCGAGGGCAACCGGCGAAAGCCGCTTTTCCCAAGGGATTTATGCCGGGAAAGATACGGCTTTCGAGATGCGAATCAGGATCTTGACGAGCGAATCAGCTCTTCAGCAGCGGATTGATCTTCTTGGCGAACTCCTCGAACGAGGCCTCGCCCTTGATCTTTTCGCCGTTGATGAAGAAGGTCGGCGTCGAATCCACCTTCAACACGTCGCTGGCATATTTCTGGTCGGCGGCGATCTTGTCGAGCAGTGCCTGGTCCTTCAGGCAGGCTTCGACCTGCTGCTGGGTGAGGCCGGCCTGCTTGCCGATCCGCGTCAGGGTCTCGGTGGTGTTCTTCATCACCCAGTCGCTCTGCTGGCGGAACAGCATGTCGGTGACGGCGAAGTATTTCGGCGCGTCGTCCTTGGCGATGCAGCGCGAGAGCATCGAGCCGGCGGCCGCTTTGATGTCGAGCGGGAACTCGCGGAAGATGTAACGCACCTTGCCGGTGTCGATGTACTCCGACTTGATCTTGGGGAACACCTGCTCGTTGAAGGCGGCGCAGTGCGGGCAGGTCATCGAGGCGTATTCGGTGATGGTGACGGCGGCGTCCTTCGGGCCGAGGGCCATGTCGGGCAGCGATACGGGCTTCGCCACATCGGCGGCCGACTGTGCCATCGCCTCGGAGATGAACCGCAGCGGCGAGAGCCCGGCGACCGCGGCAAGCCCGGTCAGCGACAGCATCGTGGTGAAGGCGCGGCGGGTGATGATCAAGGTCGGCTCCCGAATTGGCAAGATGTCGCCCAAGGGATCGGGTCAAGGTTCCCGCCCGGGCGGCCTGTCGCTAGCTTGAAACGTCGCTTGAGGCAATGGCGGGCCGCAAGGACAGGTCCAGATTGACCGCGAAATGAGGCTCAATTTCGCTTGATGGCGGCCCCGAGCCGCGCCAGCGCCGTCTTCAATTGTTCATCTTCGATGTCGGTCAGGCTCTCCGCCACCTTGGCGACCGCCTTGGGGTCCGGCGGGCCGGGCCGCTTTCGGGTCCGGGGGCGTGACAGGGGAGCCTGGCGGAAGGCGAGCTTGCCGACCGCGCTCCAGCCGAAGAAGCGGTTGACCCGCTCCAGGATCACGTCTGCCGAGTGCTGGATCTCCAGCGCCATCGGCCCCTCGACCCGCAGCACCAGCGTCGCCGGCTCCTGCGGCTGGCCCTCGACCGGCCGCGGCCATTGCATCTTGAGCGGCTCGGCATGGGCCGCGATCTCGGGCCCTGCGATCTGCGCCCACCGCGTCACCAGCTCGCGCGCGGCAAAGCCCTGCTTGGCATAGGCCTCGGCAAAGACGTCGTTGAGCAGGATCCCGAGCGGTTTTGCGCTGATGGGACCGGGCTTGAAGATGGGACCGGATTTGGACATGGGGGCCTTATAGCACCGCCGGCGCGCCGCCATGAAGAAAGACGTGGATGCCCGCGGCCAGCGCGGGCATGACGTGGAGAGATTGGCTTGGGGCCGTTACAGTGAACGCATGAGCCGCAGATCCGCCCTGAACGTGAAATCGGAACCAGTTTTACCGGCGCGTCCGACGCTGCTTCTCCAGTGGTACGACCGCCATCGCCGCCGGCTGCCCTGGCGTGCGGCGCCGGGCGAAGTGTCGGACCCCTACCGCGTCTGGCTCTCCGAGATCATGCTGCAGCAGACCACCGTGAAGGCGGTCGGGCCCTATTTCGAAAAATTCGTCGCGCGCTGGCCTGACGTCACGGCGCTCGGCAGCGCCTCGCAGGATGACGTGCTGCGGATGTGGGCGGGGCTCGGCTATTACTCGCGCGCACGCAATCTCTACGCCTGCGCCGTCGCGGTGACGCGCGAGCATGGCGGCGTCTTTCCCGATACGGAGGAAGGGCTGCGCGCGCTGCCGGGGATCGGGCCCTACACGGCGGCGGCGATTGCGGCGATCGCGTTCGATCGCCGCACCATGCCTGTTGACGGCAATATCGAGCGGGTGGTGTCGCGGCTCTTTGCCGTTGAAGACGAGCTCCCGCAGGCAAAGCCCTTGATCCGGCAACTGGCTACGACGCTGCTCGCCAATTCGCGTGCCGGCGACAGCGCGCAGGCTTTGATGGATCTCGGCGCCTCGATCTGCACGCCGAAGAAGCCAGCCTGCTCGCTGTGCCCGTTGAATGAGGACTGCACGGCGCGCGCGCAAGGCACCCAGGAGACGTTCCCGCGCAAGGCGCCGAAGAAGAGCGGGACGCTGCGGCGCGGCGCCGCTTTCGTGGTGAGGCGCGTTGACGAACTGTTGGTTCGCTCGCGGCCCGAGAAGGGCTTGCTCGGCGGCATGACGGAAGTGCCGGGCTCGGATTGGCTCGCCGGCCAGGAGGATGCGACGGCGAAGCAGCAGGCGCCGGAGCTGAAGGGGCTGTCGCGCTGGCAGCGCAAGGTGGGCGTCGTCACCCACGTCTTCACGCATTTCCCGCTGGAGCTGGTGGTCTACACCGCCAAGGCCGAAGCGCGCACGCGCGCGCCCGCCGGCATGCGCTGGGTGCCGATCGCGACGCTTGCGGACGAGGCGCTGCCCAACGTCATGCGCAAGGTGATCGCGCACGCGCTGGATCTTTCGTCGGGCCCATCCTCCTGACAGCACGCTGGCAGCAGCGTTACGCTATCAGGGCGCGACACGGAGGCTGCCAATGGTCAAAACCGCGCTCGACAATTTTCCACGGCCGCCTTGCGCCGAGTTGCTCGGATGGCGCCTGCTCGACGCCCGCCCCGAGGAGGGATGGATCAGGCTGGGCTTCGAGGGCAAGCCCGAATTCTGCAATCCGGCGGGCTTCATCCAGGGCGGCATGCTTTCGGCCATGCTCGACGACACCATGGGCCCCGCCGTGCTGGTGATGAGCGAGGGCCGGCTCTACACCACCACCATCAGCATGACCGTGAATTTCCTCAGCCCCGCAAAGCCTGGCCCGATCATCGGCGAGGCGAGGGTGACGCAACTCGGCAAGACGATCGCGTTCGTCGAGGCGAAGCTGATGGCGGAGGATGGAACGGTTTTGGCAACGGCAAGCGCAAGCGAGCGGCTGCTGGAGGCGGCGAGGGTGGTGCGGTAAATAGTCTGGCCGCGCGCTCCTTCTTCCTTCTCCCCTTGCGGGAGAAGGTGGCGCGAAGCGCCGGATGAGGGGTATCTCTCCGCGGATTCAAACTGCGAGTTCGACACGCCGAGAGAACCCCTCACCCAAGTGAGTCTTGGTCTGCCAGCGTCGCTGCCCTCTCCCACAAGGGGCGAGGGCACATCAACGCGCATCTCGCTCCGAGCGAGAGCACTCGAGACACTGAACTCAACCGACCGCGCGCGCGTCCTTGCTCACGATCGGCGGCTTCGCGTTCAGCGCCTCCACCTGGAATCCCGCAACACGCTTGTAATTCGCGGCGATGTCCTCCAGCTCCTGCTGCGACAGCACGTCGGTCACGACCTTGTAGCCGTCGGGCGCGCGCTCCTCGACGAGCTGCATCACCTGCTCGGGGCCGTTCTTGCGGTTGAGCAGGACGAGGTCGGTGGTCGCGGGCCGGCGCTCGGCTTCATAGGCGAGCAGCGCCGCTTGCGTCGGGCCGTGCGCCAGGATCTCGCGGGTGATGACGCGGGCGTCGAGGATCGCCTGCGAGGCGCCGTTCGAGCCGATCGGGTACATCGGATGCGCGGCATCGCCCATCAGCGTGACGCGGCCGAAGGTCCATTGCGACACCGGATCGCGGTCGACCAGTGGATATTCATAGGCGTGCGGGCAGTTCCTGATCAGGCCGGGCACGTCGAGCCAGTCGAACGTCCAGCTCTCGAACCATGGCAAAAACTCCTCGAGCCGCGCGGTGCGGTTATAGTCCTCGCGCCGCCACTGATAGGTCGGCGGCATGTGGCGCTCGGCGACCCAGTTGATCAGGTGATTGCCGGCAGCATCCGGCTCTTTCGAGATCGGGTAGCAGACGAATTTCAGGATCTCGTGCCCGGCCATGATCATGGTGCGGCCGGTCAGGAAGGCCTTTGCCGGCGTGACGCCGCGCCAGAGGATGCGGCCGTTCCAGATCGGCGGGCCTTCGTTCGGGTAGAGCTTTTCTCGCGCGGCGGAATGGATGCCGTCGGCGGCGATCAGGATCGCGCCTTCGTAAGTGCCGGCGGGCTTGCCGGTCGCCTTGTCGACGAAGTCGGCGCGCACGCCGTTCGCTGTCTCGCTCCAGCCGGTCAGATGATGGCTGGTGAGGATATTGTCGCGGCCGAGCCGCTCGACCGCGGTGTCCAGCAGCAGCTGCTGCAGCGTGCCGCGATGGATCGAGAATTGCGGCCATTTGTAGCCGGCTTCCAGCCCGCGCGGCTCGCTCCAGATCGGCTTGCCGTGCTTGGAGAAATAGGCGAGCTCGCGCGTGCGCACGCCGCTGGAGTCCAGCTTGTCCATCAGCCCGAGCTCGATCAGCTCGCGCACCGCATGCGGCAGCACGTTGATGCCGACGCCGAGCGGCTTCAGCTCCGCGACGCTCTCGAACACTTTTACGGGCACGCCGATTTGATGCAGGCTGAGCGCAAGCGTCAACCCGCCGATGCCGCCACCGGCGATGAGTACGGTCATGAGAAAGCCCCTCCGATCATCGGCGTCTTGGCACAGGCGGGCGGATGTGGGCAACTGCGAAGAGCAAAGCACGTAGAACAGCGTGCTATGGACCTCGCGGCCGACAGCCGTTAACTTCCAGCTTTCCCATGAGGTCAGACATGCTCAAGCTCTACTACGCAACCGGCACCTGCGCGCTCGCCACCTACATGACCCTGGAGGAGGCCGGCGCCGACTACACGGCCGAACGGCTGAGCTTCAAGGACAACCAGCAGAACAGCCCGGACTATCTCGACATCAACCCGAAGGGCCGCGTGCCGGCCCTGGTGACCGATCGCGGCGTCCTCACCGAGACGCCGGCGATGCTGGCCTATATCGCGCAGACCTTCCCCAAGGCGAAGCTGGCGCCGCTGGACGATCCCTTCGACTTCGCCCAGGTGCAGTCGTTCAACTCCTATCTCTGCTCGACCGTGCACATCAATCATGCCCACAAGATGCGCGGCGCGCGCTGGGCGACGGAGGAGAGCTCGTTTGCCGACATGAAGGCGATGGTTCCGAAGACCATGGCCGCCTGCTTCAAGCTGATCGAGCAGAAGATGTTCAAAGGGCCGTGGGTGATGGGCGATCAGTTCACGATCTGCGATCCCTATCTCCACACGCTCTCGAACTGGCTCGAAGGCGACAGCGTCGACATCAACGCTACGCCGAAGATCGCCGATCATTTCAAGCGCATGTCGGATCGCCCGGCCGTGCGCAAGGTGATGGACGCGCAGAAGGCGTAACAAAACTCGGTGTCGTCCCGGGCGAGCGTCAGCGCGGCCACAAATTCCGCTGTCGTCCTGGCGAAAGCCAGGACCCATACCGCGGAATCTATCGATCGCGTTCGATAGGAGTACCGAACGACGGGTCTTCGCCAAACTCCACCCTGTGGTTATGGGTCCCGGCGTTCGCCGGGACGACACCGAATGTTTTGAAGCGACACGCTATCCAGCTCTCCGCTTCTCCAACTCCCGCCCCGTCTCCAGCATCAGCCGCCGCAGCCAGATCGAGCCCGGGTCCATCTGCGCCCGCGTCGGATGAAACATGAACTGCTCGTCGATCCCGGGGTCGAGCGGCGGCGTCACTGTGACGAGGCCGAGCTGCTTCGACAGCGCCGCGATCAGCCGGCGCGGCACGAAGGCGACGAGGTCGGTGCGGGCGGCGACGTGCAGCGCCTCGAGATAGCCTGACACGACCAGCGAGATATGCCGCTCGATGCCTTTGCTGCGCAGCCAGGTGTCGATGAGATCCTCAGCATTGCCGCGGATGATGACGCCGACATGGCGGGCGGCCAGGAACGTCTCGCGCCGCTTCAGCTTCGCTCCAACAGGATGGCCGCGCCGCACCGCCAGCGCGTCGCTGTCGGTGTAGAGCAGCTGGCGGTGAAAGCCCTTGAAGGCATTGCCGATCGAGATCACGAGGTCGATGGTGCGGGCGAACTCGGCATGGAAGATCGCCGGTCCCCGCCACGGCACCACGTCGATGCGGACGTTGGGCGCAAGGCGCGTCACCTTCTCCATCAAGGGCGGCATCAGCAGCTCGACCGCGAGGTCCGGCATCATCAGGCGGAATTGCCGCTCGCTGCGCGCCGCATCGAATTCATCAGGCACGAACAGTCCGCGCACCTGATCGAGCGCCTGTGCCAGCGGTGCGCGAAGGGCCTGCGCCCGGGGCGTCAGTTCCATCCGCGCGCCGGTGCGTACGAGCAGCGGATCGCCGAAGATGTCGCGCAGGCGTTGCAACGCGTGGCTCGTCGCCGGCTGTGACAGGCCGATCCTCATGGCCGCGCGGCTGACATTGGCTTCGCGCAGCAGCGCGTCGAGCGCGGTCAACAGATTGAGGTCAAGCGAATTCAAATTCATGAGACGAATAGATATCATATTCTCTATCGATTTGAAGAATGCTGATCGCCCGACGATGATCTCCGTGTTGCCATGACAAGGAGATGCCGCCATGAGTGCGAGCGCCAACAAGAAACTGATGCAGGATATTTTCGCCGCCGCCGCAAATCCCGATCCGGCCGCGCGCGACCGCGCCCTGTTCACGGCAAGCCTTGCCGACGATGCCAGATGGGTCGTCACCGGCCAGTATTCCTGGTCGCGCACCTTCACCGGCAAGGAGGCGATCCTCAACGACCTGCACGGCTATGTGCGCACCCGCCTGCGCGACCGGACGCGCACCGTGGCCCACCGCTTCATCGCCGATGGCGACATCGTCGTGGTGGAAGCCAAGGGTGACAACGTCACGCCCGAGGGCGTGCGTTACGACAACGACTACTGCCTGGTGTTTCGTCTCGAGGACGGCAAGATCAAGGAGATCCGCGAGTACTGCGACTCGGTCTTGACCGAGAAGGCGCTGGGCCCGTTTCCGCAAGCACCCGTGAGGGCTGCGGGCTGAGCGGATTGGACGACGCAGCGTCCACCCACCGTCCCTGTCCATCACGGCCCGCGATGGTCGCGCGGGCCTGGCGGACGCTGGTGGACCTCATGCGTATCAGGCGGGAGCGGTCTCGGGTCCGGTGCCAGTTCGCCGCCATGACCGAGCGGGAGCTTCAGGACTGCGGGATGTCCCGGTCGGAGATTGAGTACGTGCTGAGGAAGCCCAGTCGGCGGAAGTAGGAGCCCGGAGCAGGCGGGAGCGCCATGTGGTCGGGCGCCCTCGGCAAATTGACGCAGGCGCCTGACAGACGTTGATCGTCGAAATGCTTGCGGCGTGCTGGCCGCAGGCCAAATCCCTGCGCAACTGGCTACAAAATCAGCAGATGTTGTGCGCGTCGCCAAGAGTCTGCGCGAAAAATTGGAAGGTTCAATTAACGAGTGTCCTCCATTGTGTCGCGGTGCAGCGTGGGTCGCAAAGACGCGACGTGCGGCTGCCGGGGTGGCCGGAAACGATCGTCGATCGGGTTCGGCCGCTCGAAGTCGCATGCATCTGGTGGACAGTGGGAATGCCGAAGTTTCGTTTGCGGATCAGGGGACGCCTGTACGCAGGCTTCATGGCCCTGGTGGCGGTTGGTCTCGTGATGGCGGTGGTTGCCGTCTGGAATTTGCGGGCCGTGCAGGATCAGGTCGCCAAGCAATCGGCGCTTTCGGACAGCACCGCGCGGGTGCTGGAGATATCGACCCACCTCCAGGCGATCCAGCGCGCCAATCTGCGCTACATCTACGACGCCAGTGAACCCGCGATGAAGGAGGCTTCGGAGCGGGAAACCGCGGCGACCGAGCTGTTGAAGGTCGGGGCGAACGGGACGGCTTCCGCGGAGCGGCGCAAGCTTTACGAAGATCTCATCACCGACATCGCCAGGATGAAGGCCTTGCGTGACAATCTCGGGGACGCCGTCAACGAGGCGCGAACCGGCAAGGCGACGCTGCTGCCGAGTGGAGATGAGCTGACCGTCAAGATGGGCAAGCTGGTCGATGTGGCCCGTGCGGCCGTCGATGAGGACACCGCGGCGCTCGTCGCGGACCTCGAATCCCGGCTTCTTCAGGTTCAGATCGCCAATTGGCGTTTCCTGGCACTACGCGACACCAAGGGCCCCGCCAACTTCAGAACCAATGTGGACAGGGCGGCGCAGCGGCTCTCGGCGCTCGAAAAGAGCCCGCAGGCGTCGGAATTGCGAACCGTGCTCGCGCCGGTGAAGACCTCGCTCGGCATCTACAAATCAGCGTTCGAGACGACCTCCGCCGCGATGCTCCAGGCCGACGAGATCTACCACAAAAACCTCGCTCCGCTCATCGTCGAGAGCATCGGCAAGCTCAAGGTCGCGGAAACCACGTTGAAGAAGGACTACAAGGGGTCGCGCTCCGCCGCCGAAGCCGTGATCGAAGGCACGACATCGGTGCAGATGATCGCGGGCGGCCTCGCCGTCCTGTTCGGACTGATCGTCGCCTTCCTGATCGCCCGCAGCATCGTCGGTCCATTGACCTCGATGACGCGCGCGATGGGGCTGCTTGCCGGCGGCAATCTCGCGGTCGAGATTCCCGGACGCGGCAAGACCGACGAGATCGGCGACATGGCCAAGGCGATCGAGGTGTTCAAGGACAACATGGTCGACACCGAGCGCCTGCGCCACGAGCAGACCGAGATCGAGGCCCGGCAGGCCGAGAGCCGCAAGGCTGACATGGTGAGGCTCGCAGACCAGTTTGAGCAAGCTGTTGGCGAGATCGTGAATACCGTGTCGTCGGCCTCGAACGAGCTCGAAGCCTCCGCCGGCACGCTGACGGCGACCGCCTCGCGCGCCCAGGATATCTCCACCGAGGTGGCGTCCGCCTCGCAGGAAGCTTCGGCCAATGTTCAGGCCGTTGCCTCGGCCACCGAAGAGCTGTCTTCCTCGGTCAGCGAGATCGCCCGCCAGGTGCAGGAGTCCGCCCGCATCGCCAGCGAAGCCGTGGGGCAGGCGAGCCGGACCAACGAGCGCGTCGGCGAGCTGTCCAAGGCTGCCGCTCGCATCGGCGACGTGGTCGAATTGATCAACACGATCGCGGGCCAGACCAATCTCCTGGCGCTGAATGCGACCATCGAAGCAGCACGCGCCGGCGATGCCGGCCGCGGCTTTGCGGTGGTTGCCTCCGAGGTCAAGGCGCTCGCCGAGCAGACCGCGAAGGCGACCGGTGAGATCGGCCAGCAGATTTCCAGCATTCAGGCCGCCACCGAGCAGTCGGTCGGCTCGATCAGGGAGATCAGCGGCACCATCGAGCGGCTGTCGGAGATCTCGTCGACGGTCGCCGCCGCCGTGGAGCAGCAGGGCGCGGCGACGCAGGAGATCTCCCGCAACGTCCAGCAGGCCGCGCACGGCACCCAGCGCGTCTCGACCAATATCGGCGACGTGCAGCGCGGCGCGTCCGAGACCGGCTCGGCCTCCTCGCAGGTGCTCTCGGCGGCGCGCTCGCTGTCGGCGGATAGCAACCGGCTGAAGCAGGAGGTCGCGAACTTCCTGAGCTCGGTCCACGCCGCATAAAAGCAAAAGGCCACGCGCATGCGCGTGGCCTTCAAATCGCGGCGCGGTATGATCAGGCGACCTTGGTCGTCATGTGCTTGAACATGTTGGCGCGGGCCTCGTCGTCCATCTCGGCCTTGAAGGTGAACTTGTCCTTCAGCGCGATCGCGCGCGCGGCCGCCGGGCGCGCCGAGATCTCGTCCACCAGCCGCTTCACATTCGGGTAGCGCGCAAAGGCGTCGTCGCCGAGCTTGAACGGCAGCATCCGCGCCCAGCCCCACAGCGCCATATCGACGATCGAATAGCTGTCGCCGACCATGTAGCGGCGGCCGGCAAGATGAGCGTCGAGGATCTTGTAGTGGCGATCGGTCTCGTACTGGTAGCGGTTATGGGCGTAGTCGTGGTTCTGGTCCTTTGGCGCGAAATGCTTGAAGTGCACGGCTTGGCCCGAATACGGCCCGACGCCGGTGGCGATGAACATCAGCCATGACAGCGTCTCGCCGCGCACGCCGGCGGCGGGCAGGAACTTGCCGGTCTTCTCGGCGAGATAGAGCAGGATGGCGTTCGAGTCGAAAACGATGGTGCCGCCATCGTCGATCGCCGGCACCTTGCCGTTCGGATTGATCTTGAGGAATTCCGGCGTGAACTGCTCGCCCTTGCGGGTGTCGATCTTCACCGGCTCGAAAGGCAGGCCGGACTCTTCGAGATAAAGCGCGACCTTGGTCGGGTTCGGCGAGCCGTTGAAATAGAATTTGAGCATCGAGTATCTCCCCAGTCTCTGTTGCCGAGAGCGAACGCGGCGTCATTGCCGCTAGGCGGATTTCTCTTGCCTGAACCTTGTCGGGGAGAGCAACCGGCGAGTTTGCCGGGCGGTATCTGCGCGCCACGCAGATCAGCCGGCGTAACAAAAGCCGATCGCCGCCGTAAGGATCATCGCGGCACCGACCGCCTCCAGGCGCAGCCCGAGCCGCGCGGCGAGATGCATGTCGGAGGCGCGCGCCGCGCGCTCCGATCCGCGCGAATAGCCGTGAACGATGACGTCGTGATTGAAATTGTCATGCGCCTCGTTGCTGCTGGCGAGCCCGACGCAGACCACGAGCACGCCGAACAGCGCGAGGCCGAAAAATCCGAGCAGGGCGATCAGGAACATCGGAAACATGCCGAGCAGGAAGATCGGCAGCAGCGGCACCAGCAGCAATGTCTCGGACTGTCGTCGCATGGGAACCACCCGGTCAGGATGGGGCTGATCGGGCGAATCTAGTCCTGGCGGGGGCGGCTTTCAACCATCACTGCTGTCATTCCGGGGCGCCCCTCTTGGCGCGAGCCCGGAATCCATTGGGCCGCAGGTGCTGTCGTTCGATGGATTCCGGGTTCTCGCTTCGCGAGCCCCGGAATGACGGAGAATACTACTCCGCCGCCATGCCGGCGCGAATCTCGGCGCGGAGCTCGTCGATCAGCTTGAGACCCTTCTTGGTCTCGACATGCCAGAAGGTCCAGCCGTTGCAGGCCTGGGCGCCTTGCGCGACGGCGCCGATGCGGTGGATGGAACCGACCTTGTCGCCGAGCACGATGGCGCCGTCGGCACGGACCAGCGCGCCAAGCTTCTTCTTGGCGTCGAACAGTTTCGTGCCGGGCATGATCATGCCGCGCTCGATCAGTTCCGAGAATGCCACGCGCGGGGCTTCGCGTGCGGTCATGAACGGAGCGAGACTTTCTTCCGGCAGCGGCTCGACCGCCGCGATGCGCGCTTCGGCCGCCTTGGCGTAGGTTTTGTCGCGCTCGAAGCCGATATAGGAGCGGCCGAGGCGTTTTGCGACGGCGCCGGTGGTGCCGGTGCCGTTGAAGGGGTCGATCACGAGATCGCCGGGCTTGGATGAGGACAGCAGCACGCGCGCGAGCAGGCCTTCCGGCTTCTGCGTCGGATGCACTTTCTTGCCGTCGGCGCCCTTGAGGCGCTCCTCGCCGGTGCAGAGCGGGATCAGCCAGTCGGAACGTGCCTGCACGTCCTCGTTTGCGGCCTTCAGTGCCTCGTAGTTGAATGTGTAGCCCTTGGCTTTTTCGTCACGCGCGGCCCAGATCATCGTTTCGTGCGCGTTGGTGAAGCGGCGGCCGCGGAAATTCGGCATCGGGTTGGTCTTGCGCCAGACGATGTCGTTCAGGAGCCAGAAGCCGAGGTCCTGCATGATCGCGCCGACGCGGAAGATGTTGTGATAGGAGCCGATCACCCAGATCGTCGCCGACGGCTTCATCGCGCGGCGGGCGGCAAGCAGCCAGGCGCGGGTGAAATCGTCATAGGCGGAGAATGAATCAAACTTGTCCCAGTCGTCGTTGACGGCGTCGACATGGGATTCGTCGGGGCGCTTGAGATCGCCCTTGAGCTGAAGATTGTAGGGCGGATCTGCGAACACCAGATCGACGCTGCCTGCCTGAAGCTTCGACATCTCGGCGACGCAATCGCCGAGGATGATTCGATGCGACGAGGACTCGAAGTTTGTGCGGGGCGCCCTTGCAGACGCCCCGCGACGCGACTCTACCATGACTCAAGAACTCTGACTCAGGCGACGCTGTCGGCGACGCGGGACCAAACAACCGACTGACCGTTACATTGAAGCGGCAAAGTAAAAATCGACTTAACCCGCTGCTTTTGTGAGCAGGCCGCACATCGCGCGTCGGCTGTCCGCATTCGCCGTGTTTTACAGTGTATTTCGTGTTTCTTCGCGTTGCGGGAGCGGCCGCGGCGCCAGAAAGACTGCAAATTTCTCTCGGAAAAAATTGCGCATCCCTCGGAAAAAATTGCTGGCAGGCGCATGCTGTCGCACTAGGCAATTTTTGCCGAGCACGATATTGATAAAGGCAACGGAAATTTTACGTATGTGGCGCGTTGAGCTTTCGCGCTTCTGCGCCCAAATGATGCCAATCGAGGATTTAAGGGAAAGCCCGCCATGCGCTACGATGATTTCCGCCGGAGCGACGACGTCGAGGATCGTCGCGACGAGGGTGGCGGTGGATTCGGCGGCGGAGGCGGCGGGTTCGGGCTGCCGATGGGCGGCGGCGGGCTCGGCATCGGCACCATCATCGTGCTCGGCCTGATCGGCTATGCCTTCGGCATCGACCCGCGCATCCTGATCGGCGGTGCCGAGATCCTCACCGGCGGCGGCCAGGCGCCAAGCTACCAGACCGACCGCCAGTCATCCTCGACCTCGGCCAAGCGCGGCGCGCCGACCGACGAGGTCGGCAGCATGATCGCCGGCATCCTCGGCGAGATCGACGACCGCTGGAGCGAGATCTTTCAGGCCAGCGGCCAGAACTATACCGGTCCGAAGGTCGTGCTGTTCCGCAATGCCACCAATGGCGGCCGCTGCGGCATGGCGCAGTCGGCGATGGGCCCGTTCTATTGTCCGCCGGACCGCACCATCTTCCTCGACACCGCCTTCTTCCGCGAGGTCGAGACACGCTTCCGCGGCTGCTCCGGCAAGTCGGCGTGCAATTTCACCACCGCCTACATCATCGCGCATGAGGCGGGCCATCACATCCAGAACCTGCTCGGCATCATTCCGCGCGTGACGCGGCTGCAGCAGCAGGCCGGCAGCAAGGCCGAGGCCAACGCGCTCCAGGTGAAGGTGGAGTTGCAGGCGGATTGTCTGTCCGGCGTCTGGGTCAACCGCGAGGCGAAGAAGCGTCCGAACTTCCTGGAGGCAGGCGACATCGACGCCGCGCTGACCACCGCGAGCGCGATCGGCGATGATACGCTGCAGCGTCAGGCCACGGGCCGCGTCGTGCCCGACTCCTTCACCCACGGCTCGGCCGCGCAGCGCAAGCAATGGTTCATGACCGGCTACCAACAGGGCACGGTCCAGGCCTGCAACACGTTCGGCGGCGGGGCGTTGTAGTTCTCGCCACCGTGCCTCGGACGTAGCGCAGCACGAATTATGATGCGCAATTGCGCATCTGGGAATCCGGGAGTAGTGGCGTCATCCTGAGGTGCTCGCCTTTTCGGCGAGCCTCGAAGGATGGCGGAGTCTGCGGCCCATCCTTCGAGGCTCGCCCTGCGGTGCGCTTGCACCGCACGGCGCGCACCTCAGGATGACGCCGGTGGGCGGGAAACAGGAGTGAAGTCGTGGCCTCGATCGACGAATCCAAACAATTCATCCCCCTGAACATCGCGGTGCTCACCGTGTCCGACACGCGCGCGCTTGCGGACGACAAGTCCGGCCAGACGCTGGCCGACCGCCTCACCGGCGCGGGCCATCATCTCGCCGCGCGCGAGATCGTCACCGACGATGTCGAGGCGATCCGCGCCGTCATTCGCCGCTGGATCGCGGATGCCGGCGTCGACGTCGTCATCACCACCGGCGGCACCGGTTTTACGGGACGCGACGTCACGCCGGAGGCGATCGAGCCGCTGTTCGAGAAGCGCATGGATGGCTTCTCCATTGCGTTCCACATGCTGAGCCACGCCAAGATCGGGACGTCGACGATCCAGAGCCGCGCCACCGCGGGCGTTGCGGGCGCGACCTACATCTTCTGCCTGCCCGGTTCGCCCGGCGCCTGCCGCGACGGCTGGGACGGCATCCTCCAGGCCCAGCTCGATTACCGCACGCGTCCCTGCAATTTCGTCGAGATCATGCCACGCCTGGACGAGCACCTGCGCCGGCCGAAGGCGCAAGGCGCGACGGTGTAGTCGTGCGCGCGGACGTCTTCTTCCTTCTCCCCTCATGTCCGCCGAAGCCTTGGCGGAGGCGGATGTGGGAGAAAGTGGCGCGAAGCGCCGGATGAGGGGTATCTACCGGCACGGCGTGCGCGGAGACATACCCCTCACCCAAGCGAGTGTGTGTCTGCTAGCGCCGCTGCCCTCTCCCACAAGGGGAGAGGGCGCATCAACGTGCATCTCGCCGCAACGTGCGTCGCGCCCGCAGCGAGATCAGAGATCCCGCTCCCACGTCTCGCCGACTAGGTCGGCACCAAAACTGTGGTGCTTCTCTTCCTTCACGAGCTTGAAGCCGGCACTTTTGTAGATGCCGCGCGCGGCAACCAGGATGCTTTGCGTCCACAGCGTCATCTTGCTGTAGCCCCTTTCGCGGGCGCCCTGGATGCATTGCTCGACCAGGGCGCGGCCGACACCTAGCCCGCGCGCCTTCTTCTCCACCTGCAACAGGCGCAGCTTGGCGATCTCGTCCGTCGTCTTGACCAGAAAGACCGAGCCGACCGGCTCGCCATCGACTTCCGCGATCCAGCAGTGCTCGCGCGCGGCGTCGTAGTTCCTGATGAACTGCGCGCAGATCTCGGCGACCAGCGCCTCGTAGCTGATGTCCCAGTTGTAGTCCGCGGCATAGGCGGCGCCCTGTCGGGAGATGACCCAGCCCATGTCACCGACGCGATGGCTGCGCAGCATGAATGCCGTGGGCAGGCTTCGACGCTGCTCCAGCACAGCCTCGATGGTTGCCATGGCCTGCGTGAGCCGCGTCGCATCGTCGGCTGAAAGCTGGGCCAGCATCGCGGCGACCTCGTTCTGCGAGCTCAGGTTCAGCTTGGCGAAGGTCTGCCGGCCCTTGGCGGTGAGGCTGAGCTGATATTGCCTGCGATCTGCGGGCAGGGGTCTGCGCGTGATCAGCCCCTTTTCGTCAAAACTCTGGACGATGCGGCTGAGATAGCCGGGGTCGAGACCAAGCTCGTTTCCGATCTCTTTCGCCGCAAGGTCGTCGCGATGGGCGAGCTCATAGAGCACCCGGGCCTCGCTGAGCGAGAACGGGGTCTTTCCAAGGTGCTGGTCGAGCACGCCAAGCTTGCGGGTATAGAAGCGGTTGAAGGCGCGGACCGCTGCGATGGGGTCGTTAGTTCCGGCAAATGACATGGCTCACCTCGATACTTGCCATTGTCAAATAATTATTTGACTTTGGCAAGTATTGGTGGCCTCAGCCGATCATGACGATCCGGCTGCGCAGCATGGTCCGGGACGAGCGGCCGAGCCGCCGCAGCAGCCGCGCCTCGGACCGGCGGGCCTGGGGCGGATAGCCGCCGATCCGGTCGTAATGATCACGCGCGATCAAAAGGCCCTGATCGCCGAACGGGCCGACCAGCTTGCGCGCCACGGCCCGGAGGAGATCGCGGAACCCGGTATCGGCGTAAGGCGTGCGTGCATAGCGGAACACCGCCGCCCGGTCCCGGCCGCTGGTCGCGACGGTCTGGATGAACTGGGTGGTCTCCTCGATCCAGCCGGTTTCCAGCACCGCGCCTGCGGGGAGGAACATCAGCCAGGGCGAACGGGCCTGAAGCGCGCCGGCGGCGAGCGCCGCGCCCTGCGAGGACCCCTCGAAGCCGATGAAACGGCAGCCAGCGACGTCGGCGACGCGCTCGATGACCCCGTTCGGGGTCCCGTCGACCAGCAGCACTTCCCGGATGATCCCGGCGGCGGCACCGGGCACCAGCGCGGCCAGGGTTGCGACCGCCGTCTGCTCGACGCCTTCGGTCGGAATGATGACGCTCAGCATGATTGAAGCTTCAGTGTCCCCGCTTCCGGAGAAGCGTAACTCAATATGATGTTGTCATAAACACGAGGTATTGCCGAGTGCAACTTTTCGGTGAGGCTTCGCTGTTCGATGGTAAACTGCTGGAGCCATCGCATCCAAATATGTCCCGTGCGGGGTGGCAATATTGCCGAATATTTCGGCGTGAATTCGCGGTGACAGTATTATCCCGGAGTTTCCCTGCGATCTTTGCGCAGCATGCAGGCTACCGCAATCCTGCATACGGAGGATGCGAGTGGACCGACACCGGGGAACGGGAAAAGCCTGCAATCCACGGTGCTGATGAGGCCTTGCATGAACGCCGATCAACTCGCCGTTAGCGCGTCGACTGCATCTCCCAGACCGGACGCCGCGCCGAGCTTGCGGATCCGGGCGCTGATGCTGGGGGACCGCATCAATGCGTCCGGCCTCGAGATCGGCACGCTGGTGTCGTCGATGCCGGCCGCCTTCCGCGTCCATGCCGGCCTTGCCGTGATCTTCCGCTACGGCGTCGTGGTGCTGATCGGCCTCTTGCCTTCGGAGGAGAAGGTGCTGATCGACAGCCTGAAGCCGCGCGTGATCGGCGAGCTCAGCCCCTACGAGGAGGAGATCGCGCACGCGCAGCCGTGCAAGGATGAAAGCACTGAAGCGATCCAGCCGGGCGGGCCGATCTACCTCGCCAAATTCTCCGATGACCGGTTGCTTCTGGTCGCGGACGCGCTCGCCAAGAGCACGTCGCTGGCCCGCGACGAGCGGCGGGTTGCTGCGGTGTTCGACGTCATCGAGCCCTTCGCGCGCGAGCTGGCCGAGCGCGGCCGCACGCCGCGCCGCCGCAAGGGCATTTTGCAACTGATCGGCAGTGCGCTGCTGGTACAGCAGCGCGTTGCCGGCCGTGTTGCGGTGGCGGAGAAGCCCGACGTGCTCTGGGAGAAGCCCGAGCTCGACCGGCTCTATGCCCGCCTCGAAGACGAGTACGAATTGAAGGAGCGCCTCGATACGCTCGAGCGCAAGCTCACCGCCGTGTCGGAGACCGCCAACGCATTGACCGACATCATCGACACCCAGCGCTCGCTTCGCCTCGAAATCGCGGTCGTGGTGCTGATCGTGATCGAGGTCGTGATCGGCTGCATCCAGATATTGTCAGGGACTCACTGAGCTGCAGCCTGCGTTTCGGGGCGCCCGGCCGGCGATTGCCACGCAGCGATCTCGGCGAGCTCGGCCTCCGGCCGTGTCTCGACGGTCTCGCAGCGCCCGAGATAGAGCTCTCCGCTATCGCCATCGATCGTGACCCATTCGTCTTCGCAGAGCACGGCGCCCGCAAGCTGCGCCTGCCGCGTGACCGGATCGATCTTCAACTGGCGACAGCCGACCACGCAGGGCTTGCCCATCTGCCGCGCCACCAGGGCCGCATGCGAGGTGCGAGCACCGACTGCCGTGACGATGCCGGCCGCCACCGCAAAGCCGGCGACGTCGGCGGTGCTGGTATCGGGACGCAGCAGGATGACCGGCTCGCCTGCGGCCGACAGGCGGCGGGCGCTTTCGGAATCGAAGGCCGCGCGTCCGATCCCGATGCCGCCGGAGGCGCCGATGCCGGTCGTTGCCGGCTTGCCGGGAGCAACCAAGTTGGTCTCGGTGAGGGAAGCAAGGTCGATCTCGGCAATGCGCGCGAGGGCCTCGTCCCTCGCGATCAGGCCCTCATGCACGAGATCGATGGCGATCCGCGCCGCAGCTCGCGGCGTGCGCTTGGCCGCGCGGGTCTGGAGGATCCAGAGCTTGCCGTCCTCGACCGTGAACTCGACGTCCTGCACGTCGGCGAATTCGCGCTCGAGCCGCCTCAGGACCTCGCCAAGCTCGCGCTCGAGCGTCGGCAGTTCGCGCGTGATCGCTTCAGTGGTGTCGGGCGCACGGCGTCCGGAGACGACGTCCTCGCCTTGCGCATCCAGCACCAGGTCGATCATCGGGTGCGGCGCGCCCGTCGAGGGATCGCGCGAGAAGGCCACGCCGGCACCGGAGGCAAGGCCGCCATTGCCGAAGACCATCGTCTGCACGGTCACGGCGGTGCCTTCGAGCGCCTCGAGATGTTGCAGGCTGCGATAGGCGCGCGCCCGCTCGCTCATCCAGGACCGGTAGACCGCCTCCGCCGCGGCCTCGAGTTGCGCGAAGGCATCGTCGAGCCAGCCGTCGGCGCGATCCTCGACCAGCGCCTGCTCGTCGCCGGCAAGCCGCTCCAGTGCTTCGCTGTCGAGCTCGCGGTCATTGGCGGCGCATTCGGCTCCGACGCGCTCGGCGATGCGCGCGGCGAATGCGCCCGCGTCCACCTCCAGCACGGTCTCGCCAAAACTCTCCAGGAAACGGCGCCGGCAATCCCACGCAAGCCGCGGCCGTCCGGTCGCACGGATCAGGCCGTGCACGGCATCGGACGTGCAGCCGACGTTGAGAACGGTCTCGAGCATGCCCGGCATCGATCGCGCCGCGCCTGAACGTACGGATACCAGAAGCGGCTGCCTGCGGTCGCCGAAGCGCCTGCCGGTCGCGCGCTCCAGGAATGCGATCCCGTCTTTCAGGCCGTCGCGCAGATGCTGCGCTGCGTGGGCGCGGCCGGCGATGATTTCGGCGCAGAGCTTGACCGGCAGGACGAAGGCGGGAGGCACGGGCAGTCCGAGCGCGGCCATCCGGGCGAGGTTGGCGGCCTTGGCGCCGATCTCTTCGGCTGGCCGCAATTCGGTCGCGTCAGCGCCGATACGCACGATATGCATGGGGGCTTCCTCAAGCTGCGAGATCGATCATGATGTGACGGCGGAGCAGATGGCCGAACGCGGCGAAGCGATCGGTGGCGCGTTCGATGGCGCGGGCAAGCTCGATCACCGACAACGACGTCGCGACGTCGAAGCCGCTGCGGAACACCAGCGCGGTCGTCGCGCGCTCGCATGTATCGGCGGCGTGTTCGGCATCGATCAGCCGCATCACGGCCGAGAGCGCGTCCTCGGAATCGGCCCGCCGTCCTTCGGGAACGTCCATCGCCGCGGCGACGCCGCTGGACGCGACCTCCGTTGCGGTCGCGGCCACGGTGCAGAGCTCGGCCAACGCCGCCAGCAGTGCGGGATCCGACCGTTCGGGCAGCAGCGAAGCGATGAACGCGGCCTGTTCCAGCTCGTCGACGGCTTCTTCGGCGCGATCGATCAACTGGCCGATCAGCGGGCGGGCATTGAGGCGATCGACCTCCTTGCGGCCTTCGAGTGCAATACGGTCGGCCTTCTGCTCGATCGCGCCGCAGCGTTGCACCAGCAGCGCGCCGTCGGCAGCCTGGCCGGCCCGAAGCGCGGCGAGATGGCGCGCAACCGCGGCGACGAGATCGTGGGCAAGGCCGATCTGTCGCAACACGGCCGCGAGCAGGGTGCCGTCGACGCGATCGAGATGCCGCATCAGGTCGGCTTCGATCTGGTCGCGGACGGTCCTGACCGAGCGGCCTGCGAGCAGCGCCTCGGTCGAGGCGCGCAGCGAGGCCTTGAGGAAGTCGATCGCGGCGGTGCGGCCCAGCGCCTGGTCGAGCCTTTCGCCGAAGCCGATCCGCGACGGGGCTGCATTCCGGACCGCGGAGCCCAACAGCTCGTTGCCGCCAAGCTCGAGAAAACCGCGGTGACCGATCCGCTGGCGCGCCGCCCATTCGAGGATGCGGGCCGCATCGTCCTTGGCGACCCAGGTCCTGAGCAGCTTGCGGGCCTTGTTCCAGTCGATCAGGAAGACCAGCGCGGCGCCGGCGGCCGCGAGAAATTCGTTGCGATCGGCGGCGTGCCCGGCCTCGTACTGGCCGGTGACGAGATAGAAGGAATTGTCTTCGCCGAGACCTGCGGCGGTGTGACGATCGAGGCCGCTCCAGGTCGCCTCGAATTCGTCGAACAGCGAGATGAAGAACTTCGCCCGCGCCAGGTGCACGTCGGTGTAGGTGACGGTGACCGCGTTCTTCTTCACCGCGATGACGACGACATGGGCGTCGGTGGTGCCGATGTCGTTCTGGATCAGCAGCCGTCCGCCGGCGCGCATCGCCATGGTGTCGAGGCCGGGATGATTGAACTTGAGGCCCCGCGTGGCGTTCAGGCCCTTCATGAAGGCTGCGACCGCGGTGCGGTCTTCGCCGTGCAGGCCGAAGACATGGGCGCCGTCGAGGGCTTCCTCCGCGCAGCTCGCGGCAAGCCTGTTGAGCTGCTTGTGCAGATCCATCACGAGGCGGTGCAGGCTGTCGCCGGCACTCTCGGTGAGGCCGGTCAGGCGCGCGATGCGGGACTTCTCGATCTCGCCGGTGGCATCGAGCAGGCCGGCCGCGCGGATCGCCTCAAACCGCACCTGCGCTTTGGCGCCTTCACTCGCCGTGCCGGCGCCGACGGCGCGGATCATGGTCGCGGCGTCGTCCTGGATGTTCTGCATCAGCTCGGCGAGACCGGGCGCCGCGAGCCGGTCCTGCCCGATCAGATGGGCGCCGCCGATCAGCGCCGCGATCGCGGCGGCGGCAATGCCGGCCGTCTGACTCTCGACGCCGAGGTCGCTCGCTGTCCGGCCAGGCTCCTGCGCGTGGTGGGCCGCAGCTTGCAGCGCGCTCATCCGCACCTTGATGCGGTCGTTGGCGGCGAGCCCTTCCGTCACCAGGGCGGGCAACAGGATGTCGCCTTGTCCGAGTTCTTCGATGATCTGGGTTTTCATGATCTGTCCGCACGAAGATTGATGCGCCGTCTCTATGCCGCGAAGCCGCGGCGGCGGCATTGCGCCAGATCATTCATAAAATCGTCATGCAGCGTGCCGCTCGCGGAGCAACGCCGCGCAATGACGCGCGATCGTCATTTCTTCATTGGTGGGAATGACGAAGACATCAACCGCGCTATCGCCATCGCTGATCCGCTCGCGCGCCGCGACGTTCGCCGATGCATCGATACGCATGCCGAGCCAGCCGAGACGCTCGCCGATCGCGCCGCGGATCTCGCAGGCATGCTCACCGATGCCGCCGGTGAAGACCACGCAGTCCAGCCCGCCAAGCGTGGTTGCCATCATCGCGATCTGCTGCGCCGCGCGGAAGACGAACAGATCCACCGCCTCGCGCGCCGCAGCGTCGCGGCTTGCGAGCAGCGTCCGCATGTCGGAGGAGAGGCCGGAGACGCCGAGCAGGCCCGACTGGTGATAGAGCAGGTGCTGAACATCCTCGACCGACATCTTCTCGTGCTGCTGCAGATAGAGCAGCACGCCGGGATCGATGGTGCCGCTTCGCGTGCCCATCACGAGACCATCGAGCGGCGTCAGTCCCATCGTGGTGTCCACGCTGCGACCATCGCGGAGTGCACACAGGCTTGCCCCGTTGCCGAGATGCGCGATGACGGTGCGCTTGGCCGCAAGCTCCGGCGCGATCTCGGCCAGACGGCCCGCGACATATTCGAAGGAGAGGCCGTGAAAGCCGTAGCGCCGGACGCCGCGTGCTTCGTAGCGCCTTGGAATGGCGAAACGGCTGGCCGGTGGCGCGAGGCCGTGGTGGAAGGCGGTGTCGAAACAGGCGATCTGCGTCAGCGCGGGCCGGATCGCCGAGATGGCGCGGATAGGCGCGAGGCTGCGCGGCTGGTGCAGCGGCGCCAGCGGCGTCAACGCCTCCAATTTCGTGGTGACGTCGTCCGTCAGGACGATCGGACCCGAATGATCCGGACCGCCATGAACGATGCGATGGCCGACCGCGCGCAAGCTGCCCTGGCCGAACCGGTCCTCGATAAAGGCAAGCACCTCAGCGAACAGGTGACCGCTGTCGGTATCCGAGTCCGCCCGCTGCTTGTCGAACAGGCTATTGCCCGCGGCGTCTCTCACGACGAGCCGTGGCTTGTTCTCGTGCTCGTCGAGCAGGCCCTTGCAGAGCAGGACAGGCTCGGCCGCCGAGATGTCGAACAGGCCGAACTTGATGCTCGACGATCCCGAATTGAGGACAAGGACCGCCTCTGGCGCCGGCATGGCCTCACCCCGCCTTGCCCGGCCAGACCCAGTCGCGAATCTCAGGCATGTCCACGCCGTGCTCGCGGACATAGCGGGAGTGTTCGATCAGCTTGTTGCGGAATTGCTGCTTCACCCGCGCGGCTTTGGTCGCCAGACCCGGGACGCGCTCGATCGCCTCGATCGCGAGGTGATAGCGGTCGAGCTCGTTGAGCACGACCATGTCGAACGGCGTCGTCGTGGTGCCTTCCTCGGCAAAGCCGCGCACATGCAGGCCGGCATGGTTGGTGCGGTTATAGGTGAGACGGTGGATGAGGTAGGGATAGCCGTGATAGGCGAAGATGACCGGCTTGTCGCGCGTGAACAGGCTGTCGAAGTCGCGGTGGGACAGACCGTGCGGATGCTGATCCCTCGGCTGCAGCGTCATGAGGTCGACGACGCTGACGACGCGGATTTTCAGATCGGGCAGCGCCTTGCGCAGGAGATCGACGGCGGCGAGCGTCTCCAGCGTCGGGACGTCGCCGGCACAGGCCATCACCACGTCCGGCTCGTCGCCGGCATCTTCCGTGCCAGCCCAGGTCCAGATGCCGATGCCGGCATCGCAATGCGTCGCGGCCTCCTGCATCGACAGCCATTGCGGCGCAGGCTGCTTGCCCGCGACGATGACGTTGATGCGGTTGTAGGTGCGCAGGCAATGGTCGGCGATCCACAGCAGCGTGTTGGTATCCGGCGGGAAGTAGATGCGGACGATGTCGGCCTTCTTGTTGGCGACGAGATCGACGAAGCCGGGATCCTGGTGGCTGAAGCCGTTGTGGTCCTGGCGCCAGACATGCGAGGTCAGCAGGTAGTTCAGCGAGGCGATCGGTCGCCGCCACGGCAGATGCCGCGTCACCTTCAGCCATTTGGCGTGCTGGTTGAACATGGAATCCACGATGTGGATGAAGGCCTCGTAGCAGGAGAAGAAGCCGTGGCGTCCGGTGAGCAAATAGCCTTCGAGCCAGCCCTGGCAGAGATGTTCGCTCAACACCTCCATCACGCGTCCGTCCTGCGCGAGATGCACGTCGTAAGGCTCCGTCGGCTCCATCCACACCCGCTCGGTCGCCTCGAAGACCGCATCCAGCCGGTTTGACGCGGTCTCGTCGGGGCCCATGATGCGGAAGTTGCGCTCTAGCGCATTGAGACGAATGACGTCGCGCAGGAATTTGCCGAGCTCGCGCGTCGCTTCGCTCGTGACGCCGCCAGGCTGCGGCACGTCCACGGCAAAGCTGCGGAAGTCCGGCAGCTTCAGCTCCTTCTTGAGGAGGCCGCCATTGGCATGCGGATTGGCGCCCATGCGCCTGTTACCTTCGGGCGCCAGCGCCCGGAGCTCGGGGACGAGCGCGCCGCTCGCGTCGAACAGTTTGTCCGGCTCGTAGCTGCGCATCCAGTCTTCGAGGATCTTCAGATGCGCCGGATTCTCGCGGCAGCCCGCAACAGGCACCTGATGCGCGCGCCAGAAATCCTCGACCTTCTTGCCGTCGACCTCCTTCGGGCCGGTCCAGCCCTTCGGGCTGCGCAGCACGATCATCGGCCAGCGCGGCCGCTCGACCGTCTTGCGTCCGTCGCGGGCGTGCTGTTGGATCGAGCGGATGCTGGCGAATGCGACGTCGAGCGCGTCCGCCATGGCCTGGTGCATCAATTTGGGATCGTCCCCCTCGACGAACAGCGGTTCGTGGCCGAAGCCGCGGAACAGATCGCGGATCTCGCTGTCGGGCATCCGCCCGAGCACGGTCGGGTTGGCGATCTTGTAGCCGTTGAGATGCAGGATCGGCAGCACTGCGCCGTCATGGGCCGGGCTCAGGAACTTGTTGGAGTGCCAGGACGCCGCGAGCGGACCGGTCTCGGCTTCGCCGTCGCCGACGACGCAGGCCACGATCAGATCAGGATTGTCGAACGCCGCGCCATAGGCGTGCACCAGTGCATAACCGAGCTCGCCGCCCTCATGGATCGAGCCGGGGGTCTCGGGCGCCGCGTGGCTCGGAATGCCGCCGGGGAAGGAGAACTGCCTGAACAGTCTGCGCAATCCGTCCGCATTGCGCGCGATATCGGGATAGATCTCGCTGTAGCTGCCTTCGAGATAGGTGTTGGCGACCATGCCCGGTCCGCCATGGCCGGGGCCGCAGACATAGAGCACGCTGACATCAAGCGCGCGGATGACGCGGTTGAGATGGGCGTAGATGAAGTTCAAACCGGGCGTCGTGCCCCAATGTCCCAGCAAACGCGGCTTGATGTGCTCGGCCCGCAACGGCTCCCGCAGCAGCGGGTTGTCGAGCAGGTAGATTTGCCCGACCGAGAGGTAGTTGGCAGCGCGCCAGTAGCGATCGAGGAGATTGAGGTCGCCGCTCGCGGCGGCCGTTTTTTGTTGGATTGTCATGTTCCTGCCGACCTTCACACAGCGATCGTCATCAACCCGGTTCCGGCTTGATCGATCCGTCGGTCATGAAACGGGATGGTCGTGACGGTCGTGTTGCGTGAGGTCAAAGGCGGGCGCGCGAAGTTTGGGCAGCTCTACTGTGCATGGGGTTGTTTTCGAGTTTTTTGTTTGTGTTCTTGATTTGTTCCTTTTGCGTGCTATCTTGGCTTCATGAGTCCAGCAGCATCCTCTCATGCTCTCAAGCACCCGCCGGTCAAGGCGCCCTCCGAGCCGGCGGGTGCGGACTCTGATTTTCCCGAACTGGCGGTCGCCATCGACCGTCAGCGCAGGCGAGGTCGGGGTGCGCAGTCCAATGCCAGCGGCCGCTATGAGGCCGAGGCGCGCGTCGCCTTCGACGACGGCTGGCAGAGCCTGGATGATCTGCCGCCGTTCATGACGACGGTGGCGGTCGACACCTCGCGCAAGGTGATCACCCGCAACGACTCCCCCGATATCGGCTTCGATCGCTCCATCAATCCGTATCGCGGCTGCGAGCATGGCTGCGTCTATTGCTTCGCGCGGCCGACCCACGCCTATCTCGGCCTGTCGCCGGGGCTCGACTTCGAGTCGAAACTGTTCGTGAAGCCCGAGGCGCCCTCGCTGCTGGAGAAGGAGCTCGCCGCCCCCGGCTACGAGCCGCGGATGATCGCGATCGGCACCAACACCGATCCCTATCAGCCGATCGAGCGCGAGCGCAAAATCATGCGCGGCATCCTGGAGGTGCTGGAGCGCACCGGGCATCCCGTCGGCATCGTCACCAAATCGGCGCTGGTGGTGCGCGACATCGACATTCTCTCGCGCATGGCCAAGCGCAACCTCGCCAAGGTCGCAATCTCCGTGACCTCGCTCGATCAGAAGCTGGCGCGTACCATGGAGCCGCGCGCCTCGACGCCGCCGAGGCGGCTGGAGGCGCTGAAGCAGCTCTCGGAGGCCGGCATTCCCACCACCGTGATGGTGGCGCCCGTGATCCCCGCGCTGAACGATTCCGAGATCGAGCGCATTCTCGATGCCGCCGCCCATGCCGGCGTCAAGGAAGCCTCCTATGTGCTGCTGCGGTTGCCGCTCGAGGTGCGCGATCTCTTCCGCGAATGGCTGATGGCAAACTATCCGGACCGCTATCGCCACGTCTTCACGCTGATCCGTGACATGCGCGGCGGCCGCGACTACGACGCGAAATGGGGCGAGCGGATGAAGGGCACCGGACCGATGGCCTGGACCATCGGCCGCCGCTTCGAGATCGCCTGCGACAGGCTCGGGCTCAACAAGCGCCGCTCCAAGCTGACCACGGATCACTTTGCGCGGCCGAAGCGGAACGGCGATCAGCTCAGCCTGTTCTGATCAGGGAAGTGGAAGAGGCGTAGCATGAGCAAGGAACTCACGGTGCCGGTGCCGCGGCTCACCGTCATCACGCTGGGCGTTGCCGACATCCGCGCCAGCATCGCGTTCTATGATGCCCTCGGCTTCTCACGCCGGCTGAAGGCGACCGGCGAGGCCGTTGCGTTCTACGACACCGGCGGGCCGGTGCTCGCACTGTTTCCCTGGGATCTGCTCGCGGCGGATGCGTCGCTGCCTGATGAGCCGAGGCCGGCGGCCTTCCGCGGCACGACGCTCGCCTGGAACTGTCGCGCGCGTGGGGAGGTCGATGCGGTCCTGGCTTTCGCCGTCAGCAAGGGGGCAAGGCTGCTGAAGGCTGCGTGCGAGACCGATTACGGCGGCTATTGCGGTTATTTTGCCGATCCCGACGGCCATGTCTGGGAGGCCGTGGTGGCGCCCGGCATCGAGGTCGGCGAGGACCGGCGGGTGCATCTGGCGGAGTAGGGGGCGCCGGCCTGAATAACGGGAATTGCGATTGGTTCCCGGTTGCGCCGGCTGGGCTGCTTGCGCACGATCCCCGCCATGATTCGGGACCAGTCCGCCAAGAAATCGGCCAAAGACGCGCCAGAGAAGCCTGCTGCGAAAAAGGCTGCGCCAGCAAAAGCGAGCTTCCGCCGCGAGCGCGCGCTGATCAAGCGCGGCGTCTGGCCGATCGCCGGCTGCGACGAGGCCGGCCGCGGTCCTCTGGCCGGGCCGGTGGTGGCGGCCGCGGTGATTCTCGATCCCGACCGCATTCCGCGCGGCATCGACGATTCCAAGCGCCTCACCGCTGAGGAGCGCGAAAAACTGTTCGACAAGATCTGCGCCACCGCCCAGGTCTCGGTCGCCGTCGCCTCGCCCGCGCGAATCGACCGCGACAACATCCTGCGCGCCTCGCTGTGGGCGCTGAAGCGCGCCGTGGTGGCGCTGCCCGAGGCGCCCAAGCATGTCTTCGTCGACGGCCGCGACCGGCTCGATACCGCCTGCGATTGCGAGGCCGTGATCGGCGGAGACGGCATCGTGCTGTCGATTGCGGCGGCCTCGATCGTCGCCAAGGTGACGCGCGACCGGCTGATGTGCGCGCTGGCGCAGGACTGCCCCGGCTACGGATTCGAGCAGCACAAGGGTTACGGCGTCCCCGAGCACCTCGACGCGCTCAACCGCCTCGGCCCCACCGTCCATCACCGCAGCTTCTTCGCACCGGTTGCGGCGGCGCGGGCCAAGCACATGCCCTGGACCGTCGAGCCGGTGCGGGATCTGTTCGAGGGCACCGAGGTCGAGGTGCAGGTGGATGCAAGCGTTGAAATTGATGCCTCTGCCGGACTCTAGGGCAGACGGTCGTTGCCACGACGCGTGACGCCCCTTATCAAAGTAGCCGTGGGCGAATAGGGCCGGCTGGACGGGTTGGCTGCATCTTTCGGACGTTGCATGCGGTTTACCTCCCTGGTCATCGAGCTCATTCGCGCCCGGCCGCGGCTGATCGTGTGGATCGCCGTGCTGCTCCAGGCCGCGATGTGGCTGTTCGTGGCGCTGTTGTTCTACCGCAGCCCGCCGGGCTCGCTGGCGACGCTGCTGGCCTTCGGCAGGGAATACCAGGTCGGTACCGATCTCGGCCCGCCCTTGCCGGTCTGGCTCGCCGACATCGCCTACCGCCTCGCCGGCGGCCACATGTTCGGCGTCTATGTGCTTGCCCAGCTCTGCGAGATCGCGACCTTCATCGCGCTCTATCATCTCTCCCGCGCCGTGGTCGGCTCGCAGCAGGCGGTGCTCGCCGTGCTCCTGACCATGACGGTGCTCGCCTTCTCCTCGCCCGCGCTCGATTTCGGTCCGCTCATCCTGGCCCGCCCGCTCTGGGCGCTGCTGCTGCTGCACTCCTGGCAGATCATCGGCCAGCGCCGCGGCAATGCCTGGTTCGCCTGGTCGATCGAGGCGGGTCTCCTGCTGCTGACGACGCCTGCTGCGGTCTTCCTGCTGCTCCTGCTCGTCATCTTTGCGCTCGCAACCGCCGGCGGCCGCCGCACGCTGCGGGCGCTCGACCCGCTGTTCGCGCTGATCGTCGTCGCCGTGCTGGCGCTGCCCTATGCCGTCTGGTTGATGCGGTCCGAGACGCTGGTGCTGCCGGCCCTGCCGCAGCTTGCCGAGCTGAACGCCCGCGCATTGCACGCGGCCTGGCTGCTCGGCTGGCTCGTGCTCGGGGCTGCCGCGATTCCGGCGCTGACCTTCCTCAACACCCGCCTGTTCGTCGCCAGGGGCGAGGAGGCGCCGATCATCTACCGCCCGCCGGTCGAGCCGCTCGCGCGCAGCTTCGTCTATTTCTTTGCGCTGGCGCCGGCGCTCGGCGCGGTGCTGATCTCGGCCGTGCTCGGCCTCGATTCCGTTGTCGGCGGCGCCGGCGTCGTGCTGGTCATGTCGGGGCTTGCGGTGGTCGTTATGGCCGGCGACCTCATCGCGATGCGCCGTGCGCGGATGCTGCGCATGGTCTGGGCCGCCGCCGTCGTCGCGCCCGCCGCCGGCGTGGTGCTCGCCGTGCTGTTCCTGCCCTGGACCGGTGCCAACGAGATTGCGACCTCGATGCCGGCGCGCGCGATCTCGGATTTCTTCGACGAGAGCTTCGCCCGCCGCACCAACCATCGCCTGCGCGCGGTTGCCGGCGAGACCCAGCTCGCCAGCCTGATCACGCTGCATTCCGGCCGGCCGCATCTCTTCATCGATGCCGAGCCTGCGCGCACGCCGTGGATGAATCAGGCCAAGTTCAGCGAGACCGGCGGTGTCGTGGTCTGGCGCGCCTCCGATACCGCCGGCACCCCGCCGCCCGAAATTCTCAAGCGCTTCCCCGGCATCGTGCCGGAAGTCCCGCGCGCCTTCGAATGGCTCGTGACCGGCCGCCAGCAGCTGCTGCGCATCGGCTGGGCCATCGTGCGGCCGAAGGGGACGTAGCCACATGCGCAGTCATTCCGGGGCTCGCGAAGCGAGAGCCCGGAATCCATCAAGCGGAAGAGTCGGTGGATGAATGGATTCTCTGATGCGCAATTGCGCATCATAGTTCGCGGCTTTGCCGCGCCCCGGAATGACGGCGTGTATGTGGTTACGCCGCGCCTTGCGCCAGCACCTTCGCGATCGCGCGCAGATCCTGCCAGGCCAGGCGCTTGTAGGACGGCGAGCGCAGCAGATAGGCCGGATGGAACGTCGGCAGCGCACGGATGGTGCGCTGGCCGGTGTCGTAGTCGAACCAGCGCCCGCGGGTGCGCATGATGCCATCGCGCGTCGACAGCAGCGTCTGCGTCGAGGGATTGCCGAGCGTCACCAGCACATCCGGATTTACCAGCTCGATCTGGCGCTGGATGAAGGGCAGGCACACTTGCGTCTCCTGCGGCGTCGGCGTGCGGTTGCCGGGAGGCCGCCAGGGAATGACGTTGGCGATATAGGCGGTGGTGCGGTTGAGCCCGATCGCCCCGATCATGAGATCGAGCAGCTTGCCGCTGCGCCCGACAAAGGGCAGTCCCTCGATGTCCTCATCGCGGCCCGGCGCCTCGCCGACGAACATGATGCGCGCCTGCGGGTTGCCGTCGGCGAACACCAGCCGCGTCGCCGTGTGCTTGAGCGCGCAGCCCTCGAAATTCTGCATCAGTTCGCGTAGCGCCTCCAGGGTCGGCGCGGTGCGCGCAGCCTCGCGCGCCGAAGCGATGGCGACGTCGGGTGCAGGCGCGGCCTCGCCACGCATCACCGCGGGCGCCGCAACCGGCCGCGGCGCCTCGACCGGCACCGCGCGCGGGGCCGGCGGTGGCGTATCGATTTCCGCCAGGCGGTCTATCGGTTCCTCCGCCAGCGCGCAGTCGACTCCGGCCTCCAGATAGAAGGCGAGCAGCTCTCGGACGGTGGGTGCGGGTTCGGGGATCATGGGAAAGTCTGACTTTTATATCACCTTGGACGGCCTTGCATCCCGGCGGAACGCGATTCCGAGGTTGTCCTACCCGGAAAAATCGGAAACAAGAGGGCAAACGACCAAGGACCGTCTCAAGGGCTGAGATCAGATGAGCACCGAAGAACTTCCCCCGCGCGAATCCATGGAATTCGACGTCGTCATCGTCGGCGCCGGCCCCTCGGGCCTGTCGGCCGCGATCCGGCTGAAGCAGCTCAACGCCGATCTCAACATCGTCGTGGTGGAGAAGGGCTCCGAGGTCGGCGCGCATATTCTTTCGGGCGCGGTGATCGACCCGGCCGGGCTCGACAAGCTCATTCCGGACTGGCGCGAGGATGCCGACTGCCCGCTGAAGACCCAGGTGAAGGACGACCGCTTCTACTGGATGACCGGCGGCGGCGCGATCAAGCTGCCGAACTTCATGATGCCGCCGCTGATGGACAACCATCACTGCTACATCGGCTCGCTCGGCAATGTCTGTCGCTGGCTGGCGCGGAGAGCGGAGGCGCTCGGCGTCGAGATCTATCCGGGCTTTGCCGCGGCCGAGGTGCTCTATGACGAGGAGGGCAAGGTCAAGGGCATCGCCACCGGCGACATGGGCATCGGCCGCGACGGCAAGCCGAAGGACTCCTTCACCCGTGGCATGGAATTGCTCGGCAAGTACACGCTGTTCGCCGAAGGCGCGCGCGGCAGTCTGACCAAGCAGCTCATCAACAAGTTCGCGCTCGATGCCAAGAGCGAGCCGCCGAAGTTCGGCATCGGGCTCAAGGAAGTCTGGCAGATCGATCCCGCCAAGCATCAGAAGGGGATGATCCAGCATTCCTTCGGCTGGCCGCTCGACCTGAAGACCGGCGGCGGCTCGTTCCTCTATCATTACGACGACAATCTCGTTGCCGTCGGCTTCGTCGTGCACCTCAACTACGACGATCCGTATCTGTCGCCGTTCGACGAGTTCCAGCGCTTCAAGACGCACCCGTCGATCCGCGGCACCTTCGAGGGCGCAAAGCGGCTCGCTTACGGCGCGCGCGCCATCACCGAGGGCGGCTATCAGTCGGTGCCGAAGCTCAGCTTCCCCGGCGGCGCGCTGATCGGCTGCGCGGCCGGCTTCGTCAACGTGCCCCGCATCAAGGGCGTACACAATGCGATGGGCACCGGCATGCTGGCTGCCGAGCACGTCGCCGCTGCGCTTGCCGCGGATCGCGCCAATGACGAGCTCGTCGAATATGAGAACGCCTGGCGCTCCTCGTCGGTCGGCAAGGACCTGTTCCTGGTCCGCAACGTCAAGCCGCTGTGGTCGAAGTTCGGCACCGTGCTCGGCGTCGCGCTGGGCGGCTTCGACATGTGGTGCAACACGCTGTTCGGCGCCTCGCTGTTCGGCACCCAGTCGCACGGCAAGCCCGACCGCGCCACGCTCGATCCGGCGAAGAGCCATGCGCCGAAGAACTACCCGAAGCCTGATGGCAAGATTTCCTTCGACAAGCTGTCCTCGGTGTTCCTGTCCAACACCAATCATGAAGAGGACCAGCCGGTCCATCTCAAGGTTGCGGACATGAACCTGCAGAAGACCTCGGAGCACGACGTCTTCGCGGGTCCCTCGAATCGCTATTGCCCGGCCGGCGTCTACGAGTGGGTCGAGGAGGGGACGAGCCCGCGCTTCCAGATCAACGCCCAGAACTGCGTCCACTGCAAAACCTGCGACGTGAAGGACCCCAACGGCAACATCACCTGGGTTCCGCCGGAAGGTGGCGGCGGCCCGAACTACGAGGCGATGTAAGAGCGGACCAGATCAGCGCGGACCAGGTCACAAAAGGTGATCTGGCGCACGTTCGCGTGAGGACCCGGCTGCGGCCACCTGCCGCGGCCACGATAAGGCCATAGTGGCGGGGTCTTGGGGCGCTGTTGGCCGATTTGGGGCGTGCGGAGGGGATCGCCCGGTCCGAATCCTTGCGGCGAGACGCCAAAAGCGGCATTGTCGGCCCGACGGTTCCGGGTCCCGATGCCGCAGGCCGCGTTCGCATGCGAGACGGCCTTCTGCTGCAAACCCAGGCACTACCAACTCAAGGCGAGCCCTGATGTTCTCAAATCGTTTCAACCGCTGGACTGTTGCCGCCATCGCCCTCATGGGCACAGCGATCGCGACGGTCCCCGGCGCGGTCCTGGCGCAGACGCCGGACCATCCGTCCGACACGGCGGCGCAGTTTCCGACCCGGAACGATCTGAAGTCGCTCACCACCGCCGGCAGCTATCTTGCCGCCCGCCACGCCAGCGTCGAGCGTGACGCGGCTTCCGCCGCCGCATTCTACCGCTCGGCGCTTCGCACCGATCCCAAGAACAACGAACTGCTCGACCGCGCCTTCATCTCGTCGGTCGCCGACGGCGACATCGATGAGGCGGTCAAGCTCGCCGAGCGCATCCTCACCATCGACAAGACCAACCGCGTCGCGCGCCTCGTCGTCGGCGTGCACGATCTGAAGATGAAGAAGTACGCGACCGCGCAGACCAACATCAACCAGTCGATCCGCGGTCCGATCACCGATCTCGTCGCCACGCTGCTGTCGGGCTGGGCCGCCTATGGCGCCGGCGATGCCAAGGGCGGCGTCGCCACCATCGACAAGCTCGCAGGTCCCGAGTGGTATCCGCTGTTCAAGGATCTCCACACCGGCATGATCCTCGAGCTCGCCGGCAAGGAGAAGGACGCCGGCACGCGCTTCGAGCGCGCCTACAAGCTCGACGATTCCATGCTGCGCGTCACCGAGGCCTATGCGCGCTGGCTGTCGCGCAACAAGGATTCGGCCGCGGCGACCACCGTCTACCAGGCCTTCGACAAGAAGCTGGCCCGCCATCCGCTGATCGTGGAAGGTCTGCGCGACACCAAGGCCGGCAAGAAGCTGCCGCCGCTGATCGATTCCGCGCAGGCCGGCGCCGCCGAAGCGCTCTACGGCATCGGCGCCACACTGACCCGCCGCGGCGGCGAGGATCTGGCGCTGGTCTATCTCCAGCTCTCGCTCTACCTGCAGCCCAGCCATCCGCTGGCGCTGCTCTCGCTCGCCGATCTCTATGAATCGGTGAAGCGGCCGCAAATGGCGATCAAGGTCTATGAGCGCGTGCCGTCGACCTCGCCGCTGAAGCGCAACGCGCAGATCCAGCTCGCCATCGACCTCGATTCCGCCGACCGCACCGACGAGGCGATCAAGATCCTCAAGGGCGTCACGACGGAGGATGCCAAGGATCTCGAAGCGATCATGGCGCTCGGGAATATCGAGCGCGGCCGCAAGCGGTTTGGCGACTGCGGCGCGACCTATTCGCAGGGCATCGAGGTGCTGCCGGCCGGCGCCGACAAGGCCAACAGCGTCTGGTACTATTATCGCGGCATCTGCGAGGAGCGTTCCAAGCAGTGGGCCAAGGCCGAAGCCGACATGAAGAAGGCGCTCGAGCTGCAGCCCGACCAGCCGCATGTCCTCAACTATCTCGGTTATTCCTGGATCGACCAGGGCGTGAACCTCGACGAGGGCATGAAGATGATCAAGCGCGCCGTCGAGCAGCGTCCCGACGATGGCTACATCGTCGATTCCCTCGGCTGGGCCTATTACCGCATCGGCAACTACGAAGAGGCGGTGAAGAACCTCGAGCGCGCGATCGATCTCAAGCCGGAAGATCCCACCATCAACGATCACCTTGGTGATGCCTATTGGCGCGTCGGCCGCACGCTGGAAGCCAAATTCCAGTGGTCGCATGCGCGCGATCTCAAGCCCGAGCCGGATGACCTTCCGAAGATCGAGGCCAAGATCGCTAACGGAATGACCGAGGACAATTCCAACTCTTCCGCGGCGCAGGCCGAGAAGAAAAAGGACGACGGCAAGGGCGGCTAAGAGTGAGTTTGGGGGCTGATCGCCAATGCCGGCGTTGATTGAAGAAGGGCGCGCGAAGGTCAATCTGAGCCTTCGCGTCGTCGGCCGTCGTGCCGACGGCTATCATGATCTCGAGAGCGTGGTCGCCTTTGCCGACTGCGCGGACCGGCTCACGCTGGAGCCGGGCGGCGAGCTGAAGCTCACCACCACCGGGCCGCTGGCCGCAGCCTGTGGCGAGACCGCCGACAATCTCGTGTTCAAGGCGGCCAGGCTTCTGGCCGAGGCCGTGCCGGGCCTGAAGCTCGGTGCCTTCTCGCTCGACAAGGTGCTTCCTGTGGCGGCCGGCATCGGCGGCGGCTCGGCCGATGCCGCGGCGGCGCTGCGGCTGCTCGCGCGCCTCAACAATCTCTCCCTCGATGATCCCCGCCTTCAGAAGGTTGCGCTCGCGACCGGCGCCGACGTGCCGGTGTGCCTGCTCTCGCGCGCCTGCGACATGACCGGCGTCGGCGAGCAGCTGCTGCCGCTCGCGTTGCCGAGCATGCCCTGCGTGATGGTCAATCCGCGCGTGCCTGTTGCCACCAAGGACGTGTTCCAGGCGCTGGGCCTGCGCAACGGCGAGCTTCTGGTCGGCGCCACCTCGGTTCTCGAAGCGCCGGCCTGGCCGGAGGAGGGCGGGTCGATCGCCGATTGGATCGAGGTTCTCGAAACCGTCGCCAACGATCTCGAAGCGCCCGCGCTGCGGATCGAGCCCGTGATCGGCCAGGTGCTGGAAGCACTGCGCGATTCCGCCGGCGTCAAGCTCGCCCGCATGTCCGGCTCCGGCGCGACGTGCTTTGCGATCTACGGCGCAGCCAGCGATGCGCATGCCGCCGCCGAGAAGATCCGGCGCGATCACCCCGGCTGGTGGGTGCATGCGGGGACGTTGAGCTAGGTCTTTTCCCCGGCGACAATGCCGTAGCCCGGATGAGCGAAGCGATATCCGGGACTCTTCCTCGCGGCTTCCCGCATGTCGCTGCGCTCATGCGGGCTACGATTCTCGGCTAACCCGCGCCGTCCTCGGTCAATCCCAAAAACTGCCGGATCGCAGCCAGCACCTCCTGCGGCTTGTCGTGCTGCAGCCAGTGTCCAGCACCGGCGATGGTCTCGACACGCGCTTGCGGGAAATAACGCTCCAGGCCGGCTGCCTTCGCGCCGGCCAGAAAGCTTTCCCCGGCATTGAGCAGCAGCGTCGGACAGGCGATGCGCGACCACAGCGCGACGTGATCGTCCGACCAGAGCCGGTGCGGCGCACTGGCGCGCTGATAGGGATCGAACTTCCAGCTATAGGTGCCGTCCTCGTTCTGCCGCGCGCCGTGGGTGGCAAGATGCAGCGCGACGTCGCGGGCGAGACGCTTGTTGTGCAGCATCATCTGCGCGGCCGCATCCGCGAGGGTCGCATAGCGGCGCGGCGTGCGGTCGTGCAGTCTGTCGAGCTGGCTGACCCATTTGCCGATGCGCTCGTGCGCCGGCGGCTTCGGCGAGTCCGGCAGCATGGTCACGCCGTCGAGGACGACGAGCTTGGCGACCTGCTCCGGGAATGAACCTGAGAAGATCAGGCTCACCATGCCGCCCATGGAATGGCCGATGAGGGTGATCTGAGGCGCGGCGATGGTGCGGACGAGCTGGACGAGATCGTACACATACTCGGTCAGCGCGTAGCTGCCGCCCTTGGTCCAGTCGGAATCGCCGTGACCACGCAGGTCGGGCGCGATCACGTGATAATGCGGCTGCAGCGAGCGCGCGATGACGTCCCAGCTGCGGCAATGATCGCGGCCGCCATGGACCAGGATGAGGGGCGGCGCGCTCTCGTTGCCCCAGTCGGCATAGTGCAGCCGCAGGCCGTGTGATTCATAGAAGCGATCGTGCGGGGCACTAGCCATTGGCGGGTCGCCGCGCCAGCGCGAGCGAGAGTCCGAGGCCCGCGATGAAGACGCCGGAGCCCTGCGTGAGACGCCGCATCAGGTGCGGCCGTCCGATCAGTTGCGTGCGTGTCGCGGATGCCATCAGCACCACGACGACATCGGCGAGCGTGTTCAGCGTCACCGAGATCGCACCCAGCATGATGAATTGCAGCGTCGGATTCGATCCTGCGGGATCGAGGAATTGCGGAATGAAGGCGAGAAAGAACGCCGCGGTCTTCGGGTTCAACGCCTCGACCAGCACGCCGTCGCGAAATGCGCGCTTGTCGCCGACGGCTTCGCTCTCGAGCGACAGTGCCCGGCCGGCGCTGCGGAACGTCTTGATGCCGAGCCAGACCAGATAAAGCGCGCCGACAAACTTCACCGCGGTGAACAGTTCCGCGCTGGCCAGGATGACCGCGGAGATGCCGAGACTGCCGGCCACGACGTGAACCATCCCGCCCAGCGCCGTGCCCGCGGTCGAGGCAAAGCCGCTCGCGCGTCCTTCCGACAGGGTGCGTGCCGCGACGTAAAAAATACCGGGGCCTGGAATTGCCGCAATGAGAAATGCTGCGGCCAGGAACAGCCAGAAATTGGTTTCGGTCATCCTGTTTTCGTAGCGCAGGCTGCCGCGATTGCAAGGCCCCTCGTTCAGCCCATCCGGCGGAAGATCACGCTGGCATTCACCCCGCCGAAGCCGAACCCGTTGGAGATGGCGTGTCGCATCGGCATCGGCCGCGCGCTTCCTGAGACGATGTCGATGCCGTCAGCGCCCGCGTCGGGGTTTTCGAGATTGAGCGTCGGCGGCGCAATCTGGTCGCGCAACGCGAGCACGGTGAAGATTGCCTCCAGGCCGCCGGCAGCGCCGAGCAGATGGCCGGTGGCCGATTTGGTCGCGCTCACGGCAATGCCGCGGTTGCGGCCGAACAGCGTGGCGATCGCGCCAAGCTCGCTTTCGTCGCCGGCCGGCGTCGACGTCGCATGCGCGTTGAGGTGCTGCAGATCCGCGGGCGCAAGCTTGGCCTGTCGGAGCGCGATCTCTATGGCGCGGCGGGCGCCGTCGCCATCGGGCGGACCCGACGTCATGTGGTAGGCGTCCGCCGTCGTGCCGTAGCCGACGACCTCCGCGATCGGCGTCGCGCCGCGGGCCAGCGCGTGCTCCAGGTCCTCGATCACCAGGATGCCGGCGCCTTCGCCCATCACAAAACCGTCGCGGTCGCGATCGAACGGGCGCGAGGCCCGCGCAGGTGTGTCATTGAAGGAGCTCGACAGTGCGCGCGCCGCGGCAAAGCCGCCGAGGCTGACGATGTCGATGCAGGCCTCTGCGCCGCCGCAGATCGCGATGTCGGCTTCACCGGCGCGGATCATGCGCGCGGCATCGCCGATCGCCTGCACGCCGGCCGCGCACGCCGTGACGGGCGTGCCCAGTGCACCCTTGTAGCCATATTTGATCGAGACGTGGCCGGCCGCGAGATTGGCGAGGAACGAGGGGATCGTGAACGGCGACAGCCGGCGCGCGCCGCGCTGCTCGGTGATGCGCACGGCTTCCGCCATCGCCGGAAAGCCGCCGACGCCGGAGGCGATGATCGTCGCTGTGCGTTCCAGCGTGGCTGCATCCTGCGGCGTCCATTTGGCCTGCGCGACTGCTTCTGCCGTGGCGAGCAGCGCGAACAGGATGAAGCGGTCCATCTTGCGCTGGTCTTTTGGCGCGGCAGCCTGCGCGGGATCGAAGCCGCCTTCGGCGTCATCGGCCTTGTCGGGCACGAGCCCGGCAATGCGCGCCGGCAGCACCTGCGACCACTCCGGCAGGGGACGCAGCCCGCTTTGGCCGGCGAGCAGCCGGCGCCAGGTGAGTTCAACACCGCAGCCGAGCGGCGACACCGCGCCCATTCCCGTCACGACGATACGACGCATGTCAGTCTCCAGCCGGCGCGACGGCCGGGTTCATGGCCTTGAGCAAGGCGAGCCGTCTGCGCATCAAGCGGCTGGCGCCCGGACCTGCGATGATGACCGCATTGGCGAGCGTGATCGGCTGCATGTCGGTGGCATCGACGATCACAGGATCGAACGGACGACGATCGCTGCGGTTGGCCAGCAGGATGGCTTCGCCTTTAGGGGCGAGATGCTTGTTGCCCCAGGCCAGCAGCGCCGCGACCACGGGGAAGAAATCCCGCGCCTTGTCGGTCAGCACATATTCATAGCGCGGCGGCCGCTCTTGATAGCGGCGGCGCACGAACATGCCGCTCTCGGTGAGATGGGCGAGCCGTCGCGACAGGATGTTCGGAGCGATGCCGAGGTTTTTCGAAAACTCGTCGAACTTCGTCGCCCCCTGAAAGGCGTCCCGCAGGATCAGGATGCTCCACCATTCGCCGACCGTCTCCACGGCGCGGCCGACGGGGCATTCCAGGATGGAGGGGGATTTGGGCTGCATGGCGGGAAGGTTAGAGTAGTCACTTGCAAAATGCAAGTTACTGGGTGGGCGCCCGCGGATGCGGTGTGGGGCCGCAAGACTGTGCAGCTCGCGCTGCGATCTGAAATGTGTGTTGGCGAACGATGGCCTCGCGCCATACTCCGTCATTGCGAGCGCAGCAAAGCAATCCAGACTGTTTCCGCGGAGGAATTCTGGATTGCTTCGCTGCGCTCGCAATGACGGTGGTGGTGCGGTGGCGAACTATCTCCCCGATGTCGTCCCGGCGAAGGCCGGGACCCATAACCACGGGGAGAAGTTTGACGAAGACTGGTAGTGAAGGTGTCGTCGCGCGGTAGGAACACCGCGCGTCATCGATAGATCACGCGGTATGGGTCCCGGCCTTCGCCGGGACGACACTGACTGTGTTGTACGCAGTGTGCCGAAACGACCAGCGCCTAATGCGACCTTGCCAAACAGAATGCCACCACCTGCTCCAGCGCGCTCTTCATCGGCGAGGGCGGGAACAGCGCCAGCGCGTCGACGGCCATGGCGCCGTAGTGCTGGGCGCGGCTCAGCGTGTCCTCGAGTGCGCGGTGCTTGTTCATGAGCCCGATGGCGTGGTCGAGATCGCTGTCACCGATCTCGCCGCGCTCGAGCGCGCGGATCCAGAAGGCGCGCTCGGTGTCGTTGCCGCGGCGGAAGGCGAGCACGACGGGCAGGGTGATCTTGCCCTCGCGGAAATCGTCGCCGGTGTTCTTGCCGAGCTTGGCGCTCTTGCCGCCATAGTCGAGCACGTCGTCGACGAGCTGGAAGGCGATGCCGAGATTCATGCCGACCGAGCGGCAGGCGGTCTGCTCCGCCTTCGGGCGGTTGGCGATGACAGGTCCGACCTCGCAGGCGGCGGCGAACAGCTCGGCCGTCTTGCCGCGGATCACGGCGAGATATTCGTCCTCGGTGGTCGCGGTGTTCTTGGCAGCCGCAAGCTGCATCACCTCGCCCTCGGCGATGGTGGCAGCGGCCGCGGAGAGGATGTCGAGCGCGCGCAGCGAGCCGACCTCGACCATCATGCGGAAGGCCTGTCCCAGCAGGAAGTCGCCGACCAGCACGCTGGCCTCATTGCCCCAGAGCATGCGCGCCGACAGCTTGCCGCGGCGCATCTCGCTCTCGTCGACGACGTCGTCGTGGAGCAGGGTCGCGGTGTGCATGAACTCGACGGACGCGGCGAGCTTGATGTGGCCGTCGCCGGTGTAGCCGGCGAGGTTGGCCATGGCCAGCGTCAGCATCGGCCGCAGGCGCTTGCCGCCGGAGGAGATCAGATGGTTGGCCACCTCTGGGATCATGGTCACGTCCGAACCGGTTCGCGACAGGATCGTGGCGTTGACGCGCTCCATATCAGGGGCGACAAGGGCAACCAGCTCTTCGATCGACGCGCCGGGAGTTTCGAAAGGTACGATGACGGCCACGCCGGTCTCCAATATTTGCCCCGGAAGGGCTATTCTGATGGAAATACAATAGAAACTGGCGGCGGATGCGGCAAGGCCTGCGGAACCATTGACATTTGCCGCTTTAGCCCCCCTTGGGCAGGAGACCTCAGTTTTGCGTGAACTGGTTCGGACCAACGACATGGTGCTGGTGTCGGCGATCGGCGCGCTGCTCGACGGCGCCAATATCCATCATCTGGTGCTGGACCAGAATATGAGCATCATTGAGGGCTCGCTCGGCATTTTGCCGCGGCGGATCCTAGTCCACGAGGACGACGCCCTCGAGGCCCGGCAGATCCTGACCGACGCCGGCCTCAGCCACGAACTGCGCGGCGATGATTGAGGCCGCAGCAGATATCACCGAGGACGCCTTTCTCGGTGGACAGTTGCTCCTGAAGCAGAAGCGGTCCGGCCATCGCGCCGGGCATGACGCGATCCTGCTGGCGGCGGCGACGCAGGCCCAGGCGGGTGACCGCGTGGTCGATCTTGGCGCCGGTATCGGCACGGCGGGCCTCGCGCTCGCCCGCCGCGTCGCCGGCATCAGGCTCAGCATGGTCGAGATCGATCCGGAACTGGCGGGGCTGGCACGCACCAATGCGGCGGCGAACGCGATCGCCGCCGAGGCGATCGTGCTCGACGTCACCGCCGACGCGCCGGCGTTCGCGGCACACGGGCTGGTGCCCGACAGTGTCGACGCGGTGCTGATGAATCCTCCCTTCAACAATCCGGACAGGCATCGTGGCTCGCCGGATCCGTCCCGCCACACCGCGCATGTTGCGACCGAGCAGACGCTGCATGCGTGGGTGCATGCAGCGCGGCGTATCCTCCGATCGAACGGCGTGCTGACTCTGATCTGGCGCGCGGATGGAATCAGTGAGGTTTTGGCAGCGCTGTCACGCGGCTTCGGCAGCCTTGTGGTCCTGCCGGTTCATGGCGAAGCGGGAAAGCCTGCCATACGCGTGCTGGTGCGCGCAGTTAAAGGCGGCCGGGCTCCGACACGATTGCTGCCGGGCCTGATGCTTAACGAAGAGTCAATCGTGCCTAAAAAAGAGGTGAGGGATATTCTGGAGGGGAGGGCGGCGTTGCCGCTGGCAGAGCCGTGACGGCTTACTGCGGAAGCGATTCCGTCTGCTGTTCAGGCGAGGACGTAAAGCGAATCGCCGTGAAAAGCGCACCGATCAGCAGCAGCAGCAGATAGATCTTCATGGCGTTTCCTCCGCTGCCTATTGCAGCTTCCCAACGGGAATTCTGCAAAACACGTTCCAGGCACTTTCAATGACACTCGCGTGATAAGAAATGGTTAATCAGAGGTAAGGGCATGGCCGAACAATTGAGTGATCGTGGGAGTTCCGGCCTGGCCGACAAGCTCATGCAATATCTGCCGGCGCGCTTCCGTCCCGGCACGGCGGTCGTGCCGGTGGTGCGGCTGTCGGGTGTGATCGGCGCGGTGACGCCGCTGCGGCCGGGCATGTCGCTCGCCGGTGTCGCGCGGGTGCTGGAGCGGGCCTTCTCGATGCGGAATGCCAAGGCGGTGGCGCTGGTGATCAACTCGCCCGGCGGCTCGCCGGTGCAGTCGCGCCAGATCTATCTGCGCATCAAGCAGCTCGCGGCCGAGAAGAAGCTGCCCGTGCTTGTGTTCGTCGAGGACGTCGCGGCCTCCGGCGGCTACATGATCGCCTGTGCCGGCGACGAGATCTTCTGCGATCCGTCCTCGATCCTCGGCTCGATCGGCGTGGTTGGCGGCAGCTTCGGCTTCCAGGACGCGATCAAGCGGCTCGGCATCGAGCGGCGCCTCTACACCGCCGGCGCACACAAGGCGATGCTCGATCCGTTTCTTCCAGAGAACCCGGACGACGTCACCAAGCTGAAGGCGATCCAGCGCGAGATCCACCAGATCTTCATTGCGCTGGTGAAGGAGAGCCGCGGCGCGCGGCTGAAGGGCTCGGAGGACACTCTGTTCACGGGTGAATACTGGGCCGGCGACAGCTCGGTCGCGCTTGGGCTCGCGGACGGCATCGGCGATCTCCGCTCAACTCTTCGTGCCCGCTACGGCGAGAAGGTTCTCACCCCCGTGATCGCCCAGCCGACCGGGCTTTTGTCGGGCCTTCTCGGGCGGAAATCGCCCGGCGCGGGCCAGCTTTCGGCCATGGAATCAATGGCCGGCCTGCCGGATGAGCTGATCTCCGCGGTCGAGACGCGGGCGATTTGGGCGAAATTCGGGTTCTAGGCAGCGCCCTCCCGCGCCATTTGGTCCGCCGCGAGCCAATTGCGGCTTGGCCCCGACTGCGCGAGAATACGCGTGGGGGCTGAGCACTAGACAAGGATCGACAGATGCCGCCGTTCGTCGCTTTCGCGGGCGTCCTGGGCGGGCTTGCCGTGGTCCGCTGGGCCTACAAGACCGCTGTCCGGATCAACCAGGAGCTGGAGGAGATGCGCCTGTCGCGTGTCGCCGAAGCCGCCCATATGGGGGAAATCCAGACACTGAAGCGCGACCCCGTGACCGGAGCTTACCGGCCGGGTTAGTTCTCGCCGCACGCTCGGTGCGCTCCCTCTCCCGCTTGCGGGGGAGGGTTGGGGAGGGGGTATCTCCGCGGGCGAGACCGCCCAAGAGGACAAAGCCCTCACCCGCGCCTTCGGCGCGACCTCTCCCGCAAGCGGGAGAGGTAAGAAGCCCCCCCTTTGCCTTGATTCCCATCCCCGCCGTCGATACGGTCCCGCGCGATTCAAAACCCCCCGCGAGAGCCTGATCTGACGATGGACGCCTCATTGCCCGCCCATATGCGCCCGGAACGCTCGTTCCAGGGCTTCATCCTCGCGCTCCAGCGGTTCTGGGCCGAGCAGGGCTGCGTGATCCTGCAGCCCTACGACATGGAGATGGGCGCGGGCACCTTCCATCCGGCGACCACGCTGCGCGCGCTCGGGCCAAAACCCTGGAACGCGGCCTATGTGCAGCCCTCGCGCCGGCCCAAGGACGGCCGCTACGGCGAGAATCCGAACCGGATGCAGCACTACTACCAGTTCCAGGTGATCATGAAGCCGTCGCCGCCGAACCTTCAGGAGCTGTACCTGAAGTCGCTCGCCGCGATCGGCATCGATTCCGCCGTGCACGACATCCGCTTCGTCGAAGACGACTGGGAGAGCCCGACGCTCGGTGCCTGGGGCCTCGGCTGGGAATGCTGGTGCGACGGCATGGAGGTCAGCCAGTTCACCTATTTCCAGCAGGTCGCCGGCTTCGAATGCGCGCCGGTTGCGGGCGAGCTCACCTACGGGCTCGAGCGCCTCGCGATGTATGTGCAGGGCGTCGACCGCGTCTACGACCTCAACTTCAACGGCCGCGAGGGCGATGCCAAGGTCACCTATGGCGACGTCTTCCTGCAGGCCGAGCGCGAATATTCGAAGCACAATTTCGAAGTTGCCGACACCGCGATGCTGTTCGAGCAGTTCAAGATGGCCGAGACGGCTTGCCGGAAATATCTCGACGCCGGCTGGAAGGACGGCAAGCGCGAGGCGCATCTGATGGCGCTGCCGGCCTATGACCAGTGCATCAAGGCGAGCCATGTCTTCAACCTGCTCGATGCGCGCGGCGTGATCTCCGTGACCGAGCGGCAGAGCTACATTCTTCGTGTGCGTGAGCTGGCCAAGGCTTGCGGCGAGGCCTGGATCCATACTGAAGCGGGCGGAGCGGCCTGATGCCCGATCTTTTGCTTGAACTGTTCTCGGAAGAAATTCCCGCGCGCATGCAGGCCAAGGCGGCCGACGATCTGCGCCGCATGGTCACCGACAAGCTCGTCGCCGAAGGCCTCGTCTATGAAGGCGCGAAGGCGTTCGCGACCCCGCGCCGCCTTGCGCTCACCGTGCATGGCATTCCTGCGCGCCAGCCCGACCTCAAGACCGAACGCCGCGGACCGAAGGTCGGCGCGCCCGATGCGGCTGTGCAGGGCTTCCTGAAAGCGACGGGCTTGAAGTCGCTGGAGGAGGCCAAGATCCAGCGCGATCCCAAGGGTGATTTCTATATCGGCTTGATCGAGAAGCCCGGCCGCGATGCGATCGACGTGCTCGCGGAAATCCTGCCCGTCATCATCCGCACCTTCCCCTGGCCGAAATCGATGCGCTGGGGCGCGCGCTCCGGCAAACCCGGCTCGCTGAGCTGGGTGCGTCCGCTCCATGCGATCACCGCGACCTTCGGGCTCGAGACGGAAGAGCCCGATATCGTGAAGTTCGAGGTCGACGGCATCGAGACCGGCCAGACCACTTACGGCCACCGCTTTCTCGCGCCGGCGGCGATCAACGTGCGGCGCTTCGAGGACTACGAGGCAAAACTGCTCGCCGGCAAGGTCGTGCTCGACCCCGAGCGCCGCAAGGACGCGATCCTCACCGACGCCAAGCAGCTCGCGTTCGCGCAAGGTTTTGAGCTTGTCGAGGACCAGAACCTGCTCGACGAGGTCGCCGGCCTGGTCGAATGGCCGGTCGTGCTGATGGGTTCGTTTGAGCCGGAATTCCTGGCGACTCCGGGCGAAGTGATCCGCGCCACCATCCGCAACAACCAGAAGTGCTTTGTCGTCAGCGATCCCAAGACCGGGAAGCTCGCCAACAAGTTCATCCTGGTCGCCAATATCGAGGCGACAGACGGCGGCAAGACCATCATCGCAGGCAACGAGCGCGTCATCCGCGCGCGGCTGAGCGATGCGAAATTCTTCTACGAGACCGATCTGAAGACGAAGCTCGAGGGCAGGCTGCCGAAGTTCGAGCAGATCGTGTTCCACGAGAAGCTCGGCACGCAGGCCACGCGCATCAAGCGCATCGAGCGTCTTGCCGCCGAGATCGCGCCGCTGGTCGGCGCCGATGTCGCCAAGGCCACGCGGGCCGCGCATCTGGCGAAGGCGGATTTGCTGACCGAAGTCGTCGGCGAATTCCCCGAGGTGCAGGGCCTGATGGGCAAGTACTACGCGCTGGCGCAGGGCGAGGACGCCTCCGTCGCCGCCGCCTGCGAGGAGCACTACAAGCCGCAAGGCCCCGCCGATCGCGTGCCGACGGATCCGGTGAGTGTCGCGGTGGCGCTTGCCGACAAGATCGATACGCTTGTCGGCTTCTGGGCGATTGACGAAAAGCCGACGGGATCGAAGGACCCGTATGCGCTGCGCCGTGCCGCGCTGGGTGTGATCAGAATTGTCTTGGAGCAGAGCGATCGCATTTCCCTGACGCCGATTTTCCAGGCTGCAATTGCGCTTCACATCATGCGTGGCAGCGACGCCACTTTCGAAGACATTGTTCGTGTTGTTCGCAATCCGACCCCCAATCCGACGTTCCTTCGAAAAAGCGGGTCAATCGCAGCCGATAATCTTGTCTCACTGATCGGCGATCTGCTCGCCTTCTTCGCCGATCGCCTGAAAGTCCAGCTCCGCGAGCAGGGCGCGCGGCACGATCTCGTCGACGCCGTGTTCGCGCTCGGCGGCCAGGACGATCTCCTGATGATCGTCCGCCGCGTCGAGGCGCTCGGCAAATTCCTCGACAGCGACGACGGCAAGAACCTGCTCGCCGGCACCAAGCGCGCCAGCAACATCCTCTCGATCGAGGAGAAGAAGGACAAGCGCACGTTCGACGGCGCGCCCGACGCTGCGCTCTACAGCCTGGCCGAGGAGAAGGCGCTGGCGAAGGCGATCGGCGAGGTGAAGGCGGAGGCCAGCGCTGCCGTTGCCAAGGAGGACTTTGCCGCCGCCATGAGCGCGATGGCAAAACTGCGTCCGCCGGTCGATGCGTTCTTCGACAAGGTTCGGGTCAACGACGACGATCCGAAGGTGCGCGAGAACCGGCTGAAGCTGCTGAACGAGATCCGCAGCGCCACGCGTGCGGTGGCGGACTTCTCGAAGATCCAGGATTGAGGCGCGGTCGCGCGGCAAACACCGCTGTCATTCCGGGGCGCGCGTAGCGCGAACCCGGAATCCATCATGCCGCGCGTGATGTGGAGAAATGGATTCCGGGCTCGCGCCAAGTGGCGCGCCCCGGAATGACAGCTTACAAAAAAGCCCCGCCCGGCGGGGGGAGACCGGGCAGGGCCTGATGTCCGATTTAACACTGCTCGCGCCAGCCTGATTGAAGTGGCGCGCCGGACATCTAGTCGATCAGCGGCGTTTTCAAGCGAGGCAGATACCGGTTCGCGTGACGAAAACGCGTCCAGCGAGAGCCTAGTCCAGCACCTCGACGATGCGGCGTGAGCGCGGCTCGACCAGCACGGTCTCGCCGTTCACGACGGTGTAGCGATAGGTGGTGGCGCCGAAGCGTTGCGGCACGTCATAATAGGTGACGCCGGCCTCGGGTAAGGTGGTGCCGACCACCACGCGATCCGGGATACGGAAGGCCGGTACACGTTGTTCGATGACATAGTCGCGGAAGGCCGGCCGCTGTTCGACCGCAATTGTCGGGCCGCTGTCGACCACGACGGGCGCGCGTCCGACCGTGCTTTGCGCCTGCGCCGCCAGGGGCGAGCCGATCGCGGCCGCGAGCGCTGCAAGGGCAAGAATCCTGTTCCGCATAGGCAACTCCTTCGACGTGATTTTTCGGAAAGCGCCATTGGCGCGACTCGGTGGCCAATGCATGCGTCTTGGCAATGTTCCGGAAAATGCACGCCGCATACGCGGCAATTTCAGGCAGTTTTCGCGAAACGGGGAACCCGCTCGCTTCTTGCGCGTCTCTACTCGCGGAACCGGGATCGCTATGATCCGCCGGCGATTCGCCCCACCTCCACAGAAAGATAATTCATGCACATCACCGTCGCCCACATTTCGCCGATCCTGTCGTTGATTGCGGGCGTGCTCATCCTGATCATGCCGCGGCTGCTCAACCTGATCGTCGCGATCTTTCTCATCATCAACGGTGCGATCGGGCTCGGGCTCCTGAAGTGGCTCCACCTCTAGGGGTTCATTTTCCGGAACTGTCCGACTTGCGCGGGCCCCTCCAAAATGGTGTAAGGCCCGCGATTTCCCATTCCTCTCGCAGGTTGTGTGCAAGCTATGGCCAAAGCCGCCTCGAAGCCTAAGAAAATACCAGCGAAATCAAAGTCCTCCGTCAAGGCGAAAGCCGCGCCGGCGGCCCGCAAGGCGCTTCCCAAGAGCGCCCTGAAGAGCGCCCCGAAGCCGGTGGCCAAGCCGGCTGCGAAGGCCTCAACCAAGCCGGTTGCGCCAAAGGTCGCTGTGAAGCCGGCGCCGAAGAAGGGCGCACCCGCCAAGGCGGCGCCAGCCGCGGCCAAGGCCGGCAAATGGGTGTACACATTCGGTGACGGCAAGGCCGAGGGCCGGACCGAGATGCGCGACTTGCTCGGCGGCAAGGGCGCCAACCTCGCCGAGATGGCCAATCTCGGCCTGCCGGTGCCTCCCGGCTTCACCATCCCGACCTCGGTCTGCACCTATTTCTACGCGCACGACAAATCCTACCCGAAGGAATTGCAGTCGCAGGTTGAGAAGGCGCTCGACCATGTCGGCAAGTTGACCGGCAAGGTGTTCGGCGACACCAAGAACCCGCTGCTCGTCTCGGTGCGCTCCGGCGCGCGTGCCTCGATGCCGGGCATGATGGACACGGTGCTCAATCTCGGCCTCAACGACCGGACCGTGGAAGCGCTGTCGGAACTGTCGGGCGACCGCCGCTTCGCCTATGACAGCTATCGCCGCTTCATCACCATGTATTCCGACGTGGTGCTCGGCTTCGAGCATCATCACTTCGAGGAAATCCTCGACACCTTCAAGGACAGCCAGGGCTACACGCTGGACACCGACCTGTCCGCCGACGACTGGGTCGAGCTGGTCGGCAAGTACAAGGACGCGGTCGCGCGCGAGACGGGGAAGGACTTCCCGCAGGATCCGCACGACCAGCTCTGGGGCGCGATCGGTGCGGTGTTCTCATCCTGGATGAACGCGCGCGCGGTGACCTACCGCAAGCTGCACGATATCCCTGAGTCGTGGGGCACCGCGGTCAACGTGCAGGCCATGGTGTTCGGCAACATGGGCGAGACCTCGGCGACCGGCGTTGCCTTCACCCGCAACCCCTCGACCGGCGAAAGCAAGCTCTACGGCGAGTTCCTGATCAACGCGCAGGGTGAGGACGTGGTGGCGGGCATCCGCACGCCGCAGGACATCACCGAGGAGGCGCGCAAGGAGTCGGGCTCCGACAAGGCGTCGATGGAATCGGCGATGCCGGAGGCCTTCAAGGAGCTGACGCGGATCTACACGCTGCTCGAGAAGCACTACCGCGACATGCAGGACATGGAGTTCACGGTCGAGCAGGGCAAGCTCTGGATGCTCCAGACCCGCGGCGGCAAGCGCACGGCCAAGGCGGCGCTGCGCATCGCGGTCGAGCTCGCCAATGAAGGCCTGATCTCCAAGAAGGAAGCGGTGACGCGGATCGATCCGGCTTCGCTCGACCAGCTCTTGCATCCGACCATCGATCCCAACGCCAAGCGCGACGTGATCGCAACCGGCCTGCCGGCTTCGCCAGGCGCGGCCTCCGGCGAGATCGTGTTCTCTTCGGATGAAGCCGCCAAGCTTCAGGGCGACGGACGCAAGGTGATTCTGGTCCGCATCGAGACCAGCCCGGAAGACATCCACGGCATGCACGCCGCGGAAGGCATCCTCACCACGCGCGGCGGCATGACCTCGCACGCGGCGGTCGTCGCGCGCGGCATGGGCAAGCCCTGCGTCTCCGGCTGCGGCACCATCCGCGTCGATTACGGCCGCGGCACCATGAGCATCGGCTCGCGCACCTTCAAGACCGGCGACGTCATCACCATCGACGGCTCGCTCGGCCAGGTGCTCGCCGGCCGCATGCCGATGATCGAGCCGGAGCTGTCCGGCGAGTTCGGCACGCTGATGAACTGGGCCGACCAGGTCCGCAAGATCGGCGTCCGCGTCAATGGCGACACGCCTGATGACGCGCGTACCGCGATCAAGTTCGGCGCCGAAGGCATCGGCCTGTGCCGTACCGAGCACATGTTCTTCGAGGAGACCCGCATCCGCACGGTGCGCGAGATGATCCTCTCCGAGGACGAGCAGTCGCGCCGTGCCGCGCTCGCAAAGCTGCTGCCGATGCAGCGCGCCGACTTCGTCGAGCTGTTCGAGATCATGAAGGGCCTGCCCGTCACGATCCGCTTGCTCGATCCGCCGCTGCACGAGTTCCTGCCGCACACCCATGCCGAGGTCGAGGAAGTGGCGCGCGCCATGAACACCGACCCGCGGCGCCTGGCCGACCGCGCGCGCGAGCTTTCGGAGTTCAATCCGATGCTCGGCTTCCGCGGCTGCCGCATCGCGATCGCCTATCCGGAGATCGCAGAGATGCAGGCGCGCGCGATCTTCGAGGCGGCGGTCGAGGCGCAGAAGCGCACCGGCAAGGCCGTCGGCCTCGAGGTGATGGTGCCGCTGATCGCGACCAAGGCCGAGCTCGATCTCGTCAAGGCGCGGATCGACGCCACCGCGCAGGCGGTGATGCGCGACACCAACACCAAGCTGGCCTATCAGGTCGGCACCATGATCGAGCTGCCGCGCGCCTGTCTGCTCGCGGCCGAGATCGCGCAGTCGGCCGAGTTCTTCTCGTTCGGCACCAACGACCTCACGCAGACGACCTACGGCATCAGCCGCGACGACGCGGCGAGCTTCCTCGGTCCCTACGTGGCGAAGGGCATCCTTTCGGTCGATCCCTTCATCGTGCTCGATCAGGAAGGTGTCGGCGAGCTGGTCAAGATCGGTGTCGCGCGCGGCCGCAAGACACGCCCGAAGCTCAAGGTCGGCATCTGCGGCGAGCACGGCGGCGATCCCGCGTCCGTCGCCTTCTGCCACAATATCGGCCTCGACTACGTCTCCTGCTCGCCCTACCGCGTGCCGATCGCGCGCCTTGCGGCAGCGCAGGCCGCGCTCGGCAAAGAGATCGCGAGCCAGGCGTAAGGCGAAGCGCAGGATTGAGTTGAGAGAGGCGGGGCTTTGGTCCCGCCTCTTTTCATTTCGCGCATCACTCTCTCCACGCAGTCATTGCGAGCGCAGCGAAGCAATCCAGGCCACACACTCGCTGTCATCGCCCGTCAAGCCGGGCGATGAAGTACGCCGAGACAGCTGTGATTGAGCCGAGACGCCGCGGCGTACTGGATGGCCCCGCCTTCGCGGGGCATGACACCGATGATGTGGGAGCACTCAGCGCAACACCGGGAACTCATCACGTGTCCCGCAATGATACGTGCGCGCAAGAGTTCCTTCACCATTCGCGTTGACCGATTGTTTACCGCTTCACGTCAGGCCGCATTTACCAATGCGCATCGTCGCCCCGTGAAAACACCTGCAATCGCTTGAGTGTGCCATGCGAGCAACGTCGATTAACGCCGCGGCAACCTAAATTGGATACTTACGATAAAGATCGAATTGCACGGACGTACTGCGGTTCGATTTTTCTGGCGTAAGCGTAGCGTGAGCGTATCGATGTCAGTGTTGCGTAACCATCCGAAGGGCGCGCGGTTCGCGTCCTTCGGCATCGGTCTCTGCATCTTCGCATTGATGCCGAGAGAGACCGGCTATCAGGACATTGCCTCTCTGCTGGCGCGTCAGCCCGGCGTCGCCGAGCGTTGGCAGAAGCAGGTGTTCTCCGCGGCGTCCTCGATCCAGCTCGCCACCTACAGCTTTTCCCGCCCCATCGGCACTTCGGTTCCGCAGAGCGCGATGGTTCGCCTCGCAAGCATCGATGGACGCGACGTCACTGGCGCGATCAGCCGCAATCCGGCGCTGCAGGCACCACCCCGCTATCAGGCCGCAGATTTTCCCAAGGTCGATCGCTCGCTGAAGGGTGATCGCCTCGCAACGGCTACGCCAGCGCCGGTCCCCGAGACCGCGGCGCCCGCCGCGACGCCCGCGCAGGAAGATCCCGGGACGTCGAACAGCTCGGTGTTCGGCGCCAAGACTGCCGCACTGCCGCAAGCGATGTCGCCGGAGTCCGCAGCTGCGCTCGACCCGGAGCTTGCGGAAGCGCTGCGCGCGCCGCCGCTGCCCCAATATTCCAATCCCCCGCAGGCCAGTGACGTCGCGCGTTCATTCGCGGTACAGCCGCTGGAGGCGCTGAAGCGGGCCACTGCGCCGACGACGCCCGTGCGCGATCCCTTCAGCGTCAAGACCTCGAGCCTGTTCTTCGGCAGCTCCTCGCTCGGCGGCAATGTCGAGAGCATCGAGAGCTGGCAGCCCGGCGCCGAGCCGCTGATCGTGATGCCCGACCCCGACATGAAGGTCACGGCCTCGCTGACCCCGCCGACGGCGGACATCGCCAAGGACATCGAGAGTGGCGAGAGCGTTGCGCCGAAGGGCGAGGTCAACGCCGACAACCAGCGCACCAGATCGCCGGCGGAGCGGCTCGCGCTCGACGACAAGTCGCGCGCGAAGTCGGAAAAGTGTCTCGCCGAAGCCGTCTATTTCGAATCCCGCGGCGAAGCCGTGCGCGGACAGATGGCGGTGGCGCAGGTGGTAATGAACCGCGTGTTCTCCGGCAAATATCCCGACACCGTGTGCGGCGTGGTCTACCAGAACAAGTACCGCCATTTCGCCTGCCAGTTCACCTTTGCCTGTGACAACAATCCGGACGTGATCCGCGAGCCCGAGATGTGGGAGCGCGCGAAGAAGATTTCGAAGGCGATGCTCGACGGTCAGATCTGGCTGCCCGAGGTCGGCAAGTCGACGCACTACCACGCCTATTGGGTGCGCCCGTCCTGGGTCGCCGAGATGAAGAAGATGTACAAGACCGGCGTGCACACCTTCTATCGGCCGCGCAACTGGGGCGACGGCAGCGAGGAACCGAGCTGGGGCACCCCGGCCCAGACCGCCGCGCTCTCTGCCGAGCTTGCGCAGGAAGCGAAGAGCTCGGCCGAGATGGGCAACACGGAGCGGCGGTAGTCTCTCTTAACCTCGCCCCGCTTGCGGGGAGAGGTCGACGCGCGAAGCGCGTCGGGTGAGGGGGTACAGGTCTCTCGGCGATCTCACGTGCGGAGAGAGAGGCCCCTCACCCCAACCCTCTCCCCGTAAGAACGGGGAGAGGGAGTAGACCGTCTCACATCTCGATATCCAGCGCGCAGTCGAAGTTCGGCGCCGAATGCGTCAGCGCGCCGGAGGACGCGTAATCGACGCCGGTCGCCGCGATGGCTGCAATCGAGTCCAGCGTGACGCCGCCTGACGCCTCCAGCTTGAGGCGGCCCTCGTTGATCCTGACAGCCTCGCGCAGTGTCGCAAGGTCCATGTTGTCGAGCAGCACGGCGTCCGCCATTCCGGTGTCGAGCACCTCGCGCAACTGGATCAGCGTATCCACCTCGATCTCGATCTTGACGAGATGGCCGGCATGGGCGCGGGCGCGCTCCAGTACGGCACGGATGCCGCCGGCGACTGCGATGTGATTGTCCTTGATCAGGATCGCGTCGTCGAGGCCGAAGCGATGGTTGAAGCCGCCGCCGCAGCGCACTGCGTATTTCTCCAGCGCGCGCAAACCGGGCGTGGTTTTTCGCGTGCAGCAGATCCGCATTGTCGTGCCCTCGGTGCGCGCGACGTAGTCCGCCGTGAGCGTGGCGATGCCCGACAGCCGGCCGACAAAGTTCAGCGCAGTCCGCTCCGCGGTGAGGATGGCGCGCGCGGGACCCGAGATCGTCAGCACCTGCTGCCCGCGGGCAACGCGTGCGGCGTCGCGGACATGCGCGCGCACCTCGATGTCGGCCGAGAGCCTTTGCAGCGTTGCCAGCGCCAGCGGCAGGCCGGCGATCACGCCGGACTGGCGCGCGACCAGGATGGCCTGCGCCTTAGTCGCTTCGGGAATCGTCGCGAGCGAGGTGATGTCGCCGGCGCGGCCGAGATCCTCGTCGAGCGCGCGATGCACGGCCTCATCGATCGCGAGCGGCGAGAGGAAGGCATCGGGATAGAGCAGTGAGGTCGGGGTGATCATGGGGACTCCTTCAGGCGATCAGGGGTTGCGCAACGCGCGGCAGCGGAGGCTCGCTCAGGCTCTCCGCGACCTCGCGCGCTGCGGCGAGCGTGGTCATCGTTCTCTGCGCCAGCGCGGGGTTGTCGGCTGGATGATCGGAACGGAAATGTGCGCCGCGGCTCTCGCGCCGCGCCCAGGCCGCCGCGGCGACGAGCAGGGCCGAAGCCGCCATGTTGCGGACCGTGATGCTAGCCGCCTCACTCTCGAGCGCGGCAAAGCTGCGTATTGCTTCTGCAAGCCCATCGCGCTCCCGGATCACGCCGACATGCGCGCTCATCATTGTGCGCAGCCGTTTGACGTCCGCTGCATCCGGCGCGCCGCTGCGCGGCGTCACGACTGTGTCGGGGAGGCGGGCAGGCGAGGGCACCGTGCGGCCGGCGATGTCGTCGGCGATGCGTGCGGCGTAGACCACCGCCTCCAGCAGCGAATTGGAGGCGAGGCGGTTGGCGCCGTGCGCGCCGGTGGACGACACTTCGCCGCCGGCCCAGAGCCCGTCGATCGCGCTGCGGCCGCGCGCGTCCACTGCGATGCCGCCCATGTGGTAATGCGCGGCCGGCGCGATCGGAATGGCTTGCTTCGCGGGATCGATCCCGGCGGCGATGCAGCTCGCATGCACCGTCGGAAATTTTTCGGCGAAACGCGTACCGAGCGCGTCCCTTGCATCGAGGAAAGCGCCGCGCCCGGCGGCGATCTCGGCGAACACGCCGCGGGCCACGATGTCGCGCGGCGCAAGCTCGGCGAGCTGATGGCGAGCGAGCATGAAGCGCTCGCCATGGCGGTTGATCAGCGTCGCGCCTTCGCCGCGCAAGGCTTCGGTCGCGAGCGGTGCGGGATCGCGGCCGACCATGATCGCGGTCGGGTGGAACTGCACGAATTCGGGATCGGCGATGACAGCGCCGGCGCGGGCTGCGATCGCAAGGCCGGAGCCGCTGGCTTCCATTGGATTGGTGGTGACGGCGTAGAGATGACCGAGGCCGCCGGTCGCCAGCACGATCGCACGCGAGGCGAGCAGGACCGGGCGTGCGGCGGGATTGCCGGCTTCGCGCAGCTGCAGGCCCGTGACGGCGCCGTTCTCGGTCAGCAGCGACTCCGCGACCAGGCCTTCGATGATACGGATCGACGGCGTGCGGCGCACCGCTTCGCTCAGTGCCGCGATGATCGCGGCGCCTGCTCCGTCGCCGCGCACATGCACAATGCGCCGGGCTGAATGCGCAGCTTCCCGCCCCACGGCGAGCCGGCCTTCGAGGTCGCGGTCGAACGGCACGCCATAGGCGAGCAGGTCGTGGATTCGCGGCGCAGCCTCCCGCGCAATGCCAAGTGCGACGGCTTCGTCGACGAGGCCGCCGCCGACCGCGATCGTATCCGAGGCATGCGCTTCCGGGGTGTCGCCTTCGGCCACCGCCGCCGCGATGCCGCCTTGCGCCCAGGCGGAGGATGCGCCCTGTCCAAGCGGTGCCGCCGAGATCAGTGTCACCGGCCGCGGCGCGAGTTTTAGCGCGCAGAACAATCCGGCAAGGCCGCCGCCGACGATGACGACATCGTCGGTCGAGCGGGTGAGATTGTGGATGTTGTTTGTCATGGCTTTCTCCATTGTCGTCCTGGCGAAAGCCAGGACCCATTACCCCGACTGTTTGTTGTTGCAGCAGGCTGGTGCTGTCAGCGTGCCAATACCCACGTCCTGTGGTTATGGGTCCCGGCCTGCGCCGGGACGACACCGAGTGTGTTGCTAATTCTTCAGATTGATCATCCGCTCGACCGATCGCCTTGCCCGCACCGCAAGCACGGGATCGATCGTGACTTCCTCGCCGAGCGTCAGCAGGCTCTGCAAGATGTTCGCGAGCGTGATGCGCTTCATATGCGGGCAGAGATTGCACGGGCGCAGCATCTCCACGTCAGGCAGCTCGGCGCGGACATTGTCGGCCATCGAGCATTCCGTGATCATCACCAGCCGTCGCGGCCGCCGCTCGCGCACCCAGTTGATCATGTGCGCGGTCGAGCCGGTGAAGTCGGCCTCCGCCAGCACGTCCGGCGGACATTCGGGATGCGCGATGATCTGCACGGACGGATCGGCCTCGCGAAAGGCGCGTAGCTCCTCGCCCTTGAAGCGCTCGTGCACTTCGCAGGCGCCCTTCCAGGCGATGATCTTGACGTCGGTCTTCGAGGCGACGTAGGTCGCGAGGTAACGGTCGGGCAGGAAGATCACGGTCGGCGCATTCAGGCTTTCGACCACCTGCACCGCGTTCGACGAGGTGCAGCAGATGTCGACCTCGGCCTTCACCTCCGCCGACGTGTTGACATAGGCGACGACCGGCACGCCGGGAAATTTTTCGCGCAGCAGCCGCACGTCGGCACCGGTGATGCTGGAAGCAAGCGAGCAGCCGGCGCGCGAATCCGGGATCAGCACCGTCTTCTCCGGGTTGAGCAGTTTTGAGGTCTCCGCCATGAAGTGCACGCCGCACTGGACGATGATGCCGGCCTTCACCTTGGTGGCCTCGACCGCGAGCTGGAGCGAGTCGCCGCCGATGTCGGCGACGCAGTGGAAGATCTCCGGCGCCTGGTAATTGTGCGCGAGGATCACCGCGCCGCGCGTCTGCTTCAGCTCGTTGATCGCCTTGATGGTCGGTGCCATCAGCGGCCACTCGATCGGCGGGATCACGTGCTTGACGCGCTCATAGAGCGGCGCGGTGGCGCGCTCGACGTCGTCGTTCCACTCCAGCGCAGGCATCGGCAGCGCGGGCCCCGGCTCCGGCGCGGCGCGCGGGGAGGTAATGACCTTGCCCTGAGGCCGGGCGGCAAAATCGTCGGGGCCGTAAATTCCAGTGATCGGCATCAAAGCCTCCCTTTTAAGTTATACTCACAATGAGTATATTGTGGGCCTGAGTAATCCGGCCCAAGGGCCGGAGCGGACTTCACTGATACCCAAATATGCTCAAACTGAGTAAATCAAAGATACCACGCCCCGCGGAGGATCGCTAGGCCCTGTCGCACACATTCCCGTCAGGCGAGGCCTCATTGAAATGCAATGCTCCCGCGACAGCCCCTCGTGGAATGCAATCGCTTTTGACTTGGGATTTTCATGCAAATGCATTAAACGAGTTGGCCCGCGGCTGCCTATTCCGGACCGCCAACAACGGACAAGGAGCACACCATGTCGACATCAATTGGCGAGCTCGGTCCGGCCTCCCGTTCCAACTGGCGCACACCGGCGATCATCATTCTCTGCGGCTGCGCCATCGGCATGCTCGGTTTCGGCCCGCGCTCGGCGCTCGGCTTCTTCGTGCAGCCAATGAGCCATGAATTCGCCTGGGGCCGCGACGTGTTCGGCCTCGCCATCGCTGTGCAGAACCTGTTGTGGGGACTGGGTCAGCCTTTTGCCGGCGCGGTCGCCGATCGCTTCGGCCTGTTCCGGGTGATGTGCGTCGGCGCGCTGCTCTATGCCGGCGGCCTGCTCCTGATGCGTTACTCCTCGACGCCGCTGTCACTGAATCTCGGTGCAGGCGTGATGGTCGGCTTTGGTCTCGCCGGCTGCTCGTTCAACCTGGTGCTGTCGGCGTTCAGCAAGCTCTTGCCGGCCGAGAAGCGCGGGCTTGCGCTCGGCGCCGGCACGGCGGCGGGCTCGTTCGGACAGTTCCTGTTCGCGCCGATCGGCGTCGCGCTGATCGACAATTTCGGCTGGCAGCAGGCGCTCACCGTCTTCGGCTTCCTGATGCTGCTGATCATCCCGCTGTCGCTGGCGCTCGCCACGCCGCCGGTCGCAACCACCGCGAATGCGGCGCCAGCGGACGAGCAGACGTTTACCAAAGCGCTTGCGGAAGCCTTCGGTCACCGCTCCTATGTGCTGCTGGTGCTCGGCTTCTTCACCTGCGGTTTCCAGCTCGCCTTCATCACCGTGCATCTGCCGGCCTTCCTGGTTGATCGCGGCATCTCGACGCAAACCGGCGGCTGGGTGATCGCGGCGATCGGCCTGTTCAACATCATCGGCTCGCTCAGCGTCGGCTATCTCCAGAACTATCTGCCCAAGCGCTACATCCTCTCGACCATCTATTTCACGCGCGCCCTTGCGACGCTCGCCTTCATCTCGTTCCCGATCACGCCGTTCTCGGCGATCGCATTCGGCGCGATCTCGGGCCTGACCTGGCTGTCGACGGTGCCGCCGACCTCGGCGCTGGTGGCGCTGATGTTCGGCACGCGCTGGCTCGCCACGCTCTATGGTTTTGCCTTCGTCAGCCATCAGGTCGGCGGCTTCCTCGGCGTCTGGCTTGGGGGCATCGTGTTCGAGAAATACGGTTCCTACACGCCGATCTGGTGGCTCTCGATCCTGTTCGGCGTGCTCTCGGCGCTGATCAACCTTCCGATCGTGGAGAAACCCGTCGCACGGGCGGTTGCGCAGCCGGCCTGATCGGCTAAACATCCCCGACAAACAAGTCAGGGAGCGTAGTCGTGGCCACATTCAAGGCGATCCGGGTCGACAAGGCGGACAAGGGCACCACCGCGCACCTCGCGCAGTTCGACGAAGCCGAACTGATGGAGGGCGACGTCACCGTCCGCGTCGAATGGTCGACGCTGAACTACAAGGACGGCCTCGCGCTCACCGGCAAGGCGCCGGTGGTGCGCCGCTTCCCGATGATCGCCGGCATCGACTTTGCCGGCACGGTCGAAGCCTCCTCGCATCCGCAGTGGAAGGCGGGCGACAAGGTCGTCTGCACCGGCTGGGGCATGGGCGAGACCCATCTCGGCGCCTATGCCGAGAAGGCACGGGTGAAGGGCGACTGGCTGGTCGCCCTGCCGCAGGGCCTGTCGGCGCGCGACGCCATGGCGATCGGGACCGCCGGCTTCACCGCGATGCTCTCGGTGCTGGCGCTGGAGAAGCACGGTCTGTCGCCGAAGAGCGGTCCCGTGGTGGTAACGGGCGCAGCCGGCGGCGTCGGCTCGGTCGCCACCGCCGTGCTGTCCAAGCTCGGCTACCACGTCATCGCCTCGACCGGCCGCGCAGCTGAAGCCGACTACCTCAAGCACCTCGGCGCGGCCGAAGTCATCGATCGCAATGAATTGTCGGCGCCGGCGAAACCCCTCGCCAAGGAGCGCTGGGCGGGCGGCGTCGACAGCGTCGGCTCGACCACGCTGGCGAATCTCCTGTCGATGACGAAGTACGGCGGCGCGATCGCCGCCTGTGGCCTTGCGGCCGGCATGGACCTGCCGTCTTCTGTCGCGCCCTTCATTTTGCGCGGAGTGTGCCTTCTCGGCATCGATTCCGTGATGTGCCCGATCGAGCCGCGGAAAGCCGCCTGGCAGCGCCTGGCCTCCGATCTGGATCGGACAAAACTATCTGAAATTACTCACGAAATTTCGCTCGACGAGGTCCAGGGTTGGGGCGCGAAGATCCTGGCCGGCCAGGTCCGCGGCCGCATCGTGGTAAAAATTGTCTAACGGCGTTCAGACTTTACCAACCAAGCTGCTTCAATGTTGCCTTGGTTAGTATGGTAAGCAGCGGGTAAAGAGATAAGGCATCGCCCGCTGCGGGGGTCGGTTCGGAGTTGAGCATGCTTGCGCGTATTGTGTTGGGGGCTGTCACGGCGGCAGCGACGTTTGCGCCGGCCATTGCTGGAAGCATGAACGCCGATGAGGCGCGCCGCTTCGTGGCCGGCAAGGTCTTCGCCTTCACCTGTTTCGACGGCACCCGCGGCGCAGGCCGCATCCTGGACGACCTCGGTGCCGCCGGCGCCGTGCAGTTCTCGGGCTCAGGCCCGGTGAAACATCTCCGCCTGCCCGGCAATACGCTCCAGATCCGCGGCCAGAACGTCTGCGCCTCGATCAAGGGCATCCCGTTCGAGCCCTGTTTCAACCTGGAGAAGACCGACGAGCGCAGCTTCCGCGGCTCGGTATCGGGCATGGGCTTCGCCTATTGCGACTTCCATCACCAGGGCGGCAACCAGATGCTGATGGCGCGCGCGGTGGCGCGTCCGCGTTCGCTGCGCTCCTCGGAGCACACCGGCTCGGTCGCCTCCTCGAACACCGAGGTTGCCGCGCGTGTCGAGACGCCGCGTGTCGAGAGCAGCCGGCTCGAGCCGGTGAAGTCCGAAGTCAGGTCGGAGCCTGCGAAGAACGAGGGCCCGCTGGAGCTGCGTCGCTCCACCCAGTGAGCTGGCGGCGCAGGCCAATCCGCGCCTTTTCGTTGCATATGTCCATCGCACACGAAGCCGCCGTGCCGTAGTCATACGGACGGCGGCTTTCATGCGTTGGTAGCTGTTCGCGCCCCAGTTTGCGTACGGCCGGAGGGACGCGGCCCTAGACAAGGGTTCAACGATGTCGCTGTACTTCTTCCGCATCAGTACCGGTCGCTACTCCGGTGCCGCCGATCAGCCCTACGAGTTCGACGATCGCGCCGCCGCGTGGAACGAGATGACCGAGGTCTGCGCCAATCTGCTCGGCGGGATCGCGCGCAGCATGAAGCCGAATGCGAAGTGGAGCATGGAGCTGCTCGACGAGAACAAGGAGCCAGTGTTCCGCATCAGCATCATGGGCGAGACGGTCAGCTGATGAGACTCAACAACGGGTCGGTCCGTTAACGGACGTATTGTCCGCAAATCCGCGAAGTGCAAATTCACTGCACGCGAAAAGTGTGCAAGTCCCATGGTTTGAGCAGCTTTTTCAGTATTTCTACCCAGGCCGCAGGCGCTCTCACTTAACGTTAATGAGGAACCTCGCGGCTAGCCTTCCCGGGCTGTTCACGCGCATTGGCGCGGCAATGCGTATCCGGGGATGCTTCAATGTCGTTCATTCAGAACCTGCGAATTGGCACCAAGCTCGCCGTCACCTCCGCGCTGACCATCGGGCTCGTCGCGCTGATGATCTTCCTCCAGATGAGCGGTGGCACCGAAGTCCAGAGGCTCAGCAACGCCGCATCGGGACAGCAGGCGGTCGCGCAAAACGCCGCGGAGGCGAAGGCCTCGGTCCGCGGGATGCAGATCGGCATTCGCGATATCCTGACCTCATCCTCGCCGGCCGAGATGCAGAAGGCCGTCACCTATTTCGGCGATCGCCAGACGGCGGCGCTGAAATTCTCGGGGGAGATGGCGAAGCTGTCGCACTCGCCGGAAAACCGCAAGCGGATCGACCGCCTGACCGTGCTGATCGGAAATTTCGGCAAAGGCGAGCAGCAGATCGAAGCCATCCGCAAGCAGGAGCTCGTGCTCGACGGCAAGAAGGACGGCGAAGCGGCGGCGGAGCACGCCAGGCTCACGGCCGAGGTCAACCGCATCCGCAAGGAGATGCTGGCGCCGATCAACGAAGAGATATCCGAGCTCGCCGACCAGATCACCAACTTCGCCAAGAAGAGCAGCGCCGAGGCCCGTGCGGAGGCGGAAGCCGAGGCCGCGTCCGTTGCCCGGGTGTCGCTCGTCACGGGCGTGCTGGTCGCGCTGGTTCTGATCGGCGCGTGCATCTTCTCCGTCTTCAGCATCGCGCGGCCCATGCGCGCGTTGACGTCGGCGATGGAGAAGCTCGCCGCAGGTGACTTCTCGGTGATTCTGCCGGGCCTCGGCCGCAAGGACGAGGTCGGCGAGGTTGCGGGCGCCGTCGAGAAATTCAAGATCGTGTCCGAGCAGAAGGCGCGCGAGGAAGCCGAAGCCAAGATGCGGCAGGATCAGATCGCAGCCGAGCAGCGCAAATCGGAGATGCGCAGGCTTGCCGACAGTTTCGAAGGCGCCGTCGGCGAGATCGTCGGGACGGTGTCATCGGCCTCGACTGAGCTCGAGGCGTCCGCCACTACGCTCACCTCGACCGCCGAGCGTACGCAACAGCTCACAACCATGGTCGCGGCAGCCTCGGAAGAAGCCTCCACCAACGTGCAGTCGGTGGCCTCGGCCACGGAAGAGCTGTCCTCCTCGATCACGGAGATCAGCCGGCAGGTGCAGGAATCCGCTCGCGTGGCGAGCGAAGCCGTCGGGCAGGCCCGCACCACCACCGAGCGCGTCAGCGAACTGTCCAAGGCGGCGACGCGCATCGGCGACGTCGTCGAGCTGATCAACACCATCGCGGGCCAGACCAACCTCTTGGCGCTCAATGCCACGATCGAGGCGGCGCGCGCGGGCGAGGCCGGCAAGGGCTTTGCGGTCGTCGCATCAGAGGTCAAGGCGCTCGCCGAGCAGACGGCGAAGGCAACCGGCGAGATCGGCCAGCAGATCTCCGGCATCCAGGCTGCGACACAGGAATCGGTCGGCGCCATCAAGAACATCAGCGACACCATCGAAAAGTTGTCGGAGATCTCCTCGACGATCGCGGCTGCGGTGGAAGAGCAGGGCGCGGCAACGCAGGAGATTTCCCGCAATGTGCAGCAGGCCGCGCACGGCACGCAGCAGGTCTCGTCCAACATCACCGACGTACAGCGTGGCGCGAGCGAGACCGGCTCGGCCTCCTCGCAGGTGCTGTCCGCCGCGCAGATGCTGTCCGGCGACAGCAATCGCCTCAAGCTCGAGGTTGGGAAATTTCTCGAGACGGTGCGGGCCGCCTGAGAGCGGCCGTCCTTCGGAAGATTCGATCCGCAACCGTCGCGCGTGAAAGCGTGGCGGCTGCGCGCGTTCATATTTCGGCGCCATGACCAATGCACGCAGGGTTAACCTTCCGGAAAAGCGACGCAGTCATGATGCCCGCAATATTCCGGGCGCTGAGTCGCCCTCTGCGTATTGCGTCTCGATTCGTTGGAGCACATTCATGAGTGGCCCTTCCATCCGCCTGACCCACAAGGTCATGGCGATCGGACTTTTCGGCCTCATCGGCCTCGTCGCTTTTGGCGCGATCTACGAGATCGGCAGCCTGTCCCAGGATGCTTCCCGCGACACTGCCAATCGCGCCCGCGCCATCGCCGATCTCGACAAGCAGCTCTCGATCGAGATGCTGGAGGCGCGCCGCAACGAGAAGAACTTCCAGCAGCGGCGCACCGAAAGCTCCGCCAAGGCGCATGCCGAGCTGATCGGGCCGATCAACCGCGATTTCGACGAGGTGCAGCGGCTGATGGCGGCCGGTGGCATGAAAGCGCTGTCGGACAAGATGAAGCAGGCTCAGGACGGCTTCAGGCGCTACGCGTCGGATTTCGCCGCGCTGGTGGTTGCGGAGACCAGGCTCGGCCTGTCCGAGACGCTCGGCCTGTCCGGCTCGCTCCGCACTGCCGTGCACGACATCGAGACCAAGCTGAAGGAAATCGACGATCCCAGGACGACGAGCTGGATGCTGATGATGCGCCGGCATGAGAAGGACTTCATGCTGCGGCGCGACCCAAAGTACATTGCCGAGGTGAAGAAGGCCGCGGCTGAATTTTCCAAGGCGATAGAGGTCGTTGCAGTCCCTACGGCGGTGATGAACGACATCATGGCCAAGCTCCAGAAATACCAGTCCGAGTTTTCGGCCTGGGCGGAGACCGCGCAGCAGAGCGCGGCCCTTGATGCCAGCATGATGAAGACCTTCCGCGAGATCGAGCCTGTCATGGTCGAGGTGCGGTCGGCGGTTGATGCCATGTCCAGGCAGGCGGAGGTCGCCGAGGCCACCACCCGCGAGGTCGTGCGGTTGTGGATGGTTGTCGCCTTTGGTGTCACCGTCGTCGTGCTTGCCGCCGTCGGCTTTCTCCTGGGACGCTCGATCTCGAAGGCGCTCGGTGCCATGGTCGGCGCAATGACGCGACTTGCGCGCGGCGAACTCTCGATCTCCGTTCCCGGCGTCGGGCGCAGGGACGAGATCGGCGAAATGGCCGGCGCCGTCGAGGTGTTCAGGACCAGCATGGCGGAGGCCGAGCGGCTGCGCGTTGAACAGTTGGAAGCGGATGCGCGCGGACGCGAACAGCGCAAGGCCGACATGCGTCGGCTCGCCGACACGTTCGAAGGCGCGGTCGGCGAGATCATCGAGACCGTCTCGTCGGCGGCAACCGAGCTCGAGGCCTCCTCCAACACGCTGACGCAGGCCGCCGAACGCGGCAACGGGCTTGCGACCGCTGTTGCAGCGGCCTCGGAGGAGGCATCCGCCAACGTGCAGTCGGTGTCATCAGCGAGCGAGGAGATGACGAGCTCGATCTCCGAGATCAGCCGCCAGGTGCAGGAATCGGCCCGCGTCGCCGACGTTGCGGTCGGACAAGCCGAGCGCACCAACGCGCGCGTCGCCGATTTGACGAAAGCGGCGAGCCGCATCGGCGACGTGGTCGAATTGATCAACACCATCGCCGCCCAGACCAATCTCCTGGCGCTGAACGCGACGATCGAGGCGGCGCGGGCCGGTGAAGCCGGCAAGGGGTTTGCGGTCGTCGCAACCGAAGTGAAGGCGCTCGCCGAGCAGACCGCGAAGGCAACCGGCGAGATCAGCCAGCACATCGGCGCGATCCAGACCGCGACGGAAGATTCCGTCGGCGCGATCAAGGAGATCGGCGACACCATCGCGCGGATGTCGGAGATCTCGTCGACCATCGCCGCCGCGGTGGAGGAGCAGGGCGCGGCGACGCAGGAGATCTCCCGCAACATCCAGCATGCCGCGCACGGCACGTCCGAAGTCTCGGCGAATATCGGCGACGTCCAGCGCGGCGCCGGCGAGACCGGCGCGGCTTCGGCGCAGGTGCATTCGGCTGCTCAGTCGCTGTCGCGGGAGAGCAACCGGCTGAAGGGCGAAGTCGCGCGCTTCCTGGAGTCGGTGCGGGCTGCGTGACGATGTCGGTGCCGCCGTTCGAATGTTGCATTGCGGTGTGCTGGTGTGACGCAGCGGGATATCTGCGCGACCGCAACAACTGGTTGCGGAAAAAATAACGGCAGCCAGTGCGGCCGCGTAGTTTTACGTAGGTTCCTGTTAACGCCTGTTTGCAACTATCAGCGCAATCTGAGGGGATAAGAACCAGCCAGCATTGATGAACTGACTTCCGCCCTGTCGTCCTGTCGCGACGATTGCGGCGCATGTCATTCGTGCGTTGCTAGGTCTTCACCGGGATTTGTCGTGATGTCGAAGTTGTCGATCGTCTTCAAGCTTCTGACCGTGCTGTCAGTTCTCGTGCTCTCGCTCGCCGGCGTCGGCGTGACGGCGATCGGCACCATGCAGAACATCAATGCCCACACGGTCGAGATAGCGGAAAGCTGGCTGCCGAGCGTGCGCGCGCTCGGTTCGCTCCGCGCCGACATCAACGAGCTGCGCGTCGCGCTCCGCCTGCACCTGATGCAGGACAGCGCCGAGGGCAAGGACGCCGCCGAGAAGCGGCTGGCCTCGCTGCGCGAACGGATCGAGAAGACGCGCAAGGTCTACGAGCCCTTGATCAATTCGTTCGAAGAGCGCTCGCTCTATGAGCAGTGGGCCAAGGCGTGGGCCGAGTATTTGAACGGCGTGCAGGACGTGATGGCGCTGTCGCGCAAGAGCGTCGGCCGTTTTCCGGCCGATGCCAATGAGATGCTGCAGACCAAGGTCGCGAAGATGGCCCAGGCGGCCGATCCGCTGCTGCAGAAGGGCATTGAGCTCAACAACAGCGGTGCCGAGCTGGAGACGAAGCAGGCGGCCGACAGCTATGCGCTGATCTTCCGCGTGCTGGTCGGCATCATCGTGCTCTCGGTCATCATCGCGATCGGCGCCGCCTATTATCTCGTGCGTGACGTTTCGCGTGGCATTGCTTCAATCATCAAGCCGATGCAGTCGCTCGGCGAGGGCGACCTCTCGGCCGAGGTGCCGCATCGCGGCGAGAGGACCGAGATCGGATCGATGGCGGATGCGCTGCAGATCTTCAAGGAAGCGCTGATCGCCAAGCGGGCGGCCGACGAGGCGGCCAGGCTCGACGCCGAGGCCAAGATCGAGCGCGGCCGCCGGGTCGATGCCATCACGCGCAAGTTCGAGGCGATGATCGGCGAAGTCGTCGGCACCGTCTCCTCGGCCTCGACCGAGCTCGAGGCGTCGGCGTCGACGCTGACCAGCACCGCGCAGCGCGGAAAGGAGCTCGCCACCGTCGTTGCGGCGGCCTCCGAGGAAGCCTCCACCAACGTCCAGGCCGTGGCGTCTGCCTCCGAAGAACTGTCGTCCTCGATCACCGAGATCAGCCGGCGCGTGCAGGATTCGGCGCGGATGGCGACCGAGGCGGTCGAGCAGGCGGCGCGTACGAACGAGCGCGTCAACGCGCTGTCGCAGGCGGCCTCCCGCATCGGCGACGTGGTCGAGCTCATCAACACCATTGCGGGCCAGACCAATCTGCTGGCGCTGAACGCGACCATCGAGGCGGCACGGGCGGGCGAAGCCGGCCGCGGCTTCGCGGTCGTGGCGTCCGAGGTCAAGGCGCTGGCCGAGCAGACGGCGAAGGCGACCGGCGAGATCGGGGCGCAGGTGTCGGGCATCCAGGCGGCGACGGAAGAGTCCGTCAGCGCGATCCAGGAGATTGGCGGCACCATCGAGCGGCTGTCCGAAGTGTCGGCAGCGATTGCCGCCGCCGTCGAGCAGCAGGGCGCCGCGACGCAGGAGATCTCGCGCAACGTCCAGCAGGCTTCGCTCGGCACACAGGAGGTCTCCTCCAACATCACCGACGTGCAGCGCGGCGCGATCGAGACCGGCGAGGCCTCGGTCGAGGTGCTGTCGGCGGCGAAGTCGCTGGCGACCGACAGCACGCGCCTCAAGGTCGAGGTCGCGCAGTTCCTGGAGTCGGTCCGCGCGGCCTGATCGCTAGCTGCCCGTCTGCGGCGCCGGCGGCGGTGGGGCCTGCCGCCGGAACAGGATGCGCTGGTAGAGCCAGCCGATCGCGACCAGCACGATGCCGAGGCACATGAACGACAGCGCGCGGTAGACGCCTGTCAGCGTCGACATGTCGATGACGAACGCCTTCAGGATCGTCAACGCGATGACGGCGGCGGAAGCCAGCCGCGCCCGTTCCGAGTTGACGAGAATGCCGACCCCGAGCAGCACGACGCCGAAGGCGAGCCAGCCGATCGAATAGGTGTACTGCTCGGCGCCCGTCGTCGGGCCGGTGGAAAGGATCGGGCCGTGATAGAAGCGGCGGATCTCCAGCGTCACGTAGGCGAGCGCGAACACCAGTGCGCCGCCGGCGATGGTGTTGGCGTAGACCTTGCCGCGCTCGCCGACCACCGCGTAGGACAATAGCAGCATCAGCACCGCCGGCAGCGCATAGCCGAGCAGCAGCAGGTTGAACACCGCACCGCCGACGTCGATGTGCCAGATCAGCGGGTTCTCCAGGATGAAGAGGCCGAACACGCTGATGAGCCCGGCGATCGCCGTCAGCACGACCGCACCGACATTGTGCACGATGCTGCGGCTGCGCAGCCGCAGGCGCTCCAGCCCGATCGCCATGGCGAGTGCGATACAGACTTGTAGCGCGCATTCGAGCAGCGACGGCGCCGATGTCATCTGGCCGCCGGTGGCGAAATGACGGATTTCGACGAAGGCGAGCAGCGCCGTGAACAGGATCGCGGCCGCCTCGACGACGCGCAAGGGGACATCGTCAGCGCGGCGACGCAGGAAGATGCTCGCACCCCAGAACGAGGCCGCCGGCAGGCCGTAGCCCCACAGCAGCCAGTTGAAGATCGGCGTCGTGCCGACGGCATCGCCGACGATGCGCGGATCATAGACGATGCGTGCGGTGACGATCGCGGCGAAGATGGCAGCTAACCGGCGCAGCACCGGAATCGGGCGCTGCAACGAGATCCAGGCGGTGCCGAGCGACATCAGCGCCAGCGCAATGGTGAGCCAGCCCTTCTCCAGCGCAAAGGTCAGCGCCAGCGCCAGCGCACCGAGCGTGCCGGTGGCGAACAATGCGGTCGAGGTTGCGACGCCCGGCCGGTCTTCGCGACGCATCAAGGCTTCGGTCGCGGCGCCAAAGGCCGCGGCGAGCAGCACGGCGAGGATCGCGAACGGGATCGAGCGGTCGAGATGGGCGATGCGCGCATAGAGCGCAACGAGGATCGCGATCGGCGTGGCGACGCCCGCCGCCGACCACACCACGGGAATGATCGCGGAATTCGACCGGCCCTGCGCGAAGAAGCCGGCGACGCCGAAGCCGGCGGCGAAGATCGCGGCCGTCACCAGATGCAGCGTCACCGAACTGTCGGTCGCGACAGGGCCGACGCCCGGCATCGGGCCGCCCGGCAGCACCAGCATGTCGGGGTTGGCGCGCACCGCCCATTCGGCGAACACGATGAACACGGTCGCAGCAGCCGCACCGAGTGCGCCGGTCGCCGCAGGCGCGCGCCAGGCCACGAACAGCGTCCCGCCGACCAGAAGCGTGAAGGCGATCAGCGCCAGATCCGCATGCGCGCTCGACAGCACGACCAGCATCGCGCCGAACAGATAGGCGCCGAGCGCGCCCGACGAGACCGGCTCGATCTCGCCGTCCTCGATGGTCGGGCCGAACATGAAGCCGCAGACCACGAGCAGCGCGGCGAGCACGAAGCCCGCCATGACATGGAAGGCGTGCGGCGCGACTTGCACCTGTTCGGTATCGAGCCCCGGGAAGATCCAGAGCACCGCGAAGGCGATGGTCGTGACCGCAAGCCAGCGCCACAGCCGGATGCGGGCGAGGCCAAAGCTCGCGGCGGTGACGACGGCCAGATAAATGTAGAGCGCCCAGTAATCCGGCTTGCCGCTGGAGACGAGGATCGGCGTCACAAAGGCGCCGGCCACGCCGAGGCCGGCGAGCGCTGGCCCGTGCAGCAGCGCTGCGGCGAGCGTGCCCATCGCAACGATGCCGAGCAGCACGAAGGCGGTGGCGGGCACGAGGAAGCCATAGAGCGCATAGGCCGCATAGATGGTGGCGAACGCCACCGCCGTTCCGGCGGCGGTGAGGATCGCGGGGATGTTGGCGATCGGCAGCGCCGCGATGGCGGAGATGCTCTCCTTGCGCCGCGTCCATTCGCCGGCGCCGAGAAGCGCGGCTGCGAACAGGCCGCCGAGGAAGACGCGCACGCCGGGGCCGAGGAGGCCGGCCTCGATTGAATAGCGCACCATGAAGAAGCCGCCGAGCGCGAGCGCAAGGCCGCCGATCCAGACCACCCAGCGCGTGCCGAGACGCTCTTCAAAGCCGGGCGCGGGCGCGGCCTCCGGCACCGGAGGCGGCGCATCAGTGTCCGTGCCCGGTTCGAGCGGGGGCGGTGAAACCTCTTCGGTGACGAGCGGAGGGGGTGCCGGCTCCGCTTCGGGAGCCAGCGGCGGCGGCTCGTCGGCGGGCGTTGCGGGCGCTTCAGCCTGAACCTGCGCGGGCATCAGCGGCGGCGGTTGCACTGGCCGCTGCGCATAAAACTTCCCTTCGAGCAAGTTGAGCTGGCGGCGCAACTCGGTCGCCTGGCTGGCCGCCTTGATCGCGATCAGGAAGGCGATGATCGCAATGATCAGCGCAAAGACGTCGAACGGGCCGTCGAACATGAAGCCTCCAGGCAACCGGCGGGCAGGGGCCGGTACCACAAATATCAGGGTCTAGCGCCGGGAGCGAACGCGCAAGCCCGGCGCGGGCCGCTCCTGGAGCACCTCGCGGCGGAAGCGGTAGAGCGCTGCCGGCCGTCCGCCCGTCTGTGTCGACATCACGCCGGTCGGTTCGACCAGGGCTTCCGTTTCGACCAGGCGGCGGAAATTCTGCTTGTGCAGATGCCGGCCGGAGATCGCTTCCACCGTATGCTGCAATTCCGTGAGTGTGAACTCGGCGGGCAAAAGTTCAAACACCACAGGACGATACTTCAGTTTTGCGCGCAGCCGCGCGATTCCCGTGGCGAGAATCCGGCGGTGATCGAACCGCATCGAGGTCCCGAGCGCCGGCAGCGCCTTGCGCGCTAATGCCGCAGGACGGCCGTCGCGCCGCGCCTCCTCGATCAGCCCGGCCTCGTAGAGCAGCTCGTAGCGGTCGAGCACGCGCTCCTCGTCCCAGGGCGCGCCGTCGAGGCCGAAATAGAACCGCACGCGATCCTTGCGCGGCAGCGCGCGCGTCGTCTCGGGGGGTTCTTCTTCGGCCCACTTGGTCAGCGCCGGGATGATGTCGCGGGCGATGATGGCGGGCGGCTCCTCGCGCCAGTCCTCCCAGGGCAGGAAGCGGTACCACGGCTCGAAGCTTGCGCCGTTTGCCGCGAGCTCGCCGCCCGCGGCGCGTGTGAGCGCGAGATAGCCGATCGACACCATATGCGCGCCGGTGTCGCCGGCCTCGGCATGACGGCCGCGATCGCCGAAGGTGTAGAGCTGCTCGACATAACCGAGCCGCAGGCCCGCCTGCGCCTCGACCCAGGCGCGCAGGCCGATCTCGAAGGTGCGATGGCTCAGCGCGTCGAACGGCCCGAACGGCAGGCCCGCCAGCCCGTCACTGCTGTGCGCGGTGAGGATCAGCGGTTCATGGTCCTCGATCGCGACGATCGCAGCGGTCAGGCCGATCTCGATCGGTGTCAGCAGCGTCTCGCTCATGCGGCTGAGATCGCTTGTGTCATTCGAGCTCGATCACGAAGGGGCGGCCCTCGACCATCATCGCGCCCGGGCCCATCTCGTCGAGCGCGCGCAGCATGCGGCCGTTGCGACCGAGCGCGCGGTCGGCGAGGCCGACGATGCGCCGGTTCGGCGAGGCGATCGGCGAGGCCGCGCGGATCTTCTTAGCGATCTCGATCTCGTCGCGATGCGGATTGAGCGCGCAGACGGCGGCAAAGGCGCTCGCGGTGGAGCGGCTGATGCCGGCATAGCAATGCACCACCAGCGGCGCGCTGCGGTCCCAGCCGCGCACGAAGTTCAGCACCTGCTCGATATGCGTCTCGGACGGTGCGACGAAGCCGTCCATCTCCTCGGTGATGTCGTCCATCGACACCTTGAGATGGTTGGCCGGCAGCACGGATACCGGACGCGCCACCTGCTCGACATTGGCCATCACGGTCAGCACATGGCTGGCCCTGGTGAGGCGGACGGTTTCGGGAAGCGCGGCGAGGGAACAGACGTGGATCATGGCGGACCTTTTTGTTGATTATAGCCGCGGCCGTAGGGTGGGCAAAGCGAAGCCTCACCGTCGTCCCGGACAAGCGCGCCACAAGCGCGCGCCGACCCGGGACCCATAACCACAGGATTAGGTTTTGCGAAGGCTCGTGGTGATCAGTTTTGCGCCGCAACCTCTCCCTGTGGTTATGGGTCCCGGCCCCCCGTGTGCAATTGCGCACTAGGCCGGGACGACAGCAGAGATTGAGGCGCCACCAACCGCCTACAGGACCTACGCAAACACCGCGCCAAACCGCTCCAGAAACTGCTTCTCCGCCCGTGCCGCGGTCCAGGGCGTGAGATAGTCGCGCCGGACGCTGTCGGAGAGGCCCGGATCCTTACCGAACAGGCGCCGCGCCTCGCTCTCGCTGAAGCCCGCAAGCTCGGTCGCCTCGAGATAAGCCGCACCGCGATCGGCGGCCTTGATAGCCTGGGTGATCTCGTCTGCCAGCACCGGGGGCAGGCCGAAGCGGATGTGGATGGCGCCGAGCAGCCGTTTCTCCACCGCCTTGTAATGGCCGTCGAGCACGGCCTTGAACGGCGAAATCATGTCGCCGATCACGTATTCGGGCGCATCGTGCAGCAATGCGGCGAGCCGCATGCGCTGGTCCACGCGCGGCATCTCGTGCCGAAGCACGGTTTCCACCAGCAGCGTATGCTGCGCGACCGAGAAGATGTGCGCGCCGGTGGTCTGCCCGTTCCAGCGCGCGACGCGCGCCAGCCCATGGGCGATGTCGGCGATCTCGACATCGAGCGGGGAGGGATCGAGCAGGTCGAGCCGCCGTCCCGACAGCATGCGCTGCCAGGCGCGGGACTCCGCGCCGCGTGCGGTCTTCTTCGCGGTCATTTGACCTTGAGGCGCGGCTTGCGCTGCGTCTTGCCGCAGGTCGCGTGGCAGTGACAGTCGACGAGATGGTCGTTGACCATGCCGGTTGCCTGCATGAAGGCGTAGACGATGGTCGGGCCGACGAACTTGAAGCCGCGCGCGGACAGCTCCTTGGAGATCTGCACCGACAGCGGCGTCGAGGCCGGCACGCTCGCGGTTGTCTTGAAATGGTTGACCTTGGGCTTTCCGCCCATGAAGTCCCACAGCAGCTTTGAGAAGCCCGGGCCCTTCTCCATGATGTCGAGATACGACTTCGCGCTCAGGATCGCGCCGTCGATCTTGGCGCGGTTGCGCACGATGCCGGCATCGTTCATCAGCGCATGGACCTTCTTGGCATTGTAGCGCGCGATCTTCTCCGGCTGGAAATCGTCAAAAGCTTTGCGGAAATTGTCGCGCTTGCGCAAGATCGTGATCCAGGACAGGCCGGCCTGGAAGCCATCGAGGATCAGCTTCTCGTACAGCGCGCGGTCGTCATACTCCGGCACACCCCATTCGGTGTCGTGATAGGCGATGTAGAGCGGATCTTCGCCGGGCCAGGGGCAGCGGGTCAGGCCGTCGGGATGCAGGCGGGGAGCGCGGCTCATGCGGTGGGCTGCTTGGCTGGAACGCGGACGACGTCAGGTTCGGCGAGCGTCAGGGCAAGGCCACCGGCCGTGAGCGGCTGGCCGGCATCGAGCGCGTCGGCGACGCGGTCGATACGCACGAGCGCGATGCCCTTGCCTTGCGCCGACGAGCCCATGGTCCCGACCGGCTTGTCGCCTGCGAGAATGCTGACGCCGACTTCCGGCGAGATGTCATCGAGCAGCACCTTGACGCTGCGGGTGCGCGCGGTGCCGCGATGCTGCATGCGCGAGACGACCTCCTGGCCGACATAGCAGCCCTTGTCGAAATCGACGCCGGCGAGGCGGTCCATGTTGGTCTCGTGCGGGAAGGCATCGCTGTACATGAAATCGAGCCCGCCGCGCGGCACGCCGAGCGCGATGCGGTGCGCCTCATAGTCGGCCGCGTCGACGAGGTCGGCACCGATCAGGTCGGACAGCTTCTGCTTGAGATCCTCGGGGATCAGGATGCGAGTGCCGAGCGCATCGTTGCGCGGATCGGCGAAGGCAAGGTCCGGTTGCGCCGCAAGCTGGCCGTCCCAGGCCGCGAGCACGCCGAGATCGAGGTTTTCCACCGTCACCTTGGCGCGCAGCTTGTAGAATTTCAGCTTGGTGGCGAGGGTCTCCGCCAGCACCTTCGGGCAATCCATCAGGAACCCGCCGCCATGGCCGGCCGGCACCTCCGTGATCAGGAAATCGACGATGATCTTGCCCTGTGGCGTCAGCAGCGCGCCGAATCGCCCCAAGCCCGGCTTCAGCCTGTCGACGTCGGTCGTGATCAGGCCGTTGAGGAAGTTGCGCGCATCCTCGCCCGCGACTTTGACCACGCCCCGGTCGGGAAGAAACGCTGATTTCATGCGAAAATCTCTTGCGACATGTTGCTCCGGAACGTAAGCCCGCAAGGCATAAACGACAAGACCTCGAGCCCTGCGCTTGGGGATGAGAGAGGCCCCATGACCCAGCGTTTTGATGTGATCTTGAAGGGCGGCACGGTCGTCAACCAGGACGGCGAGGGCCAGCGCGACATTGGCATTGCCAATGGCCGCATCGCCGAGATCGGCGCGCTGTCGCAAGGCTCAGCCGCCGAGGTGATCGACTGCAAGGGCCTGCACATCCTGCCCGGCGTGATAGACACGCAGGTGCATTTCCGCGAGCCCGGGCTGGAGCAGAAGGAAGACCTCGAGACCGGCTCGCGCAGCGCCGTGATGGGCGGCGTCACCGCCGTGTTCGAGATGCCGAACACGTCCCCATTGACTGTGAATGAGGCCGAGTTCACCGACAAGGTGAAGCGCGCCCATCACCGCATGCACTGCGATTTCGCCTTCTTCATCGGTGGCACCCGCGAGAACGTGCAGGACCTGCCGGTGCTGGAGCGCGCGCCGGGCTGCGCCGGCGTCAAGGTGTTCATCGGCTCGTCCACCGGCGCGCTGCTGGTGGAGGACGACGAAAGCCTGCGCCGCATCTTCCAGGTGATCCGCCGCCGCGCCGCATTCCATGCCGAGGACGAGTACCGCCTCAACGAGCGCAAGCCGCTGCGCATCGAGGGCGATCCGCGCTCGCATCCGGTCTGGCGCGACGAGGCCGCGGCGCTGATGGCGACGCAGCGCCTCGTCAAGCTCGCGCGTGAAACCGGCAAGCGTATCCACGTGCTGCACATCTCGACCAAGGAAGAGATCGAGTTCCTGCGCGACCACAAGGATGTTGCCTCCTGCGAGGCGACGCCGCATCATCTCACCCTCGTCGCGCCGGAGTGCTACGAGCGGCTCGGCACGCTGGCGCAGATGAACCCGCCGGTGCGCGGCGCCGATCACCGCGCCGGCATCTGGCGCGGCATCGAGCAGGGCATCATCGACGTGCTCGGCTCGGATCATGCTCCGCACACGCTGGAAGAGAAGCAGAAGACCTATCCGGCCTCGCCCTCCGGCATGACCGGCGTGCAGACGCTGGTGCCGCTGATGCTCGACCACGTCAATGCGGGCCGCCTGTCGCTCGCCCGCTTCGTCGATCTCACCAGTGCCGGCCCCGCGCGCCTCTACAACATGGCCTGCAAGGGCCGGATCGCCGCGGGCTATGACGCCGACTTCACCATCGTCGATCTCAAGCGCAGCGAAACCATCACCAACAAATGGGTGGCCTCCAAGGCCGGCTGGACGCCTTACGATGGCGTCCGCGTGACAGGCTGGCCCGTCGGCACCTTCATCCGCGGCCGCCGCGTGATGTGGCAGGGCGAGCTGGTGACGCCCTCGCAAGGCGAGCCGGTGCGGTTTCTGGAGACGCTGAAGCAGTAGGGGCCTTGGTCGTTAGATGGCACAGATACGCTTCACACTCGGTGTCGTCCTGGCGAAAGCCAGGACCCATAACCCCGACCGGGTATTGTTGCGAAGATTGGTGGCCACACTTGCCCGCAGCCAGATAATGCGGTGGTAATGGGTCCTGGCTTTCGCCAGGACGACGACGTTGGAGAGGTCATCGCATGTCCCAACCGACACCCCTCATCACCACCGGGCAACTGGCCGCGATCCTTGGCGATCCCAATCTCCGCCTCTACGACTGCACGACCTACAATGAACCTGTCCCGCCGGGCAGCGACGTGCCCTATCGTGCGGTACCGGGCGACAAGACATTCGCAGCCGGCCACATTCCCGGTGCCGATTTCCTCGACCTGCAAGGCGAGTTCTCCGACACCTCCGCGCGGCCGCTCTACATGATGCCTGAAGTGGCCCAGCTCGAGGCGGCCTTCGGCCGCCACGGCCTCGATGCGAGCAAGACCATCGTGCTCTACAGCATCGGCACTATGATGTGGTCGACGCGGTTCTGGTGGATGCTGCGCTCACTCGGCGTCGATGCCCGCGTGCTCGACGGCGGCCGCGACAAATGGAAGGAAGAGGGGCGGCCGGTCGAGACGGGCGCACCGAAGGGCTATCCGGCCACGACCTTCAAGGCCGCGCCGCGCGCGGGCTTCTTCGTCGACAAGGATGTCGTGAAGGCGCGGATCGGTGATCCCGCGACGGCCATCGTCAACGCGCTCTTGCCGCAGTTTCACCAAGGCCTCGAGCCGAGCCGCTACGGTCGGCCCGGCCGCGTGCCGAGCAGCGTCAACGTGCCAGCCCCAACGCTTGTCAATGCCGACAAGACGCTGACGAATCTTGCGGATGCGGAAGCAAAGTTCGTCGCCCAGGGCGTCACGCGCGACAAGAATGTGATCGTGTATTGCGGGGGCGGCATCTCGGCGACGATCGACCTCTTGCTGCTGACCCAGCTCGGCTACGACAAGCTGACGCTGTACGACGGCTCGATGGGCGAATGGGCGCGGGATCCGTCACTGCCGATCGAGACGGATTAGGTCTTTCTTACCCTCCCCCTCCAGGGCCGGGTAAGAAAGTCAGGAACCTTTTCACTTGGCCTGCATCCAATGTCCGGAACGATGCGAAACGAGCAGGTAACCGCCATGCAAGGGACCGCCGCCGGGGCCAAGGGACCGAACGTCAAGGCATCAGAAATCCGGTCATCGGAAGCCGAACTGATCGATCGCGCGAGGGGCCGCGACGAGGCCGCGCTGCGCGAGATCATGCAGGCCAACAACCGCAGGCTATACCGCCTCGCGCGCGCAATTCTGCGTAGCGACAGCGAAGCCGAGGACGTGGTGCAGGAAACCTATCTGCGCGCCTTCACCCATCTCGACGGCTTCCGCGGTGAGTCCGGCCTGTCGACCTGGCTGTCGCGCATCGCCATCAACGAGGCGCTTGGCCGGTCGCGAAGCGCGAGGCCGCATGTCGAGCTCGGCTCGGTGTCGGAAGCCGCGCTCGAGGCGCAGATCATCAAATTTCCCGTTTCTCCCGCAGGCGATCCGGAAAGGACCATGGCCCAACGTGAAATCCAGCGCGTCGTCGAACGCGCCATCGACGAGTTGCCGGACGTTTTTCGCATGGTGTTCGTCGCACGCGTCATGGAGGGCATGAACATCGAGGAGACCGCCGATCTGCTCGGCGTGAAACCCGAGACGGTGAAGACGCGGCTGCATCGCGCCCGCACCATGCTGCGCGAGAATGTCGAGAAAGAGATCGGCCCGGTGATGATGGATGCCTTCCCGTTTGCCGGCTGGCGCTGCGAGCGCCTGACCGAAGCGGTGCTGAAGCGGCTCGGTGTAGGCGGCTGAAATTTTCCGGGAACGTTTGCGCGAAACGCCCATCCAATTCCTGTGAAGCAACGCGCCGGCGAAACGTCCGGCATCACAGGAGTGTCAAACCATGTTCATCCGTTGGAGCGCGGCGGTCGCCGCGGCAATTCTGCTGTCGAGCCCTGCGCTGCAAGGCGCCAGCGCCGCCGACAAGCCGACCGATCCGCAGATCGCCCATATCGCCTACACCGCCGGCGTGATCGACATCAACGCCGCCAAGCAGGCGCAGAAAAAAGCGAAGAACAAGGACGTGAAGGCGTTCGCCGAGGACATGCTGCGCGACCACGAGGCGGTCAACAAGCAGGCGCTGGCGCTGGTCAAGAAGCTGAACGTCACCCCTGAAGACAACGACACCAGCAAGGCGCTGTCGAAGCAGGCGAGCGACAAGTTGGCCGAGCTCGACAAGCTGAGCGGCGCAGCGTTCGACAAGGCCTATGTCGCGAACGAGGTCGCCTACCACAAGGCGGTCAACGGCGCGCTGGAGACCCAGCTCATTCCGTCCGCCAGCAATGCCGAGCTGAAGAGCCTGTTGCAGACCGGCCTGAAGATCTTTCAGGGCCATCAGCAGCACGCCGAGCATGTCGCGGTCGAGCTGAAATAGAGAGGGTGGGATGCCGGGACGCCTCGCTTCGATCGCGCTTGCGGTCATCTTCCTGTCGATATCAGTCCCGGCGCGCGCCGCGACGATAGAGATCACGATGGAGAATCTCGTGATCGCTCCGGCTGAGGTATCGGCGAAGGTCGGCGATACCATCACCTGGATCAACAAGGACGTCTTCGCCCACACCGCCACTGCGAAGAACGGCGATTTCGACGTGACGCTGCCGCCGAAGAAGTCGGCGACATCAGTCGTGAAGAAAGCTGGAACGGTCGAGTACTACTGTCGCTATCATCCGAACATGAAAGCGACGCTCAAGATCGAGCCGTGAGAAGGAGGAGGGAGCGCGTTCCCGGCTCTGTCGGGAATATCTCCCGCTCATCGCGAGACTAATGCTTGTCCGCGGGAGACGGCTTCCGTGCGATAAAGGCGGCAGACTTCGCGACCTTGTCGTCGCAAAGTCATTCATCCGTCAACTGGCCCCGCCCGCGTGGCGGGGTCATTTTCGAGGCAGGGCTTACTGCCTGGAGATGTCGACGGAGAATTCGCCGTTGCGAATGCGGCCGGGAAAACCCTCGACGAATTTCGCGACCGCGTCCTCGCCATAGGTGCCGACGAGTTCGGCGAATGCGGCGAACAGGCTCGCCTGCGCCAGGCAGTCGCCGTCGACGCCGTCATGGCGCGCCTCGGCCCAGGCCTCGTTGAGATAGCTCAGGGCTGCCTGCTTCTGCTCGTGATCGGGCAGTGGCGCACGGTCGGGGGCGTAGGAAATCGGCTGGCTCATGAAACTCGATCAGGGCTGGGGCGCGTCCACGGCGATGCGCTGTACGAGAGGTGTAGCACGCGTATTAACGCCCGCTAGGCTACATCTTTAGGAACGGTTAACGGCTGTGAACAAACTCGATGACAGGGTTCCAGCACTCCGTCATTCCGGGGCGCGCGCAGCGCGAGCCCGGAATCCATTGTTCGGCAGTCTCTGCGGCCAGATGGATTCCGGGCTCGCGACTTCGTCGCGCCCCGGAATGACAGAGAGAATTCAGTTCGCGTAGCGCGCGGTGAGATCGCGCGAGATCTTCGAGCCTTCCTCGATATAGCGGCGGATCGCCACCGTCGCGGCGGGCGTGCAGCTCCGATAGGTCTGCTGGAAGCCGTTATAGCCGCGGTTGAAGCCGGCGATCATGCGGGTGCGGCGCTCGCCGGAGGGAGTTTCGGCATCGATCAGCGCCTGCATCTCGCTGCGCCATTTGTTGCCTTCGTTGGACCCGCAGATGCCGCGCAGATAATGCAGCCCGCCGAGGATCTCGGCCAGCCGCTGCAATTCGCCGTCAAACGGCGCTGCCACGTCCTGGGCCCGGGCGGGCGCGCAGGCGCAGGCGACAATCAGGGCAAAAATGGCCAGAAATCGCGTCAACATCGGCGGCTGTATGCCCCCTCGGGACGGCGGGCGCAAGGCGGGCCGTCAGGCCCCCAGCAGCCGGTGGGCGGACTGGATGACCTCCTCCAGCCCCCCGGTCAGCTTGAGGTCGCCAAGGCTCGCCAGGGCGTCCGGGGCGATCCAGCAGTAATCGTCGAGCTCGTCGTTCAGGACCGGCTCCCGGGCCACCCAGCGGGCGGCAAAGGACATGATGAGGTAGTGGCCGGCGCCGGGCGCGGCCGGCAGCACCTCGCGCCAGCCGGCTAACCCAATGATCTCGATCTCGAGCCCGGTTTCCTCGTCGACCTCGCGCTTGAGCGCCTGGTGCAGCGATTCGCCGAACTCGACCCGGCCGCCGGGCAGCGAATAGAACCCTTTTGCGGGCGAGCGGGCGCGGCGGGTCAGAAGCACCTTGCCGTCGCGAAAAATCGCGGCACTGACGGCGATCTGGGGATGGCTGGGCTGGACGACGGCGGACATGGCGCTAGTTCGCCATGATGGTGTCGACGTCGGCCTCCGCGCCGCCATTGATGATGCCGCCGCAGGCCGCGATCAGCGGCTTGACCCAGAGCGTGGCCTGCTCGGCGAGGCGAACGCGGGTCGTGTCCTTCTCGACCTCGCGCATGGCCGAGCCGACCGCGGTCAGGATCGAGGTCATGGTGTCCGTGATGTGGTCGAACTGGGCGCGCACGTTGGGATCGGCCTTCTCATAGGCCTCGATCGCGAGGTCCCGCGCCTTGAAGTTCGACGCCGTGAAATGCTCGGCATAGGACAGCGGCGACCAGGTCAAAAAATCTTCGGCGCATTCCGGCATATCAGGGACCATTTCCAGCAGCATCACGGCTTCATTGAAATGGTTGAGATAGTCAGTGGCAAGCCCGGTCCGCGGGTTGATGTTGGCCACGCGCAGCCGTTCGGCCCAGGCCGCAGCCTCGGGGCCCGTCTGTACATGCCGGGCGGGTTGGGTGGCCGTTGAGCTCATCTGCCGCAGTGTTAACGTTCGGGGTTAAAAGGACCTGAACGGACCCTATATAGGCCCCCAAGGATGTGTGGACGCTTCGTCATAACTTCGGCCCCCGCGGCTTTGCGGCAACTGTTCGGCTATATCGAGCAGCCGAATTTCCCGCCCCGGTACAATGTCGCCCCGACGCAACCGATTCCGGTCGTATTGGTCGAGAACGGCGCGCGCCATTTCCGCCTGATGCGCTGGGGCCTGTTGCCGTCCTGGGTCAAGGACCCCCGCGGATTTACGTTGTTGATCAACGCCCGCTCGGAGACGGTGCTGGAGAAGCCCGCGTTCAAGAAAGCGATTCGCCGGCGCCGCGGCCTGATCCCGGCCGACGGCTATTATGAGTGGAAGTCGGAGGGCGGCCGCAAGCAGCCCTTCTTCATCCATCGCGCCGACGGCGAGCCGCTCGGCTTTGCCGCGGTGTTCGAGACCTGGGTCGGGCCGAACGGCGAGGAGCTCGACACGGTCGCGATCGTGACGGCGGCGGCCAGCGAGGATCTCGCCGCGCTGCATGACCGCGTGCCCGTGACTATCAGCCCGCGCGATTTCGAGCGCTGGCTCGATCATCGCGGCGACGAGATCGATGCGATCCTGCCGCTGTTGACGGCACCGCGCATCGGCGAATTCGCCTGGCACCCTGTTTCGACCCGCGTCAACCGCGTCGCCAATGACGACGAGCAGCTGCTCCTGCCGATCAGTGCGGAGGAGATGGAGGCGGAGGCGGCGAAGCCGAAGAAGGTGGTGCGGAAGGTTGCTGCCGCGTCATCCGATGACGGGCAGGGGTCGTTGTTTTAGGCAAGCACTCCGCTGTCGTCCCGGACAAGCGCGCCCAAAGCGCGCGCAGATCCGGGATCCATAACCACAGGGAGCGGTTGTTGCGCGCGATGGCAACCACGAGTCTTCGCCAAACACCATCCTGTGGTTATGGGTCCCGGATCTGCGCTGGCGCTTGTCCGGGACGACAGCGGAGTTTTGTACGGCAGCGGAGTTTCACACAATCTCTCTCGCCCTCAGCCCCGCGATCTCCGCCGCATCGAACCCGAGTTCGCTCAGCACCGCGTCCGTATCCGCCCCCAGCTCCGGCGCCATCCGGTCGAGCTTGCCGCCGCCATGGGCGAGCTTGAATCCGCTGCCGGCAAAGCGCAGGCGGCCGTAGGGCGTGTCGAGCTCCTGGATCGCGCCGCGCGCCTTGATTTGCGGATGGTCGATGACCTCCTCGACCTTCCAGATGCTGGCGCAGGGCGCGCCTGCGTCTTCCAGAATCGTCTCCCATTCGCGCGCCGGCCGTTTCGCCAGCGCCTCCTCGATGATGGCGCGGAGCGCCGGCTCGTTCTCGTTGCGCGCGAACCAGTCGGCAAAGCGCGGGTCGCTCAGCGTGTCCTCGCGGCCGAGCGTGGACATCAGCGCGCGGTACTGCTTCTCGTTGTTGACGGCGAGCAGGATGTGCCCGTCGCCGCATTTGAACAGGTTTGCCGTCGTCCTGCGGCTCACCGCCTGGTTGCCCGAAAGCTGCTGGCGATGGCCGGCGACCGACCAGTCGGCGATCTGCCCCGAGAGAAACGCCATCGTCGCCTCCAGCATGGAGACGTCGATGAGCTGCCCCTTGCCGGTGCGGTCTCGCTGATACAGCGCGCTCGACACGCCGAATGCGGCCGTGGCGCCCGAGAGCACGTCGCACACCGCAAAGCCTGCGCGCGTCGGCCCCGTCTCCGGATGGCCGGTGATGGCCATGATGCCGGATAGCGCCTGCATCTTGCCGTCATAGCCGGGCCGCAGGCGATCCGGGCCGGTCTGGCCGAAGCCGGAGACTGCGCAATAGATCAGCTTTGGATTGATCGCGGAGAGCGCCTCATAACCGATGCCGAGCTTGTCCATCACGCCCGGACGGAAGTTTTCCATGACGACGTCGACCTGCGCGGCGAGCTTCTTCACGATCGCGATGGCATCGGGCTTCTGCAGATCGAGCGTCAGGCTGCGCTTGTTGCCGTTGATGGCCTGGAACGCCGGCGCGAGCCCGCGCTCGGCCCATTCGCGGGAGAGCGGCGTGCGGCGCATGTCCTCGCCCTCGCGCCGCTCGACCTTGATGACGTCCGCCCCCAGCAGCGCGAGCTGGTAGCTCGCATAGGGACCGGCCAGCACTTGCGTAAAATCCAGGATCTTCACGCCCTCGAACGGTCGCGTCACGTCTCTCTCCCCTGATTGTTGTTTTTGGAGGACGTCAGGCGGCGCGGTTGCCGCGCGCGATCTCCTTCTGCTTGTCGAATTCGGCACGGCGCCGCGCCAGCTCCTCTGGGGAGAGCTGCGCGACGTTGTTGTAGTCGAGCTTCCAGGAGGCGTCCTCGCTCCAGCGCAGCGGCGATTGCATCGTGGTCTGCGGGCCGCTTGCGGTCTCCAGCAGCCTCAAGGCCAGTTCGAACGTCTGCGCCTGCGATGCGACGTCGTGCGGCTTGCCGGCGGAATTGCCGAGCGGGAAGTCGCTGAACAAAAAGCGCGGCACTGCCGCGTGCTCGATGATGTCCTTGGCGCAGCCCATGATCACGGTCGGAATGCCGTTCCGCTCGAGGTGCCGCGCCACCAGCGCGGTGGTCTGGTGGCAGACCGGGCAGTTCGGCACCAGCACCGCGACGTCCACCTTGTCGGCGATACAGCGCGAAAGAATCTCCGGCGCGTCGGTGTCGAGCGTGACGCGGTGGCTGCGATTGGTCGGCGCGCCGAAGAAGCGCGGTGCCACTTCGCCGATACGTCCGGCGGCGGACGCCTTCAGCAGCTGCGGCAGCGGAAACCAGGTGCCGCTGTCGGTCGCCGAGGTGTGCTTGCGGTCGTAGCCGATGTGGGAGATGCGAAGGTCGTGCTCTTGCGACGTGTCGCCGTCATAGACCTGGTAGAACTTCGCGCTGCCGTTATAGGCCGCACCGGGCCCCTGGTCGCCCTTGGTGGGATCGTAAGGCGCAGCGGTGGTGATGATGGTGACACGCGATTTTGCCAGCGGCTTCTTCAGCGGCTGGAACGGCGCCTCGGTGTGATGCGCCCAGCGGTACGGCGTGGTGTAGCCGATCGCCGCGTAATAATCGCGCGTGCGCTGCATATAGGGGACGGGGGAGTCGTAGTCGGGCGCAAAGCCGAATTCGTCGTCGCGCGGAGCAGACATGGGGCGCGTCTCCTGGTTCTTGGTTGGCGACAGACTAGAGGTAGTTTTGGGGTTGCTCAACGGGGGGAGCGGCGGCGCAGGACAGAATTGCAGCGCCGATAGAGCGAGCCGCGCCCTTTTCCCTCTCCCCCTGTGGGAGAGGGTGGCTCGCCGCGATAGCGGCGAGACGGGTGAGGGGTATCTCTCCGCAAGTCCAACTCCCTCGGGAGTTCGCGGAAGCATACCCCTCATCCGGCGCTTCGCGCCACCTTCTCCCGCAAGGGGAGAAGGAAGACAGTTCACCTGAAAATATGCAGCGCCACGTATTGCAGCAGCATGATCGCCTTGGCGTCGATGATGCGGCCGTCGGCGATCATCGCCAGAGCGTCGTCGATGGAGAGTTCCAGCACCTCGATGTCCTCGCCCTCATGTTCGAGGCCGCCGCCGTCGCTGACGCGCATCTCGGGCTCGTACTCGGCGACGAAGAAATGCAGCTTCTCGGTGATGGCGCCTGGACTCATGAAGGCCTCGAATACCTTGTGGACGTGGTGCAGCCGGTAGCCGGTTTCCTCCTCGGCTTCGGCGCGGATGCGCACTTCGGGGGAGGCATCGTCGAGCACGCCGGCGGCGGCCTCGATCAGGAGATCGTCGTAGCCGCGGATGAATGCCGGCAGGCGGAACTGGCGCACCAGGATCACCGTGCGCCGGGCAAGGTTGTAGGGCAGCACGGCGGCGGCGTTGTCGCGCTCATAGGTCTCGCGGTGCTGCGTCTGCCACGCACCATCGGCGCGCCGGTACTCGAACGTCGTGGTCTTCAGGGGCGTCCAGTTGTCCGAGAGCACGCGGACGTCCTTGATGCGGACGCGGTCGGAAATGGTCATGGCTGTTTTCCGGGAGCTAGGAAGTCGTCGCGCGGCCGTCGAGCCACTTCTGGAACATCACCGAGGTGGATTCCTCGAAGCCGAGCGAGCCGTAGAACGCATTGGCCTGCGCGTTCTCGCGCCGGACCAGGAGCTGCAGCTTGGCGATGCCGGCCGCGCGCAGCCAGTCCTCCGCGGCCGCCATGATGAGGCGGCCGTAGCCGCGCTTCTGGCTGTCGGGGTCGACCGCGACGTAATAGACCCAGCCGCGATGACCGTCATGGCCGACCATGACGGTCGCGACGATGGCGCCGGCCTCGCGGCCGATCAGCACGGTGGAATTGTCGCGCCGCCGCGCCAGCGCGATGTCGGCATGCGGGTCGTTCCAGGGCCGCGTCAGGCCGCAGCGCTGCCACAGCGCGACAACCGGCTCCACGTCGGCATCGCTGATCGCATCGATCGTGAGAGACACGCTCACAGCACCTTCCCCGGATTCATGATGCCGTAGGGATCGAGCATCGCCTTGATCGCCCGCATCAGCTCGATCGCGGTCTTGTCCTTCACCTCGGGCAGCTCGTCGCGCTTGAGCACGCCGATGCCGTGCTCGGCCGAGATCGAGCCGCCCATGCGCAGCACGATCTCGAACACCACCGCGTTCATCTCGTGCCAGCCCGCCAGATAATCGGCCGTGTTGGCCCCGATCGGCTGGCTGACATTGTAGTGCAGGTTGCCGTCGCCGAGATGGCCGAACGGCACCGGCCGCGCGCCCGGGATCAGCTTCACCACCGCGGCGTTGGCTTCCTCGATGAAGGCGGGCACGGCAGCGACGGGCACGGAGATGTCGTGCTTGATCGAGCCGCCCTCCGGCTTCTGCGCCGCCGACATTTCCTCGCGCAGCTTCCAGAAATTGTTGCGCTGGGCGAGGCTGGCCGCGATCACGGCGTCGTCGACGATCTCCTCCTCCATGGCGCGGCCGAGGATCGTCTCCAGCGGCGTGCGGGCGTCGTCGCCGGGAGAGGACAATTCCATCAGCACGTACCAGGGATGCTTCTCGGCAAGCGGATCGCGCACGTCGATGCCGTGGCGGACCGAGAAATCGACCGCCATCTCCGACAGCAGCTCAAAGCTCGTCAGCGCATTGGCGGCCTCGCTCTGCGCGATCGTCAGCAGCTTCAAGGCCGCGTCGGGCGATTTCAGTCCGACATAGGCGGTCTCGACCGCCCGCGGCTTCGGAAACAGTTTCAGCGTCGCTGCGGTGATGATGCCGAGCGTGCCTTCCGCGCCGATGAAGAGGTTGTGCAGATTGTAGCCGGTGTTGTCCTTCTTCAGCTTCGACAGCACGTTGAGCACGCGCCCGTCGGCGAGCACGACCTCGAGCCCCAGCGCCATCTCGCGCGCGACGCCATAGGCGAGCGCGGCGGTGCCGCCGGCATTGGTGGAGAGATTGCCGCCGATGGTGCAGCTTCCTTCGGCGCCCAGCGAGAGCGGAAACAGCCGGTCGACGTCGGACGCCTTCTGCTGCGCGACCTGCAGCACCACGCCGGCCTCGCAGGTCATGGTGTTGGAGGCGGTGTCGACCTCGCGGATCTTGTCGAGACGCCGCAGCGACACCACCACCTCGCCATTATGCGGCGTCTGGCCGCCGACGAGCCCGGTATTGCCGCCCTGCGGCACCAGCGCGATCCTGTGCTCCGAGGCGAGCTTGCAGATTGCGGCGACCTCCGCGGTCGAGCCCGGGCGCAGCACCAGCGGCGAGCGGCCGTGGAACAGATTGCGCTCCTCGGTGACGTAAGGCTCGATGTCGGTCGCATCGGTGATCGCGTGGCGATCGCCGACGATCTTGCGGAATTGCTCGATCAGCTCGGGTGCAAGCGGAGGCGTGGCGGATTTGTTGATGTTCATGTCGTCTTCTTTCATTCCGCTTTCTTATCGCGCAACCGCCGCCCGGCGCAGCCGGTCGTTGATCGCCTCGCCCAAGCCCTCTTCGGGGATCGGCATCACCGCGATCGCCTGCGGGCTCCTCGCATCGAGGCTCCGAAGATAGCCAAACAGATTGGCGGCGGCTTCATCGAGATCACCGGCGGGCGACAAATTCATGACGGCCGACGCAGCGTCAACGCCGGGCAGCCGCGCGGGGCCAAACGCCAGCAGCGCTTCGCCCGGGGTAACGTCCTGCGCGCGGAGCCGCACATTGGCGCGCGGCGCGTAATGCGAGGCCAGCATGCCCGGCGCCAGCGGCTGGGCCTCCACCGGCGGCCGCGCCATGGCTGCACCGAGCACCGCCTCGATCCGTTCGCGCGACAACCCGCCGGGGCGCAGCAGCATCAGCGTCTCGAAGCAGCCGACGATCGTCGATTCGACACCGACGTCGACCGGCCCGCCGTCGACGATCAGGTCGATCCGTCCCGATAGATCACTCTCGACATGCGCAGCCAGCGTTGGCGAGACGTGACCGGAGATGTTGGCCGACGGCGCCACCACGGCTCCGCCGAAGGCGCGCAGGATCGCCTGCGCCACCGGGTGGGCGGGAATGCGGATCGCGACGGTGTCGAGGCCCGCAGTGGCGAGATCCGACACCGGGCAGTCGTCCGTCTTCGGCACCACCAGGGTCAACGGCCCCGGCCAGAACGCCTCCGCGAGCTTCAATGCGCGCGCGTCGAACCGGCCGATCCGGCGCGCAGCGGCGATATCAGGCACATGCGCGATCAGCGGATTGAAGGCCGGCCGCCCCTTGGCGCTGTAGATATGGGCGACCGCCGTGGCATTGGCGGCATCCGCGCCGAGCCCGTAAACCGTCTCGGTCGGAAACGCGACCAGCCCGCCGGCCGCAAGCGTCCGGGCGGCGGCCCCTGCGGCGGCTTCGCCCGCCGGTAAAATCAGCGTTTCAAGACCCGTTTTCACAGGGACAAAATTCCTCATCTCGGCCGCTTGCGGTGCGCCAAACCCGACGCTATAAGCCGCCTTCTTGTCGGAGTGTGGCTCAGCCCGGTAGAGCACTGCGTTCGGGACGCAGGGGTCGCAGGTTCGAATCCTGCCACTCCGACCATTCTTCCAAAAGTTGACGTTTTCCAGAGGCTTGGCGGACCGGCCGCCAGCGCCTCGGAACGCCTTTTTGCAACGATTTCGGGATCGGGTCCACGGCGGATTTGGCTCGGCAGGGCCGCTTGCCGATGCGGCATGGCTCCGCAAGGCGATCAGGGTGCAAGGCGGCCGAGCGGCCGGCTCGGCGATTCGCCGGAGCCCCTCGCGTTCGTAGCCGCGCCGCAGGCCCTGCCTGTGCTACCTAGCGATATCGCCCCGATCCGGAGCCCCGATGCAACGCCCCCGTCCAGCCCTGCCGCGATACGTGCTGATCGGCGTAGCCGCGCTTGCGGCCATCGCGGCGGCGGGCTGGCTGGCTTACGTCTTTGCGCTGGATGCCGCCTTTGCGCGCATGGAGCGGGAGGCCAACGACCGGCTTGCGCTGATTGCCAGCACCTTCGATGCGACTGTTGCGCGCTATCGCTATCTGCCGGCGGTCCTGTCGCTCGCCGATCCCATCCGCGAGCTCTATCGCGACCCCCATGATGCATCGGCGACCGCCGCCGCCAATCGCTACCTCAAATCGCTCAATCAGGGAGCCCGGTCCGCCGAGCTGTATGTCCTCGACAGCACCGGCCTCGCGCTCGCGGCAAGCAATTTCGATCTGGAGTCGAGTTTCGTCGGACACAATTACGGGTTCCGCGCCTATTTCATCGACGCCATGCGCGCCGGCGAGGGCCATTACTATGCCGTCGGCGCCACCACGGGGCAGCCTGGCTATTTCCTGTCGCACCGGATCATGGAGGGCGGAAAAACCCTCGGCGTCGCCGTGGTCAAGATCGATCTCAGTGCGCTCGAGGCCGAATGGGCGCGTGCCGGCGACCTCGTCGCGATGGAGGACGAGAACGGCGTGATCTTCCTCGCCAGCCGTGAGGACTGGAAATACCGTCCGCTGCTGCCGATCCCCACACAGCGGCTCGCAGAACTGAATGCCGCGCAGCAATTCGGTCAGGCGATCGACCCAGCTCCGGTCTTCGTGCCCAAAGGCGACCGGGAACGCGTCCAGATCGGTCGTGCGCGCGGCCGAGGCAATGCCGAGCTTGGGGACTACGCCCTTCAGGTCCGTCCGCACGATCAGGGCTGGAGGCTGCTCCTGTTCTCGGACGTCGCGGACGCACGGCGCAACGCGGCGACCGCCGCGATCGCGAGCGTCTTCGCCCTGATCGCGTCTCTGCTGGTCGTGCTGGTTGCCTATCAGCGGCGGCAGGTCGTCCGGGCGAAGCTCGATGCGCATGACGTCCTCGAGCGGCGCGTGGCCGAGCGCACGGAAGAGCTGCGCCGGACCATGGAAAGCCTGGTGCAGAGCGCCAAGCTTGCAAGCCTCGGTCAGGCGCTCGCCGGTGTCGCGCACGAGATCAACCAGCCGCTCGCGGCGTTGATCACCTATGTCGCGAGCAGCCGCGTGCTGCTCCGCCGCAACGAGGTCGATCGTGCCGCCGCCAATCTCGACCTGATGTCCTCGATCGCCGAGCGCATGATGGCGCTGATCGATCACCTGCGGATGTTCGCGCGCAAGGAGACCGGCACGCGCAGCGCTGTCGCGCTTGCGCCCGTCATCGACAATGCGATCCGCCTGCTGCAATACCGGATCGACCACGAGCATATCGAGGTGGTGCGCTCCGCGCCCGCCGAGCCGCTTCATGGGCTCGCCAATCCGATCCGGCTCGAGCAGGTCGTCGTCAATCTGCTGTCGAATGCGATCGATGCGATGCGCGATCGCGAGCGGCGGGTCCTCGGGGTCGCCCTCGACCGCCGCGACGACAGCGCCGTGATCGAGGTCAGCGACACCGGCGCGGGCATTGCACCCGAGCACATCAAATCGCTGTTCGACCCGTTCTTCACGACCAAGGAGATCGGCGAGGGGCTTGGCCTCGGGCTTTCGATCTCGTACGGAATTGTCAGGGAGTTCGGAGGAGATATCCTGGTGGACAGCACGCCGGGCAGGGGCTCGACTTTCAAGGTCGTCATTCCGGTCATGGACGTCGCGGCGGCCTCGCAACATCAGGAATTGCACGTATGAGCGGGTCCGTGCTCGTCGTCGACGACGAGGAGATCGTCCGCAATTCGGTGCGGCAATGGCTGGAGCTCGGCGGTTTCACGGTCCGGGCCGCCGCCGGCGCCGATGAGGCCATGCGCCTCGTAACAGAGAGCCCGCCCGACGCCGTGCTGACCGATTTTCGCATGCCGCACCGATCCGGGCTGGAATTGATGCGCGACGTTCACCGCGCCGATCCCGACATTCCCGTTGTGCTGCTGACAGCGCATGGCGACGTGCCCCTGGCGGTCGCCGCGATGCGCGAGGGCGCCTACGACTTCCTGCAGAAGCCTCATGATCCCGAGCTCCTCTCGGCCGTCATCACGCGCGCCATCGAGCGGCGGCAGTTGAAGCTGCAGCTTCGCCAGCTCTCGGATCGCCTTGCCGCGCCCGGCGCGATCGATGCCCGCCTGGTCGGCCTGTCGAAGGCGATGGTCGCGGTGCGGGCCAGCATCCTCGAGCTTGCCGGTCATGATCGCGACGTGATCGTCACCGGCGAGACCGGGACCGGCAAGGAGGTGGTGGCGCGGGCTCTGCACGATTTCGGTCCGCGTGCGAAGGCGCCCTTCGTCGCCGTGAACTGTGCCGCGATCCCGGCCGAGCTGTTCGAAAGCGAATTGTTCGGCCATGAGGCCGGCGCCTTCACCGGCGCGCGTGGCGCCCGCATCGGGAAGTTCGAGCACGCCAGCGGCGGCACACTCCTGCTCGACGAGATCGAGAGCATGCCGCTGCCGTTCCAGGCCAAGATCCTGCGCGCGCTCCAGGAGCGTACGATCGAGCGGGTCGGCTCCAACAGGCTCCTGCCGGTCGACGTTCGCGTCATCGCGGCTGCAAAAGGCGATCTTGCGACCGAAAGCCGCCAGGGGCGCTTCCGTTCCGATCTCTACTTCCGCCTCGCGGCGGCGGAGATCCACCTGCCGCCGCTGCGCGAGCGTGGCAACGACGTCCTGCTGCTGTTCGAGCATTTTGCTGCCGCTGCCGCCAAGGGAGGGGGCCGCACGATGTCGCCGCTGCGCGCGGACGATCTCGACGCGCTGCTCGCCCATGACTGGCCCGGCAATGTGCGCGAACTGAAGAACGTCGCCGAACGCTATGCGCTGGGACTGGTCGCGACCGGCCGCAGCGTGGCCGAGATCCTGCGGCGCGGCGAACCGGGCGCGCCGCAGCGGTCGCTCGCCGACCGCGTTGCGGCCTATGAGCGCGCGCTGATCGAGGCCGCCTTGCGCGAGCATGACGGGTCGATTGCCGCCGTCACCGAGGAGCTTGGTGTGCCGCGCCGGACCCTGAACGAGAAAATGGCGAAATACGCGCTGGCGCGGCCCGGTCGTAGGGATCCCTGAGCCGGCAAGTCATCGGCGGAAATCCGCCGATAGCGGCGTTCGCATCGGCGGATTCTTGCCGACGCTCTGGCCTTCGCGAGGCCTTCTTCCTCGGGAAATCGCTCCATTCGCTGCAATTCCCTGCGTTTTCGCGCGCCGGTCGCGACTGGCACAGCCGTTGCTGAAGGAGCGCCGAAACCATCCGGTTTTCCGGGACGGCATCAACTCGCGCCCCGACAAGCGAGCGGATGGCTTCGTCAAAGGACAACAAACATGCGGAGGAAATCGTGAGTTCACAGGAAGCCTCAATTCAAAATGTCGGCGCGCCCGTCACGGAGACGCCTGCGAATAGCGCTGACATGACGCGCCGGCTGCGGGCGATCTTCGTCGGCTCCGTCGGCAATCTCGTCGAGTGGTACGATTTCTACGCCTATGCGGCGTTTTCGCTCTATTTCGCCAAAGCATTTTTCCCCGACGGCGATGAAGTGGTGCAACAGCTCAACGCGGCACTGCTGTTTGCGGCGGGCTTCCTGGTGCGCCCGCTCGGCGGCTGGCTGTTCGGCCATCTTGCCGACCGCTACGGCCGGCGCAACGCCCTGACGCTATCCGTCGTGATGATGTGCTTCGGGTCGCTGATCATCGCGGTGACGCCGACTTACGCTTCGATCGGTCTGGCCGCTCCCGTCATCCTCGGCCTAGCGCGGGTCCTGCAGGGGCTGAGCCTCGGCGGCGAATACGGCACCAGCGCCACCTATCTCAGCGAGGTCGCCGACGAGAAGAACCGCGGCTTCTATTCCAGCTTCCAGTATGTGACGCTGATCGGCGGTCAGCTCTGCGCCATCCTGGTGCTGCTCCTGCTGCAGAAGGTGTTCCTCTCGACCGAGGAGATCCGCGCCTGGGGCTGGCGCGTGCCGTTTGCGTTCGGTGCCGTGCTCGCGGTCGTGGCCGCGCTGATGCGCAGCAACCTTCATGAGACCGATGCCTTCAAGAACAGCCAGGCGGCGGTCAAGAAATCCAGCTCGATCCGTATGCTGCTGAACTATCCGCGCGAGCTTCTGCTGGTGGTGGGGCTGACCATGGGCGGCACGGCGGCCTTCTACACCTACACCACCTATATGCAGAAATTCCTTCGCCTCTCGGTGAAGCTGACGGACGACCAGACCACCATGGTGACGGCAGGAAGCCTCGTCTTCGCGATGGTGCTCCAGCCGATCTACGGCGCGATCTCCGACCGCATCGGGCGCAAGTGGCTCCTGATCGGATTCGGTGTGTCCGGCACGCTGTTCACCATTCCGCTGCTCACGACGCTCCAGGCGACGCATGATGCCTTCTCGGCCTTCCTCCTCATCGCCGCTGCCTGGATGATCGTGTCGGGCTACACGGCGATCAATGCGGTGGTGAAAGCCGAATTGTTTCCGACCAGCGTGCGGGCGACCGGCGTCGGCGTGCCCTATGCACTGACCGTCTCGATCTTCGGCGGCACCGCGGAACCGATTGCGCTCTGGTTCAAGTCCATCGGTCACGAAAGCTGGTTCTACTGGTATCTGACCGGCTGCATCGCGGTGTCGCTGCTGGTCTATCTGACCATGCGCGACACCAAGAGCAGGTCAGCAATGAACCGTCATGAATAGGTCAGGGGAATCGAGGCCGGCGGCGTAGACGCCCTTCATCACCGCGCCAGCGGATCCGGGAACTCGAACAACGTCGTGTTCCAACCCGCGGGCGAGATCGACGATCTCGCCCGCGGCCAAACGCGCGTTGCGGACCGTAATAACGCGGACCGTAATCATACGGCAGCGATCGCTCGTGCCCGTGCGAGCACCATCATCGTGGCGATCGCCCCTGCAACGTCATCTCGTCGTCACGCGATCACCACTCTCTTTGCAAAGTTGCGTGCGATAGCATCGATGTCGCCGCCAATGGCGGCCGGCAAAGTTGGTTCCCCACATCGCCGAATCCATTAGCGTGCGTGCGCAGACGCTCGCTCGACACCGCCTTCGCTTCGGCGCAGCGGGTGTCGTCGATCTCGCGCGAGCGGATGTGGATCTTGGTGGTTTTTGTTCCGCCGGGGAACTTGATGGAAGGGGGCATATGATGTGCGCGATGAGCTGAAAATTTAGGCGAAAGCCGGACAATTTTAGCTTTCTTGAAGTCGGATTTCTTTAGGAGTGACCTGTCAGGCTGCGCTCCATCGGAAATGGGGCGCTGTACATGTCGAACGCGACGGTCACCACTGCATCTAGCTTTGTGAACTCTCTCGGTATCAACACCAATGCGGGCGCCTATACCGACGCCTACACAAACTCCAGCTTGATCATCAACAGTCTGGACTATCTGGGCATCAGTCACGTTCGTGACTCCTACAACGCAATCGGGCATGCGAATTCGGTCATCGACGCGCTTGCCAATGCGGGTGTCTCTTTCGATTTTCGCGTGGCCTACACGCTGCCGGAGACGGGCAGCAGCGGGCTGGCCAGCTACGTCGCTTCACTTGCGGAGTTCATGACGGAGCACCCCGGCGCCCTGTTGTCCATCGAAGGCATCAATGAAGCCAATCTCAACACCTTTTCCTACAACGGTCTGACCTCGCTTGAAGGCGCGGCGGCGTTTCAGGAGGCTCTCTACGCCGCCGTGAAAGCCAACGGCACTCTCAGCGGCGTCACCGTCGTCAACTTCAGCATCGGATACCAGACCGACGCGACGAACGACGTGGTTGGCGACATGAGCGCCTATTCGGACGCGGCGAATGCACACGTCTACGTGCAGACCGGCGCGCTCGCCGACGCTCAGATCGAAGACGACCTCCGTCTGGCGCAGAACATTTCGACGAACGATCCGGTCATCGTGACGGAGACCGGCTATACGACCTTGTCGAGCGTGATGGGCATCGGCGCGAATGAGGACGCGCAGGCGAAGCTTGTCCTCTCCAATCTGCTCCTCGCCTATGAAAACGGATCTTCCGCCACCTATATTTACGAACTGTTCGACTCGCCATCGTCGGCGGCTCGAGGCGACAAGGAAGCCCATTTCGGTCTTTTCAACGTTGACGGAACGCCGAAGGAAGCCGCTGTCGCAGTCCACAATCTGACGACCATCTTGAGCGCCGGTGACAACGGCAGCGCTCATACCGCTTCGGATCTGAGCTACACGCTTTCCAACGCGCCCAGCAACACGCATACGATGCTGATGAACAAGTCAGGCAGCGTCAGCGACCTCGTCGTATGGGCCGATACGCGCGTATGGGACAGTGCGACCCAGACCGAAATCACGACGCCGGTCACGTCCGTTACCGTTCAGCTCGGGCAGGTGCAAAGCACCATTTACGTTTATGACCCACTGCAGGGGACGGACCCGATTGCGGTGTATTACAACACGGACACAATCCAGATCGGCCTCAGCGATCATCCGTTGGTCATCGAGGTCGGTGCGACTCACCCGGCCGCCGAAGCCGGGACGGTGGTGGACAGCGCTCTCACGATGACATCTGCCGAGTTCGTCGCCCAGATGGACACTCTGGCGACCGCCACTGGGCTGGACAAGGTGACGTTGAGCGACACGCATGTTCTGGCCGTCTCGTCGAACCAGACCATGGAATACGTGATTGCCCACTATGGCAGTCTGCTGTCGAAGATCGACGGTGGCTTTTCCTTTTCCGTCACCTGGAGCGGCGTCGGCTGGACCAAGGAGCAGGATTTCGACGCCAGCGGTTCCCTGACCGAGACCACCGTCTGGGGCTACGACAGCAGCGGCGCCCTCGTCTCGAAGAGCATTACACAGGCCGACGGACGGCTCGACTATTACCACTACGGCATCACCGGCCAACCCTACACGTCGCAGCACACTGCCTACGACGCGAGCGGCAATGTCACGCTGATCGAGCGCTTCCACGCCGACGGAAGCTATCAGTACAAGGCTGCATACAACAGCGACGGTTCCAAACTTTACGACTACTACAGCAGCACCGGTGCGCTGAGCACGGAAGTCAGCGTGACCTCTTCCAGCACGGTCACGACGACCTATGACACCTCGACCGGATACAAGCTCAGCGTCTATACGGCCAATGCCGACGGCAGCGCCGACAACAAGGTCTATGCGAACGGCGTGCTGATGAAGGACAACGTCCTTCACACGGACGGCTCGACCGAGGTCTATGCCTACAACATCACCGGCCAGTCCTATACGACGACGCATCAGGTGACCGACGCGAGCGGCAAGGTGACGCTGATCGAGCGGTTCCATGCCGACGGCAGCTACGAGTACAAGGCGGCCTACAACTCGGACGGCTCGAAGGTCTACGACTACTACACGAGCACGGGGGCTCAGAGCTCCGAGGTGGTCGTCACGTCGACCGCCACCACGACGACGACCTATGACACGACGACGGGCTACAAGCTCAGCGTCTATACGGCCAATGTGGACGGCAGCGCGGACAACAAGGTCTACACGAACAACGTGTTGATGAAGGACAACGTCCTTCACAAGGACGGCTCGTCCGAGGTCTACATCTACAACATCACCGGCCAGTCCTACACCTCGACCCATCAGGTGAGCGACGCGAGCGGCAAGGTGACGCTGATCGAGCGCTTCCACGCCGACGGCAGCTATCAGTACAAGGTGGCCTACAACTCGGACGGCTCCAAGGTCTCCGACTACTATACGAGCACGGGGGTTCGGAGCTCCGAAGTGGTCGTCACGTCGACCGCCACCACGACGATCACCTACGATACGACGACGGGCTACAAGCTCAACGTCTATACGGCCAATGTGGACGGCAGCGCCGACAACAAGGTCTACACGAACAACGTGCTGATGAAGGACAACATCCTTCACAAGGACGGCTCGTCCGAGGTCTACATCTACAATATCACCGGCCAGTCCTATACCACGACCCATCAGGTCGGCGACGCGAGCGGCAAGGTGACGCTGATCGAGCGCTTCCACGCCGACGGCAGCTATCAGTACAAGGTGGCCTACAACTCGGACGGCTCGACGGTCTCCGATTACTATACGAGCACGGGGCTTCACAGCTCCGAAGTGGTCGTCACGTCGGCCAGCACCACGACAACGACCTATGACACGGCGACCGGCTACAAGCTCACGGACTACATTGCGTATGCGGACGGCAGCGCGGAGAACAAGACTTACACGGGCGGTGTGCTGACGAAGGACAACGTCCTTCACAAGGACGGCTCGTCAGATGCCTATGTCTACCAAATCACCGGTCAGTCCTACACCTCGACGCATCAGGCCAGCGACGCCAGCGGCAACGTAACGCTTGTCGAACGCTTCCACGCCGACGGCAGTTACGACTACAAGGCGGCGTACAATGCGGACGGCTCGAAACTCTATGACTATTACGACAGCGCCGGCAAATTGAGCACGGAGGTCTCGGTCATCTCGACCGGCACCACAACCACGACCTACGATACCTCGGCAGGCTACAAGCTGACCGAGTATACGGCCAACGTCGACGGCAGCGCGGAGAACAAGACTTACACGGGCGGTGTGCTGACAAAGGACAATATCGTTCACGCGGACGGCTCGTCGGATGCCTATCTCTATCAAATCACCGGCCAGTCCTATACGTCGACCCACCAGGCGTACAATGCCAGCGGCAGCGTGACGCTCGTCGAGCGGTTCCACTCCGACGGCAGCTACGATTATCTGGACAAGCACAATACGGACGGCAGCGAGGACATCTCCAACTACTCCAGCACCGGAGCGGTCCTCAACCACACGCACATCGCGGCTGACGGCTCCCGCGCTGTCGACTATTACAGCCAGGACGGGACCGGCGACATCCGCACCGACACGATTAATGCCAGCGGCAATTTGACGATGCGCGAATATACGCACACGAGCGGGGCCCATGAGGTCTATGCCTATGCCGACAATTTGAAGCTTGCCGGCGGTGCGGGCAACGACACGTTCTACTTCCGCACCACCAATGGCGGCACGGTCACCTATCAGGGCGGCAATGACACGGTCTACAGCTTCAACACCGACACCTCTGCCGGCACGGACAAGATCTCGGTCAGCTCTTCGCTTGCTGCAAGTTTCAACGATCTTCACATGGCTCAGCAGGGTTCGGATGTCCTGATCACGCTGGACAGCCAGGATACGATCCTGATCAAGGGATCCACGGTCGCGAATCTTCACAGCGACTACTTCGTGTTCTCGTGATGGCGGCCCGGGTGTACATGGTGGCCGCGCGGTAGGTCAGAGGCCTACCGCCGCGCCACCAGCACGCCGACGAGGAACGCCAGCATCAGCGACGGCAGCGGCGCCTCGCGCACCATGCCGCGCACGATGTCCGTCCAGTGCTGCTCCGGGACGAGCCTTGGCGACCTGACTTCGGGCATCGGCGGGATGTCCCAGTGTGCTGCGAGTTCGGCGATCTCGCTTTGCGCGAGCTGCACGCCGTCGCGGACGCGGAAGATGGCGGCCTCCGATCGCTCGCGCGGGCCGAGCGCCATCAGCGTCGCGATTGCCGTGCGCAACGTCATCTCGCCGAAACCTTGCAGCCTGACCGATTCCTCGGGGTCGGACGTCATGGGACATTCCTCACGGCGCGAAGTGGCGCGCGATGGTGAAGGCCGCCGCAGCGCACAGGACCAGCGTTGATACGGCGCCGGCCACGCCGCGCGCGAGATGGGCCCGTGTCAGGTGCCTGGTCATGATCTTGCTCCATGCTCAGCATGGAAATGACGGCGAGCAAGGTTGGTTCCTGCGCGACGCGCGAATCGGTCGGCCGGCTACTTCCGCAGCAGTTCGCTCAACGCCGCCGTCGCCTCGGCGCAGCGGATGTCGTCGATCTCGCGCGACAGGCTGAGCGCGCTCGATCTCAGCTCTTCGAGCTTCCAATTCTCCGGATTCTGGTTTTCGAGCTGGCTGAGACGCTTGTTCAGGTCGTCCAGCCTGGATTGGAGCTGCCCGATGCTGGCGGCCCCATTCACTTTCCAAACGCGTTGTGCGCGCATCGTTATTCCCCTGATAGTCTCACGGCGTTGTGAGAGCGGTTCGTGGCCGCAATGGGAGTTTCTTTTGTCCGGCTTCAGACTGTTGGGAACCGTTGCAGATTGGCAACGGAAGTTCCTCGATTGCTCGCGCAGGCCGGCTTGCTCTTGCGCAGCGCGCGTCATAGGCGCGGAATCTGCATGTGCGCGATCGCGACGGCGCGGGTAGCGCACGTCCAAAAAGCGAAGGACAGACGCGTGACGAGATTTGTGAATGTGGCGGCCGGCCAGCTTGGCCCGATTGCGCGGCGTGAGACCAGGACCGAGGTCGTGGCGCGCTTGACGGCGTTGATGCGCCAGGCGAAGGCCAACGGCTGCGACCTGATCGTCTATCCCGAGCTCGCGCTGACCACCTTCTTTCCGCGCTGGTATTTCGAGGATCAGGCCGAGATCGACAGCTTTTTCGAGCGCGAGATGCCGGGGCCGGAGACGCGAGCCCTGTTCGATCTCGCCCGCGAGCTCGGCATCGGATTTCACCTCGGCTATGCCGAGCTGACGGTCGAGGCCGGCGACGTCAGGCGCTACAATACCTCCATTCTCGTCGACAAGAGCGGTGCGATCGTTGCGAAGTACCGCAAGGTCCATCTGCCCGGCCATGCCGAGCACGAGCCGTGGCGCAAATTCCAGCATCTGGAGAAGCGCTATTTCGAGCCCGGCAGCGGCTTTGGCGTCGTCGAAGCGTTCGGCGGTATGATGGGAATGGCGATCTGCAATGACCGCCGCTGGAGCGAGACCTATCGCGTGATGGGCCTGCAGGGCGTCGAGATGGTGATGATCGGCTACAACACGCCGGTGCACAATCCGCCCGCGCCGGAGCATGACGACCTCTCGTTGTTCCACAATCACCTGGTGATGCAGGCCGGCGCCTATCAGAACGGCACCTTCGTGGTCGGCGTCGCCAAGGCCGGCGTCGAGGAGGGTGTCGACCATATCGGCGGCAGCTGCATCATCGCGCCCTCCGGCGAGATCATCGCGCGATGCACGACCAAGGGCGACGAGCTCGCGCTCGCCCGCTGCGATCTCGACCTCTGCAACTCCTACAAGCGCACGACATTCAATTTCGACGTTCACCGCCAGCCGCGGGCCTATGGGATGATCGTGGAGCGGAAGGGCGTGGCGACGATGGCGGATGGGTCGGCGGTGAAGAGGTGAGGCTCTTGTAGCCCGGGTGAGCGCAGCGACACCCGGGAATCAACTCGCAAAGATCCCGGATGCCGCTACGCTCATCCGGGCTACGGGACCGGGTGTGTCGCCGCCTGTCAACCCGCTGCTGCGAAAATATTCCGCTTTACCGAAATTCGGATTTGTCGTACGTATCGCCCGTCCCGGCTCATCCTTGAGGGGCGATCATGTGGTCGTCATTTTCGCGAGTCGGGCTTGCGGTGGACGCGGCAGCGTCGGCACGAAAGGTTAAGGGCAGGGCGGGTAGTCCCTGTGAGCTCGTAACCACGTGCAGACGAGCGGCGCTGAAAGTTCGTCTCGCCAACATTTTTCCCGCGATGTCGACAGCGCGGGAAAACCCTGTGGCGGCCGGCGGATACGCGTACGGCAAAACCGTGTGGTCCTGGCCGTCGTTGCTACGGTCAAGCCTTTCGCGAAGATGCGCGCGAGCCCAACCGGGCAGACGGCATCGTCAATTCGCGAGGTGAGGGAGGCCAGAAGGAATTCGGCTCCCGGGAGAGCACGGCATAAGCCGTCCGACCATCGCGCAGGGAAGGCCGAGTGTTAGGCTTCACCTGTATGCTGCTGTGCGGTTCTTTTGCGCTATATCTTCGCGCAGTGGACCGCGGGTGCCAGGTCAGCACCCGGCCTTCCCTGCGCCCTCTTGGATCGAGAGGGTGGAGAGATCAAGCAAAGCTCGGGCGAGATGAGCCGCGAGAAGGCGAAGGCGTGTCTGTAAGTTGAAATGCAAGCCGAAAGAGCGCGCTGTTGCTTCATACTCCGTCATTGCGAGCGCAGCGAAGCAATCCAGAGCCTTTCCGCGGAGGGATTCTGGATTGCTTCGCTGTGCTCGCAATGATGACTTGGAAAGAGCGTGCGCCACACTCCGCTCTCGTGCCCCGGACGCAGCGCAGCGTCTCTTCGACGATGCGCTGCAGAGCCGGGGCCCACATTTCCAAGGGCGCTCGCGCAGTCTGGGTCCCGGCTCGGCGCCGCAACGCTTGCGCATTGCTGCTTGTCCGGGACACGAGAGGGGCCGGACCCACAATCACAACCACGTGTCTTTATTCGGGAACGATCATTCCCTATTATCCCGCAATGCAAAAAGCCGCCCGCCGATCGCAAGCTGTCGCCCGTCCGCCCGGTCGTCCCCGGGAGTTCGACATGGACACCGCGCTTGACCGCGCCCTTCGGGTGTTTCGCGAGCGCGGCTATCACGCGACCTCGATCGGGGATCTCACTGCCGCGATGCGGCTTGCCACCGGCAGCGTCTACAAGGCGTTTGCCGACAAGCATGCCGTATTCCTCGCCGCCTTCGAGCGCTACGCCGGCTTGCGCCAGGAGCAGACCCGCAGCGCCGCGGCGCGCGGGGAGAATGGCCGCGAGCGGCTGCGCCACGTGCTCTTATCCTATGTCGAACATTCCCAGGGCATCGAGGGACGGCGCGGCTGCCTTGTGGTCGGCAGCGCCGTTGAATTGTCGGCGGTCGATCCCGTGATCCGTGCGCGTGTCGACGCGCAGCTCAAGACCAATGAAGACTTCATCGCCGGCCTCATTCGCGAGGGCCAGGCCGACGGCTCGATTCCGGGCCATGTCGATGCCGACGACACCGCGCGGCTGATGATCTGCATCACGCAGGGCATGCGCGTCGTCGGCAAGGCGCGCCTCCCGCTCGACGGGGCCCGCCTCGTCGGCGTCGCGATGAAGCTGCTCGCCTGAATTTATGTCCTATTAGGGAATGATCGTTCCCGATATATCGGAGACTGCGTAAATGACCATGAATGCCACGATCGAGACCGCACCCGAGCCGGATGCGGTGTCGCAGCGCCTGACCTTCGTGCTTGCCGCGGCCTGTGGCATGGTCGCCGCCAACCTCTATTACGCGCAGCCGCTGATCGCCCCGATCAGCGCCGCGCTCGGCCTCTCGCATGCGGCGGCGGGGCTGATCGTGACCATGACCCAGATCGGCTATGGCGTGGGGCTGCTCTTCATCGTGCCGCTCGGCGACCTCGTCGAGAACCGCGCGCTGATCTGCTCCGTCATCACGCTCGGCGCCGCCGCACTGCTCGCTGCCGCCTTCGCCACCCATGCGCTGCCGTTCCTGGTGGCCGCGCTGTTCATCGGCCTCGGCTCGGTCGCGGTGCAGATCATCATCCCCTATGCCGCACATCTGGCGCCCGAGGCGATCCGCGGCCGCGTCGTCGGCAACGTCTCGACCGGCCTGATGCTCGGCATCATGCTGGCGCGCCCGGTGTCGAGCTTCGTCACCGCGGCCTCATCGTGGCACGCGGTGTTCTTCGCCTCCGCCGCGCTGATGGTCGTGCTCGCGGCCGCGCTCTGGATGTCGCTGCCGAAGCGCAAGCCCGTCGCGCGCATGCACTACGGGACGCTGCTGCTGTCGATGCCGCATCTGGCGCTGACCACGCCGCTGCTCCGGCGCCGCGCGCTCTACCAGGCGAGCCTGTTCAGTTGCTTCACCCTGTTCTGGACGGTGGCGCCGCTCCAGCTCGCCGCCGCGTTCGGCTTCTCCCAGCGCGGCATCGCGCTGTTCGCCTTGGCTGGCGTCGCCGGCGTGTTTGCAGCCCCGATCGCGGGCCGGCTCGCCGATCGCGGCCATAGCCGTATCGCGACGCTGGTTGCCATGCTGCTCGCGGCTGCGGGCTTCCTTGCGACCTATCTCGGCGCACCCGGTTCGATGCTGAACCTCGCCTGTCTGGTCGTGGCCGCCATTGCCATCGATATCGGTGTGCAGGGCAACGTCGTGCTCGGCTTCCGCGCCATCTTTGCGCTCGGGCATGAGCATCGCAGCCGCCTCAACGGCCTCTATATGGCGACATTCTTCGCGGCCGGCGCCGCCGGCTCCGCGATCGGCGCCTGGGCCTTCGCGCAAGGCGGCTGGACGCTGGCCTCGGCCATTGGCCTCGCTCTGCTCGTCGCGGGCCTGCTCTATGCGGCCACTGAATAGTTACCGGGACTGCTCATTGTGCAATGCGCGCGTTTACCAAGCCGCGGACGAGAAGCCATCCGGTGCCTGACGAATCCTTCTGTGCCGCAATTTCCATCTCGCGGTTCGGTTGCAGTTGTAGTACTTTCGTCGCAATCGGACCTGGTTAACGGGCGGCAGGGGGAGGCTGATGAGGCGTGCGGGGCTGTTTGGCGTACCGCGGGTACGGCCATGGTCGTGGCAGGCGTTTCTGCTGGGACTCGTCATCGTCGCAGTATCGGCCCTGCTTCAGGGCATCTGCGTCGCGCTCGGCGCAAAGCTTTATTTCGCGGCGTTCGTGCCCAGCCTGTTCGTGCTCGCGCTCGTCGCCGGCGTGCCTGCGGCGACATTCGCCGCGCTGCTCACCGTTCCGCTGGTGTGGTGGGCGTTCATACCGCCGTTCTTCGAGTTCACCCCGCTGACCAGCGCAAACGCGGATTCCATCAACCTGTTCTGCCTGCTCGCTGTGCTCCTGATCGGCCTTGCCGATCTCTGCCGCGAGACGATGGCCATCATCAGCCGCGGCGGGCTCAAGCCTTCGGGCAAGAGCGCGGCAACGAATTCGCAATAAATCGGCGTTGCGCGGGCGTGCGCGTTGCGCACGCGCAACAGTCCGGCAACCATGCGCGAGCTTGCCGCGCGCCGCTAACTTTTCGAAAAAGATTTGGCCGCAATTTCTCTCCCGGGAATGACGAGGGAGTTTTCGGACATGAACGGCCAGATCAACGGACACGCCATCTTGGAGAACGTGCGCCGCTATCGCGGCATCGCATCGCTCTATCGCCAGACCGCTGCATTCCGCCCGGGCCAGAGCTGGTCGCTGCTGGAGCAGGCGAGGGAGTGGGAAGCGCGGGCGCTGTCGGAGCTCGAAGCCTATTTCGCTGGGCGCATCGACTACGCCGCTCCGCTCGCGGCCTGATTGTTGACCGCGCAGGGCGGGGCGCGATCCGCCCGGCCGGGGGCGGGCGACCCGGGGCGACTACGGAATTGTCTCGATGCCCGCTTGTGCTAGCAACATCCCGATCGAGATCTCCTTTACGGAGGCCGGGGGCGAGCGATGACCACCTTCAACCGCATCTTCACCACAGAGCGCCTGCTGCAGATCATCGTCATTCTGGCGGCGACGATCGCGATGAAGCTGATGGCGTAGGCGTCCGCGGGCTATTGCCCGCTGAGCTCGGGCACGACGGGCAGATAGTTCGCCCCCTCCGAACCAAGAAAATCGAACATCGCCTGCGCCGGCGGCAGCAGCACCTTGTCGCTGCGGCGGATCACATACCACTGGCGGACGATCGGCAGGCCGGCGACATCGAGCACGATGAGCCGGCCCTCGGTGAGCTCATGCGCGACCGTGTGGGCCGAGATGAAGGCGATGCCGAGCCCGGCGATCACCGCCTGCTTGATGGTCTCGTTGCTGCTCATCTCCATGCCGATGATCGGCTCGAGGTCCGACTTCTGGAACATGCCCTCCATCAGCGTCCGCGTGCCCGAGCCGGGCTCGCGGGTGAGGAAGGTCTCGTGCACGAGATCGGTCAGGCTGAGACCGGAATCCTTCTCCAGCCAGTGCCCCTTGCGCGCGACGATCACGTGCGGATTGCGTCCGAGCTGACGGACGTCGACGCTGACGTCGGCCGGTGGCCGACCCATCACCGCGAAATCGAGGTCGTAGCCGTGCATGGCTTCGCGGATCTCCTCGCGATTGCCGATGGTGAGCTTGATCTCGATCTTGGGATGCCGCTTCGAGAACGCCGCGATCGCATGCGGCACGAAATATTTCGCGGTCGAGACCGCGCCGAGCTGCACCGTGCCGCCGGTCCGCCCCGCCAGCAGGTCGAGCGCGCCCTGGCAATCCATGATCGCGGCTTCGACCCGCTCGGCCAGCGCCAGCACCTCCTTGCCCGCCTCCGTCAGCAGCATGCCGTCGCCGGTCCGCTGCACCAGCGGCAGGCCGGCGAGGTCCTGAAGCTGCCGGAGCTGCTGGGTCACGGCCGGCTGCGTCAGCCCGAGATGGCCGGAGGCCGCGGTCACGCTGCCCTTGGCCGAGAGCGCCGCGAGCGAGCGCAGCTGCCGGATCGTCAGATGCCGGAGCTGGGCCGCCGCATGGCCGGGGCCATTATAAGAAAATTCTTTGGCGCTCATTATGATTAGAAATTTTCCTTATTAAGCCGCCCCTGTCAATCTCCTGATGCCGGGACTGACCGCACCGACCTCCAGCGGGGAGGGCAATGGATGCGGCGCCGGCCCAGGGGATGGACGCAGATGACTGGGCAATTCAGGCTGGACGATCACCTTCAACGGTATTCAGAGACCGCACCCCACGCGCTGGCGGTGGCGGCCGCAGTCGATGCCATCGCGGCCGCGGCGATCGAGATCGCCGACCTCATCGCCAGCGGCGATCTCGCCGACGCCTCGGGCCTGACGACGGGCCGCAACAGCGACGGCGATGTCCAGCGCGATCTCGACGTGCAGGCCGATGCGATCCTGCGCCGCTGCCTCGGCAAGCTGCCGGTCGCGGCACTGGCGTCGGAGGAGATGCGCGAGCCGCAGATCGGCGACCGTGAGGGACGCATCTGCATCGCGATCGATCCGCTCGACGGCTCCTCCAACATCGACATCAACATGACCGTCGGCACGATCTTCTCGATCCTGCCCGCGCCCGACGACCTGTCGCTCGCCTTCCATCAGCGCGGCTCGGCGCAGCTCGCGGCGGGCTTCGTCACCTACGGGCCCCAGACCTCGCTGGTGCTGACGCTCGGCGACGGCGTCGACATCTTCACGCTCGACCGCAACGCCGGCTGCTTCCGCCTCGCGCGCAGCGCCGTGCAGATCTCCGAGGCCTGCGAGGAGTTCGCGATCAATGCATCGAACCGCCGGCACTGGGACCCGCCGGTGCGCGCCTTCATCGACGAATGCCTTGCCGGCGTCGAGGGGCCCGCCAACCACAATTTCAACATGCGCTGGATCGGCTCGCTGGTCGCGGAAGCCTATCGCATCCTCACCCGCGGCGGCGTGTTCCTCTATCCCTCGGACGCGCGGCCCGGCTACGGTGACGGCCGCCTGCGCCTCACCTACGAGGCGCACCCGATGGCGATGATCATCGAGCAGGCCGGCGGCTCGGCCACGACCGGGCGCGAGCGCATCCTCGACCTGTCCGCGCAAAGCCTGCACCAGCGCGTGCCGCTGATCATGGGCTCGAGCAACGAGGTGCGGCGCGTCGAGGAGCTGCATTGCGATCCGCTGCTGGTTGCCAGCGTGTCGGCGCCGCTGTTCGCGCGGCGCGGATTCTTCCGACTCTGAGCGAGGTGAACGCATGTCCAGGAAGCACCCGATCATCTCGATCACCGGCTCCTCCGGCGCCGGCACCACCTCGGTCAAGAAGACGTTCGAGCAGATATTTTTCCGCGAGAAGGTCAACGCCGCCTACATCGAAGGCGACGCCTTCCATCGCTATGACCGCGCCGAGATGCGCACGCAGATGGCGAAGGAAGCCGAGCGCGGCAACAAGCACTTCAGTCATTTCAGCCCCGAGACCAACCTGTTCGAGGAGCTGGAGCGCGCCTTCCGCGACTATGGCGAGACCGGCACGGCGGTGACGCGGCACTACGTCCATGACGCCGAGGAATCCGCGCTGCATGGTGCGGCGCCCGGCACCTTCACCGAGTGGAAGCGGCTGCCGGAGAACTCCGACCTGCTGTTCTACGAGGGCCTGCACGGCGCGGTCGTCACCGACAAGGTCAATGTCGCGCGCTATGCCGATCTCAAGATCGGCGTCGTGCCCGTCATCAATCTCGAATGGATCCAGAAGCTGCATCGCGACCGCAGCGCGCGCGGCTATTCGACCGAGGCCGTCACCGACACCATCCTGCGGCGGATGCCCGATTACATCCACTACATCTGCCCGCAATTCACCGAGACCGACATCAACTTCCAGCGCGTGCCGACGGTGGACACCTCCAATCCGTTCATCGCGCGCTGGATCCCGACGCCGGACGAATCGATGGTCGTGATCCGCTTCAAGAACCCGCGCGGCATCGACTTCCCCTATCTGCTGTCGATGCTGCCGCAGAGCTGGATGTCGCGCGCGAATTCGATCGTGTGTCCCGGTGCGAAGCTTGATCTGGCGATGCAGCTGATCCTGACACCGCTGATCATGCAGCTGATCGAGCGCAAGCGCAGCCTGAAGTGAACAGGGAGAGAAGAATCCAATGAACATCTCCGTCCACGCCGAAGCCGACCTCACGGCGGTCACGCACAACGATCTCGCCAATGCCGTCCGCTTCCTCGCGGTCGATGCCATCGAGACCTCGCAGTCCGGACACCCCGGCCTGCCCATGGGCATGGCCGATGTCGCAACCGTGCTGTTCTCGCGCTTCCTGAAATTCGACTCGGCTCATCCCAACTGGCCGGACCGCGACCGCTTCGTGCTGTCGGCGGGCCACGGCTCGATGCTGCTCTATGCGCTGCTGCACCTCACCGGCGGCGATGTCAGCCTCGACGACATCAAGGCGTTCCGGCAGTGGGGTTCGAAGACGCCGGGGCACCCCGAATATGGTCACACGCCGGGCGTCGAGACCACGACGGGACCGCTGGGGCAGGGGATTGCCACTGCGGTCGGCATGGCGCTCGCCGAGCGCATGGCCAATGCGCGGCATGGCGATGGCCTCGTCGATCACTTCACCTATGTCATCGCCGGTGACGGCTGCCTGATGGAGGGCCTCAGCCAGGAGGCGATCTCGCTTGCCGGCCATCTCGGGCTCGGCCGGCTGATCGTGCTGTTCGATGACAACGGCATCTCCATCGACGGTCCGACCTCGCTTGCAACGTCGGACGACCAGCTCGCGCGTTTCGCGGCTTCCGGCTGGTCGGTGCGCCGCGTCGACGGGCACGATCCCGAAGCCGTTGCACAGGCGATCGCGGAGGAGCGCGAGACCGCAAAGCCGTCGCTGATCGCCTGCCGCACCATCATCGGCTATGGCGCGCCTGATCGGCAGGGCACCGAGAAGGCGCATGGCGCACCGCTCGGCACCGAACAGACGGCGGCGGCGCGCCGGACGCTCGGCTGGGACTATCAGCCCTTCGTGGTGCCTGTCACGATCCAGAAGGCGTGGCGGATGATCGGGCAGCGCGGGCAGGTCGATCGTCTCGCATGGCTTGATCGCTACGAAGACGCGACACCGGAGCAGCGCGACCTGTTCGTCGAGGGTAAGGCCGTCGCTCTGCCGGCCGCCTATGCGCTGGCCGCCGCGAAATTGCGCGAGCGCTTCGCCAGTGAGCGGCCGAAGCTCGCGACGCGGCAGGCCTCGCAACAGGTGCTCGACGGCATCGCCGGGACGATTCCCGGCCTGGTCGGCGGCTCGGCGGACCTCACCCATTCGAACCTGACTCACGCCAAGGCGCAGGCGCCGGTCAAGAGCGGTGCGTTCGCCGGTGACTACATCCATTACGGCATTCGCGAGCACGGCATGGCGGCCGCGATGAACGGCCTCGCGCTGCATGGCGGCTTCATCCCGTATGGCGGCACGTTCCTCGCGTTCTCCGACTACAGCCGGCCCGCCATCCGTCTTGCGGCCTTGATGCGGCTGCGCGTCATCCATGTGATGACGCACGACTCCATCGGTCTCGGCGAGGACGGTCCGACGCACCAGCCGGTCGAGCATCTAGCGGCGCTGCGCGTCATTCCCAACCTGCTGGTGTTCCGCCCCGCCGACGCAGTGGAAACACTGGAAGCCTGGGATTGCGCGCTCGAAGCGGAGGATCGCCCCTCGGTGCTGTGCCTGTCGCGGCAGGCGCTGCCGACCTTCCGCAGCGATGCCCGCGGCAGGAACCGCGTTGCACGCGGCGCCTATCTCGTCGTCTCGCCGGATAGCGGCCGCGACGTGACGCTCATCGCAACCGGCTCGGAAGTGTCGATTGCACTGGAAGCCGCGCGCCTGCTCGCGACCGAGCACATTCGTGCGGCTGTGGTCTCCGCACCGTGCTTCGCGCTGTTCGAGGAGCAGCCGGACGATTACCGCGCCTCCGTGCTCGGCACCGCGCCGCGCGTCGGCATCGAGGCGGCCGTGCAGGGCGACTGGTCGCGCTGGATCGGCACCGACGGTGAATTCGTCGGCATGCGCGGTTTTGGCGCCTCGGCGCCGGCGCCGGTGCTGTACCGCGAATTCGGCATCACACCGCAAAGCATTGCGGAAGCGGCCCGCCGGGCGATTGCCCGCAAGAGCCAATAAGGAGGACGACCCTTGGCACGTATCACCCTTCGCCAACTGCTCGATCACGCCGCAAGCCACGGTTACGCCGTGCCGGCGTTCAACATCAACAACATGGAGCAGGGCATCGCGATCATGCAGGCGGCGGCCGAGGTCGACGCGCCTGTCATCATCCAGGCCTCGCGCGGCGCGCGCAGCTATGCCGGCGATCTCATGCTCTCGCACATGATCGACGCGCTGGAGCGAACCTATCCGGACATTCCGCTCTGCATGCATCAGGACCACGGCAATGACGAAGCGACCTGCGCCTCCGCCATCGCCCATGGTTTCACCTCGGTGATGATGGACGGCTCGCTCAAGGCCGACGCCAAGACCGCCGCCGATTATGACTACAATGTCGCGATCACGCGCCGCGTTGTCGATCTCGCCCATTGGGTCGGCGCATCCGTCGAAGGTGAGCTCGGTGTGCTCGGCTCCCTGGAGCATGGCGGTGGCGAACAGGAGGATGGTCATGGCGTCGAGGGCAAGGTCAGCCACGACCAGCTGCTGACCGATCCCGACCAGGCCGTCGATTTCGTCCGCGCCACGAAAGTCGATGCGCTGGCGATCGCGATGGGCACCTCGCATGGCGCCTACAAGTTCAGCCGCAAGCCTGACGGCGACATCCTGGCGATGCGGGTGGTCGAGGAGATCCATCGCCGGCTGCCGAATACGCATCTCGTCATGCACGGTTCCTCCTCGGTGCCGCAGCCGCTTCAGGACATGTTCAACCAGTTCGGCGGCGAGATGCCGCAGACCTGGGGTGTGCCGGTCGAAGAAATTGTCCGGGGCATCAAGAGTGGGGTGCGCAAGGTCAATATCGACACCGACTGCCGTCTCGCGATGACCGCCGTGTTCCGGAAAGTGGCGGCGCAGGCACGCTCCGAGTTCGATCCGCGCAAATTCCTCAAGCCCGCGATGGACGCGATGCGAGAGCTTTGCCGCGAGCGGTTCGAGCAGTTCGGTACCGCCGGCCATGCCAGCAAGATCAAGGTGGTCCCGATGAGCGAGATGGCGCGGCGCTATCGCGCCGGCGAGCTCGATCCGCGCATCGATGCCCGCGAGTCCGTGGCGGCCTAGTCAATCAGAAAGAGCAGAGAAAAAGAGCAGGAGAGAGACATGAACGCACATGCAAGCACGGTCCGCGGCAAAGAGCGCTATCGCTCCGGCGTGATGGAATACAAGCGCATGGGCTATTGGGAGCCCGACTACACACCAAAGGACACCGATGTCATCGCGCTGTTCCGCGTCACGCCGCAGGAGGGCGTTGACCCGATCGAGGCCTCGGCCGCAGTCGCCGGCGAATCCTCGACCGCGACCTGGACCGTGGTGTGGACCGACCGCCTGACGGCGGCCGAGAAATATCGCGCGAAATGCTATCGCGTCGATCCGGTGCCGGGCACGCCGGGCTCGTACTTCGCCTACATCGCCTATGATCTCGACCTGTTCGAGCCAGGCTCGATCGCCAACCTCTCGGCCTCGATCATCGGCAACGTGTTCGGCTTCAAGCCGCTGAAGGCGCTGCGGCTCGAGGACATGCGCTTTCCTGTCGCCTATGTGAAGACGTTCCAGGGACCGGCGACCGGCATCGTGGTCGAGCGCGAGCGGCTCGACAAGTTCGGCCGGCCGCTGCTGGGCGCAACGGTGAAGCCGAAGCTCGGTCTGTCCGGGCGCAATTACGGCCGCGTGGTCTACGAGGCGCTCAAGGGCGGACTCGACTTCACCAAGGACGACGAGAACATCAACTCGCAGCCCTTCATGCATTGGCGCGATCGCTTCCTCTATTGCATGGAGGCGGTGAACCGCGCGCAGGCGGCCTCCGGCGAGGCGAAGGGCACCTACCTGAACATCACCGCGGGGACGATGGAGGACATGTACGAGCGCGCGGAGTTCGCCAAGGAGCTCGGATCGTGCATCGTCATGATCGACCTCGTGATCGGCTACACCGCGATCCAGTCCATGGCCAAATGGGCGCGGCGCAACGACATGATCCTGCATCTGCATCGTGCCGGTCACTCGACCTATACGCGGCAGAAGAGCCATGGCGTGTCGTTCCGCGTCATTGCCAAATGGATGCGCCTTGCCGGCGTCGACCACATCCATGCCGGCACGGTGGTCGGCAAGCTCGAAGGCGATCCCAATACCACGCGCGGCTACTACGATGTCTGCCGCGAGGACTTCAACCCGACCAAGCTCGAGCATGGCATCTTCTTCGACCAGCACTGGGCAAGCCTCAACAAGATGATGCCGGTCGCCTCAGGCGGCATCCATGCGGGGCAGATGCACCAGTTGCTCGATCTGCTCGGCGAGGATGTGGTGCTGCAATTCGGCGGCGGCACCATCGGCCATCCCATGGGGATCGCGGCCGGCGCGACCGCCAACCGCGTGGCGCTGGAGGCGATGATCCTCGCCCGCAATGAGGGCCGCGACTACGTCCACGAAGGCCCGGAGATCCTGGCCAAGGCGGCCCAGACCTGCACGCCGCTGAAGGCCGCGCTCGAGGTCTGGAAGGACGTCACCTTCAACTATCAGTCCACCGACACGCCGGACTTCGTGCCGACCGCGCTCGAAACCGTCTGAGGAGAGTCAACATGAAGATAACCCAGGGCTGCTTCTCGTATCTGCCCGATCTGACGGACGACCAGATCACCAAGCAGGTGCAGTATTGCCTCGCCAATGGCTGGGCGGTGAACATCGAATTCACCGACGACCCGCATCCCCGCAACACCTATTGGGAGATGTGGGGCCTGCCGATGTTCGACCTCCAGGACGCCGCCGGCGTGATGATGGAGCTCGCCGAATGCCGCCGGGTGTACGGCGACCGCTACATCCGCATCAGCGGCTTCGATTCCAGTCATGGCTGGGAGTCGGTGCGGATCTCCTTCCTCGTCAACCGGCCGCCGCAGGAAGCGGAATTCGAGCTGGTGCGGCAGGAAGCGGCCGGACGCGCGGTCCGCTACACCACGGTGCGAAAGCCGGCCGCGCACGCCGCTCAATAGCCATTCTCCCTCCGCGCGGAGCTCTCCCTGCTCCGTATCCTTGGCGGACCACTGCTTCGCCGCTCCCCGCGGCGAAGCTCTTTCTTCGAGGTGCCGATGCTCGATGTCCCCCATGCCACGACGACCGAACGGAGCGAGACCCAATTCGATCTCCGCAAGGAGGCTGAAGCGGCCGGGATCACCGATACGCTGCAACAACTCGACCAGGAGCTGATCGGGCTCAAACCGGTGAAGAATCGCGTGCGCCAGATCGCCTCGCTGCTGCTGATCGAGCGCATCCGGCAGCGCGCAGGTCTTGCCGCCGCGCCACCGACGCTGCACATGTCGTTCACGGGAAACCCCGGGACCGGGAAGACTACCGTAGCGCTCCGCATGGCCAAGATTCTGCACGGGCTCGGGTTCGTGCGGCGCGGGCAGGTGATCTCGGTGACGCGCGACGATCTCGTTGGCCAGTATATTGGCCACACCGCGCCGAAGACGAAGGAGATCCTGAAGAAGGCGATGGGCGGCGTGCTGTTCATCGACGAGGCCTATTATCTGCATCGTCCCGACAACGAGCGCGACTACGGCCAGGAATCGATCGAGATCCTGCTCCAGGTGATGGAAAACCAGCGCGAGGACCTCGTCGTGATCCTCGCCGGCTATGGCGAACGGATGACGAGCTTCTTCGCCTCCAATCCCGGCTTCCGCTCGCGCATCGCGCACCACATCGAATTTCCTGATTATGCAGAGGCCGAGCTGCTCGTCATTGCCGAGCTGATGCTGAAGGAGCGCGGCTATCGATTCTCGGCAGCGGCACGCGAGGCGTTCGAGAAATACATCGCCTTGCGCCGGACCCAGCCGTTCTTCTCCAACGCCCGCTCGATCCGCAACGCGGTGGATCGCATCCGTCTGCGGCAGGCCGATCGCCTGGTGTCCGATCTCAACCGGATGCTCGATGTCGCCGACCTCGAAACCATCGATCCGGCGGATGTCCTTGCAAGCCGCGTCTTTAGCGGTGGTCCGGTTACGGAAAGGAGCCTGAAGGCATGACCAGCGAGATCCTTATTGCGCCCTCGATCCTGGCCGCAGACTTCGCGCGTCTCGGCGAGGAGATCGCGGCCATCGATGCGGCCGGCGCCGACTGGATCCATTGCGACGTGATGGACGGACATTTCGTCCCGAACATCAGCTTTGGTGCCGACGTCATCAAGGCGATCCGGCCGGTGACGAAGAAGGTCTTCGACGTGCATCTGATGATCGCGCCGGTCGATCCCTATCTCGAGGCGTTCGCGAAGGCCGGGGCGGATGTCATCACAGTCCATGCCGAGGCGGGCGCTCATCTCGACCGCTCGCTCCAGGCGATCCGCGCGCTCGGCAAGAAGGCCGGCGTCAGCCTCTGCCCCTCGACACCCGAGAGCACGATCGAATATGTGCTCGATCGTCTCGATCTCGTGCTGGTGATGACGGTCAATCCGGGTTTCGGCGGCCAGGCCTTCCTCGAATCTCAGCTCGAAAAGATCCGGCGCATTCGAGGCATGATCGGCGACCGGCCGATCCGGCTCGAGGTCGATGGCGGCATTACGCGAGACAATGCGGCAGCGGTTGCCGCCGCCGGCGTCGATACGCTGGTGGCGGGCTCCGCCGTCTTTCGCGGCAAGAGCAGTGCCGACTATGCCGCCAATATCGCTGCCATTCGCATCGCCGCCGAAGCCGGCCGGGTTCCCAAGCTGCAACATAGTTCCGCGCAGCCGATGCGCGTGGGCGAAGGAGGTCGCGTCCGGTAGACTACGGGAGGCACAAGCATCGAAAGCTTCGCCGTTCCGGTTGTCCCAAGGCGTGGCACTTTGCTCCGGGCTTCTACGGGGATGCTGGACAAAACCGATTGGCTCTTTCAGGTCGGGGTAACCAACGTGCCTGAGGCGAAAATTCGATTAACGCCCGAGCAACGCTAAGCGTCGCAAGCTGCCGCCTAGAAATGCGAGAGTGCGCGGGGATGTGGATCGAGGACATTCGCAAACATGGGGCCTGCGCGCAGCGCGGAGCGACGGCGTGAGCATGCATCGCCTGTTCGCCGAGCAGCTTCGCTGCGCCACAGACGCAAGCGGACGAGTCGACGTGGTCAAGCTCGGCGAGCTCGTCAGCGCGGCCTATGCGGCAAGCGAGCGCGACCGCCAGCGAATGGTCGACGCACGCGCGCACACGCACAATGAGGTCGAGCAAGATCTGCTGCGGACCCAGGAGTTCCTCGATACTATCGTCGAAAACATCCCGATCGCGTGTTCGCGAAATGCGCGAAGGATTCGCGCTACATCCTGCTCAACCGCGCCGGCGAGAGCTATTATGGCATGCCGCGCGAACAGATGCTCGGCCGGACACCCGACGAGATCTTTCCGGCCGACGTCGCCCGCATCGTCAACGAGCAGGATCGTCGAGTCGTTGCCAGCGGCCTGCCGATGTTCCTCGAGGAGCACCTGCTCGAAATAGGCGTCAAGGGTCACGACCGCGTCGTCAATTCACGTAAAATGCTGATCACGAATGGCGCCGGCGATCCGCAATATCTGGTTGGCGTGATCGAGGACGTCACCGAGCGCGTCACCACCCGGGAACGCATCAGCCATCTCGCATATCACGACGCGCTGACCGACCTGCCGAACCGCAGCGCCTTCAACGCGGCGCTGGACGAACGGCTGGAGCGGGCGCAGGAGGCCTCGACCAGTTTTGCGGTGCTCAGCCTCGATCTCGACCGCTTCAAGGAGGTCAACGACGTCTTCGGACACCCGGTCGGGGACATGCTGATGCGGGCGGCGTCCGATCGTCTTGCCGCGGAAGCCGATGGCGCCTTCGTCGCCCGCATCGGCGGCGACGAGTTCATGATCCTGATGCCGGACAACGTCCGCCGTGAGGACGTGCTGACGCTCGCCGAGCGGCTGGTGGAGGTGATCGGCAAGGAACTCGAGATCGACGACTATCTCTCCCATGTGGGCGTCAGCGTCGGCGTCGCCGTCTATCCCGATGACGGCGTGGATGCCGCGACACTGCTGGCCAATGCCGATTCCGCGCTCTATCGCGCCAAGCGCGTGGGGCGGGGCAGGGTTTGCTTCTTCGAATCCGAGATGGACCAGGAACTGCGCGACCGCAGGCTGTTGCAGCACGATCTGCGGCAGGCGCTGGAGCAGAACCAGTTCCTGGTCTACTTCCAGCCGCAGGCGCGGATGGAGGGCGAGGTCATCGGCTTCGAGGCGCTGCTGCGCTGGAATCACCCGACGCGGGGCTTCGTGCCGCCGGACGAGTTCATTCCTCTTGCCGAGGAGAACGGGCTGATCGTCGAGATCGGCGAATGGGTGCTGCGCGAGGCCTGCCGCGAGGCGGCGTCCTGGCCGCGGCCGTTACAGGTTGCGGTCAATTTGTCGCCGGTCCAGTTCCAGGCCGGTGACCTCGAACGCTCGATCGACCAGATCCTGCTGGAGACGGGGCTTTCACCGACGCGGCTCGAGGTCGAGATCACCGAGGGCGTACTGATCGGAGATTTCACCCGCGCGCTCAACCTGCTGCGGCGGCTGAAGGCGCTCGGCATCCGTATCGCGATGGACGATTTCGGCACCGGGTACTCCTCGCTGTCCTATCTGCAGTCGTTTCCGTTCGACAAGATCAAGATCGACCGCAGCTTCATCTCCAATCTCGAGGCGACGCCGCAATCGGCAGAGATCGTCCGCGCGGTCCTGAGCCTTGCGCATGCGCTGAAGATTCCGGTCGTCGCCGAAGGGGTGGAGACGGAAGCGCAGCGTGCATTCCTGGCGCGCGAGGCCTGCGAGGAGATGCAGGGCTACCTCGTCGGCCGGCCCGAGCTGATCGAGCGCTATCTCGACCTGGTGGGCGTGACCGTGGAGCGCCGCCTCTATGCCTAGCGCATGGGACGGGAGTTCCACGCCGACGTTTGGAACTAAAATTCTTACCCGAGCTTCTCGAAATTAACTGAGTTCAGGCGCGTTGTGCACGCAGCAAATGTTTTGCATAAACGCCATCGGCCTGACGTAAATTAGGGCAATAAGCCCAGTGAATGCGAGGGAGGGTCTCATGGAGAACGTACGTCGCTACCGGGCGCTGGCGTCCCTCTGTCGTCAGCAGGCCGCCTACAGGCCGCTTCAAAACTGGGAGCTGCTCGGTCAGGCCGAACATTTCGAACATCTCGCGGAAGTCGAGCTCAAGGCGCATTTCGACGCGTGCAATGCGCAACGCGACGAGGACGCCATTGTCGCCAAAGCATGGGAGACCCCCGCCGCGGCGTGAGAGCGTTGGGCCGCCTTCGCTAATGCGACATCAGCGTCGGGATCGTCATGGCCTCCAGCATGGCGCGGGTAACGCCACCGAGAAAGCGTTCCTGTAATCGCGAATGGCCGTAGCCGCCCATGACCAGGAGGTCGAGGTTCTCGTCGGCCGCCAGCGACAGGATGGTCGGCTGAATGTCGGATCGGGCGGCTGACAGGCCGACGGTGCGGGTCGACAGGCCCCGCCGGCCGAGATGCCTTGCCAGATTGCTTGCCGATACTTCGCCCGGGACCGCGTCGGCCTCGTTGATCGTGATGATCACGATCCCTTCGGCGCGCGCCAGGAATGGCGCTGCGTCGCGCATCGCGCGGGCGGCGACGCGGCTGCCGTCCCAGCAGATGCCGATCCGCCTCGCCTTGAAGGCGCCACGGAAGGTGTACGGCAGGAACAGTACCGGGCCGCCGGCCTGGAACAGGATTTCGCCGGGCACGTCGTTGTCGAATGAACCCTGCGCCGGATCGGGCTGGAGCACGATGCTGAGATCGTGCAGCCGCGCCATCGCGCCGAGCGAGCCGGCTGCATCGGCAGGGATCGCGCCGAGCGGGTGACAGGTGTAGGAAATGCTGGCGTTCGCCGCTTCGCTTTTGAACACCTCGAGCGCAGCCTCGGCCCGTTCCACCGCGCGCTCGCGTTCCAGCTCGAATACGGCCGCCATGGCGGCACCGCCGTCCATGACGTAGGCTGCGCTGCTCGCGACATAGCCGACCGCGACCGCGTCGAGATGGGCGTTGAGATGCGCCGCGAGCGAGATCGAGCCGTCGATCACGGCACGCATCGGCCGCTCGGTCGGGATGTGGACGAGAATGTCTTTGTACATGGCGCGCCTCCGATCGACATCGTTGATAGAAGCAGTCTTCCACTGCGCCGAGGGGCAGCCTTGAGCTGCATCAAATGTGCAGCCCCGATCTTGGACGGCCGGCCGCAGCACCTTTGCCAAGATTTAATCGCGTGGACGGAACGCCGTAAGGTAGCGACGGCCATGTTGGGTGCAAGGCGACACCTGACCCAACATGGACATTTCGACATGAACGATCGCGTCAATTCCGACACTACCACGTCCCGGAAGATCCTGAGGCCGCGCCGGCTTGCGCTGCTCGGCACCGTGGCCGCGCTTGGCGTGGCCGTGCTGGCCGGCTCTCCCGGCTCCTCGCAGTTCGGCATGACCTCCTTCGTCACGCCCGCGCAGGCCGCGGAAACCGCCGCCACGCCGCCGGGCTTCGCCGACCTCGTCGCCAAGGTCAAGCCCGCCGTGATCTCGGTGCGGGTCAAGATCGACCGCGACAACGACAAGAATGCGATGCTGCAACAGAACCGGATGGATTCGGACGAGGACTCGCCGTTCGACCAGTTCTCGCGGCAGTTCGGCTTCCGCGGCCCGGGCGGCATGAACGGCATGCCGCGCCAGCGTCACCAGATGGTCACCGGCGAAGGCTCCGGCTTCTTCATCTCCGCCGACGGTTACGCCGTGACCAACAACCACGTCGTCGATCACGCCGAGTCCGTGCAAGTCACCATGGACGACGGCACGACCTACACCGCGAAGGTGGTCGGCACCGATCCGAAGACCGATCTCGCGCTGATCAAGGTCGACGGCAAGAAGGACTTTCCCTTCGTCAAATTCGCCGACCAGAAGCCGCGGATCGGCGACTGGGTGGTGGCGGTCGGCAATCCCTTCGGCCTCGGCGGCACCGTGACCGCCGGCATCGTCTCGGCCAGCGGCCGCGACATCGGCAACGGGCCCTACGACGATTTCATCCAGATCGATGCGCCCATCAACAAGGGCAATTCCGGCGGCCCGGCCTTCGACATGAACGGCAACGTGATCGGCGTGAACACGGCGATCTTCTCGCCGTCGGGCGGCTCGGTCGGCATCGGCTTCGACATCCCGGCGACGACCGCAAAGCTCGTGGTCGCGCAGTTAAAGGACAAGGGTGCCGTGACCCGCGGTTGGCTCGGTGTGCAGGTGCAGCCGGTGACCGCCGACATCGCCGATAGTCTCGGCCTGAAGGAGGCGCGCGGCGCGATCGTCGATAATCCGCAGGACGGCAGCCCGGCGGCGAAGGCCGGCATCGAGGCGGGTGACGTCATCACCGCCGTCAACGGCACCGCGATCAAGGACTCCCGCGATCTTGCCCGCACCATCGCGACGCTGGCACCGGGCACGTCCGTGAAGCTCGATGTCTTCCACAAGGGCGGAAGCAAGACGTTGACGCTCACACTCGGCGAGCTGCCGAACGAGCGGCAGGCGCAGGGCAACGGTAAAGCCGATGAGGGCAAAGTGCAGCCGGACAAGGGCACACCGCGGCTCGGGCTTAGCCTCGCGCCGGCCGGCGAGGTGCAGGGCGCCGGCCAGAAGGGCGTCGTCGTCACCGAGGTCGATCCGCAAGGGCCGGCAGCGCAGCGCGGCATCCAGACCGGCGACGTCATCCTCAATGTCGGCGGCAAGCCCGTCGCCAATGTCGGCGATGTCCGCGCCGAATTGGCGCAGGCGAAATCGTCCGGCAAGAACAGCGTGCTGCTTCAGGTCAAGGGCGCGGAGGCGACCCGGTTCGTCGCGGTGCCGCTCGCGTAAGTCCCTCGCTTTGAACGGCAATTCAAAAAGGCGGCCCGCGGGCCGCCTTTTTTCGTGCCGGCGTGAAGATACCCACAGGCCGACGATAACATTCTCGTTAACGGCAGCATTGATGACGGGTTAGTCCGAAAAAGCCGCGTTCGCTCGTCAGACTTGAGTCCATATTACCCGCAGGGGTGGAACTCCGAACGTCCGGCTGCCTTGGAACCGGCCGGTGTTCGCATTTGATCGGTGCCGACATGGATCGATTGAAGCTCTCGCTGAGACGTGCGCTGCTCGTGGCGCCGCTCGTGCTCTCGGCCGGAAGCGCCCTCGGGCGCGACGACGGCCGCTACGCGGATTCACCGCTCAAGCCCTGGTTCGACAGTCTGCGCAGCCATCTCGGCCCGTGCTGCTCGGATGCCGATGGATTTGCCGTCTCGGATCCCGATTGGGAATCGCACGACGGTCATTATCGCGTGCGTCTCGACGGTCAATGGGTGGATGTGCCGGATGAAGCCGTCATCACCGAACCGAACCGGGCGGGGCGCACCATGGTCTGGCCGGTGAAGACGGCGTTCGGGATTTCGATCCGGTGCTTCATGCCGGGCAGCATGATCTGACGGGGTGTCAGCGTCACCGCTTGCTGGATTTGCGCTTCGACGATTTTTTTGCCGCTCTCTTGGCCGCCTTCCGCTTTGAGGCTTTCTTCGGCACCTTCTTGCCCTTCGCGCGCGCCTCCGACAGGGCGATCGCGATGGCCTGCTTGCGGCTCTTCACGCGCCCACCACGACCGCCGGGGCCACTTCTTGCGGTGCCCTTCTTATAACGTCGCATCTCGCGCTCGACATCGCTGCCGACGCTGCGCGAATAGCGGCGCTTTGTTGCCTTGCGTGCCATCAACTCTCTCCCTTGGCTCAGGGAAAGAACCTTACTGCGGACTCAACGTTCCAGCCGCGCGGCGGGTCTCAGAACGAGTTCGCCAGCTCGATCTCGGCTTCCAGCACCTGGATGCGGCGCGCGGCTTCGCTGAAGGATAGAGCCCGATCGTATTGCGCGGGCTGATAGGCCTCCTCGCTCAGCCGCTTCAACTTCAGGCCTTGCGCCCGCGTCATCTGCTCGCTGAGGAAAACCCGGGCGTCGTATTTACCTTGAACCTGCATCTGGCCGCTCCATTCTGAATTCGTGACTTGACTATATGTTCTTATTTTGTTCTAACAAGCCATGGACAACAGAATTAATGAAATTAGACGTAAAATCAGTGCCTTGAGGCTTAAGATGGCCGACGTCGAGGCATCTGTGCGCGACCTCGTCAACCGCGATCGCGATTGCACGGAAGAGGCTCTGGCGCAGATGGATCTGCGCCAGAGAGTCAATTTGCTGATCGGCGAATGGAAGGCGGCCGGCGGTGGCGATGTCCTGCCGGATGTCCGCGATCGTGTACGACTTCGTCTGCTGAAGAAAGCCGCAGATCCCGTGCGGACGATCGCGCACCGCTGAAAGCTTTGGGAGCGCGTCATGGAGGAAGACCCGGACACGTACCGGATCCTGAGACTGCGCGCCGAGATTCTCGAACTGGGCTCCGCGATCCGGCAATTGCAGCGGGAGGGGCTCGACGACGCCGCGGCCCAGCTCCTGATTGCGCGCAAGCGGGCGCAGCTCGACCATCTCGTGAAGATGAATTCTGCGAGCTGCTGACTGAACGTCGCCGATATGCAGCGTGACTAAAGCATGATCCGGAAAGTGCGAAGCGGTTTTCCGAAAAGATCATGCTCAAACAATAACCTAAAGCGCGATGGCGATTCATCCTGATCCCATCGCGCTTTAGCGCGTGCGATGTGGCGTCGGAGGGATCGCATCGAATGCCAAAGCGAGAAGGCCCCGCACTTGCGGGACCTTCGATGAGCAGCCGAGCCTTACTTGGCGGTGCTTGTGCCCTTGGTCATCGTGCCGCCCTGATCGGAGCCAGGGCCGGAGCCGCCCTGGCCGGAGGCATCGGGACTCTTGGTTTTCGTGTTGGCGCCGGTCGTCTGCGAGGTCGAGGATTCATGTTTCGCCTTGTGCGATTTGGCCTGTGCGGCAAACGGGGCAGCGGCGAGGCCGGTTGCCACCATCATGGCGAGAGCGAGCTTGGTTGTCTTCATGCGCGGGAACTCCCTGGGTTAAATTGACGCAGGCAGCCAACTGCCGTTCGTCGCAGGAGTTCCCGACAAAGTAATCCGCGCGTTTCACGCCGCTTCAAAATTCCTTGTCCTCGTCGATGATGAACACGACGCCGGTGAGCGTCGCGCCGATCGCGAACGTCGTCACCAATGTGAGGGCGAAGACCAGAATCGCTTGGCTTCCGCCGTGATTGAGCAGATTGGCGACCGCCGGATTGGACAGGGTGAGCGCGAGGCCGAATGCGAGCCCGAGTGCTGCGCCCATCATCGCATGCGTCACGAGCTTGATGACGCCAGTGGGAGAGATCAGGCTCGGTGGCTTCTTGGGTGTCTTGTTCGCACGCATGGAACCGACCCTCGATTGCACATGCAACGCGCGCAATGATCGCGGGTTCCATTTGCATGAAGGAATTGTCATCGGCCGCTTCATCCGGCGTTCATGCCGGGCTTGCGAGGATGAAGGCCATCAACACGGGAACCTTCACCATGGGTAAGGTCGTCTATCTCTATCGCTCGCTGGCCTATCGGAATGCGGCTGCGGACATGTTGCGCAAGGCGCGCAAGCTGCCGCACGGCGCGGAGCGAAGCGCCGCCCGCCGCTATGCGAAGGCGCTGCGCGATCTCGCACAAACGGAAGCCTGGCTCGAAGGGCGCGTCGCCGTCGAACCCCGGTCGATCCTGCGCACGAAAGTCGCCGCGTCCGGTTAACCCGACGCGCGCTGCAGCTCGGGAGAGGTGTCGGCGTCGAACTTGCCCTGCGCTGCGGAGGCAGGGGTCTTGCGGGTCAGCGGCACGTCCAGGCGGCACAACAGTCCCTCGGCCCGCCAATCGAATTGCGCCCGTCCGCCGAGCTGGGACTCGACGCTCGCAAGCAGGCTTCGGGTACCGAAACCGCGAGACTTCGGCGTCCTCACGAGCGGACCGCCGGATTCCTCCCAGGTCAGGGCGAGGTGGTCTTCCTCGACCTGCCAGCCGATCAAGAGTCGGCCCGATCGCGTCGAGAGCGCGCCATATTTTGCGGAGTTGGTGAAAAGCTCGTGCAGCGCCAGCGCCAGCGTCTGGGCGGTTGTCGGCAGCAACTGAACCTCCGGGCCCGCGAGCTTGATCTGGTCGCCGAGCGAATAGGGTGCAAGCTCCTCGTCGATCAGCTTGGAAAGCTCGGCGCCCTGCCAGCTCGACAGCGACAGGATCGTGTGCACGCGCGCCAGCGCATTGATGCGCCCCTCGACGGCGTTGACATAGGCCTTGACCTCGTCGGCACGGGTGAGACGCACGATCGATTGCGCCAGCGCCAGCGCATTCTTGGCGCGATGATCGACTTCCCGCGCCAGCAGGTTTTGCCGCTCCTCGGCGCGCTTGCGCTCGGTAATGTCAACGGTGACGCCGCTCACGCGCACCACGCGGCCGGCCTGGTCCACCGTCGCGGCCGCTGTGCCGACGCACCAGCGCACCTCACCGTCGGGCCGCCTGACTCGAAATTCCCCTTCATAGGCGCGTGCCCCGCCATTGAACGCGGCAATCGCCTCGCCGAACCGGTCGACGTCATCGGGGTGCAGCAGCGCCTGGATGTTCGCCGAGGTGACGTTGAAGGTCTCCGGCGTCACGCCGAAGATGCGGTACTGGCCTTCGTCCCACATCCAGTCGCCATTGATCCAGTCCCAGTCCCAGGATCCCATCTTGCCGGCGGCAATCGCCATGCTGCGGCGCTGCTCGCTCTCGCGCAGCTTGGCGGTGGAGTTCTCCAGTTCCGCCGTGCGGGCGCGGACCCGGTCCTCGAGTTCCTGGTTCAGCCGTTCGAGCTCGCGGGTCTTGCGATAGAGCTCGGAAAACACCTTGATCTTGGCGCGCAGCACCTCCGGCACCACGGGCACCGGCACGTAGTCGACCGCGCCCATCTCGTAGCCGCGCAACCGGTCGATGTCGCTCACTTGAATGGCCGAGATGAAGATCATCGCGGTCTTCTGGAAGCGCGGATGTTCCCGGATCATCGCCGCCAGCTCGAAGCCGTCGAGCTCGGGCATGCAGACGTCGACCAGGATCACCGCGATCTCGGTCTTGAGCAGCACCTCCAGCGCCTCGCGCCCCGACGAGGCGATCACGAGGTTCTCGCCGAGATCCTTCAGGATCACCTCGTAGGCGAGCAGCTTGGCCGGCTGGTCATCGACGAGGAGGATATTGACCTTTTCGTGGTCCATTCGCGGATCCAGCTCAGCGGTGCAGCCACATGCGGATCGCAAGCAGCAATTGATCGGTGTTGACGGGTTTTGCGAGGTAGTCGGAAGCTCCAGCTTCCAGGCATTTCTCGCGGTCGCCTTTCATCGCCTTGGCGGTCAGTGCGATGATCGGAAGGCGGGCGAAGGCCGGGTTCTCGCGGATCACGCCGATGGTCTGATAGCCATCCATCTGCGGCATCATGATGTCCATCAGCACGATGGCGATTTCCGGATTGGATTCGACCAGTGTCACGGCTTCGCTGCCGGTGGTCGCTGTCAGCACCTTCATGCCGCGCCGTTCCAGCACGCTCGACAGCGCAAAGATGTTCCGAGCGTCGTCGTCGACGAGCAGCGCGGTCTTGCCGATCAGGTCCTCGTCGGAACTGTTCAGCTTCTCCAGCATGCGCTGCTTCTCGACCGGCAGTTCCGTGATCACGCGATGCAGGAACAGCGCGGTCTCGTCGAGCAGACGTTCCGGCGATTCCACGCCCTTGACCACGATGCTGCGCGCCATGGTGTGCAGCTCGGCATCTTCCTCCGCCGAAAGCTCGCGGCCGGTGAAGACCACCACCGGAACATTCGAGAGCGCCTCGTCGTTGCGGATCTGGTCCAGCACCTCGAAGCCGCTCATGTCCGGCAGGCGGAGGTCGAGCACCACGCAATCGCAGGGCGCCTCGCGGAGCATCGAGAGTGCGCCGGCGCCGGTGTCGGTTGCCACGATCTCGATGTCGTCGTGGTGCAACAGCTCGCGGATCGAGAGCTGCTCGGCCTCGTTGTCCTCGACGATCAGGAGCCGCTTGCGCCGCGGACGCGCATATTCCTTGATCTGCGTCAGCGCCGCCGCGACGCCCTCGGTCGTCGTCGGCTTGTTGACGAAGGAGAAGGCGCCGCGCGCCAGCGCATGCTGGCGGTCCTCGTCGAGCGTGATGATCTGCACGGGGATGTGGCGGGTCAGCGGATTGTGCTTGAGCTGGCTCAGCACCGTCCAGCCGAGCATGTCGGGCAGGAACACGTCGAGCGAGACTGCGCGCGGCTGGTACTGCTTGGCAAGCTCCAGTGCCTCCGCACCGCGCGCGGCGACCAGCACCTTGAAGCCCTTGTCGCGCGCGAGGTCGACCAGCACCCGCGCATAATGCGGGTCGTCCTCGACGATCAAGAGGATGCTGTCGCCGGGCTCGAGGTTGAGACGGTCGTCGGGCAGTTGCTCGATGACGCGCTGCTGCTCCGGCGCGGCCGGCTGCAGCGCCGGCGGCTGGCTGTATTGCTGCGGCGCCGGAGCGGCACGCGGCGCCAGCGTCGGTCCGGAATATTTCAGCGGCAGATAGAGTGTGAAGGTCGAGCCCTTGCCCGGCGCGCTGCGCAGATGGATTTCGCCGCCGAGCAGGCTCGCCAGCTCGCGGCTGATGGCAAGGCCAAGGCCGGTGCCGCCATATTTGCGGCTGGTGCCGGCGTCGGCCTGCTGGAACGCCTCGAAGATCAGCTTCTGCTTCTCCGGGGGAATGCCGATGCCGGTATCCGACACCTCGAACGCGATCACGGCCGGCGCGGAGTTCAGCACCGGGTGATCCGTTCCCCAGCCACCGAGGGCGGCCTCGACCTTCAGGCGCACCTCGCCTTCGGCGGTGAACTTGAAGGCGTTGGAGAGCAGGTTCTTCAGGACCTGCTGCAGGCGCTTGGAGTCGGTGACGATGCTGCGCGCGAGGTTCGGATCGACGTCGATCTTGAACGAGAGGCCGCGGTTCTCCGCCTCGTGCCGGAACGGCCGGCCGACGGTCTCGAGCAGGTTCGCGGTCAAGATCTCCTCGGCATCGACCGTCACCGTGCCGGACTCGATCTTGGAAAGATCGAGGATGTCGCTGATGAGGTTGAGCAGGTCGGTGCCGGCGCCGTGGATGGTGCGGGCGAACTCGACCTGCTTGGCCGTGAGGTTGCCGTCCGGATTGTCCGTGAGCTGCTGGCCGAGGATCAGGATGGAGTTCAGCGGCGTGCGCAGCTCGTGGCTCATATTGGCGAGGAATTCGGACTTGTACTTCGATGTCAGCGCGAGCTCGGTCGCCTTTTCCTCGAGCGCGCGGCGGGCCTGCTCGATTTCCTGGTTCTTGCGCTCGACCTCGACGTTGCGCTCGGCGAGCTGCTGCGCCTTCTGCTCGAGCTGCTCGTTGGTCTGCTGCAATTCGCGCTGCTGGGTCTGAAGCTCGCCGGCGAGCTGCTGCGACTGCTTGAGCAGGCCTTCGGTCTGCATCGTCGCCTCGATCGAGTTGAGCACGATGCCGATGGAGTCGGTGAGCTGCTCCAGGAACGTCATTTGCGAGGTCGTGAAGGAGGTGAGCGAGGCGAGCTCGATCACGGCCTTGACCTGGCCTTCGAACAGAACCGGCAGCACGACGAGGTTCTTCGGGGCGACGCGGAACAGTGCGGAATTGATCGGCACCACGTCGGTCGGAATGTTCGCGACGACCCGCGGCCGCCTGTCGAGTGCGCACTGGCCGATCAGGCCCTCGCCGAATTGCAGCACGCGTTGATAGGGATAGACGCCGTCGCCGGCGTAGGAGGCGAGCAGCAGGAGCTGCGGATTGTCCTCGCTCTCGATCTGGTAGATCACGCCAGTGTGGGCGTTCACCAGGGGCGACAGCTCGGTCAGCAGCAGCCGGCCGACGGTGGTGAGGTCGCGCTGGCCCTGCAGCATGTTGGTGAATTTCGCGAGATTGGTCTTCAGCCAGTCCTGCTCGGTGTTCACATCCGTCGTGAGACGGAGGTTCGTGATCATCGTGTTGATGTTGTCTTTCAATTCCGCGACTTCGCCGCGGGCATCGACCTGGATCGATCGCGTCAGGTCACCCTTGGTAACGGCGGTCGCGACTTCCGCGATCGCGCGGACCTGCGAGGTGAGGTTCGCGGCCAAAAGATTGACGTTGCCGGTGAGGTCCTTCCAGGTGCCGGCAGCGCCCGGCACGTCGGCCTGGCCACCGAGGCGGCCTTCGACGCCGACTTCGCGCGCCACCGAGGTCACCTGATCGGCGAAGGTTGCGAGCGTCTCGGTCATGTTGTTGATGGTGTCGGCGAGCGCTGCGACCTCGCCCTTCGATTTCACCGTGAGGTTCTGCTTGAGGTCGCCGTTGGCGACCGCCGTCACCACCTTGACGATGCCGCGGACCTGCTCGGTCAGGTTCGCCGCCATGACGTTGACGGTGTCGGTGAGGTCCTTCCAGGTGCCGGCGACGCCGGGCACCTGAGCCTGGCCGCCGAGCTCGCCCTCGGTGCCAACTTCACGGGCCACGCGCGTGACTTCGCCGGCGAAGGCGTTGAGCTGGTCCACCATGGTATTGATGGTGTTCTTCAGCTCGAGGATTTCACCCTTCACGTCCACGGTGATCTTGCGGGACAAGTCGCCGCGCGCCACGGCGGTGGTCACTTCGGCGATGTTGCGGACCTGGGTGGTAAGGTTCGCAGCGAGCAGGTTGACGTTGTCGGTGAGATCCTTCCAGGTGCCGCCGACGCCCGGCACGACGGCCTGGCCGCCGAGCCGGCCCTCGGTGCCGACCTCGCGCGCGACGCGCGTCACTTCGGCGGCGAAGGAGCGCAGCTGCTCGACCATGGTGTTCAGCGTATCCTTCAGCAGCAGGATTTCGCCGCGCACGTCCACGGTGATCTTCTTCGAGAGGTCGCCGCCGGCGATGGCAGTTGCGACCTCAGCGATGTTGCGGACCTGCGCCGTCAGGTTCGAGGCCATGAAGTTGACGTTGTCGGTGAGGTCCTTCCAAGTGCCGGCGACGCCGGGCACTTCGGCCTGGCCGCCGAGCTTGCCTTCGGTGCCGACCTCGCGCGCGACGCGGGTGACTTCACCGGCGAAACCGTTGAGCTGGTCCACCATGGTGTTGATGGTGTTCTTGAGCTCGAGGATCTCGCCCTTCACGTCCACGGTGATCTTGCGGGACAAGTCGCCGCGCGCCACGGCGGTGGTCACTTCGGCGATGTTGCGGACCTGCGCGGTGAGGTTGCCCGCCATCGAGTTCACGCTGTCGGTGAGATCCTTCCAGGTGCCGGCGACGCCGGGCACGTTGGCCTGGCCGCCGAGGCGGCCTTCGGTGCCGACTTCGCGCGCCACGCGCGTCACCTCGCCCGCGAAACGGTTGAGCTGGTCGACCATCGTGTTCAGCGTGTCCTTGAGCTGAAGGATCTCGCCGCGGACGTCCACCGTGATCTTGCGCGACAGGTCGCCGCCGGCGATCGCGGTTGCAACCTCGGCGATGTTGCGGACCTGGGCGGTGAGGTTGCCCGCCATCGAGTTGACGTTGTCGGTGAGGTCTTTCCAGGTGCCGGCGACGCCCGTCACCTGGGCCTGGCCGCCGAGCTTGCCTTCGGTGCCGACCTCGCGCGCAACGCGCGTGACTTCGCCGGCGAAGGCGTTGAGCTGGTCGACCATGGTGTTGAGCGTTTCCTTCAGCTGAAGGATTTCGCCCGACACGTTGACGGTGATCTTCTTCGACAGGTCGCCCTTGGCAACGGCGGTCGCGACTTCGGCGATGTTGCGGACCTGGCCGGTCAGGTTGGAGGCCATCGAGTTGACGGAGTCCGTCAGATCCTTCCAGGTGCCGGCGACGCCGCGCACCTGGGCCTGGCCGCCGAGCTTTCCTTCTGTGCCGACCTCGCGCGCCACCCGCGTCACTTCGCCGGCGAAGGCGTTGAGCTGGTCTACCATGGTGTTGATGGTGTCCTTCAGCTCCAGGATCTCGCCGCGCACGTCCACGGTGATCTTCTTCGACAAGTCGCCGCCGGCGACCGCGGTCGTCACCTCGGCGATGTTGCGGACCTGCGCGGTCAGGTTCGACGCCATCGAGTTGACGCTTTCCGTGAGATCCTTCCAGGTGCCGGCGACGCCGAGCACGTTGGCCTGGCCACCCAGCCGGCCTTCGGTACCAACCTCGCGCGCGACGCGCGTGACTTCGCCGGCGAAGGCATTGAGCTGATCCACCATGGTGTTGAGCGTTTCCTTCAGCTGAAGGATCTCGCCCGACACGTTCACGGTGATCTTCTTCGACAGGTCGCCGCCGGCGATGGCGGTCGCGACGTCGGCGATGTTGCGGACCTGCGCGGTCAGGTTCGACGCCATGAAGTTGACGTTGTCGGTGAGGTCCTTCCAGGTGCCGGCCACGCCGGGCACCTGGGCCTGGCCGCCGAGCTTGCCTTCGGTGCCGACTTCGCGCGCGACGCGCGTCACCTCCGAGGCGAAGGAGTTGAGCTGGTCCACCATGGTGTTGATGGTGTCCTTCAGCTCCAGGATCTCGCCGCGCACGTCCACCGTGATCTTGCGCGAGAGGTCGCCGCGCGCCACGGCCGTGGTGACGTTGGCGATGTTGCGGACCTGTGCGGTGAGGTTGCCGCACATCGCGTTCACGGAGTCGGTGAGGTCTTTCCAGGTGCCGGCGACACCGGGCACGATCGCTTGGCCGCCGAGCTTGCCGTCGGTGCCGACCTCGCGCGCGACGCGCGTCACTTCGGAGGCGAAGGAGCGGAGCTGGTCCACCATCGTGTTGATGGCTTCCTTGAGCTGAAGGATCTCGCCGCGGACGTCGACCGTGATCTTCTTGGACAAGTCGCCGTTGGCGACCGCGATCGTGACCTCGGCGATGTTGCGAACCTGGTTGGTCAGGTTGTTCGCCATCGAGTTGACGCTCTCGGTCAGATCCTTCCAGACACCGGTCACCTCCGGCACCTGGGCCTGGCCGCCGAGCTTGCCTTCGGTGCCGACCTCGCGGGCCACGCGCGTCACCTCGGAGGTGAACACGCCGAGCTGCTTGATCATGGTGTTGACGATGTTCGCCGACTGCAAGAACTCGCCGCGGAGCGGACGGCCGTCGACGTCGAGCTTGACGGTCTGCAGCAGGTCGCCTTGCGCCACCGCGGCGACGGCGCGCGTCACCTCGCGCGTCGGCCACAACAGATCGTCGATCAGCGTGTTGACGGAGCCTTCCATGTCCGCCCAGGAGCCGGAGGCGAGGCCGAACTTCACGCGCTGCCGGGTCTTGCCCTCGCGCCCCACCACCTGGCCGACCAATTCGAGCTGCTGCGCCATGCGCTGGTTGGCAGCGATGATTTCGTTAAAAGTGTCGGCAATCTTGCCGTCGATGCCGAGATAGTCGCCGCTCATGCGCACTGAGAAATCGCCGCTGCGCATCGCCTGTAGCGCGAGCAGCAATTCCGGCCGGGAATCCGGATCCGACATTCCGTTGGTTTTGGGTTTCGGGACGCGACGACCGGAGCGTGATGCAGTTCCGGGATCGAGGTCGCTCATACTTGATTCCCCCGCAGGCGCTGGCCGAATCTAAGGCGAGACGCAATTGATCAAAATAGAGCGTCAGCCAAATTCGAAATCAAGCGCCAAGGTTGCGGCGCGAGGAAATGGAACCTGCTTTGCTCAGCCCGGTTAAAGCAACGGTGAAGGCTGCCGATGGTTCCATGGGGTTTCAGAAAGATTTTGGGCACCGGCTTTCGACCATTTCGATGCTCGCGGACCTACGGTTCTCAGGAAGGGCCAATGGGTCCGGCGGCAGCGGCACGTCGATCTCGGGCGGCAAGGACGTCAACGGGGATGCGGGGCGGCTACTTGTCCGCCATGGTGCGCTCGGCGTCCTTGACCTGCGAGCGGAGCGTCGGCAGCTGTTCGCGCGCGAACGCTGCAAGCGCCGCATTGTCGGGGGCTTTCAGATAGTGTTCGAGCAGGGCGATGGTGGACTCATATTCGGGGATCTGCGCGGCATAGAAAGTCCGGACGTAAGCCGGTCCGTCCGAGCTGTCGGGCTCGGCGAGACCCGCACTCGCCGCCGTCTTGCCGATGCGCGGCTCGGCGCCGATCGCCTCCTGAATATCCTTCAGGGTCTTGTCGCGTTTCGCAGCTTCTTCGGCACGCAAGGCGGCAAGGTTTTTCACCTCCGCATTGCCCTTCAGATCGGTGCTCTCCAGAAGGCCGTGCTGGAAGCGGCTGAACGCGTAGAGGCCGCTGATGACGTCGATGGCCGTCGGCGCGCGGTTATCAGGTCTTTGCTCGCCGGTGCTGTCGCCCAGCGCTGCGCTGCCAATGAACACCAGGATGATCGCGACAAGAACTCGCATTGATGACAATGACCGATGTCGTGCGAAGTTCCCGCCCGTTAAGATCCGGCAAGGACGGTTGCGATGCAGGAGTTCCGTCCCCACGTCTTCCCCCATGAAACAGTCCGACATTTTCAGGGATAACGCCGAGAACTGCCTGCAGCTCGCCGAGCGCGCGGAAGGGCAACCCTCCTACAGGCGCTATTCGCGCATGGCGGATGCCTGGACGGCGCTCGCGAGGGAGCAGGACTGGCTCGATGGCGAAGTCCCGCCCGTGACGGTCGGCATCCCCCAAGACCGGGAGGCATAGGCGGCTCTCGTCTTCGTGAATCCGCGTGTGAGGCGACGCACGGAACGCTTGCGGCCAATCCAGGATCATCCGGGAACAGTCGATCGCGTGGATTTTGATTCCAGAAGGAGTTTTTGCAATGGCTCCACGTCTTGCCCTTCTTTCACTCATTCTCGCCTTTGGCATCTCGGTCGCGTTCGCGACGGTGACGACGGTACGGCAGGTGCATCTCGAGAAGGCGTCGGCTGCGGTTCATGCCGCGCATGGCTAGCGTTGCCGCTCGCATCCGGAACATTCGGCGCTGACATGCGTAGCCGCTTCGATACATCGAGAGAGAAGCGAGAGCATAACATGGCCCATTCCGACCACGGCATCGTCAAGGACAAGCGCGCGGAGGAGCAGCCGCGCGACAAGCAGCGCGCTCAGACAGTGCACAAGGCGAACCCGAAGGGCTCACCGTCGCGTGAGGCGACGCGCGATCCTGACCTTACCGATAAGAACAAGACGCCGGGCTCCGGCGTGATGCCGGACGATTCCGGTGACGCGCCAACCGGGTAGAGCATGATCTGGACCCGGAGGGCCGCGTTAGCGCAAAGCGTGAAGCGGTCTTCCGGAAGGATCATGCTCAAACGCTAGAGGGTTCTCGCAGGGAACGAATCCGCGCGCGAAGAGTCGACGGATTGCTTCCGGTTGGCATGCCCCCGGTGCACCGGAAGCAATCTCCAAGGACGGCCCTGGCACCCACCGTGCCGGGGTCGTTTGCTTGTGACGAGAGCTTTGGATCAGTCCTCGCTGCCGTTATCGGGATCCGACGACGTGTGTCCCTCGGGACCGCGGCCGAACACGCCGAAGTCGCTTGACTTGACCCCGGCCTTTGCATCGACGCCCGCTGCCGTCAGCCCGAACTTGAGCAGTTCGCGCACCGCCGCTGCGCGGGTCGGCATGCGGTGCTTGAACCGGAAATCATCAACCGCGGCCAGCTCGTCGGGTGAGAGCATGACCTGAAGGCGCTCTGCGCGAAGGTCATTCATGGTTGATCACGCAAAATGAGTAAGTTTAGTAGTCTGCTCAACCAACGAACTTGGCGGGAGTTCCACAAGAATCGGCGAAAACGCCAAGTGAGTAGAAACATCAAGTAAAATCAATAAGTTATATTGAAACGAGTCTCGTGCTGGCGCATTCTCCTGCAAAGGGAGATTGGCCATGACGGATGAGGTCAGGTTACCCCGCAAGCTTTCCGACGAGCCAGAAGCACCCAAGCCGGTGCGGCCGAGTCACCAGAAGGTCATCGATCAAGTCGAGCGCTGGGCCAACAGCCGGGCCTGCAACCTCCGAGGACGGACGATGCGAAGGCAGTCTGAACCCCACACATTCGAACAACGTCTCGACGCGCAGAGGCTGCGGCTCGAGCACGAGCTTGCAAGTCTGCCGCTCGGCATTCAGCGGGATTCCGTTGCCGCACGCATCGAACAGCTTCATGCCGCCGCGGAGATGTTTGAATTCCTGAAACTGCGGGGCGCTCCGGCACCGCGCTGATCGCGACCAGGATCCGGACGACCGATGAGGCGAGACGGTGCGAAATTTCCGTCTCATCCACCACGCCGAGACTGAAACCACGGCCCAGGCGAAGATGGCGGAGATGAAGGCCGCGACGCTGCTCACGGGGACCGTGACGTAGAAGACGGCAGCGAACGCAGCAAGACCAATGCTTCCCAAGGTGGCGCCGGCGGCGTCGAGCGCTGCGGCCTCCTGCCCACGCCGGCGGCCGTCGAGGCCCGCCTTCTCCTTGGCCCGGCGCTCATGACTTTCGATCAGCGTTGCGCTGGCGCAGAAGATGGCGGGAAGGGCAAGGAAGAGCCCGCCTATGGAGGTGCCGAAGCTCGCACCCATCATGCCTGCCGGCACTGTCGCCACTCCGCCGAGCACGAAGCGAATAGCATATTCGTACCAGCGCGTTTGCTTCAACGCCGATGGGGACAGCTTGACCAGCATCAGGCGGCACCTCCGAAGCTCGCGAGCAGACCAAAGGCGACGACCAGCCATACAGCGAAGGCGAGAGTGGTGGCGGGCAGCGCGGCAAAACGAAAACGCATCAGCAGATGGCACACGGCGACGCTGTAGCAGGCAAGCGCGATCGCGCCATAGATCATGGTCCAGCTTTCGGCTGCGGCGTAAGCTCTGCCATGCTGCACGATCGCGATTGCCAGCGTGGCGAGCGCGATCGAGGGTGCGGCGCCGAGTAGGCCGGAAAAACTCTTTGGCCGCAGCATGTCGCCAAGGATCGCGAAAGCTGAGACGATCACCCCGCCGGCGATGAAGCGCACGACATATTCGGTCATGGCCGCACCCGCCTGCGGTGCTGGCGCCTCGCCAATGTGAGCGGCCTGAGCAGTCGTTCGACGGCAACACCGAGCGAGAACCCGGCTACCACATCGCTCGCCCAGTGCGCCAGCAGCACGACGCGCGTCAGCGAAAGCGCAACCGTGATGACGCGTACCGTGCGGCGCGGACCCGCCGGCAGCAGTCCTGCGGCCGAGGCGAGCGCACCCATGTGCATGGCGTGGCCGGAGGGGAAGGCATCGCGCGCTCGCCCGGAGAAGGGAACGCCGTTCCGATGACCGCGAACGGTCATGCGGTCAGGTCTCGTCTGGTCGAACACGGACTTCAGCGCGTGCGGAATCATGGCAGTCACCAACGTCACTGCCAGAATGTGATTGGCGGCAGGGCGTGCTTCCGGACGGTGCAATTGGGCGTAGAGCCATCCTGCAGCGGCAAGCGCCAGAAGCACATGCTCGTCGGCCGCCCAGGTCAGCGTCTGCGCTGTCTGCTCCAGCCCTGAATTGGTGTGGTCGGCGATCTCATTCGCGATCACCGTGTCGATCCGAGTGGGTTTGACTGTTACGACTGCCATCGGTCCGCGGCTGGTGCAATGTCTCCCGTGACGTTCTTGTAAGGCTTGGGAGACGATGATCGTTCCTGCGGCTACGGCTGTCCGGATCCGCCTGCAGCGCCATACACCTGACCGGTCGCGTAGCTCGCATCGGCCGCGGCAAGCTGCACGTAGACCCTGCACGGCTTGCTCGACCAGCTTCCTCGCCGCGCACATTTGCGCCGATCAACACGGGATTGGGGACCGAGGTTCCTAATCGGTCGGATTGCGGCCGGTGCGCGGGTTGATCGGATCGGTCGGCTTGCGCCGCAGCCTTTCCGGCAGGAACGGCTCGCCTGGTGCGGCCGACGGCTCTGCGCGAACGTCCGCATGGCGCTGCGCGCGCTCGTGCGGCGTCCTGTTGTCGTTGAAGTGCTGCTTCACATCGACGCCGTCGACGGGATCATTGACGCCATGCTGGATGTCGCGGAAGTCGCTCATGGTCCACCTCACTCCCGGTTTCCTGGTGGGCACATTGAGAACGGCGCGTTCTCTGTGATGTTCCTGCTTGGCCGCGAGATGCCGCACCCGCACGCTGGAACGATCACCATCAGAGCTGGTTGGCCCACACATCGGCTGAGTGGAGAATTACAATGCTGAATCAAGGCGAACTGGACCGCAGCGAGATGGGCCGGTTGATCGGCAGCGACAAGGTCGAGGGAACATCGGTCTACGGTGCAGACCGCAACAAGATCGGCTCGATCGAACGCGTGATGATCGACAAGGTCAGCGGCAGGGTGTCCTACGCCGTGCTCGGTTTCGGCGGATTCCTGGGCCTCGGTAATGATCACTACCCCTTGCCTTGGCAGTCGCTGAAATACGACACCGAGCTCGGCGGCTATGTCACCGGCATCACGACCAAGGAACTGGAAGGCGCGCCGAAATACGGCGCGAAAAGCGATTGGAACTGGAGCGATGACGCCGCCGTTCGGGGCATCAACTCGTACTACGGTGTTCCGTTCGCGTAAGGCGCTTCACGGAAGGATATCCGATGAGCAAGGAACGGCCCAACGACGATCCCCGGCAGCAGAATGACTGGGGATCTCATGCCCAGATGGACAAGCCCTGGAAGGGCAATCCGGAGAAGGAGCAGGGATCGGACAACAAGGTGAAACCCGATCTCGAGAAATGGCACGAGACCAAGACGCACTGAGCGAAGTGCGTCGCGGCAGGATGATCGAGGCGAGCGCGGCACGGTAAGTGCCGCGCTTGCTTTTTGACCGTTGCAATCACGAATGGCGGTGGGGCATTGAGCTCCCGCTGTCGTCCTGGCGAAAGCCAGGACCCATACCGCGGAATCTATCGATTGCGTGTGGTCGTCGTACCGAACTCCAAGTCTTCGCCAAACGTCTCCCTGGGGTAATGGGTCCTGTCTTTTCGCCAGGACGACATTTGAGCTCACCCCACCGCTTCTTCCCGCCCCGGGCCCGCATGCACATGCACCTGCTTGGCATGCAGTACCTCGCCGCATTCCGAGCACACCATCACGGGATCGAAGAGCTTGCCGCAATTCCTGTGCTCATGCAGCAGCGGACGGCCGCGCTCGTCGCCCATGTGCGTGTCGCCCCAATGCACCATGGCCATGATGATCGGGTAGAGGTCGAGGCCTTTCTGGGTGAGGATGTATTCGTAGCGCTTGGGCGCCTCGGAATAGGGGACGCGGCGCAGGATGCCGAAGCGGACCAGCTTCTTCAGCCGCTCCGAGAGCAGGTGTCGTGTGATCTGGAGCGAGGACTGAAACGCCTCGAACCGGCGCACGCGCAAAAAGCATTCGCGCAGGATCAGCAGCGTCCAGCGATCGCCGACCACGGCGACGGTGCGGGAAAGCGAGCAGGGCTCCTCATCCAGCGTGTCCCACTTCATGATCCGTCTCCGGCGCAGTGCTAGTCAGTCAGAAAAAGGAACTGACTTGAACGATCAACACAATTTCCCGCTAAGCCTAGCATCTGTCCCGGAAGTTTGACAGTTCTATTTTAGAACTATAGCCTTCCGCTCAACCACATGCTCAGCGGAGGAGGCGACCTTGCCCAAGCGAAACGCCACAGCAGCCGTCATCGGGGCCGGCGATTTCATCGGCTCCGAGATCGCCAAGAAGTTCGCCGCGGAAGGATTTTCGATCTTCGCCGGCCGCCGCAACGGCGACAAGCTGGCGCCGCTGGTGAAGGACATCGAGACCTCCGGCGGCGAGATCCACGCGCGCTCGCTCGATGCGCGTAAGGAGGACGAGGTCATCTCGTTCCTCAACGATGCCGACAAGCATGCGCCGCTCGAGGTCTGCATCTTCAACGTCGGTGCCAACGTCAATTTCCCGATCCTCGACACAACCGAACGCGTGTTCCGGAAAGTGTGGGAGATGGCTTGCTATTCCGGCTTCCTCGCGGGCCGTGAGGCGGCGCGGCTGATGCTGCCGCGCGGCGGCGGCAACATCTTCTTCACCGGTGCGACCGCGTCCTTGCGCGGCGGCAGCGGCTTTGCCGCCTTCGCCAGCGCCAAGTTCGGCCTGCGCGCGGTGGCGCAGGCGATGGCGCGCGAGCTCGGGCCGAAGAACATCCACGTCGCCCATCTCATCATCGATTCCGGCGTCGACACCGAATGGGTGCGCCAGCGCCGGCTCGAAGCGCTCGGGCCGAACGCGCTCGACAATCCCGACCTCCTGATGCCGCCGTCGTCGGTGGCGGACGCCTATTGGCAGCTCTACCAGCAGCCCAAGAACGCCTGGACCTTCGAGATGGAGATCAGGCCGTTCGGAGAGAAGTGGTGACCGCGGCGCAAGACTGCGGTTAGACTGATTCCATACAAACCAAAATCCGGGAGGCGACTTACGTGAAGACTGCGATCACCGAACTGTTCGGCATAGAGCACCCCATCATCCAGGGCGGCATGCATTTCGTCGGCTTTGCCGATCTGGCCGCCGCGGTCTCCAATGCCGGCGGGCTCGGCATCATCACGGGTCTCACGCAGAAGACACCGGAATTGCTCGCCAAGGAGATCGCGCGCTGCCGCGATATGACCGACAAGCCGTTCGGCGTAAATCTTACCTTTCTGCCGACCTTCTCCGCGCCGCCTTATCCGGAATACATCGCCGCGATCGTTGAGGGCGGCATCAAGGCGGTTGAGACCGCGGGCCGCAGCCCGGAAGCCTACATGCCGGCGCTGAAGGCCGCCGGCATCAAGGTGATCCACAAATGCACCTCGGTCCGCCACTCACTGAAGGCCGAACGCATCGGTTGTGACGCCGTCAGCGTCGACGGCTTCGAGTGCGGCGGCCATCCCGGTGAGGACGACATTCCGAACATGATCTTGCTGCCGCGTGCGGCCGAGGAGTTGAAGATTCCGTTCGTCGCCTCCGGCGGCATGGCCGACGGGCGCAGCCTCGTCGCGGCGCTGTCGCTGGGCGCGGCCGGCATGAACATGGGCACGCGCTTCATCGCGACCAAGGAAGCCCCGGTGCATGACAACGTGAAGAACGCGCTTGTTGCGGCCACCGAGCTCGACACCCGGCTCATCATGCGCGCCCTGCGCAACACTGAACGTGTGCTGAAGAATGCCAATGTCGATCGCCTGATCGAGATCGAGCGCGAGAAGGGCGCCAAGCTCACCATCGACGACATTCACGACCAGGTCGCGGGCGTCTATCCCAGGATCATGCTGGAGGGGCAGATGGACGCGGGTGCCTGGAGCTGCGGCATGGTCGCCGGCCTCATCCGCGACATCCCCTCCTGCAAGGAACTCATCGATCGCATCATGAACGAGGCGGAAACCATCATCCGCGGCCGCCTGATCGGGTTCCTGGATGGGACGGGGGCGACGCGAAAGGTCGCCTGACACCCGTCAACTTCTTAACCACGGCGGCAACCGGCCGCTGGAATTCCGCGCGATGCCTCCTAAATAGGGATAAATTACGCCCTAAATAATCCATTTCAGGAGGCGTCCGTGGTCCTGAAAAGCGTTCCTTTTGCCGTTGCCGTAGCCCTCGCCGTTGCGTGGGGCGGTATCGCGCGTGCTGACGACTACAAGCCTGACGAATATCTCGGTCTCGATCTCTCCAAGGCAGTGCTGTCGCCGAAGCGGCTCGGACCCGAGACGCGCTTCGCGCCGGTCGCGCTCGAGGCGAAGGGCGGCAACGACGCGCAGGCGCGGGTCGAGCCGATGGATGTGCCGAAGAGGGTCGCAGCTGAACGCGTGCACGTGCCCGAGCCGAAGGTCGCGCATGCCAGGAGCACGCAGCCGCGCGGCGCCGCCCGCGCCAAGCTCGCGCATCGCCGCGGCAATCCGCTCGACGCCCAGGCAATGGACACTCGTATCCAGACCTGGCCGTGCCGCAGCGGCGGCATCTGCAACTGGAAGCGGTAGTCGCAGCGCTCCCTTCGCCTCTCCCCGCTTGCGGGGAGAGGCCGGAATCTGCGCGGAGCGCAGATTCCGGGTGAGGGGGACTCTCCGTGATTCCAGCTCTTACCTTCTTCGAGGAGACTCCCCCTCACCCCAACCCTCTCAGCGTGAGCGAAGCTCGTCGCGGCCCCGCAAGCGGGGCGAGGGGGCGGACGTTCTCTGCGGTACCATCTCGTTTGCAATTAACTGCCGTCATCCCCGCGTCGTAAAACCGTAGGCGCGGAGTCAAGAAACCGTAAGCTGGGAGTCAAGGAGCGCAGGCACCTTCCGTCGCGATTCGACGAAGGTCTCCTGAATGGCAACGCTCCGCGCCCCGCGCGCATGGACCCGGCGACAATTCCTGGTCCGCTCGACTTCAAGCCTCGCCGTCGCCTCGCTCGGCACGCTCGCAACGCCCCGCATCAGCCGCGCCGCCGACCGCCCCCGGATCGCGGGCGGCATCCAGTCCGGCGACGTCTCGGATGGCTCTGCCGTGATCTGGGGGCGCGCGGACCGGGCCGCACGGATGCAGGTGGAGTGCTCGACCACAGAGAGCTTCAAGGCCATCATCGCGTCGGCTTCGCGTGACGCGCTGCCCGATGCCGACTTCACCGCAAAACTGCTGCTGAACGACCTGCCGCCGGGGCAGGACATCTTCTATCGCGTCCGCTTTGACGACGTCGCGACCGGCATCACCGGCGAAAGCCGCGTCGGCCATTTCCGCACCGCGCCGGCCTCAGGCCGGTCGATCTCGTTCCTGTGGTCCGGCGACACCGCGGGGCAGGGCTGGGGCATCGACATCGCGCGCGGGGGCTATCGCAGCTACCGCACCATGCTCGACAACCGCCCCGATTTCTTCATCCACTCCGGCGATCACATCTACGCCGATTGCACGATTCCTACCGAGCAGAAGCTGCCGAACGGCGCAACCTGGCGCAATATCGTCACTGAGGAAAAAGCCGAGGTCGCGCACACGCTGGCGCAGTTTCGCGGCAACTACAAATACAACCATCTGGACGAGCACTTTCGCGCCTTCCACGCCGAGGTGCCGATGTTCGCGCAATGGGACGACCACGAGGTCACCAACGACTGGTCGCCGGCCGGCAGCTATGACGATGCGGGTTTCGAGGACGACGGGACCTCGCGACTGGTCGCACGCGCCCGCCGCGCCTTCTTCGACTTCATGCCGATCCGCGACATCGGCGCGCGGCAGGGCCGGGTCTATCGCAAGATCGCCTACGGCCCGCTGCTCGACGTCTTCATGATCGACATGCGCAGCTATCGCGACGACAGCTGGAACAAGGGCAACGATCACCGAGGCTGGATTCTCGGCGCCGAGCAGCTCGCCTGGCTGAAGCGCGAGCTTGCTGCCTCACGCGCGACCTGGAAGGTGATCGCGGCCGATCTGCCGATCGGTCTGGTCAGCCTCGACGCGGTCGCGCTCGGCAATGGCGCACCCGACCGGCGCGAGCACGAGATCGCCGATCTGCTCTCCTCCATCAAGCGCACGGGTGTGCGCAACATCGTCTGGCTCACCGCCGACATGCACTACACCGCCGCGCATTATTACGATCCGAACAAGGCGCAATTCCAGGACTTCGAGCCGTTCTGGGAATTCGTCTCCGGTCCGCTGCATGCCGGCAGCTGGGGACCGGGAGAGCTCGACAATACGTTTGGTCCGGTCGCGATGTACCAGAACGGCTGTAGCGCGGCGCAGGGCGAGAATCTCGCTCCTTGCTTCGGCCTGCAGTTCTTCGGCCGTGTCGACATCGACGGCGCGAGTGGCGTCATGACCGTGACCCTGAAGGATGTCGATAACCGCGATCTCTGGTCGGTCGACATCGAGCCGCAGCCGCAGCCGCGCCCGGCCGTGGTGGCGCAGCATTCCTAAGGCGCACGAAGGCCGATGCCGCCGCGCACCGGCCGGGTCACGGGTCGCGGGGTCTCCGCGCGTGCGTTCATCCAGTCCGGAGCGCGCGGCGCGGTGGTCTGCCGGACGAAAAATTCGCCCTGCTTGGGCGAGCCCATATAGGCAAAGCCGTCGGCATGCGCCGGAGCGGCGCCGGCAACGGCAGCCGCCAAAATGGCCATCGTCAAAAGCGTCTTCATGATCGTCTCCATCTTGTGTGCGGCCGGAATGACCGCGATGGTGAGATGCTGACAGGAGAGGGAGCCGATCTGAAATGCCGTTTGGCTGTCGCGGCGATACCCGCCGGCTATCTTGCTGACCTGATCTTGATTTGGCCCTGCTCCGGCGGCGCGCTATAATGTCCGCTCCTGCCATCTCTTTTCCATCACTGAAGAGTCTGCTCACGCGGCATCGCTGCGCGCATTCGGCGGGCTGAAATACGTCAGGAGCCTGTTTCATGGATCATCTGAAGACACAGGGCATCAGCATGCCCAAGCTCGGCCTCGGCACCTTCCGCATGCAGGGCGATGCCTGCCGGGCGGCGGTCGAGAGCGCGCTCGCGATCGGCTACCGCCACATCGACACCGCCGAGATGTACGCCAACGAAGAGCCGATCGGCGCCGCGCTTGCCGCAGCCCGCCTGCCGCGCGGCGAGTTGCACGTCACGACGAAGGTCTGGCACGAGAACCTCGCCCCCGATGCAATCCGCCGTGCCTTCGATGCCAGCCTGACGAAGCTGCGGCTCGATCATGTCGATCTCTATCTCGTGCACTGGCCGTCGAAGTCCGCGAACTGGGGCGCGGTGTTCGAGACGTTGATGAAGCTGAAGGAAGAGGGGCGCACGCGGGCCATCGGCGTTGCCAACTTCACTACCGCACTGCTCAAGATCGCGGTCGAGGACATCAAGGCGCCGATCGCCTGCAACCAGATCGAATATCACGCGATGCTCGATCAATCGAAGGTGCTGGCCTATCTCAAGCCTAAGTCGATCCCGCTGGTCGCCTATTGCCCGCTGGCGCAGGGGCGTATCGCGTCGGATCCCGTGCTGGGCGAGATCGGCACCAAACACAATGCGACCGCCGCGCAAGTCGCGCTGAAATGGCTGCTCGACCAGGACGGCGTCGCCGCGATTCCGAAGGCTTCGCGCCGCGAGAGCCAGCAGGCCAATCTCGATGCGCTGAAGATCACGCTCGACGAGGCCGACCGCAAGAAAATCGCGGCGCTGCCGAAGGACAGGCGCTGCGTCAATCCGGGCTTCGCGCCGGCGTGGGATTAGTCGGCCGAGGCAGCCGTTGTTTACCCTCTCCCCTTGTGGGAGAGGGTGGCTCGCCGCGAAGCGGCGAGACGGGTGAGGGGTTCTATCCGCGCTCGAATCTCTTGCGTTGGAGTTCGCCGAAGCAACCCCTCATCCGGCGCTTCGCGCCACCTTCTCCCACAAGGGGAGAAGGAAGAAGCACGCAAAGAAATGGCCCCGCGAGGGGCCATTTCCACGTTTGCGTTGCGCATTAGTCCCAGTGGTGATGGCGATGGCTGCGCTTGATCACCACGACCCTGTCGTCATGATGACGCCAGCCACGATGCCAGCCGTGGTCACGATGCATGCCGTATTCGGCATGCGCAGCGTACGGGCCGTGATCGTGACCACGCTTGATCACTACCGTCTCCGCACTCGCCAGCGTCGGCGCTGCGATCGCGAGCGCGCCAAGAGCGGCAACCACATAACCAAGCTTCTTCATGCTGTCCTCCTCCAATCGAATGCCAATCTAAACCGCGCATTCGTACGAACGTTCCGGAGGAATTGCAGGAGAATTCTGAACGGATGTTCAGACAGAGCATGATCCGGAAAAGTGTGGAGCGGTTTTCCGAAAGATCATGCGCAAATGGAATGCTTAATCGCAGCGCTGCTGCGCGGGCGTTGGCGCACCGGTGGCGACGTATTTGCCGTCCCTGATCGTGTACTCGCCGCGCTCGCTGCGATTGTAGATCGCGCGCAGGCTGCCGTCCTTCGCCAGCAGCAGTCCGAACTCGCGAGCCTGATGCAGCGAGGGGAAGTACACCATCACATTGAGCAGGCCCTCGGCGTTGACCGTGGCGGACACGACCTCGTTCTCGTCCTTGGCGTCGCCGAAATTGCGCCGGTACATCACCCGGCCGTCCTTCCGGATCTCATAGGTCAGGAGCGCCCCCTTGTCGCGGTCTGGCCGGGCCGCGCAATCGACCGCCCATGAGCCGAGCAGGCCCCATTGCTCGACCGTCGCCGCAAGCGTCTCCGCGCGCGCTAGAGGTATGAAGGCAACCCACAGCAATGCCGCCGTGGTCCAGCGGCTCAAACAACGCGTCATGTCCCGAAAAGCCCCGCCTCGAAGAATTCCAAAGTTTAGCATCCCCGGCGCGGCCGTCCACGCCGGCTGCCGATCGCGCGCGAATTTGATCCGCGTCAATGAGGCCGGCCGCAGCGGGGGTAGGATGGCAGCTCCGAAGGCGAACGTGGATACACCAATGCTGAATCAAGTCATGGATTTTGCGGGCGAAGTGCTGCCGGGGAGCTGCGCCGTGCCGCCCTATTCGGAGACCGCGTTTCTGGCCGAGCTGGGCGACCGCCTGAGGTCCTCGCGCACCCGCTGCGACCTGTCACGCCGGGAGCTTGCCCGCCGCTCGGGGATTTCCGAGCGCTACATCGCCCAGATCGAGGCCGGCAAGGGCAACGTCTCGATCGTCCTGCTGCTGCGGCTGGCCTCGGCGATCCACGGCAGCCAGCCACAGGCGGCCTGACGTTTCGGGGGTGGCCGCCATGGGGCAGCTCGTACTCGCGGCCAAGGTCACCCACGTTCCATCATTGATGCTGTCGGAGCAGCCCGGCAGCCCGCTTCGTGTCGCGCGCCAGGCCGCCGTCGAGTCCCTGCGCGAGCTTGGGCGGCGGGCGAGCGAGCGCGGCGTCACCAGCTTCGTGGTGTTCGATACCCACTGGCTCTCGAATTTCGGCTATCACATCAACGCCAATGCGCGGCATCGCGGCTCGTTCACCAGCCACGAGGCACCGCAGATGATTCAGGATCTGCGCTACGATCTGCCCGGCGATACCGGGCTCGCCGAAGCCATTGCGGGCAGGGCCGAAGATGCCGGTCTGAACGTCATCGCCCACCAGGTGGCGAGCCTCGGGCTCGAATACGGCACCATCGTCCCGATGCACTACATGAACCCGGACGGTTTTGCGAAGGTCGTCTCGGTCGCCTCGCCGCTGTTCACCTCGTTCGAGGAGAGCCGGGTTCTCGGTGAAGCGACCCGCCGGGCCATCGACGAATCCGGCGAACGGGTCGCGATCCTCGCCAGCGGCTCGCTCTCGCATCGGCTCTGGCCAAACAAGAAGCTCGGCCCGGAAGCGTGGACGTCGGTCGCCAGCGAGTTCAACCGCCAGGTCGATTTGCGCGTGCTCGAGCTTTGGCAGAGCCGCCGCTACCGCGAATTTCTCGACATGCTTCCCGACTACGCCATCAAGTGCAATGGCGAGGGCGGGATGGCGGACACCATCATGCTGTTTGCTGCGCTCGGCTTGGTCCGACTACCGCGGGGCCGCCGAGCAGCTCTGCGACTATTTTCCGTCCTCGGGCAGCGGCCAGGTCAACGTGGAATTCCACGTCGACGGATGAGTCATCGGCCTCAGGCCCGCTTCTCCACATTGGCGCTGCGGGCCGGCACGCCGAACTCCTTGCGGCAGACCTCGGCCAGCACGGCGACGCCTTCGCGGATCTGCTGATGCGTGGGGCTTGCAAAGCACAGCCGCAGGTGCGAGCTCGAATGGCTCTTGTTGGTCGACCATTCCGGCCCCGGATTGATCGAGACGCCGGCGGCCAGCGCAGCCTGATAGAGTTTGAGCGTATCGACCTGCTCGGGCAGTTTGACCCAGAGGAAGATGCCGCCCTTGGGCTCCTCGAACTCGGCCGCCGTGCCGAACTGCTCGTTGAGGGCCTCCATCAGCGTGTCGAGCTTGGTGCGCAGCGCCTTCGTCAAGGCCGGCACGTGGGTCGAGAAATGCGGCTTGCAATAGGCCGCCAGCACCATCTGCTCCAGCGCGCCGGAGCCGGCATCCGTCTTCAGCGACAGCATCCGCGACATCACATCCCAGGGCGCGACAATGAAGCCGACGCGCAGCGCCGGCGCGATCGATTTCGAGAACGAGCCGATATGGATCACGCCGCCGTTCGGGCTCATCGCGTGGATCGCCGGCGGCCGCTGGCCCGACCAGACCAGGTCGGCATAGCAATCGTCCTCGAAGATCGGCACGCCGTATTCGGTTGCGAGCCGCACCAGCTCAGTGCGGCGGCTCTCCGGCATGATGCTGCCGGTCGGGTTCTGCACCGTCGGGATGGTGTAGATGTATTTCGGGCGGATGCCGCGGCTCTTCAGATCGGCCAGCGTCGAGGCCAGCGCGTCCATGCGCATGCCGTCCTTGTCGAGAGGGATGCCCACCACATTGACCCCGAGCCGGGCTAGGCGGGTCAATGAGCCCTGATAGCTGTCCTGCTCGAAGATCACGGTGTCGCCGCGCGTCAGCAGCGTGTTGTTGACGAGGTCGAGCGCCTGCAGTGATCCCGAGACGATCAGGAGATCGTCGACGGTGCAGTTGATGCCGGCATCGCGCTTCAGTTTTGTCACCAGGAATTCGCGCAGCGGCAGATAGCCCTGCGGCCCGTGCGCCAGACCGTAAGTGGCGAGCGAGCGGCCCTCGCGCCGCAGCACCGTGTTGGTCGCTTCGATCAGCTCGTCGAGCGGGACCTGCTCGGAATCATTGTTGCCGCCGACAAAGCTGTATTTGGCAAGGCCCGTCCAGCGCGCAGTCGGGGCCGGCAGCCCTGCAGGAAACAGGGGAGCGAAATCGAAGCTGGACGTCATGGGAGCGTTCCTCGTCTTGTTTTTGTTGAGCCGGCTGGCATTGCGCCCGCGGCCTTACGTCTTGCCGACCGTCCGGGGCGGACGGTCTTATTTCTTTCCGACCGTCCTGGTCGGGCGTCCCTGGCTGATGAAAGCGTAATGCGCATTGGCGACGCCGCCAACCATCAAGGCCTCGACCACCGGCTCGGAGATCTCGCTTGTCGAGGCCCAGTCGACGATGAAATTGGCGCCTGTCCCGCCGCGCACGTCGTCGGTCGGAATGAAGATCGAGACGGTGGCGAGGGGCCTCAAGGCCACCGGCGCCTTCAGATAGCTCTCGACCTGCTTGCCTGCGGTGTCGAAATAGGCGATGCGTTTGAGCACCAGTGCTTGCGTCTCGGAGGCGTTGTGGACGCTCAATGTCACCGAGAAATCGACGCGCAGCTTGCCCTGGCTCATCGCAACGCTGGAATAGGCCGGCACGTAGAACCCTCCGGAGACGGCGAGTTCCTCTTTCGGCAGCGCGGTGAGCGAATCGGCAAAAGTCTGCTCGATATTGACCTTGGATTGCGCTGCGGCCGACAAGGCGGACGCGAATGGACCCAGCAGGGCTATCAACCAGAGCACGAACCGCATGTGACGAATTGCTCGCTTGCCGCGCCGCAACCCGCCACTAGGGTGCGGCAAAACGGACCAATTTGGCATGCATGAGCTCATTCGCGACATCACTCTCTGTATCCTGTTTGCCTGGGTGCTGGGCCTCCTGGCCCACTTCTCCCGGCAACCGCTGATCCTGGCCTACCTTATCGCCGGCTTCTGCATAGGTCCATTCGGTGCCGGCTGGGTCAAGTCGCAGGACTCGATCAGCGTCATCTCCGAGCTCGGCCTGATCTTCATGCTGTTCATGATCGGGCTCGAAATCGACCTGAAGAAGATCGTGCGGGCGGGAAGGGTGATCCTGTTTGCAGCGGGCGGCCAGCTCCTCGGCGGCTGCCTGCTCGGCGTGGCGTTCTTCGTCGGCATCGGCCTGTCGCTCGGTGGCGGGCATTTCGACGCGGTCTATCTCTGCGTCGCCTGCGCGCTGTCGAGCACCGTCATCATCGTCAAGGTGCTCTACGAGAAGCGCGAGCTCGACACGCTGCCGGGCCGCATCACGCTCGGCGTCCTGGTGCTGCAGGACATCTTCGCCATCCTGTTCCTGGCGGTGCAGCCGAGCCTTGCCAATCTGGAAGTCACCGTCATCCTGCTCTCGATCGGCCGTGTCGCGGTGCTGGTCGCCGCCGCGCTGCTGGTCAGCCGCTACGTGCTGCCGCGCCTGTTCCACCAGATCGCCCGTCGTCCCGAGCTGATCCTGCTCGGTGCGCTCGCCTGGTGCTTCCTCGTCGCCGAGACGGCCGAGCGGCTCTCGCTGTCGCGCGAGATGGGCGCCCTGATTGCCGGCGTCTCGCTCTCGACCTTCCCTTACGCGCTCGACGTCACCGCCAAGGTCACCACGCTGCGGGACTTCTTCATCACGCTGTTCTTCGTTGCGCTCGGCATGACCATTCCCGTGCCAGGCCTCTCCGTGATCGGGCTTGCCGTGATGATCGCGGCGTTCACGGTGGTGAGCCGGCTCGTCACCACCTTCACGCCGCTCTACCTGATGAAGCAGGGGCTGCGCGCCAGCCTGTTGCCGGCTCTCAACCTCGCGCAGATCTCCGAGTTCTCGCTTGTTGTGATCCAGACCGGCGTCAACGACCATCACATCGCAGCCGAGACGGCGAATGCCGCCTCCTTCGCTTTCGTGGTGCTGGCGGTGCTCTCAACCTTCGCGATGAGCCGCAGCGACGAGATCACCCGCTGGGCGATCGGTCCGTTGAAGCGGATCGGCCTGCGCGATCTCGACCACGGCAACGGCCATGCCGAGGAGAGCCACGAGGGCGGCCATGGCGAGGCCCGCCGCATCGTCATCCTCGGCTTTTTCCGTGCGGCGAGCGCGCTGCTGGCCGAGATCGAACGGCAGGCCCCGGTGCTGCTCGAGCAGATCACGGTGATCGATTTCAACCCCAATGTGTACCAGACGCTGTTGTCGCGCGGTCTGCACGTCATCTATGGCGACATCAGCAGCGCCGACACGCTGCTCCATGCCGGTGTCGGCAAGTCCGAGATGATCATCCTCAGCGTGCCGGACGCGCTTCTGAAGGGCGCCAGCAACGAGAAGCTGGTCCGTCACGTCCGCACCCTCAATCCGACCGCCTTGATCGTTGCCACGGCCGATCTTTTGTCGGATGTGGGCGAGCTCTATGCGGCTGGCGCCAGCTACGTCACGGTGACCCGGCTCAGCGATGCTCATGAGCTGTTTACCGTGATCGAAGCCGCCCAGGCCGGCCTGCTCGCGGACAAGCGTGCCGAGCTCGATCTGCGGCTCGGCGAGCGGCGCGAGGTGTTGCCCTGACGGCGGTTTGCCGTCTTCCGTCCGGGCTCTGCGCACCTATATCCCTGGTATCTTCGGTGCAAGCCTGAGGCCCGCGGGCCGGCCCGCCATCAGGCATATGCGGTTGCGTTCAGGACACTAGCGCTTGGAGCCAAGTCCGGCTAAGGCGTCCGGCAAGCCTCCGGCCCCATAACCGATAGAGATTGGGAAATGCCCGATACCGTCCAGGAAGTCTTGCAGGCCTTTGCCAGGGGCGAACTCGTCGTCGTCACCGACGACGAGGATCGCGAGGGCGAGGGCGATCTGATCGTCGCCGCCTCGCTCTGCACCGCCGAGAAGATGGCCTTCATCATCCGCCACACCTCCGGCATCGTCTGCGCCCCCGTCACCACCGAGGACGCCCGCCGCCTGCGGCTCGATCCGATGGTCGCCCACAACGATTCCGCGCACACCACCGCATTTACGGTCTCGGTCGACTACAAGCCCGACGGCGGCACCGGCATCTCGGCCGAGGAGCGTGCCTCGTGCTGCCGGGCGCTCGCCAATCCCAATGTCGGCGCCAACGACTTCGCCCGGCCGGGCCACATCTTCCCGCTGATCGCCAAGGATGGCGGCGTGCTGCTGCGCTCGGGCCATACCGAGGCCGCCGTCGACCTCTGCAAGCTGTCCGGCCTGCCGCCGGTCGGCGTCATCAGCGAGCTGATGAACGACGATGGCAGCGTGATGAAGGGCGAGCAGGTCGCGCAGTTCGCTGCCAGGCACAAGCTCAAGCACGTCACCATCGCGGACATGATCGCCTACCGCCAGGCGCGCGAGAAGCTGATCGAGCGGGTCTCGACCTTCGTCACCGAAAGCCCGATCGGACCCTTGCAGGGCTATGCCTACCGCTCGCCGTTCGATTCCATCGCCCACGTCGCCTTCGTCTATAACGGCGTCGGCGACGGCAAGAACGTGCTGACGCGCTTCCACAAGCCGAACATCGTCAAGGACACCTTCACCGGCCACAAGCGCATGGCGATCGTGCTCGAGCATTTCAAGAAAACCGGCCGTGGCGTGCTGGTCTATCTGCGCGACGGTGCGGCCGGTGTGCCCGTATCGCCGCTGGAGGACGAGACCTCGACCGAGGCCGACCGCAACCGCCAGTGGCGCGAGATCGGCGTCGGCGCGCAGATCCTGCGCGATCTCGGCGTCACCTCGATCCGGCACCTCACATCCTCGGTGCATGACTATAAGGGCCTGTCGGGCTTCGGCATCGAGATCGTCGCCAACGAGCAGCTCGAAACCTGACCACGTCGTTTCCGGGCTCGCGCCGTTGCGCGCCCCGGAATGACCGAAACCAGGATGCATTTGCACTTGTTGCCGCGGCGCTTTAATTTGTCGGGCAATTTCTAGACGGAACCAGACGCGAAAGGACGTTTCATGAGCGTGCGCCCTCAGGCCAAGGACAAGCCGGCTGCGGCTTCTTTCCAGTGGGACGATCCGTTCCTGCTCGACGAGCAGCTCACCGAAGATGAGCGCATGGTGCGCGACACCGCCCGTGCCTATGCCCAGGACAAGCTGCTGCCGCGTGTCGCCAAGGCCTACCTGGAAGAGAAGACCGACCGCGAGATCTTCAACGAGATGGGTGAGCTCGGTCTGATCGGCATTACGCTGCCCGAGGAATATGGCTGTGCCAATGCGAGCTACGTCGCCTATGGGCTCGTCGCGCGCGAGATCGAGCGGGTCGATTCCGGCTACCGCTCGATGAACTCGGTGCAGTCCTCGCTGGTGATGTATCCGATCTATGCCTATGGCGACGAGAACCAGCGCAAGAAGTACCTGCCGAAGCTCGCCAGCGGCGAGTGGGTCGGCTGCTTTGGTCTGACCGAGCCCGACGCCGGCTCCGATCCGGCCGGCATGAAGACCCGCGCCGAGAAGGTTTCGGACGGCTATCGCCTCACCGGCAGCAAGATGTGGATCTCGAATGCGCCGATCGCCGACGTGTTCGTGGTCTGGGCCAAGTCGGTGGCGCACGACAACCAGATCCGCGGCTTCGTGCTGGAGAAGGGCATGAAGGGCCTCTCCGCGCCCAAGATCGGCGGCAAGCTCTCGCTCCGCGCTTCCATCACCGGCGAGGTCGTGATGGACGGGGTCGTGGTTCCCGAAGACGCGCTGCTGCCCAATGTGTCGGGCCTCAAGGGCCCGTTCGGCTGCCTCAACCGCGCCCGCTATGGCATCTCCTGGGGCGCGCTGGGCGCCGCCGAGGACTGCATGCACCGCGCCCGCCAGTACACGCTCGACCGCAAGCAGTTCGGCAAGCCGCTGGCGGCGACCCAGCTGGTGCAGAAGAAGCTCGCCGATATGGAGACCGAGATCGCGCTCGGCCTTCAGGGCTCGCTTCGCGTCGGCCGTCTGATGGACGAGGGCAAGTTCGCGCCCGAGATGATCTCGATCATGAAGCGCAACAATTGCGGCAAGGCGCTCGACATCGCCCGCACCGCCCGCGACATGCACGGCGGCAACGGCATCTCGATCGAGTACCACGTGATGCGCCATGTCCATAACCTCGAGACGGTCAACACCTACGAGGGCACCCATGACGTCCACGCCCTGATCCTGGGACGTGCGATCACGGGCATTCAGGCGTTTTTCTGAGCCACGTATTCCGTGGCCGTTGTCTTGCTCAGCTGTCATCGCCCGCCTTGTGCGCAATTGCGCACTGGGGCGGGTGATCCAGTATCCCAGAGACCTCGCCTTCGCCACGGGCGCCGCGGCGTACTGGATACCCCGCCTTCGCGGGGTATGACGGCGAGGATTGGGGCAGCAGTGCACAGGAAGTCCGATGTCCGATAACGACGACGTCCCGTTCAACCGCAATTTTCCGCTTCAGCCCGGAATCGTCGAGGAAATCCGGCCCGGCGTGCGGCGCGTGCTCTGTAACAATCCGAGCCCCTTCACCTTCTCCGGCACGGTCAGCTACATCGTCGGCACCGGCAACGTCGCGATCATCGATCCCGGTCCGGATGATGCGGCGCATGCAGCAGCGCTGCTCGAGGCGGTGCGCGGCGAGACGGTGACGCATATCTTCGTCACCCACACCCACCGTGACCATTCGCCGAACACCGCGCGGATCAAGCAGGCGACCGGCGCGCCGGTTTACGCCGAGGGCCCGCACCGCGCCTCACGCCCGCGCTTCGAGAGCGAGAAGCACAATCCGGAATCCGGCGTCGATCGCGATTTCGCACCCGATATCAGGATCGCCCATGGCGACGTCGTCGAGGGGGCCGGCTGGCGCCTCGAGGCGGTGGCGACGCCCGGCCACACCGCCAACCACCTCGCCTTCGCCTGGGCCGAGCGGAAATTCAATTTCGTCGGCGACCACGTGATGGGCTGGTCGACCTCGATCGTGGCGCCGCCCGACGGCTCGATGATCGACTACATGGACTCGCTCGACCGTCTCGCCGCGCGCGAGGAGGATCTCTATTTCTCCGGCCACGGCCCCGAGATCCCGGATGGCCCGCGCTTCGTGCGTTTCCTGATCCGTCACCGCAAGGCCCGCGAGGCCTCGATCCTGCACCGCCTTGCCAAGGGCGAGGCCGACATCCCGACCATGGTGCGCGCGATCTATATCGGCATCGATCCGAGGCTGACGACGGCTGCGGGCTATTCCGTGCTGGCGCATCTGGAAGACCTCGTCGCGCGCGGCGTGGTCGCGACCGATGGCGATCCCGTGATCGGCGGGACGTACCGGATGGCCTAGCGCGTCATTCCGGGGCGCGCGCTAGCGCGAACCCGGAATCCATCGGGCCGCGGCGTTGGTGGAAGAATGGATTCTCAGATGCGCAATTGCGCATCATAGTTCGATGCTGCGCATCGCCCCGGAATGACACCAGGGGCTATTTCTTCACCGTCTTCGCCGGTGCCTTGGGTGGCGCCACCGGAGTCTTCTTCACCGGTTTCAGCGCATCGGCGTCCGCAGCGGTGTTGAGATCCTCGATGAATTTCTTCACGCGTGCGGCGTTGCTGCCGAGATCGCTGTCGAAATAGCGCGAGGCGGAGCGGATATCGACACGGGAATCCTCGCCGTCGGGCACGACCCTGATGGAAATGTCCTCGCGCAAGCCCATGATCGGCGTGCGGGCCACCGCCTCGATGCGGCCGATGCGGCGCGGCGGCTGCGGCGCGCGCTCGTCGATGACGAGCCATTTGCGCTTGTTAACCAGCTGGAGCGCGATCGCATAGGCGCGATCGACCGGGATCTCGAGCTCGATCGGTTCGATATCGGGGTAAAAATGGCGCTGCTGCTCGGCCGAGTAGAGGCCGGCATAGACCGCCGTATTGGCGCCGTCGCCGGTGCGCAGACGCGCCAATGCGTCGAAGCGGGGCGGGTCGATCGGGTCGGTGGTGACGTCGTGGATCGCCGGCAGCTTGCGGTATTGCAGGGCGAGATAGGCGGGGTAGGCGAGGATGGCGCCGTCGATGAGGAACGCGAGCAGGATGCGCGCCATTCCGCGCGAGCCGTTCTGCCAGATCGCAGCGAAGCCCGCGAGCCCGAACAGGATCGAGAGCCCGGCGATCGCGAGGCCCCCGAAGAAGGTGACGAGCGCCGGCTTCGGCTCCAGGAAGCCGAAGCGGACGATGAGGATCGACACCAATACGGCCACCACCGCGAACACGGCGAGATTGCGCGCCCAGTTGGCGAGGCTGGACACGGGCTCCGTCTGGTAGGGAGCGGAAAACCTGCGGGCCATCGGGTGAAGCTCTGCCGGGGTCTTGGTGCCGGCCGATCTGGCGCGACGATGGGCCGTTGAGACCACGGCCCGGGAGCAAATTCAAGGGTTCCTGGTCATCACTGCCCCTCATTCCGGGGCGCCCAAAGGGCGAACCCGGAATCTCGAGATTCCGGGTCTGGTCCTTCGGACCATCCCGGAATGACGGTGCATGGTGCTTGCCCGGCTACGCCGCCGCGTTCGGGAAGCGGTAATCCTTGAACTGGTCGCGCAGCGCCGTCTTCAGGATCTTGCCGGTGGCCGTGTGCGGGATGCCTTCGACGAAGGCGACGTCGTCGGGCATCCACCATTTGGCGATCTTGCCGTCCATGTATTTCAGGATGTCCTCGCGGCTCGCCTGCTGGCCCTGCTTGAGCTGCACGATCAGGAGCGGCCGCTCGTCCCATTTGGGGTGGAACACGCCGATCACGGCGGCTTCCGCCACGGCCGGATGGCCGATCGCGAGGTTTTCGAGGTCGATGGAGGAGATCCACTCGCCGCCGGACTTGATCACGTCCTTGGAGCGGTCGGTGATCCGCATGTAGCCGGCCTCGTCGATGGTCGAGACGTCGCCGGTGTCGAAGAAGCCTTCCTCGTCGAGGATGTTGGCGTCGAGGCGGTAATAGGCCTTGGCGACCGCGGGCCCGGAGACCTTGAGCCGGCCGAAGGTCTTGCCGTCCCAGGGCAGCTCCTTGCCGGCATCGTCGGTGATCTTCATCTGCACCGCGAAGGGGGCATAGCCCTGCATCTGCAGGACGTCGAGCTTGGCGTCGCCGGTTGCGTTCTGGAACGGCGGCTTCAGCGCCGCGACGCTGCCGATCGGGCTCATCTCGGTCATGCCCCAGGCATGGCGCACGTTCGAGCCCATGTCGAGGAAGGCCTTGATCATCGAGCGCGGCATCGCCGAGCCGCCGCAGATCACCATCTTCAGGTCCGGCAGCTTCAGATTATTGGCGGCCATGTGCTGGAGCAGCATCAGCCACACCGTGGGCACGCCGGCAGTGTGCGTCACCTTCTCGGTCGAGAGCAGCTCGTAGACCGAGGCGCCGTCGAGCTTGGCGCCGGGCATGACCAGCTTGGTGCCCTGCGAGGGCGCGGAGAAGGCGATGCCCCAGCTGTTGGCGTGGAACAGCGGCACCACCGGCAGCATCGTCTCGGAGGCGCTGGTGCCGAGCGCATCAACATTGTTGGCCATCAGCGCGTGCAGCACGTTGGACCGATGCGAGTACAGCACGCCCTTCGGGTCGCCCGTTGTGCCCGAGGTGTAGCACATCGCGGCCGCCGTGTTCTCGTCAAAGTCCTTCCATTTGAATTTGCCGTCGGCCTCGGCAATCCAGTCCTCGTAGGCCACCGCATTCTTCAGCGTGGTCTGCGGCATATGCGCCTTGTCGGTGAGCACGATGTAGCGCTCGACGCTTGTCAGCTTATCGGCGATCTTCTCCAGGACCGGAACGAAGGTGATGTCGGTCATCACGATGCGGTCCTGCGCATGGTTGATGATCCAGGCGATCTGCTCGGGGAAAAGGCGGGGATTGACGGTATGGCAGATGGCGCCGATCCCCATGATGCCGTACCACACCTCCAGATGGCGCCAGGTGTTCCAGGCGATCGTTGCGACCCGGTCGCCGAGCTTGATGCCGTCGCGCTCCAGCATCTGGGAGACCTTGAGCGCGCGCTTGTGGATCTCGCCATAGTTGGTGCGATGGATCGGTCCTTCGACCGATCGCGTGACCACCTCCTGCTTGCCATGAATCCTGGCGGCGTGTTCGATGATCCGGTGGCAGAGCAGGGGCCAGTCTTGCATCAAACCAAGCATTCCGACGTTCCTCCGAGAAGTCGCTGGGCGCGTTATCGCTCTCAGCGTTGGGCCAAAGACTTGTCATGAATTTTAGCCTGCCGGACTTTCGCCGCAAATGGTCTTGTCGCGGCTATATGTCCGCCTGCGCGGCAATGGTTACCGTCGCGCTGGGGCTGTCGCTTGTGCTGACGGAGCGCGCAGAGGCGCGAAAATATGCTGCGCCGCTCGATATTTTTGGCCTTGGTACACCACGGCCGCGTGCGACGGGTCATTCCGCCAGGATACCGCTCCCGAGACCGCGCCCCGAGGAGGCTCCCAAGGCATCCGACGAGGCCCCGCCGGAGGAGGACGGCAAGCCGTCCCCGGACAAGCCGGGTGACACCAAGCCCGCCGAGGCTGCGCGGCCGCCGGAGAAGCAACTCTCGGCCTGCCGCCTCGCGCTGACCGAAGATATCGCGATTGCGCCGTCCATCCCGGATATCCGCGGCCCCGGCGCCTGCGGCGGCGAGGATCTGGTGCGGCTGGAGGCCATCGTGCTGCCGGACAAGCGCAAGGTGACGGTGAAGCCGGCGGCGATCCTCCGCTGTACCATGGCGTCCGCGATTGCCGACTGGGTGCGCAAGGACATGGTGCCGTTGGCCGCCAGCCTCGGCACGACCATCAGCGATCTCGACAATTTCGACAGCTTCGAGTGCCGGGGCCGCAACCGCATCATTGGCGCGATGCTGTCCGAGCACGGCAAGGCCAACGCGCTCGACGTGCGCGCCATCAAGCTCGCCAACGGGCAGTCGATCGGCCTCACCGACCGCACCATGTCGCGCGATGTGCGCGAGCGCGTGCTGCATTCGGTCTGCACGCGCTTTTCCACCGTGCTCGGTCCGGGTTCGGACTGGTACCACGAGGACCACATCCATCTCGATCTCGCGCAGCGGCGCAACGACTACCGGATCTGCCAGTGGAACGTCTGGGATCCCCTGCCGCAGGTCGCGCCGCTCTTGCCTGCTGAGCGTCCCGAGGAGGCGCCGCCGCGCGAGGTCGCGGCCAAGCCCGAGGCAAAGGAAGGCGCCGATGACGAGGCGGCGGAGAAATCCCCCGCGCCTGAGGACAAGTCGACACCGGAGAAGAAGGCTCAGCAGCACAAGCCGGCAACAAAAAAGCGCCGGTAAAACCGGCGCTTTTGGATTTCAGAGATCAGGAGGCGATCAGTAGCTGCCCGCCTGGCCGGTGCCGCCGGCGCCGAGCGCCAGCCGGGAGTTGTAGGGGGAGTCACCGTGCTTGGGCTCGAGCACGACGACAATCGTGCCGACCTTGACGCGGCCGTAGAGGTCGATTGCGTCCTCATTGGTCAGGCGGATGCAGCCCGACGAGATCGAGGCGCCGATATATTCCGGCTGGTTGGTGCCGTGGATGCGGAACAGCGTGTCCTTGCCGCCCGAGTAGAGATACATCGCGCGGGAGCCCATCGGATTGTCCGGACCGGGCGCGACATAGGTCGGAACGCCTAGGCGGGAAATCTCGCCCGGGGTCGGGTGCCAGGCCGGCCACTCGGTCATGCTGCCAACCTTGGCAATGCCCGACCAGGCCATGGCCTCTTCGCCGACTGTGATGCCGTAACGGATCGCCTTGCCGCCATCGAGCACGTAATAGAGGTAGTGATTGTCGGAATCGACCACGATCGAGCCCGGCGATTCCTTGCGGTGGTACTCGACGATGGCGCGGCGGAACGGCTCCGCGACCGGGGTGTTCTCGTACCGGACCTTGGCAAGGAGTTCCTTGTCCTTCGGCTTGAACGCCTTGGTGTCGGTCGCCTCGAAATGTGTTGCCTGCATACAGCCCGACAGCATCAGACCGGCGGCCAAAATCCCCAACTTAACTTTCAGCGACGACATGGTTTGGTTCCAATCAAAACAATACCGTGCGGAAGGCCTGAGCCTAGCGCCCAAGTTCCTCGACTCCGTTAATCCCATTATCGTTGAAATCTGCCACAATTCCAGCGCTGAAGGCCTTTTCCCGCGCTGCGAGACCCAAGCTGTGGCTTTTCTGCCGCAAGTTTTGCGATGCTGTGAGCGTTTTGGGGCGGGAAAGGCCCGAACTGTCGATTCCGTGCCACAGTTGAGCCACGTGGCCGCCACAAATGCAAACGCTCCGTTAATCCCTCCGTTAATGTTGTTGTCATCGTGAACCTGTCAGAATCGCGCTAAGGGCTGTCATTCTGTCGCAGGTTCTCTGGAGTTGTTCATGTTTTCGGTGTTTGTTCCCTCCGAGGCCTCCCTCAAGAAGGCGGTTATCGAGGATCTCACGGCGCTGCCGGAGAACGCGGTCTGGATCGACCTCGTCAACCCCTCAGCCGCCGAGGACAAGGCCGTGGAGCGGCTGGCCGGCATCGCCATCCCGACCCGGGAAGACATGCAGGAGATCGAGATCTCCAGCCGCCTCTATATCGAGAACGGCGCCCGCTACATGACCGCGACGCTGATGTGCCACTCCGATACCGACATGCCGCGGACCACGGCAGTGACCTTCATCCTGGGTGACCATCGTCTGGTGACGGTGCGCTACGACCTGCCCAAACCCTTCGCCCTGGTCGAGGCCAAGCTGGGCCGTTCCTGCACGCCGAACGTCACCGGCGAGATGGTGCTGATGGAACTGCTGGACGCCGTGATCGACCGCTGCGCCGACATTCTGGAGCGCTGCGGCGCCGAGATCGACCAGGTCTCGCATGACATCTTCGAGCCCGAGAGCGAGCGCCACGGTCACGCCAAGCAATATTCCCAGATCCTGATCTCGATCGGCCGCAAGGGCGATTTGACCTCCAAGGTTCGCGAGAGCCTGGTCTCGATCGGCCGCGTCGCCGCATTCCTCTCGGCGGTGGTGGAAGGCGTCAAATGGTCGAAGGACATGCGCGAGCAGCTCAAGACCATGCAGCGCGACGTCGTCTCGCTGACCGACCATGCCTCCTATCTCTCCAACAAGATCACGTTCGTGCTCGACGCCATGCTCGGCGTCGTCAATCTCGAGCAGAACAACATCATCAAGCTGTTTTCGGTCATGGCCGTTGTCCTGATGCCGCCGACGCTGATCGCCTCGATCTACGGCATGAACTTCAAGGCGATGCCGGAACTCGAATGGGTCCACGGCTATCCGATGGCGCTGGTGATGATGCTGATCGCCGCCATCGTCCCGTACTGGATCTTCAAGTGGAAGAAGTGGCTGTGATCTCGTCGCACTCTCGGAAAATAGCTACCGAGACCTTACGCTGGTCGTAGAGACACGGTGCATCGTGTCGCAGAATAGAGCGGGATTGCGGCGTCGCGGTGATGCGTGTTTGCTGCCCCAATTCCTCCGGTAAAATTTGAGCGGTGGGCTGAACGTTTGCGCGAAACTTGTCTGCGATAAGTAGTGCGTAGCCGCGAGGAACAACCATGGTTGAAAAACACATAACGTCGCCCCGCAACGTCATCGATCTGGCGAACTATCGTCAGGTTCTGGCGAGCGGCAAGGCGATGTCGATGTCGGCACGCCTGTGCCGGCACTGTGGTGCTCCGCTGCTCGATGGCGAGAACGACGACGACTGCTCGACTGCATTCAATGCCGGAGCTCCAAGTGCTTCTGCTCCAAGACTGCGCGATCGGTCACGTCGGATTCGAGTCGATTGAGGAACGGAAGGAAGGGCGGGCGATCCAGGTCTTGCGGCGGCGTCGTCTGGATCGCCTTGCTTCCCTCGTCACTATCTCCAATTCGTCATTGCAATGAGCGAAGCGACGAAGCAACCCAGACCGTCTCCGCGGAGGCAATCTGGATTGCTTCGCGGAGCCTGTCATCGGGCCGCGCTTCGCGCGGACCCGTTGGCTCGCATGACGAAGGATAGAGGATGCCTAGACGTGCTGGCCGCCGTTGATGTGGATCTCGGCGCCGTTGACGTAGGAACTGGTGTCCGTGCACAGCACGTAGATGATCTTGGCCACTTCGTCCGGTGTGCCGAGGCGGTGCATCGGGATCTGCTGATCGACGATCTTCTCGGTGCCCGGTGACAGGATCGAGGTGTCGATCTCGCCCGGCGCGATCGCGTTGACGCGCACGCCGACGCGGCCGAAGTCGGACGCCATCTCGCGCGTCAGCGCCGCGAGCGCGGCCTTGGAGGTCGCATAGGCGGCGCCCGCGAAGGGATGCACGCGCGAGCCCGCGATCGAGGTGACGTTGACGACCGAACCCTTGGCCGCCTTCAGCTCCTCGATCAATCCGCGCGCGATCATGATCGGCGCAAAGAAGTTGACGTGGAAGACATGCGTCCAGGTGTCCAGCTCGGTGTCGACCGAGCCGAGCCGCGAGCCGCCGGGCCCCTTCGGCGAGATCGCGGCGTTGTTGACCAGCGCATGCAGCGTGCCACCTTCGAGGCGGCGGCGGATCTCCGTGATTGCACGCGCGGTGTCCTTGGGGTCGCCGAGGTCGACCTGGATGTGGTCCTCAGGTCCGGCATCCCAGGGGCAGTCTTCGGGAAACGGATGCCGCGAGCAGGTGATGACCCGCCAGCCTGCCGAGGAGAAGCGGATCACGGTGGCGTGGCCAATGCCGCGGCTCGCCCCGGTCAGGAGCAGCGTACGACGCGGCAGGTTGGACGAATGCGGCATGGACATCTTTCAGGTCGGCCCAAAGCTCGAGACGAGGCTCAGGATAAGGCTCAAGGATACATCCGCGTCTTGGACCATGGCTGGCCGGCGGCGTCACGACGAAATTCGATGCGGTCGTGCAGACGGAATGGGCGGTCGTGCCAGAACTCGATGCGCACCGGCGCGATGCGCCAGCCGCTCCAGCCCGGCGGCCGCGGGACCTCGCCGATGACATATCTGGCGGCGACCTTGGCGATGGCCTGCTCGAAGGCGAAGCGGCTCTCCAGCGCTTCGGATTGCTTGCTCGCCCAGGCGCCGATCTGCGCCTGCTTCGGCCGCGTCGCGAAATAGGCGTCGGCCTCGGCATCGGTCACCGGCGTCACGTTGCCGCGGATGCGGACCTGCCGGCGCAGCGACTTCCAGTGAAAAAGTAAAGCCGCCTTAGGATTTGCGGCGAGTTCGCGGCCCTTCTGGCTGGCGATGTGGCTGTAGAAGACAAAACCCTCGGTATCGAAGCCTTTCATCAGCACCATGCGCACATCGGGCAGCCCATCGGGATCGACGGTTGCGAGCGCCATGGCGTTCGGATCGTTCGGCTCGCTCTTGATCGCCTCGTTCAGCCAGGCCTCGAACAGCGCAAATGGTTCGTCGGCGGCGGTGAAATCACCGGATGTTAAGGGTGTCTGGTGTTTCATCGAGGTCGTGTCGGTCATGTCTGGAGTCCGAGTTGCGTCCCGCGGTCCAAAACGCGTTGTTGTCCGCTACCGCCCTATATAGGACATGGGGACGCGTTGGCCTATCGGCGATCCAGCCGTTCAGCCTTGTCATGACGATCATTCTGATCGGGCTCGGGGGCGGCGGCTGCAGCTTCTCCCGTGTCGACAAGAGTGCCTATGCCAAGGCCGAGGACAGCGACCTCACCGGCTCGATCGTGCGGCCGGCGAAAGACACCGCGCCGACGGAGATCGATCTCGCCTTCGCCCGCAACGCCGCCTCGGACGTGCTGAGCAAGGGCGACAAGGATTCCAGCCAGCACTGGGAGAACCCGGAGACGGGCGCGCGGGGCTCGGTGACGCCGATCGCGCAGTCCTATGCGGCCGAGGACGGCCGCAAGTGCCGGGATTTCCTGGCGAGCTACGTCAACGGGACCACGGAAAGCTGGCTCCAGGGCGCCGGCTGCCAAAGCAGTCGTGGCCGTTGGGAGATTCATACGCTAAAGCCGTGGCGGAGCTAGGATTCGGCCGGCAGTTCTAGTTGCAAAAATGCCACTCCCACCCCACATGGATCGCAGGTGGGGCGGGGAGCCCTTTGAACAATTCGATTCCTTGAAGGAGACGTGACGGATGCGCGACCCCTATGAGGTCTTGGGGGTGCCGCGGAGCGCCAACGCTGCCGCGATCAAGAGCGCCTATCGCAAGCTTGCCAAGAAGCACCATCCCGACAGCAACAAGGACGACCCGAAGGCTGCCGAGCGCTTCTCCGAGATCAACTCGGCGAACGAGATCATCGGCGACGAGGACAAGCGCAAGCAGTTCGACCGCGGCGAGATCGACGCCGAGGGCAAGCCGCGCTTCCAGGGCTTTCCGGGCGGCGGCGGGCCGCGCGGCCGTGCGGGCCCGGGCGGGTTCGAGAGCTACACGTTCCGGAGTGGCGGTGCGGGCGGGCCGGGCGGCGGCGCGTTCGAGGACATCCTCAACAGCATGTTCGGCGGCGGGATGCGCGGCGCGCGGCCCGGGGCCGGCGGCGGTGCCCAGTTCGAATTCGACACCGGCGGGGTCGGGCTCGATCTCGACGTCAACGTCGCCATGTCCGTCTCGCTGGAAGAGGCGGTCAAGGGTGGCGAGAAGCGCGTCCGGCTGCCGACCGGCAAGGAGCTCAACGTCAAGATTCCGGCCGGCGTCACCGAGGGCCAGCAGATCCGGCTGCGCGGGCAGGGCGAGAGCGCCCAGGGCCATCCGCCCGGCGATCTCCTGATCACCATCAGCATCTCGCCGCACCCGTTCTTCAAGGTCGAGGGCGCTGACCTCAGGATCGACCTGCCGGTCACGCTCTACGAGGCGGTGCTCGGAGCCAAGGTCCGCGTGCCCACCCTTGGCAATGCCGTGGAGCTTTCGGTCCCCAAGAACACTTCGAGCGGCCGGACCTTCCGTCTCAAAGGTAAGGGGTTGCCAAAATCTGGTGGAACCGGGGATCTCTTCGTCACCATCAGGATTATGCTACCGGACGGGAACGACGCCGAGCTTGAAGCATTGATGGAGAAGTGGCGGGACCAACACCCCTACAATCCACGTAGCGGGCTCGGTTAGGGCGCGATCGAACTGAAGGGGTTTTTCCTGAAGGCCTAAAGCATCGTCCAGGAGATGATGCTCATCATATGCCTGAGGCGTGTAGCGCTTCATGGTCTCGACGTGTCGGCTGTCCGGCGGGACAGCCGATAAAAAGGTGCGGCCTCGAGAGGGGGACCAGCGCGGTACCAAAAACCCCAATCGAGGCCGCCCGCGTCGATCGGCGGATCGAACGCTACTCATAATCGCGTGAACACCCGGTGCGATAATGAGACGCGTCCATGTCCTGATTCCAAATTTTCAATGACGGAATCGAGGCACCGCGCTTGTGCAGTTGTCTAGGTGCCGTTTTTCTCTGCCTGGTCGTACACGGCCTGCGCCACCTTGGTGAGTCGCTCGCGGTCGCTGCCGCCGCCGCTGACGACATAGCCGACGCCGCGCTCGGCCCAGAACAGCGCGCCGTCCTTGTCCGTCCTGGCGTAGCGCATTTGCGTTGCACCATTCTCGGTCTTGGCCGAGTAGATCGTGTACCGCTCGCCCGAGGCGCCCTCATACATCAGGAACGACGCCGGACCGTTCGGCCCCGGCAGCAGCCGACCGCCGACCAGCTTCAGCCCGCTCGCCTCCAAATTCGGCGCGAACACGGTCCAGCCGCAGCGTCTGGTCAGCCAGGCCTGCAGGTGATCGCGCTCGTTGCCGCCGACTTCGACGGGGTGGCGGACCTCGACGACATAGAGGCGGTGGGCGTCGAGCGCATCCGCCGTGAAGCTCTGGAAGGTCGAAGGTGCGTTGGCGGCGCCATGCGCCACCCAGCCGGCGGTGCCGCCGGCGACGAAGGCCACCAGCACGGCCGCGGCGGCGCCATAGAGCCATTGCCGCGGACGGCGCTCTAGCCGCTCCAGCTCGAGCCGTGCCGGCACCGGCTCCTGGGCGACCGAGTCGTAACGCGCGTGCAGCATCTCGGCCATGGTCCGCCAGGATTGCACCCGCTCCGCATCTTCAGGGTGGGCGGCAAGCCAGGCCTCGACGTCGGCGCTTCGCTCGGCCGGCAGCTCGCCGTCGACATAGGCGTGGAGCTCGTCCTCGGTGATGGGAATGTTGCGGTCGTTCATATCGGTCGTCTCTGGCTCTGCGGCCCAAAAAGTCCTTCGTGGCTCAACTTCGCGTAGCTCACCGTCAGGCTGCGGGCGGACAATATTCGATGCATCAGGCCTGCCATCATTTCACCCGCCTGAGCGCTGGGCGCTCACCCTCCAGCGAGGCTTTCACGTGGGCTCTCGCCCGCGCCAGGCGCGACATCACGGTGCCGATCGGCACGCCCTGGATGTCGGCGACCTCGCGGTAGCTCATGCCCTCCAGCATCACCAGCAGCAGCACCGAGCGTTGCTCCTCAACTAGCGTTGCCAGCGCCTTCTCGATGTCGCGCCCCTCGGCTTCGGTCCCGCTGGCGTCGGGATTGTTCTCCGTCAGCTGCATGAATTGCGGGCGCCTTGCCAGCGAACGCCGCCGGTTCTTGTTGAGGTTGGTCAGGATCGTATAGAGCCAGCTCCTGACGTCGCCTCCGAGGAACAATCGCTCCGAACGGAGCGCACGCACCAAAGTGTCCTGCACCAGATCGTCGGCCGCATCCGCATCGCGCGTGAGCGCGCGGGCGTAGCGGCGCAACGCCGGGATCATGGCTTCCACACTCTGGCGAAACGCACTCATTGCCGTCTTGACGTCCTGGTGTTCGGCGCGAGCGCCTATAGCGATCATAACACCCGAATGGAACGGCTATTCCGGCGCTCGAAACAGCGTTAACGCCGCGTATTAGGGCTGTACCGCCGGGGAGGGCTGGTGTACCTCCAGACCTCAACGAGAGCTCGACGGGACGTTCAAAAATGGCGCAGAATTCAGGTCTGATGCAAGGCAAGCGCGGGGTGATCCTCGGCGTTGCCAACAACCGCTCGATCGCCTGGGGCATTGCCAAGGCATGCCACGCCGCCGGCGCCGAGCTCGCCTTCACCTATCAGGGCGATGCGCTGAAGAAGCGCGTCGAGCCGCTAGCCGCCGAGATCGGCGGCCTCGTGCTCGGCCATTGCGACGTCACCGATGCCGCGACCATCGACGCCGCCTTCGCTGTGCTGAAGGAGAAGTGGGGCAAGATCGATTTCCTGGTGCACGCCATCGCCTATGGCGAGCAGCTCGACGGCCGCTACGTCGACACCACGCAGGAGAATTTTTCCAAGTCGATGCTGATCTCCTGTTATTCGTTCACGGCGGTGGCGCAGCGCGCCGAGAAGCTGATGACCGACGGCGGCTCGCTGATCACGCTCTCTTATTACGGCGCCGAGAAGTGGATGCCGCATTACAACGTGATGGGCGTGGCCAAGGCGGCGCTGGAAGCCAGCGTGCGCTATCTCGCCGCTGATCTCGGCGAGAAGAACATCCGCGTCAACGCGATCTCGGCGGGGCCGATCAAGACGCTCGCGGCGTCCGGCATCGGCGATTTCCGCTATATCCTGAAGTGGAACGAGTACAATGCGCCGATGCGGCGCAACGTCTCCACCGAGGACGTCGGCGGCAGCGCGCTGTATTTCCTCTCCGACCTCTCGCGCGGCGTGACCGGCGAGGTGCATCACGTCGATTCCGGCTATCACGTGCTTGGCATGAAGCGGCCGGACGCGCCGGACATTTCGCTCGGCGGCAAGGACTAACCCTCAGCCCCGCAAATGCCTGTGCCCACGATCTACTATCTTCGCCACGGCGAGACCGAGTGGAACGCGCTCGGGAGGCTTCAGGGCACCAAGGACGTCCCGCTGAACGCGCGCGGGCGCAGTCAGGCCGTGCAGGCCGGCGGCATTCTGGCCGATCTCTTCAGGCGAGAGGGCCGCGACAAGGCGGTGCTGCCCTATGTGTCGAGCCCGCTCGGCCGCGCACGCCAGACCATGGAACTCGCGCGCGGCAAGCTCGAGCTGCCGGTGGCCGACTATGCGCTCGACGATCGCCTGCGCGAGATCGGCTACGGCACCTGGGAAGGGCTGACGCTGGCCGAAAGCGAGGCGAAAGATCCCGATATCTATGCGAGGCGCCTCGCCGACAAATGGACGGTGGGGCCGGCCGGCGGGGAGACCTATGCCGACGTCCAGGTCCGCGTGCGGGCCTGGTACGACCAGCTCCGGACCGACACCGTCGCGGTCGCCCATGGCGGGACCTGCCGGGCCCTGATGGTGTCCCTGGGGCTGGAGACCCCCGCCAGCGCCGCCGAGCTCTATATCGAGCAGGGCGCCGTCTACGTGTTCCGCGACGGGCGGCTGGAGAAGTTTAGTTAGGTGCCGTCATTCCGGGGCGGCGCGAGGCGCCGAACTCCGGTGCGCCCTTGCGCACCTGAGAATCTCGAGATTCCGGGTCTGGTCCTTCGGACCATCCCGGAATGACGGGAACGGGGTTGAACGCCGTATTCCGGGGCGCTACCACAAGTCAGCACTGACTTACGAGCTAGAGACGGATGTCCTTCAACACCTTCGGCCACATGTTCCGCGTCACCACCTTCGGCGAGAGCCACGGGGTGGCGATCGGCTGCGTGGTTGACGGCTGCCCGCCCATGATCCCGCTCACCGAGGCCGACATCCAGCGTGATCTCGACCGCCGCCGGCCCGGCCAGTCGCGTTTCACCACCCAGCGCCAGGAGCCGGACCAGGTGAAAATCCTGTCCGGCGTGATGGCGCATCCGGAGACCGGCGTGCAGGTGACGACGGGCACGCCGATCGGGCTCCTGATCGAGAACACCGACCAGCGCTCGAAGGACTATTCCGAGATCAAGGACAAGTTTCGTCCCGGTCACGCCGACTTCACCTATGAGGCGAAGTACGGCTTGCGCGACTATCGCGGCGGCGGCCGCTCCTCGGCGCGCGAGACCGCGATGCGGGTTGCGGCCGGCGCGATCGCGCGAAAAGTGCTGCCCGACGTCAAGGTGCGCGGCGCGCTTGTGCAGATCGGCCCGCACAAGATCGATCGCGAGAAGTGGGACTGGGACGAGATCGCCAAGAATCCGTTCTTCTGTCCGGACAAGGACAAGGCCGCATTCTTCGAAACCTATCTCGACGGCATCCGCAAGAGCGGCTCCTCAATCGGCGCGGTGCTCGAGATCGTCGCCGAAGGCGTGCCGGCCGGCTTAGGTGCGCCGATCTACGCAAAGCTCGATTCCGATCTCGTGGGCGCGATGATGACCATCAACGCCGTGAAGGGCGTCGAGATCGGCGCCGGCTTTGGCGCCGCCGAGCTCACCGGCGAGGAGAACGCCGACGAGATGCGCACCGGCAATGATGGCACGCGCTTTCTCTCCAACCATGCCGGCGGCGTGCTGGGCGGCATCTCCACGGGACAGCCGATCGTGGTGCGTTTCGCGGTGAAGCCGACCTCGTCGATCCTCCAGCCGCGCCTCACCGTCGATCGCAAGGGCGCCGACACCGAGATCTTCACCAAGGGCCGCCACGACCCCTGCGTCGGCATCCGCGCCGTCCCGGTCGGCGAAGCCATGATGGCCTGCGTGCTGGCGGATCATTTCATTCGGGATCGCGGGCAGGTCGGGCGTTGAGTTCTTCACCTCTCCCCGCTGGGGAGGTGAAGACACTGCAGTGACGCTTTAATGTCGCGGTACCAGCCCACCGCGCAGCTTGACGTCTGCACAACTTCGTCCGCAAATGCGCGCATGGAAACCTCCGAGCTCCAGCGCATCACCAACTGGCTGATCGACGGCGCGAGGTCGTCCGGAACCCCGGCCGAGATGATCGCCGACGTCTGCGAGCATCTGGTCGAGGCCGGCCTGCCGCTGTGGCGGTTCGGCATCTTCATCCGCACGCTGCATCCGGAAATCTTTGGCCGCAACTTCATCTGGCGGCAGGGCGAGGAGGTCGAGATCGGCTCCGTCGATTTCGAGATCCTGGAGACGCCCGAATTTGCCAAGAGCCCGCTTCGTATCGTGTTCGAGCAGGGGCTGGAGGTCCGGGGACGTATCGACGATCGCGACAACGAGCGGTTTCCGTTTCTCGACGACATGCGGGCCGAAGGGGCGACCGACTACATCGCAGTGCCCATGCCGTTTCTCGACGGCTCGGTCCATGCGACGAGTTGGGTCACGCGCCGTCCCGGCGGCTTCAGCGACGACCACGTCGCGGCAATCCGCTCCATCGTGACGCCGCTCGCGCGTGTCGCGGAGATCATCAGCCTGCGCCGCACCGCCGAGATGCTGCTCGACACCTATGTCGGCAACCGCGCCGGCGCGCGCATTCTCGGCGGCCAGATCCGCCGCGGCCACAACGACACCATGCAGGCCGCGATCTGGCTGTCGGATCTGCGCGGCTTCACCGCGCTGTCGGACCGGCTGCCCGCCGAGACCGTGGTCGAGATCCTCAACCAGTATTTCGACTGCCAGGTCACCGCGATCCGCGGCCACGGCGGCGAGGTGCTGAAATTCATGGGCGACGGCCTGCTCGCGGTGTTTCCGATCGACGAATATGTCGGCGATGCCGCGCATGTCTGCACGCGCGTGCTGGAGGCTGCGCGCGAGTCCCGCGCCAGCGTCGAGGCGCTCGCCTTTCCGGTCGGCGACATCGTCGAGCGCTTCCGTTTCGGCGTCGCGCTCCACGTCGGCAACATCCTTTATGGCAATATCGGCGGCGGCAACCGGCTTGACTTCACCTGCATCGGCCCCGCCGTCAATCTCGCAGCACGGCTGGAGAAGATCGCCGGCCGGCTCGGCCGCACCGTCGTGGTCTCGGAAGTCTTTGCCAAGGCCTGCCGCCACGACTGGCGCGCGCTCGGCGAATTTCCGATCGCCGGATTTTCCAAGGCGCAGCGCGTCTATGGACTCGGTGAGGAGACGCCGGTGGTGATGGCGTGACGCGCACCGGGCTGAAGGTCATTCATCGTCGCACGATGAAGTCCTACTCCTCCGGCTCGGTCGTGAACAGCAGCGGATAGCCCTTGGCGCGGCCGGCGTCGGTGGCGCGGGTGGCCTTGGTTTCGGCGACGTCCTTGGTGAACACGGCGACCACGCAGGCCCCAAGCTTGTGGGCGGTGATCATCACCTTGTAGGCCTGATCCTCCGTCATGCGGAATTCGGCCTTCAGCACCATGGTGACGAATTCGCGCGGCGTGTAGTCGTCGTTGATCAGGATGACCTTGTGCAGCTTCGGCCGCTCGACCTTGGTCTTGGTCCTGGTTTTCGGCTTGGTGACGCTGTCGTTCATTCCGCCTCCTGGACACGGCGGGCTAAAGGTTTCCGGCCGGAAGCGATCAGCTCGCGGCCTTCGCACCATATTGCAGGACCTGTACCTTCTCCAAGGTGATCAGGCCGCTCGACATCATGCTGTCCAGGATGGGCAGGAATGCATTGATGTTGTCCTCGCTGTCGACGATCTCGATCAGCAGCGGCAGGTCTTCCGAGAGCCGCAGGATTTTCGAGGTGTGCAGCCGGCTCGACTTGCCGAATCCCATGGGACCACGCAGCACGGTGGCGCCGGCGAGGTGCAGCTCGCGCGCCCTCAGCACGATCGCTTCATAGAGCGGCTTGCCGTCATAATGGTCGCTCTCGCCGATGAAGATGCGAAGCGAAACTGCCTGATTGGGGATTTGCATGGTCAGCTCCTCGTCAAGCGATTGTAGCGGCTCGCCATCATATGCCCGGCCCACACCGACACCAGCCAGCAGACGACGGAGGCCGCGACATAGGCGAGCGCAGTGTATTTCATGCCGCCATGGACCAGGCGGAAGGTTTCCAGGCTGAAGGCCGAGAAGGTGGTGTAGCCGCCGCAGAACCCGGTCATGACGAATTGCCGGTGCTCGGGCCGCGCCAGCACGCGGCCATCAGGGCCGGTCAGCGTCGCGTAGAAGCCGATAATCAGCGAGCCCGTGGCATTGATGAACAGCGTCGCGAAGGGAAAGCCCGGCCCGGTGTCGAGCGCGAGCCCGACCAGATAGCGCGTCAGCCCGCCGACGATGCTGCCGGCGGAAACCCAGGCGTAAAGAACAGCACTGCGCCAGCGCTCGGCGGAAGGGGAGTTCATCTGCCTCTAGCCTCCCAAACGATCCGCAAGCAGGAAGCCGCAACTCACGGCCGTGAGGCACAGCCCGACCGAGGCCACGACATTGCCGAGCGCATGCATGGGCTCGCCGTTGCGGGCGAGCGTCAGCGTTTGCAGGCTGAACGAGGACACCGTGGTGTAGCAGCCGAGGAACCCGGTCACCGCGAATAGCCAGGGATTGGGCGCGGCGAAGACCGAGCCCGGATGCGTCGCCAGCGCGCCAAAGATACCGATCAGGAAGGCGCCGGTGACGTTGATGGTCATGGTGCCCCATGGAAAGGTCTCGCCCAGCCGCCGCGCGATCGCGCCGGAGACGAAGTAGCGCGCGCAGCCGCCCAGCACGCTGCCGATCATGATCGCAACGACTCCGCTCAGCACGATGAACCGCCTTCCGTCATTGCTTGCCCTCCGTTGCGAGCCCGTTGCCGATGGCGAGCAGGCCCACCAGCGACACCAGTGCGAAGCCGAGCCCGGCCAGGAACGTGCCGGCCGGGCCATAGGCGTCCCACAGCGCACCGGCAATCACGCTCGCCGCCAGCAGGGCAAGGCCCGTGAACAGGTTGAAATAGCCGAAGGCCGTGCCGCGCAGGCTCGGCGGGGCGGCGTCGGCGACGAGCGCCGAGAGCAGGCCCTGCGTCAATCCCATATGCAGGCCCCACAGTACGACGCCGAGCGCGAGGCCACCAAGGTTCGGCAGCAGCGCGAGTGCAAGGTCGGCGCCGGCGAGGAAGACGAGGCCGAGCGCGAGCAGGCCGGTGCGGTTGATGCGGTCCGACAGCACGCCGGCCGGATAGGCCGAGAGCGCGTAGGCGATGTTCATCAGCACCAGCACCGCCGGGACCCACATCGCATTGAGCCCAATATTTTGCGCGCGCAGGATCAGGAAGGCCTCGCTGAAGCGGGCGAGCGTGAACACGATGCCGACCGCGACGACGCGCCAGTACACTGATCCGAGCTGCCGCATCGCAGCGAGATTGAGCGGATTCTTCGGAGGCTCCCGGCTCGGGTCCGGCTCGGGCTCGCTCACGGCAAAGGCGATCAGGCCGAACGACAGGAAGGCCGGCAGCACGGCGAACCAGAACACGAGGGCAAAATTGTCCGCCGTCCACCACATCAGGCCGATCGCTGCGAGCGGCCCTACGAAGGCGCCGATGGTGTCGAGCGATTGCCGCAGGCCGAAGCTCGCGCCGCGCAGGCCGCGAGGTGCGATATCGGCGATCAGCGCGTCACGGGGGGCGCCGCGGATGCCCTTGCCGACGCGGTCGATGAAGCGCGCCGCCACCAGCCATCCGACGCTCGGCGCGAGCGGGAACAGCGGTTTTGTCAGCGCGGCTAGTCCGTAGCCCAGGGCAGCGAGCAGCTTGCGGCGGCCGAGCCAGTCCGACAGCGCGCCTGAGAAGATCTTGGTGATCGAGGCGGTGGCCTCCGCGATGCCCTCGATGAAGCCGACCGTGAGCGTCGAAGCCCCGAGCACGGTGACGAGATAGACCGGCAACAGCGCGTGGATCATCTCCGAGGAGATGTCCATCAGCATCGAGACGAAGCCGAGCACCCAGATTCCCCTGGGCAGCCCGCTACGTGCAGCACTCGGTGTCGTCGTCGCCACGCCTTCTCCTTCGTTCAGGCAACAAAAAACCCGCCATCGGCGGGTTTGTCCATGCTCCCGCCAAAGGCGGAGGCTCAATGATTGCCCCACCTCAAGCAGGAGTCATCAGCCCACTACGGTCCAGGCCGCTGGGCGGTTGTCGGGGGACTCCATCCCCATCTGTGCGGCCAGCCTAGCATGGAAATCGCCCCGGACAAGTGGGCCGGACGTGCACTCCACGCTCGTCGCCGTCATTCCGGGCTCTTCGAGCCGCCCCGCAATGACGGAGCCTGTGACCGCACCTGTTCCGGTGACGCAAGCGCGGCAACACGGCGGCAGCTTTGCGTGACGCGTGCAAATTCCTAACTCGAATGTGAAGCGCAAGCGATCTTCGCACTTTGCGGCAAGGCGATTGCATGTCACCATCGCGTCATACGACGGGAGACTGCGATGCGCTTGCTGTTCTCGATCGGGGCTGTGCTGGTGGCCGGCGTGCTCGCCGGGGGGGACGTCGCGGGCTTAGCTGCACCAGGGCCGAAGTTTGAACCGCCCAGGACAGAGCCGCAGCGGCTGGCGGCCGACAAGGATGCGCAGACGGTCGATGTCGAGCTGATCCTTGCGGTCGATGTGTCCTACTCCATGGACATGGACGAGTTGGCGATCCAGCGCGAAGGCTACGCGCAGGCGATCCAGTCGAAGGAGTTTCTCCAGGCGCTGAAGATGGGTCCGAATGGCCGGATCGCGGTGACCTATTTCGAGTGGGCCGCCTCCACCGACCAGAAGATCATCATTCCCTGGCGGCTGATCGACGGACCGGAGACCGCGGATGCGGTCGCCGCCGAGATCATGAAGACGCCGATCCGGCGCGCCTCGCGCACCTCGATCTCCGGAGCGATCACCTTCGCGATGCCGCTGTTCGACGAGGATCCCTATCGGGGCCTGCGCCGCGTCATCGACATCTCGGGCGACGGTCCCAACAACAACGGCAGCCCGGTCACGGTGGCGCGCGACGCCGCGCTCGAGAAGGGCATCGTCATCAACGGCCTGCCGATCATGGTCAAGGAGCCCTCCTATTCGACCATGGATATCGACAATCTCGATTACTATTACGAGGACTGCGTCGTCGGCGGTCCCGGCTCCTTCGTCATCGCGATCAAGGACCGCGACAAGTTCAAGGAGGCGATCCGCACCAAGCTGCTGATGGAGGTCGCCGGCCGCACGCCGGAGCGCCCCGTGGTGCGCGTGGCCGACAAGGACAAGGAGCCGCGCGTCAGCTGCCTGATCGGCGAGAAGATCTGGTCGGACCGCTGGGGACGCTAAAGCATGATCCGGAAAAGTGCGAAGCGGTTTTCCGGAAAGATCATGCGTAAACGACAACCTAAAGCGCGATGACGATTCATCCCAATCTCATCGCGCTTTAGCAGCTCGCGCCTCGGACGCCGGGCGATCCTCTACCATTTCGGCGCCCGCTTCTCCACGAAGGCTCGCAGGCCCTCCTGCGCCTCATCCGACGTCGCGACGTTGCAGAAATCGTCCATGGCACTTGCGATGCTGCGGCGATAATCGAGATCGATCTGGCGCATGAAGGCAGCGCGCCCCATCCGCAGCACCGCGGCCGATTTGGCGGCGAATTGCGCCGCGAGCCTCTCGGTTTCCGCCTCGAGCTCGGCATCGGCGACGACACGGTTCACCACGCCGAGTTCGCGTGCTTCCGCAGCGCTGAAGACGCGCCCGGTGAACAACAGCTCGAAAGCACGGTGGCGTCCGACGATGCGCGGCAGATGCGCATAGTGGATGGCGGGGATCACGCCGACATCGATCTCGGGATAGCCGAACGTCGCGCTCTCGGATGCCAGCACCACGTCGCAGGACACCGCCATGGTCATGCCGCCGCCGCGCGCCGCGCCGCCGACCGCGGCGATCGACGGTTTTCCGAGGCCGTACTGGGCGTCGTAAAGGTCGATATAGAGCGCCTGGAGGAATTCGCGGATCTGCGCGCCTGATTTGCCAAGCAGGATGTCGAGGTCGAGGCCCGCCGAAAAGCGTTTTGCGATTGCGCTGGCCAGCACGACGACGCGCGCATCGCTATCGTCGGCAGCGCGGCGGAGCGCGGCCACCACCGCACGGATGACCTCGAGGCTCAGCGCGTTGACGGGCGGTCGGGATAGCGTGATGCGGGCAATGTTGCCGACGCGTTCATAAGTGACGGGATTGTCTGAGGTCACGGGGGTCTCCAAGTCTTCAGGTACGTGCTACGGATGCGCCCACCAATCCATCATCCCGGTGCGAGCGCATAGCGCTCGTCGCTGGAGGTGCGAGGCGTGGGACGCAACGCGTCCCATGGGGAGCCTCGAAGGATGCGCGGCCCCGATGCAGCCGGGCCGTCGCCCTTCGAGGGCCGCTGAAGAAGCGGCCACCTCCAGCGACAACGGCTTCGCCGTTGCGCGGGGGTGACGGTACTGGAAAGGCGCGCGTGTTGCCTCTATTTCGCCGCCAGCGGTGGCAGCGGGGGCACGCTGTCGTTCGGCGCTTCGGCCTGCATCGTGATCAGAGTCATCGAGACCAGGTCGTAATAACCGATCAGGCCGATGATATCCATGATGCCGCGCTCGCCAAATTTTTGCTGCGCGGCGCGGTAGACCTCGTCGGACACCCTCTTGTCGCGATGGAGCGCCATCGCAAGATCGTAGAGCGCGGCCTCGTCGTCCTTCATCGCCTTCGGACGCACGCCGTTCGCGATGTCCTTGGCGACATCAGGATCGAGCCCGGCCTTCATCGCGAGCGGATAATGCGCGAACCATTCGTATTGCGCCGTCCACTGCCTTGCTGTGATCAGGATGGCGAACTCGCTGAGGCGCGCCGGCAGCGACGAATTCCAGCGCAGATAGTCCGACATCGCCGAGAGCTTTGGTGCGAGCTCGGGGTTGCGGATATAGGCGCGGTAGGGCGGGTTGGTGAATTTGGCGTTGCGCGGCGGTACCGCGATCGCATCCGCCCATTCCTTCTGTGCCGGCGTCAGCTCGTCCGCTTTCAGCGGCACGAAGCGGGTCGGCTCGGCAGCGCGGCCCACTTCCGGGATTGCCGTAGTGACCAGTACAGCCAGCGCCAGGCCAAGATATCGCATCGTCATCCTCCCATTCCGGCGGACTCACGCCGCCTTCTTCGACCGCCAGCTTACGTTGCGGCGCGAGCCAGGCAAGGATGTCGGCGCGGCGCGAGGCTGCGGCACCGGCATGGCCGTATGCCGCCTCCACGGGCCCGCGTGAGAAATGTCAGATCCGCGCCTCCAGGATCAGGTTGAAGGGTGTTTCCGCGGCGCGGCGGAAGCGCGACAGGCCGCCTTCGCGCGCGACCTTGCGCAGCCGCGCTTCGCCCGCCTGTGCACCCAGCGCCAAGCCCACCTCCTGATCGAGCGAGGCCGGCGTGCAGATCATGGTCGACGCCGCATAGTAGACGCGGCCGACTGGATTGAGATTGTCCTCGAGGCGATCGCCTGCGAACGGTTCGACCAGCATGCAGGTCCCGTCCTTGTCCATGGTCTCGCGCACGTGGCTGATGGCGCCGACGGGATCGCCCATGTCGTGCAGGCAATCGAAGAAGCAGACGAGATCGTAGCCCTCGGCCGGATAGGACTTGGCCGAGTGCACCGCGAAAGAGACCCGGTCGCCGAGTTTGGCCTCGTTGGCTGCCTTCCGCGCGGCCTCGATCGAACCCTCGTGATAGTCGAAGCCGTAGAAGCGGGAGTTGGGGAAGGCCTCCGCCATCAGCCGTGTCGAGACGCCGTGGCCGCAGCCGACATCGGCGACCTTGGCGCCGCGCTTCAGCTTGTCCACGACGCCGTCGAGCGCAGGCAGCCACTCCTGCACCAGATGATGCATGTAGCCGGTGCGGAAGAAGCGGGCGGTGCCGCAGAACAGGCACTCGCTGCGCCGGTTCCAGCCGACACCCTTGCCGGTCTTGAACGCGTCCGTGACCTTCGGCTCGTCGAGAAACGCCGCGGCAATGACATTGCCGACCGCGCCGAGGAACACCGGGCTGTCCTGGTCGGCAAGCGCCATCGCCTGCTCCGGCAGCATCGAGAACTTTCCGGAAGCGGTGTCATATTCGACGTAGCCGGACGCCGCCTGGCTTGAAAGCCATTCGCGGACATAACGCTCCGTCGTCCCTGTGGCGCTTGCGAGCTCGGCGGAGTTCATGGGCCCCTTGGCGGCGAGGGCGCGGTAAAGGCCGAGCTTGTCGCCCAGCAGGACCAGCGATGCGTTCATCGCTGCCCCCACCTCGGTGATCATCTTGCCCATAAAGGCATTCAACCTGTCGGAATTGACCTCCATGATAGCCTCCATGCAATGACGGACATTTTCAAAGGTCTGCGCAATTGCGCGTTACCGGGCTGCGGCAAGCGCAAGCTTGCGGCCCCTTAAATGGGTCCATCCGTCACGGAGCAGGTTCAATGCGTCAGGAAGAGGTGATCCCCGGAACTGGGGGAGCCGGCCACCGGCATCGCGTCGCTGGCAATCTGGCGGTCCTGCTTGTATGATCCGGGGACGTTCCGACGGTTACCTGAATGCTAGGCTTTGCTTCTTCACGTGCGCTCGCAACCCTCTTCGCCGTGCTCTGCTTCTGCGGAGCACCGGCTCATGCGCAGGTCGCACCCCTGAGATATTGGATCCCGGGTGGGGCCTTTGGCTATGGCGGAAGCGATGGCCAGAGCTCTGACGCTTACGGCAATTTTCCGAGCTTCAATGCCGGCGATGCCGGTGGACGCACCCACTTTGCGAACGGCTTCTTCGTTGGCAGCCAGCGTGGCAACCTGAATTGGAGCGGCCTCAGCCAGACTGGCCTCGCCGGCAATTTCAGCGCGCTCTCCTATGACAGCACGCAGTTCGGCTACAACACCAAGACTGCGGGCGGCATGCCCGTCACGTTCTTTGCCGGGTTCGACACGCTGAAATTCGGCAACGGCATCGGCAGCTCGATTGCGCCGCTGACCTCCAGCGCCGCACCGGGATACAGCGCATTTGCCGGCGTCGAATTCAAGCCGACCTCCAACCTCAGCCTGTCGTTCGGGGCCGGGGTTGTCCAGCAGGACTCGGGCCGCATGGACAGCGACATCAGGTCGAACATGCTGCCCGGCGAGTCGCCGGCGTTGAGCGGGCTGCGGCGCTAGCGCGTGAACTTCGCCACCAGCTCGACATGCGGCGTGTGACGGAACTGGTCGACCGGCACCACTGCGTCCATCTTGTAACCACCGTCGAGCAGCAATCGCGCGTCGCGGGCGAAAGTCGCGACGTTGCATGAGACCGCAACGACGACCGGCACCTTGCTCGCAGCGAGCTTCAGCGCCTGCGCTTGTGCGCCCTGGCGCGGGGGATCGAACACCACGGCATCGAAGTCGCGCAGCTCCGGCGGCACCAGGGGGCGGCGGAACAGGTCGCGCGGCTCGGCCTTGATCGGCTTCAGGCCCGGCGTGCGCGCTGCCTTTGCGAGCGCCGCGATCGCGCCGGCGTCGTTGTCATAGGCGGTGACGCGCGCCTTCTCGGCGAGCCGCAACGCAAACGGTCCGACGCCGCAGAAGAGGTCGAGCACCTCCTTGGCCTTGCCCACGCGCTCGGCGACGAGTGCGGCCAGCGTCTCTTCGCCTGCGACGGTCGCCTGCAGGAACGAGCCCGGCGGCAGCGTCACTTCCGCGCGGCCCATCCGCACGGTCGGCGCGAGGCGCTGCAGCACCAGCTCGCCATGCCGCGTCAGCCGCGCCAGGCGATGCTGCTCGGCGACGCGCGATAATGCCGTGACGAGCGGCGTCGGCAGCGGGCCGGAGCCGCGCACGTCGACGTCGAGGCCGTTGATGGTGGCGGTGACCTGGATGTCGAGCGGCTTGGTCACCGGCATCTTCGACGTCAGGGGCTCTGCGATAGCCCAGGCCGCATCGAGCGCGCCCTCGAGTGCGGGATCGAGGATTGGGCAGCGATGGATCGGGATGACGTCGTGCGAGCTCGTCGCCGAGAATCCGACCTTGAGGATGTCGTGCGTGCCGAAGCGGCCATGCAGCGTCACGCGCCTGCGCCCCGCGCCATGGGCATCGACCAGCGGCGCCACCTCGCAATCGATGCCGGCCTGCGCCAGCGTCTCGGCCACGATGCCGCGCTTCCAGGCATGATACGGTTCCGCGGCCCAGTGCTGGATGGCGCAGCCGCCGCAGACGCCGAAATGCGGACAGAATGGTTCGATGCGCTCGGGGCTCGCGACGTCCACCGCCAGCAGCTTGCGGCGGTCGGGATGATGGCCCGCGACGTGGTCGACCTCGACGGTCTCGCCGGCAAGCGTGTAGGGCACGTAGACTGCATCGCCCGTGGTGAGCGAGACGCCGTCGCCGCGATGGCCGACGTGATCGATCGTCAAGCGCTCAACCACGGCGCGCGCCCAGGAAGAATTCGATGTTGCCGTCGCCACCGGCGATCGAGGAGGGAAACACCTCGATGTCGGTGCAGCCGAGCGAGGCTGCAAACGCCGCGATGTCGTCGCAGATCGCCTGATGCACGGCGGCGTCGCGGATGATGCCCTTCTTGTTGTGCTTCCTGTCAGCCTCGAATTGCGGCTTGATGAGCGCCAGCAGGCTCATCGGTGCCGCCGCCAGCGACAGCGCCACCGGAAGCACGCTCTTGAGCGAGATGAAGCTGACGTCGATGACGACGATATCGGGCCGCGCCGGCAGGCGCTTGCCCTCATAGGCGCGGATGTCGGTCTCCTCCATCGACACGATCTTGGGATGACCGCGCAGCGAGGGATGCAGCTGGCTGGTGCCGACGTCGAGCGCGAACACCAGGCTCGCGCCGTTTGCCAGCAGCACCTCGGTGAATCCGCCGGTGGAGGCGCCGACGTCGAGGCAGACATGATCCTCGATCTCGATCGGATAGCGCTCCAGCGCGCCCGCGAGCTTGACGCCGCCGCGCGAGACATAGGGGTGCGCCGGCTCGGCCTGGATCACCGCATCCTCGGCGATCGTCTCCGACGGTTTTGAAACCTGCTTGCCATCGGCCGTGACGAGGCCGGCTTCGATGGCCGCGCGCGCCCGCGCCCGGCTCTCGAACAGGCCGCGCTCGACCAGCAATACATCCGCGCGCTTGCGGGGAGGGGACATTGGCTCTCCGAAGAGGATTGGCGCTTATTTAGCGATCAATCGCGCGGCTGCCATCCGGACGCAAGTCTCGAACGCGGCAAGGTCGTGCCAGACGTCGATGGGCATCGCGGCCGGCGTCACCAGCGGGCAGCCGTGCAGCTCCAGCGCATGGATCATCATGAGGTTGTCGACGAGGCCAAAATCCTCGACCGTCAGCCCCTGGGCATCGACCAGCCGCCCGTCCTCGGAGGTGAGCTCCATGAAGCGACCGACACGGTCGGCATAGGCAGCGCCATCGTTGGAATAGGCCAGGCAGAATTTGCGGCGGCCGGCCATGTAGCCAAGCTCATAGACGGTGCCGGGATCGGCGCCGGCGCCGCGGAACGGGGTGAGGTTGGCGATGATGGCATCGGCCGCATCCATCATGGCCTCGTTGCCGCAAAAGATCTGCCGCGAGGCGTCAGGCGCGCTGAGATCGATGACGTTGTCGAGGGGATAGAGGGCGGTGAGCCCGTGTGCGGCGCAGATCGCGGCTTTGCGTCGCCCGATCTCGACCGCATCCGGCAGGAACACGTCGGGACCTGCCAGATAGATTTTCATGGAGAGTTACTCAGGAGAAAATCAGGCGAGCTGCGAACCGCGGCGAAAACTGCGCTCCCTCCCCCGCCTGCGGGGGAGGGGTGGGGAGAGGGTGTCTCCGCAATCGAGAACCCCCGAGAGGAGAAAGCCCTCACCCGCGCCTTCGGCGCGACCTCTCCCGCAAGCGGGAGAGGTGAAACCCATCAAGCCAGCTTGACCGTCTCGGCCTTCACGTCCTTGCCGAGCGCTTCGAACACCTTGGCGACGATGCCCTTAGCGTCGAGACCGGCGCGGCCGTACATCGCGGCGGGCGTGTCGTGGTCCTGGAACACGTCGGGCAGCACCATCGAGCGGAACTTGACCATGCCGGTGTCGAGCACGCCCTGGTCAGTCAGGAACTGCGCGACATGCGAGCCGAAGCCGCCGACCGAGCCTTCCTCGATCGTGATCAGGATCTCGTGGTCGCGGGCGAGCTTGAGCACCAGCTCGGTGTCGAGCGGCTTCATGAAGCGCGCATCCGCGATCGTGGTCGAAAGGCCGTGCGCGGCGAGCTCGTCGGCCGCCTTCTCGCATTCGGCGAGGCGGGTGCCGAACGAGAGCAGGGCGATCTTGCTGCCCTGGCGGATCATGCGGCCCTTGCCGACCTCGAGCGGAATGCCGACTTCGGGCATCTCGATGCCGCGGCCTTCGCCGCGCGGATAGCGCAGCGAGCTCGGGCGGTCGTCGATCGCGACCTGGGTCGCCACCATGTGCACCAGCTCGGCCTCGTCCGCGGCCGCCATGATCACCATGTTGGGCAGACAGCCGAGATAGGCGTTGTCGAACGAGCCGGCATGCGTCGCGCCGTCGGCGCCGACGAGGCCGGCGCGGTCGATGGCGAAACGGACGGGCAGGTTCTGGATCGCGACGTCATGCACGATCTGGTCGTAGCCGCGCTGCAGGAAGGTCGAGTAGATCGCGCAGAACGGCTTGTAGCCTTCGCTGGCGAGACCTGCGGCAAACGTCACCGCGTGCTGTTCGGCGATGCCGACGTCGAAGGTGCGGTCGGGGAAGGCCTTGTTGAAGATGTCGACGCCGGTTCCGGAAGGCATCGCTGCGGTGATGGCGACGATCTTGTCGTCCTTCTGCGCTTCCTTGACGAGGCTCGCGCCGAACACGTTCTGGTAGGCCGGCGCATTCGGCTTGGCCTTGGCCTGCGTGCCGGTCGCGACGTCGAACTTGACGACGGCATGGTACTTGTCGGCGGAAGCTTCCGCCGGGCCGTAACCCTTGCCCTTCTGGGTCACGACGTGAACCAGGATCGGGCCTTCCTCCATGTCGCGCACGTTCTTCAGCACGGGCAGGAGATGGTCGAGGTTATGGCCGTCGATCGGGCCGACGTAATAGAAGCCGAGTTCCTCGAACAGCGTACCGCCGTCCATCATGAAGCCGCGGGAATATTCCTCGACGCGGTTGGCGCGGTTGGCGAGGATCTTTGGCAGGCGCTTGTTGATCTGCTTGGCCGCATCGCGCAGCGTGCGATAGGTCTTGCCGGAGTAGAGACGCGACAGATAGGCGCTCATGGCGCCGACCGGCGGCGCGATCGACATGTCGTTGTCGTTGAGGATGACGATCAGGCGCGAGTTCATCGCACCGGCATTGTTCATGGCCTCATAGGCCATGCCCGCCGACATCGCCCCGTCACCGATCACGGCGATAACGTTGTTCTTGCCGCCGGAGAGGTCGCGTGCCACGGCCATGCCGAGGCCGGCGGAGATCGAGGTCGAGGAATGCGCCGCGCCGAACGGATCGTAGTCGCTCTCGCTGCGCTTGGTGAAGCCGGACAGGCCGCCGCCGGTGCGCAGGGTGCGGATGCGGTCGCGCCGGCCGGTGAGGATCTTGTGCGGATAGGCCTGATGGCCGACGTCCCAGATCAGGCGGTCGCGCGGCGTATCGAAGACGTAATGGATCGCGGTGGTGAGCTCGACCACGCCGAGGCCCGCGCCGAAGTGACCGCCGGTCACGGAGACGGCGTCGATGGTCTCCTGCCGCAGCTCGTCGGCGACCTGGCGAACCTGCTCGATCTTGAGCTTGCGCAGGTCTTCCGGCGTCCGGATGGTGTCGAGAAGCGGCGTCTTACTGTATGCGTTCACGGCGATTTCCAATTTGTCAGCGCCGGAAGATCGTTCCGGTGCGCGATGGGTTTGCACAATATCGGCGCAGCGCGAGTCCTTAAACCGTCGGAGCCACCTGCATGGGGCAAGGCCCCGTCTTCAAGCTTAGGTGAGCTTAGGTGCGCTCCGGTTCAGTCTCTGTGATCCCTGTCACTTAGATCGGCTTCGTCCGTCCCAGCCAATTTCATTAGCAATTTGAAGCGCTTGTCGTTGGTAATCGGTGCCCACGTCAAGGCTAACAAAAAGCCACACTCCGCGCAGCTTTACACCAAAGCTTGGGCCAAAGCCAACCCGCCGGGCCGATTACGGGCATGCACCTGCAACCCCCGGGCCAGAGTGGTTAATCGCGGCGCCGGCGGCAGGTTCCAGTCTTGCCCGGTTCCGCGGCAGTATTTTTGGCGGGAGCGAGGGGTTTTTTGGCGGATTCGAGGGACCGAGTGGCCCTTGGGAGGGAGTTCCCTGATCCTTGTCCCGGGTTGGCCCGCCACGTGAGGGGGAATCTGCGGCGTGCAATCATGAAAAATATGCAGGCTTCAGATGCCCGGAACGGGGTCCTGATCATCGGCCTTACTGGACGTCGAGCGGGGCGGTTCCGGTGGGCTGGCCGCTGGCGTCGGTGGTGATCTTGTCCACGCGGGCCTCGGCCTGGCGCAACAGTTCCTCGCAGCGGCGCTTCAGGGCCTCGCCGCGCTCGTAGATCGTCACGGATTCCTCGAGCGGCACCTTGCCGTCCTCGAGCCGCTTCACGATCGTTTCGAGTTCCTCGATCGCGCGCTCGAAGGTGAGCCTGGAGACGTCGACTTGGGTATTTTCGGCCATATCCGTTTCCGATCGCCCGATTCGCTTAGCCCGCAGTGAAGGCGGGTTTTGCGGGCTTAATGTGGCGAGTGCTTTCAAGCGCCCATCAGGGCGCCGACATGCGCCGTAACAGATTCTTTCAGTCCTTGCAGGTCATAGCCGCCTTCGAGCACCGAAACAACGCGGCCGCCTGCGGTCTTGTCGGCGAGGTCCATCAGCTTGCGCGTGACCCAGGCGTAGTCTTCGGCGCGCAGGTTCAGCGAGGCCAGCGGGTCGCGGTAGTGGGCATCGAAGCCGGCCGAGATAATGAGAAGCTCGGGGCTGAATTTTTCGAGCTGCGGCAGGATCAGATTCTCGAACGCGGAGCGGAATTCGGGGCCGCCGTCTTCCGACGCCAGCGGCGCGTTGACGATGGTGTCGTGGTCACCGCGTTCGCTCTTGGCGCCGGTGCCCGGAAACAGCGGCATCTGGTGCGTCGAGCAGTACATCACGGTCGGGTCCGACCAGAAGATGTCCTGCGTGCCGTTGCCGTGATGCACGTCGAAATCGACGATGGCCGCGCGCTTGATGCCGTATTTGCGCTGTGCGTGGCGCGCGGCGATCGCAACATTGTCGAAGAAGCAGAAGCCCATCGGCTTGCCGATCTCGGCGTGATGGCCCGGCGGGCGCACTGCGACGAAGGCGTTGCGGTGCTCGCCCGCCATCACGGCTTCGGTCGCCGCCACCGCGCCGCCGACGCCGCGCATCACCGCTTCCCACGTGCCCGGGGACATCGAGGTGTCGCCGTCGATATAGACCTGGCCGCTGGTCGGCGCGATGTGGCGCAATTCAGTGACGTAGTGTTCGTTGTGGCAGAGCGTGACGAGGTCGAGATCGCCCTCCGGCGCCTGGTCGCGGACGAGAAACTGGAAACGCTCGTGCGACAGCGCTTCCTCCACCGCGCGCAGCCGGTCCGGCCGTTCGGGGTGTCCCGGCGGCGTGACGTGGTCGAGGCAAGCCTTGTGGGACAGGAGAAGCGTGCTCATCAGGTCGGCCTCATGGGGATGCGGGCTCTTGACGTCGCTTGACGCATCCGGCGCCAAAACGCAATGCCAAACCCAATCTATGCGCTTGGACGGGAATGGCAAAGGGTTGTCCCGTTCCGGCCCGTTTGATCCGGATCAATTCACACGCAGGATGCGAGTCGGAGGCAGTGGGCCGATCGGCCCGTGCGCCCGGAAAAAAGTGAACAGCGCGTCGGCGTCGTAGCCGCCATATTGCTGCCCCGAGCCTTGCTTGGCGACCGTGAATCCGTCGCCGCCGACGGCGAGGTAATCGTTGAGGGTGACGCGATAGCCGGTCCCAGCCTCGATCGGCCTGCCGTTGAGCGCCATCTTCTCCGCCATCACGCGCTCGCCGAACGGTTTCGACGCATCCCAGGTATAGCTGAACCCGTTCGACACTTGCAGGATCCGCGGCCGCTTCGGATCGAGCCATTGTTGTTCCAGCATGTCCTTGAGCTGGCTGCCCGTGAGCGTCATGGTGACGAGGCGGTTGCGAAAGGGTTGGCTGGCGAAGACATCGCCGAACGTTATCGCGCCGTTCTCCTTCGGGACGATATCGGTGCGGATGCCGCCGGGATTGGTAAGCGCGATGACAGCGCCACCATCCTTGGCGTCCCTGGTCGCTGCGAGCTGCGCGTCCGCGATGACATCGCCGAGCGCGCTTTCGCCGGCCTCGTTCGGAACGCGCGACAACGTCTGCGTCACCGATCCGGCCGGCCGGTTGGCGATCGGCGCGGATAGCTTGTCATAGGCGTCGATCAGCGCGGTCTGTTCGGGGTCCTTCGCGAGCGAGGCATTGGCGACGATGACGTTCTCGGCTCTCGCGCTGACAATGTCGCGCGTTGCCGGATCGAGCTTGAGGTCGATCGCCGTGACCAGCGTGCCGTATTTGTCGCCGCTGGTGACGAGACGCCCGTCGATATCGCAGACATAGGCGCGGTGGGTGTGACCGCTGACGACGACGTCGACCGCGCGATCGAACTTTTTCACGATATCGACGATGGGCCCCGTAATCGCAGGGCATTCGTTGTAATCGCCTGAGGGCTCGCCGCCCTGGTGGATCAGCACCACGATCGCCTCGACGCCGCGCGCCTTCAGCTGCGGCACCAGCGCATTCACCGTCTCGGCCTCGTCGCGGAATTCGAGCCCGGCAATGCCTGACGGCGAGACGATGCCCGCGGTCTCTTTCAAGGTCAGCCCGATGAAGGCGACGGGGATGCCCTCGAATTCCCTGATCTCGTAGGGCGGCAGCACGGTCTTGCCGGTTGCTGTCTCCACTGTGGAGGCCGCGAGATAATGGAATTTGGCACCTAGGAACGGATGCGGTCCCTGGCAGCCGTCGACCGGATGGCAGCCGCCGTTCTGCATCCTGAGCAGTTCGGTCTTGCCCTCGTCGAATTCGTGATTGCCGACCGAGGTGATCGCAAGCCCCATCATCGAGAGCGATTCGATCGAGGGCTCGTCGTGGAACATCGCCGACAGGAACGGGCTCGCCCCGATCAAATCGCCGGCGGCAACGAAGATCGTGTTCTTGTGCCCCTCGCGCAGCTGCTTGACCAGCGTCGCCATGTACTCGGCGCCGCCGGCCGCGACCATCACCTTCCTGGACTTGTCCTCGGGGTCATTGATGCGGATCCCGCCCGGCGGCGGCCGCAGATTGCCGTGGAAATCGTTGATCGCGAGAATGCGCAGCTCGACGGGCGCGGCGATCTGGGCGGAGGCGGGGAGGGCGCAGGTCAGCGCGAGGACGGCAAGGATGGATCGGTATTGCATGGAAGCCAGACTAGTCGTTCGGCGCGAAGATTTCACGATGCATTGTCGTGAACGCGCCGCGCTTCCTTCCTTCTCCCCTTGTGGGAGAAGGTGGCGCGAAGCGCCGGATGAGGGGGCTCTCTCCGAGCACTCGATGCAGCATCGTTCGCGGAGACATACCCCTCACCCGTCTCGCCGCTAGCGCCGTAGCCGATGCGAAGCATCGGCGTTCTTAAGAACGGCGGCCGAAGGCCGCCTATGCCACCCTCTCCCACAAGGGGAGAGGGGTTCGCACCGCGCTCGCCTACCGCTTCTTCCGGTTCGCAAACGCGTTGAACGCCGCCATGGCGTCGTCCGATTTCAATCGCTCGCCGAACAGATGGGCCTCCTGGTCGATGCGGCGGGTCAATTCCTCCGGCGGAGTGCGCAGCAGTTTGCGCGAGGTCGCGACCGCCTCGGCCGGAAGCCGGCATATCTCGCGCGCCACCTTGCGCGCCTCGACCTCGGTATGTCCCGGCGAGACCACGCTGTTGACGAAGCCTGCGGCGTGAGCCTCGGCGGCGGTGAAGGTCCGCCCCATCACCAGCATCGCGAAGGCGCGCTGGTACCCCATCGTGTTCGGCATCAGGAGGCTGGCCGCGCCGACCGGAACGAGCCCGAGCTTGATGTAGGGCGCGGAGAACGTCGCGGCTGTCGAGGCGAGCACGTAGTCGCAATGAAACAGCATCACAGTGCCCATGCCGATCGACGCACCGTCGACGGCTGCGATGATCGGCTTGACGTTGAGGGCCAGCGAATAGAGAAATTTCGCGCCGTTCGACAGTGTCTCCGGGCGCGCCGTGTCGGCGTTGAGAAAATCGTCGATATCGTCGCCCGCGGTGAACACGCCGGAGCCGCCGGTGATGATCATGCAGCGGATATCGGGATTGTTCTGCGCGGTGTCGATCGCGTGGCTCATCTCCTTGTACATGTCCTGGGTGATCGCGTTCTTCTTGCCCGGACGGCGCAGGGTGATCACGCGCGTCCCCCGCTCTTCGGTGACCACGATATTGCCATTCGGCATGAGAGCCCCCCTGCGCCGCCGCGCCGTTTGCCGTCCGCGAGTCTCGCGAGGCCTCAGCCTACATCATCTTGCTGGCGTGCCAATGCGCTCGCTCAACCTTTTCGAGCTTGATGCGCGGGGTCGCGCCCACCGCGGGTTGCATGGTCCGTCACACCCCGTTGCGCGTCGCAACAAATAGCTACAATGTTTTGTTTGAAAAACCGGTGGTTGTGGGGCACGATCGTGCCCGAGTTCCATTGGCCGATTGCTCGATCGATGATTGCCGCAACGGGCGTTGACGAATCCTCGCTGCATTATCCCGGCTGGCGCGTCGTGCTGGCCTGCTTCCTGATGGCCTTCTTCATGTTCGGCTTCGGCCTTTACGGCCAGGGCGTCTATCTCGCCGAACTCCAGCGCGCCCATGGCTGGCCGGGCACGCTGGTCTCCGCGGCCAGCACCTTCTCGTTTCTCCTGACGTCCGTCCTCGTCATTTTCACCGACGATCTGCTCGCGCGCATCGGGCTGCGCGCGCTGATCCTGTGCGGGCTTTGCGCGCTGGGCGCATCGACGGCGCTGCTGGCGCTGATGCAGACGCCCTGGCAGCTCTATCTCGCCTATGCGCTGATGGCGGTCGGCTGGACCGGCATGGGCACCGTGGTGATCGCGACCGTTCTGAATTCCTGGTTCGATCGGCGCCGCGGCCTCGCGCTCAGCCTCGCCTTCAACGGGGCGACCTGCGGCGGCATCATCCTCGTTCCGCTGCTGCTGTCGCTGACCGGCAGCATCGGCTTCCGTTCGGCGATGCTGGCGGCGACGATCGTCATGGTGGTGCTGGTGCTGCCGGTGGTCGTCGGCTTCATCGGTTGGCCCGGCGGGACCTCACTGACATCGGGCAGTCGACCGTCCGGTGCGGGTACGGTGGCGCCGGCCCGTTTGCGCAAGGTGCTGCTCGCCAACGCGGCGTTCTGGACCATGGTGCTGCCGATCGCGATCGCGCTGCTGGCGCAGATGGGATTCATCATCCACCAGGTGACGTTTCTCGAACCGCTGGTCGGCCGCGCCAGTGCGGGTCTTGCGGTGACGATCATGGCCGCGATGGCGGTGGTCGGGCGCCTGTCGCTCGGCCTGTTCGTCGACCGGCTCGATCCGCGGCTCGCCTGCGCGGCGTCGATGACGAGCCAGGCGGCCGCGCTGTTCGTGCTTCTCCAGAGCACGAATCCAACAGTGCTGCTGGCGTGCTGTGCCGTCTACGGCTTCTCGATCGGCAACATGATCACGTTCCCGCCTTTGATCATCCAGCGCGAGCTGGGCTCTGCCGCCTTTGCCGCCGCGATGGGATTGGGCACCTCGATCAGCGGCGTCGTCAGCGCCTTCGGCCCGGGTATCGTCGGCCTCGTGCGCAGTTTTACCGGCAATTACACGACGGCGTTTGCGATGTGCGTGGTGCTGGATCTCGTAGCGGCGGGAATCGTGCTGTGGCGGCCGGGAGGAAGGGCGAAGATCGCAGCGCCGTAGCCCCGATGGAGCGTAGCGCAATCCGGGACCACCGTACCCGCACGTTGCTGAACGAGCCAAATATTCGGTGTCGTCCCGGCGAAGGCCGGGACCCATACCGCGTGATCTATCGACTAACGCGGGATCTTGGTACCGCGGAACAGCTGCTTAACTGCCGATCTTCGCCAAACTGCTCCCGGTGGTTATGGGTCCCGGCCTTCGCCGGGACGACACCGAGTGTGTGGTCAGTGCTTTCCACCTACAGCAACACCGCGTCCGCCGCCGCGACCGACTCCGCGCTCTCCGTCACGGTGCGCTCGAGCGCGCCGGCCTGCACACTGATGTTCTCGGCGAAGAAGCGCGCAAGCGAGACGTAGCGCGTGGCGTCGGTATTGCCGTCGGCTTTCGCGGCGAGCGCCTCGGAAGCCAGCATGCAACCGCCGAGCGTCGAGCCGAACTGCTGCAGATACGGCGTTGCGCCGGCCAGCGCCTCGTTCGGCGCCGAGGCGACGCGCTCCAGCAGCCACTTGCTGGTGCGCGTCAACGCCTCCAGCGCCTCGCGCAACTTGGTGCCGGTGGTGCCGAAGGCGGGATCGTTGGACGCTTCGACCTGCTTCGCGACAGCAGAAAGCTCGTCGAGCAGCGCCCACACGGCGGCGCCGCCATTGGCCGCGAGCTTTCGCGTCACGAGGTCGATCGCCTGGATGCCGTTGGTGCCCTCGTAGATCGCGGTGATGCGCGCGTCGCGATAATGCTGCGCGGCGCCCGTTTCCTCGATGAATCCCATGCCGCCATGCACCTGCACGCCGAGATAGGCGACCTCGTTGCCGATGTCGGTGGAATAGCCCTTGGCCATCGGCGTGAGCAGCGCCGCGCGTGCGGCCGCGTCGGCGCGCACCTTCGGATCCCTCGCGCGCATGGAGACGTCGAGCGCGACGGCGGTGGCGTAACAGATGGTGCGCGCGGCTGCGGTCTGCGCCCGCATCCGCATCAGCATGCGCTTGACGTCGGGATGCACGAAGATCGCGTCCGAGCCTTCGCCCTTCTTGCCGATGGCGCGGCCCTGCTTGCGCTCCTGCGCATAGGACAACGCCTGCTGATAGGCGCGGTCGGCGACGCCGACGCCCTCCAGGCCGACGCCGAGCCGCGCCTGGTTCATCATCGTGAACATGCAGCGCATGCCCTGGTTCTCTTCGCCGATCAGGAAACCGATGGCGCCGCCATGATCGCCCATGGTCATGGTGCAGGTGGGCGAGGCGTGCATGCCGAGCTTGTGCTCGACGCCGCTGGCGAAGATGTCATTGCGCGCGCCGAGCGAGCCGTCGGCGTTCACCATGAATTTCGGCACGAGGAAGAGCGAAATCCCCTTGGTGCCTGCGGGCGCGTCGGGCAGGCGCGCCAGCACGAAATGCACGATGTTGTCGGTCATGTCGTGCTCGCCATAGGTGATGAAGATCTTCGTCCCCTTGATGCGATAGGTGCCGTCGGCCTGCTTCTCGGCGCGGGTGCGCAGCGCGCCGACGTCGGAGCCGGCCTGCGGCTCGGTCAGCTGCATGGTGCCGGTCCACTCACCGGAGACGAGCTTTTCGAGATAGATTTTTTTCAGCTCGTCGCTGCCATGGGCATCCAGCGCCTCCATCGCCGAGGCCGTCAGCAGCGGACAAAGGCCGAAGGCGACGTTGGCGGCGCTCCAGATCTCGGTGCAGGCGGCGTTGATCGCCAGCGGCAGGCCCTGGCCGCCGAAATCCTCGGGCCCCGAGACCGCGTTCCAGCCGCCCTCGGTCCAGCGCTTGTAGGCATCGGGCCAGCCCGGCGCGGTCGTGACCTTGCCGGCATCCAGCTTGATGCCGTGCTCGTCGCCGACCTTGTTGAGCGGCGCCAGCACGTCGGTTGCGAACTTGCCGGCTTCCTCCAGCACGGCGGCCACAATGTCGGCGTCGAAATCGCCGTAATGGCCGGCTTCCACCGCCGCCTTCAGGCCGGCGCCATGATTGAGCGACAGCAGCATGTCAGAGATCGGCGCGCGGTAGGTCATGGTTCACTCCCCGGAGACTGGTCTTGGCCGCGGTATTCCCATGAAATGACGGCGGTCTCAACTGCCCGGACGCGGGACGGTTCAGTCCCGGAACAGGGCCTCCGCCCGGATCACTATAATAGAGTGTGGCGCGATAATAGAGTGTGGCGCGGCCGATCCCGGGGACTGTGGTATTTTGCCCCTCCAGGCGGTTGAAATGCCGTGCCGCACCCTATAGACCGGCTCCGACCCGAGGGAATCTGCGGTAGCCAGTTCTTCCGCCGTCCCGAGGTCGCCTGTTGGGGCGTAGCCAAGCGGTAAGGCAGCGGATTTTGATTCCGCCATTCGGAGGTTCGATCCCTCCCGCCCCAGCCAGATCTCCCGCCCAGCCTGAAATTGCTCACGAAACCGGCCTGGCTGGGGAGCTGCTGCACAGCTCTGGGACACACTGCTGCTGCACAGGGTGGTGTTCGCAATGGCTGTCCACATCTTTCGCCGGAGCGCCGTGTATTACTGGCGGCGCCGAGTGCCTCGCGCGCTTGCCAATCTTGTGGAACGTCCGCATCTTTTTCTCAGCCTGAAAACGACGAGCCGAACCGTGGCGCGTCGGCTGGCCTCTCAGCTTGACCTGATCCTGGAAGATGCCGCGATGCTCGCCGATAGCTTCGACCCGCACCTGTCAAAGTCTCAAATTGAGACAATGCTTCGCGGCGTCGTTGACAGGCAGCTCGTGAAGCTCGACCGGCTCGCGTATGCCGCCAAGAGCTCGTCTGATTTCGATCTCGAGCGCGATCGAATGGGCGACAAGCAGGCATTTTGGACCTTTGCGCTCTTGGATGCTCAAGGTGCAGCCGCGGTCGTACGTGATGAGGATCGCGTCCGGATGGCCGCAGGCGGACTTTCTGAGGCCGACATCGAGGCGGTGAAGCGCCATCTGACGATGCTCCGGCGCAACAATATGGTGCCGACGAACCCCCATATTCTCGATCATATGATCGGTGCCGTCGGCGCCCTCCCGACAGCGATGAACCTGGGGGTCGCGCAAGGAACCTACTTCCGCGGAATGAAGCTCGCCCTGGCCGAAATCGATCGGCGCTACGGAGGCAGGCGCATAGAGGATGTGGGCTTTGTGGATCGCATGCTCATGGCCGTGAACGATCCACCGCAGCAGGTTGTATCACCCGAGGCCGGCATCGACCTCCGGAGAAACGATCCACCGAAGGCCGTGGATCGTCCCGCCGCGGCGTCCCTGTCGATGACGGACTTCTCCACCTTCGCTGAAAATGTCATCCAACAAAACGCCAAGGATGGTCATTGGGACGAGAAAACTCAAAGGCAAGCCCGGAGCATCTCAAACCTATTCGTCAAGTTCATGCTGCAGGATCAGCTGGTCCAGGGACTAGATGAGCTTGATCAGCAACGCGTCGGCAAGTTCGTCGATTTCATGCGGTCAGAGGTCTACAAGCATTACGGCAAATCGCCGAAGGATGAGCATCGGACCATCGCCGAGCTGCGCGCCGACGCGTCGGCGCGCGATGCGAAGAGCCGCGGGATCGGCGGCGACACGCTCAATCGTCACCTCACCTTCCTTGGTCAGATTTTTCGGCACGCAGCTGCGCGTGGCGTTATTAGCCTAGAGAAGATCGATCTCGTCAAACTGCGCTCGAAGGGCAAGAAAAAGCGCGCACGCGACGAAAGAGCCAAGCTGCCCATCGAGAAGGCCGAGGCGATCTTCCGGACGCCTCCCTTCAACAATTGTGCGGCTTGGGATCGGCTGGCGGAATCCGGACCGGATACCCTGCGCCGGATATTCCATTGCGCTCTCTACTTCGTGCCGATCCTCATCTACTATACCGGCTGCCGCCGGGAGGAATTGTGCGGGTTGATGGTCGACGACGTCGTTCTAGACAACGGCCCGATCCCCTACATTCACATCGCCAAGAACAAGCGGCGGCGGATCAAGAATCCGCAATCCCAGCGCAATATCCCGCTCAATCCCGAAGTCTTGCGGCTGAAATTCGCGGAATACGTGAGGGCCATCAAGTCGCTCGGCTATGAACTGCTTTTCCCTGATCTTTATTCTCCCTCCAGCCGTTCCCCACTGGGTGATCGCTTCTACAAGGAGTTCAAGCCGATTTTGACGTCCGCTGGCGTGACGGAGGAGGGGCTTGGGTCGCACGCAGTGCGTCACTTGTTCGGCGCACAGCTCAAGAAGAAGTCCGTGGTGGAGGAGGATCGTGCCGATCTGCTCGGACACGGCGGTAAGAGCGAGACCAGCGAACGGTACTGCGAGCCGCACGAGATCGCGGCACTATACGAATTTGTGCAGAAGCTCCCGGTCGTAACGGCTCATTTAGAGCCTCATGAGGTGCAGCTGCTTCCCTGGGTAGCGGAGAAAAAAGTTGCGCCGTTCTCGCAACCCTCGCGGTCAAAGCAAAGGACCTGAATCGCCCCCGGGCCGTGAAATCTGCCCGAAGGGGCTCCTCTTGCGAGCAGGTAGCGGCTCGCCTTTTGCGCTATGGCGCTCTCCTTATCGCTCGCCCTTAGCCAAATTGTTGTGCAATCGCACTTCGGTGACCTTGAGGGTAAAGTCCGTTTGCCGATATTGTCAGTTGTACCGCGGGGATTTGACCATCGAGCGCCCTGGGGAGACTTCAGGAGCAGAACCGAACCTCGGGAAAACTTTAGCTGGCAATCCCGAGCAAAGCCCCGGCAGGGACAAGGTGTAGAGACTAGACGCGCGGTACCTACAGCGGACATCGCCAAGGTGAGGGGACAGTCCAGACCACGGCCCCCGAATGGGCGGCGGCGAAAGCCGAAGTGGTAGGAATATCCGCGGGCCGCAAGGCCTGTGCCGGTTCGAGTCCGGCCACCCGCACCAGTTTTGTAAAAAAATCTATTGAGGATGCGGTCAAGGAAGTCTGGCAAACCATGGCAGGAAGTACGCCGACCCACGTTCCTATCCCAAAAAATCACGCAGATTTTGAGCGCAAAGCGGTTGTCCTATTCCGTGAGATTTTAAAGGACCCCTCGGTGAAGCGCCTCGGGCGCGATGGCCAGGAACAATATGGCGTGGATCTGATCGGCTACCGCGATGAGAAGGTCAGCAAGATCGTCGGCATTCAGTGCAAAAAGAAAGCTCCGACCAGCACGCTGACTGCAGATGAAGTCCGCGCCGAGGTGAAGAAGGCTCTCAAGTATTCGCCGAAGCTAAAAGAATACATCATCATTACAACAGCTAAGAACGATACAGCGCTGGATCAGCTAGCCCAGAAACTTACACTTGATCAGGCCAAGAAGAAGCGGAACATCCGCATTGAGGTTTGGGGCTGGGGAACGCTCGAAGAACTGATCGACCAATATCCCAGTGCTCGGCAGGCATTCGATCCTGGGTGGAGCCCCTCACTCCAAGCATTCCAAACACAACTCGATAAAGTAGCCCAAGTTCAAAAGGGCCAACCGACCGCCGCTCAAGTTCAAGGCATTGCAGACCAAATTCAGCGGCAAACATCTGTTCAGGTTTACGCCCTGCCGCCTGATTTCGCGGAAAGCCAGCTCAAGGCCGAGCTGGAACGCGCAAATAAGAGACGCGGGTTTGGCGAGGCAAAGATTGCGCAGGAATTTGGCGAGATAGCCGCCCGCGTCACGGCTGGCAATTTGGTAGCCGCGCCTATTGCTCTACGCGCAGACGCGCTAGAGCGTGCAGCAAGGGCAAATCTGGCATCAGAGACTGTCGATAACGCGAAGCGTTTCCATGCTGAGGCACTAAAGCTCGGCGTGGGTGACACGTTGCTTTATGACGCCCTGTTGCCGGATGCGGAAGGCAATAGCGACGAAGCCCTAACGCGGCTGAGCAAACTCGACCGGCCTGAGGCGCGCGCCGCACGCTTCAATGTGATCGCTCGCCGCCAAGGCGTCGCCGAAGCGCTCTCATGGATGCGTCTCGAAGGTTACAGCATTCGTGATCTCGGGGCCGCAGGTTCAATCAATCTGCTATTACGCCGCGCTGAGGTAGGTGACCATCAGACAGCGCTCACCGAGGCGGAAGCCCTGTCAGCGGATTGGCTAGAGCAGTTTCCGGCGCTCAGAACCATTCGGGCAAATCTGCTGCTCGCAGCTGTACTTCCTAGTGATCAGCGAGGGGTACTGTTCCAAGGTCTACCGATTAACCCACGAATGCTGCAGTTTGCGAGCATCCCTCAAACGCAAGCGAATATTGCTAAGGCACGCTCAGAGCTTGAAGCTGCGCGATCAAGCATAAAGCCGCTGAATTTAACACTCTACAGCCCCTACCTCGATGAGCAGATCTTGTGGTTGCGTCTCGAAGATTCATCGACCGCCCAAGATGCAAAGCGGCAGATTGAGGAAGAGATCAAAGATCCCGACAAGACGCTGCGCAGGGTGCGACTGGCCCTCGCCTATAAAATCCCTTTCAATCGCGACGCGCTACAGCGTTCCTTGACTGCAAAGTATGAGCTGGGCCAAGCCACCGCTGATGACCAGTACACCCTGTTTCTGCTGGCTTGGTTCAGCCAAGACGTCAAAAAACTGGCCGAATACTTCGACAAGCATCACGCTGAAGTCTTTTCACGCCAAGATCTCTCCCTTGAGATCCTCGCGCACATTGAAGCTGAAGCACTAACCCGCATCGGCCGGTTTGAAGATGCCAAGGTACGAGTTAAAGAACATCGCAAGAAAGTCCTCAGCGAACAAGCGGCCACCACCATAGAGGCGCTGATCGCTTCTGTCGAAGAAGGCAACGAGACCGAACGCGTTCGCAACCTGTATGAGACCGACAAGGAACTCACGCACCTGCGACTGCTGGTGCTCAGCCTGTTCCGAGACAAGAATTTTGCAGAACTCACCAAATATGCGCCCATCCTGGTCAAAGAAGATAAGCGGGAGGAGGACTACGAACTCGCCCAGAAAGCCTTTTACGCTGAACGACAGTACAAGGAGATCATCGAACTGTCCGACCAATATCCGGAGCTTCATGCCAGAAAGGATGAATTTGCTTCGGTCAAAGGATGGGCGCTTTTCCATCTCGGCCGAGTTCTGGAGGCGCGTACTATCGCCCGGGAGCTAGTCGGCAAACGTCATGAGACGAACGATCGAGAGCTGGACATTAACACGGCTATGGAGACGGGAGATTGGGGGCATATCCAATCGATCGTCGCGCGCGAAGTATCGCGCATTGCGCAACTTGACCCAGTATCGCTCATAAGGCTCGCGCGCATGGCGTTTGAATGTGGCAGCCCCTACGTCGATCAATTTAGGGATGCCGCGATCGCTGCCGCACCGGACAAACCTGAACCTTATCTTGCCGCTTATCAACTTTCCGTCGACAGAGGCGACGAATACCAAGAATCACGCGCGCACGAGTGGTTTCAAAAAGCCGTTGAGCTCTCAGGACCGACCGGCCCAATCCAACACGTTAAGCTTCAAGAGATCGTCAACCGAACCCCCGGATGGAACGAGAGAGTTGAGAACGCCAACGACCTTTTAGCTCAAGCCCAAATTCCCCTCAATGTGGCCGCCCGCGTCGTCAACCGCCAGCCCATAGAGCTATATGTTGGCGTCGCAAAACGAAATCAACGAACCACAAATCCAAAACAGCAATTTCCCGTACTGGCCTTCTCCGGTGCGAGAGGCCCCAACGATCTAGACGGCCTGCGCAGGATCGCTCTCGACATCACGGCGCTCTACACGCTCGACTATTTGGGCCTACTGGGAAAGGTGATCGGCGCATTCGATCAAGTCCGCATTGCGCCATCTACCCTAAGTTCTCTTTTCATCGACAGGCAATTCATTCGCTTCCGTCAGCCGTCCGAGGTCGCCAAAGCTCGGCACATTAAGGACCTTATTGCGAAGAAGCGGCTCAAAATTCTCAAATCAGAGCGGATAAGCGTCGCCGAGAGCGTGTCCCTCGATATCGATCCGGACCTGCATCAGTTGCTAAATACCGCGCGGGAGAACAAGGCTATAGTCGTGCGTAGCGCACTGGTCTTCAAGCTTCGGTCACTCCTCGAAGAGAAGGTCGATATGAGCGCCTTCTCTGATTGCATCACCGACACTCTGGAGGTCTTGCATTATCTCAAAGGTAAAGTCACGAACGCTGTCGCGGAAGGAGCGAAAGTCTATCTAGCACAGGTGGATCAGGGCTGGCCATTTAAGTCAAAGCGAATAACTAAGCGATCCGTTCTGTATTTAGACCAACTCTCGGTCGTGTACCTTCACCATGTCGGTCTACTCGACGCACTCACTCAGGAGATCAAGAACGTATTCGTTCACGAAGAGGTTGAAAGCCATTGCGATTCGGTAATCCAAAGCTCCGAGGCCTCTGCCGACCTCTTATCCGCCGTGGAGCGTATTCGCTCGACACTCAACGCGTCCATCGAAGCACGCTCGGGTCTGAGTTTCACCGCCCGACGGCAGTTGCCTAGCGCGGTGGGCGACGAGGAACACAATGTTGGAGAGAAACTCCCCTCCGTCGACATTATGTCAGACCTGTCAGAGATAGACGCCGTTGTCTGCGATGACCGCTACCTTATTCATGAGGGGCGCTGGTCAGACGGAAAGCGGGCCGTGCCGTGCGTTACAACCCTTGACTTAATCCGCGCTCTTAACAGTCGAGGACAGCTGTCTGAGCCGCAGATCTACGAACACCATCATCGGCTGCGGGCGGCCGGTTACCACCCGGTGCCATTCAATCCCGAGGAGCTGAGACGCGAGCTAAATAGGGCGGAGAACGAGAGCGAGCATCTGGTGGAGACACCTGAGCTAACCGCCATACGCCGCAGCCTCACGATCGCATATGAAAATCAGGCATTTGTCGACACCGAAGTCCCATGGTTCAATCATTCACGGCAAGTGATCTACCAGGTTCTTCGTCAAGTCTGGAGTGACCGGCGATTTTCCGCAGGGACGATTGCGCGCGCGAACTGGCTCTTAACTCTCCTTCCAAATCCTCTCGCGTGGGTACGCCAGCCCGCGGACGAGCGAGCATGGGGCGCAGCGACACAGGTAGCGACAAACCATCTGGCGATGCTCGTAACAAGCCCATTCTCAAGAGTGGAGATGGAGCAGCGCTACGGTGTTTGGGTCGAAGAACGATTGCTCAAGCACTTCCGTTCAGCGCAGCCAGCTTTGTATCGTTCGTCGATCGAATTCATCGCTAAGTTCCTAAGAGAGCTTGTTGAAACGAAGGATGCCTATCCGGTCGACGTCAGGCGAGCGGTGGTTAGAAGACTGGTTTTAGCTGCTCATCCAGAGACTAAGAAAGACCTTCTCGAACTCGACGGATTTGCAGCTGCAGTTGGCATTCCGCTAAGGACCGCATTGACGCTAAACGGCGTTAAAGAGGTAGAACTGACGAGCTTTGTAAAGTGCGTTAGGAATGCATTAGCCGGGAAACGTTCCGCGCAATTGAGCCTCGCAGACGGATCACGTGCCACAGTCAAGACATCGATCGATCGTGCCGGCGTTCCGGTGATCGTCCTTGACGGTCTGAACTTGAGGTTTTCTGAGGCTAGCCTTCTCAGTACGTCTCAAAGCAAGCGATCAGCCACGTTAGCGCGGATGCTTAAGAACCATCCTTTGCTCCGCGACGAGGAGAAGGCTTGGCAGAAAGCCTTAAGAACTGGTCCACTCAAGGAGGAAGAGTTCGTCAAATTGGCCGCAGCCACGAGGGAGACGCCGGAGGCCTTCGCTGCGTCGCTCTCGAAACCGAAAAACCTAAATGGGGACAACATGGTCCCCCGTGACCGGCTCTACTTTGAGCGCCTGGTCGGACCAGTCCCGAGCGGTAGTACCTTGTCCGAGCATGCTCAGGGCCAGCATGCCTCGTTCCGTAGCTTCATGTTGGATAAAGGAGATGTCGGGTTGCGGCGGCTCGCCTTCGGGTGTCTGTCGGACGACGTAATGCCGTTGAGCGAGATGCCTCGCATATCGCTGACCCAAACTGAGTTGCTGCTTGGCGCCTTTGATCCATTTTCTTTGCTGTTCGGTTTTGAGATCTGCGTGGTGAGACATCGCGCCGGCGACAGGGCTGCAACGGCGATGGGACGACGCTTTTTAGAAAGGCTCTTCAAAGACCCCACTTGGCTTCATCGGCGATGTGAGGTTTTCTCGGCCTGCGCGGTCATATCGAGCACTCGGTTGAGATCTCTCGCAAACGAGCACAGCGCACCCCTCTATTGGTTCCGCTTGGCTGCGCTTGCCCACGCCGGTGTCCTTACGAACGCACTGTCCAATATCACAGACACAACGAAGTTCCTGAGGTGGGCGGTAGACGCATTTAGTGGCGCCTACACGTGGCATGCCGTCCCCGATTTGCGAGAAGAGCCTCGCTGGGATTCAGATTGGATCGGACCGGATTCGATCAGAGCCGAGATAGTTGGTCGATGCCTTAGAGCCCTTGGCCGGTTCGGCAAACGAAAGGCGCCTGCCTCTTGGACAAGTCTTATCGAAACCGCGCTCAACCAACTCGATCCAAAAATGTCAGCAATTTTCCCCGGCCCGCTCGATGGATTTCGGCTCCCTTCTTTGACACACCCCAGAGAAGCCGACATCCACAAGGTTCAGGAGCTTCTCAAACAGCGCGATTCATTCAAGCAAGCTCCGGGCCTTTTGATTATCGCATACGCAGGCGGGATCGATAGCAGCCACATTGATGAGATGATGCGATTGTTAGAAGGGTCGAACGAGGAGCTTGCCTCGCCTCGGACCGCTCGTTTGATACTCACGTGCTGCGCTTATGTCGCTTCCATGACGAGAAGTGCGACGCTAGCAGATGCGGTCATTACTCGATGCCTGCGCTTGGTAACAAACGCTTCCAAGTCCGAGCAGATACTTCCGTTGATGTTGTGCGCCATGAAGGCGTGCGCCGCCCACGAAGATCTCACCGCCTATTATCGCGAGATAGGCAAGGTGGCGACGAGGTTCGCTTATGCCACCTCAGGCGGCGAGGCCCTCGATGTCCGAGCTGTCATGGAAGCTCTGTGCGAGCGTGATCCCAGGATGCTAGCCGCCTTGGGCCGGGCGATGCTGCTGCTCGCAGGTTGCTCGTTTGTGGCGTGAAGCAAGCAGCACTCAAGAGCGCAGTGCTGCCTCATCGAGACGGGTCCTCTCACGCTGACGAATGGTTCCGAACACCTCCGCCATTTGTGCGCAGTTCCAGTATCCTGGAAGGCAGCGGCAGGCAAAACAGTGACAAGCGGAGCCGGGTTGCAGACCGGGAGGTGTGGTCGCAAGCAGAGTAGTTGGCGACAAACAAGGAAATGGAAAAGATGGTTCCAGTTGACCGACTGATAAGGTTTGGTCGCAAACCTTATCAGTGCTCAAACGAGCATATTAGCTCCCCTATCTACTCCGCCGCTTCACCCTTCGCTTCGATCATCAGTAGATCAAGACTCTCGATTTCCTGCATTGCCCGACCGGCAATGCCCTGGAGGTCGCCGTAGAGGCCAGCGGTGGAGTCGAGCACGCCGCGGAGCTGTTCTTCGCGCTTCGCCCAGAGCCGCATCATCGTCTTGCGCTCGCGGTCGAGGTCGGCCTGCATGTCGGTGAACTTCTCCACGATCGCATCGATGCGATGGCGGAAGCGCGGACCGGTCAGATAGCCGTACATCATCTCCATCTTGGTCTGCTGGCCTTCCTGAGCCTGACGGCTGCCGGCGAGGTCGATCAGCCCATGCCGGAGCACAATCGCCAGCGGAACGGCGAACCGGGGCTCCGCGACCCAGACATTGTCGACCAGTCCAAAGGTTTCGATATCCTTCGGCAACGCGCTGGAGACAATGAGGGCGACCTCCGCTTTGGCTGCGCGCTGGTCGCTCCGGAGCTTGGTCAGCCAGTCGTCACTCCAACGTTTGGTTCGCTTCGATTCCCAAAGGATCGTGCCGCAGGTCTGCCCACCAGGACCAAACACGCGATGGAGGACGTCGCCACCAAAATCGCCCTTCGGCACCGGCTCGATGAGGTCGCGCGGAAACTGATTCCGGAGCAGGGATTCCAGTTCGAGCTCCAGGGCTTCGCCTTGCAGCTGCTGTGAGCCCTGTTCGGCCCGGCGGCGGAGTTCCTCGATCTGCCGGTTCATGCCGGCGATCTGGGCTTCCTTCTCCGCAACCTTCGCCTTGAAGCCGTCCTCGGCCTCCAGCTTGGCCTTGTCGCGCACAGCGGCGAGTGCCTGCTGGACCTTCGTCTCGATCGTGAGCTCGACTTCGCGCTTGGCATCGTCGAGCTCGCGCTCCTTGCGGAGCATGTCCGCCTGGATCTTCTGGGCCGCGGCCAACTTCTCGTTGTTGGCTGCGAGCATTTGCTGCAAATCTGCCAGCTGCTGGTCGCGCACGCCGAGTTCATCGGCGATCGCCAGGCGTGCTCGCTTTGCTTCCGCTTCGACGATATTGGACCGCTCCGCCTTCAGCTTGGCGGCGACTTGCTCGTCAACGGTCTCGCGAGCTTTCGCGATTTCTTCGCTGGCCTGCTTGAGCAGCGCTTCGCGCCGGCCAAAGTCTGCTTCCTTGGCAGCAAGCTGCTGGTCGAACTTGCGGCGCGTTTCGGCGATCAGGGGGGCCGCGAGCGATTCTGTCAGCTTGATTTCGGTACGGCAGTTCGGGCAGACGATCTGGGGATCGGTCACGGTATCGGTCCTCTGAGGATTGCCCGCGATAGTACCGGGCGCGGGTGCGCCGTTTAAGCCCTGCGCTCGGGTTATCCCGCGCAATTGCGGCGGTCGAGGCAATAGTGGCCGTGCCCTTCCGGAGCCATGCTCGGCCATGTTTCAGTTCCTCGATGCGCGGACGTCGCGTTCGCGCAGGATGGCCTCGACGATGCGGCGCAGGCGGCGCACCGAGCCGCCGGGCCAGTGCTTCGCGACGGCTTCGCGCTCAACGCCGTCGAGCGGTGTCATCCAGCTCTGGTCGAGGCCGCGTTCCTTGGCGAGATCAACGATCACGGCCGGCAGCAGCGCGTCCAGGTCATTCGCGGTCGGCTTGGGAAAGGTCACGATGCGAAAACGGTCCCTGATTGGGCTTGGCAGCGGATCGAGACGGTTGGCGGTGGCGATGTACGACACCTGCGACAGATCAAGATTGGTCTGCAGTGCGGGGTCGGGGTAGCGGGCGCACGTTTCCGGCTCCAGAAAGCCCAGAAGCGTGTCCCAGAGCCGGCCATAGTCCGACCTGGTCGCCGCCTTCTCGATCTCATCGATCAGCACAAGTGGATTGGCGATGCGCCCTTGCGCAATGGCGAGGAAGGCATGACACGGTTCGGCCGAGTACCAGCGGCGATCCGTACCTCCAAAGACGGCGCCGTCCGAACGGCTACCGTCGGTGCGCCAAACGCTGACACCCAACACCTCGCCAAGGCGCCGGGCAAACCGGCTCTTGCCGCCGCCGGGCTCGCCGACAATCAGGAGGGGGCGCAAATGGACCGTGGTGCGCCCGACGAGATCGGCCAACGCAAAATCGATGACGTCGGCCGCGTACGGGAACTCGAACAGCAGAACATTGCGCGCCTCGTGGAGCGGCGGCACCTCGACGAGCGGCAAAGCAGTGTTAATGACGCCCTTCAGCGGTCCCAGGATTTCCTTGAGTTTGGTGTTCTTCATCTCCGTGTCCGACAGACGCGCCACCACGACATGATGGTCGGGAACGGATTCCGCAGGTTCGGCGGCCTGCTGCTGGACAGCTTCGGCCCGATCCTCAGCCGCCCGCTTCTTTCTGCGTTCTTCTTCTTCCTTGAGTTTGCTTCGTAGTGCCGCCTTGGCTGCCGAGATACGATGCTCTGCCATGCGGTGTCCGACCTGCGCGGCGTTCATTGCTGCAGAGAACTTTCCCGGCAGAAAATGCGCGCAGGCCGGCAGCGCGGCCCAGCCGTAGGTGAACCGCTCGAGATCGCAGCGGACCTGCTCTTCAACTCGTAACGAACTCACCTGAAATGCCTTGACCAGCGCTTTGGCGACTCTGCGATGCAATTCGAAGTGCTCGTCGCTACGCGGCGTGGGCAAGCTCACGAGCCGGATGCTATCGGCAAGGCTCCTGAGATTCGGCTCGTTCTGAGCAGCCGCGCGACGGTCGAGTTCAGCTGCGAGCGCCAGTCCGTTGGCCAGCGTTGGGACCGAAGCCCATGCGACATTGTGGGGTAGTCCCGGGCAAAGCTCGTTGATTTCCGCGATCAGCCGTTCCTGAACGTGATCGGCCCCGTCAACGGCGAGCATGGCATAACGCAGGAGCCTGGGTAGACCCTTGAGGCGTTCGTCCCAATCGGCCGAATCTGCAGCCGCGCCAGTCGAGACCGCGTCCTCCGCGGCCGGCAGGTCGAGGTCGTTGCTGTCGTCGCTCGTGGCGCTCATGCTCCGACCTCCTCGTGGCAGTCGCCCATGTCCAACAACAGGCTCGCGTTCAAGTCGGAGTTTTGGAGGACGCGGCCCGCTCCCTCGCGGGAATGGCTGGCGGCCCGCGTGCACCAGGATGCCGACAACTCGGTTGCGAAAGGATGGTCGAGTTCGATGCGGTGAAGGAGATTCGCAACGACTATGGCGGCCGTAGCGTCGCCGCCGAGGGCGCAGCGCAGCAGCGCCGTCATGGCGATGTCGACGGTGAGCGTCACCTCGTGGATGGGCAGCAGCGAGAGTGCGACCCCGACGGCCACGGCGGGATCACCGCGCAGCGCCGTAGCAACCTCGTCGTGGCGGTCCATCACGCAGATCGTGTCGAGAGTGTCGATCACCAGCAGGTGCTCGGCATCGCGGAGGAGGTTGGAGGGCAGGGTCCGCCACCACGCGAGCGGTGAGATATCCTGGGCGGTGAAAGGCCACCTGGAGGTGGCCGGCCTGGAGATCTTCCAGGCGGGATCAGCAGCATCGCCGGTCTGGACGGAGAGGCTGTGATGCAGGCGTTCGCGCGCCGGCATTTCCATATTGTTCGACATGATTGATCCCTCAGCCCGCGATCAAGATCGGCTCGGGATAGCGGGGATTGACCCACTTGCCGCTGCTGACGTGTGCACCTGTCACAACCTTCGCCGCGATGGCGGCAGAGGGAAAGCAGACGGCCACGCGGAGGCGCGCCCGGTCGTCGATGCCGGGGATGGTGGCCAACGCGTCGGCCGCGGCGAGTTCGGCCCGACGGGTGTGCAGGATCGGGTTGACGCTCTGGTTGACGAGGCTGCGCACCTCCGACCCGGCCGTCACCACGAAGCCGTCGCGGACCGGGTAGCCGCGCGCCCAGAGGTCGCCATAGGCGAGCTCGAGCTCACTACCGAGCGGGGGCAAGCCCGTCACGTCGATCTGCATCGGTCCGGTGTCTTCCGGCCCGATCGCCATATCGGCGTCGGCCGCTTCCGGCTTGCGGCGCTGGCTCGCAAAGTTACTGCGGAGTACGCGGCATCCAGCGTCGAACAGCAGGCGCTCGCCGTGCTCGACGAAGTGGTCGAGCGAGGCGCGCTTGTGGTTGGGGAGCTCCAGCACTTGCGGGTTCGTCCCCTTCATGATGTCGACCAAGCCGGCCTGCTCCGCGATTTGCGTCAGACGGAACTGCAGGTAGATGGCTGCCGTCTTGTCGAACCAGGCACGCTGGTACCCGGAGATGACGTAGACTTCGCGGGCGAAGGCCTTCGACGGATCGCAGGAATGCTCGCCGAGCCTGCGGCCTGCATTGCCGGTCTCACCGATATAGGCCGTCGCATGATCCGCAAGGATGTAGCAGGCCGGCACTGCGGCGAGAGTGAGCGAGATGTCTTTCACGATCGCGAACGGGAAGGCCGAGACGGTGAGGCGACCAACGTCGTCGTGGACCTCCCGAAGGCCGGCGATGCCGCCCATCGGACGGTGGATGTTGCTGGTGCAGGCGGGTTGCGCGGAGGTGTTGTTGAAGAAAAAGGACATTGTGTGTATCTCTCTGGGTTGAGAGATCACGAGGCCGACGTCGTTAAACCAGAACGGACCTTTGAGGCGTCACGCCTTCACAGCGGATCTTCGCAATGAAGGGTGTTTGGCATCATTGGCTCTTGGATTTTCGCCTTCCGGCTGCGGTGAGGGCAGATGCACTACATCTGCAAGCTCGGCCAGAGCGTAGGACGAAAACCGATCAGTCCATGCGGCGCATCTGCGTCACACGACGTCGGGCCTTGCGATCTCGGCTAGCCGTTGGACAGCCGGGTGATGAGGGCGGTCGTGTCGGTCGCGATGGACACCGGATTGGCGGTGAGCGCGCTGTCGACGTCGGTCAAATGGGACCGGACCTGAAACGCCAGAGAGGGGTGGGGCAGTGGCGCCGAATCGGCGCTATAGTCGTGCTTAGCCATGATCGATTTCCTTACAATCGGTTGTGGTTAGGTTGCCGTTCGGTGTTCCAGCACCGGGCGGCAACCGCAAATATGCTAATACGTGCGGCGAAAAGCCAGTCTTACCGCGATGAAATGGTTAATGCAGTGTCGGTATTCGGGATGCTCGTTTTTCGTCCGAAGGCTTTGCCCCAACCAGACCCGCAGTTCGTTGCGAGGAGGGGACGTCTTCGTCGCCGAGTTGCCACGCCCCAATCTGTAAAGGCTCGGACGGCTGATCTTTGTCGGCTGGTGTAAAGGTCGATGAGACGGTGGCCGACGTGACGGAAAACTACGTCATTTCCGCAATTTGAACTACTTGTGGTCGCGGCTAGAGCCTCGAATGATTCCTCGACCAGCGCGGCCGAGGAATCACGATAGCCGCTCAGAGCCCCTGGAATTGCGGCTTGCGCTTTTCGGTAAATGCTTGGATCGCTTCCTTGTGTGTAGGACTACGAAGAGTCAGGAATTCGTAGGCCATGGAGGCGTCGAGAATCGAGTGCGCCAGTTGCTGCAACCCGACATTCGCACACACTTTGCTCCAACGGATGGCGTCTCTGGGTCCCTCTGCAAGTCGCTGCGCCATCTCCTGTACGGCCCGGTCGAGATCAGCGCGTGGGACCACATGGTTGACCAAGCCCATGCGTTCTGCGTCAGGCGCTTTGATGCTGTCTCCGGTCATGAGAAATTCCTTCGCGCGGGCATATCCGATCAACTGGGGCCAGATGATCGCGCCGCCGTCGCCCGCCACCACGCCCGCCCTGACATGCGGGTCGCCGATAGTGGCGTCGTCTGCCATGTAGATGATGTCGCAGAAGAGGGCGATCGTAGCGCCCAGTCCCATGCATGGGCCGTTCACCTTCGCGATGATCGGCTGCTCGATGTCGAGCAGCGAATAGATGATCCGCTTCGCGCTCACCCGCGACAGGTAGCTGCCCGGACCCCCGTGGGCGTCGGCGTGCTCCTTCATCGCATGGAGATCGCCGCCGGCGCAGAACGCCTTTCCGGCTCCGGTTAGCACGACGACATCGGTCTCTTCGTCTTTCGCGACGTCGTAAAAGATGTCGGATAGCTCTTCGTGGAGCTCGTGATTCACGGCGTTGTACTGTGCCGGCCGATTGAACGTCAGCGTCAGGATGCGGTCCTCTCGCTGCGCTGTGATTTCGTGGTAGCGTGAATAATCGACGGTCATTTCATTTCCTCCTTGGTTTAGATAACGATATTATCTATTACGGCACGGCGGTACTTCTACTTGTCTGTGGCGCGAGCTCCCAACTCGATGCGGTTAGGCTGCGCTATCTTGCGCGGAAGGCCAGATCGTCAAAGGATGCGGGAGCTCCGCAAGATCCGCAGCAGAAGAGAGCGCGCAAGCGGTGGCCGCAAGGCTTATGCACCAGCTTCGTCAGGCTTTCGCCGCGCGCGAGCCAGCGCTCTCCCCAGGTAAGAAGTGCCAGCGGCACGCCATAAAGGTCATGCCCCTTCTCCGTGAGCCTGTACGCGAAACGCGTTCGTTGGTCGGAGATTGGGCTTGCGATGAGAACACCGAGGTGGACCAACCGTTCGAGGCGGTTTGACAGAATATTGGTAGCGATTCCGAGATGCTCCTCGAATTCGCTAAATCTCTTTGTGCCCAGGAAGCATTCGCGGATTACCAAAGAGCTCCAGCGGTCTCCGATCACGCGTAGCGTGTAAGCTATCGGACAGGTCCCGGAGCGATCGATGACGTCGAGATCAGGCATACGCTGCCGTTTGTGACCGATCAGATCCGCGGAAGCCCGGTGCATCGAAACAACACCGACGTCACGGGAGCGGACGGGTTCGCGGCAATGCGAGCAACGGAATTCGGCCACGAAAGGATGCCCACATCTCTCGTGAGACACGACCGTCCTGTGACGCGACCTCGCTTTTGTCTCCTGCCAGCGCAGCCCCCATCTCATTGCACTCAGAAGACATGAGGCGAAATCTCTTCCCATGTCTGTCAATCTATATTCGACTGGGGCGCCGCGGCCTTCGAGCATGTGTCTTTCGAATAGCCCTCCTTCTGACAGCATTCCCAGTCTCGCCGTGAGGACTTTCGGCGAGATAGCCAATCGCTCCTGGAATTCGCCGAACCTTGTGGCGCCGTCGAAAATCGCTTCGCGAAGAATCATCCACGACCAGGCGTCTCCTAAAAGTTCGCCCGTCCGGTAGATCGGATCAAAATGTGATGCGCCCTTCCCGCGTTTCATAATTCCGTATCGAACGGATTTTGATTCCGCACAAGGGGGATGCAACTCGTAGCCCACGAAGATTCCTCGCGAATATGCAGATGCGGCAACGCAGCGACGATTTACGCTTGCGTAAGGGAAGTAATCATGTATTCTTCCCTTATGCAAGCATGCATATGGAGGACCCCGTCAAATGGCATACGAGAAACTGACCTACGATCGTAAGGGCGAGATCACGACGATCACGCTCAACCGGCCCAAGGTTCACAACGCGCTCGACAAGCAGCTCTCGGCTGAACTGAACCAGGCGGTGCGCCAGGTCAGGGCGGACCGGGCCTGCCGCATCCTTCTCCTGAAGGGCGCTGGCGACACATTCTGCGCGGGTGACGACATCAAGGAGTTCAATCAGTGGGAGCCCGATGATGCGTACTGGCAGGTCGAGCTGTACCAGGAGACGGTCAACATCCTCGAGAACCTGACCCCGGTGACCATCGCTGCGGTCGACGGCGTCTGCACGGGCGGCGGCCTCGAGCTCACTCTGGTGTGCGACTTCGTGATCGCCACCGATCGGTCGCGCTGGGGCATGCCGGAGATCGACTGGGACATCACCCCGGGTTGGGGCGGCATTTCACGCATCAACCGCTTTGCCGGTCGCCGCAAGGCAAAAGAATGGAACATGATCGGTGCCCTCTTCAGCGCACAAACCGCGGAGCGGTATGATCTCGTGAATCGCCTGTGCGCGCCCGCCGAGCTCGACAAGGAGGTCGATGCTCTGGTGAAGGTCATGCTCGCCAAGAATCCTATCTCGCTCCGCCGCACCAAGTTCGCCCTGAACAAGAGCGCCGACATGACCGTCGACCAGGCACTGTCACTTGAGCGCCCGATCCAACCGCATCCCTTCTTGAAGCCCGTGACCGGCGTGCCGAAGGACTCGACCGCGGGTATCTCCGACTTCACCACGAAGGAAGGTCGCGAGAAGCGCCGGCGCCTCTCGAAGGACTTTTGGCAGAACTAGTCTTCCAGCGCTCCCGGAAGCCAAGCGCTTCCGGGAGCGAACGCCGCAGAACAACAGCTGCAACACGGCAGCGGATATCACCGGGTGGAATCAATCGATGGTCGCGCAAGGAGCTAGTATCGCATTTCCAAGTCGTTCGGACGTCGACCGGTTGCTGACCGGGCCCGGGGGGCCGTTCGAGATGCACAGCATCGGAATCGGTCCAACGTCGGCGAGGGTTTACAAGAGTACTCCCCCGCATCTTGGTGCCGTGTTTGAGCGCGGGCAGTCATGGCCCGATCGAGAATACCTGGTCTATGACGGTGAGCGACTGACGTTCGGTCGTCATCGTCAGATGGTCAGGCGGCTCGCTCAAGAACTACTAGGATCGTATGGCTTGAAGAAGGGCGATCGAATCGCGATAGCCATGCGTAACCTTCCGGAGTGGTCCGTCGCCTTTTGGGCGGCGGTGACAATCGGTGCGATTGCGGTGCCCCTGAACGCCTGGTGGACCGGTGTCGAACTGAGCTATGGACTCGACGACTGCGGCGCGCGGGTCGTGATCCTCGATGCGGAGCGATATAGCCGTCTTCGGACTTTCATTCCAAAGAATAAGATCAGCGCCATTATCGTCGCGCGTGGTGCCGAAACCACGCCAGAGGTGCGAACGTTCGCGTCGATCGTGGATCGGAACGACGATGCCGAAGCCGATTGGCCGAGCGCGGTCGATATCCACCCGGATGATCCCGCAACAATTTTCTATACATCGGGAACTACGGGACGCGCCAAAGGCGCACTCAGCTCGCATCGTGCCGTCTGCACGTTCTTGAGCAACGTTTCAATCGCTCGCGCCCGCACCGTTCTTCGCGAGGGAGCGACGTTACAGCAGCTTTCCCAGATGTCGGCAGGGCAATCCACTGCTCTTCTTGCCGTCCCACTCTTTCACGTGATCGGCTGCTACGCGCACCTAGTTGCTGCGATGGCAAGCGGCGGAAAGATCGTTCTCATGTACAAGTGGGATGCGAACCAGGCGCTTGAGCTCGTGGAAAGAGAGAAGGTCAACAGCTTCACCGGAGTACCGACAATCGTCCTGCAGGCCTTGGCCAGCGCGCAACAATCGGGACGCGATCTCTCCAGCTTGCAGGCGATCGGATTTAGTGGCGCGCCGGCTCCTCCTGAACTTCCCTCCCAGATTGGTAACGTCCTTCCCCGGTCCATTCCCGGGAACGGATACGGCTTGACCGAGTCTTCAGGTCTTATCAGTGCGGTGTGGGGGCGTGACTACCTCAGCCATCCAGGCAGCGTTGGGTATCCGCTCCCAGCCGTTGACGTGAAGGTGGTGGATCCCGAGTCAAGCCAGACGGTTGCGACTGGGCAGGTTGGAGAGATCTGGGTCAGCAGCGCGGGTGTGATCCAAGGTTATTGGAATAACCCGGAAGCGTCGGCGGCGGCGATTACGGAGGGGTGGCTGAAGACGGGAGACCTCGGTCGGTTCGACACAGACGGCTTCCTCTACATCGTCGATCGTACCAAGGACATCATCATCCGGGGCGGTGAGAACGTCTATTCGATAGAGATCGAGCATTCGCTCCTATCCCACCCGGACGTCCTTGAAGCCGCTGTCATCGGGCTGTCTCACCCCGAGCTAGGCGAAGAAGTCGCCGCCGTCGTCCAGGTCCGCTCCGATGCTCGTACAACCGAAGAAGACCTGATCTCGTATGCGCTTGAGAATCTGGCCCGCTTCAAGGTGCCGAGCAAAATCCAGATTAGGAGGCAGCCGCTTCCAAGAAACGCGGCAGGGAAGGTTCTCAAAGGCGAACTTCGAGACGACTTGTCCAGCTCGAAATGAGAGCGGCTAGCTCGGTTCATGATCCAACCGTGGCAAAGATAAGGGGGAGCGCAATGTTCGCATCAAAGTCAGCTGCAGCAATTTCGGGATTGCTGGTAGCCATGATTGGAAGCGCCCACGCTGAGAAGTTGTATGGGCCCGGAGTCAGCGATACCGAAATCAAGGTCGGCAATACGATGCCGTACAGCGGCCCGGCATCCTCGCTCAGCACCATAGGAAAGACGCTCGACGCGTACTTCAAGATGATCAACGCGAAGGGGGGCGTGAACGGCCGCAGGATCCAGTTCGTCAGCCGCGACGATGCGTTCTCGCCGCCAAAGACGGTCGAGCAGACGCGCAAGTTGGTGGAGGACGACGGGGTTTCCCTGATCTTCGGAACCATTGGCACCGCGCCCAACACCGCGACCCAGAAATATCTGAACACCAATAAGGTGCCTCAACTGTTCATCGGGTCTTCCGCGGAGAGGTGGAACGATCCTGCTCATTTTCCATGGACGATGGCTCTCTCATGGCAACCGAATTACGCCGATGAAGCGAAAATCCATCTGCGCTATTTCAGGGGCAAATATCCCAATGGCAGGGTCGCAATCCTCTATCAGAACGACGATACCGGTAAGGAGTTCATGAAGGGAGTAAAGGAGGCTCTGGGCAACGACGAGTCTGCCGTCGTAGCTCTGGCCCTTCCGTTCGATCTGCAGTACCCGACGATCGATTCCGAGATCGCACGCCTCGCCGCGACGAAGGCGGATGCCTTCATGATCTATAGCGTTACACCGCGCGCCTGTGCACAGGCGATCCGAGCAGCCTACACCGTCGGATGGCGTCCAGAGCTGCGCTTTCTCTCCGGTAGTTGTCCGAATATCGAAGCCGTGCTGAGGCCCGCCGGCTTGGAAAAAGCGGAAGGCCTGGTCACGATGCTTTCGGTCAAGCTGGTCACGCCGGCGACCCAGTCTGCCCCCGATGTCGCCGAGTTCATCTCCTTCATGAAGGAATATGTGCCTGACGTCGGGCAGAGCGACTCTTACGCCATCTACGCCTACCTGCTTGGCAACGCGCTCCGAGAGGTGCTGACGCGCTGTGGGGACGACCTGACGCGAGAAAGCATCATGAAGCAGGCCTCCAATTTGAAGGGCGTTCGCTTGCCGCTGCTGCTGCCAGGCATCAGCATCAATACGAGCCCATCGGACTATAGGCCGATCCGCGATGCTTATCTCGCGCGGTTCGACGGAACGGAATGGGTCGTCTTCGGAAACGCGCTGCGCGGAGACTGAGGGACACCGCCAGCGTGAGCTGCCGGCTGCGACTTGGCATGAAAGGATCAAGAGAATGGATTTCACTTTGAGCGAACAGCAGCGACTCTGGCGCGATCGGATCGTCGGGTTCATGGAGCAACACATCTACCCGTCCGTCCCGGCCTACGAATCTCAAATCGCGGGTTTCGGTTCCGATCGTTGGCGCGTCGTTCCGATCGTTGAAGAGCTTAAGCAAAGAGCCAGATCGCAAGGTCTTTGGAATCTGTTCCTTCCCCCGTCCGATCATCATGATACAGACGAATTTAAGGGCGCCGGACTCTCGAACCTCGAATACGCGTTATGTGCCGAGGAGTTGGGCAAGGTCTTCTTCGCCTCCGAAGTCTTCAACTGCTCGGCGCCCGATACCGGCAATATGGAGGTGCTTCACCGCTACGGGACCAAGGAGCAAAAGGAGCGGTGGTTGCGACCGCTCATGCGAGGTGAGATCCGATCAGCCTTTTTGATGACGGAGCCGGCGGTAGCCTCGTCGGACGCCACCAACATCGAAACCTCCATAAAGCGAGATGGCGACCACTACGTCATCAATGGAAGGAAGTGGTGGTCATCCGGTGCTGGAGATCCCCGCTGCAAGATTGCGATCGTGATGGGCAAGACTGCGACAACGGGTCCGACCCATCAGCAGCAGTCTCAGATCCTGGTTCCGCTCGACACCCCGGGCGTCAACATCGAGAGGATGCTTCCGGTGTTTGGATATGACGATGCGCCCCACGGCCACGCACAAATCCTGCTCGACAACGTGCGTGTCCCGGCTGCCAATCTTCTGCTCGGTGAGGGAAGGGGATTCGAGATCGCGCAGGGACGCCTTGGGCCGGGCCGCATCCATCATTGCATGCGCACGATCGGCGTCGCTGAAGCTGCGCTGGAAAAGATGGCGACGCGGCTGCTGAATCGCACGGCGTTCGGGAAGAAGCTGTCGGAGCAGTCGATCTGGGAACAGCGAGTCGCGGAAGCTCGTATCGACATCGAGATGGCGCGTTTGCTTTGCCTCAAGGCGGCGGACCTGATGGACAGGGTCGGCAACAAGGAGGCGAAGCTGGAGATCGCAATGATCAAGGTTGCTGCTCCCCGGATTGCCTTGCGAGTGATTGACGATGCCATTCAGGCGCACGGCGCTGCTGGCGTAAGCGAAGATTTCGGCCTTGCACGCGAATACGCCTTGATGAGGATCATGCGCCTGGCCGACGGCCCTGACGAGGTTCATAACCGCCAGATCGCGCATATGGAATTCAAGAAGCGCCTCGGGGGAAAAAAGTCGTGACGCCGAGGAGCCGTATCGAGGATCAACTCACGCCAACCACTACCGCGGAAGGTGGCTCCCGGACTGTCGGACCACGGCTGCTCGTCTGGTTGAAGACGAACATCCCGGATCTGGCGGAGCCGATCACGGTCTCTCAACTCGATGGTGGTCAATCGAACCCCACCTACAGGATCCAAAGTCCCTCCGGTGCTTACGCGCTGAGAAGGAAACCTTTGGGAAAACTGCTGCCCTCCGCTCATGCGATCGATCGCGAGTATAGGGTGATGTCGGCCCTCCACGGAACCGGATTTCCTGTCCCGCGGCCCATCGTCTTTTGCGATGATGATGAGGTCATTGGCTCCGCCTTCTACGTGATGGAGTGGATCGATGGTCGGCACTATTGGGATGGTACGCTCCCGCAGGTGAGTGCACGAGAGAGGCGCGCCATCTACCGGGCCGAGGTATCAACCCTAGCACACCTCCACATGATCGATCCGGAGACAATTGGTTTGTCGACCTACGGCAAGCCAGGCAACTATTTCTCGCGTCAGATCGACCGCTGGTCCAAGCAGTACCGAGCCTCGGAAACGCGGCGGATCGATCCTATGGAGAGGCTGATAGGCTGGCTTCCCGCGACGGTGCCGCCACAGGAGCGGGTGTCGATCGTGCATGGCGATTACCGCCTCGACAATCTGATCTTCTCCAACAACGACACGCAAGTCGCCGCTGTACTGGACTGGGAGCTTTCCACCCTCGGCGATCCCTTGGCTGACTTCACCTATTTCCTGTCTCACTGGGTCATTCCTCCGGATGGAAGAAGCGGGCTGGCAGGGCTGGACCTCGAGGCGCTGGGCATTCCGGAGATCGAGGAGATGGTCGCGCTCTATGCAGAGCAGACGCAGAGGCGGAGCCTATCGGACCTGAATTGGTACTTCGCCTACAATCTCTATCGCATTGCCTGCATTGGGCAGGGCGTGATCGGACGCGTACGTGACGGCACGGCTGCGCATCCACTCGCAGCCGAAATCGAGTCGAGGATCGAGCCCTTGGCGCGAACCGCGTGGTCCTTCGCCGAGCGGGCGGGTGCCTGATCCAGCAGCTGCCGTAACTTGAATGCGGCTTCTGCGGGAGCCCCTTCATCATCCAAGTTAAGAGGAACAAATGCCCTATCGCTCGCCATGGATGACGCAGGATATCGATGCCTTCAGGGATCATTTCCAGAAATTTCTGAGGAGCAGCCTGTTGCCCGCCTCTTCTCGATGGCGGAAGGAGAAGATGATGGACCGCTCCGCTTGGCGCGCGCTTGGCGAGATCGGGGCGTTGCTGCCGAGTGTTCCGGAAGCCTATGGTGGAGCCGGAGCGACATTCGCGTTTGATGCGGCGGTGTTTGAAGACCTTGCCGCGGTCGTGCCTGAGGCGTTGGCGGGCGTGAGCGTCAGCAGCGGTATCGTCGCTCACTACATCCTGAACTACGGCTCGGAAGAGCAGAAGCGACGCTGGCTGCCCGGCATGGCGCGCGGTGAGCTCATCGGCGCCATCGCCATGACCGAGCCCGGGACCGGATCCGATCTGCAGAGCGTCCGCACCCAGGCCCGGCTCGAAGGAGACCATTACGTCGTGAACGGTCAAAAGACCTTCATTACCAACGGGCAGTGCGCGGACCTCGTGATTGTTGTCGCGCGGACGGGCGGGCCTGGAGCGACTGGAATTTCTCTGATCGTCCTGGAGACGAAAGATGCGAGCGGTTTCCGCCGGGGGCGCAATCTCGACAAGATCGGTCTCCATGCGTCCGACACATCTGAGCTCTTCTTTGAAGATGCGATCGTTCCGAAGGAGAACCTGCTTGGCTCGGAGGAGGGCCAGGGCTTCGCTCAGCTCATGCACCAACTGCCTCGAGAGCGGCTATTGATCGCAATCGCCTCTGTGGCGGCGATGGAGAGAGCGGTGGCTCTTACCGCCGAATATACCAAGGAGCGGAAGGCATTCGGCAAGCCGATCCTGGAGTTTCAGAACACGAGCTTCGTATTGGCCGAGAGAAAGACTGAGGCCACAATAGCGAGAATCTTCGTCGACTGGTGCGTTGAACGTCTGATCCAAGGCGAACTGGATGCAACGACCGCATCGATGGCAAAGTGGTGGTGCTCCGAGAAGGAGGTCCAGACCGCTGACGAATGCCTCCAGCTGCACGGTGGGTACGGCTACATGGAGGAGTACCCGATCTCGCGCATGTTCGTGGACTCGCGAATTCAGAAGATCTATGGCGGCACCAACGAAATCATGAAAATGCTCATCGCTCGCTCCCTCTAAGCCGAGAGGCGAGCGAGCCGCCGATATCCCCGCGCACGGGGCCCAGTTCGCGGGGACGGGACCGGGCTGGACTAGCGCGGGCTGGCATTCTGCAGTTGTGAACTGGCATTCAGTGGTCTAGTTGTCTTCCGAGCAACAAGTCCGCATGTTCTGGTCATTCGATGCGCTTGCTTTGACGACCAGAGACGCACCAGTCCGATTTTGCAGCGCCGGAGCAATTATTTGGCTCGCACGAACCCCGTCAGCAGCCCAAGCGCGCGAAAGACCCGGTCCGCCAGCAAACCCAAGGGAACATCCGAACTTCGGGAGCGGAAATGCTCGGTTGCGCGCACAGTGGTCATCCTGTCGGACGCGTGGACCTTCCTGGTAATCCGAGAGGCATTTTTCGGAGCCCATCGTTTCGAAGAATTCCGCTCGATGCTGCAGATACCGAGAGCGACCTTGACCGATCGGCTGCAGCGCCTGGTGTCGGAGGGAATCTTCAAGCGGATCGAGTATTCCGAGACGTCAAGCTGGGTCGAATACCGCCTGACCCGGTCGGGCATCGATCTCTACCCGACGTTCATGGCTCTCATGCAGTTCGGGGACAAATGGCTCTCCGAGAACCAGGGCGTGCCCCTGCAATTGGTGCATGCCGATTGCGGCAAGGTGAGCAAGCCGTTCGTTGCCTGCTCCCATTGCCTGAATAAGGTGACGGCCCGCCACGTCACTTATCGCGATGGCCCCGGGGCGGGGCTCGTCAGCGTCGAACCATCCAAACGCTCGCGACGGTCGTCAGACGATGAGCAGTTCAATCGGGGTCGGCCAAGCTCGGTTTCGCGTGCTCTGCAGGTCATCGGGGACCGGTGGAGCTTCCTGGTAATTCGGGAGGCGTTCTTCGGGGCGCGGCGGTTCGACAAACTGCAGTCTGAGCTAGGTATCGCCCCGAACATCCTGTCCGATCGACTCACACGGCTCGTCGAGCGCGGAATCTTCATGAAGAGGATGTACCAAAGCGGGCCGGATCGCTTCGAGTACCTTTTGACGCCAATGGGCTTCGATCTTTATGGCCCCCTGATCATCATGATGGCATGGGGCGACAAGTGGAGATCCAACGGGAAGGTGCCGCTGATTCTAACCCACATCGATTGCGGTCACGATTTCACGCCGACCGTGATATGCGACGAATGCAAGAACCCTGTACAGGCGCACGCGATGCAATATCGCATGCGTTACAACCCGGATCGCTATGGCGGCAAAAAAAGCAGCCGGGCGTTGCCCGGCTGAAGTTTGGGAGGACCAGCTATTTCTGGATCAGCGGACACTTGCTTTCGGAAAGTGGCCGGAAGGCTTCGTCTCCCGGGATCACTGCCCGCAGCTTGTAATAGTCCCAGTCGTATTTGGATTCTTCGGGCTTCTTCACCTCGTAGACATACATGTCGTGGACGAAGCGTCCGTCCTCCCGGATGCGTCCATTCTTGGCGAAGAAGTCGTTGACCGGCATTTCGCGCATCTTCGCCATTACGGTCTTGGCGTCGTCGGTGCCGGCAGCCTTGACGGCGTTGAGGTAGTGCATGGTCGACGAATAGTCGCCGGCGTCGCCCATATGCGGCATGCGCTTCATCTTGGCGAAAAAGCGTTTGGCAAAGGCGCGCGTCTCCTCGTCACGATCCCAGTAGAACGCATTGGTCAGCACTAGGCCCTGCGCGGACCGTAAGCCCATCGAGTGGATATCGGTGATCCAGACCAGCAAGCCTGCCAGGGTCTGCGTGACGCCGAATTCCTTTGCCGACTTGAGCGCGTTGATGAACACGGTGCCCGACCCCGCGATCGCGACGACATTGGCCTTCGATGCCTGCGCCTGGAGCAGGAACGCCGCATGGTCGTTGGTGTCGATGGGGTAGCGTACCGTCCCTGCGATGTCGCCGCCGTTGGCCTTGACCACGGCACTGGTATCGGCCTCGAGAGCATGCCCGAAGGCGTAGTCGGCAGTCAGGAAATACCACGACTTCAAGCCTTCCTTGATCAGCGCCTTGCCTGTGCCCTGCGCCAGTGCATACGTGTCGTAAGCATAGTGGATGCTGTTGGGCGTGCAGGAATCGCCCGTCAACCGTGATGTGCCGGAGCCGTTGACGATCGCGATCCGTCCCTTCTCTTTTGCGACGTTGGTGACCGCCAGCGCGATTGAGGAGTTGATCAGGTTGGCGATCATGTCGACTTTGTCGACGTCGTACCATTCCCGTGCCTTGGCGATCGCGACTTCGTTGCGGTTCTGATGATCGGCCACCACGACCTCGATCGGCTTGCCGAGCACGCTGCCGCCGAAATCCTCGACAGCCATCTTCACGGCAGTGACAGAGCCTTCGCCCGACTCGTGCGAGAACTGGCCGGACATGTCGGTCAGGACACCGATCTTGACGACGTCGTCGGAAATCCCGGCGGTTTGGGCAAGGGCCGGGACCGCCGCCCCTAATGCCAATGTCACTCCCAGACCGAACCGAATAATTACTCTCATTGCTCCCTCCCTGCTTGGCCCTCGGAGATCACCCGAAAGCGCTCTTGATATTTGACTTGCATAACTAGACTAATTTGCTATGGTCCTGTCAAGTGACCTCGACGCTGCGTGATGTCGCGCCGCCTGGATCACGAGAAATCAGATGAGGAAGCGCGGGATGAGCCAGGCCGAGCGCAGTCGTGCTGCGCCGAATGATTGCGTTCTCGAAGCACAGGGCCTGCGAAAGGAGTTTCGCGGGTTCGTCGCGGTCGCAGGGGTCAACCTGAAGATTAGGCGCGGCAGCATTCACGCCTTGATCGGCCCAAACGGTGCGGGCAAGACCACCGTGTTCAATTTGCTGACGCGCTTCCTTCCGCTCTCTTCAGGCCGGATCAGCTTCGAGTCCGAGGACGTGACCGCCTTGCGACCCGATCAGCTTGCTGCACGCGGTCTCGTGCGTTCGTTCCAAATCTCCGCCGTGTTCGCCAATCTCTCGGTGGCCGACAACATCAGGCTGGCGCTGCAACGACCCATGCTGTCTGCAATGCGCTTCTGGGCCGGCGATAAGGCTGCAACCTTCGGCGAAGACAGAATTTCCGGGCTGCTTGGTCAGGTGGGGCTCGAGAGCTTTGCGCGGGAGCGCGCTGGCGATCTGCCGTATGGGCGCAAGCGAGCGCTCGAAATTGCGACGACCCTCGCGGCCGATCCGAAAGTCATGTTGCTGGACGAACCGACCCAGGGGCTCGGGCATGAAGACGTCGATCGGGTGACCGATCTGATCCGGCGCGCGGCTCAGGGCCGCACCGTTGTGATGGTCGAGCACAACATGAAAATGGTCGCTCAGATTGCCGATACCATCACTGTGCTACGGCGAGGTGAGATCATTGCCGAGGGCGCCTATCAGGAGCTTGCCGAGAATCCGGAGGTCGTAGAAGCCTATCTCGGCTCGAACCGCCGAGGCGATCGCTCGCAGCCGGGGGCGCGCGCATCATGACGACCATGCCCCTCGAAACCCATGTCCCTGCGCTGAGTGTGCACAATCTGCATGCCTGGTACGGCGAATCCCACATCCTGCATGGCATGAACCTGTCGCTCGGGGAGGGCGAGATCGTCGCGCTGCTCGGCCGCAACGGCAGCGGACGGACGACGACCTTGCGCGCCATCGTCGGTCTGGTCGACCGTCGCGCCGGGTCCATCACGGTAAATCAGCGCGAAGCGATCGGGATGAAGCCGCACCTCGTGGCACGACTCGGCATCGGCTACTGCCCCGAAGAGCGCGGCATCTTTTCCAGCCTGTCTTGTGAAGAAAACCTCATGCTGCCGCCGAAGCAGCGTGACGGGGGCATGTCGCTCGAACAAATCTACGAATTGCTGCCGAACCTCGCCGAGCGCCGTCGCGCGCAAGGGACGCGATTGTCTGGCGGCGAGCAGCAGATGCTGGCCATCGCCCGGATCCTGCGCAGCGGCGCGCGCATTCTGCTGCTCGATGAGATCTCTGAAGGCCTCGCGCCGGTCATCGTGGATCGGTTGTTCGATACGGTCATCAGGTTGAAGGGCCTCGGCTACACTGTCCTGCTGGTCGAGCAGAACAAGTACTTTGCCCAGCCGCTAGCCGATCGCTTTCTCGTCGTCGAGCGCGGCGAGGTCGTCATGCAGCTAAGCCGCGACGAACTCGACGGCAACGCCGCCGTGGATCGGGTCCTTGGTATCTAAAGGTGGTCGCAATGTTCGATATCCCGCTCCAGGTCCTGCTCGGTCAGATTACGATCGGGCTGGTCAACGGATGCTTCTACGCGATGTTGAGCCTTGGGCTCGCAATCATCTTCGGCCTCTTGAACGTGATCAATTTCGCACACGGGGCACTCTATATGCTGGGTGCTTTCGGCGGCTATCTGCTGCTGCAGGTATTTGGAGTCGACTATTGGTGGTCCCTGGTCATCGCGCCAATTGGCGTCGGATTGATCGGCGCTGCAATCGAGCGGCTATTCCTGCGTAGGCTGGCGGGGGTCGATCATCTCTACAGCCTGTTGTTCACGTTCGGGCTGGCGATCTTTCTCGAGGGCATCTTCCGCGACATTTATGGCGCTGCAGGCCGACCGTATCCGGTGCCGGCAGCACTGCGGGGCGTTGTCGACATCGGCTTCATGCGGCTGCCGGTCTACAGGATATGGATCGTCGTGGCTTCGCTTGCGATGTGCGGTGGCATCTGGCTGCTGATCGAGAAAACCAAACTCGGGTCCTATTTGCGAGCGGGCACCGAGAACCCGAGGTTGGTTCAAGCCCTCGGGATCAACGTTCCTGTCATGATCACAATGACCTATGCGCTCGGCGCGGCCCTCGCGGCCTTCGCTGGTGTGCTTGCCGCGCCGCTCTATCAGGTTCAGCCGGCGATGGGCTCCAATCTCCTCATCGTCACCTTCGCGGTCGTGGTGATCGGCGGGTTGGGCTCGCTATCGGGTGCCATTCTCTCTGGTCTTACGCTCGGCGTCTTGGAAGGACTTTCAAAAGTGATCTACCCGGAAGTTTCCTCAACTGTTGTTTTCATAGCCATGGCTGCGATCCTGTTGATCCGACCCGCAGGCCTGATGGGACGGGAGGCCTGAAGATGCGCACATCCACCGCGATCTTCCTTGCAATTCTTACGGTCGGCGTGGCCGCGCCGTTCGGCGGGCTCTATCCGCTGTTCCTGACGAAGTGTCTCGCCTTTGCGCTGTTCGCCTGCTCGTTCAATTTCTTCACGGGCAATGTCGGGCTCTTGTCGATCGGCCATGCCGCTTTCTTCGGCCTGGGCGCTTATGTCGCTGGACACGCGCTGAAAGTCTGGGGGATCACGCCGGAATTGGCACTCGGATTGGCTGTACTCGTCGGAGCGTCGCTCGGCTTCGTCATGGGTGGCATGGCGATCCGCCGCCAGGGCATCTACTTCGCCATGGTCACCCTGGCGCTGGCGCAGATGGTCTATTTCTTCTGTCTGCAGGCACCCTTCACCGGAGCCGAGGATGGATTGCAGCGGATTCCTCGCGGCCGGCTGTTTGGGCTGCTACTGCTCGACAACGACCTTGTGATGTACGGATTCGTATTGGTCTCGGTTGCCGGCGCCATCTGGGGCTTGCAGCGGTTGATGGAGGCCCCGTTCGGGCAGGTGATGCTTGCGATCCGGGACAACGAGCCGCGCGCGATGTCGCTGGGCTACGATTGTCGCAGCTACAAGCTCATGGCCTTCGTGATTTCGGCGTCGGTCGCGGCCTTCGCCGGCGGATTGAAGGCGCAGACCCTTGGCCTTGCATCTCTGCCCGACGCGCATTGGACGCAATCCGGCAATGTCATTCTGATGTGCCTGCTCGGTGGTCTCGGCACCGCTGTTGGCCCGATCGTCGGTGCCACTTTCATCGTGGCGCTGGAGGGCTATCTGGCCGACTTCGGCCTGATCAACATCATGGGGCTAACGATCGATTTGTCGACCAAAATTCCGATCGTGATCGGTGCCATCTTCATGCTGTGCGTGCTGATGTTCCGCAAGGGAATCGTGGGCGAGATCATCGACCGGACGAAGCAGTATCTTCGGAACGCGCAAGCCCCTGTTGCCGCAAAGCAGGTTGACACGCTTCTGCAAAAGTAGTTCAGTTATGCAAGTTAATGGCGGCGGGCCGATCTAGGGAACAACCGACGTGCAGGGTTTCACGTTTCAATCGACAAAGTCTTCGCTGGTCGAACCGGGGAGTTCAGCCCGCATCGGCGAGCTGGCGCACGGTCTGGGCTGCCGTTCGGTGCTGCTGGTCTCAGATCCCGGCGTGGCCGCTGCCGGGCTGCTGCAGCCCGGCCTCGACGGCCTGAAGCGCGCAGGCATCGCCGTGACGGTGTTCACCGAAGTCGAGGTGGATCCACCGGAACACGTCATCGTGGCCGGCGTGCAGAAGGCGCTGGCGGCCAAGGTCGACGGCGTGGTGTCCATTGGCGGGGGAAGCTCGATGGATACCGCGAAGCTCGTGGCTCTGCTCGCTCTCGGCAGGGAGCGGCTCTCGGACATCTATGGTGTCGGACTTGCCAAGGGGCCGCGGCTGCCGTTGATCCTTGTGCCGACCACGGCCGGGACCGGTTCGGAGGTCACCCCGATTTCGATCGTCACGACGGGCGAGAACGAGAAGAAGGGTGTGGTATCGCCGGTGCTGTTGCCGGACTGGGCTGTTCTTGACGCTGACCTCACGCTCGGCCTGCCATCCGCAGTGACGGCTGCAACGGGCATCGATGCGATGGTGCACGCGATCGAGGCCTATACGTCGAAGCGGCTGAAGAATCCGGTCTCTGATTGCCTCGCGCGCGAGGCGCTTCGGCTGTTGGGCGGCAACATTCACGAGGTCTGCAGCAACGGCCGGAATCGCGATGCGCGGCAGGCCATGCTGCTCGGCTCGATGCTGGCCGGAATGGCTTTCGCGAATGCTCCCGTGGCGGCGGTGCATGCGCTGGCCTATCCGATCGGTGCCCGCTTTCATGTTCCGCACGGCCTGTCCAATTCACTCGTGCTGCCGGGCGTGTTGCGGTTCAATGCGATCGCGGCGGAACCCCTTTATGCTGAAATCGCTGAAGTCCTGGTTCCCGGGAACAAAGGCAGTGCGCGCGAGCGCAGCGCGGCGCTCATCGACTATCTATCGAACCTGCCGGTCTCGCTCGGACTGCCCACGCGACTGCGCGACGTCGGCATTTCGTACAACCATCTGCCTCAACTTGCGGAAGACGCGATGAAGCAGCAACGGCTACTCATCAACAACCCGCGTGAGGTATCGTTGGACGACGCGCGCGCAATCTACAGCGAGGCGCTATGACCGAACGTGCCAGGCCCCACTGCCGCGCCGACTACGCGCACTTCCGGGCGATAACGACGCGCTGGATGGACAACGACGCCTATTGTCACGTCAACAATGCGGTTTACTACTCCTTCTTCGATACCGCGGTCTGCCAGTATCTGATCGAGAACGATTTTCTCGACGTGCGGCGGAGCCAGGTGATCGGCCTAGTTGCCGAAACAAAATGCCGGTACTTCAAGGAAATCGCTTACCCGTCGATCGTGCACGCGGGCCTGCGCATTGGGCGACAAGGCAACACCAGCATCACCTATGAGATCGGCCTGTTCAGGGACGACGAGGATGAGGCATGCGCGCAGGGGTACTTCGTCCATGTCTATGTCGATCGAGCCTCGAACCGGCCGGTGCCGCTGCCCGAGCGATTGAAGTCAGTCATCGTGCCGCTTCACGTACGCGGCCACACCGTTGCGGCCTGAGCGGGAGATACCTCCATGGACATGTTCGGAAAGATCGAGCTGAAGGCGCCGCGAGAGCAGGTGTGGCGCGCCCTCAACGACCCGGTTATCTTAAAGGCCTGCATTCCCGGATGCGAGGAGCTCGAGCGGACGGCGGATGACGAGTTCATCGCCACTGCGGTCATCAAGGTCGGACCGATCAAGGCCAAGTTCAAGGGCAAGGTCCGCTTGTCCGACATCCAGCCGACGGTTGGTTACAGCATATCCGGGGAAGGGCAGGGCGGCATCGCCGGCTTCGCCGCCGGATCGGCCAAAGTTCAGCTTGAAGACATGCCCGGAGGTACCGTGCTGTCGTACTATACTGAAGCCAAGGTCGGGGGGAAGCTTGCCCAGCTCGGCGGGCGATTGATCGACTCGACCGCGAAGAAGCTCGCCGCACAGTTCTTCGACGAATTTCGCGGGCAAGTCGAGAGACAGAGCGCCGCCGCCGACCACGCGTGATGCGCAAAGAAGCCTGAATTTGAGGAACGCCGTGTCGGACATCAGTTGCACTCTTGACGGTCGCGTCGCGTCGGTGACGATAAACCGTCCCCATGTGCGCAATGCCATGACGCTCGGGATGTGGAGGGGGATGGCTGCGACGTTCAGGGAGCTGGGCGCGAACCGGGAGGTCCGGGCCATCATTCTGACCGGCGCCGGCGAAAGCTTCAGCGTCGGCGCCGATGTCTCGGAGTTCGATGCGGTCCGGGCGGATGCGGCGGCGAGTACGGCTTATGAAATGGCCGTCGATTCCTGTTCCGATGCTATCGCCGGCATTCCGCAGCCTGTGATTGCGGTCATCTCCGGCTATTGCCTCGGCGGCGGCTGTCATCTGTCGATGGCTTGTGATTTTCGCTTTGCCGCTCCGACAGCGTCACTCGGCATTCCCGCGGCAAACCTGTCGATCGTCTACGGTGTCCGCAGCACCAGACGGTTGCTGTCCCTCGTCGGCATAACCAACGCCAAGCGCATCCTCTACACGGCGGAGAGGGTCGCCGCGCGAGAGGCGTTGAACATTGGCCTGGTGGATCGCCTTTCCGATGATCCTCATCACGATGCCTTGAGCCTCGCTGCGCAAATAGCGGAAAAAGCGCCACTCTCGGTCTCGGGCGCCAAATACATTCTCAATGATGCAGCTTTGGCGGATGACGGCCTCCTCGCGCAGGCGATGATCGATCGTGCCTCTAACAGCGACGACTATCGAGAGGCTCGCAAGGCTTTCGCCGAGAAGCGGAAGCCGGATTTCAGGTGGTGCTGACATGAAGCCCCCGCCCTTTGAGTATCTCTCCGTCGACAGCGTCCAAGCCGCGACAGCTGCGCTCGCGGCGGCGAACGGCGAGGGCAAGCTGCTGGCCGGTGGACAAAGTTTGATGCCGATGCTGAATTTCCGCCTGCTGCGTCCTTCGGTGCTGATCGATATTAACCGCATTCCTGATCTCGCCTACCTCAAGGATGAGGGAGAGCGGATCCGGATTGGTGCACTTACGCGACATCGGATGATCGAGACCTCCGAGCTGGTCGCAAGGCAATTGCCGGTCCTGAGCGAGGCCATGGGGCACGTCGCGCATCTCGCGATCCGCAACCGCGGCACGATCGGTGGCAGCCTCTCGCATGCAGACCCGGCAGCCGAGCTACCGATGATGTCAATGCTGCTCGATGCCGAGCTCGAGCTCGCTTCTGCGAAGAGGCGCCGAACCCTTAGCGCCTCTGAATTTTTCGTCGCTGCCCTGACGACTGATTTGGCCGAAGGCGAAATGCTCGTTTCCGTCAGTTTTCCAAAAATGCCACCGAGCGCCGGGTGGGCCTTCGAGGAGGTCGCGCGCCGGTCTGGCGATTTCGCGCTTGCCTGTGTCGCGATTTGTCTCGAGCGGAGCGGCGATCGCGTCTCCCATGTGCGGATCGGAATGATGGGCGTCGGCGATACGCCGATGCGTGCGACGGAGACGGAAGCGCTGCTGACATCGGGACGGCCGCTCGACGATCACCTCGTGGCTGCTGCCGTGGGCTCGATCCGTGCATCCGTCGAACCCAACACGGACCTGCACGCCTCCGCGGACTATCGCCGGCATCTCGTGGGCGTGCTGGCCGAGCGCGCCATTCGTAGAGCGTGGTCGCGCGCGACGGAGGCGAGGCATGGCTAAATCAGTCTCCATCTCCATCACGGTCAATGGCCGTGCGTACCGGCACGACGTCGAGCCCCGGCTGCTGCTGTCCGACTTCCTTCGCATCGAGCTCGGCCTGACCGGAACGCATGTCGGCTGCGAACACGGGGTTTGCGGCGCCTGCACCGTCCTGGTGAACGGCGACAGCGCGCGGTCGTGCCTGTTGCTGGCCGCACAGCTCGATGGTGCGGAGATCATGACCGTAGAGGGCCTCGCGACTTCGGGCGGGCTGCATCCTGTCCAGAAGGCATTCCATGATCATCACGCGTTGCAATGCGGCTTCTGCACGCCGGGGATGCTGATAACAGCGGTCGATCTCCTCAAGAAGTCGCCGCTGGCGAGTGACGAGGAGATCCGCGAAGGGCTGTCCGGCAATCTGTGCCGCTGCACGGGGTATGAGAACATCGTCCGCGCCGTCAGGGCGGCGGCTGACGCGCTCAAGAGCGAGAACCAGGAGAGCGCGCTATGAAGATGCATTTCCTCTCAGGCGGGCGCCTGCGGATGCGCAAGAGCATCTATTTTCCAGATGCCGATCGCGCAGAGACGATTGAGCTACCTGTCTCGTGCGTGTTGCTCCGTCATCCCAAGGGCAATGTGCTGTTCGATACCGGCTGCCATCCCGAGGTTGCGACCGACCCGGACGGGCAATGGGGCGGCATGGCGCGCGTCATGACGCCGATCATGCCGGTCGGCGACAACGTGCTGGAAGGACTGAAGGCGGTTGGATTGACGGCGGACGACATCGACGTCGTCATTTGCTCGCACTTCCACACCGATCACTGCGGCTGCAATCAGTTCTTCCGCAAAGCGCGGTTCCTGGTCCGCAAGGAGGAGCTCGAAGTTGCGAAGGCACCCTCCGCCGCGGAGGCGGGCTACTTGCGGGCCGACTGGGATCATCCCCTGAACTATCAGGTCGTGAGCGACGATATCGACCTGTTCGGCGACGGCGCGATCAGGCTCGCTCATTTGCCTGGCCATACTCCCGGCTTGATGGGCGCGCTGCTGACGCTTCGCCACAGCGGCCGCTTCCTGCTGGCCTCCGATGCGGTCGGTATTCGCGGCAATCTGGATGCTGACATCGTACCTAAGAACACCTGGAACAAGGATGTCTGCCGAGAGACGTTCCAGAGGATCAGGCAGATCGAGGCGCAGCGCGCGACGGTGATCTGCGGGCACGATGCCGTCCAATGGCAGAGCCTGCGCAAGGGGGCGGATTGCTATGACTGACGGCAAGCCCATCCTGGCAGTGGAGCGGGGCGGCGCGGCCGACAGTCTCGCCGCCCGTCCCAAGATTGTGGGCGCGCGCGTCAAACGGACAGAGGATGCACGCCTGCTGGCCGGCAAGGGCACTTTTGTCGACGACCGTCGCGTATCAGGCTTGCTCCACGTCGCTTTTCGCCGCAGCGATCACTCGCATGCCAGAATCAAGCAGATCGATTGCGATGATGCACGCGGCATGCCTGGCGTCGTCGCCGTGTTCACGGCAGAGGACATGGCCAGCGTGAACGCGATTTTCGCGACGTCGCGGATGAAGGACTATCATGCCACCGCAATCACCGCGTTGGCGCGAGACAAAGTGCGCTACGTCGGCGAACCCGTTGTCGCCGTGGTGGCAGAAACCCGGTACCTCGCCGAAGATGCCCTCGAACTGATCAACATCGAGTTCGATCCGCTACCGGTCGTGATCGATCCCGAGGAGGCGGCGAAGCCTTCCGCGACGCTGCTGCATGAAGAGGCAGGCACAAACGTCCTCTGTGCGCGCGAGTTCAGGACTGGCGATGTCGATCAGGCGATCGCATGCGCGGCGGTACGGGTATCGGGACGGTTTCGGTTCAGGCGCAAATCGCCGCTCGCGATGGAGAACCGGACCTACCTCGCGGAATATGATGCCGGCCGGGACGAGCTGACGCTGTACTCGTCGACGCAGGTGCCGGGCATCATTCGCGACGCGCTCTCCGAGGCGTTGGATATTCCGGGAAGCCGGCTACGGGTGGTCGCCCCCGACGTCGGAGGTGGCTTTGGCGGTAAAGCGTCCCTCTATGCCGAAGAGATCCTTGTCGCATTCGCGGCGAGGCGGCTCGGTCAGCCCGTGAAATGGACGAGCGACCGCATGGAGGATCTCGCGTCCACCAGCCAGGGATTCGACCAGATCGTCGATGCCGAACTGGCGCTGGATGCGGAGGGCCGCGCCCTTTCGCTCCAGGCGGACGTCATCGGTGACGTCGGAGCCTATTCCATCTATCCGTGGACAGCCGTGATCGAGCCGGTCCAGGTCGTGAGCTTTCTCCCAGGGCCCTACAAGATCCCGAACTATCGCGGGCGTGTTCGAGGCGTTGCGACGTCGAAACCGCCAATGGGGCCGTATCGCGGCGTCGGTCGGCCGACATCGGCCTTCGTCACGGAACGTCTGATGGACATGGCCGCGCGCAAGCTCGGAATGGACCCGGTGGCGCTGCGGCTGAAGAACATGATCCAACCGAACGAATTTCCCTACCGCATTGGATCGGGAATTGTGTGGGATCAATGCGCCTTCACCGAATGCCTCGATGCTGCCTGTGAGCAAGCCGACTACAGCGCGCTGCGCGCGCGGCAGGCTCGGGCGCGCGCAGCGGGACATTGGTTCGGAATCGGGATCGCCTGCTATGCGGAGCTGACGGGAATCGGCTCGCGTATCTCGGTCGCGCCGGGAATGCCGATCAACACCGGCACTGAAACCGCAAAGATCGCGATCGACTCCACCGGTGCGATCACGGCGGCCTTCGGTGTGGCTTCTATGGGGCAGGGGCTGGAGACGACGCTGGCTCAGGTCGTCGCCGAGCATCTCGGCGGCCGCGTGGAGGATATCCGCATCATCCAGGGCGACAGTGCGGCGGTACCGAACGCGACCGGCAGCTATGCGAGCCGCAGTGCCGTGCTTGCCGGCGGCGCTGCGACACTCGCCGCGCGGGAGGTCAAGGAGAAGCTCGTGCGGGCAGCCTCTCATCTGCTCGAAGCCAGCGCCGACGATCTCGCGGTGGAGGACGGTAAGGTCACCGTCGTCGGTACCGACCGCGCATTGACATTCCGCCAGCTGGCGCGTGCCGTCTATCTGGAGATGGGACGCATCCCCTCGGACAAGCGGGAGGAACTGACGTCGACCAGGACGTACGACCCCGTATTCGGCACCAGTGCGACCGCGGCGCACCTCGCTGTCGTCGAGATCGACCCGAGCACGTTTGAAGTGAAAATCGAGCGCTTTGTCGTGGCGGAGGATTGCGGCCGGCTGATCAATCCGATGATCGTCGACGGTCAGGTTCATGGCGGTGTCGCGCAAGGCATCGGCGCCGCCCTCTACGAAGAGGTGGTCTACAACGACGAGGGCCAGAACCTGACCGCTAGCCTGGTCGATTACATCATCCCGACCGCCACTGAAGTGCCCTCGATCGAGGTGGTCCACATCGAGAAGGACTCGCCGACCACGCTAGGCGGCTTCCGCGGCATGGGCGAGGGCGGCACCATCGGCGCGCCCGCGGCGATCGCGAATGCCATCGCCGATGCGCTCTCGCCGTTCAACATCGACATCTTCGAGTTGCCGGTATCCCCAGAGCGGCTTTTCCGCCTAATCGAAAACGCAACAACAGACCGCAAGGAATCAACTCATGGACATGAAGCTTAAGGGCAAGGTCGCGCTCGTCACTGGCGCTGCAAGAGATGTCGGCCGCGAGATCGCGCTGAGCCTCGCGGCGGAAGGCGCAGCGGTCGCGGTAAACTATAACGGCTCCAAGGACGGCGCGGCCGCTGTCGTCGCCGAGATCGAGAAGATGGGCGGCAAGGCGATCGCATACCAGGCTGATGTCTCAGACTTCGGCGCGGTCACCACGATGGTCGACAGCATCGTCAAGGATTTCGGCGGCCTCAACATCGTTGTGAACAATGCCGGCGTCGCCCTGCGCAACCGCTTCACAGATACCAAGCGCGACGAGTGGGAGAAGCAGATCAACATCTGCCTCTACGGCGCAATCCACGTGTCGAAGGCGGCCGCTCCGCATCTCGAGAGGGCAGGCGACGGCCGGATCATCGCGCTGGTCGGCGACTCCTCGCGGGTCGGCGAATCCGGTCTTGCAATCGTCGCGGCGGCGCGCGCGGGCGTCATCGGCCTGATGAAATCGCTGGCCCGCGAATTCGGCCGGTTCGGCACGACGGCCAACACGATCTCGCTCGGGTTGATCGAGACCGCGCATGACCGCGCCTGGGTCGAGGCCAATCGCGACAAGCTGACGAAATTCTATCCGTTGCGTCGATTGGGCCTGCCGCAGGACATCGCGCCGATGGTGACTTTGCTGGCCTCGCCGCACGGAAGCTGGATCACCGGACAGGTGATCAGCGTCAGCGGCGGCTTCAGCATGGTTTGACGACAACAACGAGCGACACGGAGGAAACATGCTGCAGACTGATCTGATTGCGCCAATCCCGGCGTTGATCCAGCGGCATGCCGGGGAACGGGGAAGCAAGACGGCATTCGAGGATGCCGCAGGGAAGATCTCGTATGGGGAGCTTGCGACACGCACGGCGAACCTTGGGGGCCATTTCGCCGATCTCGGCGTGCGTGCGGGCGACACCGTCGCGATCTTCCTGCCCAATTGCGTGCGCTGGGTCGAAACCTGCTTCGCGATTGCCCGGGCCGGTGCGGTCAGCGTACCCATCAGCTATGATGCGACTGAAAGCGAAGTCATCTACCGGCTGCAGGATGCGGCCTGCAGCATGGTCGTCACCACCGACGAACGTTTCGAATTCGTCGAGGCCATCCGGCGGCAGTGCCCGGCATTGACCAACGTCGTCTTGGTCGAGCGTGGTGCAAGGACGGGACTGGGGGTCCGCTACGACGAGCTCGCCTCGACGACACCGCGCTCGGTGCCGCGCGATTCCCTGTCGATGCAGGAACCCGGGTTCATCATCTACACTTCAGGCACGACGGGCCGCGCCAAAGGTGTGTTGCTGTCGACCCATAGCATGCTCTGGATCTCGGCGTCCTGCTGGGCCCCGATCGCGATGTTGTCGGAGAAGGACACGATCCTGTCGGCGCTGCCGCTTTTCCATTCCTACGCGCTGAATCTCTCCGTGCTCAGTGTGCTCGCCGCAGGCGCCAGCGAATACATCATGGAGAAGTTCTCGACCACCGAAGCGCTGCGGCTGCTTGGCACCGGCAGGTTCACGATCGTTCCGGGCGTACCGACGATGTTCCACTATTTGCTGGAGGCGACGAAGGGTAAGAGCGACATCGAGCTGAAAGGCGTACGCCTTGCGATCTCGGCCGGCGCGATCATGCCGGCAACCTTGAATCGAGAATTCGAGTCGCGGTTCGGAATCAAGCTGCTGGATGGGTACGGCATCACCGAGACCTCGACGATGGTGACGATGAACTGGCCGATGGGCGGCCGCGTGCTCGGCTCCTGCGGCCTGCCGGTGCCGGGCCTCTCTGTCCGGATCGTCGACCTCGCCGGAAACGACGTCCCGTTTGGTGCCGAGGGCGAATTGATCGTGCGCGGGCCCAACGTGATGATCGGCTATCACAACAAGCCGGAGGAGACGGCATCCGCCTTGCGCAATGGTTGGTATCACACGGGCGATCTCGCAAAGAGCGACGAGAACGGGTTTCTGACCATTACGGGCCGTCTGAAGGAGCTCATCATCCGCGGTGGCCAGAACATCGCGCCCGCGGAGATCGAGGAGGTCGTCGGCGGGTGCGAGCAGGTGGTCGATTGCGCCGTGGTCGGCGTCCCGCACCAGCATCTTGGCGAGGTGCCTGCGCTATTCGTGGTGAGCCGTGTTGCCTTGCCCGATGGCGAGGCGATCCTCGCGCACTGCCGAAAACATCTCTCCTCCTACAAGGTGCCCGAAGCTGTGGTCTTCGTCGGCGAGATTCCGCGGACCGGCTCCGGCAAGATCATTCGTTTCAAGCTGCGCGAAGCCTTCGAGTCCAAAGCCGCAGGGTAGGTTTACAATGACAACACATATGAAGACCGCTGCGTCTGCGCTCAAGCTCAATGATCCCTCGCTGCTTCGCGATACCTGCCTGATCAACGGCGCGTGGTCGGCAGCGGACAGCGGCGCGACCCTGACGGTGACAAATCCGGCGACCGGTGCGGCCTTGACCACCGTGCCCAGCATGGGTGCCGCGGAAGCGCGCCGCGCGATTGCTGCAGCCGACCAGGCTTGGCCGGCCTGGCGCGCCCGGACCGCGAAGGATCGTGCGGCGATTCTGCGCAAATGGTTCGATCTGATCATGGCCAACCAGGAGGATCTCGCGGTCATCATGACGGCGGAGCAGGGCAAGCCGCTCGCGGAAAGCCGCGGTGAGATGGCCTATGCTGCGTCCTTCATTGAATGGTTCGCCGAGGAGGGTAAGCGCGTCTACGGCGACACCATTCCGGGCTTTACCGCAGATCGTCGTATCATCGTGCTGAAGCAGCCGATCGGAGTCTGCGCAGCCATTACCCCGTGGAATTTCCCGGCGGCCATGATCACGCGCAAGGCCGGCCCGGCGCTCGCCGCCGGCTGCGCGATGGTGGTCAAGCCGGCAAGCCAGACGCCACTCTCGGCGCTGGCGCTGGCGGTGCTGGCCGAACGCGCGGGCATTCCGAAGGGGGTTTTCTCGGTCGTCACCGGGTCGGCGAGCGCGATCGGCGGCGAGATGACGTCCAATCCGACCGTGCGCAAGGTGACCTTCACCGGTTCTACCGAGATCGGCAAGAAGCTGATGGTCCAGGCGGCAGCAACCGTCAAGCGCACGTCGATGGAGCTCGGCGGGAACGCGCCCTTCATCGTGTTCGACGATGCTGATATCGAGGCGGCGGTGAAGGGCGCTATCGCATCAAAATATCGCAATGCCGGGCAGACCTGCGTGTGCGCCAATCGGCTGTTCGCGCAGGACAAGGTCTACGACGCCTTCGTTGCCCGGCTGACCGAGGCTGTGAATGCGATGAAAGTGGGCGACGGTTTCGAGGCTGGAGTCACCATCGGGCCGCTGATCAACATCGATGCGGTGGAGAAGGTTGAGGAGCATATCGGTGACGCCGTGAAGAAGGGCGCACGCATCGTCACCGGCGGAAAGCGTCATGCGCTGGGGCACTCCTTCTACCAGCCGACAGTGTTGGCGGACACAACCCCGGACATGCTCATCTTCAAGGAAGAGACGTTCGGTCCGGTCGCGCCCGTGTTCCACTTCTCCAGCGAGGAAGAAGTGATCAGGCTCGCCAATGCGACAGAGTTTGGACTGGCCGCCTATTTCTATGGGCGCGACATCGGCCGAATCTTCCGCGTGGCGGAGGCGCTCGAGTACGGCATCGTCGGTATCAATGAAGGCATCATCTCCAGTGAAGTGGCTCCGTTCGGCGGAATGAAGGAAAGCGGCAATGGCCGCGAAGGCTCCAAGTACGGGATCGAGGACTACCTGGAGATCAAGTATCTGTGTCTCGGAGGAATCTGAGCCCGTTTTTAGAGGCTTGAATGGACTGGAATCCATTCGGAATGCCGGCACACGCGCCGGCTGGATATTGGGGAGGACAAATGACGCTGTTCGATATGAACGGGAAGGTCGCGGTGATCACGGGCTCGACGCGTGGAATCGGCCGGGCGATCGCAGAGCGGATGGCGGAACATGGCGCAAAGGTCGTTATCTCTTCCCGCAAGAGCGACGCCTGCGACCGAGTGGCCAGAGAGATCAATGATCGGTTCGGCGAGGGGACGGCCCTCGCGATCGCGGCGAACATATCAAGCAAGGAGGATCTTCAACGCCTCATCGAGGAGAGTAACAAGCGGTTCGGCAAGATTGATATTCTCGTCTGTAACGCCGCGTCCAATCCGTATTTTGGTCCTCTCGCAGATATCTCCGACGACCAGTTCAACAAGGTTCTGACCAACAACATAGTCGCCAATAACTGGATCATCAGCATGGTGGTGCCACAGATGATCGAGCGGAAGGGCGGCTCGATCATCATCGTGTCCTCGATCGGCGGCTTGACGGGCTCGACTACGATCGGTGCGTACTGCATATCCAAGGCCGCCGACATGCAGCTCGCGCGCAACCTGGCGTGCGAGTACGGTCGACACAACATTCGCGTCAATTGCATCGCGCCTGGTCTCATCAAGACGGATTTTGCCAAGGCTCTGTGGGATGATCCCGAGACGCTGAAATCGTCCACGTCGCGTTGCCCGATGCAGCGGATCGGTATTCCCGACGAAATTGCCGGCGCGGCCGTGTTCCTCGGCTCGGCGGCCGGCAATTTCATGACGGGTCAGGTTCTCGTGATCGACGGAGGCGTGACGATCAGCTGAGTTTTGTCCGTCCGGCACCGCGCTAAGGAATCCTGCCCAATGAGTCCTACTCCACTGCTCTTTGCGCCGATCCAGCTACGCGAGCTCTCGTTGAAAAACCGAATCGTCGTCTCTCCGATGGCGACGTATTCGGCGATCGACGGCTTCGCAACCGACTGGCACGTTGGACACATCGCAAAGCTGGCGGCGGGAGGTGCGGGGCTGGTCTTTGTGGAGCAAAGCTCCGTCAACCTGCAGGGCCGGATCACGCATGGTTGTCTTGGCATTTGGGATGATCGCCACGTCGAAGGGCTGGCGCGGCTGGCATCCATCATTCACGAGATGAATGCCAAGGCGGCGATCCAGATCGCCCATAGCGGCCGAAAAGGATCATCGCAGCGCCCCTGGGAAGGCGGTGGCCCGCTCGGGCCCTCTGATGTTGCTGTGAGGAGTGAAAACGCTTGGGACATCGCCGCCTCCAGCAGTCTTCCGTTTGAGGAAGGCTGGCCGGCGCCGCGCACGATGACGGGTGAAGATATCGATCTGGTCGTTGATGATTACCGGCTAGCCTTTCGGCGAGCTAGACAGGCTGGCTTCGACGTCATTGAATTGCACTGCGCGCATGGCTACCTCCTGCACTCGTTCCTGTCGCCGCTCGCGAACAATCGCAACGACGAATACGGAGGCTGCCTGGCTAACCGTATGCGCCTGCCGCTTCGGCTTGCCGGCGTGATGCGCGAAGAGTGGCCGGCGCACCTGCCTGTATTCGTCCGGATATCCTCAGTCGATGGAATCGACATTGGCTGGTCTCTCGATGATTCGGTCGAGTTCGCCAAAGCTCTGAAACAGGTCGGCGTCGACGTCGTCGACTGCTCGTCGGGCGGCATGAAACTGCCTCAGGGCAATGCGCTGGTGTCGCGCGCTCCGGGATTTCAGGTCCCGTTCGCCGAAAGGATCCAACGCGATGCGAGGATCCCGACGGTTGCCGTCGGTCTGATCCGCGAGCCCCAGTATGCCGAGAGCGTGCTAGAGGAAGGTAAGGCGACGCTGATAGCGCTTGGCCGTGAACTGCTTTGGAATCCCAACTGGCCGGCACAGGCCGCGCTGCAGATGGGCTGCGACCCGAACTGGTTGCATTGGCCAGTTCAATATGCCTGGTGGCTCAAGCGGCGCGCCGTCCAGCAAGGAAGATGACGGTGCCATTAAAGGTCGATCGGCCATACGGGCGGGATACCTTGAAGGCAGAGGGCGCCCGACAAGCGGACTCGCGATCACCTGCCTGCGAGTTTCCAGAGATCGGAGAGAATACCGTCCGGAGTACCAGCTCGAAGTCGCTTCAGCATGCGCGCTTGATGCTCGGCGAACCGCGCCTTGAGAATCTCAAGCAGCTTCTCTCCCTGGCGGGTGAGATGGATGCGGCGGGTACGCCCGTCTTGGCCGTCGACCAGGCGGCTCGCGAGCCCGCTCTCTTCCAATCGGTTGATGATCGGCACCATTCTCGGGCGCTCAACGCCGAGAGAGAGGGCGAGGTCGGCCTGGTTGATACCCGGATTGTCCGCAACGATCGCCAGCACAGAAAACTCGGCAGTCGTGATCTTGTGCTCACCGAAAGCGCGGAAAATGTCATCGAATACCGCCATCTGGGCCCGACGTATCGCGTAGCCGATCGTACCCTCAAGGTATGACATATCGATCGCTGAAGGAGTGGGCGTTCCTGCTTCGGAGCGGTTTGTACTACGCGTGCTCCCGCCGGACCGACTGGAGCGAGAAGGCCGGGGCGCGGGCGGCGAAGTAAGTCTGCTCAAAGCAACCTGTCCTTTCTAGGCTCGGCAATCCTTCTAGTTGATCGACCGAGCCTGCGCAGCAAGTTTTTGGTTGTGGCCGTGGCTCTGCTCAGCGCAGAACGCCAAGGGGGATTGAAATCATATGGCTTGCATAAGGAAAGTAACGATGTTATCTAATTGAGAGAATGGATAAGACGGCAATGCTAAGGAGGAACGCGATGCGAGCGCCGGGCGCTAAACCGCTCGTCTTGGAGGGGCCGAGCCTCTCCGCTCGCGCGTTTCCAAGCCTGGGCGAGATGCTGGCTGCTGCCGCGAAACGCCACCCGACCAAGCCATTTCTCGAGCAGCGCGTCCGCGGCGACTGGAAGTCGTTGACCTATCTCGACGCGCAAATCGAGGCGGGATTCATCGCGCGCGCATTGACCGGGCGTGGGCTCAGCGCTGAACGGCCGCTGGCGATCTTGTCTCAAAACTCGATTGAGCACGCGGTGATCGCGCTCGGGGCCATGATCGCCGGAATTCCCGTCGCGCCGATTTCGGTCGCGTACTCTCAGTTCGAAGATACAAGCCGGTTAGCTGGGATCTTGGAGGCGCTGACGCCGGGGCTCGTGTTCGCCCAGGACGAGCATGTCTGTTCGCACGGCTTTCAGCTCGCGAAACGCCTGGGCATACCTACGATCGTCGCCAGGAACTCCTCAGCGAGCGAGGAGAAGCTGGAGCGACTGCTGGACGAAGGGCAGCAGTCAAGGGTCGCGATCCCCCTGGTCTCCTCCGAGACGATCGCGAAGATACTCTTCACGTCGGGATCAACGGGCACGCCGAAAGGCGTAATCGTGACGCACGGCATGATGTGCTCGAACCAAGAGGCGGTCCGGGAGGTCTGGACGTTTCTGAAGAACGAGCCTCCGGAGATCGTGGACTGGCTCCCATGGAACCATGTCTTCGGTGGCAATCTTGTCTTCAATTGCGTGCTGCGAAACGCTGGTACGCTGTTCATCGACGAGGGGAGGCCGGTATCCGGCCAATTTGAGCATACGATAGAGAACATCAAGAGCCGACCGCCGACCATTCACCTTTCAGTGCCGGGCAGTCTTACACAATTGACGCGTGCGATGCGATCCGATGCGGAGCTCGCGGAACGCTTCTTTTGCCGTCTGCGCGCTGTGTTCTCCGCCGGCGCCGCCTTGCCGCAATCGACCTGGGACGAGCTTCACGCTCTGGCCGCCGAATACGGTCGTCCCGACTTTTCGGTTTGCGTGGGATGGGGAGCGACCGAGACGGGTCCCGTCGTGTCGATCACTCCAAAGGGAAATACTCACTGCAGCAATCTCGGGATTCCGATCCCCGGGGCGGCGATCAAGCTGGTGCCTACGGGCGATGCGACTGAGCTAAGAGTCCGCGGTCCGATGGTCACGCCTGGCTATTGGCGCAATCCGAATGCGACGGCAGCCGCATTCGACGAGGAGGGATACTATCGGACCGGCGACGCAGGCCGCCTCGTCGACTTGACGGATCCTTCGTGCGGAATCCTGTTCGACGGTCGGGTCGCGGAAAACTTCAAGCTCGCAACAGGCACCTGGGTGCAGGCAAGCAAATTGCGCCTCGCCGTCATCGCCGCCGCAAGCCCGGTCGTGCAGGATGTCATCATCACGGGGCATGATCGCGACGAGGTTGGGCTCCTCATTTTCCCGGACGAAACGGGCTGCCGGGAGGTGACTGGAGATATCCATACAAAGCTCGAAGCGTTGATCCGCAGTCGCGCAGTCCGGGCGCGAATTGCGTCCGCTATGTCTCAGCTCGCGCTAGGCGGCTCGGCGTCTCGGATCGGCAGGGCTCTCCTGCTCGCCGACACGCCCTCGGCAAAGGACGGCGAGATCACCGACAAGGGATATCTCAACCAGCGGGCCGCGCTGTCCAGGCGCCGCACGGACATCGAGCATCTGTACCAGGCTCCGACGCCTGCGGATGTTATCACCCTGATTTCCGCAACTGAATGAAGGACAAAAAATGTCGACCGGCATCTTCATCGTGAGCGGTGTACGCACGCCGATCGGGACTTTCGGCGGTACCCTGAAGGACAAATCGCCGACCGCGCTTGGCGCTGTCGTCGTCAAGGAAGCTATCCGGCGCGCAAATATCGAGCCGGGAAACGTCGACCATTCCGTCTTTGGAACGGTCATTCCGACTGAAGCGCAGGATCTGTTTCTCGGACGGACAGTTGCCATCGAAGCGGGCATGCCCGTCGGTTCGCAGGGGCTGACGGTGAACCGGCTTTGCGGCTCGGGTGCGCAAGCCATCGTCAGCGCGGCCCAAATGATCATCCTTGGCGAATCCAGGATCGCGATTGCCGGAGGGGCCGAAGCCATGAGCCGCGCTCCCCATTCGATCTCCACGATGCGATACGGTCATAGGATGGGCGATGCCGTCGTCTATGATTGGTTAAGCAACACCTTGGCCGATCCCTTCGGACACGGCGCGATGGGACAAACGGCGGAGAACGTCGCAGACCTGTGCCGCATCCCACGCGAGCGTCAGGACGAGTTCGCGCTCACGAGCCAACGGCGTGCCGCAACGGCAATCGCCGAAGGCCGCTTTAAGGCGCAAATGGTGCCTGTCGAAGTTGATACACGAAAAGGAACGATGCTCTTCGATCAGGACGAGCATCCGCGTCCGCAGACGAAGCTCGAGGATTTGGCCAAGCTCAGGCCGGTCTTCAAGTCGGGCGGCACCGTGACAGCCGGAAACGCTTCGGGAATAAACGATGGAAGCGCGGCCGTCGTTCTGGCCAGCGAGGAGGAAGTCAGACGACGAAACCTCTCGCCGATCGGACGACTTGTATCCTGGGGTCTCGCCGGAGTGTCTCCCGAAATCATGGGCATCGGTCCAGTCAAAGCCGTGCCGATCGCTCTGGAACGGGCGCGCTTGAAGCTCGACGACATAGACGTGATCGAGTCGAACGAGGCGTTCGCTGCACAGGCTCTCGCGGTAACGGATGGGCTCCATCTGCTCCCGGAAAGGGTCAATCCCAATGGAGGCGCAATCGCTCTCGGCCACCCGCTCGGTGCGACCGGAGCAATTCTCACGGTGAAGGCCCTGTACGAGCTGCGCCGCTCGAAGGGACGCTACGGCGTTATTACGATGTGCATCGGCGGCGGTCAGGGGATCGCACTCGTCGTCGAAAGCCTGCACTGATCGGATTGGAGGAGTACGATGTCCAAAGTCTATGTGGCCGGGGTCGGAATGATCCCCTTCCTCAAGCCGGGAGCGAATGATCCCTACACGCTGATGGGAGCCGAGGCGACGCGTCGCGCTCTTGGGGATGCCGCCCTCGACTACGCCGTCGTGCAACAGGCCTACGTTGGATATGTTTACGGCGATTCGACCGCAGGGCAGCGTGCCCTGTACCCGGTCGGAATGACCGGGATTCCCGTCGTCAACGTCAACAATAACTGCTCGACGGGCTCGACGGCGCTCTACCTTGCACGCCAGGCGATCGAGAGCGGCGCGGCGGACTGCGTCCTGGCGCTTGGGTTCGAGCAGATGAAGCCGGGAGCCCTGGGCACCATCTTCACGGACCGTCCGAGCCCGTTCGAAGAGTTCGATGCCTTCGCCGACAAGCTGGTCGATGCGCCCGGCGTGCCGCTCGCGCTGCGCTATTTCGGTGGCGCCGGGCTCAGCCACATGAAGAAGTACGGTACTTCGCTGGAGACGTTCGCGAAGATCCGTTCCAAGGCAAGCCGGCACGCCAAGAACAATCCGCTGGCGCTCTTCCGGAAGGAGGTGACGCCCGAGGATGTCATGAACGACCAGGTGATCTGGCCCGGAGTCATGACCCGGCTGATGGCCTGTCCGCCCACCTGCGGCGCTGCCGCCGCGGTCCTCGTGTCGGAGCAGTACGCCTTACGCCACGGACTTCGCACGAATGTGCGCATCCGCGCACAATCGATGACGACCGATACGCCTTCTAGCTTCGAGGCGCGCGACATGATGCAGCTCGTCGGGTACGATATGGCCAAGGCGGCTGCGCGCAACGTGTATGAAAGCGGGGGCATCGGGCCCGACGACGTCAATGTAGTCGAGCTGCACGATTGCTTTGCCCATAACGAGCTGATCAGCTACGAGGCCCTGGGATTGTGCCCCGAAGGCGGCGCGGAGCGCTTCGTCGTCGACGGCGACAACACATATGGCGGAAAGTACGTGACGAACCCATCCGGCGGCCTGCTGTCGAAGGGACATCCGCTCGGCGCCACCGGACTGGCTCAGTGTTACGAGCTCACCAGACAGCTTCGCGGCTCCGCCGAAGCGACGCAGGTCCAGAATGCTCGAATCGGCCTGCAACACAATCTTGGACTCGGCGGTGCGTGCGTAGTCACGCTCTACGAGCGCGCAGCCTGAGGAGCGCGGCACATGGTAGACCGAAGCGCCATTGGTCGCGTCTTGCCGTCCGTGAAGGCTCGGGTCGAGCCGGGGCGATTGCGGTATTTCCTGAAAACGATCGGTGAATGCAATCCGATCTATCACGATCCTGAGGCAGCTCGTAAGGAAGGCTACTCGGGTCTTGCGGTGCCTCCGACCTACTCCTTCTGCCTCGAAATGCTGGATGCTGATCAGCCGTTCGCGATGCTCACCGAGTTGGACATCGATCTAGGTCGCGTTCTCCATGGCGAGCAAGGTTTCGCGTATTACGCGCCGATGTTAGTCGACGATTGTCTCACGTTCCAACCCGAGGTGACCGACATCGCCGATAAGAAGGGCGGCGCGCTGACCATGGTCGCCATCCGCACGAAGGTCACCAACCAGCGTGGAGTGCACGTCGCGGATTTGACGCGCACCATCGTCGTACGAAACTAGGGGCCGGCTATGACAAATGTCGAAACGGGGCGCCCTTCCGTGGGCGACTGTGTTGTACGGAAATCATTTCCACCGATCACTCGCCATTTGCTCGCATTGTACTGCGGCGCCTCGGGCGACCACAATCCGATCCACGTGGACATCGACTTTGCGAAGAAGGCGGGATTCCCCGACGTCTTTGCTCACGGCATGTTGGCAATGGCCTATCTGGGCCAGGCGCTAACTGATGGCGTCAAGGCTTCGCTCGTACTGAGTTTCTCGACGCGCTTTGCCTCGATAACGCCGGTAGGTGCCAAGTTGACATGCGAAGGACATGTAACCGAGTTCCTGCAGCATGCGGGTAGAGAATGCATGAAACTCGCGCTGAGCGCCAAGGACGAGGCCGGCGATGTCAAGCTCGCCGGCGAAGCAATCGTAGCCCTTAACTAGCAGACAATTGAGAGAACGGAAGATGGCAAAACTTAAAGGTAAGGTTGCGCTGGTGACGGGGTCCGGTCGGGGAATCGGTCGCGCCATCGCATTGAAGCTGGCGAGCGAAGGCGCAAAGCTCGTCGTAAACGACCTGGACGGCGACGTCGGCGAGGCCGTCGTGCGCGAGATAAGGTCCGCAGGCGGCGAGGTGGTTGCGGTCAACGGCAGCGTCGTCGAACCCGGGTTCGCTGACCGATTCGTTCAGGCGGCCATTCAAACCTTCGGTGGGCTGGATATTATCGTCAACAATGCTGGCTACACCTGGGATGCAACCATCCAGAAGATGACCGACGAGCAGTTCCAGGCGATGCTCGACGTTCATCTCGTTGCTCCCTTCCGCATTCTGCGAGCCGCATCGGAGCCCATCCGAGTTTTCTCGAAAAAGGAAGCGGAGGCGGGGCAGGAGGTGTTCCGAAAGGTGGTGAACATCTCGTCCATCGCAGGCCTCTACGGCAACGCAGGGCAAGCGTCCTATTCCTCGGCCAAGGCATCTTTGATCGGGCTTACGCGTACGCTGTGCAAGGAATGGGGGCGGTACAAGGTGAACGTGAATTGCGTGGCGTTTGGTCTGATCAATACGCGGCTGACCCAGCCGATCGAAGCACAGCAAAAGACAATCGATGTCCTGGGGCGGGATATCAAGGTCGGCGTACAACCGCACATGCTCGAGTCGATGGCGCGCATCATCCCACTGGGCCGAGGCGGGACCCCTGAAGAAGCGGCCGACGCCGTCTACCTCTTCTGTAGCCCTGAGTCCAACTACATCAGCGGTCAGGTGGTCGTCTGCGGCGGCGGTTTGATCCTGTAGGCGATATGCAGATGTCCTATCGATCGAGCTGGATGACCGAGGAGCTGGAGGCATTCCGGGACCAATTCCGCCGGTTCCTCGCCAAGGATCTTGCGCCCCGCGCAGAGACCTGGCGGCGCCAGAAGCTGGTGGACCGCGCCGCCTGGCTTGCGCTGGGGGAAATGGGGGCGCTTCTACCGAGCGTCTCCGAGGCTTATGGCGGCCTAGGTGCATCGTTCGCTTACGAAGCGAGCGTGATCGAGGATGTCGAGAGCATTGTGCCGGAGCTATCGACCGGAATTGTCGCGCACGGAGCAATCACGGCCAGCTATCTGCTCAAATTCGGTTCTGAGGAGCAGAAGCGGCGTTGGTTGCCGAAAATGGTGACCGGCGAGATGATCGGTGCCATCGGCATGACCGAACCCGGCACCGGCTCGGATCTGCAAAGCATCAGGACGACGGCAATCAGGCGCGGCAAAACTTATGTCATCAACGGCCAGAAGACGTTCATCAGTAATGGCCAGGCGGCCGATCTCATCGTCCTAGCCGCGCGGACCGGCGAGGCGGGCGCGAAAGGAATCTCGCTGATTGCCGTCGAAGCTACGGATTGCAAGGGCTTCCGCCGCGGACGCAACCTCGACAAGATCGGTATGCATGCTTCCGATACTTCGGAATTGTTCTTCGAAGACGCGGTCGTGCCTGCCGAAAACCTGCTTGGCACGTCGGAGGGGCAGGGCTTCGCGCAGCTCATGCAGCAGCTTCCGCTGGAGCGGCTCGCGATCGCGATTGCCGCAGTCGTCTCCATGGAACGCTCGATCCGGCTGACGGTCGACTACACCAGGGAACGCAAGGCGTTCGGCAAGCCGCTGCTGGAGTTTCAGAATACGGCATTCAAGCTGGCGGAGCGGAAAACCGAAGCTTTCATCGCCCGCGTGTTCCTCGACTGGTGCGTCGAGCGCATGATTGCCGGTGACCTCGATACGGTGACGGCGTCGATGGCGAAATGGTGGTGTACCGACAAGCAAGTGGAGACGGCGGATGAGTGCCTGCAGCTGCACGGCGGCTACGGCTACATGCAGGAATACGCGATCTCCAGGGCCTTCATCGATGCGCGCATTCAGAAGATCTACGGAGGCACGAACGAAATCATGAAGCTTCTGATCGCGCGCTCGCTTTAGGCGTTCGCGGGAAGGTGCGAAAACATTCATCGATGGTTGCGCGATCAATAGATGTTTGTCTGCGACTGCCGCCCGCTTTGGAGAAATTGCTTTCTTTGCTCGTTCCGTTGTTGACAGGTTTCCGCCGTCCTCTTTAGGAAGCGCCGATCCTGCCGAGGTGTAAAGCTCACGAGGTCGCCGTCGATGAAGAAAGTGCTCGCTGCGAAGTTCCATGGCATCCACGTCACGGACGCCAACCTCCACTATCACGGTTCAATCACCCTCGACCCGGATCAATGCCACGAGGCCGGCATCCTTCCAATGGAATTTGTCGAGATCTGGAACAAGAGTTCTGGAGCGCGCATCTCCACTTACGTCATTTTCGGTGCGCCAGGCTCACGTTGTTGCATTCTCAATGGAGCCGCTGCACGCACATGCCAGGTAGGCGACCAGATCATCATCTGCAGTTCGACGTTCATCGATGAGCGGCGAATCGTCGAGTTGAGGCCGAAAATTCTCGCCTTCGACCGCGACAACAGGATCATTGATCGCCTGACATACTCGGTCAGTTCGAATTCGTCAGAGCGATATCACTTCGAAATAAGAGGTGAAGCGGGTGATCTCAAACCGACGCCTTTACTTGCCGGAGGACCCAGTCCGGCGCTGTCCACGAATTGAGGTCCAGATGAGCCATATGGCTGAGCCGTCCCTCGATCGTACTACAGTGCCAGCGCTGCAGCGCTGGAAAGAAGAGGCGCGGCGTATCGTGATGACGACCGCGTACGATGCGGTTACCGCGCGGATCGCCGATAGCGTCGTCGACGTCATTCTTGTCGGCGACAGCGTCGGCAATGTCTGCCTTGGATTCGAAAACACGCTGCCGGTCAGCATAGCGATGATGAACCATCACCTGGAGGCCGTGGCGCGCACAGGGCCCCGTGCCTTGCTCGTGGCCGATATGCCCTTCCTCAGCTTTCACCTCAGTCCCGAGGAGACGATTCGCAACGCCGGAGGCTTCCTTCAGCGAGGCGCAGATGCGGTCAAACTCGAGGGCGGCGCCAAGCGCATCGAAATGGTGCGAGCCCTCGTCGATTGCGAAATTCCCGTTATGGGCCATCTCGGCCTCACCCCGCAGAGCGTCAATGTCATGGGTGGCTTCAAGGTGCAGGGCCGCAAACTCGATGATGCCTCGCGCCTGCTCGAGGACGCTCACCGTCTGCAAGAAGCCGGATGTTTTGCCCTCGTGCTCGAAGGCATTCCAGCCGAGCTCGCGACGCGAGCGACGGAGACCCTGACAATACCGACGATTGGCATCGGCGCAGGTCCCGGTTGCTCCGGTCAGGTGCTGGTCTTTCACGATGTGTTGAGCTTGACCGAAGGCCATCGCCCTAAATTCGTCCGCGCCTATCTCGACGGTTTTCAGTTGTTGCGCGAGGCGCTGTCGCGCTGGGCCACTGACGTTCGCAGCGGTACATTTCCGGCCGCGCAAGAATCCTATCGGTTGCCACAGGAATTTGCTGACACAATCGCGAACTGGACGCCACCAAGCCCTACCTGATGTGGTCCGACATGAAGACAATCACGATGGTCGCTGTGGACGAACAGTTTCTGAGAGATAGAGCCAAGATTGTTCGTGACCTTGCTGACAAGGCGGACCCCTTCATCAGGAAGAGGCTGTTGGCCTTGGCTGATCGGTACGACAGACGCATCAGCCGACCTTCCCAGGCGACGAAGGTTGCCGCGACAGCTCAGGGATCACCAACCCCTGCTGTCTCTGACGGGCTCTAGGGGCCGGATGGTCTGCCGTCGCAGCTGCGCCGCCAGCGCGCGAAAGCCGAAACGTGGCGTCAGCGAGCAACTGTCGCCCTCCGCGATCAAAATCCTCGGATGGTCGCAAATTCGGATAGGTCGGCGCGGTCGGTACGCAGATTGTTGATCGGATGTTCGGGATCCACGTAGCCGAGAGCCATCCCGCAAAAGATCATGAGATGGGGAGGTAGACCGATGAATTCCGCAATGGTCTTGTGCCAGACCGCCCACGCTTCCTGAGGGCAGGTCCCCAATCCCTTCTCCACGGCGAGCAGCATGATCGACTGCATATACATGCCGAGATCGGACCATTGCCCCGGTTCCATTTGGCGGTCGATGGCGAAAAACAAGCCGACCGGCGCACCGAAAAAGACAAAGTTGTTTGCGAACTGCTTGAGGCGAGCTGCCTTGTCCTCGCGCGGAATTCCAAGTGTGCGATAGAGATCTTCGCCGTTCTTGAATCGCCGTGTCTTGTAGGGCTCCTTCAGTTCGGGCGGATATATGTTGTATTCGGTCTGCTCGCCCATCGGGCTGATCTTGATACGTTCGGCTACAATGGCCTTGAAACGTTCGAGGTCTTGTCCGCCCAGTGCCCAGACGTGCCAGGGCTGTAGATTGCCGCCGGACGGTGAGCGGCCGGCCGCAAGCAGAATGTCCCTGACGGTCTCTTCGGGGACGGGCTTGTCCAAAAACGCCCGTACGGACCTTCGAGAGTTCAGCGCGTCCGAAACCTTCATGGTGTGTCTCCGGGTGTCAAGGCGGCCGAGGGCATCGTCAATCGATCCGCACGACCATCTTTCCGAGGGCAGAGCGCGTCGTCATCGCCTTGAAAGCTTCGCGAAAATCCTGAAATGCGAAGACCTTTCCCACGACGGGGACGAGCTTCTTCTCACTCAACAAAGTAAATAGCTGGGCAATCACTTGATCTCGGACGTCTGGCTCACGACGACCAATCTGAGCGAGATCGATGCCCAGGAGGGCTCCTCCCTTCAGAAGGGGAAGATTGAAGGGCAGGGCCGGAATGGTGCCGGAAGCAAAGCCGATCACCAGATGGCGTCCGTTCCACGCAATCGAGCGGAATGCTTGCAGGCTCAAATCGCCTCCGACCGGATCATAGATCACGTCCGCGCCGTGGCCCCCGGTGAGTGTCTTGAGCTCATCTCGCCAACCCTCAAGCGTATAGTCCACGACCGCGTCCGCCCCGAATTTGGTCGCGAACTGTCGCTTTGCCTCGGTTGACGCAGCCGCAATGACGCGGGCCCCTAACAATTTCCCTATCTGAACTGCGGCTATCCCGACGCCGCCGGCGGCACCCAGCACGAGAAGAGTTTCCCCGGCGCGCAGCTTGCCCCGCGCGCTGAGCGAATAGAGCGCCGTGAGATAGTTGGCGAAGAACGAGGCGCCGACCTCCGGTTCGATGTTATTCGGCCGGACGAAAATCCCTTCAGTCGGCACGCAGATATATTCTGCAAGCCCGCCGGATCGAGCCATGCCGATGACCGGCGTGCCTGGTACGAAGCCTTTGACGTCGGCGGCCGCGGCATCGACGATGCCGGCAAACTCGGTTCCTGGCGTGAAAGGTAGGGGATCTTTGGTCTGATAGAGGCCTCGTACCTTCAAGCCGTCTACAAAACCGACGCTTGCCGCCTGAATTCGGATCCGGACCATCCCCGCCGACAACTCTGGCTTGGCAACATCCCTGATGCTCACATTTTCGATCTTATCGTAACTGTCGACGACAACCGCCTTCATGACATCCTCCCATGCGAGTTGGCCGGCCGAAGCAGAAATTCTACTCGCGCGTCGTTCGCCACCTCCAACGCATCACGACTGACGTACTGCCCGCACGAACGATTGCTTGCATAAGGATAGATAATAGTATTATCTCTATCTGAATTGCAAGCATCCGGGCTAGGTCGTCGGGGGAGTTCCAATGTCGATGGTGCTGACCGAGCGGCGAGGAGCCGTTGCCGTCATTACACTGAATAACCCGGATCAATACAATGCGCTCGGCGGGAGCCTGCTCGACGAACTGGGCGGTGCTCTCGATGGGCTGACTGAGGCTCCGAGAGCCCGCGCCGTCGTTATAACGGGGGCCGGCAAAGGCTTTTGCTCAGGAGCGCAATTCGGTGGCGACGCATTCGATGCGGGAAATGGAATTGCCGCTCGAATCGAGGCAACTCTTAATCCGGTCATTGAGAAGCTTCGCAGACTGCCCATTCCGGTCGTTGTTGCAGTAAACGGGGCAGCCGCGGGAGCCGGTGTCGGTATCGCACTTGCGGGAGACATCGTGATAGCGGCCCGGTCCGCCCGGTTCATCCTGAGTTTTGTACGTCTAGGTGCGGCTCTCGATGGCGGCACGTCACTGTTTCTGCAGCGATCGATCGGGGTGGCACGAGCCCGAGCGCTGGCAATGCTAGGAGAGCCGCTATCGGCCGAGGTAGCGGAGAAATGGGGTCTGATCTGGAAAGTCACCGAAGATGCTGACTTGCTTCCAGAGGCGTTGAATATCGCGCGACGGCTCGCGGATGGCCCGTCCATTGGCCTTGGACTCATTAAGGACCAACTTGAGATGGCTTGGAGCGCGACCGTTCCCGACGCGCTGGACGCCGAAGCCCTATCTCAAGGGCGAGCGTTCGTGACAAACGATCTTCGCGAGGGCGTCGCCGCGTTCATGCAGAAACGCACGGCCCGTTTCGAGGGCAAATAACCGCCATCGGTGCGCGGCAACGGACTGTTTCCGTTCGCGGAGGCACCCACTCAGGAGCCTGTAGCAATGGTTGAACGTAACTTCCTTGAGGGGCGTTTGCGGCTGCCTATGATTGGCGCGCCGCTCTTCATCGTTTCATGTCCTGAGCTCGTGATCGCTCAGTGCAAAGCGGGCGTGGTCGGATCGTTTCCCGCGCTGAACGCAAGGCCTCTTTCGATGCTGGAAGAATGGCTCAAGCGGACCAAGGGTGAGCTTGGGGAGCATGACGCGCGCCACCGCGACCGCCCGTCGGCGCCGTTCGCTGTCAATTTGATCGTGCACGCGTCCAACGACCGCCTGATGCACGATGTCCAGATGTGCATGAAGTACGAAGTCCCGCTGGTGATCACGTCGCTCGGTGCGCGAAAGGAAGTGAATGATGCCATCCACAGTTACGGCGGGGTCGTGATGCACGACGTCGTCAACCAGGCGTTTGCCCGCAAGGCGATCGAAAAGGGCGCCGATGGTCTGATCTTGGTGGCGTCCGGGGCGGGGGGCCATGCCGGACGGCTCTCGCCATTCGCCTTCGTGCAGGAGACACGGCAATGGTTCGATGGACCCATCGCCCTCTCCGGTGCGATTGCGACCGGAGGCTCGATTTTAGCTGCGCGAGCGCTTGGTGCCGACTTTGCCTATGTCGGATCGGCCTTCATTGCCACCGCTGAGGCCAATGCAAATGCAGCCTACAAGCAAGGCATCGTGGATGGTTGCGCTGCAGACATCGTCTACACCAACCTGTTCACCGGCGTGCACGGCAATTATCTGCGCGGTTCGATCGAGAATGCAGGGTTTGATCCGGACAATCTTCAAGAGTCGGATCCCTCGCAGATGAACTTCGGCTCGGGCGGCAATTCCGATGCAAAGGTGTGGAGGGATATCTGGGGGGCAGGTCAAGGCATCGGAGCCGTTCACGCGGTTACGACCGTCCGCGAGTATGTCGACAGGCTCGAACGTGAATATCGGTCGGTCGCTCGCGCTCTTGCAGCTTGACGGGCGCCGAGCCGGTCAAATCGGCAACCGATCCGGTCGCGGACAATACCTTGTCAGCCGGGTTCCAGTGGCGCCACTGAGCCGACGCAACTCCGGTTTGCTCGGTACGCATCCGGTAAAGACCCTGGCTAGATCTGTCGTTTCCGTTTGGTCTGGGTCTGGCCGCAAAATGGTTTTGGTGTTCAGTCCGGGATTAGTGGTTCTCTTGGAGTCCAGTTTGGGTCAATCCGAGCCGGATAGCTGTGATCGTGTCTCCATCGGAGTCCTTTGAGGTGATCCCGCAAGCTCGTCCTTGCCCCCGTGGGTTCGGCAGCTTGTTTTCCAAGTTGTTCGTCAGGCCGGGAAAGATTGACGTCTTTTGGGCCATAAGGACGTTGAACCCGTTGGCCAAATCTCTATTTTCCGAGCAGGAGATCTATCATTTTGAAGTCGGCCCGCGACAGTCCAAGCGTACCGGTACAGCCGAACGTCAGGCGGCGTGCGGTCTTGGAAACGGCACGGAAACTTGGTCTGCTCGGCGGCGAAAACCGTCGGATCGGCGGCCGCGTTTGCCGAGATCTGGTGGCCGCCGCGATGAAAAATTCCGGCATAACGTCCGACACCGAGCTTATCGAGTACGCGCTGGCGGAGGTGGCGCTCGAAGACGACTTCTGCACGAGACTCATCCGTCGGAAAGGCCGGGTCGCGAAAGACGCCGACCTTGAGTTTTGATCTGCTCCGTGCGCTGCGGCGGATCAAGCCGCATAGTACTGCGACCGCGATTCACCGCCGCCATGCCAGTCGTGGAGGCGAGGCATCTTTGCGTGCGCCGAACTGCTCTTAGATATACGCGCGTCTGCATCGATGTGCTTCGAAGTCGGACTCCGCGAGCACGGCCTGATCGCCGCCCTGGTGCGCCCCGATTACTACCTCTTCGCCGTTGCCAGGGAGATGACGGATCTTAACGCAATAAGCAATCTGCTTGACACGCGCCTATCCTTGGTGAGCCACCGCGATTGGCCGATGCCGTCCCGCACAGAGGCCGCACCATGAAGCCGACGCCTCGGAGGCGTCGATCCGCCAGCTTTGACGCGCACTCAAGGTAGGATTATGCGCTGTAAGCCATTGATCTCTAATGATCCGATTTTGGTTCAGTTGAAAAAATTTCCGCGAGATATCAATGCGAATGGAATGTCTTTTATCAGAGGATCCCAGCTTCTAGCCTTGGTGGCCCACCATCTCAAGGCCCCGCTAAAGCGGGGCTTTTTGGTTTCAGGCAGCAGAACAAGGCGCGTCTCGTGCGACGTGGTCGGACGTCGCACACTGGATTGCTATTAGAGCGAGCAATACGGAGACGCATCGGTCGACCTTTGCCTCCGGCGACCGTTGGTCGGGATTGATTTCGGGCATACCCTTGGATGTGGGGGCCTAAACTCCGTTTTCTCTGAAAACTGTTGACAATTTGCACTTGGTGGCGCTTTTGTCGATCCGCGGTGAGCGGAGCGGAAGTCTTCTCCGCCGCATGCGCGCTCTCGCGCGAGCCTAGGGCAGGGAGTTACCAGGGATGAACCACGCTCTCCGTAGCGTTTTCACCGCAATCGTGTGCGCCTTTCTTGCTTGTGCTGCGAACGCGGAAGGCTATCCAAGCAGAGTAGTGACACTCATCGTTCCATTTGCACCAGGCGGACCCACGGACCTGATGGGAAGAACGATCGCTGACGGGCTGTCGAAGGAGTTCGGACAGGCCGTGATCGTTGAAAATAAGCCAGGCGCAACGGGGATTGTTGGCCTCGGAGCCCTTGAACGAAGCGCTGCCGACGGCCATACGCTCCTGCTCTTGCCGAGCTCAACGGCGGTCGCACATGTCGCCCAAAAGAAGCCGTTTCAGCTGTCTCAGCAAGCCACCCCCTTGGGGAATATTCTGACGCAGTCCGCCTTCATCTTCGTCAATCCGAAGGTTATCGACGTAACGTCGTTGCAAGAGCTTGTCGCCTATCTTCGAAAGAATCCAGGAACAGGATATACTTCGTCTGGGGCAGGCAGTCCTTCACACTTGCACACTCAAGCCTGGGCAGACGGACTGGGACTTGAGCTAACTCACGTCGCTTATCGTGGAATTGCGCCGGCGGTAATGGATGTGATCGGAGGCCGAGTGCCATTGATCTTGTCGACGCTCACGTCAATAAAACCGTACATCGAAGACGGAAGCATACGAGCCATCGCTGCGCTTTCTCCCGAGAGGCAGGCCTATCTTCCGAACGTGAAGACTTCGACAGAGCAAGGTTTTCCCGACTTCCGGGTACCAGTCTACGTAGGCATAGCTGTAACTGCAGGCACGCCAGAACCAATTGTGCTGAGGCTGAGGGCGGCGCTCAAACGTATCGTTGAGGGAGACGCATATCGTAAGGTCTTCGACGGTTCCGATGGAATCCCCGAGTATATCGATGGCCCAAAGTGGGGAGCACTGATCCAAGATTCCTATGATTCCGCTGCCAAGATCGCGCGTGAGCGCAATCTTACATTTCAATAAGCTGAAAATACTTGGGATGGAGTGGCCACGACAAGTGAGCTTGAGGATAGACGATCAATTACTTTCCGCTGACCCAAGCCTGGCTCGGTGCCGCGGCATAAAAGCAGCGTTAAATGTCCTCATTGGCGGCGAAAAGCCATGTTCTGTATACGCGGAGTCCCGCCGTATACAATGGCATGCCATGCTGCTATTTTTTACCTACGGGTGGATGCTGTGAGGTCGGCTTGGAGAGCCAGTAAGTAGGTATCGGTCACACCACCAGGGACTGGACGCGCCGAAATATCGAACGCTTTGGTGCGCCACCTTGCAGGACCCCTGCTGAATGAGGTCGAAGGACGTTATGACCGACGAGATGACGCTGCCGGATCGTACGAAGTTCGCATCTGCTGCCGACTACGCTTATGCGGCGCTTCGACGCGAGATCATTGAAGGGCGATTTGCTCCCGGAAGGCGAATGCGCGAAATCGAATTGGCAGAGCATCTTGGCATTAGCCGAACGCCTACTCGCCAAGCGCTCACGAGACTTGAGCTCGAGGGATTGCTGAATCTTCGGCCGAGAGCTGGACTTGTTGTTTCCGTACTCGACATTGATGCGGTCGAAGAGCTCTACGAGATGTGCGCTGCCCTTGAAGGCACCGCCGCTGCGATGGCGGCAAAGAACGCAAGCCCGAAAGATCTCGCTGGGCTCGCCAAATTAGTCGCCGCAGGTGAGAAACTCGGTCGCGAACCGCTTAGCTTTTATCGGCATGACAGGGATTTGCACGCCGCGATTCAAGCGGCCGCTCACAACCGCTATCTCGAGAAGAGCCTATCCGTCCTACAAGATTCAACCGCTCTTCTGGGGCCAACAATGTCGGCCGGGAAGGGCTTTTTCGCTGCTGCTCAGACCGAGCACGCTGCAATCGTGCAGGCGATTTCGCAAAGAGACGCGAAAAAGGCCGAAAGCTTAGCTCAAGCGCATGTCCGGAGCGCGCTTGACGTCTGTCGGTCGATTCTAGGGAAGGAGCGAGATTTGGAATCGCGGGGCGACTGAGACGGCACCTTGAAGCGCGTGCGAGCCGGGTCTGCATCGTTGTTTGCCGAGCCCAACGGCCTGGCTTGGTAACGACGCAATCTCTCTAAAGAAAAGCGAGACGTTGCCGAAAGCAACACTTCCGCATCTGTTCGATGTTGGACACGTGCCGAAGTAACTCCACCGGTGATGAGACACCGGCCATTCCGATAGGGTCCATCTCGTTCCTCACGGCAGCGGACCGGCCGCTTCGTTATATTCGCGCGCTAACCGTGCGACGAGCTCAGATGTGCTCGGGATATCATCAATCAGGCCGACCCCCTGACCAGCCGACCAAAGATCACGCCACGGCTTCCGTTCCGCCAGACGAGCCGGGTTCGCGCGCGAGAAGTCGGTAAGGCCATCGAGCGGGAACCCGTTATCGGCGATCGATCTCCCAAGAAAGTTGCAGTTGACGCCTCGGGTAAAGACCGGCGTGTAGATGATCTCGTGACTTTGGCTCTCGACGATCATGGACTTATACCCCGCCGGTGCCATCGACTCCTGCGTGGCGATGAAGCGCGTGCCCATATAACAAAGGTCGGCACCGAGCGCCTGCGCAGCCCGTATGGATCGACCGTCGGAGATCGCGCCGCCTAGCACGATTGTGCCCGAAAAGAACTTTCTCACCTGCGGCAGGAAGGCGAACGGGTTGAGCGTACCTGCGTGTCCGCCGCCTCCGCCACAAATGAGGATAAGTCCGTCTACCCCGGCCGCGGCCGCCTTTTCCGCATGGCGAAGGGTCGTCACGTCGTGAAAGATTTGACCGCCCCAGCCGTGCACTTCGCTAACGAGTTCCGTCGGATCGCCTTTTACAGTGATAACCAGAGGAATCTGCCGTTTCCGACAGACCTCTAAATCCCGAATGTGTCTCGGGGTGTCGCCACGTTCACGTGAAGGAGCCCCAATGTTCGCGGCAACGGGACCAGTAGCCTTGCCGGTATGCCTGCTGAAGGCGCTGAGTCGCTGACCGATTTGGTCGAACCACTCGTCGTATTCTTCCGAAGATCTCGTGGACGATGACGCGGCGACGCCAACCACGCGAGCCTCCGCTGCTGCGGCGACGAGCTCCGGTCCGGTTACAAGGAACATCGGGGCTGCAATGATCGGCACCGCGAGGTCTGCGAACAGCGTGGTCTTTTCAGGAGTACGGCTCGTCACAAAAAATCCCCTTCTAAAGCGCCAGATCGCCGGCGAGCATTTGCTTGACGATCTGACGCCGAAGAATTTCGTTCGTTCCGTCGGCGACGTTGATCTTTCGCATTGTAATGTAGGCGTCCGTTAGGTGCATTTCGTTCGTCATGCCAATCGCGCCGTGAAGCTGGATCACTCGATCGACGGCCTTGACGCCGGCTTCGACCGCGAAGGCCTTCGTCATCGAGAGTTCCTTTTGCGCAGTGGCCCCTCGATCGATCAGTTGGGCGACGTTCAAGCTCATCAAGTGCGCGGCATGAACTTGCATCGCTGACTCGGCGAGAGGAAACATTACGCCCTGATATTCTGAGAGCGGTCGCCCGAAGGTTCGACGCACCTTCGCGTACTCGAAGGCCATTTCGAGGGCCCATCGTCCAATCCCCACGACGCGAGCCGAGTTATAGATGCGCCCGAGGTTTACTCCGAGCATCGCCGTGCGAAAACCGCTATGCAAAGATCCCACCAGATGCATCGGCTCGAGCCGTACGTTGTCAAAATGAAGCATTGCTTCGTCGCCGCCAGGGCTGCCCCACATTCGAATGACCTTTTCGATATTGAAGCCGGTCGAGGCGGTTGGAACGATAAAGGTGCTGATGCCCCCAGCGCGGCGTTCGGCTCGCTCGGGATCCGTGACTGCAAAAATGACCGCGTAGTCGGCGTGAGGGCTGTTGGTGGTCCAGATCTTATTGCCGTTGAGACGCCAGCCGTCTCTGTCAGGTGTTGCCCGAGTCTTTATCATCGCCGCGTCGGAGCCCGCTTCCGGCTCGGAGAGACCGAAACAAAGCGTCGCCTTGCCGCTCATGATGTCGGGCAGAAGTATGGCCTTTGCGTCGGGGTGCAAATTGTCGAGCACGGCGCTGGGGCCTTTAGCCCAATGGCTCAGCACGTGATGACCTAGCCAATATTTCATTCCGCACATCCGGAATATTTGTTCCCAGACTGCGAAATAGGCGACGAGGGGAAAGCCACCGCCGCCCATGTGTTGGGGGGCGCACATCGCATAAAACCCCTCTTGAGCCGACGCTACCCTGACATCGTGGATCAGGCGGAGTACGTCAGGCGCAAACCGTCCGTCCCTCTCGTACAGGAGGCGCTGATCGCTCAAGAGCCGCTCATGCTTTTGATGAAGCGGAAATATCTTGGTCTTCAGGAAATTTCCGACTGCGTCGAGAAGCATCCGGACATCTTCGGGGTAGTCGTAGGCGATTGCGGTCATCGGTACGCACCTAGAGTGTTAGCGAGACGGTTTCGTGGTCTTCGCAACCTAGTTTGCGACCTTGACGCTCCCGCCTGTCGCAGACCGCTCCGGTCTTGCATTCCAATCGAAGAGCGTCGGTTCCTTGTTTACAAATCTCTTCACGGCTGCGGCATGATACTCGTCGGTGCGCGCCGTCGCTTGAGCATACGCCTCCAGCTCGAGGATCGTACGAGCGTCGAGATGAAATGACTGGTTCAGGATATTCTTCGTCAATCCGATTGCGCGAGTAGGCGCTAAGCAGAGGCGTCGAGCAAGATCTCGCGCCGCATCCATAAGCGCGCCGGGTTCGTGGATCGAGTGCGCGATACCCAGGTCAAGTGCTTCCTCCGCGCCGATCCTTCGGCCCGTGAACATAATTTCCTTCGCTTTCTGCAATCCGACCAGGCGCGGAAGCAGGAAAAGGCCATTCCAGTCTGGCACCAGGCCGATGCGAACGAAGCTCTGAACGAAAAATGCGCGGGAGCTTGCCAGAATGAAGTCTCCAATGAGAGCCAAATTGAAGCCGGCGCCGGCAGCCGCGCCGTCTACGGCAACGACCACAGGAACCTCAAGGTTAAGCAAATCCATCATTCGATTATGGGATTCGCGCAGACCCTCGCGGGCGGCGAATGCGGTCCTAGCCCCACCACGTTCGTGCATCGACTTGACGTCGCCACCGGCACAGAAAGCTCCACCCGAGCCGGTCAAGATGACGACTTTGACGTCGCTTCCAGCGCGGGCCCGCAGGATCTTGAGAGCTTCGTCGAGATCGTGTCGCATTGGGTCGGAAAGTGCGTTTCGCGCCTCAGGCCTATTGAGCGTCAGAGTCGCGATCTGATCGTCGATTTCGAGCTTAACGTGGGTGAACTGCATGGTTATGGTACCTCAGTGAGAGTCCGTGGTGAGCCAGCGAGCCCGAGCGAGGCGGGAGCGCTTTTGTGTGCTCAAGGTTGGGGGGCGGCTTCGATCGCGACGCCGGAAATAATCAGTCGCTCGATCTCAGCGTCATCGTAGCCGGACTCCCGTAGGATCTCGCGAGTCGCGGCCCCCTCAATCGGAGCGTCCCTGGCCAGGCTGGGTGGAGTCTCCGACATCCAAACCGCCGGACGAGGAACGACCATGTCGCCCTCAGTCGGGTGTCTGCGTCGCACGAAGAAGCCGACCTCCTTCAGGTGAGCATCCTTGAGGAGATCTTCCAAGGTATGCAGCGGACCGTGAGGAATCTCCGAGCTTGCGAAGAGCTCGAGCCATTCCGCCGTTGATCGTGTCTCGAGAACGGCCGCCATTGCGTCGAGCACCGCCTCCGGGTTTTTTGCTCGCGCTTCCTGGCTCGAAAAGCGTGCGTCGGATTGATAGTCTGTCCGCCCGGTGACCTCACAAAACTTGAGCCAATGCTTATCGGTGAACGGAATCACGCAAATCGCGCCATTCTTGGTGGGGAAGGGGCGCCTGGCGGGCGATACAGCTCGTGCGTTTCCGATGTTACCGAGCGGCGGGTCGTATAGCGCGCCAGTCATGTGGTCACCCAACATGAACTCGATGGCGTTTTCGTACATTGGGACTTCGACTTCCTGTCCGCGTCCCGTCCGCTCCTGACGGACAAGGGCCGCGAGAGTTGCGTGAGCCGCGGTGACTGCCGTGAGCCGGTCGACCGCATTCAGAGGAAGATACCGAGGAACTCCGTTTTTTCCCCGAGCTGCGAGCGAGGCAATGCCACTCATCGCCTGGATCAAGTCGTCATAGGCAGGACGATCGCGATAGGGGCCGTGACGGCCGAAGCCTATGATGTTGGTACAGACGAGCTTGGGGTTTGCACGATTGAGTGATTCGTAGTCTAGCCCCAGTCGTTCCAGGGCGCGGGGACGCATGTTGTGGATCAAAACGTCGGCCCCTGCTGCGAGACGGCGGACGACGTCGATTGCGTCCCTCTTCTTAAGGTCCAGAGCGAGAGAACGCTTGTTTCTGTTCAAGAGCAGATGATAGGCGCTCATCTTTCGGCTTCGTGCCGGAACTGCAATTCTCAGCGGATCGCCGCCCGGTGGCTCGACCTTGATCACGTCGGCTCCGTAATCGCCGAGAATGCGGGCGCATAGCGGCCCCGCAATCACAGTACTCAGGTCGATAATGCGCTTTCCCGCTAACGCGCCGGTCATGCAATCCTCATTCTTTCGCCGCTGCTGTAGGAGAAGCACTTCCCAACGTTCATTAGCGATCCTTGTGACCGTCGATGAGTTCGCCGAAGAACTCCCACGTCTCGCCCGTGAACTTCATCAAACGAATTTGCTCCAACGGTGCGTGATCCGTCGACGAGGTCTTCAGCCGCGAGCCGGGTAGGTAGACTCCGATCGAAAGATCGAGAGCTTCCGCCTGCTTCATCACGTTCTCGCGCGTCAAATCGTCGCCACACTGCTCTAGAACTTTCACGAGAGCGGTTGCCGATCCGTATCCGTAGGCATTAGACAGATCCGTTTTGTCGCCGTCCGGATAGTGCTCCTGCATGAATTGTCTGAACTCGTTCATCCCGGCGTCATCTTTCCATTGAGGATCGTTCGGATCTTTCATGTAGTGGGAACTCAGGACGTCCTTTGAATTATCCAGGCCAGCCGGTTGCAGCACATTTGTAATCCCGGCCGCGGAGCTTGAGATGAAGCGGACAGGCTTCCATCCCAGGGATGCAATCTTCCTGATGATCTGCGCAGTAAACTTGGTGGTCGTCAGCGCCATGAAGATATCGGGGTTGGCGGCCTTGATCTTGTAGACTTGCGAATCCGCCGTCGGCTCGGATGTTTCGTGAGACACCTCGGCTACGATCATGGATGCGGCATTGTCGCCCAGAGCTTCGCGAATGCCTTTGCGGTAGTCCCTGCCGATATCGTCGTTCTGGTAGAGGATGCCGATCTTACTGCCTGGAAAGTTCTTTAGGATGTACTGGGCGTAGACCCGACCTTCCGCGACGTAGTTCGGAGACCATCCCATGCTCCAGGGAGCCGCCTTCGGATCATCGAATCTGGCTGCGCCGCTGGCGGTGAAAAGTTGAGGAACGTGCTTTGCATTGAGGTAAGTCTGGGCGGCGGCGCTGGTTGGCGTGCCGATCATGCTGAACATGAGCAGCACTTCGTCCCCTTCAACCAGTTTTCGCGTCTGCTCGACCGTCTTTGGCGGGCTGTACCCGTCGTCATACGAAATGAAGTTGATCTTGCGCCCGTTGATGCCGCCGCGCTCGTTGATCATCTTGAAATACGCTGCCTCGGCCTTGGCGATTGCTCCGTAGGCGGAGCCGGGACCCGAGTAAGCCGCTGTATTGCCGATCTTTATTTCGGTGTCGCTCGCGCCCGGGCCGTACTTCTTTTCACCGGCGTGAGCGTGCGTGCTTGTGATCAGCAACATTGCAGCCAAGCCATAGCCAAAGATCCCGCGTTGAGCGCGAAGCTCCATGTTCCCTCCAAATGTGCTGGCGATCTTTAATGCCCAAGCGGGCATTCGTCGCGGTTGTGAAAACTGTAAACATTATGCACGAGCTGCGTAGCCCGTCAAACAGAATGCATTTCCGTGGCGCGGACATAATGAAATACCGAAATGTAGACAGTTGACATGTTGATGGCTTGCATTACTGCCAGCCGAGTTCGCTCCGTACTCCCTCTCGAAGCGAATTCGTGTTCGGTCGTTCAGATCAGTCGAATGTCCGAGCGCGTGACGATCCGCTGCTGTCGGCGGAGCCTGTCGGGCACTGGCAAGCGGCAGCATCGCCCTCTAGGGCGTTCCTCCCTTGACTTCGCCGGGACCAGCTGGATGGTCCCGGCGACTTTTATCAACCGATGCGACGGCGTAATCCAGGGTGGCTTGAAGGGGTGGCTTGATCGCACGATGAGATGCGATCGTGCCATCGTGCGGCAGAGCACGATAAGCTGCGTAAGTCCGCCGCTTCTAAGCGAGAGGTGTCGACCGCTGCTAGGAGGAGGCCAAAGTGAGTTCGGCGGTGGCGACCGCTAGTAAGTTTTGATCGCTGAGGGCGCGAAGATCGAACAATACCCTGCCGTCAACGATATCGCGGACGCTCATCTCCAGCCTTACCGTGCTGTCGACCTGGCCAGGAACAAGAAACTTTCCCCGGATTGCTCCGGTGCGGCTCCAGGCGTCTTCGCCAAATAGCTCGCACATCCAAGATTCGAATGGCGCGAGGAGCAGGGGGCCCTGAGCGATCACCTTCCCAAACGGCGTATTAGCCGCGTAAGCGGGATCGCAATGGATCGGAGCGTCAGTACCGAGCAGAGAACCGAAATCGCAGAATGATTCCAACGTCATCCGCGGCCCGCTGCGGGCAAATTGTTGTCCGACCTCGAGTTCATGAATGCTTAGCATGGCCAATACAACGTGTGTTTGATCTTGGCGACGGACCGGCTATCGGTTGTGCATTTCACATGCTGGTCGACGACGATGAAACGCTTCTCATTGCGGATGAATTTGTCGACTATCGAGATTTCGACAGTCAAAGGCTCTCCGAGATGGGCGGCACTCATCATTTGGATTTCTTCCTGAGCGTGCAGCACGCCTGGCGGAAATCGCATCTGCCCCTTCAGCGCCTTGAATTCGTTGAGCAAGAATGCGGGAATCCGACAGCCCGGCCGAAGCCAGGGCGCCTCTTCGCCCAAACATCTATAAAATCGCGCCAGATCGTTCAGGTCGATCGGCAGCGGTTGCGGAGGGAAGGCCGTGCCGACCTCGACGCTGTCGTAACCTACGCCGCTCCATCCGCCCATTCGATGGTCAGGCTCGAGTGCTCCCATCCTTCGCTCCGCATCGGCCGAAATCGCATGGCCGTGGTTTTTGACTTCGCGAAGGACTGATAGTAAGCGGAGGGTCATGTGTCAACAGTTGGCAGAAGGTCGGAAGCCGCTTGGGATCGAAGCCGATCTTCTCTGCCGCCAAACTTCGATCCTGGAGGATTAGCAATGCCACTCTTCAACGATTTCGGTTTCACTGACGAGCAAAAGCTGATGCGCCAAAGCCTTTTGAGCTTGGCCGAGCAGCATCTTCCTATCGAGAAAATCCGCGAGCTCGATCGTGATGGTGGTTGGCCTCATGACGCCTACCGAGCTCTGGCGCGTGGAGGGTGGCTGGGCCTTTTATATCCGGAGGAGTACGGCGGCCTTGGTGGCAGCTACAAGGACATGGCTATCCTGCTGGAAACGCTGTCCTACCACTATGCCTGCCTCGGTACGACGTACATGACCAGCGCGATCTATGCGGGCCTTCAGCTACTCTACAATGGCACCGAGGAGCTGAAGCAGAGCTACATGGTCCCCATGATCAAGGGTGACATCTACATTGCCTTTGCTTTGACTGAGCCGCAGACCGGTTCGGACGCAGCTTCGATCAAGACCCACGCGGTCCGGGATGGCAGCGACTACATCATTCGCGGTCAGAAATGGTTCATTACGTCAGCGCACGTCGCGGACTACATCGTCCTGGTCGTCAAGACTGACCCGAACGCGGAGCCGGCGCACAACGGTTTCAGCCTATTCCTCGTCGACGCCAAGGCGCCCGGCGTAACGATCCGGCCCATCGAGACGATGGGAAGGCATACCACGCATACCAATCAGATCTACTTTGACGAAGTTCGCGTGCCTGCGCGCAACCTGATCGGGCAGGAAAACAAGGGTTGGCGCATCCTCATGCGTGGTCTCAATCTTGAGCGAATGGCGATCGCCGCTTGTGGTGCCGGCAATGCACAGAAGGCCATCGACATCGCCCAGGACTATGCCTCGCAGCGCATCCAATTTGATCAACCAATCACGAAGTTCCAGGTCATCGCGCACAAGCTCGCCGACATGCGCATCAAGGCCGAAATCGCCCGTTTGGTGACCTATCGAACTGCCGAGATGCTGGACGCCAACTACGACTCGCGGATGGAGACGGCGATTGCCAAGATCGTGGCCACTGAAAACGACTTCGAATGCGCCAACATTGGCATGCAGGTCATGGGCGGAGCCGGCTTCTCAATGGAGCACGATATGCAGCGGCTCTTCAGAGACTCCCGCCTCGGGCCTATCGGCGGCGGAAGCAACGAAATTCAGCGCAACATCATCGCCAAACTGATGGGCCTGTAAGCTAGGGAAGCCAGCAAATGATGACGAGCGCTCCAGCCCCCCGCGGAATGTATTTCGAGGATTTCACCGTCGGTCAGGTTTTAACCACAGGACGACGAACGATCACATCGACCGACATCGTGAACTTCGCCTGCCTGTCAGGCGATTTCAACGACGTCCACACCAATCACGAGTATTGCAAGACGACGCCGTTCGGGGAGCCGATCGCGCACGGTCCGCTCGTCTTTGCGGTCGCCGCAGGACTCAACTATGCATCCGGGATGAACGACGGGACCCTGATTGCCCTGCTCGGAATCGACAAGTGGCGGATGAAGCGACCGGTCAAACATGGCGATACGATCTTTGTCCGCACGCAAGTCATCTCCAAGCGGGAGACCAGCCAGCAAGATCGAGGCGTGGTGACGTTCGCACGCGCCTTCGTCAATCAGCGCAATGAAGAGGTGCAGGAGATGGAGGTTTCGATTATGTACCGCCGTCGTCCGGCGGCCTGATCAGGCGTCCTGCGGTTGCTTTGCGACCCAGGCCTCGACCTCCGAGCGGAGTATCTTTCCGGTATTGTTGCGTGGCAAGCTGCCCTTCGAGACGAACATCACTCGTTTGGGCCGCTTGTACGATGCCAGCTCGTCGCGACACAGCGCTATCAGTTCGTCGGAGCTCGGGGCAGGGGATTCCGACGCCACCACAAGGACTGGCACCTCGCCCCAACGTGGATCGGGTTGCCGGACCACGACTGCCTCGACGATCTTCGGATGCTGCAAGGCGACGCGCTCGATTTCGGCGGGATAGATGTTCTCGCCGCCGGACTTGATCAGATACTTGCTTCGGTCGACATAGCTTAACCGGCCATCGGTGCGGCGAACAAAGACGTCACCCGTATGATACCAGCCACCACGGAATGCGTCGCGCGTAGCATCCGGTGCATTCCAATACCCGCTGAACAAAGTCGGTCCCCGCATCACTAGTTCGCCGGGCTGTCCTTCGAGAACAGGCGTTCCGGAATCATCGACCAATGAAACCTCGCAAAGCAAGCTCTCGGTCTTTCCGAGATCTGTTGGAATTTCGCCGGTTGCGAGCCGCCCTGCAGACGCGGGCGGCATGCCCGTCTCTGTGCTACCAAACGTGTTCGTGAAAGGGACGCCAAAGACTGACGTGAGGTCAGCAATCTGTTGCGGTGCGAAAAGGTCGGCCATGGCTCCGAACTTCTTGAGCCGTTTCACCTGCGGCCGCCGCTCACGGAGATAAGCTAACGTTTGTTCGACCATGCCTGGAAAGAAGATCAGGTTACTGAGACTATCGCTCTCGAGATAATCGCAGATGACGGGAAGGTCTGCCCCATCGAGCACGACGACCTTGCCGCCGAGCAGAAGTGTGCCAAGCCCCAACTCGACCGAGGCCATGTGGCACAGCGGAGACCAGGCCAAAAAGGTATCGCCGCCATCTACTCCGTAGTCGCTAACGTACACCATAAGGCGTGCGAGGATCGCTCTGCGACTGATAAGCGCCCCCTTCGGTAGACCGGTCGTTCCGCTGGTGTAGATGATGAACAGCCCGGCCTCGGGATCGTCGTCGACACCGGGACCGTCCATCGGATCACACTGCTCGATCCGACGATCGAGAAGTTCTCCAGTTTCAAGCATCTCACCGCAGGCCGTGTCAGCCAGGAGCGAGGTCAGTTTGGTCGATACGATAGTAACCTTGGGCTGAACGAGCTCGACGCAGTGTCGGATTTCCTTTGCTGAGAGTCTGAAATTCAGAGTGGAAACGATGAGCTTCAGTCGAATCGCCGCGATCGCGAGTTCGAGAAAGAGCGGGGAATTCTCACTGAGGATGCATACGCGATCTCCCGGTGTACATCCGAGAGAAGCAAGTAGGGACTGGAGTTTCCTCGATCTCTCGTCGAGCTGGGCATAGCTAACCTCCCGCCCCGCCGACACAACTGCTGTCCGATGCGCCTTGAGCCGGCATTGCTTGGCGAACAGAGCCGACAGAGAGAGCTGCGAGGCACTGGTGGTTTCTTTGTTCATTTTTATTAGGCCCTGTGGGTGCAGACGATCAAAGATAAGAGGCGTTAGCACAACGGTTTTTGAATTGTAAGCTGTAGACAGTTGGCAGATTTCCGGCTATTCAGCGACTTGGGCCCGGCGCGCCCCCGTCATAAGCCTAAGTATATGGAGGAAATCATGAATCGTGTCGTCCGGCTTGCCGTCGCCCTGCTGGCGCTCGGCGCCACCTTCGCCGTTCGACCGGTGGCCGCGCAAAACTATCCAACGAGGCCCGTCAAGATGATGGTGGGCTTCAGTCCTGGGGGGACTATCGACGTAACGGCTCGCATTATTGCTGATCAGCTTGGCCAGAAGCTGGGCAAGCCGTTCATCGTCGAGAACCGTACCGGCGCGAACGGGCAACTGGCGGCGGAGGCCGTAGCCAAAGCCGAGCCCGACGGCCAAACAATCTTCGTCAGCAACAGCAGTTCGATCACGCTCAATCCTACTCTCTTCAAGAAGCTTCCCTACGATCCCGAGCGAGACTTCGCGCCGGTCACGACGGTCGTTGCCACGCCTCTCATCCTCGTGGTGAATGCCGATGACCCTAAGTCGAAGGACATCAAAACCGTCAAAGACCTTGTTGCCGCTGCAAAAGGCAAGCCCGGAGAAATCTCTTACGGCTCGGCCGGCAACGGAAATATCACTCACCTTGCTTTCGAACTTCTCAGTCAGCGCGCCGAGATCCAGATGCTCCATGTCCCATACCGTGGAGCGGCTGCGGCTGAAGTTGCGGCTCTTTCGCAGGAGGTTATCGCCGTTTTCGACACCCTCTCGGCGATTCCCTATATCAAAGCCGGAAAGTTTCGGGCCATCGCAGTCTCTTCACCGACGCGTCTGCCGGCGCTCCCTGATGTTCCCACGATTGCCGAATCTGGGTACCCGGGATTCGATATAACCTTCTGGGTCGGAATTTTCGTTCCCAAGAAGACGCCGTCGTCGATCGTCGATCTGCTGCAGAAGACGATCGTAAGCGCTACCCAGGATCCCGCCGTGCAATCCCGCCTCGAGCCGCAAGGCTTGATCTCCACGCTTACGCCAAGCGAGTTCGCCGACAAGATCCGCACCGAGACGAAGCAGCTCGCCGACGTTGCGGCCGCGGCTCACCTCGAACCGAACTAGTTCCGAGCAGAAACGTCGGGCCTCGTCCGCGGGGGGCGCGGACCCTAGTGGGAGCTGGAAAATTCGTGTCGTCTACCCTGCTACGTAAGCGCGATTTCTACGCCGGTATGGCGATCACGCTGCTCGGCTGCGCTGTCGCGCTCGACTCCAGCATCAACTACAATCTCGGCACGCTGGCCCGGATGGGGCCGGGCATGTTTCCTCTCATGCTAGGCATTGTCCTCGCGGTAGTAGGGGGCCTTATCATTGGGACGGCAGTCACCTCGCCGCTCGACCCCGAGGATTGCTTTCTTCCAAAAGACAAGCATTGGTGGGCGTGGAGCTGCATTCTGGGAGGCCCCATCCTATTCGTCATATTCGGCGAGCGGTTCGGATTTCTTCCTGCAACATTCGCGTGTGTCTTCGTGTCCGCGTGCGGCGATCGCGCCGCGACGCTCAAGGGCTCCCTCATCCTTGCTCTGGGAGTATCGGTGGTCGGCTCCTTCCTGTTCGTCGGTCTTCTGCAGTCGCCGCTTCCTTTGCTCAGGTGGAGCTTCTGATGCTTGCACAAGCGTTCAGCGATCTCTGGTATGGCTTCGGCGTAGCCCTCGAACCCCAGAACCTGATGTGGTGCCTGATTGGCGTATTCATCGGCAACATGGTCGGTGTGCTTCCAGGCATGGGGCCACTTGCGACCATCTCAATTCTTCTGCCGCTCACGTTTGGCATCAAGCCGGTCGGCGCCATCCTCATGTTGTCGGGCGTATTCTACGGCGCGCAATACGGGGGAGCCATCTGCTCGATCCTGCTGAATTTGCCCTGTCATCCACCGCATGCAGTGACATGTCTTGACGGCTTTCCGCTTACCAAGCAGGGCCGCGGCGGGGCAGCGCTCGGAATCACCGTTATTTCATCGTTCGTCGGCGCTTCCTGGGGAATCACCGAAATGGTGTTCCTCTCGCCGGTCCTGGTGCTGGTTGCCCTCAAGTTCGGTCCAACCGAGATATGCTCGTTGATGTTGCTCGGATTGCTTGCGGGATCGACCCTGTCACGTGGCTCGCCGCTCAAGGGCATCGCAATGACCACGGTTGGCTTGTTGCTTGGAATCGTCGGCAACGATATCGACTCAGGCACCCCGCGTTTCACGTTTGGAGTCACCCAACTTTATGATGGCGTAGAGATCGTGGCGCTGGCCTTGGGCTTGTTCGGTATCGCGGAGTTCTTGAAGAGCGTGAACCAGCCTTCGGAAATCACGACTGCTTACTCGAAGGTAAGCTTTCGCGATTTGCAGCCCTCGCGTGACGAGCTGCGTCGCGCCATTCCGGCGATGCTTCGCGGCACGCTGATCGGTAGCCTGTGCTCTCTTATTCCCGGCACCGGGCCGACAATCGCGTCGTTCATATCCTACGCCGCCGAGAAGAAGATTTCGAAGACGCCCGATGCGTTCGGCACGGGTATGATCGAGGGAGTGGCCTCTCCAGAAGCCTCGACACATTCCGCCGTGCAGGGCGATTTCATTCCAACTATGAGCCTTGGAATCCCGGGTGACGCGGTGATGGCCCTTATTCTGGGTGCGCTGATGATCCAGGGCATTGCGCCGGGGCCCCAGCTAATCAGCGAGCACCCCGACATTTTCTGGGGCTTGGTCGCCAGCTTCTGGATCGGGAATATTATTCTGGTCGTACTGAATGTGCCGCTCATCGGATTCTGGGTTAAACTCCTCATGATCCCATACAAGTATCTCTATCCGAGCGCACTGTTCTTCGTCTGTATAGGCGTCTACAGCGCCAACAACGAGATGTTTCAGGTCGCCGAGACGATATTCGTCGGCCTAGTCGGATTTGTGCTTCTGCGCCTCGACTTCCACCCCGCTCCAATACTGTTGGGGTTTGTACTAGGCCCTCGGTTCGAAGAAAGCTTTCGACGCGCGATGCTTTTGTCGCACGGCGATATTCTCGCCTTCGTTAAGCATCCAATCAGCGCGGTATTCATCGCGCTGTCCGCCGCCTTGATTGCTGGCCAGGTCTATCTGCGCCTTCGAGATTCAAAGGTCTCGCCGGCCGCATTAAGATCGGAAGGAAAGGCGCGCGTGTCCCCGCTGGCGGTCGAAGAATAGGCGGCGAGTGGGGGAGCCATATAAGGCGCCCTTTTCGGGCGCTTAGCCAATGTGCAATTGACTGCGTCGACAAGCGGGCTCGAGCCCGCCTGTCTGTCCGAAGTCACTTCGTCGGGGCCGCCCAGTTCTGGTACATCGATAGCAGCGCCACGATGTCCTGCCCCCGAAAGCCCTCAGCCAAGGCCAATGCATACAGTTCGCGCGATGACGATGCCGACGGCGTTGGCATCTTGATTGCCCGGCCGAGCTCGATGGCCAGTGCGAGGTCCTTTTCACCAAGCTCCATCTTGAATCCGGGAGAGAAATCACCCTTGAGCGCGTTGGGAAAGCGCTTGGTGAAATGATGCGATCGCCCGCCGCTGACGGACAATACGTCGTACAGCTTCTGTGGTTCGACGCCGGCGGCTACACCCAGCGCAAATGCTTCGGCCGCCACTAGCACGTTGCCCATCGTCATCATGTTGTTGACGATCTTGACGGCCTTGGCTGTGCCGACCCCACCTGTGTGCTTCCACTCGGCGCCCAGTCTCTGCAGGATCGGCTCCGCACGAGTGATGTCTGACAATTCGCCTCCGGCAATGAGAATGAGTTTGCCGGACCTAGCCTCGTTCGGACCTCCGCTCACGGGGCAGTCGACGACGGCGACTCCGCGGGCTGCCGCCGCTTCCGCGACGGTCCGCATTGTCTGCGGATCAATCGTGCTGAGCTCGATGCAGAGTGCTCCCTTCTGGGCGCTCGCGACGATTCCGGCGGTACCAAGCCAGGCTTCCGACACGGCCTTGGGATCGGGTAAGCTGGTCAGAATGATCGAGCGGTCCGCGAGGGCGTCCGAAATGCTCGAGGCCATCCGGAATCCGTCTTTCGTCAGCCTGGCGCGCTGGTCGGCGCTCAAATCGAACCCCAAGACGTCGAAATTCGAATCCCGGAGTCGCGCGGCCATCGCCGATCCCATCTGTCCCATGCCGATCACGGCAACCTTCTGTGTCATCCAAATCTCCATTGATAGTCAGTTGCTGGAAGTCGCCTCGAAGGCGGCTTGGTCGTAGTCAATGAGCCGAAATCGGCAATTCGGTATTGTCTGTAAGCGGACGGGTCAGTCGGGTTCACAGACGGAGCAGGCGCTCTTCGGAGATGCCAGCGCAGTCCCGCATCCGGCTACGTCAAATCGCCGACGATGTTGCGAAACAGAACGAGGCGCCCTCGCGAGCGCCTCGCACGACTAATAGCTTAAGCTGCGGACTTTCGCGGCTTTGCGCCGACATAAGCGGCGGAGCTTTCGCCGGCGAGCTTGCCGAACACCGAGCCGGACATCAGGCCCGTACCGCCCGGATAGTTTTCGAAGAACAGACCGCCGACGAGTTCGCCTGCAGCATAAAGGCCCGGGATGGACTGATCGGTCATATCCTGCACTTCGCCGCGCGTATTCACCTGGAGGCCGCCAAACGTGAAGGTGATGCCGGTGGTGGTCACGAAGGCGACGTAGGGTGGCTTGTTGATCGGCAGAGCCCAGTTCGACTTGGGCGGCGAGATGCCGCGGGCGGCCTTGCCGTCGAGAACGGCCGGATTGTACGGTTCGGGGCCACAGGCCGCATTGTATTCGTTGACCGTCTTTTCGAGTTCGACCGGATCGAGTTCGAGCTGCTTGGCAAGACCGGCGATCGTGTCGGACTCGGCTTTGGTCACCTGCTTGATCCGGTACTCGTCGCGCAG
>NZ_JAFCJZ010000040.1 GCF_018130765.1 Bradyrhizobium iriomotense
CGCCGCCCTCGCACTTCCCCGACCTCACCCAAGCCAATCGAAAAGCCTTGACTCAAAAATCCCCATATGAGGGTGGGCAAAGCGTAGCGTGCCCACCATCTGTCGCGATCATTGACAGATCGTGGGCACGGCGCGTTGCGCCTTTGCCCACCCTACGAGCTCCATCTCATGAGGAACAACATATGGCCTCCATTCACAACGACATCCCCCTCCCCGTCCCCGCCCGCGACGTCTGGGACGCCGTGCGCGATTTCGGCGCCCTGCCGCAGCGGCTGGTGCCGGGCTTCGTCACGGCCTGTACGCTCGACGGCGATGCGCGCATCGTCACCTTTGCCAACGGCTCCGTCGCGCGCGAGGTGCTGGTCGATTGCGACGATGCGCGGCAGCGTCTCGTCTATGCGATCAGCAACGAGCGGCTGAAGCATTACAGCGCCTCCGTGCAGGTGATCGCCGAGGGCGAGGCACGATGCAGGCTGGTCTGGATCATCGACATGCTGCCGAACGAGATTGCGGCTTACGTCCAGGAACAAACGAAGGAGGCTGTCGGCGCGATCCACCGGGCATTCCCGCCAGCGGCTGCGTGATGTTTTTCACAGAGCCGCGCCTTCGCCGGCCGTAACCATGCCCGCGTGCGTCCGGTTGGCTCCGCTCTCCCGGCGGTGCCACGCACGCGAGGAGCATGCCATGAGAGGTGCGGACAAGGTGATCTGTCAGGCGGCCGCCGTGCTGCTGCTGTTTTCGATTTCGAGCGTGCCGGCAAAGGCGCAGTTCCTCGGCGGCGGAGGTGCCGGCGGCGAGGACATGATGACGCAGATGGCGCCGATGCTGGAGATGATGAAGGCGAAGATGGGCAAGCGCCGCTTCGCCATGCTGATGCAGACCATGGGCCCGATGATGAGCCGCATGATGGAGAACGGCGGCGGCGGGTTCGGCGGCATGATGGGCGGCGGCAGTCTCGGCGGCGGCTTCGGTGCCCCGAATTACGGCGGCTACGCGCCGATGGGCGGAGGCGGCACTATGCCGACCGGGCTCGGCGGCATGGGCGGCGGCGATATCATGGGCATGCTCGGCGGTTCAGGAGGCGGCGACATGATGGCGATGATCCCGCAACTGATGCGGCTCGCCAGTGTCGGTGGCGGCGGCCATCGCCGTCACAAGCATCGCTAAGGCGGCAGGCATATCACAACGAGGCAACCACCCTTCGCGGGGCACGAAGGATGGCTGCACCTAGCCGGCGGATGGGGCCTCGCCGGTGTCAGATCCGATCGTTGATAAAGACGCCGGAAAGCGACGGGTCGCTTGATTGCGTCTGGTCGCTCGATTGCACCGCGCTGTAGGTCGGATCCGCGAGCGAGTTCTTCAGCGACTGCAGAAATTGTTCAAGCAGCTCCGTCGTCGACTTGCCGCTCGACGAGCTGTCCGTGGCGGTGGTCGAGGAAGATCCGCTTGCATCCGTCGTGTCGCTCGATCCCGTCGTGCTGGACGAGGTCGAATCCGTAAGCAGGCTTTTCAGCGAATCGAGAAATTGCTGAAGCAGATCCACCACCGAATTGCCGTCTGACGAACTGTCCGTGGCGCTGGCTGGAGGAGGCCCGCCGGGCGGCGGTCCGCCTGCTCCCTCCGGTCCACCTGGCCCACCCGGTCCCTGGGAGAACGCCGACTTGAAGATGCCTTGCAGCTCGGTGGCCTGCTCGTCAGTCAGCTTGCCGGCCGAAACTTCCTGCTGGATGAGATCGTCGATCTTCGACTTGAAAGTGTCCGGCGACGATCCGCTGCCGCTGGACTGATCGCTCGCACTGCTTGACTGCAAGGCGGAGTCGATATCGCTGAGCGCAGCCGACAGCGCCGACTGATCGGATGCACTGACCGCGCCGGAGCTGACTTCCGCTTGCAGTTCGTCTTGTAGCCGCTTCAACGGCGATGCGTGTTGATGATGGGAGGAGAGCGCCGAAATCGAGGTCATGGTGGCTTTCCGTGCTGATGAACTCGCGGCGAAATTCTCGCCAGGAGCTGGCGCGGAGCCTTCGGCATGGCACAGCTTCGGTTACCCGGTATTGCCAGACAACGGGTGGAAACATCTGGAAACAAAAATCCGACGCGCGCTCTAATCGGCCGCGGCCGAGAGAGCCGGCGTGATCGCGGGCTTGCCCTCGCGCGGGCCCCAGCGGGTCAGCACCACGCTGGAGAATGACAGCAGGCCGAGCACGACCATCGAGCTCGCGGCCAGCCAGAAGAAGCTCTGCGCGGTGGCCTCGTGCGTCAGCAGCCACCAGCCGGCCGCCGAGATGTAGATCAGCCGTGCGGTCTGCGCCAGCACCGGGCCGATCACCTTCGCCGCACCTTGCGAGGAGAAATACATCGTCGTTGCAAGGCCGAAGAACGCGTAGAACGGTCCGACCGTCGAGAGATATTGATGGCTCGCCGCGCGCACGGCCGCGCTGTCGGTGAAGATGTTGACCCAGAGATCGGGGAAGATCGCAACGAGGCATGCCGGTGCGCCGACCGCCACGAAGGCGGCGGCACTGGCGGTCCAGGCGATGCGACGGGCCCGCGCGATGCGGCCCGCGCCGATCGCCATCCCGACCATTGGCACGCAGGCAATGCCGAACGAGAACGCGATCGAGGTCAGCAAAAATTCCAGCCGCGCGCCGACGCCGTAGCCGGCGAGGATCGCGGTGCCGAACTTCGCCAGCATGTGGGTGAAGATCGAGATCGTCAGCACCGATTGCAGCGGGGAGAAGCAGGCGATGGCGCCGACCTTGAGGATGTCGAAGAACATCGCCCATTGGATGCGCAGGCCGCGCAGCCGCAGCGCGATCCGCGCGCGGCCGGAGAACAGGTACCAGCCCATGATAGAGATGTTCATGCAATAGGCGATCAGCGCGCCGGCCGCGACGCCGCGCATGCCGAGCTGCGGCACCGGGCCGAGCCCGAGGCCGAGCGTGCCGCCGAGCACGATCTGCCAGGCCGCGGAGTTGAGGATCAGGAACGACGGCAGCTTCATGTTGCCGGTGCCGCGGAGCACGCCAGCCATTGTGTTGAGCAGCCAGGGCAGCACGGCGCCGCCGAAAAACACCTGCGTGTAGGCGATCGCATGCGTCAGCACATCGCCGCGGCCGCCGAGCATCTCGAGCACCCTCGGCCCGAAGATCAGCATGCCCAGCATGAAGACGAGGCCGAAGCTGATGCCGATCAGCAGCGCGTGCATGGCTAGCGTGCCCGCGCGCTCGCGGTCGCCGGCGCCGAGCGCGCGTGCGATCGCGGAGGCCACCGCGCCGCCCATGGCGCCGCCGGACATGGTCATGGTCAGGATCACTGTCGGAAACACCAGCGCCATCGCGGCCAGTGCCTCGACGCCGAGCCGGCCGATATAGGAGGTCTCAGCGATCACGGTGCAGGTGCCGGCCGACAGCGCGATCACGTTCGGCCAGGCAAGCGAGAGCAGCGTGCGCAGGATCGGCCCGTCGGTCAGCGCACTCCGCACGGGGCGCGGAGGCGGCGGCAGCGGGCGCTCTTGCTCATCGACCGGGATCTCGGCGATGTCGGACATGTCCTCCCCCGGACGCAGGCGCCATTTGCGGCGCGGCAATCACTTGGTGTGCCAATGACTTTGTTCGCGCCAAAGGCGCGGCGAGAGGCTTGTTAGCACGGCAATTGCCGATTCCTCCTGCGCCAGGTGCAGGCGTGCCCTGCGGCAGCGCATTTCAATGGGTGGAATTACCCGATCGTCCACACCAGCGGCGGGCGACCGCCTGCAGCGGTGCGCATCTGCACGCCGATGTGCCTGCCACATCCCGCAGCCAGCCCTTCGAACAATCCCTCCAGCACCTTTGCGCAGGCGCGGTGATAGTCGGCGACGTCGTCCATCAGCTTCCAGCTCTGCTGGCGTATCTCGAATACGCCTTCGGACTGCGTCGTCTCGACCGCATCATCCTGCGCAGCGAACAGCGCGTTCAGGAACGATGCGAACTCGCTCGCGCCGCCGCGGGTCATCGACAGCGCCGCTGCAACCTCGTCGAAATATTGCATGCCGATCAGCTTGCCGGTGAGGTGCAGCAGATGGCCGGCGTCTTCCGGGCCGAACAGCTGCACCATCACGGGCGCGGCGGTGCGGACATATTCCATCGCGTAGTTGCGATAGGCTTTTTCCAGCCGCGGCTTTGGCCAACTCGCGATCGGCAAGGCCGGCGCGGTCTTGGCGTCGAACAACGGCGCCTCCAGATGCCGCGCGAAGACGAGGCGCTGGTCGAGCTCGAGCGGGCTGTCGTATTGATGGTAGTAGCCTTCGAGCCCGTCCTGGCCGTCGACACTCTGCTTGCTGCAGACGAAGCCGAGGCGGAGATCGCCGAGCGCGACACCGTTATTGGCGTGCCAGCCGCGCAGCATCGCGCGAGAGACCTCGCCCGGCACGCCGCAGATCGCGGTGCCCTTCCAGATCCAGCGCGGCGGCGGATAGCGGATCCAGGCTTTGCGGTCGCTCTCGTACATGTATTCGACATGCACGCCGCCGATCCAGTTGGAGAGATAGTGATATTGCGCAGCGGCCACTGCCGGCGGCAGATGACTGAGCCCGAGCTTTTGCAGGCCCGGCAGGAAGCGCTCCTGCTGCTGGCGGCGGAACACGCGGAAGACGAACTCGGCGGCATCCGCCGTGCCGCGGCGCGTGACCACGGTGAGGATGAGGCCGGTGAAATAGGCGTGATAGAGATCGGCGACCGCGCGCCAGCGCTTCCATTGGGCTTCTGGTGCGGCGTCTGCTGCAGCGGTCATGTTCGCTCCCGGCTTGTTGTTTTGCGGGAGTGTGTCATCGCGGATGGGGCGAAGCAACCTGATGCGATCGGCGTAGCCCGCATGAGCGCAGCGATATGCGGGGACACCGTTCCCGGATGTCGCTGCGCTCATCCGGGCTACGGAATTACACCCGGAAATGCTTGCTCAGCTTCAGGCCCTGCGCCTGGTAGTTGGAGCCGATGCGCTGGCCGTACATGGCGTCGGGGCGGGCGAGCATCTTCTCATAGACGAGGCGGCCGACGATCTGGCCGTGCTCGAGGATGAACGGCACCTCGCGCGAGCGCACCTCCAGCACGGCGCGCGCGCCCTGTCCGCCGGCGCCGGCATAGCCGAAGCCGGGATCGAAGAAGCCGGCATAGTGCACGCGGAATTCGCCGACCAGCGGATCGAACGGCACCATCTCCGCGGCGTAATCGGGCGGCACCTGCACCGCTTCCTTCGAGGCCAGAATGTAGAACTCGCCGGGGTCGAGGATCAGGCTGCCGTCGGGACGGGCCGAGATCGGCTCCCAGAAATCTTCCACCGCATAGCCGGAGCGGCGGTCGACGTCGACGACACCGGTGTGGCGCTTGGCGCGATAGCCGACGAAGCCGTTGGCTTTCTCGCCGGAGAGATCGACGGAGACGGCAACGCCGCCCGAGAGATCAGCATCGTCGATGTCGACGAGACGCTCGGCAGCGTGCAGCGTATCGAGCTCGTCGGCGTTGAGGATGGCATCGCCGGTGCGGAAGCGCACCTGCGACAGGCGCGAGCCCTCGCGCACCAGCACGGGGAACGTCTTCGGGCTGATCTCGGCATAGAGCGGGCCGTGATAGCCGGCGCCGATCATGTCGAAGCGGCGGGTGCCGTCGGCGATGACGCGGGTGAAGACGTCGAGGCGGCCGGTCGAGCTTTTCGGATTCGCAGCCGCGACGATCTCCGGCGGCAGCGCCAGGCTCTCGAGCAGCGGCACGATGTAGACGCAGTTGGTCTCGAGCACCGCGCCGTCGGCAAGGCTGAACTCGTGCAGCTTCAATTCATCGATGCGCTCGGCCACGGTGGCGCCGGGCCCGGGCAGGAAGCTGGCGCGGACACGATAGGCGATGTCGCCGAGGCGCAGATCGAGGCTCGCCGGCTGGATCTGGCTCTCGACGAAGTCGTAGGCGGGCAGGATGAGGCCCGCCTCCGCCATCGCCGCGATCATGCGGTCGGGCAGGATACCATTGGCGTCGGCGGCGATCGAAAAGCTCAACCGGGGGTCCTCATCAGGGGTCAAACGCATCCGGACATGCAGGAAATACTAGCCTTTTACGGCTATCCGATGGACGCCTTGACGGAAAGGCCATTGCGGAATATGAGCATCACTTATCCCGTGGTGATTTGAGCCGGCCGGCTTGCAGCCACGTTAAATAAGTCGCTAAACAGGCCGGGGACCTCTGTGATCCCGGCCCGTGGTTTTGTCCAGGCCGGTTTTTTTGTGACCGTTTTCGACGAAACGGTCATGTCGGAGGGTCCTATGTCGAAGTCGCCTGCTGCTTACCGCCCCGAAACCCGCCTGGTCCATTCCGGCACCCTGCGCTCGCAATATGGCGAGACGTCGGAGGCGCTGTTCCTGACGCAGGGCTATGTCTACAACAGCGCCGAGGAGTGCGAGGCGCGGTTCAAGGGCGAGGACCCCGGCTTCATCTATTCGCGCTACTCTAACCCGACCATTGCGATGTTCGAGCGCCGCATGATCGAGCTCGAAGGCGCCGAAGCCGCCCGCTCGGCGGCAACCGGCATGGCCGCTGTGACGACCGCGATCCTGGCGCCGCTCAAGGCCGGCGATCACGTGGTCGCCTCCCGCGCCCTGTTTGGCTCGTGCCTCTACGTCATCCAGGACCTCTTGCCGCGCTACGGCATCGAGACCACGCTGGTCGACGGAGCCGATCTCGACCAGTGGCAGCGGGCACTTCGCCCGAACACCAAGACGTTCTTCCTGGAGAGCCCGACCAACCCGACGCTCGACGTGCTCGACATTCCCGGCATCGCCGAGATCGCGCACAGTGGCGGCGCGCGGCTCGTCGTCGACAACGTGTTCGCAACGCCGATCTGGCAGAGCCCGCTCGCGCTGGGCGCCGACGTCGTCGTCTACTCCGCGACCAAGCACATCGACGGCCAGGGCCGCTGCCTCGGCGGCATCATTCTCTCCTCGGAAGCCTTCATCGCCGAGCACCTGCATAATTTCATGCGCCAGACCGGCCCGTCGATCTCGCCGTTCAACGCCTGGGTCCTGCTCAAGGGCCTGGAGACGCTGGGCGTGCGCGTGCGCGCACAGACCGATACGGCGGGCCGCGTGGCCGAGGTGCTGGCGAGCCATCCGAAGATTTCGCGGCTGGTCTATCCCGGCCGCGCCGATCATCCTCAGGCGGCGCTGGTGAAGAAGCAGATGCGCGGCGGCTCGACGCTGGTGGGCTTCGAGGTGAAGGGCGGCAAGGCGGCGGCGTTCCGCGTGCTCAACGAGCTCAAGCTTGCGAAGATCTCGAACAATCTCGGCGACGCCAAGAGCCTCGTCACGCATCCGGCGACCACGACGCATCAGCGCCTGAAGCCGGAAGACCGCGCCGCGCTCGGCATCAGCGAGGGGTTTATCCGCTTCTCCGCGGGGCTGGAGCACGCGGATGATCTGATCGAGGATCTGACGGCGGCGCTGGAGAAGGCGTGAGGCGAGCCAAGAGCTCGGTCTCGTAGGGTGGATTAGCCGAAGGCGTAATCCACCTCTTCTGTATCCGCGGAGATAGACAGTGGTGGGTTACGGCTTCGCCTAACCCACCCTACGGCACTGAGCCTTACATCGGCCGATACGTTCTCACATCGGCCGGCACGTTCACCCCGAGCTTGATCTGGCCGACGGAGCGGATGATGTCGTCGCCGAGGAGCTGGGCGAAGCAGGCATAGCCCCAATCGTTCATGTGCAGGCCGTCGGCGATGACGAAGCTTTCGACCGGGATCGATTGGTTCTCGTGCCAGTCGCGCATCACCTCGAAGCGCGGGAAGATGCCGACCTTGCGGAGCTCGGCGACCTTGCCAAGCAGCTTGATCATCTTGCCGGCGCTCTCCTTGCGCTGATTGACGGCCGGCGAATATTGCGGATCGACCAGCACGATGTCGGCGCCGCCGGCGGACTGGATGCGGGAGATGCCGTCCTCGACCAGCTTGGCGGTATCGCCGGGATCGAGATTGCGCAGCACGGCGTTGGTGCCGACCTGCCAGATCACCATGTCCGGATGCACGTCGATCACCTGCGTCTGAAGGCGCTTCATCATCTCGGGCGCGTCCTCGCCGCCGACGCCGGCATTGACGACGGTGATGTCGGCGGTCGGATAGTGCCGGCGCAGCTGTGCGGCGAGACGGTTCGGATAATTGAAATCGGGCGAGCTCGCGCCATAGCCGGCGGTCGACGACGAGCCGAACGCGACGATCACGACGGGCTGGCCGGCAACGAGCTTGGCGGCGACATGCGGCAGCGAGCCCATCGTCTTCGAGCCGCCCTTCGGCGGCAGGCAGGGCACGCGGCTGAAGATATCGCCCGCGGATTTGGCGACCTGCTTCACCTTGTCGATGGCACGCGCGGTGATGCCGCGCTGCTCGGGGGACGTCACGGCGACCGTGGTCTGGGAGGGCGATGCGGGAGCAGGATTAGCGGTTTGCGCCGGCGTTTGCGTCGCCTGCGCGGCCTGTGCCTGCGCGCGCGACTGCGACATCGGCGTCAGCAACAGCAGGGCTGCTGCTGCTGATACAGCCAGCCATGCCGTCGGGCAAAAAGGGCGGAGAGAACTCATTAACGCTAGACCTCAATTTTGCTGCTGGGCCGGCCCCAGATGGGCCGCGTCAATCACGAACTGTGCCAACGCCCGGCCAAGGCAATCATGAACCTGTTTCGCCAATTCGGGGCCGCGGGAGGGGCTGAACAGGTCGAACTGACCCTGGTCATTCCACTGCCGCATGATCGCGAAACGGTCGAACAGCGGAATGTCATGCTCCTGCGCCACCACCCGCATATTATCGAGATAGGGCGGCACCGAGATCATGGTCTCTGTCCGCGGGCTGTACTGCAAGTTCATCAACACGACGTCGGCCCCTGCATTTTGCAGCGCGGCAACCCCTTCGGTCACAGCACCGCGAAAATCGTCGGGATCGATGGCTCGGATAGCATCCACGGTCCCGGTCTGCCAGATGACCAAAGTAGGCCTTTTTGCTTCCATCAGCTTAACGAAGGTGGTGGCCGCCTCTTCTGCCGTTTTCTTGCTCTGTATTTCTACGGAGACGTGCACGGCCTCCGACGGCGGTAGCCTATCCTTCAGGATGGCCTGCATGCGCGCCGGATAGGACGCATCCTCCGAGGCCGGAATCGTGGTCGAGCGGCTGCCGATGACCAGGATTTCCAGCGGTTTGCCCGCCTTGACGACATCGGCGACCTTGGGAAGCTGGCTTTCGCTGGTGAGCAGATAGGACGGCAATTCGCAGGCAGCGGGCACTGCCGGAGCGGCAGGCGCAGCATCGTCCGCGCGCGCCGAGGGCGCGGCGAGGTTACCGCACAGCAGGATCAGGCTCAGGAGAACCTTCGCCTTCATCAGCCCCCTCCCGCCATATCGGCGTTGCCGACGGCGTTTTTGGTTTTCGCACCGCTCTTGTCAGCCACGCGCTTGTACCACGAAATCACCCATGCAACGCCCCACATGATCAGGATTCCAGAGAGACTAATCAGCGCATGCATGGCTGCGCCGCCGGAGATCTCGGCCAGGATGAAATGGCCGGCGAAGGCAAGGAAGACGCCGAGGCAGAAGATCTCCAGCGAATGCTGGCCGCACAGGATCAGCGGCCGCAGCAACGGCGATTTCAGGCCCGGCCAGTCCCGCGGCAGGAAGCGCACGGTGAGCGCGGCCAGCGCCAGGAAATGCGTGAAACGCAGAACGTCGAGATCGGTCTTGTCGATCGGATACATCCACTGCTCGAGCCGCTTCGGCATCAGATGGGACAGCTGCGGCAGATACCAGGTCAGCGTCACATAGAACGCCGCCACGATATAGGCGATCGCGATCCACATCGTTACCGGCGACGCTAAAATACGCGACATGCGCCGCGCACCTCCGAGCGCACACCATGCGCCGAAGACGAAAAGCAATTGCCAGGCCAGCGGATTGAAGGCCCAGAAGCCGTTTGGATAGGCGGAGAAGTAGAGATCGTATTCCCAGGTCACCGCGTAGAGCAGGACGGAAAGGCCGAGCGTGACGTCAGGCTTCCACCTCATCGACCACAGGATCACGGGCAGCGCCAGCATCAACACGATATACAGCGGCAGCACGTCCATGTTGACGGGACGGAAGCGGAGCAGCAGCGCCTGCACGATGGTGACGTCGGGCTGCTTGAGGAAGTCCATGATCCCCATCTCTTCGGTGTAGAGCGGGTTCTCGAATCTGGTCGCCACATAGGAGATCTCGGCGAGGAAGATCGTGAACAGGAAGACGTGGGCGACGTAGATCTGCCAGACCCGCCGCAGGATGCGCGCGGTGGCGATGACGACGCCGCCCTCCAGCATCGCGCGGCCGTAGACGAAGGCGGCGGTGTAGCCGGAGATGAAGATGAAGATCTCGGTGGCGTCGCTGAAGCCGTAATTGCGGATCGTGAACCAGGTCAGCAGGCTCGTCGGCAGATGGTCGATGAAGATCAGCCACAGCGCCAGCCCGCGGAACAGGTCGAGCCGGAGCTCGCGCTCGCCGATGGCGGGCAGCGAAATAGCCGGCGCGGCCGCACGCGGCTTGGTCTCCGCGGGGTTGGCGGTTCCCGCGATGGTCGATCCCGTCACTTGGTCGGCAATGGTCATCGGGGCCTAAAAAGCCTCACCCAAATCGCGACGTTGGAAGGAGTTTACCGGTCCGGACGTCATCTCGCAAAGCGACCGGATCACATAGGGGTGTCTTCGGGTGTCTTCCCCTTGGGGGTGTACTTCCCCGCCAATTCTGGCGGCACGATGTCGCCAAAACCCCTTCCCGGGTTTGGTTCCGGCGCCGGATTTCGGTATGATGGCAGCCATGTACCGCGCCGTGACCCGCCACATCGAAGTGACCGTCGAGCCGAACTTTGTTCCGGAGCAGTCGTCGGCCGACCGCTCCCGCTATTTCTGGTCGTACACCATCGTCATCACCAACTCGGGCGAGGAGACCGTGCAGCTCAAGACGCGGCACTGGATCATCACCGACGCCACCGGCCGCCAGCAGGAGGTCAGGGGCGAGGGCGTGGTCGGCGAGCAGCCGACGCTCGCCCCCGGCGAGCGCTTCGAATACACCTCCGGCGTGCCGCTCACGACCGCCTCCGGCTTCATGACCGGCCGCTACCAGATGGTGAGCGAAACCGGCGAGCGCTTCGAGATCGACGTGCCGACGTTCTCGCTCGACAGCCCGGATAACAAGCGGGTGTTGAACTAGGGACGGTGCCGTAGGGTGGGCAAAGGCGCAACGCGCCGTGCCCACCATTTTCAATCGCGGCATGAGATCGTGGGCACGCTTCGCTCACCCTACGATATCCCACTTGGTTCGTAGCCCGGATGAGCGAAGCGACATCCGGGATCTTCGCGAGCGGATTCCCGGGTATCGCTTCGCTCACCCGGGCTACGGCACCTCGCGCTACGCGTCCTCCACGCCTGCTTCGTGCGGCGTGAACTGGTACACCGAGCTGCAGAACTCGCAGGTAACCTCGACCTTGTCGTCCTTGACCATCGCCGCGCGGTCGTCGGACGAGAAGCTCTTCAGCATGGACGCGACCGCGTCGCGCGAGCAGGAGCATTGCGCCTGCAGGGACAGCGGTTTGAACACGCGCACGCCGCGCTCGTGGAACAGGCGATAGAGCAGCCGCTCGCCGGAGAGCTCCGGATCGATCAGCTCGACGTCCTCGACCGTCTCGATCAGCGAGCGCGCCTCGACCCATGCGTCGTCTTCCGCGACACTGTGCGCCTCGACGCCGTCGGGCGCATCGCCCGGATGCAAATCGGCTTGCCGGGCACGCTCGGGCGCCTTCGGCAAAAACTGCATCAGCATGCCGCCGGCCCGCCAGCGATGCTTGCCGCCGTCGCTACTGCGCCACTCCTCGCCGACCGCAAGGCGCACCTTGGTCGGAATCTGCTCGGAGCGCAGGAAATATTCGTGGGCGGCATCTTCCAGGCTGCCGCCGTCGAGCGCCACCAGGCCCTGGTAGCGGCTCATGTCGGGGCCCTGGTCGATGGTCATGGCGAGATGGCCGCGGCCGAGCAGCGTGCCGGAATCCTTCGCTGTGCCCAGGCGCGAGGCGTCATAGCGGGCATAGGCGCGCAGATGGTCCGGCGCCTTGTAGTCGACGACCAGGAACGACACCGGGCCATCGGTCTGGGCCTGGAGGATGAAGCGGCCCTCGAATTTCAGCGCCGAGCCGAGCAGCGTCGCCAGCACGATGGCCTCGCCAAGCAGCTTGCCGACCGGCGCGGGATAATCGTGCTTGGTCAGGATGTCGTCGAGCGCAGGACCAAGCCGCACCAGGCGACCGCGCACGTCGAGCGCGTCGACCTCGTAGGGCAGCACGGCGTCGTCGATCGGAACCGCTGATGGCGCGCGAACCGGGCCTTCAGGCCCGGTTTTCATGTCAGGGGATTGAAAAACCATGGGGCTCTATCTGGGGTCGGAGAGCGGGGAATGGAAGGGGGTGAGGAACTCCAAACTCAGTGTCGTCCTGGACAAGCGCAAGCGCAGATCCGGGACCCATAACCACAGGACTGGGCCACAACGCGAGATGGCAACTCCGAGTCACCGCCACACGACCTCCTGTGGTTATGGGTCCCGGATCGGCGCGCGCTTCTGGCGCGCTTGTCCGGGACGACGAGTAGTATTTATGGCCGGCGAGATGCCGGCCAACACCTACTTCACCGCGTCAAAGCACCAGGCCAGAATGCCCTTCTGCGCGTGCAGGCGGTTTTCAGCTTCGTCGAACACGACCGATTGTGAGCCGTCGATCACCTCGTCGGTGACCTCCTCGCCGCGATGGGCCGGCAGGCAGTGCATGAACAGCGCGTCGGGCTTGGCCAGCGACATCAGCTTCGCATTGACCTGGTAGGGCTTGAGCACGTTGTGGCGGTGCTCGCCTTCCTTGTCGCCCATCGACACCCAGGTGTCGGTGACGACGCAATCGGCGCCCTTCACGGCGGCCTCGGGATCGGTGCCGAGCATGATCGGCGCGCCTGTGGCCTTGATCCAGTCGCGCATCGCCTTTTTCGGCGCGAGCTCCGGGGGCGTTGCGACATTGAGCTGGAATTTGAAGCGCTCGGCGGCATGCGCCCAGGACGCCAGCACGTTGTTGTCGTCGCCGGTCCAGGCCACCGTCCGGCCCTCGATCGGGCCGCGATGCTCCTGATAGGTCAGAAGGTCCGCCATCACCTGGCAGGGATGCGAGCGCCGCGTCAGGCCGTTGATGACGGGCACGGTGGCATTCGCCGCAAGCTCGAGCAGCGCGTCATGGTTGAGGATGCGGATCATGATGGCGTCGACATAGCGCGACAGCACGCGCGCGGTGTCGGCGATGGTCTCGCCGCGGCCGAGCTGCATCTCGGCGCCGGTGAGCATGATCGGCTCGCCGCCGAGCTGGCGCATGGCGACGTCGAACGAGACGCGGGTGCGCGTCGAGGGACGCTCGAAAATCATCGCCAGCGTCTTGCCTTCGAGCGGCTTCACCGGCTGATGCGCCTTCTGCTTCGCCTTCATGGCGGAGGAGGCGTCGAGCATGCTCTTGAGCTCCGACAACGGCAGCTCGTTGATATCCAAAAAGTGCTTCGGTGACTTGCTCATCAGCTTGCCGCCCGCTTGGTCTGACTGGACGAGATCGCAGCGCAGGCGCGCTCCAACCGCGCGACGCTGTCCTCGATCTCCGCTTCGGTGACGATCAAGGGCGGCAGGAAGCGCACGACATTGTCGCCGGCGCCGACCGTGAGCAGTTTTTCGTTGCGCAAGGCCGCAACGAGATCGCCGGAGGGCACCACGGCCTTGATACCGATCAGGAGGCCTTCGCCGCGCACCTCGCTGACGACATCGGGGTGACGGTCGATCACGGAGGCGAGCTTCTGCTTGAGCAGCAGCGACATCTTCTGCACGTGGTCGAAGAAGCCGGGCTTGAGCATGACATCGAGCACGGCGTTCGCCGCCGAGATCGCCAGCGGATTGCCGCCGAAGGTGGAGCCGTGCGAGCCGGGTCCCATGCCAGCGGCCGCCTCCGCGGTCGCCAGGATCGCACCGATCGGGAAGCCGCCGCCGAGCGCCTTGGCCAGCGACATCACGTCAGGCGTGACGCCTGTGCGGCGATGCGCGAACAGGTCGCCGGTGCGGCCCATGCCGGTCTGCACCTCGTCGAATGCGAGCAACAGTCCCTTCTCATCGCAGAGCTGACGCAACGCCTTGAGGAACGTCGGCGTTGACGAACGCACACCGCCCTCGCCCTGGATCGGCTCGATCAGGATGCCGGCGGTCTGTGGACCGATCGCTTTCTTGACGGCCTCGAGGTCGCCATGCGGCACCTGGTCGAAACCATCCATCGGCGGGCCGAACCCTTCGAGATATTTTGCCGATCCCGTCGCGGCCAGCGTCGCCAGCGTGCGGCCATGGAAGGCGCCCTCGAAGGTGATGATGCGGTAGCGCTCCGGATGGCCCTTGGAGAAGTGATGATGGCGGACCAGCTTGATCACGCCCTCGAGTGCTTCCGCACCGGAATTGCAGAAGAACACGAAGTCCGCGAAGCTCTCATTGCACAGGCGCGCGGCGAGCTTCTCGCCGTCCGGGCTCTGGAACAGGTTCGACATGTGCCAGAGCTTGGTCGCCTGCTCCTGCAGCGCCTTGACCAGCGCGGGATGAGCGTGGCCCAGCGCGTTCACGGCGACGCCCGAGGTGAAATCGAGATAGCGATCACCATTGGTCGCAATCAGCCAGCAGCCTTCGCCGCGCTCGAAACCGAGGTCGGCCCTGGCGAAAACGGGAAGCAAATGCGGCGCGGCGCTGTTCGTCATAACGATCACTTGATGTTGCGGACGGCCTGAACACGCTCACGCAGCGCACCATCAACCGGCCCGGAAAACGAAACGTGCCGCCTTTTAAGGGCGGCACGTGGCACTATCTTATGCCGGGTAGAACGGGTGTCAATGCCGCCCGAAAGCCTCGCGAAACGCTGAATCCGTAGTCTTGCGGTGCCGGAATTGCGGGTTTTTGCCACGGAACATGTGGAAGCGAGTCGGCTGACTCTTGCGCGCGAGTCACGCCATATTGTAGCGTTTGGCTTGTCAGATACGACATCTCGTGCAGCAGTTCTGATCCTCTTAGTCCTCATGTACCGGCGTAGACGTTCGGGCGTTCTGGTTACGCCCGGCGAGCCTTAAGGGATTCTGGCGGCACGGGTTTTTCGAGGCTTAGGCATTCGCCGCGAGGCGCCAGGACGGCAGCCGCACGGCGAGGGAAAGGGTGCAATGACGGTTTTGACCTGGTCCGACGATCGCGTCGAGCAGCTGAAAAAGCTCTGGGAGGCCGGATTGTCGGCCAGCCAGATCGCAGCCGAGCTCGGCAACGTGACCCGTAATGCCGTGATCGGCAAGGTGCACAGGCTCGGCCTGTCCGGCCGCGCCAAGAGCCCCTCATCGGCAGCTCCCCGGCCGCGCAAGGCGCGTCCCGCGCAGCACATGATGCGCGTGACCCGCCCGATCGCACGCGGCAACACCGCGCTGGCGCAGGCCTTCGAGGTCGAGGTCGAGGCGGAGCCTGTGACCTACGACAACGTGGTGCCGATGAGCCAGCGCCTGTCGCTGCTGGAGCTGAACGAGGCGACCTGCCACTGGCCGGTCGGCGATCCCTCGAGCCCGGATTTCTTCTTCTGCGGCGGCAAGGCGCTGTCGGGTCTGCCCTACTGCGCCCAGCACTCGCGCGTGGCCTATCAGCCCGCGGCAGATCGCCGTCGCGCGCCGGCAAAGCCGGGCACGCGGTGAGTTCGTCGATCTAGCTGATTGCAGCCGTCACACGATGACGGCTCGACATATCCGATGTCGTCCCGGACAAGCGCGCCCCAAGCGCGCGCAGATCCGGGACCCATAGCCACCGCAAGATGTGGTTACGGGACTCGGAGTTACCTTTTCGCAAAACAACTACGCCCTGTGGTTATGGGTCCCGGATCTACGCTCCGTCCTGGACAACGCTACGCGTTGCCAGGAGCTACGCTTGTCCGGGACGACGGCTGTGATTGTTGACGCCGCGTGCCTTAGGTCTGCTCGGCCTTCGCAAAGCGATCGTCGAGCGCATAACCTGCACCGCGGACGGTGCGGATCGGGTCCTGCTCGCGTCCGAGATTGAGCAGCTTGCGCAGGCGGCCGATATGGACGTCGACAGTGCGCTCGTCGATGTAGATGTCGCGGCCCCAGACGCTGTCGAGCAGCTGCTCGCGCGAGAACACGCGGCCGGGATGCTCCAGGAAGAACTCCAGCAGGCGATACTCGGTCGGACCGAGATCGATCGGCCGGCCCGAGCGCGCGACGCGGCGCTTGTCGCGATCGAGCTCGATGTCGCCATAGGCGAGCACAGTGGCGAGCCGCTCGGGGCTTGCGCGCCGCAAGAGGCCCTTCACGCGCGCCAGCAGCTCCGGCACCGAGAACGGCTTGACGATGTAATCGTCGGCGCCGGTCGCAAGACCGCGCACCCGCTCGCTCTCCTCGCCGCGCGCGGTGAGCATGATGATGGGAAGCTGCTTGGTCTCGGGACGGGTGCGCAGCCGCCGGCACAGCTCGATGCCCGAGAGGCCCGGCAGCATCCAGTCGAGCACGATCAGGTCGGGGATGTGCTCCTTGAGGCGGGTGTCGGCATCGTCGCCGCGCATCACCGTCTCGACGTCATAGCCGTCGCCTTCGAGGTTGTAGCGGAGAAGCTCGGTGAGAGCTTCCTCGTCCTCAACCACCATAATGCGTGCGCCCATGGTTGTTGTCGCTCCTTAAAGTCTTCAGGTATTCGGGACCGTCGTGGCGAAGGTCGTCATGTCGCCCTTCGGCCGCTTGTCGGTGATGGCCTGGCCCTCGATCATGTAGAACACGGTCTCGGCGATGTTGGTGGCGTGGTCGCCGATCCGCTCGATGTTCTTGGCGCAGAACATCAAATGGATGCAGAACGAGATGTTGCGCGGATCCTCCATCATGTAGGTGAGGAGCTCGCGGAACAGCGAGGTGCAGATGGCGTCGACTTCCTCGTCGCCCTTCCACACCGCCATCGCCGCCGGCAGATCGTGCGCGGCATAGGCGTCCAGCACCGACTTGACCTGCTGCTGCACGAGGTCGGTCATGTGCTCAAGGCCGCGGAACAGTTTCAACGGATGGAAGTCGGCATCGAGCGCGGCGACGCGCTTGCCCATGTTCTTGGCGAGGTCGCCGATGCGCTCCAGATCGGTCGCAACGCGCATGGCGCCGACGATCTCGCGCAGATCCACCGCCATCGGCTGGCGGCGGGCGATAGTGAGCACGGCGCGCTCCTCGATCTTCTTCTGCAGCGCGTCGAGCTCGGCGTCGGTGGTGACGACGCGCTGGCCGAGCGCGACGTCGCGGCGGATCAGCGCGTTGACGGAATCGACGATCATGCGCTCGGCGATGCCGCCCATCTCGGCGACCAGGCGGGTGAGCTCCTGGAGGTCGGTGTCGAAGGCCTTTGCGGTATGTTCAGAACCCATGTCCTGTCTCCTCAGCCGAACCGGCCGGTAATGTAATCCTGCGTGCGCCGATCGCTCGGCGACGTGAAGATCTTGCTGGTGTCGTCGAACTCGATCAGCTCGCCGAGATACATGAAGGCGGTCTTGTCCGAGACGCGCGCCGCCTGCTGCATGTTGTGGGTGACGATCGCGATCGTGTAGTTCTCGGACAGCTCCTGGATCAGCTCCTCGACCTTGGCGGTCGAGATCGGGTCGAGCGCCGAGCAGGGCTCGTCGAACAAGATCACTTCGGGCCGCACCGCGACGGTGCGGGCGATGCAGAGGCGCTGCTGCTGGCCGCCGGAGAGCGACAGGCCCGAGGCGTTGAGCTTGTCCTTGACCTCGTTCCACAGCGCGCCGCCGCGCAGCGCCTTCTCGACACGGTCGTCCATCTCGGACTTCGAGATCTTCTCATAGAGACGGATGCCGAAGGCGATGTTCTCGTAGATCGTCATCGGGAACGGCGTCGGCTTCTGGAACACCATGCCGACGCGGGCGCGGAGCAGATTGAGATCGAGCTTTGGGTCGAGGATGTTGGTCTGGTCGAGCATGAGCTGACCGGTGACACGCTGGCCCGGATAGAGGTCGTACATCCGGTTGAAGATGCGCAGCAGGGTCGACTTGCCGCAGCCCGACGGGCCGATGAACGCGGTGACGCGGTTGGTGCCGAGCGTCAGATTGATGTTCTTCAGCGCATGGTGCTCGCCGTAATAGAAGTTGAGGTTACGCACCGTCACCTTGGCGGGCGCTTCCGGCAGCGGCTGCGAGGCGAGATGGGCGCTGGAACTCATGGATACGGAAAGGTCGGTCATTTTGCAGTCCTCTCGGCGCCGAGGATGCGCGCGCCAATGTTCAGGGCAAGCACGGTGATCGTGATCAGCAGCGCGCCGCTCCAGGCGAGCTGCTTCCAATAGGCGTAGGGGCTCTGCACGAAGTTGTTGATGGTGACCGGCAGGTTCGCCATCGTCTTGTTCAGGCCGAGGCTGAAGAACTGGTTCGACAGCGCGGTGAAGAGCAGCGGCGCGGTCTCGCCCGCGACGCGGGCGGTGGCGAGCAGCACGCCGGTGATGAGACCGGAGCGGGCCGCACGATAGGCGATGCGCTTGATTACCAGCGAGCGCGGCAGGCCGAGCGCGGAAGCCGCCTCGCGCAGCGCGTTCGGCACCAGCAGCAGCATGTCCTCGGTGGTGCGCAGCACCACGGGGATGACGATCACGGCGAGCGCCAGCGCGCCCGCAATCGCCGAGAAGCCGCGCATCGGCACCACCACCGCGCCGTAGATGAACAGGCCGATGATGATCGAAGGCGCCGACAGCAGGATGTCGTTGATGAAGCGGATCACCGAGGTCAGCTTGTCGTTGCGGCCGTACTCGGCGAGATAGGTGCCGGCGAACAGGCCGAGCGGCGCGCCGATGCCGACGCCGAGCACGGTCATGATGATCGAGCCGACGATCGCGTTGCGCAGGCCGCCTTCGGTCGAGCCCGGAGGCGGCGTGTCGGCGACGAAGATCTGCAGGTTCAGACCGGCGATGCCGTTGTAGAGCAGCGTGATCAGGATCAGCGCGAGCCAGGTGACGCCGAAGGCGGCGGCGGCAATGCAGAGGCCGCGGATGACGATGTCCTTGCGGCGGCGGCGGGCGTAAATCGGATTCATGTTACTTCCCCGCCTTCTTTTCGAGGCGCAGCAGCATCAGCCGCGCGCCGGCGAGCACGAAGAACGTCAGCACGAACAGCAAGAGGCCGAGCAGGATCAGGCCGGACTGGTGCAGGCCGTCGCTCTCGGCGAACTCGGATGCGATCGCCGCCGAGATCGTGGTGCCCGGGGCGAAGATCGACGAGGAAATCCGGAACGAGTTGCCGATGATGAAGGTCACCGCCATGGTCTCGCCGAGCGCGCGGCCCAGCGCCAGCATGACGCCGCCGATGATGCCGACGCGGGTGTAGGGGATCACCACGCTGCGCACGACTTCCCAGGTGGTGCAGCCGACGCCGTAGGCGGCCTCTTTCAGCACCGGCGGCACCGTCTTGAACACGTCGACCGAGATCGAGGTGATGAAGGGCAGCACCATGATGGCGAGGATCAGCGCCGCGTTGAACAGGCTGAGATAGGACGGGGGTCCCGCGAAGATCGCGCCCAGGACGGGGACGCCGTCGAAGATCTTGATCATGAAGGGCTGGAACGTGTTGGCCAGGAACGGGCCCAGCACGAAGAAGCCCCACATGCCGTAGATGATCGAGGGGATGCCGGCGAGCAGCTCGACGGCCATGCCGATCGGGCGGCGCAGCCATTGCGGGCACAGCTCGGTGAGGAAGATCGCAATGCCGAGACCAACCGGGATGGCGATCAGCATCGCGATGAAGGAGGTGACGAGCGTGCCGTACATCGGCCCGAGCGCGCCGAGCACGGGCGGATCGGCCGACGGCGCCCAGCGCTGCGTCCACAGGAAGGAGATGCCGTATTCCTTCATCGCCGGGAAGGCGCCGACGATCAGCGAGATGATGATGCCGCCGAGGATCAGCAGCACCGAGATCGCGGACAGCCGCGTGATCCAGTAGAAGGTGAGATCGCCGAGCTTGAACGCGCTCAAGGCCTTGGCGCGATCATACGGTCCGGCGGCATCAATCACGTTGCTCTCGACAGCCATCTCAGCCACGCCGATCCCCTGTACCCGTTATTTATATACGCTTGTTGTTGGTGGCGCGCTCCGGATGCGGCGCGAGGCCGATCCGGAGCGGAGATCTTGGAGATCATTCCGGCACCATGTCCGGGACAGGGAGCGCCTTAGCTCTTGATCTCGGCAGCCCAGGTCTTCTCGATCAGGGTCACGACGCCCTCGGGCATCGGGATGTAGTCGAGCTCCTCAGCCGCCTTGCCGCCGTTCTTGAAGGCCCAGCGGAAGAACTTGATGGCTTCCTGCGAGGCCGCCTTGTCGGTGGCGTCCTTGTGCATGAGGATGAAGGTCGCCGCCGTGATCGGCCAGGACTTGTCGCCCGGCTGGTCGGTCAGGATGACGTAGTAGCCGGGAGCCTTGGCCCAGTCGGCGTTGGAAGCGGCCGCCTGGAAGGCTTCGACGGTCGGCTGCACCGGCTTGCCGGCCTTGTTGACGAGACCGGTGTAGGTCAGCTTGTTCTGCTTGGCATAGGCGTACTCGACGTAGCCGATCGAGTTCTTGGTCTGGCTGATGTTGCCCGACACGCCTTCGTTGCCCTTGGCGCCGACGCCGACCGGCCACTCGACCGCGGTGCCCTCACCGACCTTGCTCTTCCAGTCCGCGCTGGCCTTGGAGAGATAGTTGGTGAAGTTGAAGGTGGTGCCCGAACCGTCCGAGCGACGGACCACGGTGATGGCGTCCGACGGCAGCTTCGCGTTCGGATTGAGCTTCTTGATCGCGGCGTCGTCCCACTTGGTGATCTTGCCGAGATAGATGTTGGCCAGGGTCTCGCCGTCGAACACCAGCTCGCCCGGCTTCACGCCCTCGATGTTGACGACGGGGACGATGGCGCCCATCACCATCGGCCACTGGACGAGGCCGTCCTTCTCGAGCTGCTCGGCCTTGAGCGGCGCATCGCTGGCGCCGAAGGTCACGGTCTTGGCCTGGATCTGCTTGATGCCGCCGCCCGAGCCGATCGACTGGTAGTTCAGACCGTTGCCGGTCTCCTTCTTGTAGGCGTCAGCCCATTTGGAATAGATCGGGAACGGGAAGGTCGCACCGGCACCCGTGATATCGGCAGCAAAGGCCGCCGTCGTCGATGCGGCGACCAAGCCGGCAACGACGATCGTTTTGATGAAATTCATGCTGGTCTCCATACAGGGGAGCGAAGCGCCATCCGCGCCCGATCGCGCTCCCCGTGCCGCCCCTTTAGGAGCGGTCGGCTGTGCTTTTACGAAGGTTTCGTGACAGTCGGATGACACCATCAAGCAACTGAAATCGCTTGTGTTTTAGTTCCCGGCAGGAGTCCTGACCTGGGGAAAACAGGCGGTGAAGGTGGCACCCTGTTTCGGCACGCTCTCGATCAAAAGCCGGCCGCGATGACGGTTAAGAATATGTTTCACCAGCGATAATCCGAGCCCTGTTCCGCCCTGCGAGCGGCTGTCGCCGACATCGACCCGGTAGAAGCGCTCGGTCAGCCGCGGCAGGTGCTCAGGCGCGATGCCGGGGCCGAAATCGCGAACCATGACCCGGATTTCCTGAGTTCCATCAGCGGCACCGCTTGAGGTCAGCGACACGATGACGCGTCCACCCGAGGCGCCGTATTTGAGCGCATTTTCGATCAGGTTCTCGAACAGGCGGAGCAGCTCCTCGCGGTCGCCCGCGATCATTACCGGCGGCTCCGGCAGATGGATCTCGACCTCGACCTGGCGCTCGCGCGCCAGCGGCTCCAGCCCGTCGGCGACCTGGCGGATGATCGGCAAGAGGTCGACCAGGGTATCGGGCCGGACATGGGCCGACAGCTCGACCCGCGACAACGAGAGCAGATCGTCGATCAGGCGCGCCATGCGGGTGGCCTGGTTGTGCATGATGCCGAGGAAGCGTTCCCGCGCCTTGGGATCGTCCTTGGCCTGGCCCTGCAGCGTGTCTATGAAGCCCGACAGCGCGGCGAGCGGCGTCCGCAGCTCGTGGCTGGCATTAGCGACGAAGTCGGCGCGCATCTCCTCGACCCGGCGCAGCGGCGTCTGGTCGTGAAACGTCATCAGCATGCATTTGTCGGCGCCACCGAAGGTGGTCGGCACCGGCACCGGCGTGATGATCAGCTCCATCCAGCGATCCACCGGGACGTGGTCGAGATAGGTCGCGCGCCGCGGCTCCGTGGTCGCGATCGACTCGCGCAGCGCCGTGATGATCTCCGGCGAGCGCAGCGCGAACTGGGCAAGCTCGTTCCGGCGCAGCGCCGGGGCGAGCTGGGCCGCTGCGGCATTGAGATGGATGACGCGGCCGGCGCGGTCGAGCAGCACAGCCGGATCCGGCATGCCGGCGACGACCGCGGCCACCGCAGCGCTCTCGACCGGGTTGATGCGCCTGACATCGTCGCGCGAGGCGGCGGGATCGTGCAATCGCCAGGGGATCAGCGCGGCGGCGGCGATGCAGAGGAACACGGCAATGGCGTGCAGCGCCGACAATTCCCCGAGCGAGACCACTACCGACAGCGCCAGCGCCGCGGCGATCAGGATGATCGTCGAGTGCCGCAGCCGGTCGGACCAGGGCTGGGCGGCGGGAGAAGAAGGGGCGTCGATCGCCATCGGGCGGGCTTCTCCTGGAGGACGTGTCCTAACGGCCTTGTCTTAAGGGCCCTGTCTTAAAGGCCTTGTCTCAAGGGCTTGGCGCCGGTCAGACGCCGCTGTCGCTGCGCTCTCTCACATAGGCGGCTTCAGGCGCCGGGCCGGGGTCGAGCTTGAGCGCCGCCTGCTGCAAGCGCTTCGATCGGGCACCGATTATAACTTCGCGAAACGTCAGCAAGATTACAGATATGACGAAGGGGGACAGATAATAGAGCACGCGGAACAGGAGCATGCCGCCGAGGAGCTCCTCCCGGTCCATCTGCCAGAGGCCGACCAGCATGGCGGCGTCGAACACGCCGAGGCCGCCGGGCGAGTGGCTGGCAAAGCCGAGCAGGGTCGCCGAGACGAAGATCACCGCGACCACGACGAAGCCGAGATTGGGCTCGTCCGGAACCAGCACGTACATCGCCAGCGCGCAGAAGCCGAGGTCGATGATACCGATCGCGATCTGGAGCAGCGTCAGCGGTCCGCCCGGCAGCACCACGGTCCAGGGCCCGCGTCCGACCACGCGCGGCTGGGTCCAGACCCAGACCACATAGGCGACCAGCGCCATGATGATCATCAGCGCCAGCGTCCGGTTCAGCCAGGGCGGAAGCTGGTCGATCGAGGCCGCCGCCTCCGGATGGTAGGAGATGCCGAGGCCGAGCACAGCGGCATTGCCGAGCCAGAAGGTCAGGCCGGCGAGGAAGCAGATCTTCGCGACGTCGATCGCGTTCAGCCCGTAGGCCGAATAGATGCGATAGCGCACCGCACCACCGGTGAAGACACTGGCGCCGACATTGTGGCCGATCGAGTAGCTGGTGAAGGCGGCGAGCGCGTTGATGCGATAGGGTACGTGGGCGTGGCCGATCGCGCGCGTGGCGAACAGGTCGTAGAAGGTCAGGGTGAAATAGCCGGCGGCGACGAACAGCGCGGCCATCGCAATCTGGCTCGGCTCGGTGCTCTTGATCGCTTCGAGGACCTCGTTGACATCGATGCCGCGCAGCATGTGATAGAGCACATAGCAAGCGATGCCGATGACCGCGACGCTGATCACAACTCCAAGCTTATGCAGGATTTGCTTCTGGCGCAGAAACGTCATCGCCCTGCGTATGGCTTCCAGCATCTAGACCTCGAACAACACTTCAGCGACCAGGACGGCCGGCGAACAGGCGACCGACGCACAGGCACTCGACGGCCCCTCACCGTCGGCTCCGGCATCGCGCACGCCCCCCGCCTCTCCACTAGCGCGTTTTGGCGCGGAGTGGAATTCGGCAATTCGAACAAAAACGCGTGCCTTCAATGTTTTAGGCAGGTTGCGAGCTCCGGATGCACGGTTTGGCGCTTTCGGCGGCAAGGCTTGACGCGAATCTCCGTGGCAATCCTGCGCAGCCGCCATGAAGTTTTGATGATTTCGGCCGCACAATGTTCCTTCACGCCTTAAGCCGAAATCAATCTATGGGCCGCGCCGGCCCGTTGAAAGAGGGGCCATCCCGGAGTCTCGTTCACGGATTCCGGATGCGCCGGAGGCGCCTGCTGACCCAATGGTCAGGGTGCATGGCAACATCACACAGCCGATGGCGGCGCGGTGCGCGCGACCACCCGGTCGCGCAACCAGGCACCGATGGTGCAGCCGACCAGGTAGCAGGCGAACATGATCAGGCCGAGGTCGAGCCAGTAGCCGAAACGGCCGGGGACCACATGCGCGAACGAGGCCGCGACCAGGCCCGCGGCGAGCAAGGCGAGCCAGCGCGCGGTGACCTTCGAGGTGCCGTTGCCGCGCTGGACCACCGAAATCCAGCCCATGCAGAAGCCCAGCAGCACCGAACCGATCAGCCAGCCCATATGGAACGAGACGAGATAGGGCATCATCACCTCACCAGAAATTCGATGCGGCGGTTTTGCGCCTTGCCGTCGTCGGTATCGTTGCCGGCGACGGGCTGCGTCGCGCCATAGCCGACCGCACTGAAGCGGCTGGCGGGCAGGCCGGCTTTGACGAGGTAGTCGATCACCGCCTGCGCCCGCTTCTCGGACAGCGCCTGGTTGAAGGAATCCTCGCCGTCGGCATCGGTGTGACCTGCAACCTCGATATTGGCGTTAGGGCAGCGCAGCGCCGTCTCAATGAGATGGTCGAGGATGCCGGCGGAGTCCGGATCGATGTCGGCGCGCTTGGCGGCGAAGCGGATCTTGCCCTTGCCCAGGAGCTCGGAGAACAATTGCTGGCAGACCGTGCCGTCGACCGGGCCTGCCGCCGGCTTCACGGTGATCTCCGGCTTGTACTGCCAGGTCTTTGGAAAATCCTTGCCGAGGCCGGCGCGAATGTCGTTGGCGGCCCCTTCATAGAGCGCATCGCCCGACAGCTTCACCTCGCGGTCGGAGACCACGAGCGTGCCGGTCGACAGCCGCGACAGCGCGCCGAGCGCCGCGACCACGGCGGGGTTGAACGAGGCAGGCGCGCCTATGCTGGACTTGAGATTGTCGACGACCTTTTCGCCAAAGAACTTTCGCGAGGCGCTGGTGGCGATCGCGGCGTGGACATTGTTGTCGGGGACGTAGCCGGTCAGCGTCACGGTCGCGGCCACCGGATCCTTGTAGGCCTGGAAGATGTAGGGCGGCGCCTTGATCTCGTTGGCGGCGATCGAGAACCCCTCGGGCAGATTCTTCAGCGCGGCCGCGATCGCCTCGCGACCGCCGAGCTCGCGCGCCATGCCCGACAGATTGACCTTGGTGTCTGATATCGTGATCTTGCCGTCCTTGAGCTTGCCGATCTGGTCGAGCAGCAGCATCGCGGCCGCCTCGAAGCGCGGCGGCGCACCACGGGCGAGACCCATCTGATCGGCCACCTCGACGCCGCCGACCTCCTTGCGCGCTGCCTCGGTCAGGCGGGCCTTCATTGACGGCAGGGGGGCGGAACCCGACAGCGTCACCCGCACCACGTCGCGCTCGGCATTCCAGACGAAGGGTTTTGCCTCGGGAACGAGGCGGGTCCGGTCGTCGACCAGGCGCACGCCCGGGACGAGCTCGACCGCCATCACCGCATCGCGACGCCCCTCCTCGGAAAAGGCGTCCGCCGCCAAGCTGACGTCGCGGCCGTCCACCGCGATCCGGGTCTTGTCCAGAACGGTATCCTTCAACGCCGCCGAGCTGCGGGCGGACAAATCCGCCTCAACCGGCAAGGTATTATTCCAGGCCGCAAATCCCCACATGACGGCCAGGGGAATCAGCCCCAGCCACCATTTGCTGGCCCACCTGAAAAGCTTCTGCATTCGACGACCCGAACTCTGGAACCGGAGACAAAACAAACCCTTGGCGGGCTGTCAAACCGGAAATCGTGCCCTTCCGAGGGCCTGGCGTGGACAATTGGAATAACTTTTTCTTCAAGGGTCCTTCCTTAGAGTTGAGGGCGGAATGCCCGGGGGTCCGCCAGCCTGCAATGAAACAACTCCGCAACAACGTGATCCGCGCCGGGCTGGGGGCGCTCTACTTCAGTGGTGCGCACCATCTGCTGCGTCCGCTGCTCTCGGGCGTCGGCGCCATTTTCATGCTGCACCACGTGCGGCCGGCCCGCGAGGACGCGTTCCAGCCGAACCGGCATCTCGAAGTCACCCCCGAGTTCCTGCGCGCGACGCTGAACCATCTGCGCACGCGCGACATCGACATCGTCAGCATGGACGAGCTGCATGAGCGGCTGGTGCAGGGTCGGTTCGAGCGCCGCTTCGCCGCCTTCACGCTGGACGACGGCTATCGCGACAATCTGGACTATGCGCTGCCGGTGCTGCGCGAATTTGACGCGCCTTTGGCGGTCTATGTCGCCAGCGATTTCGCGGAAGGCACCGGGCGGCTGTGGTGGACCGCGCTGGAGGCCGTGATCGCCAAGGCCGACCAGATCGAGGTCAAGATCGGCAATTCCGCGCTGCGGCTCGATGCGACGACGCCGGCCACAAAGCAGGCAACGTTCGACCGCCTACACGACTGGCTGCGCGCACTGCCCGGCGAGCATGATCTGGCGCGCGAGATCGCGGCGCTCTGCACCAGGCACGGTGTCGACATGGAAGCACTGTGCCGCAGCCTCTGCCTGTCCTGGGACGGCGTGAAGCAATTGGCCGCGGATCCGCTGGTCACGATCGGCGCGCACTCGATCAGCCATTGCAATCTCGCGAGGCAGAACGAAGAGATCGCCGCGCAGGAAATGGCGGTCAGCCGCGCGCGGATCGAGCAGGCGCTGGAGCGTCCCGTGCTGCACTTCGCTTATCCCTATGGCGACCGCGACGCGGCGGGCGAGCGTGAATTCACACTGGCCGCCTCCGCCGGCTTCAAGACGGCGGTGACGACGCGGCCCGGCATGCTGTTCGCCGAGAACGCCGGCCACATGACCGCCCTGCCGCGCGTCTCGCTCAACGGCAACTACCAGGACACGCGGATTCTGCCGGTGCTGACCTCGGGCGCTGCGACTGCGATGTGGAACGGCTTTCGACGGATCGCGGCGGCGTAGTCTCCGCAATCTCCGCTGTCGTCCCGGACAAGCGCGCCCTAAGCGCGCGCCGATCCGGGATCCATACCGCGGAATCTATCGATTGCGATCGGTATCAATCCCGAACGACCAATCTTCGCCAAACATCTCCCTGTGGTTATGGGTCCCGGATCTGCGCTCCGCTTGTCCGGGACGACACCGAGTTAGTTGGACCGCGCTCGCGATACACTCGCATCCCATCGCTGCGCCTTCCTTGACTCCCCTCCCCGTCCCGCCCACAACGGGCGCCAACCAAGGGAGGTATCATGTTCAACGATCTGTTCTCGCTCAAAGGCCGCATCGCGCTCGTGACCGGCGGCTCGCGCGGCATCGGCAAGATGATCGCGGCGGGATTCCTCAGCGCCGGAGCTGCGAAGGTCTACATCACTGCGCGCAAGGCCGGCCCGTGCGAGGCGACCGCGCAAGAACTCACCGCGCAATATGGCGGTGAATGCATCGCGCTGCCGATCGACATCTCCACCGTCGAAGGCTGCGACAGGCTCGCCGGCGAAATCGTCAAGCTCGAGCCGAAGCTCGACATCCTCGTCAACAATGCGGGCGCGGCCTGGGGCGCAGAGTTCGACGAATTCCCCGAAAGCGGCTGGGACAAGGTCATGGACCTCAACGTCAAGTCGCTGTTCTTCCTGACCAAGGCACTGGCAAAGCCGCTCCGCGCGGCAGCCAGCGCGGAACGTCCGGCGAAGGTGATCAACATCGCCTCGGTCGACGGCATCTTCGTCAATCCGAGCGAGACCTATTCCTACGCCGCCAGCAAGGCCGCCGTGATCCATCTGACGCGGCGCATGGCGACGAAACTGATCAAGGACAACATCAACGTCACCGCGATCGCGCCGGGCGCGTTCAAGTCCGACATGAACCGCGCAGCGCGCGACCACGCTGACGAAGTCGCCAAGCGCATTCCGGCGCGCCGCATCGGAACCGACGAGGACATGGCGGGCGTCGCGATCTATCTCGCCTCGCGCGCGGGCGATTACGTGGTCGGCAACACCATCGCCGTCGATGGCGGCGTGGTGTATGCGAATGCCGGGCTGGAGATTGCGGGGTAGCTGAACCGGGGGACTAAGAGAGCGAGCGCGCTGGTTGATAGACGCGACGCCCTCACCTCATATTCAGTGTCGTCCCGGACAGGCGAGCAAAGCGAGCGCAGATCCGGGATCCATAATCACAGGGAGTAGTTTGGCGAAGACCTCGTGGTTGCCTGCTCGCGCCACGACCTCTCCCTGGGGCTATGGGTCCCGGATCTGCACAAACGCCTGGCAACGCTATGCGTTGCCAGGCGTTTGCTTGTCCGGGACGACAGCTGAGTATGAGGCCCGCCTACGACTCGATCTTCACGTATTCAAAATCGCCGGGCTTGTTGTCGATGCCGACTTTTGGCGGCGAGATCCAGGAGGCGAACTTGCCGGTTTCGGTGACGGGCTGCATCAGGGAGGTGATGAAGTCGCCGTCGGCCGTCGAAGGCAGCCATTCGTCCTTGCGCTTCGCCCACGTGGCGTCGTCGATCAAAATGCCGTCGGGCGTGGCGTGGACGTCCTTGAACTCGCCGATGTGACGGTGGAAGGCGACGTTCGGCAGCTTGAGCTGGAAGTCGTAGCCCGCGGTCGAGATCACCTTGTTCCAGCGCAGCATGCCCTTGACGCAATCCTGGCTGTAATCGTCGCGCAGGCGCATGTTGAGCGCGGTGAGCGCCGGCTCGTCGACCAGCTTGATCTCGCCGTTGATGAACTTGAGCACCGGATAGGTGGCGCTCTTGAGCTGGTGGTCGTCCTCGATCTGGGTCTCGTGATAGCGCCCCTTGATGCCGGCGTTGAAGGCATTGGCCGCGTTGGTCGAGACCTCCGAGCCGAACAGGTCGAGCGACAGCGTATAGTGCAGGTTCAGCTTCTTCTGGATGGTCGGCAGATCGATCACGCCGAGCGCGCGGACCTTGGCGATGTCGGTGGGATCGGTGATGCCGGCCGCCTTCATCGCATCGCAGGTGCGCTGCACGACGCGGGTGATGCCGGTCTCGCCGACGAACATGTGGTGCGCCTCTTCCGTGAGCATGAAACGGCAGGTGCGCGACAGCGGATCGAAGCCCGACTGCGCCAGCGAGTGCAGCTGCATCTTGCCGTCGCGGTCGGTGAAATAGGTGAACATGAAGAAGGACAGCCAGTCCGGCGTCGCCTCGTTGAAGGCGCCCAGCATGCGCGGCGCATCGGCATCGCCGGAGCGGCGGCGCAGCAAGTCATCGGCTTCCTCGCGGCCGTCACGGCCGAAATATTTCTGCAGCAGATAGACCATCGCCCAGAGATGGCGGCCTTCCTCGACATTGACCTGGAACAGATTGCGCATGTCGTAGAGCGAGGGCGCGGTCTTGCCGAGATGGCGCTGCTGCTCGACCGAGGCCGGCTCGGTGTCGCCCTGGATCACGATCAGGCGGCGCAGCATGGCGCGGTGCTCGCCCGGCACCTCCTGCCAGGCCGGCTCGCCATAGTGCTCGCCGAACGGCACGACGCGATTTTCTTCCTGCGGAGCAAGGAGGATGCCCCAGCGATATTCGGGCATGCGGACATAATCGAACTTGGCCCAGCCGCGCGGATCGACGGAGTAGGCAGTGCGCAAATAGACCAGCGATTCCTGGAAGCCTTCCGGCCCCATGTCGCTCCACCAGTCCATGTAACCGGGATGCCAGCCTTCCAGCGCCTTGAGCACCTGGCGGTCTTCGGCGAGATTCACGTTGTTGGGAATCTTGGTCGAGTAGTCGACGTTCATGATGTTCATGTTCATGGCCGTGCTCCTTGGTCCGTCTCGTGTCCCGGACGCAGTGCGGCGCGAAGTGCTGCACTGCCGAGCCGGGACCTATTGCTCGGTCTGTGTGGGTCCCGGTTCTGCGTCGCACCGCTTCGCGCTGCGCCGCGCCCGGGACACGAAAGTCGTTACACCCGCGTCATATCGAATTTCGGCTTCTGGCCGCTGCCGTAACGGCGCAGCGCGCCTTCCTCGCCGACCGCGTTCGGGCGCTGGAAGATCCAGTTTTGCCAGGCGGTGAGGCGCGCGAAGATCTTGGACTCCATCGTCTCGGGGCCGACGAAGCGCAGGCTCGCTTCCATGCCGGTGAGACTGTCCGGCGAGAAGCTGGCGCGCTCCTCCAAGAACACGCGGACCTCGTCGTCCCAGTCGATGTCGTCGAGCGCGAAGGTGACGAGGCCGAGTTCTTCCGCCTGCTCGGCGTCGAGGGCGGTGCCGAGCGTCGCTTCCGCGCGCTCCACGTCGGATGGATCGGCCTGGAAGCGCGATTCCAGCCGCGTCAGGCCATGGCTCATCGGATAGGGGCCGAAATTCATCGCCGACAGCTCGATCGACGGCGGCGGACGGTTGTCGCCCTGGCGCGTGCCGATCAGCATGTAGGAGCGGTCGGCGGCGAACACGAGCTCGGCGAGCGTGCCGGCAAAGCAGGAACCGGGCTCGACCAGCGTCACCAGCGTGCGCGAGGTGACGTCGATGCGCTTGAGGACGCGCTTCCAGTAATGCCTGATTTCGTTGACCAGCCAGTGCGCCTTGTTGGCTTCGAGGAATGCGTCGTGCGCCAGCACATGGGCACGATCGCCATGGCTCTTGAACACCAGCATCGCGATCTCGAGCTCGTTGATGCGCAAGTGCAGGATGGCGTCGTCGAGCTCGCGCGCCACTTGCAGCGGCCAGAACGAAGCACCCTGCGCCATCATGCCGTCGATGTCGGCGGGCGGCGCGGCCTCGGGCGCCTTGATCGAGATGGTGGCGATGCGCGCGGCACGGTCGATGTCGACGCTGACAAAGCCGTATTGGATGCTGGTGTCGCCGATGATGCGCTTGAGCGGGGAAAGCGTAATGCCCTTGCCGCTGCCCTTGCGCTTCGAGGCCGCGGCAAACTCCTTGGCACGCTCGGCGATCTTACCTTCGAGTTTCGAGTTGGGAGCGATCTCGTCGACGAGGCGCCATTGCACGGCGCGCTTGCCCTTCACGCCTTCCTCGATGGTGCAGAAGAAGTCGGCGTGGTCGCGGCGCACCTTGCGCTTGTCGACAACGCGGGTGAGGCCGCCGGTGCCCGGCAGCACCGCGAGCAGCGGCACTTCGGGCAGCGCAACGGACGACGCACCGTCATCGGCCAGGATGATGTGGTCGGTGGCAAGCGCCAGCTCATAGCCGCCGCCGGCGGCAGAGCCGTTCACCACGGTGATGAAGCGCTGGCCTGAATTCTCCGAAGAGTCTTCCATGCCGTTGCGGGTCTCGTTGGTGAACTTGCAGAAATTGACCTTGTGGGCATGGGTCGAGCCCGCGAGCATGCGGATATTGGCACCGGCGCAGAACACGCGGTTCTTGGCCGAGCGCATCACCACGACCTTCACCTCCGGGTGCTCGAAGCGCAGGCGCTGGATCGCGTCGGCAAGCTCGATGTCGACGCCGAGATCATAGGAATTGAGCTTGAGCAGGTAGCCCTCGAACAGGCCGCCATTCTCGTCGACGTCCATGGTCAGCGTCGCGACGTCGCCATCGACCGCAAGCTTCCAGTGCTTGTAGCGGGACGGTTCGGTCTGGAAATCGATGAATGTCGCGCCGCCTGCGAGGCGCCGATCTTCCCCGGCCATGGGCCACCCTTGAGCTTGATTATATGTTCTGGCGTTCACCTTTAGATGCACAATAGTGCATCTTTTGGAAGGCGTCTAGCCCTTAAGCGCTCATGCATGCACTTTGTTTCATGCAGATGGCCTAGGACCGCACGATAGCGCCAAGCGCAATCCAGTCGGCCTTGGTGAGTTGGGAACGGCCAAGCTTGGCCTGGAGCAGCGCGGTCAGTGCGGGAATCGGAAAGCTCTCGACAAAGCCGTCGCCGCCGGCCGCCGCCTTGCGCGCGCTCAGGGCACGCAACTCTGCCTGCGCATCGCCGAACAGGCGCGCGGCCGAGTGCAGCCGCTGCATCCGCAGTCGCAGATTCGCATTGGCGATATGGATGCAGGCCCGCAGCAGAATACGCTCGCGGCCGCCTTGCGGCGCTGCGGCCCACACGGCTTCCAGCACCTCCTGCGATTCCCAGAAATAGCCGCGGTCGTTGAGCGCGAGGCCGTAACGCAGCGCCGGATGCCGCGCCGGCACATAGCCGCGGAAGGCCGAGGGCACCAGCGCCTTGGCCCTGTCGAGCGTCTCGTAATCGGCGTCGACCCCGCCGGTCTCGCCCGGCACATAGGCCCATCGCGGCCACGGCAGCGGACCGATCACATGTGAAGGCACATTCACAGATGTGCCTCCACATAGTCATGCGGCGTGTCCCTGAAGTCCCTGATCGTTGCGCAGGGCCGCTCTTGCAAATTGCTCAATCGCGTCAAGCGTCGCCCCCGGCGCTTCACGATGCGGGGAATGGCCCGCGTCTGAAATGACTTTAATATCGACCGGACAATAACACTCTTCCTGCGCAATTTCGACCTGGCGCAATGTCCCATATTGGTCGTCGACGCCTTGCAGGACCATGACGGGAACGCGGATGTAGGCGAGATATTCCGAGATATCCCAGTCGCGGAATTTCGGATCGAGCCAGGCCCCGTTCCAGCCGTAGAAGGCGTTGTCGACATCCTTGTGCCAGCGCGCGAGCTTTGCCTTGAGGTCTGTGGTCTCGTACGTCGCCTTGATCGCGGCGATTGATGTCACCGATATGTCCTCGACGATGAAATGCGGTGCGATCAGCACGAGGCCGCTCAGGCGGTGATCCTGATGCGCGCCGGCATAGATCGTCGCGATCGAGGCCCCGTCAGAATGGCCGAGCAACAGGCCGCGCTTGAAGCCGATCGCGTCGAGGAGCTTCGGCAGCACGTCCAGCGCCTCGCGCTGCATGTAGTCGAGCGGCCGCGGCAGCGCGACCGGGCTCGACTGGCCATAGCCCGCGCGCGAATAGACGAAGATGCCGGCGCCGGTCGCCTGCTGCAACTTTTCGGGGAAGTCGCCCCAGAGACCGACCGAGCCGAGGCCTTCATGCAGCATGACGATGGTGGGCGCGTCCGCGACTTGCGGCGCCAGCCATTTGTATTCGAGGCTGGCACCGCCGATGCTGAGGAAGCCGGTGGGGGTGAGGTTGGTCATGCTGTCACTCTTCTTCCGTCGTATCCAACGTGGGACGCGATCACGCGCCACACGCTCAGTCGTTCCCTCCCCCCTTGCGGGGGAGGGCTAGGGAGAGGGGTGCCACACGGGGACTCGCGGTGTGACGAAGAACGTAGCGCGCGCGACGACGAATACCGTTTGCTGGGCTACCCCTCTCCCCCGCCCTCCCCCGCAAGGGGGGAGGGAGCGCAGTGGAGATTGCCGCCATTGCATGAGTTATGCGCTGCACGGTCACACTCAATTCGCCCCTTCCCGCAGCTTGAACCGCTGGATCTTGCCCGTCGCCGTCTTCGGCAGCGACTCCACCACGTCGATCCAGCGCGGATATTTCCACGGGCCGATCTTCTGCTTGACGTGCTCCTTCAGCATCTCCTGCAGCTCCGTCGTCTTTGCACCGGGGCGCAGCACGACGTAGGCCTTCGGCTTCAAGAGCCCTTCCGGATCGGCCTCGGGCACGACGGCAGCTTCCAGCACGGCCGGATGCGTGATCAGCGCGCTCTCGACCTCGAAGGGCGAGACCCAGATGCCGGAGACCTTGAACATGTCGTCGGCGCGGCCGCAGAAAGTGTAGCGGCCCTCCGTGTCGCGAATGTATTTGTCGCCGGTGCGGGTCCACGGGCCCTCGAAGGTGCGGCGGCTCTTGTGGCGCTGGTTCCAGTAGCCCTCGCCGGCCGAGGGCGCGTCGACCAGGAGCTCGCCAACCTCGCCGTCGGCGACGTCCTGACCGGCCTCGTTGACGAGCCGCACGGCGTAGCCCGGCACGGGCTTGCCGGACGAGCCGTATTTGATGTCGCCGGGAGCGTTCGACAGGAAGATGTGCAACAGCTCGGTCGAGCCGACGCCGTCGAGAATGTCGACGCCGAACCGCGCCTTCCAGCTGTTGCCAACGGATTCCGGCAGCGCCTCGCCGGCGGAGGTGCAGATGCGCAAGGCCTTGCCACCGCGCTCGCCCTTCATCGCCTCGTCGTTGAGCATCGCCGCGAACAGCGTCGGCACGCCGTAGAAGATGGAAGGGTTGTAGCGGTTCATCAGGTCGAACATGCGCGCCGGCGTCGGCCGCTCGCTGTTCAGGATCACGCTGGCGCCGACCGACATCGGGAAGGTCAGCGCATTGCCGAGACCATAGGCGAAGAACAATTTTGCCGCGGACAGGCACACGTCGCTCTCGCGGATACCGAGCACCTGCTTGGCGTAGGTGTCCGCGGTCGCCTGCAGATTCGAATGCAGATGGCGCACGCCCTTGGGCATGCCGGTCGAGCCTGACGAGTACAGCCAGAACGCCGGCTCGTCGGGGTGCGTCGCGGCGGTGGCGAACTGGTCGCTCTCGCCGGCGATCTCCTCCGCAAGCTGCTTGTGGCCATTCTGCTTGGCGCCGGAGACCACGACATGCTCGAGATCCGGCATGCGGCCGACCACGTCCTTGATGACGGGATAGAGCGCCTCCGACACGAACAGCACGCGGGCGCGACAGTCGGCGAGAATGTAGGCGTACTGGTCGGCGGTGAGCAGCGTGTTGAGCGGCACCGGCACGATGCCGGCGCGGATCGCGCCCAGGAACACGATCGGGAAGTCGACCGTATCCAGCATGATCATCGCAACGCGCTCCTCGCGGCGGACGCCGAGCCGGCGCAGCATGTTGGCGGCGCGGCGGGTCTGTTGCTGGAGCTCGCCATAGGTGAGCCGCGAGACGGTGTCGTCGAAGACGAGCTTGTTGCCACGCCCCTCCTCGACGTTACGGTCGAGCAGCCAGGTCACCGCGTTATAGGATCCCTCGCTCACGGACATCTCCCCCGAATTTAGAATTATAATTCATAGAAAGACACTCCGGCGGCTTGCTGTCAATGCCAGCAGGCACTATGTTTCATTAAAACGCGCCGCAGGACCTTTCAAGAAGGCATCCGCTAAAGAAGGCTCATGACCGACAGTCCCGACGCCGAATCCCGCTTCCTCGAACAACTCGGCCAGCGTGTGCGCACCATGCGCGCGCTGCGCGGCATGTCGCGAAAAGTGCTCGCCAAGGTGTCAGGGATTTCGGAGCGCTACATCGCGCAGCTCGAGAGCGGCAAGGGCAACGTCTCCATCGTGCTGCTGCGCCGCGTCTCCGGCGCGATGGGCGCGCATCTCGAAGACCTGCTTCCCTCAGCCGATCCGACGCCGGACTGGCAGATGTTTCGTGATCTCTTGCGCAAGGCGACGCCTGCGCAGATCGCGCAGGCAAAAGACCTGCTCACTGGGGGCAGCGCATCCGCGCCGCGACGCGCGCCGTTCTGCGGCATCGCGCTGATTGGCCTGCGCGGCGCCGGCAAGTCGACGCTCGGCCGGATGCTGGCGAAGAAGATCGGCTGGAGCTTTGTCGAGCTCAACAAGGAGGTCGAGCAGCAGAACGGGCTCTCGGTCGCCGAGATCATCGCGCTCTACGGCCAGGAAGGCTTTCGCCGCATGGAGCAAGCGGCGCTACAACAGCTGCTGGCGCGCAACGAGCTGATGGTGCTGGCGACCGGCGGCGGCATCGTGTCGGAGCCTTTGACCTTCGACCAGATCCTGACCTCGTTCTACACGATCTGGCTGAAGGCCGAGCCCGAGGAGCACATGGCGCGCGTGCGCCGCCAGGGCGATCTGCGCCCGATGGCGGATGATCGCTCGGCGATGACAGAGCTGCGCAACATCCTGCTCAGCCGCGAGCCGCTGTATTCGCGCGCGACGGCGGTGGTGGATACGGCGGGGCTGTCGGTCGATGCCGCGGCTGCGCGCCTGATCGACGCGGTGCGGCCGGTGCTGCAGAACGAAGCCCGCAGCTTCGGGCTGCGCAGCGTGGCGCTGTAAGGCAAACAGCCAGCTCCGATCCTCGCTGCGTTCCCTCCCCCCTTGCGGGGGAGGGTTAGGGAGAGGGGTCCACACGGGGACTCCATCGTTCGCGCAACGCGCTTCTTCTTCGCAACACAAACACCTTTTCCTGGGCTACCCCTCTCCCCCGCCCTCCCCCGCAAGGTAGGGCTATCGCATATGGGCAAGGACGGTGAGGAGGAAGTCGTTATTCCATCTCGCCTGGAGCATTTTGTGGCTGATGCGGGCCGGACCAGGCGTGGCTTGCAGGGCATTGATGGCCAGCTTGCGGAT
>NZ_JAFCJZ010000041.1 GCF_018130765.1 Bradyrhizobium iriomotense
CACACAGACTTCCGATTCTGGAATCCCCTGTGGCCAACCCGAGTCAATCCGCCGCACTAGATACGTGCATGCCCTAGTGCGAACGCAGGGACCCGTGACCACAGGGAGAAGTTGTGGCGCGAGCCGGCAACTCCGAGTCCTCGCCAAACTCAATCCTGTGGCTATGGGTCCCGGGTTCGCGCTATCGCGCGCCCCGGGACGACGAGTGAGCCTAGAACGCGAACTGCGTGCGCATCGCGATGGCGTCGAACTTCGAGCCGACATCGGCAGTCGAGACCGGCGAGGCCTGCTTCGACACCGTGCCATGCAGATAGTCCAGCATGAAGCGGACATTGCCGTTGACGTACCAGTTCAGAGCGAGCGTGTAGACGGTCTGCCGGCCGCCGGCGATGCCGGTGGCGCTCCCAAGCTGATCGTTGAGGTCGAGGGTCGAAAAGCGCCCCGCGATCTCCCACGCGCCCCAGCCGCCGCCTTCGAGCGAGAACGGGTGCGCCGGCTTGACGCCGCTATAGGCTGCATTCGCCGCATTGTAGCTGCGGCTCTCGCCCGTCAGCACGTAGCCGGCCTGCGCATAGCCGCCCTGGAATTTGAGGCTCGGCGCACCCAGCGGCGGCAGGCCGGTATTGGCGCTGCGATCGATGTTGAACCAGAAATACTCGCCCTGCAGGATCAGCGGTCCGTAGGTGGCGGCCGCTTCGACGCTGTAGACCTGTGCGCCGGAGGCATTGGCGATCGCGCCGGTCGTCGCCAGTGCCGTCGGATCGATGCGCAGTTCCGGACGATCGTTCAGCGTCACCGTCTGCGCGCCCGTCACGAGGTTACGCGTCGGTTGGATCAGCCACTCTGCGTTGCCGCCGAGATGGACCGAGTAGTCCTTGCCGCTGACGACCTGGCCGGCGACACGGGCGACCGCGCCATACTGTTCGGTGGTGCCGTTCGGCGTAGCGCTCGAGGCGGAATGGATCGCACCCGTGGCGGGACCGGTTACATAGGCGCCAGCCCAGAACACGTCATTGTACCAGCGCGTGCCGATGGCCGAGCGAAAGTCGCCTGCGGCGATGCTGGTGGCGACGACGCCTGCCGAGGCGCGCTCCATGAACAAGATGTCGTTGGAGCTTGTGGCTTCATCGAGCGTGTAGGGGAGGTCCATGATGCCGCCTTCGATGGCCATCTTGCCGCCGAACGGCTTCAATCCCGTGTAGCTCAGATAAGCGTTCTCCACGCCGGATAAGCCGCCGCCCGGGAGCGATCCCGGCGCCGCGCCGCCAAATCCGTCGGACGAGCCGCCGAAATCGTAGATCAATGCAAAGTTCCAGTCGTTGAAGAATTTGCCGGTGACGCCGATGCGCGCGCGGCGGACGTTCTCGCCGCTGTCGAGCTTCTGCGGCACGGTGCCTGCCGTGTTGGGACGATAGTCATAGCCGCCGACATCCCAGTGGAGGCGGCTGGTGATGGCCACACAGTTTGCCCCGTCGGCGGTGCAGATGGTCGGTCGGTTGTTCGGCATCGTCACGACGACGCCGGATACCGGCGCCGCGCCCTTGACCGGATACGCGGCGTTTGCATTGGCCACCACCGCCTTGGCTTCCGAACGCGCTTCGGCTTTCGCCTCAGCCTTGGCGTCGGCTCTTGCCTTCGCCGTGGCCGCCGTATTCGCGGCGGTCTGGCTCTGGAGCTTGTCGAGCTTCTGCTCCAGCAGCTTCAGCTGCTGCTTCAGCAGCGCGATTTCCTGCTCGCTGTTGCTTGCCGATTGGGCTTGGGCCTGCGAGGCCGCCAGCGCGCCGGCGAGACCAATCGCCGTGGCTGCAAGTCTTGTCCTGCTCACGTTATGCCTCCATCGTTTGACGAACTTCCCAAGTCGCGAACGGAGAGCCTAGGTGTGATCGATGACTGCCCCGCGACGCTGCGCCCGGTTGCGCGGTTCCCACTGATGTAAATTCGCTGCAACCGAATCCGCTTCTCACCACAATGCTGGATGATGCGCATCATGCCAATGGACAGTCCGGCCAAATTGCCTGATTCGCACGCGGGGCTTGCAGGCCGGACACACCGGGGAAGGGGCCGAATATTGCCGCCCGGCGCCCTTCTATTGGGGGGCGAAGGCGCCTATATTCCGTCGTCTTTTCCAAGAGGTAGGAATGTTTCGATCGACCTGGACTGCCGCCGTCACGGCATTATGCGTGGCCTTTTCGGCCCACTTCAATCCGACTGCTGCGCAGGACCGTCGGGTCCCGTCCTCGCCGGCCGAGCTGCGGCTGTCCTATGCACCGATCGTGCAGCGAGTGCAGCCGGCGGTCGTCAACGTCTATGCCGCGAAGGTAGTGCAGAACCGCAACCCGCTGCTGGACGATCCGATCTTCCGCCGCTTCTTCGGCGTGCCCGGCCAGCAGCCCGAGCAGATGCAGCGCTCGCTCGGCTCCGGCGTCATCGTCGATGCCTCCGGCCTCGTCGTCACCAACGTCCACGTCATCGAGGGCGCGGACCAGGTCAAGGTGTCGCTGTCGGACAAGCGCGAGTTCGAGGCCGAGATCCTGCTCAAGGATTCGCGCACTGATCTCGCCGTGCTGCGCCTGAAGGACACTAAAGAGAAGTTTCCGACGCTCGACTTCACCAATTCGGACGAGCTGCTGGTCGGTGACGTCGTGCTCGCGATCGGCAATCCCTTCGGCGTCGGCCAGACGGTGACGCACGGCATCATCTCGGCGCTGGCGCGCACGCAGGTCGGCATCACCGACTACCAGTTCTTCATCCAGACCGATGCGGCGATCAATCCCGGCAATTCCGGCGGCGCGCTGGTCGACATGAGCGGCAAGCTCGCCGGCATCAACACCGCGATCTATTCGCGCTCCGGCGGCTCGCAGGGCATCGGCTTTGCGATTCCCGCCAACATGGTGCGCGTCGTCGTCGCCTCCGCCAAGAGCGGCGGCAAGGCGGTGAAGCGTCCCTGGCTTGGGGCGAAATTGCAGGCGGTGACGCCGGAGATCGCCGAGAGCCTCGGCCTGCGCTCGCCGACCGGTGCGCTGGTCGCGAGCGTGGTGTCGAACGGCCCCGCGGCCAAGGCCGGCCTGAAATCCTCCGATCTCATCACCGGGATCGACGGCCAGGCCGTGGATGACCCCAACGCCTTCGACTATCGCTTCGCGACGCGCCCGCTGGGCGGCACGGCGCAGATCGACGTGCAGCGCGGCGGCAAGCCGGTCAAGCTGACCGTGGCGCTGGAGACCGCGCCCGACACAGGCCGCAACGAGCTCGTTATTACCGCGCGTTCGCCGTTCCAGGGCGCGAAGGTTTCGACCATCACGCCGGCGGTTGCCGACGAGCTGCATCTGGACGCCGATACCGAAGGCGTCGTGATCGCCGATCTCGGCGGCGACAGCGCCGCGGCGAGTGTGGGCTTCCAGAAGGGTGACATCATCCTCGCCGTCAACAGCCAGAAGATCAGCAAGACCGGCGATCTCGAGAAGGCCGCGGGCGAGCGCCCGCGGATCTGGCGCATCACGCTGGTGCGCGGCGGTCAGCAGATCAACGTTACGCTGGGCGGATGAGTTCGAAGCGACCACAGGAGACGCCAACGCTCTTCGCCGCGGCGGGGCTCGATCACGAGGCTCCGCATCCGCTGCCGGATCGCTTGCGTCCGCGTGCGCTGTCGGAGGTCGTCGGCCAGGATCACATCCTCGGCCTCGACGGCGCGCTGACGCGCATGCTGGAGACGCGCACGCTCGGATCGCTGGTGTTCTGGGGCCCGCCCGGCACCGGCAAGACCACGGTGGCGCGGCTGCTGGCGGACGCCACCGATCTGCATTTCGAGCAGATCTCCGCGGTGTTCTCCGGCGTCGCCGACCTGAAGAAGGCGTTCGACGCCGCGCGCGCCCGCCGCGAGATGGGCAAGGGCACACTGCTGTTCGTCGACGAGGTGCACAGATTCAACCGCGCCCAGCAGGACTCGTTTCTGCCTGTGATGGAGGACGGCACGGTGGTGATGGTCGGCGCGACCACCGAAAACCCATCCTTCGAGCTCAATGCGGCGTTGCTCTCTCGCGCGCGCGTGCTGGTGTTCCGCTCGCTCGACGCCGCCGCGATCGAGAAGCTGTTCGCGCATGCCGAGGCGGTCGAGGGCAGGAAGCTCCCGCTCGATGCCGAGGCGCGCGCGGTGCTGGTGCGCATGGCCGATGGCGATGGCCGCGCGTCGCTGACGCTCGCCGAGGAGGTCTGGCGTTCGGCGCGTGCGGACGAGATTTTCAATGCAGCGCAATTGCAAGACATCCTGCAGCGGCGTGCACCGATCTACGACAAGTCGGCCGACGGCCACTACAATCTGATCTCGGCGCTGCATAAATCGGTGCGCGGCTCCGATCCCGACGCCGCGCTCTATTATCTCGCGCGCATGCTGGACGCCGGCGAGGACCCGCTGTTCCTGGCGCGCCGCGTCGTGCGCATGGCGGTCGAGGATATCGGCCTTGCCGATCCGCAGGCGCTCGTCATCGCCAATGCCGCGAAGGATGCGTTCGACTTCCTCGGTCATCCCGAGGGCGAGCTCGCCATTGCCCAGGCCGTGGTCTATCTCGCCACCGCGCCGAAATCGAATGCGGTCTACACCGCCTTCGGCACGGCGATGCAGGTCGCAAAGCAGGCCGGCTCGCTGCTGCCGCCAAAACACATCCTGAACTCGCCGACCAAGCTGATGAAGTCGGAGGGCTACGGCTCCGGCTACGCATACGACCACGACGCCCCCGACGCGTTCTCAGGCCAAGACTACTTCCCGGAAGCCCTGGGCCGCCAGACCTTCTACGACCCGCCCGAGCGCGGCTTCGAGCGCGAGATCCGGAAGCGGCTGGATTACTGGGCCAAGCTGCGTAAGGAGCGGGGCGGTTCGCGCTAGAGGCGGCCATTTCGCCGTGACGAAAGGCCGCTTTTAGGGTACGCAGGCATTCATGAGCCGCCGCATCAAGAGAATGAATCCAAAGCCCCGTTCGCGTGACGAGCGCGATGACGCACGCCCGTTGAAGGCGCGCAGCGCGAAGAAGGCCGGGCCGCGTCCGGGCGGCAAGCCCGGCGGTAAGCCGCCGCGCTTTGCCGGAGAGCGTGCCGAGCGGCGTGCCCCCGAGCGCGCCGAGCGGCGTCCGGCTAAAGCCGCCCAGGACAGGCCTGCGCCGGAGAAGCCGGTCGAGGCGCTGCTGCCGACCAAGGTGCAGACTGTCATCGTCACGGCCGACGAGAACAACATGCGCGTCGACCGCTTCCTCGAGGCGCGCTTTCCCGGCCTGTCGTTCTCCCACATCCAGCGCGTCGTCCGCAAAGGCGAGCTGCGCGTCGACGGCAAGCGTGTCGACAGCAAGGACCGACTGGAGGAGGGCCAGAGCGTCCGCATTCCGCCGCTGAAGCTCGACGCGCCGAAGGTTGTCGGCGAGCTGTCGGAGGCTGCGCAGAAGACGCTCAAGGCGCTGAAGGAGATGACGATCTGGGAGGACGACGACGTCCTCGTGCTGAACAAGCCGGCGGGCCTTGCGGTGCAAGGCGGCTCGGGCATGACGCGGCACATCGACCAGATGCTGGAGGTGATGCGCGATGCCAAGGGCCAGAAGCCGCGGCTCGTGCACCGCATCGATCGCGAGACCTCGGGCTGTCTCCTCATTGCCAAGACGCGCTTTGCCGCCTCGCATCTGACCGGCGCTTTTCGTTCGAGATCGGCGCGAAAGGTCTATTGGGCGCTGGTGCCGGGGCTGCCGAAGCCGAAGCAGGGACGCATCTCCACCTTCCTCGCGAAGGAAGAGAGCGAGGACGACACCATCATGCGCATCGCCCAGCATGGCGACGAGGGCGCCAGCCACGCGGTGACGTACTACGCCGTGGTCGAGACCGCCGGCAACAAGCTGACCTGGGTGTCCTTGAAGCCGGTGACCGGCCGCACCCACCAGCTCCGCGCGCACATGGCCCATATCGGCCATCCCATCATCGGTGATCCCAAATATTTCAACATCGAGAACTGGGAGCTGCCGGGCGGCCTGCAAAACCGGCTGCATCTGCTCGCGCGCCGCATCGTCATTCCGCATCCGCGCGGCGGCGTGATCGACGCCACCGCGCCGCTACCGCCGCACATGCAGCAGTCGTGGAATCTGCTCGGGCTCGATGCGAGCCGGTTCGACCCGATCGAGAACGCGCCGGAGGAGTAGGGCTGAGCTTGGGGCTAGGGTGTTTCCCCAAAGTCGTCCTGGCGAAAGCCAGGACCCATTACCACAGGGAGGAGTTTGACGAAGACTCGTCGTTTGGTACTTCGACTTGGTCCTCTCGATAGATCACGCGGTATGGGTCCTGGCTTTCGCCAGGACGACAGCGGAATGTTTGGCGACCAGCGTCCCCACACATCCTCAATTCCGAAACTGCTCCAGAAACATCCGCAAGCTGTCGTGCGGACTCTCGACATCGGTGATCAGCCAACCCTCGGGTCCGTTGACCAGGACGAAGTTCAGCGCCACTCGGCGGCCGTGATTGTCGAAATTCGCCGCGACATAGGTCTTGTCGTACTGCTTGCGGACGACCGCGATCGTAACAGGGCCGAGCTTCCAGCTCGGGCTCTGCACCAGGAAATCATAGGGCTCGATCCTCGGCGCGCTCCAGGCCTTGCGCAGGGGCAGATCGAAGAACTGGCGGGCGGTCCCGGCGTCGCGCGGCAGGCCTTTTGACAGCTCCGGCGCGCCTTCGCCGTAATGGGCGTAGACGTTGCGGACCAGCGATTCCGGGGTGCGGAAGCCGGCCTCGGCCGCGGCCAGCCAAAATCCTGCCAACAGGGCCCCAATGCCCGCAAGTTCCCTCATGCCCGCCGCTCGCTTTATCGGCTGCCGGTCTTATCTTACAAGCCTAGCATCCAGCGACCGGGACCGAAAACTCACATGCGCGAATTGTTCGAAGAAGCCGCGGGGCAGCCCCCGCCGGATCCACGGGAATCGGCGCGCCAGTCCGCGCGCACGCCGCTGCGCAAGCGCTTCTACAAGGCAACCGGCGTCACGGATGCCGAGGGCGGCTTCGCCATCACGCTCGACGGCAAACCGATCCGCACGCCCTCCGGCCGGCAAGTGATCATTCCCACGCGCGCGCTGGCCGATGCGGTGGCCGCCGAATGGGCGGCCCAGGGCGAGACGATCGATCCTGTCACCATGCCGCTGACCCGGATCGCCAACAGCGTGGTCGAGGGCGTCATCGACCGTGTCGAACTCGTCAGCGACGACCTCGCGAAATACTTCGAGTCCGACCTGCTGTTCTATCGCGCCGGCCATCCCGAGGGGCTGGTCGCCCGCGAGGCGGCGCATTGGGACCCCGTGCTGTTCTGGGCCGCGGAGACGCTGGGGGCGCATTTCATCCTGTCCGAGGGCGTCATGCATGTGAAGCAGCCGGACGAGGCGCTGAAGGCCGCCCGGGCCGCGCTGCCCGGCGATGCCTGGTCGGTCGCCGCGCTCCACATGGTGACGACCCTGACCGGCTCGGCGCTGCTGGCACTGGCGCTCGCCCATGGCGTGCGCGATGCGGACCAGGTCTGGACCGCCGCTCATGTCGATGAGGACTGGAACGTCGAGAAATGGGGCGTGGACGAGGAGGCAGCCGCCCGCCGCGCCGCCCGCCTGAAGGATTTTGAGGCCGCCGTGACGGTTCTGGCAGCCGTGAAGCCGCCGGCGGCCCAAGGTCCTTAACGAGAGGTTTACGAGGGGGCCTTAGGGTGGGGGCTAGCGTTTTCCGGGCCCCTTGAGATGCCGACGCCGATAAGCTCGATCCTTCCGGTCAGTGCCGCCAGCCCTGTGGCTGATGCGGCGACGCCCGATCTCGTGCTCCAGGCCGGCAGTGTCGTCGATGCCAGGGTGGTCAGCGTCATGGCCGACAATCTGGTGCGGATCGCGATCGCCAATTTGTCGATGGACGTGATGTCGGAGGTGTCGCTGACGCCGGGGCAAAACCTCCAGCTCGCGGTCTCGCAGAACGACGGCACCATCCGGCTCGCCGTCATGAACGGGGCAGGCGAGGCGACCGCCGATCAGATCACGCTGACCCCACGCGCAGCCTCTCTCGTGGATAGCCCGCCGCTTGCGCCCACTATGAGCGCACCGCGCAACACGCTGACGCCATTGGAGCAGGTCGCCGTCACCGCCGCTTCGGCCGAGGCGGTGACAAAACAGGGCAGCCAGGCGCCGCTGTTCGCCAATCTGGCCTCCGTCGTCACAGGAAGCGATTTGCCAGCGGGACTGAAGCAGGCAGTGCTCGACGTGCTGGCGCAGCAGACGCCGCTCAACACCGCGCTCGATGGCGGCGATATCGAAACCGCGTTCCAGAAGTCCGGACTGTTTCTTGAGGCTTCATTGGCCGCAGGCACAACCGCGTCCCCGGGTGCGACGCCGGACTTGAAGGCCGCGCTGCTGGTGCTGCGCCAGACACTGGCCACCCTTGAGACCACCGTGCCGCAGGCGCCGGCGCAAGGCGCGGCGCTGCCGCCGCGTGATGCGGCCACGACGCAGACCGCAGCTTTCGCGCTTCAAGTGGCGGGCGAGGCGGCACAGGCGGCATTGCCGTCGCCCGATGCCGAAGGAACCCAGCGGATCCAATTGCCACGCAGCGCTGCGCTTGCAGCCGCCGTGCTGGCGGAGATGGCGGGCGGCAATCCGCAAGGCCCGATGCAGCGAACCATGTCCGCAGGCCTTGCTGCGAGCCTGCTGCAAGAGGTCACGCAAAACCTGCCGCGCATGCTCGGCAATGTACCGGGCTCGAACAAGGCCGTGCCTGATGGTCATGTGTTCGAGGCCGCCGCGCGCGCGACCACACCACCGCCGTTTCGCGGAGCGCTGCCGGCGCCGCAGGCTATCGCCGCGCCGTCGCTCGCGCCGGATACGCCGCTGGCCGCGACCGTGCATCGCCTGCTCGACGACACCGATGCCGCGATCGCGCGACAGACGCTGCTTCAGGTCGCCTCGCTCCCCGATCGCACCGATGCCAGCGGTCACCGCATCGATCCGGCCGTGCCGCAATGGAATTTCGAGATCCCCTTCGCGACCCCGCAGGGCACCGCGATGGCGCAGTTCGAGATCTCGCGCGACGGCGGCAATGAATCCGCCGATCCCGCCAGGCGCGCCTGGCGTGCGCGCTTCACGCTCAATGTCGAGCCGGCAGGCCCGGTGCATGCCCTGATTACGCTCAACGGTGACAAGACCTTCGTGCGGATGTGGGCGGAGCGGCCGGCGACCGCACAGCAGCTCCGCGCCGGGATCGGCGAGCTCAGTCAGGCGATGACGCGGGCCGAGCTCAAGCCCGGCGATATCGTCGTGCGCGACGGCACGCCTCCGCAGCCGGCGCCGGCCCGCGCCGGCCACTTCCTGGATCGCGCCACATGAGCGATCCATCCAAGCTCGCAATCGCCCTGCATTACGAGAAGGGCACCAATGCGCCCGTCGTCGTCGCCAAGGGCAAGGGCACGATCGGCGAAAAGATCGTCGAGATCGCCAAGGCCAACGACATCCCGATCGAGGAGAACGAGATCCTGGCCGGCGCGCTGTCCAAGGTCGAGCTCGGCGAGGAGATCCCGCCCGATCTCTACAAGGCGGTCGCCGAAGTGCTGGTGTTCGTGCTGCGGCTGTCGGGCCGGGGACGGTAGAACCTACCTGTCATCGTTTCACCACGTAGCGGCTGCATCGTCGCGCGCGCCCTCATCGTTCAACGGATATCAGTCTTGCTCACCCGCCGCTCCACCCTCGGTCTTCTCGCCGCAACCGCGATCCTGCCACAACGGGCATTCGCCCATGTTGCGCCGCCGCGCAACGAGATCCGGGATAGTCTTGCCAAGCGCTTCACCGATCTCGGCACATCAGGCACCTTCGTCGGCTACAAGGTCGAGGATTATCTGATCGTCGCTTCCGACAAGGAGCGCTCGGGCGAGGGCAAGCTGCCGGCTTCGACCTTCAAGATTCCGAACTCGCTGATCGCGCTGGAGACGGGTGTCGCTGCCGATCCCGACAAGGACGTGTTCCCCTGGGACGGTGTGAAGCGGCCGATCGAGGCCTGGAACAAGGACCACACGCTGCGCAGCGCGATCGCGGTGAGCGCGGTGCCGGTCTATCAGGAGATCGCGCGGCGCATTGGACAAGAGCGCATGCAGAAATATGTCGACGAGTTCGACTACGGCAATCGCGACATCGGCGGCGGAATCGACCAGTTCTGGCTCACCGGGAATTTGCGCATCGATCCGGTCGAGCAGATCGATTTCGTCGATCGCTTGCGCCGTCGTGCGCTGCCGATCTCAAAGCGCAGCCAGGACCTCGTCGCCGACATCCTGCCGGTGACCAAGGTCGGCGACAGCGTGATCCGTGCCAAGTCCGGTCTCCTGGGCGCCGAGCGCGGCGAGCCGTCGCTCGGCTGGATGGTCGGCTGGGCCGAGAAGGGCGAGGCGCACACCGTGTTCGCGCTCAACATGGATTGCAAGGAGCCACGTCTCGTCGGCGAGCGCATGCCGCTGACGCAAGCCTGTCTTGCCGAGATCGGCGCGATCTAGCGTTACCGCGCCGTCGTCGCTCGATTAGCATCCTCCCGACCAAGCAAGAACAAAGGTCGGGAGGAGACAATGAACTCAACACCGCTCTGGCTGTCGTCGCTCACGCTTGCCGCCGCCGGCGGCTGGCTCGCCGCCACGATGTTTGCTGCACCCGCCACCAGCAAGGAGCCGCGCTTTCCGCAGCTCACCATGGACCAGCTCGATGCCAGGCAGAAGCCGCTCGGCGAGCAGATCATGAAAGTGTCGAGCGTCGGAATCGGCGGTCCCTACAATCCGATGATCCGCAGCCCGGTGCTCGGCCAGCGCCTGTTCGACCTGTTCTACTATCTGCGCTGGGAGACCTCGGTCCCCACCAAGCTCAACGAGTTCGCAATCCTGATCATCGGCCGGCAGTGGCGCTCGCAGGTGGAGTGGTTCGCGCACGCGCCGCTCGCGGCCAAGGCGGGCCTGTCGGCCGACATCATCGCGGAGCTGAAGGCGAACAAGCGGCCGTCGAAGATGGCCGAGGACGAGGCGGTGGTCTACGATTTCGTCACCGAGATCACCACGACCAAGAAGGTCACGGACGAGACCTATGCGCGGGCGAAGAAGGTGTTCAGCGATCAGCAGATCGTTGATCTCACCGCGGTCGCCGGCAATTACGTGATGGTCGCGATGCTGCTGGCGATGGCGGAAGAGACGGTGCCGCCGGACAAGCAGGAGCCGTTTAGGCCGGGTGAGCCGTAGGGGGAGGAGCGCGCGACAAACTGCGATTCCGTAGGGTGGGCAAAGGCGCGCAGCGCCGTGCCCACCATCTCTTTATACGTCATCCATTTGGTGGGCACGCTTCGCTTTGCCCACCCTACTGCGTCGGTGCAAGCTCCGCAGTCTCAGCCCAGCTTGAACAACACCTGCAAAAACTCCTCCACCGCTTTGCGCGACTCCGCGGCCGTCTTCGGATTGCCGCCGACATGCGGGTTGAGCTCGACGCAGGCATCCTTGTAGGTGAACGGCGCGTTGGTATCGCCATTCATCAGCACGCCGCCGTCACCTTCCCTAATCTTGCAGTTGCGCACGGTCTGCGCATTCGCCGACACCGCTACCGTGTTGGCGCCGAGCAGGCCACTGTCAAAGCCATGCGCGCTGTCGGGGTATTCGGTCAGCACCACGTCCCGCCCGGCGGTCTTGAGCCGCTCGACGAAGGCCTTGCAGCTCCTCACGGGATTGTAGTCGTCGGGCGTGCCGTGAAAGATGCGGATCGGGCGCGCTGCCACGTCGTTGTCGCCAACATAGGTCGTCGAGCAATCCGGATAGAACGGAATGTAGGCCGCGAACTGGATGCCTGACTTGTTCCAGAGCTTGTTGAAGCGCTCGAGGCTGGCATAGAGCGTTGCCTGGCCGCCGCGCGAAAAACCCATCAGCACGATGCGATCAGGATCGACGCGCGGATGCTTGGCCAAAATCTCCAGCGAGCGGTAGATGTCCACGATCAGGTTGAGCCGGCCGAGCAGGGCCTGGTTCGGCCCGACCACCGTCAGGCCGCGGCCGGTAAAGCCGTCGATCACGAAGGTCGAGATGCCCATGGCGTTGAAGGCATGCACCCAGGCCTCGGTGGTGGCGCCGACGCCGCTGGAGCCGTGCATCAGCACCACGACGGGCAACTTGCCGGTGCCTTGCGCAACGCGGAATTCGCCGGCAACCGTCACCGCCTTGCCGGCGGCCGCATCGCCGCTCAAAAATTGCTGGTCGGAGAGGGTGAGCGAGGGGATCGGGTAGATCTCGGCGCGCGTTGCGACTTCCTTGGGAAGCGCCTGCGCATTGGCGAGGACGGTGGAAACGCAGAGCGCAATGAGCACCATGGCGGCGCGGAATGCCGTCGGCATCGGATCCTCCCTTGTGATTTTCGGGGAGTAGACCAACGGACCTGCGCGCTGTCAATTTGACGCGCGGCGGCCTCAGCCCTTGTCAGCCGTCTTCTTCGCCGCCAGCGCCTGGTCGATGGCGAAGCCGCCGATCTCGCTCATCGCCTGCGAGATCACGTCGCCGCGTCGCGCAAAGCCGCTGGAGAGATAGTCGAACTGCGTCCGCGCCAGCCGCAGCACCTCGATCGGCACGGAGACCACGGTCTCGTTGAAACTGTCCACGGAGGCGCGCAGGCTGTCGAGCTCACCGGTGAGTTTGACGATATGGCTTTCCGCGTGCTGCATCAGGCCGAGCAGCTTGTTGCGCTCGGCATCGAAGGCGGCGCGCTCGGCGGCGGCCGCTGCAGTGATTTCCGCAAGCTGCGCGCGCAGCGCCTCGATCTGGCCGACCATGGCATCGGAGGCGAGCTCGGCGGCCTCGCGCAGCTCGCTGTTGCGCGTGCTCTCTTCCTGCCCCTGGTGATAAAGTCGTTCGGCCGACATCGCCCGCCGGCCCAGCGACTCGATCATGCTGGCGGCGCGCAGCAGCATCTCGCCGTTGCGCCCCGACACCATGCTGGCCATGCGCCGCAGGAAGTCGATGGTTTCGGACGATGGGTTCGGCGGCAGTGGGACGACCGTCGCGGACATGAGTGAGCAGCCAACGTGATGGACCGCCGCCGTACCGACTGGGCTCACGCAACATTCGGCGCCTGATCGCAGGGCCTTGAAGCAAGCCTGAATCGGCTCGCCCGGTCAACGGGCCGGGCTGCCAATTTTGCGGGCCGGGTCAGGCGTCCTTCTGCCGCCCGATCCGCCCCAGGTGGGTGAAGCCGAACCCGGCGGAATATTTCAGGCCGTAGCCGAGCGCCCGGTCGATGCCGATATGGGCGAGCCAGATCAAGGCGATGGACAGGGTGAGGGGCGAGGCGAGGCCGAAGCCGAGCGTCAGCAGTGCCACCGGCGCCATGTAGCTGTGGGCGGCGTTGTAGACCATCGCGCCGAACCTGGCGTCGGACAGGTATGCCAGGAAGCTCAGGTCGGGAACGAAGAACAGCAGGGCAAACACCAGCCACGACCCGTCCCAGGCCCAGTAGAGCATCACCATGCCCACAAACAGGGTCAGGCCCTCCAGCCGCAGCAGGATGTTGACGCCGCCTGTCGCAGCCCCCGTCTCGGCCGTTCCTTCCGTCATGCTCGCCTCCCGGACAAAACTTTGTAATTCCTTGCGCTTTCCCGCTACGGCAAGGCAGCCCTGCGACGGCGAAAGCGGCTTTCCGGCCCGCAAAATGCCGTGTTAGAACCCCGCATCACTTAAGAACTGGCGGGAGCAAATGAAACATATCCTGGACGCCCTTGAAGATCGTCGTGCCGGCGCAAAGCTCGGCGGCGGGGAGAAGCGCATCGAGGCGCAGCACGCCCGCGGCAAGCTGACCGCGCGCGAGCGCATCGAGCTCTTGCTCGACAAGGGATCGTTCGAGGAGTTCGACATGTTCGTCGAGCACCGCTCCACCGAGTTCGGCATGGAGAAGAGCAAGGTCCCCGGCGACGGCGTCGTCACGGGGTGGGGCACTGTCAACGGCCGCAAGACTTTTGTCTTTGCCAAAGACTTCACGGTGTTCGGCGGCTCGCTCTCGGAAACGCACGCGCTGAAAATTACAAAACTCCAGGACATGGCGATGAAGGCGCGGGCGCCCATCATCGGCCTCTATGACGCGGGCGGCGCCCGCATCCAGGAGGGCGTCGCTGCGCTCGCCGGCTATTCCTACGTGTTCCGCCGCAACGTGCTGGCGTCGGGCGTGATCCCGCAGATCTCCGTCATCATGGGCCCCTGCGCCGGCGGCGACGTCTATTCACCTGCGATGACCGACTTCATCTTCATGGTGAAGAACACCAGCTACATGTTCGTCACCGGCCCGGACGTCGTGAAGACCGTGACCAACGAGGTCGTCACGGCGGAAGAGCTCGGCGGCGCCTCGGTGCACGCCACGCGCTCCTCGATCGCCGACGGCGCCTTCGAGAACGACGTCGAGACTCTTCTGCAGATGCGGCGCCTGATCGACTTCCTGCCGTCCAACAACACCGACGGCGTGCCGGAATGGCCGAGCTTCGATTCGATCGAGCGCCTCGACGATTCCCTCGACACGCTGATCCCCGACAATCCGAACAAGCCCTACGACATGAAGGAGCTGATCCTGAAGGTCGTGGACGAGGGCGACTTCTTCGAGATCGCGGAAGCCTTCGCCAAGAACATCGTCACCGGCTTTGGCCGCATCGCGGGCCGCACCGTCGGCTTCGTCGCCAACCAGCCGATGGTGCTGGCCGGCGTGCTCGACAGCGATGCTTCGCGGAAAGCCGCGCGCTTCGTCCGCTTCTGCGATGCCTTCAACATCCCGATCGTCACCTTCGTCGACGTGCCGGGATTCCTGCCGGGCACCGCCCAGGAATATGGCGGCCTGATCAAGCACGGCGCAAAATTGCTGTTCGCCTATTCGCAGTGCACCGTGCCGCTCGTCACCGTCATCACCCGCAAGGCCTATGGCGGCGCCTTCGACGTCATGGCCTCCAAGGAGATCGGCGCCGACATGAACTACGCCTGGCCGACCGCCCAGATCGCGGTGATGGGTGCCAAGGGCGCGGTCGAGATCATCTTCCGCTCCGACATCGGCGACCCCGACAAGATCGCCGCCCGCACCAAGGAATACGAAGATCGCTTCCTGTCGCCGTTCATCGCCGCCGAGCGCGGCTACATCGACGACGTCATCATGCCCCACTCGACCCGCAAGCGCATCGCCCGCGCGCTGGCGATGCTCAAGGACAAGAAGACGGAAATGCCGGCGAAGAAGCACGACAATTTGCCGTTGTGAGGGAGCGTAGCCCGGATGAGCGCCGCGACATCCGGGTTCTTCGTCCAGGTCCCGCATGTCGCTACGCTCATGCGGGCTACAGGTTCCTTCTGATTTGGCATCCTCAATCCAATGATTGAAGACGACCCGACCGACGAAATCTCCGACATCGAAGATCGGATCGAGCGGCTCGCCGAGATCGCCGAGCGCTGCCGGAAGTACATCCTGGCGTCCAAGATCGCCATCGGCGGCGGGGCGGCGCTGCTGTTGGTTACGATCCTCGGCCTGTTTGGCTTCGGTCAGACCGCAGCCCTCGGGTCGATCGCACTGGTGCTTGGTGGGATTGTCTCGCTCGGTTCGAACGTCAGCACGTTGCGGCAGACGGACGATGCCATCAGCGCTGCGGAGGCGCGCCGTTCGGCGTTGATCGGCAGCATCGACCTCCGGGTCGTCGCTGATGCGCCCTTGAAATTGGTGTGACGCATCCAGCGCCACCACGCCTCACGCGGCGGTCTTGAGCGTCAGTTCCGACAATTCGGTGCGGCATTCGGCGGCGAAGGCTTGAAGCCGCTCGGCCGTCTGCCGATCGAGGATGGCTTTCGCCAGCCGCTCGGCGCGGGCGACCTGTTGCTTGAGATATTCGATGCGGGTCATGTGCCAACTTTCGAATTGCTTCGCTCCGTAGCGACTGTATTCCGGGCTCCGGATTGATTGTGTGAGGCGCATCACGCTCCGCGTTTCGCATCCGCCGCGGCGAAATGCGCCATCTGGTCCTCGCGGGCCTTGATGAAAGCCGGGCGGGCGATGGCGCGCGCGAGATAGGCGCGGCAGGACGGATGATCGGCCAGCCCGTCGAAACGATCGACGGGGCGCAGCACGTCCGCCATCAGGATGTCGGCGACTGAGAAGGCGCCCGCCAGCCATTCGCGGCCGGCCAACACCGGCTCGAGGTGCTTGAGGCGGATTTTGAGGAAACCGTCGACGAACTTCGCGGCCGGTGAACCGTCGTCACTGCCGGTGAATTTGAACATGGACCATGGCAGGCTTGCCATCTCCACCGAATTGAGCGCCGCGAACACCCATTTCGTCGCCTCGCTGCGACCGCGCGGATCTGGCGGCATCAGCTTCGCGCTGAGCTCGCCGAGATGAAGCAGGATCGCGCCGCTCTCGAAGATCGAGAGCTCGCCGTCGGTCAGCCACGGCACCTGGCCGAACGGCTGGTGCGCGAGATGCGTAGGCCCGCGGTCGCCGAACGGTACGCTCGCGACGCGATAGGGCAGGCGGGCCTCCTCGAGCGCCCAGCGGACGCGAAGGTCGCGCACGAGACCGCGCGGCATCTCGGGAACCCAGTCGAAGGTGGTGAGGGTGAGGTCGGGCATGCGGCGTCTCCGTGCTGTCTTTGGACATAGGACGGATGAGGGGCAGGCGTTCCGACAGCGAGAGACGAATTTTCATGGACACCGAAAAGGCGTGACCTCGTAGGATGGCTTTCGCTTCGCTCACCGAGAGCGCCATCGGTGCTGCGGAAGCGCTTCGGTCTCAACTGATCGGCAGGATCGACCTTCGGATGGTCAGCGATGCGCCCATGAAACTGATGTGACGCGGGCGCACGCGTAAGGACGAGCGCGCCGCGAGGGGCTTGGCTGCCGTAGCTCGACGGGCAAAGGTGTCGATGCGCCGCGGCGCGAAATCAGCCGCCGCTGGCCGCTTGCAATCGCCTCCCGGTGGCCTACCATGTGTTGCGTGTCTACCTTGAAGGAGCGCAGCCATGGAACTCACCGTGGTGCCCATCGTCAAGCCTGACGCCGCCAACTTCATCTTCGGCCAGTCGCATTTCATCAAGACCGTGGAGGACCTCCACGAGGCGCTGGTAGGGGCTGTCCCCGGCATCCGCTTCGGGCTGGCCTTTTGTGAGGCCTCTGGCAAGCGGCTGGTGCGCTGGTCGGGGAATGACGAAGCCGCCATCACGCTTGCACGCGACAACGCATTGGCCGTCGGCGCCGGCCACACCTTCCTGATCTTCCTGGGCGACGGATTCTTTCCGGTCAATGTACTGGCTCAGGTGCGCGCCGTGCCGGAGGTCTGCCGCATCTACTGCGCGACGGCCAACCCGACTGAGGTGATTGTCGCGCAAACAGAGCAGGGGCGCGGCGTGCTCGGCGTGGTGGATGGCGCCTCGCCCTTGGGCATCGAAGCCGACGCCGACATCGCGTGGCGGAAGGACCTGCTGCGACAGATCGGCTACAAGTTGTAGCAGCCGGATGACATCGGAAACGACCGGTCTGCATCGACAATGCCGTCGAACCGCCGGCGCTCTCAAGCTCCATACCTGGGGAGCAATGACATGAAGCAACACACCCCCGAGAAAGATTCCAACAGCTCGATCGACCCGAGTCCCTTTGTGATCATGGGCTACACATGGCCGCCCCGAGATCCCAATGACGACGAAGACGATGAGGATGATGATGAGGATGAAGAGGACGAAGACGAAGACGACGAACCGGCGGTCGTACGCGAGCCGGACGAAGACTAAACTAGCCTCGAGCCGGCAATCGGCCTTGTTGCGGAGGATGTAGCGCTGGCAACGAGGTATCCGCGCTCGGCCGCGGCACTCCTTGTCAGGGTTGGAGAGCGCGCGATCATGAAGGCCTTGCTGCTCGTGATTGCCATGATTGTCGTCACGCGGGAAGCGAACGCACAGGACGCGCAATGCGTCCGCGAGCGCGCCGCCATGGTCGAAACCATCCGGACCTACGCCCGGTCCGCCGCCGGTGTTCTGGGACAGCAAGGCCTGTCGGAGAGGGTCCTTGAGGCCATGGCGCAAACGCTGCGCCATCTGTTCATCCCCGAGCGATCCTGCTCTGTCGCGTACGCGGATCGACCGATACCGATCGGCCTCGGCCAGACCATATCGCAGCCCTACGTCGTCGCCTTGATGACCCAGTTGGCCGAGGTCGCGCCCGATCACGTTGTGCTCGAAGTCGGTACAGGTTCGGGCTACCAGGCCGCCATTCTTGCGCGCCTGGCGCAAAAGGTCTGTACCATCGAGATCATCCCGCAACTGGCCGAGACCGCCGCGAAAACACTCAGAGACCTCGCATATGACAATGTGAGCGTCAGGCTCGGTGACGGCTACGATGGCTGGCCCGAATGCGGTCCTTTTGATGCCATCGTCGTGACTGCGGCGCTCGGGCAACCACCGCCGCCGCTGATCGAGCAGCTGAAGGTGGGGGGCCGGCTCGTCATGCCGGTGGGACCAGCTTATACGACCCAGCAGCTCACGGTCGTCGAAAAAGTCGCCCCCGGCAAGACGACGACTCGCGCCGTTGCCCTCGTGCGCTTTGTCCCGTTCACGCGCTCACAAAATTAGTCCGTAGGGTGGGCAAAGGCGCGTTTGCGCCGTGCCAACGATCTTTTGCTAGGGACAGAGGTGGTGGGCACGCTTCCGCCTTCGCTCTTCGAGCTACGGCGGACAAGCCGCTTTGCCCACCCTACGGCAGCGTGGCTCCCTCACTGCCCAAGCTTGGCCAGTTTACCTTGCTTCGCGGCTTCAACCGCGCGGTCCGCATCCTCGGGTAACAGCAGCCGCTCCGCCACCTGCCGCGCGGCCTCGCGCTTTACCGCCGCCACATACGTCCCGTCGTCCGCATATCGCTCAGCGATCGACAGCCGGGGATCATGCACTTCCTTGCGCGCGGCCTCGGTCGGCGCGAATGGCACGACCGCGCCTTGCAGCGGATAGAGCGCCGTTGGACCAAACCCTGGCGCGCGGGGATTCCAGGCGGTGTAGGTCGCGCGCGGCACCGCCAATGCGAGCTGGCGGATGCCTGATATGGCCATGCCGTCGGTGTCTGCCTTCGGCACGAACAAGGGATAGCGGCCGATCTCCTTGGGGGGCAGCACGCTCTGGTCGGAGAAGGCGGCGAGCGTGTGGATGCCGGCATAGGGCAGGCCGGGGATGTCGGTCGGCACGGCGCCCTGCGCTGGCACAAGCGTGCCGTGGGCGCGCATGGGGACGCGGCTTGCGGGCGGTTTGATGCCGTCGCTGATCCAGGCGTTGAGATCGGTGAGGAGCGCGCGCATCGGCATGCCCGCATGCATCGGGTTCTGCGGCAGCGACATCGCGGCTAAGCCCTTGCGCATGACCTTCGCGGCTTCGGCGAAATGCGGCGTGCCTGATATCATGTAGGCGCGGACGTTGTCGGGGAGGTCGAGATGGTTGCCGGCGAGATCGGTGACCAGCAGCGAGGCGTGCGAGGCCCACCATTCGTGCTCGCTGTCGGTTTGCATCACCTTCGGACATGTGGCCGAGAGCGAACAGCGCCGCAACAGGCCGTCGGTCTTGCCGGAATAGGGATCACTCAATGTCGCGTAGGTGAACGGGAACAGATCGGCCTGCCACGCCGGATCCTGCGGATGGCGTGGATTGCGGCCGGGCTGGCCGAAGCGGACATTGGTCGCCATCCGCCGCGTGCCCGCGACATGCGGCATCAAGCCGTCGAACACGGTGCGGCCCTGGAGATCCTCGTTGAAGCCGAGATAAAGGAAGTCGCGCAGGAAGCGGCCGGATTGCGAGACGCCGAAGCCGATGGCGCGGGTCACCGATGGATGCAGGCCATTGAGCAGCGGGTTCGCTTGCGTCTCGTCGTGGCGGAGGAAGCTGACGACATCGCGCACGGCGGCAAAGCCCATGCCGAGCGGCACCGGGTCGCGCGCGGAGTAGGTGATCTCGTAAAGCGCGCCGGCGTCGAAGCCGTCGGGGCGGGTGATCTCGACGGTGGTGGGATCGACCAGCTTTGCCGTAAGGCCTGATGGCATCTGCCGCGGATCGGCCCAGGCCGCGCGTACGGTAACATTGAGGTTGGCGGCGTCCGCGGCTGGCCATGTCAGCGTCGTGCGCGCGGGATTGGTCGTGTTGTCGAAGATCACCTCTTCGCGCGCGGGGCCGGTAACGGCTTTGATCACCGGTGCGGTCATCGCCAGCTGCCCCGGCTTGGACGGGATGTCGCCCTGCCAGCCGACCCAGACCATCGTAAAACCCTGGCGGTGCAGGAAGCCGATGCCGGCGTCCTCGGTCTTCTCCGCAATGTTGGCGCCGGGCTGGGCGGAATCGTCGAACAGCTGCGGCGCCAGCTTGCGGCCGCGATTGGGCACTTCCAGCAGCAGCGTGCCGTTGCCGTGCGTGGGATCGCTAGGTCTGAGGATCACGACGTCGGCACTGGCTTCGACCTTGCCGTCGGCGCCACGCGGTGCGAGCGCAAGGTCCGTTATGACGGCGTTGCGTTCGTCGGACGGGTTGAGCGCGAAGGTCGCGCGCGCGGTGATGCGCTCATAAGTGCCAACAGGGCCAAAACTGCGCCCGGCGAAGGCGGGCACGCGTTCCAGAATGTCGAAGCGGACGATTTCGGCCGGCGAGGCCGCGGGCCACAGGCAGGTGATCGCGATGAGAGCCGAGATGATCCTGCGCATGGCTGTCCTTCCCTTGATTGGCGCGACGGCAAGTTCCGCCGCGCGGGCTTTTTGTTGCGGCGACTATAACCAGCTATCCTGAGGCCAAACAACAGGAGGAAATCCGATGCCAGCAGCCTTCTTCGTCGTCCGTGCCATCGTCACCGATGCCGACAAGCGCGCCGCCTTCGACAGATGGTACGAGACCGAGCATGTGCCCGATGCGGTGAAGGCGTTCGGCGTGAGCAAAGCCTGGCGGTTCTGGAGCCTCGACGATCCCTCGCTGCACCAGGCGATGTATCAGTTCGATGACGAGGCCAAGCTCGATGCGATGCTGAAGGGCGATGCGCTGAAAAGGCTCGTCGCCGATTTCAACCGCGACTGGCCCGACGTGAAGCGCTCGCGCGAGACGCTGGTGCTGGCCCAGGAGTTTGCGAAGTCGCCGCGATCGTAGCGATTGTAGCCCGGATGAGCCAACGGGTCGGCGCAAAGCGCCGCCCGATGACAAGCTCCGCGACATCCGGGGCAGACGTTCCCGCATGTCGCTTCGCTCATGCGGGCTACGAAGCTATCCACTTCGCAACGAATCTGAATGCGCGATTCAGCTTGGGTTCATGTCTTTACAGCGACACTTCCTCTGCATCACTTGCTCGATAGCCCAGAGGACATGTCATGGAGCGCCGGAACTTTCTGAAACTTGCATTGGGGATGACGGCGGGCGCCGCCGCCTTCGCCGCGACCGCCCAGGCAGCGCCCCTGTCACCGCAGCCGGTCGGCGGTCCGTCGCGCATGCCGGAAGGCAATCCCGATGCTCATCCCGCCGTCACCACCAGCGAGGAAGCCGCGCAGCTGAAGCCCGAACAGATTCACTGGCACGGCCGTGGCCATCATTGGGGCTGGCGCCACCGTCACTGGGGCTGGCGCCGCCGGCGCTGGCATCGCCATCACCATCACTGGTAAGCGTTCGGCCGTCGAGGCCTGGCGGGGATCGCGGTTCGCGGTCCCCGTCTCGATTCAGGGCCTCGGCGAAACTCCACGGATGACCCGTTTGGAGGTTTTCAAAAAGAAAACGGCCGCGCAGACTTTCGCCGCGCGGCCGTTTCGCAACTCGAAGGATCAGATCAGAACGGGCGGCAGCGCCCGGCGTACCAGCGGAAGCCGTAGGGGCACACGCGCGGACGCACGACGACGACAGGCGCGGGAGCCGGCGCCACAACGACGACCGGCGGACGTCCGGCCATCGGACGGCAGCCGCCATAGGGGCCGCGATACCAGCCGGGGCCGCAGCCCTGCATGGCGCTGGCCGCTTCGCTGAAACCGACGACCGCGCTCGCGAGCATGGCGGCGGCGAAGAAATATTTCATCTGATCTTCCTTCTCGTCCTTGGGGCAGATTGTTGGGGCAGGGCGCTTGCGGCGCACAATGAATCAAAAGACACGATTCGACACGTTAAACTTGCAACATGCCGACACGTCGCGATCCAAGCCTGCCAATCATGACCTGAATGCGGCGTGAACGTGCTCCGCATCCTGCCTCAGGCGACACTCACCTGTCGCTAGCGGCCGAGAAAGCCCAGCACCAGCTCGCGATACTTCTCCGGCGCCTCCAAGAAGACGAGATGGCCGGTGTCGGGGATCACCTCAGCCCGCGCGTTCGGCATCTTCGCGGCGAACTGCTTCGCAAGCTCTGCGTTCTGCCCCATTTTTGCGCGCAGCGCCTCCGGCGCGAGCGGCCGGCCCGGCGCGTTGTGGTCGTCGGCGCCCATGATGAACAGCGTCGGCAGCGCGATCAGCGGGATCTCGTGCGCGACCGGCTCGCGATAGATCATCTGGCCGGAAGAGACGAAGGCGCGCAGCCAGCGCGGATAGTCGGGGCTGCCCTTGATGTTGAAGCGGGCATCGATGAACGGGGTGATCGCGTCCGGCGGCAGCTTGATCGCGTAATTGGTCTGCAGCTGCTTGCGATAACCCTCGGCGGTGAGCTTGTCCTCGGTCTCGATCATCTTCTCGGTCGGCGTCGGCGGCACGTAGAGGCGATAGTCCTCGAGCCCGATCGGCGCAGTGAGTACGAGATGGGCGACGCGGTCCGGATAGGCGCGCGCGATGCGCACGCCCAGCATGCCGCCGAGCGAATGGGCGACGATTTCGGCCTTGTCGATCTTGAGATGATCGAGCAGCGCAATGGTGTTGCGCGCCAGGTTGTCGAAATGCAGCTCGCCCGCCGGCTTGGAGGATTTGCCGAAGCCGATCTGGTCCGGCACCACGACGCGATAACCCGCCTCGCTCAGCATCTTGATGACAGGCGCCCAATAGCTCGCCGGAAAATTGCGCCCGTGCAGCAGCACGACGGTGCGGCCATTCGGCTGCGCGGGTGCTACGTCCATATAGGCCATGCTGAGCTGCTCGCCGTCATTGACGACTGGCAACAGGTGCACGGGATAGGGATAGGCAAAGCCTTCCAGCGCGATGCCGTAGGGCTCGTGCGGGGCGGTATCGGCGGCGTGGGTGGAGGTGAGAGGAGAGGCGAGGAAAGCGGCCGCGAGCGTAGCGGAAAGGAAACGGTTCATTCGGGGTCTCGTCATTGGAGGCGTCGTTCCGGGCCGCGCGGAGCGCGAACCCGGAACCTCGAGATTCCGGGTTCGATGCCTCGCATCGCCCGGAATGACGGAGCCCATAAACGCGTGGATGGCCGGGTCAAGCCCGGCCACGACGACCGTCGTTGTTCACACGCGATTGTGTGCTGTCACGCATCTCTGTAACGGCTCGCTTCCGTTCACCGGCGCGCGTTGACCGGGGCGATCCCAGGACGCCCGCTATTTCGTCGTCCTGGCTTTCTTGGCCTTCTTGGCTTGTTTCTTCTTGGGAGGCTTGGGTCCGGCCGCCGGCCCCGGTGCGGAGTTGCCGCCGAGGAACGGCAGGCCGATCAACTGATCCGGCCCATGCAATTGCGGCACTTGCGGGTAGTGATTGTCCTTGAGCCGCGACACGACGCGCGGAATGACCTTGGCCAGTGACTGCTTGAAAAAGATCTCCGACTTGAGCGTCTCCAGCAGGAAATAGGTGAGAGCCCCGTTGGGACGATTGGCGAAGGTGGCGTCCGCGGATTCCTGATCGGAACGGCATCCCGACACGAAGGCGCAATTGTCGTGAACTGCCGACCTCAAGGTCTTGAGGGCCAGCTTCTTCTTGTCGGCGGTCTCGACGCGCCAGGCCATATCGGCCGGCGGCACCAGGAATTTCACCGCGAAGGGACGCAGACCCCTCGACAGATCGCCTGAATTGCAAGAGTCCGAAACGAAAACGAAGTCCACGCCCTTGGGGATCGTCGCGAAGGCTTTCTGAAGGTCGCTTGCCAGGATCGCGCGCTCGCGCGACCAGTCGAAATCGACCGGGCAAATCGAGTCCTGCTTGTCGATCACCTGTCCTTGCGAGTTTCGCCGCGAGAAGATCGTGCCGTGCCCGCTGTAGTGCAGCAGCACGCGGTCTCCCTCGCTGAGACCGGTCAGCAGCCAGCCCAACCGCTCGTAGATTCCGTCCGTCGTTGCGCGTGCATCGACCAGCAGTCGAATGTCGTCTTCCGCGAAATTGCAGGACGTTACGAGAAAATTCGCCATGTCCTTGATGTCGTTGACGCAGCCCCGCAGCGGCTGCCCCGGATAGTCGTTGATACCGATCAGCAATGCACGATTTGCCATATCTTCCTCCTTGAAATGGGAGGAAGGCTAGCAAAGGCAATGTCGTTATGCAACTCAAGGGTAACAGCGCGGACTATATCACGCTTTGCGGGCGTGCGTCCTATCGGTTGCCGTTGCCGAACAGCGCGGCAAACTGCTTCTCGCCGGTGCGGGTGAAGTTCACGACGCGGCTGCCGGGCGTGGGATCGCGCGCGGCCCATTTCAGCTCGGCAAAGCGCTGCATCATGGCGGCCCCTAACGTGCCGGCGAGGTGGTGACGCCGTTCGCTCCAGTCGAGGCAGGCCTTGCAGACCGGGCGACGCGGATGGGCCAGCATGTCGGGAGAGATCTGCAGGTGCTTGGCGAGGAAGCGCTCGCCCTCGGCCGTCAGCTCGATCTCCTGCTTCTTCTGCTTCACGAGATGCCGCTCGCGCAAGGAGTCGAGCATCTGCACGCCGAGATCGCCGGCGAGATGGTCGTAGCAGATCCGCGCGCGCCGCAGCGCCGGATCCTTCGGGCCCGTGCGCACGCGCATGTGGCCGGTGCGCGCGGCGAGACCTGCGAGCCCTTCGAGCACGCCGGCGACGTCGTCGTCGGTGAGGCGGTAGTAGCGGTGGCGGCCCTGCTTCTCCGGCTCGATCAGTCCGCCGGCCTCGAGCTTGGCCAGATGCGAGCTCGCGGTTTGCGGCGTGATGCCGGCCTCCTGCGCCAGCTCGCTCGCGGTGAGCGCGCGGCCGTTCATCAGCGCCGTGAGCATATTGGCGCGGGCGGGGTCGCCGACCAGCGAGGCGACCATGGCGATGTCGGGGCCTGATTTCATGCTTCGATGGTAGCCGAAGCATTGTGGTCGGGCAAGCGCGTAGCGTGTGGCTGCGAACACGTCATTGCGAGCGAAGCGAAGCAATCCAGAAGCTTCAGCGGCGACGATGTTGCTTTGCCCGCTGCGACGACCAATCAGGAGCCCATCATGTCCGTCACCGTCTTCATCCGCTACCAGCTCGATCCCTTCAAGCGCGCGCAGTTCGAGGAATATTCAAAACGCTGGCTCACCATCATCCCGAAATGCGGCGGCGACCTGATCGGCTATTTCATGCCGCATGAGGGCACCAACAACATCGCGTTTGCGCTGATCACCTTCGAGAGCCTCGCCGCCTATGAGGCCTATCGCGACCGGCTGCGGCAGGACGCGGAGGGCATGGCGAACTTCCACTTCGCCGAGGAGCACAAATTCATCCTCGCCGAAGAGCGCACCTTCCTGCGCAAGGTGGTATTGTAGGTCACGCCAGCATGATCCGGACCCGAAGGGCCGCGTTAGCGCAAAATGCAACGCGGTTTTCCGAAACAGATCATACTCACATAAGAGGAGACGCCCATGATCGCCGTGATCTTCGAGGTCTGGCCCAAGCCGGAACACCGCCAGACCTATTTCGACCTCGCAGCCGATCTGAAGCCTCTCCTGCAAACTATCGACGGCTTCATCTCGGTCGAGCGTTTCGAGAGCCTGACCGAGAAGGGCAAGATCCTGTCGGTGTCGTTCTGGCGGGATGAGGCGGCCGTGCAGGCCTGGCGCAACACCATGGAGCACCGCCGCACCCAGGCGAGGGGCAGGGCACAGATCTTTGCCGATTATCACCTGCGCATCGCCAGCGTCATCCGCGACTACGGCATGAACGATCGCGACGAGGCGCCGAAGGACAGCCGTGCGGTGCACGACGCGCACTAGCGCGTCCGAGCCAGCGTGCCTATCTCTGCGCGGTCAACAAGGGAGAGAAACATGCACGTGACGACCGCGGACAAGCGCGCGACGTTCAAGAAGATGCACGAGAGTGGCTGCTTCATCCTGCCCAATCCGGTCGACGTCGGCAGCGCCAAGGCGTTGCAGCATCTCGGTTTCAAGGCGATCGCGTCATCGAGCGCGGGCTTTGCCTGGACCGTCGGCAAGGCCGACAATCACGTCACCGTCGAGGACGTCTGTCAGCATCTGGCAGCATTGAGCTCGGCCGTCGACATCCCCGTGAACGCTGATTTCGAGGGCGGCTTCGCCGTCGAGCCGGACAAGGTCGCCGACAATGTCGAGCGCTGTGTGCGGACCGGCGTCGCCGGCCTGTCGATCGAGGATTCCACCGGCGACAAGGATAAGCCGCTCTACGACCGCGCAGTGGCGGTCGAGCGCATCAAGGCCTCGCGCAAGGCGATCGGCGACAGCGGCACGCTGCTGGTCGGCCGCTGCGAGGCGTATCTCTGGGGCGTGACCGATCTCACGCTCGTCATCGACCGGCTCACCGCCTACGCCGACGCCGGTGCCGACTGCCTCTACGCGCCGGGCCTGAAAACGCGCGAGGACATTGCCGCGGTGGTGAAGGCTGTCGCACCGAAGCCGTTCAATCTTTTGATCGGCGGCTCCGGCCTGTCGCTCAAGGAAGCCGAAGATCTCGGCGTGCGCCGCATCAGCGTCGGCGGCTCGCTCGCTCGCGCCGCCTGGGGCGGCTTCATGCGCGCCGCGAAGGAGATGGCGGAGAAGGGAACGTTCACCGAGCTCGGCAGCGGCTATCCGGGCGGCGAGCTCAACAAGATGTTTGGCTAGAGCCAAACGAAAAGCGGCGGGATGTCGAGTCCCGCCGCTCTACCTTGTGACTGTTACTTCGCGCCCTCAGACGGAGCGGCCGGATCCGGGGCCGGCTTGCTTGGCGCAGCACCCGTGGTCATACCCGGCTCGGTGTTGCTGCGCGGCGGCGTCACGTCACGCATGCCGGGAGGGGCGGCCGGTTTGGCCGGCGCCGACTGCTGAGCAGTCCGCGACGTCGGCTCGTTGCTCGCCTGGTTGCCCGTGGTGCTGTTGTTCAGGCCGTAGAACACGGCGCCGAGCACCAGGGCGACGGCCACGGCAAACAGCGCGATCCTGCCGCTGGAGGCAGGGCCTTCGCCAAGCTCGGGATCGGCCTGAAGGTCGCCATCCCGGCGTGCCGCGCGAAGATACTCATCGTCGGCGAGGTTCGGGCGATACGGATCGTTGGGAAAACGGTCGTCAGCCATCGATTGGTCTCCTCGGTTATTGCGCCGGGACAACCCTCAGCTGCGAGATTCTGTTCCGCCCCCTTTATGCTTTCGTCGCGTGTTGCCTCAAGCCCGGGAATCGGGAACCTGTTCCGTCGGGAGCCCCGTGCATGAGTTCCATTGTGCGAGGGAGGGAACAGGGCGATGTGGAGCCTGCCACCGACCGATACCGTGCTGCATTTCCTGACGCTGGTTGCATTGGCCGCGCAGGGCATGACGGCTGCGCTCGCTGCCGGACGCCGCAGCATGGATTGGCTGGGCGTCTGCTTCCTCGGCTGCATCACTGCGCTCGGCGGCGGCACGCTACGCGATCTCTTCCTCGGACATTATCCGCTGGCCTGGGTGCAGAACCCCATCTATCTCGCGCTCGCCGGCGGCGCCGCCTTCGTCACCATCCTGATTGCGCGTCTCGTGCACCGGCTGAAGGTCGCCTTCATCGTGCTCGATGCCATCGGCCTCGTCGTCTTCACCATGACCGGCTGCGACGTTGCCTGGCAGATGGACGCGACGCTGCCGATCGTGATCGTCTCCGGCATGGTGACGGGCTGCGCCGGCGGCGTGCTCCGCGATGTGCTCTGCAACGACGTGCCGCTGCTGTTCCGCTCCGAGCTCTACGCCAGCGTCTCGGTGGTGACGGGCCTGTTCTACGCCACCGCCTTCGGCCTCAACCTCAACGCCGAGCTATGGACCATTTTGACCTTCATCCTCGGCATCAGCTTCCGCCTGCTCGCGGTGCGCTACAAATGGGAGATGCCGAAATTCGTGTTCACGGGTGAGGAGGAGAGGTAGAGGTGACGAGAAGGAGGCAGCGTTGAGCTACGGTTCCTCCTTCCTTGCCTTCGCCACCTGCGACGGCGTCACCACTGGGGCGGCGTTGCCCCAGGAATTGCGGATGTAGTTCGTCACCGCCGCGATCTCGCTGTTGGACAATGTCTTGGCATAGGGCGGCATCTCGCCGGTGTTCGGTGCGCGCGGCGTCGTCACGGTGTAGGCGCCGTCGAGGATGAGGCGCAGGGTCGAGGATGGATTGACCGATTGCAGCAGCGCATTGCCGGGCAGCGGCGGATAGATTCGCGGCGCTCCCGTGCCGTCGGCTTCGTGGCAGGCGATGCAGAGCTTTGCGTAGACCGCCTGGCCGGCCTTCATCTCGGCATCGTCGGGCGGCGTCACGATCGTCTCGCGCCGCGCCGGCGGCAGGCTTTTCAGATACAGCGCGATTGCGCGGACATCGGCCTCGCTCATCTTCGCCGTGGATTTGACGATCACCTCGGCCATCGGGCCGCCGGCATGGCTGTTTGCGTTGCGCCCGCTTTGCAGATACTCCGCGATGTCCCCCTCGCTCCAGGATTTCAGCCCGGTGCGCGCGGCGCCATCGAGCCTTGGCGCGTACCAGCCTCCGACCTCGTTGCCCGACAGCGCCTGGGCCTGCTTGTCCGCGCCAAAATAGTTCTTGGGCGTGTGGCAGGCGCCGCAATGGCTGAGCCCGGTGACGAGATAGCCGCCTCTGTTCCACGCCGCACTCTGGTTCTGGTCCGGCTCGAACAGGCCGGGCTTGAAATACATGGCATTCCAGATCCGCATCAGGCGGCGGTAGCCGAACGGCCAGCGCAGCTCCGGCGGCTTGTTGCGGCTCGTCACCGGTGCAAGCGTGCCGAGATAGGCCCGGATCGCCAGCGTGTCGTCCTTGGTCATCTTCGTGAAGTAGGGGTAGGGGAAGGCCGGGTAATAATTCGATCCGTCCGGCGCGATGCCGTAGCGCAGAGCGCGGGTGAAATCGGCATCCGCCCAGGCGCCGATCCCGGTGTCGCGGTCGGGCGTCAGGTTCGGCGCATAGATCGCGCCGAAGGGCGTGTCGATGCGCTTTCCGCCCGCGAACGGCTTTGCCGGATCGGCGGTGTGGCAGCCCGCGCAGTCGCCGGCCTCGACCAGCGTCTTGCCATAGGCGATCAGCTCCGGCGACGGTTCGGCGGCACCGGCCGCGCTTGTGACCGTACCTGCAACCGCACTGCACAACGCCAAACCCGCAAGAGCCAATCCAGTCAGAATCGTCCGCATCGAAAGCCTCTCCTGCGACCAATCGACCTTACCCGCGTGAAGGGAGCGTCAATTCATTTCGCGACGGCGGGGGTATGGTGACACAAATTGAAAATGCCCGATGCCTTTGCAGCCACGAAATTGCGATTTTTACCCGGCGCTCCCTTTGGTCCAGATTTCTGATGCGCCGCGTCAAATATCCGACATAGAGTGGCAGAGGTAGTCGGCGCGCCCTAGCTAAAAACGACGGGCAGGCAACGGCTTAAGCAGCCAAACGCTCAAAAGGGCGGATGAGGACAAGAATGGGCATCAACCAGGGTCCGATCAGTCTCGATCAAAAATACACCCAGCAGACCGGACACGTCTTCACCACGGGCATCCAGGCCCTGGTCCGCCTGCCGATGGCCCAGATCCGACGGGATCGCGCCAACGGCCTCAACACCGCGGGCTTCATTTCCGGCTATCGCGGCTCGCCGCTCGGCGGCTATGACCAGCAACTCTTCGCCGCCCGCAAGCATCTTGAGCAGTACAACATCAAGTTCCAGCCCGGCGTGAACGAGGACCTCGCGGCAACCGCGGTCTGGGGCTCGCAGCAGCTCAACCTCTCGCCCGGCGCGAAGTATGACGGCGTGGTCGGCATCTGGTATGGCAAGGGCCCCGGCGTCGATCGCTGCGGCGACGTGTTCCGCCACGGCAATGCCGCCGGCTCGGCCAAGAACGGCGGCGTGCTCTGTCTTGCCGGCGACGACCACGGCGCAAAATCCTCGACCGTCCCGCATCAGTCCGACCATGCCTTCATCTCGGCGCTGATGCCGTATCTCTATCCCTCGAGCATCCATGAGATGATCGAGATGGGCCTGCTCGGCATCGCGATGTCGCGCTATTCCGGCTGCTGGGTCGGCATGAAGGTGATCACGGAGACGGTGGAGACCACCGCCGAGATCGACCTCACCGACGAGATGAAGCCCTTCATCATCCCCTCCGATTTCGAGCTGCCGCCCGGCGGCCTCAATCTGCGCTGGCCCGACGACCGCTTCGAGCAGGACCGCCGCCTGCAGGACTACAAGGGCTTTGCCGCGATCGCCTTTGCGCGCGCCAACAAGGTCAACCGCGTCACCATGGATTCGCCGAATGCGCGCTTCGGCATCATGGCCTCCGGCAAGAGCTATGAGGACGTGCGGCAGGCGCTGCGCGAGCTCGGGATTACGGAGGAGGTCGCCGCCAAGATCGGCCTTCGTCTCTACAAGATCGGCATGCCCTGGCCGCTGGAGCCGGAAGGCGTGCGCCAGTTCGCGATCGGGCTCGAGGAGATCTTCATCGTCGAGGAACGCCGCGAGATCGTCGAGAACCAGGTCAAGCAGGAGCTGTTCAACTGGCGCGACGACGTCCGCCCGCGCATCGTCGGCAAGATGGACGAGCATGACAAGCGCTTCCTCACCTTCGCCGCCGAGCTCAGCGTCGCCTCGCTTGCGACCTCGCTCACCGAGCGACTTCTCCGACTTAATCTCAACCCCGAGATCGCGGAGATGCTCCGCGTCAAGGCCGACTGGTTCAATGGCCGTCAGGCGACCCAGATGCAGGCGGTCGCACCCGTCTCCCGCACCCCTTATTTCTGCTCCGGCTGTCCCCACAACACCTCGACCAAGGTCCCCGAGGGAAGTCGCGCGCTCGCCGGGATCGGCTGCCATTTCATGGCGCTGTGGATGGACCGCTCGACCGAGACCTTCACGCATATGGGCGGCGAGGGTGTGCCGTGGGTCGGCATCGCGCCCTTCACCAACGAGAACCACATCTTCGCCAATCTCGGCGACGGTACGTATTTCCACTCGGGAATTCTCGCCATCCGCCAGGCGGTCGCCTCCGAGGCGAACATCACCTACAAAATTCTCTACAATGACGCCGTCGCGATGACCGGCGGTCAGCGCCATGACGGCGATCTCTCGCCGCAGAAGATCATGGCCCAGCTTCATGCCGAGGGCATCAGCGAGATTTATCTCGTCTCGGAAAATCCGGACGCCTATCCGGCTGACACCATCGCGCCCGGCGTGAAGAAATATCACCGCGACGAGCTGCAGAACGTCATGAAGATGTGCCGCGAGTACAAGGGCACGTCGGCCATCGTGTTCGTGCAGACCTGCGCCGCCGAGAAACGCCGCCGCCGCAAGCGCGGCCTGATGGAGGATCCGGCGCGCCGCGTCATGATCAACCCGGCGGTCTGCGAAGGCTGCGGCGATTGCTCGGTGCAGTCGAACTGCATCTCGGTCGAGCCGCTGGAGACCGAGTTCGGCCGCAAGCGCGCCATCAACCAGTCGTCCTGCAACAAGGACTATTCCTGCCTCAAAGGCTTCTGTCCGTCCTTCGTCACCATCGACGGCGGCGCGCCGCGCCACCGCGCGCCGGCCGAGCTCGTTGAGATCGGCGAGCTGCCCGAGCCGGCCTCGCGCCCGACGCTCGAGAAGCCCTATAACATCGCGGTTGGTGGCGTCGGCGGCACCGGCGTGCTGACCATCGGCGCGCTGCTCGGCATGGCCGCGCACATCGAGGGCAAGGCCTCGATGATCCTGGACATGTCGGGCCTGGCACAAAAGGGCGGGGCGGTGCTCAGCCATGTCCGCCTGTCGGATCATCCGGCCGAGGTGACCTGCTCGCGCATCGTCACCGGCACGGCCGATCTCGTGCTCGCCGCCGACGAGGTGGTCGCGGTTGCCAAGGACACCATCTCGCTCTGCGACTCCAGCCGCACCCGCGGCGTCATCAACAGCCACGTCATCCCTACCGCCGATTTCATCCTCAACCGCGACTTCAACTTCCAGACCCGCAAGCTCAATGCGGTGCTGGAGACGGCGCTGCACAAGGACTCGGTGTTCTTCGACTTCACCAGGCCGGCCGAGCAGCTGCTCGGCGACAGCATCGCCACCAACATGATGATGATGGGCTATGCCTATCAGAAGGGGCTGTTCCCGCTGTCGGCTGAAGCGATCGAGCAGGCCATCGAGGTCAATGGCGTCTCGATCAAGATGAACAAGGAAGCCTTCCGCCTCGGCCGCCTCGCGGTCGCCGATCCCCAGCGCCTTGCCGACATGCTGAAGGGGACGGACGAGGTGGTTGCGCCGAAGACGCTGGATGCCATGACGCTCGATGAGGTCATCGAGCACCGCGCCAAGCATCTGGCCGCCTATCAGAACACCCGTCTCGCCAAGCGCTATCGCAAGCTGGTCGACCAGGTGGGCGATGCCGCCAAGCAGGGCGGTTATGGCGACGCGCTGCCGCGTGCGGTTGCGGTGAACTACGCCAAGCTCCTCGCCTACAAGGATGAATACGAAGTCGCGCGCCTCTTCACCGACGGCGCCTTCGAGCAGCAGCTCCGCGACCAGTTCGAGGGTGACTTCAAGTTCAGCTTCAATCTGGCTCCGCCGATTTTGGCGAGCGGTGTCGACGCCCTGGGGCGCCCGAAGAAGCGCGCCTTCGGCCCGTGGATGCTGAAGGTCTTCCGCGTGCTGGCGAAACTCAAGTTCCTGCGCGGCAGCCCGCTCGACATCTTCGGCCGCAGCGCCGACCGCAAGCTCGAGCGCGACCTGATCGCAGGCTACGAGAAGGACGTCGCCACCGTGCTCGGCCTGCTGTCGCCGGCCACGATCGACACCGCGGTGGAGCTGCTCTCACTGCCCGACCGCATCCGCGGCTACGGCCCGGTGAAGGAGAAGGCGGTGGTGGACGCAAAAGCCCGCTACGCCCAGCTCGCCGCGGACCTGGCGAACCCGCCGCCGGCACCAAGGCAGATCGCGGCGGAGTAGGGCGGGCTTGTAGGGTGGGCAAAGCGAAGCGTGCCCACGTCTTCGGGATTGATCTCGACGAGATGGTGGGCACGGCGCGTTGCGCCTTTGCCCACCCTACGGCACCACCTCTTGCGCTGCCCGTCGAGGCTGGGCAAGAATTGGTGGTTTGGTTGCTCAGGCTGGAACGAACCGGCCGATTGCGAGGCGCGGCCGGA
>NZ_JAFCJZ010000042.1 GCF_018130765.1 Bradyrhizobium iriomotense
GGCCGGCAATGGCCCTGACCGCGCCCCTCTCTCCGAACGTCCTCAGCCTCAAAAGCCGATAACGCAACAGGCCCACAAGGGGAGAGGGGAAGTGGGGCCGCGGCTCTAGCTCCTACCTCCCCAATTCCGTCGCCTTGGCCACGCGGTCGAATCGCTCCAGCGTCATGATCGCATCGGCAAACTTCTCCGCCCGTGCGTTCAGCACCGGCCGTGCCAGCGTCAGGAATTTCTGCTGCATGGCCTGCGCATCCGGGAACGACGTCGGCTCGCCGGAAGGATCCGCATAGAGCCGCTCATGCACGCCGTCGTCCGTGGTGATGCTGACGCGCGCGCCGAAGGGATGGGTGCGGCCGACCTCGAGGCGATCGTCCTGCACCACGTCGAACTTGTCGGCGAGCGCGTCGATGGCGGCGTCCCCAAGGCGGTTATAGTCGTCCCAGCCGAACGAGCCCTGGTCGAGCGCAAGCGCGCCGGTGAAGAACATCGAGAACTGGCCGCCGACGATCGAGCGCGGGTGCCGCTTGGTCTCGGCGTCGCCGGTCAGCGTGATGCCGTTGCGATGCAGGCCGATCTCGACGCGCTTGACCTGGTCGGGCGTCAGATTGTGCTCGCGCCGCATCGCGATCAGCGCGTCGATCGCGGCATGGGTGTAGCGGCAGCTCGGATAAGGCTTCACGCCGATCTTCATGGTCTCGTAGGTCTTGCCGAGCTCGGCGACCGCCTTGTCCGGATGCGCGTCGTCGGTGTAGCCGGCGAGCAGGCCGTGCTTGCCCTCGACCGATTCGGTCGCGCCGACGAAATCGTTGCGCGCCAGCGTTGCGGCGATCACGCCGTTCATCGCGGCGGCGCCAACCTGATAACGCTTGTTCCAGGCGCCGTTCACCAGGAACTGCAGCGAACCCGCGGCCTGGCTGCCGGAGACGCCGAACGCGGCGATCAGCTGCTTCTCGTTGAGGCCGAACAGCTTGCCGGCCGCGGCGGCGGCGCCATAGGTGCCGGCGGTCGCGGTCGGGTGGAAGCCTCGCGCATAATGCGAGGTCGGGTCGAGCGCATTGCCGAGCCGGCAGCAGACCTCATAGCCCGCGACGATCGCAGTGAGCACGTCGCGGCCCGACGCGCCGACCATCTCGCCGACGGCGAAGGCGGCGGGAACCACCGGCGCGCTCGGATGCAGAGAGGAATCGGCGTGGGTGTCGTCGAAGTCGAGGGAATGGCCGAGCGCGCCGTTGAGGAGAGCCGCAACCGCCGGCGTCCAGGTCTTGGCATCGCCGAACACGGTGGACTCGCCTTTGGTGTCGAGCGCCAGCGCCTCCAGCATTTTCAGTATCGACGGGGTCGATTCCGCCTCGCGCCGGGCCCGGATCGCGCTGCCGAGGAAATCCAGCGTCAGCACCTTTGCGCGCTCCAGCACCTCCGCCGGAATATCCTGGTACTTCAGATTGAAGACATAGGCGGCGAGCGTTGCGGTTTCGTGGGCCATCGTGTTTCCTCGTTTTGGCCGGCAAGTTAGGCGGGCTGATTTGGCCTTTCAAGCGGGCTTGGGGTTGCGGGCATCAGCTATGCTTTTGTCTGGCTCGAGAGGATCGGGATATTCCGTATGACGCGCGCAAAGCACCTGTTTGAGCGGATCCGGGCGCGGCGGACGCAACTGGGGCTGGCGATCCGGGTCACGGTGGCCGCGACCGCGGCCTATGCCATCGCCACCGCGCTGCATCTGCTGCTGCCGCTCTGGGCGGTCCTGACTTCGCTGATCGTGACCCAGATGAGCGTCGGCCGCTCGCTGAAGGCGACGCGCGACTACATGCTCGGCACCATCGGCGGTGCGATCTACGGCGGCGCCATCGCGATCCTGATTCCCTATTCAAGCGAGGCGGGCCTGCTCGGCCTGCTCGTGCTCTCGGTCGCCCCGCTCGCCTTCATCGCCGCGATCAATCCGAGCCTGAGCGCCGCCACGGTCACCGCCGTGATCGTGCTGCTGGTTCCGACCATGCATCATTCCGATCCCATGACCTCGGCGATCGACCGCGTGAGCGAGGTCGGTGTCGGTGCCATCACGGGCCTGCTGGTCTCGTTCCTGGTGCTGCCCTCGCGCGCGGTGCGGCAGATCCGTGCCGCCGCCGCGCAGTTGCTCGAGCTGATCGCCGACGCCTTCACCGAACTGCTCGCGGGCCTCACGCGCGGCCGCGACAACGACGCGCTGCACCTGATCCAGGATGGCATCGGCACCGCGATGGTCGGCCTGAATGCCACCGGTGCCGAGGCCGAGCGCGAGCGCGCGGCGCGGCTGTCGAGCGGGCCCGACACCGGCCCGCTGCTGCGCACCGTCCTGCGGCTGCGCCACGACGTCGTAATGATCGGCCGCGCCACGGTGGTACCGTTGCCGGTCGAGGTGCAGATGCGGCTTGCAGCTCCCTTGAATGAGGTCTCGACCGTGATCGCGCGCTTCCTGCGCTCGGCCGCCGCCGCCTTGCGCGAGGGCGCCGGTGCGCCGCCGATCCATCCCGTGCATGTCGCGCTTCAGCATTACGCCGAGGCGGTCGCCGCCGTGCGCCAGGACGGCCTGCTCCGCGGCCATCCCGGCGACACCGCCGAGCGCTTCTTCGCGCTCGGCTTCTCCTTGGAGCAGATGCACCAGAATCTCTGCGACCTCGACCGCGTCGTCGGCGAATGGTCGGAGGTAGCAAGCGGCAAGTCGGTTCGGGTTGCGGAGTGAGCTACCGCTTCGTCAGCCCCTTGCCTTGCATGCGCCAGAGCAGCAGATCGATGCGGTCCTGGCCGAAGAACGGCTCGTTCTCGAACACGAAGGTCGGCACGCCCCAATGGCCTGATGCGGCGTGGTCCTTCTCGTTCTCCGCGATCACCTGCTCGTAGCGATCCGGATCAGCGGTGATCGCTGCATCCATCGCGGCGAGATCGAAGCCGGCCGTCTCGGCCGCGCGCGCGAGATGATCGCCTTCGTTCCATCCCGAGACCGAACCGTCCCACAGCACGCGCGCGATCGCGTCTGTGAAGGCGAGCGAGCGTCCTTCGAGCTGCGCCATGGCGCCCAGCCGGGTCAGGCGGTGGATGTAGGGCTGTTCGGCCGCGACATCGAGCGTCATCATGTCCTGCACGATCGGATCGGGCCGGGGAAAGCGGAACGGAATGCCCTCGTGCTGCGCCACGCGCGTGCTGTCGAGCACGATGTAGCGAATGAAGTTCGGACTGGCCTTCTTGAAGAATCCGGGCACGCGGACCGCGAGCGGATAGACCGGCCGCAAATTGACCGCGAGGTCGTACTCCGCGACCAGCTTCAGTGTCTTGGGCAGGGCCAGATAGCTGAAGGGACTGCGGTAGGAGTAGAAGAGGTCGACGGACAGCGTCATAGGGCCGGCTCCGCGATCTGTCCCATCATGCTGCGGACCACGAGCTTGTGGAAGGGCATGATGAGGGTGAGGTAGGTGCGGCCGAGCAGATTGTGCGTGCGCACCAGCGTGGTCGAGGTCACCTGGCGGCTCGCGGCATCGCCGGCCACGTCGACGACGATGCGGAAGTCGAGGTGAGAATCGTTGAAGCCGGCGACCAGCCGCTCCGGCGTCTCGCTCACCACCGGAAACAGGCCGATCAGGCCGTGCGGCGCCGGCGCGCCTTCGCCCGATGTCTTCAGCCCGAACGGCGTCACCAGAATGTTGCGCAGGCGCAGCAGCACGTCGATCCAGCGCGGTCCGTGCAGCACCATGCGGACGCAGGCCTCGCGCGCATCGATCCTCGCCGCACCGACCTCTACGCGAAACGCGTCGATGAATTGTGCGCCCGCCAGCACCGCGCCGGCGTCGACATTGGGGGTGACTTCGCGGACCGTCCCGATCATCCCATTAGTTTGCGCGCCAACATCCGGAAGCGCAAGATCAGGAGGCCGGCATAGACGAAGGTGCCGACCGAGAAGCCGATCCAGACTCCGACCGCGCCCAGCCCCGTGTGGAAAGCCAGCACCCAGGCGATCGGAAAGGCGACGCACCAATAGCCGATCGCCGCGAACACCAGCGTCATCCTGGTGTCATTGATGCCGCGCAGCGCACCGCCCATGATGGTCTGCAGGCCGTCGGCAATGAAGAAGCTCGCGCCGACCAGCAGCAGCGTTGCCGTCAGCTCGACCGTTGCCGCGTTGGCCTCGCTACGACCGAAGAACAGTCGCCCGAGCTCGTAGCGACCGAGAATGATCGCGACGGTCAGGGCGGAGACGAACGCGATCCCGAGCACCGCTGCGACGAGCCCTGCGCGCCTCACCGCGACCATGTCGTCGCGTCCGAAGGCATGGCCGACGCGCACCGTGGCCGCCATGCCGATGCCCAGCGGGACCATGAACAGCACGGCGGTGACCTGCAGCGCGATCTGGTGCGCTGCGAGCGCCGTGGTCGAGATCAGCCCCATCAGCAGCGCGGCGGAGGAGAACAGGCCATATTCCAGCAGCAGGGAAAACGAGATCGGCGCGCCGACCGCGATGAGCTGCCGCATCAAGGGCCAGTCGATCCGCCAGAGATGGGCGAGGGGATGATAATCGGCGAACGGTTTGCGCAGCCCTGCGATGGCGAGCGTTGCGAGGAAGGTGCCGAGATTGACCAGCGTGGTCGCCAGGCCCGCGCCGAACAGGCCGAGCTCCGGCAACCCGAACCGGCCGTGGATCAAGGCGTAGACCAGCGCGGCATTGATCGGGATCGCCGCGACCGTGATCCACAGCGGCGCCTGCGGCCGGTTCACCGCGCTCATCATGCTGCGCAGCGCGATGAAGCCGAGCGCCGGCGCGATGCCCCAGGCGAGTCCATTCAGATAGCGCTGGGCGAGCGCGGCGGACTGCGGCATCTGGCCGAGCGCGAGCAGGATCTGCTCGCCATAGAGCGGCGAAGCCATCATCGGCAGCGAGATCAGCAGCGCGACCCACAATCCGACGCGCAGCGAGCGGCGGATCCGCCTGACATCGCCGGCGCCGAACGCCTGCGCGGCCAGCGGCGACACCGCGGACATCAGTCCGAGCCCGAAGGTGAAGCTGACGAAATAGACCGTATGCGCCAGCGCCGCGGCGGCCACCGCATCCTCGCCGAGCCGCCCGATCAGCGCGAGATCGGTCGTGATCATCGCGATCTGCCCGAGCTGCGTCAGCATCATCGGCACGGCCAGCCGCAGCGTCTCGCCGAACTCGTCAGCGAGATGGCCTTGCGGCACGCCGGCTTGCGGCTGCGCACGATGTTGGACGGTGTCGAGCATGGCGGCCTATTAGCACAGCCACACGTCGAAAACATGGCTCAGGAGCAGGATGCCTCTTCACCCTCTCCCCTTGCGGGAGAGGGTGGCTCGCCGCGTAGCGGCGAGACGGGTGAGGGGTCTCTATCCGCGAATCCAACTCTTACCGAATGCGCGGAGGCATACCCCTCATCCGGCGCTTCGCGCCACCTTCTCCCACAGGGGGGGAAGGAAGAAGAGTCCTAGCTCTTCCTTTCAGGCACGCGCTTGATCTTGGCACCCAGCGCATTCAGCCGTTCCTCGATGCGCTCATAGCCGCGCTCGATCTGGTCGGCGTTGTTGATCGTGGACGTGCCTTCGGCACACACTGCGGCCAGCAGCATCGCCATGCCGGCGCGGATGTCGGGCGAGGTCATCGGCGCGCCGCGCAGGCGGCTGGGGCCGGCGATGATGGCGCGATGAGGATCGCAGAGGACAATACGTGCGCCCATCGTGATCAGCTTGTCGACGAAGAACATCCGCGATTCGAACATCTTCTCGAACATCAGGATCACGCCCTCGCATTGCGTGGCGGTGACGATCGCGATCGACATCAAATCAGCCGGGAAGGCCGGCCAGGGCTGGTCCTCAAGCTTCGGCACATGGCCGCCGAAATCGTCCTGGATCTTCAATGTCTGGTTGGAGGGCACGATGAGGTCGTCGCCCTCGACCCGGCAGACGATGCCGAGCCGCTCAAAACCCATGCGGATCGAGCGCAGATGCTCGACGCCTGATCGCACGATGCGCAAGGGAGAGCGGGTCACGGCGGCAAGGCCGATCAGCGAGCCGACCTCGATATGGTCGGGCTGGATCCGGTAGGTCGTTTCCCCCAGCGTCGCCGGCCCATGGATGATCATGGTGTTGGTGCCGATGCCCTCGATTCTCGCGCCGAGCGCGACCAGGAAGTTGGCGAGGTCCTGCACATGCGGCTCGGAGGCCGCGTTGCGCAAATATGTGACGCCGTCGGCGGCGACCGCCGCCACCAGCGCGTTCTCGGTCGCGGTGACGCTCGGCTCGTCCAGGAACACGTCGGCCCCGGCGAGCTTGGCCGCGCGGAATTCGAGCCGGTCGGTCGCGGTGACCTTCGCGCCGAGCTGTTCGAGCGCCAGCACATGGGTGTCGAGCCGGCGCCGGCCGATGACGTCGCCGCCGGGCGGCGGCAGCATCACCTCGCCGCAGCGGGCGAGCAGGGGACCGGCGAGCAGGATCGAGGCGCGGATGCGCACGCACAGCTCGGGGTCGAGGTCGGCGGCGCGGATGCTCTTGGCGTGGATGTGAAGCGTGTTGCGGGCCGTCCATTCCGCGGACGCGCCGACCGAGCGGATCAGCTCGACCAACGTCTCGGTGTCGCGGATCCGCGGCACGTTCTCCAGCGTCACCGGATGCTCGGTGAGCAGGGCGGCGGCGATGATCGGCAGCGCCGAATTCTTGTTGCCGGACGGCTCGATCGAGCCCGAGAGCCGGTGACCGCCCTCGACGATGTACTGAATGGGCGCCAAATGGATTCTCGCTGTCCTGATGGGGTGGGGCGGGCCTGTTTCGGGCGGAAACTACAGAGATTTGAGCAGGGGAGCAATTCTGCACTTGTCGCGGCGGAACGCCACGCATCGGCCGAAGAAGCCCTTTCGAACCGGCGTTTAGAACAGACCGATGATATTCGCCACCACATAAAGGATGACGATCAGCATCAGCACGCCCATGGCCAGGAAGGAGATTCCGACGGCAATGGCGCCCGCCCCAAGTGCGGCCGCGACGCCTGCCAGGAGCCTCTCCTCGCGAAACACGAGGGCCAGGACCGAGAGCAGGATGGCAAGCAGGCCGAGCGAGATCGCACCGATCGAGGACGCCTCCCGCAGCTGACTCCCGGTCGACTTCTCCCTTGGCGGGGCCTGGTACTCGACGCCCTTGACCCGCGCGATCAGGCGATCCTTCAGGCGATGGCCGGTATCGACGATCAGCTTGTCCGCCGGCGGTGGCGGGTAGATCACCGGGATGACCCAATGCGGCAACACGGCCGCGATCAGCGCCAGCACACCGACGATGCTGCCGATCACGCCGAGACGGCGGGAGGGGAGGGCAGGGCTGGCAGTTGCGGAGGCGGTCATGGCGTGGCGATGTCCCGGCCGGAATTGGCCGCTGGGTTCATGCCATTTGGTCGTGATGGCGGAGGGTGAGGTTCAGGAGGCTACGGCTCCAGCCCGCGAGGGGGCTCGGTGCTGGAGAGATTACATCGCGCTTCAATTGCGGAACAAATTGATTGCGCCGCCCTCGCCTTTGACTTCGAAATACATGAGATCGATGTAGATCGCAGCCGCAAGAACCAGCGCTCGTTCATCTTCTGTCAGGCCGCGTTCTAAATACTCCACCAGAAAATTATCGCGGTCGGTGAACAGTTCGGCGCCGAGGCCGGACCATTTTTTCGCAACGCGCGCGTGCTCTCGTCCTCCGCGCATAAACGGAAAGGTCCATACGCGCCAAAATGGCGAACTGACTTCGAGCACGACTCTCCCCTGCGCGTCGTGCACATGGAAGACCTTGGTGAGAATCGAAAACTGGCGCTCGATGGTCCCAATGAGGCGGCCGTCGCGCGAACGCAGCTCCAGACACTGAAAGAACCAGCGGAAGGGATGAATCCCCCGCATGACCGGTTGTCTGGTGTTGTCGAAAAAATGAACTTCAAAGGAGCGCCAATGCCCAAATGCCTGGCGCCACAAGAAACCAAGAATTCCCTTCTGCTGTTCAGCCGCATAGAGCAGGTCGCGGCCATTTTCATCGCGGATGCGATATTTGTTGCGGGTTTCGAAGCCGAAGAGTTCGGCCATTTCGAACACCTGCTGCACGTACATTCGGCGCTGCTCAGCTAAAATCGCTGACATTTCGGTCGGGCCTTTTCCAGGATTTGCCTTCAGGTCCATCGCGCCGGCTCTCACTACGGCTCCGGCGCTCTCGTCCAGCGAGCTGAGTGAAATTCGCGTCGACAGCGCGGCAGATGGGGTCATGCCACTTCGTCGCGATTGCGGGGGGTGAGGTTCAGGGGGGCGGTGTCGCCACGAAGGCAGGTGCGCTCCCTCCCCCGCCTGCGGGCAGGGCTATCGCATATGGCGTGCGCGATGCTGCGGCATCGGCACTGGGCTCCCTCTCCCGCTTGCGGGGGAGGGCTGGGGTGGGGGTGTCTCCGCGTCGGGATTGTCGAGGATTGCGGAGGATATCCCTGCGTGGCGAGAGCCCTCACCCGCCGCGCTCTGCGAGCGCGGCGGCCTCTCCCGCAAGCGGGAGAGGCGGAGCAAGCCCGCGGACAATCCTCGTGAAATCCATATGCGATTGCCCCGCGCTTACGGGGGAGGGGGTGTCGCCGCAACGGGACAATCCCCAAGCGGAGAAAGCCCTCACCCGCGCCTTCGGCGCGACCTCTCCCGCAAGCGGGAGAGGTTACAGCGAGTGCGCGGCTAGAGCGCGTCCAAAGCCAACCCGGCCTCAAATATCGATCGTCGCGCTGAGCGAATGTTCCTGGATGAAATCGCGGCGCGGCTCGACCACGTCGCCCATCAGCTTGGTGAAGATGTCGTCGGCCTCGTCGACCTCCTTGACCTTCACCTGGAGCAGCGAGCGCACCTCGGTGTCGAGCGTGGTCTCCCAGAGCTGCTCCGGATTCATCTCGCCGAGGCCTTTGTATCGCTGCAGCGTGATGCCCTTGCGCCCCGAGTCGGTGACCGCCTCGAACAGGTCGGACGGGCCGTGGACCACGTGCTCGCTGTCCTTGCGCCGCAGCTTGCCGGAGCGCGCGTAGACGTCCTGAAGCTTGGTCGTGTACTCGTCGAGCTTGCGGGCCTCGGCGGAGCCGAGCAGTGCATCGTCGATCATGGCCGCTTCCTTGACGCCGCGCACGGTGCGCTCGAACAGGAAACCCTGACCCTCGACGAATTGGCCCACCCAGCCGCGTTCGACCTCCTCGGCCTGGTTATCCAGCCGGCTCGCGATGTATTGCGCGGCCGTGGCCGCGTTCTCGGGATTGCCGTAGATCGACTTGTTGAGCACGCCGGTGATGGCGGCTTGCTCGACCACCCTGCGGTTATAGCGGCTGTGCAGATTGCGCAGGATGCTACGGACCACGCGGGCGTCGTCGACCAGCGCGCGCAAATCGCGGCCGGACCGGTCGCCGCCGGTACCGGGGATGTACACGCAATCATCGAGGCCGGCGTCGATCAGATAATCTTCCAGCGCCCGCTCGTCCTTCAGATACTGCTCGGACTTGCCGCGTGAGACCTTATAGAGCGGTGGCTGGGCGATATAGAGATAGCCGCCGTCGATGATGTCGCGCATCTGCCGGTAGAAGAAGGTGAGCAGCAGGGTGCGGATGTGAGCGCCGTCGACGTCGGCGTCCGTCATCACGATGATCTTGTGATAGCGCAGCTTCTCGACCGAGAAGTCGTCGCTGATGCCGGTGCCGAGCGCGGTGATCAGCGTGCCGATCTGCTCGGATGACAGCATCTTGTCGGGGCGGACGCGTTCGACGTTCAAGATCTTGCCGCGGAGCGGCAAGACGGCCTGGAATTCGCGGTTGCGGCCCTGCTTGGCGCTGCCTCCTGCCGAGTCACCCTCGACGATGAAGAGTTCTGACTTGGCCGGATCCTTTTCCTGGCAGTCGGCGAGCTTGCCGGGCAGCGAGGAGACCGAGAGCGGGCTCTTGCGCGTCAGCTCGCGCGCCTTTCGCGCAGCCTCGCGGGCCGCCGCGGCCTGGATCACCTTGCCGACGATCATCTTGGCTTCGCTCGGATGCTCCTCGAACCAAGCCTGGAGCGCCTCGTTGAGGACGTTCTCGACCACGGGGCGCACTTCCGAGGACACCAGCTTGTCCTTGGTCTGCGACGAGAATTTTGGATCGGGCACCTTCACCGACAGCACGGCGGTGAGGCCTTCGCGGCAGTCGTCGCCGGTCAGCGCGATCTTTTCCTTTTTCGCATTGGCCTCGGCATAGCCGTTGACCTGGCGCGTCAGCGCGCCGCGGAAACCGGCGAGATGGGTGCCGCCGTCACGCTGCGGGATGTTGTTGGTGAAGCACAGCACGTTCTCGTGGTAGCTGTCGTTCCACCACAAAGCGGCCTCGACGCCGATGCCGTTGGCTTCCGAGCGCACCATGATCGGCGTCGGCACCAGCGCCTTCTTGTTGCGGTCGAGATATTTGACGAACTCCTCGACGCCGCCGGAATAGTGCATCTCCTCGCGCTTCTCGACCGCGTGACGCATGTCGGAGAGGGCGATGTTGACGCCGGAATTGAGGAAGGCGAGCTCGCGCAGGCGATGCTCGAGCGTGGCGAAATCATATTCGATGTTCTTGAACGTCTCGGTCGAGGCGAGGAACGTCACCTCGGTGCCGCGCCGGCCCGGCGCGTCGCCGACGACCTTCAGCGGTGCCACGGCATCGCCATGGGCGAACTCGATATAGTGCTCCTTGTCGTCGCGCCAGATGCGCAAGCCGAGCTTGCTCGACAGCGCGTTGACGACGGAGACGCCGACGCCATGCAGGCCGCCGGAAACCTTGTACGAGTTCTGGTCGAACTTACCGCCGGCGTGGAGCTGGGTCATGATGACCTCGGCTGCCGAGATGCCTTCGCCCTTGTGGATGTCGACGGGAATGCCGCGGCCGTCATCGCGCACGGTGACGGAATTGTCGGCGTTGAGCACGACATCGACGCGCGAGGCGTGGCCCGCCAGCGCTTCGTCGATCGCGTTGTCGACGACCTCGTACACCATGTGGTGCAGGCCCGAGCCGTCGTCGGTGTCGCCGATATACATGCCGGGGCGCTTGCGGACGGCATCGAGACCCTTGAGCACGCGGATCGATTCCGCACCGTATTCGCTCGGATTGGAGGGCTCGTTTTCGGCAGCGGGCTGCCGAGCAGGTTCTGTCATGAGAGGCCTTCGAAATGTCGCCCGAATCAGCGGCGCAAAAGGCGCTGATTTGCAGGCTATTTGTGCCATGAAAGACCGCTTGCGCCTAGCGCAAAGTATCCTCCGGCAACCCTTTGAGCAGATAGGGTTTTTCTGCCGGTTTTCAAGGCTTTTGAAGGTCGATTCCGGGGCTCGCCAAAAGCCCGATTCGAGACCCTGTTTTTCGCCCTTGAAGGCGTGGATTTTGCGGGGTGGAGGAGCGTGTTCCGAGGCGCCGTGGCGCCCCGCAACAGGCTACTCGGTTCAGTAGATCTGGGACGGCTTCTTATCGTCGCTGAGGCTCCAGGCCTCGCCCGAGGCCACGGTGACGGTATCGGCGCGCAGCAGAAGGCCCCATGCGCGCAGCTCGTAGGAATACGTGCCGGGCGGCAGATCCAGCGTTTGTGGATGATTTTCGCCGCCCGCGATCCTGATGGTTTGATCGTTGATCACAAGCGAAGCCACGTCTGGCCTTAGATAGCCGAATATCAGCCGCGCTTGTCCTGATATCGGCAGGACATCGGCCTTGGCCGCGGCCTCCGGATTCCTTTGCGCCAGGTTGACCGTGGTCTCGCCCTTGGCGCGGCCAAGCTTCAGGGTGGCCGGGCCCTTTGGGGAGGTGAAGGCGAGTTGCACGCGATCGGCGGCGATCACCGCATCATCCGGCTTCTCCTGCCAGCCGCGCTGTCCGAGCTCTCTGCGGTAGAAGGCGAGCACCTCGCTGAGCTCCGCGGGCACGCGCGCTTCGATCTCGAGCCGGACCGGGGCCTCGGCACCAAGCGCATGCGTGGAGCGGAATTGGCTGAAGCTGCTTTGCTTCGGTGCCGGCATGTCGACGTGGGGATCTGCCGTCAGCGGCTCGTTCGAACAGCCTGCGAGAAGAGCGAGGCCGCACACCAGCAGCCGCCATCGTGCCGGGACCTTCGTCCCGCGCCTTACCGTCGTCATGCCCATTCTCCAGGGATGTCGCGCGTCGTGATCGTCGCGCGATGAGGCGGCTGCGACAGGGTCGCCGCCGCCTCTGGACGTCTAGTCGCCCCACGAACCAGGCAGGTTCAACCTGGCCGTTACAGGCACAGGCGGCGGGCTCAATACATCTGCAGCGACAGCGCATCGCCGGTCGGACCCACCATGAGGCCCCAGGCATCGCCTGCGGCGACCGTGAGGGCCTCGGTATGGGCCGGCCGCCCCGGCATGCGCACCGCGTACTGGTATTTGCCGGGCGGCAGATCGAGCATCGGGCCTTTCGATTGCGGGCCGCCGGCGCCGGCGGCGATCTTGACGGTCTGCTTGTTGATCGTCAGGGACGCTTCCTTGTCGCCCATGTTGCCGAGCATCAGCCTCGCCTTGCCCGGTTTTGGCATGATGTCGGCCTTGGTTGCGGCCTCCGGATTGCGAAGGACGATATTGATCGTGGTGCGGCCTTCCTTCCGGCCAAGCTTGAGCGTCACCGGACCTTCGGGAGAGGCGTAGGCCAGCTCCGCGTGCTCTGCCGCGACGACGGCGCCGTCAGCCTTTTCCTTCCAGCCGAGCCGGGCCGCCTCACTGCGGTAGAAGGCGAGCACGTCAGGAAGTTCCGCAGGAACGACGGCGTCGAGGTCGCGCCGGAATGCCACATCGCTCCCCGGCAGTTTTGCCGCGCCGGCCATGGTCGCGGTGCTTTGCTTCGGCACGGGCAGTGCGGCGTCGGGATCGGCCGTCAGGGGCTCGGCGGACTTGGTTGTCGCTTCCTTGATTGTCGCTTCCTTGGCCGGTGCCGGCTTGGCAGCGGCCATCACCAGGCCCGAGCCGTTGCCTCTGACGCTCACCTTCGGCCCCATCTGCATCACGGTGAAGGAGATCGACTTGCCGCCCTTGGAGAATTCCACCAGGGCCATGTTCTGCTGGTTGATGACCGAAGGCTGTTCCTTCCAGCCGGCAGGTTTCAGCGCCGCGCGGTAGAACGCGGTGAGCGCCTTCACGCTCGACGCGGACGAGAATTCGAGGCTTCCGTTGCTGCCTTCGAACTTCACGCCCTCGGCGTTTTCGGGCAGCGGCACCGGTGTGTTGCTATTCGCCAGCGCGTTCAGCGGCGTATCGGAGAGGTTCGCGGCCTGCGCCTTCCGCCGCGCCTCGTCGGCGGCGATGACCTGCTTGGCCATCGCCTCGGCGTCCTTCATGAATCTTTCGTCCGCCTCCTTCTTCGCCTTGGCGCGGGCGGCAAGGGCGGATTCCTTCACCTGCGCGGTCAGGCTGACCATGGTGAAATCGTATTTGCGGCCGAGCCGCAGCACGCCGGTTTCATCAGTGTTGGAGATCTTGATCGCCACCTCGTCGCCGGGCGCGAGCGGCGCGCTGCCGTCCTCCTGCCAGCCGCGCGCGGCGAGCTCGCGATGATAGAACGCCAGCACCGCGGGCAGCTCGGCCATCGCGGCCGCCGACATCTCGCGCTTGTTGGAGCTTGCGCTGCCGAGACTCTTGGCCGTCTTGGTCGGGCTAGGCCGCGGCAGGCCGGCAAGATCGTCATCGGCCTTGAGCTCGCCGGGCAAGGCGAACGGTGCGACGCGGATGTCGACATTGGTGCGGCCGTCGTCACGGCGCGTCAGCGTCAGCATGACCGGCTTCTGCTTGTAGAAGCCGGTGGCCTCGCTGTCGGGGTGCTCGTAGAACGCGCGCACGCCGTTCGGAACGGTCTCATCCAGGCTGTTCGTCCAGCGCGCGGCCGTTTCCGGCGTGAGCTTGCGCCAGCCGATCGCGTCCATCTCGCTCTTGTAGAAGTCCGATGTTGCCTCGAGCGTTTCAGGCGCGATGCAGCCGAGATAGGGCCGCGTGCCATCGAACATGATGTCGGTCGCGCCATCAGGGAACGGCACGTTGCCGTAGATCCGGTCGTGCGAGTAATAGACCACGGACTGGTCGGGCCGGCCGAGGGCTTGCGTGAAATGAACGGACAGGCCCTGCCGTCCCTTCTTGAAATTCAGCGTGGTGCTCTTCTCTTCCAGCGGCCGCACATAGGGCACCCAGCCGGCCGCGCTGAGAAGCTTCTTCACCGCCGGCGACGTCACGGATTCCGGCGTCGGCATGCGATATTCGACGCGGTAGGGATCGGGGCGCGAATTATCCTCCACCGCGCCTTCGAGCTGCGGCAGCGCGTGGACGTCGACGATGCCGTCGTCGGCGCGCGCCGGCAGTGTAGCGCTCGCCATGAGCAGAAGGCCGCAGGCAAGCAGCCGCCAGCGTGCCGGGACCTGCGTCCCGCGCTTGATCGTCGACATCGTCAAAACTCCTGGATTTCGCGCGGGTCGATCCCTCGCGCAATTGCAGGCTGCGACACCGTCGGCGCGGCCTCAGATGTGAAGTCGCGGCAGGAACCGGGCAGGTTCAACCGGGTACCCTGGTAGCGGGCGCGGAGGGCTGACCGAGCGGAGACAGGCTCAATACAGGTGGAGCGGTGACCACGCGTCGCCCTCGCGTCCGACCGTGAGCTCCCAGGTATCGCCGGCCGCGATGACGAGGGTGTTCGTCTGGGCCGGATGGCCCGGCACGTTCACTTCGTACGGATATTTGCCGGGCGGCAGATCCAGCGCGACCGCGTTGGTGCCGCGGGCGCGCGTGATGGTCCGCGCGTCGATCGTGAGCACGGCGTCCGTCTCGGCGATATTGGAGAACACCACCTTGGCCTGGCCGGGTTCGGGCACGACGTTCGCCCTGGTCGCCGTGTCCGAATTCTTCTGCACGAGCTCGACCGCGGTGCTGCTGTCCTTGCGGTGGAGCTCCAGCCGCGCCGGTCCCAGCGGGGAGGCGAAGGCGAGCTGGACGTGATCGGCGGCGATCACCGCGCCCTCGGGCTTTTCCTTCCAGCCGAGCTTGCCGAGCTCGGTGCGGTAGAAGGCGAGCACGTCGCCGAGATCGGCGGGCACGGTGGCCTCCAGCCGGGTGCGGAGCGGGGCCTCGATGCCGCTCACCACGGTGGTGTGGGTGCCCCTGTAGCTGTAACGGGTCGGCGCCGGCAGCTTGGCTTCCGGATCCGGCGTGAGCGCGGCCGAGAACAGTGCCGGCAGATTCGGCGCCCAGGCGCCGGCGGTCGCCGCGAGCATGCAGATCGCGAGGAAGACGAGGCCGCACGCAAACGCCCGCCATCGTGCCGGGGCGTGCGCCCCGGTCCTTACCGTTCGCATTGTCACTCTCCAAGGGGATCGCGCGCTTCAAGGACGTCGCGATTGCAACGGCTGCGACACCGTCGGCGCGGCCTCTGGCAGCTAGTCGCCGCGGAAAATGAGAGGGTTCAATGCGAAGTCTATCGGCGGGCCGAAACCCGTCCGCTCTCGACGCCAAACACCTCGCCGCCTGCGCCAATCTCGGCAAACGCGGCGGGGTCCGCGCCGGTCAGCCAGACCTGCGCGCCGAGCTTGCGCAGCTCGTCGAACAGCGCGGCGCGGCGGTTCGGATCGAGATGAGCGACGACCTCGTCGAGCAGCAGCAGCGGCACGATGCCGGTCATCTCGGCGACGAGGGTGGCGTGCGCCAGCACGAGGCCGATCAACAGCGCCTTCTGCTCGCCGGTCGAGGCGTCGCGCGCCGGCATGCTCTTCGGCGCGTAGATCACCTGGAGATCGGTGAGATGCGGGCCGTCGGTGGTGCGGCCGGCAATGGCATCGCGCGGACGGTTGTCGCGCAGGATCTGGCGATAGCGGTCCTCGACCGAGGTCGCGGTCTCGGTCAGCAGCGCGTTCTCCATCCAGCCGTCGAGCGCGATCTGTGCCGATGGAAAGGCGGAGGCTTGCGCGCGCGCGTTGAGCATGCCGGTCAGCCTGGCCGCGGTCTGGCCGCGCGTGGCGGCGACCGCGACTGCGAGCTCGGCGGTCTCGCGCTCGATGGCGTCACACCAATGGTCGTCGTAGTTGCGGGTCTCGAGCAGGCGGTTGCGCGAGCGCAGTGAGCGCTCGAGTGCGTTGATGCGGCTGGAATGCTCGTTGTCGATGGCGAGCACCAGGCGGTCGAAGAAGCGCCGCCGCTCGGACGCCGCGCCCATGAACAGCCCGTCCATCGCCGGCGTCAGCCAGACCATGCGGATGTGGTCGCCGAAGGCCGTGGCTGAACTCACCGGTTCGCGGTCGATGCGGCAGCGCCGGCTCACAGTGCTGTCCGCGCGCGGCGGCGCATCGATGCCGGTGCCGAGCGTCGCCAGCCCCAGCGCGCCCTCGACCTGCGCGGAGACCGCCCAGGAGCCGTCGCCCTGGTTGTCGGCGACGTCCTCCAGCGTCGCGCGCCGCAGGCCCCGGCCCGGTGACAGGAACGAGATCGCCTCGATGCAATTGGTCTTGCCCGCCCCGTTCGGCCCGACCAGCGCCACCATGTCAGCCGCCGTCTCGAGCCCCGCCGCCCGATAATTGCGAAAATGCGTCAGCGTCAGGCGATGAATGCGGGAGGGGGTCATGAGTTCTTTGTCATGGACGCGATTCTTCCCCTCTCCCCTTGTGGGAGAGGGTGGCGCCTCACGAAGTGAGGCGACGGGTGAGGGGTATCTTACCGCCCGGCAAGCTTTGCAAGGATATCCTCCAACACAGAGTCGGGTTGCTGTAGCACGTCATTGTTCCAGTAGCGGGCTATCGAGAAGCCTTCAGCAGAAAGTACGGCATCCCGAACGGCATCGCGTTGCGATTCCATGTGCTGACTGCCGTCGATCTCGACCACGAGGCGCTTTGCGAAGCAGACGAAGTCGAGAATGTAGTTCTCGATCGGAACCTGTCGGCGAAATTTGTAGGTCGACGGCCGACGATCTCTCAGGAAACGCCACATCGCTGCTTCCGCATCCGTCGGCTCGTGCCGCATGTTCTTCGCGAACTGGCGAAGATGTCTGGCTGTCGGCCGATGGTGCGGATCTTGCGGCATCGGCGTTCATTCTGAACGTCGTTGGAGCGCGGTGCTTCCACCCTCTCCCCTTGCGGGAGAGGGTGCCGTCGCGAAGCGGCGGCGGGTGAGGGGTTGCCTCCGCATAGAAGGTGCCGCGAGAGGACCCCTCACCCGAGTGAGGTCTTGGTCAATGTCGGAGCTGCCCTCTCCCGCAAGGGGAGAGGGCGCAGTCATGCGCATCGCGTTGGGTACTTGAAGCAGGGCTTGCTGGCGAGGGACCACGCCCCTCACACCCGCATCGGCATCAGCACGTACAGTGCGCTCTTGTCGTCGCGGTCCTGGACCAGGGTGGGCGAGCCGGGGTCGGCGAGCCTGAGCGTTGCGACGTCGCCTTCGATCTGGGCGGCGATGTCGAGCAAATAGCGGGAGTTGAAGCCGATATCGAGGGCGTCGGAGGCGTATTCGACCTCGAGCTCTTCGGTCGCGCTGCCGGAATCCGGGTTGGTCACCGACAGCACCAGCTTGCCCGCCGACAGCGACAGCTTGACCGCGCGTCCGCGTTCGCTCGAAATCGTCGAGACGCGGTCGACCGCGTTCTCAAAATCCTTCTTGTCGACGACCAGCTCCTTGTCGTTGCCTTGCGGGATGACGCGGCCATAATCGGGGAAGGTGCCGTCGATCAGCTTTGAGGTCAGCACGACGTTGCCGATCGTGAAGCGGATCTTGGCCTGCGACAGCTCGATCGTCATCTCGGCGTCGGTGTCCTCGATCAGGCGCTGCACCTCGCCGACGGTCTTGCGCGGCACGATCACGCCGGGCATGCCCTCGGCGCCCTTGGGCTGCACGAGGTCGAGCTGGGCGAGGCGGTGGCCGTCGGTGGCGACGCCGCGCAGGGTCGCAGCCTTCGCAGTGCCGGCGGCATGCAGATAGATGCCGTTGAGATAGTAGCGCGTCTCCTCGGTCGAGATCGCGAACTGGGTGCGGTCGATCAGCCGCTTGACGTCCTTGGCGGCGAGCGAGAACGAGTGCGACATGTCGCCGGCGGCCAGATCCGGGAAATCATTCTCCGGCAGCGTCTGCAGCGTGAAGCGCGAGCGGCCGGCGCGGATCGCCAGCACGGCGCGGTCGCCGTCGGCTTCCAGCACGATCTGCGAGCCGTCAGGCAGCTTGCGCACGATGTCGTAGAACATGTGTGCGGGCACGGTGGTGGAACCGGCGGTCGCGGTTTCCGCCACAAGCGTTTCCGTCACCTCGAGGTCGAGGTCGGTCGCCTTCAGCGACAGTTTGGCGTTCTCGGCCCGCACCAGCACGTTGCCGAGGATCGGGATCGTGTTGCGGCGCTCGACCACGCGGTGGACATGGCCCAGTGACTTCAGGAGTTGCGCGCGTTCGACCGTAACCTTCATTGCACTACTCGCCCGATCCCCAAGGAAAACTCAACGTTGAGAAGGCCGGGCGGCGGGACGCGCGCCACGGCACCGAAGACCCCGAAAAGCCGGGTCATCGAGCCGATATGACCAAAGCCGCCAGGGTCGCGCAAGGTGGCTTGGAAAGCCCGGGGATTCAAGGGATCGGGGGCAGTTCCCCCACGATTAACAGCCCAAAACGCAGGCCGCCGCCGAGGCAAACGAAGGCCGCCGCCCAGGCGCGGCCGGGGCGGCGGGAGAATGGCGGCAGCAGGCCTAGGCCTTTATTCCTGAAGCTGGCGCTTCAGCGACTCCACTTCCTCCGACAGCGCGATGTCCTTGGAGACCAGCGCCTCGATCTTGCGCACGGCGTGCAGCACCGTGGTGTGGTCGCGTCCGCCGAAGCGGCGGCCGATTTCGGGCAGCGAGCGCAGGGTCAGTGTCTTGGCGAGGTACATCGCCACCTGGCGCGGGCGGACCACGTTGGCGGTGCGGCGCGAGGACAAGAGGTCGGAGCGGCTGACATTATACTGCCGTGCCACCACGCGCTGGATGTCCTCGATCTTGATCCGCTTCGGCTCCTGCGGCCGGACCAGGTCGCGCACCTCGCGCTCGGCCATCTCCAGCGTCACCGGCTGGTTGTTGAGCTTGGAATGCGCCAGCAGCCGGTTGATCGCGCCTTCGAGGTCGCGGCCGTTATGGGTGATGGTGCGCGCGAGATAATGCAGCACCTCCTCGGGCACGTCGAAGGTCGCATGATGGGCGCGGGCGGCGGCGACGCGCGACTTGAGAATGCCGTGGCGCAGCTCCTCGCCGAGCGAGCCCATCTCGACCACGAGGCCGCCGGCAAGGCGCGAGCGGACGCGATCGTCGAGGCTCTCGAGATCGGACGGCGGACGGTCGGCCGCGATCACGACCTGGCGGCCGGCATCGATCAGCGCGTTCAGCGTGTGACAGAACTCGGCCTGGGTCGACTTGCCCTGCAGGAACTGCAGATCGTCGATCACGAGCACGTCGATGCCGCGCAGCGCCTCCTTGAAGGCCAGCGCCGTCTGCGTCTTCAGCGCGGCGACGAAGCCGTACATGAATTTTTCCGCCGTGAGATACAGCACCTTGCGCTCGTTGCCGGAATTGCCGGCCCAGGTCACGGCCTGCAACAGATGCGTCTTGCCGAGGCCGACGCCGGCATGGATGTAGAGCGGGTTGAACATGACGGGATCGCCGCGGCGTCCCTCGGCGACCTGGCGCGCGGCCGCATGGGCCAGCGTGTTGGAGCGGCCGACGACGAAGCTCGCAAAGGTCAGGCGCGGATCGAGCGGCGAGCCGCCGAGCGCATCATGATTGGCCGAAACCGGCGCGGTCGCGGTCGAGCGCAACTCCGGCGCGGGGGCGCGGCGCGCCTCGACCGGCGCGGGTGCCTCCTTCGGCTGCACCACCGGGCGCACCGCCGAGCGGACCGTGAGGTCGATGCGATGTACCTCCGGCATCTCGGCCTGCCAGCACGACAGCACGCGCTCGGCATAATGGGCCTGGATCCAGCTCTTCAGGAAGCGGGTCGGCACCGAGAGCCGCACGCTCTCCTCCTGCACGCCTTCGAGATCCATGCGTGCAAACCAGCTGGTGTAGACGTCTTCGCCAACGCTCGAGCGCAGCCGACCCTTCACGCGTGACCAGCGATCCTGTTCCGATGTGTTCATCGTCAAAACTTCTCTTGAGAGCTCAGATTGAATTTGTGAGCGCCATGCAGGGTTCCTGCCGGAATCCCGGAATGGCGCGACCTCGAGCGAGTCCATCGTCAGGCAAGGCTCGACCGTTCGGCGCGCAGCGCCGCGGGTCAGATCAGCGATGTCTTTGATGGAGGGGTCGCGAGGTCAGCGCGTACTCGACGCGCCCGTGCACGTAGGAGGCTGGACGCAGGACGGATCGGAAACGGCATCGTCGAACGATGTAACTTGAGTCAATACCGCATTGAATCCGTAGGACATGATACCCTCCCCGTCCTGCCGTGATCGCTCACGGCAAGGTCCTGCGTAAAAGACAACCGCGCCGTACTCCTGTCGCGGATGCCTGCCCGTCTGCACTAGTCGTCCACTCGGCTTCGCCATCGCGCATGTCGGGGTAGCTGCAAGATGTCTCTCATGTGCGCTTGGCGCGAGCGGGATGCTTGAGATCCCGCTTGGAGACATTCAGACAAAAAGCTACCGTTCCCACATTGCTGTGGGTTTTGAACCGACAATCGCTTGTTGAAGCGTCGCCAACGTGCACACCGCCGCCGATTTGCACGCTCGCCCCGTTTCCGATACCGCGCTGGTCTCAAGATCGTGGGCGCCGCGAACGACTTAAGGAATACACTATGCGGAAAGACTCGCAATCGAATTGATTCAGAGTTGAGACAACTAAAAACTTGACCAGCGTTAACGCCGCGCGGGACTTGTGCACAGGCTCGAGACCAAGAGTTTGAATCAGCGCACAGAATCGAACGACGCGCGCGTCATGTGACAATTCTCCGCCATCGCCAAAAAATTTTTACAAAAGCGTCACGCGTGCGCCGCGCGAGCGAATTTTCCAAATGGTTGTGCACGCTATGTCGATAAGTGATTAGCGAGACACCGTTTTTTGAGTCTCGTTTCGCAGGGTAACCCATCGCGAAACGTGTTCCAGTGAAACTACGGTGTTGAGAACCGTTGCATGCGCGCGAATTCAACTTGCGCCTGCCTCGCAAGGGTTTCTCACAAGGCTCTTTCGCAGCGCAGTGAAAGTTTTCCGCTCCTGCAATATCGCCCGCAGGTAGAATTGCCGAACGCATCATAATGCGGACCACGCAAATCTTCCACGCGGAGATTGCGAGGCGCGTGAATGCTTGCGTGAATATGACAGCCAACAAAAAAGCCCGGCGCGATGCCGGGCTCTTTGTCGTGCTGATCGGATCAACCGATCAGATGATGTCGCAAGCTCACCTGCGAGCTGACTCGCAAGTTTACTTCCAAGCTTACTTGGCGAGCTTGGCGATCTGCGCGGTGAGGCGCGAGACTTTGCGGCTGGCGTTGTTCTTGTGAATGATGTTGCGCTGGGCGGCGCGCATCAGGGCGGGCTCGGCATTCGCCAGCGCCTTCACGGCGGCGGCGCGGTCGCCGGTCGCGATGGCTTCCTCGACAGTGCGCACGGCGCCGCGCATCTGGGTGCGGCGCGACTTGTTGACGGCGGTGCGGCGGGCGATCTTGCGCGTCGCTTTCTTGGCGGAAGTGGTATTGGCCATGGTCTCAATATCCTTTGCGGGTACCGGTCGCGTCTTGGTCGGGTAGCGCCGGCTTGCTTGACCGCGGAATCGACGCTCGGATTTAGGGTGTTCGGTTGCTGGGCCGTTCCCGGAACATGAGGCCTAAACAGCCTGCAACTGCTCAAAGAACAGCGGCGGCAGGATTGCGCCCGCCGCCAGTTGGCGCCCTTATAGAGAGGGTCTGTGGCACCGTCAACGCTTTCCGGGCTGGAAAACCGGCCTCAGGCGGGCCGGACGGGGGCCGTAACGCCCTGAAGAGGTTGAATTTCTGCCGTCCTCCGGCTATTGGCTGGCGGCATTTCCAGGGTCGTCCGATCGGACGACCGTATAGGGTGAGGCATGATCCGCGGCTTTTTCCGACTGATTGGGCTGTTGCTGCTCGCCGGCGGGTTCATCTTCATGGTCTATGACGGCGCCCGCTGGGTGGCCGACCAGACCCTGCGGTTCACCCGGTTCGGCCAATTCTGGAACGACATCAACCAGGCCAGCCAGACGGCGTTCCGGACCTGGGTCGAAGCCAAGGCGCCCTGGCTCTGGACCTCGGTGATCCGCCTCGTGCTGGACCAGCCGGTTTTCGTCGTCCTCGGCATTCTCGGCATCCTGCTGATGGTCCTGTTCCGGCCGCGCAAGCCGCTGATCGGCTATTCCCGGGATTGATCTCCAATTCCCGCCGGGATTGATCTTTCAATTCCCGCCGGGATTGAGGCACCGCACGGAGCGCAGCGTAACAAGGCTGCCCCTTCGCGCGTAAAGACCTATATTCCCACCTGATCGCGAGCACGCCGCCTGAGCGCCTGGCTTAGGACATCTGGACTTGGGCGACGCACGGCTCGTTTCGGAGATCCGATCATGCTGTTCATGCGCAAGACCACCGCATTGCCGAGCGCAGCTGAGGCGCTGCCCGGCCGTGCGCAAGCCATCCCGACTGCGACCACTCATTTCGTCAACGGCAGCAAATTGCAGCCGCCTTATCCCGCCGGCCTCGAGCAGGCGGTGTTCGGGCTCGGCTGCTTCTGGGGCGCTGAGCGCAAATTCTGGGAGCTCGGTGACGGCATCTACACGACCGCCGTCGGCTATGCCGGCGGCCACACGCCGAACCCGACTTATGAAGAAGTCTGCTCGGGCCGCACCGCGCACACCGAGGTGGTGCTGGTCGTGTTCGATCCGAAGAAGATCTCCTACGAGCGCCTGTTGAAGGCGTTCTGGGAGAACCACAACCCGACGCAGGGCATGCGCCAGGGCAACGACGTCGGCACGCAGTACCGAAGCGCGATCTACACTTTCTCGGATGCGCAGAAGAAGGCGGCCGACGACTCGAAGGCGCTCTACCAGAAGGCGCTTGCCACAAAAGGCCTCGGTGCCATCACCACCGAGATCGCGCCGGCCGGCGAGTTCTATTTCGCCGAGGACTATCATCAGCAATATCTGGCGAAGAATCCCGCCGGCTATTGCGGTCTGGGTGGCACCGGCGTGTCCTGCCCGATCGGCGTCGGCGTGAGCGTGTAGTTGTAAGTCGCCGAAGCCTGCTCCGGGCTCGCTGCACCTCCCCCGCTTGCGGGGTAGGGGAATCGCATTTGGCAGTAGAGGGGTGTTGCCAGACGGTTGGAACTGGATTCTTTGGGTGTCTCTCGACTTGCGAGGGAGACCGGAATGCGCAAACTCAAGCGTCTGTTTCGACCGCTCAAGGATCCACGCGCCAGTAACGCCCGCCACGATCTGGTGGAGATCATCGTCATCGCCTTGGCGGCAACGCTGGCCGGCGCCAAGACCTGTACCGAGTTCGAGTTCTTCGGCAAAGGGCGAGAGGAGCTGTTGCGGCGGTTCCTGGAGCTCAGATACGGCATCCCTAGTCACGATACGTTCAGTAACGTCTTCCGTGTTCTGGACCCGAAGGGGCTGGAAGCGGTTTTGCGCAAGTTCAGCAAGAGCTTCGGCGTCAAGGGGGTGGTCAGCATCGACGGCAAGGCGCTGCGCGGAGCCTTCGCGCGGGGTCGGCAGGCCACGCCGCTGCATATGGTCAATGTCTGGGCGGCAGGCACACGCATGGCGCTGGCTCAGAAGAAAGCCCCCAATCGCAACGAGGTTGCCGGGGTTCTCGAAGTCCTCGCTCTGCTTGATCTGGACGGCGCTCTTGTCACCGCCGACGCCTTGCATTGCCGCCCCGACATCGCCCAGGCCATCCGCAGTCGGAAAGGCCACTACGTATTGGCCATCAAGAGCAATCGTGGCCGCCTCTTCAAGGCTGCCAAGGCGCTGCTGGATGCCGCCCGCAAGCCAGCACGAGCGGCCCAGCCAAAGACCTCTGCTCACGATCGCATCGAGCGTCGGCAGGCCATCGTCGCACCAGCGCCAGATCTGGCAAAACAATACGCCTTTCCCGCCATCGCTGCCGTCGGCCGCATCGACAGTTGGCGCGCCAACGCCGGCAAGACTGCCAAGCACACAGCTCGATACTTTCTTGCCTCGCGCCTTCTGCCGGCCAAGAAACTGCTCGAGGTCGTACGCACTCATTGGAGCATCGAGAACAACCTGCACTGGGTTCTCGACGTCCTGTTCGACGAGGACGCCTGCCGCAGCCGCAAGGACCATGCCCCCGAAAATCTCTCCGTCATCCGCAAGCTGGCCATCAATGCCCTGCAAGCCACGCCTGGTCCGGCCCGCATCAGCCACAAAATGCTCCAGGCGAG
>NZ_JAFCJZ010000043.1 GCF_018130765.1 Bradyrhizobium iriomotense
ATCTGGCTCTCCGTGGGTTCGAGTGTGGAAACCCAAACCTATCGGAAAGGCCACGCTCACCGCCCCATGGAATCTACGGCATCTGTGTATGTGGAGCGCTTGGTCGCGCCTCACACGCAAACCGCCTCGACATTGTTGCCGTCGGGGTCAATCAAAAACGCAGCGTAATAGGTCGGGCTGTAATCCCTGCGCGGCCCGGCGCCGCCATTGTCGCGGCCGCCGCTCTTCAGCCCTTCGCTGTGGAACGCCTTGACCGCGTCATGATCCCCGGCGCGGAACGCGATATGCGCGCCGTCGGCTTTCCGGCCCTTGCTCAGGTGCAGCCACAGCCCCGGCTCGCCCTTCGGCCCGAAGCCGGCATAGCCGTCGCCGCTGGAGCAGAGGACGTAGCCGAGCGGGGCCAGCACCGCGGTGTAGAAGCGCGTGGCGGCGTCGAGGTCGGCAACGCGCAGTCCGATGTGGTCGTACATATTCGTCTCCATTGCAAAACGCGCCGCAACTGGCGCGCGCCGAAGACGACCCTAGTCAGTTGAGGGCAACCCGCTCTTGGAGAATCTTGCGCATCCCCTTCGAGGCCTGCCGGAACTTCGTCGGCGACACGCCGGCGGCGCGATGAAAGGTGCGGACGAAATTGGAGAGGTCGCCGAAGCCGACGTCATAGGCGACGTCGGTGACGGCGATGTCCTCGTCGGCGAGCTTGCGCGCCGCGTGCCGCAGCCGCGAGCGCACCAGATATTGATGCGGGGTGACGCCGAGCACGGCCGAGAACAGCCGCAGGAAATGGAATGGGCTGAGACCGGCCTGCTTTGCTGCCTGTTCGAGATCGAGCTCGGCATGCGAATTGTCGTCGATCCACAGCGCGGCTTCGACGGCGCGGCGGCGGTCGCGCGCGGTCGGGGTGGCCGGCTTACGCGCCCTGCCCGAAACCACATCGATGAAACGGCCCGCAAGAATTTGCCCGATCTCGTCGAGGCCAAGGTCGCTGTTGCCATCTGCTGCCGTCTGGGCCAGCTCGCCCAGCACCATCAGCTCTGGCAACGGCGGCGTCGCGCCGACCTTCCAGATCTCGCGCCGTCCGCCGAGGGCATCGACCAGGTCCTCGCTGAAGAAGAAGCCGAGGCAGACGTCGCCGCTGACATGCTCGTGCGTGCAGGTGTATTCCTCGCCGGGGGCGCCGACCAGCATCGAACCCGCCACCAGCTCGAAGAAGCCGGCACGGCAATGGCAGCCAAAACTGCCGGAGCGGACATAGGCGATGGAATGGCCGGTGCGGCATTCCGCGAACGGCGTGTCGTCCGGTCCCGCATCGCAGCGAAACTCGGAGACGGTCATCGAGCGTGTCGTCAGCAGCGTGGTCGCATCCATGCCACCTATCTAGGTAGACGGCCTCGGCGGAGCAACGGGCAGCAGCACCTCGAACAGCGTCTTGCTGGCGACCGGATGGGCGCCCTCCAGCGACAACAGCCGCCGCTTGGAGATCACCCCGCCGTAAGGCGAGATCCGGCCGGTGTAATTGCCGGCCTCCAGCACGCGGTGGCAGGGCACGATCAGCATGTAGGGATTTTTGGCGATGGCCTGCGCTACCGAATGCGCGGCGCCGGAGGCGCCCAGCGCCTTGGCGATCTCGTGATAGGTGCGCGTCTCCCCGCGCGGGATCGTGCAGGTGTATTCATAGACCCGCCGGTTGAAGCCGGGCACGCCGCCGGCATCCAGGCTGACGTCGGAAAAATCGGGATCGCTGCCCTGCAGCAGGCTCACGATGCCCTCGATCGCAAGCTCGGTATTGAGCGGAGGCTGCTGCTCGCGCGCCTCGGGATGAGCCCGGAAGATCCGGCGGCGGGTGTCGATCTCCCGCGGCTCCGGCAATTGCACGGCAACCACGCCGGTGCCGCTCCAGATGATGCCGCAACGGCCTATTGCCGTGTCGAATATCGCGTAGCCACGCCCCACCATGCACACGCCCCACTCAGTGCACGCTTTTCCCCCGACAGGCCGATCATAACACCGCCACAATCCGGCGCACCCGGAATCTTATCAGGACGTTAACAACCGTCCGGGCGGACGCGCCAAACCGCTTGGCGGGAGGCGCCGTCTCGGCTAATCAGGATGAGCGCGAGCAACGCATCCGCGGGCGTAGTTCAATGGTAGAACGGCAGCTTCCCAAGCTGCATACGAGGGTTCGATTCCCTTCGCCCGCTCCAAGCTTCCCCGACAGCATTTCTATTTGATCCAGCCGTGAGCCACACACGCGCTGCCCAAAGATTCTAATATATTAGCTCCTCGCTCCCGGCACGCGCGCCTCGCCAGCCTTAAGCTTCTCGCGCCCTGACGGGTGCGGTCCTCGTGTCGGGCAATGTTTCGGATGACAACCATGGACCAGCAAAAACTCGACCGCGCGATCGGTCGTCGCTTGAAGACTCTGAGGACGCAGGCGGGCATGACGTTGAACGAACTCGCAGGCCGCTCCGGTGTCAGCCGGGCCATGATCGGGCGGGTGGAGCGGGCGCAGAGCAGCGCGACGGCGGCGCTGCTCAACAAGCTCTGCGCGGCGCTCGATGTCACGCTCAGCGACGTCGTCGCGCTCGCGGAGAAGCCGCCGGAGCGCCTGATGCGGCTTGCGGACCAGCCGCATTGGCGCGATCCCGACAGCGGCTACCGTCGGCGTCATGCCTCGCCGCCGGATGCGGCGAGCGGCATCGAGATCATCGTCGTCGACCTGCCGGCCGGCGCGCGCGTCTCCTACAGCCCCTGGGGCCGCAACGCCTTCACCCAGCAGCTGCTGATGCTGGAGGGCGCGGTCTGCGTGCATATCGACGCCAAGACGGTGCGCCTGCGCGACGGCGACTGTCTCGACTTCGACGTGATGCGCGCGGTGACCTTTGAGAACGAAACCAAGCAGGACGCGCGCTACGTCATCATCACGCGGCGCGGCACTTCTTACGGGAAAATGTGATGTCGCTGATCGTGCGGGACGCCACGCTGGAGGATGCCGAGGATATTTTGGCCATCTACAACTACGCCGCGATCAACACCACGGCGGTGTGGACCGACGGTCCGGTTGATCTCGATTCGCGGCGCGCGTGGATGGGCGCACGGCAACAGGCCGGCTATCCCGTGCTGGTCGCGATGAAGGGCAGGGACATCGTCGGCTTCGCCTCGTTCGGCGATTTCCGCCCCTTTCCCGGCTATCGCCACACGGTCGAGAATTCCGTCTATGTCAGCGAGCGGCATCATCGGCTCGGCGTCGGCCGCTGCCTGATGGCCACGCTGATCGAGCGCGCCACGGCGCTCAACAAGCACACGATGGTCGCCGCGATCGAGGCCTCGAATTCCGCCTCGATCGCGCTGCACGCCTCGTTCGGCTTTGCCGAGGTTGGCCGTATGCCTGATGTCGGCTGCAAGTTCGGCCGCTGGCTCGATATGGTCCTCATGCAGATGCGGCTCGCAAGCGGAGTGAGGCCGTGACGATTGAGATCCGAACCGGCGACACCTATGATCCCCGCGTCATCGCGCTGCTCGATCATCACGTCGCGGCTGCGCGGGCGCAGACCGCGCCGGGCAGCGCGCATGCGCTCGATCTCGCGGGCCTTCGCGCCAGCGACGTCGCGTTCTGGACCGGCTGGGACGGCGAGACGCTGGTCGCTACCGGCGCGCTGAAGACGCTCTCGTCTGGTCATGGCGAGGTGAAGTCGATGCACACGCTGCAGACCGCGCGGCGGCGTGGCTTCGGCGGCCGGATGCTCCGCCACATCATCGCAGAAGCCCGCGTGCGCGGCCTGCAGCGGCTCAGCCTCGAGACCGGCTCGTGGGATTATTTCAAGCCGGCGCATGCGCTCTACCAGGCGCATGGTTTCGTTCTCTGCGGCCCGTTCGAGGGCTATGCCGAAGATCCCAACAGCCTGTTCCTGACGCTGGAGCTGACCGGCGGCTAGGCGCGGCCCCGGCGGACCCCGAAGCTCGAAATTAGCTTGCCGTCCCTCAAAATGAGTTGCGTACCTCAAAACACCTCTGCTAGCCTTCAGCGATGGCCGAGACGCTCACCACCGCCGCGCTGACGCTGAAGGACATCGCCCGCGAGGCGGGCGTCAGCCTCGCGACGGTCGATCGGGTGCTGCACAACCGGCCCGGCGTGCGGCCGGATACGGTCCGCCGCGTCAGGGACGCGATCGAGCGCAACTCCTTCCAGCCGCACGTGGCGGCCGCCGAGCTCGCGCGCGGCCGCGCCCGTCGCTTTGCCTTCGTGATGCCGTCGGGGCCGAACCCGTTCATGCAGCAGATCGAGGCCTATCTCGGCGAGATGACGGCCTGGCTTTCGGCCCGCCGCCTCAATGTCGAGATGGTCACAACCGACGTGTTCGACGCCGCCGTGCTGGCCGCCTCGCTGGAGACGCTGTCCGGCGATTACGACGGCGTCGCCGTGGTGGCGCTGGATCATCCCACCGTCCGCGCTGCCATCAACGACCTCGTCGACGCCGGCAGCAAGGTCGTGACGCTGGTCTCTGACGTGCCGTCCTCGCGCCGCCACCATTATGTCGGCATCGACAACATCGCGGCGGGCCGCACCGCCGGCGCGCTGGTCGGACGGCTGGTCGGCGGGCGCTCCGGCAAGGTGGCCGTCGTCGCGGGATCGCAGGGCCTGCGCGACCATGCCGAGCGCATCTTCGGCTTCAACCAGGTGATGGCTAGCGAATTCCCCGACCTCAGCGTGCTGCCGGTGCTGGAGGGGCGCGACGAAGACGAGCGTTCGGAGCAGCTGCTGGCGCGGCTGTTGGGCAGGCATGCTGACATTGTCGGCCTCTACAACGTCGGCGCCGGCACGCAGGGCGTCGCCCAAGCGTTGAACAACAAAGCGTTGAGCGAGGCCGGCCGCGACAAGGTCGTGTTTGTCGGGCACGACGTCACCGCGCTGACGCGCCGGCTGCTACTGCAGGGTGTGATGGATGCCGCGATCTCGCAGAACCCGGGCCATGAGGCGCGTGCCGCCGTGCGCGTGCTGCTCGCGCTCGCCCGCGGCGAGCCGATCCTGCGCGAGCAGGAGAAGATCAGGATCGACATCGTGATGCGGGACAATCTGCCTTAGCGGCAGGTGGATTTGGAAACGACCCGTTGCGGGGAAGGCGACACCAAGCTCGCACACCGCGACGGAACAAGGGGAGGATGGCGTGTATCTCGGAATCGACATCGGCACGTCCGGTGTGAAGGCGGTTCTCGTGAACGAAGCCGGCGCGGTGGTCGCGACGGCGGCGCGCGAGCTCGCACTGTCGCATCCGGCGCCGCTGTGGTCCGAGCAGGATCCCGACGCCTGGGTCGAGGGGACGATCGGCGCAGTCGACGATCTCGCGAGCCATCATCCGCACGAGGTAGCGCGGGTCGCCGGCATCGGCCTGTCGGGCCAGATGCATGGCGCGACGCTGCTCGGCGAAGACGGACGGCCGTTGCGTCCCGCCATCCTCTGGAACGACGGCCGCTCGCAGGCCGAGTGCGCCATCCTGGAACGGAGTTGTCCGTCGCTGCACGCCATCGCCGGCAATCTGGCGATGCCCGGCTTCACCGCGCCAAAGCTGCTCTGGGTCGCGCGGCATGAGCCGGAGATATTCAAGCGCGTCGCCAAGGTGCTGCTGCCGAAGGCCTATGTCCGCTACCGGCTGGCCGGCGAGATGGTCGAGGACATGTCGGACGCATCAGGCACGCTGTGGCTCGATGTCGGCGAGCGGCGCTGGTCGGCAGAGTTGCTGCATGCCACCGGGCTCGATCTCCACCACATGCCGCGCCTCGTCGAGGGCAGCGTGGTCAGCGCAGTGCTCGCGCCGGAATACGCGCAGCGCTGGGGCATGGCGAAAGACGTCGCGGTGGCCGGCGGCGCCGGCGACAATGCGGCGAGTGCGATCGGGCTCGGCGCCATCGCACCGGGCGATGCGTTCCTGTCGCTCGGCACCTCCGGCGTGGTGTTCCGTGTCACCGATCGGTTCGCGCCGGCACCGGCATCGGCCGTGCATGCTTTCTGCCACGCGCTGCCCGGACTCTGGCACCAGATGGGCGTGATGCTGTCGGCCGCGGCTTCGCTCGCCTGGCTCGCCGGCGTGATGGAAACGCCGGCCGCAGCGCTGCTCGCGCCGCTCGGCGAGCGCGTCGATGCACCGAGTCCCATACAATTCCTGCCCTATCTCGATGGCGAGCGCACGCCGCACAATGACGCGGCCGCGAGCGGCGCCTTCGTCGGGCTGCGCGGCGCGACCGGGCGTTCCGAGATGGTCCAGGCCGTGCTCGAAGGCGTCGCCTTCGCCGCGCGTGACAATCTGGCGGCACTCAGCGCGGCAAGCGCGCCGATCGCGGAACTCGATCTCGTCGGCGGCGGCTCGCGTTCGCCGCTGTGGGCGCAGATCTGCGCCGACGTGCTCGGCATTCCCGTCCATCGCGTCGAGGAAGGCGAGGTGGGGGCCGCGCTCGGCGCCGCACGGCTCGGCCGGCTCGCCGCCACCGGCGAAGATCCGGCTGAGGTTTGCACCCGTCCGCGGCGGCTTGCGAGCTTTGCACCCCGCGCATCCATGACCGCCGCCTATGACGAGGCCTATCGTCATTGGCGTGCGCTCTATCCCGCATTGAAGGAGTCTCTTTAAGTGAACGCGCCAGCAAAATTCTTCGATGCAACAACGCCCGTCGCTTTTGCCGGCAAGGATGCGGCGAACACGCATGCCTTCCGCTGGTACGACAAGGACCGCATCGTGCACGGCCGCCGGCTTGAGGATCATTTGCGCTTTGCGGTCTGCTACTGGCATTCGCTGTGCTGGCCGGGTGGCGATCCCTTCGGCGGCGAGACGTTCTTGCGGCCCTGGCACCACGGTACTGATGCGATGGCGATGGCGCGCGCCAAGGCCGATGTCGCCTTCGAGCTGTTCCGCCTGCTGGACGTGCCCTTCTTCACCTTCCACGACGTCGATGCGGCGCCGGAAGGGAATTCGCTCAGCGAGTCCGTCGCAAATCTAAACGCCATCGCCGATGTCTTCGAAGCGAAGATGGAATCGGCAAAAGTCCGCCTGCTGTGGGGCACCGCAAACCTGTTCACGCATCGCCGCTACATGGCGGGCGCTGCGACCAACCCGGACCCCGAGATCTTCACCTATGCCGCCGGCCAGGTCCGCGGCGCGTTGGAGGTGACGCACAGGCTCGGCGGCCAGAACTATGTGCTGTGGGGCGGCCGCGAAGGCTATGAGACGCTGCTCAACACCGATCTCAAGCGCGAGCTCGACCAGCTCGGCCGCTTCGTCTCCCTCGTCGTCGAGCACAAGCACAAGATCGGTTTCAAGGGCCCGATCCTGATCGAGCCCAAGCCCAAGGAGCCGACCAAGCACCAATACGACTTCGACGTCGCCACTTGCTACGGCTTCCTCGAACGCTATGACCTGCTCAAGGACGTCAGGCTCAACATCGAGCAGAACCACGCCATCCTCGCCGGCCACTCCTTCCATCACGAGGTCGCGCTCGCCGAGGCGCTCGGCGTGTTCGGCTCGCTCGACGTCAACCGCGGCGACGATCTGCTCGGCTGGGACACCGATCAGTTCGCGATGAACGTCCCCGAATTGGCGCTGGTGTTCCACGAGATCCTGACCCGCGGCGGCTTCACCTCGGGCGGGCTCAATTTCGACGCCAAGATCCGCCGCCAGTCGATCGATCCCGATGATCTCATCCACGCCCATGTCGGCTCGATGGATGCCTGCGCGCGCGCCTTCCTCGCCGCCGCCGATATGCTCGATGCCGGCGTGCTCACGACGCCGATCGCCACGCGTTACGATGGATGGGCCGGGCCCGAGGGCCGCGCCATTCTCGGCGGCCAGCGCTCGCTCGCCGATCTCGCCGACCGTGCGCTCGCTCCGGGCTTCGACCCGCAGCCGCGCTCGGGCCGACAGGAATATCTGGAATCCCTGGTCAACCGCTACGTCTGAGGAACGCCGCTGATGACAAAGGCTGACGCGACACCGGTCCTCGAGCTCACCGGCATCGGCAAGGAGTTCGGCGCGATCCGCGCGCTGCATGATGTCGACATGCAGGTCTTCCCGGGCGAGGTGGTCGGCCTGATGGGCGACAACGGCGCGGGCAAGTCGACGCTGGTCAAGATCATCGCCGGCAACTTCCGCCCCACGCACGGCGAGATGCGCTTTGCCGGCAGCGCGGTGCATTTCAACCGTCCCGTCGATGCGCGCGCTGTCGGCATCGAGGTGGTCTATCAGGACCTCGCGCTATCGGACAATCTGACGGCAGCGGCCAACGTCTTTCTCGGCCGCGAGCTGAAGCGCAAATTCGGACCGCTCGCCTTGCTCGATCACAAGGCGATGGCGGCACGGGCGCTGGAATTGTTCGGCGAGCTGCGCTCGGAGACGCGCCCCGATGATCTCGTCAAGCAGATGTCGGGCGGTCAGCGTCAGGCGGTTGCGATCGCGCGGACCCGGCTCTCCAATGCGCGGCTGGTGATGATGGACGAGCCGACCGCTGCGATCTCGGTCCGCCAGGTCGAGCAGGTGCTTGGCCTGATCCACCGGCTGAAGGAGCAGGGCGTCGCCGTGATGCTGATCTCGCACCGCATGCCCGACGTGTTCGCGGTGTGCGACCGCGTCATCGTCATGCGCCGCGGCGAGAAGCGCGCCGACAAGCCGATCCACGAGACCTCGCCGGAGGAAGTCACCGCCCTCATCACCGGCGCGAAGGAGGCGGCGTGATGGCCATGCCCATGGAATCCCCGATCACCTTCTCCAACGTCGGCAAGATCAGATGGTGGCAGCGCGGCATCTTCGCCTCCCAGACCGGCTATGTCCTGCTGGCGCTGGCGGTGCTGCTGGTGATCATGCATTTCGCCAGCCCGTACTTCTTCACCGAAGGCAACATGCAGAATGTGGCGAAGAACTTTTCCTTCATCGCCATCGCGACACTCGGCGTCACCTTCGTCATCATCACCGGCGGCATCGATCTCTCGGTCGGCTCGATGATGTGCTTCTCCGCCATGATCACCTCGATGGTGATGACCGAGCTGTCGGCGCCCGGCTCGCCGTTGGTGCACATGGCGGCCGACGGCAAGACCGTGCTGGCCAATGTGCCCGGCCTGATCCTGCTGGTCTCGATCCTTGCCGGCCTCGGCGTCGCGCTGATCGCGGGGCTCGTCAACGGCTTCTGCATCGCCGTGCTCGGCCTGTCGCCCTTCGTCACCACGCTCGGCATGCTCTCGATCGTGCGCGGACTCGGCTATGTCGTCTCCAATGGTCGCGGCAGCTTCCCGGGCGGGCCGGATGCCGATTATTTCTATGCGCTCACCTCAGGCGACGTGCTCGGCGTGCCCGTGCCTTTCATCTATCTCGTGGTCCTCGCACTGACGATGGCCGTGGTGCTGCACCACACCTCGTTCGGCCGCCATGTCTTTGCGCTCGGCGGCAACGAGAAGGCGGCGGAGCTGACCGGCATCCCGGTGGTGCGCGTGAAGATCGAGGTCTATGTGATCTGCGCGCTCGCCGCGGGCCTCCAGGGCATCATCATCTCCGGCTGGCTCGGATCGGCGCCGGCCAACATGGCGACCTCCTACGAGCTCAACGTGATCGCGGCGGCCGTGATCGGCGGTGCCAATCTCGCCGGCGGCATCGGCGGCCCGCTCGGGGCCATCGTCGGCTGCGTGCTGCTCGAGGTGATCCGCAACGGTCTCGTGCTGGCGCAGGTCTCCTCCTACTGGCAGCAAACGCTGGTGGGCGTGATCATCATCCTGGCCGTGCTGGTCGATCGCATCCGCTCGCGGATGACCTGACGTGACGTCATCCCGGGAAGGCAACGACAATGCCGCCTGTCCGCTTCCCGGGCGCTTTCGAGAGGATAGGCACCAAACAAGGGTGGAGGAGACAATGAGGAAACTTCTTCTGGCCGGCATCGCTGTCGCAATGATGGCAACGCCGGCGTTCGCTGCGAACTACCGCTTCGTCATCGTGCCCAAGGCGATGAACAATCCGTTCTTCGACTTCGCGCGCGACGGTTGCCTGAAACGCGCCAAGGAGCTCGGCAATATCGAGTGCATCTACAAGGGACCTGTCGAGCACGAGCCGGCGACGCAGGCGCAGATCATCCAGGACTTCGTCACCCAGAAGGTCGACGGCCTCGCCATCTCGGTCGCCGACGTCGCGGCCATGACCAAGTCGATCGAGGCGGCGACCGCCGCCGGCATTCCCGTCATCACCTTCGATGCGGATGCGCCCGGCTCCAAGCGCATCGCCTATATCGGCACCAACAACAAGGAGTTCGGCTTAGCCCTCGGCAAGCAGCTGCTGAAGATGCGGCCCGACGGCGGAAAGTATGCGATGGTCTCGGGCGGCCCCGGCGCCAAGAACCTCGCCGAGCGCGTCGATGGCGTTCGCGAGGCGCTGAAGGGTTCGAAATGGACCGAGGTCGCGGGCTCGCCGACCTTCTGCAACGACGATCCCGCGCTCGCGGTCCAGCAGATGACGGACATGCGCACCGCAACGCCCGATCTCGCCGCGATCGTTCCCATCGGCGGCTGGCCGATGTTCGCCCCCGAAGGCTTCAAGGCCTTCGCCAGCAGGAACAAGAAGGACATCGATTCCGGCAAGTTCACGCTTGTTGTCGCCGATACGCTGAAGATGCAGCTCGAGCTGTTGCGTGACGGCTATGCCAATGCGCTGGTCGGCCAGCGTCCCTTCGAGATGGGCGAGAAGGCGATGGACACGCTGCTCGCCATCAAGAAGGGCGAGAAGGTGCCGGAGATCGTCTACACAGGCCTCGACCTCGTCACCAAGGACAACGTCGCGCAGATGCTGAAGTAGGAGCGCCGCCAGCCCCGTGCTCCTGCGTGCCTCCCCCGCTTGCGGTTTCCGCAAGCGGGGGAGATGATCTTTGGACCGTTGGAATGAAGACGTAAGGTAATGGGAATGAAACGCTCGCGGCTCGGCTCTCTCGACGTCACCTCAATCGGCCTCGGTTCCGCCCCGCTCGGCGGATTGTTTGCGCCTGTCAGCGATGCCGATGCGGAGGCGACCCTCGCAAGAGCCTGGACGCTCGGCGTCCGCTTCTTCGACACCGCGCCGCTCTACGGCTTTGGCCTCGCGGAGCGGCGGCTCGGCGCGTTCCTGCGGCAGCAGAAGCGCGAGTCCTACGCCATCTCGACCAAGGTCGGCCGCCTGCTGCGCGCCCCCGATGACGGCGCCGCCGAGGACGAACACTACAAGGGCACGCCGCGCGAACGGCCGGTGTTCGATTTCAGCTACGACGGCGTGATGCGCTCGGTCGAGGAGAGTCTTGCCCGCCTCGGGCTCGATCGCGTCGACGTCCTGCTGGTGCACGATCCCGATGATTATTATGACGAGGCCGTCACCGGTGCCTTCCGCGCGCTCCAGCGCCTGCGCGCAGACGGCACGGTCAAGGCGATCGGCGCCGGCATGAACCAGTCGGAAATGCCTGTGCGCTTTGCGGAAGCCGTGCCGGTCGACTGCTTCCTGCTCGCCGGCCGCTACACGCTGCTCGACCAAGGCGCGCTGGATGCGCTGTTTCCGCTCTGCGCCGCCAGGAACATCGGCATCCTGCTCGGCGGCATCTACAACAGCGGCATCCTGGCCAATCCGCACAGCGGGGCGAAGTTCAACTATCAGGATGCTGACGCGGCGCTCGTCGCACGTGCGCTCGCGCTCGACGAGCTCTGCCGCAAACACGGCACCGAGCTGAAAGCCGCCGCGCTGCAGTTCTGCATGGCCCATCCGGCGGTGACCGTCGCCGTGATGGGCGCGCGCAACGCCGGCGAGGTTGCCGACAATATCGCGATGTCGGAGAAGACAGTGCCGGCGGCGTTCTGGCAGGAGCTGCGCGCGCGAAACCTCGTCGACGCCCGCGCGCCGCTGCCCGGTGGAGCGTAAGTCATGATCATCGACGCCCATCAGCACTTCTGGGACCCCGTGCGCGCCGACTATCCCTGGATGGAGGCGCCCGAGCTGTCACCGATCCGCCGCGCCTTCGGCCCGGCCGATCTCGCACCGCTGTTGAAGGCGAACGGCATCGACGCCAGCATCGTCGTGCAGTGCCGCTCCGCGCTGGAGGAGACCGAGGAATTCTTGCGGATCGCGCATGCGACGCCCTCGGTGATCGGCGTCGTCGGCTGGGCCGATCTGACCGACGGCGACCTCGGCGACACGCTCGACCGGCTGCGCGCCTTGCCTGGCGGCGACAAGCTGGTGGGCATCCGCCACCAGGTCCACGACGAGCTTGATGCCGATTGGCTGCTGCGCGAAGACGTCCAGCGCGGCCTCACCGCAATGCTCGCCCGCGATCTCACCTACGATTTCCTCGTCCGCACCCGCGAGCTGCCGGCCGCGATCGCAACCGCACAGGCCTTCCCGCAGGCGCGCTTCGTGCTGGACCACGCCGCCAAGCCGCCGATCGCCGACGGCGGAAGCGACGAATGGACGGATCGCATCGCGGCGTTAGCTGCCTGCGGCAACGTCTGGTGCAAGATTTCAGGCCTCGCGACGGAGGCGAAGTGGGACGATTGGGATGCAGAGCGACTGCTTCCGTTCGTCGCGCACGCCGCGAAAAGTTTTGGTGAGGACCGCTTGATCTTCGGCTCGGACTGGCCGGTGTGCCTGCTCGCGGGCAGCTACGGCGAGATCAAGGGTGCGCTGGAGGCGTGTCTGGCGAAGCTCGGGCCGAATGTGCGCGAGAAGGCGTTCGGGGTGAATGCGAGGGCGGCGTATCGGTTGGCTTGACGGCTGTCGATGCGCGCTTCTTTCTTCCTTCTCCCCTTGTGGGAGAAGGTGGCGCGAAGCGCCGGATGAGGGGTTCTCTCCGCGAACTCACCTCTCAAGACTCGCGTGCGGAGAGATACCCCTCACCCCAGTGAGCCTGTGTCTGCGAGCGGTGATGCCCTCTCCCACAAGGGGAGAGGGCGCAGTAACGCGCAGTGCCCCTCACGCCCCCGCAGGTACCTGATCGAGGAACCCCGTCACGCTTCGGATCCGCCCGTCCTTCAGCACGGCGAAATCCGTTCCCTTGATCGGGCTGTCAACGCCGTCAGGACCAAGCCCCCACGAGAAGCGCACATGATCGCCGTAGCCGTTGGGCTCGCCGATCAGCTTGAACCTGAAATCGGGAAAGCGCTGCTGCACGCCTGAGATCAGCGCGTCGATGCCGTCCCGGCCGTCGCCCTTCATCAGGGGATCGACATAGCTCGCATCGGCCGTCCATGTCTCGCTCAGCAGCTCGCGCCGGCGGCTTGGCGTGCGTTCGTTCCAGAGATCAATGTAGCAGTGGGCGATGGCGGTGTGGTCGGTCATGATGCTCTCCTTCGATGACGCCGTGTTCGGCTGACCGTCACTATCGAAGGATTGCGCGCGCGGATCGATTACCTCGGAGGTCATCGGCACGCAAAAAAAAATGAAGCGCGATGATGGCCTCATCGCGCTTCATTCGCATGTCGGTTGTTTGCGAAGATTACTTCGCGGCCGTCACCATGATCTCGACGGTGTATTGCGGGGCCGCCAGCTTGGCTTCGACGGTGGCGCGGGCCGGGGTGTTGCCGGGCGAGACCCAGGCGTCCCACACCGCGTTCATCTCGCCGAAGGTCTTCATGTCGGTGATGTAGATGGTGGCCGAGAGCAGCTTCGACTTGTCGGTGCCGGCCTTGGCGAGATGGCCATCGATCGTCGCCAGGATGTCCTGGGTCTGCTTCGTGACGCTTTCACCGGCGGCCTTGTTCGCGACGACGCCGGCGAGATAGACGGTGTTGCCGTGCACGACGACCTGGCTCATGCGCGGGCCGGTTTCAAAACGCTGAATGCTCATTTGGGGATCTCCTGGTGGAATGGCGGCCCTGTCTAGCGCAGCGCCTCGCGGTCAGCCACCCCGGGTACGCATGCATCGCCGCCGATGCATGCGTCACGGAAACTGGCTGAAGAACGACCAGATCGTCTCGGCGCCGTCGATGTCGCCGTTCCGCGGTCCCAGCAGGCTGGTCGCGACCCGCGGGAAGCGGGCATCCGGAGCAAAGCCCGGCATGCGGTGGCCGCCACCGTTGATGCGATAGAGCACGACGTCATGGCCTTTCGGACAGCGCGAGTAGATCCGCGTGACGGTGGACTGATCTGCGGGCGCCTTGTCGGGCTGGTCTGTCACGCCGACATCATCGATCTCGCAGCCATTGAGCTTGCGCCAGAACGCCAGCGTCTCCTCGGTCGACCAGAACCCGTCTGCGGCAAAATAGCTCGATCCGCGGCCGCCGGCGTAGGGGACCAGCGGGTCGGCCGTGCCGTTCATGAGCAGTATCGGCAGCGGCCGCGACGGATGGCACGTGACGGCGGCCTCTTCAGTGAGGTTCATGATCACGCTCGCGCCCGCCGCGAACAGATCGGCCCGTGCGCAGAGAAGCGTCATCGCCATGGCGCCGCCATTGGAGATGCCGGCGACATAGATGTGCTTCGGGTCGGCGGTGCCGTTCGCCACCAGCTTCTCGACGAGCTTTGCGATGAAGGCGATGTCGTCGGTGCCATCGGGCGGGCCGCGGAGTGCGGGCCCCGCCTTGGTCCGCGCATCGGCCCAGGCATGGTTGAGGCCGTCGGGAAATGCGACGGCGAAACCCTCGCGTTTCGCGACCTGCGGCCACGCCGTCCGCGCGATCATGTCGGCGCCGCGCTGGGTCTTGCCGTGCAGCACGACCACCAGCGGCACGAGTCTCTTCGCCGGAAGCTGCACGCTGTAGGAGCGCTTCACACCGTTGACGTCGATGATGTCGGCGGATGCGACCGAGGCGGCACTCAATGCCGCAAGAAACATCCCGATCTGCATCCACCGCCGCATGGTCTATCCCACCGCTTTCGCCGCCGCGCGGCCGGCATTGCGGCCCGAAAACAGGCAGCCGCCGAGGAAGGTGCCTTCCAGCGAGCGATAGCCGTGCACGCCGCCGCCGCCGAAGCCCGCGGCTTCGCCGACCGCGTAGAGGCCGGGAATGACGCTGCCCTCTGCGCCGAACACGCGCGAGTCGAGATCGGTCTCGAAGCCGCCCAGCGTCTTGCGGGTGAGGATGTTGAGCTTGACCGCGATCAGCGGCCCCTGTGCGGGATCGAGGATGCGGTGCGGGGCGGCGGTGCGGATCAGCCTGTCGCCGATATAGCGGCGCGCATTGTGGATGTTCATGACCTGCGCATCCTTGACGTAGGGATTGGCGATCTCGCGGTCGCGCGCCTCGATCTGCATTTTGATGTGCTCGAGCTTGAGCAGGTCGTTGCCGGCAAGCTTGTTCATCCCCGCAACAAGGTCCTCGATCTTGTCGCGCACGATGAAGTCGACACCATGGCTTTTGAAGGCCTCGACCGGCGCAGGCGCGCCCTTGTTGGTGGCGCGGCGCAAGGTCATGCGCCAGCTCTTGCCGGTGAGGTCGGGGTTCTGCTCCGAGCCCGACAGCGCGAATTCCTTCTTGATGATGCTCTGGGTCAGGATGAACCAGGAATAATCATAGCCGGTCGACATGATGTATTTGAGCTGGCCGAGCGTGTCGGAGCCGGGGAACAGCGGCGCCGGCAATCGTGTGCCTGTTGCGTCGAACCACATCGACGAAGGCCCGGGCAGGATGCGGATGCCGTGGCGCGGCCAAATTGGATTCCAGTTCTGGATGCCCTCGACATAGTGCCACATGCGGTCGCGGTTGATCAGGCGCGCGCCGGTCTTTTCGGTGATGCCGATCATGCGGCCGTCGACGTGCTCGGGCACGCCGGAGATCATGAACTTCGGCGGCTCACCTAACCGCTTCGGCCAGTTCGCCCGCACCAGTTCGTGGTTGCCGCCGATGCCGCCGGACGCCACGATCACGGCCTGCGCCTTCAGCGCGAATTCGCCGACGACATTGCGCGAGGAACTCTTGCCGCGCTCGATAGTGTCAGGTGCGAGCACGGCGCCGCTGACCCCATCCACGGTGCCGTTGGTGATGGAGAGCGCATCGACGCGATGGCGGAACTTGAAGGTGAGGCGGCCGCTCTTCATCGCCTCGCGTGCGCGGCGCTCGAACGGCTCGACGATGCCGGGGCCGGTGCCCCAAGTGACGTGGAAACGCGGCACCGAATTGCCGTGGCCCATCGCGTCATAGCCGCCGCGTTCGGCCCAGCCGACCACGGGGAAGATGCGATGGCCCATCGCGCGCAGCCAGTCGCGCTTCTCGCCGGCGGCGAAGGCCACATAGGCTTCAGCCCATTTGCGCGGCCAAAAGTCCTCGTCGCGGTCGAAGCCGGCGGTGCCGAGCCAGTCCTGCATCGCGAGGTCGAAGGAATCCTTGATGCCGAGCCGGCGCTGCTCCGGCGAATCGACCAGGAACAACCCACCGAACGACCAGAATGCCTGGCCGCCGATCGACTGCTCGCCTTCCTGGTCGACGACGATCACCCGCTTGCCCGCGTCCGCAATCTCGGTCGCGGCTACGAGGCCCGATAGTCCCGCGCCGACGACGATGACGTCCGTTTCCTCAGCCATGCGCTTCCCCCTCCATGAGTTCCCCCTGTAATTGTCCGGATTGAAGCCAGCGGTCGTAACTGAGATCAAGGGCGTGGCGCGTAAGACCTCATTAACTTGTTCCAGTTTGGGATAGAGACCGGCCGGGTGCAGCGCGGACGCAACACTGGATTTGAATTTGTTTTGATCCAGCCGGCCTGCCTAGACAAAACCTTGGTTACGACGGACGCTAGCACTGCATCACCACCTGACACGCAGATTCGAATTCGACCGGGGCGGGGGACAATGAAGTTTCTGACGGGGTTGCTTGCGGCGGTACTCTTGATCGCGGGCATGGGGGCTTCTCACGCGGTGGTTCGGATCGCGGATGACCGCGGCGGCCGGATTGGAACCTACGTCGACAAATACCAGGACCTCAGGCAATCGGGCGAAACCGTCATCATCGACGGCCTCTGCGCCTCGGCCTGCACCATCGTCCTCGGCGCCATCCCGCACGACCGCATCTGCGTGACCTCGAGCGCGACGCTCGGCTTCCACGCCGCCTGGGATTTCGGCTCCAATGGCCGCGCCGTCACCAATCCCGAAGCAACCCAGATGCTCTACGCGATGTATCCGTCGCAGGTGAAGCGCTGGATCAGCCAGCGCGGCGGCCTGACCCCGCACATGCTGTTCCTGAGGGGCAAGCAGCTCCAGGCCATGTACAAGCCCTGCTACATGGACGCCCAGGCTTCGGCAATCAAGCCGGCACGCCGGTCCCTCCCGCAACCGGAGCAGGTCGAGACTGCCCGGGGCCAGCTGCTTCACTGACACCACAGGCGTGACGGGATCGTCGAGCCCGCCAGCGGCGCCTTTGCTTGCTGGCGGCGCCTTGCCCGCAGGCGGGCTAAAGCCTATCTGAAAGCCTGGGAACCGGGGCCTTCGCCCCCAACGTTGTCATGGCTCAACCACTGCACCCGGGACATCCGTTACAGGACAATTCGTCCACTGCCGGCCGGACGCCGTCCGTGCTGCTGTTGGCGGGCGCCGGTGTCGGCGGGCTGGTCGTGATCGGCGCGCTGGCGCTGTGGTTCCACTACGGCAGCCAGGTGTTCTTCGAAATGATCAGGACCGGCTTCGCCGCCTGCTTCTGACCTCCGACAGGAAGTTTTCTATGAGTTCCGCCGCCCGACCGCTGGTGATCGCGACCGCCTTTGCAGCAAGCCTCGTCCTCGGGCTCCTGATCATGTTCTGGGCCATGGGCGGGGTCAGCAAGGTGGCGCAGCCCGCCGCGATCGGCGGCCCGTTCCAGCTCACCGACCAGAACGGCAAGGCCGTCACCGACAAGAGCCTGAAGGGCAAGCCGACCCTGATCTTCTTCGGCTACACCCATTGCCCCGACGTCTGCCCGACCTCGCTGTTCGAGATGTCGGAAGTGCTGCGTGCCATGGGCAAGGACGCCGACAAGGTCAATGCCGTCTTCATCTCGGTCGACCCCGAGCGCGACACGCCGGCGACGATGAAGGACTATCTGGCGAGCTTCGATCCGCATCTGGAGGGCCTGTCCGGCGATCCCGCCGAGACCGCCAAGGTCATCACCTCCTACCGGGTCTATGCCAAGAAGGTCCCGACCAAGGACGGCGACTACACCATGGACCACACCGCACTGATCTACCTGATGGACCGCGAGGGCAGGTTCGTCTCGCCGTTCAACCTGAAGCGGACGCCGGAAGAGGCGGCGGCCGATCTGAAGCGGTATCTTTGAGACTCCGATCGAGCGGCGCACGCCGCTGCACCTCTCCCGCTTGCGGGAGAGGTCGGCGCGTCCCGGGCGATGCGAAGCATCGTCCCGAGCGCCGGGTGAGGGCTCTCTCCTCTTGGGGGCTCTCGCCCAGAGGAGACACCCTCTCCCCGACCCTCTCCCGCAGGCGGGAGAGGGAGCGCACCTTCACCGTGGCCACATTCCGCGCTCGCGTTCCCGGCGGGATGGTCTATAAGGCCCTCTGATCCCAACGAAATTCATTGCTTTCGGCCGATGGCTTCCTCGCAACAGGCGAAATCGTTCAAATCTGTCCGTGGCTTGCTGGCAGGGCTGGCTGTCAGCGTCTGCCTGCTCGCCGGCCTGGCGAGCGCGAACGCCCAGGCCCCGGCCAAGCAGCCCCCGTCGGCCCCTCAAGCGACGCCGCAGACCGCGCCCCAGGCGGCCCCCCAGGCCGTGCCCGGATTCTGGGACCCGCGCCGGCGCCCGGAGCGGCCGGACCTGTCACGCCTGACCGTGATCCGCTTCCTGACCGAGACCGACTATCCGCCCTTCAACTACACCGGCGCCGACGGCAATCCGGCTGGCTTCAACGTCGACCTCGCCCGTGTGCTGTGCGAGGAGATCAAGGTCACCTGCACGGTGCAGATGCGGCGCTTCGAGACGCTGGTCGACGCGCTCACCTCCAACCGCGGCGATGCCATCATCGCCTCGATGGCGGTGAGCCCGCAGCTGCGCGCCCGCGTCGACTTCACCGATCCCTACTACCGCGTGCCCGCGCGCTTCGTCTCGCGCAAGGACGCGGTGATGCCGGAGATCCGCCCCGAATATCTCGAAGGCAAGAAGGTCGGCGTCATCGCGGGCTCCGCGCATGAGGCGTATCTGAAGGCGATGTTCACCGACGCCGAGCAGCACCCCTATCCCAACGACGATGCGATGCGTGCCGCGCTTCGCAAGGGTGAGGTCGACTTCATCTTCGGCGATGCCATCTCGCTGGCGTTCTGGATCAACGGCACGGATTCCGGCGATTGCTGCGCCTTCTCCGGCGGTCCCTTCGTCGAGAGCCGCTTCTTCGGCGAAGGCATCGGCATCGCCGTCCGCAAGGGCAACGACGTGCTGCGCCAGGCCCTGAACTGGGCCCTGTTCCGCGTCTGGGAAAAAGGCCGCTACACCGATCTGTGGCTGCGCTATTTCTCGGTGAGCCCGTTTTGATCGCTTCATCTCGTCGCGCTAGCGGCGAGCGAACTGCCGTAGGGTGGGCAAAGGCGCGTCAGCGCCGTGCCCACGTCTTTGAAGGTGGTGGGCACGCTTCGCTTTGCCCACCCTACGATTCCCGCGTTAGTTGCCCCGCAACTTTTGCATTCTGCCCGGAAATCGCTATTTTCCGCGGCCCGGAGGCCCCTTGATGTCCGTTATCGATCCCAGCATGAGCCCGAGCGATCTGCGTGCGCTCGCCGAACAATCCAACGCCTGGCCGTTCGAGCAGGCGAAGGCCATTGTCGCGCGGCTGAAGAAAAGCCCGAAGGACGAGGTGCTGTTCGAGACCGGCTACGGGCCGTCGGGCCTACCGCATATCGGCACGTTCGGCGAGGTCGCGCGCACCTCGATGGTGCGCCATGCCTTCCGCGTGCTCACCGAGGACAAGATCAAGACGCGCCTGCTCGCGTTCTCCGACGACATGGACGGCTTTCGGAAAGTGCCCGACAACGTCCCCAACAAGGAGATGCTGGCCGCGCATCTCGGCAAGCCGCTGACGCGGGTGCCGGATCCGTTCTCCAGCGAGTACCCGTCGTTCGGCCACCACAACAATGCGCGGCTGCGCGCCTTCCTCGATCATTTCGGCTTCGACTACGAGTTCGCGAGCTCGACCGACTACTACACGTCGGGCCGTTTCGATGCGACGCTGCTGAAGATGCTCGCCGCCTACGACAAGGTCATGGCGATCATCCTGCCGACGCTGGGGCCGGACCGCCGCGCGACCTACTCGCCGTTCCTCCCCATCAGCAAGACCACCGGTGTCGTGCTTCAGGTGCCGATGATCCGCCGCGACGTCGCGGCCGGCACGGTGACCTATGTCGATCCTGATACCAACCAGGAAGTCGAGACGCCCGTCACTGGCGGCAACGTCAAGTGTCAGTGGAAGGCCGACTGGGCGATGCGCTGGGTCGCGCTCGGCGTCGACTACGAGATGGCCGGCAAGGATTTGATCGACTCGGTGAAGCTGTCGGGTGCCATCGCCAAGGCGCTCGGCGCCACGCCGCCCGAAGGTTTCAACTACGAGCTCTTCCTCGACGAGCAGGGCCAGAAGATCTCGAAGTCGAAGGGCAACGGCCTCACCATCGACGAATGGCTGCGCTACGCTTCGCCGGAATCGCTGTCGCTGTTCATGTACCGCGAGCCGAAGGCGGCCAAGCGGCTGTATTTCGACGTCATCCCGCGCAACGTCGACGACTACCAGCAGTTCATCGACGGCTTTGCCAGGCAGGACGGCAAGCAGCAGCTCGGCAATCCCGTTTGGCACATACACAACGGCAAGCCGCCGCAGGGCGACATGCCCGTCACCTTCCAGCTGCTGCTGACGCTGGTGTCATCGTCGAACGCGGAGAACGCCGAGACGCTGTGGGGCTTCATCGGCCGTTACCGTCCCGGCGTGAGCCCGCAGACGCATCCGAAGTTAGACGCGATGGTCGGCTACGCCATCAACTACTATCGCGACTTCGTCGCGCCGACGAAGCAGTTCCGCGTGCCCACGGACACGGAGCGCGCGGCCTTGCAGGACCTGCGCGATGCGCTCTCGCAGCTTCCGCAGGAGGCATCCGCGGAAGACATCCAGAACGTCGTCTACGAGATCGGCCGCCGCGAGCCGTTCCTCGACCAGGTCAAGAAGGGCAAGGACGGCCGCCCCGGCGTCACGCTCGACTGGTTTAACATGCTCTACCAGGTCCTGCTCGGCCAGGAGAAAGGTCCGCGCTTCGGCTCCTTCGTCGCAGTGTACGGCGTGCAGAATGCGGTCAACATGATCGACGGCGCGCTGGCAAGGAGCGCGTAGCCACGACATTCTCCCTCGTCGTCCCGGCGAACGCCGGGACCCATAACCCCAGGGAGAAGTTGGGCGAAGACTCGTAGTTGCGCTTACGTCGGTACGAAGACCGCCACTCTTCGATAGATCACGCGGTATGGGTCCCGGCGTTCGCCCTAGGGCATGCACATATCTCTGAGGCTCCATCCTGCTGCGACGGCATGGAAGTATTCGAGGCCGTTCTTGAAGGTGA
>NZ_JAFCJZ010000044.1 GCF_018130765.1 Bradyrhizobium iriomotense
TGGAATCCCCTGTGGCCAACCCGAGTCAATCCGCCGCACTAGATACGTGCATGCCCTAGGGCGTTCGCCGGGACGACACTGGTGTGTGTCGCGCGCTCTCGCGTCTAACCAGCAGCGCTCGCCTCTGCCGCCGCCTTCCGCAAGCACGCCTGGCACAGACAATCCTCGCCCTTGACCGGCATCGGCAGGCGCGCGGTTTCCTCCGCGCACCAGCAATTGCCGGAGAGATCGCAGCCGAACTCGGTGCCGCAGCGGGAGCAGGCCAGGCGGCGCGGTTCCGGCGAGGGAATTTCTTTCGGAATTGTCATGATTTGCCCAAAAGCTGCGCCGTCATTTTCATGTCGGGTTCATCTGTTGCTGCGGTATATTATGCGCCGCGCACGCATCAGGAAAGCGGTTGGCAATCCGCGAAGGACAAATCGATGGCCCGCGATTCGCAAGCCGCCCTCGTTGCGCTCAACCGCTTTGGCTTCGGCGCCCGTGGCGGCGCATCGGGTGATCTCATCAACGCCGCCTCCGATCCCCGAGGTTTCGTGAAGGCGGAACTGGCCCGTGCCAACGGCGTGCTGCTGGAGGCGCCGGGCCTGCAATCGACGCCGCAACTCGGGCAGGCGGTGTTCGCTTATCAGGATCAGGTCAAGCAGGCGCGCGAGGCCGCCGCCAAGGCCGGCACGCCGCCCGAAGCGCCGCCACCGCAGGCGCCAACCGATCAGAAGCCCGCCCTGCGCCGCAATCTCTCGCTCAATACCGCCGCAACCGAGATCGCCGGCCAGATGGCCGACGCGAAGCCAGCCGACAATGCAGCGAAGCCCGAGACCATGCAGCCGAACGCGGCCCCGCCGCCGGCGGCAAAGCCCGCGCCGCAGCCGCTCAACGTGATTCAAAAGACCTTTCGCGCCGAGGCGCTGGCGCGCCTGCAGCGCGCGACGCTGGTCGAGTGCGGCTTCACCGAGCGTCTCGTCGTGTTCTGGTCCAATCATTTCTGCATCTCCGCGAGCAAGGGCGAGCTGGCGCGGATCTGGGCCGGCGCGTTCGAGCGCGAGGCGATCAGGCCGCATGTGCTAGGACGCTTCGCCGACATGCTGAAGGCCGTCGAACAGCATCCGGCCATGCTGTTCTTCCTCGACAACCAGCAATCGCTCGGACCGGACTCGCGCGCGGGCCAGAACCGCAAGCGCGGGCTCAACGAAAACCTCGCGCGCGAGATCATGGAGCTGCATACGCTCGGCGTCGGCGGCGGCTACACGCAGGACGACGTCACCTCGCTCGCGCGCATCATCACCGGCTGGACCTTCGCCGGAAGGCAGGGGCAGCTCGGCACACCAGGCTCCTTCGTGTTCAACACCAATGCGCACCAGCCCGGACCGCAAATGCTGCTCGGCAAGACCTATGAGCCGACCGGCCTGGCGCAGGGCGAAGCCGCGCTCGCCGACATCGCGCGGCATCCTTCGACGGCGAATTTCATCGCCACCAAATTCGTCCGCCATTTCGTCGCCGACGATCCGCCGCCGGCTTTGGTCGCGCGGCTGCGCGATGTCTTCGTCAAGACCGATGGTGACCTCAAGGCGATGGCGACGGCGCTGGTCGATTCCGACGAGGCCTGGAAGGCGCCGCTGACCAAGATGCGCTCGCCATATGATTTCCTGGTCGCGAGCGGCCGGCTGCTCGCGCGCGTGCCGGAGGACCCCGGCGGCTATCTGAACAATCTCAATTTGCTCGGCCAGCCCATGTGGTCGCCGGCGGGGCCCAACGGTTTTCCGGACACCAGCGCCGCCTGGGCCGCGCCCGAAGGCATGAAGCTGAGGCTCGACATCGCCGCGCAGATGGGTGCGCGACTTGGGCCCAACATCGATCCGCTCGACCTGCTCGAATTCGCCGCGGCCGATGCGGCCTCGATCGAAACGCGCAAGACCATCGAGCGGGCGGAGTCGCGGCAGCAGGCGCTGGCGCTATTGCTGATGTCGCCGGAAATGCAGAGGAGATGATGATGATCGACTGCGTCGAGAACCGGCTCCTTACCTCGCGCCGCGGCCTCTTGCTCGGCGGCGCCTCCTTCGTGGCGTGGGCTTACCTGCCGAAATTCGCGCGCGCGGCCGGCGGACGCGATCCCAGATTGATCGTCGTGATCCTGCGCGGCGCGCTCGACGGGCTCTCGACCGTCGCGCCGCTCGGCGACCCCGACTACGCCGGCCTGCACGGCTCGATCGCGCTCACGGCTGATGGCGCGCATCCCGCGATCATGCTCGACAGCTTCTTCGCGCTGCATCCGGCGATGCCGGAGTTCGCACGCATGTATCGCGACAAGCATGCCGCGGTGATCCATGCGGTGGCGACGCCCTATCGTGACCGTTCGCATTTCGACGGGCAGGACGTGCTCGAAAGCGGCTATGCCGGTCCGGGCCGCGTGCAGTCCGGTTGGCTCAATCGCGCGCTCGAAGCGCTCCCGCGCGGCGAGCGCGTGTCGAGCGGGCTTGCCGTCGGGCCGACCACGCCGCTGGTGCTGCGCGGCAACGCGCCGACGGTCGGCTGGGCGCCGGTCGCGCTGCCGCAGGCCGATGACGACACCGCGATGCGGCTCGTCGATCTCTACCGCCACCGCGATCCCGCGCTGGCCGCGGCGCTGTCGCAAGGTCTCCAGCTCGACAAGGTCGCCAGTGGCGACGACATGAAGCCGAAGGGCGGCAATCAGGTCGCGCAGATGCGCCAGGTCGCGCGCGGCGCCGCAAAGCTGATGGCGGCCGACGACGGTCCGCGCATCGCCGCGCTCGCCTTCGACGGCTGGGATACGCATGCCAATGAGGGCGGCCCGGTGGGGCGTCTCGCGTTCCTGCTCGGCGGGCTCGACGGCGCGCTCGCAGAGTTCGAGAGCGGCCTCGGCGACCGCTGGCGCGACACCGTCGTCGTCGTCGCCACCGAGTTCGGCCGCACCGCGCGCATCAACGGCACCGACGGCACCGACCACGGCACCGCCACCATCGCGCTGCTCGCCGGCGGCGCGGTGAAAGGCGGCCGCGTCATCTCGGATTGGCCGGGCCTGAAGCTCGCGAACTTGTATGAGGCCCGCGACCTCAAGCCCACGACGGATCTGCGCGCGGTGATCAAAGGCGTGCTGCAGGATCAGTTCGGCCTGTCCGATCGCGTGCTGGCGGAAACGGTGTTCCCGGATAGCGCAAGCGCAAGGCCGATGAAGGGGCTAGCTGCCTAGCCGTCATTCCGGGGCGCGCGTCAGCGCGAACCCGGAATCCATTCATCCGCAAACTCCGCCGCAAAATGGATTCCGGGCCCGCGCCTTGCGGCGCGTCCCGGAATGACGACATGATGAGCCGAACATCAGGAGAGACCACCCCCCATGTACATCGCCATGAACCGCTTCCGCGTCGCCAAGGGCTCCGAGTCCGCCTTCGAGCAGGTCTGGCTCACCCGCGACACCCATCTGGACAAGGTGCCGGGCTTCGTCGAATTCCATTTGCTGCGTGGGCCGGAAGCCGAGGATCACACGCTGTACGCCTCGCACACCGTGTGGGCGAACCACGCAGCGTTCGAGGCCTGGACCAAGTCGGAGGCTTTTCGGGCCGCGCATCACAAAGCTGGCGACAACAAGCCGCTGTATCTCGGCCATCCCCAGTTCGAGGGTTTTGAGGTGATGCAGACGGTCGGACGCGGCGCGAAGTAGCGCCGCGCCGCAGAGATCAGCGCCGCAAGTCTCAGCGCAGCGTGATCCTGTCGATCTCGGCCATCTCCTCAGCGCTGAGCTTCCAGGCGATCGCCTTGACGTTCTCCTCGATCTGCTCGACGCGGGTCGCGCCGGCAATCACGCTCGACACTTGCGGGCGCGCGGCGAGCCAGGAGAAGGCGAGTTCCAGCATCGAATGGCCGCGCGCTTTCGCGAAGGCCTGGAGCGTCTCGACGATGTCCTCGTTGCGCGGCGTGACGTAGCGGTCGCGCAGCCGCGGCACCTTGCCGAAGCGGGTGTCGCCGGGTGCGGCCTCGCCTTTTTTGTACTTGCCGGTCAACAGGCCGCTCGCGAGCGGGAAGAACGGCAGCAGGCCGAGCTTGTATTCCGTTGCGGCCGGCAGCAGGTCCTTCTCGATGTCGCGCACGAGCAGGGAATATTCGTCCTGGCAGGAGACGAAGCGGCTGACATTCATCGCGCGCGCGACGTACTCCGCTTCCGCGATCCGCCAGGCCGGGAAGTTCGAATTGCCGATGTAGCGGACCTTGCCCTGGCGGACGAGATCGTCGAGCGCGCGCAGGCTCTCCTCGATCGGCGTCAGCGGGTCATAGTCGTGCTGCTGGTAGAGATCGATGTAATCGGTCTTCAGCCGCTTGAGGCTCGCTTCCACGGCCTCCATGATGTAGCGGCGCGAGGCGCCCTGCTTGGTGCCGTCCTCGGCCATTGGCTTGGCGTATTTCGTCGCCAGCACGATGTCCTTGCGACGATCGCCCAGCACCGTGCCGAGCACGGTCTCCGAGCCGCCCATGTTCGAATAGATGTCGGCGGTGTCGAACAGCGTGATGCCGAGGTCGAGCGCGCGATGGATCACCTTGCGCGAGGTCTCGAGGTCGGTGCGCTGGCCGAAATTGTTGCAGCCGAGCCCGACCGCGGACACGCGAAGGCCGGAGGCGCCGAGATTGCGAATTTCCATGAAAGATCCTGTCGGAGATGAGCGGCAGTCATTCTGACCGCCGTGCGCCGCAGCAGCAAGCTGCCCGCCGCGCTGCTGCCATGCCGACAGCGCGCACAAAAAAATGCGGCCCCTGTCAGACGCGGCGACTGACGGGGACCGCTTTGGGGCGCTTGATCGGTGACGGGGGGCCTGATCAGACGCAGCTGCAGCCTAGTCCCGCTATGTAACGTGCGGGTGACAGGCCGACTTATCCACAGGGTGTGCGCGGATCAGAAGATCTTGCGATAGACGATGAAGCCGGACCGCTCCGCGACCTTGTCGTACAGGCTTTGCGCGGTGACGTTGGTCTCGTGCGTCTGCCAGTAGACCCGCGGCGACCCCGCCAGCTTGGCGCGCTCGTAGACGCCGTAGATCAGCGCCGAGGCGACGCCCTTGCCGCGCGAGGCCTCGAGCGTGAACAGGTCCTGCAGATAGCAGGACGGCTCGATCGCGGTGGTGCTGCGATGGAACAGATAGTTCGTCATGCCAAGCAGCTTGCCGTCGCTCTCGGCGACCAAGCCATGCACCGGCTCATAGGCATCGAAGAAGCGCTGCCAGGTCATCCGCGTGATCTCCGGCGCAAGTGCGGTCGGGCCCGAGCGGCCGTAGAAAGCATTGTAGCCGTCCCACAGCGGCAGCCACTGATCGTAGTCCTGCCTCGTGACGGAGCGAATGGTGAGCGACATGTGAGAATTCCGCGATCGATGAAGCGTCCTTCATACGTGATGAAGGGCGCGTCGATCAATCGCCAGTCGCGTCACTCCGCGGCCCGCAAGTAACGGATCAGCCTGCGGCCTGTGGGATCGCGCAGCGAGCGGTAGTAGTCGGCACGCGCCGGCGCATCGGTGTGGCGCACGAGGTCGGTGACCGGCGTATAGCTCAGCATGCGCCCGCCGTCGGGCAGCGCGGCGCAGACGAAGCGCAGCACCTCGCCATTGCGCAATTTGATGTTGATCGGCGTCGCATCGCCGACCCGCACCATCTCCATGCGCTGTGCGATGAAGGTGCTGAGCTCGTCCTCGGGCAATTCGAACGCGCCGGTGTCGCGGCTGTGATACATCAGCGCGATGAAGGGCGGCTTGCCGTCGGCGATGTCGTCCGGCACCGCAAAATAATCGCGGAAGGCGCGGTTGATGAATTCGGCGCGCGTCTCCGTGTCGAGCAGCACGATGCCGATATCGACCTGGTCGAGCGCGGCCGACAGGCGCGCGGCGGTGGCGTGGCTCTGGCGCTCGGTGGCGAAGGCGGCGAGCAGCCGCTCGCGCATCAGGCCGGTGATTCCTGCGGTGCCGAAGGCCGTCACAGCGAGCAGGCCGACCAGATCCGCGCTGGCATGGAGGGGCACGGCGCGATGGCCGGCGAAGAACAGTGCTGCGCCGGCGACCGCGAGGGCCGCACTGGTCATGGCGGAGGCGAAACCCGCCAGCGCGCCGGCAAGCGCGACGACGCAGACGAACAGCGGTGCAGGCGAGGGAATGTGAACGGAGCGATCGAGCAGGATCGCCAGCAGCGTGATCGCTACCGTCAGCATCGGACCGGAGATCGCACGCCATCCGAACCGCATCTCGTTCCTCCCCGAACGAGGGAACGCTGCAACACTGACCGATTGTTGCGCCGGCGCGGTGAGGAATCGTGTGGAGTGCTTAAGGGCGGCTTGCTAGGGCGCGCCAAGCTTTCGGATGATTTTAGACCAAATGCGAATGCCTGAGGCGCTGCTGCGACGCCGGGGCATTCAGCGTCGAGATGCCCGAGCTCTTGCGCATGCCGGTGAAAATCAACAGCGACGCCGCGACCAGGATGGCCGCGGTCAGGGTAATTGCAACGACGACCACAGGTGATTTCATCGACGTCCCGTCGCGATGCCGGTCAGCGCGGGGCGCGCGGCACCTTGAAGGCGGTCCAGGATGAAACGGGAATCAGACCGGCAGGCCCATCGCCATGGTCGCCTTGGTCGACAGCACTGTCAGGGTGACGATCAGGCACAGCGAGAGTGCGGCGACGGCGAGCGAGGCCGCGACCGCGTTGGTCAGCCGGGAAGACGAAACGGTAGCGGGTTGGCCCTGAAAGCCTGCCGTGCCGGACGCCCGAATCATGGTCTAAATCCTTCAACGTGCGAGCGAATCACCCGCGACGCAGAACAATTTCACCATTTCAACCGGCAATATTGCGGCGGTCGGCGCGCCGAATATGGCGGGATCGCGGCAAAGGTTAACGATATACCCGCTATTTCTTAACGCTTTGAGTGGTTGTGGATCCGTCGAGCCGCGAACTCGGTGCACCTCTCCCGCTTGCGGGGGAGGTCGGCGCGAAGCGCCGGGAGGGGGCTCTCTCCGCATCGGGAGTATCCCGTCGCGGAAACACCCCCACCCCAGCCCTCCCCCGCAAGCGGGAGAGGGAGCGCACCTTCTTCGTAGCGGCAAACAAGCCCGGTCTTCCGTGCTTTTCAGGCCCCCGCCGCGATGCTGGCGGGGTTGTCGATGTCGGCCGGACGCCAATCCATCGACACGAAGCCGGGCGCGGCCTCGACGCGCTTCAGCCAGTCCCGGATCGCCGGGAAGGTCGAAAGGTCGAAGTCGCAGCGGTCGGCGAGGTGGGTGTAGCCGTAGAGCGCGATGTCGGCGACCGTGAGCTGGCCGGCGGCGAAGTAGGGGGTGGTCTTGAGGTGGTTCTCCATCACCTGGAGCGCGCCATAGCCGCGCTCCATCCAGTCCTCCAGCGCGTGGGTCTGCAGGTCGCGGCCGCCCTTGACCAGCGACAGCCAGAAATAGGCGGCGCCGATATTCGGCTCGAGCGCGTGCTGCTCGAAGAACATCCATTGCAGCGCCTCGGCGCGGTCGATGCGGTTCTCCGGTGCGAGCGGCGTGCCGACGGCGACGTACCAAAGGATGGCGTTGGACTCGGCGAGATAGCGGTCCCCGCCGACCTCGAGCAGCGGCACCTGGCCCGACGGGTTCTTGGACAGGAAGTCCGGCGTGCGGCTCTCGCCGCGCAGAATGTCCACCTCGACCGCTTCGTAGGGCAGGTTCAACAGCGCCAGCGCAAGGCGGACCTTGTAGCTGTTGCCCGAGCGTTGCATCGAATAGAGCTTGTACATTCTGGGAGTTCTGAACCTGGGACGGGGAAGCGCGGCGCATCCTGCCCACGCGCCGCGGCTAAACAATGATGCCGATGCGAATCCGCCGCAAGAGCCGGCCCATAGAAAAACTCGAAAACCCTACCGCACTGCAATGCCGCGGAAGATCATTTCCACGCAACGCTGCAAGTCAGATCACGCTTGCGTCAACGCGTGGACGCGTTGCGCCGCGCATCGTGTGAGACGTTGAGCGGCCGTGATCGCGCCGGGCGTTAACGATCGGCGCGAGGCTCCCGGGCGTCCTCGGAAACGTCAGCCTCGTGGTCGGTTCTCGGCGGTCCGAACGGCCTGAAATTGCTCCGAGGACAAGCCTTGCTGGATATGAGCGGTTTGCGCGGCAAAGTTACGGAAAATTGCGGGAAATCGTGCCTCGAAGCGGCGGAATCCGTAAACTTTTGCGGGATCGGGCCGAAGTTTCTTGCGGTGCAGCGGCACACGTTTTAGGGTGGCTCCATTCCCACAATCACAGTCGTGAGGCCAAAGGGTTCACGACGCTTGTCAGGAGATGACGATGTCCTTCCTTGCCGCTGCGCTCGACCGTGTGAAGCCGTCCGCGACCATCGCGGTCACGGATAAAGCACGCGCGCTGAAAGCGGCGGGCCGCAACGTCATCGGCCTCGGTGCCGGCGAGCCCGACTTCGACACGCCCGCCAACATCAAGCTGGCGGCGATCCGCGCCATCGAAGCCGGCAAGACCAAGTACACCGCGGTCGACGGCATCCCCGAGCTGAAGGAAGCCATCATCGCGAAGTTCCAGCGCGAGAACGGCGTCGTCTACAAGCCGAACCAGATCATCGTCGGCACCGGCGGCAAGCAGGTGCTCTACAATGCGCTGATGGCGACCATCAATCCGGGCGACGAGGTGATCATCCCCGCGCCCTATTGGGTCAGCTATCCTGAAATGGTGGCGCTCGCCGGCGGCGAGCCGGTGCCGGTGGTCTGCACCGCCGCGGCCGGCTTCAAGCTGCAGCCCGAGGCGCTCGAGCGCGCGATCACGCCGAAGACCAAATGGGTGATCCTGTGCTCGCCGTCGAACCCGACCGGCGCGGCCTACACCCGTGCCGAGCTGAAGGCGCTCACCGACGTGCTGGTCAAGCATCCGCATGTCTGGGTGATGACCGACGACATGTACGAGCACCTTGTCTATGACGACTTCCAGTTCACCACGGTCGCGCAGGTCGAGCCTAGCCTCTACGACCGCACGCTGACGGTGAACGGCGTATCGAAGGCCTATTGCATGACCGGCTGGCGCATCGGCTACGCCGGCGGCCCCGCCCAGCTCATCAAGGCGATGTCGACCATCCAGTCGCAGTCGACCTCGAACCCGTGCTCGATCGCGCAGTGGGCTTCGGTGGAAGCGCTGAACGGTCCGCAGGACTTCATCCCCGCCAACAACAAGGTGTTCAAGGAGCGCCGCGACCTCGTCGTCTCCATGCTCAACCAGGCGAACGGCATCGAGTGCCCGCGTCCCGAGGGTGCGTTCTACGTCTATCCGTCCTGCGCCGGCACGATCGGCAAGAAGGCGCCGTCGGGCAACGTGATCAGCAATGACGAGCAGTTCGTCACCGAGCTGCTGGAGACCGAAGGCGTCGCCGTGGTGCAGGGTTCGGCCTTCGGCCTCGGCCCGGCCTTCCGCATCTCCTATGCGACCAAGACCTCGGACCTCGAAGACGCCTGCAAGCGCATCCAGCGCTTCTGCGGCAATCTGCGGTAAGCCGAAGACAGTGCGAATTGGAAAGGCCCGCTTCGGCGGGCCTTTTTTTGTTTGCACGCCTATCGTCGCGCGCGATCTGGCAACTCCAAAACTCTTGTGGCATAGACCATCGCGCAACACGGGTGGGGTGCTCTCTCTGCTCGCATCATACAAAGCCGGAGATATTTCATGCGCCGTTCGTTCATCTTCGCCGGGCTCGCCGCTGCCAGCCTCGTTGCCTCCGTCGCAAGCAGCAGCGCGCAGCAGCAGCGGATGGTCCGGGTCGGCGTGCTCGAATGCCGCGGCGGCGCCAGCGTCGGCTTCATCGTGGGATCCGTGACCAATCTCGGCTGCGTGCTGCGCGCCGACGGCTTGCCTGAAGACCGCTATGTCGCGACGATCCGGAAAGTCGGCCTCGACATCGGCATCACCCAGGAGACCACGCTGGCGTGGGGCGTGTTCGCGCCGGTCGACCGGCTCGGCCCCGGCGATCTCTCCGGCAATTACGCTGGCGCGCAGGGCAGCGCCTCGGTCGGCGTCGGCCTCGGTGGCAATGTGCTGGTCGGCGGCTCCAACAACTCGATCGCGCTTCAGCCGCTGAGCGTGCAGGGCCAGGTCGGCCTCAACATCGCTGCCGGCCTCGAAAGCCTGGAACTCCGTCCGGGCCGTTAACACTTTTGCGTGTGATCGCGCCGCGCGAAGCGGCGCGATTTTACTGACGACGCACCGCAGCGACGTTTGACGCTTGCCAAATCTAGGGGACGGGCAGAGCATCTGCGTTTGCCGACCCAATCATGGGCCGAGCTCCACACCAAGGAGGCGGCGAAATGGGACAAGACGTCAGAAGTCCCCGAGGTCCACGGTGCATCGCGCTGGTGGGCCCTTTCCAAAGCGGTAAAACCACACTTCTTGAAGCAATATTGGCGCGAACGGGCGCAATCCCGCGCGCCGGCAGCGTCGACGCCGGAACTTCCGTCGGCGACGCCACCCCGGAGGCCCGTCATCACAAGATGACCGTCGGCCTCACTGCCGCCACCACGAGTTTCATGGGCGACAGCTACACCTTCCTCGATTGTCCCGGTTCCGTTGAGTTCGCCCACGACATGCGCGCCGCGCTGCCCGCGGTCGATGCCGCGATCGTGGTCTGCGAGGCCGACGAGAAGAAGCTGCCGCAGCTTCAGATCATCCTGCGCGAGCTGGAGGAGCTGAAGATCCCGCGTTTCCTGTTCCTCAACAAGATCGATCGCGCCAGCCAGCGCGTCCGCGAAACCCTCTCGATGCTGCAGCCCGCCTCGCGCGTGCCGCTGGTGCTGCGCCAGATCCCGATCTGGAAGGGCGAGCTGATCGAGGGCTTCGTCGATCTCGCGCTGGAGCGCGCCTTCATCTATCGCGAGCACAAGGCCTCCGAGGTGATCGCGCTCGCAGGCGGCGATCTCGACCGTGAGAAGGAAGCCCGCTTCTCGATGCTGGAGAAGCTCGCCGACCACGATGACGCGCTGATGGAGCAGCTGCTGGAGGACATCCAGCCGCCCCGCGATGCCGTGTTCGACGATCTCGCCCGCGAACTGCGCGAAGGGGTGATCTGCCCGGTGCTGCTGGGCGCGGCCGCACGCGAAAACGGCGTGCTGCGCCTGATGAAGGCGCTGCGCCACGAGGCGCCCGGCGTCGCCGAGACCGCAAAACGTCTCGGTGCGCCCGAGAGCAAGGACGCGCTCGGCTACGTCTTCAAGACGCTGCATTCGCAGCACGGCGGAAAGCTGTCGCTGACGCGGTTGCTCGCCGGTCATCTCGACGACGGCGCCACGCTGCAATCCTCCTCCGGCGGCGCGGGGCGCATCTCCGGCATCCTCGCCGTCAACGGCGCCTACGACACCAAGCGTGCATCGGCGGAAGCCGGTGACACCGTGGCGCTCGCCAAGCTCGATCCGGTCAAGACCGGCGACATGGTCTCGAGCGGCAAGACGCAGCCGGCGGCGCTGGTCGCTGCGGAGCCGACCTCGGCCGTGCTCGCGATCTCGGTCGCGGCCACCGACCGCAAGGACGACGTCAAGCTCGGCCAGGCGCTGATGCGGCTGCACGAGGAGGATCCCTCGCTCCTGATCGTGCAGAACCCCAAGACCCACGACACCGTGCTGTGGGGCCAGGGCGAGATGCACCTGCGCGTCGCCAGCGAGCGCTTGCGCGACCGCTTCGGCGTCAAGGTCACCTCGCATCCGCCCGCGATCGGCTATCAGGAGACCATCCGCAAGCCGATCACCCAGCGCGGCCGGCACAAGAAGCAGTCCGGCGGTCATGGCCAGTTCGGCGACGTCGTGCTCGACATCAAGCCGCTGCCGCGCGGTGACGGCTTCAAGTTCGCCGAGAAGGTGGTCGGCGGCGCGGTGCCGCGCAACTACATCCCGGCGGTCGAGGAAGGCGTCGTCGACGGGCTCACACGCGGTCCGCTCGGCTTCCCCGTCACCGACGTGCAGGTGACGCTGACCGACGGCTCCTATCACAGCGTCGATAGCTCCGATCTCGCCTTCCGCACGGCGGCGCGGGTCGGGCTCAACGAAGGCCTGCCGCAATGCCAGCCGGTGTTGCTGGAGCCGATCCACGTGGTCGAGATCGTCTGTCCGACCGATGCCACCGCCAAGATCAACGCGATCCTGTCGGCGCGGCGCGGGCAGATTCTCGGCTTCGACACCCGCGACGGCTGGAGCGGCTGGGACTGCGTCCGCGCGATGATGCCGGAAGCCGAGATCGGCGAGCTTATCGTCGAGCTGCGTTCGGCCACCGCCGGCGCCGGCAGCTTCACCCGCACGTTCGACCACATGGCCGAAGTCACGGGCCGCGCCGCCGACCAGATCATCGCCGCGCATCAGCACGCGGCGTGATCTGAATCGCGCAGTAAGGGACGCGCACTCTCTCACACCCTCTCCCCGCTCTTTGCGGGGAGAGGGTGGGGTGAGGGGCTGTTTCCACGCGTGCGGTGAACGTTGGACTCTCGCGCTCTCCTTCCCTCCGTCATTGCGAGCGCAGCGAAGCAATCCAGACTGTCTCCGAGGGGGCGGTCTGGATTGCTTCGTCGCAAGAGCTCCTCGCAATGACGGAGGAGACAGCCAGGCAGTCTCTTGCATTCGCCCTTTAATGATGTATTTTACATCATTGTATATGTTCTAGATATCACTTATAATCCCTGACACGTAAGGCCAAGGTGATCACCTCGTTCCAGATGCGGGCGGCCCGCGCGCTGCTCGGCATCGACCAGAAAACCCTGGCTGAGCTCGCCGGCGTGTCGCTGCCGACCATCCAGCGGATGGAGGCATCGACCGGCAACGTGCGCGGCGTGGTCGAGACCTTGATGAGGGTGGTCGAGGCGTTCGACCGGGCCGGCGTCGAGCTGATCGGCGAGCAGGCGCGCAGCGACATAGGCGGACGCGGGGTTCGGCTGAAGGAGCCGGGGCCGCCGCGTCGGGTGGGGGCGTGATCTCAAGATGATCATGCCGGGAGCAGTTTGAACTAACGCACCGTCGCGCCGACGCACGCGGCCGCACGATGCATCGGAGCGTTGTGCATGAGCATCACCAGCGATTACGCAAGCCGGCTGCACCAGCTGCGCCAGCCGACCTTTGCCGAACTGTATTTGCCGAAGCTCGTCACCGTCTGGCGCGAGGGCTACGACCTGTCGGATTTTCGCGCCGACGTGTTCGCGGGCCTCACGGTGGCGATCGTCGCGCTACCGCTGTCGATGGCGATCGCGATCGCTTCGGGCGTGACGCCGGACCGCGGCCTCTACACTGCTGTGGCCGGCGGCTTCATCGCCTCCCTGCTCGGCGGCAGCCGGTTCCAGATTGGCGGACCTGCCGGTGCGTTCATCGTCTTGGTCGCAGCGACCGCGGAGCGGCACGGCGTCGACGGCGTGATCCTCGCCACCATGATGGCGGGCCTGTTCCTGATCGCCGCAGGGCTCCTGCGCGTCGGCACCTACATCAAGTTCATTCCCTATCCGGTGACGGTCGGCTTCACCGCCGGCATCGCCGTGATCATCTTTGCGAGCCAGCTCCGCGACCTCGGCGGCATCACGCTCGCGGGCAAAGAGCCCAGTGAGTTCGTTCCAAAGCTCGTCGCGCTCGCGGGCGGCCTGCACACCATCAATCCGTCGGCCGTCGCGGTCGCGCTCGTCAGCATTGCCATCATCGCGGCCTTGCGGGTCTGGCGGCCGTCCTGGCCCGGCATCCTGATCGCGGTCGTGTTCGCGGCCGTCATATGTGCGGTGTTCTCGCTGCCGGTCGAGACCATCGGCTCGCGCTTCGGCGGCATCCCGCGCGAATTGCCGTCGCCGGCGCTGCCCGCGTTCTCGCTGGAGAAGGCGAAAGCGGTGCTGCCGGACGCGATCGCGTTCGCGCTGCTGGCCGCGATCGAATCGCTGCTCTCGGCGGTGGTGGCCGACGGCATGACCGGACGCCGTCACCGCTCCAATTGCGAGCTGGTCGCGCAAGGCGCGGCCAATATCGGCTCGGCGCTGTTCGGCGGCATCTGCGTCACCGGCCTGATCGCGCGCACCGCCACCAACATCCGCGCCGGCGGGCGCGGGCCGATGGCGGGCATGCTGCATTCGGTCTTCCTGCTGCTGTTCATGCTGATCGCAGCCCCGCTCGCCAGCTACATCCCGCTCGCCGCGCTCGCCTCGGTGCTCGTGGTGGTCGCCTGGACCATGGCGGAGAAGCAGGAGTTCGCGACGCTGCTGCGCTCTTCCTGGGGCGACGCCGTGGTGCTGCTCGCGACCTTCCTGCTCACGATCTTCCGCGACCTCACCGAAGGCATTCTGGTCGGCTTCGCGCTCGGCGCTGTCCTGTTCATCCACCGCATGGCGGAGATGACCGGCATCGAGGAACGCACGCCGCTGGTCGCCGCCGACCGCCCCGACGACGGCAATGGCGATCGCGTGCCCTATGATCCCGCCCTCGCCGTCGACCGTGACGTGCTGGTCTATCGCATCTCCGGCGCGTTCTTCTTCGGCGCCGCCTCGGCGATCGGCGGCGTGCTCGACGGCATCGCCGACAAGCACAAGGCCTTCGTGGTCGATTTCGCCGCGGTGCCGTTCCTGGACTCGACGGCGGCGAACGTGCTCGGGCGGGTCGCCGCCAAGGCCCACCGCCAGGGCATCAGGCTGTTCATCACCGGGGCCTCGCCCACGGTCCGCCGCGCGCTGCTCACCCATGGCGTGACGCCGCCGCGCGCGCGCTATCGCACGAGCCTCGAGCGCGCCGTCGCCGACATCAAGAGCAGGGCGGCCGACGAGCCCGCGGCGGGCTGACCGCGCGCACGTCTCGCGCCGGGCGGTTTGATCGATGCCTGTCGCGGCGTCGCGATGCGGCGCCCGCGCGCTTGACAGCGCCCGCGGGACGCGAAATGGATCGTCACGGAAACGACCGAGGGGAAGGACGACCGTGACCAAGGCTCCCGCAGCCTGTCTGATCGGATGGCCGGCTGCGCATTCGCGCTCGCCGCTGATCCATCATTACTGGCTGCGCACGCTCGGCATTGCAGGCGGGTATGTCATCGAGGCGGTTCCTCCGGAGGATCTGCGCGACTTCGTGCTGCGGCTCTCGCTGCGCGGTTTTGTGGGTGCCAACGTCACCATCCCGCACAAGGAGGCCGTGCTGGCGCTGTCGACACCCGATGCGCGGGCGAAGGCGGTGGGCGCCGCCAACACGCTGTGGTTCGAAGACGGCGAGCTGCGCTCGACCAACACCGACGTCGAAGGTTTTATCGGCAATCTCGATGCCAGCGCGCCCGGCTGGGACAAGGCGGAAGAGGCGCTGGTACTTGGTGCCGGCGGCTCCTCCCGTGCCGTCGTGTTCGGCCTGCGCGAGCGCGGCATCAAGCGCATCCACCTCGCCAACCGCACCATCGCGCGGGCGGAGACTCTCGCAAGACAATTCGGTCCGGACGTGCATCCTGTTGCGTGGGACGCGATCGGCGACGTGCTGCCGCGCGCAAAACTTCTCGTGAACACGACCTCGCTCGGCATGCACGGCCAGCCCTCCCTCGATGTCGACGTGTCGCGCCTGCCGCAAGAAGCCGTGGTCGCCGATCTCGTCTATGTTCCCCTGGTGACGCCGCTGCTGGCTGCAGCGCAGGCGCGCGGCCTGAAGACCGCCGACGGGCTCGGCATGCTGCTCCACCAGGCGGTGCGCGGCTTCGAGCTGTGGTTCGGCCGGCGGCCGCAGGTCACGGCTGAGCTGCGCGCATTGGTCGAGGCCGATCTCACAAAGACTTGAGAGAATAGCGGGCGGTCTTCCGGAGTTTCTCTCTCCGTGGGGACAATCGGAGACCGTCATGACTATTGAACGCGTAACTTTCACACGCCCGCTCATCGCCGTTGCGATGGTGGCCCTCTCGACCATCCATGCCTTCGCGCAGAAGGCGCCGGTGCCGACGCGCGTGCGCGGCACCATCGAAAGCGTCAGCGGCGACACCATGCAGGTCAAGTCGCGCAGCGGCGAGGACGTCAAGCTCCACATCGCCTCCGACGTGCGCGTCTCCGGGATTACGAAGATCTCGCTCGCCGACATCAAGGTCGGCTCCTTCGTCGGCGCCACCACCGTGCCGGGACCGGATGGCGGCAACAATGCCGTCGAGGTCCATGTCTTTCCGGAAAACATGCGCGGCACCGGCGAGGGCTCGCGGCCCTATGACCTCAGGCCGAATTCGAGCATGACCAACGCCACGGTGTCGGAGAGTGTTGTCGGCAATGACGGCCATACGCTGCTGGTCAAGTACAAGGACGGCGAGAAGAAGGTGTTCGTCTCTGCCGATACGCCCGTCGTCACCTACGTGCCCGGCGACAAATCCGATCTGAAGACCGGCGCCAAGGTCATCGCCTTCATGAAGCAGCTGCCGGACGGCTCGTTCGAGACCAACCGCGTCAGCGTCGGCCGCGACGGCCTGACGCCGCCGATGTGAGACGCGCGTACAGCGGCCACAAGTTCCGCCGTCGTCCCGGACAAGCGCCAGCGCAAATCCGGGACCCATAACCACAAGACGAAGTTTGGTGCGAAGCAGGTCACTCCGAGTCCCCGTAGCCACGTCCGCCTGTGGCTATGGGTCCCGGATCTGCGCGCGCTTGAGGCGCTCTTGTCCGGGACGACGGCCGTTATTGCAGCTGTATCCCGGCAAACTCCTTCACACCGCAATGACGTGATCGTCGATTTCGTCGATCCGGTTGACGCCGCACAGGCCCATGGTGGTGAGCAGCTCTTTCTGGATGATGTCGATCGCCTTGGCGACGCCGGCCTGGCCGCCGGCACCGAGGCCGTAGGCATAGGCGCGGCCGATCATGCAGGACTTTGCGCCGAGCGCGAGCGCACGCATCACGTCCTGGCCGGAGCGGATGCCACCGTCGAACATGATCTCCATCTTGTCACCGACGGCATCGGCAATCTCCGGCAGCACCTCGATCGAGGACGGCGCGCCGTCGAGCTGTCGGCCGCCATGGTTGGAGACGACGAGCGCCTGCGCGCCGGTCTTGGCGGCTTCCTCGGCGTCCTCGACATCCAGAATGCCCTTGATGATCAGCTTGCCTGGCCAGATGCTCCGGACCCACTCGACGTCCTTCCAGTTCAGCGACGTGTCGAACTGGGAGGCGGTCCACTCGGCGAGGCGGTTGAGATCTTCGGTGTTCTTCACGTGGCCGGCGATGTTGCCGAAGGTGCGGCGCTTGCCCTGCAGCACGCCGGAGACCCAGGCCGGCTTGCTGGCGAAATCCAGCAGCTTCGACAGCGACCATTCCGGCGGCACCGTCATGCCGTTCTTGATGTCGGCGTGGCGCTGGCCGATCACCTGTAGGTCGACCGTGAGCACCAGCGCGCTGCACTTGGCGGCGATGGCGCGCTGGATCAGGTCCTTGATGAAGCCGCGGTCCTTCATCACGTAGAGCTGGAACCAGAACGGCTTCTCGACATTGGCGGCGATGTCCTCGATCGAGCAGATCGACATGGTCGATTGCGTGAACGGGATACCGGCGGCCTGCGCAGCGCGGCAGGCGTAAATTTCGCCGTCGCCATGCTGCATGCCGAGCAGGCCCACGGGCGCGAGGATCAGCGGCATGGTCGAGGGCTCGCCGAGGATCATGGTCGAGGTGTCGCGCTTGGAGACGTCGACCAGGATGCGCTGGCGGAACTTGATCGCCTGCATGTCCTCGCGGTTGGCGCGTAGCGTTTCCTCGGCATAGGAGCCGCGGTCGCAATAGTCGAAGAAGGCCTTCGGCACGCGGCGCTTATGCAGCGCGCGAAGATCGTCGATACAGGTGATGTGCTTCATGAACGTTTCCCCGGCCCGTCTTTTACCCAAGTGTCTTGCATCGGAAGATCGAGGGGTCATCTAGCATGGTTGGATGCACAGCCAAATCGTTTGAGAGGAGGGTGCCATGACGAGGCCGCACGCGAGACCTTCGCCGAAAGAGATCAAGGAGAAGAAGGACCTCGAGGACGCGCTGGAGGAGGGGCTGGAAGAGACCTTTCCCGGTTCCGATCCCGTCAACGTCACCCAGCCGGCGCCGAGCCGTGGCGACGGCCATGTGAAGCGCTCGGATTAGGGCAAGTTCCGTCTGCTTTCCGCTGGTCACGCCGGAACTATAATGTTAACAATGTGTTACCGAAGCGATCGCGGAGTCGGTTCCGTAATGATTCATCATATTTTTTGAAGCCAAGTTAGCCGCGATGGCTTTATAAGACCTCGGCAAATCAGGGATGCGGGGCCCGTTCGGGCAGCCCGTGGTTGCAGAGGGGAGTCCCTGGTTGTTGCTTGGGGGACGATATGAGTCGCAAATATTTCGGGACGGACGGGATTCGGGGCCGCGCCAACGGACTGATCACGCCGGAACTCGCGCTCAAGGTCGGCCAGGCCGCAGGCCTTGCGTTTCAGCGCGGTGACCACCGCCACCGGGTCGTGATCGGCAAGGACACCCGCCTGTCCGGCTACATGATCGAATACGCGATGGTCGCGGGCTTCACCTCGGTCGGCATGGACGTGCTGCTGGTCGGCCCGATGCCGACGCCGGCGGTGGCGATGCTGACCAAGTCGATGCGCGCCGATCTCGGCGTGATGATCTCGGCCTCGCACAATCTGTTCGAGGACAACGGCATCAAGCTGTTCGGGCCGCAGGGCTTCAAGCTCTCCGACGACGTCGAGCGGCAGATCGAGCAGCTGCTCGACGAGCCCATCGACAAGCGGCTCGCACAGAGCGCGAGCCTCGGCCGCGCCCGCCGCATCGACGGCGTGCATGACCGCTACATCGAATTCGCCAAGCGCACGCTGCCGCGCGATCTGTCGCTCGAGGGCTTGCGCGTCGTGATCGATTGCGCCAACGGCGCCGCCTACAAGGTGGTGCCCGAAGCGCTGTGGGAGCTGGGCGCCGATGTCGTTCCGATCGGCGTCGAGCCCGACGGCTTCAACATCAACAAGGATTGCGGCTCGACCTCGCCGGAGGCGCTGTCGAAGAAGGTGCGCGAGATGCGCGCCGACATCGGCATCGCGCTGGATGGTGACGCCGATCGCGTCATCCTGGTCGACGAGCGCGGCCATGTCGTCGACGGCGACCAGCTGCTCGCGGTGATCGCGCAGAGCTGGAAGGAAGACGGCCGCCTCTCGCGTCCCGGCATCGTCGCCACCGTGATGTCCAATCTCGGCCTCGAGCGCTTCCTCAAAGGGCAGGGGATCGATCTCGTGCGCACGCCGGTCGGCGACCGCTACGTGCTCGAGCAGATGCTGAACGGCGGTTACAATCTCGGCGGCGAGCAGTCCGGCCACATCATCCTGTCCGACTACGCCACCACCGGCGACGGTTTTGTCGCTGCCCTGCAGGTGCTCGCGGTGGTGCAGAAGCTGCGGCGTCCCGTGTCCGAGGTGTGCCATCGCTTCGATCCGCTGCCGCAGATCCTCAAGAACGTCCGCCACAAGGGCGGCAAGCCGCTCGATGATTCCGACGTCAAGTCGGCGATCTCCGATGGCGAGAAGCGCCTCAACGGCCACGGCCGCCTCCTGATCCGCTCCTCCGGCACCGAGCCGGTGATCCGCGTCATGGGCGAAGGCGAGGACCGCCATTTGGTCGAGGACGTCGTCGACACCATCGTCTCCGCGCTGGGCCAGGCCGCGGCTTGAGGCGAGCTTTCTTCCTTCTCCCCTTGTGGGAGAAGGTGGCGCGAAGCGCCGGATGAGGGGTCTCTATCCGCTTGCACAATCAGCAATGCGACGCGCGGATAGAGACCCCTCACCCGGCTCGCCGCTAACGCGGCGAGCCACCCTCTCCCACAGGGGAAGAGGGTAAGAGAGGTCCTGACCGGCTACATGGGTAACAGTCTAGACCGGCGACATGGGTAACAGGTCAATTGGTCGGCAAGGAGGGCCTTGCCGATGGGTTGGAAGGAGACCTGTGCCATGGACGA
>NZ_JAFCJZ010000045.1 GCF_018130765.1 Bradyrhizobium iriomotense
CACACAGACTTCCGATTCTGGAATCCCCTGTGGCCAACCCGAGTCAATCCGCCGCACTAGATACGTGCATGCCCTAGGGCGTTCGCCGGGACGACGATGGGGAGAGATATCGCGTCAAGCGACGCGACGAGCCGCAGCGCTACACAGCAGCGTAGCCCGCATGAGCGAAGCGACATGCGGGACCGCTGTCCCGGGTGTCGCTTCGCTCACCCGGGCTACGAACCTATGATGCTTTGCGCGGGAGCCGCTCCGCTACACCGTCTGCGCCACCGCGCTGCGCGACTTCGGCGCCTTGGCGATCTCGAACAGCTCAGACGACCGCCCCGTCAGCGCAGCGAGCACCAGGCCCGCCATGTGGGCCAAACGCTCGTCCTTGGCCTTCTTGTCCAGCAGATCGCGGCCGAAGATCACGCTGAGGGTCGCCGAGTTCGAGAGATAGAAGAAGCTGAGCGCCGCAATCGAGATGTAGAGCTGCACCGGGTCGACCGCGACCTGGAAGTCGCCGGACTCGACGCCGCGCCGCACCACCGTGCGGATCATCTCGACGAAGGGCGAGTGCATTGACTTGACCTTGGTCGATTTCTTCAGGTGCTTTGCGCGCGCGAGGTTCTCGGTCTGGAGCAGCGACAGGAATTCGGGGTTGCGCAGGAAGTAGTTCCAGGTGAACTCGATCAGGCGGCGGATCGCCTCGGGCGGATCGAGATGCTCGAGATCGAGCCCCCGCTCCTCGCTGCGGATCTTGTCATAGGCGCCCTCGAGCACCGCCAGATACAGCTCGTCCTTGTTGCCGACGTGGTAGTACAGCATGCGCTTGTTGGCGCCGGCCTTGGCCGCGATGCGGTCGACGCGGGCGCCGGCGAGCCCGTGGGCGGAAAACTCCTGCTTGGCGGCTTCGAGAATGCGCAGCCGCATCCCCTCGGGGTCGCGCTGCCATTTCAGAGTTCGCTTTGCCTTCGCCAAACCGGTGCTCGCTGGGTGGTCTCGGTATGCCATGTACCACGCGGGTGGGCCGCCGCATAGTTTCGCGACGGCGAAAGCCAAGCAAGCAGGTTTCGTAGGGTGGGCAAAGGCGCGCTTGCGCCGTGCCCACGCCTTCGCATCACGTGGGCAAGACGTGGGCACGCTTCGCTTTGCCCACCCTACGGGAGTCTTCGAACGGAGAAAGCGGCGCGCCTCAATCCACCGGCTTCGGCGAGCGCTCCAGCAGCACCGTCTGGATGCCGCACGTCCCGTTCCGCACCGTCATGATCCGCGTGCCCGGCTTGCGGCCGTTGCGGACCTCGGTGACGTCGAGGCCGGCCGCGATCAGGCGGGCGCGGGTGGCGTCGATGTCGGCGACGCGCCAGCTCAGGCCCCAGAGCCGGTCATGCGCGGCATCGCCGCCCGCGACGGGCCGGCGCACCACCTCGACGATGAGGTCGCCGCAGCGGAAGAACATCAGCTGGCCCCAATCCTGGTGCGAGCGGTCGAGCGCAAGATCGAGCCCGAGCCGCGCGCCGTAGAGCGCGGCGGCGCGCTCGGAATCCTCGGTGGTGATCACGACATGATCGAGTCCGTCGATCGGCGCGATGTCGGTCGCGACCGACTTTGGGCGCTCCTCGGCGAGCTCGAGGAAGAACATGCGTACGCCGCGCGTGAGCTCCGTGGCGGCGCGGGTGCGCTTCCAGTGCAGGACGGCGTCGGTCGCGGCATCGCTGCTTTCGACCTCGGCGACCGGATCAGGCCTCAAGGCCACGCGCTCCAGCCGGCGGTGCATCTTGCCCATGTCTGCGACACGAAAGCACAGGCTGGCGAGCACACCCTCCTGGTCGTCGAGCAGCGCGCGCATGCGGTCGGCGGTGACGCTGAAGCCGCTCGGCGCCATCAGTTCGATCGTCATGTTCTCGAGGGTGAACAGCACCCGGTCGGCGCCCTCGCCCGAGTTCTGCCAGGCCGGCGCGCGTCCGAGCAGCGTCTGATAGGCCGCCTTGGCCGCACCGATATCCCTGACCAGAGCGACGACGTGATCGAGGCCGGTGATCATGTTCCCTCCTCCGCTACGGGCCGGAACCGAAGCGCCGGTGAGGCCGTTGGCCCTGCCCGGGCAGCTCGCCCAGCCACGGTCGTATTCCGCCCCCAGGCCGACCTCAAGCGCCTATCGCCATGACTTTGCGAATATTTTGGCTCCCGCGGAAGCGGTGCTAAGGTAAGTAGCCGGTCGGGACCACCCAGCGCATCACGGACAACCAATGCAGGCTCTCTTTATCGGACAGACCTATATCGACGTCGTCTTCATCACCGACCACATGCCGACCGGCGACGAAAAGCACGTGGCAACCGACTACGCGGTTTCCTTCGGCGGCAATGCGGTGACGGCGGCGTTCTGCTGCGCCAAGCTCGGCATCGTGCCGGACCTGATCGCCACCGCCGCCAATGACTGGCTGGGACGCATGTTCCAGGACATGTGCGCGAAATACGCGATCTCGCTGCATGCGCGGAAGGTGAACCAGTCTTCGCTGTCCTTCATCATGCCCAAGGACGGCAAGCGCGCCATCGTCCGCTGCCGCGACGATTCCCACATCCATCCGTTCCCGATCCTCAATCTCGGCAATTGCCGCGCGCTGCATATCGACGGCCATCAGCCCGACGCCGCGATCCACTATGCAAAGGTCTGCCGCGAGGCCGGCATCCTGACCTCGCTCGACGGCGGCGGCCTGCGCACCAACACGCATGAGCTCCTGGAATTCATCGACGTCGCCATCGTTGCCGAGCGCCTGTGCGAGCAGATGGACCTGACGCCGGAGAAGATGCTGGACTATTTGAAGAGCCGCGGCTGCAAGATCGGCGGCGTCACCATGGGTGAGAAGGGCCTGCTCTGGTACAACGAGACCGGCGCGGTCGAGATCATGCCGGCGATGCCGATTCCGCGCGAGCGCGTGATCGACACCAACGGCGCCGGCGACGTGTTCCATGGCGCCTATGTCTATTCCTATCTTGCTCACCCCGGCAAAAGCTGGCGCGAGCATTTTGACTTCGCGCGCGCCGCCTCGACCTACAAGATCCAGCGCCTCGGCAATGAGGCCGGCCTGCCGACGCTTGTCGACATCGCCAAGGTCAGGCACGAGTTCGAGGTTCGAGTCTAGACTTCGCAAGGGGACGTTATGGGGCGCGTCTTCGTCGCCGGCAGCATCAACATGGACGTGGTGGCGACGGCCGATCGCCATCCACGCGTCGGCGAGACCGTGGCCGGCAAGCAGGTGCTGTATTTTCCGGGTGGCAAGGGCGCGAACCAGGCGGTGGCGGCATCGCGGCTCGGCGCGCGGACGACGCTGATCGGGCGGCTGGGCAAGGACTCCTTCGGCGCCGAGCTGAGGACATTCCTGGGCGCTCAGGGCATCGATCTCGGCTCGGTGCACGAGGCCGACACGCATACCGGTACCGCGATCATCACGATCGCCGAGTCCGACAACACGATCGTCGTCATTCCCGGCAGCAACGCGCTGGTCCGCGCGGAGGACGTCGTGGCCGTTCCGCTGGCGAAGGGCGATGTTGCCGTCAGCCAGTTCGAGATCCCGCTGCCGACGATTGCCGCGTTCTTTGCGCGGGCGCGTGAGGCCGGGGCCACGACCGTGCTCAACCCGGCTCCCGCACAGAAGATGTCCACCGAGCTGCTCGCGCTGGTCGACATCCTCGTGCTGAACGAGACCGAGCTCGGCTTCCTCGCAGGCGTGGAGTTGTCTGCAGACGATACAGCCGCGCGCATCATCGAGGTCGCGCGAAAACTTCAGGCGCGCGAAGACCAGACCATCTGCGTCACGCTCGGCAAGCGCGGCGTGCTGGCGCTGGCGGGGCGCGACGAGATTTCCGTGCCCGGCCGTGTGGTGAAGGCGGTGGACACCACCGGCGCCGGCGATTGCTTCGTCGGTGCGCTCGCGGCGCAGCTGGCCGACGGCGTTGCTTTGCGCGCTGCGCTGACCTTCGCCAACGCAGCGGCATCGATCTCCGTTCAGCGCATGGGCGCCGGGCCGTCGATGCCGACGGCGGCGGAGGTTGCGGCGGTTTTATAGGCGCGGCGCTTCTTCACCTCGCCCCGCTTGCGGGGAGAGGTCGGATTGCATCGCAGATGCAATCCGGGTGAGGGGGTACAGGTCTCGCTATCATCTCATCTGGGGAAAGGGCCCCTCACCCCTGCCCTCTCCCCGTAAGAACGGGGCGAGGGAGAAGAGACTCACGCCAGCGCGCTCTTCAAATCAAAGCTCTCGTCCGCGGCCTGCTCCGGCGTGATCGAGCGGTCCATGGCCTGCAGCCGGCGCCCGAACATATGATCGCCGGCGCGGTTGATGGACTCGATGCCGAGCAGCCTGTCGCCGTGATAGCAGAATGCGGAAAACGCCTTCTTCGCGGGATCGCCGCGCAGCACGACGCGGTCGTAGCCGGTGGTGAGGCCGGCGATCTGGAGCTTGTCGTCGCCCTGGTCGCTCCAGAACCAGGGATGGCTGTCGTACGGCTTCTTGTCGCCGGTCAGCCGCGCGGCGAGACAGCGGGCGTGGTCGGTGGCGTTCTGCACCGATTCCAGCCGCAGCGAGCTACCGAAGCGCGGGCTTGCGAACAGCGCGCAGTCGCCGATCGCCGAGATGTCAGGATCAACCGTCGACAGATATTCGTCGACGATGATGCCGGCGGCGACCTGCAGCCCCGCCTCAGCCGCGAGTTCGATATTCGGAAGCACGCCGACGCCGACCACGACGAGGTCGGCGGGCAGATGCCGGCCGTCGCTCAAGGAGACGCCAGTGACCTTGCCGCCCTCCGCTTCGATGGAGGTTGCCTGCACGCCGAGATGAATGCGGATGCCGGCCTCGCGATGGCGTTCCTGGAAATATTCGGAGACCTCGGTCGTCACCGCGCGCGCCATCACCCGCGGGGCGAGCTCGAGCACGTCGACCTCGAGGCCCTTGATCCGCGCGGTGGAGGCAAATTCGAGGCCGATGAAGCCGGCGCCGATGATCACCGCCCGCTTCTTCGACGGCATGATCGCCCGCAGCGCCTCGCTGTCGTCGAGGATGCGCAAATATTTCACATCGGGCAGATTGGCGTTGGGCAGGTCCAGCAGCCGGTTGCGCGCGCCGGTTGCCAGCACGAGGTGGCCGTAAGGCAGCGTCTCGCCGGACGCGAGAAGCACCTTGTGCCCGGCGCGGTCGATCGACACGGCGCGCCCCGAGATCAGCTCGATCTTCTGGTCCAGGTAAAACTTCTCGGGGCGGAACATCAGGCTGTCCGGGCCCGCCGAGCCCTTGATGTAGCCCTTGGACAGCGGCGGCCGCTGGTAGGGCAGATGCGCCTCGTCATTGATCAGGCAGACGCGGTCGGAAAAACCCGCCTGGCGCAGGGATGCCGCCACCTGGTAGCCGCCATGACCGGCACCGACGATGATCACCGGGCCAGTCATTGGGGCAGCCCATTTCCGGAGACACGAGCGTGACCCATGTCGTCTCCTCTCTCGCTGATTTTGGTTTGCTGACCTTTCGAGGAGCCGGCGCTCGTGTCCGTCCCTTGGCAAAGGCGGACCCATTTGAGCCTATCGTTCCGTCCGGCGCAAGAGCGACCGGGGATTGTCTCCCCTCGCCTTCTGCGATTTAGTTGCAGCAACGAACCTCTTGCCGGGGATTTCAAGATGCCAGCTCCCGTCTCAAAGCCCGATGATCCCGCCCTGCTGCGGATCGACGGCCCGATTGCAACCATCACGCTCAACCGCCCCACAGCGTTCAACTCGATCAACCTTCCGATCGCGCAGAAGCTTGAGCAGCTAGCGGCCTATATCGAAGGCGACGACGCCATCAGGGTTCTGGTGATCGAGGGCGAGGGCCGCGCCTTCTCGGCCGGCGGCGATTTGCAGACGATTGGGGCCGCGGCTGAGGCCAACACGGTGACGCCCGTCGTCGGCGAGCTGCTCAAGCACTATCACGCCTTCATCGAGATCGTCAGGCGGATGCCGAAGATCTCGCTGTCCAGCGTGCACGGTTCGGCCGCCGGTGCCGGCATGGGCCTCGCCTTCGTCACCGACCTCTGCATCGCCGCCGAGGATGCCAAGTTCACGCCGGCCTATGCCAAGATCGGGGTGTCGCCGGACGGCGGCTCGACGGTCGGGATCGTCGGCACGGTCGGCTCGCGCCGCGCGCTGCAGATCTTTCTCGCCGAGGACAATTTTACCGCGCAGCAGGCCTATGAATGGGGTCTCGTCGCCAAGACCGTTCCCGCGACCGAGCTGAAGGCGGCGACGCGACAACTCGCCGAGCGGCTGGCGCAGAACCCGCCGGCGGCGATCGCCGGCACCAAGCAACTGGTGTACCAGGCCGCCGCCACGCCGGTGAAGCAGCAGCTGGATGCCGAGGAGCACAAGATCATCATGGCCATGAACACGGAGGCGTTCCGCACCGCCGTGAAGAAGTTCACGAGCAAGTCGAAGTGATACCCGAGCGCAGTTTCTACGGCCTGCGTCACGGCGCGACCGACTGGAATCGCAAGGGGCTGTTCCAGGGTCGCACCGACAATCCGCTGAACGAGGACGGCCTTCGGCAAGCGCACGAGGCCGTGGAGATGCTGCGCGGCGCCGGCATCAGCCGCATCGTCGCAAGCCCGCTGGTGCGCGCAGCGCGAACGGCCGAGATCATCGCGGATGCGATCTCGGTGCCGCTCGCGATCGACGACGGCATCATCGAGTTCGATTTCGGCAGCTTCGAGGGCCTGCCCGTCCGCGACCTCATGATCAAGCACGGCGTCACGTCGGCGACGGGCCTCGTTTCGATCCTGCCTGCGGACGGCGAGCGCTGGGATGCCATGGCCGCACGGTCGCTGGCCTGCGTCTCCGCATGGCTCGCGCGTCATCCTGACGACAACCTCCTGTTCGTCTGCCACGACGCGGTGATGCAAGGAATGGCAAACGCGCTGTGCGGCAGCTATTTCAAGAACAGCCACGGCACGCCGTTCCGTTACGTGCGCGAGCAGGCACAATGGCGGATCGAGCAGGTCGCTATTGCGGACAGATATAGCCCGTCCCCGCCGGCGACTTGAAGCAGCCGACCGATTCCGGGAGCACGTGCCGCGGCAGCCACAGCACCACGCTCGGGAAATAGATCGCGAACGCGATGGTGGTGAAGAAGACCACGTAGATCGGCAGCGCCGCACGCAGCGCCTTGGCAAAACTGATGCCGACGAATTTCGAGGCCATCAGCAAGACGAGCCCGTAAGGCGGCGTGATCAGGCCGAAGGCGAGCGTTGCGATCAGCACCACGCCCATGTGGACGCCGTTGATGTCGCCGGCCTCCGTCAGCGCGTTGACCAGCGGCATGAAGATGATGATGGTGGGGACTGGCTCGATGAAGTCGCCGACCACGGTGAACAGCAGCACCATCAGCAGCATGATCAGATGCGGGTCGTTGCCGGCAATCGAGGTGATCATCTCGGCGATGTAGGTCGCGCCGCGCAAATAGGCGAGCATCCAGCCGAAGGCGTTGGCGGCGCCGATCGTGATCAGCGGCAGCGAGAAGATCAGGCCGGCGAGACAGAAATCATATGGAATCTTCCTGAAGTGGCCGCGGTTGAGCGCGGGGATCACGACTAGGATGATCCAGACCACGGCGACGACGCCGGCCTCCGTCGGCGTGAACCAGCCGGTGAGGATGCCGCCCAGCAGGATCACCGGGATCATCAGCGGCAGAGCCGCATCACCCGCCGCGAACACCACCTGCCGCAGCGGCGCGCGCGGCTTGCGCAGGCCGGATGGGCCGAAGAAATAGCAGTAGATCATCAGGCCGAAGCCGATCATCAGGCCCGGCACGACGCCCGCCATGAACAGGCCGGCGATCGAGACATTGCCGACCGCGCCATAGACCACCGCCGTGATGCTCGGCGGCACCAGTGCCGCAATCGTCGAGGCGGAGGCGATGATGGCGGCGATGAAAGCGGGCTCATAGCCCTCGCGCTTCATTGGGCCGCCCAGCGCGCGGCTCATCACCGCGACGTCGGCGGTGGTCGAGCCGGACATTTCCGAGAAGAACATGCTGAAGACGACCACGACCTGCGACAGCCCACCCCTGATATGCCCGACCAGGGACACCGACAGGTTGGCTATTCGTACGACCACATTAGCCGAGCTCATGAGCTCGCCGACCAAGAGGAAGAACGGGATCGCCAGCAACGCCTCGGAATCGACGCCGTCGAAGATCTTCTGGATGATGGCGGCGAGCGAGACGTCGGAGAGGATCGCGCCGATGAAGACGCCGGCCATCAGCGAGAACGGCACGGGCACGCCGAGATAGCCGAAGGAGAGGAAGCAGATCGACATCAGCGCCAGGACGACAGGTGCGCTCACGGCTGCGCCCTCATCTGTGCCTCGGTGAGACCTGGCGCAGCATCTTCCTCGGGCGGCTCGGGATGGTCAAAGCCGTTGCGCAGGCCGTTGACGAGCTGCTCGATGGTGAAAAGGCCGATCAGCACGCCCGAGAGCGGGATGATCGCATAGAGCGAAGCGATCGGCGTGCCCGACGGCAGGCGGAAGCTGCCGAAGCCGCGCAGATAGTTCTGATAGCCGTACCAGATCAGGCAGAAGGCGACGCCGAGCACGACGAGGCGGATGATCACCTCGACGATCAGCCGCGGCGTGCCATGCATCGCCTCGGAGATGGCGGTGAGATAGAGGTGGTCGTTGCGCCGCGTCGCGGCCGCCGTGCCGATGAAGATCGCGTAGATGAACAGCGTCGAGGTCACCTCCTGCAACCACAGCCAGGGATGGCCGATGGTGCGGGTGACGATGTCGGCGGTCACCGACAGCGAGAAGCCGAAGCAGAGCGCGCCGCAGAGGATCATCAGCGCAAGCTCGAGCCAGTCGAGCGCGCGCCATTTCAGGTGGCGTTGGCGTTGCACGAGCAGTTTGTCGGCGATGGCCATTGTTGCTCCCGGCTGCGGGTTGGTTTCACCTCTCCCGCTTGCGGGAGAGGTCGCCGCGCAGCGGCGGGTGAGGGTTCTTTCCTCTGGGAGATTGTCCCAATGTGGAGGCACCCTCTCCCCGACCCTCTCCCGCAAGCGGGAGAGGGAGCGCACCGTCTGCCGTCGGCCTAATTGATCGACCGGATCAAATTCTTGATCTTCTCGGCGTGCGGGCCGAGATCCTTGGCGAGCTTGTCGAGATAGGGATCGGCGATCACCGTGAAGGTTTTCTTGTCGACGTTGTCGACGATCTTCACGCCCATCTTCTTCAGCTTGTCGGCCGCGGTGCGTTCGAGCTCGAACGCCTTCGCCGGCTCCTTCGAGCTGATCTCGTTGGCCGCGGTCTGCACCCACCCCTTCTGCTCGGCGGAGAGACTCTGCCAGAGCTTGTCGGAGATGAACACCAGGGCGTTGTTGGCTTCGTGCTCGGTGATGTTGAGGACGGGGGCGACCTCGTAATGCTTGTTGACGAGGTAGACGTTGATGCTGTTCTCGGCGACGTCGACGACGCCGGTCTGCAAGCTGGTGTAGACGCTGCCGAACGGCATGTGCACGGTCTGGGCGCCGTAGGCCGGGAACATGGTGTCCTCGGTCGCGGTCGCCTGCACGCGGACCTTCAGGCTCTTGACGTCGCCGACATTGTGGATCTCCTTCTTGGAGTACATGTGGCGCACGCCCTGCGAGCCGGTTGCGATCACGTGCAGGCCCTGCGTGGTCTCGTCGATCATGGTCCTCAGCGCCTCGAACACGCGGGGATCGGCGAGGCCCTTGATCACGTGGTTCTCATCGCGGAACAGGAAGTGCAATGACATCACGCCGGCCTGCGGCGAGATCGTCGCGGTGTTGGCGGAGGAGATGATGGCGAATTCGACGTCACCGGCCTTCACGAGCTGAAGCACCTGCGGCTCCTGCCCGAGCTGCGCGCCGGGATACTGGTCGATGATCATGGTGCCCTTGCTCAATTCCTTGAGCTTGTCGGCGAAGAGGTCACCTGCGATGGCATAGCCGGTGTTGCGCGGCTGGTCGTAGGCGAAGCGATAATGCTTCACCTCCTGTGCTCCGGCCCCCGTGACGAACAGCATGGCGGCCGCAGCCACCAACCCATGTAAGAATCTCGGCATGGATCGCGCAATCATCGTTTCCCCCTGTTTTATCGCCCGCCGCTTGTGCGGTCTGAGCGTTCGTTCGCTTGCTATCAGCCCTTTTCGGTCTTCCCAGTCCTCTGCATGAAGTCGAAATCGCAGCCCTCGTCGGCCTGCATAATGGTCTCGTTGAACAGCCAGGCGTAGCCGCGCCGTGTCTCTTCAGTCGCAGCGGCCGGCTTCAAGGCGGCGCGCCGACGCTCCAGCTCGGTGGCGTCGACCAGCAGCTCGATGCTGCGTTTGGCCACATCCAGGCTGATCATGTCGCCGTTCTTCACCAGCGCCAGCGGCCCGCCGACGGCGGATTCCGGGGTGATGTGCAGCACGATGGTGCCGAAGGCGGTGCCGCTCATGCGCGCATCGGAGATGCGCACCATGTCCTTGGTGCCGCCGCGCGCGAGCTTCTTCGGGATCGGCAGATAGCCCGCCTCGGGCATGCCGGGCGCACCCTTCGGGCCGGCATTGCGCAGCACCAGCACGTCGTCGGCGGTGACGTCGAGATCGGGATCGTCGACTCGCAAGGTCATGTCCTCGACGGATTCGAACACCACCGCACGCCCGGTGTGCTGCAACAGTTTCGGGCTCGCGGCCGACTGCTTGATGACCGCGCCACGCGGGGCGAGATTGCCGTGCAGGATGGCAAGGCCCCCTTCCTTCTTGATCGGATTGTCGCGCGGACGGATGGCGTCCTGGCCGGGCACGTCCTCGGCATTCGCCGCGACCTCGCGCAGCGTCTGGCCGGTGATGGTCTTCGCGTCGAGATCGATGAGTTCGCCGAGCTGCGCCAGCAATTTCGGCACGCCGCCGGCGTGATGGAAATGCTCCATGTAGTGCTCGCCGGACGGCTTGAGATCGACCAGCACCGGCACCTCGCGGCCGATCTGGTCGAACGCGCCGAGGTCGAGCCGGTGCGGCGAGCGATGCGCCATCGCGGTCAGATGGATCAGGCCGTTGGTCGAGCCGCCGATGGCCTGGAGCACGACCTGTGCGTTCTTGAACGACGCCGGCGTCAGGAGTTCGCTCGGCTTCGGGCCCTTGGTCTTGGCCATCTCGGCGGCAACCTTGCCGCTGGCTTCAGCCAGACGAAAACGCTCGGCGTGCGGCGCGGGGATCGTCGCACTCATCGGCAGCGACAGGCCCATGGCCTCGATCATGCAGGCCATGGTCGAAGCCGTGCCCATCACCATGCAGGTGCCGACAGACGGAGCGAGACGGCCGTTGACGGCCTCGATCTCGGCGTCGTCCATGTCGCCGGCGCGATATTTCGCCCACAGCCGGCGGCAGTCGGTGCAGGCGCCCAGCACCTCGCCCTTGTGATGGCCGACCACCATGGGTCCGACCGGAATGACCACGGTCGGCAGGTCGGCGCTGATCGCGGCCATCACCTGTGCGGGAAGAGTCTTGTCGCAGCCGCCGATCACGATCACCGCGTCCATCGGCTGGGCGCGGATCATCTCCTCGGTGTCCATCGCCATCAGATTGCGCAGATACATCGAGGTCGGATGCGCAAAGCTCTCGGCGATCGAGATGGTCGGGAACACGAACGGCATGGCGCCCGACAGCATCACGCCGCGCTTGGCGGCTTCGATGATCTGCGGAACGTTGCCGTGGCAGGGATTGTAGTCGCTATAGGTGTTGGTGATGCCGACGATCGGGCGCTCCAGCGCATCGTCGGAATAGCCCATGGCCTTGATGAACGCCTTGCGCAGGAACAGCGAGAAGCCGGCATCGCCATAGCTCGTCAGACCCTTGCGCAAACCACTCGTCATCATGCCACTCCTGAAGTTGCCATTGTGGTACAGCCTGCCCCCTGATTGTCAATAAGATAGCCGCCTGCACTGCAATCATCTGGATCGCGGCACCGCCAAACGACCAGATTATTGACAATCCCCACCTTCCCTGCTCCACAGTCAGGACCGGCTGGAAGCCGGGAGGCTGAGGGCATGTCCGACATTCGCACCGCAGACGCCATGACGGTCCGGCGCGACGACCTTGATGACGTCGTTGCGCGGCTGGAGGAGGACATCATCTTCGGCCGCCTCGCGCCCGGCGCGCGCCTCACCGAGGACGCGCTGATGTCGCGCTACGGCACATCGCGGCACTTCGTGCGCCAAGCGCTGGTGGACGCGGAGCGGCGCGGCATCGTCCGCCGCGAGAAGAATGTCGGCGCCACCGTACGGTACTATTCGGCCGAGGAGGTGCGGCAGATCTACGAGGTCCGGGAGATGCTGACCCGCCAGGCCGCGCTGATGATCCCCCTGCCCGCGCCGCAAAGCCTGATCGACGAGCTGAGCGCGCTGCAGCGGCAATATTGCGCCAAGGCCGACGTGCAGGACCTGCGCGGCATCCACGAGGCCAACGACGCCTTCCACCTCGCGCTGTTCTCCGCCTGCGGCAATCCCTATCTGGTGCGCTCGCTGCAGGATTATATGAACCTGACGCTGCCGATGCGCGCAAAAAACCTCGCCGACCGCGAGGGCCTCGCGCAATCGCGGCGCCAGCACGAGCTGATGATCGAGCTGTTGAAGGGCCGCGACAGCTGGGCGCTGGCACAGCTCTGCGTCGATCACATGCAGTTCAGCAAGTCGGATTATCTGGCAAGGATTGCTGGCGAGAGCTAGCGCTGGCCACTCCTTCGCTTCTCCCCGCAAGCGGGCGAGGGAGCGCACCTGCGATGCCGGGACAATGGAACCCAGCGGCACTCATTCAATCTGGCGAAATAAATCTTCTGGTAGATTCCGCTCAATCACTCAACCGATTAACCGGTTGTTAGAGGACTCTATTTCAAATGGTTTCAGAAACACATAACAACCATACCGGGTTCCATTACCCGGAACAGTCCCATGAATGTACCGGGTTTTCTGATCGCAACGGCCTTCGGCGCAGCATTTTTCGCCGCGGAGTACGTGTGGTACTACCAACCTGATTTCATCAACCCGGACGTCCTGCTCAGCACGTTCTCCTCGGAACATTCGAAAGCGCGCGCAGCCGTCAAGCATGCGCTGATCGATCCGGACTCAGCCAAATTCAGCGCATTGCATTCAGTCGAGGCCGGCGCGGCGAGGTATGTTTGCGGCGGTGTCAAGGCAAGGGACAAGTCCGGCCATTCCATCGATGTCGCTTTCGTCTACACCGTGGCCATTGATTTTGCCCGCATCGATGACGACGGGCGAGTTACGCATCAGCGTTCGGGATACAGACCCTGCCCCACTGAGGACAACGCGCAGCAGCGGCCGGGTGTGTCACCCGGCGTGGCGGCGGTCGTCAAAACCGTTCAGAAGGTCGCGCCCGACGTGCAGACGTCGGTTGCCCCCGCCCTGACGAAGCCTGCAGCTTCAGCGGGCGGATCGTCGTCCGGCGGCACGATAGAGCAGCAGGTCCGCGAGCTCGCCGCCAAGACCGTTCCGCCTGATGCTGCAAATGGACAGCCAAATCCGTCCGCGAGCCGCGGGGGCGCCAAGGAGAGTGAGTGGCAAGCCGATCGGCCTCCGGCCGCCTGGCCCACATTCCCTCCGGATCACGCATTGGCGCGATCAACCCGGAAACGAATTCCGTCCGAAGCACTGGCCCTGGCGAAAGACGTCGAGGACCGCTGGAGACGAGCGGAGTCATTGGCCAACATCTCGATGCGTCCTTCACCGGAAGACATCAACGAGGCCTGCCGCGCGCTGCTCACGATCGATGCAAAGGACGCCGACTATCCAAAAGCGTGGGCCGCTTTCACGCGACTGCAAAAGATGAGTCGGGACATCCCCAGCGGCTGATGTCAGCCGACGCGCTTTAATCGTCGCCGGGCGCGCAAAGACCGTTCAGTACCGTCTCAGCAAGCCGCGCTCCACGCTGATCTCACCATGATCCGTGCAGGCCCGTTTCGGATTCCTGATCAAGTCCGTCCGGACCCGCCTGAATGTCCTTCTGGCGGCCTCGGCCACCTCGGGGCGGAATTTTCCGGGATCGTAGCTCTCGCCATCAAAGGCCTTGATGGCCGCAGCATAGGCGTCGATCATCGCCATCGCCGCATCAGGACTGCCGAGAAGCCGTGCGCCGAGTTGAACGCTGCCGCTACCATCGACCTCGTAGCCGGTGCATCGCTGCTCCAGCACCGCGGATGCGGTGACGAGCTGATCGAGGAACGTCACTTCGGCCTCGCTGAGCGCTGCGGCCTGCGCCGGCCCTGAGACGATCAGTGCGAGCATCGCGACGGCTGGCATTGTTTTCACTGTCGCGGTTCTCCCTGTGGCTATCCGCGATCGAGGCTCCGCCGCGAACTACGGTCGCGCGATTAGTTTCCTTGGGGCATCAGCTCCGCAAGGCAACGTTGATCCAGATCAATGGGTAGAAAGTCCCCAATGTCCCAAGGCGGGGCCAGGGCCAGATGATGTCAGTGAGAGAAGACGCGCGTGCCGGGAGTCCATGCCCGCGGGTTTTTGAGGGGACTGGCTCCAATTTCCCAGCCCGCACCACCCCAGAGGGCATCAACCACGCCGAGATCGCCCGTGCCATCGCGGACAAAGAAGAGGTTCGGAGCGGAGCTGGTCTGCAGCACCCCGCTTTCGCCGTTGGCCTGCAGCTTCAGGAGACACCAGATATCGGCCAGCTTGCTCTCGGCGCGAGTGCCCAGCTCATCGACGATCCGCGCGGCATTTGCAGGATTGTTCAGGACATGAGTCTGCAGAGACGTGTCGTCCGTGGTTTCGACCTTGACGGCGAACCGGCGCGCGAAGGTCGCGCCGAGCCACGAAATCTTGACGCGCGCGGCCGGCGTAATGTCCTCCCTGAAATACTCGCTGGCAACGAAGGATTCGGTCGAGGGAATGGCGGCCGTCGACGGGGGATCGAGCGGTTCACCAGGCTTGCGCTTGAGCGAGCATTCGATCTTCGCACGCGGAGCCAGCGACGCCGCGCTGCCACCATCGGCCTTCCTCTCGTCGGCGTACGCACTGAAACCCGATGCCGCCAGAACAATCACGAAACATGGGTTGAGCGCTAAGCGGCGCATTGTTTGGCGTCCTTGAATGACCGATTCAAGAACAAGGTAAACTGTAGATTGCAGCTGTAAATCGAGGATTAGGTTTCTGGTTAAGCTTAAAGCAAGGAACTCATTTGAGAGAAATGCGAGCTATCTCCGGAACCATCTGCGCCGATCTGGCACGACGCGTGATGCAGCCGGACATTTCAAACAGGAACCAGATAACCAGCGGCCCTTCTACTTGCCTGCCAAGCGCGCGATCGCCTGACTTGCCGGAGGAACCTGCGAGCCCGGTTCGGACAACGTGGCCCGGCAGCATCTTGCCTGCGCGCGCAGCGGATCGTTCCACGTCCAGCGCACGCTCCAGGCTGGATTGTGGGCGTAGGCCGGGATGCGCCAGAACCAGATCGTTTCGTAGACACTGTCCCCGAATCGCTCCACATCCGGGCGCGGCGTGGGCCAGGATACCGCCGCGACGAGGACCACCGTCAACACCGCGGCCCCTGAAAGAACCATCTTGCGCATTTGCTTTTCCACAATCGCTAGAATGAAAAGGCAGTCACGTCCGCGCAACGCAATGGATAGAAGAAACGCTCACGTGTTCCGACAATAGAACGCCTATTTCCGAAAACGGAAATCCGGAACTCTACGGTGTGAATTCAGACGTTAGACGCAAGGGGCCGTTCAAAACCTCCGCCGACCGGGATCGTGCCCCCCTCCCGGCTCCGCAAGCCGAGCCGGGAGGGCGCACCTGCATTCCCGACGTCGACGCTTAGCGCTTGGTCCAATCGATGATCCGGCTCGGGTCGGCGTCGAACTCCATGCTGCAGAACGTACCGCCCTGGAAATAATCGCCGACCGGATCCGACTTCAGCTTGGCCTGCTCGGCCATCGCGTGCTCGCGAAACTCCTCGGCGCGGCCGGTGGGACGATAGCCGAACTCGTAGGCGCGGTGGTTGTCCCACCAGGCGCGCTCGTTGAGGGAGGCGCCGTAGAAGATTTCGAAATGGATGTCGGGATGTTCGAGCCCGATGCGGCAGAGCTGCACGAGGTCGTCGGGCTTGAGCCAGATCGCGAGCCGGCGCTGGTCGAGCGGCATGTCGCCGAAATTGCCGATGCGCAGGCAAGTCACCTTCAGCCCGTGCTTGTCGGCATAGAGCGCACCGACCGCTTCGCCGAACACTTTGCTGACGCCGTAGCGCCCGTCGGGGCGCGGGGTGACGTCGGTGCCGATCTTGTGGTGACGCGGATAGAAGCCGACGGCATGGTTCGACGAGGCGAACACCACGCGCTTGACGCCCTTGCGGTATGCCGCCTCGAACAGATTGTAACCGCCGATGATGTTGGCCTGGAGGATTTGATCCCAGCTGCCTTCGACCGAATACCCGCCGAAATGGATGATGCCGTCGACCCCCTCGCAGATCGCCTCGCATTGCGCGAGATCGGCGAGGTCCGCCGCCTTGAATTGTTCGTTCGCGCCGAGATCGGCCGGCGGCTTGATGTCGGAGAGCAGGAGATCCGGATAGATCGGCGGCAGCAGTTTACGCAGGCTCGTGCCGATTCCGCCCGAAGCTCCCGTCATCAAAATACGCGGCATGTTGTCCCTCGCCGTTAGTGACCGATTTGCGGTCACGTGTCTCTAATGATAGCAGAATTGTCCAGAGGGAACGAAACGAGAGAACCGACATGAATGAGGCATCGTCCCGCTCCCAGGAGCGGCCAGGCTGGCGGCCGGCGAGCTATTACCCTGACCCGGCGATCCGCGCACTCGATCCCCGCTTCGAAAAATACTGGCTGAAACTGTCGGCGGTGGAACGGCTGGCGACCGGCCTGCGCTGGGCCGAGGGTCCGGTCTGGTTCGGCGACGGGCGCTATCTGCTCTGCAGCGACATCCCGAACCAGCGCATCATCAAATGGGAGGAGGAGACCGGCGCGGTCTCGGTCTTCCGCAAGCCCTCGAATTTCGCCAACGGCAATACGCGCGACCGGCAGGGCCGGCTCATCACCTGCGAGCATGGCGGGCGCCGCGTGGTGCGCACCGAATATGACGGCAGCATCACCGTGTTGATGGATCAATTCAACGGCAAGCGGTTGAACTCGCCGAACGATGTCGTTGTTAAATCGGATGGCTCGATCTGGTTCACCGATCCGACCTTCGGCCTGCTCGGCAATTACGAGGGCTACAAGGCCGAGCCCGAGATCGAGCCGAACGTCTACCGGCTCGATCCCCAGACCGGCAAGGCGACCATCGTCGCCGAAGGCGTGCTCGGTCCGAACGGGCTGTGCTTCTCGCCGGACGAGAAGATCCTGTACATCGTGGAATCGCGCGGCGTGCCCAACCGAAAAATCCTCGCCTATGACGTTTCGCCTGAGGGCACCACGATTTCGAACAAGCGCGTCCACATCGATGCGGGTCCGGGCACGCCCGACGGCATGCGCTGCGATATCGACGGCAATCTCTGGTGCGGCTGGGGCATGGGCGATCCCGAGCTCGACGGCGTCGTGGTGTTCGCGCCCGACGGCGTCATGATCGGCCGCATCGCGCTGCCCGAGCGCTGCGCCAATCTCTGCTTCGGCGGCGTCAAGCGCAACCGCCTGTTCATGGCGGCGAGCCAGTCGATCTACGCGCTGTATGTGAACACGCAGGGCGCGTTGGGGGGATAGGGGCTGCTCCCCCGTAGCCCGGATGGAGCGAAGCGTAATCCGGGAAACTGTCCCCGCATTCCGCTGCGCTCCATGCGGGCTACGATTCTTTTCCTGCTGTAAGCGCAGTCTCGTAGGGTGGGCAAAGCGAAGCGTGCCCACCACTTCTTGCTCCTCGCGCGATGGTGGGCACGTCGCTACGCTCCTTTGCCCACCCTCATATGGGGATTTTTGAGTCAAGGCTTTTCGATTGGCTTGGGTGAGGTCGGGGAAGTGCGAGGGCGGCG
>NZ_JAFCJZ010000046.1 GCF_018130765.1 Bradyrhizobium iriomotense
AGCGCCTCATCGATTCCCCCAAAAGAATCACAGGAGAATCATAACAGCAGCCCAGCGTTTTCACACAGCCAGGGTCATTTGCCGACCTCTCGGCAGCGAACAGCAACGTCGGCTAAGGGGGCCCCGGAGCGGACGAGGGCTGGCGGACACTGCCTTCGTCGCATCGTTTCGTTTGGTCGATGGACGCATGGCCCAGTTCAACGACGCGGCGCCCCATAGGTCGGCGGCGGTGCTTGCACGATCGGCGCGGCGGCGGCGAACAGATCGTCCTTGTTGCCGGTGAGCGGCGGATAGATGCGCTTGCGGTTGATGGTCTGCTTGGTCGCCTTCGCGGCCGCGCCGGTGGCGCGGACCTCGCGATCCCACCCCTCCGTATAGAGCGCGCCCCAGCCGCCGAGATCGAGCACGGTGACGTACCAGTCGATCCGCAGCGGCAGCATCGGCTCGCCGACCAGATCGGCCACCACATTGTGGCCGGCGAAGCGGCCCATCGGCCGGGCGAACTGGCAAGACATCACGGTCGGATGCAGCCCGTCGACCACGCTGGAGGCAACGTCGCCGGCCGCGAACACGCCGGGCAGATCGGCAACGCGCATGAAGGGATCGACCAGCAGGCGCCCGAGGCGATCGCGCGCGCCCGGAAAACTCGCGGCCAGCCGGCTCGCACGCATGCCGGCACACCAAATCACCGTCTGCGTCGGAATGAACTCGCCCGTGCTCAGGTGAATGCCGGCAGCCTCGATCGAGACCACGCGCGCGCCGAGCCGCGTCTCGACATCGAGCGAGGCGAGCGCCGTCGCGATGACGGGACGCGCATGCGCCCCGATGGTGGCGCCCACGACCTGATTGGGATCGACCAGGATGATGCGGCGGCTGCCGGTGATGCCGGCGCGCGCCAGCCTGTCAGGCATCTCAGTCGCGACCTCGATGCCCGTAAAGCCGGCGCCGACCACCACGACCGTCGAACGCCCCGGCGACGGCGCGCTGCGCCCGAGCGAGGCGAAATGATCCTCGAGGCGAAGCGCCGCCGCATAGGTATCGACGTCGAACGCATGGTCGGCAAGGCCCGGAACGTCGGGGCGCATCACCGCGCTGCCGAGCGCGAGCACGAGGCGGTCATAGCTCAGCGTCTCTTCGCCGCCGCTGGTGACGAGCGATATCTGGCGATGCGCCGGATCGATGGCTTCGACCTCGCCGAGGCCGTGCGTGACGCCGATCGGATCGAGCAATTGCGCAAGCGGAAGCGCGACCTCGCTGAGGTCGGCCTCGTAATTGCGCACGCGGATGTTGTGATAGGGGTTGCGGTCGACGAGGTGGATCTCGATGTCACGGCCCGCGGCGCCGATCTCGTCGCGCTTGCGCGCGGCGCCGATGGCCGCCCACAGACCCGCAAATCCGGCGCCGAGCACGACGATACGCGCCATGTCCGCCTACTCGCACTTTCCAAAGAGATCCTGCGGCCTGCCCGCGCGGCCAGATATAGCTCATTCGTCAGAATCGACCAACCGCGGCAGCGCAAGGCTGCTGCACAAAAACGTGGGCTTACGCCTCGCGCAGTTCCGACGGCGTCGCGCCAAAGCGCTTGCGGAAGGCGCGGTTGAAATAGGACAGGTCGGAGAAGCCCGAGGAATGCGCGATGTCGCTGATCTTACGCGCCCGCGCACGGGGATCACTGAGCTGCTTTCGCGCCAGCAAGAGTCGCTGCTCCAGCACGAACTCGGTGAAGGTGGTGCCGGCCTGCTCGAACAGGCGCTGCGCCTGGCGCGGGCTTAAGCCCGAGCGAGTCGCAACTTCAGCCAGGCAGAGATCGTTGCGGCCGAGTGCGGCCATCACGTCGGCCTGCATCAGGTCGAGGCGGGCCGCCGCGTGCCCGCGCCCGCGCGCGAGGCTTGCGTGCTCGGCATCGGTACCGAGCAGGAGACCGACGAGATCGACCATGTGCTGCGCGGTCAGGCGCTGGCCGACGGCGTCGAGATGCGGCGCGTGATTGGCGGCGAGCGCATGGTAGCGGAAGATGGTCTCGGCGACCGCGCCGTCGGAGAGCACTTGCGAGAGCTTGTCCTCGGCGCGCGGATTGATGTCGAGCAGCGCGCGGCGCGGCATGCGGATGCTGGTGAAGCGATCCTCAATGGTGTGGCCGACGGTGCCGGTGATGCCCATGTCGACGAGCACCATCTGCGCAGGCGCGAGCTCGACGGTGTGGCCATTCTGCCCGACGCGGACGAGGCCCGCATGCGCCGAGATCAGCACGAGATCGTCGCTGCCATCGGCAAGGTGGCTCTGGCTGCGCGAATATTGCGCGGAGGCGCCTTCGGGAATGGCGAGCACGATATTGTCGACCACGCTGACCTGGAGCCGGCAATCGATGCTGTCGCCCTGGCTCGGCCCGATATCGAGGCCGCAGGCCCCGAAGGCCCTGTCGCGCCAATGTTCGAAGGCCGGACCGTGCGGCAGGCCTGCATATTGGTGAACGAAGATGCCCGGCGTTTTCGCTGCATCCATCTGATTTCTCGCCCCTCTTCGGCACAATGATCGGCAGCGCCGACTGCAAATTCCGGGGATTTGACGCGGCAAATTGCGGGGAGGTTCAAACCGGGATGGGATTTGGCCGGGATTGTCGAAATGCGACGGCGAGATGGACGGGGGCGACATGAACGCGCCCTTGTAGCCCCGCATGAGCGAAGCGATATGCGGGAGCACTGTCCCCCGGATGTCGCTTCGCTCATCCGGGCTACGGCAGCGACTACTTCTTCGCGGGCACCTGCGGCTGCGCCGGCGGCACGGTCTCGATCAGCTTGCCGGAAAACACCGGCGCCGAGGTCGGCTGGCCGCTCGGCGAGCCGCCGGCCTGCTCGACGGTGACGGCATAGGTCGCGCCGTTGACGAGTTCGGCATCGTAGCCGGCGAGCAGCGGACGCGCGGTGAACTCGCCGGCGCCGATCACACCTAGCGAGCGCGGGCGCGGCAGCTTGTCGGAGATCAGCCAGAGCTCAAAGCTCTTGCCGGGCTCCGGCGTGGCGCCGACCTTGCGCACGGTGAAGTTTCGCGTCGCACCGTCGATGGTGAGGATGAAGGCCGGGCCGCCGCCCTGGCCCTGCAGCAGCGCGACATATTGCGCGGACGCGGCGAGCGGAGCCGGCGCCTTCACCTCCACGGTCTGAATGCGCGGTGCCGGACGCAACGCGCCGGGCAGCGCATCGGGCTGGAAGATCTGGAGCGACAGCGTCACCAGCAGCGCAGCCGCGAGCGCACTGAGGACGGATGCGATGGTGCGCCAGCGCTTCACGCGGCCCTCGAGCCGGATCACATTGCTGTTGTCGACGACCGGCGGCGGCGGCGCATGCACGACGTCCGGATCGGGCGCATGGACCTGCGGCATGAAGATCGGCGCGACGTCGGATAGCGCATCGGAGGCCGGCCGCGCCGTCTCCGGCTGCTCCGCCGCGGCAGGCTGCAGCTCGGCCGGCGGCGCGCTGTCCGACGACGGCGGCGGCGACACGGCTTCAAACGAGGAAGACTCCGGCAGAGGTGCGGGAGGCGGCGCGGCTTCGGACGGCGCGGGCGACGCCTGCGCGAAGTCTGTCCGCGCGAGCTCGGCCCTGATGTTCTCCCACACGATCGGACGCGGCTCGATCGTGCCGACCATCTGGTTGAGGACGCCGAGCCGGTAGGACCAGGCCTGCACGATTTCGGCGAACGCCGTGTCCACCGCCATCATGGTCTCGACCTGCGCGCGCTCGTCGGCGTCGAGCGTGCCGAGCGCATATTCCGCGGCGAGCGCGATATGGTCCTCCGTGTAGGCCATCAATTGCAGTCCAGAACCTTCCTCATCGTCCGAGCCATCACAATCCGAGGCACTCCCGGATATCCAGCATGCTGCGCCGCAGCCACGTCTTCACCGTGTTGACGGGCGCCGAAAATTTCTCCGCCAATTGCTCGCGGCTCCAGCCGTTGTAATAGGCGAGCAGCACCAGCTTCTGACGGTCCGGCTCGAGCCGGCCGATGCATTCCAAGAGCCGCTTCAGCTCCTCGGTCATCTCCCGGCGCGCCAGCGGATCGGGACTGTCGGCCGCAACCTCCATCGCCTGAGGCTCTTCCTCGATGGAGACTTCCGACTTCTTGCGCACGATATCGATCGCACGGTTGCGCGCGATCGATGCCATCCACGTGATCGGCGACGAGAGCGCCGGATTGAATTGGCCGGCGCTGTTCCAGATCTTGACGTAGGTCTCCTGAATGACCTCCTCTGCGAGATCCTGCCGACGCAAGATACGGAGCACGACGCCATAAAGTTTCGCGCGCGTGGCGACGTAGAGGCGCTCGAACGCGGCCTGATCGCCTTTGGCGACCACCTCGATCAGCCCGACCAGCTCTGCTGGCGTCAGCATTCAGCCCCCCAACACGTGGGCCGTCGCGTTCCGCGCAGGCCCCGGCACTTCGCTACCATAGCGCGCGGCAAAGCCGACCACCAAGGGGGCGTGGCGCCGCGCTGTGGACAGCCCATGCGAAAACCCGGACCTTGCGGGTCCGGGTTTGGCGAATTCTCGGCAGGTTCTTGATTAGGTTATTGTTTGAGCATGATCTTTTCGGAAAACCGCTGCGCACTTTTCCGGATCATGCTCTAGCGCGTCAGGCGACGGCGCCGATGCGGGCGCGCATCAGGCCGATGCTGTCGAGGTCGGCCTGCTCGCGGGCGTTTTCCTCGGCGCGTTCGCGGGCCTGGTCGCGCTCGTCGAGGAGCTCGACCTTCTTCAGCTCCTCGAAGGCCTCGGCCAGCGCGGCCTTGGCTTCGTCGAGCTGGCCCTTGAGCTCGTCGGCCGAGCGGGTCAGGTTCTCGCGGCGCTGGATCGCGGCCTTGGCGTAGGTCGGATAGGCGAAGTGCGAGGGATCGTTGATCCCGGCACGGTCCTGCTCGGTCTGGATCTCGCGTTCGAGATCGACCGACATCCGCTGGAAGTCGGCGATCATGGTCTCGATCTGGGTGACCCGGCGGCGCTTCTCGTCGACCTGAAACTTCTTCAGGCGGATGAGGGTATCACGTGACTTCATCGACTCGTACTCCCCAGAAGTCCCCTAGCTGCAAGACATACACACATTGGGACGGCACCGGTCTCCCCACAGGCCCGATTTGGGCCAAGACCGGCTCTGCTACTCTGTGGGATCGGATGATGAACCGACAAAGTTAGCGTTCCGTTTCCAAATTGCCGAGGATTTGCGACAACTGCCGATAGCCGTCCGCCAGTGAGGCATTTTCGTCCTTGCCCTGCCGCAGGAACGCCTCCAGCGGCTCGTGCAGCCGGATCGCCTCGTCGACCTCGGGGCTGGAGCCGGCCCGATAGGCGCCCAGCCGGATCAATTCCTCCATGTCGGCATAGGTTGCCATCACCGCCCGCGCCTTCTGGATGGTCGGCCAGAACTGCGGATCGGCCGATTTCGGCATGGTGCGGGAGACGGATTTGAGGATGTTGATGGCGGGGTAGCGGCCGCGCTCGGCGATCGAGCGCTGCATCACGATGTGGCCGTCGAGGATGCCGCGGACGGCGTCGGCGATCGGCTCGTTATGGTCGTCGCCGTCGACCAGCACCGTGAAGATCGCGGTGATCGCGCCTTCGCCGAGGCCAGGCCCGGCCCGCTCCAGGAGCTTCGGCAGCTCGGTGAAGACGGTCGGCGTATAGCCCTTGGCGGTCGGCGGCTCGCCCGCGGACAGGCCGATCTCGCGCTGGGCCATGGCAAAGCGCGTCACCGAGTCCATCAGGCAGAGCACGTCCTGGTCCTCGTCGCGAAAATACTCGGCGACCGCGAGCGTCAGATACGCCGCCTGGCGGCGCATCAGCGCCGGCTCGTCCGAGGTTGCGACCACGACGACCGAGCGTGCGAGGCCCTCCTCGCCGAGGTCGTCCTGCAGGAATTCCTGCACCTCGCGGCCGCGTTCGCCGATCAGCCCGATGACGCTGACGGCGGCGTCGACGTTGCGCGCGAGCATCGACAGCAGCACCGATTTGCCGACGCCGGAACCCGCGAAAATGCCCATGCGCTGGCCACGGCAGCAGGTGAGAAAGGTGTTCATCGCACGCACGCCGAGGTCCAGCGGGCTACCGACGCGCTTGCGCGAATGCGCCGGCGGCGGCGTATTGCGGAACGGCATCGGCGAGGACCCCTGCGGCAGCGGCCCCTTGCCGTCGATCGGCTCGCCCAGCGCATTGACCACGCGACCGAGCCAGGCCGCGCAGGGCCGCACCTGGTTGGCCGCATTGGCGATGACCGCCTTGCAGCCGCGGCGCACGCCATCGAGCCCGGCGAACGGCATCACGACGGCATTGTTGCCGGAGAAGCCGATCACCTCGCAGGGGATCGAACGATTGGCGCCGGTCTCGATCACGAGCCGCGCGCCGACCGACATCGCATGGATGGGACCTGCCACCTCGACCATCAGGCCGCGCACGCCGACCACACGGCCATAGATGTTGACGCCGTCGATGTCGCCGATCTGTTCGGCAAGGGCCTTCATACAAGAGCCTTCATAAGGGGCGCGCCTTCATAAGAGGGCTTCCATGAGGGGGATCGCCGTCGTGCTCCGGGCCTTCACGGTGAAACTCTTAAGTTTCGCCATATTTCTGAACGGCGCTTAACTCCGTGTTTACCCGCATCATTAATCATTGCGTCACTGTCTTTGTGACTGAGCGTGACTCCCCTTCAGAAGAAGGCTGAGTCGCGGGAGTCGGTTAGGCCCGTCTCTTAAAGTGGAGCTTGAACAGAACGGGGTAACGAAAGCTGCTTCCAGCGCAAGACCTTAGGGCGATTCGACAAAAATTGCACCGGGGGGACTTGCGTTCCAGAATCAGAGTTTGTTAACCATCTGTTGTCAGGATCCGAATCAGTTGTTCAAAGGCGTTTTGTTGAGTGCCGCGAATGCGGCCGACCTGACGCCCAGGAGCGGCGACTATGGGGAACTGGCATGCGCGTTTTGCTGATTGAAGATGACAGCGCCGTCGCGCAGTCGATCGAGCTGATGCTGAAGTCTGAGAGCTTCAACGTCTACACGACCGATTTGGGGGAAGAAGGCGTCGATCTCGGTAAACTTTACGATTACGACATTATTCTCCTCGACCTCAACCTGCCCGACATGTCCGGCTACGACGTGCTCAAGCAGCTCCGGGTCTCCAAGATCAAGACACCGATTCTGATCCTCTCCGGCCTCGCCGGCATCGAGGACAAGGTCAAGGGTCTCGGCGTCGGCGCCGACGACTACATGACCAAGCCCTTCCACAAGGACGAGCTGGTGGCCCGCATCCACGCGATCGTGCGCCGCTCCAAGGGCCATGCCCAGTCGGTCATCCAGACCGGCGACCTCGTCGTCAACCTCGACACCAAGACGGTGGAAGTCGGCGGCCAGCGCGTGCATCTGACCGGCAAGGAATACCAGATGCTGGAGCTCCTCTCGCTCCGCAAGGGCACGACCCTCACCAAGGAAATGTTCCTCAACCACCTCTATGGCGGTATGGACGAGCCCGAGCTGAAGATCATCGACGTCTTCATCTGCAAGCTCCGCAAGAAGCTCGCCAACGCCTCCGAAGGCCGCAACTTCATCGAGACCGTGTGGGGCCGCGGCTACGTGCTGCGCGAGCCGCACGAGCACGAAGAGCGCATCCCCGCCTGATCCTGGGTTTACGTCGCAAGCCCTCCCGGGTTTGCTCCTCCCAGCCTGGACCCCGCCGCAAATGGCGGGGTTTTCGTTTTTTTAGGGACGTCTTCTCCCTCTCCCGCTTGCGGGAGAGGGGCGGGGTGAGGGTATCTCCGCATCGGGACAGTCCTCGTGTGGAGAGAGCCCCCACCCGGCGCTTCTCGCCGACCTCCCCCGCAAGCGGGAGAGGTGCAGCAACCGTGCTGATGCGACTTTCATCCCTCCCTAATGGTTGAACCGCTACGCTTCTCCCGCCGACGAATGGTCGCTGCACGATGGGGGAACGATGATCCTGCAATCACTCGCCGGCCTGCCTGCCTTCCTGGTCTATTTCTGCACCGGGCTGATTGCGATCGTGGCGTATCTGTTCGTCTATACCCGCATCACCCCCTACAACGAGTTCCAGCTGATCCGCGACAACGAGCCGGCCGCCGCGATTGCGCTCGGCCTCAGCCTGCTCGGCTTCGTGGCGCCGCTGGTCAGCGCCATCGCGCATTCGGCCAATGTGCTGGACTGCCTGATCTGGGCGATGATCGCGCTGATCGTGCAGGTCATCGTGTTCTTTCTCGTCAAGGTGCCGGTGCCGAACCTGTCGGCGCGGATCGCCGCCGGCGAGCTTGCGCCCGCCATCTGGCTCGGGCTGTCCTCGCTCGCCGCGGGCCTCCTCAACGCCGCCTGCATGATCTACTGATATGGCCGACAAACCCACCAGCAAGGAGTTCAGCAAGCGCCGGCCGCGCCTGCCGGCGGACCTGCCGCTGCCGCCGAGGGCGCCGGTCAAGCGCTCCGGCCATGTCGCACTGCTGGTGATGGGCACGATCGCGGTCGGCACCACCGCCTACACGCTGATGCCGCGGCAAACCTGCGAGCCCTCGCCTGGCGCCGTGCCAGGGCAGACGGTCACGACGTGCACCAGTAGCAGTAGCAGTTCGTCCGGCGGCGGCGGCTCGGGCTCATCGTCGCGATCGAGCTTCTACAGCAGCGATTCCTCCAGCCATTCGTCGTCGAGCACGTCATCCGACTCAGGGCACAGCAGCGTGAGCCGCGGCGGCTTCGGCGCGTTCGGCCATGGCTTCTCGGGCGGGGGCTGACCTATGCAACGTATCACTTGTCTGGAGCGCGACGACTGGCGAGAGACCGCAGCGCAATGCGGCTTCGTCTTCCACACCATCGGCGGCGACCGCTATTGGGACGAGCGCGCCTATTACGCCTTCACGCTCGACGAGATCGAGCGCGGCATCGAGACGCCGACCGGCGAAATCGACGCGATGTGCCTGGAGCTTGCCGGCCGCGTGATCGGCGATGAGCGGCATCTGCGACGTCTGAAGATTCCGGAAGCGTTCTGGAGCCTGATCGCCGAGAGCTGGGCGCGCGACGACCGCAGCCTCTATGGCCGGCTCGACCTGAAGTTCGACGGCAAGGAGCCGGCAAAGCTGCTCGAATACAACGCGGATACGCCGACATCGATCTTCGAGGCTGCCGTCTTCCAATGGACCTGGCTCGAACAGGCGATCGAACGCCGCATCATTCCCTCGCGCGCCGATCAGTTCAACTCGATCCACGAGCGGCTGATCGAAGCATGGAAGACGATCGCCGCCGGCCGTCACCTGCATCTCACCGGCACGACAGGCAATGACGAGGACGCCGGCACGCTCGCCTATCTCGAAGACACCGCGCGCCAGGCTGGACTCTCGACCACGCTGCTCGACATCGAGCAGGTCGGCTGGCGCGACGAGGGCGGCGGCTTTGTCGATCTCGACGATGCCGACATCGCGCTCGCCTTCAAGCTCTATCCCTGGGAATGGATGTTCCAGGACGCCTTCGGCGCAAAGCTCAAGGAGGCCCCGACGCGCTGGATCGAGCCGCCATGGAAGGCGGTGCTCTCCAACAAGGGCATCCTGCCGCTGCTCTGGGAGATGTTTCCGAACCATCCCAATTTGCTGCCGGCCTTCTTCGAGGACGATCCACGCGCGGCAGAGCTCGGCAGCTCCTATGTACGCAAGCCATTGCTGTCGCGCGAAGGCGCGAATGTCACGCTGGTGTCCGGCGGTATGCCGCTCGACGAGCAGGCGGGTCCGTATGGTGCCGAAGGCTTCGTGCGACAGGCGTTGTCACCGCTGCCGAACTTTTCCGGCTTCTATCCGGTGATCGGAAGCTGGCTGGTGAACCACGAGCCGTGCGGTCTGTCGATCCGCGAGGACGAGAGCCCGATCACGGGCAACAGCTCGCGGTTTCTGCCGCATGCGATTTTGTGAGACCGGAATGCTCTTCCCCTCTCCCCTTGTGGGAGAGGGTGGCTCGCCGCGTAGCGGCGAGACGGGTGAGGGGTACCTCTCCACGAGCGATGCCTCTCGCGATTTGAGTTCGCGGAAACAACCCCTCATCCGGCGCGCTTCGCGCGCCGCCTTCTCCCACAAGGGGAGAAGGAAGAAATCTCACCTCGCCGCAGCGACCTTCAACGGCTGCGGCATCAGCCCGCCCATCGCCCGGCCGGAGCGCGCGGGGTTGAGCTGATAGAGGCCGCGGCGCTCGGTGATCGGGCGGAACGCGTCGGTGATGCCGACGACGGATTCGGCAGCGCCGAGCAGCAGCGTGCCGTCGGCCTCCAGGCCCTTCGCCATGCGCTCAAAGATCACCGCCTTGGTGTCCTGATCGAAATAGATCAGCACGTTGCGGCAGAAGATCACGTCGAACGTGCCGAGATGGGAGAAGTCCTGCAACAGATTGAGCTGGCGGAACTGCACCATGGCGCGAATGTCGGCATTGAGCTGCCAGAGCTCGCCGACTTGCGTGAAGTATTTCATCAAATGCTGGATCGGCAGGCCGCGCTGCACCTCGAACTGGCTGTAGACGCCGGCCTTGGATTTCTCCAGCACCTCCTGCGACAGATCGGTGGCGACGATCTCGATGCGCCAGCCGGCGAGAGCTGCGCCCATCTCCTTCACGCACATCGCGATCGAATAGGGCTCCTGCCCTGTCGACGAGGCCGCCGACCAGATGCGAATCGACTTGCGCGCGGCGCGCGCCTGGATCAGGCCCGGCAGGATGGTGTCACGCAGACGGTCGAACGGGATCTTGTCGCGGTAGAAGAAGGTCTCGTTGGTGGTCATGGCTTCGACCACGTCGGTCGCAAGCCGGCCGTCGCCGTTCCTGATCTTCAGCACGAGATCGGGAATCCCAGGAAGGCTCGCCTTGCGCGCCAGCGGCAGCAACCGGCTCTCGACCAGGTATTGCTTGTCGGGCGACAGATCGAGGCCCGAACGCTCCTTCAGGAACTTGCGCAGATAATCGTAGTCCGTCGGGGTCACGAGCGATCTCCCGCGAACAGGCGGTTGACCTTGGCGCCGATCTGATTGAGCGGCAGGATCGCCGCGCAGATGCCGGCATTGGCGGCCGCGCCCGGCATGCCCCAGACCACGCTGGAGGCTTCGTCCTGCGCAATCACACTGCCGCCGGCCGCAACGATGTCCTTGCCGCCGCGCATGCCGTCCGAGCCCATGCCCGTCAGGATCACCGAGAGGATGGCGCCGTGCCAGATGTCGATGGCGGAGGTGAAGAGCGGATCGACCGCGGGCTTGCAGAAATTGACGGCCGGGCCGTCGTCGAGCGCGATCACCGTGTCCGCGCCGCTGCGCGCGAGGCGCATGTGCTTGCCGCCGGGCGCGAGATAAATGCGTCCCGGCTTCACCGGCTCGCCGTCGACCGCCTCGGCTGCCGGACGGCGGCTCGAGCGCGCCAGATGCTCGGCAAGAATGGTGGTGAAGGTCGGCGGCATGTGCTGGGTGATCAGCACCGGGAAGCGGTCGATGACAGGCCCTAGCTCGGTGACGAGCGCCATCAGCGCCTGCGGACCACCGGTCGAGGAGCCAATCAGGAGCACCTTCGGTGCCTGGGTGGAGAACGGACGCGTCGACAGCGCCCCCGACGACGGGGCATGCACGGCCGGAGCAGGGGCAGGCGCGGCAGGCCGCGCGACAGCCGGGGCACGCGCAGCCGGGGCCGGGCTCGCCGGCGCGAGCGACGGGCTCGCAACGGCGGGCTTGCGGCGCAGCCGCGCACCGAGATGACGGATCTTCTGGATCAGGTCGTGATGGAAGGTGTCGGCGGCCGACGCCTCGCGCGTCGATTCCGGCTTCGGAATGTAGTCCGCCGCGCCGAGCGACAGCGCCTTGAAGCTGATCTCCGCGTTGCGGCGGGTCAGCGTCGAGGCCATGATGATGACGAGATCACGCTTCTTCGCCAGCAATTTCGGCAGCGCCGAGAGGCCGTCGAGCTCGGGCATTTCGATGTCGAGCACGGCGACATCGGGGTTGATGCGTTCCAGCTGGTTGACCGCCTCGAGCCCGGTGCGCAAGGAAGCAGCGACCTCCATGTCGTGCTCGGCGCCGATCCAGCGCGAGATCAGACCGCGGATGACGACGGAGTCGTCGACGATCATCACCCGCAGAGGCCCGGTTTCGCGCGACGTGCCCGTGGTCGAATTACCTGCGAACGCAACACCCATTACTCACCAACTCAGACTGAAACGGTTCAGTTGAAAACAATCGCCGAAGGCTCCGTTCAGCCTCCGGGCGGTCGCTCAGATAAGTCCAACTTCCTGGAACTTCGCCGTCACGATGTCCTTGTCGAACGGCTTCATAATGTACTCGTTGGCGCCGGCGTGCAGCGCGCGTGCAATATGCGCAACGTCGTTCTCGGTGGTGCAGAACACCACCTTGGGCTGGTCGCCGCCGGGCATGCGGCGAAGATGGCCGAGGAACTCGTAGCCATCCATGACCGGCATGTTCCAGTCGAGCAGCACCGCATCGGGCAGTCCGCGCTTGCAGGCTTCCAGCGCCTTCTCACCGTCCTCGGCTTCGAGGATCTGGAAGTCGAGGCCCTCCAGGATCCGGCGCGCAACCTTGCGGATGACGCTGGAATCATCAACGACGAGACAAGTTCGCATGTGAACCTCTGCTTCCTACCCCCTTTGCGGAGGCACTTCCAATTACTGGCACGTCGGCGGCAATACCGCCGTATCAGGCCGCCATCATCTCGGGCGCGAGCTCGAGGACGCGATCGACGTCGAGCACGACCATGAGCTGGCCGTCGAGGCGGTGGACGCCGCCGGCGAGCTTGGCCATGCGGGGATCGAGGTTGACGGGGTTCTCTTCCATGCCGGCCTCGGGCAGGCG
>NZ_JAFCJZ010000047.1 GCF_018130765.1 Bradyrhizobium iriomotense
CACACAGACTTCCGATTCTGGAATCCCCTGTGGCCAACCCGAGTCAATCCGCCGCACTAGATACGTGCATGCCCTAGGGCCTTCGCCGGGACGACATTGGGGAGACATTTGAGCGCTGCACTCTCCGACTCGCATTTTGAATTGCAGACACACCTTCGCGTTCTCGCGGCTCATCTCGCCCGAGCTTTGCTTCATTCCTCGCCCCTCAAGGAAAGAGGGCGCAGGGAAGGCCGGGTGCCGGCGGCACCCGCGGTCTGCTGTGCGCGTGTAGCGCAAAAGAGACCGCACAACAGCATACAGGTGAAGCCCAACACACGGCCTTCCCTGCGCGATGGTCGGACGGCTTATGGCGTGCTCTCCCGGGAGCCGAACTTTCCCTCTGGCCTCCCTCACCCCGCGAATTGACGATGCCGTCCGCCCGGTTGGGCTCGCGCGCACCTCCGCGACAGGCTTGACCGTAGCAACGACGGCCAGGACCACACGTCTATATTTTGCAAGCCGGTGAAAGCCGGTGAAAGCAACAAAAGCCTTTGAAATAAGAGGTTTTCCTCTAACCTCTTGGGTGGCTTCAGCGCGCGCTTCGCCAAAATCAGGGCCCGGCCCTAAGCCTTTCAGCGTCCGCACGACAGACTGAAAGACCAAGGCCGGGCGTGGTCCCAACCTCTGGAGCTGAAACCATGAGCGATATTACCACTATCCCGACGCCCCCCTGCAAGCGCGCCCGTAAGGGTAGCGTCATCCTGACCGACCGCATGTGCGTGAAGCGAGTCGAGGTGCGCACCAAAATCTACGACCGCAAATGCCCCGGCCTTTACGTGAGCATCACCACGGCCGGCGTGGCCACCTTCTCATTCAAGTTCACCGACCGGGAGACCGGCAAGCAGCGCACGGGTTGGCTTGGGGTCCACAATCCCGAGACCTTCACCGTCGAGCACGCCCGCGCCAAGGTCTATGGCTTGAAGGGCCGAGGCGGTACGGCGGTCGCCGAGACTCTGCGCCGCCAGAAGGCGCAGGCGCAACGGCAGGGCAAGACGGTCGCCGAGGCGGTCGAGGACCGCATTGCGTGGATGAAGGCCCCGGTCAGGAAGGCCGATGGCGAGCGGCGGCCCCGCCTTGAAGCGTGGGAAGGAACCGCCCGCCACCTGCAGCGCTTCTTTGTCCCGACACTTGGCAAGATGGCAATTACCGATGTCCGGCGGGCCGACCTCGCCGAGCTGCAGCGGGACATTTTCGACGGTAAGTACATCGACGACAAAGGCAACCGCACCAAGCAAGGTTCGGTGTCCACCGTGCGCCATATGCGCAAGGCGGCCTCGTCGTTCTTCGGCTGGTGCGTCGAGCAGGGCCTGATCGAGAATTCACCGGCGACGCATCTTGGCGCGCTCGATGCCGAGCATGGCCGCAACCGCGTACTCACCGAGGACGAGATCAAGACTTTCTGGCATGGCCTCGACCGCGAGGACCTGCCGTGGGGCCGCCGCACGCGGCTCGCGCTCAAGTTCGAACTGGTCACCATGCTGCGCTCGCGCGAGTTGCTCGGCGCTCAGCGCGAAGAGCTGGTCAAGGTCGATGGGCAAGATTACCTGAACGTTCCGCTGAAGCGCGTGAAGAAGCGCCGCCCCATCGTGCAGCCGCTGACGCCGCTGGCGCTGAGCATCCTGAATGAGGCGATGCGCTCGTCTAATCACGAGCACATCTTTGCCACCAGCAAGGATGGCAACGTGGACGCGCCGGCCTACCGCAAGGCGATGGCAGAGGCGCTGCGCGGTCGCACGGCAAGGCGCGCCGATGGCAGCCAGCACGTCCGCACGCCCGGACTGTGCGCGCTGCTCGGGCTGAAGCCGTTTACGCCGCACGATCTCCGGCGCACGGCCGCGAGCTGGTCGCGCAACCTTGGCCAGCCGTTGTCCAAGATCGCGCTCTGCCTCGACCACCGTGTGGGAAAAGACGACAACGGCGTCAAACTCTCGGGCGTCACGCTCAAGCACTACGTCCACGCGCACGACATCGAGCTGCGCGAGAAGCTGGAAGTGTTGACGGCGCTCGAAAGCTGGCTGCTCAAGGTGATCGGAAAACAGACGGAGACAGGGCTGCGGCTCGCCGCTTGATCAGCACAACACACCGCAAATTGCCCCAGCCCGGTCAGCCCATCACTGGCCGGGCTTTGCATTTCTTCCTGTGGGAAAGTCAACAACAGAAATACCCTATTCCTGTTGCCACCACAGGTTTAGAGGTGCAAAAAATAGGCTATAGAAACCGTTGGGTTGGAGGGGGGTGTTTTGGAAACGGGCGAAAGTGAGCAATCAAAACCCAGCAACAGCGAAGATGCATTCAATCGGCTGAAAGAGGAACTCCTTTCTAGCGACATTCCAGTGTCGAGCGTTTTGGATTTTGCATCACGCGAATGGCGCGAGCGGCAGGACCATGAGGCTTTTGTAATGTACACGCGGGCGGCGCTTATGCTCATGCGCGAGCCCCAGATTATACAGCGCCTTAAGATCGAACAGGATGAAGAATTTGAACGAACGTTCGGCACGAAACTTGACCGCCCGAAGATCATTGCAGCGATAAAAGCAAAGGACGGTGTTCGCCGGGTCGCTAAATTAGGTCAGCTGCAAGTTGAAGCGCATCAAGACGGAGCATCGCTCATCACTGCATCTTCAACCTTCGCGGAAGCGCTTGAGCAGTACAGCGCCCTATTAGCGCACGTGGAAGAACTCTGGGGCGATGCCTGTAAACTTTACCGAGAGAGGCACTACCCACTATCCACTTTTCTTTCGATTCTCACCATTGAAGAGTTGGGGAAGCTCGGGCGGCTTTGGTACGATTTGCTGTCGTGGGATAAACCCGACAATTCAAAATCAACTCTGGGACTTCTAGGTCGGGATCATCGGAAAAAGCACTTCATGGGTGTCATGGCCGGTGCCGTGGTGAATACTCGTTTAGACCGAATACTCGGCCTCAAAGAGGTAAGGAAACTTCTGCAAGACGTTGAGAGTGGGAAACTCGAACAGCTGCGCCAATCGTGTCTTTACATCGACGTGGCGGACGGCCGGGTCGTAAAGCCCGGAGACGTCGTTAATGTTGCCACCGCCCGTTTTTTTGCAATTCTATCTGGAGAGCTATGGGCCGAGACTCTGGGCCACTTCCCATGGGAGTTTCAGAGGATGATCGGCAAAGTCACCGCATTTGAAATTGAAATCGGAGTCGACCCGGCAATTGTAGAGCGCTCCTGATTGGAGTGCCGCATCGGCTTTTCCCGACGAACAGAAAGATTGATGGAGGCTAAGCTAAGTGGGTAGGGGTCCGAAGCGTCAGTCTCAAAATCCAACAGTCGAGCTAGTTAAAGACAATGCCGCGTTCGCAGATTGGCTACGGGCAGAGCCGCTGCAATGGTCATCCGCCATAGTAGTGCGAGCAGCATTGCGCGTGGTTCCTGCAATAGACGGCGGGTTGGTCGTCTTAGTGGAAGCCTTTCGTTCGCTTGCTATCGCTCGATTTTCTGCGAAGTACCCAAATAGCGCGATGGACGATCATTTCGTAAGATGCGCTTTAGAGGCTTCAGCGGTCTCAGCAGCGTCGGCAGGAAGATATAACGAGGCCTCCCTTGCGGCGAGTGCCGCTGCGAACACCGTTGCCCAATTGGTCAATCAACGGAAGCGCAAGGGGAATGGCGAGGTATACGCTCGTGCAGCGGATGCCGTTGCGCTTAGCATCAGCGCCGCAGCTCAAGCTGGTTTCGAAGCCGAGCATCTAGCGAGCATAGTCCGTGACCAACAGCTACTTTCTGACGGGGGAGCGTCTTGGGAGCAATTGGTTGAAATGCCTCTTTGGGTGCATTCAATGCCGCCTCGCGCGCACGATCAATGGCAGTCTCTTAAAAACCAACTGGAGAAAGCCGGGCTACATTGGTCAGTTTGGATCAAGTGGTACGAAGGTCGCGTGCTTCCGTTGCGTCAAAGCACTGAGGTCGAGGACGCAGCGTATTCAGACCTCCCCGGCCAGCTCTCTTGGGAAAGAGGGCCCGAGACCGTAAATATAGAAATCCTTTCGCGGTTGGAAGCGTTGCGCCCCGATCCTCACGCCATCGAGGGCATCAACAGTCCCATCACGATCAATCGTCTAGCGGACGGGCGCATCGGCGTGGAGACCGGTCCTTTCTCACTGCCTACTCTGCCTGCCTCATTGGGACCCCAAGATCATCACAATGCTCTTACAGTTTGTCGCAATCGGGCGGTGCAAGTCGCGCAAATTGCGTCGTCGTCCCAATTTCAAGGGCGTTCCGAATACGCTCAAATTTTAGCAGACTATCTTGAGTGGCTTCCCAACGAGCAGGGGAGCGGAAACATGCTCTTAGCAGATGGTGAAGCCCGGACGTTGAACAAGCTCTTCACGGCAGAAGAAGGCATTCTGCCTCTCGTATTTGCAAGCAAATTAGCAGTGCTTCTGGAGGACCACATCGCCCTACGATCATTCTATCCCGAGATCGAAAGGCACTATCAAGCGGTAAATACCGGACGCCTCATAACGCCGTTGTCCCGCGATGCTGTTGAGGCCGTTCAACAGGTAATTCGCTCGCAGACACCCAAGGTATTTGATGAGACCGTGTCACCGGCAATTGACGAAGCAGCAAAACCATCTCTTGAAATAAGACCCATACTCGAAGATTTGCCCCCGGCCGATCCAAGCCGACCAAAGCCGCCACACGATCCCATTGCAGACGCCGATCCTCGGAAATCACAAAACTACATTGTAGCGAGCGCCTACAATCGAATCTGGGCGATCCTACAAAAAGGCAAGGGCACTGCCGAGGCAATCGAAGGCTGGCAAAAAACTTACGACTTAATGAAGCCCCACATGGGGGCGATCATCGATTTCCTGCGAAACTTCTGGCCCGGTGACAGTGCAGGCGGAGGGTCGCTTCCTCCGACGATTGGCACATGACCGGCCAGACTGCGATGCTGATTGGTCACCAGACGCTGAGGACGTTCAATGTACACTTTTGGACCTAACTAGTTCTACCACAGGTATACCATCAAGTAGACCGGGGCTCGAATAACGGGCATGCCGATGAACCAAGAAGACTCTGGCGCGGTCCAGATGTTGATCTGGGCCATTGAAGAGATTGAGAAGACCGGAAACAAGCAGGCGGAATGCTTCGCGCGTCAGGCCTTGAAGTGCTTCAGGCCGTCGGATGGCCTGCTCGCGCAGCCGGAAATCAGCCCGCGCGTCGTGCCGCTTCGGCCCGGTCGCATTCGCCCGCCGGGTCTGGATGCCAGCGACTGAGTTTGCTGCGCCGCATGCGCAGCGCCAGTTCGGCGCTCTCCCGCTTGCCGCCAGGCTCACCATAGGGCCGCTCTAGCGCCCTCATATCGGCGTAGCAGGGCGGGCTTTGCCACGGCATCAGGTCGAGCGCCTCGATCTGGCAGTGATAGGCGGCAGCCTTACCGACCTTGGCGTAGTCGTCGCCGGCTGCGAACGCATCGTCGATGCGCTTGCGCTGCAGCGGGTCCCGACGCGCGATCTCGATGGCGAAATCGAACGCGGCGCGGTCAGTTCGGCTCGTCATCGCGGCGACCCTCCGAGAGGCTCATTCGCGTGTAGTAGCTGACCGGCTCGGCCTCCTTCGGCGACTTGCTCGGCACCCTGCCTCCGGGTGAAAGGGCCAGCATCCGCGCCAATGTCGTGAGTGCCCGGACCTTCCCCTGCCAGATCGGCAGCCAAGGGCTCGGCTTCCCGTCGATAACGTAGGCGGCAGCCAGCTCACCAGCCGCGACACGCTCGGCGACGACAGCCTTAGCGTAGGCCGCGAGCAATGGCAGATCGGATGGCAGGAAGTGACACGGTGGAGCGCCGACAACTAGGCCGACGAATTCTGCGCGCTCCATCTGGTCGAGGTCTTCTGGCGGCTTCAGCAGCTCGCGCGTCGAGCCGTTGGCGGAGAAAGGTTGGGAGGCTGCGGCTTGGCGGGGCATCGCGGAACTCCGTTCCGGACTGGAATTTTACAATGTTAACGGCTAGAGGCTCTGCATCATGCAACTTATATCAACTCTCACCTGTCCGACCTGCCAGCATTCTGCCGTCGAGACCATGCCGACCAACGCCTGCCAGTTTTTTTATGACTGCAAGGGCTGCGGCCAGCGCCTCAAGCCCAAGCCGGGCGATTGCTGCGTGTTCTGCTCCTATGGCACGGTCCCGTGTCCGCCAATCCAGCAAAACGGGAAGTGCTGTTAAAGTCATCGAAACACCTACTACGGGCGGTAGCAAGCTCGGGCCGCCGCCGCGCAGGAATCGGTCTCCAGTAAAAGTTGCATAATGTCCCCCCGTCGCCCCTTAGTAGATTGCGAGGGCTGCTAGCCCGGTGGGTGCGCTAATCCTCTGCCTCTGGCACCGCGCATTGTCCGGGCTTGCCCAACTCACAAGCGGGCTTCCTGCGGCCTCGACCACTGGCGATCCCTCAACCCGTTGGTTCAATTGCGGTTTTCGGCGCGATGTCTCCCTCCCATAACCCGCTGATTAAACTGGAGATTTTGGCTTTCGATGGGCCCGAAACGAGACAGAAGTGGCCAGAACGCAAGAGAATAACTTACCAAGCCAGTCGGGGGGGTCCGGGCGGGCCGATGTCACCCGGCAGACCTACATCCCGGCCTCCACCAACGCGAGCAGCCGTCGCGCGTGGTCGCGTGCCCTAAGAGCGACCAACAGCAGAGCGAATTCGCGCTCGTCGGGAGCGGTCGGCAACTCCGCCGGAAACGGCGCGCGGATCGCCGCGACCAGCGCGCTTAGCTCAGCGACATCGCTGCGCAGATCGGCGACGGTCGCATGCCGCAAGATGGTCTGAGCCTCGGCGCTGAGCGGATCATCCTGCACGGCGTTGGCTCCGCTGCTCGGCGAGATACTTGGCGCGGTGTCGCGCACGGATCGGAGCCATGATGCGCTCGTCGATAGGATGATCGACGGGACCGATGATCGCGTTGTGAAGCTCGCGGTCTTGCTTCTTGCCGTTCTCGTCGAGATAGAACAGCTCGTTGCTGCCGGTTCGCTCGGTGAGAGCCTTCGCGACCTCGGCCCGGCTGCGCTTCCGCTCGCTGGCCACCAATTGCCCGATGACCTCGCGCCAGATTTCGTCACGTTCGGCGAGCGCAGCAGCGACGCGGCGATCAACTAGCCGCTCAATCTCCTTGCTCGTCTGCGGCGCTGACGCGGCCTGCGGTGCCGTTGTGTGCTTCGCAAGCGAGACCTCGTAGGCCTCGGCGCGGGCTGCGGCCCATGCAGCTTGGCGTTCGTCGTAATCCATTGCGGTCACCATGTTGCACCAGTAACGACCGCAACTGCACCCGGCGCGGCGCTCCAGCAGATTCGGCTGACGCACCTCAAGGCAGAGCTGTCGGTTTGAAACAGCGAGACCGACGGAGCCGCGACGACACCGGGCGCACCGGCCGTGCCGATGTCGGAGGCAGGGTCCGCAGCCATGTGCAACACCGCGCTCTTGCTGACATCGACGGTCGGGACGCCATCGCCCGCGACCGCGAGGCCATCGACACAAACCGCGATGATGGTCCCGGCCTCGATGTTCGCGCCGATGACGCGATAGTTGAACTTCGGACCGGCAGCGAGCCGAATCGCCATCGCCTGTTCTGCGGCGGCGATGAAGACGACGCTTTCAGCATCGAGGCCGGCGGCCGAGATCGATCCGACCAGCGCCGACAAGTCTTCCGCCATGCTGGTGCCAGCGAGAAGCGCCGGGACATCGTGCAGCAGTCCGGCAGGTGCAGCCTCGCTCTCGGCATCGTCGCTGAACAGCACTTTGGCCAGCCCATTGCCCACCGCGATCTTGAGAACGTGCGAGATGATCGTTGAGGCGGTGCCCGCGCTGGCGTTCTCCAATTCGGAGGATAGCGCGCCGATCAACGCGACCTTGCGGACCGGGCCGAGCGGCATGCCTTCGAACGTACCTTGACCGACACTGATCGGCTCGCCCTCGATGACAAACTTGGCGTCGGTGAAATTCGACGGCAGCGGAAACGAGAACGAGCTGATGCCGGCGAGATCGACCTTGACCGCCAGATCGAAAAGTTTTGCCGCAGCACTTTGCGGTGCCAGCAGCATTAGCGCGGCAACACTGTCGCCGGGAAGGTCGGCCTGCTTCAGCGGCTCGACGGGAGCGCGCAAGATCAGCCCCGTGAGGTTGTCGTGCTGCCATCCGGCGTCGCGCAGAACGGCCTCGACGCTGGTCTTCTGTACGCGCGACAGGACGCGGGCGGTCGCGGCGCGAATGAACGAGCGGTGCCATTCGCGGGCGACGGCGCTGTGATCGGGGCGGAGCGGAATTGGTCTGGCGTTGCTCATGACCGGAAGATGGCACAAGTACCGGGCGGCCGATGAAGTAGGGTCACGGAATTTTTTTGGGCAGCGTAGGCCCAAATCCCCAAACTTTCGGCATTTGCCGGCCTGTCACCGCTTTGCCGCGTCCGCTTCCGCCGCTTCCATCAGTCCGCGCGTGATAGCCTCACCGATCTTGCGCGCATCCTTGGCGTCGGCATCGTCGAGCCAGCGAACGACGCGCACCAGATAGTCGAGCATCACAGGCCCGGCCTTTACGGGCGCGATGACGGCGTGGTCCGCCACGTTCTGTCGGTAGCGCCGCTGCGCGAGCCGTCGCCGCTCGCGCTGGTCGTTGCGCTGGCGGCGGCGGGATGGTGGCGCGCGGTCGTGCATCAGTCGGCGGCCTCGGCAAGGAAGGCCGCACGCTTTGCGATGACGGCGTCGGCGAAAGCCGCAGAGTGGGCCAGACCTAGCTTGCCCGCGCAATCAGGACCGATGCCGAGTGTCTTCGAGACGAAATCGTTCAATGGCCGCGAGCAGATTGAGCAGCGGCTAGAGACCGGCATGAAAGCGAGGTAGTCATCCGGCAGGCTAAGCCCTTCGATTGCGTCAAGCGTCCTAGCGACCCGGCCCGCAACTTCCTGCGGCGTGTCCGCCGACAGTGAGACGACATACCATCCGCGCTCGCTGCATCGGTGTTTCAGATGCCCGGCGAAGAGGCCGTGCTCGGTACGAACAACGAGCCTGAGTTTGTCTTCCATCCATGTGCGAATTGCCGGATCATGGCCACCCATATCGTGGACCTTCTTGGTCTCGAACGTCACCTTCATGTCGCCGCCGCCCTTCAATAGAATTGGCAGCGTCAACGAAGCAGCCGTCGGCTGCTTGGCAAGCAGGCCATCGTTTTCTGTTTTGGGGCCGTCGATCAGCCAGTACTCAAGCGTGTTCTCCCATACCGGGGTCGAGGCGGCGGCGATGCGTCCCTTGCGCCGCTCTTCCCAAACAGTGAAAGCGGCGCTTTCGATGTTCTGCATCTCTTCGAGATCGCGCTCGGCGTCGTAACCGGGCGGCGGCACCCATTCGCTTTCGAACTTGGCGCGGAGTGCGGCGCGTTCCTTCTGGTAGACTTCAGACGCGGCCCGCATCTCCGGGGTGATAGGGGCGTCCCTCCAACGCTGCACCGGTCGATTGAGTGGTGTGATCCGTAATTGCATAGTTTTAGTCTCCTCTCGATGCCGGGCAGCCGGCCGGCGCGGTTCATTTCGATTTCGACTGCAAGGCCTCAATCCGCGCCAGCACGCGGCGCGACATGTCGGCGAGGCGGTAGATCGCCCAGAGTCGTTCATTCCATTTCGCTTGCTGCGCACTCAGCGTCTTTACGACCTCTTCGACCGCAGGTAGGAATTTCTGGGTCGCCACGATCTCGTGACAAGTGGCATCGACCGCCAGCAGGCTGAGACCTTCGATGCTGCAGGCGTGCTCCAACATCGCGCGAACGTAGACTTCGGGATCGCCCGGCGCGCCGTTCGGAAACGAGCCGACCAAGATCGTCAACCTTGCCTTGATCACACCGCGCCGAAGCTCGCCTTCCTCGGGATCGTTGTCCTCATAGCTTTCGGCGGGATCGAGTTGATCCAGCGCGGCGATGCACCGCTCGATCACCTTCACGTCGTTCGCACTCAGCTCCGCGATCTTCCTTGCCTGAGCCAACGGCGTGCTCAGCTCGCCATACCGAAACAGCCGCTCGATCTCGTCGTAGCGTCTGACGAGGGCATCGGCATCGTCGGCGAACGTCCTGAGCGCGCGGAGCAGACTAATTGGCCGGATCGGAACGACGTTGCTCATGGCATTCACTCCAGATCGTTCATGAGTTTCGAAAGCGAGACCTTACCGGCGTTGCGCGTCGGCCTTCGCTGCGGCGGTGGTTTTCGCCACAGGCCCTTGGTCAGCCATTTCGCCAGCGGCTTGAGGAAGCGCGGATCATCGGCAGCGGCGACCCATGCGCGGGCGCTGGCGATGATGTCGTCGGGATGGGCATCACGGCACACAAGCGCGAACGCGAGACAGGCATCGGTGTCGTCGTCGCCCCATGGCCTCTGCCAGATCGCCAACAACTCGGCGAAGCGATCTTCCTGCAACCCTTCCCGCGCGCCGCCGTCAGGCTCAGGCGCGCCGGGGATCACCGCGAGCGAACGCTCGCGCTCTCTCTCACCCTTGGGGGACGCTGTAGGCGTCCCCATAGATGGTTCTAGATGGTTCAACTGCGCTCGCGCAGGTTTTAGCGACACTGGCGCAGGTTTTCTCCCCGACCTCAAAACTTGCAAGTGTGCAGGTTTTTGCACTGCCTTAACCTGAGCCTGCGCAGGTTTTCCGGCCTTCGACATCCGGTATCGGTTGGAATGACCGCGCCCCCGCTTGCCCGGCTCGACGAGCAAGTGACCACGCTCGCACAGTTGCCGCACGGCGCGGACCGCTGTCGCCTCGTCAACTCCGATGTCGGCGGCAATGGTCCGGAGACTCGGCCATGCAGCTCCGCCGTGTCGCCGGTTGAAGCGCTGGCCTATCGTGAAGGCGACCTTGAAGGCGTTCGGCGACAGCTCGGCATCAGCCAACACCCGGTTCAACCACTCGAACAATGCGCGGGTGTGGTTAGCTTTGCTGTTCGGCATTGATGCGGGACCCGGTTTCGGGCTACATCTTCGCCGCCTGCCAAGGCGCTAGTGATGATGCAGCTCGATGATGATGCGCCGCCCCGGTGTCCCGCCGGGGCGTTCGCCTTTCAGACGTCGCTCTCGTGCTGCTGCACCTCCCCAGTCTTCTGCCGGCGACCGCGACGGCGTCCGTTGACCGCGTTTTGCCAGGCTATGATCTCGTCTTCGAACCACACGCGGCGGTTCGGAGTGATGTAAGTCGATTGCGGAAACTGTCCGCGCTTCTCCATTCGCCACAGGGTCACGTAACTGATCGGCACGATTGCCAAGACCTGTTCTTGCGACAACATGCGCCGGGCTTCCAACGCGAGTCCCCTTGTGTCCATCGCAACTCTCCTCGCAGCACGCCACGAACCACCATGAGAGATCATCCGAAACCGTGCGCAATTACACGAGATTTCTGCTGAGCAAGTCGCGTTTCAGTACGTGCAATGCGCGTAGAATTCGTCATGAGCGTCATGACGACTTCGAAGCGACAATGAGTCGCGGCAATGTGATGAGATCGACTCGCCTAAAGCGCTCTTTCATCGGCACGCTCGCACGGGCCGGGTCGTTCTTGCCGATCTCGCGTGAAATAGGGCCTATTGGGGCCCGCCGATCTTAAGCGCGCCTGTTTTCCGACTGTGACAAGCGACCAAGCCCTTGATCTAAGCTGATATTTCTCAGCTTGCGGCAACTGCAGAAATGTCTTGCAGCAAGGACCACACGGTTTTGCCGTACGCGCTCAGCGCCGTCCGTCTACACGCGGCCGCGGACTCACAGGGACTACCCGCCCTGCCCGCACCCTCTCGTGCCGACGCTGCCGCGTCCACCGCAACCCGGCCCGCGTTTCGAACGACTCGCGAACCGCCCCTCTTCGTCGGGCCGGGCTGTGTCGACTTATGCCGTAATTCCGAATTTCGGTAAAGAGGAATATTTTTGCAAAGAGGGATTGACGGGGTGCGGGGTGTTTTGCCCGACGAGGCTGGGCAAGAATTGGTGGTTTGGTTGCTCAGGCTGGAACGAACCGGCCGATTGCGAGGCG
>NZ_JAFCJZ010000048.1 GCF_018130765.1 Bradyrhizobium iriomotense
TCCACAAAGCTCGGCTGTCCTGTCCGCTTAACCGCCATCGCTACCCTCCAAGGCTCTGCCCTAGGGAATCACAACTGACGGATTACGCAACAGGCCCACAAGGGGAGAGGGTGCACCGTCACCGCGGCTAGAACCGCGGAATGTCCGGGAATGCCAGCTTCCCCGCATGGACGTGCATGCGGCCGAGCTCGGCGCAGCGGTGCAGGGTCGGAAACACTTTTCCGGGATTGAGCAGACCCTGGGCGTCGAAGGCGCATTTCAGGCGCTGTTGCTGGTTGAGATCGATCTCGGTGAACATGTCGCCCATGAGATCGCGCTTCTCGATGCCGACGCCGTGCTCGCCGGTGAGCACGCCGCCGAACTCGACGCAGGCGCGCAGGATGTCGGCGCCAAAAGCCTCGGCGCGCTCGATCTCGCCCGGCTTGTTGGCATCGTAGAGGATCAAGGGATGCAGATTGCCGTCGCCGGCGTGGAACACGTTGGCGCAGCCGAGCTGGTATTTTTCCGAGAGCTCGCGGATGCGCGCGAGCGCCTTCGGCAGCGCGCCGCGGGGGATCGTGCCGTCCATGCAGAGATAGTCGGGCGAGATGCGGCCCACGGCGGGGAACGCGGCCTTCCGGCCGGCCCAGAACAGGTTGCGCTCGGCTTCCGAATTGGAGATCTGCAGCGTCACCGAGCCGCAGCCTCTTGCGATGGTCTCGACGCGCGTGATCAGCTCGTCGACCTCGATCTTGGGCCCGTCGAGCTCGATGATGAGCAGCGCCTCGACGTCGAGCGGGTAGCCGGCGTGGACGAAGGCTTCGGCGGCGTGGATCGCGGGCTTGTCCATCATCTCCATGCCGCCGGGAATGATGCCGGCGCCGATGATGCGCGCCACGCATTCGCCGGCCGCCTCGACCTGCGCAAAACCGACCATCAGCGCACGCGCCGTCTCCGGCTTTTGCAGGATGCGCACCGTGATCTCGGTGATGACGCCGAGCAGGCCTTCGGAGCCGGTGATGACGCCCATCAGATCATAGCCGGCGTTCTCGCACCCCTTGCCGCCGATGCGCAGGATCTCGCCGCTCATCAGGACAATCTCGCAACCCAGCACGTTGTTGGTGGTCATGCCGTATTTCAGGCAGTGCACGCCGCCGGAATTCTCCGCGACATTGCCGCCGATCGAGCAGGCGATCTGCGAGGACGGATCCGGCGCGTAGTAGAAGCCGGCATGCGCGACCGCCTGGCTGATCGCGAGGTTGGTGACGCCGGGCTCGGTGACGACGACGCGGTTGTCGAAGTCGATTTCGCGGATGCGCTTGAACTTGCCGAGGCCGAGCAGCACGCCGTCTTCCAGCGGCAGCGCGCCGCCTGACAGCGAGGTGCCGGAGCCGCGCGGCACCACCTTGACACCCTGCTCGGCACAATATTTCAGGACGAGCGAGACCTGCTCGGTCGTATCGGGCAGCACCACGACCATCGGCGGCTGCCGGTAGGCGGTCAGCCCGTCGGATTCATAGGCCCGCATCTCGGCGGCACTGTCGATCACGCCTTCGCCAGGCACGATCGCGCGCAAGGCGGCGACGATCTCGCTGCGACGCGCCAGCACTTTCTGGTCGCTCGCGGGCATCATGATGGCCATATTACGAAGCCTTCGTCCGACGGAGGAAATTGTCCCGGCAAATCAATCATGTCTTGCCGTCTTTGGGTAGGTCCTCCGAAGGTCGCATTGCATTGTTGCAGCGCAAGTTCTCTCTGGGGCAAGTCTGCTATCAGGAAACCTGTCAAGGTTTCACGGCTTGTCCACCTGCACCGGACCTGCCAAAACCACGACCCTCCATCTGACCCGGGAAGAGACGAAGAGCACCCTTATGACAAAACTGACTTTCGGCGCGCTGGTAGCCCTCGCCATGACTGCCGCAGCGTCCACCGCCATATCTTCCAAAGCGATGGCGCAGGACGCCGCCGCGGGCAAGACGTCGTTCAACAAGTGCCTGGCGTGCCACGCCATCGGCGAAGGCGCCAAGAACAAGGTCGGCCCCGAGCTGAACGGCCTCAACGGCCGCAAGTCGGGCACTGCGCCGGACTACAGCTATTCGGATGCGAACAAGAATTCCGGCATCACCTGGGACGAAGCGACCTTCAAGGAGTACATCAAGGACCCCAAGGCCAAGATCCCCGGCACCAAGATGGCGTTCGCCGGCATCAAGAACGAGACCGAGGTCAACAATCTCTGGACCTTCATCTCGCAGTTCGACAAGGACGGGAAGATCAAGCAGTAAGCGCGCGAACGGCGGCCGCCGCTCGAAAACGCTTTAGTCGGCGGCCGCCTGCGCCGGGACGATGTTTCCGATCATCGTCTCGATCTCCGTCTTCACCAGATCCGGCACGGCGTTCTGCACCATGTGGCCGAGATCGGGCAACACGATCAGCTTCGCATTCGGCACCAATGCTGCAAACGGGCGCGCGTGGATGCCGGTTTTCACCGTCTTGTCGGGCTCGCCGGCGATGATCGTGACCGGCGCCTTGATCTCGCCATAGCGCGCGACCTGCGCAGCGACCGACTCCTTCAGCGTCACCAGATCATAGGCATTGGCGATGAACTCGCGCGGGCGCAGCAAGAGCGGCGTCGCGGAGTCCTGCACGAAACCATCCGGCATGGTCTGCGGCAGGAACACGTTGCGTGCGCCGGCCTCAGTGACGAAATAGCCGAGCGGCAGCGTGATGGTGTAGGCGAGCAGCGGGCCGATGACAGGCGTTGCGATGAGCTCGTTGTAGCGGCCGACGCCGCCGCGCCAGGGATGGGTGACCGGCGCCAGCATCACGAGGCCGGCGACGCGGGCCGGATGATCGAGCGCGATCCTCGCGCCGAGCGCACCGCTCCAGGAATGCACGACGAAGACCGCACGATCGATCCCGAGCTTTCGAAGCGCCTCGTCGATCATCCGCGCCTGGACCTGCGGCGTCGAATCCTGCCGCCGCGCGCGCGTGCTCCAGCCATGGCCGGGACGGTCGATCAGGATGACGCGATGGTTTTTAGCGAGGAGGTCGCCGAGCGGACGCCGCATCGCTTCGAGGTTGGAGCTCGCGCCATGCAGCATCACGATCGGCAGGCCGGCCTCGCGCGGACCAATGTCGACGACGTGAAGCACAGCGCCCTCGACCTCGATCATGCGGCCCTGCGGCGGAAAGGCGCGCTGCACGGCGACGACACCGGCCTGCGTGACCAGCACCAGCAGAACCAGCGCCGTCACGACTGACATCACGATCATGGAGAGAATCCGGGCGATCCAGGGCACTTCACAATTACGACTGCGGCGCGCGGCAGTTTCGCCCCGGGCACTCCAGCACTTCCACAGAAATTAAGGGGGCTGTGGATATGTCCATAATTGCCAAGCAGAAAAAACAAATGGAATCAATGATGTTGCCCTGCGACACGCAAGCTTCGGACCAGCTTCATGCGACCGTCATCGCGGCTTCCATATAATCGCCATGGTCGGTTCCGCCATTTAGGCGCGGGTGGGCGCCGATCCTCCTTGCAGCCTTCAGGGGATGCGGGAAAGGCCGGCAGGATTTGTCCTGATTTGAACCGGAGAATTTCGATGAGCTTCAGATCCAACGACACTGCGATCGACGAGATCGTCGCGAGCTGCAACGGCGACCTGCGCGGTGCCGTGCGGGCGCTGCTCCTGATCAACGAGCATCTCGAGGCGGAGCTTGCCAAGGCCTACGCCGCGGCGGCCGATCACGGCCTCGCCGAGCGCGGCGGCAGCGTCCTGCATTAGTCCTGGTTCGTACTGTCCTCGGCCTTTTCCTCATCGGGGGCGGGCGCGGGACAGGCGCGAATCGTCGAGCGGGCAAGCTTGGCATCGGCCCTGGACTTGTAGGGACCGTCGCCGAACCAGATATCGCCGATGATGACCGGATTGCTGGTCACGATGTCGCATCTGCCGGTGGCGCGATTGCCGACCACCCAGAACAGTCCGTCGGCAAGACTCATCGTTCCCGACGCGAGCAGCAAGCTACCCGCAAAGATCAAACGCTTCATGGCTTTGCTCCTGCAATGCAGGTAAGCCTGTGGCCGGGCCGACAATAGGCCTTAAAACGCAGCGCTTGCCATCGTGGTTAATCCGCGGGCGCCGCATTCACTCAAGAACTGATCGAGTTCTCAGCTAGATGTCGCGGCCTTCGACCTTCTCGGTCAGCGCCTTGACCTGGTCGGGGATCTTCTCGAGGTGCGGATTGACGGCGAGCGCCTTGCGGTAGGCCTCGAGCGCACGCTTCTCGTCGCCAACCTCCTGCATGATCATACCGAGGCCAGCGAGCGCGCCGAAATGGCGGGGCTCGCGGATCAGTACCTCGCGGATGTCGGCGAGCGAACGGCCGTAATCGTTCTGCATGTAATAGAGCGTGGCGCGGCGGTTCCAGGCCTCGATGTAGTCGGGCCTGAGCTTGATCACCGAGTCCAGCAGCTTGATCGCAATCTCGATCTTCTGCGCGTCGACCGCGGTCTTGGCCCGCGACATCAAGAGCGCCGCGGTGTCGCTCGGGGTCTGGAGCCAGATCGCCCAGATCCGCGCCTCGACATGCTTGGCGCTGGCCTCGTCGGGCGCCGCCTTCAGCGCGCCGAACAGGAAATCGAGATTCTTGCTGCGGTCGACCTTGGGCAACTTGGACGGCGCCTCCGGCAGCTTCTTCTGCTTGCCGGGCGGGGGCGGCGGCTCAATCTGCTGCGCCAAGGCTGGAGCAACAAAGGCCGGAGCAAGGCCAGTGGCCCCCAGAAGCAGAGCCAGGCACAGCGTACGCGCAAAAGGGAATCTCACTGCCATGGTGAAAGTCTAAACGCGCAAAGCCGCCCTTGCAAAGCAAAGGCGGCGTCAAACTCGTGTGAGACCGTGGTCTTGCGGGGCGCGCGAAGGCGTCCGCGAGGGCAATCAGCCGCTCAGCTCAGCCCTGGCGAGCCTTGAAGCGGCGCTGCACCTTGTTGATCACATAGACCCGGCCCTTGCGGCGGACCAGGCGGTTGGCGCGATGGCGACCGCGCAGCGACTTCAACGAGTTACGGACCTTCATGGCAGAATCCTGAACGTTCGAAAGGCCGTGTTCGGCACTACCGTTTCGGCACGCGCGAATGTGGCAAAATGAGATCTTTCCCGCTGGCGGACCGACCGCCCGGGACGGGGCGGTTCTTAAGGCATGGCGGGAGGTCATGTCAATGTTAACTGCCCGGTTCCGAACCGGCAATTTCGCGAAAACAACCCCATGCACAGTAGAAGCGGCCGGATCGGCCCGATCTCCTCCTCAGGGGTCAGGCACAGCAACGACTTTTGCGGGCTGCGGTTTTGCTTCCAGCGACGCCTTGCCAAATTCGTTATATCATATAATCAATTTGACAACCCGTCGGGAGGAAACCAATGCCGAAGCTGAAGCTGCCGAATATCGACGATGTCGTTGCTATCGACATCCACACCCACGCCGAGGAGCCCTGCGGCTGCCATCCCGACGACGGCTATGACGATTTCCAGGCGCAGATGGCGGAGTATTTCAAGTCGCCGAACAAGCATCCGCCGACGGTGCCGGAGACCGCGGCCTACTATCGGTCCAAGAACATCGCCGCGGTGATCTTCCCGGTCGATGCCGAACGCGAGACCGGCTTCCGCCGCTACAACAATTACGAGATGATCGAGGCCGCCTCCGACCATCTCGACGTCCTCATCCCGTTCGTCTCGATCGACCCGCACAAGGGCAAGTTAGGGGCCCGCGAGGCGCGCAAGCTGATCGAGGAATACGGCGTGCGCGGCTTCAAATTCCACCCGACCATGCAGGGCTTCTACGCCAACGACCGCATGGCCTATCCGCTCTATGAAGAGATTAACAATGGCGGCGCGATCGCGCTGTTTCACACCGGCCAGACCGGCGTCGGCTCGGGTATGCCCGGCGGCATGGGCATGCGGCTGAAATATTCCAACCCCATGTACATGGACGACGTTGCGGCCGACTTCCCCGACCTCAAGATCATCCTCGCCCACCCCTCCTTCCCCTGGCAGGAAGAGGCGCTGTCGGTCGCGACCCACAAGCCGAACGTCTACATCGACCTCTCGGGCTGGTCGCCGAAATATTTCCCGCCGATCCTGGTGCGCTACATCAACTCGATTCTGCAGGACAAGATGCTGTTCGGCTCGGACTGGCCGGTGATCACGCCGGACCGCTGGCTGTCGGATTTCGCCAAGATCGACATCCGCGACGAGATCCGGCCGAAGGTGTTGAAAGCGAACGCGCGAAAACTGCTGGGGATCTAGCGCGGACGCTGAGCATTGAGGGCTTCGATCCCGTTGATCGAAGCCCTCACGTTCAGGCGAAGACGTCAGACCTGCGCCAGGCCTCCATCGACGAAGACCTCGCCGCCGGTCATGAAGCTACTGTCCGAGGACGCCAAGAACGCTGCCACCGCGCCTGTCTCGGAGAGGTCGCCCACACGCCCGATGGGCGTGGCACTTCCGAGTGCATTGAACGCTTCCTCGCCGACGACCTCCAGTGCCAGCTCCGTTTTGGTCGGCCCCGGAGACAGCACATTGACGCGGATGCCGGTGCCGCGCAGGTCCTGCGCCCAGCTACGGGCCAGATTGCGGATCGCAGCCTTGGTGGCGCTGTAGATGCTGAACTGCGGCGTCCCCATCACCCCCGTGCTCGAACCGGTGAGAATGATCGACGCCCCCTTCGTCGTCAGCGGCAGGGCCTTCTGCACCGTGAACACGAGCCCTTTCACATTGACGTCGAAAGTCTGATCGTAGTGCTCGACCGTGATCTCGCCGAGCGGGAGGGCTGGACGCGGCGAGGACGTCAGCCGACTGTCTAGCTTGCGCTGCTCTTCGTCCGAGGTCTGCTCTGCCCCCTGATTGCAGCGCGTTGGCGCAACTCGCCCTGAGTCCGGCTTGGCCAGAAGCTGACCTCGCGATTGGCTTATGGGCCCGGCATCATCATGGTCGGCGTTTCCAGCAGGGAAAAGTCATA
>NZ_JAFCJZ010000049.1 GCF_018130765.1 Bradyrhizobium iriomotense
GCGATCGCGGCCTGAGCCCCACGCATTTGGCTCTCAGAGACGATCTCCTCCAAGACGTTTTTACACGACCAAGACCCGAACCGGACCAATATGATTAGCCACGCTATCCCGCACGGGATAGGATGCGTCTAATCCCCGGTGTGCGGGCTGCCAGACCCTGGTGTGTTCGGCATCCCAGCGCCTCCGCCCTGGAGTGCATTTCCGCGTGATGCCTTGCGGCAGCAAAGGCCACGGAAAGGGAGGATTTGATCATGTTCATTTGCCAATGCAACGCAATACATCGACGCGATGTGGTATGCGGCGGCGGTGCTGCCTTGTTTAGCGCCGTCGTGGCGGCGCTGATCGGTAGCGGGAAGCCGGTACGCGCAGAAGCGGTCGCCGGTAAGGTTCCGGAGATCGATCGTGTAGCAGTGCGCGTGCTCGTCGACAGCTACCAATTCGCTGTCGCGCCGAGCCGGAAGGTTTCCGATGTTGAGATTGAACACTTCGGCTGGGGCATCGGCGCCGGCAAGCCGCCGGGTAAGACGTTGATCAGTGAGTTCGGACTGTCGATGCACGTCGAGTCGCGGCGCGGCGACGAAACACGACATGTCCTGGTCGATTTCGGCTTCACACCGGACGCGCTGGTCAACAACGCCAATCTCGTAGGCATCGATCCGGCCGCGCTTGATGCTCTTGTCTTGAGCCACGGTCACTACGATCATTTTGGCGGTCTCGCCGGCTTCCTTAAACAAAACAGCGGCAAGCTCAAAGCCAAGCTGCCGATTTACATCGGCGGCGAGGACGCATTCTGCTCCCGCGAATGGACGGCTCCGCCGGTGCGCGGCGACTTCGGAGCCTTGGATCGCAAGGCACTGGAAGGTGCCAATGTTGCGGTGACCTATGCAGAAGGGCCGGCACTGGTCGCCGATCACGGCTTCACCACGGGGCACATCGGCCAAACGAGCTTTGAGAAGCTGCTGTCGCCCAGCGCGATGAAGATCGGCGTGGACCACGGCATTGGATGCTATGCGGATAAGCTTCCGGAGGACGAACGGACGAAGGCTGTCGTCCCGGACCAGTTCCGGCACGAGATCGCCACCGCATTCAATCTAAAAGGCCGCGGGTTGATCGTGTTGACGTCTTGCAGCCATCGCGGGGTCATCAACGCAATCAAACAAGCCCAAGCGGCTTCAGGTATCAGCAAGGTTCATGCGGTGATCGGCGGGTTCCACCTCGCGCCCTACAAGGAGGACTATGTGCGCGACACGATCACAGCACTGAAGGGTATCGACATCGACTACGTCATTCCACTGCACTGTAGTGGTGAGCCGTTCTACGAACTGGCAAAGGCAGAGATGCCGAACAAGCTCCTGCGCTCCTACACGGGTACACGCTTCATCTTCGCTGCCTGAGCAAAGGGACACACGCAATCCTGGCGCTCACCGCGGCGAACGGGGTGCAATTGCCGGCCGCAGCGGATGCTGGAGAGTCTAAATCGCATCGCCGTGCCGAACCAGTCGTGCGATGCCGATGAAGCTGGTTGTCGTGCTAAGAATGTCCGGATTTGGCCCATCGCGTCGATATCGGGGGCTGCTTTTGTGCCTTCGATTGGTGGTGCCGAAGACCGTAAGCCGAACAGTTGAGTTTCTGTCGGCGCGTCTACCTTACCCCCGCCACGATCATCACCACCACCGGCAACGTCGCCGCCGATAGCAGCGTGCCCAGCGCCACCGCGCCCGACACCGGGTTCACCAGCCGCTGATACTGGACCGCGAAGATGTAGGCGTTGGCGCCAGTCGGCATCGCTGCGAACAGCACGATCACGCCGGCAGCATTCGGCGGCAGGCCCAGCAGCTTCGCCAGCACGAACGCGGCCGCCGGCATCGCCATCAGCTTGAGCGCGCACAGCACGAGGATGCTGAGCTTCTCGCCCTTCACCTCGAAGCGGAACAAATTGATGCCGAGCGCGATCAATGCGGCCGGCGAGCCCGCCTGCGCCAGCAGCTCGATCGTCCGGTCGACGACGGGATTGAGACCGAGGCCGGTGAAGCGCCAGACCACGCCGAAACCGATACCCAGCATCAAGGGGTTGCGTGAGAGATCGGCGAGCACCGGCCAGATGATCGACAAAGGCGAGCCGGTCCGCTTGCGGCTGACGAGCTCCATCTGCAGGATGCCGCAGAGCCAGAGCAGCGGCGTGTTCACCGACAGGATCAGCGCCATGGGTCCAGCGCCCTCGCTGCCGAGCGCCGAGAGCACCAGCGGAATGCCGAGCATCACGATGTTGCCGTAGACCGAGCCGATCGCGAACACGACGCCGTCCTCGCGGTCCTCGCGCCGCGCGCGCAACAGGGCCGAGAGCATCAGCGCCGCAATCCAGGTGAGTGCGAGCGCGCCGTAATAGCTGCCCCACATGCGCCAGGGGCTGACATCGGGGAATTCCGACACGACGATGGTGCGGAACAGCAGGGTAGGGATCGCGATGCTGAAGGCGAATTCGGAGATGCCCTTGTGCGCGGTATCGGAGACGAAGCGAAACAGCACCGCGGCATAGCCCGCCGCGATCAGGGCGAACACCGGTGCGACGATCAAGATGGTGGCCATGCGCGCCCCTCAACCTCACGGGGATCGGCCGACCACCCCACGCAATTTTCGATGCTGCCATTATGCCCCTGTTTTGCCCGACGAGTCAAAGCGGCTTCGTAAAATCCGTAAATGGATCAAGGCCCGGCTACTGTGCATGGGGTTGTTTTCGCAGTTTTTGTTTTGAGGAGGCCGGAAACCGATCTCGCCAGTTCTGCCAGGGGGTTAGCTGTGCAGGTGACGCCACGGGCAGGTGCGCTCCCTCTCCCGCTTGCGGGGGAGGGTTGGGGTGGGGGTGTTTCCGCGTCGGGATTGTCAGGGATTGCGGAGGACGTCCCTGGGTGGCGAGAGCCCTCACCCGCCGCGCTCGGGACGATGCTTCGCATCGCCCGGGGCGCGTCGGCCTCTCCCGCAAGCGGGAGAGGCGGAGCAAGCCCGCAGCGCCGTCGGTTCGCCCCAATCACGTCCCCGCCCTGTTGCCGAGACCGCACACGTCCGAGCTTTCGCCTTGGCCCTCGGTTGCCAACGAACCGCGGTTCACCCACACTCCGCCTCGATCAGACATTTGGGGGGATCGATGCCGGCGCTTCACTCTGGGAAATCCGTTCTTGCTGCCATCGCCGGGGTCGCCCTGGCCGTGCTGGTCCAGCCGGGTGCAGGCTTTGCCTACACGCCGGAGCAGCAGCAGGCCTGCACGCCGGATGCGATGCGGCTGTGCGGCGAGTTCGTTCCGAACGTCGATGCCATCACCGCATGCATGATCCAGAAGAAGGCGCAGCTGTCGCCGCAGTGCAAGGTGTTCTTCCGCCAAGGCCCCGAGCCCGGCGAGGCCCGCGCCGGCCGGCCGACCAACATCGCGCCCAAGGCTGCGTCCAAGAGTGCATCGACCGCGAAGAAGAGCGCCAAGCCGGCGGCGAAGGCGAGCAACAAGAAGAAGAAAACCGACGAGGGCTGAACGCGCCGCACGCGTTCGGTCTTTGAAACCTGCTGATGCCCGGGCGCCTCGTCATGATCGATGCCCCGGGCATTTGCATGTCCGGCGATGTCCTTCGATCCTCGAACCAGATGATTGCGGCGTCAGCCTTGCGACAGCGCCGGACTCGTTTTGTTCGCGGCTGTCGCGCGCAGACCTGCGGCGATTACCGGCACATGCGATGGAAAAGAGTCGCGAAACGGTTTGCGCGGCAAGGTTGCATTCCGTTTTGCCGCCGCGCTGCTCAAAAAACGCACATATGCTCGCTTCAAGCGCGATTCATTGCGGTTTGTGTCGCGTCGCGTGCAGCAGTGTGACTCAAAAGCCAACACGCCTTGTTATTTCGTGGCGGCGACGCAACTCCCGGTAAATTTTTCTTTCACGAATCAGCGCGGTGATTCATTTTCGCGGCCTGGGGTCAATCTGGAGGCCAAGGGTATGAACGTTATTGTTTTTGCATCGCGTAAAGGCGGCTCGGGCAAGAGTACCCTGGCTGCACATCTCGCCGCGCAGATCAAGGCGAGCAAGCAGGTGATGCTCGTGGACGCGGATCCACAGGGCTCGCTGACGCTGTGGCACAAGCTGCGCGGCACCAACGAGCCGCCGATCAAGGCCGCCGTGAACTCGGTCAGCGGCATCGTCTCCGCTGCCAAGCGCGACGGTTATGAATGGGTGTTGATCGACACGCCGCCGAACCTCTCGGCCGTCGTCGACGACGCCATCAAGAATGCCACCATGGTGGTCATCCCCGCCCGTCCCGGCGTGTTCGACGTCAACGCGGTGCAGGAAACCATCCAGATGTGCCGCGCGGCGCGCAAGCCCTACGCGGTCGTGCTCAACGGTGCTCCGGCCAAGCGCGACGAAGCCGAGAGCCCGATCGTCACCATCGCCCGCGAGGCGCTGGCGAAATTCCGCGCTCCGGTGTGGGGCGGTCAGATCACCAATCGTTCGGATTTGTTGATGGCACTCAGCCACGGCGAAGGCGCGCGCGAGTATCAGGCCGAGAGCCGTGCGGCTCAGGAAATTGCAAGGCTGTGGGCGGCGATCGAGCGTTCGGTCAAGGCCATTCGCGGCACGGCGTCGGCATCCGGCGCAATGCACAGGCAGGCGGCGTAATTTTTCACAAATCATTCCCCGGACGGAAAACGCGCGGGAAGGTCCGCGCGTTTTGCGTTTCTGGGTGATGATGAAGTTACGCCACCATCAGCATGTAGAACACGATGACCGGCGACAGGGTCAGGATCACCGACCAGATGCCGACGGCCCAGAGAATGTCCTCGGTGGTGAAGCTTTCTTCGGTGGACAGGTGCTGCTGTCCGGCGCCGAAATGCGACGCCATTTCATTATGACTATTCACAAAACGCCCCTGCGATTTCTTCGCTTATGGGCGTCACGCTACGCGGGATGTTTTAAAATTCCGGCTTGCAGGCCCGCTTGCATTTTGAGCGCATTTGCTACGGCCGTTTAACCATCCGCGCGCCTCGCCGCCTCAGGCGAGCCAGACCCGAAACAGCAGCACCGGCATCAGGCCGAGCACCACCGCCCAGAACCCGAACGACGAGACGACGAGAATTCCCCGCAAAAGATCGGCGGGCGCGAATTGCTGCGCGGCCGTAGGCCGGGTGCGATACCCCATGGTCATTCCCCCTTCGGTAGACTTTGGGAAGAACGATAGGCGCGGTCTCGTAAACGAGACGTGGACGCACCATGCGGCAGCTGCGAAGGCCGTTGGGGAGCGGTTAACCACACGGGCGCCTTACCCTCTCCCCTTGTGGGAGAGGGTGGCTCGCCGCAACGCGGCGAGACGGGTGAGGGGTCTCTCTCCTCACGAACAGTTTCGCGAGCGGATAGAACCCCTCATCCGGCGCTTCGCGCCACCTTCTCCCACAGGGGGAGAGGGTAAGAGAGGTCCTGACCGGCTACATGGGTAACAGTCTAGACCGGCGACATGGGTAAC
>NZ_JAFCJZ010000005.1 GCF_018130765.1 Bradyrhizobium iriomotense
TCTTGAAAGTGCGATTCGCCATAAGACGAATCCTACATCAACTCCCAAAAAGCAACATTCTTGCCCAGCCTCGACGGATCAAATCGGGCTTCGCTTAATCGGAATTGCCCGCCGCCCCGCCGTTGGCCCCTGCCACAGGAACCATCGTTCCCCCGCGGCATTTCTTCCCGGCTTCCCTTTTTCTCAGACGGCACGCCGGAAAGACCCGAGACCCCTTCATGAGCGACAGCGCCCTCGCCCCGCCGAAATCCGCCTCGACGCCGCTGAAAAGACTGGGGCCGGGTCTCATCACGGGGGCGGCCGACGACGATCCTTCCGGCATTGCCACCTATTCGCAGGCCGGCGCGCAATTCGGTTACGGGCTGCTCTGGACGGTGTTTCTGACCACGCCGTTCATGATCGCCATTCAGCTCGTCAGCGCGCAGATCGGCCGGGTCACCGGAAAGGGGCTGGCCGCCAACGTGATGCGGATCGCGCCGCGCTGGGCGGTGCTGGCGCTCGTCTTCATGCTGGTCGCCGCGAACACCTTCAACATTGCCGCCGACATCGCCGCGATGGCCGAGGCGCTCTCCCTCGTGATCGGCGGCCTCAACCACGAGCACGCCCTGATCTTCGCGGCCGGCTCGACCCTGCTCCAGGTGTTCGTGCCCTATCGCCGCTATTCACCGGTGCTGAAATTTCTCACTTTGGCGCTGTTCGCCTATGTCGCGACCGCCTTCACCGTGAAGATCCCGTGGAGCACGGCGCTGCTCGCCGCGGTGTGGCCGGAGGCGAATGTCAGTGCCGGCTATTTCATGATGGTGGTGGCCGTGCTCGGCACCACCATCAGCCCCTATCTGTTCTTCTGGCAGGCCTCGCAGGAGGTCGAGGAGATGAACCAGGGCGAGCGCGACATGCCGCTTCGCGAACTGAAGCGCGGCGGCAGTCCGGAGCTCGCGCGCATCAGGGCCGATACCATCGCCGGGATGCTGCTCTCCAACGGCATCGCCTTCTTCATCATTCTCACCACGGCGTCGGTGCTGCACGCCAACGGCGTCACCAACGTCAATTCGGCGACCGATGCCGCCGAGGCGCTGCGGCCACTCGCCGGCGATTTCACTTTTGCCCTGTTCGCGCTCGGCATCATCGGCACGGGCCTGCTCGCGATCCCGGTGCTGGCGGGCTCGGCTGCTTACGGCGTTGCCGAGATTTTCCGCTGGCACGCCACGCTCGAGGCGAAACCCGACGAGGCCGTCGGCTTCTACACCATCATCGCTGCCGCGACCGCTATCGGCTTCGGGCTGGGATTCACCGGCATCGATTCCATGCACATGCTGGTCTGGAGCGCCGTGCTCAACGGCATCGTCGCTGTGCCGATCATGGCGATGATGATGCGCATCGTCTCGAGCCGCACGATCATGGGCCGCTTCAGGGCCCGGCCGTGGCTGATCGCACTGGGCTGGCTCGGCACCACGCTGATGGCGCTGGCCGTCCTCGCGCTGCTCGGCTCCTCAATGATTGGCTGACTAACCTCGCGACAGCGGGCTTCACGCCGGTCCGTTGTTGGCCTAACAGTTGCAACCAGGGCGCGGCTCTTTCGACCTCGCCACAACAAAAATAAAGCCCGACGGGGCAACAGGGAGCAACATGACCAAATCGTCAAAAGCAACAAGCCTCGAAATCCTCGCCTGCGATGCCGGCTGGAGAAACTACCATTTCGTCAAGCTGACCACCGAAGACGGCATCGTCGGCTGGAGCGAGTTCGATGAGGGCTTTGGCTCACCCGGAGTCGGCGCCGCGATCCAGGGCCTGTCCGCCCGCGTCATCGGGCAGAACGTTTTCCAGCACGAGCGCATCTACGCCGAGCTGTTCGCAGCCACCCGCCCCGCCGCAGGCGGCGTGGTGGCGCAGGCGCTCGGGGCCATCGAGAACGCGCTACTCGATGCCAAGGCGAAGTGTCTGGGCGTGCCCTGCTACGAGTTGCTCGGCGGCAAGATCCGCGATCGTGTCCGGGTGTACTGGTCGCATTGCGCGACGTGGCGGATCAATCACCCATCCTGGTACAAGCCGGCGATCGAGAGTCTCGATGGCGTCAAGGCGATGGGCGGCGAGGTGCGCGAGAAGAAGTTCACCGCGCTCAAGACCAACATCTTCTTCTACGATGACGGCAAGCCGACCGGCTGGCGGCCCGGCTTCGGCTCACCGTTTGCGCCGGAGATCAATGTCGACAGGAAAATCCTGCGCGACCTGCGCATGCATCTGGAAGCGATCCGCGAGGGCGCCGGCCCTGACGTCGACATCCTGCTCGACTGCAACTTCAACGCCAAGACCGAGGGCTACCTGAAGATCCTGCGTGCCATCGCGGACCTCGACATGTTCTGGATCGAGATCGACAGTTTTAATCCGGAGGCGCTCGGCTACATCCGCAGGCAAAGCCCGCATCCGATCTCCTCGTGCGAGACGCTGCTGGGCTTGCGTGAATTCCTGCCCTATTTCCATGAGCAGGCGATGGATGTCGCGATCATCGACACGCCCTGGAACGGCGTCTGGCAATCGATGAAGATTGCCGCGGCGGCCGAAGCGTTCGAGGTCAACGTCGCCCCGCACAATTTCTACGGCCATCTGTGCTCGATGATGAACGCGCATTTCTGCGCCGCCGTGCCCAACCTGCGCATCATGGAGATCGACATCGATCGTCTGTCCTGGGATCGCGAGTTGTTCACGCACGAGCCCGAGATCCAGAACGGCCATCTCCTCGTCCCGGACCGCCCCGGCTGGGGCACCGAACCGAACGAGGAGGCGTTGCGTGCCCATCCACCCAAGACGAGCGGCGGGCTCCTCAACTACGGTCGCAAGGGCTGACGCGGATTACGGCGTCACGGGATTGACGGTCGGGGATGTCTTCGGCCCCGGCCGCGCCGGCTCGATCGGCGACTTTCGTTCGGTCGGAAGCACTGCAGCGCCTGCGGCGCGTGCAGCTTCCCCCGTCGTCGCATACATCGCGACATGGGCCGGCTGTGTCTTGGCGCGGCTCCACGGTCCGTGGTCGACGATCAGCATGGCTGCAATCGTCAAACCAGCCACGATCAGCGCGATCACGCCGGGATGGCGGAGCGCCGTAGAGATGGAGTTCGCGAAACGATCAGTCATGAGGGATCCGCTTCTTTCCTATCGCAGGTTAATTCAATTGCGCCCCTCGGAGTTCCCCCGTTCGACTTAAGCAAGTTCCACGCCAAACCTTCGGAACTTGATCTGTTCATCGTTTCACATCCGGGCGAGCATCGCCGACGAATCTGTCGCGGTTCGGCATCTTCACCGCGGCCAACGATTTCGCATCGAGGATCGCATCCGCTCCCACCAGCCCGTTCAGGTTCAGGATAAAAGCGGACACCGCATAGACGTCCTCATCACTCAGCGACTGCGGCGCGTTCTGCGGCATGGCGCGACGGATGTAGTCGAACAATGTCGGTGCATAGGGCCAGTAGCTGCCGACTGTGCGGATCGGTTTGGCCGTTCCGATCGTGCCCTGCCCGCCGGCGAGCCGATCGCCCAAACCGCCCTCGCCCTTCTCGCCGTGGCACGAGGCGCATTGCTGGGCGAACACCTCACGTCCGTGGCTGACCGAGCCGCTTCCCTCAGGAAGATTACTGCCGTCGCGTCCGATATCGATATTCCACCCCGCAACCTCGGCGGCTGTTGCTGGTCGGCCGATGCCATACAGACTCTGCGCCTGCGCTTCGTTCGAGAAGGCACACAGCACGATTGCGGAGAGGATCCCGCAAATCTCACGCCAGCGCATTGGTCACCTCGCCATCGGCCGCGATGCGCCAGGGCCAGATCGCGTTGTTGTGGTAGAAATAGTTTTCTCCGCGCACCGCGAGCAACTCGGCCAGGGTCGGCTGCACGTAGCCAGTCTCGTCGATCGCTCGGCTCTGAATCACGGCGGGCTTGCCGTCCCATCGCCACGGCAGACGGAAGCGCGTCAGGGCACGCGTCAGCACCGGCTCCTGCAAACGAGCCTCCTGCCAGCTCTTCCCATCGTCGACGGACACCTGGACGCGCGCGATCTTGCCGTGCCCGCTCCAGGCGATACCCGTGATCTCATGAAAGCCCGGCGCGCTCAGACGCTGACCGCCGGAGGGACGGGTGATGATCGACTTGGCTTCCATGTAGAAGGAGAATTCTCGCGCCGTGCCGTCGGGCAGGAGGTCGGTATATTTCGACGTTTCCTCACGCGAATAAACCGGCTCCGTGGTCACATGCAGGCGACGCAGCCATTTCACGCTCATATTGCCCTCGAATCCCGGCAGGAGCAGCCGCAGCGGATAGCCTTGTTGCGGACGGAGCCGCTCGCCGTTCTGGCTGTAGACCAGCATCGCGTCCTCGAGACATTTCTCGATCGGGATACTTCGCGTCAGCGCAGCCGCATCCGCCCCTTCCGCGACCACCCATTTGGCTTCTGCCTTCAGCCCGGCCTCCTGAAGCACCCGCTTCAGGCTCACGCCGGTCCATTCGGCACAACTCACGAGACCCACGAGGTCCGAAGCCGTCTTGCCATAGGGCTTGGTGTAGCCGGGATTGCCGGAGCATTCGAGAAAGTGGATGCGCGACTCCGACGGAAAGCGCCGGAGATCGTCCATCGTGAAGACCAGGGGACGTTCGACCAGCCCATGCAGCATCAGCCGGTGCTGCGCGGGGTCGATAGTCGGAACACCGCATGCCGTCAAGCTCCTGCAAGGGCGTCCGGCTGGACGCGGAGATGTATTGCTTGAGAGTCTTCGAGATGTTCCTGACGACGCCCTTCTCGAACGGCGACGGCGTGCCGTAGGGCTGACCTCCGGTTGGCTCGCCCGGCGCCTTCATCCATTCAGGAACGTTGGGCGGAAAATTATCCGCCTCTGCGGCAACGGAAGCGCCTGCTCCGAGAACAACGCCTCCCGCCGCAGCGGTGCCGGCTGTCAGGAAGCGACGGCGTGTCGTCGCCACGGAATCATTGTCGGGATCGGTCGTGCTGTTCATTGCGGCCCCTCGGCTGGCGCTGAGCCCGCATGAAACAGTCCGACGGCGGCATTTGCAATTCGCAGCCGTTTCAAAAGCAGGCGATTTCGATCAAAGCTGATCTAAATCGCCCGGCTGCTGGAGCAGTTCCTTTCCTTGCAGCGCACAAACACTGCCCGGCATGATTCACTCGCCCGGAGCAATCGCGTTGCTCGGCGTGGGCCGGTCGGTGATCTGCTGCCCGAACAGGCTGCCGATCAGTTCGACCGCCGTGCGCGCGGTCCGGCCACGCTCGTCGAGGAAGGGATTGAGCTCGACGATGTCGACCGATCCCACCACGCCGGAATCGTGCAGCAGCTCCATGATCAGATGTGCCTCACGATAGGTCGCCCCGCCCGGCACTGTTGTCCCGACGCCCGGCGCAACGCAGGGGTCGAGGAAGTCGACGTCGAAGCTGACATGCAGCACGCCGTTGCACGCCTTGACGCGCTCGATGACGCGCCGGATCAGCACGGCAACACCGAATTCATCGATCTGGCGCATGTCGACAACCCTGATCCGGCGCGAACGCATCAGCTCCTTTTCGAGCTTGTCGATCGAACGCGCGCCGAACAGATCGAGTCTATCAGGATCGATCGACGCACGCGGGTCATCGCCGAGCAGGCCATCGAGACCCGGCTCGCCACACAGAAACGCCGCCGACATGCCGTGCATGTTCGCCGTGATCGTCGTCTCCGGCGTATTGTAGTCGGCATGCGCGTCCAGCCAGAGCACGAAAAGCTCCCGTCCGCGCTCCTGCCAGTGGCGCGCCATGGCATTGACCGAGCCCATCGACAGCGTGTGATCGCCGCCGAGGAAGATCGGAAGCGCACCGGTTTTCGCGATGTCATAGCCTCTGCGGCTCAGCACGCGCGTCCAGCGCTGGATTTCGCGGTAGTGGTTGGCCTTTTCGGGCGGTCTGTCGGCGAGATCCGTGACCTCGGCCACGGAGAGATCGCCGTAATCGACGACTTCAAGATCCAGGCTCTCGAGCAATGTCGCAAGGCCCGCGGTGCGCAGCGCCGCGGGGCCCATCAGGGTGCCGCGCTGCGAGGCGCCCATGTCGATGGGAGCACCGAGCAAGGCGATGCGCCGGGCTCGATCCGTCATGGTCCGATCGGTCACGGCGGTCTCCTGTGATCAGCAAGGCTGCCGCCAGCCTAACAGAGATTCGCATCCGTCGTTTCACGGGGATCGTCCCGCCTCGGCTGGAACAAAACCCCGCGCGCCGAATTGCCCATCCAAGGCCGGTGCCCGCCGTCAATTACGGCGCCTGTCGCGGATAGCCAAAGGTCGTCAGACCCGCTGTTCAGAACGAGCGCTCGCGCGGATAGCCAAAGGTGCCGGCCTCCATCGCTTCGTCGGGTCTGGAGGTCGCAAGCTTGAGCACGGAGATACCGCAGCCCAATCCCCAGCCCAGCGTGGCGGAACGCGCCATCGATGCCGCGACCGACGTATCCCGCACGATCGGCGAGGTCGTCGGCGGCCTGCACGCCGCGGTCGATCGCCTCACCCTGGCGATCGAAGAGGCACGTAAGCCCGGCCGGCCGCTCGCGACCGTCGCGGCCATCACGCGTGAAGCGCCCTTGGCCAGTCTCTTTGTGGCCTTCCTGTTCGGCGTGGCGGTGGCGCGCCGGCGTTAGCGAGCTTACCGGATATGCGCCGACTAGGCGGCGCTGATCGTAACCTTCTCGGTCGCCAGGAACTGCCGATCAAATGCTTCCGCCGGCATCGGACGGCCGAAGAAATACCCCTGTCCTTCCGCGCACCCCATGCTGACGAGAAAATCGGCCGTGGCCCTGTTCTCGATGCCTTCGGCAACGACCGTGAGCCCGAGCTGTTTGCTGAGGCCGATGGTCGAGCCGACGATCGCGGCGTCGTCGGAATCGGTGAGCAGATCGAGCACGAACGACCGGTCGATCTTGAGCCCGTCGAGCGGAAACTTCTTGAGATAGCTCAGGCTCGCATAGCCGGTGCCAAAATCGTCGAACAGGACGCGCACGCCGAGCTGCTGAATCCGCTTGAACATGTCCAGCACGCGGCCTTCGTCGTGCAGCAGGATATCTTCGGTGACCTCGAGCTCGAGCAGCGACGGCGTCAATCCCGTCGCTTCGAGCAACGCCGCAACCGAATGTGCGAGATCGCCGGATTCGAGCTGAGAAGGCGAGAGATTGATCGCAACGCGTACGCTGTTGCCGGACAATTCCCACGCACGCGCCTGCCGACAGGCGGTTTCCATCACCCAGTTCGCGATCCGCTCCGATAGCGCCGAGGTATTGACCACCGGCATGAACTCGCCGGGCGAAACGTAACCGCGCACGGGATGCCGCCAACGGATGAGCGCTTCGGCTCCGAGCAGGCTGCCGTCGACCAGGCGGACCTGAGGCTGGTAGAACAGCTCGAACTCGCCGCGATCCGCGGCAAGCGCCAATTCGCTCTCCAGCGTCAGCCGGTTCTCCAGCTCCTGCCTGATCGCGCTCTCGAAGATCACGTGGCTGCCACGTCGCGTCGCCTTCGCGCGGCTCAACGCCAGATGGCCGTTGCTCAGGAGATCGTCGGCGTTGTGTCCACCGTCAGGATAGACGGCAACGCCGAGGCTGATCCGAACGCGATGCTGTCGTGTGCCCGTTCCAAGCGGCGCTTCGAACGCGCGAGCGATCCGACCGGCGAATTCCGCAATCGGCTCGCCGGCTTCCGCACAGTCGAGCGCGATCGCGAATTCGTCACCACTGAGCCGGGCAATGATCGCCTTGCCGTCGACTTTGGTACGAAGTCGCTCGGCAACAGCCCGCAGCACGAGGTCGCCGGCCGAATGTCCGAGCATGTCGTTGATCTGCTGGAAGCCGTCGAGCCCGAGCACGAGCAGCGCGACCTCGGAAGACCGCCGCTCCGCCGCGGTGATCAGACCGGTGAGGCCCGCATGCAGCATGTTGCGATTGGCAAGCCCCGTCAGCGCATCATGTTCAGCCAGGTACCTGACGCGTTCGGCCTCGCGCTTGCGGACCGAGATGTCGCGCAGGATCGCGCCGTACTGGAAGCCGTCCGTTCCCTGGCAGCCGGAGAAGCTCGCCTCGACCGGGAAGGTCTCACCATTCTTGCGCCGGCCTTCGAACTCGACGACAACGGCCCCGCCGGGGACCAGCAGCGCCTGGCGGGCGGCGTCGCCCATGGACGGCCTCGCGTTGCCGTCCGCCGGTACAGCACAAAGCGTTTCGAACGGGCGGCCGATGATCTCGGCTGGCATGTAGCCGAAGATCGCGCTCGCACCGGGGTTCCAGACCGTGATCCGATGATCCTCATCTGTGCAGACGAGGCCATCGCCGAGCGACATCGCGATGCGATGAAAGCGGCTCTCGGCAATGCGTCCCAGGAGACTACGGAAGTCGATCTCGTCCAGTGCGATCGCCGTCAGGTAAGCGATGATCGCGATGTGGAACAGCGACGTGTCGATGACGAGGGGCCATCTTGCCTGCACGAAGACCGCGGTCAGTTCGACAGCCGCCCCGGCTGCGACGAGGATTGCGACGCGCAATCCCGGCGCCAAGCGGCGCCACGAATACATCATCATCAGGCAGATCGCGCCGAGGCCCAGGATCATGCCGATGTCGGAGGTCCAGCGCAGCGTCCGATTTTGCAGGATCGATTCTGCCGCCAATGCCTGAAGAACGGGCCCCGAGACGATGCCGCCGTTTGGAACGCTGAACCGGTCGCCGAGCTCGAGCGCCGTGGCGCCGACGATGATCTTCTTGTCCCTCAGCTTGTCGAGACTCGCAGTGTCGCCACGGATCACGTCGACATAGGATACGCGCGGAATGGACGCCGCCTGAATACTGAAGTCGATCAGGAAGGGCGGCCGCCGGTTGGCGTCCTGTCCGGCGAGCACGACGGCCATGGACGGCATCAAGGCATCGCCGAATTTCTCACCGAACGGATAACGACGAACCAGTCCGTCGAATTCGACCGCGACATTGACGAGGGCTGGCCACGACTGGTTGCCGAACGGCTTCAGGGGGCGATTGAGGTGAACCGCGCCACCATTTGCCGTCGGTTGCCTGAAGGACGGCAGGATCGTCGAACCGCCGACGTCCCGAAGCGCCTTGACGAAGGCCTCGTCGGAGGCCGCATCCGACGGCGTGCTGAAATCGACGTCGAACGCGACGTCCTGCGCGCCGGCCGCTTCGAGCCTGTGCAACAGTTCAGCGTGGAGTCGGCGCGGCCAGGGCCACACCCCGATCTGGTCGATCGAGGGCGCGTCGATGGCGACCACGACGACATTGCCGCTCGCCGCACGCGACTGCCAGGCGAACCGCAGATCGGTGAGCGCATTGCGAAGCGAAGCATGCCACCCCGTGGACAGCACGACCGCCAACGCGATCACGACAAGAATATGCGGCCGATAACGTTTCACTTTGCTCCCCTGCACCGGCGGTGCTTGCCGCCGCGCGCTCCCCCTATGCCGACTGCACGGTCCTAATGATGGCCTCTGCCCCAGTACCAACCATGATGGTGGCCGTTATTGCCGCTGTTACCATTGTTGCCGGTGCCGCCGCTTCCATTGCCGGTCGCACCCGTCCCACTGCTTCCGGTCCCGGAAGTTCCGGTGGACACATTGCTGCTCGACCCGGCGGTGGTTGCAACGGTCGTCGTCGCACTCGACGACGTCGATGCGGCGCTGGCCGTTGATGCGCTGCTGCTCGCGGTGACCGCTGTCACGGTGGAGCTGTTGGAGGCTGTGGTGGTGGTGTTCGACGAGTTGTCGCTCCACACCGTAGCTGTGCTGGCACCGGTGCTGGCGTGCGCGTTGCGCACGCGCCCCGTTGCCACGGCTCCGTGAGCGAGGCCATTCGTGACCTTGTGGACGTTCAGCTTGACCTCGCCGAGCGAGCTCGAGATGCGCACGACGCCGGCCTTCGGCGCTTGACCTCCGGCCGCCTGATGCGATTGCATCGACGCGCCCACTGCCTTGGTCCCCTTGTCGATCGGACCGAGCGCATGGATGGCATGACCATTCGCCGCGTTGCGCGGCGCCGACAATCCCGATTTCGGCACGGGAATTCGCTCGATCGTCGAGGCGCGCGGCTTGCCATGCTCGATCGGATTGAAGGTGCCGGAGCCGCTCAGGCTGAGGCCTGGCTTGCCATGCTCGAAGGCGGTGGCCGCTTGTCCCGGCATGACTTGCGCGATCTGTCCGGTCTTGAAGTCGGAGACTTCGACCTGGCCGCGCAGCACCCCGACCTTGGTGCTGCCCGCACCCACCGTGACGCTGAACTGCGTTCCCTTGACGACAGCGGCGAGATAGGGCGTCTCGACCTCGAAATGCTTGACGTTGCGCTTCTCGACTTCGAGCAGGATCGAACCCGCCCGCTGGATGATGGTGGTCGAGAGCCCGTCCTTCTTCTCGGCCGGCAAGCCGACAACGGAATTGGGCGAGATCAGGATCGTCTCTTCACCGCGGACGAGCAGCACCCGGCCATTGCGTCCGGTGCGAATGGTATTGCCGGGCTTGAGAGTCTCTTCCTGGTTCAGCGAGACCTGTTGCGCGCCATCGGTCGCGACCCAAACCTCGCCGGTGGCCTTGCTGACCGACCAGACGCCATCGTCCCCGGCGAACGCGCCGGAAGCCGTTCCCAGGGCCAGCGCCGCCATGAAGGCGCACCGCATTCCAATTCTGCCGAGCATGACGATTCTCAGTCCCCGTTACAGCCGGGCCCGAGGCGTATCCGAAATCACTCAAGAGAGGATTAGCAGGAAGAGGTCAGTGGAACTGCCGCATTAACCAATCATTGACCATAAAAACCTATGAAAAATCATGCGGCTAACGATCCCTTACCGCCCCGTGGCAATCGCTCCGTCAAACTACGGAGACAGGTTTGTTGCGCGCGTTGGGAGGCGGCATCTCATTACCGCACTGGCATTGTTGGTACCGACTTTTGCGGGAGTCCCGCAGGCATTCGCACAACAGGCGAACCAGCCGGGTTTTGATCCGCGCCAGCCCGAGAAATACTTTGAAAACCAAACCGAGCGGGAAACTCTGAATCGTCCCCCGGTCAAGCTTCCGCCCGTCAGCCCAACCAACACCGGCGGCGACACCAAGCCCCAATTTGCGCTGCGCGACGTCAGCGTCACCGGCGCTCAAGCCGTCCCTCGCGATCGTATCACCGCGGTCTATCAACCCTATCTCGGCAAGAAGGTCTCACAGGCGGATCTCGCCGCGATCGCCGGCGCAATCAGCGACCTCTACCGCGCCGATGGTTTCCATCTCAGCCGGGCCATCGTGCCGCCGCAAGACATTGCCGATGGGCGCGTCCGGATCCAGGTGATCGAAGGCGCCATCGTGCAGGCTGAGCTGAAGGGCGACGGCGCCGAGCAGTTCGGCATAAGGCCGATGCTCGGGCCGGTTCTCGCCGAGCAGCCGTCGCGGCTGGCAACGCTCGAACGCCAGCTCTTCCTCATCAGCGGCAGGCCCGGCGTCCGGATCACCGATACCGCGCTGGAGGAGATTGGCGGTGCCACCGGCCGCTTCCGCCTCGTTGTCTATTTGAAGACTTGGCACGTTTTCACGTCGTTCGGCCTGGACAATCTGGGCTCATCCTCCGTCGGTCCGTGGCAGAGCTACGCGACGGGCGCGTTCAACTCCTATCTCACACCCGGCGATACGCTGGCGGTCAACCTGTCGACCATTGCCAACGACCCGCGCGAACTCGGCTTTGCCCGGCTGTCCTATGACGCGCCCGTCGGCGTCGACGGCGTGCGGCTCGGCGTGTCCGTCCTCTACAGCGCGGTCCGGCCGGGCGACGCCCGTCGGCTCGACAGCGATATCACCACGACCGAGGCTTTCGAGGTGCGGGCAAGCACCGTGCCCTTCATGTCGCAAGCCTCGGCACTGACGCTGACCCTGGCCGGGACCTTCAGCAACGTGTCCGAGCACGACCTGTACGGCCCCTGGTACAACGACCACATCAGGACCGCGAGCCTGACCGCCGACTACCGCCTCCAGGATCGCTTCGGCGGCACCAATTTTGCGACGGTGACCTACCGCCAGGGCCTCGACGTCTTCGGCGCCTCGCATTTCGACGACGATTTGTTGTCGCGCGACGGCGCATCGTCGAACTTCTCGGTGCTGAACCTCTGGTTCACCCGCTACCAGGCGCTCAACGACGCCTGGTCGCTCAAGCTTTCCGCGGCGAGCCAGACGGCATCGCGGCCGTTGTTCACCTCGCAGCAATTCTACCTCGGCGGCGCGGCCTTCGGCCGGGGCTATGGCGCCGCCGAGATCAGCGGCGACAACGGTCTTGCCGGCTCGCTCGAGCTGCGCTTCGACCAGAAGCTCAATTTCCGCTACTGGAGCGGCTATCAGCTCTACGCCTTCGGCGACGCCGGCGCGGTCTGGAACGACGGTTACCGGCTGAGCGATGGCCTCTCGCTGACGTCGGCCGGAGCCGGTGTGCGCTTCTTCCTGTGGGACGACCTCCAGGCCGATCTCGGCGTGGCCGTCCCCTTGAGCTACCGGGCGCCGGACAATGAACGCCGCAGCCCGCGCTTCCTGTTCACGCTGTCGAGCGCGTTTCGGCTCTGCCCCGAGCGCGGCCGGGGCGGCTGCCTGTAGCTCGCTTCCTTCGCGCAGCAGACCCGGCATGCGGCCGTTTTGCGGTCTTGCGCACAGACTTGCCTAAATTTAATCCCGTAACCTGCTCACGATCGCTCGATCCGGGGGCTCCAATGACCATTTTCAGCCGAAAGTGATTGGGAAGGAATCATGAAGAGGGTGTTTGCGATCCTGGCGTTCTTTGGCGTGCTCGGTGTCGGCGAATATTTCATCGTCAGCCGGTTCGCGATCCGCCACGAGACTTTGACCCTGTTCGACGCCACGCGCCAGCGGCCGATCTCGGTCGAGATCGCGGTGCGACGCGATTACGAAACCAAGGCCAATCTCGGTCTCTGGAAGCTACCGCTTGCCGTCATCAGCAACGGCAATACCGTCAAGGCTACCGAGTATTCCTTCCTCGCCAACGCGCTCGCAGCGCGCGGCTATCTCGTTGCCAGCATCCAGCAGGACCTGCCGAGCGACCCGCCGCTGATGACCCATGTCGGTCAGCAATATGTCGGCCGGCGTGAAGTCTACATCCGCTGCGAGGCGAATATCCTCTTCACCCTGGGCGAACTGAAGCGGCGGCAGGAAAACGCGGACTACGACCACATCACCCTCGTTGGACATTCCAACGGCGGCGACGTCTCGATGTATGTCGCCCACCAGCACCCGGAGCTGGTGTCGAAAGTCATCACGCTCGACAATCTGCGGGTGCCTTTCGTCCTCAGCGACAACATGAAGATCCTGTCGTTCCGCTCGAAGGATCCGCACTTCCTCACCGACTCGGGCGTGTTGCCGACCCCGGAAGAGGCCAAGGCGCGCGGCATCGACATCGTCCATACCGGTGCGCAGCATAACGAAATGAGCGACCGTGGTCCTGATGCGGTCAAGGAGAAGATCCAGGCGACGCTCGACCGCTTCCTGCGCGACAGCGCCAGCAGCGCACTCGCCCCGGCCGATACGAAAAGCCCGATGATCATGAACCCCGGCGACTATTAGCCGGGAGCGCCCTTGCGACAGATCAAGGCAGCTCCGGGCCGGCAGGCTAAAAAGGCCATGTAGCGTCGGAGAGACACGTGTCGCACTATACCGAAAGTCTCGATACCAAAGGCCTCGGCCTGCCCGCGACGAGAACGCCGTCATTCGCACGGCATCTCTATCGTGCGACCCGCAGGCTGCTGCGGTCGATCATCGCCCGCATCGATCTCTCGCAATTTCCGGGATCGTGCTGTGGATGAGCACGGCCGCAGGCGAACGCATGAAGGTTGCCTTATGCACCAGCATTTGAGACGAATTTGCCTGCTGCTCGCAGTGACCTCGAGCCTAGGCACGTCCTCTGTTCTGGCCGCCGATGCCGGTCACGGTGCCGACCTCGCCAAGCGCTGGTGCGCAAGCTGCCATGTCGTGGCCAACGGCCAGGCGACAGCCAGCGCCGACGTGCCCTCCTTTGCTTCCGTTGCACGACGGCCGGATTTCAGTTCGGAGAAGCTCGCCTTTTTCCTGCTCGACCCGCATCCGAAGATGCCGAACTTTCCCCTGAGCCGGATCGAAGCTGGCGACATCGCGGCCTATATCGGATCGCTGCGTCCCTAGGGCATGATCCGGCCCCCAAGGGCCGCGTTAGCGCAAAGTGCGGAGCGGTTTTCCGGAAAGATCGAGCAACAGCCTAAGCCGCGAGGATGGTTCCTCTCAATCTCATCGTGCCTGGCAGCGCAGGCCGATCGCGACACCTGGCACAAATGCAAATCCCTGCCGGAGGACCGACAGGGATCAGCAGAAAGGATGATGGACGGCGAATGAGACATCATTCGGTGGCCCATCATGGACCTGCGCCAAGCATCGAAATGCGGATCTTCATGCCGCGCAAGATCAATTTGTAGGCAGCTGGCACACAGGCCGGGAATCAGGATTTACCCTTGCCCGACTGCATGAGACTGCCGGTCATCTGGCGCATGTGATCTCCGGCGCTGGTGAACTGGCTGCGCAGGAAATCGGACTGGATCCGCATCGCTTCCTGAAGGTCGGTGGCATGCACGAGCTTGCGTGCATGCTCGAATGCCGACTTCATATTCTGCTCGGTGAAAGCAAGCGCCTGCTTCGACACGTCCGTCCCGGCTCCCGGAACGGACGTCATCGATTTCGTGGCGGCTTCGAAAAACATGCCGAATGCTTTTTCTGCTTGGTCAATTGTCCTCTCGGCCAAGTCGCGCAGTTCGGCCGGAACTTCGAGCTTCGGTTCGATCATGGTCGCACTCCTCCCTTTTTCTTGACTGAATACCACACTTGCCCGACCGCCTTCCAGCAGCGAACACCGGGGCAAACACCCCCCGGGTGGCCTGGCTGGGCAGGAAAGGGAGGAAAAAGGCGTGAGACAGGCGGTCCGGGTCAGGACAGGGGGTGTTCGGGAAGGGCTTCTTCGGTGGCGAGGTCTTCAACGAGTTTGATCACCTCGAAGCGCTGTCGAGGCGCGAGCTTCAGAAAAGCGCGGAGCAGGCGCAGGCTTTCGACGGTGCCGGTCGCAGGCGCGCCGAGCTTGAGGTGCAGTTCAGCCGCGAAGTTGAGGTTCTTCATCTCGCACCTATGACAAGCATCGGCCTTCCTGAACTGACATCGGGGTCCACGCCAGAGCCGAACACCACAACCGGACGCCATGGCGAGCACGCACTCTCGGGCGGAGGGCCCGGCAGGTTAGTACCCTCAACGACACATCCGGGCTCAACCGATGAGGTTGCAATTATGCCAAGGAACAACCCATCCGGCAAGCCCAACCCACCGGCTTGGCGATGCTTCGCCTGCATCGCTCCACCGCAATTCCGGATAACAGGAATATGAGCCGTCGTCACCCACCTGCGTCAAGAAGCTGCATTAAATCACGCACGCAGCACCGATTGCTGTCAACCCGCACTACATTTCGCGTTGTTTCAGGTGTGAATGGGCATTGACGGAGGCGTCTAGCGCTTCTTCAGCGTATACACGTAATTGTTGAGTCCCACCTCGACGGTTGTATCGTCGACGAAATGAACGTCGATCTCACAGCCGGTTTCCAAGGTCTTGATTGACGCGCCGGTAAAGCCGAGCGAGGCGGCGAGCGCCTTCGGGTCGGCCTTCTTGTCGCCACGCTGCATCTCGTCGAATGCGCCCTGGAAGATCATATCGGGGCCATAATCGGCCAACTTGTACTGCGGCTTGGCACAGGCAAAGGGGCGCGGCCCCGAGATGCCGTTCGCCTTCAGGACGACCGCCTTGCCCATCAGCCGCTCCCGCTCGGTGCCGTCAGGCTTGCGCTGCGGGTCGGCCCACGGCGCGACCACGGCGGCCGTGAATGTCCAGGTGCCGATGTAAAAGGGATCTGCGGCCGCAGCAGTACCCGCGGTGCCGACAGCGACGAGAAGGCAAACAGTTCCGGCGAATTTCATCCAGGTATCCCCTTGAGTCTTTGGCTTGGACTCGCCTCTTTGCTTCAAGGTTCATCGCGCCCGGCGATATCTCCGCCCGTGAACCGTTGTCTAGGATCGAGCGACCAAGCGTTTGCGAAACGGCCACGCAGATCACGGGCGCCATGGCTGATGGACTGATTGATTCGGGCGCGCCTCAGCACAAGGACGACGGCATGCTTTCTCGCTGCGATCTCATCAAGGGCGCCGCGGTCGCGCTTCTCACCCTCTCGATCCAAGGCGCATGGGCGCAGGAGACCAAGATGAACCTGTTCAAGATCGTCACCATCAAGGACGAAATCGTCGTCGGACTGTCTGCGGAGGAGCTTCAGGCGCTCGGCGGCAATGATGCGAGCGCCGTTGCGCACGCGCTGGCGCAGAAGGGCGACCTTACCGTCTGGCAATACAACGTGCATCGCGGCCCGAACGGCGAATTGCAGCAGGCGCCGACCGCCAAGATCGGGCTGTTGGCCAACGCCTCGCTCCGTGTCGAGCCCTACACGACGCCCTACCAGATTGTACCTCATCCGTAAGCGGTAGACAGGCGCGCCTGCGGCCGAGACCGCAGGCGCGCCGCATTCATCTGCGCCCATCCGCACGCCGTGTCCCCGCCTCCGTCGCAAAGCCGTAGATCAGCGCCAGCCGATCCAGGCATTCGCGAAACCGGCGGCCAAAATAGTCGTTCCAGCGCTGCGTGCGGACGGCACGACGCTGCCCGATCTGATCCATGGTCAGACCCAGCACCAGCACGTCGTGCACCAGCGCGGCGCCGTCGGTGCCGAGTTCGCGCTCGATCCGGTTCAACCGCAGCACCGCCTGACGCTGGCTCTCGGTGACAGGCTCGCGCGTGCCGGTCCCATCGACATATTCGCGGGTCGTATCCACCGCCTGAGGGCCTCGCTCCGCCCGCTCCCAATCGTTCTGGAAGGCGCGCCCACCGCGGTATTGCGCTTCATCGATCTGGTGGTGCGCGTGCAGCCGGCCGAGCGGATCGCTGCGGATCGACCGGATGGCCAGGATCTTTTCGCCGGAATCGAGCGCGAGCGGATTGTCGACCTCCACCTCCGCCACCTCGGCATTGAACGGCACCTCCCGCGACCGCCGGTCGTAGATCTGCGCCAATTTGTAGGACTTGTTACGTCGGGGACGTGCCACTCGGATGCTCCTTGCAAGACTGACGATTGAACGGACGGCGCGGCTTCAGGCGGCGGAGACCAACCTCAGCACGACAGGAGTTGCGATGCGGGCGGACGCAACTCCGGAACGGCGCGTCAGGCGCGCATGCGGTGCGCAATAGCTGGAGCCCGGCTGGCGCGGATGGCCGCAGAAGGCGATGTCCTCCCCATCCTTGTCGCCGCCGTAGGGATAGCGGCAGTCGGCCGCCTCGAGCTCGACCAGCTCGATCAGGCGCGGCTGGACGCCGACGCAGCGCAACTTGACCCGCGCGGCAGGCTTCATTGCGGACTTCGGCGGCAAGTTCAGGTTCGGCAACGCGGAGCGGCGCGGCGAAACCAGAGCCTCGCCCGGCAAAGGCGGTACGATCGACGGGCTCGTCATCCATTCCGGTATAACGAGCCCGAGCCGCTTGGCGCGGCCGACCACCGCGTTGCGCGTGTAAGCCGTTCCGAATCTTGCATTAATCTGCCGTCCGATCTCCGCATAAGACATCCCCTTGAGAAAATAGTCGCGAAGCGCGTCGGAGTGCTCCGACGGCCAATGGCCCGGTTCCATGATGCTGTCCTGTGATGCGCCTCCCCCGACCGCACGATCCGGAGGCGGGACACACATTCCGGTATTCCGAAGCTAGTGTCAAGCAGAAATTCTGATATTCATAATTGCATCAATTCCGAATTTCGGATTACAAGAGACGACACGATGGGCAATCGAGGGAATCACCATGTTGGACGTTGCAATGATCGAGCGGGGCCTGGAGAAGACAGGCAAGAGCAAGGGCGGCCTGGCCGCGGCCATGGGCGTGCGGCCCGGCGCGGTGTCGGAGATCCTCGGCGGCGAGCGCCTGGTGAAGGCGTCGGAAATCATTCCGATCATGGAATATCTCGAGCTCAATCTCGCGCCGATCATGGGCCGCGTCGGGGCCGGCGCCGTGATCGAACCGGATTATGAGCAGGTTCCCCCGGAAGGCCTCGGTGACATCGCGCTGCCCTTCCCGATCATGGAAGAGACCGTCGCCTTCGAGATCGTGGGCGATTCGATGCTGCCCAAATACGAGAGCGGCGACGTGATCGTGGTCTACAAGGACCAGCGTCATCCGCTGTCGAGCTTCTACGGTGAAGAAGCCGTCGTCCGGCTCAAGACCGGCGAACGCTATTTGAAGACCATCGAGCGGGGTAAATCCCCCTCCGTCGTCAATCTCACCAGCTTCAACGCCAAGCCCATCGTCGGCGTCAAGCTCGACTGGGTCGGGGAGATCTGCCTTTCCATGCCCAAGGGGCAGCTCGAACGGCTGCGCGCCAAATCGGCCCGCCCCCGCAAGAAGGGCAAGTAGGCGCTCGAGGATTTCCGTTTTTTAGAAATCCACCTTGACACAATTCCGTTTTTCGGAAATACTCTGCCGCACCCCGACCATGGGGCGCGGCAGGGCCGTTTCATGCAGTATTTCGTCGTAATGATTGACTACGGGCGGCGCGGCCGCGAGGCGGTCGTCGATCCCGAGATCACCAGACGCGAGGTCATCTCCCGCCTCGCCTCGGGTGAGTATCGGAACGTCTCGTTCATCCACGAGATCGTGGAGAACTCGGTCGAGGACGTCACCGAGGCCATCCTGGCCGAAGCAGCCCTTCCACAGATCGAGCCCGAGGACGTCGATCTGCAGGCGATCCGCCTCGATCAGGTCCGCGACCTGCGCGAACACGAACGGACGTGATGCAGGCCGCAGCGGCCTGCATCACGTCCGGACGAATATTACACCAGGAGAACGGTCGACCCCGTCGTCTTGCGCGCGGCGAGATCGGCATGCGCCTTGGCCGCGTCCTTCAGCGGGTAGGTCTGGTGAACCTCGATCTTCACCGCACCGGACTTGACGACGTCGAACAACTCGCCCGCCATCGCCACCAGGTTCTCGCGCTTGGCGGCATAGGTGAACAGCGTCGGCCGGGTGACGTAGAGCGAGCCCTTCTGGGCGAGCAGGCCGAGATTGAGCGGCTCGACTGCGCCTGAGGACTGGCCAAACAGCGCGGCGACGCCGAGCGGTGCAAGGCAATCCAGCGATTTCAGGAACGTGTCCTTGCCGACGGAATCATAGACCACCGGCACCTTCTTGCCGCCGGTGATCTCGTCGACGCGCTTCACGAAATCCTCGCGGGTGTAGATGATCACATGGTCGCAGCCATGCGCTTTGGCGAGCTTCGCCTTCTCGTCGTTGCTGACGGTGCCGATCACGGTCGCGCCGAGATGCTTGGCCCACTGACTCAGGATCGAGCCGACACCGCCGGCCGCGGCGTGGAGCAGGATGGTATCGCCGGCCTTCACCCGATAGGTCTGCCGGATCAGGTACTGCGTCGTCAGCCCCTTCAGCATCATTGCCGCCGCGGTCTTGTCATCGACGCCATCGGGCAGCTTCAAGAGACGGTCGGCGGGGATCAACCGCGCCTCCGAATAGGCACCGAGCGGCGAAGCGCCATAAGCGACGCGATCGCCCGGCTTCAGATCGGTGACACCTGGACCGACCTCCTCGACAACTCCGGCGGCCTCGCTGCCGAGCCCACTCGGCAATTGGGCGGGATAGAGACCTGAACGGTTGTAGATGTCGACGAAGTTGAGACCGACGGCGGTGTGGCGAATGCGCGCCTCGCCAGGTCCCGGCTTGCCGACACTGACCTCTTCCCAGACCAGGACTTCCGGTCCGCCGGTCTTGTGAAAACGAATGGCATGCGTCATGGGCGTTGCTCCCTTATTGTTGCAGTGAAGGTCCGATAACCGGATCGGCCTGTGAAATAGGCATTTGGTCCGCCCGTTACAGTATAGAAGGCGTAACAAGAATGTCACAGCGAACGACAAACGCCCGCCGTTCCGCCTCTGTTCGAAAGAGTTGATGACGGCCTTGGAGCAACCAGCAGTAGCCTTTGCGCGGGGATTGGTGGTCGCCTGCGAAGGAGAGCCGAGATGCCAGCTTATGTACAGCATCATCAGGATATCGAGATCGCGCCTGTGATTTGCCCGACGTGCATGGGGTTCCTGCCAATGTATGTGCGCGAGGTCGAGCCGCATTGGAGCCTTGCCAAGATCGACTTCGTCTATGAATGCGCCGATTGCGGCGCCGAGGTCCGGCAGACGATCCGCAAGCCGGAGCTGCTCCGGAACTGAGCGCGACCGAACCGCTCAACTATTTGCGCTGAACGGAAAAAACGCCGCTCACGCGGATCTGATGTCTCCCAAACGAGGCTTGTTCTTTGCCGTGAACGCAGGCAGAACAAGCCTCAAGCAAGACCTTTGGGAGCGCCATTTCGTGGCTGATCAGAAGGCCTCGACGTCGATCGAGGCAGTGGAGAGCGGCCTCGCCGCGCAGGGCTATATCGCGAGCCGGCAGATCGCGACCGCCGTCTATTTGTCGCAACAGATCGAGAAGCCGATCCTGGTCGAGGGCCCGGCGGGCGTCGGCAAGACGGAGCTCGCCAAGGCGATCGCCGCCTGGCGCGGCATGAAGATGATCCGCCTGCAATGCTACGAGGGCCTCGACGAGGCCAAGGCGCTCTACGAGTGGAAATACGCCAAGCAGCTTCTCTACACGCAGATCCTCAAGGACAAGCTCGGCGAAGTTCTGGGCGGGGCGCAGACGCTGCATGCCGCGCTCGATCAGCTCCACGATTTCGGCGACGTGTTCTTCTCCAAGGAGTTCGTCGAACCGCGGCCGCTGCTCCAGGCGCTGGAGCAGCCGGGCGGCTGCGTGCTGCTGATCGACGAGATCGACAAGTCGGACGCTGAATTCGAGTCGCTGCTGCTGGAAATCCTGTCCGACTTCCAGGTCACGATCCCCGAGCTCGGCACCGTCTCGGCGATCACGCCGCCGACGGTGATCCTCACCTCCAACAGCGAGCGCGACCTGGGCGATGCTCTCAAGCGGCGCTGCCTGCATCTGCATATCGGCTTCCCCGAGCAGCGGCTGGAGGAACGCATCGTCGAAAGCCGCGTGCCCGGCATCTCGCAGGCGCTGCGCCGGCAGATGGTCGGCTTCATCCACGAGATCCGCTCGCTGGACTTGAAGAAGCTGCCCTCGGTCAGCGAGACCATCGATTGGGCGCGCGTCCTGGTGCTGCTCCAGGCGTCGGAGCTCGACACCGATATCGTCAAGGACACCCTTAACGTACTCCTGAAATACGAAGCCGACATCCAGGCAGCCGCGCCGCAGGTGACGACCTTCATTGCCAAGGCGGCCCGGTCCAACGTCTTCGGTTGACGCCGATGCGCGAGAATCTCCATCGTTTCTTTCGGGCGGCACGCGGCGTCGGCGTCCACGTCTCGCCCGCCGAAAGCATCGATGCGATGCGCGCGGTGTCGCAGGTCGGCTTTTCCGACCGGACCATCCTGCGCGACGCGCTGCTGCTGACGCTTGCCAAATCCCAGGACGAGAAGCTCGCGCTCGGCGACTGCTTCGATCTGTTCTTCAGCCAGCCCGAACCGCGGCAGGAGCAGCCCGAGGGCGCCGACCAGGATGCCGCACAGGACGCGGATCAAGCGCCCTCTTCCGGCGCGGCCAGTGATGCCGGCGGCGGTTCACCGCAACAGGAACTCGGGCCACTCGCCCAGATGCTGCTGTCGCAGGATCGCAATGCCATTGCCGCCGCGATCGCCAGCGCGGCGGGCGCCGCCTCGCTCTCCGACATCCGCTATTCCACGCAGCGCGGCATCTTCTCCAGCCGCATCCTCGATGCCATGGGCCTTCAGCGCCTGCGCGACGAGCTCGACCAGCTGACCGCAACCAATCCCGCACTGGCCGAACGCCTGCGCGCCGCGCTCGATGGTTTGCGCGAGGCGGTACGCGACACGGTCTCACAGGGACTTGCGCTTTATGCCCGCGAGGAGGCCGAAAACCTCCGCAACGAGATCCTGCGCAACGCGCCGCTCGCGCGCATCGAGCGGCGCCAGGTCGCCGAGATGCGGGCCCTCATACGCCAGATCGCCCGCCGCTTGCGCGAGCGCTACTCAAAACCGCGCAAGCGCCAGCGACGCGGCCATCTCGACGTCCGCCGCACGCTGCGCCGCAACGCGGCCTGGGGCGGCGTTCCCTTCCTCACCGCGTGGAAGCGCAAGCACCGCGACCGGCCGAAGATCGTGGCGCTCTGCGACGTCTCGGGCTCGGTCGCACAGGTCTCTGATTTCTTCCTGCTGCTGATCCATTCCCTGCACGAGGTCGTCGACGACGTCCGCTCCTTCGCCTTCTCCTCGCATCTGATCGAGGTCAGCGACATCCTGGAATCGAAGTCGCCGGAAGAAGCGATGGCCGAGATCATGTCCAAGGTGGGCTTCGGCTCGTCGGACTACGGCTCTTCGCTGGTCGATTTCGAGAAGGATTTCATGAGCACGCTGACACCGCAGACCACGGTGATCGTGCTTGGCGACGCCCGCAGCAACAACCTCGATCCGCGCGCCGACATCCTGCGCCGGATTTCCGAGCGATCGAAACGGGTGGTCTGGCTCAATCCCGAGGGACGGCTTGCCTGGGGCTTTGGCGATTCCGAGATGCCGCGCTATGCGACCTTTTGCAGCGTCGTGCGCCAATGCGCCACCGCGCAGCAGCTCGAGCGCGCGGTGTCTGACATCGTGGCGACTTATCAGTAGGCGGCGACGACGACCTCTCGCGTCAGGCGGCGGTCAACTCGGCCTGGATGAGATTGCACTCCCGAAAGTGATACGCAATTTCGTCGAGCGCGCGCTGCTCCCACTCCTGGGCCTGTGCCAGCCAGAACAGCCTGCGCTCAGAATCGAGCGCAGCGCGCTCGCGACACAGGGATTCCTGACTGCGAATTTCCACCAGCCTGTTCATGCACTCCACTCCTGCCGTGTGAAGCCATTCCCCGCGAATCAACGTAACAGAGTCCCGAGCTCCTCGCCTCATGATTTCTGTGCATATCGCGACGCAGAATGGGACAGCGATGCTTCCCGTGCACCGCGGCAGTTCGCAGCGCAACATCAAATGTGGATCATCAATTAGTGATTGTCGGGACGATATTCCTGCGCGAACGATCTTAATTCCTGTGGCCGCAATGAAGTGCCGCAATTTGTGAAGAGATGTTCTAAACAGCTGACCGAATTCCCGACTCATTGTCGTCGCACGGTCTTCATGCGGCGCCGCTAACAGGGGCACGCAAACCGGACTATCGCCTGAGGCAGCATGAGCAACGATTTCGACGTCGATCTTTCATCCGACCAGTGGGAAGCGCTGAAGGCGCTTCGCAACCCGGTGTCGAACGGTCGCCTCGCGAAGGCCTATCTCGTCGGAAGCCTCGTCAAGCTCGGGCTCGTTGTCATGAATGATGGCGTGCCTGCGATGACTCCCGCTGGACGCAAGGTGCTGGTGCGCGGATCGTGTCGGCTGCTGGATCTCGTGGCGTGACGGGATCGCCTGCTGCCGCGTAACTGCGCCATCGCCTGAAAAATAATCTTTAGCTCCTCGCCGAAATCGGATTTGCTTCTTGCGACAGGATCCGGCGCGCAACGACGCAGTGCCGGACGGGCAAGGGAGCTGATCATGAACGGGCTCGGCGGGCTGAACAAATCTCCCAACGGCGTGGTCGTCGGACTTGTGCAGCTTCAACTGCCGAATGTCGTGACTCCGGCCGATCTGGCCAGGCAGACCGAGCGCATCGTCTGGATGGTCGGCAAGGCGCGCCGCAATCTCTCCACCATGGATCTGGTGGTGTTCCCCGAATATTCGTTGCACGGCCTCTCGATGGACACCAATCCGGAGATCATGTGCCGGCTCGATGGACCGGAGGTCGCGGCCTTCAAGCGGGCCTGTGTCGACAACAAGATCTGGGGCTGCTTCTCCATCATGGAGTTCAACCCGCACGGCAATCCATACAATTCCGGCCTGATCATCGACGATCACGGCGAGATCAAGCTCTACTACCGCAAACTTCATCCTTGGATTCCGGTCGAGCCATGGGAGCCCGGCGATATCGGCATTCCCGTGATCGAGGGTCCGAAGGGTGCGAAGATCGCATTGATCATCTGCCATGACGGCATGTTCCCGGAGATGGCGCGCGAATGCGCCTATAAGGGCGCCGAGATCATGATCCGCACTGCCGGTTACACCGCGCCGATCCGCGACGCCTGGCGCTTCACCAATCAGGCCAATTCGTTCCAGAACCTGATGGTCACGGCGAATGTCTGCATGTGCGGCTCGGACGGCTCGTTCGATTCCATGGGCGAAGGCATGATCGTCAATTTCGACGGCACCGTGCTGGCGCATGGCACCACCGGCCGCGCCGACGAGATCATCACCGCCGAGGTGCGGCCCGACCTCGTGCGCGAGGCGCGCATCAACTGGGGCGTCGAGAACAACATCTACCAGCTTTGGCACCGCGGCTATGTCGCGGTGAAGGGCGGCGCGATGGACTGCCCCTACACGTTCATGCAGGACATGGTCGCAGGCACCTTCCGCCTGCCATGGGAAGACCAGGTCAAGGTGACCGACGGCACCTCCTGCGGCTTCCCCGCCCCGACGCGGATGTTCGGCGCCCGGACGGCCAAGGCGGCGGAATGACTCCGAACCCGACCGACCGCGCGTTCTAGGCAGGCGGCCTGAAGACAATGCAAACGGGGCTTCCGACCTTCACGGTCTGGTCCGTTCGAACGAGGCGGCCGGTGTCGGCATTTCGGCTGAACAGAACGGCCGTGTCGCTGTCTTCATTCGCCACAAACAGGAATCTGCCTGAAGCATCCAGCGTGAAGAAGCGCGGTGTCTTGCCACCGCTCGCGGTCCAATCGACGGGACTCAACCGTCCGCTCGCAGCATCGATAGAAAAGATCGCGATGCTGTCGTCGCCGCGATTCGAGGCATAGACGAAGCGTCCGTCTGCCGACACGGCGATCTCGGCGGCGCGGCTGTTCCCCGTGAAGGCATCCGGAACCGCGGAGACGATCTGGAACGGGGCAAGCGCGCCGGTGGCCGGATCAAAATGGTAAGCCGTGACGGTCGAGTCCAATTCGTTGACGACATAAGCAAGCTTGCCGCCGGGATGAAACGCGACGTGGCGCGGCCCGGCGCCCTCGCGCGTCTGCACCGGTTTGGTCGCCTGCACGAGCTTTCCGGCCCCGGCATCGATCCGATAGGTGAAAATCAGATCGAGCCCCTTGTCCGGCACGACGATGAATACGCCTGACGGATCGAACTCGACCTGATGCGGCTTGGCAAACGGCTGCTCCACCCGATGCGGCCCGATCTTGCCCTCCAGCTTGACCAGATCGATCACGGCACCGAGCGAGCCGTCGTCCCGGCGCGGCAATAGTGCGAGCGTGGAGGTAATGTGATTGGCGACCACGACGAACCGGTTGCCCGGATCGACGGCGAGATGGACGGGGTTTTTCCCTTCGGTACTCTGGCGGTTGATCACGCTGAGCTTGCCGCTCACAGGGTCGATCGCCATGGCGGTGATGTCGCTGAGATCGCCATGCACGGTGTAGAGAAACCGGCGCGTCCTGTCGAAGGCGAGGAACGAAGGATTGACGAGATCACCGAGCAATTGGACGTGGCGCCAGACCCCCGTCGCATTGTCCATCACATAGACGTTGAGCCCGTCGCCGCGGGCATTGCGCTCCTTCGTGGTGCGCGCGCCGACATAGACGAATGAGCGAGAGCCTTCGATCATGATGTCCCCCTTGTGGGCTCCCAGTGTTTGCGCTGATGCTGCGGGTATTGCAGAGGTCACGGCACCGGCGGCGATAAGCTGCGCGAACATACGCCGCGACAGGCTCGCCCGATCGGCGCAGACAGGCGAGGCATCGCGTCCAACAGAATGTCCCGGCGTCACGGCTCCTCCCATATTGCTTTTTATTTTTTAAAACACAATTTTACAGCTCGCGCAAGGACCGCCCCAGCGACCGCTTGTGCCGCGCCCGCCGTTGGGCGAAATCTTGCCAATCAGGACCAGCCCGAGTCGCCAATGCCACGCCCCAATCTCGCGACCCAGATGACCGCACGGATTCTCGATTACATCCGCGCCAACGGCTTGCAGGCCGAACAGCATCTGCCGAGCCAGACGCTCGCGGACGCACTGCGGGTGTCGCGCGCGCCGATCAACGCGGCGCTCCAGATCCTCGAAGACATGAAGGTTGTGCGCTCCGAGCCCAACCGCGGCTTCTTCCTGGTCAAGGGCGCCGGCGAGCTTCCCGATCTGCCCGATGCGGAAGACACCGAGCCGGAGCGCGAGGACGAATGGTATTTCGCCATCGCAGAGGACCGCCTCGCAGGAAAGCTTCCGGACAAGGTCAGCGAGAACGAGCTGATGCGCCGCTACGGCCTCTCGCGCACCCGCCTGCTGAAGATTCTCACGAAAATAGCCGATGAAGGCTGGATCGAACGCCTGCCCGGCAACGGCTGGGCATTCGGCCCGCTCCTCACCTCCCGCGAGAGCTATCAGCAGGGCTACCAACTGCGCGTCGCGCTCGAGCCGCAGGCATTGCTGCTGCCGAGCTTCGAGATCGATCGCGCGGCCTTTGCGGCCGCACGCGAGCAGCAGCAATGGCTGCTCGATGGCGCCTACAAGCGCGCATCGCGCTCGGAGATATTCGCCGCCAACGCCGAGTTCCACGAGATGCTCGTCGGCTGCGCACGCAATCCGTTCTTTCTCGACGCGGTCAAGCGCGTGAACCGGCTGCGCCGGCTCGTGGAGTACCGCATCACGGTGGACCGCAGCCGTCTTCCGATCCAGTGCCGCGAGCACATCAACATCCTGACTTTGCTGGAAAAAGGCCTGCGACAGGAGGCGTCCGACTTCCTCCGCGTCCACATCGAGGGCGCCGGCCTGATCAAGGTCCCCAAGGTCTGATTCAGGCCTTATTGCATTTTATATTATAAAATGCATATATGCCCGCAAGGCGCCCGCCTGCGGGGAAGGCTGGCGTTGCCCGACAAGCCCCAGAAACGCAGCCAGGGAACGCGCCAATGTCCGCCACCACAGCGACCATCGAGCAATCCACCATGCGCAAGGTGCTTTGGCGCATCGTGCCCTATTGCTTCGGCCTCTACGTCATCTCCTATCTCGACCGCGCCAATATCGGCTATGCGGCGCTCCAGATGAACAAGGAGCTCGCACTGACGAGCGAAGCCTTCGGCTTTGCCGCCGGCATCTTCTTCATCGGCTATTTCCTGTTCGAGGTGCCGAGCAACGTCGCCCTCAACAAATACGGCGCGCGCATCTGGATCTCCCGCATCCTGATCAGCTGGGGCATCGTCGCCACCGCAACCGCCTTCGTGCAGAGCGCGATGCAGCTCTACATCCTGCGCTTCCTGCTCGGCGTCGCCGAAGCTGGCTTCTTCCCCGGGATCATCATCTATCTGACCTACTGGTTCCGCACCAAGGAGCAGGCCACGACGGTGGCGCTGTTCACCGCCGCCATTCCGGTCTCCTACCTGATCGGCGCGCCCCTCAGCACCTGGATCATGGACCACGTCGGAGGCCTGGGCCTGAGCGGATGGCGCTGGATGCTGCTGCTCGAAGGCGGTCCCGCGATCATCGCCGGTATCCTCAACTATTTCATCATGACCGATCGTCCTGAGCAGGCGAAGTGGCTGACGCAGCAGGAGCGCGACTGGCTTGTCGATGAGCTGCGCAAGGACCAGACCGGCCGACGCAACGTGCAGCATCTCGGAATCATCGCCGCCATCACCAACCCGAAAGTGCTGTTCCTGTCGGTGATCTATTTCATCTACCAGGTCGGCAATCTCGGCATCGGAATGTGGATGCCGCAGATCATCAAGGGCCTGTCGTCGACGCTGACGAATTTCGAGGTCGGACTCATTGCCATGCTGCCCTACGCCTTTGCCACCGTGGTCATGGTGTTGTGGTCGCGCAATTCCGATCGTACCGGCGAGCGGCAGAAGCATTCGGCGATCCCGCTGCTCTGGGGCGCCGCCGCGCTTGCGCTCACGGGGCTCGTGGTTCAGCCCGCCATCGCCATGACGCTGATCTCGCTGTCGCTCGCGGGCATCTACGCCTTCAAGTCGCCGTTCTGGTCGTTGCCCGGCCTGTTCCTGACGCGCTCGACGGCGGCGGTATCGATCGCGGCGATCAACTCGATCGGCAATCTCGGCGGCTTCGCCGGCCCCTACGCCATCGGCGCCATCAAGGACTGGACCGGCAGCGCCTATGGCGGGCTGCTGTTCCTCAGCGGCTTGCTGTTCGTGTCGTTCCTGATGACCTGGTTCGCACGGATGGAGAACGCGGACGAGACAGAGACACAACCAGCCGAGCAACACGCCTGATCTCGCAGCCAGGATGAGATGATGACCGCCTTCGCAACGCTTATCATGGGGTCGCAGACCTACCGCATCGCCGACATCACGGCCGCGGCGGGCGAGGGCCTGCTTCGCTTGCCCATGATCCTGCGGATCCTGCTCGAGAACGTGCTGCGCAACGGCGGCGAGGAACGGGATGCATCCGTTGCCGCGATCCTCGGCTGGCTCGCCAATGGGCGCAGTGACCGCGAGATCGCGTTCCAGCCCTCGCGCGTTCTCATGCACGACACGACTTGCGGTCCCGCGCTGGTCGATATCGCGGGCCTGCGCGCCTCGCTCGCGGAAGCCGGCGGCGATCCCAACCGCCTCAATCCGGTCCTTCCCGTCGACGTCTCGACCGACCACTCGCTCGGCGTCGACGTATTCGGGCGCCCCGACGCGATGAAGCTGAACATGGCGCAGGAGCTCAAGCGCAATGGCGAGCGCTATCGCTTCATGAAATGGGCAAGCCAGGCGCTCGACGGAGTCCGCGTGCATCCGCCGGGCACCGGCATCATGCACACGCTGAACCTCGAGCGCCTCGCGAGCGTCGTGACGACCACGACTCGTGACGGTCAGCTCTGGGCCGTGCCCGACACGCTGATCGGCACCGACAGCCACACGCCCATGATCAACGGCATCGGCGTGCTCGCCTGGGGCGTCGGCGGGCTCGAGGCTGAAAGCGTGATGTTCGGCATGCCCGTGACCATGCGGGTCCCCGAGGTGGTCGGCGTCCGCCTGACGGGACGCTTGCGCGAGGGCGTGCTGGCAACCGATCTCGCGCTGACCGTCACCGAACGCCTGCGGCGGATCGATCTTGCCGATCGCTTCGTCGAGTTCTTCGGCCCCGGAGTCTCCGCGCTCTCGGCCGGCGACCGTGCCGTCGTCGCCAATATGACGCCGGAGTTCGGCGGCAACTCGGGCTACTTCCCAATCGACGAACGGACGGTCGACTATCTCGGGCAGACCGGCCGGTCGCGCGAGCAGCTCGCTTTGGTCGAGGCCTATGCGCGCCGCCAACAGCTCTGGTTCGATCCGGCCGCCGAGCCCCGCTACACCGAGACGGTCACCATCGACCTCGATGAAGTCGAGGTGAGCCTCGCCGGCCCTCGCCGCCCGCAGGACCGTATTGCGGCCGGCAGGACGGCCGAGGCACTCGGCCTGGAGCGCCGCGCGGCGACCGCAGACACGGATCGCGCGCGCCCACCAGCCGACGGAGCGGTTGCGATCGCCGCGATCACGAGCTGCACCAACACATCAGACGCACGCCTCCTGATTGCCGCGGGTCTCCTGGCCCGCAAGGCGCACCAGCGCGGGCTCAGGCCGCCGTCCTGGGTCAAGACCTCGCTCGCGCCGGGCTCGCCGACGGCCGAGCGCTATCTGATGCGTTCCGGTCTGCTCGACGATCTCAAGACGCTGGGCTTTGGCATCGTCGGCTACGGTTGCACGACCTGCATCGGCAATTCAGGTCCTCTGGCCCCCGCAATGGCACAAGCGCTCGCCGGAGGTCACATCACGCCCGTCGCCGTGCTGTCAGGTAACCGCAACTTTCCCGGCCGCGTGCATTCGCAGATCGAGCTCGCGTTTCTCGCGTCACCCCCGCTCGTCATCGCCTTTGCTCTCGCCGGCGACGTCAGCCGCAACATCCTGCAAGACCCGATCGGGCGCGACGATGCCGGTGTGGACGTGCGCCTTGCGGATCTCTGGCCGACCGGCCCTGAGATCGACGCGGCGCTCGCCCGCGCCCGGGAAGCAAGCGATTTTGGCCGCGCCTATGACGCGGCCGAAGCGAGCGCCGACTGGGCCGCCTTCGAGGCCCCTGACACGGCGCTGTTTCCTTGGGACGACGCCTCGACCTACATTCGCCGCCCGCCCTTTGCGGATTTCGGCCAGGGCACGCGTCTCGGACACTATGCGGCAACGCCCCTGCTGGTGCTCGGCGACGACATCACCACCGACCACATCTCACCGGCAGGAGCGATCGGAGCGAGCAGCGAGGCGGCCCGCTATCTCGTCGCGCGTGGCGAGGATGCGCAAGACCTGAACGTCTTCGCCTCACGCCGCGGCAACTGGGAGGTGATGCTGCGCGGACTCTTCACCAACAAGAGCGTGCGCAATCTGCTCGATCCCAACCTACCGCCCGGACAGACGATCCTCGCAGGCACCCGTGAACGCCTCCCGCTACGTCTCGCGGCCGACCGCTATGCACAGGAGGGACGCCCCGCCGTCATCGTGGCCGGCGAACGCTACGGCATGGGCTCCTCGCGCGATTGGGCAGCGAAGGGCGTCGCCCTGCTCGGCGCGCGCGCGGTGCTGGCACTGAGCTTCGAGCGAATTCATCGCTCCAATCTGATCGGCATGGGCATCCTGCCGCTGCGCCTGCCGGCGGATCGTCGGCCGCAAACGCTCGGGCTGAAAGCGGACGACATGATCGAGATCGAGGCGTCCGTCGAAGCTCTCGCGCCGCGCGCCGCAATCGAGGTTCGGATCCTGCGGGACGGCACCGAGATCGACCGCTTCACGGCCATCGCCGCGGTCGAGACCAATCTGGAATGCGAGACCCTGCGCGTCGGCGGACTGCTGCCGCTGATCCTGCGCCGGCATTCGCCTGAGCCTACCGGGCAGGCCCTTGGGCTGCCTTCCCGACGGCCCGCTGGCGCGCCGGTTTGAGCGGCCTGAACGGCAAATTCCCGGTTTCCGGGAGGTAACCGCGACATTCTGGCACGGTTGTTGCTCCTTTTTTGGACGACGGAAACGTCGTCAGAAACGGGGAGTTTTCATGTCGACCATTGCCGCGGCTCCGGCCGCCGAGTCCAAGCCGCTCTATACCTCGCTGTTCGTCCAGGTCTTGGCCGCGCTGGTGCTCGGCGTCATCCTGGGAATGGCCGTCCCGGACTTCGCGATCGGACTCAAGATCCTCAGCGACGCCTTCCTGAAGCTGATCTCGATGATCGTGGCGCCGATCGTGTTCTGCGTCGTCGTGCATGGCATCGCCGGCGCCGGTGACCTCAAGAAGGTCGGGCGGGTCGGCGTCAAGGCGCTGGTCTACTTCGAGGTCATGACGACGGTGGCGCTCGTGGTCGGCCTGCTGCTCGCCTATCTCTTCGGCCCCGGCCACGGCATGAACATCGATCCGTCGACGCTGGATGCCAAGGCGCTCAACACCTATGCCGACAACGCCCACAAGCTGTCCGGCGGCGGCATCGGCGCCTTTCTGATGAACGTGATCCCGACCACCTCCTTCGATGCGCTGTCGCGCAACGACGTGCTGCAGGTGCTGTTCTTCGCCGTGCTGTTCGGGGTCGGCCTTGCGCTGGTCGGCGGCGAGAAGGGCGCGCTCGTTACCTCCATCATCGACGCGGCCTCCACCGTGCTGTTCCGCGTGATGGGACTGATCGTGCGTGTCGCCCCGCTCGGCGTGCTCGGCGCGGTCGCCTACACCGTCGGCAAGTACGGCGTCGGCTCGCTGAAGCAGCTCGTGTCGCTGGTGATGTTGTTCTACGTCTCCGTCGGCATCTTCGTGTTGGGCGTGCTCGGCGGCGTCATGGCGCTTGCCGGAATCAACATTCTTAAATTCCTCGCCTATCTGCGCGAGGAGCTGACCATCGTGCTCGCGACGGCGTCCTCGGACGCGGTGCTGCCCCAGATCATGAAGAAGCTGGAGCGCATGGGCGTGAAGGATTCCATCGTCGGCCTCGTGATCCCGACCGGCTATTCCTTCAACCTCGACGCCTTCTCGATCTACCTGACGCTTGCCGTCGTGTTCATCGCCCAGGCGACCAACACGCCGCTCTCGTTCGGCGACCTCCTGCTGGTGCTCGGCGTCTCGCTCATCACGTCGAAGGGCGCGCATGGCGTGCCGGGCTCAGCCATCGTGATCCTGGCCGCGACGCTGAACGCGGTGCCGAGCATCCCCGCGATCGGCCTCGTGCTGGTCCTCTCGGTCGACTGGTTCATCGGCATGGCCCGCGCGCTCGGCAACCTCGTCGGCAACTGCGTGGCGACGGTCGTGGTGGCGGCCTGGGAAGGCGATCTCGACAGCGCCAAGGCGGCCAAGGTGCTCGAAGGCGGCGAACTCGTAGACGTGACGGCGGGATAACCCCGCGGATCAATCATTCCACTGGAGGAGCGGCGTTCCATACGCCCTCCTCCAGACGGACAGGAAGCGCGGAAACCAGGAGTGGGCCACCGCCCCCTTGTAGGCCCAGGTGCGATATTTCAGGCCCTGCTCCGAGATCAGCTCCTGATAGCCGCCATGGACCTCGGTCGCGGTGCGAATGTCCTTCAATATCCTTTGCGCGCAGGCCCGGTAGGTATCGCTCCCTGAGGCCTCATCAAAGTCCAGCATACGATCCGCAAACTCGACATTGAACGTCGGCCAGGACGAACGCCCCTGATAGGCCGGCGCCGCGATCTTGTGGATGATCTTGTTGCGCGGATTATCCGCGGACACCAGGAAGTGGAACGTGCTGGGGATGCGGAAGCGCGGTTCGGCGATGATCAGATCGGCCGTCGCCGAGAACAGCGCGCGCTCGCTGGCATCGCTCATATCCCAGAAGCCGCGATGCACGCTGACGAAATCCAGGGCCACCAAGGACACCGGCGCGCCCGCTGCGCCGTCAAGCGAATGCCTGATATAGCCGTCCTTGCCGAACAGACGGAGCAGATCCCGCTTGTACTGCACAAGGTCGCGCCCAAGCAGCCGCTTCAGCTCGTTTTCGTCGACGATCCCAAGCCGCACTCCCCACACGAACGTCGTGTAGACGCAGGCATTGGTGACGAAACGCCGGCGCTCGGCACGTGTATCCGTCGCCGCAGAGCGAGGCCCGCTGGCGTCGCACAGCAAATATCTGGTGCCGTCAGCGTCGAACGGCTCCAGCTCGCTTGCAAGCTTCAGGATCGCGCGCTTCAGATCGGCGCCATATTCGGTCAGCAACAGGTGGCCTGCATGCGCGCATTGTGACATCGCCAGATAGGTCGACGCCCTCTCCTCGGCGGAGAGCATCTGCTGGAGACCGGCGAGAATGCCGAGCAGCGTGTCCGAGGGGCGCGAGAAATAATTCACGCCGAGATACCGGCCGCGTCCCGCCGGCACGATGGTCGTGGTGACGACGTCGGCGCGAACCGCCTCCAGCAACAGGCGGACGCTCTTCTCGAGCAAACGAGCCCGTCGAACCGCGTCCTGCGCATCCATGATGGTCTCGGGGTCGAGGACATCGGGGTAGAACCAGGCGAAGTCGCGCGGGTAATAGGCGGAGGCATGGGGCGCGCCCGTGACGAGGAAAGCCTCGGTCACCGAAAAGGCGCTGTCCATCGAGTGCCGGTAAAGATCCGCGATGGCCGAGAACGAATGGGGCGATTGTCTCAGGAATCGATCGCCGAGAAAATTGACCGCCTGAAGGGCGTTGGCGACGAAGGTCGCAGCTTTGCCCTGGTAAAATCGATTTCCGCGATGTGACGGCAAGAAAATATCGCTATTCATTCGCGCCTGATGTCTCGTGCTTCCGGCCATTGCCGGTCACCATTCTCAGGATGACTGATTCTTATCTCTTCCCGATGACAGGCAGCTCCCGGCCGTCAGTTCGCGCCGGCGCGGTCCTCCCGCGGCCTGAAATTCTCGATCACCCGCAGCAGCACCCGCGCGCCGGCGTCGGCATCGGCAAGCTCGACGTGTTCGTCCGGGTGATGGCTGATGCCGCCGCGGCAGCGGACGAAGATCATGCCGACATCGGCGATGTCGATCATGGCCATGCCGTCATGACCCGCCCCGCTCGGCAGCTCGAACACGGAGAGACCTTCCGCAGCGATCGCCTGCGCGATCTGCTGCTTCAGCCAGGGTGCGCAGGGCGCGGTGCGGTTCTCGTGGGTGACGTCGAGCTGGAGCGTCAATTGCCGGCGCTTTGCGATCGCCTCGATCTGGCGGACGACGTCGGCAACCGCGCGCTTGCGGTGCATGTCGGTTGGCGCGCGCATGTCGATGGTGAAAGACACCTCGCCTGGGATCACGTTGGTCGCACCGGGCCTCGCCTGGATGTAGCCGACGGTGCCGACCAGACCGCCCTCGTCGGTGCGGCAGAACTGCTCGATCGCGCCGATACATTCGGCCGCACCGGTGAGCGCGTCACGGCGCAGCGCCATCGGCACGGTGCCGGCGTGACCGGCCATGCCGGTCAGCCGCGCAGCAAGCCGTGTCGCGCCGGCAATTGCGGTGACCACGCCGACGGGCAAGTTCTGTGCTTCCAGCACCGGACCTTGCTCGATGTGCAATTCGAGATAGGCGAGCAGTTCGCGCCGAGTCCGTGCGGCCGCGCCGATGTGATCGGGATCCAGCCCAAACTGAACGAGCGCATCGCGCATCGACACGCCGTCACGGTCGCGCGTGTTCAAAACGCTCTCGTCGAAGGTGCCGGCCACCGCGCGGCTGCCGAGCAGGGTCGAGGCGAACCGCACCCCCTCCTCGTCGGCGAAGCCAATGACCTCGATCGCAAACGGCAGACGCTTGCCGCGGCGGTTGAGATCGGCGATGCAGGAGATCGCGGTGATCACGCCCAGCGGTCCATCCCATTTGCCAGCATCGCGCACGGTGTCGTAGTGCGAGCCGAGCATCAGGCAGGGCGCGCCCGGCCGCTCGCCTTCATACCGGCCGCAGACATTGCCGATCGCGTCGAGATGCGCGCTCATGCCGGCCTCGCGCATCCAGCTCAGGATGAGGTCGGCGGCCTTGCGCAATTCCTTGCTGAGGAAGATGCGGGTGAGCTTGTCGGGCTCTTCCGAGATCGCGCCGAGCTCGTTGATGCGGCGAACGATCTCCTTGCCGAGCGATGCATCGTGAACGGTACCAGCACCCATCTCGGCGAGCTTTCCATCTTCTAGGGGACCACAGCAGCGGCGGTCCTGACGACAATCGATACAAGTTCGGTGCCAGCGAACATCTTCCGGCGCCGTCCCAGTCAGCGCGTGGTTAGCATGAATGCACCTTCTCGGCCGACGGTCCGAAGCTGGTCATGCACATCTGGGAGCCGGTTAAGACTGCTTAACTCCACTGCATACAATTACGAAATACTGCCTATAAATTAATCTGCTACTTTCCTCGCCAAGTTCTCGACGATTATTATATCTCATATATTCCATATACTTAATCGCAATTGCACTCTTCATAATCTCTGGCACGAAGCTTGCGACATCCGATCCCGGCTCCGCCAGGCTGGCGCAGCCGCGAGATCAAGGCGGGGCATCCGCCAAGGGGAGCGAGCAATGGATTCTGGCAGGATTTCACGACGTCATTTGTTGCAGGGCGGCGCGGCCCTCACCCTCGGCGCGGCAGCGGGCCTCCGCCCGGCCTTCGCGGCCGAGACCACCATCGGCTTCATCTATGTCGGCTCGCGCGACGACTACGGCTACAACCAGGCCCACGCGCAGGGCGCGGCGGCACTCAAGAAGATTCCCGGCCTCAAGGTGGTCGAGGAGGAGAAGGTGCCGGAGACCGACGCGGTCGAGAAGACGATCGAGTCCATGATCAATCTCGACGGCGCCACCCTGCTCTTCCCGACCTCGTTCGGTTACTACAATCCGCACATGATCAAGATGGCCACCAAGTACCCGAAGCTGCGCTTCGAGCACTGCGGCGGCCTCTGGAGCGACAAGGACCCCAAGAACGCCGGCAGCTATTTCGGCTATATCGACGAGGCCCAGTACATCTCCGGCATCGTCGCCGGCCTGACGTCGAAGAGCAGCAAGCTCGGCTTTGTCGCGGCCAAGCCGATCCCGCAGGTGCTGCGCAACATCAACGCCTTCGCGCTTGGCGCCAAGTCCGTCAATCCAAAGGCCACCACGCAGGTGATCTTCACCGGCGACTGGTCGATGCCGGTCAAGGAGGCCGAAGCCACCAACAGCCTGATCGATCAGGGCGTGGATGTGCTCACCTGTCACGTCGATGGTCCCAAGACCATGGTCGAGAACGCCGCGCGGCGCGGCGCCTTCGTCTGCGGCTATCACACCAACCAGTCGGCACTGGCACCCAAGGCCTATCTCACCGGCGCCGAGTGGAACTGGGAAGCGCTCTATCCGAAGTTCGTCAAGATGATCGCCGCCGGCGAAGGCATCCCGAACTTCTACCGCGGCGGCCTGAAGGAAGAGATCGTGAAGGTCTCCCCCTACGGCGAAGCGGTCTCAACGGAAGCGCGCAAGGCGGCTGACGAGGCCAAGGCAAAATTCCTGTCGGCAGAAGGCTACGCCATCTTCAAGGGTGGGCTGGTCGACAACAAGGGCAAGACGGTGATCCCTGCCGGGACCGACCGAGGCCAGAAGGATCCCGAACTCGAGAAGATGGACTATCTGGTCGAGGGCGTGATCGGAGCCACTTCGTGACCACGGAAGCGGCGGATTCCACGGACGCGGTCGGGACAGTCGCCCCGGCCGCCGATCCCGGCTTCCTCCAGCGTCACGGCGGCACGATCGAATATGTCCTGATCCCGGGCGCGGCGCTCGTCGGCGCGCTTGCGGTGTTCGGCGTCTTCGTCGCGATGTTCGGCAAGAACCCGCTCGATCTCTATTTCTACATGTATTACGGCGCGTTCGGCACCTGGTTCTCCTGGCAGAACACGCTGACGCGCGCAGCCCCCCTGATCCTCACCGCACTCTGCACCGCGCTACCCGCGCAACTCGGCATGGTCATCATCGGCGGCGAAGGTGCGCTGCTGATCGGCGCACTGTCGGCAACCAGCGCCGCACTCGCGCTTCAGGGCATGCCGCCGTTCGTCGTCCAGATCGCCATGGTCTGCGCCGGCGTGATCGGCGGCGGGCTGTGGATCATGCTCTCCGGCTCGCTCCGGCAATATCGCGGCGTTAACGAGACCATCTCGAGCCTGCTGCTGGTCTACATCGCGCTCGCGATCCTCAACCATCTCGTCGAGGGGCTGATGCGCGATCCCGCCAGCCTCAATAAGCCCTCCACCCGCGAGATCGGCGCCGCCAACATGATCGGCTCCATTCCCGGCACCGACGTGCATTGGGGCCTCGTCTTCGGCCTGATCGCCGCGATCGCGTCTTACATCCTGATCTATCACACCGTGTTCGGCTTCGCCGCGCGTGTTGCCGGCGGCAACATCCGTGCTGCCAAGATCGTCGGCCTCGGGGTCAGCAAGCTGATCTTGACCGTCTGCTTCCTCGCCGGCGGCGCGGCGGGTCTTGCCGGCATGGTCGAGGTCGCCGCCGTGCAGGGGCGCACCAACGCCAACCTCGCGGCCGGCTACGGCTTCACCGGCATTCTCGTCGCCTTCCTCGCGCGGCAAAATCCGCTCGCCATCATCCCCATCGCGATCCTGCTCGGCGGCATCAGCGCCAGCGGCGGCCTGCTGCAACGCCGCCTGGGACTGCCCGATGCGTCCGTGCTGGTGCTGCAGGGCATCATCTTCGTCTTCGTGCTCGCCAGCGATGCGCTCTACGGCCGCATCGGATTTTTGAAGGGAAAATCCTGAGATGGCAGACGGATCGATCGGACTCTGGACCGTCCCGCTCGCCGTGCTCGGCGGTGCCATTCGCGTCTCCACCCCGTTCCTGTTCGTGAGTCTCGGCGAATGCATCACCGAGCGCGCAGGCCGTATCAATCTCGGCCTCGAAGGCACACTGGTGATGGGCGCGATGAGCGCCTATGGCATCTCTTACCTCACGGGATCACCATGGTTGGGGGTGCTCGCCGCCGGCATCACCGGCGCGCTGCTGGGCGCACTGCATGCCGGCATCTGCTCGCTGCCGCGCGTCAACGACGTCGCGGTCGGTATCGCGCTCATGCTGTTCGGCACCGGCCTCGCTTTCTATCTCGGCAAACCGCTGATCGAGCCCACCGCACCACGCCTGCCCGCCATCGATTTCGGCTGGTGGAGCGACCTCCCGCAGGTGCGCGCCGCGCTGCGTATCAACGTGCTGTTCCTGATCGGCGTCGTGCTGGCGCCAATTCTCTATTGGGCATTCCGTACCACGCGCTGGGGCCTGCTCATCCGCACCGCCGGCGAGAGCTCGGATGCCGCCCGTGCGATGGGCCATTCCGTGCTGCTGATCCGCCTGCGCGCCACCATGGTCGGCGGCTTCCTCGCCGGCATCGGCGGCTCGTTCCTGTCGCTGTTCTATCCCGGCAGCTGGAACGAGGGCCTGTCCTCGGGTCAGGGCATCACCGCCGTGGCGCTCGTGATCTTCGCGCGCTGGGATCCCCTGCTCTGCCTGTGGGCCTCACTCGCCTTCGGCGGCGCCGCGGCGCTGGGACCGGCGCTGCAATCGGTCGGCGTCACCTCCGGCTACCACCTCTTCAACGCTGCGCCCTACATCCTGACGCTGGCGATCATGATCATCACCTGCTCGCCGAAGCGGACGCTGACCGGCGCACCCGCCGAACTCTCGATCACACGGTAACACGCACGAGGTCGTCCATGCCCGAGCGCTACATCAAGTCCGAACCCTACGCCTGGCCCTACAACGGCGATCTCCGCCCCGAGAACACCGCGCTCATCATCATCGACATGCAGACCGATTTCTGCGGCGTCGGCGGCTATGTCGACAAGATGGGCTATGACCTCTCGCTAACGCGGGCGCCGATCGAGCCGATCAAGAGGCTGCTCGCCGCGATGCGCAAGCAAGGCTTTCACATCATCCATACCCGCGAGGGCCACCGCCCTGACCTCTCCGATCTTCCCGCCAACAAGCGCTGGCGCTCGCGCCAGATCGGCGCCGGCATCGGCGACCCCGGCCCATGCGGCCGCATCCTTGTGCGCGGCGAGCCCGGCTGGGACATCATCGAGGAGCTGGCACCCCTGCCCGGCGAGCCGATCATCGACAAGCCAGGCAAAGGCTCGTTCTGCGCCACCGATCTGGAGCTGATCCTGCGCGTCCGCGGCATCGAGAACATCGTGCTGACCGGCATCACCACCGACGTCTGCGTCCACACCACCATGCGCGAAGCCAACGACCGCGGCTTCGAATGCGTGCTGCTGCACGATTGCTGCGGCGCGACCGACAAGAGCAACCACGACCACGCGCTGAAGATGATCAAGATGCAGGGCGGCGTGTTCGGCGCGGTCTCGACCTCCGATGCCTTCATCGGAGCGATTTCGTGATCATCGGCGAAACGCCTCCGCCGTCGGGCGCCTTCGGCGTCGATGCCATCGCCATGACCATGCGCTTCGGCGATTTCCTGGCGCTGGACAATGTCGAGCTGAAGGTGCGGCCGGGCTCGTTCCACGCCCTGCTCGGCGAAAACGGTGCCGGCAAATCCACCCTCGTCAAATGCATCATGGGCTACTACCACGCGACAGAGGGCGACATCATCGTCGGCGGCCGCGAGCAGGCGATCACCAACCCGAAGGATGCCCACGCGCTCGGCCTCGGCATGGTCTACCAGCATTTCACACTGGTGCCGGCCATGACGGTTGCCGAAAACCTCGTGCTGGCGCGAGACCATGTGCCGGCCGTCGTGAACTGGCCCAAGGAGATGAAAGAGCTCGAGGCGTTCCTTGCTCGGATGCCTTTCAAGGTGCCGCTCTCAGCGCGGGTCTCCGACATCTCCGCCGGCGAGCGCCAAAAGTGCGAGATCCTCAAGCAGCTCTATCTGAAGCGTCGCTTCCTGATCCTGGACGAGCCGACCTCGGTGCTAACGCCGGCGGAAGCGGACGAAGTGCTCGGCATGCTCCGCGACATGGTGGTCAGGGGCGAGCTGACCATCCTGATGATCACGCACAAGTTTCGCGAGGTCATGGCCTTCGCCGACGAGGTCACGATCCTGCGCCGCGGCAAGCTTGCCGGGGCCGGCAAGGTCGCCGAGCTGACGCCGGATGCGATGGCGCGCACCATGATCGGCGCCGAGGAGCTGACGGTGCAGCCGCCGCGCACCGGCGAAGCCGGTCAGGCGCGGCTGGAGCTTGAGAAGGTTCGGGCACTCGACGATGCCGGCGCGATCGCCGTGCACGATGTTTCCCTGACCGTGCGCGCCGGGGAGATCGTCGGCATCGCCGGCGTTTCCGGCAACGGCCAACGCCAGCTCGTCGAGGTGCTGGCCGGCCAGCGCGAGGCCGAGAGCGGCGAGGTGCGCGTGGCGGGCGATCCCTATCACGCCAGCCGCGAGGAGATGCGGCGCCACCGGATGTCGCTGCTGCCCGAGGAGCCGCTGAAGAACGCCTGCGTCGGCGGCATGAGCGTCGCCGACAACATCGCCTTCCGCGAATTCGACCGGGCGCCCTTTGCAAGTGGCGGCTGGTGGCTCAATCGCAGCGCCTTCCGCAACGACGCCAGGAAAAAAATTGGTCAGTACAAGATCAAGACCCGCACGCCCGATACGCCAATCTCGGCACTGTCGGGCGGCAACGTGCAGCGCGCCGTGCTCGCCCGCGAGCTCGGCGGCGACGTCGAGGTGCTGATCGCAGCCAATCCCTGCTTCGGCCTCGATTTCGCGGCGGTGGCCCAGATCCACGCCGAGATCATGGCGGCGCGCAACCGCGGCGCCGCGGTGCTGCTCGTCAGCGAGGATCTCGACGAACTGCTCGAACTGTCGGACCGTTTGGTGGTGATGTTCCACGGCGAATTCGTGTATGAAGCACGGACCAGCGAAGCCGATCTCACCGTGTTCGGCCGGCACATGGCGGGTCATTGATCGCGGAGGAGCGATGAGCGAGGCAACCGAACGCGACGAACACTTCTTACGTTTGTCCTTCGCGGTCGCCCGGCGCTCGCTCACCCACGGCAACCATCCCTTCGGTTGCATTGTCGTCGGTGCCGACGGCAAGGTGCTGATCGAGACCGAGAACGGCTACATGCCGGACCGCGACGGCACCGCACATGCCGAGCGGCTCGCGGCCACCCAGGCCTGCCGCACGCTCGGCCGCGAGGTGCTGGCCAAAGCCACGCTCTATTCGTCCGCCGAACCCTGCGCGATGTGCGCCGGCGCGATCTACTGGGCCGGCATCGGCCGCGTCGTCTACGGCCTCAGCGAGCACCGCCTGCGCGGCGTCACCGGCAACCACCCGGAGAACCCGACGCTCGATTTGCCCTGCCGCGAGGTGTTTGCCAGCGGCCAGCGACCGACGGAGGTCGTCGGGCCACTGCTCGAAGACGAAGCCGAAGCGCTGCACGCCGGCGTGTGGACGAAGTAGGTATCCAGCAAACAGTGCCGTAGGGTGGGCAAAGGCGCCTTGCGCCGTGCCCACCATCTCAACGCAATGGAAGCAGAAGTGGTGGGCACGCTACGCTTTGCCCACCCTACGGCAGTTCATCGCCAAACGAAGATGGCGCCGCGGAGGTTTGACGCGGCGCCATCGTCTTTCACCTGAAATATCTCAGGTGGCTAGAACTTCACGGTGATACCGGAGTAGAGCGAGGACTCGGTGCAGGACCCGGTGCTCACCTTCGCTCCACCGACCAAGGTGGTGCAGGCAACTGCGTTGTTGTGATCGAGGCCGAACTTGTTCTGCCAGTAGCGATAGGCCACCCAGACATCGACGAAGTGCGAGTACTTCTCACCCCAGATCGCCTTCGAGGCATCCATTGTCAGGCGGATCGGCTCCGAGTTGAACTCGACCTTGGTGGGATAGACGCCGTTGGCAACGCTGGCCGGAAGCGGCTCGGTGTCCGTTCCCTTCTTGCCATACCAGCCGGCGCGGCCGCTGATCGAGAAATACTGCATGTTCGGCGGCAGGAAGCCGAGGTCCATGTAGTAGTTGGTCTCGATCGCCCAAGTCGGCTTGAACGAGGTGTTGCCGTCGGTGAGACACGGGGCCATCCAGCCGGCGCCGCACTGCGAGAAGGAGTTGTGGTTCGCGAACTCCCAATACACCAGAGGCGCCACGTTGAAGTAGCCCTTGTAGGGAAGGTCGAAAGCGAACTGCAGACCGGCGACGACGTCACGCTTGGCGGCGCCGAAATAGCGGTTCTCGGTGTTGGCATCCATGCCAACCTCGAACGAGATGTTGTGCAGGGGCCCTTGCGTGAACGCCTTGGTGTTGAATATCTCGTTCCAGCCGAAGGTCGAGCGGAACAGGCCGTAGATTTCGGTTGCGCCGGCGCAGCTTGCGGGCGTGGCTGCGAAGCCGGCAGCCGGTGACACGATCACGCCGGTGGCGGTGCACGGACCCGCCGGATCGTTGTGATCCGACTTGAACATCGAGATGGTGAAGAAGTTGGTGCCGTAAGCCCAGGCGTCGAAGTGGGTGAAGGAGTAGACCTGCTTCGTCGTCTTGGCGTTGATCACACCGTTGGTGTTGGTGAACGCACCGGGCTGCGAGGCATTGAAGATGTAGGAGAAGGTGACGCGGTCGTCGATCACCAGGAAGAACGGAAGGTCCGGCGCCTTCTTGGCAGCCTTGACCGGCAAATCCGCAGCCTGAGCCAGGCCACCGGTGGCGAGCGTAGCAAGTGACAGCGCCGCCGCTGCAATTGCCTTGAAACGAAACGACATCCTGATACCCCCAAGTTTGGACACGTAAAAATGAATGTCCCTTGGGTGCGACACTTGCGCCGATCATCAGGAGTGAGAAGCCTCAACTTTTTTCAAGGCATGCCGTTTGTTTCGGCAGCAGGCGACATTTCATCGCTGGATTTCGAGGATTTTCGCGGGCCATGCGCGCCGGCACACAGCGATGCGAGGCCGGCCATTGCCAAACATTCCCGTTTGATTTTGTTCGCGTTTCACGTCGAGCGAACGAGGTTGACGGAATCGTCGACGGCGCGTCGCGCGGCGATCCGACGTTGCATACGCGTCTTGGCGCGATTTTGCTCAACTTCAGATCAGGCCTGCACACGGGGTTCCGATTTGATTTGAACCGTCACAAATTTGCAACAGGCCCCACGCCCGAGCGGTCCCCACAAGGACAATCCTGGAGCGCTCAAGCACAATCCGCGCCCGGCGAGAGCCACGACTCGCCGACACCGCCCGCCTGCCGAAGCGTTGAGCAAGGGATGACGCTTTTTCACACCTTACGCGGCGGTTCAAACTAGCCCACTATTGAGGCACTTCACCCCATGCAAGCGCATCAGCGAATGTTAGATCCGACGCCTAACGGCCTGCATTCCGGCGAGTCCCCGTTGCTTCAGACGCTCGGGCTCACCAAACGCTATGGCGATTTTCTCGCCAACGATTCCATCGACATCGACATCTGGCCGAAGGAGATTCACGCCCTGCTCGGGGAGAACGGCGCCGGCAAGTCGACGCTGGTCAAGGCGATCTACGGGCTGATCCAGCCTAGCGCCGGCGAGATTCGCTGGCAGGGCCAACCGATCGTCCTGTCTGGTCCGTCCGAAGCGCGCAGCCGCGGTATCGGCATGGTGTTCCAGCACTTCTCGCTGTTCGACAATCTGACCGTCGCCGAGAACGTCGCGCTCGGCCTCGATGGGAAAGAATCCTTCAAGGACATGTCGGCGCGGCTGGAGCAGGTGTCGAAGACCTACGGTCTGCCGCTCGATCCCAGGCGCGAGGTCTGGCAATTGTCGGTCGGCGAGCGCCAGCGCATCGAGATCGTCCGCGCCCTGATGCAGGACCCGAAATTCCTGATCCTGGACGAGCCCACCGCGGTGCTGACCCCGCAGGAGGCCGATCAGCTCTTCATCGTGCTGGAGCGCCTCAAGGCGGAAGGCCGCGCCATCCTCTACATCAGCCACAAGCTGGAGGAGGTGAAGCGCCTCTGCGATACCGCCACGATCCTGCGCGGCGGCAAGAAGGTCGAGACCTGCAATCCCCGGCTCGAGACCGCAGCTTCGCTCGCCCGCATGATGGTCGGCGGCGAGATCAAGGAAGTGAAGGCTCCCGCCGGCCGGCAGACGACGGTGCCGCGGCTGGTCGTCAACGATCTCTCGCTGGCGCCAAGCGAGGCGCATGGCGTGCGGCTCGAGCACATCTCGTTCGAGCTGAAGGGCGGCGAGATCCTCGGCATCGCCGGCGTCGCCGGCAACGGCCAGGACGAGCTCTTTGCGGCGCTCTCCGGCGAGCGGCTGTCCAAGGATCCCGGTACCGTGGTGATCGAAGGCATCGCCGCCGGCCACCTCTCGATCACGCAGCGCCGCAAGCTGGGCGCGGCTTTCGTTCCCGAGGAGCGGCTCGGCCATGGCACCGCGCCGCGCATGAAGCTGTCGGAGAACGCGTTGCTGACCGGGCACGCCGCCAGCGGCATGGTCCGTCGCGGCTTCATCGACACCGCGGCGACGCTGAAGACAGTTGATCGAGCGACCGAAACTTTTGATGTCCGCAAGGCCAAGCGCGATCCCGAGGCCGCGAGCCTGTCCGGCGGCAATCTGCAGAAGTTCATCGTGGGACGCGAGATCCTGCGCAACCCGGCGGTGCTGGTGGTGAGCCAGCCGACCTGGGGCGTCGACGCCGGCGCTGCTGCGGTGATCCGCCAGGCGCTGCTCGATCTCGCAACCGCCGGCGCCGCCGTGCTGGTGACCAGCCAGGACCTCGACGAGCTCGCGGAGATCGCCGACCGCATCGCCGTGATGTTCCACGGCCGGTTGTCCGCACCACTTGCGACAAGCGAAGCGACGCGCGAAAAGCTCGGCCTTCTCATGGGCGGCAGCAGCCTGGAGCCGAAGGAGGCCGCGCATGCAGTTGGTGCTTGAGAAGCGCGCCGAGCGCTCTGGCACGATCGCGCTGGTCTCGCCGCTGATCGCGATCGGCCTCACGATCGTCACCATGACCATCCTGTTCGCGATCCTCGGCAAGAATCCGCTGCTTGCACTCCACGCCTATTTCATCGCGCCCTTGACCGACGGCTATTCGCTGCAGGAGATCGCGGTGAAGGCGACGCCGCTGGTAATGATCGCGATCGGCCTGTCGCTCTGTTATCTCGCCAATGCCTGGAACATCGGCGCCGAGGGGCAATTCCTGATCGGCGCCGTCGCCGGAAGCTGGATCGCGGTGAAGACGCAGGGCACTGATGCCGGCGCCTGGGTGCTGCCGGCGATGCTCGTGCTCGCAGCCGCCGCTGGCGCGCTCTATGCGCTGATCCCGGCGATCTGCAAGGTGAAGTTCGGCGCCAGCGAGATCCTGACCAGCCTGATGCTGGTCTATGTCGCCGATCTCTTTCTGGATTATCTCGTGCGCGGCCCCTGGCGCGATCCGCACGGCTTCAATTTCCCGACCACGGCCGAGTTCGATCCGGTCGCGACGGTGCCGCTGCTGATCGAAGGCGGCCGGCTGCATCTCGGCTCGATCATCGCGCTGCTCGTCGTTGCGGCTGCGGCGATCCTGCTCGGGCGCACCATCAAGGGTTTCGAGATCCGCGTGGTCGGCGCCGCGCCCCGCGCGGCGCGGTTCGGCGGCTTCAACGCCAACCAGCTGATCATCCTGACCTTCGCGGTCTCCGGCGCACTGGCGGGCCTTGCCGGCATCATCGAGGTCGCCGGTCCCGTCGGGCATCTCCAGCCCGGCATCTCGCCCGGCTACGGCTTTACCGCGATCATCGTCGCCTTCCTCGGCCGGTTGAACCCGCTTGGAATATTAATTGCAGGCCTTTTTCTCGCACTGACCTTTATCGGCGGCGAGCAGGCGCAGATCGCGATGAAGATCCCGTTGGATGTCACCAAGGTGTTTCAGGGCATTCTGCTGTTCTACGTGCTCGCCTGCGACTCCCTCATCCTCTACCGCTTCAAGCTGGTGTTCCCGAACCGACAGGTGGCCCGTGGAACTCATTGAGGCCATCGTCCTCGCGGTGCTCGCCGCATCGACGCCGCTGCTGATCGCCGCGACCGGCGAGCTCGTGACCGAACGCTCCGGCGTGCTCAATCTCGGCGTCGAGGGCATGATGATCGTCGGCGCCGCCTGTGGTTTTGGCGGCGCGTGGCTGACCGGTTCGATTCTGGTCGGCGCATTGTTCGGCATCGTCGCGGGCACGCTGATGTCGCTCGTGTTCGCGCTGATGGCGCTCGGGCTCGCCGTCAACCAGGTCGCGACGGGTCTTGCGCTGACCATTCTCGGCATTGGCCTCTCCGGCCTGATCGGCGCCGGCTTCGTCGGAGAACGCATCACGCCGGCCGTGCACCTTTACATTCCCGGCCTGACCGACATGCCGCTGATCGGCCGCGTGCTGTTCGGCGAGGACGGCTTCGTCTATTTCTCCGTCGCGCTGATCGTTGGCGTCTGGTGGTTCCTGTACCGCACGCGGGCGGGATTGATCCTGCGCGCCTGCGGTGACAATCACGTCTCCGCGCATGCGCTGGGCTATCCCGTGCTGCGCATCCGAACCTTCGCCGTGATGTTCGGCGGCGCCTGCGCCGGACTTGCCGGCGCCTATCTGCCGCTTGCCTATACGCCGTTCTTCATTCCCGGCATGACCGCGGGCCGCGGCTGGATCGCACTGGCGCTGGTGGTGTTCGCGTCCTGGCGGCCGGGCCGCCTCGTGGTCGGTGCCTATCTGTTCGGTGCGGTGACGATCCTGCAACTGCACGCGCAGGGCTGGGGCGTCGGCATTCCCTCGCAGTTCATGTCGGCGCTGCCTTATCTCGCGACCGTCATCGTGCTGGTCCTGCTCTCCCGCGCGCGCACCGGCGGCTCGACCGCGCCGGCCGCGCTCGGCACCGTGTTCGTGCCTGATCGCTAGCGTTTCATTTCCGCGGCGTGCGCGATGGGGCGCGCACGTTGCGGATCGTGGCTTTCCCCTGATGTTTGGAGATTGATGATGAGGAAATCACTTCTTGCGCTGACTGCCGGGCTTTTGCTTGCCGGGAGCGTCAGCGCAGCCTCCGCCGCCGACAAGCTGAAGGTCGGCTTCATTTACCTGGGCCCGATCGGAGACCTCGGCTGGACCTACCAGCATGACGTCGGCCGGCAGGCGCTGGTGAAGGAATTGGGCGACAAGATCGAGACCACCTATCTCGAGAACGTGCCCGAAGGCCCCGACGCCGAGCGCGCCATCGAGCAGCTCGTCCGCGCCGGCAACAAGCTGATCTTCACCACATCCTTCGGCTACATGGACCCGACGCTGAAGGTTGCCAAGAAGTATCCGAACGTGCATTTCGAGCACGCCACCGGCTACAAGCGCGACAAGAACATGTCGACCTATTCGGCCAAGTGGTACCAGGGCCGCTACATCCAGGGCCTGATCGCGGCCAAGATGTCGAAGTCCGGCGTGCTCGGCTATATCGGATCGTTCCCGATCCCCGAGGTCGTCTCCGGCATCAACGCGACGATCCTGGCGGCGCAGACCATCAACCCGAACATCAAGGTCAAGATCATCTGGGCCAACACCTGGTTCGACCCGGGCAAGGAAGCCGACGCCGCCAAGGCGCTGATCGACCAGGGCGCCGACGTCATCATGCAGCACACGGACTCGCCGGCCGCCATGCAGATCGCCAGCGAGCGCGGCAAGCTCGCCTTCGGCCAGGATTCCGAGATGATCAAGTTCGGGCCCAAGACCCAGCTGACCTCGATCCTCGACACCTGGGGCCCCTACTACATCGATCGCGTCAAGGCCGAGCTCGCCGGAACCTGGAAGTCGGAGGACACCTGGGGCGGACTCGACAGCCACATGTTCGCGATGGCGCCCTACACCAACATGCCTGACGACGTGAAGAAGATGGCCGAGGATGCCCAGGCCGCGATCACCGCGGGCAAGTTGCACCCGTTCAAGTGCCCGATTGTTGCGCAGGACGGCAAGGCGGTCGAGTGCAAGGGCGGCGCCAATCTCGACGACGGCCAGATCCTCGGCATGAATTTCTACGTGAAAGGCATCGACGACAAGCTGCCGGGCAAGTAGCACGCTTCTTGCATTGCCTAACTCACCTGCTCCTCCCGGAGGAGGTTCGGAGGGGGTGGCCAGAAGCACCCGGCACTTGTGGTCGCCCCCTCTTTCAATTTTTCGGCCTGATTATCCCGACTGCATGGCCCGCGCCGCCGAACTGTGGCGGCGGATGAGGTCGGCGACATCCAGTCCCGGGATCGCGCCGTCGATCACGGCCCATTTCCCCGACACCATCACCCGATCGGCCCGATGCGCCCCGCATAGCACCAGCGCGGCCAGGGGATCGCCATGGCCGGAGAAGCGCAGCTCGTCGAGCTTGAATAGCGCGAGATCCGCCGCCTTGCCGACAGCGATCTCGCCGAGCTCCGGACGGCCGACGCAGGCTGCCGAGCCCCTGGTCGCCCAGCGCAGCGCATCCTTGTGGCTGACCCTCGTCACCCCGTAACGCGCCCGCTGCAGCAGGAAGGCGGCGCGCACCTCCTGCATCAGGTTCGATCCGTCGTTCGAGGCCGAACCATCGACGCCGATCCCAATCCCGACGCCGGCCTCCTCCATCTCGCACACCGGGCAGCAGCCGGACGCCAGCAGCTGGTTGCTGCAGGCACAATGGCTGACGGTCGTCCCGGCCTTGCCGAGCCGCCTCATCTCGTCGGGATTGAAGAAGATTCCGTGGGCGAGCCAGGTCCGCGCGTTGAGCCAGCCGCATTGCTCGAGATAGTCGAGCGGACGGCAACCATACATCTGCTGGCAGAATCTGTTCTCATCCTCAGTCTCGGCGAGATGGGTGTGCAGGCGCACGTCGAGCTTGTCGGCGAGATCGGCGGTGGCGCGCATCAGTGACGTCGTCACGGAGAACGGCGAGCAAGGCGCCAGCGCGATCTGCACCATAGCATCCACCCCGCGCTGGTGATGTTTTGCGACCACGCGCGCGCTGTCGGCAAGGATCGTGTCCTCGTCCTGCACGACGCTGTCGGGCGGCAGCCCGCCGTCGCGCTGCGACAGGTTCATCGAGCCACGCGTGAGCAGCACCCTCAACCCGAGCCGCTTGGCGACACTGACCTCGATGTCGACGGACTCCTCGAGCCCCGCCGGGAAGACATAGTGATGATCCGTCGTGGTGGTGCAGCCCGACAGCAGCAGCTCGGACATCGCCACGGTGACGCCAAGCTCCAGCCGCTCCGGCGTCAGCTTCGCCCACACCGGATAGAGCGCCTGGAGCCAGGGAAACAGCTCGCGGTCCATCGCCGCGGGCAGCGCCCGCGTCAGCGTCTGGTAGAAGTGATGATGCGTGTTGATGAGGCCCGGCAGGACGACGTGCTCGCCCGCGTCGAACACCGCAACATCCGCGGTTGCGGGCGTGCCGCCTGCCGGCACGAGCTCGACGATCCGGCCATCCCTGACCACGATCCCGCGCGCAGCACCGTCGGCGAGGATGGCCAGCGGATCCCTGATCCAGATCGGCTTTGCATCGTTCATGAACCTGCTTCTCCTCACATCTGCTGACGACAGGCCTGCAAGCCGGACGCCAGTCCGAACACGTTCATGCCATGACTTTGCTTGTTGCGACTTGGCTCCGGTCTTGCAAGACTCTATCGCACGATTCACCGGGCGGAAGCTTTTGGCGCAGCCATGGATTTGAATACCATCACAGCAGTCGCCCATCCGCAAACGCGCGCGCAGCTGCCCGTTTGGACGCCAGGTGATGCTTGGCTCGCAGGCGGCACCTGGCTGTTCTCGGAGCCGCAAGCCCACCTCACGCGGCTCATCGATCTCACCGATCTGAAATGGCCCGCGCTGACGATCACCGAGAGCCACCTCTCCATCGCCGCAACATGCACCGTTGCGCAACTTGACGGACTCGCTTGCCCACCCGACTGGCTTGCAGCACCTCTCATCGGCCAATGCTGTCGCGCCTTCCTTGCTTCGTTCAAGATCTGGAAGACGGCGACGGTGGGCGGCAATCTCTGCATGTCGCTGCCGGCGGGACCGATGATTTCCCTCACCTCCGCGCTCGACGGCGTCTGCACCATCTGGAAGGCCGGCGGTGGCGAGCAGAGGATTCCGGTCGTCGACTTCGTCACCGGCAACCAGCGCAACCGCCTGACGCCGGGCGACCTGCTCCGGCAGATCGATATCCCGGTTGCCGCACTGAAGCGCCGAACCGCGTTTCGCCAGATCTCGCTGGCTCCGGTCGGCCGCTCGGCAGCGCTCCTCATCGGCAGCCTCGATGCCGATGGCACGCTGACGCTCACGGTCACAGCCTCCACGGTGCGACCGATCCAGCTGTCGTTTTCCAAGCCGCCCGATGCGGGTGCGCTGCGCGATGCGATCATGCAGCAGATCACCGACGACCTCTACCACACCGACATCCACGGCAAGCCGCTCTGGCGCAAGCACATGACGCTGCGGCTCGCAGAGGAGATCCGCGGCGAACTCCTGGGAACCGCATCGCCATGAGTTTTGAGATCAACGGCAGCACGTTCACGCAGGAGCCGCGCGCGGGCCAGTGCCTGCGCACATTCCTGCGCGAGCTCGGCCATTTCGGCGTGAAAAAGGGCTGCGACGCCGGCGATTGCGGCGCCTGCACCGTGCTGCTCGACGGCGAGCCGGTGCATAGCTGCCTGATCCCGGCATTCCGCGCCGACGGCCGCACTGTGACCACGATCGAAGGCCTCGGCGGCGACCGCGGTGCGCATCCGATGCAGCAGGCTTTCCTCGACGCGCAGGGCTTTCAATGCGGTTTCTGCACCGCCGGCATGATCTTGACCTGCGCCTCGCTGAACCAGGCGCAGCGCACCGATCTCGGATCTGCACTGAAGGGCAATATCTGCCGCTGCACCGGCTATCGCGCGATCGAGGACGCGCTGCTCGGCAAGACCAATGTCGAGGAGAGCGTCGAGCCCGGCGCCGCCTTCGGCCGCAGCCTCCCGGCGCCCGCAGGCCCCGATGTGGTCCGCGGCGCGGCGCGCTACACCTTCGACACCGCAATCGACGGCCTTCTGCATATCAAGCTGCTGCGTTCGCCTCACGCCCACGCGCGGATCATCGCGATCGACACGTCGGATGCCCTTCGCGTTCCCGGCGTGCACGCTGTGCTGACGCATGAGGATGCGCCGTCGGTCCTGATCTCGACTGCGCGCCATGAGAAGGACTGGATGGACCCCGAGGACACGCGCGTCCTTGACGACGTCGTCCGCTTCATCGGCCAGAAGGTCGCGGCCGTCATCGCCGAGAGCGAAGGCGCTGCCGAGGAGGCCTGCCGCCGGATCAAGGTCGACTACGAGATCCTGCCTGCGCTGATCGATCCGGAGCAGGCGATGGCGCCGGGCGCACCGATCATCCATCCCGACCGGACCACTGCGAACCGCGTTGCCGATGCTCAGCGCAACCTCGCGGCGGAGACGCATGGCGAGTTTGGCGACGTCGCGTCGGCGCTTGCCACATCTGCCGTCACCTACGAGGCCACCTTCCACAGTCATCGCGTGCAACATGCCGCGCTGGAGACCCATGGCGGTCTCGCCTGGCTCGATGATGCGGGCGTGCTCAACGTCCGCACCTCGACGCAGGTGCCGTTCCTGACCCGGCGTGCGTTGTCGGACATCTTCCAGCTTCCCATGGACAAGGTCCGCGTGTTCTGCGAGCGCGTCGGCGGCGGCTTTGGCGGCAAGCAGGAGATGTTCGTCGAGGACATCCTTGCACTCGCCGCGCTCAGGACCGGGCGCCCGGTCAAGCTGGAGCTCACCCGCGAGGAGCAGTTCATCGCGACCTCGACGCGGCATCCGATGCGGGTCCACATCAAGGTCGGCGCCGATGCCGACGGCAAGCTCACCGCGCTCCAGCTCGACGTGCTCTCCAACACCGGCGCCTACGGCAATCACGCCGGCCCTGTCATGTTCCACTCCCTGTCGGAGTCCATTGCCGTCTACAATTGCCCGAACAAGCGGGTGGACGGTTACGCCGTCTACACCAACACGGTGCCGGCCGGCGCGTTTCGCGGCTATGGCCTGCCGCAGACGCTGATCGCGATCGAAGCCGCGATCGACGAGCTGGCCAAACAGCTCGGCATCAGTCCCTACGACATGCGTAGGCTGAACATCGTCAAGCCGGGCGATCCCATGCTGTCGCCGCCGCCATCCGAATTTCACGACGTGCTCTATGGCTCCTACGGGCTCGACCAGTGCCTCGACCTCGTCGAGCGCGCGATGCAGGCGGATGGCCCGCAGCCGGAGCTGTCGCCGGAATGGCTGATCGGCGACGGCGTCGCGCTGACCATGATCGACACCGTGCCGCCGGCCGGCCACATCGCGGACGCCATGATCGCGCTCAACGACGACGGCGGCTTTGATCTCACCGTCGGTACCGCCGAGTTCGGCAACGGCACCAGCACCGTCCACCGCCAGATCGCGGCGACGATCCTGGCGACCACCGTCGACAGGATTTTCCTGCGCCAGTCCGACACCGCCCATGGCGGCCACGACACCGGCGCCTATGGCAGCGCCGGCACCTTCGTCGCCGGCAAGGCGACGCAGGCCGCCGCCACGCAGCTTGCGACCGAGCTGAGGGCTGCAGCCGCAGACGCCTGGCTGTGCGACGTCGGTGGTTGCACGCTCGAGGGCGAGACAGTCGTCAGCGGCGTGCGACGCATGTCCTTTGTTGAACTGGCCAAGCTTGCCCGCGAGCGCGGCCAGCCGTTCGCAGCCAGCGGCAATTCCGGCGGCACGCCGCGCTCGGTCGGCTTCAACGTGCAGGGCTTTCGCGTCGCGGTGAACAAGGGCACCGGCGAGCTCAGGATTCTCAGGAGCGTGCAAGCCGCGGACGCCGGAATCGTCGCCAACCCCATGCAGTGCCGCGGCCAGGTCGAAGGCGGCGTCGCACAGGCCCTTGGTGCTGCGCTCTACGAGGAGATGGTGATCGACGCGACCGGCCGCGTCACCAACCCGAAATTCCGCGACTACCACCTGCCCTCCTTCGCCGACGTGCCGCGCACCGAAGTGTTGTTCGCGGAGACGTCGGACACGATCGGGCCGCTTGGAGCCAAGTCGATGAGCGAGAGTCCCTACAATCCGGTTGCCGCGGCGCTCGGCAACGCGATCGCGGACGCCACCGGCATTCGCTTCACTGCGCCACCCTTCAAGCCGGACCGGCTGTTTCCGGCGCTCCACGATAAATTTGGCTAGGCAGATGTTTCGGGGGATGCATCCATGACCAGCGAAGTTCATCCCGTCGACGAGGTCCTGCCGGTCCCGCGCCTGCTGGCGCTCGGACTGCAACATGTACTGGTGATGTATGCCGGTGCGGTCGCGGTGCCTCTCATCATCGGGCGCGCGCTGAAGCTGCCGCCGGAGGATGTTGCCTTCCTGATCAGCGCCGATCTGTTCGCCTGCGGCCTTGCGACACTGGTCCAGTGCCTCGGCTTCCCCGGCGTCGGCATCCGCCTGCCCGTGATGATGGGCGTGACGTTTGCATCCGTCGGCCCGATGCTGTCGATGGCCGCCGCGCCCGAGATCGGCCTGCTCGGCATCTACGGCTCCGTCATTGCGGCCGGCCTGTTCGGCATCACCGTCGCGCCGTTCGTCAGCCGGCTGCTGCCGCTGTTTCCGCCCGTCGTCACCGGCACCATCATTCTCATCATCGGCATTTCTCTGATGCGGGTCGGCATCAACTGGGCCGGCGGCGGCCTGCCGACGCTGACGAAGGTGGTCGACGGCGTCGCCGGCAGCTTTCCCAATCCGGCCTATGGGCAATTGCAGGGCCTCGGTATCTCGCTGTTCGTGCTGCTCGTCATTCTCGGCCTGATCAAATGGGGTTCCGGCTTCGTCGCCAACGTCGCGGTGCTGCTCGGCATCATCGCCGGCGCTGTGCTCGCGAGCATCCTGGGCGTGATGCATTTCGACAAGGTCGCGGCGGCCTCCTGGGGCGCACTTGTCATCCCCTTTCGCTTCGGCATGCCGCAGTTTCACCTCGTGCCTGTCATCACCATGTGCGTCGTCATGATCGTGGTGATGATCGAGTCGCTCGGCATGTTTCTCGCGCTCGGTGACATCACCGGCAAGGCCGTCGACCGCGAAGCGCTGAGCCGAGGCTTGCGCGCCGACGGGGTCGGCACGCTGCTCGGCGGCATCTTCAACACCTTTCCCTACACCTCGTTCTCGCAGAATGTCGGCCTCGTCTCGGTGACCGGCGTGCGCTCGCGCTGGGTGACGGTGACGGGCGGCTGCATCATGCTCGTGCTCGGCCTGTTGCCGAAGCTCGCCGCGCTGGTCGAGGCGGTGCCGCTGGTCGTGCTCGGCGGCGCGGGCCTCGTGATGTTCGGCATGGTGGCAGCAACAGGCGCGCGCATCCTCACCTCGGTCGATTTCCGCACCAACCGCTACAATCTCTTCATCGTCGCGATCTCGATCGGCTTCGGCCTGATCCCGCTCGCCGCACCCGGCTTCTTCCGGAATCTGCCTCACGATCTGCAGCCGCTGCTGGAGTCCGGCATCCTGCTTTGCGCGTTGGTCTCGGTGCTGCTCAATGCCTTCTTCAACGGATTGAGCGGCGGTGCTGCCGCGGAAGCCGACACCGCGTCAGCCGCCGCGTCGGCACAGCATGTTTAGCTGCCGCGATAGGTCGCGTAGCTCCACGGCGTCACCAGCAGTGGCACGTGGTAGTGATTTTCCGGCTCGCTGATCGCGAAGCGCAGCGGGATCTCGTCGAGGAACGGCGGGTCTGACAGCGGCACGTTGCGCTCGGCGTAATATCTGGCGACGCTGAAGCGAAGCTCGTAGCGGCCGATCGGCAATGGACGCCCGCCGATGAGCGGCTGATCGGTGCGGCCGTCTGTATTGGTAACGGTACGCGCGATGACGCGGTTCTCGCCGAGATTCGCAAGCTCGACGAGTTCGACCGGAATGCCGGGCGCAGGCTTGCCGGCGTGGTTGTCCAGCACATGGGTCGAGAGCCGGCCATGCACCTTGAGCTTGTCGTCGGCGATGACGAGCTGATCGAGCCGCAGCGCCGAGATGCGGCCGATCTCCTCGATCGCGCGGCGCGTCTCGGTCTTGCCGATATTGCGCAGGCGCGTCTCGAAGTCACGCAGCACGGAATCCTTGGTGTGACGGCGCACGCAGACGATATAGGGGAAGCCGAATTTCTCGCGGTAGGCGTTGTTGACGCGCTCGAATGCGGCGTATTCGGCGTCCGACAACCGGTCGAGGCCGGCGCTGTTCTGCTCGTCGGTCGATTCCGCCGTCAGGCCCGCCGCACGCTGGGTCTTGTTCGCGAGATCGGGATGCGCGCGGATGAGCGCGAGCTGTACGTCGGGCTCCGCAGCCTGGATCGCCGCCATCAGCGCGGCGTGCAACTGGTTGATGCCGGTGAATGGCCGCTGCTCGGCAAGCTTCTCCGCAATCCACGGCGAATACTCGACGACATTGGCAAGCGCGGCGACGAAGTCGGCCTTGCTGGCAGTATTGAGATCGGCGAGCGAAATTTGCGGCATTGTCCTTATCCGATCTCGAACGCATCGGCGGCGAGATGCGCATGCTTGTCGTGCCAATGCTGCGCGATCTGGAGCCGCGTCGGCACCCAGACACGCTCGCGCTTGCCGATGTAATCGAGGAAGCGGATCAGGCCCGCAGCACGGCCGGGCCGACCGGCGAGACGGCAATGCAGCCCCACCGACATCATCTTCGGCGCGGTCTCGCCTTCGGCATAGAGCACGTCGAAGGCATCCTTCAGATAGGTGAAGAACTGCTCGCCTTCGGCAAAACCCTGCGGGTTGATGAACCGCATGTCGTTGGCATCTAGCGTATAGGGAATGATGAGCTGCTTGCCTTTGGCGCCCTTGACCCAATAAGGCAGGTCGTCGGCATAGGAGTCGCAGAGATAGAGGAAGCCGCCCTCCTCCATCAACAGACGGTTGGTGTTGATCGAGGAGCGCCCGGTGTACCAGCCGAGCGGCCGCGCACCGGTCGCCTCGGTATGGACGCGGATGGACTCGGCAATCTCGGCGCGCTCCTGCGCCTCGGTCATGTCCTTGTGCTCGATCCATTTCAGGCTGTGACTTGCGATGTCCCAGCCCGACTCCTTCATGGCAGCCACGATTTCCGGATTGCGCTTCAGGGCAGTGGCGACGCCGAACACGGTGGTCGGCCACTTCCGCTCGGTGAACATCCGCCACAGCCGCCAGAAGCCGGCGCGCGAGCCATATTCGAACATGGATTCGATGTTGGCGTGGCGCTGGCCCGGCCAGGGTTGCGCGCCGAGCACGTCGGACAGGAACGCTTCCGAGGCGCGGTCGCCGTGCAGGATGTTGTTCTCGCCGCCCTCTTCGAAATTGACGACGAACTGAACCGCGACCCGCGCGTCGCCGGGCCATTGCGGATGCGGCGGATTGCGTCCGTAACCGCGGAGATCGCGCGGGTAGCGGGCGTCAGTCACTCAGACTTCCTCGAAGCGGATCGGCAGTGCACCCTTCCACAGCACGCTCTTGCCGAGGGTCGCCAGATTCTCCAGGCCCGAGGTCACGGTGATGAAGTGATTGCCGGCGAGCTGGCCCATCTTGCTGGCGAAGCTCACGCCGCCATAGGCCATCAGGATCTCGGTCTCGCTGATGCCGCCGGGATAGAGAATGATCTGGCCCGGCGCGGGATAGCTGGTGTGGTTCTCGTAGCCGACGCCGAAATCGAGGTCGCCGAGCGGCATCCACACCGCCTCGCCGCTCCAGCGCACATGGATGATGTGGCTTTCGAACGGCATGGCCTTGCGGAACGCGGCAACGGTCTTGGGCGCCGCCTGCTCCTCGAAGCGGGCATCGAAGGTGTAGTCGCCTGCGCGGATAACGAGTTTGCTCATCTCATCTCTCTGGATCGGGGGCTGAAGGCCCCACGGGGAACTTTCAGCAAAAAGCACTCCATCGGGCTTCGCGCAAGGGCGAAGCCACATCACCTGCGGTCGTAGGACCAGCCGAAAATGCCGCTCCGCCGCACCTCCGGCTCCGGCTCGGCGGCTGCCGCAGGCGGCACCTCCTTCAGTTCCCCCTGCGGCGGCGGTGCGGGCGGTGCCGGCAGGTTCTCGCATTTCATGGAATAGACCAGCTTGCCGTCCGCGGTCCGCCCGATCGGCGCGCAGGGGTCCGGATGCGCCGCTGAACTCTTCGGCGTGGGCTTGATCTGCGCCGCCGCCGGCGAAGCAATCAGGAGAAGGACCAGCAGATATTTCGACATCGTTGTCGCCTGGAAAGCCAATTCGCCCCATTGAACCGGATTGCAGCGGGCAAGTCCATCGGCGCCGCGGGCCGGCTGCCGAATATTTAGCCGGGACCAAAAAATTTGCTCGCTCCAACGTGATGGCGGCGCCGCTGATATTCGGCAAGCCACATCGCCATGTCAGCCGCGACGACGACAACTTCTCTCATAGCCGGGAGCGTCGTCACGGGAGAAACACCAATGCAAAAGACTTTCGCCCTTCTCGGCGCCGCCCTGATCGCCGCCGCCACCGTCCAGACCGCCGCCGCAAACGACCGCCACCACGCTCGCAAGGCGCAACGCGCTCCCATCACTCAATCGGTGCGCGACTCCAATGCCGCCATCTGGCCGTCGCAGCCGACCGTGCCCGACTGGTCGCGCTATGCCAACGGCGCGATGTCGGCACCGGCGGGACGGTGATGTTGGAAGCGTAGGGCGGTCGAAGCGCAACTGCCTCCACACCGTCATTGCGAGGAGCCCTTGCGACGAAGCAATCCAGACTGCCGCCGCGGAAAGAGTCTGGATTGCTTCGCTGCGCTCGCAATGACGGAGCAAGGGGCACCGACGTTGTGCTCAAGCTCACACTCTGCTCGCAGACACGCCCTCGCATCCTCGCGGCTGATTTCGCCCGAGCTTTGCTGATCTCTCCACCCTCTTGAGCCAAGAGGGCGCAGGGAAGGCCGGGTGCCGGCTGGCACCCGCGGTCCGCTGCGCGAAAGGTAGCGCAAAAGAACCGCACAGCAGCATACAGGTGAAGCCCAACACACGGCCTTCCCTGCGCGATGGTCGGACGGCTTATGCCGTGCTCTCCCGGGAGCCGAGTTCGTTCTGGCCTCCCTCACGCTCGCGGAATTCACCAGCACCGCGCCGGTTGACGCGAGGGCCGCCTCCGCAAGAGCTTGACCGTAGCAACGACGGCCAGGACCACACGGTTTTGCCGTACGCACGGTCCGCCATTTCGCCGCAGTATTCCCAGCCCTGTCGACGGAGCCGGAAACTTACAGACGAGACGAAACCTGTCAGCGCCGTTCGTCCGCACGAAGCCTTGGGGCTCACGGAGAGCAATCCGCCCTGCCCTTGGCCATCGCGCCCGACGCTGCTGCGTCCACCGCAAGCCCGGCTCGCGAAAATGACGACCACATGATCGCCCCTCAAGGATGAGCTGGGATGGGCGACACATACGATAAATCCGAATTTCGGTAAAGCGGAATATTTTCGCAGCAACGGGTTGACAGCCGGGCGACACAGGCCGGTGCCGTAGCCCGGATGAGCGAAGCGACATCCGGGGTCTTTGCGGTGACGTCCCGGGTATCGCTTCGCTCACCCGGGCTACGGGAGCAAGGAAGCAACCAAAAAGGCGGCGCCAAGCACCGCCCTTCTGCAAAATCCGGAAGTGGATCTGACCGACGAACTACGGCCGCTCGATACGACCGGTATCAGTAGCCCGGATCGTAATAATAGGGACTGCCGCCGTAATAGCCCTGGCCGCCGTAATAGCCCGGGCCACCATAGTAAGGACGCGGGCCGTAATAGTGGTTCTCATAATAGTCGCGGCGTCGCTGCTCGGCGATCACTCCGCCGATGATGCCCGCCGCTGCGCCCATGAAGGCGAGACCCGCGGCGTTCGGTCCGCGCCGGTAGTAATGGCGACGACGGGACGCGCTGAAATCAGTGACGTCGGAGGAGGCCTGACCTGCCTTTGTGGACGCCGCCTGCGCCGGCTGAGGGCCCGCCGCAGCCGAGGGCGATACCGAGGTTGCGAGCAGCGCCAGGCCTGCGCATGCGGCCAGGACGGTGTTGCGGCCTGCTGCGGAAATCATGAGTCTGCTCATCTCGACCTTCCTCTGTTTTCGCCCAATCACATCTATGCAAACCGTCCGTAACGCGCAAACCACTGAAATGGTTTCGTGATCGCGGCAATCTGCCACGCTTTGAACGATTGTAAACCGAACGATCCGATCCAGCTTGCGCCATTCAACCTGAGCGGATAATGAACAGCCGCGCCGTTTTTCGGTCGCCGTAAGCGTTCACGTGAACCAACGCATCAACCGACGCCGTCGGGATCGATGCCAATTTCCAGGGTTCACCGTGACTGACGCGTTCTATTCTTGAAGAGAAATCAGATGATTGCGGTTCGCAAACTGCCGGCGCGCTATGCGCCGATCGTGATGCCATTCGTGCTGTCCATCCTCATGACGGCCGTGGTGTCGGTCATTTCAACGCTCCGGAGCCTCGGCGCAACGCCGGCGTTCCTCGCCACATGGCCCGGTGCCTGGGGGCTGTCGTGGCTCGTCGCCTTCCCGACGCTGCTCGTGGTGCTGCCGCTGGTCCGCCGGATCGTGGCCTGCCTCGTCGCGTCCCCGTCTCAGCCAGGCCGATAGAAGGCGCGGACGGCGGCGCACGCAGCACGCCGTCCCGCCTCAACGCTTTACGACAACGCCCCCAGCACGCCGCGCGTGGCCTTGTCGATCTCCTCGACATAGCGGCGGCGGGCAAAGTTCTCGGTGAGGAAGCCGACCACCTTGCGGCTGTCGGTGGAATCGACCACCGCCAGCATCTCCGCTTCGGCCTCGTCGAACACCGCCATCGCCGACTTCACGTTCATTTCCGGGATCAGCACGATGTCGATCAGGCGGGCGAGCTCGATCACCTGGATGTCGTCTGCGATGGTGTCGAGATCGCTGGAATACAGGTCGGGCAGCAGGACGAGGCCGACATATTCGTCCGCGTTGTTGACGATGACTATACCGGGCCGTGACCCTAGCGCGAATTCGCGGCGCACAGCCGCGATCGTCGTGGTCGACGGTACCTTGCCGACGTCCGAGCGCATCAAGCGCTCGACGGTGAGGTTGCGCAGCCAGCCGACGTCGTTGGCGCTGCGGATGGTCTCGCCGCGCAGATGCAGGCGCCAGGTCGAGAAGGAGTGGCCGAACATGAAGCGCACGCAGATCGAGGTGACGATGCAGCCGGCCAGCACCACGGCGGTGACGTCGACATTGCGGGTCATCTCGAGCACGAGGAAGGACATCGTCAGGGGTCCGCCGACGATGGCGACACCGAGCGTCGCCATGCCCGTCAGCATCGACACCAGCGGATCGATCACGAAGTTCGGACTGATCAGTTCCAACAGCTCGGCGAAGAACTTCCCGATCAGGCTGCCGACGAACAGCGAGGCGAAGAACAGGCCGCCGCGGAAGCCCGAGGCGAGCGAGATCAGGCAGGCCGTCACCTTCAGGGCGATGATCAGCGCGATCAGGCCGATCGTCATGTCGTGAAACAGATCGAGCACCATGGCGCCGTGGCCTGCCGCCAGCACCTGCGGGGTGACAATCGCAAAACCGCCGACGATGAGGCCGCCGAACACCGGACGAAGCCAGACCGGCAGCCAGGCGAACAGGCGCTCGAACATCGGCGAGGAACGCATCACGGCGATACCGACGCCGCTGGTGATGAGGGCGAGTCCGATCAGCGCCAGGTACTGCTCGACGCCGACGGAGCTGACCTTGGGTATCTCCAATGAATACGGTGCGCCGCCGAGCCATTGCGCGGTCAGCGCGCCCGCCAGCGAGGCCGCCAGGATCGGGGCGGCGCTGCCGACCGAATAGACGCCGACGATCAGCTCGCAGGCATAGAAGGCGCCGGTGATCGGCGCGCCGAACGCCGCCGCAATCGCGGCGGCCGCACCGCAGCCGACCATCAGGCGCAGGTCGTTGCGGCGCAGATTGAAGAACTTGCCGAGCAGCGAGGCGATGCCGGAGCCGATCTGGGTATAGCCGGCCTCGAGGCCGACCGAGGCGCCGCAACCGTTGGAGATCAGCGTCTGGCTCGACACCACCACGCTGTCGCGCATCGAGAGATTGCCGCCGCGCAGCGCGTTGGCCTCGATCGGGTCGACCGCGTTGGAGATCTTCATGCGCCGCCGCGACCATTCCATGATGCCGAGCGCCAGTCCGCCGAGCGCAGGCGCGAGCAGCGCGGCCCAGGGGGTCACGCGCGCATTGGCCGACAGGCGAACGTCGACGGGAATGCCGTAGATCACCACATGGGCGATCTGCGCGATCTCGGCCATCAGTGTCACGATCGCGCCGGCCAGCGTGCCGATCACGAGCGCCAGCGGGATCAGGTAGAACTCGTTGCTGCGCAAGAGCGCGCGCAGCCGAACCATGGTGCGGTTGGTTCCCTTGCGATCGACGAGGCGCCTGATCCGTACGAACACCTTTTGCCCGCCCTACCCTTCCGACAGGCCGTAGCCGGCCATGCGCTGGCGGACCCGTTCGATCTCGTCGCTGGAAAGCAGCGGCGGCTGTCCGATCTGAAGACAGCCGTGATATTGCCGCGCCAGCGTCTCGACCTCGACGGCGAGCCACATCGCCTTGTCCAGCGTCTTGCCGATCGCGATCATGCCGTGATGGTCGAGCAGGCAGGCGAGCCGCCCCGCCAGCGCCCGCAGCGCGTGCTCGGACAGTTCCGCCGTGCCGAAGGTGGCATAGGGCGCACAGCGGATGCTGTCGCCGCCGGCCGCCGCGATCATGTAGTGCACGGGCGGGATGTCCATGCCCATGATCGCCAGGATGGTGCAGTAAGTCGGGTGGGCGTGGACGACGGCGTTGACGTCATCCCGCGCCTTCAGGATGTCGAGGTGGAAGCGCCACTCGCTCGACGGCTTCTGATTTGGCGCATGCGAGCCGTCCATCGCCATGAAGACGATCTGGTCCGGCGTCATGGCGTCATAGGGCACACTGGTCGGCGTGACCAGAAGCCCGTCCGCATGCCGGACACTGATATTCCCTGATGTGCCCTGGTTGATGCCGAGCGCGTTCATGCGGCGGCAGGCGTCGATGATGGCCTGTCTCTTGGCGAGTTCGTCCGCTGTCATCGACATCCCGATTTCCTGGCGCTGGTGAAAGGGGAAGTACGTCAAAGCAACATGGCAGTGCAAGCGAAAGCGACCGGTCCATCCGCGATCCGGACGGCGCGCCCGCCCCTTCTCGAAATAGACCGTAAAATCAACAAATTAACAGATTGTCGCAGGCCTACGCCAGGCTCGCCCGGACGGCCGCAATGCCGTTGATCACGAACTGCACCGAATAGGCCGCGAGCAGCATGCCGAGCACGCGCGAGAGCACGGCATTTCCGGTGCGCCCGAGGGTGCGGGCGATCAGGCCGGCAGAGACAAAGCAGAGCATGCAGAGCAGGCACACCGCGAGCACGATCGCGATGATGATCGCGAGCTTCGCACCGTAGCCGGCGTCGCCCGACAGCAGCAGCGTGGTCGCGATCGCGCCGGGACCGGCCATCATCGGGATGGCCAGGGGAAACACCGCGACGTCGGAGGCATGCTCCGAGGTCGCCTTGTCGGCCTCGCGCGCCTCGCGATGCGGACGATCGCCGAAGATCATCTGGTAGGAGACGCCGAACAGCAGCAGCCCGCCGGCGATCTGGAAGGCGGGGATGCCGATCCCGAGCTGGCGCAGCAGCCAGTTTCCGACCAGCGCGATCACCACCAGGATCGAGGCCGCGATCAGCGGCGCCCGCAGCGCGATCGTCCGCTTGACCTTGTCGGGCATGCCTCCGGTCGCAGCCAGGAAGGCCGGCGCCAAGCCGACCGGATCGACCACCAGCAGCAGCGTCACGAAGGCGGACAGGGCGAAGTCGAGCATGGGGCGCCGGCTCCTTGCAGGCATGGACGATCTCGGAACCGGCTTAGCTCAACGGGGTCGCCTTGCAAATCTGGTGAGGCAGACAAGCATCCTGCTCACGCAGCGCGATGCTGGAATTTTGGGGAACCGTCCCCATATCCCCGTTTTCCAACCGCAGCGCCTTCCCCGAGTTTGCCATGCAACCCAAAAATCCCCTCGACTGGATGCTGTCCGAAGCCCTGGACTCGCTGACCCGCGCCGAACGGCTGCGTCAGCAGTTCGGCCGCCAGGACGCCTGCTGGGAGCCGCCGATCGACGTGCTCGAGACCGAGCATGAGCTTTTGATCCTGGTCGCGCTTCCCGGCGTCAATCCGGACAATGTCGAGACGGTCATCCATGACGGCGTGCTCGTGATCTCCGGCCAGCGCACGCTTCCGCCGGAGCTTCGCAAAGCCCGCATCCACCGCCTCGAGCTGCCGCAAGGCCGCTTCGAGCGGCGCATCGCGCTGCCCCTTGGCCGCTATGCCATCAGCCGCTTCGTGATGGACGGCTGTGTCGCACTGCGCCTCGCCAAATCCTGAGGTCGATCATGGCCACCGAACAGATGAATAACGCACAGACCAATTCTGCCGAGTCCGACGTGAAGATCCCCGAAGACGCACTGATCATCATCCCCGTGCGCGAGATGGTGCTGTTCCCCGGCGCCATCGCGCCGATTGCGATCGGCCGGGCGAAGTCCATCGCCGCCGCACAGCAGGCGCTGCGCGAGCAGCGGCCGGTCGGCATCGTCCTGCAGCGCAGCCCCGAGATCGAGGAGCCCGGGCCGGACGACCTCTACCGGGTCGCGACCATCGCCAACATCGTGCGCTACATCACCGCACCGGACGGCACGCATCACATCGTCTGCCAGGGCGTGCAGCGCGCGCGCATCCTCGACTTCCTGCCGGGGACGCCGTTCCCGGCCGCGCGCATCCAGCAGATTCCGGAGCCGACGACGAGCTCGCCCGAGATCGAGGCGCGCGCGCTGAACCTGCAGCGCCAGGCCATCGAGGCCATCGAGCTGCTGCCGCAGGCACCGCCTGAGCTGACCGCGATGTTCCAGGGCACCACCGCGCCCGGCGCGCTGGCGGATCTGGCGACCTCGTTCATGGACATCAAACCGCAGGACAAGCAGGAGGTGCTGGAGACCATCGACCTCGCCTTGCGCGTGGAGAAAGTGTCGAAGCATCTGGCCGAGCGGCTGGAAGTGCTGCGCATCAGCAACGAAATCGGCCAGAAGACCCGCGCCACGTTCGACGAGCGGCAGCGCGAGGCGATCCTGCGCGAGCAGATGGCGACCATCCAGCGCCAGCTCGGCGAAGGCGACGGCAAGGCGGCCGAGGTCGCCGAGCTGACGGCTGCCATCGCCAAGGCCAACATGCCGCCGGAGGCGGAGGCGCACGCCAAGAAGGAGCTGCGCCGCTACGAGCGCATGCCGGAGGCTGCCGGCGAAGCCGGCATGGTCCGCACCTATCTCGACTGGCTGATCGAACTGCCCTGGGCGCTGCCCGCGGAGAAGCCGATCGACATCAAGGAAGCGCGACGCATCCTGGACGCCGATCATTTTGGCCTGGAGAAGATCAAGAGCCGGATCATCGAATATCTGGCGGTGCGCAAGCTCGCCCCGCAGGGCAAGGCCCCGATCCTGTGCTTCGTCGGCCCGCCCGGCGTCGGCAAGACCTCGCTCGGCCAGTCCATCGCGCGTGCGATGGATCGCCCCTTCGTGCGCGTCAGCTTGGGCGGTGTGCATGACGAGGCCGAGATCCGCGGTCACCGGCGCACCTATATCGGCGCGCTGCCTGGCAACATCATCCAGGGCATCAAGAAGGCGGGCGCCCGCAACTGCGTGATGATGCTGGACGAGATCGACAAGATGGGCCGTGGCGTGCAGGGCGATCCCTCTGCCGCCATGCTGGAGGTGCTCGACCCCGAGCAGAACGGGACGTTCCGGGACAATTACCTGGGCGTACCCTTCGACCTGTCGCGCGTGGTGTTCATTGCGACCGCCAACATGCTGGACCAGATCCCGGGTCCGCTGCTGGACCGCATGGAGCTGATTAGCCTGGCCGGTTACACCGAGGACGAGAAGCTGGAGATCGCGCGGCGCTACCTGGTGCGGCGGCAGCTGGAGGCCAACGGCCTGACGGCCGAGCAGGCCGAGATCGAGCCGGAGGCCTTGAAGCTGATCGTCAAGGGCTACACCCGCGAGGCCGGCGTGCGTAACCTCGAGCGCGAGATCGGCAAGGTGTTCCGTCATGCCGCGGTGCAGGTCGCCGAAGGCACGGCTGCGAAGGTCGTGGTGAGCCCGAAGGACATCGCCACCGTGCTCGGCCAGCCGCGCTTCGAAGGCGAGATCGCGCAGCGCACCAGCATTCCGGGCGTGGCCACCGGCCTTGCCTGGACGCCGGTCGGCGGCGACATCCTGTTCATCGAGGCCTCGCGCGTGCCCGGCCGCGGCGGCATGATCCTGACCGGCCAGCTCGGCGAGGTCATGCGCGAGAGCGTGCAGGCCGCGCTGACGCTGGTGAAGAGCAAAGCCAACCAGCTCGGCATCGATCCGTCCGTGTTCGAGAAGAGCGACATCCATGTTCACGTGCCGGCGGGTGCAACCCCGAAGGACGGGCCGAGCGCGGGTGTGGCGATGTTCACGGCGCTGACGTCACTGCTCACCAATCGCACGGTGAGGAGCGACACCGCGATGACCGGCGAGATCTCGCTGCGTGGCCTGGTGCTGCCGGTCGGCGGCATCAAGGAGAAGGTGGTGGCTGCGGCCGCTGCCGGATTGAAGCGGGTGATGCTGCCGGCGCGCAACAAGCGGGACTACGACGACATCCCGCAGAGCGCGCGGGACAACCTCGAATTCATCTGGCTGGAGCGCGTCGACGAGGCCATCGCCGCGGCGCTCGAGCCGGCGGCAGCCCACGTCGATGCGAACATCGAAGCGGCGGAGTGATGCGATGAAGAAACTGCTGGAAAGAGCAAAGAAGTCGCGCAAGACGCAGCGGCTGCGCCAGCTGCTCGATCGCGCCATCGACCGGGTTCGCGATGCGCTTGCAGGCCCCGAGCCGCGGCTTCAGCCGATCCCGGTCGGGGTGAAGCGCCGCAAGGGTTGAGCCCTCCGTCTCAAGCCCTCGCGGCTGCCCCAAATTAAAGGCCCCCTCGTTGCGAGGGGGCCTTTGCGTTTATCAGGCCACGGCGTCCTTGGCAGCCTTGACCGGGCGGGCGCGGACGATCTTCCGGGCCGGCTTGGCCTTGAACATCATCTCTTCACCCGTGAACGGGTTGGTGCCCTTGCGCGCCTTGGTCGCGGGCTTCTTGATGACCACGAACTTGGCGAAGCCCGGCACCAGGAACAGGCCGTTCTTCTTGAGCTCTTTGTGGCCGACGTCGGTCAGCGTCTCCATGACGCTCTTGACGTCGCGCTTGGAAAGCTCGGTGGCGGTCGCAATCTTTTCGATCAACTGCGATTTCGACATTTGGGCTGGCATCGTGTCTCCTCTGATTCGTTGCCGGTTGCATATTAGACCAACCGGCGAAGGCCTATAGCCTTCTGCACAGTTTTGTCGCGATTTTACGGGCTTTTTTGGCCCCCTGTGGCAAAAAACCCTGCTTTTTAGCTACTTCCGGAGCGAAAGAAGCCTCGGGCAGCGGATTTTACCTTGTTTCAAAGGCCCGCACGCAACCTTGCTAAAGCTGATTCGCGGCTTTCGACAAGCGACGACCGGCCTCTTTGTGCAAGGAGAGGTGCGTTTCACCCTAGAAAATAAGGGTTGGACGCACCGCAGCCGCTTTCTCTCCCCGTTTTTACGGGGAGAGCGGTGAAGAGGCGTTGGCTAGACGCGCTCGATGATGATGGCGGGCGCCATGCCGCCGGCGGCGCACATGGTGACGAGTCCGCGCTTCAGGTCGCGCCGCTCGAGCTCGTCGAGCACGGTGCCGATCAGGATCGAGCCGGTCGCACCGATGGGATGGCCGAGCGCGATCGAGCCGCCATTGACGTTGACCTTGGCGCGGTCGAGCTTGAGGTCGCGGATGTATTTTTCCGCCACCACCGCAAAGGCCTCGTTGATCTCGAACAGGTCGATGTCGTCAATCGCGAGCCCGGCCTTCGCCAGCACCTTGCGCGTGGCCGGCACCGGCGCGTTCAGCATCAGGGTTGGCGAATCCCCCATGTTCGCCATCGCCACCACGCGGGCGCGGGCTTTAAGGCCATGCGCCCTGGCATAAGCGGGCGAAGCCAGCAGGATCGCGGCGGCGCCGTCGACGACGCCGGACGAGTTGCCGGCGTGATGCACGAAGTCGATCTTCAGGTCCGGATATTTCTGCAGGATCAGGCCGCGATAGGTCGTGCCCTTGTCGTCGAGCGCGTAATCGGCGATGGCGGGGAAAGCCGGCTTCAGGCTGCTGAGGCTTTCCATCGTGGTCTGCGGGCGCGGATATTCTTCGTGGTCGAGCGCGAGGCTGCCGTCCTCGCGATGAACAGGCACGAGGCTCTTCTTGAAGTGGCCGTTCGCCATCGCATGCGCGGCGCGCTTCTGGCTTTCGAGCCCGAGCGCATCGACATCCTGTCGCGTGATGCCTTCCATGGTCGCGATCGCGTCGGCGCAGACGCCCTGATGCGACTGCGGATGCCGTGCGCGCAGGCGCAGATTGCCGGAGTCCATCATCATCGGCCCGCCGCCGCGCCGCCCTTCCATCGACATCATCTCGCAGCCGCCGGCGATGACGAGGTCTTCGGCGCCCGCCATGATCGAGGATGCCGCCATGTTGACGCTGGTGATGCCGCTTCCGCAAAACCGATCCAGCGTCACCGCACTGGCGCGCACGTCGTAGCCGGCATCGAGCGCCGACATGCGACCGAGATCGCCGCTCTGGGTCGCAACCTGCGCGCTGCAGCCCCAGACGATGTCGTCGACGTCGGCGGTATTGATGCCGGTGCGATCGGCGAGCGCGCGCAGCACGGTTGCACCCAGCTGCTGCGGATGAATGCCGGAGAGCGCTCCCTTGCCGGCCTTGCCGACGCCTCGCGGGGTGCGGCAGGCATCGATGATCAGCGCGTCGGTCATGGGCGTTGTCCTCTTGTTGTTGGTGTTGAGAGGCGTTGTGAATCAGGCGCCGAATGGAGTCAATGCGCGACGCCTCCCCTTCGCCTCTCCTCGCACGCGGGGAAAGGGCCGGATTTTACGCGCAGCGGAAAATCCGAGTGAGGGGGAGCTTCGGCAAGGACGGTGACAGATGGACTCGCGGAGCGAGCCCCTCACCCGAAATTTGCTGTCGCAAATTCCAGCCTCTCCCCGCACGCGGGGAGAGGCGAAGACGTCACACCCCCGCAGCGTTCTTCGCGATCACGTTGCGATAGAAACTCGCGCTCAGCTTTGCCGTGCGGACCTGGGTGTCGAAATTGACGTGGTAGAGGCCGAAGCGCTTGCTGAGGCCGAATACCCATTCGAAATTGTCCATCAGGCTCCAGAGGAAATATCCGCGCACCGGCACGCCTTCGGCGGTGGCGCGCTGGAGCTGGGCCAGATAGTTGCGCAGATACATGATGCGGTCGGTGTCGTAGATCTTGCCGTCGGGCGAGACCACATCGTCGCCGGAGGTGCCATTCTCGGTGATGTAGATCGCATCCGTCTTCCAGATCTTCGCCGCGAGCTTCGGCACCCAGTAGATCGTCTCCGGCGCGATGCGGAGCCAGTCCGAACTCATGTGCGGGAACGATTTCGGGATCGGCAGCGGCATGAAGCCCGCACCCTCGTCGGACGGCACCACATAGTTCTGCGGCGCGTAGATGTTGAGGCCGAGGAAGTCGACCGGCGAGGAGATGATCTTCAACTCGGCATCGGTGTATTTCGGCGCGTCGGCGCCGGCATATTTCAGGAAGGCATCGGTGTAGCGTCCCTCCATGATGACGTTGAGATAGCCGGCATTCATCTCGCGCAGCGCGATCTCGGCAGCAAGGACATGCTCGGGCGTATCGATCGCGGGAACGCAGACGTCGATGTTCTCGGCAGGTCCCACCCTGGTGCCGCGGCGGCCATGGGCCCGCACCGCCTGCACCGCGAGCCCATGCGCGAGCGCGCTGTTGTGCCTGATCTGGTTGACATCTCTTTGCGGCAGCGTCACGCCGGGCGCATCGATGCCGAGGCCGTAGCCGAACTGCACGAAGCGGCCGCTCTCGTTCAGCGTGAACACGTTCTTGACGCGATCGGTCAGGTGCTCGGCGACATAGGCCGCATAATCGCCGAAGATCTTGCAGGTCTCGGTCGAGCGCCAGCCGCCGAAGCGGTCCTGCAGCGATTGCGGCAGGTCCCAATGATAAAGCGTCGCCCACGGCTCGATGCCGTTCTTGAGCAGCTCGTCGATGAGACGATTGTAGAAGTCGAGCCCGCCAGCGTTCGGCTTGCCGTCCCCATCCGGAAACACCCGCGGCCAGGCGATCGAGAAGCGATAGGCCTTGCAGCCGAGCTCCTTGATGAGCGCGATGTCCTCCTTGTAGCGATGATAGTGCTCGTTGGCGCGGTCGCCGGTCGAGCCGTCCTCGATCTTGCCGGGGATGCGCACGAACTTGTCCCAGATCGACGTCCCTCGCCCGCCCTCGTTGACCGCGCCCTCGACCTGATAGGACGAGGTCGCCGTACCCCAGAGGAAGCCCGCCGGAAATCCGCCGTCGCGCGAGGCCGCGGCCGCCGGCTTGGCGTCAGCGCTTTCCAGAGGCTTTGCGACTGCTGCCGCGGACAATCCCGCCAGCGCGGCAAACTGGCGACGCGAGACCTTGTCCGACATGTGATGCTGCCCCCGAGGCGGTTGTTGTGACGACACAATGGCGGGTCGTAGGTCGTTTGAAAAGCGGCTGCCCCAGGGTTTTGGGGATGCAGAATTGCCAGTCGCGACGGCCCTTGCCTCCTCGATGCACAGAATCGTGACTAGATTGCCATGCCGCCCGATACCTCGATGCGCTGCGCGTTGACCCAGCGGTTATCGTCGGACAGCAGCGCGGCGATCATCGGGCCGACGTCGTCTGGAACGCCTGCACGCCCAAGGGCGGTCATGTCGGCAACATGCCTGTTGAGCTCCGGATTGTCGCGAACCATGCCGCCGCTAAAATCGGTCTGAACCGCTCCCGGAGCGACCGCGTTCGCCGTTATTCCGCGTGGCCCCAACTCCTTTGCCTGGTATCGCGTGAGCACCTCGATAGCGGCCTTCAAGGCACCATAGGGCGCACTACCAGGCACAATGATCCGGGTGAGGCCACTCGACAGGTTGACGATCCGGCCGCCGTCAACCATCAGCGGAAGCAACTTCTGGGTCAGGAAGAAGACACCTTTGAAATTCACCCGGTACAGCGTGTCGAGTTCTGCTTCGGTCGTTTTCTCAAGACTGTTGTGGTGGGAAACGCCGGCATTGTTGACAAGATAGTGGAAGCGGTCCGCCTCCAGTCCCGCTAGCGCCTCTCCAAATCGCGAGACGAAGTCGTCGAACGTATCCGTTCGACCGACATCGAGTTGCATGGGAATGGCTTTGCGCCCAATCTCCTCGGCAGCGCGCGCCACCGCGTCGGCCTGAGCAACCGCCGAACAGTAGGTGAAAATCGAATCCACCCCCCGCTCTGCAAGACTGAGCACCGTGTTTCGCCCCAGTCCGCGGCTGCCGCCGGTTACAAACGCAATTCTTCGCTGCTTTTCCATCGCGCTCTCCTGCCTCGATCTGCGATGAACCGAACTATGGCAGCAAGGGACGCGATCGAGCCCGTTAAGAATTGCAGGAAATTGAAAAGTGTTACTCCCGGCTTGCCCGTCAGGATTGGCCGGGCTCGTCCCTCCCATTCAGAATGCGCTGTGCATCGGCGAGAACCGCCGATCCCGACTTTTCTGAATGCGCATCGAAGATCGGCCGGATCAGCGCACGCGCCTCGGCGTCTTGGCCCCGATCCCCCAGCAGCCGCGCCAGCAAAACCGCGGCCTTCAATTGCCACCCATATGCGCCGAGGGTTCTTGCATGATCCATCGACTGCCGAAGCGCCAACTCCGCTGCCGCGTGGTCGGCCCTTGAGGTCGTCAGGATAATCTCTGCCTGCGTGCGCAACAAATCCGGCATCCAGAAAGCCTGCCGCATGCGCTCCGCGGAAGAAATCGCAGATTGAATGGTCGTACGCGCCTCTTCGTATCGTCCGCTTCGAGCAAGTCCGTCGGCCAGAGCGCGCGCCGCCGCCGGTATGACCATATGAAACTGTTCGCGGTGGAGGCGCCTTTGTGCCTGGCGTAGCATCTCCACGCCGGCCGCGGGTTTGCCGGTCATCAAAAGCCACTCCCCTTTCAGCGCCTGGGCGGCGGCTCCAAGCCCCCAAAGGGAGTGCTTCTCAGCCTGGGCGATTGCCCGCTCGATGGGTTCGGCGCTATCCCCAGTGTTCTCGCTCCACAAGAGCACCGGGATGGCGTGGGCCACCGCCATGTAGTAGTTGCCCAGCGGAGGCAGCCGGGCTGCTTCATCCAGGGCTTCGAGAGCCAGATCGCAGGCCTGCCTGGGCGAGCCGAGCAGCCAAAGGGAGCGCGCCAGCGCGATTTCGGCACGCAAATGATGATCATATCCAAACAGATTGATCTCGAGCCGGCCAATCGCCATTTCAAGCTCGAACCCACGCCTGCAATACTCCACGGCGGCGGCCTGATTGCCAGCGAGGTGACAAGCCGCTGCGAGCATCCATTCGGAGATGACGCGATCGCTCAATGAGCCGTTTCGCTCCGTGACGGCTTTGCATCTCGTTGCGGCGGCCAATGCTCCTTCGAAGTCGCCGCGCCTCGTCAGGAAGAGGTTGAGGCCCGCCAGAAGTCGCAGCTGCGGCAATGCTTGTTCACCTGCCTCGTAGAGCTCCAGCCCACGCCAGATGGCTTTCCGCACTTCCGGCGTGTTGCCCAGCGTATGCATGGATGACACTGCATACGCTTCCTGCAGGCGCGCTTCTCGATGCGCCAGTTCGCCGAAACGTACGATCGCGCTCAATGCCCGTTCCGACCAATGCCGGCACTCAACCAGCAACCAGAGGCCAAGAAACAACGGGGCGGCATCGGCCGCGAGCTCGATTCCCGTTGTGCAATCCGTCCTCGAAAAGCTCCACTCAAGTGCCTTTCGGACGTTTCCGATGTGAGATGCGTAGCGACCAATGTCAGCGTAGGCACCATGCTCGAGCGCCAGCATTTTGAACAAGGCTGCAAAATAGAGCGCGTGACGCCGGGCAACCAGTTCGGACTCCCCGATCTCCTCGAGCTTGGCGGCCGCGTATGTGCGCGTCGTATCGGGCAGACGATAGAACACCGTGTCACCGATGGGATGAACCCAGACCAGAGACTTGTCCACGAGCCTCGTGAGCGTCGCTGCGATCTTGGCGCTGTCATGCATCCCGTTTCCCGCAACGGAGCAGGCAGCCTCACTTGTAAACAGGCCGACAAAGATCGAGAGATGCGAAAGAAGGTGTTGTTCGTCTTCGGTCAGGAGCTTGAAGCTCCAGTCGAGCATGGCCTGGAGCGTACGGTGCCGCGGAGCCGCGTTGCGCTGGCCAGCCAATGACAGTTCCATGTTGCTGGCCAGCAGGCTCGCGACGCCGCGAAGGCCGTAGGTTCCCACCCGGCTGGCAACCAGCTCGATCGCCAGCGCAATACCGTCGGTGCGGCGACATATTTCGGTAACGACAGGCGCATCGGCATCACCGAGTGCACCGTCAAAGCCACTGAATGACGCCCTATGGAGGAACAGCTGCACCGCCGGGGTCGCGACCGCATCGGCAGCGCTTGGAATGTCGTCGACAGGATAAGCAAGCGGATTCAGCGAGTACACGGTCTCGTCATGGACACGCAACGGTTCTCTCGACGTGACCAGCAGGTGAACGTCCGGCGCACGCTGAAACAGCTCGCCGGCCAAACCCGAGGACGCATCAAGGAGGTGCTCACAGCTGTCCAGCACAATCAGGATACGCTTATCAGCAACGAAGCCGAGAAGGTCAGCAACCGGATCACTCCCTCCAAGCGTGCAGCCAACAGCCGAGATGACCGCTCCGGTAACGAGGCCGGGCTCCGGAACGGCGCCCAAGTCGACGAAAACGACGCAATCTTCATTGAACTCGCTTTGCAGCCGCCGGACCACGGCAGCTGCCACGGTCGTCTTGCCAATGCCGCCAGCGCCGACGACACTGACGAACCGTCGCTTCAGAAGCAGCGTCGCGAGTTTCTCGACAGCCTCGTCGCGCCCAACGAGCAGTGTGGGAATCGACGGAAATTGACGTCCGGGCCGCGGGGCCTGGACATGAACACGTGACGCAGGCTCCCCAGCGCGTGCGCGCGTGATCGGAGCAACAAAGCTGTATCCGCGCCCCGAAACGTTGACGATATAGCGAGCGCCGTCCTGGCCATCGCCCAAAGCCCTGCGAAGGGAAGCCATATGCACCCTCAAGCCCGCCTCGTCGATAACAACGTCAGGCCATACGAGCGCCAGCAAATCGCGCTTACCGACGACTTCGCCCGCTCGATCGGTCAGTGCGATCAATAGATCAAGGCCGCGCGATCCGATCCGAACTTCGTCTCCATCTTTCAGAAGCTGGCGTCGTTCGGGGTGGAGCCGAAAGGGTCCAAAAAGGACTTCCCCATCGGAACTTTCGGACGGCGTATTTCCAAGCATGATCGGCCTGTCTTCAAGGCTCAATGAACACGAAACCCCATAGCCCAGAGTAGCTGGTCTTCTGACAGGATTGCCGGTCAATCAACCACCAGCAATAACGTCGCACACGAACTAAACCATTGAAGTGACGGCAGAACAACCGATCTGCGACAGCCGGTCACACGTGAATCTTTGCAAATTCCAACATTCGATAACGCGCCTGCGAAAACGCGTGAAGTTACCCTCGTCCCTCAAGTCATTCGAGATGATAGGCCCAGGAGGGACGCACTATGGATACAGGCACGCGTAACGTACGCGCTTCGATTGGCGTTGAAGCAGACCTGGGTGCGCAGAGCCGCGAGCGCGGCGATATCGGTGCCGTTCAACAGCAGAAGTGGCAAGACCCGGCGCGGCTCGTCCGCCGGACGAATGAACACATTTCGATCTCGCGCCGGTTGGATCTGCGAAGCACGGCTCGCTCCGAGGAATCGGTGACCCCTCCCGATCAATACTTCATAGGCGTAGCGCTAAGGCCGATACGCCTCAAGCTGACAAGAGAGCGCCAGTCCGTCTTCGACGGAACCATGCGGGCGGGAGCGGCCTATGTGCAGGCGCCCTCGTCTCACCTCAGCGCGCAGCTCCACGCGCCGTGCGATTTCCTGCACCTTCGCGTTTGCTCGGTTGAATTTCGAGCCTGGCGATCTCTGGCACGCCCTTCGTCGGCGAGCGAAGATGAGGTCGTCCTGCTGTATGATCCGTTTGCCGCGCAACTCGCTCGGATCCTGATCGGGCGAGGCGACGCGGCCGAGGAAGGGTTCGTCCGTTGCGTTGGGCAAGCCCTGGCCATGCACCTCGCTCGCGTCGAGGTTCCGCGCAGCAGAGTCGGTGCCTTGCCGAGGTGGCGCCTTCGACGGGTAGAAGATTATGTGAAGGCGCACTTCGAGCGTCACATCAATCTGATCGATCTCGCCTCGGCCGCCGGGCTGTCACGCATGCATTTTGCGGCCCAGTTTCGCGTCGCCACCGGGTACCGGCCGTGCGAATATGTGCTCCATCACCGCATTGAACGCGCCAAATCATTGCTATCGGGCAGCGAGATGCCGCTGGTCGAAGTCGCGCTCGCTGCCGGCTTTTGCACGCAGGCGCATTTCTCGACGGTCTTCAAGCGAATGGTGGGCGAGACTCCTGCCCGTTGGCGCAGCGAAATGAAGCAGTCCCCGCAACGGATGGAGCTTTAAATCTTGCCGGGATTGAACGCCGGTAGCCGCCCCGCTCCAACAGGTCGCTATTCAGGTTCGATGCCGAGTCCCTGGATGATCTTGCCGGAAGAAGCGAGCTGGTCTTCGAGGAAGCGCTTTGCGCCTGCCGTCGTCACGGCATCGCCAACACGGACATCGAAGCCGAGGGTGGGCGCGCGCTCGCGCACCTCTGACGATTCCAGGGCGCGTGCAATCTCGGCGCTCAGCTTTTCGACGATGTCGGCGGGCGTGCCGACCGGCGCCATGAACATGAACCAGCCCTGGAGATCGACGCTTTGCAGCGTCTCCGCGATCGCAGGAACGTCCGGCAGGGAGTCGATCCGCTTGGCTCCGGCAACGGCAACGGGTCGAAGCGCAGCTGCCTTAATGAAGGCCTCGGCGATGGATGCCGCCTGGATCGTCACCTGGACGCGCCCCGAAATGGCGTCCTGCACCGCATTCGTGGTCGTGTTGTAGGGGATGAGGACAAAGCTGGTTCCCGCGTTCTTGTTGATCGCTTGAGCGATCAGGCCCGAGAGGTTGCGCGCCCCGTCGACGGCGAGGCTGAGCGAACCCGGCGCCGACTTTTCCAGCTTGATCAACTCCGGCAGCGTCTTGGCCTTCACCTCGGGATTGACGAGAAGGACGTGGTTGCTTTTGGCCACCACCGCGACCGGCACGAAGTCCTTCACGGGATCATAGGCGAGCTTCTTGAATGTGTAGGGGTTGGTGACGAGCGCGGCCGATGTGGCGAACAGGAACGTGTAGCCGTCCGGTGCCGCGCGGGCGACCGCCTGCGTGCCGACGAGGTTTGCGGCCCCCGGACGATTCTCGACGACGAACTGCTGCCCGAAGGTCCGCGAAAGTTTTTCGGTGATGAGGCGGCACATCACGTCGGGGCTGTTGCCCGCCGGCTGCGGCACGACGACGGTTACGGGCCTCTGCGGCCACGACTGCGCGGAGGCCGGAAAGGAGAGGCAGAGCGCGGCGCCGGCAAGCAGCAGACGACGGGATAGTCCGGACATGGTGTTCCTCCCTGAAAGATGCCGCTTTGCGGGCTTTTATTGGTCGTTCGCGGGCCGCCGGCCGTCGCCGGCGGCAGTCGTTCGATCAGGTTTCGTCTGCGACGACATTCCTGAGCACGCCGAGGCGTTCGACCTCGATCTCGACGACGTCGCCGGGCTTCATCCAGAGTGGCGGCTCGCGCCGCGCACCGACGCCCCCCGGCGTTCCGCTGACGATGACGTCGCCGGGCTCGAGCCGCGTGAAGGTCGAGCAATATTCGATCTGGCGCGGGATATCGAAGATCATCTGCTTGATCAGCGCTTCCTGCATGATCTGTCCATTGAGACGGGTCTGCAGCTTGAGCTCGCCGAGCGGACCGAGCTCGTCCGGCGTCATCATCCAGGGCCCGAATGCGCCGGTGTCCGGAAAATTCTTGCCCGGCGTGAATTGATGCGTGTGACGCTGGAAGTCGCGGATGCTGCCGTCATTGTAGCAGGAATAGCCCACGACATGGTTCATGGCATCCGCGCGGGAGATGTAGCGGCCGGCCTTGCCGATGATGACCGCGAGCTCGCCTTCGAAATCGAGATGGGTCGAGACGCGCGGCCGCACGATCGGCTGCAAATGTCCGGTCTGGCTGTTGGCATAGCGCGAGAAGATGGTGGGGTGATCGACCTCGGCGCGGCCGGTCTCCTTGCGGTGGGTCTCGTAGTTCAGGCCCACGCACAGGATCTTGTCCGGGTTCGGAATGACCGGCAGCCAGGTGACTTTTGAGATCGGAACGGCAGCGGCGGCGCTCTTTGCATCCGCAACGCCGGCGAAGGCGGCGCCGATGGCGGCCTTGAGATCGGCATAGCGCGCTTTGAGCGCAGCGCCGACATCATAAAAGGTCTCGCCTTCGACAATGCCCCAGGTGGTGCGGCCGTCGATCGCTACGGTAGCCAGTTTCACGGTGTTCTCTCCATTTTCAGATCGGGAATCTTGTCTTGCCCGGCCGGGACGTCACGAAGGCGCAGGTCGATCTCGGCTAAGAGATCGCCGAGTTCGGTGGCATTGCGCGCGGTGCCGAAGACATAATGGTCGGGCCGCACGATCGCGGCGACGACAGCGTGGCGGTCGAACCAATTCGCGAGCACGCCCTCGGCCTCTTCCAGCGCATTCGGCAGACCTGCACCGACAGGCGCGACTGCCGCTGCCGATACGTCCGGGCGCGCGGCACAGAGCGCGAGCATCGAAGCGGCATCATCGCTGCGGCCATCGATGAACAGCCGCCAGCCGGCCCCGGTCACTTCGTCCAGCAAGCGAGCCGCAACGCCGCTCGCGATGCGCGGCTGCGGAAACAGAGTGCCCCGCGCCGGCGTTTCGTGATGTGACAGGCATCCCGCGCGGAGCGACGGAATGATTTCCTGCCGCGTCAGGAGCAGCGGCTTGCCGCCACCTTCGGCCAGGATCTGCGCATCGCGCTGGCGGGCGGCCGCCGGATCGCGCTCGCAGATCGACTGGCCGATCGCCTTGATCTTGCCGGTCAGCTCGATGACGTGCTGCTTGCGTTCAACCGTGTAGCTGTCGAGCAGACTGTCGGAGGAGACGCCCTTGAGCACATGATCCAGCTTCCAGACGAGGTTGGTGGCGTCACGCAGGCCCTGGCACATGCCCTGGCCGATGAAGGGAGGCTGCTGATGCGCGGCATCGCCGGCGATCAGGATCCTGCCGTTGCGCCACTCGTCCGCAACGAGGGCGTGGAAGCGATAGGAGGCGGCCCGCCACAATTCCCCGCCCTGCGGCGTGAGCCAGGGCGCGAGCAGCTTCCAGACATTGTCGGGCCGCTCCATCTGCCGCGCGTCTTCGCCCGGCAGCAGCATGATCTCCCAGCGGCGGTGGTTCTTCGGGCCGATCAGAAAGCTCACGGGGCGCGCCGGGTTGCAGAACTGCGCGGAACATTGCGGCAGGCGGGCGAGCGCAGTCTCGTTCACGCACACGTCGACCACCAGCCAGGGTTCATCGAAGATGAGATCCTCGAGGCCAAGGCCCGCGATCTGACGCACGGTGCTCGAGGCGCCATCGCAGCCGAGCACATAGCGCGCTGTCACGGAACGGTGCCGTCCATCGCTGTCCTTCAGACGCGCCTCGACGCGATCGGGCGTTTGCACGAGATCGAGCAGCTCGACGCCGAGCTCGGCCCGAACATTGGGAAAACTGGTCGCGTGGCGGCGCAGCTCGGCCTCGACCGCGGGCTGGCTGAACACCATGCTCGGCGTGTAGCCGAGCGGATAGGGCCTTGCGACCATGTCGATGCGGCGGATCAACTGGCCGTCGACGCCAAAATGCTCCGATGCCGTGAATGGCTCGATATAGGGCGAGATTGCATCTGCAAGGCCCATATTGTCGAAGTGACGGAAAATCTCGTGATCGAGCGCGATCGCACGCGGCTTGTCATACACATCGGTCAACCGGTCGATGACCAGGGTGCGATGACCGAGGCGGCCGAGCAGGCCTGCGGCAACGGCGCCGGTCGGCCCGAAGCCGACGACGAGCACGTCATAGTCGATGGCACCAGCCGTATCCGTCATGCGCGCGCCGTCGCGAAAGGAATGGCGAGCTGCGCCGTTTTGCAGGCCTCCGACTTCGGCGGGGCGATGCCCCACTGATCGGTTCGTCCCGGAGGCCAGACCCAATGGCTCGGACCTTTCGCGACATAGCCGTCGTCGATCTGCAAGACTTCGGCCGTGTATTCGATCACGCTACCGGCCGGATCGACGAAATAGGCGAACACGTTATCGCCCGGGCCGTGACGGCCGACGCCCCAGCCGATCGGATAGCCATGATCGATCATGCGACCGGAGCCGCGCATGACGGACTCGAGATCAGGCATGAGGAAGGCCACGTGATTGAGGCCGTTGCGAGGAGCCTCCGCCAGCACGATCGCGTGGTGATCGCTGTTGCAGCACAGGAAGGCCATCAGCTTGGACCGATCCGACAGCCGGAATCCCAGGGTCTCCTGATAGAAGGCCGAGAGCTTTTCGATGTCGGCGCTGTTGATGTTGACATGCGCCAGCCGCTCGGGGCGATCCGCGATCAAGCGCGCCGGCTTGGTGCGATCACCATGAACGAACTCGATGACGCATCCCTGCGCTTCGCAAACCGTAAAACTCATCCCGCCCGACGGCGCAGGCGATTGCGCGGGTGAGCTGATCACCTCACAGCCGGCTTGCTGCGCACGCGCGAACAGACGGTGCAGGTCATCGTGCGAGCGGAGGCGGAAGCTGATCTTGCGGAGCGATGTCGCCTCGCCCGGCGTGAGCTCGAGGACGTGGAAGTCGCTGCCCGTCGCGGCAAGGTACACCGTGCCGTCCGCTTCCGCCGCGACGTCGAGGCCCCAGACCTTGCCGTAGAACTCGACCGAGCCGGCAAGGTGCGGCGTCGTGATCTCGACGCTGCGCAGGGCCATCACCGGAAAGTCGGACATTGGGCTTCCTTGTCAGGGATGCGAACGCCACCTCATTAATATGTACAAAATTGCACGTAAAGCAGAAATTTATAAATAATTGGCCCAAGCTCTGCTAATGTACATAAGTGCTGGAGATTCTGACGAATGCCCATGAGCACAGACATGAGCACTGACCTGCCAAGCCAGAGGGTCGACCAACCGGCAACGCTGGCGACCACGATCTACGCGCGCCTCAAGGCCGACATCCTGACAACGCGGCTCGAGCCCGGTCGCAAGCTGCAGTCGCGCTTCCTGATGGAGCAGTACAATGTCGGACAGACCCCGCTGCGCGAGGCCCTCAACCGCCTGACCACCGAAGAGTTCGTCGTCGGCATGGAGCAGCGCGGCTTCTATGTGAAAGAGGTCAGCAAGGAGGAGCTGCAGGAGCTGACCAAGACGAGGCGCTGGGTCGAGGGTCTGGCGCTTCGCGAGTCCATGCAGAATGCGACGCAGAGCTGGGAAGAGGCGCTGCTGGTTGCGCATCACCGGCTCGATCGTACGCCGCGCTCGCTTCAGCCCGACACATTCGAGGACAACCCGGATTGGGAGAAGGTGCACCGCGCCTTCCACGCGACGCTGATCGGACTTTGCGGCTCACGGCCGCTGCTCGGCTTCTGCGAGCAACTCGCCGACCGGCTGTATCGGTATCGCATGATGTCGATTGCGAAGGCCTATCCGGCGCGCAAGGTCGGTGCCGAGCACAGCGATATCCTTCAGGCGGTTCTCGCCCGGGACAGCGAGCAGGCCGTGCGCCTGCTTCAGCAGCACTATCAGCGCACGGCCGACGTCATCTATTCCGATCTCGACGGATTGCTGGCGTAGCTTCGTCTCGGAGACGTGGAGCGCTGCGCTCAGCGCGAGCGCTTCGGCAGCTTTGGAAGCTTGCCGGGATTGAACGCGGGTAGTCCGGTTTGTTCAGGTGCCGGCGCTGGCTGTTCCGTCAAGATGAGCGTGCCCTGGAGGACGACGCCCGGCGCCTGTCCCGCTGTCGCCGTGTAAGTCGCGATCTTGCCGGGGCACGTCCCCTCGATCTCCAGCGTGAGCTCATCCTCCACGCCGAACACCGTCGCGCGTCCATCGGTATGACGCTTCGTCAACACGGTTGCAGTGAAGCGATCTCCGTCCACCTTGCAGGAGCCGTGATAGGTCATCAGGCTGTCGCGGCCCCAGATCTGGCCGTCCGCAACATGGACGATTCCGGTGCCCTGATCGATCGGCGTCTTGTACCACGCCGCATAGGTGCCGTCCTTCAGCATGGGAGCAGTCTCCCCTGGTAGTCCCCCACGAACAATCCGCATGAACAGCGCTAAGGAAGCGTTAATCACGCGGCCCGTGACAATCCGGAACGTCCCTGCGCAGCTCCTCTTCAAGCTCCTCGATGATGCTGTGAAGCAGACCCGCCGCAAGTGGATCAGTGACTTCCCGCTCCAGGCGCCGGTAACGCGCGATCTGGAATTGCCGCTCTTTCAGCTGGTGCTCAGTCATCGGACGACCCCTCCGCCGAACTGACGCGGAGACAGCCGAACAGTTTCGTTAAAGTTTTCGGATCATTTGACATGGTTTCCGATCGGTAAAGGGTATTGGGGCGCCAGCCTGTTTCTGCGAACTCGGAACCGGCGACAGAATCCCGATCATGCTCGCTTGTCCTCACCTGTCCGGCCTGCCAACGCGCGGCTGACCAGTTTGTCGGAAGCCTGCATGAGCGCGGCCGCGTAGGACGGCTCGCTGGACGACGGGCTCGGCAGGATGGCGTGGGCCTTGTTGTCGAACATTGCGCCGCTGCGGCCGTTGAGATCCTGCGACACCAGGAGCGGGACCAGCCGCTCGGCGTATGTATCCGGCTCGATCATCATCGCGCCGATCAGCCACTCCACGATCGCAAGAAGCGTGCGCGAGCCGAGCAGATTGGCGCGGATGTTGGTCTTGACGAAGCCCGGGTTGAGACCGAACACGTCGAGACCGGGGAAACGCCTGGCTGCATCGAGGACAAGCACCTCGTTTCCGGCCACGGTGTTCGAGTGCGCCGCGAAGCGTTTATAGCTTCGCTCCGAGTTCAGGTCGTCGACATTCGCTTTCTGCTCCGTGCCCGGGAATCCCATGACGAAGATCCGGGGCCTCATGCTGGTGGCGGCGCGATCCTTGCCGAGACGCGGAGCGATCTCGTTGAGGATGACGAGGCGGCTCAGATAGCTGACGGCAAGATCGCGTTCGATGCTTTCCGAAGTCACCTCGCGTCTGGGGCCGGCCATGATGCCGGTCGTGAAGACAACGATGTCGATGTTTCCGGCGGGCAGCGCGGCGCCGATCCGCTTCGCCTCGCGCATCGAGCCGAGGTCGGCCTTCATGAACGTGATGCGCGGCACCTCCTGATCGTGGAAGGTCTGACCGACGACCAGGACATTCGCGCCCCTGGCCGCGAGCTGCTGGCTGAGCGCCCGGCCGATCCCGCCGGTGCCGCCGATGACCGCGACATTCAGTCCGGTGAGCCGGAGGCTTTCGAGCGCCGGCAAGGTCACGTTCAGGCTCTTGTCCAATTCCACGCGTTTCACGTCAGGTGCCTTCCCCAAGCATTGATGAAAATGAGCGCTCTGCACCGCAGCAGCAGTGCAGAGCCGATGAATGTGGTGACCGCCGGACTCTCATTCGGCGGCAGCCGCGTCCCATGCGGGATAGTCGGTGTACCCGCGGGCATCGCCGCCGAAGAACGTCCGCCGATCGGCTTCGTTCAGCGGCGCACCGGATTGCAGGCGCGCGAGAAAATCGGGATTCGCCAGGATCATCTGGCCGTACGCTTCCAGATCGGCCAGTCCCTCGGCGACGTCGGAACCGATGCGATCGCGCGGACGGCCCGGCCTGTTCACGATCAGCTTGCCGCGCCACAGTCTGCGAATATCGGCCAGAAGATGGTCGTCGCCCTGATGCATGACATGAAGATAGGCGAGCGACAGCTTGTCGAGCTCGGCGACCAGATGGCGATAGAGGTCCGGTCCCTCGGTACCTTCGTCGATGCCCCACATCGTGATGCCCGGCGACAGGCGGATCGCCGTCTTGTCGGCGCCGATCTCCGCGGCGATGGCGGCCGCAACCTCGACGGCGAAACGCGCGCGGTTTTCGATCGAGCCGCCATACGCATCGGTCCGGGTGTTCGCGCTCGGCGCAATGAACTGCTGGACCAGATACCCGTTCGCGCCGTGGATCTCGACGCCGTCTGCGCCCGCCGCGATGGCGTGACGCGCGGCATCGCGGAAGTCGGCGACGGTCTGGCGCACTTCGTCGATCGCAAGGGACCGTGGCTGCGGGATATCCTGCATGCCCTTCGGCGTGAACATCGGCGTACCCGGCGCGATCGCGGACGGGGCCACACCCTGCCGGTGATGCGGCGTGTTGTCGGGATGCGACATGCGTCCGGCATGCATGAGCTGGATGAAGATGTGACCGCCCCTGGCGTGCACGGCGTCGGTCACCTTGCGCCAGCCGGCGACATGCGCGGGCGTGTAGATGCCCGGCGTCGTCATGTAGCCCTGCCCGTCATCGGACGGCTGGGTGCCCTCGGTGACGATCAAGCCGACTCCGGCGCGCTGCGCGTAATATTCGGCGGCGAGGCTGCCGGGAACGCCATCGGCGTCGGCGCGAGAGCGCGTCATGGGCGCCATGACCAGGCGGTTGGGAAGGTCTAGTCCGCCGACGCGGACGGGAGCGAAGAGCGAATTCACGGCGAGTTCCTTCTCGATGGATACCGAGAAGGGAGATGGACTTTCCATCCCATGGTATAAATACCATCTAATGGAATAGATTGATCCGTGTATTGGATAATTCGATGGAACTGTTGAACGACATGGCGCTTTTCGTCGAGGTCGCGAAGGCCAGAAGTTTCCGGGGCGCCGCCGCGACCCTCGCCATGCCCAACTCGACCCTTTCGCGACGGATCAGCCTGCTGGAGAAGGAAATCGGGCTTCGCCTGCTGAACCGGACGACGCGCCGGATCGAATTGACCGAAGCGGGCCAGCTCTATTTCGAGCGCTGCAAGCGCATCGTCGACGAGGCGCGCCTGGCGCACGAGCAACTCGGCGAGATGCTGGCGCAGCCGAGCGGGCTGCTGCGCGTCTCACTGCCGGTGGACTTCGCGAACACCTATCTCGCGCCTCTGATCACCGAATTTGCGCAGCAATATCCCGGCATCGATTTCGAATTCGACCTGACGCCGCGACGTGTCGACCTCGTCTCCGAGCCGTACGATCTGGCGATCCGCGTCGGAGAATCCGAGGCCTCCCACATGATCGCGCGGCCGCTCGCACGCCTGCACGGCTATCTCTACGCCTCGCCGCGCTATCTCGAACTCAACGGCGAGCCGCGCGAACCGGCCGACCTCGCACGCCATCAATGCCTTTGTCAGACGAGGGTGAGCACCTGGACGCTGCGCAACGGAACGCAAACGGCCGAGGCCGCTGTGAGCGGTCGTTTCCGCCTCAACAGCATCGGCATGCTTCGCCGCCTCGCCACGCTCGACATGGGCATCACGTTCATGCCGCAGGAAATCGTGGCCGACGAAGTCGCAGCCGGCCGGCTACGCCGCATCATGCCGCAATGGCAGGGCCAGCCCATGACCATCTACGCCGTCACCGAGACCAGACTGCTCCCAGCCAAGACGCAACGCTTCATCGAATTCTTGAGAGAACGGCTGAGCCGGGGGTAGATCCGCTACCCTCTCCCGGCTTGTCAATTGCGCGGCAAATTCAGCTTCAAGAAAACGAAAATCCAACCGAATCCGCGATCTCACGGCACCTCGCCGCTTCTGCGACTCCCGCCGATGCTGTGCGGCTTGTTGAGGAAGAACTCCCGATTGCCGAGAGCTGCTTCCGCGTACTGATCGATCGCGACCTGGATCGCCTCGATATGCATGCGGCACCAGCCTTCGAGGCAGGACAGGCGCCGCGCGTGCTCGAGAGCCTTCAAGAATTCCGAAGGCTCCCGCATGTCGGAGAAGTAGGTCGGCCGCTCGCCCTTCATGCCCGCGCGACCTCTCTTGGCGGTACAAGGCTTGGCGGAACAAGGCGGCGCTTCTCGACACCGATGCGCGGTGGCGCCGGCCGCCGGCGGGGAACGAAGAGGCTGGCGACGACGATCGGATCGGTGTCCCCGAGAGCAGCCCGCTCCTGGACGAGCCCGCTCATCACGGTGCGCATCTTCATGACTTCCTCGGCCACGAAGGTGCAGTCTTCGTCCCTGTTGATTTGCTCATGCATGATGGCCTCAGCCTCACGCATGCTCACACGTAACGCCCTGATGATCTTGCGGATTTCATTGATGCGGTTGTCCATGGCTCGCTCCTTGGCTGGACGTGCAGCATAAGAACAAATCATGAACATTAAGTCAATCGGCCTGAAGTAGAACTTGGCCGGCCCCATCCCTCACCGACGGGAGAGGCGGCAGCGAAACGACCTGCCGCCTCTCTAGGACGACAGGCGAAGCCAGACGTCCTTGCTCACCAGCGTACCGCTCGGCGTGGCGATCTCCATGTCCACGACATGCAGAGAGCCGGGCTCGTCGGCATAGATGTACCTGAGGTGCCACATGCGGCCGAGGTCCGGTGAAATGACGAAGTCGTCCAGTCCGTCGGTGATGGCCCTGATCGCTTCGCGGTGCGTCATGGGTGCGGAAAACATCGCATCGATCAGGTTGGCGAGGCTCATGCCCTCGACGAGCATGAGGCGCGCAACCTCGTCACCGTAAACGTGTCGGAGCGCCGCAACGATCGCGGCGACGGCGTCCGGATTCTTCAATGACACGACACAGCAAGCCTCCGGGCCCATGATGCCGGAGGCGGGATATTTTACGCAAGCTGTCTGCGAGGCCGTGCGGAGCCCTGAGCCCCCTCGCTCTCCGCCCGTGACGCAGACGGCCGGACCTCGGCCCGCCTAGAACGTCACCCGCATCCCCGCATAGAACGCGCGCGGCCGTGCCGGGCTCAGTGAGCGCGGGTCGGTGAAATCAGCGCCGCCATTGGTGAAATTGGGCAAGGCTTCGCGGTCGAAGAACTGTCCGTAGGTGGCGTAGCGCTTGTCGAAGATGTTGTCGACGCGGCCGTAGAGCTGGAAGTTCTTAGTCACCTGATAGGACGTGTGGAGATTGAACACCGTGTAGGACGGCAGCTTCGAATATTGGTTGGACTCGTCGCCGACGAAATACTGGCTCGAGACGAACAGCGCGTTGCCGCCGACCTTCCAGACGTCAGTGACGTTGTAGTCGATACCGACCTTGACCCGGTGGCGCGGGATTGCGGGGATCTGATCGCCGGGCAGGACCTGGATCGTCTCGGTCACGGGATCCCTGAAAGGGCTTTCAGAGCCGAGCTCGAAAGCGTCGAGATAGCGTGCGTCGACGAAGGCGTAGCTCGCCTGGAACTGAAGCGTGGGCGATTTGATGTTGACCTCGGCCTCGAGCCCCTGGCGCCTGGTGCGGCCCACGTTCGTGAAATAGCCGAAGCCGGTGCGCCCCACTGCGGGAACGGCGACAATGTCGTCATAGTTGGTGGCGCGGAATGCGCCGACCTTCCATCCAAGGGAGCCGATGTTCAGCTCCTTGGTGCCGCGGAAGCCGGCCTCCACGGTCTTGGACACCACCTGATTCAGCGGCGGGTCCGAAACCAGAAACGCCGCGAGCATGCAGGGCCTGACCGGGTCGGCGCAGCCGAGCTCGAGCGGCGTCGGCACGCGGTTGGACTCGGAATAGCCGGCATAGGCCGTCAGCTCCGGCGTGATCTTGTAGGTGCCGCCGATCACCGGATTGAAGCGGGTGAAGGTGTGGTCGCCGTTGAGGCTGGTGCCGAGCTGGTCCTCCAGCGTAATGCGCGCCACGTTGAAGCGGCCGCCGCCGGTGATGGCGAAGGCATCCGTGACGTTGAACGTGTCCATCGCGTAGAGGCCGTTATATTGATTGACGGTCCGCAGCGAGACCGGACCTGCGACGGTGTCAGGCACGCCGGTCGGCCCAAGGAAGATGCCGCTGCCGCTGACGACGTAGTTTTCTCCGATCGTGCCGATCTCGGCGGTCGCATTGTAGCGCGTGACACTGGCGTCGTAGCTCGTGCCCATCACGAAGCGGTTGTCGTGCCCGAACAGCTGATCGGTGTTGGTGGCCTGCCCCGACACACCGAAGGTAGTCGAGCGTATCGAGCTGCGGTCGATCTCGCCGAGAATCGTTCCCGGCGCAAAAGGATTGGCGAGCTGCACGCCGTTGATGCCATTCGCGGGCGTGGTGTCATTGCCGAAGCAGAGCAGCGTTGGATCCGCACATTCCTGCACGTCGGTCGGATTGCCGTCGACCAGCTTCTGCTCATATCTGCGCACATGCGCGGTGCCTTCCAGCGTCCAGGTCGGCGTCGCATCGACCTTGCCGGTGAAATTAAGATAGCCGACGCGGTTGCTCGTGGTCTGCGGCGTCGTGTAGGTCGCGCCCCAATATTTGTCGAGCAGCTCGGCGGGAACGGTGGCACTGGCGCCGAAATCGTTCTTGGCGACGCCCATGTTGGCGTGGAATTCGCTGTCGCCGGCCTTGTAGCCGACATCGCCGTAGAAGCGCCGCACGGTCGATTGCGAGAAATTGCGGAAACCGTTGTCGCGCAGGCCTTCGAGCGCGGCATAGACGCCGTAGTTCTTGTCGACGGTCTTGCCCCATTGCGCCGAGCCCTGGATGCGGCCGAACGAGCCGCCCATCACATCGAGCTCGGCACCCTGATAGGTGAAGCCGTCCTTCATTTGCAGGTTGAGCGCACCGCCGAGCGCGTTGAGGCCGAAGGCGGGATTGTTGGTGACGAGCGTCACCGACCTGATCGCGGCGGTCGGGATCAGGTCCCAGTTGACGGCGTCGGAGAAGGCTTCGTTGATGCGGACGCCGTTCTGGTACACCGCAAGGCCCTGCGGCGTGCCCGTCACGGGCGAAGCGACGAAGCCGCGGAATTCGACATCGGGCGTGAACGGATTGCCGGTGACTTCGCTGATGTTGACGCCGGCGATGTTGTCGCGCAGTGCGTCGGTGATGTTGAGCGAGCCGGTGCGCTTGATCTGGTTGGCATCGACCGCGTTGATGGCCGAAGGAACCTTGTCGACATCGAGACCCCTGCCGGTGCCCGGCGAGGTCGGGTAGACGTAGATGCGTGACTTGGGGCGATTCGACGACGAGGCCCCCGCGCGCGCGACCGGCCGCGTTGGCGTCGTGCGCCTCGCTGTCGACGGCGACGGCGCCGACACTTCGACCGGCGGCAGGTTCTGGACGTTGGTTTCCTCGTCCTGCGCGGCCCCGGCAGGGCTGGCAAGGACCAGTCCCGACAACAGCCCGGTCGACACCGAGGCCATCAACACACGACGCTTACCCCAAAGACCCTTGCCCATTCCTGCCTTCCCAACCCACCCGTGACCACCGGCTGTTCTGACTATTCGCCGTTTGGTGCCGACGAGTGTAATCGGCAGGAACTCACGCGCCAGCCACAAAAGGTCGGGCAATATCTGCACCCGTTTTCCCGATCAAATCGGGAAAAATTCCCGATCTGGTCGGGCGCGATCAGGCCGCCGCCGTCGGCACCAGCGCCTCGACGGTCAGGCCGCCATCGCCGGAGACGACGTTGAGCGTGCCGCCCAGCGCTAGGATCCGCTCGCGCATGCCGACGAGGCCGAAGCCGAGCTTCTGGCCCGGCTCCATGCCGCGTCCATTGTCGCTGACCCGCACTCGGGCGCAGAGGCGGCCGTCGCGCGTCGGCTGGTCCGCAGGCTCGATGACGACATTGACCGCGGTGGCGCCGGCATGGCGGAACACGTTGGTGAGTGCCTCCTGCACCACGCGGTAGATGGTGAGGTCGGCGGTCTCGCCGGTCGCCCCAAGCCGCGGCGAGATCGTGGTTTCGATGGTGACGTCGGGATGCGACTCTCGCCACAGCCGGGACAGCGATTCCAGCGCCTGGCCGAGGCCGAGCTCGGCAAGGCCGACGGGCCGGAGGCGCTCCAGCACGCGGCGCGTGAATTGCTGGAGCGCGTTGATCTGCTCCAGGAGGGCGCCGCCGTGCTTGCGCACCGCCTCTGCGCTGGGCGCCTTCCCGTCCGCGAGCTTTGCCAGCGCGCTGGCATGGGCGCGCAGCGAGAACAGATACGGCCCGAACTCGTCGTGCAACTCGCGCGCGATCTCCTTGCGCTCGACGTCCTGCAGCGACACCGCGCGCTCAGCGAGGCGCCGCTTGTCCTCGACCGCCTCGCCGAGCGTCGCCGCCAGATGATTAAGCCTGGTGCAGATCGCGGCGAGCTCCGGCGCGCCGCCGGGCACGACGCGCGCCTCGTAATGCCCGCCTTCGAGCTTCCCCATGACCTCCGCCAGCGACTGCAGCGGCGCCAGCGCCCGGCCGACCACATTCATCATCACCAGGAACAGCGCGAGCGCGATCACCGAGCCGACCTCGAGCTGGGTCACGATGCCATCCCAGATCTCGGCGATCTCGTCATCGGGATGCGAGGTGATCCGGAGCGAGCCCGGCTTGCCATGGATCGAGACCGGCACGCTCACCGCGGTCTGCTCGGGATGAACCAGGCTGACGAACCAGGCCGGCGGGGCGCGGGTGTCGTCGTCGGCATCGGGCCGCGGCGGCGTCAGCGGGTTCCCACGGGAATCGTGAAGCGCGATGCTGACATGGCGCAGGCGGCTGAGATCGCGGGCGATCTGATTCAGCCTCGCATCCGGGTCGGGCGCCTCGTTGAGATCGGCAACGATCATCTCGATGAATTCGCGCGCAAGGCGGATCACGCTCTGGTCCTCGGCCTGCACACGCGGGCCGGCCTCGGCGACCTGGCGGCCGATATTGACCGCGAGCCCCAGCGCCAGCAGCAGCGCCAGCAACAGGTTGATGCGCGCGCGCAAGGATAGATTTTGCCACATTGGTTGCGTCCGTACCCCGCAAAGGATGCCCGCGCCTGCCGATGACGTTGACAGGGGCGAAGCGCCCGATATCTAATCGAAAGCGTACAGCAATCCCGGCCGGGTTGCATGAGGCGACGTGAGACGCGCGTGGCGTCCTGTTCGGTATCATGCGGCGCAAAACAGGCAGATTCTATCACGGGGAACGTGCTGTTACGGGGAAACGCCTATGCGCATTCTGATCGTCGACGATCATCCCATTGTCGCCTCCGGCTGCCGTGCCGTGCTGGCCGATGAGGGCGAGATCGAGATCCTGGAGGCTGCCGACGCCGAAGACGGCGAGAGCATCTTCATCGTCGAGCGCCCCGACCTCAGCATCATCGACATCAACCTGCCGACCGTCTCCGGCTTCGAGCTCGCGCGCCGCATTCTCGAGCGCGCGCCCGAGGCCCGCATCATCATGTTCAGCATGAACGACGACCCCGCTTTCGCCGCGCGCGCGATCGAATGCGGCGCCAAGGGCTACGTCTCCAAGACCGGCGACCCCGACGACCTCGTCGAGGCGATCCGCGCCGTCGGCGGCGGCGGCACTTACCTTCCGACCGCCATTGCGCGCAGTATCGCCTTTGCCGGACCGGCGCTGGCGCAAAGCCCGCTGTCCAAGCTGAACGCACGCGAGATGGAGATCCTGCGGTTGCTCAGCGCCGGCAAGAGCCTGTCCGAGATCGCCTGGCTGGTGCAGTCGTCGTACAAGACGGTGGCCAACACCTCCTCGATCATGCGACAGAAGCTCGGCGTGAAGACCTCGGTCGAGCTGGTCCGGCTGGCGATCGACAGCGGCGTCGCCTGACGACACGCGCCGCCGCAAATTCGGTCACACAAGCGTTGCAATGTTGATGTGGTTAGGTGCCACTGGAGCTTAAGGCATGACGATTCAGACTGTCTCGACCAACAAATCCTACGGCGGCGTGCAGGGCGTGTATCGCCATGCCAGCCAGGCGACGGGCACCGACATGGTGTTCTCGGTCTATGTTCCGCCGCATGCCGACGGCGCCAAGCTGCCCGTGGTCTGGTACCTCTCCGGCCTCACCTGCACGCATGCCAACGTCACCGAGAAGGGTGAATTCCGCAGGGCCTGCGCCGAGCTCGGCCTGATCTTCGTCGCGCCCGACACCTCGCCGCGCGGGCCCGACGTGCCCGGCGATGCCAACAACGCCTATGATTTCGGTCTCGGCGCCGGCTTCTATGTCGACGCCACGCAGGATCCCTTTGCGCGCAACTATCGCATGTGGACCTATGTCACGGACGAGTTGCCCAAGCTCGTGGCGGAGAATTTTCCGGTCGATGCCAAGCGGCAGTCGGTGATGGGGCACTCGATGGGAGGCCACGGCGCGCTGACAGTGGCGCTGCGCAACCCGCACCGCTATCGCGCGGCGAGCGCATTCGCGCCGATCGTCGCGCCGTCGCAGGTGCCCTGGGGCATCAAGGCCCTGACCGGCTATCTCGGACCGAACAAGGACACCTGGCGCAACCACGACACCGTGGCGCTGATCGAGGACGGCGCGAAATTCTCCGGCTTCCTGGTCGACTATGGCGACGCCGACAATTTCCTGAAGGAGCAGCTCAAGCCGGAGCTGCTGGACGCCGCCTGCAGCAAGGCCAACATTCCGCTGACGCTGCGGCGCCAGGCGGGGTATGACCACAGCTATTATTTCATCTCGACCTTCATGAGCGATCATCTGCACTGGCATGCGGCGAGATTGACGGCGTGATCTTTCTTCCTTCTCCCCTTGTGGGAGAAGGTGGCGCGAAGCGCCGGATGAGGGGTCTCTGTCCGCGCGTGCAAGCAAGAGTTGGACTCGCAGAGAGAACCCCTCACCCGTCTCGCCGCTATGCGGCGAGCCACCCTCTCCCACAAGGGGAGAGGGTGCAGCGGCGCACGCGGGGAGAGGCGAAGACCTCACGGCTTGCCGTAATTCGGCGCCAGCAAGCGGTTGCGGATCAGGTAGCTCATCGTACGCGTCCAGGATTCGTCGGTATTGCCGCGCATGTCGGCGCTGGCGGCGGTGATCATGTTGCCGGTCTTCACGTCGCGCAGATAGACGTTGAGGTTGATGATCAGGTTCGAGACCTTCTGCACCATGCCGGTGATCTCGAGCTCGGCGCCGAGCTGCCCGGCAAGCTTGAGGTCGCAGCCGCCACAGGCCTGCAAATTGGCGTGACGGGCGGCGTCCCTGACCGGCGCGATGTCGAGCACCTGGAACTTGCCCGACTCTGCCAATTCCTTGCGCAGCTGCTCGCTGATGCGCTGAAGCCGCGCCTCTTCCGGCTTGGAGCCGTAGAACTCGCCGGGCAGGCTGGTGTCGATCAGCTCGAAGTCGAACACGGCGAGCTTCGGCGGGTCGGCGAACGCGGCCGAGCCCGTCAACAGCAAAGCGATGAAACATATCAGCGCTCGCATGATCGTGATTCCGCCTCCTCTCGCCGCGACGACGAAATGCGGGGTTGCATGCCCTGACAAATCGGTCATGCTTGAAGCAGAAACAATTCTCCATCGGCGGTCAAGCCGGGGAGAACGTTTGGAGGAAATATGATCCGATGGTTGGTCGGCCTGATCGGCTGGAGTCTTGCCGCGACGAGCGCGCTCGCGGCCGACCCCGTCACGATCGGCGTCGGCTATCTCGGAATCGCCGGCACCAGATCGACGCTGTCGCTGGTCGAGCAGCCCGCCGAGAATGACGGCGTCGCCGGCGCGCGCCTCGCCATCGAGGACAACAACACCACCGGAAAATTCACGGGCCAGCGGTTTACGCTGGAGGAGCGCCGCATCAGGGAAGGCGAGGATCCCGTCCAGGCCGCAACCACGCTCGCCGAGAAAAACGGCTTCATCATCGCCGACCTGCCAGCCGATGCAGTCTTGAAGGTTGCCGACGCCCTGCGGGAACGGGGCACGCTGCTATTCAATGCCGGCGCGATCGACGAGCGGCTGCGCGAGGCCGATTGCCGCGCCAATGTCATCCACACCGCGCCGACGCGGGCGATGCTGGCCGATGCGCTCGGCCAGTATCTGGTGTGGAAGAAGTGGTCGCGCTGGCTGCTGGTGGTCGGCTCGCATGACGAGGACAAGCTGTTCGCCGACGCACTGCGGCGCACCGCCACGCGGTTCGGCGCCAAGATCGTACAGGAGCGCACATTCGAAGACAAAGGCGGCGCGCGGCGCACCGACTCCGGCGTCACGCAGATCCAGCGGCAGATGCCGGTGTTCACCCAACAGGCACCCGCCTACGACGTGCTGGTCGCCGCCGACGAGAGCGAGGTGTTCGGCGCCTACCTGCCCTATCGCACCTGGGATCCGCGGCCGGTCGCGGGCTCGGCCGGCCTCGTGCCGCGCAGCTGGGACGCATCGCAGGACCAGTGGGGCGCGATCCAGATGCAGAACCGCTTCATCAAGCTGAATTCGCGGCGCATGACCGCGCTCGACATGCAAGCCTGGACCGCGGTGCGCATGATCGGGGAGGCCACCTCGCGCACCAATTCCGGCGACGTCAAGAAAGTCACCGACTTCATCAAGGGCCCGGACTTCTCCGTCGCCGCCTTCAAGGGCACGCGGCTCACCCTGCGCGACTGGAATCTCCAATTGCGCCAACCGATCCTGCTGGTCGACGGCCGCATGGTGGTGTCGGTGTCGCCGCAGGAAGGATTCCTGCACCAGGTCTCCGAGCTCGACACGCTCGGCTACGATCGCCCGGAGAGCAAATGCAAGCTGAAATGAGCATTGTGAAATGAGTTCGAGCGACCACCGCGACAACGCTGCGCTCCCTCCCCCGCCTGCGGGGGAGGGTTGGGGAGAGGGTGTCTCCACGAGCGATACCCCCCAAGAGGAGAGAGCCCTCTCCCGTATCGCATCTGACGATGCGATACGACCTCCCCCGCAAGCGGGGGAGGTGAAGACCGCTCGCGGACAGACCTTGCGCAAGCTGGTGACGGCCTTGCCCGTGGCAATCACGCTCGCCGCGGCGCCCGCGCATGCGTTCATCGCCTATGTCTCGAACGAGAAGAGCAACACGGTCTCGGTGATCGATACCGACAGCTGGACCGTGACCAAGACCATCAAGGTCGGCCAGCGCCCGCGCGGCATCGATTTCACGCGCGACGGCAAGTTCGTGATGGTCGCGGTCGGTGACGACGATACCATCCAGGTAATCGATGCGAAGACGCAGGCCGTGGTGGACAGCCTGCCCTCCGGACCCGACCCCGAACTGTTCGCGCAGGACGCCGCCGGCAAGGTTCTCTATGTCGCCAACGAGAACGACAACACGGTGACGGTGATCGACCTCGAGAAGCGCGCCCGGCTCGGCGACATCCAGGTCGGCGTCGAACCCGAGGGCATGACCATCAGCCCCGACGGCAAGACGCTGATCAACACGTCTGAAACCACCAACATGGCGCATTTCATCGACACGAGCTCGCGCCAGATCGTCGCCAATGTGCTGGTCGATGCGCGGCCGCGCTTTGCCGAATTCAAGCATGACTCTTCGGAAGTCTGGGTATCCTCGGAGATCGGCGGCACCGTGTCGGTGATCGATCCCAACAAGCACGAGGTGATCGGCAAGGTCACATTCGAGATCCCGGGCTTGCGCAAGGAGGCGATCCAGCCGGTCGGCATTGGCATGACCAAAGACGACAAGACCGCCTTCGTCGCGCTCGGCCCGGCCAACCGCATCGCCGTGGTCGACGTCGCCTCGCGCAAGGTGACGAAATACCTGCTGGTCGGGCAGCGCGTCTGGCACATGGCATTCACGCCTGACGAAAAGTACCTGCTCTCCACCAACGGCGTGTCGAACGACGTGTCCGTCATCGACGTCGCCGCGCAAAAGGTGATCAAGACCATTCAGGTGGGCGAACTGCCCTGGGGCATCACGATCGCGCCATGACAAGCCCTGCTCCCATCACTGAGCAACGCGAGGCGCCACGGCCCGATCCGGCCGCGGTGCCGGCGCTGGCGATCGACGGTGTCAGCCATTCCTATGGCCCGCGCCGTGCGTTGATGGACGTGTCTTTCAATGTGCAGCCCGCGAGCTTCACCGCGCTGCTCGGGCTCAACGGTGCCGGCAAGAGCACGCTGTTCTCGCTCATCACGCGGCTGTTCGGCATCCAGTCCGGCCGCGTCGGCATTTTCGGGCATGACATCAGCAGGAGTCCCGGCGAGGCGCTGCGGCTGCTCGGGGTCGTGTTCCAGCCGCGCACGCTCGATCTTGATCTGTCGCTGACGCAGAACCTGCTCTATCACGCCGCGCTTCACGGCATCAGCCGCCGCGAGGCCGCCGCGCGCAGCGCCGAACTGCTCGGCCGCATCGGGCTCGCCGATCGCGCCGGCAGCAAGGTCCGCGATCTCTCCGGCGGCCAGATGCGGCGGCTGGAGATCGCGCGTGCGCTCTTGCACCGGCCCCGGCTGCTCCTGCTCGACGAGCCGACCGTCGGCCTGGATGTCAAGGCGCGCGCCGACATCATCAGCCATGTCCGCCAGCTCGTGACCGAGCAAGGCATCGGCGTGCTCTGGGCGACGCACCTGTTCGACGAGATCGTGGCCGGCGACGATCTCGTGGTGCTGCATCAGGGCAAGGTGCTGGCGCAGGGGCCGATGAGCCGCGTCGTCGCGGAGGCCGGCGCCCAGGACGTCAACACCGCCTTCATGCGCCTCACCGGCGCGCAAGTAATGCCGGGAGGCGGCACATGAGCAGCATCATCACGCGCGATGCGCCGCGCGGCTTCTCGGCCGCGGAGTACATGACCTGCCTCACCGGCATCGTCTGGCGCGAGGGCCTGCGCTTCCTGCATCAGCGCGAGCGCTTCGTCTCGGCGCTGGTGCGGCCTTTGGTGTGGCTCTTCATCTTCGCCGCCGGCTTCCGCCAGGTGCTCGGCATCTCCATCATCCCGCCTTACGAGACCTACATCCTCTACGAGGTCTATATCGCGCCCGGGCTGATGGCGATGATCCAGCTCTTCAACGGCATGCAGTCCTCGCTGTCGATGGTCTATGACCGCGAGATGGGCAACATGCGCACTCTGCTGGTGAGCCCGCTGCCGCGCGGCTTCCTGTTGTTCTGCAAGCTGCTCGCGGGCACGGCGGTGTCGCTGCTCCAGGTCTATGCCTTCCTGCTGATCGCCTGGTTCTGGGACATCACCCCGCCACCGTCGGGCTATCTCACCGTGCTGCCGGCGCTGATCCTGTCGGGATTGATGCTGGGCTCACTCGGCATGCTGATCTCTTCCGGAATCAAGCAGCTCGAGAATTTTGCCGGCGTCATGAACTTCGTGATCTTCCCGATGTTCTTTGCCTCCTCCGCGCTCTACCCGCTCTGGCGGGTGCAGGAGGGCAGCCCCTATCTCTATTATCTTTGCGAGGCCAATCCGTTCACTCATGCGGTCGAGCTGATACGTTTTGCATTCTACGGGCAAATCAACTGGATCTCGCTGGCGGTGGTCGCAGCCTGCACAATCGTCTTCATGATCGGCGCGATTTGGGCCTATGATCCCTCGCGCGGGCTGGCGCGACGGGGGCCCGCGGGAGGCGAAGGATGAAGGTTCGGGTTCTGGCGACGGCTGTACTAGTGCTCGCTGCGGCGAGCACGGCCGCGCGCGCGGCCGATCCGCGCTACCCCGACTGGCCCTGCACACAGGCCAAAGTGCCGGAAATCTCGCTTGCCGCCGTCTGGGCCGGTCCTGCGCTCGGTGACGCCGAGACAAAGTGGAGGGATGACGCCAAGGTCAGCGCGCTGGTCTCAAAGCTGGCGGCGCGCAAGACGCCGCTGGATGAGGCCGAGAAGTCGGTGAAGGAGTTCCTGACCGGCTCCGCCGCCGACAAGGCCACCAACGCCAAGCTGCTGTTCGCCGGCCTGTTCGACACGCTCAACGCCCAGCGCTCCCAAGTCATGCTCGGACTCGAACGCGTCAGCCGCAAGCAGCGCGACGCCGCCGACAAGATCCGCGAGGAGACGCTTCAGCTCCAGGCTCTGCAGGGCGCGACACCTCGTGACGAGGCCAAGGTCGAGGCGCTCAGCAACGAGCTGATCTGGAAGACCCGCATCTTCGAGGACCGCCACAAGGTGGTGCGCTTCGTCTGCGAGGTTCCGACCTCGATCGACCAGCGCCTTTTCGCGCTCGGGCGCGTCATCCAGCAGGAAATGGAATAGCGTCAGCCACGCTGACGGCTCACGAAAAGTTCCCGTTATCGCCTCGGGAACGTTAACCTTTTGCCGCGCTATCTGCCGGAACCAAATCGATTTATGATGGCTTGTCGAAGTCAACTCCAGATGTCGGGAGACCTCGATGGGAACAACAAGATTCATCCTCGCAGGCGCTGCGGTCGTCACCATGCTCGCATCCAGCGCTTTTGCTGACGACATGACCGGAATGGTCACGCGGATCGACCGGCTCAACGGCACGATTTCAATCCAGCAGACCCAGAAAGGCACGGTCGGCGCCAGTGCCGGCAGCGCCGGCGCGCTCCAGGAGTACAGGACCAAGGACGCCGCAATGCTGGATGCGGTCCACGCCGGCGACAGGGTGACGTATTCCGCCACCGACACCAACGGCACCGGGACGCTGACGAAACTGCAGAAGCAGTAGCGCCGGGGCGAGGGAGCACCGGCGCTCGATCGCTACTGCTCCGGCCGCGGCTCCGGCTGCGCCTCCTCGGTCGGAAGCTTCGCGCGCTCCCAGCCGTCGGTGCCCTCAGGATACCAGGCGATGTTGGAATAGCCGTAAGCCAATGCGCGCTTGGCGGCGTTCCACGACATCCAGCAATCGGCGAGGCAATAGATCACCAGCAGCGCGGCCTTGTCGCCGCGCGAGGCCCGCGCAAGGCCGCGCCGGAGATAATCGTCCATGGCCGGCGGCAAATGGCCGTAACCGGTATCGGGCAGCCACAGGCTGCCCGGAATGTTCCTGCGCGGCGCATCGCGCCATACCGTGCCTTCGGGCAAATTCTTCGGCTTCGGCGGACGCGGCATCACGTCGACGAACGCGCCGCTCTTGGCGCGCCAGATCGCCTCGGCGTCAGCCGTGGTGAGCATGCGCGCGCCAGCAAGCGTCGCCGGCACCGGCGCACGGTAATTATCGGTGCGATAGCCCTCGGGCTCGAACGGCTCCTGCTGCTGCGCGAATGCCGGTGCCGCCAGAATGGCGGCAACCAGCGCAGCGGCAACTAGCCGTCTCATGGCGTCTTCTTGGCGGTCTCCGCACCGAGCGGCCGGTCGCTCTCGTCCAGCAGCGGCACGCCGAAATCGAGCAGGATCTTGTTGATCTCGCCCTGGTTCTCCTGGATCAGCCGGTTGAGCTGCCGCTTCCAGTTCTGGTCGGCGGGCCGCACGCCCATGCCGATGCGATAGACCAGCTTCGGCCCGGTGGTTTCCTTCACCAGCGGCGTGACGTGGAGCGAAGGGCCGGCCTTCTTGGCGTAGTAGCCGGCCATCGGCCCCCACAGGACGCCGGCATCGATCTTGCCGGCGGCGAGGTCATCGATCATCGCCTGCGCCGAATTGTCGAAGCGCGTATCGATCATCAGCGGATAGGGCTTTGCATCGCCCATCAGGCCTGCAAGCGCCATATTGGTCGCCGGCGGCGTGCCGGCGACGATGCCGACATGCTTGCCCTTCAGCCGCGCGTCCTCCAGCGTGTCGACGTCCTCGAGCCCGCTGCCGGCCTTCGCGACGAGTGCATAGGTCGTGCGGTAATAGGGATTGGTGCCCTGCACGAGGTCATCGCCTTGCGGGAAGCCCATGATGACGTCGCAGCGATGTGCGCCCAGCGTCATCCGCACGAAGCCGGTGGCCTGCGGGAAGAACACGTAGTCGAGCTTTTTCTGGAGCTTGTCCGCCAGGAATTCGGCGAGCTTGTTCTCGAAGCCTTCGCCCTTCTCGTTGGAGAACGGCAGATTGCGCGGGTCGGCGCAAACGCGCAGAACTTTCGGGTCGACCAGCTCGAACGAGAGGTCTCCGGTCTCGCTCGTCTGCGCCATGGCGACGTCGCCCAGGGTGCAGGCCGCGGCCAGGCCCCACAGCAAGATCAACCAGCGACGATGTCGTCCGGCCTCCGTCATCGCGCTTCCTCCTCGTTTTGTTTGAATGTTATCCATGCAACGCATGACGTGCCATGTTTGCCAAGCCTTGTGCTGGCTTTGCTTTGTTGCAGTGCAATGCGCAAAAACCCTTTGAACTGAGGCGGAAAAGTGTCTCGCATTGCTCTCGTGATCGCAGCCTTATCCCTCGGAGCAGCGACGCTAGCATGCGCCGGGGCGGCCGAATTGCCTGTGAGCGAAGTCGCGCCGGGAATCTTCGTACACTCCGGGACCATCGCCCTGATGAGCCGCGAGAACGAGGGCGACATCGCCAATGTCGGCTTCATCGTCGGCGACGATGCCGTGGCCGTGATCGACACCGGCGGCAGTTTTCGCGAGGGCGAGGCGCTGCTGGCGGCGGTGAAGGCACGCACCAACAAGCCAGTCCGCTATGTCATCAACACCCACGGCCATCCCGATCATGTCTTCGGCAACGCCGCCTTCGTGGCGGAGGGAACCAGCTTCGTCGGCCACAGCAAGCTGCCGCAAGCGCTGGCGAGCCGCGGGCCATTCTATCTCGACAATTTCAGACGCATCATGGGCGGCGAGCTGATCGATCCCGTGAAGATCGTGCCGCCCACCCTGCTCGTTTCGGACACACTGACGCTCGACCTTGGCTCGCGCCGCCTGACCTTGCGGGCATGGCCGGCCGGGCATAGCGACAATGATCTGACCGTATTCGACGAGACCACCAAAACCCTGTTTGCTGGCGACCTCGTCTTCCTCCGCCACGTTCCGGTGATGGACGGCAGCATCCGCGGCTGGCTCGCCACGCTGAAGGATTTGGAGGCCATCCCGGCGCTGCGCGTCGTTCCCGGTCACGGCCCCGTGAGCGCGTGGCCAGCCGCGCTGAGCGATGAGCGGCGTTACCTGGCAACGCTGCTGTCCGACGTCCGCACCCTGAACAAGAAGGGCGAGCCGATCCGCGCCGCCGCGGACAAGGCGGCCGCTGAAGAGCAGCCGCACTGGCAGCTATTTGACGACTACAATGCCCGCAACGCAACTGCAGCATTTTCGGAAATTGAATGGGAGTAGCGGGCGCGCTACGCTGAGGCCGAACTCTGCTTCGCGCGCGGGACCATGACCATGACGGGATGCATACGCCGCCTGCCCCTGATCGCCCTGCTCTTCGGCATCGCCTTTGCCGCGCCGGTGCAGGCTGAAGAGGCCTACGATCCCTGGCCGGGCCTGGTGCAGGACATCTTCAGCAACCGCCCGATGAACGACGGTGCCGACATTATCGGCATCGAGATGCCGTATCGCGCCGAAGACGCTGCGATCGTGCCGGTGACCTTGCGCAGCAAGCTGTTGCCGGCCGACAGCCGCCGCATCCGCTCGATCACCCTGGTGATCGACCGCAACCCGGCGCCGATGGCGGCGAAGTTCGAGCTCGGTCCGGATGCCAATGTTACGGAAATCTCGACCCGCGTGCGCGTCAACAATTACACCGATGTCCATGCGGTGGCCGAGCTGAGCGACGGCCAGCTCTACGTCTCGAAAGTCTATGTGAAGGCCTCCGGCGGTTGCTCCGCACCGGCGGGAAAGAACGTCGAGGAAGCCAGGAATCGGCTCGGCCAGATGCGCTACCGGCAATTCGCCCGTGAGGACGCGCCGGCCAGCCGCGTTCGCGAGGCCCAGATCATGATCGGCCATCCCAACAATTCCGGCCTGCAGATGGATCAGGTCACGCAGCTCTATATTCCCGCCTTCTTCATCAACCAGCTGAAGCTGACGCAGGACGACAGCCCCGTGCTGTCCATGGAAGGCGGCATCTCGATCTCGGAAGATCCCAATCTGCGCTTCACCTACGTCTCCAACGGCGCCAAGCGCTTTCGCGCGGAAGCGAAGGACACGGACGGGCACGTGTTCCGGAATGAATGGGACGTGGAGAAGCCGGGGACGTGAGGCTTTCTTACCCTCTCCCCCTGTGGGAGAGGGTGGCTCGCTGCGCAAGCAGCGAGACGAGTGAGGGGTATGCGTCCACAGCTGAGCGCGCGGTGACATACCCCTCATCCGGGGCTTCGCGCCACCTTCTCCCACAAGGGGAGAAGGAAGAAAGCACCGTCTGTGCCGCAATAGCTAGAAACACCTCACCTCGGCTTCCGCCTGCGCACGGCGCAGATCATTCACGGCCGAGTTCGCCTGCTCCGAGGTGCGGAACTGCACGCCGAGATTGCCGCGGACCTGGGACATGCTGAGCGCGGTCTCTGCGGTAACATAGCGCGCGTAGGGCATGATCGAGGCGACCACGTCGATCGAGCAGGAACATTGCTCGATGGACTGCCGGCTCTCGCCATTGGCCTTCATGCAGCCATAGACATACTCCGCGCGCGCCGACGTCGGATAATCATTGGCCTCCTCGGCCCGCGCCACGCATGCGGTCGCCGCCAATACCGCCAATGCGGCGACAATCGGTCGTAGCTGCCCGGCCAGTTTCATGCGCGTCCTCCCGCTGGTTGCGACCAAAGCTATGCTATGCGTATTGTCCTGAAAAGCACTCTGTCAGAGGAAGCGGCTCACAAGGTGATGAGAGTTTTGGGACGAATATTGGCGCTCGCGGTGACGCTGGTGCTGACGCTGGCTGCACCGGCGCGCGCTGCAGATACCATCCGCCTTGCGGTGCAGAAGACCGGAACATTCTCCTGGGAGCTGGCTGCGATCCGCAGCAGCGGCCTCGACAAGGAGGCCGACCTGTCGCTGGAGGTCACCGAGCTCGCGAGCACCGAGGCCGGCAAGATCGCCATGCGCGCCGGCAGCGCCGACATCATCCTGTCGGACTGGCTTTGGGTGTCGCGCGAGCGCGCGCTGGGCGCCAAGCTCACCTTCTATCCCTATTCCAGCGCGCTTGGCGCCGTGATGGTGCCGGCGACCTCGCCGATCAAGACGCTCGCCGACCTCAAGGGCCGCAAGCTCGCGGTCGCCGGCGGCGCGATCGACAAGAGCTGGCTGCTGCTGCAGGCGCGGATGAAACAGGACGGCATCGACCTGAAGTCGGAAGCGACCATCGTCTACGGCGCCCCGCCTTTGATCGCGGCCAAGGCGCTCGACGGCGAGATGGATGCGAGCCTCAACTTCTGGAATTTCTGTGCCCAGCTCGAGGCCAAGGGCTTCAGGCGCCTCGCCGGCATCGAGGAGATTTTGCCGAAGCTCGGCGCCAAGGGCGCCGTCTCCGCGGTCGGCTACGTCTTCGACGAGAGCTGGGCCGCGAGCCACAAGGATGCAGTCGCCCGCTTCATCGCCATGACCCGCAAGGCCAAGCAGTTGCTGATCGCATCCGACGCGGCGTGGGACAGGGTCGCTCCGCTCACGGGCACGACCGATCCGGCTATGCTCAAGACCTACCGCGAGCGCTATCGCGACGGAATTCCGCGCCGGAGCATCGACGACGAGGAAAAGGATGCGCGCGTGCTCTACCGCGTGCTGGCCGAGACCGGCGGCCGCGACCTCGTCGGTCCCGCAGCCGAGCTCGACCCCGGCACCTTCTATCACGCGGTCCCCGGAGATTGAGGTGCTGCGCCTACTCTCGTTCACCCTGTTCCTCGCGATCTGGTGGATTGCCGCGCTCGCCGTCGGCGGCGCGAAGCTGCCCTCCCCGCCGGCCGTGCTTCAGGTGATGATCGCGGAAGCCTCATCGGGCGCGCTGTTCCTGCATCTCGGGGCGACGCTGGCCCGCGTCGCACTCGCCTTCACCTTGGCGATGTCGCTCGGCAGCGCCATTGGCTACCTCATGGGCCGGGTGAAGCTCGCCGACCGGCTCGGCGATCCCTGGCTGATCCTGCTGCTCAATTTGCCGGCGCTGGTCGTGATCGTGCTCGCCTATATCTGGGCCGGGCTCACCGAAGCCGCGGCCATCGCCGCGATCGCAATCAACAAGCTGCCGACGGCTATCGTCACCTTGCGCGAGGGCACGCGCGCGCTCGACCGTTCGCTGGACGAGATGGCGAGCGTGTTCGCGATGCCGCGCTGGCGCGCATTCCGCCACGTCGTGCTGCCGCAGCTCGCGCCCTATATTGCGGCCTCGGCCCGCTCAGGGCTGTCGCTGGTGTGGAAGATCGTGCTGGTCGCGGAACTTCTGGGACGGCCGAACGGCGTCGGCTTCGAGATCGGCGTCGCCTTCCAGCTGTTCGACACGCCGCGGCTGCTGGCCTATTCGCTGACCTTCGCCGCTGTCGTGCTCGTCATCGAAACCTTGCTGGTGCAGCCGTTCGAAGCCCGCGCAAACAGGTGGCGGCCCCGTGCGGCTTGAGGTCGATATCACAGGCAAGACCTTCAGGAGTGCCGCGGTCGGAACGCACGAGGTGCTGGCGCCGGTCAAATTCGCGCTTCAGTCCGGCGAGGTCGGCGTGCTGATCGGCCCGTCCGGCTGCGGCAAGAGCACGATGCTGCGTATCATCCTGGGATTGGACCACGACTTTGCAGGCCGCATCGCGCGACCGCCGGAGGCGCGGATCGGCATGGTGTTCCAGGAGCCGCGACTGCTGCCGTGGCGCTCGGTCGAGCAGAATGTGCGGCTTGCCGCGCCCGACGTCACCGACGGCAAGCTGTCCGAACTGTTCAGGATTTTGGAGCTGGAAGCCCATCGCAGCCACTTCCCCGGCGAATTGTCGCTGGGGCTTGCCCGCCGCGTCGCGCTCGCGCGCGCCTTCGCGGTGGAGCCCGATCTGCTGGTGCTCGACGAGCCGCTGGCCTCACTCGACGACGCGCTCGCCGGCCGCCTGCGTGACGAGATCGCAACTCTGGTGGCGAGCCGGCCGGTGATGACGCTTTTGGTGACACACAGCCTGGACGATGCAGTGCGCCTGGGCGATCGGCTGTTCTTCCTGTCGCCGAGGCCAGCACGGATCGTGGCCGAGGTGCCTATTGGCATCCCGCGCGACACGCGCGGTGAAGCCGAGATTGCGGCGATCAAGGCCGGCCTCGCCCAACGAATTCAAGGCGACCGCACTGAACGAGATGTCTCATAGCCGGCCGCCTGGCGGACGTGCTAGATTGGGCCGGCCGCGGAGCTGATGATGACTCGGACGGTCGCCTTCGCAACGCTTGGTCTTGCAGCGCTTAGCCTCGCACTCGTTGCGATGACGGCGGGCGCGCAGGACATGATGCGTGACGTCGACCTCACCTCCCCCGCGATGGTCTCGGCCGAAATGACGAGGCCAGAGGTCGAGGCCGTACTGGCCAGAGCGAGCGCCGCGCAGCCTGCCGATTTCACCGGCAAACGCCTGTCGGGCCTCGATCTCTCGGGGCTGGACCTGTCCAACGCGGTTCTCCGCGCCGCGCGGCTCAACAAGACCAAACTCCGAGACGCCAGACTTGACCGCGCGATCCTCGATCAGGCGTGGCTACTGGATGCGGATCTTACCGGCGCAAGCCTGAAGGGCGCCAACCTGTTCGCCTCGCAAATGGCTCGCGCGCGTCTCGACGGCGCGAACCTGTCGGGAGCGCGCATCGCTGCCGACCTCACCGGCGCAAGCCTGGTCGGCGCCTCGATCGCGGACGCGCAGCTTGGCGCCGATATGCGCAACCAGTCGATGGGGCTGATGCGCGCGGTGCTGAGATCCGCCAATCTGGAACGGCTGAACGCGCGCAACGCCGATTTGTCGCGCGTCGACCTCGAATTCGCGATCCTCAGGGGCGCCGACCTGAGCGGCGCATCTCTGAAAAACGCCCAGCTCGGCGGAGCCGATCTGACCGGCGCCATCGTCATCGACGCCGATTTCGACGGCGCCGATCTCGTCTCGGCGAAGCTGATCGCACCGAACGGCCTTGACCGCGCCAGAAATTTCGACAAGGCAAAGAACCGCGAGCGCCTGATCAGGGAATGACGGCGCGCCTTTGGGAGGACTGGCTGATGCGTGGGGTTCTGGCTTTGACCGCGTTGTTGACGCTTGCCGGCGAAGCCGCCGCGCAGACCAAGGGCAAGGGCATCCGGCTCTGGAATCTCACGACGGAGACGATCTCCGGCTTCCAGCTCTCGCCGGCCGGCAAGACCGACTGGGGACCGAACCAGTGCCTGAACGACAAGGACAAGGAGGTCGACCACGACGAGCGGCTGCGCATCACCGGCGTTGAGCCCGGCCGCTACGACGCCAAGGTCAGCTACCCCAATGCACGGCAGTGCATCGTCCGCGACATCGAGATCAAGGCCGATGCGGTGTTCTCGATCGCCGACAAGGATCTGAAGGACTGCACGAAGTAACGCTCCGGCTTACGCCTTGTCGTTCGGGTGCGGATATTCGCAGCGCCAGCGCACCGCTTGCCATTTCGGATGGTCGCCGATCCATTGCGCGATATAGGGCGGCGCGGCCATCACGCATTGGCGGGGCGAGCCCGCATAGTTGAACACCAGATGCTGCTCCTCGCAGGTCGCAGGCGAGAGCACCGCACATACAGTCACCACAAGGTCGATCGGGTTCATGCCGGGATCCTCTCGCGGGGGCAATCGAGACTAGCACGATAGGTTACGTGTCTGGGAGCGGGAAGTTTCAATCGGGCGTGAGGATGGGGGAACTGGCGATCCAAACTCCTCTTCCCTTCTCCCCTTGCGGGAGAAGGTGGCGCGAAGCGCCGGATGAGGGGTTCGATCCGCGAACTCAAATGTGAGACCGACCTCGCAGAGAGAGACCCCTCACCCGTCTCGCCGCTATCGCGGCGAGCCACCCTCTCCCACAAGGGGAGAGGGTAAGAGCACGCTAGAAATTCACCCCGAACACCAATCGCGCCTGATGCCGTTCGAAATTGACGAGGTCGAGATTGCCGCCTGAGCCGGCCGGGCGGCCCCAGGCCTGCATGCTCCAGCTCATGGTCAGCCGCGACTTCTCCGATAGCTGGAAATAGGCCGTGGGCCCGACAAACAGCGCCTGACCCGACAACTCGCCGAGGCCGATGCCCTCATATTGCCGGAAGTAGCGCATCTCGCCGCCGAGCAGCACGTTGGGGCGCACCCGTGCCAGGGCGGCAAAGGCCGCGCCGATCGTCGAACTCTTCTCGGACGTCCCCGCCACCTCGAAGCGCGCCCATTCCGGCTGATAGATCAGATTGAGCGCGCCGATGACGAAGTTCGGAACGAGCTCGCGGTCGAAGGCGAGCGTGAAGTCGGTGCCGTACATCCGCCCCTTCGCGCCGCTGGTCTCGTCGATACGGTCGCCATGGAGCTCGGCGGCGATGGTGAGACCGAACGGGGCGCGCTCGCGGTCGAGCAGGCGGTAACGCAGGTCGAGCGAGGCGCCCTGGAAATTGAACTGGCGGCGGTCGTCGATATCAGGAACGCCGGTGATGTCGTGCAGACTGGCCGTGGCGCCGAGCTCGATGCGGAAGTTCGGCAGCGGCACGACCTCGATCTCGACCTCCTGCGCGAGGGCGCGATAAGTGCCGCCGCCCTTGCCGAAGCTGCCTGTCGTCTGGGTCTGGAATTCCCGCTCGCCGACGTTGCCGACGTCGGTGCCGATCACAAAGCCGAAGATGTGCTCGGTATCAAAGCCCTCCTCGGCGCTGACACACGTCGGCGCGAGCGCGACCGTGCACGCGACCGCCATCCAAATTGTGTGGGCTTCAATGCGCATCCGGCGAACACTACCACGGCTCCGATGGCATTCGCCACCGAAGCCGCGGCAGGTTCGTCAGTCTTACTTGCGCGCAGCGCAGGCGTACATGTTGATTTCCATGCCGACCGGCACTTCCACGATCTTCGGAGCTTTCCAAGCCATCCGGGGTCTCCCAAGGTATTGAGCGCGACATCGCGCGGGGCAAAACCTAGGGCTGCCTCAAGTACAGCGCAAGCTGGAATCGAACCGCTGACACAGCGAACTGTCGCATATTGCTTGCGAATTTCGCTCTCGTGCAAATCGCCTTCGCTCCCAGTCAAGCGCTACCGCAGCAATCGCAGCAGCGCGCGGCCGGCACGCGAGTTGAGCTCCTTTGCATCCAGCGTTCCGTCCTTGTCCGGATTGGCCGCGTTGAAGCGCTGCTCGACCACGGACAGATATTCGTCCAGCGTGAGAGTCCCGTCGCGATCTGGATCGGCGGCGGCGAGCTCCTTCGCCGTTAACCGTCCGCGCAATTCGCGCGCGTCCAGCGTGCCGTCGTGATCGGGATCGAGCTTGGCGAACAGCGCGCTCGCGGCCTTCTTCACCTCGGCCAGATCGAGGGTGCCGTCATTGTCGGTATCGAACATCTTGACGGCGGATGCCGACCAGGCCGGGCCGGACAGAACCGCGAGCGTGAGTGCAAGCGCAATGGAGCGACGCGATAACATTATGACCTCCCAGACCAAGAGCCCCGCTTCGAGCGGGATCAAAGCAACATAAGTCCGCAAGGCGAGCCCAGGTTCAAGCGGAATTGCAACCTGCGCGCCGCACAATCCGAGGAACCCGATGGCCGCGCCCCCTGCGGCTTTTGTCCGGCACTGCATCATGCCGCGGAATTTTTCCAGCGCCTGCGCACAAGTGAGAGTCGGCTGTCAGGTCTCCGTCAGGGTGACCGGCATCCGGCATCCAACATATCGGCGGCGCGCATTCGACTTTCGTATTGACGCGTTTTGCATTCGGGCGGAGTGTTGTCGTCGCAGCGTCAAAAGGCGCGCATATTGGGAGGAACGGATGAAACGCTTTGCGATGGCCGCGAGCCTCGTCATGCTTGCATCGACTTGTGCGTATGCACAAACCACCGAGCAGCTGGTCAAGGGCGCGGCCGATACATCGAACGTTCTCAATTACGGGATGGGCTACAATCTGCAGCGCTTCTCGACGCTGAACCAGATCAACAAGGACACCGTCAAGAACCTCGTCCCGGTCTGGAACTACTCCTTCAACGACGATCGCAGCGAGGAATCGCAGCCGCTGGTGTACCAGGGCGTGATCTACGTGACCTCGCACAACGCGACCATGGCGGTCGACGCCAAGACCGGCAAGCAGATCTGGAAATCGAAGATCGAATATCCCGCCGAGACGCCGCGCATCGTGTGCTGCGGCATCATCAACCGCGGCGCCGCGCTCTATGATGGCAAGGTGTTCCGCACCACACTCGACGCCAACGTGATCGCGCTCGACGCCAAGGACGGCAAGGAGCTGTGGCGGCAGAAGGCGGCCGACATCAAGGAAGGCTATTCGATGACGGTGGCCCCGCTGGTCGCCGACGGCGTCGTCATCACCGGCATCTCCGGCGCCGAGTTCGGCACCCGCGGCTTCATCGACGGCTGGGATCCGGCGACGGGCAAGCATCTCTGGCGCACCCATTCGATCCCCTCGCCGGACGAGCCCGGCGGCGACACCTGGAAGGGCGACACCTGGAAGCTCGGCGGCGGCTCGACCTGGATCACCGGGTCCTATGATCCCGAGCTGAACACCGTCTATTGGGGCATCGGCAATCCCGGCCCGTTCAATTCGGCGGTGCGCCCCGGCGACAATCTCTACACCTGCTCCTTGCTGGCGATGGATCCCAAGACCGGCAAGATCAAGTGGCACTACCAGTTCTCGCCGAACAATCCATTCGACTATGACTCGGTGGCCGAGATGGTGCTCGCCGACATGAACGTCGAGGGCAAGCCGACCAAGGTGCTGATGGACGCCAACCGCAACGGCTTCTTCTACGTGCTCGACCGCACCAACGGAAAGCTGCTCGCGGCCAATCCTTACGTGAAGGTCAACTGGGCGACCGGCATCGACATGAAGACGGGCCGGCCGATCGAGACCGATGTCAGCAAGGACGCGCGCGAGGGCAAGAAGGTCACGGTCTACCCATCGATCCTCGGCGGCAAGAATTGGGAGCCGATGTCGTTCAACCCGCAGACCGGCCTCGCCTACGCCAACACCCTCGCCTTCGGCGGCAGGTACAAGACCGAGCCGGTCACCTTCAAGCAGGGTGAATGGTACCTCGGCATGGACCTCACCGACCTCTGGGAATGGGGTGACGGTCCGCGCGGCCATCTGAAGGCGATCGATCCCATGACCGGCAAGGCCAAGTGGGAAGCCCCCGCCGACATTCCGCGCTTCTCGGGCGTGCTGTCGACCGCGGGCGGCGTGGTGTTCACGGGCGCGCTGACCGGCGAGTTCGAGGCTTTCGATGCCGACACCGGCAAGAAGCTCTGGCAGTTCCAGACCGGCTCGGGCATCGAGGGACAACCGGTGACCTGGCAGCAGGACGGCGTGCAATATGTCGCCGTGACGTCAGGCTATGGCGGCGTCTACTCGCTGTTCTCCGGCGACGAGCGACTTGCCAAGGTTCCGCCCGGCGGCTCGCTGTGGGTTTTTGCGGTCAAGCAGTAGCCACGGCACGATGCTGAAAGACGTAGCTCAGAAGACGGTGGCGACGATCGCCACCGTCGCGGTGCTGACGGCCGCGCTTGCGGCGACCGTCCGCGCCGCGGATGACGCAACCGGCAATCCCCTGCAGGCGCAGATCGATCACGGCAAGTCGACCTATGCTTCGAAATGCTCGCACTGCCATGGCCCCAACATGATGAACTCCGGCACCATCACGCCGGACCTGCGCGCCTTCCCCGACGACAAGACGCGCTTCGTCACCACCGTGAAGAACGGCAAGAACAACAAGATGCCGCCCTGGGGCGATATCCTCAGCGACGATGAGATTGGGGAGCTCTGGGCCTTCGTCTCGAGCCGGAGGAAGCCATGAGAGGCTGGCTCACGGTGTGGAGCGTTGCCGCGGGCTTGGCGGCCACGACGGCGGCACACGCGACCGATGATCCGCTGAAAATCTGTCTCGACGAGGACCGGCCGCCGCTCTCGGTGCATCACAAGGGCAAGCCGGACGCCGGCTTCGACGTGCTGCTGGCGCAGGCGATCGCGGAGCGTCTTGGTCGGCCGCTGAAGATCCAGTGGTTCGAGAGCAAGCTGGATGAGGATTCCAGCCCGCAACTCGAGGCCAATGCGCTGCTCTCCGACGGGCGCTGCGCGCTGGTCGGCGGCTACGCGCTGACGACGGACTCTCTCGTCAAGCCCGGCATGAAGACGGCGCGCCTGCCGGACTTCGCCGGGGCCACCCGCGACGACCGGCGCCGCCGCGTCGCGCTCGGCGTACTCGCGCCGAGCCGACCTTACGTCTATTCGCCCGTGACGGTGGTGCTTGGACCAAAGGCGCAGGGGCGCAAGATCAACGACATCGGTGATCTCGCCGGCCTTCGCCTCGCGATCGAGAGCGGCTCGCTCGGCGATGCCATCCTGATGACCTTCGACAAGGGACGCCTGATCGACAGCATCACCCATCTCGTCCCCGGCCGCGACGACCTGCTCGGAGCGCTCAACCGCGGCGACCATGACGCGACGCTGATCGACCTCGGCCGCTTCGACGCCTACCGCGCCGCGCATCCTGATACGGCGATCACCGCGTCGGGCTACTACTATCCGATCGGCGCCAATCGCGGCTATGTCGGGCTCGCCAGCGACCCCGCGCTGATCGAGGCGGTCAACACGGCGCTGGCAGAGCTGGCCGCGGAAGGCAAGATCGCAGAATTCGGCAAGCAGGCCGGCCTGACCTATCTGCCCCCGCGCGAGCCGGCAATCCTCGGCGATGTCTGGATGAAGATCATTCAGCGGTGACGCTCCGTCATTCCGGGGCGCCCGCAGGGCGAGCCCGGAATCCATTCCTCCGCAGCGTATGCGGCGCGATGGATTCCGGGCCTGCGTGCTGCGCACGCATCCCGGAATGACGGAGGATGTGGCCAGCGGGGTCTCACTTCGTATACCGCACCATCCATTCGGCCATTTGGTGAAGTCGTGAGCCCTCTTACCGCCGACCTGCGCGACCTGCTCTCCCGCGAAATCAAGACTCGCGAGCTCCTGCGCGCGCTGATCGTGGTCGGTCCGATGGTGGCGGCCTATTTCACCGCGCGCGAGACGGCGCTGCTCAATCTCGCCCTGGTCGCGGTCTCGCTGCTCATTCCCGCACTCAGGCTGCATCTTTCGCCCAAAGTGATCGCGTGGCACTACCTTGCCATCCTCGTCACCTTTGCCGCGCTCTTCCTTGCGGCTCCGATCAAGCCGCTATTCGCACTGCTGACGGCGCTGGCCGGCTTCCTGGCAGTCGCCGTGACGCGCTATGGCGAGCACTTCCGCACCCTCGGCAATTGGGTGTTCATTCCCGCCGTCTATCTCGCCTGCGAGGTGCGGGAGGGTGTCAGCGCGTCCGAGGCGCTGCGCCATGCCGCTGTGATCATCGCCTCCTCTCCGATCGCGCTGGCGCTGGTCTGCGCTAACCAGATCTACGACCGGCGCCGTCGTCGGCGTGCCGCTCGGCTTCCTCGGCATGCTGCTGCCACAGAGCCGGGTCGGCTATGCGCTCGCGGTTCTCGCCGCCACCCTCACGCTGATCTCGTTCTCGCGCTATATCGTCGGCTTCTGCCTGCGCTGCTTCTTCATCGCGCTGGCTGCGTCCTTTGCCGGCGGCGCCAGCGGGATCGCCGAGGAACGCATCGTCAACGTACTGATCGGCGGCACATTCGGCCTGATCGCGGTGGCGCTGGCCGAAATTGTCTGGCTGCGCGTCGCGCGAAAGGTGCGATCGTCCGGGTGACGATGGGCACTGCACCGCCTGACCGAATGCGCCAATCTGTCTCGCCTGCCGCCCATGCCGGCGCCAGCCTGATGCAGTACCCTTGGCAAAAAACAGGGAGAGAATCATGTCCGCCAAACTCGATCGCCGCCATTTCGTCGCCGCCGGCACCGCTGCACTCGCGATACCTTTCGTCTCGAGCAGCGCCTCGGCGCAAAGCGCTTGGCCGTCGCGGCAGATTCGCATGATCTGCAGCTACCCGGCCGGCGGACAGACCGACCTGCTCGCACGCGCCTACGGCGAATTCATCTCCAAGCAGACCGGCAAGACCGTCGTCGTCGAGAACAAGCCCGGTGCCTCCGGCGCGATTGGCACGGCGGAAGTCGCCCGCGCGGAGCCCGACGGCCACACCATCCTGTGCTCGATCTCGACCACCTACATCATGAACCGGGTGGTGATGAAGAATCCGGGCTACGACATGGACAAGGACCTGACGCTCGTCAGCGTCATTCCGGGCGCCGGCCTGCTGCTGGTCGCGAATCCCAAGACCGGCGTCAAGACGCTGGAGGATTTCGTCGCCTTTGCGCGCAAGAGCGGCAAGGTGAATTTCGGCACCTACAGCGCGGGCTCGTCGCCGCACATGACGATCAACGAGCTCAACAAGCAGTACGGCCTCAACATCGAGCCGGTGCACTATCGCGGCGAGGCGCCGATGTGGACGGGCATGCTGGAGGGCACGCTCGATGCCGCCATGGGCAGCTACACGGCCGCGCAGTCGGTCCTGCAAAGCGACCGCGGCACCGTGTTCGCGGTGCATTCGAAGAAGGTCGACGCAATCCCGAACGTGAAGACGCTGCCGGAACAGGGCGCGACCTCGAAGTTCTTCACGGTGAGCGGTTTCTCGGGATGGGCTGTGCCGAAGGCGACGCCGCAGCCGGTGGTCGATCGCCTCGCCGAGCTCTGCGTTGCCGCCAACAACGATCCGAAGGTGAAGGAGGTTCTCGCGACCTTCGTGCTCGAGCCCGCGATCGGCTTCAAGGAGACCAATGCGCTGTATCAGCGCGAACTGCCGATCTGGATCGAAAGCGCAAAGTCGCTCGGCCTCGAACCGGCCTGAATCTCGAGCAACCGCCCTTCCCGGCCCGGCGTCCGACCAAAGCCTAGTGTCGGGAACGCATTTTCCCGCTATGATTGTGCGCCGCCGCCGGAAGTCCCGCACGGGCGGTTAGGAAGGGCCGATCGCATGACACCGGATGCAGTCGCCGTCGCCGTTATGGTCATCCTGCTCTTTCCGATGGGCTATTTCACGCTGGCATCGCCGGCCTTCCTGCTGGTGAAGCTCGATATTCAGCCCGTCGCGCAGTTGCTGCGCGGAATGTTCAATGTCCATTTCCTGGTGATGCGCGTTGCCGGCGTCGTCGGAATGGTGGCTCTCCTCCTGGACGGCCGCCTGCTCGCCGCGATGGGCGTCGGCATCATCGCAGCCCTGGCCATCTGGGGGCGCCGCTGGTTCATGCAACGGATGGACGACCAGCTCAACGCGCGGGACGCCGGCGATGCCGAGGCGCCGCGTCGTCTCAGACGGCTGCATTGGAGCGGAATGCTGGGCAATGCGGCGCTGCTCGTCGCTCTCGTGGCCAGCATTCCCTATATTGCGAGGACAGCGTAAGCGCGCCGGACTTTCTCCGGCGCGTGCCTAATGCTCGCCCGAGGTCGCCGCGCTCTGCTGGGCCTTGTGGATCGAGGACGGCACCACGCCGAAATATTTCCGGAAGACGCGGCTGAAATGCGACGAGCTGGAGAAGCCCCAGGAGAACGCCACGTCGGTGATGGTCTTGCCGGCGTGTGCCTCGAGCTCCTGGCGGCAGTTCTGCAAGCGCGCCTGCCAGATGTAGTCGCTCACCGTGGTGCCGCGCTCGGAGAACAGCATGTGCAGATAGCGCTTGGAGCAGCCGAGTTCGGTGGAGATCTGGTCGATGCACAGGTCCGGATCGCGCAGGTGCTCGCGGATGAAGAACTGGGCGCGCACATACATCGCCTCGGGCCCGACACGGTCGAACATCGTGTCGGCTTCGCGCAGCGGCAGCAGCAACAGGTCGATCAGCGAATCGGCGACGCCGACCGCGCTGTTCGCCGACAGTTTTGCCGCCTCGTCGAAGGTCGCGTGGACGAAATCATGGGCGATCCGTCCCGTACCCGTCCTCGCCGACAGCTTGCAGGCCGGCATGCGCTGCGACGGGAAGCCGCGGTCGCGCAGCAGCGCCTTCGGCACGATCACGACGTCGTGGCGCGTGAAGGCGGGACTGATGATCGAATGCGGGCAGGAGACGTCATAGGCGATGATGTCGCCCGGGTTCAGCTCGATATGGCGGCCTTCCTGTTCGAAATAGGACACGCCGTAAGTCTGGAAGTGGATCTTGATGTACGGGTGTTCATTGGCCTTGGCTCGCGCCATCGTGTGGGCGATGCGATGCTGGCTGACCTCGATCTGGCAGAGCTTCAGGCGCGAGACCGTCGTGTAGTCGATGCGGCCCTCGAGCGAGGACGCCTCCAGCGGATCGACGTCGAAATACCCGCACAGGCTCGTCAGCCCGTCGATCCAGCTCTGGATCTGCCGCTTCGGCGTCATTCCGGTCGTCGAGAGCGTGTGAATGGTGTCGGACATTAATCCAGCCGCTGGTTTGATCCGGAGATTCGACGCGAATCGCGACCGGCGCTGCCGGAGCCCTCAGCCGTGATTGCGTGACGTTTACCTCGAATTTGAGCGGTCTTTTGCAACGAGCGCCATCGTTCCATTGCCACTCTTGAAGGTTAATCCTCCGCCTTAGTTGCAGCGCCGTCAAGGGGAACCTGAACGTAGAAGGCGGCTCAAAAGGCTTACCGAAGCCGCTGAATTCGCTACTGCAAAATCAAAATCTTCGCGTCCGTGCGCTGTCAAGCAAACCGCCTTCTCTCTTGGGCAAGTTTCCCGGTGGCGAAGTGGTTAGGGATTGCGGCAGGAACAACAAGAACGGGCCGCTCCTGCACGTGGACCCGTGGCTCTCATCAGGAGGAGGAAACACCACAGCATCGTTTCTGGTCCCAACCGTGACCGCCCTGCACGAGCAGACGCCGGACGAGAAGCCCGGTGATTGAGCAATGCTTCGGAACAATAAACGAGACCAACGGAGGAAATGACTATGCGCAAGGTGCTACTGGCGACTTATCTTGGCTCCGCGGCGGCTCTCGCCGTCGGCAGCGCTTCAGCCAATGATGAGCTGATCAAGATGTCGCAGAACCCGAAAGACTGGGTCATGCCGGCGGGCGACTACGCCAATACCCGCTATTCCAAGCTGAACCAGATCAACGCACAAAACGTGGGCAAGCTCCAGGTCGCCTGGACCTTCTCGACCGGCGTGCTGCGCGGCCACGAAGGCGGCCCGCTGATCATCGGCAACGTCATGTACGTCCACACGCCGTTCCCGAACAAGGTCTACGCCATTGACCTTTCCAACGAGAACAAGATCATCTGGAAGTACGAGCCCAAGCAGGATCCGAACGTCATCCCGGTGATGTGCTGCGATACAGTCAACCGCGGCCTGGCCTATGGCGACGGCAAGATCATCCTGCATCAGGCCGACACCAACCTCGTCGCGCTCGACGCCAAGACCGGGCAAGTGGCCTGGAGCTCGACCAACGGCAACCCTGCGAAGGGTGAGACCGGCACCTCGGCGGCGCTCGTCGTCAAGGATAAGGTCCTGGTCGGCATCTCCGGCGGCGAGTTCGGCGTGCAGTGCCACGTCACCGCCTATGACCTCAAGACCGGCAAGCAGGCCTGGCGCGCCTTCTCCGAAGGCCCGGACGACCAGATCAAGTTCACCGCGGCCACCACCGCGCTCGGCAAGCCGGTCGGCGCTGACTCCTCGCTGAAGACCTGGCAGGGCGATCAGTGGAAGATCGGCGGCGGCTGCACCTGGGGCTGGATGTCCTACGATCCTTCACTGAACCTCGTCTATTACGGGTCGGGCAATCCCTCGACCTGGAATCCGAAGCAGCGTCCGGGCGACAACAAATGGTCGATGACCATCTTCGCGCGCAACGCGGACACCGGCGAAGCCAAGTGGGTCTATCAGATGACGCCCCACGACGAGTGGGACTATGACGGCGTCAACGAGATGATCCTCTCGGATCAGCAGATCAACGGCCAGGCGCGCAAGCTCCTGACCCATTTCGACCGCAACGGTCTCGCCTACACCATGGACCGTGAGAGCGGCGAGCTGCTGGTCGCCGAAAAGTACGATCCGAAGGTGAACTGGACCTCCGGCGTCGACATGAACAAGAACTCGCCGACCTACGGCCGTCCGAAGGTGCTCGACGCAGCTTCGACCGACAAGGCCGGTGAAGACCACAACGTGAAGGGCATCTGCCCGGCCGCGCTCGGCACCAAGGACGAGCAGCCGGCAGCCTACTCGCCGGACACGCAGCTGTTCTACGTTCCGACCAACCACGTCTGCATGGACTACGAGCCGTTCAAGGTGAGCTACACCGCGGGCCAGCCCTATGTGGGTGCGACGCTCTCGATGTATCCGCCGCAGGGTGAAAGCCACATGGGCAATTTCATCGCCTGGGACGGCAAGACCGGCAAGATCGTCTGGTCGAACAAGGAGCAGTTCTCGGTCTGGTCGGGTGCGCTTGCAACCGCCGGCGGCGTGGTGTTCTACGGCACGCTCGAAGGCTACCTGAAGGCGGTCGACGCCAAGTCCGGCAAGGAGCTCTACAAGTTCAAGACTCCCTCCGGCATCATCGGCAACGTCACCACCTATGAGAACGGCGGCAAGCAGTATGTCGCAGTGCTCTCGGGCGTCGGTGGCTGGGCCGGCATTGGTCTGGCCGCAGGCCTGACCGATCCGACCGCCGGTCTCGGCGCAGTCGGCGGCTACGCGGCCCTCAGCAACTACACGGCGCTCGGCGGTACGCTGACCGTGTTCTCGCTGCCGACGAACTAGGCCAGTTCAGTATCGCTCCGGCGCGTGGATCAACTCCACGCGCCGGCTCGTCTCCACCGAACGCCTTCGAGGAAAATCTCTTGCGTAAAATCTGCTTTGTCATTGCTGCGGTGATCTTCGTTACGTCGGGAGGAATTGCGACCGCGGACGGTCCGGGCGACCCGGCCGCCGTGAAGAAGGAAGACGACGGGAAATGGCTCGATAAGGAAGGAAACCCGACCTACAAGATTTCGGCCGACGGCACCGTGGACTGGTTCACCTATTCCGGCTACCGCCGCTATCACTCCGACTGCCACGTCTGCCACGGCCCCGACGGCATGGGATCCACCTACGCACCGGCGCTGAAGGACTCGGTCAAGACCATGAGCTATGGCGACTTCCTTGGCGTCGTCGCCTCCGGTCGCAAGAACATATCGACCGCGCAGGAGAACGTCATGCCGGCCTTCGGCGACAACCCGAACGTCGCCTGCTACATGGACGATCTGTACGTCTATCTGCGCGCCCGCTCCAACGAGGCGTGGGGCCGGCAGCGTCCGGCCAACAAGGAAGCGAAGACGGAGGCCTACACCAAGGCCGAAGACGCCTGCATGGGCAAGAAATGAACGTTGCTAGGACTGCCGAGACTACGTCCTGGCGTCTTACGAGAATTTGAGGAGCTACCGATGAAGACACGTGCCGCCGTCGCTTTCGAAGCCAAGAAGCCACTCGAGATCGTCGAAGTCGACCTGGAAGGCCCCAAGGCCGGCGAGGTCCTGGTCGAGATCAAGGCAACGGGCATCTGCCACACCGACGCCTACACGCTCGACGGCTTCGACAGCGAGGGAATCTTCCCGTCGATCCTGGGCCATGAGGGCGCCGGGATCATTCGCGAGATCGGCCCCGGCGTCACCTCGGTGAAACCGGGCGACCACGTCATTCCGCTCTACACGCCGGAATGCCGGCAGTGCAAAAGCTGCCTGAGCCAGAAGACCAATCTCTGCACCGCGATCCGCGCGACGCAGGGCAAGGGCGTGATGCCCGACGGCACCAGCCGCTTCTCCTACAAGGGCAAGCCGATCTACCACTACATGGGCTGCTCGACCTTCTCGAACTTCACCGTTCTGCCGGAGATCGCGGTCGCCAAAATCCGCGAGGACGCGCCGTTCGACAAGAGCTGCTACATCGGCTGCGGCGTCACCACCGGTGTCGGCGCCGTCGTCAACACCGCCAAGGTCGAGCCGGGCGCCAACGTGGTCGTGTTCGGTCTCGGCGGCATCGGGTTGAACGTCATCCAGGGCGCCAAGATGGCCGGCGCCGACAAGATCATCGGCGTCGACGTCAACGACTCCAAGGAAGATTGGGGCCGCCGGTTCGGCATGACCCACTTCGTCAATCCCAAGAAGATCACCGGCGATATCGTCCCGCATCTCGTCAACCTGACCGACGGCGGCGCCGACTACACCTTCGACTGCACCGGCAACACCACGGTGATGCGCCAGGCGCTGGAAGCCTGCCATCGCGGCTGGGGCACCTCGATCATCATCGGCGTTGCCGAAGCCGGCAAGGAGATCGCCACCCGCCCGTTCCAGCTCGTCACCGGGCGCAACTGGCGCGGCACGGCCTTCGGCGGCGCGCGCGGCCGCACGGACGTGCCGAAGATCGTCGACTGGTACATGAACGGAAAGATCCAGATCGATCCGATGATCACCCACGTGCTCAAGCTCGAAGAGATCAACAAGGGGTTTGACCTCATGCACGAGGGCAAATCCATCCGTTCAGTCGTCGTGTACTAGCCCAAAGACATCACACCCAGGAGGATCGACCCATGACTGTTGCACTCCATCCATCGATCGACAACGGCGTCAAACAGGGTAGCGGCAGCTTTGCCGGCGGCACCCTGGTCTGCAAATGCAGCGACCATCCGGTCAAGGTCGGCATCAAGGGCGACGTCGCCCACAACCACGCCTGCGGCTGCACCAAGTGCTGGAAGCCGCAAGGCGCGACGTTCTCCGTCGTCGCCGTGGTGCCGCGCCAGAACGTCACCGTGCTCGAGAACGGCGACAAGCTCCAGATCGTCGACCCCTCGGCCGTGATCCAGCGCTATGCCTGCAAGGCCTGTGGCACGCACATGTACGGCCGTATCGAGAACAAGAACCATCCGTTCTACGGCCTCGACTTCATCCATCCCGAACTGTTCCAGGAGCAGGGCTCGCAGGCGCCGCAATTCGCCGCCTTCGTCTCCTCGGTGATCGAATCCGGCGTGAAGCCGGAGCAGATGGCCGGCATCCGTTCGCGGCTGAAGGAAATCGGGCTCGAGCCCTATGACTGCCTGTCGCCGGCGCTAATGGATGCGATCGCGACCCATGTGGCCAAAGCCAAGGCTGCTTGACCTGAACGGGCCGCCTGAGCCGGCGGCCCACGCTCTTGCCACGCCCGTCCGATCGCTGGTTCCCCCTCCCCCACTCCCAGCGAACCGGACGGGCCTGGCCCCCGGACGATCGCGGCGAAGCCGCCTCCTCGCCTTCGATGTGCTGGCGAGAACCGTCGGCTCCCTCAGTCCTGGTCTCTGAATGACTGCGCAGTGCCGCTCGCTTCCTGCTTGAGGTCCGCGGCCCTGCGTTTCTCCCTCCCTCGACTGAGGCATCCTGCTTCGTCCGCGCAGTCTTCCTGGCGGACGAAGCCTTTTTCGCTGCAAGAGCGCATTTGCGGCTGCACGATGCACGCGGCGCGATGTCGCGCCCTGCTTTTGACAAACCATCGATGCAATCTTTGCCTGGTGAGAACACCTGGCTGTGAACGCCGGGTCGGCGCGATCCCTGCTACGCTCGCGCCGTCACGATGCCGCACGAAATTCAGAACAATCAAGAACAAGACGGGAGGTATCGAGCACATCCAGACATCGTCATCAGCGTTCCTGCCTCCCTCCGGGATTTGCCCGCGCGGGACGACGGCAGGGATGCGGCGAGACAACGCGCGGACCACCGCCGGCCGACATCGGCGGATTTGAATCAAGATGCTTATGAAGAGCGAGGGACGATCATGATCAAGGTGAAGATCAACGGCCAGGAACAGAGCTGGGACGGCGACCCGGATCTCCCGCTACTCTGGTTTCTGCGCGACGAGGCCGGGCTGACCGGCACCAAATACGGCTGCGGCCAGGCCCTGTGCGGCGCCTGCACCGTCATCGTCGACAAGGAGGCCGTGCGCGCCTGCATCACGTCGATCAACGACGTCGCCGGACGCGAGGTCACCACGATCGAGGGGCTGCATCCGAACGGCGATCATCCCGTGCAGAAGGCCTGGCGCCAGGTCAATGTTCCCCAATGCGGCTTCTGCCAGGCTGGCCAGATCATGCAGGCCGCGGCGCTTCTGATGGACAATCCAAAACCGTCGCACGACCAGATCCGCGAGGCCATGTCCGGCAACATCTGCCGCTGCGGCTGCTACCAGCGCATCGAGAACGCGGTCCATCTCGCATCGACGGGAGTGTGACATGAATTTCATCGACAATCCCCGCAAGCTTCGCGGCTTCGAAAAGAACATCAGGGTAGAGAAAGTCTCGCGCCGCAGCATCCTGAAGGGGCTCGGCGTCACCGGCGGCTTCGTGCTTGCCGCGCCCGTGATGTCACGCCAGGCGCTCGCCTATGAGACGGGCGCCGGAAAGATGCCGCACGGCGTCGTGGTCGATCCGCGCGTGTTCGTTTCGGTCGCCCCTGACGGCATCGTCACCATCGTTGGGCACCGTTCGGAAATGGGCACCGGCGTGCGCACCAGCCTGCCGCTGATCGTGGCCGAGGAAATGGAAGCCGACTGGTCCAGGGTCAAGGTGCAGCAGGCCCATGGCGACGAGGTCAAGTTCGGCAACCAGGACACCGACGGCTCGCGCAGCACGCGGCACTATCTGATCCCGATGCGCCAGATCGGCGCCTCCGCCCGCACCATGCTGGAGCAGGCCGCAGCCAAGCGCTGGGGCGTGCCGGCGACCGAGGTCAAGGCCGTCAATCACGAGGTCGTCCATAGCGCCAGCGGACGCAAGCTCGGCTTCGGCGAGCTCGCTGCCGACGCCGCCAAGGAATCGGTGCCGAGCATCGAAAGCCTCAAGCTGAAGGACCCCAAGGATTTCCGCTATCTCGGCAAGGGCCAGGTCGGCATCGTCGATCTCCACGACATCACCACCGGGAAGGCGCGATACGGTGCCGACGTACGCTTGCCCGGCATGAAGTACGCCGTGATCGCGCGGCCGCCGGTGACCGGCGGCAAGCTGGTCAAGTTCGAGCCGGACGCGGCGCTGAAGGTGCCCGGCGTCGAGAAGGTGATGCAGGTGCGCGGCTGGCCGTGGCCCTCGAAGTTCCAGCCGCTCGGCGGCGTCGCCGTGATCGCGCGCAACACCGGCGCTGCGATCAAGGGCCGGGATGCGCTTAAGCTCGTCTGGGACGACGGCCCCAACGGCAAGTACGAGTCGGCCGCCTACCGCAAAGAGCTCGAGGAGGCTTCGCGCAAGCCCGGCCTGGTGCTGCGGCAGGAGGGCGATGCGGACACCGCCCTGAAGGGCGCCGACAAGGTCATCGTCGGCGAATACTACATTCCGCATCTTGCCCATGTCAGCATGGAGCCGCCGGTGGCGGTGGCCGACGTCAAGGGCGACAAGGCCGAGATCTGGGCACCGGTGCAGAGCCCGGGCGGCACGCGCGAGGACGTCGCCAAGACGCTCGGCATTCCGGAAGCGAACGTCACCGTCAACGTGACGCTGCTCGGCGGCGGTTTCGGCCGCAAGTCGAAATGCGACTTTGCGCTCGAAGCCGCGCTCCTGTCGAAAGAGCTCGGTGCGCCGGTGAAGGTGCAGTGGACGCGCGAGGACGACATCCACAACGGCTTCCTGCACACCGTCTCGGTCGAGCGGATCGAGGCCGGCCTCGACAAGAGCGGCAAGGTGATCGCCTGGCGCCACCGTAGCGTGGCCCCCAGCATCGCCTCGACCTTTGCGGCCGGCACGGTGCATCAGGCGCCCTTCGAAATCGGCATGGGTCTCGTCGACATGCCGTTCGAGATCGCCAACATCTCTTGCGAGAATCCGGAAGCGGCCGCGCACACCCGCATCGGCTGGTTCCGCTCTGTCTCGAACATCCCGCGCGCCTTCGCGGTGCAGTCGATGGTCGGCGAGATCGCGCAGGCCACGGGCCGCGACCAGAAGGACATGCTGCTGCAGCTGATCGGAAGTCCACGCATCGTCAAGCCGGCGGTGAAGGACCTCTGGAACTATGGCGAGCCCTTTGACAGCTACCCGATCGACACCGCGCGCCTGCGCAAGGTGGTCGAGCTGGTCGCCGAGAAGGGCGAATGGGGACGCAAGGTGCCGAAGGGCCACGGTCTCGGCATCGCCGTGCACCGCAGCTTCGTCAGCTACATCGCAACCATCGTCGAGGTGGCCGTCGACGAGAAGGGCAAGCTGACAGTGCCGCGAGTCGACACCGCGATCGACTGCGGCACCTATGTCAACCCCGAGCGCATCGCTTCGCAGATCGAGGGCGCGGCGATCATGGGCCTGAGCATCGCCAAATACGGCGAGATCACGTTCAAGGACGGCAAGGTGCAGCAGAAGAACTTTGACGACTTCCAGGTCGTCAGGATGGACGACTCTCCTGTCGTGACCAACGTCTACATCGTGCCGCCCGGCCCGGACACGCCGCCGAGCGGTGTCGGCGAGCCCGGCGTGCCGCCGTTCGCGCCGGCGCTGATCAACGCCATCTTCGCGGCAACCGGAAAGCGTATCCGGAGCTTGCCGATCGGCAAGCAGTTGGAGGCGTAGACGCGGAACAGAGGCGGCCTCGCGCCGCTTCCATCGATCTGACGGGAGCAGATCGATGATCAACACCTCAAGGGCGCTCGCAGTCTCGCTGTCGGGCGCCTTTTCTTTTGACTGCCGCGAGCGCATTCGCCCAGAGCAGCACCACGCCCCCGACCGCGGCCATGCGCCCGGCCGGAACTCGCTGCCCACGTACCGCCCACGCAAAAATGCGGCGGACGTTGCCGTCCGCCGCATTCGCCACCCCCCTGCTGCTCCGCCTTCGTCGATCCGCCCGCGGAGCTATTTCTTCAGCGCGAACACCCAGACCACGCCGCCCTGCGGCACGTTGGCCTCGATGCCAATGTTGTTGGTCACGAGCGCATCCTGGATACGTTGCGCGTCCACGCCCCATCCCGACTGGATCGCGATGTACTGGGTGCCGTCGATCTCATAGGACACCGGCATGCCCATGATGCCGGAGTTGGTCTTCTGCTCCCACAACAGCTCCCCGGTCTTGGCGTTGAAGGCGCGGAAATTGCGGTCGTTGGTGCCGCCGGCGAAGACGAGATCGCCCGCGGTTGCCGTGACCGATCCGAACAGCTGCGACTTCGGGAAGTTGTGCTGCCACACCTTCTTGCCGGTGACGGGATCCCACGCCTGCAGCTCGCCGAAATGATCGGCGCCGGGCTTCGTCTTCAGCCCGATGTCTTCGGGCTTGGTACCGAGCCAGAGCTCACCCGGCTTGAGCGCAACCTTCTCGCCGGTGAAACCGCCGCAGAAGTTCTCGTTGGCGGGCACGTAGACCAGCTTGGTCCGTTCGCTATAGGCCGCCGACGGCCAATCCTTGCCGCCCCACAGCGATGGGCAGAACTCGACGCGCTTGCCGATGACGGGCTTGTGCGCGGGATCGACGATCGGCTTGCCGGTTTCGGCATCGATGCCCTTCCAGACGTCGGTGGAGACGAACGGCCAGCCAGCAACGTAATTGATCTTGGTCGGCGCGCGCTCGAGCACCCAGAAGATCGCGTCGCGTCCCGGATGGACCAGGCTCTTGATGTTGCGGCCATCGCGTTGCAGGTCGATCAGCATCGGCGCCTCGACCTCGTCCCAATCCCAGGAATCATTCTGGTGATATTGGTGATAGGTCTTGATCTTGCCATTGTTCGGATCGAGCGCGAGCACCGACGAGGTGTAGAGATTGTCACCGGGATGAGTCTCTCCGGGCCATGGCGCCGCATTGCCGACGCCCCAATAGATTGTCTTAGTGTCCTTGTCGTAATTGCCGGTCATCCAGGCCGAGCCGCCGCCGTTCTTCCAGTCGTCGCCCTGCCAGGTGTCATGGCCGGGTTCGCCTTCGCCGGGGATAGTGAAGGTTCGCCACAGCTCCTTGCCGTCCTTGGCATCATAGGCGGCGACATAGCCGCGCACACCGAACTCGCCGCCGGAGCCGCCGACGATGACCTTGCCGTCGACGATCAGCGGCATCAGGGTCATGTACTGGCCCTTCTTGTAGTCCTGCACCTTGGTGTCCCACACTACCTTGCCGGTCTTGGCATCCAGCGCGACGACGTGGTCGTCGGTGGTGGCGAGATAGAGCTTGTCCTCCCAGAGACCGACGCCGCGGCTGGTCGGATGCAGCTGGAACAGATCGTCGGGGAGCTGCCGCTTGTAGCGCCAGTATTCGTCACCGGTCTTCGCGTTCAGCGCGATCACCTGCCCCATCGGGGTCGCCACGAACATCACGCCGTTGTTGACGATGGGCGGCGCCTCGTGGCCTTCGACCACGCCGGTAGCAAAGGTCCAGACCGGCGTGAGATTTTTCACGTTCGAGGCGTTGATCTGGTCGAGCGGACTGTAGCCCTGCCCGTCATAGGTCCGCCGGTAGAGCATCCAGTTGGCGGGTTCCGGATTTTCCAGCCGCTGCGCGGTGACCGGCGTGTAGCTCTCGATCGGACCGGCGATTGCGGCGGTCGCGGCAAGACAGGTGAAGGCGACGAAGCCGGACAGGTACCATTGTTTTCTGGTGTTCGACGTTTGCTTGGACGCTTCCTTGGACGTTTTCATGGACGTTCCCCTTTTTCATCCGTTTGAATTCTTTTTGAATTCTTGTCGTTCGTCCCGTCGTCCGCCCCTCGGCGGATGCGGCCTCTCGTGACGCGGGCATACCCCGCACCGTCCATCATCCCGGCTGCACGCCACCTACCTTTCCGATGAAGTTGCCGGCGACGCTGAGCGAGCCGTCAGCAAGCGCCAGCGGCAGCGCTGCGAGCCGCCGCGGTGCCGGCCCGAACACGACCTGCGCGCCCGCGCGAGGATCGTATTCGGAGTTGTGGCACATGCACTTGAACACCTCCTTGTCGCCGACATCGCTCTTCACCCAGGCGGTCACGGGACAACCGGCATGCGAGCAGATCGCCGAATAGGCGAGGATGCCATCGACGGCGCGCTCGCGGGTCTTGTCGTCGAGCTCGGCGGGATCGAGGCGGATGATCAGGATCTCGTTGAGCCGGGATGCACTGCGCACGACCGACGTTTTGGGGTCCTTCGGCCAGGCATGCACCGGCGGCCCGCCGGCCGCGAGGGCGGCCAAGGTGACAGGCTTGCCTTCCTGATCGCCTTCAGAGAAGACGAGCACGTCGCCCTTTTGCGGCCGCTCGTCGGAGCCGGGCGCATCCTCGCCGGCGCGCGCCTCTGTGGAACAGCCGAGGCATGCGGTGGTGGCGAGTGCACCGAGCAGCAGCGTTCGCCGCGTCTGCTCCGTGCCCGCATCAACTTCGGGTTCCGCAACACTCTCGAAGGGTGAAGATGTGGTGTTGAACGATGCGCGAGCCATGCCCGCTAGCAGGCGCTGGAACTCTGCCGAAAACAAGGCGAAGACTTGGCGCCGCAGTGCATCAATATGGCTTTGCTCGCGTTGATTGAACGAGCGTGAACGCATTCGAGCGCGTTTTCGCGAATTCTACATCGCATTGCGCGAACAGCATGATGATTTTGCAGATCAGACCGATGATGCAGGAATTGGTGCAACGCGCCATCACGCGAAGCGAGCTGCACGTTTCTCAGGCAGGCATTCTGTATTTCATCACCTGAGCACGTGACGCGGTGAAGCGATGCGACCCGCAACAGTTGCCGACGCCATCTCAAAACTGTCGGCAATGCGCCGCGCCTTGTCGATGAAGAGCGCGGCCGCCGCAGGCGGACACACGTCGCGTGCGGTCTGTTCGAACAGATCGAGCCAGCGATCGAAATGCCCGCCGATCAGGTTCAGCGGCAGATGCGCCCGCATCGGCGAGCCATGATAGCGGCCGCTCATCAGCACCACCGACGACCAGAAATCCCTGAGTTTGGCGAGGTGCTCGTCCCAATTCTGCACGATCGCGAAGACCGGCCCCAGCAGCGCGTCCTCGCGCACGCGTCCATAGAAGCGGGTGACGAGTTCTCCAATCATCTCCTCGGTGATCCCGGTGCGCTCGATCGCGTCCTGGGTCAAGAGGTTCCGTCGCGCGGCCGCAGCTTCCCGCTCGGCCTTCAGTCGATCAGACATGTCCTATGTGATCCGTTCCGTTGTTCCCGCGAGGCCGCCCATTCGACATTGTCGGGCCAATCGCTACGTCCGTCTTTGTCGCAGCGCAAATTGCGGGATCTGGCGGCGGACGCTGAACGCCCGCCGCCGACGCCTTGATCAAGCGTTGTAAGTATAAAAACCCTGCCCGGTCTTGCGGCCGAGATGGCCGGCATCGACCATTTCTTTCAGCAGCGGCGCCGGCCGATATTTAGGATCGTTGAAGCCTTTGTAAAAGACCTCCATCACCGACAGCATGGTATCGAGCCCGACGAGATCAGCGAGCGCCAGCGGCCCGATCGGGTGATTGCAGCCGAGCTTCATGCCGGCGTCGATCTCCTCGGCCGTCGCGATGCCTTCCTGGAGCGCGAAGATCGCCTCGTTGATCATCGGGCAGAGGATGCGGTTGACGGCGAAGCCCGGGCTGTTCTTGGCGGTGATTGCCACCTTGCCGACGCGCTGGGCGAAATCGAGCGCCTTGGCGTGGGTGTCGTCGGAGGTCTGCAGACCGCGGATGAGTTCGAGCAGCGCCATCACCGGCACCGGGTTGAAGAAATGCATGCCGATGAAACGGTCGGGACGATCGGTTGCGGCTGCGAGCTTGGTGATCGAGATCGACGACGTGTTGGTCGCAACCAGCGTGCGCGGCGACAGCGTCGCGCAGAGGTCCTTCAGGATCTTGACCTTGAGCTCCTCGTTCTCGGTGGCGGCCTCGATGACGAGGTCGCAATCCGACAGCTTCGCCCGGTCGGTCGTGCCGGTGATCCGCTTGAGCGTCGCCTCGCGGTCGGCCGCCGACATCTTCTCCTTCTTGACCAGACGCTCGAGGCTGCCGCCAACGGTCGACAGGCCGCGGTTCACCGCCGCATCGGAGATGTCGACCATCACGACCGAAAGCCCGGCCGCCGCGCAGATCTGCGCGATGCCATTCCCCATGGTCCCTGCCCCGATGATGCCAACGCTCTGGATCATTGCCTCATATCCTTCATCCTTGCGGGGCCAGCCGGCTACCGGCCCGGCCCCATTGTTCCTGCATCAGGGTCTAGCACCGCCAAGGGACGCCCGCGACCTGATCCTGCCCCTTCCTTAAAGCATCCATGGGGGGAATAAAGTCGTTCGTCCGCGGCGAAAAGGCATGATTTGGGACCTTTGCGGCCTGTTTGGCCCGGGTTCGCCGGACGGCGGCCGGCTATGGCGCCGGCCCTCATCTCACCCGAGCCGGAGCACCTTGCCCGGATTCATGATGTTGTCGGGGTCGAGCGCCCGCTTGATCGTGCGCATGATGTCGAGCTCGGTCCTGGAGCGATAGTGCTGGAGCTCGTCGAGCTTCTCGATGCCGATGCCGTGCTCGGCCGAGATCGAGCCGCCCATGGACGTGATGAGGTCGTTGACGGCCCGCGTGATCGCCGGGGAGTACTGGCCGAGCGTGGCGCGATCCATGCCCTTCGGACCCATGAAGGAGAAGTGCACATTGCCGTCTCCGATGTGGCCGAGGGGATAGGGGCGGATCGTCGGCAGGATGTCGAGCGCGGACTTCAGGCCCTTGTCGATGAATTCGGGAATCCGGGAGATCGCGACCGACACGTCGTAGCTCAAACCGGGCCCCTCGGCGCGCGAGGCCTCGGCCACGCTCTCGCGGATGCGCCACATGTTGCGCGACTGCGCCTCCGTTTGCGCGATCACCGCATCGAGCAAGCGGCCCGCTTCGAGCTGATCAGCCAGGAACTGCTCCATCCTGTCCGACATGCCTGCACCGCCGTCCTGCCGCGGGCGGGCCGACGACCATTCGAGCAGGAGATACCAATCGGTTTCCGCCTTGAGAGGATCCTGGGTGCCGGGAATGTGCCGCAGCACCATGTCGGTGCATGCGCGGCTCATCAGTTCGCAGGAGCCGACATTGTCGTCGGAGGCCGCATGCGCCTCCGACAGGAGCTCGATCGCAGCGCTGGGATCGCGGATCGCGAGCCACGCCGTGCAGACGTCCCTCGGCGCAGGCCAGAGCTTCAGCACCGCCTTGGTGATGATGCCGAGCGTGCCTTCGGCGCCGATGAACAGATGCTTGAGGTCGTAGCCGGTGTTGTCCTTCTTGAGCGCCCGCAGCCCGTCCCAGATATCGCCGTTCGCCAGGACGACCTCGAGACCCAGCACCAGATTGCGCGCATTGCCGTAGCGCAGCACCTGCACGCCGCCGGCATTGGTGGAGAGATTACCCCCAATCATGCACGAGCCCTGCGCACCCAGGCTGAGCGGAAAGAAGCGGTCATGGCGCGCGGCCGTATCTTGAAGCGTCTGGAGGATGCAGCCTGCCTCCACGGTCATGGTGTAGCCGACAGGATCGACATGCAGCACGTGGTTCATGCGGCCGAGCGAGAGCAGGATGCCGCGGTGCGCAGGCCACGGCGTGGCGCCGCCCATCAGGCCGGTGTTGCCGCCTTGTGGCACGATGGCAATGCCGTTGTCGTGGCAGAGCTTGACGACCGCGGAGACCTCCGCGGTGCTGGCCGGTCGCACGACCGCTGCAGCCTGCCCGGTGAGCTCGCCGCGCCAGTCGGTCACGAACGGCCGCTTGTCGTGCTCGTCCAGGATCAGGCCCTTGTCGCCCACGATGGCCTGCAAGCGGTCGAGAACGGCTGCCGTCACGGGCGCGGTCGGAATGGAGGGAGCGGTGACAAGGGCTGCACCCGGCATGTGTTCCTCTCTTTGCGGCTCTTCTGCGCAGCCTTGTGGCGCGCCGGCCTTCTTTGTTGTTTTCAGGTCTTGCGTTTGTACGATGAGGCTAGCATGAAGGCCGCGCCCGGGGGAACGTCGCCGGCCATGAGGCCCGTGCGGATCTGCCCAGGGATGCTGAAGGCGGATGCGCTTCCGCCGAGGCCCCGCATGCCCTACTGTGCCGGATCAACCCGGATTGGAGATCATGAGCCGCTTCTGGAGTCCGGTCGTCCACACGCTTTCGCCCTATGTGCCGGGCGAGCAGCCGAAGCAGGACGGCGTCGTCAAGCTCAACACCAACGAGAATCCCTATCCGCCCTCGCCGCGCGTGCTGGCAGCGATCGCATCGGCTGCAGAGCGGCTGCGTCTCTATCCCGACCCGCACGCCACGCGCCTGCGCGAGGCGATCGCGGCCTATCATAACGTTGCGCCCGAGCAGGTGTTCGTCGGCAACGGGTCGGACGAGGTTCTGGCCCACACCTTCCAGGCGCTTCTGAAGCACGATGCGCCGCTTCTGTTTCCTGATGTCACCTACAGCTTCTACCCGGTCTATTGCCGCCTCTATGGCATTGCGCATGAGGAAGTGCCGCTCGATGCCGCGATGAGGATCGAGACCGCCGGCTACAGGCGACCGTCGAGCGCCATCCTGCTCTGCAATTCCAATGCGCCCACCGGCATTGCCCTTCCGCGCGAGGCGGTCGCCGCACTGCTCGCGGAAAATCCGGACCGGCTGGTGGTGGTGGACGAGGCCTATGTCGATTTCGGCGCCGAGAGCGCCGTCCCGCTCGTTGCGCGCCACGACAATCTGCTCGTCGTCCAGACCTTCTCGAAGTCGCGCTCGCTCGCGGGCCTCAGGGTCGGCTTTGCCATCGGCCAGCGGCCACTGATCGAGGCGCTGGAACGGGTGAAGGACAGCTTCAACTCCTATCCCGTCGATTGCCTCGCCATCGCCGGCGCCGTCGCCGCGATCGAGGATGAGGCATGGTTCCTCGAAGCCCGCGCTCGTATCATCGAGAGCCGCGACGTGCTGACGCGCGATCTCGCGCAACTCGGCTTCGAGGTGCTGCCCTCGCTTGCGAACTTCGTGTTCGCACGTCATCGGAGCCGGAGCGGCGCCGACCTCGCGGCCGCACTTCGCCAGCGCGGCGTGCTGGTCCGGCATTTCAAGAAGCCGCGCATCGAGGACTTCCTGCGCATCACTGTCGGAACGGATGAGCAGTGCGGCCGGCTGATCGACGAGCTGCGCGGGCTGATCTAATTCAGCGAATGCGGCGGCCGCCGCTTGAACACAATGGAATTTGCAGGGACCAGTCCGTGACGCGCCTTTGCCGCCTCGACATCGAAGCCCCGAAGGTACGCGCTCGAACATCAAAGTTCGGGCGCGGATGAACGATTTCGCGCGATCCATCGGCGCCGCCTTCACGCTGATCGGCGAAGCCGATTCCGAGCTGCTGGGCATCGTCGCATTGTCGGTGCGCGTCAGCCTGACCGCCAGCCTGGTCGCGCTGGTGATCGGCGCACCGTTTGGCGCCTTGCTCGCGATCACCCGTTTCCGCGGACGGCAGGTCATCATCGTGCTGACCAATGCGCTGCTCGGCCTGCCGCCGGTCGTGGTCGGGCTCGCGCTCTATCTCTTGCTGTCGCGGTCCGGCCCACTCGGGGCGGCCGGCCTGCTGTTCACACCCACCGCCATGGTGATCGCGCAGACGCTGCTCGCCACCCCGATCGTGGTGGCGCTGGTGCATCGACCGGCGAGCCTGCTCTGGGCGGAGTATGGCGATCTGGCGCGGATCGACGGTCTGTCCGCCCTCCGCAGCATGGCGCTCCTGCTGGCGCTGGGACGAACCTCGCTGCTGACCGCCTTTCTCGCGGCGTTCGGGCGCGCTATCGCCGAGGTCGGCGCCATCATCATCGTCGGCGGCAATATCCGCGGCTTCACGCGGACCATGACGACCGCGATCGCGCTGGAGACCAGCAAGGGCGACCTGCCGCTGGCGCTCGGCCTCGGGCTGATCCTGCTCGCACTCAGCGTGGCGGTGTCGACCGTCGCCTTTCTGCTAGTCGGCCGCGTTGGGGAAAAATAGCTGCTCGCCGCCGACCTTGTAGCCGGCAATCGCCTGCTGTCCTTTCGGGGACACCAGCCAGTCGACGAAGGCCTGCCCGTCCTGTGCCTTCACGTTCGCATGCTTGGCCGGGTTGACCAGCATGACGCCGTATTGGTTGAAGAGCCGCTTGTCGCCCTCGGTGAGCACGGCCAGCTCGCCGCGATTCCTGAACGACAGCCAAGTGCCGCGATCCGACAGCAGATAGGCATTCGAGGACGAGGCCATGTTCAGTGCCGGCCCCATGCCCTGGCCGATCTCGCGATACCAGCTGTCCTTGCCGGCACTGAGGTCGACACCCGCCTCCTTCCATAACCTCAGCTCGGCTGCGTGCGTACCGGACTTGTCGCCGCGCGAAATGAACGGCGCCTTTGCCGCCGCGATCCTGCGCAGCGCATCGGTGACGTCCTTGCTGCCGGAAATCTGCGCCGGATCGCTTTTCGGGCCGATGATGACGAAGTCGTTGTACATCACGTCAAACCGCTTCACGCCCTGCCCTTCCGACATGAACTTGTCTTCGGCAGGCCTGTCATGAACGAACACCACGTCGGCATCGCCGCGCCGCCCGATGTCCAGCGCCTGACCGGTGCCGACGGCAACGACCTTCACGTCGATGCCCTCGGCCTTCGAGAACAGCGGCAGCAGATGACCGAACAAACCCGACTGTTCGGTCGACGTCGTTGAAGCCACCGTGATGGTGCGATTCTGCGCGAATGCGATGGTGGACCAGAGCAGGACTGCTCCGATGGCGACTATCCTTTTCATGCCTCGTCCTCACAGCAGATGCCCGGGAGTTCCAAGCTAACCTTGAGTGTGCACCACAGGGAACCCCCACATTCGGCGCAACTCACATTGTTGCGGCGCGCCACGCCCAGGAAGTAACCGCGATATCGTGGGAGGGACGGATGTCCCCTCCCACGGGAAGGCAAGTCCGATCAGCCGGATCGCGTCGCGCTGGGATTCGAATCGAGACGCTAGCCAGCGACGCGCACATGTTCTGCAATTGGTCCCACCTGCATTGACATCGGTGTGACGGCCGGGGCAGTTTTTCACATTGCTGACGAATCAGCGATTGCCTCACGCCGAGTACCTCTTGGACAACTCCCAGTGCTTTCGAGACTGATATCGTTGCTGCACCGCATTCCTGCGGTGAAATGGGCGTTGACCCGGCTTCGGCCCTCGCCGCACGGCGGCGGCATCGACGCCACCACGATTGCCGCAGACAACTCGCCTGCTCTCGTCGTCGATGACGCGGAAACCGCGCCGGCTCCGAACGTCAGCATCAGCGCCGATCTACTGCCCAGTGACACAGCCACCACGGTCGCCGCGGACGAAGCCGCGACCTCTGTCGTCGTGGAGAGCCCGTCGGCAGCGCCGGCTGATGTGAGCGACACCGACGATTCATTCCGGGAGACGCCGACAGAAGCCGAGACGGTCGTTGTGGCCGAGGCTGCGATCTCGCCGGTCGACGTCGCGCCCGAACCGACCAGTATTCCCGAGCTCATCATCGACAACGCCCCGCCGGCGGAAGCTTCCGCTGACGTTGCGCCCGACGAGACCGAGCAAGCCGCGGGCGTATCTGTCGACGCCGCGCCTGAACCGATCGACGCCGAGCCCATTGCCATCAGCAGCGACCCATCTCCCGAGCTTCCGGCCGGCATCGAGCCTGTCGTCGCGGAGGAGACCGAGGTCGTGTCTGTCGATGTCGCGGTCGCGCCGGTTGACGCCCTCGATCTCGTCGTCAACGACGATCACTCCCCTGGCATTCCCGCTGATGTCGAGCCCGCCGTCGCAGACGCGCTCTGCGTCGCGCTTGCCGGCAGCGAAGTCGCGGTGGAGGACGTCTCCGAGAGCTGCATCGACAGCGCGCCGACCTCCAGCGTCGCGATCGAGATCGAGCCGATTCCCGCGAACGATCCTGCGCCGGCCGTCGTCGCAGTCGCCATTGAGAGCTCTTCGGACGACACGCCCGGCGTCGCCACGGACATCGCGCCGGAGCAGGACCTGGCGCCTCCTGCGCCAAAAGTCCGCAGCACACCGAAAGTTCGCGCCAAGCCCACGGAACCGGCTGATCGCGCCGCGCTGATCCGGCAGCGCTGGACCGAGACCGGCATCAGGATGTGGAATCCGCGGCTTCACGGCACCGGCGATGCCGCGCTGAACATCCAGGGCAGCATCGAGCTGCTGCCGCCCGCGCTCGGCGAGACCATGCCGCGCTACGACAAGCTGGAATTCAGGATGCTCGGCGGACAGATCGTGTGCGAGGGCGTCATCGTCGAGGCGCCCGTGCAGGCGGGCCATCGCAGCTTCACCCGGCTCGCCGAGCCGCGAGTTCCGGACCGGGGTCGTGAACCCGTGCGGGAACGTCAGGCCGCCCTCGCCTGATCCTTTTCCCTGCGAACAATGCTCGCCATATGCTAGGCTGACGCCCCGGATATGGGAGATCGCATGCCCACGACATCGTTGCGATTGATCGTCATCGCGGCCCTCTGCTTCTCGCAAGGAGCCTTTGCAGCGTCCAGCAAACGGCCGCGTCACGTGCCGCCAACGGCGCATGCCGCCGATGCCACAGCGAGCTACAAAGCCGACCGGCTCTCGTCCTCCCGTGGCGAGACGATCCTCAACACGCCGGGCCAGACCACGGTGCTGACGCGAGAAGTCCTCGACGACATGAAGGCGACAAGCCTGCGGGACGCCATGCGCTCGACCGCCGGCGTGACGATCGGGCGATAGGCTTCCGCTCCGCTTTCAGCAGACGCGTCGATATTCCCGAGACGCGTCGATATTCCCGCACGGCCCATGAATTTTTGCGGACACAAGACGGTTGCCCTCAACGCCAGCCACGACGTAACTTGCGCACCGCCCGGGCCACGACCTCTGCGCCCGACCAAAACGACAAGAACACTGTGGGAGGCAAACTATGAGAAGACTCGCGGCCGCGCTGTGTGCACTGGCCCTGCTCTCGACTGGCGCGCAGGCGCAGACCATCAAGGATTTCCTGGCAATCGCCATGAAGAAATGGACGGCGCCGTTCGAGCCGTTCCAGCTCATCGGCAACATCTACTATGTCGGCACCGACGGCATTGCCGTCTACGTCATCAAGACCTCGCAGGGCCTGATCCTGATGGATACGGCGATGCCGCAATCGACCGGCATGATCAAGAACAACATCGCCAAGCTCGGCTTTGAGGTCGCCGACATCAAGATCATCCTCAACTCGCACGCGCATCTCGACCACACCGGCGGCTTCGCCGAGATCAAGAAGGAGACCGGCGCACAGCTCATCGCCGGCGAGCGCGACAAATCACTACTGGAGGGCGGCTATTATCCGGGCGACGAGAAGAACGAGGATCTTACCTTCCCCCCGGTGAAGGTCGACCGCACCGTCAAGGAAGGCGACAAGGTCACGCTCGGCGACACCACGCTGACGGCGCATGCAACGCCCGGCCATTCGCCGGGCTGCACCAGCTGGGAGATGACCGTCAAGGACGGCAAGGAGGACCGCGAGGTGCTGTTCTTCTGTAGCGGCACGGTGGCGCTGAACCGCCTGGTCGGCCAGCCGACCTATCCCGGCATCGTCGACGACTACCGCGCGACCTACGACAAAGTGAAGGCGATGAAGATCGACGTGCTGCTCGGACCGCATCCGGAAGTCTATGGAATGCAGGCCAAGCGTGCGGAGATGAAGGACGGCGCACCGAACCCGTTCGTCAAGCCGGGCGAGCTCGCGACCTATGCGACCGGCCTGTCGCAGGAGTTCGACAAGCAACTCGCCAAGCAGACCGCGGCGCTGGAGAAGAAATAGCGCCATCAGGAGCTGCCCGCCTCTCCCCGACGAGGGAGAGGTGCGGCAACACGACGTGCCGGCGCGCATGGTTAGCAAAGTGTAGCCAAGGCTCTACAGCGCTTTGTAGTTGATACGGCTCGCTTCCCCGGCCTCATATCGTTAATGCGGCCTCACCAATGCACGCGACCGGAACTGATGCAGTCGCGCGCAACCTACGCTGGCTTTTCCGCATGGAACCCGTCTAACGCGCCCTTTACCCCCGCCGTGCAAGATCGCCCGCGTTTTGAAGGGATCCGGGGCGCGTATTGCAATGCCTGTCGTCGATTTGAAGTCTCACCTTGCCGCCGCGATGCGGCTGTTTCGCGTGCCGGCCGACAACCCGGACCTGACCCGCGCGCAGTTCGACGCCTTCTCCAAGCAGATCCCGCTGCTCTATTTCATCCTCATGAGCAACACGATCGCCGTCGCCTACACCTTTGTGAACGTGGCGCCCGACTGGCTGACGATGATCGTGCCGAGCGTGCTCACCGTGCTGGCGGCTCTGCGTACCTTCTGGTGGCTGCGCCAGCGTCATCTCGTGCGCAGCGATGCCGACATCCTGCGCAATCTGCGCGCCACCAACTGGATGACCCTGCCGATCGGCGCGGGCTTCACCGCCTGGTCCTTCGCGCTCTTCCCTTACGGCGATCCTTTCGCCAAGAGCCAGGTCGCCTTCTACATGGCCGTCACCGTGATCGGCTGCATCTTCTCGCTGATGCATCTGCGCTCCGCGGCGCTGATCGTGACGCTGGTCGTCGACGTGCCCTATGTGCTGTTCTTCTGGGCCACCGGCGAGCCGACGCTGAAGGCGATTGCGGTCAATAATTTGCTGGTGTCCGGCGCGATGGTAACGGTGCTGGTCATCTACTATCGCGACTTCGCCGACCTCGTCGCCAGCCGCAAGTCGCTGCTGGCGCAGCAGGCGGCAACGCAAGCGCTCTCGGACGAGAATTTCCGCCTCGCCAATCTCGATTCCCTCACCGAGCTGCCGAACCGCCGCCGCTTCTTCGCCGAGCTATCGAGTGCCTTCACGGATGCCGCGCGCAGGAACGTTCGCGTCGCGGTCGGAATCATCGATCTCGACGGCTTCAAGCCGATCAACGACAATTACGGTCACTCGGTCGGCGACCGCGTGCTGATCGAGGCCGGACGGCGCATCCGCGAGGTCTGCGAGGGTTTTGGTCCGCAGCGGGTCGAATTCGCCCGGCTCGGCGGCGACGAGTTCGGCCTCGTCGTGTGCGGCGACCCCGATGATGCGGATCTGCTCCGGCTCGGCCAGCGCATCGGCGACCAGGTCAAGCTCCCCTACCAGCTCGACACCGCCCATACGGGGCTGTCCTGCTCGATCGGTTTTGCGTTGTTCCCGCAATCGGCAACGACGGCCGAGGCACTCTACGAATGCGCCGATTATTCGCTCTATCACGCCAAGCGCCATCTGCGCGGCCGCACCGTGATCTTCTCGAGCGAGCTCGAGGCCGAGATCCGCAGCCGCGGCGTGATCGAGAACCTGCTGCGCACCGCCGATTTCAGTACCGAGATGGACCTGGTGTTCCAGCCGATCGTGGACGCCATGAGCGAGCACACTGCGGGCTTCGAGGTTCTGGCGCGCTGGCACAGCTCCCGCCTCGGCCTGGTTTCGCCCGCCGACTTCATTCCGGCCGCAGAGCGCATTGGCCTGATCCGGCCGCTGACGCAGGCGCTGCTGGTTCGCGCGCTCGCGACGGCGAAGACCTGGCCCGACGACATCCGCCTGTCGTTCAACCTCTCCGCCCACGACGTCTGCGCGGCCGAGGGCATCCTGCCGCTGATCACCATCGTCGAGAAGAGCGGGCTGCCGCCGCACCGGATCGATTTCGAGATCACCGAGACCGCCGTCACGTTCGACTTCGTGCGCGCGCAGCAGTCGATCGCGACGCTGAAGGCCATGGGCTGCGGCATTTCGCTGGACGATTTCGGCACCGGCTATTCCTCGCTGAGCCACGTGCACCGCCTCCCGCTCGACAAGCTCAAGATCGACCGCAGCTTCGTTGCCGACATCAACGACAATCCGGTGAGCCACAAGATCATCAAGTCGCTCACGGGTCTGTGCGACGACATGGAGATCGCCTGCGTCGTCGAGGGCGTCGAGACGCGCGCTCAGCTCGATACTCTGCGCCGCCTGGGCTGCGACTTCATCCAGGGCTATTATTTCGCAAAGCCCATGCCGGGCGACGCGATCGGCGACTACCTCGCGGAGGAAGGCCAGCGCCTCGGCGGCGCCGGAGCCAAGGACGTGGCCTGAGGCGTGGCTACTCCGCCAGGCTCGGCAGATCGAGCCCCTTCTCACGGGCGCAGTCGATCGCGATGTCGTAACCCGCATCCGCATGGCGCATGACGCCGGAGGCCGGATCGTTCCAGAGCACCCGCTCGATGCGCTTGGCGGCCTCAGGCGTGCCGTCAGCGACAATCACCATGCCGGCATGCTGCGAATAGCCGATGCCGACACCGCCGCCATGGTGCAGCGAGACCCAGGTCGCGCCGCTGGCACAATTGAGCAGCGCGTTGAGCAAGGGCCAGTCCGACACCGCGTCCGAACCGTCCTTCATCGCCTCGGTCTCGCGGTTGGGGCTCGCTACCGAGCCGCTGTCGAGATGATCGCGGCCGATCACGATCGGCGCTTTCAACTCGCCGCGCGCCACCATCTCGTTGAAGGCGAGGCCGAGGCGATGACGATCGCCGAGACCAACCCAGCAGATCCGCGCCGGCAGGCCCTGGAACTTGATGCGCTCCCTCGCCATGTCGAGCCAGTTATGCAGATGCCTGTCATCAGGCATCAGCTCCTTCACCTTGGCGTCGGTCTTGAAAATGTCCTCGGGATCGCCCGACAGCGCGGCCCAGCGGAACGGCCCGACGCCGCGGCAGAACAGCGGGCGGATATAGGCGGGCACGAAGCCGGGGAAATCGAAGGCGTTCTTCAGGCCCATGTCCTGCGCCATCTGGCGGATGTTGTTGCCGTAGTCGAGCGTCGGAATGCCTTGCGCGTGGAAATCCAGCATGGCCTGGACATGCTCGACCATCGACGTCTTCGAGGCGCGCTCGACCGCCTTCGGATCGGAGGCGCGCTTGGCCTCCCATTCGGCGAGCGTCCAGCCTTTCGGCAAGTACCCGTTGATCGGATCATGCGCGCTGGTCTGGTCGGTGACGATGTCGGGCTTGACGCCGCGGCGGACCAGCTCCGGAAAAATCTCCGCGGCATTGCCGAGCAGGCCGACCGAGACCGCCTTCTGCGTCTTTGCCGCGTCCGCCATGATCGCGAGCGCTTCGTCGAGCGTCGCGGCCTGCCGGTCGAGATAGCCGGTGCGCAAGCGCATCTCGATGCGGCTCGGCTGGCATTCGACCGCGAGCATCGAGGCGCCGGCCATGGTCGCCGCCAGCGGCTGCGCCCCGCCCATGCCGCCGAGACCGGCGGTCAAGATCCATTTGCCGGCGAGGCTGCCGCCATAATGGCGACGGCCGACCTCGACGAAGGTCTCGTAGGTGCCCTGCACGATGCCCTGGCTGCCGATGTAGATCCAGGAGCCCGCCGTCATCTGGCCGTACATCATCAGGCCCTGACGATCGAGCTCGTTGAAATGATCGAGCGTCGCCCAGTGCGGCACGATGTTGGAGTTCGCGATCAGCACGCGCGGCGCATCGGCATGGGTGCGGAACACGCCGACCGGCTTGCCGGACTGCACCAGCAGCGTCTGATCGGCTTCGAGCTTGCGCAAGGCGGCCGTGATCCGGTCAAAGCTCTCCCAGTCGCGCGCGGCACGGCCGATGCCGCCATAGACCACGAGCTCGCTCGGACGCTCCGCCACGTCAGGATCGAGATTGTTCATCAGCATGCGCAACGGCGCTTCCGTCAGCCAGCTCTTGGCACTGATGTCGCTGCCGCGTGGCGCGCGGATGGTACGGTCATTGTCCAGTCGGCGGTTCATGCGGAACACCCTTTAGTCAAATCGCGGAAATGGATCGGTTGAAAGCTTGGTGAGCGCCACGGTTGGCAGCGCATCGGCCTCGACGAGCGCGGCGGCCTTGGCGAGATCGCCTGCCATGTAGCGGTCGGCGCCGAGCGCGGGCACCTGCTCGCGTAGCGCGGCGATAACGGCCGCGAGCGGCGCGCTCGTCGCATGCGGTGAGCGCAGGGTGATGCCTTGAGCTGCGACCAACAGCTCGATACCGAGAATGGCGGCGAGATTATCCGCCATGTCGGAGAGGCGCCGCGCAGCATGCGCGGCCATCGAGACATGGTCTTCCTGGTTGGCGCTGGTCGGCGTCGAGTCGATCGAGCACGCCAGCGCACGCTGCTTGTTCTCGGCATAGAGCGCGGCCGCCGTCACCTCGGCGATCATGAAGCCGGAATTGATGCCGGGATCCGGGGTGAGGAACGGCGGCAGGCCGAAATTCAGCGCGGGATCGACCAGCGTCGCGATGCGGCGCTCGCTGATCGCGCCGATCTCCGACAGCGCCAGCGCGATTGCATCGGCGGCGAAGGCGACCGGCTCGGCGTGGAAATTGCCGCCGGAGACGATCTCGCCGGTCTCGACCAGCACCAGCGGATTGTCGGTGACGGCATTGGCCTCGACGATCAGCGTCCGCGCGGCCTGCATGATCAGGTCGATGGCGGCGCCTGCGACCTGCGGCTGGCAGCGCAGGCAATAAGGATCTTGCACGCGTTCGTCGCCTTCGAGATGCGACAGGCGGATGTCGCTGCCGTCGAGCAGCGCCGTCAGCGTCGCGGCCGCGGCGATCTGGCCGGCATGGCCACGCAGCGCCTGGATTTCGGGACGGAACGGCGCCGTCGAGGCCATCGCAGCATCCACCGACAGCGCGCCGGTCACGAGCGCAGCACGGGTGAGACGAAATGCACGCAGCGCGCCCGATATGGCGTAGGCGGTCGAGAACTGCGTGCCATTGATCAGCGCGAGGCCTTCCTTGGGTCCGAGCGTCAGCGGCGCGAGACCGGCGGCGGCGAGCGCTTCGCTGCCGGATACGATCTTGCCCTCAACGATCGCCTGCCCCTCGCCGATCATCACCGCGGTCATATGTGCGAGCGGCGCGAGATCGCCGGAGGCCCCGACCGAGCCCTGCTGCGGCACCAGCGGATAGACGCCACGTGCCAACATTCCCTGCAGCTGCTCGATCACATCGCGCCGGACACCGGAAGCACCGCGCCCGAGCGAGACGATCTTCATCGCCATCATCAGGCGGGCGATCGGCTCCGGCGTCGCCGGGCCGATGCCGCAACAATGCGAGACGATGAGGTTGCGCTGCAGCAGCGCGGTCTGGTCGGGCGGAATGCGCTTCGAGGCCAGCTTCCCGAAGCCGGTATTGATACCGTAGACGGGCGCATCAGCTTGCGCGGCCTTTGCGACAATCTCCGCAGCCGCCTCCACGCGCGGCCAGAATGACGGATCGAGAACGACAGGGGCGCCTTCGAGCACGCGCACGAGATCGTCGAGGCTCACTGTTCCCGGCTTGACGACGATCGCCGCGCCCTGCTCCGTCACTGTGCCCTCCACACCCGCCGATGCAGCGGATTGAAGCCGATGCGGTAGACGAGCTCGGCGGGCCGCTCGATATCCCAGATCGCGAGATCGCACCATTTTCCGCCTTCCAGCGTGCCGGTCTCGTCCAGCACACCAAGTGCACGCGCGCCTTCACGGGTGACACCCGCAAGGCATTCGACCACATTCATCCGGAACAGTGTCGCACCCATGTTCATCGCGAGCAGCAGCGAGGTCAGCGGCGAGCTGCCGGGATTGCAGTCGGTCGCGAGCGCCATGGGAACGCCGTGCTTGCGGAATGCCTCGACCGGGGGCTTCTGCGTCTCGCGAATGAAGTAGAACGCGCCAGGCAGCAGCACGGCCACCGTTCCGGCCTTCGCCATTGCGGCGGCGCCGGCTTCATCAGTGTGCTCGAGGTGATCGGCCGACAGTGCGGAGTATTTTGCGGCAAGCCCAGCGCCGCCGAGATTCGAGAGCTGATCGGCATGCAGCTTGACAGGCAGGCCAAGCCCTCGCGCGGTCTCGAACACCCGCGCGGTCTGCTCTGCCGAGAACGCGATGCCCTCCATGAAGGCATCGACGGCATCGGCAAGACCGGCCTTGGCGACCGCGGGCAACATCTCCTTGCAGACGAGATCGATGTAGCGATCCTTGTCGCCATCGGCTTCCACCGGCAGCGCATGCGCACCGAGGAAGGAGGTGCGGATCGCGACCGGCCGCTGACGGCCGAGGCTGCGTGCAGCGGAGAGTTGCCGCATCTCGGTTTCAACGTCGAGGCCATAACCGGACTTGATCTCGACCGTAGTGGCGCCCTCGCCGATCAGCGCGTCGAGCCGCGGCAGCGCGCTTGCAACGAGCTCGGCTTCGCTCGCCTTGCGCGTCGCGGCCACCGTCGAGACGATGCCGCCGCCGGCGCGCGCGATCTCCTCATAGCTTGCGCCTTTCAGGCGCAGCTCGAATTCATGCGCGCGGTTGCCGCCATAGACGAGATGGGTATGGCAGTCGACGAGGCCCGGCGTGATCCAGCGCCCCTCGCAATCGATCCGATCAATCGCGTCAGCATCAGCAGGAAAATCCGCCTTCACGCCCGCATAGACGATGCGGCCGCCGCGCGCAGCGATGACACCATGCTCGATCTCGCCGAGATCGGGACGATCGGCCCGCATCGTCGCGAGGCGAGCATTGTGCCAGATCCGGTCGAAGCGCTCTGCCATGCGGGTATCCATTCGCCGTCGGATGCTTGACTTATATGTCTAGACATATAATCGTATGGCGGTTCTGTCCAGCCGGCGTGTCATCATGTCCCGACTGCATTTCGCTTCCGCGCTCCTGCCTTCGGGCTGGGCCAATGACGTGCAGGTGGTCGTCACCGCCGGCGCGATCGCGGCGGTGACGCCGGGTGTGGCGCCGTCCGCCGGCGACGAGCGCCACGCCATCGCACTTCCGGGACTTGCGAGCCTGCACAGCCACGCGTTCCAGCGCGGCATGGCGGGGCTTGCCGAGCTGCGCGGCGATTCCACCGACACGTTCTGGACCTGGCGCGAGACGATGTATCGCTTTGCGCTGGCGATGACGCCGGACGACGTCGCTTCTGTTGCGACGCTGCTTTATGTCGAGATGCTGGAGCAGGGTTTTACCCGCGTCGGCGAATTCCATTATCTGCATCACGACCGCGACGGTTCGCCCTATGCCGATATCGCTGAGATGGCCGCGCGGATCGCGCAGGCTGCCGAGGCCTCCGGTATTGCGCTTACGCTCCTGCCGAGTTTTTATGCGCATGGCTCATTTGGAGGCGCAGCGCCGCATGCCGGCCAGCGCCGCTTCATCTGCTCGGTCGATCAGTTCGCCGAATTGATGGCGGCCTCGCGCAAGGCCATCGCAAACTTGCCGGGCGCCAATATCGGCATCGCGCCGCACAGCTTGCGCGCGGTGGCACCGGACGAGCTGACCGCGATCATTTCCTTCGCCGAAGGCGGGCCGGTGCATATCCACGCCGCCGAGCAAGTGAAGGAAGTCGAGGATTGCCTGGCCTGGTCGGGCCGGCGCCCGGTGCAATGGCTGCTGGAGCGCGCCCCCGTCGATCAGCGCTGGTGTCTCATTCATGCGACACATATGACGACTGAGGAAGTCGCGGCGTTCGCGAAGACCGGCGCGGTCGCCGGCCTTTGCCCGATCACGGAAGCAAGCCTCGGCGACGGCATTTTTTCGGCACGCGAGTTTCTCGAGGCTGGCGGTCTTTTCGGCATCGGCACCGATTCCAACGTGCTGATCGGCGCCGCCGATGAATTGCGTCAGCTCGAATACGGCCAGCGACTGAAGCACCGTCAACGCAACGTCCTTTCCGGCGGCGCAGGCCGCTCGACCGGACGCACGCTGCTCGACAATGCGCTTGCCGGCGGCGCGCGGGCGCTGGCGCAGCCGACTGTCGGCCTCGCGCCCGGCGCACGCGCCGACATCGTCACGCTCGACACCGCGCATCCGTCGCTGGCGGGACGTACGCACGACGCTGTCATCGACGGCTGGATCTTTGCCGCGGGCGGCGCTGCCATCGATTGCGTCTGGGCCGGCGGCAACAGGGTCGTGGAAGGCGGGCGGCATCGGCTGCGCCAGGCGGCACGCGAACGCTTCAACGCCACGGTGCGGAGGCTCGTCGCATGAGCCTCACCGCCGACGCTGCCGACAAGCCGACACTGTACAAGCGCATCCGCGCCGATATCGAGAAGCGCATCCTGACCGGCGAGTGGCCGCCCGGCCACCGCATTCCGTTCGAGCATGAGCTGGTCGCGCGCTACGGCTGTTCGCGCATGACCGTGAACAAGGCGCTGTCGGAGCTCGCACAGGCCGATCTGATCGAGCGGCGGCGGCGCGCCGGCTCGTTCGTGCGCCGACCGCAGCATCAGTCGGCGGTGCTCAAGATCGCCGACATCCGCGCCGAGATCACCGCGCTCGGTCGCGCCTACGGCTACGAGCTGATCGGCCGCAAGCTGCGCGCGGCGACCGCGGCCGACCGCGACCGTCTCGGCGTCAAGAAGGCCGGCAAGGTGGTCGCGATCACCTGCCGGCACAGCGCCGACAAGGTGCCGTTCGCGGTCGAGGACAGGCTGATCGATCTCTCATCCGTGCCGAATGCCGCGACCGCCGATTTTTCGCGCGAGCCGCCCGGCTCCTGGCTGCTTCACCATGTCCCATGGACCGAGGCCGAGCATACGATCAGCGCCATCGTTGCAGACGATCGCACGGCGGAAGCGCTCGACATCGCCGTCGGCGCGCCCTGCCTCGTGATCGACCGCTACACCTGGCGCAGCGCACGCACCATCACCGCGGTGCGCCTGCTCTATCCCGGTGACTCTCACCGCCTTGTCGCCCGATTCAAGGGAGGCTGAGGGGAGAATGTCGGCACAATTCGTGCACTGCTTCGGGCAACGGCCCATGCGGGCCCACAAGGATCAACAGGACGTCAATCCATCGATCGGCAAGAGGACGACAAACATGCGTAGTTCAAAAGTATTTGCGACAATCATTGCCCTTACGACCGCCACTCCGGTGCTCGCCGACGACGTCAAGGTCGGCGTCGGCATCTCCGGATGGACCGGCTTCGCGCCGCTGACGCTGGCGAAGGAAGCCGGCATTTTCAAGAAGAACGGCCTCGACGTCACGATCAAGAAGATCCCGCAGAAGGATCGCCATCTTGCGATCGCCTCCGGCGACATCCAGTGCGCGGCCACCACGGTCGAGACCTGGATCTCCTGGAACGCCAACGGCGTCGCCACCAAGCAGATCTTCCAGCTCGACAAGAGTTTTGGCGCCGACGGCATGGCCGTGCGCAACGACATCGCCGCAATCAAGGATCTCAAGGGCAAGACGGTCGCAGCGTCCGCGCCGGGCACCTCGCCCTATTTCGCGCTGGCCTGGATGCTCAAGAAGAACGGCCTCACCGTGAAGGACGTCACTGTCGTCAACCTTGAGCCGGCTGCGGCTGCGCAGGCCTTCGTCTCCGGCCAGAACGACGCCGCGATGACTTATGAGCCGTATCTGTCGACGGTGCGTGCCGCGCCCGACAAGGGCAAGATCATCGCGACCACGCTGGACTATCCGATGGTCATGGACACCTTCGGCTGCACGCCGAAATTCCTCACCGAGAATCCCAAGGCAGCCAAGGCGCTCGCCGACAGCTATTTCGAGGCGCTCGACATGATCGCCAAGGACCAGGCCAAGGCCTATGAGATCATGGGCGCGGACGTGAAGCAGACCGGCGAGCAGTTCGGCAACTCGGCCAAGTACCTGCGCTGGCAGGACAAGGCCGCGAACCAGAAGTTCTTCGCCGGCGATTTCCTGACCTTCAACAAGGAGGCCGCCGAGCTCCTGCTCGAGGTCGGTATCATCAAGGCTGCGCCGAAGGTCGAGGACCTCTACGACGCGAGCTTCATCAAGTAACCTCTCGCAAGCTGCCGGTTCCGCCGGAAGGCGGAGCCGGCGCATGACTATTCGGATAGACAGTTTGATGCGTCCCCTGGACCCTGTGACATCGAGGCAGCGCGTGGCCTTTGGCCTCGCGTTCTTCGTGCTGTTCGTCGCCCTCTGGTCATGGGCGACCTTCGGCGGCCATGTGTCGAAGACCTTCCTCGCTAACCCGCTGACCATGGTGCAGGAAGGTTATGACCTCTTGGCCAAGCAGGGATTCGTCTACGACATCGGTATGACGATCTGGCGTGTCGTCGGCGGCTTTGTGCTCGCGGCGATCATCGCGGTGCCGCTCGGTGTGCTGATGGGCGCCTACAAGCCGATCGAGGCGTTTCTCGAGCCGTTCGTGTCCTTTGCGCGCTATCTGCCCGCCTCCGCCTTCATCCCGCTGTTGATCCTGTGGGCCGGCATCGGCGAACTGCAGAAGCTGCTCGTGATCTTCATCGGCTCGGTGTTCCAGGTCATCCTGATGGTCGCGGTGACGGTCGGCGCGACGCGGCGCGACCTGGTCGAGGCCGCCTACACATTGGGGGCCCGGGACCGCGGCATCATCCGCCGTGTGCTGCTGCCCTCTTCCGCGCCCGAGATCGCGGAGATCCTGCGGCTGGTGCTGGGCTGGGCCTGGACCTATGTCATCGTCGCCGAGCTGATCGGCTCATCGTCCGGCATCGGCCACATGATCACTGACAGCCAGGCCCTGCTCAACACCGGCCAGATCATCTTCGGCATCATCGTGATCGGACTGATCGGGCTCGTCTCCGACTTCCTGTTCAAGGCGTTCAACGCCTGGCTGTTCCCGTGGAGGCTCGCATGACGATCCTCAAGGTCGAACAGGTCTCGCGAACCTTCCCTGCACGCCACGGCAACGCGCCGACGCGGGCGCTGGAGCCCACCGACCTCACCATCGGCAACAACGACTTCGTCACCATCCTCGGCCCGTCCGGCTGCGGCAAGTCCACGCTGCTGCGCATCGTTGCGGGCCTGGATCGCCCGACCAGCGGACGCGTCACGCTCGACGGGCGCGAAGTGACCGGCCCGGGCGCCGATCGCGGCATGGTGTTCCAGTCCTACACGTTGTTTCCATGGCTCACCGTGCGAGAGAACATCGCCTTTGGCCTGCGCGAGCGCGGCGTGGCCGAGGCGGAGCGAAACAAGATCGCGGATGCCTTCATCCGCCAAGTCGGGTTGTCCGGCTTCGAGAACCATTGGCCCAAACAGCTCTCCGGCGGCATGCAGCAGCGCACCGCGATCGCCCGCGCGCTCGCCAATGATCCAAAAATCCTTTTGCTCGACGAGCCCTTCGGCGCGCTGGACAACCAGACCCGCGCCCTGATGCAGGAAATGCTGCTCGGGATCTGGGAGCGTGACCAGAAGACAGTGCTGTTCGTGACCCACGACATCGAGGAGGCTATCTTCCTCGGCAGCCGCGTCATTGTCATGAGCGCCCGCCCCGGCCGCATCAAGGCCGAGATTACCGTGGACCTGCCGCATCCACGCTCGTACAAGATCAAGACCACGCCCGAATTCGTCCAGCTGAAGGAGCGGCTGGTCGAGGAAATCCGCACCGAGGCGCTGAAGGTTGCCGAACATGCCTGACACCCAGTCCCACGCCAATGGCGAGCGTGTCCTCGCCGACCTCAATGCACTGCGCGCCATCGGCGCCTACAAGACCGGCGTGCACAAGCCGACCTTTTCCGAGCCGCATAGGCAATCGCTGGACTGGCTGGTGCGGAAGCTGCCCGACGCGGGCCTCTCGGCCGCGATCGACGGCATCGGCAATGTGTTCGGAACGAGCACGAAGCCCGGGCGGAAGCTGCTGGCGGGCTCGCATCTGGAGAGCCAGAACTATGCCGGCTGGCTCGATGGCCCGCTTGGCGTCATCTATGCGCTCGAAGCCGCCCGCGTGCTCAATGCCGATCCCTCCGTGAAGGGCGCCGTCGAAGTCGCCGCCTGGTGCGACGAAGAGGGGCATTTCGGCAGCTTCCTCGGCTCGCGCTCCTATGTCGGGCAGGTGACCGAGGCCGAGATCGACGCCGCGCGCGATCGCACCGGCGGCCGCGCCATGCGCGATGCCCTCGCCGAGATGGGTCTCTCGGGACGCGCACGTGTCGCGGTCGAACCTGGACGGCACATCGGATATCTGGAAGCCCATATCGAGCAGGGCGACACGCTCGAAAGCGGCAAGCTCGCGATCGGCGTCGTGACGTCCATCGTCGGCATCTGGCAATACCGGATCAATTTCACCGGCGAGCAGAACCACGCCGGCACCACGCGGATGGCGGTGCGCAAGGACGCCGGTCTCGCGCTGGCAAAATTCTGCGTTGCTATCGATGAACGTTTTCCGGCCGCGTGCGGTCCGCGCACGGTCTGGACCACCGGCCGCATCACGCTCGAGCCGGGCGCGCCGAGCATCATTCCGGGCGGTGCCGAGATGTTATTCCAGATCCGCGATGACAATCCCGCCGTCATCGCACGGCTGGAAGAGTTGCTGCGGACCATGGCGAACGAGGCCAGCGCGAAGGGCCCCTGCTCCGTCACCGTGGAGAAGATTCGCACCGGCGCGCCCGCGATGATGAACGCGAGCTTTCAGGATGCGATCGAGGCGGCGAGCAAGGCTCTTGCCGACGGACGCTCCATCCGCATGCCCAGCGGCGCCGGCCACGATGCGCAGATGCTCTCGACCGTGATGCCGGCCGGCATGCTGTTCGTGCCGTCGATCGGCGGCATCAGCCATCACTGGACCGAGAATACCGCCGATGCCGATATCGTCACCGGCGCGCAGGTCTTCGTCGATGCCTGCCGGCGCATCCTCAGCGGCTAGGCGGCTGATGCCGGCATCATGACCGCGGGCGAACCTTATACCGAGGCGACAACCGGTTATTGGCAGGAATTGACGCCGGACATTCCCGCGCGCTTCTCGGCGACGGCACCCTATCGCTTCGGCTATCCTGTCACCCTGCCCTGCGGCGGCATCCTGGTCCTGCCGCTGCGGCAGTTGCCCGATGGCGTTCACGCGGTCGCCTCGCTGATCGCCAACCAGGCCTCGCACCTCGTTGTCGCAGCGCTCGCCGACCACATGGCGACACCGGCGCGCGCATTCGAGGCTGAGATCATTGTCGGATTACCGACCCTCGGCCTTGCCTTTGCGTCGCTGGTCGCCGAACGGCTCGGACACCCGCGCTATGTCCCGCTCGGCTATTCGCGCAAGTTCTGGTACGACGACGCGCTGTTCGAGCCCGTCACTTCGATCACCAGTCCCGAGGCCGGCAAGAAGTTGCGGCTGGATCCGAATCTGCTGCCCCTGCTCGAGGGACGCCGGGTGGTGCTGGTCGATGATGCGATCTCGACCGGAACGACCGCGATCGCCGCCGCGCGCCTGCTGCAGAGGATCGGCGCCGAGATTGCCGGCATGGTCGTCGCGATGAAGCAAACCAACCGCTGGCAGGCCTCGACCGCTGCGCTTCCGGTTCGCGCCGTCTACGGCTGCCCGCTCTTCCAGCGTAGCGAGGCCGGCTGGATGCCGCTGACCGAAACGCAGCCCGCCATTCCCTGACTGGCCAGGCGCCGATCGCAACGCTCTCGGACGCTGCGAGGTAGCGTCTTGAGCAGGATTGGGCAAATCCTGACCGCTTTGGGTAAGACGCCGGTTCGCACAACACCTAGCCTGCCCGCCCTACGCGAGAAGGCTCACATGTCCGACGTCCCCGCCGCAACGCCCGCCTCCATCGTCGAAGCCCTGAAAGCCGTTGCCGGCAATCCGCCGAAGGTCCGCGCCAGCTTCGCCAAGGGCTGGTGCGTTCGCGGCACCTACACGCCGTCGGACCGGGCGGGCAAGGTCACGCGATCGCAAAGCTTCACGAGGCCATCGCGCGTACTGGCACGCTTCTCGGTCGGCGGCGGTAACCCTGACGTCGCCGACACCAACAATCTGGTGCTGCGCGGCTTCAGCTTCAAGCTCGGCGACGACGATCATCGCTCGGATATCCTCGTGGAGAGCGCGCCCGTGCATTTTGCGCGAACGCTCGACCAGATGCTGGCCTTCCTCGAGGCGCGCATGCCGGGGCACGACGGCAAGCCGGATATGGCGAAGTTGAAGGCCTTCTCGGCGGCCAACCCCGAGACGCTCAACCAGGCGAACTACATCGCCGCGCGCCTGCTGCCTGGAAGCCTTGCCGGCACGACCTATTGGGGCGTGCATTCCTTTCCCGCGACCAACGCGGAGAACGAGACGCGCTTCATCAAGTTCAAGGTCGCCCCGGCCCGCGGCGAGATCACGCTGAGCGCGGACGAAGCCAGGACCAAGCCGGCCGATTTCCTGCGCGACGAGCTAGGCAGCCGGATCGCTACGGGCCATGTCCGCTTCAACGTGATGGCGCTGCTCGACCGCCCGGGCGATCCCACCATGGACGTCACCATGCGCTGGCCGGATGAGGATGATCGCGAGGAGGTGCGGCTCGGCACGATCGTGATCACGGGCTTCGAGCCGGACTCCGCCTGTGACGCCTCCATCTTCAATCCGGCCAACCTTGCCGACGGCATCGGGTATCCACCGGACGAGATCTTTGCGGCGCGGTGCGCCGCCTACACTATCTCACTCGCTAAACGGCGCTGAGCGCTCGCGCGCTTCACGTCTCGCCGCTGGAGTCGCCAAGCGCCTCGCGGCGCCACGCTGCGGGGCTGACGCCAGCGATCGAGGAGAACACGCGCGTGAAGTGGCTCTGGTTGGCAAACCCGGCCGAGATCGCGATCTCCGACAATGGCAGGTCGCGGACACCCATCAACTGCTTGGCCGCCTTGACACGCTGCTGCAGCAGCCATTGGTGCGGCGGCATGCCGACGGAGATTCGAAATGCGCGCGAGAAATGGCTGACCGACAGGTCGAGCTCGGCCGCGATCTTCTCCAGCGAAAGCTTGCCGCTGAGGTCCGATTCGAGCCGCTCGCAGGCGCGCTTCGCCTGCCATGGAGCGAGCCCCCCGCGTGCCACTCCGGACGTGCGCTGAAGTCCACCATAGGACTGGGCGACATGGGCGGTGAGCCCGAGCATCATATGGTCGATGAAGAGCTGATTGGCCTCGTCCGGCCTGCGCAGCCCTTCCTGCAGCGATGCGCCGATGTGGCGGACGATTGCATCGTCATGGCCAACGCCGACCTGACAGTCGAGTTCGTCTACCCGCGGCGCACCGCACTGCCGGGCGATGCCGTCGAGCGCCGAGCGTGGAATGTAGAAGAACAGCGAGTGGAACGGCTTGTCGATCACGTAGCGCGGATCGCGCTTGAGGTCATAGAGATAGGTCGTACCGGCGCGGACGTCAGCCCTCATGACGGATTTGCCGCGCTCCCAGAGCTCGCAATCCGGGTAATCGTGCAGCTTCAGGCTGACCAGGAAGGCGTCCTCCGCGGCCAGCGAGCCGGACAGGCCGCGCTCCGGATGGTCATTCCGGGTCTCGGTGACCGCCAGCTCGGCGCTGCGCAGCGAGCGCGCCACCAGCGCGGGCGGCGCGTCCTTCAAACGCAGGAACTGCCCAAGCCTCTGCCCGTAGGCGCCTGCCTGTGTCATCGGCTTGTCCTTCTGTGGAAGCTCAAGTGCAGGCCACAGTATCCCGCAAATTGCAAGGCACATCATCCGACATCCGCAAATGGTTGTCCACGCACGCTCGCGCGAGGCCATCCGGCATTTTCACAAATGCACGACAAATGCCGCAAGTTCCCATGCCAGCCTCGCGGCGCTAGAACGAAGTGCCACCTCCGAATCTGAACTCCTGGACCATGTCGTATTTGCCCTTCGTGATCGGCACGGCGTAGTCGAAGCGCAGTGGCCCGAACGGTGAGGCCCAGATCAGGCCGACACCGACCGACGAACGCACCACGTTGCCGTCGTCATATTGCAGCCCGCAGGTCGGACAGGCCTTTGTGTTGACCTCGCCGGTGGCCGTCCACGATGTCGGCCCCTGATAGCCCCAGAGCGAGCCGGCGTCGGCGTAAACCGCGCCCTTCAGGCCGACCTCCTTCGGCAGGAACCAGAACGGCATCTGCAGTTCCACGGACGCGCCCCAGTATTTGGTGCCGCCGAGCGCATCGCCGCTGGCGCCGTAATTGTAGTAGGTGATGTCGCGCGGACCGATGCCGTTGGAGGCGAAGCCGCGCACGAGGTTCGGACCCATCTGGAAGTGATCCAGCATGCGCAGATCGTTGTTGCCGATCTTGTTGAGGATGCCGCCCTGCAGGTGGATCACGTTGACGATCTCGGACACCAGCGGCGTGTAGTACTTGGTATCCACCGCAGTCTTGAGATAGGTGACGTCGCCGCCGACGCCGGCAAAATCCTGGCGGAAATCGACCAGCAAGCCGTCCGTGGGATTCTTGGTGTTGTCGAGCGTGTTGTAGTTGAGCGTATAGCCGAGCGCCGACGTCCAGGTCGCGCCGTTCGCCAGCTCTTTCCGGACCGGCAGGCTCGACTCGCCGTCGCCATAGCAGCCATAGCCATAGACGCCGGAATCCGTCGCATTGGTCGGATCCACGCCGCCCAGGACATTCTTGATGTAGGCCGGCGTCGGGTTGTAGGCCAGCGACGTATTCGACGCGTTGTTGTTGCAGTTATTGTACGCGCTGGCGAGCGTGATGCTCTGCTGATAGAGCGAGTAGCGGAGCTGGAGCGAGAGATCCTCGCGCAGCGCGAAGCCCAGGCGCGGCGAGAAGCCCAGCGTCGTCACGCCGTAGCTCGTATAGCTGTTCGACTTCTGCTGCTTCCAATAAGTGTCGAACCCGAGCGCCAGCCGGTAGTCGAGCAGATACGGCTCGACGAACGACAGCGAGATGCCGCGCGAGTACTGGCCGTAGCTGACGGACGCCTTGGCGTAGAGGCCCTTGCCGAGCAGGTTGCGCTCGGAGACCGAGACCTCTGCCAGCGCACCGTCGGTCGTCGAATAGCCGCCGGAGATCGAGAAGTCGCCGGTCGACTTCTCCTCCATGTCGACGACCAGGATGACGCGGTCGCTGGAGGAGCCCGGCTCGGTGACGATCTTGACGCTCTTGAAATAGTCGAGGTTCTTCAGCCGACGCTCGGCACGGTCGACCAGCGCGCGGTTGTAGGCATCTCCTTCCGAGATGTCGAACTCACGGCGGATGACGTAGTCGCGTGTGCGGGTGTTGCCGCGCAGATTGATGCGCTCGATATAGGTGCGCGGGCCCTCGTCGACATTGAACACGACGGACACGGTGTGCGCCTCGAAGTTGCGGTCGCCGCTCGGCCGCACCACGGCGAAGGCGTATCCGCGGCGCGAGGCCTCGATCTGCATCTCCTCGGTCGATTTCTCGACCGATTCCACGTTGTAGAGCGAACCAACACCGACGCGCGAATAGGAGCGCATCGAGCTCGCGTCGAAATTGGCGATGCTGGAGCGGACATCGACGGAGCCTACGCGATACTGCTGACCTTCCTCGATCTTGAAGGTGACGTTGAAGCCCTTCTTGTCCGGATCGTATTCGGTGAGTGCCGCCACGACCTGGGCGTCGGCGAAGCCGTTCTTGAGGTAGAAGCGGCGGATGAGGTCGCGATCGGCTTCGATGCGGTCGGGATCGTAGATGTCGTTGTTGCCGAGGAAGCTGAGCAGATTGCTCTCATGCGTCTTGATCACGTCGCGCAGGCGCGCGGCCGAATAGGCGCTGTTGCCGACGAACTCGACCGACTTCACGCCGGTCTTGACGCCTTCCACGATCGTGAAGATGAGATCGACGCGGCTGCTCGGCTGCTCGATGATCTCGGGCGTGACGCGCACGTCGTAGCGGCCGGAGCGGCGGTAGATCTCGGCGATCCGCAGCGTGTCGGACTGCACCAATGCCCGCGAGAAGGTTCCGCGCGCCTTGGACTGGATTTCCGCCGTGAGCTGCTCGTCCTTGATCTTCTTGTTGCCCTCGAAGGCGATGCGCCCGATCACGGCATTTTCCACCACCGACACGACGATACGCCCGCCGGCCTGGTTGATCTTCACGTCCTGGAACAGGCCTGTCGCGATCAACGCCTTGAGACCGTCATCGATCGCCGGTTGATCGAGACGCCCGCCAGGGCCGGGCCTGAAGTAGGAGCGCACGGTCTCGGCCTCGACGCGGCGATTGCCTTCGACGACGATCGTCTCCACCGCCTGTGCGGCCGCCGGCTGCGGCAACAGCGCGACAGGAACTGAACTCGCAATCGATACACCGCACATCACCACCGCGATCAGCCAGGGCCGCAAAAACGACATTCCACACCTCAAGAGCACCTAGCCTGCTCTGAAACGAGACGGCTGTGGCCGCGGTGTGGCTTTGTGATTTCTGCATTGTTTCCGCTCGTTCAATTTGATTGGCCGATCGGCACGCAAGCGTCGGAGCCATGACGATCGCGCGGGCCTGCGGCGGTGACTGAACGGCATTGAGCCGGCTGCGCACACGGCTTGCCCATGCAGGCCTTCAGCAACATCGCGCAACGCCCGGATTCTTTACAGAGGCTTAAGCCGGTGCGAGAGGCGACGACGTCAGGAACTCGCATGGGTATTCGTCGATGAACGCGCTTGTCATGACCAGAACGGTGCTGGTCGCCCTCCTCGCCTCGACCTTGGCCGCTCATGCCGCAGCGACCGGCAAGCGTGATCGACGACAGACGACACAAAATGCCGTCTATGAGTACGGTCTGCGCGGCCCCAACCATTCCTATCAGTCCGGTCCGCACACGCGCATCTATGTCAGCAAGCGCTCCTGGCTCGATGGAGGCACGGAGGTGCTTCCCGGCGATCGCAAGTTCAGCGACTATGCCTTGCCGCCCGGCATCTCGTTTGCGCGCGAGAACAACAACCGGCCGCTCGATCGCCAACCACTCAGCCCCGACTCGGATCTGGGCGGCTTCACGCAGAGAATCCCGATCTCGTGGTGACCGGCTTGCGGGACTCCCGGCTGTCGTCTCGATAAGTGAGACGACAGTCAATGCGCTGCTTCCGGCAATATCCCGTCGATCGCACGCTAGCAATCGCGCGCGAGCGGAGATGACGTCTGCGTGCGCGCATCTGCCGCACGCGATTTCATGTTCTCCACATTCGTCTTGAACCATTCCAAATTCGCTCATCGCACGTTCAAGCAATTCTATTTTGCGCGTGTGGAATTCCGATCGCGTCACCCATAGAAGTCCGCATCGCTCGACGCTCATCAGCACACAGCTGCGCGCGTTCGCGTGAATCAGTTCGGCGAAATTGGGGATCATCACTGGTGGGCGTTGCTTTGTCGGAGAGGAAACATCGTTGGTTTGGAAGCGCAGCAGCGATCAACGCCACGATGTTCGGTTCGGTCGTATTCGTATCTGTTGAAGTCCTGGCCTCCCAGGCGCAGGCCCAGAGCAGCAACCTGCCACCGGTCACCGTCGAAGCGCCGAGAGCGCCGAAGACGCGCAGCAGCAGCACCGCGTCCAATCAGCGCACGCGGTCTCAGCGCGCGACCACTGCGACTCGTCGGGGCAATTTGGCAGCCGATCAGAATCGCGCGCCGCAGGCATCTGGAGGCGCGTCCAGTGCAACGACCGGCTACGTCGCGACCAGCGGCACTGCCGGCACCAAGACCAACACGCCATTGATCGAGACGCCGCAATCGCTCTCCATCGTGACGAAGAAGGAGCTCGAGGATCGCAACGTCCAGACGCTCAAGGACGCCGTCAACTACACGCCCGGCATCACGACCACGGCATTCGGTTACGATCCACGCTTCGACGCCTTTTCCATCCGCGGCTTCGACGTGACCTATACCGGCATCTATCGCGATGGCCTGCGGCAGGGCGGCGGCAATTTCGCCATTCCCAAGATCGAGCCCTATGGACTCGAGAGCGTCTCGATCCTCCGCGGGCCAGCCTCCGGCCTCTATGGCCTCGGCTCCCCCGGCGGCATCGTCGACGTCACGACGAAGCGGCCGCCGCAGACCGCATTCGGCGAGGTGCAATTGCAGGCCGGCAATTACGATCGCTACCAGGGCGCCTTCGACGTCGGCGGTCCGGTCCCCGGCAGCGACCAATTGTATTACCGGCTGACGGGCTTGCTGCGCGACGCAAAAACCTGGTTTCCCGGCAATGACGACGACCGTGCCTATATCGCCCCTGCCCTGACCTGGAAACCGAACCTCGATACGACCTTCACGATCCTCGGCGAGTATCAGACCAGCCGTACAGCCGCGAGCATCGGTAACGCTCGCACGGTCGATGGCAAGCTGACCAACATCTACTCGAACGATCCGGCGTTCAGCGCCATGGACCAGAAGCAGTTCCGCGTCGGTTATGCGTTCGAGCACAACGTCAATGACACCTGGACCGTCCGGCAGAATTTCCGGTTCTATCAGGTCAACACCGACGCGAAGTATACCCAGATCGATAGTCTCGACTTCGCGACCCAGACCGCCACGCGTTCGGCCTGGCGAATCCTCGATAATTTCAAGACCGCCACCCTCGACAACCAGGCCGAAGCCAAGTTCATGCTCGGCGCGGTCAAGAACACCGTGCTGTTCGGCGTCGACTACAGCAACTCCCGTTACGACGACAAGATCGGGTACGGGCCGGCGCCCGATCTCAATCTTGCGACCATGAACTACGGCACGCAGGCGATCGCCACGCCGGCATTCTCGATCTTCACCAAGCAGTCGACCAACGAGATCGGAGTCTACGCACAGGAGCAGGCCCGGCTCGGCGGATTCATCCTGACGCTCAACGGCCGTCAGAGCTGGGTCTCGCAGAGCACGACCACGACGCTGAATGGGACGCCGGACACCTCGAAGCCTTCGGCCTTCACCGGCCGCGCAGGCCTGAGCTATGTTTTCGACAACGGCGTTGCGCCCTATGTCAGCTACGCCACCTCGTTCAGCCCGCAAACCGGCGTCGACGTGACGGGGGCCACATTCAAGCCGACCACCGGCGAGCAGACCGAGGCGGGCATCAAGTATCAAATGCCGAATGTTCCGCTGCTGCTGACTGCCGCCGTGTTCGACATCAAGCAGGACAATGTTCTGCGCACCAACCCCGACGCCATCACGTTCCAGGCGGCCACCGGACAGATCGAGTCCAAGGGCGTTGAGCTCGAGGCCAAGCTGGCGCTCACACCGGGCTTCGACCTCACCGCGGCCTACACCCACCTCAACGTCGTGATCACGCGCGGCAATACCGATACGACCGGCAACGAGTATTCCGGCATCCCGAGAGACTCGTTCGCGGCGTTCGGCAAGTACACGTTCCAGTCCGGCACTCCGGTGGAAGGGCTGGGGCTGGGCCTCGGCGCGCGCTATATCGGCGCGAACTTCGGCAACGACCAGAACACGTTCGAGAACGCGGCTATGACGTTGTTCGACGCCGTGGTCGACTACGATCTCGGCAAGCTCGACCGGAGTTTTCGCGGCGCCTATATGCGCGTGAACGCCACCAACCTGTTCGACAAGAAGTATGACACCTGCCAGTCCGGCTATTGCTATGCCGGCGCACGGCGTCAGGTGATCGGGACGTTGAGTTATCGGTGGTAGGCACAGTCGCGGGTCGAGGCGCTCATTGCTCAGTCTCGTCATCTTAGCTTTCAAATCCGTCATCCCCGCGCAACGGCGAAACCGTTGTCGCTGGAGGTGCAAAGCGCGCGAAGCAAGGCATCGCGAGCGGAGCCTCGAAGGATGTACGGCCGCGATGCAGCCGGGCCGTCGCCCTTCGAGGGCCGCTGAAGAAGCGGCCGCCTCAGGGTGACAGAGAAAGATAAGCACTCGCGGCTTCCACATCGTCATTGCGAGCGTAGCGAACCAATCCAGACTGCCGCCGCGGATAGATTCTGGATTGCTTCGCTTCGCTCGCAATGACGGAGTGTGTGGCGGCACCGCAATTCTCTGAACCGCTCTCGTAGGATGGGTAGAGCGAAGCGAAACCCATCACGCATCCTCAACGCCGAAGCATGATGGGTTTCGCAAGTGCTCTACCCATCCTACGGCCCGTCGGACACACCTTCGCATCCTCGCGACTGATCTCGCCCGAGCTTTGCTTCGTCGTTCCACCCTCTTAAGCCAAGAGGGCGCAGGGAAGGCCGGGTGCCGGCGGCACCCGCGGTCCACTGCGCGAAAGGTAGCGCAGAGAAAACCGCACAGCAGCATACAGGTGAAGCCCAACACACGGCCTTCCCTGCGCGATGGTTGGACGGCTTATGCCGTGCTCTCCCGGGAGCCGAGTTCGTTCTGGCCTCCCTTACCCCGCGAATTGACGATGCCGTCTGCCCGGTTGGGCTCGCGCGCATCTTCGCGAAGGGCTTGACCGTAGCAACGACGGCCAGGACCACACGGTTTTGCCGTACACGCGTTCGTTGGCACCACAGGGTTCGACGGCGTTGTGCACGTTGCCATCGAAATGTTGGCGCGACGAACTTAACAGCGCCGCTCGTCCGCACGTGGTTACGAGCTCACAGGGACTACCCGCCCTGCCCTTAACCCCTCGTGCCGACGCTGCCGCGTCCACCGCAAGTCCGGCTCGCGAAAATGACGACCTCATGATCGCCCCTCAAGGATGAGCCGGGATAGGCGATACATACGACAAATCCGAATTTCGGTAAAGCGGAATGTTTTTGTCGAGAGTGCTTGACTCGGCGACGAAACAGGGCCGATGTTGTCCCCGACGAACTCCCCGCCGCCGGCACCGAGATGCCGCGCAACATCTGTTTACATTCAGCAACATTCGGGCTGCCGAAAGGCCACGATCCCTAGGCTAGTGGTTCCCGCCTCGTCCTGCCCGAGGGCCATGAGCGCCCTCCTCCTTCCGGGGCGAGGCCAATGAATCTCAGTCGATTTGATGCCGTCACACTTGTCCGTCGCAGTCCCCGTGCCTTCCGCAAAGGAGAACCGTCATCCGACGCCCCGCCCGCTGCGCGAAGTCCTGTCCCGTGCCGGATCGACTTGCCTCGCGCTGGCGCTGATCGGCTCGTTGGCGGGCTGTGCCGTGGGCCCGGACTATGCGGGGCCGCCCCGGCTGGAGCTGCCGTCGCACTGGAGCGTCAAATCCGCCTCGCGGCGCGGCGCCGGCACGCTCGATCGCTGGTGGCTGCGCCTGCGCGATCCACTGCTCAACCGTCTGATCGAACAGGCCGTCGAAGCCAACCCCGATGTCGCAAAGGCCAAAGCGGTGGTGCGCGAGGCGCGCGCGACGGTCCAGCAAACCGGCGCCGGGCTGTTTCCATCCGTCAGCGGCTCGGCCGAGGTAACCAACAACAAGGCGAGCTCAGGCTCCGCATCAGCCGTGGTCGACAACGCGCCCTACGCGCTGCACCAGGCGAGCTTCGATTCGAGCTGGGAACTCGACCTGTTCGGCGGCACACAGCGCAACATCGAGGCGGCGGTGCGCGGCGCGCAATCGGCCGAGGAGGATCTGCGCGACAGCCTCGTCACGCTGATCGGCGATGTCGCCGCCTATTACGTCGAGGCACGCGGCTACCAGGCCCGGATCGCGCTGGCGCAGCGCACTGCGGTCTCGCAACGCGACACCGAAAAGCTCACACGCAGCAAGTACGAGGCCGGCAGCGGCAACGCCGTCGATCTCGCCAAGGCCACCGCGCAGGCCGCGAGCACCGAAGCCAACGTTCCGACCTATCAGACCGCGCTCGCAGCCGACATCCATCGGCTCGGCATCCTGCTCGGACGGCCGCCCGACGGTGTCGCTTCGCTGATGGCGCGGTCCGCGCCCGTGCCGGCGCCGCGCATGCCGCTGCCGACGGGCCTGCCCGCCGATCTCCTCATGAGCCGCCCCGATGTCGCCAGCGCCGAGCGCAAGCTGGCGCAGGCCACCGCCAAGATCGGCGCGGCCGAGGCCGACCGCTATCCGGCGGTGTCCTTGACCGGCTCGGTCGGCACCTCGGCGATGCGTGTCGGCGACCTCGCCAAATATTCCAGCGTGAGCTGGTCGGTCGGACCGTCGGTCACCGTGCCGGTGTTCGACGCGGGCAAGCGGCTGGCCACGGTGAGGATCGCGGAAGCGCAGCGCGATCAGGCGTTCGCGACGTTCCATTCGACCTTGCTCACCGCGCTCGAGGATGTCGAGAACGCGCTGGTGTCGCTGTCGCAGGAGCGCGTGCGCGCGACCAAGCTGACCGAGGCGGCGAAGAACTACGGCGAGGCCGCAAAGCTGTCGCGATCGCTGTTCGAGACCGGAAGCGCCAGCTTCATCGACGTGCTCGATGCCGAACGCTCGCTCTATTCAGCCGAGGATTCGCTGATCCAGAGCAAGGTGTCGGCGGCCAAGGATTACATTTCGCTGGCCAAGGCGCTCGGCGGCGGCTGGGCCGATCCGGTCGACGTGTCGACGCCTGTTATCGTGGACAGCAATACAGGACCGCATATGCGGGAGGCGTTGAAGTGACCGAGATCATCACCGTCAAGCGCGTAAAGATCGCCGCCGCGGTGTTTGCCGTGGTCGCGACCGGCATGGTGCTGGCGACGCATTCGCCGGGAACGGCGAGCAAGGCACAATCCTACATCACCGCGCAGGTCGCGGTCAGCGATCTGCGCGAGGAGGTGCTCGCCAGCGGCACGCTGAAGCCGGCGCGGCTGACCGCGGTCGGCGCGCAGGTGTCGGGGCGGATCACCGCGCTCAACGTCCGCGTCGGCGACACGGTCAAGGCCGGCGACGTCATCGCCCAGATCGACCCCGTCACCAAGCAGAACGATCTGCGCAACTCGGAAGCCTCGCTGAAGAATTATCGCGCGCAGAAGGTCGAGAAGGAGGCTGCGCTGGTGCTGGCGGAGGCGAACCTCGCACGCCAGCAGGCGACACTGGCGCAGCGCGCAACCTCGCGCAGCGATTTCGACAGCGCGGAATCGACGGTGCGCCAGACCCGCGCCCAGATCGCCGCGCTGGAGGCGCTGATCGTCGGCGCCGAAGCCAGCGTCGAGACGGCGCGGGTGAATCTCGAATACACCCGCATCACCGCGCCGATCGACGGCACGGTGCTTGCCACCGTGGTGCAGGAGGGGCAGACGGTCAACGCAGTGCAGTCCGCACCGACCATCGTCGTGCTCGGCCAGCTCGAGACCATGACCGTGCGGGCGGAGATCTCCGAGGCCGACATCGTCAAGGTCAGGCCGGGGCAGTCGCTCTACTTCACCATCCTCGGCGATCAGGATCACCGTTACGAGGCGCGGCTGGAGCAGATCGAGCCGGCGCCCGAATCGATCAAGAACGACGCCAGCTTCTCCTCGACCACCACGACATCGAGCTCAAGCTCGAGCACGTCGAGCTCGACCAGCACCGCGATCTACTACATCGGCGTCTTCAACGTTCCGAACAAGGACCATGCGCTCCGAACCTACATGACCGCGGAGGTGCACATCATCACCGGCGAAGCCAAGCGGGTGAAGGTCATCCCCGCGCTCGCCGTGATGCGCAAATCCGACGGCCGCAGCACGGTGCGCACCCTCGGCACGTCGGGCGACGTTCGCGAGCGCGAGGTCAAGACCGGCCTCAACGATCGCACCACCGTCGAGATCAGGTCCGGTCTCGATGAGGGCGAGCGGGTCGTGACCGGCGAGGCCAGCGAGCAGACCGTATCGCGCGGCATACCCGGCGGCCCGCCCGGCGGAGGAGGTCCCTGACATGACCGATCCGATCATCGATCTCCAGAACATCCGCCGCGAGTTCGCGGCGGGCGACACCATTGTGGTGGCGCTCGACGATTTGTCGCTGAGCATCCAGCCCGGCGAGATGGTCGCGATCATCGGTCAGTCCGGATCGGGCAAGTCGACGCTGCTCAACATCCTCGGCTGTCTCGACCGCCCGACGTCGGGCGCCTATCGCGTCGCCGGCAAGAACGTCTCTGAGTTAGATGCCGACGCGCTGGCGGCGCTGCGCCGCGAGCATTTCGGCTTCATCTTCCAGCGTTACAATCTGCTTGGCGATCTCACCGCCGCCGCGAATGTCGAAATCCCCGCCGTCTATGCCGGCCTCAATGCGCGGGAGCGACGGACTCGTGCGAACGCGCTGCTCGAGCGGCTGGGCGTCGGCACGCGAGGCGGCCATCGCCCGAACCAGCTCTCCGGCGGCCAGCAGCAGCGCGTCTCGATCGCGCGGGCGCTGATCAACGGCGCCGAAGTCATCCTGGCGGACGAGCCGACCGGCGCGCTCGACCGGCGCAGCGGCGAGGAGGTGCTGAAGATCCTGAAGGAGCTGCACCGCGAGGGACGGACGATCATCATCGTCACCCACGATGCGGATGTCGCCGCGCGGGCCGAACGCATCATCGAGCTGCGCGACGGCAAGATCGTTTCCGATCGCCGCACCGGGACCGCGGGCGTATCGGAGCCGGTCGCCCGCACGGCATGGGACAGCGGCGCTGGCTGGACTGGCGCCCTGGGACGCCTGCGTGAGGCCTCGCGGATGGCGCTGGTGGCGATGGCCGCGCACCGGCTGCGCGCGTTCCTGACCATGCTCGGCATCATCATCGGCATCGCGGCGGTGTCGTCCGTGGTCGCGCTCGGCAACGCCTCGCAGCGCAAGGTGCTGTCGGACATATCGAGCCTCGGCACCAACACCATCGAGGTGTTTCCGGGCAAGGATTTCGGCGATGCGCGCGCCGGCAAGATCAAGACGCTGGTGCTCGACGATGCCCGCGCGCTCGACCGGCAGGGTTTCATCGCCGGCGTCACCCCGACGGTTTCCACCAGCACCACGGTGCGCTATCGCGGCAATGAGTCCAACGTCCTCGTGAACGGCGTCGGCGAGAGCTATTTCCAGGTCAAGGGCGCCAAGCTGGCGAAGGGCCGCCTGTTCGACGCCGACGCCGTCCGCAACATCGAGCGGCAGGCGGTCATCGACGACAACACAAGAAAAACCTTCTTCGCCGACGACCAGACCTCCGGGATCGGCCGCGTGATCTGGCTCGGCAAGGTGCCCTGCCGCATCGTCGGCGTGATCGCGCAGCAGCAGGGCGGGTTCGGCTCGAACCAGAACCTGTCGGTCTACCTGCCCTACACCACCGTGCAGGCCCAGTTCACCGGCGGCCGCGCGCTCCGCAGCATCCTGCTGCGGATCAGCGACGAGATCTCGACCAATCTGGCGCAAGACGCGGTGACGACGCTTCTGACGCAACGGCACAACACCAGGGATTTCGTCATCCTCAACACCGACGACATCCGCCGCACCATCACCAGCACGACGCAGACGCTGGCCTTCCTGGTGGCGGCGATCGCGGTGATCTCGCTGGTCGTCGGCGGCATCGGCGTCATGAACATCATGCTGGTATCCGTCTCCGAGCGGATCAGCGAGATCGGCGTGCGCATGGCGGTGGGCGCGAGGCGCAGCGACATCCTGCAGCAATTCCTGGTGGAGGCGACCCTGATCTCGTCGATCGGCGGCATCGCCGGCATCCTGATCGCGGTCCTGCTCGGCGTCGCCATCAACGTCGCGGTGCCCGGCTTCGAGGTCAGCTATTCGCCATTCTCGATCGGCGCGGCGTTCCTGACCTCGACCGGGATCGGGATCGCCTTCGGCTTCTTCCCCGCCCGCCGTGCCGCCTTCCTCGACCCCGTGGTGGCGTTGAGCCGTGACTGACCGTAGGATTGCACCATGACTGTAGTTCTTCGGACGAGACAATCGTCCGCAAATCGACCAACGATCGGCGCCCCCGATGCGATCTCAATCATGACCAACGGCACGCCCAACATCCTGATCGTCGAGGACGATCAGCCGACCCGCGATCTCATCTCGCGCTATCTGCGCGAGCATTCGTTCGCGGTCAGCGCCGTCACCAACGGCAAGGAGATGGACCGCCACCTCGCGCAGAGCCGGGCCGATCTGATCGTGCTCGACCTGATGCTGCCGGGCGAGGACGGCCTCAGCCTCTGCCGCCGGCTGCGGATGGAATCGACGACGCCGATCATCATCCTCACCGCGAAGGGAGAGGATCTCGACCGCATCCTCGGCCTCGAAATGGGCGCCGACGACTATCTCCCGAAGCCGTTCAATCCGCGCGAGCTGCTCGCCAGGATCAACGCGGTGCTGCGCAGGCACGCGAGCGGTCTCACGGCGGCCTCCACCGCGACGCGGCTGAAGTTCCAGGGCTGGACCATCGATCTGCGGCTGCGCGAATTGCGCGATCCTGAAGGCGCGCAGGTGCCGCTGACCAGCGCCGAGTTCGACCTGCTGCAAGCCTTCTGCGAGCGCGCCGGCCGCGTTCTCGCTCGCGACAGCCTGCTGAACATGACGCGCGGCCGCCCCGGCGGAAGTTTCGGCCGCAGCATCGACGTGCTCGTCAGCCGTCTGCGCCGCAAGCTCGACCGCAGCGAAGACACCTCCATGATCAAGACCATCCGCACCGGCGGCTACGTGTTCACACCAAGGGTGGAGGAAGCATGAGCCGCGCCGCCGACATCCTGACGCTGTTCAGCTTCAGGCGGATCAGCGGCCAGATCGCCGCCCTGATCCTGGTCTCGCTGATCCTGATCCACCTCTCGATCGCCGGATATTTCCTGCTCAACCGGCCGAAGCTGCTGACCGACACGCCAGTCGAGCAGTTCGAGCTGATCGCGCGGATCATCACCAACACACCCAAGGCGGAACGCGCTGTCGTCCTCGACAGCATCAGCCGGACCTTTCCGGCGCTCAAGCTGCAATTGCGGGACAGTGTTTCCCTTTCCGTTACGCCGCTGCCGGCGCGGACACCCCTGCCCATCCCGTCCGCGCTCGGCGGCCGGGCCGAGCTCATTCGTGGCACCGGCGCGGAAGATAATCGCGTCTGGTTCTACCTCGCCAAAGACGACGTGCTCGAAGCGACGATGGGATTGCCCCAAATACCGGCCTTCGTCAGCGGCCTCTGGACCTCGACGCTGCTGTTCCTGGTGGCGAGCGTCACGCTGCTCGGCGTCTGGGCCGGCCGCGCGCTGTCCTCGCCGCTGTCGGCCTTTGCGCGCGCGGCGGAGAATTTCAGCCTGAACCGGGCCTCGCCGCCGTTGCCGGAGAACGGGCCGGAGGAGATCAGGGCCGCGGCCAGAGCGCTGAACCGGATGCGCGAACGCATCACCGCGCTGATGAACGACAGGACCCGCATGCTCGCGGCCATCAGCCACGATTTGCGCACGCCAATCACGCGATTGCGGCTGCGTTCGGAATATATCGAGGATCCGGCACAGCGCACGCAGACCGTGCGCGACCTCGACCAGATGCAGTCGATGCTTGAATCCGTGCTCTCATTGCTGCGCAGTGAAAGCCCGGTGAAGCCGACACTGGTGGATGTCGCGGCGTTGCTGCAGATGGTCTGCGAGCAGTTTTCCGATTGCGGCCATGCGGTGTCCTATTCCGGCCCCGCCCGCGCCGCCTTCGTCCTGCGGCCGGACGAGATCATCCGCGCCGTCACCAACCTCGTCCAGAACGCAACGCGCTTCGGAACCGAAATCGAGGTCACTTTGTTGACGGCGGGAGATCATCTCGTTATCGACGTGTCCGATAACGGACCAGGCATCCCCGATGAAAGCAAAGCGGCGATGCTGGAGCCCTTCGTGCGCGGCGAGGAGGCCCGCACCATGGACGAGACGGCCGGCTTTGGTCTCGGCCTGTCGATCGCGCAGGCGATCGTGACCGCACATGACGGAACCCTTCAGCTGCTCGACAACGCGCCAAAAGGCCTGCGCGTCCGCCTGCAGCTCGCCAAGACTGGCGAGGCACGCCGGCCATAAAGTCGCGGCAATCGTCGGGCTTGTCGCTCCTCCCTGTACTCTGCTCCCGGAGCTCCGATGTCTTCCGCCGACCGGCCGGCGACACGCCTTGCGACTCGGCTTGCCTTCCTTGTCGCGGGCTTCGGCATGGCGTGCTGGGCGCCGCTGGTGCCGTTCGCGAAGACGCGGCTCGGCGTCGACGACGGCGTGCTCGGGCTGCTCCTGCTCAGCCTCGGCATCGGCTCGGTCGCAGCAATGCTGCTGACCGGCATCATGAGCGCACGCTACGGCAGCAGGCCGATCATTATCGCCGGCGGGCTTGGTCTCGCACTGGTACTGCCGCTGCTGGCTATCGCGAGTACGCCCGCATCACTGGCACTGGCGCTGATCGCATTCGGCGCCGCGCTCGGCTCGATCGACGTCGCCATGAACATCCATGCGGTGGAAGTGGAGCGCGCCGCGGGGCGCCCGCTGATGTCCGGTTTCCACGCGCTGTTCAGCATCGGAGGTTTTGCCGGATCGGCGTTGATGACCGTGCTGCTCTCCTTGCGGCTCGGCGCGCTCGCTTGCACGCTGATCTGCTCCGTCCTGATGCTGATCGCGATGATGGTGACGTCGCCCCGGCTGCTTCGCTCCGTGCAGGTGCAGGACGGGCCGCTCCTGGTGCTGCCGCACGGCTCCGTGCTCCTGCTCGCGCTGCTCGGCGCCATCACCTTCCTCGTCGAAGGCGCGATGCTGGATTGGGGCGCGCTGCTCGTGATCGGCGCGGGCCTCGTCCCGGAGGCGCAAGGCGGGACCGGCTACATCGTGTTCTCGATCGCGATGACGATCGGGCGGCTCGGCGGCGACGCCGTCGTCGCGCGCATCGGAGATCGCGCGACATTATTCTGGGGCAGTCTCATCGCGATCGCGGGCTTCGCAGTGCTGCTCACAGCGCCCATCGCGGCGGTTGCGATGGCCGGCTTCCTGCTGATCGGCCTCGGCGCATCGAACCTCGTGCCGGTGCTGTTCCGCCGCGCAGCCTGGCAGACGGTGATGCCAACGGGGCTCGCCGTCGCCGCGATCACGACCGCCGGCTATGCCGGCATCCTCATAGGTCCTGCCGGCGTCGGCTTCGTCGCCCGCCTTGGCGGATTGCCGACGGCGTTCTGGCTGCTGGCCGCGCTGATGTGCCTGGTCACATTGTCGGCGCGCATCGTCACGCGCCCCGCGTGAGTCGTCTCAAAACCTCTCCAGCCCGATCGATTTGATCATGCGCGCCAGGCTCGCCGAAGTCGCCTCGACGAGGCGCTGGAATTCGGCCGGATTCGAGTCGCTGTCTGGCTCCATGCCCTCGGCGCGATAATTGGCCTGCATCGCCTTGTCGGCCATGGCGATGCGCGTCGCCTGCGCGATCCGGTCGATGATCGCATCGTCGGTCTGCCGGGGCGCGAACAGGCCGAACCAGCCGTCATAGCGCAGGCCCGGCATGCCGGATTCGATGGCGGTCGGGATATCGGGAGCCACGCTCAGCCGCTTTTCGGTCGCGACCGCGATCATCCGGATCTTGCCGGCCTCGCGCCACTGCTGCAATTGCACCGACATCACGGCGATGATGAGGGGGATCTGGCCGGCGAGGAGGTCGTTGCTGGCCTGCGCGATGCCGCGATACGGGACATGGACGATGTCCAGCCCGCCCGCCTGCAGCTTGAAGGCTTCGCCGACGAGATGATTTCCGCTGCCGATACCGGGTGTCCCGTAGGACAGCTTTCCCGGATTGGCTTTCGCGTAGGCAATCAGTTCGGGCAGATTTGTGACGGGCACCGACGGATGGACAACGAAAACAAGCGCGCTGGTGATGAGGCGGCAGATGGCGCGGAAATCGTCCATCGCATAGGACGGGTTTTGCGACAGCAGCGGAATGGCCGCCTGCGTGCTGTCGTTTCCGAGCAGCAGCGAGTAGCCGTCGGGCTTCTCGCGCGCGACCGCCGTTGTCCCGATCGCGCCGCCCGCACCGGTGATGTTTTCGATGAAGACGGGTCCGAGCAGCGACGACATCTTCTCCGCCCAGGGACGCCCGATCTGATCGCCAGATCCGCCCGCCCCATAGGGAATCACCAGTCGAATGGGACGAGAGGGATAATCGGCGGTGTGCCCGATGCGCGGAATCACCGCGAGCACCGCCGCCGCCGGTAATGCATGGACGAAGTGTCGCCGCGAGAAGGAAGGCATGCCCGAATTCCGGAAGCGGTTGGTCACGGCCCGAGGCGAGACCGGCTCCGGACGATCCCATCGCAGCAATCGGCGACCGACGTCAATGCTCCGTCCGGACTATGCGGCGGCGTCACGGCCATGTCGTGCGCTCTAACCCGTTACTTTTAAAACAATATTTCGGAAGGCGGCCGACCCACGCGGTCCACGCAGGGCTGCCGGCCCTGCCCACTGCTTTCGGCCAGTTTACTGTACGGTTCGTTCTGATAGACCACAAATGAATACCTTTTGACTCCCGTCGCGGGGGTAATGGCGCGTGCCAGATCGTAGCGAAGACTCGTCCATTTCATTTGGGCCATTTCGACTGTTTCCAAAGTCCCGGCTCTTGGAGAAGGAGGGCGTGCCGCTCCATGTCGGCGGCCGCGCGCTCGACATCCTCATCTTTCTGTCCGAGCGGCCCGGTGAAGTCGTCGACAAGAGAGAGCTGGTCAAGCGCATCTGGGCCGACGTCAATGTCGATGAGGGAAGCCTGCGCTTCCATGTCGCAGCGCTGCGCAAGGCGCTCGGCGACACCGGCAAGTCGGCGCGCTATGTCGTCAACGTGCCCGGCCGCGGCTATTGCTTCGTCGCCTCGCTCGCCCCGCCGGCCTCGCCCGCCGCGCAGCCGACCATCGACATCCTGCCTCCCCGCGCCCTCCCCGCGCCGCTCTCCAAAATGGTCGGACGGGAGGAGGTCGTCGAAAAGATATCGAACGGACTCTCGCTCCATCGCTTCATGACCCTGGTCGGCCCGGGCGGCATCGGCAAGACGGCCGTCGCCATCGCTGTCGGGCATCGCCGCGCCGAGGATTTTCGCGGGCGCGTCTTCTTCGTCGACTTCGGCCCGCTCCGGGATGCCAGCCACGTCGCAACCACCATTGCCTCCGCGCTCGGCCTGACCATCAGCGCTGAGAATCCGACGCCGGCCCTGCTGACGTTCCTCAAGGTCGGCCCGGCGCTGCTGATCCTCGACAGCTGCGAACATGTGCTGGACAATCTGGCCCCGCTCGTCGAGCACATCGTGCGCGAGGCACCACAGGTTCGCGTGCTCGCAACCACCCGCGAATCGTTCCGCAGCGAAGGCGAGCGCATCTTCCGGCTGTTCCCGCTGGATTGTCCGCCCGAGCGCGAAGGGCTCGATGTCGCCGAGGTGCTCGCCTATCCCGCCGCCCAGCTCTTCGTCGAACGCATCGCGCAGAGCTCCGGCCCGTTCCAGCTCAGCGCGGACGATGCGCCGCTGGTCGCGAGCATTTGTCGGCGCCTCGACGGCATTGCGCTGGCGATCGAGCTCGCGGCGGGGCGCGTCAATGCCTACGGCATCGCCGGCACCGCCTCGCTCCTCGACAGCCGCTTCTCGCTGCAATGGCGCGGCCGGCGCACCGCTGTGCCGCGGCACCAGACCCTCGCCGCCGCACTCGACTGGAGCTACGACCTGCTGCCTGCGGCCGAGAGCGCGACCCTGCGCCGGCTCTCGGTGTTCGCCGGGCCTTTCGCGCCGGAGGCGGCTGCCGCGGTTGCATCCGGTGACGGCCTCAGCGCATCGGAAACGCTGGAGGCCATCGACAGCCTGGTCACCAAGTCGCTGATCTCGCCGTCCGGCTCGCGGACGCTGCGCTATCGCCTGCTCGACACGACGCGGGCCTACGCGCATGGAAAGCTCAGCGCGCTCGGCGAAACCAGCCAGTTCGCACGCCGTCATGCCGAGCATTTTCGCGATTTCTTCGCGCATGCGGAGGCCGACACGTCGACGCCGCTGCCGGAATGGCTCGGCATCTATGGCGCGGAGCTGGACAATGTGCGCGCAGCGCTCGACTGGGCTTTCGCGCCCGACGGCGACGCCGAGCTGGGAATCGCGCTGACGGCGGCCGCGGTCACGCTGTGGGTGCGGCTGTCCCTGTTCGCCGAATGCCGCGAACGATCCAGGACGGCACTGGCGGCGCTCGGCGACACCGGCGACGACCGTATCCGCATGCAGCTGTTGTCGGCACTCGGCTGGTCGCTGATGTATGGCGAGGGCCGCGCGCGCGAGGCGCGCCCGATCCTGGAGACGACGCTCGAGCTCGCCGACAGGCTCGACGACAAGGACTTCCGGCTGCGCGCCCTCTGGGGCCTGTGCATCGATCAGTTCAACAACGGGCAGTTCGGCAAGGCGCGTGTGTTCGCCGATCGTTTTGCGAACGCGGCCTCGAACTCTCCCGACAGGACCGATGTGATGCTGGGCGACCGGCTGACGGCCGTGGCGTTGCATTATCTCGGCGACCAGAACGACGCACGGCTGCGCATCGACCGGGTGCACGCATCGCTGCATGTGCTGGCGGAGAAGCCCAAGATCTTCCCGCTCGACCTGAGAATATCCACGCAATATTTCCGCGCCCGCATCCTGTGGCTGCAAGGCCTCGCCGACCAGGCCCAGGCGCTCGCCGCCAGAAATATCGAGGAGGGCCGCGCCAACGGCCACGCCCTGACCTTCTGCAGCGTGCTGGGACAGGCTGCCTGCCCGATCGCCTTCTGGGCCGGCGATTTCGAGGCTGCGGAACGCCATGGCACCGAGCTGCTCGAGCATACCGAGCGGCACGCGATCCGGCTGTGGGGACTGTGGGCACGGGCCTTCAATGCGGCGGTGATCGCCAGGCGCGGCGACGTCACGACCGGCCTGCCGCTGCTGCGCGAGGAGCTCAACCGCGCCGGCGATGCGCGCTTCCTGCCGCGCTTCCTTCCCCTGCTCGGCGAGCTCGCCGCAGGCTTTCTTGAGGCCGACCAGGTCGACCGCGGCCTCGACGTGATCGAGGACGCCCTGACCCGCTGCAATGACCGGCAGGAACTGTGGTATCTGCCGGAGCTGATCCGCATCAAGGGAGAGTTGATGCACAGGAGCGCGCAGAACTCGGAGGGCGCCGAAGCGCACTTTCGCGACGCCATGGACATGGCCGTCCGGCAGGGCGCTCGCTTCTGGGAATTGCGCTGCGCGATCAGCCTCGCGCGGCTCATGATCTGGGCCGGCCAGACGGCAGAGGCTCTGGCCGTTCTCAGGAATGTCTCGGGGTCATTCACCGAGGGTGCTGGCATCGCCGATATCCGCAGCGCGCGCGATTTGATGGCGCAACTGCGGAACTGACCGCGCGCTGATCTGCGCTAACCTCCCGCCGCCACCGCGCGGCGCGGCAGCTTCCAGTCGGGCCGAATGAAGTGGCAGGTGTAGCCGTCCGGATAGCGTTCGAGATAATCCTGATGCTCGGGCTCGGCTTCCCAGAACTCGCCTGCGGGCGCGATCTCGGTCACCACCTTGCCGGGCCACAGGCCGGAGGCCTCGACGTCGGCGATGGTGTCTTCGGCAATCCGCTTCTGCTCGTCGCTGGTGTAGAAGATCGCGGAACGGTAGCTCGTGCCGAGATCATTGCCCTGGCGGTTGAGCGTCGTGGGATCATGGATCTGGAAGAAGAACTCCAGCATGGTCCGGAAGCTCGTCTTCGCCGGATTGAAGATGATCTCGATCGCTTCGGCGTGGCCTTCGTGATTGCGGTAGGTCGCGTTCTTCACGTGGCCGCCGGTGTAGCCGACGCGGGTGGCGATCACGCCCGGCTGCCTGCGGATGAGATCCTGCATGCCCCAGAAACAGCCTCCGGCCAAAACTGCGCGCTCAGTCGTCATCTGATGCTCCATTCGTTTCGTCGAGATACTCAGCGCTTGTCCGGGGCCGGATGCAAGCGCGGATCATCGTGGTCGTCGTGATATTCGAGGCCCAGCGGACCAATGGCGGAAACCTGCGTGACATATTCACCGGATTTCGCCCAGTGATAATGCCATGTTTCGCCGGGCAGTACGATGACGCTGCCCGGCGGATAGGCCTTCACCTTGTCGCCATCAAAGCGCTCGCCGAGCCCCATGTAGAACACGCCCGACATCACCGTGTAGATGCGGTCTTCCGGATGCTTGTGCGGCATCAGCCTGGTGCCGCCTGGCACCTTCACCCGGACCAAATAGGGTCCGGGCTCGGCGGGATGGCCGACCATGACCGCAAGGCGCGCGCCCGGAGGAAATGCCGGGAACGGCTGCCATGCGATGTCCTCGGGCAAGATTGCTCGAAACCTGTCTTCGTCCGGCTGATGCTCTCGGGGCAGATCTTGACGAGACATGGCCGCCTTCCCTGTGTTGCCTCAAGTCAATTTGGCGTCGAGCGTGATCGCGGCGTTGAGCACCTTCGACACCGGGCAATTCTTCTCGGCTTCGCCCGCGATCTTGGCGAAACCTGCTTCGTCCAGGTTCGGCACTTTCGCGCGCAAGGTCAGCGCCGATTTGCTGATCTTGAAACCCTTGCCTTCCGGCTCGAGCGTGACGGCAGCTTCCGTCGAGAGCTCGTCCGGCGTGAAACCGGCGAGCTGAAGGCCGAAGGCGAGCGCCATGGTGAAACAGCCGGCATGGGCCGCGGCGATCAATTCCTCGGGATTGGTGCCCTTCTCGTTCTCAAAACGCGTCTTGAACGAATAAGCCGTCCCGGCCAGCACGCCGGATTCGCTCGACAGCTGGCCTGTGCCATCGCGACCAGTGCCCTTCCAGACTGCTGTTGCCTTGCGGATCATCTCAGTTCTCCTTGTTTGTGTTTGTGTTCAAGCCCCGGCGCTCCGTACCGGTGGAACGCGACTTCGGCGTGACCGCCTGCCCTCCCAACCGGTCGAGCACCGCAGCGGTTCCGCCTGAGCCCGTTCCGATGGTTTCGGAACGGGCTCAGGATTTCTTAGTTGACGCGTTTTCTTGGCGCGAACCGGTATCCACTTCGCTCGAAAACGCTCTAGTTACCAATCTGCCCGACGTGAAAACCGAGCCGGCTCTCCACGTCGCCGGCGCGGTGGAAGCCGCGCGCCATCAGCGCCTTGATGCGACTCTGGCTTGCGGGGCGGCCGAGCGCGGCCAGGAACGCGTCCCATTCCGGCTTGATCTCGCCATCCGGCGGCAGGCTCGCGACATCGACGAGGCGCTTGGTCTCGGCGATGGCCTCCTTGTCGAACGAGGCGATGCGCATGGCGAGCGCCTCGACGAAACCGTCGAGCTCGGCATCTGGCAGCGAACGATTGACATAACCGTAGCGCTCGGCGAGATCGCCGTGGATGTCATCGGCCCCGAGCAGCACTTCAAGCGCGCGGCCGCGGCCCATCAGACGCGGCAACCGCGCCATCGGCCCGCCGCCGGGCACGAGACCTGCGCCGACCTCCCATTGCGACAGGATCGCCTTCTCGCGGCTGGCAAAACGCATGTCGCTCGCAAGCGCGACCTCGCTGCCGACGCCGGTCGCGCGGCCGCGGATCGAGGCGATCGAGACGACCGGCGCGCGGCTGAGGCGCACCAACATGTCCGGCAGCGCCTGCAGTCCGGTCCGACCGGGCGGGATGTTCAAGGAGTCCTCCAGCGGAGCCAGGAAGTCGTAATGCGTAATGAAGAAGCCTTCGACGGCGCTGTCGAATACGACGACCTTCACCTGCGGGTCGGTCTCGATCGCGGTGATGATGTCATTCAGCAGCGGAAGCTGTTTCGGGCCAAAGATGTTCACCGGCGGCATGTCGAAGGTCACTCGCCAGTATGACGGCAGGCGGCGCTCCAGGCGGATGTCTGCGGTGGTGACGATGGGGTCGGGACGGTTCATGATTTGGCTCCTGCTATGCGTTTCGAAGGGACAGAGACGTGCGGAAGGCGCGAGCCGTGCTCAGCTCAGATCGACTTGCGCAGGGGACGGGACGCGGTGCGCACTTCCGCAGAGAACAGAATGCAGCTGCTTCAGGTTGGCAGCTCCTGACCGGCCTGCTCGCGCACGATGTAGTCGGCGTACCAGTCCGCCCAGTTCTCGTCGTGACCGCCGGTGCGCTTCTCGTGCTCGCCATGCGCCACTGAGGCGCGGCGCAGCGCCGCGGCGAGATCAGTTTGCGACGCAAATGTCGTGTCGTCTGCCTCGATGCGTCCGGGCAATCGTGTCGTGACCTCCTGGAACAGCCAACCATTGCCGTCGGGGTCGCTGAACGAGGCGAATGAGCGGTAGCTGCCACGCTTCGGGTCAGCGCCGCTGACGCGAACGCTACCGAACAGATACGGCTCATCGGGACCTGCATGAACATCGCCGGCACCGTGAAAGGGTTCGCTGACGTCAATGCCGCGGTCGAGCAGATCCTTCCGCGCGGCCTCCAGATCGGAAACGATCAGGTACAGACCTCGCGCCGAGCCAGGCGCGGCTGCGGTGACATTCCTGCCGAAGATCACCGAGCAGGCAGAACCCGGCGGCGTGAACTGGATCACGCGCCAGTCGTCGCCCGGGGCGAAATCGGCGTCCAGTCGCCAGCCGAGCCGCGCATAGAACGCCTTGGTACGGTCGACGTCGGAGACCGGGATGACGACGACTTCGAGCTTCAGATCGACGTGATGCGATTTCGAAGACTTTGCCGCGGCGTCGCTGTCGATTTCGAGTGTGGCCATATCGAACTCCCGTGGTGTGAGTTGAGGCTGTCTTTCAAGCGGCGGCCGGCATCACGATGGTCACCCGCATTGCGATCGAACGGCACTGTCGTTCGGCATCGAGCCGATGGCAGACATGATGGCCTCTCCGTTGCAATAGCACGCAGCTCGGAAGCCATAGTGGATACGCCGCCTGCGATTTGCTCGTTAGACGTTGCAAGATTCTGTTATGATCGGCGGCGTCGCAATCAGGCGGCGGAGACTGTCGTCGCGACGGTCAAGCACACTGACGAATTGTCGCGGGCGCGTGATAAGCCGTTCGCGTTTAAGCAAAATTTGCGAGTGTTATTCTCGGGGCGCTCCGGCGGTCGCCACGCCGTTTCGCCACTTTCGACCAGTTTACTCGCAATATCGTTCTGCTAGACCAAAGTTGCAGACAGCATCCCCTTCATTGGAACCATTGGCTCGTGCCGGACACTAACGACCAGGATTCGGCAATCTCCTTCGGGCCATTCCGGCTGTTTGCAAAGTCGCGGCTGCTGGAGAAGGACGGTGTTCCGCTTCATCTCGGCGGCCGCGCGCTCGACATCCTGATCGTTCTCGCCGAACGCGCCGGTGAAGTCGTGGACAAGCGGGAGTTGATCAAGCAGGTGTGGTCCGGCGTGAACGTCGACGAAGGCAGCCTGCGCTTCCACGTCACGACGCTGCGCAAGGCCTTGAATGACAAGGCCCTGGGCGATGCCGGCGAAGGCTCGCGCTACGTCGTCAACGTGCCCGGACGCGGCTATTGCTTCGCTGCCCCGCTGCTCCGCGCTGCTGCTTCGGACGGCCGGGCCAGCCCAGTCGCTTCGCCCCACGCGCTGCCATCACCACTTGCGCGGATGATCGGGCGGGACGATGCCATCGCGAAGATTTCCGCCGAGCTCGCCGTGCATCGCTTCGTCTCCATCGTCGGCCCCGGCGGGATCGGCAAGACCTCGGTCGCACTCGCCGTCGCGCATCGCGAGCTGGACGCCTTCCACGGCCAGGTGTGCTTCGTCGATTTCGGCGCGCTCACCGATGCCCGCCTCATTCCCGGAACGATCGCGGCCGCCCTCGGCTTGACGGTCAATTCCGACGATCCGATACCCAGCCTGCTGACTTTCCTGCGCAGCCGGCGCACGCTGCTGCTGTTCGACAGCTGCGAGCACATCCTCGACGACCTCGCGCCGCTGGCCGAGCGCCTCGTCCAGGAGGCAAGCGAGCTGCACGTTCTCGCCACCAGCCGCGAGTCCTTTCGCACCGAAGGCGAGCGCGTGCATCGGCTATTTCCGCTGGATTGCCCACCCGAACGCGACGGGCTCGGCATTGCCGACATTCTTGCCTATCCTGCAAGCCAGCTCTTTGTGGAACGTATTGCCGAGAGCCTGAGCGAGTTCGAGCTCAGCGAGGAGGACGCGCCGCTCGTCGCTGAAATCTGCCGGCGGCTGGACGGCATCGCGCTCGCGATCGAGCTCGCGGCCGGACGCGTCAATGCCTATGGCATCGCCGGGACTGCGTCGCTGCTCGACAGCCGCTTCTCGCTGCTGTGGCGCGGACGGCGGACCGCGATCCCGCGGCACCAGACCCTGAGCGCCGCGCTGGCCTGGAGCTATGATCTGCTGCCAGAAGCCGAAAGCGCGACGTTGCGCGGATTGTCGGTTTTCGTCGGGCCGTTCACGCTGGAAGCCGCGCTGACCGTTGCGTCCTGCCAGGGTATCGGCGAAGCCGAGGCGGTCGAGGCGATCTCGAACCTGCTCTCCAAATCACTGATCGCAACCTCGCCTGCGGAGCGGCGGCTGCGCTACCGTCTGCTCGATACCACCCGCACCTTCGTCGGCGACAAGCTCGTCGAGAACGGGGAAGCGGAGCGCGTAGCGCGTGCACACGCCGAATATTTCCGCGATGTCCTGCGCGACATCGCGCTCAAATCCTCGGGGCTGCAGACGACGGGTGGTTTCCTGCCCTATGCGGACCATTTGCCCAATGTCCGGGCCGCGCTGACCTGGAGCTTTTCGGACAGTGGCGACCGGACAATGGGAGTCGATCTCGCAGCTTCGGCCGCCCAGTTCTTCCTCGAGCTGACATTGCTGACCGAGTGTCTTCGCTGGACGCAGCAGGCGCTGGCTGCTTCCGATACCGGCACAGTGGACGCTCGCCAGGAGATGACGCTGCAGGCCGCGCTCGGCGTCTCCGTGATGTTCACGCAAGGAAATACGGAGGCGGTCTGCGCCGCTTTCACGCGCAGCCTGCAGCTTGCCCGCGAGCTCGAGGATTTGCACTGGCAGCTCTGGCTGCTGCGCGGCCTGCACATCTACCTGACCAGGGTCGGAGATTTTCACGGCGCGCTCGGCACCAGCGTCGATGGCGAGAGTGTTGCGCGCAAGCTGAACGATCCCGCCGCCACGCTGAACGTGGAATGGATGCTCGGCGTCGCACATCATCTGATCGGCAACCAGGACAAGGCCGTGCAGCTCTGCGAGAGCGCGATGGTGCACAATCCGGGCTCGCAGCGGCAAAATATCGGACATCTCGGCTATGACGACCGCATCGTCGCGCTGGTGGCGCTGGCGCGCGGGCTCTGGCTCACCGGCCGGCCCGATCGCGCCATCGAGGCGGCCAGATACACGGTGCGCGAGGCCGAGCTGCTCGAACAGCCGCTGACACTCGGCATTTCCCTGATCTGGACCATCTACGTGTTCCTCTGGGTCGGCGACTGGGCCAATGCCGAAACCTTGATAGAGCGGCTGATCGATCATTCGGCGCGGCACTCCCTTGGTCCGTATCGTGCGGTCGGGATCGGCCAGAAGGGCGAGCTGCTGCTGCGCCGCGGCGATCTTGCCGGCGGCATCGAGCATCTTCGCCGCAGCCAGGCCACCCTCCATGCAACGCGGCACCGGATCATGACGACGGTGTTTGCGACCGCACTCGCGGAGGGCCTCGCGGCGCAGAACCAGACCGGCGAGGCCTTGCGCACAATCAATGAGGCCATCGCCCAGATTCCCGATCACGGCGAATCCTTCGACATGCCGGAGATGCTCAGGGTCAAGGGGGACATCCTGGCCCGATCGGGCAACGCGGCGGAGGCCGAAAGCTGCTTGCGCAAATCGCTCGATCTGTCGCGCCGACAATGCGCTCTCAGCTGGGAGCTTCGCGGAGCGATCAGCCTCGGCCGCATCTGGCACCAGGCCGGAAAAGCCCGCGACGCACGCGACCTGCTCGCCCCGCTCGTGGCGCGCTACCAGGAAGGCCTCGCGACTCGTGATCTGGTCGCCGCAACGGGACTGCTCGGCGCGCTGAATTAACAGCGTCTTCAACGGGATACCACCCAAATCCCGGCTCGCAACTCCTAACAACTTCTAACACGCCAAGCCGCAAGCGCCCCGCCATGGTGGTGGCGCTTCACGGTGAATATGGCGCGACATGGCTCTTCTCGACGACGTAATCGATGCCAGCGGCGGTCTGGCCCGCTGGAACAGTTTAAACCGGTTCACGCTCCATTTGTCCGTCGGCGGAACGCTGTTCGCAAGCGCCGGACATGCCAGGGAGTTCAAGGATGTGACCGCGGAAGGCTCGACCCGGACACAGTCCATCCGCTTCACCGGCATCACCGGCGGGGAATACTCGGGCTCCTTTCAGCCGGATGCGATCACGATCGAAAGCCTCGATGGCGAAGTGCTGCGGACCTGGCGCAATCCAAGCCTGGCGTTTCCCGAGGCCGGCTCTGCTGCGCTTGCGGACGAGCTGCACCTCGTCTTCTTCTGCGGCGTCGCGATCTGGAATTACCTGACCAATCCATTCCTGCTCGCCCATCCCGGTGTCGTGCTGGAGGAACTGCCGCCGTGGCGCGAGAACACCGAAACCTGGCGACGGCTGCGCGCGCAATTCCCCCCGAGCCTGATCACGCTCGCGTCCGATCAGATCTTCTATTTCGATGAGAACGCGCTGCAACGGCGAACGGATCACGATCTCTTCGGGACGAAGGTCGCTCACTACTCCTGGGCCCATGACAGTTTCGGCGGCATCGTGGTGCCGACGCTTCGGCGAGCGCAGACGCTGCAGCCCGACGGAACCGTGATCGCCAAGCCCGTGCTGATGGATGTCGAGATCTTCGACGCCACGTTCGAATAGCAGCGGCGCAAAGGACTACGGCGATCCGATCGGCTTCCGCATGGCCCCGCCCATCGCGAGCGCGTCCGCGCCATCATCAAAGAATTGAAAACTCTGATGAAGTCACTCCACCTGCGACGAGCTGTCACACCATATGCGCCGCACAAAATCTAACACATCCTAATCACCACTAACGGGCTTCTTGTCGGACCCACGCCTATCCTCCGAGCATGGAAAGCCTTCTCGAAAGCCTGGTGAAGACTTTGGGCTTGAGAGTTTGCCGGTCGCCGCCAGCGACCGCGATGCGGAGAGAATGAGCGATGTTTACCGACTTGCAGGCGGCACATGCCTGGAATGACCTTCAGGCCAGCCCGCGGGATCACCAGGCGCGTCAGGCAGCACAGCCGTTTCCCAGAGAAAGCGGATGGCGCCAGCTCGAGCGCGGCGCGAATGCGGCGGTCGAGGACATCTCGATCTCGCGGTGGGAGGATTTGAGAGACAGCTCGTCGCATGTCGCGACGACGCCGGAGGATCGCTATTTCGTCGGCATCGCCCTGAAGGCCACGCGCGCGAAATTGACGCGAGACCGCCTGATCATTTTCGACGGCACCATGCCCGCAGGGACGTTGTATGCGAGCGCGCCGTCGAAGCACCTCAGCGCGCAATTCCAGGCGCCCTGCGCCTTCCTGCACTTCCACATCCCGGCTGACCAATTCCCGGCGCAATCGCCGGCGACCGACGGGCTTGGCGATCTCGTCCTGCTGCGTGATCCGCTTGCCGCCGAGCTCGCCAGGGCGTTGATCGAGCATGGCGATGCCGCGGACCGTCAATTCGCGCGCTGTATCGGCCAGACCCTTGCGATGCATCTCACGCGGTTGGAGCCACCACGCGCGCGGGTCAATGCGTTACCGAAATGGCGGCTGCGACGCGTCGAGCAGCATATCGCCGATCATTTCGACCGCAGCATCAGCCTGTCCGAACTCGCCAGCGTCGCCGGGCTTTCCAGGATGCACTTTGCGGCGCAATTCCGGACCGCGACCGGCTATCGCCCGCGCGAATATCTGCTCAATCACCGGATCGAACATGCGAAGACGCTGCTGGCGACGACCGGGCGGCCGCTGGCCGAGATCGCGCTCGCCGTCGGCTTCTCGACCCAGGCGCATTTTTCGACCGTGTTCAAGCGCATCAGCGGCCAGTCTCCGGCGCGCTGGCGCCTCGCCAGCAGGAGCGAGCGCTGTGAGATCGAAACGCCGCCGCGGCATCGGCCCGCTCCGGACTGGATCGCCAGCGCGGCTGCGTAGCGCGTCATTCCCTGCCTTTGGCGCAAGCGTCCTGCCCCTTGCGCCGGCTCGCACCCTCTTCCTCCCGGGACTGTGAGCCAGTTGGGGCCGTCCCTGCTCCCACACAGGACGGCCCCTTTTTCTTGGCGCCGGGAATCACCCGGGCGCGCCGGTGCGGCCCGACTCGTACAGGAACCAGACCCGTCGCTCGGCCTCGTCGATCCAGTTCTCGATCAGGCTTGCGGTTGCGACATCGCCATATTCGTCGCAGAGCTCGTGCACGCGCCGCATCTCGCGCGTGAGCTGCTGGTTGTCGCTGCGCAACTCCGCCAGCATGTCCAGGGGATCGACATAGTCCGCGTCGTTGTCGAGGATGCGCTGCTCGCGCGCGATCTGGCCGATCGAGCGCAGCGTCGTGCCGCCGATCTTGCGGGCGCGTTCCGCGATGTCGTCGGTCATCGCAAAGATCTGGTCGGCCTGCTCGTCCAGCAGCAGGTGATAGTCGCGAAAATGGCTGCCCGACATGTGCCAGTGAAAGTTCTTGGTCTTCAGATAGAGCGCGAAGACGTCAGCAAGCAAAGCGCGCAGCGCGGCGGGAATGTCGCGGTTCGCGTTGGCGCCGAGATCGGTCGGGCTTTGAAGGTCTGCTTTGGTCATGTTCGTTGATCCTTCGGTGAGGAGACGAACCCTTAGCAGCGCCGCGCGGGCGGTTCTTTCCTCATGCGCGCGACGATTTCGAATTCACACGGGGGATCTCGTGTCCCGGACGCGCTGCGGCACGCAGTGACGCTGCGCAGAACCGGGACCAAGGAGGCGACATGGTACAATGCGGAGAGATGGGCCCCGGCTCTGCAGCGCACCGCTGAAGGAGCGCTGCGCAGCGTCCGGGGCACGAGAATAGCGTGTGTCGCGACCCTCTCTACACCGTCATTGCGAGCGCAGCGAAGCAATCCCTACACCGGATCGAACGCCCGGATCGGCGGCAAATTGCCGGTGAACTTCTCGACCTCGACCGTCGTCAGCTGCCCGGTGCAGCCCTGCGCGAAGGAGGAGGTACCGATGTCGCGGGTGAGCACGTTGGGATTGCCGTGGACGCAGAGCGGGGCTTCGTCCTCGGGGTCCATCGGATCATACCAGGCGCCGGTCGGAAGCTGGACGACGCCGGCCGCGATGCCGTCGGTGACGTGGACGGCGGCAAGGCACGCGCCGCGGTCGTTGAACAGGCGGATGATGTCGCCGTCCTTGATGCCGCGCGCGGCGGCATCGCGCGGGTTCATGCGTGCGACCTCGCGGCCGCGATGCTTTGCTCCAAGCGAATGGCCGCCGAAATCGAGCTGGCTGTGCAGGCGCGTCACCGGCTGGTTGGCGACGAGGAAGCACGGTGCGCCGGGCTTGGGCATGTCGGTCTTCTCCAGCCAGACCGGATGGCCGGGACAATCGGCATCGCCGTGGGCGGCGATCTTGGCTGAGAAGATTTCGATGCGGCCGCTCGGCGTCGGCAGCGCATGATTGACAGGATCCTCGCGGAAGCGGCGCAGCCGGCCGCCGTCGTCGGGCTGCTGCGGCACGACCAGGCTGCCGCGTTGCCAGAACTCGTTGAAGCTTGGCGCTTCGAGGCCGCGCTTGGCGAGCGAGGCGCGGGTCGGCTCGTAGAGATATTCCAGCCACTGACGAGACGTGCGCCCCTCGGTGAAGGGTTCACGCGCACCGAGACGCTCGGCGAGATCGGCGAAGATCTCATAGTCGTCGCGCGCAAGGCCGAACGGCTCGGCGATCTGATGCATCGCGACCATGAGGGGATCGTTGGTGGAATAGCCGATGTCCTCGCGCTCGAGCGTCATTGTCGAGGGCAGCACGATGTCGGCATGCCGCGCCGTCGCGGTCCAGGCGAGCTCGTGCACGACGAAGGTGTCTGCTTTCGCAAACGCCTTGCGCAGACGGTTGATGTCCTGGTGGTGGTGGAAGGGATTGCCGCCGGCCCAATAGACGAGGCGGATATCCGGATAGGTGCGCGTCTCGCCATTGTAGCGATAGGTGGTGCCGGGATTGAGCAGCATGTCGGCGATGCGCGCCACCGGAATGAAATCGGCGACACCGTTGCGGCCCTGCCCCAGCGTCGGCCCCGGCACGTCGTTGACGCGGCGGCCGTAATAACCGATCGCCCCGAGCGAATAAGCGTAGCCGCCGCCGGGAAGACCGATCTGGCCGAGCGCTGCCGCCAGCACCATGCCCATCCACACCGGCTGCTCGCCATGCTCGGCGCGCTGGAGCGAGTGCGAGACGGTGATCAGTGCGCGCTTTCCGGCAAGGCGGCGCGCCAGCTTGCGGACCGTGCTCGCATCGACGCCCGAGATCGCGGCGGCCCATTCGGCGTGCTTCGCCTGCCCGTCGCTCTCGCCGGTGAGATAGCGCAGAAAGACCGGCCAGCCCTCGGTGTAGCGATCGAGGAAGGCCTGGTCGTGGAGCTTCTCGCTCACCAACGTATGGACGATGCCGAGCATCAAGGCGGTGTCGGTACCGGGCACGCAACTCATCCATTCGGCGCCGGCCTCGACCGGCAGATCGTCACGCAGCGGGCTGACCAGGATGAACTCGCAGCCGCGCTGGCGCGCCGCCGCCATGGCGCCGCGCTCGACATGCTTGCTGATCGAACCGCCGGCCACCATGGAGTTCTTCAGCGCCATGCCGCCGAAGGCCAGCACGACATCGGTCTCGGTCGCAATCTGCTCCCAGGTGACGTTGCGCTTGGTGATGTCCTCGTAGCCCGCCAGGATCTGCGGCAGCAGCACCGAGGACGCGCCGGAGGAATAAGTGTTCACCGAGCGCACATAGCCGCCCATCGCGATGTTGAGAAAGCGATGCACCTGGCTCTGGGCGTGATGGAAGCGGCCCGCGCTCGACCAGCCATAGGAGCCGCCGAACACGGCGCCGGGCCCGCGTGTGTCGCGGATGCGGCCGAGCTCGTCGCCGAGGAGGTCGAGCGCCTTTTCCCAGCTCACCGACACGAATTCGTCGCGGCCGCGGCGATCGTCGGGGCCGGGCCCGCGCTCGAGCCAGCCGCGGCGGATCGCCGGCTGCGCAATGCGCGCCTGGTGGCGGAGCGCGCCGGGGAAATTGTCGATGATGCCGTTCGGATCGGGATCGCGCGCATAGGCCCTGACCTCGAGCCCGGCCGCGCCGTTGCGCGCCGAGAACACGCCCCAATGGGAGGTGTGCGGCTTGAAGCCGTCCGAGAGGTCGAGGCCGGGGTCGGGGAAGCCAATCGTATCGTCCATCGTCTGATCCTTGTTCCCCGGCATGGCACGGTTCAACCGCCCCGAGTCAATTCCGGTGGCAGTATACCGATCCACCCCGCGATGTCGTCGGGCTCAGGGTCGGCGGAAATGCTGGGCTCTCGTGCGCAACTGCATCTTGGTGAACATTCGACGGGCGATCGACGGCGATTCTACTGTCGATTTACTCTTTTATTTTCAAAGCCTTATCGGATTGCCTTCGGAGCACCCCGGTCGAACCATTTGCAAGCACGCGAAATCTCGCGCAGCGACACCGACATGGAAATGTGCGATATGCCGCCCATCCCGCTCAAGCAACATCGGCCTCATCATGATCCAGCGCGTCTTGCCCTATGAAGGACTCCTCCACGAGGTGGTCGAGCACAACGGTGTGCTCTACATCGGCGGAATCGTCCCCGAGGACACAAGCCTCGATATGTCGGGCCAGGCCAGCGACGTCCTCGGGCAGTTGGCGCGCCTGTTGAAGACGCTCGGATCCGACCTCGCCAATGTCCTTCAGGTGACCATCTACATGACCGACCTGAAGGAGAAGGCGCAGTTCAATGCGGCCTGGAAGGCGCATTTCGCGGAAGCGCATCTGCCGGCGCGCGCCGCAATCGGCGTGGCCGATCTCGGTCCGGGCGTGAAGCTCGAGATGACCGCGATCGCTGCCCGGCAATAGCCGCGCACGCGGCGCATCAGATGACCTTCGCCTGCGCGAGGCGATCGATCTCGTCCTCCGACAGACCGAGCCAGCGCTGGTAGATCTCGCGATTGTCCTCGCCAATGTCGCCGGCCGAATTGCGGAGCTGCGCACGGTCGGCCGTGAAGCGCGGCACGACATTGGACATCGCCACCGAGCCGAAATGGCGGTCAGGAACGCGGGTGATCATCTCGCGCGCCAGGGATTGCGGATCGGTCGCGATCTGGTCGATCGCATAGATGGGGGCCAATGTGCCCTCCTCGGCGGCAAACGCGGCAAGCACTTCTTCCAGCGTATGGTCGCCGCACCATTGCGCGAAGATCGCGTTCAACTCCGCTGAATGGTCGACACGCCGCGCATTGTTGGAAAAACGCGGGTCGTCGATCAGGTCCGGCCGGCCAATCGCCCGGCAATTCGCCGCAAACAGCGCATTGGTCGACCCCGCAAGCGTGACCCAGCGATCATCGCGGGTCCGGTAGACCGCCGCCGGCGCGGAATAGGCGTTGCCGTTTCCGATGCGGCCGCGCACGTCCCCTAACTGGTCGAACTCGATGGCGAGAACGTCGAGCAGCCGGAACACCGCCTCGGTCAGCGCAAGATCGATCTCTTCACCAGGCGCGTCCGGATTTTTCGCCCGCTTCCACAAGGCTGCGAGCGCGCCGACCGCGCCGAACAGGCCACCGATCGCATCGCCGAGGGGATAGCCGGGATGCATCGGCTGACCGTCGGCTTCACCGGTGATGTAGGTGAGCCCGCCCATGGCCTCGAATATGCACGCGAACCCTGGCCTGTCGCGATACGGCCCGTCCTGGCCGAAGGCGGTGGCGCGCAAGATCACGAGGCGCGGCTGGATCTGCCACAGCACCTCCTTCGACAATCCCCAGCGGTCGAGCGTTCCGGGCCGGAAATTCTCGATCAGCACGTCGAAATGCGGCAACATCCGCTTGAACAGTTCGACGCCTTCCGGCTTGCGCAGGTCGAGCGTCGCGAACTTCTTGTTGCGGTTCACCGTCTTCCACCACAACGGCTTGCCGTCCTTGAACGGCGGAAAGGCGCGCACGCCGTCGCCCTGCCCCGGCATCTCGATCTTGAGCACGTCGGCACCGTAATCGGCCAGCAACGTTGCGGCGAACGGCGCCGCGACGATGGTCGCGATATCAAGGACCTTCAACCCTTCGAGCGGCCCGCTCATTTCACTTCCCCGAACCCATTGAATTTGGCTTGCCGGCTCACGCCACATCCCGCAGCAGCAGGCGCGCGATGTTGAGCTGATGGATCTGGCTGGTGCCCTCGTAAAGCCGGAACAGACGGACGTCCCTGTACCAGCGCTCGATCGACGAATGATCGGCGATGTAGCCGGCGCCGCCGAACATCTGCACGCAGCGATCCGCCACGCGGCCGCACATCTCGGTCGCAAAATATTTGCACATCGAGGCTTCGAGCGCGACGTCCTCGCCGCGGTCGCGCTTGCGCGCAGTCTCGAGGATCATCGACTGCGCCGCGAATATCTCCGTCCGGCAGTCGGCGATCATGGCCTGCACCAGCTGGTAGTTCGCGACCGGCTCGCCGAACTGAACGCGGCTGCTGGTATGGCGGATCGCCATGTCGAGCATCCGGATCGCCGGCCCGGTCGAAAGCGCAGCCAGGTGAATGCGCTGCTTGTTCAGCACCTTCATGATGGTCTTGAAGCCGACGCCTTCGCGGCCGCCGATCAGATTGGCTGCGGGTACACGGCACTGGTTGAAATAAACCGCGCTCACGGGCGAGCCGGCCTGCCCCATCTTGCGATAGGGCGCGCCGGTCGCAAGGCCGGCACTGCCGCGCTCGACGATGAAGGCCGAGACACCGGTCGCGCCCTTCGAATTCGGATCGGTTCGCGCAGTGACCGTGAAAACATCAGCGACCGGCGCGTTGGTGATGAAGCACTTCTCGCCGTCGAGAACATAATGATCGCCTTCGCGGCGAGCGGTGGTCCGCACGTTCGAGGCTTCGGAGCCGGCGTCGGGCTCGGTCATGGCGAGACAGCCGGTCCATTCTCCGCTGGCAAGGCGCGGGAGATAGGCTTGTTTCTGCTGCTCGGTCCCGTCGGCGACGATGCCCTCCGAACCGATGCCGGTGTTGGTACCGACGCGGGCGCGAAAGGCGACCGAGCATTGCGACAGCTCGAACGCCGCCAGCACGAGTTCTTCCGTGGTAAGCCCGGCCCCGCCATAAGCCTCGGGGATGCTCCAACCGAAAAAACCTTCTTTGCGCATGGTAGCGACGATGTCGGCCGGGACCTCATCGCCGTCTTCGACGCGCGCCTCGGCCGGAACGGCGATGTCGCGGACAAAGCGCCGGACACGTTCCAGCAGGGCCTCGAAGGCAGCACGTTCACGGATCATGGCACGAGCCTTCCGATGTCACTCATTCCTGGAGTGCTTCCTCGCGCCGCGCGCGGATCGTCGGCAGCATGATCAGGATGATCGCGATCGCGGCGGCGGCCAGGAGGCTCGCCGACATCGGTGACGTCAGCAGCACGGTGGCGTCACCGCGCGACAGCACCATGGCGCGGCGGAAGTTCTCCTCGATGGCCGGGCCAAGGACCAGTCCCAGCAGCAGCGGCGCCGCCGGCAATTGCAGCTTGATCAGGATGTAGCCGAACACGCAGAACAGTGCGGCCTCGTAGACCTCGAACGTTCCGCTGTTGATGGAATAGACACCGATCGAGCAGAACACCATGATCGCGGGGAAGAGATAACGATAGGGGATGGTGAGCAGCTTCACCCACAGCCCGACCAGCGGAAGGTTGAGGATCAGCAGCATGAGGTTGCCGACCCACATCGAGGCGATCAGACCCCAGAACAGGGTCGGGTTCTTCGTCATCACCTCCGGGCCCGGATGGATGTTGTGGATGTTCATGGCGCCGACCATCAGCGCCATCACGACGTTGGAGGGAACGCCGAGGGTCAGCAACGGGATGAACGAGGTCTGGGCGCCGGCATTGTTCGCGGACTCCGGACCCGCAACGCCTTCGATCGCGCCCTTGCCGAACTGCTCGGGATGCCGGGACAGCTTCTTCTCCAGCGTGTAGGACGCAAAGGACGACAGCACCGCACCGCCGCCGGGCAGGACTCCCAGCAGCGTGCCGAGCGTCGTGCCGCGCAGCATTGCCGGCACCATGCGACGGAAGTCCTCGCGGGTCGGAAACAAATTGGTGATCTTCTGGGTGACCAGCGACAGCTTGTCATCCTGCTCGAGATTCTTGACGATCTCGGCGAAGCCGAAGATGCCCATCGCCAGCGGCACGAAATCGAGGCCGTCGAACAGCTGGGGGATGCCGAAGGCAAAACGCTGGCTGCCGCTGTTCAAATCGGTGCCGACGAGGCTCAGGAGCATGCCGAGCACGACCATGCCGATGCCCTCGATGAACGGACCACTGGACAGCACCGAAGCGAGGATCAGGCCCAGGATCATCAGCGCGAAGAATTCCTTCGGACCAAACAGCAGCGCGGTCGCGGTCAGCGGGCCTGCGAGAGCTGCAAGGGCGAGCGTCGCCACGCATCCGGCGAAGAACGAGCCGATCGCAGCGGTCGAGAGCGCCACGCCGGCGCGGCCCTGCTTGGCCATCTGGTAGCCGTCGATCGTGGTCACGACGGACGAGGACTCGCCGGGCAGATTGACGACGATGGCCGTGGTCGATCCGCCATACTGTGCGCCGTAATAGATGCCGGCGAGCATGATCAGCGCGGCATCCGGCTGCAGCGCATAGGTGATCGGCAGCAGCATCGCGATGGTTGCGAGCGGACCGAGCCCGGGAAGCACGCCGATCAGGGTGCCGAGCAGGCAACCGAAGAAGGCATAGAGCAGATTGGCGGGCTGGGCGGCCGTGGCAAAGCCGATCGCCAGATTGTGGAAGAGATCCATCGCCCGGCTCGCTCAGTTGAGAAGGGACGGCCAGACGGGCAATGGCAGCCCGAGACCGTAGACGAAGACGGCAAGGCACAGCACGATGAGCACCGCCGCGTTGGTCAGCGCGCCCTTCCAGGTGAATTCGTGACTGGCCCTGCTCGACACCATGATCAGAACGAACAGCGCGCCGACCAGGCCGAGCGGAAACAGCAAGGCACCGAACAGGATCACGGAGCCAGCGATCCATGCGAGACCTTTGAAGTCCCATGTGCGCAGCGCCTCACGGCCCGCGCTCGGCTTCATCGCGCCGAACATGACGACGAGACCGATGGCGGCGAGCACGATCGCGAGCAGGCGCGGGCAATAGCCCGGCCCCATCTTCGCGGCCGTGCCTGCGGGGTACTGCAGCGCCGTCACGAAGAAGAAGGTTGCAAAGGCGAGGAACAAGGCGCCGGACGCAAAGGCCCTGTGATTGCGGATCGCCAATCCCTTCATTCCGGTCCTCCATTCTCATCCTTCGAGGAACGCTCCTCGAGGGCCTCCATCAGGACCGGCACGCCGATGGCGCAGGCGTGTACGCCGAGATGCGCAGTCATCTGGAGAACCTGGCGAATCTCCCGCTGGCCGATGCCGAGCCGCAGCGCCCGCTTGATCTGCACACGCAGCCCTTGCGGATTGAGCGCCGTGAAGCAGGCGTTCAACGCAAGCGAAATCAGACATTGCGAACGCTGGTCGAGACCGTCGCCTGCAGACCGGTCTGCGAGGAGATCCAGCAGGACGGCGAAATAGCCGGGATCGGACCGCAGCCATTGCTCGCAGAAATCCGGCCAGTCCCCGAATTGCGCGATATAGGCATCGCGCAACGCCAGCTGCTCTGTCGTGAGCTCGAAATGATCGGCCTGAATTCCGGCGCCCGCCAATTCCTCGGCGAGGATGCCGATGCCGACGTGGCAGCCGTCCAGCCCCTGCATCGTCGCGAGACGAAACACGTCGATGATCTCCCGCGCCGTGGCGCCCTCCTGAAGCGCAAGGCGAAGGTGCAGCGCGAGGCCGGAGCGGAACAGATGCGTCGACGAGCCGTCGAGGGCGACGTAGATCAGCTCGCACATCTTGCGAGACAGCGGTCCCTTCTCTGAGGCATAGCCCGCATACTTGCCGTAGGCCTGAAGAAACTCGGGATCAAAACGCAACAGGCCTTCCGTCCAGGGCCGCCAATAGCCGCGCGCCCTGACATAGGCTTCCTTCAGCGCCTGCTGTTCCGGCGTCAGGTCGGACATCGGTGCCCCCGTCAGGCAATGTTGGTCAAGGTGATGCCGCCATCGACGGTGAGCACCTGCGCCGAGATGAAGCCGGCCTCGTCGCCGGCGAGGAAGCAGATCGCCTTGGCGATGTCGTCGACCGTGCCGAGCCGCCCCAGCGGCGTTCGCGCGACCCGGCGTGCGTCGAGCTCGGCGTTGCGGTTGCGCATGGTTCCTTCGGTCGGAATCGCCGAGGGGGCCACGGCATTGACGCGAATGTTGCGCGCGCCGAGCTCGGCGGCGGCCGCCCGCGTGATTCCCATGACGCCGGCCTTGATACCGCTATAGACGATGCTGTTCTTGGCCGAGATGAGGCCGGCGACCGAGGCGACGTTGACGATGGCGCCGCCGCGCTCGGCACTCATGACCTCCGCGGCAGCCTGAATTCCCCAGATGATCGCCTTGAAGCCAATGTTGAGCATGCGATCGACGGTTTCCGGAGCGATGTCCGGGACCGACTGATATCGCACCCACGCCGCGTTGTTGACGAGAATGTCGAAACGCTTCTGACTCTCCGCCAATGCAAGAACCGCCTGCCGCATGCCGTCGCGGCTGGAAACGTCCTGCGTGACGGCAACCGCGTTACCGCCGGCTGCCTTGATCGCACTCACCGTGCCTTCCACGAACTCCGGCTTTATATCGTTGACGCCGACGACCGCGCCGCGCGCGGCGAGCTTGAGCGCGGTTGCGCGGCCGATGCCGTTTCCGGCTCCGGTGACGAGTGCGACGCGGCCTGCGAGCGTCTGATCCCTGGTTTCGGTCATGGCTGTCTCCCTCACGCTCCTGCCTCGGCAAACGGAGCAACTTCCGATACGTAACGGCGGCCGAACCTGCTGATCAGGCCGCTGGCATCACCCTGGGCCTGGAGCGTGCGGATGCGGCGCAGATGGCGATGCACCGGCACGTCCCACGTGAAACCCATGCCGCCATGGATCTGCAGCGCGCCTTCGCTGATCGAACTGCCATAGGTCACTGCTGCCAGGAACGCGGCATCGCGCTGCACCGGACCGCCATCCCTAGACAGGCTGCGCGTGATCGCGTGACGAATGCTCTCGAGGCCGAGCTTCTGGCGCGCCAGCGCATGGCGGATGGCCTGGTTGTAGGACAAGGCATGGCCGAACTGGCGGCGCGTCGAGGCATGCTCCTGCGCGAGCGCCAGGCACGCTTCGGCCGATCCCAGGATGGCCGCGGCACGGAGCACATTGGCATCCGAGCTGAGCAGATCCCAGGTGCCGGCCGGCAGGATGGAGCCGATGGGAACCTCGACCTTCTCCAGCCGCACCACGTGCTCCGGCACCGTCAGATCGAGGCCGGCCGCGTCCTCCACCACAACGCCCTTGGCATCGACCGGGATCAGCGCCGCGCCACCGCCGCTCATCCGCACCAGGATGTAGTCGACCGACGCCGCGCCAGGCACGCGCGCGAGCGAACCATTCAGCAGCAACAATCCGCCATCCCGTTCGGGAACAGCCTCGCCCTGCCAGGCGATCGTTGCCAACTTGTCGCCGGACACGATCGCAGCGGCAAGACGCGTCAGCGAGGACTGGAGCAGCCGGCCGACGAGAATGGTCTCCAGCAGCGGAAAGCCGAGCAGACCGGAGTGAGCGGCGGCGATCACCGGCACCGCGAAACCGAGCGGCAGGGCCAGTCCCCCCACCTCTTCATCCGCGATGATTCCGAGCAGACCATCGCCGGCGAGATTTTGCGCCTGCGCGCGCACATCCAGACCCGCGCATGCGGCCACTGCGCGTGCCGCGGTTGCCGCGAACTCGTCGGGCTGAAGTCCTTCGGCCATGCTCATCATTGTCCTCTCTAGAAACCTTGCGACTATTATCGTTCACTAGGCGAGATAACCGCCGTCGACCGGCAGGATGACGCCATTGACATAGGACGCCATCGCCGATGCCAGAAAGATCACCGGTCCGGCGATCTCGTCGGGCTGTCCAATACGTTTCATCGGCGTGCGCACCATCAGCCCCGACAGCCTCGCCGGATTGTCGCGCGTGCTCTCGCTCATCTCGGTCGCGATGATGCCGGGGGCGACGGCATTGACGCGGATGCCATCAGACGCGAGATCGCGGGCGAGCGCCTGCGTGAACAGCCTCACCGCGCCCTTGGACGGCGAATAGCCGAGCGCACCATTCATGCCGCCAAAGGCTGCGACCGAGGCGACGTTGATAATGGACCCGCGCGTCTTGCGTAGCGCGGGGATGAAGGCATGAACCACGTTGAAGGTGCCGTTGACATTGACGTCAAAGACCTGGCGCCAGTTCTCGTGGGCGCGCGGGCTGTCGATCGGTTCCCGAATGATGATGCCGGCATTGTTGACGACGACGTCGGTGGGGCCGACCTCCTCGTCGACGCGCCTCGCCACGTCACTGCACGCGGCGGCATCGGTTACATCGAGCACATAGGCGATTGCCTCCTTGCTCCCATCCCGTATCTCGCGAGCGGCAGACTCTGCCCGATCCTGCCGCAGATCGGTCAGGACCACCCTCGCCCCGGCAGCGGCGACGCCGACCGCTATGGCGCGACCGATTCCCTGGCCGGCCCCCGTCACCACGACCAGGCGATCGTGCAGCAGGCCCGCGGTCTTACCCTGCGCGGCCATCATTTGCCTCGCGACAGCTGGAGAATGCGGTCTGCGATGATGCCGAGCTGAATCTCGGTCGTGCCGGCATAGATCGTCTCGGCGCGGGCCGCGAGATAGATCGCCTCGAACCGCCGCCGCGCCACCTTGATCGCGGGGTTCTGCGGCAGCGAAGCCTGCGACAGCAATTCGATCGCGAGCGCGGCAAAGCGCTGGTGCGATTCGCTCCAGTAGAGCTTCGCAAGACTGCCGCGCGCTCCGATCTTGTCGCCGCTCGCGAGCGCCTCGACGGCGGTCTCGACATGCGCCTTCAGCACCTCGATCTCGACGGCGACCTCGCCGAGCCTGACCGCATAGTGCCGGTCCGCAACCATCGCCGACAGCGCCGTGTCAGCCTTGCAGGCCGAAATCAGATGGCGCAGCTCGTTCTCGAAGCGCCAGGCGCGATACATGCGGTTGGTCGCCCGCTCGATCTCCAGCACACGGATGGCCGCGGCCCAGCCCTCGTCGGGCGCGCCGATCGCGTCAGCCTGGGCAACCTCGACCTCGTCGAAGAAGACCTCGCAAAAGCTTTCGCGGCCGTCGATCGACTTGATGGTGCGCACGCGCACGCCCTTGGCATCGAGCGGCACCGCAAACATGGCAAGCCCGCGATGACGATCCTCCAGCGGTCCGGTGCGCGCCAGCACAAGGCAGCGCTGCGCGCGATATGCGCCGCTGGTCCAGATCTTCTGGCCGTTGATGCGCCAGCCGTCACCGTGCGTCGCGCGCGTGCGCAGGCCCGCAAGGTCGGAGCCGGCCTCGGGCTCGGAAAAGCCCTGGCACCAGATGTTGCGCATCTCGAGGATTGCCGGCAGGAAGCGCCGCTTCTGCTCCTCGGTGCCGACGGCGAGGATGATCGGGCCGGCAAGCTCCTTGCCGATCGAGTTGACGCTCTCAGGCATCGCGAGCCGACCGATCTCCTGATTGGCGATGAGATGTTCGCGCAAGGAGCGACCGTGCCCGCCATAGACCTGCGGCCAGGTGATACCGGTGAGGCCCGCGCGGTACATCGCGGCTTCCCAGGCCACCGACTGCTGCAGCGTTGGCGGCGCGAATGCGGCGCTGTCGCTGCGGAAGCTGGCAGGCAGATTGGCATGCAGCCAGCGATGCATCGCATCGCGATAGGCTTCGCCCGTCAGGTTCTCACCCGCGACGGATTGCGTCGATACCGCTTCAAGTACACTCATCGCCTGCTTCCCGCTTTCGCCTTACCTGCCGTCATGTCCTGGCGGCTATTCGTTCTTCACTGCGACTTTGAGAAGATCGCAGGCGCTCTCCGACGCCGGCCGCCACGCATCCTCGGGCGCGATCGTGCCGGTGATCTCGTAGTAGTCGTAGGTGTACTTGGATTCCGCCGGCGTTTTGATCCGCGCGACATAGAGCGGACGCATCACCTGGCCGTCGGCCCGGATGCTGACGTTCTTCATCTCGAAATCGTTGACCGGCGTGTTCTTCATCTGCCGCATCACGGCATCGCCATCATCGGAACCGGTGGCGGCGACCGCCTTCAGGTAATGCGTGATGGCGCTGTAGGTGGCCGACTTGCCCTCGTTGAGCAGCTGACCGCCCGTCGCCTCGGCATAGCGTTTGGCAAAGGCCCGGCTCTCCGGCGTCATGTCCCAGTAGAAGGGCGTCGTCAGCCGGACGTTCTGGAGGTCCTTCAGACCAATCCCGTGCGTCTGGCTGATCATGAGGCCGAGCGGGACGAGCAGCTGCGACTTCGTCAGCCCGAACTCCTGCGCCTGCTTGATCGTGTTGGCGAAATCGGAGCCGGAGTTGGCGAGCGCGATCGCCTTGGCGCCGCTGGCCTGCGCCGTCAGCAGGAACGAGGACAGATCCGACGCATTCAGCGGATGCAGCACCGAGCCGACCACCTTGCCGCCGCCGGCCTTGATGAAGTTGGTCGCGTCGGCCTGCCAGGCCTTGCCGAAGGCATAGTCGACGGTCAGGAAGAACCAGCTGTCGACGCCCTGTGCGAGCAGCGCTTTCACCGTGGCCTTTGGCTGCGCGTAGGTGTCGACCACCCATTGCGTGGTCATCGGCGAGCATTTGTCGTTGGTGAAGAACGAGCCCGCCGTGCCGGCCAGCATGTAGGGCTTCTTGCGGTTCTTCATGATCTCCTGCACCGCAAGCGCAATCGAGGAGGCCGAGCAGCCGACGATGGCATCGACACCTTCATTGTCGACCCAGCGCATGGCAATGGCGACGCCGACGTCGGGCTTGTTCTGGTCGTCCGCAATGACGAGCTCGATCTTCTTGCCGCCAACCGTTCCGCCGAAATCACTGATCGCCAGCTTGGCGGCCGCGACCGAACCAAGACCGCAATTGTCGGCATAGGGACCATTCTGGTCGTTCATGATGCCGATCTTGACGACATCTCCGGAGATACCCTGCGCTTGCGAGGGCGCATTCGTCAGCAACAAAGCCATCATGCCGAGCGCCGCTATCGTCAATCTCATCACGTTATCCTCCTTGCTCGCGTTTCCTCTGGGTCCGCTTGTGCGGCCTCTTGTGATTGAGTTCAGTGACCCTGGACCGGCCGCTCTCCGTGCGGGATCAACAGGGCGTCGAGCGCCACGGCGCCCTCGCCCCTGGCGCGGAGCAGCAGCGGGTTGACATCGATTTCCGCGACCGTGTCCGCATGCGCGGCGGCAAAGCGGGACAACGCGGCGACGGCCCGGGCCGCGGCGTCGAGGTCGGCCCGCGGCCGCCCCCGCGCGCCATCAAGTACCGCGAATGCCTTGAGCGATTTCAGCATCGCCATGGCCTGCGTCTCGCTTACCGGCGCCATCTGCACGGCAGTGTCCTGAAGGATCTCCGCGAAGATGCCGCCGAGGCCGACCATCACCACCGGCCCGAACACCGGATCGATGCGGCTGCCGAGGATCAGCTCAGCAATACCCTTGGCCATCGGCGCCACGATCACGCCATCGATCACTGCATGGGGTGCTTTGGTGGCGACCCGGTCGCGCATCTGGGCATAGGCGCGCCGGACGTCGGCTTCCGAGCCGAGCCCCACGACCACACCACCCGCCTCCGTCTTGTGCGGCAGATCGGGCGAGGCGATTTTCAGCACCACGGGATAACCGATCTCGGTGGCGGCTCGCGCCGCCGCATCCGCATCCTGAACGAGACGCTCGGCCAGCACCGGCACCCCGGCGTCGGCAAGCGCCCGCTTGGCGCCAAGCTCATGGCGGAAGGCATCGGCAGCAAGCGGCGTTGCCTGCGCGACCGCAGCGGGCTTGTCCTGCGAACGCTGCGCCGCGGCCTGCAACCGGACCAGTGCGGCGACGGTTGCGCAACAGCCGTCGAAGCTGGCGATTGTCGGAAAGCCCAGCGCGTGCAGCTCGGCCAGCGCATCTTCCGGGCCGTCGACGCACAGGACGATCGGACGGTGAGGAAATTGCGCACGCATGTTGCGTAGCGTGTCCATGTAGATGGAGCGCAAGCGCGGCAGGTGCAGCGAGAACGGCAGCGGCAGGATCACCGTATCGGTGCGCTCGTCCGCGACGACGGCAGTCATGATCTTCTCCAGAAGATCAGGACGGCTCGACATCTGCGCGGTGGCGTCCACCGGATTGCGGGCTGACGCAAAAGGCACCAGCTCCAGAATTTGGCGCTGCGTCTCCTCGCCGAGCTCCGGCAATGTCAGCCCGACCGACTGCGCGGCGTCCGCGAGCAGCACGCCAAAGCCGCCCGACGCCGTTAGGATTGCGATGCCCGGCCCCTTCGGCAACCGGTCCGGCAGCAGAATCGACGCCGCGTGACCGAGATCGATGAGCTCGTCGACGCTGCGCACGCGCACCGCGCCGCAACGGGCAAACAGCGCATCGAACACGGCATCCGCCCCGGCCATGGCTCCGGTGTGCGAGGCCGCGGCGGCTTGGCCTGCCGCCGATGTTCCGATCTTCATGGCAATGACGGGCTTGCCGGCGTCGCGCGCCTCCTCCAACGCGGAAATCAGGCGGCCGGCGTCGCGGCACGCTTCGAGGCAGCACAGGATCACCTTGGTGGCGGGATCGCGGGCCATCCAGGCGATGCCGTCGGCGATGTCGATGTCGCACTCGTTGCCGGTGGTGATGAAACGGCTGACGCCAACGCCGCGCTCGCTGGCAAGGCGCATGGTGTAGCTGCCGAGATTGCCGCTCTGCGACACGATGCCGAGCGAACCGGCGGCCGGCATGCCGTGCTCGAGGACGATCGAGAAGGTCGCGATGCTCTTCTCGGCGATGCTGACCGCGCCGAGGCAGTTCGGCCCGAGCAGGCGCATGCCGCCGCTGCGCGCGGCAATGCGCAGCCGCTCCTGCATGGCCCGGCCCTGCTCGCCGAGCTCGGCGAAGCCCGAGGAGAACACGACGACACTGCGGACGCCGCGGGCAGCGCACTGCTCGACCGCTTCGCCCGCGCGCTCCGCATCGACCGCGATGATCGCGAGATCCGGCGCCTCCGGCAGGTCGGCCACGGAGGCGTAGGCCTTCAGCTCCTGCACCGTCGCGGCCTTGGGATTGACCGGATAGATGCGGCCCGCATAGCCGTGGCGGCGCAACAGATCGACGGGCCGGCCGCCGATCTTGGTCGCTTCCTGCGAGGCGCCGATGACCGCGATCGAACGCGGCGACATCAGCGCATCGAGACCCTCTCCCGGCCGCATCTCAGCGCCCCTTGAACACCGGTGCGCGCTTTTCCAGGAACGCCATGCGCGCTTCCTTGGCGTCCTCCGTCTTGGACAGGGCCATCGTGATGTTCTGCTCGAAGCGGTAGGCATCGCGCGGCGGCATCAGTTCGACCATGTTCGCCGCGTTCTTTGCGTACTCCATCGCGATCGGGCTCTTCGAGGCGATCTCGCGCGCGAGCTTCATCGCTTCGGGAAGCAGATTCTCCTTGGTCGTGCAGGCCTCGATGATGCCGAGACGATAGAGCTCCGCGGCGGGCACGCGATAGCCGGTGAAGAACATCCGGCGCATCAGGGAGCGGCCGAACAACGTGTTCAACATCGCAGCACCGCCGGCGAGCCCAACATTGATCTCGGGCATGCCGAAGACGGCTTCTTCGCAGGCGTAGAAGATGTCGCAGGAGGCCATCAGGCCAACACCGGCGCCGAGCGCAACGCCGTTGATCGCCGCGATGACCGGCTTGGCGCATTCGCGGATGCAGTTGCCGGTCTCGCGCGTGATGCGGTTGTGGCTGTGAAACGCGCCGACCTTGGTCGGGTCCGGCCGATCCTTCAGATCTGCGCCGCTGCAGAACACCTTTCCGGCGCCGGTCAGGATCGCAACCCTGACGTCCTGGCGCTCAGAGATCTCGTCGAACACGGCCACGATGCGGTCGCGCATGGCGCGGTCGAGCGCATTCACCGGAGGCCGGTTCAGCGTCACCAGCGCAATGTTATCGGACACTTCGAGGGTGACGATATCTCCTGACATGGGCTTCCTCCTTTGGCTTCTGTTTGTATTGCTTGCGGTCGTCTGCCTGCCCTGACCGATCGGTCAGCTTTTTGCGCTGATAACACCAACCGCTGTGACTTGCAATATCCTGCCGCTCACCTATTGACCGACCGATCGGTCAGTCGATAGATTTCGCGGCAAGCAAGAACGACCTTCAGGAGGATTTCCATGCCCAGGATCAGCCGACGCCAGGCGACAGCTCTGATCGCCGGCGCTCTCGCCGCGCCGCTTGGCGCGCCTGCAATCGTCCGGGCGCGCGCGTCGCAGATCTTCATCATCGTGCCTTATGCGCCGGGCGGCTCCATCGACAGCCTGATGCGCTCGATCGCGAAGGCCATGGCGGAAAGCCTCGATCAGCCGGTCCTGGTCGACAACAAGCCCGGCGCCAACGGCATCGTGGGATCGCAATATGTGGCGCGCGCACCGAAGGACGGGTCGGTCCTCCTCGCGGGCGGCACCGGGCCGATTTCGCTGAACGTCCTGCTGCGCAAGAACCTGCCGTACAAGCTCGAGGACTTCGCCTCCGTCGCCATGCTCTGCAACGGGCCGCTGTCGCTCACCGTGAACGCGCGCACGCCCGCCACCGACGTCAAGAGCTTCGTGAGCTATGCCAAAGGCCGCGACAAACCGCTGTTCTACGCCACGCTCGGGCCCGGGAGCGTCACGCATCTGTTCGGGATCATGATGGGCAAGTCGATGGGATTTGCCGTCACCGAGGTTGCCTATCGCAACAATCCGGCCTCCATCATGGAGACGCTGTCGGGAGAATGCGATCTCAATTTCGCAACGCCCGCCGCCGTGATCGAGCATGCGCGCGGCGGTCAGCTCCGCATCCTCGCGCTCTCCTCGGACAAACGCATGGCGAGTTTCCCGGAGATTCCGACGCTGGCCGAATCCGGCTATCCCGACCTCACGGCCTCGTTCTGGACCGCCCTGCACGCGCCGGCGGGCACCCCACGTGATGTCATCGCACGGCTGAACGCGGCGGCCAACGCCGCGATGCAGAAGCCGGAGATCGCAAAGCAGCTCGAGACCGACGGCCTGATGGTGGATACCGGCGCACCGGAACGCCTCGACGCCCAATTGACCAAGGACGCCGCGCTCTGGGGGCCGGTGATCAAGGTGCAGAACATCGTTCTGGAATGAGGCGCGGCCGCCGCCCGCCGGTCAGCGCGACTTGCGCCGGCCGACCTTGGACGGCTCCGCCCCGGGGAACTCGACCAGCTCGCCGCTTCGCAGGCCGTTGAAGATCATGTCGAAGAAGACGTCGGCGATCTGCTCGGGGGTCGCGGATTTGTTGGGATTGTACCAGCGATGCATCCAGTTGAGCGAGGACAGGATCAGGCGGCCGGTCATGGGAACATCGACCTTGCGGATTTCGCCGGCGTCGATGGCCTCCTGGATCAGGCCACGCAGAAAATTCTCGAAGCGGTCGCGGCGCGTCAGCCGTTCCTTGTGCCTGCTTCGATCAGGATCGTTCCAGAACGCGGTGGTGGAGGCGATCCAGGCCCAGCGGTAGCGGCGGAAATATTCTGCGGTGGCGACCATGAATGCGCGGATCTTCTGCGACGGCGGCCCGTCGGGAATGCGGTCGCGCACGAACAGATAGAGCTCGAGCGTCGAGCCGACCGCGACGCGCGCGTAGATCTCGTCCTTGTTGGAGAAGTGATGATAGAGCAGCGACTTGGAGATGCCGCAGGCGAGCGCGATGTCGCGCATCGATGTGCCCTCGAAGCCCTTGCTGGCGAACAGCCTGCCGGCCTCGGCAAGGATCTGCAGCACGCGGTCCGAGGCCTCGGCCTGGTTCGCAACGCCGTCCTTCATCGTTGACAGTTCAGTCATGAACTCCGCAATCCATTCGTCAGCCAGAAGAGTCTTTAGAATGAAACTAGGTTTTCACCGACCGATCGGTCAAGCCCGGCGATTCCCGCGGAAGGAACCATGAGCGCAGCCCGCATCAGGCGCATCGGCGCCACCAGGGACCGGCTCGGCGAGAGCCCGGTGTGGGACGAGCGCGGGCAACGCCTCTATTGGATCGATTCCCTGGCCGGATTGATCCATAGGCTCGATCCCGTCACAGGCGTGGCCGAGCAATTCGATGTGCCCGCGCCGATCGGGTCGCTGGCGTTGCGAGGCGACGGCGGCGCGGTCCTGGCCCTCCGCAACGGATTCGCGGCTTACGATTTCGCCAGGCGCGCGCTGACGGAAGGTCCGTCGATCGGGCTCGACCACCCGAAGGTGCGGCTCAACGACGGCAAGGCCGATGCCCATGGCAACTTCCTCGCGGGCACGATGCATGGTGACCGCGCCCCGGATGAAGCGCCGCTCGGCGGCCTCTATCGGCTGGGCGCATCAGGCGCGCTGGAGCTGCTGGAGACGGATCTCGCCGTGAGCAACGGACCGTGCTTCAGCCCGGACGGCCGGACCTTCTACATCGCCGACAGCGCTAGGCGGATCATCTGGGCCTATGACTACCGGGCGGACGGCCCCCTCGCGAACAAGCGGGTCTTCGTCGACACGGAAGCGCAGGGATCTGGCTGCGACGGCGCAACGGTCGATGCGGATGGTCATCTCTGGTCCGTGCTCGTGCGCATCGGCAAGATCGCGCGGTTTGCGCCGAACGGAAGGATCGTGCGAACGATCGACATGCCGGTCCGTCATCCGACCAGCGTGACGTTCGGCGGCCCCGATCTCGACATTCTCTACGTGACGTCGATTTCACGCAGCCACGCTCTCAGGGACGACCACCCCGATGCCGGCGGCCTGTTCGCCATCGAGGGCCTCGGCGTTCGCGGACTGCCGGCGCACAGATTTGGCCCGGACTGACGGGGCTCTCCACTACCGCGCCGATCTCTTGACCTGTTTCGGCACGTTTTCCGCCATGTAGTCCACGAACACCCTGATCTTCTCCGGCAAGTAGCTGCTCTGGAGAAACGTCGCATACATGCCCTCGTCGAAGGTGGAATTCGTCACCCGGAAGCCCGGCAGCAGACGTATCAAGCGTCCACGCTTCAGCTCCTCTGCCACAGTGTAATCATCCAGCAGGGCGATGCCGTGCCCACCGGCGGCGAGATCGCAAAGCACCACCCCGTTGTTGCTGCTGAAGGACGACGGCACGACGATCTCACGCAGCCTGTTCCTGTGCATGAACTTCCAGACCACGTCGTCCGGACCCATCCAGTAGGTCAGGCAATTGTGGCGGGTGATGTCCTCCGGCTCGCGCAATTTCGGCATCCGGGCGACATAGTCCGGTGCAGCCACGAGAATCCGCTCGCTTCTCAGCAGCCTTCGCTGCATGAGGGCCGGATCTTTCGCCGCCTGGATCTGGAAGTCGACGTCGAATTCATCTTCGCGAAGCTGGGGACGCCGCTCGGACAGGCGCAGCTCCACCTTCAATTCCGGATAGAGCTTCTGAAAGCCCGGGATCAGCGGCGACAGCACCTTGATGCCGAATAGTGTCCGCGAGTGCACCCGTAGCGTTCCGCGCGGCGCGGTCTGCAGCGCGAGCGCTGCGGCCTCGGCATCCTCGATCCCGTGCAGCACCTGCTCGGTGCGCTGGAAGAAGATCTTGCCGGCATCGGTCAATCCGAGATGGCGCGTGCTGCGGTTCAGAAGCTGCACGCCGAGCTGCGCCTCGAGCTCGCCGATATAGCGCGACACCGACGCCGGCGAGAGCCCGACGCGGCGCCCCGCCGCCGAAAAGCTGCCCTCGCGGACGGCGCTGACGAACAATTCCATGGCCTGGAGGCGGTTCATCGATCTTTTCATATTCTGCAAAGGACATGCTCAGATTACGTCAATTGTTCGAAAAAGCTCAAGGCCCTAACGTCATGAGAACGCGTCGCAAGAGCGACCGGCGGATCGCAAATGCGACCGCGTGGATCGCGAGCGCGACCACGATCAGCGGAGGAAGCAATCGATGGAATTCGGCGTATTCATTCTGGCGCAGCAGCGCGGCTATCATCAGAGCTCGCAGCAGGTGATCAACAACGCCGTCGAGCAGACGGTCGCCGCCGAGCACGCCGGCTTCGATACGGCGTGGTACGCCGAGCACCATTTCAACAATTACAGCCTCTGCCCTTCGCCGCTGATGATGGTCGCCCATTGCGCGGGCCTCACCAAGCGCATCCGCCTCGGCTCCGCCGTCTGCGTGCTGCCGCTGTATCACCCGGCGCGGCTGCTCGGCGAAATCGGCTTTGCCGATACGGTCTCGAACGGGCGCCTCGATCTCGGCATCGGCTCGGGCTACCAGAAGTTCGAGTTCGACCGCTTCGGCGTGGACCTCGACCATTCGCATGCGCTATTTGCCGAATTCTACGACGTGCTTCAGGCCGGCATGCAGCAGCGGATCTTCTCCTATTCCGGTGAGCATCTGAAGATGCCGCCGACCGCCATCGCCGTGCGCACGGTGCAGAAACCGATGCCACCGATCTGGGTCACGTCCGGCCATGGCGAGACGCTCGGCCGCGCCATTCGCGACAATCACAACCTGTTCGTCACCGCGCTCCTGAACGGCCTCGACGCAATCAAGGCCTTGCGCGAACGTCTCGAGGGGATCGCAGCGAAGGAAGGCCGCTCCATCGACGATACGCATTTCGGCTTCCTGCGCTGTGCCTATGCCAGCGACAATGACAGCGAAATCCAGTCGTATCTCGACAATGCGCGCTTCCAGCGCCGGCTCTCCGAAAGCCTGAAGTTCCGGCGCGCCCAGAGCGACGACGGCTATCTGATCAAGGAGGAAGCCGGACCGAACGACATGAGCCTGGAGACGATGCGGAGCAACCTGCCTGTCGGCAGCGTCAACCAAGTGATCGATCGCATGCTGGAAGAGATCAGCATCCTCAAGCCGACCCACATCGCGCTTCAGACCCAGCTCGGTGATTTCGATCAGCGCACGATGCTGCGCCAGATCGAACTGTGGGGCAGCAGGATCATCCCCGCGATCCGGAAAGAACTGAAATCCGGCCGCGGCAAGGTCGCAAGCGAAGCGGTCTCGGCATAGGCGCACCGGGGCGAAGAGCGAGGTTCGGAGGCACGTCATGGGATGCCAGATGTCTCAAATGACCGATGTCCGCTCGGTCGAAGCCGCCGAATTCCGGCTGGCCATGCGCAACCTCGCGAGCGGCGTCGCAATCGTGGCGACGGGAACGGAAACCACACGGCGCGGGCTGACGGTCAGCTCCGTCACCTCGCTGTGCATGGACCCGCCCTGCCTTCTCGTCGGCGTCAATTCAAGCTCCGAGACGCATGCCGCCATCCTCGCCAACGGCCGCTTCGGGATCAGTCTCCTCGGCAGCGGGCAGGAGGATCTGGCACTGCGTTTCGCCGGCGGCGCCAAGGGCATCGATCGCTTCGCCACGGCGCCGTGGGAGCAAGGCATTCTCGACGTGCCGCTGCTCGAACCGGCGATCGGCGCCCTGGAATGCGTGCTGCATCATCACCAGGTGGTCGGCACGCACGGCCTCTTCATCGGCAGGATCGTGGCCACCCGCGGCGGCAACGGCGATCCCCTCGTCAATTTCCAGGGCGCACTGCGCGCGCTGCCGCAAGCCTAGCCGCACCCCTGGTGGCGATCCTGCTATCATCAGCCATCAGGCCGTAAGCGCGAGAGGGAGCCGCGTCGTGATCATCGAATGCCTGGACGGCGGTGCCGTTCGTCTGAACGAGCCATTCGACTTCCGAAAATTCAAGCTGGTGCTGCGCGCCAATGTCCGCACGGACACGCAGAGCTGGAACGGCATCACGCTTCTCGACGATCGCGATGCGCTCGTCTCGATCGATCTGGTCCCGACCCTGCCGGGCCGCCCCGACGATGCAAGCTGGGACCAGGGCTACGCCGTGATGGTGGCCAAGGCCCGCGAGCATGGCTGGATCGATGCCGAGCGACAGGCGATCCGCGCGCATATCGAACGAATCCCCTAGCCGCAGTCGTCCCAAAATCAGTCCAGCTTGATCCACACACCTTTCGTTTGCAGGTATTCGTCGAGGTGCTCGGTGCCGCCCTCGCGGCCATACCCGCTCATCTTGTAGCCGCCGAACGGCATTGCGGGATCGATTGCGTGATAGGTATTCACCCACACCGATCCTGCGCGCAAGCTGCGCGAGATCACGTGCGCCTTACTCACGTCGCGCGTGAAGACACCTGCCGCGAGCCCGTACGGCGTCGCATTGGCTCTATCCACGGCCTCGTCGAGGGTGTCGAACGGCAAAGCGGAAATGACCGGGCCGAAGATCTCGTCGCGGGCGATCTGCATGTCGTCGGAGACGCCGGCGAACACGGTCGGCTCGACGAAGTTGCCCTTGGCAAGACTGCCCTCCTTCGCGCGCCGGCCGCCGGCCACCACCTTCGCGCCTTCGTCGCGCCCGCTTTGCAGGAAGCCCTCGACCTTGTCGAGCTGTCGCTCGGAAACGAGAGGCCCGATCTCCGTCGCCGGATCCGCGCCATCGCCGATCTTCAGGGCGGAAGCGAACTTCCCGAGCCGCTCGACCAATTCATCATGGATCTTTCGCTCCACGAACAGGCGCGAGCCGGCGATGCAGATCTGGCCCGAATTGGCGAAAGCGGCCATCGCGGCGATCGGCACGGCCTTGTCGAGGTCGGCATCGGCACAGACGATGACCGGTGACTTTCCGCCAAGCTCGAGGGACACCCGCTTGAGGTTGCCGGCCGACGCGCGAATAATCGCCTGGCCGGTCGCGGTGGACCCGGTGAAGACGATCTTGTCGACGCCGGGATGTTCGGCCAGCGGCGCGCCGGCCTCCGGCCCCGTTCCGGTCACCACGTTGACGACGCCGGGCGGCACGCCAGCCTCGTTCATCAGATCCGCGATCAGCAGCGGCGTCAGCGGCGCCTCTTCCGACGGCTTGAGCACGATCGTGCAGCCGGTCGCGAGCGCGGGTCCAATCTTCCAGACCGATGCGGCCGTCGGCGCATTCCACGGAATGATGGCGCCAACCACGCCGATGGGCTCCTTCCGTGTGAACGAGACGATGTCGCCCGGAAGCGAATTGTCCACCGTCTGCCCGTGCAGAGCGGTCGCCATGCCGGCGTAGTATCGCAGCATGCCGATCACGCGGAGCTTGTTCGCCCGCGTCCGGACGATCGGCATTCCCATGTCCGCCGTATCGGACTGGCTGATCTCCTCCCAGTGCTTCTCGAACAGGTCGGCGATACGCAGCAGCAGCGCCTGCCGCTCGAACGGCTTGAAACGGCTCCACGGTCCGACGAAAGCGCGGCGGGCCGCGGCGACCGCATCGTTGATGTCGGCCGCCTCGCCCTGCGGGACACGACCGATGACTTCGCCGGTCGCGGGATTGCGCGTCTCGAAGACCTTGCCCGAGCGGGCTTCCACCCAGGCGCCGTCGACGAACATCTTTCGGATTCGGCCGTCGACCGGAAATCGGATCTCAGCTTTCGTCATCGGAATACTCCTGTCTCGACGGAGGTGATGGACGGATATCCCGGCCATTGTTTGATTTCGCGCTTTCATAGCGGTGATTCTTCGCCTCGGGCAGGCGTCAAACCGAATGTCAGGGCTGACCGGCCTTGGCAGGATCGATCGAGATCTGGCGCTTCAGGGTGCGCAGGCCGAACGTCGTTCGGGACTGCCGGATGCCCGGGATCCTGTACAAGGCCTGTCGCAGGAAGCGCTCGTAGTGATCGGTGTCCCGCACCACGACCTTGATGAGATAATCGTATTCGCCGGTCACCAGATAGGCTTCCATCACCTCCGGAATGCGCGACAGGGCAGCGCCGAAGCGCTCGAGCACCTTCTCGTCATGCTTGTCCAGCGTGATCTCGACGAAGGCGATGTTGTTGTAGCCGAGATGGGCATGATTGAGCACCGCGACATATTTCTCGATCGCGCCGTTTTCCTCCAGACGCTTCACCCTGGTCCAGCACGGCGAGCTCGAGAGCCCGACCTGCTCCGCCAGCGCACTCGTCGTAAGCCGGCCGTCCTCGCAAAGCGCCGAGAGAATCCGGCGATCCAGTTGATCAAGCTCCTCGACAGAGCTGCGCTTGGGGGGCATCGGTAAATCTTTCTGTCATTTCGTGCTTTAGCGGGAAAACATTCCGCAATTTTGGCACGTCTGTCTGAATTTTGGGAAATTTTCTTGAAACAGGAGATTATCATGTGTCGCGAGAGAACTGACATGCAACCTCAGCAGCCCCGGCGCGTCAGCGTGATGGCTACCTCGCCCGACCCCTTTGACGGGATCGTCCGGCTTGTGCTCGACGCGGCGCGTTTCGGCTTTGGCCTCGACCAGGTCGCGATGACGACGCGATCCGATGGGAACCGAACGATACGGATGGTTCTTGAAGTCCAGCCGTCGGCCGATTGCACAGACCTCACGGAACGGTTGTCGCGCCATCCCGCGATCACGGACCTTCAAGTCGTGGAGCTCGCGTACGAGGACCCCGATCGGCCTGTCTCTCCAGGACCTGCAAACGAGCGGATGCTGCCATGACCAGCCCCACACCCCTTCATTTTCACGTTCCTGAGCCCGCAAGCCGACCGGGAGGCAAGCCGGATTTCTCCGGCGTCTCGATTCCGAAGGCAGGCTCGGTCCGGCGTCCGCCGGTCGACGTGCTCCCTGAGGAGATTCGTGATCTCGCCTACTCGATCATCCGCGTGCTCAATCACGAGGGCCGGGCAATCGGGCCGTGGGTGCCGGACCTCTCCCAGGACGAGCTGGTCGCCGGCCTGCGCCACATGATGACCCTGCGCACGTTCGACGCCCGCATGCAGATGGCGCAACGTCAGGGCAAGACGTCCTTCTACATGCAGCACACCGGCGAGGAAGCCGTGAGCTGCGCGTTCCGCATCGCGCTTGGTCCTGACGACATGAACTTCCCGACTTACCGCCAGGCCGGGCTGCTGATCGCACACGACTATCCGCTCGTCGACATGATGTGTCAGATTTATTCCAATGAGCATGATCCGCTAAAGGGCCGGCAATTGCCCGTGATGTACTCTTCGAAAAAACACGGATTCTTTTCGATTTCGGGCAACCTCGCCACGCAGTTCGTGCAGGCGGTCGGCTGGGCCATGGCGTCGGCGATCAAGCGCGACAACCGCATTGCCGCCGCCTGGATCGGCGACGGCTCGACGGCGGAGTCGGATTTCCATGCGGCGCTTGTCTTCGCCTCGACCTACAAGGCGCCGGTCGTCCTCAACGTGGTCAACAACCAGTGGGCCATCTCGACCTTCCAGGGCATCGCGCGTGGCGGCTCAGGCACCTTCGCGGCGCGCGGCCTCGGCTTCGGCATCCCCGCGCTCAGGGTTGACGGCAACGACTATCTCGCGACCTATGCCGTCGCAAAATGGGCGATCGAGCGGGCGCGGCTCAACCTCGGGCCAACACTGATCGAATACGTCACTTACCGCGCCGGCGCACATTCGACGTCGGATGATCCTTCCGCCTACCGGCCGAAGCACGAATCCGAGGAGTGGCCGCTGGGCGATCCCGTGATCCGGCTCAAGCAGCATCTCATCGCAGCCGGCGCCTGGTCGGAAGAGCGCCACAAGCAGACCGAGGCCGAGATTCTTGCCACCGTCATCGCCGCGCAGAAGGAAGCCGAGGCCTTCGGCACCCTGCATTCCGGCGGCAAGCCCTCGGCGCGCGATATCTTCGAGGATGTCTATGCCGAGCTACCGCCGCATCTGCGTCGGCAGCGCCAGCAGATCGGAGTTTGATGCGATGCCGCGCATGACGATGATCGAGGCAATCCGTTCGGCGCTCGACGTCTCGATGGCTCGCAACGACGACGTCGTGGTCTATGGCGAGGACGTCGGCTTCTTCGGCGGCGTGTTCCGCTGCACGCAGGGCCTGCAGCAGAAGTACGGCGTCTCGCGCTGTTTCGATGCGCCGATCAGCGAATGCGGCATCGTCGGCACCGCGATCGGCATGGCCGCTTATGGCTTGCGCCCCTGCGTCGAGCTTCAGTTCGCCGACTACATGTATCCGGCTTACGACCAGATCGTCTCGGAAGCAGCGCGCCTGCGTTATCGATCGGCCGGCGACTTCACCTGTCCGCTGGTCATCCGCATGCCGACCGGCGGTGGCATTTTCGGCGGGCAGACCCACAGCCAGAGCCCGGAGGCGCTGTTCACGCATGTCGCTGGACTGAAGACGGTCGTGCCGTCCAATCCCTATGATGCGAAGGGTCTCCTGATCGCGGCCATCGAGGATCCGGATCCCGTCATCTTCCTGGAGCCGAAGCGGCTCTACAACGGCCCGTTCGATGGTCATCACGATCGCCCGGTCACCGCATGGGCCAAGCATGAGCTCTCCGAAGTGCCGGAAGGACACTACACCACACCGCTCGGCAAGGCGGTGACGCGACGCGCCGGCGAGGCTGTCACCATCCTCGCCTACGGCACCATGGTTCACGTTGCCCTGGCGGCAGTCGAGGAGACGGGCGTCGATGCCGAGGTGATCGACCTGCGCACCCTGCTTCCGCTCGATCTCGAGACGATCGTGGCTTCCGTCGCCAAGACCGGACGCTGCATCGTGCTGCACGAAGCCACCCTGACCTCCGGCTTCGGCGCGGAACTGACGGCGCTGGTGCAGGAGCACTGCTTCTATCATCTCGAAGCGCCGGTGATGCGCGTCACCGGCTGGGACACGCCCTACCCGCATGCGCAGGAATGGGACTATTTCCCCGGCCCCGCCCGGCTTGGGCAGGCGCTGCGCGATATCGTGGAGGCACGCTGATGGGCGAGCGCAGCGTCAAGCTTCCGGATATCGGCGAAGGCATCGCCGAAGCCGAACTGGTCGAATGGCACGTCAAGGTGGGCGATCTCGTTCGCGAGGACGATTTGCTTGCCACCGTGATGACCGACAAGGCTTCGGTCGAAATTCCCACGCCGCTCGCGGGCGAGGTCAGCTGGATCGGCGCACAGATCGGTGAAGCAGTCGCGATCGGCTCGACGCTGGTGAAGCTCAAGGTGGCCGGCGATGACGCCTCGGAGCCGGCAAACAAAGCGCCGACGAAAGACGTCGCGGCGCCACCGGCCTTGGTGAAAGCCGAAGCCCCGGATGCTCGACCGGCGCCCCCTGCCCGCGTTCACCCAGCGGCGATCGAGGTTCCGCCCGCGACCACATCTGCGGTCCGCCGCGCGCCGGGCGAGAAGCCGCTGGCCTCGCCCGCCATACGCCTCAAGGCGCGCGAAGCCGGCATCGACCTGCGCCAGGTCCACGGCACCGGCCCCGCCGGGCGCATCACCCATGAGGACATCGACGCCTTCCTCTCCCGCGGACCGGCACCGCTCCATGGTCGCGGCATGAGCCCAAAGACTGCCGTCACCGACGTCAAGGTGGTGGGCTTGCGCCGCCGCATTGCCGAGAAGATGGCGCTGTCGAAGTCGCGCATTCCACACATCACCATCATCGAAGAGGTGAACGTCTCCCCGCTGGAGGAGCTGCGCGCGACGCTGAACAAAAAGCCGGTGCCGGAACAGCCCAAGCTGACGCTGCTGCCGTTCCTGATGCGCGCCATGGCCAAGGCGCTTGCCGAGCAGCCCGCGCTCAACGCGCTCTATGACGACGAGGCCGGCATCGTGCATCAGCATGCCGGCATCCATATCGGCATCGCGACCCAGACCCCGTCGGGCCTCGTCGTGCCCGTGGTGAAGCATGTGGAGGCGCGTGACCTTCGGGACTGCAGCATCGAGCTGAACCGTCTCGCGCAGCGCGCCCGCGAAGGCACCGCGACGCGCGAGGAACTGACCGGATCGACGATCACCATTACCTCGCTCGGCGCGCTTGGCGGTCTTGCGACCACGCCGGTGATCAACCACCCCGAGGTCGCCATCGTCGGCGTCAACAAGATCGCGGTGCGTCCGGTTTGGGACGGCACGCAGTTCGTGCCCTGCAAGATGATGAACCTCTCCTCCAGCTTCGATCACCGCGTCATCGACGGCTGGGACGCCGCCGTCTTCGTGCAAAGGCTCAAGGAGCTGCTGGAGAACCCGGCGACGATCTTCGTCGACCCCTGAGACGGAAGAAGCAATGACCGAGATCACCTGTCAGCTTGTCGTTATCGGGGGCGGCCCCGGCGGTTATGTGTGCGCGGTCCGCGCCGGCCAGCTCGGCCTCGACACCGTTCTCGTCGAACGCGGCAAGCTGGGCGGAAGCTGCCTGAACGTCGGCTGCATTCCCTCAAAAGCGATGATCCACGTTGCCGAGGAATTCGAAAAGCTGACCGAGGCGGCACACGGCAAGACGCCGTTCGGCCTGACGGCGGCAGAGCCCGCGCTGGACTTCAAGCAGGCGATCGCCTGGAAGGACGGTATCGTCCAGCGGCTGAACAACGGCGTCGCCGCGCTGCTCCGCAAGGCCAAGGTCAAGATCGTGCAGGGCCATGCACGCTTCCGCGACGGCAAGATGATCGTTGTCGAGACCGAGACCGGCCCCAAGACGATCAAGGCCGAGACGGTCGTGATCGCGACCGGCTCGGCGCCCGTGGAGTTGCCGTCCCTGCCGTTCGGCGGCAGGGTCATCTCCTCGACCGGCGCTCTCTCGCTCTCAGAAGTGCCAAAATCCCTTGTCGTCGTCGGCGGCGGCTATATCGGGCTCGAACTCGGGACCACTTTCGCCAAGCTTGGGAGCAAGGTCTCGGTGGTCGAGGCGCAGGACAACATCCTGCCGCTCTACGATGCCGAATTGACCGCGCCGATCACGAGACGCCTCGCCGCGCTCGGCGTCAAGGTGCTGACCGGCGCGCGGGCGCTCGGCCCGACCGCCCAAGGCGACGGATTGCGCGTCGAGACGGCCGACGGCCGGGAGCGCAGCCTGCAGGCTGACAAGATACTCGTCACGGTCGGGCGCGCGCCTGTCACCGCCACGTTGGGGCTGGAGCAACTCGTGCTCGACATGGACGGTCGCTTCATCCGCATCGGTCAGCATTGCGAGACCTCGATGCGCGGCATCTATGCGATCGGCGATGTCACGGGCGAGCCGATGCTGGCCCATCGCGCCATGGCGCAGGGCGAGATGGTGGCGGAAATCGCCGCCGGCATGCCGCGCGCATGGGACAAGCAGTGCATCCCGGCGATTTGCTTCACCGACCCCGAGATCGTCTCCGCGGGCTTGTCACCGGAAGAGGCTCGCCAGGCCGGCATCGACATCAAGCTTGGGCAATTTCCCTTTGCAGCCAATGGCCGCGCGATGACGCGCCATGGCGAGCCCGGCTTCGTGCGCGTCGTCGCAAGGGCCGACAGTCAGCGCGTCCTCGGTATCCAGGCCGTTGGACAGGGCGTCTCGGAGCTGTCCGCCGCGTTTGGCCTCGCGATCGAGATGGGCGCGGTCTTGCAGGACATCGCCGGCACGATCCACGCACATCCCACGCTCGGCGAAGCCATCCAGGAAGCCGCATTCAAGGCCCTCGGCCACGCCATCCACGTCTAGCTTCGTCACTGCTCCGATCAGGAGAAGCGCCGGTCGATGCCGTCGCGCAGGTGATACCAGGCGCTGACGATCGGCAGGAACCACGGGCGGCCGCCATAGTAGAACTCGGTCGGAAACTCAGGCGCGTCGAACGCAACACGCCTGTTGGCCTTGCCGAGAATCTTGAGCGCGGTCTGATGGCCGAGATAGGTCATGAGCGCGACGCCGTTGCCGTTGCAGCCCATCGCGAAATGAACGCCTTCGTCGGTCCCCATATGCGCGACCTTGTCGAAGGTCATCGCGACCTTGCCGCGCCAGGAATGCGTGATCCGGAACTTGGAGAGCTGCGGCCAGACTTCCTCGAGCCGGGCGGCGAGTGTGGCCGCCGCCGTGCGCTCGTCGACATCGACGAAGCTCGGACGGCTGCCGAACAGGATACGCGTGCCGTCAGGCGAAGGCCGCGTGTAGTAGAGCTCGCGCTGGCTATCGGAGATCATGCGCCGGCCGGGATTGATCGCGTTCATGAGCTCCGGCAGCAGCGGCTCGGTCGCGATCTGATAGCTGTAGACCGGAATGACCCGCTTGCGCAGCCGCGGCGTCGCCTGGCCGGTATAGCCGTTGGTCGCCACTACCACCTCGCGCGCGCGCACTTCGCCCCGCCCGGTGACGACGCGGAAACCGCCCTCCTCGCGCTCGATCGCCTTGACCGGCGCGTGCGAGAACAGGCGGGCGCCGCAGCGGCGAGCGAGGTCGCGCAACGAGCGCGCATAGAGTCCGGGATGCAGCCCGCCATAGTCGTCGACCACGATGCCGCCGTGATAGAACTCGGTCGCGGTGATGCGCTGCTGCTCGCTACGGGGGATGGTGTGCACGGTCACGCCGGTCATCTCGTGCAGCAGCTCGCCCTGCCGGCGCAGGCGATCGAAATGCTTCGGCACGTAGGCGGCGAAGTAGCGGCCGCTCTTGTGATAGCCCGCGTCGAGCTTTTCCTGCGCAATCAGGTTCTCGATGTGCTCGAAGGAGGCGACGGAATCGGCCAGCAGATCGGACACGCGCTCACGCGCCTTGCCGCGCACGGCCCCCGTCATCACCATCTTCTGGCCGCTGGACACCATGCCCCCGCTGCGCGTGCTTGCGCCGGCGCCGAGCGCTTCGGCGTCGAGCACCACCGTATCGGCGCCGTTTCTCGCAAGCTCGGCCGCGGCCGACAGCCCGCTATAGCCGCTACCGACGACAACCACGTCAGCTTTGGCCGGAAGCGGATCCCGGGCATCCTCGGGAGGCGCGGCGTCCCACCAATAGGGATCCGTGATGAGCTGCGAAACGTCCATGTTCGTCTCCTGAATTAAGCGGCCCGCTGCGGCGCGCAGAGCGCATCGAAGCATCGCGCGGCCTCAGCAACCGCGTCGGCGCCGAGCAGAGTGTCGAAGGTCGGGATGGTTGCGGCCCCGAGCACGCCGCCTGCGTTGGCGACGAATTTTTCGCGAAGCCGCTCCCGGCTGAGCCGATGCCGGCGACTGCCGCTCGGCTGCTCGGTATACCGTTCGACGACTGAACTATCTTCGAAGGTGATCCGCAAACGGCTCGCCAGCGAGATGCCGCCGCCGGCTTTCGGCAGGCTGGGGTCGGGCTTCATCGCGATACGCGCCATCAGCGCGCGCACGCGATCGTCGGCGGCGAGCGCGTCGTCGAATTCAGCAAGGCCGAGCCGGCCGCGCAGCAGCCCGACGGCGAGGCAATAGGGCATGCTGAACTTGCCCTCCAGCGCGGTCCTCGCGCCGTCATGGATCAGGATGCTTGGCGCCGCCTCGTCGACATCGACTTCGATGGAGCGGATCGTGGCCGGATCAAGCTTCCGCTCCGACATCAGGGCGAAGAGCGAATCGAGCGCGGTGTGAGCACAGGTGCAGCAGGGATAGGCCTTGATCGTCACGCCGGGAGCATCAAGCAGCCAGGGACGGCCGAAATCTGCGGCTCCCATCTGCAGGCCCTGGCTGCCGAACACGTTCACAAAACCCATCGGGCCGAACAGACTCCCGGGCGTCGACGAGAAACCGCCGCGGGCCAGTTCTGCCGCCATGACACCGCTCCGCGCGGCATTGCCAGCCTGGAGCGATTTCGTGTCGCTGCCGAAATTGCTGCGCAAGCCGCCGGCGAGCGAGGCAGCAATTCCGAGCGCGTGCCGCATGCGGTCGGTATCGAGGCCGAAGACGAGGCCGGCGGCCGCGGCGGCGCCGAGCGCACCCAGCGTCGCGGTCGCATGAAAGCCGCGCGTGTAGTGCGAAGGGTTGAGCAATGGTCCGAGTCGCATGATCAACTCGACGCCCGCGACATAGGCCTCGACGAGCCGGGCACCGGAAACGGGAGTGAGCTCGGCCGCGGCCGCCGCCGCAGTCAGCACCGTGACGGTCGGATGCGACAGCGACAGCTCGGCCTCGTCATCGTCGAAATCATCGATATGGCCTGCGACCGCGTTGAGCAGCGCAGCATCCCGCGCCAGCAGAAAGCCCGCTCCGCCCCAGATTCTGGCGTGCCCGGGCGCAGCCGACGGCCGCGGCGCAAGCACATGCGAAAGGCGCAGAAAGGTCTCGGAGCGCAGGCCGGCCGCAGCCACGCCGACGAAATCGGCCATATGCTCGCAGGCGAGGTTTCGGATCGCGGGCGGCAACTCCGGCGCTCGCGCGACGATCGCGGCGGCGAGACTGGCTTCGAGAGTTGCGGCGTCAACGGTCATGGCACATTCGCTGGATACGAGTGGAAGGAGATGCTCAGCCGCGCGGGACCTGCGAGAGGCGGGCGAGAGACGGCTTGTCGGCCTGCGCGCGCTCATGCCGGCCGAGCCCGATCTCGAGACGTCCGCTCGCAAACGATAGAGCCGAGCAAATCAGGAAATAGATGACGAGAACGACGCCATACAATGTGAAGGGTGAGAGACCGCCATCCATGATGGTGGTACGCTCGATGACGATCTGGGCTGTCTTCAGCAGTTCGCGCACGCCGATCAACGCGCCAATCGAGGTCCCCTGCACGAGCTGCGTGACGAGGCCGAGATAGGGCGGCAGGATCGGCCGCAAGGCCTGCGGCAGGATGACGAACCGCATCGCCTTGAGCGGATGCAGCCCCAAGGCCGCGCTGGCATCAAACTGCCCTCTCGGAATCGCATTGATGCCGGCACGGATGATGATCGCGCCGTTGGCGCCGCCCCATGCGCCGAGACCCACCACCGTTGCGCCGAACGGATTGAGTCCGATGCCGACGGCGGGCGCCACGAAATAGACCATCATGATGGTGACGAAGAGCGGAATGTCGCGCATCACTTCGACGAGAATCCGGGACGGCCATTGCAGCCAGACCGACCTCGACAGCATCCCCGCGGCGAGCAGGACGGCAACCGCCGTCGCGGCAACGATGACGGCGAGCGTCAGCGCCAGCGTCATCAAAAACCCCTGCGCCAAGATCTCCTGGTTGATGAGGATGGTCTGCATCGCTATCGCGCCAGGAAAGGTCGTTGCAGGTAGGATTCGAGCTTGGTCGCGCCGGCCGACATCGCCAGCACGAGAACGAGATAGAAGATGCAGATCGCGGCGAAGAGCTCGATGGTGCGGAATTCGAGCGAGTTGCGGTCAATCGCCACGAACGTCAGCTCGGCAAGCCCTATGGCCTGCAAGTAAGACGAGTTCTTCAGCATCGCGATGCTGGTATTGGCCATCGACGGAACAGCGGTGCGCAAGGCGATGGGAAGCGCGACCAGCAGCGCGTATTGCCAGGCCTTGAGCCCGAGCGCACGCGCGGCATCGCGGGTGCCCTGGGATACCCCGACATAGCCGGCGCGAAAACTCTCGAGGTGATAGCAGCCACCCCAGATGGAGAGGCAGACGACGCCCGACCAGAACGCCGACAGCCTGACACCGATCACAGGCAGCCCGTAGAAGATGAAGAAGAGCTGAACCAGCAGCGGCGTGTTCCGGATGAACGCCACATAGCCGCGGGCCGGCCAAACGAGGAAGGGGCGACCCGAGAGGCGCATGACGGCCCCGATCGCGCCGATCGCGAGCGAAAGCAGGATCGCGATCACGCTGACGATCAATGTCGTGCGCAACCCGCGCAGCAGCGCAGGGAGCGTATCGTAGAGGTAGGCCCAGTCGAAGCCGTCGATCATGCTGCGTCACCTCGAGGACGGCCGCGCGAGGCGGCCGCCACCCAGCAAGGCTGGCTTACTTCTTCGGTGCGTCGCTCTCGTAGAACTTGATCGTCTCGTCGCGAACCATGACATCAGAGACGACCGTCGGCACGACCTTGGAATAGAATTTTTCGTCGCGCAGCTTGCCGAGCTGCGCATCCAGCCAGGCCTTCCATTCCGGCTCGTTCTTGCGCAGGCCGGCGCCGATGAAAGCGACGTCAAAGACTTCCTGTTCCGGCAGGATCGCCAGATCCTTGTTCGCCGAGAGGATCGGGAACAGCACCGAGGTGTCGCCCGCGTAACCGTCGGCTCGCCCCTGCCGCATCGCCTGAAGCGCTTCGGCGACCGTGTTCAGCCGCAGCGTCTGCACCTCCGGCATGTTCTTCTCGAGCCAGACGGCCTGCGATGCGCCCTTGAGCACGGAGATGGTCTTGCCCTTGAAGTCCGCGAGCGACTTCGCAGCGCCGCTCTTGAGCTGGATGACGCCGCTTGCGCCCCAGCAATAGGGAGTGGTGAAGTCGATCACCTTCTGCCGCTCGGGGTAGATGCCGAGCGTGGCGATGATCAGATCGACCTTCTTGGCGTTGAGCGTCGGAATGCGCGCTTCGGAGGTGACGCACTGCAATTCGGCCTTGTCGGGCGAACCGAACGCGATCTCGGCGATACGCCTCGCCATCTCGACCTCGATGCCGGCGAACTTGCCCTTCTCGTCCAGGAAGCCGGAGGGCGGGTAGTCGCATTTGACGCCGACCTTCAGGACACCCTGGCTCTTGATGAAATCCGGAAGCGACGGTTCAGCCGCGTGCGCGGCACCGAGGCCGGCCACGAGAACCCATACGCAGGTAGCGATCAGGCGGCCCGCGCCGCCGATAGTGGAAAGACGCATGACGATCCTTTCGATCGGTGTAGGCGCCGCCCCGGCATCGCAGCGTTACCGGAAAGATTGATCATCTCCCGAAACTGGTCAACGAAAATTCGTATAGTGATTGAAATTCTACAATAACTTCCATAATATGGATTTATTGGAGGCTAAATGAAGAAGCAAAGCGGAGCACAGGCGCTGGAGCGAGGACTCGCCGTGCTCGAAGCCGTTGCCGCTGCGCCTCCGGAAGGAATGCGGCTCACGGAAATCGCCGAGATGTGCGGACTGGAGCAGCCGACGGCGCATCGCCTCGTCGCGGCCCTCGAGCGCGGCGGCTATCTCACCCGGGTCGGCGATACCAAGCGCCTCCGCCTCGGTCTCAAGCTGTTTCAACTCGGCGCGACAGGAGCCGATGCCGGAGGTCTTGCCGCCGCGGCGCGCCCCGCACTGGTTCGGCTCGCGGCAGCCTCGGGCGACTGCATGTTTCTCATGGCGCGTTCCGGCTTCGACGCCGTCTGCCTCGACCGCCAGGATGCCAACTACACGATACGCAGCCTCACCGGTCATGTCGGCGGGGCGACCCCGCTGGGATTAGGTCCGGGCAGCACGACGATCCTTGCGCATCTGCCGGAGGCCGAGCGAGCGGAGGTGCTCGCCGCAAACCGCGAACGCATCCTCGCATTGGGACACGATGTGCCGTCCAAGGCGGATCTGGCGGCAATCCGCAAGTGCGGCTTCTGCCACGAGGTCAATCGCTCGGTGGCCGGCATCGTGGGCGCAGCCGTGCCGATCATGACACCCAAGGGCCACCCGATTGCGGCGATCGCGATCGGCGCGACGGAAGCCCGGCTGCCGGAGACGCGATTGCTCGACGTCATCGCCACGATGAAGGATGAAGCGCGCAAGATCGAAGCGATCATCGCTTCATCGCGAGACGGGCTTCTCTCGTGAAGGAATGGCTGCCGGACGATCAGGCACCGATAACCTTGGCCATCGGTGCCAGCGTGACGCCCGCTGCGGCAAGGCGCGCCTTCAGGCGCTGCGCCATCGCGACCGCGCCCGGCGTATCGCCGTGGACACAGACGCTGTCGATGCGGGTCGGCAACTGCGCGCCCGACAGGCACGTGATCGCGCGGTCCTCGATCATCCGAATGACCCTTTCAGAGGCGACCTCAGCATCATGAATGACGGATCCAGCGAGGCGGCGCGACACCAGATTGCCGTTGTCGGCATAGGCGCGATCGGCATAGATCTCGCGCACCAGCGGCAGGCCGAATTTCTCGCCGGCCCGCTCCGTCTCCTGGCCGGGCATCACCACGAAGATCAGGTTGCGGTCGATGGTGCGGATCGCACGCGCCACGGCTTCGGCGAGATCGCGATCCTCCGCAGCGATGTTGCCGAGCGCACCGTGGGTCTTGACGTGGCGGACGGTGTGACCGGCGTCGGAGGCCAGCGCCATCAGCGCGCCCACCTGGTAGAGCACGATCTTCTCGATGTCGGCGGGACGCTCGCCTTGGATGGGCCTGCGGCCAAAACCCCAGAGATCGAGAAAGCCGGGATGCGCACCGGCCTGCACGCCGTTGGCCTTCGCCTCGGTCAGGGTGCGATGCATGACGAGCGGATCGCCGGCATGAAAGCCGCAGGCGATGTTGGCGGAGGTGACGGTCCGCAGCATCTCGGCGTCATCGCCGAGCGTGTAGACGCCGAAACCTTCGCCCATGTCGCAGTTCATATCGATCAGAGTCATCGTCGTCCTCATTTGCCGTGCAGGTTCGATATACCCATGATAGGCCATGTGCGTCACGAAAAATTCGGCGCGCCGCTTGCATGGGGCGTTGCCGCTTTTCGAGGAGCATTCCCACGTCCAACGATCTCGCCAGGGCCTCAATAAGCATGGCCAATGATGCGCTCTACGCGGTGCCGCGCTTCCGCCGATCGGGTGATACCGCGCTGACGGTCGAAGTCGGAGACGGCATCGACGCCGATGTCAACGCGCGCGTCGTCGATCTCGACCGTGCGCTGACCGAGCGCGCCCTGCCCGGCATCGTCGAGATCGTCCCGACCTACCGCACGCTGCTGGTCTGCTTCGACCCGGTCATGCTGTCACGGCGCGACATCGAGGCCGAGATCATGGCGCTGTGGCCGCCGGTCGCCCCGAAAGGACAGGTCCGCCGCCGGTGGACCGTTCCCGTCGCCTATGGCGGCGACAACGGCATGGACCTCGACTGGCTCGCACAGCGACTCGACACGACCACGGACGAGATCGTGGCGCGGCACAGCGCAGCCGAATACCGCGTCTACATGATCGGCTTCATGCCGGGATTTGCCTATCTCGGCGGGCTCGATGCCGCGCTTCATGTCGACCGGCGCCCGGAACCCAGGCTCGTGACGCCGCCATGCAGCGTCTCCATCGGAGGTCAGCAGGCCGCGGTTGCGCCGCCGCTCGCCTCGCCGAGCGGCTGGCATATGCTCGGGCGCACGCCGGTACGCTCCTATGATCCGCGACGCACGCACGAGCCTTTCCTGTTCCGCGCCGGCGATCTGCTGCGGTTTCGGCCCATCTCTGTTGCCGAATTTGCCGCGCTGGAACGCGCGGCTGAAACAGGCGCGATCATCGCCGAGAGAGAAGAGTTTAAGGTCTGAGCGGCGCAATGTCTGTTGATCTCGAAATCGTCGAGCCCGGTCTTGCGACGACCCTCCAGGATCTTGGCCGCCGCGGCTTCCAGCGCTTTGGCATCTCGGCGTCGGGCGTGATGGATCCGATTGCGCTCGCGACCGCCAATGCACTGGTCGGCAACAAGCTTGAGACGGCCGCCCTCGAAATCACCCTCGCAGGGCCTACGCTCACCTGTGCCGGCGCCGATATCCGCTTCGCGCTTGCAGGCGCGGACTTCGCTGTCGCCATCGACGGCCGGCCGGTTTCATCGCACGAAACACACGATCTGAAGGCAGGCCAGCGCCTCTCGATCGGAACCGCGCGGGATGGCGCACGCGCCGTCCTCGCCGTCTCCGGCGGTTTTCAGGTCGCCCCGATGCTCGGCAGCGTCTCGACGCATTCGCGCAGCCAGCTCGGCGGGCTCGACGGTGGCGCGCTGCGCGCGGGCGATCGATTGCCGCTGGCAGTTCCCGGACTGCCGGCACGTCCACATCTCATGGTGTCCCCGGCGCACCGCCGCCGCGCGCAAGGCGCCGTTCGCGTCCTCCTCGGCCCGCAGGACGATGCCTTCAGCGCAGAGGGCATCGCAACGTTCTTCGCCTCCGACTACACCGTCACCGCCCTGTCCGATCGCATGGGATGCCGGCTCGAAGGGCCGCGCGTTCAACACGCCGGCGCGGTGGGTATCGTCTCAGACGGCACGGTGTTCGGCAGCATCCAGATTCCGGGCAATGGCCAGCCGATCATCCTGCTCGCCGATCGCCAGACCACCGGAGGATATCCAAAGATCGCAACCGTGATCTCGGCGGACCTGCCGCGGCTTGCTCAGCTCCGCCCCGGTGAACGCGTCCGCTTTCAGGCCATCGAGGAAGACGCAGCCATCCAGCTCGCCCGCGACATGCGCGAACGGATCAGGCGCATCGACGCATCCCTGGTCGAGATCCAGCGTACCGCCGTGCCCACGAGTGACCATTTGCTGGCATGCAATCTTATTGACGGCGTGATCTCCGCGTTCGATTGAACAAAGGTGAGCACCGAACAGCTTCGCGCCCCGATTTAGCCAAGCGCCTGGCTGGCAAGCGCGTAGGTCACAGGTGCGTGTCGGGAGCGATCGTTAGGATCGAGAAACTCTCCCCCCAATGACATTGTCGTGACGGTGTCGAAAAAGACAAGGCCACACCGGGCCAGGAAGGAGCAAAACTCGCCGTCGGCCAGGTGCGTGTCGATCCTCAGAAACTGTCCATCATGAGCCGCGACATGCGGCGCAACCACCTGGATCGCATCCTCGTCGCTTGACGCAACGACGGGCCCGACGACGTGCCCTCGCCCGAACGGGCGGCACAAGGCGAAGGCTTCGAGACGACCATGCCGGTAGAGTCCGAACCCGGCGGATTGTCTAAGGAGCGCCGCAAGCAAATCGTAGCGCGAGGCGCCAAATGCCTGCGCATCCAGTTGGGCGATGGCCGGCAGGTCTTTCCGACCCAGCTCCCGCAGTTCGCCCCCCTCGGAAGGACCCGGCACCTCGCCGGATCGCTGCACCTCGGCTTGCCGCTGGAACACCGTTCGTTCGCGATGAAAGCCGAGCGAAAGATAGAGCTTGCGCGCCGCATGCGTGGCATTGAGGCGGAGATTGCGTCCCTTGGAAGCGGACAGAATGCGCTTCATGAGCCACTGGGCCGTGCCAAGCGCCTGAAGACGGGGCGAGGTGATGACCATGCCGACAGTGGCAAAATCCGCCCCATGGGGAAACCACATGGCCGATCCCAGCACCCGTCCGATTTCATCATGAACGGCGATGCCGTGGCCGGTGTCACGCAGAAACTGCCAGTCCTCCGGGCGGTGCGGCCAGCCGACACCGATCGAGAGGGTGTAGAGTTGATCGAGCTCGACCGTGTCGATGTCGACCGCACGCGTATCGAATGCGTCGATCGTCAGCGAACGGGTCGTGCGGGACTTCATGTCTCCCCCTGATCGGCCTGACATTGGTCGCAGTAGTGTCCCTGAGTTCGCTCCCGAGCCGCGGTGGCGCTCAGCATAAACCGGGCCCCGCCGCAGATAACGTTTCAGAACAGCCATCTGGCGAAACAATCCACCAAATCGCAATTGCATTCGGCACCGGATGGAATGCCGCTCCGATAGCATAATGCAATCGGGTGAACTCGCCATCCCCTGCGCGTCCAAAGCCCCGACCGACAGCGCCGCTGACGCGGTCGCCGACAACATCACGCGATCAAGCGGACCTCGACCTTCGGGCTCCTGGATCGGACTTGTGGTTACTGAAAGGAGCCCAACTTGCTGCTGAAGCGGATTGATCCCAACCCGACGTTCACCCCGGAGGAATCCGGCCCAATCCCGGAGCGGCTCATTGCCGGCGCGCCGCACTTCAAGACCTGGGCGCAGGACGAGGCCAAGGGTGAGCTGGTGCATACCGGCGTGTGGGAAGCGACCCCGGGCGAGACGCGCTCCATCAAGGGCGAGACCTTCGAATTCTGTCACATCCTCGCCGGCAGGATCGAGATCACACCGGATGGCGGTGAGCCAATCACGTTCAAGGCCGGCGACAGCTTCGTCATGAAGCCCGGCTTTACCGGCGTTTGGAAGACCATCGAGACCGTCCGCAAGATCTACGTCACGGTGTCATGAGCCTGAGCTTCGATCCCGACCGGATTCAGCTGCCGATGGGCCACTTCATCGGCGATCGGTTGCTGGAGTCTGCCGGTGTGCTTCCGCTGCACCGGCCTTCGGACGGCGCGCTCTACGCCGAGTGTCCTGTCGCCTCGGCGGAGACCGTGGACGAGGCGGTCCAAACCGCCAGGAAGGCCCTGAAGACCAGCAATTGGGGCGGCGTACGCCCGCGCGAACGAGCCAACGTCCTCAAGCGCTGGGCCGATCTCATCGAGAGCGAAGCCCAGATGCTCGCCAAGGTCGAGGCGATTTCGTCCACCCGCCCGGTCGGTCAACTGGTTGCTGGCGATATCGGGATCACCGCGGAGCAAATCCGCTTCTTCGCCGAATTCGCCGACAAGGAGGGCAGCGACTTGGTGCCCACCGACGACGAACACCTCGGCATGATCATGACCGAGCCTTACGGGGTTGTTGGTGCGATCACGCCCTGGAATTTTCCGGTGAACATGGCGGGATGGAAACTCGGGCCGGCCCTCGCCGCCGGCAACGCAGTCGTGCTGAAGCCGTCCGAGATGACGCCGTTCTCGTCCATCCTGCTCGCCCAACTCGCGGTGAAGGCGGGCATGCCCGCGGGGCTCATCAACATCGTGCTCGGCGACGGGCCGACGACGGGCGCCGCCATCACCGGACATCCCGACATCGGCAAGGTGAGCTTCACCGGATCGACCCGCGCGGGCGCTGCCATTATGGCCAATATCGCGCAGACGGGCATCAAGCCCATGACGCTCGAGCTCGGCGGCAAGAGCCCGCAGCTCGTCTTCGCCGATGCCGATCTGGATCAGGCCGCCGCCGCGATTGCCGGCAGCATCCTCGCAAACGCCGGCCAGGCCTGCGTCGCCGGATCTAGGCTCATCGCCCACAGCTTCGTGGCCGAACCGCTTGTCGAAGCCATCATCGCCCGCATGCAGGCCGTCCGGGCCGGCCCCACCTGGGAGGCCGCAACGACCTACTCCCCGATCATCTCCGAGAAGCAGCGATCGCGGATCGACGCGATCGTGCAGGCAGCGCGCGCAAAGGGCGCCGAATGCCGCACGGGCGGCGGACCGATGGAGGGCAAGGGGTACTTCTATACGCCGACGCTGCTTGCGAAGGTGGGCCAGTCCTCTCCCGCCGTTGCCGAAGAGATCTTCGGGCCGGTGCTGACGCTTCAGACATTTGTCACCGAGGAAGAAGCCCTCGCACTCGCCGACCATCCGACCTACGGTCTTGCCGCCGGGCTGTTCACCCGCGACGTCTCGCGCGTCATGCGGATCACGCGCGCGCTTCCCGCAGGCACCGTCTGGGTCAACCGCTACGGCCGCTCACGCGATCACATCCTGCCGACGGGCGGCTACAAGCACTCCGGCATCGGCAAGGATCTCGGCCGCGAAGCCTATCACGCCAACCGTCGCTCCAAGAGCGTGCTCATCCACGTCGAGAGGCATTCATGAAGACATATACGATCGCACTCATCCCCGGCGACGGCATCGGCCGCGACGTCACGGACGCCGCGTGGACGGTGCTCGAAGCCGCCGCCAGGCATTCGGGCTTCGCACTCAGCGGAACCACGTTTCCGTGGTCCTGTGCGTTCTACAAGGACACCGGCACGATGATGCCTGCCGACGGCATCAAGACGCTGGCGGCGTTCGACGCGATTCTGCTCGGCGCGGTCGGCTGGCCGGCGGAGGTGCCCGATGCGGTGTCGCTGCACGGCCTGCTGCTGCCGATCCGCAAGGGGTTCACGCAATATGCCAACGTCCGGCCACACCGCCTGCTTCCGGGCGTCAACGGCCCGCTGAAGACGACCGCGTTCGACATTCTCTGCATCCGCGAGAACACCGAAGGCGAATATTCGGGCGCCGGCGGGCGTGTGCATCAGGGCACCTCCGCGGAGATCGCGGTCGAGACCTCGGTGTTCACGCGCGCCGGCGTCGAACGGATCCTGCGGTTCGGCTTCGACCAGGCGCGCAAGCGGCGCAAGAAGCTCGCCTCGGTCACCAAGTCGAATGCGCAAAAATACTCGATGGTGTTCTGGGACGAGGTGACGCGGCTGGTTGCCGCCGACTATCCGGACGTCGCGTGCACGAGCTACCATGTGGACGCGCTCGCCGCGCGCATGGTCATGGCGCCGGAGAGCCTCGATGTCGTCGTTGCTTCCAACCTGTTCGGCGACATCCTGACCGATCTCGGCGCAGCCATCCAGGGCGGTCTCGGCTTCGCCGCCTCCGCCAACATCAATCCGGAGCGTAGCGCTCCCTCGATGTTCGAACCCGTTCACGGCTCGGCGCCCGACATCGCCCATCTCGGCACGGCCAATCCGATCGCGGCCATCTGGTCCGGGGCGATGATGCTCGGGCATCTTGGCGAGGCCAAAGCCGCAGCACGCGTCATGGCAGCGCTGGCGGCCACCACGTCCATCGGCATCGGTACGGTCCCAGGCAAGGAGCGCACCGAGGCGATCACCGCAGCCGTACTCTCCCGTCTCTCCTGAAACGACAAGGCGCAAAAGATGCAGAACCTGAGTGACAAGCAGCTCTTCCGCCAGCAGGGCCTGATCGGCGGCCAATGGCAAGCGGCGCTTTCGGGCGCGACGATCGACGTGATCGACCCGGCGACGCAAACCGTTCTGGGGACCGTGCCGGACATGGGACGGGACGACACACGCGCCGCCATTACTGCTGCCGCGAAGGCCTACACCGCCTGGCGCGCGAAAACCAATGCCGAGCGCGCCGCGCTTCTGGAAGCCTGGCATGGCCTCATGATCGCGCATCTCGACGATCTGGCGCGGATTCTTACGCTTGAGCAGGGCAAGCCTTTGGAGGAGTCGAAAGGCGAGATCCGTTATGGCGCCTCCTTCGTCAAATGGTTCGCGGAGGAAGCACGGCGGATCGGTGGCACCACAATCCCCTCGCCCACACCGGACCGGCGCATCGTCGTGCTCAAGGAGCCGGTCGGCGTGTGCGCTATCATCACGCCCTGGAATTTCCCGAATGCGATGATCACCCGCAAGGTGGCTCCGGCGCTCGCGGCGGGATGCACTGTCGTGATCAAGCCATCGGACTTCACGCCCTATTCGGCGCTGGCTCTCGGCGTGCTGGCCGAGCGCGCCGGCATTCCCGCGGGCGTCATCAACATCGTCACCGGCCTGCCGACCGAGATCGGCGCCGAGATCATGGCCAACGAGACGATGCGCAAGATTTCGTTCACCGGCTCGACCCGCGTCGGCTCGCTGCTCATGCGCGGTGCCGCGGATAGCGTCAAGCGCGTGAGCCTCGAGCTCGGCGGCAATGCGCCCTTCATCGTCTTCGACGACGCCGATCTCGACCTCGCGGTCGAGGGTGCAATCATGTCGAAGTTCCGCAATGGCGGCCAGACCTGCGTCTGCGCCAACAGGATCCTCGTGCAGTCGGGCGTCTATGACACCTTCGCGGCCAAACTCATCGCCCGCGTCAAGTCCATGAAGGTGGGATCGGGCCTCGAACCGGGCGTAGCGATCGGGCCGATGATCAACGAAGCGGCGATCAGCAAGATCAACCGCCATATCGCCGACGCACTGTCAAAGGGCGCCCGTATCGCCGCGCAACCGGCGAGCCTGCCCAAGGGTCCGCAATTCACCGCGCCGATCGTCCTGACCGGGGCGACCACCGACATGGTGCTGGCGCATGAGGAGACATTTGGTCCCGTGGCGCCCCTCTTCCGCTTCGAGACCGACGAGGAGGCGATCGCGATCGCCAATGCGACGCCCTTCGGCCTCGCCGCCTATTTCTATACCCGGGACCTGAAGCGGTCCTGGCGCGTTGCGGAGGCGCTCGAAGCCGGTATGGTCGGCCTCAATACGGGCATGGTGTCGACCGAGGTGGCGCCATTCGGGGGTGTCAAGCAATCCGGCCTGGGGCGCGAAGGAGCGCAGATCGGAATCGAGGAATACCTGGAGATGAAGGCCTTCCATATCGGCGGATTGGGCTAAGGCGGCCGCAATGGAGAGGGCGCAGGTCCGCGCCCTCTCGCGCATTAGGGTGCGGCTCCCGACGCTACTGAACGCGATCGAGCATCTTGTAGTACATTCCCACCAGCGGCAGGAACCACGGCTTGCCGAAGTGACCGGGCACCGCAGGCCAGTCGAGGCCCTTCATGGGATTTCGATCTTCGCGTCCGAGCATCGCATCGGCAATGATCATGCCGAGATGGGTCGACAGTTGCGCGCCGTGTCCGGCATAACCCATCGCATACCACAGCCCGTCCTGATAGCCGGCACGCGGGAAGCGGTCGCTGGTCATGTCGACGAGTCCACCCCAGCAATAGTCGATCTCGATGCCGGCGAGCTGCGGGAAGATTCGCGTGAGACCGTCGACGAGAATGGCGCCGCTCTTTGCGTCGGAACGCTGGTCCGATGTCGCCGAGAAACGCGCCCGTCCGCCGAAGATCAGACGATTGTCGGGTGCCAGGCGGAAATAGTTGCCGACATTCATCGACGTGACGCAAGTGCGATTGCCGGGCATGGTGGCCGCGATTTCAGCCGCGTCCAGCGGACGGGTCGCTATGATGAAGCTGCCGACGGCGACGAGGCGTCGCCGGAAGTAACCAAAATTGGACGTGGTATAGGCGCCCGTCGCCAGCAGCACCTGATCGGCGGTGACGCTGCCGCGAGGTGTGGTCAGGCGATAGCGCGAGCCTTCGCGCGCCTGCGCCGTGACCGGCGCCTGCTCGAAGACGATCGCGCCGCGGCGCTTGGCGGCCTCCGCCAGCCCGACGCCATAGCGTCCCATATGCATCATGGCGCTCTTCTTCGAGAGCATGGCGCCAAAGAAGGGCGAGCCGATCTCTGCGCCGAGATCCCGGGCGGACAGCAATGCGGTGTCCGGATCAACCTCGCGATGGACCGCTTCGAAATTGCGCGCGATGGCGTCGAGATGCTTCGGCTTGGAGGCGAGCTTCAGCTTGCCGGCGCGGCGAAAATCGCAAGCGATGCCCTCCTCCGCGATCAGCGCCTCGAGCGTGTCGATCGAGAAATCGAGCGCGCGGTAGAGCGCGACGGCTCGCTCCTTGCCCAATTCCGCCTTGGCAGCGAGATAGCTGTGGGCGAGGCCATTGTTGAGATGCCCGCCGTTCCGCCCCGATGCGCCGCCGATCACCCGGTCGGCCTCGAGCACGACAACCTTCGTTCCCGCCTTGGCAAGCTGACGCGCAGCTCCGAGGCCGGTGAAGCCGCCGCCGATCACCGCAACGTCATAATGTCCTTCGACGGGACCTTCGGCGCCGCCGGAAAAGCGCGGTGCGGTATCGTGCCAATAGGAGACGTATTTCACCGCAGATCCCACCAGCTCAGAGTCCGAACACGCCCGGCAGGCCACCGATGTCCTTGATCTCGACATAGCCATAGTAGGGGTTCGCAGGTTCGTGCCCCCGATTGACCCAGACCTTGTTCTTGATGCCGAGGTCGTGCGCGGTCATCAGATCGTAGCGGAAGGACGAGGAGCAGTGCACGACGTCCTCAGGCCCGCAACCCAGCGTGTCGAACATGAATTCGAAGCCCTTCATGCGAGGCTTGTAGGATCGCGCCTGTTCGGCCGTGAGCGCGGCGTGAAAAGGCGCCCCGAGCTTGGCGACGTTGGACGGCAACTGCGCATTCATGGCGTTGGAGAGAATGACGAGCGGAATCTCCTTGGCGACCTTGGCGAGCCCGGCTGGCACGTCGGGATGCGGTCCCCAGCTCGGCACGCGGTCATAGACCATCTGCCCATGCTCGGACTTGAAGGCGACGCCGTTGCGCTTGCATGCACGCTCCAGCGCATTGTGGATCACGTCGGCATAGGGCTTCCAGTCGCCGAGAATCTCGTCGAGCCGATACGCCGCAAAGTCGCGCACGACCGCGGCCATTTGCGGTTCAGGAAGATGCGCGCGATAGATATCCTGCGCCGCCTCGGCCATCTGGAAATTCGTCAGCGTGCCGTAGCAGTCGAAGGTCACGTATTTCGGGCGAAACTGGCTCATCATCCTATCCTGGTGCGCTCGCGCAATGTCAGGGCTGCCACAATAGAAGGTCAACGCGGCATAAGATGCGGCTTTTTCGTCGGCTGCGGTGGAAGATATCGTTCCCGCCGGGCCCTTCAGACGATCTGCACGTCGCCAAGATAAGAAACTGGTGCCGGACAGGAACACGAGTCGATGACCCAGAGCACCATATCGCTCACGGCCTTTCGCCCCGATCATCTCGAGGGCGCGTTACGTCTTTCGCGCCAGGCCGGATGGCCGCACCGCCTCGAGGACTGGCAATTGGCGCTCGATCTTAGCGCGGGGTTCGTTGCCCTGGATGCTTCAACCGTTGTCGGAACGATCCTGATGACGCCCTACAAGCGGGACGTCGCGACCGTCAACATGGTCATCGTCGATGAAGCCGTCCGCGGCCGCGGATTGGGACGCAAGCTCATGGATGCAATCATCGAGCAGGCGGGATTGCGTGCGCTGAAGCTGGTTGCGACCGGCGAGGGCCTGCCACTCTATCAAAAGCTCGGCTTTTGCCGGACCGGAACGATCATCCAGCACCAGGGAATGGTCGCGCCGGTCGAGGCGCCCGCCAATGTCCGGTCGGCCGAGTCACACGACATCTTCGGGATCCTCGAGCTCGACAAAAGCGCATTCGGTGCTGACCGCAGATGCCTGCTGCGCACGCTTGCGGAAGTCGGCCAACTGGCTGTGCTCGATCGTGGCCACGGGATCGCTGGATTTGCGGCGTCGCGCAGCTTCGGCAGAGGTGAAGTGATCGGACCCGTGGTTGCAGCGAATGCCGATGACGGAAAAGCTCTGCTCAGCTTTTTCCTGGCCCGAAGCGAAGGGCGTTTCGTTCGCGTGGATACTGCCGAAGGCGCGCAATTGAGCGCCTGGCTCTCGGAGCATGGGCTGGCCCAGGTGGGCGACGGCATCGCTATGCAACGCCCCGTCGCGGTGCAGTCCAGCCCCTCCCCATTCACGACATTCGCCCTCGCCAGCCAGGCTTTTGGGTAGACGGAGACTTTGATGCTGAGCAATTCGCTGATCGAGCTCGACCGGGCTCACCTCATCCACCCGGTCGCATCCTACCGGGGGCACGAAGCAGCCGGCGTCAAGGTGCTGAAGTCGGCCAGGGGAGCGACCGTGACGGACGCTTCCGGACATCAACTGATCGACGGCTTCGCCGGACTCTGGTGCGTCAATGCCGGCTACGGGCATGAGAGCATCGTTGCGGCCGCTGCCAGCCAGATGCGGGAGCTTCCCTACGCGACAGGCTATTTCAGCCTTGGCTCGGAGCCCGCGATCCGGCTCGCGGCCGAATTGGCGCAGCGCGCGCCTGGCGATCTCAACCATGTCTACTTTACGCTCGGCGGCTCGGATGCCGTCGACAGCACGGTCCGCTTCATCCGCTATTACTGGCACGCGCGGCGCGAGCCGCTGCGCGAGCATTTCATCTCGGTCGAACAGGGCTATCACGGGTCTTCGACCGTCGGTGCCGGGCTGACGGCCCTGCCCGCCTTCCATGCCGGATTTGGCGTGCCGCTGAGCTGGCAGCACAGAATCCCCTCGCACTATGTCTATCGCAATCCGGCCGGCGAGGACGACGACGCCATCATCGCAGCCTCGCTCGCAGCGCTCGACGCGAAGATCGAGGAGATCGGCGGCGCGCAACGCGTCGCCGCGTTCTATGCCGAACCGATCCAGGGCTCGGGCGGCGTGCTCGTACCGCCGAAGGGCTGGATGAAGGCCATGCGCGCGCGATGCAAGGCGCATGGCATTCTTTTCGTCGCGGACGAGGTCATCACCGGGTTCGGCAGAACCGGGCCGCTGTTCGCATGCAGCGAGGACGACATCGTCCCCGACCTCATGACGGTCGCCAAGGGATTGACGTCGGGATACGTCCCGATGGGCGCGGTCTTCATGTCGGATCACGTCTACGACACGATCGCCGATGCGGCGGGCTCCAGCGCCGTCGGCCACGGCTACACCTACTCCGCCCATCCGGTCAGCGCCGCGGTCGCCCTGGAAGTGTTGCGCCTCTACGAAAGCGGCCTGCTCGAGAATGGCACGAAGGCGGGTGCCCGCCTGATGGCCGGCCTTCAATCGCTTAGGGATCATCCCCTTGTTGGAGACGTGCGCGGCCGCGGCATGCTGGCCGCCGTCGAACTCGTCACCGACAAGCAACGCAAGACGCCGCTTCCTGCCGCGGCCGAGCCGGCAAAACGCATCTTCGACCGCGCCTGGAAGAACGGCCTCGTCATCCGCGCGTTCCCAACAGGCGTGCTGGGTTACGCCCCGCCGCTCTGCTGCTCCGAGTCGGAGATCGACGCCATCATCGAGCGCACGGCGAGGACGCTCGACGATACGCTGGCTGATGCCGAAGTTCGCGCCGCCTTGCGACAATAATAGGCATGCACAACGAGCCGGCTGGAAGCAGGTCCGAAATACTGGAAACAGAGACATCTTCGCAATTTTGTGCCGCCGCTCGCGGTTTTTTCGGCCAAAGCCGCGGAACTATCCTGCGAGACTTTAATCGCAGGAAAGAAGTGCAGTTCTGAGTGGAAACACAGCACCGTCGTTACGACGGACCAAGCCGGCATCCACCACAACGGCGCGGCAGAACAATCTGCCGCTCACCGCAATACGAGTCGTAGCCTTAGCCAGCGAGGGGATTGACATGAGCGACACGACGAACTGGTCCTGTTCAGACGATGCCATGATCGAGAACGCCATTCGGCGCGGGGCTTCGCGCCGCGATCTTCTGAAGCTGATGCTCGCCAACGGCCTGGCGATGGCCGCAGCCGGCACGATCTTCGGCCGCGCGTCGGACGCGGTGGCCGCGACGCCTGTGAAGGGCGGTGCCATGAAAGCCGCGGCCTGGTCCTCGTCGACCGCCGACACGCTGGATCCGGCCAAGGCCTCGCTCTCGACCGACTATGTTCGCTGCTGCTCCTTCTACAATCGCCTGACATTTCTCGACCAGACCGGCGTGCCCCAGATGGAGCTCGCCGAATCGATCGAGAGCGGCGATGCCAAGACCTGGACGATCAAGCTCAAGAAAGGCGTCACTTTCCACAACGGCAAGGAGCTGAGCGCCGACGACGTCATCTTCTCGCTGAAGCGCCATCTGGACAAGGCGACCGGATCGAAGGTCGCGGCGATCGCGTCCCAGATGACCGACTTCAAGGCCGTGGACAAGACGACCGTCGAGGTGACGCTGGCGAGTCCCAACGCGGACCTGCCGACGATCCTGTCCATGCATCACTTCATGATCGTGGCCGACGGTACCACCGACTTCTCCTCGGGCAACGGCACTGGTGCCTTCAAGTGCAAGCAGTTCACCCCGGGCGAGCGCTCGATCGGCGTACGGAATCCGAACTACTTCAAGGGAGGGCCGAACGTCGATTCATTCGAGTTCTTCGCCATCCCGGATGAAAACGCCCGGATCAACGCCTTGCTGTCCGGAGACATTCATCTCGCCGCCTCGATCAACCCGCGATCGGTGCGCCTCCTCGACGGCAAGGATGGCCTCGCGCTGTCCACGACCACGTCGGGCACCTACACCGACCTGAACATCCGCATGGACGTGGCGCCCGGCAACGTCAGCGATTTCGTGGAGGGCATGAAATACGTGGTCAACCGCGAGCAGATCGTCAAATCGGCCCTGCGCGGCTTCGGCGTCGTCGGCAATGACCAACCCGTGTCGCCCGCCAACGTCTACCACAATGCGGCCCTCAAGCCGAAATCGTTCGACCCAGACAAGGCCAAGTTCCATTTCCAGAAGGCCGGCGTTCTCGGTCAGACCATCGAGGTCATCACGTCCGAGGCGCCCGGTTCGGCGATCGACATGGCCATGATCATCCAGGCAAGCGCCGCCCAGATCGGCATGAAGCTCGATATGAAGCGCGTGCCCTCCGACGGCTACTGGAGCAATTACTGGCTGAAGGCGCCGATCCATTTCGGCAACATCAATCCGCGTCCGACGCCCGACATCCTGTTCTCCCTGCTCTACAAGTCGGATGCGCCGTGGAACGAGAGCCGGTTCGTGTCGGAAAAATTCGACAGGATGCTGCTCGAAGCCCGCGGCTCCCTCGATCAGGCCAAGCGTCGCGAGATGTACAATGAGATGCAAGTCCTGGTGTCGGAACAAGCCGGCACCATCATTCCGGCCTACATCTCCAACGTGGACGCCATCACCGCCAAGCTGAAGGGACTGCAGCCCAACCCGCTCGGCGGCATGATGGGCTACGCCTTCGCCGAATACGTCTGGCTGACCGCCTGACCGGCACAAGACGAGGTCGCGGCTCGGGGTCCTGGGATCGGAACACGAGCTGACCAAAACCAGCGGCGTGGCGTGGGAGGACGAATGTGAGAGGACAGGTTTCGTCGCTCGTGGTGAGGCGGCTTCTCATCGCCTTGATCACACTCGTGATCGTTTCCTTCGCCGTCTTCTTTGCCACCACGCTCCTGCCGGGCGATACGGCCACGATTCTGCTCGGGCAGTCCGCGACACCTGAAGCCGTCGAGGGCCTGCGCAAGGCAATGCATCTCGACGATCCCGCGATCATCCGCTTCCTGAGATGGATCGCCGGTCTCTTCCAGGGCGATTTCGGCAAGTCCTACGCAAACAACGTCCCGGTCGCCACTCTGATCAGCGGGCGGTTCATCAACACATTGAAGCTTGCGGGATTGACCGCGGCGATCGCCGTGCCGCTCGCACTGACGCTCGGCATTACCGCCGCGATGTGGCGCGGCACACTGTACGACCGCATCGTGACCGTCGGGACCATCGGCATCATCTCGGTGCCGGAGTTCATGATCGCAACGCTGGCGGTGCTGCTCTTCGCGGTCTACCTCAAATGGCTTCCGGCGCTGTCACTCACCAACGAGGTCAAGTCGTTCCATGACCTGGTGCGGATCTACGCGATGCCGGTCATGACCCTCACATTCGGCGTTTCCGCGCAGATGATCCGCATGACGCGCGCCGCCGTGGTCGAGACGTTGAACACGCCCTATGTCGAGATGGCGCTGCTCAAGGGCGCCTCGCGCCCCCGGCTCGTGCTGCGACATGCGCTGCCCAATGCGCTCGGCCCCATCATCAATGCGGTCGCGCTCTCGCTGTCATACCTGCTCGGCGGCGTGATCATCGTGGAGACCATCTTCAATTATCCCGGCGTCGCAAAGCTGATGGTCGATGCCGTTTCGACCCGTGACCTGCCGCTGATCCAGACCTGCGCGATGATCTTCTGCCTGGGGTACCTGGCACTGATCACGGCCGCCGACATCATTGCCGTCCTGTCCAATCCGAGGCTGCGATGACCAATCCGATCTCGTCAAGCCGGCTCGGCATGCGATTGGGCTATCGCTTCAACCTCATAGGCGTGTCGGCCCTTGGCATCCTCCTCCTCTGGGCCGGCGTCGCCCTGTTCGCTCCGCAGATCATCCCGCATTCCGTCGGCGAGATCGTCGACACCGACTATTTTGGCCCCGTGAGCCGGGACCTGTGGTTAGGCTCCGACTATCTCGGCCGCGATATCTTCTCGCGCATCCTGATGGGCGCGCGCTATACGCTTGGCATCTCGCTTGCCGCCGTCTCCGTTGCCTGCTTCAGCGGCGTCGCGCTCGGCATGACTGCGGCAGTCGCCGGAGGGTGGTTCGACAGCATGCTGAGCCGGTTTCTCGATGCGCTCAACTCTATTCCCAGCAAGCTGTTCGGCCTCGTCGTGGTCGCCGCGGTCGGCTCGTCGATCCCGGCACTCATTGCGACGCTTTCGGTGATCTACACGCCCGGCGCCTATCGGTTCGCTCGCGCCCTCGCCGTCAACGTCAACACCATGGACTTCATGGTGGTCGCCCGCATTCGCGGCGAACGCCTGCCCTATCTCATCGCCTCCGAGATTCTTCCAAACATTCTCGGCCCCGTGCTCGCCGATCTCGGCCTGCGTTTCGTCTTCATCGTGCTGCTGCTCTCCGGCCTGTCCTTTCTCGGGCTCGGCGTGCAGCCGCCCTACGCGGACTGGGGCGCACTGGTTCGCGAGAACATCGGCGGGTTGCCCTTTGGCGCGCCGGCGGTGATCTTCCCGTCGCTCGCGATCGCAAGTCTCACCATCAGCGTCAACCTTCTGATCGATAACCTGCCGCGCAGGATCCGCGACCGGAGCGCCGAATGACGGGAAACCTCGTCGAGATCCGCAATCTCAGGGTTGAGGCAACGACTGACGCCGGCAGGCGGGTCGAGATCATCAAGGGCGTCAGCCTCGACATTGCCGAAGGCGAGATCGTCGCCCTCATCGGCGAGAGCGGCTCGGGCAAGACCACGATTGCCATGACGCTCATGGGCTACGCCCGGCAAGGCTGCGCGATCACCGGCGGCGAGGTGCGCGTGGGCGGCGTCGACATGGTGAAGCTTTCGGAAGCGGAACGCGCCGGCATTCGCGGGACGCGCGTCGCCTATGTGCCCCAAAGCGCGGCGGCCGCCTTCAACCCTGCGCTCACCATCATGGATCAGGTCATCGAGGTGGCGCGGATCCACAGGCTCATGTCGGCCGCCGAAGCGCAGGCGAAGGCCCTCATGCTGTTCAAGGCCCTTTCGCTGCCGGAGCCCGAAACGATCGGCAACCGCTACCCGCACCAGGTCTCCGGCGGTCAGTTGCAGCGCCTCGCCGCCGCGATGGCCCTGATCGGCCAGCCGAAGGTGATCATCTTCGACGAGCCCACCACGGCGCTCGATGTCACGACGCAGGTCGAGGTGCTGCGGGCGTTCAAGTCCGTCACGGCGCAGCACAACATCGCCGGCGTCTACGTCTCGCACGATCTGGCCGTGGTCGCCCAGATTGCCGACAGGATCGTCGTGCTCAAGGACGGTGCGGTCCAGGAAGTAGGGACGACCAACGATATCCTCGAAGGACCCCAGCACCCCTACACCAAGGGGTTGCTGGCCGCGTTCAGGCCAAAGACTGAGCAGCGGCAGCCTGACGGCGACGGCGTGACGAAGCGCCCGTTGCTCGAGGTCGACAATCTCACAGTCGGCTACGGACCTCGCTCACGCGATGGACAGCCACTGATCACTGCCGTGCAGGCGGTCAGTCTCACGCTGGATCAGGGGCGGAATCTCGGCATCATCGGCGAGTCCGGCTGCGGCAAGTCGACCCTTGCCCGGGCGATTGCCGGCATCCTGCCGGCTCATGCGGGCGGCATCATCTTCAACGGGCGCGAATTGGGCAGGGTCGGCCGCAACCGCACCCGCAACGAACTCCGCCAGATCCAGATCGTGTTCCAGCACGCGGACACCGCGCTCAACCCGGCGAAGTCAGTGGAAGACATCCTGCGGCGTCCCCTCGCCTTCTACCACGGTATGAGAGGCAAGACGCGCGATGCGCGCGTCAACGAGCTGCTCGATCTGGTCCGCCTCCCCAAATCCGTGCGGCATCGATTGCCGGGAGAACTTTCAGGTGGCCAAAAGCAGCGGGTGAATTTCGCGCGGGCGCTCGCGGCCGAGCCGACGCTCATCCTGTGCGACGAGATCACGTCGGCCCTCGATACGGTCGTGGCGGCCGCTGTGGTCGAGTTGCTGAAGGAGTTGCAGCGTGAGCTCGGCATCTCCTACATCTTCATCAGCCATGACCTGTCGGTGGTCGAGGCGATCTGCGACGAAATCATCGTGATGTATCGCGGTCAGAAGGTCGAACAGATCGCGTCGACCCGCCTGGCAGCACCGGAGCACCCTTATACGCGGCTGCTGTTCTCTTCGGTGCCGAAGCTCGATACCAGCTGGCTCGACAATCTGGAACAGGATGCCGAACAGGTGCGGGCCTATTGCCATCCGTAGACGCAGCCGACATCAAGCCGGAAACAGGCTGGTGAGCGGCATCTGCGAGCGGACGATGGGCGATTTGAGGACGACGAAGCTGAAATACTTGTCGATGCCAATATCCATGTCCGTCAACCGCTCCATGATCGTCTGGTACTCGCCGATGCTGGCGGTGACGAACTTCAGCATGTAGTCGTAGCCTCCCGAGACCAGATGGCATTCGATCAGCTGGTCGACCTTGTCGACCGCCGACAGGAAACGAGCGAAGTCGATCTGCCGATGGTTCTTCAACGTCACTTCGGTGAACACCGTCAGCGTCTGTCCCAGCTTGCGCACATTGATCTGGGCGGCATACCCCTCGATGTAGCCCTCGGCCTGCAGTCTCTTCACGCGCATGAGGCACGGGCTGGGCGACAGATTCACCAGCTCGGCAAGCTCGACATTGGTGATGCGACCGTTCTTCTGGAGTTCGTGGAGGATCTTGATGTCGATCCGGTCCAGCTTCATGGGTGACTCTCCATTGAGCACGCGCCGGAGGGCGCAGCAGAAAATTGGGCACAATGAGGCAAAAGCTCACTTATCCTGCGTCTATTGTCCACCGCTGACATCATATGGCCCGGCCAGAATACAGTTTTGTAGCCCCCCAAGGATGCAGCATAAAGTGCTGAGCTGCCATCGAATCCGGCGCCGCGCGGGGCGATCTGCGGCTTACGATGCGCCGAGCGAAATCTAGGAAGCCAGGATGCCCGCACCGCTCAGCCACATCGAGACCTCGCCGGAGCTTCCCCGTAGCGCCGACGTGGTGGTCATCGGAGGCGGCATCATCGGGGTGTTCGCGGCCTACTATCTCACCCTGCGAGGGCTCGGCGTCGCGCTCGTGGAGAAGGGGCGAATCGGGGCCGAGCAGTCCAGCCGCAACTGGGGCTGGTGCCGGCAGCAAAATCGCGATGCCCGCGAGTTGCCGATGGCGACCAGGAGCCTCGACCTGTGGGAGAGCTTTGGCGCCGAAAGCGGCGAGAGTACCGGTTTCTCTCGCTGCGGCCTTCTGTATCTCAGCAACGACGAGGCCGAGCTCGAAGGCTGGGCGCGCTGGCGCGACTTCGCGCGGACGGTCGGCGTCACCACGCACATGCTCGATGCAACCGCAGCAACGCAGCGAGGCGCGGCGACGGGACGCACCTGGAAGGGCGGCGTGTTCTCGCCGACCGACGGCATCGCCGATCCCGCCAAGGCGGCGCCGGCGGTGGCGCGGGCCATCCTCAAACGCGGAAGCACCGTGCATCAGATGTGCGCGGCACGCGGGCTGGAGACCGAGGGCGGCCGCGTGAGCGCGGTCGTGACGGAGCGCGGCACAATTCGCACGCGTGTTGCCATACTGGCGGGCGGCGCGTGGTCCTCGTCCTTCTGCCATCAGGCCGGCATCCGTCTTCCGCTCGCCTCGATCCGCTCGTCCATCCTGTCGGTGTCGCAAGGTGCGATAGGCCTGCCGGATGCACTCCACACTGCCGCTGTTTCGGTGACGAAACGCGGCGATGGCGGTTATACGCTCGCCATCAGTGGTCGAGGCCGCGTCGATCCGACTGCGCAGCAGCTGCGCTTCGCCCCGCAATTCCTGCCGATGTTTCGGCGGCGCTGGCGCAGTCTGCTCCCGGGTGGCCTCGAAGGCGTCAGGTCCGGACACGAAACGCTCCAGCGTTGGCGCGTGAGCGAGCCGACACCGATGGAGCGCATGCGCATTCTGGATCCCATGCCCGATCGAAACACGATCGAGCTCACGCATCGGCGCGCGATCGCGCTGTTGCCCGCCCTGAAGGACACCAGGATCACCGCCGCATGGGGCGGCTATATCGACTCGACGCCCGATGGCGTGCCGGCCATCGGAGAAACGTCCGGCCTGCCTGGGCTGATATTGGCCGCGGGCTTCAGCGGCCACGGCTTTGGCATCGGTCCCGGAGCGGGGCACCTCATCGCGGATCTCGTGACCGGCGCCGCGCCGATCGTCGATCCCCAGCCCTATCGGCCAGATCGCTTTGCCGGACTTGCAGTCGGAAAGGTCTCGGACTTCTAGGGATCGCAACCGAGAGGCGCGTTGCTGCGAAGCCATGGGACGCAGGCTCAGCCGATACTGATCTTGCGCGCCGTCGCATTGACCATGTCGCCCCAGATCTTCTCGTTCTGCTCGACGTAGCGGGAAGCGGGCATGGAGATGCAGAGGCCGCCGACCGGCCGGCCCTGCGAATCGAGAATCGCGGCACCAATGGCGCAGACGGCGGGACGATAGCAGCGAAGATTCAGCGAATAGCCGCGCGCGCGCACGCGATCGAGTTCCGCGCGCAATGCATCGGGGTCCGTGATCGTGTTCTCGGTATAGCGCTTCAGGCCGCGCTGGATGATGGAATCGATTTCCTCCGGCGAGAGGTGCGCCATCACGGCCGTCCCGATGGCGGTCGCATGAATGGGCGATCGATCGCCGATCGGACTGAAGGTCCTGACACTCTGGGTACAATCCGCGCGATCGATCAGAAGCATCGCATCGAGCCCATCCAGGATCGACAGATGCACGGTCTCGTTCACCTGGTCGCGCAATTCCTGCATCGGCTTGCGGGCCGCGGCGTAGAGCTGTCCGGCTTGGAGCTCGGGCACCTGAAGGTGGAGCACGCGATGGCCGATCTGCCAGCGCGTCGCCTCGCCGCCGACCGGGCGCAGCCAGCCGGTCGTCGCGAATGTCTGCAGGATGCGCTGCGTGGTCGATTTGGGCAGGTCGAGGCGGCGCGCAAGCTCGCTCACGCCGACCGGTTGCATCTCCGCCACCGCTTCCAGAACTTCCAGGCTCTTCAACAGACTCTTCATCACCCTGACCGCGATTTCTGCGGAGCCGTCCGGCCGCGTTCGCCATCCCGCGGGAATGGCCCCGAGCGCGGCCCATAGCACACAGCCGGCTTTCCTCGACAGCGCTTGCCATCCCTTCAGGTCCTTGCTAGCGTCATAAATGGAACGACGTTCCGTATTGTGGCACAACTGCTCGGCCGGGGCAAGACGTGCACGCGGCACTCGTGCTCGACGGTCCGCGCAAGCGGACGGGTCCAACAAAAGGAGTACCGGCATTGACCCGAGACGGAGCGACTGCCCCCGGCCCAATCACCCGCCGCCTTCAGCTGAAGGCGATCTCCGGCGCCGTGGCCGGAAACCTCATCGACTTCCTGGATTTCGCGATTTTCGGCCTGCTGGCGAAGGTGATCTCCACGACGTTCTTCCCGCCCGGCGATCCGACCGTGGCCCTGCTGCAAACGATGATGATCTACGCGTCGAGCTTCCTGATCCGGCCGCTCGGCGGAATCGTCATGGGACGCGTGGGTGATCGCCTCGGGCGCCGTTCGGCCCTCTTCATCTCGGTGAGCGGCATGTGCGTCGTGACCGCTCTCACGGCATTCCTGCCGAGCTACGCCGTGGCCGGCAGCTTTGCGACCGCGGGTCTCGTGTTCTGCCGACTCGCGCAGGGCTTCTTCGCAGGCGGCGAGTACACGGCCGCGACCGCCTATATCGTCGAACAGGGAAGCAGCCAGCACCGGGCGCTGCGGGCCTCTTTCTCTCCCGCCGCCGCCTATTCCGGCACCGCAATCGCGGTCGGCATCTTCACACTCGTCTCGGCCGTCATCGGTGCAGAGAGCATGGCCAGCTGGGGCTGGCGCCTGATGTTCGGGCTTGGCGTGCCGCTTGGGCTGCTGGGTCTCTGGATCCGCACCCAGATCGATGAATCGCCGGAATTTCTGGCGATCGAGGAAGAACGCCGTCGTCTTCGCAGAGAAGCGCCGCCGCTCTCGGCCGTGGTCCGCAGCCAGTGGCGGCGCATGCTGTTCTTCATCAGCATCCTCATGAGCCACACGCTGTCGAACTATCTCGTGCTCGGCTTCCTTGCGACATATCTCACCAACTTCGTGAAGATCGGCGAGACGCACGCATCCCTGGCGATCTTCATTGCGCAGCTGGTGCTGATGGCGAGCACCATCTTCTATGGCTGGGTCAACGACACCGTGGGGCGGCGGCCGACGCTGCTGGCCGGCTGCGTGCTCGTGATCCCCGCGATGTTCCTCTCCTTCTATATCGCAGGCTTCGCCACGCCGGCGAGCGCGATCGCCGCCGCCGTCATTCCGGTGCTGGTCTATCCGCTGATCACCAGCGGCATGACGATCGGGCTCGTCGACATGTTCCCGCGCGAGATGCGTGTGACCGCGAGCGGCATCGCCTACAACACCGGCACCGCGCTGTTCGGCGGAACAGCGCCTCTGGTCGCGTCGTTTCTCATCGAGCGGACCGGAACGCCCTACGCCGTTCCCTGCTATGTCGCGGTGATCGCGACCATCTCCTTCATCAGCGTCTTCCTCTACTACGACCAGAGACGCTCCACGCCCTATGTCGTCCCGGCCGCGGCCGTTGCCGATCCCGTGTCGTAAGCGCTGGAAAGATGCAACGATGACGGCTCGGTCCTCCATCTTCGCTCCGGACTTTTCGGAGACTCCCTATTGGTGGGACGACTGGCGTCCGAACGACGCCGGCGATGGCGGCGTGCCGCGCGAGACCGATGTCGCAATCATCGGTGCCGGCTATGCCGGCATCTCCTGCGCACTTGAACTCGCCGCTCACGGCACCGAGGTCGTCGTGCTCGAGGCCGGGCTTCCCGGCATCGGCGCCAGCACCTTGAGCGGCGGCCAGGTGACCGGCGGCGTGAATGTCGGCAAGAGCATGTCCAAACGCGTCAGCGCGGCGGCCGCGGCCGCCGGCAAGGCCACGGTGGAGGACAGGTTGCGGGAGGCCGCGGCCGGCTACCGCTTCCTCGAGACATTGATCGCGCGACATGGCATCGACTGCGACTACCGCCGTTCGGGCCGCATCGCCGCGGCGTGGACGGCCGCGCAGGTTCGCACCTGGGAAGGACGGATCGCCAGGCTCAACGCACATACCGACAGCGACGTGCGCATGCTGGAGCGCAGTGAGCTGCGCAGCGAGCTTGCGGGCGAAGTCTATGTCGGCGGCGCCTTGATCAACGGCGCGGGACATCTGCATCCCGCAAAATTCTTCGGCGGGCTGCTCGCGGCCGCCCTCGCTGCCGGCGCGAAACTGGCCTGCCATGCGCCCGTCACGTCGATCGAGCGTGCCAGCGCCGGCTACCGGATCGTGACCGGCCGCGGCGAGATTCGCGCAAGACGCGTCGTCATCGCGACCAACGGCTACACGGGCGCGGCCACGCCCTGGCTCAAGCGACGTCTCGTCCCGGTCACGTCCCATCAGATCGCGACCGAGATCCTGCCCGCAGAGCTGCGAAGGTCGCTCATCCCCAAAGACCGCGGCGTCGCCGAGGCGAACCGGGTGACGGCCTACTACCGCTATTCGCCCGACGGACAGCGCTTCCTGTTCGGCGGTCGCGCGCGCTTCTACCCGCTCGACCGCAAGGCGAGCGCAAGGATCCTGTTCTCGCAGATGACGGAACGCTTCCCGCAACTACGCGATGTGAAGGTGAGCCACAGCTGGGGCGGCAAGGTCGCGGTGACGCTGGACGCCCTGCCCCATCTCGGGCGCGATCCGCAAGGCTGCTACTACGCCGCCGGCTGCAACGGCAGCGGCGTCACCACGATGACCTGGCTCGGCCATCGGCTCGCACGCCATCTGCTGGGCGAACACGATCTGGCACTCGACGCCTTCGGCACGCCGCTGCCATCCCATCCGCTCTACCACGGCCAGACGTGGTTCATGCCGATTCTCGGCAGTTATTTCCAGCTGCGCGACCACATGGAGAAGCGCCGCTGAAGCCTTTGCCCGCCCGCGGGCATGGTTCGACACGATCTAAAGGAGAGACCTGAACTATGGGTTTGAGAATAGGCGTCGATATCGGCGGCTCCTTCACCGATTTCGCAGTGCTCGATGAGCGCAATGGCACCGTGCGCAGCCTCAAGGTGTTCTCGCGCCCGGACGCGCCGGGCCGCGAGGTCGCCGATGGCATGCGCATGCTCGGCGAGCGCTACGGGATTGATCCCGCCGAGGTCGTGCATTTCACTCACGGCACCACGGTCGGCGTCAACGCGGTCGTGCAGCGCAAGGGCATCCGCCTCGGGCTGATCACCAACCGCTATTTCGAGGACGTCCTCGTGCTGGCGCGTCTCAAGACACCCGACATGTATCATCTGATGTCGGCGCGGCCGGAGCCGCTCGTGCCACGCTATCGCACCTTCGGCATCGACGGGCGGCTGGACGCCGAGGGCAAGGAGCTCGAGCCCATCGATGCGGCAAGCGTGCGCGAAGCGGTAGCGGGGCTGAAGCGAACCGGCTGCGAGGGCGTCGTCATCTCGCTGCTGCACGCCTACCGCAATCCCGAGCACGAACGACAGGTGCGCGCGATCATCGCCGAAGCGGCGCCGGAGCTCTTCGTCTCCTGTGCGAGCGAGGTGTGGCCGATCATCCGCGAATACGAGCGCACCAACACGGCGGTGATCGGCGGCTATGTGCAGCCGGTCGTCTCGAACTACCTGACGTCTTTGCAGGCGGCATTGCGCAGCTCCGGCGTGACCGCGGATCTCAAGGTCACCAAATCGAACGGCGGCGTGATGAGCGCCGAGCGCGGCAAGACGGATTGCGTCCAGATCGTGCTTTCAGGCACGGCATCCGGCGTGATCGGCGCCGCCTGGGTCGCGCAGCTTTGCGACCTGAAGAACGTCATGAGCCTCGATATCGGCGGAACGACCGCGGATGTCGCGCTGATCGTCGGAGGCGAGCCGCAATACGCGACGGGCGAATATATCGGCGACCATCAGATCCACATCCCGTCCGTCTCGGTGACCTCGATCGGCGACGGTGGCGGATCGATTGCACGTGTGGATCCGTTCGGCGTGCTCAAGGTGGGACCGGAGAGCGCAGGTTCGACCCCGGGCCCGGTCTGCTACGGGCGCGGCGGACGCGAGCCTACCATCACCGATGCTTTCGCCGCCATCGGCGTGCTCGGTCAGACCGCACTCGGCTATGATTCAGTCAGGCTCGACGTCGCTGCCGCGCGCGAGGCCATCGCGCCTCTCGCCGCTCGGCTCGGCGAATCGATCGAAGCCGTTGCCGAGGCGATCATCAATGTGTCGATCTCGGGCATGTATTCGGGGATCAGCCGGCTGATCTCGCGTTTCGGGATCGATCCCAGGGAGTTCGCGCTGATGGCCTTCGGCGGCGCGGGTCCGATGCTCGCCTGTCATCTCGCGCGTGCGCTCAATATGGAACAGATCACAGTGCCCTTGACGCCGGGCGTGCTGAGCGCGCTCGGAGGCCTGATCGCCGACACGCGCAACGATTTCGTCGCGGTCGCCTGGTGCACGCTCGGAGACGACGATTGGGAGTCGCTCGAGCGCACGCGGCTGGCCCTGGAGCAGGAAGCGCTCGATTGGGTGCGCGCCGAGGTCGGCGCCGGACCGGTGCCGGAGCTGACCTACACCGCCGAGATGCGCTACCAGGGCCAGTCCTTCGAGATCGAGACCGCGTTCGACGCAGAGGCGATGCGCACGAAGGATATCTCTGCCCTTCGCGAGGCTTTCCATCAGGCCCACGAGCGTCTCTATCGCTACCGCGACGAGAAGGCCGTCATCCAGGTGGTGGCGCTGCGCGTCGTGGCCAAGGTTCGCACGCCGCGTCCGATGATCACCCCCATTCCGGACTCGACGGGGCCGGCGAAGCCCGCCGCGACGGTACCGTGCTGGATGGATGGCGCGATGCGGCAGATGCCGCTCTATCGGCGCGAGACGCTGCGCGCCGGCGACCGCTTCGCAGGGCCCGCGATCATCGCACAGGACGACACCACCACCTGCGTGCTCCCCGACTTCGAGGTGAATGTCGACCGCTGGGGCAATCTCCACATCATCAATCTCGCCGCGAAGGCCTAAAGGATTTTGAATCATGGCACTCAGTGGTTCCGCTCTCCAGATCTTCGCCAATTACTGCGTGGCCGCCGCGGAGAGCATGGCCTACACGTTGATCCGCACGGCGCATTCAACCTTCGTGAAGGAGACTGAGGATTTCTCCTGCGCGCTGATCACCCCGGAGGGGCTGGCCTTCGCGTCCCCGAAGACGCTGGGAGCGACGTGGTACATCGGCCTCGACTACGGTCCGGTGCTCGGGCGGATCGGCGAATATCGCCCCGGCGACATCTGCATGACCAACGACGCCTATAGTGGCAGCGTAGCGACGCATACGCCCGATATCCTAATGTGGAAGCCGGTGTTCTACCGGGGCGAGATCGTCTGCTATGTCGGCGGCCATATCCACAACACCGACATGGGCGGCGCGGTCCCGGCATCGTTGTCGCGCAGGCTGACAGAGATCCAGCAGGAAGGCATCCGCTTTCCGCCCTGCAAGATCGTCGACCAGGGCGAGCTCGACGAAGGCCTGCTCGACATCATGACCATGAACGTGCGCGCGCCGTCGCAAAATCGCGGCGACCTGCAGGCGCAGATCGCCATGCTAGTGAACGGCGAAAAGCGCGTGCTGGAGATCATCGAGCGCTTCGGCATCGACGACTTCAAGGCCGGCATGTACCAGGTGATGGATTACGCCGAGAAGCAGGCCGAGGCGGTTCTGAAGACAATCCCCGACGGCGAGTACTTCTTCGCCGAATATGCCGACGAGGACAGCGAGGGCGGCAAGCCGATGCGCCTGGCGCTGACGCTGACGATCGACAACGGCCGGGCCGTCATGGACTATACCGGCAGCGATCCGCAGCTCGCCTCTTCGCTGAACATGCCGACCGGCGGCATGCCGCGCCATGCGCTGGCGCTGGTCGGCTTCCACTATGTTCTCTACACGCTGGACAGCGATATCCTGCTCAACTCCGGGCTCGACCGCGTGGTTCGCTGCATGCTGCCGGAAGGCACCGTCGTCAATGCGACGGCGCCGGCAGCCGTCGGCATGCGCAGCCTGACCTGCAAGATCACGCACATGCTGACTTTCGGCGTGTTCTCCCGCGCGATACCCGAGCGCCTCCCCGCCTGCTCGGCCGGCGGCATGGCGATCGTCACGGTGAAGACGATGGACCAGGCCGGGCGCGGGGTCATGGCCTCGCTTGGGCCGGTCGGCGGCGGAGCGGGCGGCATGGCGAATGGTGACGGCAGCGACGGCTCGGGCGCCAACAACGCCTTCCTGCGCAACACGCCGGTCGAGATCAACGAGCTGGAAGTGCCGATCCGCATGCGGCGCTATTGCCTCGCGCCGGACTCCGGCGGCGCCGGAACCTATCGCGGCGGCCTCGGCCTCATCATGGAGTTCGAGGTATTCACGCCGGGCACCACCGTCACCGCACGCAATCGCGATCGCACCTATTTCGCCTCCTGGGGCGTCCTGGGTGGCGGTGCCGGCGCCAACGCGATCTTCACCAGGAATCCCGACGGTCCGGACACCGAAGCGCTCGGCAATACCGACGTGGTGCCCTGCAAGCCTGGCGACCGGATCCGCCTCGTGGGTGCCGGCGCCGGAGGATTTGGCGATCCGCTCCTGCGCGAGCCACGCCGCGTGCTGATCGATGTTCTCTCGGGCTACGTCTCGCTCGATGCGGCGCGAGCACTATACGGCGTCGTCATCGAGGGCAGCCGCGTCGATGAGGACAGGACGCGCAGGCTGCGCGAAGAGATGCGGAAGGCGCGGCCGGAGCAAGAGGCCGTGTTCGATTTCGGCAGCTATCGCACCGCCTTCGAGGCCCGTTGGACCGAAGCTCGCTACCGCGAACTCACCGACATTCTGGCGCGACTGCCGGTGGCATGGCGGTTCTTCGTCAAGCATCAACTGTTCGACGCACTCGACGCGCGACTCAAAGCCGGCAGACACGAAGAGGATGCCAGTCTGGTACGAGAGCTCTTCGAAGAATTGGCGGCGCGCTATCCCACGCTGCGCACGGAGCGGCAGGCGGCAGGCTAGCTGCAAACGCCACCCATCGACCGAAGGAACAACAGAGTGGCCCGCTAGGGAATATTCGCGTCTCAGGATCTTCAGCGACAACTGGAAAGGTGACCCATGATTTCTCGCCGACTTCTTCTTTCAATGATGGCAGCTGCGCCCGCAGCATCGTTGAACGGCATCGGCAGGGCCGAAACATTGATGCAAGTCGGCTCGACGCCGACAGGCGTGCCTTTCACGTTCCTGGACACTGCATCCGGAACCATCCAGGGCATGATGATCGACCTCATTCATGCCGTCGGCGACGATCTGAATTTCAAGGTCCAAATCCAGCCGATGGGATTCTCGTCGCTCATCCCGGCATTGACCTCGGGCAAGATCGAGATCATTTCGGCAGCGATGTCGACCTCTCCGGAGAGAGCCGGGGTCGTGGACTTCACCGACCATCCGAGCGAGGACAAGGCCGCGTATCCCTCCATTCAAGCGATGCAGGGCTATCGCGTCGGGGCGCAGGTCGGCACGCGCTATCTCGACCTCTTGCAAAAGAGCGGCGTCTTTTCCGAGGTTCGTTCATACGAAACGATCGTCGACATCATCACGGACGTAGCTGCGGGCCGCCTGCAAGCGGGCTTTGGTGACGGACCGATCCTGGGTTACCAGTTCAGCCATGCCAGCTATCCCAAGGTGCGGCTCGTTAGCGAGTACAAGCCCTTCGTCGTCGGTCCGGTCAACATCGGTGTTCGCAAGGGACAGGAAGCACTGGTGACCCGGATGAATGCCACCATAGCCAGGTTCAAATCGGATGGAACGCTCGCCAGGATCCTGGCGAAGTGGAATCTCCCGACATCAGCGAGTTAGACACCGGACGAGGCATCTTCGCCGTTGCGCCGAACGTATCATGAGCGAGTTCAGGATATGGTCATCATACGCACCCGAGCGCTGTCTGGTGCGGCACATCAGCATCCGTTCAGGGCGAGACCAGCTTCTTGCGCACGGCATAGCGCACCAGCTCGGCGGTGGACGACATTCTGAGCTTGCGCATGGCCGAGGCGCGATGGGTCTCGACGGTCTTCACGCTCAGATTCAGGATCGCGCTGATCGACCTGTTGGTATTCCCTTCCGCGATCAGCTGGACCACGCTCTGCTCGCGTGATGTCAGCAGCATGTCGGCCCGGTTCTGCTTGTTCGCCTGGTAATCATGCAGCAGCTTTTCCAGGAGGACGCTGGTGAAGTAGGGCCTGCCGTCGAGCAAGGCTTCGATAGCGGAAATCAGGTGCTTGCGAGCATCGGACTTGAAGAGGAAGCCGCGAATACCGGCGAGGATGGCCTCCGTCAGGAGTTCCTCACTTTCGTGCATGGTCAGGATCAGCACCTCGGTTCGCACATGCAGCGTCCTGAGGCGACGGCTGACCTCCAGGCCGTTCATGATCGGCATGGAGTAGTCGACAATCACGACGTCCGGTCGGGTTTCGAGCGCCAGCGCGACGGCCTGCTCGCCGTTGGTGGCCTCTCCGCTCACGATCCAGTCGGAACGCGTTCCAACGATCGCGCGAAGGCCGGAACGTACGATTTCATGATCATCCGCAATCAAGATGCGTTTCACGACATCGTTCCCGTTTGCCGGCTCCTATCCGACCGGGCGGACAACGGCAGTGACCGGCCGTAGGGTCAAGCGATCATACGGCGCCCTGCGGCCAGCGTTATCCAACAAAACCCTGAGATGTCCCGGCGAAGGTACTGACGCCCAGGGTCGGCTCGCCGACGTCACCGTTCAGGCCTCGACCAGCCCGGTCCGGACCGCGTATCGGACGAGGCCCGCCGTCGAATTCACCTCGAGCTTGCGCATCGCAGCCGCCCGATGCGCCTCGGTTGTCTTGACGCTGAGATTGAGGATCGCGCTGATCCCCTTGTTGCTGTAGCCTTCCGCAACCAGCTTGACCACGAGCTGCTCGCGCGCCGTCAGCTCGTGATGCCGCTCGCCGTTGGCGCCCGATCCGCGGTCGAATTCCGTCACGCAGCTCGTGGTGCAGAACGGCCGGTGCAACAGCAGCGCCTCGACCGCCGCAAGCAACAGCTTGTTGGCATCCGACTTCACCAGGAACGCACGCGCGCCGGCCTCGAATGCCTGCTGCGCGATCAGGCCCGAATTGTGCACGGTAAAGATCAGGACCTCGGTCTGCAACGGATAGTCCTTGATCCGCCGCGCAGCCTCCACGCCCGTCATGCGGGGCATCGAGAAATCGAGGATAGCGACGTGAGGCTGGCTCTCGATCGCCGCGGCGACCGCCCGGCCGCCATCGGTGACCTCGGCCACCACTTCCCAATCCGCCCGCTGTTCGAGCACGGCCCGCAAGCCGGACCGTACCGCTTCGTGATCGTCGGCTATGAGAATTCGTTTCATGGCAGCACGCTCCAAATCCTTCACGGCGGTTCGGCCGCCCTTCCGGCCTGCCGCCGCGGGCTAGTGTTCTTTCGCTGATCGTGTGCCTGCGTGGGCCCTCATGATGGTCGTGGCTCTTCGCCGGTTCCGCCCGTTCGCCGCGAGACGACGCGGAAACATCGCGCACAGGACGGTTCCGGAAAGTGGCGCGGTCCCGCTGGACCGGATGTCGAGCGTACCTCCGATCTCATGCAGCCTCACCCGCATCGCGGGAATGCCGACCCCGGTCGACACGGCCTTGTGGCCGCGCCCGATCGCATCGGGAAGACCGCGTCCATTGTCGCTGATCGTCAGCACGAAATGGCCGTCGGCGAGGTCGATGACGATGGCCACCTCCGTCGCCTTCGCATGACGGAAGACGTTCGTGAGACCCTCCTGAATGACGCGCAGCAGCGAACGCTTCGTTTCATACGGCAACCGATCGACATCCGGCACGATGTCCACGGTCACGCGCAAGGAACTGCGCGCCGCAAATCCTTCCGCGTATCGCTCGATCGCGGCCTTCAATCCCTCACCCGCCAGATTCCGCGGATGCAGAAGATAGGCAAAGGCGCGGAGTTCCCGGAGGGCTTCATCGATCGACGCGTCGATGTCGTCGCAGAGCCGCTCCGCAAGGGCCGCGTCGCCCAGATTGCTCCGCATCCGCATCAGGCCAAGGCTGGCGGCGATCAGATGCTGACAGGTCGAATCGTGCAGATCGGATGCGATCCGTTGCTGGATGCCTTCCTGCATGGCGAGCAGACCGACGTCGATATCGAGCCCGTCGTCGCATGCGGCGGCGTTCTTGAAAGGACCATTGCGCAGCTCGCGGTGGCTGCCGATCAACCGGACCACACCGCCGTCTACGATCGGCCTGACCGTCGTTTCCATCGCCCGCGGCGACCCGCCGAGCGCGAGTCGCTGGCGGATCCTGACTTCCGTTCCCTCCGCGAGGCCCGCCTGAAGCGCCTCACAGACGGACCTTGCGTCGTCCGCACTTATGCAATCGAAAACGTCCATGTCGCTGACGTCTTCCGACGATACGCCGAGCCGCGACTCGAACGCCGGATTGATTCCCTCGTAGGCGAAGTGTCCGCGGAAGGATGGCCGCGCGGCGAAGAGAAGATCTGCCGAAGACGTCCAATAGAGCTCGTCGATCGGTTCTTGCGAACCTATGCGCAGCCAGTTCTTCAGACCGGTTCGATCCGACTCACTGTCGGGACAGCCATTTGGCTTCACGGTACGCACTCACTCTATTCCGGCGACGCCCGATATTGGCGACGATATCGCAGGTCCCCTCCCCGCCCCACCGGCGAGACATCCGCCACCGGATCCGGAAGACGCACGCCGTTGGGGCCGACCAATCATACACCCCGCCGCGGGGCCACACCATCAGGTAGTATTATTTCCAGATTGAAATCTCGAATTCGTGAGGCGTGCTTTCCGCGGCGGGCGCTATGCAGTTTGTGCCACGCCCGCGACGTCAAATCCGATGCAACAGAGATTCAAAATCAAGATGTGGTTGGCCGCGAGGTCATTGCGGCAACGTGGTTGCACCGATACGCAGCAGCACGCCTTCCGCAATTTGCCAGCACCATTCGCGGCGCTCGACAGCGCGTCGGGCGCGATGCAGACCAGCCTAGCGGCTGCTGCTCGTGCCTGACTTCTTCTTCCTCGCTGCTTTCGCCGCTGGTGCGGGGCGGGTCGGCGCAATATCGAGGGGATGCGACGGCTGCTGCAGACGGTGCGTTGCGGCGTCGTCCCGAAGCGCATCAGTATCGAGACGCTGGCCTCGATCCACCGCATCGCGCGGATCGGCGAGCGCCACCGATGCCGACAGACTTCCGGCGACGATGCAGGTCAGCGTCAACAGGCGTCTTGCGAGCATCTTTCAGGTCTCACTCAAAAGGCGAAATCCAGGCGAGGGCCGATGCGAACGTCCCTGTACCGCCGCAGCGGAACGTTCGATGTTCGCGCCTCGTATAGCACGGTGGTCGTGAGCGCCACATTGCTGGCGAAGTTATACTTCAGGCCCACATCAACCGAATAGAGCTGATCCTGACGGCCAGTGTTGAGCCCATCGGTGAACCAGTAGGCCTCGAACAGCGGTGTGCTCACGACCGACCATCTGGGATCGAGCTTGACCTCGATACCGAGCACAGCGTCAAAGCGCCAGCGGCGCGCTTCCGCGAGGTCCGAGAAGCGATAGGTCAGCAGCAGCAGCGGCGAGAACGTCGTGTTGTCGATACGGAAGTCGCGCGCCACCGAGCCCATCACATCATGAGACGCGAATGCGAGGTCGCGGTAGACCCCGTCGAAATCATATCGGTTTTCATAAATGGCGGAGAAGCGCCAGCCATTCCAATTCTCGGTCAAACGCGCGCCCATGCGCGCCACGGCGAAGTTGCCGTCCTTCTCCCGCGAAAAGGCTTCGTACTGGGCGCGCGCGTAGAGGCGGTAGGACAGATCGTTGGTGAGGTTTCCGTCCAGCCTGACACTGATGTCCGGCTCGTAGTAGATGTCCGACTTGCGGTTGTCGCGGGTGAAGAGCGCGTTGTCGGTGAAGGTCGGCGAGATGGAACCGACGACGCTCCAGGACGGCGCGGAATAGTAGGGGGCAGCGGCAAGCGGGCTCGTCTTGAACTCGTTGAGATCTAGGTCCGCCGCCCTGGCCGTGCCCGCACCGAGTAAGCCGAGGACGGGCAAGCCGACGATCGGCGGAAGAAATCCAGAGCTTCGCATGGCGCCCACCTCCGATGCTGCTGGGCAGACCGGTTTGGCGCCACGCTGCGCAAGGATTGTGGCGTGTTAATGTCACATTTTTAAATCACTGGTTGATGCGATCGATCAGTGTTCGGTGGAGGCCGCGAGGTCGCGCACGCCTAGTAGTCGACCGCATCCCTGATGATCGGACATGTCATACAATGACCGCCGCCGCGCCCCCGTCCGAGCTCCGCGCCGACGATGGTGATCACCTCTATGCCCTCCTTGCGCAGCAGCGTGTTTGTGTAGGTGTTGCGGTCGTAGGCAAACACGACGCCGGGGGAGGCGCAGACCAGATTGGCGCCACTGTCCCACTGGGTTCGCTCGCGCAGATAGGCATTCCCGCCGGTCTCCACGACACGCAGCTTCTTCAGGCCGAGCGCTTCTGCGACGACGTCCACGAAGGGCTTCTCGTCCTTGCGCAACTCGAGGCCGGCCGAATTGTCGGCCGGTCGATAGGAGAATGCGGTAATGTTGTTGACGATATCGGGATAGAGCAGCACGCAATCACGGTCGGCGAAGGTGAAGACGGTATCGAGATGCATCGCCGCGCGGAGCTTGGGCATCGCGGCCACGATCACCCGCTCGGCCGCCTTCTTTCTGAATAGCGCCGCAGCAAGCTGACTGATCGCCTGCCGCGAGGTCCGCTCGCTCAGCCCGATCAGAACGTTGCCCTTGCCGATCGGCATTACGTCACCGCCTTCCAGCGTGGCGAGGCCGTGATCCTGCGTCGGATCCCCCCACCAGACATTGACCTTGCCGGCGAAGTCCGGGTGGAACTTGTAGATAGCAGTGGCGAGGATCGGCTCTTCATGGCGCGCCGGCCAGAACAGCGAGTTCAGCGTCACGCCGCCATAGATCCAGCAGGTGGTATCGCGCGTATACAGCGTGTTCGGAAGAGGCGGCAGCAGATATTCGGTCATGCCCGCCGCTTCCCGGATCAGCCTGAGCATCTCACCGCCATGGGCCTCGGGAAAATCGTGGGTCGACAGTCCGCCGATCAGGGTCTCCGCCAGCTCACGAGACTTGAGGCTTTCCAGATAGCCGCGCAACTCGTCGATCAGCCCGAGCCCGACCTGATTGGGAACCACCTGGTTGTCGAGAATCCACTTCCTTGCCTCCGGAATGGTCACGGTGTCGGTGAGCAGATTGTGCATCTCGACGACATCGATGCCGCGGTCGCGCATCTTCTGCACAAAGTCGAAATGATCGCGCTTGGCATTGTCGACCCACAGCACATCGTCGAACAGCAGAGTGTCGCAGTTCGTCGGCGTGAGGCGCTGATGCGCGCGGCCCGGCGAGCAGACCATTACCTTGCGCAGTTGACCGACTTCCGAATGAACACCGAACTGGATCCTTGAATCCGACGTCTGCGCTGTCGCCATGGGAGATGCCTCGCCTAGATGGTGATGTAGCCGGTGACGAGGCCATGAATCCCGACCACGGCGCCTATCACGGCCACGATGAAGATGACCCAATCGATCGACGTGAAGATCTTCGCCTTTTGCTGGAGGCGCGCCCAGAAATACAGCGCCGTGCCGGGAGCGTAGAGGATCGCCGACAGGAGCAGATATTTCATCCCGGCGGCATAGATCAGGAACAGCGTGTAGACGACGGCAATGCCGGTGAAGATCAGGTCGCGTCGCCGTTCGCCCGGGCTCTTTTCGTAGGTCTCGCCCCGCTTGACCAGCAGGAGCCCATAGGCGGCAACCAGAAAAAACGGAATGAGGTTCATGACGCTCGTCAAATTGAGCATCAACGCGAAGGCATCCCGCGACCAATAGGTGCTGATGACGAACAGCTGCACGACGATATTGGTGAGCCAGAGCGCTGCGGCCGGCACCTTGTTGGCGTTCTCGGTGCCGAACACGCGCGGCATATCCCTGGTCCGGCCGGCGGCGGAGAGCACCTCGGCGCAGATCAGAGACCAGGCGAGATAGGCTCCTAGCACCGAGACCAGAAGTCCGATGCTGACGAAGACGGCGCCCCAATGCCCGACCACCGCCTCCAGCACCGTTGCCATCGACGGCTGCCGCGCGTCGGCGATCTCGGCGCGCGGCAGCACGGCATAGGGCAGCATCGTCACGAGCACCATGAGGCTCGTGACGACCGCGAAGCCTATGATCGTCGCGGCACCGACATGGGACCGCTCCTTGGCGTAGCGGGAATAGACGCTGGCGCCCTCGATCCCGAGAAATACGAACACCGTGACCAGCATGGTCGCGCGGATCTGATCGAACAGACCCTTGTCCGGCATCCCCTCGCCTCCCCAGAAATTGGCGCGGAACAGGTCGACCTTGAAGGCAAACGCCAGGATGACGATGAAGATCAGGATCGGCACGATCTTGGCGATGGTGACGATAGTGTTGATCGCGGCGGCCTGTTGCACGCCACGCAGGATCATGAAGTGGAACAGCCAGATCCCGATCGAGGCGACGATGATCGCGGCGACCGTATTGCCGTCACCAAACACGGGAAAGAACGCGCCAAGCGTCGACTTGATCAGAACCCAGTAGGACACGTTGCCGATGCAACTGCCGGTCCAGTAGCCGAGCACCGACAGAAAGCCGGGATAGTCGCCGAAACCCGCCTTCGCGTAGGCGTAGACGCCGGCATCGAGATCCGGCTTTCGCTCGGCCAGAGTCTGAAACACGCGCGCCATCGTGTACATGCCGCCGCCCGCGATGCACCAGGCGAAGATGGCGCCAAACGGGCCGGTGGCTATGCCGAACGTCCGCGGCAGCGAGAAGATGCCTGAGCCCACCATGGAGCCAACGACCATTGCCGTCAGTGCGAACAACGAAAGCTTTTGGGCCGTTGGCGTCGCAGTCATGGAGGGACCTCGAACCGCGAACGATGACCGGTGCCGTGACCCGGTGTTCTCACCGACGTCCTGGCCGGCGCTCATTCCGAGGCCGAACCATGCGCCCTGGCATGAAGGCGGCCTATCAGGTGATTACCTAGTCGGAGTCCGGGATTACCCTCGCGGCACGACGCTCAGGCCGCGCTGGCCGCATCGGGGGCCGCGACTGGCTCCTTTCCGCCTGACCAAGCCACATACAAGGTCGGCAGAAAGACGAGCGTCAGAACGGTTGCGACGAGCAGTCCGCCCATGATCGCAAAGGCCATCGGCCCCCAGAAGACGGTCGGCGCAATCGGAATCATGCCGAGGACGGTGGAGACCGCCGTCAGCATGATCGGACGAAAGCGGGAGCTGCTGGCATCGACCGCGGCCTCCCAGGGGCCCTTCCCTCGCGCGCGTTCGGCCTCGATCTGCCCAATCAGGATCACCGCGTTCTTGCTGATCATGCCGAGCAGCGCGAGGACGCCGAGAATGGCGACGAATCCCAGCGGCCGTCCTGACAAGAGCAGCGCCGCGACCACGCCAATCAGACCAAGCGGTGCAACGCTGACCACCATCAATAACCGCGGGAAGCTCTGCACCTGGACCATCAGAACCGTGAACATGACGAAGAGCATCACCGGCACGACAGCCATGACGGATGCCTGGGACTTCCGACTCTCCTCCACGGTGCCGCCGACCACGACATCGTAGGACGGCGGCAGCGTCGCCCTCAGCTTGGCGATGGCGGGAGCCAGCGTATTGACGATCCTCTCCGGCAGCACCCCGTCGGGAATGGCAGCTCGCACCGTCAGGGTGGGCACGCGGTCGCGCCGCCAGATCAAGGGGAATTCCTGATCGTATTCGAAAGAGGCAAACTGGCTCAGCGGAACGGTCCGGCCACCGGGGATCGGCACCTGCAACGTTCGCAAGCTCGCCAGCGAGACACGCTGTTCGTCCGTCGCACGGACCACGACGTTGACCAGATAGATATCGTCCCGAACCTGTGTGACGGGTGTACCGGTGATCACGGTGTTCAGGACGGTAGAGATCGCCTGCGAACTCAGACCGAGAAGGCGCGCCTCATCCTGATTGACGCGGATGCGCACCTGGCGATTCGGCTCCATCCAGTCGAAGTTCGTGCTTCTGGCGCTGGGTTCGGAGGCGAGGATCCGCGCCACCTCGAGCGCGATGTCGCGCACCCGCTCGACGTCGGGGCCGCTGACACGATATTGCAGCGGCCATCCGACCGGGGGGCCGAGGCCAAGCGGCGAAACCGACGAGATCGCGTTCGGGAATTCATTCGCCAGGAACCGCTCCAGCTTGGCACGCAAGCGCTCGCGCGCCGCAACGTTTCTGGCGACGACGACGGCCTGGGTAAAGAACTCGTTCGGCAACTCGACGCTGAGAGGCAGATAGAAGCGGATCGCACCGCGGCCGACATTGGTGCTCCAATGCGCGACGTCGGGATCACCGGTCAGCGCCTCGTCCAGGCGCTTGGCCGCGGCTTCGCTGGCGTAGATCGAGGCGTTCTGCGGCAGGCTGACGTCGACGAGCAGCTCCGGCCGGTCGGACAGGGGAAAGAACTGCTGCGGAATCAGTGGAAGCGCGAGCATGGATGCGACGAAGAGCGCCGCCGTCCCGCCCAGCGTCAGCCATTTGGCGCGGATCGCCAACACCAGAAAGCGCCGATACAGCCGGAAGACCGCTCCGGGAGCGGCAGCACCGGTCTGCTTCGGCGGCAGAAGGATGGCGACGCCCAGCAGCGGCGCGAAGATGACCGCGACGAACCACGATGCCAGCAGTGCGATCGCAACCACCACGAACAGCGAGAACGTGTACTCGCTGGCGGCGCTGGCGGCAAAGCCGACCGGAATGAAGCCGGCGATGGTCACCAGCGTACCGGCCAGCATGGCGAGCGCATGGGTACGGAAGGCGTAGCTCGCGGCCGCTATCTTGCTGTCGCCCAGTGCCAACCGATTGAGCGTGGCATCTGTCGTCGTCATGGCGTCGTCGACCAGCAGCGCGAGCGCGATGATGAGGGCACCGAGCGATATTCGCTGCATGTCGATGCGAAGAAGCTCCATGCTCGGAAACACGATGGCAAGCGTGAGCGGAATCGCCAGCGCGATGACGAGGCCGGGGCGAAGGCCGAGGCTGACGAAGCTCACCGCGAGAATGATGGCGATCGCCTGCACCAGCGAGGTCATGAACTCGCCGATCGCCTTGTCCACCACGACGGCCTGATCGGCAACCAGGCTCGGCTCGATTCCGATCGGCAGATCGGCGGTGATGGCTGCCATTGCGGCTTTGACGTTCCTGCCGAGAGCGAGGATATCGCCGCCATCGCGCATGGCGATCGCGAGCCCGATTGCCGGATGGCCGTTGACCCGGAACAGCGGCTGCGGCGGATCGGCGTAGCCGCGCCGCACCGCCGCAAGATCGCTCAGGCGGAGCATGCGACCGCCGGCTGCGAAGTTGATGCCGGCGATGTCCTGCTCGGACTGGAAGCTTCCCGATACCCGAAGCGAAATTCGCTCGGAGCCGGTCTGGATCGTCCCGGTCGGCATCACGACATTCTGAGCCTGCAGAGCGGCGATCAGGGCTGTCCGATCGACGCCGAGATTTGCGAGCTCCTTCTTGGAGAATTCGACGAAGATCACCTCGTCCTGCGCGCCCAGCAGCTCGATCTTCGCAACGTCTGGCACGCCCAGCAGGCGCGATCGGATCGCCTCGACCCGGTCACGCAGCTCGCGCTCGGTAAACCCGTCGCTGGTGAAGCCGTAGACGATGCCGAAGGTGTCGCCGAAATCGTCGTCGAACGCCGGGCCGACAACCCCCGCAGGAAGCGTATGGCGGATGTCGCCGATCGTCTTCCGCACCTGATACCAGGTATCGGCGACATCCCTTGCGTTGGCGCTCCCCTTCAGGTTCACGAAGATCGTGGTGAGGCCGGGCCGGGTGAAGCTGCGCAGGAAGTCCAGATGCGGCGTCTCCTGCAATTGACGCTCGAGCCGCTCCGTCACCTGCTTCATCGTCTCTGCGGCCGTCGCTCCCGGCCACGCTGCCTGGACGACCATGGTCCTGATGGTGAATGCAGGGTCCTCGTTCCGGCCGAGACGGACATAGGACAATGCGCCGGCGAGCACGGCGACGAGCATGAGATAGATGACGAGCGAGCGGCGCTCGAGCGCCCATTCCGAGAGGTTGAAGCCGGTCATGGCTCCGACCCGAGCACGCGCACCTTCTGGCCCGGGTGAAGTGCCTGAACGCCCGCGGTCACGACGATCTCGCCGGCGTCGAGCCCTTGCGAGATGATCACCTGGGCCTGATCGAACCGTAGCACATCGACGTTCCGGGCAGAGACCGTCTTGGTCAGGGGATCGAGGATCCAGACGGCCGGCTGTTGGTTCATCCTGGTCAGCGCTGTTGCGGGAATGTCGATCATCGGTCCGGCGCTCGCCTCGGCACGACCGACCACCGTGGCTCCCAGCCGCATCGCGGCGGGCGGATCGCTAAGTCCCACCCTCACCTCGAAGGTCCGCGTGACCGGGTTTGCCTGTGCGGCAACCTGCCGGATGCGCCCCTGCGCCGTCACTGCCGGATCGTCCGTCAGGCTGACCGTCACTTGCAGATTGGCGGGAGCCGCTCGCACCAGTTGGGCGGGAACCTCGAAGACCGCATCGCGGCCATCCTGCCGCGCAATCCGCGCAATGGTTTGTCCCGCCTGGATCACCTCGCCGGCCGCCGGCCCCGTCTCGGTGATCTTGCCCGGCGCATCGGCCCGCACCTCGGTGAAGTTGACCTGGTCGTGGGCGGCGCTCAACTGGGCCTCGGCCGCGTCGACCTGGGACTGCGCCGTCTGTTGCGCCTGCGTCGCCGCCTCGAAATTGGCGCGCGTGGTCCATCCCTGCGCGAGCAATGTCTGCTGGCGTTCGAAATGATTGCGTGCCTGGGTGAGCTGTCCTTGCGCGGCGGCGAGGGCCGCTTTCGCCTGGCGCAGCGCGTTCACTTCGTTCTGCGATTCCAGTTGCGCCAGAAGCTGGCCGGCCTCGACGCGATCGCCGAGCCTGGTGTTGTTCGCGAGCAGCCGTCCGGAAATTCGGAACGCAACACTGATCTCATCCTCGGCTTCGACATGTCCGGTGAAGACGAACGGCGTCGGCGACTCCCGCTTCTCGATCGTCGTCGTGCGAACCGGTCGTGGCGCCGGCGCAACGTCGCTGGCCGCTTCCCTTTCGCAGGCCGCCAGCAGCAGCGATGCCGCGCCTGCAAGAACCATCGTCGTGAGCGTCCGCGTCGGCATGACATGATCACCGGTCGACTTCACCGGATTTGATTCTGCCGAGGAGCCATCGTCCTTGTATCGGTAAATCTACTGAGGGCTCGTGGATACAATCGTGATCGACTTCTTGCTCGACACGCGATCGACCGCGCGCGCTGCACGCGCAGCGTCTCCATCAAGTCTCCGACAATGACTGGATGATTCCCTCTCCCGTGCCAGGCAATCACCCGATAGCGAGAGCGTTGCGGGCGCCCCTATTGGGACATTCATCCGCCTGAGGCAGGGTTTCCTCTGATCCCGGAGGTGCAGCCCGCGGGATACCGTCCGCACCAACATTTTGGTCCGCATTTTCGATCCAACGGGAGGTCTTCATGTCCGATCTGGTCGCGATCGTGTATCCGTCCGAGGCAAAAGCCGAAGAAGTGCGTCAGCGGCTGCTCAAACTGCAGAAGGAATATCTGATCACCATCAGCGACGCCGTGATCGCCGTGAAGACGGATGCGGGCGGCATCAAGCTCAATCAGCTCGTCAACACCACTGCCATGGGCGCGATGACCGGGAGCTTCTGGGGCCTCCTCATCGGAGTCCTCTTTCTCAATCCGATCCTCGGGGTCGCCGTGGGCGCCGCGTCGGGCGCGCTGGGCGGTGCGCTGTCCGACTTCGGCATCGACGACTCCTTCATGAAGAACCTGTCAGCCAATCTCCAGCCCGGTAACGCCGCCCTGTTCGTCCTGATCAAGCACATGACCGCGGACAAGGTGATCAAGGAGATCAAGGACGCCGGCGGCGTCGTGCTCAAGACCTCGCTCGATGAGACCAAGGAAGCGGCGTTGCGCGACGCCCTCGCCAGTAGCGTGGAGCGACCGGCGGCCTGAGCCGCCGGCTCTCGCGTCTCAACGACGGCCACCGGAAAGTCGCAGCAGCATCATGAACAGGTTGAGGAAATTGAGATAGAGCGACAGCGCGGCGACGACCGACTTGCGGCCCGCGGCGGTGTGGTCATCCGAGATCTCGTACATCCCCTTGATACGCTGGGTATCGTAGGCCGTCAGGCCGGCAAACACGCCGACACCCACGATCGAGATCAGCCAGTCGAGTGCGCTCGACCCCAGGAACAGGTTGACCAGGCTCGCGATGATGATTCCGATCAGGCCCATGAACAGGAACGTGCCCAATCCCGAGAGGTCACGCCGGGTCGTGTAGCCGAGGACACTCAGCGCGCCGAACATTGCGGCCGCGATGAAGAAGACGCGGGTGATCGACGAACTGGTATAGATGTGCAGCAATATCGATAGCGACACGCCGACCAGCGCCGAATAGACGAAGAACAGGGTCCGCGCCGTGGACACCGACAGCGTGTTGATGCGCGAGCCGATGAAGAACACCAGGGCGAGCGGCGCCAGGATGAAGACCCACATCAGGGGGCTCTGGAGCAACTCGGGGCCGATCGACTGATAGGTCACCCAGGCGACGACGGCGGTCAAGCCGACACCGGCGGCCATGTAGCCGTAGATGCGCAGCATGTAATCGCGCAATCCGGCATCCACCGCGATCTGACCGCCGGCGGCGTCTGTGGCCGTCAGGTTGTGATCATAGTTCGACATCGCTTGCCTCCTCTGGCGCTCGCCGAGTGAGGCCACGCTAACCTTCGAACCTGCAGACCAACATCGGTCAATCCCCCGAAGGCCATCGGTGAAAACCACCGCCTTGCGATGCAAATCGCACGGCGGCGCCAGAGCGCCCATGGCACCCGCGTTCATGACCAATCCGCAAGTCGGGAACTTCTGTCTGCCGCCCTTAAGTCTTTTGGCGGAGGCACCTTACGCCGTTGTCACTGGAGGCCCGCCGCGGTCCGGCCTAATCGGGGGCATGCGCTTTTTCTTCCATATCGCGGACAAGTACGGTGTCTCGACCGACCGGATCGGATGCGAGTATGCCGGGCAGGACGCAGCCGTCCTGCATGCCAGCCGCCTAGCCGCCGAGCTTGCCAAGGCCGGCGAATTCTTCCGTGGCAGCGTCGTCCTCGTTGCCCGGGCCGCGGGGTCCTTCTCCTGCTCCGCGAGCGAGGAGGACGCCGCCGCGCTGCCTCCCAACACCTGACGCCCGCACCAAGACGCTCCGCGCGCCCGCCGATTTCCTGCCCTGCTCCCTACAGAGAATCCCTGATGGGCGTACGGGGTGCGGCCCTCTAAGGTTCGCGCATGAGGCGGTCGCTGCAACTGCGGCCGTCTCGGATTGGAAGGCCATCCGTCATGGCGGCGAACGAGGCCGATCAGAAACTCTCGCGCAACGCGCTGATTGCGCTTGTGATCGGGTCGATGGTCGGCTCCGGCATCTTCGCATTGCCGGCCCAATTCGGACGCGCCACCGGCGCTCTCGGCGCGATCATCGCCTGGGTGATTGCGGGCACCGGCATGCTGACACTGGCCTTCGTGTTCCAATCGCTGTCCCGGCGCAAGCCGGAGCTCGACGCCGGCATCTACGCCTACGCCAAGGACGGCTTCGGTGACTATATCGGCTTTGCCTCCGCGGTGGGCTATTGGATCGGCTGCTGCCTCGCCGACGTCGCCTGTCTCATCCTGATCAAGGCCACGCTCGGGCAGTTCTTCCCCGTCTTCGGCGACGGCACGACGCCAATCGCGATTGCCTCGGCGTCCCTGTTGCTGTGGAGCGTCCATGTCCTGGTGCTGCGGGGCATCAAGGGGGCTGCCGCGCTCAACACCGCCACGACCTTCGCGAAGATCATTCCGATCCTGCTGTTCATCGTCGTGGCTGCGATCGCCCTGAACGGCGAAGTGTTCTCGGGCAATTTCTGGGGTGCAGAGCGGCCGGACGCCCGGGACGTGCTGACCCAGGTCCGCAGCACGATGCTGCTCACGGTATTCGTGTTCGTCGGCATCGAGGGCGCAAGCGTGTATTCGCGCTACGCCAGGACGCGTTCCGACATCGGCATCGCAACGGTCACCGGCTTCCTGACGGTGCTCTGCCTTCTCGTGCTCGTGACGCTCCTGTCCTACGGCATCCTGACGCGGGGTGAGCTCGCGGATCTGCCGACACCGTCGATGGCAGGCGTGATGGAAGCGATGGTCGGCCGCTGGGGCGGCGTGTTCATCAGCATCGCCTTGCTGATCTCGATCCTCGGCAACTACCTGTCCTGGTCGCTGCTTGCGGCCGAGATCCTGCACTCGGCCGCGAACCAGCGCACCATGCCGGCCTTTCTCGCGCGCGAGAACGCGCACAAGGTTCCTGTCGGTGCGCTCTGGCTCACGAACTGCGTGATACAGACGTTTCTCTTCGTCAGCTGGTTCGCCGAATATGCCTTCACGCTCGCCCTAAAGATGACGAGCGCGATGACGTTGATCCCGTATTTTCTCGTCGCGGCGTACGGCCTGAAGCTCGCATCGACCGGCGAGGCCTATGATGCCGACGAGCGCGCCCGCACCAGCGACGGGATCGTCGCAGCCGTCGCGACGCTCTACGCGGCCGGCATGATCTACGCCGGCGGACCGAAATTTCTCCTGTTGTCCGCAATCCTCTACGCGCCGGGAACGCTGCTGTTCCTGATCGCCAAGCGCGAGCGCAAGGAGAGGCTGTTCAGGCCGGTCGAATCCGTCCTGTTCGGGGCCATCGCCATCGCCGCGGGCGCCGGAATCTATGGGCTGGCTGTCGGAGCCATCTCGATCTGACCTGTTATCGCTGACCGCATGGAGGCGAGTATGAACATCTGGACCGTGTATCGCTCCTTGATCCTGGGCGCAGTGGTGGCCGTCGCCGCGCCGTCGACCATTTGCGTGGCTCAGCCGAAGGACGGCACCGTGGCGGCACCGAACCAGACCGGCACGGCCGCGCCGAGCGATGCAAGGCCCAACACCAATACGAATCCGGTCAAGCACCGCTACTGGCGTCATCGCGGCGGCAAGCATCCGCACTATGGCAGCCGCCGCGTTCGTACCTGAGACACGGCCACATGACGGCGGACCGATCAATGAGCGATTCCAGGATCGGACCAGAGCGGGTCCGCGGGGTCGTTCTGCACGAGAGCCCCGTCGACGAATCCGGGCAAGCCGGAGGGCCGAGCCTCCTCGCGATCGGCCTCACTTTGCTCGCCGTAGCCGTTGCCCTGTTCCTGGTATGGCAAACGGTGTCCAGCCTCCTCATCGTCTTCGCGGGGGTGCTGTTCGCAGCCTTTCTGGATGCCGCGGCGCGGGCCCTGGCGCCTGTCCTTCCGCTCAACCGTATCTGGCGTCTGACATTCGTTCTCATGCTGCTCTCGGCCCTGTCGGGCTTCGGGCTGGTTTGGGGCGCCGGCAAGCTGCCGGAACAGACGCGCCTGCTGCTCAAGGTCATGGATGCCCAGGTCGATATTCTGCAAGAGCACCTGTTGTCCTATGGCGTGGACCTGCTCGGCCCGGAATGGGGGCGCGACTTCGCGCAATGGCTGTTCGCCGATCAGGGCCGGTTTCTCAGCCACGCGCAGTTCCTGCTGGGGGGCGCCTCGAGCCTTCTGACCGGCGTGCTCGTGGTCGTGTTCCTGGGGATTCTCTTTGCCTTCGATCCCACCAGCCACCGCGAGAGCCTGGTCTTGTTGGTCAGACCATCCTATCGCGCCCGCATGCGCGCCGTGATGGACGAGATCGGCAACGTCATGCGGCTGTGGTTCGTCGGCCAGTTGATCCGCATCATCCTGATGACGCTCTGCGTCTGGCCCGCACTCTATCTCATCGGACTGCCAGGGCCGTTCCTGCTGGCGCTGCAGGCGGGCTTGTCGAATTTCATCCCCTATCTCGGGCCGATCGTCGCCGCGATCCCGATCGCGCTCGTGGCGATGCCGCTCGGCGCCTCGCTGCTGATCTGGGCCGTCGTCGTCTACACCATCATCCAGTCGATCGAGGGCTACGTGATCGGCCCCCTGATCCAGCGCCGGGCGGTCGAGACACCGCCCGCCTGGACACTGGTTGCGATCGTCCTGCTCGGCGCCCTGTTTGGCGTCATGGGCATCGCGCTGGCGATGCCGCTCGTCGCCGTCGGACGGGTCGCGATCATCCGGTTCTACGTCGAGGACTATCTCGGCGACCGCCGCGAGCCGGCAACGGAAAAATCGTGAGTGACCCGCCATGAGCGAAATCGATGCACAGCCGCGCGATGCCCCCGAGCCTCCCCCGAGGCGCGCAGCGGCAGGCCATTTTCTCTGGCAGCAGCTTCCGTATGTCGTCGCGCTGCTGCTCGCCATCGCAGGCGTCGCTTATACGAACGTCTCGCACCAGCCCCTGGTCGGCTATTGGGAGTTCCTGGCGCTTGCCATCGGCGTGGTCTGCGTCATCACCAAATGGCCGGAGACCGAAGGCAGGGAGAAGCAGATCCGCCTGGTGTGGACCCAGGCACTGCACTGGATCGCGGTCCTGATCACGATGAACATCATGCTGGTCTCCGGGGTTCAGCAGATGCTTCCGACGCCGGCGACCGGTCTCGTGCTGCTGACGCTGCTTGCGCTCGGCACGTTCCTTGCGGGCGTCAGCCTGCTGTCGTTGCAGATTGCCTTTCTCGGTCTTGCGATGGGCGCGGCCGTCCCGGCGATATCCTGGCTGAAGCAATCCATCTTCTTCTTCCTGCTCGGCGCCGTGCTGCTGATCGGCCTCGCGATCTCGTTCTGGCTGCGCCAGGACAGCCGCCCCGCGGGCGCAGCGACCGGAGCCCAACACCAGACGGAGGCTTGAATGCGAACATTGCGATGTCTTGCGGCCATCTGCGCGTTGACCGTTCTTTGCACCACCACGGCGTCCGCGCGGGCCGAGAGATTCAGGATTGGCAGGCTGCTGTGCTTCTCCGAACCTCGCGTCGGGCTGGTGCTGGGCTCGACACAGGCGATGCGCTGCGTATTCACCGGGCTGCGCCCGCCGCGGCAGTACGTCTACGAGGGACGGATCAGGCGCGTCGGCCTCGACCTCGGCGTGACCAGCGCCGGCACGCTGTCCTGGGCCGTCTTCGCCCGGAACTCGCGGATAGGCCCCGGCACGCTCCGCGGCAGCTATGTCGGCGCGAGCGGCAATTTTGCATTGGGTCCCGGCCTCGGCGCCAACGTCCTCATCGGCGGCTCACGGCAGAGCGTGATGCTGCAGCCGATCTCGATCGAACGTTCGATCGGGCTCAATCTCGCGGCTGGCGTAACCCATCTGACGTTGGGACCGCGAGGCCCGCAATAATCTGCATCCCCTGGTGGTTCAATGAAAACGACCTGGACCATGACACGCAATCGAAAACGCTGGCTGATCGCCATCCTCGTTGCTGCTTTCGGCGCAGGCGGATACTTCGCCTGGCAGACACTCGGGAGCGACAGCCTTCCGAGCGGGTTCGCCAGTGGCAACGGGCGCATCGAGGCCATCGAGATCGACATCGCCACCAAGACGCCCGGGCGCATCCGCGACATCCTGGTGCGGGAAGGCGATCTTGTCTCGGCGGGACAGGCGCTCGCGCAGATGGATACCGTGCAGCTCGAGGCGCAGTACCGCCAGGCCCAGGCTCAATTGCGGCGTGCCACGATCGGCATCGAGACCGCCAGGAGCCTCGTGACCCAGCGCCAGGCCGAGAAGAAGTCCGCGACGGCCGTTGTCGACCAGCGCGGCGCAGAGCTGGACGCCGCCGATCGAAAGCTGCAGCGCTCCGAGCAATTGATACGAACCAATGCCGTATCCCAGCAGGTGCTTGACGACGACCGCGCGGCTGCCAACGGCGCCCGCGCAGCCGTCGCCGCGGCGGAGGCCCAGCTCGCCGCCTCGGGCGCCGCCATCGGTGCGGCCGAGGCGCAGGTGGTCGATGCGGAGGCAGCGGTCGAGGCGGCAAAGGCGGCCATCGAGAGCATCAAGGCCGACCTCAACGATTCGACACTCCGCGCACCGCGCGACGGGCGCGTCCAGTTTCGCGTCGCCCAGCCTGGCGAGGTTCTCAGCGCCGGCGGACGCGTGCTCAATCTGGTCGATCTCGGCGATGTCTTCATGACCTTCTTCCTGCCGACGGCGCAGGCCGGCCGTGTCGCGATCGGCTCCGAGGTCCGCCTCGTCCTCGATGCCGCGCCGCAATGGGTCATCCCGGCCACGGCGACGTTCGTTGCCAGCGTTGCCCAGTTCACGCCGAAGACGGTCGAGACCGAGGAGGAGCGACAGAAGCTGATGTTTCGCGTCAGGGCGCATATTTCGCCGGAGCTGCTGCGACGAAACATCGAGCAGGTCAAAACCGGCCTGCCCGGCCGCGCCTTTGTCCGCCTCGATTCCAACGCCGCGTGGCCGGCACAGCTGACGGAACGCCTGGTCAAATGAACAACGAGTCGCCCGAACCTCGATCCTCCGTCGCGCCGGTGATACGCCTCGAGGGGGTCGGCCTGCACTACGGGGCGATCCGCGCACTTGATCGCATCGCGCTCGAGATTCCCGCAGAACGCATGGTGGGCCTGATCGGTCCCGATGGCGTCGGCAAGTCCAGCCTGCTGTCGCTTGTTGCCGGGGCTCGCGCGATCCAGGATGGCCGCGTCCACGTGCTCGGCGGAGACATGGCCGACGCCGCTCACCGGCGGCGGACCTGCCCGCAGATCGCCTACATGCCGCAAGGCCTCGGCAAGAATCTCTACCCGACGCTCTCCGTCTTCGAGAATGTCGATTTCTTCGGCCGCCTGTTCGGCCATGACAGGCGCGAGCGCGAGGAGAGAATTCGACAGCTCCTGGGGAACACCGGCCTTGCGCCGTTCGCCGACCGGCCTGCGGGCAAGCTGTCCGGCGGCATGAAGCAGAAGCTCGGGCTCTGCTGCGCCTTGATCCACGATCCCGACCTGCTGATCCTCGACGAACCGACCACCGGCGTCGACCCGCTCTCGCGCCGCCAGTTCTGGGAGCTGATCGACGAGATCCGGAAGGATCGCCCCGGTATGAGCGTCATCGTCGCGACCGCCTACATGGAGGAAGCGGCGCGGTTCGACTGGCTGGTTGCGATGAATGACGGGCATGTGCTCGCCACCGGGACTCCGGCCGAGTTGCTGCGACAGACCGGCACCGACAATCTCGATGCCGCCTTCATCGCCCTGCTGCCCGAGGAGCAGCGTCGGGAGCACAGGGAGGTGGTGATCCCGCCTCGCGCGCGCGATCGCGACGACGACATTGCGATCGAGGCCAAGCATCTCACCGTCAGATTCGGCGACTTCACGGCGGTCGACAATGTCAGCTTCCGCATCGCCCGCGGCGAGATCTTCGGCTTCCTCGGCTCCAACGGCTGCGGCAAGACCACGACGATGAAGGTCCTGACCGGACTGTTGCCGGCCAGCGAGGGCGATGCCCGGCTGCTGGGGCGCGAGGTCGATCCCAGGGACATGGATGTGCGGCATCGCGTCGGCTACATGTCGCAGGCGTTCTCGCTCTATTCCGAGCTGACGGTCCGCCAGAATCTCGAGCTGCACGCGCGCCTGTTCCGGCTCGCATCTGAGACGATCGACGATCGGGTCCGCGACATGGCCGGACGCTTCGATCTCACCAAAGTGATCGACGCCCTGCCCGACGCCCTGCCGCTCGGCGTCCGCCAGCGCCTTTCGCTGGCCGTCGCCATGATCCATGCGCCCGACATCCTGATCCTGGACGAGCCGACGTCGGGCGTCGATCCCGTGGCGCGCGACGGCTTCTGGCAGATACTGTCCGACCTGTCGCGCCAGGACAGCGTCACCATCTTCGTTTCCACCCATTTCATGAATGAGGCGGAGCGCTGCGACCGCATCTCGCTGATGCATGCCGGCAAGGTCATGATCAGCGATACACCGGAACGGATCGCAGCACGGCGCGGCAATGGAAGTCTCGAAGAGGCTTTTGTCGCCTACCTCAAGGACGCAATCGCCGCGACGGAGACGACTGAGACCGCTCCCGCGCCGCAAGTGGCAACCACCGCGACCGCGAAGACGCACGGCGCGATGCATGGCGCATTGAGGTTCTTCGATCCGCGCCGCATGTTCGCCTACACGCAACGGGAAGCGCTCGAGCTCAAGCGCGATCCGATCCGCGCCACCCTCGCGATCCTCGGCAGCCTCATCCTGATGTTCGTGATGGGCTATGGCATCAACATGGACGTCGAAGACCTCTCCTTCGCCGCCATGGACCGCGACGACACCACGGTGAGCCGGGACTATATCCTCCAGATCGCCGGCTCGCGCTACTTCACCGAGCTTGCGCCAATCACCGACTATGACGATCTCGACCGGCGCATGCGCAACGGCGAGCTCAGCCTCGCCATCGAAATTCCTCCGGGCTTCGGCCGCGACGTCGCGCGCGGCAGCAATGTTCAGATCGGCGCATGGGTCGACGGCGCAATGCCGTCGCGTGCCGAGACGGTGCGCAGCTACGTGCAGGCGATGCACGCGACCTGGCTGGCGCAACGCGCCCGGCAACTCTATGGCAATGCCGCCACGACCGGCGACTTCCAGCTCGAGGTCCGCTTCCTCTACAACCCCGACATCCGGAGCATCGTCGCGATGGCGCCGGCCGTGATCCCGATTCTGCTGCTGATCATTCCGGCGATCCTGGCGACGCTGAGCGTCGTGCGCGAGAAGGAGCTCGGATCGATCATCAATTTCTACGTCACGCCGGTGACGCGCATCGAGTTCCTGGTCGGCAAGCAGCTTCCCTACGTCGCGCTCGCCATGCTGAACTTCTTCCTGCTGACCGCCTTCGCAGTCTTCGTATTCCGTGTCCCCTTCACGGGCAGTTTCGTCGCGTTCACGTCGGCCGCGCTCCTGTACGTCATCATCACTACTGCGATGGGTCTGGTGATTTCGTCGTTCATGACGAGCCAGATCGCTGCGATCTTCGCGACGGCGCTGCTCACCATGATTCCGGCCACGCAATATTCGGGACTCGTCGATCCCGTATCCTCGCTCCAGGGCGCCGGCGCGATTATCGGGAGGATCTATCCGGCCGCGCACTTCGTCACTATCACGCGCGGCACATTCTCCAAGGGGCTCGACTTCGGCGATCTCTCCGGACCGTTCCTGGCACTTCTCGTCACCATTCCGGTGCTGCTCTCTCTCGGCGTCGCATTCCTCAAGAAGCAGGCGAATTAGATGCGCAGCGGCAATATCGTTCAGCTCGGCGTCAAGGAACTGCGCGGCCTCGTGCGCAATCCCATGATGCTCGCGCTTATCATCTACGCCTTTACCGTCTCGATCTACACCGCCTCCAGGGCCCAGCCGGAGACGCTCAACCAGGCGGCACTGGCCATCGTCGACGAGGACAAGTCGCCCGCCGCCACGCGCATCATCACGGCGTTCAGCCCACCCTATTTCGCGGTTCCGCGACTGATATCGCAGTCGGACATGATGAGCCGCATGGACGCGGGCCTCGACACCTTCGCACTCAACATCCCACCCAACTTCCAGCGCGACCTGCTTGCGCAGAGATCGCCGGCCATCCAGCTCAATGTGGATGCGACCCGGATGTCGCAGGCTTTCACGGGAAGCGGCTATATCCAGTCCATCGTCAGCGACGAGGTCAGCGAGTTCCTGTCACGCTATCGTTCGGCTGCCCCCCTGCCGATCGATTTGGCGCTGCGCGCACGCTTCAATCCCGAGCTCAACAAGAGCTGGTTCGGGGCCATCAACAACATCATCTCCTCCGTCACGATGCTGTCGATCATCCTGACCGGGGCGGCCCTGATCCGGGAGCGCGAGCACGGCACGATCGAGCATCTGCTGGTCATGCCGGTGACACCCTTCGAGGTGATGGCGAGCAAGATCTGGTCGATGGGGCTGGTCGTCCTGGTCGCAGCCAGCGTGTCGCTCATCTTTGTCGTGCAGGGACTGCTGGCCGTCCGGATCGGCGGCTCGGTCCCCCTCTTTCTGTGCGGCACCGCGCTCTATCTCTTCGCCACCACCAGCATGGGCATCTTTCTCGCCACATCCGCCGGCACGATGCCGCAGTTCGGTCTGCTCTTGATGCTGGTGCTGATGCCGCTACAGATGTTGTCGGGCGCCACGACACCGCGGGAGAGCATGCCCGAGCTGATCCAGAACATCATGCTCGCCGCGCCGAACACCCATTTCGTGATCATGGCCCAGGCCATCCTGTTTCGCGGCGCCGGGCTCGGCGTCGTATGGCCGCAGCTCGCGGCATTGCTGGTGATCGGCGGACTCTTGTTCGTCCTGTCCCTGCGTCGCTTCCGGCAATTCCTGCGGTGAGGTCCTGCGGGATCAGCTGCGTCCGGCCGGTACAGACCCGAAGAGGAATGCGAACATTCCCGCCCGGCGGCTCAGGGTTTCGTCTGATGTCGGCGCGGCGGGTTCGCCGCTAGGATTCACCGTCTTTCGATGGAACCATCGTGTCCGGGAGGATTGCATGACAGCCTATGACAGCCGGTCCGGCATCGAAGCGCTGGGCCCTCCGCCGCTCTGGGTCTGCGCTCTCCTCGGCGCCGTCTTGATCGCCGCCGGCATTTTCGCTTTGGGCGACGTTGCGTTCGCGACCATCATCAGCGTCAAGTTCATCGGGCTTACCGCGATCGCCGCCGGCGGGTTCGAGATCGCGCATGCGTTCTGGACCAAGGAATGGGGTGGCTTCCTGTGGCGGATCGTTCTCGGCGCGCTCTACCTCGTCTTTGGCCTGCTGCTTCTCACACAGCCCGCCTCCGGCGCGCTGATCCTGACCTATTTCCTCGGCGCGGTGCTGTTCGCCTCCGGCGTCATCCGGTGCGTGCTGAGTTTTGCCTATTGGCATCAGAACGGCTGGATGATGCTGATCTCCGGCATCTTTGCCGTCATCGCCGGCGTGCTCATCCTGTTCGGCTTCCCCGACATCAGCGTCTGGGCGCTTGGCTTCCTGCTCGGTGTCGACCTGATCTCGCATGGCCTCGCATGGTTGCTCTATGCGCTGCAATCGCTGCGGACAGCCGAATCACAAAGGAGATAAGCACAATGAATGCTCCCAACCGCCGTGCCTTCCTCGGTCTTGCAACGAACGCCATTGCCGCGGCCGCAATCGGCACCGTCGGCGTTCGCCTCATCGGCGTCGCGGAGGCGATGCCGATCGATCCCGATCCCGGGCGGGCCGGCGGGTCGTCGATCCCTGTCATGCCGGCGCAGTGGGGACCGGGGCCCGGTCCGGGCTGGGGAGGCCCGGGCTGGGGCGCCCCGCCACCGAGTCCCGGTTGGCGTCCCCCACCGCCGCGTCGTCGTCGCCGCTGGGTTTGCTGGTGGCATCGCGGCCGCCGTCATTGCGGATGGCGCTGGCGCTAGGACGCGTCCCGAGCCCTTGCCAAGGTGATGGAGGGAATTGTGCGCAACAATTACCAATGGGTCCTCGCCGCCGTGCTGGCCGCGCTTCTCGTTGCGGCGCCCTGGTTTTGCGTGTCGGTCTGGCGCTCGACGCCGGCGATGCCGGTCTACGGCAATGTCATCCTGGCCGGGGCCGCCGTCCTCGTCCTGGTGTCGGGCTGCGGCCTGATCGCACTGATGTTCTACAGCCATCGCAAGGGCTACGACGAACCCGCGCGCAGCGACAGGGCCGCGCGGGAGTGACCCGGTCCGCTGTTCTGAGCCTGGAGCAAGGAGCGGATGATGAAGCTTGGCGACGTCCCGATCCGATTGCTGGCGACAGGCCTCATGACCGCGCTGACCTGCGGGGTCGCCCGGACGCAGCCTGCCGCCCCCGCGCCTACGGTCGGAATCGTCGAGGTGACACGGCGGCCGATCACTGAGAGCAGCGAGTTTCTCGGCCGCATCGAGGCGATCAACCGGGTCAACGTTGCCGCCCGCGTCACTGCTTTTCTGGAACAGCGGCTCTTCAACGAGGGCGCCGAGATCAAGAAAGGTGACCAGCTCTATCGCCTCGAGCGCGGTCCATTCGAAGCCGATCTTGCGGCCAAGAAGGCGCAGGTGGCACAGCTCGAGGCAACGCTGGAGAATGCAAGGCTGACGACGGAGCGCGCGCGGACCCTGCTCGGAGGACCGGCCGGGCAGCAGTCGACGTACGACGCTGCGATTGCAAACCAGCGCAGCCTGGAAGCCCAGGTGCAGGCCGCGCAGGCGCAGGTCCAGGCCTCGCAAATCAACCTCGACTACACCGTGATCAGCGCGCCGATCGACGGCAAGATCGGACGCACGGCGGTGACAGAAGGCAACATCGTCAGCCCCTCGTCCGGCGTGCTGACCACCATCGTCAGCCAGGATCCGATGTACGTCACCTTTCCCGTGCCGCTGCGCCAGGGGCTCGAGCTGCGCGAGCGATACGGTCCGCAAGGCGGTCTTGAGGCGGTGGTGATCCGATTGCGGCTACCCGACGGGCGCATGTACGGCCAGTCCGGCAAGCTGAACTTCGTCGACAACAGCATCGCGCAAAACACCGACACGATCACGGTGCGGGGCGAGATCGCCAATCCGATCCTGCGCGCCCCGTCCGCAGCGGGCGTCATCGCCCACGAGCTGACCGACGGCGAGTTCGTGACCGTCGTGCTCGAAGGCGTCCAGCCGATCGAGGTGCTGGCGATCCCGCGTTCGGCGGTGCTGTCCGACCAGCGGGGCGACTACGTCCTCGTGGTGGGCGCGAACAACAAGGCCGAACAGCGGCGCATTCAGCTCGGACAATCGACACCGACGATCGCCGCGGTCATCGACGGGCTTGCGGCCGGCGACAAGGTGATCGCCGAAGGCCTGCAGCGGGTTCGTGCCGGCCAGACCGTCACTCCGGATCCGGCAAGCGCACTCATTCTGTCGAGCATGAAGGGCGCATCGAGCGGGCCGGCGCTACCGGCCGACCACGGCACCCGTCCCCCGACACGCCCGGCGGATGGCAGCCCATGATATCGGACGTCTTCGTCGACCGCCCGCGGCTATCGATGGTGATCGCTTTCATCATCACCATCGCCGGCGCGCTGGCGCTGACGCAGATTCCGGTGGCGCAATTTCCGGATATCGTGCCGCCTCAGGTCACCGTGGCCGCGACCTTCCCCGGCGCCTCGGCCGAAGTGGTGGAGAGCAGCGTCGCCCAGCCGCTGGAGGCTCAGGTCATCGGCGTCGACCGCGCGCTGTACATGAAATCGACCAGCGCCAATGACGGCAGCTACACGCTGACGGTTTCGTTCGCGCTCGGCACCAATCCCGACATCAACACCGTCAACGTCAACAATCGCGTGCAGAGCGCGCTGTCGCAATTGCCCACGGAGGTGCAGCAGCAGGGCGTCACCGTGCAGAAGCGGTCCTCGTCGATCCTGCAGTTTCTGGTGCTGTACAGTGCCGATGGCCGGCAGGATCCGCTCTTCATCACCAACTACGCCATCATCAACGTGCTGGACGCGATTGCCAGCACCCCCGGGGTGGGCCAGGCCAATCTGTTCGCCAAGATGAACTATTCGATGCGGATCTGGTTCGATACGCAGCGGCTCACCAGCCTCGGCCTGACCCCGGCGGACGTGATCGCCGCAATCCGCGCGCAGAGCGTCCAGGCTCCCGTCGGCCGTATCGGCGCGCGGCCGATCAGCAGCGACCAGCAGTTCCAGTTCAACGTGCAGACACTGGGCCGGCTCGCCACCGTCGATCAATTCGCCAACATCGTGCTGCGCGCCAATCCGGACGGATCATCGCTGCTGGTGAAGGATGTCGCCCGCGTCGAGATGGGCGCGCAAAACCTCGACAGCGAAGCGCGGATCGACGGGCGCGCCGCTGTTCCGGTCGCGATCTATCTCGCGCCGGGCGCCAATGCGGTGACCACCGCGCGCGCGGTGGCGGAGACGATGCAGCGGCTGTCCGCCCGGTTTCCCGCGGGCCTCAGCTATCTCGTGCAATACGACTCCACGACGTTCGTCCGCGACACCATTGCGGAGGTGTTGCGGACACTGGGCGAGGCGTTCGTCCTGGTGGTGATCGTGGTCTATTTGTTCCTCGGAAACCTCAGAGCCACGACGATTCCCGCCGTCGCCGTCCCGGTCAGCCTGGTGGGCACCTTCGCCGTCCTGCTGACTTTCGGCTATTCGGCCAACACGGTATCCCTGCTCGCCATGGTGCTCGCCATCGGCATCGTCGTCGACGACGCCATCGTCGTGGTGGAGAACGTCGAGCGCGTCATGGCAGAGGAGCCCGACCTGTCGCCGGCGGAGGCCAGCAAGAAGGCCATGCGGCAGATCACAGCGCCGATCATCGCCATTACCCTGGTGCTGCTCTCGGTGTTCGTCCCGATCGCATTCATTCCCGGCATTTCGGGCACGCTGTTTCGTCAGTTCGCGGTGACCATCAGCGCCGCCATGATGATCTCGGCCTTGAACGCGCTGACGCTCTCGCCGGCGCTGTGCGCCCTGCTGCTGCGCCACGGTGGCCCGCGCCGGGGTCTCATCGGCCGCGTGCTCGGCGGGATCGACTGGGTGCGCGATCGCTACAGCAGCGGCGTCCGCCACCTGGTGCGCATGGCCTCCTTGTCACTGCTGCTCGTGGCGGTCTTTGCCAGCGGGATCTTCGGCCTGTCGCTGGTCACGCCGACGGGCTTCCTGCCGGAGGAGGACCAGGGAGCCTTCTTCACCTCGGTGCAATTGCCCGATGGCGCATCGGTGGCGCGGACCAGCGCGGTCACACGGCAAGTCGAGGACATCCTGAAACAGATACCGGCCGTCGACCACGTCCTGGCGGTGATCGGCTTCTCGCTGCTCGACGGCGCCTCCGAGCCGAACAGCGCGCTGGTGGTGGCGCGGCTGAAACCTTTCGCCGACCGAAAGGCGGCGGCGGATTCGGCACAGGCGCTGATCGCCAGGATGTTTGCAGCCGGCGCGCAGATTCGACAGGCCAACGTGCTCCCGTTCAACCTGCCGCCGATCATCGGGCTCTCGACCGGAGGCGGCTTCGAATATCAGTTGCAGGCGCTGGAGGGACAGTCTCCGGCCGCGATCTCCAGCGTCACCAACGCACTGATCGGCGCCGCCAATGCCGATCCTCGGCTTGCGCGCGTATTCTCGACATTCACCGCGACCAACCCGTCGCTCTATCTCGATATCGACCGCCGCAAGGCCCAGGCGCTGGGCGTCACCGTCAGCGACATCTTCACTGCTCTCCAGGCCACGCTTGGCGGAATCTATGTCAACAATTTCAACCTGTTCGGCCGGACCTGGCAGGTCAATCTTCAAGGCGAGGCGTTCGACCGGGCCGACACCTCGGACATCTGGCGCATCTATGTGCGCAACAGCACCGGCGAGATGGTGCCGTTGAGATCGCTGGCGGGGCTGAAGATCGTAACCGGGCCGCAGGTCATCACCCGCTACAACAACTACCGCTCGGTGACCATCAACGGCAGTCCTGCGCCGAACATCTCCTCGGGCACCGCGATGGCTGCCATGACTGAGATCTCCGACACCGTGCTGCCGTCGGGTTACACTTTCGCATGGACCGGCACCGCCTATCAGGAGCAACAGGCCGCCGGCCAGACCGGCATCGTGCTGATGCTGGCCGTCTTGTTCGCCTATTTGTTCCTGGTCGCGCTCTATGAGAGCACCGTGATCCCCATCCCCGTGCTGCTCTCGGCCGTCGTCGGCGTGCTCGGATCCTATCTCGGCATCAAGGTCGCGGGGCTCAACCTCGATCTCTATGGCCAGATTGGCCTCGTGGTCCTGATCGCCCTCGCCGCCAAGAACGGCATCCTGATCGTCGAATTCGCGAAGGAGCAACGCGAGGCGGGCATGGCGCTCGATGAGGCCGCAGTCCAGGGCGCCCATATGCGCTTTCGCGCCGTCATGATGACCTCGGCCGCCTTCATCCTCGGCCTACTGCCGCTCGTCGTCGCAACGGGCGCTGCAGCGCTCAGCCGTCGCGCAGTGGGCACGGCGGTGTTTGCCGGCATGCTGGCCGCAAGCTCGATCGGGATATTCCTGGTGCCGATGCTCTATGTGGTCTTTCAACGCATCCGCGAGCGCGCGAAAGCCGCTTTCAAATCAAGCCATCGGCCGAATTCGCCCGACCGCAATGTGGTCTAAAGCGCGATGAGATTTGGATGAATCGTCCTCGCGCTTTAGGTTGTTGTTTGCGCATGATCTTTTCGGAAAACCGCTTCGCACTTTTCCGGATCATGCTTTAGGCGGGCTTCAACCGCGTGCGGTCAGGGGATCGTTGAGGGCGAGACCCGCCCTCGGCCAATCGACCGCAATCAGCCGCCCGGTGCCGGAGAGTGTGATGAAGGCGGTGCGCATATCCGGGCCGCCGAAGCAGATGTTGGTGCAATAGACCTCGTCGGCTTCGTGGAATTCGATCAACCGGCCGTCCGGCGAAAACACGCTAACACCGCCACGTACCAGCGTTGCGACGCAGATGTTGCCGCTCTCTTCCACAGCGAGCGAATCGAACCGCTGGTAACCCGGCAGTCCGTGCAGCAAGCGGCCGCCATTCGGCGATGGCCACGATTCCTTGGCAACCTCGCCTTCGCCGGTGATGGGATAGCTCCAGATCCGGCTGGTCTCGGTCTCCGAAACGTAGAGCGTACGCCCATCCGGTGACAGGCCGACGCCGTTCGGCGTCATGATCGGAAAGATCGCTTCCTTGATCATCGAGCCGTCGGTGCACGCATAATAGACCGCGCCGCGATCCATCAGCCGGCCATAGGTCTTGCCGAGATCGGTGAACCAGAAGCCGCCCTTGTCGTCGAAGACGATGTCGTTTGGCCCTTTCAGAGGGACGCCGTTGCAACTGTCGTAAAGGGTTTTGACGGCGCCGGTAGCAAGGTCGACCTGCTCGATGCGCCCCGTCGTATAGTCCTCGGCGCGGCCGGTCGGACGGGCAAAATTGCTTTCGTCCCTCTGCCAGGAAAAGCCGCCATTGTTGCAGACATAGCATTTTCCGTCCGGGCCGATGGCTGCGCCATTCGGCCCGCCGCCGAGATGCGCAATCACCTCTTTCCGGCCCGACCGAAGCACGCGCGTCAACCGGCCGCCCTCGATTTCAACGACGATCACGCTGCCATCGGCGAGCGCGACCGGCCCTTCGGGAAAGGCCAGTCCACTTGCGATCTCCTTGCCCTCGAGGCGCATCCCGTCACTCCATCTCTTTATGCCGGCGCCGGCTGGCCCGCGCCGAGATAGGCTTCCACGGCCTCGGCCCGGCTCGCCGGCGTGGCGAGATCTGCCGCGTTGCGATGACCGACGATGACACCGTTGCGCACGAAATAGAGCTCGTCCGCCACCTTCATCGTCATGCGGAAATTCTGCTCGACCAGCATGATGGCAAGGCCGGTGTCCTGCTTGATGGTCACGAGGCGCTCGAACACCCGTCGGATCAGCAGCGGCGCCAGTCCCAGCGACGGCTCGTCGAGCAGGAGCAGCCGCGGCGCGCTCATCAGGCCGCGCCCGATCGCGAGCATCTGCTGCTCGCCGCCGCTCAGCATCCAGGCCGGCGACTTCAGGCGGTTCGCGATCTCGGGGAACAGCTCCAGCATGAGATCGCGCCGCTGTCGCTGCACCCGCGCATCGAGGAAGAAACCGCCGAGCAGGAGATTTTCCGCGACAGTCAGCGAGCCGACAATCTGGCGTCCCTCTGGGACATAGACGATGCCGCGCCTGACGCGCTGCCGGGCGGCGAGCGCTGCGATGTCCTCGCCGGCAAAACGCATCTCGCCCACCGCCGGCACCAGGCCCGCGATGGCCTTGAGCACCGACGACTTGCCGGCACCGTTGGCACCGAGCAGCGCCACCACGCCTCTCTCCGGCACAGCAAGATCGACATTTTCGACGACGCGCGCCCTGCCATAGCTGACCGCAAGGCCGCGCGCCGAGAACAGCTCAGTCATCGGCGTCGTCTCCGAGGTAGACGCGGATCACGTCCGGATGCGCGCGGATTTCCGCCGGCGTGCCGTTCGCGATCATCCTGCCGAAATTGAGCACATAGATGTGCTCGCAGAGCTCCATGATCAGGTCCATGTCGTGCTCGACGACGAGAAGCACGAGGTCGGGCCGCATCAACCGCTTCAGGGCACGCATCAGGTCACGCGTCTCGACGGCGTTCAGTCCCGCAGCCGGCTCGTCGAGCAGGATTGCCCTGGGTTCGCTCGCGATGGCGCGCGCGATCTCGGCGAGACGCAGCGTGCCCGGCGGCAGATCTGACGGCTTATGATGGGCGGCGGAAGCAATGCCGAGCTCGCTCAGCGCCGCCATGGCGCGGCGCTCGGTGTCCTCTCGCTCGGCCTGCTGCGCCGGCGTCGGCACGAAGGCGCTGAACCATCCGGACCGCCGCTTCAGGGTGAGACCGACGAGAACGTTCTCGAGCAGCGACAGCTCCGGGCACATCGCCAGATTCTGGAAGCTGCGGGTGATGCCGCACGCGGCCCGCTGCGCCGGACCCATGCCGTCCAGCGGTGTGCCGGCAAAACTGCTGTGGCCGCGCTGGCCGTGGTAGAGCCCGGTGAGACAGTTGAACAGGCTGGTCTTGCCCGCGCCGTTCGGCCCGATCAGGCCGGTGATGACGCCGGGCTTCAGCGTCAGCGAGACGTCGCTGAGAACCTGAAGCCCGCCGAAGCCGAGCGAGATGCCTTCGGCGACGAGCCCGCTGCCGATGGTGGCCATCATCGTCCCCTCCGGCGTGGCAGGAAGCGGCGCAGGTCGCCGGCATTCGCTGCCAGCGTGACGACGATCAGCGCCACGCCGTAAAGGATCGGAACCCAGTCGCCGGCTTTCGCGAGATAGGTCGGCACCAGTGTGATGAAGGCGCCGCCGACGAGCGCCGCCGGCAATGACAGCCGGTTCAGGCTGACGACCGAGCCGACCAGCAGGAAGACGCCGCTGAAGAAGGTAAAGCTGTTCGGCGAAACGGTCGACGATGCAAAGCCCGTCATGGCACCTGCCAGCGAGGCCAGCGCGGCGCTCAACGTGAAGATCGAGACGCGCGCCCAGCTCCGTGTGATCCCCATCGCCTCGGCCGCGCGCGGCTGGGCCTGCGCCATCAGCAGCGCCAGGCCTTGCGCCGACTTGCGGAAATGCGAGAGCGCCAGACAGACGACGACCAGAAGCACGAGCGCCACGTAGTAGCGCTGCAACGCCTTCGAGATGCCGGGGATCAGGTCCTGTGCGATGTAGAGACCTTCAAAGCCGCCGGTGAACTTCTCGAAGCCGATCAGGATCTCCGGCAACGCGAGCGCCAGCGCCATGGTTGCCACCGCCAGATAGATCCCGGACAGCCGCCGTGAGGGGAATGCAAAGACGAAGCCCGCGATGGCGCCGAGCAGAACCGCCAGCGGCAGGCTCACGGCGATCGACAGGCCGAGGCGGTGCTCGACGATCGCAACGGCATAGGCTCCGAGCGCCACGAAGAAGCTGTGCCCGATCGACACCTCGCCACCGTAACGCACCAGCATGCTGACGGAAAGAACAGCCAGCGCGTTCGCAAAGCACAGCGACAGGCTGTAGAGCAGGAAGCCGCCGGCAAGCAGCGGCAGCAGCGCCAGCGCCGCGACCAAAGCAAAGATCGACAGCCGCGCGGCATCGACATTGCCGTTGCGCGCCGACACGCCGGCCTTGGTCCCGTGAGCAAGCTCAGACACGGCCACCGATCGCCCTTTCCAAAAGTCCGTTGGGGAAGAAGTTGAGCGTCAGCAGGATCACGCCGAGCAGGAACGTGTTCATGAATTCCGGCGAGACGTAGAACGAGAACAGGTTCATGGCGATGCCGACCAGGATGCCACCGACGGCGGCGCCCGGCAGGCTCGAGAAGCCGCCGACCACGGCCGCGGTGAAGGCCTGCAGCATGAAGGACGGCACCGTCGTCGAGCTCAGGAACGTCGTCGGCACGATCAGCAGTGCTGCAACGAGACCGAGGACAGCGCCGGCGAGCCAGGAGAACAGGTGAACCGAGCGCAGGTTCAGCCCGCAGACCTCGCAGGCGAACGGGTTGGTCGATACCGCGCGGAAGGCGACTCCGAGCTTGGTGCGCTCGATGATCACGAACAAGCCGGCGACGATCGCGATGGTGACGGCGAGGACGGCGAGATCGTAGGAGGAGACTCTGACCGCGCCGAGGCTGAAGCTGAATCGCGGCACCGGGAGGTCGAGATTGACGATATCGGCGCCGAACACGAGCTGAACGCCGCCTTGCAGGACCAGCCCGACGCCGAGCGTTGCGATGGTCGAGGCGAGATCGGATTTGAAGACGATCGGCGCGATCAGGGCATAGCTTACGACCGCAACCGCGCAGGCAATGCCGAGCGCCAGCGCCACCGCGCTGCCCCAGGACAGGCTGAGCAGGCTGCCGCTGGAGAAGCCATAAACCACGAAGGCGCCGAGACAGGCGAGATTGCCGTGCGAGAAGTTCACGACGCGCGAACTCTTGAACACCATGACGAGACCGAGCGCACCGACGCCGTAGAGGCAGCCGGAGATGATGCCAGACCAGAGCAGCGGCAGAATGTCCCTGATGAATCCGGCCACGCTCACCCCTGCCCTTCGCTGGGCACGCCGCCCTTCTCGATGAACTCGATCACGCCGGGGAAATAGCGGCCCGACAGGCCGTGCCGGCACGCCGCGTCGTAGTAGCGGCGCGCAAGCTCGGCGACACCGGGACGGGTGCCGGTATCGGCGGCGAGCTGAAGCACGTAGTCGAGGTCCTTCAGCACGTATTCCGGCGGAAAGGCCTTTTCCGGAAAATTGCGCGGCAGCATCGCCTTGGTGCCGTGATTGCGCAGCACGAAGCTGTCGCCCGAGCCCTTCGACACGGCGCTGAGCAGCGTCTCGGGCTTCACGCCGGCGCGCTCGCCGACCACCATCATCTCGGCCAGCGCCAGCGTGTGCTCGAACACCAGCGCATTGTTGATCAGCTTGACGACCTGGCCGCAGCCGACCTCGCCGCAATGGGTGACGTCGGACCCGATATAGTCGAGCAGCGGCTTGATCTGCGCGAACACAACCGCCTCCGCACCGACCATGATGCTGAGCTCGCCGCGCTGCGCGGCCTCCCGCGTGCGCGCCACCGGCGCGTCCGCGAAGGCAAAGCCCTTGGCCTTCAGCCGATCGGAGACGCTGCGCGCCAGCGAAACGGGCGTGGTGCTGAGGTCGACGATGGTCGTCCCCGGCCGCGCGGCCTGCGCGATTGTGGACGCGACCGCTTCGACCTGAGGGCCGCCCGGCAAGGATAGGAAGATGACATCCGCGGCGGCAGCCAGCGCTTCGAGCGAGGCGGCGGCTTCCGCCTTGGTGTCGGACAGCGCGGCGACCGCCGCGGCGTCGCGGTCGAACATCAGCACGCGACCGGCATGCTTCTTCGCCATGTTCCTGCACATCGGCCCGCCCATGACGCCGAGGCCGATGAAGCCGATGGTCTTCGCTGCGTTCATGAGCTCAATCCATCAACATGCCGCCATTGACGTCGAGCACCGTGCCGGTGATCCAGTTCGACGCCGGCGAGCAGAGGAACAGAATACTCTGGGCGATATCCTCGGGCTGGCCGAACCGCCCCAGCGGCACGGCGCCATTCGGCGACGGCGCTGCCCGGTCGGTGACAGTCGCCCACATGGGCGTCTCGACCGGGCCCGGCGCGATGATGTTGGCGTAGACGCCCTTGCCAGCCCCGTTCTTGGCGACCCATTTCATCAGGCCGTGCACGGCGGATTTCGCCGCGACATAGGCCGGGCCCGACGCGACGCCGCCGATCTTGGCGGCGATGGAGCCAAGCGCCACGATCTTGCCGAAGCCGCGCTCAGCCATGACCGGGTAGAGCTTGCGCACGGGATTGACCGTGCCCATCAGGTTGACGGCCAGGATCCTGTCCCACTCTTCATCTGTCGACTGCGGCAACGGCGTATTGGCGATCGTGCCGGCGCAGAGCACGAGGATGTCGATCTTGCCGCGCGCCTTCAGCTCCGCGTCGATCAACCTCTCGACGGCTCCGCGATCCGTCACGTCGCAGCGACGATAGCTCGCTCTTTCCGGAAACTTGCCGCCGTCTTCAACAATGTCGGTGGCGATGACGTCGGCGCCGGCCGCGCAGAACGCGGCAACGACGGCGCGGCCGATGCCGCCGGCAGCTCCCGTGATGAGGGCAATTTGTCCGTCGAGACGCGAGGGCCCGCTCAAGGGCGATCCAGCCATGTCGTGCTTTCCTTGTTTTTCTTGCCTTGTTTTTCTTGGTAGTTGAGACGAGCAGCGGGGGACCGTGTCTTGCGGTCACCCGCTGCAAACGAACGGCTCAGGCCGGCTTGGCGTCGAAGGCCACCGCAGGATAGGGCTTGAAGTCGCGCACCATGACGAAGGAGCCCTGCGCTTGCAGGATCGCTTCCTGGCGCGTGCCGCGGTGATCGGCGCCGGTGAAGGTCACCTTGCGGGCGCCGCCGACCGAAGCGTTGCTCAGCGTGTTGCCCGCCTCGACCAAATTGGCGCGCGTGATCGGCTTGCCGCTGTCGACCAGCGCACCGAAGATGCTGCCGAACAGCGCGGCATTGCTCCAGCCGTTGAGCCCGAACACGCCGACTGGGTCGTTCGGATAGTACTTCGTCACCGCGTCACGATAGGCCTTGATCTCGGGTTCGGCGCTATCGACCGGCAGCAGCCACGAGGAGAAGTAGACGCCGTTGAGGAGATCGCCCGTCAGCTTGTAGGTCGCGGGATCGGCGGTGAAGAAGGGCGCAAACCACGTCATCTTGACGCCCTGGCGATCGGCCGCCTTCAGCGCAGCCGCGAGATTGGCATTGGAGCCGAACAGGATCGCCGCCTGCGCCTCGGAGTTGGCAACGCGGCGGATGTGCGGGGTGAAGTCGGTGGTCTTCACCTCGAACGGCACCGACTCCGCCGGCGTGAGCTTGTTGGCCTCCATGAAGAGATCGAAGCCGCGCTTGGCCGAGCGTCCGAGCTCGTCATTCTCCCACAGCAGCGCGATCTTCTTCAGCTTGAGATCGTTGACGGCGAACTCGGCATTGGAGGCCGCCGACCAGCCGTAATCGGGCAGCAGCGGAAAGATGTTCGGCTCGGCGAAAAACGCGCTGGCGCCGCCGATCGGCCCGATCATGGCGAGGCCGTTTTCCTTGGCATAGGGAATGACGGCGACATTGGTGGCGGTGCCCACCGCGGCCACCAGTGCGAAGATGTGATTGTCCTCGACGAGACGCCGGACGGCGGCGACGCTGCGGGCGGGATCGTAGCCGTCGTCGAGCGTCACATAATTGATCTTCCAGCCCTTGATGCCGCCGGCCTCGTTGACACTCTTGAAATAGGCGTCCGCGGCGTGGGTCAGGATGGCGTAGAACGGGACCGGCCCGGTGACCGGGGTGAACCCGCCGATGGTGATGGTCTTGGCCGCGGCATCGACGCCGATCTCGTCGGCGAGGAGCGATGAGCCGGGATAGGCCGACGCCAGCGCGGCGGCGCCCGACAGCTTGAGAAAGTCACGCCTCTTCATAGGCCCCTCCCCGATATTTGTTTTTCTCCGACAATCTTTAGAGCGCGGAACTTGGCTGGTCAAGAGAAAATGCATTATGCATTATGTCCAAGCGCGCCGGCCAGGATCAGCTCGGCGCGGCGGATGACCGGCGCATCGATCATCTTGCCGTCCAGCGCCACCGCGGCGCCGTTGGCACCTTCGGCGACCTCCAGCACCCGACGGGCCCAGACGACTTCATCGGCCGTGGGCCGGAAGGCCTCGTTGACCAGCTCGACCTGGGCCGGATGGATGCAGAGCTTTGCGCCAAAGCCCAGCGCCTTGGCGCGGCCGACCGCCGCGCCGAAGGCCGCGGGATCCGTCCACGACGTCGTCACGCCGTCGATCGGCGGCGCCAATCCGGCCAGCCGCGATTCCAGCACGATTTGCAGGCGAACCGGATCAAGCTCCTGTGCTGTCTCGGTCACGCCGGCATCGATGCCGAAGTCGAGATTGCCAAAGGCCAATTGCGAGACCAGCCCGCTCTTGCCGATACTCCGCAGCTCCGCGTAGCCCCTGACCGTCTCGATCAGCGCGATGACCTCGGAAGGCCGATCCAGGGATCCCACCAGGCGATTGAGCGCGCCGGGCTCGGCCTTCGGCAGCATCAACCTAGTCACGCCGGCGCGACGGATCATGTCCATGTCAGCAGCGAAGAACGGAGTATCGGCTCCGTTCACGCGCACGATCGCATCGCCCCGCCCGCTCCACTGCGCGATGAAGCCGCGCGCCGCGCCCTTGTCGGCTGGCGCGACAGCATCCTCGAGATCGAGGATGACCTGATGGGCGCCGCAGGCCGCCGCCTTATCGAACCGCTCGGGTCGGTTGGCCGGGACAAACAGGAAGGAGCGGGACAAAGCGCTGGACATTGGGTCTCAACCTCGATTATGCATTATGCATTATCGTTTGTACTTCTATCCTCCCCGATGTGCCGCGTCTATGGTGGTCGCGGGCAAATCAGGCGGGGGCAGCGGCATCCAATGGAATATCGGACGAAAGAGGAGCAGGTCGCCGACTACCTCCGCGAGGGCATCATCTCGGGGCGGTTGCCGCGCGGCGCCCGGCTGAAGCAGACCGAGATCGCCCAGGAGCTCAAGATCAGCATCACGCCGGTTCGCGAGGCGCTGAAGCTGCTCGAGGCGGAAGGCTATCTCGCGAGCGACTCCTACCGCGGCGCGACCGTGGCGCCGTTCGACGTCGAGGCCTCCACCGAGATCCTGAAGCTGCGGATCACGCTCGAGACCCAGCTGGTCGAAAGCGCCGTGCGCAACATCACCGCCGAGGAGATCGCCGAGCTGCGCGAGTTGGCGCGGCAGTTCGAGGAGGCTGCACTCGCCAATGACAGCACGTCGGCGCGCGGCATCAACTACCGCTTCCATCGCCGCATGTACGATTTCGCGCGGCTGCCGAAGACGCTGCATTTCGTGCAGGTGCTGTGGGCGCAATATCCGTTCGACGTCATCAATCGCATCGGCGGCCGTGCCGTGCGCGCCGCCAAGGAGCACAACGAGCTCCTGAAGAACGTGATCGAGGGCGACGCCGCGAGCGCGATGCTGACGATGCGGCAGCACATCGAGACCGGCTGGACCGAGTTGCGCAACAGCATGCCGGCGAGGTCCGAAAATCCCGTCAAATCGAAGAGCTCTGAGAAGGAGACGCTATGAAGCCGATGCTGCTCGTCATGGATATGCTGAACGACCTCGTCCACGAGAACGGCGCGGGCGCAAAGACATATGTCCCGCTGATGAAGGAGCGTGACGTGCTCGGCCGCACCAGGGCGCTGATCGCGAAGGCGCGCGCCGCCGGTGCGCTGATCGGCTACGTCCGCGTCGGCTTCTCGCCCGACTACAGGGAATGCCCGCCCAATTCTCCGATCTTCTCCCGCGCCAAGGGCGCCGGCCTGTTCAAGCTCGGCACCTGGGGTACCGAGGTGCATCCCGATCTGAAGCCGGAGGCCGGCGATTTCGACATCGTCAAGCATCGGGTGAGCCCGTTCTACGGCACCTCGCTGGAGCCGATCCTGCGCGCCCATGGGGTGACCGATCTGATCCTCACCGGCGTCTCCACCAACGGCGTGGTCCACACCGGCGCGCGCGAAGCGCACGACCGCGACTATGCCTGCACGGTACTGGAAGACTGCTGCGCCGGCGGCACCACGGACGAGCACGACAGCGCACTGCGCTGCCTCGCCCGCTTTGCGGCGATCAAGAACAGCGCCGATGTGAGCTTTGGCTGACGCTCTTCTTCCCTTCTCCCCCTGTGGGAGAAGGTGGCGCGAAGCGCCGGATGAGGGATTCGTTCCGCACACTCAACTGCGAGAGTCATGCGCGGAGAGAGACCCCTCACCCGGCTTTGCTTCGCAAAGCCACCCTCTCCCGCAAGGGGAGAGGGTGCACTGCCAACGCGGCACTCACGTCCCCAGCCATCGCGGATTGATCGCCTGCTGATAGGTGACGCCGCGCACGGCATCGCTGAACTTCAGCTCGAACTCGATATTGTGCGCGAACTGCTGCTCCGACAATGTCGGCGGTACCGAGACCGTCATGCGCTGATCCGACACCGTGTGCTTGATCAGCTCGACATTCGTCTGCTGAAAATATCTGTCATGCAGGAGCTGGCCGGCGGCCGCAGGGTCATTCCGGATCAGCTCTGATGCCCTGGTCATCCCGCGGACCAGCGATGCAGCGACCTCCGGGTTCCTGTCGAGAAAATCCGGCCGGCCGCACAGCACGGTGTAGAGAAAGTTCTCGATGCCAGGCACCTCGCCGTGCGACGGACGCGCCGCCCAGACCGCGAGGCCGTCTTCCACGGCCTGATTGTTCGCAGGCGCCGTCGTGTTGAAGCCGTCGATCTGGCCGGAGCGCAGCGCCAGATACATTTTGTCGAGCTTGACCACCGTGAGGCTGACGTCCTTCTCGGGATCGAGCCCGCCAAGCGACAGCAGATAGCGCCAGATCTTGTCGGTGCCGCTGCCGCGCCCGGAGATCGCGAGCGTCAGGCCCTTCATCCGCGCCATGCGCTCCTTCAGCGGCATCTCGGGCGCGAGACCGATCTTCTCCGCCGTCTTCCGGCTGACGACGGCATCGCTCGCATATTGCGACATCAGCGGCGCGAAGGCGTTGATCTTCTGGCCCTTGGCGACGGCCAGAATCACGTCGCTCATCACGAGACCGGCGACATCGACGCTGCCGCCGAGAATCGCCGCCATGCTATTGGTGCCGCTGCCGGTATCGATCAGCGTGACGTCGAGGCCGGCATCCTTCATGAAGCCGGCCGCCGTCGCCACCAGCAGCGGCAGATAGGCGAAGGTGTAGCCGCCGATAGCAATTGTCACCGGTCTGCCTGCGCCCTGCGCCCGGCTTGGTGTGACCTCGCTGGCCAGCGCGGCTCCGGCCATACCACCCAGCATCATCCGACGCGTGATCATGATGTCCTCCCTCGTCTTGTTATTGTGACCGTCTCCCTGTCAGCGCCAGCGGAAGATCCAGCTCTCCAGCCGTCCGAGCGCTTCGTTCAACAGCGTGGTGACGAGCATCAGCGCGAACAGCGCGGCGAACACCCCGGCGGTGTCGAGCTGCCCCGCCGAGTTCTGCGTGAGGTAGCCAATGCCGGCATTGGACGCCATCATCTCGGCCGCGACCGCGCCGACGAAGCCGTAGGGCAGACCGAGCTTCAAGCCGGTGAACAGCCACGGCAGCGCCGACGGAAAGATCACCATGCGCTGGACTGCGAATTTGCCTCCGCCCATGGTGCGGAGCGCATCGACCATCTTCTGGTCGACCTCCCGCACGCCGCGCAGGGTCGAGAAGAACACCAGGAAGAAGACGCTGATCGCGGCCAGCACGATCTTCGGCGCGAGCCCGATGCCGAACCACATGATGAAGAGCGGCGCGAGCGCGACCTTGGGCACGCCGTACACCGCCGTGACGAACGGATCGACCGTGCGATGCAGGGTGTCGCTCGCGCCGACCAGCAGCGCGAGCAGCACGCCCGCCGTCGCCCCCAGCACGAAGCCCGCGAACGTTTCCTTGAAGGTGATCATCAGGTGATAGCCGAGCTGGCCGCTCGCCGTCCATGTCACCAGTGTTTTGAACACGGCGGCCGGGCTGCTGACCCAGAACGGATCGAGCAGCGGGCCCGATGCGACCTGCCACGCTGCCAGCATCGCAACCAGGAAGATCGCGCGATAGAGCCACACGCGGCTGGATGAGTTCAGCGCCGGTTCGCCCTGCGCCTCGGACAGTGCCTGCGTGCTCATGACGGCCGCCTCACTGGCGCTTCCAGGGCCGCCCAGAGCCGCCGGTAATGCTCCTCGAATGCGGGATGGAATCGCACCTCGTGCACCTCGCGCGGCCTCGGGATGGCTATCGACTCGTCGAGCCTGATCTGGCAGGGGCGCGGCGAGAACACCAGAACACGGTCCGCAAGTGTAATCGCCTCCACGATGTCGTGAGTCACGAACACCACCGTCTTGCGCCGCGCCGACCATAATTTCAGAAGCTCTGCCTGAAGCACCAGCTTGAGCTGGGCGTCGAGCGGCCCAAACGGTTCGTCCATCAGCAGCACCGGCGGATCGTAGATCAGCGTGCGGGCCAGCATCGCGCGCTTGCGCATGCCGCCGGAAAGCTGGCTCGGATAATGTCGCTCGAAACCCTCGAGGCCCACCTGTGCGATCAAGTCGCGCACGCGCGCGGCTATCTCGGGACGATCGACATTGCGCAGCTCCAGCGGAACGGCAACGTTCTGCTCGACCGTCCGCCACGGCAGCAGACTGTCATGCTGCGTGAGATAGCCGATCCCGGTGTTGACCGCGGCAACCGGTGCGCCCTGACACAGCACAGCTCCCGCGCTCGGCCGATCGAGGCCGGCAAGCAAGTTCAGCACGGTCGATTTGCCCGATCCGCTCGGACCGACAATGGCGAGAAACTCCCCATTGTTCAGAGAGAAGTTCAATCCGCTGAGAACGTCGACCCGGCCATTGCGTGAGCTGAAGGTTTTGCCGACGCCGCGCAGCTCGACCGCGGGCATGCACTCTGCCTCGCATCCTTGCGCAGGGACAACAGACAGGTGCGCCGATCTCATCGCCTTGACCTCCCCTGCACTCTTTTCTTTTTATGACCGACCCGCTCCGGAAGCGGCTTTCAGACCTGTGCGGCTGCCCGCATCGCAAGCGCGCCGTCGGGGCCGCTGGCCCAGAGATCCAGCGCGCTCGCATCGCCCTTGCCTTCCAGCCTGAACGCCGAGCTCACGAACAGCGGCGAGACGCCCCTGAATTCGAACGACTTGAGCGGCTTTCCGGCATGCCGTTCCGCAAACCCCTGCAGCAGCGCCGCCGTCAGAGGCCCATGCACGACAAGATCGGGATAGTTTTCCTCGGCCTGCGCATAGGCCTGGTCGTAGTGGATGCGATGCCCGTTCGACGTCAGCGACGAATAGCGGAACAGGAGCACCGTATCGGGCCGGAATTCCTCCGACCATGTGGCCTCCTGCGGCGCGGGCGTGGCCGCAGGCGCTGGCGATCCCGGCGCTGCCGCCTCGCGATAGACGATGTCCTGCTCCTCGGTGATGCACACCGCGCCGTCGCAGGAGATGCTGTGGCTGACAGTCACGAACACCAGCTGCCCCGCACGGCCTGACTTGGCCTCGACCTTGAGAATGGTGCTTTCGCGCACGCCTTCGCCGCCAATGGTCAACGGCTTGTGATAAGTGAGCCGCCCGCCGGCCCACATGCGGCGCGGCAGCGATACCGGCGGCAGAAATCCGCCGCGCTTGGGATGGCCGTCCGTTCCGAGTTCATGGCGTGGTACGAAGCGATTGAAGAAGATCCAGTGCCATCCCGGCGGCAACGGTCCGCCCGCCGCATGATGTCCCTCGATGCCGAGCGTGGCGCCGAGGGCCGCGACACGGTCGGGCGCGATCTGCTCCCGGATCGTCTCCTTGCGACCGACCCAGGCCTGCCAGTCTTCTCCCGTCGGCGCTTGCCTCTCGCTCATCACGGCAACTCCACTTCAAGCGGTCAATAAATCACCTGCTGATCCACCAGGCTCTGGCGTTCCTCGCGGCCGAGGCCGAGCAGCTCACCGAACACGTAATCCTCGTCTTCGCCGAGGCGCGGCGTGCCGCGCGACATGCCGACCTCGGACCGCGAGAAACGGATCGGCGCCTTCAGCGCCGCGCGGCTGTGGCCGGCCGTATCCTCGACATCGACGACCGTTCCGCGCGCGCGCAGATGCCGGTCATGCGCAATGTCCTCCATGTTGCAGGACACGTGTGCCGCGATCCCGGCAAGCTGCAACATGCGCTCGGCCTCGCCGGCCTCGCAGGTCATGGTCCAATGCTCGATTTCGCCGTGCAGCGGCCGCCGGTGTTCGTGCCGGCTTGCGGCGCTCTGAAATCGCGGATCGGCCAGAAGATGCGGTGCATCCATCAGCTTCACCAACGCCTGCCATTCGTCGTCGGAGCGCACCGCGATGGTCAGCCAGCGGTCTTCGTCGCGGGTCCGGAACACGCCGTGCGGCGCCATCCGCGGATGATCATTGCCGATCCGTGTCGGGCTTCCGCCAGCCGCGGCGAACAGCAGCGCCTCGCCGACCAGCGAGCAGGCAACCTCGCGTGCGCTCACATCGACATGGCCGCCGCGCCCGGTGCGGCGAAGGCGATACACCGCAGCCACCGCCGCCATCGCCGCGTTCATGCCGACGCTGTGGTCCATCACATGCCGCATCTCGACCGGCGGGCCGTCCTCGTAACCCGTGAGATAGCCGAGCGCGCCCCAGGCCCCGAACAGCGGCGCATAGCCGGCAAAATGCGAATCCGGGCCGCTTTGGCCTGACGAGGACACGGACACCATCACCACCGACGGCTTCAGTGCGGCCAGCGCGGCATAGCCGAGCCCGAGCCGTTCCATCACGCCGGGCCGAAAACTTTCGCAGACGAGATCGCTTGCGCCGACGAGCTTCCTGGCCAGCGCGACGCCCCTGGCGTCCTTCAGATTGATGCGCACCGAGAGCTTGTTGGACGCGACCTGATCGAAGCTCGCCGGCCCCATCCGGCCATAGACCGGATGCGGCTTGCGGAAGATGTCCGGTCGCGCCGCGCTCTCGACCTTGATGCACTCCGCACCGAGCTGCGACAGGATGTGCGTGCAGAACGGCCCCGCCGCATGCAGCGTGAAGTCGGCGATACGAACTCCGGCTAGCGGTTTCATGAAGCCTCCGCAATGACGCGCGGCTGATCGCGGTGACGACTGGCTGTGAGTAAGTGCTGATGTTCGCCCAGCCGTGGTGGCCCGGCTTTCAAGCGCAGCGCCGCTGCGTCGACATGAAGCGGCGCCGACAGCACCGGCAAGGAGCCGGCGCCCGGAATCTTCACCGACTGAAACAGCTCCCGCGCGCGCTCGTGGGCACCAGACAGCACTTCGGCAGGGCTTGCATATTTTGCCATGGGGACGCCGAGCGCCTGGGCTCGCGCGACGATATCCGCCGTCTGCTGTTCGCGCGCCCAGGCACGAACGGCGCGGTTGATCTCGGCGCCACGGCGGCTGCGCTCCAGCGAGTCCGCGAGTGCGGGGTCGAGCATCCAGGCCGGACGGCCCATCAGTTCGACCAGGCCGCGCCACTGCCGCTCCTCGAGCGTCAGCAGCTCGACATAGCCGTCGGCGCACTCGAGCACGCCACCATATTTGAAAGAGCGGGTGCGACGGTGTTCCAGCGAACCGTCGCCGAAACGCTGGAGCGCGAATGCGCCCACCGCGAGCGCGGCATCCTGCACGGAGACATCGACGCTTTCGGCTCCGCCATGCTCACGGCCGATCAGCGCCGACAGCGCGCCGAGTGCCGCCACCACACCGCCCTGGTATTCGGCGAAATGCCCGTAGACTTTCAGCGGCGGACGATCAGGGAAGAGTTCGGCGGCAAGGCCGTTCGGGAGCAGGAAGCCTTCACCCGATGCGTGGATCAGGTTGATCTCCTCGGCCTGCCAGCCGGCCTTCGGCCCGACTGCGCCAAACGGCAGCACCGACACATCGATGAGGTTCGGATAACGCGACCGAAGAGACTGTTCGTCGATTTCGAGGTTCGCACGTTCGCCGGCCGAAAGGTCGTGGATGAAGACATCGGTCGCCACCAGCAGGACCGACAGCCCTACCCGACCGGCCGCCGTTTCGAGATCGCAGATCACGCTCTTCTTTCCTGCAGCCAGGAAAGCGAACAGCGCACTGGCCTCCCCCGCCGGCGGAAGAAACGGCGGCTCACGACGAAGGGGATTGCCGTCAGGCGGCTCGATCAGAACCGTGTCGGCGCCGAGGGTCGAGAGCAGCCGGCCGGCGTAGCCGGCCGCAACTCCGCGCGAGAGCTCGACGACGGTCACCCCGGCGAGCAGCGGCGCAACGGCCTCCTCCATCATGGCAACGCTTCCCCTTTTTGTTATTGGCCGGCGTTTTCGAGAGCACGACGGGAAACTACCCATCGTGCTCCCAAGACGTTCTTTGCGTCCGCTCTAGCGGATCGTCGGCAGCTCCAGCTCGAGCGCCGAGCCGTCGAAGAACACGTGGTTCTTCACGTCGCGCGAGGGCAGCATCACGGTGGCAAGGCCGGGCGTGGTCAGTTCACCGCGCTGGTTCTCGCCCCAGATCTCGAGATCGACCAGCGCAAAGCCGTCCTTGACGTACTTCTTGCTGACCTTGCCCTTGCACCAGGTGGAATCGCCCATGGTGTTGAAGCGCCGCATCTCGGTGCGCACGCGCTTCAAGAACGCCGCATCGCCCATCCAGTTGGTGACGAGGCTCGCGAGCCAGGAGGAGCGCTGCGGGCCGTAATCATAGGTGCCGGGAACGCCGACCTCCTTGGCGACCGACTCGCGGTGATGGCCGATGCCGGTATATTCGATGCCGCCGCCGGCCTCGGGATTGCGGAAGAAATGGCCGGGATGCTTGACGGCGGATTTCAGCACGATGCCGTGCGTGTGGCCGCGGCCGCAGCCGACGAGGAAGCCCATCGTGTCCATCAGCGACAACGGTCCGCGCACGATCGGCGGCAGCTCGTCGCCGACATTGACGTCCTCGAAGTAGCGGATCGCGGTACCGCGCATCCGCTCGTCTTCCTTCAGGATCGCCTCGTCGAGCGCCGCGAACTCGTCCGCGGTGTATTCGTATGGCTTGACGTCCTTGTACTTGCCGGCGTCGCGCGCGGCCTTGCGCTCGTGACGGGTGCAGGTGCCGAGCGCGCGGGCCACGATGTCGCCGCGCTGATTGGAATAGGTCGCCTCGACATATTGCAGCACGAGGCGGCCGGAGAACTTGCTCTCCTTCTCCTCGATGCCGACGACGCGTTCGATCGCGGTGATACGGTCGCCCGGACGGATGTGGCGGAACAGCTCCCAGTCGTTGCCGGCGTAGAAACCGTGCACACCGGGCAGGCCCCAGCGGGTCCGGCCGATCCAGCCGAACGCCATCGGAAACATGGGATGGGCGACGTTGGTGCCGTAGCGGCTCTGGCGTCCGTGCTCGGCATCGCGGTAGAGCGGGTTGAGATCGCCGATGCCGTTGCAGAAATTGCGGATGGTGTCTTCGGTCGCGTCCTGGAGATACGGCCCTTCGGGGCGAAGCTGGAGACCGATCATGCTGCGCGCCTGCGCGATCGCCTCGTCAGTGATTTTTCCCTCCGCCGGTGCGTGACCGACCTCTTTTTCCATGACGTCTGCCATTGTGGTCTCCATTCCCTGTTCTGAGTTTGAGGTTTGCTAGGCTGCGGGTTTCATGGTGCGGGCCAGTGCGGAAGCGGCCGCAGCCGGAAGGCCGTCGAGGTCGCGCGCGATCACGACGCCGGCGCGGTCGAGTGCCTCGACCTTGGCGGCCCAGCTCTCGGCGTAGGAGCCGATCATCGCGGCGGCATGTCCCATCTTCTTGCCGGCGGGCGCGGTGCGGCCGACCAGAAGCGCTGCCGACGGCTTCGCATCGGGTCGCTTTGCATATTCGGCGAGCGCGTATTCTTCCGAACCGCCGATCTCGCCGAGATAGATGATGGCCCGCGTCTCCGGATCGTCGTGGAACAGCGCGATAGCTTCGGCGGCATTGACGCCGCGCACCGGATCGCCGCCGATGCCGATGACGCTGGTCTGGCCGAGGCCGGCCTGCGACAGGCGGAAACAGGCTTCATAGGAGAGCGAGCCGCTGCGCGAGATCACGCCGATCGGTCCGGGCGCGTAGCAGAAGGAAGGCATGAAACCGAGCTTGGCCTTGCCGGGCGAAATCAGGCCGGGCGAATTCGGCCCGACCAGATGCGCGCCGTGCTCCAGCGCTGCCGCGCGCATCTCCATCGCGTCCAGCACCGGCAGGCCGTCGCCGGGATAGGCGATCAGCGGGCAGCCGGCCTCGATCGTCTCGAGGACCGCGTCGAGGGCGACCATGGCCGGCACATAGATCAGCGCCGCATTGGCGTGCGTTTCCTGCATCGCAGCCGCGACGCTCGAGAACACCGGGATGCCTTCGATGGCCTGACCACCGCGCCCCGGCGCCACGCCGGCGACGACCCTTGTGTGGCTCTGCGCAAGATCCTTCACCGAGAACGTCCCGAACTTGCCGGTGATACCGACGATCAGCACGCGCACGTCGGCGTCGAGGAGAATGCTCATGACCGCGCCCCCGCAACTTTCTTCACGATGTCGGCGACGGCGACCTCCAGCGTCGCATGGTTGCGGTAGCCGGCTTCACCGAGGATGGTCGTCGCCAGATCGCTGCGCGTGCCGTTGAGGCGAAGCGTGACCGGCTTCGCGGACGCTCGCCTCGCGAGAAGCTCGACGAGCGTTTTGGCCACACGATCGGTGTGCAGCCCGCCACCGAACATGCTGACCAGAATGCCCTTCACGTTCGGCGCGCGGTCGAGCAGATCGAAGGCAAGCCCGAATCCCGCCGGCGTCGGATTTCCGCTGACGTCGAGGAAGCAGGCCGGGTGCGCGCCGGCGCCGTCGATCGCGTCCATCGCGGCCATCGTCATGCCGGCGCCGCCGGAGATCAGGCCGATCTCGCCGTCGAGCCAGACCAGCATCAGATTGGCCTCTTCGCACAGCCGGATCTCGCGCTCGGCCTTGTCGCGCGCGGCCGCGATGGCCGCCGCGGTTGCGGCTCTGCGGAAGGACGCAGCGTCGTCGAGGGCGACCTTGGCGTCCGCCGCGATCAACGCGCCGCCGCGGCAGACGACCAGCGGATTGACCTCGACTGTCGTGCATTCGTTGGCCTGGGCGATCTCGAGCAGGCGCCGCGCCGTGGAGATCACGCGCTCGCGCACCTTGGCATCGCTTTCGACCGGTTCGAGAAGTGCGCGAAAGGCGTGGGCGCGGAAATTGCGCGCAAGCCCGACCGGATAGCTCAGTGGCGGCGGCCCATCCTCGATGTTGATCCCGCCGCGCGGCGAATAGAGCACGTTGAACCCGCCGACGCGGCTGTCGATCGCCACGGCGAGATAGAGCTCACGCTCGATGTCCAGCCAGGATTCGACAAGCACCGAGGACGGCGCCTCGCCGCCAAACCGCATTCCCATGATGGCATCGAACGCGCTTTCCAACTCGCTCGGAGAATTCGCCTTCCGAATTCCGCCCGCCTTGCCGCGTCCCCCGGCGGCGACTTGCGCCTTCACCGCAACAGGGAAATCGACCCGGCAATCGCGGACCTCATCCAGCGATCGGAGTTCGTGGCTCGAAGGTGTGGTGACGGCAGCGGCGCGCAGCAGCGCCTTGCCTTGGGCTTCCGTGACTAACATGAAATGCATAATGCATTCTATTTGGTAGTGGTCAACTCCTAGTTTTGGAGATTTTGGACGGCTTTTGGACAAAAATGGCGGAAAATTGCCAAAGAGGAAGTCTGCACAAGGGCATAATCGGCTCCTCATACCCACAAATAATGCATTTTCGCGACTTGATCGCACCGGTGCCGCGTCGCCAGAGGAACGCCCTCCTCGATCGCTGGCCGAAGTGCTTGGACGAGGAAATTGCCTCTTCGTCCTCCCCCGCGAGGCGTCAATGATTTTGCGTGACGGCTGCACGCATGGGGTCGTCGAGCAGATGCAGACGCAGGCGGAGCTCTACGCGACAATCGGCCTGCACGCCTACGAAGCTCTCGATCGTCGATCGTTCAGACAGTCGTTCCAGCCGGCATGCCACAACGCGAGGGCGGCAGGAGGAAGCCCTTCGATATGAAGTCTAGATCGACGGATCCCGTGGATGCTGAGGACATCTTGATTACCGGTCGGCCATGACATCGATGAGGAAGACGAATCGTTCGGCGGTCCGGGCTCCGTCTCTTTCAGCCTTGCGTGATCGTTTCTTCGATCGCCGATTCCATCAATGCATAACGCGCGATGCCGGCGGCAATGAGCTTACAGAAACTCAGGGTGACGCGGCCGTAGAAGACGCCTGCCCCGGGATCCGAAGAAGCGAAACGATAGGAGGCGCCGAGGCCGCGAGCGATCTCCAACAATCCCATGATCTCATGGTGCGCCAGAGCCGAATGAATGCCAATCAGTTGCAGCAACAGGGGTTGAATCCCGACGCTGCTCATGACGGCCTCACCTCGGGGCGCGGCAGCGGCAGGAATTGAGCGAGATGCGCACTCCTCCATTGATACGGCGTATCGCCCACGAAGCGTTTGAACACCGTCGTGAAATGAGCCTGCGTCTGGAACCCGACGGTCAGGGCGATGTCGACGAGCGAGGCGTCGGCCCGCAGCAGCAGTTCCTGGGCACGCTCGATCCGCCGCTTCAGCAAATAGTCGTGCGGCCTGATGCCGACGGCCGCCCGGAACTGCGCGGCGAAATGCATACGGCTCAGGCCGGCAACGGCGGCCAGATTCTCCAAGGTGACCTTCGCGGCCAGATTGTCGTCGACATATTGCATGACGCGCTTGAGGCGCCATTTCTGCAACGACCGCACCGCCCGGCAAGCCTGGCCTTCATGATCGCCTTCGGCCGGCTCGGGCTGGTCTCGTCCAGCCACCGTCGGCCGGCTGGCCTTGCGGGTCAGAATGGCCAGACGCAACGCATCGACAAGGATGGCGGAATGAGGATGTTGCATGGCTCTGGTGGCCGCGAGTGCATCCGAGAGACGCCGCATCACCGGATCAGTGAGCCCCTCTGCACCCGTCTCCCGATCGGACTCTGCCGATGCGCGCGCAAGACGTTTCGCGGATACCCTGAAGCTCGGCCCGCCGTCGGCGGATCCGCGCACGTCCGGCGCAGGCGGCTCGATGGCCAGCGCAACATCCAGGTGAACGAGGGAGAGCGTCATGGCCTCCTCGCCGGAGTGCCGGAGACGCTTTGATGACTGCAGCCGTCCGGTTTCGATTGACGAGACGTCGATTACGGCGGCGACATGGTCCTTGGCATTTTGCGGGTGTGACATCTGCAGCGACATCGTCGAACCTCCTTGTCCCAGTTCGCACCGGCAAAGCCTGACCGACTTGACCGATTGCGATGTGAGGAGAGTAGTCCGGCGATCCGCGCGCTCCATTCTACGCGCGGGTGCGTGGATAAGGTCTCGGGTTGACCGCATCATACGTAGGTATGATCGCGGCGGACGAGAGCTCGAGCGGAACGGCTCGTCTGTATCCAGGGACGTGCAAGCCCGGTGGTTCGGCATGCCTGCGGTAAGTTGACGCGTCCGCGATCGGCGAGATCACCGGGAAGCCTTGTTCTGCAGGGGAATCTCTTGGTCGGAACTCGCGCCGGATTCAACTTCCCACGAGGTCTTCCAAGAGAGCACGAAAATCACCGGGCTGGATATATTGTGGACGTGATCAAATCGCGGCATCAACGCCGCTGCGATGAAAAGAAACACCGCCTGCGACGATGACGAACCTTGATCGGCCCACGGGTTCATCCATGAGCCGCGCCGGCCTGCGGTTCTGGTCCGCTGTCCTCGCCTTCGCGGTCTTCATGATTGACGTGCTGACGCCGCTCGAGGGCGCGGTCGCGGTGCTCTATGTCATCGCGATCCTGCTTGCGGCGAGGACGAACCGGCGCAACGACATCATCGTCGCCGCGACCGGCTGCATCGTCCTGACCATCACCGCCTATCTGCTGTCGCACGATCTGGAGGCGATCGCCTCGCCGACCCTTCGCGCGCTGGTGAGCCTCGCTGCGATCGGGATTACGACCCTGCTGGTCCTGCAGAATCACGCCGCGACAACGCGCCTTGCGGCACAGGCACGCCTGCTCAATCTCTCGCATGACATGATCTTCGTCAGGGATCGCGGCGGCGTGATCACGTTCTGGAACAAGACCGCGGAACAGACCTACGGCTGGTCGGCCGACGAGGCGCTCGGGCAACTCGCCGACAGGCTGCTGCGCACCAGCTATCCCGACCGGCGGGAAGCCATCGAAGCCAGCCTGCTCGATACCGGGCGATGGGAAGGCAGGGTGGAGCAACGGACCAAGGCCGGCGCCGTGCTCACCGTCGATGCCCGCTGGGCCCTCCAGCATGACCATCTCGGCACACCCGTCGGGGTGCTCGAGACGCATACCGACGTCACGGACCGCGTGGCGGCGCACAGCGCGCTGGTGCAGAGCGAGCAGCGATACCGCCGGATGTTCGACGCAAGCCGGATCGGCGTCGTCGAGGAAGACTGGAGCGGACTGCGGACGGCGCTGGATTCGCTGCAGACCGAAGGGGCGGATCTGCGCGACCATCTGGCACGAAATCCGGATTTCGTCAGTCATGCCCGCCACCTGGCCAGAATCACCGACGTCAATCCGGCCATGCAGAAGATGGCGGGGGCGAACGGCTCTGCCGCCTTCATCGAGAACGTGGACAAGCTTTTGGGCGAGAACGATCGCAGTTTCCTCGACGCGCTGGTCGCATTCGCGGAAGGACAGCGGTTCCACGAAGGAGAAACCCAGCTCGTGCGCCTCGACGGGCGCAAGGTGCCCGTGCTGTTCACGATCACCTTTCCGCCCACACCCGACGGGGATCATAGCGTGCTCGTCTTCGTCGTCGACATCACCGAGCGGAAACAGGCTCAGGATGCGCTGCTCGCGGCGCAAGCCGAGCTTGCCCATGCTGCGCGCGTCGCCACCCTCGGCGAGCTCAGCGCGTCCATTGCGCACGAGGTGAACCAGCCGCTGGCGGCGATCGTCACCAGCGGCGAGGCCGGCTTGCGGTGGCTGCGGCGCGACGTCCCCGATCTCAAGGAGGTTGCGACGACAATCGGCCATGTCGTGGCCCAGGGCCGCCGCGCCAGCGAGATCGTGACCCGTATCCGGACCTTCCTGAAGAAGGCTTCGCCCCAGCAGGACATGCTGCAGATCGGCGAGGTCATCGAGGAAGCGACGGCCCTCGTCGCGCGCGAGCTCGCCAAGGACGATGTCGCCCTCGTCGTCGAGACGCAGCCCGGCCTGCCACCGGTTCGCGGCGACCGGATTCAGCTGCAACAGGTCCTGGTCAATCTTCTGGTCAATGCCGGCCAGGCCATGTCGGGCCGGCCCGGTTCCCGCACCATCACGCTGCGCGCCGGCATCGTGGACAGTGAAACCCTCGCCATCACGGTCCAGGACAGCGGCCCGGGAATCCATCCCGATGACCTGCCGCGCCTGTTCGATCCGTTCTTCACGACGAAGGATGGCGGGATGGGCATGGGGCTTGCGATCTGCCGAACGACGGTGGAAGCTCACGGCGGCCGATTGTCGGTGGCGAGCACCCCGGGCTCGGGCGCGACATTCCACCTGACATTGCCATACAGCCAAGAACACGCCCTGCCATGACTCGACCAAACCAGGCCCAACCGCCGGCGCCCCCCTCCAGCGCAATCGTCATCATCGTCGATGACGATGCAAGCATCCGCGCCTCACTCGATAGCCTGTTCCGATCCGTCGGCCTCGAGACGCGGCTGTTCGGCTCGCCGGCCGAACTGCTCGGCAGCTCGCTGCCCGACGGCCCCGGTTGCATCGTGCTGGACGTCCGCCTTCCGGGCGTGAGCGGGCTCGATCTGCAGGGCCAGCTCGTCCGGCAGGGCATCAGCTATCCGATCATCTTCATGACCGGCCATGGCGACATTCCGATGTCGGTGCGCGCCATGAAGGCCGGCGCCGTCGACTTCCTCTCCAAGCCGTTCCGCGACCAGGACATGCTCGATGCCGTGACGGCGGCGCTCGAACGCGACGCGCAGCACCGCGCCGAAGCCGCGACCAAGGAGGACATCCGCGCCCAGTACGAGACCCTGACGGCGCGCGAGCGCGAGGTGATGGGCCATGTCACCGCCGGCCTGATGAACAAGCAAGTCGCCGCCCTGATCGGCCTCAGCGAGATCACGGTCAAGATCCACCGCGGGAACGTCATGCGCAAGATGGGGGTCCGGTCGCTGGCCGACCTCGTCCGCAAGGCCGAGGCGCTCGGGGTATCCCAAACCCGCGGGACTACGGATCACACCTGAGTATAATTCCGGCGGCACCGCCCGGGGTGCATAAGGCGCCATCGGCCGCGCAAAGGGAGATGCCCTCCTTGCGGAACACCGCGGTCAGGATTGTGTGCCAATGGCCAAGACCCCGGTGATTGCGATCGTGGACGACGACGAAGGCGTTCGCACGTCGCTGGCGAGCCTGGTGCGTTCGCTCGGCTACGACGCCCAGGCCTACGAGTCCGGCGTGGACTTCTTGCAGAAGGCGCCGGAAGACGATCCGGCATGCATGATCGCCGACGTCCAGATGCCGGTCATCACCGGCGATGAACTCCAGGCACAGTTGATCGCCTCCGGCCGCCGCTTCCCGATCATCTTCATGACGGCATTTCCGAGCGAGTCCGTGCGCCAGCGCGTGATGGCGGCGGGCGCGCATTGCTATCTCGGCAAGCCTTCCAGCGGCGACGAGATCATCCGTTGCCTTGAACAGGCGCTGGCAGGCCAGACGCCGTAGCCCATCCGTGCGTCTTGCGCGCGACGGCCCTCCTCCCGCCGATCAGACGTGCATTCCGGCAACCGGGTTGGTGGACCGGAAATACCGGCAGGCCCGGCGAACCTCATATTCGTCGTCGACTTTATCGACATCGGCAGGCGACCAGCGCTGCCGGAAACGAATGAGGCACGATGCCAGTGACCGCCACCAGTGCTGCCGCACCGCGCCCGCTGGTCTTCGCCGGTTTCCCCGCGAGCTCCTGGGCCTTCGCACTGCGAGTCTGGCTGGCGATGATGCTCGCACTCTATGTGAGCTTCTGGCTCGAGCTCGAATCTCCTTCGTCGTCCGCCCTCACCGTTGCCGTCCTCGCGCTGCCGACACGCGGTCAGGGCATGGAGAAGGCCGGCTACCGGCTGCTCGCAACCGCCATCGGCGTTGCGGCATCGATCGCGATCGCGGGCGTGTTTTCGCAGACCGACGGCCTCCTGCTCGCCGTGTTCGGCGTCTGGGTCGGGCTCTGCGTCTATGTCGCCGGATTGCTGGATGGGAATCGCGCCTATGCAGCGGCGCTCTGCTGCATCACCGTCGCCCTGATCGCCATCCAGCAGATCGACACGCCGCTCCAGGTGTTCCCGACCGGCGTCGCACGTGGCGCCGCCATCGGCATCGGGGTGCTCGCGGTCGCGCTGGTCAACGAGGTGCTGGCCGCGCCGGACTATCATCCGGTGCTGGCAGGCCGTATCGAGGCGCTGCACCGCCGGGTCAAGGCCCTCGCGCAAGGTGCCGAGCGTGACTCCGCCGCGGCTGCGGCAAGCCTGTTGCATGACATCGCGTCAGTACGTCCGGAGATCGCCAGCCTTGTGACGGAATCGAGCATCGGCACGGCAAGAACCGAGGCCGCGCGTTCCGCGCTGGTCGACCTCGTCAGCGCCTTCTCGCTCGGCCGCATGCTCGCGGCGCTCCCCGCCACATCCGCGCCGGCGCAGAATGCGGACAACCCTGGCCGGGAGGCGGCCAGGATGACGTCGATGTCCCGATCCTGGCTCCAGAGCGAGATCAACCGAAAGAACGCAGAGGTCAGCAGCAGCCTCGACGCGCTGCATGGAGGGACGCGTCCGTATCGCGCATGGCGCGCGCCGCTCTATCGCTCGCGCCGCATCGCGGCCGAGACCGGCGCACGGACCGCGATCTCGTTCACGCTGATTGCAGTCTTCTTCGTGCTGGCAGGCTGGCCGAGCACCGAGCTCTGCCTCTCGCTCGTCGCGGTGATCCTCGGCCTCAGCTCGACGGCGCCCTCACCGCGCAGCTTCACGATGGTGACGCTGATGGCGATGCCGATCGCCTGCCTGCTGGCCGGCATCCTGAAATACCTCGTCTTCAACGGCGTGTCCGAATTTCAGCTGCTGGCGATCGGTCTCGCGCCCGTCGTCATCGGCTGCGCGCTGCTGATCTCGCTGTCGAGCCCTATGCTGTCGTCCCTCGGCCGGCTCGTTCTCGTGTTCACCATCGCCGTGCTCGTGCCGACCAATCCGCAGAGCTACGACCCCGAGGTGTTTCTCGTGACGAGCCTCTTTGCCTGCCTGTCGTCCGTGCTCGTGTTCGCAGCGCAGATGCTGCTGCCTCCGTTGTCGGAAGACCGGCGAGTTCGGCTGCTGCTGGGAGAGGCCCGGCGCGAACTGGACCGCCTCGACCGCGGGCGAGCCCGTCGCCTCGCACCGGAGGAAGCCGCCTTTCGCGACGCCGCGCGGATCGAGCAGATTCTGACTGCAAACGGCTCCTCCGCAATCGACGATCAGATCGCGACCACGACGATGCGCTGCTTCGACCAGGCCGAAGCTCTTCGGCGTTGCCGTGCCGAACTGGACCGGATGAGACAGGGCCCGCTCGCCGGACCAGCGCAGGCCGCGCAAGAGGCCCTCGCCCGGCGGAACGGCGGCGCGATCTTCGCTGCGGCCAAGGCACTGCATCGGGCGGCGGCACGAAGCAACCTGTTCGTCAATGCAGCCATAGCCGCGCTGCTGGCGGCAAGTACGGCGTTCACGCCGTCACAATCTCCGACCGACTCCAGCCAAGGGAAACGGCAATGACGAACACCTATCGGGAGCTCGTCATCGGCGGCGTGCTCATCGCTCCCGTCGTCTCCTATGCGGCCATTGCGCTGCTCGCCTTCCTGATGCTCCGCCCGCTGCTGCGCTTCGTCGGATTCGCAAGAGTCTTCAGCAACCCGTCGCTGGCCGAGCTTTGCCTCTATGTGGCGATGTTCGGCCTGCTCGCACTGTTCTTCTAGGGAGAAGGATCATGGAAGCCACCCTGCCCCGGGACGCCGCCCAGCTTCATGGCGAACCGCCAGCCGAAGCACCGGTCGATGCTGCAGACACCGCAAACGGTTCGGCCGCGGCGGACATCGTGGCGCGCGACATCAGCGATCGCGCGGCGGATATCGTCAGACCTCCGACCCCGGCGATGCCTTCCGCAACGCCGCTGCGCCAGGCTCTCGGCCGCCTCATGCGCGGCGCCGGAAAGCATCTGGCGACCCTCGGCATCGCACTCATCGCCATCTTGATCTCGGTTGCGACATGGCAGCATTACGTCACCGCGCCGTGGACCCGGAACGGCAGCGTGCGCGTCCAGGTCGCCAACGTCGCGCCGCAGGTTCCGGGCAAGATCGTCGAGCTGCGGGTGGCCGACAACCAGTTCGTCCACAAGGACGATATCCTCTACGTGATCGACCCCTTCGACTTCGAGGTCGCCGTTCGCGTCGGTAAGGCGCTGGTCGAGCAACGGGCCGCGGACCTCGAGGTGAAGCAGGCCGAGTTCGACCGCCGCCAGCATCTGTCCAATCTCGCGACGACGCCCGAAGAGCAGCAGATCTATGCCGGCAACGCGGCGCAGGCCAAGGCCGCCTACGAGTCGGCTGTGCACCAGCTTGCACAGGCGGAGCTGAACCTGAAACGGACCAGCGTGACCAGCCCCGTCGACGGCTACGTCACCAACCTCCTGCTGCGCGCAGGCGACTACGCCGTCACCGGCGTCAGCAACATCTCGGTGATCGATTCCAACAGTTTCTGGATCGACGGCTATTTCGAGGAAACCAAGATGGCTCGTGTCTGCGTCGGAGATCGCGTCGAAGCGCAGCTGGTCGGTTATTCAAAGCCGATCCTGGGGCATGTGAAGACCGTGACGCGCGGCATCAGCGTCTCGAACGCGGCCACCGGCACGCAGGGCCTGCCCAATGTCGATCCGATCTACACCTGGGTGCGGCTTGCCCAGCGCGTGCCGGTTCGCGTCGCCATCGACACGGTGCCGCCAGACGTGCCGCTGGTCTCCGGCATGACCGCAACCGTGACGATCCGGCAGCCTTCCGCGGGCAATCACGAGACCCGGTTCGACCAGTTCCGAACGAGCTTCGTGGATCCCGTCATGGATTTGTTCGGTGCGGGCCATCCGCAGCGCGCAAACTGCCTTCAGGCCACGTCCCAGCAGCGCCCCGAGGTGGAAGCGATTCCGTATTCGCGCGAACCCGCGGTTCCCCCGGCACAGACGATCGCGCCCGGCCTCACCCCCGGCATCGACGTGTCACCGCGCCTGCCCTGAATCAGATTTGCGCCTGTCGTCAGAATCGTGTGGCCCCGACATCGGGCCTCACAACGCATCCACCTGATCCCTTTGGTTCAATTGTACTTTTTGCGACACGCCGTCGCACCCCTCGCATTTGCAAAATCTAATACCGCTTAAGCATCCTTAACGAGCCTTGCGGTGATATCGCACCTATCGTTTGAGCATCGACCAATCGCACTCGGCAGCCGTCACGACGGCAGCGGAATTCAGGACACGGGGACGAACGATGCTCACTGATATGCAAGCGGCCGGCGCCCGGTTGACGTATCAACCCAGCCGCCGCGAACCTGCCTCCCCGCAGGAGACTCGCGCCTTTCCCCTCGAACGGAGGTGGCGTCAACCCGGTCAACGGGCCGGCACCGCGCCCGACGACATCACGATCTCGCGCTGGACCTGCACCCAAACGGGCATAAGGCACGAAGACGCGACGACGCCCGCGGACCGATACTTCTTCGCCATCGCCTTGAAGACGGCCCGCATCAAGCTGACCAGAGGCCGTCACACCATCTTCGACGGCGTCATGCCGGCGGGCACATTGTATATCGGCGCGCCCTCGCAGCAGCTCAGTGCGCAGTTCTGCGCGCCCTGCGATTTCCTCCACTTCCACGTCTCCGCCAGCAGCTATTTTCCGCCTCTGCGGTCTGGGGCCGAAGGTCTCAACGACCTCATCCTGCTACGCGACCCCTTCGCCGAGCAGCTTGCGAAAGCGCTGACCGAACGCGGCCACTCGGCCGACCGGGAATTCGCGCGCTGCATCGGCCAGACGCTGGCCATGCACCTTGCCCGGCGCGAGCTGCCACACGCGCGAGTGAATGCCCTGCCGAAATGGCGGCTGCGGCGCGTCGAGGAATATGTCGGCACGCACTTCGACCATTGCATCAGCCTGTCCGAGCTCGCGAAGGTCGCGGGACTGTCCCGGATGCATTTCGCGGCCCAGTTTCGCGCCGCGACGGGGTACCGGCCGCGCGAGTATCTACTGCATCAGCGCATCGAGCGCGCGAAATCGCTGCTGTCGAATTCCGAGACCGCCCTCGCCGAGGTGGCGCTGACCGTCGGCTTCTGCACGCAAGCGCATTTCTCCACCGTCTTCAAACGGATCACGGGTGAAACGCCTGCGCGCTGGCGCTGCGCCAGCCGGAACGCGTCGGTTTCGCTCAGGCTGTCCGATCCGGCTTCGACATCGAAGACCGCGGCTCACGCGCTGCCCGCCGATTTCTCGTGAATCATGCGAAATGAGAAAGAGCCGGGGTTCGTGAAATACTTCTGTTAGGGGATCGGCGATGCTGTGCGTGTTAGGTGACTGAGACCCCCAAGTCACCGCTCGAGCCTCCCTCCTCCCTGGGCATGCGAGCATTTCGGGGCCGTCCTCTCCCCCAAAGGACGGCCCCTTTTTTCAACAGCGCGGCCCCAGCTAGGCGTTTAGATGGCGCGCGACCCAGGCCCGGACACCCTGAAGAGTTCTGAAATCATCCAGCGAGCGCGCCGGAAGCGTGGGCGCGATTTCCGCAGCCATTCCGCTCAGCGCATGCCCCGGACCGAGTTCGAGAAAGCCCGTCGCGCCCGCTTCGACGCAGGCTTGCAGGCAATCGGCCCATTGCACGGTATGCGAGATCTGCGCCGCAAGCTTGTCGAGGCCGCTCTCGGCCGAGACGACTGGAGCAGCATCGATACCGCTCAGAATGCGCACACCGGCTTGCGGTGGGAATATCAGCGGCGTCTCGCGCAACGCCTCACGAAAGACCGACGAGGCTTCGGCGAGCCGCCTGGTGTGAGAGGCAACCTCGACCGGCAGCGCGACGATCCTTGCGGCGTGCATCGCCCGCACGTCTCCGGCAATCCCGCGCAGCGCCTCGCGGCCGCCGCCGATGACAAAGGCATCGCCCGGATTGACGATGGCGATCGCTGCGCCGTGGCGCTCGCAAAGGCGATCGACCTCTTCTCGCGAAAGACCGCGGACGAAGATCAGCCCGTCGCCGGCGCGCGTGGCGGAATCCATGGCCTCGGCGCGGCGCGCCACGAGATCGAGCGCGGTGGTCGCATCGAACAAGCCGCCGACACCCCAGGCCGCGACCTCGCCGACACTATAGCCGGCAATGATGACGCCGCGCGGAAGGACATCTGCGAGCGCGCTCACTGCTGCGAGTGGCTGCAAGGTGCAGAGAATCTGACCGGCGCGGTTGCGATGCAGGGCCTCGTCGGCTTCGCCGCGCACGAACTCGCGCGGATCCCTGCCCCCGAGCAACGCCGCGGCGTGCGCAAACAAATGCGCGGCCTCTGGCGCATCGCCCGTGAGCGCGAACATCTCCCGGTGCTGCCTGCCTTGTCCCGAGCAGAGGATCGCGAGCGTCATGGTCCCGGCTTAATGAGGAAAGAGCGTTGCGATCGCAATCGCCAGGGTCACGACACTGAATCCGGTGCTGGCGATGACCATCGATCCCACCGTCGCGGAATCCAGCCGGTAGTTGACCGCAAACAGGATACCGAAGAAGCCCGACGGCAATGCCGCAAGCAGAATTGCCGTCTTCGCAACATCAGGACCGAGATGAAAGCCGTAGACGATCGCGACGGCCAGCAACGGACGCAGAATGTCCGCAGCTCCCGTCGCCGCAACGACCCGCCAATCGATCCGTAGCGACTGGGCCGATAGAACGAGACCGGTCAGGAACAGCGCAACGCCCGCCGCCGCGTTCCCGATCAGGACAAAGCAGGCATGGACAAGTGGATCGAGATTCAGGCCGGATAACGAGAGCACGACGCCGAGCGCGGGCGCCCATACGACCGGCTTGGCGAACGCGCGCCGGATGGCAGTCAGGACCGGCGACGCCGGCGCGTCTGTGCCACGGACCTTGCTGGCGCTGATCTCGGCGATCACGAGGGTCAGGGGGCTGACGAGGATCGATCCCGTTGCCAGCGCGACGGCAACCGGGACGACACCGACCGGCCCCAGCACGGTCGACAGGATCGGCAGACCGACGCCGGCGAGATTTGGGAAACCGACCGTCAGGGCCTGAACCGCTGCATCGGACCTCGTCACCTCGAAGAATTCGCGCTCGAACCAGTACCAGGCGAGATAGATGATCAGCATGGTCAGGCCGAACACGAGGAAGACTGGAACCTGATCGGTGATCTGGTCGCGCGGGGCTGATGCGGTCGCGGCGAACAGCGAGGCCGGCAAGGCGAAATCCATCACAAGCGCATTGAGGCCCCCGACGTGACCATTGTCGACGACGCGGGCCTTGCCCGCGACGAACCCGAGCAGCAGAACGAAGAAGACCGGCACCAGCGCCATGAGTATGACATTCGACGTCATGGGCTCAGCCCCTCATGGGCGTCGACGAAGAGCGTCATCGCCAGCAGGTCGGCCGATCCACCCGGGCTGAGACGACGGGCGACGAAGCTCTCGTGGATCGTTTGCGCCCGCGCACGCCAGCCGGGCGCGCAGACGCCGCCTGAAGCGATGAAGCGACGCGCTGCGTCATGCGCAAAGCGAAGGCCGTCGAGCCCACCGCGATGCAGGAGGTTGGTGTCCTCGACGGATGCGATGAGGGCAAAGCACGCTTCGACCCGGGCGGCTTCCCTATCCCGCGGCACGACAGACCTAGCGCTGCGCAAGGCCGGCAAGCCAATTCGGTAGACGCTGGGAAATCCCATCGCGGCCTCGATGCGCGCACCAGCCGCACGAAAGCGGCGGCGGGCCGCGCTGCCATGGCTGTGCAGCAGCACCGGACCATCGAGGATGCTGTCGCCCCACATGCGCGCCACGACATCGCCAAGCGGAAGCCTGGGATCGACCAGCCCGCCGGCTTTCGCGCCGGCCGCCGCGCACAGCAGGCCGAGCCCGAAGATCGCGCCACGGTGCGTGTTGACGCCCGAGGTCGCGGCGACCATCGCGCGCTCCGCCTCCAGGCCAATGATCCGCAGCCGCCCCATGCCGCAGCCGAGTGCGCCCGCATCGGCCAGACGTTGCAGATAGGGCCCGATCGCCGCGGCGCTGCGGCGAAACGTGCCCGCATCCATGTCGTCGTGACTGCCGTTGTCGACGTGGCTCACCAGCCCCGGCTTCGGCCAGGTTTCGAGCTCCTTGACGAGGCAATCAGTGGCGACAGCACCGATGGCGGAGACATCGGGCGCGATCTGCGCCCGGCGCAGCGCCGTCCGTTCCACGCCTCTTGCGGCTGTGGTGATCATGATGCCATCGCTCCCGAAATGAATTGATGCCTGCCGAGCAGCCCAACGCTGTCGATGCTCTTGACCAGAAGCTCGGTCGCACCGCCGTGAAACTCGCGCCAGTTGACCGCAGCGCCGCCCGCACCCATCAGCTCGCCATCAAGCCGCATCGGCGCATCGGTCTCGATCGCGGCGACATCGGCGACGAAGCGATCGATGTCGGTCCCGGTTCGAAACTCGAACAGGACATCGAGATCGGAGCCAGTGGTCACGTAGTCGAGCCCGGTCAGCGACTGCCAGGCCAGGCTGCCGAAGACGCGCGCGTCCACCGCATGGCGACGCGCCAGCCCGTCGAGCCGGTCGAGCGTCGACCACCAGTTGCGCGGCGCGTAAGCCCGCGCCTGCCGCAGCAACGGCGGCCGCGCGACCGAGGTGACGTGGTCGATATCAACCAGGAGGGAGATCCGTTTCTTGCCGGCCGAGGGCGGCAAGGGCAGGCCCAAAGCGAGGCCGTTTGCCTCGCCTGGCAAGGCGCGGCGCCTGATCGTCGGCCATCGCATTTTGGGCCAGCGCGCGACCAGCGCATCGGTTGCGAGATCACCACGCGTGTCCAGAATCGCGCGCCACCCTGCCGGACTGACGAAGACGAGGTCGTGACGACCCGGTGGACGCTTAGCGTGCTTGCAGGGCGAGGTCACGAACACGCTCCGCGATCTCGGCAGCCTTGAGTCGGCCGCCGCGCACCTTGCCGAGCGTATCCCGCCCGTCCCGCGCGGCCGGCATGTCGGCCAGCAGCGCCTCCAGCTGATCGGCGAGCGAAGTCGTGTTGCTCCATATCATGTGGACCGCACCCATCTGCGCCAGATTGGACAGGCCCGGCGCGAATACCGGCGTCGACTTCGCCTTCTCCTCCAGCGCCTCCATCGACAGCTTGGTGACCTTCGCCATCGACGGCAGGTCCATCACCGCAGGGTCCGCACCCGGAAGTCCGACCAGCACGCGCGTTGCAAGTCCCGTTGCGAGCAGCGCGCCTGCGGCCGAGTGACCGTAGAGAAGGCCGATGGTCGGGCGGCCGTTCATGTCCGCGTGGATCAACACCTTGGCCAGATGCGCGAGAAATTCGTTCAGCCCGAGCAGCTCGTCGCGCTTGCTCATGCGCTGGCTGTCGCTGTCGACGAGCACCAGGATCGGGCCAGAGTCCCGGCCGATCGACCTGAGCACATGACCGGACAATCTGAGCGCCTCGTCGACGCCCAGCGCAGTCCGGTCCGCAACACCGAGAACGAGCATGCTGTCGCCGGATCGCAGCGTCGCCGAGCCGAGAAGGACGCCTTTGTCGCTCCTGACCTCATGTCCGTCGGGGAAGAGCGAGGTGATGATGTCATCGAGCGTCACGGCTGGTCCTCCCAATCCTGTCGGCGAGCGCAATGAATTGATCGGCCGGCAGCTCCGGAACCGTTTCGGCATGCACGATGCCTTCCGCCGTCCAGATGTCGACGGCATCCTCGCAGGCGCCGTAGCGGCGCAACCGGTCGGCAAGGCGCTCCTGCTCGGCCTTCAACCTCTCGAGGCCGAGAGGTCCGACCAGACCCAACAGCTCCAGCGCGGCCTCGCGAAAATCCTGCACATTGTCGGCGGCGAAGACGTCGGCGGCTCCGAGCAGGCGGCGATGCTTGCCGCCCATGGTGCGCCAGACCAGGGCACGATCGCGCGAGTCGAACTCCTCGACGCCGCGATTGGTCTCGATGACTTCGGGGCCTGAGACCGCAATGCGTCCCGGCTCCGAGACGGCGAGTGCGGAGCAGCAGCCCGCGATCAAGCCACCACCGCCGTAGCATCCGGACCTGCCGCCGATCAGGCCGATCACCTTCACGCCGGAGCTGCGCGCCTCCATCACCGCGCGCATGATCTCGGCAATGGCGAGCTCGCCGGCATTGGCTTCCTGCAGCCGCACGCCGCCGGTGTCGAACAGGATCAGGACGGGGATCGAGCCGATCTGGCGTGCCGCGCGGAGCAGTCCGGTCAGCTTGGCGCCATGCACCTCGCCGAAGGCGCCGCCCATGAAGCGGCCCTCCTGCGCGGCGACGAACACCTGCGCGCCGTCGAGCCGGCCGTGACCGACGACGATGCCGTCGTCGAACTGCTCGGGCAGATCGAATATCTTCAGGTGCGGACTGACCTCGCGCTGCTCCGGCCCGATGAACTCGACGAAGCTTCCGGCATCGAGCAGCAGCTCCAGCCGCGTCCGGGCGGATGCCTCGTAGAAGCTGGTGCTGCGGGCGCGTTCGGCCGGGGTGATGTCCTTGAGTGGCGCGGTCATTGGCCGTTCTCCGCGATCAATCGCACCGCCTGCGCCAGCCGCAGCGAGACCGTATCAGGGCGCGCGCCGCCGTCGTTGATCGAGAATCTCAGCCCGCCGGGCGAATAGCGTTCGACGAAATCGCCGACCACGGCGGTCCACACCTCGCCGAAGCCGATGGCCGCGGTCTTGATGTCGAGGGCGCATTCCGCATCCGGCAGGACGCGCTCCACCAGGACTTCCAGATTGCCCGAGGCGACCACGCCGACGATCGCGCTCTGCCTGGTGCCGCCGGCCCGTGTGCGAACCCTGTGCTGAAACCTGAGATCTTCCATGGCCCGTCCTCACCAGTTTCTGAATTTCGACGGCGGCGCATAGAGGCCGCCCGACCAGCGCACCAAATCCTTGATCGAGCGTGCCGCCAGCAGGCTGCGATCCGCATCGAGCGGATTGATGCCGAGATCCTCAGGGCGGCGGATCACCCCGCGCTCGCGCAGGCGCGCGACCATGCCGTGGTCGCGCCGACGGCCGACATCGGTGTAGCCCGCAACGCCGCGGATGGCCTGCTCGCGCTCCCGCGCGGTGCGGCACAGCAGGAGGTTGGCGACGCCTTCCTCTGTCACGATGTGCGTGACGTCGTCGCCATAGATCATGATCGGCGCGAGCTCGAGGTTCAGCTTCTCCGCAAGCTCGATGGCGTCGAGCTTCTCGACGAACAGCGGCACGTTCTTGTCGCCGAACGTCTCCCCGATCTGCACGACCAGCTTGCGGCCGCGGCGCAGCAGGGCCGCACCATCGGGGGCTGCCTCGGCTCCCGCCTTCAGCCAGGGTTCGCTGGGATGACGGCGCCCGCGGGCATCCGCGCCCATGTTCGGCGCGCCGCCGAACCCGGCGATGCGGGACGTGGTGACGGTCGAGGAATTCCCTTGCAGGTCGATCTGCAACGTGGAACCGATGAACATGTCGCAGGCATAGAGACCGGCAGTCTGACAGAAGGCGCGGTTGGAACGGAGCGAACCGTCAGGGCCGGTGAAATAGACGTCGGACCGGGCGCGGATGTACTCATCCATGCCGACCTCCGACCCGAACGAGTGGATCTGCCGCACCCAGCCGGACTCGATCGCGGGAATGAGCGCCGGATGCGGATTCAACGCAAAGTGGGTCGCGATCTTCCCCTTCAGTCCCAGCCTTTCGCCGTAGGTCGGCAGCAGGAGTTCGATCGCGGCCGTGCTGAAGCCGATGCCGTGATTGAGCCGCTGCACGCCATAGGGCGCATAGATGCCCTTGATCGCGAGCATCGCGGTCAGGATCTGTCCCTCGGTGATTGCGGCCGGATCGCGTGTGAACAGCGGCTCGACGAAGAACGGCTTGTCGGACTTGACGATGAAGTGGACGCGGTCCGAGGGGATGTCGACCCGCGGCACCGTCTCGGCGATCTCGTTGACTTGGGCGATCACGATGCCGTCCTTGAAGGCGGTCGCCTCCACCACCGTCGGCGTGTCCTCGGTGTTGGGGCCAGTGTAGAGATTGCCTTCGCGGTCGGCGCTGACGGCTGCGATCAACGCGACCTGCGGCGTCAGGTCGATGAAATAGCGAGCGAACAATTCGAGATAGGTGTGAACCGCGCCGAGCTCGATCTTGCCGCCGAACAGCATGCGGGCGATGCGCGCCGATTGCGGTCCGGAATAGGCATAGTCGAGCCGCTTGGCGACCCCGCGATCGAACAGGTCCAGATGTTCGGGAAGAACGACGCCCGACTGCACCATGTGCAGATCGTTGACCCTGGAGAGGTCGACGGCGAGAAGCGCCTGGCTGAGCAAGTCAGCCTGCTTCTGGTTGTCACCCTCGAGGCAAACCCGGTCGCCCGGCCTGATCACGGCCTCCAGGAGGCGTGTGGCATCGCGTGCCTCCACGACCTTGCCGCGCGCAAGTCCGGCGCCGGCCGCGATGCGCACATCGCGCGCGGCGCGGTTGTTCTGCCATGTCGTCATAACTGTCTTTCCTTCGCCGGGCTGGCGCGTCAACATTCGTCAGTCAGGTCGGGGAGTGCTGTCTCTCCCGCCGGCCTTCCTTCTGCCGGTCGTGCGTCAGGGCCGGCAGAAAAGGATTTCAGCGCGTGGCCGGTTGCTGGATGCTGCGCGCGGCGCGGGTGATGACGGCCGCCACTTCCTTCGGATGGGACTCGTAGACGGAGTGGCTGGCGCCCGGGATCACGGTGGTCTGGCTCTTGGCGCGCTCGTAGTACCAGCGTTCGAGATCCGGATTGATGATCTGGTCGCTGCCGGCGACGATGCCCCAGCTCGGCTTGGTTTTCCACGCAGCCGCGGTCAGCGGCGTGCTGAACACCTGGGTCGCCGCCAGCACCTGGGAGTGCGAAACGAACTCGGCCCGCTCGCGCGGCAGATCGGGCGCGAACAGCTTTGGGAATTGCACGGGATCGAGATAGGTGAACTTGTCGGGCGTGACCTTGATGACACCCTCGGTCTTGCCGAGCACGCTCGGCGTCTTCTTGCCGAGCGCCGATTCATCCTCGCCGACGTCGGGTGCATGCGCGGCGACGTAGATGAGGCCGACGACGTTGGGATGGACGCCGGCCTCGGTGATGATCGAGCCGCCATAGCTGTGACCGACGAGAAGCGTCGGGCCGTCCTGGAGATCGAGAATCCGCTTCGCCGCGGTGACGTCGTCGGCAAACGAGGTTTCGGGCTCCTGCACCATCGTCACGCGGAAGCCTTCCTTGGTCAGGATCTCGTAGACGGGCTTCCAGCCCGACGCATCGACCCAGGCGCCGTGCACCAGGACGATGTTCTTCAGGGGTTCCGCGCGCGCCGGGGTGACGGTCGCGAACAGGGAGAGGGCGGCAGCAAAGGCGAGGCCAGCGTTGAGGTGTTTCATGTCGGGATCACTCCGGATTGGAATGATGCGACACTAGGTTCGGCGCTCCCTTGCGTATTTCGGCAAACAACGGCGCTTGCCACTTCGCACGCCGGCAAATCCGTCGCCGCTCCGATCCCGCCTACGTCCGGATTCTCTGATGGCACGACCTCGCGCGCATGCAGTGCGGCTGACGTTCGTAAGCGAAAGACGGCGTGTATCGGCTCTGTCATTCGAGACGAACGTTCAACCATCGACACGAGAGGATCGACAATGACATCGAATTCACTCATCCCGATTGCAGTTGCCATGATAATCCTCGTGAATGCGGCCTCCCCGGTTCATGCAGCGTCCTGCGAGGCTTCGATCGGACGTGTCCAGGCGAAGCTGGACGCGGCCATCGAGAAGAATGCCGGCGCGCATGGCTGGGGCCCGGAAAGCCTCAGTGCGCTGCGCAGTCATCAGCCTACGCCGCGATCGCTGGCGGAGGCTGAAGGCGCGAGCGGAGCGCAGCTTCGGCTCGCGCTCGATGCGCTCGATCGCGCGCGTGCCGCGGGCCGCTCCAGCGACATCGCCAGGTGCCGCCGGGAGCTGTCCGAGGCGACGCTGATGCTTCAGAAGCAGTCGCAATGAGGGGGATGCTTCCCGATCGTGCGGTGAGACAGCGGGACGTGCTTTCAGGAAATACCGGATCGCCGGCCGCTCCCTATCGTCCCGCGCAAATGAAAGACTCCGGAGCAGCCCATGCGAGAACAGCCCCTATCGAACAGGTTCGGATGCCGCCGGTTCGCATCGATGCATCTGCGCGCGGCGCTCGCAGCTGGCCTGATATGGCTGATCCCGGCTGCGGCAGATGCGCAAATGACGCTGCCGACGACGCCGCCCTCCGTCGGCATGTCCGCGACCTCGCCGCTCAACCTCGGCGCGACGCGGCCTGAAGGCATTCCGCTGGGCTCGACCGAAATCGTAACGCCCGGAATATCCCCGATCAATCCTGTGCAGGGCATGACCAACTGCGCGCCATCAGGCAATGCGGGATCGTCAGGCGCCCCGTTCGACGGCGGCGGGCTCTCCGGAAGCTCGTCGCTCGCCTGCGCCAACGGCACGGCTTCCCAGTCGCCCTTGCCTCCCTCGACATCGACGGTCGGCCGCGTCGGGATTCCGCTTGGGTCCACCGAACTCGGCGGCGCCGGAATCAGTCCGTTCGTGCCGGTGCCCGGACCCACGTCCATGGGCAGCACAGGGTCGATGGACGGCTCCGGTAATCCCTGAGATCAACAAGGACCATCACCGTGAAACGGACTCTTACCATTGCACTCGTTGCTCTCGTCGCGATCCTGATCGGCGGAGGCCTCTGGTTCTTCGGCCGCGACAAGAAGCCAGCCGTGGCGGCCGCTCCGGTGCCCACGGCCGTGCCGGTGGTCGCCGCCACCGTCACGGGCAAGGACGTCCCGATCTACCTGCGCGGCATCGGCACAGTGATCGCCTACAACACCGACGTCGTGCGCAGCCAGATTCAGGGACAGATCGTCAAGATCGCCTTCACCGAGGGACAGACGGTCAAGAGCGGCGACCTGCTCGCCCAGATCGATCCGCGCCCTTACGAGGCCCAGATCGAGCAGCTGACCGCCAATCGCGACAGGGACCAGGCCCAGCTCGCGAACGCCGAGGCTAATCTCGCCCGCTACAATCAGCTTGGCGACAAGGGCTATGCGACCCCGCAACTGATCGAGACGCAAACGGCGCAGGTGGCGCAGCTCAAGGCCGCCGTAAAGGCGGACCAGGCCCAGATCGACGAGGCCAATGTCCAGCTCAGCTACACGCGCCTGACATCGGCGATTCCCGGCATCACCGGCGTGCGCCAGATCGACGTCGGCAACGTGATTCATCCGACCGATCCCAACGGGCTCGTTGTCGTCACGCAGATCGAGCCGATCTCGCTGCTGTTCACCCTGCCGCAGACCGACCTGCCGGTGATCCAGCAGCACGCCGCAAAGGGAGAGCTGAAGGTCATCGCCTACAGCCAGGACAACAAGATGAAGCTCGACGAGGGCACGCTGCTGCTGGTCAACAACGAGATCGCGGGCACGACCGGCACCGTCCAGCTCAAGGCGGTGTTTCCGAACCATGAGCATCGGCTGTGGCCAGGACAGCTGGTCAACGCGCGCCTGTTGCTCGAGGTTCAGAAGAACGCGCTCACTGTCGCCGGCTCGGCCGTGCAGCAGGGGCCGAACGGCAGCTATGTCTATGTCGTATCTCCCGACCAGACCGCGGCCTTGCGTCCCGTTCACGTCGCGCAGATCAGCGACGGGCAGGCCCTGATCGACCAAGGGCTGAAGTCGGGCGACGTCGTCGTGGTCGACGGCCAGTATCGGCTGACGGAAGGCAGCCGCGTCCGCGAGTTGCATGGCAAGGCGGCGCGCGAAGCCGACCTTCAGAGCTCCGTGCAGGACGCGCTTCCATGAACCTCTCCGCGCCCTTCATCCTGCGACCGATTGCAACCGCGCTGCTGATGGCTGGCCTGCTGCTGCTCGGCCTTGCGGCCTATCCGCTGCTGCCGGTCGGAGCGCTGCCGAACGTCAATTACCCGACGATCCAGATCTCGGCGCAGCTGCCCGGCGCCGATCCCGGCACCATTGCCTCGTCGGTCGCCACGCCGCTCGAGCAGCAGCTCAGCCAGATCCCAGGCATCACGCAGCTTACCTCGTCCAGTGCGCTCGGCGTCGCCCAGCTCACGGTTCAATTCGAGCTGTCACGCACGGTGGACAGCGCGGCGGTGGACGTGCTCGCCGCGATCAATGCCGCAAGCCCTTTCCTGCCGCCGAACATCCCCTACCCGCCGACGATCAGGAAGGTGAACCCGGCGGAGACGCCGATCATGCTGATCGCGCTGACGTCGGACTCGCTGCCGCTGACGACGGTGGACGCTTATGCCGAAAACATCCTGCTGCCGAAGATTTCGCAGGTTCCCGGCGTAGGCCTCGTCGGCATCGGCGGCCAGCAGAAGCCCGCGATCCGCGTCCGCGTCAATCCGCAGGCGCTTGCCGCCCGCGGCATCGGCCTCGAAGACGTCCGCAGCGTGATCGCCGGCGCCAACGTCGATCTGCCGAAGGGCACGCTGAACAGCCCGCGCGTCACCTATACGCTGAACACCAACGACCAGTTGCTGAAGCCCTCCGCCTACGAAGACCTCATCATCGCCTATCGCAACGGCTCGCCAGTCCGGATACGCGACGTCGGCAACGCGATCGAGGGGCCCGAAAACGACCTCCTGGCCGGCTGGTACGGCAAGGAGCCCGCCGTCATCCTCGCCGTCCAGCGCGTCCCTGGCGCCAACGTCATCGAGACGGTCGACCGCATCAAGAAGCTGCTGCCGCAGCTCCAGGCCTCCGTTCCGCCGGCGATCAAGGTGACGATCGCCGCCGATCGCACCGCCACCATCCGCGCCGCGGTCTCCGACGTGCAGTTCACGCTGATGCTGACGGTCGCCCTGGTGGTGATGGTCATATTCCTGTTCCTGCGGAATTTCTGGGCCACCGTCATCCCCGCGATCACGGTTCCGCTGGCACTGGTCGGGACATTCGCGGTGCTCTATGTGCTCGGCTACAGCCTCGACAACCTCTCGCTGATGGCCTTGTCGATCGCGGTCGGCTTCGTGGTGGACGATGCCGTCGTCGTCATCGAGAACATCGTGCGCCATCTCGAGCAGGGCATGACGCCGATGGAGGCCGCGCTCAAGGGCTCCGCCGAAATCGGCTTCACGATCGTCTCCATCACCCTGTCGCTGATCGCGGTGTTCATCCCGCTGTTCCTGATGGGCGGCTATGTCGGCAAGCTGTTCCAGGAATTCGCCGTCACGATCACTGCCTCGCTGCTGCTGTCGCTGGTCATCTCGCTCACCCTGACGCCGATGATGTGCGCGCGGCTCCTGAAGGACGATTCACGGAGGAAGCACGGCAAGCTCTATCTCGTCTTCGAACGCGGCTTCGATGCGCTGCTCGCGCTCTACGCGCGAGGCCTGCGCGTCGTGCTGCGCCATCGCTTCGTGACACTGCTGGTGATGCTCTCGACCATCGCGCTGACCGGCTATCTCTACGTGATCATTCCGAAGGGCTTCTTCCCGCAGCAGGACACCGGACAGATCGTCGGCATCACCGAGGCCGCACAGGACATCTCCTTCCCCGCGATGTCCGAACGGCAGCAGGCGATTGTCAACATCCTATTGAAGGATCCGGCAATTCAATCGGTGGCAAGCTATATCGGCCCCGGCGGCCCGACGGCAACGCTCAACCAGGGGCGCATCTTCATCGTCCTGAAGCCCAAGCCGGAGCGCACGGCGAGTGCCGACCAGATCATCAACCGCCTGGGCCCCCAGCTCGCCCACATCCAGGGCATCAGGCTCTACATGCAGGCCGCGCAGGACATCACCATCGGCGCCCGCCTGTCGAAGACGCAGTATCAGTACACGCTGACGGATGCCGATTCCAACGAGCTCACGCACTGGTCGGCGATCTTCCTGGAGAAGCTCCGCGCGCTCGACGCCATCACCGACGTCGCGAGCGACCAAGCCAATGCCGGTCCGCGGCTGGAGGTCACCGTCGATCGCGAAGTCGCCTCCAGTTTCGGCATCCTGCCCACGACGATCGACAACACGCTCGACGACGCCTTCGGCCAACGCATCGTCTCCACCATGTTCACCTCGCTGAACCAGTACCACGTCGTGATGGAGGTCGATCCGCGCTTCCAGTACGGGCCCGAAGCGCTCAAGGACATCTACCTGAACTCGGCCTCCGGCCAGCAAGTCCCGCTCAGCACGCTGGTTCACAGCGTCATCAAGCCCGCACCGATCCTGATCAATCACCAGAGCCTGTTTCCCTCGGTGACGATCTCGTTCAACCTGCGGCCGGGCGTGGCGCTGGGCGATGCGGTGACGGCGATCCAGAAGATCGAGAAGGACACCGGCAAGCCCGCCTCGCTATCGACCTCGTTCCAGGGCAACGCGCAGGCGTTCCAGTCCTCCCTGTCGGGCACACCGCTGCTGATCGGGGCGGCGCTGATCGTGATCTACATCATCCTCGGCGTTCTCTATGAGAGCCTGATCCACCCCATTACGATCCTGTCGACGCTGCCGTCGGCTGGCATCGGCGCGTTGCTGCTGCTGCTGGCGGTCCACATGGATCTCAGCGTCATCGCGATCATCGGCATCATCCTCTTGATCGGCATTGTGAAGAAGAACGGCATCATGCTGGTCGACTTCGCCCTCGAGGTGGAGCGCCAGCATGGGCTCAGCCCGGAAGAGGCGATCTACCAGGCCTGCACGCTGCGCTTCCGCCCGATCCTGATGACGACGATGGCGGCGCTGCTCGGCGGCGTGCCGCTGATGATCGGTTCCGGCACCGGCGCGGAGCTGCGCCAGCCGCTCGGCTATACGATCGTCGGCGGCTTGATGCTGTCGCAGATCCTGACGCTCTACACCACGCCCGTCGTCTATCTCTATCTCGACCGGCTCAGCAACTGGCTCACCGGACGCAAGCCGCGGGCCGGGACTTCCACCCCATCCAAGACCGAGGCGGAGACGGAATTGAGCCATGAATCCGCTTGAGAAGGTGACGACCGGCATGACGGCGGAAAAGCTGGTGACCGTCACGAGCGAGATGACCGTCGGCCATGTGGTGCCGGGCATGCCGGAAGTCTACGGCACGCCGATGATGATCCTGCACATGGAAATGGCGGCCGGATCGGCGGTTCAGCCGTTCCTGCCGGCAGGCCATGTCAGCGTCGGAATGATGGTCAGCATCCGCCATCTGGCGGCAACGCCGGTCGGCCGTACGGTGCGCGCGGTCGCGCGGGTCATCGCGATCGAGCCTAGAAGCGTCCTGTTCGAGGTCGAGGCCTGGGACGGCGACCGCAAGATCGGCGATGGCACGCACCGACGCGGTGTCGTCGATCTCGCCGAGTTCGAGCGGCGGTTCGGAGTCACCAGATCCGTGGCCGAGATAGCCTAAAGTCGCACGTAGCTCGGCAGCGGCTTCGTGCGTTTTGACAAAGCGCATGCGAGAACGCAAAAGACCACTCTTCGGCGTCGCGGTAGACCTTCCGCATGACGCTCGAACGCGTGGATGGCTCTAACTCCGTACAGCCCCAGCGATGGTGGCGCCGTTTGCTGCCGATCCAGACAATACAGGATCGGATTCTGCTGTGGGCTTGGGGTAGCCTTGTTTTGACCCTGCTGTCCTTCGCCTGCTCACTGCTTGGCGACAATTTCACGGCGATCGCTTTCGCCGCTTTTCTGGCCGCTTCGCTGACGCTCGTCGGCGCGATCATGGATATCACGGCCCTGAAGAAGGCCCATACCGAGCTGGAGCGGAGCGAGCTGCGCTACCGCCATTTGTTCAGCCGGATGCCGATCGCATTCCGGCAGCTCGACGCCAGCAGGCTGGTCGCACTGTTTCGAAAGTTGCGCGCCGAGGGCGTCAAGGATCTCGGCGCCTATTTCGACAGCCATCCCGAGTTTCTGCGGACCTGCATGGATGCACTCTCGTTTCAGGAGGCCAATGAACGAGCCATCCAGATGTTCGGAGGAGGCGTCGAGGGCTATGTCGGACGTTCCATGGCCGAGAGCTGGAAGGAGCGACCCGATACGTTCCGGCGGGCCATGGAATCCCGTTATCGCGGCGAGACCAATTTCGAGGAAGAGACCAGAATGGTCACGTGGGACGGCCGCGTCGTCGACGTTCTCTTCACGACCGCGCGCGTCGGCCCCATCAATGATCTCGAAGTCAGCCTGGTCGGCACCATCGACATCTCGCAGCGTATTCGCGCGCAGCAGAAGCTCCAGCAGGTGCAGGCCGAGTTCGCGCATGCCGCGCGGGTCTCGATGCTCGGCGAGCTCACCGCCTCGATCGCCCACGAAGTCAATCAGCCCCTGGCCGCCATTGCCACCAACGGCGCCGCCGGGCTGCGGTGGCTGAACAGGCCGACACCCGACATCGCCGAGATTCGCAAGACCATCGAACACATCGTCGTGGACACCCAGCGCGCCGCGAACATCGTTGCGCGCGTTCACCGAATGGCCTCGCGGAAAGCCCCCGAGCAGGAATCCCTGTCGTTTGACGAGATCATTCGCGAAGCGCTTCTGTTCCTGCGGCACGAGATGGAATCCCGCAACGTAGCGATTCTTCATCGACCTGACCCGAGCGAGCCGCAGGTGTTCGGTGATCGCACCCAGCTGCAACAGGTGATCGTCAATCTCGCCATCAACGCAGTGCAGGCGATGACGCAAGCCGGATATGACGATCGCAGGATCGTCATCAGCACGGTCACGCAGGACGCGGCCACGCTGTGCTGCTCCGTGGAGGACAACGGTCCCGGCATCGCTGCCGAACATGTCGGCCGGCTCTTCGAAAGCTTCTTCACGACCAAGGAGAGCGGCATGGGCATGGGGCTGCCCATCTGTCGGTCGATCGTCGAAGCACATGGAGGCCGGATCGGCGCGGAGGGCAGCGCCACGCATGGCGGCGCGCGCTTCTGGTTCACCCTGCCGATTTCCGCAGCGCCGGCTTCGCCGCGGTCCGATCTCCGTGCGGATGCCTGACCGCGTCTTCTCCGCGGTTACCCCTGTTGCTCCGGGCCGGCCGAGCGCACCAGACGGATCGGGACACCCTTGTATGACGGCGTGAAGCTGAGGGGGTCGCGGGCATAAAGCGGCACCAGCGGATTGGTCTCCGGATAATACGCCGCACAGCAGCCGGCCGGGAAGGAATAGGCGACGGTGCGGAAGTTGCGCACGATCCGCTCGGCGCCGTCGGTGGAGGCGGTGATCAGGTCGACGCGGTCGCCGTCGGCCAATCCCCGCTTCTTCAGCTCGTATTCGTTGAGGAACACCACGTCGCGCTGGCCGAACACGCCGCGGTAACGGTCGGACATCGAGTAGAGCGTGGTGTTGTACTGGTCGTGGCTCCGTATGGTGGTGAGCCACAGGAAATCATCATCGCTCTGCGGCGGGTCCTCGCCGCAACCCGGGAAGACCAGGAAGTTCGCCTTGCCCGACGGTGTCGCCCAGATGCGTTCGCGCGCCGTCGAGGTGAGATGGAAGCCGCCGGGCACGCGGATGAGGGCATTGTAGCCCTGGAAGATCGGGAACACCGCCTCGATCGCATCGCGGATGCGGTCGTAGTCGGCAACGAAGCCGTCCCAGTCGACCACCGTGCGCTCGCCCAGCGTCGCCTTGGCGACGCCGGCGATGATCGCGACCTCGCTGAGCAGATGCTCCGATGCCGGCTTGTTGCGGCCGCCGGACGCATGCACCATCGACATCGAGTCCTCCACCGTGATCGACTGCGGCCCCGATGCCTGGATATCGATCTCGGTGCGTCCGAGACACGGCAGGATCAGGGCGGCGCGGCCGTGGATCAGGTGGCTGCGGTTGAGCTTGGTCGAGACGTGGACGGTGAGATCGAGCTTGCCGAGGGCTGCCTGGGTCGCCTGCCAGTCCGGAATGGCGGCGGCGAAATTGCCCCCCATCGCGAAGAAGGCCTTCACCTCGCCGCGGATCATGGCTTCCAGCGCGGTGACCACGTTGTGCCCCGGCGCGGACGGAGGCTTGAAGCCGAAGCGTTGCTCCAGTCGCTCGAGGAAGTCCGCCTTCGGGACTTCCGTGATCCCCACGGTGCGATCGCCCTGCACGTTGGAATGGCCGCGAACCGGGCAGACGCCGGCGCCCTCGCGCCCGACATTGCCGCGCAACAGCGCGAGGTTGGCGATCTGCTGGACGTTGTTCGCACCGCGCCAATGCTGGGTGATGCCCATGCCGTAGACGAGGATGGCGCGCTCCGCCTTCCTATAGGCGCCGGCTGCATATTCCATGTCCTCGCGCGTCAGGCCGGACTGGCGTTCGATGTCTGGCCACTGCGTGCGCTTGAGATCGTCGATCAGCGCCTCGACGCCGACGGTGTGACCGCGGATGAAATCCCAGTCCAGGATCTCCGGCTGCTCGGCGGCGCGGGCGGCCTCGTCCGCCTCGACCAGGACCTTCATGATCCCCTTGAGGACGGCGACGTCGCCGCCGACCCGGACCTGGAAGAGCTTCGAGCTGATCGTCGTCGACGACAGCGTGATCATCTCGACCGGGCTCTGCGGCGCCTGGAAACGCTCCAGCGCCCGCTCGCGGAACGGGTTGAAAGAGATGATGGAGGCGCCGCGGCGCGCCGCATTGCGCAGGCTGGTCATCATCCGCGGGCTGTTGGTTCCCGGGTTTTGGCCGAAGATGAAGATGCAATCGGCCTTGTCGAAATCTTCCAGCAGCACGGTGCCCTTGCCGACGCCGAGCGAGTGCGGCAGGCCGACGCTGGTCGCCTCATGGCACATGTTCGAGCAGTCGGGGAAATTGTTGGTGCCGTATTCGCGCACGAAGAGCTGGTAGAGGAAGGCGGCTTCGTTCGAGGTCCGCCCGGAGGTGTAGAACTCCGCCATGTTCGGATCCGGCAACGCCTTCAGCTCACGCCCGATCATGTCGAACGCATCGCTCCACTCGACCGGGAGATAGCGGTCGGATGCGGCATCGTAGGCCATCGGATGGGCGAGCCGACCGACCATTTCGAGATCGTAGTCGCTCCAGCCCGCAAGTTCCGTGACGGTATGCTCGGCGAAGAATTCGGGCGTGCAGCGCTTCGACGTCGCCTCCCAGGCGATCGCCTTGCCGCCATTCTCGCAGAATTCGAACGACGATGTGTGCTTCGGATCGGGCCAGGCGCAGCCGGGACAATCGAAGCCCTCCGGCTGGTTCATCCGGCGGAGCGTCGCCGCGCCCTTCAGCGGCACCCGCTGCACCAGCAGCGCCTCGCTGAGCGCCTTGAGTGCGCCCCAGCCGCCGGCAGGTTCACGGTAGGGACGAACCGATTTCGTGGTCATCTCGATGTCTCTCGATCTGGCAATTCTCCGGCGAGTTAAGGATTGGGCGGGCATGGCCGTCTTCTCAAAACGACGTGGAATTTCTCAATTGCACACGTTCGGTCCCAGCCGTCCTGCCACAGCAGCCAGTGCGTTCCGGCAAAAAGAGCGCTGTTCCCGGAAGCTGAAACCACGGGCGGAAACTAGGCTTGGCGGTTGGAGCCCGTCGCCACGGAGGGCTTTCGACAATTTCAGGAGCGCCCCAAGATGTTTTCAAGACGTGATCTGCTGGCCATGTCTGCGGCAGGTGCCGCCATGGTCGGCTCCAGTGCGCAGGCCGCAACCTTCGGCAATCCCGATGAGCCGCCGCAAGGCGCCATCAACGCCAAGAGCCCCGGCAGCCTGACCGATCCCGGTCCGCAGAATCCCGCACTGGCCAAGCAGTTTCCCTCCGCGCAGACCCCGCCCGCGACCGACGTCGGCGGCCTGCCGATGGATTGGGCCTCGTTCAACAATGCGCCGAAGCGTATCCAGAATGGCGGCTGGGCCCGTCAAGTCACCGTCGAGGATTTTGCCATCTCCAAGGAGATCTCCGGCGTCAACATGCGCTTGTCTGCCGGCGGCATCCGCGAGCTGCATTGGCATCAGGCCGCCGAATGGGCGATCATGACCTACGGCAGCTGCCGCATCACCGTGCTCGACACGCAGGGGCGCCCCTATGTCGGCGACCTCAAGGCCGGCGACCTCTGGTACTTCCCGCCGGGCGCGCCGCATTCGCTGCAGGGCCTGGGTCCCGACGGCTGCGAGTTCGTGATCTGCTTCGACGACGGCCACGCTAACGAGTTCAACACGCTGCTGGTGACAGACTGGCTCGCCCATACGCCGCCCGAGGTGCTGGCCAAGAACTTTGGTGTGCCCGCGGACGCCTTCGCCAAAATACCGCTGCACAATCTCTGGATCTTCCAGGGGACGGTGCCCGGCGATCTCGCCGCCGATCGCGCCGCAATCGCCAAGCATGCGGAGGCACCGCCCTACCCCTTCATCCATTCGCTCGGCAGCTCAGCCCCGGTCAAGGAGAGCTCCGCCGGCAGCATCCGCGTTGCCGACAGCAGCAACTTCAAGGTGGCCACCACCGTCGCTGCGGCGCTGGTGACGATGCCGCCGGGCGCGGTCCGGGAGATGCACTGGCACCCGAACGCCGACGAGTGGCAGTACTACATCAAGGGCAAGGCGCGGATGACGGTGTTCGACACCGGCCCCAACGCGCTGACAACGGATTTCTCGGCCGGCGACATTGGCTATGTCCGGCGCAATCTCGGCCATTATGTCGAGAATATCGGCGACACAGAGCTGCAGTTCGTCGGCGTGTTCCGTGCGCCGCGCTACGAGGAGGTCTCGCTCTCCAACTGGCTGACCCACACACCGCCCAAGCTGGTGGCCCAGCACTTCAACATCGACGAGAAGCTGGTCGCGCAATGGCCGGACAACAGCCCCGGCGTCATGCCCAAATCCTGAACGACTTCGGGCCCTGAATGAGAAAGGCGCCGAATCCGGCGCCTTTCTTTTTATTCGCAGTTTGAGCGTGTCCCCGTCAGTAGTGATCCACCGCCGCAGCCGTCTTGCCTCGGAAGACGCGATAACCAACCGCGACATAGAGCAGCATCAGCGGAAAAACGAACAGGCCGGCGCCCCAGAACATGAAGGCGAGACTTGCATGCGGCGCCGCGGCCTCGTCGATCGTCACGACAAACGGAATCATATAGGGCCAGAACGACAGGGCGAGCGTGCCGAACGCCGCCGCGAAGATCAGTGAAACCATGTGGAATGGCCAGTAATCGTCGTGGCGCAGAATGCTCGTGGCGAGCACTGCGGCGGCACCCGCACCGATGAGGGGAAACAGGAAAAGATAAGGCCGCTCGATCCATCGGCGGAGAATCGGCAGATGCTCGATAAGGGCATGCGTGAAGACGACGACGAGGAAGGCCAGCACGGCAACCGCGAGCAACGGGATCTGGCGCCGCGTGGCTTCGCGGATCGGACCCTCGCACTTCCTCACCAGCCAACAGGCCCCGAGCAGCGCATAGCCGAAGCACAGGCCGACCCCGCACAAGACCGAAAAGGCTGTCAGCCAGCCGAAGGTGCCGCCGACATATTCGCCGTTGGAAAATTGCAGTCCCTCGACGAGCGCTCCGACCATCGCGCCCTGCATGAAGCTTGCGGCAAACGATCCCACGGTGAAGCTGATGTCCCACACCCGGCGCGAGCGCGAGGCCTTGCCGCGAAATTCGAACGCGACACCGCGCAGGATCAATCCGAGCAGCATGACCACGACCGGGATGTAGAAGGCCGGCATCAGCATGGCATAGACCACGGGGAACGCACCCCACATGATCACGCCGGTGACGACCAGCCAGGTCTCGTTGCCATCCCAGACCGGCGCGATCGTGCGCAGCATCGCCTCACGCCTCGCCTCGCTGCCTGCAAGGCCAAACAGCATGCCGACGCCGAGGTCGAATCCGTCCAGAAGGAGATAGATCAGGATGCTGATGGCAAGAAGCGCAACCCAGAACATCACCATGGCTATTCTCCCGCTTCGGCGATTGCCGGCATTTTGTCGGCGAGCGACATCGGCCGGTTGGGCACCGGGACATGCAACGGCTTGCCGACGAGTCCCGCCGGACCGGCGCGCAGCAGCCGGTAGATGTAGTAGGTCCCGAACGAGAAGATGAAGGCATAGACCGCGACGAAGAGAATCAGCGAGGTCAGCGCGGCGGACGCCGTCAGGAACGGCGTCACGGCATCGGCGGTCCGCAACACGCCGTAGACCGTCCAGGGCTGGCGGCCGACTTCCGCGGTGTACCAGCCCGTGAGAATGGCGATCCACGGCAGCGGGAAGCTCAGGAAGATGCCCCACAGCAGCAGGCGGCTCCGATCGAGCCGGTGCTTGAGGCCGAGCCAGCTCCCGAGCCAGGCCAGCCCCAGCATCACGAAGCCGCAGCCGACCATGATGCGGAAGGCGAAGAACGGGATCGCCACCGGCGGCCGGTCCTGCGGCGCGAAGCTGGCCAGCCCGACCTCCTTCGACGTCAGACTCATGCTGCCGATGATGCTCCCGAGCACGGGGATCGATATCGCGTATTTGTTCGATTCGGTGTTCGAATCCGGAATGGCGATCAGCACCTCCGAGGCCGGCTGTTCATCATGCCAGCGCGCTTCGATCGCCGCGAACTTGGCCGGCTGGTAGTCGTGAACATAGTCGCCGACGAGATGCCCGATGAAGAGCTGGGCCGGAAGCAGCACCGCCGCAAGCGCAAGGCCCATCCGCAGCATGACATGCGCCTCGGCCCGATAGGTCCGCCGCAGCAGATACCACGCGCCGGTCGCCGCTACGCAGAAGGCGCCGGTGAGATATGAGGCAAGGAGCATGTGCGGGAAGCGCACCCAGACCACGCGGTTGAAGATGATCTGCGCCCAATCATCAGGCACGAATTGGCCGTTCTCCAACACGTAGCCGGTCGGCACCTGCATCCAGCTGTTGTTGACCATGATCCAGAACGCCGAAAGCGTCGTCCCGAGCGCGACCATCGCGGTCGAGAACAGGTAGAACCAGGGCGGCACCCGCGGCCGCCCGAAGATGAGGATGCCGAAGAAGCCCGCCTCCAGCATGAAGGCGGTGAACGTCTCGTAGGACAGCAGCGGACCCTGGATCGGGCCCGACATCTTCGACAGCACGCTCCAGTTCGTGCCGAACTGAAACGCCATCACCACACCCGACACCACGCCCATGCCGAATGCCACGCCGAAGATCTTCAGCCAGAATTCGAACAGGGTCCGGTAGACGGGCTTGCCGCTGTACTGGTGCATCGCTTCGAGCACGGTGAGCCAGGCTGCAAGCCCGATCGTGAACGCCGGAAAGATGATGTGGAACGAGATGGTGAAGGCGAACTGCAGCCGCGACAGGAGGAGTGCCGTCGGATCCATCGGACAACCTCCCGTTCAGGCCCGCTTGGCGACCGCCGGCGCGCGTGCGGCCGGCTGCGGAATGTTGTCGACCTTGAGGACCGCCGCCGTCGCGGCACGAATCTGACGGCAGAAATCCGCATCGTCGATCAGCGATACGCCGTAGGACGGGACAATCTGCTTCAGCTTCGGCAGCCAGGCGCTGGCCGTCAGCTCGCCGGCGAAGCACTTCTCCAGCACGCTGATGGCGATGAATGCCGCGGTGGAGGCGCCCGGCGAAGCGCCGAGAAGGGCGACCAGCGAATGATCGTCCGCGCCGACCAGCTCAGTTCCGAACTCGAGCAATCCGCCGCGCTTGACGTCAGGCTTGATGATCTGGACGCGCTGGCCCGCGACCTGCAATCTCCAGTCCTTCGGGTCGGCCTTCGGGAAATATTCGTCGAGCGCCGCGAGCCGGTGGCCCTCGGATTGCAGCACCTGCCCGACCAGATATTCGGTGAGATCGAAATTATCGCGCGCCACCGACAGCAGCGGCTTGACGTTCGCGGGGCGAATGGACTCGAACAGGTCGAGCAGCGAACCGTGCTTGAGGAACTTGCTCGAGAAGCCCGCATAGGGGCCGAACAGCAGCGAGCGCTGGCCGCCGATCACGCGCGTATCGAGATGCGGAACCGACATCGGCGGGGAGCCGACGGCGGCCTTGCCGTAGACCTTGGCATGATGACGCTTGTTGATCTCCGGATCGTCGCAGCGCAGCCAGATCCCGCTGACGGGGAAACCGCCATAGCCGCGCCCCTCCGGGATGCCGGATTTCTCCAGCAGCGGCAGCGCGCCGCCACCGGCACCGATGAAGACGAATTTTGCGCGGACCGAGCGCACTTCACCGCTGTCGGTGTCGCGCACCTCGACGCGCCACCGTCCGCCCTGCTCCCGACCAAGACCGGTGACGCAACTGTTGTAGTGGACCGCGCAGCCCGGCTGGCTGACGAGATGACTGACCAGCAAATGCGTCAACGAACCGTAGTCGACATCGGTGCCGGTGATGATCCGCGTTGCGGCAATCGGTTCGTCGCCGCTGCGACCGTCCATCACCAGGGGCGCCCATTCTGCAATCTTTTTGGGATCCTCGGTATGCTCCATGCCCTCATAGCAATGATGCGCCGACATTGCCTTGAACCGCTTCCGCAAGAAGTCGACGTTCTCCGCGCCGTGCACGAAGCTCATATGCGGCACCGGATGGATGAAGGACCGCGGATCGGCGATAGCGCCCCGCCCGACGAGATAAGACCAGAACTGCCGGGACAGATCGAACTCGACATTGACCTGGAGCGCCTTGGAGATGTCGATGCTGCCGTCGGGCCGCTGCGGCGTGTAGTTCATCTCGCAATTCGCCGCGTGGCCGGTCCCGGCATTGTTCCAGGCGTCGGAGCTTTCCTGCGCACAGTCTCCAAGACTCTCCAGCATCTGGATCGACAGCGAGGGCTCGAGCTCCTTGAGAAAGACGCCGAGGGTCGCGCTCATGATGCCGGCGCCGATGAGGACGACGTCGGTTTCGCGATCGGAAGCTGCTGACATGGTCTTTTCCTTCGTTGGGTGTTGCTGTTGCGAATGGCTCGATCAGGCCCGTGCCGATTGCCGCGCCTTGGCGCGGAACGGCACCTCTGCTCCCGGCCGCAGGATCACGTAGGCACGGCGCCAGGACGAATCGTCGGTCAGTTTCCAGCTGTGCCCGGAGCCGGCAGTGTCTTCAGCCAAGAGGACATTGCCGGGATGGATCAGGAAGTGGTGACCGTCACGCGTCTGGAAATCGAGCGTTCCGCTCAGCGTGAGCACGAGCTGCCGGACCGGCGCGGTGTGCCAGGCGAAAGCGCCGCCCGATTCCGTCTCCTGGAAGGAGACGCTGACGGCATCGATCTTGCCGGTCAGGAAGTCGCCGCGCTGGCCCGGCTCCAGTTCGAGGAAGCCCTCCTCGAAATGCGAGTTGTTGTCTTCTCCGGTCCATAGACGCACACAACGGATCATCGTCTTTCTCCCTTCAGCTGGCTTTCGCGCCGATGGCGAGCGGCACCTTGATCTCGGCAACGTAGGGCCTGACCATCTTGGCGGGATCGACGATGCGGTCGAACTCCGGCTCGGTGACGAAGCCCAGCTTCAGCGCCGCCGACTTCAGCGTGAGGTCGTTGTCCATCGCGTAATGCGCGATCCGCGAAGCCTTGTCGTAGCCGATCACCGGTGCAAGCGCGGTCACGAGCATCAGCGACCGCTCGACATATTCCTGGATCTTCTTGCGGTTCGGCTCGGTGCCCTCGACGAGGAAGGTGCGGAAATTGGTGCAGCCGTCGGCGAGGATGGTGATGGACTGTGCGATGTTGTGAATGATCAGCGGCTTATAGACGTTCATCTCGAGATAGCCGCCGGCGCCGCCGAATCCGACCGCGACATCGTTCGCCATCACCTGCACGGCGATCATCGTCAGCGCTTCCGCCTGCGTCGGATTGACCTTGCCCGGCATGATCGAAGAGCCCGGCTCGTTCTCGGGAATTTTCAGCTCGGCGAAGCCAGCGCGCGGACCGCAGGACAAAAGGCGGATATCGTTTGCGATCTTGTAGAGCGAGCCGGCGAGCGTGCGCAGCGTGCCGGAGAGCTGCACCAGCGCGTCGTGCGCGCCCTGCACGGCGAACTTGTTCGGCGCACTGACGAAGGGCAGGCCGGTCAACCGCGCGATCTCGGCGGCAACGGCTTCCGCAAAGCCGGGTGCTGCGTTGATCCCGGTACCCACGGCCGTGCCACCCAGCGCCAGGCGGTAGACGCCCTTCAGCGCGTCGTCGATGCGCGCCAGATTGTCGGCAAGCACGACGGCGTAGCCAGACCATTCCTGACCGAGCGTCAGGGGCGTTGCATCCTGCATGTGAGTTCGGCCGATCTTGACGATGTCGTCCCACTGGCTCGACTTTGCCGCGATGCCGTCGTGCAGGGCTTCGACCGCGGGGACTAGGCGCTCCGTCACATTCAGCGCGGCCGCGATGTACATTGCTGAAGGGAAGCTGTCATTCGACGATTGCGACATGTTGACGTGATCGTTCGGGTGAACCGGAAGCTTGCTGCCGAGCGCGGTGCCCGCGATCTGGCTGCAACGGTTCGAGATCACCTCGTTCACGTTCATGTTGAACTGCGTTCCACTGCCCGTCATCCAGACATGGAGGGGGAACATGTCGTGATGCTGGCCGGCGAGGATCTCGTCGCAGACGTGGACGATCAGCTTGTGGATCTTGCCGTCGAGACGACCGCCTGCGTAATTGGCGTTCGCTGCTGCCTTCTTCAGGATCGCGTAGGACTGGATCATTTCGCGCGGCATCAGGTCCCTGCCGATGCTGAAATGCTCGAGCGAGCGCTGCGTCTGCGCACCCCAGAGCTTGTCCGCGGGAACGTTCACTTCACCCAGGCTGTCTGTCTCTTTGCGGAGGTCGTTCATCCCAGCCTCTCGTGGTAGTTGATGTCGGAAGCATCTTGTCGGCACTGACCGAAAGTGTACGGACCACCCGGCGCACACGCTTCCGCGAACGAACGTCCTTTTGCCGAATGGCATGGCAGGCGCCCCGGCAGACGAGCAATGTCAGTGCGAATGGCCTGGGTGCCGGCAGAGCCAGAGAACGCATGCCGACGACGCGATCGGCAGAGCGAGGCTCCACGTACCGAGCCACCTCGTCACGCAGGCGCCGACCGCGGCGCCCGACAGGAACATCAGGCAGAGCACAAGCATGGCTCTCGCGCCGCGCGCCGCATCGCCATCGGAACCTGCAACGAGCTGATCGATGGCGCGGAGCATGTTTCCGGTGACGGTGACCGAGAGATAATTCCAGCGGCCGACCAGCCTGAAGCTCGCCGATTGCAACGCGACGCCGAAGGAGATGACTGGGATCGCGACCTCGTCGGGAACACGATGAAGCATCAGCATCGCCGCGGCCAGGCACACGATCTCCCCGACGAGACAGCGCAGCGCCGCCCGGCTGCGAACCGCCACCAGCGATCCCAGGACGAAGGCCACGGGCGGAAGCAGGTGGTGAAGCGCACGCTGCCATTGCCCTGATAGCGCATAGATCCCGAGGAAGACGACATTGCCGGTCTGCGAACTCGCGAAGACGCCAAGCGACAGCCACGTGAAGGCGTCGAGGAAGCCTCCCGATATGCTGAGCACGGAAGCAACCAATAACGATCGTTCCGGAGCGAAGACCTCGACGCGCGTCTCGGCCAGGGGTTCCGGTGATGCGGCTTGCATCGCCATGTCTGCAGACCCGCGCGTTCAGCAGCCGGCGCGCGAGGCGGCCTCTTCAGGCAGCAGGACGCGACGCGGATGCGTGAAGACGCCGTATCCGTCATCACGGGCGACGGCGAGCAGCGTGATACCCGCTTCGTTCGCGGTCTGGATGGCGAGCGCGGTCGGCGCGGAAACGGCGACGACGACCGGCGCACCCATCATCGCTGCCTTTTGCACCATTTCCACCGAAACGCGGCTCGTCAGCAGCACGGCGCCGTCGCGGGCCGAGCTGCCGTCGCGGACGATCGCACCGGCGAGCTTGTCAAGCGCGTTGTGTCGGCCGACATCCTCCCTGACCAAGGTTATGCCGGTACGGGGACGCCAGAACGCTGCTGCGTGAACGGATCGCGTCTGCTGGTTCAAGGTCTGGAGCGGAGACAACGCTTGCATGGCGCCCAGCAGGTCCCGGGCATGAAAGGCAATGCCGCGCCCCTCGACCCGCGACGGCGTACGACGCGCCTGTTCGAGGCTTTCGATGCCGCACAGCCCGCACCCGACCGGACCGCTGATGGCGCGGCGGCGCGCGGCCAGGTTCGCCGCGCGATCGCCATCGAGCCACATCCGCACTTCCATGCCGAGCTCGTTCGAGATCAGCTCGATGCTCCGGATCTCGCTCGCACTATCGATGATGGCTTCGGTGAGGCTGAAGCCGACACCGAAATCCTCGAGATCAGCCGGCGTCCCCATCATCACGGCATGGGTCGATCCGTTGTAGGTGAGCGCGATGGCGCTCTCCTCGGCAACCAATCGCGACGTCGACGTCGTTCGGCCGCCGCGCCAGGCGATCTCGCGATGCCGCGTGAATGTCGAACCCGTCATCATGGCTCACGCCGTCGCCGGCTCGGCCGAACGCCGGGAAGCCCGGCTTCTGAGCGCGAGCCCGAATGCAATGAAGCCCCATCCCTGGAAGATCAGGTCGACGACCAGCATCGCACCGAGCAGCCACAGGCCGATGGAAGGCCAGGTCGCAACCAGCAATACGCCGACGCAGAACGTGACGACGCCCGCAGCGACGATCCAGCGCCAGCCCGCGGCCGGCCGCATGTGGAAGCCCGCCCAGATCCGCGTCACTCCGGCGACGACCAGGAAGGCGCATACCGCGAGCGACAGCGTCAACGAAGCCAGCAGCGGATCGTAGAGAATGACGGCGCCAGCGGCGCCATAGACGATCCCGGCGAGCAGCCAGAACAGGAAGCCGCGCAGGCCCTGCACCGTAAAGGCATGCACGATCTGGAAGATCCCGGCGGCTGCCATGGTGGCCCCGATGACGAGAACGGAGGCGAGACTCGCCGCCATCAGATTGGCTGACGCAATGCCGCCGAGGATCAGTTCACCGATCCCCAATGCAACGAACCAGCCCCACTTTCCAGAAATTGCGTGAATGGCCCTTCCGAGCGACGCTTTCGAGTTCGACACATCCGTCATGGCTTGATCCCTGAACGTATGACCGGTCTGCCGGTCATGGATGGGAGCAAGCGTACAGAGACTGGCTCGGGGTTATCTTTCGAGGATGCCGCGCTATTGTCTCATCCGCACGACGCGGGACGCACGTTTCGCCGGCGCGCGAAGCGTTCATTCTGCCGGCGTCGCCTTGTTCCGAAGCGGCAGGAGCGCGATCGTCGCGAAGACGCCGTCGCGGCGGAGCAATGCATGGAACAGCGCTGCCGCCAGATGCAGCAGCACAAGGGCAAAGAACGCGAAGCCGAGATAGAAGTGAGCATTCCACAGCAGCGTGTGCACACGGTCGCTCTGCGCCAGCAACGCCGGAATTCGGATCCCGCCGTACAGGACGACCGGATAGGCCGCAGCCCAGAGCATGCCGAGGCCCAACAGCGGCATGATGATCATGAAGCCATAGAGGGCCAGATGCGACAATCGCGCTCCCAGCTTGATCGCCGGCGGAAGATCGTCCGGCAACGGCGGCGCGCCGTAATGGAGTCGCAGGGCCAGCCTGACCACGACGAGGATCAGAAGAGTGACGCCGAGCGTCTTGTGGATCAGGATGAGCGGCAAATATTTGGGCGCCACGGTAGACACCATGCCGACGCCGATGAAGAGCATGGCGATGATGCAGGCTGCCATCAGCCAGTGCAGAGACCGCTGGATCGGGGCGAAACGATGGGGCTCATTGCTCATGGCTTGGCGGCCCCGGTTCGCGGATAGTCTCGGGCTTCGGCCGCACGCAGATCGTAGGACTTGCGATAGACCGACGAGCGCGCGGCCGGGAACGGATCGTCCGACGGCCGGATCCCAGGCGGCAGCACGGTCGGATCAAAGTTGACGTCGCGGCACGGTCCGTCCCGCTCCTGTTCGATCCGCTGCACGACGAGCGTTCCGACCTGCACCGTATGGCGGCTCTCCGGCCAGGCCTTGCTCGGGTCCGCGGTCGGATCACCGGGATCGGCGACCGTCGTGACCATGCTCCAGCGTTGCGGGCCGGATGCGCGGACGCGTTCCACGATCTCCTGCTCGAGAAAATCCGGACCGCGCTTGTCCAGCTCGGCTTGCGAAATTGGGGTGACCTGCGCCATCGGCAGCAGCGACCATCGCACCGCGTGCTCGCCGCCCTTCGCATCTGTGAAGATGAAACTGTTGAGCCCGTGATAGGGCTCCTCCGCATAGCTGGCGGTCCAGGGCGCCGTCTTGGCCCAGGTCGCGAAGGCGGCGAATTCCGGATTGGCCTGGATGAACGTCTTCATCGCCTCCGGATCCTTCTTGCCGGATGCAATCAGCAGGTCGTGAAATGCCTGCGGCGTGGAAACTGCAAAGAACGGCGGGTTGATCAGCGCCATCCGCCACTCTTCGCCGTCCGCCGCGATCTGCAATCCCAAACCGCGCACCCGCACGGTTGCATCCACGGCGTTCGGATCGGCGGTGCCGAGATTGAAGCGGCCCAGCGCCGGATGAGTGCCCCGTTCAAACACCCTGGCCCGCGAGAGCTCCAGGCCATTTCCGTTCGCTTCGAAGACGCCGGTGAAGCAGATTCCCTTGGCGTGATTTCGCCGGTGCCCGAGCGGCGCGCCGCTCGGAGGCGTCAGCGCCGCGATCATCCGCTCCGGCGTCAGGCGACCCGGCGAGAGCCAGCCCGCAGTATATGCGAACGCGGCAGCACCGCCTCCGAGGACGACCGCAATCAACACGAGCGAGCCGAGTCCCGAGCGCGGCAGGTTGCCTGACTGATTCATCTCTTCTCCTTGCAAGGCGCAAGCCGCCTCGCCGAACGGCCACACGGCCCATCTCATCGAGCGGCACAGACTCCTCATAGCCGGCACCCGCGCCCTGATCTTCTGAAACCCCCTGTCAATTTCGCGAAGGCACGTCCGGGCTTGTCCGGTCCGCGGCGGTTCATACGGAACCGGTTTCGGGCATTCTCGAAATTTTTCGTGCGATCTGAAAATCGCTCGCTCGGCTCGAAAGACCCCTCTTGCGCCAGGTCCTATTTCAGTTGCTCCTCGCGCAAGGCCGGCGCTCGATCGCCGAACGATGAACGTGTCGCGACGGCGCTGGCGGCTTTGCGGAAGCTGGAATGCGATCGGGAATCGAATGAGCAAAGTGATCATCGTCACAGGAGCTGCAAACAGCATCGGGCGATGCACCTGCAGGAAACTGGCGCAAGCCGGCCACACGGTCTACGTCTCGATGCGGGAGACGGATGGCCATGATGAGCACGCCGTTGGGGAGGCCGGAACCGAAGGCGGCGTGGATCTCCGCACTTTGGAATTCGACGTTTCCTCGGAAGCCTCCGTGAACTCGGCCATCGACACCATCGTCGCCGAGAACAGCCGCCTCGATGTGGTCGTGCACAATGCCCGGCAGGTCGTCTACGGACCGGCGGAAGCCTTTACGCCGGAACAGCTCGCCGAACTCTACGACACCAACGTGCTGAGCGCGCAACGGCTCAACCGGGCCGCATTGCCACAGTTGCGCAAGCAGGGCCAGGGCCTGCTGATATGGGTTTCGTCAAGCAGCGCGCGTGGCGGCTCGGTTCCGTTCCTCGGCGCATATGCCTCCTCCAAGGCCGCGCTGGACGCGCTCGCACTAAGCTATGCCGGCGAGCTCGCGCGCTGGGGTGTCGAGACGACCATCGTCGTCCCAAGCGCGCTTGGACCCGGCCACTACATTCGCTCCGGCCGGCCGCACGACACCGTCAGAGCCGAGGAATACGCAGATGGTCCGACGGCCGATTTGAGTGAGATCGCGCTGTCGGCACTCGCCCAACTCTCGGCGCAGGATCGAACTCCCCAAGACGTCGCAACCGCCATAGCCGATGTCGTCGACATGCCGTTCGGACAGCGGCCGCTACGGGTTCATTTCGGTCCGGACGACGACGGCGCCGCGGCTGTCGACGCCGTCGCCGAAAGCGTCCGCGCGGAACTGCTCCGCCGGATCGGACTGGAAGACATCCTCAAGCCCGCATTCATTGCATAGGACTCTCTTCGCCCCCCAGACGAAAGTGATAGGCCCCGATCCTTTACCCCAAAACTGCCGGATGTTACTTTTCGCGGACCACTACGTTCACACGTCTTGGTGTGCCTCCAAGTCATAGAACGTGACGAGTCGTGCGCCGGGTTGATATCTCCCACATGGCCACCCGCTCGCAAAGCAACAACATGATCACCGCTGCTGGCTGCTCCGCCCAAGACGAAGCCGCCCGGGAGATCTTCGTCTTCGGGCCGTTTCGGCTCGATCCCTCGCAGAGGCGGATCGAGAGAGACGGGAATATGCTGCAACTGTCGGGTCGCGCATTCGACCTCCTGCTCGCACTGGTCCGGCAGGCCGGCAACGTCGTCAGCAAAACGGATCTGATCGCCAAGACATGGCCGGGCACTGAGGTCGAGGAAAACAACCTGCGTGTCCACATCGCCGCACTCCGCAGGGCACTCGGAGACGGCAACGATGGTGCCAGATATCTGAGCACTGTCTCCGGTCAGGGCTACTGCTTCGTCGGTGCGGTCTCGCGCCCGGAACAGATGCAAGCGGCGCCGGCCGATCCGACTTACGCCCATAATTTGCCTGCACATCCCCGGCAGATGGTGGGGCGCGAGCAGGCCATTCAGGACATATCGGAACGACTGACAGCCCAACGATTCGTCACAATCGTCGGCCCGGGCGGCATCGGCAAGACCACAGTCGCCGTTTCCGCGGGCCACGCCCTGCTCGCCGACTTCGCCGGTCATGTCCATTTCGTCGGTCTCGGTGAGACCGGCAATGCCGCTCCGGTGCCGGCGATCGTCGCATCTTCGCTTGGGCTGCGGGCGCGGTCGAATGACCCGACGAGCAGCCTCGCGACATTCCTGCGCGACAGGCGCATGCTGCTCATTCTGGATTGCTGCGAGCCTGTCATCGAAGCAGCAGCTGCTCTGGCCGAACGGCTCTACCAGGCCGCACCGGAGCTGCACATCCTGGCCACAAGCCGGGAATTGCTGCGCGTCGAAGGCGAGTTCACATACCGGCTCCCGCCGCTGCCGAGCCCGCCGGAGAAGGCCGCTCTAACGGCCGCGAACGCCCTTGCCTACCCTTCCGTAAGACTCTTCGTCGAGCGCGCGACTGCGGGGGGCGGCGAGTTCGCGCTGACGGATGCGAACGCCTCTGACGTCGGCAATCTCTGCCGCCGGCTCGACGGCATCCCGCTTGCCATCGAGCTCACCGCCGGTCATGCGAGCACATATGGCGCGCGAGCAATGGTCCAGCTCCTCGACCAGCACCTCAACCTGCTGTGGGAGGGACGACGCACCGCACTGCCCCGGCACCGGACGCTGCGCGCAACCATCGAATGGAGCTACAATCTCCTATCCGAGGCGGAACGCGTGATTCTCGGCCGACTGTCCGTGTTCGTCGGCAGCATGACCCTGGACGCCGCGCGGTCGATTGCCGCTGACACGGAGGATGACGACGCGATCCTGGCAATCATCGACAGCCTCGTCGCCAAGTCGATGCTCGCACTGAACACCGGCTCGCAACCGCCCCGCTACCGCCTTGCCGACTCGACCCGGGCCTACGCGCAAGAGAAGCTTGCCGCCAGCGGCGGCGCCGCCGCGATCGCGCGACGTCACGCCGGCTACTTTCTCGACCTCCTTGAAAAGGTCGGCGGCGAAGCAAGCCGAGACCTTGCGGCCGTTGCCGAGGAATTCGGAAACGTCCGCGCCGCGCTGACGTGGTGCTTCTCGGATCAGGGAGACCGCGGAGCCGGCGTGTCGCTCGCTGCAGCAGCGATACCGCTGTTCTTCAAGCTGTCGCTGCTGGCGGAATGCGAGCTTTGGGTCGCCCGCGCCATCGAAGCACTCGACGAGATCGATGGGAGCGTCAGGCAAGGCCTCGTCCTTCACACGGCGCTGGGAGCTGCCCGCATGCTCACGGGACAGCTGGATGAGCTGGGCGCCAATCACCTCAAACGAGCGCTCGAGCTGACGGAAAGGATCGGCGACATCCCCGGGCAAATCCGTTTGATCGACCAGTTGCATTTGCTGCAATTGTTCGTCGGCAAGTATGATGAGGCATTGGGCACCGCCAAGCGCGGCGAAGCCGTCGCCCTTGCTGGCAACGATTCCATCGCGGTGGCGCGCATGCGCGTGTTGCTCAGCATCTCCTGCCAATATCTCGGCAAGTTCGCGGCCTCCCGCTCATACGTCGAGGCGGCATTGCTGCAGCCGGGCCTGGATGGAGAGGTCCTTGGCGGCCTCACGCTTGAATATCCCAAGCGCGCTCAAATCACCCTTGCGCGCGTCCTCTGGCTTCAGGGATATCCCGACCAGGCAGCGCAAATGGTGCGGCGAGCCATCTCGGACGTCATCGCAGCGAACCATCCGGTCATGTTCTGTCGAGCGCTTCCCTGGGCATTTGGCGTCTTCTTCTGGAATGGCGACACGGAGGATTGCGAAGACCATATCGACAGATTCATCGTGGAGGCGCGAAGGCACAATCTCGCCATCCTCCAGATGGTCGGCGAGGCCATGAAGGGTATCACGTTGCTGGCCAGGAATGAGACCAGTGCCGGGCTCGCCATGCTGAGAGGCTCGATCGAGAAGCTGCGGAGCCGGTCGTTCGGTGCCGTAGCGGGGCTTCGCATGCCCCTCGCCGAAGCCTTGGCGGCGGCAGGTCACGGCGACGAGGCCCTGGACACCATCGATCAGGCGATCGCCCAGGCCCGGCATTGCAACTTCATGATGGACATGCCCGACATGTTGCGCGCCAAAGCGGAAGCGCTGATGCGCAAGAGCCATCCGGATCTTCCGCAAGCGGAGCAGAGCCTCGTGCAGGCGCTCGACGTCGCCCGCGGTCAGGGGGCGCCGGGCTATGAGCTTCGCGCGGCAATCGCGCTTGCGAAACTGTGGCAGCGATTCGGTCGCCGCCAGGAGGCGCGCGATATGCTTGCGTCCGTCTATCAGCGATTTAACGAGGGATTCCAGACGCGCAGTCTCGCGACGGCAAGAGGCCTGCTTGTCGAGCTGAGTCCTCCGTACTCATCCTCGTTTGCGGCCAAATGACCGCCTCGGCCGTGCAATCGCGATAGAGGGGTGCAGTCTCGAACGACACGTGCGGGCTGCCGGCCCATGCTGCGCTTGCAATGAGACGTCGGCGCCGGCAGTCGCCATGGCGGCGTCATGGGTGAATTGCGGAACGTTCCAGAGCACGGGGAATGCGGCGCTCGCCGAGGCCGCACCGGCATCCGATCAGTTGAATCGGATGCCGCTCCCCGGGGCATCGCCTACGATCCCAGCTTCGCCATCATTGCACGCGCGTCGCGGAAATCCGCGATCTCGAAACCCTCAGTGAACTTGCCGCACACGGCAGCGAGCACATGGCGAGCATCGGCCGGATGCCCCTCACGTATCCGCAATCGTGCCACACTGATCGCCGTCCTCAGCTCCCAGAACATTGCGCCCTGGCTCCGCGCCACTTCGAACGCCCTGTCGAAGGCCTGCGCAGCTCCGGCCGGCGAGCGGCGCTCGCCGGGAAGCAGCAGCAACTCGCCCTTGATGCGCCAGAGCTCGGCGACATACCACCCCTCGTCCCTCGCCTCGCAGCGCGCGAGCGCCTCGTCGGCGGTCGCAAGCCCTTGCGACACCTCGCCGGCCTCTCCGAGACATGCCGCGAGCTCGCCGAGAGGAAGCAGAAAGCGAGGCAGGAAACGCGCCTCGCCCGCGAGCTCGAGTGCCTTGCGCAGCAGCGGCAATCCGGTCGAGAGATCACCCCGGCGCGAGATCAGCATGCCCCTGAAGGCGCGCGCCCACACGTTCCACAGGCGGATCGGGTGGCGCTCGGTGTGTTCGAGCAGCATCGTACAATAGCGCTCGGCCGCGTCGAGATCGCCGGCGAGGAAGGCGATCGGGCAGGCACTCTGGCCGAGGACGCTGCAGTACGTCAGAGCGTGACCGCTGGTCCGGCCTTCCTCGACGTTACGGTCGACGACGCCCAAGGCCTGGTCCGCGAGACCGAGCAGCCACAGGATCCGCGCCTGGAAGTAGCGCGCCGAGACCCGCAGGTCGAAGCGGAAACGAATAACCTGCGGCTTTGCCGCAAGGTCCGAAAGGCGAGACAGGGTTCGCCCGATATGATGATAGGCCAGCCGCTGGTCGCCGCGATAATGCAGCGTGGTCGCAAGAAGCCGGTCGGCCATCATACGATCGACGGGACTGCTGGAGTCGGCCACGACTTCCGCAAAACGATTGGCAAATTCGAGCGCCCTGCGGAATTCACCGTTGTTGAACTGGTCGATGCAGAGACCCCAAAGCGCGCGCAACAGGTAGTCCCTGTCACCGAGTTGCTCGGCAAGCTGAAGCGTCGCTACCCAGGCGGGACCGGCCTCCCTGGCCCTTCCGACACCGTACATCAGCGACCAGCCGCGCGCGGCCGACAGCTGCATGCGAAGCCGCGCCGCGTTCGCGGCAGCCGGATCGAGGCGCGCCAGCGCAAGTTCGGTCCGCTCGCGGCATTCGGCCAGAAGCGACAATTGCACCCAGAGCGGGACCGCGGCCGCCGTCAACGCCGCGCCCACTTGCGGGTCTCCACTGGACGAGAAGGCCCAATCGAGGCTCGTTCGCACGTTGTCGATGTGACGGCCATAGATGGCGAGCCACTCCGCCTGCGGCCTCACCTCGCTGTCGACTTCGGCGCCGGCAAGAAATCCCGAATAGTACTTCGCCTGGCGGCGGGCGGCGTCGGGATATTCTCCGCCGGCATGCAGCTTCTCCAATGTGTAGGCACGCGTCGTATCGAGCAGGCGGTAGTGCGGGCTCTCGCCGCGAATATCCGCGAGGACGAGGGACTTTGCCACCAGCCTCGCAAGCTGGCCGGTGACGTCGCCGCACCCCTCGCCGGCAACCGCAATCACTGCATCGAGCTGGAATTCGCCGGCGAATATGCCGAGCTGCCTGAGCAGCCACGCCTCGTCGTCCGGCAACAGGTCATAGCTCCAGTCGAGCGTTGCACGCAGCGTTTGCTGCCTCGGCAACGCCGTGCGCCGGCCGGTCGTCAGGAACTTGAACCTGTCATCGAGCAGCGCCGCGATCTTCGGCGGGCTGAGCATGACGGCGCGCGCCGCCGCAAACTCGATCGCAAGCGGAATGCCGTCCAGCCGCCGGCAAATGGCTGCGATGGCGCCGATGTTCTCCTCGTCAGACACGAAGCTCGAACCCAGCGCCTTCGCTCTGCTCGTGAACAATTCGACTGCGCTGTACGCGGATGCGCCGGCGGGCTCGTGCCATGTTTCGGGCGGCACGCCCAGAGGAGGCACGCGGTAGACATGCTCTCCCTCGATCCGCAGCGCCTCCCGGCTCGTCGCAACAATGATCGTGCCTGCACAATGGCTGAGCACCAACTCGGCCACCTGTGCGACGGCATCGATGACATGTTCGCAATTGTCGAGAATGAGCAGCAACGGCCGGGAGCCGATCGCCCGCGCGATGGAATCAGGCGAGATCTCCTCGCCCTCGAGCTTGGTGCCAAGCACGCTGGCGATGGCCGAGCAGACGAGCCTGGGATCGGACAGCGAGGCCAGTTCGACCAGCAGTCTGTCCGCCTCGAAACCGGGCGGCGGCGTTCTGGCGGCTTCGAGCGCCAGCGCCGTCTTTCCGATGCCGCCAGGCCCGATCAGGCTCACCACGCGATAGGCCGACAGCAGCCGCCACAAATGCGCGATCGCCGTGGTCCGGCCGATCAGATCGAATGACGCGCTGGGAATGTTGACTGACGGCGGCAATTCGGTTGCGGCATATTGCAGCGGGGGGTCCATATGGCGGATCCCCCACGCGCCGAGCAAACGATAGCCGCGGCCGATAGTGGTTGACAGCATGTCGCGGTCAGCACCGAGAACCTTTCGGATCGCCGCGATATGCACGCGAAGCGCGCTCTCCTCGACAAAGACGCCTCGCCAGACCCGCTCCGTCAGGTCGTTCTTGGTAACGAGCTGACCCTGCGCCTGAACCAATTCCGCAAGAATCTCAAAGGCGCGCCCACCCAAAGGAACGAGCTCTCCGCTCAGGCGCAATTCGCGTCTGGCCAGATCGATTTCCCATTCCGCGCAGGTGTAGACGGGACGCTGGCCTGGCTCAGCCATCATTGGGACAGCCCCAAGCGGTCTAGTCATTTTCTCCCCAGCCTACCACCAACCCTTTCGAAAGACACAGGTGGCCGGACGGGCGCAGCCGTCCGCCCCCGTCTCGTCACGCGCACTCTTCAGCAACCGCGGCAGATCGATCCTTCCAGCATCTTCTCAAGCCGCGCATCATCCTTGTCGATGGTCGGGTCTGTGCCGAGCAACGGGCCCTTTATCGCATGACCACCACCGTCCGATCCCGGCAGCGCAGTGCCCAGCGAGTTCGTTCCGGGCGCGGCGGCACTCGTACCGAGCGCGCCGCCGCTCTCCATCGACATATGCGATCCCATGCCGCCGCGGGCGGACGCAGCGCCCGAGAGTGCGACGCAGGCGACGACGCAAATAGCGGAAAACAATCTCATTGCTCACACTCCACATGTTCAAACAACCTGCTCCCCACAAACGGGTACCGGACGCGTTTGACCACGCACATTCGCGCGAGAATTCTGACAACGCTGACAGACTCTTCCCGCAAGAGTGATGCAGATCCGCCGGGATTTTCCGAGCGGCCGACCTACATGACTCTCATCAAAACAATTTTCGGAAACGCCACCAGCCGAGCAGCGATCATCGCCAAGCGACTCTCCGCACAGATCAAGCAATGGAGAATCGCTATGAATACATTCAAGATCCTGATTGCCGCGGCGCTGATCTCAACGGCAACGATTTCGTCCGCATCCGCAGCCTGGTCCTTCGCCGATCAGGAGCCGGCGGCCTTCGCATCGATGTACCCCGATCGCGACGTGCTGAATGGCGGCGCGCTGACGCCCGCCGGGCGAATGGGCCTCGAGCGGCCGGGTGGTGCCGCGCCCGTATTCGCCGCGGGCCACCTGAACAGCCACCACGAGCGGCGATGACGAACCCCGCAATCGGGGAGCCCGCCGCACCACGCGGCGCGCCCCCGCGGGCCTCGAAACAAGGTCGATCACATCGATCCGAAAGCAATGTTGTAGTCAACGCACAGCGACGACTTCGTGCAAAGACGAAAATGTTCGTTCGATCAACACTGCGGACTCCGCACAGGCATGCACATGTCTCGCGTGCGGGCCGAAACGTTCCCGGCGTCGCTTTCTCAAGGAGATGTTCAATGACGACACTGAAGCTCTTGTCGGCCGGATTCGTGGTCGCAGCCATGATTGCCTCCCCGGCGATGGCCCGCGAAGGCAGCGCGAAGCGCACAAATGTCGACGCCTATGCGTCGGCCCAGCGCGTTCCGGTCTCTTCCAAGCGCGGCTGCGCCCGTGCTCCCGACGTCGGCGCGTACGCAACCGCTCCATGGCGCCGGCCGCCCTGCGAGCCGACGTCGGGCTACTGAGCTCGCGAACCGGAGCAAGTCCGGTTGACGCCGACTGGAAGTTGATCGTCTCAACGTTCCGGATTTCGACCTCTCGGCGGAAGGAAGAACGGCGGCTCACGATCAGGCCGCCGTTCTTGCGACTACCATATGTCTCTCTGAAGCAATTGTGCTCTGGCGTTCTTGCGCTGACGCTTCTCCGCTATGTGAGTAAATGATGCTTCCATTGATGGCATCAGGCTCCATTCGATCGTCTCTCATTGTGACACACTCCATACGGCCGTCACGAATTCGTGTATCGAACACGAGCGCGTCGGGTGCCAGCATCGACGGTGAACGAAGCGCCGGCGACTGAGCGGGCGTTCTTGATACGCCGACGACCTCCCCTATACGACACCTCAAGCGCCTTCTACGCTTTCCAAATTCTTGCCAAGGGTCGGTGATCTCAAGGGCGGTCTGGTAATTTCCCCCGGATCACAGCAGCAAAGTTGATGCACGGACCCTCTATGTCATCGCCGGTTGATCGCACCTACTCTTTTGGACATTGGCTGATCGATTGCCAACGGAGAGAGCTGAGATACGACAACGTCGCGATACCGATCGGAAGCCGCGCGTTCGAAATTCTCGAGAAGCTAGTCAGCTCGGCGGGTCTCCTCGTCACCAAGGACGATTTGATCGGAAGCGTCTGGCCGGGCCTGACCGTCGAGGACAACACTCTCCAGGTTCATATTTCGGCTGTCCGCAAGGCGCTCGGTGAGGACCGCAATCTGCTCAAGACGGTTTCGGGCCGCGGATATACCCTCGGCGGGACCTGGCGAAGCGGGCATTTGGATCACCCGGCAGCTGCACCCGTCACGGTGCCTGCCGATGCGTCTTTTTCCAGCAACCTGCCGAGCATCCGCGCGCCTCTCATCGGTCGCGAGGATTATCTGAGCGAATTGGCTGATGTGTTGTCCGCATATCGGGCCGTGACTCTCGTCGGCCCCGGCGGCATCGGAAAGACGAAGCTGGCCATCGAGCTCGCGCGCCGCGTGGCGTCCTCCTTCAACGATTCCGTGGCGCTGGTCGAGCTCGCGACCCTGCAAGATGCGGTGGGCGCCGCATCTGCGACTGCCCGTGCACTCAAGCTCGCCTCGAATGACAAGGAAGTGTCACCCGCAAGCATTGCTCGAGCCATTGGGACGTGCCGCTTGCTTCTGGTCCTGGACAATTGCGAGCATGTGATCGAAGCCGCCGCACAAATCGCCAGTGCCGTGCTTCGCTATTGTCCAAACGTCACCCTTCTTGCGACCAGCCGCGAAAGCCTCCGCATCGACGGCGAATACGTTGCGGCCATTCCGCCACTGTCGGTCCCTGGTCCCGATACCCGCGATCCCGATCTGCTGCTCCGGGAAAGCGCCGTGCAGCTGTTCGTCGCGAGAACGCGAGCGTTGCGCACAAGCTTCGTTGCGGGCGCAGCCGAGCTTCAGAAGATAGCCGCCATCTGTCGTCGGCTCGACGGAATTCCGCTCGCATTGGAGTTTGCCGCAGCCCGGGCCGCCAATCTCGGGGTGGACACCGTGCTGCTTCGCCTGGACAAGCGCTTCGAGCTCCTGAGCGGCGGCCGCCGCGACCAGTTGCCGCGACACCAGACGCTGCGGGCGACATTGGACTGGAGCTACGACCTCCTGCCGCCGGCAGAACAGAACCTGCTTTGCCGGCTCGCGATGTTCCCCGCCGGCTTCACGCTCAATGCGGCCATCGCGATGATGGATGACACCTTGTCGCGGTCGGATGTTATCGAAACCCTGTTCAATCTGGTTGGAAAATCGCTCGTCTCATTGGACCCCTCATTCGAGGGACGATGGCGCCTGCTGGAGAGCACGCGTGCTTATGCGCTGGAGAAGCTGACAGATGCAGGTCTCGTCGAGCAGGTCGCCAGACGGCAGGCTGGCTTTCTCAGGCAGATCATTGCGCCACTCGGCGACAACTCGCCCGCTCCCGACGACATCTCCCGTTTCGCGCAGGAGATCGGAAACGTGCATGCGGCGATCGATTGGGCGTTCTCGCCCGGTGGCGATACTGCGCTTGGCATCGAGCTGACGGCCGGCTTCGTTCCGGTCTGGATGCAGCTATTGTCCTTCGTGGAATGCTCGACGCGGATCGAGTACGCGCTTGCGCATTTCAGCCCCGAGTTCACCTGTGTTCCAAAACTCAAGGCGCAGCTCTATGTCGCGCTGGGATTCGCACTGCTCAACACCACGGGGTCGGCGGATCGCATGAAGGCGGCCCTGAGCATCGGTCTCGCGCTCGCCGAAGAATTGTCCGATCTCGAGCTTCAGCTCAAGGCGGTCTGGACGTTGTGGAGCTACAACCTCAACTCCGGCCAATACGCCGAGGCCAAGGAGGTCGGCGAGCGCTACCTCGAGATCGCGCTGCGCACCGGAAATCCCGCCAACGAGACGGTAGGCCGTCGCCTGATCGGCGCCGCCACCCATTTCTTCGGCGCGCAAGAGGATGCACGGCGCGAACTGACCCTGTCGCTGGACCATGCGGCTCATGGATTGGACGGCGGCGCGAACCAGATGTGGTTTCTGCTCAACCAGAGCGTCCTCGCCAAGGCGATGCTGGCCCGCGTGCTGCTGTTGCAGGGAAAGATCGGCCAGAGCAGATCCCTTGCCGCCGAGTGTCTCCAGGAGGCGCAGCGCGAGAAGGACAAGCTTGCAATCGCCTACGCACTTCGAAACGCGGTCTGTCCGATCGCGCTGATGACGCATGATCTTGCCGCCGCCGATCAGGCGATAGCGTCGCTTCTCGAGCTCGTCACACGCGAGGGAATTGCTTTCTGGACCAGCTGGACGTCATGCCTGAGGGGGCAATTGCTGATTCTGCAAGGCAAGCACGACGACGGAATTGCGCTGCTGCGCAGCGGCCTGAGCGCTCGGAGCGAGAACGGATGGCTGATGCGCAATCCGGAATTTCTCGGATCGCTCGCCGAAGGCCTGCTCGCGAGCGGCGAGGCAGCACAGGCGCTGGCCGCGGTGGAAGAGGCCCTGACCATATCGCGGCAAGGGTGGCAATTATGGTGCCTTGCCGATCTCTTGCGGATCAAGGCCGAGATTCTCCTGGCCAATGCCCCATCCGATTTGTCGCGGGCCGAGGTGCTGTTCGCCGAGGGATTGTCCATCGCCAGAGACCAGCAATGCCGCTTCTACGAGCTGAAGGTTGCGGCAGCGTGGGCAGGGATCATGGCGAGATCGAACCGTCAGCAGACGGCGCTTGACCTCGTCGGTCCGGTCAGCGCCCTGTTCGACCAGGAGATCGATCTTCCCGCACTTGCCTTTGCCCGCGCTCTCGCTGAAATACCGGGCATCTCGACACGCAACGGCGACAGTCCTGCGTCTTGCACCTGCCACTAAGGTTCGAACCGCTATCCACCTCAGCATCCCGGCGGCAGGATCGGCGACACGCCCGGCGTTGGCGCCGCGCCTGAGGCGTTGGCGGGCAACACAGTTGCAGGCTCCGCCAGATTCATCGAGACCCCTTCCGCGCAAGCCGAACTATTCGGGCTGGGTACGACGGCGGCGCTCGGGTCGATGCCCGTGCCGCCGGCGCCGCTGGCGTCTGCCTGAATCGTGCCAGGCGCGGGGCTCGCGGCCACTTGCGGGATCGACAACGGCAGAGATGCAGCGCTCGTGACCTCTCCTCCCGGCGTCGAGCTGCATGCGACCGTCGCACCTGTTCCTGCGGGCGCAGCTGAGGAAATCGTTCCGATGGCGCTGCTGTTCTGTCCCATGATCGGCAACAACGGAGCCGCGATGCCCGGTGGTGAAAGGCCCGTGGACGATACGGTCGGAGTCGCCGGCACCGGCGTTTGTGATGACGACGGTGGAGCGCAGACCACCACCGTCCCCGGCGTCGTCGGATCCGAGGCGAGCGGAACGGGCGCCAGGGTCGTATCCGGAGCACCTGACACCGTCGTTGCGGAAAACGGCCCGGGACTGTTGAGCGGTGAGATCACGATCGCGCCCGGCACCGTCGGCAGATCCATTGCCGTGCTACCGGTCGTTGCGACCTGTGCCTGAACCGGGGAGTAGCCCAGCAGCAGAGCCAACATCGTCGCGAGCGCGATCCGCTTCATCGCCATGGTCCTAGCTCGTCTCGGTCTTGCGAACGGTGACCTTGCTGCCCTCCGCCAGATTGACCGCAGGATTGAGCACGACCTGGTCGCCGGGCTGCACGCCGTCGCGCACTTCCACCGTGGTGCCGAAATCCCGGGAGATCGAGACCTGCTGAAAATGAACCGTGCCGTTGCGCACGACCACGACATGGAGACCGTTCTGATCGAACACGAGCGCGTCGGACGGGATCGTCATCGATGCCGTCCTGCGCGGGATCAATAATTCGACCGTGCAATAGATGCCCGGACTGAGCAGGCCGTCGGGATTGGGAACGTCGATCTCGGTCAGCAGCGTCCGGCTCCCCGGCTGCAGCGCGGTTGCGATCCGCGTGACCTTGCCCGCAAATGTCCGCCCCGGAATCTCGGGGACGCGGATGTCCGCTTCAACGCCCGGAGCAACGCCGAAAGCCTCATCCTGAGGCACGAACACCTGGGTTCGGATCACATCGGAATGCATCATCGTGAACATGAAGGTTGACCCGGCCTGCACCAAGCTGCCATTGTCGACGTTGCGCTGCGTGACCACGCCGTCGAACGGCGCCACCACGCGCTGGTAGGACTTCTCCTGCTGGAGCACGCGGATCTGCGCCTCCTGCGCAACGATGTTCGACTGGGCGACACCCACCGCGCCCTGCTGCGCGCGCAGGGTGAGACGATCGTTGTCGCCCTGTTGCGCCGTCAACCAGCCCTGCTTGACGAGGTTGCTGTCGCGCGAATTGGTGACGTCGGCGAGCTCCCGGCTTGCCTGCGCCTGCTGAAGCGCGGCCTGGTCCTGGGCGAGCGTTGCCTGCGCCTGCGCGATCTGCTGATCCAGCTCCGGCGCGGTGATCTGCACGAGGAGATCGCCCTTCTTGACCCGATCGCCGATATCGACGTAGCGCTTCTCGATATAGCCGCTGGTCCGCGCAAAGATGTTGGCCGCCTCGAACGCGGTCGTCGTCGCCGGCAGGCTCACCTTCATGACGTCGCCGCTGGGCTTGACCGTCGCGATCCGAACCTCGGGAATGTTGGTTCGAGCCTGCTCTGCCACTGCAGCGACGTCACGCGCGGCCTCGTAGTGCCGCCAGCCGCCGATGCCGAGACCGCCCGCAAGCAGCAGGAGCACGCCGCCCCCGAGCAGCGCACCGCCGAAACGGCGTCCGGATCGTGCGCCCTTGCCCGGCAGCTCCACGATCCGGAGGCTTTCCGCCCCGGGGCGGTCACTTGCCTCGTCGTCACTGCTCCTTGCGCGAACGTCACTCATTCCGGTTGCTCCTCGAATACGCCGTGGCGAGGCTTGCCGTCGTTGCCCTTGCGCAGCATCGCGAAGAGATAAGGCACGATCAGCAAGGTGGTCGGGGTTGCGAACAGCAGGCCGCCGATGACCGCCCGCGCGAGCGCTGCATTCTGCTCCTCGCCGGGCCCGCCGATCGCCATCGGGATCATGCCCACGATCATCGCCGCCGCAGTCATCAGCACGGGGCGGATTCGTGTCCGCCCCGCGCTCAGCGCCGCCTGGAAGGCCGAATGTCCCTTCAACTGCTCGTCACGCGCGAAAGTCACGAGCAGGATGGAATTTGCGGAGGCAACGCCGATCGCCATGATGGCGCCCATCAGCGACGGCACGTTCAGTGTCGTCCCAGTGATGGACAGCATCGTCACGATGCCGCAGAATGTCGCCGGCAGCGCCAGGATGACGACGAAGGGATCGCCGAAGTTCTGGTAGTTCACGACCATCAGCAGGTAGACGAGGATCGCCGCGAACAGCAGTCCTAACCCGAGATCGCGGAACGACTGATGCATGCTCTGGATCTGTCCCAGAACCTGAATCGAATTGCCCGGCTGGAGCTGCTTCTGCAGGGTGGACGTCACCTTCTCGATGTCGGCCGCGACGCTGCCGAGATCACGGCCCTGCACGCTCGCATAGACGTCGTACACGGGCTGGACATTGGCCTGGTTCGAATTGGTCGGAACAGTGCCCCGTTTGAAGGTCGCGACATTGCTGAGCAGGCCGGGCACCGTCTGCCCGCTTGCGGCAAGCGAGGCCGACACCGGCGTGTTGCCCAGGGCGTTCAGCGAGTTGGCCCTGTACTCCGGCGTCTGCACGGCCAGGTAATAGGGAATGCCTGACGCCGGATCCGTCCAGAAATTCGGCGAGACCTGCGCGGACGATGAGAGGCTGACATTGATGTTGGTCGCGACCGTGCTCGCATTGAGGCCGAGTTGCGCGGCTCGGGTGCGGTCGATGTCCGCGTAGAATGCGGGAGCATCGACCTCCTGCTGCAGATGCGCGTCGACCACGCCGGGAATCGCGGCAAGGCTCTTCTGCAGCTCCTTGGCGACCACCAGATTGTTGTTGCCGTAACCGACCGTGCGGACATCGATCTGCGCCGGGAGACCGAAGTTCAGGATCTGCGTGACGATATCGGCCGCCTGGAAATAGAAGGTGTCCTCCGGGAACGACGTTGGCAGCACCTGTCGCAGCTTCCTGATGTAATCTGCGGTCGGCTTGTGCCCTTCCTTCAGCGACACGAGGATGGTGCCGTCGTTCACCCCGATCGTTGAGCCGTCCGTGAAAGCAAGGTTATAGGGCCGCGCCGGCAGGCCGATATTGTCGACGATCAGCGCCCGGTCGCGCTCCGGAATGACGTCGCGGATCTTGTCCTCGACCGCCTGGAAGATCGCTTCCGTCCGCTCGATCCGCGTGCCCGCGGGGGCGCGAACATGGAGCTGGATCTGGCCGCCGTCGATCAGGGGATAGAAGTCCCGGCCGACATAGGCGAACAAGGTGGCTCCGAGCGCCAGCACCAGCACGGCGACGACGGGGATGATCACGCGGTGCCGCAGCAATTTCAGCAGGAGATCGGAATAGCCATCGCGCATTCGCTCGAAGCCGCGCTCGAACGCCGCAGAGGCGCGCGCGAAGATGTTTGACGGGCGCTCGCCCTCGCCATGACGCCGTTCGCTCTTCAGCAGCAGGCCAATGGTGATCGGCGTCAGTGTCCGCGACAGCCCGTAGGACGCCAGCATCGCGAACACCACGGCGAGGCCAAGAGGTGTGAACAGGTACTTGGCCGGGCCCTCCAGGAATACGACCGAGGTGAACACGCAGCTGATCGCGAGTGTCGAGACCAGCGTCGGAATGGCGATTTCGGCGGCCCCGTGCAGGGTCGCGTCCGGCAGCGGCATGCCCTCCTCGGTCCAGAGCCGGTGCGTATTCTCGATCGTCACGGTCGAATCGTCGACGAGAATACCGACCGCAAGGGCAAGGCCGCCGAGCGTCATCGTGTTGAGGGTCTCGCCGAGGAAATACAGGACGATCAGCGAGGACAGCATCGCCAGCGGGATCGAGATCAGGACGACCAGCGTCGATCGCCACGATCCCAGGAACACCAGGATCATCAGCGCCGTCAGGCCGGCCGCGATCGCGCCTTCGCGCAGCACGCCATCGACCGAGTGGGTGACGAAGACCGACTGGTCGAACAGCTCGTTGATCTTTAGCCCCGCCGGAGCAGAAGCGCGGATTGATGCCAACGCGTGCTTCACGCCGTTGACGACGGCGAGCGTGGAGGCATTGCCGTTCTTGATGACGCTGAGCAGGACGGCGCGGTGGCCGTCCTCGCGCACGATGTTCTGCTGGACCTGGGCGCCGTCGCGGACCTGGGCGACGTCCTTCAGGAAGATCGTGGCCCCGTTCGCGAACTTGACCGGGATCATGTTGAGATCCTGGATCGTCGCCGGCGTCGCGTTGGTGCGAACGGTGTACTGGGTGTCCCCGATCTTGGTCGTGCCGGTCGGCAGCGTCAGGTTCTGGGTGTTCACCGCGTTGACGATGTCGAGCGGCGTCAATCCGCGCGACAGCAGCTTGTTCGGATCGATGTCGACCATGATCTGGCGGTATTTGCCGCCGGCAGGCGTGGGCAAGGTCACGCCCGGAACGGGAGCCAGCTGCTGGCGGACCCGGTAGATGCCGAAATCGTAGAGCTGCTGCTCATTCAGGCTGTTCGATTCGAGGCTGAGCTGGAGCACCGGCACGCTCGATGCATTGAACTGCACGATGATCGGCGGCTGGATGCCCGGTGGCATCAGGGCACGGATGGCATTGGTCGCCGAGACGATCTGCGAGATCGCGAGATCGAGATTGACGTCCGGCTGGAAGTAGATCTTCTGAACCGACAGGCCGTTGAGGGTCTGCGCCTCGATATTCTTGATGCCGCTGACATTGGCGCTGATCGAATACTGGCTGTAGGTGCTGACGCGCTGCTCCATCTCCGGCGTCGAGAGGCCGGTGTAGCTCCAGATGACCGTGACGACGGGGATCTGGATCTCCGGGAAAATGTCCGTCGGCATCGAGCGGATCGCGATGCCGCCGAGGAACAGGATCAGCGCCGCAAGCACATAGAATGTATGCGGAAGCCGCAGCGCGAAGCGAACAATTCCCATGATGGTCTGCCTGGAGCAAAATTACGCGAGATCGTCGGACAGGTGAGGACGGCCGGGCCTCCGTTCAAATGAAAACGAATTCAGACGCTGCACGCGGCGGCGCGTGGTGCATCCTGTGCGGCGAGCATGACGGCCCGCTTGACCTTGGCGAAGGTGCGGATCTCGATCTGCCGAACCCGCTCACTGGATATGGAGAGCTCCCTGGCGAGCTGATCGAGCGTAACGGGACATTCCGTCAGCCGCCTTGCTTCGAAGATACGACGATCCCGTGCCGCAAGCCCGTCCAGCGCAACACGCAGGGCCTTGCTGCGCTGCTCCGTCTGGTCGTGGTCGGCCAGCATCGTCTCGGCGTCGGCCGCCCCATCGACCAGCAGGGCTTCCAGCTCGGTTCCACTGTCCTCGTCACCGACGCGCGCGTTCAGCGACATGTCACCATTGAGTCGCGCGTCCATCTCGATCACCTCGCGCGCCGTCACCTCGAGCTTGCCGGCGATCAATTCGGCGACGTCGGGCGTGAGTCCTGCCGTCACGCTGCCGGTGGCTTTCCTGATCTCGCCGCGGAGCCTGAAAAACAACTTCTTCTGCGCAGCCGTCGTCCCAATCTTGACCAGGGACCAGGACCGCAGGATGTATTCGTGAATGGTGGCCTTGATCCACCAGATCGCATAGCTGGAGAATCGCGCGCCGCGGCCGGGTTCGAAGCGCGACGCCGCGATCACGAGGCCGAGATTCGCTTCCGCGATCAGATCGACCAGTGGCAGGCCGTATCCCCTGTAACCTCGCGCCAGCTTGGCGGCGAGCCGAAGATGGCTGGTGACGAGCGCATCCGCGGCGCGCCGGTCCCGCGTTTCCTGCCAGCGACGCGCCAGCTGCTGCTCCTGACCTGACTCAAGCAGCTCGTAGCGCCGGATGGCGGCGGAATACGCGGTGAGGAACGGCGTCGACACCGCTGCGACCGGCACGGCAACAGGATCGCGCCTCACGACTTCATGGCTCGTCTGCATGTGTCACTCCTCTAGTCCAGGCCGGCTGATTGATCTCGAAAGCATCGCGCGTCATGTGGCTCATCCCATCTGGCCCGCGTCTGCGTGCAGCAATGCGCGCGACCGGCGCGTGATGGGCCTGCCCGCCCTCCCGGTCCAGGCAAGGATCTCGATCCGGCCACCGGGCGCGGGGCCAATGATCAGCCGGAAACCGTGCAGCTTGACGATCGCGGCCACCAGGCTCAGTCCAAGCCCGACGCCCGGCGTGTTGCGCATCTTGTCGGAGCGGTAGAACCGCCGCAGCACCGCCTCGCGCTCCTGCTCGCTGATGCCGGGCCCGGTATCGCTCACGCGCACCAGCGCGGTGTCGTCCTCCGCTTCCAGGGCGAGCTCCACGCGTCCGCCTGACGGCGTGAACTTGATGGCGTTGTCGACGAGGTTGGCGACCGCCTCGAACAGCAGGTCCCGGTCGCCCCACACCTGCACATTGCGCCCGGTGACGACACCGAGCCCGACATGCTTGTCCTCGGCGATCGGCTCGTAGACGTCGCACACCTCCCGCAGTATCTCGTCGAGCGGGACGTCGCCAAAGCCTGCCATGCGGCGGTTGTTCTCGATCTCGGTCAAGCGCAGCAGGGCTGTGACGATCGCCAGCGACTGGTCGATGCCGGCGATGGCCTTGTCCGTAATGTCCTGGAGCTCTTCCAGCGTTGCCGCATGCGTCCGCCCGCGCTCCAGCGCCAGGCGGACTCGCGTGAGCGGCGTCCTGAGATCATGAGCGATGTCGTTGCCGACGCCGGCGAGCGCATTGATCATCATCTCCATCTCGTCGAGCATGCCGTTGACGATCCTGGCCAACCGCGCAAACGGGTCGTCCGTCCCACCCTCCGGAAGCCGCTCGCGCAGCTCGCCGGCCACGATGCGCTGGACCCGCTGGTTGACCTCCTCCACGCGTCTCTGGGCACGCAAGCTCAGCCAGGCACCGGCGAGCAGGCAGAGGCTGAAGGCCGGCAGCAAGCCCAGGGCCAGGGCCTGGCCGACCACGCTCGATATCTCGCGCGTCTCGTCGACGTTCCGTCCCATCACCAGGACGTCGCCGCCCTCGAGACGCTGGCCGACTGCCCTGACGACGGGACCGTGGGCCGCCGGCTTCTCCAGCAGATCGAGTTGCACACCCTGCACCGCTCCATCGAGTCCCAGCTCGCGCGGCACACGGTCGATGTTGCCGGCCAGCCTTTTGCCGGCGGCATCGAACAGTCCCGCGTATTGGACGCCTCTGGAATCCTGCGCGAGGTGATCCGCGATAGCGCTGACGCGGCGGACCGGGGGCAGATCTGCGACGAAGTGGATCTGCGTAGTGATCATGCGATCGGATCGCGCGACCAGATAGGCATCGAGCTTCCAGTAGATGAATCCGAACAAGGCGACGACGAACAGCGCGAAGGCGGCCGCCACGGCCAGGGCCCAAAGGAACGTGCTGGAGCGGATCAACTGGATCTGCTGCATCGCCCGCCCCTATTGCCGCGAGCGCAGGACGAAGCCGGAGCCTCGAACGTTGTGGATCAGCTGCACCTCTCCAGGACCGTCCACCTTGTGGCGAAGCCGGCCCATATGCACGTCGATCAGATTGGTGGTCGCCGGAACGAACTTGTAGTTCCAGACCTCCTCGAGCAGCATCGCGCGCGTCAAGAGCTGATCGTTCCGGCGCATCATGTATTCGAGCAGGCGGAATTCGCGCGGCAGCAGGTCGAGCTCGCGCCCGCCGCGTCGCGCGGCCCGCTCGATCAGATCGAGCTCCAGCGGCCCGACATGCAGGATGGTTTCACGGCTGTCGATTGGCCGGCGCAGCAGCGCCTCGATTCGCGCGACCAGCTCGATGAGCGCGAACGGCTTTGTGAGATAATCATCCCCGCCCATGCGCAACCCGCGCACCCGGTCATCCACGGCGCCAAGCGCACTCAACACCAGCACGGGCGTCCGGACCTGATCCTTGCGCAGCGCCTCGATGACGGTCAGCCCGTCCATTCCCGGCAGCATGCGATCGACGATCATGGCATCGGGGCTCGACGTACGCGCCTGATCGAGACCGTCGACGCCGTCGCCGGCCCATTGCACCTCGAAGCCGCGATCGGCGAGCTCGGCGACGATCGCCTCGGCGGTCTCGGTATCGTCCTCGATCAGGAGAATCCGGTTCATGATTGTCGTCCCACGTTCCGCACGGCGCTTTGGCGCGCGGCGGGGAAGCTCGGGCTCGGCGGTGCACGGTGTCATGCCGGACGCCCGCCCGTTTCGAACGCGCGGCGACGATGCCGCCCGATGCCGGCCACCCGCTGTTTGACGAGGTAGTGCCGCGGCCGCAGGGGCACCATTAAATTGCAGTTCATGATGTCTGCTGCGCGCCTCACGAGCAGCGCCAATGCAAGGATGATGCGTGTTGCCAATACCGTGATCATCTTCCGGGCTCCGCTGCCAACTGCGCTGGATCGAACATATGCCGTCAACGCACGTGCTGTAGTTTCAGGGGCCACGGATGTTATGCATTCGCACGATCGTGGTTGTGATGCTGCATCGGCTCACAGGCGGTTGAACTGCGGTGAGCAAATCGTGCGTTTGAATCGCGGCCGATCGTTCACACCTCGATGACGAGCCGGCTTGGTTCGGCCTGATGTCAGCAATGGAGAGAGTGAATGACCACGTCCAAACTGTTGTCGCTGGGATTGATCGCGGCCGCCATGCTCGGCGGCCCCGTCATGGCGCGCGAGCATCATCGCGTCGTGCAGCAGCCCGCGGTGGAAGCCGATACGGTCGCAACGAACGCGCCGTTCTATTATCCGGGCGAACGCGCCTGCATTCCGGCACCGCGCGTCGGCGCCTTTGCCACCGCGCCGTGGACCGGCAACAACGTGCCGTGCGAGCCGGGCACGGGCAGCTTCTGATCGCACCAACGGAGCCGGCCGGATCACGCTGCCGGACGCTGCACATGGAATGAGAGGGAGCGGGCTGCTCTGTTCAGCCCGCTCCCCTGCACGCCTCGCGGCCATGCGCGGCGAGATCACCTTCGCGGGCGGCGCAGCTCATCTATGACTGCGAATTCAGTTGGATTGCCGCGCACCGCGCCTACCTCTCTTTCATCACTGGCCCGGTCATCAGAAGCCTCGCGCGCAGCATGGCCGGGCAGCTCAACACGAGAGGAGTTTCCCATGAAGCGCACGATCATGATTCTGGCGACGGCAGCACTCGCCTCGACGCTCGCCATCGGTGCGGCCAATGCGCATGGCGGCGGTGGTGGCGGTGGCGGCCACGGCGGCTTTGGCGGTGGCGGCTTTGGCGGTGGACATGCGGGCTTCGGCGGCGGCGCGCATTTCGGAGGCATGGGCCATGAGGGAGGTTTTGGCGGCAGTGCCCGGTTCGGCGGCGAGCATCTCGGCTTCGATGGTCATGCCGGCGGTCTCCGCCAGCACGCGTTTCACCACTTCGGCCGTGTCCGGCCCGGCTATGGATTCTACGGCGCCTATCCGGATTGCTATGACTGGTACGAGCTGCATCCCGACCAGCCGCTACCGCTGAGCTGCAGCTAACCCCGCAAGGCGCAGCGACCATTGGTCCGGACTAGCTAAAGCGCATTGCCGTCGGTGTCGATGATAAAGGCGATGAAACGCGTCGAAGCCCCCAGTCCTGCTCAGGAGAGTGGCGCTCGAAGGTTTGATTCGAGCGCCGCTACGCCAGCGCATCGCCCCTTCTTTTCAGGAGTTTCGAGCTGCGGGCCAGGACGCCGCTGCTATCGCGGTGCCTTCGTGCATTTCTGCAATGAGAATGGCTAACGGAAATACGAGCCGCGAACGATCCGATATTCGAACTCAAGGCGAAATTGCAATGTCGCCGCAGAAGGAAGGCTCGCATGAAGAAGGTTGCAATAGCGCTTCTCATCATGGCGGCAGTGGCGTCAGGCGGACGTGTACTCGCGCAGCCGAGTGAGGACAGCGTGCGGGACTTCTTCTCGCAGTTCGTGGCAGCGCAGAATGCGCACGACGCGACAAAAGTAAAATCGATGCTGTGGAGCTCACCTCAAGTTCTGTTCTTTTCGCGAGGTCTGGAAATCAGAGGAACGGAGGCGGTGGCAGCCCGCTTCAGCGAATATTACCAAGGGACCTGGCAGGTCGAGCCCGACATGTCGAAATTCCACGTCGCGCTGATCTCGGATCACGTCGCCCAAATACTGGTCCCCATCGTGTTCACGCGAGGCTTGCCAGGGGCAGAACCGCAGAGCAGCAGCTTTCTCATCAGCCAGACCCTGGTTCGAGATTCGGATGGTTGGAAACTCGCGTCGATCATGCCGATTGCAAATACCCAGTTCAAACAGTAGCGACTGACCCAGGGTCCGACTTCTAACCAACTGAAACTGTTGAGTTCTCGATCCAATCCATGATTAGACAAGCTGCAGCGCCGCTCGCGGGATCGCCATCCGCTGAAGGCCAGTCAGGCCTCAGCGCATCAGGGTGCACGGAAATGCACGGCCCCACTCGCGATCGCTCAGTGCATGGCTCGCGCTGGGCGAGGTGACGGCGGGACGCGCAGGTAGCTGTAGAACTGGAGCAGCACCAGCGCCAAACAGAGGACGATGAACGTGGCGCTGATCGGACGCTCAAGGTAGATCATCAAGTCGCCGCGCGAAAGCACCATCGCCCTGCGAAAATTCTCCTCCAGCATGGGTCCCAACACAAACCCGAGTACGACGGGAGCCACCGGAAATTCCAGCAGCAGAAAGATCGCGCCGACGCAGCCGAACACCGCGACGAGAAGGATGTCGAACACGTTGTTGTGCGTGCTGTAGACGCCGATTGCGATAAAGAACAACGCGGACGGGAACAGGAAGCGGTAGGGAATACGAAGTAGCCTGACCCAGATCCCGATGAGCGGCACATTCAATACGATCAACAACAGGTTGCCGATCCAGAAGCTGGCGACCAGCCCCCAGAAGACGTCTGGATGCTCGGTGATCAGTTGCGGCCCGGTGTTGACGCCTTTGATAATCAGCGCGCCGAGCAGCAGGGCCATGACGGGATCGCCGGGGATACCGAGCGACATTGTCGGGATGAAGTCGATCTGGGTCTTCGAATGTGCGGCCGCCTCCGGCGCCGTCACCCCCTCGATTGCCCCCTTACCGAATCGATCCGGCGACTTCGATATCTTCCGCTCCAACGCATAGGCAACGAAGGTCGTGATCGTAGGCCCGGTGCCGGGCATCGCGCCAAAGATGGCGCCGACGCCGGTGCCGCGCAGCATCGGCAGGATGGATCTTTTCAGTTCAGCGCGCGTAGGCATCATCTGCCGCATGGTGATGCGCGTTGTCGTGGTCGAGACCTCCCGCCGATCGACGGTGAGCAGGAAATCGGCGATACCGAACAGCCCAAGAGAAAGCGCCGCGAGATCGACGCCATCGGCGAGATCCGGCAGGCCAAACGTGTAGCGTTGAATGCCGCTGCTGACGTCGGTGCCGACCGAGCCGAGGAAGAGACCGAACAGCGTCATGGCAATGCCCTTGAGCGGCGAGCCGCGCGCCATCGTCGACCCCGCCAGCAACCCGAGCAGCATCACCGCGCTGATCTCGGTCGGACCGAACTTGAAGGCAACGGCCTCCAGCAGCGGCGAGACGAAGACCATCAGCATGATGCCGACGGATGCGGCGAAGAATGAGGCCATCATCGTGACGCCAAGCGCAGCGCCGCCGCGTCCGTTCAGGGTCATCGGATAACCGTCGATGCAGGTGACCGCGTGCGGGGGATGGCTCGGCAGATTGAGGAGAATTGCACAAATGGCGCCGCCATACATGGAGCCATAGAAGATTCCGGCGAGCATAAGGATGGCCGGGACCGCCGGGATTACATAGGTCAGCGGCAGCAGCATGGAAATTGTGGTCATCGCGCCCAATCCGGGAAGGACGCCGATCAGATTTCCCAGCACCACGCCAATGACGACCCACATCAGATTCGCAGGCTGCAGCGCGACGCCGAAGCCATACAACAGATCAGCCAACGCCTGTTCCATCGCTATTCCCCCCAAATCCCTCGAGCACTCACCCCCAGGCGAACAGCGCGAACTGCAGCTTCAAACCGTAACTGAAGATGAGAACAGCCGCGATGACGAGGCCTGTTGCCAACAGCGCCGCAGTCCGTGCCGAATTGGCGGCACTGCCCATCGCGGCGAGGAACACCGCGATGAAGGTTGCCGGCACCAGGCCGCCATACACCCCGATGATCGCGAAAGCGATCAGGGCACCGAGGATGCACAGCCAACCCCGCCAGTTGACAGCCGCGACGCCACGGTCCCCTTCCCTCACGCCTCTTGCGGCCACGCCGATCGCAAGGCCGACTAGCACCATGAGCACGCCGTAGAAGAAGGGCATATAGCCCGGTCCCATGCGGGTAGCCGTGCCCATCCGGTAGGTGAGCGCGAGCGTGGCAATACTCGCGCCCATCACCACCAGCAGCGCAGCGCCGATCCTGTCCTTGCCGAGACGATCGGCCAAGGTGGCAGGTCGGCGCCCGTCAGCGCTACGATCCGTCATGTCCCGCACTCTCACGCAACCCGGTCGCCCTTCTTGATCTGCACGGTGCGACTGTCGACGCCAGGCAGCATCTTGGCAGGATCGCGCGTCACCACGACGTCGATCACCGTGGGACCCGCGCGTCGCGCGAGCGCCTCATGAAACGCGGGCGCCAACTGCTCGGGGCGCTCGACGCGAATGCCGTGACAGCCCATCGCCACGGCGACGTTCGCATAGTTGGTTTCGTTGAGATCCGAGGCATGATAGGCGCCCGCGCCGTACATCAGATGCTGTAACGCTTTGACGTAGCCCGACGCAGCGTTATTGACCACGATGACGGTGAACGCGAGTCCCATGCGGCGCGCCGTCTCCAGTTCGCCGATCATCATGTTGAAGCCGCCGTCGCCGGTGAGCGCGAAGACCGGGTGTCCCGGAGCAGCCGCTGCTGCGCCGATCGCGCCGGGCAGGCCATAGCCGATCGAGGCCGAGCCGCGATCTGGCACGAAAGCGCGGCCGGCGCGCTTGGTATCGAACAGCAGCCCGCCCCAGTGCGCAGCGAAACCACCATCAGCCACCAGGTAACCATCGGCCGGCAGCGCCGCATTGATTTCCGTCAGCAGACGGGCAATGTCGACGGGATGCTCGTCCGAATGGAGACGCGCACCGACCTTGCGGCGCCAATTCGCCATTCGCTCCGCGATATCCGCCGGCCGGCTCGCCCAGCGGACCTGCAACTGCTCCCACTGCGGCGCAAGCGCAGCAGCAAGATCGGTAAGGCCGAGCAACACGTCGCCCCACAATCGCAAGGTTGCGGGCACGGTACGATCGAATTCCTCGGCGACGCAGTCGAGATGGATCATCGGCTTGCCTCGGCCCGGCACCGTGTAGCGCTTGGTTGCGATCTCGCCGAGCTTGCAGCCCACCACCAGCAGCAGATCGGATTCCTCAATCAACTCGTTGGCAAAGCGATCGTAGCGGCCAAATAGGCCGGCATTGAGCGCGTCGCTGCACGGAATCGCGCCCTTTCCGGTCAGCGTGTGCGCGACCGGCAGCTTGAAGCTGCGGGCAAAGTCAGTGAGCCGCTCGGCCGCGCCGGAGAGATGCACGCCGCCGCCAGCGAGAATGACGGGCGCGCGGGCGGCCGCGATCAACTCGGCGGCCCTGGAAATACTCGATGCATCCGGACGCGTGCGCAGCGACGGCGCTCCGCGATAGATCGCATCGCCATAAAAGTCCGCCGTGCTGAAAGCGTGCACGGCATGGGAGACGTCCTCGGGAACGTCCACCACCACCGGGCCGGGCCGACCCGAGGTCGCCACCGCGAAGGCCCGGCGCATCAGCTCGGGAATGCGGCCGACCGACTCGATGCGGATCAGCTCCTTGCATACGGGCCGCAAGACATCCGTCTGTCGGCATTCCTGGGTCATGTTCTTCCAGGAGTGCTCGCGATGGGTATCGCCCACAAGGACCACCAGCGGCGTGCCCGCATTGAGCGCCTCCATCAACCCGGTCACGAGATTGGTCGCGCCGGGACCAAGCGTGGCGTCGGCCAGACCGACCCGGCCCGACACCTTCGCATAGGCATCGGCCGCGAAGATTCCTGCGCGCTCGTCGTTGACGAGGTGGTGTGGAAGCCCGAAGCGCCTCGCCGCATCATAGAACGGCAAGAGCTGAAACCCGCCCATGCCGAACATCACGCCACCATCGAAGACCTGGATCATCCGGGCGATGGCTTCGCCACCGGAGATCGACAGGATATCGGTTCCGCCGTCGGCGTTCACTTCAACGTGCTGATTCATTGTCTCGATCATTCCTCTTGAAAACGTGCTGTGACACTTTGCTGTTCGAACGTCATTCGATGCTGGCCCCCGAGGCCTTGATGACCCCGGCCCATTTCTTCGTTTCGGATGCAATCAATTCGGCCAGCTCTTCCGGCGTACTCGGCGCGGCATCGGCACCGAGCTCCGCGAGGCGGGCCTTGACGCGGGGTTCGGCCAGAATCCTGCCAAGCTCCGCGTTGAGACGCGCGACGATTGCCTGCGGCGTCTTCGCCGGCGCCACCAGCGCAAACCAGGACGTCACCTCGCAGCCAGGCAGGCCGGCTTCCGCCATGGTCGGAATGTCCGGTGCCGCCGCCGAGCGATGCGCGCTCGTCACCGCAAGCGCGCGCAGCTTGCCGGCCTTGATGTAGGGCAAGGACGAGGAGAGATTGTCGAACATCGATTGGACCTGGCCGCTGATCAGATCCACGACTGCCGGCGCGCTACCCTTGTACGGCACATGCACGAGCTGCACCTGCGCGACCATGTTGAACAGTTCGCCGCTCAAGTGAATCGATGACCCGGCCCCCGAGGACGCGAAGTTGATCTGACCTGGCTTGCTCTTCGCAAGCGCAATGAACTCCTTCAGGTTCGCAGCAGGAACCTGTGGATTGACCACCAGCACGTTCGGCACCGTCGCGACCAGGCTGATCGGCGCAAGATCCGTGGCGAAGTCGAAAGGCAGCTTCGGATAGAGGCTGGTGTTGATGGTGTTGGCGATCGTGCTCATGAAGATCGTGTGGCCGTCGGGTGCGGACCGCGCCACCTGAGCCGATGCAATGCTTCCGCCCGCGCCCGGCCGGTTTTCGATCACCACGGGTTGACCGAGGACCTCGGACAATTGCTGCCCCACGATGCGCGCGACGACGTCGGTCGAACCGCCAGCCGCATACCCCACCACGAGGTGAATTGGCTTCGACGGAAAAGGATCGGCTTGAACCATGGCTGCGGAGCCGCCCCACACCAGAACCAATAAGACCAACCTCCCCAACCAGCACCGGCTCATCGCTCATTTCCTCCGTCGCTTGACATGTCCATATTATGGACTATTTATATTCGCGGTGTGAGGCGCGTTCTGGAACCGAATGACCGACCGAGTCAAGAGATTCTATAGATAAAGGTATCCCTCATTTCTCGCGCCGCCTCGTCGCATCGCAATTATGTTCCACATATTGGACTAACAATGAAGAATGAGGCCATCAAGCCAACCGGCACGCAGAGCATCGGCCGCGCGGCCGCAGTGCTCCGTGCGCTCGCGATCCGCAGCCAGTCGGGCGCGCGCATGGCCGACATCGCCCGCGAGACTGGGCTCGAGCGTCCGACGGCCCATCGCATCCTCCAGGGCTTGATCGCCGAAGGCATGGCCAGTCAGAACGAAGCCACGCGCCGCTATTATCTCGGCCCGTTCATCTATGAGCTCGGCCTGCTCGCGGAGCCGCGGTTTCATCTGCGCGAAATCGCGCGTCAGGCGATCGAGTTTCTCGCGGAGCAAACAGGCGATACCGTGTTTCTTGCCGTGCGTGGCGGTAACGACGCGCTTTGCATCGAACGCAAGGCCGGTAGCTTTCCGATCAAGGCGTTCACCGTCGAAGTCGGAAGCAGGATGCCCCTCGGGGTCGGCTGCGGCGGCATCGCGATGCTCGCCGCACTCCCAGAAGAGGAGGCCGAGAGCATTCTCAAGTTCAACGCACCGCGCCTTGTGGAGTACGGCGACATGACGGCGGGACAACTTGCAGAACTCGTGGCGGCCGCGCGCCGCCGCGGTTATGCGATCAATCCCCATCGCGCTCCCGGCATCGCGGCGATCGGCATGGCTGTGCGTCATGCCGATGGCGGTCTTGCCGGCTCGATCAGCATCGCGGCCATCGAGAGTCGGCTATCGCCAGATCGCATCGAGAAGATTGCGCCTACGCTGCGCACTGAGATCAGGAAGATCGAGAGGATGCTCCGTTCGTCCTGAAGTGGCACCGCACAATCGATGCGACTGACATTGAAAGAATGACCGCATCGAGCCTGATCCGGCCAGGCACCAATGGGCTAGGACCTCTTTCGCCTCCCGAGGAGCTGTGCCGCGCAGCGGGATGGGCTCGGTACAGGACCAAGCCACACAGCAATCTGGCCGTGCAACGACGTACGACCACCAAAGCGTCGCACGGGACGCATTTTGTTCTGGAGCGGGATACGAAAAAACCCTGCCGCGGCAGGGCTTTGAAATGGTGGGCGCACCAGGGCTCGAACCTGGGACCCGCTGATTAAGAGACAGGCTGCGAGCGTTGATTCTTCAAGGAAAATTCTCCAACTGTACAAAAATCCATCCATTGCGGATCAATAGCTTACAGTGAGAAATCCAACCGGCCATTCGCCATAGCCCGCGACAAAGCGGTGCTTCCAAGCGCTGGCTTCCAAATGAACCATCGACGTCCACTACAAGATTTCGATTTCGGCACGAACGTCTTTCTTGAGCAAACTCCGAACGGCCCGTCGCGAAGGATCTACAAGAATCCAGATCGGCGACTTCCCGGGCTTCCAAGGCCTGCCGAGCACGCGGCTACGGTATACACCCGGAATTGTTGCTCTTCGGAGTCACCACCTGGCCACACAGCGAACCCTGGGTTGCCCATACCGCCACGCCATAGCCGCCGACAGAGATTTCGATGCCGACATAACCCTTCTCGGCAACCACCGTGAGCTTACCGCCGACAACCTGGTCCAGTTCATTGGAACTCAGTTCCTGGATAGCCATGTCGCTCATTGCTCTCTCCTGTGATTGGCACTTTGGAGTGCGGGTGTTGAATGAGGGCATTTTGGACGCAGTGGACGGGAGCGTCCGTGATGCGCCTCACCCAATGCTGCCGCTGGACCTGTCGCGCCGGCGAAACTCGATTCCTCGACGTCGCGCCAAAAAGCTTAAGGCCTCCCGCAGGAGGCCTGTAGCCGTCAGCGTTTCACCGCATATGGAGGCTGGTCCTAGACTACGATGTGACGGGCTTGTGGACAGGGTCGATTAAACGTTGGCCCCGCACCGGCAACGGCCAAATCGCAGCAGGCGCCTCAATTCGTGGATGTGATGGAGGAGATTTTGACGTCCATTCGCTCTCGACTTTGAGATTTGCCGACGCTGGCAACTCAGCACTACGTCTTGACCGGGGCAATGCTGCTGCAGTGCCCATTCTGATCGTAAGTGAGCCGTACCCCGTAGATCACCATCGAGCCACCCCGTGCATCGACGACATCTGGGTTTCTGACTCCCGTGTCAGCTTTCATGCCGCCGCTGACATCGCGAATTTCGTGATCCGTGAGTTCTCTGGCCGAACGCATCGGAGGCTCCTTCAGATTTTTCCATAGGTCGGGCCGAGGCAACCCTGGCTTCGGGCCAGTTCGAGCGTTGCCGCGGCCTGTCCCGCCTCCACTGTCTCGTGGAAGGCGTTGAGAAAGGCTCTTACGCGGGCATCGTCACTGTTGCGCGCTCCGCCGCACACGGTCTCCAGCTCACGCAGGTTCAGTTCGCTGTTCATCTGGATGCTCCTCAAGTTTTCTGGAACGGATCTGAACAGATCCTGCTCCGGCACACCGTGACACCCATCACGTCCCTCCCCCGGGGGCACCCAATTCGCATCGGGGCCTGGAGTCTGCGAAGACGTGCACAGTCTCTCAATTCAAGTGCGCTTGGGCAACATTCCGCACCTGCTTAGCTTCCGGACGACTGGAGCAACTCATCGGCAATCCAACCGACAGGTCTGGCGTCAGATGCGGACGGAGCTTTAGATCCAAGCGGAAGAGGCCGCCGAACGTGGCGACCTCCAATTCGCGAGCAACTCAGGAAAAAACCAGCTCAGAGAGGCGGCTGCCCCGGCCCCGAGCCCGGGCCAAACGGGCCGCGCAGATTGCCGGGGCCCTGCAGGCCGCCAAAGATCAAGCCGCCGACCCACTGAACGGCGCCCTTGATGGCGCCGCCGATGGCGCGGAAGGCGTCGCCGAGCCAGTTACCACCGACGACCGCATCGAGTTCCGCATCGTTCAGTTCGATGATTTCAGGTTTTGCATGTTCCAGGTTCAGCATTTTGGTCGCTCCTCTTCAGATGATGTGTTGATGAAACGTTTGAACGTGTGGTTCTCAGCGGTGGAAGATGCCACCAGGCAACCAGGGGTTCGGCCCGGCCGGCTGATGGGTCGTGATCTTTCCATCCACAATCCAGGGACCAATGCAGCCTCCATCGTTGATGAAGCCACCGCACACGGACTCCAATTCACGGTCGTCCAGCTCTTTGCAGTCGCGATTGCTGCGCTCAATCATTTCTGTCTCCCGCTTGCCAACGAGGGGCCATCCCCTCTCATCTGGTGGTCGCAGGAGTACCGCGGGCAGCTTGCTCAGACTGTGATTCGAATCACAGGAACCACGGCGGGGACGGGCGGCGCGTTGGCGCGGCCGTCGGTTCGAATAGGCATCCACTTCCGGAAGAGAACGCGGTCAACGCGCAGACGCCTCAAAGCCGGGAACGAATTGAACTCAGGATCCCGGTCGTCGCGTCGATGACCTGTATTGCTTGCTGGGCCTTTACCAACCCTAGAGCTGACCTCGCGCACTGATCGGGAAGTTGCGCGATCTTTCTGCGCTGGCTGGTCAGAATATTGGTCGACTGCTCTATGGCAAATTTCACCACATCGCGGGTTGGGTCGTTGTCGCCAACGCTCGTCAATTCCTTCTCGATCGTAATCAGATATTCGAAACTGGACAGCTCTTGAGAAATCTCCGCGAGATCTTGGACCGTGGCCTTAACGCAATCCGCGTCCGCAGCGGGTATATCGGTCCGTTTGGAAGTTTGGACGAGGTCCGCCATCAAGCCTGCAAACATTGGCCTGAGATCTTCGACTCGCTTCAGGTCTGCGGGACTGAGGACGCCGGCCAAGCACATCTTCGTCGCGAGCAGCAACCCCAGGCATTGCAACGCCAGTCGATTTGCAACCACACGAGCTGCCGCGGCAGGTGTCACGCTATCCGGTTGCGATATCATTTGACGCGCTCGAAGGCTCGGCCGGCAGTCCAGTCCCATCATTGGCGATAGCTTAGCGCCGCACAAGAGATCGCTCAATCGTATTTCCGCCAGCGCCCGCCTCAGACGCCAGGATTGATCGCGACCCGTTGTAGGACAATTCACTCCTATGTATCATCGGAGCCTACTCCGGAAGTTCCAAGTTATTTTTTGACGAACAGAAAGTGGTTGTGCCGGGATCATTTGCGGAGACTTGAAGCGTGACCGACGGCCCCGAACATATCTTTCGTGCAAGCGCGTTGCAGCGCGCGGCGTCTCCAGACGAACTCGACCATCTTGTCGCGATCACCAAGCCCGCCGACTGGATCCTGGCCGCCGTTGTCACGGTCGCACTGGTTGCGGCGCTGATCTGGGGGATCTACGGCCGGATTCCCTCCCGCGTGTCGGGACAGGGAATTCTGGTCGGCAGCGGACGCGTCATCGATGCAGTCTCTGCCGCGGAAGGACGGCTCGCTTCGCTCAGCATTTCCGTCGGCGATCATGTCGAACGCGGGCAGTTGATTGCCCAGATCTCGCAGACCGACATCGAGCAGAAGTACGCAAATGCGGTGGAGACCTATAAGGAGCGTCAGCGCGAGCATGACGACATGGCCGCTAACGTGAGGTCGGAGCTCGCGGCCAAGGCCTCCAATTTCGAAAAGCTCGAGGCCGCCTTCAACAAGGTCATCGAAGCGACCGGGCAGCGCGTTCAGTCGCTGGATATCGACGTGAAGAATCTCGAGCAGCTCATGGCCAAGGGGCTGACCACGCGGAAGACGCTGGATGATCGCCGTCTCGAGTTGACCGAGGCGCAGCAGCGTCGGATGGACTCGCAAAACGAGATCCTCAAGCTGCACGCACAGAAATCCGATCTCCAAACCCAGCGGGAGCATGAATTGCAGCAGGCCGAGTTCGCGGCCAATAATGCTCGCCGCGAGATGCAGGCACTCGCCGGCACCCTGGGGCGCAATTCGCAGATTCTCAGTCCGATCGCGGGGCGCGTGCTCGAGATCAAGATATCGACCGGTTCGGTGCTCGCCGTCGGCACGCCGGTGGTTCTGATTGAAGACGAGGGCTCGAAGGTCGAGGCGGTGGTTTATATCCCCGCCGAGCAGGGCAAGAGCGTCAAGCCGGGCTCGCAGGTGCGCATCGCGCCCAGCACTGTCAAGCGCGAGGAGTTCGGCACGATGATCGGGACCGTCTCCAGCGTGTCGGAGTTTCCCGTCACGCCGCAGGGCATGACCGCGGTGCTCCATAACGACCAGCTGGTTAAGGTGTTCTCCCATGACGGCGCGCCCTATGCCGTGGCCGTATCCCTGGAGCGGGACGAGACGACGCCGAGCGGCTATCGATGGGCCGTCGGCAAGGGACCACAGGTTCATCTGACCAGCGGCACGCTCGTTCAGGCCGAAATTACCACCCGAAACCGGCGTCCGCTGGATCTCGTTGTTCCTCTCATCAGGAAGCTGACCGGGATCGATGGATAGTCCTGCCAAGCCTTCTCCGGGGGTCAAGAAGACACCCACCGTCCTGCAGATGGAAGCGGCGGAATGCGGCGCGGCCTGTCTCGCCATGGTGCTGGCGCATTATGGCCGCTGGGTGCCGCTCGAGCAGTTGCGCGTCGAATGCGGCGTATCGCGCGATGGCAGCAAGGCGAGCAACGTCGTCAGGGCGGCGCGCCGCTTCGGCCTGTCCGCCAAGGGCTTTCGGCAGGAGGTCACGACGCTGCGCACGACGCCCACGCCCTGCATCATCCACTGGAATCTCAATCATTTCGTCGTTCTCGAGGGGCTCGACGGAAAGTTCGCGTACATCAACGACCCGGCCTTTGGGCGAAGGCGAATCGGTCTCGACGAGCTCGACAGGAGCTTCACCGGCGTCGTACTCGTTTTTGAGCCGACCGCCGGGTTCATTGCGCAAGGAAGCAAGCCTGGCGGACTGCGCCTGCTGGTCCGAGAACTGCGTGGATCGAAGGCAGCTGTCGGGCTGCTTCTCCTGCTCAGCTTCGTCATGGTTCTTCCGGGTCTCGTGGCCGCGAGCTTTTCGAAGATTTTCGTCGATGACATCCTGATCCAGCATCTGGATGGATGGTTGCGTCCGCTCCTGGTCGGCATGGCCGCCACCGCACTGATCCGCACTATTCTGGTGTTGCTCCAGCAATCACTGTTGCTGCGGCTGCAGACGAAGCTCTCGGTGGTGATGATCAGCCGCTTCCTCTGGCGGGTGATGGCATTGCCGATGGAATTCTTCACCCAGCGCCACGCCGGCGATATCGCGACGCGCGTTGCGGCCAACGAGCAGATTGCCCGACTGCTTGCAGGCGGCATTGCCGCGAATGCGCTCAACCTCACCTCCGTCGTGTTCTTCGCGCTGGCCATGGCGGTCTACGATCTCTGGCTTGCGGCGATCTGTATTGCCTTGTCTCTGCTCAACGTGCTGCTCTTGCGCCTGTCGCATCAACGACGGGAAGATCTCAGCCGCGGGCTCTCGCAAGAACGCGGAAAGTTGCTGGGAGCGGTGGTCAGCATCGTCAGGAGCATTGAGACGATCAAGGCAAGTGGCCTCGAGGACGAGGCGTTCGGGCAGTGGTCTGGCATTCAGGCCAAGCTTCTCAATGCAGAGCGCGACCTCGCCTCGTCGTCGATCATGCTCGACATGATCCCGACGCTGATCTCCGGATTGACCATGACGGCGATCCTCGGCTTCGGAGGTTTGCGGGTGATTGAAGGCTCGCTGACGCTCGGCAGCCTCGTCGCGTTCCAGGCGCTGATGGCAAGCTTCTCGGAGCCTGTTTCGGCGCTGGTCAATCAGGCCAGCGGCTTTCAGTTGATCCGGGGCGCGCTCGACCGCCTCGAAGACGTCTACAACTATCCGCTCGGCGACAAGCCGAAGGAAGGCGGATCCGAAAAGCGTTTCCCAGCTAAGCTCGCCGGACGCGTCGAACTGAGGAATGTACAATTCGGCTATTCGCTGCTCGAGCCTCCGCTGATCTCCGATCTTTCGATTGCCATCAGCCCGGGATCGCGGGTGGCGATTGTCGGCGCGTCCGGAAGCGGCAAATCGACGCTTGGTCGCCTGATTTGCGGCCTCAACAGGCCGTGGTCCGGGGAGATCCTGATCGACGGGGCCCCGCTTGGGGACGTGCCGCCCGAGATCCTCGCCAACTCCGTAGCCTATGTGGACCAGGATATCTTCCTGTTCGAGGGCACGGTGCGAGACAATCTCACGCTCTGGGACCGGACGACGCCGGACGTCGATCTGACCAGGGCGCTGCAAGACGGGCAGATCCAGGGTGAGATCGCCATCAGGGCCGGCAATTACGATACTTACGTCAGCGAGGGTGGAACGAATTTCAGCGGCGGGCAGCGCCAGCGCATCGAGATCGCGCGTGCTCTTGTCGGCCGCCCTTCCGTCATCGTTCTCGATGAAGCCACGGCAGCGCTCGATCCGGTCACAGAGAAGGCGATCGACGATAATTTGCGCCGTTCCGGCTGCACCTGCATCATCATCGCGCATCGTCTGAGCACGATCAGGGATTGCGACGAGATCATCGTGTTACGGCAAGGCAAGGTTGTCGAGCGAGGGACGCACGAGAGCCTCCTCGCCCTCGCCGGCGAATACGCAAGGCTGGTGTCCCAGGAATGACCCGTTCGGCTGAAAACATCGTGTCGGGCGCGAGCCTCCTCTCGACGGAGCTTCCGGTCGATATGGCGCTCGATGGTCGCAGGCCCGTCCTCCTCAATCACCGCGGCCATGTACTGGAGGTCATCGCCGGTCATCTCGACATCTTTGCTGTCGATGTCGACGATGGCGAATACGGAAGCAGACACCATCTGTTTCGAATCGAAAGCGGCGATGTTATCCCCGATCTCCAGGCGCTCGCGACATCCGCAGCACACAGCGTCAGCTTCATCGCAGTCGGCACCGACGGAACGCGCGCGTCAGCGCGATCCAGGTCGGATCTCTCGGCAGCTCAGGCCACGCGCTGGATCGAACGGTTGGCGCGCTTCGTCGCAGGCCCTGCGCCGCACTGGCAGATGGCCGAGTTGCCGGAGGGCGAAGCCCGATTGTCCCCGAACGAATGCGGCCGGGGACCCATGCGTGGACTACTTTGGCTGACGGTGGAGCGCGGCGACCTCAATCTGATGGGCGTCGCCGTTTCTTATGGGGCCGGAAGCCGGCCGCTGCCGCTGACCTCGGGCTTATGGGTCGAGGCGGGCCCGGAAGGCTGCAGCGTGACCGCAACAGGCGTTGCGCCCGCCTCGATCTGGCCGGCAATCGATCAGCTCCACCAGAGCTTCGTCACCTGCGTCCAGCGCATTCTGGAGCATGAAAGGCTCGCCGAGAGTGAGCGTTTGGCGAGCCGGAATGCTCTTGCGGCGTCGCAGTCGATGGAAGCCTTCGACCGCCTGTCAGGCATCATCGGGCGGCGCTTTGATCATGACTCGGTCGATGCATCGTATTCCGACCGGCTGGCCGGCGCCTGCCAACTTGTCGGAAGCGCTATGCGCACGCCTATCGCGGTCCCCGGTCGAATCGATGGCAGCCGGCAGGAATTCGCTGACCTGACGCAAATCGCGCTCGATGCCCGTCTTCGGCTGCGGCAAGTCCTGCTGCGGTCGCGCTGGTGGCGAACCGACGCCGGCCCACTGGTCGGCTGGTTTGGCGAGAAGCGCGATCCGGTCGCCCTGGTCTACGAGCCGCGCCGCGGCTACATCATGATCGATCCGCTGACGAAAGCGCGTCGGCCGGTCAATCGCGCCGTCGCGGCGCAGATCGCTTCGGACGCGGCGATGTTCTATCCGCCGCTGCCGTCACGCTCCCTGAATTTCAGGGATCTTCTTCAATTTGCCCTACGCTATGCGCGTGGCAGCGGTCTGCGCATCGCATTGGCGGTCGTGATGATCGGGCTTCTGTCGCTGGCGACTCCCTTTGTCACCAACCTGCTGATCAGCTCAATCATCCCGAGATCGGAGCTCGACCAGCTCGTGTTCTGCGCTCTCGCGCTTGGCCTGACGGCACTGGCGGTAGCCAGCGTCCAAGTCATGCAGGGGCTTGTCATGCTCCGCATGGAAGCGACGATCGACTGGCGATTGCAGTCGGCGTTGATCGATCGTCTGCTCAGGTTGCCCACCGCGGTCTTCCGGGAATTCACGGCGGGCGAGCTGGTGGACCGCGCGATGGGCATCGACGCCGCGCGGCGTGCGCTGACAGGCCACGCGTTGCGCGGCATGATCGCAGGCCTATTCTGCATCTTCAGCCTCGGCTTGATGGTCTACTACAGCCCGAAGCTGGCCTTGCTCGCGATTGGGCTGACATTCGTCAGGGCGGCCGCCATCATTTTCACTAACCTGCTGCGGCTCTATTACGAGAACAAGCACTTCAATCAGCAGGGCAAGGTCAGCGGATTCGTCCTCCAGTTGCTGATGGGTGTCGGCAAGTTGCGCGTGTCGGGAGCGACCGGGCGCGCGCTCGGAATTTGGTCGAAGCAGTTCGCGACCCAAAAGCAATATTTTGTCTCCTCGCAAGTTGCTGGCAACGGCCTCGGCGCATTCGAGACGGCCTTTCCAACCCTCGCGACGCTGATCATATTTGCCTACGCATCCTATTCGAACAGCAACCTGCTCACGGATCTCGGCACGTTCTTCGCGTTCTTTTCCGCCTTCGGGCAATCGATGGGGGCCGTCGGCTCCTGGGCGAGCGGCGTGAGTGAGGCGCTGATCGCAATACCACCGATGCTCCGGTTGCGGCCTCTGATCGCGAGCCCGACGGAGATTTCAGATGAGCGCAAGGCGCCGGGAGAACTGTCCGGTTCGATCGAGCTTGCGCGCGTGTCGTTCCGGTATCTGTCGAGCGGCCCTCTGGTGCTCGACAACGTCACATTAAAGATCGCGCCGGGCGAATACGTCGCGCTCGTAGGTCCATCCGGAAGTGGCAAATCCTCCCTGTTCCGGCTGCTGCTGGGGTTCGAGCGACCGGAATCGGGCGCAGTGTTCTACGACGGAAAATCAATCGAGACGCTGGATGCAAGCGGCTTACGGCGACAGCTTGGTGTCGTCTTGCAGAGCGCCAGGTTGGCTAACGGGAGCATCTACGAGAATATCTGTGGCGGACTTCGACTGCCGCTCGATCAGGCCTGGGAAGCCGCCCGGCTCGCCGGCATTGAAGAGGACATCAAGGCCATGCCGATGGGCATGCTGACCCAGATGGCCGAAGGCGTCAGTACGCTTTCAGGAGGACAACGTCAGCGCATCATGATCGCGCGCGCCATCGCGCGACGCCCACGCGTCCTGCTGTTCGACGAGGCGACGAGCTCCCTCGACAATCGATCCCAAGCCATCGTTAGCGATGCCCTGGAAAATTTGAATGTCACTCGGATCGTCATCGCTCACCGGCTGAGCACCGTGAAGAGAGCGGATCGGATCATCGTGCTGGTCGACGGCAAGATCGTCGAAAGCGGCACGTTCGAGGAGTTGACCGCCGCCGCCGGTGCTTTTTCGGCGTTTGCACAGCGGCAGATGCTTTAATCGCGGTACCCCCGATCCATTCGCGCCGAGAAACAGCTCAAGCCCGGTTAGGCGTCGGAGGCTAGCCCAAATCGTGCGTTCTTCCGCACCCTCGGTCGATATCTACAGGCTCTGGAACCGCAGTGCAGTTGCGAAACCGGTTCTCATTTCGCGGAAGAAAAGCAGCCGCTTGCCTCTGTGATGGATATCACAGCCTAAACAAACCGCCCGCGCTACTCCTGCGACCACCGGATGAGAGGGGATGGCCCCTCGTTGGCAAGCGGGAGACAGAAATGATTGAGCGCAGCAATCGAGACCGTAGAGAGCTGGACGACCGTGAATTGGAGTCCGTGTGCGGTGGCTTCATCAACGATGGAGGCTGCATTGGTCCCTGGATTGTGGATGGAAAGATCACGACCCATCAGCCGGCCGGGCCGAACCCCTGGTTGCCTGGTGGCATCTTCCACCGCTGAGAACCACACGTTCAAACGTTTCATCAACACATCATCTGAAGAGGAGCGACCAAAATGCTGAACCTGGAACATGCAAAACCGGAAATCATCGAACTGAACGATGCGGAACTTGAAGCGGTCGTCGGCGGCAACTGGCTCGGCGACGCCTTCCGCGCCATCGGCGGCGCCATCAAGGACGCCGTCCTGTGGGTCGGCGGCTTCATCGCTGGCGGTTTGCAGGGCCCGGGTAACCTGCGCGGCCCGTTTGGCCCGGGCTCGGGGCCGGGGCAGCCGCCGTTCTGAGCTAGTTCTTCCAAGCTGCAATTGGAGGTCGCCTCGTTCGGCGGCCTCCTTCATTTTCGGCTGCGCGCAAGCCGTGCCGGAAAGATGCATTGATTGCGGTTGAAGCAGCGGCGTATAGTATTCTGATGGCTGTCAGCTCGCCCGATCTGAAAGCGTTCTTGCTCGCGACACCTTTTTTCGGTGGCCTTTCAGATACGAGTCTCGACTTGTTGCTCTCCATGTTGGTCGAGCGCAGGGTTCAGGCAGGCCAGATCGTTGTCGCTGAAGGCGATCCCGGACGTTCGATGTTTGTCGTCCATTCAGGAGAGCTTGAGGTACGCAGGCAAGGACATTCAGGCGAGCTCATTCACACGGCTGATCTCGGGCCAGGGGATTTCTTTGGCGAGATGACCCTGATCCAAATGCAAAATCGATCGGCCACGGTCACGGCAACGACGCCAGCCGTGCTCTACGAGCTGACAGCCAAGAACCTGTACGCCTATTATAAGGCTGACATGCCCGCCTATATCATAGTGCTTCAAAATGTTAACCGCGAGCTCTGTCGCCGCCTGCGTCGCGCAGATGAACGTGTTGCGGAGCTGCTGCACCAGCTACGTCAATGAACGCGCGCCGATCGCGGGGCTTGCAACCGGATCGGGCACGACGGCCACCGGTGGAACTAGCCTCTCGATGCGAACTCGCGTCACTCGAAGCTGACACAAGAGCGCGTCGGGGCGCTCGTTTACACGCGGAAGTTCGCCTCTTGGCCCGTCGCTTCCGTCGGTGCGAATCATCGGTTGTTCGCAATTTACGGATCCAGCGTGCCGCTTTCGAATTCGAAGAGCTGACGTGGGTCATCAGCAGGCTATTGTCACCGCTCCATGAAGCGCCCAACTGATCGCAACAAATCGTAGACTAGCCTGCGAAATCGCAAGCAATCGTAGCGAGATTTCCCAACTAAAAAGGTCCGTTCCGATGTGCAATCGCTTTAAGCAATTGATCTCGCTATGGTGGGCGCACCAGGGCTCGAACCTGGGACCCGCTGATTAAGAGTCAGCTGCTCTACCAACTGAGCTATGCGCCCGAAGGCCGGTCAAAGCCTTGCGAGGCCGGTCGTTTAGCAAAGCGATCCGGGTCTGGCAAGCGATGTAGCGCATGTTTTCCAAGGTTCTTCCACAGCCCCGAAAAAGCGAAAAGCCGCTGGATTCCAGCGGCTTCGCCAAGGCTAATCCCCGGGAAATCCCGGACTCGCTCAGAGCCGGCCCTCGCGGTCCCGGTCCGGGCCGCCGTCGCGGTCGAAACGGTCACGGTGGAAGTGCTCCATGCCCCTCTCCATCATCCGGTCCATGCCCCGTTCCATGAAGTGGCGGGGCGGGCCGTCCTCGCCGCCGCCGAACGGGCCGCGGTGGCGGGTCAGCACGGCGAGGCGCCGCTTCTGACCCTCGTCGAGGGTCTTGTAGAGCGGATCGGCGGCATCGGCGATCTTCTTCAGGGCGGCGGAGCTGGCGCCCATGTCCTCGGCGCGCTGGCGCAGGCGGGCAATCGGATCGTCCGGCTTATCGGCGCTCCCGGCATCACCCGGGCCGGCATTCATGCGCGCATTGGCGCGATCGATGCGCAGCTTGGCGAAGTCGCGCACGGCGGCCTCGACCGGCGGCCACAGCTTTTCCTGATCGGCGTTGAGCTTCAGCCCGGCATGGACGGCGGCGATCCGCGCGTCGACGAAGGCGGCGCGGTCTTCCGGGTTCATGCGGATGTGGCGGAAGTGCTCCATCCACGGGCGATGATATTGGGCATAGACCGCGCCCGAGCCGGCAATGCTGAGCACGGCGATGGCGGCGATGGTGAACTTCCTCATGACGTACCTCCTCTGGAAGGATGCGCGTGAGGATGAGCGCGAGAAGGCTGACGCGCAACTTACAACTTGGACAGGAAGCCGTTCTTACAGAGATGTAACTACCGTGAATGCCTGTTCAGATGCAGGCTGAAACGATTTGCAACAAAAGGGGCTTCCGTGCCGGCACGGAAGCCTTTTGTTCATGCATTATATGTCCACGCGTCGCGCGAGTCAGTTCGTCGTGCTCTTGGCTTCCTTCAGAAATTCGTCGATCAGCGGCTGGCCAACGCGGCTCGCGGCATCCTTGTAGACCGGCTCCATGGCCTTGCGCATCGCCTCGTCCTGCTCGCCCGTAAGCTTGAGGATCTCGCTCTTGCCGCTCTTCCTGATCTCGGCGAGCGCGTCGTCGTTCTCCTTCTGCGATTGCGCGTTGTTGTAATCGGTCGCTTCCTTCATCGCCTTCGACAGCTGGTCGCGGATGTCGGCCGGCAGGTCGTCCCAGAACTTCTTGTTCACGATCACGACGTAGCCGATGTAACCGTGATTGCTCTCGGTGATGTACTTCTGCACCTCGTGCATCTTCTGGGTATAGATGTTCGACCAGGTGTTCTCCTGGCCGTCGACCACGCCGGTCTGCAATGCCTGGTAGACCTCGCCGAAAGCCATCACCTGCGGCAGCGAGCCGAGCGCCTTGAACTGGGCCTGCAGCACGCGCGAGGACTGGATGCGGAACTTGACGCCCTGATAGTCGGCGGGTGCGATCAGCTTCTTGTTCGCGCTCATCTGCTTGAAGCCGTTGTCCCAGTAGGCAAGGCCGGTGATGCCCTTGGTGTCGAGCAGCTTGAGCAGCCGCGCACCGAGCGGGCCTTCCGTCACCTTCCGCAGCGTTTTCAGGTCGGGAAGGATGTAGGGCAGATCGAACACCTCGAACTCGCGGATGCCGAGCGGGCCGAACTTGGAGTTGGACGGCGCCAGCATCTGCACGCTGCCGAGCTGGAGCGCCTCGAGCTCTTCCTTGTCCTTGTAGAGCGTCGAGTTCGGGTAGACCTCGACCTTGACCTTGCCGCCGGTGTACTTCTCGGCGAGCTCCTTGAACTTCTCCGACGCCTTGCCCTTCGGCGTGTCGGTGGCGACGACGTGGCTGAACTTGATGATGATCGGCGATTGCGCCGATGCCGGCCCGGTCAGCGCCAAAGCCGCAATCGATGCCGCAGCCCAAATGAGTTTCCGCATGCTTCCTCCAGTACGTTTTTGTGGGGCGCGGACCGCCGGCCCCAAACCTTAAATTCTTGGGAGCCAGATTTATAGGGAAGCAGGCTGAGGCGCCATTGCCCCTTAGCAGGGGTCTCCTTGCAAAAATGCGGTATCCGAGCAGAAACGCCGGCGTGGGCGATCAACGAAAAACGCGGTGCCGAGGGCACCGCGTTTCCGCCGTTTCATCCGGAACGTGAGCGTTCAGCTCGCCGCCGCCGTTGTCACCGTGTCGCGCTGGCGCTTCATGACGATCTTGTTGAGCGCGCCGAGATAGGCCTTGGCCGAGGCCACCAGCGTATCCGGGTCCGCCGCACGCGCCGTCATCGAGCGGCCGTCCTGCGACAGCCGCACCGAGACTTCCGCCTGCGCGTCGGTGCCTTCGGTGACCGCGTGGACCTGGTACAGTTCGAGCTTGGCCTCGTGCGGCACCAGGCGCTTGATGCAGTTGAACACGGCATCGACCGGACCGTTGCCCTCGGCCTCCTCGATCTTGATCTGGCCGTCAACGTCGAGCTTCATGGTCGCACGCTGCGGGCCATGGGTGCCGGCGATCACGGTCAGCGAGGTCAGCTTGATGCGGTCGTGCGAGGCCGCCATCTCCTCGTCGACCAGTGCCTCGATGTCCTCGTCGTAGATGTCCTTCTTGCGGTCGGCCAGCGCCTTCATCCGCGTGAACGCATCTTCCAGCTGGTTCGGGCCGAGCTTGTAGCCCATCTCCTCCAGCTTGTGCACGAAGGCGTGGCGGCCGGAATGCTTGCCCAGCACCAGAGAGGACTGCTTCAGGCCGACCATCTCGGGCCGCATGATCTCGTAGGTGGAGGCGTCCTTCAGCACGCCGTCCTGATGGATGCCGCTCTCATGCGCGAAGGCGTTCCGGCCGACGATCGCCTTGTTGTACTGGACGGGGAACGAGGTCGCCGCCGACACCACCTTCGAGGCGCGGGTCAGCTGCGTGGTGTCGATCTTGTTCCAGTAGGGGAATTTGTCGTTGCGGACGTTGATCGCCATCACGATCTCTTCGAGCGCAGCGTTGCCGGCACGCTCGCCGATGCCGTTGATGGTGCACTCGACCTGACGCGCGCCGCCGACGATGCCGGCCAGCGAGTTCGCCACGGCCATGCCGAGGTCGTTATGGCAATGCACGGAGAAGATCGCCTTGTCCGAGTTCGGCACGCGCTCGATCAGCGTCTTCATGAAGTGGGTGTATTCCTCCGGCACCGTATAGCCGACGGTGTCGGGGATGTTCACGGTCGTCGCACCGGCCTTGATGACGGCCTCGACAATGCGGCACAAAAAGTCCATCTCGCTGCGGGTGCCGTCCTCGGCCGACCATTCGACGTCGTCGATCTGGTTGCGGGCGCGCGCGACCATGGCGACCGAGGTCTCGAGCACTTCTTCCGGCGTCTTGTTCAACTTCACCCGCATATGCAACGGCGAGGTCGCGATCACGGTGTGGACGCGGCCGCGCTTGGCGAACTTCACGGCCTCGGCACAGCGGTCGATGTCGGCTGGATGCGCGCGCGACAGACCGGCGATCACCGAGTTCTTGGAGCGGCGGGCGATCTCGCTCACCGCTTCGAAGTCACCCTGCGAGGTAATGGGGAAGCCGGCCTCGATGACGTCCACGCCCATATCATCCAGCAGCTCGGCGACCTCGAGCTTCTCCTCGAAGGTCATGGTAGCGCCGGGGCACTGCTCGCCGTCGCGCAGCGTGGTGTCGAAAATGATGACGCGGTCCTTCTCGGACTTGTTCACGGTGGCCATTTCAAATTCCTTTTGAGCTTTTGCGCCGTTCAGACCGTCTTGGTCCGTTGGCGCTTGAGGTGTCCGGTGATCTCGACCAACCCCTGAGCGCCCAGGCGCGTTGCGCCCAGCCGGCCCTCAGGGGCAGCTAAGAAGAAGCCCGCCAAGAAGGAGGGTGGGCAGCGCGGCCGGGATCGTGGCGGCGGCCAGAGCCACCTCCTGCGAAATCCCATCAATTTGGCCGCGAATCAGCATTGCCAGACCCTTTTGAGCCCTCAAATCTTCGGCCAAAACCGTTGACGGTTGGTTGCCGGGAGGCCCGATGGGCCTGTTTCTAGACGAGAAACGGGCGCAACTGCAACGCCAAAAGATGGTCAGGATAGCTGACCTGGTTGCAGGTCGATCGCATCCCCTCAGCAAGCGTCCTTATCAGCCCCGTCATCCTGAGGTGCGAGTGGCGCGATGCAATCAGCATCGCGCCGGGAGCCTCGAAAGATGAACGGCCGGGATGCATCCGGGCCGTCGCCCTTCGAGGCCCGCCCTGCTGTGCAGGGCGCGCACCTCAGGGTTACGGTGATGTCGGAGAGTTCGCGGTAGCCTCCGCGTCCTTGCGATACAAAGGCCCCGGATTGTGCTTCGCTAAATCCGAACTGGGGAACAACGTCAAGCTATCCCGCGCGGCGGGCGCGGGCCCTGCTCTCCCAGCGATCCAGCATCTGGCCGAGTTCGCCGGTGACCACGGGCGCAGCCTTGTTCGTGACCTCATTGGTGTTGGCGGGCGCGTTGGCGCTGAGCCAATCCGGCTCGGTATATTCGCGCCAGCGGCGTGCTTCGGCCCGCCTTTTGCGGGAGACGTGGGCGCGGGTGAAATAGCCGGCGGCGAACGCAGCCGCGAGCAGCATAACCAATACGACGACAGCTACCGCCATGAGTTCCGGCCTCTTCTCCCCCGCACACCGTTCTGCCAGCATCGCGCGCGAGGTCAAGGCTTGACAGGTCTCAAAACCGGCACCGGTTAACAGCTCGCGGGCGAGGCGAATTGTCGCCCTGCACCTTGCAAGGCTGCAATGCGGCGATGTTGCGGCGCTCTCGCGACATCGCGCAGAGGATGCGAACCTCCCCCTCGCAACTGTCACCGGACCGGACTAACCTTCGCGCCGCTCGGCCGGATCAACCGGCCAGCCGAACATAACCGGGAGGACGCGATGACACGCCAGGAGGCTCCTGAGCAGGAGCAGAATGCTGCGCTTTCACGACGAACACTTGTCCGGGGACTGGCGCTCGGCGCCGCCGCCACAATGGCCGGCCCCGCGCTGGCCCAGACCGGGCCTGCCGCTCCACCGACGACGATCACCACTCCGCCGCGCGATTTCGGCCCCAACGGCGCGCCGACCACCTATTTCTGGGACCCCGACATCATCGCGGTCGATCCGTCCTTCGAAGATCTCGCGCAGCCCAACACCGCGATCAAGCGCCTCTATACCGGCGTGCTATGGGCCGAGGGCCCGGCCTGGAGCGCACAGGGCCGATATCTGTTGTGGAGCGACATTCCCAACAACCGGCAAATGCGCTGGACCGAGGACGACGGCCGCGTCAGCGTATTCCGCTCGCCTTCCAACAATTCCAACGGCAACTCCTTCGACTTCCAGGGCCGCCAACTCTCCTGCGAGCACCTGACGCGCCGGGTGACGCGCTACGAGCATGACGGCACCGCCACGGTGCTGGCGGATTCCTATCAGGGCAAGAAGCTGAACTCGCCGAACGATGTCGTCGCGCATCCCGACGGCAGTTACTGGTTCACCGATCCGCCCTATGGCGGCCAGCTCTATGAAGGTGAGCCTGACGTCGCGGGCGGGCCGAGCAATGCGGGCGGCAAGCTCAATCCGCGCATCGGACAGCCCGCCGGCTTCGTGCCGGGAAAGCGCGAGCTGCCGACCAACTGCTACCGCATCGACCCCTCCGGCCGCATCGATCTCGTCGTCACCGAGGATCAGGTGCCCGACCCGAACGGCCTGTGCTTCTCACCCGACTACAAGAAGCTCTACATCGCCTCGACCGGCAAGGGACCGGGTGACACCGGCCCCGGCGGCAAGGGCGAGATTTTTGTCTTCGACGTCGGCACGGACAACAAGCTCTCCAACCCTAGGAAGTTCAGCGATTGCGTGATCGACGGCGTGAAGTGCGGACCCGACGGCCTGCGCTGCGACGTCAACGGCAATCTCTGGGCCTCCAGCAATGCCGGCCGCGCGGTCGGCTACAACGGCGTGACGGTGTGGTCACCGGAGGGCAAGCTGCTCGGCCGCATCCGCCTGCCCGAAGTCTGCGGCAACGTCTGCTTCGGCGGCCCCAAGCGCAACCGCCTGTTCATGGCCGCGAGCCAGTCGCTCTATGCGGTGTACACGGCGACGCAAGGCGCGGGGCCGGGCTGAAGGGCATCGGCCTTTGATTGCGGACAGGGCGCCGGCGTGCCTCGCCGGCGCCCAACTGTTTGCGCCGATGCGCCAACCGGGCAACAGAGGTGACTTTCGGACAGAGCACGTCATAATTGAGCCATGACAGAGAAAATATTGGCAGACAAAATTCGCGTCGTTGTTCTCTATGGCGGCAGGTCCGGCGAGCACGAGGTCTCGCTGAAATCGGCGGCTTCCGTATTCAGGCATCTCGACCGCACCCGCTTCGAGGTGATCCCGGTCTCCATCGACAAGGAGGGTCGGTGGCAATGGAACGATCTTGGTGCGCTCGATCTGGCGCAGACGACGTCCTTGCCGATCCTGCCCGACGCGCCGGAGATACGGCTCGCCAGAGAACCTGATGGGCGCGTCACTCTCATGCCGATTTCCGTTGGGACGATGAACCCGCGCGAGATCGACGTCGTCTTTCCGGTGATCCACGGGCCGCTTTGCGAGGACGGCACCGTGCAGGGCCTCCTGGAATTGGCCGACGTCGCCTATGTCGGATCCGGCGTCCTCGCCTCCGCCGTCAGCATGGATAAGGACGTCGCCAAGCGGCTCGCCGAGTTCGCCGGCATTCCGGTCGCGCCCTATCGCGTGCTCACCCGCAAGGCCTTCGTTCAGGACCGGTCCGCGTCTCTTGCGAAGGCGGTCGAGGGGCTGAACCTCCCGGTCTTCGTCAAGCCGTGCAACATGGGCTCCAGCGTCGGTATTCACAAGGTGAAGGATTGGGATGCGCTCGGAGCCGCCCTCGATGATGCGTTTCGCTACGATGTCAAGGTTCTGGTCGAGCAGGGCATCGACGCACGCGAGATTGAGGTCGCGGTGCTCGAGGGCGAGACGCTGTTCGCGAGCCTCGCCAGCGAGCTGAATCCCAATGCCCATCACGAGTTCTATTCATACGAGGCAAAGTATCTCGATCCCGACGGCGCCCGGGTCGACCTTCCGGCCAACCTCGACGCAGCACAGATGGAGCGCGTGCGGTCGCTGGCGACGCGGGTGTTTGCGGCGCTCGAATGCAGCGGCTTTGCGCGCGTCGACTTTTTCCTCGACCGGCAGGGCGGAGAGTTCTGCTTCAACGAGATCAACAACCTCCCCGGCTTCACGTCCATCAGCATGTATCCGAAGATGATGGAAGCCTCGGGCGTGCCGTATGGCGAGCTGCTGACGCGTCTCGTCGATCTGGCGCTGGACCGGCACCGGCAGCGGCAATCGCTGGAACGGGGTTACGCGAGCTAGGCACCGACGCGATCCGCCGGCGCCCGATCTGACCGCCCCAGGCTGACCTCAGCCGAGGTCATCACCGGAGGCGGTATGGCCCGCTAATCATCGCCACGCTTTGGCGGCGCCAGCACAGCGGTCCGATTGGCGGGTACGATCTGCGGCTGGAACGCGAACACCTCGCGGCTGCGGTCGTCCACGAACACCTTCAGCCAATGCACGTCGTTGTTGCCGTTCGCCTGGTTGTCGCCGAAGGTCTCGACGCGGACGAAGTTTTCCAGCCGCCGGCCCTTGGCATCGAGAAATGGCCGGTCGATACGGAAGTAATGCGAGTCGCCATGAACGTAGGCGACGGGCCTGCCGAAGGCGACCACCTCATCGCGCAGCGCAACCAAGAAAGCCTGGAAGCCATCCGGATTGGCGTCCGTTTGCGCAAGCGTCTTCGGATCACGCAACGGCGCGCGGGTTCCGTCCGACTGATCCCAGCCCGGGTCCGCCTGCGAGATGAACATGATGGCCGCGGCGCGATATGTTCTCGCGACCTCGAAGGTCTGCTGCATCCAGAGGATATTGGCGTTGTTGCGCGCGGCCCATTCGGCATCGTCGGGGAGCGTATCGCAACGATTGTTGCACGATCCCTGGATGTTGAGTGTGGCGTAGACCACACCTTTCATGATCCAGCGGCGGTTCTCGACGCAGCCGGTCAGCTGGTTGTTGTGATCGAGGCACAGCTTGTCATGCTGCACCTGCTGCTTGATCGGCCGCTGCCCAAGGGAATAGTCGGTGCTGAAGAAAATCTTCCGCTCGTAGTCGAGCCTGTCGCGCGAGTTGAACGAGCCGTTCGCCGGGCGATCGCAGTCGGTCCAGTCATTGTCGCCGGGGGTCACCATCGCAGCCGACTTCAGGGAGTTGAAATATTTGAGCCCCTGCTGATAGAGAGCGTCGCTGCACGTTGTAGGGGTCACGGATCCCGGCGTGCCGCTGCCGGCTTTCAGGTCGCCATCATGCACCGTGAAGACCAGCTTCTGGTCGTTCATGTCGGCGATCAGATTCGGCACGCCGACCTGCGCCTGGAGGTCGGAATACGGCAGATCGCCCCACAGCCCGATGGCATAAGCCCGGCTCTCGCCTCCCCTGCCCCGGTCATCATCGTCAGCGCGCACGCTGACGACCGAAAAAATCGCAAGGCAAACTGCAAGCACGAGAAAGCTCATCTTGCGCAGCTTGCCGTAGACGCCTTCCGACTTCCCTTCACCAAGTCTCGTCATGGTCTCTCCCCAGAGCAGCTTTGGACAAAACACGGCTCACCGCAGGCAGCAACGTTGAGTTGCCCTGCGCCAAACCCGATCTACGAAAATGAGAAGAAGCCCCACCTGCGGCTTCAAATTGCCGCAGTGAACGTATCCACCGGGTGTGACGCCCACGTGAAACATTTTGAAACGCGGCACACCTGATGAAGTCGCGAGCCGCGGGAGCGACAAGGGAGAGAGCATGCGCGTTGTGATCTGCGGCGGCGGTGTGATCGGGGCCTGCACGGCTTATTTCCTGCGCCGCCGCGGCATCGACGTGACTGTCGTGGAGCGGACCGAGGTCGCGGCCGCAGCGTCCGGCAAGGCCGGCGGCTTCCTGGCGCAGGACTGGTGCGCCGGCACGCCGCTCGATGCGCTGGCCCGGCGCAGCTTTGCGCTTCACAGGCAACTGCCGGAGGAGATCGCGGGCGACTGGGGCTACCGGCCGATGACTGCCTATAGCGGCTTCGTTGCGTCCGACGGCGACGCGCGCCGGGATGCACCATCCGCACTTGGTTGGCTCAGCGACGGCGTCGTCATCGCACAGCGCATCGGCACGGCGAAGACGACTGCGATCGTTCATCCCCGCAAGTTCACGTGGGCGGTGATGAATGCGGCCCTCGCGCAAGGCGCCACGCTTCGCGCCGGACGCATCACCGACATCGTGCGCGATGGCGATCGTGCGACGGGTGTCGAGGTCGAAGGCAGCGTCGTCGCGGCGGATGCCATCGTGATCGCGATGGGACCGTGGTCGCTGCTCGCGGCGCAATGGATGAGCCTGCCCGCCGTCTACGGCCAGCGCAGCCCGAGCATCGTCTACGACACCGCCGCCGACGTGCCGGCCGAGGCGTTATTCCTGGAATGCGAGGAAGACGGCAGCGCGGTGTCGATCGAGGTCTTCCCGCGTGCCGACGGCAGCACGCACATCACGGCTCTTTCCGACATCGCGGCGCTGCCGCTCGATCCCGCCGCCGTGACGCCCGACGTTGATGCGATCGCGCGGCTGCAAACCATGTCCGAGCGGCTGTCGCCGCTGTTCCGTCCCGAAAGGATCATCGCGCAGCAGGCCTGTTTCCGTCCGGTGACGCAGGACGGCTTGCCGCTGATCGGCAAGGTGCCTTACAGCGAAGGCCTCTATGTTGCGACCGGACACAATGTCTGGGGCATCCTCAATGCCCCCGCCACCGGAGAAGCGTTGGCCGAGTTGATCACTGAAGGCGCAACGCGCGAGGTTGATTTGTCGCCCTTCGATCCCACCCGGCTGACACCGCTCGATCCATCCCTGCTGCAAGCACGCTGAACCGCTTGACGACATCACGGCTCGCCGATCGCTCGCAGCCGTTGATACTCACGCATACCCATCGACGGAATCTGCATGCCTGCGCGCGCAATGGATGTCGCGCATCTATTCTGCCTGCAAATTGCGCAAGCTCTCAACTTTAGTCCGCCTCTCACAATCCTGAATGCAGTTTCACTTGCCGAGAAAGTCTCGGCCGGTATAGTCGCGACACAATGGCTCACAAGAGGCCTGTTCAAAGGGAGAAGAACAAGATGAAGAAACGACTCTCTGTTGCGTTGCATATGGCGTGCGACACGGCCGCGACCGGCGCACCGAAGGACGTTGCAAAGGCCGGCGCAAAGGCCAACGTCTGGCTTCCGAGCCTCATCGAACCCATCACAGGCTGATCGGGACTGCTCTCCGGGCGCGAGCCCGGCAGCATTCACGTGCGCTCCATACAGCACCTTCTCCCTCAAGGAGGCAGCTCGTCTGCCTGGCCAATCATCTATGCGAGCTTTCCAGATATTGATCGATGGCTTTGCCATCAGTGCGCTCTACGCCCTCGGTGCCACCGGCTTCACGCTGATCTTTGGCGTCTCGGGCGTCCTCAATCTCTCCCACGGGGCCATCATGGTGGCGGCAGCCGTCGCCGCCTGGGCCGCCGCCAGCATCCTCGGTGTCGGCACCTATGCCGGCGCGCTGATCGGCGTCGGCGTTGCGCTCCTCACGGCGTTTGCCACCTATTTCGCGGTGGTGAAGCCGATCCAGGATTCCCGGCGCATCCCGAACGAGGAGAAGGAGATCTTCGTCCTTACGGGGACGCTGCTCTGGGGCATCATGATCCAGGAGCTGATCGCCTATTTCTTCACCAACAACGCCAAGACCGTGCTGCCGATCGTCGAGGGCGTGGTCGAGATGCTCGGCGTGCGCACGCCGCGCAACGAGATCTTCACCGCCATCGTGTGCTGCCTCGTGATCGCGCTGCTCTGGCTGCTGGTGAACCGCACCCGCACCGGCAAGGCGGTGCTCGCGGCCTCGATGAACCCACGCGGCGTCACCCTGCTCGGGCTGGAGCTCACCAACATCTACATCGTGGTCTGGGCGATCTACGGCATCCTCGCCGGCATTGCCGGCGTGCTGCTCGGCATGTTCTTAGGCGTCAGCTCCTACAGCGTCGGCCCGCTGACCGCGAGCGCGTTCTCGATCGTCGTGCTGGGCGGCCTCGGCAGTGTCTCCGGCTCGCTGATCGCCGCCTTCGTGGTCGGCTATCTCGAAACGCTCACCGCCTACCTGCTCTCGCCGGCGTACCGCACCATCCCGGCGCTCTTGCTGCTCGTGTTTGTCATGTACATCCGGCCCCAGGGCCTTCTGGGGAGGCGCTGAGATGGCCGGCTTCTTTACCTCGCGCCTGTTCTTCATCTCTCTGGCGCTCGTCGTGATCGCGGCGACGCTGCCGCTCTACGTCTCCGGCTATGTGCTGGGCCTACTCACCGTCGCCTTCTATTTCGGCGTGTTCGCGATGGCCTGGGACCTCCTGTTCGGCTTTGCCGGCGAAGTGAACTTCGGCCCGACCTTCCTGATCGGCGTCGGCGCCTACACCGCCGGCATCCTGAACGCCCAGTTCGGCTGGTCGGTCTATGCTTGCATCGTGCTCGGCGCGTTCGCCTCCGTCGTCGCGGGGCTCGTGCTGGCGCTGCCGGCGCTCAGGGTGCGCGGCCCCTATTTCGGCCTGACCACGCTGGTCGCGGTGTTGATGCTGCAGAACTTCATCGTCGTGTTCGCCGACCTCACTGGCGGTGAGATCGGGCTCACCATCCCCGACGTCATCAGCATCAATGCCGGGACGAATTACTGGATCGCACTCGGCTTCATGACGATTTCAGCGGCGATCCTCTACGGCCTGTCGCAATCGCCTGTTGGACTCGTGCTCCAGGCGAGCGGCCAGGATCCGGTGCAGGCCGGCGCGCTCGGCTTCAACATCGTCAAGCACAAGCTCGCGGCCTTCATCGTCTCTGCATTCTTCTCGGGGCTCTCTGGCGCACTCTTGGTGTTCTACTTCGGCACCGCCTCGGTCGGCACCGTAGTCGACGTCGCGGTCGGTGTGAATGTCATCGTCTCCGCCGTGCTCGGCGGCCGGCGCACCGTGCTCGGCGCGGCGCTGGGTGCGATCTTCCTGATCGTCGCCGGCGAGTTCTTAAGGCCCACCGGCGAGCTCGCCACCTTCATCGTCTCGGCGGTCGCGCTGCTCGTCGTGCTGTTCTTCCCCGGCGGCTTCTTAGGGGCGGCCCTCTCGCGCGAGGCTCGCTCGTGATGGATATGAGGCTTTCAAACCGGGCCGTGCTCGAAGTCCGCGGCCTGACCAAGCGCTTCGGCGGCCTGACCGCCGTGAAGAACCTCGGCTTCGAGGTCAACAGCGGCGAGATCTTCGGCCTGATCGGGCCGAACGGTTCGGGCAAGTCGACCGCGATGAAGAGCGTGATGGGCATCGAGCGCCCGACCTCGGGCGAAGTGATCTTCGAAGGCGAGGACGTCGCCGGCCTGCCCGCGCACAAAATCGCGCGCAAGGGCTTTGGCATGGTGTTCCAGCACTCGCGGCCGCTAAACCGGCAGACCGTGCTGGAGAACATCATGGTGGCGCTGCTGCCGGACAGCCTGTTCATGCTGTTTCCGGACAAGGCGCTGGTCGAGCGCGCCAAATGGATCGCCGAGCGCGTGGGCCTAGGCAACGTCATGAACCGCCGCCCGCCGACGCTGCCCTTCGCCGACCTCCGCCGGCTCGAGCTTGCCAAAGCCATCGCCCGCGATCCCAAGGTCGTGCTGGTGGACGAGCCCTTCGCCGGGCTGACGCGGGCCGAGGTCGACATCTTCTCCGACCTGATCCGCAGCTTTCGCGATGACGGCCGCGCGGTCATGCTGGTGGACCACAACGTCAAGAGCGTCGCCGCGCTCGTCGACCGCGTGCTCGCGATGTATCTCGGCGAGGAGATCGTCACCGGCAAGGCCGAGGACGTCATGCGAAACGAGACCGTGCGCCGAGTCTATCTCGGCGGCGCCATCGAGACCCATGCCCGGCCCGAGACCAGCTTTAGGGATAAGGTGCCGCTGCTCCAGGTCGAGAATGTCAGCGTGTTCTATGGCAAGGCGCAGGCGCTGGAGAACGTCTCGATCCACGTCCACGAGGGCGAGTTCGTCTCCGTGGTCGGCCTCAACGGCGCCGGCAAGACCACGCTGTTCAACACCATCTCTGGCTTCCTGCCCTATAGCGGCAAGATCGTGCGCGGCGGTAACAAGTTGCGCGGCACCAGCCCGGCGAAGATCGCCCGCAGCGGCCTCGTGCAATGTCCGGAATCGCGCGAGCTGTTCGGCGAGATGAGCGTGCGGGAGAACCTCGATCTCGGCGGCCAGCATCTGTCCGACGACAAGCGCGCCGCGCAGCTCGCCTGGCTGTTCGAACTGTTCCCGATCCTCAAAGAGCGCCAGGGCCAGATGGCGCAGACGCTATCGGGCGGCGAGCAGCAGATGCTCGCGATCGGCCGCGCGCTGATGATGCAGCCGCAGATCCTGATCCTGGACGAGCCGACGCTGGGCCTTGCCCCCGTCATCCTCGAGCAATTGTCCAAGGCACTCACAAAACTGCGGCAGACCACGGCGATCACGGTGCTGCTCGGCGAGCAGAACGTGACCTTCGCGCTACCGCACGCCGACCGCGTCTATGTGCTCGAACACGCCAGGATCGTCTGGGAGGGCGATCCCGGCCGCTTCGCCAGCGAAGCCGGCGCCGATTTTCTGTAAGTCCTCGACATCAACAAAAAGCATAGAAAGGAAACGACCATGCGATCTTCAACTCTGAGCGGCGGCGTCCTCGCCTCCGCACTGGCGCTGTGCCTTGCGGCCCCCGCCTACGCGCAGTCGAGCGATCCGATCAAGATCGGAATCATTGCCGAGGTGCAGTCGATCGCGGGCGCGGCGACGCCGGGCGGCGCGCAGATCGCCGCCGACGAGATCAACGCCAAGGGCGGCATCCTCGGCCGCAAGGTCGAGATCGTCACCTATGACAACAAGAGCTCGTCGGCCGATTCCGTGCGCGCCTTCCAGCGCGCGGTGAGCGAGGACAAGGTCTCCGCGGTGATCGCGAGTTACATCAGCGAGGTCGTGCTGGCGCTGGAGCCCTGGGCGGCGCGGCTGAAGATGCCGCTGATCACGCCGGGCGCCGCCTCCAACGAGATCACCAAGGCGATCCACAACGACTATGAGAAGAACAAGTACACCTTCCACGGCTACCTGACCTCGGCCGCCCAGGCCCAGCTCGTCTGCGACGCCGCCAAGGATCTCCTGGTCGACAAGCTCAAGTTCAAGACCGTCGCGATCATGAGCGAGGACGCCGCCTGGACCAAGCCGCTCGACGTCGGCTACGAGGCCTGTTTGCCGAAGGCCGGGCTGAAGGTCGTCGAGCATGTGCGCTTCTCGCCCGATACCACGGACTTCACGCCGATCTTCAACAACATCGAGGGCAAGAAGCCCGACGTGATCGTGACCGGCATCTCGCATGTCGGCGTGCAGCCGACGGTGCAGTGGAAGAACCAGCAGGTGCCGATCCCGATGTTCGGCATCAGCGCGCAGGCGCTGAGCCCGACCTTCTGGAAGGACACCAATGGCGCCGCCGACGGCATCCCGTCGCTCGCGGTGGCGACGCCCGACGTCGCCGTGACCTCCAAGACAAAACCGTTCGCGGCCGCCTTCAAGGCCAAGTTCGGATCGCCGCCGGCCTATACCGGCTACACCGCCTATGATGAGGTCTACATCATCACCGACGCGATCAAACGCGCCGGCTCGACCGATCCCGACAAGATGGTCGCCGAGCTCGAGAAGACCGACTACGAGGGCACGATCGGCCAGATCCAGTTCTACGGCAAGAACGACGAGTTCACCCACGGCATCAAGTCCGGCGCGGGCACGGTGACCGGTCTCGTCTTCCAGTGGCAGGACGGTAAGCAGGTCGTGGTCTGGCCCGAGAAGATCGCCGAAGGCAAGATGAAGTTTCCGAACTTCGTGAAGCTCTCGCAGTAACCGGCTCGCACCGACGTCAGGCCCATCGCTCCGCGGGGAGCGGTGGGCCTTTTCCTTGTCTTTCGCAGATGCGGTGTGCCCTCACCGGCGCCTATCGACCTTGGGCGATGTTGACTTTCCTCACCCGCCTCCCAATACTTCGCAAAAAATAACAACCAATCATAAGACGGTTTTGAGGGAGGATAGGATGCCGACTTCACGCAGGCAGCTGCTGAAGGGTACGGCGGCTGCCGCCGCCACGCTCAGCCTCGATTGGACCAGGGCCCAGGCGCAGGCCGAGAATTTGCGGATCGGCCTGATCTACGACCTCACCGGCCCCTTCGCCGCCGGCGGCTCGGTTGCCTCGTCAATCGGCGCGCAGATCGCGATCGATCTCGTCAACGAGAAAGGCGGTGTCGGCGGCAAGACCAAGATCGTGCCGGTCGCCGCGGACTCCCAGAGCAAACCCGACGTTGCGATCAACGAGGCTGAACGCCTGATCAGTCAGGAGAAGATCGACATCCTCAACGGCGTCTATGCGAGCTCGCATGCGGTGCCACTCGCGGCCAAGGTCGAGCAGCAGAAGAAGATCCTCTGGATCACGACCGCGGTCTCGACCGCCGTGTTCAAGGACAAGAACCTGCAATACGTGTTTCGCGCGCAGATTCATTCGGACCAGTATGGCCAGGCCTTCGCGAGCTTCATCGCCGAACATGCGCAGGCAAAGCTCGGCATGGACCCCAAGGACGTCAAGGTTGCGCTGATCCACGAGGACGGCCCCTACGGCGTCGGCGTCGCCGCCGCCGACGAGGCCTATGCCAAGCAGGCCGGCATCCAGGTGGTGCTTCGCGAGGGCTATTCGGCCGCTGCGCCCGACCTCTCGGTGCTGGTCACGAAGATCAAACGCGCCAAGGCCGACGTGATCTCGCATGCGGGCTACAACCCCGACATCACCCTGTTCCTGCGCCAGGCCCGCGAGAGCGGATTGCGCTTCAAGATGCTGTTCGGCGCCGGCGCGGGCTACAGCCAGCTCGACAAGCTGCGTGCCACCTTCGGCCCCGACATCGACAATTTCTGCAATATCGATCCGGTGCCGGCGCAGCTGCTCGATCCGGCAAAGCTCGCGCCGGGTATCGGCGATCTGATCAACGCGATGGTGACGCGCTACAAAGCCAAGACCGGCGCCACCGACGTGCCGCCGCATTGCTCGATGGGCTTCAACCAGACCTGGGTGCTGCTCAACAACGTGCTGCCGGTCGCCAAGGAGAAATACGGCAGCTTCGAGCCCGAGGCGATCCGCAAGGCCGCACTCGACGTCGACATCCCCGCCGGCGGCACCATCCAGGGCTATGGCGTAAAGTTCTTCCCGCCGGGCACGCCTCTGTCAGGCCAGAACGAACGCTCGACGCCGGTGGTGATGCAGAACGCGGGCGAGCACATCTCGGTGGTGTGGCCGACCAACATCAAGACGCAGGACCCGGTCTTCCCGCTGCCGAAGGGCTCGACCTACGGGGCGTAAGCGACGGGGGCGTTCTGCCTGTTGTGGTGAGTTGCTCGCCAGATCGGCGAGACGGGTGAGAGGTTCTCGTGACGCGCGAACCTCTCACTGATATTTCGTGTACATATCCCCCTCGTTCGGTGCTCTCTTACCCACCGTCATTTCGTTTCACGCTGTTTTCACGCCCCGGTTCGATTCCTGGCGCACGATCATCGCGCGCAGGACCGGCTCGCACTGTGGAGCCATCCTGGTGGGATCAGAAATTTTTCAGATCGTGAATTCCAGCGATGGGGGTGAAAATGCCCGCCATATTCGAATTGCTCTACAAGGAATTTTGCCGCGCCCGCCTCGCCGAGATGCGCAAACAGCTTCTGCTCACGGGCAAGCATCCCGAGCTCTCGCGGGCAGCGGACAATCGCTCTGATCCGGACGGCGTCACTGAGACAGACGCGTCGCACGAGGCAGAGGCGAAGCGCGTCAAGAAATAGACGCCCCTCCTGGCGTCGGCAACATTTCAGGAAGGGAGACGTTTTTCAGGAGGCAACATTGAACACACCCGAATTCTATACTGCGTCGATCGCCTGCCTCTCTTGCATGACCATTGCGATCATGATGGCCGTCGGGGCCTGGTAGACGACAGTATCGCTCGGACCCCTTCACTTGTGGGAGAAGCAATGCGAGTACCGGCGGTAAGAGCGCTCGTTACAGCACCACCCTTCTTCCTTCCTCCGCCGCCCAGTACCCTGCATAGTTCACCTTGATCGTCTCGTAGGCCAGCGCGAGATCCGACAGCGGCTGGCGCCCGGTCGCGGCGCATTCCATGAAGTCCTGGATCTCCTGCAGATAGCCGCGCGTCCATTCCTCCTCGAGGCAGACATATTGCCAGCCGGTTTTGCGGTCGACCTTTTCGGTGATGTAGACGCTCGCGAGCTTCTCCTCGCTGGTCTGATAGCTCATCAGATGATTGTTCGGCGTGATGTTGGCGAACAGCGAGCCGCCTGACGTGTAGGTCTCGATCAGATTGCGCACGCCGCCCATGATCATGTCGCCGGAGAACACGGTGGCCTTGGTGCCGTCTGAGAAGGTGGCCGTGAGCGTGCCCCAGTCCTCGACATCGACGGGATTGGCCTTGATGTAGGCGCGCTCCTCCGGCTTGAGCACGGCGGTGACGTTGCCGACATCGCCGGTGACGCTGGCGACATGGATGCTCTCGCCGCGCGCCCTGGCCTCGACCTGCTTCAGATACAGCACGGCCGAGAGCGGATGGCAGCCCATGCGGATCAGCGAGCCGCCGCCGGTCATCGCCCATTGCGCCGCGTGCGCGGCGTGCGAGCCGGAATGGCTCTCCTCACCCTTCATGAACAGGATCTTGTCTTTCGTCGCCTTGATGATCTCCGCGGTCTTGGTCACCGCCGGCGCGTAGATCCAGTCCTCGGCATACATGAAGAGTTTTCCGGTGCGCTCGATCGCAGCCCGCGTCCTGTCCATCTCTTCGATCACGCGCTCATACATCAGCGCCTTCGGCACGTGCTTGCCGATCGGCTGCGGGTCCCCCTCGCGGCCGAAATAGCCCGCAAAGGGCTTTTCGCAGATCACGTGCTTGCCGGCCTGCATGCTGGCGACGATCATCTCCGCATGAAGGTTCGGCGGCGTGCAGATGTCGATGACGTCGAGCTCCCCGTCCGCGATCAGCTCGGCGAAGCTCCTATAAACACGCGGGATATTGTGATGCCGGGCGAACGCGACGACCTTGTCGCCGCGCGCAGCGACCGCCGCGACCTCGACGTCCACGCCATAGACGCGCCGGAACGCATACATGTGCAGCTCCGACACGAAGCCGCAGCCGACGAGTCCCACCCTGATCCCAGCCATAGCGCCCCCCTGCTTTGGGCGGCACTATAGCGCGCCCGGAGGGCTAATCCACCGAGACGCGCACCACGCCCGCGCTCATCATGCCGAGCGCGCGGGCGGCCGGCACCGAGAGATCGACGATACGGCCGCGGATGAAGGGACCGCGATCGTTGACGCGGCACTGGATCGTGCGCCCGCTGTAGGACACCCTGAGCACGCTGCCGAACGGGCGTGTGCGGTGGGCGCAGGTCATTTCGCCTCTGCCGGCCTTTCCATATCCGTAATAGGAGGCAAGCCCGCTTTCGGCTTTTGCAACGGAGATGAACGCAAGGGATGAAGTCACGAGACCAAGCAATAGAGTCGTCTGCGCGCGCACGGCACCGCTCCCGGTTGGCCCCGCCCGGCGCTGCAAACGTCGCTTTGTTCCCTCAGGTTCCAGGAACCCTGCCGGGAGATGCCGGCAGGGCCATCACAGTTTGTTACTGCCGGTGGAACACCAGCGTGCGGACCTCGATGCTCTCACGGGGTGCGGCATCGGCCGGCGTGGTCGGATCGACGAACGCGGTATGCGGCCCGAAGCGGGTGCGGCCGTCGGTTGCGGAATCGTAGCACTTCAGCAGCAGCGCCTCGTCCGGCGTCATCTCGGGGACATAGAACCAGCGGTGGTTCGGATTGTATTTCACCGAATAGGTCTCGCCGCGACGGTTCGGATAGATCAGGTCGGAGGCGACGAGATCGTCGGGCGCGACCGTGGTGCCATCAGCCATGGCGAGCGGCGAATCGCGCAAGGGGCCGCGGATCGGCCGCCAGAGATTGATCACCTGCACGCGGCCCTTCAGCAGTTCCTCGGCCTCGTCAGGCAGGTGCTCGCAGACGCGGTTGGCACCGGACGTGATGGTCTGATCGACATGGACGCGCGTTGCCGGCTGACGCGGGCCGCCGTCGCGAATATCTGGCGCACCTTCGACACGCTTGCGCACGGTGTGATCGAAGATGAAGACGCGGTCAGCCTTCAGCGTCGCGCGCAGGAAGGCCTCGACGGCGGGATAGTAGACGCTGCGGATTTCCTCGTCGTTGTAATAGTCCTTCACCTGCGTCGGGTGGCGCACCAGCGCAAAGCCCTCGCGATCCAGCGAGAAATTTTGCGCGATCAGCCGCGCATCGAAGATCGGGACCTGGTGCGGCTCCGGCAGCGACGTGCTCTTGGACTCACCCGGCGGCGGATCGAAGGCGTAGGTACGCGGCTTGGCCGTTGTCGGCGCGAGATAGTTGAGTTCGGCGGTGACGAAGGGAAGCGATTCGATTTTTGTTTCTTGCAGGCCCATGGCCGATCTCCCGATGTGGTCGTCGGATTGATTTTTGCGGGGATGACGCGCGGCGCAAGGGAGGCGGCGCAAATAGCAATGAGGGTGTTGTCGTCAGCGCGAAATGCAGAAGGAATATTTCGAGGAAGGCGACTGCGCTGGAAGCCACCGCCTCTCCTCACGAGTCCTTGAGGTCCCCGTGAGAGCGTTTCTTCCTTCTCCCCTTGTGGGAGAAGGTGGCGCAAGCGCCGGATGAGGGGTATCTATCCGCGAGTTCGACCGCGAGAGATGAGGACGCGGAGAGAACCCCTCACCCGTCTCGCCGCTGGCGCGGCGAGCCACCCTCTCCCACAAGGGGAGAGGGTGAAGCGCGCGCTACAATCCCGCCTTCCCGATCGCATCCGCGAACGAGCGGTCGACGATCTCCGCTGCATCGAGCTTCTGCTTGATCAGGCCCCAGCGGAAATAGAGGTCGATGGTGCTCTGCTCGTCCGCGACCACGCCGTCATCGATCGGCGCGATCCGGATCTTTGCGCGCGACAGCCAGTTCTGCGGCACGGCGGTCGGGATGTTCATCAGCTTGCCCCAGGTCGCGGCGTAGCTGTCGACATTGTTCAGCGACCACGCCCGCGCCGCGGTGAGGCGGCGGATGAAGTCGGTCAGCTCCGCGCGCTTGTCCCTGATAGCGTCGGGCCGCGCCACCTGGAAGCTCAGGCCCGGCGTGAGGCCTTCCGACGTGATGATGCGGCGCGACCTGAACAGCACCTCCTCCTGGCTGACATACGGTTCCCACGTCGACCACGCATCGACCGAGCCCTGCGTATAGGCGATCTTGGCGTCGGAGGGCGCGAGGAATGCGATCTGCACGTCGCTCGCACTCCAGCCGTTCTTCTCCAGCGCGGCAAGGATCAGTTGATGGCCGATCGAGCCGCGGCCGGTTGCGATCTTCTTAGCGCGCAAATCGGCAAAACTCTTGATCGGCAAATTCTCCGGCACGAGGATCGCGAGCCCCTCGCGCGTCTGCCGGATCGCGGCGATCGCCTTCACCGGCGCGCCGGAGGCGGCAGCAAAGGTGAAGGGCGCGTCGCCAACGAGGCCGGTCTCGATCGCGCCGGCGCTCAGCGCCTCCAGCAGCGGCGCTGCCGCCGGAAACTCCTTCCACTCGATCTTGTACGGCACATCCTTGAGCTGGCCTGCCGCTTCCATCACGGCCTGCGCATTGCCCTTCTGGTCCCCGACGCGCAGGGTGGTTTGCGCCGCCGCCAGCTCGAGCGAACCGAACAGCAGCGCGCCGGCCAGCATGAGGCGGATCATTCTGCCGCCTCGCCGCGAACCACCTGGCGCTTGGCAACCAGCTCGCGCGTCAGCGGGATCAGCTCGCGGCCATATTCGATGGCATCGATCAGCGGATCGAAGCCACGGATCAGGAAATGGCTGATGCCGAGGTCGTAATAGTCGCCGAAGACCTCGGCGACCTGCTCGGGCGTACCCACAAGCGCGGTCGTGTTGCTGTTAGCGCCGGTGAGCTTTGCGATCTCGGTCCAGAGCCGCTTGTCGATCCGGCTGCCCTGGTCGGCCAGCGCGAGCAGGCGCCGCGCGCCGGCGGTGGCATGGCCGTCGGCGGGCTTGCGATACCCCGTCTTGTCCTGCAGCGCAGTGGCGCGCGCCAGAATCTCTTCCGCCTTTTCCCAGGCCAGCTTCTCGGTCGGGGCGATGATCGGCCGCACCGAGAGGCTGAAGCGCGGCGTCGGCCGCCCCTGCCGGACCGCCGCGTTGTGCACGCGGGAGGTGACGTCGCGCACCTGCGCATAGGACTCACCCCACAGCGCAAAGGTGTCGGCGTGCTTGCCGGCGACGTCGATCGCCGCGTCCGAGGCGCCGCCGAAATAGACGCGGATGCCTTCGGGACGATACGGCTTCACCTGCGAGAAGGCGTTCTCGACCTGGTAGTACTTGCCCTTGTAGCTGAACGGCTTGTCGCTGGTCCATTCCAGCTTGAGCACGTCGAGGAATTCGGAGGTGCGGGCGTAGCGCTCGTCCTTGTCGTCGAGCGTATTGCCGTCCTGCCGGAGCTCGGTGGCGTTGCCGCCGGTGATGACATGGAGCGCAACGCGGCCACGGGAAAACTGGTCGAGCACCGCGAACTGACGCGCCAGCAATGTCGGCGCGGTGAAGCCGGGCCGCTGCGCGATCAGCACGTTGAGGCGCTCGGTGTGGTTCAACACGTGCTGCGCGACCTGGAGCGCATCCGGCGTCGTCGAGTGGAACGCCAGCAGCGCCCGATCAAAACCGGCGTTCTCATGCGCCTTCGCCACCGTATCGATGTGGGTGGGATTGAGGATCGGACCTTCGCGGACGACGGTTTCGGACGAATTGTTGTTGCTGATGAAGCCGATGAACTCGATCGACATGATCGTCTCCCTGATTGTTTTCCGGAAAAGCTAGAGGCCCAATGCGGCGCGGCCGAGGCCGATGCGAGTGGAATCGTCCTGAGGCGTGTGCACGCGGCCGCACAGCACGTCGCGATAGTGCCGCTCCAGTGGATTGGTGCGGGACAGGCCGTGATTGCCGGTGAGCGACAAGGCATCCTCGATCGCTGCGACGGCATTATTGGTCACCGTCAGCTTGATCACGTTGGATTCGCCGGCGGACAGCTGGACCCCATCATCGAAGTCGCGGGCGAACGTCTCGATCAGCCGCGCGTTGACCGCGAGCCGCGCCTCGATCGCACCGAGAATCTCCTGCGCGCGCGGCAAAGTCGCGAGCGGCGCCCCGAGGCTGGCGGGAACGCGCTGTTTCAGGAACGTGATCAGCCAGTCGCGCGCCGCGCGGGCGACGCCGTCATAGATCGCGGCGACGAAGACCGTATGAACGGTCGCCTGCGCGACATCGGGCGCGCGCCACTCCGAGGGCTTGCGGACATCTACCTCGGCATCCAGCGGGATCACGACGTCGTCGAAGATGACGTCGTGGCTGCCGCTGGCGCGCAGGCCGTGATGGTCCCAGGTCTCGACGATACGCGTGCCCGGCAGGCCCGCCGGCACCAGGAACTGGCCGACGCGCGGCTCGGCCTCGTCGGTCCGCGCCCAGACCAGGTACCATTTCAGGATCGGCGATCCCGTCGAATAGATCTTGTGGCCGGAGAGGCGCCAGCCGGTTTCCGTACGCCGCGCGATCGTTGCCGGCAGGCCGCCGCGCGCGGGCGAGCCGAGCTCGGGCTCGACCCGAAGCGCGTTGACGAGCGCAAGGCCTTCGACGCTCTCGCGCGCGAGCTTGCGCGACAGCCGCGCCGGCCAGGTCGTGCTGCGCGCCATGACGAGATGATTGATGTAGTGCATCGACAGCACCAGCGCGGTCGACGGATCGGCCTTGCCGAGGACGCCGATGACGCGCGCGGCGTATCGCGCGCCCGCTCCGCCGCCGCCATGGGCCGCCGGCACCGTCAGCGACAGCAGGCCGGCTTCCGAGAGCTCGCGAAAATTCTCGAACGGAAAACTGCCGGTGCGGTCGTGCTCGGCCGCGCGCGTGGCAAAACCTTCGGCCAACGCCTCGGCGCGGGTGATGTAGTCGGGTTCGCTGTGAGCCGTGCGGCCCTTGGCTACGGAGGTCACCATGTGGCATCCAGCCCCAACAGGCCGAGGATCTGGCGGCGCAGATCGGCGAGATATGGATCGCCGCGATGGCGCGGATACGGACGATCGACCCGGATGTCGGCCTTCACGCGCGCGGGACGCTCGCTGAACACGATGACACGGTTAGCGAGGACGAGCGCTTCCTCGGCATCATGCGTCACCAGCAGGGTCGTAAACCCCTTGCGCTGCCAGAGCGAGACGATCTCGGCCTGCATCGTGATGCGGGTCAGCGAATCCAGTTTTCCCAGCGGCTCGTCGAGAATGAGGATCTTGGGATCGTTGACCAGCGCACGCGCCAGCGCGACGCGCTGCGCCATGCCGCCGGAAAGCTGGTGCGGATAGGCATTGCGGAAGGACGACAGCCCGACGAGATCGAGCGCGGCGTCGACGCGGTGACGCTGGGCCTTGAGGATGCCCTGGGCCTCGAGGCCCAGGGCGACGTTGTCCCAGACCGACCGCCAGGGAAACAGGGTCGGATCCTGGAACACGACGACGCGCGAAGGATGCGGACTTCGGATCCGGTCCTCGTCCTCCCGCAGCCTTCCTGCTTTGGGCTTGTCGAGCCCGGCGACCAGCCGCAGCAGGGTCGACTTGCCGCAGCCGGACGGGCCAAGCAGCGCGACGAATTCGCCCGGTTCGACCGAGATGCTGACATCGCTCAACACCGGCAGCTCGGCGCCATCGATGTCGAAGGCGTGGCTGACCTGCTCGATGTCGAGCGCGGCGCCCGCGGCCGGATGCGTCACGGCTTCGGCGAGAGCTGTGGCTACCATTTGACGGTCCCCTTCTGCCAGACCAAGAGGCGATCGCGAATCGAGAACAGCAGCGTGATCGCGCCGGAGCAGAGCAGCGACATCACGATCAGCGCCGCATACATGTTGGCGTAGGCGGCCCAGCCCTGCGCCCATTGCAGGTACCAGCCGAGCCCGGCCTTGACGCCGATCATCTCGGCGACGACGAGCACGGCAAAGGACGAGCCGAGCCCCATGAACAGGCCGACGAAGACATGCGGCAGCGCGGCTGGGATTGCGACCTTCAGCACCAGGAACGACGGTTTTGCCCCTAAAGTGCGCGCGACGTCGTAATAGGCGTTGCTGACGCTCGCGACGCCCGACCAGGTCAGCACGGTGACGGGAAAGCCCGTCGCCAGCGCGATCAGGAAGGTCGAGGCGCTCCAGCTCGAGGGAAACGTGAAGAAGGCGATCGGCAGCCAGGCCGTCGCCGGCAGCGGACCGATGAAGCGCAGCACCGGATGCACCCAATAGCCGACCGCGCGCGACCAGCCGATCGAGACGCCGGTCAGGAAACCGATCGTCGCGCCGATCAGATAGCCGCCGAGCTGAAGCTTGACCGAGGCGAAGACGCTGTCGAGCAGCTTTGGCAAGTCGTCGGTATAGACCTCGATGATCGACTGCGGCGGCGGAAAGAACGGCAGCGGCAGCCAGGCGAATTTCGCCGTCGCGATCTCCCACACGGTCAGGAAAGCGCCGAGCGCAACGAGCCACGGCGCACGCTTGTGCAAGGCCTTCCCCGCCGAGCCGAGATAATCGGCACCCACCGTCCCGAACAACGCGACGGCCGCGATGACGAAAGCGGCAATGCCGAGCGAGTGCGTGCGCGACCAGTCGCCGACATCCTCCCACCACAGGCAGGAGAGACCAAAGGCGATCCAGGCAATGCTGGCGAGTACACCAACGCCGGATTCCCGGAGCCAGGTCGTCAGCAGCGGCGCACGCGAGGTGCGTGGCGCGCCGGAGGCGAGGCCGTCAGACAGCGAATACGTCGACATAGATGCGCTCCGCAAATTTGGCCGTGTCGGTGCTCTGCTTGAAGACCTGCACGCTCTTGAGATCGTCGGCATAGGCTTTGAGCTCGCGCTTGAGCACATCGCCGACGGGATGATGATGGTGGGTGTGGTAGCGGACCATGCCCTCGATATCGGCGAGCGTCGCCGTCTTCGGTGCGTAGGGCTGGAACGACTTTGCCGTCACGGCCGGATTCTGCGCGGTGAACATCGCGGCGTCGAGCAGCGCCTGGGTCAGCGCGCGCGCCACCTGCGGCTCCTCGCGCACCAGACTCCCGCGCAGGCCGAGAATGCAGCAACTCTTGTCGCGATATTCGCCGTCGAGATTGGATGCAACCTCCTTGTACTGGCTGTCCTTGAGCCAGAGATAGCCGAGCGGATCGGACGACAGGAACGCCTGAACCTCGCCCTTCTCGACGGCGACATTGAGCAGATTGCCGGGATAGGCGCGCCAGTCGACGTCCTTGACCGGATCGATGCCGAGCCTTGCCAGCTGGATCGAGAAGAAGTTCTTGTCGGGACCGGCGAGATCGCCGACCGCGACGATCTTGCCCTTGAGATCGGCAAGCTTGCTCACGTTGGAATCGGCGCGGGTCAAAACGCGCATGCAGCCGCCATGGGTGCCGGCGGCGATCTTGACGTCAAAGCCCTGCTCCAGCGGCTTCAGCCAGCGCAGCGCCATGCCGAGGCCGGCATCGCTCTTTCCGGTCGCGATGGCCTCGAGCAGCTGGTCGGTCGAGCCTGAATAGTTGATGAGCTCGACGTCGAGATTGTGCTTCTGGAAGAAGCCGTGCTCGATGGCAACCGGCACCGGCGCGAGACAGACGGCACCGGCATTCCACGACAGTTTCAGCTTGCGCGGCGCGCCGGTGAGCGCGGGCGCGTCGGAGGCCGTGCGGCACAGCGGAAACTCCGAGAAGTCGACGCCGGTCGCGATCGCGCGCGGCGCTAAGGCCTGAGCCGCACCAAAGGCACCAAGCGGCGCGGCGAATGCCGCAGCCAACCCCGCCTGGAGCAAATGACGCCGGTCGAGGCCCGATCCGCCGCGCTTGTTGTCGTTGTCCATCAGCCCCGCTCCTGAGTTGGCACAGCTCCGCCGTTCGCGCAGCGCATTGCGTTGCGCATGTTCCGTCGGGAGCTGCGTTGAGAGAATATTCTTCGTCGGCGCTTTCCGCGCCGCGTTGATGCGATGCGCAAATCATGCGGCGCAGTCGCAGCATCGTCAATGAAATGGAATTTCGAATGTGGCGCGAAGGAAAGTCAATCTCTCCACCAGCGCGCGGAACCGCGGTGAAACGATTTTCGTCGAAGCATCACCCTGCAGGGATGCGCTGCGACTCCCTGGCCTGCATCGTTCCTGCGCATCTCCGCTCGCGCACGGCACGCGTTCTCGAAAGCAGCGCTGCGCTGAAACGTCCTTGCCGAACGCGCGTGCAATACGGATAGCCATTTCATTGACTGGGCATCGCGCGCTCATAGACTTGACTGTCTCGCTGCATCACTCGCTCACACGTCGTGAGCCAAGCAACAAGACAGATCACATGAGCATCAACTCCAACGACCATTCCATCACGCGCTGGCTCGCCACCTCGCTGCTCGCCGCCGCCATCACCCTATCGACAGCGGCTGCATCGCTCGCGGCCGACACCGTCGTGCTGCGCGTCGGCGACCAGAAAGGCGGCAACCGTTCGCTGCTGGAGATCTCCGGCTACGCAAAGGACCTGCCCTACAAGATCGAATGGTCGGAATTCCCCGCAGCGGCGCCGATCCTCGAAGCGCTCAATGCCGGCGCGCTCGATGTCGGCTACACCGGCGACCTCTCCTTCCTCTCGGTCTATGCGGCGGGCGCGCCGATCAAGGCGATCGGCGGCACGCGCTCGGATGCGAAGACGCAAGCCATCCTCGTGCGCCAGGATTCGCCGATCAAGTCGGCGGCCGATCTCAGGGGTAAGCGCCTCGCCGGCACGCGTGGCGGCTGGGGCCAGTTCCTGATCAACGCGACGCTGGAGAAGGCGCAGATCAAGCTGGAGGATGCGACCTTCGCTCCGCTCGGCCCGGTCGATGCCAAGATCGCGCTGGTCGCCGGCTCGATCGACGCCTGGGCGGTGTGGGAGCCCTATGTCTCCTTCGCGACGCTGAAGGACAAGGCGCGCGTGATCGCCGACGGTGAAGGACTGACGCCGACCATCACCTTCATCGTCGCCTCCGACAACGCCATCGCCACCAAGCGCGCGGCGGTGCAGGACCTGGTGCAGCGCTTGAACAAGGCGCGGCTGTGGTCGCTCGATCACCTCGGTGAATACGCCAAGAACACAGCCGAGCTGACCAAGCTGCCGGAAGACGTGCTGCTGTCGGCCTATAGCGCGCAGCGTACCAGCCCGATCGTGATCGACGAGAACGTGGTGAAGGAAATCCAGGCCGCCTCGGATCGCTCGACACACTACGGCATCCTGCCGAAGACGCTCAACGTCAGCCAAGCCGTCGACCGCAGCTTCACCGCCGCGGCGGCTGGATCGAACTAGCGCGGAGCGGCGGGATGCACAGGCCTCGCCTCAAAGCCGGCCCGCTGCATCTCGCCGCGATCGTGCTCACGCATTTCGCCTGCATGAGCCTGATCGTGTGGCTCTCGCTTTAGCTCCGCGAGGCGCTCACCAATATCCGCGGTAATAGGACCGGTAGTAGCCGTAGCGAGGGCCATAATACGGACGATAGACCCGATAGCCATAATAGCGGGGACGCGCGTAGTAGCCGCCATAGCCGTAGCCCGGTCCATAGCCGTAACCATAATAGGCCGGCGCATAGCCATAGCCGTAGCCCGGATATCCATAGCCGCCATAATACGGTCCGCCGCCGTAGTAGCCGTAGCCGTAAGGCGCGCTAGCGGCGATGGCGCCGCCGATGATCGCGCCGGCCGCGAGGGCGCCGACACCAAAGCCCCAGCCGCCACCCCAGCCACGGCCGCGCCAATAGACCTGCGTGACATCATCGCCGACTGCAGACTTCATGGCTGCGACATTGGTCGGCAGCGGGGCTGCTGCGGTCTGCCCGATTTGGCCGACCATGACCGCGCCCGCCAGTGAACAGGCAATTGCCGTTGTCCAGATCCTCATCGTCTTGCTCCCTGTCTGACGTTTCGCTTGGAAAAAGGATCGCAGGCCTATGATCGGGCATCGTTGCGCCAAGTCAAAGCCTCGATTTTGCGTGCGGCGCACAAGAGAGCGGGTGCATGCCTCAATTTTGGTCGGGGATCGCGGATATGACGCCGATACGACGGCGCCGGGTCCCGACGGCCACGGCAAAGCATTAAGCTTCCCGCGCGTTCGCAACCAACAACCATCTTCCTGATTTACTATTCGTACCGTTACTATCGGTTCCAATGGTGCGCGGCCGGGACGCATCCCGCGAAGCGCCAGAGGTGTGGGGAGGATTGCATGAGTGCCGTGGGTAATGAGCCGCTCGCGCGTCAGGCGCTGGCGTTCGTCCTGGCTGGTGGACGCGGCAGCCGGCTGCTGGAGCTGACCGACCGGCGCGCCAAGCCCGCGGTCTATTTCGGCGGCAAGTCCCGCATCATCGATTTCGCGCTGTCGAACGCGGTGAATTCCGGCATCCGCCGCATCGCGGTCGCCACCCAGTACAAGGCGCACAGCCTGATCCGGCATCTTCAGATGGGCTGGAATTTCTTCCGCCCCGAACGCAACGAGAGCTTCGACATCCTGCCCGCGAGCCAGCGCGTGTCCGAGAACATGTGGTATGTCGGCACGGCGGATGCGATCTACCAGAACATCGACATCATCGAGTCGCACAATGCCCGCTTCATCGTCGTGCTCGCCGGCGACCACATCTACAAGATGGATTATGAGGTGATGCTGCGCCAGCACGTCGACAGCTGCGCCGACGTCACCGTCGGCTGCCTGGAGATGCCGCGCGCGGAATCCTCGGGCTTCGGCATCATGCATATCGATGAGAACGGCTGGATCCAGCAGTTCCTGGAAAAACCCAAAGATCCGCCGCCGATGCCAGGCAAGCCTGACACCTCGCTCGCCAGCATGGGCATCTACGTGTTCGACGCGAAATTCCTGTTCGACCAGCTCAAGCGCGACGCCGAAGACCCGAACTCGAACCACGATTTCGGCAAGGACATCATTCCCTATATCGTCAAGAACGGCCGCGCCATCGCGCACCAGTTCTCGACGTCATGCGTGCGCTCCGGCAGCGACGAGCGCGCCTATTGGCGCGACGTCGGCACGGTCGACGCCTATTGGGCCGCCAATATCGACCTCACCGACGTGGTGCCGGAGCTCGACCTGTTCGACCGCGCCTGGCCGATCTGGTCCTATGCCGAGATCACCCCACCGGCGAAATTCGTCCATGACGAGGAGAGCCGGCGCGGCCAGGCGGTGAGCTCGCTGGTCTCCGGCGGCTGCATCATCTCCGGCGCCTCGCTGCGCCGCTCGCTGCTGTTCACCGGCGTGCGCATCAACTCCTATGCCAATGTCGAGAACGCCGTGATCATGCCCTATGTCAATGTCGGGCGCGGCGCGCGGCTGAAGAACGTCGTGATCGACCGCGGCGTCGAGATCCCCGAGGGCCTCGTCATCGGCGAGGATCCCGAGCTCGATGCCAAGCGCTTCCGCACCACCGAGCAAGGCGTCTCGCTGATCACCCAGCCGATGATCGACAGGCTCAATACATGACGCCTGTTCGCGTCCTCGCGGTCGCCTCTGAAGTCTACCCCATCGTCAAGACCGGCGGCCTCGCGGATGTCGCCGGCGCGCTGCCGCTTGCGCTGAAGGCGCATGGCGTCGAGATGCGCACCTTGATGCCGGGCTATCCCGACGTGATGCGGCTCGTGTCCGACGCGGAGGAAATCCGCCGCTGGCCGGATTATTTCGGCGGACCGGGCCGGCTGCTCGCCGGCTCCCGTGACGGGCTCGACCTGTTCGTGCTCGACGTGCCGCATCTCTATGCGCGGCCGGGCAATCCTTACGTCACCGCCGAGGGCGTCGACTGGCCGGACAACGGCGTGCGCTTTGCGGCGCTGTCGCGCGTGGCGGCCGATATCGGTCACGGCCTCGTTCCGACCTTCGTGCCTGATGTCGTGCACGCCCATGACTGGCAGGCGGGGCTCGCGCCGGCCTACCTTCACTATGACAACCGCCCGCGGCCGGGCACCGTGATGACGATCCACAACATGGCCTATCAGGGCAAGTTCGCGCACGAGCTGATCGGCGCGATCGGCCTGCCGTGGAGCTCCTTCGACGTCAACGGCCTCGAATATTTCGGCGGCATCAGTTTCCTGAAGGCCGGCCTGCAATTCGCCGATCGCATCACCACGGTGTCGCCGACCTACGCCCATGAAATCCAGAGCGACGAAGGCGGCATGGGGCTCGGCGGCCTGTTGCGCGCCCGCGCGGGCGCATTGAGCGGCATCCTCAACGGTATCGACACCGAAGTCTGGAATCCGCAAACCGACGCGCACATCGCCTATCGCTTCGGCGCGGAGGACCTGACGTTCCGCGCAGCGAACAAGGCGGTGCTGCAGCAGCAGTTCAATCTCGATTCCTCGGACGAAGCGCCGCTGCTCGGCGTCATCAGCCGCCTGTCCTGGCAAAAGGGACTCGATCTCCTGCTCGAGGCCATTCCGACCATTTTGCGCGAAGGCATGCAGCTCGCACTGCTCGGCAGCGGCGACCGAGATCTCCAGGAGCGCTATCAGGCCGCCGCCCGCGCCAATCCCGGCCGGATCGGCGTCGTGATCGGCTATGACGAGATTTTAGCGCATCTGATCCAGGCCGGCTCGGACGCGCTCCTGGTGCCGTCGCGGTTCGAGCCATGCGGCCTGACCCAGCTCTGCGCGCTGCGCTATGGCGCCGTGCCGATCGTGTCGCGCGTCGGCGGCCTCGAGGATACCATCGTCGATATCGGCGAGGCCGACAGATCGGGGCGCGATGCCACCGGCTTCAAGTTCGGCCCGGTGACGGCGGATGCCTTCGCCGGCACGCTGCGCAAGGCCAACACCGCCTTCCACGACAAGACGACCTGGCGGCGGCTTCAACGAAACGGGCTGGCGACCGACGTCTCCTGGCGCAACCGCGCCGGCGACTATGCCGCGTTGTATCGCGATCTCGTGGCGGCCCGCGCTTGAAGCACAACGTCGAATCCATGCTATAGAGCGCGCATGGACCCGTTATTGATCAAGCTGATCGGCTTTGCCGCCGCCACCTGCACCACCGTGGCCTACGCGCCGCAAGCCATCAAGGTGTGGAAGACCCGCTCCACCGGCGACATCTCGCTCGGCATGTTCCTGGTCATGGTGCTGGGCCTGGCGCTCTGGCTCATCTACGGCCTGCTCTCGGGCGACGCCCCGCTGATCGCCTCGAACGCCGTCACCATGCTGCTCGCCGGCGGCATTTTGGTGATGAAGCTAAGGTACGGGTGAGGTCGCCTCTTCCTTCTCCCCTTGTGGGAGAAGGTCACCGCGTTCGCGACTCAATATCTGTCATGCTCTTGAAGCGAGATGCACATTGATGCGCCCTCTCCCCTTGTGGGAGAGGGCAGCGACGGAGGTAGACGCAAGCTCGCTTGGGTGAGGGGTCTGTCTCCGCGAGTCCATCTCGCGATTTGAATGTGCGGAGAGATACCCCTCATCCGGCGCTTCGCGCCACCTTCTCCCACAAGGGGAGAAGGAAGAATCACCCACCAAACACATACGACGCCATCGCCACGCCCGCGACCTCGTCGACGAAGACGCGCTTGCCGATATCCTTGCCGGCGGCCCCGGCCGCCACCATCAGCGGCAGCAGATGGTCCTCGCGCGGATGCGCCAGGCGCGCGCTCGGCGCGTTCTCCCAGTCGACCAGCATCGCGTTGCGGCGCGCCGCATCGGGGTTGCTGATCGCCTCGTTCAGATAAGCCTCGAAATCATACGAGACCGGCTTCGACTCCGGCCGGTTGAAGCCGCGCATGTTGTGATAGGTGAGCCCGCTGCCGACGATCAGGATGCCTTCGTCGCGCAGCGATGCGATCGCCTCCCCGACCTTGATGTGCTCGGCCGCATCGTAAGCAGACTTCAGCGACAGCAGCACGATCGGCATGTCGGCGTTCGGATACATCAGGCCGAGCGGGACGAAGGTGCCGTGGTCAAAACCCTGATTGGGATCTTCCCGGCAATCGAGGCCGGCGTGCTTGAGCAACGCCCTCACTTCCGCGGCAAGCTCCGGCTTGCCCGGCGCGGGATATTTGAGGTGATAGGTATGCTCGGGGAAACCGTAATAGTCGTAGACCATCGGCGGATGCGCCGAGGTCGAGACGGTGAAGGCGTCGGCCTCCCAATGCCCAGTGATGACGAGCACGGCCTTCGGCCTTTCCGGGAGAAGCTGCGGCAGCCGGCCGAACTCCTCGGCGGTCCTGGCATATTGCACCCGCCGGTCCTCCATGAAGGGCCAGGGGCCGCCGCCATGCGACAGGAAGAGGGTCGGAAATCGCGTCATGAGAATCACGTCCTGGGCAAAGGCTCGGCTCAAAGGCAACATATGCGTGGTGCGATCCCACGCGACCGGCGGCGAGCATAGGCAAAGTCGTATGGTTAGCAAGTCGTTAACGATTTGCCTTCCAAAATCCCCGCCGTGGCCGAAGGAGTCGGCCAGAAGACGAGGACGTGAGATGAGGAAGTTTTCGCTGGGGGACGTCGTCAACAGTGACAAGGGCCGCCGCGGCGTCGTTCGCGCCGCCTTCAAGTCGCGCGAAGGCCAGCAGTTCTATGCCGTCGAGAAGGACGGCGCGATGGACTATCTCGAGGAAGACCGGCTGAGCCCGGCCCCGCGCGTCGAGCTCGCGGCCTAGAGCGTTTTCGAGCGAAGTGGATACCGGTTCGCGTCAAGAAAACGCGTCAAAACAAAAATCTAGAGCCTTTCCCGTTCCGATCCCATCGGAACGGGAAAGGCTCTAGATCCAACTCATTTCCTGCTCTCATCTGCGAGCCGGTCGAGGCGCTCCGCGAAGGGATCGTCTCCGCTCGCGATGCGATCGTTCGCGATCAGCAGCAGGCGGTCGCGGTCTGCAGCCGCGTCCCAATGCGGCAGGTCCGGGCCGTTGGGATCGCCGCCTTTTGCAAAATTGATCCAGTAGCCGCGCATGCGGCTTGCGACCTCGCGATCGCGCCGCGACAGGATGCCGGCACCGGGCACGCCTTCCGCGCCGAAGATGAATTGCAGCTCGCGGCCGTGACCGCCCTCGGGATTAGCGCGTCGGGCCTCCGGCACATAGGCGAAGCGATAGCGGAAGGTCGGCGCGCCGGTCGCAACATGCAGGCGCGCCAGCAGCCTCACCGGCTCGGAGAAGACCTTGTCGGTGTAGACCTGGGCTGCAAGGTCCGAAGGCGTGGCGAGGTCGGGATAGAGCTTGCGCAACTGCTCGGGTGTCGCGCCTGACGATGCAAGCGCCTCCGCGATCCCGGGCTCGCTGTCAAAACCGGTCTCGTCATCGTTGGCACCGATGATCAGAGGAATGCGGCTCTCATGTCCGGCCGCAAAGCCTGCGGCAATGTCTTCCGTGACGAGACCCCCGTCGATCGCCGGCGCGAAGCCGTGCGGAGATTTTGCGAGCAGCTTCCTTTCGGCCGCAAGCAGCCGCGCCGGCGCGCTTCCGCGCGGGTCGGTGCCATCCTGCCCCAGCGTCGCGACGAATTGCAGGCCGAAGGCTTCCGCCTCCTGCCGCGAACGCAAGCGCACGCGGCCGGCCAGCGATTGCAGGATCGCCTTCTGAAACAGGTCGCGCGCCTCACCGCACAGCATCAACAGCGCGATCGATGTCGCACCCGCACCATTGCCGAACAGAGTGACGTTGCCGGGATCGCCGCCGAACGCCGCGATATTGTCGTGCACCCAGCGCAGCGCCGCGACCTGGTCCATCAGGCCGTAATTTCCAGAGCCGCCTTCCGACAGCGCAGGATGGCTGAGCCAGCCGAGCACGCCGAGACGATAGTTCACGGTGACCACGATGAGGCCAGCCTGCGCGAGCCTCGCGCCATCGAACTGCGGATCGTTGGCGGTGCCGCCGACAAATGCGCCGTCGTGGATGAACATCATCACCGGCAGCGGGCCGTCGACGCCGAAGGGGCGAAACACGTTCAGTGTGAGGCAATCCTCGCGCGCGCTTGGCAGCGACGGTTGAAGGCACGGCGCAGCGTACTCATAGGCGGTGCGCATCTCCGAGCTTTCCACGGTCGCCTCCGGCGGACGCCAGCGCAGCGGCCCGACCGGTGGCGTCGCATAAGCCAGTCCCTTGAAGAACGCCACCTCGCCTTCGACGCCGCCGAGCATCTGGCCTTCGCGCGTCAGCGCAAACGGAAACTGTCCGACCGGCTGGGCTGCGGCCGGGCCGGCAAGGCAGATCAATGTGGCAACCACGATGAGCGCAAGCACGGACCGCATCTTGGGGGATCTCGATGCGCAGGAAGGTCTCCTGCGAGGTTATGTCCGTGACCGTCAGCGAGGCAAGCAGCCTCTTACCTCTGCCCGCTTGCGGGGAGAGGTCGGATCGCCCCCGGCGATGCGAAGCATCGTCCGGCGCGATCCGGGTGAGGGGGTACAGGTCTCTCGGCAGATTTACGCGCGGAGAGAAGCCCCTCACCCCAACCCTCTCCCCGCAAGAGCGGGGCGAGGGAGCGCACCGTCGCCGCGGCGAAAGCTGCGCCAGATCTAACCGCCCTTGGCCAAAATCTCCGCCAGTGCCCGCCGCGCGATGATGCCGAGTTCACCGAGCGTCGAGTGTCCCGACTGCGCCGCTTCGATCAGGCGCTCGGCGATGAACCTGCGGCTGTCGTGATCGCCGCCGTGCGGCAATTGGCGGCACGTCTCCTCCAGGACGACGTCCATGTTGGCTCTGGTCCGCTCACTCAACTCTGTCATGACGCCCGGCCGGCACGCGTGGCTTGTAACCGCAAGCATACACAGAGGGATCAGGCATGATTAGACCGGACAATCACGGCCATTGTGCATCGCGATGCGTGCATTGGAGCAACGTTCGCGCCGCCACCGTGAAGCCGCAAACGACTACCGAAGATTGCACTTGCTCTGATGACAAGCCGAGCCTGCAGGGCTAGCCTGCCGGCAAAACAAAACGCACGGGAGGAAATGCCATGCCGGAAGCAATGGTTGCTGCGCGTGAATCCAAAGCGGCGAGTGGAACAGCCCAACACGTCGACGTCGCCGTGGTGGGTGCCGGGTTTGCCGGCCTCTATCTTCTCCATCGCCTGCGCAAGGCCGGGTTCACGACCGTTGCCCTCGACGAGGCCGGCGATGTCGGGGGAACCTGGTACTGGAACCGCTATCCCGGCGCGCGCTGCGATATCCAGACCATCGACTACAGCTACACCTTCGATCCCGAGCTCGAGGCGGCCTGGACCTGGTCGGAGAAATACGCGACCCAGCCCGAGATCCTGCGCTATCTCGGCTTCGTTGCCGACCGCTATGATCTCAGGCGCGACATCCGCTTCAGGACCAAGGTGACCGAGGCCAGATGGGACGAGGCGGCCGAGCGCTGGCAGCTCACCACCGACAATGGGCTACCTGTCTCCTGCCGCCATTACATCATGGCCACCGGCTGCCTCTCCGCACCGAAGCCGCCGGAGATCGACGGCGTCAAGGATTTCAAGGGCGAGGTCTATTTCACCGGCCGCTGGCCGCATGACGGCGTCAATCTCACGGGCAAACGCGTCGCCGTGATCGGAACGGGCTCCTCGGCCATCCAGTCGATCCCGCTGATCGCCGAGCAGGCCGCGCATCTGACCGTGTTCCAGCGCACGCCGAATTTCGCGCTGCCGGCGCATAACGGCCCCGCCCCCTCCGACCGCATGAGCCTGCTGCAGGGCGATCGCGCGGCCTATCGCGAGCAGGCGCGCCAGTCGATGGCCGGCGTGCCCTATCCGCAGCAGACGGTGGTGAGCTGGCAATTGAGCGATGCCGAGCGGCGTGAGCGGTTCGAACGTGCCTGGGCCGCCGGCGACCTCGTCCACATCCTGACGCAGCTCTGGGCCGACCAGGCCGTCGATGTCGACGGCAACAAGATCGTCCAGGACCTGATCCGCGAGAAGATCCGCGCAGCCGTCAGGGATCCCGAGACCGCCGCGGCACTCACACCGCATGACCATCCGTTCGGCGCCAAGCGGCCGTGTCTCGACACCAACTATTACGCCACCTACAACCGGCCGAACGTCACGCTGGTCAATCTGCGCCAGGAGCCGATCAAGGCGATCACCGCGAGCGGCATCTCCACGAACGGCCGCAGCTTCGACGTCGACGTCATCGTGTTCGCGACCGGCTTCGACGCCATGACCGGCGCGATCCGCGCCGTGCATCCGATCACCGGGCGCGGCGGCAAGTCACTCACCGACGTCTGGGCGCAGGGTCCGCAGACCTATCTCGGGCTCACGGTGGAAGGCTTCCCGAACTTCTTCATGATCACCGGGCCCGGCAGCCCGTCGGTGCTGTCGAACATGGCGGTGTCGATCGAGCAGCATGTCGACTGGGTCGTGAATCGCCTTGCCGCGCTGCGCGATGCCGGCTTCACCACGATCGAGCCGACCGAGATGGCGCAGGCGGGCTGGGGCCGGCACATGGCCGACTGCTCGATGCTGACGCTGCACCGGCTCGCCAACACCTGGTACACGGGCGCCAACGTGCCCGGCAAGGTGCAGGGCCTGATGCCGTATACCGGCGGCGTCGGCCCCTATCGCAGCATCTGCGACGAGGTGACGAGCCGCGGCATGCTCGGCTTCAGGCTCACCGGCCCCAATGGCGCCGCGCAATGCAATGACGGCGAGGTGGTGCGCCTGCAGCCCGACGTGCGGCTGGTGCTGAACCTGCTGGCAACGCTCAACCTGCCGCCGATCGAGTCGATGGGCGCAGAAGGCGCGCGCGCCTTCGTCAACGAGTTCAACAAGGGCCGTCCCGCCGGGCGGCTGATCGGCGACATCGTCGACGGCACCCTGCCCGGTGCCGACGGTCCGCTGCCCTATCGTGTCTTCAAGCCCGCAACGCCTGGCCCGCATCCGGTCGTGGTCTATTTCCACGGCGGCGGCTGGGTGCTCGGCGACGAGCAGTCGGACGAGCCGTTCTGCCGCGACATGGTGCGCAGGACCGGCATGATGTTCGTCAGCGTCGGCTATCGTCACGCGCCGGAGCATCGCTTCCCGGCTGCGGTGGAAGACGGCTATGCGGCGACACGCTGGATCGCCGAGCACGCCGCCGAGCTCGGCGGCAGACCGGGGCCGGTGCTGGTCGCCGGCTGGAGCGCGGGCGGCAACATCGCCGCCGTCACCTGCCAGCTCGCGCGTGATCGCGGCGGGCCCGAGATTGCGGGCCAGTTGCTGATCTGCCCGGTCACCGACTGCACGTTCGACCGGCCCTCCTACAACGACAATGCGACCGGCTATTTCCTGACGCGCTCGCTGATGTACTGGTTCTGGGACATCTACTGCTCGCCGGCCGACCGCACCGATCCGCGCGTCTCGCCGCTGCGCGGCAAGGTCGCGGGCCTGCCGCCGGCCTTCGTCGTTACCTGCGAGTTCGATCCGTTGCGCGACGAAGGCATCGCCTATGCCGAGGCGATGCAGGCTGCCGGCGTCCCGGTCGAGCAACTCAAGGCGCGTGGCCATTTCCACTCGTCCTTCACGATGGTGGACGTGGTGATCACGGGCGCGCCGGGCCGGGTGCAGATGGCCGAAGCCCTGCGGCGCTTCGCCGGGCTTCCGCCGGAAGTCAGCAGCACTGACGAGCGCAGCCACGCTCACGCCAGCCCGGGGCACAAGATCGCGGCAGCTGCGAGCTGACGACGGCAAGGCGGCCGGGAACCTTTTCACGGCCGCTGCGTTAAGTAGTCGTGGCATTGAGATGCAGCGATAGGTGTAGGCCCCGGCGCGCAGATTCGCGCGCGGGGGTTCTTTTTGCGTGAGGCGGTGCGATGGGGGACGTTGTTGCGGAGTCAAAAGTCGATTTCGGCGCGCTTGCGGCGTTGCATAAGTGGCCGTCGCTCGGCAACCAGCGCCGCCCGGACCGCGCGCCCTACCAGGTGAGCGAGGGCACGCTCGACGAATGCATCTCGGCCTTCATGCAAAAGCCGGCGGCGACCCGGCATCTCTATGAGATCCGCACCGCGCCGCAGCCGCCGCTGGTTACCGCCGTTCTCTCACCCGAGCACGTCATCGAGCTATCACGCTGGAGAGAATTTCTCTGACGGCCCTCACAAGCACGTGTGTAGGAACCTTCTTCCGGTTCTTCCCGTTGTCGGAGATCGGAAGTCAAGTCGTGAGCGCCTCACATGCTAGAAGCTGGCGTTACATCTCCCGTCGTGCCTTATGGCGCGGACCAAACCCTGTTCGTCGTCGTCGACCGCCTCGATAGAGCGACCGAAATCCGCATCGAGCGCAGTGATCTCGATGCCGCGATCGGCGAGCTCGTCGCCGGTTGCTTCAACGATCCCATCATGGTGATCTCGTTCAACACGCTCGAGCACTGGATGAAAGACATCTCGACCGACGTCGCCGGCGAGATAAAGGCGCGCTGCGACATCGATGGCGTAGAGCTGCCCGACTATCTCAGTGACTTCGTCGAGAGCCATAGCTGAGGGCGCATCGCGCCTCAAACGTTGCAAATCGCGCCCAACAAAAAAAGCGCCGCTTCTGCGGCGCTTTTCGTGTGGCAACCTCAATGGTGCCAGAACAATGCCAGCAGCAGAATGATCGGCAGCGGCACGCCAAGCAACCAAAGCAAAGCACCTCGTCCAAAACCCATGATGTCCTCCTCTCTCACGCCCAAATGACGCGGGAGACGAGCGGAAGTTCCTCGCTTCGGAGGAAGCACGAATGCGCTTACGGCATGGGTTACGGGAGTTATGCGCGCCGATATTTTCCGGTGATGACCTCGATCTCGCGGCGGCGTTCGCCGGCGAAGGTCAGGAGCTTTTCGATCGTCAGCGTATCCGTGATCCGTTTGGCGAGCCGCTCGGCACGCGCGGCCTGATCTTCGAGATACTGGATCGTGTTCAAGCGTCCGCCTCCCCAAAAGCCCCAATTTGTTTGGGCAGCCATGGTGCTTGAGAAGCGCCTAACAGCCGGTTAAGCGGCAGCATCTTGCATCGATGAATCGCAGGCCTATCGCACGACGTCGAGGCGGACGTTGGCGAGGCCCTTGTCGACCATGCCGAGCGCTTCGGCCGCGGACGGAGAGATGTCGACCACGCGCCCGCGAACGAAGGGGCCGCGATCGTTGACCCTGACGGTGACGAAGCGGCCGGAGGACACGTCGGTGACGCGCAGCTTGGTGCCGAACGGCAGCGTGGGATGTGCCGCGGTCAATTCGTTCTTGTCGAACTTCTCACCGCTCGCGGTCTCGGTGTCCGAGTAGAAGCTGGCGAGGCCATGCGCGGCGGTTCGCTTTGCCTCACCGTCGGGGACACGTGCCCGGCTGATCGGCCGCGGATGCAGCGCCGCCACCCTGTGCGGCCGCTCGACTGCAGCCTGCCGGCTTGTGCCGGCGAGATCGGCTTTCTGGCGGCCGACCGGCGACTGCGCACAGGCAGCGAGCGATGCGGCACCCAGGATCGCGAGCAGTAACCGGCTCGAGGTTGCCAGCGACATTCGGGCAGTTTCGGCACGTGCAATGCGAGACATGATGCGCCCTCCGAACAACCCCAAGTTTCGGTGGGCAATCGGGGCAGAACCTTGTCGGAACAAAAGCGGCCTTGCGGCCGCCACCGTTTCGCGCCGGCTGTGACGATTCCATCACAGTGGATGTCCTGAATCGGGACAGATCAGCGGACTATCTGCCCGATACGATGCGTAAAATGATCGGGCGCGCATCCGGCCGAGCCTCATCAGCACCGGCGTTCCCGCGCAGCAGCCGCATCAGCTCGCGGCGATAGAGCCGCCGCCAGCCGGTTTTCAGGCTGGCGAGAAAGTCGAGCTCCAATTGCGTCAGTGTGCACATGAACCCGATCCGGTTTGCTGGAGGCGCGCCGTCAGCCGACGAGGCCTCCCATCGGTTTGACGTCGGTGCTGCCGGGGAACACCGTCTCGGCGAGGACCTTTTCCTCGACGCGCAGATGATCCCTGAGCAGGCCTTTCAGCACGGCACGTAAGTCAGTGGTCGGCTTGAGATCGCGGTCCTCGAGGAGTTGCGCGGGCTTCAGGCCCGGCCAGTCCGCGATCACGCGGCCGCCGGCGAGCCCGCCGCCGATGAGGAAGGCGACCGTGCCGGTGCCGTGATCGGTGCCTTGCGTGCCGTTGATGCGCGCGGTGCGGCCGAACTCGGTGACGACGGCGACCACCGTCTCGTGCCACACCTCGCCCATGTTGCTTTCGATCGCGGCGAACGCGCCGTCGAGCGCGCCGAGCAGATTGTAGAGCTGACCGGACGCTGCGCCTTCGGCGATGTGCGTGTCCCAGCCGACGAAGCCCATCGCGCCGACGCGCGGGCCGTCGGGCTTGGCGAGATAGCGCGCGGCGGTGCCGGCCGCCTCGGCGAAATAGGCGCGCACGCGCGCGGCGCCGGGTGGCATCAGCGTCGGGTCGTCCGACATGGGATCACCGGTGCCGGGCGCGCCGCCGAGCGAGGCGAGCTTCATTCGCGCCTGGAGCACGGTCGCAAGCTTCGGATCGGTGTGCTGGTAGAGATCGAGCAGGCGGTTCTGTGTGTCCTGGCTCGCCGGCAGGAGTCTTTGCGGCACCCATGTCATGACCGGCGCAGAGCCGCGCACCACCAGCGGCGTCACCGAGCCGATGCCGAGCGCGCGGCTACCGCGCGGATCGACTCCGCCGCCGGACTCCATCGCGAGCAGCGCGCGGTTGAGCCATCCCGAAGCGGTCGCACCGGGCCTGGTGAACCCGCTCTCGAGCACGTCCTGGCCGTCGAAATGCGAGCGCTCGCGATAGGGCGTCGCCGTGGCATGGACGATCGCGGCCTTGCCGCTCTTGTAGAGCCGATGCAGGTTCGGCATCGCCGGATTGAGCGCGAAGAAGGCATCGAGCGGCAGCGCCGGCGGCTTACCGTCGAGCAACAGCGCGCGATCACCGCGCAAGGCGACCCAGTCGGGATCGCCGACCGGCGCGACCGCGCCGAGGCCATCGAGCGCGCCGCGCAGGATGACGACGAGCAGGCGCGGATCGCGGCCTTCCGCGCGCGCGATCCGCGGCATCTGGCTCCACGCGAACAGCGCGCCGGAGCCGGCCAGAAGCTCGCGCCGCGTGGGCCAATGATTGACGCCCATGCTCACCTCCTCTGAAAATCCGCCGACATGAACAGGAGCGCAAGCGCCTGCTGCCGGCTCTCGGCACGACCGACCGCCTGCTTCACCTCTTGTGCGATCTCGGACGCAAAGACGTCCTCGATGATGACTTGCGGATCGGCCATGCCGGTGATGCGCTCGGCAAAATTGTTGGCGATGTCGAGCCGCCGGCCGACGCCATCGATCCAACTCGCCTCGTCGTCCGGATAACCCTTCGGCGCGGACGGACGCCACAGCGCCTCGCCGAGCAACTCCTGGCCGCCGGTGTAACGGACCGGATCGACGGTCGTGATGCCGGTCGCGCGCACCACACCGACGACCCATTCGCTGGGACGCTTGAGCTTCGACGGCGGTCCGCGCCACGCCTCGTCCGACGACACCATCGCGATCGCGACCTGCTTGAGGTCACCCTCTGTGTCGCGAAAGGTCTTCGCCATCTGCTCGATCAGCACGGGCGGCGGCTCGTCGGCGACGAAGTGCCGCGCGAGCTTGGTCGCGACATGGGTTGCGGTGGCCGGATGCGCGGCGAGGTCGCGCAGCACCGCGCGGCCCTGCTCGGCGTCCTCCTGCTCGTAGCGCTTGCCGAGCACGGTCTGCCCGCCGGGCTCGTGCAGCCGCGGATTGAAGGTGAACTCGCCGCCATGCTGGGGATCGGCGCCCGGCGGCACCAGCGTCCAGCCGGTCATGACATTGGCGAAGCTGATCACGTCGTCCTGGGTGTAGCCGGTGCGCACACCGACCGTGTGCAGCTCCATGATCTCGCGCGCGATGTTCTCGTTGAGGCCGCGGCTGCGGTTGATGCCCGCGATCGAGTTCGCGCCCATCGATTCCAGATTGTCGAGATAGAACAGCATCGCCGGATGGCCTTCGACGGCCAGCAGGAGATCGACGAAGCGGCCGAGCGCGTTGGCGCGAACCGCCTCGCGCTCATAGGCGCCGGACATGCTCTGGATCTTGTTGGCAGAGACGCAGAAATGGTTGGACCAGAACCACACCAGCCGCTCGGCGAAACCGATGTCGGCGGCAAGCGCAGCTTCCGTGCGCAGCTTGGCTTCCTGCAAATACATCGGACGTCCGGGATCGGGAACGGCTTCCGCGGCCTGCTTGGCCGCGATCTCCGCGGCGTCCTTGTCCTGGGCTTGACCTTGCTTCTCCTGGCCCTGAGCTTGCGCCTGGTCTTCCGACATGGCCGGCGCGGCTGCCGCCATCTGCTGCTTCCTGGCCTGCTGCTGCGCCTGCTTGACCCGCGCCGTCCGCCGCGCATTGGCGTCGGCAACGGTGCGGAACGCTTTTGCACTCGTGGGAAGGACGGCAGCGGCGGTCAGCACCAGCGGCCGGTCGAGCTCGGCGATCAGCGCGCCGCGCGGGTCGGTGCCGATGGCGGCGATTGATCCCGGCCGCGGCCCCATGCCGAAACGATGGAGCGCCAGCACGGCTTCGGCCTTTGCAGAATTGCTCATGGCGAACGCCCAATTCTCTCGCGTCTGCCCGACGGCGCGCCGTCCCAGGCTACCAATCGTAATGCTACACACCGTAACACTTGAGATGGACCCGGGCAAGCGGAGATTGTGCCACCCCCGTTCGGCTATCGCGAGCCGCCCATCCGCGGCGACGGAGGGGCGACTGCAACGATCTTAGAAATTCGGCCCGAGCGCGATCTTGGTGATCGTGCCGTTCCTGACACCGATCCGCCATTCCGCCGAGCCGTTGGCGAACTGGGCGATGTAGATATCGCTGTCGAGCGCGGTGACGCCGCGGAACGACACCGCACGCAGTGTGCCGAGCCGCGCCAGGATGGCCTGGTCGAACGGAAGCTGCTGGCGCGTGATGTCGGCGACCTCGGGCGTCATGTGCTCGTAATCGGGCTGTCCCTTGCCGACACCCTCGATGTAATGACGCAGCATCTCCTCGCCATTGGCGATCGGAACGGCGCGGCGCGCGGCTCGTCCCGGCTTAGCGCCGAGGGTTGAAGCTTCGACATTGTGGAAGCGCGTCTGCCGGCCCGGCATCAACACCTCGAGACACCGCCCCGACTTGTCGGCAATCACCCAGGCATTGTTCACGGTGGTCGTGGCAGCCCAGGTCATGTTGGATCTGACGACGCTCTGGCTCTTGCGATTGCCGTCGGCATCGAGATTGAAGACGCGGATATCGTCGCCCAGCTCGTTGTAGAGCATGATGCGGATCGGCGAGGTGCCGGCGCGGCCGCGCACATTCTCCTCTTCCGAGCAAGGCAGGATGCCGCCAAGCTCGTCATTGCCGTCGGCCCGGAAGAGCACGTCGCCGGCCTTGCCGTCGGGCTCGAGCAGCAGACGGAATTCCGCGGTGCCGTTCTCGAACTTGGCGCCGTAGATGTCATAGCCGCCGGGGCCGACGCCGCGGAAGAAGATCGACTCGAGCGCGCCGAGCGCCACGAACGTCGCCTGCGTCTCATTGAGCTGGCGGTGCACCTTGGCAGCCAGCGGCGCGCTCATCCGGTCGTAGTTCGGCGTGCCCCGGCGCAGATCCTCGATCCCGCGCAGGATCATCTCCTTGCCGCCGGCGACGGGGACCTGTTCGCGGAAACGGTCCGGCACCTCCGCGACACGGCGCGCGAAGTCGGCCTCGATCGCCTGTGCGGTGGCCGCATCGATCCGCGGCGCGAGGCGGGCGCCGAACACCGCATTCTGGACCAGCACGCGCGAGACCCTGGCCTGCTCGTCGCGCAGGAAGATCAGGAGATTGTCGCCGTGGATCGAGAAGACGTCGGCGCCTTCGGCCAGAAGTGCCGTCCTGCCCAGCACGGTTTCCTGCACCTGAAGCCGATCGCTGTCGCGGCGCACGGTCAGCACGCGGTTCGGCGCAACCTTGTACCAGCCGACATACTGGTCGAGCGATACGGTATCGGCTGCCGCCGTCGGCACCTCGGCGAGACGAACCGCGCGGATGTCGCGGCCGTTCATGCGCAGCATCAGCTCGGCCGAGCGGCGCTCCGCATCAGCAGAGAACGTGATCTCGCCGGACGAGGCCGCGTAGGACGCGGTGCCGTCACGCCCGACCGTCAGGCGCAATTTGCGCTGCCCGGTCAGCTGTCCATAGAGTTCGTCGTCCTCGCGGAAGATGGCGAACACCGAGGCCGGGCCCATGGCGTAGAAATTGACGAAGGGGCGGTAATGCTCAGCCGGCACCTCGCCGCTATCCGCAACCGTGGGCGCAGGGTCCGGCGTGCGATAGACGATCATGCCGGTCGACACGATCACCGCCGGCACGATCGCGGCCGCGATCCACAGCCGCTTGCGCCAGCCGACCGCGACGGGCATCGCGGCGGCCGCGATGATGCGCTCGACGCGGGCGCGCACGGTCGAGGCCCGCGCCATCGCGAGCTCGACCGGGCGCGGTTTCACGGTGCTGGCGAAATCGAGCAGGATCTCCGCATAGGACAGCCGGTCGTCGATCACCTCGATCGCCTGCGCGTCGCTAATGATCTCGGCGAGCTCGGCAAGGCGCGCGAGCTGCCACCAGGAGAACGGGCTGAACCAAAACACCGCGCGATTGAGCGAGGCAAGCAGGAGGATATAGAAATCGCGGTTGGCGACATGCGCGCTTTCATGTGCAAGCACCGCGAGGCGCTTCTTCGCATCCCATCCCGCAAATTGCGGCGGCACCAGAATGGTCGAGCCGAAGGTGACGGGACCGCCGACGTCGCGGCTGACGCGAATGTCGGCATCGATCAAAGGCGCACCCTTCATCGGCTTCGCCGCGCGCGCCAGGCGCCAGGTCAGGCCGAGGCCGATGGCGAGCCGCAGCAGCAACAGGCCGGCGACGCCGGCATAGACGATCGTCGCCACCAGCCACCAGTCGATCGAGATGCCGCCTCGCGCCGGTGGTGCGACGACCGCGCGTGGTGTGATCGGCAGCGCCGGCGGCGGCGTCTCCAGCATCGCGAGGTCGGCCGGCCACAATTCGCCCGGCACCGGCACGGCCGAGGGCAACCGATCGATGGTGAGCGTCGGCCAATGCATCACGAACGGCATCGCGAGCGAGGCCATGAGCACGACGACCCACGCCGTCATGTGGACGTGCGGATTACGCACACGAAACAGGGTGAGACCAAACCAGACGACGCCTCCCAGCACAAAGGAGCGCAGCGCCGCCTCCGCCAGAGTTGCGATCATTCTTTCTTCACTCCCCTCGCTTTCTTCGCCTTGGCCACCTGGTCGGCCAGCGAGCGCAATTGCTGCTGGTCGAGCATCTTGTTGTCCACCATGCCGACGAGGACCTCCTCGATCGAGCCGTTGCAGAACCAGTCGACGATGCGCTGCACCGCCTTGGCCGCAACGCGCGCGCGGGGTTCGGCGGCGTTGTACACGTAAGTGCGGCCGTCCACCGTGTGGTTGACATAGCCCTTTTCTTCCAGCCGGCGCAGCACCGTGCGCACCGTGGATTCCTTCAGGCGCCGCGACAACCGCTCACGCACGATTTCGGCCGTGACAGGACCATGGGCCCAAACCAGTTGCATGACCTCGTGCTCGAGGTCGCCGAGTTCAGGCAAACGATCGTCCATGGCATCTGACCTTGCGGATTGAGTTTTCTTGTAACGCTACAGACTGTCGCATATGAGGCCGCGCCGAGCAACGGCGTTTCCGGCAGGAATGCTACCGCGGGGCTGACCTAACGACGCGCGTTGCGACCCGCGAGGGCGGTGCGCTCCCTCTCCCGCTTGCGGGAGAGGGTTGGGGAGAGGGTGTCTCCGCGCCGGGGCTCCCCAAGAGGATAGAACCCTCACCCGGCGCAAGTGCGCCGACCTCTCCCGCAAGCGGGAGAGGTGACCGAGCCAGCCGCCAGATCGAGCCAATCAAAAGTCACCAAGCCTCAGTACTTCGGCTCGTACATCTGCGACTGGACCAGGGCCTTCACGTCATTCGGCGCGGGTCCGTCCGCGAGCCCGCGCTGAAAAGCGACGTCGGCGACCGCGGCGGCGATGCGGACCGAGACTTCGCGGATGCGGGGCAGAGCCGGATAGAGGCTACCCTGGGCAAGGTCCTCCTTGCCGACGCAATCGGCGAGCGTATGGGCGGCCGCCATGAACATCTCGTCCGTCACCAGCCTGGAGCGGCTGGCGATGACGCCGAGGCCGACGCCGGGGAAGATGTAGGAGTTGTTGCCCTGGCGCGGCACGAAGGTGCGGCCGTTGAGCGTGACCGGATCATACGGGCTGCCGCAGGCGAACAGTGCGCGGCCATCGGTGTAGCGATAGGCGTCCTCCGCCGAGCATTCCGCCTTCGAGGTCGGGTTGGAGAGCGCGAACACGATCGGCTGCTCGTTGAGCTCGGCCATCGTCTTCAGCACCTCGGGCGTGAAGGCGCCGCCGACTGCGGCCACGCCGATGATCGCCGTCGGCTTCAGCGTCCTGATCGCGGTGAGGAAGTCGGCAATCGGCGCCTGGCCGGCATGGGCATAGCGCAGCTTGTGGCCGGAGAGGCTTTCACGGCCGCTGACGACGAGGCCGCGGGAATCCACCAGCCAGTTGCGCCGGAGTGCTTCGGCTTCCGTGGCGCCTTCCGCCATCATGGCGGAGACCACGAGATCGGCGATGCCGGTCGCCGCCTCGCCCGCGCCGAGGAACAGGATCTTCTGATCCTTCAGCTTGCCGCCGGAGACGCGCAGGGCCGAGAACAGGCCGGCAAGCGCCACCGCCGCGGTGCCCTGGATGTCGTCGTTGAAGACGCAGGCCTCGTCGCGATATTTGTGCAGCAGCCTGAACGCCGAATGATTGGCGAAATCCTCGAACTGGATCAGCACGCCCGGAAAGGTCTTTCGCGCGGCGGTCATGAACTCGTCGACGAAGCTGTCGTAAGCCTCACCCGAGAGCCGGCGTTCGCGTAAGCCGAGATAATAGGGATCGTTCAGGAGCTCTTCGTTGTTGGTGCCGACGTCGAGCACGATCGGGAGGCACAGCTCGGGATGCACGCCGGCGCAGGCCGAATAGAGCGAGAGCTTGCCGACCGGAATGCCCATGCCATTGGCGCCGAGATCGCCGAGGCCAAGGATGCGTTCGCCGTCAGTGACGACGATCAGTTTTGCGGGATAGGGCCAGTTCTTCAAAATCTCCGCGATCTGGCCGCGATCGCGCGAGGAGATGAACATGCCACGTGGCCGCTGGAAGATCAGGCCAAACTTCTGGCAGGCGAGCCCGACGGTCGGCGTGTAGATGATCGGCTGGATCTCGTCGATATTGTCGACCACGACACGGAAGAACAGCGCCTCGTTGCGGTCATGCAGCGCGTTCAGCGCGACGTATTTTTCGAGGTCGGTCGGCAGCGCGCGCAGATTGATCAGAACGCGCTCGACCTGCGCCTCGATCGTCAGCACGCAAGGCGGCAGCAGGCCACGCAAGCCGAGCGCGGCGCGCTCCGCTTCGGTGAAGGCAGTGCCTTTGTTGAGCAAGGGATCGCGCAGCAGCGTCATGCCGTGCGCGGTGTCGGATGATGTCGAATGGGCACTGACCCGAGCAGGTCTATTCACGAATTCCCCCAGGGAGTTTCTTATTGAACCGCAGGCATTGTCGGCCACCGCCCCCTTGAGATCAAGGACGTAGAAACAAGCGCGTCGATTGTGATCTCGCACCGCAGCAGACTGGTGCGAAATCCGGCAAATACGCGCGCGAAAAGGTTAACGCAGCAAGCTCCCTCTCCTCATGGTGAGGGATTGAGAGCGGCCCCTCTCTCCCCTCGTCATTCCGGGGCGCGCGTCAGCGCGAGCCCGGAATGACGAGAAGGCCTCACAATCCGTCAGGATGAGGAGTCATCTGCGGCAACAGCGCTATTCCGGCTTGATGTCGGCGGCCTTCACGATCGGCCACCATTTCTCGGTCTCGGCCTTCTGGAAGGCAGCGAGCGCTGCAGGCGTTTGCTGAGCTGCAGGCGGGATCTCCTGCCCCAGTTCGGCAAAACGCTGCTTGACGAAAGCATCCGCAAGCACGGCGACGATGGCCGCGTTGAGCCTGGCGACGATGTCCTTCGGCGTGTTCTTCGGTGCCCAGATGCCATGCCAGTAGGAAATATAGAGCCCGGGCAGGCCCGCTTCGTCGACGGTGGGAATATCGGGTGCGGAAGCAAGCCGTGTCGGCGAGGTCACCGCGAACGCCTTGATCGCACCGTTCTTGTATTGCGGCAGCGAGTTCGAGGCCTGGTCGAACATGATGTCGATCTGGCCTGCGACGAGATCGATCATCGCCGGCCCGGCGCCGCGATAGGGCACGAACTGGAAGTCGGTCCCGGTCTTCTCCTTGAAGAAGACGCCGGCGACATGGGCGCCGGTGCCCGCGCCCGCCGTCCCGGCGGTGGCCTTGCCGGGATGGGCCTTCAGCCACGCGATCATCTCCTTCAGGTTGTTGGCCTCGAGCGACTTCCGGCCGACGATGAGCTGCGTGCCCATCGCGATGGTCGCGACCGGCTCGAAATCGGCGATCACGTCATAGGGCAGCTTGAAGATCGCGCCGTTGAGCACATGCGTACCCCAATGGCCGATGGTGATGGTGGTGCCGTCAGGCGTCGCGCGTGCGACGCGGGCGCCGGCGATGCTGCCGGACGCACCCGCCACGTTCTCGACCACGACCGTCGTATGGAGCTCGGCCGCGATCCGCTCGGACAGGATCCGCGCCAGCGTGTCGGTCGGGCCGCCCGCTGCGAACGGCACGACGAGGGTGATGGGGCGCGACGGAAACGGCTGCGCGTTGCCAGGAGCGGCCCACACCGCGCATCCGATCAGCGCCCAAATGACGAACACATGACCACGACATCCAGCCCAGAGCCCCCGCATCATCGTCTCCACCCTTTTTGCCGCCCGCATTGTCAGCGGGCTGAGGCTGGAGTGAACGCTGCCGGACGAGCGCAGGCAAGCTGGAATTTTGCGGAGCCGCTATCCGGCCGCCCGCCGCGGCGTCAGATTGGCGGTCCCCTCTGCCGGCGGCGCGACATGCATCAGAATGGTCTGGGTCGCGGAGGCAACCTCGATGCCGTGCTGCTGGAAGCGCTGCTTCATGCGGCGGTTGAATTCGCGCTGTACCGGCCAGCGGCCGGCCTCGGTGCAACGGATCTGGCCGACGATCGACACCATCGCGCCGTCGACCTTGTCGACGCCCCACAATTCGAGATCGCCGCGGATCAGCGCGCGGAAGTCCGTTTCGCGCCGCATCTCGCCGACGATGTCCTTGAGGATCTGGCCGGCGCGGTCGGTGTCCTCCTTGTAGGCGACATTGACGCTGACGGAGGCGTTGCCGGCGCCGCGGCTGGCATTGGTGATGGTGGTGACCGCGCTGAACGGCACGATGTGCACGGCACCGTCGCCGGCGCGAAGCCTGATCGTGCGGATCGAGACGTTCTCGACGACGCCCGAGAGGCCGGAGACGCTGACATTGTCGCCGACCTGCACCGTGTTTTCCAAAAGCAGGAACAGGCCGGTGATGAGATCCTGCACCAGCTTCTGCGAGCCGAAGCCGATGGCGATGCCGACGATGCCGGCGCCCGCGAGCAGCGGCGCGACATTGACGCCGATCTCGCTCAGCGCCGTGAGGCCGACGACCGTGGCGATCAGGCACAGCAGCGCGGTGCGCAGCATCGGCTGGAAGGTGCGCAGGCGCGCGGCACGGGCGTAGTGCCCGTCCCTGGACAGCGCATTGATCTGGCGGTCCAGCAGCGCATTGCTGATTTCCCAGATCGCCGCAGCGATGAACACGGCAATGCCGATCGTCACCACCGCCGAGATCAGCCGGCCGCCGATCTGGCCGCCATAGAACCAGACGATGGCATCCACGCCCCAGACCTCGAGCACGGCGACGAAGCCGATGAAGGCGATCGCGCCCGAGACGATCTTGCGCAGCAGCGGCAGATAGCGGTTGGCGCGGACCTCCAGCCCCGGAAAGCGCTGCAGGATCTCCGGCTTGATGCGGAAACCGCGGTCGATCAGGCTCAGCGTCAGCATGATGGCGACGCGCGTGATCACGGCGACCACGATGGTGCCGACGAAATATTGCAGCAGCAGCGAATAGCCGTTGCGGATGTTCAGCGCCCACACGGCCCACAGCGCCAGATCGAGTGCGATGGCGAGATAGTGCCAGCCGCCGGCGATGCGGTTGCGCAGGCGCGCGGCGATGCCCTGCCGGTCGGCCGGCGCGCGGATGGCCTCGGCGACCTGGCGGCGACATTGCAGGATGATGACCACGATGAAGAGGTGCACGACCAGCATCACCATGCGGATCAGCGCGGCATAGCCGGCGCGATGCAGGCCGAGCAACAGTGCCACGTTGGCGAAGGCGATGCCGGTGACGCCGACACCGACGATGCGGCGCGCCCAGATCTCGATATAGGCCGCAGTCTCGGCCCGTACCGGAAACAGGCCGAACGGCCCCGCCAGCGCACGGACCAGGCAGATCAGCCCGCGCGAGAACGCATAGGCGTTGACGACCGCGAGGATCACGAGGCGGACGGTTGTGGGCTCACCGATCTCCGTCCCGAGCAGCGCGGTGGAGATGCCGACGAAGACGAACACGGGAAGCAGTTCGAGCACGAAACGCCCGAGCACGAAGGGCAGCCGCAGCATGACCTGCCAGACCCGCGCCAGACTGTGGCGACGCCTGTGCAGTTCGGGCTCGGGGGTGACGTCGGTCACCGATGACGGTGGATCGGCAACGGGGAGCGCCTGCGTCGGCAGGCGCGGGGTTTGCGGCACGCGTCCCTCCAGAAACGCGACCGGCCGGCGGATCAGGCGGAAGATCACCCATTCGGCCGCGAGCGCGCAGCCGAGCACCAGCGCAAGCTTCCAGGCGATCTCGATCAGGAGATTGTAGGCCGCCGGATCATTCGCGGTGCGCATGATCCAGTAGTAGAAGGCCGGAAAGTGCGTGAGCGTCCGTGCCATGCCGGCGATCTCGCTCGAGATCTCGCCGATCTGCTCGGACACTGTAAGCATGAGCTGCGCGCCGAGGCCATCGGCCGCAAGCGGGATCGGCGATTTCTGTTCGGGCGCAGGCTGCTGTGGACCGGACGCATTTGCGATTGCGCGCAGCGTGTCGATCATCTGCGCGCGCTTCTTGTCGTCCTGAAGGGTCTCAAGCGCACGCTTGGCCTCATCGGACGACAGCGCGGTCGCACCTTTGGCATTCGGCGCGGGCGTCTCGGCGCGAACTGGGGAGAAAGACGAGATGGCAATGAAGAGCGCTGCGAGAAGCGCCGGGACAAGCTTGTGCGACACGCGGATTCCCTGAGAAAAAAATGAACGCGCCGGCGGCGACGGAACCGTCAACGCCGAAGCACTTGCGTCATGTCGGATGACAGCTATTCGCCGCGACCCTGTGTCAGAAATTGGCCTTTGAGGCGACATTCTCTTGGCATTTGCCGCAATGCAGGCATCGGAAACTCCGCTTCCGCCCCAACGCAATGCCGAGTTGGATGGAACACGATAGCCCACGCCAAAACCTCGCCCGTCATTCCGGGATGACTCCGGAACGACGGCGAAGAGGACGAGGGAGAAGACATGATGCCAAATGCCCGGCGCGACCTCGTCAGGTCTGCGCAATGCGAGCGTGCCAAAATTACAGCGCCGGGAAGGTAGGGGCTATGCCTCACTGATGCAGCCCGCTAAACCTTGACCCGGCGTGCCGTTCGCGGTTTGCGCCGCTATGCGATAGTCCGAACGAGCTCCATCGCAATTAACGCGGCTGGATTTGCGGAGGTGGTGTCATAGACCTCCCCTTGCTCATGAGGTGGACGTTACGCGTCGCGTATTCGCGACCACTGGAATGCTCCTCCTGCGACACAAAACTGTCAAGCAGGATCAACGGCTCTCAAATCACATTTAGCGCTGCGTTCCACATTGTTCCGCGACAGATCGGCCGCGTGAAACAGCGGAATAAATCCCTCGACGCAACGTTTGTGTCAAAGGAATATTCCCTGTCCCACATCTCCTTCGTTTCCAGAAAGCCCATCTCGTATTTGCGACCCGCCAAGCCCTATATCGACGCGATCAAGGCCGTCACCGACAAGCCGATCAAATACGTCATCTACAGCCACCATCACTACGACCACATCGCCGGCGGCCAGCCATTCAAGGATCTCGGCGCCACCTTCATCGCGCACCGGCGAACCAGGGAGCGTCTGCTCGAGCTGAAGAAGCAGAAGTCCCTGCTCGCCGACGTCGTGATGCCGGACCAGGTGGTGGACGACAAGAAGAGCATCACGCTCGGCGGCACCACGCTGGAGCTGAACTATGTCGGTCGCAATCATTCCGACAACTCTCTGGTGATGCGGCTGCCCAAGGAGAAGATCGTCTTCGTGGTCGACTTCGCTCCGATCGAAAGCGTCCAGTTCCGCAACATTCCCGACAATGCCTCGCCGCTGGAATACATCGCCTCGCTGAAGAAGCTCGCCTCGCTCGACTGGGAGCGGATGATCCCCGGCCATCCCTATGCCGGCGGACGCTTCGGCACCAAGAAGGACGTCGAGGACGACATCGCCTACATGGAGGACCTCTCCACTGAAGTGAAGAAGGCGGCGGACGCCGGCAAGTGCTTCGACACCGCGATGAAGGAGGTGAAGCTGCCGAAATACGAGAAGTGGGCGAATTACGAGGCGAGCCTCCCCGCCAATGTCGAGCGCTTCTGCTACTGGTGGGGGCGGGGGTATTGAGAGTCGGATTGCCCAGACGCGACGAGCTTCGCTCGCGCTGAGGGCGCGGGTACTAGCAAGCCGCTTGCACAGAACTCGTAGGGTGGGCAAAGGCGCGTCAGCGCCGTGCCCACCACCTCTATCGAGTCGAAGATTGGTGGGCACGCTTCGCTTTGCCCACCCTACGAGATCGGAGATCGCGGCTACGAGCGACGACGAACGGGTCGCTCTGCTGCCCTGCTCCGGTCCGCGGCGATGATAGCATCATGCCCCTGTTTTGCCCGACGAGGCTGGGCAAGAATGTTGCTTTTTGGGAGTTGATGTAGGATTCGTCTTATGGCGAATCGCA
>NZ_JAFCJZ010000050.1 GCF_018130765.1 Bradyrhizobium iriomotense
ACTTCACCAGCTGATTGTCGACGGTGTCCAGGCTCTCGCTGGTCTCCGTCAAAAACTCCCGCAACAGATCATCCATGAAAACAGGCCTTCATACAGGGAGCGCGCGCACGAGGCGTGATGCGCCATTTTCCGAATGGGGCCAGCTTCACCGCAAAGCGTTTAATAATGGTTGAGTATGTGGAAAAGAACGGAACCAACAAAGAGATAAGGCGCTCCGGACAAGCCGAAGCGCCTCGTAAAGATTGGCTTAACCTCTGAGCGCGCGGCTCGCGCGTTTACGAAGCGGTAACGATGATCGCTTCGCCCTCCGGCTTGAGCGTCACGGTGAGCCCGCAGGCCTGCGCGAGCAGCCGCGTGTAATAAGGCTGGATCGCGTGCGCATCGGCGGCAGGTCCCCGCTCGCCGCTCAGGAGCTCGGAGATGTTCTGCGGCAGGCGCGCATTATGCCCGGTCGCGGTGATGCGGAAACTCATCGTCTCGCCCTCGCCGATCGGATCGACCGTCAGCATGCCGCCGCGCGGGATAGTATGCTGGGAAACGACCAGCATGTTGAGCAGCAGCTTGACGCGATTCTTCGGCAGCAGGAGCCGCGGCAGATTCCACGTGATCGAGCACTTGCCGTCCTCGATGTGGCCCTTCGCCATGGTCTGGGCATCGCCGAGATCGATCTGGGCACCGGAGGAGCCGGCGGCACCGAAGGCGAGACGGCAGAACTGGAGGCGGGCGGAGGCGGTCTTGGCGCTCTTGCGAATCAGGTCGAGCGCGAACTCGCGGTCTTCCGGCTTGGGATCGTCGTCGAGCACTTCGAGCCCGTTGACGATGGCGCCGACGGGGCTGATGAGATCGTGGCAGACCCGCGAGCACAGCAGCGCGGCGAGTTCGAGCATATCGGGAGCAGTAGCGGTCGCGGGCGACGAGGCGTCAGACATATAATGGGGTCCTGGAGGGTTCCTGGAATTGCACGGCGCTGGACGCCGCGAATCACGCATGCTTGACGGATGCTGCGGGTTCTAACATTCGCCAGCCTGTGGCAGCTAGCTTGCGATAGGTTCGAAGCGGCCATAAAGGCTGCGGGCGAATCAACTGAGGGCGAGAATTGCCAATGAATGAGGCATGCAGGTGAGGACGATCGACGCCGAGGCCGCATCCGGATTGATGGAGCCGCTCACCGCGCTGGTGGTGAAGGCCGGCGAAGCAATCCTCGCCGTCAACCGCGCGGCGATGCGGGTCGACGGCAAGCAGGACGGCTCGCCGGTGACCGAGGCGGACCTTGCCGCCGACCGCATCATCGCCGACGGCCTTGCCCAGCTTGCGGGCGACGTCCCGACGCTCTCGGAGGAGCGGACCCAGCTCGCCTCGCCGCCGTTCCAGGGCAGCTTCTTCCTGATCGATCCGCTCGACGGCACCAAGGAGTTCGTCGCCGGACGCGACGAGTTCACCGTCAATCTCGCGCTCGTGACCAAGGGCGTTCCCCTGCTCGGCATCGTCAGCGCACCCGCGCTGGGGCTGCTCTGGCGCGGCATCGTCGGCCGCGGCGCCGAGCGCGTGCGGTTTGACGGCGCCACCATCGGTGCCGCCGAACCGATCCACACCCGCAAGCTGCCGGCGCAGGGCGAGCCCTGGGTCGCGGCGGTGAGCCGTTCGCATGGCGATCCCAAAAGCGAAGCGTTCATCGACAACAGGCCCAACGCGGTGAGAAAGACCTGTGGCTCCGCCGTAAAATTCGGCCGCATCGCGGAAGGCGCGGCCGACATCTATCCCCGCTTCGGGCCGACCTCGGAATGGGACGTCGGGGCGGGCTGCGCGGTCGTGACCGCGGCCGGCGGCAGGGTGACCGATGGCAAGGGCGGCGAGCTCAGCTTCGGCCAGCGAAGCAACACCGGCTTCATCATCCCGGAATTCATCGCCTGGGGCGACCCGCAGGCGGTAGGTTGCTACTGACTGAGCTGCTCCTGCAGCGCCGGCCAGCGCTTGCCGACCTCATAGAGAAAGCGCTCCGGATCGGCGGCGAAGGCGTCGCGATTGGCTTCCCGGCTGAACAGGTACAGCCGCTGCGCCACGATCGCGAAGAAGCGGGGGTTGCCGGCAATGGTGACGCCGCGGGCGATGTCGGCGGGGTCATAGCCGCCGAACTGCGGACCATAGATCTCGGGATGAGCCAGGAAGGAGGCCCGGTTACCCTCGTTCCGGAAGCGCCAGACTGCACCCCAGAGGTTGGCCTCGAACTCCGCCGTGCCCTGCTCGGCGGCGCCGTCGACGAAATAGCCGACGGGGTCGAAACCCTCGATGGCAACGCCAGAGAAGCGGTTGACGACGATCCGCTCGGTGGTGGCGGCCTCGACCGGCAGCTCTGGGAAGGCAAACCAAATGCCCGCCAGAAGGCAGACGACCCGGCCGATCAAGGCAATTCCGGGGCGCAAAGGGCTATCTTCCTGCCGTTGTGCCGTCATAGTTGCTGCGGATAACATCCGAGTCGAGGGGACATCCGGCGCAACCTAGGACCGTGCCTGTTGGCGTCAGGTTAAGGAAGCGATCGGATTCGATACCAGGGGTTCTTTTATGACTTTCGCATCACGCCTTGCTGCGCTCGCGCTTGCCGCGATGGTCGGCTGGATCGTGCCGGCCTCCGCCCAGCAGGCGCCGCCGCCCAATCTGCCGCCGCCGCAGCGCACCCCGACGCCCAACACCTATGGGCCGGACGAGCTGGTGACGGCCGGCCATCGCTTCTTCGGCAACGTCTCGCGCGGGCTCGCCTCGATCATCGAGAAGGCGGTCAGCCAATGGGGCCTGCCGAACGGCTACATCCTGGGTGAGGAAGGCTCCGGCGCCTTCGTTGCTGGCCTGCGCTACGGCGAGGGCACGCTCTACACCAAGAACGCCGGCGACCTCCGCGTCTACTGGCAAGGCCCCTCGCTCGGCTTCGACTGGGGCGGCGACGGCGCGCGCACCATGACGCTGGTCTACAACCTGCCCGCCACCAACGCGATCTACCAGCGCTTCGGCGGCATCGACGGCTCGGCCTATATCATCGGTGGCTTCGGCATGACGGCGCTCACCGCCAACAACATCGTGCTGGTGCCGATCCGCTCGGGCCTGGGCTTAAGGCTGGGCGCCAATATCGGCTACCTCAAATACACGCCGCGCGCGACCTGGAACCCGTTCTAAAGGCTCCCTCCCTTCCCCTGACGGATCAAGGTTAACGACAGGCCGGGGCTGGCTTTTTGCCGGCCCCGCATGCATTGTCGTTGGTAAATTTTTCCTTAGCTTTGGGAGTTCTGGCCCATGGTCGAACCGATCATGTACCTGGCGATCGGTTTCCTGCTGGCGATGCTGTGCGGGCTCGCCATCGTGCCGCTGGTGCATAACCGCGCGGTGCGACTGACCACGCGCCGGCTCGAGGCCGCCACCCCGCTGTCGATGGCCGAGATCCAGGCCGACAAGGACCAGCTCCGCGCCGAATTCGCCATGTCGGCGCGCCGGCTCGAGATGAGCGTCGAGCAGCTCAAGAACAAGACTACGAGCCAGCTCGCCGAGCTCGGCAAGAAGAGCGATGCCATCAACCGCATGAAGATCGAGCTGGGCGAGAAGAACGCCACGATCTTCGCGCTCGAAGCGCGCGAGAAGGCGGTGAAGGAACAGCTCCGCGCCACCGAAGAGGAATTCGCCGCCAAGACGGAAAGCTTGCGCGCTGCCGAGAATGCGCTGACCGACAAGCAACACGAGCTCGCCAAGATCAACTCCGAACTGTCCGACCGCTCGCTGATGGCGGAGAGCCGCCAGGTCGAGCTGGTCGCGGTGCGCACGCAGATCGAGGAACTGAAGAACCGCGTCGGCGATGCCGAGAAGGAATTCGCCGCTACGCAAGCGCGTCTGGCGCAGGAGCGCACTGAATCCGAGACCGCCACGCGCGAGCTTGGCGATGCGCGCGGCCGTGTCGAGAATCTGAGCCAGCGCGTCACCGAGCTCGATCGCCAGCTGATCGTGCAGGTCAAGGAGGCCGAGATGCTGTCGGGGCGCGTCGCCGACCTCGAGGGCCGTCTCGCCACGCAAGGCAAGCTGCTCGCCGAGCGCGACTACGAGAACAACCAGCTCCGCCAGGCCAATGAGACCGCCGAGCGTACCGCCAAGGAGCTGCGCGTCGAGATCGCCGCCCTGAGCGGCGGCAAATCGTCGGCCGCGTTCGAAGGGCTGCGCGCGGAAAAGACCGCGCTGGAGGAGCAGCTCCGCTCCGCGCGCGACGAGCGCGCAAAACTCCAGCGCGACATCAACGCGATCCAGCAGCAGGCGGAAAGCTCCTGGGCGACCGAGCGCATGGAGAATGCGCTGCTGCGCGAGCGCATCAACGACATCGCCGCTGAGGTGGCAAAGCTCGCGATGCAGCTCGAAGGCCCGAACTCGCCGATCGAGGCGCTGCTGGCGGCCGAGGCCGGCCAGCCGCCGAAGCCCGCGCCGCGCCCGGCCAACGACGCCGCGACCAATGGCTCGACTGCCGCCACCCTGCCCGAGGGCGGCGGAACGCTGGCCGAACGCATCCGCGCGCTCCAGGCCCACGCCTCCCGCGCCCGCCAGCAGGGCGCCTAAGCGGCCGAAAAGGCGGGTTTCCTTGGCGACGGCAAGGTTTTCCGGTCCCAAGGCGCCTGGAAACTTGACACCTCAAGCCCGCACTTCTAAATCGCGGGCTCCAATGCGTCGGCCGGCCGAAAGTCCGGCCGCCTGCATGATGGTCCCGGGCGCATAGCTCAGCGGGAGAGCGTTCCCTTCACACGGGAGAGGTCCAAGGTTCGATCCCTTGTGCGCCCACCATCCAGCCTCCTGAACCCCTGCCGGTTGCGGACGAATATCCAGGCCTGACAGCTGTTCGGGGCCGTCCGATCAAAAAAATCGAAAAACAACCCCATGCACAGTAGCCGACGTCAGTCGGATCAATGGGTTACGCCTTTTCCGAACTCCGCTTGCTCCGACGAGGCTGGGCAAGAATTGGTGGTTTGGTTGCTCAGGCTGGAACGAACCGGCCGATTGCGAGGCGCGGCCGGATATT
>NZ_JAFCJZ010000051.1 GCF_018130765.1 Bradyrhizobium iriomotense
CGCCTCATCGATTCCCCCAAAAGAATCACAGGAGAATCATAACAGCAGCCCAGCGTTTTCACACAGCCAGGGTCACAGGCGGCCCATCACGACCAAGCAGTGCAGCGTCCGCTATAAGCTCCCAAGCAGACGAAGCGACCACCCGCCTCGCCTACGCCGTCCGCAACACCGGCGCCGGCGGCTGCGACGGGCGGATCAGCGCGAACGCCACCTGCACGATGCCGCCGGCAAGGCCCAGCGCGACGCCGATGCGCCAGGCCATGGTGTAGGAGCCGAGCGCGTCGTACAGTACCCCTCCCCCGTAGGCGCCGAGGAAGCTGCCGATCTGGTGGCTCATGAAGGCGAGGCCCTGGATCATCGCCTGCCAGCGCAGGCCGAACATCTCGGCGACCGCGCCCGCGACCAGCGGGCCGACGCCCATCCAGAGGAAGCCCATGATCGCGCCGAACAGCAGCGTCGAGAACGATGTGGCCGGCAGCATGAAGTACCAGGCGAGCGCGAGCGAGCGCAGGATGTAGATCCCGCCCAGGAGCGCGAGCTTGTTCCAGCGCTGGCCGGCCCAGCCGAAGAACAGCGAGCCCAGCACGTTGAAGCCGCCGATCATGCCGAGCGTCTGCGCGCTCAGCATCGGATCGAGGCCGCAGATCGCAAGGTAAGACGGCAGGTGCGTGGTCAGGAACACGAGCTGCATGCCGCAGACGAGATAGGCGCAGGTCATCACCACGAACGGCGCGTTGCCGAACGCCGTCCTCGCCGCCGTTGCGGCCGTGGCATCGCCGATGTCATCGGCGGCCGGCTTCGGCAGCGGGATCCTGTCGACGCGCCCGGCATACCAGGCGGCGGGGATCATCAGCACCGACATGACGACGAAGCCGGCGAGCCCGATGCGCCAGCCGAAGCCTTCGTTGAGCATCTGCCCGATCGGCGCCGACAGCAGCGCGCCGAGCGAGCCCGCTCCGGAGACGATGCCGAGCACAGTGGAGCGCACCGTCGCGGGCACCGCGCGCGCCGCCACCGACATCGCGATCGCGGCTGCGGTGCAGGCGAGCGAGGTGCCGATCAGCACGCCGGCGCCGATCATGATGCTGACGAGCCCGTTCGCCATCGCCATCAGGGCGAGCCCGGCAATGTACATCAGCGCGCCCACGATCATGATCGGGCGGAAGCCGTAGCGCACGGTGAGCGCGCCGGCGGGCGGCTGGAGAAAGCCCCAGGCGAGATTCTGCACGGCCAGCGCCAGCGTGAAATCCGAGATCGAAATGTGGATGTCATGCGTCAACGGCTGCATGAAGATGCCGAGACTCTGCCGCAGCCCCATGCTCAGCGTCAGCATGATCGAGGCGCCGATCAGGATCGGCAATGTCGGACGCAGGACCTGCAGCAGGGGCATTTTTCTTCTCCCTTTTGGGCGCGGCACGCGTGCCGACGTCTGTTTTTGCCGTTGATTTTGGTTACACAGACCTGTGTACTTAGGCTATAGTTGGCTACGGCTGTCAAGCGAACAGGACGCTTAGCTCTGCATGGCTCCCCCGCCCGCCCCACAGACGATGAAAGAGCGGATCCTTCAGACCGCCGACAAGCTGTTCTATCTCCAAGGCATTCGCGCCATCGGCGTCGACACCATCGCAGCCGAGATCGGCATCAGTAAGCGCACGCTCTACAACCACTTCCCGTCCAAGGACGCGTTGATCGCCGCCTATCTCGAACGCCGCTTCGTGCACGCGCGCCCCTCCGACAAGCCGCCGGCCGAGCAGATCCTCGCCACCTTCGATTCGCTGGAGCGGCGCTTTGCGGCCAAGGATTTCCGCGGCTGCCCGTTCGTGAATGCGGTCGCCGAGCTCGGACCGTCGGATCGCGCCGTGAAGAAGATCGCTATCGCCTTCAAGGAAAGCCGCCGCATCTGGTTTCGCGACCGTCTGACCGAGCTCGGCGTTGCCGATGCGGAGGCGCTCGCGACGCAGCTCGTGCTGCTGGTGGATGGCTCGATCGCACAGGACCTCGTCCGCGATGATCCCGCGATGGCGCGCGCGGCGAAGGAAGCGGCCAAGGTGTTGTTGCGGAATGCGGGGGTGGATGTGGGTGGTGGTGCGAAGCCCGTGAAGGGGCACAACCGCCCACCACAATAACCGCCGTCGTCCCGGACAAGCGCAGCGAAGCGGCGCGCAGATCCGGGACCCATAACCACAGGAAGCAATTTGACGAAGACTCGTGGTGACCAGCTCGCGCAATAACCCTGCCCTGGGGTTATGGGTCCCTGCGTTCGCGCTAGGGCATGCACGTATCTAGTGCGGCGGATTGACTCGGGTTGGCCACAGGGGATTCCAGAATCGGAAGTCTGT
>NZ_JAFCJZ010000052.1 GCF_018130765.1 Bradyrhizobium iriomotense
CCTTCAAGAACGGCCTCGAATACTTCCATGCCGTCGCAGCAGGATGGAGCCTCAGAGATATGTGCATGCCCTAGCGCCCTCGCGGGGACGACACCTTTGTTTGGCGGGCAGCCCGGTCACCACAGCCATCCCCCCACAACCACCCCGCGCCCCCGCCCGTTCACCCTCTCTTAGCGAGAAGTTGATAGACGTTCTTAACCAACGCCCAAACAACGAGTCGGACATGCGCGCGAGCCTCGGCCTCAGAATGCGGATCACGGTTGCGCTGGCGGTGACGGCGGCGGCGACGGCGCTGATCGCGGTGCTCGGCGCGATGTGGATCATCGCAGGGATCATCGACCGCGCCGACCAGCGCGAGCTGCGCAGCCATTACGACGCCCTGCAGTCGCGCATCACTGAAGAGTCCCGTCGCGCCGCCGCCATGAGCGCCGTTGTGGCAGCGATGCCGGCGACGCAGGAGGCGATGGCGAAGCAGGATCGTGAGGCGTTGATGCGGCTGTTCGGGCCGGTCTTCTCCGCGACCAAGTCGGAGTACGGCGTCGACCAGTTCCAGTTCCACGTGCCGCCGGCGACCTCATTCCTGCGCGTGCACCAGCCCGCCAAATTCGGCGACGACCTCTCCGGATTCCGCAAGACCGTCGTCGTCGCCAACCAGGACCGCAAGGTCGTGGTCGGGCTCGAAGGCGGCGTAGCGGGGCTCGGCATCCGCGGCGTGGTACCGATCACGCAAGCCGGCAAGCACCTAGGCACAGTCGAGTTCGGCCTGACCTTCGGCCAGTCCTTCCTCGACGACTTCAAGGCAAACCGCCATGTCGACGTCGCCTTCCACCTCGCCGACGGCTCGAACTTCAAGCTGTTCGGCGGCACGCTGAAGGGCAAGAGCTTCTTCGACGTCGCCGAATACGGCCGCGCCGCCGGCGGCGACTTCACGGTGCGGCAGGCCAAGCTCGACACTACACCGGTCGCCGCGCTGCTCGGGCCAATCAAGGACTTCTCCGGCAAGCCGATCGGCGCCGTCGAGCTCGTGATGGACAATGCTGACTACGAGGCCTCGGCCGACCGCGCCTGGATGCTTGCGATCGGCATCGCTGCGCTGGGGCTCGTGCTTGCCGCCATCGTCGGCTATCTGATCGCCCGCAGCATCTCGCGCCCAATCCTGTCGATCACGTCAGTGATGCGCGAGCTCGCGGACGGACGGCTCGACGTCGCCGTGCCGGTCAGCAAGGCGGACGACGAGGTCGGCGCCATGGTGAAGGCGGTTGCGGTGTTCCGCGACAACGCCGTGAATTTCAGCAAGCTTCAGGCCGAGCAGCTCGAGGCCAAGGCGCAGTCGGAAGCGGAGAAACGCCGCGCCTTTGCCGCGCTCGCCGACAATTTCGAGGCCAGCATCCGCGACGTCGTCACCACGGTATCTGCGGCCGCGGTCGAGATGGAGCACACTGCGCGCTCGATGTCGGCCATCGTCGCGCAGTCGCGCGAGCAGACCCGCACGGTGTCGTCGGCCTCGGCGCTCGCTTCGGAGAACGTGCAGACCGTCGCGGCCGCTGCGGAAGAATTGTCGTCATCGATGACCGAGATCAGCCGGCGGCTGGCGCATGCGACCGAGGTGGTCGGCAAGGCTGCCAGCGACGGACGGCAGTCGAACGCGCGGGTGCAGAGCCTCGCCGACGCCGCTCAGAAGATCGGCGACGTCGTCTCCTTTATCAACGGCATCGCGGGACAGACCAATCTTCTGGCGCTCAATGCGACGATCGAAGCGGCGCGCGCGGGCGAAGCCGGCCGCGGCTTCGCCGTGGTCGCATCCGAAGTGAAGGCACTCGCGACGCAGACCGCGAAAGCGACCGAAGAGATCGGCGCGCAGGTGACGGCCGTGCAGGGCGAGACGGCAGGTGCGGTCGACGGCATCCAGTCGATCTGCACGACGATCCAGCAGGTCGACGAAATCTCCGCGGCGATTGCCGCCGCCGTCGGGCAGCAGGGCACAGCGACGCAGGAGATCGCGCAGAACGTCCAGCAGGCCGCGGCCCGCACCGGCGAGGTCTCGCAGAACATCGCGGGCGTCACCGACGGCATCGCAGCCACGGGCACGGCGGCAGAAGAAGTGCTGGGCTCGGCGATCGAGCTGGCGAAGCAGTCGCAGCGGCTGCGGGATGAGGTGGATCGGTTCCTGGCGCAAATTCGCGCGGCGTAGCTGGACCTACGGCTGGCGCCTTATTCTCGGTGTCGTCCCCGCGAAAGCGCTAGGGCATGCACATATCTCTGAGGCTCCATCCTGCTGCGACGGCATGGAAGTATTCGAGGCCGTTCTTGAAGG
>NZ_JAFCJZ010000053.1 GCF_018130765.1 Bradyrhizobium iriomotense
AATATCCGGCCGCGCCTCGCAATCGGCCGGTTCGTTCCAGCCTGAGCAACCAAACCACCAATTCTTGCCCAGCCTCGTCGGGCAAAACAGGTGTATAAGTGCATCATCGAAGAGCCATCCGTGCAGGCGCCGGTCGCCGGCCTTCGCCAAACCCTCCTCCTTGAACCCGATCCGGACCAGGCAGGTGCGCTGCCGGTTGCTCCGTGCGGGGGTACTTGCGTCACGCATCCTTAAGTGGTGCGTGGCGGCATGAGCTGTGAACCGGCGTCCACTGAGGTCGCGCCCCTCGAGGCTGAGCAGGCGGCCGCCTTCGACCATGACGGCTATCTCCTGCTGCGCGGCGCGGTCCCCGCGGCGGGGCGCGATGGCTTGCGCGCGGCCTTCGATGCGGGCTTGGGGACAGGCGATCAATGGGCCGCGCCCCGCGGCGCCGGCTGGCGCCATGCTCTCGTCGATCTCGATCCGACGGTGCAGCGAACCTGTCGCTTGCCGCTGCTGCTGGCGGCGAGCGCGCGCATGCTGGGCGGTCCGTTCTTCCTCGCCCAGGTCGGGGGCCGCGAGCCGCTGAAGGACGGTGGCCATCAACAGCTGCATCGCGACGGCGCCGGCATGAAGGCCGTGGCGGCGCTGGTTTTCCTCGACGCCTACGGGCCGGACAATGGCGAAACCCGTATTGTCCCGCGTCATCTCGACCCAGGACCTCTTGATCAAGGCGAGCCGGACGAGACGCTGGCCTTGATGACGGCGGGCGAGGCGGAGACATCCTGGTGTTCGACGCCGATCTGCCGCACGGGGCGAGCCGCAACCGCTCAGGCGCACGGCGACGTTCGCTCCTGCTCAGCTTCATGCCGGTGTGCAACCGCGCGGCCATGGATGCCAGTCGCGCCATCCGCAACGTGCGCATGGACACCGGCGAGGTGTTCGCGCCGTGAGCGCTTGATGACGCCCGCTCAGGACGAGGGCGACAGATGCTGATAGCGCCCATCGAACTGCGCCAGCTCCTGGAGCCTATGGGTCGCCGACGCTTCGCAACATTGTGGACGATGCGCTTCCAGACCGGGCGAATATAACAAATGTTAAGTCGCGGGCCGCCTGACCGGCAGCATGGCCTGAACATTCGGCAGGCTGCGCGCTGGAAATTAGGAACTAAACGGCGATGGAGCCGTTGCGCTGCCGTTTGATGGTCGTGGCCAAAGAGTGTCACGCCGCTCGCCGGCCTTCCGAGGCTAGAAGCAGGGACCATCCGTGTTTCGGACGCGGACGTAGGACGTGAAAAGGGGGCTCGCTTGGCAGCCGATCTGATTTTCAAAGTCGCCATCATCACCTTGTTTGCGTTCTCGGCGGTTCTCGCCTCGATGCTGTGGCTGAGCGTGTGAAGCGCGCGCTGCCGGCGCAAACGCCTGCACGATCGCCCCCTCAGGAACGGCAGGTCTCTTGCCGCGTTTTCCTGGCGACAACGAGGATCAGCCGCATGGACAATCTGACGAAGCGCGTGCAGCCGGACCGCAGCAAGATCAACATGCACGAGGCCTTCGAGGTCAAGTACTGGACCCACGCGCTCGGTGTGTCGAAGGAGGAGCTGCAAAAGGCCGTCGACAAGGTCGGCAATTCCGCCGCTATCGTCCGCAAGGAGCTGGCGGCGGTCGGCGCGCGCGAGCCTGAGACGCGGTCCTCTACTTGATGCTGACGAACATGCCCCAGGCGGCGGCCAGCGCCGCGCCGGTGAACACGACCACCGGGTTGTCGCAGAACGTGCCGCCATAGCTGCACACGTTCGCGCCGAACTGGCCGAGCTCGTGATGGCCCGCGGAGTAGAACAGTCCCGACAGCACCAGCAATGCGGCGGCGACGTAGTACATCGATAGTCTCTCCGAAGCTCTTCGACCTGCGCCCTCGTGGGCGGCATGTCTCAGCTTGGCGCGAACAGATTTCATTCCGCCAAATCCGATTTGCCGGATTTGATTAAAGTTTGATCCGTCGAGGCTGGGCAAGAACGGTGCATTTGAGGAGTTGATGTAGGCTTCGTCTTATGGCGAATCGCACGTTCAAGACCGGCGAGAGCCGGGAGCAACCCAGTCTGCTTCCTGCGCGGATTGAGGACTATGTCGGGCCGGACAATCCGGTCCGGGCGATCGAGAGCTTCGTTTGCGCGCTCGACCTTGCCAAGCTCGGCTTCCGCCACGCGGACCGTGGCGCCGAGGAAGTGGGGCATCCGCCCTACGATCCTGCGGATCTGCTGAAGCTCTATCTTTACGGCTACACCAACCAGGTCAGGTCGTCGCGCCGGCTGGAGCG
>NZ_JAFCJZ010000054.1 GCF_018130765.1 Bradyrhizobium iriomotense
GGCCGCGGCCTCAACACCGAGAAGATCAAGGCCAAGGCCATCTCCTCAGGTCTCGTCACCGAGGCTGAGCTGGAGAAGATGTCGGAAGCCCAGATCCACAAGTTCATCTTCGCGCCGGGCTTCTCCACCGCGGCCGCCATCACCTCGGTCTCGGGGCGCGGCGTCGGCATGGACGTCGTGCGCACCAATATCGACCAGATCGGCGGCACCATCGACATCAAGTCGGTGGCCGGCGAAGGCTCTTCCGTCACCATCAAGATCCCGCTGACCTTGGCCATCGTCTCCGCGCTGATTGTGGAAGCCGCCGGTGACCGCTTTGCCATCCCGCAGCTCTCGGTGGTCGAGCTGGTCCGGGCCCGCGCCAACTCCGAGCACCGCATCGAGCGCATCAAGGACACCGCGGTCCTGCGCCTGCGCAACAAGCTCTTGCCGCTGATCCACCTCAAGAAGCTCCTCAAGATCGACGACGGCGCTGCCTCCGATCCCGAGAACGGCTTCATCGTGGTGACCCAGGTCGGCAGCCAGACCTTTGGCATCGTCGTCGACGGCGTGTTCCACACCGAAGAAATCGTGGTGAAGCCGATGTCGACCAAGCTCCGTCACATCGACATGTTCTCCGGCAACACCATTTTGGGCGATGGCGCGGTGATCATGATCATCGACCCCAACGGCATTGCCAAGGCGCTCGGCGCCGCCGGCTCCTCGGCCCATGACATGGGCGACGAGAACGGCGCGCACCACATCGGCTCGGGCGAGCAGACCACCTCGCTGCTGGTGTTCCGCGCCGGCTCGTCGCAGCCCAAGGCGGTTCCGCTCGGGCTCGTCACGCGCCTCGAAGAGCTGCCGGCCGACAAGATCGAGTTCAGCAACGGCCGCTACATGGTGCAGTACCGCGAGCAGCTGATGCCGCTGGTCGCCATGGAAGGCGTCACCATTGCGAGCCAAGGCGCCCAGCCGATCCTGGTGTTTGCCGATGACGGCCGCTCCATGGGCCTCGTCGTCGATGAGATCATCGACATCGTCGAGGAACGCCTCAACATCGAGGTCGGCGGCTCCAGCCAGGGCATTTTGGGCTCGGCCGTGATCAAGGGTCAGGCGACTGAGGTGATCGACGTCGGCCACTTCCTGCCGATGGCGTTCGCCGACTGGTTCACCCGCAAGGAGATGAAGCCGTCGATGCACTCGCAGTCGGTGCTGCTGGTCGACGACAGTGCCTTCTTCCGCAACATGCTGGCGCCGGTCCTCAAGGCGGCCGGCTACCGTGTCCGCACCGCGCCGACCGCGCAGGAGGGCCTCGCCGCCCTGCGCGCGCAGAGCTTCGACGTGATCCTGACCGACATCGAGATGCCCGACATGAACGGGTTCGAGTTCGCGGAAGTTATTCGCTCCGACAACAACCTCGCCGCGACGCCGATCATCGGCCTCTCGGCGCTGGTGTCGCCGGCGGCGATCGAGCGCGGCCGCCAGGCCGGCTTCCACGACTATGTCGCCAAGTTCGACCGTCCCGGTCTGATCGCGGCGCTGAAGGAGCAGACCGCGGGCGCCGCCGGCGCCTCCGAGCTGAGCCGGGCGGCGGCGTAACCAACGGGATCAGGAGACAGATCGATGAGCACCAAGACCCAGTCCAGCGAAGGCGCCATGGTCGAATACGTCACCGCGATGATCGGCGGCCAGCTGTTCGGCCTGCCGATCTCCCGCGTCCAGGACGTGTTCATGCCCGAGCGCGTCACCCGCGTGCCGCTGTCCTCGCGCGAGATCGCGGGCGTTTTGAACCTGCGCGGCCGCATCGTCACCGTCGTCGACATGCGCGCCCGTCTCGGCCTGCCCAAGGCCGAAGACGGCAAGGTGCCGATGGCGGTCGGTGTCGATTTGCGCGGTGAATCCTATGGCCTCCTGATCGACCAGATCGGCGAGGTGCTGCGCCTGCCCGAGGCCGGCATGGAAGAGAACCCCGTCAACCTCGATCCCCGCATGGCCAAGCTCGCCGGCGGCGTCCA
>NZ_JAFCJZ010000055.1 GCF_018130765.1 Bradyrhizobium iriomotense
GCGCCCATGTCGATCAGGCCGGTGACCAGCGGGATCGACGGCGCATCGCGCATGTCGTCGGTGTCGGGCTTGAAGGTGAGGCCGAGCACGGCGATGGTCTTGCCGCGCAGCGAACCGCCGAGCGCCTGACTGACCTTGCGCGCCATCGCGCGCTTGCGGTTCTCGTTCACGGCCAGCACGGATTCAACGATGCGCAGGTTCACGTCATAATCCTGCGCGATCTTGATCAGCGCCTTGGTGTCCTTCGGGAAGCACGAGCCGCCGAAGCCGGGACCTGCATGCAGGAACTTGGTGCCGATGCGGTTGTCGAGGCCAATGCCGCGCGCGACCTCCTGCACGTTGGCGCCGACCTTTTCGGAGAGGTCGGCGATCTCGTTGATGAAGGTGATCTTGGTCGCGAGAAAGGCGTTCGCGGCGTATTTGATCATCTCCGCGGTGCGGCGCGCGGTGAACATCAGCGGTGCCTGGTTCAGCGACAGCGGGCGATAGATGTCGCCCATGACCTTGCGGCCGCGCTCGTCGGAGGTGCCGACCACGACACGGTCGGGGAATTTGAAGTCGCGGATCGCCGCGCCCTCGCGCAGGAATTCGGGATTCGAGGCGACGACGACGTCCGCCTTCGGGTTGGTCTCACGGATGATCCGCTCGACCTCGTCGCCGGTGCCGACGGGCACTGTCGACTTCGTCACCACCACGGTGAAGCCGGTCAGCGACTGCGCGATCTCTTTCGCGGCGGCGTAGACATAGGACAGATCGGCGTGACCGTCGCCGCGGCGCGAGGGCGTGCCGACCGCGATGAACACGGCGTCGGCGTCCGCGACCGGCTTGGACAGGTCAGTGGTGAAGTCGAGCCGCTTGGCCTTGACGTTGGTTGCAACCAGCTCGTCGAGGCCGGGCTCGTAGATCGGGATCTCGCCGCGGTGAAGGGCCGCGATCTTCCTCTCGTCCTTGTCGACGCAGGTGACGTCGTGACCGAAATCCGCAAAGCAGGCTCCGGACACCAGTCCCACATAGCCCGTTCCGATCATCGCGATTCGCATGAAAAACTCTTTCCGTTGAAGACGGATGTTCCACTGAACACCCTAGACCATTTCTCTATCAGGCCGCACGCACAACATTAGGGCAGGTTGCTTCACTGAGCGAATAATCCTTAGCCGCCGCGCGTGACAGGAATTGCGGACCTCTCCTGACATGCGCGACATGCAATTGTGCATTCTACGTATGCGAGAGATACGCCGAATATGCGCGTTTCAAGCCGTCGCGGAGCGAGGTCGTGGCACGCCAGCCGAGCTTGTCGAGACGGCTGACGTCGAGCAGCTTGCGCGGGGTGCCGTCGGGCCGCGTGGTGTCGAATGAGATCTCGCCGCTGTAGCCGACGATGTCGGCAACAACGCGCGCGAATTCGGCGATGGCGATGTCCTCGCCGGCGCCGATATTGACCAGTTCCGCACTGGAATAGGTCTTCATCAGGTGCACGCAGGCATCCGCCATGTCGTCGACATAGAGGAACTCGCGCCGCGGCGTGCCGGTGCCCCACACCACGACGTTCTTCGCGCCCGACACCTTCGCCTCGTGGAAGCGGCGGATCAGGGCGGCGACGACGTGGCTCATTTCAGGATGATAATTGTCGCCGGGGCCGTAGAGATTGGTCGGCATCACGTTGATGAAGTCGGATCCGTACTGGCTGCGATAGGCCTCCACCATCTTGATGCCCGCGATCTTGGCGATCGCATAGGGCTCGTTGGTCGGC
>NZ_JAFCJZ010000056.1 GCF_018130765.1 Bradyrhizobium iriomotense
GTAGATTCCATGGGGCGGTGAGCGTGGCCTTTCCGATAGGTTTGGGTTTCCACACTCGAACCCACGGAGAGCCAGATGCAAGCATCGACTGTAGGCACGCCCACCGCCGGCCATAATGGCACAATTTTCCTTGCGATCGAACTCAGTCAAAAGACGTGGCTGGTAACGTTGCACAGCCCGGATCGTGATCGGATGTCGCGCCACAAGCTCGAGGGCGGCGATCATGCCGGGCTGCTGGAGCTGATTGAGAAGGTCCGCAGACGGGCGGCAGAGAAGCTCGGATCGGTACCGCGCGTGGCGAGTTGCTACGAGGCCGGCTACGACGGCTTCTGGCTGCACCGGCTGCTGGAGGCAGCTGGGATTTTGAACCTTGTGTTCGATCCCGCGAGCATTGCGGTGGAGCAGCGCTCGCGTCGGACCAAGACGGACCGGATCGATGGCGAGCTTCTGCTGCGGACGTTGATGGCCTATTTGCGCGGCGAGCCGCGGGTGGTTCGGATCGTGCGGGTGCCGAGCGTGGCGCAGGAAGACGCCAGGCGCTCCAGCCGCGAGCGCGATCGGCTGGTCAAGGAACAGACGGCCCACACCAACCGGATCAAGGCGCTGCTGCGGCTGGCGGGCATGGCGGTCGGCTCCCCGCGCCGGGGCAATTGGCTGCACTGGCTGGCCCAGCAGCGGGATTGGCAAGGGCAGCCTCTGTCGCCGTATCTTCTGGCCGAAGTGACGCGCGAACATGCTCGCCTGATGCTGGTACGCGAACAGCTTGCCGCGCTGGAGCAAGCCGAAGCCGCGCCAGCCTCTGCTGTTCCTGCGGCGACGGCCGAACGGCGGGATCTGCTGCAGCGGCTTAAAGCGCTCGGCCCGGCCTTTGCCACCACGCTGACCAACGAGACGTTCTACAAGGACTTCCGCAACCGCCGCCAGGTCGGGGCCTATTGCGGATTGACGCCCAGTCCCTGGCAGAGTGGCGGCATCGATCGCGAGCAGGGCATCAGCAAGGCAGGCAATCCGCGCGCTCGCCTCAAGGCGATCGAACTGGCCTGGCTGTGGCTGCGGCATCAGGCCGACAGCGAGCTCAGCCGCTGGTTCCGCACCCGCACCGCCAATGCCGGCAAGCGGGCCAGGCGCATCGCCATCGTGGCACTGGCGCGCAAGCTGATCGTGGCGCTGTGGCGCTACCTCACCACCGGACTCGTACCTGCGGGGGCAACAATGAAGGCATAGCAGCGCCGCACCGGCGCTGCGCTTGGCCGCAGTCCGTGCGGGATGGATGATGACCGTGCCACCCTTGGGCCGAACAAACAGCCGTTTTGTAGATGGGTCTCATTCTCAGGGCTTCCTCACCGCAAGCATGCGGAATGTGGGTCCGGACCACACCAGTCCGACCGGATATGAGGTGATGCAGTGAGCTGCATAAATCTTCGGAAGCCAATCCTTGCCCGGAACACGGTCGTCGCGCTGCGCTTCGCATGGCTCCGCGCGCCGCCCTCGCACTTCCCCGACCTCACCCAAGCCAATCGAAAAGCCTTGACTCAAAAATCCCCATATGAGGGTGGG
>NZ_JAFCJZ010000006.1 GCF_018130765.1 Bradyrhizobium iriomotense
CGCCGCCCTCGCACTTCCCCGACCTCACCCAAGCCAATCGAAAAGCCTTGACTCAAAAATCCCCATATGAGGGTGGGCAAAGCGAAGCGTGCCCACGATCTCGATGTGATCCGGAAAGATTGGTGGGCACGGCGCAAGTGCGCCTTTGCCCACCCTACGAGAGCTACGCCACCCGCCACTCCGGCACGCCATCGGCGGCCATCGTGATCTCGCCGAGCGAGCCGACGGGCGTGCGATCCATGTCAAGCAGATGGGCCAGCGTCGCGCTATCGCTCGCCGGAATTCGCGCCAGCGTGCGGCGATCGTCCTGCGTCCGCAGTATCACCACACCGTGCTCGACATCGCCGCCACGGCCGTAGAGCACCGTAAAGCTCTCGACCTTGCCTCTGCCTGACGCTTCCGTCACGAACTCCGGCACCGCGCGCTTGTTGCGGTCGGCTACGCCTTGCACGCTCGTCTCCTGCGCCAGCGCCTCGCGCGGCGGCGTCTTCGAGACCACCAGCGCGTGATGCTTGGTGACGAAGCCGCCCTGGCCATAGAGCAGGCCGAGCTTGGCGCCGTCGCGCACACGTCGCACCATCGCGCAGGCCGCGTGCGTCATGTAAGTGTTGAGCGGGGCGCCGAAGAAGGTGAGGCCGCCGGTCACGGTCGGCTGCACGTCGGCACCCAAGCCCAGCGTCCGTCGCGCCATCTTGGGCACGCAAGGGAAGCAGCTGTAGAGCTCGATCGCGTCGAATTTTCTGCCGTCGCCGCCGGCGAGGTCCATCACCGCCTTCAGCACCGCATTCTGCGGATGGCTCTCGTAGAACTGGTCGCGCAAGAGATAGTCGCGAGGCTCCTCGGCAGAGGCGCCGCCGAGCGGATAGACCAGCTTGTCTTCCGCGATGCCGGCCGCGCGTGCCTTGGCGAGGCTGGTCAGCAGCAGCGCGCCGCCCATGTTGACGCTGGGGTTGGCGACCATGAGCTTGTTATAGGGCCAGGCGATCAGCCGGTTGTCCGCCGTCGGCGTCGTGATCTCCTCCGGCGTATAGCGCCGCTTCAGCCAGGCATTGGGATTTTGCGCGGCGGCTTCCGAATAGCGCGACCATAGCGTGCCCGATTCCGCCATCGCCTCGCGCGGCGTCTGCCCCCAATGCGCGGAGGAGGCGGCTTCATAGAACGGATAGACCGTGACCGGCCGGAACACGCCGAGCTTCACCGCCAGCGGCTTCTGGAACGCCGCGCCGCGCTTGGGCTCCTCGACATCATGGGCGAACGGCGTCCATGGCAATTTTGTTCCGGCGCGCTCCGCCTTGGTCGCGGTTGACTGCGCTTCCGCGCCGCAGATCGCGGCCACGCTGCATTCACCGCGCGCGATGCGCTTGGCCGCCTCGTGGATGTAGCGGATCGGGCTCTCGCCGCCGACCGGGCCGTAATAGCAATGTGCAGGCGCAACGCCGAGGCGCTGCGCCAGCAGCTTCTCCGGATCGCGATAGCGCCAGCTCAGGAAGTTGACGACGTCGAGCGACTGCACCTCGCCGAGCAGCTTTGTGCCGGCATCCCGCTCGGCGCGCCGCAGCGCTTCTTCGAGCAGATCGAGCGGCTCGAGGCCGGCGGTGATCTCCTTAGGGCGATCGACGATCTCGCCGATGCCGACGATGACGGGGATGCGGTCTTCGGGGCTATTGGTCATTTCTTCTTAATTCACTTTCTAGGTCTTCGGCACGCCGAGGGCCGCTAAAGAAGCGGCCACCTCAGGGTGACGGCTACGGGCACAACGTCATCCTGAGGTGCGAGGTCGGCGGCGCATTCGCGCCGTCGGGCGAGCCTCGAAGGATGGGCCACGGGCACTACTCCGGCCACGCACCATCACTCCGCCACCAGCGCATTCATGTGCTCGACGGCTTCGGCAAAATCTTCCTTGAACTCCTGCACCACCGCACCCGCCGACTTCACGCTGTCGATCAGGCCGACGCCCTGGCCGACAAAGTAGCTGACGAGATCGCGCGCCTTTGCGTTGCCGCTTGCGGCTGCGCGGTCGATCGCGTTGAAGGCGTCACGGCTGACGATGCTCTGCAGCGGCATCGGCAGCGCGCCGGGGCTCTCCGGCGCGCGGTCCCAGGCATCGGTCCAGACCGAGCGGAGCTGCCGCGCCGGCTTGCCGGTGCGGCCCTTCGAGCGTACCGCATCGCGCGAGGACGCCGCGATCATCTTCTCGCGGAAGATCTCCGTGGTTTCGGCCTCGACGGTCGCAAGCCACACCGAGCCGGTCCAGGCGCCGGCCGCGCCCATGGCCATGCAGGCCGCCATCTGCCGTCCAGTCATGATGCCGCCGGCCGCCAGCACCGGCACGTCGCGGATCGGCTCGATCGCCTTGATCACCTCCGGCACCAGCACCATGGTCGAGACCTCGCCGCAATGGCCGCCGGCCTCGGTGCCCTGCACCACGAGGATGTCGACGCCGGCGGCGACCTGGCGCAGCGCGTGCTCCTTGGCGCCGACGAGCGCGGCCACCGGCACGCCGTGCTTCTTGCCCATCTCGATCATCGCCTTCGGCGGCACGCCCAGCGCGTTGGCGATCAGGCGGATCGGATGATTGAAGGAAACCTCGAGCAATTGAAGCGCGGTCTTCCCGTCGAACGGCTGCGGCTGATCGTCTGCCACTTCGGTGGTGGTCAGTTCGATATCGTATTTCTTCAGAAGATCGCGCGTGTAGTTGCGGTGCTCTTGCGGCACGCGCGCTTCCAGGCTCTTCCAGGTGACGTCCTTCTCGCCCGCCGTGGAGATGTTTTCGGGGATCAGCACGTCGATGCCGTAGGGCTTGCCGTCGACGTGCTCGTCGATCCATTTCAGCTCGCGTTCGAGCGTATCGGGCGTGTGCACGGTGGCACCTAACACACCAAAGCCGCCGGCGCGGCTGACGGCGGCGACGACGTCGCGGCAATGGCTGAAGGCGAGCAGCGGGAACTCGATGCCCAGCATGTCGCAGATCGGCGATTTCATGGTTCTCTCCCGGCGGCCGCCTTCGTTGTTGTTTTGCTTTCCTCAAGCGACCGTTCGACGCTAGCCCATCGTCGGCCGCGATGCCAAGCCGGATTTGGCCGCGCATCTTGCGTGCAGGCGTCACGCGACGCGCGCAGCCATTCCGTCGCGCAAAATTGGCCGGGCAGGGGACGCCGATAAACCTCTTGCGCTTTCACGAACGTCAGAGAGCAGCCCGGTCGCGGCGTCCGATCGGCACCAAGCGCATCTGCATTGACACGGATTATTTCGCGACCTTCAACCGGCCGAACGTTTCGCTGTCGACACCAAGACCAATCCGATCGAGGAGATCACCGCGACCACCGTGCGCCCAACATTTCAGCGCGGGCGTCCAGCGAAACGTAATTATTCGGTAAGTCGCCTCCATTACAACGATAGCGCGTGGACGCGAATGTCTAGCTGGAATGGAGAGTGCGATGGCTTGGTTCAACAACATGTCTGTTGGGCGCAAGCTCCTGCTCACATTTTCGGCAGTCGTGCTGCTGGTCGTCGTGCTCGGTGGCTTCGCGCTGAAATCGCTCTCCGACCTGCAAGGCGCGGCGCGTGAGCTGTCCGGCAACTGGCTCCCCAGCGTCGACAAGGCGAGAGGCCTGCAATACCAGATCGCCCGCATCCGGACCAACCAGCTCTCGGTACTGATGGCCAAGGAAGGCGATCGCGAGGAGATACGCCAGACCCTGCGCAAGATCGAGCAGTCCGTGACGGACGGACTCAAATCGCAGGAGACGCTGGTGGCCTCGCCGGAGGAGGAGGCGGCCGTCAAGCGGCTCAGCGGGCACTATGCGGCCTTCCTGCAGACTGACAAGGCGCTGGACATGCTTGCCACCAATCCCGAAGGCGCCAGGGAGGCCTTCTTTGCCGGCAGAAACCAGTTTCGTGAGCTGCTTGAGGACGCCGACAAGCTCGTGAAAATCAACACCGACGGCGCCGCGCGCTCTGTCGCGACGGCGGGTTCGACCTACGACAACGCACGAACCGTAATCATGATCGTGCTCGCCGTCATGATGGCGCTGGCGGCCGCGGCCGGTTTCGTGCTGCGCTCGGCGATCGCCAAGCCGCTGCTCGCGCTCGACAAGGCGATGGGGCGGCTTGCCCAGAACGATACCGCGACCGAGGTGCCGGCGACGGAGCGACGCGACGAAGTCGGTGCGATGGCCCGTGCGGTGCTCGTGTTCAGGGAGGGCATGATCGCGGCCGACGAGATGCGCGCGCGCCAGGAGGAGGAGCGGCAGGCCAAGGAGCGCCATGCCGCCTACATCATGGGACTGGCGCAGGACTTCGATGCGGCGGCAAGCTCCGCCATCGGCGGCGTCGCCGACGCAGCGAGCCGCATGCGGGCAACCGCGGGCGGCTTGTCGTCCACCGTCGGCCAGACCGGGGAGCAGGCCATGACGGTGGCCGCGGCCGCGCAGCAGGCCTCGGCCAACGTGCAGACGGTGGCCTCGGCCGCCGAGGAGCTGACCTCCTCGATCCGCGAGATTTCCCGGCAGGTTTCGCTGGCCTCGCAGGTCAGTCACAAGGCGGTGGACCAGGCCAACCGCACTAACGACATCGTCGGCGGGCTTCAGCAGGCGGCGCGCCGCATCGGCGAGGTGATCGACCTCATCAACCAGATCGCCAGCCAGACCAACCTGCTGGCGCTGAACGCAACCATCGAGGCCGCGCGGGCCGGCGATGCCGGCCGGGGTTTTGCCGTCGTCGCCAACGAGGTGAAGAGCCTCGCTGCCCAGACCTCGCGGGCGACCGACGAGATCGGCCAGCAGATCGCGTCGGTGCAGCAGGCGACCGCGCAGGCGGTCGAGGCGATCAGCGCCATCGGCGGCACCATCCAGGAGATCAGCCAGATCTCGACCACGGTCGCTTCCGCCGTGGAAGAGCAGGGCGCGGCGACACAGGCGATCGCCCGCAGCGCCGAGCAGGCCTCCGCCGGCACCGGAACGGTGACGAAGAACATCGAGGGCGTGAGCCAGTCGGCGCGCTCCGGTGGCGGCGCCGCGCAGGAGATGCTGTCCGCGGCCACATCGCTGTCGCGCGAGGCCGACCAGATGCGCTCCCTGGTCCAGGACTTCCTCGGCAAGGTCAAGGCTGCATGACGCCGGCTTGAGGCCCGCGCCGGACGCAGAGCCGGAAGGGCTTGTCATCGGCCATCCCAGGGCTAATTAATGCAGGCGCATCTTTCCGCCGGAGCCCCCGCATGACCGACGCCCCCGCCTACGTGCCGCCCAAAGTCTGGACCTGGAACAAGGAGAATGGCGGGCAATTCGCCAGCATCAACCGGCCGATCGCCGGCCCCACCCACGACAAGGAACTGCCGGTCGGCAAGCATCCCTTGCAGCTCTATTCGCTCGCGACGCCGAACGGGGTGAAGGTCACGGTGATGCTGGAGGAGCTGCTGGCGCTCGGCCACAAGGGGGCCGAATACGACGCCTGGCTGATCAGGATCGGCAATGGCGACCAGTTCGGCAGCGGCTTCGTCGACATCAATCCGAACTCGAAAATCCCGGCGCTGATGGATCGCTCCGGGCCTGAGCCTGTCAGGGTGTTCGAGTCCGGCTCGATCCTGTTCTACCTCGCCGAGAAGTTCGGCGCCTTCCTGCCTAAGGACATCAAGACCCGCACCGAGGCCATGTCCTGGCTGTTCTGGCAGATGGGCAGCGCACCCTATCTCGGCGGCGGCTTCGGCCATTTCTACGCCTATGCGCCGTTCAAGATCGAATACGCCATCGACCGTTTCGCGATGGAGACCAAGCGCCAGCTCGACGTGCTCGACCGGCGCCTTGCCGACAACGAGTATCTCGCGGGCAAGGAGTACACCATCGCCGACATCGCGGTCTGGCCCTGGTATGGCGCGCTCGCCAAGGGGCTGGTCTACGGCGCCGGCGAATTCCTTTCCGTGCAGGACTACAAGAACGTGCAGCGCTGGACCGACCAGATCGCGCAGCGGCCGGCGGTGAAGCGCGGCCGCATGGTCAACCGCGTCTCCGGCGATCCCGCCAGCCAGCTCCACGAGCGCCACGACGCCAGCGATTTCGAAACGAAGACGCAGGACAAGCTCGAGGCGGCGACGTAGTTCTCTTTCTTCACCTCGCCCCGCGTGCGGGGAGAGGTCGGATCGCACTTGCGATGCGGGTGAGGGGTACAGTCTCGTAGGGTGGCAAAGCGACTTGTCCGCCGTAGCTCGAAGAGCGAAGGCGGAAGCGTGCCCACCACTTCTTGCGCCGGCCGCGATGGTGGGCACGGCGCGCGAAGAGTGCGCCTTTGCCCGCCCTACGGCATCTCGTGGCTCACGCCATGCTCAGCTCGTGGCGTCCCACCACCATCCAGTGCACCTCGTCCGGACCGTCGGCAAAGCGCAGATGGCGGACGTCCTGGTACATTTCGGCGAGCGGGGTCCAGTGCGAGATGCCGGTGGCGCCGTGCATCTGGATCGCCTGGTCGATGATCTTGCAGGCGCGCTCGGGCACCATGGCCTTGACCATGGAGACCCAGACGCGGGCCTCCTTGTTGCCGAGCACGTCCATAGCCTTGGCGGCCTTCAGCACCATCAGCCGCATCGCCTCGATCTCGCAGCGCGCCTGCGCGATGATCTGCATGTTGCCGCCGAGATGGGCGATCTTCTTGCCGAAGGCTTCGCGGGTGAGGCCACGCTGCACCATCAGATCGAGCGCCTTCTCGGCCTTGCCGATGGTGCGCATGCAGTGATGGATGCGGCCGGGTCCGAGGCGGAGCTGCGAGATCTCGAAGCCGCGGCCTTCGCCGAGCAGCATGTTCTCCTTCGGCACGCGCACATTATTGAAGCGCATGTGCATGTGACCGCGCGGCGCGTGGTCCTGGCCGAACACATACATGGGGCCGAGCACCTCGACGCCGGGCGTGTCGCGCGGCACCAGGATCTGCGACTGCTGCTTGCTCGGCGCCGCATCCGGATTGGTCTTCACCATCACGATGAGGATCTTGCAGCGGGGATCGCCGAGACCTGAAATGTAATACTTCTCGCCGTTGATGACCCATTCGTCGCCGACCAGCTTTGCGGTCGTCGAGATGTTCTTGGCGTCGGAGGAGGCGACGTTCGGCTCGGTCATGACATAGGCCGAGCGGATCTCGCCGTTCATCAGCGGCTTCAGCCACTTCTCCTTCTGCTCCTTGGTGCCGACGCGCTCCAGCACCTCCATGTTGCCGGTGTCGGGCGCCGAGCAGTTCATGGTCTCGGACGCCAGCGGGCTCTTGCCGAGCTCGGCGGCGATATAGGCATAGTCGAGATTCTTCAGGCCCTGGCCGGTCTCGTCATCGGGCAGGAAGAAATTCCAGAGGCCTTCCTGCTTGGCCTTGTTCTTGGCCTTCTCCAGCACTTCGAGCTGCTTCGGCGTAAAACTCCAGCGGTCCTCCTTGCCTTCGCCCGCCTTGGCGAACTCGATCGACATCGGCTCGACGGTATCGCGGATGAACTTCTTGACGTGATCGTAGAGCGGCCGGACCTGGTCCGACATGCGCAGGTCATTGAGCTCGTCGCCCGGATTGAGGGTGTAGTTGGTGGTGCGGGGAATGTAGGTGTGTTTTGTCATTGTTCCTCCCGGGACGCTGAGATCATGTTGGCCGGGAGAATAGTCGCAGCGATGCCAAAGTGCGAGCGCGTATTTTTTTCACGCGGGCCATGCCACGCGATGGAATATCGCGAGGGCGTTTGAAATGTTGTTTGAATGGGGCTGGGAGAACTCCCTCCAAGTGTCGTCCCGGACAAGCGCAGCTCTTGGCAACGCGTAGCGTTGTCCAGGGCGGAGCGCAGATCCGGGACCCATAACCACAGGAAGTCGTTTGACGAAGATTCGTAGTTGTCAGCTCGCGCCATAACCGCTCCCTGTGGTTATGGGTCCCCGCTCCCGTGCGCAATTGCGCACTAGGCGGGGACGACACCGCGTGTGTAGTCGCCAGCTCAGTTCGGCATCCGATGCATCGCGCAGATCTTGTTGCCGTCGAGGTCCCGCAAATAAGCGATATAAAGCTTGTTGCCCGCGCCCTCGCGGATGCCGGGCGGATTCTCGATCGGCGTTCCACCGGCGGCTACGCCGGCGGCGTGCCACTTGTCGACCTGCTCAGGCGAGTTGGCGGCAAAGCCGATGGTGCCGCCGTTCGCAGCCGTCGCCGGCTCACCGTTGATCGGCTTCGACACCGAGAACACACCGGTCTTGGTGATGTAGAAGATGCGGTGGCCGTCGACCTTGGCCGGCCGCACCTCGAGTGTGCTCAGCAGGCTGTCGTAGAATGCCTTGGCCTTGTCCAGGTCGTTGGTGCCGATCATCACGTGCGAGAACATTTGCCCTATCCCCCTCAGAGTTTGTAGCCCGGATGGAGCGTAGCGAAATCCGGGTCTTGCTTGCTTCTCAAAATCCCGGATTGCGCTTCGCTCCATCCAGGCTACGGGACTCAAAACGCCGTGTAGCCGCCGTCGATCACGAACGTGTCGGCCGTGTGATAGGATGACGCCTTGCTCATCAGATACACCGCGATGCCGCCGAAATCGGAGGCCTCGCCGAAGCGGCGCTGCGGAATTCGCGGCATCACGTTGGCGACGAACTTGTCGTTGGCCATGAGGCCTGATGTCATGTCGCTCTTGATCCAGCCGGGCAGGATCGCGTTCGCGGTGACGCCGTGGCGCGCCAGCTCGACGCCGAGCGCGCGCACCAGCGCGTTGATCGCGGCCTTGGTCGCGGCGTAGTGTTCGTTGCGCGCGGTGCCGAAGATCGAGGCGAGGCTCGAGGTTGCGACCAGCCGGCCGAAGGGATCGCCGGCATTGGCGCGCTCGGTCATGTGCCTGGCAGCGGCCTGGAACGCGTGGAAGACGCCGTCAAGATTGGTCGCAAACATCGTGCGCCATTCCTCTTCGGTGCGCTCGATGAAGGAGCGCCGTCCGCCGCCGCCGATGCCGGCATTGGCGAAGCAGCCGTCGACCCGGCCGAAGGTGTCGAGCGTGGCCTTCATCGCGGCATTGACCGAGGCCGGATCGGTGACGTCGCAGACGCGGGTGTCCACCTTGCCTGCTAGCCCCGCCATGCTCGCGGCAGCAGCCTTGTTCTTGTCAGCATTGCGGCCCCAGATCGAGACGTTGCAGCCCTGGCCGGCGAGCGCCTGTGCGATGCCGAGCCCGATGCCGCCATTGCCGCCAGTGATCACAGCGACGCGTCCGGTGAGGTCGAAAAGGTTCATGGCGCGTTTCCTGTTTTGGGCATAAGGCGCATCAGCCGCTGCGCACAAGATTGCTTGCTATGCTCCGATCACCATGGACAAGACCGCGCCAAAAATCAAATATGCGCCCCGGCAAAACCAAATTCCGGTCTGCGAAACTGACGCAGGCTGCAACTGACGAGGAAACAATGCAGTTCAAGCACGTCACGCTCGATTTCGATGGTTCGGTCGCGATCCTCAGGCTCGACCATCAGGAGGTGATGAACGCGGTCTCCATGGACATGCTCGGCGGTCTTGCCGAGGCGCTCGATGCGATCGAGGAGAAGAAGGACGAGGTGCGCTGTGTCGTGCTGACCGGCGCGGGCCGCGCCTTCTGCACCGGCGCCAATCTGCAAGGCCGCAACAACCAGTCGAAGAAGACCAAGGCCGGCCTGACGCTGGAGACCGGCTTTCATCCGTTCCTGCGCCGCATCCGCAATCTGCACTGTCCGATCATCACCGCAGTCAATGGCCCGGCCGCGGGTGCCGGCATGAGCTTCGCGCTGCTCGGCGACATGATTTTATGCGCGCGCTCCTCTTACTTCCTTCAAGCGTTCCGGCGCATCGGTCTCGTGCCGGATTGCGGCTCGACCTGGCTCTTGCCGCGCCTCGTCGGCCGGGCGCGCTCGATCGAATTGTCGCTGATGGGCGAGCGGCTGCCGGCGGAGAAGGCGCTGGAATGGGGCCTCGTCAACCGCGTCTACGATGACGGCGTGCTGATGGAGGAGGCGATGAAGCTCGCGCGCGACCTTGCGAGCGGTCCGACGGTGGCGCTGTCGCTGATCCGCAAGCTCTACTGGGACAGCCCGGAAAATTCCTTCGAGGATCAGCTCAATCTCGAATTCCAGTGCCAGCTCCGCGCCGGCGACACCCAGGATTTTCGCGAGGGCGTCGGCGCGTTTCTGGAGAAGCGCCCCGCGCAGTTCAAGGGCAAATGATCGAGACGGAGCTCTCACGCAGCGTCGCGCGGTGGTGCAAGGGCGCGACCGGCGTCACCGGCGCGGCAAAGCTGTCGGGCGGTGCCAGCCAGGAAACGTGGCGCTTCGACATTATGCATCCCAAGGGGCCGATCGGCGCGATCCTGCGCCGCTCGCCGAAGGGTTATGGCGCGGCGCCGACGCGTGCGGCGGGCCTCGCCGCCGAGGCGCAGCTGATGCAGCTCGCCTTCGAGGCGGGCGTGCCGTCGCCGCGCGTGATGCATGTGCTGACGGCCGAGGACGATCTCGGCACCGGCTTCATCATGCAGCGGGTCGAGGGCGAGACCATCGCCCGCAAGATTCTTCGCGATGACACGTTCGCGGCGGCGCGGCCGCATCTCGCGCGGCAGATCGGTGGCATTCTCGCGGGCCTGCACAGGCTGCCGCTGGACAAGCTGCCCGAGCTGCGCAGCCGGAACGCGACCCAGGAGATCTCCGAGTTCGAGCGCGACTATCGCAGCCTGAACTGGCCGAAGCCCGTGTTCGAGCTGGCGCTGCGCTGGCTGCGCGACCACGATCCCGGCCCCTCAGTCGAGACCACACTGGTGCATGGCGATTTCCGTAACGGCAATCTCATCATCGGGGCGGATGGCGTTCGCGCCGTGCTCGACTGGGAGCTTGCCCATCTCGGCGATCCCATGGAGGATCTCGGCTGGGTCTGCGTCAACTCCTGGCGCTTTGGCGAGATCGACAAGCCCGTCGGCGGTTTTGGCTCGCGCGAGGACCTGTTCGCCGGTTACGAGGCCGCGGGCCGCAAGGTCGACGCAGCGCGCGTAAAGTTCTGGGAAGTGATGGGGACGCTGCGCTGGGGCATCATGTGCGGCGGCATGATGCAGCGCTTTCGCGAAGGACCCGAGCATTCCATGGAGCGCGCCATGATCGGCCGCCGCGCGTCCGAGACCGAGATCGATCTGTTGCGGCTCTTGGTGCCGCGCGGGAGCTGACACATGCAGGACGAGCCGACCCCGGTCGAACTGACCAAATCAGTCGCCGACTTCCTCCGCAGCGACATCACGCCGCTGATCTCCGGTCACCAGGCCTTCAAGCTGCGCGTCGCCATCAACATCCTCGATCTCGTCACGCGGCAGCTGACGCAGGAGGCGGGGAGTGACGCGAAGGAGGTGGAGCGCCTGCGCACGCTGCTCGGCATCGACGGCTCGGTGACGGAGCTCAACCATGCGCTGGCGGAGCGTATCGCCAAAGGTGAGGTCGATCTCGCAACCCCGGGCCTCGCCGAGCATCTATGGGCAACCACGATGGACAAGCTCGCGGTCGATCAGCCGAACTACGCCTCGTACAAGCGGGAACTGGGGCGCGGCGGGTAGACGGCGTCGCACATTTTCATCGTCGTCCCGGCGAAGGCCGGGACCCATACCGCGTGATCTATCGATCGTGCGTGGTGCTAATCCCGAACGACTAATCTCCGCCAAACTACCCGCTGTGGCTATGGGTCCCGGCCTTCGCCGGGACGACGCCAGAGAGAGTTATTGCGCATCACGGTAGGATCAGCATCTCCTACTTCCCCACCCATTTCGGCGGCCGCTTCTCCGAGAACGCCTTCGGGCCCTCGATGTAATCCTGCGAGGCCGCCATCGCCTGCACGGCCGGATAGTCGCGCTGCTCCGCGATCGCCTGCTCCAGCGACACGCCGAGGCCCTTTTGGATCGCCTGCTTGGACGCGCGGATCGACATCGGCGAGTTCTTGCTGATCATTTCGGCCCAGCGCAGCGCGGCGGTGAGCGCTTCGCCCTGCGGCACCACCTCGTTGACGAAGCCGAGATCAAGACCTTCCTTGGCGCTGACATGGCGCGCGGTGAGGATCATGCCCATGGCGCGCTTCAGTCCGATCTGCCGCGGCAGCCGGTGCAGGCCGCCGGCGAGCGCGGCGAGCCCGACGCGCGGCTCGGGCAGGGCGAAGGTCGCGTTCTCCGCGGCGATGATCAGGTCGCAAGCGAGCGCGATCTCGAAGCCGCCGCCCATGGCGACGCCGTTCACGGCGGCGATGATCGGCTTGTCGCAGTCGAAGCGTGAGGTGAGGCCGGCAAAGCCGCCCTTGTCCCAGCCGCGCTTGCCGCCGGCGGCCTGCCACTTCAGATCGTTGCCGGCGCAGAACGCCTTGTCGCCGCTGCCCGTGACGATCGCGATCCACTGCTCGGGATCGGCGGAGAAATCGTCGAACACCTTTTGCAGCTCGAAATGCGCATCGGTGTGCAGCGCGTTGTAGACCTCGGGCCGCGACAGCGTGACGATCGTGATCGGCCCCTTGCGTTCCACCTTGGAAAATTTCAGCTCCATCGCGCGCTCCCGCATTTTCTCGTGAAGGAATATTGACGTCATACTAGCGCGTGCCTGCGTCACAACACCATCGAATTGCGCAATGCGCCTTGCACCTCCGGCACGCCTCGCATTGCTTGACTTGGCGAAGCACTTCTCACCTTAATCATGCGAAGCAAAGACGCGCCTAGCGCCTTAACGCAAAAAGATAAATCAATCCGGGAGAGAGCCGTGGATTTCTCATTGCCTGCCGATCTCGTCGCCTATCTCGGAGAGCTCGACCGTTTCATCGAACGCGAGATCAAGCCGCTGGAGGAGGCCGACGACAACATCCGCTTCTTCGACCATCGTCGCGAATGGGCGCGCACCGATTTCGAGAACGGCGGCCTGCCGCGCCATGAATGGGAAGCGCTGCTGCGCAAGGCCAAGGATCTCGCCGACGCCGCCGGGCATCTGCGCTTTCCGGTGCCGAAGCAATATGGCGGCAAGGACGGCTCCAATCTCTGGATGGCCGTGATCCGCGAGCACTTTGCCGCGAAAGGTCTCGGCCTGCACAACGATCTCCAGAACGAGCACTCCATCGTCGGCAATTTCCCCATCGTCACCATGCTCGACCGCTACGGCCGCGACGATCAGAAGGCGATGATCGACGGCTCGATCAGGGGCAAGTATCGCATCACCTTTGGCCTCACCGAGCCGCATCATGGCTCGGACGCCACCCACATGGAGACGCGGGCGGTGCCGGCCACGCGCGACAACGTCAAGGGCTGGATCATCAACGGCGAGAAGATGTGGACCACCGGCATGCACGTCGCCACCCACTGCGCGCTGTTCGCGCGCACCAGCGGCAATGACGGCGATGCCCGCGGCATCACCTGCTTCCTGGTGCCGGCCAAGAGCCACGGCGTCAAGGTCGAGGAGTATATGTGGACCTTCAACATGCCGACCGACCATCCTCGCGTCAGTTTCACCGACGTCTTCGTGCCCGAGGATGCGCTGTTCGGCGAGGTCGGGCGCGGTCTGTCCTTGGCGCAGTGCTTCGTGCACCAGAACCGCATCCGCCAGGCGGCGAGCTCGCTCGGCGCCGCGGTCTACTGCATCAACGAGAGCGTCAAATACGCGCGCGAGCGAAAGCCGTTCGGCAAGGCGCTCGCGGAAAACCAGGCGATCCAGTTCCCGCTGGTCGAGCTCGCCACGCAGGCCGAGATGCTGCGCCTGCTGATCCGCAAGACCGCCTGGGAGATGGACCAACTGACCGAAGAGCAGATCGAGCGCACGCTTTCCGACCGCGTCTCGATGTGCAACTATTTTGCGAACCGCCTCTGCTGCGAATCCGCCGACCGCGCCATGCAGGTTCATGGCGGCATGGGCTACTCACGCCACAAGCCGTTCGAGCACATCTATCGCCACCACCGCCGCTATCGCATCACCGAAGGCAGCGAGGAGATCCAGATGCGGAAAGTGGCGGGGTTCTTGTTCGGCTATATGGGGCCGGGGAAGCATTAGGAATTTTGTGCGTTATCTCTCCCCGGGTCGTCCCGGCGAAGGCCGGGACCCATAACCCCAGGGAGGAGTCGTGGCGCGAGATGGCACTCCGAGTCTTCGCCAAACTATACTCGGTGGTTATGGGTCCCGGCCTTCGCCGGGACGACAATGTGGATAGTTGTGGGGGTGGGGCAAAGCGAAGCGTGCCCACGATCCCTTGAATACGGAACGAGATGGTGGGCACGGCGCTTTGCGCCTTTGCCCACCCTACGGCACCGCGGGATCAATTCACCCGTCGATCCTTCCCCGCCCAATACGGCTCACGCAACTGCCGCCGCAGGATCTTGCCGCTCGGATTGCGCGGCAGCGCCGGCAAAAACTCCACGCTCTTCGGCGTCTTGTAGCCGGCAATGCGCTCGCGGGTGAAGTTGATGATGTTGGTGGCGGTCGCCTGCTTGCCGGGCTTCATCACCACGACCGCCTTGACCGCTTCGCCCCATTTGTCGTCCGGCACGCCGATCACGGCGGCCTCGGCGACATCCGGATGATCGCACAGCGCGCTCTCGACCTCGGCGGGGTAGATGTTCTCGCCGCCGGAGATGATCATGTCCTTGATGCGGTCGTGGATGTAGAGATAGCCGTCCTCGTCCATGTAGCCGGCGTCGCCCGTGCGCAGCCAGCCGTCACCGCGCAGCGTTGCGGCGGTCGCCTCCGGCAAATTCCAGTAGCCGGCCATGTTCGAGCCCGAGCGCGTCGCGATCTCGCCGACCTCGCGCGGCGGCAGCGGCTTGCCGTCCGCATCCAAAATCGCGATCTCGACGCCCGGCAGCGCCTTGCCGGCCGAGCGCATCCGCTCGAGGCCCTCGATATGGTCCTCCGGCGGAAGCGCGACGATGGTGCCCGTCGTCTCGGTCATGCCGTACATCTGCACGAAGCCGCACTTGAAGACCTCGATGCATTCCTTCAGCAGCGCCGCCGGAATCGGCGAAGCGCCATACAGCATGTATTTCAGCCGCGAGAAATCCACCGTCTTCGCGCGCGGCTGCCGCACCACGAACTGCATCGCCGCCGGCACCATGAACAGTTTTGTGATGCCCGACTGCTCGAAGAAATCCAGCACCTTGGTCGGATCGAACTCGCGCGCAATCACGCCGCGGGCGCCGTGATAGAGCCCCATCACGCCCCACCCCGAACCGCCGATGTGGAAGATCGGCATCGCCACCAGCGAGACGTCGTCGGTCGACCACCGGTTCCACTCCGGCTTGTCCTCGGCATTGCCGGTCTGCACGAGGTTGAGGAAGTTTGCATGCGACAGCATCGCGCCCTTCGGCTTGCCCGTGGTGCCCGACGTGTAGAGCTGGATCGCGATGTCCTTCGTGTCGATCGGCACTTTGGGATCATCGCCGCTCTGCGCATCGCGCCACGCCGTAAAATCCTGCCATTCGGGCGCGCCGCCTTCGGTGGTGATGACGGTGCGCACGCCCGGCAACTGGTCCTTGATCTGGCGAACCTGCGCAATGAATTCCGGCCCCACGAACAGCACCGGCGCCCTGCAGTCCGCGACGATGAAGGCGACCTCAGGTCCTGCGAGCCGCCAGTTCACCGGCGCCATCACCACGACGGCCTTCATCGCGCCCATCAGCAGCTCGAAATAGAGATCGCTGTTCTTGCCGAGATAGGCGATGCGGTCGCCCTTGTTCACGCCCATCGCTATGAGTGCGTTGGCGACCTTGTTGGTCTTGATGTCGAATTCGGCAAAGCTGGTGGCGCGGCCCTCGAACTCATAGGCAATGGCGCTGCCGCGGCTTCTCGCGCGCTCGCGCACCATATCGGCGAGGTCAGCCAATGGCTGTGTGGACATGTTTCTCCCGTAGCGTTTTGTTTTTATGCCGCGGAGTGTGGCGTCATCTGCGGGTGAAGACAAGATGGGGCCCCCGCCGTCGTCCTGGCGAAAGCCAGGACCCATAGCCACAAAACGCAATTTGGCGAAGACTGGTCATGACCAATCTTCGCCAAATAGAATTCGGTGGTAATGGGTCCTGGCTTTCGCCAGGACGACGATAGAAAGAGCGGCTACCCCCGCTTCGCCCGGTCCTTCTCGTTCTGCGCCATAATGCTCTCGCGGGCGGTCTTCCAGTCGTCGTCGCTCCAGTCGCGGAGCTGGTAGAAATTGCCGCCCATCGCGAGCGCCTGCGCGCCGTCCATGGCGATGGTCTCGCCGTTGATCCAGTCGCAGCCGCCGGAGATCAGGAACACCGCGAGGTTCTGCAACTCCTCCATGGTGCCGACGCGGCCCATCGGGTTCATCGCCTTGGTGCGCGCGCCGGCCTCGTCGCCCGGCTTGATGCGCTTGCTCATGCCCTCGGTCGGGATCTCGCCCGGCGCGATGGTGTTGAGGCGGATGCCGTAGCGGCCCCATTCGGTGGCGAGCGACATCGTCATGGCATGGATCGCCGACTTGCTCATCGCCGACGGCACCACGTAAGGAGAGCCATTGCGCACCCAGGTCACAGTGATCGAGACGACATTGCCAGGCTGCTTCAACGCGATCCAGCGCTTGCCGATCGCATGCGTCACGTAGAACGTGCCGTGCATGACGATATTGGCGACCGCATCGAAGCCGCGCGGCGACAGTTCCTCGCTGCGCGAGATGAAATTGCCGGCGGCGTTGTTGATGAGGTCGGTGAGGGGGGCTTCGCGAAAGATGGTCTCGATCATCTCGTCGACCGCGAGTGCGTTGCGGATGTCGACGCCGTGGCTGGTGACGCGGCCGCCATATTGGTCCATCAGCTCGATCGCGGTCTCGTCGCACACGATCTTGCGTCGGCCGCAGATGTGCACCTCGGCGCCGAGTTGCAGGAAGCGCGCCGCCATCGATTTGCCGAGCCCGGTGCCGCCGCCGGTCACGAGAATGCGCCGTCCGGCCAGAAGATTTTCCTTGAACATCGCTGTTTCTCCCGTACGGATTGTCAGTTAATTGGTCGATTGACTAAATCCGGCTGACAGCTTTCTGTAAAGCGGCACCGAACAAGAACAGGGGAGAATTCATCCATGGAAGAGCGCGTCTCGATCTCGATCTCGGAAGGCGTCGCCGACGTGCGCCTGGTGCGCGCGGACAAGATGAACGCGCTCGATCAGGCCATGTTCGAGGCCCTTGTCGCGGCAACGGACCGGCTTTCGAAGGACAAGAGCGTGCGCGCCGTCGTGTTGTCGGGTGAAGGCCGCGCCTTCTGCGCCGGTCTCGACATGGGGCGTTTTGCCGCCATGAAGGAGAAAGGCGGCAACGGAATTCCGGGTGGCGAAAATCGCGACCTCACCGTGCGCACGCATGGCCAGGCGAACTTTCCGCAACAAGCGGTATGGGGATGGCGCCAGCTTCCGGTTCCGGTGATCGCGGCCGTGCATGGCGTCGCCTTCGGCGGCGGCTTCCAGCTCGCGCTTGGCGCCGACATGCGGTTCCTCAGCGCCGATGCGCGGATGTCGGTGATGGAGATCAAATGGGGGCTCGTGCCCGATATGGCGGGCACGCCGATCCTGGCGTCGCTGGTGCGCGACGACATCTTACGCGATCTCACCTACACGGGCCGCATCTTCTCCGCACAGGAGGCAATGACCTATGGTCTTGCCACGCGGATCTGCGACGACCCGCGCGCTGCGGCCCTCGAAGTCGCGCGCGAGATCGCCGGCAAGAGCCCCGATGCGATCCGCGCCGCAAAACGCCTGCTCAACAATCTCTCGGTCGATCCGGGTCCGGCGCTGCTCGCCGAATCCGTCGAGCAGCAGAAGCTGATCGGCAGCCCGAACCAGACGGAAGCTGTGCGCTCGAATCTGGAGAAGCGCGCGGCGAAGTATGCGGACTGAGTTCGTCATTCCGGGATGCGCCGTAGGCGCAGGCCCGGAGTCCATCGCGCCTCATCGTCCGCTGTGAAATGGATTCCGGGCTCGATGCTTCGCATCGCCCCGGAATGACAATCTGAGTGATACCCATCTCTCTCAACCCGACGAAAGATCGGAACTCAACAAATGAGCGAAACGCCAAACTTCCTCGGCATCGTCTCCGGCGAGCGCCGCCGCAGCCATGCCGAGGTTGCCAATCGCGCCGACCGCATCGCCTCCGGCCTCGCCAAGATCGGCGTCCGCCAGGGCGACTGCGTCTGCATGCTGATGCGCAACGACATCGCCTTCCTTGAGGCCGCTTACGCCGCGATGCGGCTCGGGGCCTATGGCGTGCCGATCAACTGGCACTTCAAGCCGGAGGAGATCAACTACATCCTGACAGACACCGGCACGTCCGTGCTGATCGGGCATGCCGACATGCTGCACGCGCTGCGCGATGCGATTCCGAAGGGCGTCACCGTGCTCAGCGTGCCGACGCCGCCGGAGATCCTGTCCAGTTACAAGATCGATCCCGATCATCTGACCACGCCGGACTTCGCGATCGATTTCGAACCTTGGCTCGCGCAGCAGCAGCCCTATGACGGCCCAATCGTGCCGCAGCCCATGAACATGATCTACACATCAGGGACGACGGGTCATCCCAAGGGCGTGCGCCGCAACGCGCCGACGCTGGATCAGCAGGCCGCCGGCGAACGCATGCGCGCGATGATCTACGGGCTCAAGCCCGGCGCCCGCGCGCTGCTGCCGGGTCCGCTCTATCATTCCGCGCCGAACTCCTTCGCCATCCGCGCCGGCAAGCTCGGCGGCGCGCTGGTGCTGATGCCGCGGTTCGAGGCTGAGGAGTTCTTGGAACTCATCCAGCGGTACAGGATCGACACCATCTTCATGGTTCCCGCCATGTTCATCCGCCTGATGAAGCTGCCGGAGGAGGTCCGCAAAAAGTACGACGTCTCTTCGCTCCGCCACGTCATCCATGCCGCGGCGCCCTGTCCGGCCGACGTCAAGCGCGCCATGATCGAATGGTGGGGGCCGGTGATCTACGAATTCTACGGTTCGACCGAATCCGGCGCCGTCACCTTCGCGACCTCCGAGGACGCACTGAAGAAGCCCGGCACCGTCGGCAAGATCTCGCCCGGCGCCGAGCTGCGCTTCCTCGGCGAGGACGGAAGCGTGCTTGGCGTAGGCGAGATCGGCGAGATCTATTCCCGCATGGCGGAGCTTGCCGACTTCACCTACCACAACAAGCCGGAGAAGCGCGCCGAGATCGACCGCGGCGGCTTCATCACCTCCGGCGATGTCGGCTATATCGACGCGGACGGCTACGTCTTCATCTGCGACCGCAAGCGCGACATGGTGATATCAGGCGGCGTCAACATCTACCCGGCCGAGATCGAATCCGTGCTGCACGCCGTATCAGGCGTGCACGATTGCGCGGTGTTCGGCATCCCCGATGCCGAATTCGGCGAGGCGCTGATGGCCGTGGTCGAGCCGCAAGCCGGCGTGACACTCGATGAAGCCTCCATCCGCGCCAGCCTGAAAGCCCACTTGGCCGACTACAAGGTGCCCAAGCACATCGAGATCCGCACCGGGCTGCCGCGCGAAGACTCCGGCAAGATCTTCAAGCGCCGCCTGCGCGATCCCTATTGGGAGCAGGCGGGCCGGAAGATTTGATACTTTGTAGCCCGGGTGAGCGAAGCGATACCCGGGACGGTGAGAGGTAAGGCCCCGGATATCGCTTCGCTCATCCGGGCTACCCTACTGTCTTAGCAGCGACAGATTCCGAACCTATATAGATGGGATCATCGACCTCCGGATCATGCCATGACCCCCGTCTCCATCCTGCTCAACATCCTCTGGATCCTCATCGGCGGCGCCTGGATGGCGTTCGGCTGGCTGGTCGCCGCAGTCATCATGGCCGTCACCATCATCGGCCTTCCGTGGGCACGAGCGGCGTTCAACATCGCCGTCTACACGCTGCTGCCGTTCGGCTCGAGGGCGGTCAGCCGCTACGAGGTCACCGGTGTCGAGGATATCGGCACCGGTCCGCTCGGGGTGATAGGCAACATCATCTGGTTCGTGCTGGCCGGCTGGTGGCTGGCGCTCGGCCACCTCGTGACCGCGCTGGTCCTTGCCATCACCATCATCGGCATCCCCTTCGCCTGGGCCCATCTGAAGCTCGCAGGCATTGCGCTCTGGCCGATCGGCAAGGTGATCGTGCCGGCTTAGGGCGTGGACTCCGTCAATGTCGGCCTCCGGCGGCAGTTCGTAGGATGGGTAGAGCGAAAGCGAAACCCATCAATCCGTCCGCCGATGACGAAACAGGATGGGTTTCGCAAGGGCTCAACCCATCCTACGCGCTAGGTCATGCTCCCTGGCATAAAGCACCGGATCGATATGTCCGGATAGAGGTCGTTGTAGACCGGCCAGACCATGGTGCGTCCGGCCATGTTCGGTACAGTGACTAAGGCATCGTCAGGCACATCGACCCAGATCATCACTTTGGAGTCGGCAGTTTTCGGTAGTCGCACACGGTAGTGGCCGTCTCTGGCTTCCCAGTCTACGTCTTCGACGGCATGACCGTCGGCGTACGAACAGCAGAGGCCCTTGCTGCTCGCCAAACCCTCAAACCATTCAAGAAGTGGTGAACTCCTGTAGCGTCCGTCCAGATCGCGCCCCGGCGCCGGCGACATCACCATCGCGATCGCCGCGCTCGTGGCGATTTGCGAAATCCCGCGTTTGATCAACGCTGCGCAGTGGCGCCCCATGGTACCTCCGGGCGAACTGTTAACCGCTTGTGAGTAGGTATCTTTCGTCTGAGGGAGGTTCAGAAATTGGGGTGGGGCCGAATGTCGCGAAGTACCTGACAAAGTTTGGCAGCGCGAGCTCGTAGGATGGGTTGAGCCCTTGCGAAACCCATCAATCCATCCGTGATGGCGAAGCTAGATGGATAGAGCGTAAGCGAAACCCATCAAGTCGTCTGCCGGTGACGAAGCATGATGGGTTTCGCAAGGGCTCAACCCATCCTACGCGTTCCCGCGGTGGCGGCCTGCAGCTCTGTGGCGGTACACACCCAATGCCTTGCGCTGCCCCACAGGCAAAACACGCCACATGCGGGTCAAGGGACGGGGCTGCAAAATATTCTGATTGACCGAATTACTGATTTCGGCTAAACCGCATTCCATCCTGGTCCGTCAAAGGGACGTTTCGCGATCGTCACGATACGTAGGCCGGGATGCGATGGACGCGGCAGCGCCGGCGCGTGACGGGATGGCAGGGCGGGCTACGCCTGCGAGCCATCACGATCCGCGGCACGACACGGCGCTGTCACAGCGTTTCCTTTCGGCTTCGGGGGCGAGCACGCGCGAGCTTTCGAATGGCTTGGGAGGGACGTCCGCGGACGGCAAAAGCGTGTGGTCCTGACGCCCGGGGTCTGTGCGTCAAGGCTTGCGGTGGTGAAGCGGCCCGACCGAGCGCGCGCATCGATCATCCGCGAGGCGACGGGGGCAATAGTGCATCGCTCCCCGGGGAGAGCGCGCCATAAGCCGTAAAACCATTGCGCAGGGAAGGTCGGGATGTCCCGGCATCACCTGTGGTCACCCCGCGTGCGTTTCTCGCGTGCGGACCTTGGGTGCCAGCCGGCGCCCGGCCTTCCCTGCGCCCTCTCTTCTCGACGAGGGTGAAACGGACAGCAAAGCTCGGGCGCCTGCGCCGCGAGATCGCGAAGGCATGTTTGTTGATGAGGCTAGCCATATTCTCGTGCCCCGGACGCAGCGCAGCGCGCCCCCGGCGATGCGAAGCATCGTCCGGTGCGGCGTGGTGCGCTGCCGAGCCGGGGCCCAGACAATGGCGGGGCGACGATGTGGCTCCTGGGTCCCGGCTCTGCGCAGCAACGCTTGAGGCGTTGCTGCGCGTCCGGGACACGAACGGCGCCGGCACTGTGCGTCGCCACCAAGTTCATCTTGCGCTGCGGTAGAAAAATATCGCACACTCCTTCGGACCGGGCCGCCAAGGCGCTAGCAGGGGAGCGAGCCATGTCCCTCCAGACCGTACCATCAGACGCCACCGAGCATCGCCCCAACCGTCCCGAGGACGTTCAGGTCACGGAAGCGGAAGCGCGGCTGCGGGACGATATCCGCCTGCTGGGGCGCATTCTGGGCGACACGGTGCGCGACCAGGAGGGGGCCGATGTGTTCGATCTGGTCGAGCGCATCCGGCAGACCTCGATCCGGTTCCACCGCGACGAGGACCGGCTCGCCCGCCGTGAGCTCGAGCAGATCCTCGACAGCATGTCGACCTCCGAGACGGTGCGGATCGTCCGCGCCTTCAGCTATTTCTCGCACCTTGCCAACATCGCCGAGGACCAGAACAACATCCGCCAGATGCGCGCCCGCAGTGCCGCCAACAACGGCGGCTCCGGCGTGCTGGCGGAGACGCTGGCGCACGCCAAGGCGGCGGGCATCGGTCCAGACCAACTCCGCAACTTCTTCAAGACCGCGCTCGTCAGCCCGGTCCTGACCGCGCATCCGACCGAGGTCCGCCGCAAGAGCACCATGGACCGCGAGATGGAGGTCGCTGGCCTGCTCGATCGCCGCGAGCGCGTCGCGCTGACCGCGGACGAGGCCGCCGCCAGCGACGAGCAGCTCCGCCGCGAGGTGCTGACGCTGTGGCAGACCAACCTGTTGCGCCGGACCAAGCTCACCGTGCTCGATGAGGTCGGCAACGGCCTGTCGTTCTACGACTACACCTTCCTGCGCGAGGTGCCGCGGCTGGTCAACGTGCTGGAAGATCGGCTGGAAGAGGGCGGGCAGGCGGCGGGCGAGCTCGCCTCGTTCCTGCGGATGGGCAGCTGGATCGGCGGCGACCGCGACGGCAATCCCTTCGTCACCGCCGACGTCATGCGCGGCACGCTGCGGCTGCAGTCGAGCCGGGTGATGCAGTTCTATCTGAACGAGCTGCACGTGCTCGGCTCCGAGCTGTCGATCGCGGCCCATCTCGCCGATGTCTCCGAAGAGCTGCGCACGCTGGCGGAGCGTTCGCCGGACACCTCGCCGCACCGGAGCGGCGAGCCCTATCGTCTGGCGGTGTCAGGTATCTACGCGCGCCTGACCGCGACTGCCGAAGCGCTCGAGGTCGAGATCACGCGCCGGCCGGTCGGCAAGGGCAGGCCTTACGAGAGCGTGAGGGAGTTGCAGGCCGATCTCGACGTGCTGCACCGTTCGCTGATCTCCAATAATGCCCGCGTCATCGCCCGCGGCCGGCTGCGGCTGCTCCGGCGCGCGGTGGATTGCTTCGGCTTCCATCTGGCGCGGCTCGACATCCGCCAGAACTCCGCCGTGCACGAGCGCACCATCGCCGAGCTGATCGACGCCGCCAACCCCGGCATGTCCTATCTCGCGCTCGGCGAGGAGGCGCGCATCTCGCTGCTCACCAACGAGCTGCGCTCGACACGCTCGCTGGTGTCGCCATTCGTCAAATACAGCGACGAGACCATGGGCGAGCTCAACGTCTTCCATGCCGCAGCCGAAGCGCATGCGAAATTCGGCTCGGACGCCATTCCCCAATGCATCATCTCGATGTGCAAGGGCATGTCCGACATGCTCGAGGTCGCGGTGCTCCTCAAGGAGGTCGGACTCGTCCATCCCTCCGGGCGCAGCGCCATCAACATCGTGCCGCTGTTCGAGACCATCGAGGATCTGCAGGCCTCAAGCGGCATCATGGACCGCATGCTGTCGCTGCACGATTACCGCCGCCTCGTCGATAGCCGCGGCAGCGTGCAGGAGGTCATGCTCGGATATTCCGACAGCAACAAGGATGGCGGCTTCGTCACCTCGGGCTGGGAGCTCTACAAGGCCGAGATCGGCCTCGTCGAGGTGTTCGAGCGCCACCACGTGCGGCTGCGCCTGTTCCACGGCCGCGGCGGCTCGGTCGGCCGCGGTGGCGGGCCGAGCTATGACGCCATCATCGCGCAGCCCGGCGGCGCCGTGAACGGCCAGATCCGCATCACCGAGCAGGGCGAGATCATCTCGTCGAAATATTCCAACGCCGAAGTCGGCCGCAACAATCTGGAGATCCTGGCGGCCGCAACGCTGGAGGCGAGCCTCTTGCATCCGCGCCAGAGCGCGCCGCGCCGGGAATATCTGGTCGCGATGGACGAGCTTTCGAATCTCGCGTTCAAGGCCTATCGCGGCCTCGTTTACGAGACCGAGGGCTTCGTCGATTACTTCTGGGCCTCGACCGTCATCAACGAGATCGCAACGCTGAACATCGGCAGCCGTCCGGCCTCGCGCAAGAAGACCCGAGCGATCGAAGACCTGCGCGCGATTCCCTGGGTGTTCTCGTGGGCGCAGTGCCGCCTGATGCTGCCGGGCTGGTACGGTTTTGGCAGTGCGGTCGAGCAGTGGATCGCGGAGCATCCGCAACAGGGCATGCCGTTCCTGAAAGAGCTCTACAAGGAGTGGCCGTTCTTCCGCATGCTTCTGTCCAACATGGACATGGTGCTCGCGAAAAGCTCGATCGCGATCGCCTCGCGCTATGCCGAGCTCGTGCCGGATGAGGCGCTGCGCGAAAAAATCTTCGGTCGCATCCGCCGCGAATGGCATTCCTGCATCGAGACGCTGCTCGACATCATGGGCCAGGACCGGCTGCTCCAGGGCAACCCGCTGCTGGAACGCTCGGTGCGCCACCGCTTCCCCTATCTCGATCCGCTCAACCACGTGCAGGTCGAGCTGCTGAAGGAGCATCGCGCGCAGAACCCGGACGAACAGGTGCTGCGCGGGATTCAGCTGACGATCAACGGGATTTCGGCGGGGTTGAGGAATACGGGTTAGTCCCACTCCGTCGTTCCGGGGCGATGCGAAGCATCGAACTATGGTGCGCAATTGCGCACCTGAGAACCTCGAGATTCCGGGTCTGGTCCTTGCGGACCAGCCCGGAATGACGGTGTGCCCTTCAACAGAAATGCGCGCCTTGCGTCTCCACATAGACCGCATAGAGCGACTGGCTCGCGGTCATGAACAGGCGGTTGCGCTTCTTGCCGCCGAAGCAGACATTGGCGCAGGTCTCCGGCAGCAGGATCTGCCCGATGCGCGCGCCGTCATTCGGTGCGAACACCTGCACGCCGTCATAGCCCGGCCCGACCCAGCCGGCGCCGACCCAGATATTGCCCTCGGTGTCGACGCGCAAACCGTCGGGGAAGCCCGACTTGCCCTCGAGCTTCATGTCGATCAACCGCTTCGGGTTCGACAGCTTCGCCCCGTCGATGTCGTAGGACCACACCACGTTCTCGGCCTGCGGATAATGCGTGATGCCGGTGTCGCAGACATAGAGCTTCTTGTAGTCGTGGCTGAAGGCGATACCGTTCGGCTTGAACGGCTCGTCCGCGACCTTCGCAACCTGACCGGTCTGGGTGTCCAGCCGGTACACCGCTTCCTTCTGGTAAGGCTGCAGCGAGCCGGTATTGGCGAGCTTGCCCTCGTAGATGCTGATCGCGCCATAGCCGGGATCGGTGAACCAGATCGCCTTGTCGTTGGGATGCACCACCATGTCGTTGGGGCCGTTGAGCGGCTTGCCGCCGGCCTGCTCGGCGAGCGTCGTCACCGAGCCGTCATGCTCATAGCGGACGAGGCGGGTGCGCTCGGCGCTGATCTGGCGTCCCTCGGTGTCGAATGAATTGCCGTTGGCCTCGTTGGACGGCTTGTGGAACTGCTCGGAGATGTGGCCGTCATCGTCGAGATAGCGCAGTTGCCGGTTGGCCGGGATGTCGCTCCAGACGAGATATTGGCCTTGAGCATTCCACGCCGGCCCTTCCGCCCACAGGCAGCCGGTATAGAGCCGCTTGATCGCGGTGTTGCCGACCTTGGCCTTGAAGCGCTTGGGGTCGATGACGACGATGTCGGGGTCGGGATAACGCTGCGGCTCGGCATTGGCGCCGAAGTCGCGGGCGTCGGCCTGCGAGGCGAGGACGGTGGAGGCGGCAAGGACCGCTGCGCCTTTGAGGACATCGCGGCGGCCGAGACCGCCGCTTGCAGTCGTGTTGTCAGAGTTGGTCAGTATTCTTGTCATGGTTTCCTCCCAAAGTTTTGTTGGGAGGACACCATTCGCCCGCATTCAGGCGTAAACCGGGGCGATCTCCGATCGAGACAAACGGAGATCGCAGGGCAGGAATGCGGGAAATGCGGATAGACGGGATCCTTACACGGGATCCCACGTGAAGATGTCGGCGGAGCGGTCGAGTTTGTAGAACGAGCCCTTGAGCGCCGGCATGCCGTGTTCCGCGATCGATTGCGGCGTCCAGCCTTCGCTCCGCTGCACCGAGCGGATCGGCCGGTTCTGGCTGAACAGGAAGATCTCGTTCATGCGCACGCCGAAGATCTGGCCGGTGACATCCTTGGCGGAATCGCCGAGCAGATAGCCGCAGAGCGGCGCGATCTTCTCCGGCCCCATCTGCTTGATCTTCTCGACGCGCGCCTTCTCGGCGTCGGTCTCGGTCGGGATGGTGCCGATCATGCGGGTCCAGGCGAACGGCGAGACGCAGTTGGAGCGGACGTTGAAGCGGCCCATGTCGAGCGCGATCGACTTCGACAGCCCGACGATGCCGAGCTTGGCCGCGGCGTAGTTAGCTTGGCCAAAGTTGCCGATCAGGCCCGAGGTCGAGGTGAAGTGCACGAAGGAGCCCGACTCCTGCTCGCGGAAGATGCGCGCCGCGGCGTGGCTGACGTAGAACGAGCCCATCAGATGCACCTTGATGACGGCTTCGAAGGCTTCCACGCTCATCTTGTGGAAGATCATGTCGCGCAAGATGCCGGCATTGTTGACGACGCCGTCGAGCCGGCCGAAATGATCGGTTGCGGTCTTCACGATCTTGCTGGCGGGGATCGCTTCGGCCACCGACTCGAAATTGGCAACGGCAGTCCCGCCGCGCTTCTTGATCTCCTCGACCACTTCTTCGGCCGGCGCGGCGTTCGAGCCGGCGCCGTCGGCGGCTCCGCCGGGATCGTTGACCACGACCTTGGCGCCTTCGCCCGCGCACAGCAGCGCGATCTCGCGCCCGATACCGCGGCCTGCGCCGGTGACGATGATGACCTTGTCTTGCAGTGATTTTGTCATTTGCATTCTCCGCTAGCCGTTCCAAATTCCGCCGTCATTCCGGGGCGCGCCTCTTGGCGCGGGCCCGGAATCCATTTCTCCGCCTCGTGTGCTGCACGATGGATTCCGGGTTCGTGCTGCGCGCGCCCCGGAATGACGGTGCTTCACCTCTCGTTCGTAAACACGATCGTCCCACTCGCCGCGAACATGCCGCCGACGCCGTGGCACACTGAAATCTTCGCATTCGGCACCTGCGCCGGTGCGATCCCACGCATCTGGCGCACGCTCTCCTGGAGCGCGTACATGCCGTACATGCCCGAATGCATGTAGCTCAATCCGCCGCCATTGGTGTTGAGCGGCAGTTTTCCGCCCGGACGCGTATTGCCATCCGCAATGAACCTGCCGGTTTCTTCGTACGGCATGAAGCCGAGATCGCCGAGCCCGAACAGCGGCAGATGCGCAAACGCGTCGTAGATCATGAGATGGTCGACATCCCCGTGCGCGATGCCGGCCTCCTTGAAGGCGAGCGGCCCCGCGACCTTGAAGGCGCGCGAGGAGTTGAACGTCTCCATCTGGCTGACCATCGGCGTCTCCACGCTCTCGCCGGTGCCCATGATGTAGACGGGCTTGCGCGGAAAGTCCTTGGCGCGATCGGCCGAGGTGAGGATCAGCGCGCCGCCGCCGTCGGTGACGAGGCAGCACTGCAGAAGCCGGAACGGATAGGCGATCATGCGCGAGTTGAGCACGTCGGCGACCGTGATCGGCTCCTTCATCATTGCCCGCGGATTCTTCGCCGCCCACTCGCGCTGTACCACCGCAACCGAAGCCAGCTGCTCGTGCGTGATGCCGTAGGTCTTCATGAAGCGCAGCACGGGAATCGGGAACATGCTGGGCGGGCCGTAGACGCCGTAGGGCGCCTCGAACTGGCCCTGCAGGCTGTCGGCGGGGATCGAGCGCGGCAGCTTGCCGATCATCGACTTGCCGCTCTCGGCATGGGTGATCAGCACGGTCTTGCAGAGACCCGCCTCGATCGCCGCCGCGGCGTGGCGGACATGCAGCATGAACGAGCAGCCGCCGACCGAGGTGCCGTCCACCCAGGTCGGCTTGATGCCGAGATAGTGGCAGACCTGCTGCGGCGTTTCGACCGCGGTGGCAAAGCCGTCGATGTCGGACAGCTTCAGCCCGGCATCCGCAATGGCGTTGAGCGCCGCATCCGCGTGAAGCTGGAGCTGCGAGGCGTTGGGGATGACACCGAGCTCGGTGGTCTCGGCCGCGCCGACGACGGCAACCTGGTTCCTGCGCATGGCCTTACCCCTTCGCCGGACGAAACACGGGAAGGGTGATCTTGTCGTCGAGTGCCTCGAAAGCCACCTCGAGCTTCATGTCGAGCTCGAGTGCTTCGGGCGTCTGCGGGCAGTCGATGATGTTGCTCATCATCCGCGGGCCCTCGGCGAGCTCGACCACCGCGATCGCGTAAGGCGGCGTGAAGCCGGGGGCGGCGGGGCGGTGGTTGATCACATAGCTGTAGAGAAAACCCTTGCCGCTCGCCTTGAAGATGCTGACCTTGCGCGAGGCGCAGGACGGGCAGAACGGGCGCGGCGGGAAATAGACATGCGCGCAGGCGTCGCAGCGCTGCAGGCGCAATTCGCCGGCCTTGGTGCCGTCCCAGAAATGCTGGGTCTCCGGCGTCGGTTTCGGTCGCGCCCGCTGCGGTTCGGCCATGTCGGAAAACCTCCCAAGGGGCAGGCTTCACGCCCGCCTGTTTCGATCTTGATGCGACAATCGACCATCGCGCGTCAACGGTCCAGCAATGCGCATGCATGCCATCATGCGCACAATGCTTGTGTCGAACTGAGTCGGCGCTATAGATTGCGCGCGCCAATATTCCGTGAGACAGACATGCCCGATTTTCCGACACTGGCGAAGCTCGCCGACGACCTCGAAAGCGGCCGCACTACCTCTCGCAAGCTTGTCGAAGCGTGCATCGCCAGGATCGCCGATCCCGCCGGCGAGGGGCAGCGCGCCTTCATCCATGTCGACAAGGACGCGGCGCTGACGACCGCCGACGCCATGGATGCCCTGCGCAAGGTCAAGGCGGCGCCCTCGCGCTATGCCGGCATTCCCATCTCGATCAAGGATCTGTTCGACATCAAGGGACAGACCACGCGCGCCGGCTCCCGTGCGCTCGACGATTCCGATCCAGCCGAGCACGATGCGGCGGCGGTCGCGCGGCTGCGTAATGCCGGCTTTGTGCTGATCGGGCGCACCAACATGACCGAGTTCGCCTATTCCGGCATCGGCATCAATCCGCATTACGGCACGCCGAAAGGCGCCTGGAACCGGGCCGAGGGCCATGTGCCGGGCGGCTCCTCCTCGGGCGCCGCGGTGTCCGTGCTCGACGGCATGGCGCATGGCGCGCTCGGCACCGACACCGGCGGCTCCTGCCGCATTCCGGCGGCCTTCAACGGCATCGTCGGCTACAAGCCGACGCAGCGCCGCGTGCCGCTGGACGGCTCGGTGCCGCTGTCCTTCTCGCTCGACAGCATCGGGCCTCTGGCGCGATCGGTCAGCTGCTGTGCCATACTCGATGCCGTGCTCGCGGGCGAGCCCATCGTCGCGCTGAAGCCGCGGCCCGTGAAGGGCATGCGGCTCGCGGTGCCGACCACGATCGCGCTCGACGATCTCGACGCGGCGGTCTCCGAGACCTTCGAACGCGCGCTGAAGACGCTCGCTGACCACGGCGCCGTCATCGAGCGGATCGAGATGGTCGAGTTCCACGACATCGGCCCGATGAACGCCAAGGGCGGTTTTGCGGCCTCCGAAAGCTACGCCTGGCACCGCTATCTCATCACGGCCAAGGGCGACGTCTACGATCCCCGCGTGTCGGTGCGCATCATGCGCGGCGAGGCGCAGAGCGCGGCCGACTATATCGATCTGCTCAACGAGCGCCGCTCGCTGATTGCCCGGGTCAACGCGCGCATCGCGCCCTATGACGCCCTGGTGCTGCCGACCACCGCGAACACGCCGCCGAAGATCGCCGACCTTGCCGACGACAAGGTGTTCACCGCCCAGAACCTGCGCGCGCTGCGCAACTGCACTCTCATCAACATGATCGACGGCTGCGCCATCTCGCTGCCCGCACATCGCGCGGGCGACGTCCCGGTCGGCCTGATGCTGGCAGGCGCGGGCGGCTCGGACCGCCGTATCTTTGAACTTGCTGCCGGCATGGAGGCCGTCATTCGTGTTTGATCTCACTTTCACCGTCGACGCCCAGGACACCACCACGCCGCTGACGCTGGCGATCGACCAGATGGTCATCGCCGGCTGGACCGGCCGCGACCCCGTCGCGCGCGACAAGCACATCGCCGAGCTGCAGGAGATGGGCATCGCCCCGCCGGCCTCGACGCCGATCTACTATCGCGCCTCGGCGCGGCGGCTGACCCAGGAAGACCGCATCGAATGCACCGGTGGCGACTCCAGCGGCGAGGTCGAGTTCGTGCTGGTCGGCTGGCAGGGCCGCGTCTTCGTCGGCTGCGGCTCCGACCACACCGACCGCAAGGTCGAGGCCTATAACGTCACGGTGTCGAAGCAGATGTGCGACAAGCCGATCGCCTCGACGCTGTGGGAGCTCGAGGACGTCATCGGCCACTGGGACAAGATGATCCTGCGCTCCTACGCCACGATCAAGGGCGAGCGGGTGCTCTACCAGGAGGGCACGCTGGACGCCATGCTGCCGGTCGATGACCTGATCGCGCGCGGCTTCGAAGCTGGCAAGTTCCCCGACGGCTGCGCCATGTTCGGCGGCACGTTTGCCGCCAAGGGCGGCATCCGCCCGGCGGAGCGGTTCGAGTTCGAGCTGGAAGACCCCGTGCTGAAGCGCATCATCAAGCACGGGTACGACGTGACGACGCTGCCGGTGCGGGGCTGAGCGCTACAGGCTACGCTGGCCGGCCGGGGTTGAGGCGGGCGCGTCGCGAAATTCGATGGGGCGCTGCCGAGCCCCGTCGGCTTCGGCTTCGCTGATCAACGCTGCCCGCAGCATGCGGTCGATGACGCGGTTTCGCCAGTCCTTGGCGAGGTCGTTCCGTCTCATCGCGATCTGCGGCGTTCTATGCAGCGCAGCCAGGAGCGCAATCTCGTCGATTGCGAGCATCTTCATCGGCTTGCCGAAATACGCGGTCGCCGCGGCGTCGACCCCGTAGCTGCCTCGTCCGAGATACATCTCGTTCAGATAGATTTCGAGAAGGCGGTCGCGCGAAAATGCCCTCGCGACGCGGTTCACCAGATAGGCGTTGCCGAGGTGCCAATCGAGACCGCGGCAACAATTGGCGCTTCCGGCGACCAGGCACCTTGTCACGCCCCAGGTGATCCCCGATGACCGCGGCTCGCGGCGGACAATGGCCGCAAACACGCTCTCAAAATAGGGATTGAGGGACGGACGCTCGTAGAATTCCGGCTCCTCCGACGCGATGACCGCCTTCTGCAGCAGCAGGGGAATATCGGCGAGCGGAGTGTATGGGTCTTGTTTGTCGGCGCGACAAACGGGACCAGTCGCAGATGCTGCGGCGATACGCGCGACGTCGGGAACGCCGACCTCGTATTCGAAGTGCCAAACGACGTATAAGGCGACGGCCAGCAGGCCGGCACTCGCGAGCGAGAGCAGGGCCAGCGTCGTCTTGGCAGCAATGACGAGAAATTTGCGCATCGAGTGCAGGCTGAAGGAGCGGGACGAGCTCGTTACAACCTTACGGCGGAACCGGACGGAATTGGGGCGGGTTGGGCCTTACGGAAATCGGGTGGTTATCGCAGGCGCGATCTGCGACACCCAAATCCGCCATTCCGGGGCGCGCCCAATTGGGCGCGAGCGCGGAATCCATCGTGCGTCATCGTCGGTGGAGGAATGGATTCCGGGCTCGCGACTGCGTCGCGCCCCGTAATGACGAAAGTGAATAGGACGACCGCTATGGCAATCGCGAAACGTGCTCCGGCTATTGACGAGGCGACCGACCTGACCTCCCACGTCGACACCCTCGACTGGCCCCAGATCACGAGTGAGATCGACTCCCAGGGCTGCGCCGTCCTGAAGGGCCTGCTCACCCCCGACCAATGTCGCGCCATTGCCGCGCTCTATCCCGATGATGCAGGCTTCCGCAGCCGCATCGTCATGGGGCGCCACGGCTTTGGCCGCGGCGAGTACAAGTATTTCTCCTATCCGCTCCCCGATCTGATCGCGCAGCTCCGTCCGGCGCTCTACACGCACCTGCAAGGCGTCGCCAATCGCTGGAACGAGGCGATGGGGATCGACATCCGCTATCCCGCCGCGCACGCCGCCTTCCTCAAGCGCTGCCATGACGCTGGCCAGACACGGCCGACGCCATTGCTGCTGCAATACGAGGCTGGCGACTATAATTGCCTGCATCAGGATCTCTATGGCGAGCACGTCTTCCCGCTCCAGGTCGCGATCCTGCTGTCGGAGCCGGGGCGCGATTTCACCGGCGGCGAGTTCGTGCTGACGGAGCAGCGCCCGCGCATGCAGTCCCGCGCCGAGGTGGTGCCGCTCGCGCAGGGCGATGCGGTCGCCTTTGCCGTGCATCACCGCCCGGTGCAGGGGACACGCGGCACCTACCGCGTTAATCTCCGCCATGGCGTCAGCCGGATCAGGTCCGGCCAACGCCACACGCTGGGTGTGATCTTTCATGATGCCAAATGAGTGCTGCGATTGACGGGTGATCTGTTCGACACAGTCGCCGAGGCGCAGCCGTCGCGCGAGGAGATCGCCGACGGCGCCGTGCTGCTGCGCGGTTTCGTCAAGCCGATCGAAAGCGAGCTGATCGAAGCGGTGCGCGCCATTGTGGCGCAGTCGCCGTTCCGGCGGATGACGACGCCCGGTGGCTACCAGATGTCGGTGGCCATGACCAATTGCGGCGAGCGCGGCTGGATCACCGATCACACCGGCTATCGCTATGATCCCATCGATCCACGAACCGGCGCGCCATGGCCGGCGATGCCGCCGGTGTTTTGCGATCTCGCCCGCCGTGCAGCCGAGCAGGGCGGTTTTAACGGCTTTTCGCCCGATGCCTGCCTCGTCAATCGCTACGAGCCCGGCACGCGGCTGTCGCTGCATCAGGACAAGGACGAATTGGAGTTCTCCGCGCCGATCGTCTCGGTCTCGCTCGGTCTGCCCGCGATCTTCCTGTTCGGCGGCATGGCGCGCAGCGACAAGCCGCGCCGCTTCCGGCTCGTCCATGGCGACGTCGTGGTCTGGGGCGGGGCCAGCAGGCTCGCCTATCACGGCGTGGCACCGCTCGCCGATGGTGAGCATCCACTGCTCGGACGGCGGCGGATCAATTTGACTTTCCGCAAGGTGCTCTGAAGCATTCCCTCAAGTCGGGCCGTCGTCTAAGCTCCGGCGAGGGGAGGCGGCGACATGACCACAGCAGAGGTCTCGACTGGCGCGAGCCGCAGCGCGGCTCGCACGGGACTTTATCTCGCCGCGCTGCAGCTCGTGTTCACGCTGGGCTGGACGACCTACGTCATCTACCTGCCGAAGCTCGCGGCCGATGCCGGCATCGCGCCGGCGGCGGTGATCTTCATCCTGATGCTGGACCAGGCGATCTTCACCATCGCCGACACCGCGATGGGGATCGCCGCCGACAGGATCGCGCCATTCGTCGGCAGGCTCGGCCTGTTCGTCGGCGTGTTGGCGGCGATCTCCTGCGCGGCCTTCGTCGCGATGCCCTTCGTGGCCGGGATCGGCGCGGGCGCGCAGGCCTGGTTGATCGCGCTGATCGTGGTCTGGTCGATCACGTCATCGGCCCTGCGCGCCCCGCCGCTGACCCTGCTCGGCAAATATCGCGCCAGGCCGCAGGTGCCGTTTCTCGCTGCGCTGGCCATGCTGGGCTATGGGGTCGCCGGCGCCGTCTCGCCCTATCTCGGCGTGGTGCTGCGTGAGCACGATGCGCGGCTGCCTTTCGTGATCTCGAGCGCGGGGCTGCTGCTGACGGCGCTCGGGCTGTCACGGGTCGAGTACGACGTGGCGCGCGACACCTCGCCGCCGACGCCGGCCGAGGCGGCCAAGCCGCTTGGCCTCGTGCCGATCGCCTTTATCGTCGCGATGGTGGCGCTGGCGCTCGGCTATCAATTGCACTTCGCCATGAACAGCGCGCCGTTCTATCTGCGCTTCGCCAAGCCGAACGAGCTGCAATGGCTGATGCCGGTGTTCTGGATCGGCTTCAACATCGCGATGTTTCCGGCAAGCCTCGTTGTCAGGCACCGCGGCGGCCTGATTGTGATGGGTGCCGCCGGATTGCTCGGTGCGGTCGCGATCGCGGCGGCGGAGCTCGCCGGCAGTCTCAACACGCTGATCGCGGCGCAGTTTCTCGCCGGTGCCGCGTGGGGCTGCATGCTGATGAGCGCGATCTCCGCCGCGCTCGCCATCGGCTCGACCGGCGCGGAGGGCAAGGTCACCGGCCTCGTCTTCTCGGCATTGGCCCTCGGCACCTTCGCGCGGATGGCGGCGGTCGCGGGCGGCTTGCAGAAGCTACCCGAATATGCGCCGCTGCTGCACTGGGCGCCGGTCGCCTGCTGGTCGGTCGCCGGCGCGGGCCTGCTGGTGATCGCGGCGGCGCGGCTTCAGGGAGCGTCCGGCCTCAAGGCTTCGGCGGGTGAATGAACGCCCACGGACTCACCTCCGAATCCCGGGTCACCTCGACCGAGATCAGATACGGCCCGCCATGGCTAAGCGCCTTCTCCATCGCAGCCTTGAACTGGTCCGGCGCGGTGACGCGCGCAGCCGCCACGCCAAAGGACTCCGCGAGCTTGACGAAATCCGGGTTGACCAGGTCAGACGCCACCACGCGGCCATCAAAACGCTCGCGCTGGTCGCGGCGGACATTGCCGTAGGCGTTGTTGTTGAACACCAGCGTCACCACGCCGATGTTGAACTGCACGGCGGTGGCGAGCTCCTGCACGCCGAACATGAAGCCGCCGTCGCCGGTGATGGCGACCACAGGCTTGTCGGGGTTGGCGACCTTGGCGCCGAGCGCGGTCGGGAAGCCCGAGCCGAGCGTGCCCTGATAGCCTGATGTGATGAAGGTGCGCGGCTGGTAGATCGGAAAGCCGTACCAGGAGGCGAAGCCGACCTGCGACAATTCATCGGTCACGATCGCATTGGCCGGCAGCACCTCGCGCAGGATGTTCAGATACGCCATCTGCGGCTGGACGCGCTGGATCTCGGCTTGTGCGCTCGCGGTCGCTTCGCGGATCGCGCCGCGGCGGCCGGCGGTCTTGCTGTAACCCACCTTCCGCACGGCGGCGGCGAGATAGGCAGTCGCGGCCTTGGCATCGGCGACGATCGCGGTGTCGGAAGCGAACCGCCGCATCTCGACCGGATCGATGTCGATGCGGATGCTCTTCAGGCCAGCGGGCTGATACGGCCAGCGCGACATGGTCGGCAGCTCCAGCCGCGTGCCGATGCCGATCATGAGATCGGTGTTCGGCCACAGCTTGTAGGCGGCGGCCATGGTGAGGCCGAGCTCGTGCGCGTTGGAGACGATGCCGCGACCGCTGCGGAAGGCGACCACGGGCGCATCGATCATCTCGGCGAGCTCGAGGATCTCCTCGCCTGCCTCGATCGCACCGCTGCCGACGAAGATCATCGGCGCCTTGCTCGCCTTGATCAGCGCGGCCGCCTGCTTGATCATATCAGGATCGGGCAGCGGCGCGGGCAGCGGCTCCAGCACCTGTGCCGCAGCCGTGGCCGCGCGCTGGGTAAAAATGTCCCAGGGCATCTCGACCGAGGCAGGGCCACGCCGGCCGGACGTCATCTCCTGGAAAGCGCGCGCCACGGTGGTCGGCGCATTGCCGGGCGTCTCGATGCGGTCGGCCCATTTCACATAGGTGCGCAAGGTCGCGAGCTGGTCCGGCATCTCGTGCAGATGGCCGCGGCCCTTGCCGAGGAATTGCGTCGGCACCTGGCCGGTGACGCACAGCACCGGCTCGTTGCAGCCATAGGCGGTGAGCAGCGCCGCGCTGGCATTGAGCACGCCGGGGCCGGGCACCACGCTGAACACGCCGGGCCGGCCGCTGGCGCGCGCATAGCCGAACGCCATGTAGCCGCAGGCCTGCTCGTGCCGCGCGCCGATCACCTTGAGCTGGGCCTGGTGGAAGGCGTCGAACAGGCCGTAGATTTGCGCGCCGGGCAGGCCGAACACAGTGTCGACGCCATGGGCGACAAGGCCGCTTACGATCGCTTCGCCGCCGGTGAGGGTGGTCATTGCATCATTCCATTCGTGTTGTTGTCTTAGGCTTCGTCGACGACGCCGTTGCGTAAAGACCCGATCCCCTCGGCTGCGACCTCGATGACATCGCCAGGCTTCAGATAGCGCGGCGGATCAAACCGCGCACCGGCGCCGGTCGGCGTGCCCGTCACGATGATGTCACCGGGAACGAGCGTTGCGAAGGTCGAGATATAGCTGATGAGGTAGCGGAACGGAAACATCAGCCGGCTGGTGCGGTCGTCCTGCCTGAGCTCGCCATTGACATGCGTCGTCAGGCGAATATCTGCGATCTGCGCTTCCTTCGTGTAAGGCACGAGCCAGGGGCCGAGGCTGCCGCTGGAATCAAAGTTCTTACCCTGCGTAACGTTGAACTTGGCGTGACGCAGCCAGTCGCGCACCGAGCCTTCGTTGCACAGCGTCAGCGCGGCGATGTGATCGAGCGCGGCGCTCTCGGCGATGTGCCGGCCTTGCTTGCCGATCACCAGCGCGATCTCGCCCTCATAGTCGAGCTGCGCGGACGCGCGCGGGCGTACCAGCGGCGTGTCGTGGCCGACGAAGGAGCGTGGGCTCCGCATGAACATGCTCGGATATTTCGGCGCGTCCTGGCCGTCCTTGTACTCGGCATTACGATCAGGGTAGTTGACGCCGATGCAGATGATCTTCTCCGGCGCGGGCACCGGCGGTAGCCATGTGATCTCGCCGAGCGCGTGCACCGGCGTGCGGCCGGCGGCTTCCTCGGCAAAGCTCACGAGCTTGCCCGCGGCGATCACCTCGCGCAGCGTCGGATAGTCTTTTGCGTGGCGCGCGGAGAGATCGACGATGCCGCCCTCGAGGACGGCGCCGTAGTGGGTTTCACCTTTGACCGAATAGGTGGCGAGGCGTGGAAGCTTCATCGGCTACTATTCCCTGTCGTCCCGGCGAAGGCCGGGACCCATACCGCGGAATCTATCGATTGCATTCGGTAGGTGTACCGAACGACCAGCTTTCGCCAAACCACTCCCTGTGGTTATGGGTCCCGGCCTTCGCCGGGACGACGGGTGGAGAGAGACTTCGAAACTCACCCGCATCAATCCGCCACCAGCACATCGGCCACGAACTTCGGCTCGCGCACGGCTTGCCCGCTGAACGGCGAGCCCTGCTCGAACCAGGAGCGCGGCGCCGGCGCGCCCCACAGCGTCTGGCGGCGCGGATCGCGCAGCGACCAGCGCAGCGGCTCGTGGTCGTGGTCGCCGGTAAAATAGTCGCTGGTGTAGAGCTCGAGGCGGTGTCCGTCGGGATCGCGCACGTAGAGGAAGAACGCGTTCGAGATGCCGTGGCGTCCCGGACCGCGCTCGATGTTCTTCACAAAGCCTTGCGAGGCCATGACGTCGCAGAGATGGATGATGTTCATCGCCGTCGGCGTCCAGTAGGCGAAATGGTGCAGCCGCGGGCCCTTGCCGTTGGTGATCGCAAAATCGTGGACGTTGCCCTTGCGATGCATCCAGGCCGCCGCGATGCGCCCGTTCGGTCCGTCCTCCTCGGCATATTCGGTGAGGCGGAAGCCGAGCCGGGCATAGAAGTCGACGGTGTCCTGCACCTCGGCGGCGAAGACGTTGAAATGGTCGAGCCGCTGCGGGTGGCAGCCCCTATAGAGGTCGTAGCGGCGGAGCAGATGCGGCCGCTTGTCCATCGCCGCATAGAGCTCGATCTGGAAGCCGAAGGGATCGGTGAATTGCAGCGTACGGCCCTGGAAGGGCTGATCGACGAAGGCGTAGGCGAGGCCGTTCTCGGAGAGGAACGCGGCAGCCTCGTCGAGATCTTTGTCGTTGCCGACCTTGAAGCCGAGCCTGTTACAGGCGGGCACGGCTGCCTTCCGCAGCACCAGCGAATGATGCTGGTGCTCCTCGGCGGCGCGCAGGTACACGACACTGTCGTCGGCATCCTCGACATGCAGGCCAACGGTGGTCTCGTAGAACTCGCGGCTCAGCTTCAGATCGGTGACGTCGAGCACGACGTGGCTGGAGCGGATGATGTTGAACGGCGGTTCGAAGACGTGTTGCGGTACGGGCATTGGCGTTTCCCCTCGAACTTGTCATTCCGGGGCGGCTCGAAGAGCCGAACCCGGAATCCATCGTGCAGCAGAGTTGGTGGATAAATGGATTCCGGGTTCGTGCTTCGCACGCCCCGGAACGACTGTTTCCCTAAATTCCCAGCTTCTGAATCTTGTGCGTGCCCCGCGCCAGCGAGACATGCTTGGTTTCCATGTAGAAGTCGAACGAGTAATCGCCGCCGTCGCGGCCGATGCCGGAGGCCTTCATGCCGCCGAACGGCGTCGGCAGATGGCGGACGTTTTCCGAGTTGAGCCAGATCATCCCGGCCTCCAGCGCGTCGGCAACGCGCAGAGCACGACCGACATCGTTGGTCCAGACATAGCCGGTGAGGCCATAACGGATGTCGTTGGCGATCGCGACGGCGTCCGCTTCGTCCTTGAAGGGCAGCACGGTGAGGAAGGGGCCGAACACCTCCTCCTGCGCCACCCGCATCTTGCCGTGCGCGCCGGTCACCAGCGTCGGCTCGACATAATGCCCGCCGCCCGGGCCGTCATAGGCCTTGCCGCCGACCGCGATCGTCGCGCCGTCCTGGCGCGCGACGTCGAAATAAGAGCAGACCTTTGCCAGGTGCCGCTCGTGGATCAGCGGGCCGATTTCGGTGGCGGGATCGAGGGGATGGCCAACCTTCAGCGCCTTCACGCGCGCGGTCAGCTTCTCCACGAATTTTTCCGCGATGCTCTGCTGGATCAGCAGGCGGCTGGATGACGTGCAGCGCTCGCCGTTGAGCGAGTAGATCATGAATACGACGGCGTCGAGCGCGCGGTCGAGATCGGCATCGTCGAACACGATCACGGGGTTCTTGCCGCCGAGCTCGAAATGCACGCGCTTCAGCGTGGGGGCGCCCTGGATCATGATGGCAGATCCCGTCGCGCTCTCGCCAACGAAGCCGATCGCCTTGATGGCGGGATGCTCGGTCAGGGCCTTGCCGGCCTCCTCGCCAAAGCCGTGCACGGTGTTGAGCACGCCGTCGGGCACGCCGGCTTCCTTGACGAGCCTTGCCAGAATGGAAGCCGTCACCGGCGACCACTCGGCCGGCTTGTGCACGACGGTGCAGCCGGCGGCCAGGGCAGGGGCGATCTTCCAGGTCGAGAGCATGAACGGCGTGTTCCACGGCGTGATCACGCCGACCGGGCCGATCGGCACGCGCGTCGAGATGTTCCAGTGCTCGTCGCTCGGCGTGTTGAGGCCGTCGCGTGCCTCCGCGCATTTGTCGGCGAAGAAGCGGAAGTTCTCGGCGGCGCGGATCGCGGCCTTGGCCATGAAGCGGTAGGCTTGTCCCGTGTCGATGCATTCGAGCACGGCGATGTCGTCGGCATTGTCCTCGATCGCATCGGCCACCCGATGCAGCAGCTTGCGCCGCATCGCCGGCCCCATGTCGCGCCAGGACTTGAACGCGAGCGAAGCGGCCGTTGCCGCGCGATCGATATCCTCCGCATTGCCGCGTGCGACGCTGGCGAGGACAGCGCCATCGACCGGCGACTTGGTCTCGAACGTCTCGCCCGATATCGACGGCACGATCTTGCCGTCGATCATGTGGCCGATGCCGTCGGCGCGCAGCGTTTTCAGCAGCGGCGCGACGCGGTCGCGGTTGGCCTGGAATACGTCGGCTTTCGGGGTGGGCTTATCCATGGGCGGCCTCCACCTTCAGGGCGTCGTGGATGTTGTTGCGCTTCCAGCTGGTGTCCTTGTCGTTGATCTGCATGTCGAACGACAAAGCGAATTTGCTGGCGGCGAAGACGGGATCGAGATGTTTCGAGAGTGCCTGGAAGACGTGCTCGCCGGCTTTCTGGCGCGTAGGAAGGTCGCGGCCCTCGCCGATGCGCAGCACCATGTCGAGGAAGCCGTAGTCCTGTCGCGCGTCCGCGATCGCATAATGCTCGCAGCGGATCGCGCGGACGCGGATGCCGCCGAGCGGGAAGATGCCGGTCTCGACCGCCGCCTTGCGCACGATCTCGCAGACCGCGCCGATGTCGAGGCGGCCATCGAGATTGGCCGAATATTCAATGGTGAAATGCGGCATCGCGGTTTCACTCCCTCTGTAGTCTTGTCGCTTAAGCGAAGTAGCAGCTCACCGAGCCGTAGACGCCATAATCGGCTTGAATTGTGTCGCCCCTGCGGGTCTCGATCGGACGGATGAAGGAGCCGGCAAGCACGACCTGCCCGGGCTCGAGCGCCAGCCCAAGCGGCGCGATCTTGTTCGCAAGCCACGCGACGGCTGTCGCGGGATGATTGAGCACGCCGGCGGCGAGACCCGTCTCTTCCAGCTGACCGTTCTTGAAACACAATGCGCCGATCCAGCGCAGATCGGCATCCAGCGGACGGATCGGCCGTCCCCCGAGCACGATGCCGGCATTCGCCGCATTGTCGGCGATGGTGTCAAAGATCTTGCGCGTCGCCTTGGTCTTGGGATCGACACGCTCGATCCGCGTATCCAAAATCTCCAGCGCCGGCACCACGAAGTCGGTGGCATTGAGCACGTCGAACATCGTGCAGTCGGGCCCTGTGAGGCGCTTGCTCATGACGAAGGCGAGCTCGGCCTCGACGCGCGTCGCGATGAAGCGCTCGGTCGGGACCAGACCGCCATCGGCGAAGAACATGTCGTCGAGCAGCACGCCGGAATCCGGCTCGTCGATATTGAGCGCGCTCTGCATCGCCTTCGAGGTCAGGCCGATCTTGTGGCCCTTGACGACGCGCCCCCCCGCGATCTTGACGTCGACCCAGGCCTTCTGAATCGCGTAGGCATCAGCGATGCTGATCTCGGGGAAATCCTGCGAGAGCTGTCGGATCTGCGTGCGGGTCTTCTCCGCCTGGTGCAGACGCCTCGCGCAAGCCTGGATATCGTCGTTGGAAAGCGCCATTCGTGATCTTACAAATCGTGGTGCCCGGAGATACTTAACATGTTAAGTGAATGCGTCAAACAGAATCTGAGTTTGCTGCACTGCAAACGTTTTGCAGTCTGAAAGGGCGTCATGAGCAAGAGACCGGCTGATCCCGCGAATGGAAGCGCACCTGCCGCCCGCCATGTGCCGATGCGCGACTTTTCGCGCTCGCTGCCGATGTCGCTGCTGCGGGCGCGTGAGGCTGTGATGCGGCAGTTCCGCCCCTCGCTGCGCGAACATGGCCTCACCGAGCAGCAATGGCGCATCCTGCGCGCGCTCGCCGCCATCGAGGCCGCCGAGGTCACGGAACTCGCGCGCACTGCGTTCCTCCTCGGGCCGAGCCTGTCGCGCATCCTGCGCGATCTCGAGGCGCGCAACCTGATCGAGCGCAAGACGGCGAAAGCGGACCAGCGCCGCAGCATGGTCTCGATCTCGAAGGAGGGCGTGAAGCTGATGGCCTCCGTGGCGCCGACCTCGGAGGCGATCTACGCCGAGATCACCAGCCGCTTCGGCGCCCGCAAGCTCGCCGAATTGCAGGAGATGCTCGGCGAACTCGAGCAGAGTCTCGCTGGCCTCGGCGCCGGCAACGAGGCAAGTGCCGAGGAGTGACAGCAGATATGCGCTCCCGCGCGGCAACTGTCATGGACATGGCCGCATTTTTTCGCTCAAAGTGCCGCCCAAGCCGATCGCTCGAAAGTCGGCGCCGGGACGGATGCCCCCCTTGCCGGATGACATCTTGCGTCATTGCGAGCGTAGCGCGGCGATCGGGTTCGCGGTAATAACGGCGTCGCCTTGTCGCGGCGCTCGTCATGGTGACGACAGTCCAAACAACAAAGAAGGAAGGCAACGTGGCGAACAAAGTCAAAGAGATCTGGAAGTCGGGCAAGGCCGTGGTCAATGCGTGGCTGGCAATTCCCTCCGGCTTCTCGGCCGAGATGGTCGCGCAATGCGGCTTCGACAGCGTCACGGTCGACATGCAGCACGGCGTGCAGGACTATCTCTCGATGGTTCAGTGCTTCCAGGCGATGGACAAGCACCCGGTGACCCCGATGGTGCGCGTGCCCTGGAACGAGCCCGGCATCATCGGCAAGGTGCTCGATGGCGGCGCCTATGGCGTGATCTGCCCGATGGTCAATACGCCGCAGGAAGCCCGGAACCTCGTCTCCTATTCCAAATATCCGCCGAAGGGCGTGCGCTCCAACGGCCCGATCCGCGCCGGCATGTACGGCACCGCCGGCTCCTACCAGAAGACGGCCAACGACGAGATCGTGCTGCTGCCGATGATGGAGACCCGGACCGCGGTCGAGAACATGGAAGCGATCCTCGATGTCGAAGGCATCGACGGCGTCTATATCGGTCCGTCCGATCTCGGCTTCTCCTACGGCCTCGAGCCCAAGCTCGACCGCAGCGAGCCCGAGATCCTCGCGATCTACGAGAAGATCATCAAGGAATGCGGCAAGCGCGACCTCAATCCCGGCATCCATTGCAGCGGCGCGGAAGGTGCCGCGCGCGCCATCAACATGGGCTTCAAGCTGGTGACGCTCTCGAACGAGGTCGGTCTGATGACCACCTATGCCAAGATGCAGGTCAACGCGACCCGCAAGGATTCGGCCGGCAAGGCCTAAGCACATCTCTCTCCCTCCCTCTCCCCGTTCTTACGGGGAGAGGGTTGGGGTGAGGGGCCTCTCTCAACACGAACCAATCTAACGATCGAACGCGCGGCTTGCCCCTCACCCGGATCGCTGCGCGATCCGACCTCTCCCCGTAAGAACGGGGAGAGGTGAAGTAAGAGACCCAAGGAGACTCCCATGACCATCAGCCCCGTCATCCGCCTGCATCCCGATGATGGCGTGGTGATCGCGCGCGCGAGCCTGCCGCCGGGAACGGTGGTGGCCGACGGCGTGACCACGGTCGACCGCATTCCCTCCGGCCACAAGATCGCGATCAAGCCGATCGCCGTCGGTGAGCCGGTGATCCGCTATGGCCAGATCATCGGCTTTGCGACCATTCCGATCGCGCCGGGCCAGCACGTGCACGTGCAGAATTGCGGCATGGGCGACTTCGCCAAGGACTACGCCTATTGCGCCGACGTCAAGCCGACGCCGAACTTCGATCTGCCCGCGACGTTCGAAGGCATCCGCCGCCCGGACGGCCGCGTCGCCACGCGCAACTATATCGGCATCCTCACCTCGGTGAATTGCAGCGCGCATGTCGCAAGCCTCGTCGCCGACGTCTTCAAGAAGAATCCCTTCACCGGCGACAATCCGCTGGCCGATTTCCCCAACGTCGACGGCGTGGTCGCGCTGACCCACAAGACCGGCTGCGGCATGACGCAGAACGAGCCGCTGGCCTTGCTTCGCCGCACGCTCGGCGGCTATGCGCGGCACGTCAATTTCTCCCACGTCATCGTGCTCGGCCTCGGCTGCGAGGTGAACCAGATCGGCGGCCTGATGGAAGAGCAGAAGCTCGCCGGCCGCCTGCGCGCAATGGACATCCAGGAGGTCGGCGGCACCCGCAAGACGGTCGAAGCAGGCATCGCCTTCGTGCGCGAGGCGCTCGCCGATGCCAACAAGGTCAAGCGCGAGACGGTGCCGGCGAGCGAATTGACCGTGGCGCTGCAATGTGGCGGCTCCGACGGCTATTCCGGCGTCTCGGCCAATCCTGCGCTGGGCGCCGCCAGCGATCTCGTCGTCCGTCACGGCGGCACCGTGATCCTGTCGGAGACGCCGGAGACCTATGGCGCCGAGCATCTCTTGACCCGCCGCGCCGTCAGCCGCGAGGTTGGTGAGAAGCTGGTCGACCTCATGCGCTGGTGGGACGAGTACACCGAGCGCGAAGGCGCCGAGATGAACGCCAATCCGAGCCCGGGCAACAAGGCCGGCGGTCTCACCACCATCCTGGAGAAGTCGCTCGGCGCGATGGCCAAGGCCGGCACCACCAACCTCGTCGAGGTGCTGCGCTACGCCGAGCCGGTGACCAAGCGCGGCTTCGTGTTCATGGACACGCCCGGTTACGACCCCGTCGCGGCGACCGGGCAGGTCGCCGGCGGCGCCAACCTCGTGTGCTTCACCACGGGCCGCGGCAGCGTGTTCGGCTGCAAGCCCGCGCCCTCGATCAAGCTCGCCACCAACACGCCCATGTACAAGCGCATGGAAGAGGACATGGACGTCAATTGCGGCACCATCCTCGAGGGCGAGGAGAGCGTCGAGCAATGCGGCCAGCGCATCTTCGATCTCATCCTCAAGACCGCCTCGGGCCAGTCGACCAAGAGCGAAAGCTTCGATTTCGGCGGCGCCGAGTTCGCACCCTGGGTGCTGGGCGCGACGATGTAACGGTGCTGATGCACCTCGCTGCAGGACGCGGACACCTACGTAGTCATACGTAGGTGTCATATGACCGCGGGAGTCCCCGCGGTCACTCGGGATTAACATTTCGTACCGTAATCGTGAGTTGATGCGGGCTACCCTTCGAGGGCGCTGCCCTTCGACAGGATTCGTCAACGATGACGCGTGCGATACGGCCAACTGGCGTGGAAAACCTCCTTGGCGAAGAGGAGCTGATCGTGTCCAAGACCGATCTCAAGGGCCGCATCACCTACGCCAACGACGTCTTCATCCGCATGGCGAAATACTCCTACGCCGAGCTGATGGGCGCGCCCCACAGCCTGATCCGCCATCCCGACATGCCGCGCGCCGTCTTCAAGCTGCTCTGGGATACGCTGCAGTCCAAGCAGGAGATCTTCGCCTACGTCGTCAATCTGGCGAAGGACGGCAGCCATTACTGGGTGTTCGCCCACGTCACGCCGACGTTCGACGAACGCGGCAACATCGTCGGCTATCACTCCAACCGTCGCAAGCCCGACCCGGCGCAGATCGAGCGCATCAAGCCGATCTACAAGACGCTGTGCGCGGAAGAAGCGCGGCATGCCAATGCCAAGGACGGCATGCATGCGAGCTTCGAGGCCATGGTCGGGCTGCTCAAGCAACAGGGTGTCGGTTACGATGAATTTGTGCTCTCTCTCTAAGGCGCAGGGAGCGACCGCGCTCGCGTGTGGTCTTGCCGTCGTTGCATTCGTTCTCTCGCTTCTCGGTGTGACCGGTATAGCCAGCGCCCTTTTGCTCGGCACGACGGTCGTGCTGCTCGGCTATGCCGCCTGGTGCCAGCATCGCACGGCGGTGGCCGTCGATGAGGTCGCCGACGTCTGCCGCATGGCGGCGCATGGCGATCTCGAGGCGCGCATCCTCAGTGAGCGGCAGGCCGGGCGGATCGGAGCGATCCAGAAATCCGTCAACGACATGCTCGACATCACCGATGCCTTCCAGCGCGAAGCTTCCGCATCGATGGAGTATGCCAGCCGCGGCAAGTATTTCCGCAAGATCCTCGCGCGCGGGCTGCCCGGCTCGTTCCGCCGTTCGGCCACCGTCATCAATTCCGGCACCGACAGTTTGGGGCGCCGTGTGGTTGAGGTCGCCAGCCTAGCAAAGCAGTTCGGCACGCATCTCGACCAGGTTGCCGGCACGCTGATGACCGCCGCCACCGACCTCGAATCCGACGCCGGCCAGATGGCATCGGCGGCCGAGAAGACCAGCCGGCAGACCTCCGGCGTGCTCAGCGCGTCCGACCAGGCCTCGCGCAACGTCGCCACCGTCGCCAGCGCTGCGGAGCAACTCGCATCGTCGATCGCCGAGATCAGCCGCCAGGTGGCCGGCTCGACCACGAGCACGGGACGGGCGGTGAACGAAGCCAATCGCGCCGGCAGCGAGATCCGTAACCTGGCGGACGCGGCCATGCGGATCGGCGACGTCGTCAAGCTGATCAGCGAGATCGCCTCGCAGACCAACCTGCTCGCGCTCAACGCCACCATCGAGGCGGCGCGGGCGGGGGACGCCGGCCGCGGCTTTGCGGTGGTGGCCTCCGAGGTCAAGAGCCTTGCCAACCAGACCGCGAAGGCCACTGAAGAGATCAGTGCCAAGGTCGGCGAGATGCAGCAATCGACCACCAATTCGGTCGCGGCCGTCGAGGCCATCGCGCAGACCATCGCCGAGATCAACGGCATCACCGCCTCGATCGCGACCTCGATCGAGCAGCAGGGTCTTGCCACCCGCGAGATCGCCCACAACGTCCAGGAAGCCTCGGCCGGCACCTCGCAGGTCTCCTCCAACGTCACAGGCATCAGCGATGCCGCGGCCGACACCGGCCGCGTCGCCAGCCGCGTCAACAGCGCCTCCGAGCGCGTCCACGGCGAAGTCGAGACTCTCCGCCGCGAGGTGACGCAGTTCTTGCAGCGGCTGACCTCGGCGGCGTAACGCTGCGCCACCCACCGCCGTCGTCCCGGACAAGCGCGCCCCAAGGCGCGCGCCGATCCGGGACCCATAACCACCGGCGGTGGTTGGGTGCGAGCTGACAATTGCCAGCCTTCGTCAAACGACTTCCTGTGGTTATGGGTCCCGGATCCGCGCTCCGCTCCGGGCAACGCTGCGCGTAGCCGGGAGCTCTGCTCGTCCGGGACGACGTGTGGGGAAAGAGCGGCGGAGCCATAATCTCCGTCATCGTCCCGACAAAGCCGGGATCACGGGATACTTCCTAGGCACCCTCTGCCCGTTGTTAGTGCTTGATCGCATTGACGTCAGGTGTTCTGCTCAAAAAAGCTGCTGGAGCACCGCACCCCGTGTCGATCTACGTCGCATTACACCACGTCACGCACTACAAATACGACCGCCCGATCGATCTTGGCCCGCAGACCATCCGCCTGCGGCCGGCGCCGCACACGCGCACGCCGGTCCTGAGCTATTCGCTCAAGGTCACGCCATCAAATCACTTCGTGAACTGGCAGCAGGACCCGCAAGGCAACTGGCTCGCCCGCTACGTCTTTCCGGAGAAGACCACCGAGCTGAAATTCGAGGTCGACTTCACGGCGCAGATGACCACGGTCAACCCGTTCGACTTCTTCGTCGAGCCCTATGCCGACAGCTTTCCGTTCGACTATCCGAAGGACCTGAAGACGGAGCTTGCGCCCTATCTCGAGACGATCAAGCCCGACCGCCTGTTCGCGAAATTTCTCGACACGATCCCGCATGAAGCCCCGAACACCGTCAACTTCCTGGTCGATCTCAATCGCGAGCTTCAGAAGCACGTCCGCTACATCATCCGCATGGAGCCCGGCGTCCAGACGCCGGAGGAGACACTCTCCTCCGGCGCCGGCTCATGCCGCGACTCCGCCTGGCTCCTGATCCAGACGCTGCGTCATCTCGGGCTCGCCGCCCGTTTCGTCTCCGGCTACCTGATCCAGATCCGTCCCGACATCGATCCGATCGAGGGGCCGCCCGAGGTCGAGAACGATTTTACGGATCTGCACGCCTGGGCCGAGGTCTACCTTCCGGGCGCGGGCTGGATCGGGTTCGACGCGACCTCCGGCATGCTGGCGGGCGAGGGGCACATCCCGGTCGCGGCCACGCCGCATTATCGCTCGGCCGCGCCGATCTCAGGCGGTGCCGGCTTTGCCGAGGTCGAGTTCGCCTTCGACATGAGCGTCAAGCGCATCCGCGAGGCGCCGCGCATCACAAAGCCGTTCTCCGATGAATCCTGGGCGCGGCTCAACGATCTCGGCGAGCAGGTCGACGGCGATCTCGCCGCGCAGGACGTGCGGCTCACCATGGGCGGCGAGCCGACCTTCGTCTCGGTCGACGATCTCGAGGCAGGCGAGTGGAACACGGAGGCCGTTGGCCCCACCAAGCGCACGCTCGCCGACGATCTGATCCGCCGCCTGCGCACGCGCTTTGCACCCGGCGGCCTTCTGCATTACGGTCAGGGCAAATGGTATCCGGGCGAGAGCCTGCCGCGCTGGGCCTTCGGCCTCTACTGGCGCAAGGACGGCTTGCCGATCTGGAAGAACGCCGACCTCATCGCCAAGATCGAAAATCCGCGGCGGCCCGAGGTCAGGGATGCCGAGGCCTTCATGGAAGGCACCGCCGCGCGGCTCGGCCTCGACCACGGCTACATCATGCCGGCCTATGAAGACCCGGCCTATTGGCTGCAGAAGGAAGCCGAGCTTCCGATCAACGTCGATCCCTCCGATTCCAAACTGTCCGATCCCGAGGCGCGCGCCCGGATGGCGCGGGTGTTCGACGAGGGCCTGAACACGCCGCGCGGCTTCGTGCTGCCGATCCAGCGCTGGAATGCGCCGCCGCGCTGGCGCAGCGAACGCTGGCCGCTCCGGCGCAATCATCTGTTTTTGATGCCGGGCGATTCACCGCTCGGCCTGCGTTTGCCGATCGGCTCGCTCGGCTACGTGCCGCCCAATCAATATCCCTACATCATCGAGCAGGACCCGATGGAGGCGCGCGGCAAGCTGCCGGTGTTCACGCCCCCGGCGCGCCCGAAATCGCCGCCTCGGGAAGCGCCCGAGAAGCTCAACACGTCGGTCCCCGTCCGGACCGCGATGTCGATCGAAATCCGCGACGGCGTGATCTGCGCGTTCATGCCGCCGGTCGAGCGTATCGAGGATTATCTCGAGCTGGTCGCGGCGCTCGAAGCCACGGCCGAGGAGATGCAGCTCCAGGTCCATGTCGAAGGCTATCCGCCGCCGTTCGATCCGCGCATCGAGGTCATCAAGGTGACGCCCGATCCTGGAGTCATCGAGATCAACATCCAGCCGGCCAGGAGCTGGCGCGATGCCGTCGAGATCACCTCCGGCCTCTATGAGGACGCGGCGAAAGTGCGCCTCGGCGCCAACCGTTTTCTGGTCGACGGCCGCCACACCGGTACCGGCGGCGGCAACCACGTCGTGGTCGGCGGCTCCTCACCGCAGGACTCGCCGTTCCTGCGCCGGCCCGATCTGCTCAAGAGTCTGGTCTTGTACTGGCAGCGGCATCCCTCGCTGTCCTACTTCTTCTCCGGCCTGTTCATCGGCCCGACCAGCCAGGCGCCGCGCATCGACGAGGCCCGTCACGACAGCATCTATGAGCTCGAGATCGCGCTCTCGCACGTGCCGCCGCCCGGCTACCAGACACCGCTGTGGCTGGTGGACCGGCTGTTCCGGCATCTGCTCGTCGATATCACCGGCAATACCCACCGCGCCGAGATTTGCATCGACAAGCTCTATTCGCCGGAGGGACCGACCGGACGTCTCGGCCTCGTCGAATTCCGCGCGCTCGAAATGCCGCCGGATCCGCGCATGTCGCTGGCGCAGCAGCTCCTGATCCGCGCGCTGATCGCGAAGATGTGGCGCGAGCCGCAACAGGGCAAGTTCGTGCGCTGGGGCACCGCGCTGCACGACCGCTTCATGCTGCCGCATTTCATCTGGGAAGACTTTCTCGACGTGCTCACCGAGCTCAAGCAGTTCGGCTATCCGTTCGAGCCGGAATGGTATCTGGCCCAGCTGGAATTCCGTTTCCCCGCTTTCGGCCGCGTCCATCATGGCGGGGTGACGCTGGAGCTGCGGCAGGCGCTGGAGCCGTGGCACGTGCTGGGCGAGGAGGGCTCGGCGGGCGGCACCGTGCGCTATGTCGACTCGTCGGTCGAACGGCTCCAGGTCAAGGCGGAAGGCTTCGTCGAGGGCCGTCACGTCGTCACCTGCAACGGCCGGCGCCTGCCGATGACCTCGACCGGCCGCTCGGCCGAGGCGGTGGCCGGCGTCCGCTTCAAGGCCTGGCAGCCGGCCTCCGGCCTGCACCCGACCATCCCCGTCCACGCGCCCTTGACCTTCGACCTGATCGACACCTGGAACGGCCGCTCGCTCGGCGGCTGCGTCTATCACGTTGCCCATCCCGGCGGGCGCAACTATGACACCAAGCCGGTCAACACCTACGAGGCCGAGGCGCGGCGGTTGGCGCGCTTCCAGGACCACGGCCATACCCCGGGTCCGATGCAGCCGCCACCCGAGGAACGCACAAATGAATTTCCGCTGACCCTCGACTTGCGGACCCCGCTCCTGCAATGAGTATGATGGTGGGAGAGGGAAAGGCCCATGGGCGAGGGCGCAGCCGAAGACAACGACCAGGCGGGCAGGGCACTAGCCCAGCAGCGGATCGCGCAATGGGTCCGCGACTATAGCCGCCTGCCCGGCATCCCCGACGAGTTCCTTGGGCCCGACGGTGCCCCGCGCGCGGTCTGGAGCCGCTTCTTCGACGCCTTCGGCGCGCTCGCGCCCGACGAGATCGAGCGGCGCTTCGGCATGGCCGACCGTCACCTCCGCGAGGCCGGCGTCACCTACCGCGCCCCCGGCGACAGCGCCGACCGGCCGTGGTCGTTGAGCCATCTGCCGCTGCTGATCGACGAGGCCGACTGGCAGCAGCTCTGCGCCGGCATCACCCAGCGCGCCGAGCTGCTCGAACTGGTGCTGCGCGACATCTATGGCGAGGGTCGGCTGGTCGCCGAAGGCGCGCTGCCCGCGGCCGCGATCGCCGGAAGCCCCGAATATCTCCGTCCCGTCTGCGGCGTGCCGCCGCCCGGCGGGCGCTACCTCTCGATCTATGCCGCCGATGTCGGCCGCGGTCCCGACGGCCGCTGGTGGGTGCTCGGCGACCGCACCCAGGCGCCCTCGGGCGCGGGCTATGCGCTGGAAAATCGCCTCGTGCTCTCGCGCGCCTTCTCCGATCTCTACAAGTCCATGAACGTGCCGCGCGTCGCGCCGTTCTTCGAGGCGTTCCGCGACAGTCTGCGCGCGCGCGCCGATCGTGACGAGCCGCGCATCGGCGTGCTGACGCCAGGCAGCTTCAGCGAGACCTATTTCGAGCATGCTACGCTGGCGCGCTATCTCGGCTTCCTCCTGGTCGAGGGCGACGATCTCGCCGTCAGCGACAATCGCGTCCACATCCGCACCGTCGCCGGCCTGAAGCGGCTCGATGTGCTCTTGCGCCGTGTCGATTCCAACTCGCTCGATCCGCTCGAGCTCGATGCCTCCTCGCGGCTGGGGGTGCCTGGCCTGATCGACGTGCTGCGCAAGGACGGCGTCGTCGTCGCCAACATGCCGGGCTCCGGCGTCTTGGAGGCGCGGGCGCTGCTCGGCTTCCTGCCGGCACTGAGTCGCCGCCTGCTCGGCGAAGAGCTGAAGATGCCGCACATTGCGACCTGGTGGTGCGGCCAGCGCAGCGCGCGCGACGAAGTGCTGTCGCGGCTCGACGAGGTCGCGATCGAGGGCGCCTATCGCCGCGGCGTGCCCGGCTTCGACAGCAATGGCCCGGTGCTCGCGAGCGAGCTCGACGCATCCGGACGTCAGCGCCTGATCGACGCCATCAGCGCGCGCGGCATGGACTATGTCGGCCAGGAGGTGGTGCGGCTGTCGACCATGCCGGTGTGGGAGCATGGCCAGATCACGCCGCGTCCCTTCGTGCTGCGCGTGTTCGCGGCTGCGACGCCCGACGGCTGGGTCATCATGCCCGGCGGCTTCTGCCGGATCGCAGAGCAAGCCGATGCGCGCGCGGTGTCGATGGGCGACGGCGCCCGCGCCGCCGACGTCTGGGTCGTCTCCGACAAGCAGGTCTCGACCGCGACGCTCTTGCCGGCGACCGACAAGGTCCGCATCCGCCGCATCGCCGGCGTGCTGCCGAGCCGCGCCGCGGACAATTTGTTCTGGCTCGGCCGCTATCTCGAACGCGCCGAGGCGACACTGCGCCTCGTGCGCGCGCTGGGTTCGCCCAGCGGCCCCAACAAAGGCACCGCGGCCTCGCTGCAATCGGCCGAACGCATCCAGCGCCTGCTGGTGGCCTGGGGTGCGATCTCGCAGACCTCGCGCGCGGCACCCGGGCGCATCGTCGCCGAAGCGTTGCAGAGTCCGGAACGCTTCGGCTCGGCACTGTCGCTGGTGCGCGCGGCCCAGCGCACCGCGACGTCCTTGCGCGAGCGCTTGTCGCCGGACGCCTGGCAGGTCATCACCGAGATGGCCGAACGGCTCGCTTACGAGGTCGAGGACGACGACAGCGTGCTCAGCGCCGCCGAGCTGACCCTGCAGGAGCTGGCAAGCTTCGCGGGCCTTGCGCAGGAGAACATGAACCGCGCCGCCGGCTGGCGCTTCCTTGATATCGGCCGCCGCACCGAGCGCGCCATCAACACCACGCGCTTTGCACGTCAATTTGCATATGACGAGGCCGGCGACGAGGATCTCGACATCCTGCTGACGCTGGTGGATTCCCAGATCACCTACCGCTCGCGCTATTTGCTGGCGCCGATCCTGGCTCCGGTGCGCGACCTCGCGGTGCTCGACGGCTTCAATCCGCGTTCGGTGGCGTTCCAGGTGGCGACGCTGAACGAGCATATCGCGGCGTTGCCGAGCCTGAAGGAGCACGGCCTGATCGAGCAGCCGCAGCGGCTTGCGGTGGCGGTGCAGGCCATGCTGGCGACGGCCGAGGCCGAGAAGCTCGAGGTCAAGACGCTGTTCGCGCTGGAGCAGGATCTGCTTAGCCTCGCCGAGGCGATCGGGCTGCATTATTTCCCGCACGGCCCGAACGCCAGCCGCCCGGAAAAGCTGACGGGGCTGGCGTGATCTACGACATCCGTCACGTCACGACCTACGAATACGAAAGTCCGGTCAGCTTCGCCCGCTGTACGCTGCGGCTGGAGCCCAGAAGCGGCAACGGCCAGGAATTGATCTCGCACCAGGTCGAGATCCGTCCGCGCCCCTCCGAGCGTAACGTTCGTCGCGACTTCTTCGGCACGCTGACCGAGAGTGTGGTGATCGAGGCCGCGCATCGCAATCTGCGCATCGACTCGCGCTCGCGGGTTTCTATCTCGCGCCGGCCGCCGGCGCGCGATGCCTCCAGTCCGACCTGGGAGAGCATTCGCGACTTCGCGTTTGAGGCGACCAGCCTCGGGCCGTCTTCACCGGTCGGCTATGTCTTCGCCAGCCCGCTGGTGCCGGTGCTGCGCCCGGTCAGCGCCTACGCGGCGGAAAGCTTTCCGCCCGGCGAGGGCATCCTCAAGGGCGCGGTCGATCTCATGCATCGCATTCGCAACCAGTTTCGCTACGACCCCAAGGCCACCGTGATCTCGACGCCGCTGAACGAGGTCTTCGACAAGCGCCATGGCGTCTGCCAGGACTTTGCCCATGTGATGATCGCAGGCCTGCGTGGGCTCGGTCTGCCAGCGGCCTATGTCAGCGGTTACTTGCGTACCATCCCGCCGCCGGGCCAGCCGCGCCTGCAGGGCGCCGACGCCACCCATGCCTGGGTCTCGCTGTGGTGCGGGACGGAGCTGGGCTGGGTCGATTTTGACCCGACCAACGACCTTCTGGTCGCGAACGACCATATCGTGCTCGCGGTGGCACGCGACTTCTCCGACGTCTCGCCGGTCGACGGCATCATCGTCGGTTCGCCAAAGCAGAAGCTTGGCGTCGCCGTCGACGTGCTGCTGGTGGAGTGACGGCGGCCTCCCGTCCCGGCCGCGAAGACGATGCAGGCGCATGCGCCAGGCTGCGGTCCATTGCGCCGGCCTGTCGTCCGCGTCCGATAAAGCGAATTTGATTTCCGCGCCTGCGCCGGGCCCAACCCGACGGGTCGGCCCGGCTGCATCGCGCCGCGACCGCAACCACGATCTCGCAAGGCACAAGAGCAAACATAATTTACGTAATTGGGATCCGGGATTTGGTCACTCGGCCCAAGATGGGCTATGCTGGCCCTCGCGTCGAGGACAACAATGGAACGTCGGGAGCTGGCGTGGGACACCACCGACAAGCGGGGCTGCATCCATGATGACGTTACCGAGACTGGCGGCTGAATCCCTGGAGAGGTTGCTGGGCTCGTTCATGCGTCGCAGGTACGACGAGGACTCTGCAAGGATTGTTGAGGGGGCGACGCGCACAGCACTTGAGTGCATTGGCAACAGTGACGCGCTCTACCACAATATCGAGCATACCATGCTGGTGACGCTGGCGGGCCAGGCGATCCTCCAGGGCCGCCATCTGCATGCGCACCTCTCGGCAGAAGATTACACCCACATCCTGGTCGCCTGCCTCGCCCACGACATCGGCTATGTCCGTGGCCTGTTCGAGGAGGATGACGAGGACGGCTTCTTGATCGATGCGGCCGGGACCAAGGTCTCTTTGCCGCGCGGTGCATCGGATGCCAGTCTCATGATGTATCACGTTGATCGGTCGAAGCTTTACGTAGAGCAGCGGCTCCAGCCGGTCGCCGGTCTCGACAGCGAGCGCATTGCCCGCGCCATCGAGGGAACGCGTTTTCCGGCACGCGAGGGCCAGGACTACGACGAGGACGCCTCGATCCTGCGCGCCGCCGATTTCATCGGCCAGCTCGGCGATCCCAACTATCTGCGCAAGGCCAACGCGCTCTACTACGAGTTCGAGGAAGTCGGCATGAACCGGCAGCTCGGCTACGACTCGCCCGCCGACATCGTGAACCGCTACCCACAATTCTACTGGAACAGCGTCGCACCGTACATCCAGACCGAGATCGGCTATCTCAACAAGACCGAGATCGGCCGGCAGTGGATCGCCAATCTCTACAGCAACGTGTTCCGCGCCGAACGCGAGATCTCGCTGTCAGGTCCGCAGAAGTAGGTGAGGCCCACGTAGCCCGGATGAGCGCAGCGATATCCGGGGCCGGCCGCGCCACATCCCTGATGTCGCTTCGCTCATCCGGGCTACGACCGCCCATATCCGTGAGCAAACCATGCAACAAAAAACCATCACCACGGATGTCCTCGACATCGCCTATCTCGACCACGGCGCGCCCGATGGCTGGCCCTGCATCATGGGCCACGGCTTTCCCTATGACGTGAACGCCTATGCCGCGGCTGCGCCGCTGCTCGCGCAAGCAGGCGCACGCGTGCTGGTGCCCTGGCTGCGTGGCTATGGGCCGACACGTTTCCGCTCCGCTGCAACGCTGCGCTCCGGCGAGCAGGCCGCTCTGGGCGCCGATCTCCTGGCCTTCATGGATACGCTTCACATCGAGCGCGCAATCGTCGGCGGCTACGACTGGGGCGGCCGCGCGGCCTGCGTGGTCTCTGCATTGTATCCCGAGCGCGTCGTCGGGCTCGTCTCCGGCAATTCCTACAACATCCAGAACATCGCCCGATCCATGGAGCCGGCCTCGCCGCCGGAGGAGGCGGCGCTCTGGTATCAATATCTCTTCCACGCCGAGCGCGGCCGCCGCGCGCTGGAACGTAACCGGCGCGGCTTCGCCCGCCAGCTCTGGGCAATGTGGTCGCCGACATGGACCTTCGACGATGCGACGTTCGAGACCAGCGCTGTGTCCTTCGACAATCCTGATTTCGTCGATGTCGTGATCCACTCCTATCGTCATCGTTACGCGCTGGTTGAAGGCGATCCCGCCTATGCCGCGATCGAGGCCAGGCTCGCCGCGCAACCCGCGATCCGGGTCCCGACCATCGCGATCGACGGCGACAGCGACGGCGTCAATCCCGGCACCGCGCACCATGCGCGCAAGTTCGAGGGCTTCTTCGAGCGGCGCGTGTTCGCCGGCGCCGGCCATAATTTGCCGCAGGAGCGGCCGGCCGAATGGGCGCAGGCCGTGATCGACGTGCGCGAGGCGGCCGGATCCTGATTTTCGCGATCGCGGGAACTTTTCGCTCGTCCCGCCGTCCAATTCCTGAGTTGCGCGTCAAGCTGTCAGGAGGTGACCATGAGCGAGGACAAGAAGCCAAGCGGGCCCGATCTGACCAGGGGCGCATCGCTCACCGAGTTCAAGGACGGCAAGCTGCTCGGCCATGTTGGGAGCGAAGAGGTTCTGCTGGTGCAGGCCGGCGGCGAGATTTTTGCGATCGAGCCCGCCTGCAGCCACTATCACGGTCCGCTCGCCGAGGGCCTCGTGGTCGGCGACACCATCCGCTGCCCCTGGCATCACGCCTGCTTCTCCTTGCGCACAGGCGAGGCCACCCGTCCGCCGGCGTTGAATGCGCTGGCGGTATGGGAAGTGACACGGAACCAGGACAGGATTTTGGTTCAGCGCAAGCGCGAAGCACCGAAGCCGTCGGCAGCGTACCGCAGTGCGCCGACATCCGAAAAATTCGTCATCGTCGGCGGCGGCGCCGCCGGCTTTGCCGCAGCCGAGACGCTCCGGCGCGAAGGCTTTGCCGGCGCCATCACCATGCTGAGCAATGACGGCGCAATGCCGGTCGACCGTCCTAACCTCTCCAAGGATTATCTCGCTGGCAACGCGCCGGAGGATTGGCTGCCGCTGCGGGGAGAGGACTATTATCAGAGCGCCGGCATCGATCTCAGGCTCAGCACGAACGTTGCGGCGATCGATCCAAGGGCCCGCAGCGTGACCCTCGGCAATGGCGACAGCCTGCCGTTCGACCGGCTACTGCTCGCGACCGGCGCCGAACCCGTCAAGCTGCAGATCCCGGGTGCGGAGCAGCCGCACGTCCACATTTTGCGCTCCGTCGCCGACAGCCGCGCCATCATCAAGGCCGCCGGCAGTGCGAAGCGCGCGCTGGTGATCGGTGCCAGCTTCATCGGCCTGGAAGTTGCGGCGTCCTTGCGGGCGCGCAAGCTCGACGTGCACGTGGTTGCGCCGGAGGAGCGACCGATGCAGAAGGTGCTCGGGTCCGAGATGGGCGACTTCATTCGCACGCTGCATGAAGAGAACGGCGTCAAGTTCCACCTCGAGGACATTGTGGAGAGGCTGGACGGCACCCGCGCCACGCTGAAGAGCGGCGCCGTCATCGAGGCGGACCTGGTCGTGGTCGGCATTGGCGTCAGGCCGCGCATTGCGCTGGCCGAGCAGGCGGGCCTTGCCGCCGATCGCGGCGTCAGCGTGACTGAATATCTCGAAACCAGTGTCGCCGGCGTCTTCGCCGCCGGCGACATTGCGCGCTGGCCTGATCCGCATTCGCGGCATACCATCCGCGTCGAGCATTGGGTGGTGGCGGAGCGCCAGGGCCAGACCGCGGCGCGCAACATGCTCGGCAGGCGCGAACGCTTCGACGCAGTGCCGTTCTTCTGGTCCCAGCATTACGACGTCCCGATCAACTATGTCGGTCACGCCGAGAGCTTCGACGAGGTCGCTATCGACGGCAGCATCTCCGGCAAGGACTGCCTGCTGAAGTACCGCAAGGGCGGCCACGTGCTTGCGGTCGCTTCAATTTATCGCGATCTCGACAATCTCAAGGCCGAGCTCGAAATGGAGCGCTCGCGCGGATGATGCACCGTATTCTCCGGCCAGGATCCGGGACGCCCGGAACGTCGTTCGGTTCCGCATCCCGCACGTATAGATTGCATGCGGCGCCAAAAAAGGGGAAAACTTGCCGACCTTGATTCTGCATCACTCCCCGTGGAGGCGATGTTCCCCGCGGTAGCGATATGGGCACGGCGATCAGGACCGTGAATTCGTCGTTCAGCATCATCGGCGTGCTGATGGCCTTCGGCGTCGGCAGCGCGGCGCTGCTTGCGGCCGGACATCGGGACTATCCGGAACTCCACACCGTTCTCGACACCAGCATAGCGCTCATCACGGCGCTGCTGGCACTGCTGTTCTGGGACATGGGCGCCCGCACCAAGCAGTCGCTCCTCAAGCGGCTCGCCATCGCTTTCGGCGTCACCTTCGTGCTGGAATTCCTCCATGTCCTCGTGATCGTGGAATGGTCGGGGGCGCTGGCGTTCCTCATGCAGTTGCGGGAATTTCTCCGGCCTGCGACATGGCCGCCGGCGGCCCACATCCTTGCGATCGGCATTCTCGCCGCGATCTGGTCGTCGCGACGGGATCGGGGCGGAATGCCGGCCTTTGCGCTGTTCATGGCGGTCGTCGCCGTGCTGCTGGTTGCGATCTTCCAGCGCCTTCCGCCCTATCGCCCGCCGGGCCTGTTCGAGATCACGCGTCCGGTGCTGATCCTGGCGCCGCCATTGTGGGCGCTCACCGGCATTCTATGCTGGCGGCTGCGCAAGGCGGACCGCATCTTCGCGCCGCTGGCGCTGATGGGCGCCGTCGTTCTGGTCGGCCATGTCGCCATGCTGTATTCGCAGGCACCGCACGACACCGAGGCGATGGTCGCTCACCTCGGCAAGGTCGCGGGGCGCCTCGTCCTGCTGCTCTCGATGATGCGGTTGGCTTCATCGGACATGCTGGAGCGCATGCGGGCGGAAGCCCAGCTCGCGCGCCTGAACGAAAATCTGGAAGTCCGGGTCGAGGAGAGGACGGCGGAGCTCGCAGCCGCCAACTATGCCCTGGAATCCGAGATTCTCGTGCGCCGGCACGCCGAGCAGAAGGCCCAGGCCCAGCTCGCCCGGTTGAGCCTGCTACACCAGATCACCCGTGCGATCGGCGACCGGCAGGACCTCAGGAGCATCTTCCAGGTGGTGATCCGCAGTCTCGAGGACCAGTTGCCGGTGGATTTCGCCTGCCTGTGCTTTCACGATACGGTCGATCACGCGCTGACGGTGGAATGCGTCGGGGTCAAGAGCGGCGCGCTCGCGCTGGAGCTTGCGATGCCGGAGCGCTCGCGGATCGACATCGACGAGAACGGTCTTTCGCGGTGCGTGCTGGGCCAGCTCGTCTACGAGCCGGATATTACGCGATCGCTGTTTCCGTTCCCGATGCGGCTTGCCCGCGGCGGGTTGCGTGCGATGGTGCTGGCCCCGCTCCAGGTGGAGAGCCGGGTGTTCGGCGTCCTCGTCGCGGCCCGGAAGGATAAGGAGAGCTTCAGCAGCGGCGAATGCGAGTTCCTGCGGCAGCTCAGCGAGCATGTCGCGCTCGCAGCTCATCAGGCGCAGCTCCACGGCGCGCTTCAGCAGGCCTATGAGGACCTGCGGCAGACTCAGCAGGCGGTGATGCAGCAGGAGCGGCTGCGTGCCCTCGGGCAGATGGCCAGCGGCATCGCGCACGACATCAACAATGCGCTCTCGCCGGTTTCGCTCTACACGCAATCCCTGCTGGAGGTGGAGCCGAACCTCAGCGCGCGCACGCGTGAATATCTGGAGACGATCCAGCGGGCGGTCGAAGACGTCGCCCATACGGTCGCGCGCATGCGCGAATTCTACCGCCAGCGCGAGCCGCAGCTGACGCTGATGCCGGTCCGGCTCAACGAGCTGGTGCAGCAAGTCGTAGACCTGACGCGGGCGCGCTGGAGCGACATGCCGCAGATTCGCGGAACCGTGATCAATTTGCGCAGCGAGCTTGCCGGGCAATTACCCGAGGTTTCCGGCGTCGAGAGCGAAATCCGCGAGGCATTGATCAATCTCATCTTCAACGCCGTCGATGCGCTGCCCGGCGGCGGCACGCTGACGCTGCGCACGAAGGTGCTGCGCGGCGCGGGCGGCCAGGGTCAGGGCCAGGACCAGGTTCGGGTCGAGGTCGGCGACGACGGCGTCGGCATGAACGAGGAAACCCGCCGGCGCTGCCTCGAGCCGTTCTTTACGACGAAGGGAGAGCGCGGCACCGGATTGGGCCTCGCCATGGTCTATGGCGTCGCCAGGCGTCACAACGCCGACATCGACATCGACAGCGCGGTCGGCCGCGGGACTATCGTCTCGCTGAACTTTCCGGTGCCGGAAGCGCCGTCCGGCGCGCCGTCGCGGGACATGCCCGAGCCGGCGAGGCCGGGGCGGTTGCGGCTGCTGCTGGTCGACGACGATCCGATGCTGCTCCGGTCGTTGTGCAGCACGCTGGAAGCGGAGGGGCACGTTATCGTGACGGCCAATGACGGCGCGGCGGGAATCGAGGCGTTCCGCGCCGCCACCGAGCGTGGCGAGACCTTCGCGGCCGTGATCACCGATCTCGGCATGCCGAATGTCGACGGACGCAAGGTGGCGAGCGCGGTCAAGGGCATGTCGTCCACGACGCCCGTGATCATGTTGACCGGCTGGGGCAAGCGCCTCACCGCCGAAGACGACATTCCGCCGCATGTCGATTACGTCCTCAGCAAGCCGCCGAAGCTTCGCGAATTGCGCGAGACGCTGGTACGATGCTGCGGCCCGGCGGCGCGTGAAGCGGAGGCAGGATAGAGTGTGATGCCAACGACAGGCTCGAAGGCCCGCATTCTCGTGGTCGACGATGAAGCGGCTCAGATGAAGGCGCTGTGCGACACGCTGCCGGGTGCGGATTACGAGCCGGTCGGCTTCTCGGATGGGCCTTCCGCCCTGGCGGAGTTGCGGCGCACCAGGTGTGACCTGTTGCTGGCCGACCTGATGATGCCGGGCATGGGCGGCATCGAGCTGCTGCGGGCCGCGCAGGAGATCGATCCGGACCTCGTCGGCATCATCATGACCGGCGATGGGACCATCGCGACCGCGGTCGAGGCCATGAAGGCGGGCGCGCTCGATTACATTCTCAAGCCGTTCAGGCTCAGCGTGGTCATTCCCGTGCTGGAGCGCGCGCTGGCGGTGCGGCGTCTTCGGCTCGAGAACGCCGAGTTGGCGCAGCGTGTGCGCGAGCGCACGCTCGAGCTCGAAGCTGCGAACCGCGAGCTCGAGGCATTCTCCTATTCCGTCGCGCACGATCTGCGCGGTCCGCTCTCGGTCATCGTCGGATATGCAGAGACATTGGTCGAGGACCATTCCGCGGAGTGGCCGGACCAGCCGCGGGAGCTGGTCGGCGCGATCATGGCGAGCGGCGAGCACATGCAGCGCCTGATCGACGGGCTGTTGCGGCTGTCGAAGCTCGGCCGCCAACCGCTGTCGAAGGGCCCGGTCGAGGTCGGGGCACTGGTCCACGAGGTCGTGGACGAATTGCGCCGGCAGCACGCGGGCCGCGAGGTCGTCGTCAATGTCGGCGACATTCCCGATTGCGTCGGCGACCGGGCGATGCTGCGGCAGGTCCTCGTCAATCTGGTGTCCAACGCCTTCAAGTTCACCCGCGCCCGCGAGAAACCGCTGATCACCGTGATCGGCTGGACCGAGGCCGGCGAAAGGATCTATTGCGTGCGCGACAATGGAGCCGGCTTCGACGTGCAGCAGGCCGACAAGCTGTTCGCGGCATTTCAGCGGTTTCACGATCCCGATCAATACGAGGGCACCGGGATCGGCCTGTCGATCGCGTCGCGCATTGTGCAGCGCCACGGCGGGCGCATCTGGGCCAGTGCCGAGGTCGGCAAGGGCGCCGCGTTCTACTTCGGCATACCTGGCTGAACTGTGCGGCCCGTCGCATTCGATCTTGATTTGCGTCAATGTTGTTGCCGGTGACGGTGCTCTGCTGGCTGTCGTCCCGGCACGGTGCGTGCTATTCTGGCGTGTGCCCCCGGGCTCCGCATGCAGGAGTGGCCGCCATGACCAGTGCTTCGGATACGTCTCACAGCCTCGGTGCCGGCATTACGGCGCTGCATGCCAAATGGGGCTGGATCGTCGCGCTCGGCGTCGTCTATCTCATCGCCGGCTTTGTCGCGCTCGGCAGCATGGTGATGGCGACGGTGGCGAGCGTGATCGTGGTCGGCGCCATGATGATCGTCGCCGGCGTGACGGAGATCATCGGCGCGTTCCAGATGAAGAGCTGGGGCAAGTTCCTGATCTGGGCCTTGCTTGGCGTGCTCTACGTCATCGCGGGATTCCTGACCTTCGAGAACCCGCTGTTCGCGGCCGTCCTGCTGACGCTGTTTCTCGGCGCCTCGCTGATCGCCTCCGGCGCCGTCAGGCTGTTTCTCGCCTTTAGCATGAAGCGCGAGAGTCCGTGGGTATGGGTGGCGCTGTCGGCCGTCATCACGCTGCTGCTCGGCCTCCTGATCGTGGCGCGCTGGCCGGTGAACAGCGTCTACATCCTCGGCCTGTTCCTCGGCATCGACCTGATCATGGCCGGCGCCGGCTGGATCAGCCTCGGCTTCAGCCTGAAGCGGCGCGGCTAGCCATCAGCAACTCGACGCAAGACCATCTTGCGGAACTCCGCTGATCTGACGTGCTGACAAAAAGCAGCACGCAGCGCGGCCGCTTCGTCGCGCGGCGATCATCATCGGGGAGACACCATGAGAGCCGCTTTGGCCCTGGCCGCAGCTTTGGCTGCCGCCTGCCTGTCCACGCCTGCACCTGCGCAAAAATCCTACGGTCCCGGCGTCAGCGACACCGAGATCAAGATCGGCAACACCATGCCCTATAGCGGGCCGGCCTCGCCGCTCAGCATCACCGGAAGGGTGATCGCGGCCTATTTCGACGAGGTCAACGAGAAGGGCGGCGTTGGCGGCCGCAAGCTCAATCTGATCTCGCTGGACGACGCCTTCTCGCCGCCCAAGACAATGGAGGCCGCGCGGCGCCTCGTCGAAGGCGACGGCGTCGCCTTCATCTTCGCCACCATGGGCACCGCGCCGAGCTCGGCGATTGCAAAGTATCTCAACAGCAACAAGGTGCCGCAGCTGTTCTTGATCAGCTCGGCCTCGAAGTGGAACGATCCCGCCAACATGCCCTGGTCGATGGCGCTGCCGTGGGCGCCGAACTACACCAGCGAGGCCGCGATCGACGTCGCCTATGCCCGCGCCAAGAACCCGAATGCGCGCTTTGCGGTGCTCTACCAGAACGACGACGCCGGCAAGGAATATCTGCGCGGCGTCAGGGAGGCGCTCGGCGCCGACGCCGACAAGGCGATCGCGATGGCCTCGAGCTTCGAGGTCGCCGATCCCACCGTCGATTCCCAGGTGCTGACGCTCGCCAACACCAAGGCCGATGTCTTCATGATCTACTCGGTGACGCCGCGTGCCTGCGCGCAGGCGATCCGGAAAGCCCACGAGGTCGGCTGGCAGCCGACGCGCTTCCTTGCCTCGGGCTGTGCCAACAAGGCGACCGTGATGGCGCCGGCCGGCCTCGATGCCGGCAAGGGCGTGCTGTCGCTCGGCGCGCTCAAGCCGTTCGTCGAGGCGCCGAAGGACGATCCGGCGATGACGGCCTATATCGATTTCATGAAGAAGCGCCTGCCCAACGCCGACATCAACAACGTCGCCGGCCTCTACGGCTACACCGTCGCCGAGGCGCTGGTGGTGCTGCTGAGGCAGTGCAAGGACAATCTGACGCGCGAGAACATCATGGCGCAGGCGGCCAACCTGAAGAACGTGCCGCTGTCGCTTCTGATGCCCGGCATTACGCTGAACACAACCCCGCAGGATTTCCGCCCGATCAAGGACGGCTACATGCTCCAGTTTGACGGCAACGACTGGGTGGTGGCGAGCGAGCTCTTGCGCGGGACGTGAGGGCGAGCGAACCGGTGAGTGGGCTCTCGCCGCGAGCGCGGAATCGTAGGGTGGGCAAAGGCGCCCTTGCGCCGTGCCCACCACCGATCCAACATTGCAACAGACGCGTGGGCACGCTTCGCTTTGCCCACCCTACGATACTGACGAATGCCACAGAGACGGTGCACCCTCTCCCCTTGCGGGAGAGGGTGGATCGCCGCAAAGCGGCGAGCCGGGTGAGGGGTCTCTCTCCGCGAGTCGTCTCTACATCCGAACTCGCGGAGAGATACCCCTCATCCGGCGCTTCGCGCCACCTTCTCCCGCAAGGGGAGAAGGGAAGAAGCACTTTCGTCGCGGCGGCTTCTCGGCACGAACAGGAGGACCCCCATGGACTTTCAACACTCCGCCCGTTCGCTGGAGCTGCAGGAGCGCGTCCGCCAGTTCATGCGGACCCATGTCGAGCCGGTCGAGGAGCTCTATTACGAGCAGGTCAAGCCGGAGGCGACGCGCTACAGGACGCCGCAAGTGCTGCAGGACCTGAAACGGCTGGCGCGCGAGCAGGGGCTGTGGAACCTGTTCCTGTCCGGTGAGCATGGGCCGGGCCTCTCCAATCTCGAATACGCGCCGGTGAAGGAGATCATGGGCCGCATCCTCTGGGCGCCCGAGGTCTTCAACTGCTCGGCCCCCGACGTCGGCAACATGGAGGTTCTCGCCAACTACGGCACCAAGGCGCAGCAGGATCGCTGGCTGACGCCGCTGCTGGAAGGGCGCATCCGCTCCGGCTTCTCGATGACGGAGCCGCAAGTCGCCTCCAGCGATGCCACCAACATCCAGTGCGAGATCAAACGCGACGGCGGCGATTACGTCATCAACGGACGAAAGTGGTTCACCTCGGGCGCGATGAACGAGGATTGCGAGATCCTGATCGTGATGGGCAAGACCGCGCCCGAGCATCCCGACCGCCATCGCCAGCAATCCATGATCCTGGTGCCGAAGGCGACGCCAGGTGTGCGCATCGTGCGCGACATGCTCACCTACGGCTATGACGACGCCCCGGTCGGTCATCCCGAGATCGTCTACGACAATGTCCGCGTGCCCGCCGAGAATATCCTGCTTGGCGAGGGCCGCGGCTTCGAGATCGCGCAAGGACGGCTCGGCCCCGGCCGCATCCACCATTGCATGCGGCTGATCGGCTGCGCCCAGCGCGCGCTGGAATTGATGTGCCAGCGGTCGGTCTCGCGCGTCGCCTTCGGCAAGCCGCTCGCAGACCAAGGCTCGGTGCGCGAGGACATCGCAAACTCCTTCTGCGAGATCGCGCAGGCGCGGCTGCTCACGCTGCAAGCCGCCGACAAGATGGACCGCGAAGGCAGCAAGGCCGCGCGCGACCTGATCGCCGCCGCCAAGATCGTGGTCCCCAGCATGGCCGCTCGCGTTATCGACCGCGCCATCCAGATCCACGGCGCCGCCGGCGTCTCGCAGGACACGTTCCTCGCGCGTGCCTACGTCTACGCCCGCTTCATCCGCATCGGCGACGGACCGGACCAGGTGCACCTGGCGGCCTTGGGGAAGGAGCTGATCAGGCGCGGCGGAGTGATGGCGGGGTAGGGATCAGAGCGTCTGGGTTGCTGGAAGCGGTAGCCGACTGCCGCTCATTCACTGCCTCGCCGGCGCGCACCCGGTCGCCGGGGTCTTGGCGAGCATGTCATCGCGACGGCCGTTCCGAGTGTTTTGGCGAGTTGCCACTTTTTGGAGGGCTTGCCGCGCCGGGGCCATTCGGCGACACTGCTTGCATTTCAAGTAGTTGTTTTAAAGGGGGCCTTTATGCCCGAGACATTGGAAAGCCTGTTGTGGTGTGCCGCGCTGGCGACGTGGCTGATGCTTCTCTTCAGGATCATGGGTGAGCGCTTGAAGCCGCTCTCGAAACGCTTCGGCCATCTGCTCGAGGTTGCTCTCAGGCTGAGAGCGAAGTGATGCGGTAACGGCCTTCCTTCAAGGCCACATCGTGTTGCCCCGGCGCACTCGCAGCTCCGCGAGTGGCGGAGACGCTTGCGCCGCGATTGCAGGCAAGTTCGGCAGGTTATCGGCTGCACACCGTGGAAGAGGCTGAAGCGAACGACACTGCTAGCGTGTCAGCCTCCGGTCGAGGGAGAACCGGCCCGCCCCGGTGACAAACATCAACAGGGCGCCGCCCATGATCGTGATGTTCTTCAGGAAATGATTGTACTGCCCGATCTGTTGCGCTCCGGCGGGATATTCCCAGTAGCGGTGTCCGATCGCGGTCGCCGACAATACGAACAGAAACATCACGATTGCGCAGTAGCGCGTGCCAACGCCGAGAATCAGACAAGCCGACATCACGATTTCCAGCGCGACGGTGAAGGTTGTGAACAGAACGGGCGCGGGAACGCTCAGCGACCGGAAATAGCCGACTGAGCCGGTGAAGTTGGTCAACGCGCCGTACGCGCTGCCGACGAAGACCCAGGCCAGCAGGATGCGGCCGACCAGGATCAGCAGGTCGGCACTGCCGGTGGCGAATTTGTCGATCGCAGATGTGGACCAGGGGGAGCGAAATAACATGGTGGCTGCCTTATCGCTGAGGACGGCACCTGAATGTCGATGATCCTATCACGATCGGCGAACCGCATGAAGGGCGCCTTGTGGGCGCATGATGCGCTGCAGCGCCTCGAAATCGATGGCACAGCCCCGCGGGGCACGCTAACGTCCGGCTCGTTCATCCGAGCTGTTGATTGCCAATCGATATTGGGGGGGACGCTGCACATGCGGTCTGCAATTCCTTTGCTGATGCTTGCAATTCTCACTGGCCCGGCCAACGCCCAGAGCGCGATTACCAGAACCGAGCTGAAACGAGGCGACCTCACCGGCAAGGACATGGACGTCGTGGTGGTCGTGGTGGAGGTGCCGCCGGGTGAGGCGCTAGCCCGCCACATCCATCCGGGCGAGGAGATCGTCTACGTGCTCCAGGGCGCGACGCTCGACCTCCCTGACGGCACGCATCGGGAACTGCCGACCGGCGCCGCCCTCATCAACGCGCGCGACGTTCCCCACGCCGGCTTCAAGGTCGGCGGCAACACGGCGCTGAAGATGATGAACGTCTTCGTCGTCGACAAGGGCAAGCCGATGACGGAATTCCTGAAGTAGTTGCGAAACCGCGCGCCATGGCCATGCTGACATCATGCCAGTGTTTTGCCCGACTGGTCAAACGGATTTCGCAAAATCAGCAGTCATCGCGCCGGCGGCCAAGCCATTGATTTCGCTGACCCCGGCTACTGTGCATGGGGTTGTTTTCGCAACTTTTGTGTGAGCGCGAGCCGCCGACGGCTTCGCGCGCTATCCCGCCCTGGCGATGCGACCGTCCGCCGCCCCCGAGCGCAGGTTCTGGAAGAACGTCTCCACCTCCCGTGACAGCGTCTCCGCGGTCTCGGTCAGGCTGCTCGCCGCCGTCAGCACGGATGCTGCCGCCGTGTCGGTCTCGCCGATGGCGTCGCGCAGCGAGGTGATGTTGGCGACCAGGGTCTCGTTGCCTTGGGCGGCGCTTTGCGCGTTGGACGAGATCTCGCGCGTGGCCTGGTCCTGTTGGCCGACGGCGCCGGCAATGGCAGACGTGACCTCGTTGATCTCGCGCACCGCGCCGCCGATCTCGCGCACGGCATCGACCGCGTTGCGGGTGGAGGCCTGGATCATCGCGACGTTCTCGCTGATGTCGGCGGTCGCTTTCGCGGTCTGTCCGGCCAGCGCTTTCACTTCATGCGCGACGACGGCAAAGCCGCGGCCGGCATCGCCGGCGCGGGCGGCCTCGATGGTGGCGTTGAGCGCGAGCAGATTGGTCTGCTCGGCGATCGCCTGGATCAGGCTGAGCACGCCGTCGATGCGCTGGGTCGCAGCCGCAAGGCTTTCGATCTCCGCGATTGATTTCTCGGTGCGCTGGCCGGTCTGCTCGACCGCGCCGGCGCTCTGCCGCACCTGGCGGCCGATCTCCACGACCGAGGCCGACAGCTCCTCGGCCGCGCCTGCGACCGCCGTGACGTTGTGCGAGGCCTGCTCGGTGGCATTCGCCGCCGTGCCGGCGCGGCTGCTTGCATCGGCCGTGACGCGGGTGATGGTCTGCGCGGTCTCGCGCATGACGGCGGCGTTGTCGCTGAGGCCGCGCATGATCGCGCCGATCGCCTCGCGGAAGGCTTCGACGGATTGCTCGATATGGCGGGCGCGCGCCTCGCGCGCAGCGGAATCCTGCGAGACCTGCGAGGCGAGGTTGCGGTTGCGCCCCATCGCGTCCTGGAACACCTGGATCGCGCGGGCGAGTGCGCCGATCTCGTCGGCGCGGTCGGAGTGCGGCACCACGACGTTCTCGGCGCCGTCGGCGACCTGCTTGATGGTCGCGGTGATCGCGGCAAGCGGCCGGGCGATCGAGCGGGCGATGATGACGATGCCGATGACGACGAGGGCCAGCGCCACGCCGCCGAGGCAGGTCAGGACGAAGGACAGGGTGCGGTTGGTCTCGGTCTCGTGCGCGATCTGCCTGGCGCGCTCGGCATAGACCTTGGACAGCGCCTCGAGATCCTTGTTCAGCGCCGAGCGCACCGCGCGATTGGCGTCGTTGTCGCCCCATTCGCGGCCGGCGGCCGCGTTGATCTCGACGCCGCGGCGGACCAGCTCCTTGCGGAACTCGACGAACTGTTCGATGCGCTTCTTGAAGGTGGCGAACTGCTCAGCATCGTCGGCCTTGACGATGGTCTCCCAGCGCTTCACGACGTCGAGGATCTGAGCGTTGAACTTGAGCAGGCCCTCGCCGTATTTCTTCACCACCGCCGGCTCGGTCGACATGTAGACGCCACGCGATTCCATTACCACCGCATAGACCAGCGAGTTGACGCGCTCGACGTTCAGCGCGGCCGCATTCGCGGTCTCGATCGCGCTGGTCAGGTCGGCGCTGCGGCGGCTGTTGTAGTCGGACAGCATCGCGATCGCCGCCGTCAGCAGCGCGAACAGCGCGAAGATCGCGTAGAGCTTGGTGGCAAGCGTAAAGCGGCCTGCCAGGGTGGCGGCATTCCCAGATCGGTCGGATGTCATGGTGTTCAGGGGCCCGGAATGGCCTGATGCGGCCGGTGAGCGCAGTTCGAGCGAAATTGATGCAAAACTATGCGGAACGAAGATGGACGCGGCGTTAACGCGGCTGTCGGCTCCCTTCGTCCTTGGTCGAATGAAAGGTAAGATATTTCAGCGTCTTGATCCGAAGGTATAGTTTCAGGATAGTCTTGGACTCGGCCGTTGGCCGACGAACCCCGGAGAGGCCCTTGGTCTACCGCCACACCATCGACGCCACGACCTACACATTCCCGGATCTGCGCGACCTGCTCGCCAAGGCGACCCCGCCGCGCTCCGGCGACCGGCTGGCCGGAATTGCCGCTGCCAGCGCCGAGCAGATGATTGCGGCGCGGATGGCGCTCGCGGATGTGCCGCTCGGCCAGTTCCTGCAGGAAGCCGTCATTCCCTACGAGACCGACGAGGTCACCCGCCTCGTCATCGACAGCCATGACGCCAGGGCCTTTGCGCCGGTGGCATCGCTGACCGTCGGGGCCTTCCGCGACTGGTTGCTGTCCGATGCCGCAACGCCCGACATCCTGCGCAAGCTGGCGCCCGGCATCACCCCGGAGATGGCGGCTGCAGTGTCAAAGCTGATGCGCAACCAGGACTTGATCCTGGCGGCGCGGAAATGCCAGGTCACCACCGCCTTCCGCAACACCATCGGCCTGAAGGGGCGGATGAGCACGCGGCTGCAGCCGAACCATCCGTTCGACGATGCCAGAGGCATCACCGCCTCGATCCTCGACGGCATCCTGCTGGGGGCTGGCGATGCCTGCATCGGCATCAATCCGGCCAGCGACGATCCGGCCGTGATCGCGCAATTGCTGCGGCTGCTCGACGAGATCATCGCGCGGCTGAAGATCCCGACGCAAGCTTGCGTACTCACCCACGTCACGACGACACTTTCGCTGATCGGGCAGGGCGTGCCGGTCGACCTCGTCTTCCAGTCGGTCGCCGGCACCGAGGCCGCCAACCGCAGCTTTGGCATCGATCTCGCGCTGCTGAAGGAGGGGCAGGAGGCCGGCCTGTCGCAGAAACGCGGCACGGTCGGGCAGAACGTGATGTATTTCGAGACCGGCCAGGGCTCCGCGCTGTCGGCGGGCGCTCATCACGGCGTCGACCAGCAGACCTGCGAGGCCCGTGCCTATGCGGTCGCGCGCGCTTTTGCGCCGCTCCTCGTCAACAGCGTCGTCGGCTTCATCGGCCCGGAATATCTCTACGACGGCAAGGAAATCATCCGCGCTGGGCTGGAGGATCACTTTTGCGGCAAGCTGCTCGGCCTGCCGCTCGGCATCGACATCTGCTATACCAACCATGCCGAGGCGGACCAGGACGACATGGACAATCTGCTGACGCTGCTTGCGGCTGCCGGCGTCACCTTCATCATGGGCGTCCCCGGCGCCGACGACGTCATGCTGAACTACCAGTCCACGTCGTTTCACGACGCGCTCTATGTCCGGGACGTCTTCGGTCTGCGCCGCGCGCCGGAATTCGATGACTGGCTGGTGCAGTCGGGCATTGCGGGTGCTGATTTCCGCCTGGCCGGCGATGCAGGCCTGCTACCCGATTTCGCCTCGCGACTGATCGCGTGACGCGGCTGGAGGCCTCCAGGAAACCATTGGCCCCCCTCGGAATTATGCTCATGCCACAATATTGAGAAATTCCGGCGACGGCATTACGCTATGTGTCTGGCTGGCAATTTCCGCAACCAGGTCGAGCGTGGCGGGGGAGCTTAGATGCGAGCTGAAAGCAACGGTACGTCCCGGCGGATTCTCTGCGTGTTTCCGCGCTACACGTCCTCGTTCGGTACGTTCGAGCATTCCTACCCCCTGACCGATGGCGTCCGCGCCTTCATGCCGCCGCAGGGCCTGCTGCTGATCTCCGCCTATCTTCCGAAGGACTGGCAGGTCAAATTCGTCGACGAGAACCTCCGCCGCACGACCAAGGAGGAGTTCGAATGGGCGGAAGCCGTCTTCGTCAGCGGCATGCACATCCAGCGCCAGCAGATGAACGACATCTGCCGCCGCGCGCATGAGTTCGATCTGCCGGTCGCGCTCGGCGGTCCCTCCGTCAGCGCCTGCCCGGATTATTATCCGTCGTTCGACTATCTCCATGTCGGCGAGCTCGGCGACGCCACCAACCAGCTGCTCGAGATTCTGTCGCGCGACACCTCGCGTCCTGACGCACAGGTGGTGCTCACCACCAAGGACCGCGTGCCGATGACGGAGTTTCCGATCCCGGCTTACGAGCTTGCCGACGTGAAGAGATACTTTCTCGGCAGCATCCAGTATTCCAGCGGCTGTCCCTATCAGTGCGAGTTCTGCGACATCCCCGGCCTCTACGGCCGCAACCCGCGCATCAAGACGCCGGAGCAGATCATCGCCGAGCTCGACCGCCTGCGCGAATGCGGCATGACCGACACGGTCTACTTCGTCGACGACAATTTCATCGGCAACCGCAAGGCGGCGATGGATCTGCTGCCGCATCTGATCGAATGGCAGAAGAAGACCGGCTACGTGGTGCGGCTCGCCTGCGAGGCGACGCTCAACATCGCCAAGCGCCCCGAGATCCTCGAGAAGATGCGCGAGGCCATGTTCCTCACCATCTTCTGCGGCATCGAGACACCCGATCCCGATGCGCTGCACGCGATGCACAAGGACCACAACATGATGGTCCCGATCCTCGAGGGCGTGCGCACCATCAACTCCTACGGCATGGAGGTCGTCTCCGGCATCATCATGGGGCTGGATACCGACAAGCCGAACACGTCCGATGCGCTGCTGCATTTCATCGAGGAATCCCAGATTCCGCTGCTCACCATCAACCTGCTTCAGGCGCTGCCGAAGACGCCGCTGTGGGACCGTCTGGAGCGGGAAGGGCGCCTGATCGAGGACGATGGGCGCGATTCCAACGTCGACTTCCTGCTGCCCTATGATGAGGTCGTCGCATCCTGGAAGCACGCCATGGGCGTCGCCTACGAGCCCGAGAAGGTCTATGCGCGCTTTCAGTATCAATGCGACCACGTCTACGTGCACCGCCTCAAGGTGCCGGTGGCGGACGAGATGAAGACCTGGCCCAATATCAGGCGCGCTCTCGTCATGTTGCGCAACATCTTCTGGAAGGTCGGCGTGCTCGGAGATTATAAGCGGGTGTTCTGGAAGTTTGCGCTTGGGCGCATCAAGCACGGCGACATCGAAGGCCTGATCGGTTGCACCATGATCGCGCACCATCTCATCACCTTTGCGCGCGCGGCCTCCAGCGGTAAGCAGAACGCCTCGAACTATTCGATCCGGCTGCGCGAGGCCGCCGTTCCCGCCGAATGAGTGACAAGTCCATTCCGGCGCGTCCAACCCTCGATCTGCGGTCGTTCACGCCCGCACGTGTTGCGCTGGGCCGCAGCGGCGCGAGTGTGCCGACAAAGCCGCTGCTCGATTTCACGCTGGACCATGCCCGCGCCCGCGATGCCGTGCATGCGGCCTTTGACGCGCCGCGTCTGGTCGCCGATCTCGGCGCGCTCGGTCTCACCGTCAGCGAGGTGAAGAGCCAGGCCGTCGACCGCAAGGACTATCTGCGGCGGCCGGATCTCGGACGACAGCTCGATCAAGGTTCCGCCGAAGCTCTCGCGCGAGGCGCTGCCGGGCCATGCCAGCTCGCGCTGGTGATCGGCGACGGCCTCTCGGCGGCGGCAGTCCACGCCCATGCGGCGGCGCTGGTGGCGCGCCTGCTGCCGCTGCTCGCGCAGGGCGATGCTGTCGCGCTCGGCCCTGTCGTCGTCGCCTCAGGCGCGCGCGTCGCGCTCGGTGACGAGATCGGCGCGATTCTCGGTGCGCGCATGGTCGTGATGCTGATCGGCGAACGGCCCGGCCTGTCCGCGCCCGACAGTCTCGGCGCCTACCTGACCTTCGCGCCGAAGCCGGGTCGCACCGATGCCGAGCGCAATTGCGTGTCGAACATCCACAAGGCTGGGTTGAGCCATGACGAGGCCGCCTTCAAGATCGCCTGGCTGGTCCGCGAGGGCCTGGCCCGGGAGGTCACCGGCGTGGCGCTGAAGGACGAGAGCGCGGACCGGGCGCCGCGTCGAATTGGCACGGCCTTGCCCGAATGACGGGCATTCCGGCAAAAATCGCCGCATCTTGATGTATTTGGTAACGCTTCGCATGCTTGCGAGATGGGCTCTTGACCTGCTAAACCGCTGCCGGCGATTTTCCGCGCATTTTCAAGGGGCAAGCCTCCCATTGGTATGGCGTTTTCAAGCCGTTCGCGGGGCGCAATAAGCTCACAGACCGAGCCGATTTAGGAACTGGATAAGGCATGCTCGAAAAGCACAGCGAGAGTGAGGTTCATGTCGACAAGGTCGAGCAGGGACCTGCGTCCTCCATCGCCTTCGGGCTGGAGCGGCTCGGCCTGATCGCCGTCCGGGCCCCGATCGTCTCCTGCATCGTCCTGCTCGCCCTGATCGTCGGCGCCGTCTTCGGCATCCAGCGGATCAAGATCGACGATTCGCTGTCGCAGCTGTTCCGTTCCGACACCCGCGAATTCAAGCAATATGAAGAGGTGACCAAGAAGTTCCCGGCCGAGGAGTTCGACGTCCTGGTCGTGGTCGAGGGCAAGACCCTGCTGGCACGGAACAACCTTGAGAAGCTGCGGGACTTCGTCACCGACATGCAGCTGGTCGAAGGCACGCGTGGCCTCGTCTCGCTGTTCTCGGCGCGCCAGGCGCCGGCGCCCGGCAAGCTGCCGGCGGCGCTGTTCCCGCCCGAGCTGCCCGAAGGCGCGGCCTATGACAAGTTCATCGAAACCGTCAAGAACAACGAGATCATTCGCGGCAAGCTGCTGTCGGAGGACGGCACGCTGGCGCTGATCGTGCTGTCGCTCGATCCCGAAGTGGTCGCCTCCAGCAAGCTGACCAAGACCGTCGGCGACATCCGCGCGCTGATGAAGGAAGACCTCAGCGACACCGGGCTCAACGTGCAGCTCTCCGGCGTGCCGGTGATGCAGCTCGAGATCCGCAACGCGGTCGAGCGCGACGGGCTCACCTACAACATCCTCGGCATTCTCGCCGGCTGCGTCATCGCCATCATCTTCTTCCGCAAGATCTCCTTCATGATCGCGGCGGCGTTCCCGCCGATGATCGCGATCCTGCTGGCGCTCGGCGCGCTCGGCTGGGCCAATTTCAATCTCAACATGTTCCTGAACGTGATGACGCCGCTCATCATGGTCATCAGCTTCTCGGACTCGATGCAGCTGACCTTCGCCGCACGCGACCGGCTGATCGCGGGCCAGGACAAGTTCACCGCGTTCAAGAACGCGGTGCTGGTGGTGGGGCCGGCCTGCGTACTGACGCACGGCACCGCCGGCATTTCCTTCATCGCGCTGCAGTTCTCCAACTCCGACCTGATCCGCAAGTTCGGCGAGGCGGGCCTGGCCGCCACCATCATCGCGCTGGTCGCGGTGCTGTCGCTGGTGCCTGTTTTCGGCGTGCTGTTCGTGCGCAACGAGAAGGTGTTTGCGGTCAAGTTCCAGGGCGCCGATGCCGGTGTCCAGGCGCTGCGCAATTTCTGCTACTGGATCGCGGTGCGCATGGTCGGCCGGCCCGGCCTGTTCAGCCTGATCGCGGTGCTGTTCGTCGGCGGCCTCGGCGTCATCTACGCCAATCTGGAGCCGCGCTACCGGCTCGCTGACCAGGTGCCGGACAAGCGCCAGGCGGTCGCCGCCAGTGACCGGCTCGACGCCAAGCTGACCGGCGCCAATCCGGTCAACGTGCTGGTCCAGTTCCCCAAGGGTGAAACGCTCTATTCGCCGGAGACGCTCCAGACCATCGCTGACGTGCATGCGACGGTGGAGAAGGCGGCCGGCGTCGGCAACGTCTGGTCGCTCGAGACCCTGCGCCGCTGGCTCGCGGAAAAGGCCGGCAGCGCCGACGTCGCGACGTTGAAGGAATATGTCAGTGTCATCCCCGAGCATCTGGTGCGGCGCTTCATCGACGCCGAGCAGGACGCCGTGGTGGTCGCGGGCCGCGTGCCGGACAAGGATTCCAGCCAGTTGCTGCCGATCGTCGACAAGCTCGATACCGAGCTCGACGCCGTCCGCAAGAAGCATCCCGGCTACGAGATCGCGGTGACCGGCCTTGCCGCGATTGCCGCGCGCAACTCGGCCAGCATGATCGAGAAGCTGAACCGCGGCCTCACCGTGGAATTCGCGCTGGTCGCGATCTTCATCGGCCTTGCCTTCCGCTCCTGGGTCGTGATGCTCGCCTGCATCCTGCCGGGCATCTTCCCGGTGGTGATGTCGGGAACGGTGCTGTGGGCGATGGGCGAGGGGCTGCAATTCGCCAGCGTCGTCGCGCTCACGGTCTCATTTGGCCTCGGCCTCAGCGCCACCATCCACTTCCTCAATCGCCTGAGGCTCGAGAGCAAGCCGGGCGTCGGCTCGGCGCTCGCGGTCGAGCGGGCGACCGTGCTGGTTGGACCTGCGCTGATCCTGACCACGGTGGTGCTTGCCTGCGGCCTCGTCGTCACCGTGTTCTCCGACCTGCCGTCGCTGCGGCTGTTCGGCTGGCTCAGCGCCTTCTCGATGGTCATGGCGCTTGTCGCCGACCTCTTCATCCTCAGGCCGACGGCGATGTGGCTGATCAATCTGCACGCCAGGCTGCAGGGCGCGGACAAGCGGGCGATCTGAGGGAGGGGCGGCAGACGCCGCCTCGCACTCACGCCTCGATCCGGACGATCCCGTACGGATTGAACTTGAAGTCGTCCGCGGCGTAGTCCTGCTCCCGCGAGAGCGTGAGCTTGCGATCGCGTAGCGTCACGTCGATGCCGTGCTCGGCCATGGCGTTGGCGATCTCCTCCATCAGCATCACCGCGGACCATTCGTTGCCGCGCGATTTCGCGACATAGACCTCCGGCAGGCCGACGAGGTGATAGCCGACGGTCTCATAATAGCGATCGCCACCGAGCGGGCGCTTGGCGAAGGCAAGACGACACGCCTTGGCGAGGGCGGGCGTGATGCCGAGGCCCTGGCCGGTCTTTGCGCCGTTGCGTGCCTGCTCGGCGAGGCTGCGCCATCGCGCAACGCCGTGGGCGACGCCCGCGCTCTCGCCCTTCACGGCGGTGGCGCCGGCCTCGATCATCTCCTCGACGATGCGCAAGGCTGCCGCCGAATAGGCGACCGCCTTCTGCTGCTCCAGCGGCGGGCTGAGCACGTAAAGCACCGCCTTGTGGTTGGCCACGCCCGCTTCGTCGGCGGCAGACCATGCCTTCGGGAAGACGCGGTCCCAGCACACGCCGAACGAGCGCTCCATATGCGGATCGGGCTTGGCTTGCGAATAGGTGCGGTCGATCTCGAAGTTGAAATCGGCGATCGTCCTGGTCACCGCCTTCGGCGGGTGCAGCAGGCTGTCATCCTTGCCGAGAAAGCAGAGCACGTGGCGCGGCTTTACCGCAGAAGGCTGCATGTCCGTCTCCCGCTTGATTGACGGTTGATCATTGGCCCACGCGCGACTGGCGGCGAAGAGCCCAATGGCTTTGAGCAGGTTTCTGCGGAGATGGTTCATGTCAGCAAAAAGCCCCCGGCTCGCGGAGAACCGGGGGCGTGTTTCTCATCGATTGCGAAGGGGTATCAGCCCTTCGTCATCGTGATGTTGACGCCGCGGATCTCGCCCTTGGAAGAGATCTGCACCGTCTGCTTGGTGCCGTTGGTGCGCAGCGACAGATTGGCGGCAAAGCCGTTGGCCTCGACGAACACGTCGATCTGGCCGCCGCCGGCGGTGCCCTGGAGGTTGCCGAAGATGTTGCGGCTCGCCTCGCTCCAATTGCCGGAGATGCGATCGCCCTGGCTGGTCACGTCGCTGGTGAGGTCGAACTTGTAGCTGTCCGAGGCGCAGTGCAGGGCCTGCTTGAGGTTGAGACCGCTGCCGGCGACCTTGTAGTCGGCCTTGCAGCGGATGCGTTCAGTGGAGCCGTCGGACAGCGAAACCGTGCCGGTGCCGGTCCACGCGCCGTCGAAGCCGGCAAACGGTCCGGACGATTGTGCGTGGCTTGCCGAAACCGAAAAGAGCAGGGCAGCGCCAACGCCGGCCGCAGTGATTGCCAGTCCAGATCGCCCAAAGAATTTCATCACAAATATCCCGTTTTGGAACGACGTCCATTCAAGGTTAAAGACGTCTCGCCACATCGAAGGTTTAGTGTTCCGAGCCTGTGTCAGGTTCAACGCGCCAGGACCAGAGACGGCGGTTCACCGGGCGCCGGCGAGGGGCCGGACCTTGCGATTTGCCGTGTTTCGGCGTGTTTCCGGCCGAAACGGCGGGGCGGGGAGATGCAGCGCTGCAACAGCCGTGCAGTAAAATGCGCCCTGCCTGAATTATGACGTAGTATCAAACCCTTACATCTGCCAATGAAGGCGCAGGGAAGACCTGATTTGGTGGGTGTGGCGCCAATTTGGCCGCATTTGCCAGTGCTTGTGCCTTCTCCGAGGCCGCTACCCTGCGGCACTTGCCATCAGAACAATCCGTTCCCGCCGTCAGCCCTGTGCAGCCCGGGATCGGTGCGATTCTGCCGTCAGAATGAAGGAATACAATGCGTAAGCTTCTCGTCGCTCTCACCCTGCTGTCGGCATCCCTTTCGACGGCGGCCTTTGCCCAGGCAGGACGCGGTACGGATGCCGAGCAGAAGGCCTGCACGCGCGATGTGCAGAAGTTCTGCCGTCCGGTCATCGACCAGGGCGATTTCACGATCCTGGCCTGCCTGAAGGAGAACCGGGCCAAGATCTCCCAGGCCTGCGACCAGGTCCTGAAGAACCACAACCAGTAAGCTCGGCCATTGGCCCACCCAGGGCGGCCCCCGGGCCGCCTTTTCGGGCCGGATCCGCGAAGGGGCTGCCATCGAGAGCAGGATTGGTTTTGCGGCCGTATTCCCCTATATGGGGGCCGCGGCGGCATCGCCGGCATGAGCCCGCGCGAGCGAAAAAGCCCTTCCTGTCCAAACGATTGTTAACCAGCCCTCGATGACCTCTGCGAGCGAATTGCGATCCGGCAAAGGTGACCGTGACGAGAATTTTCCCGTCGCGTCCTGGATCATTCATCCGCGTCATCGGGCCCTGATCCTGGCCTATTACAATTTCGTCCGCACCGCCGACGACATCGCCGACCACGCCACGCTGCCGCCCGACCAGAAGCTCGCTTATCTCGACCTGCTCGAGGCGGAACTGCTTGGCAAGGGCGACACCCAGCTTGAGGCCGTCACCCTGCGCCGCGCGCTGGCCGAACGCGGCATGGCGCCGCGTCACGCGCTCGACGTGCTCATCGCCTTCCGCATGGACGTGACCAAGCTGCGCTACGAGACCTGGGACGAGGTCATCCACTATTGCCGCTATTCGGCGATGCCGGTCGGCCGCTTCATGCTCGACGTTCATGGCGAGAGCACCTCGACCTGGGCCGCATCGGACGCGCTCTGCGCGGGCCTTCAGATCAACAACCACCTGCAGGATTGCGGCAAGGATTTCCGCGAGCTCAACCGCGTCTACCTGCCGCGCGATGCGCTGGCAGCACACGGCGCCTCGGTCGAGCAGCTTGGACTCGCGCAATCGCCGCCGGCGATGCTCGCCTGCCTGCAGTCGCTCGCCGCGCGCAACGAGGCGCTGCTCGATGAGGGCAGGTCGCTAGCCGCAGAGATCCGGGATTTCCGCCTCGGCGTCGACGTCTCGGTGATCCAGGCCTATGCCGACCGCATCGTGCGCCTCTTGAAGGTGCGCGATCCCTTGCGCGAGCGGGTGCATCTGAACAAGTTCGAGCTTCTCACCTTCAGCCTCGCCGGCATGATCGGCGAAGTCGGCCGCCGCGCGATCGGACGCAAGGCCATTTCCAGACCGGGGACTGCCCATGACGCTTGAGGCGACCACGCCCGGCGCCAGTTATGGCTCGACCGCATCCGGCAGCTCGTTCTATGCCGCGATGCGCATCCTGCCGCACGACCAGCGCGAGGCGATGTTCCAGATCTACAGCTTCTGCCGCCAGGTCGACGACATCGCCGATTCCGACGGTCCGCGCGACGAGCGGCTTGCCGCGCTCCAGGAGTGGCGCAACGACATCGACGCGCTCTATCAGGGCAATCCGCCGCCGAGGCTGAAGGACTACGTCGCCTCGGTGAAGACCTTCGGGCTCAAGCGCGAGGATTTCCTGGCCATCGTCGACGGCATGGAGATGGACGTGCCGCAGGACATCCGCGCGCCCGACATGGCGACGCTGGATCTCTACTGCGATCGCGTCGCCAGCGCCGTGGGGCGGCTGTCGGTGCGCGTGTTCGGCATGCCGGAAGAAGACGGCATCCTGCTTGCCCACCATCTCGGCCGCGCGCTGCAGCTCACCAACATCCTGCGCGACATCGACGAGGACGCCGGCCTCGGCCGGCTCTATTTGCCGCGCGAGGCGCTGCTGCATGCCGGCATCACCTCCAACGATCCGAACCGCGTCATCACCGAGCGCGCGCTGCCGAAGGTCTGCGTGCCGCTGACGCAGCGCGCGAAGTCGCATTTCGAGAAGTCGGACGAGATCATGAACCGCAACAAGCGCCGCGCCGTGCGCGCGCCGCGGATCATGTCGAAATACTATCATTCCATTCTGGACCTCCTGATCGCGCGCGGTTTCAACGCGCCGCGCGAGCCCGTGCGTGTGTCGAAGATCACACGCATTTTGATCCTGCTCCGTTACGCTTTCATCTGATGCAAAACACAGCTCACATCATCGGTGCTGGAATTTCCGGCCTCTCCGCCGCCGTGCGGCTCGCCAATGCCGGCTTCAAGGTCGCCGTGCACGAGGCAACGCACCAGGCCGGCGGCCGCTGCCGGTCCTATTTCGACGGTGCCACCAATCTCACCATCGACAACGGCAATCATCTGCTGTTGTCGGGCAACAGCCACGCGCGCGCTTATGCGCGTTCGATCGGCACCGAGGCGGGGCTTGTCGGTCCTGACAGCGCACAATTTCCCTTCGTCGACATCAAGACCGGGCAGCGCTGGCAGATCGATCTCGGCGATGGCCGATGGCCGACCTGGGTGCTCGACGAAGGCCGCCGCGTGCCCGACACCGGCCTCACCGATTATCTCAAGCTGGCGCCGCTGATCTGGGCGTCGGAAGAGACGCTGGTCGGCAGGTCCATTCCGACCGAAGGCATCCTCTATCAGCGCCTGGTGCAGCCGTTGCTGCTGGCGGCGCTCAACGTCGATCCGCCCGAGGGCTCGGCCGGGCTCGCCGGCGCGATCGTGCGCGAGACGCTGCTTGCGGGCGGGCAGGCCTGCCGTCCGCTGATCGCACGCGACGGCCTCAGCGCCGTGCTCATCGAGCCCGCCGTGAAGTTTCTGCAGGAGCGTGGCCACACCGTTCAGCTCGGCCATGAGCTGCGTTCGTTCGCGAGCACCAACGGCAAGGTGACCGCGCTGAACTTCGGCGGCGAGGATTTGATCCAGCTCGGAGCGGGTGACGTCATCGTGATGGCGGTGCCCCCGCGCGCGGCAGCTAACCTGCTGCCGGGCCTGAAGACGCCAACCGAATTCCGCGCCATCGTCAACGCGCATTTCCGCATCACACCGCCGCCGGGCTCGGCGCCGATCCTCGGCGTGATCGGCGGCGTCGTGGAATGGCTGTTCGCGTTCCCGAACCGGCTCTCGGTGACCATCAGCAACGGCGATCGTCTCGTCGACATGCCGCGCGAGGAGCTCGCGCAGGCGATCTGGAACGACGTCTGCAAGGCGGGCGGCGTCTCCGGCGAGCTGCCGTCTCAATTGCCCCCTTGGCAGATCGTGCGCGAGCGCCGTGCCACATTTGCGGCAACGCCTGCCCAGAATGCCCTGCGTCCGGGGCCGGTCACAGCGCTGAAAAACCTGTTCCTCGCCGGCGACTGGACTGCTACGGGATTGCCGGCAACCATCGAGGGATCGGTCCGGTCGGGTGACCGCGCCGCCGATCTGGTTCTGGCCGCCAAAGGATCCTGACAAGCGGCCCTGACGGGCAAATGTCCCTGTCAACTTTCAATCGACTATCGGAGCAATCGAGCGACATGGATTCCGTGAACGCGACCAGCCGCGAAGCTTTGGAATCGAGCATTGCGTCGGCCACCCAAGGCGTCCTCGGCTTCCAGCAGTCCGATGGCCATTGGGTTTTCGAGCTCGAGGCCGACTGCACGATTCCGGCCGAGTACATCCTGCTGCGCCATTATCTCGCCGAGCCGGTCGACACCATGCTCGAGGCCAAGATCGGCAATTATCTGCGTCGCGTGCAGGGCGCCCATGGCGGCTGGCCCCTCGTGCATGACGGCGAGTTCGACATGAGCGCCAGCGTGAAGGCGTACTTCGCGCTGAAGATGATCGGCGATTCCACGGACAGCCCGCATATGGTGCGCGCGCGCGAGGCGATCCATGCCCGCGGCGGCGCGATCAACAGCAATGTCTTCACCCGCTTCCTGCTCGCGACCTTCGGTGTCGTGACCTGGCGCGCGGTGCCGGTGCTGCCGATCGAGATCGTGCTGCTGCCGTTCTGGTCGCCGTTCCACCTCAACAAGATCTCCTACTGGGCGCGCACCACCATGGTGCCGCTGATGGTGATCGCCGCGCTGAAGCCGCGCGCGAGGAATCCGAAGGGCGTCGGCATCGACGAGTTGTTCCTGCAGGATCCGCGCTCGATCGGCATGACCCACAAGGCGCCGCATCAGAGCATGGCCTGGTTCCTGCTGTTCCGCTCGCTCGATGCGATCCTGCGCGTGATCGAGCCGCTGTTTCCGAAGAGCCTGCGCAAGCGCGCGATCGACGCCGCGCTCGCCTTTACCGAGGAACGCCTCAACGGTGAGGACGGCATGGGCGCGATCTATCCGCCCATGGCCAACATCGTCATGATGTACGACGCGCTCGGCAAGGACGAGAATTATCCGCCGCGCGCGATCACGCGCCGGGGCATCGACAAGCTGCTCGTGATCGGCGACGACGAAGCCTATTGCCAGCCCTGCGTCTCGCCGGTGTGGGACACGACGCTGACCGCGCACGCGCTGCTTGAAGCCGGCGGGGACACGGCGGTGCCGGCGGCCAAGCAGGGGCTCGACTGGCTGATCCCAAGGCAGGAGCTCGAGGTGAAGGGCGACTGGGCGGCGAAGCGGCCCGACGTGCGTCCGGGCGGCTGGGCCTTCCAGTACAACAACGCGCATTACCCCGATCTCGACGACACCGCGGTGGTGGTGATGTCGATGGACCGCATGCGCCGGGAGCACGGTGCGACCGGCTATGATTCCGCGATCGCCCGCGGCCGAGAGTGGATCGAGGGCATGCAGAGCGACGACGGCGGCTGGGCTGCCTTCGACGTCAACAACCTCGAATACTACCTCAACAACATCCCGTTCTCGGACCATGGCGCGCTGCTCGATCCGCCGACCGAGGACGTCACCGCGCGCTGCATCTCGATGCTGGCCCAGCTCGGCGAGACCGAGAAGACCAGCAAGCACGTGGCCGACGGCGTTGCCTACCTCAGGAAGACCCAGCACCCGGAGGGGTCCTGGTACGGCCGCTGGGGCATGAACTTCATCTATGGAACCTGGTCGGTGCTCTGCGCCCTCAACATGGCCGGCGTCCGCCACGACGACCCCATGATCCGGAAGGCCGCCGACTGGCTGGCCTCGATCCAGAACGACGACGGCGGCTGGGGCGAGGACGCCGTCAGCTACCGGCTGGACTACCGGGGATGGGAAGCCGCCCCCTCGACGGCCTCGCAAACGGCATGGGCCTTGCTTGCCCTGATGGCGGCAGGCGAGGTTGATCACCCGGCCGTCGCCCGCGGGGTGGAGTACCTGATTGCAACACAGAACGAAAAAGGACTGTGGGACGAGCAGCGGTACACCGCCACGGGCTTCCCCCGGGTGTTCTATCTACGGTATCATGGTTACCCGAAGTTCTTTCCGTTGTGGGCGTTGGCGCGGTATCGGAACTTGCGGAACACCAACAGCAGGGTGGTAGGGGTCGGAATGTGACTTTGGGGACGGGGGACTATGTTACCGCGGGTAATGCCATCGACCCGCGGCCGATACTGATCGTGACCGGACTGGTGCAGGAGGCCCGCATTGCGGCCGGGCCTGGCATGGCGGTCATCTGTTCATCCAGCAGCCCGACCCAGTTGCGGGCGCTGCTGACGGTGGTGGACCCTGAGACGATTCGCGGCGTGATCTCGTTCGGCGTGGCCGGCGGGCTCGACCCGACGTTGCGCTCCGGCGACGTCGTGCTGGCGACCGAGGTGCTGTCCGGCGACACCCGCTGGGCCGCCGGCCTCTCGCTCGGCGACGACCTGATCGAGCGCCTGACCTCGGGCCGCCGCCGCGTGGTGCGCGGCAGCCTCGCCGGCGCCGAGGAGGTGGTCACGAAGCGGTCCTGCAAGGCAGCGCTCCACTCCGAGACCGGAGCCGCGGCCGTCGACATGGAAAGCCACATCGCGGCGGCCTACGCCGCCGAGGCCGGACTGCCCTTCGCCGCGGTCCGCGTCATCAGCGATCCCGCCCATCGCGCGCTGCCGGCGCTCGCCCGCGCCGCCATCAAGCCGAACGGCCAGATCGACCTCGCCGCCGTGCTGCGCGGCATCGTGCGCAATCCGGCAACGCTGCATGCGCTGGTCTCGACCGGCATCGACTTCAACCGCGCGCTGCGCTCGCTGCGTGGTTGCCGCGACTATTTGATCGGCACCGAGCTCGTCGAGAGCGGCGCGCTGGTCTCCGAGACGGCCTGAGCGACGTCTTCGATCCAATCAAGAAAAGGCCCGGTCGCGCGACCGGGCCTTTTTGTTTGGTGCCCGTAACCCGGATGGAGCGCGGCGTCGCGACGCGTACGGGTCGCGTTTCGCTCACAAGGCTGACATCGCCGCTTCGAGGATATCAAGGGCCCGGTCGAGTTCAGCGCGCGAGATCGTCAGCGGCGGGCATAGCGTGACCACGTTGCCGCCGCCGAGCTTGAAGCTCAGGCCTGCCTCCAGGCAGCGATACAAGAGGCGCTCCGCGAGCGCGTTGGCCTCGGCCTCGTCGCGGCGGCCGATCTCGACGCCGAGATAGAGACCTGCGCCGCGCACCTCGGAGATCAGGGGGGACCGATCTGCCATCGATCGCAGCCGTTCGAGCGCGTGCGCGCCGAGGACACGCGCTGCGGCAAGCAGCCCTTCCTCCGCGATCACATCGAGCGTGGCGAGGGCTGCAGCGCAGCCGACCGGGCCCTTCTCATGGGTGTAGTGGCCGAGCGCCCCTTCGGGCACCACGTCGAGATCGGCCCGCGCCACGATAGCTGCCATCGGCATGATGCCGCCGCCCAGTCCCTTGCCGAGCACGAGAATGTCGGGCGCAGTTTCGGCCTGCTCACAGACGAACATGGTCCCGGTGCGGCCGAGGCAACTCGGCACCTCGTCGAAGATCAGGAGCGCCCCGTGCCGATCGCAGCTCGCGCGCACGCGGGGCCAGAAGCCGGGCGGTGGCAGTTCGACCGTGGTCCAACGCATCGGCTCGGCGATTACGGCCGCGACGTCACCCTGCACCTCGAGGACGTAATCGATGTAGTCGGCGAGGCGCTCATGCGCGCGGCCGTCCTGTCCGAAGAAGCGTGCGGCCAGTCCCGGCGGCGGCACATGCTCCGTGCCCGGCAGCAGCGGGCCGGCGCCGCGCCGAAACAGGGCTTCGCCGCCGACCGAGACCGCGTCGAGATTGGCGCCGTGAAATGCATCCCACATCGACAGGGTCTTGTGTCGCCCCGTTGCATAGCGGGCGAGCTTCAGTGCCATGCCGATGGCAGCCGACCCGCTGGGGGCCAGCAGCACTTTCTCCAGGGGCGCGGGCGCCAGTTCGGCGAGGCGCCGGGCGAGGTCGATGGCGGACCTGTTGGTGTAGCGGCGCGGGCAGAAGGGCAGGGTATCGAGCTGCGACTTGATGGCCGCCACCACGCGAGGATGACCGTAGCCGACCTGATGCACGCTGTTGCCGTGGAAATCGAGGATGCGCCGTCCCTGGAGATCGACGATGTGGCTGCCTTCGGCGGCGGTGGCCACGTTCAGGCATGGCGTCGACAGCGACTGTCGCAGGAACCAGCGCTCGTCCTCGTCGAGCAATTGTTGGGTCTGCGCGTCGAGGTGACGCTCCTGAAACGATCGCCGCTCCGCCGACAGATTGACGTCGCCCTCGGAGGCGCTCATGTCAGACACGGTCATGTCAGGCTCCTGGCCGCTCTCCGCGGGCCAGCCGGCCCTCGATCGCAGTGATTACCGGGATGATGTCGGCGACGCCGTCGATCACGTAATGGGCGCCGGCGCCTGCCAGCCGCTCGACTGCGGCCGCGCGCCGTTCGGCGAAGGCTTTCGGCGGCAATGCCGCAGTGTCGGCGAGTGATAACCCGAACACGTTGCCGGTGACGGCAACGCCGACGGTCCAGCAGCCGCCGTTGAGGCCTTCCTTGATCCCGACCTCGGTGTCGTCGACCTTGACGCAGCTCCAGGCAGGCCAGACGGCGAGATCCAGAAAGGCCTTGTAGAGCATGAACGGCGTGGGGCGGCCGTCGGGCGTGTCCCCGGTGCAGACGATGCTGTCGGGCGCGTAGCCTTGCGCGGCCGCGACCGGAATGACCTCGGCCATGATCTCGCGTGTGTAGCCCGTACTCGAGCCGATCTTCAGGCCGCGGCGCCGCAAGCCGGCGACGGCTTCGGCCACGCCCGGGATCACGTCGGCGTAGCGGGCGGCGACCTCGACATTCATCGGCACGAACACGGCGTAGAGCGCATCGATGTCGGCTTCGGTCGGCTCGTGCCCATGCCTGTCGCGCCACGCGGCGGCGATCCGGGGCAAGCGCAGGAGGGCGGCGATGTGGGGGCGCTTGGCCATGCCCATGGGCCCGCGCGCCTCGTCGACGGTGATCGTCACGCCGAAGCGCGCGAACGCCTCGACGAACACGCCCATCGGCGCCAGCGAGCCGTGATCCACCGTCGTGCCGGCCCAGTCGAACACGACGGCCCGGACGTGCTCGAATTTATCGGTCATGTCGCTCGGCTCCCGGACGTCAATTCGTCAATCACTTCCTCGGCGATCGCAAACGAGGTGCTGGCGCCTGTGCCGCTGGTGATCATGACGAGGCGCACAGTTTCAGATGGGCGGTCGATCAGCATCAGACGATCGGATGCCGAGGCGTAGGTGCCGATCCAGCGTTCGCGGATGACAGGCGTTGGCCAGGCCAGAACCTGCCGGAATTCGTCCATGATCAACTCGTCCACCGCTTCAGGACCGAACGGGTCCGGCGTCGCGTCGTAGTGGTGGGAATCGCCGACGACGAGCGAGCCATCCTCGCTCTGCACGGCGATCAGATGCACGCCGTTGGCCAGATGCTGTCCCTGCTCGGATTCGAGTCGCTGCTTCAGTGCGGCCGCCTCCGGCAGCTCGGCGTAGCCGAGATAGCGCACGAGGCCAAGGTCCGACATCACGGCCGCGTTGAAGCGCGGCATCGCGCTCACTGAAGCGACCCGCAGCATGTGCAGCTTGCAGCGGACGAGGCCATAGCTCGCCAGGCGTTCCGGATAGAGGCTGAGGAAATCGTCGCCGGGGCAGACCACGCAGAGCCGGGCCCGGACCGGCCCGCGCGTGGTGTCGATGACCGGCGGTGCGACCTCCTTGGCCAGAGTCTGATACAGGAAGGTGACGCCGTGCACCTCGGCAAGCCACTTCGCCAGTGTCGGCACGGCGACACGCGACTCCACCCGCAGATCATGCGGGCTCGCCAGCACGGCTTGCAGATCGTCGGTCCGCAGCATCGGGAAACGGCGGCCCGCCTCAGCCGGGCTCAGAAGCTCGCAACCCTCGCCCATCTCGGTGGTGCGGAACGCTTCGAGCACGGCCACGGCTTCCGGTCGTCGCGCTGCGACCGCCAGTCCGACATGCTCGATCCTGATGCCGGCGGCCGGGGCCACCTCGGCCCAGACCTGCCGCGACCGCATCGCCCGCTGCCAGCACTGGCCGCGCTGCTGCCCGGTGACGGTGACGAAGCCGAAATTGCGGATCGAGGCGCCGTTCGCCCTTGCATCGCGCTCGATGACCACGACCCGCAAGCCCCGGCGCACGCCCGCAAGCGCATGGGCGAGACCGCAGATGCCGCCCCCGATAACGGCCAGATCGAATTCGTCTCCTGACACGCTCACCGTTTTCTCCACATCTGCGCACGCGCAAGATAGCCCTGCGTGAGTAACATATAGATGGCGCGTGTGACGGCCGCTGTGGCGAACACGACCATGGCCATGGCCGCCGCAGGGGCCACGTCGCCCGCGTCATCCATATTGAGCACGGCGATCGCCGCAAGCGTCGTGTGCGGCGCGTAGATGAAGACCACCGCGGAGACGGTCGTCATCGCGTTCACGAACAGATACATGGCGATATCCAGCACGGCCGGCAGGCAGACCGGCAAGGTCACGCGCATGAAGGTACGCCAGAACGGCACCCTGAGCGATGCCGAAACGGTCTCGAACTCCTGGTCGATCTGCTTGAGCGCCGTCACCGCGGTCAGGTGCGAGACGGAATAGAAATGCGAGATGGTGCAGATGACGAGGATGGCCATCGTGCCGTAGATGAAGTTCAGCGGATTGGCGGGGTTGTTGAAGAAGAAGATGTAGCCGAGGCCGAGCACCAACCCGGGAACGGCCAATGGAAGCAGCGCGAGAAACTGCACGAAGCCGCGAACGGCGCGAAAGCGCGGGGTCTTCTCGACGAGATAGGCGCCGGTAAAGATCACCGCGGTTCCGAACAGCGCGGTGAGGCCGGCCATGACGAGCGAGTTGAAATAGCTGCGCCAGCCGCCGCCATCCATCATGTCGAAGTCGAAGTTCTTGAAGCTGGGCGTCAGATTGTAGGGCCAGAACGTCGCGATCGAGGCGAAGAAGGATACGCCGAGAATGACCAGGATCGCGAACGCGATCAGCGAGCAGATCGCCAGCATCGCGCGATCGATCGTGGCGTCGGGCCTCGGCGCATATGGTACGGCGCGCGCGGAGAGCAGCGCCAACTGGCGCCGCTGCATGAGCTGATCGACGACGAAGGCCAATGCCGCGGGCAACAGCAGGAGCAAGCCGACCACCGCACCAATCTGGAAATTCTGCTGCCCGACCACCTGCTTGTAGATGTCGGTCGCGAGCACGTTGAACTTGCCTCCGATGACCTTCGGCACGCCGAAATCGGTGATCACCAGGGTAAAGACGACGAAGACCGCACTGATCAGGCCATAACGTGCCCCCGGAAGGGTCACCGTCCAGAAGGTGCGGCGCGGACTTGCCCGCAGCGCTTCCGCCGCCTCGTACAGACGCGCGTCCGAAATCGCCAGCGCGGTGGTGATGATGATGAGCGCGTGCGGGAAGGTCCAGAACACCTCGCCCATGACGATACCGATCGGGCCGTAGATCGATGCGCCGAACAGCATCCATTTGACGAGGCCCTGGTTGCCGAACAGATAGACGAGGCTGATCGCGGGAAGCAACGAGGGTGCGAGAATCGGGATCTGCGCGATGATGCGGAACAGTCCCCGCCCAGGCATGCAGGTGCGGGTGAGTCCGTAGGCGTAGACGAAGGCGAGCAGAACGCAGATGACCGTGCTCAGCAGCGAGACCCAGACCGAGTGCCAGATCGAATCGGCCAGCGCCGGGCTGGCGAAATAGGCTTGGAAATTGGCCAGGCCGACGAACCGGCCATCAGCTGCCTGGAAGCTCTTGGACAGCAGCGCCCAGAGGGGCAGCAACACGGTGATGATCAACCAGAGGCCAAGCGCCACGACCGCGCCGCGCATGATCCAGTCGTCGTGCCCCAGCTTCTGCCGCAGGGGCGCCACCGCGGCGGGATGGTCCGGCAGAATCAGCGTCTCGGTCGCCATCGCTGGTTTCCCGTGTCAGGCAGTCGCAGAGCGCGATTGCGCAAACACGCGCAACCGCTTCGGCGGCAGCGCGACCTCGATGGTCGCCCCCGAGGAAATGCCGAGGTCGCGCACGGCGTTGATCGAAAAGTCGGCCGAGAAGTTCAGTCCCGTGCCGCTCGCGTGCAGGGTCGTTGCGAAATGATTGCCGATGAATTCCATGACGCCGACCTGGACGGACAGGCGATTGTGCGAATGCTCGCCGATGTCGCGCACCACCACGTCCTCCGGCCGAAGGCAGACCGTGACGGCCGCGCCCTCGGCGAGCGGTACCTCCTCGCTGAAGTCGAGCACGGCCCCCCTGACATCCGCGCGCTTGCTCGTGACGAGGCGCCCCTCCAGAAAGTTCATCTTGCCGACGAAGTCGGCGACGAAAGCCGTCGCGGGTCGGCCGTAGATCTCGTCCGGCGTGCCCACCTGCTCGATCCTGCCATTGCTCATCACCACGATCCGGTCGGACATGGTGAGCGCCTCCTCCTGATCGTGGGTCACCATGATCGTGGTCAGCTGGAGACGTTGCTGCAGATCGCGGATCTCGCCGCGCAGACGTGCCCGGACGCGCGCGTCGAGCGCGGATAGCGGTTCGTCCAGCAGCAGAAGACCGGGCGATAGCGCCAGCGCGCGGGCGAGCGCGACTCGCTGCTGCTGCCCGCCTGAGAGCTGGGCCGGGTATTTGCCGGCTTGCTCGGGCAGACCGACAAGTTCGAGAAGCTCCTTGACCCGTTTGTCGATCTCGATGCGAGGCGTGCCGGCCGACACCAGGCCGTAGGCCACATTGTCCTTGATGGTCAGGTTCGGGAACAACGCATAGGACTGGAACACGATGCCGAAGTCGCGCTTGGCGACCGGCAACGTCGAGATGTCCCGCCCGCCCTGATGGATCGACCCGGCGGTCTGCACGTCGAGGCCAGAGATGGCGCGGAGCAGCGTGGTCTTGCCGCAACCGGATGGCCCGAGGAACGAGACGAACTCCCCGGGCATGATGTCGAGGTCGACGGTGTCGAGTGCGGTGAACGCACCGAACTTTTTCGAGAGGTTGCGGATGCGGAGATAGGGCTCCGTCGTCGGCATGCTGTCCATGACACTGTCCCGCATTCTCCGGCGGCGCGCAGGCACCGCCGGCTTGGTCGATCCCGATATTCCCGGTTCTTGGTCCCTAGTTCTTGGGCTCGGACTTGCCGTCGTAGCGCTTGCTCCACTCCGCCAGGATCTTGTCGCGGTTCTCCGCGGCCCAGGCAAAGTCGTTCTTGATCAGCATCTTGTCGATGTCACCCTGGACGAACTCCATGGAGCTTGCGATGCCGGGCAACGCGACGATGGCGAAGTTCTCGGCGTAGAGCTTGTTGGCCTCCGGCGTCGCAGCCCAGTCGGCAAGCTTCTTCGCCGCCTCCACCTCTTTGGTGGTCTTCATGATGCCGATGGCCTCCATGTCCCAGCCGAGACCTTCCTTGGGCAGGACAATGCTGATCGGTGCTCCACCCTTCTTGGTCTTGTTGGCGCGATACTCGAACGAGAGGCCGATCGCGTACTCGCCGGCGGCGGCCTGTCGGCACGGCTTGGAGCCGGAATGCGTGTAGGCCGCGATGTTCTTGTGAAGCTCATCCATGTACTTCCAGCCCCCGTCCCAGCCGAACAGCTGAAGCCAGGCGGAGACCATCAGAAACCCGGTGCCCGAGGACGCCGGGTTCGGCATGGCGATTTGTCCCTGATAGACCGGCTTGGTCAGGTCGGCCCAGGAGGCGGGCTCCGGCAGGTTCTTCTTGCTGGATTCAATGGTATTGACGCAAAAGGCCGATGCCCAGACGTCCATGCCCACCCATTCCGGTGAGGCGGCTGGATCGCGCATCTTGGCGTCGACCTTGTCGAGACCCGCCGACGCGTAAGGCATCAGCATGCCTTCCTTCTGCAGCAGCATCAGCGAGGTCGCGGCAAGACCCATCACCACGTCGGCCTTGGGGTTTGCCTTCTCCGCAAGGAGTTTTGCGGTGATGATGCCGGTGGAGTCGCGGACCCAGAGGATGTTGATGCCCGGATTGGCCTTTTCGAACGCGGCCTTGTAGGGCTTGATCTGGTCGGCCTCCAGCGCCGTGTAAACGGTGAGGTCCGCCGCGTGCGTTGCAGTGCTGAGGCCGAACATGGCGGCGGCGATCGACACGGCAGCGCATCGCAGACGGCTTGTCGTGCACAGGTTCATGTCGGGCTCCATCGATGTTGGCCACGGGCTGGCACCGTCCGGGCAGGGAACCGATATTGTAAGATGACATTTCCGTGGCGTGCATGTCGGATTTTGTGCACGGCGCGCCTCGATCGCGGTGTCTCTGCACATCTTGAGTGCAGTGTCCCCAATGCAGGCGTCTGCTCCGAGCCTTCTTCAGGGACTCTGCTTGGCGTGAGCAACGATGCGTGTTTGCCGCTGATTATCTAGCGGTCGCCGTGGCTTAGCCGAACGGACGTTGCCCCGTCCGGCCGGCGCGCTTCTACTTTGCATGGGGTTGTTTTTCACTTTTTTGCGGAGCCACCACCTCTCGCGAGCAGCACTCTGCGATCGCCCTGGGCGCTCGCGCCGAACAACGAAAAGGCCCGGTCGCCGTCGGCGACCGGGCCTGTTGTAGTAGTCGATACAGCCTGCTTACGCGGCCGTCGAAGCCTTCCGCGCGGCCTTCTCCTGAGCAGCCGCCGCCTCGTCCTTGCGGATCTCGGAGAGCTTCTTCTGGACCTGCTCGGAGAAGATGTACTGCGCCGGGCGCTGCTTGCTCATGTCGATCTCCGGCGCCATCGGGCCTGAGGTCTTGATGCCGCGCAGCGACACCCACATCGCCTTCAGCGGGTTGTTGAGCGCTGCGGTCGCCGCCGTCGGCTCGTAGCCGCAATGGGCCATACAGTCGGCGCACTTCTCGTACTTGCCGGTGCCGTAGGTTTCCCAGTCGGTGGTGTCCATCAGCTCCTTGAAGGTTTTTGCGTAGCCTTCACCGAGCAGGTAGCAGGGCTTCTGCCAGCCAAAAATGTTGCGCGCGGGCATGCCCCAGGGCGTGCACTCGTATTCCTGGTTGCCGGCGAGGAAGTCCAGGAACAGGCCGGAATGCATAAAATTCCACTTCTTGCCCTTGCCCATCGCAAAGACGTCGCGGAACAGCTTCTTGGTCTTGGTGCGGTTGAGGAAGTGCTCCTGGTCCGGCGCGCGCTCATAGGCGTAGCCGGGCGACATCGAGACGCCGACGCCGAGCTCGACGGTGAGGTCCAGGAATTTTGCGATCTCCTCGGCAGGGTGGCCGTCGAAGATGGTGGCGTTGACGTTGACGGTGAAGCCGCGCGCCTTGGCCGCCTTGATCGCAGACACCGCGCGGTCGAACACGCCCTTCTGCGACACGGCCTTGTCGTGATGGTCCTTCAGGCCGTCGAGATGCACGGAGAAGAACAGGTAGGGCGAGGGCTCGAACAGGTCGAGCTTCTTCTCGAGCAGCAGCGCGTTGGTGCAGAGCGAGACGAACTTCTTGCGCGCGACGAGGCCGCGCACGATCTCGCCGATCTCCTTGTGGATCAGCGGCTCGCCGCCGGGAATGGCGACCATCGGCGCGCCGCATTCGTCGGCGGCGTCCCAGCACTCCTGCGCCGTCATGCGGCGGTTGAGGATCGCGTCGGGATAATCGATCTTGCCGCAGCCGACGCAGGCAAGGTTGCAGCGGAACAGCGGCTCCAGCATCAGCACGAGCGGATAGCGCTTGCGGCCAAGCAGTTTCTGCTTGAGCAAATAGCCGCCGATACGCATTTCCTTGAAGAAGGGGATAGCCATTACAAGTTTCTTTCTGGGCTTGAAATTCGGGTGGGTCAGCTCGCAGCCAATTGGGCCGGAAGCCGGAATTCGATGTTTTCCTCGCGGCCCGGCAGTACCTGGACTTTGACCGGTCCGATCCGCCGCATCGCTTCGATCACGTCATCCACGAGTACCTCAGGCGCCGAAGCGCCGGCCGTGACGCCGACGGTCCTGGCATCTTTCAACCACGCCGGATTGAGCTCGCTGCCGTCGGCAATCAAATAACTCGCGACGCCGGCTTCAGTGCCGATTTCGCGGAGCCGGTTCGAGTTCGAGCTGTTGGCAGCGCCCACCACCAAGATCACGTCGACCAGCTTACTCAAGTCCCTTACCGCAGATTGGCGGTTCTGTGTCGCATAGCAGATATCCCGGATATCCGGGCCTTGAATATCTGTAAAGCGGGCCTGGAGGGCCGCAATAATGTCTCTTGTGTCGTCGACCGACAGGGTGGTCTGGGTGATGTAGGCCACTGGGCTATCCGCCGGGAGCGCCAGGGCGTTAACCTCTTCAACGCTTTGAACAAGTAGCACCGGCCCCGGGACCTGGCCCATCGTGCCCTCGACCTCGGGGTGGCCGGCATGGCCGATCAGGATCAGGGTGCGCCCCTTCGAGATGTACCGCTTCCCCTGATTGTGAACTTTCGTGACCAGCGGGCAGGTGGCATTGAGCACCGGAAGGTCGCGCACGGCCGCCTCTTCCTCGACGCTGCGGGCGACGCCATGGGCGCTGAAAACCGTGACCGATTTCGGCGGAACCTCGGACAGCTCCTCGACGAAAATGGCGCCTTTGTTCTTCAGGCTCTCGACCACGTATTTGTTATGCACGATCTCGTGGCGCACGTAGACGGGCGGGCCGTATTTCTCCAGGGCCCGTTCCACGATCTCGATTGCACGCACCACGCCCGCACAGAAGCCGCGCGGCTGCGCCAGATAAACTTCCATAGGACGCCCATCACGCAAGTTGCACCAATCCGCTTCGTTGTCCCCAGCGGCACCCCCCGATAATGACCAATGCAGTGCAATAAACGCACCATTGGCCTCGCGCACGCGGTAACCGCCCACCCCAACTGGGCCCCGGCGCATGGAGGCACAGCACTTTGTGTCAAAAAATCGGCAGAAAGGAAAGCTCAGATGAAACTATTGGTTCCCCGCCGGCTCAATTTCACGGTACTATAGTATAGGAATTGCCGTGAGCAAAATGGCGACATTTGTGCTCACCCCTTCGTCACTTTCCCGCCTCAACTACCCGGCTATACCCACCGCCCCGCATGATTTTGCCATGGTCTCCCGCCGTTTACCTCGAACCTTCTTGCGGCGAGAACCACTCAAAACAGCAATAGGTTTCGCCCGGGAACTCCGATAAACAGCGGGCGTTTCCGGCAAGCTGTTAACACTAGAAAGAAATGATGTGCTGCAAAGCGTAGTCGTTGCCATCGTCAGGGCCTGCACCCGGCTTGCCTCCCTCGTCGTCGTTCTCGGGCTCCTGCTGTCGGTGGCCGCGGGCTATTACGCTGCGCGCCATTTCGCCATCAACACCGACATCAATTCGCTGATCGCCCAAAATCTCGACTGGCGGCAGCGCGACCAGCAGTTCGACCGTGCCTTCGATCGCGATGCGACGATTCTGGCGGTCGTCGAGGCCAAGACGCCCGAGTTGACGACCGCGGCGGCGGACGCGCTCTATGCGAAGCTGAAAGACGACAAGACCAATTTCGTGTCGATGCAGCAGCTCGGCACCGGCGAGTTCTTCGAGCGCAATGGCCTGTTGTTCCTGCCGACCGAAGAGGTTGCCAAGGCGACCAGTCAGTTCGAATCCGCAGCGCCCCTGATCGAGATCATGGCCGGCGATCCCTCGATCCGCGGCCTGACCGGCGCGCTCGAGACCGGGCTTGCCGGCGTCAAGCGGGGGCAGGTGAAGCTCGACGGCACCGAGCGGCCCTTCAACCAGATCGCGCAGACCGTCGAGACCGTGCTCAACAAGGGCAATGCGACGTTCTCCTGGCGCGAGCTCGTCAGCGACCAGCCGCTGTCGGATTCGGACAAGCGCGCCTTCATCGAGTTCAAGCCGATCCTCGACTACAACGCGCTGGAGCCCGGCAAGGACGCCACGGATGCAATCCGCAAGGCCGCCGCCGACCTCGATTTTCCGACCACATTCCAGGCGCGGGTGCGCCTGACCGGCCCGGTCCCGATCGCGAACGAGGAATACGCCACGGTTCAGGAAGGCGCCGTCGTCAACGGCGTCGGCACCGTCCTCGTCGTGCTGCTCATCCTGTGGCTGGCGCTGCATTCGGCGAAGATCATCTTCGCCGTGTTCGTCAATCTCTTCGTCGGACTCGCGATCACGACGGCCGCCGGCCTGATGATGGTCGGATCATTCAATTTGCTGTCGATCGCGTTCGCGGTGCTGTTCGTCGGCCTCGGCGTCGATTTCGGCATCCAGTACAGCGTCCGCTATCGCTCGGAGCGCTACAAGCACAACGACCTCTCCGGTGCGCTGGTGCTGGCTGCGAAGCGCTCGGCGGTGCCGCTGTCGCTCGCGGCGATGGCGACCGCGGCCGGCTTCCTCTGCTTCATGCCGACCGACTACAAGGGCATCGCGGAGCTAGGCCAGATCGCCGGCGTCGGCATGCTGGTGGCCTTCCTCTCCTCGATCACCGTTCTGCCGGCACTGCTGAAGCTTCTGAACCCGCCCGGTGAGATGGAGCCGGTCGGCTACGCCTTCCTGGCGCCGCTCGATCACTTTCTGGAGAAACACCGCGTCCTGGTCGTCGGCGGCACGCTGCTGCTCGCGCTCGCCGGCCTGCCGCTGCTCTACTTCATGAAGTTCGACTTCAACCCGATGAACCTGCGTAATCCGCGTGCCGAGTCGATCGCGACCTTCCTCGACCTGCGCAAGGATCCCAACACGGGCGCCAATGCCATCAACGTGATGACCACGTCGGAGGAGCAGGCAAGGCAGGTCGAGGCGAGGCTGGAGAAGGTGCCCGAGGTGCTCCGGGTGATGTCGCTCGACAGCTTCGTGCCGCAGGACCAGCAGCCGAAGCTGAAGCTGATCGCGCAGGGCGCCAAGGTGCTGAACCCCGCGCTCAATCCCGATCAGATCGATGCGGCGCCGACGGACCAGGAGAACGTGGACTCGCTGAAATCCTCGGTCGACAATCTGCGCCGGACCGCCGGTGATGCGAAGGGCCCGGGGGCGGTCGCCTCGCGCCGGCTCGCCGATGCGCTCGAGAAGCTCGCCAAAGGCGACGAGGCCACGCGCAACAAGGCGCAGGACGTCTTCGTCACGCCGATGAAGATCGTGTTCGACCAGCTCAGGAATGCGATGCAGGCAGGTCCCGTCACTCTGAGCTCACTGCCGCCCGATCTCGTCAGCGCCTGGAAGAGCAAGGACGGCATCATCCGCGTCGAGGCGCTGCCCAAGGGCGATCCCAACGACAACGACACGCTGCGCAAATTTGCGGCGGCGGTGCTCAAGGCCGAGCCGACCGCGATCGGCGGGCCGGTCTCGATCCTGAAGTCCGGCGACACCGTGGTGAAGGCGTTCATCCACGCCGGCATCTACGCGCTGCTCGTGATCGGCCTCTTGCTGTGGATCACGCTGCGCCGGTTCGTGGACGTGCTGATGACGCTGGTGCCGCTTCTGGTTGCCGGTGCCGTGACGCTCGAGATCTGCGTGTTGATCGGGCTGCCGCTCAACTTCGCCAACATCGTCGCGTTCCCGCTGCTGCTCGGCGTCGGCGTCGCGTTCAAGATCTATTATGTCGTGGCCTGGCGCTCGGGCAGAACAAACCTGCTTCAGACCAGCCTCACGCGAGCAATCTTCTTCAGTGCGCTGACCACGGCGACCGCGTTCGGCAGCCTGTGGCTGTCGAGCCATCCCGGCACGTCCAGCATGGGCAAGCTGCTGGCGCTCTCGCTGGTGACGACGCTCGCCGCCGTGCTGCTGTTCCAGCCGGCCCTAATGGGCAAGCCCCGCAATCTCAGGGAGTAGGCAGATGTCGCCGACCGGGTCGGCGGCGCCCTTCTGACCGGGCTTGGTCGCAGCAGTCTTCGCGGCCGGCGCAGGCGCTGTGGCGCCCGTCGTGGCTTGGGGGGCCTGGGCTGCTTGTTGCGCTGCTTGTTGCGCTCCCTGGGCCTTGGGCGCCGCGCCGGTGGACTTCGGCGCGCCCTTGGCCATGGCATTGGTGGGGCTCAAGGGGATCGGCGGGCCGACCCTGGTCCAGGTCTCGCCGCCACAGAGAAAGCCCATAACGCAGCCCTTGATCTCGAGCTGGTCGGTGCCGACAGGTGTGATGGTCGCGCTGTAGGTCTGGCCGTCTTGCGCGTTATAGACTTGTCCTTCCCACTGATCGGCGCCGGGCTTCTTCTTCATGTCGATCAGGGTCGGCATGCCCAGCGTCGGCCTGTTCTTTTTCGAGACATCCGGGTTGTTCTCGTCGCGGCCGCCGGGCTGCTTTTCCCAGGAAACCGCGCCCCACATGCTGCCATTGCACTGGGCGACGCGGATGTTGGCGACGCCGTCGGCGACCCGCCAGTCGCCGGTGGGGTCGGCGGCGAGGGCCGGGGTCAGGCAGGCGTAACCGCCAGCCAGTATAATTCCGGTGTAAAGGGCCAAACGCATGAGTGTTCCTTGGCAGTGCAACATGATCTAAAAGCTGTGCTTGCGAAGATGGTCCGAAAAAGGGCAAAAGGCCGCACAGACCGTTTTCAGGAACGGTCCGTTTTCAGTTGACGAGACGGCCCTCAACCGAAGTATGTAACGGATGCACAGTCCAAATCCAGACATGTCTCAGCTGTTCGCGGACCGGCAGGCCCAGCGCAGCGCCCTGCATAATCGGTATCTGAACGAGCAGTTCGTCCGGGTCCTCAAGACGATCGGTTACGATGTTGGCTTCCAAAAGGGGCAGGGGCAGTACCTCTACGACCGCGAGGGCGCGCGCTATCTCGACCTGTTGTCCGGATTTGGCGTGTTTGCGATCGGGCGCAACCATCCGGTCATGCGCGAGGCGCTCAAGAGCGTGCTCGATGCCGACCTGCCCAACCTCGTCCAGTTCGACGTCTCGACGCTCGCCGGCGTGCTGGCCGAGCGCCTGCTGAAATACGTTCCCTATCTCGACAAGGCGTTCTTTGCCAATTCCGGCGCCGAATGCGTCGAGGCTGCGATCAAGTTCGCGCGGGGGGCGACGGGGCGTCCCGGCATCGTCTATTGCGCCCACGGCTATCACGGCCTGACCTATGGCGCGCTGTCGCTGACGGGTGATTCGAACTTCCGCACCGGTTTCGAGCCGCTGCTGCCGGGCTGCACCCCGGTCCCGTTCAATGATCTGGCCGCGCTCGAGAAGGCGCTGGCCTCGCGCGAGGTCGCGGCGTTCATCGTTGAGCCGATCCAGGGCAAGGGCGTCAACATGCCCACCGACGAGTTCCTGCCCGGCGCCGCCGCGCTCTGCAAGAAATACGGCACGCTGTTCGTCGCCGACGAGATCCAGACCGGCATGGGCCGCACCGGCCGCTTCCTCGCGGTCGAGCACTGGAACGTCGAGCCCGACATGGTGCTGCTGTCGAAGTCGCTCTCGGGCGGCCACGTGCCTGTTGGCGCGGTGCTGACGCGCAAGGCCATCTTTGACAAGATCTTCAACCAGATGGACCGTGCGGTCGTGCACGGCTCCACCTTCTCCAAGAACGACCTCGCCATGGCCGCGGGCATCGCCACGCTCGACGTGATGGAATCGGAGAAGCTCATCGATGCGGCCGCCAAACGCGGCGCCGAGCTGCGCCTCGCGCTCACGCGCATGGTGCCCGGCTACGAGCTGTTGAAGGAAGTGCGCGGCAAGGGCCTGATGATCGGCATCGAGTTCGGACCGCCGAAGTCGCTGCGCCTGCGGGCCTCCTGGAACGTGCTGGAGGCCGCCAACAAGGGCCTGTTCTGCCAGCTCATCACCGTGCCGCTGTTCAAGGATCACAAGATCCTCACGCAAGTCGCCGGCCACGGCAGCCACACCATCAAGCTGCTGCCGCCGCTCACCATCACCGAGGAAGACTGCAGCTGGATCGAGCGCGCCTTCGACGACGTCATCGCCGGCAGCCACAAGGTCCCCGGCGCGATCTGGTCGCTCGGCAAGACGCTGGTGGACAACGCGGTGAGAAGGTCGGCTTAAGGCCGATCGCTCAGGCCGCCTTGGGCTTGTTCACCGTCTCGATGCGATCGAGTGCTTTGCCCAGATCGCGCTTGGCGATCTGGATGTCGTAATCGTTCTGAAGATTGAGCCAAAGCTCGGCGGTCGTGCCGAGCGCCTTGGCAAGCCGAAGTGCGGTGTCGGCGGTGATTCCGGTCTGCTCACTCGCAATCCGCTCGATACGCGTACGCGGCAGGCCGCATATCTTGGCGAGCGCGCCGGCGGACGTGTCCAGCGGGATCAGAAAATCCTCCCGCAGAACCTCACCAGGATGCATGGGCTTGAGCTTTCTCGCCATCTTCTCGCTCTCTTAGTGATAGTCCACGATCTCGACCTCGGTGGGGCCTTCCGCAGTCCAGATAAAACACACTCGGAGCTGATCGTTGATCCGGATCGAGTGCTGCCCCTTGCGATCGCCTGCCAAAGCCTCAAGACGGTTGCCGGGCGGTGCCCTTAAGTCGCCGAGTTCGGCTGCAGCGTGAAGATAGCGCAATTTCCGGCGCGCAACCTTCACGAGGTCAGCCGGAAAGCCTTTGGGACTTTCGCCGTTAAAGACCGCTTCAGTTGTTTTGTCCCGAAACGTCCTGATCACTGAAGCAGTGTATCATTGTCTGATACATGTGAAAAGGGAAATGTATCAATACGTGATACATCTCCAGGACCTACCCCTCCACATTCGCCTTCATCGCCACCTCGAACTTGTCGACGAACTCGGCGAGCTCGTCGGCGCCGAGATCGCTGACGGCCCAGAAGTTCAGGCCGCGGTTGCCCCAGCGGCGGCAGTTGAAGCCCTGCATGGTCTGGGTCTTTGGTGGCCGGTGCTCGGTGCTCGCGGTTTGCGACACGAACAGATTGATCACGTGCTGCCGGCGCCGGTAGACCACGGCGCCGATGGCGCGGGCATCGATATAGTCGAGCCGGCCGCCGACCAGCGTAAAGCCCTGCGCTGTGAGGTCGATCACGGGCGGGGCGACGTCGAGCTTGCCGTTGAACCAGGGCTTGACGGTGTGCTGATCGGTCGAGACCACGTCGGTGAGGTGGCCGGCCTGGAGCGAGCGCAGATGCGCGGAAACGACCTCCGACAGGATGCGCTGCTGGTCGTCCTGGCGCAGTACCACCGCGACGACGCCGGAGGCGGCGAGCGCGGAGACCGCCGAGCCCATCGCAAAGCCGCGCAGCACGGCGCGGCGGCTCGGCTGCTGGCGCTGCGGCTGAGGCAGTGAGGCTTCGATGCGCGCGCGCAAGGCCGCCGGCGCGGTGTAGCGCAGATCGGTATCTGCTAGCACGCGCTGCATCTCGCGCTGTGCCGCAAGCTCCGCCGCGCAGGCCGGGCAGCTCGCGATATGCGCTTCGACCTCGCGCGCGTGGCCGGCGTCGAGCTCGTTGTCGAGCAGCGCGTGAAGCAGGATCCTCGCTTCGTCGCAGGTCATTTCGCTTGCTCCTCTTCCGCCGTCCAGGCTGCGCGCAGCATGGCGCGGGCGCGGGCGAGGCGGGACATCACGGTGCCGACGGGAACGCCGACGGCCTCGGCGATTTCACGATAGGACAGGTTGTTGATCTCGCGCAGCACGAAGGTTTCCTTAAAGGGTTCGGCGAGCGCGTCGATCAGCTTGCGGATCGCGCCGGCATCGCGGCTGCGCAGCACTTCGGTCTCGGGGCTCGCCTCGGTCTCCTGCCAGAGCGGCGTCTGCTCGTCTGCGCCGGGCGTGTCCTCGATTGCGCTCGGCCGGTGCGCGCGCCGCGCATATTCGGCGTTGCAGACGTTGCGCAGGATGGCGAACAGCCAGGGTTTCATCGCCGGGCCGCGGTAGCTGTCGAAATGCTTCAGCGCGCGCAGATAGCACTCCTGCACCGCGTCCTCGGCGTCGGAGGCATCGCGCAGCAGGTAGCGCGCGAGCGTGTAGACGTCGTCGAGATAGGGCAGCGCCGCCTCGCGGAAGCGTTGCGCCTTCTGCACATCGTCGGTGGCGGGCATCGCTCCTCGCTTTGCCTCTTGTTCTGCCTGCGGCTTCGTTTCGTCTCTGTTCGTCTTGCCCGGGTGTGTGACCGCGGGCACACGAGCCCGGCCGGCGTGGGACCACCGGCCGGGCAAGACGTTGATGCCTTGGTTGAAGACGTTACTCAACCTTGATCATCCCCGTCATGTGCGGGTGCAACGAACAAAAATATTTGTAGTCGCCCGCGTTGGTGAAGGTGAAGGAGAACTTGTCGTCGGTGTCCAGGGTCTTGGACCTGAACTTGCCGGCCGACACGATGGTGTGCGGGATATCGTCCCGGTTGGTCCAGGTCACGGTGGTGCCGGCCTTGATCTTGAGCTCGGCCGGCTGGAACACGAAATTGTCGATATGGATTTCCATGTCATCGGCGCGGGCTTTTGTTGCGGGCAACAGGATGGCCGCGGCCAGAGCGAGACCGAAATCGACACCGAAGTCGCGGCGATTGAGAGTTTTCATTGTCAGCTTCCGTTCAGCCTTAGCCCTGGAGCGGCGTGTCGATGATCGCGAGCCGCTGCTCGTTCTGCTTGAAGTTGATGCTGGCTACCCCGAGCATGGAGCGCAGCCTTGCGTCCTCGACCTTCATCGGGCCAGGTGAGGGCGCTGCGCCCGGAGCCGGCTGCGGGAAGGCGGTCGAGCGCGCGGTGTGGAAGGTGACGTTGCCCTCGACTTTCTGCATCACCTGGTGGATGTGCCCATTCAGCACGGTGACCGAGCCAAAACCCTTGACGTGTTCGAGCGCGCGGCCGCCGTCCTCGGTGCCCCAGCCCCATTCGGGATAGACGGTCCAGAGCGGGATGTGGGCGAACAGCACGATCGGCGTCGATTTCGACTTGCCGCGCAGGTCGTCCTCGAGCCAGGCGAGTTGCTCGGCGCCGAGATTGCCGAGACCGCCGGCCTTGAGGTCGACGACGTTGACGAGGCCGACGAAGTGCACGCCGCCGGCGTCGAACGAGTACCAGCCGTGGCCCTTGGTGCCGCGGCCGTAGCGCTCGCGATAGAGCTTCACCTCCTCGTCGATGAAGTCGTGCTCGCCGGGGACGTAGTGCACGTCGAGCTTGGTCTGCGAGATGATGCGCTCGGCGTTGTCGAACTCGGCGGCTTTCGACAGATGCGTGATGTCGCCGGTGTGGATCATGAACGAGGGCTTTGCCGGCATCGCGTTGATCTTGTTCACGGCCTCCTCCAGCGTGCCGAGCGCGTTGGGATTGGCCGGCTTGTCGAAGCCGACATGGCTGTCGCTGATCTGGAGGAAGCTCATGCCGGGCGCAGCCGCGGTCGCGGCGTCAGCGGAATCGATGATGCCGAGCGAGCGCGGCACGCCGCCCGTGACGGTCCAGAGCACCCCGGTGCCGGCCCAGGTCATGCATTCGAGCACCTTACGGCGGCTGACGCCGTCACCCCCGTGATCTTGTCCGCTCATCGCGCCTCTCCACGTCGCCCGGAATTGGGCTTCGGGGAGGTGATCGGGGCAGGGGGAGGCTTATTCCCGGATGCGATGACGTTTTCGTGAAGGATGTCTCGTGCCGGACGCGGTGCGACGCGGAGCGTTGCAGTGCGGAGCCGCAGTCCGGTGCTCGCTCACCGCGCCGCGTCCGCGAAACGAGCGTGGCGCGAGGGCGACATGTCGGCCGTGTTCAAGAACCATCACCGCGCATTGCTCCGGCATCCCCGTGGGGAATGCCGTGGTCCCTCCAACGTTTCTGACTTGTGTGTCAGAAACCAACCCATCGTCATGGAGCCATTGAACTCTATTTCGGGAAAATTAGGAACTGCCCGAGATCGATTGCATTCAAGCGTTGCTGAGTCATCTAACGATTGGTGCTCTTGGCATTCGCAAAATCACAGAGGAGTTGATGATGACGAGACTTGCGATCCTTGCGGCAGGCGTATCATTGTTTGCAGTCTCTTGCCCGAGCTATGCGGCAGACCACCTGTTCACCGCCGTGGCTGCCGGCGGGCTGTCGGCGACGAGCCAACCATTCGTGAATGGGACCAATAATCCGGGGCGATCGGGTGATGACGTCCCAGGTCAAGGCAGCGTGTTTCAGGGCGAGGATCACACCGTCCCGGCAACGGATACGACGACCGGGGTGAAGGCTCTTAAGACACCTCCGCCGGCGTTGAGCGGGACGAAGACTGTGCCCACAGGCAGCCCTTTGGTGCCCTAATCCAGCCGACTGCGATCGCTTCGGATCGCGCCAAGACGGCGCGATCAGCCTTAAGTCTTCTGGTCTGATCGCGCCGCCTGCAGCATCGCCAACGAGGGGGCAACGTTCAGCGTGGAGCGCCGCAAGAGCTAATGCGGCGAGATTAACATTCGCACGGACAATCAACCGAGTTTGCCTCGAAGCCTTCTGATGCGCGCAGCACTGGGAGGCGCTGCGATTGCTGTTGCGTATCCGCTGTGGGCGCCCGATAGCCCGGTCTCAGCAATCGGGAATGACGGTGACAATCTGCGCTATGTCAGTATCACGCGCGATAACGTTGTTCAGAACGTCACTGCTGCTGGAACGCTCGAAGCCGTGGATACCGTCGAGGTCAGCTCACAGCTGTCGGGTCAGGTCGCCAAACTGATGGCTGACTACAATTCCCGCGTTCGCGCCGGCGAACCGCTTGCGGCGCTTGACAGCGCGACCTTTGAAGTCCTGCTCAAGGAAGCGGAGGCTGCACTCGCGGTCGCGCTGGCACAATACGAGGAGGCGAAGGCAGCCGTCGAGGGCACACAAGCACACCACGATGATGCCTTGCGAGATCTTCAGATCAAGACCGCGCTCAGCAAGACCGGCAGTGTTTCCCAGCGCGAGGCCGAGCGGGCAGAGATGACGGCACGCGCGAGCGCAGCGGAATTGTCCGCAACCAGGGCGCGCGAGCAGGTGCGCGCGGCCGGGGTAATGGCTGCGCGGGCTTCTCTCGAACGGGCTCGGCTTGACCTTGAAAGAAGCACCATCAAGTCACCGATCGACGGGGTCGTCATTCGGCGCAGCGTCGAGCTTGGCCAGACGCTGGCTGCAAGCCTGCAGGCGCCGACACTCTTCACCATCGCGCGTGATCTTTCGGACATGCGCGTCAATGCATTCGTCAGCGAGGCCGATATCGGTGCGGTGCGAACCGGGCAGCGTGTTTTTTTCGGCATCGATTCCTATCCAGGTCGCGCGTTCGAGGGGCGCGTGCTCGAGCTTCGGAAGGCAGCACGAATGGTACAAAACGTCGTGACTTACACTGTGATGATTTCGGCGCCCAATCCGGACGATTTGCTGCTTCCGGGAATGACTGCCGACGTCCGCATCCTGGTTCAAGAGCATCAAGATGCGATGGTAGTGCCCAACGCTGCGCTGAACTTCCGTCCGACCCGGGCGGGCGGAAACAACAGTTCGCCCGGTCAGGGGGTGATCTGGGTCCGCTCGAAATCGGGTCAATTGGCTCCAGCCACGGTGTCACTCGGTGCGACCGGAGATTCGCTCACTGAGATCCAGTCGCCAGACGTCAAGATAGGGGAACAGGTTGCCGTCAGTTATCGGAGTAAACCCTAGATTGGAGCCGGTTGGCCGGTTAGCGCATGCGATCGCTCGTCACCCTCGACCATATCCACAAGCAACACCGGCTCGGTGACCAGATTGTTCACGCATTGCTTGACGTAAGCCTGAAGATCGATCGCGGAGAGTTCGTTGCGATCATGGGCCCGTCGGGATCGGGAAAATCGACATTGCTTTCGATCCTCGGTTGCCTCGATCATCCTTCACGCGGGCGCTATCTTCTCGATGACGAAGATGTCTTCGTTCAATCGAAGGTTCGCTTGAGCGAACTGCGAAACCGGCGCATCGGGTTCATCTTTCAAAACTTCAACTTGCTGCCTCGGCTGACCGCGCTCGAGAACGTCGGCTTGCCGCTGTTCTACCGGCGCGAGCCGCTGCGGAATCCGACCGCGCGGGCACGCGCTGCGCTCGAGCAGGTGGGGCTGGGCGGCCGAATGCACCATGTGCCCGCCCAGCTTTCGGGGGGTGAGCAGCAGCGCGTTGCCGTCGCGCGTGCGATCGTCAACGGCCCCGACCTTCTCCTGGCCGACGAACCGACCGGGGCACTGGACACGAGCACGCGCGATGCCATTCTCGCGCTTCTTGGCGAACTGCAGTGCGCAGGTCTCACGGTCGTGCTTGTGACCCACGATTCCGAGGTCGCGGCGTGCGCGTGGCGCACGATCAGGCTGCGGGACGGTGCAATTGTCGGTAACTAGGGATAGGACGTGATGGTACCTCATGAGCTTTGACCGGCGTGAGGCTTCAATGCGAACATTCAGTTATATCTATCTGGCGTTTCGGTCGGTGCGTGCGCACATATTGCGCTCCATTCTCGCAGTGACCGGCATTGTCATCGGTGTCGCTGCTGTCCTGATCGTGGTCGCGGTGGCGGAGGGGGCGCGGGCCGAGATTTCGCGCCAGATCAACTCGCTTGGATCAAATCTGCTGCTCGTGCAACCTGGCGCGCAAGTCGCGCAGGGCGTACGACAGCAGGCTGGTACCATCCTTTCGCTCACGGCGGGCGATGCAATCGCTGTCGCTCGCGGGGTGCCCGAGGTTGTCGTCGCGGCACCATTCGTCGGTGAGCAGAAGACGACGATATCAGGAGACCTGAACTGGTCGACGCTTGTTGCCGGCGTGACGCCCGGTTTTTTTGAAGCGCGCGAGTGGAGGCTGGCAGAAGGTCAGCTGTTCAACGACGACCAAGTCGCATTGGCTGCAAAAATAGCCGTCATTGGTCGTACCGTCGCGCGTGAGCTGTTCCGGGGCAGTGACCCACTTGGTCGTTTCGTTCGGATCGAACGCTCGTCCTATCTCGTGATCGGGACGCTCGCCGAGAAGGGGCAGGATTTTACGGGCCGAGACCAGGATGACGTCATGTTCATTCCGCTGTCGTCGGCGAGAATCTTCACCATCGGACGCAGTCAGGCCAATCTCGATGTCGTGCATTCGATTCTGGTGAAGACTGAATCCGCTCAGTCGATGCCTGCGGCAGAAACTGCGATTGCGCGCGTCCTGCGGCAACGTCACAAGATTGTCGGGCGCAAGGCCGACGATTTCCGGATTCAGAATCTCATTCAGGTCGCCCAGACTCGTGACCGAGCCTATCGCCAGTTCACGTTGCTGGTGTCCACGCTTGCAGGAATCTCATTGCTGGTCGGCGGCATTGGGGTGATGAACATCATGCTCGTGTCGGTGACCGAACGGATCAATGAAATAGGTATTCGACTGGCATTCGGCGCCCGACCACAGGACATCCGTCGACAGTTTCTGTTGGAAGCGGTGCTGCTCTGCACGATCGGCGGTTTGTTGGGATTGATCGTTGGCTATGCCTGCGCGCGCGTGGTCCCTTGGGCGCTGGGTTGGCCGATCGAGTTCAACGAAGCGATGGCGCTGATCGCGGTCGCCTGCTCAAGTCTCGTCGGGACCGTCTTCGGTCTGCTGCCCGCTGAGCGGGCTGCGCGTTTGGATCCTGCGGTGGTATTGAGATCTGCGTAATGGTTCGCGCGGCGGACCGCGGCGTCCCTATCGCGCATCCTCCAGAATCATCGTAGCACCCTTCTCTGCGATCATCGCGGTCGGCGTGTTGGTGTTGCCCGAGGTGATGGTCGGCATGATCGAGGCATCGACGACGCGCAGGCCGCTGAGTCCGTAGAAGCGCAGCCGTTCGTCGACCACGGCCATCGGATCGTTCGCCGTGCCCATCTTTGCCGTGCCGACAGGGTGGAAAATGGTGGTGCCGATATCGCCGGCGGCTTTTGCCAGCGAGGCGTCATCGTCGCCGACGGAGGGGCCGGGCAGATATTCGCTGGGGTGATATTTCGCGAGTGCCTTCTGCTGCATCAGGCGTCGCGTGGTGCGGATGGCGTCGGCGGCGACCTGGCGGTCGTCGTCGGTCGACAGGTAGTTTGGCGCGATGATCGGCTTCTCGTCAGGCGTTGTCGCGCGCAGCCGCACGGTGCCGCGCGAGGTCGGCTGCAGATTGCAGGCGCTGACCGTGATCGCGGGGAAGCGGTGCAGCGGATCGCCGAACTTGTCGAGTGACAGCGGCTGCACGTGGAACTGGATGTTGGCGCGGGAGCGCGTCGCGTCGGAGCGCGTGAAGATGCCGAGCTGCGACGGCGCCATGGTCAGGGGACCGCGCCGGCGGAAGGCGTAGTCGAGCCCCATCAGGCCGCGGCGGAACAGATTGTAATAGGTCTCGTTCAGCGTGCGCACGCCCTCGACCTTGTAGATCGCCCGCTGCTGCAGATGATCATGCAGATTGCGACCGACGCCGGGCTTGTCCATGACGATGTCGATGCCCAATGGCGACAGCCAGTCGGCGGGGCCGATGCCGGAGCGGTGCAGCACCTGCACCGAGCCGATCGCGCCGGCCGAGAGGATCACCTCGCGCTTCGCACGCGCCTCGATGATCTCGCCGTTCTGGATGAATCGCACGCCGACGGCGCGGCCCTGCTCGATGATGAGACGGTCGACCAGCACGTGCTTCTCGAGCCGCAAATTGGGACGGTTCAGCGCGGGCTTGAGGAAACCGCGCGCCGACGACCAGCGCCGGCCGCGCTTCTGGTTGACGTGGAAATAGCTGGTGCCTTCGTTGTCGCCGGTGTTGAAATCCGGGATGCGCTTGATGCCCATCTCCTCGGCAGCGTCACCGACGGCGTCGAGAACGGCCCATGACAGCCGCGGTGCCTCGATGCGCCAGCCGCCGCCGACACCGTGATGCTCGCTCGCGCCCAGGAAGTGATCCTCGATCCGCCTAAACAGCGGCAGCACGTCATCATAGCCCCAGCCGGTCATGCCGAGCTGACGCCAGTGATCGTAGTCGGCGGCCTGGCCGCGCATCGAGATCATGGCGTTGATCGCCGAGCAGCCGCCGATGACCTTGCCGCGGGGATAGGCCAGCGCGCGGCCGTTCAGCCCCGGCTCGGCCTCGGTCTTGAACATCCAGTCCGAGCGCGGATTGCCGATCGCGAAGAGGTAGCCGACCGGAATGTGGAACCAGATCCAGTTGTCGTCGCCGCCCGCTTCAAGGACGAGCACCCGATTGCGGGAATCGGCCGAGAGCCGGTTGGCGATGATGCAGCCGGCCGTGCCGGCTCCGACGACAATGTAGTCAAATTCACCTTCGAGCCGTCTCGGCATTCTGCTTCCACCCGGATGGTCACTTTAACGTCCGTCCTAATAGGCAGACCCGCCGGACCGGGACAAGCCCGGCCATGCCTGTTCGTCAGGGCCAGACCCCGATCCCGGGGAGTTGGGTGGACTGGCGCTTGCATGGTAGACAGTCCTGTATTCCCAACAAAGCTTGAGACCCTCCATGCCCATCGTGAACCGTGTCGCCGACCTTCAACCCGATATTCAGGCCTGGCGCCGGGACATCCATGAGCATCCCGAGCTGCTCTATGACGTCCACCGCACCGCAGCATTCGTGGCGGACCGGCTGCGCGAGTTCGGCTGCGATGAGGTCGTGACTGGCCTCGGCCAGACCGGCGTGGTCGGCGTGATCAAGGGCAGCAAGCCGGCCGGCGACGGGCTCAAGGTGATCGGCCTGCGCGCCGACATGGATGCGCTGCCGGTGGAGGAGCAGACCAACCTGCCTTACGCCTCCAAGACCCCGGGCAAGATGCACGCCTGCGGCCATGACGGCCACACCGCGATGCTGCTCGGGGCCGCCCGCTACCTCGCCGAGACCCGCAACTTCGCCGGCGATGCGATCGTGATCTTCCAGCCCGCCGAGGAGGGCGGCGCCGGCGGCGCGGCCATGGTCAAGGACGGCCTGATGGAACGCTTCGGCATCGAGCAGGTCTACGGCATGCACAACGGCCCGGGCATCCCGATCGGCTCGTTCGCGATCCGGCCGGGTCCGATCATGGCGGCGACCGACGAGGTCGACATCATGATCGAGGGCCTCGGCGGCCATGCCGCGCGTCCGCACAAATGCATCGATTCCGTGCTGGTCGGCGCGCAGGTGATCACGGCGCTGCAGTCGATCGTGGCGCGCAGCGTCGATCCGCTGGAATCGGCGGTGATCTCGATCTGCGAATTCCACGCCGGCAACGCCCGCAACGTCATTCCGCAGACCGCGACGCTGAAGGGCACCATCCGCACGCTGTCGCCGGAGGTGCGCAAGCTGGTTGAGAAGCGCGTGCACGAGGTGGTGGCGGGCGTGGCGCAGATCACCGGCGCCAAGATCGATCTGCACTACAAGCGCAACTATCCCGTGGTGAACAACCATGCCGCCGAGACCGAGGTGGCGCGGCGCATTGCCAAGCAGGTCGCGGGCGAAGCCAATGTGCACGAGATGCCGCCGCTGATGGGCGGCGAGGATTTCGCCTACATGCTGGAAGCGCGCCCCGGCGCCTTCATCTTCTGCGGCAACGGCGACAGCGCCGGCCTGCATCACCCCGCCTACAATTTCAACGACGAGGCGATCGTGTTCGGCACGTCCTACTGGGTGAAGCTGGTCGAGGAATCGCTGGCGGCGTCTTAAGGCCGATTTCCTCGCACAAACGAAAAGGGCCCGTGCATCGCACGGGCCCTTTGTTCTTGAGTGATGCGGTGGCTCAGAAGATCCGCGAGAAGATCACGTAGAGCGTGGCCGACAGCATGATCGCGCAGGGCAGCGTCAGCACCCACGCCATCAGCAGGTTGCGGATCGTGGACCACTGCAGGCCCGAACCGTTCGCCGCCATGGTGCCGGCGACGCCCGAGGACAGCACGTGGGTGGTCGAGACCGGCAGGCCGAACACGTCGGCCGCGCCGATCGTGGCGGCGGCCACGAGCTCGGCGGAGGCACCCTGCGCATAGGTGAGATGGCTCTTGCCGATCTTCTCTCCGACGGTGACGACGATGCGCTTCCAGCCGATCATGGTGCCGAGGCCGAGCGCGATCGCGACCGCGATCTTCACCCAGTTCGGGATGAACTTCGTGGCGGCATCGAGCGAGCCCTTGTAGGCGTTGAGGGTCGCGATCTCCTCCTTGTTCAGATCGTTCTCCTTGTCCTTCATCAGGAAGCGGATCGCTTCCGAGGTCATGTACATGTCGTTGCGGGTGTTGCCGACGGCTTCCGCCGGCACCTTGTTCAGCGTGCCGTATTTGGCGACCTGGTCGCCGACATCCTTCACCAGCACGGCGAGCGAGGGATAGGTGCCTTCGTTGATGTGATGCAGCGCGATGTACTGCGTCACCGCCGGACGGGGATCGCCGATGATGCTGTGGCCGGCGCCCTTGGCCGAGATCACCCTGGCGGCGGCGTCCGAGGTCTTCTGGAACTGGGCGACCTGGGATTCCGGCAGCGCGCGGTTGAGCGCGTAGGCAGTCGGCACGGTGCCGATCAGGATCAGCATGATCAGGCCCATGCCCTTCTGGCCGTCGTTCGAGCCGTGCGCGAAGCTGACGCCGGTGCAGGTCAGGATCAAGAGGCCGCGGATCCAGAGCGGCGGCGCCTTGTTGCCTTCGGGCGCAGCATAGAGCGCCGGGTTACGCACGATGAACTTGAGCGCGAGCAGCAGCACGGCGGCGCAGATGAAGCCGACCAACGGCGACAGCAGCAGCGCATAGCCGATCTCGGTGGCCTTGCTCCAGTCCACGCCCGAGGTGCCGTCGCGGCCGCGCATGACGGCGTTGGCGATGCCGACGCCGATGATAGAGCCGATCAGCGTGTGCGAGGACGAGGCGGGCAGGCCGAAGAACCAGGTGCCGAGATTCCACAGGATCGCGGCGATCAGCAGCGCGAACACCATGGCGAAGCCGGCGCTGGAGCCGACCTGGAGGATCAACTCGACCGGCAGCAGCGAGACGATGCCGAAGGCGACCGCGCCGGAGGACAAGAGCACGCCGAGGAAATTGAAGAAGCCCGACCACATCACGGCGACTTCAGCCGGCAGCGAATGGGTGTAGATCACGGTCGCCACCGCATTGGCGGTGTCGTGGAAACCGTTGACGAACTCGAAGCCGAGCGCGATCAGCAGGGCGACGAACAATAGGATGTAGGGCAGGAAGGTCGTGACCCGCGTGCCGGTGGCGTTGACATCGGCATAGATGCTGTAGGCGACGAACAGCAGGCCCGCGGCGAGGATACCGAAGAACAGGATCATCGTCAGCGGGTTGAAGCCCTTGTCGAGATTGGGCCGGGAGGCTGGCTGGATCGGCGCGGGATCGGCTACCGCGCGGTCGAATGCTACATCGGTCATGTCAGGACGCCCCTTAACTTTCAGGTAAGGGTATTGTCCGCGATGGATTTGAAGGCTGGATGACAAGCGGTGGTTGAAAAGCGCTTTACCACCAGTATTTAGGCCGCGCGCGCGGATTTCCTCTGCAGGCCGGCGGCGATCTTCAGGTCTTCGACAAAGCGCTGATATTCCAGCGCCTTGGCCTCCGGATCGGGCAGCCGCAGCAGATAGGACGGGTGCACCGTCACCAGCGCCTTGCGGCCATCGGGAAGGTCGATGAGCCGGCCGCGGTTCTTGCCTATGGGAGTGATCTTGCCGAACACGCTCTGCGCGGCGGTTGCGCCCATTGCCACGATGAGGTCGGGCTGGATTGCCGAAACCTCCCGCTCATACCATTGCCGGCACGCCCGGATCTCCGGCGTATTCGGCTTCTGGTGCAGGCGGATCTTTCCGCGCGGCACGAATTTGAAGTGCTTCACCGCGTTGGTGACATAGACCTTCTTGCGGTCGACGCCTGCCTCCTCGAGCGCGCGGTCGAGCATCTGGCCGGCCGGGCCGACGAAGGGATGGCCGGCGAGGTCTTCCTTGTCGCCGGGCTGCTCGCCGACCAGCATGATATTGGCATTCTTCGGGCCCTCGCCGAACACGGTCTGGGTCGCGTCCTTGTAGAGTGGGCAGGCGCGACAATGCGCGGCTTCCTTGCGGAGCGCTTCGAGATCGTCGGCAGCAAGCTTGCGTGTCATCGGAGCCTCCGGCCGCTTCTGAGGCTTGTGCGGATCGGTTGCGGCATTGGCGATCATGGCGCCGGTCATGCGCTCGGCATCCTCGATCAGGGGCTTAATGATCGAAGCCTCGGGCAGGTTCCTCCAGTATTTCTTCGGCATCTCGGCCTGCATCGCCTTCACCTTGAGCCGGGCTGGATTGAAGATGCTGGCGTAGTAACGCCGCCAGGTTTCCTCGAGCCGGTCTTCGTTCGGTGCTTCGCTCTTGCTGACACCCGGCGTGAACGAGAGCGCGTGGCCGTCCCAATGAGCGCACAGATCGGGCGTCAGGATCGACCAGGGCATGTCGGCAAAGCGTTTTGCGAAGAACGGCGCTGCGAGCTCGACGATGTGATGCTCCGGCTCGAACCAGGCAACGTAGTATGCGTCGCGTTCCCGACCGATCTCGCGGAAGCGCACGAAGGCATGCATCTTGTGCTCGTCGCGATGGACGGCTCTTGCCATCGCCGTGACCTGCGCGACATCAGGATCGGTCGCGACCTCGATGAGATCGTGGTTGTCCTTGAGCCGGAACAGCAGGCGATAGAGGATGGCAAAGCGTTGGGGATCGCGATGCAGGATCGCGGCCTTCGCCAGCTCGACGAATTTTGCCGATACGTTGAAGGTGCCGTCGTTCACCTCGAGGATCGGAGACGGTGCGGGTGGCGCAAATAACTCGGCTTCGCCGCCTTTCACGGTCCAGGTGACATCGCCGGGCTGCATGTGGTGAAGCACGAGGCTACGCGCGGCTTTGCGCCAGCCGTCGAAATCGGTTTCGGTATCGAGGGTGATGTACTGCATCAGAAGCCAAATCCCAGTTGCGTTGCTTTCGGCTTGAACCGCTCGATCAGCCCGGCGGCATCGAGACGATGTGGGGCGGGGCGGTGATCGCTGAGGACGATGAACGGCAGCGCCTTGTTGCGGGGCACATGCAGCCGCGCGAGATCGGCGAGGCGGATCGTGGTGGTGCGCCGCGTCGCGATGATGCGCTCGACTGCCTTGGTGCCGAAGCCGGGCACGCGCAGCAGCTCCTCGCGGCTGGCGCGGTTGACGTCGAGCGGGAAGCGGTCGCGATGGCGCAGCGCCCAGGCGAGCTTTGGGTCGATGTCCAGCGGCAGCATGGCGCTGTCGTCGACGATCTCGCCGACGTCGAAACCGTAGAACCGCATCAGCCAGTCGGCCTGGTAGAGCCGGTGCTCGCGCAGCAGGGGCGGTGCGCGCAAGGGCAGTGCGCGGCTCGCATCGGGGATCGGGCTGAAGGCGGAGTAGTAGACGCGCCGCAGTTTGTATGAGCCGTAGAGATTGGCGCTGGTGTGGAGAATGGTGTGATCGGAGGCCGTATCGGCGCCGACGATCATCTGCGTGCTCTGGCCGGCCGGCGCGAAGCGCTGCGGTTTTGCCTTCGTCTTTGCGCTGCGATCTTCCTCGGCCTCGTCGAGCTTCAGCCGCAGCCGGCCCATGGTGCGGCGGATCGCACGCACGTCCTTCTCGGGCGCGAATTGCTTAAGGCTCGTCTCCTGCGGCATCTCGATGTTGATGGACAGGCGATCGGCATATTTGCCGGCTTCCGCGATCAGCGCGTCGTCGGCCTCGGGAATGGTCTTCAGGTGGATATAGCCGCGGAAGTGATGCTCCTCGCGCAGCTTGCGCGCGACGCTCACCACCTGCTCCATGGTGTAGTCGGGGCTGCGGATGATGCCGGAGGAGAGGAACAGGCCCTCGATGTAATTGCGCCGGTAGAAGTCGAGCGTCAGCTTGACCACCTCGTCGATGGTGAAGCGGGCGCGCGGCACGTTGGAGGAGGCGCGGTTGACGCAATAGAGGCAATCGTAGTTGCAGGCGTTGGTCAGCAGCACCTTGAGCAGCGAGATGCAGCGTCCGTCCGGCGCGTAGGAATGGCAGATGCCCATGCCGGGCGCGGTCGAGCCCATGCCCTTGCCGTCGCTGGAATCCCGCTTCTCGGTGCCGCTGGAGGCGCAGGACGCGTCGTATTTGGCGGCATCCGCCAGAATCTCCAGCTTGCGTTGTACGTCCATGCCTATATCCCTTTGATTCCGCTGAAGAATCAACGAATCCGCCAATTCGATTGACTCCCCGGCCGCCGTTAGCTTTATATTAGAACATATCATGAACAAATGAGCCAGCCGTTGGTTCTCTTTTGGAGAGCCATCGGCAATCACCTCTGAAGGAGCGGCGAGCATGAGCGGCGCACGTAAAAGCGCGCTTGCGACCTTGCGCGGCCAGATCGAGCGCATCGAGACGGCGGAGGTCGTGCATCAGCAGGATCGCGTCGCGCTCGGCCATAACGAGGTCGATGGCGTGCTGAAGGGCGGGCTCGCGCGCGCGGCGATCCACGAGGTGTTTTGCGAGGGCCGCCAGGGTGCGGCCGCGACGGGTTTTGTCATGGGGCTTGCGGGGCGCGTCTCAGCGCGTCGGCCGCTGCTGTGGGTGCGGCAGGATTTTTCGGAAGTCGAGGCCGGCGCGCTGTCGATGAGCGGGCTCGCCGAGCTCGGCCTCGATCCGCGCCGTGTGGTGATGGTGCGCGCTGCCGATGTCGAGAGCGCGCTGCGCACCTCGGCCGATGCGCTCGCCTGCGATGCGCTCGGTGCCGTCGTGCTCGAGCTCTGGGGCGATATCAGGCAGTTCGATCTCGTGGCGAGTCGCAAGCTGACGCTGGCCGCGCAAGGCTCCGGCGTCACCGGTCTGATGCTGCGCATGGCCGCGCAGCCGTTGCCTTCGACTGCGGAGACACGATGGATGCTGCGCGCGGCGCATTCGCCGCCGGGCCCGATGTGGAGCGCCTGGGGCGCGCCGCGCTTCGATGCCGAGCTCTTGCGCAATCGTCATGGCCCGTGCGGCCGGTGGATCATGGAATGGAATTGTGATGAGTGCCAGTTCAGTGAACCCTCGACGTATTCTCAGCCTGTGGCTGCCGCGCCTGCCCATCGACCGGATCCAGCGGTTCCTTGGCAGCGCCGGACTGCGTAAGGCCAAAGCGTTTTCAAGCGAAGCGGGTACCGGTTCGCGTGAAGAAAACGCGTCAAAACAAAAAGACGAGCCGAGCGTCGTCGTCATCAAGGACAACAACGCGCTGGTGATCCATGCGCTGGACGATGCGGCGTCTCGTCTGGGTTTGCATATCGGCCAGCCCCTGGCCAATGCGCGGGCGATGTGTCCGGACTTGCGGGTGTTCGACGCCGATGTCGTGGCCGATGCCAAGACGCTCAGCGACATCGCCGACTGGTGCGACCGCTTCACGCCGCTGGTTGCGCTCGATCCGCCGCATGGGCTGTTCCTCGATATCACCGGCTGCGCACATCTGTTCGGCGGTGAAGCGGCACTGTTGCAGACGCTGGTTCGTGCCCTCGCACGTCAGGGCTTTGCCGTCAGCGCGGCGATCGCCGGCACGTCGGTCTGCGCTCGCACGCTGACGCGGCAGGCGACAGGCACCATCGTGGCCGATGGCGGGGAGGCGGAGGCGATCAGCCCATTTCCGGTCTCCGCGCTCGGTGCGGGCGAGGCCATCACCACCGGCCTGCGCCGCGCCGGCCTGAAGACCATCGGCGATGTCGCCTCGCGCTCGCCGAGCGAAATCACGGCGCGGTTCGGTGCGCGGTTCTCGATCCTGCTCGCGCACGCGCTGGGACAGGGCGATGCGCCGATCAATCCGCGCAAGCCATTGCCCGATTACATCGTCGAGAAGCGCTTTGCCGAACCGATCGCGACCGACACCATGATTGCGATGACGCTGTCGCGTCTGGCCGATATGCTGATCGCCTCCATGGAGAAGCAGGGTAAAGGCGCGCGGCGGCTGGAGGCCGCCTTCTTCCGCACCGACGGCGTGGTGCGCGCGATCATGGTCGAGACCGGACGTCCCGTGACGCGCAGCGCGGTGATCGACCGCCTGTTCCGCGAGCGCCTCGATGCGCTCGCGGATCCCCTCGATCCCGGTTTCGGCTTCGACATGGTGCGGCTGTCGGCGAGCCGCACCGAGATCGTGGTGCAGGAGCAGCGCGACCTCGACGCCCATGTCCACGACAATGACGAGCTCGCCGCTTTGATCGACCGCATCGCCGCGCGCATCGGCGGCAAGCGCGTCGTCGTGCATCTGCCGCAGGATACCCATATCCCCGAAAGCGCGGTGCTTGCCGCGCCAGCACAGCATCATCTCGCCGCCGCTATGCAGGCCGAATGGCCTGTTCGCACCGAGAGCGAGCCGCCGCTGCGCCCCTTGCGGCTGTTCGACAAGCCTGAGCCGATCAAGGTGCCGTTCGCGACCGTGCCCGATGGCCCGCCGCATCAGTTCACCTGGCGCCGCGCGCTGCACGCGGTGGTGCGGGTGGAAGGGCCCGAGCGCATCGCCATGGAATGGTGGCGGCAGGACGGCAAGCAGCTGACGCGGGATTACTTCCGCATCGAGGATGCCGAAGGCCTCCGCTTCTGGATCTTTCGCGACGGTCTCTACGAGGGGGAGGTGTTCGACGGTGACGGCAAGCCCGCGTCTCCCGGCTGGTATGTGCACGGTCTTTTCGCATGATTACGCCTGCTTATGCCGAGATCGGCATCACCACAAACTTCTCCTTCCTGCGCGGCGGCTCGGATCCGCGCGCCTATGTGCATCAGGCAAGCCTCCTCGGCATCCCCGCGATCGGCATCGCCGATCACAACACGCTCGCCGGTGTGGTGCGGGCTTACAAAGAGCTCGACAATGACAAGGTGCTGCACAAGCCGAAACTGCTGATCGGCGCGCGCATCGTCTTCATCGACGGTACGCCCGACATTCTGGTCTATCCGCGCGATCGCGCGGCCTATGGCCGGCTCTGCCAGCTCCTGACCCGGGGCAAGCGCGGCGACGACATCACGCGGATCGAGAAGGGCGAATGCCATCTCACCTTCGCCGATCTTCTTGAGTTTTCCGAAGGCCAGCTTCTGGTGTTGACGCTGCCGCATCGCTTCGAGCCGGCGCAGGCGCTGGATGTTCTCGCCAAGCTCAAAGCCAGCCGCGCCGAGGGCGTGTGGCTGGCGGCGAGCCTGATCTATCGCGGCGACGACCGGCGGCGCCTTTCGCGGCTCGACGATCTCGCCGCAAAGGCCAAGGTGCCGCTGCTCGCGACCAACGAGGTGCTTTATCACGATCCCGGCCGCCGGCCGCTGCAGGACGTGCTGACCTGCATCCGGGAGAAGACCACGATCGAGGCTGTGGGGCGGAAGCTCGAGGCCAATGCCGAGCGCTTCCTGAAGACGCCGCGCGAGATGGCGCGGCTGTTCCGCGATTTCCCTGAAGCGATCGCGGAGACCATGCGCTTTGCGGACAAGATCGACTTTTCGCTCGACCAGCTCAAATATCAATATCCGGACGAGCCGGTGCCGCCGGGCAAGACCGCGCAGGGGCATCTGGAAGATCTGACCTGGGCAGGCGTCGATAAATACTTTGGCGGCGAGATCGACGACAAGCTGCGCGCCACCCTGAAGAAAGAGCTCGCGCTGATCGCCGAGCTGAAATATGCGCACTATTTCCTCACTGTGCACGACATCGTCCACTATGCGCGCAGCCAGAACATCCTGTGCCAGGGCCGCGGCTCGGCGGCGAACTCGGCCGTGTGTTACGTGCTCGGCATCACCTCGGTCGACCCGACCAAGGTCGACCTCTTGTTCGAGCGCTTCATCTCCAAGGAGCGGTTGGAGCCGCCCGACATCGACGTCGATTTCGAGCATTCGCGGCGCGAGGAGGTGATGCAATATGTCTACCGCCGCTACGGCCGTCACCGCGCCGCGATCATCGCCACCGTCATCCACTACCGCCCGCGCAGCGCCATCCGCGATGTCGGCAAGGCGCTAGGCCTGACCGAGGACGTCACCGCCGCGCTCGCCGATACCGTCTGGGGCAGCTGGGGCAAGGGCCTCAACGACATGCAGGTCCGGCAGGCCGGGCTCGATCCGCAAAATCCGATGATCAACCTCGCGGTCGAGCTTGCGACCGAATTGATCGAATTCCCGCGCCATCTCTCCCAGCATGTCGGCGGCTATGTGCTGACCCAGGACCGGCTCGACACCTATGTGCCGATCGGCAATGCGGCGATGGACGACCGCACCTTCATCGAATGGGACAAGGACGACGTCGACGCGCTTCATATGATGAAGGTCGACGTGCTGGCGCTGGGCATGCTGACCTGCATCAGGAAGTGTTTTGATTTGATCGCGGACCACAAGGGCGAGCGTTTTGTGCTGGCGAGCGTTCCGCAGGACGATCCCAGGGTTTACGACATGCTGTGCGCCGGGGAGTCGCTTGGCGTATTCCAGGTCGAGAGCCGCGCCCAGATGAACATGCTGCCGCGCCTGAAGCCGCGGACCTTCTACGATCTCGTCATCGAAGTCGCGATCGTGCGGCCGGGCCCGATCCAGGGCGACATGGTGCATCCGTATTTGCGGCGGCGAAACGGGCTGGAAAAGGTGAGCTATCCCTCGCCGTCGCCGGACCAAGGCGACAAGGACGAGCTTTACAATGTGCTGCACAAGACGCTCGGCGTCCCGCTGTTCCAGGAGCAGGCGATGCGCATCGCGATCGAGGCCGCACATTTTACGTCCGAGGAAGCCAACGGCCTGCGCCGCTCGATGGCGACCTTCCGCAATGTCGGTACCATAGGCCAGTACGAGGAGAAGCTGATCGGCAACATGGTGGCGCGCGGCTACGACCCCAATTTCGCCAGAAGCTGCTTTGACCAGATCAAGGGTTTTGGCTCCTACGGTTTTCCGGAGAGCCATGCCGCAAGCTTCGCGCAACTGGTCTACATTTCTTCATGGTTGAAGCACTACCATCCCGACGCCTTCTGCTGCGGCCTCCTGAACTCGCAGCCGATGGGCTTTTACGCGCCGGCGCAGATCGTCAGCGATGCCCGCAAGAACGGTGTCGAGATCCGTGACATCGACGTGTCCTTCAGCTTTGCGCAGAACACGCTGGAAAATACAGATGGCAAGTATTGCGCCGTGCGCCTCGGCTTCCGCCAGATCGACGGCTTCCATTGGCTGGATGAAGATGAGGAGAGGTTGAAACGCTCCCAGCTGTCATTCCGGGGCGACGCGTCAGCGTCGAGCCCGGAATCCATAACCACGATCGGGAGTATGGATTCTCAGATGCGCAATTGCGCATCAGAGCTCGCGCCAAGAGGCGCGCCCCGGAATGACAATGTGGAGAGAGCCGAAGACTGGGCCGACCGCATCATTGCCGCGCGCAACCGCCGGGCCTTCACCTCTCTCGAGGATTTCGCCCGTGATACCGGCCTGCCCAAGCGCGCGCTGATCCTGCTCGCGGACGCCGACGCCTTCCGTTCGCTCGGGCTCGACCGCCGCGAGGCGCTGTGGCAGGTGCGGCGGCTGCCCGACGACGTGCCGCTGCCGCTGTTCGAGGCGGCGACCGCGCGTGAGCAGCCGGACGAAGGTGCAAAGCCGCTGCCGGCGATGCCGCGCTCCGAGCAGGTGGTCGCGGACTACCAGACCATCCGGCTGTCGCTGAAGGGCCACCCGATGGAATTCTTGCGCGAGATGTTTACGCGCGAGCGGGTCGTCGCCTGCAAGGACATCAGCCATGAAAACGAGCGGCGCCGCGTTCGCTGCGCCGGCGTGGTCCTGGTGCGGCAACGGCCGGGTAGCGCCAGCGGCGTCGTGTTCATGACGCTGGAGGACGAAACCGGCATCGCCAATGTCGTGGTCTGGCCCAAGATCATGGAGCAGTACCGCAAAGAAGTGATGGGCGCACGGCTCATCCTGGTCGAGGGCTATATCCAGAGCAGTCCCGAAAAGGTGACGCATCTCATCGCCCAGCGCATGGTCGACCGCTCGCATGATCTGGTCGGCCTCGCCAACGATGCGCTCAGCGGCAAGCATCCGGTGCCGTCAGGTGCGACCGTCGTCGAACCGCTCAACGAAGACCCCCGCGCCCTCGCGGACATGCCAGCCCAAAAAATCCGCCACCCCCGCAACGTCCGCATCCTGCCGCCGTCGCGGGATTTTCATTGAGCGTCGTAAGGCGGGCTGCCCACTACGTCGTCATTGCGAGCGCAGCGAAGCAATCCAGACTGTTCCCGCGGAAAGATTCTGGATTGCTTTGCTGCGCTCGCAATGACGAGTTTGTCGAGCGATCGCGCGCCACACTCTCAGTCGTCATACCCCGCGAAAGCGGGGTATCCAGTACGCCGCGGCTTCTCGATTCAATCACAGCCGCCTCTAGAATACTGGATCGCCCGGTCGAAGCCGGGCGATGACAGCGTGCCCCCTAAAAATTCACCCGGTTCGAGATCGCGCCGTCAACGACGAGGTTCGATCCAGTCGTGAAGGCCGACACCGGGCTCGCCAGAAACACCGCTGCACTGGCGATCTCCTGCGGCGTTGCCATGCGGCCCGTCGGGTTGCGCTTCATTGCGTCCTGGTACCGCTCGGGCATGTTCTTCTCGACCATCTCCCAGACGCCGCCCTTGAAATAGACGGTGCCGGGCGAGACCACGTTGACCCGGATCTTCCTCTTCGCGTATTGCCGTGCCAATCCCTTGGCCATGTGGATCAGCGCCGCCTTGATCGGGCCGTAGGAGCTGGCCGTGTCCGCCTGCGCGGCGGAGATCGACGAGATGATCACGAAGGCGGCGTCGCCGCTGCCGGCGCCGCTTGCTTCGAGGAACGGCCGCGCGGCGTCGAAGGCGTGCACGGCACCGAGCACGTCGAGCCGGAAATTCTGCTCCCATGATGCGGGATCGCCGCCCTGCGCCATCGCGCCGGCATTGGAGAACAGCATGTCGATGCTGCCGAGCTCTTTTGCGGCACTCTCGATCCAGCTCTTCAACGCCGCGCCGTCGGTCACATCGACCGGGCTGCCGGTGGCGCGGATTCCGCTCGCCTTCAGTTCGGCGACGGTGGCCGCAACCTGATCCGCATTGCGTGCGCACACCGCGACATTGCTGCCTTCACCGGCCAGCGTCGCCGCAATCGCCCGCCCGATGCCGCGCGTGCCGCCGAGGACGATGGCGTTCCTGCCTTTGAGACCGAGATCCATTGTTGGTTTTCCTTGTTGTTGGTCGTGCGGAGTTTGGTTGTTTGAGCGAAGATATCGAATTCGTTCTCGCTGTCATACCCCGCGAAAGCGGGGTATCCAGTACGCCGTGACGTCTCGGCTCTATCATCAGCGTCTCTGGGATACTGGATCATCCGCCTTCGCGGATGATGACACCGTGTGAGATGGCCCAGAGCATCGCCCTCACTCCGGCGACGCTCCCACCGGCGGGCCGCCGGGCGGGCGGTGGAGGAAGGTCAGTGATGCATAGGCGCCGACCCAGGAGCCGATCGCGGCGAAGGCAACATAGAAGGCGTTCTCGGTGTAGCTGATCACGGCATAGGAGGAGAGCAGGTACCAGATCGCGCTCCACGTCGCCGCAGGCACGCGCTTGCGCGCGACCACGGCGGAGGTGAACATCACATAGACCGCGTCGGTCGCCGCCGTGGCGATGAACACGGCACCCGCGGTGAGGGGATCGATGGCGGCCATTGCAATCCTTTCCGTGCTAATGAATGGTTGTAAAAAATTACGGGAGAGAAGCGGTCATGCAAAGCCCCGCCGACATTCTCAGCAACATCTGGACCTCCGTCTGCGGCGACAAAGCCGCGCTCGCGCGCGTGCGGCTGACAGGCGAGGAGCCGCAGATCCCGTCCTCGTTTCGCGTCGCCGTCGCCGGCCAGACCACGATCGCCGCAGCCGGCCTCGCCGCTGCCGAGATCTGGCGGCTGCGCAGCGGCGAGGCGCAGGACGTCTCCGTCGACATGCGTCACGCCGTCGCCGAATGCCGCTCCGAGCGCTATTTGCGCCTCGACGACAAGCCGCCGCCACCGGCCTGGGATGCCATCGCCGGCGTCTACAGGACGGGCGATGGCCGCTTCGTTCGCTGCCACACCAATTTCCCGCATCACCGCGATGCCGTTTGCAAGGTGCTTGCTTGCGAGCCGGAACGCGAGAAGGTGCAGGCTGCGCTGATGCAGTGGAAGGGCGAGGATTTCGAGACTGCGGCCTACGCAGCGGGCGGCGTTGTCGCCTTGATGCGCTCTCACGACGAGTGGTCGGCGCTGCCGCAGGCGCGTGCGCTCGCGGAGTTGCCGCTGCTCTCGATCGAGAAGATCGGCGATGCTTCGCGAAGGCCGTGGCCGAAAGGCGATCGTCCGCTCGCTGGGCTCCGCGTGCTCGATCTCTCCCGCGTCATCGCAGGTCCCGTCGCCGGCCGCACGCTCGCAGCACACGGCGCCGATGTGCTGCTGGTGTCGGGGCCCGAGTTGCCCGCCATTCCCTGGCTCACCATCGATACCGGTCGCGGCAAGCTCACCACCTTCCTCGAGCTCAAGAGCGAGAAGGGCAGGGCGCAGTTGCGCGACCTGCTGAAGGACGCCGACATCTTCTCGCAGGGCTATCGTCCGCGCGCGCTCGCCGCCCTCGGCTTTGCGCCCGAAGAGGTCGCTACGATCAGTCCTGGCATCGTCTATGTCACGCTGTCGGCCTATGGCCATGTCGGCCCCTGGGCCGAGCGGCGCGGCTTCGACTCGCTGGTGCAGACCACGACCGGCTTCAACCACGCCGAGGGAGAGGCCGCCGGCATCGACGGTCCCAAGGAATTGCCGGCGCAGATGCTCGACCACGCCACCGGCTATCTGATGGCGTTCGGCGCGATGATGGCCAAGGCACGCCAGGCGTGCGAAGGCGGCAGCTGGCACGTCCGCGTGTCGCTGGCGCAGACCGGCCGCTGGCTGTGGAATCTCGGCCGGCTCGACGGCGGACTGAACGCCCCGGATCTTACGGGGGCAGCTGTACATGCTGCGTTCATCGAGCGCATGCCATCTGGCTTCGGCACGTTGAAGGCGGTGCAGCATTCGGCGCTGCTCTCGAAGACGCCGGCGCAATGGAGCCGTCCGGCGATGCCGCTCGGCAGCCATCCGGCACAGTGGCCGCCTCGAAGCTGACGTGGGGCTGACGCGTCGCAAAATTTTAACGCAAACGGAAAGGCGCGACGCGTTTTTTAGGTTGTTTGAACTCTCAATTCGGCACTATTAGCGCGACCGATGAGGCTATCGTTTGCCGACATCGTCGCAAACAAGACCGGGCCCTATGGTAGTTGAAAATACCAAGCGATTGCAGGCGCTTACAAAACGGCGGGTGGTCACATCCGTAGTTTTACTAGCTCTTGCCGCCGGCGGGGCCTATGGGTTTCTCCGTGCGGGCGCCAAGGAGAAGAGCCACTCCGAGATTTCCAGCCAGTCGCGCAGGAATGCGCAGAACTTCACGCCGACGCCGTCCGAGTGGGCGACACTGACGATCGAGCCGGTCAAGGCCAAGACCTTCCGGGCCGAATATGTCACCGAAGGCAAGGTCGCGGTCGACGAGGATCGCTCGACGCCAGTGTTCTCGCCTTATGCGGGCAGGGTCACCAAGCTGCTCGCCAAGCCCGGCGAGACCCTGACGCAAGGTCAACCGCTGTTCACAATCGAAGCCGCCGACACCGTGCAGGCCCAGAACGATTTCATCGCGGCGATGACCGCGCAGAACAAGGCGAAGTCGGCGATCGATCTCGCCGACATCCAGTTCAAGCGCGCCAAGGATCTCTATGAGGGCCACGCCATTCCGCTGAAGGACTACCAGCAGGCGGAAGCGACGCAGGTCCAGGCGCAGAACGACATGCGCTCCTCGGTGACGGCGCTGGAGGCTGCACGCAACAAGCTGCGCATCCTCGGCTTCACCGACGACACCATCAAGGCGTTCCAGGACAAGGGCACGATCAATCGGGAGATCACGATCTACTCGCCGATCTCCGGCACGGTCGTGCAGCGCAAGATCGGCCCGGGCCAGTACGTCAATTCCGGTGCCAGCGATCCGGTCTTCGTGATCGGCGATCTCTCGACGGTCTGGCTCACCGCCTTCGTGCGCGAGAGCGATGCGGCCGCGGTGTGCATCGGCCAGGACATCACCGTCAACGTGATGGCGCTGCCGGGCCGCCCGCTGACCGCGAAGATCAACTACGTGGCCGCCGCGATCGATCCGAGCACCCGCCGCCTCTTGGTCCGCGCCACCATCGACAACAAGGATGGCCTGCTCAAGCCGGAGATGTTCGCCAACGTCACCATCTATTCGGCCGGCGATCGCGCCGCGCCGGCGGTACCCAAGCAGGCCCTGATCTACGAAGCCGACAAGGTCCGTCTCTGGGTCGCGCGCGAGGACAAGTCGGTCGAGCTGCGCGAGATCAAGATCGGCCTCATCAACGGGAATCTCGTCGAAGTCACGAGCAACCTGAAACCCGGCGAGCAGATCGTCACCAAGGGCAGCCTGTTCATCGACCGCGCGGCGTCCGGCAGCTGATCGACGACCCAAAAAAACTGAAGACAAGCTGAAGACCTGAATGGATCGCCTCGTCGCCCTTGCCGTCAACCGGCGCTTCCTGATGGTCGGCATGTTCGTCGCCGTGCTGATCGGCGGCCTGATCGCGTTCAACCAGCTCAACATCGAGGCCTATCCCGATCCGACCCCGCCGATGGTCGATATCGTGACGCAGAGCCCGGGCCTTTCGGCCGAGGAGATCGAGCGTTACATCACGATCCCGATCGAGACCCAGGTTGCGGGTCTGAAGAACCTCACGACCATCCGCACCATCTCGCTCTACGGCCTCTCCGACATCAAGCTCCAGTTCTCCTTCGCCTATACCTATGACGAGGCGTTGCAGCAGGTCCTGAACCGCCTGGCGCAGCTCGCGCCGCTGCCGGGCAACGTGCAGCCGCAGATCTCGCCGCTCAGCCCGATCGGCGAAATCTTCCGCTACCGCCTGGTCGGCCCGCCGAACTACAGCGTGCTCGATCTCAAGACCATCCAGGACTGGATCCTCCAGCGCCGCTTCCGCGCCGTGCCCGGCGTGATCGACGTCACCGGATGGGGCGGCAAGAGCAAGACCTACGAGCTCCAGGTCGATTTCAACAAGCTGGTCGCCAACGGCCTGACGCTGCCGCAACTGCTCCAGGCGGTCGGCAATGCGAACGTCAATGTCGGCGGCAACACCGTCAATATCGGCCAGCAGTCGGCCGTGGTGCGCGGCGTCGGCCTGATCCGCTCCATCGACGATCTCGCCAACACCATGGTGTCGCAGACCAACGGCAACCCGGTGCTGGTCAAGGACGTCGCCACCGTCACCGTGGGGCAACGGCCCCGTCTCGGCATCGCCGGCCTCGATGATTCCGACGACATCGTGCAGGGCATCGTCCTGATGCGCCGCGGCGAGCAGAGCTCGCCGACCATCAAGCGCGTCCACCAGCTCGTTCAGACCATCAACAACTCCAGCATCCTGCCGCCCGGCGTGCGCATCGAGCGCATCTATGACCGCGGCGACCTGATCGAGCTCACCACCCACACCGTGCTGCACAACATGGTGGTCGGCATCCTGCTGATCGTGCTGCTGCAGTGGATCTTCCTCGGTGACCTCCGCAGTGCGCTGATCGTCGGCGCCACCATTCCATTCGCGCTGTTCTTCGCCGTCATCATCCTGGTGCTGCGCGGGGAATCGGCGAACCTGCTGTCGGTCGGCGCGATCGATTTCGGCCTGATCGTCGATGCCACCGTCATCATGGTGGAGGCGATCTTCCGCCGCCTGACGCAGACGACGCCGGTGTCGGAAACCGAGCATATGTCGAACGAGACGCTGTTCGGCATGAAGAGCCACGCCATCCTCAGCGCCGCCGCCGACGTCTCGCGTTCGATCTTCTTCGCCGCCGCGATAATCATCGCGGCCTTCCTGCCGCTGTTCACGCTCTCCGGCGTCGAAGGCAACATCTTCGGGCCGATGGCGCGCACCTATGCCTACGCGCTGGCCGGCGGCCTGCTTGCCACCTTTACCGTCACGCCGGCGCTGTCCGCCATCATCCTGCCCGCGCATGTCGAGGAGACCGAGACCAAGGTGATGCTGATCCTGCACCGGATCTACATGCCGGTGCTGAACTGGGCCGTGGCCAACCGCAACATCGTGCTCGGCGGCGCGATCGGCCTCGTGGTGATGACGGTGGCGCTGGGCCGGCTGCTCGGCCTCGAATTCCTGCCGAAGCTGGAAGAGGGCAATCTCTGGATCCGCGCCACGCTGCCGCCGACCATCTCACTCCAGGAAGGCAACAGCTACGTCAACGAGATGCGCAAGGTGATCCGGGCCCGGCCCGAGGTGGAATCCGTGGTCTCGCAGCACGGCCGCCCCGACGACGGCACTGACGCCGCCGGCTTCTTCAACGCCGAGTTCTTCGCGCCGCTCAAGCCCGCCAGCCAATGGCCCGGCACGCGCGACAAGGAAGAGCTGACCGCGGAACTGCTCAAGCAGCTCGACGACCGCTTCCCCGGTGTCGAGTTCAACTTCTCGCAATATCTGCAGGACAACGTCTCCGAAGCCGTCTCCGGCGTGAAGGGCGAGAATTCGATCAAGCTGTTCGGCAGTGATCTGCAGGCGCTCACCGACACCGCCAACAAGATCAAGCAGGTGCTGTCGACCGTGCAGGGCGTCACTGACCTTGCGGTGTTCACCTCGCTCGGCCAACCGACGGTCCAGATCGACATCGACCGCGCCAAGGCCGCGCGCTACGGGCTCGCTCCCGGCGACATCAACGCCACCATCAAGGTCGCGATCGGCGGTGACACTGCGGGCGATCTCTACGAGCCGGGAAGCGACCGCCACTTCCCGATCATCGTTCGCCTTGCGCCGGAATTCCGCAGGAGTGCCGAGGCGATCCAGAATCTGCGCATCGGTGCGCCCGGGCCGAACGGTACCGTGACGCAGATCCCGCTCAGCGAGGTCGCCACCATCAGCCTCGTGTCGGGCGCGGCCTACATCTATCGCGAGCAGCAGGAACGCTATTTGCCGATCAAGTTCTCGGTGCGCGAGCGCGACCTCGGCAGCGCGATCCGCGAGGCGCAGCAGAAGATCGCCACCCAGGTGCAGTTGCCGCCGGGCTCGCACATGGAATGGGTGGGCGAGTTCGGCAATCTCCAGGACGCGATCCGGCGGCTGTCGATCGTGGTGCCGATCTCGCTAGCGCTGATCGGCGTCCTGCTCTGGTTCAATTTCGGCTCGATGACCGACACGCTGCTGGCGATGAGCGTGATCCCGATGGCGATCTTCGGCGGCGTGCTGGGGCTATTGATCACCGGCACCGCCTTCAGCGTGTCCGCGGCGATCGGCTTCATCGCGCTGTTCGGCATCGCCGTGATGGACGGCATCATCATCCTGTCGCAGTTCAACCAGCTGATCGAAGAGGGCATGGACCGCATGAGCGCAGTGATCCGCACCGGCGAGCTGCAGCTCCGGCCCGTGCTAATGACCTGCGTGGTCGCCGGCGTCGGCCTGCTGCCGGCGGCGCTGTCTGAAGGCATCGGCTCCCAGGTGCAGAAGCCGCTCGCGGTCGTCGTCGTCACCGGCATGATGCTGGCGCCCGTCGTGATCCTGGTCACCCTGCCGGTGCTGATCTCCTTCTTCTCCCGCCGCGCGCGCTGAGCGCCGGCGCCGGCTGCGACTCAAAATCCGTAGAGTCGCGCCGGATTGTCGACCAGGATCTTCTTGCGCACACCCGCATCCGGCGCCCACACCGGAAGCTGGTTGAGCAGGCGGGCGTCATCGATCTGGTAGAGCGGCGCGATGTCGGTGGCTTTGCGTCCCTCGACACGGTTCGAATCCGGATGCGGCCAGTCGGTGCCCCAGACGATGCGATCCGGATTCGCCGCGATCAGCGCCCGCGCGAACGGCACCATGTCCTGGTAGTCCGGCGCGAGCTTTGACGAGCGATAGGCGCCGGAGATCTTCACATAGGCCTTGCCGGACTTCACCAGCGCAACGAGATCGGAGAAACCCTGCTGCTCCAGGCCCAGCGAGGCTTCCAGGCCGCCGAAATGGTCGAACACGACGGGGACCGGCGCGCTCTCGACGAGGTCATTGATCGCCGAGATCATGGCCAGCGTGGTGTAGAGCTGCACGTGCCAGCCGCGCGCCTTCATGCGCTCGACGCCGGCGGTGAAGCGTGACCTGCCGACGTTGGGGTCGTTGACGCCGCCGGTCGCGAGATTGAGGCGCATGCCGCGGAAGCCGTCCGCCTGCATCGCATCGAGCTGCGCCTCGGTCGTCTTGTCGTCGATCACGGCGACACCGCGCGCATTGGCGCCGCGGGCTTTCATGCCGAACAAGGTCGACGAATTGTCGGTGCCGTAGACGCTGGGGGTGACGATGACCACGCGTTCCATGTGCAGCGCCTTGTGCAGCGCGGCCATCTCCTCCGGGGAGGCCGGCTCGGGCGTGTAGACGCGCCCGGCGAAGAACGGGAACTTCTCGACGTCGCCATGAATGTGAGTGTGGCAGTCGCAGGCATGCGCGGGGACGTCGAAATTGACCGGCGTCGCAGGCTGCGCCGCGCGGGCGTGGGCTCTGTTGGTCATGGCTACTCCGGCGGCAAGGGAGGCAAGCAGGACGCTGCGTCGGTTGAGCACGGTTTCTCTCCCTGGTTTTTATTATTTGGCAGTGGTGCCGGGAGAGTATCACATCAGCCCGGCAACCGCTGCGCGTCCTTGCATAGCTGCTCGACAAGGTCCGCAAGCGAGCGTGAGCCGTCAACGCGCACGACCGGGCAGGGCAGGGCCGCGAGCCAGGCCTCATCCTTTGCGAGACTGCGGCCCTCGCGATCGCCGGCTTCGTAGCGCGAGGCCCATTCGACGAACGACTCCGTCTCCCCATGACGCCAACCGCCCTGTGCGACGGCATCAGCCCCGAAATGCGCAGCCTCGCGGCCACGCAGGCGCTGCAAGCGAAGCTCGCGCGGCGTCGTCACAAAGACGACGAGATCGAAGAACGGGACGAGCTCATTGCCCCAACCGGTGACGGTTCCGCTCAGCACCCAATCGAGACGTGGCAGAAACATCTCGTGCATCAGGCGCAGCCGCTCGGCGGCGGGGCGCGTCGTCTGGTAGGGCGGCACGGTCGGCAGCCAGAAATAATCGTCGGTGTCGTGATGCGGCAGCGCAAGCCGGCCGGCGAGCGCGCGCCCGAGCGTCGTTACGCCGGAGCCCGAAGCTCCCATCAGATGGATGCGGAGGCTTTTCATCGGCAACCGACCGAGGAGATTTGAGGTTACTGCCCGGACGGCGTGCGCAGGCCGTGCCAGGCGTCGCGGACCTGCTGGTAGTGCACCTCGGGCAGGTAGTCCGGCGTGTTCAGGCTCAAGGTCTTGACGTCGAGATGGCCGACGGCGCTGAGCAGGGTGTAGGACGCGATCACGCGGTCGCGCAGCGCGCCGATCAGGCGGGCCTTGGCCTGGATCAGATCGGCCTGCGAGTTCAGCACGTCCACCGTCGTGCGCTGTCCGCCGGCGGCCTCGCGCTGCACGCCCTGGAGCGCGACGGTTGCCGCTTTCACCTCGGACTCCGAGGCCGAGACCGCGATCTTGGCGCCTTCATTGGCGACCCAGGCGCTGACCGCTGCCGTGCGCGCCTGGTTGCGCACCTGGTCGAGCACGAGCCGGCTCTGCGCCGTGATCTCCTTGGCCTGCCGGGTCTGCGCGGCGGCCTGGCCGCCGTCATAGATCGGCACTGTGACATTGGCGACAACCGAGGCCTGGTCCTCGGCGAAGGTGCCGAGTGTCGGGTCGTTGTTGCGGCTCTTGCTGGCGCTGCCCTGGACGCTGGCGCTCGGCAGCAGTGCGCCTTCGGCGACGCGAATGTTGGTGGAGGCGACATCGACGTCGAAGCCGGCCGCCATCACCGCCGGATGCTGACGGATCGCCATCGTCAGCGCATCCTCGCGGCTCTTCGGCAGATAGCGGTCGACCACTTCGGCGGGCTTGAGCTGCGACGGCGCGTTGCCGATCACCTGGGCGTAGGTCGCCTGGCTCACCGCAAGCGCGACCTCGGCGGCGTTGAGATCGGAGAGACCGCGGTTGAGGCGGGCCTCGGCCTGGGCGCTGTCGGTCGGCGTCACGTCGCCGGCATTGAGGCGGCGCTGGGTGACGGCGAGGGTCTCGCGCAGGAAGGCGACGTTGGAGCGCTGCGCCTCGACCAGCGACTGGTTCGCCAGCACGTTGGTATAGGCGGTGACCGCGTCGAGCAGCACGCCCTGGCCGACATTGCGCAGCGCCTCGCGGCCCGACTGGACCTGGAGCTCGGCGGCCCGCACGTTGTTGGCGGTACGGAAGCCGTTGAACAGGGTCTGCGTCACGGTGACGCCGATGACCCAGGGCTTCAGGTTTGCAGTCTGGATGGTGTTGTCAGGCAATAGGTTCCGCACCGATTGCAGGCCGGCGCTGAGGCTCGCCACGATCTGCGGCCGGTAGCCGGCCAGCGCCTGCGGCACGTTTTCGTCGGTGGCGCGCTGGCGCGCGCGCTCGGCATTGAGCTGCGGGTTGGTCTGGTAGGCTTTTGCCAATGCCTCCGGCAGGGCTTCGGCCCATGCCTGGGAGGGCAGGGCGCACGAGAGCGCCAGCGTGGTCCATGTCGCAAGCACAGGACCCACGCCCGATCGATGCCGCGTCATCACGCGACCAGCTCTGGCGGCACGCCCAATCATGTAATCCCGCTAAACCCCGGCTGTCCGCCCCCGCCGACGGTGGCCTCTTAACTGTTTAACCAGCCGGGGTCGCGCAGGCAAACTGCCGCGGGGAAAACCCCCATGTATTCCGTGCTTGTTGCAGGTCCGTCACAGCATTTTTGGAGGGAGACGCCAGAGCCTTACATCAGCCTGACCGCTTGCTGGCCTTACCGGTTCTTGTTCACCGGCTTGCGCTTCTCGATGAACGCGGCCATGCCCTCGGAGCGGTCTTCCAGCGCGAAGGTCGAATGGAACAGGTTGCGCTCGACGCTCATGCCCTCGGCGAGCGTGGTTTCGAAGGCGCGGTTCACCGCCTCCTTGGCCATTGCGGCTGCCGGGCGCGACATCGACGCGATCTTCTCGGCCGCGGCCATGACTTCGTCCATCAGCTTGTCGGCGGGCACGATGCGGCTGACGAGGCCCGAGCGCTCGGCTTCGGCTGCATCCATCATCCGGCCGGTGAGGCAGAGGTCCATCGCCTTGGACTTGCCGATGGCGCGGGTCAGGCGCTGGGTGCCGCCGATGCCGGGAATGGTGCCGAGCGTGATCTCGGGCTGGCCGAACTTGGCGGTGTCGGCGGCGATGATGAAGTCACACATCATGGCGAGCTCGCAGCCGCCGCCGAGTGCGTAGCCTGCGACCGCGGCGATGGTCGGCTTGCGGCAGCGGGCGACGCGGTCGCCGCCGATCGCGGCGAAGTCTTCGGAGAACATGTCGATGAAGCCCTTCGGCTGCATCTCCTTGATGTCGGCGCCGGCGGCAAAGGCCTTCTCGCTGCCGGTCACGACGATGCAGCCGATGGCGTCATCGGCCTCGAGATCGTCGACCGCCGCGGCGATCTCGCGGAAGACGCCGAAGGAGAGCGCGTTGAGCATCTTCGGCCGGTTCAGCTTGACGATGCCGACTGCGCCTTTGCTTTCGACGATGATGTGTTCGAACGTGCTCATGCTCCACCCACGCTTTTGATTGGCCGGGCAATGTGCCCGCTGGCGCGGTGAGCTTCAAGAGCCCAGGAAGGCTTCGGAACAAGGCGGCCCGGAACACGCGGCACGTCGCGCGTTCCGGACGGGATTTCTTCAAATCAGGCCAAGAAATCAGACCAAGAAATCAGGCCATGAACATGCGCGCGGCGGAGGCCAGCGTCAGCAGCGTGCCGACGCCGATGAAGATCTTGCCGATCAGGGAGCTCTGGTCCCAGGCCGAACTCTGCTGGCTGCTGGCCATCACCGGCGCGGGACGCGGCTGCGCCTCGGTCGCGGCAATCACCGCCTTCTGGCCGGGCGGATTGTCCTGTTGCGCGGCGCGGTCGAGATCGTTGGGCTGGTCGGGGGCGACGATCTGGCCCTCGGCGTTCGGGGTAGCGGTATTATCGGCCGCGGCCTGGACGTTGTCGTTGGCGCGGCCGGTCAAGGCGGAGGCCGCAGCCGCGGGCGGCGTATCGGCGGCGGCAAGCTGCGCATTGGCGTTGGCGACCTCCGGAGGCATCTGGCTCGAGGCGGACAGGCCGCTGTCGCCGGTCTTGTCGCCGGTCTTGGCCTCGCTGGCCTTTGCCGCGGTGTCCTTGCTGTTGGCCTTGTCGTCGGAGGACTTTTGCGCCGTCTTGCTGCTGGAGCGGCGAGAAGATTGGTGCCGGTGCTTGCCCGGCTTGACCGTATCGGCCTGTTTGCCCGCGCTGTCCGATTGGCTGCCCGCAGCCGAGGCTGGAGCCGCCCGTGCAGCGCCTCCGAACAGCAGGAAAAGTCCGGCAAGAAGAATCAGGGCAGCGCGCCCGCTGGCTTTCATCATGTTGACGATCTCCCCAATTCACCCATCCCGGGACCGAACAGAGACGCCGCGAGGTGACGACAGCGGGGCAGAAAAAGGGAATCTTCGGGCCAGACCGGGCAAAAGCGGGGCAAGGCGTCCCGTCGCGGCCGGCCGCCGGGTGCGGACGGGAACGATCGGTGTTATGAGCCGTCGCGAGTTCTTGCGGCCGCATCGGAGCACCGGCACCTAGTATTGATCACGAATTCGTGATTGCGCTGGGCCGGCGTAACAAATTGAAAGAGCGGCCGAATTGCATGGTGAGGGGCGCGCGTGCGCGGACGTGAGGACGAATGGACCGGCCTGATGCGGTCGGCCATGGCCGGCGATGATGCGGCGTATCATCGCCTGCTGAAGGCGGTCACACCGGTGCTGCGCGCTGCCGCGAGGCGAGGCCTGGCGCGGGCCGGGCAGCCTCCCGACCAGGCCGAGGATATCGTGCAGGAGATTTTGTTGGCGGTGCACCTGAAGCGGCACACCTGGGACAGCGAAGCCCCCTTCGCGCCCTGGCTGTTCGCGATCGCCCGCAACAAGCTGATCGATGCCCTGCGGCGGCGCGGCAGGCGCGTCTTCGTCAACATCGACGATTTCGCCGAGACGCTGCCGGGCGAGGCGCCGCAGGAGACGGCTTCGGCGGGCGAGGTTGCGGCGCAGCTGGGCACGCTGCCGCAGCGCCAGCGCGACGTGTTGCAGTCGATCGCGGTCGAGGCCGCCTCGATCAAGGACACGGCGGCGAAGTTTTCGATGAGCGAAGGCGCGGTGCGGGTCGCGCTGCATCGCGGCCTTGCCGCACTGACGGCCAAACTGCGGGACCACTAGTCATGGATACCGATCAACTCATTCGCACGCTCGCGGCCGACAACGCCCACCGCGCGCCCCGCGTCGGCGCCGTGCTGACCATGGCGCTGCTGGTGGCCGCACCGCTGTCGATCCTGATCTTCGCGACTTTTCTCGGCGTGCGCGCCGACGTGATGAGCGCGATGGGCAATCCGTTCTTCGACATGAAGTTCGCGGTGACGCTGTCGCTCGCGATTCCCGCGATCATCGTCAGCCTGCATCTGTCGCGGCCGGAAGCCCTGCTGCGCGGCTGGGGCTGGCTGCTGCTGCTCCCCGTCGGCCTGCTTGCAGTTGCGATCGGCAGCGAGGCGATGATGGCCCCGGCCATGCCGATGACGATGCGCTTGATGGGCAAGAACTCCAGGACTTGCCTGATGGCGATTCCCGCGATGTCGCTGCCGCTGCTCGCGGGGGCGCTGTTCGGCCTGCGCCACGGTGCACCCTCGCGTCCCGCGCTTGCCGGTGCACTCGCAGGCCTGGTCTCGGCCGGACTTGCCGCGACGCTCTATGCCTCGCACTGCACCGACGATTCACCGCTGTTCGTCGCGACCTGGTACACGATCGCGACCGCGGTGGTGACCGTGATCGGTGCGGCGGTCGGCTCGAGGGTGCTGCGGTATTAGACCGGGCGCGTCACGCCGCCGGCGTCGCGCTCTGCATGCGGTGGAAGCGTAGCACCTGCTGCGCGGTCGATGAGCGCAGGGCCTCGTAGCTGTCGCGCAGCGCTAGCATGTCGGCCGTCGCGCCGCCTGACAGCTTTTCGCGCATCGCGATGATCGCGCGCACGCTCGACCATTGCATGCCCGCGACCTTGGCGAGGATCATCACGCCCTCGGTGCGGCTTTCGATCATCATGGTCTCGGCGGTCTCGACCGCAACGCCCGCGAGCGCGGCGAGCCCCGCATTGGTCTCGTCGAACTTGCCCTGCTCGGCGAAGGCGGTGACCTGGAATTCGTTGAGGCGGCCGTCCTCGTGCAGCGACTTCACCAGCGCGCGCGCCATCTCGGTCTGCCTGGTCATGGCGGCGGCGCGGACCCGCTGGGCCGCTTCCTGCACCGCGCTCGACACCTCGTCCGCGAGCTCGGGATGCGCGGCCTCCAGCTTCCGGCGTACGCTCAAGGACGCCTTCGCAACCAGCTTCAGGTAGTGATGGCGCGGCAGGCTGGGCCGCAGGCCGATGCAGGTGGCGAGGCCGTCGTCGCGCTCGGCGCGCGTGACGAGGTCGGTGAGACTTTCCTCGGAGAGCCGCGCGCCCGGATTGCTGACGGTTGATTGCACCACGTCCTCGTTGCCGCGTGTCACCAGCACCTCGGTCAGGGCTTCCGACAGCACCCGCCGCAGCGAGATCGCCTTCAGATGGGCCTGGCCGCGCGTGCGCGCGATCTCGATCAGGGTGGCCTCGTCCAGCCGTTCCGATTTCGTCAGCACGGGTCCTGCGACCTCGATGACCTCGTCAAGCGCGAGCGTGCGGATGATCTTCGGCGGCGCGGCCGCGATCGGTGCGAGGCGGTCGGCAAGCAGCGCCCTGGCGGACGTCTCGATCTGCTCGATCAGGCACTCGAACACGTCGTCGAACACGCGGATGTGGTCGTCGGAATAATCCACCGCGTTGCCCACGAAGAGATCGGTGACGCGGCGCAGTGTCTCGACCCGGCGCGCAACGGTGCCGTGCGAGAGCGCGGCCTGCAATTCTTCAAGCAAATTCTCGGATGATTTCTCGGATTTGGATCTCATTGCCCTGTCCTGGAGCGTTCGGTCCGGCGGCGCCTCTGGCGCCCCGGGAGAAAATGGTTTGGTCAGTTCGTTACGATGCGGTTGCGGCCTTGCGCCTTGGCGGAATAAAGCGCGCTGTCGGCGCGCGCGAGAAACGTGTCGGCAGTATCAACATCGCGAAGCGTCACGACGCCCGCTGAAATCGTCACGCGCATGCCCGGAGAGAACGAGCTCCAGTCGAGGTCGGCGACGACGCGGCGCAGGCGCTCGAGCGTGCGCGAGGCGGCGTCGCCTTCGGTATCCGGCAGCAGCAGTAGGAATTCCTCGCCGCCGTAGCGGCCGAAGCTGTCGGCCGGGCGGATGTTGGCGAACATCGTGATCGCGAAGGTGCGCAGCACCTCGTCGCCGATGGGATGGCCGTGGGCGTCGTTGATACGCTTGAACCAGTCGAGGTCGATCAGCGCGATCGCACAAGGCCTCGATGTCCGCCGCGAGTTTTCGATCTCGGCGTCGAGCAGACGCATGATGCAGCGGCGGTTGTAGGAGCCGGTCAGCTCGTCGAGCTCGGCCAGTTCCTCGATGCGCTGATAGGCGGCCTTCAGCTCGATGCTGCGCTGATACAGGATCTTGCGCAGCGTGGCGCCGAACAGGCCGAGGAAGGCGCACTGGCCGATCACCAGCACGAAGCACAGCATCGAGGCGGTCCGCTGCAGCCTGGTCGCGACGGGCATGCCGATCGGCAGGTCGGAGGCGAGGAACACGGCGGCAAGGCCGGCGGTCGCGAGCGCCCAGGTCAGCATCGCCTGGGTCGAGGTCATGCGCAGCGTGCCGAAGGCGAAGATCAGGAACAGCACGCTGATGAAGGCGATGCCGATGGTCGGGGCCGACAGCAGGAACACGAATTGCAGCGCCATATGCGCCGAGATCTGGAAGACGGTGAGATAATGGTCGGTGAATTTGTCGCCGACGCCGGCCTCCGACAGCACGGTGAAGGTGCCGATGATCAGGAGGCCGCCGACCCAGAACAGCGAGGCAATGTCGATCGGGATCACGCCGTCATAGGCGTAGAGCAGCAGGACGGAGGCGCCGAGCGAGTAGCTCGCCACCTGGCCGATATACATCTGGCGGCGCTGCCAGGCCCGGCGTGCCCGGACCTCCGGCGCCGCCGCCCCGGGCGTGAGGACGAGATCCGCGACCTCAGCGGCATTCCTCTCGGGAAGCGACGTCGCGGCCGTGTTCATGGTCCCGCCAATGGTGGATGTCAGCCCAAAAATCTACGTGGCAAGCCTTTAGGTTTGGTATCCTTGGAAATCGAATCCGAAGCGTGCAGCGCGGAACAGGATGACCTTGGCCGGACGGGGGAATTTGCCGGCGATTAGGCATCGTTTGCGATGCGGTCGAGCCAAAGCAGGGGTTCGTGAGACATACGTCGTGCAGGACTGCTATGGAACCGGACTTGATCGGCCCGCCCGTGCCGGGCAGGCCATCCGCAGGAAAGTGTTTCAGTATCATGTTACCGATCTGGATTGAGGCGGGCGCCCGCTACGGGCGGAGCAGGAAAAGCGCATGTATGTGGGGCAGATCACACGGGTCCCCGTACGACTGCGGTAGGTTGAACAATTTTGCACCTCCCGTCGAACCCTCCGCCGCATCGATCCGACCAACCTTGCGAGACGAGCTTTGAGCGTGACACAGGCGGCTTCGGACGAGGTCCTGATCGCCAGGATCGCTCAGGGCGACCGGCTCGCCATGCAGGTGCTGTACGGGCGGCACCATGTCAGGGTCTACAGGTTCGGGCTGAGGCTCGTGCGGGACGAGCAGGCGGCGGAAGACCTCATCAGCGAGGTGTTTCTCGACGTCTGGCGTCAAGCCGGCAAGTTTGAAGGCCGATCCGCCGTTTCCACCTGGCTGCTGGCAATCACCCGATTCAAGGCCCTCTCGGCGCTTCGCCGCAGGAAGGATTTTGAACTGGACGAAGACGCCGCGAACGCGATCGAGGACCAGTCCGATGATCCGGAAACGGTGGTGCAGAAAAAGGATACCAGTGCTGCGTTGCGGGAGTGTCTGACGGGCCTCTCGCCGGAACATCGGGAAATCGTCGATCTCGTCTACTACCACGAGAAGTCCGTGGAAGAAGTCGCCGAAATCGTCGGGATCCCGGAGAACACTGTGAAGACGCGCTTGTTCTACGCGCGCAAGAAACTGGCCGAACTGCTGAAGGCAGCCGGCGTTGAGCGAGGCTGGCCATGATGGCTTTGAGCAAGAAGATGCTGGAGCAAGAGCCCAGTGAAATTGAACTGCTGCTGCCCTGGCACGCCGCCGGCACGCTGAACGCGCGCGATGCCCGCCGCGTCGAGGACGCGCTGGCGCGTGATCCGGAGCTCGCCAGGCAGTATGCCGCGATCCGCGGCGAGTACGAAGAGACCATTCATCTGAACGAGAGCCTGGGCGCTCCGTCGGCGCGCGCGATGCAGAAGCTGTTCGCCGCGATCGATGCCGAGCCGGCGCGGGCTGTCGGTTCGCTGCCGCTGTCGGCGCGCATCGCGACCTTCTTCGCGGGCCTGTCGCCGCGGACGCTGGCCTGGTCGGCGAGCTTGGGCGCCATCGCGCTGCTGCTGCAGGCCGGCATCATCGGCGCGGTGCTGATGAAGACCCAGACCGCGACCTTCCAGACCGCCTCGCTCTCGACCGGTGCGCCGATCACGCGCGAACTCGGTGCATCCGCAGCACCGGCCCGTGCGCTGGTGCGCTTCACGCCCGAGGCGCGTGTTGCCGACATCACCGCATTGCTCGACAGCTACCAGGCGTCGATCATCGGCGATGCCAAGGGCGGCATGTTCCGCCTCCAGTTCGACAAGGCGATGAGCCAGGACGAACTCGCCGCGCTGCTCGCCAGGATGCAGCGCGAGAAGGTCGTCAACCTCGCCGTTGCGGCGCCGTAGGGCGCCTCTAAACCGATGACGCGCAAGTCCGAGAGTAAGTTGCGAGCCGCGGCCTACGCCTCGTCGGTCGGCGCTGCGCTGTTGCTCGCCGCCTGCCTCGGCGTCGAGGTCGCGCAGGCGCAGGCGATCATGCGTACGCCCACCATCAGCGTCCCCTCGCGCACGCCCACGATCTCTCCCAGCATCGCCGCGCGAGCGGTGAGCATCGACCGCGGCCCGCGCCCGATCACGACGACCGCCCGGATCCCTTCGACGCGGATCAGGTCGACGCCGGTGCTGCCCTATGCGCGCTACTCGCCCAACCTCTACCCGGCCTGCACGGCGCCTTATCGCGATGCCGACGGCGAATGCCTGGCGCAGCCCAATGCGGGTGGCGAGGGTACTGGCAAATCGGGCAAGAAGGCTGCCAGCAAGGGACGCGGCAACAACACGCCGGTTGCGGTGAACCAGCGCATCTTCGGAGGCGAATTCGTCGCCGAGATCGACGGCGCCCTGTCGGTGACGGAGGCCGATGAGCTCGCGCGCCGCCACGGCCTTGCGCGCGTCGCATCCGAGAATTTTCCGCTGATCGGGGCGACCTTCGGCCTGTTCCGGATCACCGACGGCCGGCCCTTCGAGACGGTGCGGCGCGAATTCGCCGCCGACGGCAGCGTGCGCTCGGTCCAGCCGAACTTCCGCTACGCGCTCCAGGACCAGAAATCCGCCGTGCCGGTTGAGGGCGACCCCGCGCAATACGCGCTGGCAAAGCTTCGCCTGCCGCAGGCGCACACGCTGGCGCACGGCGCCAATGTGACGGTTGCGGTGATCGACTCCGGCATCGACGCCAAGCACCCCGAACTCGCCAATTCCATCTCCGATAGTTTCGATGCGCTCGGCAGCGCCGAAGGCCCGCATGTTCACGGCACCGGCATCGCCGGCGCCATCGTGGCGCATGCCAAGCTGATGGGCAGCGCGCCCGAGGCGCGCATCATCGCCATCCGCGCCTTCGGAGGCACCACGGGCGGCGCCGAGAGCTCGTCCTACATCATTCTGCGCTCGCTGAACTACGCCGCCGAGCACGGTGCGCAGATCGTCAATATGAGCTTTGCAGGTCCCAAGGACGCCGTGATCGAGCGCGCCATTGCGGCGACCGCCGCGCGCGGCCTCGTGCTGATCGCGGCCGCCGGCAATGCCGGCGCGAAATCGCCGCCGCTTTATCCCGCGGCCAATCCCAACGTGATCGCGGTCAGCGCGACCGACCAGCAGGACAAGCTGTTTTCCGCGTCCAACCGCGGCAACTACATCGCGCTGGCCGCGCCCGGCGTCGACATCTTCCTGCCGGCGCCCGACGGCAAATACCAGATGACCTCGGGAACCTCGTTCTCGGCCGCCTATGTCTCCGGCGTCGCGGCGCTGCTGCTCGAGCGGAACTACACGCTCAAGCCGGAAGCGCTGCGCATGACGCTGGCGAAGACCGCGCGCGATCTCGGCTCACCCGGGCGTGATGATCTCTTCGGCGACGGCGAGGCCGACGCGTTTGCCGCGGTGATGGCTGTTCCCGCCGACAGCACGACTCCGGTTGCGGCTGCGTCCGGTACAACAAAACGTGAAGACGCCGACAAGCGTCGCGACGAGCCCGGCGTCCGCGCGATCGAGCAGCCCTCGCTGTCGAGCGCAGGCGATAAAGCCGCGATTTCTCAGGCGGATAGGCCGGCGACGCGATAGCATCTGCGACAGGATTGCGCGCGCGCCGAAGGTTAAAAATTCAAACCCCGCATTTGAACGTTCAGCCGGCTAGCACGACCAAATTATGTGGGAGCGGTCATCCCTCCCCATCAGTCATATCAGGCGCGAGCGCCCATCCACCCCAAGCGCCCATATGGCTCGACCCGTCCGGTTGTCCCCCCGGACGGGTCTTTTCTTTTGGGCATCCGGTTCCTTGAAGCGATATCTGAGATCAGCTTCCGGTTGAGCGACCGCGATGGCGCTGATCGCCGGCGTCCATCGAGTGCAGCGCACCTCCGCCATGCTTGTGCGAAGCTTGACTCGAAATCACAGCAAATCTCCGCGCGACTACGGTCTTTCATGACGGACGGCGTGTCGTTGCTGGACAAGTCAAAACTTTTCCACAAAATATTCATGTCGCGTCTAAATTGATTCGTGTGCGTTGCGTCCCCCGCGTCCGTGCCTTTTTCTCAACGGGCTGGTTCATGACACATCGCCAAGAGTCTTTCCGCGCCGCGGGGTGCAGCCGCGAGGTCGCAGCACGCTGGTGCGCTCTCGCCGAGCAGCGGCTGGAGCATCTCTCCGAAATGTTCGAGACCGGACGCTGGCGCCGCTATCACTCCGAGCTCGCCTTTCTCGAAAACATCCAGGAAGCCAAGCGCGCCGTCCAGACCTGGCGCGCCATCGCCACGGGCGGGGATGTCGCGGCGGCAGCCGCGAGCGTCACCTCCGCATTCGGCTGGTCGCCGGCGACCATGCCTCGCGTGTTTCCGCGCGAGCAGCAGGTGCAGACCGTGCAGCCCAAGACCTTGCAGCCAAAGGCCGTGCACATCGCCCCCGAGACCGCCGTGCCGGTCAGGCTCGAGCCCAAGCCGGACGTTCTCGCTGAAGTGACCGAAGCCCCGCTTGTGCCGCTGGCTGCGCCCGTTGCGATGGCGTCGTTCACTGCGCCCGCCGAGATGCCGCCGCTCAGGGCTCCCGCTGCGAGGGCGCCGTCAACCGCACCCGCTGTGAAGCCGCCGGTCGCCGTGCCCGCTGCACTGGCCCCGCGCACCGCGCCTGCCGCAATGGCGCCATTCACAGTGCCCGCTGTGAAGCCGCCGGTCGCCACGCCTGTTGCAATGGCAACGCTGCTGCCGCAGTTCGCTCCGCCAGCCGCCGAAATCGTCGCAGCCCCCGAGCGCGTCGTCGAATTCACCCTCAGCCTCGACGGCATCGAAGCGAAGTACCCGCTGCTCAGGAACGCGTTCTAGCGCCTGGAAGCTGGAGGCGAGGGGACGGCGCCTAGCGCCGTACCGCATTCCCGCCGATCACCACCTGCGCAAAGCGTTGCGCGCCGTCGGCGGACAGGTCCGCCGTCACCGCGCGCGCGTGATCGAGGCCGACGACGGCGCCGCGCGGGGTTTCCGAGATCATGTTGTTGTTGACGAGCGCGGTGCCGGCGCCGGGCACCACGGAAACGCCGACGCCGACCAGCGCTTTGCGGATCACATTGCCCGTGATTGCGACGTCGCGCAGATATTTGCCCCAGCCGGCCACGATGCCGTAGGACGGCGCGTTCTCGATGACGTTGCCGGTCACCGACGTGTCCGCCTCGATGTAGATGCCGACGCCGGCGTCGTCGTCCGGCGCGGTGCCGATGGGGCGCTTTGGGATCAGGTTGCGGATGATGTTGCCCTGGACCACGGCGATGCGGCCGCCCTCGTTGAAATTGCAGACGGAGACGCCGACGGCGGCGCCGTCCACGGTGTTGTTGGCAATCACGGCGGCCTCGAACGCGAACTCGGAATAGAGCGCGACCTCGCGCACGTCGCTGATGCTGTTGCCTGATATGTGGATGTTGGAGGCCGAATTGCCGCGCACCGCGGAATAGTCGCAGTTTTTGATGCGATTGCCGCGCACGATCACATTGCCGGCGCGGAAGGCGTTGATGGCGTTGCCGTACTGGCCGGAGCCGCCGGGTCCGGCCTTGATGTTCTCGATGCGGTTGTCGGCCACCAGCGTGCCGTCATCGCCGATTGCCGTGCGCAGGATCTCGATGCCGTTGTCGTTGGTGCCGAGGATCGTGTTGCGGGAGACGCCGAGGCCCCTGGCGTCGAACGAGACCACCGCCGTCACCGCGATATCAGTGAAGATGTTGCCGGAGATGTCGCCCGCGACTTGCTCGAGCCAGATGCCGCTGCCGCCCGAGTTCGTGATCTCGCAATCGGTGATGCGCACATCGCGCCCGCCGAGCACATGGATCAGTCCGCGCCGCGTCGGCAGCGCAATGCCGGCGCCGTCGAAGGTGATGCCGGTGAGGCCGATGGCATCGGAGCCGTCGCTCTGGATCGCCGAGGCCCCGCCGGTGAAGATGAATTTCGTCGCGCCGCGCGCGCCGATCAGTTGCGCGCCGTTCGGCAGCCGCAGCAATCCGCAGCGGTAGATGCCGGGTGGCAAGGCGAGCGGCATCTGTGCCCGCGCGGCCTCGTCGATCGCGCGCTGCAGCGCGCGAGTCTGGTCCTCGCTGCTACCGGGCCGTACGCCATATTGGGTGGCATCGCGGCCGAGCAGCGACGTCAGCGGCGCCGCGCGCGCGGCGTCGGCCGGCATGGCGAGCGCGCCGGCGATGCCAGCGGTCGAGGCTCCAATGAGGTGACGGCGATTGAGGTCCATGACGCGTCCTCCGGCGGACGCGGGGGTCCGCGCCGGATTAGGTAGCGCAGCGTGGCCGGTGGCGTGAGGATTGTTCGCGGTAGGGTTAAATGTTTACCCCGGCAGAGGTGCTGTAGGGTGGGCAAAGCGTAGCGTGCCCACGTTATGGCAGATCGGAACGAGATGGTGGGCACGGCGCAAGTGCGCCTTTGCCCACCCTACGAGACCGGCGTGTTCTTCCTTGCCAATTGCACCATCTCCATCAGCATAGCTTCCCCCGCATCCACCAGCTCATCCAGCGTGATGCGCGGCGCCCCCTTGCGCCGCACCGCGCCACTGCGGGCCAGCAGGGGAATATGGATGAACGCGGCGAGCTTCGGTCCGCCCGCCCTGACGTTCTCGATCGCACGCCAGCTCAGGTAGTTGCAGAGATAGGCGCCGGCATCGCGCGAGGGGCGCGCGTCGATCCCGGTGAGGCGCGCGGCCCGCAGCAGCCTTGCCGTGTGCGGGCCGAACATCATCGCGTCCGCATGGCCGGCGATGCCGCGCTTGCTCGAACGGGTGTTGGCGGCATCGGGCCAGAGCATGGTGACGGCGTTGCGCGCGCGGGTCTCGATGCGCAGGTACGGCGTGCGTGCGGCGAGGCCGAACATCAGGAGCGCGTCGGGCCTTTGTGCAGTGAGCACGTCAGGCAATTGCCGGTCGACCGCGGCATAGGTCACCGGAAAGACGTGGCTCGTGATCGCGACATCGTCGAGTGCGGGTCGGCGAAGTTGGGCCAGCCGCGCCACTAGCGGCTGGGTCGGATTGTAAGGTGCGCCGGGAAACGGTCCGAAGCCGGTGAGGAGAATGCGGAGCTTTTCGCTCATTCCAGCAGCTCCAGAATCTGCTCGGCGGCGAGCGCCGGCGTGAGATGCCCATCGGCGACTTCCGCCTCGATCTTGCGGACCTTGGTCCGCACCGAGGCCTCGCTGCGCAGCCGCGCCAGCATGCGCTGCTCCAGCATCGACCACATCCACTTCACCTGCTGCTCGCGCCGCCGTGCAGCGAATTCGCCGGATGCGCTCATCGCCTTGCGGTGATCCAGAACCTTCTGCCAAAGCTCGGCAATTCCGGTGCCGGCCAGCGCCGAATAGGTGACAACGGGCGGATGCCAATGCTCGGACCTCGGCGCCAGAATGTGCAGCGCCCCGCGATAGTCGGCGGCGGTGATGTTGGCGCGCTTGAGGTTGTCGCCGTCGGCCTTGTTGATCGCGATCATGTCGGCGAGCTCGACCAGGCCCTTCTTGATGCCTTGAAGCTCGTCGCCGCCGCCCGGCAGCATCAGGGCAAGGAAAAAGTCGGTCATGTCGCAGACCGCGGTCTCGGACTGGCCAATGCCGACGGTCTCGACCAGCACGACGCCGAAGCCGGCTGCCTCGCACAGCAGCATCGCCTCGCGTGTCTTGGCGGCGACGCCGCCGAGCGTGCCTGAGGACGGCGAGGGGCGGATGAAGGCGTCGGCGGAGGCCGACAGGCGCGCCATCCGCGTCTTGTCGCCGAGGATCGAGCCGCCACTGCGCGCCGAGGACGGGTCGACCGCGAGCACCGCGACCTTGTGGCCCTGCTCGATCAGATAGGTCCCGAGCGCATCGATGGTGGTGGATTTGCCGACGCCGGGCGAGCCGGTGATGCCGACACGAAACGCCTTGCCGGTGTCGGGCAGAAGCTTCTGCACCAGCTCCCGCGCCAGCGCCTGGTGGTCGCTGCGACGGCTCTCCACCAGCGTGATGGCCCGGGCGAGCGCCGCGCGACTGCCGGCGCGGAGGTCGCGGGCGAGGGATTTGATGTCGAGCGAGGCCTTCTTCTCAGTCATGCCCTGCTTTACAACGCCCGGACGGGGCAAGCGAGAGCCGCCCGCCCGATATCACCGGGTCGTTGCCGCGACCGTCTGCGCCGGCTTTACCTTCCGCCACACCCACACCATCACCGGCCAGAGCAGGGCCCCGATCGCCATGGCGGCGAGGATCGCAGCCACCGGACGCTCGAAGAACGGCAAAATGCTGCCGTCGGATTTGATCAGCGAGGTGACAAAGGCCTGCTCGACCATGGTGCCCATGACGATGCCGAGCACCATCGCGGCGACCGGATAGCCGTTGGCTTCCATGACGTAGCCGATCACGCCGAAGGCGGCGACAGTGACGACGCCGAACATGTTGTTGCCGATCGCGAACGAGCCGACGGCACAGCACAGCATGATGATCGGCATCACGGTCGAGCGCGGCGCCAGCAGGATGTAGGCGGCGACCCGGATCATGGCGATGCCGAGCGGGATCATCAGGATGTTCGCGATGATGAACATCAGATAGATCGCGTACATGCTCGACGCCTTCTCGGTGAACAGCGTCGGGCCGGGATTAAGGCCCTTCATGTAGAGCACGCCGATCGCGATCGCGGCGATGGTGTCGCCGGGAATGCCGAACAGCAGCGAGGGCACCCAGCCCGAGGCGATGCTGGCATTGTTGCTGGCGCCGGCCTCGACCAGGCCCTCGACATGGCCGGTGCCGAACTTTTCCTTCTCCTTGGAGAAGCGCTTCGACATCGCGTAGGAGACCCACGCCGCCATGTCTGCGCCGGCGCCGGGCAGCACGCCGATGATGATGCCGACGATGTTCCCGCGCGTCATCTGCCAGTGATAGAGCTTGGTCAGCTTCCACTGGCCGGCCATGATGCTTCCGAATTTTCGACGCGGCAGCGGCGGTGGTTCCGGCGTCAGCATTGCGCGCATCACCTGCGCCACCGCGAACACGCCGACAAGGGCCGGGATCGGCTCGATGCCGCCGAACAGATCGGTGATCCCGAAGGTGAAGCGCGGCACGCCGCCGGGATTCTCGATGCCGATGCAGGAGACCAGCAGGCCGAGGAACATGCCGGCGATCGCCTTCACCGGCGAGGAGCGCGCGACCAGCGTGGCGCACATCAGGCCGAGCAGCGCCAGCCAGAAATATTCGAAGGTCGAGAACGACAGCGCGATCTCGGCGAGCGGCGGCGCCAAAATCATCAGCGACAGCACGCCGGCGATGCCGCCGACCGCGGAGAACCAGACGCCGGCGCCCAATGCGAGCTCGGCCTGTCCTTTGCGCGTCATGGCGTAGGCTTCGTCTGCATAGGCGGCGGAGGCGGGCGTGCCGGGAATGCGCAGCAGCGCGCCGGGAATGTCGCCGGAGAAGATCGCCATCGAGGATGCCGCCACGATGGTCGCGATCGCCGCGATCGGCGACAGGTAGAAGGTCACGGGGACGAGCAGGGCGGTCGCCATCGTCGCCGACAGGCCCGGCAGCGAGCCGATGACGAGGCCGTACACGGAGGCTGCGAACATCGCGATGATGACCTCCCAGGTGGAGATCAGCGCGAAGGCGTCAAGCAGGGTTTTCAGCATGGGATTACCAGGGCGTCGGCAACAGGCCGGCGGGCAGCGGCACGCGCAAGAGCTTGCCGAAGATAAGATGGATGGCGAAGGGCGACAGCGCCGCGAGCGGCAGCGCCAGCTTCCATTTCGCCCCGAGCGCGGTCGAGGTGACGTAGACCATGATCGCGGCCGTGATGATGAAGCCGAGCCGGTCGGCGGCAAAGACGTAGAACAGCAGCAGCGCCGGCGGCAGCAAGGCGCGCAGGCCGTAGAGCTTGCTCTGCGGCGGCGGGGCAGCGGCCTGGCCGTCCTCGAGCGGGACCAGCTCTTCCTCCTCCTCGAAGGAATGCCCGATGCCGAACACGATCGCGAGGCCGCACAGCGCCAACCCCGTGCCGATCACCAGCGGAAACACGTTGGGGCCGACCGGCTGCCCTGGCACCGGCGGCAGGATGTAGCCGCCATAGGCGGCAGCCGCGCCGAGCACGACGAGAAACGATCCCGTGACGGAGTCGGGAAGACGCATGACGAGGGGTCCTGTGGAGTTTCTTTTCCCTCTCCCCGTTTTTACGGGGAGAGGGTTGGGGCGAGGGGACTTTCCGCGCGGACGGTGAGAGTTGGATTCGCGGAGATCCCCCTCACCCGAACATCACGCCTTGCTCAGGCCCGCGGCCTTCATCGCCTCGCCCATCTGGGCGTCGCCCTTGTCCATGAAGCTGGCAAACTGGCCGGCATCGCCCCAGACGGTGCCGAAGCCGCGATTGCTCATGAAGTCCTTGAACTCGGCGGAGTCGTAGACCTTCTTCAGCGCCGCGGTGAGCTTGGTGGCGATCTCCGGCGGCAGGTTCTTGGGCGCGCCGATGCCGCGCCAGGCGCCGGTGGCGTAGTCGATGCCCATCGCCTCCTTCAGCGTCGGCACGTCCTTGAAGATCGGGTTGCGCGCGGGCGCCATGATGGCGAGGCTCCTGGCCTTGCCGGCCTCGATGATGGCGCGCGCCTCCGGCACCGAGCAGGTGGTGAGGTCGAGGCCGCCGGCGGCGAGATCCTGCATCGCCGGTGCCGCGCCGTTCGAGGGCACCCAGGCGACCTGGTTGGCGGGCAGGCCCATCGCCTGCATCCAGCCGACCAGCGCCAGGTGCCAGATGCCGCCCTGGCCGGTGCCGGAGGCCTTGAACTTGCCGGGAGGCGCCGCCTTGATCGCCTCGGCCAGCTCCTTCACCGTCTTGTAGGGCGAAGAGGAGGAGACCTGGATGCCGGGCGGATCCTCGTTCATCAGCGCCAGCGGCGTGTAGCTCTTCGGCGTCAGCTCGGTGAGGCCCTGCCAGTGCATCATCGAAATCTCGACCGTGAGCATGCCGATGGTGTAGCCGTCGGGCTGCGCGGTCGCGATCGCGCTATGGCCGACCACGCCGGAGCCGCCGGTGCGGTTGACCACGTTGAAGGGCTGGCCGAGGTCCTTTTCGAGCAGCGCTGCGACGATGCGCGCGGTGGCGTCGGTGCCGCCGCCCGCGCCCCAGGGCACGATCACGGTGACCGGCCGGGCCGGATAGGCTTGCGCGAGTGCGGGCTTGAAGCCGAACGCGGCGGATGCCGCAACAACAGCGGTCGAGGCCGCAAACGTGCGGCGCGAAATCTTGGACATGAATGCCTCCCAGCGGCGCCCGTAACACCGGGCGCTCTTGTCAATGGCGGCATTCTAGTCGGCTTTGCAGCGGGGCTGCAAGGTAGCGCTACCACAGCGCTGTGAGCAACGCGATGCTGCTCAAAACATGATCATTGCGGCTCGTCCGCATCGCCCTTCGGCCGTGCGCCACCGAAGATGCGTGCGCCTTCCGTGGTGAGGTAAGGCTTCAGCGTCTCCCAGGGCACGAACGCGACATATTCGCCCTCGGCGTAGGGGCCGACCGCGTAAGGCGGATAGTGGAAGGTGAGCCCGGAGCTCTTGCCCGCTTCGGTTGACGGGGCGAGCGTCACCGCGCCGATCTTGAGCAGGCTCGGCTCCACGCCCTTGAACCATTCGTCGGTCGCGGTCTCGCTGGTGTCGCGCTTCTTCTTCTCGGCCTTGAGCGAGGCGATCACGGCCTTGACCATCGCCTTCATGGTGGGGCCGCCATCGGCGGTCTCGGTGAAGAACGGGCGGATCGCGATGCGCTTGTTCGCCGTCCTGTCCCAGAGGATCGTGTTCACGTCCGAGTTGGGGTGGGCGCCGTGGGTGTCCATGTAGTCGTTGCGCAGGACGCTGACATAGCGGTCAGTGACCACCGAGCGGATCGTATATTTGCGCTCGAAATCCCAGCCGCCGTCCCTGAAGAACTGCGGATCCTGCTTGCGCGAGGCCGCAGCCTCCGCCGCATTCTTGTCGAGCCACTTTTTGCCCTCAGTGAGGCAATCCGCCGCCAACGCCGCATCCGCCTTGATCCTGTCGTCGAGGAAGATGCGCGCTTCGATGTTTCTGTTCTTGATGACTGCGTCGGGTTTTGGATCGGCGGCGAGGGCGGAGAACACGCACGTTGCGCCAAGCGCCAAGGCGACGCTCAAACCGGTCATGAACTTCAAGGGGAGTGCTCCTGCGTGAGCGTCAGAATACTTCGAGAACGTCGCCCGCAATGCGCTCCACAAAGAGAGGTGAAATGGAGTGCCGGACGGTCGCCTGCGTCTGCAAGCCAGTCGCATCCTCGATGATCTGCTCGACATCGATCAGGTTGAGCAGCGAGAAAGATGTCTCCGGTTCGACCTCGACAAGGACGTCGATGTCATCGTCCGGGCGGTAATCCTCATTGGCGCGTAAACCCAATATGGCGAGCTTCGACACGCCCTTGCCCTTGATGGCATCCGCGTTCTTGCGTATCGCCGCGATGATTTCGTCACGTGTCATGGACACAATCTGGCCGGTTGCCGGACCAGTCTATCATCTACTCCGCTGCCTCGCTATGCCCGAGCCGGGCATTCAGCTTGCGGATCAACTCCTCGGCGGCGTCCGCGATCACGGTGCCGGGCGGGAAGATCGCTTCGGCGCCGGCCGCGTAGAGTGCGTCGTAATCCTGCGGCGGCACCACGCCGCCGACGATGATCATGATGTCGTCGCGGCCCTGCTTCTTCAGCGCGGCCTTCAATTCGGGCACCGCGGTGAGGTGGGCGGCGGCCAGCGAAGAGACGCCGAGGATGTGCACGTCGTTCTCGACCGCCTGCCGCGCGGCTTCATCGGCGGTCGCAAACAGCGGTCCGATGTCGACGTCGAAGCCGATATCGGCAAACGCCGATGCGATTACCTTCTGGCCGCGATCGTGGCCGTCCTGGCCGATCTTGGCGACCAGGATGCGCGGGCGGCGGCCCTCGGCCTCCTCGAAGGCGTCGATCAGCGCCTGAACCTTCTCGACCTGGTTGCCCATGCTGGACGCCTCCCGCTTGTAGACGCCGGTGATGGACCTGATCTCGGCGCGGTGCCGGCCGAACACCTTCTCCATCGCGTCCGAAATTTCGCCGACGGTTGCCTTCGCGCGCGCCGCGTCGATCGCGAGCGCGAGCAAATTGCCGTTGCCTTCGCCGGCCGAACGCGTCAGCGCGGCGAGCGCGGCATCGACGTCCGTCTGGTTGCGTTCGGACTTCAGCCGCGTCAGCTTGTCGATCTGGAGCCGGCGAACGTTGGTGTTGTCGACCTTCAGGATCTCGATCGGGACCTCGTCGGTCGGCTTGTACTTGTTGACGCCGATCACCGCCTGCTTGCCGGCATCGATGCGGGCCTGGGTCTTGGCCGAGGCCTCCTCGATGCGCAGCTTGGGCACGCCGGCCTCGATCGCCTTCGCCATGCCGCCGAGCTCCTCGACCTCCTGGATGTGGCCCCACGCCTTCGCAGCGAGGTCGCGCGTGAGACGCTCGACATAATACGAGCCGCCCCAGGGATCGATGATGCGGGTGGTGCCGCTTTCCTGCTGCAGGAAGAGCTGGGTGTTGCGGGCGATGCGCGCCGAGAAATCCGTCGGCAGCGCCAGCGCTTCGTCGAGCGCGTTGGTGTGCAGCGACTGGGTGTGGCCTTGCGTCGCTGCCATCGCCTCCACCGTCGTGCGCATCACGTTGTTGAAGACATCCTGCGCGGTCAGCGACCAGCCCGAGGTCTGGCTGTGCGTGCGCAGCGACAGCGAGCGCGGATCCCTAGGATTGAACGGCTTCAGGAGCTTGGCCCAGAGCAGGCGCGCCGCGCGCATCTTGGCGACTTCCATGAAGAAGTTCATGCCGATCGCCCAGAAGAACGACAGCCGCGGCGCGAAGCGGTCGACATCTAAGCCCGCGGCAAGACCGGCGCGAAGATATTCGACGCCGTCGGCGAGCGTATAGGCGAGCTCGAGGTCCTGCGTCGCGCCGGCCTCCTGCATGTGGTAGCCGGAGATCGAGATGGAATTGTACTTTGGCATCCTCGTGGAGGTGTAGGCGAAGATGTCCGAGATGATCCGCATCGAAGGCGCGGGCGGGTAGATGTAGGTGTTGCGCACCATGAACTCTTTCAGAATGTCATTCTGAATCGTCCCTGAGAGTTTCTCCGGCGGTACGCCCTGTTCCCCGGCGGCCGCGACATAGAGCGCGAGGATCGGCAGCACCGCGCCGTTCATGGTCATGGACACGCTCATCTGGTCGAGCGGAATCCCCGCGAACAGCGTGCGCATGTCGTAGATGGAATCGATGGCGACGCCGGCCATGCCGACGTCGCCGCCGACGCGTGGGTGGTCGCTGTCATAGCCGCGATGGGTGGCGAGATCGAAGGCGACGGAAAGTCCCTTCTGTCCGGCCGCGAGGTTGCGGCGGTAGAACGCGTTGGAATCCTCCGCCGTGGAGAAGCCGGCATATTGCCTGACGGTCCAGGGCTGGTTGACATACATCGTCGGGTAGGGGCCGCGCAGATAGGGCGCGATGCCCGGATAGGTCTCGAGGAAATCGAGCCCGGCCAGATCCGCCTCGCCATAAGCGGGCTTCACCAGAATGCCCTCGGGCGTCAGCCACGGCTCGGCGCTGCCGGTTGGCGCTGTGGTCGCGGTCCGCTCGAAAGCGACGTCGGCGAAATTGGGAATGCGGGTCATGGCTTCAACCATATCCTCAATCATGGTCCGGATGCTGATGGCTGACGATGGTCGCCATCTTCTCCGGTCCGTAATTCTGCTGCGTGGTCTGGCTCGGCAGGTTGGCGATGCCGACCACCCAGCCGAGGCGGGATTCCGTTCCGTACTGCCGCGTCGGCACCACGTGGTCCGGACGGTCGAAGGCGCCGGTCATGATCTCGATGCGCGGGCCATCGATGCGGCGGAAGCTCAGGGGCGTGCCGCAGGCGGCGCAGAAATCGCGCATCGCGATCGACGAGGATTGGAACGCCGCTGGCGTACCCTTGGTCCAGGCAAAGTCCGTCTTCTCGATATCGGCGAAGGAGGCAAACGGCGCGCCGCTGGCCTTCTGGCACATACGGCAGTGGCAGATCGAAATCTTGTTCGGCGTCGCCGTCAGCGCAAAGCGCACCGCGCCGCATTGGCAGCCACCGGTGAGAACGGGTTTGCTGGCGTCTGTCATGCCTTCTCCATCCGTCGATAGGCGTCTTGCAGCGTCGCAAGCGCATCGCCTCCGGCGAAGACAAAACCCGTGACGCCGGCGGCCCGTAAGCCCGCCTCGGCCTCAGCCGGGCGGCCTGCCAGATAGATATGTCGCCCGCCGGCCGATTGCAGGGCCTTCGCCGCAGCTTCGGCGTGTTCCGCATAGACCTTGTCGCTGGAACAAAGGCAGGCAAGCGCGGCGCCGGAGGCCTTGAAGGCGGCCGCCAGCTTGGCCGGATCGGCAAAACCCTCACTCTCGACAGCCTGGATGCCGCCGGCCTCGAAGAAGCTCTTCGCAAAGGTCGCGCGCGCGGTGAAATCGGCGGGCGTGCCGAGATTGGCCAAGAACACCGTTGGCCGCGCCCCGCGCGCCTTGAGTGCCGCATCGGATTTGTTGCGCAGTGTCTCGAACGGCTCTGCCAGCCGGATCGGCGGCAGCGCCTCGAACTTGTATTTCTGTTCCCCGTAAGGGGCGAGCGTAACAGGCGTTGCCTTCAGCACCGCCGTTTCGCTCTCCTGCAGGTTCGGAAACTCGCTGGCGCCGGTCAGAACGTCGCGTCGCTTGGCGATGTTGGCATCGCGCGCCTTGCGCGTGGCCGCGACCTTGCTCTGGAACAGGCCCTGCTGGAGCGCGGCAAAGGCGCCGCCGGCTTTTTCGCTCTCCTGGAACAGCGCCCAGGCGGCTTCGCACAGCTGCGCCGTCAGCGTCTCGATGCCGCCGGCGCCTGCCGCGGGATCGGTGACCTTGGCGAGATTGCTCTCCTCCAGCAGCAGGGCTTGCGTGTTGCGCGCCACGCGCCGCGCGAATGGATCGGGCAGGCCGAGTGCCAGCGTGTGCGGCAGCACGGTGATGGCGTTGGCGCCGGCAAGTCCAGCCGCGAACGTCGCCATGGTTGCGCGCAGCATGTTCACATAGGGGTCGCGCTGCGTCAGCATGCGCCAGGCCGTATCGGCGGCAATGAACAGCGGTTTTGGCGCGAGCCCGCAAGCGGTCTCGATGCGCGCCCAGAGCAGCCGCAGAGCGCGGAATTTGGCCATGGTCAGGAACTGGTCGGCATCCGCGGCAAGCCGCGCATAGACCATGCCTTGTGCCTGCTCGAGGGGGACGCCGGCACCTTCGATCGCGCGCAGATAAGCGACGCCGCAGGCGAGCACGAAGGCGAGCTCCTGCACTTCCGATCCGCCGGCATCGTGGATCACGCGTCCGTCGGCGGAGGCAAACGGCCCCTTGAAGCCGAGCGCGGCGAGACCCTTGATGGCGCCGATGACGGCGGGCGCGATTTCCTCCCACGTATAAGGGCTGTGGCCCCACACCGCGCCGGCCGCGAGCGGATCGAGCCCGAAGCGGATGTTGCAGGCCGCGGGATCGAGACCAGCGCTCTTCACATATTCCGCGACATGGATCGCCGCCATCCGCGATTGCGGGCCGATCTCGAGCTCGATACCGATCCCCGCGTCGAGATGAATGTCCTTCAAGACCTTTGCGACTGCATCCGCCGTCGGTTCCAGACCGAAGCCATGGGCACCGGTGCCGCCGGCGAACACCAGCGCGAGTCCCGTCGCGCCGTTCTCCAGATCCTGCAAGGCCTGAGTATTCGCGGCCGCTGCGTCGGGATGGTCGATCCGCTGCACGATCTGCCACGGCGCCGCCGCCGGCCGGCCCACCACGGGCGCAACGCCCTTGGCGCGCGGATAGAGCGGATCGATCTTCAGGCCATCATAGGTCTTGCCGACCAGCTTCTCGAACGGCGCGCCCTTCAGCACGCCGTCGACCAGCTTGCGCCAGTCCTCAGCCGATGCCTTGGGAAAATCCGCCGCCAGCGGCAGGTCGTCAGTCACGGAGGTCATGCGGCGAGGGGCTCCCGAAAATCTTGTTATTCGCAGGCGAAATTGCCACGGCAGACCGTCCCTGCAAACGGTTGTTTTTGGTTAACCGGTATCCGGAAGCCGCTCAATGCCTTGCGTCGAGACGCTGGCAAGCCCGTCACGCACACGAATGCCCGAGATCACGCGGTCCGGCGCGATTTCGGCCAGCGGCACCAGCACGAAGGCGCGCTCGAACAGGCGCGGATGCGGCAGCGTCAGGTCGGGCTTCTGCAATGACACATCGTCATAGGCGATCATGTCGAGATCGAGCGTGCGCGGGCCCCAGCGCCGCTCCTTGTCCCGCGTGCGGCCGAATTTCTGCTCGACCTTCTGCAGCACGAACAGCAGCGCGTGCGGATCGAGGCTGGTCTCGATCTCGACGCAGGCATTGATGAAAGGCGCCTGATCCTCGTCGCCCCAGGGCGGCGTCGCATAGTCCGAGGAGCGCGCGATCAGTGCGGCTTGCGCCATGCCGCAGACGTGCGAGATCGCCTTGCGGAACGTCGCGCGGACATCACCGACATTGCCGCCCAGTGCGATCAGCACGCTCGCCATGTCACGGGTGCCGCGAGCGCGTCAGCATGATGCCGACGTCGTCGAAGATCGCGGCGATCGGTGCATGCGGCTTGTGCACGGTGATCTTCACCGCACGGATGCGCGGGAAGTGCGACAGGATGGCGTCGGCGACCGCACCGGCCGCGCGTTCCAGCAGCTTGTAATTGGTGTTCTTGAACGCCGCCGTCGTGGTCGCCACGACCTCGGCGTAGGACACCGTGTCGGCGAGCCGGTCGGTGCGCGCAGGCTCCGACAGGTCGGTGTAGAGTTCGAGGTCGATGACGAAGCGCTGGCCGACTTCGGTTTCGTGATCCATCACGCCGTGGCGGGCATGGATCGACAGGCCGGTCACGAAGATCGTATCGGTCATTGCTTGCTCTCGATTGCGTGTGCCACCCGCAGGGCCTGCAAGGTCTCGGCGACGTCATGGGTCCGGATGATCCTGGCGCCGCGCTGCGCGGCGATCAGATGCGCGGCGATCGAGCCGGCGAGCCGCTCCGATGGCTCCGACGGCGACACCGAGGCGATGAAGCGTTTTCGCGAGGCCCCAACCAGGATCGGCAGGTCGAACATGTCGAGCTCGCGCAGCCGCGCCAGCGCGATCATGCTCTGCTCGGCGGTCTTGCCGAAGCCGATGCCGGGATCGAGCACGATTTTTTCGCGCGCGATGCCTGCTTTTGCGGCGATATCCAGTGAGCGCAGGAAGAATGCTTTCATGTCCGCGACGATGTCGATGGCGGGATCGACGCTGTCGCGGTTATGCATGACGATGACGGGGACGCCTCTTGCGGCGATCAACGGCGCCATGCCGGCGTCGCGTTGCAGACCCCAGACGTCGTTGGCGATCAGCGCGCCCTGGTCGAGCGCGAATTTCACCACCTCCGCCTTCATGCTGTCGATCGAGACGGGGGCGCCGAGCGCGACGACGCTTGGCAGCACCGGTTTCAGGCGGGCGAGCTCGTCCTCGGCCGTGACGGCCTTGGCGCCGGTGTAGGGCCGGGTGGATTCGGCGCCGATATCGATGATGTCGACGCCAGCGGCGATCATCGCCCGCGCGCGCTCAAGCGCCTGCTCGGGCGCGATGAACTTGCCGCCGTCGGAGAAGGAATCCGGGGTGACGTTGAGCACGCCCATCACCGCCGGGATCGGTCGTTGCAGCAGCGTCCGCAGCGCATCAAGCCCGGCCGAGCCGGCCGGCGGGACGGATGGGGAGGGCGAGGCATTCATGCGGCCCGCTTTAGCGGTCGGGGAGGGGGGATTCAAGGCGGGATTGGCGGCAACACGTGCCGCTCTATCACCGTCACCCTGCGGTGGCCGCTGCCCTCGAAGGGCGACGGCCCGGCTCTCGCGGCGTGGCCGCTCATCCTTCGAGGCTCCCCGCGCGACGCTACGCGCCGCACGTCTCGCACCTCAGGATGACGGGGATGGAGCGTAGCCGATCAATACGTGATCTTCGGCGGCAGCTTCTTGGCCTTGGCGATGATGTCGCCGACCGACTTCTCCGACGGCAGGATGCGGACGAGCTTCCTCTTCTCGTTGGCCTCGCGCATGCTCTGCGCCAACCTTGCCGGGTTTCGATAGGCGAGCTCGCGCACGGTGGTGACGCCGGCGGCGCGGACCAGGCCGACCTTGGCCCTGCCCATGCCGGGGATGCGCATGTAGTCGGAGACGTTGGCCCATTCCAGCAGCAATTGCTCGCTGATGCCGGTCTTGGCGGACAGCGCCTTGCGACCCTTCACGGTCGAGGCGGCCTCGAGCAGCGCCTCGGTCGTGCGGATGCCCTGCGCCTTCAGCTTGTTGGCGGCAAAGGCAGGCAGGCCCTCAATCTCGGAGATCGGATATGTCATGATACTCGATATGAAAAGCGTCGCTCAGGCGAATTGGCTGAGGCCCGGCGTCCCCGCGATGATCTTGCCCATCTGATCCGCTCCGATTTTGTCTCGGCCGTAGCGGAAAAGTTCACGGGCAATGGTCTGAATCTCGGACATGCCAAGTCCCAGCCCCATCAGACGCGTGCCGACCGCCATCAGGCCGCCGCCCATCAGCCGCGACAGTCCGCCGCCGCTCTTGGACGCCTCGATCGCCGCTTCCGCACCGGGAATCTGATTGATCAGGGCTTCGACGTTCTCGGAAGGGCCTTCGTTGCGCAGAAAGCCCAGGATAATGCCGACGGTCTTTTCGGCGACAGCACTATCTATGCTGGCGTTCGCCGCCAGCCGTCCGATCAGCTCGTCCATATGGCCTGCCCCTCAGCCGGTTCACATGCCGGAGTATTGTTTTCGAAAATGATCTTGAGCCGGTGCGATGTGAAATACAAGCGATGAACGCGACCAACGTCCGATTCACTCCCGAACGCGCGAAAAGTGTTGCAGCGATGCAAGAGCGGAGATGGAATCAGCAAGAAATTACCGCGGTGCGAACGCCTCGTTCCAACTTTCGGCTGATGTCGCCTGCATGTTTCCGACAATGTCGCATGCTCAGGCCGCGTTGAACGGTTTTAATCGGCGCGCGACATGCGTTAAACTAGGGAACTGGCGGATTTGGGTTTCGATACGCGAAACACCGCAGAGAGATCAGAGAGAATAATGACGGCACAGGACAGCAAGCTCGGCGACACTGACGACAAGATCTTCGTCGGCAAGGGAGACGAGCAGGCATGGCTGACGCTGGCGCTGGCCAATCGCCATGGCCTTGTCACCGGCGCAACCGGAACCGGCAAGACGGTGTCGCTGCAAGTCATGGCGGAAGGATTTGCGCGCGCCGGCGTCCCGGTCTTCGCCGCCGACATCAAGGGCGACCTCTCCGGCATCTCCGAGATCGGCGTACCGGCGGACTTCATCGTCAAGCGCGCCTCCGAGATGGGGCTGAAATTCCAGCCCGACCAGTTCTCGACGGTGTTCTGGGACGTGTTCGGCGAGCAGGGCCACCCGGTGCGGGCGACCGTCACCGAGATGGGGCCGCTGCTGCTCGCGCGCATGCTCGACCTCAACGATGTGCAGGAAGGCGTGCTTAACGTCGCCTTCCGCGTCGCCGACGACAACGGGCTGACCCTCATCGACATGAAGGATCTGCGCGCGCTGCTCGATGCCATCGTGCCGGAGGCCGGCAAGAAGGGGGCGGATGCCGAGGACAGCCCGCTGGGCGACATCAAGAAGGAGGCGCAGGGCTTCGGCAACGTCACCAAGGCTACCGTCGGCACCATCCAGCGCCAGCTCCTGGTGCTAGAGAATCAGGGCGGCACCAAGTTCTTCGGCGAGCCGGCGCTGGCGCTGAAGGACTTCATGAAGACCGATCGCGACGGCCGCGGCATGGTCAACATCCTGGTCGCCGACAAGCTGCTGCAGAGCCCGCGGCTTTACGCGACATTCCTGTTGTGGATGCTGTCCGAGCTGTTCGAGGAGCTGCCCGAGGCCGGCGACCTGCCGAAGCCGAAGCTGGTGTTCTTCTTCGACGAGGCGCATCTGTTGTTCAACGACGCGCCCAAGGCGCTGATGGACAAGATCGAGCAGGTGGTGCGGCTGATCCGCTCCAAGGGCGTGGGCGTCTACTTCGTGACGCAGAACCCGGTCGACGTGCCGGACCGCGTGCTCGGCCAGCTGGGCAATCGCGTGCAGCATGCGCTGCGCGCCTTCACCCCGCGCGACCAGAAGGCGGTCGCGGCCGCAGCCCAGACCTTCCGTCCCAACCCGAAGCTCGACACCGCCAAGGTGATCACGGAGCTCGGCAAGGGCGAGGCGCTGGTGTCCTTCCTCGAGGGCAACGGCACGCCGACGATGGTCGAGCGGGTGATGATCCGGCCGCCATCGGCCCGGATCGGGCCGATCACGCCGGAAGAGCGCAAGGCGATCATGGATGCAAGCCCGGTGAACGGCAAATATGACACCGCCGTCGATGCCGAATCCGCCTACGAGATGCTTCAGAAGCGCATCGCGGGCACCGCGGCCACGGCTGACGGTCCGGCCGGCGAAAGCGGCGGCGGCATCCTCGGCCAGATCGGCTCGATCGTCGGCACCATTTTCGGCACCAACGTCAAGCGTGGTCGCCTCTCGACCGGCCAGGTCATTGCGCGCGACGTGACGCGATCGGTCACCAACCAGGTGATCGGCGGGCTGGCCGCCAATGTCGGCAAGTCGATCGGCGGCCAGCTCGGCGGCTCGATCGGCCGCACCCTGGTGCGCGGTGCGCTCGGCGGGTTGCTGCGGAGATAGGCAAGAGGCCCGATTGGAAGCCATCCGCGGTCGAAAGCGGCCGCTTCACAGCGTGCACAAATTCAGGTGAGGGGGCTCTCCAAGTCTTCCGCGGTCTGCTACGTCCTGTGCCTTCGCCGGACCGGACCGCATTGTGACCTTGACCGACTCATTCCCCAAGCCTGATGCGCCGAGGCGCCTGTCGCTGCGTGCGCCGCTGGACCTGCTTTTCCTGTTCTGCTGCTTCATCCTGACCGCCGACGTCCTCGGGCCCGAGATCTTCGGCCACGGCAAGACCAAGGATTATGCGCTGTGGTATTGGGCCGGGCAGCAGGTGCTGCACGGCGGCTCGCTTTATCCCAGCGAGCTCAATCACCAGTTCGAATTCATCTATCCGCCGCTTCCTGCGATCCTGCTCGCGATCCCGAGCTGGTTCGGCAAGATCCCGCTCTACCTCGTGCTGTCGATCCTGAATGTGCTGGCGTGGTGGTACACCGGGACATTGTCCAACGCGATGACCGGCTCGGGCCGCATGGCTGGCCCCTGGCTTGAGGCACTGCCCGCTTTTGTCACCGTGACGTTCGTGTTCGACATGTTCGATCTCGGCCAGCCCAATCTCGTCCTGCTGGCGATGATGCTCTACGGTTTCTGGAGCCTGCAGCATCAGCGGGCCTGGCTTGCAGGCTTCATGTTTGCGCTCGCCACCGCCATCAAGGTGTTTCCGATCGCCGTGCTGCCTTATCTGGTCTGGCGGAGGAAGTGGGCTGCCGTCGCCGCGACGGTCGCCTTCACCGGCATCCTTCTTTATGTCGTGCCGGCCCCGATCCGCGGTTTCGAGCGCAATGCGGCCGAGCTCAAGACCTGGTATCAGGGCATGGTTGGGGCGAGCTCTGAAAAAGGCTTTGGCCAGCGCGATGAGCAGAACTGGTCGTGGGTCAACCAGTCGCTCATTGCCGTGACGCATCGCCTGGTCCGCCCGATCAACTATAATCAGGAGGATCCGAACAAGCCGCCGCGCACGATGAATGTCATCGACGTCGATTACAAAACGGCGAACCTGATCGTGCTGGCGGTCTCAGTCTTGCTCGGGCTCGGCTTCGTTGCGGTCATGCCGCCGCAACGACTGCGGACGGCGCGTTCGGACGCCGAGGAGCTCGGCATTCTATTCTGCCTGATGACGGTGGCATCGCCGCTGGCGCGGCAATACTACTTCATGTGGCTGTTCTTCCCGATGACGGTGCTGATGCATCGCGCCGCCTTCGACGAGCGGGCGAATGTGCGCCTGGGAACCTGGCTTGCGCTCGGCGCCGCCGGCATTCTCATGCTGCTGGCGCTGCCGTGGTTTCCCAATGTCATCCAGGCCTGGGGCAACAACCTCCTCGCGACCGCCGTTCTTGCCGGTACGCTCGCATGGCACATCCGGCATCCGCCGGTTGCTGCTGGCTCCGAGCCTGCGACAGCGCTAAAAGCGCAAGCACCTTGAGACTCAAAAGTCAGGAATCCGACCATGGCCAATGCGCAGCTTCAATCCGTGCTCGACCACATCGACAAGGATTTTGACAACAGCCTGGAGCGCCTGTTCTCGCTGTTGCGGATCAAGTCGATCTCCGCGGACCCGGCCTTTGCCGCCGATTGCAAGGCAGCGGCCGAGCATCTGGCCAAGGACATCGCAAGCCTCGGTGTTGCGACCGAAGTGAGGCCGACCGCCGGTCATCCCGCCATCGTCGGCAAAACCAAGGCAGGCGGACGGCCGCATGTGATCTTCTACGGTCATTACGACGTGCAGCCGGTCGATCCGCTCGATCTCTGGCACCGTCCGCCGTTCGAACCCGTCGTCACCGATCACGCCGACGGCCGCAAGATCATCGTCGCGCGCGGCGCCGAGGACGACAAGGGCCAGGTGATGACCTTCGTCGAGGCCTGCCGCGCCTGGAAGAAGGTGACGGGCTCGCTGCCGATCGACATCACTTTCCTGATCGAAGGCGAGGAGGAGGTCGGCTCGAAGAATTTCGTGCCGTTCATCGAGGCCAACAAGGACGAGTTTAGGGCGGACTACGTGCTGGTCTGCGATACCGGCATGTGGGACCGCAACACGCCGGCGATCACGACCTCGCTGCGCGGCCTGCTCTATGAGGAGCTGAAGATCACCGCCGCCAATCGCGATCTGCATTCCGGCGTGTTCGGCGGCAGCGCGATGAACCCGATCCGGGTGCTCACCAAGATTCTCGGCGGCCTGTTCGACGACGACAACCGCATCACCATTCCCGGCTTCTATGACGGGGTGAAGGACCTGCCGCCCGATATCCTGGAGCAGTGGAAGAAGCTCAATTTGACGCCGGAGATGTTCTTGAAGCCGATCGGCCTGTCGATCCCGGCGGGCGAGAAGGGCCGGCTGCTGATCGAGCAGGCCTCCTCGCGTCCGACCTGCGACGTCAACGGCATCCGGGGCGGCTATATCGGCGAGGGCTCCAAGACGGTGATCCCCTCGCATGCTTCCGCCAAGGTCTCGTTCCGCCTGGTCGAAGGACAGGACCCCGCGAAGATCCGCAAGGCCTTCCGCGACTATGTGACGGCGCGGCTTCCCGGCGACTGCAAGGTCGAGTTCGGCGACCACTCCGCTGCGCCCGCGGTCGCGCTCGACTGGAACATGAAGCCGCTCGCCGCGGCCAGCAAGGCGCTGGCGGAGGAATGGGGCAAGGAGACCGTGCTGATGGGCTCCGGCGCCTCGATCCCGATCGTCGCCGACTTCAAGCGCACGCTGGGCCTGGACTCGCTGCTGGTCGGCTTTGGCCTGGACGACGACAACATCCACTCGCCGAACGAGAAGTACGACCTCCGCAGCTTCCAGAAGGGCATCCGCTCCTGGGCCCGCATCCTCGCCGCGCTGGCGGAGGTGAAGTAAGGCGAGCTGCCGTAAGCACCAGTGCAGTGCCGTAGGGTGGGCAAAGGCGCAAAGCGCCGTGCCCACCATCACTCAGTGATTACGACGGAAGAAGACGTGGGCACGCTTCGCTTTGCCCACCCTACGAGACCTATCCCCGTCATTGCGAGCGCAGCGAAGCAATCCAGAAATCCCTCCGCGGAAACACTCTGGATTGCTTCGTCGCTTCGCTCCTCGCGATGACGAATGTGGCGACACCGCCGCACAAATAAAAACGCCGCCCGGAATTGGGCGGCGTTTCATTCCAAAAGGCGTAGAGGTTCGTTGAGCGCTACCCTACACCAAATCCGGAAAATCTCAAGACCGGTAGCCCGGATTGACGCGGTCGAGCTTGCGCAGCAGCGGCGGCCACACGAGGTTGTTCGCGCGCAGCTCGGCGCGGTCGCGGTTGGCGAGCAGCTCGGTGTTCTTCTCGATCGCGATCTCCTCGACCGGGTAGACCGGCGTGCCCAGCGCGCGCGTGCGCACCTGCATCGAGCAGGCGCGCTCGAGGTGGTACATGCGCTCGAAGGCCGAGGCGACCGAGCGGCCGACGGTCAGCGTGCCGTGGTTGCGCAGGACCATGTGGTTGTGGTCGCCGAGATCCTTCTGCAGCCGCGGCCGCTCGTCGTGGTCGAGCGCGATGCCTTCATAGTCGTGATAGGCGAGATCGTGGGTGACGAGCTGGGCGGTCTGGTTCAGCGGCAGGAGGCCTTCGGCGCTGCTCGACACCGCGGTTCCATCGAGCGTGTGGAGATGCAGCACGCAGATCGCGTCCTCGCGGACCTCGTGGATCGCCGAATGGATGGTGAAGCCGGCGGGGTTGATGCTGTACTCGCTCTCGGAGAGCTGGTTGCCGTGCAGGTCGACCTTGACGAGGCTCGAGGCCGTGATCTCCTCGAACATCAGCCCGTAGGGGTTGATGAGGAAGTGATGGTCGGGGCCGGGCACGCGCGCGGAGATGTGGGTGTCGACCAGATCATCCCAGCCATACAGCGCGATGAGGCGATAGCAGGCGGCAAGGTTGACCCGTTGCTGCCACTCGGCCTCCGTCATGTTGGAGGGCACTTCCCTCAGGCGGGTCTCTGCTGGTGACATGGCAATTCTCTCCGAACCTCGACGTTGCGGGAAGCGAGCCTAGTCTTGGGTGAGGCTGGCAGCAAGGCGGTCAAATCGCAGCAGCCAAGCGTCGCCCGCATGAGCGTAGCGATATGCGGGATTCATCGAGATCCCGGATGTCGCGGAGCCTGTCATCGGGCGGCGCTTCGCGCCGACCCGTTGGCTCATCCGAGCTACGCGACTGTCCCGAATTTTGGAACTGCAGGAGAAGAATCTTACGGCGCCGGGATCGACAGCAGGCTGGAAATGCTGCGGCCGCGGATGTCGTAGACGCGGGCGAACACCACGTCGTCGCGCTTGATCTCGACCAGGACGGGCGCGGTGAGGCCCTTGCAGTAGAACTCGCCGAGCGTCATGGCGAAATCAGCCGCGTTGGAATCCCAGCCGATGGTGAAGTCGGGGCCGAGCGCGACCTGCGCCGGGCGCTGCGGACCGCACACCGCGACCTTCCATTTGCGATTGACTGGCGGCACTTCCTGGCGCTCGACCAGCTGCTCGCGCAGCTCGTCGGAGGCCTGCTTCAGCGCGAGGCCCCAATAGTCCAGCATGAAGCGGTCGTCGGCGGCGCGCACGGTGCCGGCGATGTGGTTGAAGTGCGTGTACTGGTAGGGGTGCAGCCGGATCATCTCGGCGAGCGAGAGCGCAAGGCCGAAGCAGAAGGTGGCGAGCACCACCGGCTGCCAGGTGCGGTGGTTGGCGCGCAGGCGCTCCATGGTCCAGGCGAAGGCGACGCCGCCCAGCACCGCCATCGGCGGGATCACGAAGACGAAATGGCGGATGCCGTTGTAGAGCGCCGGACGCTTCACCATCGCGATCGCGAGCGGCAGGGTCGCAGCCAGCGTCAACATCAGCAGGATGGTCTTGCGGCGGGCCGGAACGTCGCCGCGCGGCAGCAGCGCGAAGGTGCTGACCACGGCGCCGCCCATCAGTACCAGCATCACCTCGGGCAGCTGCAGCGCGAACAGTGTCGGCAGATAGGACCAGGGCATGTCGGGCACGGACACGATCGCGCCGTCGAACATCTCCTTCCACGGCTTCTCGAAGAAGTGCGAGAAGTAGGTCAGCGCCTCGAAGGGATTGCCGGGCTCCATAATCGACCATGGCCAGATCAGCCCCATCACGAGATAGCCGACCACGAGGCCGGGCAGCAGCACATAGACGACATGGGCGAAGCGGCGGACCGACTCGCGCAGGCCTTCGGTGCGCAGTTCCTCCAGGAACAGCGGCACGAAGCCGAGGATGGCGTAGACCAGTGCGAGCCCGCCGAGAACGCGGCAGCCGAGCGAAAGACCGGCACCCAAGCCGACGATGAGGATCGTGCGCGGCGACGGCTGCGGATATTCCTCGGCGAGCCGGACCAGGCCCAGCATCAGGATGATCATGGCTACCGCGAAGGGCGCATCCTTCGGGTTCATGAACATGTGGCCGTAGAAGATCGGGCACAGCGCGAGCAGCAGGAGCGCGGCAAGGCCCGCAAGGGGGCCGCCGACGCGGCGGCCGAGCCGCCAGGTCACGGCAAGTCCGATCACCCCGACGATCGCACCGACCAGACGGCGCGTCTCGAACAGTTCGAGCGGGAGCACCTTGTGCAAGAGGGCCGCGACCATGTCGAAGCCGCCGCCATACATGTAGAGATTGGCGAAGGAGAGCGCCGCGGTGTCCTTGAAGCCGGAACCAAACATGCGCAGCAGCAGGTCGGCATATTCAGCGTGGGTGTAATCGTCCCAGCCGAGCCCGTAGTCGCGGAAGGTCAAGCCTGCAATCACGGCGACCGCGGCCAGCACCAGCATGGCGAGATCGTCGCAAGTCCGTTCGACCGAGCGCCGTAGAGGCGTGTCGATCGCCGAAGTCGTGATGGATGTCATGGCTATTGGTGACCCGGAATCCCCTCTTGGCCCTGCTGGTGCGCGTGGGCCACTTCCCCGGTCTCCCTATAGCGCAGTTCCATTACCAAGTAATTGGGCATTATGGCTAAATTCCTGATGCGACGCAGCAAATCCTTGCAACCGGGAGCAGACTAGCAATAGCGATCCGTAGCTGAAGGGAATGTGAATAAGTCCCTGATTTCCTTCTCTTTAGGAACGCTGACCACAATTCGCCGTTGGCGTGGAACGCCGTATGACGGTATCGTGGCGTGACGGGTGTCGCGTGTGGATGCGCGGCCGGGGGTGAGTTCAATGACCTTGGCAATGTTGATCGTGGGGATTGTCGCCGTGGTGGCGGGCCTCCTTGCGATCCTGTTTGGCTTCACCGTCAGGGAATTCAGTCTCGGCAGTACACTCATAATCTCCGGCACGATCGGCGTCTGCTCCGGGATGTTACTGGCCGGACTCCATCTGGTGCTGCTGGAGCTGAAGGGCATCGCCCGTCGGCTCGCGGGCGCACCATCCGAGGTGCGGGTCAGGCCGGTGCTGCCGGGCCTCGCGGTGCCGGGCGCGCCTTCGCCCGAGCCGGCGCCTGCTCCCGCCCTGCGGGCCGAACCGACGCCTCCGCCACCGCCGGCAACGGCGCCGCCATGGCTGGGCGAAGCACCAGCGCGGGAGCGTCCACGCGTCGAGCCGCCGCCGGAGCCGGTCGCCCCGACGCCTCCTGCGGCGCCGGAACCGCCGCGCCGTCGCAACCTGATGTTCGCCTCGACCTCGCGCAAGGAGCGCGAGCGCGCGGAGGCCAAGGCCGCCGAGGGCGCACCGTCGCCTGCGGAGCCCGCAGCGCCTGCGGCGCCGGACACCCCGCCTGCGAGCTTCGATGATGCCTGGCCGAAGCCGGATCGCATGCGCCCGCCGGAACCGCCGGCCGCCGCACGCCGTCCGCCCCCGCGCTCGCCCTCGACCTTCACCGAGGCTGCCCCGCCGCCTGCACCCGAGCCGGAGTCGGCGGCCGAGCAGCCGCCGGTGACGGTGCTCAAATCCGGTATCGTCGACGGCATGGCCTATTCGCTCTATTCCGACGGCTCGATCGAAGCGCAGATGCCGGAGGGCATGATGCGCTTTGCTTCGATCGACGAGTTGCGCGCGCATCTCGACCAGCGGTCCTGAGACCTGGTCCCGAGACCTGGGCTACGCAAGTAAAGCGCGACCGTTCTTGTCACGTCGTCAGTCGTCAGCCCATATTCGCCAGTCGTCGTATTTTCGCCGAACGTATTGTTGACACGGAATACTTTGGCGTCGTCAATCCCGCGCGGCGCAACAGGGAAGGGGCAAGCCCATGTCGGATGCCGGGGCTAAGAATTTCATCGAGCTGACGGCGAGCATCGTGTCGGCCTATCTCGGCAACAACCCGACGCCGGCCGCCGAGATTCCGAACCTGATCAGCCAGGTCCATGGCGCCCTGGTGCGGGTTTCGACGGGGCGCAGCGAGGCGGCGCCGCTCGAGCCGGCAAAGCCGGCGGTCTCGCTGAAGAAGTCGATCGCGCCCGACTATCTCGTCTGTCTGGAAGACGGCAAGCGCTTCAAGTCGCTGAAGCGCCATCTGCGCACCCAGTACAACATGACGCCGGAGCAGTATCGCGAGAAATGGGGTCTGCCGGCCGACTATCCCATGGTCGCGCCGAACTATGCGGTGGCGCGCTCGCAACTGGCCAAGCAGATGGGATTAGGGCAGCAGCGGAAGCGGAAGTAGTCCGTCCGCTCGGTCAGCTCTCGTAGGGTGGGCAAAGGCGCGAAGCGCCGTGCCCACCATCTTTCTCCAATCGCGTTGGAAACGTGGGCACGTTCCGATTTGCCCACCCTACGGCAGCGGCGTCACGTAGCTTCCGCCAGCGCCTCTTTCGCGTCGGTCTTGATGCGCTCGACCATCGAGCGCAGGCCGTTGGAACGCTGCGGCGTCAGATGATCGCGGAAGCCGAATTCGTTGAACACGGCGATCGCATCGGTCGCGAGGATTTCCTGCGGCGTGCGGCCGGAATAGAGCGAGAGCACGATCGCGACCAGCCCGCGCACGATATGGGCGTCGCTGTCGCCGCGATATTTCAGGATCGGAGCGCCATTGCTGCGGTCGATCAGCTTCTGCAGCCAGACCTGGCTGACGCAGCCCTGCACCTTGTTCTCGGCGGAGTGCTCGGCCTCCGGCATCGGTTCCAGGGTGCGGCCAAGCTCGATGACGTACCGGTAGCGGTCGTCCCACTCGTCCAGAAGCTCGAAATTGTCTCTGATTTCGTTGATCGTCGTCATATTGGCCCAAAGTTCCCGCTTACCGCCAATATAGGGACGCGAAGCCGTGAAATCGATAGGGTATGGGCCCTAATTCGCTGCCTGAGGGCCGCGCCATTCCAGCGCGAGGTCGTCCTGGGTCAGGGTGTCGCGCGGGCCCTCGCTCGCGGCCGCGTCGCCTTCGCCGGCCATCGCGATCGAGCCGGTGTGGTCGGGTGCCTTCTTATGGTCGTTCTTGGTGCCGTCGTTCTTGTCGTTGGTGATCTGCTCCTTCTTGTCGTTGATGATCTGATAGATCTTCTTCGCGCCGTCCTGGGCGCGCTGGCCGATGATGGTCGCGGCCTGGCCGCCGACCTCGCAGGCCGCCGGCTGGCGCTTGCAGAACTGGGTCACGTCGGAGACGGCCGCGGTCGCAGCCTGCACCGCGTCGGCGGCGCCGATCTGCGGCAGCTTCTCCGATTCGGGCGTCTTGTCCCTGGGCAGGAGCACCAGCACCAGCCCGAGCCAGAATGTGATGCGGAGCAGAAAGCGCATCTTGTCGACCTGTACGTTAGATCCCGCCGCGGCGATGTCCGCAGGGCGCGTCGGACCTAGCAACTCTCGATAAATCGCAAGTGATTGCCTTGAGCTTAATTCGCGGAAAATTGACGCAAAAAACTTTGCACACCCAGGTCTCGTAAATTTTCCATTGATGCCGGGGCCCCGTGACCTTCCGGGGCCGCGCGTCCACCATTTCGAAACCATGAGGCGGACGGCGAAACCCTGTGTTCACCATCCTCACGGAAGACGTCGTCAAATCGTCTAAAAAGCCCCGCGATGACACGGTGTCCGGCTGCACGCGTTGCCGCCTTAGCACTCGTTTAAGGTCGCTCTGACAGGTTGGCTCAACGATAAGGAGGCGTTCCGGCGCGTCTTCTCAGACGATTGAGCCGAAGCGCGAGACCCGTGACAGTTTTGAGTATCATCCGCGATTGTCTCGATGCGCTGCTGCATCCCTCCGCGCGTTACGATGCGCTGACGCGAGCACGCCATCGTGCCTTCATGGCGCCGCGCCTCTTGGGCAGCCTGGCAGCGTTTGCCGCATTCCCTGTCTATCTTGCCATGCGTGGCGCGCCGAGCGCGGTCGAGGTTGCGGCCTTTGCCTGGCTGATCGCGCCGATCATGCTGTCCTGGTTCCTGTCGCGGACCGGCCGTTACGAGGGCGCGCATGTGCTGTCCTCGCTGGCGCTCGCCGGCCTCATCATGGCGGTCGCCGTCACGACGGGCGGGATCGAATCATTTGCCGCGGTCTGGCTGGTCGTGGTTCCCCTCGAAGCTGCGCTGTCGGCCTCGCGGCGCGTCGCGGCCTTTGCCTCGCTGCTCGCACTGTCCTGCGCCGGGATGCTGATCCTGGTCAGCCAGCTCGGCTGGTTGCCGGTGGATGAGCCGAGCGCTGCGCAGCGCGGCGTGCTGATGGCCTTCGGCGTCGCCTCGGCCACTCTCTATGCTGCGGGCCTTGCCTTCGGCGCGGAATCGCTCGCACGCACCAGCGTCGCGCTGCTGTCGCGCGAGGAGGAGCGTTATCGCCTGCTCGCGCGCAACATGAGCGACGTCATCTCCCGGCATCAGCGCAACGGCGCGGTGCAGTTCATCTCGCCGGCCGCCGAGGCCATGCTCGGCCTATCAGTGACGCAGCTGCACGGCCACGGCCTGTTCGACCGCGTCCATGTCGCCGACCGTCCGGCCTATCTCACCGCGTTGTCGGATGCCGCGCGCGGCGACGTGCGCAGCGTCGAGTTCCGGTTGCGGCGCGAGCCTGCCAACTCGGAGCGCGGCCAAGTTGATTTCATCTGGGTGGAGATGCGATGCCGGCCGCTCGACCAGGATCGCGGCCGCGATCCCGCGCGCGAGGCCGAGGTCGTTGCCGTGATGCGCGACGTCACCGATCGCAAGCATTCCGAGCAGGCGCTCGATCAGGCCCGCAGCGCGGCGGAAGCCGCCGATGCCGCCAAGACGCGCTTCCTCGCCACCATGAGCCACGAGCTGCGCACGCCGCTCAATGCCATCATCGGCTTCTCCGAGATGATCGCGCAAGAGCAGACCCTGATGCTGGGTGCGGCCCAGCGCAGGGAATATGCCCAGCTCATCAACGATTCCGGCCAGCATCTGTTGTCGGTCGTCAACGGCATCCTCGACATGTCCAAGATGGAATCGGGCAACTTCGAGATTGCGTCGGAACCGTTCGCGCCGCGTGCCTCGCTGCTGCATTGCTGCAACCTGCTGGCGCTGAAGGCGCGGGAGAACGGCATCGACCTCGTCACCGACGCGCCGCAGGACCTGCCGGTCATGACCGGCGATCCGCGCGCCTTCAAGCAGATCGTGCTCAACCTCGTCGCCAACGCCATCAAGTTCACCGAGCGCGGCGGTCAGGTCTCCGTATCAGCCGCGGTGACCGGATCGCAGCTCACGCTGCGCATCAGCGACACCGGCGTCGGCATCGCACCCGACGATCTCAAGCGCATCGGCGCGCCGTTCTTCCAGGCCGGCAAGACCTATCAGCGCCGTCACGAAGGAACCGGCCTCGGGCTGTCCATCGTGAAGAGTCTCGTGGCATTGCATCTCGGCGAATTGACGGTACAAAGCCGGCTCGGTGAGGGCACCGCCGTCACCGTCAAGCTGCCGCTCGTCTATACGCCGCCGCAAGTCAAACCGGTCGAGAGCAAAGTCACGACCTTGACGCCGGTGTCGCGCCAAGAACTTCACAGAGAATCTCGCGAAGAACTCAACGATCAACGTCACGACCAACCCGCTCCGGTGAAGAAAAGTGCCTAAGAAGTCTGCCAAGGACGAAGCTGCTCCGCGCCGCCGTGGCGCCAAGGCCGGGGCTAAGGCTGCGGTCATCGATGTCGAGACCGAGCGTAACCTCGTGATGCGCGTGCTGCTGCACAGCCCCAAGGACACGATGGCCGGCCTCGTCGCCGTCGCCGCCATCGGTGCGATCGTCGCCAATGCGCTGTTCCTGCAGACCGGCCGGCACCCGGCGCCGATGTTCGGCACTGTGATCAATCTTCCCGCGCCGTCCTCGGTGCCGCTGTCCAATCCCATGCCGCGTCCGCGCCCGGTCGGCGCCGATACTTCGCCGCTCGAGCCGAGGGCGACCGAGTTTCGTGTCGAACCGAAACCGGCCGAGCGCGCCGCCGAGAAACCGGCGGAGAAGCCGGTCGAGGCGACCGCATCGACGCCGCGCCCGGGCAATGATCCCATGACCAATCTGGTCAAGGCGACGACCTCGACGCCGCCGTCTGCGATCCGTCCGCCGGCGCCGATCCCGCAGCAGAGCCCGGCCGCGCGGCGCATCGCCGGCGTGCAGCGCGCGCTGTCCGAATACGGCTATGGCAATCTGAAGATCACGGGCACGATGGGCGGCGAGACCCAGTCCGCGATCCAGAAGTTCGAGCGCGAGCACAAGATGCCGGTCACCGGCCAGGTCTCCGACCGCCTGCTGCGCGAGCTCGCCGCCGCAATCGGCCATCCCGTCGAATAGCTGCATTTGCAGTCGTCATTGACGCGGATCAATTGTCCGCGCAGCACCCGGCAGGTGCACGCCAGCCCTGCGCCGGCGTGATTTGTCCGGGATCAATGACTGTCGGTGCTATCAGGGAAGACGATCGCTCATCCTCATCAAGGAAGAGAGGTCATCATGTTCAAGGTCTCGATTCTCGTCTGGATCATGCTGGGCACCACGCTGGCGGGCGTCAGCCTGATCGTGGTGCTGATGGTGCCGAGCCTGGCCGCGGAGGCGATCAAGAACATCCCCTTTGCCGTCGCCTCGGGATTTGCGCTCGCAATGCCGCTGTCATACCTCGTCGCCCGCCAGATCGAGGGTGGGTCGGGCGCACGCAAGGCGTAACAAGCATAAGCCAGACTGGCGGTGCGCTTCGCGCTGGCCTATCGTCCGACTCATGCGTTTGAAATCCAACATATGGGTCGCGGCCTATTTGCGCCGCTGCCAGACCGAGGGCGTGTTCGGCGCGGTGCGCCGTCGCGGCGCCGAGGAGGCGGGTGCGGTGTTTGTGAAAGTGTCGCTGCTCGACGGCCATGCGATGCTCTACGTGCCGGCGCCGCAGACCGTCTATGACGACGGCCGCCCGGTCGATCGCTTCTTCGTGCCGGTTGCGCCGCAGCCGCTGCCGGAGCACGCGATCGAGGAACGGCTGACCAAGGAGCTTCGCTTCGATCCGGACGCCTGGATCGTCGAGACGGAGGACCGCGCGGGGCGGCACTTTCTGGAATTGGCGAAGGCCTGACTGCTGCTCCACCGTCATTGCGAGCGTAACGACTTGTCCGCCGAAGCTTTAGCGAAGGCGGAAGCAATCCAGGATCTTTCCGCAGAGGGACTCTGGATTGCTTCGTCGCAAGAGCTCCTCGCAATGACGAGCTTGAGGCACGTCCGCGCCCAACACTCAGCCGCGCGCGAGCGCGAGCCGATCAGTGCTCCGACGATCCGCCAGTCCCCGTCCGCACCGCAGGCGCGGAGCCGGGCTGCACGCCCGGCCGCGTCTGGCTTGCGCCCGCGCGGGCGCGCTGGCGTTCGCCGTCATGCAGGGATGACTGGTACTTTGCCCGCGTCACCGCGAGCGTCGAGCCGCGCCAGGCGGCGAGCATGACCAGCGCGGATCGGTCGTCGAGGCGGTCGTAGAGCCGCGACAGCCGGTACACCTCGTTCACGGAATTGCCGATCTCCGGCTTGAAGAACAGCAGGATGCGTTGGAAGTTCGGGCTCGGCATGTCGAGCGCGCGCGCAGCGACCGCGAGCGCTTCGCCGCCGGCATCGTCGACGATCTGCGCGGCGACGCGCGAGGGCAGGATCAGGCTGTCGCCGAGCTCGAGAGTGAAGTTCTCGACATCATTGGCGATCGCCGCCATCTCCAGGATATGGATCGCGCGCTTGGCGCGCACGGTCGGAATCCGCGGCGCGGCCTTCAGTGGCGTCTGCGCCAGATTGTGCAGGATCAGCGCGCGCTCGGAGGCGTCGGCACGGAAGAACATGTCGTGGATCTCGGCGGCGTCCTTCGGCTGCATCGCCATGTTCGCGGCCATGCGCTGCTCGGCCTCGGTCGGGGCGCGGACCGGGGAGGGGGCCGGCGCGGGTGCGGGGATTTCGCGCGCCAGCGGAACCCTGCGGCCTTCCTGGGCCGCGACCAGCCCGAGCTTCTGCAGCACCGGGACCGGCGTCTGCGGATAGACCGCGAGCTTCGCCTTGATGGCCGCGCGCGTCGCATCGTCGACCTGGTCGATCAGCCGCGTCGCAAGCTCGATGAACTGACGCTGTTCGTCGTCGCTATGGACGCGCGTCTGGACATAGAGGTCGGTCAGCACGCGCAGCAGCGTCGGCCGAACATCGACGCCTTCGCGACGGGAGAGGCTCATCAGCCCGTCGAATCCGGGAAACAGCGACTTGGTCATGGAGGCGTACGCAACTCGAAGAAGATACTTGCTGGGGGAGCCTAGCGCAGGTTCCTTTAAAGCCTCGTTAAGGAAAATGAGGCGTGAAGCCGGCCCTTAAATTTGAAGCTTTCTCGTGCCGCAACGGGACGGCGCGGCCGGCCCGTGCGGTTACGGTCCAAAGGGCATGTTTACACCCCGTTAACCATGAGCTGATCTTAATGATCGCCATGTTGCAGGGGCGTATTTGATCGCGCGGCAATTGAGAGAGCTGACATGGGGACCATCATCGAATTTCCGGCCGGTCGCCGGGTAGGCTCGTCGGGGGACGTCACACCGCAGGCGGACATGGGGACGATTCTGATCCTCCCGGTGATCCGCATCGAGCGCGAGAGCGACGAAACCAGCGGCGATCGCGGGCCGGAGCAGGGCACAGCGCCGGGGCGCCGTCGTCGCCGTCGCTAGGTCCGGCCTTTTTTGCAATGCCGGACCTCATCCGCCATATCCGGCCTTTCGTATCGGCCGTCCTGCTCGCGCTGCTCGGCGCGACGTTGGGCGCCTGCAGCGGCGGCGATTTCGGCCGCACCCGCGCCGACATGCGCAGCGACGACATGCATCGCTGGCTGGGCGCCGAGGCTACCGGCAGCGTCGGCCTGAAGCCTTCGCAATTCCAGCTCACCGACGAGGAGCGCCAGCTTCGCGACCTCGCCTATCCCATGATCGAGCCGCCGCTGTCGCGCCCGGCCTGGAAGAGCGTGTTCGGCGACTACAAGGCATTGCCGTCACCCTGGCGGCAGAAGATCGTGTTCGACCGCACCATGTACGGCCGCACGCTGATCGACGAGCCGCACCGCTCGCACTCCTCGCGCTATGCGCAGCTGATCGAGGACGTCCGCAACGACATCACCCGTTTCGAGCCGTTCTTCGCCAGCGCGATCCGCGTCATCGATCTCGACAGGAAGCGCGATGCCAGCATGGCGCGCGTCTCCGCGCTCTCGCCGCGGGAGAGGGACGATGCGGTCGCGCGCATGCAGGAGAACTCGCTGATCGTGCAGTGGGTGCAGCAGTGCCTGGAGCAGCGCGTCTCCTCCTACCGCTGGGCGCTGGAGCGCCTGGTGATCCAGGCGCCCGACGGCATGGCCGCCGATGCCGACCGCCTGATCGGCGAGCTCGCCGCCCAGACCGCCAACCCGCCGGTCATAAGCCAGCCGCCTTACGGCCGCGCGGTCGTCTCGAAGGGCTGAGCGCTTTGCGCGCAACGCGCCGGCCTGAAGTCCGATCGACTTTTCGCTGCTTCTGAAGCTTCGTGACAAAATCCTTCAACGCATCGGTTAACGGCACTGATGCGCGATAGGCCAGCCCCACCTCGCGCTTGACCTTGACCTCGATCTCGCGCACCGCGACATCAGGGTTGCCGCGTGCCACGCCTTCCGGGACGATGGCGATGCCGACGCCTGCGGCCACGAGCGCCATCGCCCAGTCTTCCGATTGCGCGATCGCCGCAGTCTGGCGCCGCTGCGCATTGCGGCCGAAGAATGCGCTCTGTTCGCAATGGCAGCGGTCGATCAGGGGCACGTCGGCGAGATCGGCGGTGCGGAGCTTCTCCTTCAGCGTCAGCGGGTGTGACGGCGGCAGCGCCGCGACATAGCGCTCACTCCACAGCGCGACGAAATGTTCGTCATCGCGCAGCATGGTCTTGGCGATGATCCGCGCATCGGCGCGCTCGTCGCTGCCGACGAGGCGGAGCGCAACGTCGCTGCGCGCCGTCAGCGGCTTGAGCAGCGCGATCGTCCGCGGCACGTCGAGCGTGCGCATCAGGCCCAGCGTCACCGTAGTTTTTGTCGCCGGCTTCCTGAACAGGCTGCGCGCGGCATCGGCCTCGTCGATGATGCGGCGGGCGAGGGTGTGAAACTGCTCGGCCGAGGCCGTGGGCGCAACGCCCTTCTTGTGCCGGATGAACAGCGTGGTGCCGAGCTCGGCCTCCAGATTGGTGATCGCGGTCGAGATCGACGGCTGCGACACGAAGCAGGCGCGCGCCGCGGCAGTCAGATTGCGCTCGCGGTAGACGGCGGCGAAGTAGCGAAGCTCGCGGATGTCCATAGGATATACCTAGAGATAATATCAATATTCGATATTTTACCTATGGATTACGTGGTGGCAAGAACCCGCCTGTCACAACAGGCGAGGGTCATCCATGAAAATCCACCATCTCAACACCGGCACGATGTGCCCGGTCGGACGCCGCCTGGTGAACGGCACCGGCAGCCTGTTCCAGCGCGCCCGCATGGTCTGTCATTGCCTGCTGGTCGAGACCAATGACGGGCTCGCCTTGGTCGACACCGGCATCGGCCTCGGAGATATCGCAACGCCAGAGCGGCTGGGACGGCGATGGGTACGCCAGACCGCGCCAACGCTCGATCCTGCGGAGACGGCGGTGCAGCAGGTCGAGGCACTTGGTTATTCACCCAAGGACGTGCGTCACGTGCTGCTGACGCATCTCGATCGCGATCACGCCGGCGGCGTGCCCGACTTTCCCGACGCCACGATCCACGTCCACCGCGCCGAACACGACATGGCGGTGCTGCGCAAGCCGGCGCCACCCGAGGGGCGCTACGTCACCGGGCAGTGGAGCCACGGACCGCGCTGGCAATTCTACGGCGAATCCGGCGAGGACTGGTTCGGCTTCAAGGGCGTGCGCGCGCTCGGCGACAAGGAAGCGGATGTGCTGATGATCCCGCTAGCCGGCCACACGCTCGGCCATTGCGGCATCGCGGTGCGCTCGGGCGATACATGGCTGCTGCACGCCGGCGACAGCTATTTCCACCACGCCCAGCTCGACGCGTCGCCGCGCGTGCCTCTGGTGCTCGGCTATTTCCAGCGCCGCGGCGACATGGATCGCAAGATGCGGATCGCGAACCAGGCGCGGCTGCGCGCGTTGAAGCTGAACCATGGCGACCGCGTGAGGATCGTCAACAGCCACGATCCCGCCGATTACGAGCGCTGCCGCTGCGGCGCGCATTGAGCGCGCCGGCGCGTCACCGCTGCCCGTCGTGCACGGAGATCTCCGACGCCTTGAGGCCGCCGATGCGCGCATGCGGCCTACCGCCGGTCGCCATCACGAGGCCGAAGGCGATCTCGTCACGCCGTGGCGCATCCCACAGCGTCATCTCCGCGGTGCCGAAATGGCTGCGGACGTAGGACGCGTGGATGTGACCGAGCGGCACCATCAGGCGCGTGCCGGGCCCGCCGATGGTCTTCGCGGCAGGCACGATCGCCTTAGGTTGACCAAGCACCTCGCGCATGCCGTGGCCGCCGGCCTCGTGCCAGACGGCGCCGTGCTCGAGCTCGCCGTCCTCGCCGACGATGATGCCCTTGCCATAGGCTTCGATCCGCGATGCGCCGCCGAGCTGCGCGATCAGCCCGGTTGCAAGCTCGCGTCCGAGCTCACGCAAGGAGGCCTGGAACGGCATCAGATCTGGCTCATAGCGGCCGGCGAAGGGATTGCGGATCACTGCGACCGCGGTCCCCACCAGAAGCGGCTGCTCCAGCCGCGGGCCGCGCTCGTGCCAGACGGTCTCGACGCTGAGCGCGGTCTTGCGAATGTCGTAGGACATGCGGGTCTTACGCCTCGTCCACGACGGGATTGCGGAGCACGCCGATATTCTCGATCTCGACCTCGACCACGTCGCCGGCTTTAAGGAAGATCGGCGGCTTGCGGGTGAAGCCGACGCCGGCCGGCGTGCCGGTGGCGATGACGTCGCCGGGCACGAGGTCGAAGATGGTCGAGCAATATTCGATCAGCCGCGGGATCGAGAAGATCAGCATCGAGGTGTCGGAGGACTGCACGGTCGCGCCGTTGACACGCGTCTCCAGCTTCAGCCTGGTGGGATCGCCGATCTCGTCAGGCGTGACCAGCCACGGTCCGAACGGGCCGGTGCCGACGAAGTTCTTGCCGGAGGCGATCTGCTGCGCATGCCGCTGCCAGTCGCGCACGCTGACGTCGTTGTAGATCGAGTAGCCCGCGACGTGATTCCAGGCGTCGGCCTGGCTGATGTGGCGGCCGCCCTTGCCGATGACGACGGCGAGCTCGCCCTCCCAGTCGAAATTGTCGGAGACCTTTGGCCGGATCACCGGCGCGTTGTGCGCGACTTGCGAACGCCAGACCCGCAGGAAGATCGGCGGAAACTCCGTGATCTCGCGCTTCATGCCGAACGCCACCGCCTCGTTGTGGTGGTCGAGATAGTTGCGCACCGCGCAGACGATCTTCTCCGGGCGCGGGATCACCGGCAGATATTTGACGTCGCTCAGCGCCAGCGTGGGCTTGTGCGCGGCGACGATGGCCGCACGGCGCGCAAAATCGTCGCTGCCGAGAAAGTCCGCCAGCGTCGGATACTGGGGCAGGGCGCGGCCGAGATCCACCACGCCGTTTTCGACAACGGCGCCCCAGCTTTCCCGATTTCCGTCCAAGAACGACAGCAGCTTCATGGTTTCGCCCCAAGGGTTTCAATTTTCGATCTTCTGTATTATTTTCGAAAATGAGGCAGCGCGCAAGTCCGCCGTGCGTGAAATTGCCGGCGTGCCTATTCGGCGTCGAGCAGATGGCCGGCGTATGTCGCGACGTTGTCGGAGGTCGAGCGGATGTGCGCCTCGATCAGTTGCACGGCGAGATCGGCATTGCGCGAGATCGCGGCCTGCATGATCGCCTGGTGCTCGCCGGCCTTGTCGCGCGGACGCGGCCGGAAATTGGCGGAGAGGTGCCGGTAGCGCTCGGCGCGGTCGAACAGCTCGGCGCGAATGGCGAGCAGCGTTGCCGAGCCGCAGGCGGACACCAGCGCCTGGTGGAATTGGCGATGGGCAATCTTCCATTCGGGATCGCGCAGGGGATGCTCGGGATGGCGCTGCTCGATCCGCTTCAGGCGGTGCAGCGTCGAGATCACGGCGATTTCCCAGTCATCGTCGCCCCGCTCGATCGAGCGGCGGATCAATTCCACCTCGATCAGCACCCGGGCGTCGGTGACCTCCACCAGATCCTGGCGGCTGACCGGCGCCACGCGAAATCCGCGCTGCTCCTGGGCGTCGACGAGACCTTCGGCGGCAAGCGCGGTCAGCGCCTCGCGCAGCGTCGTAAAGCTCGCGCCAAAGCGTTCGCGCAGCACGTCGAAGCGCAGCGGCTCGCCGGGCGCAAGGCTGCAGGCGATGATCTCCTCGCGCAGCCGATGGGTGATGTCGGCGGCGATGGTCTTGCCGAATTCCTTGCGGGGACGAATGGCGCTTTCGGACATGGCTCAGCCAATGAATCGATGCCTCAACATGCCGCGGCAACGACCATCTTGCAATAATTTTCGTAAACGGTATGATTTTCGAAAATATGGTCTCTGAAGGCGTCTGGGGAGCATGAACAGATGAGGGCAGTGCTGGTGCGTCAGCCGGGCGGGCCGGAGGCACTTGAGGTGGTCGAGCTTCCGGTGCCCGTACCGGGTGCTGGGCAGGTGCAGATCCGGGCCGAGGCGTTCGGGGTCGGGCAGCCTGACGCGCTGATCCGGCGCGGCGTTTACAAATGGATGCCGCCGCTGCCGGCCAATCCCGGCAACGACGTCGCCGGCCGCATCTCCGCCATCGGGCCCGGTGTCGAGGGTTTTGCCGTCGGCCAGAAGGTGCTGCTGAGCGCGCGCGATCTGTCCCAGCGCGGCGGCTGCTACGCCGACTATGTGGTCGCACCTGCCGATGCCGTTCACGCGCTGCCCGACCATGTCGATCTGCAAGCGGCCGTGTGCCTGTCGAACTACCAGGTGGCCCAGGCGCTGCTGCAGGAGTGCGGCCATCCGCGCGCGCCCAGGAGCGTTCTGGTGATCGGCGCTGCCGGCGGCGTCGGCACCGCGCTGGTGCAGCTGGCCAAGCTCGCCGGGATGACCGTGATCGGCACGGTCTCGACCGAGGAGAAAGCCGCGTTCGCGAAGGCCAACGGTGCCGATCACATCATCTTCTACCGAAGCGAGGATGTCGTGGCACGGACGCGCGAGCTGACCAAGGGCGAAGGCGTCGGCCTCGTGCTCGATCATGTCTGCGGGCCGGAGTTCACCGCCTATCTCGGCGCGCTCGGCAAATGGGGCACGCTGCTGTCGTACAACGCCTTCGCCGGATTGCCGGAAGAGAATCTGATGGCGGCGATGCGCAATCATCTCGACATCTGTCCGGCCGTGCGCTGCTTCTCCTTCCACATCTACGACCACGATCGGGACGGCCGCCGCGCCCTGATGCGCAGCGTGATCGAGGCGCTGAGCCGCAATGCGATCAAGCCGGCGATTTCGGCGGTCTTGAGGCTCGACGAGGTCAGGAAAGCGCATACGCTGCTGGAGCAGGGCTCCGCGCTCGGCAAGATCATCATGACGCCATGAGGGGGGGATCGCACGATGACACAAGCACCCATTGCACGCTTCACCCGGCTGCGGCACGCGACCTTCACCTCGCCCGATCCCGAGCGGCTGCTCGACTACTATCGCGGCGTGATCGGTCTTGGCCTCGTCGGCCGCGACGGAGACCGCCTGTTTCTCGCCAACGATTCCGAGCAGCTCTCGCTGGTGATCGAGCCCGGTGACGCCGCGCTGAAGAGCATTGCCTTCGAGATATCGCCCGATGTGCAGATCGAGGCGCTGGGCGCCGCGCTGAAGCAGGCTGACTTACGGCCCGAGCTTCACAGCGATTCCCTGCCGGGCGTGTCCCGGCTGCTGTCCTTCAGCGATCCTGAAGGCACGCGCTTCGAATTGATCCAGGGCTGGACGCCGACGCCCGCGCAGGAGCGGATCAGTGGGCTCGCGGTCGCCAAGCTCGGCCACGTCGCGCTGCGCACGCCCGATCCGAAAGCCGCTTCGGAGTTCTACGCGAACCTGATGGGCCTGCGGGTCTCCGACTGGATCGAGGACCGCTTCGTCTTCATGCGCAGCGGCTTCGAGCATCACACGCTCAACTTCGCCCGCGCGTCCGTCCGCAGTCTTCATCACTTTGCCTTCGAGCTGCGGGGCCCCGACCACATGCACCAAGCTTGCGATCATCTCGCACGGCACAAGCTGCCCGTGCTCTGGGGACCGGTTCGTCACGGCCCCGGCCACAACACCGCGATCTATCACCGCAATCCCGACGGCCATCTGGTCGAGCTGTTTTGCGATCTCGACCGCATGACCGACGAGGCGCTCGGCTATTTCGAGCCGCGGCCATGGCACCGCGATCGTCCGCAGCGGCCAAAGGTCTGGGTCGGCCTGCCGCGCGACGTCTGGGGCATGCCGCCATCGCCTGAATGCACGGAGTTCGCGCGTTAGAGCATGATCCGGAAAAGTGTGAAGCGGTTTTCCGAATAGATCATGCTCACACTTTAACGGCTTCGATCGCGACTTGAAGACGCCGCACGCGCTGCGGCCAACGATAGAACAATCAAAGGGAGAAGCATCCATGCTCTGGATGAAGCGGCTTGCTGCGGCCATTTTTCTGCTGGGCAATTGTCTCGCGACGACGCCGGTATCGGCGGACACTTATCCATCGCGCCCGATCCGGCTGCTGCACGGATTTGCCGCGGGCGGTGCGGCCGACACGCTGTCGCGCATCATCGCCGACGGGCTCTCGAAGAAGCTCGGGCAGCCGATCATCGTCGAGGCCAAGCCCGGCGCGGGCGGCAACATCGCGGCGGATGCCATCGCGAAAGCCGCGCCCGACGGCTACACGCTCGGTCTCGTCACCGGGGCGCATGCGATTTCGGCTGCGACCTACAAGAGCCTTGCCTACCAGCCGGCCGAGAGTTTCGACATGATCTCGACGCTGGTCTATTACGCGCTCGTCATTGCCGTGCGCAACGATCACCCCGCGAAGTCGCTTGGCGATCTCATCACGATCGCGAAGGAGAAGCCGGGCGCGCTCAGTTTCGGATCGGTCGGCTTCGGCAGCACGCATCATCTTGCCGGAGAGCTGCTGAACGCGGCGGCCGGCGTCGAGATCGTGCACGTGCCGTATCGCGGCGATGCGCAGTCCGTCACCGCGCTGCTCGGCGGCGAAGTCCCCATCATTGTCGGCACGCCCGTGCTGCTGGCTCCGCAGATCCAGGGCGGCGCGATCCGCGGCCTCGCGGTGACCTCGCCGACGCGCACGGCCTTGTTGCCTGATGTTCCGACCGTTCAGGAAGCCGGCATCAAGGGCTACGACGTGCGCACCTGGGCAGGGCTCCTGGCTCCGAAGGGCACGCCGCCCGCGATCATGGCGACGCTCAATGCTGCGACCCTCGAGGTGCTCAAGGACCCCGACATCAAGCAGCGCCTGGAGACCGCCGTTGGCGGCGAGGTCCGCGGCAGCTCGCCGGCGGAGATGAAGGCGCTGATCGAGACCGAGATCGTCAAATGGACCGGCGTGGTGGAGCGGGCGAAGCTCCCGAAGATCTGAGCTGGGGGAGCTCGCCCGCTGTCTCGTTATGCGCCGGAACGCACGCCCATTGTCCGGAGCATGCGTTGCCTCACCGTTCGCGCGATCGCCGCCGGTGCCTCATCGGGGATCGCAAAGCACGAGCTCGCGTTGATCTCGCACAGCACGTAGGTGTCGGCGCCGGCCGCATCGCGTGGCCCGTACAGAAAGTCCGCGTCCCAGATCACCGGCAATGACGGCTCATCGATGCCGAGCGTCGCCATCATCTGCGGCGTCCACTGCTCCTCCATCGCTCTGCGTAGCGCCTGGAATTGCGGTGCGTCAGGGCCGTGCATGTTGCGCGGACCGGGCTGAGCATCGGGGGAATCCGGCCCCTCCGGCGGCGGCGGGATCAGGGCCTTGATCCTCTGGTGTCCAAAGCCCGCCACCTTGGCGCCGCTCATATAGCAGCGGATCATGCCGTCGGGCAGGCGCGGTTGAAACGCCTGGTCGATGATGCAGCCGCCCCAGCCGAAATACGGCTCGCATCGCGCGAGCAGAGCGTCGATCGGCATGTCCTCGGGCATGCTGCCGCGCTGCGCATGCAGCACGCGCACCATGTCTTGAGCGTCGGGCAGTGCCTCCACCTTCCAGACGCCCTGGCCGCCATTGCCGCGGTTCTGCTTCAGCACGCGCGGGCCGTCGGTCCGAAGGCGTGCGGGAAATCCGGCGCGGAAGCTTGCGGCGGTGTCATAGCGATGCGTGTCGGCGCCCCAGCCGAGATGACGCGTCCGGTAGAGCACCTCCTTGACGCCCATCTTGAGGATGATTTCGGGATGCGCGCTCACCCATGGCCCTTGCGCCGCAACGTCGCGCAGCAGGGCGTCGAGCCCGGCGCGCGTCTTGCCCTGGTGGATCGGATCGACCCAGACCAGCACGCCGTCTGCTGCGAGCAATTGATCGCGGACGGCGCCGGCGAAACTCTCGTCGTAGATCACCGGCGAGGCTTCGATGCCGACGGCGGCGAGCGCTTCGAAGACGCGGACGAAGCGGCTGTTCTGCGCCGTGGCCTCGCGGCGCGCGGCAGCGTTGCCGCGTGAGAGGATTGCTACGGTCTGGCGGGGAGAGGAGTGACGTTCGGTGTCCATGCGCAAGCTCCACGTATTTGCGTGCTGCGCAGAGCTTGGACCGGGGTCTCAAGGGGAGTCTGCATTGTCCCCGTGAGGACCACCTTACGTGAGATGGTCTTCAGGTTTCAAGAGTGGTTGGCGGTTCCAAACGAAGCGTAAAATTCTTTGTGAGGACGTTCGGGGAAGGGTGAGTTGACAGCTCGGCCACCCGGTCTTCTACTCGGCGTGTCGGGGATGTGCGATCTCCCCGTGAGGCGACATGCCCAAGAATCGCGTCCTGATTTTCACCAGGGACGCAGCATGTCATCTGACACCCCGATATCATCCAACGCATCATTTCAGCTCATCGGTCCGGCGCGGAGCGCCGGCCTTGTCGATGCGTAACCTTGCGAAACGGACTTTCACCTGGGGCGGGGACACAGGAGAACGACCATGCGCACACGGACAATCCTTCACGCTTTCCTCATTCTGGCGCTGATTGGCGGCGCGTCTGCCGCACGCGCGCTGACCCAGGACGAGCTCGTCGCCAGGATCAAGGCGGCTGGCTACACCGAGGTCAGCGACATCAAATCGACTGCAGAGGGAACGACCGCCAGGGCGATCAAGAACGGCAAGCAGGTGCGGCTCGTTGTCGACAGCAGCGGCCAGATCAAGGAGCGGAACTGAGGCGGCTCCGGAAACCGAATGCAAGCTCAAGGGAGCAGTTCAATGCGCAAGACAATCTCGGCGCTGATGGTCATCGGCGCTTGCTTCATCGCGACCGCCCGCGCGCAGGATGTCGACTGGCAGAAGGTCGATGAAGCGCTGGGCCGCAAGCCCGCCGTGACCGGCGACGTGCATCGCTACGGCTTTCCGCGCACCGACCTCACGGTGACGCTTGATGGCGTGACCATCAAGCCGGCGCTCGCGCTCGGCGGCTGGGTCGCGTTCAAGCCGGCCCACGGCGGCGCCATGGCGATGGGCGATCTGGTGCTGCTCGAGTCCGAGATCAACCCGGTCATGCTGAAGATGATTGCGAACGGGATGGAGATCACGGCCGTGCACAATCATCTGCTCGGTGCGAGCCCGGCGACGTTCTACATGCACGTGGCCGGCCACGGTGATCCGCTCAAGATCGCGACGGCCCTCAAGGAGGCGCTCGCCGAGAGCAGGACGCCGCTGTCGGTGTCGGCTCCCGCGGCCCCGCCGCCTGCCGTCGATCTCGACACCGCGCAGCTCGACCAGATCATCGGCGTCAAGGGACAGGCCAATGGCGGCGTCTACCAGTTCAATGTTCCCCGCCGTGATCCGGTCACCGAGCAGGGAATGCAGCTGAGCCCCGTCGGGCCGCTCGGGGTTGCGACCGCCATCAACTTCCAGCCGACCGGCGCGGGCAAGGCGGCCATCACCGGCGACTTCGTGCTGACCGGCGATGAGGTCAATCCGGTGATCAAGGCGCTGCGATCGCATGGCATTGCCGTGACCGCTCTCCACAGCCACATGCTGGACGAGCAGCCGCGGCTGTTCTTCATGCACTTCTGGGCCAACGACGACGCGATCAAGCTCGCGACCGGCGTACGTGCCGCGCTCGACAAGACGGCCAGCACGAAGAGCTGATCGACAACGAAGCAAGGTTGGACCGGGCGAGACAGATCAGGATCCTTCGCCTGCGTCCTCCTCGTCATCCCCGAGGATCGTCTCCGACAGCAGCGCCGCGGCCTTCTGCAGCGGAGCGATGAACCGATCCAGCTCCTCGAAGCTCACGCGTGCCACGGGAACGGACACACCCAGGCACGCGATCAGTTCGCGATCCGGAGACAGGATCGGGACGGCGCAGCCGACCACGCCTCTCACATATTCTTCGTTGGTCTTGGCCCAGCCGCGCTTGCGGGTCTCGTCGAGGACCTGCATCAGGCTCTCGACATCCACGATCGTCGTTTCGGTATATCGCGTCAGCGCGAGCGCGCGGCACAGCTTCTCCCGCGCGCGCTCCGGCAGGCGGCTCATGTAGATCTTGCCGGTCGACGTGCAGTGGAGCGGGGCCGCTTCGCCCGGATTGAACTGGAGCCCCTGCGGTTGCGATACGCGGACGCTGTCGACGTAAGCAACGACATTGTCCCGCACGAGCCCGATCTCGCATTGCTCGCCGATTTCGGCGGCGACGGCGCGGAGCACGGCATGCCGGCGCGCGGTGCGGAAAGCTGCGCCGATGACGCGGGCTGACAGCGTGACCAGTTGATTGCCGACCACGTAGCGCTTCGTTCCCACGGCTTTCTGAAGCAGCCCGCGCTGCTCCAGATTTCCGATGAGCCGGTGCGCAGTCGGCAGTGGCAGGGACAGCGCAGCAGCGATGTCCGCGACCGAGGCTGCCCTCGTCTGGCTGGCGACATAGCCAATGATCGCAAAGGCCCGGTCCAGTGGCCCGTCGGTACTTGGCTGCTGCATTTTGTCAGTCTCCACCCTGCTTATTAGCAAATTATCATTTTTCGGAATTAAAACTACTAAAATATGAAAATTTATATAGGCAATTTTGCGCCTTTGCCCATATCGTTGGCGTTGCCGGGCGGTGAATAGGATTTGTGCAGTGCGAGCCGCCGCGGACGTGCTGAGGAGATCGGGATGTCAGGCCACTACGACGCTGAAGCCGTGCGGAAGGAGTTTCCGGCTGCCGAGCGGATCACCTATCTCGACTCCGGCTTCCAGACGCCGCTTGCGCGCCCGGTCAAAGCAGCGATCGACCGTTTCCTGAGCGAAGGTCTCGAGACCGCCGGCCCCAAGAGCGTCTGGCTCGATCGCGTCGAGCAGACTCGCGAGAAGCTGGCGCGGTTTCTCGGCGCATCGGCCGACGAGATCGCCTTCACCAAGAACACCTCGGAGAGCATGAACATCGCCGCGAACGCGCTGCCGCTGCGCGCCGGCGACAAGGTCCTGATGATCCAGGGCGATCATCCGAACAACGCCTACGCGTTCCTCAATCTGCGGCGCAAGGGCGTGACCGTCGAGTTCCTGTCGATGACGGAGGTCGTGAACGCCGAGAGCATTCGTCCCTATATCGATGCGAACACGAGGGCGATCTCGATGTCGCAGGTGACCTTCCATGCCGGCCACCGCTTCGATGTCGAAAGCATCGGTGCCCTCTGCGCGGAGAAGGGACTCTACTTCGTCGTCGACGTGATGCAGGCGATCGGCGTCGTGCCGATCGACGCCAAGGCGATGCGCGCGACCTTCATTGGTTCGGGCAGTCACAAGGGGCTGCTCGTGCCGCAAGGGCTGGGCCTGCTCTATTGGGACAAGTCCAGGACCGAGCTCGAGCCTGCTTATCTTGCGGCCGCGAGCCTTGCGGAAGTCCCGGCCGATCTCATCGCCAATCCCGATAAGCTCGAGCCTGCCCCGAGCGCCCGCCGCTTCGAGCTCGGCAATTTCAATCTTCCGGCGATCCATGCGCTCGGTGCCTCGCTCGACATGATCGGAGCGCTGGGCGTTGAGAACATCCAGAACCACTGCTTCGATCTCGGCGACCATCTCATCGCCCGGCTCGACGCGCTCAACGTTCGCCTCGTCGGCCCTCGCGCGCGGCAGCATCGCGCGCCGCACATCTATGTCATCGCGCTGCCCGCCGCCGAATGGCTCGGCTATTTCGAGGAGAACGGGGTCCGCGTGTCACCGGAACGGGACGGCATTCGCGTGTCGTTCGGAATGTTCAACACGATGGCCGATGTCGACCGCCTGATCGAGATCATCCGGCGGCGCGGCGTGAAGCCATCATCGAGGGCCGCATAGGCCGCTCATCAGGGGAGATGTACATGACGAAGTCTGCGCGTGTCTTGAGCATTCTGTCCGGCCTCGCGGTGCTCGGCGCCCTCAGTGGACCCTCGGCTGCCGCCGACAGTCCCACGCTCGCCAGGATCAAATCGAACGGCGCCATCACCATTGGCCACCGCGAAGCCTCGATCCCGTTCTCCTATCTCGGTCCTGACCAGAAGCCGATCGGCTTCTCGCTCGATCTGTGCGCCGCCATCGTCGAGCGCATCAAGGCGGAGACCGGCCTGCCCAGTCTTAGGGTCAATTACGTTCCGGTGAACTCGTCCAACCGCATCCCGCTGATCCAGAGCGGCACCGTCGATATCGAGTGCGGCGGCACCGCGAACGACAAGAAGCGGCAGGAGCAGGTCTCGTTCTCGGTCGCCACCTTCGTGAGCCAGCCGCGCTGGCTGGTCAAGGCGGACAGCGGCCTGAAGACGGCCGGCGATCTCAAGGGCAAGACCATCGTCGTCACCCAGGGCTCCAATGCCGTCGGCTTTGCGCAAGGCGTGAATGCGAAGGAGCAGCTCGGCTTCAACATCGTCCAGGCCAAGGATCACGCTGAATCCTTCCTGATGCTGAACACCGGTCGCGCGGCCGCCTTCATGGAAGACGATATTCTCCTCGCCGGCCTCAAGGCCGCAGCTCCGAATCCGGACGCGCTGATATTTCTCCCCGAGGGCTACGCCAAGATCTATTATGGGCTGATGTTCACGAAGGGCGATACCGGCTTCAAGGCGCTCGTCGATGACGTGCTGTCGAAGCAGATGGCCTCGGGCCAGTTCGAGAAGACTTACGCAAAATGGTTCACGAGGCCGATTCCGCCCAAGAATGAGAACCTGGCGTTCCCGCTGACGGTCGAGCTCACGGAACGGATCGCCCATCCCAGCGACGCGGTCGATTAATTGCGACGTCGGCGGAGAGTGTCCCGCAAACCGAGCCCTGAGGTTCGCCATGTTTGCAGTGCTTCTTGAACAGACCGCGGATGGCCAGCGCTATATCGACTGGCTCGTGTCGGGCCTCGGCTGGACCTTGGCACTGGCGTTCTTCGGCTGGTGGATTGCCTTCGCGGTCGGGGTGGTCGTCGGTATCGGCCGTACCGTGCAGAACCAGGCCGTCGCGACGCTTACGCGTCTCTATGTGGAGATCTTCCGCAACATCCCCGTGCTCGTGCAGATGTTTCTCTGGTATTTCGTCCTGCCGGAGATTCTTCCCGTCGCGCTCGGAAACGCCATCAAGCAAATTCCCCCGCCCTGGGGATCGTTCTTTCCGGCGCTGGTGTGCCTCGGTCTATACACCGCGGCCCGGATCGCCGAACAGGTTCGCGCCGGGATCGAGGCCCTGCCGAAAGGACAGGTCGAAGCGGCAAGCGCACTCGGGCTCGGCGGATATCTGACCTATCGCTATGTCATCGTTCCGCAGGCGCTGCGCCTGATCATCCCGAGCCTGACCAGCGAGGTGATGGGCATCTACAAGAACACTTCGGTCGCGCTCACCATCGGGCTGATGGAGCTGACGGCGCAGGCCCGCCAGATCGGCGAAGCGACGTTCCAGACTTTCACGGCTTTCGGCGCCGCGACGCTTGTCTACCTCGCGCTGGCACTCATCGCCTATCAGGGGATGGCGCTGATCGACAGGGCTGTGCGCATTCCGGGCACCGGGCGTGCGGAGAATGCGGTCGAACCGACCGCGACGCGCGTCGCACAACAGGTCGGTTCCTTGCCCGACGCGATGGAGGTCGTGAAATGAACAGCCTCGATTTCTCCGTTGTCCTTCAGGCGTGGCCCTATCTCTGGTCTGGCCTGCTGTTCTCGCTGGCGCTGACGGCCGTGGCTTTCGTGGTCGGCTTGATCCTCGGGACCTGCTTGGCGCTGGTGCAGCACTTCGAAGTGCCTGTGCTCGGCAAGCTCGTGCGTGGCTATGTCGCCCTGATGCGCTCGATCCCGCTGATCCTGGTTCTGTTCTGGTTCTTCTTTCTGGTGCCGATCGTGCTTGGCCATCTCAGCGGAAGCGGGCGGCCGGTTCCGATCGGCGCGACCTGGACGGCGTTCATCACCTTCGGCCTGTTCGAGGCCGCCTACTATTCGGAAATCATCCGGGTCGGATTGCGGGCGGTGAACAGGGGGCAGTTCGAGGCCTGTCAGGCGCTCGCATTGTCCACATTCGATACCTATCGCTCCGTGATCCTGCCGCAGGTGCTTCGCGTCGCCAGCCCGATCATCCTGAGCCAGACCATCATCCTGTTCCAGGACACCTCGCTGGTCTATGTGCTCTCGCTCACCGATCTGCTTGGCGCAGCCTCGAAGCTCGCGCAGCTCAACGGCCGTCTGGTCGAGATGTATCTGGTCATTGCGGTGGTCTACCTCGCGATCAGCTCGGCGGCATCGCAATGCGTGGCGTCGCTCCGCAAGCGGTATGCGATTGTGGGCCGCTAGCGCATCATCCTGTTCTTGGGAGAGAAAAATGCTTCAGCTCGCTGCGGAGAATCAGGCGTCCATCGTCACCGTCGAAAATCTGGTGAAACGGTTCGGCCATTTCACGGCGCTGAACGACGTCAACCTCTCGGTCGCGGCCGGCGAGAAGATCGTGCTGTGCGGTCCCTCGGGCTCCGGCAAGTCGACGCTGATCCGCTGCATCAACCACATCGAGAAGCACGATGCGGGGCGGATCGTCGTCGATGGTGTCGAGCTGACGAACCGGATGGACGACATCAACGGCGTTCGCCGCGAGGTCGGCATGGTGTTCCAGAGCTTCAACCTGTTTCCGCATCTCTCGGTCGTCGAGAACTGCATGCTGGCGCCGATGAAGGTGCGGGGCCTGTCCCGCGCCGAGGCGCACGAGCGCGCGATCGCTTTGTTGCGCAAGGTGCGCATCCACGACCAGGCGAACAAATATCCGGGGCAGCTCTCCGGCGGCCAGCAGCAGCGCGTCGCCATCGCGCGGGCGCTGTGCATGCAGCCGAAGATCATGCTGTTCGACGAGCCGACCTCCGCGCTCGACCCGGAGATGGTCAAGGAAGTGCTCGACACCATGGTGGAGCTCGCGCGGGACGGCATGACCATGGTCTGCGTCACGCACGAGATGGGCTTTGCCCGCGAGATCGCGGACCGTGTGGTGTTCATGGATCGTGGCGCGATCGTCGAGGAAGCCGACCCCGAGACCTTCTTCCGTGCGCCGAAGACGGAGCGGGCGAGGGATTTCCTCGGCCAGATCATCCATTAGAGATGGCTTGGAGCGCACATGACGCTCCGGGGCAGGGGCGAGGTGAGCCTACCTGGCCTCGACCACCTCGCCATCCTCTTTCACGAACCGGCCGACGGGATTGTCCAGGAGATCGACGACGGCCTCCGAGGGCCGGCACAGTCGCGTGCCCTTCGCCGTCACCACGATCGGACGGTTGATGAGAATGGGATGCGTCATCATGAAATCGAGCAGCTCGTCGTCCGTCCATTTGGGGTCGGCGAGGCCGAGCTCCTTGTAGGGCGTTCCCTTCTCGCGCAGCAGCGCGCGAACGGGAATTCCCATGGCCGAGATCAGCTCCTTGAGCCGGTCGCGCGATGGCGGCGTCTTCAGATATTCGATGACGTCAGGCTCGACGCCGCTCTGCCGGATCATCGCGAGCGTGTTGCGCGAGGTTCCGCAATCGGGGTTGTGATAGATCGTGATGCTCATCGAGATGTCTCCGCGATTGGGACCGTCATATGCTGCTGCGCCCGGCTTTACCGCGGGGCCTCCGCCGGCATCGAGACTTTGTCGGCGCCGGCTTCGTACCAGCCTCTGGTCGCCTTCACGATGCGGACGACGGACAGCATCACCGGCACCTCGACAAGAACGCCGACGACGGTCGCAAGCGCGGCGCCGGAATCGAGGCCGAACAGGCTGATTGCGGCAGCGACCGCCAGCTCGAAGAAGTTGCTCGCACCGATGAGGGCGGCCGGAGCGGCGACGCACCAGGCCACGCCAAGCCGCCGGCTGAGCCAGTACGCCAGGCCAGCATTGAAATAGACCTGTACGAGGATCGGTACGGCGAGGATCGCGATAACGCCCGGCTGTCTGACGATCTGCTCTCCCTGAAAGCCGAACAGCAGGACCAGCGTTGCCAGAAGCGCAACCAGCGAAAGAGGCTGCAGCATCCGCAAACTGCGGTCGAAGGCACCGCCGCCCTTTTGCAGCAGCATCTTGCGCCACGCTTGCGCGACGATCACCGGCACCACGATGTACAGCAGAACCGAAAGCAGCAGCGTGCCCCAGGGAACGCTGATGGAGGCGACCCCGAGCAGCAGCCCGACGAGCGGCGCAAACAGGAAAACCATGATCACGTCATTCAGCGCGACCTGGCTCAGAGTATAGTGAGGCTCTCCCTCGCACAGGTTGGACCACACGAACACCATCGCAGTGCAGGGCGCAGCGGCCAGCAGGATCAGGCCGGCGATGTAGGACGAAATCTGACCTGCCGGCAGCATCGGTGCGAAGAGATGGCCGATGAAGAACGAGCCCAGGAGCGCCATCGAGAACGGCTTGACTGCCCAGTTGATGAAAAGGGTGACGCCAACGCCGCGCCAATGCTCGCGGACCTGGCCCAGCGAGCCGAAGTCAATCTTCAGCAGCATCGGCACGATCATGAGCCAGATCAGCACCGCGACAGGCAGGTTGACCTTGGCGACCTCGGCGGCTGCGACCGCTCCAAAGAAGCCGGGCATGACATGCCCCAGCGCAACGCCCGCCACGATGCACAGCGCGACCCAGAGAGTGAGGTATCGTTCAAAGAATCCCATCGGTCAGCCTACGTCGTCCCGGGTAAGTGTGGAGCCGTTGGAGCGGCCGATCTCGCGCAGCCTGGTGCCTAAGGAGAGTTTGTCGATGCTCCGGAGCGGCAGGCTCACAAAGGTGTCGATCCGGTTCTTGAGATAGCGGAACGCGGTGACGAACGCGGCCTGCTTCTCCAGATCGGTGCCTTCGGCAGAGGCGGGATCCTCGATCCCCCAATGTGCGGTCATCGGCTGTCCCGGCCAGATCGGGCAGGCCTCGCCAGCGGCGTTGTCGCAAACGGTGAAGACGAAATCCATCACCGGCGCATCGGGAGCGGCGAATTCCAGCCAGCTCTTCGAGCGCATCCCCTCGGCGGGATAATCCATGCTTTCCAGCGTGCGCAGTGCCAGTGGATGCACCGCGCCCTTCGGCGTGCTGCCGGCGGAGAAGGACCGGAAGCGGCCGGCGCCGTCCTTGCGAAGGATCGATTCGGCGAGAATCGAGCGCGCCGAATTGCCTGTGCACAGGAACAGGATATTGTACATCTGGTCAGGCACGGCTTTTCTCCTTTCGCTTTGGCGAGCAGCAGGCCTGGAGGCTGGCGACGACCGGCTCGCAAACCTCCGGCCGTCCGCCGCAGCAATCGCGCAGCAGGAAAACCGCAACGTCCCGGAATTCGCTGAGGTTGGCGCGGTAGACGATCGAGCGGCTGTGCCGCTCGGAGGAGACGAGGCGCGCCCGGCTCAGGATCGACAAATGCGCAGAGAGCGTATTTTGAGGCACTTCCAGCAGCCGGGCGAGGTCGCCGGCCGCAAGGCCGTCGGGCTCGTGCCGGACCAGCGCCCGGAAGGCCTCCAGGCGGGTGGATTGCGACAGCGCCGCGAGCGCGAGGACAGCTTCTTCTGTTTCCATATATCCAGACTTATGGAATTATTGGGGCGGCGTCAATCTGAAATGCATCGGGCGTGTTAGGAGCCGGCGCCACGCATGGAATCTAACTGCCGGAGCGATCCAAGGAATTTTAATTCGCCCGGGCCAGCGGCGCTCGTTTGACGGCAATGCCTCCGGCGCTGCAACATGCAAAGCACGCTTCCCCATTGGCTTCGGTTGTTCTGACCAATTAATGTGCCGTGTCCTGCGATCGCGGAAAATCTGTCATGCAAACGCAATCGATTATCACCTGTCCGGTCTGCCAGCATGCGTCGGTCGAAACCATGCCGACTGATGCCTGCCAGTTCTTCTACGATTGCAAGCGGTGCGGGACCCGGCTGAAGCCCAAGAGCGGCGATTGCTGCGTCTTTTGTTCTTACGGCTCCGTTCCTTGTCCACCGGTCCAGCAGCACGGAAAGTGCTGTTGAAACCGGCCCATGCTCGGAGACACGTTCGATATTTCCAATATTCTAGAAATATCGTTGACAGGGAGAGGCGAACGGCGCATGGTGTCGTCATGAAGATCGACGACGCAGCAGCACGCCTGGAGGCCTTGGGCAACCGGACGCGACTTCAGATCTACCGCGCCTTGGTTCGGGCGGGGCACTCGGGCATGCCCGTGGGGCGCCTGCAGGACAAGCTGAAGATTCCGGCGTCAACGCTGTCGCATCACATCAAGACCCTGGTCTCGGTCGGGCTGGTCAGTCAGGTCAGGGAATCCACGACCTTGGTCTGCCACGCGAACTTCGATGCAATGCGGGGGCTGGTCGATTTTCTGGCGGCGGAGTGCTGCGCGGACGAAGTCGGATGCAAGGGTGCGCAGACGGCGGCGTGATCGTTTTGCCCAATTATTCGATGATTCTAGAAATATGGGAGAAGTCGGAATGAATGCTAGGACGGTCGCCATCATCGGGGCAGGGCCGGTCGGCCTCGCAGCCGCCGCGCATGTGCTCGAACGCGGCATGTCGCCCATCGTGCTCGAGGCCGGCTCCGAGGCGGGGCACGCGATCCGGCAGTGGCAGCATGTCCAGCTGTTCTCGCCGTGGGAGTACAACGTCGACAAGGCCGCCACGCGCATGCTGGCGCCGACGGGATGGAATTCGCCGGATCCTCAGTCCTATCCGACCGGCGGCGAGCTGCTTGACCGATATTTGATGCCGCTCGCGACGCGAACGCCGCTGCGCGAGGTGATCCGGGCCTCCAGCCGCGTCTCGGCCATCAGCCGCGTCGGCTTCGACAAGGCGAAGACAAAGGGCAGAGAGCAGGCGCCTTTCGAAATCCGCTACCAGAACGGCAAGGGACCCGAGGTTCTGCGTGCAGATGCCGTGATTGATACCTCAGGCACATGGTTCTCCCCTAATCCGGCCGGCCGCGACGGCTTGCCCGCCATTGGCGAGCCCGAGTGCGTCAACCACATCGCCTACGGCATGCCGGATGTCCGGGGGGCCGGCCGTTCCAGATATGCCGGCAAGACCGTTGCTGTTTTGGGCGCCGGTCATTCCGCGATCGGTACGCTCATTGATCTCGCGCATCTCGCCGACGAAGTGCCGGGTACGCAACCCGTCTGGCTCCTGCGCGGTACCGATCCCGCCAAGGCTTTTGGCGGTGGCCGGAATGACAAGCTTGCTGCACGCGGCGAGCTTGGCGCCTCCTTCGCCGCGCTTGTGGCCTCCGGGAAGATCAAGGTTGAAACCGAATTTGGCGTCACGCATCTCTCGGACTCCGAAGGCCGCCTCAAGATCGCGGCAGGCTCCTCTTGCAGTGGGCGAAGCGTGATCGCTGACGAATTGATCGTATCGACCGGCTTCCGTCCTGACTTCTCGTTCCTGTCCGAATTGCGCCTGAGGCTTGATCCTGCCATCGAGGCGCCGGTCGCTCTCGCACCGCTGATCGATCCCAACGAGCATAGCTGCGGCACGGTCCGCCCGCACGGCGCGCGCGAACTCTCGCATGACGAGCCGGGTTTCTACGTGGCGGGCATGAAGTCCTATGGCCGTGCGCCGACCTTCCTCATGATGACGGGGTATGAGCAGGTCCGCTCGATTGCGGCTGATCTCGCTGGCGACAAGAAAGCCGCGGCAAGGGTGGAGCTTGTGCTGCCCGAGACCGGCGTCTGCACGCGCGGCGGCGTCGAGACCGGGGCCGCAGCGGGATGCTGCGGCGGACCTCCGAAGGAGGAGTCGTCAGCCTGCTGTGCCGCCGATGAATCGGCAAAGAAAGCCGGCGCTGCGGGGTGCGGTTGCTCATGACGCAAGTCCCTGCGGGCCAAGCTCGAGGTCCGCTCGCCATCGTGCTCGCGCTCGGCACCGCGCAAACGATTGCGTGGGCGTCGAGCTATTATCTTCCCGCCATCCTGGCTGCGCCGATCGCCCGCGATCTCGGTCTTGCGCCGACCTATGTGTTCGGCGCGCTCTCGGGCGCGCTCGTCATCTCCGGTCTGCTCGGCCCGCGCGTCGGGCATGCCATCGACACGTTCGGAGGGCGCGGTCTGCTCGCGATCTCGAACCTCGTGTTTGTGGCAGGGTTGTTCCTGCTGTCCGTAGCCCATGGCGCGGCAGTGTTGATCGCGGCCTGGGTGCTGCTCGGGATCGGCATGGGCATGGGCCTCTATGAAGCGGCCTTCGCGACGCTTGCGCGAATCGACGGTGCCAATGCGCGGCGAACCATCACCGGCATCACCCTGATCGCCGGTTTCGCCAGCACACTCGGCTGGCCGCTCACGACGTGGCTGGAGTCCGAGTATGGCTGGCGCGTGGCCTGCCAGGTGTGGGCGGCGATCCACATCGCGCTCGCGTTGCCGCTCAATCTCTCGCTGCCGCGCGCCGTTCCATTGGACCAGCAGCCTCGATCCGGCACGGCTGCGAGCCGGCAATCCGGACGCCAGAGCGAGACCTTCGCGATGGTGCTGCTGGCCTACATGTTTGCGGCGGCAAGCTTCGTCAGTTCGGGAATCTCAGCCATCCTGCCGACCATGCTGGTTGCGTTCGGTGCGACTCCGGCGCAGGCCTTGCTCGCGGGCGCGTTGGTTGGGCCTGCGCAAGTCGGCGCGCGGCTTCTGGAGGCAGGATGGCTTGCCCGGTTTCATCCGCTGCTCTCGGCGAGGCTGGCTATGCTGATGAATCCGGTCGGTGTCGTTGCGTTGGTCGCGGGTGGACCCTTGCTCGCGACGACGTTCACGGTGCTGTACGGCGCGGGCAACGGCATCATCACCATTGCCCGCGGGACGCTTCCCTTGGCGCTGTTCGGGCCAGCGGGATTCGGCAGGCGCGTCGGCATGATCTCGCTGCCGTCCAGGGTAACGGGTGCCGCCGCGCCGCTCGCGCTGGGACTGATGGTGGAGCAGATCGGCAGCAGCGCGCTGTGGATCAGCGCGCTTGTTTCGCTCTCGGCCTTCTTTGCGCTCTTGCTGTTACGTAACGAGCAGGCAACATCAACACCCCTCCAGGTGGGAGAGCAAAATTCCTAAGCTGAGCGGTCGGTCCCTGATTGCGGTGATGTGCATCGGCCAGGTCGGCAATCTGCTGCCGCATGTCACGCTGTCCGCAAACCTCGCGCAGCACCTGATGCCGGCGTGGGGTCTCTCCGCCGCCGAAGGCGGGTTGATGGCGAGCGGTTATGCGTTCGGCTACATGCTCGCCGTGCCCGTGCTGACGACCTTGACCGACCGCATCGATGCGCGACTCGTCCTGCTCTGGGGCTCGATCGTCAGCGGGCTTGCGACCGCAGCGTTCGGTCTCTTTGCGCAAGGGTTTTGGTCGGGGACCGCAATCTGGTCGCTCGCGGGACTTGGATTTGCCGGCGCCTACATGCCCGGCCTGAAGGCGCTGACCGATCGGCTTCCCGCTGGGGACACATCGCGGGCGGTCACGCTGTACACGTCGAGCTTCTCGGTCGGTGTCGGCCTCTCGTTCCTCGTGGCGCAACTGATCGCCGACCGATGGGGGTGGCGAACGGCTTTCGTCGTGACAGGCTTCGGTCCGATCGCAATGGTCGTCGCGTGTTTGCTGATCGACCAACGGCGGCCTGCGCCGAAGGCCGGGCGCCTGCTCAACTTCGCACCCGTCTTCGCCAATCGCGAGGCGCTCGGCTACATCCTCGGCTATGGCGCCCATTGCTTCGAGCTCTACGGCATCCGCACCTGGCTCGTGGGATTCTGGACGTTCGTTGTCGCGCATCAGGGCGCACCGTCGTGGCTGAGTCCCGTCCTGCTGAGCTTCTGCTTCGCGGTGATCTCGATGCCCGCCAGCATCCTCGGTAACGAGGCCGCGCTGAAGTTCGGCCGCCATCGTGCGATCACGTTTGTGATGATCGCGTCAGCCTGCGTGGCGCTGGTGATCGGGCTCAATGCGACGGCGCCGGCATGGCTGCTCGCACTGCTGCTGCTCCTCTATGGACTGACCGTGCCGGCGGATTCCGGCGCGTTGACCGCCGGCATGTCGGCCGCGGCGGCGTCCGAGCATCGCGGCGCGACCCTGGCCCTGCACTCGACGGTCGGCTTCGGCCTGTCGGCGCTTGGAGCATGGGGCACCGGCGCCGCACTCGACATCGCCGGCGGCCCGCAGAGCGCGACCGGCTGGCTGCTGGTGTTCATCGTCCTCGCGGCTGGCATTATGTTCGGGCCGTTCGCGTTGCTGTGGGCGCGGATGGTGCGCGGTATTGTTTCCTGACCGGTCGCGCCGTACTCGATGACGCTGGCCATCGTCATCGATTGGCGCGCCGCGCAATTCCGCTGGCGCTTTCTGCCGCTGCGAACGCTGTTCCCGAAATCTAGAGACATTTGCGAGACCGGCGAGCGCCTCGATCGCTCGTCCCATCCGCAAACCAAGGAACGCAGCATGCAAACATCACGTCTGTCCCGTCGATCCGCCATCTTCCTGCTGATGGCAACCGTGAACATCGGAATGATGCCGATGGCGCACGGCGAGGCGCCGGTCCCCGATGCGATCGTCGGAACATGGGAGGCGGACGACGCCACCGTGAAGCTCGACATGTTCAAGGCCGGCGCAGAATTTCAGGCGCGCATGCTCTATGGCAACGAGATCGTCGAGGCGGACAATGTGACCTTCAAGAAGGACGCCAAGAACCCTGACCCCACGCTGCGTTCGCGGTCGCTCAAGAACATCGTCTTCATCACGGGCTTGCGCTGGGAAAATGGCGAGTGGAGCGGCGGTTCGATCTATGACGCCTCCTCGGGGCGCACTTACAACTGCAAGGCCACCGTCAAGGACGGCAAGATGCATCTGAGAGGATATCTCGGCCTGCCGGCGATGGGACAGACCCGCACATTCCACCGCGTTCGCGGGTAGCGGTCTTCCGCCAATCCCGAACCGTTCTGCCGAAGCGCGGTCGCCCGGACCGCGCTTTTTCTTGCAAGAACAGCAGCTTGAGCGGTCGCCAGGATTGGCGCGTTGTGCAAGTCTATTGGCGCGCTTGGTCAGTCAATCCGTACCGGGGAGGCGGCAGGATAAGGCTCGGAACCAAGAGAGGTTGATATGTTCGACAGGTCGAAAAGAACCGCGCTCGTCACCGGAGCCTCCTCCGGCATGGGCAAGGAAATCGCAAGGCGTCTGATCAAGGACGGATTCCAGGTCTTCGTCGCCGCGCGGCACCTCGACAAGATGGATGACCTCGTCAAGCTCGGGGCGAGGTCCCTGAGAATGGACATCTCAAGCGAGTCCGACATCCGGGCGACGGTCGATGCCATCCTGCGCGAGGTGGACGGCGTCGATGTGCTCGTCAACAATGCCGGCTTCGGCCTCTACGGTCCCGTCGAAGACGTCGGCATCGACGAGGCGCGTTACCAGTTCGAGGTGAATCTGTTCGGCGCCGCCCGCCTGACGCAGCTCCTGCTGCCGAAGATGCGCGAGAAGCGCGCAGGCACGATCGTCAACATCACCTCGATGGGCGGCAAGATCTACACGCTCCTGGGCGCCTGGTACCACGCGACCAAGCATGCGCTGGAAGGCTGGTCCGATTGCCTTCGGCTCGAGCTTGCGCCGTTCGGCATCAAGGTCGTCATCGTCGAGCCTGGCATGATCGAGACCGGATTTGGCGATGTCGTCGCCAATGGCCTGCTCAAACGATCGGGTGAAGGTCCTTATGCCAAGCTGACGCAGGCCGTCGCAAAGTCGACCCGCGAGGCCTATGGACAGGGACGCGGCACCAATCCGAGCGTCATCGCCGACATCGTGTCCAGGGCCGTGAAGGAGCCGAAGCCGCGCACGCGCTACGTCGCGGGCAAATATGCCCTGCCGATGATCAAGATTCGCGAATGGTTCGGCGACCGCATGTTCGACCGCCTGATCATGAGCCAAATGCGCTAAGGACCAGTCATGAGCGGAACGGCGGCAGACAGGTGCAAGATTCCCCGGGCCTTTTGGCAGGCCGTCGAACACATCGGCGTGCCGCCGGCCGCGCTGTTGCGGCAGGCGAAATTGCCGGCGACCTTGCACCTGAACGATCAGGGGCAGGTCACCACAGTGCAATATTTTGCGCTCTGGAAGGCGCTCGAGGAGCTGAAGCCGGAGCCGGGGCTCGGCTTGATGCTGGTGCAGAGCGTCGAGACGGCGGTGCATCCGCCGGCGAGCCTCGCTGCGTTCTATGCGCGGGATTACCGTGACGGACTGCACCGCCTCGCGCGCTTCAAGCGGCTGTGCTCGCCCGAGCAGCTGCACGTCGACGAAGGCAAGGACGAGTGCGTCGTCACGACGGAGTGGCCGTACGCAACCGATCCGGAGCCCGCGATTTCGACCGACGTGACCTTCGCCTCGTTGGTCGAGCTCGGGCGTCGCGGCACGGGACAGCACCTGACGCCGAAGCGGGTGGAGCTGGTTCGTCCTCGTCCCAAGAGCGACGTCCACCACACCTATTTCGAATGCCAGATCCGCTATGGCGCGGCACGGAACCTGCTGGTCCTGAAATCCGCTGACCTCGATCGTCCGTTTCCCGGGCACAACAAGGAGCTGCTCGAAATCCTGACGCCGGCATTGGCGTCCGCCCTGGGCGAGCTGGAAGCGCGCAGCTCCGTCAGGGAGCAGGTGAAGGTCGTCCTCAAGCGCAGCCTTGCGAGCGGGCGGCCGGAATTGTCAGGCGTGGCGCGCGATCTCGGCTTGAGCGAGCGGACCCTGCAGCGCCGCATCACCGAGGAAGGTGCGAGCTTCCGTGAGCTCCTCGTCGAGGCGCGCCAGGAGCTCGGGCGGCAACTTCTGTCGGATCCAACGGCCGACATCGACGAGGTCGCGTGCCTCCTGGGCTATCAGGACGCAAGCTCCTTCTATCGCGCTTTCCGGTACTGGGAAGGCGTGACGCCGAGTCGCTGGCGCGAGCTGCACGGCAACAAGATTCATTGACGGGTGCTGCGTCGTTTTTGGCGCCTGCGGCAACTTCGTTGGCGCGCCTCGTCACTGCCGATCGAGGCCTGCGAGGATAGGACTTGCCGAGTAAGTCCAACTCAATCCATCGAGGATATCGCATGTCTGGCAAAGTCTGGTTCATCACCGGAGCATCCCGCGGCTTTGGCCGCATCTGGGCAGAGGCTGCCCTCAAGCGCGGCGACAAGGTGGCTGCCACCGCACGCATCCTGGCTGACGTGGCTGATCTTTCGAAAGCTTACGGCGACGCCGTGCTGCCGCTAGCCCTGGACGTGACCAATGCCCACGCAGTGCAGAATGCCGTGACCCGGGCTCACGCGCATTTCGGACGGCTGGATGTCGTGCTCAACAACGCAGGCTACGCGCTGGTCGGGGCGATCGAAGAGGCACACGAGGCCGACGTCCGTGCCGAGTTCGACACCAACTTCTTCGGCACCCTCCGCGTCATCCAGGCCGCGCTTCCCCTGCTGCGGCGACAGGGCAGCGGCCACATCATCGGCGTGTCCAGTGTTGCGGGCATCGTCGCCGGGCCCATCATCGGGTTTTACAACGCCTCGAAATTCGCGATCGAAGCTCTCCATGAGAGCCTGGCACAGGAGGTGAGGGGGCTCGGACTGAAGGTCACGCTGCTCGAGCCGGGTGCCTATGCGACGGGGTTTGGCAGCATGGCTTCGCTCAGGATCGCGCCCGTCATCAACGCCTACAGCAACACGCGGGCGGAGGTGTTTGCCGCCGGCGCCAAGCTTGAGTTTGGCGAGCCGGAGGCGACGGCCGATGCGATCCTGAAGATCGTCGATGCCGAGAATCCACCATTGCGGTTCTTCGTCGGCACCGAAGGCCTGCCGCGCGCCCGAGCCGCCTATGCCGATCGCCTCGCGACGTGGGAAGCGTGGGAGGCTCACTCCAACGCCGCTCAGGGCGAGGCCCGGCAACACAACATCGCATCGTAGCCGCACCAGCTTTCTTTGGGACGACCCGTCTGCTCCTCGCGAGCGGAAAACAGAGGATTGCAATGAACGCTACCGCAGTTGCAGATTTCTTCCAGTTCTTCCGCTCGTACCTGTCCAATCCCTGGCAGGTCTCCGCCATCGCGCCATCGGGCCAGTCACTGGCGCGCCTGATGACGCAGGAGATCGTGCCGGGGACCGGGCCGGTGATCGAGCTGGGACCGGGCACCGGCATCTTCACCAAGGCGTTGCTCCGGCGCGGCGTCGCGGAGCGCGACCTGCTGCTGATCGAATACGGTTCCGATTTCGTCCGCCTCTTGCAGGAGCGCTTCCCGAGAGCGCGCGTGCTCTGGATGGATGCACGCCAGCTCGCTCAGTACGAGCCGTTCGCAGCGCCGGCCTCGGCCGTCGTCAGCGGCCTTCCGCTCCTGTCGATGTCGCCGCGCAAGGTGATCGCGATCCTCACGGGCGCCTTCCGCCACATGCAGGAGGGCGGCACGCTCTACCAGTTCACCTACGGACCGCGCTGCCCGGTGCCCCGGCCGATCCTCGATCGTCTCGGGCTGAAGGCGAGCCTGGTCGGGCGAACCGCGCTCAATATTCCGCCAGCATCGGTTTATCGCATCCGGCGGCGCTCAAGGCTGCGAGTTGGCGGCAACGTCGAGGAGTGAACGCACGAGGTCGCGCCCGGGGGCGTCGCACGATCATCTGTGGTGGAGATCGTCGATGGCGAAGAGGACGGCCGGCATGACCGTTACTCCGCGGCGTGATCGTGAATGAGGGCCGGGGGTGCTTCGCTGCGCCTGGTCGGCGTGCGCGGAACGGCAAAGCGTGCGTAGAGCGCGGGCAGCACGACGAGCGTGAGCAGCGTTGCCGTCAGGAGACCGCCGATCACCACGGTTGCGAGCGGTTTTTGCACCTCGGCGCCTGTACCGGTCGCGAGCGCCATCGGTACGAAGCCGAGCGAGGCGACGAGCGCGGTCATTGCGACGGGACGGAAGCGCGTCAAGGCGCCTTCGCCGATGGCCCGCTTCGGCTCCATGCCTTCGGCGATCAGCTTGCGGATCTGTGTCAGCATCACGAGCCCGTTCAGGACCGCGACGCCCGAGAGCGCGATGAAGCCGACGGCCGCCGAGATCGAGAACGGCATGCCGCGCAGCCACAGCGCGGCGATCCCGCCGGTGAGCGCGAGCGGCACGGCACTGAAGACCAGCAATGCATCGCGCGCCGAGCCGAGCGCCCCGAGCAGCAGCAGATAGATCAGGGCGAAGACCGCGGGCACCACGAACACCAGCCGTTGTCGGGCGACGGCAAAATTCTCGAACTGGCCGCCCCAGGCCAGATAACTGCCGGGCTGCAGCTTCACCTGCTCGGCGACCTTTGCCTGGGCCTCGGAGGCCAGCGAGCCGATGTCGCGGCCGCGGACCTCGGCGGTGGCGACGACGCGCCGCTTGCCGTTCTCGCGGCTGATCTGGTTGTAGCCGGTGGTCTGCTCGAACGAGGCGATCGTCCGCAAGGGGATCGAGGCCGCCGGCGCGTCGGGATTGGTGCGCGGAAGCGGAACGGGCAGTTCCTCCAGCGTCGGAATGTCGTTCCGCTGCGCATCGGCGAGGCGCACTACGATCTTGAAGCGACGGTCGCCCTCGAAGACGAGGCCGGCATCGGTGCCGCCGATGGCCGTCTGCATCAGGTCCTGCACGGCTGCAAGGCTGAGGCCGCGCCGCGCGATCTCGGCCTTGTCGATCTTGATCTCCAGGAAGGGCAGGCCGGAGGTCTGCTCGACCTTCACGCTCTCGGCGCCGTCGATCTTGCGGACCACGTCGGCGATCTGATCTGCGGTCCGCTGCATCTGGACAAAATCGTCGCCGAACACCTTGACTGCCAGATCCTCGCGGACGCCAGCAATGAGCTCGTTGAACCGCATCTCGATCGGCTGCGAGAAACCCACCTTGTTGCCCGGCAGCTTTCCGGCCTCGGCCTCGATCTTCTTGATCAAATCATCCTTCGTCATGTCGGGCTCGGGCCATTCGTCCTGCGCCTTGACGATGATGTAGGTGTCGGAGGCGTTTGGCGGCATCGGATCGGCGGCGAGATCGGGCGTGCCGGTGCGCGAGAACACGAAGGCGACTTCGGGCAGCCCGCTGATCTGCCGCTCGATCAGCAACTGCATGGCCTGTGACTGCGCCAGCGCGGTGCTCGGCACGCGCTTCACTTCCATGACGATGTTCTTCTCGTCCAGCGTCGGCGTGAATTCCTGACCAAGCCGCATGAACAGGGACACCGCCCCGACGAACAGCACCGTTGCGAGGGCGATCACGGGCAGGGGTCTGGCGATGGCGCCCGAGAGCAGCGGCGCGTACCAGCGCTTCAGCGTCCGGACGAGGATGTTTTCGTGCTCGTTGACCTTTCCGGTGATCGCGATCGCCACGGTGGCCGGAACGAATGTCAGCGAGACAACGAAGGCCACCGCCAGCGCGATCATCACCGTCAGGGCCATGGGCTCGAAAGTCTTGCCTTCGACGCCGGTGAAGGTGAGCAACGGCGTATAGACCAGGATGATGATGATCTGGCCGTAGACCGATGGGCGGATCATCTCGGAGGTCGAAACCTTCACCGTATCGAGACGTTCTTCCAGCGACAGCACGCGGCCGAGCGCGCGCTGGCGTTCGGCGAGATGACGCAGGCTGTTCTCGGCGATGATGACGGCGCCGTCGACGATCAGGCCGAAGTCGAGCGCGCCGAGGCTCATCAGATTGGCGCTGATGCGTCCCTCGAGCATCCCCGTCGCGGCGATGAGCATGGTGATGGGGATGACGCAGGCGGTGACGAGCGCGGCGCGGAAGTTGCCGAGCAGCAGGAACAGCACTGCGATGACGAGCAGGGCCCCCTCGGCCAGATTCTGGGCGACGGTATGGATCGTGGCGTCGACAAGCTGGGTCCGGTTGAGGACGGTATGGGCATAGATGCCCGGCGGCAGGGTCTTGCTGACGTCCTTGATCTTGGCGTCGGCGGCCGCGGCGACGGTGCGGCTGTTGCCGCCGATCAGCATCAGGGCGGTGCCGAGCACCACCTCGCGGCCGTTAACGCTCGCACTGCCGGTGCGCAGCTCCTTTCCGATCGAGACGTCCGCGAGGTCCCTGATGCGAACGGGAATGCCGCCACGCGTCGTCACGACGATCTGCTCGATGTCCTCCAGATTTTCCACCCGCCCGGCGGCCCGCACGACAAGGCCTTCGCCGTTCTGCTCGATGTAGTTGGCGCCGCGCGTGGTGTTGTTCGCCTCGATGGCGTCCACGACCTGCTTGAAGGAGAGACCATAGGCGACCAGTCTTGCCGGGTCCGGCTGCACCTGGAACTGCTTGACGAAGCCGCCGATGGCATCGGCCCCGGCAACGCCGGGAACGGTTTTCATCTGCGGCCGAACGATCCAGTCCTGCACGGTGCGCAGGTAAACGGTGCGCTGGAAATCGTCCGTCAGCCGCTCGCCTTCGGGCGTGAGGTAGCTGCCGTCGCTCTGCCATCCCGGTTGTCCGTCGCGAACCGGCGCGGACGCGCCCGGCTTTTCGTACTCGACGGCCCACCAGTAGATTTCGCCGAGCCCTGTCGAGACCGGTCCCATCCGGACATCGACACCCGGTGGCAGGCTGCCCTTGGCTTCGTTCAGACGTTCCGTGACGAGCTGCCGCGCAAAATAGATGTTGGTGCGGTCGGCGAACACCGCTGTGATCTGCGCAAAGCCGTTGCGCGAGAAGGACCGCGTCGCCTCCAGGCCTGGCATGCCCGCGAGCGCCGTTTCGAGCGTGACGGTGACCTGCTTCTCGATCTCGACGGGCGTGAGAGCCGGCGCGGTCGCGTTGATCTGGACCTGGACGTTGGTGACATCAGGCACCGCGTCGATGGGAAGACGCGTCAGCGACCAGAATCCGGTCGCTGCCAGGACGAGAGTCGCCAGCAGAACCAGCCACCGTCGCCGGACGGAGAATTCGACGATCCGTTCGATCATCGCTCAGTCCTCATCGCCGGGCTTGGAAAGCTCGGCCTTGAGTGAAAACGTGTTCGAGCTGGCGACGGTCTCGCCGGCCGAGAGCCCCGAGACGATCTCGACGACAGCACCGTCGCGTCGCCCCAGCACGACGTCGCGCTTCTCGAATCCTTCCTTGGTCCGGACAAAGACAGCCTTGCGGCCATCCACTGTCTGGACGGCGGAGAACGGAACTGCGACGGCGACGTCACGGCGTTCGACCGCGATGCCCGCGGTGATGAACGAGCCCGGCCGCCAACGGTTGTCGGCATTTTCGAGCGAGGCGACCACGCGAGCTGCGCGCGTCTCCTTGTCGAGGAGGGGGCTGACGAAGACGATCTTGCCGGAACCGGCTTCCGTCATGCCGCGCAGTGCGATCTCGACCGACTGGCCTTCCTTCACCAGCGGCAAATCGGTCGAGGAAACCGCCAATTCGACCCAGACGCGGCTCAGATCGACGATGACGAACAGCTCGGTTTCAAGACTGTCCCGGCCCACCGCGGCGCCGGCTTCGACCTTGCGTTCGGCGATACGCCCGGAGATCGGCGCCCGGATGTTCTGACTGCGCAGCGTGCCGTCCGCTGCCTGCGGCAAGCCTGCGATCTCCGAGTCGGTCACGCCAAGTGCCATCAGCTTCTGGCGCGCGATGCCGAACCGCATCTCGGTTTGCGCCGCCGCATTGCGCGATTTGATGTATTGCTGCTCGGGGATTGCGCGCCCTTCCGACAGTGACTTGTCGCGCGCCGTCAATTCCTGCTGCAGCTCGTTGGAGAGTTTTGCCGAGAGGTATTCACTCTTGGCGTCGGCGACCTCGCGGCTCTCCAGAACGGCCAAAACCTCGTCCTTGACGACGTCGTCGCCGATGTTCTTGCGCAGTTCCGCAACCGTGCCCGACAGCTTCACCGAGACATGAGCGACCCGTCCAGCATCGGGCACGATGGTGCCCGGCACCATCAGCCGCCGCGCGATCGGGGTTGGACCAGCCTCGCGCAGTTCGATCTCGGCGAGCTTGATGCGCGCATCGTCCATGACGATCACGGACGGCTTCCCGCCGTCCGGCTTGACCGGCGCGGATTGTGCGAACGCCTGCGAGTTGGAGCCGGTGACAGCGAGCAGGACCGACAGAATCGCGGCGGCCGAATGGCTGGCCGAGAACATCGAAAACTCCGCGTTACAGATATCGCGAGATCGCCTTGAACTCGGCGAGCACGTTCTTGGACGATTTGCCGGAACCGCCATTGGCGGCGGCGTCGAGGCAGTGATCGACGTGATCGTGGATCAGGGCTTTCTTCGCCTCGGAGATCGCCTTTTCGACGGCGTGGAGCTGCTGCGCGAGATCCAGGCATGACCGGCCGTCGTCGAACATGCCGATGACCCTGCGCAGATGCCCCTCGGCGCGTTTGAGCCGCTTGACGATGTCCGGGTGACTTTCGTGGATGTGCTGTGCCATGGTTGATCCTATCCCCTGGGAGGGGATAGCCCATAACAGCCGCGCCGCCAAGCTTCGTGCAGGTCCGGATTGTCGCAGCGCAGGAAGACGTGTCGCTTTGCCGTCGGGAGTCAGGCCGCCGGAACGCACCCCTCGGTCCGCAGCGTCGTCGGGGCAGTGAACTCTTCGTGACGCCGGGCGTCGTCGTGCCTTGTCCCGAGCACGCATGGCTTGACAGTCTTCGCATCAAGGCTTCTATTCGTGGCGACGGGGGAAATGCGATCTCCCCGTGAGGCGACATGCCCAAGAATCGCGTCCTGATCACCAAGGGCGCAGCATGTCATCGTATCCGATCTCATCTGACGAATTGTCTCAGTTGTCGTGCGCGGCGGCCACGCCGGCGCGCGTTAATATCGGCATCCTGGCCGCCTCGTGCGTGTCCCTCAGTCCGGCGCTTGCGGCGGGCTGTCGACCGCGCGTGCTCTCACGCCGGAGGAACGCGTCGCCCGGATCCAGGCTGTCGGCTATTCGCAGGTTGAGACGCAAGACGATCTCGGCGCTGATCGGCGTCAGCGCCTGCTTGATCGCGAGGTGGTCGGAAAATGAAACATTCCGTTCGAGCTGTCATCGCATGCATCGTCCTCATGGTTGTGCTGATGCCCGGGTTGGCTGCACGTGCCAACGAGCAGTTCACACTGCTCGACGGCAAGCAGATCCGGGCGCGGATTGTCGGCAAGGACATTACCGACGGGCCGCACTGGTCGATGTACCTGCGCCCGGACGGCGCGCTTGTCAGCTCCGAAGCGGGAAGTTCCTGGACCAGCAGCTGGGCGATACGCAATGACAAGCTGTGTATTTCGAGTCCTGGAAGTACGTCGCTCGAATGCAACGAGGTCTGGGTGTCCGGCGCGAACGTCCGCATGCGTGCGAACAAGGATCAGAAGGCGCTGGAAGCGATCGTCGCGGTGCATCGCAGTAACTGAGAGCGCGGGTCTCGGAGGCGCGATCGATGGCATCTTGCAGCCGGCATATCGCGGCGACGGGAGGTAGGCTGGAAAATGCCCCGTAAGGTGTCTCCATCGATTGAATGTCTGACGTTGAGACAGCCGACGATGTGCGCCGCTTTGGCCTTTCCGTCGCGGCCGTCTGCACGGGCCAGGCTCATCCTGGCGCCTATGCTGGCTTTGTTAGTGGGAGGGAACGCCATGGCCGAGACTCTGAATTTTGACGACGCTCCTGCTGGAAGATCGCCCGCAGGGTGGACTTTGACGATGACCGGCAAGGGCGAGCCGAAATGGACCGTCGAGGCGGACCCCACGGCGCCGAGCAAGCCGAACGTCCTCAAGCAATCCGGACGGGCGACTTTTCCCGTCGCCATCAAAAGCGATACCAGCATCAAGGACGGCTTCGTTGAGGTAAAATTCAAGGCGGTCGCCGGATCGCAGGATCGCGCCGCAGGACTCATCTGGCGCGCGAAAGACGCCGGAAATTATTACGTCGTCCGGGCCAACGCCCTGGAGGACAATGTCGTGCTCTACAAGACGATCAACGGCATTCGCACGTCGCTGGACATCGTGGGGCGCAGAGGTGGCTATGGTGTCAGCACGCCGGTCCCATCCGGACGATGGCACGTGCTGCGTTGCGACTTCGCGGGAAGTCGGTTCAAGGTGACCTATAACGGGCAGCCGTTGTTTGAGGTGGAGGACACGACGATTGCGCAGGCGGGAATGATTGGCCTGTGGACCAAGGCAGACAGTGTGACCATGTTCGATGATCTGACATATGGTGAGACCAAATAGAAGTTTGTCCACCTCTGCCGGAGATGACCATGAGCTTTCGACGTCTGTCGGTCGCGGCGATCCTGCTGATTGCGTTTGTCGGCCCAATGCGGGCGGAAGAATCGCTCGTCGCCTACAAGTCGCTTAGTCCGGAACTGGCGCTTGATCTGGCGCGCGCAGCATTGGCTAGCTGTCGCAGCCCTGGGTACCAGGTCGCAGTTGCCGTGGTCGATCGCTTCGGCGTCACGCAAGTGATGCTGCGCGATCGCTTCGCAGGCTCCCACACACCGTCGACTGCATCCGGCAAGGCGTGGACGGCTGCGTCGTTCAAAGCCAGCACAACTGAGCTGAAAGCGATCAGCCAGCCGGGCATGATGCAGTCAGGCATTCGTAATCTTCCCGGAGCAGTCGTAATAGGGGGAGGACTGATCGTCGAAGCAGGCGGCTCTCTGGTCGGAGCGGTCGGCGTATCCGGAGCTCCGGGCGGTGACGCGGACGAAGCGTGCGCAAGAGCCGGGCTCGATGCCGTACGTGACAAACTGGAGTTCTGAGGGGCGGACGGCAGATCTGGGACCTGCGGTTGAAATCGCCGTCCGGTGTGAACCAGCTCATAGAACCCACCACAAGTTGCTCGTATCTTCTCGGTCACGCCACGCGGGGCGGATCATGGCACCGGGACTCCGTTGCTCCCTGAGGAGCGTCCTCTCGCGCGTACCGATCGAAAGGAACGCGGCCGGACCGAACGTCTCGCGCATTGCGGCGATAACGCCTCGAAAGGAACTCTCAGATGCTCTCCTTTCTGCGACAGGACCCCTCCATTCAGGTCGATATCCAGGACACCGAGTTTGCGCGGGATCTGCTCGGCAGATACGTGTGCAGCACCTTCGACGAAGCCGTGAGCAACGGCGGAAGGCCGTTTGACGTGGTTGTCATCGGCGCGGGAATGTTCGGCGCATATGCTGCTGCGAAGATTTATCGTGCCGGCGCCGACCAGAACCTGCGGGTACTCCTGCTCGATGCGGGGGGCTATCTCGCCCCGACGCACCTGCAGAATCTGCCGCATCTCGGCCTGAACGCACCGGATACCGCGTTGGTAACGCGTAATGACCAAGATCCACGTGCGCGCAACGGTGTCTGGGGCATTCCTTGGCACAGTAACGAGCCCTTCACTGGGCTGGCCTACTGCCCCGGAGGCCGGTCGTTATTTTGGGGAGGCTGGGCACCGCGGCTCATGCCGGCCGATCTGGCTGGGTGGCCCAAAGCTGCGCGCGATTTTCTCGGCGCGAATTACCCCGACGTCGAGTTTGAGATCGGCGTTCAGGACAAGGCGGACTATCTGTCGGGCCCGCTCAACACGGCAATCAATGCAGAGTTGCAGGCCGCAACGGCTGGCGCGAACCCGATCATTCCCGACGTGACGGTGGACATGGTCGAAGACGCTCCCATCGCGGTGCAGGCGAGCTCACCTGGTCCCGGGCTCTTTTCGTTCGACAAGTTCAGCAGCGGACCCATGCTGCTGGAAAGCATCCGCGACGACATCGCCAGGCGCTGGACGTTGAACGACAACTCGCGGCGACGCTTCTTCCTCGTTCCAAGGTGCCACGTGATAAGGCTACAGAACAGCGGGGGCAGGGTCACGGGCATCGATCTCACCTACAATGGGCAGTTTCGATCGCTTTCCGTTCCGACAAACCTCAGTCCCGATTGTCAGGTCGTCCTGGCGGCAGGCACGATCGAGTCGACGCGGCTGGCAATCGAGTCATTCCCGATCAATCGTGGCGCGTACAGCATGGGTGCCAATTTCATGGCTCATCTGCGCACGAACCTTACCGTGCGCATCAAACGCAGTGCGCTCGGGCTCGGCGCGCTCGCGACACTCGAGCAGGGCGGCGCGATCGTGCGTGGCGAGATCACGAACCCTGACGGGAGCAAGCGTCGCTATCATGTCCAGGTGCTCGCGTCGGCTGAGAAGGGACAGAATCCGGAAGCGACGATGTGGACGATGGTGCCCGACATCGACTTGCTGCGGAATCTGCTTTCAAACGAAGACCCGGACTGGGTGGCGATCGTCTTTCGCGGCCTCGGCGAGATGGACGGCGACAAGAGAGCCGGGCCCGGCGGCGCTACGAGCTTCGTGAACCTCACGAATGCGGCCGATCCTCTTCAAAACGACGGCATGAGCGCTCGTGCCTGGGTCAATTTCACGCCCACGTCGAACGACTACGCAGCCTGGACCAAACTCGCCGCCGCGGCAGTCAAGTTGGCCGAACGCCTCGGCAAGAAGGCCGGCGACGTCCAGTACCTGTACAATGGCGGCTGGCAAAGCGCGCCGCCGCCCGATCCGTTTGCTACCACCAAGGACCAGCTGGGCAACACGCACCACGAAGCCGGAACGCTGTGGATGGGGGACGATCCTGCTACGTCGATTACGGACTCAAGCGGGCGATTCCATCACATCGCGAACGCCTGTGTTGTTGGTCCTGCCTTGTTCCCCACTGTCGGCTCGGCGAATCCGTCTTTGACTGGCCTTACGCTCGCGCGTCGGACGAGTGCTGCCGTCGTTGGGGCACTGACGCCGGCGCCCTCGGCGCAGTTCAAATCGCTCTACACCGGGAGTCTCGCCGACTGGCAGATGTCGGGAGCCGGAGGCTTCCTGCAGGTATACGACATTCTCGAGTCCTTTGGGGGGCCCGGACTGCTCTGGTACACGCGTGAAGGTTTCTCGGACTTTGTGCTTGAGTTCGAATGGCAATACGCGAACCGCACGGACAATTCAGGGGTCTTCATTCGCGTGCCCAATCTGAACAGCGCGAATCCGAGCGACTGGATGGCCGCAATCGACCAGAGCTACGAGATCCAAATCGATCCGCGTGGATACAACTCCGAAAAGAATGTGGAGAACGATCCTTTGCGAAGCACCGGTGCGATCTACAACATCAATGCGCCGACCCGCACCGACGTTGCGAAAGGCCCATGGCAGTGGAACACATTTCTGATCGAGGCGGTTGGGAGCCGCATCAAGGTGACGCTTAACGGTGTGCTCGTGAACGACTTCACGGACCCCAAGCCTCGGTCTCTTCGGGGACACATCGCACTGCAAAACCATCACGATGGTTCGAAGGTGCAATTCCGCAATATTCGCATCAAGGCGGTGCTGCCGGGGGTCACCGAACTGCCTCTCCCACGGGTCGCGTAGCCAGATCATCCATCAAGTCGAAGCATGTCCGGTCTCGGCCTCCGGCTTAGTGGGCGCTTCGCAGACCGTGCTCCCCAAATAAAAACACCCGCGACGGACGGCTCCGCGCGGGTGTGCGACAAACTCTCGATGATGCCAGTATGCCGGTGTTTTGCCCGACGAGTCAAAGCTGCGCACGCGAAGCCGACGGCCTCAACATCACCGGTCCGAAGAGCGCAATGATTTCAATGCCCCCGCTACTGTGCATGGGGTTGTTTTCGCACTTTTTGTTGTGATCCTGCCGAAACGGCCGTTCAGCGCCGTCCGCGCGGCGCCTCGGCCTTGGCCGGCGGCTCGGTCTGCGGGCCGCATGTCGCAGCCTGAAGCGAGCCTTGCGCCTGCGGCATCAGGCCGGGCTCGGCGGCGAGCGCCTTCATCACGATCAGGCCGGTGGTGCTCGGGGAGTCGATGATCAGGCGGTCGGCCGCGGTGACCTCTTCGTCCTCCGGCAGCTCCTCGTGCTGCGCTTCCGTCATCAGGTCGAGCTCGATCACCTTCTTGCCGGCCGAGCGGTCGTTGATGGCGTAATAGGCGATCTCGTTGCGGGTGTAGAACGACACCGAGGTGTAGGCCTGGCTCACCGGCACGGTGAGCTTGATCGGGCCGCCCGAGAGGTCGTAGCGGCAGATCGCCAGCGCAAAGGCCGGATCCATGAACGGCATCGGTGAGGTCTGCGGATCGGCGAGGGGCAGCTGCGTCACGCCGTTGAGCTTGGTCATCGGCGTCAGCCGCGAATAGGCGTCCTGCGTCGCGATCCGCGGCAGCGCCAGCACGCTGACGAGATGGACCACGAGGCCCAGCACCACGCCGGCAACGATGGTGAAGGCGAGGCGGATCATGAGCAGCCCACCGTCGAGATCGTGGGCATCGGCGCATCGCGCTGGGTGCGTGTCGCGACGCCGACAGGGGTGTCGTAGAGGCGCAGCATCAGCGCGTAGCGCTCGATGCCGCCGGTCGGCAGCCAGTTGCCGGCGCGCGAGCGCGAGGCGATGCGGATCTCGAACGTGCCGTCGGACGACCGCACGATCTCCTGGCTGGTGAAGCCGTAGCGCTGCAGCGAATTGGCGACGAGATGGCCCTTGCGGTCGTACAGCGTCAGCGTCCAGAACCGCGCCGGCGGGGTCACGCCGGAAACGATCACGTCGCAGCGGCCGTCGAGCGCCTTCTTCTTGTCGTCGGCGGTCGCGGTGAAGGCGACGCCGTCGCCGGTGCCGATCGGCAGTTCGCCGTTGCGCACGATGGTGGCGCGCGAATAGGGATCGACGTCGGCGGTGCCGGTGCGCGGCCGCGCCGTCCAGGCGCCGATGGTCAGCGCGCCGATCTCGGTGCCGCGTGTCGTCGTCATCCAGGTGGCGCCGACGCCGACCACGGTCGCGAGGAGAAGGGCCGTCAATGTGATCAGGATCAGCCGCACGGTTTTCGATCAGTTCTTGCGCGGGGCGGATGCGTTCGCATTCTCTTCCGCATAGTTCTGCGGGAAGGCGAGCGCGCTCGTCGACGAGGACGGCTTGGCCGCCTTGGTGTCGTTGCTGGTTGATTTGGTCGCGGTCTTGGCCGCGTCATCGAGCAGCTTCTCGACGCGCACCAGGATGTCGGCGCCGCGCTTGGTCAGCACGGGCGGCGGACCGGGCTTGGTCTCCAGCACTTTTGGCGCCGCGCTTGCCTGCGCGTTCGCGTCCTTCGGCTGCGGCGGCAGCTTCTGGCCCATGCCGATGCCGGGGATCTCCCGCACCTCGACGCCCTGATGCGCAGCGACCATGATGTCGTGCCAGGTCTGCGCCGGCAGCGAGCCGCCGGTCATGCGGTTGGTCGGCGAATAGTCGTCATTGCCGTACCAGACCGCGCAGGTGAAATTGCCGGTGTAGCCGACGAACCAGGCGTCGCGATACGCATTGGTCGTGCCGGTCTTGCCCGCGGTCGGAATGCCGTCGAGCGCGGCGCGGCGCGCGGTGCCTTCGCTGACGACGTGGCTCATCATGCCCGCCATGTCGGCGGCGATGTTCGGCGGAATGGCCTGCTTCGGCTTCGGCCCGTCGCGATCCCAGCGCCAGACCAGGTCGCCGGCGCCGGTGCGCACCTCCAGCACCGAATGCGGCGTCACCGACTTGCCTCGGTTCGGGAACGTCGCGTAGGCGACGGCATGCTCGAGCACGGTGACTTCGTCCGAGCCGATCGGCAGCGACGGCGTGTCGGGCAGCGGCGCCTTGAGGCCGAAGCGGCGCGCGACCTCGACGATCTTGGCGCGGCCGATCTTGGCCGGGTTCGGCGCCTTCGGCTGTTCTTTCTGGCCGATCGCGATCGACAGCTTCACCGGCACGACGTTGATCGAGCGCGTGATCGCCTGCGTCAGCGTCACCGAGCCGGAATAGGAATGGCCGTAGTTCTGCGGACACCAATTGCCGATGCAGACCGGGCCGTCGACCACGATCGAGTTCGGCGTGAAGCCGTTCAGCAGTGCGGTGGTATAGACGTAAGGCTTGAACGACGAACCCGGCTGGCGATAGGCGTCGGTGGCGCGGTTGAACTGGCTGGCGCCATAGTCGCGGCCGCCGACCATGGCGCGGATGCCGCCGTCGAGATCGGAGACGACGGTCGCCGCCTGCGTCGCGTGATAATCGCGGCCGAACTGGCGCAGCTGGTTCTCGATGGCGTCTTCGGCGGCCTTCTGCACGTTGGCGTCGATGGCGAGGCGTACCACGAAGACGCGCTCGACGTAAGATTTCGGGAAGGTGTCGACCAGCTTGCGCATCTCGTCGAAGGCGTAGTCGAGATAGTAGTTGGGCGAAGCCTCGTCACGGCGATCGACCGCGAAGGCCGGGTTGCGGCGGGCGCCGAACACCTGGCCCTCGGTCATGAAGCCGGCATCGACGAGGTTGTCGAGCACGACGTTGGCGCGGGCGCGGGCGGCAGGCAGGTTGATGTGCGGAGCGTACTTCGTCGGAGCCTTGAACAGGCCGGCGAGCATCGCCGCTTCCGACAGGGTCACGTCGCGCGCGGACTTGTTGAAATAGAAGTGCGCCGCGCCGTCGACGCCGAAGGTGCCGCCGCCCATATAGGCGCGGTCGAGATAGAGCTTCAAAATCTCGTTCTTGGTCAGGCGCCATTCCAGCCAGATCGCGAGGAAGGCCTCGTTGACCTTGCGCTCGATGGTGCGCTCGTTACTCAGGAACAGGTTCTTGGCGAGCTGCTGGGTGATCGAGGAGCCGCCCTGGCGGACGCCGCCCGCTTGCGCGTTGGTGACGAGCGCGCGCGCGGTGCCGGCGATGTCGATGCCGAAATGCTCGTAGAAGCGGCGGTCTTCGGTCGCCAGCGTCGCCTTGATCAGGACGTCGGGGAAATCTTCCAGCGGGATGGAGTCGTTGTGCTTGATGCCGCGGCTGCCGATCGGGTTGCCGTAGCGGTCGAGGAAGCTCACCGCGAGATCGGACTTCTTCAGCCAGTCCTCGTCCGCGGTCTCGCGGAAGGCGGGGATGGCGAGCGTCAGCATCAGCACCAGGCCGCCGAGGCCGAGCGTTGCGGCCTCCGACAGCGGCTCGATGAACACCCAGCGCTTCCACCGCCCGACATAGAAGCGGTCCATGAAGGTCGAGTAGCGCTCGTAGAGCTCGCGGATGCCCTTGGCCGAGGAGAACAGGGAGGAGTCGATGCGCGCATCGAGGTCCAGGAAGAAATTCCGGACCTTCTGCATCCAATGCGGTGGTATGATCTGGCGCACCTAGAACCCTTGAGGCTTGGTTCGAAAGCGTTCAAGCACCCGGCCGGGGGCGGCATCGAGACGTCTTGAGGGAATGTTGCGGCAAACCCAAGGCGCCCGGTTCGCATCCTCTGGGGACTTGCTGTTCCTTCTAGCCGAGCAGGGCCTATAAACCAATGGTCAGGCTCACGATTTTGAACAACAGGCCTAATTGACCCCGGTTCATTACGGGCCTCAAAGGGGGTCTGCTTGCACCATCACGCCCGCCCGCCCTAGATGGCGTTGCCGTAGCTCTTTCGAACTATTGTTGAGGCGCATGACCGCAGCTCCCAAACGAACTTCAGACCAGGAAGGATTCTTCTGGAAAACCAAGACGTTGGAAGAGATGTCTGGGGAGGAGTGGGAAAGCCTGTGCGACGGCTGTGGCCGCTGCTGCCTGAACAAGCTGGAGGACGAGGACACCGGCCAGATCTATTTCACCCATATCGGCTGCAAGCTGCTCGATGGGACGACCTGCGCCTGCAAGGACTACCCGAATCGCTCCGACAAGGTTCCGGACTGCGTCCGCCTGACCCCGGCCAATGTCCGCACCCTGAACTGGTTGCCCCCGAGCTGCGGCTACAAGCTCGTCGCCGAGGGGCGCGACCTCTATTGGTGGCACCCGCTGGTGTCAGGCGATCCCAACACCGTTCATGAAGCCGGCGTCTCCGTACGCGGCCGGGTCGAGGGCAGCGAAGAGGAGGTCCCGGACGAGGAGCTCGAGGACCACATCGTGCAATGGCCGGCGATGCTGCCGAAGCGAGCCCGCCTGAAGCGACGCCCGAAGGATTGAGCCGCCGCGCGCCGCCGATCACGTGTTCGGGATGACCCGGGGGTGGGATGCACCCATGCGCCGCGGTGCCTGCCTGGGAAGAACTTTCCTCTCTACATTTGTTGCATAGAACGAATCCTTCGCGGCGTTGCGCCGCCCCATGCGCCCGATCGAGATGAACAAGTTCGACCGGCAGAGCAGTTCTGCCGACATCCAGGCATTGCCCGACGACATCGCCGAAGAGCTGTCCCGCCTTCCGAGCGAGGTCATCAGCGTCGATGACGCACCGTCCATCGCGCCGCCGGCACCGCTGAGCTCCGACGAGGTCCGCACCATCGTCATCAGCCTGATGCTGACGATGTTCCTGGCCGCCCTCGACCAGACCATCGTGGCGACCGCGCTGCCGACCATCGGACGCCAGTTCCAGGACGTCTCGAACCTGTCCTGGGTGATCACGGCCTACCTGCTTGCCTCGACCGCCGTTGCCCCCGTGTTCGGTACGCTGAGCGACATCTATGGCCGCAAGGCCATGATTATCACCTCGCTGAGCCTGTTCGTGATTGGCTCGATCCTGTGCGCGATCGCACCGAACATGCCGATGCTGATCCTCGCGCGCGGCCTTCAAGGCCTCGGCGGCGGCGGCATCATGCCTGTCGTGCAGACGGTGATCTCCGACGTCGTGAGCCCGCGCGAGCGCGGGCAGTACCAGGCCTATTTCTCCAGCGTCTGGATGGTCGGAGGTATCCTCGGCCCCGTCATCGGCGGTGTGTTCGCCGAGCATCTGCACTGGTCGATGATCTTCTGGATCAACCTTCCGCTCACCGCCGCCGCACTCGCGCTGCTGCTGCCGAAGATGAAGAAGATCCCGGTGTTCCACCGCAAGCGCAAGGTCGACTGGCTCGGCGGCGTGCTGCTGATGGCGTCCGCTGTCGTTTTCATGCTGGTGCTGACCTGGGGCGGCACGCGCTATCCCTGGCTGTCGCCGACCGTGCTCGCGCTGGTCGGAGGTGCCGTCGCGCTCGCCGTCACCTTTGTCTGGCATGCGCGTCGTGCGGACGAGCCGTTCCTGCCGCTGCCGCTGCTCGGTGGATCGGTAGTGCCATTCGGCCTGACCGCCGGCGGCTGTGCGCTCGGTGCGATCACGGGTCTCACCGTGCAGCTCCCGCTCTATTACGAGTCGGTCTACCACCTCAGTGCCAGCGAGGCAGGCCTTGCGTTGATTCCGCTGGCGGCAATCTCAACCTGCGGCGCAGCGATCGCCGGACGCACCATGGCGCGCGCCAAGCACTACAAGCGCGTCGCCATCGTCGGCACGTCCTGGGCCGCGCTGTGTGGCCTCGGCCTCACGGTCACCACCTTGCCCCTGTGGGGGCTGCTGCTGCTGATGGCTGCGTTTGCGCTGGGCCTCGGCACGACCTTCCCGGTCTGCGTGGTCTCGATCCAGAATTCGGTCTCGCGGCCGCAGGTCGGCACCATCACCGGCGCGCTGAATTTCTTCCGCTCGCTGATGTCCTCGTTCACGGTCGCGGCATTCGCCGCGATCCTGCTGATCGCGCTCGGCGCCGACATTCCGCTCGCCGGCGAGCATCACGCCGCGGGTGGCGTCCCCGCGATCCCCGTGGAAGACATGCGGCATGCGTTCCGCTACGTCTTCGGCGCCGCCACCGCGCTGATGACCGGCGCTGCGCTCTGCCTGATCATGATGGAGGAGCGGCCGCTGGCCGGTCCGACCGTCACGCAGCAGGTGGAGATGGCCGAGTAGGGGTTAGCCCCCGCGGTCGGGATCGTCGTCGGCATTGCCTGCGCCGATCTTCCGCGCTTTCGCCGCGAGCTGTTCCTTGAGCCGCGCCAGCGCTTCGGCAGACCAATCACGGACATCGGTGACCGCGACCCAGGCATCGACGTAATGCTCGGGCGCGTAGACATGGCCAAAACCCATCGGCGTGCCGTTTGCGACCGCCATGTCGAGGGCGAGCTGCAGCATCGTCACGATCGGATACCATCGCAGCTCCGGTGAGACATCCGGCCCGCGCGGAGCGCTCATCCATGCCGGGGCCTGAAAGGCATCGCGATAGGCGAAGAACGTGATCGCGTCGCTGGCATGTTGCAGGTAGACGACGCGCATCGGGCCCCAGGGCGTATCTGGCGGCACCGTCGGCCCGTTCTGGTTCATGAAGCGCACGAAGCGGCTGTCGCGGAATTCCGGCAGCCACGCCGGCGTGCCCGGATTGCGGTTCGCGGTGATCGAGCGCCAGAAGCGGCTCTCGAACGGTGGCCCGCTCCAGAGCGCGCCGGCAATGGGATCGCCGATCGTCTCGAACAGCTCCGCGGATTTTTCCGAGTTCATGGCGCCGAGGCTGAGCCCGTGGAGATACAGCTTCGGCCGCTTGTCCTTCGGCAAGCTCGTCCAGTAGCCGTAGATTTCCGCGAACAGCGCGCGCGACGCCTCGGCGCCGTATTCGGGCTGAAACAGCAGCGACAGCGGGCTGTTGAGATAGGAATATTGCATCGCCACGCTCGCGACGTCGCCGTGGTGGAGATATTCGATCGTATCCATCGCGGACGGATCGATCCAGCCGGTGCCGGTCGGCGTGATCACGATCAGGATCTTGCGTTCAAAACCGTGCTGGCGCTTGAGCTCCTCCAGCGCGAGCTTCGCGCGCGCCTGCGCCGTGCCTCCGCCGGCAAGGCCCACATAGACGCGCACCGGGTCGTGTGCGGCCCGGCCCGTGGCGGCGCTGATGTCCGCTGCGGTCGGACCCGAGGCAATGAACCGGCGGCCCGTGCGCCCGAGCTCCGTCCACTTCACCAGCGACGCCGGACTTCCCGTGCTATCCGGCGCGGTCGGCTGCGGCCGTTCGGGCTCGTGCAGGGCGTCGAGTTCACGGAAGGACGAATCGAGCGCGCGAAATGCCGTGCTGATCAGGACGTTGCTGGCAATCGACCAGAACAGCAGTCCTGCGACCACTACACCAATGACGTTAGCGACCTTGCGTGGAATGATGCGCTTCGCGTGCCAGGAGAGAAAGTGCGACACAAGCGCGAACAGCCGCCCCAGCAGCAGCAATGCGGCGAACGTGACGAGGGCGATGGCGCAGACCTTGAAGGGATGCGCGGTCTCGACCGGCGTCATCTTCATCGCGGCGCGGATCGAGTTCTGCCATTCGGCGGCGCGCCAGAGATAGATGACGACCACGATCAGGCAGCCGGCTGCGACCAGTGCATTGGCACGCGAGCGCAGGCGCGCCGAAGGCTCGGGCAATTCGAGATAGTGCCACAGCCAGCGCCAAAGGTTGCCGGCGAGGTAACCGATCGCAAAGCAGGCGCCGGCGAGGGCGCCCTGGGTGAGATAGCTCCGCGGCACCAGCGTCGGCGTCAGCGCGGCCGCGAAGAACAGCGCGCCCAGCATGAGGCCGACGCCGGACAGCGAGACCAATTGTCGCCGAATGAGCCGGGTCAGATTCATGCAAGCACCTTATGAATGAAGCTACCGTCCGTCCTTGTCCGGGAAACCGCTCTTCCGCGGCAGCAGAATCGTGAACTCAGTGAACTTGCCCGGTTCGGTCGCGACGTCGATCGTGCCGCCGTGCTGCTTGACTACGATATCATGACTCATCGACAGCCCGAGGCCGGTGCCTTCGCCGGCCGGCTTGGTGGTGAAGAAAGGATTGAACATCTTCTCCCTTACCTCGTCCGGAATGCCGATGCCGTTGTCGCGGATGCGGATCTCGACGTGCTCGCCGCGATCGCGCGTCATAGCGGTCACGATCGGCTCGTAGTCGCCGGTGCGGTCCTCCGCCTTGCGCCTGGTCACCGCATAAAAGCCATTCGCGATCAGGTTCAGCAGCACCCGCGTGATCTCCTGCGGAAACACTTCGGCTTGCCTGGCCGCGGGATCGAGCTCGCGGTTCAGCGTCACGTCGAACTGCGGCTTCTCGGCGTGCGCGCCGTGATAGGCGAGGTTGAGGCTCTCTTCGACCAGCGCATTGATGTCGCTTAAGCGATGCTCGCCGCCGCCCTCGCGCGAATGCAGCAGCATGTTCTTGACGATGGAATCGGCGCGCCTGCCGTGCTGCACGACCTTGTCCAGATTGTCCTTCAGAAGTCCGGTCAGCTCGTCGACCTCGCTGCGGACATCGCCCGCGAGCGGGACGGGCGCCAGCACCTCGTTCAGTTCCTCCGTCAGCTCCGCGGAGAGGGAGGCAAAATTGTTGACGAAGTTGAGCGGGTTTTTGATCTCGTGCGCGATGCCGGCGGTGAGCTGGCCGAGCGAGGCCAGCTTCTCGGTCTGGATCAACCGGTCCTGCGCGGCCCGGAGGTCTTCGAGCGAGCGCGCCAGCTCCCGCGTGCGAGCCTGCACCTCGTCGAACAGTCGCGCATTCTCGATAGCGATCACGGCCTGGTCGGCGAAGGTCGAGACCAATCCGATCTGCTTCCCACTGAAAGGAGAAACGGTCCTGCGGCCCAGGAACAGAACGCCGATTGGCTCGCCGTTGCGCAGCAGGGGAACTCCAAGCAGCGTACGGAAGCCGGCGGCTTTCTGAATGTCTCCATAGGTGTAGTCCGGGTCGGCAGGGACGTCTTCGATCTGGACTGCCTTGCGCTCTAGCAGCACCCGCCCGACCACGCTGCCTCTTCCGGGATGGAGACGGAGCGTTTCGGCGAGCTTGAGCCAGTCGATGGAGAAGTTGTAGTTGGTCGCGTGATAATAGCCGTCGGGGCCTTCGCGCGTGATCGCGGCCATGTCGGCGCCGCACAATTGCGCAGCTGATTCGGTGAGTGTATCCAGAACAGCTCGAAGATCGAACGCCGATCGGCTGATCACCTTGAGGACATCGGCGGTTGCGGTTTGCTGCTGCAGCGCCTCACTCAGGTCGTTGGTCCGCTGCTGCACCTCGTTGAACAGGCGCGCGTTCTCGATCGCGATCACGGCCTGGTCGGCAAAGGTCTTGAGCAGGCTGATCGCCTTGTCGGGGAAATGACCGGCTTCCGGCCGCGTCACGCCGATGGTGCCGATCGCCGCGCCATCGCGCAGCATCGGGATCACCAGGATGCTGCGATAGCCCCGCGTTCGCGCCAGCTCCCTCATGGCCTCCGTAAGATCAGGCTCGTTCTGCATGTCGCTGCGGAAGGCGTATTCTCCGCTCGTCGCCACCCGGCTGTGAATGCCGGGGGACGACAGTGGCGCTGGAAACGTGCTGAGCAGCTCCTCGTTGCCGGCCTGATTGTCAGTGGTGAAGGCGGCGAGATGCAGCATGCCGCCGATGACGCGTGTGACGGCGGAGGAATGGCCGCCGATCAGCGCCTTGGCACTGTCGGAGATCGCCTGGAATACCGGGGTGACATCGGCCGGCGAGGCCGCGATCACCTTCAGGATATCGGCGGTCGCGGTCTGACGCTCCAGCGCCTCCCTGGTCGTGTTGAACAGGCTGACATTGTTGAGCGCGATCACCGCCTGGTCGGCGAAGGTCTGGAGCAGGCGCACATGGTGGTCGCCGAATGTGCCGGTCGTCCGGCGGGTGGCGATGATGACGCCGATCGCTGCGCCCTCGCTCATCAAGGGGACGAACAGCATGCTGCGAAAGCCGCGGGCGCGCGCGATGTCGCGTGCGGCCGGCTCGAGCTCGGTGTCGGGCAATTGCGCCGCCGCACCATGCGCCACGAGCTGGTACGCCGGGAACTGCGCGAACGACACCGGGAACGAGGCCTGCAGCACGCGGTCGCCGGCCGGATCGGTCGGCGTGAACGCCGCAAGATGCGCGGCACCGTCGATGTAGCGCAGCACCGCGGTGGAGAACCCGCCGATCAGCCGGTTGGCATTGGCGGCGATGGTGTCGAACACCGGCTGCACGTCGGACGGCGAGGCCGCCATCACCTTCAGGATCTCGGCCGTCGCAGCCTGCCGCTCGAGCGCTTCCTGTCTTTCATCGGCAAGGCGCGCGTTCTCGGCCGCGCTCGATTTCAGCTGCTGCTCGAGCTCGTCGATCCTGCGCCTCAGCGCGGAGGCCATATCCTCGGTAAGCGCGGTCATTGATCGTCCGGTGCGGCCGGGAGCAAGTCCCTTAGCCTGCGCCTTTAGCGCCAAACGCCCGGCCGGCCAAGACTCAAGTCGACAAGACTCAAGTCGGCAAGACCTCACGTGCCCGGCCGCGACACCTCGGTCTCCTTGCTGGTGATGAACTCCAAGAGCACCGGGATGCCTTCCTGCGTCTTCTGGATGCCGCGCTTGATCGCGGGGACGATGTCCTCCGGCCTCTCCACGCGCTCGCCATAGCCGCCGAAGGCGCGCGCCATCGCGGCATAATCGCCGGAGATGTCGGTCGAGCGATATTTTTCGGTCGAGATCGGCATTACCTTCAACTCGATCGCCATCGAGAAATTGTTAAGCAGGATCGACATGATCGGAATGCGCTCGCGCACGGCGGTCTCGAAATCCATGCCGGTGAAGCCGATGGCGGCGTCGCCCCAGACGTTGATGCAGAGCTTGTCGGGCTTTGCCAGCTTTGCGCCCATCGCGAGCCCGAGGCCGTAGCCGAGCTGGGTCGTCTTGCCCCAGCCGAGATAAGTGAGGGGCTCCACCGCCTTCCAGAACGGCGAGAGCTGGTCGCGCGGGCTGCCGGCATCATGCGTGATGATGGTGTTCTTGACGTCGACGGTGTGCTGCAGGTCCCATAGCACGCGATAAGGACTTAACGGTGCGTCATTGCTGGTGAGCTTCGGCATCCACTTCGCCAGCCACTCCTTGTGCGAGGCCGCGATCTCGGCCGCGACCGCCGAGGCGTCGCGATCGGCGGTGACGGTCTTGCCGATCTCCTCCAGCAGCGCATCGAGCACGAGACCGGCGTCGCCGACGAGGCCGATCTTCGCCTCCACATCCTTGTTGAGATGGTTCGGATCGAGCGTGGAATGGATGATGGTCTTGCCCTTGGGCATCGCGATGCCGAAATTGGTCTCGGTGAAGGAGCAGCCGATACCCAAGATGACGTCGGCCTCGGCGAGGAATTTCGGGACGGCGCGCGGCACCGCGAGGCCGCCGGAGCCGAGCGAGAGCGGATGCGTCTCCGGAAACGCCGATTTGCCGCCGAGGCTGGTGGTGACGGGTATAGCGAGCCGCTCGGCGAGGCGCTTCAGTTGCGGCCACGCCTGCGCGTAGTGAACGCCCTGGCCGGCATAGATCACCGGCCGCTTCGCGTTGACGAGCAGGCTGGCGGCTTCCTTCACGTGCACGGGGTCCGCGCCGTAGCGGGTGCGCAGCACTGGCGTGTAATTCAGCGGCTCCGGCACCTCCTCGTTCCACATGTCGGAGGGGATCTCGACGATCACGGGCCCGCCGCGGCCGTTCTTCAGCTTGGTGAAGGCGCGGCGGAAGATATTGGCGACCTCCGCGGCCAGGATGATCGGCTCGGACGATTTCGCGAACGGCTTCATCGCCTCGCTGGAATTGAAGTTCGGCTCGATATGCGCCAGCCGGCGCTGATAGCCCATCGGCAGCACCAGCACGGGAACGGATTCGCCGAAGCACTGCGCGACGCCGCCCATCGCATTCTCGGCGCCGGGCCCGTGCTGCATGCAGAACGCGCCGACGCTGCGCCCCGACGTCACCCGCGAGATCGCATCCGCCATGTGGATGCCGACGCGCTCCTGCCGCACCATGACGGGACGGATCTCGGCTTTGGCCGCATGCTCGATCAGGTGGTTGACCGGATAGCCGCAGAGGATCTCGATCCCCTCGCGCCGCATGATTTCCGCAATCGCAGTGCCGAGCTTCATGACGTCTCTCTCCTCAGGCAGAGGCCGGTTGATCCGGCTGGTTGAAGAGAGAGGATCAGGAAATCCGGGAAGCGTAAAGCGTAGTTGATCGCGCCCGCAGGTAGGTCAGCCATGCAGGAGGCGCGATCGCTACTCTGTCGTCCACAGGGGCGTCGCAATATTGATCAAAGTGTCGCGCGACGAGTAGGCGCACTGCATGCGACGCGCTGCTGTCGCAATAGGCAACCTAGCGCATGCAGCTTGCCACCGACTGACAGCAGCGACCCTTTATCGTGCGAATTCGAAAGTGAGCGCCGGTGCTGCAGGGTTTGAGTTTGACAGTCTTGAAACTTCGAGAGCACGCTAGCCTCGACATTGCGAAGGGACACATCGGCATGATCGAACTCACTGTCAATGGGACCAAGCGCCAGGTCGACGTCGTTGCCGAGATGCCGCTGTTGTGGGTGCTGCGCGACGAACTCGGCATCACCAGTCCCAAATATGGCTGCGGGGTCGCGCAATGCGGCGCGTGCACGGTTCAGATCGACGGCATGGCCGTGCGGTCCTGCCAGGCGCATATCGGCGAGGTCGCGGGCAAGTCGGTCGTTACGCTCGAAGGCCTGGAGAAAAGGGATCAGAACCCGGTCATCCAGGCCTGGATCGAACATCAGGTGCCGCAATGCGGCTACTGTCAGACCGGCCAGATCATGCAGGCCATCTCGCTGCTCGATCTGATCTCCAATCCGACGGACGACGAGATCGACCAGGTGATGTCGGGCAATCTCTGCCGCTGCGGCACCTATCCGCGCATCCGCGCGGCGATCCATGCGGCGGCCGCGAAGAAGATGGCGGAGAAGTGAGATGGGCCACATGCAGAGCCTCTCCCGCCGCGCTTTTGTCTTTGGCTCCGCCGCAATCGCCGGCGGCATCGCCTTCGGCGCCTACGGCAGTGCTGAAGCGGCCACCGGCGCCGCCAGTGACAATCCGCTGACCGCCGGTCTCGGGCCGAACGCAGTGACCTTCAATCCCTGGGTCGAGATCAGCCCGGACAAGATCACGCTGATCGCGCAGCATGCCGACATCGGCCAGGGTGTCGGCTCGGTGCAGCCGATCATGATCGCCGAAGAGATGGACCTCGACCCCGGCCAGTTCGAAGTCCGCTTCGCCGGCCCGAGTCCTGCCTATTTCAACACCGGCTTCGCCGACGAGTTCGCGCCGTTCGTGGCCGCGGACCAAAGTCCAGCCGCCGAGGAAGCGCGCGCCAAGACGCTCGAATGGCTGCGACAATCTGGTCTGCAGATGACCGGTGGGTCGAGCACGCTGCCGGATACCTACGACAAGCTGCGTGTCGCCGGCGCGGTCGCGCGCGAGACGCTGAAGGCCGCCGCCGCCAAACGCTCGGGCGTCGCCGTGGCGGACCTGCGCACCCAGTCGGGCCATGTGATCCTGCCCAATGGCACCAAGATCGCCTATGTCGATCTGTCCGCGGACGCGGCGAGGATTCCGCCGGTGCTCGATGCCAAGCCGCGCGATCCCTCGACATGGCGCATGCTGGGCAAGCCGATGACGCGGCTCGACATCCGCGCGAAAGTGATGGGCGAGCTGAAGTTCGGCATCGACCTGAAAACGGACGGCATGCTGTACGCCTCCGTCAAGCTGAACCCCGCCAAGGGGCAGCCGCTGAAGTCATACGACGCCAGCAAGGCGCGCGCGATGCCGGGGGTCAAGAAGGTCCTCGAGATCAAGAACGGCGTCGCGGTGATCGCCACGAACAGCTGGTACGCCATGAAGGCGGTCGACGCCATCGCTTGCGAGTGGGCGCCCTCGGCCTATCCCGCCGAGCAGGCCGACCATTGGAAGGTTCTGGGATCCTCGTTCAAGCCTGAATTCCTCGGCAAGGAGTGGCGGAAGATCGGCGATATCGACGCCGGCCTGAAGATGGGCAAGCTCGTCGAAGCCGAGTATCGCGCTCCTTACGTGGCGCATCAGCCGCTCGAGCCGCTGAACGGGATCGGTCTCGTGACCGACAAGGGGATGGAGATCTGGGTCAGCCATCAGAGCCCGCGATTCGTGCAGTCGGTCGCGGCGACGGCGATCGGCCTCAAGCCGGAACAGGTCACCTTCCACAATCAGTGGGCCGGTGGAAGCTTTGGCCATCGTCTCGAATACGAGAACGTTCGCGTTCTCGCCGAGATCGCCAATCAGATGAAGGGCACGCCGATCAAGCTCGTGTTCTCGCGCGAGGAGGATTTCCTTCAGGACATTCCGCGGCAGATTGCGATCGCCAGGCACCGGGGCAGCGTCGACAAGAGCAAGATCGTCGCAGCCGATCTTGCTCTGGCCTCGACGACTCCGCTCAAGGGTCTGCTCGAACGTTCGGGCACGCCGTCGAAGGATCCCGACGGGCAATTGGCCGCTGGCCTGTGGAACGTCTATTACGACATCCCCAATTTCCGGGCCACCAGCTACGAGGCGCAGGGACTGTCGCCGAGCACCACGTGGCGCTCGGTCGGCGCCTCGACATCAGGCTTCTTCACCGAAAGCTTTATCGACGAACTGATCCATGCGGCGGGTCTCGATCCCATGAAGGCGCGCATCGCGATGTGCACCGTGCCGCACTATCGCAAGGTGCTGGAGACGGTCGCGGAGATGTCGGACTGGAAGGGACCGCTCGGCAACGGCCGGGGGCGCGGCGTCGCTTTCGTCGAGTCGTTCGGGACACCGACGGCCGAAGTCGTCGAAGTCTCGATTACGGACCGCGGCATCAGGATCGACAAGGTCTGGGTCGCGGTCGATGTCGGCAAGGTCGTCGACCCCGTCAATTTCGAGAACCAGGTACAGGGCGGCGTCGTCTGGGGGCTCGGCCACGCCATCAACTGCGAGCTCACCTACGCCAAGGGCGCGGTGCAGCAGACCAACTACAACCACCACGAAGCCATGCGGATTTATCAGTGCCCGGTCATCGAGGTTCGCGGGCTCGAGAACGATCCGAAGGTGAGGGGCGTCGGAGAGCCGCCGGTTCCGCCGGCAGCGCCCGCGCTTGCGAACGCGATCTTTGCGGCGACCGGAAAGCGCATCCGCGAAATGCCTTTCAACAAGTTCATCGACTTTGTGTGAGGGTGGATGATGAAGAGATCTCTGATCGCGGTCGCGCTCGCCGCGGCGTCAATCGCGGCCCTCACGGGAATTGTTGCGGCCAAGGACGAAGCCAAAAACGATGTCTTGCCGCCGGGCAGCGTCAGTCGCGCCGAGGGGCTGGAGGCCTGGAAGCGGATCGAAGCCGTGGTGACACATCCGCGTTGCGCTAACTGCCACGTCGACGCCAAGGCGATCCCGATCTGGACACCGGCAGGCGAGACCAAGCCCCGCGTGCACGGCATGAACATCCACGGCGGAGAGAGCCGCATCGGCGCCGAGAAGCTGGCCTGCTCGACCTGCCACATGACCTCGACCCAGGCCAACGAGCCGGCACCTTCGCCGCCGCGCGCCGGCATCGACTGGCAGCTCGCGCCGGTGGCCTTCATCTGGTTCGGCAAGAGCGGCGCCGAGATCTGCGCGCAGCTGAAGGACCCCAAGCGCAATGGCGGCCGCGACGCCGCCGGCCTGCTCGAGCATCTGCGCCACGACGCCTCGCTGAACGGCTTCATCCCGAGGGGTTGGGCCCCCGGAGCAGGCCGCTCCACGCCGCCGGGCACCTTCGAGGACCACGTCAAGGACATGGCGATGTGGGGAGCGGCCGGGCAACCCTGTCCGAACTGATGCGTTCGCCGCGTCGCGCCAACGCGATCCCATATGGCGTCATCCAATGGAGAAAACCATGACCCAACATGTCCTCTTCATCGTCACCAACGCAGCCGTGCTCGGTCCGCATAGTCGCAAGACCGGCTTCTTTTTCGCCGAGGTCGCCCATCCCTTCGAGGTGCTTGACAAGGCTGGGGTCGCGGTGGAGTTCGCGTCCCCAGCCGGGGGATGGACGCCTTACGATGCGTACGACGAGAAAGATCCCGCTCAGAAAGATTTTCTCGCGAGTAAAGCCTTTCGCCGCTTGAATCGCAGTCGCAAACTGTCGGAGGTGGACGCTGCCGACTACGACGCCATCCTGGTGCCCGGCGGTCTTGGGCCCATGGTGGACATCCAGCGCAATACAACGGTCCAGAATGCCATCGTGCGCGCCTGGAGCACAGGCAAGCTCGTCGCCGCTGTTTGTCACGGACCGTGCGCGCTGCTTGGCGTCAACCTTGGTGATGGCATCCCGTTCGTACGCGGCAAGAAGCTCACGTCCTTCTCGAAGAAGGAAGAGTACGACTACGCCCGGGACGATGTGCCTTACGAGCTTGAGGACGCATTAAGGGCAGAGGGTGCCGAGTACTCGTCGGCAGCCAACTGGCAACCTCACGTCGTCGTCGATGGCCGGCTCATCACGGGGCAGAACCCCGCTTCGGCCGGGCCGCTGGGAAGAGAGTTGCTGTCCGCCCTCAAGGACCGGTGACGCGAACATCTGAAATCTCGGAGTGGATGCAATTCGCGAGGGACGGGCTCGGTATCTGAAGCCGCGCTTGCCCTCGCGTTGGGAGCTATCGAATGACGCAATCGCCATCCAAGATCACCGCTATCCTGGTTGCTCGCCCGGGCAAGTCCGCTGAACTCAGAGCACTGCTTGTTGGCATGGCACCGCATTCCAGGGCCGAACCTGGCAACCTGCACTGGGATGTCTGGCGCGACACATCGAACGAAGATCGCTACGTTCTTGACGAGCTGTACCGGGACGTTGCTGCCGTCGAAGCTCACCGAACCACGCCGCATTACCAGGCCTACCTGGCCAAAATTCCCGAGCTGGCTGATCGGACGGCCGTGGTCCTGGAAGCGGTTGAGGTTGGGGGCAGGTGAACGGCGTCAGCAAACCTTCGAAGTAACTGCATCCGCGGGACCTGCTCCCCGGATTTCGCTGCGCTCCATCCGGGCTACGAGCTTGCCAGCCGCCACAGCCGCAGTCCGGAGCAGACTGACAACGTCCTATTTGCAGTTCTGGCAGATCATCAGCTTTCGCTTTAACGCTCCATCTTCCTGATCGAGGTCATTTGTATCCGGATTAGGCCTGCTGTCCTTTGCGGCGCGTGACCTCACAGGCGGCGTCACCTGGCTCGGGGTGTCATTGTCATCGACAGTGCCGACGCTGAAACCGTCGTAGTCGGCGGCCGGGTTCGGCTGAGGCATGCCAATCACGGCTGGCGAAGGCTCTCTGCCGGACGCCGCCGGCGGAGTTCTGTTTGTCGTCACCCGGGCGGGCTTGGTGGCACTCGGGCGTGGCGGCGATGCATCGGGCGGAGCAAGCGAAACGGGCGGGGAGACCGAAGTCTGGCCTCTCGCACTGTCGTGCGACCATGCGCCGACAAACATGAGGCCGAGAGCCAGGAGCGTCACGCTTCTCATCCGCTTCCTCTCGGCAGCTTGGTTCAACGATTGATGGCATGGCCCGCCGGACCACGACGGGGTGCAGAGTATCAGGACTCACATAGTCGTCAAAGCGCCGTAGCCCGGATAGCGCTCCGCGCCATCCGGGCAACGGGCCCTTGCGTCGCCCGGCAAGCAAAACGGGCCATTGCCGGGCGAAGCGCGACCGTCGGCTCAGACCAGCGTGCCGGCGTGGAAGCTCGCATTGGCGAGCAACGACTGGATCACGACGTTGTCGCCGGGACCTCCGTCCAGCACGTCGGTGCCGTCGCCGCCGATCAGCACATCGTCGCCGAGCCCGCCGAGTAGCGTGTCGTTGCCGGCACTGCCGATGAGCAAGTCGTCGCCGACGCCGCCGTCGAAAACGAGGTGCGGCCCGCCGAGGCCGACGCCTGACGCCTCGATCACGTCGTCGCCGCCGAGGCCGTTGATGGTGATGGTGTCGTTGAAGTCGAAGTTCTCGATCACGACCTGGCTTGCCAGACCGTCGATCACCAGCGCACCGTTGCTGTTGAGCGACAGCGTGATGACGTCGTCGCCGCCGGTGCCGTTGATCACGATGTTGTCGGCCGCGCCGTCGCCGCCGGGGGTGCCGGGAACACCGCCGAGGTCGATCTTGACCTCCGTCACGTCGGTCCCGCTCATGTCGCCGACATTGATGGTATCGGCGCCACCACGGGCATTGAACGCGATCGTCTCGACGCCGTGCGTATCCATCGTGATCGACGCGACGTCCCGCGTGAGCTCGGCACGATCGCCGTTCGCGAAGATGTTGATGGTCTCGGCGATGTTGGCGCCGTTGAACAGGAGCGTGTCGTTACCGCCCTGGCCCTCGACCGTGTCGTTGTCGTCGCCGGGATTCCAGACGAACGTGTCGTTGCCCGCGCCCATCAGCGCGACGTCGTTGCCGTCGCCGCCGTTGATCACGTCATCGCCCTGGCTGCCGCGGATGGTGTCGTTGCCAAGGCCGCCGTTGATCGTCAGTTGCAGCACGCCGGCAGCGAGCCCGCTGGCGTCGATCGCGTCGTCGCCGCCGAGGCCGTTGAGCGTCAGCTGGTCGGTTGCGTCCATGGAGACCAGGTTGGTGGCCGTGTGCAGGCCGAACACGGTCACGCCGCCGGCATTGCCGCTGACGCCGAACGAGTCGGCGCCCTGGGTTGCATCGACCGTGACGGTATCGACGGCGCCATCGGGCGTTCCCGCCGAACCGCCGAGGTCGATGTTCACCTGCGTCAAATCGGTCCCGGTCAGATCACCCACCGCAATGTGGTCAGTACCGCCCAGCGCGTGGAGATCGATATGCTCGACGCCGTGCAGATCCATCGTGATGTTTGCGACGTCCCGCGCGAGCCGGGCGTGATCGCCGTTCGCCGCAATGGTGATATTCTCGGCAATGTTGGCACCGAAGAACCGCAGCGCGTCGACGCCGGCGCCGCCCTCGATGGTGTCGCTGCCGTCGCCTGGATTCCACTGGAAGACGTCACCGCCGTTGCCGAGTTGCACGAGGTCGTCGCCGCGGCCGCCCGTTACGAAATCGTTGCCGTCGCCGCCGATCAGCGTGTCGTTGCCGGCGCTGCCGACGATCGTATCGTTGCCGGCGCCGCCGTCGATCGTCAGATGCACGACCCCCGCGGCCAGCATGGCCGCCGAGATCGCGTCGTTGCCGCCGAGGCCCTCGATGACGAGCGCATCGTTGGCGCCTTCAGCGTTGGTGATGGAGAGGGCGGCGGGCAATCCCGTGACCGATGCCGACGTGCCCGAGCCGGACAGCTGGATCGCATCGGCGCTGCCCGTACCCTCGAGCGTCACCGTATCGGCCGCGCCGTCGCCGGTCCCGGCCGAGCCGAGGTCGACATTGACCTGCTTCACGTCGGTTCCAGCGAGGTTGTTGACGACGATATTGTCGCTGCCGCCGCGTGCGCCGATCGTGACGGTCTCGATGCCGTCGAGGTCCATCGTGATGCTGCCGACATCGCGGGTCAGCAGCACGCGTCCGCCACTGGCGGCGGAGAGGGCGATGTTCTCGCCGATGTTCGAGCCGTTGAACAGCAGGGTGTCGGTCCCGGCCTGACCGTCCACCTTGTCGCTGCCGTCGCCCGGATCCCACTGGAAGAGATCGTTGCCGTCGCCCAGCAAGGCGGTGTCGTTGCCCTGGTTGCCGTCGATGAAATCGTTGCCGTCGCCGCCCAGCAGGAGGTCCGCGCCATTGCCGCCGAGGATCGTGTCATTGCCGGCCCCGCCGTCGAGCGTCAGCGTGATGAGCGCCGCGAGATTGCCGGTGGCGGTGATGAGGTCATCGCCGCCATTGGCATGGACCACGAGATTTTCGGTGGTGCCGATGTCCAGCGAGAACGGCGCCGGTTCGAGGCGGTCGAAGCGGACGCGCGTGCCGTTGGCCGTGATGGTGAAGGTCTCGCTGCCGTTGCCGCCGTTCACCTCCGCGGTGTCGATGCCTTCGCCGCCTTCCATCAGGTCGCTGTCGTCGCCGGGGTTCCAGACCATGCGGTCGTTGCCGGCTTCACCGAACATCTGGTCGTTGCCGTCGCCGCCGACCAGCACGTCATTGCCGGAGCCGCCGAACAATAGGTCGTTGCCGCCCTTGCCGAACAGCGTGTCGTTGCCGGACTGGCCGAACAGCATGTCGCCGCCGGACCCGCCTGTGAGCGTATCGTTGCCGGCGCCGCCGAACAGGTTCGCCGCGGGCATCGCGCCGTTGCTCTCGTCGATGGTGATGATGTCGTTGCCGTCCTGGCCGAAGGCCTGGATCAACTTGGTGTTGGCGACCGTCGCGGGCCCACCCTTGATCGCGACTGCGCCGCCGTTGACGATGATCGTTCCGGCCGCATTGCGGCCCAACGCGATCGTATTGCTCAGGCTATTGCCAAAGATGGAGAGAATTCCGGCGGAAAAATTTGCTGTGACAGCCATGTGTGCTTCTCGCTTGCGTGATCGCCGAAACGAACCGCGGCGGTATCGCGACGCATTTTCGCGATGCCCGGGGGTGAACGGCAAATGACCTCGTCTGTAGGCCGAGATGGCAGTTCCGGCTTGGCGGAAGTCTTCGGGATGGCTCCTGTTTTTCTTGAGGGCAGCTTGATTTTCGAGAGGGCGGCCGCATCGCCTGCGAAACGGGACCGCGAGCTGCCGAGCCGAGGCCCATGCAGCAGCGCTTCAATGACGAGTTTGTGAAGGCGCCGTGATGCCGAACGCTATTCCGACGTCTACGCGTTCTCCTTCAACGCCCGCCGCAGCCTGCGGATGATGACGCCGCGGGCGCGGTCGTCGGCGGCGGCTGCGACCTTGTCGCTGATGTCGAGCATCAGCTCCGACATCTCGTTGTGCCAGTCGAGATGCGTGACGGCCTCGGGCGCGAGTCGACGGCGATGGTCGACGTCGAGCACGCGCGGCTCGGCCGCTGCGAGCTCGTAGATGTCATCCAGCACCGGCTGATAGATTTTTGCGGTCGGAAGAATGCGTTCGCCCAGCCGTTCGGCAAGCCCGGCGATCGCATCCTGCTCGCCATGGGTGAGGAACAGGCCGCGCGCGATCGGGCGGCGCGCCGCGATCCAGCCGGCGATCCCCGCGGCATCGGCATGACCGGAATATTCGTCGATCATCCGGATGCGCGCGGCGACCCGGATCTCCTCGCCCTGGATCCGCACCGCCTTGGCGCCGTCCTGGAGGAAGCGGCCGAGCGTGCCGCGCGCCTGGAAGCCGGAGAGCAGCACGGTTGCGCGCTCGTTCCACAGCCAGCGCTTGAGGTGATGGCGAATGCGGCCAGCGTCGCACATGCCGCTGGCGGCGATGATGATGTGGAAGCCGGTCAGGCGCATGATCGCCTTGCTCTCGGCAACCGTCTCAGTGAATTTGAGATGCGGCGAGTTGAGCAGGCGGTCGACGTCGACGTCGGGATCGAGGCTCGCGGCGTGCTGGCGGAAGACTTCGGTCGCATGGATCGCGAGCGGGGAATCCAGGAAGATCGGCGCCGCCGGAACGTCGCCGCGCTCCATCAGGTGGACGATGTCGACGATCAGCTCCTGGGTCCGTTCGACCGCGAAGGCCGGGATCAGCAGGGCGCCCCTGGCGGCCGCGGCATCGCGGATCTCGCCGGCGAGGTGTTGCCGCCGTTGCTCGGGTGTAGTGACGGCGCGCACGCGATCGCCATAGGTGGATTCGCAGACGACGTAGTCGAGGTCCACTGGTGCCTCCGGATCTGGCTGCAGCAGCTTGGCTTCCGGCCCGACGTCGCCGGAAAGCAGCACGCGCAACGGCCGCTCACGGCCGGCCTGGTCGAACTCCAGCTCGATCGAGGCAGAGCCGAGCAAATGGCCGGCGTTCCAGTAGCGCGCGCGAACGCCGGGGATCACGTCGGTCCAGCGCTCATAGTCGACCGCGCGGAACGACTGCAGCGACGCGGTGGCGTCGGCCTGCGTGTAGATTGGTGCGACCTCCTTCCATCGGCGCGCTGCGTTGCGCCGGTTGAGCTGCGCGACCTCGGACTCCTGGATGCTGCCGGCGTCCGGCAGCATCCAGGAGCAGAGGTCGATCGTGCCGCGCGTCGCCAGGATCGGGCCGTCGAAGCCCTCGCGCACGAGCTTCGGCAGCAATCCGCTGTGATCGATATGGGCGTGCGTGAGCAGCACCGCCTTGATGTCGGCAGGGCGGAAGGGAAAGGCACCGTAGTTGAGTGCCTTCAGCGTCTTCTGTCCCTGGAACAGGCCGCAGTCGACGAGGAAGCGACCGCCGGCGGTCTGGAACAGATAGCTCGAGCCGGTCACGGTGCGGGCGGCCCCGCAAAATCGAACGGTTACGCTCATGTCGTGGTCTCCGGCGGATATGTTGGGTTGAGCTCGCGCGCGAGGGACGCGGCCAGGATGTCGTCGAGCGCGATCGCGTTGGTCGGATGCGGCACGCTGTCGCTGGAGCGAATGGATCGGATGCCCGCGTCGTTGAACGCGGCGATCATCACGGGCGGAAACAGCGCGTGCGTCACCACCGAATCGACGGCGGTCGCGCCGATCGTTTTCAACGTCTTCGCCGCGACCATCAGCGTCGTCCCGGAGGAGACGATGTCATCGACCATCAGCGCCGGCCGTCCCGCGAACAGGGCGGCATTGTCGAACATGATCTCCACGGAGCGGTCGCCGCGCCGAATCTTCCGCGCCACCGTATGCTGCAAGCCCAGCCGCCCCGCGAGGTCTCTCACCCAGGGCTCGGATTCGGCATCGGGGCCGATCACGACGGTCGCGGGATCGATGCCGGTCTTTGCCAGGGTGTTCGCGATCGCCGGCATCGCGGACAGGTTCTCGGCCTCGATGCCGGGAAAGACGTCGCCGATGTCGGCGGTGCGATGCAGGTGCGCGTCCACGGTGACGATGCGATCCACGATCCTCGCAAGCAGTGTGCCCATGGCGCGCTGGCTGATGGCCTCACCCGCATGAAAGGCAATGTCCTGCCGCATGTAGCAGAGATAGGGCGCGACCAGCACCAGCCGCTTGGCGCCGCCGCGTCGCAGCGCCTCGGCGGCGAACAGCAGGGCGATCAGCCTGTCGTTGGGCTGGTCGAGCGTGGCATAGAGGATGGTGGTGTCCGCCGCGGGCGCGACCGTGACGCGCAGCTCGCCGTCCGGGAAGCGGTGCAGGGCGATCTCGTCGCAGGCAAGCCCGAGCCGCGCCGCGAGGCGCTTAGCCGCCTCGGCCCCGAAGGGCAGGGTCTGGAACGCGATCGTGCTCACGAGGTGGTCTTGCCTTGAGGAGCGTCGTGGCCGTTGACGGCGTAGCCATTGTCCGCAGCGGCGGCGGAGGCGGCCAGATCGTGCTCGGGCCGGTCGAAGGCGTAGACGCGATAGAGCGGCTCGCCCTGCTCGACGCGGTCGCCGATCTTCTTGAACAGGCGGATGCCCGCGCCCTTGTCGAGCGGCGCACCCGCGGTGCGGGCGAGGCGATTGAGGCGCAGGCAGTCGATCGCGGACACCACGCCGTCACGTGCCGCCTTGACGTCGAAGCTGAGCGATCCCAGCTCGGTGCTGCATGTCGAGGGCCCCTGGGCGTCGATGATCTTCTGCATCTGCTTCAGCGCCGCGCCGCTGTCGAGCAGCTCGCGCGCCCGCGCATAGCCGGCACCGCCGCGCAGCTTCGGATCGTATTCCAGGAGATGGGCGGCGAGCCGCAGCGACTTCTCGCGCAGATCGCGCGGCGCATCCTTCTCGTTACCGAGCACCGCCATGACGTCATTGGCCTCGAGCACCGGCCCGATGCCATTGCCGATCGGCTGGCTTCCATCGGTCGTGATCACTTCGACCGTGCGCCCGAAGCGGTCGCCGACGAATTCGAACAGCTTTCGCAGCCGCATTGCCTCGACCGCACTCGTGACCTTCGCGGTCGGCCCGACCGGAATGTCGATCAACAGATGCGTCGAGCCTGCGGCGATCTTCTTGGACATGATGGAGGCGACCATCTGCTCGCGGGTATCGAGGCTCAGCGGGCGCTCGACCGAGATCAGCACGTCGTCGGCCGGCGAGAGGTTCACGTGTCCGCCCCAGATCAGGCAGCCGTTGCAGGCCGAGACGATCGCCTTCATCTCCTCGACGCCGACATTCACCTGCGCCAGCACCTCCATCGTGTCCGCGGTGCCGGCGGGCGAGGTGATGGCGCGCGAGGAGGTCTTGGGGATCGGCAGGCCGTGCGCGGCGACGATCGGCACCACCACCATCGAGGTGCGGTTGCCGGGAATGCCGCCGATGCAGTGCTTGTCGACGACGACAGGGTCCGGCCAGACCAGCTGCGTGCCGGCCTGCGCCATCGCCCCTGTCAGGGCCAGAAGCTCATCGCTGGTGATGAAGCTCGCCGAGCCGATCAGGAAGGCCGCGATCTCCATGTCGGAGTAGCGATAATGCGCGAGGTCGTTGATGATCGCGCCGATCTCGGCCTGGCTCAACGTTCGTCCGTGGATCTTCGCGCGCACCGCTTCCAGGCTCTCGGGAGGCGAGGCCGGCGTCACCGTGACCGGCGTGCCGACCGGTTCGGCGAAACGGCGGAAGGCGGGCTCGGAGAGGCCGATCTCGTCCTGCGCCGCCAGCGTGTCGTCGTCCGTGATCAGCAGCGTCGCCAGCAGCACCTTGCCGTCCCGGCGGAGCTCGACGCGGCTGAAGCCGCGAAAGATCTCCGCACGCAGCGCCTTCGATCGCCTGGAGATGACGACGACGTTTTCGCGGCCGGTGTCAAGGCGGACGCGGCGGATCTTCAGTTGGGAACGCGGGAAGTCTGGATGCATGGACGTGCCGGCAGCAGGAAGCTCGGCTTCCATGCTTAGCCGTCGTCGCCCCTGTGCTGTTGACGCAGATCATGGTCTGCGTCGCCGGCAAGGCCGCACGCCGCGACGCTATCGCTGATCTCGGGAGGCCGCACCGGGCCGGATAGGCTTACTTCGTGGCTGCGTCGATCGAGTTGAACTTGTTGTTCAGCAGCGCGCTGCCCGTGTTGTTCACGACAGCGACGATCGCGAGCGCGATGCCGGCGGCGATCAGGCAGTACTCGATAGCGGTGGCTGCACTTTCATCGGCAAGAAAGGACCTGAGCAAAGCCATCGTCAACTCCTGTTCATCCGTCTAATTTAGGCCGGTGCCGTTTTCGCAATGGTAAATTGATTCACTAAGTTTTTCGCGGCGCGCGCACGTCAAAGGGCAAGGTCGGATGGTCCCGACCTCGGGCCTTATATACTGCCTTCCTTGATTTAAGGTTTCGTCACCCGATGCAGGCGCATTCGACCGTGTCGCCGCTGTCTCAGGATTTGATCGCGCATCCGGATGCGGCCTTGCCGGGGCGTCTCAGCGCGGCTGCGAGGCGCCCGGCCAGATAGCCCATGACGCGCGGCTGCGACCGCGCCGCGCTGTCGGCAAGGCGCTTGTCCTCGGTCGTGTCGTTCACGAGGCCGATATAGTTCTTGCTGGCGTCCGGCTGCTGCACCGCGCGCAAACCTTGGCTTCAATCGACGGCGCGACGATGTCCTACGCAAAGGGAATCGACGGTTAATTTTGTATTCCGTAGGACTACGTGGCGCCTCGCGGGTGTTAAGATGCGGCTTAACGGATTGTTGAGGCTATTTGCGGCGTGTGTCCGCGTTCAGCGCCCGCAGCATCGCGATCCGGGCGAACATCATCCAGCCGCCGCCCGTCTCGGCCGCATGGATCAGGGTCTCGATCGCGGTCTGCCAGTGGCTGGCGTGCTGCGCGTCCTCGGGCAGCTGCATGATGTGATCGGCGGCTTCCTGCAGCGTCCGCAGCCTGCGACCGTTGGAGAGCGGGATCGGATCGTCGAACGCCGTCGACCAGGGCATGTCAGGTCGGCCGACCGGAGGGGAGGGACATCACGGCGCGATCGATAGGTCTGGTGCTGCTAGCCGGCCTTCTTCGCCCGCGCCGGCGCGCGCACCGGCTTGTCAGCCTTCTTTGGGGCGTCCTTGGTCGCTTCCTTGGGAGCCGCCTTGGCCGCGGCGTCCTTGCCGCCCTTGCCTGATATCGGCAGCAGCATCTCGCGCTGGCCCTCGATGCGCTTCTTCGGCTTCTTGCCCTTGACGGCCTCCTTGGCGACTTTCGCCGCAGGCGCCGCGTCCTTCTCGCCCGCGAGGCTCTTCTTCAGCGCGTCCATCAGGTTGATGACATTGCCGCCCGTCTTCGGCGCGGCCTTCGCGGTGATGGGCATGCCGCTGCGCTTCTTGTTGATGAGATCGATCAGCGCGGTCTCGTAGTGATCCTCGAACAGCTCGGGCTCGAACGCGCCGGACTTCTTCTCCACGATGTGCTTGGCGAGGTCGAGCATGTCCTTGGTCAGCTTCACGTCCTGGATGTCGTCGAAGTATTCCTGCTCGCTGCGCACCTCGTAGGGGTAACGCAGCAGCGTGCCCATGAGGCCGCTCTCGAGCGGCTCCAGCGCGATGATGTGCTCGCGGTTGGTCAGCACCACGCGACCGATCGCGACCTTGTCCATGCTGCGGATGGTCTCGCGGATCACCGCAAAGGCGTCGTGGCCGACCTTGCCGTCCGGCACGAGGTAGTAGGGGCGGATCAGATAGCGGCTGTCGATGTCGGTCCTCGGCACGAACTCGTCGATCTCGATCGTGTGCGTCGAGTCGAGCGCGATGTCGTCGAGCTCGTCCTTGGTGACCTCGATATAGGTGTCGGTGTCGACCTTGTAGCCCTTGACGATGTCCTCGGAGGTGACCTCGTCACCGGTCTCGGCGTCGACCTTGAGGTACTTGATCCGGTGACCGGTCTTGCGGTTGATCTGGTTGAAGGAGACCTTCTCGGTATCCGAAGTGGCCGGATAGAGCGCGACCGGACAGGTCACGAGCGACAAACGCAGAAAACCCTTCCAATTGGCGCGGGGGGCCATGGGCTACTCCAAACGCAACAGGGGACAGACCTATAAGAATACCATCGGGGAACACCGAATCATACACGGCTCGGCACGGAATCTTGCAACGGCGTTAACCGACGGCCGGGGCCTGCGCGGCGCGCGGAGCCGCCGCGGCCCGGCGCCCGGAACATCGCGGATGATCACGCGTTGCCCCGGACCTACCTGGCCGCGAGGAGCTCGCGGCAATCGGAGGCGACAGCCGGAGATTGAGGCACCATGGCAACCACGCGAGAGCAGCATCAGATCGTCGAAACTCCGACCGAAGCGCGCCAGGGCGAACCTGGACCGTCGGTGGCGGCGCTGCTCGCCATCTCGACCGGGCTGGCGATCCTGATCCTCGCCGTCATCTGGTTCGTGTTCTTCCGGACCTGACGGCCCGATCGGAACGCTCCGGGCCTTCCTAATCGCCGCGTAACGCGGCACATTGCGCCCGCCATGCCGCCGGTTCGCCCGGCTGCCTGGCGGGCGCAGTCGCGTTGGCGAACGATAGGTCGTATATGACCAAAAAGTAACGTCGGCGGTTCCCCGCGTTCATATTCAGTTCACGCCGGAATTGCTCATCTCGGGGCGTGTTGATGCTGCCTAAGTCTGGAGAGAAGCGTGCGCCTGCTCGTTGTTGAGGACGACCCCGATCTCAATCGCCAGCTCACCAAAGCGCTGACGGACGCCGGCTATGTCGTCGACCGCGCCTTCGACGGGGAGGAGGGGCACTATCTCGGCGACAACGAGCCGTACGATGCCGTGGTGCTCGACATCGGCCTGCCGAAGAAGGACGGCATCTCGGTGCTGGAAGCCTGGCGCCGCAACGGCCGCACCATGCCGGTCCTGATCCTGACCGCACGCGACCGCTGGAGCGACAAGGTGCAAGGCTTCGACGCCGGCGCCGACGACTATGTCGCAAAGCCGTTCCATCTGGAGGAGGTGCTGGCCCGCATCCGCGCACTGCTGCGCCGCTCCACAGGCCATGCCCAGAGCGAGCTCTCTTGCGGCCCGGTCACGCTCGACACCAGGACCGGCCGGGTCAGCGTGTCAGGCAACCCCGTCAAGATGACCTCGCACGAATATCGGCTTCTTGCCTACCTGATGCACCATTCCGGGCGCGTCGTCTCCCGCACCGAGCTGGTCGAGCATCTCTACGACCAGGATTTTGACCGCGACTCCAATACCATCGAGGTGTTCGTCGGCCGCATCCGCAAGAAGCTCGACGTCGACATCATCCAGACCGTCCGCGGCCTCGGCTATCTCCTGACCCCGCCGCCCGCGCCGGGCGGCTGAGGCCTGCGCCTGAGGTTTCCTTGGGCTTGACGGGAGGCCGAACAGGGCCCTTGGTCCCGGTCATGACGTCCGACGCCCTGACATTCTGCGCCTGCCGAGATCATTCCGATGCGCGCTAGCTCGCTTGCCAACCGGCTGTTCCTGTCGGCGACGGCGTGGCTCGTGGTGATCCTGGCCATCACCGGCGTGGTGCTGTCGTCGGTCTACAAGAACGCCACCGAGCGCGCCTTCGACCGCCGGCTCAATCTCTATCTGCGTACCCTCATCGCCGAAGTCGCCACCCCGGACGAGCCGCCGGACCGCCAGTTCCAGTCGCTCGGCGAGCCGCTGTTCGAGCTGCCGCTGTCCGGCTGGTACTGGCAGATCACACGCACGGACACCGAGAAGCCGGAAGTGCGCTCCTCGCGCTCGCTCTGGGACAAGAAGCTGCCGAAGCTGGAGGAGCAGGGCGCCGAGCTCACCGCCGCCGGCATCCGGCTCGGCTATGTCGACGGGCCCGAGGGGCAGAATTTGCGGATGGTGGAGCGGCCGGTCGATCTCGGCGCCGACGGCAAATATCTGGTGAGCGTCGCCGGCGACGACACCGAGATCTTCGACGAGACGCGGAGCTTCGACTACTACCTCGGCGGCACCTTCACCGCGCTCGGCATCGTGCTGCTCCTGACCACGGTGTTCCAGGTCCGCTTTGGCCTCGCGCCGCTCAAGCGCATCTCCGAATCGATTGCCGACATCCGCTCCGGGCGGGCCGAGCGGCTCGAGGGTGAATTCCCGGTCGAAATCGCGCCGCTGGCGCGCGAGACCAATGCGTTGATCGATGCCAATCGCGAGATCGTCGAGCGCGCCCGCACCCATGTCGGCAATCTCGCCCACGCGATCAAGACGCCGCTGTCGGTTATCGTCAACGAGGCCGGCGCCCACGCGGCGGAGCCGTTCGCGGCCAAGGTGATGGAGCAGGCGGACTTGATGCGCGACCAGCTCGCCCATCATCTGGAGCGTGCGCGCATCGCGGCGCGCGTCTCGGTCGTCGCGACCGTAACGGAGGTCGCACCTGCGATCGAAGCGCTGCGGCGGACCATGGAGAAGATCCACCGCGACCGCGGCATCGTCGTTGACGCCAAGGCCGATCCCTCGGCCAAGTTCCGCGGCGAGCGGCAGGATCTGGAGGAGATGGTCGGCAATCTCGTCGACAATGCCTGCAAATGGGCAGCCTCGCGGGTCTTCATCGAGGTGCTGGTCGAGGCGCCGCAGCAGGCGGGCGCGGGTCCGCGCCTGCGGATCATCGTCGACGACGACGGCCGCGGCCTGTCGGAGGCGGAGCGGGCCCAGGTCTCCCGGCGCGGCCAGCGGCTCGACGAGTCCAAGCCCGGCTCGGGGCTCGGCCTGTCCATCGTGACCGACCTTGCCGCCCTCTATGGCGGTAACCTCTCGCTCAGCGGCGCTCCGATCGGGGGCTTGCGGGCCGAGCTGGTCCTTCCGGGAATATAATCCTCTGTTCCCAAAGGGTTATTGGGCCCGCTGGACGCCGATCCGGAGCAAAACGGTGGCATTCGAGCCAACGTCCTCAACGGCTTCTTAAGGCGCCGCCACCTATGATCGCGCCCGGACGCATCCCACGTCCGCCATTTTACCGTGCATTACCCGGGCGCATGAGCCAGACATCGATCGAGCGGCTGAGGGAATATCTCGCGCAGCTCCCGCCGCAGTCGCAGGCGCTGCTGATGCGGGAGTTCGAGCGCGCGCTCGAGCGCGGCCAGGACACGGCTGTGGCCACCCTCGTGCTCGAGCAGCTCCGCAAGATCGTCCGCAAGAGCGAAGCCGACGAAGCCCCGCCGCCGCGCACCGACGATCTGTCACGGCTGCTGTTCCAGGCGCTGGAACCGTTCCTGGTCGAGGCGGGCGCCCCGATCCGGGTCGGCCAGATCCGTCGTTCCTCGCTGCAGCCGATCTGGCAATGGCTCGGCCGGGACGGCGCCCCGGACAAGCTGAACGAATTCGAGGCGGCGCTGGCGCGCATGCCGGCTGACAGTGCGGGGCAGGTCGAGGCTCTCGCCCAGAAGCTCCAGGCGGTCGCCGCGGACGCGATCTTCGCGCTGACGGGGCAGGGCGGTGGTGACAAGTCGCGCGCGCTCGCCCGGGTCGGCCCGCCCAACGTGATCGAGGACCTCTATTCGATCGGAGCGGTGCTCCAGGTTCGGGAAGCCATCGCCACGCTGAACGAGAAGCTGCCGCGCACCTTGCGCGCCTTCGGCGAGTCCCAGATCGCCTCGGTGACCTCGGTGCTCAACATTCCGGTCCTGCAGACGCCGCAGATGCTGCCCTTCGCGCTGTCGATCGTCGTGCAGCGCATGATCGCGCCGTGGCAGATCATCCGTCTCGCCATCAAGATCGCCGCCTCCGACGACGAGATCCGGGTCGCGGCAACGCCCTATGGCGTCGCCGTCACGATCGCCCTGCACGATTTGTCCTGCGTCGCCGCGATCCTGCGCACGGATATCAAGCGAGGCCATTTCGACAATGTCGCCGACAACCTCAAGGCGCTGCACGATGGCGCGCGCGGCCTGCGCACCGAGCTCGACCTGCGCAACGATTCCGTCTGGGGCAAGCAGCTGACCTCGATCCGGGCCGACATCTCCAATGCGCTGCAATCGGAGATCGACAGCGTTCCCGGCCGCGTGCGCCGCATCCTGCGCCAGCGAGCGGAGAAGGACATTCCGCCGGGGGCGCGGATCGACAGCACCGAGGTGGAGGAAACCGCGGCGCTGATCGATTTCGTCGCGACGTGCCGCAACTACGCGAGCGAGCTCGCAATCAACGAGGTGACGCTGCGCACCTATTCCGACCTGCAGCAATATGTGGAGCGCTCGACCGAGCAGCTGGTGCAGTCGCTGCGCGGCGCCGATCACAAGGTCCGCACCTATCGCCAGCAGCAGGTGCAGGCCGCGATTCGCTTCTGCCAGGTGCTGTTCGGCGATGATTATGCGTCGCTGATGAGTCGCGCCGCGGAGAACGCTGCAACCGGCGAGCGCAAATCGTCGCGCGCCAGCTGATTCGAGCGCATATTTTCGTGATCACAATTTGTAGTTGACGCTGCCAGTGGCGGGCCCTACGGTCGCTGCGCAAGCTTTTGGAATTTCTACCTGTGGGCGCATGAAATCCATTATCAGCTCCATCGAGATCGAGAACCGCGTCATTGTCGCCAAGTATCAAAGGCTGATGGTCGGTGCGAAGGTCGTGCTCGTCGAGAAGGCGAGCGGCCGGCAATTGCCTGAGACAGTGACCAGGGTTGCTTCTCCGGTTCCGGTCGGGGCGGTGCGCATCAGGTTGCCGGATGCGATTCCGCCGGGAACGTACTTCCTGAGGGCCTTCAACGGTCACGGCGAGGATGCCGCTCGGAGCGCCGACTTCGAGATCGGCTAAGCCGTTGGGATCTTGACCGTTTCGGGACAGCACGCGGTCGCGCCAAATTGACAATTGTCAATTGCCGCATCGTCCGGCCGTGGTGTAAAGCCACCTGTGGGCGCGGGTGGCGCGCTGCCGGAAGCTTGCCAGATGACGTTATGGTTCGTGTTCGCGCTGATGACGGTCGCGGCGATTTTCGCCGTGCTCTGGCCGCTCGGCCGCAGCGGACGCGCGCAGGACCAGGGCAGTGAGGTCGCGGTCTACAAGGATCAGCTGGCCGAGATCGAGCGTGATCTTGCCGCAGGCTTGATCGCAGCCCCCGAAGCCGAGGCAGCGCGCGTCGAGATCAGCCGCAGGCTGCTCGCCGCAGCCGGAAGCGAGTCCTCGTCGGCGCCCAAATCGGATCTGATGCCGAGCCTCAAATGGCGCCGCGCGGCCGCGGTGCTGGCGCTCGTCGGCCTGCCGCTGGTCGCGATCGGCGTCTACATGCCGCTTGGCTCGCCCCGGCTTCAGGACTTTCCGCTGGCGCAGCGAGAGCGCGGCGCCGGGTCTGGCATGGCGCGATCGCTCGAGAATCTCGTCGTGCAGGTCGAGCAACATCTGGAAAAGAACCCGACCGACGGACGCGGCTGGAACGTGCTCGCGCCGGTGCTGCAGCGGCTCGGCCGCTTCGACGATGCGGTGCGGGCCTATCGCAACTCGCTCACCTACAATGGCGAGAGCGCAGAGCGCCGCTCCGATCTGGGCGAAGCGATCTCGGCCGCCGCCGGTGGCGTCGTGACCGCCGAGGCCAAGGCCGAGTTCGAGCGTGCGCATGCGCTCGACGCCGACGATCCCAAGGCGAACTACTTCCTCGGGCTCGCCGCCGAGCAGGACGGCCGCAAGGACGATGCCGCCAACATCTGGCGCGCGCTGCTGGCCAAGGCCCCGGCGGATGCGCCGTGGCGGCCCCTGGTGCAATCCTCGCTGGCGCGGGTCGGCGGCGGCACGATGCCGGCGCTGTCGGACGAGACCATTGCGGCTTCCAAGGACATGGCCGAAGGCGATCGCAACGCGATGGTGCGCGGCATGGTCGAACGTCTTGCCACCCGGTTGAAGCAGAACGGTGACGACGTCGAGGGCTGGCTGCGCCTGGTGCGCGCCTATCTGGTGATGGGTGACCGTGACAAGGCGATGGGTGCGTCAACCGACGCCCGCCAGGCGGTCGCCAAGGATGCCGAGCGGCTCCGCCAGCTCAACGAAGGCCTCAAGACTCTCGGGCTCGACGGATGATGATTTCGGGACGGGACGAGCGGAGAACGGATACGCCATGACGCGCAAGCAGCGACGTATGACCATCATCGGCGGCTCGCTCGCCGTGCTCGCGCTCGCGGCCGCGCTGGTGCTCAACGCACTGCGCGATTCCATCGTGTTTTTCTCGACCCCGACCATGGTCGCCGAGAAGCACGTCGCGCCCGGCAAGCGGTTTCGCCTCGGCGGGCTGGTGCAGCCCGGCTCGCTCCAGCGCGGCGACAATCTCGCGGTGACCTTCGAGGTCGCCGACGGCAGCGCCAAGCTTCCCGTCGCCTACAAGGGCATCCTGCCCGACCTGTTCCGCGAAGGGCAGGGCGTCGTCGCCGAAGGTGCGCTCGACGCCAGCGGCGTGTTCAAGGCCGACACCGTGCTCGCCAAGCATGATGAAACCTACATGCCCAAGGACGTCGCCGATGCCCTGAAGAAGCAGGGGCACTGGAAGGACGACTACGGTGCCAAGCCCGCGGCGACGACCGCGCAGGGCAATCCGCAGGGAGCTGTGCGGTGATCGCAGAGTCCGGACATTACGCGCTGGTGCTGGCGCTTGGCCTTGCGCTGATCCAGTCCATCGTACCGCTGATCGGCGCGCGCTTGCGCGATGACGCGCTGATGAACGTGGCGCGTTCCACCGCGCTGGCGCAGCTGCTGTTCGTCGGCGCGTCGTTCGTCGCGCTGGTGATGCTGCACGTCAATTCGGACTTCTCCGTCGCCAATGTCTACGAGAATTCCCACTCCATGAAGCCGCTGATCTACAAGATCACCGGCGTGTGGGGAAACCACGAAGGCTCGATGCTGCTGTGGGTGTCGATCCTCGCGCTGTTCGGCGGATTGGTCGCAGCGTTCGGCAATAATCTGCCGCTGTCGCTGCGCGCGCATGTGCTCGCCGTGCAGGCCTGGATCGCCAGCGCATTCTATCTCTTCATCCTGGTGACCTCGAACCCGTTCCTGCGCATCGCCAATCCGCCGATCGAGGGGCGCGATCTCAATCCTGTGCTTCAGGACATCGGCCTCGCCGTGCATCCGCCGATGCTCTATCTCGGCTATGTCGGCTTCTCGATCTCGTTCTCCTTCGCCATCGCGGCGCTGATGGAGGGACGGATCGACGCGGCCTGGGCGCGCTGGGTGCGGCCCTGGACGCTGGTCGCCTGGATCTTCCTGACGCTCGGCATCGCCATGGGCTCCTACTGGGCCTATTACGAGCTCGGCTGGGGCGGCTGGTGGTTCTGGGATCCGGTCGAGAACGCCTCGCTGATGCCGTGGCTCGCCGGCACCGCGCTGCTGCATTCGGCGCTGGTGATGGAGAAGCGCAACGCGCTGAAGGTCTGGACCATCCTGCTCTCGATCCTGACCTTCTCGCTGTCGCTGCTCGGCACCTTCCTGGTCCGCTCGGGCGTCATCACCTCCGTGCACGCCTTCGCCACGGATCCGACCCGCGGCGTCTTCATTCTGCTGATCCTCTGCCTGTTCATCGGCGGCAGCCTGTCGCTGTTCGCGGACCGCGCCACGTCGCTGAAGCAGGGCGGCCTGTTCGCGCCGATCTCGCGCGAAGGCGCGCTGGTGCTGAACAATCTCTTGCTCACGGTCGCCTGTGCAGTCGTGCTGTTCGGCACGCTCTATCCGCTGGCGATGGAGATGCTCGCCGATTTCAAGATGTCGGTCGGCGCGCCCTTCTACAACCTCACCTTCGCGCCGCTGTTTGCCCTGCTGCTGCTCGCCGTGCCGTTCGGCCCGATGCTGGCGTGGAAGCGAGGCGACCTGCTCGGCGTCACCCAGCGCCTGCTCGCAGCCGGTATCGCCGGCCTCGTCGCCGTCGCCATTGTCTGGGGCTGGGCGAGCGGCGGAGCTACGCTGGCGCCGCTCGCGATCGGACTGGGCGTCTTCGTCATCGCCGGCGCCATTACCGACCTCGTCGAACGGACCGGCCTCGTTCGGCTGCCGTTCGCGACGGTGTTGCACCGGGCGCGCGGCTTGCCGCGCTCGGCCTGGGGCACGGCGTTCGCGCATGCCGGCCTCGGCGTAGCGCTGATCGGCATCGTCTGCGAGACCACCTGGAACAGCGAATATATCGCGACCATGAAGCAGAACGAGGTCGCCCATATCGCCGGCTACGACGTGAAGCTCGACGGGCTGTTCCATCGCCAGGGCCCGAACTACCGCGAGATGATCGCCGAGTTCAACGTCAGCCGCGACGGCGAGACGCTGAGCGTCATGACGCCGTCCAAGCGCAGCTTCACCACGCGCGGCTCGTCAACCACCGAGGCCGCGCTGCTGACGCGCGGCGCGAGCCAGCTCTACATCTCGCTCGGCGACGCCACCGCCGAGGGCGCCATTGCCGTGCGCATCTATCACAAGCCGCTGGTGCTCCTGATCTGGTGGGGGCCGGTGCTGATGGCGTTCGGCGGCGTGCTGTCGCTGTCCGACCGGCGCCTGCGGGTCGGCGCGCCGAAGCCGGCGCGGGCCAAGCAGCGCCTGCAGCCTGCGGAGTGATCCGATGCGCCGGATGATGGCCGCGTTCGTCGCGTTGATGCTGCTGGCTTCGCCCGCGGCGTACGCCGTGCAGCCCGACGAGATCATGTCGGATCCCGTGAAGGAGGGGCGCGCGCGCGAATTGTCGCGCGAGCTGCGCTGCATGGTCTGTCAGAACCAGTCGATCGACGATTCCGATGCGCCACTGGCACGCGACCTGCGCCTCCTGGTGCGCGAGCGCATCGCGGCCGGCGACAGCAATTCGCAGGTGCTCGACTTCCTGGTCGCGCGCTACGGCGAGTTCGTGCTGCTCAAGCCGCGCTTCGAGCGGCAGACCCTGCTGCTGTGGCTGCTCGCGCCGCTGCTGCTGATCGGCGGCGGCCTGGCGCTGTGGCTGCAAATCCGCCGTCGCGCGCGCGGTGGTGCGAACGTACCGGCTCCGCCGCTCACGCCCGACGAGCAGGCAAGGCTCGCCGCCTTGATGTCGGACGACGCCAAATCTCCCTAGCTGCCTCACGTCGTCCTGGCTACGTAATGATACGTAGGCCGCCGGCCGTCGTCCGCGCGTTTCATCCTATGTTGACCTTTGTCTGGAAGCTTGTCGCGAGATTCGATTCCAGCCTCTGAGTCCTCGAGATGTTCGCGAACAGCAATCTGACGATCCGCTTCCTGGTCGGCGCCGTCGTCGCTGCATTATTGTTCCTGCTGGGCATCGGCGGCGGCACCGGCTTCGTCGCGGTGCTCTATCTCAACAACGAGATCACCAGCCTGTCGTCGGACTTTGCCGCGTTGAGCGGCCCGGCGCGTGACCATGCGATGCAGATCTACCAGCAGGCGCAGACCGCGTTCTCGTATTTCCTGATCGCCTGCGGCGTGATCGCGGTGGTGGCTTTCGCGATCTGCCTCACCACCTGGTTCGCGGTGCGCAACGGCATCCTCAATCCCCTGGCGGCGATCGTGCATGCCATGCGCGAGGTCGCCGACCAGAAGTTCGAGACGTCAGTTCCGGGACTCGGCGGCACCAATGAGATCGGACTGCTTGCCGGCGCGCTCGAGGTCTTCAAGACCAACGGTCTGGAGCGGCGGCGCCTCACCGAGCAGCAGTTGCAGGAGGCGCAGCACCAGGCCGAGCGGTCGAGATTCCTCGACGAGCGGATCAAGCGTTTCAACGATCTCGTCGCCAGCGTGGTCGACAGCGTGGCCTCGTCTGCGGTGCATCTGAAGCGCAACGCCGAGACCTTGTCGCGGACCGCCAACGACACCAGCACCAAGGCCAACGCGGTGGCGAGCGGCGCGAGCCAGGCCAGCGCCAGCGTGCAGACGGTTGCGGGCTCCGCCGAGGAGATGACGAATTCGATCGGCACGATCAGCCGCCGCGTCACCGATGCGACCCAGCGCGCCGAGGGCGCGGCAAGCCAGGCTGAGAAGAGCCGCGACACCATCCACACGCTGTCCGACGCCGCCGACAAGATCGGCGAGGTCGTGCAGCTCGTGCAGGCAATCGCCTCGCAGACCAATCTGCTCGCGCTCAACGCCACCATCGAGGCGGCGCGGGCTGGCGAAGCCGGCAAGGGCTTTGCCGTGGTGGCCTCCGAAGTGAAGAACCTGGCGCACCAGACCAGCAAGGCGACAGAGGAGATCACCTCCCATGTCGCCAGCATCCAGGGCATCACCGCGGAGACGCGCGGGGCGATCGACGGCATCTCGAAGACGCTGTCGGAGATTTCGTCGATCATGTCCGGCATCGAGGTCGACACCGCCCAGCAGCGCACCGCGACGCAAGACATCACCCGCAGCGCGCAGGATGCCGCACAGGGAACGCTGGACGTCTCCAATCACATCGCCCAGATCACCTCGACCTCGGCGGAGACCGGGCGCATGGCGGCCGAGGCGCGGGATTCCGCCGTCGATCTGTCGCAGCAGGCCGAGACTTTGAAGCGTGAAGTCGACGAGTTCATCGTCAGCGTCCGGGCCAGTTAAGGCGCGCCAAAACCTCGCTCGGTGCCGGTCACCGGAACTCGACTAAGTTCCTGTGGAACCACGATTTTCGGCCTGCGCTAAACTGCCGCATCCGTAGCTCGGGATCATTACAAAAGTTTAACCCCGCCGCCAGCGCACGGTAAGGCGGGAGCCCCCATCTTCAGGTCCGCAAGGTGCCGACATCCGGCACCAAAATGAATTCAAGGCCCTGGAGATTTCTGCATGACCGAACGTCCCGACCTCTCGAACCTTCCGTCCTACCGGCAGCCGCGCCGGTCGGTCTTCTCCGCGCGCAAGCTCGCACTGATGGCCTCGGTTGTCGCCGGCCTCGGCGCTGCCGTCTACGGCTTCAGCCCGTCGGTGTCGCCGGCTGACCTGTTCTCCAGCCCGGCCCATGCGCAGGTCAACAACGAGGTTCGCAAGGTCGAACGTCCGGTCGGTTTCGCCGACATCGTCGAGCGCGTGAAGCCGTCGGTGATCTCGGTGAAGGTCAACATCAAGGAGAAGACCGCGAGCAACGATGATGGCGACGACGCACAGTCGCCGTTCCAGCCGGGCTCGCCGATGGAGCGCTTCTTCCGCCGCTTCGGCGGTCCGGATGGCATTCCCGGCCTGAAGGGCGGTGGCCGTGGCCGCGTCGTGCAGGGCCAGGGCTCCGGCTTCTTCATCTCGGCTGACGGCTTTGCCGTGACCAACAACCACGTGGTCGACGGCGCCGACAAGGTCGAGGTCACCACCGACGACGGCAAGACCTACACCGCCAAGGTGATCGGCACCGACCAGCGCACCGACCTCGCTTTGATCAAGGTCGAGGGCGGCTCGAACTTCCCGTTCGCCAAGCTTGCCGACGCCAAGCCGCGGATCGGCGACTGGGTGCTCGCGGTCGGCAATCCCTTCGGTCTCGGTGGCACCGTGACCGCCGGCATCGTCTCGGCCAGCGGCCGCGATATCGGCAACGGCCCGTATGACGATTTCATCCAGATCGACGCGCCCGTGAACAAGGGCAATTCCGGCGGTCCGGCCTTCGACACCAACGGCGAAGTGATGGGCGTCAACACCGCGATCTACTCGCCCTCCGGCGGCAGCGTCGGCATCGCGTTCTCGATTCCGGCCAACACCGTCAAGAGCGTGGTGGCCCAGCTCAAGGACAAGGGCTCGGTCAGCCGCGGCTGGATCGGCGTGCAGATCCAGCCCGTCACGTCCGACATCGCCGACAGCCTCGGCATGAAGAAGGCCGAAGGCGCGCTGGTGGCGGAGCCGCAGGCGAACGGTCCGGCGGCGAAGGCCGGCATCGAATCCGGCGACGTGATCACCGCGGTCAACGGTGAATCCGTCAAGGACGCCCGCGAGCTCGCCCGGACCATCGGCGGCATGGCGCCCGGCGCGACCGTCAAGCTCAACGTGCTGCACAAGGGCCAGGACAAGGTCGTGAACATCACCCTCGGCCAGCTGCCGAACACGGTCGAGGCCAAGGCCGACCTCGACAAGGACAGCGGCAAGGGTGCGAACAAGGGCACCGACGTGCCGAAGCTCGGCATGACCGTTGCCCCTGCCAACTCCGTGGCCGGCGCCGGCAAGGAAGGCGTTGTGGTCACCGAAGTCGATCCGAAGAGCGCTGCGGCCGAACGCGGCTTCAAGGAGGGCGACGTGATTCTCGAAGTCGGCGGCAAGAGCGTGGCCACGGCCGGCGAAGTCCGCGACGCCATCAACGCGGCGCGGACCGACAACAAGAACAGCGTCCTGATGCGCGTGAAGAGCGGCGGCCAGTCGCGCTTCGTCGCGATCCCCCTCGCCAAGGGGTAAGCCTCAGGAGGCCCGGGAAACCAAGTGATGAAGGGTGTCGCCGGCATCAGTCGCCCCCGCCGTCGGCGCCCTTCGGGGGAGCAGCGTAAACTTCGCTTCCCCAGCCTACCTTCCGGTGGAATTACGCCCCCCTCCGTCGGAAGGCATAGGGCGGTGAGGTCCCCCCAGCTTCACCGCCCGCCTTTTTCTCGCTTCGACACTCTCCCGCTCGGCTTGCATGCGATTGCCGCTCGCGCCATGTTTAGAGAAGGTTGACCTCCTTGACCGCCGCCGAACGCACGATGCGCCTCCTCATCATTGAAGACGATCGCGAATCCGCCGACTACCTCGTGAAGGCGTTCCGCGAGGTCGGACACATTGCCGACCACGCCGCGGACGGCGAGGAAGGCCTCGCCATGGCCGAGAACGGCGACTATGACGTTCTGGTGGTCGACCGCATGCTGCCCAAGCGCGACGGCCTGTCGCTGATCGGCGCGCTGCGCGACAAGGACAACACGACGCCGGTGCTGATTCTCTCCGCGCTCGGACAGGTCGACGACCGCATCAAGGGCCTGCGCGCCGGCGGCGACGACTATCTGCCAAAACCCTATTCGTTCGCCGAGCTGCTCGCGCGCGTCGAGGTGCTGTCGCGCCGCCGCGGCGGCCCCGCCGAGGACACCCTCTACCGCGTCGGCGATCTCGAGCTCGACCGGCTGTCTCATCGCGTCGCCCGCGGCAAGGACGAGCTGACGCTGCAGCCGCGCGAATTCCGGCTGCTCGAATACCTCATGAAGCATGCCGGCCAGGTGGTGACCCGCACCATGCTCCTGGAGAACGTCTGGGACTATCATTTCGATCCGCAGACCAACGTGATCGACGTGCACATTTCGCGGCTGCGCTCCAAGATCGACAAGGGCTTCGATCGGCCGCTGCTGCACACGATCCGCGGCGCCGGGTACATGATCCGTGACGGCATTCGGTAAACTCGTCCGCACCACGGCATTCCGGCTCACGCTGGTCTATCTGCTGCTGTTCGCGATGTTCGCGGCCTCGCTGCTTGGCTATTTCGCCTGGAATACGCGGCGGCTGATCACCGAGGAGATCACGCAGACGGTGAACGCCGAGACCTCGGAGATCAACGTGATCTATGATCGCGGCGGCATGGTCCGCCTCGTGCGCGCGATCGAGTATCGGGCGCTGCGGCCGGGCGCCAATCTCTATCTGGTGACGACGCCGACCGGGCAGGCGATCGCCGGCAATGTCGGCTCGCTGGCGCCGGGCGTGATGGCGACGCGCGGCTGGTCCGAGACCGCCTACCGGCGGATCGAGGATGCCGATGACCGTGATCACCGTGCACTGGTGCGCGTCACCGAACTCGAAAACGGCTTCCGGCTCCTGATCGGCCGCGACCTCGCCGAGCGGCGGCGCCTGTTCGGCATCGTCGCCAAGGCGGCGCAATGGTCGGTCCTGATCGTGGTCGTGCTCGGCCTCGGCGGCGGCATCTTCGTGGCGCGCAGGGTGCTCCGGCGCATCGACGCGATGACCGGCACCGCGCAGCGCATCATGACCGGCGATCTCAGCGGGCGCCTGCCCGTGGGGCGTAGCGGCGACGAGCTCGATCGCCTCGCGGAAAACCTCAACGCCATGCTGGAGCGGATCGAGGCCTTGATGGCGGGGCTGAAGGAAGTCTCCGACAACATCGCCCACGATCTCAAGACGCCGCTGACGCGCCTGCGCAACCGCGCCGAGGAAGCGCTGGCGAAATCGGGCTGCGAGGCGGATTACCGTGCGGCGCTGGAGCGGACCATCGAGGAATCCGACGGGCTGATCCGCACCTTCAACGCGCTGCTGATGATCGCGCGGGCCGAGTCCGGACAGGCGCGCGGCAACATGGATGATTTCGACGCCGCCGACGTCGCGGGCGGCATCCACGAGCTCTACGAGCCGCTGGCCGAGGACGACGGCATGACCCTGAAGGTCAAGGCCGATCCGACGCCGGTTCACGGCAATCGCGAACTGATCAGCCAGGCGCTCGCCAATCTGGTCGAGAATGCCATCAAATACGGCAAGCCGGTCGCGCAGGCCGGCGGCACCGTGGTCAGCATGGACTCTAGGCAGATCATGATCGAGGCGAAGCGCGAGGGCGACCAGGTGCTGCTCAGCGTCACCGATCGCGGCCCCGGCATTCCCGAAGCTGACCGCAAGCATGCCGTCGAACGATTCGTCCGGCTGGAGGCGAGCCGCACGCTGCCGGGCTCCGGTCTTGGCCTCAGCCTCGCCTCGGCTGTTGCGACGCTGCACGGGGGGGAATTGCGGCTGGGCGATGCCCATCCCGGCCTCGTCGCCACGCTGGTGCTGCCGGCGCGCACGGGCGCGGGCGACAGGGTTGCTCCGCCAATACCGGATGTGCCACAGAAGGTGGCATGAACCACTCCGCGCCGGGAAACGCGGGCAAGCATGGTGAGAGCCTCGCCGCACGCTTCGCGGAGGCTCCCCATATTGTCGCTTCCTCAATCGACGAACGCCGTCTTGAAAACTGGCTGGCCGAGCTCGAGCCGGCACAATCGGCCCGTCTTGGAGCGTTGCTGGTTCATCCCTTCGCCCGGAATATCCTGGCCGGCATCGCGGAGTTCTCGCCCTATCTGTTCGATCTGGTGCGCGCCGATGCGCTGCGCCTGATCCGCCTGCTCGAATGCGATCCGGATGCGCATCTCGCCGCACTGATTGCCGAGGCAAGGGGCGCGGTGTTCGCGGCGCCTGACGAGGCCGAGGTGATGCGACTGCTTCGCCGCATGAAGGCGGAGGCCGCACTGCTGACCGCGCTGTGCGATATCGGCGGCGTCTGGCCGGTGATGCGGGTGACGGCGGCGCTCACCGACGTCGCGGTCTCCTCGGTGCAGGCGGCGCTGCAGTATCAGCTGCGGCAGGAAGCCGCACGTGGAAAGATCCTGCCGCCCAATCCGGAGGCACCGGAAGAAGGCTGCGGCCTGATCGTGCTCGCGATGGGCAAGATGGGCGCAGGCGAGTTGAATTATTCCAGCGACATCGATCTCATCGTGTTCTTCGATCCCGATGCGACGACGCTCGCGCCGGACATCGAGCCGCAGCCGTTCTTTGTCCGGGTGACGCAGGGCATGGCGCGCATCCTCCAGCAGCGCACTTATGACGGCTACGTCTTCCGCGTCGATCTGCGGCTGCGCCCTGATCCGTCCTCGACGCAGGTGGCGATCTCGCGCGACGCCGCGCTGCATTATTACGAGCGGGAAGGGCGCACCTGGGAGCGCGCCGCGATGATCAAGGCGCGCGCCTGTGCCGGCGATGCCAGGGCAGGCGAGGCGCTGCTCGCCGAGATCGCGCCGTTCGTCTGGCGCAAGCATCTCGATTTTGCCGCGCTTGCCGACGTCCACGACATGAAGCGGCAGATGCAGACCTATCGCGGCCAGAGCGAGGTCGCGGTCGAGGGCCACAACGTCAAGGTCGGCCGCGGCGGCATTCGCGAGATCGAGTTCTTCGCGCAGACCCAACAGCTGATCGCCGGCGGCCGCCATCCGCAATTGCGGGTGCGGCCGACGCTCAGGGCGCTCGACGTGCTCGCGACCAGCAACTGGATCACCTTCGCTGCGCGCGATGAGCTCACCACGGCGTACGAATTCCTGCGCCGGGTCGAGCATCGCCTCCAGATGATCGCGGACGAGCAGACCCATGCGCTGCCCGACGACAAGGACGCCGTCGAGCGCTTTGCCCGCTTCTTCGGCTATCCCGATCGCGAAGCCTTTGCGCGCGACCTGCTGCGGCAGCTCGAAATCGTTCAGGGCCACTACGAAAAACTGTTCGAGGGCGATGATCCGACCGGCACGGCAAGTCTGCCGGCTCTGGACTACAGTGCGGGTCCCGATGATCCGCGCCTGCTCCAGCACCTGGCGACGCTCGGATTCAAGAAGCCCGCCGCCGTCGCGCAAACGTTGCGCGACTGGATCACCGGCGACTATCGCGTGTTCCGCAATGAGGCGACGCGCAGCGCCTTCATCGAGTTCGTGCCGGCCCTGATCGACGGTCTCGCGCATGCGGAGGAGCCGGACCGCGCCGTCGTGGCGTTCGATCACTTCCTCGGGGCGCTCCAGCGTGGCGGCCGGCTGATCACACTGCTCGGCCAGAACCGCGATCTCGTCGCGCTCGTGGCGCTGGTGCTGGGCGCGGCCCCGCGGCTCGGTGAGATGCTGGCGCGGCAGCCGCAGCTCATGGACGGCCTGATCGATCCGCGCTTCTTCGGCGCGATGCCGGACAGGCAGGAATTGTCGGGGCGACTCGCCGCCACGGTGCAGGATGCCGCCTCATACGAAGAATTCCTCGATCGCCTGCGTCTGTTTGGGCAGGAGAGCCTGTTCCTGATCGGCACGCGCATCCTGTCCGGCACCGTCTCGGCGCAGCAGGCGAGCACGGCCTTTGCCGATGTCGCCGAGGGAATCGTCCACACCGTGCATGGCCTCGTCGCCGACCGCTTTGCCGCCCAGCACGGCCGGATCAAGGGCCAGGAGACCGCGATCATCGCGATGGGCCGGCTCGGCAGCCGCGAGATGACGGCCTCGTCCGATCTCGACCTGATCCTGCTCTACGATTTCGACGCCGAGAACCCGGACTCGGACGGGACGAAGTCGCTGCAGGGCGCGCATTATTTCGCCCGCTTCACCCAGCGCCTGATCAGCGCCTTCACGACGCGCACCAATTACGGCGTGCTCTACGAGATCGACATGCGGCTGCGTCCGTCAGGGCGCGCCGGCCCGGTGGCGTCGAGCCTTGCTTCCTTCGCGGACTATCAGGCCAACGAGGCCTGGACCTGGGAGCACATGGCGCTGACGCGCGCGCGCGTGGTGTCGGCTTCGCCTGAATTCCGGGAACGGATCGAGCGCGTGATCCGCGATGTCCTGACCCGCCGCCGCGATGGTGCGACCATCGCCAACGACGTCGCCGACATGCGGCGCGCGATCGGCCAGGAGAAGGGCGAGACCGACTATTGGGATCTCAAATATGCCGCCGGCGGCATGATCGACATCGACTTCATCGCGCAATATCTCCAGCTCGTGCATGCCCACGACAAGCCCGGGATCCTCGACGTCAGCACGATGCAGGTGCTGGACAATGCCGCCAAGCTCGGCGTGCTCGCGCAGTCAGAGGCCGAAATCCTGCGTGCGGCGGCGCGCCTCTATCACGATTTGACGCAGATCCTGCGCCTCTGCGTCAGCGACCGCTTCAAGCCGGAAACCGCCGGCACCGATCTGCAGCGCGTCATGGCGCGCGCCGGCGATGCGCCGGACTTCTCCTCGCTGGAGGCGCGGGTGAAGGAAACGCAGGGCGAGGTGCGGCGCGTGTTCAGGGCGTTGCTGGAAGGGACGTCGTCTGCTTCAGCGCGGTGAGGGCTTCGCGCACGTTCGGCTCCAGGCCCGCGCCGCCGGCATCGAGATGGGCGAAGATCGCGCGCTTCATCCGGGGATCCCAGAACTTCTTGATGTGCTCGGCGATCCCCGGCACGGCCTTGTCGTGGCCCTGGCTCTGAAAGAACTTGCCGATCTGGTTGGCCATGTAGATCAGGCGGTCAGGCGACATCGGCAACCTCCGTGGCATGGCGGGCGACGATCCGGCCACCATGCGAAAACACTTCGAACCCGTCCTGGCGGGCAATGGCGATCAGGGTGATGCCCGCGGCTTCCGCCGTGCGCACCGCGAGCGCGGTCGGCGCGGACACCGCGACCATCACCGGCGCGCCGATCGCGGCGGTCTTCTGCACCATCTCGACCGACACCCGGCTCGTCAGCAGCACCATGCCGCCACTTGCATCGGTGCGGCTGCGCGCCAGGGCGCCGGCGAGCTTGTCCAGCGCATTGTGGCGGCCGACGTCCTCGCGCAGTGCGACGATGTTACCGGCAGGGGACCAGAATGCGGCGGCGTGAACGGCGCGGGTTTGCAGATTGATCGATTGCAGCGGCGCGATCGCCTGCATCGCCGCCATGATTTCTTCCGGCGTGAAGCTCTGCCCCTGCGGTACGACCGCCGCGGGGCGCACCGCTTCGGCAATGGACTCGATGCCGCAGATGCCGCAGCCGGTGGGACCTGCGACGTGGCGGCGGCGCTCGCTGATGAGCGCTGCATCTTCCGGTGCCAGCCACATCCTGAGCTCGATGCCGTCGTCGAGGCGGACCACCTCGAGCGACTTGATGTCGTCGACCGACTTGATGATGCCTTCGTCGAGACTGAAGCCGACGGCAAAATCCTCGAGGTTCTGCGGCGTCCCCATCATGACGGCGTAGGTGCCGCCATTATAGGTCAGCGCCAGCGGCGTCTCCTCGGGGATCAGCCGTGCTCCTTCGGACGCGACGCCGTTGCGCCAGATGTCGCGATCGATGGCCTGGACCGCTACGTGCATGCCGTTACTCCGCGGCCTCGGCCGGTACGATGCGGCGGGATTGCCGCGCCTGCGCGTCATAGGCCTTCTGCCAGTCGGACGGGCCGTTCGAGGGCGAGATCTGCACCGCCGTCACCTTGTATTCGGGGCAGTTGGTCGCCCAGTCCGAATAGTCCGTGGTGATGACGTTGGCCTGCGTGTCCGGGTGGTGGAAGGTGGTGTAGACGACGCCCGGCGCGACGCGGTCGGTGATCTCCGCGCGCAGCGTGGTCTCGCCGGCGCGGCTCTTCAGCCGCACCCAGTCGCCGTCGCGCACGCCGCGCTGCTCGGCGTCGTGCGGGTGGATCTCGAGCCGGTCCTCGGCATGCCAGACCACGTTGTCGGTACGCCGCGTCTGCGCGCCGACATTGTACTGGCTGAGGATGCGGCCCGTGGTCAGCAGCAGCGGATAGCGCGGGCCGGTGCGCTCGTCGGTCGCGACATATTCGGTGACGACGAACTTGCCCTTGCCGCGGACGAAGCCGTCGATATGCATCACCGGCGTGCCCTCGGGCGCCTTCTCGTTGCAGGGCCACTGCACCGAGCCGAGCTCTTCCAGCTTGGCATAGGAGACGCCGGCGAAGGTCGGGGTCAGCGCCGCGATCTCGTCCATGATCTCCGAGGGGTGGCTGTAGTTCATCTCGAAGCCCATCGCCTTGGCAAGGCCGATGGTGACCTCCCAGTCGGCGAGGCCGTTCTTTGGCGTCATCACCTTGCGCACGCGCTGGATGCGGCGCTCGGCGTTGGTGAAGGTGCCGTCCTTCTCCAGGAAGCTCGAGCCGGGCAGGAAGACGTGGGCGTAGTTCGCGGTCTCGTTCAGGAAGAGGTCGTGGACGATGACGCATTCCATCGCCGACAGCGCCGCCACGACGTGGCTGGTGTTGGGATCGGACTGCAGGATGTCCTCGCCCTGCACGTAGATGCCCATGAACGTGCCTTCGACCGCGGCATCGAACATGTTGGGAATGCGCAGGCCGGGCTCGGGGTTGAGCTTGACGTTCCACAGCGCCTCGAACTGGTCGCGCACGGCATCGCCCGAGATGTGGCGATAGCCGGGCAACTCGTGCGGGAACGAGCCCATGTCGCAGGAGCCCTGCACGTTGTTCTGGCCGCGCAGCGGGTTCACGCCGACGCCGGGGCGGCCGATATTGCCTGTTACCATCGCAAGGTTGGCGATCGCGATCACGGTGGTCGAACCCTGGCTGTGCTCGGTGACGCCGAGGCCATAATAGATCGCGCCGTTGCCGCCGGTGGCGTAGGTGCGGGCCGCCTCACGCAGATCCTTGGGATCGACGCCGGTGAGGATGGCGGTGGCTTCCGGGCTGTTGTTCGGCTGGGCGACGAAGGCGGCCCATTCCTCGAACTCGGCCCAGTCGCAGCGCTCGCGCACGAAAGCTTCGTTGACGAGACCCTCGGTCACGATGACATGCGCCAGCGCGGTCATCACCGCGACATTGGTGCCGGGCATCAGGGGCAAATGCAGCGCCTTTACATGCGGCGATTCCACCATCTCGGTGCGGCGCGGATCGATCACGATCAGCTTGGCACCCTGGCGCAGCCGCTTCTTCAGGCGCGATGCGAAGACGGGGTGGGCGGACGCCGGGTTGGCGCCGATCACGACCACGACGTCGGTGTCCTCGACCGAGTCGAAGTCCTGCGTGCCGGCGGAGGTGCCGAAGGTGGTGGCGAGGCCATAACCGGTCGGCGAGTGGCAGACGCGGGCGCAGGTGTCGACATTGTTGTTGCCGAAGCCGGCGCGGATCAGCTTCTGCACCAGATAGGTCTCTTCATTGGTGCAGCGGGAGGAGGTGATGCCGCCGATGGCGTCGCGGCCGTACTTCTTCTGGATGCCGCGCATCTTGGCGGCGGCAAACGAGAACGCTTCATCCCAGGAGACTTCCTTCCAGGGATCCTCGATCCGCTCGCGGATCATGGGTTTAAGAATGCGTTCCTTGTGGTTGGTGTAGCCCCAGGCGAAGCGACCCTTGACGCAGGAATGGCCGCGATTGGCCTTGCCGTCCTTGTAGGGCACCATGCGCACCACTTCCTCGCCGCGCATCTCGGCCTTGAAGGCGCAGCCGACGCCGCAATAGGCGCAGGTGGTGACCACCGAGTGCTCGGGCTGGCCGATCTCGATCACGGACTTTTCCGTCAGCGTCGCCGTCGGGCAGGCCTGCACGCAGGCGCCGCAGGAGACGCATTCGGAGCCGAGGAAGCTCTCGCTCATGCCCGGCGAGACCCGGCTGTCGAAGCCGCGGCCGGAGATCGTCAGCGCGAAGGTGCCCTGCACCTCCTCGCAGGCGCGGACGCAGCGCGAGCAGACGATGCACTTGGAGGGATCGTAGGTGAAGTACGGATTGGACTCATCCTTCGGCATCCAGTGGTCGTTGTCGCAGCCGTGGGACTTGGCGAAGACGTGGTTCTCGCCCTCATAGCCGTAGCGCACGTCGCGCAGGCCCACGGCGCCGGCCATGTCCTGCAATTCGCAATCGCCATTGGCGCCGCAGGTGAGGCAGTCGAGCGGATGGTCGGAGATGTAGAGCTCCATCACGCCCTTGCGCAGCTTCTTCAGCCGCTCGGTCTGGGTGTGCACGACGAGGCCGTTCATGACCGGCGTGGTGCACGAGGCCGGCGTGCCGGCGCGTCCCTCGATCTCGACGAGGCAGAGCCGGCAGGAGCCGTATGCGTCGACCATGTCGGTTGCGCACAGCTTCGGGATCTGGTGGCCGGCGTCCATCGCCGCGCGCATGATCGAGGTGCCCTCGGGCACGGTGACCTGGTTGCCGTCGATGGTCAGCGTCACCATCGTCGTCGATTTGGAGCGCGGCGTGCCGTAGTCGATTTCTTCGATCAGAGACATTGTCGTTCTCCTATTCCGCGGCCTGAAGCGTGGTCGGCGCCGGGACGAAATCCTCCCGGAAGTGCTTCAATGCACTGAGCACGGGGTAGGGCGTGAAGCCGCCGAGTGCGCAGAGCGAGCCGAATTTCATGGTGTTGCAGAGGTCCTCGACCAGCGCGAAGTTTTCATGGACGCGCTCGCCGTTGATGATCTTCTCGATGGTCTCGACGCCGCGGGTCGAGCCGATCCGGCACGGCGTGCACTTGCCGCAGGATTCGACGGCGCAGAATTCCATCGCGAAGCGCGCCTGCCTGCGCATGTCGACGCTGTCGTCGAACACGACGATGCCGCCATGGCCGATCAGGCCGTCGCGCGCGGCGAAGGCCTCGTAGTCGAACGGGGTGTCGAACAGGGCGCGCGGGAAATAGGCGCCGAGCGGGCCGCCGACCTGCACCGCACGGACCGGGCGGCCCGTGAACGTGCCGCCGCCGATGTCGTCGACGAGTTCGCCGAGCGTCACGCCGAACGCGGTCTCGAACAGGCCGCCATAGCGGATGTTGCCGGCGAGCTGGATCGGCATCGTGCCGCGCGAGCGGCCCATGCCGAAATCGGCATAGGCCTTGGCGCCCTCGGCGAGGATGAAGGGGATGGCGGCGAACGACAGCACGTTGTTGATCACGGTCGGCTTGCCGAACAGGCCGTGATGGGCCGGCAGCGGCGGCTTGGCGCGCACAATGCCGCGGCGGCCCTCCAGGCTCTCCAGCAGCGAGGTCTCCTCGCCGCAGACATAGGCGCCGGCGCCGACGCGCACTTCGAGGTCGAAGCTGTAGGTCGAACCGCCGATCCTGTCGCCGAGATAGCCGCCGCGCTTGGCAGCCTGGATGGCGGCGTTCATGGCCTCGACCGCGTGCGGATATTCGCTGCGGATGTAGATGTAGCCCTTGGTCGCGCCGACCGTGATGCCGGCGGTGGTCATGCCCTCGATCACCAGGAAGGGGTCGCCTTCCATGATCATGCGGTCGGCAAAGGTGCCGCTGTCGCCCTCGTCGGCGTTGCAGACGATGAATTTGCGGTCGGCCTTCGCCTGCGCGACGGTCTTCCACTTGATGCCGGTCGGGAAGCCCGCGCCGCCGCGGCCGCGCAGGCCGGACGCGGTGACCTCAGCGAGGATCGCCTCCGAGCCGAGCGACAATGCGCGCTCCAGGCCTTTGTAGCCGCCATGAGCGCGGTAGTCGTCGAGCGAGCGCGGATCGATCACGCCGCAGCGGGCGAAGGTGAGGCGGGTCTGGCGCTTCAGCCAGGGGATCTCGTCGGTCGCGCCGAGCCGCAGGAGATGCGGCGTGTTGCTGGCGAGCGCGTCGAGCAGGGAGGGCACATCGGTCTCGGTGACTGGGCCGAAGGCGATCCGGCCCTGCGGGGTCGCAACCTCGACCAGCGGCTCCAGCCAATACATGCCGCGCGAGCCGGTCCTGACGATCTCGATCGCAATGCCGCGCTTGGCCGCAGCCTGTTCCAGCGCCAGCGCGACCTCGTCGGCGCCGACGGCGACCGCGCCTGCATCGCGGGAGACGAATATCCGCATGCTCATCGCTGTGCCTCCGCGACCAGTGCATCGAGGCGCTTCTCGTCAAGCCGGCCGATGAGGCGGCCGTCGAGCATCGCGGACGGGGCAGTCGCGCACAGGCCGAGGCAGTAGATCGGCTCCAGCGTCACGCGATCGTCGGCGGTCGTGTTGCCGAGCGACACGCCGAGCTTGGTCTCGGCGCGCGCGGCCAGTGCGTCGCCACCGGCAGCCTGGCAGGCTTCGGCGCGGCACAGCTTCAGCACGTGGCGGCCGGCCGGCTTGTGACGGAAATCATGGTAGAAGGTGAAGACGCCATGCACGTCGGCGCGCGACAAATTCAGCGCCTGCGCGACCATGGGAATCGCGGCCTCCGGCACGTAGCCGAACGCCTCCTGAAGCGCGTGCAGGATGACCAGCGTCGCGCCTTCCTGGCCGGCATGTTCGGCGATGATCTCGGCGCCGCGCGCTTCGTCCCAAGAATCGTAACGAGGTTCGTAAAGCGTTGTCATTGTTCGTTCTCAACCTGAGCGTTCCTTCAGCGCAAAGTATTTGGAATCATTCGAAGATCAATAAAGCTGTCTCATGCTGCGATTGCGAATTCAGATCGATTTGCAACCGCAATCAGTCGATACGAAATGGTAATGAAAGTTGTATCGGCTGCCGGTTTTTGCGTGTTGGTGCAGGCTCGGCATGCTAGCTTGCATGCCACGACAGAATCCGAGGGGACGACCGGTTGATCGACAAGCTTGAACTGCTGCTGGCGCTGGCAAAGGAGCGGCATTTTGGACGCGCGGCAGAGGCCTGCGGGGTCACGCAGCCCACCATGTCGACCGGGCTGAAGCAGCTCGAGGAGATCCTCGGCGTGATGCTGGTCCAGCGCGGCTCCCGCTTTCAGGGTTTCACACCCGAGGGCGAGCGGGCGCTGGACTGGGCGCGGCGGATCGTGGGCGATGCCCGCGCCATGCGCGACGAGATCAACGGGCTGAAGCACCAGCTCTCCGGCGAGATCCGCATCGCCGCGATCCCGACGGTGCTCGGCATGGTGGCGTCACTGACGACGCCGTTCCGCGCCCGGCATCCCGAGGTGCGTTTCAGCATCCGCTCGACGACCTCATCGGAGGTGCTCGGGTTGCTCGAAAATCTCGAAGTTGATGCGGGGCTGACCTATATCGAGAACGAGCCGATCGGCAAGGTGCGCACCATTCCGCTCTACAATGAGAGCTATCGCCTGCTCACCGCGCCCGATGCGATGTTCGGCGACCGCGAGACGGTGACCTGGACCGAGGTCGGGCAGGTGCCGCTGTGCCTCTTGACGCCCGACATGCAGAACCGCCGCATCATCGACCGCGCGCTACGCTCGGTCGGCGCGGAGGCGACGCCGACCCTGACCTCGAACTCGCTGCTGGTGCTGTTCACGCATGTGAAGACGGGACGCTGGGCGAGCGTGATGCCGGCCAAGCTCGCCGAGACGCTCGGCCTGTCCGATACGGTGCGCTCGATCCCGATCGTCGACCCCGAGGTCAATTACAGCATCGGCATGGTGATCCCGCAGCGTGATCCCATGACGCCGCTGATCGCGGCGCTGGTCAATGTGGCGCGGGAAGTCGCGCCGACGCTGCAATTGTAGAGGCTGGAGCGTTTTCGAGCGAAGTGGATACCGGTTTCGCGTGAAGAAAACGCGTCAAAACAGGAATCTAGAGCTTCGATCCTGATGCGATCAGAATCGAAGCTCTACGCCGCCGCCGATATCCCGACCGCCTTGACGGCGTCGCGCGGCAGCGTCACGCGGACGACGGTGCCGACATCGATCTTCGAGCGCAGCCGCATTGAGCCGCCGTGGAGCTGCGTCAGCGACCGGGCGATGGCGAGGCCCAGCCCCGAGCCGTGATAGGTCTTGGTGAGCTGGCTCTCGACCTGCTCGAACGGGCGCCCGAGCCGCGCCAGCGAATGCGGCGCAATCCCGATGCCGGTGTCGGCGATCATCAGCACGATCCTGTCGTCGAGCTGCCGGCTGCGTACCACGATGCGTCCGCCGTCGGGCGTGAACTTCACCGCGTTGGAGAGCAGGTTGACGATGATCTGCTTGGTGGCGCGGCGGTCGGCGACGACGGAGATGGATTTTGCGATATCGGCATCGAGCGTCAGGTGCTTGTCGTGAGCGCGGCCGGAGACGACGCGCAGCGACTCCGCGAGCGTCCGCGCCAAGTCCAGCTCTTCCATGTCGAGCTTCATGCGGCCGGCCTCGATCTTGGACATGTCGAGGATGTCGTTGATGACCTCGAGCAGATAGTGGCCGCTGGTCAGGATGTCCTGGCAATATTCCTGGTACTTCTCGCTGCCGAGCTCACCGAACATGCCGCTTCCCATGATCTCGGAGAAGCCGATGATGGCGTTGAGCGGCGTGCGCAGCTCGTGGCTCATATTGGCGAGGAATTTCGACTTGGTCTGGTTGGCTTCCTCGGCGCGGGTCTTCTCGCGCTGGTACTTCTCGGCGAGGTCGGCGAGCTCGTTGGTCTGGCGCTCCAGGGCGGCCTGCGAGCGCTTGAGGTCGATGACGGTGGCGCGCAGGCGCAGGTCGTTGTCGACCAGCTTCTGCTCGTGCTCCTTGATGCGGGTGATGTCGGTGCCGACCGAGACGTAGCCGCCGTCCTTGGTCCGGCGCTCGCTGATGTGCAGCCAACTGCCGTCGTCGAGCTGTGCCTCGAAGGTGCGCGCGCCCGGGCCTTGGGCCGCGGTCTCGTTGTGGCGGGTGCGCACCTCCGGCATGCGGCCGACCTCGAGCACGGTCTCGTAGGAGGTGCCGGGGATGACGGCGCTGTCGGGCAGCTTGTGCAGGCGCTGGAAGTGCGAGTTGCAGAGCACGAGGCGGTCGCTCGCGTCCCACAGCACGAAGGCCTCCGGAATGGTCTCGATGGCGTCGCGCAGCCGCAAATCCGCTTCGACGGTCCGCTCGGCGAGGCTCTTCTGCTCGGTGATGTCGACCGCGATGCCGATCAGGTGCACGCTGGAGTCGGTCGCGCCGCGCGTCTTTTCGCAGCGGACGCGGAGCCAGATCCAGTGACCGTCGACATGCTGCATGCGGAAGGTCTGGTCGATGTGGTCGATCTTCTCGGAGATCAGCTGGTCGGCGATCTCGAACAGGTCAATGTCGTCGGACTTCACCAGCGCGTTGACCTCGCCGAAGGTGAGGAGCTCGTGGCGGCCGTCGAGGCCGAGCATCGAGAACATCGACTGCGACCAGAAGATCCGGCCGCGCGACAGGTCCCAGTCCCACAATCCGCAGCGGCCGCGGTTCAGCGCGGTGTCGATGCGGCCGCGCACGGCGTCGTTGATGAGGTCACCCTCGCGGGCGCGGGTGGACTGCCAGTGGAAGGCGAAGCCGAGGATCAGGACGACGAAGCCGGTGGTCGCCGACAGCGTCACCGAGAGCGCGGCGTCCGAGCCCCAGATCGGCTCGTTGCGCTCCTGGATCACGGTGACGAAGCCGGGCAGCGACTTGATCTGCCGCGAGGTGGCCATCGCGGCATTGCCGCTCGGCAGCGTCATGTCGGAGACGTTGCCGTCGCGCGGCGGCGCCGCGAGCAGCTGCGCCGTGGTGATGGCATCGAGCAGGCGGTCGTTGCCGGAAGGGTCGCTGTCGATGGGAATGCGGGCGAGGAGGCGGCGATCGATCCCGGCCGAGGTGACGATGACGTGGCGGCCGGTGGCCGTGCCCCAGGACGGGATCAGGTCGGGCAGCAGCGTCGGCAGGCGCTCGATGTTCTTCTGCCGATCGATCCGCAACGAGGTGAGGCGGTCGATGCGCTCGGCGAGCAGGTCGGCGAGCGCGGAGATGTCGTGCCGGATCACCAGCCGCTTCTGGCGCGTCTGGTCGACGACCTGCACGAACGCGCCGAGGCAGATCGTGATCAGGAACGCGATGATGAGCGTCGGCACGGCACGGCGCAGCGCCGGCTCCGCAACAAGGAGCCGATGATAGGCAGGTTTCGCGATCGATTGCGCCAATCCCTTGATCGAATCGGATTGGACGCACGCGTTCGCGGCGTCTGCACGCGACATGCCTTCGGCCCCCTGAAAACTAGCTTGCAACTTGAGTTCGGAGGCAGCCCCACGTCGCTTCCGAATCAGACCGATTTGAATCCAGTTTTGCCGGGCTGTCGAGAGTCAACGAATCGTTAACGCGAAATTATTCTTATCCAACGCGCAGTTCGCGCATCGCGCGTCCGCAAACCTGCGGGCGCGAGGAGTCCGAAACGAGAACGTGTGACTCCGCGCACATTGTGCGTCACGCGCGCGGCGGTTCGGCGTGACTGATGACGCGCTTCACGCTCGGGAACGCGCGCCGCAATGCGCGCTCGATCGCATCGACATGCTCGTGCACCCTGATCACGCTCATCGACGGCGCGGCGCGGCAGTGGAAGTTGACGATCTCGCCGGCATCGGTGTTGCGGACGCGCACATTATGGATGTCGTGGATCTCGCCTTCGCCGGCGAACTCCGCCAGCGCGGCGGCGATGGTCTGCACCCTCTCCGGCGCGGCATCGACGCCGAACGGCAGTTCCGGTTCCAGCGGCTCGATATGGACGTCGACCTCGACGTCCTCGCCGAACTCCTCCTGGATGTTGCGCTCCAGCGTGTTGGCGATGTCATGGGCCGCATCGAGCCGCATCCCGGCGTCGACCTCGAGATCGATGCTGACGATCAGCTTGGCGCCGAGATCATGCACCGTGACGTGGTGGATGGCGAGGCTCGAATTGCGCGCGATCACCATGATGCGGTCGCGGACGGTCTCGTTGTTGCGCGCGACCGGGACCGGGGTGAAGGTGAGGTCGGCATCGCCGAACGCCTTGTCGACGGCGGCCTGTGCCTTGCGCTTGATCTCCTCGACGCGGTCGATCGGGTAGGTCCGCGGCACCTTCGCGATGGTGTCGATGAAGGTGGTCGCCCCGACCATGCGCACGCGCAGCCGCTCGACGTCGATCACGCCTGCTACGCTGCGGATCGCGGCCGTGGCCTTCTCCTGCGCGCCCTCCGGCGCGCGGTCGACCAGCGTCTGCACGGTCGAGCCGGCCATGCGCAGGCCGAGCGCGGCGATCATCACGGCGACCGCGGCGGCGGCCGCGGCATCCCCCCACCAGAAGCCGAGCGCGGCGAGGATCAGGCCGACGATCACGGCGCAGGAGCCCATCACGTCGGAGGCGAAGTGCAGCGCATCCGCGGCGAGCGCCTGGCTTCGGGTCTCGAGCGCGGCGCGGTGCAGGGCGCGGGCGCGCCAGAGATTGACGGCAATGTCGACCACCAGCACCACGAAGGGCACGGCCGAGATGGTCGGCGGCGGCGTTCCCTCGCGCAGCCGGCTATAGGCCTCGACCAGGATGCCGCCGGCGAGCACGTAGAGCAGGGCGGTGACGCCCAGCGCCGAGATGCTTTCCAGCTTGCCATGGCCGTAATGGTGCTCCTCGTCGGCCGGCTTGTCGGACACCCGCACCACCGCCCAGGTGATGATGGTCGCGATCAGGTCGATCGAGGAGTGCAGGGCCTCGGAGATCAGCGCCAGCGAGCCGATTGCCACGCCGACCACGAACTTGGCCGCCGCCATGCCGCCGCTGGCGAAGATCGAGATGGCCGCGACCGAGGTTTTGTTGTGCTGTGCGCTCATGGCGGGGATTTAGCAGGCCAGCGCGGGACATCAAGCGGTGATCCACAGCTGTAGTCGCAAGTGAGTTGCAGGAGCGAACCTATTGCGAATGCTTCTGAATTGAATGCTCGCTCGTGCCACGAGCTCGGTCTCGTAGGGTGGGTAAAGGCGCGGAGCGCCGTGCCCACCAGCCGTCCGTGATGGATACAGATCGTGGGCACGCTACGCTTTGCCCACCCTACGGGACCGTCGCTTTGGCCGAGCCTGCCCCTTAAAGCGTCACCACGATCTTCCCCAGATGCTTATTCGCCTCCATGTGCTCGAAGGCTTGGTCGATCTGGTCAAACGGATAGATCTTGTCGATCGGCAGCTGCAGCTTGCGCGATTCCACGGCGCCCCAGATGTCCTTGCGGACCTCCTCAAAAATCTCGCGGACCTCCTCGATGGTGCGGGTGCGGAAGGTGACGCCGATATAGTCGATGCGGCGAGCCGCATGCAGGTCGAAATTGAAATCGGCATGGGTGCCGCCGAGCCGGCCGACATTGACGATGCGGCCCAAAACCCTGGTCGCGGCGAGGTTCTGGTTGGCGACCTTGCCCGAGACCTGGTCGACGATGAGATCGACGCCTTCGCCGTTCGTCGCCTTCAGCACCTCATCGACCCATTTGGGATCGGAGGAGTCAACCGCGAGGTCGGCGCCGTATTCCTTCAACCGGCCGCGGCGATAGGCGTCGGTCGACGAGCCGATCACAAGCTTCGCGCCCTTGAGTTTTGCAATTTGCATCGCCATCAGGCCAACGCCGGAGCTGGCGCCCTGGATCATCACGCTCTGGCCCGCTTGCACGCCGCCGACAGTGACCACGGCGTTGTGCATCGTCGCGAGTGCCACGGGCAGGGTGGCGGCCTCCTCGAAGTTCATGTTCGAGGGCGCGCGGAACAGCCGGCCGTGATCGGCCAGCGTATACTCGGCGAATGCCGCACCGCCCGAACCCATGATGCGGTCGCCGACCTCTAAGCCCTTCGCATTGGGCCCGAGCTCGGCGACCTCGCCGGCCCATTCCATCCCGAGCACGGTGCCGACGCCGCCGGCCGCGCCATGGGCGTGGCCCTTGCGCATGCCGGTGTCGGCGCGATTGAGGCCGCAGGCGCGGACTTTTACCAGCACCTGCGTGCCTTTCGGCTTCGGTTGAGCAACGTCGGAAATCCGAGCGCCCTCAGGGCCGTAGACGTAAGCCTTCATGAATTACTCTCGCTTCTTACAGTGATTATTCCGCGGCTTCGCGCTGCGGCTGAATGATCATCCCTTCCAGCCGGCTGCGGATGATCGCCTCCGCCTCGCGCACGATGCGGGAGATCAGCTCGGCGCAGCTCGGGATGTCCTGGATCAGGCCCTGGACCTGGCCGGCCGACCAGATGCCTTCGTCCGAATTGCCGGTGGCATAGACCATCTTGCCGCGGGCGCCGGCAACGAGCTCGCGGATGTCCTCGAACTTGGCGCCTTCCTTCTCCATCGCGACGACCTTGGTCGAGACCGCGTTCTTGGCGACGCGCGAGGTGTTGCGCATGGTGCGGAAGATCAGCTCGGTCTCGCGCTCGTCATTGGCGACGATCTTCTCCTTGATGGACTGGTGGATCGGGCTCTCCTTGGTGGCCATGAAGCGCGTGCCCATGTTGATGCCTTCCGCGCCCAGCGCCAGCGCCGCCACGAGACCGCGCGCATCGGCAAAGCCGCCGGAGGCGATCATCGGGATCTTGACCTTGTTGGAGGCGGCCGGGATCAGGATCAGGCCGGGCGTGTCGTCCTCGCCGGGATGGCCGGCGCATTCGAAACCGTCGATCGAGATGGCGTCGACCCCCATCCGCTCGGCGGAGAGGGCGTGGCGGACGCTGGTGCATTTGTGCACGACCTTGACGCCGTTCTTCTTGAACTCGTCGACATGCTCCTGCGGCTTGTTGCCGGCGGTCTCGACCACCTTGATGCCGGCCTCGATGATGGCGGCACGGTATTCGGCGTAAGGCGGCGGCTTGATCGCGGGCAGGATGGTGAGGTTGACGCCAAAGGGCTTGTCGGTGAGGTCGCGGCAGCGCGCGATCTCCTTGGTCAGATCCTCCGGCGTCGGCTGGGTCAGCGCGGTGATGAAGCCGAGCGCGCCGGCATTGGCAACGGCGGCCACCAGCTCGGCCCGCCCGACCCACTGCATGCCGCCCTGGACAATCGGGTGCTCGACGCCGACGAGCCTGGTGAACCGTGTCTGCAGCATGATGTGTTTCCCCCCGCGCCCCGCGTGGCGCTCTGTTTTGGTTGATGGCGGGAGGATGCCGCCGGGGTCGGGAAAAGTCTATCAGCGGGGGTGTGCAGTGAAGGCGGGACCTCATGCGGCGATGAGGGTGATTCCGTGAGGCGGATAATTTGGGCGCGGCGCTCGCAATGACGGCGGAGCTACTCCGCCGACAGCCGCACCATTTGCCGGCCGCCGTTCATTTCCTTGAGGCGGTTGACGAACTTTTCCGGGCGTTGCCAGCGGTTGGGGACCTCCAGGCCCATGAACTCGGCGATGTCGCCGATGAAGCCGGTGCAGTTGGCGGTCTCGGCATTCCAGACCGGCGAGTTCGCCTGCAGTTTCTTGATGTAGGCGAACACGCGCTTGGCGTCGGCTTCGTTGAGATAGACGCGATAGCTCGCGGTCAGATATTCCGGATCGAGGTCGCCGTAGCTCGCACCGGTCTCGGAGGGCACAAAGGTGATGTGGCCGAGCACGTAAGCGAGCGTCTCGCCGGCTGGCGTCAGGCCCGCGACCTCGACCGCCTTCTCGCTGGTCTTGCCGTACCAGACGAAGGCATGGCCCCAGCTCGCCGCCGTCCGGGCGCGGAAGTCGACGTAGTAGGGGCCTTTCTCAGCGCGCGCGACCGGACGCCGCGTTGCTTGCGGCTGAGGTCGCGGTGCGGTCTCGGTCGTCGCAAGCGCGTTGGCATCGGCAACGCGCTTGTTCGCTTCGTGGGCCGAGGCCGTGGGCGTCGTGCATGCGATCATTGCCGCAAGGGCGAGCCCCGCGAGGATGCAGGATCCCGATCGATCAGCTTTGTTCGTCACGCTATGCCCCCCCGACTGTCGGCCGCCTACGCTAGTCTGCGCGTCAGTAGCGCGCCGCGACCGGACCGGGAGCCTTGCCGATCGGGGCCTTGCCAACCGGGCTCTTGCCAATCGGCATCTTGCCAATCGGGGCCTGCTCGGCCGGATAGACCGGCACGGGCTGCCGGCGCGGCAGGTCCGCGGCATTGGCGGCCGTCACCAGAGCAAGCGTGGCACCGAGAACAAATACAATCTTCTTCACAGTCATACCCCTAGAAGGTTTGGTCCAAACACGGCATTGCCGTGCCCCCAGACACGCCTCACAGAAGGGCGGCCGAATGCGTCCAAGTTGCGGCGCGCGCGGGACATGTTGGCGGCATTGATCGGGCGCGCGCAGATGTGATGTGTCTGGATGTTTCGGTGCGCCATCGGCGGTGTCGTAGCCCGGATGAGCGGAGCGATATCCGGGGTGTTTGTGGCAGCACGCGTCCCGGATGTCGCTATCGCTCATCCGGGCTACAGCAGCCGTGCTCACCCGATCCGGTTCAAACTGTTCCGGATCGTCGCGAAGATGCCGCCGATGTCCTTGCGCAAGGCATCGAGCGCGTTGAAATTGTCGAAGACGCGGGCGAGGCGGTCTTCGACCTCGCGCTTGCTCTTGGTGAGCGCGTCGACGCGTGAGTCGAGGGTGACGCCGGCGTTCGCCTCGATCTCGCCGACGGTTTTGGCGAGGAGGTCGCGGGTGGTGCTGACCTCCGCGATCATCGCCTCGATGCCGAACACCGGAGCCTTCAGCGGGACGAGGTCGGCCTGCGATTTCGACAGCTCGGTCTTGAAGGCGTTCAGCGTCGCCAGCGTCTCCTGCAACGCGCCGAGGCGCTGGCGCGACTGCAGGACGAAATCGTTCAGCGCATTCTGGCGCTCGATGAGGCTCCTGCCGTCGGGATCGGTCTCGACCTCCGCGATCGCGCGTTCGAGCTGGCCCCGGCGCTGGCCGAGCTCCTCGAAGTCGAGGCCGATGGCTTTGAGGATGTTGGCGCTGTCGTCGATGCGGGCGAGGCGCTGCTCGATCTCGATCTTGTTCTTCGATAGCGTTTCGACGCGGCTGCCGAGCGGCGCTTCGCCGCCGGTCTCGAGCTCGTCGATGCTCTTTTCGAGGCGGTCATGGCTGAGGCTGAGCTCGCCGATCAGGGCATTGATGCCCGCGTCGCTTGATCGCAGCGGCGCCAGCTCGGCATGGGATTTCGCCAGATCCTCCTTGTACTGGTTGAGCGTTGCGAACGTGTCCTGGACCGCGCTCACCCGCGTCAGCAGCGTCGAGACGTCGCGCGCGATGTCCTTCAGACGGTCGGCGAGGTTGTTCTTGCGATCGTCGGTCTCGAGGTCGTGCAAGGAACGTTCGAGCTGGTTCTGGCGGTCGCGGATCTCGGTGAAGACGGGCTCGACCGCGCGGCGTTGATCGGCGATCTTGCCGACCATCTCGCGCAGCGCCTGCTGGCGGCGGCGGATCTCGGCGAGCTGGTCGTGCATGTCGGTGGCTTCGTTGCGGCCCTGCTGGAGCAGCGCGCGCTGCTCGGTCTCGCCGAGCTTGTCGTGAAGGGCGGAGACGGCTTCCCGTGGATCGCTCTCGATCAGGTGCTGGACGGTGGCGTCGAGGTGGTTTTGCAGGGCGTGGGCGACGACGACGTCTTCCCGGGTCTTCTTCAGGCGGTCGCGCAGCGTGTCGAGGCGCCGGTCCTGGCGCGAGAGCCGCCAGGCGCTTGCGCCGATCAGCGCCAGGCCTGCAGCCGGGATCGCGCCGGCCGCCATGCGCTGCGGCACGGACAGGGCCGCGAACCAGGCGGGCAGGTGACCGACGTCGTAACCGAACGCCTGCTGGGCGAGGATCGCGATGGCGGCGAGCAGGACAAACCAGGCAACCAGGAAAAACAGCCACATCGTGAATTCCTCACGCCGGCACACATTTTCGCCATGATTGCTATTGGAGAGCGGAACCGAGATCAAGGGGCGCGGCGCTTGCGGAGCGCGTGATCCACCGTCGCGCGCGTCCGCTGATTGCTGGAGAGCGTTGTGGGAATTGCCGGGTTTTCCCGAGCCCCTCGGTCGTCATTCCGGGGCGCGCGCAGCGCGAGCCCGGAATCCATATATCTCCAGTCTCTGACGCTTGATGGATTCCGGGCTCGGCGCTTTGCGCCGCCCCGGAATGACCGAGATAGAGTTTACAACCGAAACTCGTTGGTGAGCTCGCCGATGCCGTCGATTGCGACGGTCACACTATTCACCGGCTCCTTCATCACGCCGACGCCGACCGAGGTGCCGACGGCGATGAGGTCGCCTGGGAGCAGGGTCATGTCGTGGGAGATCCTGCTCACCAGCTCCTGCGCGGTGAAGATCATGTCCGAGATCGGATAGTTCTGCCGCTCGGCGCCGTTGAGGATGGTGCGGACCACGAGCTTCGCCGGATCGAGGCCGGTCGCGATCACGGGGCCGAAGGGGCCGTAATCGTCGATACCCTTGGCGCGCGCCCATTGCGGGAAAGTCGGGTCGCTGGTCAGGATGTCGTTGGCGGTGATGTCGTTGACGCAGGTGTAGCCGAAGATGAAGCTGTCGGCTTCCGCAGGCGCCACGCGGGCACAGGTTTTGCCGATGACGATGCCGAGCTCGCCCTCATAGGTGGTCTTGCCGTCGTAATAGGAGGGGCGGCGGATCACTGCGCCCGGCGTCGTGATGCTAGTGGTGGCCTTCAGCAGATACAGCGGCTCCGGCGGCTCGGGCTGGTTCAGCTTGGCCGCGAGCGCGTGGAAGTTATTCCAGAGCGCGACGATCTTGCTGGGGACGCAGGGCGCCAGCAGCTCGACCTCCGACAGCGCCAGTGTCTTGCCGGTCGCGACATTGCGGCCGAACATCTCGCCCTCGTGCACGCTGATGCCGGAAGATGTCAGCGTGCCGAAGCCGGTCGTGCCGGCATGGCGGAAGCGCAGCCAGCGCTTGATCTCGCCCGTCATCACGCCACCGCCAATGCGCGCGGATCGGATGGCGTGGAGACGCCGTCATAGAGGCCGGCGATGCGGGCGCGCTGGGTCACCATCGCAAGCACCGAATCCAGTGCGGGCGTCGCGATGCCGGTGAGGCGGCCCATCTCCTGCACCACGGTGACGAGCGGGTCGATCTCCATCGGGCGGCCGCGCTCGAGATCCTGCAGCATCGAGGTCTTGTGCGCGCCGACCTTGCGGGCGCCCTCGATGCGGCGCTCGACGTCGACGCGGAATTTGACCCCGAACGTCTCGGCGATGCCTTGCGTCTCCACCATGATCGCGCGCGACAGCGCGCGCGTGGCGGGATCGGTGCAGATCACGTCGAGCGTGGCGTGGGTCAGTGCGCTGATCGGATTGAAGCAGACATTGCCCCAGAGTTTTAGCCAGATCTCGTCGCGGATGCGGTCGAGCACCGGGGCCTTCAAGCCGGCGGCAACGAACAGGTCCGCGAGGCGCTGCACGTCGGACGTGATCTCGCCCGAGGGCTCGCCGAGCGGAAAATTGTTGCCGTAGACGTGGCGGATCACGCCGGGCGCCTCGATCTCCGTGGCGGGATAGACGATGCAGCCGATGGCGCGCTCGGCGCCGATCTCGCGCCATTGCCGTCCGCCGGGGTCGATGCTCTCCAGCGTCGAGTTCTCGTATTGGCCGCCATGCTTGTAGAAGTACCAATAGGGGATGCCGTTGACGGCGGTGACGATGCGGGTGTGCGGCCCGAGCAGCGGCTGCATCTTCTCGATCACCCCGGTGATCGAATGCGCCTTCAGCGTGATGATGATGTAGTCCTGCACGCCGAGCTCGGCGGGATTATCGGTGCAGCGCGGATGCACGGTGTGCGTCTCCCCGCCCGCGAGCAGCGTCAGGCCGCGCTCGCGCATCGCCGCGAGATGCGCGCCGCGCGCGACCAGGCTGACGTCGGCGCCCGCGCGCGCGAGCTGAACCCCGAGATATCCGCCGATCGCGCCGGCGCCGTAGATGCAGATCTTCATGTAATCCTCGCGAGCAGAGACCGGAATTTGGGACGAAAGATCCGGTCCGGCTCGGAAGGATCCGAGCCGGGGCCGGCAGTCGCAGGGGAAGAGTTGCCGCTCTAAAGCGCGATGCGCTTTAGTTTATTGTTTGAGCATGATCTTGTCGGAAAACCGCGACGCACTTTGCGCTAACGCGGCCCTCCGGGTCCGGATCATGCTTTAGGCTGCCGCTTGCGGCGTGCCGTTGATCGCCTCGTCCATCGCAGCGGCGATGTCGCGCATGCTGATGACGGAGACGAGGCTGTAATCGTCGATCACCGGCAGGTGACGGATGTGATGCCGGTTCATCAGATGGCGAACGTGCTCGATCGTGTCCGAGGAGGTGCAGGAGACGAGCTGCTGCACCGACACGAGCTGCGAGACCTTGACGTTGATGGCATTGGTGCCGTGCTCGGCGACGGCGCGCACCACGTCGCGCTCGGTGAACATGCCGACCGCGGTGTTGCCCTCGGAGCGGACCACGTCCTTGACCACCAGCGCGCTGATATTGTTGGCGCGCATCAGCTTGGCGGCAATACCCACCGTTTCGTTCATTCGCACCGTGACAACGCGCGGCGTCTTCTTGCGCAGAATGTCTCCGACCAGCATTGCGACCTCCCTGGGTGAATGACAGGAGGAAGTGTGGTATACATAATGCCAATCGTCAAGCGCTGGATTTGGCTGATCCGAAAAATCTTGCGGCAGCAATCCTGACGTTTGTCGTCGGGCCAAAAAGAAAGGGGCGCATCGCTGCGCCCCTTCTTTGAAAGCCGTGGTGTGGTGGCTTACGCCGTCTCGGTCTTGGCGCTGCCGGTCGCCGTGTCGGCGCTCTCGGCTTCCTTGCCGAGGATGAAGGAGCGGCGCAGCGGCTTGATCACGAACAGCGCCATCAGCGCGGCCGTTGCGTTCAGCGCCACCGCGACCACGAACACGGCCTTCCAGCCATACGTTGCCGAGATCACGCTTGCGAGCGGGACGAGCAGGGAGGCGGTGCCCTTGGCGGTGTAGAGCATGCCGTTGTTGGTCGTCGCGAACTTCGAGCCGAAGGTGTCGCCGCAGGTCGCGGGGAACAGCGAGTAGATCTCGCCGAACACGCCGAAATACACCGCGGTCGCGAGCACGAACACGATTGGATTTTGGCCATAGGCCGACAGCGCCAGGAGCATCACAGCGGCGGTGCCGAAGGCGATGAACATGGTGGGCTCGCGGCCGATCGTGTCGGAGACCCAGCCGAAGAAGGGGCGTCCGAAACCGTCGAAGATGCGGTCGAGCGAGATCGCGAAGGTCAGCGCCGCCATCTGGAAGCCTGCGAGCGTCACCGGCGTGTCGGCGATCTTGTAGTCGTGCGCGATCGGGCCGATCTGCGCCGCGGTCATCAGGCCGCCGGAGGCGACCATGACGAAGACGAGGTACATCACCCAGAAAATAGGGGTCCGCAGCACTTGCGGCGGGGTGAAGTCGATCTTGGTCTGCGGCAGATTGAGCTGCTTCTTCCTCGGCGGGATCGAGATCCGCGGCGGCTGGATGAAGAAGGCGAGCACGAACACGATCAGGCCCTGGCCGATGCCGAAGGTGAGGAACGCCTGCTGGTAGCCGCTCGATGCGATCATGGTCGCGATCGGGACGATGGTGAGCGCAGCGCCCGCGCCGAAGCCCGCGGCGGTCGCGCCGGCGGCAAGGCCGCGGCGGTCGGGAAACCATTTCAGCGCGTTGCCGACGCAGGTGCCGTACACGGCGCCCGCGCCCATGCCGCCGACGATCGCGGCCGCGTAGAGCAGGGTGAGCGAGTCGGCGTAGGAGTTGAGCACCCACGACAGCGCGATCATCACGCCGCCGAACATGATGACGATGCGCGGGCCGTATTTGTCGACGAACCAGGCCTCGACCGGCACCAGCCAGGTCTCGGTGACGACGAAGATGGTGAAGGCGAGCTGGATCGCGGCGCGTCCCCAATGGTGCGCGGCATCGATCGGATCGACGAACAGCGTCCAGCCATATTGCAGGTTGGCGATCATCGCCATGCAGACGATGCCCATGACGAGCTGGAGCCAACGGAAACCGGTGCGAAGAGGCGCGGCCGTGACGGCGCCGTCCGTGCTGGAAATCATCAAGAAACCTCCCAACGCGCCTGATTGATTGCGACTTGGGATTGCAAGATGACCCAGTGTCGCAAGTATTGTGGCTTATCGTCGCAAGCGCGGCGGGGAGATTGGTATACCATATTCCAGAATGCAAGTCCCAACTTGGCTCCCCGCCCAAGAAATTGCGAGTTCCCTTCGGATTTTACGGAATGCCGAAAGCCTGCCCAAAACGAAAAACGCCCGGCCGTGAGGCCGGGCGTCGTGTTTGGAGCAGCTGTTGGGGCGTGTCAGAGGGTCGATTTCGCGACCACGACCTTGCGCCAGGGTTTCAGCACCGCGATCGCCAGCAGCGAAGCCAGGATGTTGGCGCCAGCCGCGATGATGAACACGCTGTCCCAGGTGCCCGATGACTGCTGCATCAGGTTTGCGACCGGGACGAGCAGCGCGGCAGTGCCCTTCGCGGTGTAGAGCAGGCCGGCATTGGTGGTCGCGAACTTGGCGCCGAACGTGTCAGTACAGGTCGAGGGGAACAGCGAGTAGATCTCGCCCCAGGCGAAGAACACGAAGCCGGAGAGCAGCACGAACCAGACCGGATCTTGGCCCCAGAGGTAGAGCATCCAGATGCCGAAGCCTTCCATGCCGAAGGCGAGGAACATCGTGTTCTCGCGGCCGATCATGTCGGAGATCCAGCCGAAGAACGGACGCGTCAGGCCGTTGAGCACGCGGTCGATCGTCGCTGCGAAGGTCACCGCGGTCATCGTCACCGCCATCAGCGTCACCGGCACGCTGTCGACCTTCCAGTCAACCGCGATCGGCTTCAGGTTCGCGGTGACCATCAGTCCACCCGCGCCGACGATCACGAACATGAAGTACATCAGCCAGAAGATCGGCTGGCGCAGCACTTCGGTCGGCTGATAGTTGCGCCGGGTCTGGATGATATTGGCATTCGCCACCACGCTCGGCACCTGGCCCGCTTTCGGCGCGAGCAGGAAGAAGGCGAGGATGCAGATGATGATGCCCTGTCCGAGGCCGAAATAAAGGAAGGTGGTCTGGAAGCCACTGTCCTTGATCATGGCCTGGATCGGCGCGACGGTGAGCGCGGAGCCCGCACCGAAGCCCGCGGCGGTGATGCCGGCGGCAAGGCCGCGCTTGTCCGGAAACCACTTCAGCGCATTGCCGACGCAGGTGCCGTAGACGCCACCGGCGCCGATGCCTGCGATGATCATGCCGAGGTAGTAGCCGTTGAGCGAGGTGGCCTGTGCGTTGATCGCCCAGCCGATGGCGCAGAGCACGCCGCCGACGAGAACCACGATGCGCGGACCGTATTTGTCGACGAACCATCCCTCGACGGGCACGAGCCATGTCTCGAACAGCACGAACAGCGTGAACGCCCACTGGATCGAAGCGCGATCCCAGCCGAACTTCTTCTGGATGTCGGGGACGAAGAACGTCCAGCCATATTGATAATTGGCGATCATCACCATCGCCGCCACACCGATCGCCAATTGAGCCCAGCGATAGGCATCGCTTACGCGGGCGGCACTAGGAGCCGCAGCCGACTGCACCATGTCCGTCATAAAAAACCCTCCCGAACGCGCCGATCATTTTTATGCATGCGCTGCCCGCATCCTGGTATTCATTATGCCAAGATTCAAGCGAAGGACTGGAGGGTGCGGCGAAATATCGCGGGATCAGTGCACATGCGCTTTGGCCGCGGAATTGTAAAGCCCCAATCGTTGCAGCGTGACCGCGGTTGCAGCGATCGTATCCACGCAAGTTATTGAATTTGTGAGATATATCGGCGGTTGCCGCGAGCCGCAAACAGGCTGTGGGAAGTCGATTCACGCTCGACTTACAGCTTGCGAATGTCGGGGTTCGCAGCTCCGCTTGCATGGATGCGCGTCGTCAGATGACCGCACGATTCCTGGAATTCTTTATTCCAGAAGTGCGGGGTGCGGCGAATTTGACGCGACCAGCGGCGCGCATCATGCCGGCCACGCTTCACGCCAGCGACGTGCGCAGCCGGCTGTAGCCTTCCTGGATCGCGGACCAGAACAGGGCGACCAAGCCGAGCGCCATGATCGTGCTGACGAGGCCGTTGGAGAAGAACACGCCGAGCGAGCCCTGGGATCCCAGCAGCGATTGCCGGAACGCTTCCTCCGCCTTGTCGCCGAGCACGATGGCGAGCACCAGCGGTGCGAGCGGGTAGTTGCACTTCTTCAGGAGATAGCCGAGCACGCCGAACACCAGCATCAGCATCACGTCGAAGGTGCTGTTGTGGACCGAGTAGGCGCCGATCGCGCAGAGCACCAGGATCAGCGGGGCGATGATGCCGAAGGGCACGCGCAGGATCGCGGCGAAGATCGGCACGCAGGTGAGCACGACGATGAGGCCGGCGAGATTGCCGAGATACATCGACGCGATCAGGCCCCAGACGAATTCCTTCTGTTCGACGAACAGCATCGGGCCGGGCTGCAGGCCCCAGATCAACAATCCGCCAAGCAGCACGGCAGCCGTCGGCGAGCCGGGCACGCCAAGCGACAGCATCGGCAGCAGCGCCGAGGTGCCGGCGGCGTGCGCGGCCGTCTCCGGCGCGATCACGCCTTCGATCTCACCCTTGCCGAAATTGTTGCCGCGCCGCGCCAGCCGCTTGGCGATGCCGTAGCTCATGAAGGACGCCGGCGTTGCGCCGGCGGGCGTGACGCCCATCCAGCAGCCGATCAGGCAGGAGCGCAGTGAGGTCATCCAGTAGGCGGGCAGCCCGCGCCAGGTCTGAAGCACGACGCGGAGGTTGATGCTGGCATTGCCGCCGCGAAACGCCAGCCCTTCCTCCATGGTCAGCAGGATCTCGCCGATCCCGAACAGGCCGATCACGGCGATCAGGAAGTCGAAGCCGTTGAGCAACTCGGTAACCCCGAAGGTCAGCCGCAACTGTCCCGTGATGGAATCCAGCCCGACCGCTGCGAGCGCGAAGCCCATCATCATGGCCGCGATGGTCTTGAACGGCGGCTCCTTGCTGAGGCCGACGAAGCTGCAGAAGGCGAGGAAGTAGACCGCGAACTTTTCCGCCGGGCCAAATCGCAACGCGAAGCCTGCGACCAGGGGCGCGACGAGCGTGATCATGATGACGGCAAACAGCGCGCCCACGAAGGAGGAGGTGAAGGCCGCCGTCAGGGCTTCGCCGGGTCTGCCCTGTTGCGCCATGGGATAGCCGTCGAAGGTGGTCGCCACGGACCATGGCTCGCCGGGGATGTTGAACAGGATCGAGGTGATGGCGCCGCCGAACAACGCGCCCCAATAAATGCAGGACAGCATGATGATCGCCGATGTCGGCGGCATGCTGAAGGTGAGGGGCAGCAGGATCGCCACGCCATTGGCGCCGCCAAGCCCAGGCAGCACGCCGATGATGACCCCGAGCGTGATGCCGATGATCATCAGCATCATGTTGTAGGGCTGCAGGGCGACCGCGAAGCCGTGAAACAGATTGACCAACTCTTCCATATCAATACGTCCTGCAGCAGCAATTGAATGAATGCGTAGTTCTTACAGACCGAGCCATTCCTCGAGCGGCCCCTTGGGAAGCGGGACCAGGAACCAGCGCTCGAAAACCAGATAGGTCACGACCGGCATGCCGACCGCCACCGCGACGACCGTCAGCCAGCGATAGCCGCCGAGCCAGCGCATGAACCAGGCGATGAACACCATCGAGGCGACGTAGAGGCCGGCGAACGGCATCGAGCCGACATAGATCCCGGTGGGCACGACGACGCTCATGACCTGGCGAAGCTGTCCCCATTCCGCGAACAGCCGGCCGTCATTGCCGCGTTGCGTATGCCAGAGGTTGATGGCGCTCGCGGCGACGATGACGGCGCCGACATAGAAGGGGAAGAAGCCGGCACGCGGGCCTTCCGCGCCCCAGTTGATGCCGGCTTTCAGGCTACCGAAGATCACGACCAGCCCGAAGACGCCGATCAGAAGCGCGATGCCGATTTCCACGGTCCTGTGTGCCGGGCCAGATTCGGAGCCGGATCGTTCAGTCATGGGACCTCCAGGCGGAATCGCAAGTCTTCTGCGGTCGCGGCCGGCGGGAGGACGGCGAGCGTCCTCCGCCGTCGTCGATCTCGTGGCTCAGTTCCCCGATGCGAGGAATCCGGCTTCCTTCATCAGGACCTCGTGGCGCTTCTCCTCCGCCTCGATCCACTTGGCGTAGTCGGCTCCAGTCAGGAAGGTCGTGTTGAAGGCGCCGCTCTTCATGAATTCCTGCCACTCCGGGGTGGCGCGGACCTTCTTGAACAGTTCGACGTAATATTCGATCTGGTCCTTCGTGGCCTTGGGCGACATGAAGATGCCGCGCAGCATGAGATATTCCATCGCGAGGCCCTGCGACTTGCAGGTCGGAATATCCTTCCAGGCCTTGCCGTCGGCGATCGGCTCGTCATAGGCCATCGGCTGGGCGTCGAAGACGCAGAGCGGACGAAGCTTGCCGCCGCGCCATTGCGCGACCGCCTCGATCGGATTGTTGACGGTTGAATCGACGTGATTGCCGACGAGCTGAACCGCGACTTCGCCGCCGCCCTTGTAGGGGATGTAGGTGAATTTCGCGTCGATCACCTTCTCGATGCCGACCGTGATGATCTGGTCTTCCTGCTTCGAGCCGGTGCCACCCATCTTGAACGAACCGCTCGGCGCCTTCTTCGCAGCGTCGACGTAGTCCTTGACGCTGTTGTACGGCTTCTCGGCGTTGACCCAGAGCACGAATTCATCGAGCGCCAGCATCGCGACCGGGCTGAGATCTTTCCAGTTGAACGGAATACCCGTCGCCAGCGGCGTCGTGAACAGGTTCGACAGCGTGATGATGATCTTGTGCGGATTGCCCGACGACGTCTTCACGTCGAGGAAGCCTTCGCCGCCTGCGCCGCCGGCCTTGTTGATAACGACCAGCGGCTGCTTCATGAGATTGTGCTTGGTGACGATGCCCTGGATGGTGCGTGCCATCTGGTCGGCACCGCCGCCGGTGCCTGCGGGCACGATGAACTCGACCGGACGGACTGGCTCCCAGGCCGCACGGCTTGCAACGCTATTGGCGCACGACATTGCGATTGCCGCCAAAGCGACATTCAGAACGAATGGCTTCATTTTGTTTCTCTCCCTGTCGAACCTCGAACGCAGCCGCTCTCTGGCGGCTTGCGTCAGCCCATCTCGATTCAGATGCTCGGGGTCACCTTGTTGGTCGATCTCCCGTTGCAGTCCCGGCCAGCACTTTATGAGCAGGGGACAGGGCCCGGCATCCGCTCCTTTCGACTAAGGTTCCGCCGAAGGATCACGGCAATCGCGCTTCGCCCTCGGTCCTTCCTGTTCCCGTCTTGCACCTTCAATTTGTGCAATTGTTCTTGGTTCCCGAATGGTATGCGAGATGCCAGCGGACAAACAATTAGATCAAAGGGTCATGTCGGCGGACCAATCGTCGCAGTTGTGTTCGCGAGCGAGGTGAGGGCTCAAAAAGAAAATGGCCCCGACATGCGGGGCCATTTGATCGGACCTACGGTCCTCGAAACGTGTGTCCACCGGCGCGCCGTTGCGGCTGCGCGTGGAAGGCCCTCTCAAAGGCCGAAGCGGGGCAGGTCGCCGTTGTGATTGGAGATCTCGGCGCTCGCCATCAGGAAGCGGTCGACCGCGGCCAGGAAGCGGGTGAACAGCGAGGTGGAGGGGGCGAGAGCGACGGTAGCGGTCTTGGACATCGGAATTTCCTTTCTTGAGACGGTCAGTGTTGCTGTCTCATTTCGAAAGGCAATTTATGTATACCAGATGCCAATGTCCATGCATGCCAGTGCATAGCAGCATGCGCTCTGCCGCATTGCAGCATAATGCTCCGTTAAAGGGGCCGTTCCGGGCTTAAAATTGCAGGTATGGACATCGAAACAGGGATTCCGGCCTCCAAGAGCAGGATAGCAGGAGGATAACCCTGTCCGCTCGACACAAGGCGGGGCCCGGTGGGGGGCGAATTTCGACCGCACTGCAGCATTCAGGCCTTGGCAGGGCCGGTCAAAGCCGTTAGTGGTCTGCCCCCTTTTCCAATCAACTGTCAGAGTGGTTCATGTCGAGCGCCTCGCCCGCCGTCTCGATCGGCATCGATTTTGGGACCAGCAATACGGTCATAGCGCTTGCGGCGGACGACCTCCGGGTCGAGGCCATCCGTTTTGACCACGGCGGCCAGCGCCACAGCACGTATGTGTCGGCGCTGTGCTTCTGGGAGGACCGGCCGGGCGCCGGCGCCCAGGCCGAAGGCGGGCCGTGGGCGATCGAGCAGTTCCTCGAAGGGCGCCACGTCTACCGCTTCCTGCAATCGTTCAAGACTTTTGCGGCAAGCAGCAGCTTCAACACCACCCAGGTCTTCCGGCAGCGTTTCAAGTTCGAGGACATTCTGGCTGCGTTCCTGCGCACGCTGGCGCGCCATGGTGGCGAGAAGTTCGGCTTCGAGACCTCCAGCATCACGGTCGGCCGCCCGGTGCGCTTTGCCGGCGGCAATCCCGACGAGGCGCTGGCGATGCAGCGCTATCGGGCCGCGTTCGAGCGCTTGGGTGCTAGCCACGCGCGCTATGTCTACGAGCCCGTGGGGGCGGCGTTCTCCTTCGCCCGCAGGCTCGAGCGCGATGCCACCGTGCTGGTTGCGGATTTCGGCGGCGGCACCAGCGACTTCTCGGTGATGCGGTTTTCCCGCGCGGGCGGCACGCTTCGCGCCGAGCCGCTTGGACATGCCGGCATCGGCATTGCCGGCGACACGTTCGACTATCGCATCGTCGACCACGTCGTCTCGCCGCGGCTCGGCAAGGGCTCCAGCTTCCGCTCGTTCGACAAGGTGCTGCCGGTCCCGAGCGGCCACTACACCAACCTCGCGCGCTGGCATCAGCTCGCGATGATGAAGAGCAACGGCGATCTGCGCGAGCTCCGCGAACTGGCGCGCACCGCGCTGAAGCCGGAACTGCTCGAGGATTTCATCACCATCGTCGACCTCGACCTCGGCTTCTCGCTCTACCGCGCGGTGTCCGACGCCAAGGTCGCGCTGTCGGGGCAGGACCAGACGGACTTCCGTTTCAAGGGCGGCGGCGTCGACATCGGCGCGATCATCACCCGCAAGAATTTCGAAGCCTGGATCGCCGACGATATCGCCCGGCTGGGTGCGACAGTCGACAAGGTGCTCGGCGAGGCCGGCATCGCCGCGCGTGAGGTGGAGAAGGTGTTTTTGACCGGCGGCACCTCCTTCGTGCCCGCTGTCCGAAAACTGTTCGCCGACCGGTTCGGCAACGAACGCCTGATGTCGGGCGACCAGTTCGAGTCGATCGCCTATGGCCTGGCCTTGATCGGACACAGTCCCAACCCGGACCGCTGGACCGCAAGCGGCGGGCTCGCGCCGAAGGCGGGCGCTTAGCCGCCCGCCTCCTTGCTCATTCTGATGCGTTACTGATTGATCTCAGGCTCGACGAGTCGGGCGAGATTCCGCAGCGACTCCTGCCAGCCGAGGTAACAAGCCTCCGGCGGGATGACGTCGGGGATGCCGGCCTGCGTAATGTCCACTTCGGTGCCGACCGAGACCTTCTTCAGCATCACGGTGACCTGGATTTCGCCCGGCAGATTGGGATCGTCGAACCTGTCGGTGTAGCGCAGGCGTTCGCCGGGGACGAGCTCGAGATATTCGCCGCCGAAGGCGTGGCTGTTGCCCGTCGTAAAATTCCGGAACGACATCTTGAACGTGCCGCCGACCTTCGGCTCGAAATGATGCACCGTGCAGGTGAAGCCGTTCGGCGGCAGCCATTTCGCCATCGCATCCGCCTCGAGGAAGGCGCGATAGACTTTCTCCGGGCTGGTTGCGAGAACGCGGTGCAGGCGAACGGTGCTGGGCATGGTTGTTATCCTCAATGATTGATGGGCCCGATCTTGGCGTCTACTGCCCATTCATGTCACGAGGACGACCCGGATACTGCCGATCCGACACGGCATCTCGATCTTTTTGCTTATTGTCGGGAGCGTCAGGCTGTTCCGTGCGCCTCGTCGGTTCAGGCGTCGCCCTTGCCATCGTTCATGACGTCACTTCGTGATGACGTGCTTCGTCGGTGTCACTGCAGGCGGCGGCGCCGCCGGCGAAATCACGAACGTCACCCACGCATTCCAGCCCTCGGGCCGGTTTTCGCCGGCAAATTCCTTGTAGCCCTTGAAGTTGAGGTAGCCCTGTTTGTCGCCGATCGGGAAGATGAATCCGATCTGCGGGCCGATCCCGGCCACCCGCGAGCGGAAGCAGCCGACGCGATCGCCGGATCCGCTGTCGCAGCCGAGCTGCTGGTAGACATAGCCGACGAGACCCACCTGCACCTGCTTGCTCAGGAACTGGGACGCGCCCCAGTCGAAGTGCATGTCCACGCCACTTTGATACTGCGTATCGGTGTTCTTGAAATTGTAGGTGAAGCCGAGCACGCCGGACAGCTCATGTCCGGTCTGCGGATTGAAATAGGTATAGCCGCCGCCCGCGTCGATCGCGCCATGCCCAAGCCCGATATTGGCGAGCCGGGTCGACTGGTAAGCCCCGACCGGAATATCGCCCGTGATGTATGTCATGTAGTTGTTAACACCGGAATTCCAGCGCAGCGAGAATTGCGGGATCAAGTCGCCAAAGGCGGTCACGGAATCGCTGATCGAATCGAAGCGCGGCGGAAAGGGAATCGAGCCCAGCGGCGTCGAGAGTGTTCCCGTCACCAATCCGTTCAGCGAAGTTGTGTTTGCACCGTAGATTCCCATCAGGGTGGCCGAGGCCTGACCGCCCAGCACCGGCGTTGCGAAGACGTAGGTTGCGTTCAAGAGGCCGAGATCCACGTTCGCATTGACGTTCGCGTTCAACGTGGCCGTCAGGTTCGCAGGGATACGTCCGATCTGAATTTCGCGCGCCCGCGCCACGTCACCGCCGGCGGACACCGAGGTGTGATAGTAGATCGCAGCGGCTGTCCAGCCCGGTTGCTGGGGTGTGGCAGCAAGGCTGCCGTATAGGCCCGGAATCCAGAAGCTGATGCCGCTTTCGTCGGCCAAGGTCTGGGTCGGTATTGATGCCACGGCCGCAAATGCAAGAGCGGCAAACGCTTTCGTCAATCGCATGGTGACCCCTCCCGAACCACGAGCTTCGCTCAGTGGGAGCGCCTGATACGTTGCGGATCATATGACCTAGCCGGCCGTGCTTGCCATAGTTGCCGGTGTTCCGGGAATATTTTGCAATCAGGTGTAGCAAGAGAACAACAATACGGCGACGCGATACCGGCGCGATGGAGATAATGTCCCGGGAATTTACGGAAAAGCGCCGCTCCCCCGCCTGCAACTTCTACGTGTCTGATCCGCCATCTTGATCTCTTGATCCATATCAAGCCTTTTTCTGGTCGCCGGAAAATGATGGCGCCTCATTTGAAGGGAGGAATTGCCATGAGCTCTGCCCGGTCCTTTCATCTTGTCGCATTTTCACTGACCCTTGCGTTTTCAGCTCCAGCATCCGCACAGCAAGCCCAACAAGCGGCACCGCCGGGCTCGCCCGCCGCGACCATCACCATTCCCGGCAATCAGCTGCCGCCGCCGCCGCAGAAATTCGGCGGCAAGATCGAACGCGACGCGCGCAATTCGACACCTTTCTGGCCCTCGCGCGTGGTCCCGCCCAAGGGCGCACCGAACGTGCTGCTGATTATCACCGACGACGCCGGCTACGGCGTCCCCAGCACATTCGGAGGCGTCATCCCGACGCCGGCGCTCGACCGCATCGCGCAAAGCGGATTGCGCTACACCAATTTCCATTCGACGGCGCTGTGCTCGCCGACGCGCGCGGCGCTCATCACCGGGCGCAATCATCATTCGGTGGGCTATGGCGTGATCGCCGAGCAGGCGACCGGATATCCCGGCTACGACAGCATCATCACCAAGGACAAGGCCACGATCGGCCGCATCCTGACCGATAACGGCTATCACACCGCCTGGTTCGGCAAGAACCACAACACGCCGGAGTATCAATCGAGCCAGGCTGGCCCGTTCGACCAGTGGCCGACCGGCATGGGCTTTGAATATTTCTACGGCTTCATGGGCGGCGACACCAACCAATGGGAGCCCGGAAATCTCGTGCGCAACACCACGCCGATCTATCCCTATGAAGGAAAGCCCGGCTGGAATCTGGTGACGGCCATGGCTGACGAGGCCATTGACTATGTCAATCGCATGAACGCGCTGTCGCCGGATACGCCGTTCTTCGTGAAATTCGCGCCCGGCGCAACCCATGCCCCGCATCACCCGACGCCGGAGTGGGCCAAGAAGATCGGCGACATGCACCTGTTCGACCAGGGTTGGAACAAGCTGCGCGAGACGATCTTCGAGAACCAGAAGAAGCTCGGTGTCATTCCGCAGAATGCCAAGCTGACCCCATGGCCGAAAGACCTGATCAAGGAATGGGATCAGCTTTCGGCCGATGAGAAGAAGCTGTTCATCCGCCAGGCGGACGTATTCGCCGCCTATGCCGCATACGCGGACAACGAAATCGGCCGCGTGATCCAGTCCATCCAGGATATGGGCAAGCTCGACAACACGCTCATCATCTATATCGAGGGCGACAACGGGACGAGCGCGGAGGGGCAACCCAACGGCACGCCGAACGAAGTGGCGATGTTCAACCAGATCAACCCGTCGGTCGAGGAACAGCTCAAATATTTCTACGACGTCTGGGGCACCGACCGCACCTACAACCACATGTCGATCGGCTGGGCCTGGGCGTTCGACACGCCGTTCTCCTGGACCAAGCAGATCGTCTCGCACTTCGGCGGCACGCGCCAGGGCATGGCGATCTCCTGGCCGGACGTGATCAAGGACAAGGGGGGCATCCGCAGTCAGTTCCATCACGTCATCGACGTAGTGCCGACGATTCTCGAGGCTGCGAAGATCAAGCAGCCGGAATTCGTCGACGGTATCAAGCAGAGCCCGATCGAGGGCGTCAGCATGATGTACACGTTCGATGCCAAGAACGCGAATGCGCCTTCGACGCACACGACGCAGTATTTCGAGATGTTTGCGGACCGCGCGATCTATAGTGACGGCTGGATCGCCAGCACCAAGGTGCTGCGGCCGCCGTGGGTGACGGTCGCCAAGCTGCCGGCTCCCGGCGACTATCCTTGGGAACTGTACGATTTGCGCAACGACTGGACGCAGTACGAGGATGTTGCGGCCAAGAATCCGGCCAAGCTGAAGGAGCTCCAGGACCTGTTCTGGAAGGAAGCGGAGAAATACCAGGTGCTGCCGCTGGATTCGTCGGTGGTGACCCGGCTCATCACGCCACGTCCAAGCCTGAGTGCTGGTCGGACAAACTTCGTCTGGACGCGGCCGATGACAGGCACGCCAAATGGTGACGCGCCGAGCCTGCTTAACTCCTCCTACAACTTCAAGGTCGACGTCGACATTCCCGATGGCGGCGCCGAAGGCATGCTGGTGACGCAAGGCGGCCGTTTCGGCGGCTATGGCCTCTATGTCCTGAAGAACAAGCCGGTGTTCACCTGGAACCTCGTCGACCTCAAGCGCGTGCGTTGGGAGGGGCCGGAACTCACACCGGGCAAGCACCTCATCGAGTTTGACTTCAAGTACGATGGTCTTGGAGCGGGCACCATGGTGTTCGGCAACTATACCGGCATCGGCCAAGGCGGCACCGGGACACTCAAGGTCGACGGCAAGGTGGTAGCCACCGAGAAGATGGAGCACACGCTGCCGTTCATCCTGCAATGGGACGAGGCATTCGATATCGGATCCGACACCGGTACACCGGTGGACGACAACGACTATCAGGCTCCGTTCGCCTTCACCGGCAAGATCAACAAGCTCACGCTGGACATCGACCGACCCAAGCTGAGCCCGGACGACGTCAAGCGCCTGCAGGAGGCGGCCCGAGCGGCCGGCGACGGTCCGTCGGCGGACGACGGAAAGACGGCTTCGAGCGAACCGCAAGTCGGCACGGTCGGCCTGAGCCTCGTCGACAAGATCCAGTTACGGATCGACAAACGCGAAGCCTGCCGCAAGCAGGCCGAGGCGAAGGGCCTTGGTATGGTGGACCGCGTCAAGTTCGTCCAGGAGTGTGCCCGCCAATAGCTCGGCGCGAGACCGGCGGGGGGCCAATCGGCTTCCCGCCGGCCAAATGAACGCGATGCGGGATCGGAGAAGCTCATGAAGAACGGTCGTTGGATCTTCATTGCAATGCTCGCACTGGTCGACGTCTTGGCCGTCGGCCGCATTTCAGCGCAGGGCGTGGCGGAGACGCTTCAGGGCATGCTTGCCGCACAAATCCGCTCGCAGGGGTTTACTTGCGACAAGCCGCTGGGCGCAACCAAGGATGCCGCGCGCTCGAGGGCCGATCATGGGGTCTGGGTGCTTAGATGCAGCAATGCAAGCTATCGGGTGAGCCGCTGGCCAGACATGCCCGCCAAGGTCGAGCCGCTGCGGTGACGAGGCGTGCGGCCCGGCATCGAACGGCGGTGACATGCAGAGCATAACCGAACTGATCCCGATCACGCCCTCGATTGACCAGCTCGGCCGCATCATCGCCAATGTTGCGGCGCCCGCATTCCTGCTCGGCGCGGTCGCTGCGTTCATCTCGGTCGTGATCTCGCGGATCAACCGGGTGATCGACCGCGCGCAGTTCATTCACGGCATTTCCGCAAGCGACTCTGCGAAGGCGTTCCTGAAAGCCGATTTGCCGCGGCTCCGGGAAAGAGCGAGGCTTCTGAACCGATCACTGTTCTGTTCCATCGTGGCGGCGATCCTGACGGCGCTCATCATCTTCGTCGCATTCGTCAGCGCGCTCCTGCAAGTCGCACACGAATACGGCGTGGCGATCCTGTTCATGGCGGCCATGCTGATGTTCAGCGTCGCCCTCGTCGATCTGGCGCGCGAAACCAGAATTGCGCTTCACGACAATGACCTTCACGTGTAAGCCGATGGCGGAGCGGCTGGAGCGGTAAGCAGACGTGGCACGAGGCTCGCGAAAGAACCGCAAGGACGGCAAGCTCCGCAAGGCGATAACGCCCGAACCGGTGCAGTCCGCGGCGCATTCCGTGCCCGCCCTCAAGAGCACCATTGTGCGTCGCATCGTGGGCGTGAGCGCACTCGTTGCCGTGACCACCATGGGACTGCTCTGGTTGGAAACGTCGAAAGCTCCGTTCGAACCGCCCGCGCACACCGGATTGGCCTTCGTCGGCAGCGAGTCCTGCGCCGGATGCCACGAAGCGGAGACAAAACTCTGGCGGACCTCGCAGCACCGCCATGCTATGGATCATGCGACCGACCAGACTGTGCGCGGTGATTTCAACGATAGAGCATTTGACTACGCCGGCACGCGTTCGCGCTTCTTCCGAAAGGACAAAAAGTTCCTGGTCGAGACCGACGGGACCGACGGCAAGCTCGCCGTCTTCGAGGTGAAATACACCTTTGGCATCGACCCTCTGCAGCAATACCTGATCGAATTCCCGGACGGCCGCGTCCAGGCCCTGTCCATCGCCTGGGACACGCGGCCGAAAGAGCAGGGCGGTCAGCGCTGGTTTCATCTTTACCCGGACAGCGCCATCACCAGCAGCAATCCCCTGCACTGGACGAAATTGAACCAGAACTGGAATTTCATGTGTGCGGAGTGCCATTCGACTGATGTGCACAAAGGCTACAATTCCGACCGGGACATGTTCGCGACCACCTTTTCCGAGATCAGCGTCGGCTGCGAGGCGTGCCATGGTGCAGGCTCGCGCCACGTCACCTGGGCGCGCGGCAAGCCGGTGGCGCGTGCCGCCGACAACGGCCTGCTGGTCCGCTTCGACGAGCGCACCGGCATCACCTGGTCCGCCTCTGCCGGCACGTTGACGCCGGCACGCAGCGCGCCAGCGCCGGCCCTGCGCAAGGAAGTGGAGACCTGCGGGCGCTGCCACGCGCGCCGCGGGCAGCTTTCGGAAGACTGGATACCGGGCCGACCGCTCTCAGACACGCACCGCGTATCGTTGCTCGACCGCCAGCGCTTTCATGCCGACGGCCAGATGCGCGACGACGAGGAGATCTACAATTACGCACCGTTCAAGCAGAGCAAGATGTTCGCCAAGGGTGTCACCTGCAGCGACTGCCACGACCCGCACAGTGCAGCGTTGAGGGCGCCCGGCGATGGCGTGTGCGCCCAGTGCCATGCGCCGGCAAAGTATGAATCCGTGGCGCACCGGCATCACGCCGATGTCTCGCCGCCGCCGGGGTGCCCATCCTGCCACATGCCGGAACGCCGTTACATGGTCGTCGACCGCCGCCACGACCACGGCTTCCGCGTCCCGCGCCCCGATCTCTCGGTGCAGACGGGCGCACCGAATGCGTGCAACGACTGCCATCGCGACAAGCCAGCGGCCTGGGCAGCGCATCAGATCGAGGGCTGGTACGGGCCGGAGCGGCGCGGCCATCAGATCTATGCGCGGGCGTTTCATGCTGCCTGGGGCGAGGCTGCAGACGCGCAAGCGCAGCTCGCCGCAATCGCTGAATCGGCTGACGTTCCCGGTATCGTCCGCGCCAGCGCGCTGGCGGAACTTCCGGCACCGGTTCTCGATCTGATCCGGCATGGGCTTTCCGATTCCGATCCGCTCGTGAGGCTCGGCGCGCTCGATCGGCTCGAAGGAGTGCCGGCCGATCAGCTCTGGCCGCTCGCTTCGCCGCAGCTGGGCGATCCCGTGCGTGGTGTGCGCATTCGCGCCGCCGAACTTCTGGCCGCCATGCCCCCAGCGCGCCAGCCAGCGGCCGATCGCGACAGGTTCATGCGGGCGGCCGCCGAATTCATTGCTGCGCAGAAGCTGAATGCTGATCGGCCGGATTCGCGAACGGCGCTCGGCGACTTCCTCCGGCGCCAGGCCAATCCCGGCGCGGCGGAGGCCGAATACCGCGCCGCCCTCAGGCTCGATCCCTCGTTTGCGGCGGCCGCCGTCAACCTGTCCGACCTGTACCGGCAGCTCGGACGCGACAGTGACGGGGAGAAAATCCTGCGTGAGGCACTCTCCACGTCGGCGCAGGACGCATCACTCCACTACGCGCTTGGTCTGACACTCGTGCGCCAGAAGCGCAGCGAGGAGGCCCTCGACGAACTGCGTCGGGCGACCTCTCTTGACCCCGACCAGATGCGGTACGCCTACGTCTATGCTGTAGGACTGAACGGAATGGGTCGGCGCGACGATGCACTTTCTGTGCTGAACCAGGGCCTGCGCGGACATCCGAACAATCTGGAGCTGCTTTCAGCCGCTTTGAGCTTCAGCAGGGAGAAGGGAGACGTCGCGGCGGCGCTTGGTTACGCCGAGCGACTGACGCGCCTCCGGCCTGACGATCCGCGGCTGGCGAACCTCATCAGAGAGCTCAAGCGATAGCTGAGGCAGGAAGCGAGCCGCCCGTGCTGGCGGGCTTCCGCCAGAGGGCACGAAACGCTCCGGCGCCGTGTTTCCGATGATGACATAATGTCCCTGTTTTGCCCGACGGGTCGAAGTAATTTTCGCGAAATCAGAAATATCTTTTGATGCCAAGGGGGTGGCTACCGTGCATCGGGTTGTTTTTTCAGTTTTTAGTTTGAGCCCGCGACTGCACGCGCTCGCAGCGTCCGTGCAATTAGCGTGCGTGTGAGCCGATATACTTCGAAACACTTGAGCCGGATTTTAGCCTCTAGTCTCGGCCATGAGTCAGTCGCCGGTCGCGCCTTGCGACGTGGCTGCGCTACGAATCCATCGCACCAGGGGACATTGCGACATGAAGCAGACGACGCTGCGTTACCGGGCCTTGCGCCGAGTCCGCAGCCTGCCAGCGGAGACCGCCTCGAGATTGCTCGGAATGCCGGCCGTCAGTCGAGAGTTGAACAAGGCCTACGAAAAGGCGCGCGGATCTCACAAGCCGCACCTGCCGAGGCTCTCGCCGCTCGACATGGACATTGTCGCCGGGCTGGAGAAGAACGGCGTCTACATCACCTCGCTCGACAAGCTGGATCTGCCCGGCACCGACGCGCTCTGGGCATCGGCAACGGGCATCGCGAATGTTTATTCCCGCCGTGCCGGAACGGGCGAATTTGCCGGCGAATATACCGTGCAGGTCGGCGCCGAGGATCTGATGCGTCATCCGCATATCGTCCGCTGGCCCCTCAACGATCGCATCCTCAACATCGTTGAGACCTATCTCGGCCTGCCTGCAGCATATGACACGCTGAATCTCTTCTATACCCTGGCCGATGGCCGGCAGGTCGCAGCCCGAAGATGGCATCGCGATGTCGAGGATCGGCGGATGGTCAAGGTGATCGTTTACCTGCACGATGTCGATGAGGATACCGGGCCGCTTGAAATCCTGCACCGTCCCTTTCCCGGCAGCGACACGCTCGACGGCGCCAACTTTCCCGTCCTGACGCAGGAAATGCTGGAGGAGAGGCTCGGCTCGACGCTGGACGCCGGTGACGTGACGACCTGCACCGGCGTGGCCGGCACCGTGATCTTCGCGGATGTCGCAAGCCACTACCATCGCGGACGTCCGGCGATCGCGCGCGACCGTTGCGCGCTTTTCTACAAGTTCTTCTCGCGCACGCCCCTTCGACCGTTCTTCTGCGAACGGCATGTGTTCTCGCGGGAGCAGCTTTCCGAACTTGCGGCCGGCCAGACGGCCCGGGCGCGCGATTGCATGTTGTGGCACTCACGCGTGCCTCTGCTCGCGCGGATCGTGCCACGGGCGCGGTATTAGCGGGTGACGGAAAGCTCCTGTCCAAGCCTTCAACAAGTGCTGCGGTCAGCGACGCTTTCTTGTTGGTCTTGAATATGCGCAGAGCCTGCGATGATGCCGGTCCAACATGATCGGGGCGTTGGTTGAGGTGATACGAATTAACCGCGGATGTCGGATCGATGTTCGCGCAGGCGCGCTCGCCGCCGCATGAGATGTTTCGGCTTCGGATCCTCAAACCTGCAAAGGTTCCACTGAAGCTGCGCGATTAAATCTGCCCCAAGCCTTGCTAATGTCGATGGCGAGGTATAGCGTCGCTTTATTCGTTCAGCCGCTGTGCTTGTTGAATGCGCCTGCGGGCTCCTTTTCCAGAGACATCGACGAATTGAATCGATCTGCGTGAGCTTCACGCGGAATGCGCGTCTTTGCGCTTTGGAGAAGAAGAATGGCGACAGGTACTGTGAAGTGGTTTAACGGCCAGAAGGGCTTTGGATTCATTCAGCCGGACGACGGCGGCAATGATGTGTTCGTTCACGTCAGCGCGGTCGAGCGGGCTGGTCTTGCGGGTCTCGCCGAGGGCCAGAAGGTCAACTTCGAGGCCAAGACCGACAAGATGCGAGGCAAGGTCAGCGCGGAGAACCTCTCGCTGGCTTGAACTCTGTAGTGCCGTTTCACGGATGTACTGAAACGGCCGCGCGACCCGCTCGATCCCAGGGATTGAGCGGGTTTTGTCCGTTGTCGAGCAGGGTGAGAGATGAACGCCAAAAGATGAGCGCGAAGAAATCGGCCGAACCGTCACCTGAAGCCATCGCGCGCTCCGAGCGTCAGCGCCTGGCGGCTGAAGAAGGCGCGCGTGCGATTGCTGATGTCGAGAGGCAGGCGATCGACGTTCGCAAGAACATGGCGCGGCTTCGCGAACTGCGTGAGGCCAAGGAAGCAGCTGAGCAAGCGGCTGAGGCAAGTCTTCGCGCATCGTTGTCGGCGCCTGCACCGAAGAAGCGGGCAAGGAAGTCGCCGGGATAGTTGAGTCCAATCGCGTCGACAAACAATCCGAGGGGGCCGGTCACATGCCAGAGAGCGCGGGTCGTGCCTAGGACCAGGCCGGATGGCGGCGGCACAATCACCTTCTTTCTCGCGCTTGGCGCAGGCCGGCAGATGTGCCGTCTTGCCACGACATTCCAGACGCAGAAGCAGGCCTTCAGCTATCTTCAGAAGTATCGGACGGAGTTCGAGCGTATCGCGCGGGCACGATTGGCGTCAGGCGAGCTCGAAGACGGGGTCGTCGTCCTCTCGATGCTCTGAAGCATGATCCGGATCCGGAGGGCCGCGTTAGCGCAAAGTGCGAAGCGGTTTTCCGAAAGGATCATGCGTAACCAACAACCTGAAGCGCGATGGCGATTCATCCAAATCTCGTCGCGCTTTAAGCCGAGGCGGAGGGGGGATTTCAACCGCTCGGCCGGGCGGTCCCGAAGAGAAACGCTGCCCGAAAGATCAGGCCATTGGCGTCACGCACCTCGATGGCCAGATCGCGGCCGCTCGCGGACGGCGCAAGGTCCTTGGCAGTATCGGCAAGAGACAGCGCAGCTTCGATCTCGGCAGCTCTCTGGTTCGTCAGACTCAGTCCCTCTTCGTCCGCAGCGAGTGCCGTGCCGTCCCTGATGTCGAAGTAATAATGCGGCACCGGCACTGCCTTATCTGGGATGATTTCCTTTGGGATGATCGCCCTGCTTGGCCTCTCGCGCCAGTCGTTCGGCTTTCAGGCGCTCGCGATTTTCATGAAGCGATTGTTGCGCCTTCGCATAGTCGGTCATGGGTTTCTTCGTCTCGACCGGCTTGAACGCTCTGTTGGCCTCCCGCAGAGCCCGGGACGCGGGATGATCTCTCATCGTCTTGACCTCGATTTGGGTGGATAGGCGCGATCTCGAAACGCGCCGGACCCGGCGTGTTCGGCTCGCGGGCTGGCAGCGGTCGACTTGTCGTTGGATGGCCGCCTGCGCTCCCACGGGCGCGCCGGTCCAGGGAATAACGGGGCGGAACCCCGTCTGTTCCCTGGAGGCGACCTTAATTCTGCATCGATCGCTGCTTGGAGGATCGCAGCCATCTGGCGTGGCGCCAACGAAAAGGCTGCCGCAACGGAAGCCACGGGGGCGGCGCGGTGTGGGACAGAACATTCGATTTCTTCCGACGATGGCATCATACCCCTGTTTTGCCCGGACGGGTCAAAGTGTTTTCGCTAAATCAGAAATGTCCTTTGATGCCAAGGGGGCGGCTACTGTGCATGGGGTTGTTTTTCCAGATTTTAGTTTGAGCCCTGCGACGGCACGCTTTCGCAAGCAAAAAGGGCCGCCCCTTCGGGCGGCCCTTTCGTGTTGGTTCAGATCAGCCCGCTTACTCGGCGGCCTGCTTCTGCGGCGGGTCGAGCGCGCCGGACTTGTGGATATCGGCGACCTGATGGTCGCTGAAGCCGAGCACCGAGCGCAGGATCTCGTCGGTGTGCTCGCCGAGCAGCGGCGAACGCTGCACGTCGCTCGGGGAGTCCGACAGCTTGATCGGGTTGCCGACCGAGATGTACTTGCCGCGGGTGGGGTGATCGACCTCGACCACGGTGCCGGTGGCGCGCAGCGACTGGTCCTCGGCGATCTCCTTCATCGACAGGATCGGGCCGCAGGGGATGTCGTCCTTGTTGAGGATTTCCATCGCCTCGAACTTGGTCTTGGTCATCGTCCACTGCTCGATGCGGGCGAAGATCTCGTTGAGCCGGGGCAGGCGGGCCGGGGGCTTGGCGTAGTTCGGATCGGTCTTCCAGGTCGGCTCGCCGATCACGTCGCAGATCTTCTCCCAGACCGGAGCCTGGGTGATGAAGTAGATGTAGGCGTTGGGATCGGTCTCCCAGCCCTTGCACTTCAGGATGCGGCCGGGCTGGCCGCCGCCGGAATCGTTGCCGGCGCGCGGCACGGCATCGCCGAACGGAACGCCTTCGCCGAACTGGCTGTATTCCTTCAGCGGTCCGTGGGCGAGGCGCTGCTGGTCGCGCAGCTTGACGCGGGCGAGATTGAGCACGCCGTCCTGCATCGCGGCGGTGACCTTCTGGCCCTTGCCGGTGGTGGTGCGCTGGTGAAGCGCGGCCAGGATGCCGATCGCGAGATGCAACCCGGTGCCGGTGTCGCCGATCTGCGCGCCGGTGACGAGCGGCAGGCCATCGCGGAAGCCGGTGGTCGAGGCGGCGCCGCCGGTGCACTGCGCGACGTTCTCATAGACCTTGCAGTCTTCATACGGGCCGGGACCAAAGCCCTTGATCGAGGCGACGATCATCCTCGGGTTGAGGCTGTGGATCTTCTCCCAGGGGAAGCCCATGCGGTCGAGCACGCCGGGGCCGAAGTTTTCGACCAGCACGTCGCACTTCTTGATCAGCTCGGTGAGGACTTCCTTGCCCTTGGGGTTCTTGGTGTCGAGCGTGATCGAGCGCTTGTTGTGGTTGAGCATGGTGAAATACAGGCTGTCCACGTTCGGGATGTCCTGCAGCTGGCCGCGGGTGATGTCACCCACGCCCGGGCGTTCCACCTTGATCACGTCGGCGCCGAACCAGGCGAGCAGCTGCGTGCAGGTCGGTCCGGACTGGACGTGGGTGAAGTCGAGAATGCGAACGCCCGTGAGCGCTTTGGTCATCGTGTTGCTCCGTACTCTGTGTCTGCCCCTGCGAACCACAGGGAGTAAAGGGGTTGAAGGGGAGGCTAAAGCGCGCTTGGCGCTTTAGCTCTTTTGTTTGGGCATGATCTTGTCGGAAAACCGCTTCGCACTTTTCCGGATCATGCCTTACTTCTTCTTCTGCAGAACGCTCTGCGGATTGAGGTTGCCGATGCGGCCGCTCTCCGAGCCTGCGGCCGGATCGATCACCGCGTTGATGAGCGTCGGCTTGCCGGACTTCATCGCCTCGTTGACGGCGCGCTTGAGCTCGTCCGGCGAGGTCGCATTCACGCCGACGCCGCCGAAGGCTTCCATCATCTTGTCGTAGCGCGCGCCCTTGACGAACACGGTGGTTGCCGGATCGGCGTTCGCGCCGTTGACGTCGGTGCCGCGATAGATGCCGTCATTGTTGAAGATGACGACGCAGATCGGCAGGTTGTAGCGGCAGATGGTCTCGACCTCCATGCCGGAGAAGCCGAACGCCGAGTCGCCTTCCACCGCGAGCACGGGATGGCCGGTCTCGAGCGCGGCCGCGATCGCCTGGCCCATGCCGATGCCCATCACGCCCCAGGTGCCGACGTCGAGACGCTTGCGGGGCTTGTACATGTCGATGACGCCGCGGGCGAGGTCGAGCGTGTTGGCGCCTTCGTTGACGAGGATCGCCTCGGGGTACTCCTTGATGACGTTCTTCAAGACGCCGAGCGCGCCGTGATAGTCCATCGGCGATTTGTTGTTCATGAGCTTCGGCGCCATCTTGGCGACGTTCTCTTCGCGCTTGGTCGAGACGGCCTTGGTCCAGTCGGCGGGCGCGGTCCAACCCGCACCGATCGCCTGGTTGAACGCCGAGACGACCGAGCCGATGTCGCCGACGACGGGCGCGACGATCTCGACGTTGGAGTCCATCTCACGCGGTTCGATGTCGACCTGGATGAACTTCTTCGGCGTTTCGCCCCAGCTCTTGCCCTTGCCGTGCGAGAGCAGCCAGTTCAGCCGCGCGCCGATCAGCATGACGACGTCGGAATCCTTCAGCACCGTCGAGCGGGCGGCGCCGGCGCACTGCGGATGGGTATCGGGGAGGAGGCCCTTGGCCATGCTCATCGGGAGGAACGGCACGCCGCTCTTCTCGATGAAGGTCTTGATCTCCTCATCGGCCTGCGCATAGGCCGCGCCCTTGCCGAGGATGATGAGCGGGCGTTTTGCGCTCTTCAGAACATCGAGCGCGCGCTTGACCGAAGCGGGCGAGGGGAGCTGCGCGGGCGCAGCGTCGATCACCTTGACCAGCGACTTCTGGCCGGCCTCGGCGTTCATCACCTGGCCGAACAGCTTTGCCGGCAGGTCGAGATAGACGCCGCCCGGACGGCCCGAGACCGCGGCGCGGATCGCGCGGGCAAAGCCGATGCCGATGTCCTGGGCGTGCAGCACGCGATAGGCCGCCTTGCACAGCGGTTTCGCAATCGCGAGCTGGTCCATTTCCTCGTAGTCGCCCTGCTGGAGATCGACGATCTCGCGCTCGGAGGAGCCCGAGACCAGGATCATCGGGTAGCAGTTGGTGGTGGCGTGCGCGAGCGCGGTGAGGCCGTTGAGGAAGCCGGGCGCCGACACCGTGAGGCAGACGCCGGGCTTCTTGGTGAGATAACCGGCGATGCCTGCGGCGTAGCCGGCGTTCTGCTCGTGACGGAAGGAGATCACGCGAATGCCGGCGGCCTGCGCCATGCGGCCCAAATCCGTGATCGGGATGCCCGGCACATTATAGATGGTGTTGATGCCGTTCAGCTTGAGCGCGTCGATGACGAGATGGAAGCCATCCGTCAGTTCCTGCTCGGTGCCCGGTGCTTCGGACTTGGTCGCGGTATTCAGCATGGGCCTTGTCTCCCTGGTCTCAAGTAACGGGGCGAATTTTTCGCCCTTCTGGTGAAGGTTGCTAGGTAAACAGTTCCTGGCCGTGCGCTTCGACGTAAGCGGCAAGGCCGAGGGTGTGGTCGCGGGCGCGCTTCTCGGCGAGCTCGGTGTCGCGCGCTTCCAGTGCTTCGATCATGCCGAGATGCTCGGGCAGGGAGGTCGCGGTGCGATCCTTGCGTCCGATGGTCAGTTGCCGATAGCCGCGCACGTGCAGCAAGAGGTCGTTGGTGAGATCGACCAGCACCGGCGACTCCGACAGCGAGATCAGCGCCTGATGGAAGGCGATGTTGGCCTTGGAGTATTCTTCCACATGATCCTCGGGCAGGCGGTCCTTGCCGAAGTCCTTGAAGAAGTCGCGCAGCGCCGTGATGTCCTTCTTGCGCGCGGTGGTGGTGATGAGGCGCGCGGCCATGCTCTCCAGCGCCGCCCAGGCGCGGATCATGTCGACGATCTCGCTCTTGGTCCTGCGCACCACCATGATGCCGCGGCGCGGAACGGTTTTCACGAAACCGTCCTGCTCGAGCATCGCGATGGCTTCGCGGATCGGCGTGCGGCTGACACCCAGTCGTTCGGACAGCGCGCGCTCGTCGAGCATCACCGGCTCGGGCGTCGAGTAGATGTCCATCTTGAGGATGGCTTCCTTCAAGGCGTCATACGCCTTGTTCTTGAAGCTGCTCTCCGGGGCAATACGAACGATTGCGATGTCTGCCTCGGCCATGTTCGGCAACGCCTTGGTTGGTTTCCGTAGTGACACGACGAATCTCCTCCAGTGGGAGTCGTCTTTTACAGGAATATTAACGGGAAAGTTTTTGGCATACCACATGCCAGAATGTCAAGCTGCCTATTTTTTGCGGCGTTCCAAGGTGCGCCGCGACTTGACAAGTTGGCTTCTGGCATACCAAATGCCATCGCCAGCCATTTTTGATCCAAGCCGGCGGAGTAGTCTCGGGCTTTATGCCACTCCGTTCCGCGGCATGGAACAGAGCGCGGCGAATGGCAAGCATCACAGGCGGCCGCAACACGCGCGCTTTGCAAAGAACGAACCGAGGTCAAGGGAGAAGCCACATGTCCAATTCCAAAGATGCCGTCCGCAAGGTGCTTGACCAGGTCAAGGCGGACAACCGCACCAGCCTGACGGCGCCGGAAGGCAAGCTGGTCTGCGACGCCTACGGCATTCCGGTGCCGAAGGAGGGCGTGGCCAAGTCGGCGGGCGAGGCCGGCAAGATGGCTTCCTCCATGGGCTTCCCCGTCGTGATGAAGATCGTCTCGCCGGACATTCTCCACAAGACCGAAGCTGGCGGCGTCATCGTCGGCCTCAAGACGGCCGAGGAGGCCGAGAAGGCCTACGAGACCATCCTTTCCAACGCCAGGAAGTACAAGGCCGATGCCAAGATCGAGGGCGTCCAGGTGCAGCAGATGCTGGCCGGTGGCACCGAGGTCATCGTCGGCTCGATCACCGATGGCTCGTTCGGCAAGCTGGTCGCCTTCGGCCTCGGCGGCGTGCTGGTCGAAGTGCTGAAGGACATCACCTTCCGCCTCGCGCCCGCGACCAAGGAAGACGCGCTGTCGATGCTCGACGGCATCCAGGCCCACGAGATCCTGAAGGGCGTGCGCGGCGGCGAGCCGGTGAACCGTACGGCGCTCGCCGACGTCATCGTCAAGGTCTCGCAGCTCGTCACCGATTTCCCTGAAATCGTCGAGCTCGACCTCAACCCTGTGTTCGCGACCCCGAAGGGCGCGACCGCAGCGGACGTCCGCATCGTCGTCGACTTCGCCTATGTGCCGAAGCCCAAGCCGCGCCCGACCGAAGAGATCGTCGCGGCCATGAACCGCATCATGCAGCCGAAGGCGGTTGCCGTGATCGGCGCCTCAGCGGAGGACGGCAAGATCGGCAATTCCGTGATGAAGAACCTCATCAACGGCGGCTACAAGGGCGAGATCATTCCGATCCATCCCAAGGCCGCCGAGATCCTCGGCTACAAGGCCTATAAGAGCGTCAAGGACGTGCCGGGCGTGATCGACGTCGCGGTGTTCGCGATCCCGGCAAAATTCGTCGCCGGCGCGCTCACCGAATGCGGCGAGAAGAAAATCCCGGGCGCGGTGCTGATTCCGTCGGGCTTTGCGGAAGCCGGCGCGCCGGAGCTGCAGGCCGAGATCGTCGAGGTCGGCAAGAAGTACGACATCCGCCTGATGGGGCCGAACATCTACGGCTTCTACTATACGCCGGCCAATCTCTGCGCGACCTTCTGCACCGCCTATGACGTCAAGGGCCACGCGGCGCTGTCGTCGCAGTCGGGCGGCATCGGCATGGCCATCATCGGCTTCTCGCGCTCGGCGAAAATGGGTGTGTCGGCCATCGTCGGCCTCGGCAACAAGTCCGACATCGACGAGGACGATCTGCTCGCCTTCTTCGAGCAGGACCCGAACACCAACCTGATCGCGCAGCACTGCGAAGACCTCAAGGACGGCCGCGCCTTCGCGGAAGCCGCCAAGCGCGTCTCCAAGAAGAAGCCGGTGGTCGTGCTCAAGGCCGGCCGCACCTCGGCCGGTGCGAAGGCTGCGTCCTCGCACACCGGCGCGCTTGCCGGCAACGACCGCATCTACGAGGACGTGTTCAAGCAGTCGGGCGTGATCCGCGCCCGCAGCCTGCGCCAGCTGCTCGAATTCGCCCGCGGCGTGCCGGTGCTGCCGACGCCGAAGGGCGAGAATGTGCTGATCATCACCGGCGCCGGCGGCTCGGGCGTGCTGCTGTCGGACTCCTGCGTCGACAACGGCCTGTCGCTGATGTCGATGCCGCCGGATCTGGACGCTGCCTTCCGCAAGTTCATCCCGCCGTTCGGTGCGGCTGGAAATCCTGTGGATATCACCGGCGGCGAGCCGCCGATCACCTACGTCAACACCGTGAAGCTCGGCCTGTCGGATGAGCGCATCCACGCGCTGATCCTCGGCTACTGGCACACCATCGTCACCCCGCCGATGGTGTTCGCCCGCAACATGGTCGAGGTGAAGAAGGAGATGGAGGCCAAGGGTTTTGTGAAGCCCATGGTCGCCTCGCTCGCCGGCGACGTCGAGGTCGAGGAAGCCGCCGAATATCTCTACCAGCACGGCATCCCGGCCTACGCCTACTCCACCGAGCTGCCGGTCGAGGTGCTCGGTGCCAAGTACAAGTGGGCGCGCGGCGCAGGGTTGCTCTGAGACGCGACTTCACCTCTCCCCGCGTGCGGGGAGAGGTCGAATTCGATCGCAGATCGAATTCGGGTGAGGGGGACTCTCCGCGAGTCCAGCTCTCACCGTCCTTGTGGAAGCTCCCCCTCACCCCGACCCTCTCCCCGCAAGCGGGGCGAGGGAGAACGGTCAGGTCGCGATGAGCAAGAACGTGATCCGGCGCAAATCGCTCGAACCTCGGCCGCCATTGGAGGCCGAGCACGAGGCGCGTGACGGCGGTGTGCAGTCCGTCGATCGCGCGCTGTCGATTCTCGAGACGCTGGCCGAGGACGACGAAGGCTATCGCCTCAGCGATCTTGCCGTGCGCACCGGCCTGTCGGCCTCGACCGTGCACCGGCTACTGGCGACGCTTGAAAGCCGCCGCTTCGTGCAGTTCGACCGCGCCGAATCCAAATGGCATGTCGGCGTCCGCAGCTTCACGGTGGGGGCCAGCTTCGCCCGGCGGCGCAATTTCTCGGCGCAGGCCGTTCCTTACTTGCGCAAGCTGCGCGATCTCACCCGCGAAACCGCCAATCTCGCCGTCGTCGACGACGAGTTCATCATCGTGCTGACCCGCATGGAGAGCCGCGAGATCATGCGCTCGCTGACCAAGGTCGGCGGCCGCGTCCCCATGGTGACGTCGGGTGTCGGCAAGGCGGTGCTCGCGACCTATTCGGACGAGGACGTCGGCGCCGTCATCCGCCATCACGGCATGCCCCGCCTGACCGAAAAGTCGATTGTGCGGCCGAGCGACCTGTTCAGGGAGCTCGAGAAGATCCGCAAGCAGGGCTTTGCGGTCGACGATGAGGAGGCCTCCATGGGCCTGCGCTGTATTGCCGCAGTCGTCTACAACGACTGCGCAGAGCCGCTCGCGGCGATCTCCGTCTCGGGCATGACCAGCCGCCTGACCGATGAGAGATTGCCGGAAATCGGGCAAATTGTGCGCGACGTCGCCGCTGAGCTGACGCTCGCACTCGGCGGGGTGATGCCGAAATCCGGATAGCAAGGAACCGGGCCCGTCGCTGGACAGCATTGGCCGTTTTGGCTGATATGCGACCAAACGACACAATGCGGCACCTGATCAACACGTCCGCACGAGCCTGGAGAATGCCCCCATGTTTCAGTTTCCCGCGCGCCTTGTCGGCGCAGCCGTCGCGCTGACCCTCGCGGCAGCGACGCCAGCCTTGGCCCAGCAGCTCGAGCTCAAGCTGATGGCGCCGGCGGCCCCGGGCGGCGGCTGGGACCAGACCGCGCGCTCGATGCAGCAGGCGCTGGTCGCTGCGGGCGTCGCGCGCAGCGTGCAGGTCACCAACGTTCCCGGCGCCGGCGGCAGCGTCGGCATCGCGCAGTTCGTCAACAGCGCCAAGGGCGACGGCAACCAGATGATGGTCAACGGCTTCGTCATGGTCGGCGCGCTCGCCATGAACAAGTCGCCGGTCACGCTGGAGCAGGTGACGCCGATCGCGCGCCTGACCGAGGAAATCCAGGTGATCGTGGTGCCCGCAAATTCGCCGATCAAAAATGCGCAGGATCTGGCGGCCGCGGTGAAGGCCGATATCGCCAAGGTGACCTTCGCCGGCGGCTCGGCCGGCGGCGTCGACCATGTGATGGCGGCGCTGTTCGCCGGCGCGGTCGGCGCCGACGCCAAGAAGATCAACTACATCCCGTTCTCCGGTGGCGGCGAGTCGCTCGCAGCGATCCTCGGCGGCAAGGTCACCGCGGGCATTTCGGGCCTCAGCGAATATGAAGGGCAGATCAAATCCGGCAAGCTGCGCGCGATCGGCGTGACCTCGGAGAAGCGCATCGCAGGCAGCGATATCCCGACCTTCAAGGAACAGGGCATCGACCTCGTGATCGCCAACTGGCGTTCGGTGGTCGCACCTCCCGGCATCACGCCGGAGCAGCGCAAGACCTTGAGCGATGCGGTCGAGAAGATGGTGAAGTCGGACGCCTGGAAGGAGATCCTCAAGCAGAAGGGCTGGGAGGATGCCTATCTCGGCGGCGACGCCTTCGCCGACTTCCTGAAGAAGGAAACCGTACGCGTCACCGACGTGCTGAAATCGGTCGGCCTCGTCAAGTCATGACCTCAGGCGATCCTGCGCAGCCGCGGCGCTTCGATCGCGCCGGCATTGTCATCGCTGCACTGCTCGCCGTGCTTGCGGCCGTGCTGGTCTGGGACGCGCGCGGCCTGCAATCCGCCGCGATGTACGGCATGGGGCCGGAGGCGATGCCGGTCGTCGTCGCCAGCGGACTTGCGCTGCTCGCGATCGGCAATTTCATCGATGCGCTGCGCGGCAATCTGCCGGCGCGCGAGAGTGCCGATCCCGTCCCGGTGGTTCTGATCCTCGTCGGCCTTGCGCTGCTGATCGCCATCATCGGCTTCGGCGGCGGCTTCATCCTGGCGACCTCGGCGCTGTTCGTGACGACGTCGGCGGCGTTCGGCCGCCGTGCCGTCCTCGTCGACAGCATCATCGCCCTCGTGATGTCGACCCTCATTTATCTCGCCTTTGACCGGCTGTTGACGCTGAGCCTTCCGGCCGGCCCCCTGGAGCGACTGCTGTGATGGACACTTTTGCCGCCTTGGCGCACGGCATGGCGGTCGCCGTCCAGCCGATGAACCTGCTCTATGCGCTGATCGGCGTGTTCCTCGGCACCGCCGTGGGCGTGCTGCCCGGCATCGGCCCGGCGCTGACGGTCGCGCTGCTGCTGCCGGTGACCTACAAGCTCGACCCCGGCGGCTCGCTGATCATGTTCGCCGGCATCTATTATGGCGGCATGTATGGCGGCTCGACCACCGCGATCCTGATCAACACGCCGGGCGAGAGCGCCTCGATGGCGACCGCGCTCGAAGGTAACAAGATGGCCAAGGCCGGCCGTGGCGGACCGGCGCTCGCGACCTCCGCGATCGGCTCCTTCGTCGCCGGCACCATCGCGACCATCGGACTCGCCTTTCTTGCACCCTGGCTGGTCGATTTCGCCGTGCGCTTCGGCCCCGAGGATTACTTCGCGCTGATGTGCGTCGCGTTCGTCACGGTGTCGGCGACCTTTGGCGATTCCCCGGTCCGCGGCCTGACCAGCCTGTTCATCGGCCTGACGCTCGGTCTCGTCGGCATCGACAAGCTGACCGGTCAGGCGCGGTTGGCGTTCGGCGTCCCTGAATTGCTCGACGGCGTCGAGGTGACGACGCTGGCCGTCGGCCTGTTCGCAGTGGGTGAGGCGCTCTATGTCGCGTCGCGCCGCCACCACACTGAGGAAAAGCTCGAGCCAGTGCGCGGCTCGCTGTGGATGACGAAGGAAGACTGGAAGCGGTCATGGAAGCCGTGGCTGCGCGGCACCATGTTCGGCTTCCCGATCGGCGCGCTGCCCGCCGGCGGCGCTGAGATCCCGACCTTCCTGTCCTATTCCACTGAGAAGCGTCTCACGAAACATCCCGAAGAGTTCGGCAAGGGCGCGATCGAAGGCGTCGCCGGACCCGAAGCCGCCAACAACGCCTCCGCCGCTGGCACGCTGGTGCCGCTGCTGACGCTGGGTCTGCCGACCTCGGCGACTGCCGCGATGATGCTGGCGGGCTTCCAGCAATACGGCCTCAATCCGGGCCCGCTGCTGTTTGCCGAGCGGCCTGACCTCGTGTGGGGCCTGATCGCGAGCCTGTTCATCGCCAACATGATGCTGCTGGTGCTCAATTTGCCGCTGGTCGGCCTGTGGGTGCGGCTGCTCGCGATCCCGCAGCCCTGGCTCTATGCCGGCATCCTCGTCTTCGCGACCATGGGCACGATCGCGGCAAAGCCGTCGGTGGTGGAATTGTCGATGCTGGCCGGTTTCGGCGTGCTCGGCTTCCTGATGCGGCGGTTCGATTTTCCGATCGCGCCGGTCGTGGTCGGCCTGATCCTCGGCCCGATCGCCGAGAGCCAGCTCCGCCGCGCGCTCGCGATCAGCCTCGGCGATCCCATGGCGCTGCTGCAGAGCCCGATCTCGGCGACGCTGCTCGGTGTCGCGCTGATCGCGCTGCTGGCGCCCTTCGTGTTGAAGGGGCTCGGCCGGTTCAAGGCGAAAGAGGACTAGCCGTCCCGACGCGCTGCGTCTTCAAATGCTGCGTCCATCTCATTGAGGAAACGCCATGCCGTCGGAACTTCGTTCGCCGCGCCTCGCCGTCCTGATCGACGCCGACAATGCCTCCGCAAAGATCGCGGATGGACTGTTCGAGGAGATTGCCAAGATCGGCGAGGCCAGCGTTCGCCGCATCTATGGCGACTTCTCCAATGCGCGATCAAGGGGGTGGGCCGACATCCTGTCGAAGCACGCCATCATCCCGCAGCAGCAGTTCGCCTATACGACGGGAAAGAATGCGTCCGACATAACCTTGGTCATCGACGCCATGGATCTGCTCCACAGCGGCCGGTTCGACGGCTTCTGCCTGGTGTCATCCGACAGCGACTTTACCCGTCTGGCCGCCCGCATCCGGGAGCAGGGTGTCGACGTCTTCGGATTTGGCGAGCAGAAGACTCCGGAAAGCTTCAGGCAGGCCTGCCGAAGGTTCGTTTACACCGAGAACCTGCTTGCCGTCCCGACGACCAACCAGGACGCCGCCTCAAGATCGACGTCGCTTCAGCCGCTTGATGCAGCGACCCCCATCATCAAGAAGGTCATCACCCAGATGGAGAGCGAGGACGGCTGGGTCGCACTCGGGGAAGTCGGGCGGCAGCTCGCCAATCTGGCCTCCGATTTCGATCCGAGAACGTTCGGGTTCCGCAAGCTGAGCGACCTCGTGCGGAAGACGAATTCGTTCGAGATCGACGAGTCAAAGGGCCGGTCGATGCGAATTCGGGTCAAGCCCGCTGCCGCAGCGCCGCCAAGAAGGCGGAACCCGCGCAGGCCTGCGAGGGCGGGGGCGGCGGGCGGCTCAGCGCCTAAGGCGTAAGCAGGGCCTGCCGTTATATTTGCGCTTGCCCGCTATGGCGGGGGGCGTAACCATCGCTGGGCTGTAACGCCACGCGAGGGTCCCGATGACCAGACTTACCCGCTTCGCCGTCGCACCGCTGCATTTGATGACCCGGCGCCTGGCCGATGTCGCCTCGGCCCGCGTCGCGCCCGATCTCGTCATATCGGGCGCGCGGGTGCTCTCGACCTATTCGGAGCGCATCCATCAGGGGCGGGAGGTCTGGATCACCGGAGGCCGCATCGCGGCGGTGAAGCCGGCCGGAACAGCCAGGAAGGCCTGGAGCGGTGTTCCGCTGTATGACGCGGCAGGCGGCATCATCGCGCCCGGTCTCGTCGATCCGCACATCCACATCGAATCCTCGATGGTGACGGCCTGCGCCTACGCCGAGGCCGCGCTGCTCAACGGCACCACCACGATCTTCTGCGACAGCCATGAGATCGGCAATGTGATGGACGTCGCCGGCGTCGAGGCGATGCTGGAGGACGCGCGCGAGGCGCCGCTCTCGATCTTCCTGACGGTGCCGAGCACGGTTCCGGCGACCTCGGCGGAGCTGGAGACCGCCGGCGGCGATCTCACGCCGGACAAGATCGCCGGCCTGTTCGACCGCTGGCCCGAGGCCGTCGCGCTCGGCGAGAAGATGGATTTCGTGCCTGTCACGATGGGCGACGAGCGCAGCCATGCGATCCTCGCGGCTGCCTTGAAGCGGGGACGGCCGGTGTCAGGCCATGTCTACGGCCGCGAATTCGTCGCGGCCTATGCGGCCTCCGGCGTCACCGACACCCATGAGGCGATCGACCGCGACATCGCCGACGACCTGCTCGATGCCGGCGTCTGGGTGTTCTTGCGCGGGGGACCGCCGACCACGCCCTGGCATTCGCTGCCGCAGGCGATCCGGACGATCACCGAGCTTGGCGCCTCGCACAAGCGCACGGCCGTGTGCACCGACGATCGCGACGCCGATGATCTCCTGCTGTTCGGCCTCGACTGGGTGGTGCGCGAAGCCGTGAAGGCGGGGATGTCGCCGGAGCAAGCCTGGTCGATGGGCTCGCTGCATGGCGCTACGCGCTTCGGCATGGAAGGCGATATCGGCGGTCTCGGGGGCGGTCGCCGCGCCGATCTCGTGCTGATGGACGATCAGCTCAAGCCGCAATGCACCTGGTATGGCGGTGAGCTCGTGGTCGAACACGGCAAGATCACGCCGCGTCTCGATCAGGCGCTGTCGCAGCGCTATCAATATCCGAAGGCGGCTTATGCGACCGTGAAGCTGCCGGAGAAGATGAAGTTGACGCCGGAGCTGCCCGCGAAGGCCTGCACCGTCAATGCGATCAAGACCGCGCTGCCGGGCATTACCTTGATCCACGAGAAGGTCGCGATCGAGCCGGCCAAGGACTGGCCGTCGCTGTTCGCGCGCTACGGCCTCTGCTTCGTCACGGTGGTCGAGCGCCACGGCAAATCGGCGGGCAACGTTGCTTATGGCCTGCTGAAGGATTTCGGGCTCAAGCGCGGCGCGGTTGCCTCCAGCGTTGGGCACGACAGCCACAACATCATCGTCGCCGGCACCAACGAGGGTGACATGCAGGTCGCGATCGCAGCGATTAGGGAGCAGCAGGGTGGCGTCTGCGTCGTCGCCGACGGCAAGGTGAGGGCGCTGGTTCCGCTGCCGATCGCAGGGCTCCTGTCCGACAAGCGCGTCACCGAGGTGGCCGAGGAGGTCAAGGTGCTGAAGAAGGAATGGGCGGAGGCGGGCTGCACCATCCCCTACATGGGCTTCAATTTGATTCCGCTATCGGTCATTCCAGAAATTCGTATCACCGACAAAGGCCTCGTGCTGGTGCCGCAAATGGAGCTGGCGCCGCTGTTCGAGTGAAGCGGCTTTCACGCGTCTCACGGTCTAACTGGTTGAGACCACCGCGATTTTTCCCACGGCTGCCGCATCGTGGAAAATAAAATCGATCTCGTTGAGATCGCATCCCGCGCATCTGATGATCTCGCTCGCTGACTTAAACCCAAGCGAGGTCCGATATGGCGAAGATGCGAGCTGTCGATGCGGCCGTGCGTATCCTGGAGAAGGAAGGCATCTCGACCGCCTTCGGTGTTCCCGGGGCTGCGATCAATCCGCTGTACTCGGCGCTGAAGAAGCGCGGCTCGATCCGCCACATCCTGGCGCGCCATGTCGAGGGCGCCTCGCACATGGCCGAGGGCTACACAAGGGCGAAAGCCGGCAATATCGGCGTCTGCATCGGCACCTCGGGGCCGGCCGGCACCGACATGATCACCGGGCTCTATTCGGCGATCGCCGATTCCATTCCGATCCTCTGCATCACCGGCCAGGCGCCGCGGGCGCGGCTCTACAAGGAGGATTTCCAGGCCGTCGATATCGAGTCGATTGCCAAGCCCGTGACCAAATGGGCCGTGACGGTGCGCGAGCCGGCGCTGGTGCCGCGCGTGTTCAGCCAGGCGTTTCACATCATGCGCTCGGGTCGGCCGGGACCGGTGTTGATCGACATGCCGCTCGACGTGCAGCTCGCCGAGATCGAGTTCGACGACGAGACCTATGAGCCGCTGCCGGTCTACAAGCCTGCCGCCACCCGCAAGCAGGTCGAGAAGGCGCTGGAGATGCTCAACGCCGCCGAGCGTCCGCTGATCGTCGCGGGTGGCGGCATCATCAATGCCGACGCGTCGGACCTGTTGGTTGAGTTCGCCGAGATCGCCAACGTGCCTGTCGTGCCGACCCTGATGGGGTGGGGCGCAATCCCCGACGATCACGTGCTGATGGCCGGCATGGTCGGCCTTCAGACCAGCCACCGCTACGGCAATGCCACGCTGCTCGAATCCGACTTCGTGCTCGGCATCGGTAATCGCTGGGCCAACCGCCACACCGGCTCGGTCGAGACCTACACCAAGGGCCGCAAATTCGTTCACGTCGACATCGAGCCGACCCAGATCGGGCGCGTGTTCAATCCCGATCTCGGCATCGTCTCGGACGCCAAGGCCGCGCTCGAGCTCTTCGTCACCGTCGCCAGGGAGTGGCGGCGGTCAGGCAGGCTTCGCGAGCGCCAGGCGTGGCCCGCTGCCTGCCGCGATCGCAAGAAGACGATGCTGCGCAAGAGCCATTTCGACAACGTGCCGATCAAGCCGCAGCGCGTCTATGAGGAGATGAACAAGGCGTTCGGCCGCGACACCACCTATGTCACCGTGATCGGCCTGTCGCAGATCGCCGGCGCGCAATTCCTCGGCGTCTACAAGCCGCGCAACTGGATCAACGCCGGGCAGGCGGGCCCACTCGGCTGGACGCTGCCCGCTGCGCTCGGTGTGCGCGCGGCGTGCCCGGATCGCGAGATCGTCGCGCTCTCCGGCGACTACGACTTCCAGTTCCTGATCGAGGAGCTCGCGGTCGGCGCGCAGTTCAATCTGCCCTACATCCACGTCGTCGTGAACAATTCCTATCTCGGTCTGATCCGCCAGGCCCAGCGCGGCTTCGACATGGACTACCACGTCCAGCTCTCCTTCGAGAACATCAACGCACCCGAGATCGGCGTCTACGGCGTCGACCATGTCACGGTCGCCGAAGGCCTCGGCTGCAAGGCGATCCGCGTCACCGACCCGAAGGACACCCAGGCGGCATTCGCCACCGCGCGTGAATTGATGGCCAAGCATCGCGTGCCCGTGGTGGTCGAGTTCATCCTCGAGCGCGTCACCAACATTGCGATGGGCACGGAGATCGACAACATCGTCGAGTTCGAGGAGGTGCTGGATCTGCCGCTCGACGAGGTCGAAACCTCGCGCGTGCTGCAGCCGGCGGAATAGGAGAGCATCATGCCGAAATTTGCCGCCAACCTCACCATGCTCTTCAACGAGATGCCGTTCCTCGACCGCTTTGCCGCGGCGAAAGCGGCGGGGTTTGCCGGGGTCGAATATCTCTTTCCCTATGATTTCGACAAGGCGCAGCTGCGCGAGCAGCTCGAGGCCCATGGCCTCACGCAGGTGCTGCACAACCTGCCGGCGGGCAACTGGGCAGCGGGCGAGCGCGGCATCGCGATCCTGCCCGACCGCACCGCCGAATTCCGCGACGGCGTGTTCCGCGCCATTGACTATGCCAAGGCGCTCGATTGCGAGCAGCTCAACTGCCTCGTCGGTATCGCGCCTTCCGACGCCGATCCGCGCGAGCTTCAGGAGACGCTGGTCGGCAATTTGCGCTTCGCCGCCTCCACGCTGGCGCGGGAGAACATCAAGCTGCTGGTCGAGCCGATCAACACGCTCGACATTCCCGGCTTCTACCTCAACGGCACCGAGCAGGCGGTGCAGCTGATCTCCGAGGTGCGCTCGAACAACCTCTTCATCCAGTACGACATCTATCACATGCAGATCATGGAGGGCGATCTCGCCCGCACCATGCAGGAATATCTGCCGCAGATCGCGCACATTCAGCTTGCCGACAATCCCGGCCGCCATGAGCCCGGCACCGGCGAGATCAACTATCCCTTCCTGTTCCGCCATCTCGACGCGATCGGCTATCGCGGTTGGATCGGCTGCGAATACAAGCCGCGCACCACGACGCTGGAAGGCCTCTCCTGGCACGCCGCGCAGACATTCGAGACGTAGAGGATATCGAAGCCGCGATGCCGGTGCGCTCCCTCTCCCGCTTGCGGGAGAGGGCAGGGGGGAGGGCTCTCTCCGCGATGGGATCCTTGCGGAAGAAATCCCAACGCGGAGAAAGCCCTCACCCGGCGCTATGCGCCGACCTCTCCCGCAGGCGGGAGAGGTGCACCGAGTCCGCGGATGAATTTTGCTACTACAACTGTGAGACATCAAATCATGACCAACATCGGCTTCATTGGACTTGGCACCATGGGACGGCCGATGGCCGGCCACCTCCTGGCCGCGGGCCATCGTGTGTTCCTGCATGACGTCGCGCCGGTCGCGGCCGAACTGATCTCTGCGGGCGGCGTCGCTTGCAAATCGGCCAAGGAGGTCGCGGAGCAGGCGGATGCCGTCATCATCATGGTGCCGGATACCCCGCATGTGGAAGCGGTGCTGTTCGGCAAGGACGGCGTCGCGAGCGGCATCTCCAAGGGCAAGATCGTCGTCGACATGAGTTCGATCTCGCCATTGGCGACGAAGGAGTTTGCGAAGAAGATCGAGGCGCTCGGCGCCGACTATCTCGACGCGCCGGTGTCGGGCGGGGAGGTCGGGGCGAAGGCGGCGAGCCTCACCATCATGGTCGGCGGGCCGGAGCGGGCCTTCGGCACCATGAAGCCGATCTTCGACAAGATGGGCAAGAACGTCACCCATGTCGGCGCCAATGGCGACGGCCAGACCACCAAGGTCGCCAACCAGATCATCGTCGCGCTGACGATCGAGGCGGTGAGTGAAGCGTTGCTGTTCGCGTCCAAGGCCGGCGCGAACCCCGCGCTGGTGCGCAAGGCGCTGATGGGCGGTTTCGCCTCGTCGCGGATTCTCGAGGTGCATGGCGAGCGCATGGTGAAGCGCAATTTCGATCCGGGCTTCCGCATCGAGCTGCACCAGAAGGATCTCAACCTCGCGCTCGAAGGCGCGCGCGCACTCGGCCTCTCGCTGCCGAGCACGGCGGTGGCGCAGCAATTGTTCTCATCCTGCACCGCGCATGGCGGCAAGGCCTGGGATCACTCGGCGATGGTCCGTGCGCTGGAACTGATGGCAGGCCACGAGATCGCAGCTAGCTGAACTGTTACGCAGTAACAGTCTCCGGATTTGCTGCGTCTTTCGCCACGGGGAACCGGAACGATGCTCCGGCCCCCGCGGTTGAAGGTGCATAACAATCACTGGAGACACAAGGACATGAAAATCCGTCTTGCGACTACGTTGGTTGCCGCGTCGCTGCTGGCGTCGAGCGCAGCCTTTGCCCAGTCGACGACCGAACAGGGCGCCAGGGACGGCGCGCGCGCGGGTGGCGACATTGGCGGACCGATCGGCGCGATGGTCGGCGGCACCGTCGGTGCGGCGGTCGGCGCAGGTCTCGAAATTCCGAATGCGGTGCTGGGCGGAATCCCGCGCGACGATTCGGTCGTGATCCACGAACGCGTCGTGGTCGGTGAGCCGTTGCCTCCGACCGTGGTGTTGCGGCCCGTGCCGAACTACACCGAATATCGCTACGCGGTCGTGAACGATCGCCGCGTGATCGTCGAGCCGCGCACGCGCCGCGTCATCAAGATCATCGACTGACCGGCGCAGTACAGGCTTTGAAGAGTCGGGCCCTGCGGAGCGTCGCTCCGCGGGGCCTCAGTTTGTCAGGGCCGAGTTTGTCCGAAACCGGGTCATGACCCAATCGACGACGGCCGCCAGCGCAAAGCCGATGCAGGCGGTGCCGGCATCGACCAGAAAATCCTCCAGCCGCGCATGGCGTCCCGGCGCCCAGAATTGCATCAGTTCGAGCAGGCCGATCAGGATTACCGAGACGGCCGCTACTGCGAGCCGCCGCTGCCGGTAGGCGAGGCCGAAGGCCAGTCCGACCAGGATGAAGGCCAGCGCATGCTCGCCGTCCTGGCCGAGATCGGAATGGGGCCGCAGGCCTGGAGGCCCGAGCGTTGCAAAGGTCACGGCCGCGGCGAGCAGCCAGGCAAAAGCGCGAACAAAAATGGACATCCGATCCGCTTAGCACGGATCGGCATGGGTCTGTCGCGGGCCGCGGATCAGATCGCCGTGTAGTTAATGACGAAACGTTAAAGTGGCTCGCGCACGCCGAGCCCGTGCATGAAGCGCTCCCGGATCTGCACGGGATCACGCCTCGTGGTGCCGACGCCCGGCTTGTCGTCGATACGGACCGCGATCAGGCTGGGCTCATCAGTCGACATGGCCTCGTCGACCAGGCGCTCGAAATCCTCCTCGTCCGCAGCCCAGGCGCTGTTGGCGAGCCCAGAGCCGGTCGCGATGGCGACGATGTCGGCGACGCCAGCTGCCGGCGTCGGCTGCGCGCCGGTGATCTGGTAGATGCCGTTGTCCATCACGATCATGATCAGGTTCTTCGGTTTCAACGCCGCGATCGTCGAGAGCGCGCCGAGCTGCATCAAGAGCGAGCCGTCGCCTTCGAGCGCGAACACGCGGCGCTCGGGCTGCGCCAGCGCGACCCCGAGCGCGATCGGGAAGGCGAGGCCCATGCTGCCCAGCATGTAGAAGTTTTGCGGGCGGTGGCCGGCGGCCCAGAGGTCGAAATTGGTGTTGCCGATGCCGCCGATCACGGCCTCCTCCTGTTTGAGCTTGCCGATCAGCCGCGAGGTCACATCGAACCGGTTCATCACCTTGGTATTGCCAGTGTTCATGGCGGCGCTCACTTGTCGAAGACCTTGCCGCCCGTGAGCAGCGGGTTGAGGATCAGGGTCACCGGCGCCTGCGTGGTGACGGCCTGCTTGATCGAGCGGTCGGCAATGAATTCGAGCTCGTCGAGCCGGGTGATGGTGTGATGCTCCAGCGCCAGCGAATCCAGCACCGGACGCATGGTGCGGCACACCAGCGACTGGCCGTAATTGAACTCGCCGAGCGTGCCGCGCTCGGAGACGAACATGATCAGCGGGATCTGGTAGGGCACTGCGAGCGAGGCGAGCACGTTGGCGAGCGTGGCAAAACCGGAGGTCTGCATCAGCACCGCGCCGCGCCGTCCGCCCATCCAGGCGCCGGAGACGATGCCGACGGCCTCTTCCTCGCGCGCGGTGGCGAAGGTGGTGAAGAAGGGATCGGCGTGCAAATTTTTGATCAGCGGCGTCAGCACGCGGTCGGGTACGTAAGGGATCAGGCTGATCTCGTTCCGCTTCAGGGTCTGCAGGACGATGCCATGCCAGCTTCTGTCGCTGATCCCCTGTGTCTGCTGTTCCGCAATCGCCATTGCGTTCTCCCTTGAGCCGCGCATGCTTCTTGGTTCTGGCCGTCGCGGCGGTCCGCCGAACTTGACGCAGGCAGCGGGATTGTCAACATGTCCGGGCCGGCACCGTGATCTGCGCCAGACGGCCTGCCGTGGCCGGCACCGCCATGGCATAAGCGGCTATAACCAGAAAGCGGGAGGGGGCACGGACGGGCGCGCATCGCGCTGACCTTGCGGATCTCCCACGAGAGAGCCGGAAGGGTCCTGATGTCCGTCAACAGCAAGCGCGTCTTCTACGTCAAATACCTGGCCAATCCGATCTATATCGACATCCTGAAGGCGCGGCCCGACGTCCGGCTCGACCGCATCGAGAACGAGAGCCCTGAAGATTTCTACGCGCCGATCCTGAGCGCGGCCCATGTCTACCAGATCGGCGCCGCTCGCGACGAGCTGGCGCCGCATTTCCATGTTGACGCCGCGTTCCTGAAGCGCACGCCGAACCTCCTGCTGGTGTCCAGCAATGGCGCGGGCTTCGACCCCGTTGATGTCGAGGCCTGCACGGCCGCCGGCGTCGTGGTCGTCAACCAGTCCGGCGGCAATGCCCATTCCGTCGCCGAGCACGCGCTGGCGATGATGCTGACGCTGTCCAAGCGCATCATCCAGTCCGACCGCCGCCTGCGCCGCGAGCGCGACGTCAACCGCAACGAGCTTGTCGGCAACGAGGTCGAGCACAAGACCGTCGGCATCATCGGCCTCGGCAATGTCGGTCGCCGTATCGCCGCGCTCTGCAAGGGCCTGCTCGGCATGAAGGTGCTGGCTTATGACCCGTATCTCACCGCAGAGGTGATGGCGGAGCGGGGCGGCGAGAAGGTCGAGCTCGACGAGCTGCTGCGCCGCGCCGATTTCGTCTCGATCTCCTGCCCGCTCGACAAGAAGAGCCGCAACATGATCAGCACACGCGAATTCGCGCTGATGCAGCCGCATGCCTATTTCATCACCACGGCGCGCGGCTTCATCCACGACGAGGACGCGCTGCTGCAGGCGCTGCGCGACAAGCGCATTGCCGGAGCCGGCCTCGACGTCTGGTCCAAGGAGCCGCCGCCGCCTGAGCATCCGCTGCTCCAGCTCGACAACGTGCTGGCGAGCCCACACACCGCCGGCGTAACGATCGAGGCGCGCCAGAACATGGGCCGCATCGCCGCCGAGCAGGTGCTGGAGACGCTCGACGGCAAGCGCCCGCCCCGCATCATCAATCCCGAGGTCTGGCCGCGCTACGCCGAGCGCTTCAAGCAGGCCTTTGGCGTGACGCCGGGATAGGTGCGCGCGAAGTCTGATCGCACTCCGATCGTTGGTTGCGAGGCTGAAAACAGAATGCGGCGGATTTTACCGATGCCGTGAATGAACGTGTATGACTTGTCCTGTAGATCAGGAGGCATGAGCATACTTTCGATTGCGACTTCAGGACTTTCTGCGGCGAGCCTGCGCGTGAACGTGGCCGCCAGCAATATCGCCAACATCAGCACGACTGGCCCGCTGCCAGCATCAGGCGGATCGAGCACGTCCGCCGGTGCGGGCATCGCTCCGACGTTTCCCGCGGCCTATGTGCCGCTGCGCGTCGATCAGGTCTCCCAATCGAGCGGCTCGACGCCGGGCGGTACGGTCGCGACCGTGTCGACGGTGTCGCCGAGCTATGCCGCGCAGTTCGACCCGAGCGCGCCCTTCGCAAACCAGGACGGCCTGGTCGCCGCGCCGAATGTCGATCTCGCCAATGAGTTCGCTGAGCTGGCGACCGCAAAGTACAGCTTCATCGCCAATGCGAAGGTCATTCAAGCCTACGCTGAGACGGAAGACACACTCCTCGATATCAAGACGTGATGGCTGATGCCGGCCCTGTCTTGCCCGGCATCCCCTCCCGTCGGCCCCCCCGGCATAACGCAGGGTAGGGCGTCTACCCCAGCTTTGCACCGAGTTGCTGGAACACGGCCTCGCAGGTCATGAGGTCGAGATGGCCGCCGCCTGCGTTCTTGAAGAACGTGATGTCGGACGGTGACGTTCGTCCCTGCACCCGGCCGCCGGCGAGATCGTAGAGATCGCCGAGGACATCAGCCTCGCTGATCGCGCCGCTCGCGATCGGCTGCAGGATATCGCCGACGCCGTGGAAGGCGGACTCCCAGCGGTCCACGAAGACGCGCGACATCTTTGCCGCTTCGTCATCGGCCTCACGGGTTTGCGGCGTGTAGCCGCCAACGAGGTCCAGATGCGCGCCCGGCCGCAAATGGCGACCCTTGATCAGCGGCTGATGTGCGCGGGTGCAGGTGGTGATGACGTTGGCTTCGCGCGTCGCGGCGTCGAGGTCCGTGACCGTCTCTGTCTTCACGCCGTCCGCTGCCAGTCGTTTGGCAAGGTCGGTGGCCCGCTCCAGGTTTCGGTTCCAGATCAGCACGCGCTCGAGCGATGGCCGCACGGCGCGATGCCCCCGGATCAGCCATTCGGACATCTCGCCGGCACCGACGCAAAGCAGTGTCTCGGGGTTGGGCGGGGCGAGCAATTTCGTGCCCAGCGCGGAGTCCGCCGCAGTGCGCCAATGCGTGATCTCGGTGCCGTCCATCGCCGCCAGCGGCCGTCCGTTGGTGCCGTCGAACAGCACGCACACGGCCTGCACCGCCGGCATCTTTCCCTCTGCCAGATTGGCCGGAAAGCTGGTGAACATCTTGCTGGCCATGTAGCGGCCGGGATCGACCGCGCTGCGGATGACGTACTGCCCTTTCTCGTCGCCGAGGAAGGCGTCCAGCACCTCCATCTTCGGCCGGCGATGCGCCTCTTCCAGGGCCGCAATGAGGATCGGAAAGGTCAGAACGTTCGTGACTTCGGTATCGGAGACAAAGTGCAAGGCATAATCCTCATTGGCGGCTGGCACTTGCCCATAAACCCGCGCGGTGGGTTCCGCAACGAATCTTCGGTCAGGACTGCCCGGTCTTGATCCGCGTCAAAATCTCCTTCCCCCGACCGGCCTAAATGGGATTAGATTGCTGCCGGGGCAGCAGGAGATCCGATGTCTACTTATGTCGTCAGGTTCATGAAGGACGTGCTCGGCGAGTACGGTCGGCAGTGCGAGGTCTGCCAAGGCACGCTCGAGATCGACGCCGCCGACGAGGACGAGGCCATGGAACGGGCGAAGGCGAAGTTCTGCAAGGACCAGGCGTTGCATCATTGGTCGCTGCATGCCGATCGCATCCACGTCAGACCGGCTGATTTTCCCTCGTAGGGCTAACGCCCGGGCGCCGTGACCGGCGGGGGCGCCGTCGTCCCCGCGCCGAGCGAGCGTTGCACCATGACGGTGTCGGACCAGCGGCCGTGGCGATAGGCGACGCCGCCGAGCAGGCCGGCGCGCGCGAAGCCGAACTTTTCGTGCAGCGCCAGCGAGGGTGCATTGTCGGCGTCGATATAGCCGATCATCTGGCGGAAGCCGGCCGCCGCGCAGGCATCGATCAATTCCTGCAGCAGAAGCCGCCCGACCCCGCGGCCGAGATGCGCGTGGTGGACGTAGATCGAATGCTTGGCGGTGTAGCGATAGGCCGGACGCTTACGGAACAGCACGGCATAGGCATAGCCGACGACCTCGCCGCGATAGGTCGCAACCAGATGCGGCAGGCGGGTCTGTTTCAGGTTCTTGCGCCGGTCGCGCAGGTCATCCGGCTCTGGCGCACCGGTTCCCTCGACATCGCGCGGCACGCCGTTGCGGACATGATGGCGGTAGATCGCTAGCATCGCCTCGACATCGCTCTCGCGTGACGGCCGGATCAGGACGGGTTCGTCACTGGCGCGCGCAGCTGTTTCGTTCATCGGCACCTACTCGGCAACGACGTAAGTATAGAGCCCGATCCGCCCCTGGGCATCGATCTCCTTGTAGACGCCCTGGATCTCGACGTCGAAGCCCGGGAAGGTGTTAAAGCAGGTCTCGAACATCTTGAGGTAATCGATCGTGGGCTTGGCCCGTTCCGTCAGCCGCTCGCCGGGCACGATGGTGGCGATGCCGGGCGGATAGACCACGAAGGGCGTGGTGGCGATACGACCCGCGATCGCCTCGATCGGGAGGTAGTCGACGTCGTTCTTGAACAGATAGCGCGCGGCATCCCGCGGCGACATCGCGATCTCGGGCATGTGCTCGGGCATGAACTGCCGGGCCTGGAGCGCGCTGACATCGGCGGCGCGGAAGAAGCGGTGCATGTCGCCGCAGAGGTCGCGCAGGCGCACGCCGGCAAAGCGCGCCTGCCGCCGCTGATAGAATTCCGGGATCGCGTCGGCCAGCAGCGCATTGTCGTCATGCAGCCTCTTGAACGCGACGAGGCCGGAGATCAGCGTGCCGGCCTTGCTGGCCTCGACGCCGGGGGTGAGCAGGAAGAGCAGGGAGTTGAGGTCGTTCTTCTCGGGCACGATCCGGTTCTCGCGCAGATATTGCGCGACGACGGGTGCGGGGATGCCATGCTCGGCATAGGCCCCGGTGGCCCGATCGAATCCGGGCGTGAGCAGCGTCAGCTTGTTCGGATCGGTCATGGCAAAGCCTTCCGCGAGATCGGGAAAGCCGTGCCAGTTGGTATCAGGAGAGAGCTGCCACAGCGCGGGATTGGTGGCGAGCTCGTCGGTGGACAGCGTCTCCCAGGCGACGTTATGCGCAGCGCCGGGGCGGCTGACATCGGGAATGGCGACGCGATCGGGAACGAAGGGCTCGAAGAACCAGCGGCGATCCGGATTCTGCTCCTTTTCCTCGAACTCCCGGCGCATCGCGCGGACCTTCTTGCGCAGCTCGATGCCGAGGCGGATCGTGTCGTCCCACAGCACCTCGCCGGAGCGGCCCTTCATCATCTGCGCGCCGACGTCGAGCGAGGCGAACAGCGGATAGAAGGGCGAGGTCGAGGCGTGCTGCATGAAGCTCTCGTTGAAGCGGCGGTGCTCGACGCGCCGCTTCTGGCCGCGGATGTGGCGGTCCTTGATGTGGATTTGCGAAGCCTGCGAGAAGCTCGCGAGCTGCTTGTGGGTTGACTGTGTCGCGATGATGCCCGGGGCTTCCGGGGCCAGGTTCGCAAGACCCATGGCGAAGCGGCCGGCATAGAGCGGGTGGAATTTCATGAAGCCGGCCCAGGCCTCGTCGAACAGGATGTAGTCGCAGAGATGGCCAATGCGCTTGATGATCATCTCGGCGCTGTGGATCGAGCCGTCATAGGTGCACTGCTCGACCACGGCGACGCGGAACGGCCGCTCCTTGCGCCAGGCATCGCGATCCTTCACGAGCGGATGGTTGCGGATCGCCTCGCGCAGAGCTCTTTCGTCCATCATGTCCCAGCGCATCGGGCCGATCAGCCCCCAGGCATTGCGGACGGTCGGGACGTAGACCGGGATGCCGCCATTGATCATCAGCGCGCCGTGATGGGCGGCCTTGTGGTTGTTGCGGTCGAACAGCACGAGATCGCCGTCGGTGACGAGGGCGCCGAGCGCGACCTTGTTCGATGTCGAGGTGCCGTTGAGCACGAAATAGGTCTTTTCCGCGCCGAAGATCGCCGCCGCTTCCTTCTGCGCCTTCAGCGCCGGGCCTTCATGGGTGAGGAGGTCGCCGAGGTCGAGCACGGAATTGTCGAGGTCGTCGCGGAACACGGACTCGCCGAGATGCTCGACGAACACCCGCCCGATCGGGCTGCGGTTGTAGAACACGCCGCCATTATGGCCCGGACAGGTCCAGAGCTGGTTGCCTTCCTCGGCATAGTCGACGAGGGCGCCGAAGAACGGCGTCTTCAGCGTCTCGGCATATTGCTTCAGACGGCTGATCAGGTTCTTGGCGATGAAGGGCGGCGTCTCCTCGGACAGGAAGACATAGCCGTCGATGAAATCGAGTACCTCGACCGGCAGGTCCTCGAACCGCTTGCGGCGGATCAGCAGGATGATCGGGAAGTCGAGGCCGCGCCGCCGCATCAAATTGATCAGCGCCGAGGTCTTGCCCTCCAGGCCTTTCTTGCCCCAGTCCACCACCATGCAGCCGATCGCGGCATCGGTCTGCACCGCCATCTCGGCGTCCTCCAGCTTGCGGGCCCGGACCACCTCGAAGCCGGAGCGCTGGATCTCCTCGATGATCTGGTTGAAGCGGACGCCCTCGAGGTCGTCGGCGTCGAACATTGGTGCTGCGAACAGGAAGTTGAAGCGCTTGAAATAGTCCATTGTCGGTCCCGAATATGCTGGAGACACAGCTCTCGGCACATTCGATGACAGTTGGATGACGGGGGGCTGGACCGCCTCCGCGCATTGTGGAGGGAGAGGGCGGTTACCGCTTCGCCTCGCCGAACACCACGGTCGGCACCGTGCGGTTGACGATCTCGCGCAATGCAAAACTCGATTGCACCCGCGCGACGCGCGGCAGGCGCGACAGCTCGGTGCGGTGAATACGCTCGAAATCCTGGATGTCGCGGGCGAGCACGATCAGGATGTAGTCGTCGGTGCCCGACATCAGGAAGCAGCGCACGACCGAGGGGCATTTCCCCACTTCCGCCTCGAACGCCTTCAGCGCTTCGTCGCTCTGGCTCTCCAGCGCAATGCGCACCAGCACCGTCGTGGTCAGGCCGAACTGCGTCAGGTCGAGCGCGGCCTGATAGGCCTGGATGTAGCCGTCGTCCTCCAGCGCCTTCTGCCGCCGCGCTAGCGCTGTGCTTGATAGCCCGACCTTGTTGGCGAGCTCGGTGTGGCTGGCTCGCGCATTGGTCGTGAGTTCCGCGAGGATGGCGAGGTCTTTCCGGTCTAGGGCCAAGGTTTTGTTTCCGGCGTGAAAGGATGTTTCCGCGCCGGAAACCGGCGCGCGAGGTCCGAAACTAGCGGATATTTGCACGAAACCAAACCGGCCCTCTCGCTACGATCAACAACGGAATCAATTCGTTGGCGAAGGAGCGGAAGATGCGCGTCGGTGTTCCCAGGGAGATCAAGGTGCAGGAATATCGCGTCGGGCTCACGCCGGGCGCGGTCCGTGAATACGTTGCGGCCGGGCACCAAGTGACGGTCGAGACCGGTGCCGGCAGCGGCATCGGCGCGTCCGACGAGGTCTATCGGCGGGCCGGGGCTGCGATCGCCGACAGCGCCCGCGACATCTTCGCCAAGTCCGACATGATCGTGAAGGTGAAGGAGCCGCAGCGAAGCGAATGGGCTCAGCTCCGCGAAAGCCAGATCCTGTTTACTTATCTTCATCTTGCGCCGGATCCCGAACAGGCCAAGGGCCTGCTCGCGTCCGGTTGTACGGCGGTCGCATATGAAACCGTCACCGACGCGGCCGGCCACCTCCCCCTGCTCGCGCCGATGAGCGAAGTCGCCGGCCGCCTCGCCATTGAGGCAGCCGGCGCCGCGCTCAGGCGGTCGGCCGGCGGCCGCGGGCTGCTGCTTGGCGGCGTCCCCGGCGTGCAGCCGGCGCGCGTCGTCGTTCTCGGTGGCGGCGTGGTGGGAACGCAGGCCGCGCGCATGGCCGCAGGTCTTGGCGCCGAAGTCACCGTGATCGATCGCTCCATACCCCGGCTGCGGCAGCTCGATGATCTCTTTATGGGACGCGTGCGGACGCGCTTTTCGACCATCGAGTCCGTCGAGGATGAGGTGTTCGCCGCCGACGTCGTGATCGGTGCGGTGCTGGTGCCCGGCGCCAGCGCGCCGAAACTCGTCACGCGCGCGATGCTCAAATCGATGCGGCCGGGCGCCGTGCTGGTGGACGTCGCGATCGACCAGGGCGGCTGCTTCGAGACCTCGCATCCGACCACGCATACCGATCCGACCTACGAGGTCGACGGCGTCGTGCATTATTGCGTCGCCAACATGCCGGGCGCAGTGCCGGTGACCTCCAGCCAGGCGCTGAACAACGCGACGCTGCCGTTCGGCCTGATGCTCGCGAACAAGGGTTTTGCGGCAGTGCTGGAAAACCCGCATCTGCGCAACGGGCTCAACGTGCACCGCGGGCGGATCACGAACAAGGCGGTGGCGGAGAGTCTGGGGCTGGAGTTTGCTCCGGTGGAGAGCGGGCTGGCGGCGTAGAGCTAGCTGCCGCGAAGCGGTCGTTTTCTTTCCTTCCCCCCTTGTGGGAGAAGGTGGCGCGAAGCGCCGGATGAGGGGTTCTCTCCGCGCGCAACACCGTTCGTGAGGATAGAACCCCTCACCCGGCTTCGCTTCCGCGATGAGCAACCGGCAACATAGGTAACAGTTCAGACCGACGACATGGGTAACACAATTCTCGTTTCGTTCAGGTCTGTTG
>NZ_JAFCJZ010000007.1 GCF_018130765.1 Bradyrhizobium iriomotense
GGCAAGACGGTCGTGAAGATCGATCCGACCTATTTCCGCCCGACCGAGGTCGATCTCCTGGTCGGCGATGCCAGCAAGGCGCGCGAGGTGCTCGGCTGGAAGCCGAAGCGGACGTTCGCAGAGCTCGTCGCGGAGATGATGGGAAGCGATCTGGCCGAGGCGAAGCGGGACGCAGGCCATGGCCAACGCACCGTTTGAGCTCAAGGGCAAAAGCGTCTACGTCGCCGGCCATCGCGGCATGGTCGGCAGCGCGATTGTGCGCCGGCTCGAGCGGGAAGACGTCCAGCTCGTCACGGTGGCTAGGGACGAGGTTGATCTGCGCAACCAGGCTGCCGTGTTCGACTGGTTCGCAAAAGTGCGGCCGCAGGTGGTGTTCCTCGCCGCGGCCAAGGTCGGCGGCATCGTCGCCAACGACACGCTGCGCGCCGAGTTCATCTACGACAACATCGCGATCGCCGCGAACGTGATCCAGGCCGCGCATCAGAGCGGCGCCGAGAAGCTGATGTTCCTGGGCTCCTCCTGCATCTATCCGAAGTTGGCACCGCAGCCCCTGCGCGAGGACTCGGTGCTGACAGGTCCGCTGGAGCCGACCAACGAGCCCTATGCGATCGCCAAGATCGCGGGCATCAAGATGGTGGAGGCCTATCGCAGCCAGTACGGATGCAACTTCATCAACGTGATGCCGACCAATCTCTACGGCCCCGGCGATAATTATCATCCTGAAATGAGCCACGTCGTCGCCGCCCTGATCCGCCGCTTCCACGAGGCGAAGCTGTCGGGCGCGAAGAATGTCGTGGTCTGGGGCACCGGCACGCCGCGGCGCGAGTTCCTCTATGTCGACGACATGGCGGATGCGTGCGTGCACCTGATGAAGACCTATTCCGGTGCGGAACTGGTCAATATCGGCGCCGGCGAGGACATCGCCATCGCCGAATTCGCGCGCGTCGTCGCCGACATCGTCGGCTACAGTGGCGAGATCTCATTCGACACCACGCGGCCCGACGGCACCCCGCGCAAGCTGCTCGACGTCAGCCGCCTCGACAAGCTCGGCTGGCGCGCCACGACCTCGCTTCGCGACGGCTTGAAACGGGCATACGCAGCGTATCAGGCGAGCGCGCGGTGACTGCGCGGGAGTAGGAACCTTCGCCGCAAGCGCGAGTTGGCCGGTCGGGCAGGGCCATCCGATGCTGGTGCCGATCCCGATCGCATGGCGCTGCTGACGCCGCACATCCGCAGCTCATGCAGCGATAGAGCATGAATTTGAGAGAGCTGGAGGAGGAGACCATGGGCCTTGCTCAATACGCGATCGTGCCGGTGCAGAACGAATGGGGCGTGCTGCACGACGGCGATGTCAAGAGCAGATACGCCACCAAGGAAGCCGCCTTCGAGTCGGCGATCGCGGCGGCGTCCCTGGCCCTACGCGAGGGCCACGAAGTCCATGTCAGTGTGCCCGGGCGCGAGGCCGGTGAGAATGCGCTCGGGAGCTAACATCGTCACACGATCAGCCGCCCGCGCCGCGCGGCGATCCCGATCGTGAGCTCGGCGCCGGCATTGAAATCGAGCCGGTCGGCTTCGACGCCATCGCTGAAGATGACGCCGTTTTCCGCCATCAGGGAGCGGATGCGCAATTGTTCGGCGCCAGCGAGCCGGCCGCAGACGAGACTGGTCTGCGAATGGCGGCTGGGGAAGGGCTCGCGCACGGCGAAGCGCAATTCCGCTGCGTCCCAGGGCAGGGCGTCGTAATTGGCCGGCGGGGAGGGCTGGCCGAAACTGCCGGCGATTGCGAGCGATCCGGTGACGATGCTCTTGAACCAGGCGGTCGATCCGAGCCCGGTCGAGACGATCAGCCCGCTCGAGGACTGCCGCTCAGACAATCCGCCGGCTGCGATCTCGTAGACCGCAGAGACATGCGTGCGTGCGCCGACGAACAGGTCATTCACGGCATGCAGGACCTGGCCGTCGCTGAGCCGGGCTTCTGCCATCGTCACGGCCTGGCTGTCGCGCTTCTCGGTGGCGACATCCGGCAGGAGCTTTGCGAGGTCGCGGGGGGCGAAGGGCAGGAGAATGCCGTCATAGCGCGCAGGGTCTGGATTGACCCCGATCAGCGGATGGCCGTCGAGATATTTCATCGTGTTGGCGACGACGCCGTCCTGGCCGAGCGCAACCACGATGTCATCGGGCGCGAAGATGAAGTTGGGCAGGAAGCCGCGCTCGATGATTTGATAGCGTCCCCATTGCTCCAGCACCTGCAGCGTCGTGCGATGCTGCGCCTGATACACCTCGTGCTCGCGCTCATAGTCGGAGAAGTCGGCGCCGAGATGCTCGACATAGAAGCGCGCCTGCGCCGGCGTCAGGTAACGCGCGATCAGGTCTTCAAGCCTGGTCTTGCGCGTCACCAGCACGATCTTGCGGTCATTGGCGGCGGGCACTGCCGGCCTCCGTCAGCTTCGGCTTCTCCATCAACTGGCTGAGCAGGTCCGGAGAGACATTGAGCTGGCCGATCTTCTCGGCCTTTTCGGCGATGCCCGAGAAGGCCTGCGCGATCAGCTGCCCCGGCTGCATGCCGGCAGCGGCGAGGGCCTGGATCACGCGGGTGTCGACGCCCTCGAAGATCTTCATCAGCGCGCCGACACGATAGGCTTCCGCGTCCGCCAGCGTCCTGGTGTTCTCGGCGTTGAGGCCGACGAAATCCTTGCGCTTGCCTTCCAGCACGATGTCCGCGGCCATGCCGGCCTGGCGCAATTCGTTGCGCTTTGCGGCGACGCTCGCCTCGGCGTCCATCTGGGTCTCGCGGATCGATCGCTTCTTCTGCTCGACCGCGATCTCGGTGTCGAGCTCGCTTTCGCGAATGGCGCGCTCCTGCTCGACGGCAAAGTTGCGCCGGGCGAAGATCGCTTCGTCCGCATTCTTCAGGATCGCCTCGCGGGCTTCCGCTTCCAGCGCCTTTGCGGTGTCGGGCGTCGGCTTGATGCCGCGAATGGACACGCCGAGGATCTCGAGGCCGAGAGCGGCGATGTCGGCGCGCGCCCTGAGACCCGCTTCGATGATATCAGCGATGCGATCGGGGGACTGCAGCGCGTCCTTCAGCGTCAGCTCCTTGACCGCTTGCTGGGCGAGGACCTCGACCGTGCCGAGGATGCGCTGCGGCAGCTTCTCGGGATCGTCGGTTTCGTAGGTCTTGCCGTCCGACTTCAGCGTGAAGTCGAGCATCGAGGCCGCCTTCTTCGGCTCGTTGATGCGATAGGTGACGTGGCCCTGCACGGTCAGCGTCTGAAAGTCGCGCGCGATCTGCTGGAAGATGAAGGAGGCGTCGCGGCTGCCGATCGGCACGGCGACGAGCATGGTCACCGGCGCGTAGTAGAGCGCGGAAAGTCCGGCGCCTTCGGCGACGATCGCGCCGGCGCGATATTTCATCAGATAGGTGGTGGGCTGAGCCTTGATGAACCTGACGCCGAACATGGCTTTCTCCGTGATCCTATAAGTTGGTCTGGACAACTAAGTAAGTTGGACTGTACAACTAAGTGTGCTACTGTCAAGGCCGAACAGCGGAGTTGGCGATGGCAGGGGAGACTCGGAGCAAAGATCTTGGCAAAGATCTTGGCAAAGACCTTGGAAAGTTTGGACAATTGGACTTTCCGCGGCCCCTGACGACGGTCGATGTGGTGATCTTTGCGATCCTGAACGACAGCCTTCAGGTGTTGCTGGTGCAGCGTCCGGCGGGTGAGGGTGAGCCGTTTCCGCTGGGCTGGGCGCTGCCGGGCGGCTTCGTCGACGTCGCGAAGGACCGCGATCTCGCGGCCTGTGCCGCCCGCAAGCTCAGGGAGAAGACCGGAGTTACGAGCCCTTATCTCGAGCAGCTCGGAAGCTGGGGCAGTGCAACGCGTGATCCGCGCGGCTGGTCGGCGACGCACGCCTATTTCGCGCTGATCCCGGACGACGCGGGCGAGCTCGCGCCCGATGCGCGCTGGTTTCCGCTTCCTGGCGGCAGGCTCAAGGACAAGCTCGCTTTCGATCACGGCGACATCCTGGCAACCGCAATCCAGCGCCTGCGCAACAAGGTGGAGTACACCTCGCTGCCGGCCTATCTGATGCCGGCCGAATTCACGCTGCCGGACCTGCAGCGCGTCTACGAGATCGTGCTCGACCGCCCCCTCGAGAAGAGTGCCTTCCGGACGCGGATCCTGTCGGCCGACATGATCGAGCCGGTCGCGAAGATGCGGCGGGGCCCGAACCGTCCGGCGCAGCTCTATCGCCTGAAGAAGGGCAGGGAGCCCGTGTATTTCGTGCGGACGTTCAATCCTCCGGAATGATCTCTAGCGGCGAAATGCCGAGCCGACGTGCTGCGAGCATGGCCGCCGCCCCGGCGGAGGCGGGCGCCGACCAAGATAACATCATGTTAGGTTTATCGCATAACTGGGTAATTGTGTTAGCCCGGCGAAAGCCTATTGTTGCGAGCAATCAGACAGCCATCGGCAATGACAAGCGCTCCGCGAAGCCCCGCAGAGTGGCCGGAGAGTGCTGTCCGATTTCGAACGAAGCCCGCCAACGGGACGTCGATAAACCCAGAGGAGGAATTTCTGAGATGACCACGACTCGCGCGATACATGACAGGAGTCAGTCCAAGAAGGCTGCTGCGAGCGGCTGGATTGGGTCGGCTCTCGAATATTATGACTTCTTCATCTACGCGACTGCTGCCTCGCTGATCTTCCCGCAAATCTTCTTCCCGTCCGAAAATCCCACCGTCGCCATCGTCGCGTCACTGGCGACCTATGGCGTCGGCTATGTGGCTCGTCCCATCGGCGCCTTCGTCCTCGGACATTGGGGCGACACCCATGGCCGCAAGACCGTGCTCATCGTCTGCATGTTCCTGATGGGCATCTCGACCATGGCTGTTGGCCTCCTGCCGACCTATCAGCAGGTCGGCATCCTCGCTCCGATCCTGCTCGTCATCCTGCGCCTGGTGCAGGGATTTGCCGTGGCCGGTGAAATCTCCGGCGCGAGCTCGATGATCCTGGAGCACGCGCCGTTTGGCCGGCGCGGCTTCTACGCAAGCTTCGCCCTGCAGGGCGTGCAGGCCGGACAGATCCTCGCTGCAGCCGTATTCCTACCGCTGGCGGCCTACATGCCGACCGACGCCTTCAACAGCTGGGGCTGGCGGATTCCCTTCCTGCTCAGCTTCTTCGTCATCGTCGCCGGCTACATCATTCGTCGCGAAGTCGACGAAACCCCTGCCTTTGCCCGCGAGGGCGAACGGGGAGAAACGCCGCGGGCGCCCATCGTCCAGGCCATCAAGCTGAGCTGGCGCGACATGCTCAGGGTCATCTGCATGGCCCTGATGAACGTCATCCCCGTCGTTGCGACCATCTTCGGCGCGGCCTATGCGGTGCAGCCGGCCTACGGCATCGGCTTTGCCAAGGACGTCTATCTCTGGATCCCGGTGCTCGGAAACATGCTGGCCGTGTTCGTCATTCCCTTCGTCGGCCATCTCTCCGACAAGGTCGGCCGCAAGCCTCCGATCATCGTGGGCGCGCTGCTCTCCGGCTTGCTCGCCTTCGGCTACCTCTATGCCATCAGCATCAGGAACGTGCCGCTGGCGATCCTGCTGTCGCTCCTGATGTGGGGCGTCGTCTACCAGGGCTACAACGCGATCTTCCCGAGCTTCTACCCGGAGCTGTTTCCGACGCGCACCCGTGTGTCGGCGATGGCGATCTCGCAGAACATCGGAACGACCATCACCGCTTTGCTTCCGGCCCTGTTTGCGACCGTGGCGCCTCCCGGCTCGGCCAATATTCCCTTGACCGTCGGCGCGATCGCCTTCGGCATCACGGTCATCGCGGCGCTGGCGGCGATTACGGCCCGGGAGACCTATCGGATCAGCATCGACGATCTCGGTAATCCCAAGGCCGTTCCGATGCCACGGGCCGACTATGAGCGGCAGCGTGCGGAGGCGGCGGGCGGTGCGACCGCGGTCCCGACCTGACGTAAGAAAGCCCTGCCGCTGCGAACGATGATGTTTGCAGCGGCAGGGCCCCATGCGTTACGTAAAGGTCTATTTGTGCGCGCGAGCGCGATCATCATGAGGTCAATGGATGAACCCCGTCGTCGTTGCTGTCGCCATCACCGGCTCCGTTCCGCGCAAGAAGGACAATCCGGCGGTGCCCATCCTGCCGTCCGAGCAGATCGAGTCGACGCACCAGGCCTTCGAGGCCGGCGCCACGCTTGCCCATATCCATGTTCGCAACGATGACGAAACGCCGTCCTCCGATCCCGAGCGTTTTGCCCTGGTGCAGGAGGGGATCAAAAAGCATTGTCCGGGGATGATCGTTCAGTTCTCGACCGGCGGGCGAGGGCGCGATCCCTCGGCGCGGGGATCGTCGCTCTACCTGAAGCCTGACATGGCCTCGCTGTCCACGGGCTCGGTGAACTTTCCGACCATCGTCTACGAGAACAGCGCTGCTCTGGTCGAGACGCTCGCCACCGGAATGAAGGCGAACGGCATCCGGCCGGAGATCGAGATCTTCGATCTGTCGCATCTGCATGGTGCCCGCCGTCTGATCGAGGCGGGACTGATGGACTCGCGTCCGCATGTGCAGTTCGTCATGGGCGTCAAGAACGCGATGCCTGCGGACGAGCATGTCCTCGACATCCTCCTGGGAGAGCTCAAGCGTCTGATCCCGAAAGCGACGTGGACGGCTGCCGGGATCGGACGCCATCAAGCCGAGGTCATGGGCTGGGCGCTCGCGCGGGGCGCCGACGCAGTTCGCACCGGGCTCGAGGACAATATCAGGATCGACAAGACGCGCCTCGCGGCCAGCAACGCGGAGCTTGTGACCGTCGCCTGTGAGGCGGTCACGCGCCATGGCCGGCGCGTCGCCACCGCGGCCGAGGCGCGATCCCTGCTCGGCCTCGCGGGATAGGGCCTATTGCCTCCTCCTGACATGCTTCCGGCTGCCTGCTGCCATTCGGTGGCCGGCGTTCCCGCGCGCTGAGTCTCCGGCTAAGACGGGTACCACAGGCGTGATCGGCGCCTGCCGGGCAGGCGACGTTTGGAATGCAATTCTTGAAATCTGACAGCAGGCTCATCGGGGGCCTGCTCGTGCTTGCAATCACCCAGCTCATTGGATGGGGCACGATCGGGCTTCCGCCCATTATCGGGCGCGAGCTTGCGGCGGATCTCGGCATGAGCCTGCCGATGGTGTTTGCGGGCACCTCGACACTTTATGTCACCATGGGGCTGTGCGCGCCCTGGCTCGCCAAGGCCTTCGCGCGGCATGGGGCACGCAAGGTGATGATGATCGGGACGGTCGTCAGCGTGCCCGGATTCGTGCTTCTGTTCTTCGCGCGCGACCCAGCCCTCTATTTCGCAGCCTGGATCGTCTTTGGCCTTGCCGGCAGCGCCACGCTCTCGACCGGTGCCTATATCATGCTGAACGAGGTCGCCGGGCGGCAGGCCAAGAGCGCGATCGGCGCGCTCATGCTGGTGACGGGGCTTTCGAGCAGCATCTTCTGGCCGGCCACATCGTTCCTGAACGGCCTCGTCGGCTGGCGCTGGACGTGCCTCGTCTACGCCGCCATGCTGATCGTGGTCTCGCTCCCGCTCTATGCGTTGGCCGCGCCGCGCAGGAGCGTCGCAGAGGACGAGGGCCCCACGCCGGCAAAGCACGCGGATGTGCCGCCGGTTGCGCGCAGCACGTTCGGCCTCGTCGTCTCCGCGATCACCCTCAATGCCTTCGTCAATTTCGGCCTCGGCGCCGTGTTCATCGAGCTGCTGCGGGCGGAGGGGCTGGCGCCGGCCCAGGCCGTCGCGTTCGGCTCGATGCTCGGCGTGATCCAGGTCAGCGCCCGGGGCCTCGACTTCCTCGGCGGCGGGCGGTGGGACGGAATCACGACGGGGCTGGTGGCCGGCACGGCGCTGCCCGTCGCCATGCTGCTCTTGATGCTGAGCGAGGGGGCGACCTGGGCGGTCGCGGTGTTCATCCTGCTCTATGGTGCCGGCAGCGGCGCGATGGCGGTGGCGCGGGCGACCATCCCTCTCGTGTTCTACGACCAGGCCGAGTTCGCCAAGGCGATGTCGATGATCGCATTGCCGCTCAATCTCGCCTCCGCACTGTCTCCGCCGCTGCTGGCCAGCCTGCTCACCCAGTTCGGCAGCCGCAGTGCGCTCGGTCTCACCTTCGTCTGCTCCTGCGCGACGGTGCTGATCCTGGTCATGCTCGGCCGGCGCAGGCCAGGCGTGGCCGCAGCGGCTGCAAACCTGAGCTCGGCGAGGTAATCTTCGCGGCGCGGAAATTCGCCGCCGCGGGGCCGCTGCTGCCGGGTCAGGGATGGCCGTATGCCTGGAGCGCAGTGCTCGGGGAACGAAAATGGTGTATCCGCAGGGAGCGTGGCCCGCTTTCAGCCGCCGCGCCAACACCAGTTCCCCGGAGGAAACCGACATGTCGGCCTTGCCGCTCTCAGGCATCAAGATCCTTGACCTCACCCGCGTGCTTGCCGGGCCCTTGTCGGCCCAGATGCTGGGCGATCTCGGCGCGGAGGTCATCAAGATCGAGCGGCCGGGCACCGGCGACGACGCGCGCGCCTTCGGCCCGCCTTATTTGACCGATCCCGAGGGCAAGGCGAACAACAACAACTCGTTCTATCTCTGCGCCAACCGCAACAAGAAGTCGGTCACCGTCAACATCGCCAAGCCCGAGGGGCAGGCGATCATCCGCGAGCTCGCCAAGGACGTTGACGTCTTCATGGAGAACTACAAGGTCGGCGATCTCAAGCGCTACGGCCTCGACTACGAGACCATCAAGGCGATCAATCCCGGCATCATCTATTGCTCGGTGACTGGCTTCGGCCAGACCGGGCCTTACGCGCCGCGCGCCGGCTATGACGCCATCCTGCAGGCGATGGGCGGCCTCATGAGCGTCACCGGCCATATCGACGGCGAGCCGGGCGAGGGCCCGATGAAGGTCGGCCCGTCCATTGTCGACTACATGACCGGCATGAATTCCTCGATCGGGATTCTCTCGGCGCTCTACCATCGCGACGCCAATGACGGGCAGGGCCAGCACATCGACGTCTGCCTGTTCGACACCGTGATCGCATCGCTGTCGCACTGGCTACAGATCTACCTCGTCAACGGCAAGACGCCGCCGCGCCGCGGCACCTGGGGCAATGGCGGCATGCCGGCCGGCGTGTTCCGCTGCACCGACGGCGAATTGATGCTGGTGGTCGGCAATGACGGCCAGTTCCAGCGCACCTGCGCCGTGCTCGGCGAGCCCGAGCTCGCCAACGACAAGCGCTTCATCAAGAACAATGACCGCGTCGTGCACGGCAAGGAGATCATGGCGATCTTCGCCGGTCTGTTCCTGAAGAAGCCGGTGGCCTACTGGCTGGACAAGCTGGAGGAGGCCGGCGTGCCGTCGGGTCCGATCAACAATTTCGAGCAGGTGTTCTCCGATCCGCACGTCCAGTCGCGCGGCATGCGGGTGAAGAGCGAGCACAAGTTCGAGCCGGAGCTGTCGTTGATCCGCAACGCGCTGACCTTCTCGGAAACCCCGATCAAGAACTACCGCGCCCCGCCGCTGCTGGGCGAGCACACGCAGGAAATTCTTGGCGGCAAGCTCGGCTATGATGCGGGTAAGATCGAAGAGCTGAAGAAGCAGGGGATTATCTAGCTTCGACGAAGCGGCGAAGCTTCTTCCCCTCTCCCCTTGTGGGAGAGGGTGGCTCGCCGCGATAGCGGCGAGACGGGTGAGGGGTATCTATCCTCACGAACGATCTTGCGAGCGGAGAGAACCCCTCATCCGGCGCTTCGCGCCACCTTCTCCCACAAGGGGAGAAGGGAAGAGGGCAGCGATCGCGTTGAGATAGAGGACGATCACGGATGACCGGCAAAACCATCATCACCTGCGCCATCACGGGTAATCTCACAAAACCCGAGCAGTCGCCGTATCTCCCCATCACGCCCGAACAGATCGCGACATCCGCGCTGGAGGCGGCTGAAGCCGGCGCCGCCATCGCCCACATCCATGTCCGCGATCCCAAGACAGGCCGTCCCTCGATGGAGATCGATCTCTACCGCGAGGTGGTCGAGAAAATCCGCGCCCGCAACAAGAGCCTCGTCATCAATCTCACGACCGGTCCCGGCGGCCGCTTCGTGCCCTCGATCGAGGATCCCCGCGTCGCCGGTCCGGGCACCACGCTGCTCCAGCCTGAGAAGCGCGTCGAGCATATCGAGCTGCTCAAGCCCGACATCTGCACGCTCGACCTCAACACCATGAATTCCGGCGGCGAGGTCGTGATCAACACGCCGCGCAATGTCCGCATCATGGCCGAGCGGATGAAGGCGGCCGGCGTGCTGCCCGAGATCGAGCTGTTCGATTCCGGCGACTGCCATCTGGCGCGCGACATGTTCGCCGACGGCTCGCTGAAGGGGCCGGGCCTGTTCTCCCTCGTGCTCGGGGTGAAGTACGGCTTCTCGGCGACGCCGGAGACGATGTTCTATGCCCGGAGCCTGTTGCCGCCGGGCGCGATCTGGTCCGGCTTCGGCATCGGCCGTGCCGAATTCCCGATGATGGCGCAGGCCTGGTTGCTCGGCGGCCACGTCCGCGTCGGCATGGAGGACAATCTCTATATGTCCAAGGGCGTGCTGGCGAAGACCAATGCCGAGCTGGTCGCTCATGCCGCGGGCATCCTGAAGAGCCTGGGGGCGAGCGTTGCGAGCGCGGAGGACGCGCGTGCTATGCTGGGGCTGGCATAACAACGGTGCCGGCACCGGTCGCCTCGCATAGACTGGTGACGACAACGTGGCGCTCGCGCGGCCTTGCGTGGAGCTTGCGCGCAATCCCCAGATAAACCCGGTCCGTAGTCGCACAGGCTTCCACTCTGCGCGCGACTCTGATTCGATCTCTTTACTTGAGCGCGGGAGGGAACGAATGTCCTACACCATCGGGTTTCAGTCCAAGAACCAGAAGTCCATTCTGGCGACTGAGGCGGCTACCGCCAATCAGGCCGTCGCCATCATTGCCGCGCTGCGGCAGAGCGCCGACGAAATAAAGTTCATCCGCTCGCCGCAGGAAGGCGAGATGGGCATCGAGATGCTGCTGCTGCTCGCCAAGGAAGAGGCCGAGGAGATGCCGCAGCGGGCGTAGTTCCCGCACCCACACTTCGAGCTTAAGCGAAGCATGCCGGCTGCAGAATGATGTAGCAAGGCACCAGTCTCGCTTGAACCGAAGGTGGCCGCCATGAAACGCGAAGCGCTCCGCGTCGAACCGATCTCGTCGTTTCTGGATCGCTGGAAGGCGCCGACCTCGCCGGTGACGCGCGCCGGCAACATGATCTTCGTGGCCGGCCTGCCGCCATTCGATCCAGAGACCGGCGAAATCGTCGCTGCCCCGATCGAGCGCCAGAGCGAGCTCGTCATGGAGCAGATGAAGCTGTGCCTCGAGACGGCCGGTGCGAGCCTCGACAACGTCATGAAGTGCAACGTCTACTGCACCTCGACAAAACACTTCGCCGCCTTCAACGCGGTCTACGCCCGATACTTCCCGCACGATCCGCCGGCGCGGATCTTCGTCTGCACCCCGGAATGGTTCGCTCCCTTCGACGTCGAGATCGACTGCATCGCGATGATGTGAGGTGGTTGCTTCGCCTCCCTCCGCTTGCGGGGAGAGGCCGGAATGCGCGCGTAGCGCGGATTCCGGGTGAGGGGGAGTCTCCGCGAGTCCAACTTTCTCTGTCTTTGTGGAAGCGGCCCCTCACCCCAACCCTCTCCCCGTAAGAACGGGGCGAGGGAGTGCACCGTCATTGCGGCTTCCAGTTCCGTACTGTCAGCGCGCGTCCCGCGCCAATGCACGCGCGGGCGCCTTGGTCTCCGTCCGTCCCGCCGTCAGCGCCATCGTCGCCACGCTGACGACGCGCGCGACCACGTCCTCGACATCGTCGAGGTCGCATTTGCCTTCCGACAGTTTTGTCAGGCGCTCGCTCTCGCGGATGGTGTGGTGCGCCATGGCGAGCGCGAAGTTGAGGCCCCAATAGATATCGACGTCGCTGCGGTCGGGCAGGGAGCGGCGCATCGCGCCGGCGAATTTGCGCAGATGGTCGATCTCGCGGTTCTTGATGCGGCGGATCGGCGGCACGGATTCGATCGAGGCGCGGATCATGAAGCGCGCCGCGGTGGAGCGCTGGTTCTCCGGCCCGAGGCAACCCCGCAAGGTCGGCCCCACCAGCGCGCGCAAGATCACCTCGATCGGCGCGCGGCCGCCGCCTTGCTCTTCCGCCGCCTTCAATTCGCGCAGGCGCTCGCGGTTGGTGGCGATCGAGCGGGTGACAAATAATTCCGCGATCAGCTCGTCCTTGGAGCCGAAATGATAGTTCACCGCCGCGAGGTTGACGCCGGCCTCCGCGACGATGTCGCGCAGCGTCACGTCGCCGAAGCCGCGATCGGCATAGAGCCGTTCGGCGGCGGCGAGAATGGCAGACCTCGTATGATCGCTGGCCATGGGTGCCCTCTGGGAGGGGAGTTGCAATTCAAACAGTTGTATGAAACTATCGTTTGAAGGCCGGGAAATGTCAATCCGCAATCGGGACTCGTTCGCAACTGCGCTGGGTTCCGCAATGCCCGCAAGGCCAGCGCATTCGCGCTTGCGGGCCGCGCGCGGCGGGAGGACAGTCCGGCGCAAAACGACCAGCGAGAGAGAAACGAGGAGCGTCCCATGGATTTCGATCTGTCCCCCAAGCAGAAGGAATGGCTCGACCGCGTGCGGTCTTTCATGGCCAAGCACGTGCGCCCGGCGGTGCCTGTCTATGACGAGCAGGATCGCAGCGGTGAGCGCTGGAAGGTCATCCCGGTGCTGGAGGACCTCAAGAAGAAGGCGAAGGCCGAAGGCCTCTGGAACATGTTCATGCCGCCGAACGAGCATGAAGATGATGAATTCCGCGGCGCGGGATTAACCAATCTCGAATACGCGCTGCTGTCGGAAGAGATGGGCCGCATCACCTGGGCTTCCGAAGTGTTCAACTGTTCCGCGCCCGACACCGGCAACATGGAAGTGTTCATCCGCTACGGCTCCAAGGAGCAGAAGCGCAAATGGCTGCGTCCGCTGATGGACGGCGAGATCCGCTCGGCCTTCCTGATGACGGAACCCGCGGTCGCCTCGTCCGACGCGACCAACATCGAGACCCGCATCGAGAAGGACGGCGATCACTACGTCATCAACGGCCGCAAATGGTGGTCGTCCGGCGTCGGCGATCCCCGCTGCAAGATCGCGATCCTGATGGGCAAGACCGATCCGAAGGCCGCCAAGCATCAGCAGCAGTCGCAGATCCTGGTTCCGCTCGACACGCCCGGCATCAAGGTCGAGAAGATGCTTCCCGTGTTCGGCTTCGACGACGCGCCGCATGGCCATGCGCAGGTGCTGCTCGAGAACGTGCGGGTGCCGAAGGAGAACATCCTGCTCGGCGAGGGCCGCGGCTTCGAGATCGCGCAAGGGCGCCTCGGTCCGGGCCGTATTCACCACTGCATGCGCACGATCGGCAAGGCCGAGGAGGCGCTGGAGAAGATGGTGAAGCGGCTCGCCTCGCGCACCGCGTTCGGCAAGAGGATCATCGAGCACTCAGTGTGGGAGCAGCGCATCGGCGAGGCCCGCACCGACATCGAGATGAACCGCCTCCTGTGCCTCAAGGCCGCCGACATGATGGACAAGGTCGGCAACAAGACCGCGCAGCTCGAGATCGCCATGATCAAGGTCGCAGGTCCCAACATGGCCTTGAAGATCATCGATCAGGCGATCCAGGCCTTTGGCGGCGCCGGCGTCTCGGACGAGGCGGGCCTTGCCAAGGACTATGCCCACATCCGCACGCTCCGTCTCGCCGACGGTCCGGACGAGGTGCACAATCGCGCCATTGCCAGACTTGAACTTCGGAAGTATGCAAACTCTCCCAGTCATTGACAGGGGGCGCCAGGCGGGCTCCCGACTTGAAGAAACGACAGGGTATGATCCGCGTCGACAACGGCTTGACGCAAGTGCATCAGCTGTGGCCGGCTAGGATCATGCTCGACCTGAAATGGTCAGGACTGAAGAGGGAGCGTCACCGTGGCTGACGGCGTCAGGAAAGACGAGGAGTTCTCGGGCACCAAGCCGGTCGAGGAGCGGCATCGTTTCGACGAGCTGCGCCTGGAGGCGTGGATGCGCGAGAACGTCGAAGGTTTCGAAGGCCCGCTGGTCGTCCTGCAGTTCAAGGGCGGCCAGTCCAACCCGACCTATCGCCTCAACACGCCGAAGCGTTCCTACGTGATGCGCAGAAAACCGTTCGGCAAGCTGCTGCCGTCGGCGCATGCGGTCGATCGCGAATATCGCGTCATTGCAGCCCTTGGAAAGCAGGGTTTTCCGGTCGCGCGCGCCTACGCGCTGTGCCAAGACGACAGCGTCATCGGCGCGGCCTTCTACATCATGTCGATGGAGGAGGGCCGCGTATTCTGGGATCCGACGCTGCCGAGCCAGGATCCTGACGCGCGCCGAAAAATCTTCACCAGCAAGATCGAGACGCTGGCGAAGCTCCACATGTTCGACCCTGTCGCGATCGGCCTCGGCGACTTCGGCAAGCCCGGCAACTATTTCGCGCGCCAGATCGACCGCTGGACCAAGCAGTACCGGGCGTCTGAGACCCAGCACATTCCGGAGTTCGAGAAGGTCGCCGAATGGCTGCCCAAGACCGTGCCGGAGCAGGCGCGCGTCTCTATCGTCCATGGCGACTACCGTCTCGACAACATGATTTTCCACGCAACGGAACCGCGCGTGCAGGCCGTGCTGGATTGGGAGCTGTCGACGCTCGGCGATCCCATGGCCGACTTCACCTACCTGCTCATGCAGTGGATCATGCCGGGCCTGCAGGGCGTCGACCTCAAGGCGCTCAACATCCCGAGCCTGGAAGAGGCGGCGCAGATCTACTGCAACGTCACGCAGATGAGCGTCCCGGATCTCAACTGGTATTTCTCCTACAATCTGTTCCGCCTTGCGGGCATCACGCAGGGTATCGCCGGCCGCATCCGCGACGGCACCGCCGCGAATGCAAAAGCGCTCGAATCCGCCAAGCGCACCGTGCCGCTGTCGCAGGCCTCATGGCACTACGCGCAGAAGGCGGGCGCGGTTTAGGAATGACGAAGGCGCGGCCGGTGGCCGCGCCTTTTGCTTTTGATGTGCGCCGCTGTTTCCGCACACTCAGTGTCGTAGCCCGGATGAGCGAAGCGATATCCGGGACAGATGATCCCGCATGTCGCTTCGCTCATGCGGGCTACGCCAGCTCTCGTAGGGTGGGCAAAGGCGCGTAGCGCTGTGCCCACCATCTCTCCGCGATCACGGAGAAAATGGTGGGCACGCCTCCGCCTTCGCTCTTCGAGCTACGGCGGACAAGTCGCTTTGCCCACCCTACGGAGCTGGAACTCGGGTCTGGGAATCGCCACGTTTGACATCCCTCACCGTGATCTTATCTCCGCGAAGCACGGAGAATGATCATGATCCAGCAACTGCGCATCTATGAGATTTTCGAGAAGAACAAGGCCGCATTCCACGCCCGCTTTCGCGATCACGCCGCACGCATCATGCGAACCAGATATGGCTTCCAGATCATGGCGATGTGGGAAACGAAGTTCGGCGACAGGACCGAATTTGCTTATCTCCTGGAGTGGCCGGACGAGGCGGCCAAGACGTCGGCATGGGCGGCTTTCATGGCGGATACCGAGTGGAGCGAGATCAAGCGCGTGACCCATGCGGAGCACGGGTTGATGGTCGGTCAGATCGAGGATCGCCTGCTTGCGCCGGTCGACTATTCGCCGTCGCTCAGCCTCCCGCATTAATGCGTCTCCGGAGCCCGTCACATGATCGATCACGCCACCCTCATCACCTACATCCTCATCGTGCTCGGCTTCGTCTTCATTCCCGGCCCGGCGACCCTGCTCACCATGGCGCGAGCGGTCGGTTCGGGAACGAAGGTCGGCATCGCGACGGGCGCGGGGATTGCGGCCGGTGACTTGATCCACACCTCGATGGCGATCGTAGGTCTCTCGGCGATCATCGCGACATCCGCGCTGCTGTTCAGCATCGTCAAATATGCCGGCGCGGCGTTCCTGATCTATCTCGGCATTCGCGCCATGCTCGACAAGGCGCCGATCGAGCTGAACGGCGGCGCCCCCGCGATCAGCGCGGGCCGTGCCTTCCGCCAGGCCGTGCTGACTGAAGTGCTCAATCCCAAGACCGCGCTGTTCTTCCTGGCGTTCCTGCCGCAATTCGTGAAGCCGGAGCACGGGGCGATCACACTTCAGCTTGCCATTCTCGGTGTCGTCTTCGTGCTGCTGGGCCTTGTCAGCACCGTCGTGTTCGCCGTCGGCGCCGGCCGTCTCGGCAATCTCCTGCGCCGCCATCCGGCGGTAGTGAAGTGGCAGGGCAAGGTGGTCGGCACCATCTACTGTGCCGTCGGTGTCAGGCTGGCCTTGCAGGAAAGATGAGGCGGCTCGCGCCAGCTCTCGTAGGGTGGGCAAGAGCGCGTAGCGCTGTGCCCACCATCTCTCCGCGATCACAGCGACAATGGTGGGCACGCTTCGCTTTGCCCACCCTACGGCACCGACGTCACCCCTTCGCACAATGCGCGATCAGTCTCTCCACGAACCCGGCGCACTTCTCCAGCTCGGCCATCTCCACGAACTCGTCCGGCGTATGCGCCTGCGCGATTGCGCCGGGGCCGATCACCACGGAGGGGATGTCGGCGATGCTGGCGAACAGGCTCGCCTCGGTGCCGAAGGCGACCTTGGCGTGATCGTTGCGCCCGGCAAGGCTCTTGGCGAGGGTGACGATGGCGGCGTCGGCGGCGGTGTCGAGCGCGGGATAGTCGAGGATTTCCTCGAAATCGATACCGCAGTCCGGATGCCTCGCCTTCATCGCCGGCTCGAGCTCGGCCTTGGCCCAGGCGACGATCGCATCCGTGACCTCCCTGGACTCGGTGATGCCGATGCCGCGGCATTCGAAATCCACCGTGCAGGTATCAGGCACGATATTCAGCGCGGCGCCGCCATGCACGATGCTAGTGAGCAGCGTCGAGTGCGGGACGTCGTAGAGGCTGTCCGTCGATCGCGCGGCCGCGAGTTGCACAGCGCGGCGGCGGATCTCGACGATCAGCTCGGCCGCATATTCGATCGCGTTGACGCCGTCGGGCGCGATCGAGGAATGGCGCGCGAGCCCGCGAAAGGTTGCGCGCACGCCGTGCTTGCCCTTGTGGCCGATGATGACCTGCATCTGGGTCGGCTCGCCGATGAAGGCACCGAGCGGTCTGACCTTCTTCTTCGCGACCTCGCGCAGCATCGGCCGCACGCCGACGCAGCCGATCTCCTCGTCATAGGAGATTGCCAGATGGACGGGCGTGTTGAGCTTCGTCTCCAGCATCTCCGGCACCATGGCGAGGCACACCGCGACAAAGCCCTTCATGTCGGTGGTGCCGCGGCCGTAGAGCTTGCCGTCACGCTCCACCAGCTTGAACGGATCATGGCTCCAGTCCTGGCCGACGACGGGAACGACGTCCGTGTGGCCCGACAGCACGAAGCCCGGACGGTCCTGTGGCCCGATCGTGACCCAGAGCGAAGCCTTCTGCCCGGTGTCGTTGGTGATGCGCTCGCCCTTGACGCCGAGCGAAGCGAGGTAGCTCTCGATATGGGCGATCAGGGGCAGGTTGGTGCGGTCGCTGATGGTGTCGAAGCCGACGAGGTCGGCGAGGAGGTGGCGGATGCGGTCGGGTCTTGAGCTTGGGAAGATCGGGTTGGGCATTGTCATTTCTTGTCGTGAGAACGGAAGCAGAAGCGCTTGCACGAACCATACCAACGTAATGCCGGGGCGGGCAAATCGACACAGTGCCGTAGCCCGGGTGAGCGAAGCGATACCCGGGGCCGCTCGTGCCGAGAACCCCGGATATCGCTTCGCTCATCCGGCCTACGAGGCCTTGTGTTGTTCGACGGGCAAAACACCCAAAATGGCGGTCAATCCACATCGCCAAAAATATTCCACTTTACCGAAATTCGGAAACGGCGTATGCCTCGCCGCAACCCGGCCCAAGGAAGAGGGGCGTATCGCGATCGTCACGAACGCGGGCCGGGCGGCGGTGGACGCTGATCGCATCGGCGCGAAGGGCTTCGCAGGGCAGGCGACTGTGAGCGGAGACCTCGTGCCAACGACAAATGCGGTTCGCGTACGGCAAAATCGTGTGGTCCTGGCGCCCGGGGTCTGTGCGTCAAGTCTTGCGGTGATGTGGCGGCCCGACCGGGCACGCGCATCAGCCATCTGCAAGGCGACGGGGGCAATAGTGCATCGCTCCCCGGGGAGATCACGACATAAGCCGTAAAACCACTGCGCAGGGAAGGCCGGATGTTTGGCTTCACCTGTATGCCGCTGTGCAAATTCTTGTTGCCACCTTTCGCACAGTGGACCGTGGGTGCCCGGCCGGCACCCGGTCTTCCCTGCGCCCTCTTTCAATTGAGGGTGAGACGACCAGGCAAAGCTCGGGCGGAAGATGCCGCGAGGACGCGAAGTCATGTCAGTCATTCGACAACAGTCTCGTGCCCCGGACGCTGCGCAGCGCGAAGCGGTGCGCTGCAGAGCCGGGGCCCAGGCACCAGCGAACTGTGCGGCCTGCTGGGTCCCGGCTCTGCGCAGCAAGGCTTGCGCGTTGCAGCGCGTCCGGGACACGAGAGGGCTAAACCGGCTTGCCCGTATACGGCATCGACGCCGTCAAACCGCCATCCACCGGGAACGCCTGGCCGTTGACATACGACGCCTCGTCGCTTGCCAGGAACAGTCCCATCGCCGCGAGTTCGTGCGGCTGGCCGGGGCGCTTGAGCGGGTTGAGCTGGCCGATCTTGTCTTGGGTGCCGCGCTCCTTGGCGCGGTCGAAGATCGGCTTGGTCATGCCTGTTTCGATCAGGCCGGGGCAGACCGCGTTGATACGCACGCCGGTACCGGTGAGCGAATAGGCCGTGGTCTGCACCAGCGAGATCACGCCGGCCTTGCTCGCGGCATAGGGATGTCCGCTCGCGCCGGCCTTGAGGCCTGCGACCGAGGCGGTCAGCACGATCGCGCCCGACTGCTGCTTCACCATGTGCGGCATCGCATACTTCACCGCGAGGAACGGCCCGATCAGATTGACGCGTAAAATCTCCTGCCAGTGTTCGACGGTCTGTTCGGCGAGCGGAACAAGGCCGCCGGAGACGCCGGCATTGGCCCAGATCACGTCGAGCCGGCCATGCGTCTTCACCGCCTTGTCGATGACGGCGATGACGTCCTTCTCCGAGCCCGCGTCCGCCACCATCGCTTCCGCGACACCACCGGCCTTCTTGATCTCGTCGACGGTCTCTTTCACCGCCTCGGTGCGATCGACCGCGATCAGTTTTGCACCTTCCCTGGTGAACAGCAGCGCAGCCGCACGGCCGATGCCGCTGCCGGCGCCGGTGATGATGACGGATTTGCCTTGCAGACGGCCCATGCGTTTCTCCCTTTGGTGCCTCGCGCGACGCTTGCCGCGCGACGGAATTTCAAACAAGATTTCAAACGGTAAAGTGTCTTGAGACACGTTGCCTACTCACGTACAGCGACATCAGACGGGATGGAAGGGTTTCGATGGCAGCCGAAGACAAGCCCAATGTGGTCACGACACGATGGTGGTGGGTCCGTCACGCGCCGGTACGCAATGACGGCGGCAACATCTACGGGCAGAGCGATATCGCCTGCGACACCAGCGACACCTACGTTTTCAATGCTGTTGCCAAGGTGCTGCCACGCAAGGCGGTCTGGTATTCGAGCAATCTGATGCGCACGCATCAGACGGCGGAAGCGATCTGGGAAGCCGGCTTCCCGCGGCCTGCCTCGATGAAGTGGGAAGCGGACCTTGCCGAACAAAATCTCGGCCGCTGGCAGGGCATGAACCGGGCTCAGTTCATTGCCAGCCGCCCCGTCGGCACAAGCTGGTTCGCGGACATCAACGAGCCCGCGCCCGGCGGCGAGAGTTTCATGGATCTCTACAACCGCACCCGCCGCACCATCGAGCGCATCAACGTGGAGGCGGCCGGGCAGGACATCATCGCGGTCGCGCATGGCGGCACCATCAAGGCGGCGCTCGGCCTTGCGCTGGATGGCCAACCGGAGCGGGGACTGTCGTTCGATATCGACAACGTGTCGGTGACGCGGCTCGACTATTTCGCAAGCGCGGAGCGGACCGTCTGGCGGCTGCCGATGGTCAATCAGCAGCCGTGGATCGCGGATGACGCGCACGCGGCGATGCATCAGCTGGCGGGGCCGGAAGTCAAGAAGCTCGCCTGAAGCTGATGTCCGCTCGCGCGAGCGGCATAAGCTCCGGGCCAATCAAATCGTACTCAGGGAGAGAAACATGACCTTGTTCGACATGAAGGGGAAAGTCGCCGTCATCACGGGATCGACGCGCGGCATCGGGCTCGCGATCGCCGAGCGCATGGCCGAGCACGGCGCCAAGGTCGTGATCTCATCGCGCAAGGCCGATGTCTGCGAGCAGGTCGCGAAGGGCATCAACGACAAGTTCGGCAAGGGCACCGCCGCCGCGGTCGCCGCCAACATCTCATCAAAAGAGAATCTGCAAAACCTCGTCGACGAGAGCAACCGCGCCTTCGGCAAGATCGACGTGCTGGTCTGCAACGCCGCGTCGAATCCGTATTACGGGCCGCTCGCCGGCATCTCCGACGATCAGTTCCGCAAGATTCTCGACAACAACATCGTCGCCAACAACTGGCTGATCTCGATGGTGGTGCCGCAGATGATCGAGCGCAAGGACGGCTCGGTCATTATCGTCTCCTCGATCGGCGGCCTGAAGGGCTCGACCATCCTCGGCGCCTACGCGATCTCGAAAGCCGCCGACATGCAGCTCGCGCGCAACCTCGCTTGCGAATACGGCAAGCACAACATCCGCGTGAACTGCATCGCGCCAGGTCTGATCAAGACCGACTTTGCGAAAGCGCTGTGGGACAACCCGGAGAATTTGAAAGCCTCGACCTCGCGCTCGCCGCTGCTGCGCATCGGCATCCCCGACGAGATCGCCGGCGCCGCGGTGTTCCTGGGCTCGAAGGCCGGCGACTTCATGACCGGCCAGACCATGGTGATCGACGGCGGCGCGACGATTAGTTGAGGATCTCGTGTCCCGGACGCGGCGCAGCGCGAAGTGCTGCTCCGCAGAGCCGGGACCCAGAAAGCCAAGAGCGAGATCGCGGAGTCATGGGCCCCGGCTCTGCGCAGCAACGCCAAGGGCGTTGCAGCGCGTCCGGGGCACGAGACTAATCCACCGCCGCGTAAACCAGATCCCGCACCAGGGTCCGCGTGTAGTCGCGCTGGCCCGGGCCCTGGGTCATGAACACCGCGAACAGGTCTTCCTTCGGATCGATCCAGAAGAATGTTCCTGCAATGCCGCTCCAGAAATACTGGCCGACGCTGCCGGGGAAGGGCGCGATGCCGGCCTGCGTGCGCACCGCAAAGCCCAGGCCAAAGCCGTGGCCGGGCGACAGCAGCGTGCCGTTGGTGGGAACGCCGGGTCCGAGATGATCGGACGCCATCAGCTCCAGCGTCTTGCGGCCGATGATCCTGTTGCCGTCGAGCGTGCCGCCGTTGCGCAGCATCAGCGCGAAGCGGGCGTAGTCCATGGTGGTCGAGACCAGGCCTCCGCCGCCGGATTCCATCACCGGCTGCTCGAGCATGTTGAAGAGGGCGACCTTGTCGCCGGTCCAGGGATCGGCCGCGAACGGCTCGGCGAGCCTGTTGGCATTGGCCCCGGAGGTCGCAAAGCCGGTCTCGGCCATCTGCAGCGGCGCAAGCACGCGTTCGGAGAGGAATGTGCCAAGTGACTTGCCGCTGACGACCTCGATGATGCGGCCGAGGATGTCGGTGGAGCGGCTGTAGTTGAACTCGTCGCCGGGATGGCAAACCAGCGGGAAGCTCGCCACCAGCGCCGCGTGCTCGGCATTCGTGATCTTGCGGCTGCGGACGCGGGACTCCTGGTAGAGCTTGTGCACGGGACCGTCGCCCTGGTGCTCGTAGGTGAGGCCAGAGGTGTGGCGGAGCAGGTCCTGCACCGTCATCGGCCGCTTCGGCGGAACCAGCTCCAGCTTGCCGCCGCTGACGACGCCGACCTTCTGGTCGGCGAATTCCGGAATGAACTTGGCCACGGGGTCGCCCAGCAAGAGGTGGCCGTCCTCGACCAGCGCCATGGCCGCAACCGAGACGATCGGCTTGGTCATCGAGAAGATCCGGAAGATCGAATCGCGCGCCATCGGGGCCGCACCCGCCGGGCTCTGCTTGCCGAGCGCCTCGAACCAGCCGACCTGGCCGCCCCTCGCCACCAGCACGGTGACGCCGGGGACGGTGCCCTTGTCGATCTCGCGCTTGAAGGCGTCCGACATGGCCTGCAGGCGGGGGCGGGACAGCCCCAGCGTCTCGGGCCTGGCTTCCGGCAAAGGCGCCGTCTGGGCTGCGGAGGCGGGATTAGGGGCGGCTTGGGCGTGCATAGGGGCTCCCGGGTTGTTCTTGTCGTTCGGGACGGACTGTCGCCCAGAAGTCGCAGTGTGAACAAGCGCCCCGTGTGCGCTTCTCCCTTGCAATCCGGTCGTCCCCTGTGCTTGAAAGCGGCCCTGAGCCGCGGCGACGCAGGTTCGTAGGAGTGTAGCTCAATTGGTAGAGCACCGGTCTCCAAAACCGGGGGTCGCAGGTTCGAGCCCTGCCACTCCTGCCAGATAAATCAATCACTTAAGTCAAATTCTGGCGGGACGGGGATAAGTATGCCCGGCGGCCAGTATTGCCCGCCAGCATCGGCTTTGCCCGTGGATCAGCGTGCGGAGGTCCGGCCGGCTTCGACGGGAATCTGGCTGAGATCGACGTCCCGGATGGGAACGCGGCGGAGCAGCGAGAAGATCGTCCCGCCGAGCTCGAAATAGGTGCGCAGCCGCAGCGCACGGGAAGAGCCTTTCAGCTCCGCGTTCAGGCTGACCGGCACCTGCACATGGGTGAGACCGAGCTGGAGCAGCGAGATCAACGCACAGATCTGATAGCCATAGCCGTCGGCCTTAACCGCGATCCGGCGCAGCCACTTCACGGGGTAGACGATCATGCTGTGGTAGTCGGACAGCCAGAAGCCGAACAGGCAGTTCAGGATGAAGCGCAGCGAGTGCGACTGGATCGAGCGGTTGACGGAACGGTCCGATTGATTGTCGCGGTAGGTGATCACCATGTTGGCGGCGCCCACTGCCTTGAACATCCTCTCAATGCCCTCGTTCTGGAAGGCATGATCGCCGGGGATCAGGGTAATGGCATCGAACTTCGCGCGCGCCAGGGCGTACTCGAAGCCGGCGCCGACGCCCCGCCGCTCGGCGTTATGATGAACTGTGATCCGTGGCTCCCCGGCCGCGAACTCGTCCATGATCGCGCCGGTGGCGTCGGTGCTGCCGTCGTCGATCAGGAAAATCTCGAAATCGTCGAGCAGTTCGCGCGCAAGCGGCAGCACGCCGTCGATGGTATCGGCGATCTTGTCCTGCTCGTTCAGCGCAGGAATGACGATCGTAAGCCGTTTTGCCGCCCTGGAAGGTGTCATTGTATACCGCCGTTGCCGGCCACTCAGTTACTGTTGGAACCCCACCCACAACTCTAGGTGATCAGGATGCGGCCAACAATATCGGTCCCGTCAGTCAGGTCAACGCAACTGCGTTGCATTCGGGCAACTACTCCCCAAAATCGTAGAGTCCGGTATCACCGATGCCGAAGGCACGCCGCAGCCGCCCGATCCGGCCTGCCATGATCTGCCCTGCCGCCGTTGCGGCAAATCGCGAATCGACCTGCTCGACCAGACCGCCGTCAACCAAGATCCCTGTGCGTCCCCGGAACAGAGCTGGAACTTGCCGTTCGACGACGTCCGACAGCGGAGCCGTCCCTTCGGGCCGCTCGGCAAGACCCAGCAGGATGTCCAGCGAGACCGATTTGTAGACTGCGCCGAAAGCGAAAACGTAACCCATGACGCCAAAGCCGAAAATCGATGCGGCGTCCCAATAGCGGAATTGCGGAACGATCAAGACGCCGAGCAGCACGCCAAGAAGATGCGAAACGAGCGCGGCAATCGCGAGCACGATCACCGGCGCGAGCGACCATGCCCGCGCGCGAGCGACGAACTGCAGGACAGGCGCCAGCACGGCAAAGACGACGGCAGCAATGAAACCGACAGCGAATGACATCGTGGCGTTATCCGAGCCCCGTTGAGAAACGAACAAGCTTGACGAGATGCACCACGGCAAGCCCCTTGGCCGTCGGCGCCAATTTGCCGTCGGCCATCATCACCATCCCCGAACCGATCAGCAGCTTCAATCGATTGTGTGCGAACGTGCCGAGATCTCCGCCCTGCATGTAGGCAGCAGCCCATTGCTCCAAGGTGAGGGGAGATCCGGCCCTGGCGAGCGCCGTGAGCAGCGTCAGGGTAAAGCCCCAGGCCAGCAGGCTGAACAGGACGTAGCAAAGCATCATCGCCGTCGCGAGGAGGAAGAGGCCGCTGACCACGTCGTCGAGATGCCTTGGACCCGGAAGCGCGATGCAGGCGATCACAAAGAGCACGATCACGCTGAGGCAGCCGAGCCGAAAACGGCGGCCAGCTCCGCGAATGGCAGTGATACGTGCATAGCACAGCAACAGCAGCGGAAGCGCGACACTGAGACAAATCGCAGTGGTCTGCGCTGGGCCCGGTAGGAAGTTCATCGCGGAAAATCGCCTTGGACGCTGCCCGGCCTGTGCGGTGTCTATAGGAGGTCGGATTTTGGGGGTCAATGACCAATCGATATCCGATGATCCGGCTCTTGCGGCGCTCAGATAGGCATGCGAATTCTTGCTGCCGATGCCATCCCTCTTCCCTCTCGGCACATCCGGAATGCTGCGCGCGACAGTCGTTCTGCTGGCACTGCTGCTGGTAGCGCATGCGCCGATGCTGCTGAACGACGGCCTCTTCATGGACGACTGGCTGGTGCTCAAGCCGCGTCCGGACTACATGATCGACATCGACTTCCTTCTGTCCGGTGCCGGCCACCCGGTTTTCTACAGCTACGATACCATCGCCAACTGGACCGGCGCGCCGGTCGTCGTGATGGTGGCGCTGGCCTTTGCCGGAATTCTCCTCGGCGCGACGTGTCTGATGCTGACCGCAACGCGGCTCGATCTGCTCGATCGCGCCGAGGCGGTCGGCTTCGCGCTGATCGTCTGGACCTATCCCGGCTATCAGCTCTGGGCGGGGAAGGCGAATGCGGTCTACGTGTTCAGCTTCGGGCTCGTGTTCGTCGGCGCGTGGCTCTTGACGCTCGCCTTCAGTGCTCGTGGCCTGCGACGCGTTCTTCTTCGCATCGCCGTCGCGCTGGTATTCCTTCTGAGCTTCGCGCTCAACTCGACGATCGTACTCTATACCTTCGTGGTGCTCGGTCTCTTCGTCGCGATATGGCGGGGCGGGAACGCGGCACACGGCTTCGTTCTCCGCACATGGCTCGCAGCCTGGCGATGCGCCCTGGGCTATCCGGAACTGATAGTGCTTCCTCTGGTCTATTGGGGCACGCTCAATATCTGGTTCAAGCGGATCGGCGTGTACGCGCAGCACTATGGCGCCCATTTCCCGACGCTCGGCGAGTTGGCGGACGGCTGGAAGGCGTTTTTCATCACGAGCTATTGGGACGTCGTGGTCGGCGCGCTCAAGATGATGATCGAGGCACCGGTGCCGCTCGTCGTGGCCGCACTCCTCGTCGGCGCCGCCTTGTTGTTGTTGTTGCGGTCCGAGGCGAGACCGACCACCGCGAAATATGCGGTTGCCGCGCCGCTCTTGCTCGCCGTCGTGCTGTTTCTGGCCTTGTCGTTTCCCTACCTGGTCGCCGGCTTGCGGCCCTCCAGCATGCACTTCTATGAGAGCCGTCATCTGCTGATGTTCGGCCTGCCATCGGCGCTGATCGTTCTCGGTCTCAAGCGGTGGGTCGAGCACGCGATCGGTCCGAAGGCAGCCTTCGCAGTCGTGCTCGGATTTGGATCGGTGCTATCGATCGGCCTGCTATGGAACACATACATCTTCATGCAGGCGAGAACCCTCAGGCAGGAGGCCCTTGCGACTGATCTTGCGAACCGGGCACAGCCGGCAGCAACGGTCTTTGCGGTCGATGATGGCTTTGTCGACTACCCGTCCCAGCATGTGCCGTTCGGCTTGGCTGAGGTTACCGGCATGCTCCGCCTTGCCTGGGGCGATCAACCCTTCTTCGGATTTGCGTTGCGGGCAGAGCGTCCGACCATCCTTGAGGAAATGGAAATGGCGCGGACGGCGCCCGGAAGCGCGTTCCGTCATTTCGATCCGTCGGGGCCGCAGGCGACGATCTCGTTCCAGCCGGGTCCCGGCGCGGCGCCGAACCAGGCTCTGGTGCGCAAGTACTACGCATGCCGCCTGCTGTCGCGCTGCGACGTTTCACAGTTTCTGCGTCAACTGGCCGAGGTGACGATAAAGCTGGGTCCGATCGCGGGGATAGTGCCGCTCGATCGCCCGAAAGCGGATGCGATGCCTAGCCGCTGAGCTGCCGCTTCCAGATCGCCTCGGCAAGCGCAATGTCGGTCATCGAATCTGCGCCGGACGCAAGCGGCGTCCGGCGTTCGACGATGTCGGCGACGAATGCATTGGCTTGACGCCGAAACGCCCAGCTGGGCTCGCCCGTCAAGCGCGTGATTTGTCCGTGCTGGTCGAGGATGACCTCCGCCTCCTGCTCGGCAAAAGGCGGGGGCAGTTCAATGGTCACCGCGCCCCGCTCGAAATCGATCGTCAGCCCCTCGCGCCAGGTACCTTCGGACCCGTTCGCAAGCTGCAGCGCGCAGGCAATACCTCCGAAGTCGAGCGTCACCGTTGCGGCGCCGGAGGTCTCGACGATGCTTTCGGCGACTGTCGGCGATGATCCGAGCAGGTAGCGCGCGAGGTTGATGATATGGCTGAACACGTTCAGAAAGTTGTCGTAACCGGGCCGGAACGCGCCCGGCATCCAGTCGGGACCATCCTGCCAGAGCTCGAGCCCGTCCGGCCGGGTTTCACCGGTCATGACGAAGTTGTCGTGCGATCGGCCGGTTTCGCCGCCGAAGCACCAGCCTCTTGCCCCGACGATGCGTCCGAGCGAGCCGTCTGCGCGCAAGCGCGCCAGGTCGGCCAGCGCGCGCGCTACGCCGGCGTCGTGCCGCTTCATGTAGCCGATGCTGTAGACGAGGTGTTGTCGCCGCGCAGCTTCGACTAGCGATGCGGCCTGAGCCGTCGTGTAGGCCATCGGCTTCTCCGACAGCACGTGCCGGCCACTGTTCAACGCGTCCAGCACGATCGGGCCGGTGGCGCGACGCTTCGTCACGACGACGACGGCGGACACCTCGCTATCCGCGAGCAGCTCGCGATGCGTGCCGTAGACCCGTGAGATGCCGAATTTCTGCGCGGCGGCGGCCGCCAGATCGGGCCGGAGATCGGCGATCGCGACGACGCGGCAGGCGGGATTGGCAACGAAATTGGCGAGGTGGCACATCTGGCCGACCATGCCTGTTCCAATGATGCCAATGCCTGGCCTCACGGGTTACGATCCCTCGAGGCGCTTCCGGACGACGAGGAAATGCGCCGGCTGACCCCATGTGTTGATGAACGCTGGGTCTGATTGGGTGAGGGAGGTGATCGCGGACGCATCGCGCCGCCCGATCGCGCTGAAGATGCGATGGAAGCTGTCGAGCGTTGCCGTGATGGCTTCGATGTCGGAAGCATCGTCGGCGAGAATGTCCGTCGCCAGGATCGTCTCGCGCAGCGAAGCGAGGCTCGCGATCACGCGCGGCAGGCTGTCGCCGAAGGGCTCGTCGATCATTCTGTCGACATCGAGCACCAGCGCTTCAATTGAAGCCGAGATCGCGCTCACCGCGTCGGCCTGGCCGACCAGATAAAGCTTTCGTCCGCCGAGGAAGCTGAGGCGGCTGCGGTCGAGATGGCGCGTCGCGCGACGCAGCTTCTCGTCCCCCGACAGGACCTTCTTGTGCCAGTAGACGTCCAGGCTGTCCCGATAAGCGGGCCATGCCGAATGGATGTCGAATCCCTGCTCATGCGCCGCCGTACAAAGGGCGGCCGAATCGAGGAAGTACCGGTGTCGGACGAACGGATTTTCGAGCACGTCCATCAGCCAGGATTCGAAGCTGCGGGTGTGCCGAATGCTGTTCCACTTCGCCTCGAACAGCGACTTCGCCGTCTCCAGCGCCGGGCGGCCCGTCAGAGCCTTGCCAGCGGCATGGATCGCCTTGAGCGCGAGCTCGAAGAAGCCGCCATAGCGTTCGTAGTAGGAAACGACGGCGTAACCGTCCGGATTGAGCAGCCGGTGGAAAATGCCGAGCCATTTTTCGCTCGGCTGCACCGTGTAAATGAAACCCTCGGCGTCGATGATGTCGTAGCGGCGCTCGCTGCGAAATCCTTCGACATCGGCCAATGCGAGTTCGCGCAGACGATCGGTCAGGCCGAAATGCGCGAAATAGGCCTCGATTTTCGGATGCGCATGCCGGTTCGGTTCGGCGAGCGTCATGTTCGCGCCCCAGCCGGCAAACACGAGGGCGTTCTCACCGGAATCAGGACCGAACTCGAGCACCTCGGCATCGCGGAACAGCCGCGGAGGCAGCACCAGCTTGTCTGAAAACAGTTCGCGCCGCTGGCCGGCATAGGCGGCGAGTTCGGTCGAGGATTTGAAATTGCCGAACGTCGGCAGGATGTCCTGACGTTCGTAGTAGTTGAAGAGCTTGTCGTCAGCCATGCCGCGACCCTGCGGCCGCTTCGAGGCGATCGAGCTCGCTCCAGATATCGGAGGGCGCGAAGATAGAGACGATGTGTAGCGGGCGCTTCACGTTCTCGCGCAGCCGGCTGCTGACCTTGGCCTCGTTCTCCTCGTTCACGGCAAGAAGACAGACGAGCGCGTTCGACTTGCCGGCAAGGTCCTCCGGCGAGCGGATCGGGATCCCGGTACCCGGCAGGAACAGCCCCTGGCGCTCCTTCTGGTCGTCGACCGAGAGGTCGATGAGATCCGCGAGTTCGTGCGCATTGGTAAAGGTGCAGGCGCGGCAGCCGGCGCCGTAGATGGCGATCTCGGCGCCACTGGCGCGGGCCTTGGCGAGAATCGGTCGCAGGCGGGCGCCATACTCCCGCGCGCGCTGGCCGAATTTCTCGCCGACGCCGGCCGGCGCGGGCGGCACCGTCACTGGGCCTGCGGCACGGCGGGCGGCAATCGCGAGACTGCCGCCGCTGAAATTGTACTTCTTCACGGACACCGCCTCGAAGCCGTGGCGCGCGAGCAGTGCGACCAGCGTCGGCTCGGTGAAGTAGCTGACGTGCTCCTCCCAGAGCACCGAGAGATCGCCTGCCGTCGAGCCGGGCGCGAAATCAGGCACGTCGATGAAGAGCAGCCCGTCCTCCTTCAGCGCGATCTTCACGCAGGCGAAGAAGTTCTCGAAATCGACGATGTGTTCGAGCACTTGGCGCGATATCACGAGGTCGAACTTGCCGGACTGAGCGACTGCGTCGTGGGCCATCTCCGGGCTCAGCATGTCGGCATAGACCTTGATGCCGCGCTCGCGGGCGATCTTGCCCGACACCGGATTGGGCTCGACGCCGACCATGACCTTGGTGCCGCGCTCGCGGAGCTTGTCCATGAACAGGCCATCGTTGCAGCCGATCTCGAACACGGATTGATGCTTCGAGAATTTCGCGATGGTGTCGAGCTCGTCGACCTGGTGCGGTTCAGGCTTCCAGCTGCTGAAATTGTAGTTGAACTGCCGATACAGGATGTCGGGATCGATCGGCTTGACGATCTGGGGCAGGCCGCACTCGCCGCAGGCGAACACCTCGAACGGGTACCGTTCGTCCTGCTCGTTCCGGCTGTGTCGAAGCCGATGCGCAATCGGCATCAATCCAAGGTCGATGACCGGTCGCAGGTCGGTCGAATGGCAGAGGCGGCAATGGTCGGTCACGGGTCTAGCTCTTTGCAGGAAAAGCAAGGGAACATCGGTGTCCCCGGGGCGGCGCCCGGAGCTGCTAAAAGCCTATATAGCGCGACAGGCCATGCTACAATTCCTAAGTTGCCCTGACTGAGCTTTTCACAGGCGGAAGCTTTTCTGAAGCTTGTACTTGCGGCCTTCCGAGCCGGCACCGCATCTTTGATCATTCGCATGTGAAGAGCTTATCGAGGGCGTTGACGTCCGCGCGCTTGCCGCTAGGAGGCGAGCGGTGCTTCACCACCTCAAACGGCTCGACACCGTACGCCTCCCGGTAGATATCCTTTGATCGGGTCCGCAACGCGGAAATGCCGGTCTCGGCCTCTGGGTCCAATGCTTGACTGCCGTTCTTCCAGGTCAGCATCCAATAATTCGGTGTCTCGCTACGGACGGTAAACCGCCTCCCCAGTTCGGCGGGTTGGAACAGATCGGAAAACCCGTTGAGCCAGAAATCGCAATTCTGCTTCTGGACATAGAACAGATTTACGCCGAGTGACCGGAGCGTCGCTTCCGCGGTATCGGCAGTTCCCAATGCGATTTTCGCGAAGTCGCGCGCAACGTCGCTCTGATAGGTGTGTACGATCTTGCCTCGTGTGAGCAGGAGCGAAAAATAGCATGGCACCATCGCGCGATAGCCGTTGAGGGCGAGGACGCGATCGGAGCCCGTCGCTTGCTGCAATTCATCGCAGCGTTGCCAGTTCAGGCTGACGCGGGGCATCCGATCAAGCGGACGCCCCTGTACAAAGGCCATGGCCTTGTCGTTCCTGAAGCTCTGCCACGGATACGAAACGGTCATCCAGGCGCAGGCGGTCAGGAGTGCAAGGAGTGCTACATCGGGAGCGTAGCGTCCGGCGAACCAGCTAGGTCTGAATTGCCGGACGAGAACCAGTCCCCAGCAGCCGATTCCGGCAGCCGCAAGCGGAAATAGCGCGTTCACATGAATGGATAATCTGATCAGGCTCGGGATATTCAAAGTCATGTCCAAAAGCCGGACGCTGGCAACGTAGGCGATAACGACGAAAAGCGCCGCAATATTGGGCCATGCCCGCGACTTTGAGACGTCGGAGCGATCGGGAAACAGCTTCGAGTCCGCGAAAGCGACAACACAAATCGCCGCCGTGACAAGGATTGTGACCAGGAGTACAGACTTGGCCTGATTGAGGAAGGCGAGTACCCCCGCCTTGCTGAGGAAATCGCTGACCTCCAGCGACTGCGCCAGTACGAAATAATCAAGAATATCTAGGCTGCCGAATTGCGAAAAACGTTCTACCGATGCGACTCTCCGGAAGAGCGAGTACGGATTTGTCGCCGGGATTCCGAGATAGAAATAATTAACAGAGAAGGCCAGGATGCATCCCGCGATCGCGCCCAGCCCGAGGAGCAAACTCGTGATGAGGCCGGGCCGATCCCGTTGAAGTGCCTTGGTGAGCACTCCCAATCCTGAGATCAGGAAGACGAACGCGGCGTATAGCGGATAGGAAGAGGCAGCGGCAAAGGCGCAAATGCCGGCGGCAAGCCTGTCCCGGCTACGGGAGGACCGAATGACGACCAGCAGAAAATAGACAAAAAAGGCCGCTGTTTGAAGATGGTACTTGCCAAATTCCATGATGTAGAGGCCGGGCTTGACGCTCGGCATCGTTCGCGGCCACGCAAGTCCGAGGATCGCCAAGCCGAGTGCAATCGGTATCGCCGCGTCTTCCCACCGGCGACCGAGCGCTTGCAATGGCAGAACGATGCGGGCGAGCTCAAAAATGACTGCGCCGATTCCAACGAAATAAAGAAATGAAATGATCTGCGCGACGTGAGGAGGTAGGAACGTCGCAAGCATCAAATGCAGGCCGTTTCCGTGGCCGATTTCGAAGTCGGAGAAGATGGGATTGTCAGCCGCGAGCCAGATGCTGTGATTTCTCGCAACCTCCGCAAGATAGGGCGTATAGAGCTGCTGAACGTCGGTCGAAATGACGTCGGGTATGACGGCGCGATCGACGAACACCGTTGCGAGCAGCCAAAGACCTAGCAGCGATGTTGCTACCAGCGGCAACGTCACCGCGAATTTTTGCGGCTTCCTGAAGCTGTGGCTATCCCACAGGAGGACTGCGATCGCAGACCCGAGAACGATTTGCGGGTACAGGATGGAAAGGGCGCCGAGCCCGAAGCCGACCAATATGAGTGTAGCCGCGCCGACGAAGAATTCATCGACCCGCTGGGTAGGCTCGTGCTTGATCAGGGAGAATGTCAGGCGCCCAGTCGCCATCACAAACCAGCCGAGATATGGCGTCAGGATGACCCAGGCGACGACGTAAAATCGCGTTGTCCAGCCGCCGTCGAATAGCAAGGTGCGGTATGTGCCGGGGCGGTTCAGAAGCCAGATGGAAAGAGCGGCCGGCGTACAAATGACGATACGCCACGACAACGCCTGAATGAGGGCGCGCAAATTCGCTTGGGCTACTACCATTGCTTGACTTGTCCGTTGTCATATAGCCGAAAAGAACGTCGATCGACCGGGCGGTCCAGCGTCGATCGATTGTCAAATAAGGTATGGGCAGGATGTTCATTCGCGCCATTGCTAGATCGGTGCGGCGTCGGGCCGTTCGGCAGTGGCCCGCAGCTTGTCGGTGCTGAAATTGGCGCGCTCCGGTGCGAGGAGCCATACCAGGCCGCCCAGTAGCCCAACGATCAGGCCGCCAAGTCCGAGCAATACCGATATCGCAAGGGCCTTGTCGGGCGCGATTCCCGCGAGGCTGAGCGCGGCGACCATCGCGCCCTCACGCACGCCCCATCCTCCAATCGAGATCGGGACTGCTGACGAGAGAATCACGAGAGGGACAAGAACGAATGCGTCGAGTGCAGAGAGAGGCGCCTCCAGTCCGATCGCAAGGACATAACAGGCTGCGACCGTCATCAGATGGATGACGATGGCGGACGCGATCAGCATTCCGCGCACTTCGCTAGCCAGCAACGGCGCCCTGATCAAGGTCACGAACTGTATGATCCTGGCCGGCAGGACTGCGATCAGACGGGGCGGCCACCAGTTCAACGTAACCAGGGTGATCACACCGGAACATGCAAACGCGAGCACGGTCATGATGGCAAAAAGCAGCGAGCTGTCGCTGATGCGCGGCAGAAGGAACGGCATTCCTGCCAGGATGACGACGACGAGAGCCAGCAACGCGAGGAAGCGATCGGCGACGATGCTACTGATCGTCTGCGACCACTGCTTCCCATGCCGCCGCAGCATCCAGATGCGGACGGCGTCACCGCCTGCGGGCAGCACCTGGTTGAAAAATGTACTAATGATGAGGATGCGCCAGCCTGCGAACCAACCCAGGGAAACGTCCATGGCGCGGAGAATTAGAATCCAGCGGTGACAGAGAACGAAGGTCTGCGCGAACAGCAGCGACACCGCAAGCGCCAGCATGTCGAGTTTGGCGGCGAGAAGATCCACTTTCAACGACCCCAGATCCTGGCCGCGCATGATCAGCACGAGTATCCCGATCGAGACAACGAACTTGACTAGGGTCACCACCGCTTTCGTACCGGGCAGCTTCATCGGCTAGTTTGTCCTCGAAGATTCAAGGCGGGGCGTGGAACAGCGATGGCAGTCGAAGTCTATTTGCTCGCCAGATGCTCCGCGGCGAGCGTACCAGTCCTCGTCACGTAGTCCTGCACCTCGGCAGCATCGCTGCCGTCAGGCGCCCAGTCGGGAAATGCCGTGCGAGCCGGATCGAACGGGCCGGCGGTGGTTTCGTGAAACACCAGCCATTCCGAGGTGATCAGGATCGAGTGGAAGACCTTTTCCGGCATGCGGTAATAGCAGCGCTTGCCCTGGCCGTAGGGCGCCATCTCGAGCACCTCGCGAATGCGGCCGTCATCCTCGAAGATCACGACCTGCGCGGTGCCCTCGATCACGTGGAACGATTCCGGCTTGCCAAGATGCTTGTGCGGTCGCACATAGGCCTCGCGGTGATGCACGATGAGCATTTCGTGCAGGCCGGATGAGGGATCCGGATGCGTGCACAGGCGGCTGCGCAGGCGCGGGTTGCCGGCCGCGATGCGCTTCAGCTCCGCGATCGTGGCATCGTCCGCGGTGACGATGGCGTCGTCGGAATAATAGACTTCCGGATTTTGTGCACGCAGCGAGGTCGGCGGGCGCGAACGCGCCGTCTCATTCGAAGAAGATGAAGCCATGGTCGCCCCGGTAGCTGCATTTGTCATAGATCCAGGCCCATGTTTCCGGACCGTGGAAGCTCAGGCAGGTGAGCTGCCAGTAGAGGAGGTTCGCCTTCTCGCGTTCGTTGCGGAACGATTCCACCATCAGATATTTCGAGGTGCCGCGTCCGACGCGCTCGATCTCGGGCACCGCGCGGAAGACGTCCTCGAGCGGAAGGTTGTGCAGCACGCCGAGCGACACCACGAGGTCGAAGCTGTGGTCGGGGTAGGGGAGCTCGACGGCACTGCCGACCTTCAGGTGTGGCCGCACCTCCTCCTTGGCGTTGGCGATGCCGTAGTCGGAGATGTCGATGCCGGCGATCGAGAGGTCGGGGACGAGCTGGGTGAACTCGTACAGCAGATAGCCCTTGCCGCAGCCGACATCGAGCACGCACATGCCGGGCTTGATGCCATAGCGGTCGATCAGGGTCTGGGCGAGCGGGCGCCACCTTCCGTCATAGCGGTAACCGCCATAGCCGTAGCGTCGGTCGCCGTCCCAGTAGTCGCGTCCCCATTGCCGGGCGACTGTCGCCGATTCCGCCTTGTCATGCTCGACCACGCGCTGAACGTAGTTCCGCTTGGTCGACGCGTGCATCGGCTGGAGCAGGTTGACCTCGGCCATGGTCGTTAACGGGATCGCGGCATCGTCACAGGATGGTCGCGAATTTGTTGACGAGCAGGATGTCCTCGACGGCCTGGATGTCCTTCGGCGACGAGAGCGTGATCTCCTCCACAGCCGCGTGCAGATCGCAGCCCTCGCGCAGCACGCGATCGTAGATCTCGCGCCGCCGTGCCTCGTCGGGCGGCAGCATGAAGATGCTGTAGAGGATCAGGCCGTTCAGGCGGGGCAGCTCGTCCAGGATGTCCTCGAGCACCATGTAGCTGCCAGGCATGATGTGCTCGACGGCGCTGAGCAGATACTGCAGGTTCTTCCGCCGCGCGTAGTCGCGGATCACGATGTTCTGGACGTGCTGCGGGGTGCGGCTGCCGTTCAGCGGCCGGGCGCCGATATAGCCGCGGTGACCGGCTCGCTCAGCCATGGAAGCCTCCCGGCAGCTTGTACTGCATGCCGACGCGCGTCGCCGGACGCAGCAGGATCGGCTCGAAGAACTCGCCGAAGCGCTTGTCCGCGTAGGGCGACATGATGCTCTTGAAGCGGCAGTTCATGCTCCAGCGCGTGCCGGGCTCCTCGTTGACGCGATTGCCGTGCATCAGGGTCTGGTTGAACAGCATGACGTGACCGTAAGGGATCTCGATGAAGGTCGCGTGCGGCTTGATGGTCTTGTACAGTTCCTCGGCGCTGCGCAGGCCGGCCATCCGGTCCTGCATCTCGCCGTTCAGGGACGGCGGCAGCAGGTACATCGCTTTAGTACGGTGAACGTCGACCAGCGGCACCCACACCACGACCTCGAACGGCGAGTCGCCCGACCAGACGTCGGAATGGGTGGCGAGCAGCGACGAGCTGTCGCCGGGAAGCTGGATGCTGAGATTGACGCGGCGCTGCATGCAGAGCTCGTTGCCGACGATGGTCTCGATCGTTGAGCGCGCCAGACGGAAATAGGTCGGCCGGAACCAGGGCTCGGCGTTGAGGCCGTTGAAGACGTGCAGCCGCAGTCCGTTGAGATCATCCACGCTCACCCGCGTGTGGATGGTGTCGAGCATCGCATAGGGATCGTTGCTGTGCGGCAGCTTGAGATAGTCCGCCGCGAGCTCAGCGGCGCGCCGCTGGATGCGGTCGAGCCCGGCGCGGTCGTCAGCCGGCGTGGTGACAAAGCCGTTGTCGACGAAGCGCTGCGCCAGCGCCTGCTCATCGGCCTCGAGGAAGTCGGTATCCGTCATGCAAAGTACCCCCGGGCGGTCGCGCAGATATGGCTGATATCGGCGGCCGAGAGGAATTGGTTGATGGGAAGGGTGAGGATCTGGTCCGCCTGCCGCTCGGTTACCGGAAACGCGCCGCGACCGTGACCCAGATGCGCTGCCGCCGGCTGCAGATGGATCGGGACCGGATAGTGGATCGCGGTCTCGATGCCCTTGTCGGCAAGATATTTCTGGAAATCGTTGCGACGGTCGGTCTGCACGACGAAGGTGTGGAAGGTGTTGAACTCGATGTTGCGGCAGGGCGGAATGAACAGCGGTAAGTCTGCGAGCTCGGCGCGGTATTGCGCGGCGTTGCGCCGCCGGCGTTCGATCACCGAGGGCAGGTGGCGCAGGCGAATGCGAAGCACCTCGGCCTGCAGCGTGTCGAGCCGTGACACGAGGCCCCATTCCTGGACGTCGCTGCGGTTGATCAGGCCGTGATTGCGCAGGCGGCGGATCCGTGCGGCAAGTTCGGCGTCGGCCGTGACGAGGAAGCCGGCATCGCCTGCGGCATTGAGATTCTTCAGGGGATGCGCGGAGAAGCAGCCGAACGTTCCGATGGTGCCGCTCATGCGTCCGTCGTAGGTCGAGCCCACGGCCTGCGCGCTGTCCTCGATCACGGCGAGAGCGTGCTTGCTCGCGATCGCCATCAGCGGGTTCATGTCGGCCATGCGCCCGGTCAGATGCACCGGCATGATCGCCTTGGTGCGCGGGGTGACGGCGGCCTCGACCGCGGCCGGATCGATGTTCTGGTCCGGCAGCACGTCCGCAAAGACCGGCGTGGCGCCGACCGCGATGATCGCGGCGGTCGAGGCCACGAACGAATTCGGCGGGGTGATGACCTCGTCGCCGGGACCGATGTTGAGCGCCCGCATCGCGAGGATCAGCGCGTCGGTGCCGGAATTCAGCGTCACCACATGCGGCGAGCCGAGATAGACCGACAATTCCTCCTCGAGCTTTCCAACAGCAGCCCCGCCGATGAAATCGCTGCGCTGGAACACGCCTTCCACCGCCTGCATGATCTCCGCGCGCTCTTCCTCGAATTGGGCGGGAAGATTGACGTAACCGATGCGCCGGCGGCCGGTGTCAGCGTCCATGGCAGAACTTCCTGACGGTCGCGATGACGCGGTCCTGCTGGGCGCGCGTCAGGTGCTGGTCGACCGGGAAGCTGATGACTTCCTTGGCATGGCGGTCGGTGACCGGGAACGTGCCCGGCGCGTAACCGAGATGCTTAAGACCCTCCTGCTGATACAGCGGGATCGGATAGTGGATCTTGGCCTCGATGCCGTTGTCCAGGCAGTACTTGTAGAGCTCGTCGCGGCGCTCGGCGAACACCATGTAGAGATGATAGACGTGCTTCACGTTGGGACGGCGCGGCGGAACGCGCAGGCCGGGCAGGCCGGCGAGACCCGCGTCGTAATAGGCCGCATTCTCGATCCGGCGGCGCGTGATCTCGCTGGTCTGGCCGATCAGCCAGTTGCCGACGACGGCCTGCAAGGAATCGAGCCGCGAGTTGCAGCCGAGGATCGCGATCTCGTCGCGGTTCTTCATGCCGTGGTTGCGGATCAGGCGGAGCTTCTCGTTCATGCCGTCGTCATTGGTGACGACGACGCCGGCATCGCCCCAGACGTTGAGGTTCTTGAGCGGATGCAGGGAGAAGCCGGCCGCAATGCCGTGGGTGCCGGACCGCTTTCCGGCAAACTCCGACAGGATGCCCTGGCAGGCATCCTCGACGACGGGGATGTTGTGGCGCTGCGCGATCGCCATCAGCTTGCCCATGTCGGTGACCTCGCCGGTCAACTGGACCGGCATGATCGCCTTGGTCTTCTCAGTGATCGCGGCTTCGACATAGTCGACATTCATGCAGAAGGAATCGTCGCAGTCGACCAGGACCGGCGTCGCGCCGGTCTCGGCGATGGCGCCGACCGTGGCGATGAAGGTGTTGGCGGCGGTGATGACCTCGTCGCCATGGCCGATGCCGAGCGCCTTGAGCGGCAGCTTGAGCGCATCGGTGCCTGATCCGACGCCAATGGCGTGACGCACGCCGATCAGCTCGGCAAAGCGCTTCTCGAATTCGGCGACGGGCTTGCCAAGGGTGAAGTCACCGGTCGCCACCAGTCGGCCGATCTCGGCCAGGATCGGGGCGGGATCGGAGAATTGCTCGAGCAGATAGGAATATCGAACGTCGTACATGTGATCCGTCAGGTGGAATGAAGTTGAGGAGTGGAGGTGCGCGACGCCGCGAGCGCATGCTCGATCGAGGTCGCAATGGCGTTGGCGGAGAGCCCGTGCTTCTTCAGCAACGAGTCCTGCGAGCCGTAATTGTGCATGAAGCGATCCGGCAGCGACAGCCGAAGCATCGCGGGCAGGTTTGATCCGAGCTTGTCGATCAGCGTCTCCGCGACCGCGCTGCCCAGACCGCCGGAGGGGACATGTTCCTCGAGCGTCACCAGCAGGCGAGTGGCGCGCACCGTCTGCAGCAACGCCTCGGTGTCCAGCGGCTTGACCGTATGCATGTGCAGGATGCCAGCGCGAATGCCTTGCGCGGCTAGCACGTCGGCCGCGGCGAGGGCGCGCTGGAGCATGATGCCGGTGGTGACCATCACGACGTCGCCGGGCGGCCGCATCAGGATGGCCTTGCCGATCTCGAAGCCGTGCTCGGCCTTGGAGACGATGGCATCGCCGCCCTTGCCGAGCCGGACGTAGATCGGGCCCTTCCAGTCCAGCGTCTGCTCCATCATGCGCGCTGCCTCGTCGGCGTCGCACGGGCAGATCACCGTCATGTTCGGCAGCGCCCGCATGATGGCGATGTCCTCGATCGCCTGGTGGGTGGGGCCGAGCGGCGCATAGACGAGGCCGCCGCCGTTGGCGATCAGCCGCACCGGCAGATTGTGCAGGCACAGATCGACGGCCACCTGCTCGTAGCAGCGCCGCGTCAGGAAGGTCGCGATGGTGTTGACGTAAGGCACGAAGCCTTCCATCGCGAGGCCGGCCGACATGCCGATGATGTGAGCTTCCGAGATGCCCTCGATGAGGTGGCGCTTGGGAAATTCCTTGCTCATCGCGCGCAGCGTGCCGGCGCCGGGATCAGAGCCGATGTAAAGCACACGCTCGTCGCGCGCGGCGAGCTTGTGGACCATGTTCATCGCGGTGTTGCGCATGGGGAGCCGATCAAAAATCGCCGACAGCAACGCGAATGGCGTCGAGCTCGCTGTCGGTCAGCTTGTTCTTGTGATGCCAGTCGGCGTTGGACTCCGCAGCCGGAAGACCCTTGCCCTTGACGGTGTGGCAGATCATGGCGGTGGGTTTCCCCGCAACGGCGGGGACCTGCTTCAGCACGGTGCGCAGGGCGCCGACGTCGTGGCCGTTGACCTCCTGCACGGCGAAGCCGAAGCTGCGCCACTTGTCCGCTAGCGGCTCCAGCGGCAGCACGTAGTCGGTGGGCCCGTAGCTCTGCAGCTTGTTGTAGTCGATCAGCGCGACCAGGTTGTCGAGCCCGTGCTTGGCCGCGCCCATCGCAGCTTCCCACACCGATCCCTCGTTGATCTCGCCATCGCCGAGCAGGACGAAGGTCCGATAGCTGCGCTCGCGCATGCGCGCGGCAAGCGCAAGGCCGACGCCGATCGAAAGGCCGTGCCCGAGTGCGCCGGTCGACGCCTCGACCCCCGGCACCATGCCGTATTCGGGATGTCCGCCCAGGATGCTGTCGGGGCCGCAAAAGCCATCCAGCTCCGACAGCGGGAAGAAGCCGCGATCGGCGAGGAGCGCGTAGAGCGCCAGACAACCGTGTCCCTTGCTGAGGATGGCGCGGTCGCGATTGGGATCGCGCGGATTCTTCGGATCGATCCGCAGCACGTCGTCGTAGAGCACGCGGACCATCTCGATCAGCGACAGGGCAGGTCCGACATGTCCGCGTCCCGCGGAACGGACAGAACCGAGCACCAGGCGGCGCAAATAAAGGCTGCGCTCGTCCAGCGTGCAGGTGAGGGCGGCTTCAGCGTGGGGTGAGATCTGGATCACGTTGGCAAATCGTTTTGTGGAGCCGGCGCGCTTTGGCGAGCTGACCGGCGAGGCGGACCGTCAGATCGCCACCTTGCGCGGCCAATGCGCGTCGGGAGCGGCTTTCCGGCAAATAGGCATTCAGGACAATCAGGCACCAGATCGCCCCGAACACAGGATACAGTACGTCACGGCGGATCGCAAACGCGTCATCCCTAGCCGCAAAAGCTTGCGTGAGGCGTTCGGTCAACCGATTTGCGTTGGCTTCGGGCAGATCGCTACCGGGGTGAAGCGCGGTGTCAGACACGAGCTTGACCGGATCGTCCCAGCCGAAATATTCGAAGTCGATGAATCGCAGGCGGCCGTCTTCGCCGCGCAGCGCATTGTGCAGCCCGAAATCGGACGGGCTCAGTGCGCGATGCACCGGCGCAAGGTCCTCTCCAGGATCCCGGCCCAGTTCTGTATAGCGCCGGCGGAGCCGCTGGATCGCGACGTCAGTGCTGGGAACCAGGCTGCTGTCCACGAACGCTCGCAGCTCGGGTTCGTCAGCCGAGGCCCGCCGTAATCCGTCCAGGCGCTGCTCGTACTGCGCGATGGCTTCCTCAGGCGAGAAGATGCTGGCTGAAGCGTTCCGCAACGTCTGCGCGCCGTCGGCGTCGCGCAGTTTCTGCAGCTCGATCAGGAAATCCGCCAGTTGATCCGCATCGTCGTCTTGGGGACGCTGCACCGCCGCCTCGCCGTCGAACCATTGATACAGCGCGCAGAACGCATCCGCATCCCTCGCGATCGGACGCGGTGTCGACGTGATGCCGTGGCGCGACAGAAACGACAGCGCGTCATATTCCTGTCCCAGGCGATCGCGCCCGTCGGACGGATAATGCTTGAGGGCAAGGGCCGGTCCCTTTGCCATCTCGAGCCGAAACACCCTGTTGTTGCCGCCGGATCGCGCCGGTTGGGCGGCCGCGACCGGGGCGCCCGCCAGACGGCTGCCGATCGCCATTGCATCCGCTGCGCTGATGTCGGGCTCGCTCATGCCGCAAACACTTCGTTGCGGATGCCGGCCCATGTCGCGATCGGCTTGCAATGTTCGGGGTGCAGGGCCTGCGAACGCGTGAACAGGATCGATCGCGTCGCCTTCGGGAAATGCGGTTGGTCGAAGACCTCGACGAGATCGTCGATGAAGACGTCGAGCTCCAGGCTCGCGAGTCGCTCGACCTTGGCGGCCATCGTGTCCTCGAAATAGACGTCGCCGGCGGCCACCGCCGCATCCGCAGCGTCGATCAGGCCGACTTCACGCAGCCAGCCGCGCGCGGCCTCGCGCAGGTCGGTGTGGTCGGGGTCCTGATGACCGTATCGGGTCTTGTGGCTGACGATGTACACCTTCGCGCCAGCCTGTCTGCACGCCGCCAGGAATTCCCGCACGCCCGGATAGATTTCGGCGCCGCCGATGCCCTTGCCATAGACGAAGCCTTGCAGGCCCTGCCAGGCGAGCTCACCGCCAGTGCGGGATCGCAAGTAATCCCGCACATCGGTCTTCAGCCCCTCCCAGCCCTCCGGCACCAGATCGCGCTGACGCGCCGCGGCGGCAAAGACCTTGTCGTAGCAGATGATCGTGTTGTCGAAATCGATGCCGATCCGCACGCCGCTCACTTCAGGCTGATATTCTGCATCATCTTGATGTTGAAGTACCTGGGGTCGTTGAGCGAGTTCGGCAGACGGCCGGTCTTGAAGGCGTCCACCAGACCCGACACGGCCTGCTCGATCGTGTGCGTCGGCGCAAATCCGAGCTCGCGACGGATCTTCTCCGAAGAGACGTGATACGAGCGCAGATCGTCGGTCGGCTCGACCGCGATGTCGACGTTATTGCCGACCACCGACTTGACGATGTCGGCGATCTTCATCAGCGAGTGGTTCTCGTAGCCGATATTGTAGGTCTTGCCGTCGATCTTCGCGTCATCCTGCTGAAGCAGGAACAGATAGGCTGCCGACATGTCCTGGATGTGCAGGTTGGGCCGGCGCTGCGTCCCGCCGAACACGCGGATGCGGCCGGTGTTGACCGCAAGGTTGGTCAGGATGTTGACGACGACGTCGAGCCGCTGCCGCGGCGCGTAACCGCAGACGGTAGCCGGACGCACGGTGCAGGTGACGAACCCGGATGCGGCCTCCTCGGCGAGGTCGGTCTCGCACATCGCCTTGAACTTGGAATAGTCGGTGAGCGGTTCGCAGGACAGCTCCTCCGTCACCTCGGCTTCGTCCTTGATGCCGTAGACGCTGGACGAGGACGCATAGATGAAACGCTTGATGCCGGCCTTCTTCGCCGCGCGCACCATCGGCCGGAAGCAGTCGTAGTTGATGGACTTGCCGAGCGTCGGGTCGAGCTCGAACGAGGGATCGTTGGAAATGCAGGCGAGGTGGATCACCGCATTGTTGCCGCGCAGGGCTTCGTTGATCGCGGCCTCGTCGCGGATATCGCCCTTGATCAGGCGCAGGTTGGGGTTGTCACGGACGGCGTCGAAGACATTCTCGCCGTACATGAACAGGTCGAGCACCGTGACCTTGTGGCCTGCGGCGAGCAACTGGGGAACCAGCACGCTGCCGACATAGCCGGCGCCACCGGTGACCATCACATTCCACTTTTGATCAATCACTGTCGTTCTCCAGAATTTGCCTTCGCGCTACTTCAACAACGCGGTGACGAACTTGACCAGCGGCGCCTTCTCGACCGAGCTGCGGTGGCCGACGATACCGACCTTGATAGCGCCGGCCGCATTGCCGATGAAGGCGACGTCCTCGATATTGCCGCCGGCGGCAACCAGCGGCGCCGTGATCGTCAGGAACGCATCACCCGCGCCGACGGTGTCGACGACGGTCTTGGTGAAGGCGGGAACGCGTGCGACGCCGGTCTTCGACGAGAAGGGGTAGCAGCCGAAGGAGCCGTGCGTGATGATCATGTTGTCGCAGTCGATCTTGCTGTGGAGACCGCCCTCGATCACCGATGCGATGTCGCTGAACTTGTCGGTGGCGGCCAGCCGCGCTTCCGGTGCGTCGATGCAGATGTAGTCGGCCCGCGGATACTTCGTGATCAGATTGTAGCCGTGGTTTCCGCTGTTGCTCTGGGCGTTGATCGCCAGGAACTTGGAATTCGCGATCAGCGTGTCGATCGTGCTGGACGCGATCATGCCGTGGCCGAAATCGGTGACGATGACCACGTCCGCGCCGCGCACGCGCTCGGCGGTGACCCGGTCGATCTCCTGCCGCTGGGTCTCGCTGACCGGCGTGTCGTTCATGGTGTAGACCTCGAACAACTTGTGCAGGTAGCCGAGCTCGACGTAGCGGAGCTTGCGGGTGGTGGGGCGGTTTTCGACGCGGATCGGCGTCAGCTTGACGTTCTGGCGGATATGCGCGCGAAGGAATTCTTCGGGATAGTCGTCACCGCCGAGCGTCGTGACGATTTCGACCGACTTGCAGAAGCTGGCGACGTGGTTCGCCGCGGCGATCACGCCACCCGCGAACTGCTCCCGGTTCTTGAACAGGGTCGCGACGATGTTCTCCTTCGAGGCCTTTCCGAGCGCCGTGACATATTGGTACTCGTCGATGATGGTATCTCCGACCAGCACGACGTGCATGTCCTGGATCTTGTCGATCAGTTTCAGCAGGCGTTCGGCGCCGCCGCCTTCGCGCACCTTCTGGAGGTAGTCGCGCAGAGGGGGGTCGTAGATGTCGAAGTAGCGGTTCAGCAGCGACGACGAGCTGAAGGTCACGTCGCGCGTGAAGACGATGCGCCCGCCATGGCGCTCGACGGCCTCGCGCTCGGTGGCGATCTTGCCGGTGACGTCATCCTCGGGATTTTCGTAGTCCGAGCCCTTCACGTAGATGTCGGGGCGTACGGTGTCGAGGACCGGCTCGGCGCTGGAGGTCCGGTTGATGGCGACCCAGTCGACCGTGCCGAGTGCGGCCAGCATCTCGGCGCGCATGTTCTCGGGAAAGATCGGCCGTCCCGGGCCCTTGTTGACGAAACGGTCGGCGGTGATGGTTACGATGACGACGTCGGCCTCGTTGCGCGCCGCCAGGATGTGCCGGACGTGACCGAGATGCACCAGATCGAACACGCCGTGGCAGAGCGCAACGGTACGGCCCTCGGCCTGCGCGGCGCGTGCGATCGCTCCCAATTCCTCGAGCGTCTTGATCTTCTCGTGCGGTGCCGGATGGACCGCCGCCTTGTCTGTCGAAAAATTACCCATGTGAACTACCCAAAAGCGCCGGCCGGCCTCGGCCGGCTGGCCCGGAATTGATCGATTCGCGGCAACGATATCTCGCGAACCTGTTCAATAGCTTGCCTTGTGCGGCGTACCGGACGCCGCATCGTTGTCGTCACCGAGATATTTGAACCAGTCCTTGGTGGCGTCGGCAATCTTGTCCACTGTCCACAGGGGAGCGTCCTTGTACTGGTCCATGGACTTCAGCATCGTCGCGACGCCGTCCTCGAATTTCACCTTCGGCGTCCATTGCAGGACCCGCTTGATCTTGGTGATGTCGGCATAGGTGCAGTCGGGCTCGCCGGGGCGCTTGGGGATGTGGACCTTGTCGCCGCCGAGCAGCTCGACCAACCGGTTGACGCTGTAGGTGTTGTCCGAGCCGACGTTGAAGATCTCGTGCGAGACGTCGGAGCGTGCGGCCGTGACGAAGGCGTCCGCGACATCGCTGACGAAAGTGAAATCGCGGGTCTGCTCGCCGTCGCCGACCACAGTGAACGGCTTGCCGGCAAGCTTCTGCGCCATGAACACGCCGAACACGGCGCCGTAGGTTCCCGTGGTGCGATGGCGTGGCCCGAACACGTTGAACAGACGGAGCGCCACCGCCGGAAGCTTGTAGACCTGGCACCAGTGCATGACGCACTGCTCGCCGAGGTTCTTGGTGAGAGCATAGGGATACATCGGCCGGATCTCGGCGCTCTCCGGCGTCGGGTAGACATCGGGGATGCCGTAGCAGGACGACGACGCCGCATACACGAAGCGGCTGACGCCAGCCTGCCGCGCGGCCTCGAGAACGTTGACCGTGCCGTCGACATTGGCGCGGTGATACGGGATCGGCGATTCGATCGAGGGAACGATGTCGGCGAGTGCCGCGAGGTGGAACACCCAATCGATACCGTTGAAATACGGGGTGATCGATTCGCGGTCAGTGACGTCGGCGCGAACGATCTTCAGCCGGCTCGAACCGGCGTGCGACGACAGATTTTCGGAACGTCCGATGACGAAATTGTCGAGCGCAATAACCTCATGGCCGTCATTGAGGAGGCGATCAACGAGGTGACTGCCGATGAAACCGGCGCCGCCAGTCACGATACATTTCATGGGAACATCCGTAGCGCGAATGCCCTGCGGGCGTCGCCAATGTTGAGTGAGACCCTGACGCCGACTAACAGCCGGTCGCAACTTTTGCAAGTATTATACCTTTGCAATCCCTAGTAATAGCCGGTATCAGGGCGACATGTTGCAGTCGAGCCGCCACCCCATGCCCGCCGAGTCTCTCGATCCCGATCACAAGGCCTTCCTTGACGATTACGTGGGGCGCCTTCATCGCGCGACGTCGATTGACGACGGTATTTTCGTTAGCATCTCCGCCACCCGCGCGGCCTGGTTGCGCGCGCGCGAGCAGGGCGGTCGCGTCATCTTCATCGGCAATGGCGGTTCGGCCGGCATCGCCTCGCATCTTGCGATCGACCTGGCGAAGAACGCATCGGTGCCTGCGCTCTGCTTCAGCGATGCAAGCATGATGTCTTGCCTTGCCAACGACTACGGTTTCGAGGACTGGATCGCGCACGCCGTGCGGCTGAGCGCTCGCGCCGGCGATTGCCTCGTCGCGATCAGTTCGTCGGGACGCTCGAAGAACATCCTGAATGCCGTTGCGCAGGCGCGCACGATGAAGCTCGGCGTGATCACACTGTCGGGCATGAATGCGGACAATCCGCTGCGCAATCTCGGTGACGTCAATTTCTTTGTGGACAGCCGCAGCTACAACATTGTCGAGACCACGCACCAGTTCTGGATGATGGCCGCGATCGACCTCGTCATCGGTCGCGCAGAATACCCGGCATCCTGAGGCGGGCTCCGATGCAGGCGCGGTTCAAGCAGGCGGTCCTGTTCTCGGTGAAGCTGCTGCTGTCGATCGCCGTGCTGGTCTACATCGCGCGCGGTCTCGACCTGCACCGATTGCGCACCCATCTCCTCTCCGTCGATCCTTTCCTGTTCGGTCTCGCGCTGGCGCTGATCTTCTTTCAGACCTTCGCGCTCAACGGCCGGTGGGAGCTGATCATGCGCGCGCTCGGCGTGTCGCTGGACTGGCTGGCTGGTTGGCGGATCCTGATGATCAGCCTCTGGTTCAACCAGGTGCTGCCGTCGTCGGTCGGCGGGGACGCGGTTCGGATGTGGCTGTTGCGCCAGCGTGGCGTGCAGTGGCCGGAAGCGGTCAAGGGCGTTGCCGCAGACCGTTTCACGGCGTTGATCGGGCTGATCGTGCTGATGGTGGCGGGATTGCCGTTCCTGATGTCGCGCGTGTCCAACGAGGCCGCGATTCTGGCGATCGGAGGGCTGACGCTGGCGGGTGTCGCCGGTACCGTGGTCCTGTTGACGCTCGACCGCCTGCCGAAGCGTCTCATCGCGCTTCCCGCGATCGCCAGCTTCGTCCGGTTTGGAACGCTTGTCAGATTTCTTCTCTTGCGATCCGAGCACCGCGGTTTGCTGTTCGGATCGGCGCTCTTCATCCATCTCGTGACGGCGGCGGCGTGCTATGCCTTGGCGCGCGGCGTGGGAGCTCAGCTCTCGGTGGTGGACGCCGCTATCCTGATTCCACCGGTGGTCCTGCTGACGGCGGTTCCGATCTCGATCAGCGGCTGGGGCGTTCGCGAGGGCGCAATGGTCGCCTGTCTCGGCTTGGCCGGCGTTCCTTCCGAGGAAGCGCTTTCGGTTTCGCTCCTGCTGGGGGCCGTCAGCGTGATCGTCGGCCTGGCGGGCGGAGTGATCTGGCTGGCCAGTCCGGAGCGGGGCTCGTATTCAGCGGACAAGGCGGCGCAGGCTGCCGAAGAACCGCTGGATTACGGGCTGGCGAAGGCCGGGGAGGTCTCGAGCCGCACTTGACTCACTTGAACCATTACCGTCGATCTGATCTTCACAGGGTGGGGTTGTCCCGCTCGCTCGCTTGTCTCCGTTTTCCGGTTCCATGATGCAAAACCTGTTCTACGTCCGTCATACCTGCCGTCTCTGTCATTCGGACAAGCAAGAGCTGGTCGTTCCGATGGCAGGCATGCCCATTGGCACCCCGAACTTCCAGGTGCCCAACGCAAGCGTCGACGATCCCGTCTTCCGGGCCGCGGTGCCGATGGCGCTGCACCTGTGCAGGGATTGCGGCCACCTCCAGATCCTCCATGTCGGCAATCCTGAGGTCCAGTACCGCAACTACGTCTACACCACCTCGCTCTCGCTCGGCCTGCGGGAGCATTTCGCGGGTTACGCCAACGACGTCGTCAGCCGCTTCGGGATTGCGCCGGGCTCGCTGGTCGTCGAACTCGGCAGCAATGACGGATCGCTGCTCGGCTTCTTCAAGGAGCGGGGTATGCGGGTGCTGGGCGTCGATCCGGCCGTCGACATTGCGCGGCGCGCGACGGAGGCGGGGATCGAGACCATCGGCGATTTCTTCACCGACGTGATCGGTCGCCGCATCCTTCAGAGCCATGGTGCCGCCAGCGTCGTGATCGCCAACAACATGATCGCCAATGTCGACAACCTCGATCCGCTGGTGATCGGGGTTCGCGATGTGCTGGCGCCGGACGGCTTGTTCGTGTTCGAAACGCAGTATGGCGTCGACGTGACCGAGAAGAACCTTCTCGACACCGTCTATCACGAGCATCTGTCGTATTTTAACATCAAGCCGCTGATCCGTTTCTTTGCCCGGCTCGGCATGGAGCTGATCGACGTTCAGCACATCTGGACCAAGGGCGGCTCGATTCGCGTCACCGTGCAGCGCGCCGGCGGCGCCAAGAAGCCGTCGGCGGAAGTCGCGCGGTTCGTTGCTGAGGAAGAGCGGCTCGGTGTCGATCAGCCGGCCTACTATGCGCCCTATGTGAAGAGGATCGCCGCCATCCGCGACGAGCTGGTCGCGATGGCCGATGCCGCCCATGCGCGCGGCCAATCGGTTGCCGGCTATGGCGTCTCCGTGGGTACCACGACCCTGCTGCCGCAGTTCGGCCTGGAGAACAAGATCGACTTCCTGGTGGACGACGATCCCAAGAAGGCGAACGTGATGGCCGGCCCGGGTTACGACATCCCGATCCTGCCGCCCGCCGCCCTTTACGAACGCAAGCCGGCCTTTGTCGTCGTCTTCGCCTGGCGCTATGTCGATCCGATCCGGGCCAAGCACGCCCGTTATTTCGCCGAGGGCGGAAAGTTCGTGGTGCCGCTGCCGGGCATTACCATGGTGGACCGGGCCGACTGACGTTGCCAGTCTTGCTGAAAGCCTCCCCGGATGGCGGCCTGCGGGCGGTGGATAAGTCCTTGATCCACATGGTCTCTGCACGGCCGTCCGGGGGAGGGCGGCTTACCCGCACGAGCCCTCTATATCTTGACCTTTGGTCCCATCCGCAGTAGATACCCCGCACTCGCAGCCGGCCCGTTAGACGCGGATCTCCGGCGCGGCTTTGAAATCCCCGAACAATCGAGCCCGGTTCCCGGCTCATCCTTCGAGACAGAGGGCTGGGCCAACGGCGGCTGTTCGGATCCCTGAAATTCATATGCGTCTGTCGACGGACGCTGGACCTCAAACGATGGCAGTCAGCCCGTTCAAGTTCTTGCAGGAAGTGCGCTCGGAGACCGCCAAGGTCACCTGGCCGACCCGTCGTGAGACGACGATCACCACCATCATGGTGTTCGTCATGGTCGCCGTGGCGTCGGTCTTCTTCTTCGCCGCCGACCAGATTATCCGTGTCCTCATCACTTTCCTTTTGGGCATTCACTGATGGCTACAGCAACCGCTCAAGTGTCCGACAAGCGCTGGTACATCGTCCACGCCTATTCGAACTTCGAGAAGAAGGTCGCCGAATCGATCCGTGAGCAGGCCAAGCAGCGCGGGCTCGAGGAGCTGTTCGAGCTGGTGCTGGTTCCGACCGAGAAGGTCACGGAAGTGCGCCGCGGCCGCAAGATCGATGCCGAGCGCAAGTTCTTCCCCGGCTACGTGCTGGTGAAGATGAAGCTGACCGATGAGGCGTTCCATCTGATCAAGAACACGCCGAAGGTGACCGGCTTCCTCGGCGCGGAAAACAAGCCGATGCCGATCTCGGAAGCCGAGGCCATGCGCATCCTGCACCAGGTGCAGGAGGGTGTGGAACGGCCGAAGGCGTCGGTGTCGTTCGAGATCGGCGAGAACGTGCGCGTGGCCGACGGCCCGTTCGCCTCGTTCTCGGGTGTGGTCGAGGAAATCGACGAGGCGCGCTCGCGCGTGAAGGTCGCGGTGTCGATCTTCGGCCGCGCAACGCCGGTCGAACTGGAATTCGGTCAGGTCGAGAAGGTCTGATCGGGTACGCGTGAAGCCGAAAAGCTTCACGCAAAGAGAGGCCGTGGGAGGGAGAGGGCGGTTGCCAGCCGCATCCGACCCAGACCACGAACCTGAAACCGCCGGCTCCGCCGGCACAACAGGAGTGATACATGGCAAAGAAAGTGACCGGATACCTGAAGCTTCAGGTCCCGGCCGGTGCGGCGAATCCTTCGCCCCCGATCGGTCCCGCGCTCGGTCAGCGCGGTCTCAACATCATGGAGTTCTGCAAGGCGTTCAACGCCCAGACCCAGAAGGAAGAGAAGAACACCCCGATCCCGGTGATCATCACCATCTATGCGGACCGTTCCTTCACCTTCGAGATGAAGACGCCGCCGATGTCCTACTTCCTCAAGCAGGCCGCCAAGATCCAGTCCGGCTCGAAGGCGCCAGGCCGTGACAAGGCCGGCAAGGTGACCAAGGCGCAGGTGCGCGAGATCGCCGAGAAGAAGATGAAGGACTTGAATTGCGACACCATCGAATCGGCCATGAAGATGGTCGAGGGCTCCGCCCGTTCGATGGGTCTGGAAGTTGCGGGGTAAGCGGTCATGGCAATCGGAAAGCGTTTGAACAAAGCCCGCGAAGGCGTTGACCGCGAAAAGCTTTATCCGCTCGCGGAAGCCATCAAGATGGTCAAGGAGCGCGCGAAAGCGAAGTTCGACGAGACCATCGAGGTCGCGATCAATCTCGGCGTCGATCCGCGTCACGCCGACCAGATGGTCCGCGGTGTCGTGACCCTGCCGAACGGCACCGGCCGTACCCTCCGCGTCGGCGTGTTCGCCCGCGGCGCCAAGGCCGACGAGGCCAAGGCTGCGGGTGCTGACGTCGTCGGCGCCGAGGATCTGGTCGAGAAGGTGCAGAACGGCTCGATCGATTTCGACCGCTGCATCGCCACCCCCGACATGATGCCGCTGGTCGGCCGTCTCGGTAAGGTGCTGGGCCCGCGCGGCCTGATGCCGAACCCGAAGATCGGCACCGTGACCATGGACGTCACCGGTGCGGTGAAGGGCGCCAAGGGCGGCTCGGTCGAGTTCCGCGTCGAGAAGGCCGGCATCCTGCAGGCCGGCGTCGGCAAGGCGTCCTTCTCCGAGGAGAAGCTGGTCGAGAACATCAAGGCTCTTGCTGACGCCGTCTCCAAGGCGAAGCCGGCCGGTTCCAAGGGCACCTACATCCAGCGCGTTGCGGTGTCCTCGACGATGGGCCCCGGCGTGAAGGTCGAGCCGGGCACCATTCTCGGCTGAGGTTTGGAAATTGCATGAGGCGAGGGGCGGAATCGGGCGACCGATTCCGCCCCTCGTCGTTTGTGGCGGCGCTTTACCGGAAACAAGAACAATGGCTGACAAGGTCCTGATCTACTCGCGCTTTCCCAAGACGATGACGGCGCGCTTCGCCGAGCGGTTCGAGCTGCTCGACACCGGCGGCAAGCCCGCGCACGAGGTGTTTCCGGCGGAGGAGCTCGGCGGCATTCGCGCGATGCTGGCCCAGGGTGGCAGCCCGCTGGGCGCCGACGCCATGGACCTGTTTCCGAAGCTCGGCACCATCGTCTGCTACGGCACCGGCTATGACGGCGTGGACCTGAAGGCGGCCGCCGCGCGCAATATTACGGTCGGCCACAGCCCGGGCGCCAATGCGGCCTCGGTCGCCGACATCGCGATGACCCTGATGCTGGCGACGACGCGGCGAATCCTGGTCGCGGACCAATATGTCCGCAGCGGTGATTGGGCGGCGTCAAAGCAGTCGCCGCTGATGCGCGCGCAGGCCGGCATGCCCAGCCGCCGCATCGGCGTCTATGGCATGGGCGAGATCGGCCGCAAGATCGCGGCGCGCTGCGCCGCCTTCGAGAGCGAGGTCGGCTATTTCAGCCGCACCAGATACGATCTGCCCTATCAATATTTCCCCTCGCTGGAGGCGCTGGCCGACTGGTGCAGCGTGCTGATGATCGCGGTGCGGGCAGGGGCCGAGACCCAGAATATCGTCAACGCGGACATCCTTCGGCGCCTCGGCGCGGACGGCTATGTGGTCAACATCTCCCGCGGCTCCGTCATCGACGAGAAGGCCCTGGTTGCGGCACTTTCCGACAAGACCATCGCCGGCGCCGGCCTCGACGTCTTCGAGATGGAACCGCACGCGCCCGACGCGCTGACCGCTCTTCCCAACGTCGTGCTCGCTCCTCATATCGGCGGCCACACCCTGGACTCGCACGTCGCCATGCAGAACTGCGTGCTGGCGAACCTGACCGCGTTCTTCGCGGGCAAGCCGCTACCTTACGCGGTCAAATCGGCCTGAAACGGTCCTTGTTGGGCCATCTCAAGCCTGGCCGGCAACGGATTGGAACTGGTGTGAATTTTGCTCTTGGCAAGCAGGCCCGGAGCGGTTAAAGAACCGCCTCCGGACGTGCCGGCCTCGGCTGGCGCGTCCGTGCACGCATTCCGAAAACCCGACACGACAGGAGATCATTCCTTTTCAGGACGTCCGCAAGGATTTGCCGGAAAAGGAAGGAAAATCCGTCGGTTGGCTGGGATGCGGGCAGAGGTCGGGCGGTTCGCCGGCTGACCTTGTCCTGTCCAAGACTGCAGGCGCCCGCGGGAAATTTCGATTTCTCAACGGCTTAATCGCATGGCCTGCATAGACGGGTGAAGACCGGATTTCACTTCGCACCCAGCTTTAAGGGCTGGCTTTGCGAAACGGGTCTGGTTCGGACCTCGACACGCCGTGGGCCTTTTAAGGGGCTCCCGGAGGGCAGGCTTTGAATTGTCGTCTTGCCCGGCGTGTCCGAAGGGGTTTTGGCCCGGAGGTTCAGGTTTTGGGTGGGACGATGGGTGCAACCCGGCGGTCCCGCTTCTCGCGATGACCGCCAACCGGAGAGAGCTTGCTGTGGAACGAGCGGCAAAAAAGGAAGCGGTCGAACAGCTCAATGAGGTCTTCAAGACCACGAGCGTCGCGGTCGTTGCTCAATATTCCGGCCTCACCGTCGCCCAGATGCAGAAGCTGCGCCAGCAGATGAAGCAGGCGGGCGCTGCGGTGAAGGTCTCGAAGAACCGTCTCGCCAAAATTGCTCTTGAAGGCACTGACGTCGTTGCCATCGGCCCTATGTTGAAGGGGCCGACCGTGATCGCCACTTCGAACGATCCGGTAGCGGCGCCAAAGGTCGCCATCGAATTCGCCAAGGCGAACGAAAAGTTCGTCATCGTCGGCGGCTCGATGGGGAAGACCGTCCTGAATGTCGACGGCGTGAAGGCGCTTGCCTCGCTGCCGTCGCTTGACGAACTGCGCGGCAAGATCGTCGGCCTCATCGTGGCCCCGGCGACCAAGCTGGCCCAGCTCGCCAACGCGCCTGCGGGCAAGCTCGCGCGCGTCATCCAGGCTCATGCCTCAAAGGGCGAAGCGGCCTGACGCCCTTCGCAAAACTCAAACCCGAACCAGACTTACACGTAAGGAAACTGAACAATGGCTGACTTGCAGAAGATCGTTGACGACCTCTCGAGCCTCACCGTGCTCGAGGCCGCTGAACTCGCGAAGCTCCTCGAAGAGAAGTGGGGCGTTTCGGCTGCCGCGGCTGTCGCCGTGGCCGGCCCGGCCGGTGGTGGCGCTGCCGCCGCTCCGGCCGAAGAGAAGACCGAGTTCACGGTCGTTCTCGCCAGCGCCGGCGACAAGAAGATCGAGGTCATCAAGGAAGTCCGCGCCATCACCGGTCTCGGCCTGAAGGAAGCAAAGGACCTCGTCGAGGGTGCTCCGAAGCCGCTGAAGGAAGGCGTGAACAAGGAAGAAGCCGACAAGATCAAGGCCCAGCTCGAGAAGGCTGGCGCGAAGGTCGAACTCAAGTAAGCACTGCTTACTGGTGCGGGATCCCGGGCGGGCGTCAGCTCAGCCCGGGATCTTGGCCCCTCGGTAGGGTGGGCCGGATGCAAAAGGCGTGCGACGGAACATCCCGACGCGGGTCGAACACGAAAAAGTGTGGGGATTTGCGGGTTTAACCCTCGAATCTACACTATTGTCGCCCCATATCGGGTCGACAGCACGAAAGCGCGGTGGGCAGGGAGGCCGGATTTCCCTGTAAGCCGTTGGGAGAGCAGGCTATTTCGGGCTTTTGCAGTCCGTGAAGACGATCGTTGTGACGGGCGGGCGCGCCTATGCGCCCCGCGCGTCGTTTTGCGTTTTGAAGGTCTGAAGAACAGATTCAGGACATGACGGCCTGAAACTGGATTTTTGGCCCCCAAAGCGGGTTCGAAAAATTCAACCCGGGGAGCGGTGGCAGCCGCGTCCTGGACGGCGCGCCCAGAGCGGGCGACGAAATGAGAGGCCACGATGGCGCAGCAGACATTCACCGGTCGCAAACGCGTTCGCAAGTTCTTCGGACACATCAAGGAAGTCGCCGAGATGCCGAACCTCATCGAGGTTCAGAAGGCGTCCTATGACCAGTTCCTGATGGTTGACGAACCCCAGGGCGGTCGTCTCGACGAGGGTCTGCAGGCGGTGTTCCGCTCGGTGTTCCCGATCTCGGACTTCTCGGGCACCTCGATGCTGGAATTCGTCCGCTACGAGTTCGAGCAGCCGAAATATGACGTCGACGAGTGCCGCCAGCGCGGCATGACCTTCGCAGCGCCCCTCAAGGTGACGCTGCGCCTCATCGTGTTCGATATCGACGAGGAAACCGGCGCGAAGTCGGTCAAGGACATCAAGGAGCAGGACGTCTACATGGGCGACATCCCGCTCATGACGATGAACGGCACCTTCATCGTGAACGGCACCGAGCGCGTCATCGTCTCGCAGATGCACCGTTCGCCGGGCGTGTTCTTCGACCACGACAAGGGCAAGACCCATTCGTCGGGCAAGCTGCTGTTCGCCGCCCGCGTGATCCCGTATCGCGGCTCCTGGCTCGACATCGAGTTCGACGCCAAGGACATCGTCTATGCGCGTATCGACCGTCGCCGCAAGATTCCGGTGACGTCGCTGATGTTCGCCCTCGGCCTCGACGGCGAAGCGATCCTGTCCACGTTCTACAAGAAGATTCAGTACAAGCGGACCAAGGAAGGCTGGCGCGTTCCGTTCGACGCCAACCGTTTCCGTGGCTACTCGACCGTCAACGACCTGATCGACGCCGATACCGGCAAGGTCGTGCTCGAGGCCGGCAAGAAGCTCACAGTGCGCGCTGCCCGCCAGCTCCAGGAGAAGGGGCTGAAGGCGCTGCGCATGGCTGACGAAGAGCTGGTCGGCAACTACGTCGCCGAGGACCTCGTCAACCCGAAGACCGGTGAGATCCACGCCGAAGCCGGCGAGGAAATCACCGACAAGCTGATGAAGGCGCTCAACGAGCAGGGCTACAAGGAACTGCCGCTGCTCGACATCGACCACGTCAATGTCGGCCCCTACATCCGCAACACGCTCTCGGCCGACAAGAACATGACGCGCGAGGACGCGCTGTTCGACATCTACCGCGTGATGCGTCCGGGCGAGCCGCCGACGCTGGAATCGGCGCAGGCCATGTTCCAGTCGCTGTTCTTCGACGCCGAGCGCTACGACCTCTCTGCGGTCGGCCGCGTCAAGATGAACATGCGCCTCGACCTCGATGCGCCCGACACCCAGCGCACGCTGCGCAAGGAAGACATCCTCTCCGTCATCAAGACGCTGGTGGACCTGCGCGACGGCAAGGGCGAGATCGACGACATCGACCATCTCGGCAACCGCCGTGTGCGCTCGGTCGGCGAGCTCATGGAGAACCAGTACCGCATCGGCCTCCTGCGCATGGAGCGCGCGATCAAGGAGCGCATGTCCTCGGTCGACATCGACACAGTCATGCCGCAGGACCTGATCAACGCGAAGCCCGCGGCTGCCGCGGTGCGCGAGTTCTTCGGTTCCTCGCAGCTCTCGCAGTTCATGGACCAGACCAACCCGCTGTCGGAGATCACCCACAAGCGCCGCCTGTCGGCGCTTGGACCGGGCGGTCTGACCCGCGAGCGCGCCGGCTTCGAGGTGCGCGACGTGCATCCGACGCATTACGGCCGCATCTGCCCGATCGAGACGCCGGAAGGTCCGAACATCGGCCTGATCAACTCGCTCGCGACCTTCGCGCGCGTGAACAAGTACGGCTTCGTCGAGACGCCGTATCGCAAGGTCAAGGACGGCCGCGTCACCGACGAGGTCGTGTACCTCTCGGCGATGGAAGAGGGCCGCTACACGGTCGCGCAGGCCAACGTGCCGCTCGACCCGAAGGGCCGCTTCACCGAAGACCTCGTGGTCTGCCGTCACGCCGGCGAAGTCTTGCCGGTGACGCCGGACAAGGTCGACTACATGGACGTGTCGCCGAAGCAGCTCGTCTCGGTCGCCGCGGCGCTGATCCCGTTCCTCGAGAACGACGACGCCAACCGCGCGCTGATGGGCTCGAACATGCAGCGCCAGGCGGTGCCGCTGGTTCGCGCCGAGGCGCCGTTCGTCGGCACCGGCATGGAAGGCGTGGTTGCGCGTGACTCGGGTGCTGCGATCGCGGCGCGCCGTTCGGGCGTGATCGACCAGATCGACGCGACCCGCGTCGTCATCCGCGCCACGGAAGATCTCGATCCGACCAAGTCGGGCGTCGATATCTACCGCCTGATGAAGTACCAGCGGTCGAACCAGTCGACCTGCATCAACCAGCGTCCGCTGGTGAAGGTCGGCGACATCGTCAAGAAGGGCGACATCATCGCCGACGGTCCGTCGACCGATCTCGGCGAGCTCGCGCTCGGCCGTAACGTGCTCGTCGCGTTCATGCCGTGGAACGGCTACAACTTCGAAGACTCGATCCTGCTCTCCGAGCGGATCGTGAAGGAAGACGTCTTCACCTCGATCCACATCGAGGAGTTCGAGGTGATGGCCCGCGACACCAAGCTCGGACCTGAGGAAATCACTCGCGACATTCCGAACGTCTCGGAAGAAGCGCTGAAGAACCTCGACGAAGCCGGTATCGTCTACATCGGTGCGGAAGTGCGCGCCGGCGATATCCTGGTCGGCAAGATCACGCCGAAGGGCGAAAGCCCGATGACGCCGGAAGAAAAGCTCCTGCGCGCCATCTTCGGCGAGAAGGCTTCCGACGTCCGCGACACCTCGCTGCGCGTTCCTCCGGGCGTGCAGGGCACGATCGTGGAAGTCCGCGTGTTCAACCGCCACGGCGTCGACAAGGACGAGCGTGCGCTGGCGATCGAGCGGGAAGAGATCGAGCGTCTGGCCAAGGACCGCGACGACGAGCAGGCGATCCTGGACCGCAACGTCTACAACCGTCTTGCCGAGCTGCTCGAAGGGCGGCAGGGCATTGCCGGTCCCAAGGGCTTCAAGAAGGACACCAAGATCACCCGTGCGGTGCTCGAGGAGTACCCGAAGTCGCAGTGGTGGCTGTTCGCCTCGCCGAACGACAAGCTGATGGCCGAGATCGAGGCCATGCGGAAGCAGTACGACGAGTCGAAGAAGGGCCTTGAACAGCGCTTCCTCGACAAGGTCGAGAAGCTTCAGCGCGGTGACGAATTGCCGCCCGGCGTGATGAAGATGGTCAAGGTCTTCGTCGCGGTGAAGCGCAAGATCCAGCCCGGCGACAAGATGGCCGGCCGCCACGGCAACAAGGGCGTGGTGTCGAAGATCGTGCCGATCGAGGACATGCCGTTCCTCGAAGACGGTACGCACGCCGACATCGTGCTCAATCCGCTGGGCGTGCCCTCGCGCATGAACGTCGGACAGATCCTCGAGACCCATCTCGGCTGGGCCTGCGCCGGCCTCGGCAAGCGTATCGGCCAGACGGTCGATGCTTACCTGTCGAAGCAGGACATCAAGCCGCTGAAGGAAACCTTGAAGAAGGTCTACGGCGAGGACGAGACCATCAAGTCGCTCAACGACAACGAGCTGCTCGAACTCGGCCATAACCTCAGCCGCGGCGTGCCGATCGCAACTCCGGTGTTCGACGGCGCCAAGGAAGCCGACATCGAGGAGATGCTGAAGCTTGCCGGTCTCGACGCTTCGGGTCAGTCGACCGTCTATGACGGCCGCACCGGCGATCCGTTCGATCGCAAGGTGACGGTGGGCTACATCTACATGCTCAAGCTGCACCATCTCGTCGACGACAAGATCCATGCGCGTTCGATCGGTCCGTACTCGCTCGTCACCCAGCAGCCGCTGGGCGGCAAGGCGCAGTTCGGCGGCCAGCGCTTCGGCGAAATGGAGGTGTGGGCGCTCGAGGCTTACGGCGCGGCGTACACGCTCCAGGAAATGCTGACGGTGAAGTCGGACGACGTCGCCGGCCGCACCAAGGTGTACGAGGCGATCGTGCGCGGCGACGACACGTTCGAGGCCGGTATTCCGGAATCGTTCAACGTGCTGGTCAAGGAAATGCGCTCGCTCGGCCTCAACGTCGACCTGCACAACTCCAAGATGGGACCGGCGCCGACGTCGGAAGCGGCCGAGTAATTCGACCTTTCATGCCTGGCCTTCGCGGCCGGGCATTGGCGCCCCTCCCGAGGCCTTGAGGGCAGGGCGCCGTGCACGAGTGATTTTCGAATTTGCGGCCGGAGGCGACCGGCACGCGAGGAGAAGACGATGAACCAAGAAATTATGAATCTCTTCAACCCGACGACGCCGGCTCAGGTCTTCGACCAGATCCGGATCTCGATCGCGTCTCCAGAGAAGATTCTGTCCTGGTCCTACGGCGAGATCAAGAAGCCGGAGACCATCAACTACCGTACCTTCAAGCCCGAGCGCGACGGCCTGTTCTGCGCCCGCATCTTCGGGCCGATCAAGGACTACGAGTGCTTGTGCGGCAAGTACAAGCGCATGAAGTACAAGGGCATCATCTGCGAGAAGTGCTCGGTCGAGGTCACGCTGTCGCGCGTCCGGCGCGAGCGCATGGGCCATATCGAGCTCGCAGCCCCCGTCGCCCACATCTGGTTCCTGAAGTCGCTGCCCTCGCGCATCGGCCTTCTGCTGGACATGACGCTGAAGGATCTCGAGCGGATCCTCTACTTCGAATACTACGTCGTTCTCGAGCCGGGTCTCACCGCGCTCAAGGACCGTCAGCTGCTGTCTGAAGACGAGTATCTGAAGGCGCAGGACGAGTACGGCCAGGACAGCTTCACCGCCATGATCGGCGCCGAGGCGATCCGCGAGTTGCTCAAGGGCATGGACCTCGAGAAGCTCGAGGCTTCGCTGCGCGTCGAGATGCAGGAGACCGACTCCGACATCAAGCACAAGAAGCTCGCCAAGCGCCTTAAGATCGTGGAAGCGTTCCGCCACTCCGGCAACAAGCCGGAATGGATGATCATGACCGTGGTCCCGGTGATTCCGCCGGACCTGCGTCCGCTGGTGCCGCTCGACGGCGGCCGCTTCGCGACCTCTGATCTCAATGACCTCTACCGCCGCGTCATCAACCGCAACAACCGCTTGAAGCGGCTGATGGAGCTGCGCGCGCCCGACATCATCATCCGCAACGAGAAGCGCATGCTTCAGGAAGCGGTCGATGCGCTGTTCGACAACGGCCGCCGCGGCCGCGTCATCACCGGCGCCAACAAGCGTCCGCTGAAGTCGCTCGCCGACATGCTCAAGGGCAAGCAGGGCCGCTTCCGCCAGAACCTGCTCGGCAAGCGCGTCGACTATTCGGGCCGTTCGGTGATCGTGGTCGGTCCCGAGCTGCGCCTGCATCAGTGCGGCTTGCCGAAGAAGATGGCGCTCGAGCTGTTCAAGCCGTTCATCTACTCGCGGCTTGACGCCAAGGGCCTGTCCACCACGGTGAAGCAGGCCAAGAAGCTGGTCGAGAAGGAGCGGCCCGAGGTCTGGGACATCCTGGACGAGGTCATCCGCGAGCATCCGGTGCTGCTTAACCGCGCGCCGACGTTGCACCGCCTCGGCATCCAGGCGTTCGAGCCCGTGCTGATCGAGGGCAAGGCGATCCAGCTTCACCCGCTGGTCTGCTCGGCGTTCAACGCCGACTTCGACGGCGACCAGATGGCCGTGCACGTCCCGCTGTCGCTCGAAGCGCAGCTGGAAGCGCGCGTTCTGATGATGTCGACCAACAACATCCTGCATCCGGCGAACGGCCAGCCGATCATCGTGCCGTCGCAGGACATCGTGCTCGGTCTCTACTACGTCTCGATCATGCGTGAAGGCCTGCCCGGCGAGGGCAAGGTGTTCGGCGACATGGCCGAGCTCGAGCACGCCCTGCACGCGAAGGTCATCCACCTCCACACCAAGATCAAGTACCGGTGGGAAGGCATGGACGAAACCGGCAAGGTCTCCAAGCGCTGGATCGAGACCACCGCGGGCCGCGTCATGCTCGGCAATCTGCTGCCGAAGAACCCGCGCATCTCGTACGAGATCATCAACAAGCTGATGACCAAGCGCGAGATCTCCGGCGTCATCGATCAGGTCTACCGCCACTGCGGTCAGAAGGAGACGGTGATCTTCTGCGACCGCATCATGGCGCTCGGCTTCTACAACGCGTTCAAGGCCGGCATCTCGTTCGGCAAGGACGACATGGTCGTGCCGCACGGCAAGTGGAAGATCGTCGACACCACCCGTACGCTGGCGAAGGATTTCGAGCAGCAGTACAACGACGGCCTGATCACCCATGGCGAGAAGTACAACAAGGTCGTCGACGCCTGGTCGAAGGCCACGGAAGAAATCGCCAAGGCGATGATGAAGGAGATCTCCGCCACCAAGAAGACGGCGAGCGGAGCCGATGCCGACATCAACTCGATCTACATGATGGCTCACTCCGGTGCCCGCGGTTCGCCGGCCCAGATGCGCCAGCTCGCCGGCATGCGCGGCCTGATGGCCAAGCCGTCGGGTGAGATCATCGAGACGCCGATCATCTCGAACTTCAAGGAAGGCCTCTCGGTTCTCGAGTACTTCAACTCGACCCACGGCGCCCGCAAGGGTCTCGCGGACACCGCGTTGAAGACCGCGAACTCGGGCTACCTGACCCGTCGTCTGGTCGACGTCGCGCAGGACTGCATCATCACGCAGAGCGACTGCGGCACCAAGCTCGGCATCAAGATGCGCGCCATCGTCGACGCCGGCACCGTGGTTGCTTCGCTCGGCTCGCGCATCCTCGGACGCACGGCCTGCGAAGACATCCGTGACAGCTCGGGCAAGGTGATCATCAAGCGCGACACGCTGATGGAAGAAAGCCATCTGGACGCCATCCAGCAGGGTGGTGTGCAGGAGGTGAAGATCCGCTCGGCGCTGACCTGCGAACTCGTCAACGGCATCTGCGGCAAGTGCTACGGCCGCGACCTCGCCCGCGGCACGCCGGTCAACCACGGTGAAGCCGTTGGCGTCATCGCGGCGCAGTCGATCGGCGAGCCGGGCACCCAGCTCACCATGCGCACCTTCCACATCGGTGGTGCGGCGCAGCTCAACGAGCAGTCGTTCGTCGAAGCCAATTTCGACGGCAAGATCGTGATCCGGAACAAGGCCATCGCCCGCAACAGCGAAGGTCACTTGATCGCGATGGTGCGCAACATGGTGGTGGCGATCGTCGATGCCGACGGCACCGAGCGTGCGACGCACCGCGTCCAGTACGGCTCGCGCCTGCACGTCGACGAAGGCGATATGGTCAAGCGCGGCCAGCGCGTCGTCGAGTGGGATCCCTACACCCGTCCGCTCCTCACCGAAGTCGAAGGTACGATCGGCTTCGAGGATCTGGTCGAGGGGCAGTCGATCTCGGAAACGCTCGACGAGGCCACCGGTATCGCCAAGCGCGTGGTCATCGACTGGCGCTCGACCCGCGGCGGCTCGGACCTGCGTCCGGCCATCGTGGTCAAGGGCAAGGACGGCAAGGTGCTCAAGCTCGCCCGTGGCGGCGATGCCCGCTACATGCTGTCGGTCGACGCCATTCTCTCGGTCGACGTCGGAGCCAAGGTCAACCCGGGTGACATCCTCGCCCGTGTCTCGACCGAAAGTGCCAAGACGCGTGACATCACCGGCGGTCTGCCGCGGGTGGCGGAACTGTTCGAGGCCCGGCGACCGAAGGATGCGGCGATCATCGCCGAAATCGCGGGCACCATCCGGTTCGGGCGCGACTACAAGAACAAGCGTCGCATCTCGATCGAGCCGATGGACAAGACCGAGGAGCCGCGCGAGTACCTGATCCCGAAGGGCAAGCACATCCACCTTCAGGACGGCGACGTCGTCGAAAAGGGCGACTTCATCGTCGAAGGTAACCCGGCGCCGCACGACATCCTTGCGGTCAAGGGCATCGAGGAGCTCGCGGCCTACCTGGTCAACGAAATCCAGGAGGTTTACCGCCTCCAGGGCGTGCTCATCAACGACAAGCACATCGAGGTGATTGTCCGTCAGATGCTCCAGAAGGTGGAAGTCACCGACCAGGGCGATACGGACATGATCTCCGGCGAGCAGGTCGACAAGATCGAGTTCGACGCGCTGAACGAGAAGGCCAAGGAAGAGGGCAAGAAGCCCGCCACGGGAACGCCGGTTCTGCTCGGCATCACCAAGGCGAGCCTCCAGACCCGCTCGTTCTTCTCGGCGGCCTCGTTCCAGGAGACCACCCGCGTCCTCACCGAGGCGGCGGTCAACGGCAAGATCGATCCGCTCGAAGGCCTCAAGGAGAACGTCATCGTCGGCCGGCTGATCCCGGCAGGTACCGGCGCCTCCATGGCCAAGATCCGCGAAGTCGCGATGAAGCGCGACAAGCTGATTCTGGACGAGCGCGAGAAGCAGGCGTCCGTCGTGCCGCCCGCGCCGGAAGCGGAGCTTCCCGCGCTGCCGCCCGCGGAATGATCGTTCATCCGTAGGAATACCGAGGACACTGAAAAGGCCGGCGCAAGCCGGCCTTTTTGCTGCTTTGTTTGCTTGCTGCGGTGCAGGATCAACCTTTGTTCATCTTTCCTTCAGACGCAAAAGCGCTTCTGCTAGGGGTGTTTAGACCGGTGGATCCCGTGACGGGGGCAGGGCCGGAGACCACGGAACTGACATGCTTGATCTCGCAATCGTAGGCGGCGGCCCCGGCGGGCTGATGAGCGCCTGGTATCTGAAGCGTAAGCTCGGCGACCTCTGCCGCGTCACCATCTACGAGGCGTCGGACCGGCTCGGCGGCAAGATCGTCACGCGCAAATTCGATTCCGCGCCCGCGATGTACGAGGCCGGCGTCGCCGAGATCTACGACTACTCGATGACGGGTCCGGATCCGCTGCGCGAGCTGATCCAGCATTTCGGCCTGCAAACGATTCCGATGGATGCCGAGCAGGTGCAGTTCGGCGGCGAGCTGCTCAACGACGTGCCCGGCATGCGCCGCAAATACGGCGCCAAGACCGCGGCCGCGATCGAGGCGTTCCGCAAGCGCTGCACCGAAGTGATGTCGCCGATCGAATATTACGAAGGCGTCGGCGCGCACGACAACGAGAATCCCTGGGCCTACAAGACGGCCGAGCAGGTGCTCGACGAGGAGGTCGAGGACGAGACCGCAAAGCGCTTCTTCAAGGTGATGGCGCGCTCGGACATCGCGACCGAAAGCCACAACACCAACGGCCTCAACGCGCTCAAGAACTATCTGATGGACGTCGACGGCTATATCGGCCTCTATTCCATCCAGAACGGCAACGAGCAGCTGATCGAGTGCCTGCAGTCGGAGGTCAATGCCGACATCCAGCTCAATCACCGCGTGCTCACCGTCGGCAAGGCGCCGACCGGCCGCTACCAGCTCAAGATGATGAACGGCAAGGGCCCGGAGACGCGCGATTTCGATCTCGTGCTGGTCTGCCTGCCGCATTCCTGGCTCGCCACTGTTGGGTGGGAAGGCGAGCAGCTGCGCAAGTCGATGGTCAAGCACGTCTCCTATTTCGACCGTCCGGCGCACTATTTGCGCGTCTCGATCCTGTTCGACGAGCCGTTCTGGGGCGAGAAGATTCCCGGCGCCTGGTTCATGTCTGAAGCCTTCGGCGGCTGCTGCGTCTACAACGAGGGCGCGCGCCACGACGTCGGCAAGCATGGCGTGCTGAACTGGCTGATTCCCGGCTCCGACGCGCTGGCCTTCGCCAATCTCTCCGATCAGGAACTGATCGATGCCGCGCTGAAATCGCTGCCGGCCTCGCTCGGCGATGCGCGCGCGCATTTCATCGAAGGCAAGATCCATCGCTGGCTGTCGTCGGTGAATGCGCTGCCGGGCGGTCTGCCCGTGCGCGACGTCATGACCAATCACCGCCCCGAGCCGAAGGAACATCCCGGGATCGTGGTGGTCGGCGACTATCTGTTCGACTCGACGCTCAACGGCCTGCTCGACTCCTCGGATGCGGCCACCGACATCATCCTGACCGAGATGATGCGCCTGCGCCGCGAACGCGCGCAGGAGGACAAGCCGCTCTCCGACAAGATCGACCGCGACTATTTTGAGAACTATCGCGGCCTCGGTCCCTACAGCGATGCGTGGCAGCACTTCACCGATCCCGATTACGTGACAAAATTGATCGGCATCGTCTGGGGCAAGGCCAAGGGCACCAAGCTGCTCGTCGCGGGCTCGGCCAGCGGCGAACTGGTCGGCGCACTGCGCGAGCGGGGCATCGATGCCTGGGGCATCGAGAGCAACCGTGCGATCTACGCCAGGACGCCGAAGGCGCTGAAGAAGTACAACAAGCTCGGCTCGATCACCGACATGCCGTTCAAGGACGGCAGCTTCGACTTCGTGTTCGAGACCAGCCTCTGCCACGTGTCCCCGAAGCAGGTGGTCCGCGCGATCCGTGAGCTCAACCGCGTGGTCAAGACCGGCCTCGTGTTCGGCTCGGTCACCTCGGACATGGCGCCGGCTCTGATCGACCGCTACGACCTGCTGCGCGGGGTCAAGAAGCTCGGCACCTGGTGGGAATGGTCCGAGCTGTTCTTCGGCAACGGCTTCGATCTGTCGATGCACCGCAAGGACTGCACCGATGCGCTCTGGGAGGCGACGCTCGCCGCGGGCAAGGGCCCGGGCCAGTGGTACGCCGACGCGGACTCTTTGCGTTATTCGTTCTTCGACAAGGTCGAGGACGAGGACGACGACTAGCCCAAGGGATTGGGTGAATTCGCCAATTGCTTTGCCGAATTCATCGTGATCGCATAGAATCGGGGCAATAGCGGCTCTCCGCTATCTCCTGCTTTCTCTGCGGTCATGCCGGCCGTCAGCATCGGTTGGTTTCATGGCGTCCAAGCCTCTCTCGCCCGACAAACAGAAGCTCGCTGCCGAAGAGGCGGCCGAGCTCGACGACAAGCTCGCCTCCGCCGCCAAGCCCGATCTCGAAGACGACGAGGACGACGAAGACGAGAAGGATGACGAGCTGGAGCTCGACGACGACGATGAGGACGAGGACCTCGTCGTCTTTACCGCGCGCGAGGCCGCCGGCGCGCTCGCGACCATCCTGGCTTTCGTCAAGCCCTATCTGGCCAACTACAAGCGGATGCTGTCATTCGTGGCGTTCGGCGTCGTCGTCGAGACGCTGTTCAACGTCATCATGCCGCTCAGCCTGAAATACCTGATCGACGACGCGCTCGGCGAGGAGGATTTCCAGGCGCTGTACAAGATCCTCGGCGTGCTCGCGACCGCCGGCATCTTCACCTCGATCGTCGCGGTCTGGTACGAGCGCTGGGACGCGAGGCTGGCGGCCTGCGTCATCTCAGACGTCCGCAAGCGTCTGTTCGAGCACGTCCAGGACCTGCCGGCAGCCTATTTCGGCCGCACCAAGCGCGGCGAGATCCTGTCGCGCTTCTCGGTCGACCTCTCGGCCTTCGAAGGCTCGGTGAAGACCTTCGCCAACAGCGCGGCGCTGCCGTTCCTGGAATTGGTCGCCGGCATCATCCTGATGGTGTTTTTGAACTGGCAGCTCGCTGTGGTCGCGCTGCTGGTGTTCCCGATCACGCTGATCGGGCCGCGCATCCTCACCCCGAAGGCGGTGCAGGCCAATTACGAGCAGAAGCAGAACGAAGCCGCGCTGCTCGGCATGGTGCAGGAGAACATCGGCGCCCAGGCCGTGATCAAGGCGTTCAGCCTGCAGCGCAAGATGTTCGGCTTCTTCGCCTTCCGCAACGACGAGACGCGCAACAGGATCGCCTCGGCCGCCTTCCTGTCGACCATGGTGGAGCGGACGGTCACGATCTCGGTCTTGCTGCTGCACCTCGTGGTGCTCGCGATCGGTGCGTATCTGGCGACCAAGGGCCAGATCACCATCGGCACCTTCGTTACCTTCGAGAGCGCTTTCTGGGAGGTCTCCTACAACATCGCCCATGTGATGCATTTCATTCCGGTGTCGATCTCCTCGGCCGCCGCGATCCGGCACATCCAGGAGCTGCTCGACGAGCCGACGCGCGGCGCCGATCGTCCCGGCGCGCCCGATCTGCCGCGTATCACCCACGACATCACCTTCGACCGCGTGACGTTCCAGTACGAGGGCAGCCAGACGCCGGTGCTGGACAATCTCAGCCTCAAGCTGAATGCCGGCAAGAGCATCGCCATCGTCGGACCCTCGGGCTCCGGCAAGAGCACGCTGCTCAACCTGATCCTGCGGCTGTACGTGCCGGACGAGGGACGCGTCACCATCGACGGCGTCGATGTCCGCAAGGTGACGCTGGATTCGCTGCGTCGGAGCATGGCCGTGGTGTTCCAGGAGAACATGCTGTTCAACATGTCGATCCGCGAGAACATCCGGCTCGGCAAGGAAGGCGCGACCGACGCGGAGGTGGAGGACGCCGCCAAGAAGGCCGAGATCCACCGCTACATCATGAGCCTGCCGCACCGCTACGACACGCAGGTCGGCGAGCGCGGCGATACGCTCTCGGGCGGCCAGCGCCAGCGCATCGCGATCGCGCGCGCGATCATCCGCAATCCGTCCGTGCTGCTGCTAGACGAAGCGACCTCGGCGCTCGACCAGACCACGGAAGCCGCGATCAACCGCACGCTGCTGAAGGTCGCCAAGGGCCGCACCATGATCTGGTCCACCCACCGCCTGACCTCGGTGGTCGAGATGGACGAGATCATCGTGATTTCAGGGGGCAGGGCGATCGAGCGCGGCTCGCATGCCGAGCTGCTTGCCAAGAACGGCACCTATCGCCAGCTGTGGAACGACCAGATCCACCAGCCGCACGGCGCTGTGGCTCAGGCCGATGACGACAGCGACGATGACGACGAGGATGAAGACGACCTCGAGGATGATGAGGACGAGGACGACGAGGAGGAGTGACCGAGGAAGTTCGGCTCCAGATCGAAAGCGCCCCCGAGCGGTCGCAACAGCCCCTGAACCGACCAGGCGATGAAGCGCGCCCAGCGCTGCGCAGTCCAGTATGGGTTCGTGGCGGTCGAAACTGAGCGGAAGTCGAACGCCTTCGCCGCCGACCATTGGTCGCAGGCCCGCTTGACCGGATCGGCGTAGAATGCGGCGACCTTGGCGGCATCCATCCCGTCGGAGGCCAGCCATTGCGGAATGTAGTGGTTGCAGAGCCGCTCGACGTCCGTGAAGACCTTGTCGCAGCCGGTCCCGGCGACCGGGCAGGAGGTCGAAAAGGCATCGCCCACCAGCACGAGCCCGGGCTGGCCCCTTGCATCGTTCACATAGAGATCCACGGGGCGGATCGTCATTTCACTGACAATGTCGAACGGGCCGGTGATGCGCTTGAGCCGGGGCAGGGCGGCATGCAGGGTCTCGGCTGGGGCGCGGCGCAGCTCACGCAGCCAGGGATCGTCGAAGCCGCGATAGACGAACAAATTGGCGCGCATCCGCGTGCCGATCGGAAACAGGCTGATATAGGGGATGCGGTCGCTCGGCCGTTCCGAAAAGTAGGTGAGGGCCGGGAAGTCGAACGAAGTCCGTCCCGCCGGCGTCACATCGAATCCGATTGAGATCGAATGGCAGGCGCTGATGACCTTGCGGGTGATGCCGAGCTGGTGGCGCAGGCCGACATTCAGGCCGTTGGCGAGCACGACCAGGCGAGCCGAGATGGTCTCGTCATTGGAGAGTGTGACCCTCTGCCGCTCCGGGCTGGTCTCGACCGCGACAGTCTTGGCCCAGATTCGCTCGACGGTTGCAGGGATTTCGTCGCGGACGGCGTTGACCAGGGAATCGTAGCGGATGTTGAACTGCCGGCTCGGCGCCTTGTCGAGCAGATGGCCGAATCTCGCGATCCAGTTCTCGCCCGAATAGATCGCGCGCCGCAGCACCGATTCTGCGATTCCGGTCTTCAGGAATCGCTCGACCTGCACCTCGCCGCTGAGTTTTTCGACTCGAAAGTCCGGCGGATAGCTCTCATGCGGATCGATCAGCACCGCCGAAATGTCGGCGCGGCCGAGCATCGCGGCGGCGGTCGAGCCGGACAATCCCCCGCCGATAATGGCAATGTCGGTGTACCGCATGACGCAAATCTCTGCCGAAGGCGGCAGATTGACGCATCAACAGCAAAAAAAGCCTTAGCACGGGTTATAAAAGTATATTTCGCCCGGGTATAAATAGGTCATTGGGGTGGCGGAACAAGCCCTGCGTTCCCATATCCGCGCGAGGCGGTGAGTGCGGTAAACGTCGATTTCGACAGGCGCGAGAAGCGTTTTGTGACTGTCGTTTCACCTTGACTTGACCGATTCTCACTTATAGAAAGCGCCTCACTTAACGACAGGCGGTGAGCATCGCCAGCGTCGGAACGGGCCACCCGTTGATCCCTTAGGGGGTCGCTTAGGCGGGCACCAACCTCGACGAATGCCGCTCAAACGCTGTCGATCATAGCTAGGCAATGCCAGTGCGATTCTAGTTCTCTTGAGATTGTTCTCTTGAGATCGAATTCGGATGCATGACCTCGGTGCGCAAGCCGCAGCTTCACGCTGATTGGCCTGAAAACTGCGGTCCTCTGTGGCGTCGTAACGCTTTCCGCTCGGTGATGGAGCGGTTGGCGCAATTTCGCTTTGTGCGGATTGTTCCGCTTGAGGCGGCCTCGTCGGGCGGGTGGCTCGAAACGAATTTGCGGTCCCGGCAACGGGCCGCGGCAAGACAGCGGGCCCGGAAGGGGCCGCGGCAGAACAAAGGGTAAGGCCAGGATGCCGACGATCAACCAGCTGATCGCTCAACCGCGGGAAGTGCAGAAGTCGCGCAAGAAGGTGCCGGCGCTGCAGCAGTCGCCTCAGAAGCGTGGTGTTTGCACCCGCGTCTACACCACGACCCCGAAGAAGCCGAACTCGGCGCTTCGTAAGGTCGCTAAGGTGCGCCTGACCAACGGCTTCGAGGTGATCGGCTACATCCCCGGCGAGGGCCATAACCTCCAGGAGCACTCGGTGGTCATGATCCGCGGCGGTCGCGTCAAGGACTTGCCCGGCGTGCGCTACCACATCCTCCGCGGCGTTCTGGATACCCAGGGCGTCAAGAACCGTAAGCAGCGTCGTTCGAAGTACGGCGCCAAGCGTCCGAAGTAAGCGGGAACCAAGCCTATGTCTCGTCGCCACTCAGCGGAAAAGCGCGAAGTTCTCCCGGATCCGAAGTTCGGGAACATCATCGTCACGAAGTTCATGAACTCGGTGATGTATGCCGGCAAGAAGTCGGTTGCGGAAGGCATCGTCTACGGTGCGTTCGGCATCATCGAATCCAAGACCAAGCAGAACCCGCTCGGCGTGTTCGAGCAGGCGCTCGAGAACGTCATGCCGACGATCGAAGTGCGCTCCCGCCGTGTCGGTGGCGCGACCTACCAGGTTCCGGTCGAAGTTCGTTCGACCCGCCGTCAGGCGCTGGGCATTCGCTGGCTGATCTCGGCCGCGCGCGAGCGCAACGAGAAGACGATGACCGAGCGGCTCTCGGCTGAGTTGCTGGACGCCTCCAACAACCGCGGCAACGCCGTCAAGAAGCGTGAAGACGTGCACCGGATGGCGGAAGCCAACCGCGCCTTCTCGCACTATCGCTGGTAACGGCGACACACGGAATCTAAGGAACAACCCATGCCTCGCGTTCATGCCATAGAGAACTACCGCAATTTCGGTATCATGGCGCATATCGATGCCGGCAAGACCACGACGACCGAGCGCATCCTCTATTACACCGGCAAGAGCCACAAGATCGGCGAAGTGCACGAAGGTGCCGCGACGATGGACTGGATGGAGCAGGAGCAGGAGCGTGGCATCACGATCACCTCCGCTGCGACCACCGCGTTCTGGGCCGGCAAGCGTCTGAACATCATCGACACTCCCGGCCACGTCGACTTCACCATTGAAGTCGAGCGTTCGCTGCGCGTGCTCGACGGCGCCGTCTGCGTGCTCGACTCCAACCAGGGCGTCGAGCCCCAGACCGAGACCGTCTGGCGCCAGGGCGACAAGTACAAGGTTCCGCGCATCGTCTTCGCCAACAAGATGGACAAGACCGGCGCCGACTTCTTCAAGTGCCTGGCCGACATCGTCGACCGCCTTGGCGCCAAGCCGATCGCGATCCAGCTTCCGATCGGCGCCGAGAACAACTTCAAGGGTCTCGTCGACCTCGTGAAGATGCAAGGCATCATCTGGAACGATGAATCGCTCGGCGCGAAGTTCGACTATGTCGACATTCCCGAGGATCTCGTCGAGCAGGCCAAGGAATACCGCGAGAAGATGGTGGAAGCCGCCGTCGAGCTCGACGACGACGCCATGGCCGCCTATCTCGACGGCAAGGAGCCGGACGAAGAGACGCTGAAGCGGCTGATCCGCAAGGCGGTCTTGACGGGCGCGTTCTATCCCGTGCTGTGCGGCTCGGCCTTCAAGAACAAGGGCGTGCAGCCGCTGCTCGACGCCGTCGTCGACTATCTGCCGTCGCCGATCGACGTGCCCGCGATCAAGGGCACCGACGACCGCGGCAACGAGGTCGTGCGCAAGGCGGACGACAAGGAGCCGCTCGCGCTGCTCGCGTTCAAGATCATGGACGACCCGTTCGTCGGCACCATTACCTTCTGCCGCATCTACTCCGGCGTCCTGCAGAGCGGCACCGGCGTCGTGAACTCGACGCGCGAGAAGAAAGAGCGCATCGGGCGCATGCTGCTGATGCATGCGAACAACCGCGAGGACATCAAGGAAGCCTATGCCGGCGACATCGTCGCGCTGGCCGGCCTGAAGGAAGCGCGCACCGGTGACACGCTGTGCGATCCCGACAAGCAGGTGATCCTGGAGAAGATGGAATTCCCCGAGCCGGTCATCGAGATCGCGATCGAGCCGAAGTCCAAGGCCGACCAGGAAAAGCTGGGCGTGGCGCTGGCCAAGCTCGCTGCGGAGGATCCGTCCTTCCGCGTGTCGACCGACCAGGAGTCCGGCCAGACCATCCTCAAGGGCATGGGCGAACTCCATCTCGACATCAAGGTCGACATCCTCAAGCGCACCTACAAGGTCGACGCCAACATCGGCGCGCCGCAGGTTGCGTTCCGTGAGCGCGTGACCAAGAAGGCCGAGGTCAAGTACACCCACAAGAAGCAGACCGGCGGTACCGGTCAGTTCGCGGAAGTGTCGATCGTGGTCGAGCCGAACGAGCCCGGCAAGGGCTACGAGTTCGAGTCCAAGATCGTCGGTGGTGCGGTTCCGAAGGAATACATCCCCGGCGTTGAAAAGGGCCTCAACAGCGTGATGAGCTCTGGCGTGGTCGCGGGCTTCCCCGTGGTCGACGTCAAGGTTCAGCTCGTCGACGGCAAGTATCACGACGTCGACTCGTCGGCGCTCGCCTTCGAAATCGCATCGCGCGCGGCATTCCGCGAAGCGCTGCAGAAGGGCAAGTCCGTCCTGCTCGAGCCGATCATGAAGGTCGAAGTGGTGACCCCGGAAGACTACACCGGCTCGGTCATCGGCGACCTGAACTCCCGGCGCGGTCAGATCCAGGGTCAGGACATGCGCGGCAACGCCAACGTCATCAACGCGATGGTGCCGCTCATGAACATGTTCGGTTACGTGAACAACCTGCGCTCGATGAGCCAGGGTCGCGCGACCTTCACCATGCAGTTCGATCACTACGCAGAAGCGCCGGCCAACGTGTCGGCAGAAGTCCAGAAGAAGTTTGCCTGATTGTCGTCGGTTGAAAGCTGACGATTGAACGGAGAGTCAAATGGCCAAAGCAAAGTTTGAACGTACCAAGCCGCACTGCAACATCGGCACCATCGGTCACGTCGACCATGGTAAGACGTCGCTGACCGCGGCGATCACCAAGGTTCTCGCCGAAGCCGGCGGTGCGACGTTCACCGCGTACGACCAGATCGACAAGGCGCCGGAAGAGAAGGCCCGCGGCATCACCATCTCGACCGCGCACGTCGAGTACGAGACGCCGAACCGCCACTACGCCCACGTCGACTGCCCCGGCCACGCCGACTACGTGAAGAACATGATCACCGGCGCTGCCCAGATGGATGGCGCGATTCTGGTCGTGTCGGCCGCTGACGGCCCGATGCCGCAGACCCGCGAGCACATCCTGCTCGCCCGCCAGGTCGGCGTGCCCGCGCTCGTCGTGTTCCTCAACAAGTGCGACATGGTCGACGATCCGGAGCTCCTCGAGCTCGTCGAGCTCGAAGTCCGCGAGCTGCTCTCGAAGTACGAATTCCCCGGCGACAAGATCCCGATCATCAAGGGTTCGGCTCTGGCCGCTCTCGAAGATTCGGACAAGAAGCTCGGCCACGACGCCATCATCGAGCTGATGAAGAACGTCGACAGCTACATCCCGCAGCCGGAGCGTCCGATCGACCAGCCGTTCCTGATGCCGGTTGAAGACGTGTTCTCGATCTCGGGCCGCGGCACCGTCGTGACCGGCCGTGTCGAGCGCGGCGTCGTCAAGGTCGGCGAGGAAATCGAGATCGTCGGTCTCCGCGCCACCCAGAAGACCACCGTCACCGGCGTCGAAATGTTCCGCAAGCTGCTCGATCAGGGTCAGGCCGGCGACAACATCGGCGCTCTGCTCCGCGGCACCAAGCGTGAGGACGTCGAGCGCGGCCAGGTTCTGGCCAAGCCGGGTTCGGTCAAGCCGCACACCAAGTTCAAGGCTGAGGCTTACATCCTCACCAAGGAAGAGGGCGGTCGCCACACCCCGTTCTTCACCAACTACCGTCCGCAGTTCTACTTCCGCACCACCGACGTGACCGGTGTCGTGCACCTGCCGGAAGGCACCGAGATGGTGATGCCGGGCGACAACATCGCGATGGAAGTGCACCTGATCGTTCCGATCGCGATGGAAGAGAAGCTCCGCTTCGCGATCCGCGAAGGCGGCCGCACCGTCGGCGCCGGCGTCGTCGCCTCGATCATCGAGTAATTACGAGAAAAGGGACGGCGAGTAGCGAATGGCAACATTCGCTATTCGCTATTCGCCACCCACTGAAGAGAGACCACGGCAATGAACGGCCAAAACATTCGTATCCGTCTCAAGGCGTTCGACCATCGTATCCTCGATACGTCGACCCGTGAGATCGTGAACACGGCGAAGCGCACCGGCGCGCAGGTCCGCGGACCCATTCCGCTGCCCACCCGCATCGAGAAGTTCACCGTCAACCGTTCGCCCCACGTCGACAAGAAGAGCCGCGAACAGTTCGAGATGCGCACCCACAAGCGCCTGCTCGACATCGTCGATCCGACCCCGCAGACCGTCGATGCTTTGATGAAGCTCGACCTGGCCGCCGGTGTCGACGTCGAGATCAAGCTCTAAGATTTTGGATCCCGTTCGCGAAAGCGGACAAAGAGAACAGGAAGCAAGCCGATGCGCTCCGGAGTGATCGCACAAAAGGTCGGGATGACGCGGGTCTTTACGGAGGCCGGCGAACATATCCCCGTGACCGTGCTGAAGCTCGGCAATTGCCAGGTCGTAGGCCACCGCACCGAAGAGAAGAACGGTTACGTCGCGCTCCAGCTCGGTTCTGGTGCCCGCAAGACCGTTTACATGCCCAAGGCCGAGCGCGGCCAGTTCGCGGTCGCCAAGGTCGAGCCGAAGCGCCGGGTCGAGGAGTTCCGCGTCACCGCGGACGCCATGATCCCGGTCGGCGCCGAGATCCAGGCCGATCACTTCGTCGTCGGCCAGTTCGTCGATGTCACCGGCACCTCGGTCGGTAAGGGCTTCGCGGGCGGTATGAAGCGCTGGAACTTCGGCGGTCTGCGCGCCACGCACGGTGTGTCGATCTCGCACCGCTCGATCGGTTCGACCGGTGGTCGTCAGGACCCCGGCAAGACCTGGAAGAACAAGAAGATGCCCGGCCACATGGGTGTCGATCGCATCACCACGCTCAACCTTCGCGTCGTCCAGACCGATGTCGAGCGCGGCCTGATCCTCGTCGAAGGTGCCGTTCCCGGCTCCAAGGGCGGCTGGATCCGCGTGCGCGACGCCGTCAAGAAGCCGCTGCCGAAGGACGCTCCGAAGCCCGGCAAGTTCAAGGTTGCTGGCGACGCGGAAGCCGCTCCGGCTGCGCAGGAGGCGTGAGATGGAACTGAAAGTCACCACCCTCGAAGGTAAGGAAGCCGGCTCCGTCCAGCTCTCCGACGCCATCTTCGGTCTCGAGCCGCGCGAGGACATCATCGCGCGCTGCGTGCAGTGGCAGCTCAACAAGCGCCAGGCCGGCACGCACAAGGCCAAGGGCCGCGCCGAGATCTGGCGCACCGGCAAGAAGATGTACAAGCAGAAGGGCACCGGCGGTGCTCGTCATGGCTCGGCCCGTGTGCCGCAGTTCCGTGGCGGTGGCCGTGCCTTCGGTCCGGTGGTGCGTTCGCACGCCACCGACCTGCCGAAGAAGGTCCGCGCGCTCGCTCTCAAGCATGCGCTCTCGGCCAAGGCCAAGGACGGCGATCTCGTCGTGATCGAGAAGGCCGCGCTGGAAGCCGCCAAGACCAAGGCGCTGCTCGGTCACTTCTCGGGCCTCGGCCTGACCAACGCGCTGATCATCGACGGTGCCGAGCTCAACAACGGCTTCGCCGCTGCGGCCCGCAACATCCCGAACATGGACGTGCTGCCGATCCAGGGCATCAACGTCTATGACATCCTGCGCCGTCAGAAGCTCGTTCTGACCAAGGCCGCCATCGATGCGCTGGAGGCGCGCTTCAAATGACGAAGAACATCGAGCCTCGCCACTACGACGTGATCCTGTCGCCGGTCGTGACCGAAAAGGCGACGATCGCCTCGGAGCACAACAAGGTGCTGTTCAAGGTGGCCGCGAAGGCGACCAAGCCGCAGATCAAGGAAGCGATCGAGAAGCTGTTCGACGTCAAGGTCAAGAGCGTCAACACGCTGGTCCGCAAGGGCAAGGTCAAGGCCTTCCGCGGCAATCTCGGTTCGCAGTCGAACACCAAGCGCGCGATCGTGACCCTCGAAGAGGGCCACCGGATCGACGTCACCACCGGTCTGTAAGGTCGTACGACGATGGCACTGAAGACATTCAATCCCACGACGCCGGGCCAGCGCCAGCTGGTGATGGTCGATCGTTCGGCGCTCTACAAGGGCAAGCCGGTCAAGGCGCTCACCGAAGGCAAGAAGTCCTCGGGCGGCCGCAACAACACCGGCCGCATCACCGTGCGCTTCCGCGGCGGCGGTCACAAGCAGACGCTGCGCATTGTCGACTTCAAGCGTGACAAGGTCGATGCACCCGCGACGGTCGAGCGGCTGGAATACGATCCGAACCGCACTGCGTTCATCGCGCTGATCAAGTACCAGGACGGCGAGCAGGCCTACATCCTGGCGCCGCAGCGCCTGGCCGTGGGTGACACCATCGTCGCCGGCAACTACGTCGACGTGAAGCCGGGCAATGTCATGCCGCTCGGCAACATGCCGGTCGGCACGATCATCCACAACATCGAGGTCAAGATCGGGAAGGGCGGCCAGCTCGCCCGTTCCGCCGGCACCTACGCCCAGCTCGTCGGCCGCGACCAGGACTACGTCATCATCCGCCTGAACTCGGGCGAGCAGCGCCTAGTGCACGGCCGCTGCCGCGGCACGATCGGCGCGGTGTCGAACCCGGATCACATGAACACCTCGATCGGCAAGGCCGGTCGCAAGCGTTGGATGGGCCGTCGCCCGCACAACCGCGGTGTCGCCATGAACCCGATCGACCATCCGCACGGCGGTGGTGAAGGTCGTACCTCGGGCGGTCGCCACCCGGTCACCCCGTGGGGCAAGCCGACCAAGGGCAAGAAGACCCGCACCAACAAGTCGACCAACAAATTCATTCTCCTAAGCCGCCACAAGCGGAAGAAGTAAGGAACGCCGGACATGGTTCGTTCAGTCTGGAAAGGCCCGTTCGTCGAGGGTTCTCTGCTCAAGAAGGCAGATGCCGCGCGCGCGTCCGGCCGTCACGACGTCATCAAGATCTGGAGCCGTCGCTCGACGATCCTGCCGCAGTTCGTCGGCCTGACCTTCGGTGTCTACAACGGTCAGAAGCACGTGCCGGTGGCGGTCAACGAGGAAATGGTCGGTCACAAGTTCGGCGAGTTCTCGCCGACCCGGACCTTCCATGGCCACTCCGGCGACAAGAAAGCCAAGAAGGCTTGAGGATTAAACGATGAGCAAACCTAAGCGCGAACGGAGCCTCGCCGAGAACGAGGCCAAGGCGGTCGCCCGGATGCTGCGGGTGAGCCCGCAGAAGCTCAACCTGGTCGCCCAGCTCATTCGCGGCCGGAAGGCTTCCGCCGCGCTCGCCGACCTGCAGTTTTCGCGCAAGCGGATCGCGGTCGACGTGAAGAAGTGCCTGGAATCGGCTATCGCCAACGCCGAGAACAACCACGACCTCGACGTCGACGATCTCGTCGTGGCGCAGGCCTTCGTCGGCAACGGCCTCGTGATGAAGCGCTTCGCCGCCCGCGGCCGTGGCCGTTCGGGCCGTGTCTACAAACCATTTTCGCAGCTGACGATCATCGTTCGTCAGGTCGAAGCCGAAGCAGCGGCTTAAGGGCGCAGGAGAACACGATGGGTCAAAAGATCAATCCGATCGGTCTGCGTCTCGGCATCAACCGGACCTGGGATTCCCGCTGGTTCGCCGGCAAGCAGGAATACGGCAAGCTGCTGCACGAGGACGTCAAGATCCGCGAGATCCTGCACAAGGAGCTCAAGCAGGCGGCCGTCGCCCGCATCGTGATCGAGCGTCCGCACAAGAAGTGCCGCGTCACCATCCACTCGGCCCGTCCGGGCGTGGTGATCGGCAAGAAGGGCGCCGACATCGACAAGCTGCGCAAGCGCGTTGCGGACATCACCTCGTCCGACGTCGTCATCAACATCGTCGAGATCCGCAAGCCGGAGCTCGATGCGACGCTGGTGGCCGAGTCGATCGCGCAGCAGCTGGAGCGCCGCGTGGCGTTCCGCCGGGCCATGAAGCGCGCCGTGCAGTCGGCGATGCGTCTCGGCGCGGAAGGTATCCGCATCAACTGCTCGGGTCGTCTGGGCGGTGCGGAAATCGCGCGCATGGAGTGGTACCGCGAAGGTCGCGTGCCGCTGCACACGCTGCGCGCCGACATCGACTACGGCGTTGCGACCGCGTTCACGACCTTCGGCACCTGCGGCGTCAAGGTCTGGATCTTCAAGGGCGAGATCCTCGAGCACGATCCGATGGCCCAGGACAAGAGAATGGCCGAAGGCGAGAGCAGCGGCGGTGGTGATCGTGGTGGCCGTGGGCGCCGCGATACGGCCGCAGCCTAAGGCCGCACAGGGATTTGAGGGCTTAAAGCCATGATGCAACCTAAGAAAACGAAGTTCCGGAAGGCGCATAAGGGCCGCATCCACGGCGTTGCGTCTTCGGGCGCGACGTTGGCGTTCGGCCAGTTCGGCCTGAAGGCGACGGAGCCGGAGCGCGTCACCGCGCGTCAGATCGAAGCCGCCCGCCGCGCGCTGACCCGCCACATGAAGCGCGCCGGCCGCGTCTGGATCCGCGTATTCCCCGACGTTCCGGTGTCGAAGAAGCCGGCCGAAGTCCGCATGGGCTCGGGCAAGGGTTCGCCGGAACTGTGGGTGGCTCGCGTCAAGCCGGGCCGGGTGCTGTTCGAGATCGACGGCGTCAACACCCAGACGGCGCGCGAGGCGCTGACCCTCGCGGCCGCCAAGCTGCCGATCAAGACGCGCTTCGTCGAGCGCATTGCGGAGTAATGGCCATGGCCCAGATGAAGATCGAAGACATCCGCGCGATGAGCCCCGACCAGCAGGATGACGCCATCCTGAACCTGAAGAAGGAGCGCTTCAACCTGCGCTTCCAGCGCGCCACCGGGCAGCTCGAGAACACCTCGCGCCTGCGCGAGGCCCGCCGTGACATCGCCCGGATCAAGACCGTCGCCGCGCAGACGCGCGCGAAGAAGAAGTAAGAGGCTTACGAAGATGCCGAAACGTACTTTGCAGGGCGTGGTCGTCAGCGACAAGCAGGCCAAGACCATCGTGGTGCGCGTTGACCGCCGGTTCACGCACCCGATCTACAAGAAGACGATCCGCCGTTCGAAGAACTACCACGCGCACGACGAGAGCAACGAGTTCAAGCCGGGCGACATGGTGTGGATCGAGGAATCGAAGCCGATTTCGAAGTTGAAGCGCTGGGTCGTGATCCGGGGCGAACACAAGAAAAGCGCCTGATCTGTTGGCTTTAGCCGACTGACTTCAGGGAAATGTTGAGCGCCGGCTGGGCTGGCGCAAAGAGAAAGAGGACGAGGTGCATCAATGATTCAGATGCAGACCAACCTCGACGTGGCCGACAATTCTGGCGCACGCCGTGTCATGTGTATCAAGGTGCTCGGGGGCTCCAAGCGCCGCTACGCCACGATCGGCGACATCATCGTCGTCTCGATCAAGGAAGCGATTCCGCGTGGCAAGGTGAAGAAGGGCGACGTGATGAAGGCCGTCGTGGTGCGCGTCCGCAAGGACATCCGCCGCGCCGACGGTTCGGTCATCCGTTTCGACCGTAACGCCGCCGTTCTGATCAACAACCAGTCCGAGCCGGTCGGCACCCGTATCTTCGGGCCCGTGCCGCGCGAGCTGCGCGCCAAGAACCACATGAAGATCATCTCGCTCGCGCCGGAGGTGCTGTAATGGCTGCGAAGATCCGCAAGGGCGACAAGGTCGTCGTGCTGACCGGTCGCGACAAGGGCCGCACCGGCGAGGTGTTCGAGGTTCGCCCCGACGCCGGCACGGCGCTCGTGCGCGGCATCAACATGGTCAAGCGTCACCAGAAGCAGACGCAGGCCCAGGAGGGCGGCATCATCTCGAAAGAGGCGCCGATCCAACTGTCCAACATCGCGTATGTCGGCAAGGACGGAAAGCCGACCCGCGTCGGATTCAAGATTCTGGCGGACGGCAAGAAGGTTCGCATCGCCAAGAGCTCGGGAGCTGAGATCGATGGCTGAGACCGCTTACACGCCGCGCCTGCGCGCGGAATATGACGCGAAGATCCGCACGGCTCTGACCGAGAAGTTCGGTTATGAGAACGTGATGCAGGTTCCGCGCCTGGACAAGGTCGTGCTGAACATGGGCGTTGGCGACTCCGTCAACGACCGCAAGAAGGCCGAGACCGCCGCTGCCGAGCTGACCCAGATCGCCGGCCAGAAGGCGATCGTGACCTATTCGCGCATCGCGATCGCGACCTTCAAGCTGCGTGAGAACCAGCCGATCGGCTGCAAGGTCACGCTGCGCAAGGCCCGCATGTACGAGTTCATCGATCGCCTGGTGACGGTGGCGCTGCCGCGCGTCCGCGACTTCCGCGGCCTGAACCCGAAGAGCTTTGACGGCCGCGGCAACTACTCGCTCGGCATCAAGGAGCACATCATTTTCCCCGAGATCGACTTCGACAAGGTCACGGAAGCCCGCGGTATGGACATCACCGTCTGCACCACGGCCAAGACCGACGAAGAGGCGAGGGCCTTGTTGACCGCTTTCAATTTCCCGTTCCGGCAGTGAGACGCTGACCTAAAGCCTCTCAAACGCGGATACCCAGGAGCCAAGCATGGCAAAGAAGAGTTCAGTCGAGAAGAACAACCGGCGCAAGCGGATGGTGAAGAACGCCGCCGCCAAGCGCGAGCGGTTGAAGGCGATCATCGCCGACAAGAAGCTGCCGATGGAGGAGCGTTTCGCTGCGACGTTGAAGCTGGCCGAAATGCCGCGCAATTCGTCGGCGACCCGCATCCGCCTGCGTTGCGAGCTGTCGGGCCGCCCGCGCTCGAACTATCGCAAGAACAAGCTGTCCCGTATCGCGCTGCGCGACCTTGGCTCCAAGGGCATGGTCCCGGGCCTCGTGAAGTCCAGCTGGTAAGGAGGGTCGTTTAGATGTCTACGCACGATCCAATCAGCGATCTGATCACCCGCATCCGCAACGCGCAGATGCGCTCCAAGACCAAGGTCTCCACGCCTGGCTCGAAGATGCGCGAGAACGTGCTCGAGGTGCTGAAGTCCGAGGGCTACATCCGCGGCTACGCCACGCTCGAGCATCCCTCGGGCCGCAGCGAGATCGAGATCGAGTTGAAGTATTTCGACGGCGAGCCCGTCATCCGCGAGATCGAACGCGTTTCCAAGCCAGGGCGTCGTGTTTACGCCTCGGTGAAGAACCTGCCGCGGGTCAACAACGGGCTCGGCATTTCGGTGTTGTCGACGCCGAAGGGGATCATGGCCGACCACAGCGCGCGCGACGCGAATGTGGGCGGTGAAGTCCTCTTCACGGTGTTCTGAGAAGGATTTTTCATCCATGTCACGAGTTGGCAAAAGGCCTGTGGCGGTTCCGTCGGGTGTGACCGCGACCGTCGATGGGCAGACCGTCAAGATGAAGGGACCGAAGGGTCAGCTTCAGTTCGTCGTCCATGACGACGTCGAGGTGAAGCTCGAGAGCGGCCAGATCAAGGTCAAGCCGCGCGCTGATACCAACCGCGCCCGCGCGCTGTACGGTACCGCTCGCGCCCAGGTCGCGAATCTGGTCGAAGGCGTCACCAAGGGCTTCGAGAAGAAGCTCGAGATCACCGGCGTCGGCTACCGTGCCGCGATGCAGGGCAAGAACCTGCAGCTCGCGCTCGGCTACAGCCACGACGTGGTCTATCCGATCCCGGAAGGGATCACGATCACCGTGCCGAAGCCGACCGAGATCACGGTCGCGGGCAGCGACGTCCAGCGCGTCGGCCAGGTCGCCGCGGAGATCCGCGCCTACCGTCCGCCGGAGCCCTACAAGGGCAAGGGCGTGAAGTATGTGGGCGAATTCATCTTCCGCAAGGAAGGCAAGAAGAAGTAACGGAGCCGGTCATGTCCAAAGCCAAGGTTACGAATGCCCGGCGCAAGCGGAGTGTGCGGCTGAAGCTGCGCCGCTCCGGTGGCGGCCGTCCGCGTCTGTCGGTGTTCCGCTCGTCCAAGCACATCTACGCCCAGGTCATCGACGACCTGAAGGGCGAGACGCTGGCCTCTGCCTCGTCGCTAGAGAAGGCGATGCGCGACGGCGGCAAGACCGGTGCCGACATCGATGCGGCGAAGGCGGTCGGCAAGCTGCTGGCCGAGCGCGCCGCCGAGAAGGGCGTCAAGGAAGTCGTGTTCGATCGCGGCAGCTACCTCTACCACGGGCGCGTCAAGGCTTTGGCCGACGCCGCGCGTGAGAGCGGGCTGAGCTTCTAACAGAATTTGAGGATTGAGGCGTAAGCCTCTGAAGGATTGGAAAAATGGCAGAACGCGAACAACGTGGTGGACGCGATCAACGCGGCGGCGGACGCGAACGCAAGGAGCGCGAGGAGCGCGACAGCGAGTTCGTCGACAAGCTGGTCCACATCAACCGCGTGGCCAAGGTCGTCAAGGGCGGCAAGCGCTTCGGTTTCGCAGCGCTGGTCGTGATCGGCGACCAGAAGGGCCGCGCCGGCTTCGGTCACGGCAAGGCGCGCGAAGTGCCTGAGGCGATCCGTAAGGCAACCGAGTCCGCCAAGCGCAACCTGACGCGGGTGTCGCTGCGCGAGGGTCGCACGCTCCATCACGACATCGCCGGCCGTCATGGCGCGGGCCGTGTCTACCTGCGTGCAGCCCCGGCTGGTACCGGCATCATCGCCGGCGGCCCGATGCGCGCCGTGTTCGAGACGCTTGGCGTCCAGGACGTGGTGGCGAAGTCGATCGGCTCGTCGAACCCGTACAACATGGTTCGCGCAACCTTCGACGCGCTGAAGCATCAGGATTCGCCGCGTTCGGTCGCAGCCCGCCGCAACATCAAGGTGTCCACTCTGCAGTCGCGCCGTATCGGTGGCGATGCCGAGGCGGCTGCCGACTAACGGAAGCTTTGGAGTAGACTCCCATGGCCAAGAACGCCGCTAAGTCCAGCAAGACGATCAAGCTCGAGCAGATCGGCAGCGCGATCCGCCGCCATCACTCGCAGCGCTCGACGCTGATCGGTCTCAAGCTCAACAAGATCGGTCGCACCAGCGAACTGCAGGACACCCCGGCAGTCCGCGGCATGATCGAGAAGGTTCACCATCTCGTCCGCATCGTCGACGAGAAGTAAGAAATAAGGAGAAGGGCGATGAAGCTCAGCGATATCGCCGACAACGCCGGCTCGCGCAAAAAGCGTATGCGCGTCGGCCGCGGCATCGGTTCGGGCAAGGGCAAGCAGTCCGGCCGCGGCGGCAAGGGCCAGACCGCGCGTTCGGGCGTGCGCATCAAGGGTTTCGAAGGCGGCCAGATGCCGATGCATCGCCGTCTGCCCAAGCGCGGCTTCAACAACATCTTCCGCGTTGAGTTCGCCGAGATCAATCTCGACCGGCTCCAGGAAGCGGTCGATGCCAAGAAGATCGACGCCGGCAGCGTCGTGAACGTCGAGGCCCTGGTGAAGGGCGGCGTGCTGCGCCGCGCCAAGGCCGGCCTGCGGCTGCTCGGCCGCGGCGAACTCAAGTCCAAGCTCAACATCGAAGTGCATGGCGCCACCAAGACCGCGATCGCGGCGGTCGAGAAGGCCGGCGGCTCGGTGAAGATCCTCGCCCCTGCCAAGGAAGAAGGCGAGGCGGCGTAACAACTGCGTCATTGGCCCGCGGCTCGCGGGCCTTTACGCATGCGGGACGTGGACTTATCGAAGCCGAGCCCCAGATAATGTCCGGCGTCCGCTAGATAGTAGCCCGGCCGCGGGCATGACGGCGCAACAGGCGGCGGGAGAAAGTCCAAGATGGTCTCTGCAGCGGAACAACTGGCAGCCAACCTCAATTTCGGCGCGTTTGCCAAGGCCGACGAACTGAAGAAGCGCATCTGGTTCACCCTGGGTGCGCTGCTCGTTTATCGGCTCGGAACCTACATCCCGCTGCCGGGCATCGATCCCAACATCTGGGAGCAGGTGTTCAAGTCGCAGGCGGGCGGCATCCTCGGCATGTTCAACATGTTCGCCGGCGGCGGCATCCACCGCATGGCGATCTTCGCGCTGAACATCATGCCGTACATCTCGGCCTCGATCATCATCCAGCTCCTGACCACCGTCTCGCCGCAGCTCGAGGCGCTGAAGAAGGAGGGTGAGGCCGGCCGCAAGACGCTGAACCAGTACACGCGCTATCTGACCGTGATCCTGGCTGCGTTCCAGTCCTACGGTATCGCGGTCGGTCTCGAAGGCGCCGGCAACGTCGTCAGCGACCCCGGCATGTTCTTCCGCCTGTCCACGGCGATAACGCTGACCGGCGGCACCATGTTCCTGATGTGGCTGGGCGAGCAGATCACCTCGCGCGGCATCGGCAACGGTATCTCGCTGATCATTCTCGCCGGCATCGTCGCCGAGCTGCCCGCGGCGCTCGCCAACATGCTCGAGCTCGGCCGCCAGGGCGCGATGTCGACCGGCCTGATCCTGGTCGTCATCATCATGGCCGTCGCCGTGATCGCCTTCATCGTGTTCATGGAGCGCGCACAGCGCCGGCTCTTGATCCAGTATCCGAAGCGCCAGGTCGGCAACAAGATGTTCGAGGGCCAGTCCTCGCATCTGCCGCTCAAGCTCAACACCTCGGGCGTGATTCCGCCGATCTTCGCGTCCTCGCTGCTTTTGCTGCCGACCACGGTTGCGAACTTCAACGCGGGCAGCGGGCCGGAATGGTTCCAGTGGATCACGACCCAGCTCGGCCACGGCCGTCCGCTGTTCCTGATCATGTATCTGGCGCTGATCGTGTTCTTCGCGTTCTTCTACACCGCGATCGTGTTCAACCCGACCGAGACCGCGGACAATCTGAAGAAGCATGGCGGCTTCATTCCGGGCATCCGCCCCGGCGAGCGCACTGCGGAATATATCGACTACGTGCTGTCCCGCATCACGGTGCTCGGTGCGATCTATCTCGCGATCGTCTGCTTGATCCCGGAGATCCTGATCTCCTACGCCTCGGTGCCGTTCTACTTCGGCGGCACCTCGCTGCTGATCGTCGTCAGCGTCACCATGGACACCGTGGCTCAGGTGCAGGGCTATCTGCTGGCCCATCAGTACGAAGGCCTGATCCGCAAGTCCAAGCTGCGCGGTCGTCGCCGCTAGCCGCGGCGTCGCCGTAGATGAGCAGGGAGCTCGCGCGCCGAATCGCTTTCACGATTGGCGCGCTGCTCCTTTTCAGGCTAGGCACCCAGATCCCGGTCGCGGGAGTGAACACGTCCGGCTTCTCGCCGACGTCGGACATCATCGCCCGTCTCTCGCTCTTCGCGCTCGGCCTCGTTCCCTATCTGACCGCGGCGATCTTCGTCCGGCTGCTGTCCGTGGTGTGGCGCGGCCTGAATTCGCTGGAGCAGTCGGGTGAGGGCGGCCGGCGCAAGGTCGCCCGTGCCACGCTCGCACTCACGCTGGGACTTGCCGCCTTCCAGGCCTATGGCATCGCCTCCTCGTTGACGTCCATTCCGGGCCTGGTCAGCAATCCAGACGGCTGGTTCGCGGTGACTGCGACGGCTTCGATGGTCGGTGGCGTCTTCGTGCTGGTGTGGTTGAGCGAACAGATCACCCGCTACGGCATCGGCAACGGTTTGGCGTTGATCTTGAGCGTCGGCATTCTCGTCTCCATTCCTCGCGACGTTGCTGGCATCGTGGAGCTGGTGCGGAGAGGCGCGATCTCGAGCAACCTCGTGTTCGTCCACGCCATGCTCTGGGTCGTGACGGTTGCCGCGATCGTGCTTGTCGAAGGCGCGCGGCGAAATGTGCGCGTCGAGTTCGGCGCACTCGCCGTCGGCCATCGGCAACTGCCGGCGCGCGATGCCGTGCTGCCGATCAAGCTCAACAGCGCCGGGTTCCTGATTCCAGTTACCGTGGCGCCGTGGATCTTCTTTCTTCCGCTCGCCTTTGCGGGCCTCGTGCTGGGCGTCGATCACCCCTTGGTCGCCGCGGCCTACCGGCATTTTCAGTTGGGGCAGCCGGCGCACCTCATCCTCGTGTCGATCGCCGTGTTCGTGATCGCCTTCGTTTATACCGCCTATGTCGTCGATCCCGAACACACCGCCAAATCCCTGGCCCGGCATAGTGGCACTATTCCCGGTATCGCTCCCGGCGAGGCCACTGCCGGCTATCTCGATCGCGTCGTGTCATTGACGACGGTCGTCGGAGCCGTCTACCTGACGGTGTTGCAGTTGATTCCGGAGGTGTTCGAGCTTTACGGGATCGGTCTGCCTTATAGTATGGTCGTCGATGGCGGTGCGGCGCTGGTTGTGGTTTGCACTGTCCTTGATATCAAAACACAGGTGCGCGACGTATCGCTCACCAATCCGGGGGGCGTACGCCGATGAGAATTATACTTCTGGGACCGCCGGGGTCGGGCAAGGGGACCCAGGCGCAGCTCTTGGTGGAGCGCTATGGCATCGTCCAGCTTTCGACCGGCGAGATGCTGCGCGCGGCCGTTGCGGCGGGAACGCCGGTCGGTCTGAAGGCCAAGGAAGTCATGGCCGCCGGCGGGCTCGTGCCCGACGAGGTCGTGGTTGGAATCATCTCCGACCGGATCGACGAGCCGGACGCCAAGAACGGTTTCATCCTCGACGGTTTCCCGCGCACCGTGCCGCAGGCCGAGGCGCTGGATGAATTGCTCAAGCACAAGCACCTCAAGCTCGATGCGGTGATCGAGCTCCGGGTCAACGAGAGCGCGCTTCTGAGCCGGGTCGAGACCCGCGTCGCCCAGATGCGGGAGCGGGGCGAGGAGGTCCGACTCGATGACACCCCGGAGGTCCTGAGCAAGCGTCTAGCCAGCTACCGCAGCCAGACGGAACCCCTGATTCACTACTATTCCGAGCGGCGGAAGCTCTCCACCATCGATGGCATGATGGCCATCGACGAGGTCACCCGCGCTATCCACCGCCAGCTCCTGGCGCTTGGGGCGGTCGAGCCCAAGACCCATGCCCGCAGCGCGGCCAAGGCGGCCCCGGCCAAGAAGGCCAAGGCGGCGAAGAAAGCGGCCAAAAAGCCTGCGAAAACGGCCAAAAAGGCCGCCAAATCGGCCAAAACCGCCAAAAAGGCGGCCAAGAAGGCCGTGAAGGGTGCCAAGAAGGCAGCCAAGAAAACGACCAAGAAAACCGCTAAAAAGGCAGCCAAAAAGATCGCCAAGAAGGCTGTCAAAAAGAGTGCCAAAAAGGCCGCAAAAAAGGTCACGAAAAAGCGAGCCAAGCGCTAGCAGCGGTTGACGAAAGCCCCTGGAATCCCCTAATAAGCCCCGCATCCAAGTCGGATAGTTTCAGACGATGCCGGGCCCCAGGAAGACCGGGGGTGGGCGTCGTGTTCGCGTTTGTGAACACCTGCCCGAGAACGCAAGCACTTAAGCCCGATTCCTGACGAGGGATCGGCAACAGGAGAGAAGGCCGTGGCCCGTATTGCCGGCGTGAACATTCCCACCAACAAGCGCGTGCTGATCGCGCTTCAGTACATCCATGGCATCGGCCCGAAGATCGCCGGTGACATCATCGAGAAGGTGAAGATCCCCGAGGATCGTCGCGTCAATCAGCTCAGCGACGCCGAAGTTCTCCAGATCCGCGAAGTGATCGACCGTGACTATCTCGTCGAGGGCGATTTGCGTCGCGAGGTCGGCATCAATATCAAGCGTCTGATGGACCTCGGCTGCTATCGCGGCCTGCGCCATCGTCGCGGTCTGCCGGTGCGCGGTCAGCGTACCCACACCAATGCGCGTACGCGCAAGGGTCCGGCCAAGGCCATCGCCGGCAAGAAGAAGTAAGTTTTCGAATCCAATCGCGGCGTGTGGCGAAAGGGGATGACCCGTTCGCCACGCGCTTTTCGTTCCACAGGTGTAGCCGCTGGCATTACGGCGGCGTTTGAGATCTTCAGGAAAGGGACTCAATGGGCAAGGAAGCCACCCGCGTTCGCCGTCGTGAGCGCAAGAACATCGCCTCCGGCGTTGCGCACGTGAACTCGTCGTTCAACAACACGACCATCACCATCACCGACGCGCAGGGCAACACGATTGCCTGGTCTTCCGCCGGCACGATGGGCTTCAAGGGCTCGCGCAAGTCGACCCCGTACGCCGCGCAGGTTGCCGCCGAGGACGTGTCGAAGAAGGCGCAGGAGCACGGCATGCGCACGCTGGAAGTCGAAGTCGCCGGTCCCGGTTCGGGCCGCGAGTCGGCGCTCCGCGCGCTGCAGGCCGCTGGCTTCACCGTTACCTCGATCCGCGACGTGACCACGATCCCGCACAACGGTTGCCGTCCCCGCAAGCGTCGGCGCGTTTGATACCAAATTGCGGGCGCATCGGCGCCCGCAATGACTTTTGCAAGAAGCCGCGGGTGCGACCTGCGGCCTTTCTCCAACGCCAGTGTCTGCAACGGCAGTTCGACTGGCCTGTATGGGTGAAACAGTGACGATCCAGAAAAATTGGCAAGAACTGATTCGGCCGAACAAGCTCCAGATTCAGCCCGGCAGCGATCCCTCGCGTTTTGCGACCATCGTCGCCGAGCCGCTCGAGCGCGGCTTCGGCCAGACCCTCGGCAACGCGCTGCGCCGCATCCTGCTCTCCTCGCTCCAGGGCGCGGCGGTGCAGTCGGTGCACATCGACGGCGTGCTGCACGAGTTCTCCTCGATCGCGGGCGTCCGTGAGGACGTCACCGACATCGTGCTCAACATCAAGGACATCTCGATCAAGATGCAGGGCGAAGGCCCCAAGCGCATGGTCGTGAAGAAGCAGGGCCCGGGTGTCGTCACCGCCGGCGACATCCAGACCGTGGGCGACGTCGTGGTGCTGAACCCGGACTTGCAGATCTGCACCCTCGACGAGGGCGCCGAGATCCGCATGGAGTTCACGGTCTCGACCGGCAAGGGCTACGTCCCCGCCGAGCGCAACCGTCCCGAGGACGCGCCGATCGGCCTGATCCCGGTCGACAGCCTGTACTCGCCGGTCCGCAAGGTTTCTTACAAGGTCGAGAACACCCGCGAGGGCCAGATCCTCGACTATGACAAGCTGACCATGACGATCGAGACCAACGGCGCGCTGACGCCGGATGATTCCGTGGCCTATGCCGCGCGCATCCTCCAGGACCAGCTCAACGTGTTCGTCAACTTCGAAGAGCCGCGCAAGGAAGTCGCCCAGGAGATCATCCCGGACCTCGCCTTCAACCCGGCCTTCCTCAAGAAGGTGGACGAGCTCGAGCTGTCGGTGCGTTCGGCCAACTGCTTGAAGAACGACAATATCGTCTACATCGGCGACCTCGTGCAGAAGAGCGAAGCGGAAATGCTCCGCACCCCGAACTTCGGCCGCAAGTCGCTGAACGAGATCAAGGAAGTGCTGGCCCAGATGGGTCTGCATCTCGGCATGGAAGTGCCGGGTTGGCCGCCGGAGAACATCGACGAGCTCGCCAAGCGCTTCGAGGATCATTACTGATCCGCTTTTCACCGTCGCGGCCGGACATATCCGGCCGCGATTTTTATGGGCGAACGCAGGAAGCCCACCTGAGCAACTGGTCCGACGAACCGTCGCGGCAGTTCATACGTAAGGAATAGACACATGCGTCACGGCAAGGTTCATCGGAAGCTCAACCGCACGGCCGAGCACCGCCGCGCGATGTTCGCCAACATGGCGGCCGCGCTGATCAAGCACGAGCAGATCGTCACCACGCTGCCGAAGGCCAAGGAGCTCCGTCCGATCGTCGAGAAGCTCGTCACCCTCGGCAAGAAGGGCGGGCTGGCCATGCGCCGCCAGGCGATCTCCGAGATGCGCGACAAGGATCAGGTCAAGAAGCTCTTCGACACGCTGGCGACCCGCTACAAGGACCGCCAGGGCGGCTACACCCGCATCATCAAGGCCGGCTTCCGCTACGGCGACAACGCCGCGATGGCCGTGATCGAGTTCGTCGATCGCGACGTCGATGCCAAGGGCCAGGACTCCGGTCCGGTGCAGGAGAAGGAAGCCGAGGCGGCGTAAGCTGTTTCTGCGATATGGATTGAAAACGGCGCCCTCGGGCGCCGTTTTTGTTTCTGGAATGGTGCGGATCCGAAGGACTATTCCTCCTTGATCCCCGCTCGTTGCGCGATCTCCTTCATCTCGGCGGTCTCCTTGCCGATGGTGCCTGCCCAGTCGCTGTAGCGCACGAAGCCCGGTTCGAAGCCGACCTGGGTGAAGCGCTCGATGACCGAAGGGGTGTTGACGATCTCCTCCAGCGTCGTCGTCAGCTTGTCGCGAACGGCCGGCGGCAGCCCCTTGGGTGCGACCACAGCGCCCCAGGACGCGAAGTCGACGCCGCTGTAGCCGAGCTCGGCTAGCGTCGGCACGTCGGGCAGGAACGGCGTGCGCTTGCCCGAGAACACCGCGAGCACTTTGACGGTGCCGGCCTCGATCTGCGGCTTCACGGCGATCACGGTGTCGACGTGGTACTGGATGTGCTTGCCGATCAGGTCGTTCATCGCGGGGGCGCTGCCCTTGTAGGGCAGGTGGACCATCTTGATTCCGGCGGCCGATTTGAACAGCTCGCCGGCGAAATGCGAGACGGTCGCGACGCCGAAGGAGGCCAGCGACAGCTTGTCGGGATTGGCCTTCGCTTCGGCAACGAGTGCAGCGACGTCCGAGATCGGATTGTCCTTGTAGGTAACCAGCGCCAGCGTGGTCTGGCCGATCCGACCGATAGGCTCGAAATCCTTGGTGGCGTCGTAAGGCACGCTTTCCTTCACGGCCGCCGGCAGGGTGAAGCTCGAGTTCGAGCTGTAGAACAGGGTGTATCCGTCGGGTGCCGCGCGCGCCGCTTCCTTGGCCGCGATCGTGGTGCCGCCGCCCGGACGGTTCATGATGACCACGGGCTTGCCGAGCCGGGTCTCAAGCTCGCCGCCGAAGATGCGCGCGAGCACGTCCGAGGCGCCGCCGGGCGGGAACGGGACGAGCAGTTGCAACGACTTTTCCGGATAGACCGCTTGAGCCGATGCGAGCGAAGTGCCGCCGATCAGGCCGATCAACCCGAGGACAACAGTGAGAGTCGTTGATTTCATGCAGAGTTTTTCCGTGTTCACATGAGCAAGAGTGCTCGGTGCAGCCTAGCAATAATCGTTCCATCCGTAGACAGGACGTCCACGTTGTCGCGGGGAAGGCCGCGCAACGCCTCACTGATTGGTGAGGCCGATTGCAACCCGATCCGCCGCGTCCGATATCACCACCACCGAACTGACGGAGATATTGCATGAACATCGACCTTTCCGGAAAGACCGCACTCGTCACCGGCTCGACCGCCGGCATCGGCCACGCCATCGCCAAGGGCCTTGCCGGCTCCGGCGCCAGCGTCGTGATCAACGGCCGCGGCCAGGACAAGGTCGATGCCGCGGTGCGCAAGCTGGAAGGGACGGGCGCGAAGGTCCGCGGCATCGCTGCCGACGTTTCCACCGCCGCGGGCTGCAAGGCGCTGGTCGCGGCATTGCCCGAGGTCGACATCCTCATCAACAATGCCGGCATCTTCGAGCCGAAGGATTTTTTCGACATCCCCGACGAGGATTGGAGCCGCTTCTTCGAGGTCAACGTGATGAGCGGCGTGCGGCTGTCGCGGGCCTACATGAAGGGCATGCTCAAGCGCAACTGGGGCCGTATCGTCTTCATCTCTTCCGAGTCCGGCCTCAACATTCCCGTCGAGATGATCCACTACGGCATGAGCAAGACGGCCCAGCTGTCGGTCGCGCGCGGCCTCGCGCAGCTTACCCGCGGTACCGGCGTCACCGTCAATTCCGTGCTGCCGGGCCCGACCTTGTCGGAGGGCGTCGAGACCTTCGTGAAGGATCTCGCGAAGCAAAACGGGCAGTCCGTGGACGAGGCCGCAGCCAATTTCGTCAAGCAGCATCGCCCGAGCTCGCTGATCCAGCGTTTTGCGAGTGTCGACGAGATCGCGAACATGGTGGTGTATGTCGCCTCGAAGGAAGCCTCCGCCACCAACGGTGCGGCGCTGCGCGCGGAAGGTGGAATCGTCAATACGATCGCCTGAGGCCGAGTCATGTCGGCTTATGTGATCTCCGAGGTCGAGGTGCGCGACAAGGCCGCGATGGAGGCCTATCGCACGCTCGCGGCGCAGACCATCGTGCAATATGGCGGCCGCTACCTCGCGCGTGGTGGCGCCGCTGAAGTGGTGGAGGGCGGCCCGCCGGCGAAGACGATCATCATCGTGGAGTTTCCATCGATGGCGCGGGCGCGCGAATGGTACGCATCGGTCGAATATGCCGAAGCGCTCAAGCTGCGGCGAACGGCCCTGGAGCGGCGGTTGATGTTCGTTGAAGGGGTGCCGGTGCTGTAGGGTGGGCAAAGCGCAAGCGTGCCCACCACTTTGATTGCGCGTGTCGAGAAGATGGTGGGCACGGCGCAAGTGCGCCTTTGCCCACCCTACGAGATCTTCGCTACCACCCCTCCAGTACGATCTTGCCGCGCGACTTGCCGCTCTCCAGGAGCGCATGCGCGCGCTTGAGGTTGGCGGCATTGATCGTGCCAAAGGTCTGGTCGAGCGTCGTGCGCAGCACGCCCTTGTCGATGAGGTCGGCGACGTCGTTGAGCAGATGATGCTGCGCGATCATGTCCGGGGTCTGGAACGAGGAGCGCGTGAACATCGATTCCCAGTGCACCGAGATCGCCTTGCCCTTGAACGTGCTCATGGCGAATTCCGGGGGATCGTCGATCAGGCCGAACCGTCCCTGCGGAGCCATGAACTCCGCGATCGCCTTGTAGTGCTGATCGGTGAAGGTGAGGCTCGCGACCAGCGCGACCGGCGGCAGCTTCAAGCTCTCGATCTGCTCCTTCATCGGCTTGCCGTGGTCGATCACCGCATGCGCGCCGAGGTCGAGGCACCATTTCTGCGATTCCGGCCGCGTCGCGGTTGCGAGCACCGTGAGCCCGGTGAGACGGCGGGCGAGCTGGATCAGGATCGAACCGACGCCACCAGCGCCGCCCGTGATCAGCAGCGTGCGCGGATCGACGCTCTTGCCGGGCACGGCGCCGAGACGATCGAACAGCAATTCCCACGCCGTGATGGAGGTGAGGGGAAGGGCTGCCGCCTGCGCGAACGAGAGCGACTTCGGCTTGTTGCCGACGATGCGTTCATCGACCAGGTGGAATTCGGCGTTGGTGCCCTGGCGCAGGATCGAACCGGCGTAGAACACTTCGTCGCCCGGCTTGAACAGCGTGACATCGGGACCGACCGCATCGACCACGCCGGCTGCGTCATAGCCGAGAATCTTGGTCTCGCCCTCGGGCGGGGCGGCGCGCTTGCGCACCTTGTAATCGACCGGATTGGCCGAGATCGCCTTCACGGCAACGCGGATGTCGCGCCCCTTGGGCTCGGGTTTTGCGGTCTCGAAATCGATCAGTGACTCCGCGTCCTCGATCGGAAGCGATTTCTTGTAGCCGACGGCCTTCATGGCGTGTCTCCATCAGATGGCGCAGCTTGTCACGTGCGCCTGGCCTGCTAACTGTCCCGCTGGCGTCCATTTGGCAAGTACTGTAAATTCGGGGATATAGTCCCTGTTTGGATACTATTGGGAAAACACGCATGAAACGGCGCAATTTTGCCCGTCGTCCCGGCTGCTCGGTCGAGGCGACGCTGGACCTGATCGACGGCAAGTGGAAGGGCGTGATCCTCTACCACCTGCAGAGCGGGACCCAGCGCTTCGGCGAATTGCGCCGCCGGATGCCCGGCATCACTCAGCGCATGCTCACGAAACAGCTTCGTGCGCTGGAGGAGGACAAGCTCGTCATCCGCAAGGTCTATGCGGAAGTGCCGCCGCGGGTGGAGTATTGCCTCTCCGAGTTGGGTGAGAGCCTCAAGCCGGTGATCGACATCCTCAAGGCCTGGGGCGAGAGTCATCAGCAGCGGCTGTCCTGCGCGCCGCCGCCGGTGGTCGTGAAGAAGAAGCGCGCGGCATAAGTTTCTAGAGACGCCGGCGTCGCATTCTCCGTGTCGTCCCTGCGAACGCACTAGGGCATGCACATATCTCTGAGGCTCCATCCTGCTGCGACGGCATGGAAGTATTCGAGGCCGTTCTTGAAGGTGATCGGGCCTGGCGGCTTGGACGATGGGTAGCCGTCCCAGCCACCGAGACGGCCGATGATCCAGGCGGCCCAGGCGAGGCTATCGGGTGGATGTGGGTTCTTTAACCGCTTGCTCCCGGCTTCGAGTTGCTGGTTGAGGGCAGTGAGCGCGTTAATTTGGCCGTTGTCGAAGGCGGCGAGAATGGGCTGGCGACTACCATTGCGGGCCTGCAGAAGCTGGATTGTGATGACGGCCGCCTTGGCGGCGATTGCAACCAGTTTGAGAAGACGATCGGCGGCTCCGATCTGACTGTCTTCGAGCTTGAGGCCTTGCGTTTTCAGGACGCGGAAGAACTGCTCGATGATCCAGCGCTGCTTGTACCATTGGACGATGCGCCAGGCGTCCTCGAGGCCGTTGACCTCGTGCGTGGTGAGCAGCCGCCAGTGCAGCGGCTCCACACCGGTTTCGGCATTGATCTCGCGCACGTCGACCACTGCCAATGGCAAGCTTTTTGGCAAATGGCGCAGGAACTTGCTCTGCGGGCGAGCGAGCTCGATTGCGCCAAAGCGAAGTTCGAGGTGAGCCAGACGGGCGGGCCGCGCGGGGCGCGCAGGCAATTGGATCGCACGCCGATCTGCTACGGCCATGGTATCGCTGACCTCATACAAGCCAGTGCGGTCGGCAAGCTTGCGATCATGCATGCTGCGCGCGATGACGTGGAAGTGTTGCTCAGCCGAACTGGCATAAAGGGCAAAAATATCGCTCTCGCGGTCACCCAGCACCGTCACCGCCGCGGCTTTGGTGAGCAGCGGCTTGGCCGCCACGGCAGTGGATATCCAGCGCTGCGATTCCTTGTCCGATAACTCCCGATCGTCGTGCGAGGTCGTGCGGCGACCTGCGCGCGTCCATATCTGCCCGCTCAAAAGTCCAAGACAGTTGCCGTCGTCGGCATCCACAGCCAGCAGCGGATGCAGCAGCACGCCGTGGTTATTGCCTTTGCCGATTTCTCCAAGCCCGCGCCGGCGTTGCGGTATGGTGTTGAAGTGAATCTCGCTGGTGTCCTGGATGGCCAGTACGTGGCGGCCCTCTACCGCAGCGACCGTGCTTTCGCTCCAGCTTTCGATGATCCGCTCCGCCGTCACCTTGTCATGGCCAAGAAAGCGGTTGAACCGCACTTCCAGCGCACGGTTCCCCCTGGAGAGCTGCCGAAGGCAGACAGTTCTGCCCACAACCATGCGTTCGACGAACGCCGCCCCCCTTTATCGAGACGACGATCCCCGAACCGGCCCAGTGTCCAGTCAATCCGTGACAACATCGCGGCACCCCGTTCAAACCATGGAGTGCCACAATAGGAATCACACAGACTTCCGATTCTGGAATCCCCTGTGGCCAACCCGAGTCAATCCGCCGCACTAGATACGTGCATGCCCTAGCGCCTTCGCGGGGACGACCCTTTGAGAGTTTAGAGCACCAAAAACTTAGTGCCTGAAGTGCCGCGTGCCCGTGAACACCATGGCGATGCCGTGCTCGTCGGCGGCCTTGATCACCTCGTCGTCGCGCATGGAGCCGCCGGGCTGCACCACCGCGGTGGCGCCGGCCTCGATGCAGGCGAGCATGCCGTCGGCGAACGGGAAGAACGCATCCGATGCCACGACCGAGCCCTTGGTCAGCGGCTCGGCGAGCTTCAGCTCGTTGGCCGCATCCTGCGCCTTGCGCGCTGCGATCCGGGCTGAATCGACGCGGCTCATCTGGCCCGCGCCGATGCCGACCGTGGCGAGATCCTTGGCATAGATGATGGTGTTGGACTTGACGTGCTTGGCGACCCGGAACGCGAATTTCAGGTCGCGCATCTCGGCGTCCATCGGCGCACGCTTGGTCACGACCTTGAACGTCATGTCGTCGACCACGGCATTGTCGCGGCTCTGCACGAGAAGGCCGCCGGCGACGGTCTTGGCGGTGAGGCCGGGCGCGCGCGGATCGGGCAGGCTGCCGGCGAGCAGCAGGCGCAGGTTCTTCTTCCCGCCGATGATGGCGATCGCCTCCTCGCTGGCGTCGGGCGCGATGATCACCTCGGTGAAGATTTTTGTGATCTCGCGCGCGGTGTCGGCGTCGAGCGCGCGGTTCATCGCGATGATGCCGCCGAAGGCCGAGGTGGAGTCGCAGGCCAGCGCCTTGCGATAGGCGTCGACGAGGTTCGAGCCTTCCGCCACGCCGCAGGGATTGGCGTGCTTGACGATGACGCAGGCCGCGGTGCGCTTGGTGTCGAACTCGCCGATGCATTCATAGGCCGCATCGGTGTCGTTGATGTTGTTGTAGGAGAGCTCCTTGCCCTGCAGCTGTCGCGCGGTCGAGACGCCCGGACGCTTGTCGGGCGTGGCATAGAACGCCGCGGTCTGATGCGGGTTCTCGCCGTAGCGCAGCGACTGGATCAGTCTGCCGCCGAAGGCGCGGAAGTCGGGCGCGTCGATCTCGAGCTGACGGTTGAACCAGTTTGAGATCGCGGCGTCATAGGCCGCGGTGCGCGCGTAGGCTTTTGCGGCGAGACGCCGGCGCAGCTTCAGCGTGGTCGCGCCCTTGTTGGCTGCGAGCTCGTCGAGCACGGCCTTGTAATCTTCTGCTTCGACCACGACGGCGACGTCGTCATGGTTCTTCGCGGCGGCGCGGATCATCGCGGGGCCGCCGATGTCGATGTTCTCGATGCAATCCTCGAAGCCCGCGCCTTTGTCGACGGTCGCCTCGAACGGATAGAGATTGACGACGAGCAGGTCGATCGGCGCGATGCCGTGCGCCTTCATCGCCTCCGCATGCTCCTTGTTGTCGCGGATCGCGAGCAGGCCGCCATGCACCTTCGGATGCAGCGTCTTGACGCGGCCGTCCATCATCTCGGGGAAGCCGGTGAGGTCGGAAACGTCCTTCACCTTGAGGCCGGCGGCGGCGATTGCCTTCGCGGTGCCGCCGGTCGAGACCAGCTCGACATCATGCGCGGCAAGCGCCTTGGCGAACTCGATCAGGCCGGTTTTGTCGGAGACGGAGAGAAGGGCGCGGGTGACGCGGCGGGGATGGTCAGTCATGAGCAAGATCCTCTGTCTTAAGGAGTGTCTATGCCCAGGCGCGCGGCAGATATGTGTCGCGCTTCCCGATGGTGCTCCATCCAAGGTCGCCAGTCGCGCGAGCGAGGGCTCGATAGCAGCTTTCAGCCGTTTTCACAACGACGAGATGGGGCCGAATCGAGCGCGTTTACAGCGGAAGTTCCGGCTCGCGCCGGGCGTTGCGGCGGGCATTGGTAATCGCGGGCGACGTCGTGGAGCGGATGAAGCTCCAGCGGATCGAGGGGGCCTGCCGCGCGTCCTGCCGGATCACGATCTGGGCGGTGCGGCGCGGACCGTCATTGCCGGCCAGGAACACGCTATCCTCGAGGTCGACCTTGTCGTCCAAGGCTTCAAAGGTCCAGACGTCGCGGTTCGGCAGCACCAGCATGACGCCGCGGGCATCCGACAGCCGGCTCGCCTTCACCGCGGGATGCAGGTGGAAGCGCAGCGCGAAATCGGCATCCGCGCCCTTGAAGCGACCGCCCTGCGGCGGCGACAGCGTGTCCTCGCCGTCGATGCGTGCGCCGTCATTGGCGATCATCAGCACGCGGCGGTGGATCGCGCCGAATTTGGAGAGATAGCCGTCATGCGAGGTCGTGAGCAGCGTGCCGTTCTGCACGACCTCGCGATAGCTCTCGACCTCGACCGGGCCGCTGGTGACGGGCGAGCCGTGCAACAGCCGCTTCATCGCCGACATCTCCACGAACTGGCATGACGAGGTGTCGTGATAGGTCAGTGTCGAATGCGCCGCGGTGCCGCGCGCGAACGGCCGCCAATTATCGCGGCCCGTGGTCGGCATGCCGCAATTGGTGACGATGCGGCTGATGCCGGAGGACAGTTCGAACGACAGGCAGCCGGCATGGGCGTCGTGACTGACGCCGGCCGGCGGCGGCGGGCCGGTGTCGATGATCAAAGTGGTCTGGCCGGCGTCGAGGCGCTGGAAGCCGGTATGCGGCATGTTCGCCATCGGCGCGCCGTGGGTGTCGTCATAGGCGAGCAGTGTCGCGAGCAGGTCGGACGGCGTCGCGCTCATGCCGTTGAACAGCGCGAAATTGCCGTCGCCATGCCGGAAGAAGCGCAGCATCGGCATCATGCGGTCGATGGCGTTGAGCAGCGCCGGCGGCGGCGCGATGTTGCGCGCGGCAAAGGTCTGCCGCAGCGGCAGCAGGTCGATCAGCAATTCGATCAGCGCGCCCGGGTTGCGCGAGATGTGGCCGCCGTCGGGCAGGATCTGCCGCTGCAATTCGTCGGACAGTTTCTTCGACGCGCTGCGAATATGCCGCGCCTGGTTGGCGAGGCAGAGTGTCGTGTAGCACAGCGCGATCAGCACCTGGAGTTTCGGCACCCCGTCGGGGATGTCGACCATGGTGTAGCGCAGGAAGCGGATCTCGCGCGCGAGGGCGCGCAGGTAGCGGCGGTAGAACTTGTTGTCGGTGTCGTTGAGCACCAGGGGCGCCTGCGACAGCAGCGAGATCACGCGCCGCGCCAGCACATCGGCGCGCCGCGCGACGGGGCGGCGCTTGTTGGCGGGATTGGCGATCCAGTCCTCGACCAGCGCGCGCGCATTGGCCCGTGTCAGCGCGGTGTCGGCGGCGCGCAAGTGGCGCAGCCAGCCGAAGCCGAGCAGCGCGACTTCCCAATCCTCCGACGGCGGCTCGAGATCGAAGATCGAGCGGCCGTGGCAATTGACGATCTTGCCGGCGAAGACGAAGCGGCCGGCATAGATCTCGGCGGCGCGGGTCGCGTCCGCGGTGCGCAGGTCATGCGGCGCGATGATCAGCCGGTCGGTACGGCCGGGCCAGACCCGCGACAGCGCAACCGAACCGCCGCTCGCGCGTGCGAGCATGTTCCGCGCGAAGCGGTTCATGACCAGCGTCGAGATACGTCTGCGTTGAGCGACCGACACGCCTTGCCTTGAAGGGGGAGAGAGGATTCCGACGAATCCTTATTAATCCCAAAATCGGCCGGCTGACACCACCCTGAACGGCGCGAATCGGCGTCGGGATTGCAAAAACCAGTGCAAAATCAGGATTTAACGAGCCGGCTTGCGAAGAATCCATCGAGCCCGCCGAGCTTGGGATCGGCGTTCGGCAGATGGCTCGGCAGGGTGCGAAGATCGCCATCTCCGGTGATGATTTCGGCGAGGCCCGCGACCTCCGACGCCGCGATCGGGACGCGGCGAAGCGCGGGCTCCGCGGCCAGCAGCGTTGCGATCGCCTGCTCACCCTCTTCGGGTTCCAGCGAACAGGTGCAGTAGACCAGCGTGCCGCCCGGCTTGAGCAGCGAGACGGATTTCTTCAGCAGCCGCTGCTGGAGCGCGGTCAGGGCGGCGATGTCGGATTCCTGGCGGAGCCAGGCGACATCGGGGTGACGGCGGATGGTGCCGGTCGAGGTGCAGGGCGCATCGATCAGGATGCCGTCAAAACCTTCGGCCGGGCAGGCCCACTCCACGGCGTCGGCGACGACGGTCTCGGCCTGGAGCGACAGCCGCGCCAGATTCTCGCGCAGCCGCGCCACACGGGCGGGCGAGCGGTCGATCGCCGTGACCTGCGCGCCTGATAGCGCCAGTTGCGCGGTCTTGCCGCCGGGCGCGGCGCAGAGATCGGCAATGGACTTGCCCTTGACGTCGCCGAACAGCCGGGCCGGCAGTGCGGCGGCGGCGTCCTGCACCCACCATTGTCCCTCGGCGAAGCCGGGCAGCATGGTCACCGAGCCGTGCAGCAGCATCCGCACCGTCCCGGTCGGCAGCGTCGCGCCATGCAGGCGGCTCGCCCATTGTTCGGGGTCCGACTTCACGGTCAGATCGAGCGACGGCTCATGGCCGAGCGCCAGCGCCATGTCCCTTGCGGCCCTCTCGCCATAATGCGCGCTCCAGCGCGAAAGCAGCCAGGGCGGCAGATCCAGCGATTGCGTCGCGACTTCGTCGACCAGCGCCTTGCCCTCGCGCGCGCAGCGGCGCAGCACGGCGTTGACGAGGCCGGCATAGCGCGCGGCGCGCCGGTCGGATTGCACGAGGCGGACGGAGAGGTCGACGGCGGCGTGATCGGGCACGTCCATCCAGAGGATCTGGGCGGCGCCGATCAGGAGCGCGCTCTGCGCGCGTGGTGCGTCGGAGGGAATGCCCTTGTCGAGCAGGCGGGACAGCACATGGCCGAGCGTGCCGAGCCGGCGCAGCACGGTCGCAACCAGGCGGCGCATCAGCGCGCGGTCGCGGTCGGCCAGCGTCTTCAGTCCGGGATGGGCGCCACCGCCGTCGAGCTGATCGTCAAGCGTGCGGTGCTTGTGCAGCACGCCGTCGACGATATCGGCGGCAATCCGCCGTGCCGCAAGACCAGGCACTTCGGACGGAGGGGCGAAACGTTGAGATGGCATGCGGAAGCAAGGTTCTGAGCGAGCGGCAGTTCCGCCGCTATGGGCGCATGCCTAGAGGATTCGATCTGTGGCACGCGAATATGCCAAATGTAAGAATGGCGTCTCGCGTTTACAGCCCGTCATGACCATTTCAGCAATGCGATATTGGACCTCGCATGCCCCGTGATCTTGCGCTAGGAGCGCCGACATGAGTGACCAGCCCTCCGTTCCCGATCGCAAGCAGCTCCCGCCGGCCGCCCAGCGCGCGTTGGCCGAGGCCGAAGCACGCCGGCAGGCTGCTGCTGCGGCTCATGCCGAAGCATCGCCCAAGGAATTGCAGGGACCGAAGGGGCCTGAGCCCACCCGCTACGGGGATTGGGAGCGCAAAGGCATTGCCTCGGACTTTTGAGGCGCCCTCCACTCTCTTGCCGGTTCAGCCGACTCAGCCCTAGCGTGTGCGGATGCCACGCTTCGAGTCCAACCATCCACGTCGGCCGTCCTACGGCGGCTCGCCGTTCGGCCGCCGCTTCTCCGGTTTGCTCCCGTGGATGTTCGTAGTCGGCGTCGCGGTCGCGATCGTGCTTACGTTCCGGCACGGAACCAACTGGCTCATTCCGCATGCGGATGACGGCCGGTCGCAGGACGTCGAGATCATCTTGCAGCAGTCCGGCAACGCCAATGCACGTCAGCCGGTCGATGTCATCCGCGCCATCGACGGCGATACTTTTCTCGCACGCGTGCTCCAGCGCAACGGCCGCGATCTCGTCGTGCGGGTTCGCCTGCGCGGCATCGATGCGCCGGAGATGAAAGCATCCTGTCAGGATGAACTGGACAAGGCCAAGGCTGCGACCGCCGCGCTGCGCGATTTGCTTGGCCAGGGTGACGTGACCATCAGCAATCTCGGAGCTGACAAATACGGCCGCGTTCTCGCCGACGTCACCACCAGGCGCACCGCCAACGTTTCGGCGGCGTTGCTCGCCGGCGGTTACGTGCGCAGCTACAATGGCGGCCACCGCGACGGCTGGTGTGCACGGAGCAGGCGCTTCTGGTAACAAAAAAAGCCGCGTCGAACGACGCGGCCTTTCCATACTCTGCGATCTTAGCGATCAGCGCGTCACGACCACCGTGGTGCCGACGGAGACGCGGCTGTAGAGATCGGTGATGTCGTCGTTGAGCATGCGGATGCAGCCATAGGAGACGAAGCCGCCGACCGAGCCCGGCACGTTGGTGCCGTGGATCGCATATTCGCCGCCGGCCAGCGTCATTGCGGCAACGCCCATCGGGTTGCGCGGCGAGCCGCCGGGAATGACGTCGGGTAGCTGCGGCTTGTCGCGCTTCACCTCGGCGGGCGGCGACCAGGCCGGGTTGCGATACTTGCCGTCGATGCGGGTGGTGCCGGCCCACTGCTTGCCGGACTTGCCGACGCCGACCGGATAGCGCACGGCGTGGCCGGAATCGAGAATGAGATAGAGTTTGCGCTCGTTGGTCTTCACCACGATGGTGCCCGGCGAATAGTCGGCGAGGCGGGTCCCCACCATTTCCGGCCGCGCTTCGGCCGCCGTCGACATCAAGACCCCTGCCCCGATGGTGGCGGCCAGTGCCACCGCAATCCTCATCGACATTAATGCTTCCCTTCCGTTGCCCCGAACGGGTCGTCCAAATCTACGCAAACCCGGCAATGCCCGCTCGCCCACACAGTATTAACCGCGCCCGTTAACCGGATGGTTTCCAAGGGCGGCCGCCGAGGGCCAGCCAGCAGGGGGAACAAAGAAAATGTTCGAAATAAAGTAAATGACCTGAAAACAACACTCGGCGGGAAAGAAGCGGCCACGCCGGCGCGCGCCCTGACAAGAGCGTGAGGATGTGAACGGCTGTTGTTTTCGGCGGGTCAGCGCAAACCGCGGCTTCGAGTCCCGGACAAGGCGCGGCACGAAAAGCGCGTTTACGCGCGTCTTCGACGCGCTATGGTGACGCGACGCAGAGCCGGGACCCAGGAGGCCGCACGTTCTGCCGTTGCATGGGCCCCGGCTCTGCAGCGCACCGCTGAACAAGCGCTGCGCTGCGTCCGGGGCACGCGAGCGGCTTACGCCGACTTCTTGTTCTGCCGGTTCTTCACGAGATCATCGACCACGGCGGGATCGGCCAGCGTCGAGGTGTCCCCCAGGCTGCCCGGCTCGTCCTCGGCGATCTTGCGCAGGATGCGGCGCATGATCTTGCCGGAGCGGGTCTTGGGCAGGCCCGGCGCGAACTGGATCTGGTCCGGCGAGGCGATCGGGCCGATCTCCTTGCGCACCCAGGTCACGAGCTCCTTGCGCAGATCCTCGGTCGGCTGCACGCCGGCCATCAGGGTGACATAGGCGTAGATGCCCTGGCCCTTGATGTCGTGCGGGAAGCCGACCACAGCGGCCTCCGACACCTTCTCGTGCGCAACCAGCGCGCTCTCGACTTCCGCGGTGCCCATGCGGTGACCGCTGACGTTGATGACGTCGTCGACGCGGCCGGTGATCCAATAATAGCCATCGGCATCGCGCCGGCAGCCGTCGCCGGTGAAGTACTTGCCCGTGTAGGTCGAGAAGTAGGTCTGTTCGAAGCGCGCGTGATCGCCATAGACGGTGCGCATCATGCCCGGCCACGCCCGGGTGAGGCAGAGATTGCCGGTGGTCTCGCCTTCCAGCACCTTGCCGTCGGCGTCGACGATCTCCGGAGCCACGCCGAAGAATGGTAGCGTCGCCGAGCCCGGCTTGAGTTTCGTCGCGCCCGGCAGCGGCGTGATCAGAATGCCGCCGGTCTCGGTCTGCCACCAGGTGTCGACGATCGGGCAGCGGTCCTCGCCGACGACGCGATGATACCACTCCCAGGCTTCGGGATTGATGGGCTCGCCGACCGAGCCGAGCAGACGGAGCGAAGCGCGCGAGGTCTTTTTCACGGGCTCGTCACCGCCCTGCATCAGCGCGCGGATCGCGGTCGGCGCGGTGTAGAAGGTGTTGACCTTGTGCTTGTCGATGACGTTCCAGAACCGCGAATTGTCCGGATAATTCGGCACCCCCTCGAACATCAGCGTCGTGGCGCCGTTGGCGAGCGGCCCGTAGAGGATGTAGCTGTGGCCGGTGACCCAGCCGACGTCGGCGGTGCACCAGTAGATGTCGCCGTCGTGATAGTCGAAGACATATTGATGCGTCATCGCGGCATAGACGAGATAGCCGCCCGTGGTGTGCAGCACGCCCTTCGGCTGGCCAGTCGAGCCCGATGTGTAGAGGATGAACAGCGGATCCTCGGCGTGCATGTGCTCGACCGGGCATTCGGTCGTCACCATCGCCGCCGCCTCGTGGTACCAGAGGTCGCGCGTCGGGTTCATGTCGATCTTGCCGCCGGTGCGCTTGACCACGACGACCCAGTCGACGCCATCGGCCTTGGCGAGCGCCGCGTCGACATTGGCCTTCAGCGGCACCTTCTTGCCGCCGCGCAGGCCTTCGTCAGCGGTGATGATCACCTTGGATTGGCAGTCGTTGATGCGCTGGGCGAGGCTGTCGGGCGAGAAGCCCGCGAACACCACGGAGTGGATCGCGCCGATCCGCGCGCAAGCCAGCATCGCATAGGCGGCCTCGGGGATCATCGGCAGGTAGATGGTGACGCGGTCGCCTTTCTTGACGTTGCGGGTGCGCAGGATGTTGGCCATCCGGCAGACTTCGTCGTGCAGCTCCTTGTACGTGATGTGGCGGGATTGCGAGGGATCGTCGCCTTCCCAGATGATCGCGGTCTGGTTGGCGCGCGTGTGGAGATGCCGGTCGATGCAGTTGTGGGCGACGTTGAGGATTCCGTCCTCGAACCATTTGATCGAGACGTTGCCGGGCGCGAAGGAGACGTTCTCGATTTTGGTCGGCGCGTGCATCCAGTCGATGCGCTTGGCCTGCTCCGCCCAGAAACCGTTCGGGTCCGAGATCGAGCGGGCGTACATTTCCTTGTACTTGGCCTGGTCGACCCAGGCGCGTTTCGTCCATTCCGCCGGCACGTCGTAGATCTTCTCGGACATATTTCCCTCCACAAGCGGCAAGCTCAGGCAATGCCGACATCAATCATTTGGCTGATTATGCGTCGGGCTAACCGGACCCGACAAGGAGCACAAGCTGGACCTTCGGCGAGCCGCCGACCATGCGGAGGATCAAGGTCAGCCAGGTTGGCTGTCGCAAATCTGAAACAGGCCGACAGGTGCCTTTCGGCTCCTTACCCAAATCCCGGGAATAAGCCCCTGCAGAGCCCCATGCACCCTTTGGAGGTATTTAGAAACCGCCCCTCACTGATTCGGGACTCGCAATACGGTTCGGAACACCCTAAATGGCCAACCCGGGTCCGAAGAGACCCCGTGGAACAAAAATCAGAACAGCGGCATTGACCGATAACAGGCAGGGCTAAGGCGTAAGACTATGATGGATCAGCAGAATCTCGGGACGTTGCGGCCCGCTTCAGCCGATCCAGCCGCTATTGCGCTGGCCAAGGCCCTCGGACAATGGCCGAAAACGGCCGGTTCCACCCGCCCCAGCCCGAAAAAGGTGTTCGATACGGCGCCCGCGGCGACGGTCGAGGCGCTCGCCAAGGAGCTGGGCCTGCGGCTCGGCGACCAGAACGAGCTGAAGATCCGCCGCATCAAGCGCGGCAAGGGCTATTCCTTCGTGCGCCCCAACGGCGCGCATATCCGCGACGCCCGCACCATCCGCCGGCTGCACGCCATGGCGGTGCCGCCGGCCTATCGCGAGGTGCGCTACTCAGCCGATCCGAGCTCGCATCTCCAGGCGGTGGGTCGCGATGCCGCGGGCCGCCTGCAATATCGCTATCACGCCGACTGGGAGAAGGTCCGCGAGCATCGCAAGGCGCATCGCCTGGAGAAGCTCGTCGGCGCGCTGCCAAAAATCCGGCGCAAGGTCTCGGCGTTCCTGTCGGGCGACGAGCCGACGCGCGAGTTCGCGCTCTCGGCCGTGATCGAGCTGATCGCCCGCACCGCGATCCGCCCCGGCAATGAATCCTATGCCCGCCTCAATGGCACCCGCGGCGCCACCACGCTGCTGAAGGCCAATGTCACGCTCGAAGAGGACAGCTTCGTGCTGACCTTCAAGGCGAAGGGCGGCAAGGCGGTGCGCAAGGAGTGCGACGCGGCCAAGCTGGTGCGCGCCATCGGCATTCTGCGCGGCGTTCCCGGCAAGCGCATGTTCCAGTACCGCGACGCCTACGGCATCGTGCGCGCGGTCAACACCACACAGGTGAATGCGTTTCTGCGCGAGATCGCAGGCATCAAGATCTCTTTGAAGGATTTCCGCACGCTGATGGCATCCGCCGTCGTGGTGGAATCGCTGTCGCGGATCACGCCGGCGACCAGCCAGCGTGGCCGCAAGAAGCAGGTGCTGGACGCGATCCGCGCCGCGGCCGACAAGCTCTCCAACACGCCGGCGATCTGCCGCAAGAGCTACGTCCACGACACCATCGTCACTGCCTTCGAGGACGGCATCCTCGAGCGTTTTGCGGCGACGATGAAGGGCCAGCGCTCGCAGGCAAGGCGCGAGCAGCTGCTGGCGCAGGTGGTGGCGACCGCGGCGGTGTAACGACACGCTGCCGTAGGGTGGGCAAAGCGCAAGCGTGCCCACCATTTGCTCATGGTGAAAGGTGGTGGGCACAGCGCGAAGAGCGCGCCTTTGCTCACCCTACGAGAGCTACCACTTATCTGACACGCCCTTATCTGGACCGGGATCGCTGCCAGCGGCTGCGCTCGTGAGCCGTTCCAGATAATGCGCCCACCCCTTCGCATGCGCTGCCACCTGTTCCGCATTCGGCAGCCCGCTATGCGTCATGCGCAGCAGCGTGCCGCCGTCGCGTTCGATCAGGTCGATCTCGATCAGGCTCGAGCCGGGCGGCACTTCCTGGCCGCCCTCCCAGCCGAACGTGTACGCCAGACGATGCACCGGCACGACCTCGCGGAAGGCGCCGCGGGCGGCGGCGCCGCGCGGACCGATGCCCTTGAGCAGGTAGAGCCCGCCGGGATGTGGTTCCGTGGTCGCGTCGGACCCCATCCAGCTCAAAATCTTCTCGGGGTCGGTGAGATAGGCGAAGACGGTGGCGCGCGGGGCGGCGATCTGGGTCTCGCGTCGCACTATGAACGGCTCGGTCATCGGCGATCATCCCTGGCTGACGATGGGACATGGCGGCGCTGTGCCGCTCCGTCAAGGATTTGCCCGTGACAAAGACGGCCCGGCTTCGTCATCATCGGACCCATGCATCTGTCCCCGACCCTAGCCTGGCTCGTCGATGCCGCCTCGGATTGTCCCGGGGCAGACCGCCTGCTCGCGGAACTCGGCGCGCATCTGATCGCCGACGGCGTGCCGCTTGCGGCAGGCAGCCTGACGCTGGAGGTGCCGCATCCGCTGATCGCGAAGCGGACCTGGCTGTGGCGCGCCGAGACTGGCAGCGTCATCGAAGCGCTCGGCTTCGCGCCGGGCGGCCTTGCGCCCGACCCGCCCAACGATGGCGGTCGTCGCTGGCTGCGCGAGGTCGCGGGCGGCGAGGTGCACGAGGATGCCGTCGGACGGGCCGATGGGCCGTTGCTCGGCTGGGCCGGATCGCGACCGTTCACCGCCGATGACATCGAACGATTGCGCCAGGCTGCTCGCTTTGCGGCGACGCCCCTTGCCGTGCTCGCCGCGCGCGCCACGCTGCGGGCGACGCTGGATGCTTATCTCGGCAAGCGCAGCGCGGAGCGGGTGCTGGCGGCGCCCTTGCGGCGCGATCTCGGCGAGACCATCCAGGCCGCGCTGCTCTATGCGGATTTGCGCAATTTCACGACCCTGTCGGAAACCACACCGCCGGCCCAGGTCATCGCGGCGCTCGATGCCTGGTTCGACCGCATCGCCGGTGCTGTTCATGCCTTCGGCGGTGAGGTGCTGAAATTCATCGGCGACGGCGTGCTCGCGATCTTTCCGGTGGTCGAGGCATCCCCGCGCCGCGCGTGTGAGGCCGCTCTGCGTGCGGCGAGTGCGGCCGAAGCCGGCATGGCCTATCTCAACGCCGAACGCCGCGCGCAAGGGCTGCCACCCCTCGCGTTCGGTGCCGCGCTCCATCTCGGCGAGATGCTCTGGGGCAATATCGGCGCCGCCAACCGGCTCGACTTCACGGCGATCGGTCCCGCCGTCAATCTCGCGAGCCGGCTGGAAGGCTTGTGCAAACAGCTCGGCAGGACGGTGCTAGTGTCGGGCGCACTCGCTGCCGAGACGGAGATGCCGCTGATCGCGCTCGGTGAGCATGCGTTACGCGGCATTGCCGCGCCTTGCGAGGTGTTCGCGCTGCCGGAGACGTGAGGCCGGATATCGTAGCTACCGTAGCCCGCATGAGCGTAGCGACATGCGGGACCAGACTATCCCGGATGTCGCTGCGCTCATCCGGGCTACGGCACTGACTACACCCCGCCCATCTTGCAGACGAGCTTCCACTCCTCGACCGTCACCGGCTGCACCGAGAGGCGCGAATATTTCACCAAGGCCATGTCGGCGAGCTTTTTCTCGGCCTTGACCGCTGCCATCGTCACCGGCGCCTTCAGCGGCTTGTCGGCCTTGATGTCGACGCAGACGAATTTTTCGGTCTTGTCGGTCGGATCGAGGTAGGCTTCCTTGATGATCTCGACGATGCCGACGATCTCCTTGCCCTCGTTGGAATGATAGAAGAACGCCTTGTCGCCCTTCTTCATGTTCACGAGGTTCTGGCGCGCGGTGTAATTGCGCACGCCGGTCCAGGCTTCGCCCTTGGCGCCCTTCGCCACCTGCTGGTCCCAGGACCACACCGACGGTTCGGATTTCACCAGCCAGTACGCCATGCTCATTCCTCTGCCTTGAAGGGACGCGTCAACAGCCCCGAAATGGCGGCGTCGATCGTGCTGCGGCCGCTCAGGATCGAAGCGACCGCTTCTGATACTGGCATCTCGATGTTTTGCGAAGCTGCGAGTTCGATCAGTACCGGCGCGGTGAACTCGCCCTCGGCGAGCTTGCCGGCAGACGGCTGCTCACCGCGGCCGAGGGCGAGGCCGAGCGCGAAATTGCGCGATTGCGGGCTCGAGCAGGTCAGGATCAGATCGCCGAGGCCGGACAGGCCGGTGAGCGTCTCGCTGCGCGCGCCGAGCGCGCGACCGAGGCGCGTCAGCTCGGCAAAGCCGCGGGTCGTCAGCGCCGCCTGGGCCGAGGCGCCGAGCTTGCGCCCGACCGCAATGCCGACCGCGATCGCCAGCACGTTCTTGGCTGCGCCGCCGATTTCGACGCCGCGGATGTCGGTGGAGTGATAGGGGCGGAATGTCGGCGAGCCCAGTGCCTGCACCAGGCTGCTCGCCAGCGCGTCATCCTTCGCCGCCAGTGTCACCGCCGTCGGCAGGCCGCGCGCGACGTCGTCGGCAAAGCTCGGGCCTGACAGGATCGCCGGCAGCGCATGCGGCGCGGCCTCCGCGATCACGTCGGTCATGAATTTGTGGGTGCCGTGCTCGATGCCCTTGGCGCATGCAATGATCGGGACCGGCTTCGTGATGTGCGAGGCCAGCATGTTGACCGCGCCGCGCAGGTGCTGCGCCGGCGTTGCGATCAGCAGCATCTCCGCGCGCGATGCCTCCGCGAGATCGCTCGTCACCACGATCTCCGGCGCCAGCCGCACGCCGGGCAGCCGCGGATTGTCGCGCGTCGATGCGATCCGCGTTGCATGCTCCGCGTTGCGCGCCCAGAGCGTCACGCTCCGCCCTGCCCGCGCCGCCACCGTCGCCAGCGCCGTCCCCCAGGCGCCCGCTCCGATCACCGCGACGGATTGGAACGCGGTCATCGTCAATATCCCGCCCGCGTCTTGCCGTAGCCGGCCGGTGCCGTCGCATTGGCGTCGAGCAGCCAGCGTGCGCGCGGCTGCGCCTCCATCGTGTCGGTCATTCCCAGCGCGAGGCGCTCGGCGCCGGCCCAGGCGATCATCGCGCCGTTGTCGGTGCAGAGCGCCGGCGGCGGCATGATCAATTGCGTCCCGGCCTGCTGTGCGACGTCGTGCAGCGCGCCACGGATCGCCTGATTGGCGGCGACGCCGCCGGCGGCCACGAGCGCGCGTGGTGCGCCGAACTGCGCGCGGAAAAGCTTGAGGCCGACACTCAGCCGGTCGGCGGTCGAATCCAGCACCGCGGCCTGGAAGCTCGCGCAGAGATCGCTGATGTCCTGCGGCGTGATCTCAGGCAATCGGCTCGCTTCGGTGCGGACGGCCGTCTTCAATCCGGACAGCGAGAAATTGGCGTCGGGGCGTCCCTGCATCGGCCGCGGGAACGCAAACCGCGCGGCGTCGCCGCTTGCGGCCGCGCGTTCGACCTGCGGGCCGCCGGGGTATGGTAAGCCCAGCATCTTCGCGACCTTGTCGAAGGCTTCGCCGATGGCGTCGTCGACGGTGGTGCCGAGCCGCACATACTGGCCGACGCCGGTGACCGCCACGATCTGGGTATGGCCGCCCGAGGCGAGAAAGAGGCAGTAGGGAAAATCGATTCCGTCGGTGAGGCGCGGCGTCAGCGCATGCGCCTCCAGATGGTTGACCGCGACCAGCGGCGTGTCATGCACCATCGCGATCGCCTTCGCGGTGGTGAGTCCGACGATCACGCCGCCGATCAGCCCGGGCCCTGCGGCCGCGGCGACGCCGTCGAGCTGGGCATAGTCGATGCCGGCCTCGTGCATGGCACGGTCGATGATCCCGTCGAGCACGTCGACATGCGCGCGCGCGGCGATCTCCGGCACCACGCCGCCGAAGCGGGCGTGCTCCTCGACCTGCGACCGCACGATGTTCGACAGGATCTTGCCACTGCCGCCAGGCGCACGCTCGATCACCGCCGCGGCGGTCTCGTCGCAGGTGGTTTCGATGCCCAATACCAGCATTGGCGAATCGTTATCCAATTTGCGCCCTTGCACTCATCCGTAAAGCAGAGTTCTGGTAAGTCCGGTAGCATTCCGGGGTCGGCTTGCGCAATCGTCACGCGCAGCCATTCCGGCGAATACGTCACCGTCACGCGGTTCGGGAACACACGCGATGTCCATTCTTGTCACACGGCCGCATCCCGACAATGAGGCGACGGCGGAAAATCTGCGCGCACGGGGGCATGTGGTGCTGCTCGCGCCGGTGCTCAAGTTCGAGCCGGTCGCCTTCCATGACGAGAGTGAAGCGGGCTATGGCGCCGTCATCGTCACGTCGGCCAACGCGATCCGCGCCGTCGCGCCGCAATTGCGGGACCTCGGCCTTTTGGCGCTGCCGCTGTTCGCGGTCGGCGAGCACACCGCGTCTGCGGCGCGCGACGCCGGCTTTGGCGAGGTCATCGTCGCCGGCGGCGATGCCGCTTCTTTGCGCGACAGGGTCGTTCAAAGCGCACGCGACAAGGTGCTGAAGAAGAAAAGCACGCTGCTTTATCTCGCCGGCGCGGATCTGTCGCGCGATCTCGGCGGTGAGCTCGGTGCGGAAGGATTCAACGTGGTGACGCAGACCACGTATCGCATGGCGCCGGTCAAGCATCTGCCGCGCGAGGTCTGCGAGGGCTTTGCCGCCCACGGGGTCGAGGCGGTGCTGCACTACTCCCGGCGCAGCGCGCGGGCGTTTCTGGATGCGGCGCGGGATGAAGGCGTCGAAATTTCGGCGCTGGCGATCCCGCAATGCTGCCTGTCCGAGACGGTCGCCGGCGTGCTGCGCGATGCCGGCGCATCGCAGGTTCTGGTGGCCGCGACACCGGACGAAAATGCCTTATTTGACACCTTGGAGCGTGCTTTGCGTACTCGTTTGGCGTAAGAGGTCGGGCCGAATCCGGCGCGATCGGGTCCGCTTAAGGATCTATGCTAGGGATCTGTGCAAGGTATGGAAGTGTGAGGAACCGTCACGATGGCCGACGACAAGCCTGAAGACGCAGGATTGGCTCCCGACACCGGTCGTGCCAAGCGCACCCCGCCCACCATCGATCTGGAGGCGACGGAAGTCTCGACCCAGCCGCAGGACGTGGCGGGCGAGCCCGAGGCTCAGCCGGCGACCGAGCAAGCCGCGCATGAGGAGGTGAAGGTCGAGGAGAGCAAGCCCGAGCCTCAAACCGAGTCAGCCGAGGACCAGCCTTCCATTGCGCCCGCGCCCGCCTCGCGGCCGATTTCCCCTTGGGTCATCGCACCGTTCTCCGGTGCAGTGGCCGCAGCCATCGTGATCGGGGTCGGCTGGATGCTGGGCTGGCCCGCGGTGCAGGCGCCGCCGGCCGCGCCGCAAGTCACGAGTGCGACGGTCGATGCGCTGAGCGGTCGTGTCGCCGCGGTCGAGGCCAAGGCCGGCAAGCCCGTCGCCGATCCGGCCATGGTGGCGCGGATCGACGCGCTGGAGAAATCGGCAAGCGCCCTGCGCAGCGACATCGCCAATCTGCGCGCGCAGTCAGACAAGACCGCGAGTGCGCTCAACGATACCAAATCCGCGCCGCGCACCGCTTCGCCCGATGTTGCCGCGCTCTCCGACCGCATCGCGCAGCTCGAGCGCGCGAGCAAGACGGAGCGGGCCGAGCTCGCACAGCAGGGCGAGAAGATCGCCGATACAAAGGCGATGGATGACAAGCCGCTGCGCTTCGTGGTGGCGGCGACCCTGCTCGACGTCGCCGTTCGCCATGGCGATCCCTATCAGGCGCAACTGTCCGCGGCGCGTTCGCTCGCCGCCAAGCCCGACATGCTGAAGCCGCTCGATGCGTTTGCATCGTCGGGCATCCCGACGCCGGTCGCGCTGAGCCGCGAGCTGCTCAACATCGTGCCGAAATTGTCGCCGCCGGCGGAGGCCCCGGCTGCGAATGCCGGCATCGTCGAGCGCCTTCAGGCCGGCGCGTCGAAACTCGTGCGCATCGAGCGTACCGACGGCGTCGGCAACGATCGCGGCGCCATCGTCGCCCGCGTGACGGCCGCGGCGCTCCGCAACGATTTCGTCGAGGCGCGGCGGGAGCTCAAGACCCTGCCCGAGGCTGATCGGGCGCCGGCGCAGGCCTGGCTCGACAAGGCCGACGCCCGTGACGCCGCGCTCGCTGCGTCCCGCAAATTCGCCGACGATGCCATGGCGGATCTCGCCAAATCTGCTCAATAAGATTCGCGCAACAATCAGCGCGTAATAGGGATCGCCATGCTTCGCATCGTCCTTTTCCTTGTCCTGATTGCACTCGCCGGCGCCGGCGCGGCCTGGGTTGCCGACCAGCCCGGCGATGTCGTGATGAGCTGGGGCGGTTTTCGGGCCTCACCAAGCATTCCGGTGTTCGTGCTCTTGCTTGGGCTTTTTGCGGTCGCAGTCGTGCTCCTCTGGAGCATCCTGACGATGCTCTGGCGTATGCCGGGCCGCATGCGCCGCCGCCGTCACGAGAAGCGTCACGCGCGTGGCCGCCACGCCATCACCCACGGCCTGCTTGCGATCGGTCATGGCGACACTGCGCTCGCCCGCCGGCACGCCGAAGCGGCGCGGCGCCACGCGCCGAACGATCCACTGGCGCTGCTGCTGCATGCGCAATCCGCCCAGCTCGAAGGCAATCGCGACGAGGCGCAGCGCGTCTTCCGCGCCATGGCCGAGCGCGAGGATACGCGCCTGCTCGGCCTGCGCGGCCTGTTCATCGAGGCGCAGCGCGCCGACGATGTCGTCGGTGCCGTGATGATCGCCGAGGAAGCGATCAAGCTGTCGCCCTCCTCGACCTGGGCCTCGCATGCGGTGCTCGGCTTCCGCTGCGCCCGCAGCGACTGGAGCGGTGCGCTCGCGATCCTCGATTCGAATCTGTCCGCGGGCCTGATCGACAAGCCGGCCTATCGCCGCCAGCGTGGCGTGCTGCTCACGGCGCGCGCGCTGGAATTGGCAACCATGGACCGCGACGTCGCGCGCGAGAGCGTGATGGATGCGATCAAGCTCGCGCCGACGCTGGTGCCGGCCGCGGTGCTCGCCGCGAAATTCGAGAGCGAGGCGCATCAGGTGCGCCGCGCCATGAAGCTGGTCGAGGTCGCCTGGCTCGCCAATCCGCATCCCGATCTGGCGGACGCCTATGCGCATGTGAAGCTCGGCGATTCTGCGCGGCAGCGCCTGCAGCGGGTGGAGACGCTCGCGGCCAAGACGTCGGCCGACAAGCCCGGCCATGTCGAGGGCCAGCTCGCGATCGCGCGCGCCGCGATCGATGCCTCCGAGTTCGCCCGCGCACGCCAGGTGCTCGCGCCCTATGTCAACGACCCGACCCAGCGCGTCGCGCTGCTGATGGCCGAGATCGAGCGCACCGAGCATGGCGACGGCGGCCGTGCCCGCGCCTGGACCTTGCGCGCCGTGCGCGCCCGCCACGATCCGGCCTGGACCGCGGACGGCTATGTCAGCGACCGTTGGCGCCCCGTCTCTCCGGTCACCGGCCGGCTCGACGCCTTCCAGTGGCAGACGCCGGTCGCGAGCCTTCCTTCCGATAAGGGGACCACGATCGAATCCTCGGCCTTCGAGGAAGCCATGCTGGCCGCCCCGCCGCCGAAGCGGGTGACGGCGGCTCCGAGCCAGAGCCCGGTGGAACCGGTCGTGACTGCACCAGACCCGGTGCCGGCCGCCCAGGATAATTCGCCCCCTGATGAGGCCAAGGAGACAGTCAAGGAACCGGTCGGGGAAGCCGCCAAGGAAGCTGCCAAGGAAGAACCGGTGGTCAAGCCCGCCGAGCCGGTCGATCCGGCCCCCGAGGCAGCCGAATCATCGCCGCCGGCGGCAACCCCGGTGTTCAGGCCCCGCGCCGACCTCGGCAAGCCCGCACCTGCCCCGATCCCCGCCGTCATCCCGATCGTCCGTGCGCCAGATGATCCCGGGATCGATGACGAGGGGCCGAGCGATGAATTTACGGAACAAATCGGCACGCCCAAGGCCCATGCAAAGGCCCAGGCGGGCGGCTGGCGCGGATTCTGGTCCCGCTGGGGGGCGTGAGGCGCCGCTTGTCCTTGCCAATTCGGGCCATGCCCGATATCAGGGGCGCGCGTATCGGGACCGGCATCGCCCGGGTCCCGGCAGGGTTCGCCGCAATAGCTCAGTCGGTAGAGCACGTCATTCGTAATGACGGGGTCGGGGGTTCGAATCCCTCTTGCGGCACCAGCGCCTTGTTTCATCAGACCGCCATGAATGCGTGTGCCGACTGCAGCCGGCTCGCATAAGCGCGCGTTGTGTGCGGCGCCGGGTTGCGTGACGTGTGCCACATAACCCCAGGCGCCGCTCCCCTACTGTCCGCGTCACGCAAACACGGGGAGATTTCACATGCGCAAGATCATTCTGGTCGTTGCCATGGTCCTGGCTTCCGCATCTGCCCACGCAGGCGACCGCAGCCTGTCGCTGTCCGCAGCACCCGAGCGGACCTCCTCTCCGCCGGCAGCGGCGACAACCACCATGGCGCAGGTGAGTGACGTCGCACCGGCCAGCGAGGCTCCGAAATATGTCGACCGGCCACCGGCGATCCCGGCTCCTGCGGTGACCGCTCCCGCCGCGACCACGACGACCTCAGCTCCAGTCGCGGCGACGAAGACCACCGCCAGGACGGCAAAGGCGGACAAGCCGAGGCACAAGCACGGCTGGACCGAGCGCCGCATCATCAGCGAGCTGCATCGCCACGGCATCTACTGGTAGGCGGTCGCTCACTCCAAAAAAAGCAAATGGCCGGGCAAAAGCCCGGCCATGATTCGTTTTGAGGAGTCGTTTCGATCGAGCTACTGCGAGACCGTCTGCACCACGCTCGAGATCGGGCGCGTGTTCGTGCCCGCGGTCGGCACCTTCAGGTCCTTCATCAGCGCCTCGTCATATTCCGGCAGCGTCTGAAGCGTCGTCTTGGCCTTCATCTGCACGACCTTGTAGCCGCCGGCCTTGAGGCGCGCGAGCAGCGCCGGCAGCGCTTCGCCGGTGTGCTTCTGGAAGTCGTGCATCAGGATGATGCCCTTGCCGAGCTTGTCGAGCCGCGTCATCACCGTCTCGATGATCTTCTCCGGCGTCGCGCCCTTCCTGAAGTCGAAGGAGTCGATGTCGGTCGAGAACATCGCGACGTTGCGGGTGCCGAAATAGCTCACGATCGCCGGATTGTGCTGAAGCTGCGGGAAGCGGAAGAACGGCGCGGGGTTGGCACCGAGCGCGAATTTCACCGCGCTGATACCCTTTTCGACTTCGTCCTTGGCCATCTGCTCGGTCATCTTCTTGCCGTTCAGATTGACGTGCGACCAGGTGTGCGTGCCGACCGTATGGCCCTGGGCCAGCACCTGGCGCAGGATCTCCGGATGATAGGTCGCATGCTTGCCGACCGAGAAGAACAGGCCCTTGGTGCATTCATCCGCGAGCGCCTTCAGCACGGCGGGCGTGTTCACCGGCCAGGGACCGTCGTCGAAGGTCAGCACGACCTCCTTGTCGGTGAGGAAGTCGAACTGCTTGAAATGGTCGAAGCCGAAGCCGGGGCCGCCGGTGGTGTCGATCTCGACCACGCGGGAGACGCCCAAGGCGTTCGGATTGGCGCAGGCCTGCTTCGGCTGAACCGGCGCGGCCGGGGCGGGCGCAGGCGCGGGTGCCTGGGCAACGGCCGTCGGTTTCGCCGCGATCGTCGCGGTGGTCGCGACGTCGTCCTTGGCGGCGATTTTCGCCTGTGCCGGCAACGGGTCGGCGGCACGGGCGGCAACTGTCTTGGGGGCGCCCTGATCGGCGCTCGCGGAATAATAAAACCAACCGCCGGCGGCGATCACGACCGCCGCAACTACACTGGCCAGCATCAGGCCCAACGCATTACGCATCGCTACTCTTTCCAATTACGCAACCAAACCGGCGGAATCTCCCGCGCGACGAGCCATTAATGCGAAGGAACAGTTAACGTGACACCAACACGACGGCGGATGCGGAGGAATTTCAGCAAGGTGCGCCAAAGTGACCGAGGTCACAGAGGGCGGGGCTCTCGTGACCGTCATCACAGTGGAAACTGTTTTGCCGGAGCATCGTAGTTCCCATTAACAACGGGCCCGCCAAGGCGGCGCCAATGGGAGCTTCAAATGACCACGTCCTGCACGACCAAATCCCTGAGTAGCAAGATCCGCGACACCAGCCTGGCGCTGGGCTTTGCCGCGATCGTCTCGATCGTCTCGACGACATCGAGCTTCGCCTTCTCGGCCGAGGCGCAGCAGCAGTGCACCGGCGATGCCTTCCGCCTGTGCTCGGCGGAAATCCCCAACATCCCGAAGATCACCGCGTGCATGATGAAGCATCGTTCGGATCTGAGCGCTGGCTGCCGCGCGGTGATGGACAAGGACCTCGCCAAGGGCGCCTCACGCAAGGTCGCTGACGCGCAGGACAAGCAGTAAGAGAACGCGCAACGCCGCAAGCGTTGCGATTGACGAGCTCCCCTCGCGATGCGCCCCGGCGTCAAGCCGGGGCGACGCGGCGGTGTCATGCAGCCTGCCAATAAAGCCGTTGCGGCTGAGGGATCGTCGCACTAGCTTCGCCCGCACGTTCTTCCGGTTAAGAGGCATTACGCGATGACCAGATTTCTTTTCATGATTTCCCTGCTCCTGTGCGCATCCGCTGCGTCCGCGCAACAGCAACCCGGACACGACGCCTGCGCGCGCGATGTCAGCCGCTTCTGCCGTGCCGTGATGAACAATGGCGATGGCGCCGTGCTGGCGTGCCTGAAGCAGAACCGCACCCGCCTCAGCAAGGCCTGCGACAAGGTGCTGACGGAGCACGGGCAGTAAACACACCCTCGTCATTCCGGGGCGCGCCGCAAGGCGCGAGCCCGGAATCCATTTCTCCACGTTTATGCTGCTTGATGGATTCCGGGTTCGCGCTTTGCGCGCCCCGGAATGACGAGAGGCCTACGTGCTGCTCCCCGCCGCGGTCGCGACCACCGGCAGCACCTCGCCGCCCGCGCGGTCCGGCGTCTCGTCCTTCCAGCGCACCGAACCGAACGGACGCTCCAGCATGCGGCGGACGCGCACCGGCTCGGGGCCGATGTGGAAATCGATCGCCTGCTGATGCAGCGCGCGTTCGGACAGGGTCGAGCGGTTGCGCTGGCGTAAGTAGTCGAACCAGGTCGGGCAGTGATAGCGCTCGGTCCACAATTCGGGGTCGGCGATGTCGCGCGCGATCGACCAGCCATAGGCGCCGTTGCGCTGCCTCGAGAGCTGCACGTCCTGCATCACATTGTGGAAGGCGCGCGCGTTCTCCTGGGCGACGCGATATTCGATCTCGACCACCAGCGGCCCGCTGCGGCCGGTGAGCGACAGCCGCACCTCGGGATCGGCCAGCACCTCGGCATCCTCGTTGCGGGCGCCGACGCGCGGCATCGCGAGCCAGATTCCGAGCAGCGGCGAGAGCAGCATCAGGCCGGCGGCCGTTAGCAGCGCGACCTCGACGCCGGCATAGTCAGTGAGATGGCCCCAGCCCCAGGCGCCGATGGCGATGCCGCCGGAAATCGACGCTTGGAACGCTGCCAGCGAGCGGCCGGCGACCCAGCGCGGTGCAGAGAGCTGCACGCCGATATTGAACAGCGCGACCGCCGCCATCCAGACCGCGCCCGCAAGCACCAGCGCGGTAGCTGTCAGCACCGGCTCCGTGCTCACGGCGAGGGCGGCCATCGCGAACGCCATCGAGATGGTGCAGGCGCGGATCGCGGCCTCGCCGCTCATGCGCTTGCGGAGTTCGTGAATGTTGAGCGCGCCGACCACCGCACCCATGCCGAAGGCGCCGAGCATGATGCCGTAGGTTTGCGCGCCGCCATGCAAGAGGTCGCGCGCGACCAGCGGCATCAGCGCCATGATGGCGCCGCCGGTCAGGCCCATCACCAGCGTGCGCAGCAGCACGATCTTGATCGGCGGCGAATTGGCGATGTAGCGGAAGCCCGAGACCATGGCGCGGTTGAGCTTTTCCCGCGGGAGGCGCGATGGTTCGACTGAGCGGCGCCAGAGCAGCAGCACCACCAGCAGCGGCAGATAGAGGATTGCATTGCAGGCGAAAGCAGCCACCGCGCCAAGCGCAGCGACGATGACGCCGCCGACTGCAGGACCGAAGCTGCGCGCGATATTGTAGCTGATGCCGTTCAGCGCGACCGCCGACGGCAGGGCTTCCGGCGGCACCTGCTCGCTGACCGACGATTGCCAGGCCGGCCCGAACAGCGCGTTGCCGCTGCCGACGACGAAGCAGAAGGCGAGCAGCGTTTCCGGCGTGATGAGCTTGAGGCCGGCGAGGATCGTCAGCGCGCTCGCGCCGGTCAGCGCGATCGCGAGCGAGACCAGGGTGACGACGCGGCGGTCATACATGTCGGCGATGGCGCCGGCCGGCATCGAGATCAGCATGATCGGCAGCATCAAGGCGGTCTGCACCAGCGCCACCTTGTCCGCCGAGGCCGCCATCTGCGTCATCGCCCAGGCCGCGCCCACGCCCTGGATCAGGAGGCCGAGATTGGAGAGCAGGCTGGCGAGCCAGATGCGCCGGAATACGGTGAACCGCAGGGGGGCGGCGATGCCGTCGGCGGCAATTTTCTGACGTTTCGTCTGCTCGGTCATATCCCCTTCCATATGGGCTGGCAGAACTGGTCTTGGGTAATTCCGGCAAAATCAGTGATGCCCGCGAAAGTCCTTCGCTGTCCAGTGGTTAGGCCGGTATAAGCGGTGCAAAGACTGAGGTTTTGCCGGGAGGAACATGTGAAGCTGTCGCGACGGACGATCCTGCTGGGGGCGGGCAGCCTGCCTTTCGCGGTTGCGAGCTTGCGGACAAGCGCGCTGGCCCAGACGGCGCCCGCAGCGCAAAACGCGGAAGTGCCCCCGATCCTGTTCGTCCACGGCAATGGCGACTACGACGCGCTCTGGATGACGACGCTTTGGCGGATGGAATCCAACGGCATCGCCCGCGATCGCATGATGGCGATCAATTTCACCGATCCGCTGGCGCGCAGCGACGACAAGGTCGAGCAGGCGAACCGCTCCTCGACCGAGGACCAGCGCCGCGAGCTCGCTGCTGCCATCGCTGAGCTGAAGCGCCGGACCGGCGCGGCGCGCGTGGCCCTGGTCGGCAGCTCGCGCGGCGGCAACGCGATCCGCAACGTCATCAAAAGCGGCGGCGCCGGCGATGTCAGCCACGCAGTGCTGTGCGGCACGCCCAATCACGGCGTGTTCGCGACCGACGACCAGCTTGGAAACGAGTTCAACGGCCGCGGCCCATTCCTGCGCGGCCTGAACGAGGGCGAGAGTGAGGTGACGCCGGGTGTTGCCTTCCTCACGCTGCGCAGCGACGGTATGGACAAATATGCGCAAGCGGACGGCCGCTTCATCGGCAAACCCGGCACGCCGACCGGCGTCACCAATGAGGGGCCGGAACTGAAGGGCGCCACCAATCTGGTGCTCGGCGCGCTCGACCATCGCGAGGTGGCGTTCCACCCGCGCGCCTTCCGCGAGATCTACAAATTCATCGCCGGACGCGAGCCCCAGCGAATTGCGATCCTGCCGGAGCAGAGTGTCCGCCTGAGCGGACTCGTCACCGGCACGCCGGGCGGAGTGTCGACCAATCGCCCGGTCGCGGGTGCAACCGTCGAGATATTTCGCGTCGATCCTGATACCGGGGAGCGCAAGGGCGGTGCCGTGCACAGCGCCAAGACCGGCGCCGACGGCCGCTGGGGACCGGCGCAGGTCGAGCCGTCCTGGTCGCTCGAATTCGTTCTGGCGGCGCCGGATGCGCCGACCACGCATTTCTATCGCTCGCCCTTCCCGCGCTCGTCCGACGTCGTGCACCTCCGGGCCGCGCGCCCGCTCGGGCCGGCGGACAAGGACGCCGGGGCTGTCGTGATCATGTCGCGTCCGCGCGGCTATTTCGGCCTGCCACGGGACGTGGTGCTGTTCGACGGCAAGGAGCCGGCCGACGTCAAGCCGGGCGTGCCCACCGATGCGGCAGCAACATTGCGGCTTCCAGCCGCAGAGATCGGGCGTAACATCGTGGCCCAGTTCGGCGAAGAACGGATTGTGGCACGCCTCTGGCCGGCCGCCGAGAACAGGATTGCGATTGCCGAAATGACTTACTAGCTATTCATCTGCGCCAGATCTGCGGGAGCGAGCCATGAATATCGCCAGTGTGCGTCGGCCCATCGTCCCCCCCGCCCCGCCGCGTGCGCCCGACAACATGTCGTTCCTTGCTAAGCTCGCAGTGATCCGGCGCAACATGATCGCGACCTGGGGGCAGCGTGCCTACGAGGAAGAGGTCATCCCGGGCCGCTTCATCTTCCGCAACAGTTTCATCCTGAACCAGCCGGATGCGATCCGGCATGTCCTGCTCACTAATTACGAGAATTACACGCGTACGCCGGCGGCCATCCGCATGCTGCGTCCGGTGCTCGGCGAAGGTCTTCTGATCGCGGAAGGTCACTCATGGACGTTCCAGCGCCGCACGCTCGCGCCGGCCTTCACGCCGCGCGCGACCGCGAACCTCGTCCCGCACATGACGGCGGTGCTCGACGAGACCATCGCCAAGCTCGAGGCACGCACGAGCGAGCCGGTCGATCTGCGCGAGATCATGCAGCGCATGACGCTCGAGATCGCCGGCCGCACGATGTTCTCGTTCGGCATGGACCGGCACGGCGCGACCTTGCGCAACTTCGTGATGGAGTACGGCGAGCGGCTGGGACGGCCGTACTTCCTCGACATGCTGCTGCCGGTGTCCTGGCCGACCCCGATGGATCTTGCCCGCGCCCGCTTCCGCAAGCGCTGGACCGAATTCGTTTCGATGCTGATCGCCGAGCGGCGCCAAATGGGCAAGAAGGACGGCGCGCCGCCGCGCGATTTGTTCGATCTCATGGACGAGGCGCGCGATCCTGAAACCGGCAAAGGCTTTTCCGACGCGCAGCTCATCGACGAGGTCGCGACCATGATTCTCGCCGGTCATGAGACGACGGCGACGGCGTTGTTCTGGGCGCTCTATCTGCTCGCGCTCGATCCGGAGACGCAGGAGGAGGTCGCCTCCGAGACGCGGGGCGAACATCTCGACAGCATGGCCGATATCGATCGCCAGAAATTCACCCGCGCCGTGATCGAGGAGACGATGCGGCTCTATCCGCCTGCGTTCCTGGTCGCGCGGGCCGCGCGCGAAAAGGACAATGCGGCCGGCGTCGAGATCGGCAAGGGCGACATCATCATGATCGCGCCCTGGCTTCTGCACCGGCACGAGAAGCTGTGGGATCAGCCGAACGCGTTCATCCCAAAGCGCTTCATGTCGAAAGAGCCCGACCGTTTCGCCTACCTGCCGTTCGGCGCCGGCCCGCGGGTCTGCATCGGCGCGCCGTTTGCGCAGGCCGAATCCGTGCTGGCGCTGGCTCGGCTGATTGGCGCCTTCCGCGTCGAGCTTGCCGATGCAACGAATCCCGTGATTCCGCATGGCGTCGTCACGACCCAGCCGGATCACTCACCCATGTTCCGCATCACGCGTCGATGACAGGCGATCGCCTGGTCGAGGTCGTGATCGACCCAAGATAGAGTTACGCCATGAGCGACATTCAGGCCCAGTTTTCCGTTCTGAAGCAGACCGCCGATGCGAAGGCGGTCGATGAGATTGCGCGCCTCATCGAGGACGGCGAGGATCACGAACTCAATCGGGTCAATGTGCTCGATTTCGCCAGGCAGCACGGTGTCGACGAAGAGCGCGCGATCTCGGCCTTCCTGCATTCGGCGCGGCTTGGGCTGTTCGATCTCGGCTGGAACGTGCTGTGCCCGGGTTGCGGCGGCGTGCTCGGGGCACACTCGACCCTGAAGGCGCTCAAGCCTGATGATTATCACTGCGCGCTCTGCGCCTGCGGCTACAAGGCCTCCGTGGACGATCAGGTCGAAGTCTCCTTCACCGTGAATCCGCGCGTCCGGCGCATCGCAGCGCACGATCCTGACACGCTTCCGGTGTGGGAATATTTCAAGCAGGTGTTCTGGAGCTCCGGCGTCGACTTCAACAAGGAATCGTTTGCGACGCTCGCCAACGAGGTGACGCTGGATACGATGGAGCTGCCGGCCGGCGAGAAGGCGACCATGTCGCTGCAACTGCCGAACGATTTCATCATCATCTTCGAGCCGGTGACGCACGCCGCCCATTTCATCGACGTCCAGGGCGAGCCGACCAAGGACCGTCAGCAGCTCGCCATCATGTACAACAAGGTGCAGGCGCCGACGGGGACCACGACGATGCGGCCGGGCCCGCTACGGCTGTCGCTGGAGAATCAGGCCGGGGTGCGTGTGCTGCCGTCGGTGTTCATCGCGGCCGAGGCACTTCATCATCTCATCGGCAAGCGCAAGCCGTTCCTCACCGCCAAGCGGATGCTGTCGAACCAGACCTTTCGCGATGTGTTCAAGGCGGACAATCTCAGTCTCGACCAGCGGCTCCAGATCACCTCGCTCACCTTCCTGTTCACCGACCTGAAAGGTTCGACCGCGCTTTACGAACGCGTCGGCGATCTCGCCGCCTTCGACCTCGTGCGCGCGCATTTCCATGCGCTGCTCGAGATCATCTCCTCCGAGAAGGGCGCGGTGGTGAAGACCATCGGCGATGCCGTGATGGCGACCTTCGTCCGTCCCGAGCACGCGATCGTCGCGGGCTTGCGGATGCGCGCGGCGATGGACGAGCTCAACAAGCAGCGCGGCACCGCCGACCTCATCGTCAAGATCGGCATCCATGAGGGCCCATGCCTCGCCGTGATGCTCAACGAGCGGCAGGATTATTTCGGCCAGACCGTCAACATCGCCGCGCGCGTGCAAAGCCTGTCGACCGCGCAGGAGATTCACATCACCGGGCCGGTGGCGGATGCGCCGGCGGTCGCCGAACTGCTCCAGCGGCGCGAGATCAAGCCGATCCAGAAACAGGCCGCGCTCCGCGGCATCGCCGACAAGATGGTGGTGTACGAGATACCGTAGTCGGTGTCGTCAGGACGACATCGGTGGAGCCCGCCATCAGCCCGCCCAGATTGCCGAAACGTAATGCGCGCGCGAAACTGACGCACGTTGCGCCGGTTGAGTTTCCCGCTCATATAATGCTGGTAGCCGCCGCACCCCGCGGCGGCATCGATTTCGGTAGGACCTTATGCTCGACGGCCTGCGTCAATTCATCGCCGACATTGTTGCTCCCCAGGCCGGGGATCGCGCCTTCGGCGACAGCGACTATCGGCTCGCGGCAACTGCGTTGCTGGTCCACGTGGTGTCGCTGGATGGTCAGCCGAGCGCGGGCGAGCAGCGCAAGCTGCACAGCCTGATCGAAAGCCATTTCGGGCTCGATCGCGGCACGGCCGATCGCCTGATCGCCGATGCGACGGAGGTCGAGGGCGAGGCCGTCGATCTCTATCATTTCACCAGCGTCATCATGCGCTCGCTCGACGAAGCAGGCCGCAAGCGCATCGTGCAGATGATGTGGGAGCTGGTCTTTGCCGACGGCCAGGTCAGCGAGTTCGAGGACAACGTCGTCTGGCGCGCCTCCGACCTGCTCGGGATCTCCCAGCGCGACCGGATCGACCTCAAGCATGCCGTTGCGGAGCGCGCCGGTAGCCGGGTGAAGGACAGCGCCGTCGGCGGTTGATCCGCGCCAGCCGGCCGACGGCCGGTTGTGCGGATCACATGACGAAACTTTAATGTGGGTGATGTTCACCCGGATTTGCCCGTAAATTCCCGGGTTTTCTGCTTTCCCTGATGTCCGCTCAAGCGGCCATGCGGCCAGCGACGCTTGCCTGTCGCGCACGGCCTATGCTCTCGTTCCGCCATTGCGGGACCAAAAAACTTCAATTCAAGAGACATCGATCGTGACTGAGCGGGTAACGTTGATCACCGGTGCCTCGGCGGGCATAGGCACGGAGCTGGCGCGTGTGTTCGCCGCCAATGGACACCGCCTCGCGCTGACGGCGCGACGGGCCGACCGGCTGGAGGCGCTTGCCAATGAGCTCGCCGCCAAGGGCGGCAAGAAGCCAATCGTGATCGCCTGCGATCTTCAGGACGCCGGTGCCGGCGACAAGATCGCCGAAGCGCTCGCAGCCGAAGGCGTCGAGCTCGATCATCTCGTCAACAATGCCGGCTTCGGCGTGTTCGGCGATGCCATCGAGTGTGACCGTGCCGAGCAGGTCGGCATCGTCGATGTCAACGTGCGGGCGCTGACGGATCTGTCGCTACGCTTTGCCGATCAGCTCATCAGGAACAAGGGCGGACTTCTGAATGTCGGATCGGTCGCCGGCTTTCTGCCCGGCCCCGGCATGGCCGTCTACTACGCCTCCAAGGCCTATGTGATTTCCCTCACCGAGGCGCTGCGGGCCGAGCTCGCGCCGCGCGGCGTTCGCGTCACCGTGCTTTGCCCGGGCCCGGTGCCAACCGAATTCCAGGCCCGTGCCGGTGTCGGGTCCGGGCACAATACGGCGCTTCTCAACGTTTCGGCACCCGATGTTGCCCGGCAGGCCTATCACGGCCTGATGGCCAACAAACGGGCAGTGCTGCCGGGTCTCGGCATCAAGATTGTGCCGTTCGCGCTGCGGTTCTTTCCGCGCGGCTTCATCCTGTCCGCCACCAGCCGGTTCCAGCGGCAGCGGTACTGAACTCAGCTTGAAGTGACCGTAGTGGCCCGGAGCTTGCTTCAGTGTTGCAGCGTGTGTGCGCAAACTCACACGATGTTAACCATCGCTTAGCTATGCTGGCGGCTTGAACCGATAGCACTCGCAGAGGCCATGTCGTTCCGGACGGACAGGTTTGGTGGCGCAGATGTGGTGCCCTTCCGAAAGAGGGCGCCGCGCGCCGCCGCCTCCGAAAACCGGTTGCCGGTTCTGATCGTCCTGCATCAGGAATCCTCGACCCCCGGTCGCGTCGGCAATGCGCTGCGCGCACTCGGCCATCGCCTCGACATCCGCCGTCCCCGCTTCGGCGATCCCCTGCCCGAAACCCTCGACCGGCATGCCGGTGCCGTGTTCTTCGGCGGCCCGATGAGTGCCAACGATCCCGACGACTACATCCGCCGCGAGATCGACTGGATCGAAATTCCGCTCCGCGAACAGCGGCCGTTCCTCGGCATCTGCCTGGGGGCGCAGATGCTGGCGATGCAGCTCGGGGCCCGGGTCGCGCCGCATGCGGAGGCGCTGACCCAGATCGGCTACTACCCGATCCGTCCGACGGCGGCGGGACACGCGCTCTGCCCGCACTGGCCGGCGCAGGTCTATCACTGGCATCGCGAGGGATTCACGTTGCCAGTCGGTGCCGAACTGCTTGCGGAAGGCGATGACTTTCCGATCCAGGCCTATCGCGCCGGCAATGCTTTCGGCGTGCAGTTTCACCCTGACGTGACCTACGCGATGATGCATTGCTGGACCACGCGCGGTTATGACGGCCTGAGCGCACCCGGCGCGCGCGAGCGGCATCATCACTTTGCGGACCGCGCCGTGTATGACGCGGCGGAGCGCGCCTGGCTCGACCATTTCATCGACGGCTGGCTGGCGCGCCGGCCGGTGCTGGCGCAAGCCGCCGAGTAACCCGCGCCTTTGCGCAGATCCTTTGCGCAGGTCCTTGGCGCAAGTCCTTGCCTCATCCCTGGATATGCTAGGCTCGTCAACAACGAGCGCGCGCGAACGCGTGCCGGCAGCAAAGGGAGAGCGCCGTGGCCTATGAACACATTCTCTACGAGGTGAGCGACAGGATCGCGACCATCACGCTCAATCGTCCTGACCGCATGAACGCGTGGACGCCGATCATGGAGCGCGACGTGCGTCATGCCATGGAAGCCTCGAGCGCCGACGACAATGTTCGCGTCATCGTGCTGACCGGCGCGGGGCGCGCCTTCTGCGCCGGCGCCGACATGGATGCACTGAAGGGGCTCGATCCCGATGACGTCAGGCGCGCATCGAATCTGCCGGCGTTCGACATGAACCGCCGGCCGGACTGGCAGACGCGCTACGGCTTCTATCCGTCGATCGGAAAGCCCGTCATCGCCATGCTCAACGGCGCGACCGCCGGCATCGGTCTCGTCCACGCGCTCTATTGCGATCTGCGCTTTGCCGCCGACAACACCGTGTTCACCACGGCCTTCGCGCGTCGCGGACTGATCGCCGAGCACGGCATCAGCTGGATGCTGCCGCGCATCGTCGGCCACGCCAATGCGATGGATCTGCTGCTTTCGGCACGCCGTGTGTCGAGCGAGGAAGCGCTGCGCATCGGACTGGTCAACCGGCTCTGCTCGCCCGAGAAGCTGCGCGAGGAGACCTACGCCTATGCGCGCGACCTCGCCGATTTCGTCTCGCCGAGCGCGATGGCCGTGATCAAGCGCCAGCTCTACGAGGTCCCGTTCCAGACGCTGGCGGAGGCGACGATCGAGGCCAACAGGGAAATGATGGTGGCGCTGGCTGGCAGCGATTTCCGGGAAGGGGTCGCGAGTTTTATGGAGAAGCGGCCGCCGCGGTTTACGGGCAGGTAGGGGGAGATTTGCGGATAGAGCCCGCCGTCGCCCTCCGGGCTATGGCGGGGCAGCCCTCGCTCACTTCGCTACGATGGATTTCCTCAGGCTTGCCCAGCCGAAGCTCGCGAAGCGAGCGAAGGCTGGTGGAGCCAGGCGGGATCGAACCGCCGACCTCGTCATTGCGAACGACGCGCTCTCCCAGCTGAGCTATGGCCCCTTTGCTGGCCGCTCTGGTAAACGCGGCCGACAACCGGGCGCCATTTAAGTCCCTGCCAAGGTCAAGTCAAGGACGGGCGTAACCCGGTTTTAGCCATTTCGGTGCCCGAACTTCCCTTGTTTGGGCCGGGGGGAACCGATATCTAGCAAAAGGCGTCACTCCCGACCGAAGCCAGAATTTTCAAAAGCCAGAGGCCTCAAAAGCCATGCGTGCCGTTCTCGACATCGTCATCATCGTGCTCGACCTCTACGTCTGGCTGCTGATCGCCTCCGCGATCCTGTCCTGGCTGATCGCCTTCAACGTCGTGAACACGCGTAATCAGTTCGTGTCGGCGGTGGCGGAGTTCCTGTACCGGATCACCGAGCCGCTGCTGGCGCCGATTCGCAATTTCCTGCCCAGCCTCGGCGGTCTCGACATCTCGCCGATCATCCTGATCCTGATCATCATGTTCATCGAGCGGGTGATCCTGTACTACATCTACCCGAACGTGATCTGAGCAGGCTGGAGCGCCTTGGACGCGAAAGAGGCTCGCAAGGAACCCTGGCGTTATTCCGCCGCAGGAATCAGCATCGCGCTGCGGGTGACGCCGCGCGGCGGTCGCGACGACATCGACGGGATCGAGCAATTGGCCGACGGCCGCAGCGTGCTCAAGGTGCGGGTGCGCGCCATTGCCGATGGCGGCGAGGCCAACAAGGCCGTTTTGGTCCTGTTGGCAAAATCGCTCGGGGTGCCCAAAGCCAGCGTGAAACTGCTATCCGGAGCCACCTCGCGGCTGAAGCAGATCGCGGTCGACGGCGATCCGGCGCGGCTGGGCGAAGCCCTGCGCCAGCTCGTCCAAGCCAAAGCGGCAAACGCCAAATCGACAGACTAAGGAACTGACATGACCGCCAAGATCATCGACGGAAAAGTCATCGCCGCGGAACTCCGCGCCCGCGTCGCCGACGAGGTCGCCCGGGTCAAGCGCGAGCACAATCTGGTGCCGGGCCTCGCGGTGGTCCTGGTCGGCAATGACCCCGCCAGCGAGGTCTATGTCCGCTCCAAGGGCACCCAGACCCAGGCGGCCGGCATGGCCTCGTTCGAGCACAAGCTGCCGGCCGATGTGTCGCAAGCGGACTTGCTGGCCGTCGTCGCAAAGCTCAACCGCGATCCCACCGTGCACGGCATTCTCGTGCAATTGCCGCTCCCGAAGGGGCTGAACACCGAGGCCGTGATCAACGCCATCGATCCCGCCAAGGACGTCGACGGCCTGCATCCGAACAATGCCGGTCGTCTCGCCGGCGGTTTCGAAGCGTTGTCGCCCTGCACGCCGCTCGGCTCGATCATTTTGACCAAGAGCGTGCATGCCTCGCTCGAAGGCATGAACGCCATCGTCATCGGCCGCTCCAACCTGGTCGGCCGCCCGCTGGTGCAATTGCTGCTGAACGAGAACGCCACGGTGACGATCGCGCATTCGCGCTCGCGCGATCTGCCGGGCCTCGTGAAGCGCGCCGACCTCGTCTATGCCGCCGTCGGCAAGGCCGAGATGGTGCGCGGCGACTGGCTGAAGCCCGGCGCGACCGTGATCGACATCGGCATCACCCGTATCCCGAAGGAGGATGGCAAGACGCGCCTCGTCGGCGACGTCGCCTATCAGGAAGCGCTTGACGTGGCCGGCGCCATCACGCCGGTGCCGGGCGGCGTCGGTCAGATGACGGTGGCGTGCCTCTTGGTGAATACGCTGCGCGCGGCCTGCGCGATCGCCGGGCTGCCGAAGCCGGCGGTGTAGCTGTTCGTCATTCCGGGGCGATGCGCAGCATCGAACCCGGAATCTCGAGGTTCCGGGTTCGCCTCTTCGAGGCGCCCCGGAACGACGGAAGGGCTCAGCCCTTCTTCTTCTTCTCGCGCTCGATGCCCTCGAGGATCAGCTTGTGCGCTTCCTCCGGGCCGCCCCAGCGCAGGATCTTCACCCACTTGCCCTTCTCGAGATCCTTGTAGTGCTCGAAGAAGTGCTGGATCTGCTGCAGCGTGATGTCCGGCAGGTCGGAATAGCTCTTCACCTTGTCGTAGCGCTGCGTCAGCTTCGAGGACGGCACCGCCAGGATCTTCTCGTCGCCGCCGGCTTCGTCCTCCATGAACAGCACGCCGACCGGGCGCACGCTCATGACGGCGCCGGGGATGATGGCACGGGTGTTGATGATCAGCACGTCGCAGGGGTCGCCGTCGTCGGACAGCGTGTGCGGGATGAAGCCGTAGTTACCGGGGTAACGCATCGGCGTGTACAGGAAGCGGTCGACCACCAGCGTGCCGGCCTCCTTGTCCATCTCGTACTTGATCGGTTCGCCGCCCACGGGGACTTCGATGACGACGTTGACGTCGTGGGGTACGTTTTTTCCGATCGAGATCGCATCGATACGCATTCAAGGCTCCGTTGTTGCCGAGGTTAAATCGCGCCCGGCAGCGATTTTCGCGCTGTCATACGCGGGCTTGGCCCGCCAATCCATCGTGTTTTTGTGAAATAATGAATCCAGCGATCACCGGCGCGACAGGCGGGCGGTATCGCAGGAAGGAAAGCGCTGCCGGCTGGACTTCAGCAGGTCAATTGGTCCAAGCGAAGGCAACCTTGTCGAGCGACTTCGGCCCGAAACGTTCCGAGGAGCGCGCCACCATGCGGCCGCCCAGGGCACGGTAGAACTCGGTCGCCGGATCGTTGTCCGAGAGCGCCCACACCACCATGCTCTTCAGGCCGCTCTGCATCAGGTCGCGGCGGGCGGCGGCGAACAGGCGGCGGCCGAAGCCGAGGCCCTGAAACTCAGGGCGCAGGTAGAGCTCGTAGATCTCGCCGTCGAAGTGCAGGCTGCGGGCGCGGTTGCGGCCGTAATTGGCGTAGCCCGCGATCTTGTCGCCGAACACCAGCACGCTGACGCGGCTGCCCTTGCGGATCGCGCTGTCCCACCACTGCGGACCGCGGCGGTTGATCAGCTTCTCGAGCTCGGCGCCTGGAATGATGCCCTGATAGGCCGAACGCCAGGCTTCGTCATGCGTCGACGCCACCGCAGTTGCATCTGCAGCTTTGGCCGGCCGGACCTCGATCAGGGTTGTGCTCATGGACGCGATCAAATCAAGTCGCCGCGCCGGCGGCAAGACCTATCGTTAATTATCGGTTAACCTGTGGACTTTCTGCATCAGTATTGTGGCCATGTTGTACCGAAAGAGGACAAGGCGCTGCCTTGAACGGCAACCCGCTGCCACGCGCCGGTGCAAAACTGCGTCGCGGCAACCAATGAACGGCAATGGCAGCGCAGAAAGTCCAACCAGAATGATTCGTTCCTACTAGTCTGGCGGTCGCTGTCCGTGCTCGCCTTTGGCAATTCATGCGGCTCTTCAACATCCTTGCGCTCATGCCTCTGCTGGCCCTGCTGACCGTGTCGCCTCTGTGCGCTCAGGTCACGTTCGGTGCGGCGGGCGCAGAAGGCGAGCCGTTTCGCAGGCAGGCGTGGCGCGTGCCCTCGCCGGATTCTGCTATCGCCGCGCATGCGCTGCTGTTTCGCCCCGCTGGTGTCGGTCCGTTCCGGCTTGCGGTCATCGCGCATGCCTCGACGCAGAACGCGTTGCGTCGTGCGCAAATACCGCAATCGGAATACCGCGCGCTCGCAGCGTTTCTCGTTGCGCGCGGGTTTGCCGTGCTGGTGCCGGAGCGGCTCGGCCATGGTGCGACCGGTGGCCGCTATCTCGAAGACCAGGGCAGTTGTGACGAGGCGGACTATGCGCGCTCCGGTCGCGCAACGGCCGAAGAAATCTCGCTCGCGCTGGACTATTTGCGCAAGCAGGATTTTACCCGCAAGGATGCCGCGATCGTGATTGGCCATTCCGCCGGTGGCTGGGGCGCGCTGGCGTTTGCGAATGCCGATCCAAAGGCGATTTCCGCGATCATCGCGTTTGCGCCCGGGCGTGGCGGCCATGCCAACGACGAGCCCAACCGGATCTGTGCGCCGCATGCGCTTGTGGCGGCGGCGACCGAATTCGGCAAGGCGGCGCGCATTCCCGTCACATGGTTCGTCACAAGCAATGACAGCTATTTTGCCCCGGCATTCTCGAAGTCGTTGGCAGATGCATTTCGTAGCGCCGGCGGGAAGGTCGATTTCCGCGCGCTGCCCGCGGTCGGCAGCGAGGGGCATGGGATGATCGAGACGGACGCCGGCGTGAAGGCCGCGGGCGCCGAACTCGAACGCGTGCTGAACCAGTCGAAGCCAATGGCGACCAAGAAGCCATGACGCTGTATTTCCTGGTCAAATATCTGCATGTGCTCGGCGCCATCGTCATTCTCGGCACCGGGACCGGCATCGCCTTCTTCATGCTGATGGCGCATCGTACGCACGATGCCGAGTTCATCGCGCGCACCGCGTCGGTGGTGGTGATCGCGGATGCGATCTTCACGCTGTCGGCCGTGGTTCTCCAGCCGGTCAGTGGCGGCCTGCTGATGATGCTCTCCGCGACGTCGATCACGGAGCGCTGGCTGCTGGTCTCACTCGCGCTCTATGCCATTGCTGGCTTGTTCTGGGTGCCGGTCGTGTTCATGCAGATCGAGATGCGCGATCTCGCGCGCAAGGCTGCCGATCAGCGCGCGGCACTGCCGGAACGCTATTTCGTGCTATTCCGTCGCTGGTTCGCGTTTGGTTTTCCCGGCTTCGGCGCGACAATGCTGATCCTCTGGCTGATGGTCGCAAAGCCGTTTTGAGGGACGCGATGACCCCAAAAACCATTTTGGTGCTCGGCGCTTCCGGCCTGATCGGCCGCTTCGTCACCGACGATCTGCGCTCGCGGGGTTTTCGTGTGGTCGGCATGGCGCGCAACCTGTCGCCGGCGCAGACAATGAGTGCGCTGGATCTCGAATTACCGATCCTCTCGCTCGATGTGACCGCCTTGAAGCGGCTCCTGAGCGAGCATTCCGTCGATGTCGTCGTGAACTGCCTCGGCGTGCTCCAGGATGGTCCGGGCAGCGACACCGGCGCCGTGCACTGCGACTTTGTCGCGCGCCTGCTTCAGGCCGTCGCCGACAGCGGCCGCGCGGTTCGGCTGGTGCACATCTCGATTCCCGGCGCCGCTGAGGCCGATCGGACAGCCTTCGCGACGACCAAGCGCGAGGCCGAACGGCTGATCGCGGTATCAGGCATTCCCTATGCCATCCTGCGCCCCGGCTTCGTGGTCGCACGATCCGCCTATGGCGGCAGTGCGATGCTCCGCGCGCTCGCGGCCTTTCCGCTGGACCTGCCGGAAAAAGAAATGACAGCGCCATTTCAGCTCCTTGCAGTCGAGGATATTTCGGCCACCATCGCCTGGCTCGCCGTGCGCGACATCGACGATGCCGCTGTCAAAGCCGTGACTTGGGATCTGATGCAGGCCGAATCGATCACCATGGCCGGCGTCATCAAGCAGTTTCGCCATGCGTTCGGCACGGCCGGCTGGCCACGCATCGCGATGCCGTCCGTCCTGCTCGATCTCAGTGCGAAGATCGGCGATCTCGCCAGTTATCTCGGCTGGATGCCGCCGATGCGCTCTACGGCCATCACCGAGCTCCGCCGCGGCGTCCGAGGCGATCCCTCCGCCTGGATCGCTGCGACAGGCATCGCGCCCAAAACGCTGGCTGAGACGATCGGACGCCATCCCGCCACCATCCAGGACAAATGGTTCGCGCGGCTGTTCCTGGTCAAGGCGCTGATCTTCGCGAGCCTCGTGGCGTTCTGGGTTGTCTCCGGCTTCATCGCACTGTTCGTGTCCTACCGCGCCGCCGCCGGCATCTTGACCGCGCACAATTTTCCGCCCGCGCTGGTCGATCCCATCACTATCGGTACCAGCCTGATGGACATGAGCATCGGCGTGCTGATCGCCTTCCGCCGCACCGCGGCGGCCGGGCTCGTCGCGGGCATCGTGGCCTCGCTCGGATATATGTTCGGCGCGGCAATCCTCACGCCCGACCTCTGGATCGAGCCGCTCGGCGCGTTGGTGAAGACCGGACCGGCGATCGTGCTGATGCTCGTCGGCCTCCTGATACTGGATAACCGCTGATGCCCAAATGGCCCGACGATGATGTGATCCTGTTCGACGGCGTCTGCATCTTCTGCTCGCGCTGGGTCCGCTTCGTCGCCAGGCGCGACACGGCGAAGCGGTTTCGCTTCACGCCGATCCAGTCGGACTATGGAGCGCGGCTCGCGCAGACGTTCGGCATTGATCCCGCCGATCCCGATACCAACGCAGTCGTCCATGGCGGCGAGGTGTTCATGAAGTCCGATGCCGCACTGACGGTGTTGTCGCAGCTCCCCGGCTGGAGCTGGGTGCGCGCATTGTTCGTCGTGCCGAAGCCGCTGCGCGACCCCGTCTACAACCTCATCGCGCGCAATCGCTATCGAATCTTTGGCAAGTATGATGCGTGTTTCGTGCCTGATGCCGATTTGCGGGCGCGGGTGATCGAGTAGCCCGTCATTGCGAGCGCCGCGAAGCAATCCAGAATCTTTCCGCGGTGACAGTCTGGATTGCTTCACTTCGCTCGCAATGACGGAGTGTGTGGCTTTGGCTTGCCCAGAGCCACCAGCACTTCCTTCGCCGCCCGCTCCCCACTGTCCCGCGCGCCGTGCGCCGTCGTGAAGAAGGTCGGTGACGTCGCTTCGCCTGCGAAGAACAGGCGTTCATCCACCGGCGCGGCCAGCACGGCGCGATCGCCCGCATGCCCCGGCAGCGCATGCGAATACGATCCCCGCGCAAATGGATCATGCGCCCAGCGCGATTCATACAGCGGCTTCAGCTTGCGCCTGACATCGTTGCCGAGAAAACCCGCGATCTCGTCGATGCTGTGCGCGGCGATGGCGCCTTCGCCGGCGTCCTCCAACGTGCGCGCAAAGCTGCCGCCGAAAAAGCCTTCGATGCAGGGCTGGCCGAACGGGCGGATGTGATAGGTACCCATCTCCGTGCGCATGGTGGCACCGCGCAGATTGCCCTCTTTCGGGAAGGCTTCGGCATCGCCAAGTGCCAGCGTCACCTTGTCGTCGATGCCGAGCGGCAGGCCGGCGGCAGCGCCCACCTTGGAAGGGAGTGGTGGCGAGAAGCGGATCGCTTCGTCCGCGATCAGGTTGGTCGGCACGGTGACGATCACCTTGTCCGCGGTCAGCGTGCCCTGCGACGTCTCGATGCGGATGCGTTTGCCGGAATGATCGATCAGGGTGACGTTGCAGTTCAGCGCCACCGGGCAGGGCGCGCCATAGGCTGAAACAAGCGCGCCATAGCCGCGGCGGACGCGCCAGTTGAGGTTGGTATCCTCATAGGCGTCCCAGTCGAGCGTCGACATGTCCTTCAGCTCGCAGCCGTTGATATAGGTCGAGATCGCGTCGATCATCGCATTCCAGCGATTGCCTACCTCCAGACTCAGGCTCGCGGGCTCGTCCTTGCCCGTCTGCGCCGCCTGCCCCAGGCGCTCATAGAACGCGTCCATCGCGCGCATGAAATCGTCGCGCTGGTCCTGCGGAAACGCATTGCCATAGGCGCGCTCGCGCCAGGGCGGCAGGTCCTTGTTGAGCTCGAAACCCAGCTGTTTGGCGATTGCGACGAAGGAGTTTTTGTCCGCCGAATGCAGCCAGCCGCAGCCGACGTCAAAGGTCACCTCGGGCGAGGCCTGTACGGTCCAGGCCCGGCCGCCGAGCCTGTCGCGCGCCTCCAGCACGATCGCGGAGAGGCCGGAGCCCGCCAGCGCATGCGCCGCGCCGAGGCCGGCGGCACCGGCGCCGATGATGGCGACGTCGACGGAGGAGGGCAGGGAGGTCATGGGCGGGCTCTAGCACGTTCGGAATGTGCGCTAAAGCCACCACGCGTATAGCCGTCATCACCCGCCCATGTGCGCAACAGCACTTTGGAGCGGGTGATTCAATATTCCAGAGACGGTCTCGTAGGGTGGGCAAAGGCGCTCTTGCGCCGTGCCCACCATTCTCAAGTGGTGGGCACGCTTGCGCTTTGCCCACCCTACGGCACTGAGGCGTGATGGCCTTACGCCACCGCTTCCTTGGCCTTTTCCGCGCGCTTGCGCTCGTTCGGGTCGAGGTGCTTCTTGCGCAGGCGGATCGACTTCGGGGTGACCTCGACGAGCTCGTCGTCCTCGATATAGGCGAGCGCCTTTTCCAGCGTCATGCGGATCGGCGGGGTCAGGCGCACGGCTTCGTCCTTCGAGGTCGTGCGGATGTTGGTGAGCTGCTTGCCCTTGAGCACGTTGATCTCGAGATCGTTGTCGCGGGTGTGCTCGCCGACGATCATGCCCTTGTAGACCTTCCAGCCCGGCTCGATCATCATCGGGCCGCGGTCTTCCAGCTTGAACATGGCGTAAGCGACCGCTTCGCCCTGGTCATTGGAGATCAAGACGCCGTTGCGGCGGCCCTGGATCTCGCCCTTGTACGGCGCATAGCCGTGGAACAGGCGGTTCATGATCGCGGTGCCGCGGGTGTCGGTGAGCAGCTCGCCCTGGTAGCCGATCAGGCCGCGGGTCGGCGCGTAGAACACCAGGCGCTGACGGTTGCCGCCGGATGGCTTCATCTCGATCAGCTCGGACTTACGCTCGCTCATCTTCTGCACGACGACGCCGGAATGCTCCTCGTCGACGTCGATCACGACTTCCTCGATCGGCTCCATGGTGGCGCCGGTGGCTTCGTCCTTCTGGAACACGACGCGCGGACGCGACACCGAGAGCTCGAAACCTTCGCGGCGCATGGTCTCGATCAGGATCGCGAGCTGGAGTTCGCCGCGGCCCGACACTTCCATCGCGTCCTTGTCGGCGGATTCGACGACGCGCAGCGCGACATTGCCCTCGGCCTCGCGCAGCAGACGGTCGCGGATCATGCGGCTGGTCACCTTGTCGCCTTCGGTGCCGGCGAGCGGCGAGTTGTTGACGATGAACGACATCGACACGGTCGGCGGATCGATCGGCTGGGCCGGCAGCGGCACCTCGACGGTCGGATCGCAGAAGGTGTCGGCGACGGTGCCCTTGGTGAGGCCCGCGATCGCGACGATGTCGCCGGCTTCGGCTTCATCGAGCGGGGTGCGCTCGAGGCCGCGGAACGCCAGGATCTTGGTGATACGCCCGGACTCGACCAGCTTGCCGTCGGCGCTCAGCACCTTGACCTGCTGGTTCGGTTTGAGAGTGCCGGACGAGATGCGGCCGGTGATGATGCGGCCGAGATAGGGGTTTGCCTCCAGGATGGTGCCGATCATCTTGAACGGGCCTTCCTCGACCTTCGGAGGCGCGACGTGGCGCAGGACCAAGTCGAACAGCGGCTCCATGCCCTTGTCCTGCGGACCCTCCGGGCTGTCGGCCATCCAGCCCTGCTTGGCCGACCCGTAGAGGATCGGGAAGTCGAGCTGCTCCTCGCTGGCATCGAGCGCCGCGAACAGGTCGAACACCTCGTTGATGACTTCGGTCGGGCGCGCGTCGGGGCGGTCGACCTTGTTGATGACGACGATCGGCTTGAGGCCGACCTTGAGCGCCTTGGAGACGACGAACTTGGTCTGCGGCAGCGGGCCTTCGGCGGCGTCGACCAGCACCAGGGCGCCGTCCACCATGTTCAGGATGCGCTCGACCTCGCCGCCGAAATCGGCGTGGCCGGGGGTGTCGACGATGTTGATGCGGGTGTCCTTCCACTGCACCGAGGCCGCCTTGGCCAGAATAGTGATGCCGCGCTCACGCTCCAGGTCGTTGGAGTCCATGGCGCGATCGGTCACCTTCTGGTTCTCGCGGAACGTGCCGGATTGCTGGAGAAGTTTGTCGACCAGGGTCGTTTTGCCGTGGTCGACGTGGGCGATGATGGCGACGTTGCGAAGGTTCATGTGTGAGCTTCTTTGCGGTCGAACAATGGGTTAAGCGCGATCTCGCCGGTCAGACCGGGACCTCTTCACGGACAACGCTGGAAACGTGGAAAACGGGGCCTGCTTCGCCCAAAAAGGAAGCCCGGTCAGCTTGACCGGGCACCCTACGCGTTTGCGGCGCAATATATGCAAAAAACGCCAAAAAACAATGCGTTCTTTGCCGGTTGGTTGACTGAATTTTGTCCGGGAATTCCCGGGGCTTAGGGCTGGGTTCCGGGATCGGCGGGGGCCTTTCGCCCCTTGATCGCCGCCCAGATCAGGACGACGCCCCCGATGCCGACGACCAGCCCCAGGAAGACCAGCGGCGCGATGTCGGAATCGATCTTGCCCCCCTCGGATATGGAAATTCCGCCGAACAGGAGTGCGCAGAGACCCGGCAGCAGCAGGATCACCCCCGAAATCACCATGAACGCGGTGAGGCAGCCGCTACGCTGTGTCAGGGCGACCGGAGGCGGGGGTGGGGGCTCGATGTTGCTCATGAGGATGCGACGCTACTGCCGGGGTTTAGGTGGGGTCGCCACGCGGATGAAGAGGAAGATCGCAAACCCGACCAGGACCAATCCAATCAGGACAAATGGGGCGCCTTGGCCGGCGAATGCCAGGAAACATAGGCCGGGGAAAAGCAGCACCACGCCGGCGGTCACCATGAACGCGGTCAGGCAACCATCGCGCCGTGGCGGTAGCGGTGGGGCGACGGGAACGTCTGCTGGTTGCTCCGGCGCCGGAGGAGGCGTGCCAGTGTCGCTCACCGCGGCACCTCCTCGCCTTGGCGTGCCTCGCGATAGGTCTGGCCAGCCAGTTCGGCGCGGATGCCGTCGATCTTTCCGTTCCGGTAGAACAGATTGTAGGTATCGAACGGAATGATCGCGCCCTGCTCGGTCACGAAATGGATGCAGCTGCGCTTGACGTTGCCGACGCAGAAATTGAAGCGGTCGAGAAACTGCACGATGGTGACGCGGAAGACGTTCTCGTAAGAGAGTCCTTCCGGCACATGGAAGCTCGGCAGGCAGCATAACAATTCGCACACGCGCTCGGAAGTGTTGAGCGGGCCCGACGACAGCGAGAACAAATCGATGAATTTTTCCCGCAGCATCGGATATTTTTCCGGGCTGATGGTGTTGGGCATCACCGCAACCAGCTGCTCCTGCGGGATCAGCGAGGTCAGCGGCAGCACCTTCTCGCCATTTCGCAGGCCATAGCCGATCGAGATGCTTTCGGGGTTGCAAGGCAGCGGGATCATGTCCTTGTCGCCGAACACGCCGGTCTCGACGACGCGGTTGCGAATCTCCGACAGCATGATGCGGTCGGTATTTTTGTCGAAGTTCTCGTTGCGGCCGGCATCCTGCACCGGCTGGAGCGTAACGCCGCGCACGCATTTCCAGGTCAGGGCATGGCGCACGATGTCGCCGATCTCGGAATCGTTGACCCCGCGCTTGATGGTCGCGACCAGCGTTGTCGACACGCCGTAATGCTCGAGATTCTCCAGTGCCTGCTGGCGAATTTTTCGCAAATCCGCGCCGCGCAGGTTGATCAGCGCGTCGCGCTGAAGCGAATCGAACTGGAGATAGACCTCCAGCCCGCGCCTGTTCTCGGCGAGCCGCGCCACAAAATCCTTTTCGCGGGCGATGCGCAGGCCGTTGGTGTTGATCATGACGTGGCGGATCGGGCGGGCGCGCACGGCGTCCAGGATCTTGAAGAAATCCGGATGCAGCGTCGGCTCGCCGCCGGAAATCTGCACGAGGTCGGGCTCGCCCTCGCTCGCGACCAGCGCGTCGAGCATCTTCTCGACCGTCGCCAGCGGGGTGAATTTCGTCCGCGTGGGCGAAGATTCGGCGAAGCAGACCGGGCAGGTAAGGTTGCAGTGCTCGGTGATCTCGATCAGCGCCAGGCAGGAATGCTGCTCGTGGTCGGCACAGAGGCCGCAATCATAGGGGCAGCCGAATTCGGTCCGGTGCTGGAATTGCAGCGGCCGGTCCCCCGGCTTGATGAAATCCTTGCAGAGGCGCCAATAGGCGGCATCCGTCGACACCAGCGTCGACTGGACGCCGTGCTCCCGACAGCGCTTCTCGTACCAGACCTCGTTGTCGAGGATCTGGATCTTGGTCGGCACCAGCTTCAGGCAGGTCTCGCAGAGGGATTGGGTCTGGCCCCAGAAGATGTAGGGACGCGACTTACGCAACGGCGCGTTCATGCACGGGTCTCGCTTTGGGCGCCGTCGCCAGCATGATTGCGGCATAGAGCAGGATGGACAGCGACAGCAGGTGAAACAGGGTGAAGGGGCCGATCAGCGTGCCGTAGGGCTTGAGGAATTCCCACAGGAAGCGTTGTGCTCCGTAATAGGCGAGCACCAGGTAGAATCCATTGGTGATCACAAACCCGTTCCGGTTCAAGACCGCCAGCACATAGATAAGCGCGAACAAGCCCATCGCCGCGCTCTCGTAGAGCTGCACGGGATGGCGGAGAACGCCGTCGCCGAAATCATGGGCCCAGGGCAGCGCCGTCGGCGTGCCATAGGTGAAATCATCTAGGCCCGCGAAGTAGCAGCCGAGCCGGCCGATCGCGATGCCGAGCGCCAGCGGCAGCGCGAAACGGGCGCCGGTTCGCAACGTGATCCCTGCGGACCATTTGTAGAGCTCGATCGCCACGATGCCGCCGGCCAGCGCGCCCTCGACCGAGCGCGCAATGCCGCTCTGCCCCGACAGCCACAGATTGGTTGACCCGAACAGATAGGCGCCAAGGCCGGCGCCGAACACCAGCGCGGCGATATAGGGCAGCTCGAAGGATTGCGCAGGAAACCGCAAGCCTTGTCGCGACAGCCAGTAGACGGCGGCCGCCGCCGCCAGCCACGCCGCGATGTCAAAGACCGTGTGAAGGAATGCCCCGCTCATGCGGGGGAGAGTATAGCACGAGTCACGTCCAAAACGGCGCGATGCGCATTACTGCGCCCTCTCCCCTTGTGGGAGAGGGCAGCTCCGCCATTAGCCACAAGCTCATTCGGGTGAGGGGTCTCTCTCGGCAGACGTAATCGCGGAGAAAACCCCTCATCCGGCGCTTCGCGCCACCTTCTCCCACAAGGGGAGAAGGAAGAATCTACCCCGCCTCCCGCTCCTCCGTCGGATACACGCCGCGCAGCACCTCCTCGAAGTGCATCTTCACGGCGTCATTGCACAGGCAGGCGCGCAGCTTTAGGCCGTCGCGGTTGCGGACCAGGATCGATCCGCGCCGCGTGTCGAGCACGCCTTCGGCCCTGAACGACTGGAGCACGCGGCTCGCATAGCTGCGCCCGACCCCGAGCAGCGTCGCGAGCTGCTCATGGGTCAGCGGCACGCTGCTCTCGTCGCCGGTCCGCTCCATCGCCGCCAAGATCCATTTCGCCGTACGCTGCTCGATCGAGTGGATGGCGTTGCAGGCGGTGGACTGGAAGATCTGCGCCAGCATGCAGTCGGCGTAGCGGACAAAAATGCTGCGCAGTGACGCCGAGCGCAGCTTGGCGGCTTCGAGCTTGCCGACATGAATGCGTGCAAAGGGACCGCTGAACTTGACGCAGATGCGGGTATAAGCCGGCAGGAATCCTTCGCTGACGATGCCGCCCACCGCGCCCTCGCGGCCGACCAGGATGGTCTCGACGTCGCGGCCGTCCTCATTGGGCACCAGAAAGGTGGCGAGTGACGGTCCGCAGGGGAAGTGGACGACCTGGACGTCATCGCCGGGGTTGTAGAGCAGTTGGCCTGCCGCGGAGTCTTCAACGGTCACGTATGGCGCGAGCAGCGCATAGTCCGCCTGGTTCAAGCGCCGCAGCAGATTGTTGGCCGGTCGGCTCCCGACCTCGCTCGTCCTGTCGATGCGCGCATCCATCGTGAACCTCTTGTCCCTCCCCTCGGCATTACCGAGTTCTGTCCATCTCCTGTGTGCACAAGTGGACAGACTGGAGAACTGTGATGTGGTGGGTTTCGTTCCAAGAACCCTCCGATGCGCTGGGCGCAGGCATCGTGTCGCGGCAGTCCTGATCCGAAAACCCCACACACAAGATGTGATCATGGCACCCGCATTCTCCAATGGTTCAGGCCGACCCGCCGATGTCCTGATCGTCGAGGACGATCCGATCATTGCGATCGATTTCGAGGACCGTCTCATCGGGTTTGGCGTGACGAGCGTGCGGACCGTCGGCTCGGTGACACAAGCGCTGGAGGCGATCGCGGAGCGGGCTCCCGACTTCGCACTGCTTGATGTCGAGTTGATCCGCGAGACGAGCTTTGCGATCGCAGAGCGGCTGGTCGCGCTGAAGATCCCGTTCGTCTTCGTCACCGGCCACGGTGCGGAGACGATCATTCCCTCGCAGTTTGCCGCACGACCGCGTCTGCAAAAGCCCTGCTCGAGCGACGCGCTGGAAGCGGCGCTACAGGCGCGGGGCACCTGACCGCCTATTTGCCGGAGCGAATGCAGAGCTCGGCGAGGTCGTTCTCAACGCCTTTGAAGAAGGTGTGTGGAAGCGGCGGCGGTGACGAGATCGTCTTGATCGCCGCGGCCTGCGCGGCTCCCGCCTGCTCCGACAATTGCAGGAAGCGCTTGAGTGCTTTCGACCGGCTCTTGCCGGCGAACGCCTCCAGCTTCTCCTCCGTGGCATCGGTCGGATTGAGACGGAGCAGAGCCTCGTTGCCGGTGCCTAGTGGGGACACCGCTCCGAGCTTCACGCGGCTGATCAGATTGTAGCGGTCGAAATGCTCGAAGATCAGATCCAGGATCCTGGCCTGACGTATCGGCTCTTCCATCGCCAGATAGCGCTTCACATCCGCATTGCTCTTCAGGCTTTCCAATTCAGCCGCGCCGGCGAACGGATTGTCTGAGGTCTGTCGGTCGATCAGCGCGAATGCGCCTTCCAGCATGCGCGTGCCCCATGTGACGACGATATCGCGGCCGCGCGGTTCGAGCTGGTCGGCAGCCAGCCTCTTGTCCGTCAGGCATGCCGGGTCGGCGCTTGCGCGCAGCGACTTGCCGAGCTCGGCGGTCAGCGCCTTGCCGTAAGGCGAAGCGAAGGCCTCGCGCACCAACGTGGCCTTGTCCTGGGTCTGCGCGCATGTGGGGGATACTGCGCTCAGCAGGAGCGCGATGACGATCGTTCGGCGGCTGAACGGCACGGCTTCAACTCGAAAATGGGTCGGACGGTATCAAGCCCGTGAAAACGCGCGGGCGCCTGCAATTGTCGTCCGCGCCGGCCAAATGGTTCACCGCCATCCGGTGCCAAATTGGCCGTCACGCAAGCTTCGGATCGAGCGTGGTCGACCACAGCGCGACGTCGGCGCGATCGCGCAAGGTCACCGTCATCTGGCCGGACGCGCCGTCGATCTTGACGTGACCGAAGAACTGCATGCCGGCGGACGGCGGCAGGTTCTGGCTGTCCTTGCCCGGCGCCTTGACGAAGCGCACCTCGGGTCCGAACGTGTTGTCGAGCGCGTTGGGTCCGAACGTGCCGGCGTGCAGCGGGCCTGAGACGAATTCCCAGAACGGTTCGAACTCCTGGAATTGCGCCTTGTTCGGATCGTAATAGTGCGCGGCAGCGTAATGCACATCCGCCGTCAGCCACACCGTGTTGCTGATCGGCGCCATCTTGATGAAGCGGAGGATGTCGGCGATCTCGAACTCGCGGCCGCGCACCGGGCCGTCGCCCTGCGCAATGGCTTCCGATCCGCCCTGCGGCGTGTCCGAGACGATCAGGCTGATCGGCATGTCCGAGGCGATCACCTTCCATGTCGCGCGCGAATTCAAAAGGCCGCGCTTGAGCCAGGCGATCTGGTCCGGGCCGAGGAAGTAGCTCGCAGGGCCGTAGGCGGTCTCGAGATTGGCGCCGTTCGGGCCGCGATAGCTGCGCTCGTCGAGCGCGAACACGTCGAGATGCGGGCCGTAGGAGATCTGGCGGTAGACGCGGCCCGGCTCAACGATGCTCTCGCGCATCGGGTACATCTCGTGGAAGGCGCGGCCCGCGCGGGCCGCGAGCAGCGAGATGTCACGCACCTTGTAGGCGGCCGGCAACTCCTTCGACAGCGACCAATTGTTGGTCACCTCGTGGTCGTCCCACTGCACGAAGATCGGCACCTCGGCATTGAAGGCACGCAGATTGTCGTCGGTGAGATTGTATTTGTGCGCGGCGCGGTACTCGTCCAGCGTCTCGGCAACCTTGGCCTTCTCCGGGATGGTGACGTTCTTCCAGATCTTGCCGTCGGCGAGCTTCACTTCGGATGCAATGGGACCGTCGGCATAGATCGTATCGCCGGAATGCAGGAAGAAATCCGGCCGGTGCTTGCGCATCGCCGCGAAGGTGAACATGCCGCCGTCGTCGGGGTTGATGCCCCAGCCCTGGCCGGCGACATCGCCGCCCCAGACGAAGCTGACGTCGCGGCGGTCGGCCGGCGCGGTGCGGAAGCGGCCGGTCACCGGCTCGCCCTCGATCGCGGCATGGGAGAGATCGCGGAAGCGGACGCGATAGAAGATGTCCTGTCCGCCCGGCAGGTTCTCGATCAGCATCTTTGCGGTGAAGTCGCTCTCGGGCAGCGCCGCGATCGGCGGCAGGGCGCGGGCGCCCTTGAAGGACTCGGTCGTCGCCACCTCGACCAGCATCTGCGCGGGACGGTCGGCACGCGCCCACACCACGCCGCCGTCGACGGTGACGTCGCCCGACTGCACGCCATGCGTGACCGCCGGCCGGTCGGCTGCGCGCGACAGATAGGGCATTGCGATGGCGCCGAGCGCGCCGGCGCCGGTGGTGAGGAAACGGCGGCGGGAGAATTTGATGTTCATGGCTGGCTCGCTGGCTGGCGCATCTTTCGCGGTCATTCCGGAGCGCGCGAAGCGCGAATCCAGAATCTCGGAATGACGGCGGAAGCTATATTGAGACAATGTGACGCAGCAATAACGCGGGCAAGCTCTCAGGCGTTGCCGGCGGCCCTGAACTGCGCGCCCGCGCGTTGCAGGTTTTGCGGCAGGCTCATCAGCACCGTCTTGCGGTCGGCGACGGCAGCGTGGAACTGGTCGAGCGCGATGTTGAAGGCCGTGAGCCCGCCTTCCTCGATCGCGCCGTGATCGAAGCAGTGCAGCGTGTCGCGCAGGATCCCGTCGGCCTCGGCCTGCATCTGGTCGAGCTCTTCCGTCGTCTCGCTCTTGCGGGCTGCCGCGATCATGTCGAGCAGGCGTTCGCGCAGATGACTGTTGTTGTCGCGCTCGTCCTTCTTCAGATAGCCCGCGAACCAGGCACCGAGCGAGCCCATGGCCGAGAGTGCCATCAGGCTCCACCAGATGTAATCGCTGTATTTGTCGAGGAAGCTCTTCTCCTCGCCGTCGACGAAGGCGGCGGCGCCGGGATGCACGGGGATGACCGCATCCTTGTCGGTGTCGGGCGTTTCAATCTTGGCCGCCAGCGGGAATTCCGTCACCAGCTGCTGCCGCACGGCGAACAGCTGTCGCGTGAACGCCGCGATGGTGGTCTCTGATATGCCTTTGCGCGCCACGATGTGGTGCGAGAAGCTGATGGTCTTGACCTCGTCCTCGGGACGATCGGGCGAGCCCCCATAGGTGCCGGCGGGAATCTCGGAGGCTTCATAGACCGGATGATTCTGTGCGATCGCGTCCGCCGAATCGATCGCGAGGAAGGTCGGCGCGCCGAAATCCTTGGTGGAGGCGGCAATCGCGTCCGCTGTGATCTTGCTGTTGACGGGGCCGGCGGCGAGATAGACATCGGCCTTCTGGGTCTTGATGGCCTCGGCGGCCTCGTTGGCCGGGAACTGGATGATCTCGACCTTGGCAGGATCGACGCCGTATTGCTGCAGGATCACCTTGAGCAAATTGACGTTGGCCTGGGTGCGGCCGACCACGCCGACGCGATGGCCGGCGAGCTGCGCGATCTTGGTGATCTTGGGGCCCTTCTTCTTGCCCTTGCCCTGCACCGACCACAGCACCACGACGTTCTTGCGCAGGGTCGCGACCGCCTGCGCGTTCTTCGGCACGTCGACGTCGCCGCGCACGATGGCGAGGTCGACCTTGCCCTCCGCGAGCGCCCCGGCGCTGGCCGTGGCACCGTCGGTCTGGACCGGACGCAGCCGCACATAGCTCTTGTTCTGCGAGAAGGCCTGTGTCAGCGCCTGCACGACCTTGACGTCGTCGCTGTTGGCGGGGCCCACCGCAACCTTCAGCGTCACCGGACGCATCGCGAAATAATAGCCGCCGACGAGCGCGCCGATGATCGCAAGCACCAGCGCGAGCGACACGAGCGCCGTCTTCCGCGCCGCTGATCGCGGCGAAGGCGGAGTGGGCGCTTCGGCCAGGTCCAGACCCCCGGTCATCGATCTCCCAAACAGGCGTTTCAGGCTCAGCTTCATCTCGGCCGGCGATTTAGGCCCGTAATTGTAGCAAATTTCTTGTCCGGCGGGGTTACATCTCCGTCATGGTTAGCGGATCGAGGAAATCCCCCGGTGGACCCCGACCGTAAGCATGGCGTTAGGGTAAAGTTCCCCTGAAGCATGGAGACGATCATGGCAGAACGGCTGGCGGCGGAAGCACGCAAGCAGGCACTGGGTGGTATCCCGGGCTGGAGCGAGGTCGGGGGGCGCGACGCGATCGCGAAAACCTTTGTCTTCAAGGATTTCAACGAGGCGTTCGGGTTCATGACCCGTGCGGCGCTGGTCGCCGAGAAGATGGATCATCACCCCGAATGGCGTAACGTCTACAAGACTGTGGAGGTGGTGCTGTCGACCCATGATGCCGGCGGCGTCACGGCGCGCGACATCGAGCTCGCCAAGGCGATGAACGCCATCGCCAGGCTGACGGCTTAGCTGACACCAGCCTGACATCTTGCAGGGAGCGGCCGCATCCCCATCTTGTGATCGTCAGGGCATGCGGCGATCCGCCGCTCCTGGCTGAACGGGGAGTTTTGGAGCATGGCTGCCGAGCACAGCGTCGGCTTCGAGCCGGCCGATCGGCTCGCGGAAGATCGTGAGAGCGTCCGCCGCCGCTTCTGGCGCAAGCTGAAGCGCGTCGCCGCGCAACTGCCGTTCGCCGAGGACCTCCTTGCGGCCTATTACTGTGCGTTCGACCGGCAGACGCCGCGCCATGTCCAGGCCTCGCTGCTGGGGGCGATCGCGTATTTCATCCTGCCGTTCGACTTCGTCCCCGACGTGATGCCGATCCTCGGCTTCACCGATGACGCCGCCGTGCTCGCCACCGCCATCCGCATGGTCGCCACCCACATCACGACCGAGCACCGCGAAGCCGCCCGCGCCGCGCTGAAGCGCGGACTGGATGAGGGCGAGGCCGCGCAGTAGGCGTTGTTGGCGGCACGCCGCTGCCACACCCACTAATGTCGTCCTGGCGAAAGCCAGGACCCATTACCCCGTTCGGGAATGGTTGCGGGCGGTGCTCACTCCGAGTCTTCGCCAAACTCCTCTCGGTGATAATGGGTCCTGGCTTTCGCCAGGACGACGTCGAGAGCTATTTCTTCTCCGCCCGCGCCTTCTCCGCGTCCCAGGCCTGGAATTGCCTGAACAGCGTCTCCCTCTCCGTGTCGGAGACGTTTGCAGCGGCGGGACTCTGCTTCAGGAACGCCTCGAAGCGCTGGCGCGTCACCGCCTCGACGCCGTGCTTGTCGAGCCATTGCTGCGCCACCGGCAACCTGTTCCAGCCGGACAGCGGCGCCGCGAGCGAGACCTCCTTCCACTTGGGATGGAAGGGCGGGTTCTGCAGCGCCGGGAATTTCGTGAAGAACGCGTCCACGAACAGCGCGAGCTTGCGATAGCGCTCGGTGTTGGGCGCCCAATTATAGGCCGCGAGCACCGCAGGCACCGCGATCGTGTCGACGCTCTCGCCCTCCTTGATCAGGTTCGGATAGTCCTTCGCGGTCAGCGTCGCCGGCAGATAGTCGCTCTGCAGCGGTTTCGCATAGTCCACCTTCGCGAGATGGAAGCGGCCGTCATTGCCGAAGGTCGAGACCGATTTGTACGGCTTGCCGCCGACCACGATGACGGCGTCGATCTCGCCGGCCTTCAGCTTTTCCATCGCGATGCGCTGCTCGACATAGACGAAGTTCGCTCTGATCCCGAGCCGCTCGAACACCGTCAGTGCGGTGACGAAGGTTCCGCCATTGGGCAGATCGACGCTGACCTTCTTGCCCTCGAGGTCCTTCAGCGTCGCGATCGATTTCGGCGCGATGACCTGCATCTCTTCATTGTAGAGCTTGGTCACGTAAGTGAACTGTTTCTTGATGTCCTTGGCAAAGCCCTTGCGCTCGAGATAGTCGAGCGTGTCGGCGCGCACGACGCCGAGATCGACTCCTTGCAGGAACAGGATGTCGGCGACGCTCTGCACCGAGCCGCGGCCGACGATCGGCAGCACGCGGATCTTGTTGCCGTCGTCGAGCACCGAGGCGAGATCGGCGCCGAACTGCACATAGGTGCCGCCGATCGTCCCCGTGATCAGCGTGACGGTGTTGGCGTTCAGCGACTGCTTGGTCGAGCTCGAGCCGAACTGGAAGATGGCCTTCAAACTGTCCGAGACCTTGGCCGGATCGTATTCGGTCTGATCGGCGCGGGCTGTGACGGCACAGATCGTCATGATGGCGGCAAGCGCCATTTTCAAAGCGTTACGCATGATGTCCCCTGAAGTGATCTAGTTCGAGAGCCGGGCGAGGCGCTTGCGCGCTTCAGCCGATCCAAGGCTGGCAGCGCGCTGGTACCAGTCGTGCGCGGCGGCTGCGTCGGCAATGACGCTCCGCGCGTCGCTGGTGCCGAGCACCGCGGGGTCGTAGGTCTGTGCCAGAAGTAGCGCGGCCGTTGCGTCCTTTGCGTTGGCGGCGCGTTCGAGCAGCAGGCGCGCGGCGGCGATGTCGCCGACGCCGATCAAGCTTTTCGCGCGCGTCATCAGTCCTGCCAGCGTGTCGGCGTCGAGCGTCCTGGCGGGCTCGGGCGGTGCAGGCTGTGCCGCGACGGGCGCCGGCGCTGGCGCTTCGACTTGGCTTTGGGCTTGCAGCGCGGTCTGGTAGGCGGTCGCAATCGCTTCGCGGCTTGGCGTCGAAGGCGCCGGAAGCTCCTGCTTGTCGGCGCTCGCCATCACGCGAGCCGGATCCTTGAGCTCGACCTGGCGTACGGCCGGCGGATTGGTCTGAGCCGCGCTTGTTGCGCTGAAGGCATTGTCGGCGAGGAGGCTGCGCAGGTCGAACTGAAGCAGGTCGGACTGAAACAGCACGGCCGCGATCGCCGCGGCGGATATCGCAAGCCCGGCGGCGACAAGAGGCGCGACCCTGGTTCTGGGGCGCAGCGCCCGCGGCGCATATTCCCGTGGGTCCGGTGCTCCGAGCGGGTCGGAGAGGAACAGCGGAATTGGATCGTCTTGTGGAAGTTCGGCGCGCCTGGCGCGCGCACGGATGTAGTCCGCGGTGGACGAAGGTGATGCAGATCGATCGGAGTCGAGCGCGCGCGACTCCTTCGACGGACGGTAGGCCGTCGTCTCCATGGTGTGATGCTCCCCATTACTGACGCAACGCAGGGGCAGTCCCGGTTTCAGTCTTCTTGTTGTTGTCCAGAAGTGCCCCGCAAACTGGAACCGGTAAATCGCCGTCCGATTCAGCCCAAAAAACGACGGCGGTTTGCGCGAATCTGGAGAGATTTGGGTTTGATTGCGGCGGCGCGGCGGAATGCACCGCAATTTTGGCGGTGATGGTTGGGGGGACTTTACCAGACGATGCGCGCGCTCAAGCGCGGGGTGGATGAGGTGGAGGCGCAATAACACGCTCCAATGTCGTCCTGGCTCCCGTGCGCAATTGCGCACTAGGCCAGGACGACGCGCGGAGGGAGTCTTCGCCGTTACATCCTCACGGATGCAGGATCACCTTGCCCATCGCCTGGCGTCCCGCCAGCACCTTCAGCGCATCGGCAGTTTGCGCCAGCGGGAAGGTGCGGTCGACATGCGATGAAATCTTTCCTTCCGCGGTCCACTTCACGAGCTTCTCGAGATTGGCGCGGTTCTTCGCCGGGTTGATCCGGGTCCAGGCGCCCCAGAACACGCCGCGGATATCGCAGCCCTTCAAGAGCGCGAGGTTCAGCGGCATTTTCGGGATGTCGCCGGCGGCAAAGCCGATCACGAGGAAGCGGCCTTCCCAGGCGATCGAGCGCAGCGCCTGCTCGGCATACGCACCACCAACCGGATCGAAGATGATGTCGACGCCCTTGCCGCCCGTGAGCTTGCGCAGGCCTTCCTTCAAATCTTCCTTGCCGTAGTTCAGCGTCAGCTCGGCGCCATGCGCCTTTGCAAACGCGAGCTTCTCGTCCGAGGAGGCGCAGGCGATCACTTTCAGGCCCATCAGCTTGCCGAGCTCGCAGGCGGCAAGGCCCGTGCCGCCGGCAGCGCCCAGCACTGCGAGCGTCTCGCCCGGTTTCGGGCTCGCGCGATCCTCCAGCGCATGCAGCGCGGTGCCGTAGATGATGATGATGCCGGCCGCGCGATCATAGTCGAGATTGTCGGGGATCTTCACGATCGACGCCGCCGGCAGCGCGATCTTCTCGCGCGCGCCGTTGTGGCCGCAGGAGGCGACGACGCGATCGCCGACCTTCAGGTCGGTCACACCGGGACCGATGCTCTCGATCACGCCGGCGACTTCCGCGGCCGGCGAGAACGGGAACGGCGGCTTGATCTGGTACTTGCCCTGGATCATCAGGATGTCGAAAAAATTCAGCGCCGCCGCCTTGATCGCGATCACGGCTTCGCCGGGACCCGCCACCGGATCCGGCACATCGGCGAGCACGAGATCGTCGGGCTGGCAATATTGCGAGCAGAGGATGGCTTTCATGGCAGCACCTGGAGCGTTTCGAGTGGAATTATAGTTGGGTCGGTTTTGCCGGATTTAGGCACGGGCGACAATCCGGATTCTTTGCCCAATGCGATGCACAGACCTATCCTCCCGTCATTGCGAGCGCAGCGAAGCAATCCAGACTATTTCCGCGGCACGGACTCTGGATTGCTTCGCTGCGCTCGCAATGACGCGGTGTGGAAACAGCGAGGATTCAAACGATGTTTGAAACAGGTCTGCTCAAGGACAAGCGCATCCTCGTCACCGGCGGTGGTTCGGGCCTAGGTGCAGCGATGGGACGCCGTTTCCTCGCGCTCGGCGCGGAGCTCGTGATCTGCGGCCGCAAGCTCGACCGGCTCGAGGCAACGGCGGGCGAAATGCGCGAAGAGACCGGCGGCAAGGTCACCACGGTTGCGTGTGACATCCGCGACGGTGCCGCCGTCGACAGCATGATGGAAGCGATCTGGCGCGAGGCGCCGCTCGACATTCTCGTCAACAATGCCGCCGCCACCTTCATCGCGCAGAGCGAGCATCTCTCCTTCCGCGCCGCGGATGCGATCCTGGCGCCGACGCTGCATGGTGCGATGTATTGCACGCTCGCCGCCGGCAGGCGCTGGATCGAGGGCAGCCACGGGGGCGTCGTGCTCTCGATCCTCTCGACCTCGACCATCACCGGCCGCGCCTTCACCGTGCCGTCGGCGATGGCGAAATCGGCGGTGCTGGCGATGACCAAAAGTCTCGCGGTCGAGTGGGGCCCGAAGGGCATTCGCACCGTCGCGATCGCGCCGGGACCGTTCCCGACCGCCGGCGCATCGGGGCAGCTCCGCCCGGAGGGCCGCGACGACGGCTGGACCGCGCGCAACCCGCTGGGCCGCACCGGGGAACACGGCGAGCTCGCCGATCTCGCCAGCTTCCTGGTTTCGGACCGTGCCGCTTACATCAATGGCGAGATGGTGGTGATCGACGGCGGCGCGCATTTGCGCAGCTCCGGCGCCGAAGACCTGCTCGGCTGGACCGACGCGCAATGGGCCGATCAGCGCGCCGCGCGGTCGAAGGCTTAGCCGCGGTTAACCCGCTAACTGCCTTCCCAAATTGAACTTTCCCGGTTATCCCTGCTGCGGGGACAAAGCGCGGCCGGGCCATCTTCCAGTCACAATATTGAGGGAACCACTCCAGCATGTGGCGGGTGCTATTATTGGCTTTGATGACTGGCGTGGTGGCGTGGGGAATCCCTGATTCCGCGCGGGCGCAGACGGCGCAACCGGCGCCCAAGGCTGCACCGAAGGCGACAGCACCGGCGGCCAAAACGGCTGCAAAGCCCGAGAGCAAACCGGCGAGCCCGGCTGCGGCGGTTGCGGGCGGCGCGGAGCCGACCCTGATCGGCCAGTTCGGCACCTGGGGCGCCTATTCGGCGACACCCAACGGCAAGAAGGTCTGCTTCGCGCTGGCAAAGCCGTCGTCGTCGAAGACCAACCCGCCGAATCGGCCGCGCGATCCCGCCTATGCCTTTGTCTCGACCCGGCCGGCGGAAAAGGTGAACAACGAAGTCTCGGTCATGATCGGCTACGCGCTGAAGCCGGGCTCGGAATCCTCGGTCGAGGTCGGCGGCGCCGCCTTTGCGATGTATACGCAGGGCGATGGTCTCTGGATCAAGAACGCGGCGGAGGAGGAGCGGATGGTCGAGGCCATGCGCAAATCCGCCGATCTCGTGGTCAAGGGCGTCTCGGCCAAGGGCACGGAGACGACCGACACGTTCTCGCTGAAGGGCCTCGCCCAGGCGCTCGACAAGATCGCCCAGGATTGTAGGCGGTAACGCCTAGTCGTTAAGGCTGAGGGCGATAAGGTCGCAATCGGCGGTTCCGGTTGCTATATAGGGGCGGTTCCAGATTTCTTCCGTCATTCCGGGGCGCGCGAAGCGCGAACCCGGAATCTCGAGGTTCCGGGTTCAGCTCTTCGAGCTGCCCCGGAACGACCACAGCCATCAGGTCCATTCGATGCAAACCTCGACCGAGCCGCACAACGCAATCCTGGTGGAGAAGACTCCGCTCGAAACCTATGTGCCGCCGGCAAAACCGTCGCTGATCGGGCTGTCGCGCGCCGAGCTTGCCGATCGCCTTGGCGAGATCGGCGTCGCACCGGCGCAGCGCAAGATGCGCGTGCAGCAGCTGTGGCACTGGCTCTACTTCCGCGGCGCCCAGAGCTTCGACGACATGACCTCGATCTCGAAGGGCATCCGAGCCGATCTCGCCCAGCACTTCACCGTCGATCGTCCCGAAGTCGTGGCCGAGCAGATCTCGAGCGACGGCACCCGCAAATGGCTGCTGCGGCTGCCGAGCGGCGACAATGTCGAGAAGGCGCATGAAGTCGAGTGCGTCTACATCCCCGAGACCGATCGCGGCACGCTCTGCGTCTCCTCGCAGGTCGGCTGCACGCTGAATTGTGCCTTCTGCCACACCGGCACGCAGCGCCTCGTGCGCAACCTCACCGCCGGCGAGATCGTCGGGCAGGTGATGGTCGCGCGCGATCGTCTCAATGACTGGGCCGATCGCGAGGACGGCACGCGCCGCGTCACCAACATCGTGATGATGGGCATGGGCGAGCCGCTCTACAATTTCGATGCGGTGCGCGATGCGCTGCTCATCGTCGGCGACAATGAAGGCATCGGCATCTCCCGCCGCCGCATCACGCTGTCGACCTCAGGCGTGGTGCCGAACATCGTGCGCGCCGGCGAGGAGATCGGCGTCATGCTCGCGATCTCGCTGCACGCGGTGCGTGACGAGCTGCGCAACGAGCTGGTGCCGCTCAACCGCAAATATCCGATCAGGGAGCTCTTGCAGGCCTGCCGCGACTATCCCGGCGCCTCGAACGCGCGCCGCATCACCTTCGAATATGTGATGCTCAAGGGCGTCAACGATTCGCTCGACGATGCCAAGCTGCTGGTGAAGATGCTCAAGGGCATTCACGCCAAGATCAACCTGATCCCGTTCAATCCCTGGCCCGGCACCGCCTATGAATGCTCGGACTGGGACCAGATCGAGAAATTCTCCGAGTACATCTTCAACGCCGGCTACTCTTCGCCGGTACGTACCCCGCGCGGCCGCGACATCCTCGCCGCCTGCGGTCAGCTCAAGTCGGAGACCGAAAAGCTCTCGGCCCGCGAGCGCCAGGCGCTCCGCGCCATGGCGATGACGGATTGATGAATGCGTGCCTCGTGCACTCTCGTCATGGCCGGGCTTGACCCGGCCATCTGCGTTTATGAGCTGTCATTCCGGGGCGCGCAAAGCGCGAACCCGGAATCTCGAGATTCCGGATTCGGTGCTGCGCACCGCTCCGGAATGACGGCGATACTTGACAGGTCCCTCAGATGTCCCTGATCGGCCGCCTCGTCGTTATCTTCATCGGCTTTCTCGCCGCCTGCTTCGTCGGCGGCATGATTGTGGTCATGGCGCTGCTGTTTCCGGAGTTCGCCGATCTCGGCGCCGGCCCCGTCGATCAGGGCGCGATCGATATCCTGCTCGGCTTCGGTTTCATCTTCGTCTCGGGTTTTGCGCTGGTGCCGGCGGCGGTGATCGTCGCCATCACCGAAGCGCTCTACATCCGCAGCGCGCTCGCCTATGCCGTCGGCGGCGGCCTCGTCGGGCTCGCCTGCTATCTCGGCCTCGTTCCTTTCCATTCCGACACGCTGCAGTTCGAGGGTATCGTGCGGCGTCACCTGGAAATCATGACCGGTGCGGGCATCGTCGCCGGCGTCGTCTACTGGCTGATTGCCGGCCGCAACGCCGGTGCCTGGCGCGAACCGCCACCCCCGCGCAAGCCGCCTCCGCCATTGCCGGCGAATTCGCGGCCGCAGGCATGACCCTTGCCGAGAGAGCTCATACCGACATGGATTCGAATCAGAGAGTAGCGTCTGCAATCTTGGAAAGCGTGATTGGCGCGCAGCTGGGCAAATTGTCACTTCCCGAGCTCGAGCAAGATATCCTAGCTCAATTGCCAGCTATTGACTCGACCTTGCCCAGAGCGACCCGGGAACTTCTGGATCGGTTAGTACTGAACGTCTTTCAGACGCAGACTAGGAATGGTGCCGCAGCCCTCAATACTCCGCGCCAGTTTACCTACGACGAAGATCAAGGTGTCGATCTCCTGTTTGAGGAAGCAGCAAATGCCATTAGGACCTACCTTGAAAGTATTGCGCCACCTCATCCCACTCCGCTAAACCGCGCGCCATGAACCGGACTGGACTCTTTATCGGCCTGGCGCTGTGGCTCGTGATCGGTGTCGTTTTCGGCCTCTATCCCGAGCTTGATCTCAAGCTGGCCTCGCTCTTCTTCGACCCCGAGACGAAGACGTTTCCGCTCAAGCTGAACGAGTGGGCCGGCTTCGCGCGCGATGCTGCGATGTGGGTCGCCTGGGCGTTCGTGCTGCCCTCGCTGGTGGCGCTGGTGGTCAAGATGATCCGACCCGACCGGCCGTTGATGGTATCGGGACGCGCGATCGTGTTCCTGCTGGTGACGATCATCCTGTCGGCGGGCATCCTCACCAATCTCACCTTCAAGACCTATTGGGGCCGGCCGCGCCCGGTGGTGGTGACGGAGTTTGCCGGCGACCAGCAATTCGTGCCGTGGTGGGATCCGCGCGGCGGCTGCGCGCGCAATTGCTCGTTCTTCTCGGGCGAGGGCGCGACCGCGTTCTGGACGCTGGCCCCCGCCGCACTGGCCCCGCCGGCATGGCGGCCGCTCGCTTATGCCGGCGCGGTGATCTTCGGCGCTGTCACCAGCGGGCTGCGCATGGCCTTCGGCGGGCATTTCTTTACCGATGTCTCGATCGCCGGCCTCGTCACCTTCGTCGTGATCTGGTTCGCCTACGCGCTGATCTACCGCTGGCCGCGGACCCGGTTTTCGGACGAGGCGGTGGATGCCGCCCTGACCCGGCTGAACATGCCCGCCTACCGGCTCCGCCAGCGCCTGTTCGGCCGCAAGACCGGCCCCGCGCCGTCGATTTGAGCCATTAAATGCGTGCCGAGCCCCGCGAAATTTGATATTCGCGCGGTCAAGTTCGCCCCGAAATCAGACCCTTTGAGACCCGATTGGAAGCCCCATGACCACGATCCTGAAAAGCCTGCCCAAGGGTGAGAAAGTCGGCATCGCTTTCTCGGGCGGTCTCGACACCAGCGCGGCACTGCTCTGGATGAAGCAGAAGGGCGCGCGCTGCTACGCCTACACCGCCAATCTCGGCCAGCCCGACGAGGCCGACTACAACGAGATCCCGCGCAAGGCGATGGAGTTCGGCGCCGAGAATGCGCGGCTCGTCGATTGCCGCACGCAGCTGGTCCATGAAGGCATCGCCGCGATCCAGTCCGGCGCCTTCCACATCTCCACCGGCGGCATCACCTATTTCAACACCACGCCGCTCGGGCGCGCCGTCACCGGCACGATGCTGGTCGCGGCGATGAAGGAAGACGGCGTCAACATCTGGGGCGACGGCTCGACCTTCAAGGGCAACGACATCGAGCGCTTCTACCGCTACGGCCTGCTCACCAATCCGGGCCTGAAGATCTACAAGCCCTGGCTCGACCAGCAGTTCATCGACGAACTCGGCGGCCGCGCCGAGATGTCGGCGTTCATGACCGCCCAGGGCTTTGCGTACAAGATGAGCGCCGAGAAGGCGTACTCGACCGACAGCAATTTGCTCGGCGCCACGCATGAGGCCAAGGATCTCGAAAGCCTCGACAGCGGCATCAAGATCGTCAACCCGATCATGGGCGTGCCGTTCTGGCGCGACGATTGCGCCGTCAAGGCCGAGAAGGTCGTGGTGCGTTTCGAGGAGGGCCAGCCGGTCGCGCTGAACGGCCAGATCTTCGCCGATCCCGTCGCGCTGTTCCTCGAAGCCAACGCCATTGGCGGCCGTCATGGTCTCGGCATGAGCGACCAGATCGAGAACCGCATCATCGAGGCCAAGAGCCGCGGCATCTACGAGGCGCCCGGCATGGCGCTGCTGCACATCGCCTATGAGCGCCTCGTCACCGGCATCCACAACGAGGACACCATCGAGCAGTACCGCATCAGCGGCATGCGCCTGGGACGCCTGCTCTATCAGGGTCGCTGGTTCGACTCGCAGGCCCTGATGCTGCGCGAGACCGCGCAGCGCTGGGTCGCACGCGCCGTCACCGGCGAGGTCACGCTGGAGCTGCGCCGCGGCAACGACTATTCGATCCTCAACACCGAGAGCCCGAACCTCACCTATGCGCCGGAACGGCTCAGCATGGAGAAGGTCGAGGACGCCGCCTTCACGCCGGCCGACCGCATCGGCCAGCTCACCATGCGCAATCTCGACATCGCCGACACGCGGACGAAGCTCGGTCTCTATTCGAAGACCGGTTTGCTCTCAGGCAGCGAAGGCTCGCAGATCTTCAAGCTCGAAAGCGACAAGGGCTGAGGCTCTCGTAGCCCGGATGGGCGAAGCGATATCCGGGGACTTTCTCGCCAAATGGATAGACCCCGGATGTCGCTTCGCTCATCCGGGCTACGGGCGATAGCTGATGATGTAGCTTCATTCGTCATTGCGAGCGAAGCGAAGCAATCCAGAATCTCTCCGCGGTGACAGTCTGGATTGCTTCGTCGCACCAGCGCAAAATTGCTTCGCAATTTTGTCGCGGGCTCCTCGCAATGACGAAAAAAATGGCCGGGATCGCTCCCGGCCATTTGCGTTTGTGCGTGCCGTTACCGCGGCGGCGCGGTGCCGGGCGGGGGCGGCGGCAGCGAGGCCTGGCCGCCGTTGAGCAGCGGCGTGATGCGGCGGACCGTGACGCGCCGGTTGATCAGGCTCGGCCCCTGCGTCTGCTCCTTCAGATACTGCTCGCCATAGCCCTGCGACGTCAGGTTCTCCGCGGGCACATTGAACTGCTGCGTCAGCAATTCGGCCGCGGACTGCGCGCGGCGGTCCGACAGCGACAGATTGTCGACCTCGTTGCCGACCGCGTCGGTGTGGCCCTCGATCAGGAACACCTCGCGCGGGTTGCGCTGGATCGCCTGGTTGAGGCCGTCGGCGATCACCTGCAGCCGGGCCGCCTGGTCCGGCGGGATGGTCCACGATCCCGTCTCGAAGTTGATCGTGTTGACGTCGATGCTCGGCATCTGCATGCGAACATTGGGGCTGTAGCGGATCTCGTCGAGCGAGTAACGCCGATCGATCCGCTGCACCGGCGGTGCAACCATCGTCTGGTAGATCACGTCCGGCGACGCTTCCTGGGCGTCGACGATGTAGCGATCGTAGGGGATGTTCACGACCGGCGGCGGCACGTCGACATAGAAGCCGCCGACCGACCGCGGATCGCGGTAGCTGTTGTCGATGATGACGATCTCGCGCCCGCCGGGGTCCCTGCGGATTCGACGCAGGAGCGAGCCGTCCGGGCCGACCACGGTGATCACCTCGCTGCCATCAGGACGGATCACGACGGTGCGGGTCTCGCCGCCGATCGTGTCGGTGCGGATGTCGCGGGCGCCATAGCGGAAGCGATAGAGATCGTTGCCGCGGACGTACGCCTGCCCGCCTGGATCGCGGATGATGATGCGATCCGGCTCGGTGTAGACGGTGCGGCCGCCTTCGACGATCTCCTGCCGCTGGTTGCGGTAGTCGGCGATGGTCGCACCGATCACGGCGCCGGCCACCACGCCCGCACCGATCGCGAGCGGCGTCAGGTCACGCTGCGGCGGGCGGGGCGGAGGCGGCAAGGGTGCAGCGACCGTCGGCGCGGCGCGGAAGGCCGGTGCGACCGTCGGCTGCGCGTACTGCGGCCTGTTCGGTGGTGGCGCTGCGGCGGCCGAGCCGGGGACGACCGTCGGCGCGGCAGCGCCGGCCGGAGGCGCGGGCGGGCGCACCGGAGCACCGGCTTGCGGTGACGCGGGCGGAGCTCCGGCAGCGGGCGCGCCGGCAGGAGGCGTTCCACCCTGTTGGCCGGGGGCTGGCGTCGCCGTTGGTGCCGGGGCCGCGCCGGGAGCGGGGGCCGCTGCCCCCGGACGTCCGGCCGGCGGCGTCGGAGCGCCAGTCGGGGCCGGCGTTGCCGTTGGAGCAGGCGCAGCACCGGGTGCCGGCGTTCCCGCCGCCGGAGGAGCGCCGGGACGTACGCCGGGCGGAGGTGCGCCGGGGCGGCCGGCGGGCGGCGCGCCAGGCGTGCTGCCCGGAGCCGGCGTTGCGGTCGGCGCAGGTGTTGCTGTCGGTGCCGGCGTGGTGGTCGGGGCAGGCGCGGCAGGTCGCGCCGTCGGTGCTGCGGGCGCAGGAGCCACGGGCGTTGCCGTCGGCGCAGGCGCGGGCCGCACCGAGGGGGCCGCTGCAGGAGGCGGCGGAGGCGTTGGAGTCGGATGTGCTGCGGCAGGCGGCGGCGCCGGCGGCGTGGGCGCCGGGCGTGCTGCAGGCGGTGCCGGAGGCGGCGGTGTCGGGGCGTGCTGCTGCGGGGCCGCAGCCGGAGGCGGTGCAGCAGGCTTCGGAGCGGCAGGCGGCGGGGGTGGCGGCGGCGGAGCCGGACGAGCCGCAGGGGGAGGCGGAGGCGGTGGCGGCGCTGCAGGGCGCGCCGGAGCGGCAGCCGGCGGCGGCGCAGCGGGCGGGTGAGGCGGTGCAGCCGCGGGCGGCGGTGCGGCCGGGCGCGCGGGCGCGGCAGGCGGCGTGGCCGCTGGCGGGCCCTTCGGCGGCTGCTTCGGTTTTCCGTCAGGGCCCGTCTCTTGCGGCTGGGCCTGCGCGACCACGAGCGGCGAAGCGCCTTGCGCGTGCGATGCGGTGTTGGCCAATTGCATCGCGGTGAGAGCCGTCGTCGCAAGCAGCACGAAACGAAGGTTGGTCATGGTGGTGAACTTCCCCGGAAGGTTCTTTGACGAAGTGTTGGGATGAACAGCTACGCGTTAGGCCGCATTGTGGCGGGCGAAGCGGCCGCGGCCCGATTTATTTCTGCACGCAAATCGACTCACTATGGTGACGTTCATTGCGCATTCAGACGCACGTTGCAATCGCCTCACATGTGATGCTTCGCCTCATATGTGATTGCGCGGCGGCGTTGCGTCCGTCTCGGGATTGGGCGTGAGCGGACCGTTCGGCCCGCGCGATGGAATCTCCTCGGGCACGTTGCCCGGCAATTCGTCGGGCAGCGGTGATTCGCCGGGCTCGCGCACCGGCGGCGTGATGTCGGGCTGCGGATTGCCGGGCGGAATTCCCGGCGGCGGTTCAGCGGGAGTGCCCGGTGTTGCCGGCGGTATCTCGGGCGGTTCGATCGGCATCGGCATCATCGAGATCGTTGTCCAGAGAACGATAACGGCTATGCCGCGCCGATGTTCCGCCTCGCATCGTTCCGAAGCGCGCCCTATTCCGGCAGATGGCAGACGGCCTCGATGTTGTGGCCATCGGGATCGAGCACGAACGCGCCATAGTAGTTGGCGTGATAATGCGGGCGGAGGCCGGGCGGCCCGTTGTCGCGGCCGCCGGCTGCCATCGCCGCCTTGTAGAATGCGTCGACCGTGGCGCGGTCCTTTGCGGCGATCGCGATGTGCACCGGCTTGTTCATGGCACCTTCGCCGCCGAACCAGAGATCCGGCTTGCCGTCGGCGCCGAAGCCTGCGGCCGCAGCGTGACCGGTCTGCTCCGCCGTGACCTCCATGATCAGGCCGTAGCCGAGCGGCGCCAGCGCTTTCAAATAAAACGCTTTCGCGCGCTCATAGTCGGAGACCGAGAAACCGAGATGGTCGATCATCGCTAACCTCCCTTCCTTGTCCCTGTCAGCGTGACAGGAACGTATTGCTTCGCGTCTTGCGCGCGACCGTAAAGCCGCGCGCGATCATGTCGGCAATACAATCCTGCTGCCACTCGTTTTGTGACAGATGCTCGATCACCACCGCGCGCGGCCACAGCGATTGCGGTGCGTCGCGGAAGAAGCCGATCAGCACGCGGTCCTCAAAACCCTCGACGTCGATCTTGAGCGAATCGACCCGCGCAACGCCGGCCTCATCCAGAATCCTCGTCAGCCGCAGCGACGGCACCTTGATGGCGTCAGCGCTCGCTGCGCCGGTCACGACATGCGTGGCGCCGAGATTGCCGCCGCCGCTCTCGATCATCAGCTCGCCGTCGCTGTCGCCCGCCGCGGCCTGAATCAGGCGCACCTGCGTCGCCTTCGATGCGGCATGGTTGAAGGAGAGCCGTCCGAAGGTCAGCGGATGCGGCTCGATCGCGACCACCTTGCCTTGGGTGCCGACCTGCCGCGCCATCACCAGCGCAAACGTGCCGACATTGGCGCCGACGTCGACGAACACGCCGCCCACGGGGGTGTGCTGGCGCAGGAAGTCGAGCTCGTCGAGATTGTAGTCGGGATTGAACAGCGCACCGCGCTCGGTCGCGCTGCCCTGGTGATAGAAGCGGAACGAGGCGCCCTGATACTGCACATCGATCGGGCCGCCGCGCAGCAGATTGACCAGCCGCGACAGCCAGGGCCGGAACGCGCCGCGCTTCAGCCCCGATCGCGTCGCGAGGCTGATGATCGCGGCCTGCGCGGCATTCGGCGCAAACGCGCCGAATGGCGCGGACGAAGGGGCATTGTCGGGCGTCAAGCAGCAGGTCCTCGTTGCGAGCGGCGCATGCATAGCCGGTTTTGCCGGGGACTCCAACGCTCGATCACAGGTGTCGTCCCGGACAAGCGTAAGCGCAGATCCGGGACCCATAACCACAGGACCACAGGGCGTGGTTGGGTGCGAGTTGGCAACTCCGAGTCTTCGCCAAACTCAATCCTGTGGCTATGGGTCCCGGATCGGCGCGCGCTTGGGGCGCGCTTGTCCGGGACGACGAAACCTCACGCCGCCTTCTTCGCCGCCTTCCGCTGCCTCAGGAATCGCCTGAGCAGCCTGCGCCGGCTGTTGCGCGGGATCAGGTCGATGTCGCTGACGAGCTTGGCGCCGCCCTTGCGGCGCTCCAGCACGATCTTGCGGCTGTGGAAGGCTTCCAGCTCGACGCGATGCGCGACGCTGACGATGGTCGCCTTCGGCAGCTCGTCGGTGACCATCTTCATCATTTTGTCCTGGCTCTTCTCGTCGAGCGCCGAGGTCGCTTCATCCAGCACGACGATATCAGGGCTGTGCAGCAGCAGCCGCGCGAAGGCGAGGCGCTGCTTCTCGCCGCCCGACAGCGTCTGGTCCCAGGGGCCTTCTTCCTCGATCTTCTCCTTGAGATGGGCGAGGCCGACCTTGTGCAAGGCCTCCCCGATCTCTTCGATGGTCCAATCCTCTGCGGCGCCGGGATAGGCGACGGCGCGGCGCAGCGATCCCGTGGGTACGTAGGGCCGCTGCGGCAGCATGAACAGCCGCCGGTCGGGATGGAAATTGACGCTGCCGCCGCCCCACGGCCATAGCCCCGCAATGGCGCGCACCAGCGTGCTCTTGCCGGTGCCGGATTCGCCGGCGACCAGCAACCGCTCGCCGGGCTCGATCACCACCTCGGTCTCGCCGACCACGGCGGTGCCGTCGTCGAGCGTGACGGAGAGATCGTGCAGCTCCAGCATGGCCTCGTTGCTGGTCTCGCCGCGCTTGATGCGGCCGAACCCGTCGCCCTGCTCGGCGCGTTCGAGGCCGTCGAGCGACATCATCAGCGAGGCGATGCGGCGCGCGCAGGCGTTCCAGTCGGCCAGCCGCGGATAGTTGTCGACCAGCCAGCCGAACGCACTCTGCACGATGGTGAAGGCGGAGGCCGCCTGCATCACCTGCCCCAGCGTCATGCTGCCGTCGAGGAATTTTGGCGCGCAGAGCAGCAGCGGCACGACCGGTGCAACGAGGCTCGACCCTTGCGACACCAGCGTGGTGCGCATGTGCTGGCCGGCGAGCCGCGCCCATTGCCGCAGCACGTTGGTGAAATTGCGGTCGAGGCCGTCGCGCTCCTCCTCCTCGCCGCCGAGCAGCGCGATGCTCTCGCCGTTCTCGCGCACGCGTGTCAGCGTGTAGCGGAAATCAGCCTCGGCCTGGTTCTTGTCCTCCGAGACCTGCACGAAGCGCCGGCCGATCACCGTGATCGATCCGGATGCGATCGCGGCGTAGAGGATCGCGGCGATCACGAGGAAGCCGGGAATGGTCACCGACGAGCCGCCGAGCGTGACGGTGAGCGCGCCGCCGATGGTCCAGAGCACGACGATGAAGGTCGCGGCCGACAGCAGCGCCGAGGTGACGCCGGCGAGGAAATCGACCGGCGAGTCGGTCGCGATGCGTAAGTCCTCCGCGATCCGGTATTCCGGATTCTCGTGGTCGCCGCCGACGAGGTTGAGCTGGTAGTAGCGCCCGTTGGTGAGCCAGCGCGTCAGCACGCTGCTGGTGAGCCAGGCCCGCCAGCGCCGCTGGATCCCCATGCGCGCGAACACCTGCACGACGCCAAGCACGACGCTGCCGATCGCGAGCGGGAAGAACATTGCGGTGAGATGGAAGACGCTTGTCGCGTCGCGCTGCTCGATGGCGTCGAAGATCGCGCGATTCCAGACGTTGATGCCGTATTGGAAACAGACGGTGAGGACGATCAGCACGCCGAGGCCGATCGAGAACGGCCATGCCAAGCGGTCGCCGTTGGGGCCCCAGAAGCCGCGCGCGCTGATCCAGAAGCGGGTCAGCAGATAATCCTTGCGGGCCTGCTCGGCCTCTTCGGGAGAGAGCTCGGGATCGGGTTCGACCTCGGGCGGTGGCGGCGCGACTCCCTCGCCGTTCTCGCCCTTGATCTCGACAATGGGCGGCGTCCTGCCCTGTTCGCGCTTTCCGGCCGGCTTTTGCATGGCCGGATAACGCGAGAAAAATCAGTCGGTTCCCGCCAGTTCCCGCTCGCAGCCCTACTCGGCGGCGCCGTCGCGTACCCGCCGCAGCCGCGCGGCGTGGTGGAGCACGCGCGACAGCTCCTCGATCGAATAGGGCTTTTGCACGAGATCGAAGCCGAGGCTGCCTTCCTGGGACAGGGCCTGGCTGTAGCCGGTGGTCAGCACGACCGGAACGCCGATGCCGCGATCGCGGATCGCCCGCCCGAGATCGAGCCCGGTCATCCCGGGCATCACGATGTCGGAGAACACGACGTCGAAACGATCCGTGCCCACCACAAGCTCGGCAAGCGCATCAGCGGCGTTGTCGACCAGCGTGATGCTGTAGCCGAGCGCGGTGAGGCCATCGGCGGCGAAATTGGCAAGCTCGATATTGTCTTCGACCAGCAGCACCGACATGCCGCTGCCGGCCACCGCAGGCGCGGTATTCGGCGCCTGCTGCTGCGGCAAGAGGTCCGCGGGCACGCGCGGCAGATAGAGCGAGAAGGTGCTGCCCTGGCCGACTTCGCTCGTCACCGTCACCTCGCCGCCGGATTGCCGGGCGAAGCCGAACACCTGGGACAGGCCAAGACCGGTGCCGTGGCCGACCTGCTTGGTGGTGAAGAACGGCTCGAAGATCCGCCCGAGTCGCGCGGCCGGAATGCCGACGCCGGTGTCGCTGACGGTCACGACGACGAAGCCCGGGTTTCCCGGGATATGATTGTGCGAGACGTGCGCCGGCGTGTCGGGAATGGTCGCCGCCGCCTCGACGGTGAAGCTGATCCTGCCCTTGCCAAGCATGGCATCGCGCGCATTGGTCGCCATGTTGATCAGCGCGGTCTCGAACTGGCTGGCATCGGCATTGACGAGGCACGGCACCGCCGGCAGCCGCATCGCGATCTCGATGGCGGGTCCCAGCAGCGTGGCGAGCATGTCGTGCAGCGACTGCAACCGCTCGCCGACGTCGAACACTTCCGGGTTCAGGGTCTGGCGCCGCGCAAAGGCGAGCAGCTGCGAGGTCAGCCTGGCCGCGCGCGCCACCGCGTCCGCAATCGCCGTGATGTAGCGCTGCCGTCGCTCTTCGGTCAGCTGCGGGCGGTTCAACAGATCGACCGAGGCGCGGATCACGGTCAGGAGGTTGTTGAAGTCATGGGCGACGCCGCCGGTGAGCTGGCCGAGCGCCTCCAGGCGCTGGCTGTGCTTGAGCGCCTCCTCGGCCTCGCGCCGCTTTGCGGCCTCCATCTGCAGATGCTGGGTGCGCCGGAAGGCGAATGCGAGCAGCAGGAACAGCAGCGCCGTGGCGGGAACGCCGAACACCAGATGCTGGCCCATGGTCGCGTACCAGCGCGCGCGGATCGCCGACGTCTCGAGTCCGGCGCTGACATAGATCGGATATTCGGCGACGCGCCTGTAGCCGATGCGGCGCTCGATCCCGTCCGACGGCCAGGCGATGGTCATGAGCCCGCGCGTGGGGTGCGCGGCGATCTCGCGGCCGACCGGTCCGCCCGGATCGAGGCGGAGGTCGCGGTCGAGCCGCGGGAAATGTGCCACCACCACGCCGTCGGTGCGACCCATCGCGAAGAAGCTGCCGGGATCGGAGCCGATCCTGGCGTAGAAGCTCTCGAAATATTCCGGCAGGACGGAAGCCTGGATCACGCCGATGAAGCTGCCGTCGTCGGTATCGCGGCGGCGGCTCATGCCGAAAAAGCGCGCGCCCTGATAGGGCGGACGCGGCGTCAGCGGCATGCCGATGAAGGTGCCGATGGTCTGGTCGACATGGACGTAGAAATAGTCGCGGTCCGCAAAGCGGAGCTCAGGCGGCGGCGAAACCAGGCTGTTGACCAGTGCTTTTCCATTCGCGTCGAAGATCCAGGCCGATTTGAGCTGCGGCAGCGAATCGGTCAGCCGCTTCAGCCGGCGGTGCAGCACCGCTTCGCGCGCGCGGATGACGTCGTCGGGAAGGCCGCGCACGACCTCGTTGAGCTCGGACAGGCTGCGGTCGATGGTCTCGAACACCTTGAGCGCATGCTCATGCGCCACATCGAGCGTGCGCTCGATCTCGCGGTCGGCGATGTCCCTGGTCGAGGTGTAGGAGATCGTGGAGGCGATCGCGAACAGCGCAATCGGCAGTGCCAGGGATGCAACCATCATCCACTGCAAAAGCCTCAGCGAATTGCGTTGCGCTCCCTGCACGGTCGCTCCGGTCCCTGACCGGAGAGCTTACTTGAATTTCCCGCCAGGAAGGAAGCGGCTTGTGGCGATAATCTTGGGTTGTATTCCGCCGAATCGCCCGCCACGCGCGTTGCGGCAAATTCTACTCAAACTGACGTCGATCGTGGCATGCCCCGGCCGCGGTGGTGGCCGGGGGACATGGCAAGAACGATGCTAGATCTGCCGCTCGACCATCTTGAGCTTCAGCTCGGCGATGGCTTCCGCCGGGTTGAGGCCCTTCGGGCAGGCCTTGGCGCAGTTCATGATGGTGTGGCAGCGGTAGAGCCGGAACGGGTCCTCGAGATTGTCGAGGCGCTCGCCGGTGGCTTCATCGCGGGAGTCAGAGACCCAGCGGTTGGCCTGGAGCAGCGCAGCGGGACCGAGATAGCGGTCGCTGTTCCACCAATAGCTCGGGCACGAGGTCGAGCAGCAGGCGCAGAGGATGCACTCGTAGAGGCCGTCGAGCTTCTCGCGGTCCTCGTGGGTTTGGCGCCATTCCTTCTGCGGCGTCGGCGAGGTCGTCTTCAGCCACGGCTCGATCGAGGCGTACTGCGCGTAGAAGTTCGTCAGATCGGGGACGAGGTCCTTGACGACCGGCTGGTGCGGCAGCGGGTTGATCTTCACCGCGCCGTCCTTCACGTCGTGCATCGAGCGGGTGCAGGCGAGCGTGTTCTGGCCGTCGATGTTCATGGCGCAGGAGCCGCAGACGCCTTCGCGGCAGGAGCGGCGGAAGGTCAGCGACGGGTCGATGTTGTTCTTGATCCAGATCAGGCCGTCCAGCACCATCGGACCGCAATCATTGGTGTCGACGTAATAGGTGTCGACGCTCGGATTCTTGCCGTCGTCCGGATTCCAGCGATAGACCTTGAACTCGCGCAGCTCGGTCGCGCCCGCGGGCTTCGGCCAGGTCTTGCCGCCGGTGATCTTGGAGTTCTTCGGAAGTGCGAATTCAACCATTGCTCTAACCTTTCGTCATTCCGGGATGGTCCGAAGGACCAGACCCGGAATCTCGAGATTCCGGGATCGATGCTGCGCATCGCCCCGGAATGACGGCTGCTGTTCGATCAGTACACGCGCGCCTTGGGCGCGATGTACTGCACGTCGTTGGTCATGGTGTAGTCGTGAACCGGGCGGTACTCGATCTTGACCTTGCCGGCATCGTCCAGCCAGGCCAGCGTGTGCTTCATCCAGTTCTTGTCGTCGCGCTCGGAGAAGTCCTCGCGGGCGTGCGCGCCGCGGCTCTCGGTGCGGTTGGCGGCCGAGTTCATCGTCACCACCGCCTGCGAGATCAGATTGTCGAACTCCAGCGTCTCGACGAGGTCCGAATTCCACACCAGCGAGCGGTCGGACACGGCGATGTCGGTGATGCCGCTGTGGACCTTCTGGATCAGGTTCTGGCCCTCGCTCAGGACTTCGCCGGTGCGGAACACGGCGCAGTTGTTCTGCATCACGTGCTGCATGCCTTCGCGCAGCTTCGCGGTCGGCGTGCCGCCGGAAGCATAGCGGAAATGGTCGAGGCGGCCGAGCGCCATCTCGGCCGAATTCGCCGGCAGCTCCGGCTGCTCGGCATTGGGCGTGAGCTTCTCGGCGCAGCGGAGCGCTGCGGCGCGGCCGAACACGACGAGGTCGATCAGCGAGTTGGAGCCGAGGCGGTTGGCGCCATGCACGGAGACACAGGCTGCTTCGCCCAGCGCCATCAGGCCGGGGACCACGGCATTATCGTCGCCGTTCTTCTTGGTCAGCACTTCGCCGTGATAGTTCGTGGGGATGCCGCCCATGTTGTAGTGCGTGGTCGGCACGATCGGGATCGGCTCGCGCGTCACGTCGACATTGGCGAAGATCTTTGCCGATTCCGAGATGCCCGGCAGCCGCTCGGCGAGCACCGCGGGATCGAGATGGTCGAGATGCAGGAAGATGTGGTCCTTCTTCTTGCCGACGCCGCGCCCCTCGCGGATCTCGATGGTCATCGCGCGCGAGACGACGTCGCGCGAGGCGAGGTCCTTGGCCGACGGCGCATAGCGCTCCATGAAGCGCTCGCCCTCGGAGTTGACGAGATAGCCGCCTTCGCCGCGCGCGCCCTCGGTGACGAGGCAGCCGGCGCCATAAATCCCGGTCGGGTGGAACTGGACGAACTCCATGTCCTGCAGCGGCAGGCCGGCGCGCAGCACCATGCCGCCGCCGTCACCGGTGCAGGTATGTGCCGAGGTGCAGGAGGCGTAGGCGCGGCCGTAGCCGCCGGTGGCGAGGATCGTGGTTTGGGCGCGGAAGCGGTGCAGCGTGCCGTCGTCGAGCTTGAGCGCGATGACGCCGCGGCAGACGCCCTGGTCGTCCATGATCAGGTCGATGGCGAAGAACTCGATGAAGAACTCTGCCGCGTGGCGCAGCGACTGGCCGTACATCGTGTGCAGCATGGCGTGACCGGTGCGGTCGGCGGCGGCGCAGGTGCGCTGCGCCTGGCCCTTGCCGTAATCCATGGTCATGCCGCCGAACGGGCGCTGGTAGATCTTGCCGTCCTCGGTGCGCGAGAACGGCACGCCCCAATGCTCGAGCTCGTAGACCGCCGCCGGCGCGTTGCGCACCATGTATTCGATCGCGTCCTGGTCGCCGAGCCAGTCCGACCCCTTCACGGTGTCGTACATGTGCCACCGCCAGTCGTCCTTGTGCATGTTGCCGAGCGAAGCCGAGATGCCGCCCTGCGCCGCGACCGTGTGCGAGCGGGTCGGAAACACTTTGGTGATGCAGGCGGTGCGAAGGCCGGCCTCGCTGCAGCCGACCACGGCGCGCAGGCCCGCGCCGCCGGCACCGACGACGACGACGTCATAGGTGTGGTCTTCGATCGGATAGGCTTTGCCGTTGGTGGCGGGAGCGCCGTTGCCCGAGCCATTCGTTGTGGTGGCCATGGGTTACACTCCGGATGACAGTTTCAGGATCGCGTAGGTCGAGGCGAGCGCCACGCCGATCGAGAAGAAATTGTTGAGCATGACCGAGACGAGCTTCAGCTTCTCGTTATGGACGTAGTCCTCGATCACCACCTGCATGCCGATCTTCATGTGCCAGGCGCTGGCGAAGATGAAGAGGAGCAGGATCACCGCGACGGGAATGGAGCTCAGAGTCTGCGCAGCATAGACCTGGTTGCGGCCGAGCAGCATCATGATGATCACCAGCGCCGGGATCATCAGCAGCGTCATGGCGACGCCGGTGATGCGCTGGCGCCAGAAATCGGACGTGCCGGAATGCGCGGCGCCGAGATTGCGGACGCGGCCGAGCGGGGTGCGCATGCTGCGCTTGGGCGTATCGGCTGCGCTCATCGGCCGCCTCCGTTCGCATAGGCGATAATCCAGATCAGCACCGTCAGCGCGATGCCGCCGATCAGGGCGCCCCAGGTCAGCGCTTCGCGCTCATTGGCCTTGAAGCCGTAGCCGAGGTCCCAGACGAAATGCCGGATGCCGCTCAGCATATGGTGCATCAGCGCCCAGGTGTAGCCGAACACGATCAGGCGGCCGATGATGCTGCCGGTGAAGGCCTGGACATGGGCGTAGGCGGCGGGGCCGGAGGCCGCCGCGACCAGCCACCAGACCAGCAGCAGGGTTCCGACATAAAGGGCGATACCGGTGGCACGATGAACGATGGACAGCGCCATCGTCAGCGTCCAGCGATAGACTTGCATGTGTGGTGAAAGCGGTCGTTCGATCCGTGCGGTCATGGGCTTTGATGTTGTATGGCGGCCCTTGAGGGCGCGCGCGGGGATCGCGAAAGGTCGGCTCTATTTACGGAGTCGATTTCGCCTGCGCAATCACCAAATCGCCATAAATCGAACGCTGGTTCATCTCTACAGCCTTGATGAAACAAGGCCAATCAGGGGCTTGGTATACCAGAGCCTCGGTCCGCCAACAAAGAAACGAACATTAGTTCATAGTTTTAGGAGGTGCCAGGCGCGTTGAAATTGCTATTGGAACACCTCTAAACGGACCATGCCGTCCAAACCGGGCAGAGATCGCCCAAGGGCGTCGCCGGCCTTATTCACCCGGGCGCCAACCTTCCTCCTCGCCATCCGATTTGATCCGGTCCGGATATGCGCACCCTGCATCCCACCCCGCCACAGAGAATCACCGGCTGAGCGGATCGCTTCCGCGCCACCGCTCGACCAGGAAATCGATGAAGGCGCGAATCTTCGTCGAGCCGAGTCGCGACGGCTGATACAGCGCGTGCAGCGGCGCCGGCGCCGGCTCGTGTGCGCGCAACAGCCGTCGTAGTCGTCCTTCCGCCAGCTGCCTCTCCACCTGCCATGACGGCACGCGGACGATGCCTGCGCCGTTCTCTGCGGCGGCGGCGAGCGCATCGAGGCTGTTGACCCAGAGCCGTCCCGCGATGCGGATTCGCGTTCCGCTGTTCGCCTCGCGGCCGAATCGCCAGGTTGCAGCGCCCGGCGCGTCGGAAAACACCAGGCAATCATGCTGCGCCAGATCGGCAGGCGTCTGCGGTTCGCCGCGGCGTGCGAGGTAATCGGGCGAAGCGCAGTGAATCATCTGCACCTCCGCGAGCTTTCGCATCACCAGCTGCGAATCGGGCATGCGCCCGACGCGAAGCGCCAGGTGAACGTCCTCCTCGATCAAATCGACGTTGCGATCGACCAGCAGAAGGTCCACGGCGAGCGATGGATAGGCGCGCAGGAAATCGCCGAGCAGCGGCGCGATCAGCAGGCGTCCCATCAATGTCGGCGCGCTGACGCGCAGCCGTCCCGATGGCTCGCGGCGATTCCCGGCCAGCCCCTCCTCGATCTCCTTGAGCTCGCCCAGGATCGACCTGGCGCGCTCGTAGAGCATGCGCCCATCCTCCGTGAGCGCGAGCTGTCGCGTCGTCCGCATCAGCAGGCGCGTGCCGAAGTGGCGCTCGAGCGCAGAAATCTGCCGGCTCACCGATGTCAGCGAGCTCGGCAACGATCGCGCCGCCGCCGACAGGCTGCCGGCATCCACGGCCCGCACGAAGGTTGCCATCGCTGCAAGCTGGTCCATCGCCATCCTTCCGTGATTCGCAAGGGATTATGACGCTTGCCAGAGATAGCGCCGAAAAACGGAAGGGTCTACATTGCGGTGGCTCCTAGCAGTCCGGGACTTACCATGCCCACTCATGTCAGCCTGACGTCCATCGCCCGCCGGCGGACCGCACGCGGCCTCCATAGCGTCCTGCCGGGCCTGCTTCCGTTGCTGGTCTTCTCGCTGGTCGGCGTCACGCTGGACGGCCTCGCGGCGCTTGGTGCCTACGGTCGGCACGGCCTGGGTCTCGCGGGCCTGCTTCTGGTCGTCTCCGCGCCCGTCCTCGCCGCTGCCGCAGCCTTCTGCGCCGCGCATCCGCGGGAGCTGCCGATGGATCGCCGCCGATGAGCGGCCTCGAGGTCTCTGACGTCGTCGAGCTCGCGCTGCTGCTGATCGCAACCGGCGCACTCTCGGGATTTCTGGCCGGCGTGTTCGGCATCGGCGGCGGTGCGATTCTCGTGCCGGTGTTCTACGAATGCTTCCGCATCGCCGGCGTGCCATTGGAGGTGCGGATGCCGCTCTGCGTCGGCACCTCGCTCGCCGTGATCATCCCGACCTCGATCCGTTCGTTCCAGGCCCATTACAGGCGCGGCGCGGTGGACATGTCGATCCTGCGCGTCTGGTGGCTGCCGATCGTGCTCGGCGTCGTCTCGGGGAGCGTCGTCGCGCGTTACGCGCCGGAGCGGTTGTTCAAGATCGTGTTCGTTTGCGTCGCCTGGTCGGCGGCAGCGCGTCTCATCTTTGCGCGCGAGGGCTGGAAGTTCGGCGACGATCTGCCGAAGGGACCGGTGATGCGCGTCTACGGCTTCTGCGTCGGTGTCCTCTCGACGCTGATGGGCATCGGCGGCGGCCTGTTCTCGAACCTGCTGATGACCTTCTACAGCCGTCCGATCCACCAGGCGGTCGCGACCTCGTCGGCGCTCGCGGTGCTGATCTCGATCCCCGGCGCGCTCGGCTACATCTATGCCGGATGGCCAGCAGCGGCGAACTACCCGGCCGTAGCAGCGCTGCAAGTGCCGTTCGCGCTCGGCTACGTCTCGCTGATCGGCGCCGTGCTGGTGATGCCGATGAGTCTCGTCACCGCGCCGCTCGGTGTGAAAGCCGCGCACGCGATGTCCAAGCGGACGCTGGAGGCCGCGTTCGGCTGCTACCTGTTCATTGTCGGCAGCCGGTTTGTGATGAGCCTGGTGGGCGGGCAGTGAGCGCCGCCATCGTAGGGTGGGTTAGCTCGCCGCTGCGCGAAGCGCAGTCCGCTAGCGTAACCCACCACTTCTGTCACCGCGGAGATTAAAGCGGTGGGTTACGCCTTCGGCTAACCCACCCTACGGATTTGCGCGCGCCAATCCTATTTCTTCGCGTAAATATCCTTGTACGTATCGCGCAAAATGTTCTTCTGCACCTTGCCCATCGTATTGCGCGGCAGCTCGTCGACGACGAAGACGCGCTTGGGCATCTTGAATTTTGCCAGGCGCCCGTCGAGTGCCTTCAGCACCGAGGCCTCGCTGACGTCGGCGCCCTTGTTGCAGACCAGCACCGCGGTGACGCCTTCGCCGAAATCGGCATGCGGCACGCCGATCACGGCGGACTCGACCACGCCGGGCATGGCGTCGATCTCGCTCTCGATCTCCTTGGGGTAGACGTTGAAACCGCCGGAGATCACGAGATCCTTGCCGCGGCCGAGAATGTGGACGTAGCCCTTGTCGTCGATCTTGCCGAGATCGCCGGTGATGAAGAAGCCGTCGGGCCGGAATTCGGACTTGGTCTTCTCTGGCATGCGCCAATAGCCTTTGAACACGTTCGGGCCCTTGACCTCGATCATGCCGATTTCTTCGCGCGGCAATTCCTTGCCGGTCTCGGGCTCGGTGACGCGCACGGAGACGCCGGGGAGCGGAAAGCCGACCGCGCCGGGCACGCGCTCGCCATCATAGGGGTTTGAGGTGTTCATGTTGGTCTCGGTCATGCCGTAGCGCTCGAGCACCGCATGTCCCGTGCGCGCCGACCATTCGCGATGGGTCTCCGCCAGCAGCGGCGCCGAGCCCGAGATGAACAGCCGCATGTGCTTGGTCGCCTCCTTCGACAGCGCGGGGTTCTGCAGCAGGCGGGTGTAGAAGGTCGGCACGCCCATCAGCACGGTGGAGCGCGCCATCAGCTTGATGATCAGGTCAGGATCGAGCTTAGGCAGGAAGATCATCGACGCGCGCGAGAACAGCGTCACGTTGGTCGCCACGAACAGGCCGTGCGTGTGGTAGATCGGCAGCGCGTGGATCAGCACGTCCTTGTCGGTGAAGCGCCAGTAGCCGACGAGCGAGAGCGAGTTCGACGCGAGATTGTCGTGCGTCAGCATCGCGCCCTTGGAGCGGCCGGTGGTGCCCGAGGTGTAGAGAATCGCGGCGAGATCGTCGCTCGCGCGGGGAACGGTGGTGAACTCGCTGCTCGCCTTCCCGGCGGCGTCCGTCAGCGAGCCCTTGCCGTCAGGGCCGAGCGTCTCGACCTTGGCCTTCACCTTGGCGGCGATCGGCGCGAGCCCTTCGGCCTTGGAGGGATCGCAGACCACCAGCGACGGCTCGGCATCGCCGATGAAGTAGTCGAGCTCGTTCAGCGTATAGGCGGTGTTGAGGGGCAAATAGACCGCGCCGGCGCGCACGGTCGCCAGATACAGCACGATATTGGCGACGGATTTCTCGACCTGCACCGCGACGCGGTCACCCGGCTTCACGCCGCGCGCGACCAGCACGTTCGCCATCTGCCCGGCCCGCGCGATCAGATCGCCATAGCTGATATGGGCGCCGTCCTGCGTCTCGATCGCGAGCCGTTTGGGATCGTCGAGGCCGTCGAACAGGCGGGAAAACAGGTTGGCGTTGGCTGCGTGGCTCATGCAAGATTTCCTCGACCGCAAGACTGACAAGGCCGGTCAAAACCGAGGGCTGGATTAGCAAAAACCGCCCCAATGAAGCAACGGAGACAGTTTGCATGTCAAAAAACGGGAAACGCGTGGCCTGGGTGACGGGCGGCGGCAGCGGGATCGGGGAAGCCGGCGCCGAGGCGCTGGCTGCCGACGGCTGGACAGTGGTGGTCTCGGGCCGGCGCAAGGACGCACTGGATACCGTGGTTGCGAAGATCACGGGGGCCGGCGGGGTCGCGGAGGCCATCGCGCTGGATGTGTCCAATGCGGCTGAAGCCCAGAAGGCGGCCGATCAGATCGTCGCCAAGCACGGCCGTATCGACCTTCTGGTCAACAATGCCGGCATCAACGTCCCCAAGCGCAGCTGGCAGGACATGGAACAGGAGGGCTGGGACAGACTGGTCCAGGTCAATCTCAACGGCGTGCTCTATTGCATGCGCGCAGTGCTGCCGACGATGCGCAAGCAGCAGGACGGCTCGATCATCAACGTCTCGTCCTGGGCCGGCCGCCACGTCTCGAAGATGCCGGGCCCGGCCTACACCACCACCAAGCACGCGGTGCTGGCGCTGACCCATTCCTTCAACATGGACGAATGCGTCAACGGCCTGCGCGCCTGCTGCCTGATGCCGGGCGAGGTGGCAACCCCGATCCTGAAGCTGCGCCCGGTGGTGCCGAGCGAGGCGGAGCAGGCGAAGATGCTGCAGCCCGAAGATTTGGGGCGCACCATCGCCTTCATCGCCTCGATGCCGCCGCGCGTCTGTATCAACGAGCTGCTGATCAGCCCGACGCACAATCGCGGGTTCATCCAGACGCCGCTGAGCAGGGATTGAGGCAAAGGACGCGCGGCAATCTCCACTCGTCGTCCCGGGGCGCGACGAAGTCGCGAGCCTGGGACCCATAACCACAGGGAGAAGTGGTTGCACGAAGCTGGTCACTCCGGGTCTTCGCCAAACATCTTCCTGTGGTTATGGGTCCCGGATCTGCGCGCGCTTGGAGCGCGCTTGTCCGGGACGACGGCGGAGGGTGAGGTGCGTGCGTGCACACACGAACACGCCGCCCGATAGTTTCACCCATCACAAAGAATTTTTCCCCGAAACCGCATCGCAAACCCTCCCGTAGTTCGGCCAACGACGGCGCTGCTGCTTCGCGCCAAGAGGTCGCAAGCACCGTTGTTGCCCCAACTCAAGCACCGGCGAGTGCCGGTCAAATTCAATCGGGAGATTCTCCATGTCGAAGCGTATTGCCTATCTCACTGCCGCCGCCTTCAGCGCCCTCGCCATCACCGCGACCGTCGTCGCGCCGGTGCGTGCCGAGGAAAAGACCGTCATGGTCGGCGGCGCCGCGATGTTCCCGTCGAAGAACATCGTCCAGAACGCTGTCAACTCGAAGGACCACACCACGCTGGTGGCCGCAGTGAAGGCGGCGGGCCTGGTGTCGACGCTGGAAAGCAAGGGCCCGTTCACGGTGTTCGCGCCGACCAACGCCGCCTTCGGCAAGCTGCCGGCCGGCACCGTCGACAATCTGGTCAAGCCCGAGAACAAGGCAACGCTGACCAAGATCCTCACCTACCATGTCGTGCCCGGCAAGCTCGAGGCCTCCGACCTCACCGACGGCAAGAAGCTGAAGACCGCCGAAGGCGAGGAGCTGACGGTCAAGAAGATGGACGGCAAGACCTGGATCGTCGACGCCAAGGGCGGCATCTCGATGTTGACGATCACGAACGTCAACCAGTCGAACGGCGTCATCCATGTGGTCGACACCGTGCTGATGCCGGCAACGTAACACCGCGCACCCCTGTTTCATCCCCCGAACAGGGTGCTTTGAGACGGCGAGCCGGGGGCGCCCGGCTCGCCTTTTTGTGACCGGCATAGCCTGCGGGCATCGATTCGATGGCCAACGGGGCGTAACGAAAGCGGACGCATCGGCGTATATTCGGTGTCACACGACGTTCAGGACGGAACCATCATGGCGAGCCTCACAGTCACCGACGAGCAGGTCAGGGCCACCCCGACCAAAGCGATCCAGCCGGCCTGGGTCCGCGTCATGCATTGGATCAACGCCCTCGCCATGATCCTGATGATCCTGTCGGGCTGGCAGATCTACAACGCCTCGCCGCTGTTCGGCTTCAGTTTTCCGCGCGAATACACGCTGGGTGGTTGGCTCGGCGGCGGCCTGCTCTGGCACTTTGCGGCGATGTGGCTGTTGATGATCAACGGCCTCGCCTATCTCGTCACCGGCTTCGCCACCGGCCGCTTCCGGAAAAAGCTGCTGCCGATCACGCCATCAGGCGTGCTCCACGACGTCAGGGCGGCGCTGACCTTCAAGCTCGGTCATGACGATCTCACCGTCTACAATTACGTGCAGCGTCTGCTCTATGCCGGCATCATCGTGGTCGGCGTGCTGATCGTGCTCTCCGGCCTCGGCATGTGGAAGCCGGTGCAGCTCTATTATCTCGTGATGCTGTTCGGCGACTATCCGACTGCGCGCTACGTGCACTTCTTCTGCATGGCCGCGATCTGCGCCTTCCTCGTCATTCACGTCCTGCTCGCGCTGCTGGTGCCGAAGAGCCTGCGCGCGATGATCATTGGCCGTTGAGTAGGAGAACAGTCATGGCCAAGCGCTCTTTCCTGATCCCCGGCGTCGACAAGCGGCTGCTGATCAAGGACTCCATCAAGACGATGCCCGACGTCACCCGCCGCCGCTTCATCGCGGGCGGTGCCAGCCTCGGCGCGCTGACGCTGCTCACCGGCTGCGACGTGATCGACTCGTCCTCGGCCGAGGAGATGCTGAAGAGCGTCTCGAAGTTCAACGACGCCGTGCAGTCCTTTATCTTCAATCCCGACGCGCTGGCGCCGACCTTCCCCGAGAGCGCGATCACGAAGCCGTTCCCGTTCAACGCCTATTACGATCTCGACGACGCGCCTGATGTCTCGGCCGCAGACTGGAAGCTCGAGGTGCGCGGCCTCGTCGACAACAAGAAATCCTGGACGCTGGAGGAGCTCTACAAGCTGCCGCAGGTAACGCAGATCACCCGTCACATCTGCGTCGAGGGCTGGAGCGCGATCGGCAGCTGGACCGGCACCCCCTTGCGCGATTTCCTAAAACTGATCGGCGCCGACACGCGCGCGAAATATGTCTGGTTCCAGTGCGCCGACAAGGACGGCTACAACTCGCCGCTCGACATGCGCAGCGCGCTGCATCCGCAGACGCAGATGACGTTCAAATATGCGAACGAGATTTTGCCGCGCGCCTACGGCTTCCCAATGAAGATCCGCGTGCCGACAAAACTCGGCTTCAAGAACCCGAAATACGTGGTCTCGATGGAAGTCACCAACGACTACAAGGGCGGCTACTGGGAAGACCAGGGGTATAATTCGTTCAGCGGAAGCTGATGGCTTCGTAGGGTGGGTTAGCCTCGCGGCTGCGCGAAGCGCAGTCCGCCAGGCGTAACCCACCAACTTCGTCCGGCAAACGCGGAAGCATGGTGGGTTACGCTGGCGCTAACCCACCCTACGGCACCGTTGATTTGGGCGGCCCCACCTTCCGCTGGCACAGCGCCGCCACCGCACCCAGTGCCAGCAGCGCGGCCGACACATTCAGCGCGTAACTCAGACTCCCCAGCGCATCGGTGATCGCGCCGACCACGATCGGGCCGAGCGTCTGGCCGACGCCGAACGAGATCGTCATCGCCGCGATCGCGGTCGGCCACACCTCGGGCGGGTAGTTGAAGCGCACGAACGCGGTGGTCGAGCCGACCACGGCGAAGAAGGCGACGCCGAACACGACCGCCGACACCGCGAGCCATGCCGGCGAATGCCCCAGCATCGGCAAGGCCGCACCGAGCGCGTTGGTGCCGAGGATGATGGTGGTGGCGAGCCCGCCGCGGTCCAGCGCCAGCACGCCGCGCCAGGCCCAGGGCGTGACGAAGGCGGACAGGCCGATCAGGCTCCAGAACGCGGCCTGCGCCGCGGCGCCGCCGCCGCCGTCGCGCACATAGGCGATCATGAAGGTCATGTAGGCGATGTAGCCCGCGCCGAACAGGAAATAGCCGGCTAGATAGATCAGTATGGGCATGATCGCGAAGGCGGCGTGGCTGCCTTCCGAGAAGCGCACCCGGCTCTCGATGCGGATCAGGAACAGCGGGATCGTCATCGCGACGGACAGTAGCGTCAGCGCCCACCACACCAGCCACCACGAGCCGGGTCCGAAATATTGCAGCGTGAACGGGGCGATCAGCCCGGAGGCGAGAATGCCGATGCCGGGCCCGGCATAGAACAGGCTGAGCAGGAAATTGGCCCGCTCCGGGCGCGACTGCGCGATCGCCGCGGCCAGCGCGCCGCCGGCGACGAAGCCGGCGGCCGCTCCGAGGCCCAGCACGAGGCGGGCAAGGCTCAGGGCGACGAAATTGCCCGTCAGCGCGCAAGTTGCGAGCGCGGCGACGCAGGCCAGGGTTCCGCCGCGGATCGCGGCCGACCAGCCGACGCGCCGGATCAGCCGGGACGCCACCAGCGCGCCCACGAGGTAGCCGACGGCGTTGATCGTGTTCATGAAACCGGCCGCCGAGTAGGACCAGCCGAGATCCTCCCGCATGTCGGGCAGCACCAGCGCATAGGCAAAGCGGCCGATGCCGAGCCCGACCGTTGCGGCCAGCGACAGGGTCAGGATCAGCCGCGCAGGATGTGCGTCGGGCGGGGGGCGATCAGGGGCGTGCAAGGGATACTCCGGCAGCCCGCACTGTGGCAGGCCCTGCCGGTCTTGCACAGCCGCGGCGCGGCAATGGTGTCTTGCCAAGCGCGCAACGCCGCTCTAGCACTCCGGCCGAACCGTCATTCCGGGGCGCGCGAAGCGCGAGCCCGGAATCCATTTCCCGGCTTGCGCTGTGGCCCGATGGATTCCGGGCTCGCTCGCTTTGCTCGCGCCCCGGAATGACGAGAGAGGATCGAGAAGGAAACGACCATGGCGACCCACAAATTGCTGCTGCTCCCCGGCGACGGTATCGGCCCGGAGGTGATGGGCGAGGTGAAGCGGCTGATCGATTGGCTCAATTCGGCCGGGATCGCCAAGTTCGAGACCGACACCGGCCTCGTCGGCGGCTCCGCCTATGACGCCCACAAGGTGTCGATCTCCGAGGGCGACATGGCCAAGGCGCTTGCGGCCGACGCCATCATCTTCGGCGCGGTCGGCGGCCCGAAGTGGGATGCGGTGCCTTACGAGGTGCGCCCCGAAGCCGGCCTGCTGCGCCTGCGCAAGGATCTCGCTTTGTTCGCCAACCTCCGCCCCGCCATGTGCTACCCGGCGCTGGCCGATGCCTCGAGCCTGAAGCGCGAGGCGGTCGAGGGCCTCGACATCGTCATCGTGCGCGAGCTCACCGGCGGCGTCTATTTCGGCGAGCCCAAGACCATCACCGATCTCGGCAACGGCCAGAAGCGCGCCATCGATACCCAAGTCTACGACACCTATGAGATCGAGCGCATCGGCCGCGTCGCCTTCGAGCTTGCCAGGAAGCGCAAGAACAAGGTGACCTCGATGGAGAAGCGCAACGTCATGAAGTCGGGCGTGCTCTGGAACGAGGTCATGACCCAGGTCCACAAGCGCGAATATCCCGATGTCACGCTCGAGCATCAGCTCGCCGATTCCGGCGGCATGATGCTGGTGAAGTGGCCGAAGCAGTTCGACGTCATCGTGACAGACAATTTGTTCGGCGACATGCTGTCCGACATCGCGGCGATGCTGACCGGCTCGCTCGGCATGCTGCCCTCGGCCTCGCTCGGCGAGGTCGACGTCAAGACCAAGAAGCGCAAGGCGCTGTACGAGCCCGTGCACGGCTCGGCGCCTGATATCGCCGGCAAGGGCCTCGCCAACCCGATCGCGATGATCTCGTCCTTCGGCATGGCGCTGCGCTATTCCTTCGACATGGGCGATCTCGCCGACAAGGTCGACGCCGCGATCGCCGCGGTGCTCGCCAGCGGCCTGCGCACCGCCGACATCAAGTCGGAGGGCACCACGGCCGCTTCCACCACGCAGATGGGCGAAGCGATCCTGAAGGAATTGCAGAAGCTTCACGCGTAAGCGGCAAGCACCGCGATCGTAGGGTGGGCAAAGCGAAGCGTGCCCACCAATCGATCGCGATCAGAGAGAGGTGGTGGGCACGGCGCGTCGCGCCTTTGCCCACCCTACGGCACCTCTCACAAACAAAAATGGCCGGGCGCGAGCCCGGCCATTTTGATTCGGTGCCTGCCGCCTCAGTACAGCGGGAAATTCCGCGGATAGCCTCCGACGTCGGCCGGCGTTGAGAGCGGCTGGCGATCGATCGGCCGGTTGTTGTTCTCGCGTGCGAAGGTCGGATAGCCGATCTCCGGCGGGAAGGCGTAATCCATGAACTTGCGGTCGCCCGGATTGACCTCGGTGCCGCCGTCGAGCCAGGAGCGCTTGCTCACATAGATGCGGGTGCGGCCCTGCTGATAGACCGCGTTGGGACCGCTCGGGCCGTAATAGGGCCGGCCGCGATCGTCATAGCGCTTGGTCTTGGTGTCGGCCGCAGCCGGCGCCGCGAAGGCGATGGCAATCGCGGCGCCCGCCGCAAGCAGCGTCGCCAGTTTGTTCGCGGCAGAGAATGTCGAGCTCATCACGTCCCCTTCAGGCGGCACGCCGCCAGTCGATTTCGCCCCATAATAGACCGGCCGGGGTGGCCGCAACTAGGTCTATTGGGTCACACCAGCCCGGAATAATCGGGCGTGCCGGCAAAAGTTGCATGCAAACCAGCCACTTGAGCTTGATGCCGGTCAAAGCGCCCCGCGCAATTGCGCGTTCGCTGCGCCGAGCAGCCAGTCCGACGTGCCTTGGGACGACCCTTGGGGCTCGCAACCCCGGCGCTTGAGCTCGGCATGGGCGAACAATTCCGCCAGCTTGGGCTCGTTGCCGGAGGTGAGCAGCGTCAGCCGGTTCAGGGTGCAGGCGATCGCCGCGCGCCGGGCGGGCAGCGTATCGCCCTGGCAGGAGAAGCCGGAGATCTGCAGCGCCGGCTCCTCGCTGCGCTTGAGGTAGCCGAGGCAGGCCGCCTTCGCCGTGCCGGTCGGCCGGAACAGGGCGACCGGACCGAATTTGGTGTCGATCAGGCCGGCCTGCTCGAGCGGAGTATCCGCACCCAGCCCCATCTGGACCGCGAGGTCGGTTGCCGCCGGGCGCGCCACGTCGAATTCGCCGCCCTCCCGGTAGATCTCGAGCTGAGCCAGCGGCTTGTCCGCCTCGCCGGTCCAGCGCATCACGTCCTTGCGGCCGCCTTCGGGGTGCCGAAGGACGGCGTAAGATGCTGTTTTGTCGGATGAATCGAGCCGGCTGAGGGCGAAGGCCGGATGCGAGCGGTCGGCCACGCTCCAGCCCGGCTTTGAGGCGGGCTCATCGTCGCGCAAGGCAGGCAGCTGGCCGAGGGCCGCGAGGCCTACGATGGCAAACAGAAGTAGCGCCCCCACATAGGCGAACAGGCGTGCCACCGTGCCGACCACCTCGTCGGCGAAGGCTGCGAGCGTCAGATGGATCTGGGTAGGGCTAACGGCCGTCCTGGCCTCAGGCGACTGCATCCACGGCCTTCAGGCATGGTCCAACGTTGTCTTGAGGCCGGTTCTCGCATAGAAGCGCTGCTCTTCCTGTTTAAGCGTCAGCTTCAGGAACGGGCTTTTTCATCGGAGAGTGAACGATGGGTTACAAAGTCGCAGTCGTCGGCGCGACCGGCAATGTCGGACGGGAAATGCTCAACATCCTCGATGAGCGCAAATTCCCCGCGGACGAGGTCGTGGCCCTGGCGTCACGCCGCAGCGTCGGCGTCGAGGTCTCCTATGGCGATCGCACCCTGAAGGTCAAAGCGCTCGAGCATTACGATTTCTCCGACGTCGACATCTGCCTGATGTCGGCGGGCGGCTCGGTGTCGAAGGAATGGTCGCCGCAGATCGGCGCCGCCGGCGCGGTCGTGATCGACAATTCCTCGGCCTGGCGTATGGACCCGGAGGTACCGCTGATCGTGCCCGAGGTGAACGCAGCCGCGACCGAAGGCTTCAAGAAGAAGAACATCATCGCCAACCCGAACTGCTCGACCGCGCAGCTCGTCGTCGCGCTCAAGCCGCTGCACGACAAGGCGACGATCAAGCGCGTCGTGGTCTCGACCTATCAATCGGTGTCGGGCGCCGGCAAGGACGCGATGGACGAATTGTTCTCGCAGACCAAGGCTGTCTACACCAATGACGAGCTGGTCGCGAAGAAATTCCCCAAGCGCATCGCCTTCAACGTCATCCCCCACATCGACGTCTTCATGGAGGATGGCTACACCAAGGAAGAGTGGAAGATGATGGCGGAGACCAAGAAGATCCTTGATCCCAAGATCAAGCTCTCCGCGACCTGCGTGCGCGTGCCCGTGTTCGTCGGCCACTCCGAAGCCGTCAACATCGAGTTCGAGAATCCGATCAGCGCCGACGAAGCGCGCGAGATCCTGCGCAAGGCGCCCGGCTGCCTCGTCATCGACAAGCAGGAGCCCGGCGGCTACGCCACGCCCTATGAGGCGGCCGGCGAGGACGCCACCTATATCAGCCGCATCCGCGAGGACGCGACGGTGGAGAACGGTCTCGTGCTGTGGTGCGTGTCCGACAACCTGCGCAAGGGCGCAGCCCTCAACGCGATCCAGATCGCGGAAGTGCTGATCAACCGCAAGCTGATCACCGCTAAGAAGAAGGCGGCGTAACTCCGCTGCCGTAGGGTGGGCAAAGGCGCGCTCTGCGCCGTGCCCCTCTCGTCCTCCCGGACAAGCGCGCCAAAAGCGCGCGCAGATCCGGGACCCATAACCACAGGGAGACGTGGTTACGGGGACTCGGAGTTACGCCTTCGCGCCTCACTTGGTCCTGTGGTTATGGGCCCCGGATCGGCGCTCCGCTCTGGACAACGCTGCGCGTTGCCAGGAGCTCCGCTTGTCCGGGACGACGATCGCATCTGAGGCGGCAATTGCCCGCCTTCGAGCGACCCTAAGCCACGCTCCGCGCGTTCTTGAATTCCTTCGCGATCTTGTCCAGCACGAACAGCGATCCCTCCGCGACGCCGAAATAGGCGCCATGGGTCTGCATCTGGCCGCTCTCCACGGCCTTGCGCACGAACGGAAACGTCATCAGGTTTTCGAGGCTGCGGAACACCGCGGCCTTCTCGATGCGCTCGACGAATTGCGCCATCGACTCGTGGCCGCGCTGCTCGACGACTTCGCCGGGCTTGATGAACATCTGCATCCATTTGCCGATGAAGTCGCCGGGCGTGAGCGGCTCGATCTTATCGACGAAGGCGCGGATGCCGCCGCATTGCGCGTGGCCGAGCACGACGATGTGCTTCACCTTCAGAACCGTCACCGCATATTCCAGCGCCGCCGAGACGCCGTGCGCGTTGCCGTCGGGCTGATACACGGGCACGAGGTTGGCGATGTTGCGGACGACGAACAGCTCGCCCGGGCCGACGTCGAAGATCACCTCGGGCGAGACGCGGCTGTCGCAGCAGCCGATCACCATCACTTCCGGCGACTGTCCTTTCACCGACAGCTCGCGGTAGCGGGTCTGCTCGGTCGGCAGCCGCTGGGTGGCGAAGGCCCTGTAGCCTTCCAGCAAATGCGTCGGGAATGTCACCATGGCCTATGCCTAACCATAGAGCCCGGGAGCGAACAAGCCTTTCGAATGGGCAGGCCAAATGCTATCGGCATCGGTCAGAAGAGAGACGAGGAAACAGGAAGGAACGATCGCATGACCCGCCCGCGCCGCAGCCATCTGTTCATGCCCGGCTCCAACCCCCGCGCGCTGGAAAAGGCGCGGAATCTGGCCGCCGACGGCCTGATCCTCGATCTGGAAGACTCCGTTGCCCCCGAGGCCAAGGCGGTGGCCCGCGACGGGATCGCCGCCGCGATCGCAGCCAAGGGCTTTGGCAAGCGCGAGGTCCTGATCCGCACCAACGGCCTCGATACGCCCTGGTGGATCGATGACGTCGCGATGGCGGCCAAGGCCTCGCCCGACGGCATCCTGGTTCCAAAAGTTTCAAGCATCGAAGATCTCGACACCATCGGCCGCCGCCTCGCCGAGCTCGGCGCCGCGCCCACGGTCAAGGTCTGGGCCATGATCGAGACCGCGCGCGCCGTGCTGCATGCCGAGGAGCTGGCCGCCGCCGGCCGCGATCCATCGAGCCGCCTCTCCGGTTTCGTGTTCGGCCCGAACGACATCTCGCGCGAGACGCGCATCCGGATGCTGCCGGGACGCGCGGCGATGATCCCGATGATCACCCACTGCATCCTGGCGACGCGCGCCCACGGCCTCGAGATCCTCGACGGCCCCTATAGCGACATCGCCAACTCCGACGGCTTCGCCACCGAATGCGCGCAGGGCCGCGACCTCGGCTTCGACGGCAAGACGCTGATCCATCCCTCGCAGATCGAAGCCTGCAACGCGATCTTCACCCCGCCCGAAGAGGAAGTCGCGCGTGCGCGCAAAATCATCGCGGCGTTCGAACTGCCGGAGAACGCCTCGCGCGGCGCGATCCGTCTGGATGGTGCGATGGTCGAGCGGCTGCACGCCGACATGGCACGGCGTACGATCGAGATCGCGGATGCGATTGCCACGATGGGGAAGGGCTGAAGCGTCAATTCGAAAACGCGATATCCGCTTTTCCGCGCCTGGATTCCAGGCTTTGCTCTCTATCGGCAGGCGGCGGCGCGGCCAACTCCTGGCAATACATCCGATCGATCTTGCGCTGCATGAGCGCATAGCAATCGCACGCGATCCTCTCGAGCCGCCCGCGATGAATCTCGACAAACCCGCGCCGCTCGGACGGGATGGCGCCGGCCTCACGCAGCTTGCTCATCGTCAGCGTCACTGTCGGCCGCCGCACCCCAACCAATTGCGCCAGCGCCTCCTGCGTCACCGGAAGCAGGTCCTCGGGAACGCGGTCGTGAAGCTGCAGGAGCCACCGCGCCATGCGGCCATCCACCCGGTGCAGCGCGTTGCAAGCGGCGACGTGCTGGAGCTGCAACAGCACGGCGCGGGCGTGGACCTGCACGACATTCCTGATGGCTGCGCTTTGCGCATGGGCAGCGCGAAATTTGGCGGCGGAGATCACCGATGCAGTGCCGGCTATGCGGGCAATCGCGGTCACGGATGAAGGCGACGGGCCGAGCACGGAGAACGAGGCCAAAGCGCCCTCTCGTCCCATCAAGGTGGTCGCGACCGTTTGCCCGTCCGGCATATCGAGCATGAAGGCGATTGCGCCGCTATGGGGAAAATAGACCGGGTCGAGCTCATCGCCCGATCGCACCAGGACGGCGTCGGGCTCGAACGAGACCTTCTGGAGGTGGGGCGTGAGCAAGCCGAGGTCCGCCGGCGGCAACGCCGCCAATAGCCGGTTCCCGATCTCCTTGCGATGGACGGTCACGATATCCTTTTGTGGACGAGCCCCCAATGAACGACGGGATCCATCTGTTTCATTTGCCATGATTATCCGAAATGCGAATTGTTCAACGGCAATGATCCAAACAGAGCCAATAGGCGAGATCAAGCACGGACAATTGCGGTGAGCTTTCCCGCATCCTCGCCGCGCAAACAGTCATACTATTAGCGCCCGTTGCCACCCGGCGGGGTGCCCACAAGGTGGGGCTCTGCTGTGTGCCGCTATCAGCGGTCCGGCAGATGGTCGAGGTTTTTCCCGGTGACGGTAGTGCTGGCGAGATCGCGGCCGCACTGTCCCTTGTGATTGCAGCGCGGGACAGAACCGCTCCATTTCGCGGCAACAGCAGCGGCCGCGCGCGTCCGGGCAATAAATTTTCGATCAGCGCGGCGCGAGATCGGCGCGATCGAGCGATTCCAGCGTCGCGGCGTTGGCGCAGTAGCCGTGATAGTTCTCCGCGGCGGTGCCCTCAGCGAGATCGCGGTCGCATTCTCCCTTGTGATTGCAGAGCGAGCAGGTCCGCTCCATGTCGCGCAGCAGCAACGGCTGCGCCTGCCCGAGCCGTTCCGCGCTGATGCCGAGCTGATGCAGCATCTTCGGCAGCTCGTCGGCGGCGTGCTTGCCGTGACGGACCAGCTCTTCGAGATCATCAGGCGCAATCCTGAGATCGGCCGCGATGCGGTCGAAATCGGCGCGGTCGAGCTGCCGCATCTCGTTCATCTCGCGGCGATGCTTCAGCCAGTTGGCAAAGGTCTCGATGAGATCCTGAACGATCGGATAAGGCCTGCTTGCCGTGCTCATGCGAGGCTCCTCTTGGGGTCGTGGAATTGGAGCCAGATTAGGCACAATGGTGCAGGAGCGCGTTGCGCTGGATCAAATTGAGAAACGGTCAAGGAAGCTGCTCGTGTCCTGGACGCGCTGCAGCGTGAAAAACCACCGGTGTCGTCCCGGCGAAAGCCGGGACCCATACCGCGAGGTTTATCGATGGTGCGCGGTGCGCGTTGCCATCGAAACGTAACTGAGGGCCTTCGCCAAACTACTCCCTGGGGTTATGGGTCCCGGCTTTCGCCGGGACGACACCGGAGAATTGGTGCTCAGCCAAACCGCTCCGCCGCCCAGGCATACAGGCTGCCCGGAATCGGCCTCTCGCCGCCGCGGCCTTTGGGCGAGATGTGCAGGCCGATGATCTCGGGGTTGGTGACGAGGCCGAGATAGCTCGAGGGATCGAAGAACAATTTCGGCTCGGCATGCACGGCATAGAACGACTGCTTCGGCAAGGCGTTCTGCAATTCACCGGTACGGCGCGCGAGCGCGGTGAGTGCCGCGGGCCCGTAGATCGCAACGCGAATGTCCGAGAGCCGGTTCGAGCCGCCGCGCAGGCGGCGCATCATGAAGGTGATGCGATGGCGCAGCGACAGCCAGTTCGGCGTCAGCTCCTCCTGCTCCATCAGCTCTTCGAACGCGCGCACGATGCCATGCTCCGCCGGCAGATAGATCACGGAGTTGCCAAGTTGGCGCGGCCGCTCCCAGGCGAAGTAGGGTTTTACCGGATCGATCTCAACCGGCTTCAGGAGCAGCACGTCGGCATCGAGCCAGAGGCCGAGGCCCTTCGCCATCAGCTTCATGCGGAAGAAGTCGCTGAACTGCAGCGTGGTCCAGTCGCGCCAGCTTCCGTCAGGCTGCGGCGGCCGCAATCGCTCGGAGAATGCATGCGGCAGGATCGCTTCGGCCTCGGCATTTGCGACGTCCGCGGGCAGCCCGGGGATGGGGTCGAAGCTGTAGACGGTGACCTTGTGGCCGGCCGCGAGCTGCGAGCGCAGACAGGTCTGGCGCAGCGCATCCATCGGGCCATGCCAGAAGGTGACGATCTCGGGCAGCATGCGCGCAAGCTTAGAGCATGATCCGGAAAAGTGTGCAGCGGTTTTCCGTCAAGATCATGCTCGAACAAAAGAGATAATGCGGGCAAAGAAAAAGCCCCGGCGCTGACAGCACCGGGGCTTCAAACGAGATTAAAGATCAGGCCCAGGCGCGTTCGCGCTTGAGCTTGTCCTCATAGGTGTCGATCGAGGCCTTCTTCTCCATGGTGAGACCGATGTCGTCGAGGCCGTTGATCAGGCAGTGCTTGCGGAACGGGTCGATCTCGAACTTGACCTTGCCGCCGTCGGGACCGCGAATCTCCTGGTTCGGCAGGTCGATCGTCAGCGTCGCGTTGGCGCCGCGCTCGGCGTCGTCGAACAGCTTGTCGAGGTCTTCCTGCGACACGCGGATCGGCAGGATGCCGTTCTTGAAGCAGTTGTTGTAGAAGATGTCGCCGAACGAGGTCGAGATCACGCAGCGGATGCCGAAATCGAGCAGCGCCCAGGGCGCATGCTCGCGGCTCGAGCCGCAGCCAAAATTGTCGCCGGCGACCAGCACCTTCGCGTTGCGATAGGCGGGCTGGTTGAGGACGAAATCCGGGTTCTCGCTGCCGTCGTCCTTGTAGCGCTGCTCGGAGAAGAGCCCCTTGCCAAGGCCGGTGCGCTTGATGGTCTTGAGGTACTGCTTCGGAATGATCATGTCGGTGTCGACATTGATGATCTTCAGCGGCGCCGCGACGCCTTCCAGCGTGGTGAACTTGTCCATTTCAGGCTTCCCGGTTCGAAGTCAGGGGAGGGCTGTTTAGCCCGGTTGGAGCGTAAATCCTAGGCCGGATTCGGCAATCTTGGTCTGTCAGCCTGGCGGGGCCATGCGGTCGGGGGCAAAGCCGGTCGGCAGGCCATCGATGCTCTTCATGTTCTTCAGCCCCCAGTATTTTCGCAGGTTGTTGATGCCCTGCGCCGTCCAGTAGCGCACGAGGCTGCCGCGCTCTTGCCTGTAGTCGAACAGCGGCACGCCCATACCGCATGACGTCTGCACGAGGTCTATCGAGAGACGTACGATCTGGCGTGCCCCGGCGACGTCCTCGAACTTCGGAAGGAGATCGGCGTATTCAGGCGTGCCGCGCATCAGCGACCGACCCTGGCCATAGAGCCGCAGGATCACCGGATCGCCTTCGAAGGCGCAAAACATAATGGTCAGCCGCTTGTCATCAGATGCGATCAGGTGTGCGCGGGTCTCGCTGCCGCTACCGGTGCAATCGAGGTAGGCGACATCGGTCTCTCCGAGGACCCGGAAAGACGACAGGCCCTTTGGCGACACGTTGATGCGTCCTTTCGGCGGGGCGCTCGCGACGAAGAAGATCTTCTGCCGCTCGATGAAAGCCCTGTGCGCCGGTTCGATCCTCCCGAATTGCTTGCCCATGTCCGTGCGTCCTCTGCGCAGCGACGAAGCCAGGGTCAAGAGCTAGCATACCGTAGGTACCAGTTTAAGAACCTATATTATGCTGGTATAAAAACCACCATGAAAGGACAGGATCCAGTCGCTCCGGCTCTCTCGCTCAGCGCGTTCTTGCGGGCGCTCCGGGAGCGCCAGTCTCCAGCAGAATTCGGCCTCGCGGCCGGACCACGACGGCGCACGCCCGGTCTCCGGCGCGAGGAGGTCGCTCAGCTCTGCGGATTGAGCGTCACCTGGTACACCTGGATCGAGCAAGGGCGCGATGTATCCGTCTCGGCTGCGGCACTTGCGCGCCTCGCCCGCGGATTGCGCCTGTCACCAGCCGAACGCAGCTATCTGTTTGAAGTCGCCGGCAAGCGCGATCCCGAGCGGCCGGGCAACAGGGATGATCCACCCGAGGAGATAATGGCCTGCGTTGATGCGATCGATGGTCCCGCCTACATCCTCGATCGCACATGGCGCGCACGCTGTTGGAATGCGAAAGCGTCCCTTCTGTTTGCAGGATGGCTCGATGCCGACGGCGAAAAAAATCTTCTGCGCTACATCTTCCTCAGGCCTGAAGCTCGAACCCTGATCCTTGACTGGACCTCTCGTGCGCGTCGAGTCGTGGCGGAGTTCCGCGCGGCGGTGACCGCCTACTCAGACGATCCCGATATTCGCCGGCTCGTGGAAGAACTGAGAATTGGAAGTCCCGACTTCGAGCGCTGCTGGGACACACAGGGGGTTTTGGCACGCGAAGGGGGCGAACGTGCGTTCAATCATCCGGCCATGGGACTGCTACACTATCAGCAGGTGTCGCTGTCTCTGGCGGGCTGGCCTGACTATCGGCTGACGATGCTTCTCACCAAACCAACCGTTCGCAATCGATGATCTGGCGCGAGGCCGAAGCCGCGGCTCAAGCTGCGGCTACGCCTGATGAGCCGGCATCCTACTCCGCCTTGGCCTCAATCGCGGCCATATCGTCGTCCGAGAGGCCGAAATGGTGGCCGATCTCGTGGATCAGGACGTGGCGGACGATATGGCCGAGGCTTTCGTCGTGCTCGGCCCAGTAATCCAGGATCGGCCGGCGGTAGAGCCAGACCATGTTGGGCAGCCGTGCCACGTCGCCGAGGCTTTGCTGAGGCAGGCCGACGCCCTGGAACAGGCCGAGCAGGTCGAACTCGCTCTCGCATTCCATCTCGTCCAGGACCTCGTCGGTCGGGAAGTCGTCGACGCGGAGGATCACGCCCTCGCAGAGACGGCGAAACTCCGCGGGCAGGCGCTCGAACACGTCGTGAGCCATCGCTTCCATCTCGGCCAGCGAGGGCGCTTTCAATTCTGTCCACATGAGACCGTCATAGCGCGGGTTCCGTGGCGATGCATCCCGCTTTATAGGATCGGGCCAAGAAGGAGCGTTGACGCCGCGCGCGAAAACGAGGAGCGTACGGCGCATCAAGGGGTTGGCTCAGGTCAGTGGTGATGTGATGCGGGCGGGAACAGCAGTACCGGTTCTACTGTGCATGGGGTTGTTTTCGGCTTTTTTTGTTGGCGCCCAGGCCAACGCCCAGGCGCAGATGACCGCTCCCGAGATCCGGCTGGCCCAGGCGGTCTTGCCCGACGACGTCCCCCCGCCGCGCAGGCGGCCCCCGGCGCGGCTGCGCGTCACGCCCTATTACACCCCTGATGGCGTCTATCCGCGCTACAACCCCGGCCCCGACGCGGTGCGCGAATGCAACGTCGCCTATGTGCAGGAGCACAGGCCGAGCGGCACCGTGATCACGCCGCATATGAGCTGCTACTGGCGCCGGGGCTGACGCGAGCAGCGCGGAGGCCTCGTGAGGGTCGTCATGGCGAGATGGATTGCACTGGCCGCCGTAGCCGTCGCGCTTGCCGCGGGTCTGCCTCGCGCATCTGCGGCGCACAGGGTGGTGACGATACCTGAGGCTTCGGCGGGCATCGCGGTTTTCGATGCGCGGCGACACGCGCGAGCCCCTGACGTCGTGCGGCCTGCCGTGCGCCGTGATCCGCGCTATTACGCGCGGCCCGTCACCTACCGTCCCTATCCCTACGCCGTGCCCGCACCCTTCGTATTCGGCTACGGGCCGTTCTGGTGACGCTCTAGCCGGCCGGCGCAAATTCCTTCACCAGCAGCACCGTCGCTTGCGCGCCAGCCTTGCGATCGCGCGAGATGTCTTCGTACTCGGGCGAGTTCGAGAAGGCGAGAAATGCAGCTTCGTCCGGAAACGACATCATGACGAGCTTGTCATGCGGCCATGCGCCTTCGAGCACGCGCGGATGTTCATCGGCGGCGAGCAGCCGCCCGTTGAACTTTTTGAACACGTCGAAGAACCGCGCCTGATAGCGGTCATAGGCCGCGCGGTCCGTCATCTTCAATTGCGCAATCGCGTAGACGGTCATTTTCAAATTCCTTGTGGCACTGCGCCGCGGCGAGAGCGTCGTCATTCAGGAGGCATTCACGTCGCTGTCCGTAACTTAATCTTGGGAGCGACTGCAAATGAACAGCGGCGGCGCGGGACGCCACGCCACAATGCCGCTGTCCACATACAGGGAGGAGTCCATGCTGAGGAGTTTGGGTCTCGGGGCAGGCCCGATGCGCTTGCTCGGGATTGCGGCCGCCGCGACGCTGATGCTGTCGATCGGGAGCGCGCAGCGCGCTGAAGCGCTCACCTTGATCAATCCGGCAACGTCACCCGCGACGAAAGCCGCGGCCGACGACCTCGTCACGCAGGTCCGGCATGGCGGCGGTGGACATGGTGGCGGCGGACATTTTCACGGCGGCGGTGGCTTCCGCGGTGGCGGCGGACATATCGGCGGCTTTCATGGCGGCGGCTTCCGCGCCGCGCCTGCCTTCCACGGTGGCGGCATTCGTTACGGCGGATTTCGCCACTATGGCGGCTATCATCGCTACGGGATCTATCGCCCCCATTACGGCTATCGCCACTTCCACCGGCGCTATTATTACGGCGGCTACTATCCCTACTACCACTATCCGCGCCGCTGCCGGATCATCTGGACCTATTACGGCCCGCGCCGCATCTGCCGCTGGCACCATTGGCATCGCTGGCACTATCCGTATCGCTATTGGTAAGCACGATCGAAATGAAAAGGGCGCCTCAGCGGCGCCCTTTGTTCATCCGGTCATTACAGCCAGTCCTTCAGCTTCCACGACGAAGCCTTCCACCGCATCAGGTTCTCGAGCTTCCACTGCTTGAACATCGCCGGCGGCCAGCGGCTGAGCTTCGAGGTCTCCTCGATCTCGGGCTTGGCGACGATGCGAAGCGGCGTGGCGCGCCGGCGGTGCTGGCGCGTCGCCTCGCTGATCAGATCGACATATTCCGGCTTGTTGGCCATGGCCTAGCGTCCTCGCGAACCGTCGCGAGGACGCAGTGTCGTTGTAGGCGCTTAACGGCGCTTTGCCGCGATCGCTACAATTGCAGGAACTGGCTTACCGCCAGTCCCGGACGTCGACGAAGTGACCCGCGATCGCTGCGGCCGCCGCCATTGCCGGCGACACCAGATGCGTGCGGCCCTTGAAACCCTGGCGGCCCTCGAAGTTGCGGTTCGAGGTCGAGGCGCAGCGCTCTTCCGGCTTCAGCTTGTCCGGGTTCATGGCGAGGCACATCGAGCAGCCCGGCTCGCGCCATTCGAAGCCGGCCTTGATGAAGATCTTGTCGAGACCTTCAGCCTCGGCCTGCTCCTTCACGATGCCGGAGCCCGGCACCACCATGGCGTTGACGCTGCCTGCGACCTGCTTGCCTTCCGCAATCTTCGCTGCCGCGCGCAGATCCTCGATGCGGCCGTTGGTGCAGGAGCCGATGAAGACGCGGTCGAGCTTGATGTCGGTGATCTTCGTGCCCGCGGTCAGGCCCATATATTTCAGCGCGCGATGCTTGGAGATGCGCTTGGCCTCGTCCGCGATCTTGTCGGGATCGGGCACGATGCCGGTGACCGAGATGACGTCCTCGGGCGACGTGCCCCAGGTCACGATCGGCGGCAGTTTTGCCGCATCGAGGCGCAGCTCGTGGTCGAAATGCGCGCCTTCGTCGGAGCGCAAGCCCTCCCAATAGCGCATCGCCGCGTCCCAGGCCGCGCCCTTCGGCGACTTCGGACGGTCGCGCAGGAAGTCGTAGGCCTTCTGGTCGGGCGCAACGAGGCCAGCGCGGGCGCCGCCTTCGATCGACATGTTGCAGACCGTCATGCGGCCTTCCATCGAGAGCGCGCGGATCGCATCGCCGGCGTACTCCAGCACGTAGCCGGTGCCGCCCGCGGTGCCGATCTCGCCGATGATGGCCAGGATGATGTCCTTGCCGGTCACGCCGTCGGGCAATTTGCCGTCGACGGTGACGCGCATGTTCTTGGCCTTCTTCTGGATCAGCGTCTGCGTCGCCAGCACGTGCTCGACCTCGGACGTGCCGATGCCGTGCGCGAGCGCGCCGAACGCGCCATGCGTCGAGGTGTGGCTGTCACCGCAGACGATGGTGGTGCCGGGCAGCGTAAAGCCCTGCTCGGGGCCGATGACGTGGACGATGCCCTGGCGCTTGTCGAACTCGTTGTAATATTCGATGCCGAATTCCTTGGCGTTCTCGGCCAGCGCCTTGATCTGCTCGATGCTCTCAGGGTCGGGATTCGGCTTGCTGCGGTCGGTGGTCGGCACGTTGTGGTCGACGACCGCGAGCGTCTTCTCGGGCGCGTGCACCTTGCGGCCCGTCGCGCGCAGGCCTTCGAACGCCTGCGGCGAGGTCACCTCGTGCACCAGGTGGCGGTCGATATAGAGCAGGCAGGTGCCGTCGTCGGCTTCGTGCACCAGATGGTCGTTCCAGATCTTGTCGTACAGGGTGGTCGGCTTGGACATGAGCTTGAGCTCCGGGAATGTTGTGTAAGCGGATTGCGCGCCTCGCGCGCGGGCAACAAAATCGTCAGCGCAGCTTTTAGGCTGCGCGCGTAAGCTCTGACGTTGCCGAGGTCGCGAAGCGTCCGAAGAACCGGCCAGGCAGCCGCGAGCGATCGTCGATGACGATGCGCTGGACGGGTGAGAAGCTGGTCAGATCTGGAAACATTCTAGAAGCTATATAGCACGCAGCGGTAAAAGCGCGAGAGTTTCAGCTCGTCATTGCGAACGCAGCGAAGCAATCCAGAGATGCATCCGCGACGACGGTCTGGATTGCTTCGCTGCGTTCGCAATGACAGCGGGGCCAAACAAAAAAGCGCGGAGCCGAGCCCCGCGCTTTTGAAAACTTGCCTGGTGGCGAAGCTTACTCGCCGACGGCGGCCTGACGGTCCTGCTTCTCGACGATGCGGGCCGACTTGCCGCGAAGGTTGCGGAGGTAATAGAGCTTGGCGCGACGCACCTTGCCGCGGCGCACCACCTTGATCGAGTCGATCATCGGCGACATCACCGGGAACACGCGCTCCACACCCTCGCCGTACGAGATCTTGCGCACGGTGAAGCTCTCGTTGAGGCCACCGCCGGAGCGGCCGATGCAGACGCCTTCATAGGCCTGCACGCGGGTGCGGTCGCCTTCGACCACCTTCACGTTGACGATCACGGTGTCGCCGGGGCCGAATTCCGGGATGTCCTTGCCGGCGGACAGCTTGTCGAATTGCTCTTGCTCGAGCTGCTTGATCAGGTTCATGGGTAAATCTCCATCGGCGCGCCCAGCCCTGGAAACGGGGGGCTGCGCAAAATTCGTCTATCCAGCCATTGCGGATTTGGCCGCTCCTATAAGGCAAGCCGGAGCGTTTGTCACCCGTCTGTCTTGTTTTTTGGCGTTTTTTGGCGACGGGGCCGATTCGGGGGCTTGGGCGGGATTTGGGCCCATAAATCAGGCCGCCGGGCCTCTGTCAGGGCCTCGGATTGCGCCCGCCGCCAGCTAGCAACCTTGGCGTGGTCGCCCGAGGTCAGGATTTCCGGGATCGGGACCCCCTCGAACAGCTGCGGGCGGGTGTATTGGGGGTATTCGAGCAGGCCGCCCGAAAAACTTTCCTCGGTTCCCGAGGCTTCCTTGCCCATCACCCCCGGCAGCAGCCGGACGCAGGCGTCGATCAGGGCTAGGGCCGCGATTTCACCCCCGGACAGCACGTAATCGCCGATCGAGACCTCCTCCAGGCCCCGCGCGTCGATCACCCGCTGGTCGATCCCCTCGAACCGCCCGCAGACGATCAGGGGACCCGGGCCCTGGGCGAGCTCCATGACGCGGGCCTGGGTCAATGGCCGACCCCTTGGGCTCATCAGCAGGCGCGGCCGCTCTTTTGACGGATCTTGGCCGATCTCGGCGGCATCGATCGCCGCCGCCAGAACATCCGCCCGCAGCACCATGCCCGGGCCGCCACCGGCGGGCGTGTCATCAACGCTGCGATGGCGATCGGTGGCGGAGGCCCGGATGTCCCGCGCCTCGAGTTGCCAAAGCCCGGAGGCCAGCGCCCGGCCGGCGAGGCTCACGCCGAGCGGTCCCGGAAACATCTCCGGAAACAGCGTCAGCACCGTCGCGCGCCAGGGTGAGGAGTTGGTCATGATCGCTGGTTAGGACATCGTGCACGCCAGGTCGAGACCCGGCATGGGGCCGCATTCAAGTGGCAATCTTCACAGCCGCGGCGTCTCGTTACGTCTGCTTCGATTCCGTTGCTCTACACAATTCTTCCAGTTCCGTACGTAGCGCGGACGCATTTGCTAGACTCGCCAGCGCAATCCGGGCGAAGGCGTTGGCGTCAACCAGATTGCCCATCGATTGCCGCATGAGCGCCAATGAGCGCGCCATTCGAACCTTCGTGGAGCCGAAGCCCGAAAAGCTATACTGGCCGGCCTCGAATTGTGCAGGTGTGACCTTTTGCAACGGAGATTCTGGTCCAGACACCTCAGAGAATAGATTTCGACCAATTGTCGCGTAAACCAATGCCGCCGCCCGAACGGCCGCGTCCATGCTCTCTATTGACCCTTCGTGCTCCCACCATTGATCGCTTTTTGCATCGGACAGCCTTCGCCGAAACTCGCAGAGCTCGTCTCTGATTTTCGTTGTATCAGGTGAGTTGCCAGCGACATCCGGGATTGACCGAGGCTGGATGCCGAGGTTTACGGCGAACTTGCCGCCGAACCGCGATCCTTGAACCTGAACGACGTGGATGAGATCTTCCGAGACACGACGAAAAGTGCGGCCGGAGCCGACGAATCCGTCGCTCCTGAGCGTTGGACTCAGGTGATTCTTGATTGAAGATTCGAGGCGAGGCATCGGTCCGCTCACATGTCTCTCCGAACCTTTGCTCTCAGTTCCGCTGGCCCGCGCACTGAGGAATCTCATGCGCACTTCGCGCACGATCTCTGCGCAGGAACTCAGACCAGAAGTTATGACGATGACTTCTCGTCCTCGCCCTCGATCTCCTGCGGCAGCGCGATCACCACACGACCGCCCGCAACATCGATCTCCGGCACCACCGCATTCGAGAACGGCAGCAGCATCGTCGCGCCCTTGAGCGGTGCGATCTCGATGATGTCGCCGGCGCCGAAATTATGGATCGCGAGCACGCGGCCGAGCGCATCGCCATCCGTGGTAACGGCGGCGAGCCCGATCAAATCGGTGTGGTAATATTCGTCCTCGTCCGTCGCGGGCAGTTTTTCGCGCGCGACGTAGAGTTCGATGCCGTTGAGGCGCTCGGCCTCATCGCGGGTCGTGACGCCCTTGAACGTCGCGACCAGATGATCTTTCGCCTCGCGCGCCGTCGCGACCTCGAACTGGCGCTTGCCGTCCTTGGCGAGAAGCGGACCGTAGCGCCTGACGGCAAACGGATCCTCGGTGAAGGTCCATAGTTTGACCGCACCGCGCACACCATGCGCGGCGCCGATCCGCGCGACGCAGACCAGCGCCGACATGATCTAGCCTTAGCCCTTGGCGGCGGCTTCGGCCTGCGCCTTGCGCTCCTTGCGCGGCACGGCCTTCTCGGGGTTGTTGCGCGCTTCGCGCTTCTTGACGCCGGCGGCGTCGAGGAAACGCATCACGCGGTCCGAGGGCTGCGCGCCCTTGGCGAGCCAGGCCTTCACCTTGTCCATGTCGAGCTTCAGGCGGGTCTCGTTGTCCTTCGGCAGCAGCGGGTTGAAATAGCCGAGACGCTCGATGAAGCGGCCATCGCGGGGAAAACGCGAATCGGCGACGACGACGTGATAGACGGGACGCTTCTTGGTGCCTGCACGGGCGAGGCGGATAACGACGGACATTCAGTTCTCCTTCGAAGTACGGTTTGCAAAGTACGTTTTGTTCGGTTGATTGGTATTCCGCGTCACGCGAGATCGGTTGAGATCCCGTGCGACGAATTCCTCATTTCTTCTTGCCCGGGAAACCGCCGAGGCCCGGCAGCGTCGGCTTGCCGCTCAGCCCGGTCAGTCCGGGAAGGTTGGGCAGGCCGCTGCGAAGCCCGGGCGGCAGATCCTTCGGCAGATTCGGCAGGCCTTGTCCGCCGCCGCTCTGCATCTTCTCCTGCAGCGCCTTCATCTCTTCCGGCGAAGGCATCTTCATGCCGCCGCCGAAGCCCATCGCCTGCGCGATGCCGGCGAGCGGGCCGCGCTTGCCCGAGCCCATGGCCTTCATCACGTCGGCCATGTTCCGGTGCATCTTGAGCAGCTTGTTGACGTGCTCGACGCTCTGGCCGGAGCCCGCGGCGATGCGCTTCTTGCGGCTCGCTTTGAGCAGGTCCGGATGACGGCGCTCGTCGCGCGTCATGGAATCGATGATCGCGACCTGGCGCTTCAAAATCTTGTCGTCGATGCCGGCCGCGGCGATCTGGTTCTTCATCTTGGAGATGCCGGGCATCATGCCCATCAATCCGCTGATGCCGCCCATGTTGGACATCTGCAAAAGCTGTTCGCGCATGTCGTTGAGGTCGAACTGACCCTTGCGCATGCGCTCGGCCGTGCGCGCGGCCTTCTCGGCGTCGATATTGGCGGCGGCGCGTTCGACCAGCGAGACCACGTCGCCCATGCCGAGGATGCGGCCGGCGATACGATCAGGGTGGAAATCCTCCAGCGCATCGGTCTTTTCACCGGTGCCGATCAGCTTGATCGGCTTGCCGGTGACCGCGCGCATCGACAGCGCGGCGCCGCCGCGGCCGTCGCCGTCCACTCGTGTCAGCACGATGCCGGTGAGGCCGACGCGCTGGTCGAACGAGCGCGCGAGGTTCACCGCGTCCTGGCCGGTGAGGCTGTCCGCGACCAGCAGCACTTCGTGCGGGTTCGCAGCAGCTTTGATCGCGGCTGCTTCCGCCATCATCTCTTCGTCGAGCGTGGTGCGGCCGGCGGTGTCGAGCAGTACGATGTCGTAACCGCCGAGCTTGCCGGCCTCCAGCGCGCGCTTTGCGATCTGCGGCGGCTGCTGGCCCGCCACGATCGGCAGGGTCGGGATGTCGAGGTCGCGGCCGAGCACGGCCAGCTGCTCCATCGCCGCCGGGCGATAGACGTCGAGCGAGGCCATCAGCACCTTGCGCTTGTCGCGCTGGACCAGGCGGCGGGCGAGCTTCGCGGTGGTGGTGGTTTTACCGGAGCCTTGCAGGCCGACCATCATGATCGGCACCGGCGGCACGGAGTTGACGTCGATGGTCTGGCCTTCGGCGCCGAGCGTGTTGATTAGCTCGTCATGGACGATCTTGACCACCATCTGGCCGGGCGTGACCGACTTGACGACGGTGGCGCCGATCGCCTGCTCGCGGACGCGCTCGGTGAAGCTGCGCACCACTTCGAGCGCAACGTCGGCTTCCAGCAGCGCGCGGCGCACCTCGCGCATCGCGGCGTCGACGTCCTTTTCGGTCAGCGCACCGCGCCCCGTCAGACGATCGAGAATGCCACCAAGCCGTTCCGACAGATTGTCGAACAATGCCGTTGTCCTTCTTTACCTCTCCCCGCCTGCGGGGAGAGGTCGCCGCGCCCTTGCGCGGCGGGTGAGGGGGTACGGGACCATCTTCGCGCACCACGCGCGGAGAGAGCCCCTCACCCCGACCCTCTCCCCGCAAGAGCGGGGCGAGGGAGCAGAAAACCAAACACCTTTGCGCCCGAGGGCGCATAGCGCTGTCGGGCGTTGACCTCCGGCCTCCAGGGCCGGTCGGCGGGTCGAAAAGAAAGCCTTTCCGAGAAAGTGGCGGGGTTAAACGCCGCTCCCGCTCAAAAGTCAAGGAAAGTTAGGGTGCCGGGACGCCTTTGGTAAGGTAAGGCTCTGAAAATATGTCATTTTTGGCGACGGGTTCCTTTTCTGGCAACCCCGCCCATATAGGCGGTGATGTCTTACCACCCCGACCATCCCTAGAAGCCCGCCCGTGCCGGTCACCCGCCGCCGCCTTTTCGGACTGCTTGCCGGAGCCGGTGCCCTGGTCGGTGTCCCCTCCCTCTGGATGTCTCGCATGAAAACCTACGACGGACCCGCCTCCGACCATTTCGACGGCCTGACCTTCTTCGATCCGGATGGAGCGCCGCCAAAATCGCTTCGCGAGGTCCTGCGCTGGCAGTTCAGCGGCAAGCGGCAGCGGGCGGCCTGGCCCGATTGGGTTCCGAGCCCGCACGCCGACATCCCGCCGGCGCGGGTCGATGGCGACAAGGTGCGGCTCTCCTTTGTCGGCCACGCCAGCTGGCTGATCCAGGCTGGCGGCCTCAACATCCTCGTCGATCCGGTCTGGTCGTCGCGGGTCTCGCCCGTCAGCTTCGCCGGGCCGAAGCGGCACAACGATCCCGGCATCGCCTTCGAGAAGCTGCCGAAGGTCGACGTCGTGCTGGTCTCGCACGGCCACTACGATCATCTGGACATGGCGACGCTGTCGCGCCTCGCCAAGAATTTTGCCCCGCGCGTGGTCACCCCGCTCGGCAACGACGTGACGATGCGCAGCACCGACTCGTCGATCAGGGCCGAGGCTTTTGACTGGCACGACCGCGTCGAGCTCGGCGAAGGCGTCGCGGTGCATCTGGTGCCGACCCGGCACTGGACCGCACGCGGCATGTTCGACCGCAACAAGGCGCTGTGGGCGAGCTTTGTGCTGGAGACGCCGGCCGGGAAGATCTACGTGGTCTGCGATTCCGGCTATGGCGACGGCCGGCATTTCCGCCGCGTCGCCGAGAAGCACGGGAAGCTGCGCCTCGCCATCCTCCCCATCGGCGCCTACGAGCCACGCTGGTTCATGCGCGACCAGCACATGAACCCGGAGGACGCAGTGAAGGCGCTGGCCGATTGCGGCGCGCAGCAAGCGCTCGGGCATCACCACGGCACGTTCCAGCTGACGGATGAGGCGATCGACGCGCCGGCCAAGGCGCTGGTGGAAGCGCTCGATGCCGCGAAGATTCCGCAGGAGCGGTTCGTGGCGATGAAGCCCGGGCAGGTGGTGGAGATTTAGCTCTCGCCACGCCAAAACATACAGCTCGTCGTCCCGGACAAGCGAACGAAGTGAGCGCTGATCCGGGACCCATAACCACAGGGCGACGTTTGGCGAAGGCTCGGAGCTGCTGACTTCGCGCGACAACCACTTCCTGTGGCTATGGGTCCCGGATCAGCGCGCGCTTGAGGCGCGCTTGTCCGGGACGACAGTTGTGGTTGCCGGCCGCAGCGCCTTGCAGCCTACTGCCCCTGCTTGATCGCCCAGCTCACATTCACCGTCACCGACAGCGTTTCCTCGCCCGGCGCGACCGCGGCGGGTGCAGCCATCGGCGCGGCCCCCCTCGCCTTGAACAGTGGCACAGGCGCGCCGCCCTCGGACACACTGAGCGGTGCACCCAACGTCACGCCGGTCGCCTTCGCATAAATCTCGGCCTTGCGCCGCGAGTCAGCCACCGCCTGCTCGCGCGCATCGTCGAGAAGTTTTGACGCCTGCGTCACCTCGAACGAGATGTTGCCGATGTCGTTGGCGCCGGCGGCAACCAGCGTGTCGATGATACCGGCCACCTTGGTCACGTCGCGGATCTTCACGGTGACGCGGTTGGAGGCGCGGAAGCCTGTTACGGGCGAGGCGCCGGTGGATTTGTTCTGGCCGTATTGCGGCTGCAGCGACAGCCGCGAGGTCTGGTAATCCTTCTCGGCGATGCCGGCGCCCTTCAGCGCCAGCAGCACCTTGCCCATCGCGGCATTATTGGCATCGGAGGCCTCCTTCGCCGTCTTGGCGTCGTTGGCGACACCCGCGTCGATCTGCGCGAGATCAGGCGCCACCGACACGGAGGCTTCGCCGCTCACCGAGATCGCGGCAGGGAAATCGTCGGCGCGCGCGGGGGCGGCCAGCAGCGTGGTGGCAAGGACGGCGGCGAGTATTGCAGGCTTTTTCATCAGTCTCACTTCAACGGCACGAATACATTGATCACGAGCTTGTCCTCGGCCGTCTTCAGGGGATCGGTGAGGTATTCCTCGATGAAGGTGTCCTTGGCTTCCAGCCTCTTGTCGTCGAGGTGATTGGTGATCGCCTCATAGGTGTTGTCCATGTTGTCGTAGGAGCCGCGATGGACGAATTTCAGCGCCTTTCCCTCCGGCGATTTGCCGATGCTCATGTCCTTGGGCAGGTTCTTCGGGTCCTGCTCGACCGGGATCTCAGCGAGGAAGGTGAAGCCGGTGTCATCCGTCGAGGTGTAGACGATCATCGAATTGCCGGCGTGCTTGATGCCCTGCTTGTCCAGCAGCGTGTTCAGCGCCTTGAAGGCGTCGATCAGCGTGTCGAAGGCGGAATCCCAATTGGCGGTGCCCTTGACCATCACCACCTTCTTCGGCTCGAGCGTGGTCTCGAGGCCAAAGGGATCGGCGGTCTGCACCGGAGCGGGCGTGGCGGCCGCGGCGGGCGGCGGGGCCTGCGGGCTGGGCGAGGCGCTGGCTGCGGGTGATGGCGAGGCTGCAGGAGCGGGAGAGGCGCTGGCCGCCGGCGATGGCGTTGCGACGGGGGCGGGCGATGCGCTCGCGGCCGGGGAGGGCGACGCCGACGGCGCAGGACTTGTCGAAGAGGGGCTCGCCGAGGCAGCCGGCGCCGGACTCGGGGACTGCGCCAGAGCGCCTGATAGTCCAAGCGACAAGGCCGCTGCCGCGATCAGCGCGGCCAGAACAAGACGACGAAAAGTGTTCATTTTATTCTCCCCAAGGCCCTGGTTCGCCAGGGCCTTAAATCATCAAGACCTTACCCACCAAGGCCTTAACCCGGCCGCGCGTCCCGGTTCGCGCGAACCGCGCCGTTCTAACACGCGAGCGCCGAATTCGTCCCATGACAGATGCGTCATGGCAGATGTCCTGCTCGCAGTGGCAAATCACTGGCCAAGCGGCCTGGGATCACCATATAAGGCAGGCGAAATTCGGGAATTTTCATGAGCGCGCTGGCCAACCACGCATTTGCCAAGATGAACGGCATCGGCAACGAGATCGTCGTTGTCGACATGCGCGATTCCGCAGGCCGGGTGACGCCGGACGACGCCCGCGCCGTGGCGTCCGCGCAGGGCGGCGTGCCCTACGACCAGCTCATGGTGCTGCAGAAGCCGCGGCTCGACGGCACCGAGGCCTTCATCAGCATCTACAACAGCGACGGCTCCGAAGCCGGCGCCTGCGGCAACGGCATGCGCTGCGTGGTCCGCCGCATCTTCGAGAAGACCGGACAGAGCACGGCGACCTTCGAGACCGCCGCCGGCCTGCTCAATGCCTGGCAGGGCCCCGCGCCGGATCTCTACACGGTGGACATGGGTGCGCCAAAATTCGGCTGGCAGGACATTCCGCTGGCGGAAGAGTTTCGCGACACCCGCTACATCGAGTTGCAGATCGGGCCGATCGACAATCCGATCCTGCATTCGCCGTCCGCGGTGAGCATGGGCAATCCGCACGCGGTGTTCTGGGTCGACGACGTCAACGCCTACGATCTCGGCCGCTTCGGTCCGCTGCTCGAAAATCATCCGATCTTCCCCGAGCGCGCCAACATCACGCTCGCCCATATCGTCGATCGCGAGCACATCACCATCCGTACCTGGGAACGCGGCGCGGGGCTGACCCGGGCGTGCGGCTCGGCGGCGTGTGCGACGGCGGTTGCGGCCGCGCGGCTGAAGCGCGCCGAGCGCAAGGTCGGGATCACGCTGCCCGGCGGCAAGCTCGGCATCGAATGGCGCGAGCGCGACGACCATGTGCTGATGACGGGCACGGCGACCTTCGAATTTGAGGGCAATTTCGATCCGGCGCTGTTCGCGCCGGTCGGCTAATGGCCGTCGACATCGTCACCTTCGGCTGCCGCCTCAACGCCTTCGAGGCCGAGGTGATCCGCGGCAAGGCGGAAGGCGCAGGACTCGTCGACACCATCGTCATCAACAGTTGTGCCGTCACCAACGAGGCGGTCGCGCAGGCGCGTCAGTCGATCCGCAAGCTGAAGCGCGAGCGTCCCGAGGCGCGCATCGTCGTCACCGGCTGCGCGGCGCAGACGCAAAGCGCGATGTTCGCCGACATGGCTGAGGTCGATCGCGTCGTCGGCAATGACGACAAGATGCGCGGCGATGCCTGGCGCGAGGCCCGCGCGGCGTTTGATCTGGGCGCCGGCGAAAAGATCGCCGTCAGCGACATCATGGCCGTGAAGGAGATGGCGCCGCATCTGATCGACGGCTTTGCCAGCGGCCTGCCACGCGTGTTCGTGCAGGTGCAGAACGGCTGCGATCATCGCTGCACCTTCTGCATCATCCCGTTCGGCCGCGGCAATTCGCGCTCGGTGCCGATGGGCGCGGTGGTCGAGCAGGTGCGCGCGCTCGTGGCGCGCGGCCATGCCGAGATCGTGCTGACCGGCGTCGATCTCACCAGCTATGGCGCCGACCTGCCGGGCGCGCCCAAGCTCGGCATGCTGACGAAGCAGATCCTGCGGCATGTGCCGGAGCTGAAGCGCCTGCGCATCTCCTCGATCGATTCGATCGAGGCCGACAGCGACCTGTTAGATGCCATCGCCGACGACGCGCGGCTGATGCCGCATCTGCACCTGTCGCTGCAATCCGGCGACGACATGATTCTGAAGCGCATGAAGCGGCGGCATGCGCGGCAGGATGCGATCGCCTTCTGCGACCAGGTCCGCCGCCTGCGTCCCGATGTCGCCTTCGGCGCCGACATCATCGCGGGCTTCCCGACCGAGACCGAGGAGATGTTCACGCGCTCGCTCGATCTGGTCGAGGAATGCGGGCTGACCTTCCTGCACGTCTTCCCCTACTCCCCGCGCCCCGGCACGCCCGCCGCGCGGATGCCGCAGGTCGCGGGCCCGGAGATCAAGGAGCGTGCGAGGCGATTGCGCGCAGCCGGAGAAGCGGCGCTGCGACGACGGCTGCAAGCGGAGATCGGTGCGACACGTGAGGTGCTGATCGAGAGCGAGGGGCAGGGCCGCACGGAGCACTATCTGCCGGTGGCGATTGCGGGCGAACGGGTGGGCAGTGTTGTGTCGCTGATGATCGCCGGCAGCGATGGCGAGCGGCTGACCGTGTAAACCGCTGCTCTCTTCCCTTCTCCCCTTGTGGGAGAAGGTGGCGCGAAGCGCCGGATGAGGGGTTGCTTCCGCGTACTCAAACTGGAGTGTGGACTCGCGGAGAGAGACCCCTCACCCGTCTCGCCGCTATCGCGGCGAGCCACCCTCTCCCACAAGGGGAGAGGGGAAGACCCTATGACGCCCTGACCTGCCAGAACCGCAGCGTGCGCCTTGCGTTCTCCGCCGTCATACGCGCGTAATGCCCCTGCGCCTTGGCAAGATCCGCTGGCTTCATCGCGCCTGTCGCAAAACGGCTTTCGAGCACAGCAACTGTCGTTTCCCAGCCGAGCTGGGCCGCCTTGCACGGCACCAGCAGGCCGTCCTCGCGCAGGCTCTGCATCAGCGGGCGAATCACCTCGACGGTCGATCCGGACAACGCCGCCAGGGCCGCGGCGGTCTCCTCATAGCGACGCTGTCTGGCAAAGCCGAGCAGCGTTGCCTCGTTGAGCTGGTCGGTGGCCTTGAGATGGGCGATGGCGCGCTTGGCGCCTTCGAAATCGCGAACGCCCGACATCTCGCGCTCGACGCCAACGGTGACCGCGGCGATCGCGCTCTGGATCTCCTCGAACAGATGCGGCGGCGCGCGCGACAACAGGCGGGTGCGCACCGCGTCTGTTGCCGAACGAAGCAGCCGGCGGCGCAGCTCCGACGGCAAATCGACACGGACGCCGACGCTCACGGCAAGCTCGGGATCGCTTTCGGCCTGCCCGACGATGAGCGCAAATCCACCTCCGGAGACGCGCGCGCCGGGATTGGCGGCGAGGCGCCGGCTGACGCTGGGATAGCGGCGCGCCAGCAGCGCGTCGGTGACGATCTCCTTCAGCCACCAGCGGCCGGCGACCGCGAGCAGGTGCGGCTCGCCCTTGCTGGAGGCGATCTTCACCAGTTCGCCGTCGTCGAGACGCGCGGATTCCTGCAGCACGGGGCCGGCGATGCGGATCTCGTCATTGTTGGCGAGCCGGCGGATTACCGAGGGCGGCGCCTGCGCGATCGGCGCCAGCTGCGCGCTGATCTCTGCCAGCGCGACGCGCGCTGCCATATCGGCAATCGCGCGCAGCTCGATGGTGCTGATCAGGCGCTCGAGCACCTCGTCGAACAGCGCGATCTGCTCGTCGTCAAAACTGCCGGCAGAGGCCAGGAACAGGTCGGTGACGCGCCGCGCCGTTTCCAGGCCCTTTTCCGGCGAGCCTATCCGAAGTGCGGATTCGACCTCGTCGATGATCGATAGCTCGGCCTTGGGCATGACGCGCGGCTCGTCCTGAGCGGATTGACGGAAGCTTGTTCTAAGCAACCGTTATCATTAGAGGCGAGCACTGAACGTTTCGTAAACCATGCACGGGAGCGGCTCGCTTTGGCGAGCCGCTGTCGCGCGGGCTTTATTCCCCGTTCCAGCCGCAGGCACGGAGCTTTTCGTGCATGTGGGGCGGGGCGGGGGCCACCACGCGGACCGGCTCCTTGTTCCGGGAGATTGGCACCACGATCTCGCGGGAATGCAGATGCAGCTTCGGCTCGCCGAAGCGCGGGCCGTTGCCGTAAATGTTATCGCCGAAGATTGGCCATCCGCTCGCGGACGAATGCACCCGCAATTGATGGGTCCGCCCGGTCACTGGTTCCATGGCGAGCCAGGTGAAACCGTCGCCCCGGCCCATCACCTTCCAGTTGGTGATCGCCTTCTGGCCTTCCGGATCGGGCTTCTGCCACCAGCCGCGTTCGGCATTGAGCCGGCCGAGCGGCATGTCGATCGTGCCTTCGTCCTCGGCAGGGCCGCCCTCGACCACGGTCCAGTAGGTCTTGCCGATCTTGCCGTGCTTGAACAGCAGGCCCAGCGAGGCGGTCGCCTTGCGATGGCGTCCGAGCACGAGACAACCGGAGGTGTCCTTGTCCAGCCGGTGGGCGAGCACAGGCGGCCGCGGCAGGCCGAAGCGGAGCGCGTCGAAGGAATCCTCGAGATTGGGGCCGCCCTTGGGGCCGCGATGCACCGGCAGGCCGGCCGGCTTGTCGATGACCAGCATCAGTCCGTCGCGATGAAGCACGCGGGCCAGGATTTCATCGGCGGTCAATTGGGGAACATCGAGCAATTGCAAGACTTTCGGTCAAGGCTTTCGTTTGCGAGCCGGAACGGCTAACACGCCACCATGAACGATACCACCTCCGAGACCCCCAAGCTGAGCTGGTGGCGCCGCCTGTCCAACGGGCTGAAGCGCACCTCGTCCTCGCTCGGGACCGCGGTCGCCGACCTCGTCACCAAGCGCAAGCTCGACCGCGCCATGCTCGACGACATCGAGGACGTGCTCTTGCGCGCCGACCTCGGCACGTCAGTCGCGGTGCGGATCGCCGATGCCGTCGGCGCAGGCCGCTACGACAAGGCGATCTCGGCGGACGAGGTCAAGGACGTCGTCGCCACCGAAGTCGAGAAGGTGCTGTCGCCGGTGGCAAAGCCGCTCGAGATCGATGCGGCCAGGAAGCCGTTCGTGATCCTCGTGGTCGGCGTCAACGGCTCCGGCAAGACCACCACCATCGGGAAGCTATCGCAAAAATTCGCATCCGAAGGCCGCAAGGTGATGCTCGCCGCCGGCGACACGTTTCGCGCCGCCGCGATCGAGCAGCTCAAGGTCTGGGGCGAGCGCACCAAGACGCCCGTCATCGCCGGCGCGCAGGGCTCGGATTCGGCGAGCCTCGCCTTCAACGCCCTCACCGCGGCGAAGGAGCAGAACATCGACGTGCTCCTGATCGACACCGCCGGCCGCCTGCAGAACAAGGCCGAGCTGATGAACGAGCTCGAAAAGGTCGTGCGCGTGATCCGCAAGGTGGATGACACTGCGCCGCATGCCGTGTTGCTGGTGCTGGATGCTACTGTCGGCCAGAACGCGCTGTCGCAGGTCGAGGCCTTCCATCGCACCGCCGGGGTCACCGGCCTCGTGATGACCAAGCTCGACGGCACCGCGCGCGGCGGCATTTTGGTGGCGCTCGCGGAGAAATTCAAACTGCCGGTGCATTTCATCGGCGTCGGCGAAGGCGTCGACGATCTCGCGCCGTTCACCGCGCGCGATTTCGCCCGCGCCATCGCCGGAATCGAAAGCTGAGAATGGACAAGACCCAGCCGCATCCGCTGTTCAAGCTTGCGACCGAGCTCGGCCCGCTGCTCGTGTTCTTCTTCGTCAATGCGAAGTTCAACCTGTTCGCCGCGACCGGCGCCTTCATGGTCGCGATCGTCGCGGCGATGGTCGCCTCCTATGTGGTGACGCGCCACATCCCGATCATGGCGATCGTCACCGGCGTGATCGTGCTGGTGTTCGGCACGCTGACCCTGGTGCTGCACGATGAGACCTTCATCAAGGTCAAGCCGACCATCATCTACGGCCTGTTCGCCGCGATCCTCGGCGGCGGCCTGCTCTTCGGCCGCTCCTTCATCGCCGTCATGTTCGACCAGATGTTCAATTTGACCCCGCAGGGCTGGCGCATCCTCACGCTGCGCTGGGCGCTGTTCTTCGCCGGCATGGCGGTGCTGAACGAGATCGTCTGGCGCACCCAGAGCACGGATTTCTGGGTGAACTTCAAGGTGTTCGGCGTCACCCCGATCACGATGATCTTCGCCATCGCGCAGATGCCGCTGACCAAGCGCTACGGGATCGAGCCAGCGTCGCTGGAGACCAGCGAGGCGGAGGCGGGGGATGTGAGGAAGGGGTAGTCGGTCTCGTGTCCCGGACGCGCGAAGCGCGAGCCGGGACCCAGGCTCTCTCCTGAAGTGCGGTCGTGGTGACATGGGCCCCGGCTCTGCAGCGCATCACTGCGTGCTGCGCAGCGTCCGGGGCACGGAGCGGTGCTAGGATCCCGCCGCCTTCAGCGCCTTCTCCATCTGCGGCAACAGCACCTTCTGCAGATTGTCCGGCGTGATCGGGCCGACCAGCTTGTAGACGATGGTTCCCTCGCGCCCGACGACGAACGTCTCCGGCACGCCATAGACGCCCCATTCGATCGAGGCGCGGCCGTTGGCGTCGACGCCGACGCGGCTGAACGGGTTGCCGTAGCGCCCGAGGAAGCGGCGCGCGTTGTCGGCTGCGTCCTTGTAGTTGATGCCGACGAGCTGGAAGCGCTTGTCTTTTGCCAGTTCGGTCAGAAGTGGCGCTTCGTCATGACACGGCACGCACCAGGACGCCCAGACATTGACCAGGCTGACCTTGCCCTTGAAGGCGGTGGGATCGAGCCCCGGCACCTGTGCGCCGTTGTCCTGCAATCCCTCGAGCTGCGGCAGCACGGTCTGCGGTGCGGGCCGGCCGATCAGCGCCGAGGGAATCCGCGAGGGATCGCCGCTGCCGAGCCGGAACCAGAACAGCACGGCAAGGCCAATGAAGGCGATCAGCGGCAGCACCATCAGGAAGGTGCGGCGCTGCGGCGACGCAGAGGTCGACTGATCGCTCATGACGCGTCCATCGCGCTGCGGCCCGAGCGGCGGGTGACGCCGCTGCGGTCGAGCTCGCGCAGGCGCCGCGTCTGGTTGCGATAGTCGAGCACGATCCAGCCGATCAGGATCGCGACGACGAGCGCCGCAGCGGCGTAGGAGGTCACGATGAAGGAGGCGTAGGGACCGAGTGACATGATCACGCCGCCCCTGTTGACGCGTTTTCTTGACGCGAACCGGCGCCCACTTCGCTCGAGAACGCGACGCGGCTCGCCTGCATCATCTGCAGCGAGCGGACGCGGCGGCGCAAAATCTCGTTGCGCATCGCCGCCAGATGCAGCGTCACGAACAGCAGCGTGAATCCGATCGCCATCAGCAGCAGCGGGATCAGGAAGGATTTGTCGAGCGTCGAACCGCCCATGCGCATCACGGACGCCGGCTGGTGCAGCGTGTTCCACCAATCGACCGAGAACTTGATGATCGGCAAATTGATCGCGCCGACCAGCGTCAGCACCGCGGCGGCGCGCGCCGCGCGCGAGGGATCGTCGACCGCACGCCACAGCGCCATCAGGCCGAGATACATCAGGAACAGGATCAGCACCGAGGTCAGCCGCGCATCCCATTCCCAATAGGTGCCCCACATCGGCCGGCCCCACAGCGAGCCCGTCAGCAGCGCGAGGAAGGTGAAGCTGGCGCCGATGGGAGCAGCCGCCTTCGCGGCGACATCGGCGAGCGGATGCCGCCACACCAGCGTGCCCAGCGAGGCGATGCTCATCACGCCCCACACGAACATCGACAGCCACGCATTGGGCACGTGGATGAACATGATCTTGACGGTCGCGCCCTGCTGGTAGTCGTCGGGCGCGTAAGCGGATTGATAGAGGCCGATGGCGAGCAGGATGACGGTCGCACCCGCAAGCCATGGCAACACCCGCGCTGTCAGCGCAAGGAACCGCGTGGGGTTGGCGAGGTCGATCAGCGACATGGTATCCTGATAATCACCGGGGGCTGCTCACGCAATCAGCATAAAAGCGGGCAGCGAAAGTTGATCGGGGTCAAGGTCAGTCCAGTCCAACTCAATCCAGTCCATGCCGCAGGCTCGCCGCCGCCGCGAAGGGGCCGACCACGAGGCTAACCAGCGACAGCGCGCACAGGATCGAGAACGGCGCCCCGAACGTCATGGGGCCGACGATCGCGGCCTGCGAGGCCGCAACGCCGAAGATCAGCACCGGAATCGACAGCGGCAGCACCAGCACGGCCATGAGCAGCCCGCCCCGATGCAGGGTCACCGCCAGCCCCGCGCCGATCATGCCGGTAAACGTCAGCGCCGGCGTGCCCGCCAGCAGCGTCAGCGCCACCGCGCCGGTTGCGACCATGTCAAGGTTCAGCAACAGGCCGAGCACGGGGGTTGCGACAATCAGCGGCAGGCCGGCGGCCAGCCAATGCGCCAGCGCCTTGGCGGCGCAGGCGAGTTCCAGCGGGGTCCGGCTCATCGTGATCAGGTCGAGCGAGCCGTCCTCGTGGTCGGCCATGAACAGCCGGTCGAGGGTGAGCAGGCTCGCCAGGAGCGCGCCGAGCCAGAGGATCGCCGGCCCCAGCCGCGACAGCAGCGCCAGGTCCGGCCCGACCGCGAACGGCATCAGCACCACCACGGTCAGGAAGAACAGTACGCCGATCAAGGCCCCGCCGCCGACGCGGAGGGCGATCCGGATGTCCCGGCGGATCAGGGCGGACAGGGCGGTCATGGGGTGGCCCTCGCGGCGGAGTGGGCGCTAACGACTCTGAGACCCAGGCACACTGTGCTCCCTCCCCCCTTGCGGGGGAGGGCGGGGGAGAGGGGTAGCCCCGGAAAAGGTGCGCTTGAGTTCGGGGAAGGACTTCGGTCGATCGAGAGAATCCCCGTGTGGCACCCCCCTCCCTGACCCTCCCCCGCAAGGGGGGAGGGAACGGAGACGGCGGAGCCCGGCCGCTTGGAAAGCTGAGGGTCGGCGAACTTCATGCCGTACCCCCGATCCGAAGCTCCCGCGAATCGATCCCCAGCGGTGCGTGGGTGGCCGCGATGATCAGGCCGCCGCGGGCGAGGTGATCGCGCATCAGGCCGCCGAACATGTCCTGGCCGGCGACGTCCAGCGCCGTGGTCGGCTCGTCCAGCAGCCAGATCCGGCGCCTGATAGTGAGCAGCCGGGCCAGCGAGAGCCGGCGGCGCTGGCCGGCGGACAGGAAGGCCGCGGGCAGATGGGTGGCGTGGTCGAGGCCGACGGCTGTGAGGCTCGCGGCGGCGTCGCCGCGCTCCCCGCCGAGAAAATCGGCCCAGAATGCCAGGTTTTCCTCAACGCTCAGCGCCGGCTTCAGGGCATCGCGATGGCCGAGATAGTGGCACTGTTCGGGCAGCGTCAGCTCGGCATCGCCGCCATCGAGCGCGATTGTCCCGCCGGCCGGAATGAGCAGGCCGGCGATCAGCCGCAGCAGCGACGTCTTGCCCGACCCGTTGCGACCCGTCACCGCCACGGCTTCGCCGGAGACCGCCGCGAAATCGAGCCCGGAAAACACCTCGCGGCCGCCGCGCACGCAGGCGACCCCGCGTCCGGACAGTTGCATCTTGGCTTGATCCAATCCGCTCAAAGCCAGGCCTCAGGAAATCTTGGGGTAGCGCATGGGAATTTTTGGCTCGGCAATTGCTGCGGCACGATTGTGGCTGTGGCGGCGCGGTTAGAAAGCTTCTATAAGCCCGGAACTACTTGATGCAGCAACTCAACCTGCCCCTGCAAGCGACCCAGCCTGCTACGCTGACGGTGTTAAAATACCCTGCCGGGTATAACTAACAATTGGGATTTCCTACATGACCTCGCTCGACAGCTTCAAATGCAAAAAGACCCTCAAGGTCGGCGCCAAGACCTATGTCTATTACAGCCTGCCCACGGCCGAGAAGAATGGTCTGAAGGGAATTTCGAAACTCCCCTATTCGATGAAGGTCCTGCTCGAGAACCTCCTGCGCAACGAGGACGGCCGCTCGGTCAAGAAGGAAGACATCGTCGCGGTGTCGAAATGGCTGCGCAAGAAGTCGCTGGAGCATGAGATCGCCTTCCGCCCGGCCCGCGTGCTGATGCAGGATTTTACGGGCGTTCCGGCCGTGGTCGATCTGGCTGCAATGCGCAACGCCATGCAGAAGCTCGGCGGCGATGCCGAGAAGATCAATCCGCTGGTCCCGGTCGACCTCGTCATCGACCACTCCGTGATCGTGAACTTCTTCGGTGACAACAAGGCCTTCGGCAAGAACGTCGCCGAGGAATACAAGCAGAACCAGGAGCGCTACGAGTTCCTGAAGTGGGGCCAGAAGGCGTTCTCGAACTTCTCCGTCGTGCCGCCCGGCACCGGCATCTGCCACCAGGTCAATCTCGAATATCTCTCCCAGACGGTCTGGACCAAGAAGGAGAAGATGACGGTCGGCAAGAAGACCGGCACCTTCGAGGTCGCATACCCTGACTCGCTCGTCGGCACCGACTCCCACACCACCATGGTCAACGGTCTGGCCGTGCTCGGCTGGGGCGTCGGCGGCATCGAGGCCGAAGCCTGCATGCTCGGCCAGCCGCTGTCGATGCTGCTGCCCAACGTCGTCGGCTTCAAGCTGAAGGGCGCGATGAAGGAAGGCGTCACCGCGACCGACCTCGTGCTGACCGTGACGCAGATGCTGCGCAAGCTCGGCGTGGTCGGCAAGTTCGTCGAGTTCTTCGGCCCCGGCCTCGACAACCTCTCTGTCGCCGACAAGGCCACCATCGCCAACATGGCCCCCGAATATGGCGCGACCTGCGGCTTCTTCCCGGTTGACGCTGCCGCGATCGATTATCTCAAGACCTCCGGCCGCGCCGCGCCGCGCGTCGCGCTGGTGCAGGCCTATGCCAAGGCGCAAGGGCTGTTCCGCACCGCCAAGTCGGCCGATCCCGTGTTCACGGAGACGCTGACGCTCGACCTCGCCGACGTGGTTCCGTCGATGGCCGGCCCGAAGCGTCCCGAAGGCCGCATCGCGCTGCCCTCGGTTGCCGAAGGTTTTTCGGTCGCGCTCAGCAACGAGTACAAGAAGGCCGAAGAGCCCGCGAAGCGCTTTGCCGTCGAGGGCAAGAATTTCGAGATCGGCCATGGCGACGTCGTGATCGCCGCGATCACCTCCTGCACCAACACCTCGAACCCGAGTGTGCTGATCGGCGCCGGCCTGCTCGCGCGCAACGCTGCCGCCAAGGGCCTCAAGGCAAAGCCGTGGGTGAAGACCTCGCTTGCCCCGGGCAGCCAGGTGGTCGCGGGCTATCTCGCCGATTCCGGCCTGCAGAAAGATCTCGACAAGGTCGGCTTCAACCTGGTCGGCTTCGGCTGCACCACCTGCATCGGCAATTCCGGTCCGCTGCCGGAGGAGATCTCGAAGTCGATCAACGACAACGGCATCGTCGCCGCCGCCGTGCTCTCCGGTAACCGCAACTTCGAAGGTCGCGTCTCGCCGGACGTGCAGGCGAACTATCTGGCCTCGCCGCCGCTGGTCGTCGCGCACGCGCTCGCCGGCAGCGTGACCAAGAACCTCGCGGTCGAGCCGATCGGCGAAGGCAAGGACGGCAAGCCGGTGTACCTGAAGGACATCTGGCCGACGACCAAGGAGATCAACGCCTTCATGAAGAAGTTCGTGACCTCGACGATCTTCAAGAAGAAGTATGCCGACGTGTTCAAGGGCGACACCAACTGGCGCAAGATCAAGACCACCGAGAGCGAGACCTATCGCTGGAACATGTCTTCGACCTATGTGCAGAACCCGCCCTATTTCGAAGGCATGAAGAAGGAGCCGGAGCCGGTCACCGACATCGTCGAGGCACGCATCCTCGCCATGTTCGGCGACAAGATCACCACCGACCACATCTCGCCGGCCGGTTCGATCAAGCTCACCTCGCCCGCGGGCAAGTATCTCAGCGAGCACCAGGTGCGTCCCGCCGACTTCAACCAGTACGGCACGCGTCGCGGCAACCATGAAGTCATGATGCGCGGCACCTTCGCCAACATCCGCATCAAGAACTTCATGCTCAAGGGCGCTGACGGCAACATTCCGGAGGGCGGCCTCACCAAGCACTGGCCCGACGGCGAGCAGATGTCGATCTACGACGCCGCGATGAAGTACCAGCAGGAGCAGGTGCCGCTGGTGGTGTTCGCCGGCGCCGAATACGGCAACGGCTCCTCGCGCGACTGGGCTGCGAAGGGCACGCGTCTGCTCGGCGTTCGCGCCGTGATCTGCCAGAGCTTCGAGCGTATCCATCGCTCCAACCTGGTCGGCATGGGCGTGCTGCCGCTGACCTTCGAGGAAGGCACCTCCTGGTCGTCGCTCGGCCTGAAGGGCGACGAGAAGGTCACGCTGCGCGGCCTCGTCGGCGACCTCAAGCCGCGCCAGAAGCTGACCGCGGAAATCGTCTCCGGCGACGGTTCGTTGCAGCGTGTTTCGCTGCTCTGCCGCATCGATACGCTGGACGAGCTCGACTACTACCGGAACGGCGGCATCCTGCACTACGTCCTGCGCAAGCTCGCGGCCTAAGCGCGAATTTGTGAACGGTGGCTCACTGCGACGTGAGTAGAAGGTTAAACGAAGGCGGCCTATCACAAGGCCGCCTTCGCGCGTTTGTGGCATGTTTTGGATGGGCCCATCCGGCGGAAAATCGGTTTGGCCCGGTTTCCTGGATGGTTGAGCATGCCGCGCCCCGTAAGACTACGGTGACCATCAATCGATAAGATTCCCCCTCCCACGAGCTTTGGTGTGCGGCGTTCGACATGACAACAATGACGGCTTCTCATCTGATTTCACGTTGGTCCGGTGCCCTCTGGTCGGGAGCACTCGGTATCTGTGCAATCGTCGCCGTCATCCGTCCCGCCCACGCCGATCCCCGCGCCGTTGTCGAATTGTTTACCTCGCAGGGCTGCTCGTCCTGCCCGCCCGCCGACAAGATCATCGGAGATCTCTCCAGCGATCCCTCGATCATCGCGCTGAGCATGCCGATCGATTATTGGGACTATCTCGGCTGGAAGGACACGCTGGCGGATTCGCGTTTCTCTGCACGGCAGCGTGCCTATTCACGCATGCGCGGCGACCGCGAGGTCTACACGCCGCAGGTCGTGGTGAATGGTTCGACGCATGTCATCGGCAGCGATCGCGCCGGCATCGAGAGCGCGATCGGCAAGACCGACAAGGGCACCGGCGTGATGAGCGTTCCGGTGACGATGTCGCTTGCGGGCAAGCAGATCAACGTCTCGGTGGCCGAAAGCAAGGAGCCGGCCGTCTCGCATGGCGAGGTCTGGATCTGCTCGATCGCCAAGTCGGTGCCGATCGCGATCGCCAAGGGCGAAAATCGCGGGCAGCAGATCACCTACCACAACGTGGTGCGCAACCTGCTCAAGGTCGGCGACTGGAACGGTCGTGCCGAAAGCTGGACCGTGCCGATCGAGAACCTCACGCGCGACGGCGTCGACGGCGCGGTGGTTTACGTCCAGGACGGCAACCGCGAGAAGCCGGGCCCGATGCTCGGCGCGGCGTACACGTCGCTGCACTGATTCGAATTTCTCTTGAGCGTCGCACTCTGCTCTCAACCCTCATGGTGAGGAGCGCGCCCTTGTGCGCGTCTCGAACCATGCAGGCCCTGCTGATGCAGCGCGGCCTTGCATCCTTCGAGACGCCGCGCGAAGGGCGCGGCTCCTCAGGATGAGGGGAGAGAGTCTTCCGGCGGATGTTCGGAGAGAGGGGCGTCGCGCCGGAAACATCCCGACACAAACAAAAAAGGACCAACTCGCGTTGGCCCTCCTTGTCGCGCGTACAGACCCGATCCTGTTCGACCCCGGGGGGCTGGGGGCTGAGGAATCCGGAACCGAAAGGACCGGGTCAACGCACATCAGTCTTTTCGCAATGCAGGGCGGCAGGCGCTGGGCGGAAAAGCGGCGAGACTAAGATTCTTGAGCACGATCCCGTGACGGTTCGTCGCGACAGAGTTCCACCCCTGCGTGTATCCCGATTCGCACCCGATTCCATCGGTTGCGTCCCCTCGGTTCTGGGCTCTGGGTTCCATCGAGAGCCCTTGCGGAGGACAGCGGTTGGCGCAATCATGCAACTGTCATGATCCGCGGTTCCGGGGACGGTTTTCGCGGACGCGGTCATGCTTGTGACGAGGAGGCGCTTCGCATGGGTCTGATGCCGGAGGATGCCGATCCAAGCGGGCAGCGCGCGGCGGCGTATCCCGCCGCTGCGAACGCGCAACCGAACCGGGTGACCTTCAACCGGCTCGAGCTGCACCGTATTCTCAATCTCTACGGCCGCATGGTGGCCGACGGCGAGTGGCGCGACTACGCCATCGACTTCCTGAAGGACCGTGCGGTGTTCTCGGTGTTTCGCCGTGCCTCGGAAGTGCCGATCTATCGCATCGAGAAGGACCCGCGCCTCGCACGCAAGCAGGGCATGTACAGCGTGATCTCGGCGACGGGCCTGATCCTGCGCCGCGGCCACGAGCTCGAGCGCGTGCTGCTGGTGATCGATCGCAAGCTGGCGGTGGTCTAACCGCACGACCGGTGCCGTAGGGTGGGCAAAGCGAAGCGTGCCCACCATTCTGAGTATGATCGGAGAAAGCTCGTGGGCACGGCGCGTTGCGCTTTTGCCCACCCTACGACAGCAGTGATGTGGCGAGACTTCGTAGCCCGGATGAGCGAAGCGACATCCGAGTCTTTGCTTATGGCGGTCCCGGGTATCGCTGCGCTCACCCGGGCTACGGGACTGTCCTACTTCCCCGGCACCGTCTTCGCGCCCTCGCCGAGGTCGCGCTGCATCATCACCGTATCCAGCCAGCGGCCGAATTTCAGCCCGACATTGGGATGCGTGCCGATCATCTTGAAGCCGCCCCTGGTGTGCACGCCGATCGAGCCGGCATTGGCGGAATCGCCGATCACAGCGATCATCTGGCGGAAGCCGCGCGCCTCGCATTCGGTGATCAGCCGCTCCAGCAGCTTTGAGCCGACGCCGCGGCGGTGGAAGGAGGGATCGAGATAGATCGAGTTCTCCACCGTGAAGCGGTAGGCAGGGCGCGGCCGGTAGGCCCCGGCATAGGCGTATCCGGCCACGCGCCCCTCGAGGATCGCGACGAAATAGGGATAGCCGCCGTCGACCAGTGCGCGGTAGCGGCGCGTCATCTCCGCAAGGTCGGGCGGGTCCAGCTCGAACGTCGCCGTGCCCTCGCAGACGGCCTGCTGGTAGATGGCGGTGATGGCGGGAAGGTCGGCCTCGGTCGTGGGCCTGATTTCAGGTGCGGACATGGCGGGGAGGATAGAGCCTTCCCGCGGGCGCCGGAAGGGGCCTCGGCGCATCCCACATCCGTCATTGCGAGCGCAGCTGCCACTTGCTCCGCTGTCATTCCCCGCGAAGGCGGGGAATCCAGTACGCCGCGGTCTCTCGCTTCGATCATGGGTGTCACGGAGTACTGGATCGCCCGCCCCAGTGCGCAATTGCGCACAAGGCGGGTGATGACAGTGGTGGATGTTGCAACACCCGCCCCGAAACAAAAACCCCGGCCTTTCGGCCGGGGTTCGTGTCCGTTCTCTCGTCTCAGAGCTTAATCGCGCTGGCCGAGGAGCTGCAGGAGCAGCGTGAACAGGTTGATGAAGTTCAGGTACAGCGACAGCGCGCCGGTGATGGCCGCACGCTCTGCGATGTCACCGCCGGCCGAGGCGTAGCCGTAGATATAGTCGTTCTTCAGCCGCTGCGTATCCCAGGCGGTGAGGCCCGCGAACACCAGCACGCCGACCACCGACACGATGAACTGCAGCATCGAGCTCGCCAGGAACAGGTTCACCAGGCTGGCGATGATGATGCCGATCAGGCCCATGAACAGGAACGAGCCCATGCCGGTCAGGTCACGCTTGGTGGTGTAGCCGTAGAGGCTGAGCGCACCGAAGGTCGCCGCGGTGATGAAGAACACCCGCACGATCGAGGTGTGGGTGAATACCAGGAAGATCGACGACAGCGAGATGCCCATCAGCGCCGAGAACACCCAGAACAGGATCTGGGCAGTCGAGGGGGCGAGGCGATTGATGCCCGCCGAGATCACGAACACCATCGCAAGCGGCGCGAGCATGAACAGCCACTTCAGGGGGCTGACGAACATCGCATAGCCGAACGGCGTCAGGAAGATCTTGCCGACGCGGACCGCGTCCGCGGTCGGAACGTCGGTCACGGCGGCCATGTAGACGCCGAGCGCGGCCAGGCCCGTGATGGCGAGGCCAATGCTCATGTAATTGTAGATGCGCAGCATGTAAGCGCGCAGGCCGGCATCGACCGTCGCGGCGTCAACACGCCCGGCGGCCCTGCCGAAAGGAGAAGCGTAGTTACGGTCTAGGTCCGACATGGTCGAATTCCCGTTGGTTGGCCGGTCCGGCATGAGGGTCGCCATGCCTCCGGTTCGTCAAACTCTATCTCGGATACCGCTGCCTGCCGACTAAATTTTGGCTAACAATCGGGGCTCCGAACCCATTCGATATGTGGGAAACTAACACATTCGCTGCAACCGTCCACGCGCGGCTGAATGTCGCCCTTGGCTGCAATCCAGACAGGCAAGCGTGGTTAATCGCAAGAATCGTGCGATTTCGCACCCGCACGGCTGCCCGCTACCATTTGTCACAAATTCCGCAACACCGTGGCGGGCTTTTTGTTCAACGCCAGCAGCGTGCCGGCGAGCCCGAGCCCAACCGTGACGATCAGGGCGGCCGCCACCACGCCGGCCGCGCTTCCGGCCTGCCAGACGAAGCTGAGCGTCATCAGCCGCGTCACGATCATCCAGGCCGCGATGCTGCCGGCGATCACGCCGAACACCGCGGTGGCGAGCCCGATCAGGAGGTATTCGAGCGCATAGGCGCCGAGCAGCCGCAGGCGCGTCGCGCCCAGGGTCTTCAGGATTACCGCATCATAGACCCGATGACGGTGGCCGGCGGCGAGCGCCCCGCCCAGCACCAGGATCGCCGAGATCAGGGTCACCGCGCTGGCGCCGCGGATCGCCAGCGCCAGATTGGTCACGACCGAGCCGACCGTCTCCATCACCTCGCGCACGCGCACGCTCGTTACCATGGGGTAGGCGTCGGCCACCTGCTTGATGATCTTGCCGTCGCCGGCAGCATCGCCGCCGGTTTCCGTCAGCGTCGCGATATGGGTGTGGGGCGCGCCCTTGAAGGCGTTGGGCGAGAACACCAGGACGAAATTGATGCCCATGCCCTGCCAGTCGATGTTGCGCAGGTTGCTGATCTTCGCCGGGATGTCGCGGCCGAGCACATTGACCACCACCTCGTCGCCGAGCTTGAGGCCAAGCCCGTCAGCGATCTTCTTCTCCATCGAGACCAGCGGCGGGCCGGAATAGTCCGCGCTCCACCACTCGCCCTCGACCACCTTGGAGCCCTTCGGCAGCTCGGCCGTGTAGGTCAGGCCGCGGTCGCTCTGCAGCACCCATTCGGAATCCGTGGTGGGCTTGAGCTCCTCGGCGCGCACCCCGCGCGCACCGACGATGCGTCCGCGCAGCATCGGCACGTCCTCGACCTTCGCGCCCGGCGCGATCTGGCGCAGATAGAAGTCGAATTGCTCGGCCTGCGTGCTCGGGATGTCGATGAAGAAGAACGACGGCGCGCGGTCGGGCAGGGCGGCGAGGAACTGCCGGCGCAAATTGCCGTCGATCTGGGTGATGGTGACGAGCACGGCGAGCCCGAGACCCAGCGACAGCACCACCGAGGGCGTCAACGCGCCCGGCCGGTGGATGTTGGCGATCGCCAGCCGCAGCATCGGCAGCCGCGTCCGCGGCAGCCGCCGCGCGATTGTCATCAGCAGGGCGGCGATGCCGCGCAGCAGGGCGAACACGACGACGGACGAGGCCACGAACACCGCGGCGATGCGCTTGTCGAACGAGAGCCCGATCACGACCGCGACGAGCAGCGCGATCACGACGCCCATGAATACGAGATAGCCCAGGCGCGGCCGGTGCCATTCGGAGCTGATGGTGTCGCGGAACAGCGCCGCCACCGGCACGTCATGCACGCGCCCGAGCGGCCACAGGCCGAAGGCGAGCGCCGTGAGCAGGCCATAGACAAAGGACAGCGCGAGCTCATCGGCATGCACGGCCGGCACCACCGGCAGCGGCAGCAGCTTGCCGAACAGCCCGACGATGGCGAAGGGCATCGCGGCGCCGAGCGCCAATCCGATCACGGACCCGATCGCGGCCAGCAGGATCACCTGCGCGAGATAAATCCCGAACACGTCGCGCCCCGTCGCGCCGACGGCCTTGAAGGCCGCGATCACCTCGAGCTTGCGGTCGATATGGCTCTTCACCGCGTTGGCGACGCCGACGCCGCCGACCAGCAGCGCGGCGAGGCCGACAAGCGTCAGGAACTGCGTGAAGCGGCTGATGTTGCGCTCGAGCTGCGGCGAGGCATTGGAGCGGCTGCGGATCTCCCAGCCGGCTTGCGGCGCGGCGCTCCGCGCATCCGCGATGAAGGCCTCGGTGGCGCGCTCGTTGTTGGCGGTATCGGGCAGCTTCACCCGGTAGACCCAGCGCACCAGGCTGCCGGGCTGGATCAGCCCGGTGGCGCGCAGGCCCGCCTCGCTGATCAGGAAGCGCGGGCCGAAGCCGATGCCGCCGGCGAGCTTGTCCGGCTCGGCCTCGACGGTCGAGCGGACCTGGAAAGTCGCAGATCCAATGGTGACGCGGTCGCCGGTCTTCAGCGAAAGCCGCGCCAGCAGCGTCGGATCGGCGGCGGCGCCGAACGCGCCGTCGCGCTCCGCGAGCAGTTCGGACATCGGCAGAGACGGCGCCAGCGTCAATTGGCCCAGCATCGGATAGGTGTCGTCGACCGCCTTCATCTCGACCAGCGCGAGCTTGCCGTCGGTCGAGCGCGCCATGCCGCGCAGAGTGGCGGCGGTCGAGACCGTGCCGCGCGAGCGCAGGAAGGCGACTTCGTCGGGCTTGGCCTCGCGCTGAAACAACACGAACGACACGTCGCCGCCGAGCAGCGTGCGGCCTTCGCGGGCGAGGCCGTCGGAGAGGCTCGCCGAGACCGAGCCGACGCCGGCGATCGCCATCACGCCGAGCGCGATGCAGGCGATGAAGACGTAGAAGCCGCGCAGGCCCCCGCGCAATTCGCGCAGCGCGTAGCGCAGCGACAGCGCGACGGCGTTCGGCCTCGCGAACGGTTCGGCAGCGGCGCTCATGCCGGCGCCGACTGCGTGTCGATGCGGCCCGAGCGCAATCGGATGACGCGATCGCAGCGATGCGCCAGCGAGGAATCGTGCGTGACCAGCACCAAGGTCATGCCGCGCTCGGCATGCTTGGTGAAGAGCAGGTCGACGATCTGCTTTCCGGTGGCCTCATCCAGATTGCCGGTCGGCTCGTCGGCGACGAGGATGGCGGGATCGGGCGCCAGCGCGCGCGCAAGCGCAACGCGCTGTTGCTCGCCGCCGGAGAGCTGGGTCGGATAATGATGCAGGCGGTCGCCGAGGCCGACCGATTGCAGCTCCTGTGCCGCGCGCTTTGCGGCGTCGGGATTGCCGGCGAGCTCGAGCGGCACGGCAACGTTCTCCAGCGCAGTCATGGTCGGGATCAGATGGAAGGACTGGAAGACGATGCCGACCTGGCGGCCGCGGAAGCGGGCCAGCGCGTCCTCGTCGAGGGCATTGAAAGGCGTGCCATTGACCACCACCTCTCCGCTATCAGGACGCTCCAGCCCCGCCATCACCATCAGCAGCGTGGATTTGCCCGAGCCTGACGGGCCGATCAGGCCGATCGTCTCGCCCGAGGCGACGCGCAGGCTGATGTCCTTGAGGATATGAACGCGTGCCGCGCCCGTGCCCAATGAGAGATTGACGTTGGAGATGGCGATGGTGTCCATCGCGGTCGTGGCGAGCGAAGAGGAATAGGTGTCCATGGTCCGGTCATATGGCAACTCCGATAGCGCGGTCGAGAGGCGTTACGGATTGTTCATGCACATAGCCGTGTTGATGCTCGCCTTCATGACAATTGCGAACCCGGCTTGGGCGGACGCGACAAAGCCGGTCAAGCTTGTCGTCCTCGGCGATTCCCTGAGCGCCGGCCTTGGCCTCCCGGCCCAGGAGGCGTTTCCCCAAAAACTCCAAAAAGCCTTGCAGGCCAAAGGTATAGCGGTCGACATGACCAATGCCGGGGTGTCCGGCGATACCACCTCCGGCGGCCGCGACCGGCTCGACTGGTCGGTCCCCGAAGGAACCGAGGGCGTGATCATCGAACTCGGCGCCAACGACGCGCTGCGCGGCATCGACCCCGCCTTGACGCGCACGGCGCTCACCGACATCGTGCAGCGGCTCAAGGCGCGGAAGATTCCAGTCATGCTGTGCGGTATGCTGGCGCCGCCGAATTACGGCGCCGACTACGCGGCACGCTTCAATTCGATTTATCCGGATCTGGCCAAACAATTCGGCGTGCCGCTCTATCCGTTCTTCCTCGAGGGCGTTGCGGCCGACGCCAAGCTCAACCAGGCCGACGGCATCCATCCGACCGCGGCGGGCGTCGACATCATCGTCGGCAACATCATGCCCACGGTGGAGGCATTCCTTGGTACGATAACCGAGCAACGGCGTTGAAAAGCAGGCAGTGCTAACCCTAATTCCCAGGGTTTTACGGGGGTGAGGCGCGCGATGCTTCGCAGAGTCACACAACTGCGATAGGAATCAGGGTACCGGTGATTCGTCGCCGGCTCTAATTCGGATATGGTCCTGGTTCGAGGGCTGTACCCGAGCATCGGGAGTGCGAAACGATGCCGCGTTTGTTCACTGGTCTGGAAATTCCGGCCGAGATCGGCCAGTCGCTTTCCAATCTTAGGGGCGGCCTTCCCGGCGCCCGGTGGATCGATCCCGAAAATTATCACGTCACCCTGCGCTTCATCGGCGATATCGACGGCGTCTCCGCCAACGAGATCGCCTCGATGCTGTTTCGCGTCGACCGCAAGCCGTTCGAGGTGAAGGTGCAGGGGCTGACCAGCTTCGGCGGCCGCAAGCCGCGCGCGGTGGTCGCAACGATCGCGCCGAGCAAGCCGCTGATGGAATTGCAGGCCGAGCTCGAGCGCATGATGCAGCGGATCGGTCTCGATCCGGAGGGGCGCAAGTTCATCCCGCACGTCACGCTGGCCCGGCTGCACGACGCCTCCGACCGCGACGTCGCCGACTATCTCTCGCTGCGCGGCTACTTCCCGAGCAAGGCCTTCATGGCCGAGCGCTTCGTGCTGTTCTCCTCGCGAGCATCGACGGGTGGCGGGCCGTACATCGTCGAGGACGCCTACGAGCTGTGTGAGTAGCGCAGCTCTCGTGCCCCGGCCGCAGAGCCGGGGCCCAGCGTTCCGCGATCGATGTACGAAATAGTGGGTCCCGGCTCTGCGCAGCAGCGCATGAGCGCAGCAGCGCATCCAGGACACGAAAGCGCATAGCTCTGACCTCATTTCACGGCTTGCAATTTCCGCCCATCTCTGGCGGTAAAGGGCCATGCTCTCCACCCCCAATTCCTCATTTCGCGAGGCATACCAGGCCGAGATCGCATCAGGCGCGATCGAGCCGGATGCTGCGCAGGCCGAGGTCGCCGAGGCCTATGCGGCGCTCGACCAGCGGCTCGCAAGTTACAAGCCCGCGCGCAAGCAGGGGCTGCTCAGCCGCCTGTTCAGCAGCAACGACAAGGACGATGCGCCGCACGGGCTCTACATCCATGGCGAGGTCGGCCGCGGTAAGACCATGCTGATGGATCTGTTCTTCCAGCAGTCGAGCGTCGAGCACAAGCGCCGCGCACATTTCCACGAATTCATGGCGGATGTGCATGAGCGCATCTACGACTATCGCCAGAGCATCGCGCGCGGCGAGATCGCCGACGGCGATGTCATCGCGCTGACGGCGACTGCGATCTTCGAGGAGAGCTGGCTGCTCTGCTTCGACGAATTCCACGTCACCGACATCGCGGATGCGATGATCCTGGGACGCCTGTTCGCGAAATTGTTCGAGCTCGGCACCGTCGTGGTCGCGACCTCCAACGTCGCACCCGACGATCTCTACAAGGGCGGCCTGAACCGCTCGCTGTTCCTGCCCTTCATCAAGCAGATCACCGACCACATGGACGTCGCGCGGCTCGATGCGCGCACCGACTTCCGGCTGGAGAAGCTGCAAGGCGTGCCGATGTGGCTGACGCCGGCCGACGGTGATGCGGATGCCGCGCTCGACCGCGCCTGGTTGCGAATGTCGGGCGGGGCCAAATGCAGGTCGCGCGATATCTCGATCAAGGGCCGCATCCTGCACGTGCCGTGCTCGGCCCACGGCGTGGCGCGGTTCTCGTTCGCCGATCTCTGCGAGAAGCCGCTCGGTGCATCCGACTACCTCAGGCTGGCGCACGACTACCACACCATCCTGGTCGACCATATTCCAGTGATGGACTTCTCCCAGCGCAACGCCGCCAAGCGCTTCATCACGCTGATCGATACGCTCTATGACAATGCCGTGAAGCTGATGGCCTCGGCCGACGCCAACCCGATCTCGCTCTACCTCGCAACCGAGGGCACCGAGGCCATGGAGTTCAAGCGGACGGCCTCGCGCCTGATCGAAATGAGCTCGGAATCCTATCTGGCGCTGCCTCACGGCCGCAAGGATTCCACCGCCAGCGGTTCCACCAAGGGTCTGGTGGAGACTTAAGTCCTATTTGCCAGCGCTGTCATTTGCGGGGCGCGACGAAAGTCGCGAGCCCGGAATCTCGCGCGACGATTTCGAGATTCCGGGTTCGCCCGCGCCTTGCGCAGGCGCCCCGGAATGACGGCTTCAGGGTTTGCTGGCCGGAATCACGGCAAGCCCGACAATTGGGCATCCGCCGACTTGAACGCGGGAAGCGAAAGGGATAACCACCCATCAGTTTTCCCTCCTCACGTGTCTAAAGGACAGGTTCACATGGCGCGCGACAAGATTGCTTTGATTGGCTCCGGTCAGATCGGCGGAACGCTGGCTCACCTCATCGGCCTGAAAGAACTGGGCGACGTCGTGATGTTCGACATCGCCGAGGGCGTGCCGCAGGGCAAGGCGCTCGACATCGCGCAGTCCTCGCCGGTCGACGGTTTTGACGCCCACTACACCGGCGCCAACTCCTACGAAGCGCTCGACAACGCCAAGGTCTGCATCGTCACCGCCGGCGTGCCGCGCAAGCCCGGCATGAGCCGCGACGACCTCCTCTCCATCAACCTCAAGGTCATGGAGCAGGTCGGTGCCGGCATCAAGAAGTACGCCCCCGACGCCTTCGTCATCTGCATCACCAACCCGCTCGACGCGATGGTCTGGGCGCTGCAGAAGGCTTCGGGCCTGCCGCACAAGAAGGTCGTCGGTATGGCCGGCGTGCTCGACTCCGCGCGCTTCCGCTACTTCCTGGCCGACGAATTTAATGTCTCCGTTGAAGACGTCACCGCCTTCGTGCTCGGCGGCCACGGCGACACCATGGTGCCGCTGGTGAAGTACTCCACCGTTGCCGGCATCCCGCTGCCCGATCTCGTCAAGATGGGCTGGACCTCGCAGGCGCGCCTCGACGAGATCGTCGACCGCACCCGCAATGGCGGCGCCGAGATCGTCAATTTGCTCAAGACCGGCTCGGCTTTCTACGCCCCGGCCGCGTCCGCGATCGCGATGGCCGAGAGCTATCTGCGTGACAAGAAGCGCGTGCTGCCCTCGGCTGCGTACCTGAACGGCGAATACGGCGTGAAGGACATGTATGTCGGCGTGCCCGTCGTGATCGGCTCCAAGGGCGTCGAGCGCGTCGTCGAGATCGAGCTCGCCGGCAAGGACCGCGAAGCCTTCGACAAGTCGGTCGGCGCCGTGCAGGGCCTGGTCGACGCCTGCAAGAAGATCGCACCCGATCTTCTCGGCCGCTAAGGCGCAAACAATACCCCGCCGAAGATCGAAAAACCGGTCTTCGGCGGTTTCACTTCCGGGACCGGCTTGACCGGGGCGGGTTCCGGTCCAGCCGTCCAGATCTTCGAAGTCAAAGAATCCGGGTTGCAGTTCCTGTGGTATATGGTATGCCAGCCACAAGACTGAGGTGGGCCCAAGAGGTCACCGCCCGCGGGTTCAGGGAGCGACCATATGAATATCCATGAATATCAGGCCAAAGCGCTGCTGGGTGAGTTCGGCGTGCCGATCTCCAAGGGCGTCCCGGTCCTTAAAGCCGCAGACGCGGAAGCCGCCGCCAAGGCGCTGCCCGGTCCGGTCTATGTGGTGAAGAGCCAGATCCATGCCGGCGGCCGCGGCAAGGGCAAGTTCAAGGAAGCCTCGGCCGGCGACAAGGGCGGCGTCCGCATCGCCAAGTCGGCAGCGGAAGTCTCCGAATTCGCCAAGCAGATGCTGGGCGCAACCCTGGTGACCGTGCAGACGGGACCTGCCGGCAAGCAGGTCAACCGCCTCTACATCGAGGACGGCTCGGACATCGACAAGGAATTCTACCTCTCGATCCTGGTCGACCGCGAGACCTCGCGCGTCTCCTTCGTCGTCTCGACCGAGGGCGGCGTCAACATCGAGGACGTCGCGCACAACACCCCCGAGAAGATCGTGACCTTCTCGGTCGATCCCGCCACCGGCATCATGGGCCACCACGGCCGCACGGTTGCGAACGCGCTGAAGCTCTCCGGTGATCTCGCCAAGCAGGCCGAGAAGCTCACCGCGCAGCTCTATGCGGCGTTCGTCGCCAAGGACATGTCGATGCTGGAGATCAACCCGCTGGTCGTGACCAAGCAGGGTCAGCTCCGCGTGCTCGATGCCAAGGTGTCGTTCGACGACAACGCGCTGTTCCGTCATCCCGAAGTGCTCGCGCTACGCGACGAGACCGAGGAAGACGCCAAGGAGATCGAGGCGTCCAAGTACGACCTCAACTACGTCACGCTCGACGGCAACATCGGCTGCATGGTCAACGGCGCCGGTCTCGCCATGGCGACGATGGACATCATCAAGCTCTACGGCATGGCGCCGGCGAACTTCCTCGACGTCGGCGGCAGCGCCAGCAAGGAGAAGGTCGCGGCCGCGTTCAAGATCATCACCGCCGATCCCAATGTGAAGGGCATCCTGGTCAACATCTTCGGCGGCATCATGAAGTGCGACGTGATCGCCGAGGGCGTCACCGCCGCCGTGCGCGAAGTCGGCCTCAGCGTGCCGTTGGTGGTCCGCCTCGAAGGCACCAATGTCGAGCTCGGCAAGAAGATCATCCGTGAATCCGGACTGAACGTGGTGCCGGCCGACAATCTCGACGACGCCGCGCAGAAGATCGTGAAGGCCGTCAAGGGAGGCTAAGGCCATGACCCAGGACCATCTCGCTGCATCATCTCCGCTCCCCGAGCACACGCGCCTCGCCGCGTTCGCCGGCGAATGGGATGGTGAGGAGATGGTCTTCCCGTCGCGCTGGAACGCGGGCGGGCCGGCCACCTCTCACGTCGTCGCGCGCATGGACCTGAATGGATTCTATCTGATCCAGGATGCGATCCAGATGCGCGACGGCAAGCAGAGCTTTGCCACCCACGGCATCTTCACCTTCGATCGCGACGACCGGACCTACAAATTGTTCTGGTACGACTCGCTCGGTTACACGCCGCCCTCGCCCGCCTCCGGCGGGTGGGTCGGCAACACCCTGACGCTGGTGCGCGGCTCGCTCCGCGGCAATGCGCGCCACGTCTACGAGATCATCAATGAGGATTCCTACTCGTTGAAGATCCAGTTCTCGCCGGACGCGGAAGGCTGGGCTGACGTCCTCACCGGCGTCTACCGCCGCATCCACTGACCCCTTCACTCTGTTAGTTTCGCGAAAGCAGACCTCATGTCCATCCTGATCGACAAGAATACCAAGGTCATCTGCCAGGGCTTCACCGGCAAGAACGGCACCTTCCATTCCGAGGCCGCGATCGCCTACGGCACCAAGATGGTCGGCGGCACCTCGCCGGGCAAAGGCGGCTCGACGCATCTGAACCTGCCGGTGTTCGACACCGTGCGCGAGGCGCGTGAGAAGACCGGCGCCGATGCGTCGGTGATCTACGTGCCGCCGCCGGGCGCGGCGGATGCGATCTGCGAGGCCATCGACGCCGAGATCCCGCTGATCGTCTGCATCACCGAGGGCATTCCGGTCATCGACATGGTCCGGGTGAAGCGCTCGCTCGCGGCTTCCAAGTCGCGCCTGATCGGGCCGAACTGCCCGGGCGTCATGACCGCCGGCGAGTGCAAGATCGGCATCATGCCCGCCAACATCTTCAAGACCGGTTCGGTCGGCATCGTCTCCCGCTCGGGCACGCTGACCTATGAAGCCGTGTTCCAGACCTCCCAGGAAGGCCTCGGCCAGACCACCGCGGTCGGCATCGGCGGCGACCCGGTCAAGGGCACCGAGTTCATCGACGTGCTGGAGATGCTGCTCGCCGACCCCAAGACCGAGTCGATCATCATGATCGGCGAGATCGGCGGTTCCGCCGAGGAGGACGCCGCCCAGTTCCTCAAGGACGAGGCCAAGCGCGGCCGCAAGAAGCCGATGGTCGGCTTCATCGCCGGCGTCACCGCCCCTCCCGGCCGCCGCATGGGCCATGCCGGCGCGATCATTTCGGGCGGCAAGGGCGACGCCGGTTCCAAGACCGAGGCGATGAAATCGGCAGGGATTACAGTGTCCCCGTCGCCCGCCCGCCTCGGCCATACGCTTGCCGAAAAGTTGAAAGGCTAATTCACTTCTTCGTACTTTTCCGGGCGAAGTTTCGCAGCAAATAGGGTAAAGGGTGCCTGTCGCGCCGAGCCTCTGCCGGGGAGCTCGGCGCCAGCGCCGTTTGTTATGCGCGAACCGAAATCGCCAGGAACTCAAGTATGTCTCGCCAGGACGCGAACGCAGCCTTTGCCCTGTCATCCTTTTTGCAGGGCACCAACGCCACCTACATCGACGAAATCTACGCCCGCTACGAGAAGGACCCGTCCTCGGTCGACGCCGAGTGGCAGGAGTTCTTCAAGAGCCTCAACGACCAGCCCGCCGACGTCCGGAAGAACGCGGAAGGCCCGTCCTGGGAGCGGGACAACTGGCCGCTGACGCCGAAGGATGATCTGACCTCGGCCCTCGACGGCAACTGGGCCGAAGTCGAGAAGGCGGTCGGTGCCAAGATCGCCGCCAGGGCGCAGGCCAAGGGAGGCGACAAGGGCGCGGACATCTCCTCCGCCGGCGTGCTTCAGGCCACGCGCGACTCGGTCCGCGCGCTGATGCTGATCCGCTCCTACCGCATGCGCGGCCACTTCCACGCCAAGCTCGATCCGCTCGGCATCGAGGCCCAGCGCAACCGCGAAGAGCTCGACCCGCGCACCTATGGCTTCAGCGAAGCCGATTTCGACCGCAAGATCTTCCTCGATCACGTGCTCGGCCTCGAATACGGCAGCTTGCGCGAGATCACCGCGATCTGCGAGCGCACCTACTGCCAGACGCTCGGCGTCGAGTTCATGCATATCAGCAATGCCGCGCAGAAGGCCTGGATCCAGGAGCGTATCGAGGGACCCGATAAGGAGATCTCGTTCACGCCTGAAGGTCGCAGAGCCATCCTGACGAAGCTGGTCGAAGCCGAAGGTTTCGAAAAGTTCTGCGACACCAAGTTCACTGGCACCAAGCGCTTTGGCCTCGACGGCGGTGAAGCGCTGATCCCCGCGCTCGAGCAGATCATCAAGCGCGGCGGCAATCTCGGCGTGAAGGAAATCGTGCTCGGCATGCCGCATCGCGGCCGCCTCAACGTGCTGACCCAGGTGTTGGGCAAGGCCCATCGCGCGCTGTTCCACGAGTTCAAGGGCGGCTCGGCCAACCCCGACGCGGTCGAAGGCTCGGGCGACGTCAAGTACCACCTCGGCGCCTCCTCGGACCGCGAGTTCGACGGCAACCGCATCCATCTGTCGCTCACGGCCAACCCCTCGCATCTCGAGATCGTCGATCCCGTGGTGCTCGGCAAGGTCCGCGCCAAGCAGGACCAGCACGGCGATCCGCCGGACATGCGCATCTCCGTCATGCCGCTCCTGATGCACGGCGATGCCGCGTTCGCCGGCCAGGGCGTGGTGGCGGAGTGCTTCGGCCTGTCGGACCTGAAGGGCTACCGCACCGGCGGCTCCGTGCACTTCATCGTCAACAACCAGATCGGCTTCACCACCTATCCGCGTTATTCTCGTTCTTCGCCTTACCCGTCGGATGTGGCGAAGATGATCGACGCGCCGATCTTCCACGTGAACGGTGACGATCCGGAAGCCGTGGTGTTCGCGGCCAAGGTCGCGACCGAGTTCCGGCAGAAGTTCCACAAGCCGGTCGTGATCGACATGTGGTGCTATCGCCGTTACGGCCACAACGAGGGCGATGAGCCCGCGTTCACCCAGCCCGTGATGTACAAGCGGATCGCGGCCCATCCCTCGACCCTCACTCTTTACTCTAAGCGCCTGATCGCCGAGGGCGTGGTCACCGAGGGTGAGGTCGACAAGATGAAGGCCGACTGGCGCTCGCGGCTCGATGCCGAGTTCGAGGCCGGCACCTCCTACAAGCCGAACAAGGCCGACTGGCTCGACGGCAAGTGGTCCGGCTTCAAGATCGCCGACCAGGAAGAGGATGCACGCCGCGGCGTCACCGGCGTCGACATCGCCACGCTGAAGGATATCGGCCGCAAGATCACCAAGGTGCCGGACGGCTTCCGCGTTCACCGCACCATCCAGCGTTTCCTCGATAACCGCTCGAAGGCGATCGACACCGGCGCCGGCATCGACTGGGCGACCGGCGAGGCGCTGGCGTTCTGCTCGCTGCTCAACGAAAACCACCACGTCCGCCTGTCCGGACAGGATTCGGAGCGCGGCACCTTCTCGCAGCGCCATTCGGTCCTGATCGACCAGGAAGACGAGAGCCGCTACACGCCGTTCAACCATCTCGGTCACGAGCAGGGCCATTACGAGGTCATCAACTCGCTGCTGTCGGAAGAAGCGGTGCTCGGCTTCGAATACGGCTATTCGCTCGCCGAGCCGAACACGCTGACCTTGTGGGAAGCCCAGTTCGGCGACTTCGCCAACGGTGCACAGGTCGTGTTCGACCAGTTCATCTCCTCGGGTGAGCGCAAATGGCTGCGCATGTCCGGCCTCGTCTGCCTGCTGCCGCATGGCTATGAGGGCCAGGGACCGGAGCACTCCTCGGCGCGCCTCGAGCGTTACTTGCAGATGAGCGCGGAAGACAACATGCAGGTGGTCTATCCGACCACGCCGGCGAACTACTTCCACGCGCTGCGCCGGCAGCTGCATCGCGAGATCCGCAAGCCGCTGATCATGATGACGCCGAAGTCGCTGCTGCGCCACAAGCGGGCGGTGTCGCGTCTCGAGGAGCTCGCGAAGGGAACGACCTTCCACCGCATCCTCTATGATGACGCCCAGATGCTGCCGAACGAAGCCATCAAGCTCGTTCCGGACGAGAAGATCCGCCGCATCGTGCTGTGCTCCGGCAAGGTCTATTACGACCTCTACGAGGAGCGCGAGAAGCGCGGCATCGACGACATCTACCTGATGCGCGTCGAGCAGCTCTATCCGGTGCCGCTGAAGGCGCTCGTGACCGAGCTGTCGCGCTTCAAGAAGGCCGAAATGGTGTGGTGCCAGGAAGAGCCCCGCAACATGGGTGCCTGGCACTTCATCGAGCCCTATCTGGAATGGGTGCTGAACCAGGTGAACGGTGTGAGCCGGCGTCCGCGTTATGTCGGCCGCGCCGCTTCCGCCGCGACCGCCACGGGTCTGATGTCCAAGCATCAGGCTCAGTTGAAGGCGTTCCTGGACGAAGCACTGAGCTGATCTTTTTGAACTGCGTCATGCCCCGCCTTGTGCGCCATTGCGCACCGGAGCGGGGCATCCAGTAGCCGTGACGTGAATGCGAACGTCCCGGCTTGCTGGATGGCCTGCTTTTCGCCGGCCGATGACACCTGAATTCATGACCGCTACTGGCGATCCCTTAAGGAAGAGACCATGACTGAAATTCGTGTGCCGACGCTCGGCGAATCCGTCACCGAGGCCACCATCGGCCGCTGGTTCAAGAAGGCCGGCGATCCCGTCGCCGTCGACGAGCCCTTGGTGGAGCTTGAGACCGACAAGGTCACCATCGAGGTCCCCGCGCCCTCCGCGGGCACGCTGAGCGAGATCATCGCCGCCGATGGCGCGACCGTTGCTGTGGGCGCGCTGCTCGGCCAGATCACCGACGGTGCCGGTGCTGCCAAGCCCGCCGCTGCGCCTGCCAAGGCTGCCGCTGCTGCTCCGGCACCCGCCGCCGCTGCTCCTGCTGCCGCGAAGGCGCCGCCGGCCGATGCGCCGCTGGCTCCGTCCGTGCGCAAGCTGTCGGCCGAGACCGGCATCGACGCTTCGACCGTTCCGGGCTCCGGCAAGGACGGCCGCGTCACCAAGGGCGACATGCTCGCCGCGATCGAGCGTGCCGCCTCCGCGCCGACCCCGGTCAACCAGCCCGCTGCCGCCGTTCAGGTCCGCGCGCCGTCGCCGGCCGATGACGCCGCCCGCGAAGAGCGCGTCAAGATGACCCGCCTGCGCCAGACCATCGCACGCCGCCTCAAGGACGTGCAGAACACCGCGGCCATGCTCACGACCTTCAACGAGGTCGACATGACCAACGTCATGGCGCTGCGCGCCCACTACAAGGATGCATTCGAGAAGAAGCACGGCGCCAAGCTCGGCTTCATGGGCTTCTTCACCAAGGCCGTCGTGCAGGCGCTGAAGGACATCCCGGCGGTCAACGCCGAGATCGACGGCAGCGACCTGATCTACAAGAACTACTATCACATCGGCGTCGCCGTCGGCACCGACAAGGGCCTCGTCGTGCCCGTGGTGCGCGACTGCGACCACAAGTCGATCTCCGACATCGAGAAGGGCATTGCCGATTTCGGCCGCCGCGCCCGTGACGGCCAGCTCAAGATCGACGAGATGCAGGGCGGCACCTTCACCATCACCAATGGCGGCATCTACGGCTCACTGATGTCGACGCCGATCCTGAATGCGCCGCAGTCCGGCATCCTCGGCATGCACAAGATCCAGGAGCGGCCGATGGTCGTCGGCGGCAAGATCGAGGTCCGCCCGATGATGTATCTGGCGCTGTCCTACGATCACCGCGTGATCGACGGCAAGGAAGCCGTGACCTTCCTGGTCCGCGTCAAGGAGAGCCTGGAAGATCCGGCGCGGTTGGTACTCGATCTCTGATCCCTGATGCTCTGCGAGCGCCGTCGCCATTGGCGACGGCGCATGTCGAACCATGGAGGCGCGCGTGACGGATAAAGTCGTTGTCATCACCGGCGGCAGCCGCGGCATCGGGCGGGCGACTGCGATTGCGGCGGCCGCGCGCGGCTTTCGCGTCGTGGTCGGCTATGCCAGCAACAAGACCGCGGCCGACGAAGTCGTAGCTACGATCGAGGCCAGCAACGGCAAGGCCATTGCGGTGAAATGCGATGTCGCCGAGGAAAGCGACATCCTCGCCCTGTTCAAGGAGGCCGACAAGTTCGGCACCCTCGGCGCGCTCGTCAATAATGGCGGCATTGTCGGCAAGAGCGGCGTGCGCGTCGACGAGATGTCGGCCGAGCGCATCCAGCGCGTCATGGCGGTCAACGTCACCGGCTCCATCCTCTGCGCGCGCGAGGCCGTGAAGCGGATGTCGACCAAGCATGGCGGCAAGGGCGGCGTCATCGTCAACCTGTCCTCGGTCGCGGCCCGTCTCGGCGCGCCCAACACCTATGTCGACTATGCCGCGTCCAAGGGCGCGGTCGATTCCTTCACCGTCGGCCTCGGTTATGAAGTCGCGAACGAAGGCATTCGCGTCGCCGCGATCCGTCCCGGACTGATCGACACCGAAATCCACGCCGCCGGCGGCGAGCCCGACCGCGCCCATCGTCTGGCCCATATGGTGCCGATGAAGCGCGTCGGCACTGCCGACGAAATCGCCAACGCCATCGTCTGGCTGCTGTCGGACGATGCCTCCTACGTCACCTCAGCCATTCTCGATGTGTCCGGCGGACGCTGACGCGCCGCGCGGACGCTGACACATCCTCATCACGCTAAACCTACGGGACTTTCTCTCATGGCTACCTACGATCTCGTCGTCATCGGCACCGGACCGGGCGGTTATGTCTGCGCAGTGCGCGCTAGCCAGCTCGGCATGAAAGTCGCCGTGGTCGAAAAGAACGCAACGCTCGGCGGCACCTGCCTCAATGTCGGCTGCATGCCCTCGAAGGCGCTGCTGCATGCGTCCGAAATGTTCGAGGAAGCCGGGCATTCCTTCGCCAAGATGGGCGTGTCGGTCTCCTCGCCGAAGCTCGATCTTCCCGCGATGATGAATTTCAAGCAGCAGGGCATCGACGGTAACGTCAAGGGCGTCGAGTTCCTGATGAAGAAGAACAAGATCGACGTGCTCAAGGGCACCGGCAAGATCTTGGGCACCGGCAAGGTCGAGGTCTCCGCCGACGGCAAGTCGCAGGTGGTCGAGACCAAGAACATCGTGATCGCCACCGGCTCCGACATCGCGCGCCTCAAGGGCATCGAGATCGACGAGAAGCGCATCGTGTCCTCGACCGGCGCGCTGTCGCTGGAGAAGGTGCCAGGCAGATTGCTGGTCATTGGTGCCGGCGTGATCGGGCTCGAACTTGGCTCTGTGTGGCGCCGGCTTGGATCCGAAGTCATGGTGGTCGAATTCCTCGATCGCATCCTGCCCGGCATGGACGGCGAGATTGCCAAGCAATTCCAGCGCATCCTTGAAAAGCAGGGATTCGCGTTCAAGCTGGGTTCGAAGGTCACTGGCGTCGAAGCGAACAGCAAGACGTTGCTCGCGAAGATCGAGCCGGCCGCCGGCGGGGCCGCCGAGACCATCGAGGCCGATGTCGTTCTGGTCTGCATCGGCCGCACGCCCTACACCGACGGGCTGGGCCTGAAGGAAGCCGGCGTTGCACTCGACCCGCGCGGCCGCGTCCAGATCGATCCGCATTTCGCCACCAGCCTGAAGGGCGTCTATGCCATCGGCGACGTCGTCGCCGGCCCGATGCTCGCGCATAAGGCCGAGGACGAAGGCGTTGCGGTCGCCGAGATCATCGCCGGCCAGGCCGGCCACGTGAACTACGATGTGATCCCGGGTGTCGTGTATACCACGCCGGAAGTGTCCTCCGTCGGCAAGACCGAGGAGGAGCTGAAGCAGGCGGGCACAGCTTATACCGTCGGGAAGTTTCCCTTTACCGCTAACGGCCGCTCCAAGGTCAACCAGACCACCGACGGCTTTGTGAAGATTCTCGCAGATGCGAAGACCGATCGCGTGCTCGGCGTGCACATTATCGGCATTGAGGCCGGCGAAATGATCCATGAAGCCTGCGTTCTCATGGAATTTGGTGGCAGTGCGGAAGATCTCGCGCGCACCTGCCACGCCCATCCGACCCGCTCGGAGGCCGTCAAGGAAGCCGCGCTTGCAGTCGGCAAGCGGGCCATCCATATGTAGGCTCGCGCCCAGCGAAGAATCGGGCGGGAAACACATGCTGCGCCGCCTTCTGCAACCGGTCTGGGTCCTGCTTGCGATCATCTTTCTGATCGAAGCCTGGCTGTGGGACCATCTCGAACCGATCGTCGCGCGGGTTGTCGCAGCCATCCCGCTCGCACGTTTCAAGCAATGGCTGACGGAGCGCGTCGACGCGCTGTCGCCGGCCATGACGCTGATCGTGTTCGCGGTCCCCATCATTCCGCTGTTTCCGCTCAAGCTGGTCGGCCTGTGGCTGCTCACGCATGAGTACTGGACCAGCGCGGTCTTCACGATTGTTTTCGCGAAAATGGTCGGCGTCGGCGTCACCGCCTTCGTGTTCGACGTCACACGCGACAAGCTTTTGGAGATGCACTGGTTCGAGCGGATCTACGATCTCGTGATGAAGGTGCGCGCCAAGGCGCACCTGCTGGTCGACCCGATCAAGCAGCGCATCCGCGAGCTGATCACCGGCAACGGCGAAGGCTGGTCCGCCCGCACGCTCCGTTTGATCCAGCGCTTCCGCAAGAGCGTGCACCAGGCGCGGTGAGCTGCCCGGGACGACGGCGGAGTTTGTTGCGCTCAACCCCTCAATGCAAATGCAGCAGATGCGGCCACCACAGGCCGAGCGCGGTCATGAGGAGGCCGGCGAGCGTCAAAATGCCGCCGACATAGGCCAGCGCGATCATGCCGGTGATGATGGTGGCGGACGCCAGCACGATGCCGATCTGGAATGCGGCGGAGGCCAGCTCGAAGTGGTGATACTTCGCGGTCGCCTCGTCGCGCTCGTGCTCGGCATGCTTGGCCTTCTCGGCAAGCTGCTCGGTGCCTTCGCCGGTCTCGGGCTCGGAGCGGTAGCGCGCCGCGGTCTTGGTCCAGTCGTCGACCTGCTTCTGCACGGTCGCCTTCAGGGCGTCGTCGGTCGTACCAGCCAGCGTCAGCTTGCCCTGCTCGGATGCGGTCAGCACCACGGTGCGGCGGATGCTCTTGGCCTGGAAGAACGCCCAGAGATTGGCCGCCTCGACGTTCTTGCTGATCGATTCGGTCTGGGCGCCCTTGCCGAGCGTCTCCGAGATCGCAAGGAACAGCGCCAGCACGGCGATCAGGAGGGCGATCTTCTTGTTCGAGCCGGACGCGTGCTCAGCGTGCTCGGCATGCTCCATGCTTTCATGTGCGCTCATAGTACCTCCTGTCTGGTTCCCCACGATTGACTGAACCGCAGGTGCCGCGCAAGAGGCATGCGCGGGATGACAGCTTGATGTCAGAATTCAGCGCCGCGGATGCGCGCTGGCATAGACTTCCAGCAGGCGCTCGGAATCGATGCCGGTATAGATTTGCGTGGTCGAGAGCGAGGAATGGCCGAGCAGTTCCTGGATCGCGCGCAGATCGCCGCCGCGCGACAGCAGATGTGTGGCGAAGGAATGGCGCAGCGCGTGCGGGGTGGCGCTGTCGGGCAGGCCAAGCGCGCCGCGCAGCCGCTCCATCGCGAGCTGGATGATGCGCGGGCTCAAGGGACCGCCGCGCGCGCCGACGAAGATCGGGCCCTCCGCCGGCAGCGGATACGGGCACATCGCAACATATTCCTGCACCAGCTCCAGCACGTTCTGCAGCACCGGCACCATGCGCGTCTTGTTGCCTTTGCCTGTCACGACCAGCACGTCGCCTTCGCCGGGCTTCGGCACCTCGCGGCGCTTCAGGCCGAGCGCTTCGGAGATGCGCAGGCCCGAGCCATACAGCAGCGCCATCACCGCGGCATCGCGCACCAGGATCCAGGTCTCGCGTTCCTCGCCGGCGCGCTCGTCGGCATCCGCAAGACGCTTTGCCGATGCCATCGGCAGCGGCTTCGGCAGGCTCTTCGCAACCTTCGGCGCGCGGATCGCGGAGAGCGCGCCGACCTTGCCCTTGCCTTCGCGCTCCAGGAAGCGGCCGAACGAGCGCAGGCCCGCCAGCGCGCGCATCAGCGAGCGGCCGGCAATGTCGTCGGCGCGGCGCATCGCCATGAAGGCGCGGACGTCGGTGGCTTCGAGCGAGGCAAACCGTTCGAGCGTCACGCGCTCGCCCCAATGGCTGCAAAGGAAATCGAGGCACTGCCGCAAGTCGCGGCCATAGGCCTCCAGCGTCTTCGGCGACAGCCGCCGCTCGGCGCCGAGATGCGACAGCCAGCGCGCCATCTCCTGCGCGATCGAGGGATCGGCGCTGGCGAGCTCGATCAAGGGGGCGGCCGCTTTGCTCATGCGCTCTGGACGTAATGATTCCGCACAGTATATCGCATCAGACCCGTTTACTGTTCGCTAAGGCCGCCTCGGGGCGCTAGCCTGAAGGCCCAAGGTTCCGATTCTCCTTCCATGGATCATTCGTCGCGCAGCACGACCGCTCCCACCCACGCGACCGGCATGGTCGACGTGCTGGTGCCGGTCGCGCTCGACCAGACCTATTCCTACAAGGTGCCGCGCGGCATGGAGCTGAAGGCCGGCGATCTCGTCGGTGTGCCGCTCGGTGCGCGCGAGGTGCTGGCCGTGGTCTGGGGCGAGAACGCCAATCCCGATCCGCGGCTGCACAACCGCCTCAAGGAGGTCAGCGAGAAGCTCGACATTGCGCCGCTGAAGCCCGAATTGCGTTCGGTCGTCGACTGGGTCGCCAATTACACGCTGAGCCCGCGCGGCATGGTGCTGCGCATGTGCCTGCGGATGGGCGAGAATCTCGGCCCCGAGCGGGTACGCCCCGGCGTGCGCCTGACCGGCGATCCGCCGCGGCGGCTGACGCCGGCGCGGCAGCGCGTGATCGAGGTGCTGTCGGACCGGCTGCTGCACGGCAAGTCGGAAGCGGCCAAGGAAGCGGGCGTCTCGGCCGGCGTGATCGACGGCCTCGTCGACGAGGGCACGCTCACGGTCGAGCCGATGCCGCCGCCTGCGCCGCCGCCGGCCCCCGATCCGGAGTTCGGCCGGCCGGATTTCTCGCCGTTGCAGCGTGCCGGCGTCGATGCAATGCGCGCGCTCGCGGCCAACGGAACCTTCCACGTCGCGCTGCTCGACGGCGTCACCGGCTCCGGCAAGACCGAGGTCTATTTCGAGGCCGTTGCGGAAACCATCCGCCGCGGCAAGCAGTCGCTGATCCTGATGCCGGAAATCGCGCTCACCGGCCAGTTCCTCGACCGCTTCGCGCAGCGCTTTGGCGTGCGGCCGATCGAATGGCACTCGGAGCTGACGCCGCGCACCCGCGCTCGCAATTGGGCGGCGATCTCCGAAGGCTCAGCGCCCGTCGTGGTCGGCGCGCGCTCGGCGCTGTTTTTGCCTTACGCCAATCTCGGTCTCATCGTCGTCGATGAAGAGCACGACCAGGCCTACAAGCAGGACGAGGGCGTGCATTATCACGCCCGCGACATGGCGGTGGTGCGCGCGCATATCGCCAAGATCCCGGTCGTGCTGGCCTCCGCGACGCCCTCGGTCGAGTCCGAGGTCAACGCACGCAAGAACCGCTATCAGCGCGTCGCGCTGCCCTCGCGCTTCGGCGGCCAGCACATGCCGCATATCGAGGCCATCGACCTGCGCCGCGAGCCGCCCGCGCGCGGCCGCTATATCTCGCCGCGGCTCGCCGGCGAGATCAAAAAGGCGATCGAGCGGCGCGAGCAGGCGCTGCTGTTCCTCAATCGACGCGGCTATGCGCCGCTGACGCTGTGCCGTGGCTGCGGCCATCGCTTCGCCTGCACCATCTGCGATGCCTGGCTGGTCGATCACCGCTTTCGCCAGCGCCTCGTCTGTCATCATTGCGGCTTCTCGATGCCGCGCCCGCATCTCTGCCCGAACTGTTCGGCCGAGGAATCGCTGGTCGCCGTCGGTCCCGGCGTGGAGCGCCTGCAGGAGGAGGCGGCCGCGCTATTCCCGGACGCGCGCACCATGGTGCTGTCGAGCGATCTCATCACCTCGATCGAGACGATGCGCAGCGAGCTTGCCGAGATCGCGGAGGGCCGTGTCGACATCATCATCGGCACGCAGCTCGTCGCCAAGGGGCACAACTTTCCGCGGCTCAATCTGGTCGGCGTGGTCGATGCCGATCTTGGCCTCTCCAACGGCGATCCGCGCGCGGCGGAGCGGACCTGGCAATTGCTCAACCAGGTGATCGGCCGTGCCGGCCGCGAGCAGGGCCGCGGCGTCGGCTACCTCCAGACCCATCAGCCCGATCATCCCGTGATGAAGGCGCTGATCGCCTGCGACCGCGAGGCCTTCTACGATAGCGAGATCGATCTGCGCGAGAAGACGCTCTATCCGCCGTTCGGCCGGCTCGCGAGCCTGATCATTTCCGCAGGCGACCGCCCGAGCGCCGAAGGTCTCGGCCGCCGTCTCGTCGCGCTCGCGCCGCGCGACGAGCGCGTGGTGGTGCTGGGGCCGGCCGAGGCGCCGCTCGCGGTCATCAAGGGCCGCTACCGCTTCCGCATCCTTGTGAAATCGGCGCGCGGGTTCGATCTCTCGGATTACCTGCGCAACTGGCTCGCCGTCTGCCCGAAGCCGACAGGCAATCAAAAGCTCGAAGTGGACGTCGATCCGCAGAGCTTCTTGTAGAGAGCGGGCACACTGCGCTCCCTCCCCCCTTGCGGGGGAGGGCGGGGGAGAGGGGTAGCCCCGGAAAAGGTGTTGATGAGCGTCGCGAGATTATTTTGACTCGATAGAAGGAGTCCCCGTGTGGACCCCTCTCCCTAACCCTCCCCCGCAAGGGGGGAGGGAACGCAGCGGTGTGCTTCATCCACGTCGTCGCACTGACAGCGAAGAATCAAAAAAAGCCCGCGGTCCCCCAAGACCGCGGGCTTGTTTTCATGCGCGCATCAAACTGATGGAAAGTGCGCGGGCAATGTGAGGCGCTTGTGGCGCCTTTAGGAGACGACTTCCGCGGTGACGCGGCCGACGCCGGCGCCGGTGAGGCCGATGGCGCGGGCTGCACCCGTGGAGAGATCGAGGACGCGGCCGCGGATGAACGGACCACGGTCATTGATGGTGACGACCACGCTCTGGCCGCGGTGGGTGACGCGCAGCTTGGTGCCGAATGGCAGCGAGCGGTGCGCAGCGGTCAGGGCGTTCTGGTTGAAGCGCTGGCCCGACGCGGTCCGGCTGCCGGACTCGTTGCCGTAATAGGAGGCCATGCCGGAGAAGCTGTGGCCGGTGCCCGAGGACGGCGTCATCGCCGCATTGGCGTTGCGCCAATCGGGGGTCGCGTTGGTATCGGCCTGGGCGTGGTGGCGGTGATGATGCCGGTGATGCCTGGATTTGGCGGAAGCCTCGGTGGCAGTTCCACCAACGATGAGAGTTGCGGCGACGAAAGCGATCGCCGTGCGCGGCCGGGTCACAAAGCCCAGCGTCTTCAAAGACAGCATTTAGTGGTCCCTAAGCTAGTATTGCCACATATGTGGCTAGTGGAGCCCCCATCAGTTTGTGAGCGGGTTGGCGTTTCGATTCCTAATGAGGCGTGAATTGGGCAGTAAATCCGCTATGTGTCGTCATGAAATATCTTGTTACCGGCGTGCGATATTCAGCCGATGTTCCGTAATCTTCGGCTTTAACGATTCGTTAACTTAATAAGTACTTGCGAATACTGTAGAGCAAAGTCATCGCCTTCAGCGTTTAGAATTGGGTAAGTATTCGGCGAGTGGAACAGGCGAGGCGGGAATCACGCCTCAGCGATCCGTGTTCATGGCGGCTATGCGCTGGCGGCAGGAACCAAAGTGCAGGAGGCCGCCGTCAGGCTCAGGGCAATTCCGTGGCGCGGCAGGCCCATCGCCTCAACGCGCAGGGAGTCCTCGCGGAGTGCGACGAACTGGCGACAGAACCCCGTGCCTTTAATTTGGCGTCATGTTGCACGTGCGCGCCTGCTATGTTAGCAAAGCCGCGATTTTAACGGACCCGGCACTTCCCGTGTCGGCCGAAAATCGAAGTCCCGCTTGAATTCCAAGGGCTTGGATCGCTAGGCGCCGCTTCGTGGCGACGGTTTTTCCCTTGCGAGTTTGACAGCAAAAAGAGCGCGTCTGTGGCTGCAGAAGATACGTCCGTTTCAGGTGTGTCCGGCCGTTATGCAACGGCCTTGTTTGAACTGGCCCGCGACCAGAAAGTGGTCGACGAGGTCAAAGCCGATCTCGACAAATTCGAGGCCTTGCTGACCGAGAGCGCCGATCTGAAGCGCCTCGTCCGCAGCCCGGTGTTCGCGGCCGATGCCCAGTCCAAGGCCCTCTCGGCCGTGCTGGACAAGGCCGGCATTGCCGGAATCTCCGCCAATTTCCTCAAAGTGCTGACCGCCAACCGCCGCCTGTTCGCGGTGGCTGATGTCATCCGCGCCTATCGCGTCCTCGTCGCCAAGTTCAAGGGCGAGACGACGGCCGACGTCACGGTGGCGGAAGCGCTCTCTGAGAAGAATCTCGACGCCCTCAAGGTTGCCCTGAAGTCGGTGACCGGCAAGGACGTCGCGCTGAACGTGAAAGTCGATCCCGCGATCATCGGTGGCCTCGTCGTCAAGCTGGGCAGCCGCATGGTCGATGGTTCGCTTCGCACCAAACTCAATTCGATCAAGCACGCGATGAAAGAGGCAGGCTGATGGACATCCGCGCCGCGGAAATTTCCGCGATCCTCAAGGACCAGATCAAGAATTTCGGCCAGGAAGCTGAAGTCTCCGAAGTCGGACAGGTGCTGTCCGTCGGCGACGGTATCGCCCGCGTCTACGGTCTGGACAACGTCCAGGCCGGTGAAATGGTCGAGTTCGAGAACGGCACCCGCGGCATGGCGCTGAACCTCGAAACCGACAACGTCGGTGTCGTTATTTTCGGTGCCGACCGTGAAATCAAGGAAGGCCAGACCGTCAAGCGCACCCGCGCCATCGTGGACGCGCCGGTCGGCAAGGGCCTGCTCGGCCGCGTCGTCGACGCGCTTGGCAATCCGATCGACGGCAAGGGTCCGATCCAGGCCGACAAGCGCATGCGCGTCGACGTCAAGGCGCCCGGCATCATTCCGCGCAAGTCGGTGAGCGAGCCGATGGCGACCGGCCTCAAGGCGATCGACGCCCTGATCCCGATCGGTCGCGGCCAGCGCGAGCTGATCATCGGCGACCGTCAGACCGGCAAGACCGCGATCGCGCTCGACACCATCCTGAACCAGAAGCCGCTCAACGCGCAGCCCGACGAGAGCATCAAGCTGTACTGCGTCTACGTCGCGGTCGGCCAGAAGCGTTCGACCGTCGCGCAGTTCGTGAAGGTGCTGGAAGAGCAGGGCGCGCTCGAATATTCGATCGTCGTCGCCGCCACCGCGTCGGATCCGGCGCCGATGCAGTACATTGCCCCCTTTACTGCCTGCACCATGGGCGAATTCTTCCGCGACAACGGCATGCACGCCGTCATCATCTATGACGATCTGTCCAAGCAGGCCGTCGCTTACCGCCAGATGTCGCTGCTGCTGCGCCGTCCGCCGGGCCGCGAAGCCTATCCGGGCGACGTGTTCTATCTGCACTCCCGCCTGCTCGAGCGCGCGGCGAAGCTCAGCAAGGACCATGGCTCGGGCTCGCTGACGGCGCTGCCTGTCATCGAAACCCAGGCCAACGACGTGTCGGCCTACATTCCGACCAACGTCATCTCGATCACCGACGGCCAGATCTTCCTGGAAACCGACCTGTTCTTCCAGGGCATCCGTCCCGCGGTGAACGTCGGTCTGTCGGTGTCGCGCGTGGGCTCGTCGGCGCAGACCAAGGCCACCAAGAAGGTCGCCGGCAAGATCAAGGGCGAGCTTGCGCAGTACCGCGAAATGGCGGCGTTCGCGCAGTTCGGCTCCGACCTCGACGCCTCGACCCAGCGCCTGCTGAATCGCGGCTCGCGCCTGACTGAGCTCCTGAAGCAGCCGCAGTTCTCGCCGCTGAAGATGGAAGAGCAGGTCTGCGTGATCTGGGCCGGCACCAACGGCTATCTCGATCCGCTGCCGGTCAACAAGGTGCGCGCGTTCGAGGATGGTCTGCTGTCGCTGCTGCGCGGCAAGAACGCCGATATCCTCAATTCGATCCGCGAGACCCGCGACCTCACCGACGACACCGCTGCCAAGCTGAAGTCGGTGGTCGAAGGCTTTGCGAAGAGCTTCGCGTAACAGCAAGCATGGCCGGGTCGCCCGGCCATGACCGATTCGCGAGAGGCAAACCAATAAGAAGCGTGCCCGGCGCCCGGCCGGGCATTGCGGTAGGGACAGGCTAGCGGTCCGACGCTTCAGTCGAACCGCCGGGGTGAACGAAGAATGGCGTCACTTAAAGACATGCGCGTCCGCATCGCCTCCACCAAGGCGACGCAAAAGATCACCAAGGCCATGCAGATGGTCGCGGCCTCGAAGCTGCGCCGCGCGCAGACCGCGGCGGAAGCTGCGCGTCCCTATGCCGACAAGATGAGCGCGGTGATCTCCAACATCGCCAGCGCCGCGGCGGGTTCGCCCGGCGCGCCGGCGCTGCTGGCCGGCACCGGCCGCGATCAGGTTCACCTGCTGCTGGTCTGCACCGGCGAGCGCGGCCTGTCCGGCGCTTTCAACTCCTCGATCGTGCGTCTCGCCCGCGAGCGCGCTCTGGCGCTGAGCGCGCAGGGCAAGGAAGTGAAATTCTTCTGCGTCGGCCGCAAGGGCTACGAGCAGCTCCGCCGCCAGTTCGACAAGCAGATCGTCGAGCATCTCGATTTGCGCAGCGTGCGCCAGCTCGGCTTCGTCAACGCCGAGGACATCGCCAAGAAGATTCTGGCGCGCTTCGAGGCTGGCGAGTTCGATGTCTGCACGCTGTTCTATTCGCGCTTCCGCTCGGTGATCGCGCAGGTCCCGACCGCCCAGCAGATCATTCCGCTGGTCGTCGAGGAGGGTGGTGCCGCCAGCACCACGTCTTACGAATACGAGCCGGAAGAGGACGAGATCCTCACCCGCCTGTTGCCGCGCAACCTCGCGGTCCAGATCTTCCGCGCTCTGCTCGAGAACAACGCCTCGTTCTACGGCGCGCAGATGAGCGCGATGGACAACGCGACGCGCAACGCCGGCGAGATGATCCGCAAGCAGACGCTGGTCTACAACCGCACGCGTCAGGCGCAGATCACCAAGGAACTGATCGAAATCATCTCGGGCGCCGAGGCCGTCTGACCAAGACGCTTCAGTACCCGTCAAACGCAACATCCCGGTCAAGCTGACCGCGGTTTAGAAGTTCGGATCGAAGGAGACATTCAATGGCAGCCCAGGTCGGTCGCGTCACCCAGGTCATCGGCGCCGTCGTCGACGTGCAGTTCGAAGGCCACCTCCCGGCCATTCTCAATTCGCTCGAGACCAAGAACGGCGGCAACCGCCTGGTGCTCGAAGTCGCCCAGCATCTCGGCGAGTCCACCGTCCGCACCATCGCGATGGACACCACCGAAGGTCTGGTTCGCGGCCAGGAAGTCACCGACACCGGTTCGCCGATCCGCGTTCCCGTCGGCGAAGGCACGCTCGGCCGCATCATCAACGTCATCGGCGAGCCGATCGACGAAGCCGGTCCCGTCAAGTCGGAAGGCCTGCGCGCGATCCACCAGGAAGCGCCGACCTACACCGACCAGTCCACGGAAGCTGAAATTCTCGTCACCGGCATCAAGGTCGTTGACCTCCTCGCTCCCTACGCGAAGGGCGGCAAGATCGGCCTGTTCGGCGGCGCCGGCGTCGGCAAGACCGTGCTGATTCAGGAGCTGATCAACAACGTCGCGAAGGCGCACGGCGGTTACTCCGTGTTCGCCGGCGTCGGCGAGCGTACCCGCGAGGGCAACGACCTCTATCACGAGTTCATCGAGTCCAAGGTCAACGCCGATCCGCACAATCCGGATCCGAGCGTGAAGTCGAAGTGCGCGCTGGTGTTCGGTCAGATGAACGAGCCGCCCGGCGCCCGCGCCCGCGTCGCGCTCACGGGTCTCACCATCGCGGAAGACTTCCGCGACAAGGGCCAGGACGTGCTGTTCTTCGTCGACAACATCTTCCGCTTCACCCAGGCCGGCTCGGAAGTGTCGGCGCTGCTCGGCCGTATTCCTTCGGCGGTGGGTTATCAGCCGACGCTGGCGACCGACATGGGCGCGCTGCAGGAGCGCATCACCACCACGCAGAAGGGCTCGATCACCTCGGTGCAGGCCATCTACGTTCCGGCCGACGACTTGACCGACCCGGCGCCCGCGACCTCGTTCGCGCATCTTGACGCGACCACCACGCTGTCGCGCTCGATCGCTGAAAAGGGCATCTATCCGGCGGTGGACCCGCTCGACTCGACCTCGCGCATGCTCTCCCCGCTGGTCGTCGGCGAGGAGCACTACGCGGTTGCCCGTCAGGTCCAGCAGGTGCTGCAGCGCTACAAGGCGCTCCAGGACATCATCGCCATTCTCGGCATGGACGAGCTTTCGGAAGAGGACAAGCTGACCGTGGCCCGCGCCCGCAAGGTCGAGCGCTTCATGTCGCAGCCGTTCCACGTCGCCGAAATCTTCACGGGCTCGCCCGGCAAGTTCGTCGACCTCGCCGACACCATCAAGGGCTTCAAGGGCCTGGTGGAAGGCAAGTACGACCACCTGCCGGAAGCCGCCTTCTACATGGTCGGCACCATCGAAGAGGCGGTCGAGAAGGGCAAGAAGCTGGCGGCGGAAGCCGCCTAAGGGCGAATGGCGAATAGGGAGTAGCGAATAGACGCGCTGCTCCCGCTCGGTTCGCTACTCGCCATTCGCTATTCGCTACTCGCAGGTACACCATGGCCACCTTCCACTTCGATCTCGTTTCTCCGGAAAAGCTCGCCTTCACGGGCGAGGTCGATCAGGTCGACATCCCCGGCGTCGAGGGTGACTTCGGCGTGCTGGCGGGACATGCGCCCGTCGTGGCTGCGATCCGGCCCGGCATTCTCACCATCACCAGTGGTGGCAGGCACGAGAAGGTCATCGTGCTCGGCGGCCTCGCCGAGGTTTCGGAGAGGGGCCTCACCGTGCTCGCCGACGTCGCGACCTCGCTGGACGAGCTCGATCGTGCCCAGTTCGCCGAGACCATCGCGGAGATGGAAGAGGGCCTGAAGGAGCACGAAGGTGACGAGCTCGATCAGGCCATTGCGCGGCTTGACCACTTCAAGAGCATCCAGCAGCAGCTCAACTCCACGGCTATGCACTAAGCCCCGGCGCAGCCGCTCCGGGGCTCACGCTCAAAATTCCTGAATAAGTTTAGCGCTCGCCACTGACCGTGGCGGGCGCTGAAACTTTGTTGCACCGCGTCGCCGATAGCGGCATTCTGCGCCCGCGAATTTGTTCCGGGGCGGGTCACAGATGAAACGCAAGATCGCGGCGATTTTCGCAGCCGATATTGCCGGGTATTCGAGGCTGGTCGCGGAGGACGAAGAGGAGACGCTGCGGCGCCTGGCCTCTTACCGCGAAGTCATCGACGATTTCATCGCCAAGGCGAACGGCCGGATCTTCAACACGGCGGGCGATGCCGTGCTCGCGGAATTCCCGAGTGCGGTCGATGCGGTGCGCTGCGCGATCGACATCCAGGAGAGCCTGCGGACGCGCAACATGGCGTACCCGCCGAGCCGGCAGATGTCGTTCCGCATCGGCATCACCATCGGCGATGTGGTCGAGCGCAACGGCGATCTGCTGGGGGACGGCGTCAACATCGCCGCGCGGCTGGAGGGCCTTGCCGAGGTCGGCGGCATCTGCGTCTCCCGCGCCGTGCACGAGCAGGTCGCCAACAAGCTGTCGGTGCAATTCGCCGATATCGGCGCGCAGGAGGTGAAGAACATCCCGACGCCGGTGCACGCCTACATGGTGGCGATGCGGCGCGAGGACGGGAGCTATTCCAAGCCGCAACTGAAGAAGGCGGCTTCCAAGGTGGCCGCGGCACCGGTGTGGATGTGGCCGCTGGTGGTCGCCGTCGTCTCGATCGTCGGCATCGTTGTCACCGGCTTCCTCTACAACACCAAGCTCAAGCAGACCGCGACCGCCGCAGCCCCGCCGGCCGTGACTCCCAGTGCTGCGCCGAGCCCAACGCCGGCTGCGGCGGCCGCAACGTCGAGTCCGACGCCGACACAGGTTGCGAAGGCTCCGATGTCTCCGTCGAACGCCGGCGCTGCGATGGCGCCGATGCCCGCGCCGTCACCCTCTGCCGCGCCGACAATGGGCAAGTTTCCGGCCGACAGCGTCCCCTTCATCAACGAGCGCGTCCGCAACTATCTGGCTGGCGACTATTCCGCGGCCGGCGACTACAAGGCTTTCGCGCTCAATGTCGGCGGCTTCACCGGATCGGCGTTGAACCAGCCGAACGAGGAGGCCGCGCGCAACTCCGCGATCGAGCAGTGCCAGAAGCGGGCCGATGCCGCGCAATCGCCGCGGCGCTGCGAGATCTATGCGGTCGGCAACAATATCGTCTACGCGCACGGCAAGCCGCCGATGCCGCCGGCGCCGTACTTCCGGCATGATGCCATGACCGAGCGGGCGTTCGCCTCGAAGGATTTTCCGATCGTGCGCGATCCGCAAAAGGTCCGGCTCGAGAACATGTTCGTGCCGGCGGCGAAATCCCGCGCGGTCGCGCTCGGCCCGGGCGGGCAATACTTCATGGTGCTGGGCGCATCATCCCCTGAGGACGCCGCGCGTCGTTCCCTTGAATCGTGCGGCGCGATCGCGGGCGTCGCCTGCATGATCGTCGCGATCGACGATAATTTCGTGGTGCCGATCCCGACCCTGCTCAGGATCACCGGCTTCTTCCACGCCGCGAGCAATCCCTCGATCATCGCCGATGCCCGCGACGAGGTCGTGCGCAAGCTCGGTGACGCCATGGGCTGGAACGCCGTCGCCGTCGGCACCGCAGGCCGCCCCGGCCTTGGCCTGAAGGCCGCAGACGAGCAGACCGCCGTCAATTCCGCGCTCGCCGACTGCGCCAGGCGCGACAGCGACTGCCACGTCATCGCGATCGGCCCGTTCACGGTGGGGCCGATCAATTAGGATTGGCGGGATGAGGCCCGACTAGCGCGCCAGCGGCGGTGCGTTCCCTCCCCCCTTGCGGGGGAGGGCTAGGGAGAGGGGTAGCCACGAACTCAGATCTCGCCCGGAGCCACCCCTCTCCCCAACCCTCCCCCGCAAGGGGGGAGGGAGCGCAGCGGAGCGAGTGGCGGCGTCTTGCCTCCCTCACTCGGAAACTTCGCGCGAAAATTCGCTCATGATTTCAACCCCGTTCTACTGTGCATGGGGTTGTTTTCGCAGTTTCAGTTTCCGAAGGCCGCAAACTCTCGCGCCACCGCGCGGTAGACGTCGCGCCGGAACGGCACCACGAGGTCCGCGACGCGGTCGAGGCGTTCCCAGCGCCAGGCGTCGAACTCGGCGGGCTGGCCGTTGCGCGGCGTCAGCGGATCGATCTCGTCGTCCTCGCCGGTGAAGCGCAGCGCGAACCATTTCTGCCGCTGCCCGCGGAATTTTGCGAGGCGATGTGTCTGCGGTCCGTCATAGGGCGGAAACTCGTAGGTGAACCAGTCGGTCTCGCCGAGGAATTCGGCGCTGACGACGCTGGTCTCTTCCCACAGCTCGCGCATCGCCGCATCGCGCAAATTCTCGCCCTCGTCGACGCCGCCTTGCGGCATCTGCCAGTCGAGGCCCGGCAGGATGATCTCGGGCCCGTCGCCCTTGAAGCGGTGGCCGATCAGGACACGGCCATCGGCATTGAACAGCGCGATGCCGACGTTGGGGCGGTAGGGTTTTTCGTTGGTCACGCGTAAATCTCTCATCGTCATTCCGGGGCGCGCGCAGCGCGAGCCCGGAATCCATAACCACAGGCCGTCGTTGGTTGAAAGGCCGTGGTTGCCATCTCGCGCTCAACTTCGCCCTGGGGGTATGGATCCCCGCCTTCGCGGGGATGACAGCGAGGGTGTGGCGACTATTCCTCCGCCAGCGCGGAAAATTCCTTCACCACGCGCTCATAGACCGGGCGCTTGAAGGGAATGATCAGCTCGGGGAGGTTCTTCATCGGCTCCCAGCGCCAGCTCACGAATTCGGCCTTGTGGCCACCGCCGCCGGGCTTCTCGACGTTGATCTCGCTGTCCTTGCCGGTGAAGCGGACCGCGAACCATTTCTGGCGCTGGCCGCGGTAGCGGCCCTTCCAGGCGCGGCCGGCGACCGTGCGCGGGATGTCGTAGATCAGCCAGTCCGGAACCTCGCCGAGCCGCTCGACCGAGCGCACGCTGGTCTCCTCATAGAGCTCGCGCTTGGCGGCGTCCCAGGTGTCTTCGCCGGGATCGACGCCGCCCTGCGGCATCTGCCAGACATGGGCGTCGTCGACCTGCTCGATGCCGCCGGCGCGGCGGCCGATGAACACCAGTCCCTTTGGATTGATCAGCATCACACCGACACAGGTCCGGTAGGGCAGATCCTCGTAACGCGCCATTCCGCCAGACCTCTTGCCTGCGCTTGGTGGGCATGCCGGTCCCGCGAGACCCGTGCCGTACCAATCCGTTGATTTAGCTGGATTTTGATTTCAGCATCGCGGTTGTCAATGGCACCAAAAGGATACCTCGGTCGCCCAATGTCTTAGTCCAGGCACTGACGCGCTCGATCGAGACCGGCAGGGCCGAGGCGGTCCCGACGGCGACGCCGCGCTCGCGGGCGGTCGATTCGAGCTTGTTCAGGGCACGGTCGATTTCGGTCGGGGTCGGCACCACGTCGATCGCGATGTCGCCCTTGCCGAACGGCATCGACGCGCTGGCCGCGGCCTGGGGCGCGATGCTGCGAGGCGAGGAGCCATCGTCGAAGAAGCCGAGGCCACGCTTGGCCGCCTCGCGGATGATCGGCTGCATCGCCGGCTCCGTCGCGATGAAGCGGGCGCCCATGAAATTGGCGAGGCCGGCATAGCCCTGCATCCGGCTGAGGTGCCAGTACAGGCGGTCCATGTTCTGGTCGGGGCTGAGCGAGGTCAGCAGCGTCTGCGGCCCCGGATCGTTGTCCGGGAAGTCGTAGGGCTCCATCGGGATTTGCAGGAAGATCTCGTGGCGCTGGGCCCGCGCCCGCTCGGCGAGCTTGCCGGGATCGGCGCCGTAGGGCGTGAAGGCCAGCGTCACCGCCGGCGGCAGCTTCATGATCGCGTCGGTGGTCTTGGCGGCGCCGACGCCGAGGCCGCCGATCACGATGGCGACCACCGGCATCTTCGCGGCCTTGGCGCGGTCGGCATCCGCCGCATAGACGTTGAACGGCTTCAGGTCTCCGGCGACCACGGGGATCATGCCGTAGCGCGACTTCTCCAGCAGCTTGGGATCGATCCCGGCCATGACCGGCGGCGGGGCGGACGCCGCCTCGCCCTTGTCGGCGGCATCGGCGCCGATCACCACGTCGTGCCGCGCGCCGGTCGAGCCGTCGATCATGGTGACGGTTTTCTGCTCGCCAGGGGCGGCCTGCTTCGGCGCCTCCCTGGTCTCGTGCTTGCCCTCCGGCTTGCTCTCCTGGCCGGAGACCGCCGGTTTCTCGTCGGTGGCTTTGGGCTCGCGGATCGCAATCCGCGTCATCGGCTCGCCGCCGAGCGGGTCCTTGTTGAAGGTGGCGAAGCCGGCAAAGGTGACCAGGAACAGACCGAGCAGCGCGGCCAGCAGCTGCATGGCGGTGAACGGCAGCCGCAGCCGGCGCTTGCGGCGCGGCTTGTCCTGTCCGAGCGGGGCGCTCAGATCATCGGCCGTTTCAGTCATGCGCGATCCCGAATCACTGATCCCGACGATACCACGGCGGGGTCAAGCGGCGGCAGGCCGGGATAGGCCGGGGACGACAGGAGTTCCAAGCAAAAAGGGCGGCTCGAGGAGCCGCCCTTTTCGGAAGATTGCTTGATGCGCCGACTTTAGTTCGCCGCTTTGGGCTTGTCGGTCGCGGCCTTGTCGGTGCCCGGGGTGGGGGCTGCGGAGGCGCTGTTCTTGATGCCGTGGAGCAGGTCGTCGGCGAGCTTGAGCGCCTTGTCGTCCTTAGCGTCCGGCGGCACGTAGGACTGCGAGCCGGTCTTCTCGTCGCCGTCGTTCTTGAGGTGGCCGCGCAGCGAAGCCTCGCCCTTGGTGTCGGTGCGCGACTTCAGCTCGTCCGGCACGTCCTGCAGCACTTCGATATCCGGGACGATGCCCTTGGCCTGGATCGACTTGCCCGACGGCGTGTAGTAGCGCGCGGTGGTCAGGCGCAGCGCGCCGTTGCCCGAACCAAGCGGGATGATGGTCTGCACCGAGCCCTTGCCGAACGAACGGGTGCCGACGATGGTCGCGCGCTTGTGGTCCTGCAGCGCGCCCGCGACGATTTCCGACGCCGAGGCCGAGCCGCCATTGACCAGCACGATGACCGGCTTGCCCTTGGTGAGGTCGCCGGCATGCGCGGTGCGGCGCTGGGTCTCTTCGGCATTGCGGCCGCGGGTCGACACGATCTCGCCCTTCTCCAGGAACGAGTCGGAGACGGTGACCGCTTCCTCGAGCAGGCCGCCCGGGTTGTTGCGGAGGTCGATGATGTAGCCCTTGAGCTTGTCGCCGATCTGATTCGAGAGGTTGGTGACCTCGCGCTTCAGGCCTTCGGTGGTCTGCTCGTTGAAGGTGGTGATGCGGATATAGGCGATGTCGTCGGCCTCGATCCGCGCGCGCACCGAACGGACGCGGATGTTGTCGCGCACGAGCGTCACGTCGAGCGGATTGTCCTGGCCCTTGCGGATGATCTTGAGCTTGATCTTGGTGTTAACAGGACCGCGCATCTTCTCGACCGCCTGGTTCAGGGTCAGGCCCTGCACCGCTTCGTCGTCGAGATTGGTGATGATGTCGTTGGCCATGATGCCGGCGCGCGAAGCGGGCGTGTCGTCGATCGGCGAGACCACCTTGATCAGGCCGTCTTCCATGGTGACCTCGATGCCGAGGCCGCCGAACTCACCGCGGGTCTGCACCTGCATGTCGCGGAAGCTCTTGGCGTCCATGTAGCTCGAATGCGGATCGAGGCCGGTGAGCATGCCGCTGATGGCGGATTCGATCAGCTTGGTGTCGTCGGGCTTCTCGACATAGTCGGAGCGCACGCGCTCGAACACGTCGCCGAACAGATTGAGCTGGCGATAGGTGTCCGCGGTCGCGGCTCGCGCGCTGGAGCCCATGAACACCGCGCGCGGCTGGGTCACGAACAGCGTCAGCGCCGCACCGGTGGCTGCGCTGAGGAGGATTACTGAAGTCTTGCGCATCATCCGCGAACCTTCTCGCCTTCATTTGCGGCCCACCATGGGCCTGGATCGATTGGAGTGCCGTCTTTACGGAACTCGACATACAGCACAGGTTGACTCGCGTTCGTGGCGAGAATGGAGGCGACTTGAGAGGTCGACCCCATGGTCGCGACAGGCTCCCCCGTGAGCACAAACTGTCCGATGTTGACCGAAATGCGCTCCATCCCGGCGATCAGGACATGATACCCGCCCCCGGCGTTGAGGATCAAGAGTTGTCCATAGCTGCGGAACGGGCCGGCATACACAACCCAGCCATCGCACGGCGTCGTGACCTGGGAGCCGGGCTTCGTCGCCAGCGAGATGCCCTTCTGCACCCCGCCGACCCCGTCGGAACCGCCAAAGTCCCTGATCTTGTTACCGTTAACAGGAAGCGGCAGGAGGCCCTTGGCCGAGGCGAAGGCGATCGCGGGGGTGGTCCGGGACCGGTCCTTGAAAGCAGCGGGGCCGGATTTGGCGCTGGCGGCTGCCTTGGCCTCGGCCTGTCTTGCGGCCTCGGCGGCCTTCTCAGCGGCCTTGGCGGCGCTTTGCAGGTCCTGCTCCATCTTGGTGATGAGCCCCTGGAGATCGCCGACCTGCCTTGAAAGCGCGATCGCGCGCGAGCTTTCGGCGTCGAGGTCTTTTTCGCGTGCGGACTGCTGGCGCTGCCGCTCGTCGACCAGAGCGGTGAGGCGGGTCTGGTCGTTCCGGACCCTGTCGCGGTCCACGGCGAGCTGATCGCGCTCGCTCGCGATGTTCTTGCGCAGGGTCACGAGCTCGCCGAGCTCGTCTGCGATCTTCTCTGCACGGCCGCGCAATTCCGGCACCACGGCGCCAAGCAGCATCGCGGTGCGTAAGGATTGCAGCGCATCCTCGGGGCGCACCAGCAGCGCCGGCGGCGTGCGCCTTCCGGCGCGCTGCAGCGCCGCCAGCACCTCGACGATGTCGGCGCGGCGCGAATCGAGCGAAGAGCGCATCTGCTGCTCACGGCCGTTCAGCGTCTTCAGCCGTGCTTCGGCTTCGTCGATCTTGGTCTCGACGGTGCGCACATTGGCGGCGGTGTCGATCAGCTGCTGATTGAGCTGGGTGCGATCCTGGCCGAGCGCGGTGATCTCGGCCTTGAGCTTGGCTTGCGCTTCCTCCGCGCTCTTCTGCCTCGCGCGCGCAGCTTCCAGCTCCTGCTCGCGCTGCTTGATGGCGTCGGGCGAGACGGCTGCAGTCTGGGGCGCCGGCGCTGCCGTCTGAGCTTGCGCGAGGCTTGTGCCTGCGAGGTTTGCGCCTGCGAGGCTTGCAATCAGCAGGTTGAGGACAGGCGCTCGCATCGCTCTAAGGCAAAGGTGCTCGTTGTGGCGCGGATCACGCGCGGTGATAGGGATGGCCGGCCAGGATGGTGGCGGCCCGATACAGCTGTTCCAGAAGCATGACGCGGACCATTTGGTGCGGCCAGGTCGCAGAGCCGAACGCGATCGCGAGCTTGGCCTTACGGCGCAATTCGGGCGAAAGTCCGTCCGCCCCTCCGATCACGAAGATAGTATGTCCGGCCCCCTCGTCGCGCCAGCGCCCGAGATGCCGTGCGAATACGGTGGAGTCGAGATTCTGGCCGCGCTCGTCCAGTGCCACCAGGATGGATTTTTCCGGGATATGCGCCGAGATCGCCGCGGCCTCCTCGGCCATCCGCGTCGCGGTGTCGCGCGCGCGGCTTTCGGGAATCTCGTGGATGCTGAGCTCGCGGAATCCAAGCTTGCGGCCGGCCTCGTCGAACCGCTCGAAATAGCGGTCGGCAAGCTCCCGTTCGGGGCCCTGCTTCAGCCGGCCCACCGCAATGACTGCAACACGCATGATGGTTTCAGCGTCGTGTTTTCGAGGTCGCGCGCACCAGGCGCGCGCACGAAGCTAGCATGCGCGTCAGCCGATTCGAAATCGGCTCTTCAGCCTCTAGATCGCCTTCGCCGCCCCTGGGCCCTGCGTGTACAACCGCTCAAGGTTGTAGAACTCGCGGACCTCGGGTCTGAACACGTGCACGATCACATCGCCGGAATCGATCAGCACCCAGTCGCAATTGGGCAAGCCCTCGACGTGGATGTTCTTGATGCCGGTTTCCTTGAGGCCCTTCGTCACGTTCTCCGCGATCGCGCCAACGTGCCGGTTCACCCGGCCGGTGGTGACGATCATGTAGTCGGAGTATGCCGATTTGCCGCGAAGGTCGATGGTGACCGTCTCTTCCGCCTTCATATCCTCGAGGCGGGAGAGGATCAGGCTCAGCGTCTTGTCGGCGTCGGGTTGCGCCTGCAAGGCCGCAGCTTTGGTCGATGTTTTACGCGTAGGCTTAGCAACCTTGGGTAAAACAGACTTGGTCAATACAGATGTGGCCAGGGACCATTCCTTTCACTGTATCGCGAGAGCCGAATCCGGCGCTCACTTTTGACACTACATCATGTGGGGTTAAGGGTTTCAATATGCCAGAGAGCCCAAGGTCCCCACGACGCCCGGACACTCTGTCTCACTTCGTACCTTTCCAGCTCCCGTCAGGGTTCCGTAAGCCCGTTGAGGACAGATTCAGCTTCAATCCGGTCAGGAACACCCAGGCCGGCGCCGGCTGGTCCGCAAGCAGCGCTGCCTTGCTCTCCGGCAGACGGTAACGAGATAGCGCTTGGGCGGCGGGCGAGGCGAGGGCGCGAAAACTCTGCGGTGGGCGATCGATGACCGCCATCGGCACCTGGCCGGCGATGCGCCGCCAGTCCTGCCAACGATGGAATTGAGCGAGGTTGTCGGCGCCCATGATCCAGACAAAGCGCAAGCCCGAGAAGCGGCGGCGCAAGGTGTTGATCGTGTCGATAGTATAGCGGGTGCGAATGACGGATTCGAGACAGCTCACCTCGATGCGCGGATCATCGGCGACATCGCGCGCGGCCTGCATGCGCTTGCCGAGCTCGCGCAGATTGCCGTTCTCCTTGAGCGGATTGCCGGGGGTGACCAGCCACCAGACGCGATCAAGCTGCAATCGCCTCAAGGCGAACCGGCTGATGGCGCGATGCGCCTGATGCGGCGGGTTGAACGAGCCACCGAGCAGGCCGATGCGCATCCCCTCTGTATGGGGCGGGACCGCTTGCGCCACAAAACGCGGCACGACGAATTTGTTGCTCAATGCCCGCCCTGCAACGTTGCTTACGGCCGCGTCTGCCCTGTGCCGTGAACGCGATACTTGAAGCTCGTGAGTTGCTCGGCGCCGACAGGGCCGCGGGCGTGGAAGCGGCCGGTGGCGATGCCGATCTCGGCGCCGAAGCCGAACTCGCCGCCATCGGCGAACTGCGTCGAGGCGTTGTGCAGCACGATCGCGGAATCGACCTCGGTGAGGAATTTCTTCGCCGCACGCTCGTCAGCGCTCACGATCGCATCGGTGTGATGCGAGCCGTGATTCTGGATATGCGAGATCGCGCCGTCGACGCCGTCGACCACCTTCGCCGCGATGATCGCGTCGAGATATTCGGTGTCCCAATCGTCTTCGCTGGCAGGCTTCACGCGTGCATCGGCTTTCTGCACGGCGTCGTCGCCGCGCACTTCGCAGCCGGCGTCCAGCAGCATCTCGACCAGCGGCTTCAGGCTCGATGCCGCAGCCGCGCGATCGACCAGCAGCGTTTCGGCCGCGCCGCAGACGCCGGTGCGGCGCATTTTTGCGTTGAGCACGATCGACTTCGCCATGGCGAGGTCGGCGCTGGCATCGACATAGACGTGGTTGACGCCTTCGAGATGCGCGAACACAGGCACGCGCGCCTCCTGCTCGACGCGCGCGACGAGGCTCTTGCCGCCGCGCGGCACGATCACGTCGACGGCGCCGTTCAGTCCCGACAGCATCATGCCGACCGCGGCGCGGTCGCGTGTCGGCACCAGCGTGATCGCAGCCTCGGGGAGGCCGGCTTCGCGCAGGCCCTGCACCAGGCATTCATGGATCGCGCGGCACGAGCGAAAACTGTCCGAGCCACCGCGCAGGATCACGGCATTGCCCGACTTCAGGCACAGCACGCCGGCATCCGCCGCAACGTTCGGACGGCTCTCAAAAATTACGCCGACGACGCCGAGCGGCACCCGCACGCGCTCGATGGTCATGCCGTTCGGCCGCTGCCAGCTCTCGGTGACGACGCCGATGGGATCGGCGATGCCGCGCACGATGCCGATGCCCTCGGCCATGCCGTCGACCCGCGCAGGCGTCAGCGTCAGCCGGTCGACGAAGGAGGAGGTCATGTTGCCGGAGGCGCGTGCTTCGGCGACGTCCTCGGCATTGGCGGCAAGAATCGCCGCCGCGTTGGCGCGGATCGCCCGCTCCACGGCCTCCAGCGCCCGGTTCTTCTGCTCCGGCGGCGCCAGCGCCAGCACGCGCGCGGCAGCGCGGGCTTTGGTGGCGAGATCGGACATCAGCGCCTGAAGATCGGCATTGCCGTCAACGGCTTTGAGGGGGGCGGCCATGGGGGTTCAACCTTCTGCTAAGGCGGTGTCCTAGCACGGAAATCCCGCTTTTGCGAAGGGCAGGGAGGGTATGGCAGGGGCCCGGTTCGCGCCGCCGGGTCGGCCAATGGCCTGATCATGCTCAAGGTTGGACGGATCCTTGCGAGGCGTCCAAATATCAATAAATATCATTATCTGATAACGGAGCCTTCCATGGCGAGCAGCTACAGCATTGGCAAGCATTTCGAGGATCTGATCGACACTCTGGTCGAGAGCGGGCGCTATGCCACCGCGAGCGAGGTGATGCGCGAAGGCCTGCGCCTCGTCGAGGAGCGCGAGGAGCGACGCAAGGTCAAGCTGGAGGCGCTACGGGAGGAAATCCAGAAGGGCTTTGACAGCGGGCCGATGGAAGAGGTCGATGTCCGGGAATGGATGAACAACATCAAGGCGCGGGGACGGCAGCGTTTGGCCGCGCGCAAACGTGGCGAATAGATTTCGCAAAGCCCCGCAAGCGGACCTCGATCTTGATTCGATCTGGGAGTTCATTGCGTCAGACAGCGTCCGGTCCGCCGACAAGCAGATCGCGCGCATCGGCGAGATCTTCGAAATGCTTCTGGAGAATCCGCTCGCGGGGCGCGAACGCCAGGAGTTGAGGGCCGGCCTGCGCAGCTTTCCGGTCGGCAACTACGTGATCTTTTATGTTCCGCTACCCGATGGAGTCGAGATCATCCGCGTCATGCACGGTCGCCAGGATATCGGTTCTGACGACATGCAATAGTCGCCCTTACCCGCCCACCACCAGATCGTCCCGGTGGATCATCTCGGCCCGGCCGCTGATGCCGAGGATGGCCATCACATCAGGGGAGGAGCGGCCCTTGATGCGCTCGGCGTCCTCGGCGTCATAGGCGATCAGGCCGCGGCCGACCTCGCTAAAGTCGGGGCCGCGCACGATCACGGCATCGCCGCGGGCGAACTGGCCCTCGACCTTGATCACGCCCGCCGGCAGCAGGCTGGCGCCCGCGCGCAGCGCGGTCACCGCGCCGGCGTCGATTGTCAGCGTACCCTTCGGCTCCAGCGTGCCCGCGATCCAGCGTTTTCGCGACGTGATGGGGTTGGCGGGCGTCAGGAACCAGGTGCAGCGGCCGCCATCGGCGATCGCCTGCAGGGGATGCTCGATCTTGCCGGAGGCGATCAGCATGTGGGTGCCGCCGGTGGTCGCAATCTTGGCCGCCTCGACCTTGGTGCGCATGCCGCCACGCGACAGCTCGGACTCGGCATCACCCGCCACAGCCTCGATCTCCGAGGAGATGCTGTCGACGACGGGAATGAGTTTTGCGTTCGGGTTGTTCTTGGGCGGGGCATCGTACAGCCCGTCGATGTCGGACAGCAGCACCAAGAGGTCGGCGCTCGCCATGGTGGCGACGCGCGCGGCAAGGCGGTCATTGTCGCCGTAGCGGATCTCGGTGGTTGCGACCGTGTCGTTCTCGTTGATCACGGGGATGGCGCGCCACTCCAGCAGCTTGCCGATGGTCGAGCGCGCATTGAGATAGCGACGGCGCTCCTCGGTATCCTGGAGCGTGACCAGGATCTGGCCGGCGCCGATGCCGTGCGCCCCGAGCACCTCCGACCAGATCCGCGCCAGCTCGATCTGGCCAACGGCCGCGGCGGCCTGGCTCTCCTCCAGCTTCAGCGGGCCACGCGGTAGCTTCAGGCGGCTGCGGCCGAGTGCGATCGAGCCCGAGGACACCACGAGGACGTCGCGTCCTTCGCGATGGAGCTTGGCCATATCGTCGGCGAGCGCGGCCAGCCAAGTGGCCCGCAGCTCGCCCTTGTCGGAATCGACCAGCAGCGCGGAGCCGACCTTGACGACGATGCGGCGAAATTGACTGAGTTCGGGGCTGGCCATGTGTGTCTGTGCTGGCGCGTGTGACGAAATGCTCTGCGTTGGAAACGGCGGAGCGAGAGAGCGGCGCCGGTGAGGCCTGCTTTTGCAGCAGGACGATGGCCGGCGCAAGGCGGCCGGCATGGTAAACGGCGCGGGTCGGGCTTGTCTTTGATGCTGCCTTCAGACTTGTCTTGGTCGCCGGTCCGGTTCTAATGCCGCCAATCAAATGGGCTGGAGGGGAAACGAATGGATCGCCGCACATTCATGGCCGGATGTCTGGGGATGCCGCTGCTGGCGCCGGCAGGCGAGGTGCGAGCACAGGCGGGTCTGACAAAAATCATCTTTCCGTTCGCGGCGGGGGCCGGCGGCGATACGCTGTGCCGGTTGATTGCGCAGGAGATGGCCCCGGTCCTGCAACGGACCATGGTGGTCGAGAACCGCACCGGCGCCGACGGCCTGATCGGCATCAGGGCGGTGAAGGGCGGCAGCGCCGACGGCAGCATGGTGCTGGTGACGACAGGCCCCACTATGTACCTGCTGCCGATGGTGGAGACGACGCCAAGCTTCGACACGGCCAAGGACTTCGTGCCGGTGTCGCTGCTGGCGCGGTTCGAATTCGCGGTCGTGATCGGCCCGGCGATCGATGCCGCCGATTTCAAGGGATTTGTCTCCTGGCTGAAGGCGCATCCCGACAAGACCTCGTTCGGCGTGCCGAGCAACGGGACGATCCCCCATTTCATGGGCTCGAAGCTCGAGAAGGATCTCGGCATTCCCTTGAGCCGCGTGCCCTATCGCGGCAGCACGCCCATTCTCAACGACCTCATCGGCGGCCACGTCTCATTCGGGATCATCACGCTGGCGGATGCGCTGCCGCAGCATCGCGCCAAGGGCGTGAAGATCGTTGCGGTCTCGAGTGTGGAGCGTTCGCCCTTTGCGCCGGAGGTTCCCACGCTCAAGGAAAGCGGCATCGATCTCGTGGCGGACGCCTGGTACGGCATGTGGCTTCCCGCCGGCAGCCCGCCGGAGTTTGCGAACAAGCTCGGCGCGGCCGCGACCGCGGCACTCGCCAAGCCCGAGGTGAAGGAGAAGCTCACCGCGATCGGCCTGATCCCGGTCGGCAGCAATGCGGATGGGCTGTCGAAGGAGCTCGCCGCCAACACGGCGTTCTGGCAGCCGATCGTCAAGGCGACGGGATACAAGATCGAGAATTGAAACCGGTTTGCGGGGCAATGACACAGCGGTTACTCGGTGCTGCGCGCGTATTTGCGAGCAATTATCAGATCGTCGTGTGCGACGATCCATTCACGCCCCTTGATGACGAGGAGAACTGGGACGCGGAGAAAACAAAGCGAGGTTTTGCCGGCGTTTCGGATGATTGGCACGGAAGCTGATCTCAACGACCATTGGGTTGAGCTGGTGTCGAGCGACCGGCCCCCTTCATCGGATGAGTGGCAGCGGATCACCTGCGTGCATTTCCATTCCGGAAGCGGGCGGATCCACGTCATGTCGGTGATCGATAGTGATCCGCCAATTTCTGCGGATATCGAGCGGGGCGACTACGCTGTCTACGCGGCGGCGCAAAATCTCGGGATCGATCAGTCGAGCCTTGGTGAAACCGCGAAGCTCTCGAATGCCGAAATTGCCGAGCGAAGGGGATTTGAGTGGTATCGGCTCTTTCTGGTGCCAGGTAAGCCTGAATTTGAAGGGCGCGTGGTTGATAGCTAGCCAGCCGCGTACTCTATCCCCTCATCCTGAGGAGCGCGCTCTTGCGCGCGTCTCGAAGGATGAAAGGCCCGGCTGTAGCAGCGGGGCCTGCATGGTTCGAGACGGCGCTTCGCGCCTCCTCACCATGAGGGTCTACACCTTCGCGCGCTGGGCGATGCCGTCCTTGATCGCCGCGAGCTCTTTCTCGTCCCAGATGCCGATCAGGACGCCGCCCTTCACCTGCAGCTGGTTGTCCGCATAGGCCGCGATCTTCTCGCGCGGTGTGGTGATGTGGTCGTTCGGATGCAGCGCCCAGTCGAACAGCTCGGCCTGGAGCCGCGCGATGATGCCTGCGCATTCCGGATCGTCGCCGCGATCGACGTACTCGTCCGGATCGGTTTCGAGATCGTACAGCATCGGGCGGAAGCCCGAGGCGTGGATGTATTTCCAGCGGCCGTCGAACACCATGAACAGGCGGCAGCGCTCGATCGGCTGGTTCAGCTTCAGCCGCACGTCCTGCATGGCGTAGTGGTATTCGGAGAATGCCACCTTGCGCCAATCCGGTGGCGTCGGGCCGCGCAGCAGCGGCAGCAGCGAGCGTCCTTCGAGGATGTGGCCCGGCACCTTGCCACCGAAATAGTCGACGAAAGTCGGCGCGAGATCGATGCCCTCCACCAGCGCGTCGCTGCGCGTGCCGCGTGTGGCGTCGGCCTCCTTCGAGGGATCGATGATGATCAGCGGGATTTTTGCCGACTGTTCGTGGAACAGATCCTTCTCGCCCATCCAGTGATCGCCGAGATAGTCGCCGTGATCGGAGGTGAACACGATCATGGTGGTGTCGAGCAGGCCGCGTTCCTCCAGGAATTTCATCAGCACGCCCATCTGGTCGTCGATCTGGGTGATCAGGCCCATATAGGTCGGGATCACCTTCTCGCGGGCATCGTCGCGCGCCATGTTGCGGGAGTAGCGCATGTCCATATAGGCGCCGAACACCGGATGCGGGCTCGAGCGCTCGCGCTCGGAGCGGATCACCGGGATCATGTCGTCCGTCGAATACATGCTCGCATAGGGCTCTGGCGCGATGTAGGGCCAGTGCGGCTTGATGTAGGACAGATGCAGGCACCACGGCCGGCCGTCGGTCTCGGCCTCGCTGATAAAATCCATCGCGCGGCGCGTCATGTAGGGCGTCTCGGAATGCTCCTCCGGCAAGCGCGCGGCCTTGTCGGCGTGCACCAGCAGCCAGCCGTTCTGCAGCGAACCATCCTCGGCAGCGCCGGAATTGGCCCAGTGCTCCCAGGGATTGGTGGCTTCAAAACCCTGCCGGCGCAGATACTCGTCGTATTTCGGGCGCGGCCGTCCGGTCGGATGCAGGCCGTCGTCGCGCTCATAGGGCTCGAAGCCGCATTCGGCGACGTGCACGCCGATGATCGATTCCGGCGGAATGCCGAGCGCCTTCATGCCTTCGAGATCGGGCGCCATGTGGGTCTTGCCGACCAGCACGTTGCGCACGCCGATCTTGTTGAGGTGATCGCCGAGTGTGGGCTCGCCGACACGCAGCGGCCAGCCGTTCCAGTGCGAGCCATGCGAGCGCATGTAGCGCCCGGTATAGAACGACATCCGCGACGGGCCGCAGATCGGCGATTGCACATAGGCCTTGGTGAAGAGCACGCCGCGCTTCGCCATCGCGTCGATGTTGGGCGTCTTCAGCGTGGGATGGCCGGTGCAGCCGAGATAATCATAGCGAAGCTGGTCGCACATGATCCAGAGAACGTTTTTCGCGCGCGCCATGAATTATCCCTGCCGTTTCTTGATTATTTGATGCTGCGATATCGAAGGCGCGATGGCAACCGGCTAATGGTGCGCCGGCACGTGGCCGCATACTCCACTGTCGTCCCGGCGAAGGCCGGGACCCATACCGCGTGATCTATCGATTGCGTGCGGTCGTAGTTCCGAACCACGAGTCTTCGCCAAACCACTCCCTGTGGTTATGGGTCCCGGCCCCCCGGTGCGCAATTGCGCACTAGGCCGGGACGACCACTAAGCCGACCACGGCTCCGCTTCAGCCGCGCTCTTCGCCTTGGCGGAGACCGGGCTTTCGCCGATCACGTCGGCCAATGCGCGCAAGGCTTCCTTCACGCCCTGACCGGTGACGCCCGAGATCAGCAGCGGGGTCTTCTTGGCGGCGCGCTTCAGGCGGTCCTTCTGCTTCTTCAGCTCGTCCGGCTCGACCGCGTCGATCTTGTTCAGCGCGACGATCTCGATCTTGTCGGTGAGCTGCCCGCCATAGGCGTCGAGCTCCTTGCGCACCGTCTTGTAGGCCTTGCCGGCATGCTCGGTTGTTGCGTCGACGAGGTGCAGCAGCACGCGGCAGCGCTCGACATGGCCGAGGAAGCGATCGCCGAGACCGGTGCCTTCATGCGCGCCTTCGATCAGGCCGGGAATGTCCGCCAGCACGAACTCGCGGCCGTCGGCATTCACGACACCGAGTTGCGGATGCAGCGTGGTGAAGGGATAGTCGGCGATCTTCGGCCGCGCCGCGCTGACCTTGGACAGGAAGGTGGACTTGCCGGCATTGGGCATGCCGACGAGGCCAGCGTCGGCAATGAGTTTCAGCCGCAGCCAGATCCAGCGCTCCTCGCCGGGCTGGCCGGGATTGGCGTTGCGCGGCGCGCGATTGGTCGAGGACTTGAAGTGCGCATTGCCGAAGCCGCCATTGCCGCCCTCGGCCAGCACGAACTTTTCGCCGACCTTGGTGAAGTCGTGAATCAGCGTCTCGCGATCCTCGTCGAAGATCTGCGTGCCCATGGGGACCTTCAGCACAATGTTCTTGCCGTTGGCGCCGTGACGGTCCGAGCCCATACCGTTCTCGCCCTTCTGGGCCTTGAAGTGCTGCTGGTAGCGGTAGTCGATCAGCGTGTTGAGCCCGTCGGCGACTTCGATGATGACATTGCCGCCGCGGCCGCCATTGCCGCCGGAGGGACCGCCGAATTCGATGAACTTCTCGCGGCGGAACGCCACGCAGCCGTTCCCGCCGTCACCGGAGCGGATATAGACCTTTGCTTCGTCGAGGAATTTCATGGGCCATAGGTAGGCCAGCCGGTCTCGCGCGGCAACCCGGACTTACCCGCAAATCAGCCGAAATTCCGCGAATTTGACCCCTTGCTTAACCAGCTGGCCGCCGCCGGATCAGGAATTTCTGCATGCCTTCCAGCACCAGCTCCTTGCGCTGGTTGAAGACGGTGCTCCGAAGCGTGACCGTGCCGGTGGTGCGTCCCGGCACCAGCTCGGTGACCTCCAGCGCGGGATAGATGGTGTCGTCGGCGAAGACGGGTTTGAGGAACCGGCTCGATTGCTCGAGGAAGCCGACCAGGGAGTCCTCGACCATGAACGGAAACAGGCCCGCGCCCGGCGCGGTGTGGATCAGGGTCTGGAAGCCATGGGCAAGCAGATGCGGCATGCCGCGGCTGCGGCAATATTCCACGTCGTAGTGCACGGGATGGGTGTCGCCGCTCGCGGTCTGGAACGCCGCGAACACCGCCGAGGTCTGGGTGCGGCTCGGCAGCACGAAACGCTCGCCGACCACGAAATCCTCAAACCAGCGTTGCGCGGGGATCATGCGATGCTGGGCCGGATCGAAATCGTTCATGTCAGGGCTCTTTTTGTCGGTGTGGCCTCTATCGCTACTGCGATGCGAAGAGTGCGACAATCCGTTCAATTCAGCGTGGCGGGCTTGTCCCTGTCGCCCACGTCATTAAAACGACCGCAAGCGATACTACTCGCCGATTCCTGATGCTCTCTCCCCGCCATTGCGAGCGCAGCGAAGCAATCCAGACTGTTGCTGGGGAAAGATTCTGGATTGCTTCGCTGCGCTCGCAATGACGATCCCTCGCAGTCCGATCGATGCCTCTCTTCAAGAATCTCTCCGCCTATGACGATCGCTCCGCGCGCCTGGCCGGCATCGGGCTCATGGTGCTGTCGATCTTCATGTTCTCGTTCGGCGACGCCATGGGCAAGTTCCTGGTCGGGACTTATTCGGTGGGGCAGCTGCTGTTCCTGCGCGCCTGCGCGGCGCTGCTCTTGCTGTCGCCGCTGATCTGGAAGCAGCGTCACCAGTTTCTGCATCTGGAGCGGCCGGGCCTGCAGCTGTTTCGTGTCGTGCTCTCGACGCTGGAGGTCGCCGCCTTCTTTCTCGCGACGGTCTATCTGCCGCTCGCCGACGTCATCACCTACTATCTCGCCGGCCCCATCTTCGTCACCGCGATGTCGGCGATCTTCCTCGGCGAGAAGGTCGGCTGGCGGCGCTGGACCGCGATCCTGATCGGATTCTGCGGCGTCCTGATCGCACTGCGGCCGTCGGCCCAAACCGTCAGTCTGCCGGCGCTGATCGCGCTCGGCGGCAGCCTGTCCTTCGCAACCCTGATGCTGATCACGCGCAGCCTGCGCAAGACGCCCGACATCGTGATGGCGTCCTCGCAATTCATCGGTACGTTCTCGCTGGGCGCGGTGCTGTCGGCATTCCACTGGGTGCCGCCGACATCGGGCAGCCTCGTGATCTTCGCGATGGCCGGGCTGATTTCGGTGACGGCGCTGTTCTGCGTCAACCGCTCGCTCAAGCTGGCGCCGGCCAGCGTGGTGGTGCCGTATCAATATTCGATGATCGTCTGGGCCGTGATCTTCGGCTTCGTCGTGTTCGGGGATGTCCCCTCGATCGCGACCATCGTCGGCGCCGCCATCATCATCGGCGCGGGGTTCTACATCTATCTGCGTGAGCGCGATCTGGGGCGCGAGAGCGCGGAAGTGAATCCGCCGGCGTAGCCGCAATCTCCGCGTCGTCCCGGACAAGCGCGCCCTAAGCGCGCGCAGATCCGGGACCCATACCCACAGGAAGTCGTTTTGCGAAGACTCGGAGTGGGCGCTTCGCCTCACACTCCTCCCTGTGGTTATGGGTCCCGGGCTCGCGACTTCGTCGCGCCCCGGGACGACAGTTGAGTATGCCGCAGCTCCTCCGCTTACCTCACCCGTCGCGCGCTGCTCCAGCTCTTCAGCGAGGCCCACACGCCGCGGGAGAGGCGGAAGCAGTCGACCGGCGTGGAGGAGCCCAGCGCCAGGAAGCGGTGCAGCTGGACGCCGCTCCACTGGAAGCCGCACTTCTCCAGCACCTTGCGCGAGGCCGGGTTGGTGACGCGCGCGCCGGCATGGAGATGATCGTCCTCGTACTCCTCGAAGAAGAAGTCGATCGCGCCGCGCGCAGCTTCCGTGGCGAAGCCCTGGCCCCAGTGCTCGACGCCGAGCCAGTAGCCGAGTTCGGCATTGCCGGGCTTCGAGCAGTCGATCCCGACCATGCCGACCGGTCCCGTGTCGTGCTCGATCAGGAACACGGTCTCGCTGCCGAGCTCGGCGGTGGCGCGGATGAAGTCGACGGCGTCATCCTGTGAATAGGGATGCGGCAGGCGGCGCGTGTTCTCGGCGACGCGGCGGTCGTTGGCGAGCCGGGCGATGGTCCTGACGTCGGCGAGGGTCGGCCGCCGCAACGTCAGCCGCTCGGTGGCGACGACGCTTGGTCTCGCCTCCCGCAAAGTCACGCTCGAGAAATCCTGCAACATGTCCGGCTCCGTGAAAGTCACTAAGTGAAAGTGAGCAAGTCAAAGAAAAGGGGAGGCCGGTTTCCCGCCTCCCCTGGAGCCTTCGATCTCTTGATCTCTAGGACTCCGCCGGTTTGGTAGGACCCGGCGGACTCCAATTTGATCCACCGTTCTATTCAGCCGCCTCTGCGATCGGGAGTACCGATACGAAGGTGCGGCCGTTGGCTTTAGCCTGGAACGCAACACGACCTTCGACCTTGGCGAACAAAGTGTGGTCCGTGCCCATGCCGACATTAAGGCCGGGGTGCCAGGTGGTGCCGCGCTGACGCGCAATGATGTTGCCGGGAGTGACGATCTCCCCGCCGAACGCCTTGATGCCGAGGCGCTTGCCCTTCGAATCGCGTCCGTTGCGCGATGAACCGCCTGCTTTTTTGTGAGCCATAGCTCGTCTCCGAAATCCTGCGTATTTCTAGATCAATTCCTTGACGGAATCATTTCACGATTTCTCACGCATCAATTCGTGAATTGGCGTGATCAAATCCCGTTATTCGGCGGCTTCCTTCGCCACCTTCTCCTTCTTCGGACGCGGGCCCTTGGTGGGCTTGGCGCCGTCCGCCAGGATCTCGGAGATGCGGAGGACCGTGATCTCGTCGCGATAGCCGCGCTTGCGGCGCGAATTCTTGCGGCGGCGCTTCTTGAAGGCGATGACCTTCGGGCCGCGCTTGTGGTCGAGCACCTCGACCGCAACGGAGGCGCCGGCCACCGTCGGAACGCCCAGCACCGGCGTGTCGCCGCCGAGCACCAGAACTTCATTCAACTGCACGATCGAGCCGACTTCGCCTTCGATCTTGCCAACTTCGAGAACATCATCCGGCACGACGCGGTATTGCTTGCCGCCGGTTTTGATGACTGCGAACATCGTTCTTTCTCCGTGTTCAATCCCGGCCTCGGGACGAGCATCGTCCGGGTCGGCTTTTTGTCAGTCGCTATGGGTTATGTACGTTTTGCGCGGGTGGGACCTATCCCTTTGAAAACCCACGCAAAAATAAGCGGCGCGAGAAACGCCCCGCGCCGGGTGTGGGACTTATAGCGGCCAGCCGCTGCAAGTCAAGGAAAACCGCCGGAATTTGAAGGATTTGGCCGTCTGCCGGGCGGAATCGAATCTCGGCCCACGCTGCAACCAACGGGTTCCCCCGCAGTTAGTCCGCCGGAACAGCTAGCGGGCAAGGGCTCCCATGGCAACGGACGAGCTGGTCAGGACGACAGGCATCGCCCATCACGGCGCCGAACGGCTGCCGTCGGTGGATGTCGACAGCTTCAACATCGAGATCAAGGACGAGGACGGCTTTCTCGGCGACCGCGCCAGCAAGGGCGCGTTCCGCGACATCCTCGACCGCTGGCGCAAGCCGCTGCGCAAGACCGGCGAAGACCCGTTCGGCAAGGAGCCGTCGGAGAGCATCAGCAAGAAAACGCTGGACGCGATCCTGGTCGGCGACGACACCGAGGCCTCCGCGGTGGTGCACAGCGCGATCGAGGACTTTGCCCAGGAGCTCGCCTATGTCACGCGACGCTTCCTCAAGACCAAGGCCTGGGCCAGGACCGAGCGCATCGTGGTCGGCGGCGGCTTTCGCGATTCCAGGCTCGGCGAGCTCGCCATCGCGCGCACCGAGATCATCCTGAAATCCGAGGATTTCAAGATCGACCTGCAGCCGATCCGCCATCATCCCGATGAAGCCGGTCTGATCGGCGCGCTGCACCTGGCGCCGTCCTGGATCTTCGAGGCCCATGACAGCATCCTCGCGGTCGACATCGGCGGCACCAATATCCGCTGTGGCCTCGTGGAAACGAGCTGGAAAAAGGCAAAAGACCTGTCGAAGGCCAAGGTCGTGAAATCCGAGCTGTGGCGTCATGCCGACGACGAGCCGACGCGCGAGGGCGCGGTGAAGCGGCTCACCAAGATGCTGAAGGGGCTGATCGCCGAGGCCGAGACGGAAGGCTTCAAGCTCGCGCCCTTTATCGGCATCGCCTGTCCCGGCGTGATTAACGCGGACGGCTCAATTGAGAAGGGCGCGCAGAACCTGCCGGGCAATTGGGAGAGCAGCAAGTTCAACCTCCCGGCGAGCCTGATCGAAGGCATCCCCGTCATCGGCGAGCACGACACCGCGATCGTGATGCACAATGACGGCGTGGTTCAGGGCCTCTCCGAGGTGCCGTTTATGCAGGATATCGAGCGCTGGGGCGTGCTGACCATCGGCACCGGGCTCGGCAATGCCCGCTTCACAAATCGCCGCAAGGACAGGGATTCTACGGAGAACGGGAAGAAAAAAGGTAAGAACGACAAGGAGTAACCTTGATCGGTTAGGTTAAGGACCGGATTGCGTTGCGGGACGGCGGTCGCACGCTAGGGTCGAATCGTCGCTTCACCTGGCCGGCGAAGCCGCCCTTCACGGCCAGCATTGCAATGAGCGGCACGGGACCGCCAGTGTTTACCGCGTCTGGCGGTCCCACCCCGTTTTTCCGATGCTTCAGCTCCAGCCGACACGCTGAAAGAACGCCGCGATCTCCGCCGCCGCGCGATCCGGATCTTCCCGATGCGGAAAATGGCCGACGCCGGGAAACATCGCGAGATCGAGCGAACTGAAGGTCTCGGACAGCCGATCGGTCCACGCATAGGGAAACAGCGGATCGTGCTCGGCCCAGCGCACGCAGGTTGGCACGTCGATCGGCGGAAGCTTCGGCGCTTCGCCCTTCATCATCGCGACCCGGCCGGCATGCGAGGCCCGATAATGCGCAAAGCCGCCGGCGAGATTGCCGGGCTTGAGGTAATTGTCGGCGAAGGCGTCGAGGACGTCGTCGAAGGCGTTCTTCCGATGCGCCCACCCCTTGAGGAAGTGGCCGATATAGAGCCGGCAGCTCTCCCGGCTTGCGCCGACCAGCGCCGGCGCCATCTCCATCTGCTGGAAGGATTGGTACCAGATGTGGTTGAGCCGATCAGGCGCCGCCATGCGCGGCCCGATCCCGGGATAGACGAAATCGAAGAAGAACAGTCCGGTGAGCCGCTTCGCCGCCTGCCGGGCCAAAGGCTGCATCACGGCGCCGCCGACATCGTGGCCGACCAGGCCGAATCGCTCGATGCCGAGCCCCTCCATCAGCGCCAGCATGTCGGCGGCATGGCCGTCCGGCCCGTAAGGCCCGTCCGGCTTGTCGCTGTCGCCGAAGCCGCGGAGGTCAGGCGCGATCAGCGTGAAACGGTCGGCCAGGCGCGCCATCACCGGCTCCCAGGTCAGCCAGAATTCCGGCCATCCATGCAGCAAAAGCAGCGGTTTTCCACTTCCGGCGCGAACCACGTGGAAATTGGCGCCATTGGCCGTGACCGTCAGATGCTCCATGGCAGTTCCTTCCCAGAGGCCGGGCGAGGGGCAAAAAGAGGCAGCGGATTTTCCCCTTTCGCGCCTTGTCTGGCCCGTCATCCTCGCCTATTAACGCCCCCAACCACAGGGGCCGCAGCTCCTATATGGCGCCTTCAGGAGAGGTGGCAGAGTGGTTGAATGCACCGCACTCGAAATGCGGCATAGGTGCAAGCCTATCGGGGGTTCGAATCCCTCCCTCTCCGCCATCATGACCCGAATCGAGAAAACTCCTGAAGACGGGTCTTTTCTGGATGCCAGGCTCCTGATGCCGCCCAAGGCGACCAAGCCCTCTCAGAACTTGCGTCGAACATGACAGAAGACCCGCCGATGACGACGGGTCTTCCGTGATCAATGTCGTTCAACGCGCGTGTGCGACTCCCGCGACGCCACCGCTGTTGTGGAGGAAGCGCGCGTCCAGGCTGAGCGCGCCGGCGCCGAAGGCGACGATCTGAAGCAGGCCGCCTGCCATCATCACGTTCTTGAGGAAATGGATCATCTGATTCTGGTCGGCAAAGTTGTTGTGGAACGAGATCGCTGCTGCCACCGAGAACACCGCCAGCGCAAGCGCGACCGCGCGTGTCTGATAACCCGCGATCAGCAGCAGGCCGCCACCGAGTTCAACGAGGACGGCAATCGCATAAGAAAGCGGCGGTACGGGCAATCCGGCGGAGGCGATGTAGGCGGTCGTCGCACCATACGCGGCAAGTTTGCCGAAACCGCTCATGGCGAAGGGAAGGCCGATCAGCAGTCGGCCGATGAAAGAAGCATAACGGGTCGTATCCATCGTAATCACTCCTGTGCTTGGTTGAAGTCGCATGACGACGACACGACGTGTTCGTCGCCGGGTGGAAATCTGGTTTGTTGAGATCAGACGGGCGGAGAATTCAGGTAGATGTAGAGCGCTGCGATCTTGCCGTTCCGCACGAGGATGAAGTCCTCGCCCGTGTAGCGCGGTGGCTCGCCCTTGGGGCCCGATCCCCAGGCCAAGCGAGCTGAATCGTGCACGACTTGAGGCTCTCCTGATGGCGTGTAGACGTAGTCGGGATGCAGGCTGCGAAGATCGCCCGCGAACTTGTCGAGTGCGTCGCGTCCCACGATAACGCCGGGAGGAGCATGGACGGCTGCATCCTCAGCGAAGAGGTCGCGGATCGCTGCCCTGCGGCGGTCAGGATTGTTCTCGCCGAACACTTCCGCGACATTGCGCTTCAACAACGTCGTGATGAGCTTTGGGTCGTCGCTTGTGGAGGGCCTGACGTCTTCGACGTGCATCTCGCTCGATTGCTTGGTCATGACGAGAGCTCCTCTGTTGCGCCCTCAAACTGACCTCGCTCGATTGAGATTAAAATAGAAATGAAGGAAAGGCATAGTTTCTATTTTTGCGCTATTGCTCGCGCTGTGCCAGGTCCCGGCTGTTGCGCGAGGACCGCCCGGGCCGTCGCCACAAACGCCTGCGCCGCCGGCGACAGCGTCCGTCCCTGACGCTGCAGCAGCGACACGGGCCGCGTGAGGGCGGGCCGCACCAGCGGTCTTGCGATCAGCGTCGGAAACTGGTCGGCCGGCAGCATCGTCGCGGGGAGGATGGCGAGGCCGAGGCCCTGCGCCGTCATGGCGAGCGCAGTGTTGATCAGCATCACTTCATAGGTCGGATCGAGGCGCTTGCCCTGCGCACTCAGCGCCTGATCGATCTGCATGCGGATCCGGCTCTCGCGGCGCATCGCGATCGTCGGCAGTTGTGCCAGCTCGTCCCATGTGAGCGCGCGCCGTGCGGCGAAGTCCGCGGTGCGGCGGCCGATCGCGCTGAGGCGGCCGCGGGTCAGTGTCTCGACCGTCATGTCGGCGAATTCGCCCTCCACGCTGCCGATCGCGAACTCCGCATCGGTCGTGCTCAGGCGTGGGACGAGATCGTCGGCGGCAACATCGCGCATGTCGATCTCGATGTCGGGATGACTGGCGCGGAATTTTGCCAGCACCAGCGGCAGCAGCGCTGATGCGGCGCCGGCCGAGGCGAGAAACGCGACGCGGCCGGCGCGGGCCTGCGCGAGGTCGCGCATCCGGCGCGACAGGCCTTGCGCATCGCTCAGCATGCGTTCGGCGGCGTGGAACGCCTCGTCGGCGGCCAGCGTCGGCTGCACCGAGCGCGTGGAACGGTCGAACAGTTTGACGCCGAGCTGGGCTTCGAGCTGCTGGATCAACAGGCTCGCCGCCGATTGCGTGATCCCGAGCGCGCGGGCGGCCCGCGTGATGCTGCGTGTCCGGTACACGCCCGTGAAGGCCCGCAATTGGCGCAAGGTGACATTCATAGGCAAAGCTCATGAATTAATGAGTTCTTTCCGGCTTATCGCATAAACGGACCTGCAATAAAATGCAGACTGCGTGGGCAACGACCCCGCGGCGACAAGGGATGGAAACGAATATGAGGACACAGGTGCTGGTGGTGGGTGCCGGGCCCGTCGGATTGACCGCGGCGATGGATCTGGCCTCGCGCGGGATCGATGTCGTCGTCGCGGAGATCCGTCACGCCGGCGATCCGCCCAGCGTCAAGTGCAATCACGTGTCGGCGCGCTCGATGGAGATCTTTCGAAGGCTGGGCGTTGCTGCGAAACTGCGCGACGCGGGCCTGCCTGAGGACTTCCCCAACGACTGCTCCTATCGGACCACGGCGACTGGCATCGAGCTCTGCCGCATCGACATTCCCTCGCGCGCGCGCCGCTATAGCGCGACCGGCGGCCCCGACACCTGGTGGCCGACGCCGGAGCCGCCGCACCGGATCAACCAGGTCTATCTCGAGCCGATCCTGTTCAGTCATGCCGCGGCGCAGCCGCGGATCAAGATCCTGGCGCGCACCGAAATCACTGATATCGAGCAGCACGACGATCATGTCGTCGCGCTGGCGCGCGATCTCGACAGCGGCAGTTCGTTCCGCATCGAGGCGTCCTTCATGGTCGGCTGCGACGGCAGCCGCTCCCTTGTTCGCAAATCGATCGGCGCGAGCCTGTCCGGCACGCCGGTGATCCAGCGCGTGCAATCCACCTTCATCGAGGCGCCGCAACTGAAGGAGTTGATGGGCGCACACAAGCCGGCCTGGATGGTGCTCTCGCTCAATCCGCGCCGCTCGGGCACCACGGTTGCGATCGATGGTCACGACCGCTGGCTGATCCACAATCATCTGAAGCCTGATGAGCCCGAGTTCGACTCGGTCGATCGCGACTGGGCCATCCGTGCCATCCTCGGCGTCGACGAGCGTTTCGAATACCGGGTCCTCAGCAAGGAGGATTGGGTCGGGCGTCGCCTCGTAGCCGATCGCTTCCGCGACCGCAGGGTCTTCATCTGCGGCGACGCCGCGCATCTGTGGATGCCCTATGCCGGCTACGGCATGAATGCGGGCATCGCCGACGCCGTCGACCTCTGCTGGCAATTGGCGGCGCATCTGAACGGCTGGGCGCCGGCCGCGATCCTCGATGCCTATGAGGCGGAGCGCCAGCCCATCACCGAGCAGGTGTCGCGCTTTGCGATGGATCACGCGATGAAGATGATGGCGCAGCGCGGCGGCGTCTCGGCGGAGATCGAGGACGACACGCCGCGCGGCCACGCCGCGCGCGCGGCGTTGGCGAGAGCGGCCTATGACCTCAACGTGCAGCAATACTGCTGCGCCGGATTGAACTTCGGCTACTACTACGATGCCTCGCCGATCATCGCCTATGACGGCGAGACACCGCCGCCTTACGCGATGGGCAGCTTCACGCCGTCCACCGTGCCAGGCTCCCGCGCGCCGCATCTGTTCCTGCGCGACGGGCGATCGCTCTACGATGCGTTCGGCGCCGGCTACACATTGTTGCGGTTCGATCCGGCGATCGATGTGACGCGGCTGCTGTCCGCAGCAAAGGAGCGTGGCGTGCCGCTTGCGCTGGTCGACATCGCGCCGGAGGAGGCGAACGGCGCCTATGCCGAGAAACTGGTGCTGGCGCGGCCCGATCAGCACATTGCGTGGCGCGGGCAGGTCGCGCCCGAAGATCCACTGGGCCTGCTGGCGCGCATCACTGGCGCGGCGACGTAAGGCGACTTCAAGCGGACAGCCTGGCGGCGCAGGCCGCCGGCTGTGTTTCAAGAACAAGAGCACACTTAAGGAGGAGAACGTGTTTCACGTTGCAAGGCGCCGCATCCTGGCCGTGCTGACGGCTGCGACTTTCGCCGTGTTGCCGCTGCAGGCAGGCCGTGCCGCCTATCCCGAGCAATTGATCAAGGTCATCGTGACCTTCCCGCCCGGCGGCAGCGCCGACACCGTCATCCGCGCGCTCGAACCCTTGGTCGCCGCCGAGCTCAAGCAGACCCTGGTCATCGAGAACCGCGCGGGCGCCGGCGGCAACATCGGCATGGCGGCGGTCGCGCAGGCCAAGCCCGACGGCTACACGCTCGGCGTGGCGCCGGCGGGCGCGTTGACGGTGAATCCGCACCTCAATTCCTCGATGCCGTTCGAGCTGAAGGATCTCGCGCCCATCACCTTGCTCGCGGAAATTCCCTTTGTGTTGGTCGCGTCCGCGAACATCCCGGCGCACACCACCGCGGAGACGATCGCGCTGGCCAAGGCCAAGCCGGGCGCGCTGTCGATCGGGCATGGCGGCAACTCGACGGCGATGCATTTGACGGCCGCGCTGTTCACGCAGAAGACCGGGACCGCCATGGAGTTGGTCCCGTATCGCGGGACCGCGCCCGCGACGGTCGATGTTCTTGCAGGCCATGTCCCCTTCGCGGTGCTGGACATCCCGGCATCGCGGCAATTGATCCTCGATGGCAAGCTCAACGCGATCGGCGTGTCCTCCGCGCGCCGTCTTTCATCCCTGCCCGATGTGCCGACGCTTGCCGAGAGCGGCATCGCGGGTTTCGAATCCATCGGCTGGTTCGGGCTCGTTGCTCCCGCCGGCACGCCTGCGGAGGTCATTGGCCGGTTGAACGAAGCCTTCACCAAAGCCCTGAAGGACCCTTCGGTGGCGGAGAAGATCCTGACCCTCGGCGCAGAGCCGGCGCCGATGGCGCCCGAGCAGTTCGGCCGCTTCATTCAGAGCGAAAGCACGAAGTGGGGCAAGCTCATCAGCGAGGCCGGCATCAAGGCGAACTAAAGCACCGGGGTTATCGGCAGCCGTCCGTTATCGGCTCTCTGCGCGCCCCGAGAAATAACGCGCCGGGGGCTTGCCGAAGGCGCGACGAAACATGGCAATGAAATTGCTGGGGGAGGCGTAGCCGAGCGCGTCGGAAATGACGGCGACGGGTGTGCCCTGCGCCAGCATTTCAAGTGCGCGGGTGAGGCGCGCCTGCTGACGCCACTGCCCGAAGCTCATTCCGGTTTCGATACGCATCATCCGGCGCAGACTTCGTGACGAGACGGCGCCCCAGTCCGCCCATTCTTCCAGCGTTTTCGGGTCGTCCGGCCTCTCGAAGACCGCTCGTGCGATGCGCGCCAATCGGGCATCGGAGGGCATGGGCAGATCTATCGGCTCGAGAGGCGCGCGCACCATCTCGTCGAGAAGAACCCGCGTGAGGCGCTCCTTGGCGGGGTCAAGATCATCCGGCATCGGCCATGACATGGCCCTGCGGACCAGCTCACGCGTCAATTCGTTGATGCTAAAGATACAGGGCCGATCCGGCAATTGCCGACATGCATCGGGCGTGACGATCACGCTCCAGCCGCTCAACGCGCTCACGACATGGACCCAATGCGGCTCACCCGGCGGAATCCAGCCCGCGCGATTCGGCGGCAATAGCCACGAGCCATGTGAAGTTCGGACATGGGCAAGCCCGCTTTCGACACAAAATATCAACCCACGCACATGGCTGTGCCAGTCATATTCGCGCGTGCCGAGCCGGTAGCTGCTGTCCGGTGCGTCACTTCCCGCGATGGCAATCAGCGCGGCCCCGTCGTTGCGTTCGATGAAGTCTTCCGCCGCTTGTTCTCGCTGCATTTGGCCGAGTATCACCATTTTGAGGCCGTAGATGATTATCAGGATTTTGCGGCTTGTTCTAACTTTGCGATCATCGCAATCGGATCGGTTGTCCAATGACGCAGCAGGACTATCACGTCGCCATCATAGGGGCCGGCCTTGGCGGTCTGTGTCTGGCTCAGGGATTGAAGAAACATGGTATCCCTTTTGCCGTGTACGAGCAGGATCGTGCCGCCAATAGCCGATCGCAAGGTTACCGAATCAGGATTGACGAGGTCGGTCAGCGCGCGTTGGCCGCATGTCTGCCGCCGGAGCTGAATCTGCTTTTTCGTCAGAGCTGTGCGGTCTCGCGTTCGGCTGGGCGATTTTTCAACACGCAATTGGAGGTGATCGACGGGCGTCCGTCGGAAACCTGGCGCTCCGCCGCGCAAACAGTCTCACTTGACGACGATGCGCCACTCGGCGACCTGAGCGCGAACCGGTCGACCTTGCGTGAAATCCTGCTCGTCGGAATAGAGGAGCATGTCCATTTTGGAAAGGCGTTCGCGCATTGCGAAGAGCTCCCGAGCGGTGCCTTCCGGGTGCGGTTCGGCGATGGCGAGATCATCGTCGCCGATGTGCTCGTCGGCGCAGACGGAGTAAATTCCTCTCTACGCCGTCAAAACTTCCCCTTCGCGGATCCGGAGGACACCAACTCTCTCTGCATCTACGGCAAGACGAATCCAACACCCGCATCACGCATCGGCAGTGAACTCCTGGCGGGAACCTCGGTGATCTTTGCAGATCGCTTCGCGGCGATTGTCGAGGCCATGTCCTTTCGCTTCCCGGACGGCACGGCCCATCTGACTGAGGTCGATGACTACATCTATTGGGCCGTCATCGGCCGAAGGGCGGACCTTGATATCGGCGACGTGGATGCCCTGGCCGGCGTGACTCTGAAAGAAGCGGTCGTCCGATTGGCACGAAGCTGGGCCGTCGGGCTCCGGTCGCTGTTCTCGGAGGCGGACGCCGCGACAGTCGCGGCTCTGCCGGTGCGCAGCGCGCGCTTGCTGACGCCGTGGCCATCTTCCAGACTGACATTCGTCGGGGACGCGATCCATGCGATGAGCCCGGCCGGCGGCGTGGGCGCAAACACCGCGCTGGACGATTCCAGTCGCCTCGCCGCGGCGCTTGCGAAAGCCTCTAGCGGCTCGCACTGCCTGGGCGATGTCATCGCTGACTACGAGGACAACATGCGCCTGCGGGCCAATGCCGCCATCACGGCCTCACGGCAAGGCGCGATGCGCTTGTTCAATCTGGCGCCAGGCGAAGTCGTCCTGTAAATCAACGCATGCGCAGGCGGTCTGGAGTCCGGCCTGAGCTAACGCGCGGCGATGCCCGCGCTCTCGATCACCCGCTTGTAGCGTGCGGTCTCCTCGACGATGAACGGCTCCATCTCGGCCGGCCCCTTGTCGGCGATCGACACCTGGCCGTTGGCGACGAGGTCCGCGACGATGGCGGGATCGGCGAGCGCGGCGGCCAGCGCCTCAGAGAGCCTGCCCACGATTCTCGGATCGGTCCCGGCCGGGACCGAGACCCAGGTCGAGCCGACACTGACGGCGTCCTTGTAGCCGGCCTCCAGCACCGTGGGCGCGTCGGGCAGTGCGGCCAGCCGCGCCGTGCCGGTGGTGCCGAGCACCTTGACCTTGCCGGTGTCGATCAGCGGCCTGAGCACGGCGAGGTAGTCGAAGGAGACGTCCAGGATGCCCGACATCATGTCGGTCATCTGGCTCGAGCCCGACTTGTAGGGCACGTGGGTCAACCTGATGCCGGCGGCCGCCTGGAACATCTCGCCGGCGAGGTGCTGGGCGGTGCCGGGGCCGGGGGAGCCGAAATTGACCTTGCCCGGGTTGACCTTCGCGTAGGCGACGAACTCGGCCAGCGTGCTGTAGGGCGCTGCTGCGGTCGCGACGAGGATCTGGTTCGCCGAGCTCACGCCGCGGACGTGGACGTAGCTCTTGAGCGGGTCGTAGTTGAGCTTCGCCAGCCCCAGGTTCGGCTGGATCGTCATAGGCCCGCCGGAGGCGTAGAGCACGGTGTAGCCGTCAGGCTGGGCCCGAGCAACGAACTCCGTCCCAATGGTCCCGCCAGCGCCGGGTCGGTTCTCCACCACTACGGGCTGCCCAAGCCGCGTCCTTAGCAGCTCCGCGATCTTGCGCGAGACGAGGTCGGTGACGCCGCCGGCCCCGAACGGCACCACCCAGGTGATCGCGCGGTTCGGCCAGGATTCCTCGGCCGTCTGGGCCCCCGCGGCGCCCGCCTGGAGCGCCAGTGTCGTCGCCGCGACGAGACACAGGAGCGCTCTCATCACCGTGGATCCGGGGCGACCGCTCAGGCCGCTGCCCGCGCCAAATCCCATGGATGAAGTCCTCCCTCGCTGCAGCGTGGCCGTTTACGGCCATGTTGAGCGAAAGCTACAGCCTTGAGTCTCCTCCAACCATTGGCGCAGTCTGAGCATCTCTTTTGCAAAATATGAAAAGATCGATGAGCCGCAGGAGCGGTGACGGGTTGAACCTGCCGGCCGCGGGGGCCGACCTAGCAACAGCCCGCCGGCCGGCTGGGAACGAGGTAATTCACGACGATGTTCGACAAAGCCTATCGGCAGCGCCTCGAGGCCGACCTTGCGCAATGGGAAGCCGATGGCGTGATCGCGCCGGCGACGGCCGTCAGCATCCGTAACGCGCTGCCCCCGCTCTCCCCCGGCATCAACATCGCCGTGGTCGTTGGCATCGTCGGCGGCCTCTTGATCGCAGCCGCGTTTCTCGCCTTCGTCGCGGCGCACTGGACGGAGATCGCGCGGCTGATGCGGTTTGCGATCCTGATCGCCGGCATGGTCGTCGCCGGCGGCCTCGGTGCCTGGTTCGCCGCGACGGGGCGCAGCGTTCTCGCCGATCTCTGTGCCAGCATCGGTGCGATCATCTTCGGTGCGGGCATCGCGCTGGTCGGCCAGATGTATCATCTCGGCGAAGACTTTGCCGGCGGCATGCTGTTGTGGTCGATCGGCGCATTCGCCGCAGCGGTGCTGACCGGCTCGCGCGGCGCGCTTGCGGTCGGCCTCGCGGCTGCCTCGATCTGGACCTGCATGCGGGTTTACGATGCGCCTGACGTCCTGCATCTTCCATTCCCAGTGGTCTGGCTGTTCGCCGCAGCGCTCGCCTTTGCCTGGCATTCCCGCGTCGCCGCCCACCTCGTCGCGATCGCGGTGATTCCATGGTGGGTCGCGACGTCGTTTCGCTTCGAGTTCGACGGAGCCCAGCCGTCATTCGTGCTTGCGAACGGTGCGGCCTTGCTGTTCGGCGCCGGGCTCGCGATCGCCGCCGCGCCGTCGCCGAGGGCGCTCCGGCTCGGCAGCGTCCTGTCGATTTACGGCGCGTTTTCGCTGGCCGTCGCCGCGTTCCTGGAGGTGACCACGGTCGACGACATCGTCCGCTTCCGGACCGGTTCTGGTGCGGGCCAGCCGCTGTGGGCCATTGTGTGCGGGGTTGCCGGCGTGATCCTTGCGCTGGCGTCCGCCGGGATCACGAGGCGCGCAGGTGAAGTCCTGGCGGCATGTGCGATCGGGCTGGTGCTGCTCGCGGCGCCGGTCTGGCCGGCATCCATGGCCGGCGAGTCCTGGTTCGCCTATGCCGCGCTGCTCAGCGCCATGCTGTGTCTCGTCGTCTCCGGCATGCTCGATGACGTGCGTCCGCGCATCGTCGCGGGCTGGCTCGGGATTGCCGGGGTTATCGCCGGCATCACCTGGGCGGTGAAGGGATCGCTGCTGCGTCGCTCGGCTTTCCTGGCAGCGGCGGGCGTCGCGGCCGTCGCATTTGCAACCGCGCTCAATCGCATGCTGCCGAGGGCCGAGCGATGACCGAGCTGATCGCATCCGTCGCAAAACTCTGGCAGCGCATCCCGAAAGCCGTGCTGTTCGGTGCCGCCATCCTGATCCAATGCGTGCTGCTGGTTCTGATGGTCGCCGATCGCATGCAGATCCTGCGCGACGGCCGTGAGGTGACCCTGCAGACCCAGCCGGTCGATCCCCGCGATCTCCTGCGCGGTGATTATGTCGTGCTCCGCTACGACATTTCGCAGCTGCCGGCAGGTAGCCTCACTGGGAAACCGTCCGGGACGCGCAATCCCGTCGTTTTCGTCAAGCTCGCGCCCAATGCCAACGGGCTTTACGAGGCCGTCTCGGTGCATGCCGAGCCTGTTCCGGTCACGGCACCCGAAATCCTGATCCGCGGCCGCGTCAGCCATGCCTGCGGTTCGGCCAGCCCCATCTTCTGTGACAAGCTGACGATCAAATACGGTCTCGAAAGCTATTTCGTGCCCGAAGGCGAGGGCAGGACGCTCGAGCAGGCCCGCAACCAGCAGAAGCTGCGCGTCGTCGCCGCCGTGCTGCCCTCAGGTCGCGCCGCCATCAAGCGGCTGCTGCTCGACGGCAAGCCGGTGTATGAGGAGCCCTGGTATTAGGGGGCGATAATCCTCATGCCGCCTTCAGCGCCCGCCGCAGCACGTCCCACATGCGCGGTTCGTTCATGTGCGCCACGTTGAACCGCATGAAGCTCGAGGCGGTCTGTGACACGCTGAACACGTTGCCGGGCGCCAGCACCACGTTGTCCTTGAGCGCCGCCCGCGCGACCTGTGAGGCGTCCTGCCCGCCCGCGAGGCGGCACCAGAGGAACAAGCCGCCGCGCGGCATCAACCAGGGCTCGATGCCAAGGGCCTGAAGTTTTCGCGCGATGTCGCGGCGCGTGCGTGTGAGCCTCTGCCTGAGCTCGTCCATGTGCTTGCGATAGCTGCCGCCGGCCAGCACGTTGGCGATGAGTTCGGTCGCAACCGGGCTCGGGCCGCCAAAGCTGGTCGCGACCTGGAGGTCGACCAATTGCTCGATCCAGTCCGCTCGTCCCGCGATGTAGCCGCAGCGCACCGAGGCCGACAGCGTCTTGGAGAAGCTGCCGATGCGGATCACGCGATTGAGCCCGTCGAGCGCGGCGAGGCGCGGCGAGCGCTCCGGCTCGAAATCGCCAAAGATATCGTCCTCGATGATGGTGAGATCATGCGCGGCGGCCGCCGTCAGAAGCCGGTGCGCGGTCTGCAGCGAGAGCGTTGCGCCGGTCGGGTTGTGCAGCGCTGAATTGGTGATGTAGAGCCGCGGCCGCTCGCTGGCGAGGATCTGCTCGAAGCTTGCGATGTCCGGGCCCGACGGCGTGTATGGCACGCTGATGATCTTCGCCTGATGCGCCCGCAGCAGCGCGCGAAAATTGAAATAGCAGGGATCGTCGACCAGCACCGTGTCGCCGGGGCGGAGCAGGAAGCGGCAGATCAGGTCGGTTGCCTGCGTGCCCGAGCCCGTCAGCATCAGCTGGTTGATCGAGGCCTCGATCTCATCTTCGGCCAGCCGCTTCAGCAATAGCCGGCGCAGGGCGGGCGAGCCGGATGTCGAGCCGTAATTGGTCAAGACGCTCGCATCCGTGCGGGCAAGAGCGCGCGCGGCGCGGCGCAAGGCGTCCTCCGGCATCCAGTCCGGCGGCAGCCAGCCGCAGCCGGGCTTGAGCACACTCTCGTCGGCATCGAGCGATTGCCTGGACACCCAGAACGGATCGACCGCGCGGTCGCGGCGCGGCTCGTCTTCGGTCAACGCCAGCGGCGGCATGACACTCGGCGAAACATAGAAGCCTGAGCCGCGGCGGGCGCGGATCAAGCCCTCGGCCGCCAGGCGGTCATAGGCTTCCACCACCGTGGAGGGTGAAACGCCCATCGTCGCGGCGAGACCCCGGATCGATGGCAGCCGGTCGCCGGCACCGAGCGCGCGGCCGGCGACCCTGGCGCGGATCGCGCTCATCACATCGCTCGTCCGCGTTCCGTTGCGACCTTTGGTTGGCGCGCCGTCCAAAGTGTATGACCTTCCATATCCATACAGTTCGAAAAAATTGTACTGCATTGTCGCTGTCCTTGCCAGCGCGGAAGGCCGAAGATCGTCGTCCAGAAAAAGAGGTGGACATGCAATCGGCGGGCAGTGGCTGGGGCAACGGGCTTCTCGGCGTCATCATCTTCAGCGGCTCGCTGCCGGCGACGCGCGTGGCCGTCGGCGGCTTCTCCGCGCTGTTCCTGACGTCGGCGCGCGCAGTCATTGCCACGCTGATCGGTGCGGCCGTGCTCTTCCTGATCCGTCAATCGCGGCCGGAGCGGCGCGATCTCGCTTCGCTCGCCATCGTCTCGATCGGTGTCGTGGTCGGATTCCCCTTGCTGACCGCGCTCGCGCTCCAGCACATCACCTCCGCGCATTCGATCGTCTTCGTCGGCCTGCTGCCGCTGTCGACCGCCATCTTCGCCGTGCTGCGCGGCGGCGAGCGGCCAAAGCCGCTGTTCTGGCTGTTCGCAATCCTCGGCAGCGCCACGGTGGCCGCCTTTACCCTCTCCGGCGACGGCTCCGCCTCGCTCATTGGCGATCTCCTGATGATCGCGGCGATCGTGCTGTGCGGGCTCGGCTATGCCGAAGGCGCCGTACTGTCGCGCCGCCTCGGCGGCTGGCAGGTGATCTCCTGGGCGCTGCTGCTGGCGCTGCCGCTGATGGTGCCGGTCGTGGTCCTGACCTGGCCGCCGGCATGGAGCGGCGTTGACGCGCCCGCCTGGATCGGGCTCGCCTACGTCTCCGTCTTCAGCATGTTTGTCGGCTTCATCTTCTGGTACCGCGGGCTTGCCATTGGCGGCATCGCCCGCGTCGGTCAGTTGCAGCAGCTGCAGCCGTTCTTCGGCCTCGCACTCGCCGGCTTCCTGCTGCACGAGCCGGTCGCCTGGAGCATGATCGCCGCGACCGCGCTCGTGGTCGTCTGCGTCTTCTTCGCGCGGCGGTTTGCCTGAGGCCGCAGCATCACGCCTGTCCCATCACCGTTCGCGCCTGCGCGCTCTTTGCGAATTTCTTCAGCGGCATCGGCTTGCCGAACAGAAAACCCTGCACGAGCTCGAAGCCGAGCTCGTTCGCGGCGACGAGGTCGGCGCGGCTCTCGACGCCTTCGGCGATGGCGCCGACACCGTAGCCCTGTGCAAGCTCGACGATATGGCGGCACACCGTCCGCTTCAGCCGGTCATCGCCGCTGCCGGTGACGAAGTGCCGGTCGGCCTGCAGCTTGATGAAGGGGATCTTGCCAAGGTCCATCAGCGAGGGCCAGTTGGCGCCGAGATTGGCGATCGACAGGCCGATATTGTGCAGGCGCACTTCGCGGGCGACCTCGACGAGGAGATCGAGGTCGCGGATCGCCTCCTCGCTGTCGATCTCGATCGTCAGTCCGCCGAAGGCCGGATGCGTCGGCACGCGGCGGCACAGATCGCGCACGGCCTGCGGCTCCTTCAGGTAGGAGGCCGGCAGGTTGATCGAGAGATCGACCGGGCCCTGCCGCTCCAGCAGATAGTGCCAGTCCTGCACGGCGCGCTCGATCACGAATTCCGACAGGCTGCGCAGATGCGGATCGTCCGCTTCGGGAATGAAATAGGCGGGCGGCACCACGCCCCAGGTCGGATGCCGCATCCGCACCAGCGCTTCGGCGCCGCTGCGGATCAGCGTCCTCGCGTCGATCTTGGGCTGGTACCACAGCTCGAGCCAGCCGGCATGCAGGGCCTCACCGACATGCACGGCCGGGCTCGGCGCCGGCTCCTCCGGCAGCAGCATCGCCACGCGCTCGCGCAGCGTCTCCGCGGCGAAGGGCGTGGTCAGCGGCGGCAGCATCGCAAGGCCATATTCCTCACCGACCTGCTGCACGGCCCTGACGATGATCGACTCGCGCGCGCCGACGGCGAGGACCTTGCCGTCGAAGGCCTCGCGCACCAATATCTCCAGGAATTTTCCGGGCTCGATGCCGTCGGCGGCGATGCCGAGCAGGATCAGGTCCGGCAGCTCATTGGTCAGCATCGCCTGCAGCTCATCGGGGCTGGCGCACTCGCTGGTGACGAAGCCGAGGTCCTCCAGAACCTCGCTCATGAAGGCGCGCAAATGGCGCTTGCTGTCGGCGACGCAAGCGCGCGGCGTCATCTTTCGCCGCCCGAAGGTTTTGGGCCTTCGTCCGGCGAGCTCAACAATTTTATCGTTCATCGCAAACCACTCCCGTTCCGCGACCGGTGTTAGCGACGGGAGCAGTTTCAAATATGGAGAGCTTCAGCCGATTGTTGAATTATCTGGGTAACGTTAAAGCGCGCACCACGTCTAAAATTGTTCAGATCTCGTTGGAGAAGTTTTTACGTCTGGCCGCACATGACGGCTGCGTGACGCCGTCATCGTGGAAGAATCTCGAATGATGCGGCTCGTTGCCGGCGTGAGGCCGGTGTCCTGCAATAGGACGAAGCCGTTCGCGTTTCGCCCAATTGAATAATGGACGCCTCAATTGCTTGTGGCCTTGTCGTGTTGAGCCATCCCGACCGCCTTGTAGTCGTAGGTCGGATAGAACTCGGTGCGGTAGGGACCCCACGCGGTGTCTTCGACGACGCGATTGACCTCGCGCAGCCGCGAGGCCGGCAGGCGCAGCGTGACGACCTGGCCGATGCCCATCATCACGTACCAGCTCACGACCTCGACGCCGGGTGGCGGAAACGCCTTGCGGAAGCCCTGCTTGTCGAGCTGCGCATTCAATTCGCTCAAGGGACGCGACTGGTCGTGCTTGAAGAAGATGGTGAGCAGCACCGCATTGTCCGCGGTTGGCGCCGCATCGCCCTGCGGCGGCGACGTCTGTGCCATCGTCGTCGATGTCAGCGCCAACGCGACCGTCAGCAGGGCAGCCATCGTCAACATCCGTCGGTTCGACCTCATCGCGGATTCCTTCCCAATGCTCGTGCGATGCACCGGAGAATAGGAGCGATGGCATGGCCGACGAACTCATTTTCGCGCGATGCGCGCATGTTTCGTCTTCGCTCGTGACGGTTCTGCGACAATGCGCGCGAGCGTGACGGCGCGAATGTGAAACACATCACATGTGGACTGCCGCATCTGCGCTATTGCTCCGCTCAGCCGGTGGTGGGCTGTGCTTAGGATTACAGCTATGTCGATGCGGCGAATGATGTATTGGTGGTTCAGGTTCGTGCTGTCGGGGCGATTTATGGATCGCTTCCTGTGCCTGTCGCGTTAGCCGCGCTACGCAACGTGGCCCTTCGCGGCCGAACCCCGATCTAAAGCATGATCCGGAAAAGTGCGAAGCGGTTTTCCGGAAAGATCATGCGTAAACAGCAACCTGAAGCGCGATGACGATTCATCCAAATCTCATCGCGCTTTAGGTCTGCCCGATCAATTTGCGAAACGCCGCCGCGCCGTCCTGCACGGCGTCGCGCCCCTTCCAGGCGAGATAGGAGAGCTTGCCGCCGAGCGTGTCGTGGCTGCGCAGCCGGCGCGAGCCGAGGACGTGGCCGACATTGTCCGGGAAGCGGCTCACCTCGGCGGACACCAGCGCCGCGATCGCGTCCATCAATTGCTGGAGGCGGATGCCCCATTCGCTGGCCTCGAGACCGTCGATGCGGACCTTGAGCGCATATTCGGTGTCGTAGATCTCGGCGAGCAGGTCGCGGGCGACCAGCACCCGGTTGTGCCGGAGCGCGACCCTGAGCGCGAGGCGCTTGTCGTCGAGCCGGTCGAGCACCATGGGCACGACGCAGGCGTAGGGCGTGGCGGCGACGTCGGCCGCGGCCTTGCTCGCGGCGGCCTTGGTGGCAAGACGTACCAATTGCCAGGACGTCTTCAACCGCCGAGCCACCAGCGCCAGCGCAAAGGGCAGCGCATCCGGGTGAGATTTCTTGAAGGCATCGAGCTGTGCGGTAATCTGCGCGACCCGGCCGTCGTCGAATTTCGCGATCTTCTCCGGCAGCTTTTCGTTGAACTTCGGCAGCGCGTCGCCGGCGCGCAGCACATGCTGCATCTTCCTCACGTCGTCGAAGGCGGTGCGCGAGGCCGTGTATTGCGCGAGCTTGCCGCGGGCGAGCTCGGTGCTCTCCTGCGAGGCGAGGGTGTTCTCGAGCACCTTGATGACCTTGGTCTGGAAGTTCGATGCGATCTTCTGCACTTCCTTCGGGTTGTTGGCGGCGACCTGGTCGTTGATCGCCTTGATGTAGTCGCGCGCCATGGTCGGCAGCAGGTCGCGGCAGATCCACTCCCAGATCGGGGTGAGGGTGTTGCGCGAAATGCGTCCCGCATTGGCATGCTCGGGCGCGCCGTCGATCAGCAAGAGCTCGAGCGGCGCGAAGAAATAGCGCGAGGGGCTGGTGGCGCGCGCCTGGGTCGATCCGTCCTTGCGAAATTCGGCGCGCAGGCGAGCCTGGACCTCGGTCGAGCCGGGCATGTCGATGCCGCACAGCTCGAGTCGCTCGAGCTCGCTGAGCAGACAGCTGCGCGACAGCGGCGTCAGCCTCTGCAGGAATTCCGACAGCCGATCGATCTCGTTCATGGCACGCAATCTTCCGCAACGATTCCAGCAGGCCTACCGGCCCAATGCATGGAGGCATTTGCGCGCTCTCAATCGTGACCTAGAGAAGCAAGTCGCCGTTAATTAATCCGTAAAATCCGGGGGCCCGGGCGGCCGGCCGGGGTGGCCGATCGAGGAGACTTCGGCCTGTTTGGCGGGGATTTGGGCGAAGTTCTCAACCCTTGCGTGGTTGAGGCAAGCCTCGCGCAAGCATAAATTGTGCCGATGTCGAGGTTTTAGCGCAAAACTGACAAAATCACCGTAGTCTTACGGAGCAAAAAGTTAACCACAGACCGGTCCCGGTTCCGCTAAACAGGTCACATGGGGTCACAGAATGATACGGCCGCCGATTCGCGGCCGTCGGAATGGTACGAAAGCAGCACCGCTCCAGCTGAAGAGCTCGATTTCGTCCGCCTGAACGCCGCCCGGGCCAAAGCGGCCGACGAAATGGCGGCCGCCATCGCCCGCGAGCTCAACGGGCCCCTGACTGCGCTCCTGCTCTACATGGGCGAGATCAAGCATCACAGCGATCAGCTCGCGCCGGTCACGGCCGACCGCGCCTATCTGCAGCGGGTGGTGGAGAATGCGCTGACGCAGACCGAGCGCGTCTGCGGCCTGGTCAAGCAGCTTGCCGGTCCCCACAAGGGTGCCTTGCCGATTCCGTCCCGGATCGAAGACGCAGAACCGAACGCCCTCCGCGCACAGCAAGCCCAGCGCGTGCCGAGCGCCGAACTGGTGGGCTTGTCGGGCCAGAAGCGGCTGACCAAGCGCGAACGCGAGGTGCTGCGCCTGATCAGCGAGGGCTATTCGAACAAGCAGGGTGCGCTTCGGATGCAGATCAGTCCGCGCACGTTCGAGAGCCATCGCGCCGAGGCGATGCGCAAGCTCGGTGCGCGCAACACCGCGGATCTCGTCCGCGCGGCACTGCTGCATTCGATCGATTGAGGTTCCTGTCTTGCGCCGCCGCGGGCGGCGACACGGGAGAAGCCCGATCGCGGTCAGAAATAATCTTCAGCGAAGGGACGCGCGCGCGATGTGGGCCGCAGCGGCTTGAGCTCTTCCTTCGGCGCGTTCGGGATGATCGTGATGGTCCAGCGCGGAGGGATGCTCGATTCCTGCTCCAGCACCGAGCGCACGAAGCCAGTCACCGTCGACTCGCCGGATTTCACGGTCGCCATCCGGCCGTTGAACTGGGCGATGCGGAAGCGACGGACCTCCTTCTGGTCCGCAGTCTCATAGGTGAACATGGAAACCCTCCTGGTTTCCCGCGACTATCGCTACCTATGATTAGCCATCTCTAAAAATCACAAACCGTAGAAGTACGGCGGGTTTAGCCCGCGCTTTAGCCTTGCGGCTCCTGCGCGCGCGCGGCTTCGTAGGCGGCGTCCATCTGCTCTAGGAGATCGCGGAATTCGGCATCGCCGAGCGTCTCTGCGGTCCTCTCCAGTCGCAGCGCCAGCGCCGCGAGCCTGACATAGCCGAACGTCCCGGCCGCGCTCTTCAGCGAATGCGCCTCGCGCGCGATCTTGCCGTGCTGCTGCGCCAGCAAAAGCCTGCGGAACAGCTGCAGGCGTGCGCTGGTCTCGCTCCAGAACACGGCGCGCACTTCACCGGCGCCGTCCTCGCCGATCTCGCGCACCAGCGCCGCGTACGCGCCCGGCTCGCGCGCGGGCTCGAAATCGAAGGTTCCCTGCGCGGGGGCAACGGTCACGTCAAACATGGTCTCGCCCTGGTCACGGTTCGTTGGTCGCGCGGCGCATGCGGCGCGGCTCGCCCCGTGTCTAGGGCATTTGAATTTCAGTTCCGGTAGCAGGACGGAAGGTGTTTGCCGGCCGCCGTTAGTCCCAGGTTTACCACGTGCCGCTCAGGGCTGGCCGAGCAGCCGGTCGTACTGGGCCTTCACGGTGGCGTAGCACTCGCACGCCGTCTGGCGCAGGCCGTCCAGGTTCAGGATCTGGATGTGCCCGCGGCTGTAGTGGATGAAATTGGCATGCTGCAAGCTGTTGGCGACCAGCGACACGCTGTTGCGCCGCGCTCCGATCATCTGCGCCATCGCCTCCTGGGTCAGCAGCAGCCGGTAGTCGCCGGACAGATCATGGGTGTGCAACAGGCAGCGCGACAGCCGCGCTTCCACCGGATGGGTGGCGTTGCAGCCCGCAGTCTGCTGGACCTGTGCGTAGACTGCCAGCCCGTGGCGCGTGAGCAAGGTGCGCAGGGTTCCGCTCTGGTCGGTCGCGGCGCGCAGCCGGTCGAGGTCCATCACGGATGCGGTGCCGGGAACCAGCACGATCGCCGTATTCAGTGCGCATGCATCGCCCATGGCCGACAGCGCACCAAGCACGCTGTCGCGGCCGATCATGGCGACCTGCACATGCTCGCCCTTGGCGAGCTTCACCACCAGCGAGATGACGCCGCGGTGCGGAAAGTAAGCGCGCGTGAGCGTCTCGCCGGCCTCGACCAGCACGGCCTCATGCGGCAGCTCGATCGTGCGCAGGTATGGGCGGAGCAGGTCATAGTCGTCCGCCGACAGCGCGGACAGGAAACCGTTGGATGGGCGCACCATCGTTTCCAAAGCTGCCTCCCGTCTCCTGCATCGATTGAGCCGCGGCAAGCGAAATTGCTCCCGACGCGGGTAAGTTCCATCATGTTCACGTCGGGATATATTGGCAATTGGGACAAGTTGTCCGGGGGCAGCGATCGTGCCTGCGGCGCTGTGTTCACCGCGGCATGCAGATGGCCGCGCTTCAGCTCGCTTCACTGCGGTGCTCCGAGCAGGCGCGAATGCGACGCCTTGACCGTCGAGTAGCAGTCGCAGGATGTCGCCTTCAGCGCAGCCAGATCGAGGATTTCGATCTGCCCGCGGGTGTAGCGAATGATGCCGGCCAGCTGCAGCGCATGCGCGACCATGGAAATGGCGTTGCGCCGGACGCCCATCATCTGCGCCAGCGCTTCCTGTGTCAGCGGGAGGCTTGCGCTGTCGGACAGGTCGCGGGCTCGCAATAGCCAGCGCGCCAGCCGCGCTTCGACCGGATGCAGCGTGTTGCAGAGCAACGACTGCTGCGCATGCGCAAGCAGCACCTGCTCATGACGCACCATCAGGTTTCGAAACGACAGGCTTGCGGCGGCGATGGTCCGGAATGCGGCGACTTCCAGTGTAGATGCAGTGCCGGGGAACAGCACGACCGCGTCCGTCGGTGCGATGCCGTCGGCAAGCGCCGCGCCGCTGCCGACGACGCTGTCGCGTCCCAGCATCGCGACCTCGATCGTCTGTCCTTCGGACAAGCTCACCGAGATTGAAACGGAACCGCCATGCGGGAAGTAGACGTATCTCAGCGCGGCGCCGGCCTCGCCCAGGACAGATTCCCTGACCATTTCGACTGTCGCCAGATGGGGGCGCAGCCGATCGAAATCTGCCGCGTCGAGCATTTGCAGCATCTGGTTGGGCGGGCGGCCACTCACGGTCATGCAGAATCAATTCCAATGCGTTCAAGCCACGATCGGAGCCGCGCCCTTCCGTCACTCAGTTGCACGGCAAACAAATCCTATTCTAGAGGTTGTGGGAGTGTCTATATACCCGTTAGGGGGCAGACACGCCGGCGCATTCGCGGCGGAAATAAGAGTTGCGTGCTGATTCGCGCACGCGGCTGGCGTGCAATCCAACGGCGCCAGTCGGGAAGAACCGGCAGGGGGGCCTCGATGAGCCGGAAGCTTTCGGTCGGCGGCACACATTGCGTTGCCAATGCCATCGGACGTCGGGCGATCCGCGCCGCCTCCCTTGCCCACCAACTCACATTAATCGCCAGCGATTGCTTCGCGCCCTTCAATGACGCCGCCACATATTTCGCGTCCGTCGTCGCCTTTTTCCTGGCTCCGCCACCGGCGTTCGCAACCGTCAATATTTCGATCTAAACCAGAGGAGAACGGCGTGTCCCACGGTTCAATTCTTGAATCGCCGAAGCGGGAAATTCAAACGGGGACAGAATGTCTGCGCCATATTCTCGTTGTCGACGACGACCCGATGGTGTGCATGGCCATGGAGGTCTATCTCCAGCGCAACCATTTTCGAGTGACGATTGCCGAAGGAGGTGAAGCAGGACTGCGGGCTCTCGAACACGAACAGTTCGATCTGATGATCGTCGACATCTTCATGCCGCACATGCGCGGTTTCGAATCGATCAGGGTCTTCCACGAGCGCGCGCCTGCCATTCCGCTGATCGCGATGTCCGGCTACGCATTCGCAAATCTGAACTCACCCGCTCCTGACTTCCTCCGGATGGCGCTCGAGCTCGGCGCGGCACGCTGTCTGCGCAAGCCGTTCACGCCGCATGCGCTGCTCGCCGCCATCAACGATTGCCTCGCGGAGCACCGTCCCGACGATGTCGCCGCGGCCGCGCGCCTCGGTTAGCGCGGCGCCGGTTGCATCGGCGGCGGGGTAAGCATTCGTTTACTCTAAATGCGGATCTTGCGGATCGCGACAGATCGCGACGCGATGGCCAACTGGGCATCCGCGATCGCCGTGGATTTCACGCGCGCTGCGCCTATCGTCCTTCACAACCAGCATTTTTTCGCGCGCATCGAGCCGCCTCTCCCGGCACGTTTACCCAACGTTAATTGCCGTCACGGCGCGGTGCCGGTTTTGCCGAAAAGCGTTGCCGCGCGCGGCCGAACAGCAAACTTCTCTTCAATATCCGTATTAGCACGGAGGATGAAATTAACGGGACCGTGAAAGGGGTTGTCTAACGATCCAAAGCGAAGACTTCCGCCGAACTCCAGGCGCGGCTCAGGCGTCGAAGTCCAGCTCAGTAAGGCGTACCCCATGGATGATCTGTTGCGGGAGTTTTTGACGGAGACCAGCGAGAGCCTGGACACCGTCGACAATCAGCTGGTGAAGTTCGAGCAGGAGCCGAACAACGCCAAGATCCTGGATAACATCTTCCGCCTGGTCCACACCATCAAGGGTACGTGCGGCTTCCTCGGCCTGCCGCGGCTCGAAGCGCTGGCGCATGCCGGCGAGACGCTGATGGGCAAATTCCGCGACGGCATGCCTGTGACCGCCGAAGCGGTGACGGTGATCCTGTCCTCGATCGACCGCATCAAGGAGATTCTGGCCGGCTTAGAGGCAACCGAGGCCGAGCCCGAGGGTACCGACCGCGATCTCATCGACAAGCTGGAAGCGATGGTCGAGCAGGGCATGGCCGCAATGGCCGCCGGCGCTGCTGCTCCTGTTGCCGACGCTCCGCCGCTGGCGCCGGAAGCGCCTGTTGCCGCCGCGCCCGCCAAGGAGATGACCACGGGCTCGCTGATCGACCAGACCCTGGAGCGCCCCTTGCGCCCCGGCGAGGTCTCGCTCGACGAGCTCGAGCGCGCCTTCCGCGAGACCGCGATCGAGGCGCCGGTCCCCGCGCCCGTCGCGAAAGCCGAAGCCAAGGCTGAGCCCGCCCCCGCTGCCGAGGCTCCGGCGCCCGCCGCGAAGGAAGCTGCAAAGCCCGCCAAGGAGAAGGCCGCGCCGAAGAAGTCGATGGCCGACGAGACCGCCGTCGAGGGCGACCGCATCGCCAACCAGTCGATCCGCGTCAACGTGGATACGCTGGAGCATCTGATGACCATGGTCTCCGAGCTGGTCTTGACCCGCAACCAGCTGCTGGAGATCTCCCGCCGCAACGAGGACACCGAGTTCAAGGTGCCGCTGCAGCGCCTCTCCAACGTCACCGCCGAGCTGCAGGAAGGCGTCATGAAGACGCGCATGCAGCCGATCGGCAATGCCTGGCAGAAGCTGCCCCGCATCGTCCGCGACCTGTCGAGCGAACTCGGCAAGCAGATCGAATTGGAGATGCACGGCGCCGACACCGAGCTCGACCGTCAGGTGCTCGATTTGATCAAGGACCCGCTCACCCACATGGTGCGCAACTCCGCCGATCATGGCCTCGAGACCCCCGCCGAGCGCTTGGCCAGCGGCAAGGGCGAGCAGGGCACCATCCGCCTGTCCGCCTATCACGAGGGCGGCCACATCATCATCTGCATCGCCGACAACGGCCGCGGCCTCAACACCGAGAAGATCAAGGCCAAGGCCATCTCCTCAGGTCTCGTCACCGAGGCTGAGCTGGAGAA
>NZ_JAFCJZ010000008.1 GCF_018130765.1 Bradyrhizobium iriomotense
TCGATCGTGTAGTGGATCACCTGCCCGGCATGGTCGACCGTCGAGTCCGACGTGTTCTTGTCGATCGTCAGCGACGGGTTCTGCTGCACCGGCGTGGAGGCGTCGTCGCTCTTGGCGCCGGTCTGGTCGGTGTCGGCCGTCGCGAGGTTGACCAGGTTGGTCCCGGCATTCATCTCGGCCTGCGTCACCGTATGGGTGGCGGTATAGGTCCAGATCTCGCCGACATCGAGCACGTTGTCGCCATGAGTGCCCGAACCGGTGTCGGTGTGCGTCCCGCTCACCGTGGTGGCGAACGGATCGCTCAGCGTTACTCCGGTCAGGGATACGTTGCCGGTGTTGGTCAGAACGATGTTGTAGTTGATCACGTCGCCGGCGCTGTCGGCTTTGTTGTCCGCCGTCCCTCCCGTCACCGAGCTCACATCCTTGGCGATCGTGAAGTTCGGGCTCTGTGTGATCGGGGTATTCGCCTCGCCGCTCAGCGGACCGGTCTCTTGGGTGGTCACCGTGGCGACGTTGTGGACGAAACCGGGAGCGCCGCCGCCGACGGCGCCATTGTTCATGTCGGTCTGCGTCACGGTGTAGCTGCCGTGGTAAACCCAAACTTCCGACGTATCGAGCAGGTTGTCGTTATCGGTGTCGCCGCTGAACAGCGTGAGGTTTACCCCTGGGAGGGAATCCGTCACCGACGTAACGTGCAGCGCCTGGTTTCCGGTGTTCGTGACCGTAACCGCATAGTTGATGATATCGCCGGCATGATCGACAACCGTCGTGCCCGCAACACCGTCAGTGCTGGTGATGCTCAACACCTCCTTCGTCACCGTATCCGACGGCTGCGGTGGAGTGAGAACCACGGCCGCTTGCATTTGATGGTCTGCTTTGGAGGCGCTGACCGTATCGGTGGCCAGGAGGGCCATATGGTACGGCGATCCGCTGATGTTGAAGGCTGCCGAACCTACGCCCCAGTCAGCCTCGGTCGCGATATGCGCGCCCCAGGCCAGTACGGCGGTGGTAGCACTCGCTGTGAATGTGATGGTGACAGAGGTGTCGCTATCTCCGCTATAGGCGCCCGACAACGTATAGCCGGAGGTGGCGGTCATATCGCCGCCCCACATGGTGAAGACGCCGGGCTGTTGCGTGATGTCATCGCCTCCGCCAATGACCCCGTTAGCTCCGGCAGTTACTTTGGCATCAGTCGGGATGGCGAAGGTGTCGTGCGCGCCGCTTTCCGTGAATGCCGTCCCGATCGTCGGGTCCGGATTGGCTTCGGTCGCGGTATGACCCGCCGGCAGCGTGGCGTTATAGGTGGTCAAATAGTCGAACGCGTGCTTGCCGCTCTTCGTCGTATCGTAACTGAGCGTAATAGTGTAGGTCTGGCCGGCAACAAGGCCAGCAAAGGTAGCGCGGAACGGAACCGTATCGCCTTCAAAATAGTGCGAATTGTTCGTATTCAGGTCTCCGTTGCCCCAATTTTCATTGCCTCCGATGGCATCGGGCGCCTTTCCATCGCTCCAATCGTCCAGCTGCGCGCTTGCTTTATCTGTGAAGCTCGTCGTCGCCACGGCCTGCGTGGTTTGATCGACTGCTGAAAGCAGAAAAGACTGGTTGGCTGCATCGGGATTGACATACCACGAGGTCACGACGGTGCCGTTTACGAGACCGTCAAGATCGCCCGAACCGCCATCGACGACAAACCAGGGCTGCGTGGTGCCTGTCAGATCCTGGGCTATTACGTCGTCCGCCGTACCGACGATGCCATCGGGACCAGGAGTGTCATGAGCAACCATGAACTCAACCGTCCCACCGACCGTGACATTCGATGCGGTGAACGTCGCCGTCGAGTACGGCGCATAGTCTGGCTGGTCAGTGCTTACGGAAATGTTCGCTGAAGTGCCGAAGCTCGCGAGAGAAGAGTCGTCGACGTAGGTGTACGTGCCGGTCGACGGATCGTATTTGAACGTTGCCATGCCCTGCCCTCCAAAAAAACTTGCAGCAAAACTTTTTCGAAGCTACTCGGGCAGAGGGGTCTGTTCGCAATCTTCAGTTGCGCAACAAAAAAAGCCGGCTCACGCGCACACGCGTGGCCAGCCTACGCAAACTTCTGAATACGAAAACTAATCAAAACAGCCCTGCCCGAACGAGCCCAATAGGGAACTTTAAGCAATTATTTACCATTTATGCAATGTTTTGTAGGGAAAGTAATGCTTACCAATCGGGCTATGATCGGGAAATCTTGGCAAGACGGTCAATGTCGAAGGTTGGTAAATACCTTCGGCGGGGCCGGGATGTGCCGAAGGATCAGCCTGCCTTCAGCTCTCTGCTACGACCGGGGGGACGGCCATCGAACGCCCCCCTCGACTGCGCCGCGCCGTGCAGCTCCCACGCGCGCTGCATCCGCTCGGGTTGCGTTTCCTTCAGCAGTCTGCCCCAGGCCGCGCTGAAGGCCCTGATCGCCATGTCCCTGTCCTGCGCTTCACCCCGCGCCCAGGCCGGAAGGCCCATCGGGATCAGGACGAACCACTCCCACGAACGATCGGGCCCGCTCGCATCGCGCGCGTGGCGGATCCTGCCGATCTCGCGGCCCTGCGACCAGACCGCGAAGTGATCGGCGATCTCGGGCCATTTCGGACGAATGCTGAGGGTGATGGCGATATTTATCATCGTAAATTCTTGCCGTAACGGATTTTAAGCGGCGCGGCGCCAACGCCCACGGGGGACATCTAGTTCTTGGGCACCGCCCGCTGCGCCAGCAACGCATCGGCGCTCTTGGTGAGCCCGCCGGCCAATTGTTTCGCAGCGTCCGGCGAGAACGCGTAACCGGCCTGCCGTTCCAGCCGGTGATTGAGGATGAAGAGCACAAGGCCGCGGCCGCTGGTGTCCGCGGAAATCGTGCAGTTCTTGGGGATTTCGAACCTCACCTCGTTGGCCTTGTCGGTCGCGCCCGGTTTGGTCCGCGCCGCGGCTTCAGCACTGGGGGCGGCTACTTCGGCGGCGAAGGCCGGTCCCCCACCATTTGACGCCGCCGGCTGCGCACCGCCTCGCACCTTTGTCAGCGCCGCGATCAGATCATCGACGCAGTCATTGGCGAGTCTCAGCTCCAGTGCACCGGTATATTTGCCTGTGGTCTGGACAATGAATTCCTTCTTGTCGTCCGACATGGTGGCGGAACTCACCGCCGCAATCCTGATCGCCATTGGCCCAATGCCCCGAAATATGGTTGGGGCCCTGCTCGCCCCTCTTGCCCAACTGTGCGCCGACTATACCGCCCAGGGCGGCCTGGGATAACACCTCCACCGGTCGCCCGAAGATCGGGCGATGGATTAACCTTGACGCATCCGCCTTGCCGCTTCCACACGAGCGACCTAGGATAAAGCCATGTTACGGTCAATTCGCATTGCAGCACGATGAGTATCAATCCCGCCCCCCGGATCATTGCAGAGTTGCGGCCGAAGTACGAGATCAAGATCGACCTCGACGAGCGATGCTTCCTGTTTCCGGCCGGAAAGTCGGTCAGCCAGCTGCTGTTGCAATCGGACGGCCACACCATCCTCATCGACGCCGTGTATCCGTTCAACCAGGCGCGCACGCCACCGCGGCTCGCAGCGCTGGATCTCGACGATGCCAGGGAGTTCGGGCGGCGGCTGGTCGAAGCGGTCCATACGGCGCGCACCCAGCTGGTGGGCACGAATGGCATCCGGATATCCATCAACGTGATCGCCAATGGATATCACCTCCAGTTTGGCGACATGAACGCAGCGACCGAACTGTTTCTCGGCACCGGCTGCATCTGGCGTGTCTGCCAGGGCCTGCTCCGCATCGTCGACCTGATCGCTCCGATCGAGTCCAACTGAAACGGTGCCGGCGCGGGCGGGCCGCCTCAGGACGCGGTCTCGACCAGCGGTTCAAGATAGCTGCGATGCAGCGTTTGCGGATGCTTGTGTCCGTCCAGAATGACCCGCAGCGCGTTCTTGGTGTGGGCAAAGCCGACCACTCGTCCCGTCTTCCCGTCCAAACGCTTGCTATGCTTGCCGAGGGACCTCACCCGGAAGCGGCTGCCGATCGCAAGATCCAGCAAGAGGGCGTCGTTTTCATTCATGGCGACCAACTCTTCAGAAAATGTCTTCCAGACAGGATCACCCGTCCAACCTACAGGCTGCGCTTCTCCACGAGGCTGCTGCAAAGCCGGCGATCTTCCTCCGACATACCGGGCGGCGTTTCCCCAGATTTGAAATAGGCCAGGATATGCGTGAGACGGGCAGCGTGCTCGATGGCGCTTCGCCTCTTCGCGCGCTGCCAGGCAGTGCGCTGGTGCCCACTCATTGCGAGCTTTGTGGCCGTCTGCACCTCCATGGACAACACCGAGATCATCGTGCCGCGATCGACATCGATGAGCGAATTCAACAAGGCCTCTACGTCACGCATTCAGTTCAGTCCACCTCCTGTTAGGGCCGACTACACATGGAAGAAGTCGGTCGCCTTGAGGTTTGACGCCACGATATTCTTGAGCAGAATGGAGTCGTTGGCATCCAGCGTCACCACCGTATCGTTGGGGCTGTCCGCCGCCGAAGCCCAGGTTACGTTCGCGAACTGACGAACGTCGAGCTTGTCGATACCCTCCGCAAAATCGGTGATCGTGTGCTGGACGGGCGTCGAAGCGGCAGACGCAAACACGAACTGGTCCCGTCCCCCGCCGCCGGTGAGCACGTCCTGGCCGCTTGCGGCGAAGATGACGTCGTTGCCGGAGGTGCCCTGCACGGTCGACCCGGTGCCATTCTGGAAGATGAAATTCACGGTTTGAGTGGCGCCGGCGACGTCCGACATCGTCAGCGCCACCTTTTCGTACGCGGGTGGCGTAGCGCCGGGCGTGTAAGTCACGACGGGGGCGGTCGGAACGCTCGGGTCGCTGTCGGTCACCTGAATCCCGCTCACGGTGTACGTGCCACTGTTGAAGTTGACGGACAGCTGGCTGGTATCGATGACAGGCCCCTGATGATTCCAGCTGACATTCGTACCCCCCTGCCCGTCAGAAGCGATGAGGAAGCCGGCCGGATCGTAGCCGCCGGTGAGAGCGAACGAGCCGACGCCGAAATCGACGTGCAGACCACCCGAACTGGACACACTGACATTCGCAGGAGCGATCCCGACGAGATCGATCGCGTCTCCAAGTGCAAAGCCGGTGACCGTGCCGGTGAAATGAGCGGCATCGGCAAGCACCAGAGTTCCGGGCGTGCTCGTGCCGGTGTCGAATGCAACGTTGGCGTCCGACGCCGCGCTGAACACAAGGGAAGAACTATAGATGACCGCCGCGCCGCCGCCAGTTACCGCGGTGCCGATGGTCAGGCTGCCGGATTCCACCGCGATCGTTCCGGTATTGGTGAAGCCCGCCAGCCCCATAATCGACGACGTGCCGGCGCTTTCAATCGTGCCGGCATTCGAGAGCGTGCTGGTGCCAGTGAACGCGCTGGCGCCGCTGAACTGCCAGTCCGCCCCCGCCTCGTTCGTGAACGTCGCGTTGTAGCCGAGGACGATACCCTCAACGACGCCGGCATTGTCGATGGTAACCATGCCCGTGCCGGTCGTGGTGACGTCGAGCCCCGCCGTGCCACCCATCACCGAGCCGTCGATCGTGACGCTCACATCGCCGCCATCGAAGCCGAACGCCGCAACACCGTACCGGCCCGCGAACACGCGGGAATCCGACTCGACCGTAACAGCTATGTCTCCGACGCCATAGTTCACCGCGCGGATGCCGTCGGTTCCGGTCGGCGCGATGATCGTGGCGTGGTCGTGGACCACGACATTTCCGTGGACCGCATTGTTCGCCGTGTTCTGATTGTTGGGATTGTAGCCGGCCAGAATACCTGCGGCGGGATCGGCGGCGACGGTGCCCGTCGGGGTCGTTCCCGAGTGGATCGTGCCGGACGCATTCACGAAGACCTCAGACGTCGCCGGCACGACCACGCTGGAATTGAGCGGATCTGCCGTGGTCGCCTTGTTGACCGCAGCAATGCCGGAGCTACCGGACGTGATCGAGGTCGTGGCCGAGGTCGTCACATGAATGCTGCCCGGCCCGAAATTCTGCGCGAGAATGCCGACACCCGTTCCGTTCGGCGGGCTGGCACCGCCCAAGGCGACGATGGTTCCGCCAAAATTGTTCACATCGACATCGCCGACGCCGTAGTTGTAGGCCCTGATGCCATCGCCCGCATCTGCGGTGATATCGCCGGAGTTGTAAACGTCAACCTCGCCATAGACGTTGTAGTTTGCAGGATTTGGCGGAAGGTTCAGACTGGGGTCCGTCGTCTGGCCGATATAGCCCGCGAGGATACCGGCCGGCTGGCTGCCGAATCCGGTGGTGCCGATGCCCGAGTGTATGGAGGCCGCGTTCGTCACAATCACCGAACTGTTGAACGACGGCGCAATGCTCGTGGCCTCGTTGACGACGTTGATGCCGGCGCCGCCTTGGTGGGAGTCGATCGTATCTCCCGTCGACGTGACCACCGATATACTGCCGGCGTTAGTGCTCAGGGCGAGGATACCGTAAGCCTTGTTGAACGTTGCGGAGCCGGCGGTGATGGTCGTGTTGGCATAGACGGTGACGGCAATGTCACGGGCCAGCGCGCTCGCCGTTACCGGATCGGTGAACCCGCCATCGGCGTGGGCGTAGATGCCATTTGAGCCCGCCGTGATGTTGGCGCCGGTGGCGTCGTTGATCGTTATATTGCCGTAACCGAAATTGTAGCCCTGCAGGCCGAAGCCGGCGGCGGAGACGACCGCCGCGTTGTTGATGAAGACGTTGCCGCTGACATATTGGTTCGGATGCCCGGCTCCGCTCACCGGGGCAAAGAAGCCGGCGGCGATACCGGATGGCGTGCCGCCACTGTTGGTGGACAATCCGCCGGCGGTGATCGTGCCGGCTGCCGTCACCGCGACCACAGCAGGTTGACCAGCAGCCACATTGGCGGCGAACAAATTGGCCAGATCTGAACCCGCCGTCGGATTTGCGTCATTGACGGCATTGATGCCGCTGCTGCCGGAATTGATCGAGGACGGGGACGTCGATGACGAGCTTACGACGACAAGAATGTTGCCCGGGCCACGATTGGTCGCTGCGATGCCATAAGGGGCATTACCGCTCGAAGACGACGTTGCGGGCGTCTGCGTCTGAATCGAAACACCCGTGCCGACCGTGACGGTGATATCGCCGACGGCATAGTTGTAGGCGCTGATGCCCGCGCCCGCTGCCGCGGAAATGGTCGACGTGCCGGACGCTGCAGCGTTGACAATGACATCGCCCTTGACGGCGGAATTGAACACGCCCTGCAGTCCAGGATTGTAGCCGGCCTGAATGGCAGACGGCGCGCTGCCAGAATTGTGGAGATTGCTGCCCGATGAAATTGACCCCTGGCTATAGACCGACACCGTGCTGGTACTGCCTGGAGACGTGGAGATGGCCTGGTTACCGGCGTTGATGCCGGTGCTGCCCGAGGTGATCGTGCTGTTGTAGCCCGTATTCACCAGCGTGCTACCATCGCCATAAGTGTAGGCGAAGATACCGTATTGGGCGTCACTGGTCGCAGGATTGACACCATCATTGGTGACCCCGGCAGCGGTTGCCGTGATCGTCTGGCCTGTCCCCAGCGTCACCGAGGCATTCCCGGACCCGTAGTTGAAAGCGTGAAGGCCATCACCGTACTTCGCAGTGATGCTGCCGCGAGACTCGATGATGACATCGCCCGTGATCTGCAGGTTCGGCGAGTTCTGCGCAGGAGACGTGTTGTTGTTGAGAATACCCGCGCGGATACCGGACACCCCGGCACCCACGACGTTGGCCGCGCCATTGTTGCCGCTCGTGATGTTTGCGGCGTTGTAGACCTGGACACCGGAAGACGTGAATGTTTGTTGCCGCGCGATCGCAACAATGCCCGAAGTTCCGGAACTGATGGTCGTGACATTGGACGGCGCGGCATTCGACGTCACAATGCTGACGCCGCCGCCGCCATTGGCATTGGCGACAATTCCGAACGCGAGCGTACCGGTCAGCGTTGCGCCGGGCCCGACCACGACATTGACATTGCCGTTCCACGTCAGGGCCTGGATGGCCGACTGTCCGCCAGTGACGCTACCGTAGTCGACGACGTCGGCATTTCCGCTGCCACTGCTCGGCGCGTTGGTGAGATTGACGTTGATGCCGAAATCGCCTCCGGACACAGTTGCCGCGTTGATGATCGCGCCGCTGGCGCCTACCGTTCCAACGCGCAGGCCGGAATTGGTGGATGGTCCAGTCACCGAGACGCTCGAGTTCGAATTAACGACGAGCGCGTAAGTGTTGGCAGCAGTGCTATGGGCCGGATTGAGGCTGTCCGTCGCATTGAGATTGTAGCCAGAGCCCGTGTTGCCGCTGATTTGAACGCCGTCGAGGATATAGACGCTGTAGCCGTTCACCGGTGCAACTGGAGCGATGGTGGTCGGCAGTGTGGGGCCAGCCGGAACCATTGTCGTGCCGAAGCCCACCTGGGGTACCAGCACCAGACGGTTCGCTGAGAGCACGTCGAACACATCTTGTGAAGGTCCGCTGCCCAATCCCGTGCCCGTCGCATTAAAATAACTCTGGGCGGCGCTGACAGTCATCGTTGGGCCAGCGAAATTGGCGCCCTGCACCGTGATGACAGAGCCGATATTGCTCCTCTGATTGGGATCTGGATTGTTGGGATCTGAATTGAAGTTGACCGGGGCGGTGACTGCAGCGGGATTGTCCAGCGTCAGCAGCCCGCGGCCGGTCAGACTGATCGTCTGTGTGGCGTCGACCGAGGAACCGAGCTCGAGCGCCGAGCGGTCGCCCAGGGTTATTGTGCCGGTGGGCCCGACCGGATTGCCCGGAGCGTTACTCACATTGGCAAAGATCTGCGCCGAGCTGTTCGCCCCGATCTGGATGGAGCCGGTATTCCACACCTGAATTGCGCTTGGGCTGAAGAAGGTGGCAAGGCCGAGCATACTGATGATGCCGGCATTGCTGATCACATTCGTGCCGCCGCCAAAGGAGTTCCAGCCGTTGGTATTCCAGGTTGCGCCGAGCGCGTTGCTGAAGCTGCCACTAGCGTTGAAGTTGATGTTGCCGGTGATCGTGCCGTTGTTGGTGACCGACCCATTGCCGGTGAAGAACGAAATGGCTACGTTGTTGGTCGTGCGACCAAAAAGAGTGGAGACGATCGACTTGCCTGCGGCGTTGGAAACCGTCGCGGTTTGGGTGCTGTTGCCGTTGCCGATCGTCACGACGGGCATGAACGGCACACCGGGCGCGCTGATCGTTCCGGAATTGGAAACGGAGATCAACCCATTGACCGACGCACTTGACCCATTGTTGACCGAAACGCCGATCGCCGCCGCGCTGATGGTGCCCTGGTTGTTGATCGTGATACTGCCGCCCGCGGCGGAGAATGCCGTGACACCGGCCCCCTGCGCCGCGATGACAGACGACGTCGGCCGCAGCGTGGCGCTGATGCTGCCATTGCCGTTGTTGTAGAGATTGATTCCCGACCCCGAAGCCGCGGTGACAGCCGCCGCGTTGTCCAGAACCACGTTACCGTGAATGTTGGCCGGCGAGAGGACCGAGTAGCCGGCCGAGATGCCGGCAGGCGTGCCGCCGCCCGAGAAGAAGTTGAAGCCCGAACTGATCGTTCCCGTCGACGTGGTGACCGATATCTGAGCTCCGGATGCGACGCTGACGGCCGCCGAATTGGCGTTGATGCCATAGCCGCCGGACACGAACTGGTCATTGGCGCCGGTCGTGATTGTGATATTGCCGCCGCTTGTGTTGTTGGCGTTGATGGCGGCAAGGCCCATGAGCGAGCTTGCAGTTACCGCGGCAGCCGTAGGCGTCGAATTGGCTTCGACACTGATCGAAACATTGGAAGGCGACGCGGTGCCGTTGACGGACGAGCCGGCGAAGATGCCGAATTGCGCTCCGCTCACCGACTTGTCGGCCCTGTTTATGATCGTGATGTTGCCGTAGCCGACATTGAAGCCAATGATGCCATAGCCCGCTCTCGCCGAAATATTGGCTGCATTGTCGACAAGGACCGAGCCGTTGATGTTCGGGTTTGAAGTGCCGTTGCTGCCATAGTAGCCGGCGGAAATGCCCGCGGGCTGGGCACCTCCGGCCGACAGATGCACACCCGAGTTGATCGTGCCGGCGGCCGTGACGGTGACGGTCGAGCCCAGGCTCTGCGAAATGGAAGTGCCCTGATTGATCGCGAGGATACCGTGCGACCCCGAGGTGATGCTGGAGCTCGCAGTCGTCGTGACCGAAACATTGCCGGTGCTGTTGCTTGAACCGACGATGCCATAGACATCTCTGGCAATGATGGTCCCGGAATTGCTGATCAAAACGTTGCCAGGCCCGAAATTATAGCCGCGGATGCCGTCGCCACCCGCCGCATTGATGGTGCCGGTGTTGGTGATGGACACGTTGCCGAACACGTTGGCATTGACCGTATTGGTCGTGCCGCCCTTGTAGCCGGCGAGGATGCCGGCTGGACGGCTGCCCTGTCCGGTCAGGACCGTACCCGAGTTGATCACGCCGCTCGCATTGACCGAAATCGAGCTTGCGATCACGCCGCCGACCTTGGGCAGCGAGACCGCTTCGTTGTACGCGTTGATGCCGACGCCACCTGACGTGACAACCGTGCCGGTGCCCGTCGTGATCTGGATATTGCCGGTCCCCTTGGATTGCGCCTCGATACCGTAGAGCGTCAAACCTATGATCTGCGCGGTCGCCTCGAGCGGATTGGGTGCCGTGGTTACGCTGATATTGCCGTTGCCATTGGTCTGAACACGGATGCCGTCGTGACCGCCCGTGACGTTTCCGCTTTGGCTGACGGTGATATCGTTGTTGTTCGCGGAATTGAGGTTGACGGCGACGATCCCGCTGAACGCGGCACCCGTCCCTGTCACATTGCCTGATCCGTTGATCAGGATATTGCCCGTGCCTGTCGCGTTCTGCTGAGCAAGGATGCCCCTGCCCGCCTGGCCGACCACCGTCCCCGACGTCGTGACCGTGATTGATCCGGCGGCATTCTGAATCACGGAGATGCCGCTTTCAGCTCCGGTGATCTGGCCCGTGGGATTGACGGTCAGGTTTGCGGGATTGCCCGCGCTTGCACCGGTCGCATAGAGGTCGATCGCATCGCCCGCGCTGGTCGTGATGTTGCCGCTTCCGCCGATCGCAACCGGCCCGCTCGCGATCGAAATGGCATTGATCGTTGCAGTGACAGCCGCACCGATCTGCAAAGTGCCGCCGGATCCGGTGAACTCGACGACACCGCCTGCCGGGCCCATCGGGACGCTGGCGCCGCCGCTGGCCACCAGTATCGGTATCGCCGCCGTCGCGCCAACGTTGCCCGCCGAATCGACCACACGCGTGAAATATGTGAAATTCGCGCTTCGGACCGTGCTGTCCGTGAAGGTCCACCGGGTCAAGCCGTTCCGGACAACATCCGTCCATATCACGTTGTCCGTGCTGATCTGGACTTTATCGCCAAGCGCAAGCGTGCCATTCGTCCCCGTCACGATGATCGCGGTGCTGGTCGAAGACGAGCTTCCGGCGACGGACGAAATCGCGACGGATTCCGTCGGCGAACCGGTGTCGACGACGTAGCTGGCATTGTCCGCCACCGCGGCCGCGGTCAGCACCGCGGCGTTGCCGGCGGCGTCCGTGATCGTGCCGCCGTTGAGGCTCAGCGCGTTGGCGTCGATGCTGATGCCGTTGGCATCGGTCTGCCCGGCCTGGATCGTGTAGGTGAAGACCAGCTGGCTGCTGCCGCTGCCCGAGGCGTAGCTGGCCTGCACCGGGGTCCCACCGATGTTGAGGGCCAGCTGCGGCGTTCCCGTCACCGTGACGCTCTCGCTGAATGCCATGGTCACGCTGACCACGTCGCCGGCATTGAGCGTATTGTTTTGCGCTCCCGTCGCGCTGGTGATCGCCTCGCTGCTCACCGTCGGCGCGGCGGTATCGACCTTGTAGCTCGCATTATCGGCCACCGCGGCCGCAGTCAGCACCGCGGCATTGCCGGCGGCATCCGTGATCGTGCCACCGTTCAGGCTCAAGGCGTTGGCATCGAGGCTGATGCCGTTGGCATCGGTCTGCCCGGCCTGGATCGTGTAGGTGAAGACCAGCTGGGTGCCGCCGCTGCCGGAGGCATAGCTCGCCTGCACCGGCGTGCCGCCGATGTTCAAGGCCAGCTGCGGCGTCCCCGTCACCGTGACGCTCTCGCTGAACGTCACGGTGACGCTGACCACGTCGCCCGCGTTGAGCGTATTGTTCTGCGCCCCCGTCGCGCTGGTGATCGCCTCGCTGCTCACCATCGGCGCCGCGGTATCGACTTTGTAGCTGGCATTGTCGGCCACCGCAGCCGCAGTCAGCACCGCGGCATTGCCGGCCGCATCCGTGATCGTGCCGCCATTGAGGCTCAGCGCATTGGCGTCGATGCTGATACCGTTGGCATCGGTCTGCCCGGCCTGGATCGTGTAGGTGAACACCAGTTGGTTGCTGCCGCTGCCGGAGGCGTAGCTGGCCTGCACCGGCGTTCCGCCGATGTTCAGGGCCAGCTGCGGCATCCCCGTCACCGTGACGCTCTCGTTGAACGTCACGGTGACGCTGACCACATCGCCGGCATTGAGCGTATTGTTCTGAGCCCCCGTCGCGCTGGTGATCGCTTCGCTGCTCACCGTCGGCGCGGCGGTATCGACCTTGTAGCTGGCATTGTCGGCCACCGCAGCGGCGGTCAGCACGGCAGCATTACCCGCGGCGTCCGAGATCGTGCCGCCGTTCAGGCTCAGCGCATTGGCGTTGAGACTGATGCCGTTGGCATCGTTTTGGCCCGTCTGGATCGTGTAGGTGAACACCAACTGGCTGCTGCCGCTGCCGGAGGCGTAGCTCGCCTGCACCGATGTGCCGCCGATGTTCAAGGCCAGCTGTGGCGTCCCGGTCACCGTAACGCTCTCGCTGAACGACACCGTGACGCTGACCACGTCGCCGGCATTGAGCGTGCTGTTCTGGGCTCCCGTCGCGCTGGTGATCGCCTCGCTGCTCACCGTCGGCGCGGTGGTATCAACCTTGTAGCTTGCATTGTCGGCCACCGCAGCCGCGGTCAGCACCGCCGCATTGCCGGCGGCATCCGTGATCGTGCCACCGTTCAGGCTCAAGGCATTGGCGTTGATGCTGATGCCGTTGGCATCGTTCTGCCCGGCCTGGATCGTGTAGGTGAACACCAGCTGGGTGCTACCGCCGCCCGCGGCGTAGCTGGCCTGCACCGGGGTCCCACCGATGTTGAGGGCCAGCTGCGGCGTTCCCGTCACCGTGACGCTCTCGCTGAATGCCACGGTCACGCTGACCACGTCGCCCGCGTTGAGCGTATTGTTTTGCGCTCCCGTCGCGCTGGTGATCGCCTCGCTGCTCACCGTCGGCGCCGCGGTATCGACTTTGTAGCTGGCATTGTCGGCCACCGCAGCCGCAGTCAGCACCGCGGCATTGCCGGCCGCATCCGTGATCGTGCCGCCATTGAGGCTCAGCGCATTGGCGTCGATGCTGATACCGTTGGCATCGGTCTGCCCGGCCTGGATCGTGTAGGTGAACACCAGCTGGGTGGTGCCGCTTCCGGAGGCATAACTCGCCTGCACCGGTGTCCCGCCGATGTTCAAGGCCAGTTGCGGGGTTCCCGTCACCGTGACGCTCTCGCTGAACGTCACGGTGACGCTAACCACGTCGCCCGCGTTGAGCGTGTTGTTCTGCACCCCTGTCGCGCTGGTGATCGCCTCGCTGCTCACCGTCGGCGCGGCGGTATCGACCTTGTAGCTCGCATTATCGGCCACCGCGGCCGCAGTCAGCACCGCCACGTTGCCGGCGGCGTCCGTGATCGTGCCGCCGTTCAGGCTCAGCGCATTGGAGTCGAGGCTGATGCCGTTGGCATCGTTTTGGCTTGCCTGGATCGTGTAGGTGAACACCAGCTGGGTACCGCCGCTGCCCGAGGTGTAGCTGGCCTGCACCGGCGTGCCGCCGATGTTCAAGGCCAGCTGCGGCGTCCCCGTCACCGTGACGCTCTCGTTGAACGTCACGGTGACGCTGACCACGTCACCGGCGTTGAGCGTGCTGTTCTGCGCGCCCGTCGCGCTGGTGATCGCCTCGCTGCTCACCGTCGGCGCAGCGGTATCAACCTTGTAGCTGGCATTGTCGGCCACCGCAGCGGCGGTCAGCACGGCAGCATTGCCCGCGGCGTCCGTGATCGTGCCGCCGTTCAGGCTCAGCGCGTTGGCGTTGAGGCTGATGCCGTTGGCATCGTTCTGCCCGGCCAGGATCGTGTAGGTGAACACCAGCTGGGTGCTGCCACTGCCGGAGGCATAATTGGCCTGCACCGGTGCCCCGCCGATGTTCAGCGCCAGTTGCGGCGTCCCGGTCACCGTGACGTTCTCGCTGAACGACACCGTCACGCTGACCACATCGCCGGCGTTGAGCGTGCTGTTCTGCGCGCCCGTCGCGCTGGTGATCGCCTCGCTGCTCACCGTCGGCGCGGCCGTATCGACCTTGTAGCTGGCATTGTCCGCCACCGCGGCCGCGGTCAGCGCGGCCGCGTTGCCGGCCGCATCCGTAATCGTGCCGCCGTTCAGGCTCAAGGCATTGGCGTTGAGGCTGATGCCGTTGGCATCGTTTTGGCCTGCCTGGATCGTGTAGGTGAACACCAGCTGGGTGCCGCCGCTGCCGGAAGCATAATTGGCCTGCACCGGCGTGCCGCCGATGTTCAGTGCCAGTTGCGGCGTCCCTGTTACCGTGACGCTCTCGTTGAACGTCACGGTGACGCTGACCACGTCCCCGGCATTGAGCGTATTGTTCTGCGCTCCCGTCGCACTGGCGATCGCCTCGCTGCTCACCGTCGGCGCAGCGGTATCCAGCGTAATGATCAGCGCGGCGGTCGTTGAACTGTTGCCGAAACCGTCGCTGAGCCTGGCCGAGATCGACTTGGCGCCGTCAGGGCCGAGATCACCATCGGTTACGGTCAAGCTCACGCTCTGCGCGGTGATATCGGCTGCACTGATCGTATGCGTGACGGGATGGGCGAACGGCGAGCCATTGAGCAACAGCTGGATCGTATCACCCGCCACGATGTTGGCACCGAGCACGACCGTGAAAGTCGGCGCGGTCACGTTCGTCGTGTTGTCAGTGCTGGAACTGCCGGAATCGGAGGCTGCCACCAGGTCCGGCGTGCCGCCGGTCGGGGCATTGGTGTTCAAGGCAAAGATCACCGCGTTGCTGACGCCCTGGTTGCCGGCGGCATCAGTCGCTTGCGCGGTCAAGCTGTTGGCGTCGCTGTGCAGCGTGACGTCGGTACTCCAAGTGCCGTTGACCTGGATGGTCGCGACGCCAACGACAGCGCCATCATCCAGCACAGTTACAATCGCACCCGCATCGGCGGGATCCGCCGTACCGGCAATCGTCTGCACGGATTGGTTGGTGTTGCCGCCCGAATTGGTGATCGCAAGCACGGGCGCGATTGTGTCGAGCGTGATCGTCAAGGGGCTGCTGGTCGAGCTGTTGCCCGCCAGATCGGTAAACCGACCGGAGATCAGCTTGAGCCCGTCAGGTCCAAGATCACCGGCGCTCACCGTGAAACTGACGCTTTGGGCCACAATGTCGCTGGAGGTGACCGTTCGTACCAGAGGATGGGAAAATGACGACCCATTCAGCAGCAGCTCGACCGTGTCGCCCACGGCAACACCGGCACCAAGCGCAACCGTCAGCGTCGGGGCCGATACATTGGTATTGTTGTCGCTGCTGGAGGAGCCGGAATCCGAACTCGCAATCAGATCCGGCGTGCCGCCGGACGGGACGGTCTGGTCCAACGCGTAGCTGTGGCCGGTGCCCGCAGCAATATTGCCGGCCAAATCGATGGTGCGAACCGACAGCAAACTGCCTGCTCCGGAGAGGATCACCCCCGATGCGGACCACACGCCGCCTGCGGCGTTTGCGGTCACCCAGTTCGTGCCGTCGACGCTGAGCTGAATCGACTCGTCGGAACCCAGCGTGCCCGTGTACGTTCCGGTCACGGACTGTGACGCCACATTGGTGACGAAATCGCTCGACGAGCTGCCGCTGTCCGAACCCAGTGCGATCACCGTCGCAACCGCTGACGGCGTGCTGGTATCCAGCGTGTAGGCATGTCCGGTGCCGGCAAGGCTGTTGCCGGCCAGATCGATCGTCCGGACCGACAGCGTGCTCGCGGCAGCCGACAGCGTTACTCCGGATGCTGCCCAGGTGCCGTTCGACGCATTGGCGATTGCCGTCACCCAGGTTGCGCCGCCGTCAGCGCTGACCTGGATGGACTCGCCGGCACTGAGGGTGCCGGAATAGGTGCCGCTGACCGTCTGCGATGCGACATTGGTGACGAAATCACTCGCGGAGCTGCCGCTGTCCGAACCCAGCGCCGTCACCGTCGCAACTGCGGACGGCGCGACGGTATCGAAGGTGTAGCTGTGGCCGTTTCCGGCCGCGATATTGCCCGCAAGATCGATGGTGCGGACCGACAGCGTATTCCCGGCGGCCGAGAGCGTCACGCCGGATGCCGACCAGGTGCTGTTGGTTGCATTGGCGGTTGCGCTGACCCAGGTCACACCGCCATCCGCGCTGAGTTGAATTGTTTCGCCGAAAGCCAGGACGCCCGTGTAGGTGCCGCTTACGGTTTGCGACGGCACGTTGGTGACGAAATCGGTCGAGGAACTGCCGCTGTCGGAACTTAGCAGCGTCACCGTCGCGACTGCCGTTGGTGCTGCGGTATCCAGAGTGTAGCTGTGTCCCGCTCCGGGCGTGATGTTACCGGCGAGGTCGATCGTGCGAACGGAGAGAAAGTTGGTGCCAGGCGACAGCGACACCCCAGATGCTAACCAGTTGCCGCCCGATGCGGCCGCCGTTACCCAGGTGGTGCCATTGTTGGCGCTGACCTGGATCGTCTCCCCCGGAGCCAAAGCACCGGTATAGCTGCCGCTGACCGTTTGCGAAGTCACGCTGGTATTGAAGTCGGTCGCCGAGTTGCCGCTGTCGTCGCTCAGTGCCCCAACGGATGCAACTGCCGCCGGCGGCGTCGAATCCAGCGTCAGGACGACCGTATTGCTCAGGCCCAAATTGCCGGCGACGTCCGCGTCCTGGGCGACGAAGCTATTGCCGCCCTCGGAAAGCTGTACGATCACGCTCCAGCTGCCGTCTGCCTGGACAACGGCACCGCCTACGGCCAGCGCATTGTCGAACACGACGACGGTGGTTCCGGCATCGGCCAAGCCGACCGTCCCGGAGATTCTTTGGGTGGCCTGGTTGGTCAGCGCGTCCGAATTGTCGATCGTGACCACCGGCGGAGCCGTGTCGATCGTGACGGCCTGTGCAGCGGAGCCGACGGTGTTGCCGACGGAATCGACAACGCGCACCTGATACGAAAAGCTCGCATTGTGGACGCTCGGATCGATCAGGCTCCACGTCGTTCCTGTCGCCTGAACGACGTCACTCCACGTGAGACCATTGTCGCTGCTGACCTGGATCTTCTCGCCGGGCGAGAGCGCTCCATTGCTGCCGGAGACCGACAATTGGGTGCCGTTGGTGATGAAATCGCCGGAGGCTCCGCTATCGGGACTGATCGCCGTAATGGCCAGCGGCAGCGTGATGTTGAGACTTGCAGTCGAAGCCGCGGACTTGATCGAGTCCGAGACCGTGTAGTCGAAGACAACGTGGCCGCTGAATCCCGGATCCGGCGTGTACGTCCACGTCTGGTCGCTGTTCTGGACCAGACCGCCGCCTCCACTCTGGATCGTCAGCGACGTGATGGACAGGGAGGGACCGTCGATGTCGGCGACGCCCATGAGCAAGGTCGTCGGCGTGATGACGTAGGGGCTGTCCTGCAGTCCTTGTGCCAGCGTGACAGGCGCCGCCACCGGAGCCGCATCGGCCGTCTGAATGGCAGGCTGTACGCCGTCGTGCACCGTCACGAAGACGGGGATGGTTAGAAAGCCATTGTCCGCAGAGAGCCTGATGATGAATTCTTGCGTGGCGGTTTCGCCGAAAGCCAGCCCCGCAAAGTCGCTCTTCGCCTCAACGAAGCTCCAGTTGATATGCCCGTTTGCGTCAAAGCCGGCGCTGAAATATGGGGTCGCGCCGCCAAATTGATCCGTCACGCTGACCGCGACGCCGGTGTAGTCACCCGTGACTCCAATCGATCCCTTGGCGGTCAGGATGTCGGACGACTTCGCCGTCTCCAGAATGATCGCGCTAAGTCCCGAGGTCGGATCGGCAAAAAAGATGTTGCTGCTGTTGCCGAAGGCGACGTACTGGCCGCCGGCGCTGATCGCGGCACCGCCATTGGACGCCGTACCCACCCCGTCTGAAACCAGCCGATAAGAGGGGGTCGCCGGATCCGTGACGTCGACGATGTAGATGTCGGCGAACCCGTTCTGATCGGACGAGGTCAGCCTTGCATCGCTCGTGAAGACAATGAAGTGGCCGTCCGGGCTCAGCACCGGACTATAGCTGCTGCCCGAAGCGTTGGACGTGTGAAATACGACGGCCCCTGCACTCAGATCATAGAGATAGATCTCGGAATGACCGGTGCCATCAGTGCTCTGATAGGCGATCATGCGGCCGTCTGCGCTCACGGTCGGCGCGACCGTACCCGCCCCGGCGGAGGTGGTGGCGATATTGGCGAGCTCACCTGTCGACAGGTCGAAGGCAAGAAGCCTGCCCCCGCCTCCTGGAGCAGCCACATCCGAATTCCAGAAGGCAATCAGGTGACCGTCGGCACTGATGGCAGGCTTCCAGAGCGCACCCGAGCTCCCCACCGCCCCTGGCGTGATTGTTCCCTTGAGCACGCCGTCGAGACTGTAGATCGAGACGTTGCCGCCATCCTGCTGCACGACGATTGTGCTGCCGTCACCACTGACGGCCGCGGCGCTTCCCGGCGCCAGCGCGGTCTGCAGGTGATAGCGCGCCGGATCGGAAGGATCGGTGCCATAGACGAAGACGAAGCTCCCGCCACCATCGGAGCCTTGATAGACGATATAGCGACCATCAGAGCTGATCGTCGGTGAACCGTAGCTCCAGCCGTTCGCCGGAGAGGCGATAGTGGTGGTCGCGCCCGTCTCGTGGCTGAAAAAATAGATCGCGCCGTCGGGATCGTAGACGACGTCGCCATTGGCGCTCATGACCGGGCCGATATGATCTCCCGGACCGGAGGTGATTGCCGCAACGTTCGGTGGCGTGACGACGAATGGAACGGCCGACAGTTTGACCGGGACAATGATCGGTTCCCCCACGACGGAGTTGCTCGGAGGCGAGTTCGTGCCCGCGTCGGAAGCCGGATTGACCGTGACGACGACGATCGGGGGCGCCGCGCTCGAGGGTGGAATGGCGCTTGTCCCCGTCGGGGAATGATACTCCGTGCCGGGCGGTTGAAGCGGCGGGCTTCCGGCGAATTTCGTCGTGCTGTTCGGACTGGGATTGTTGTTATTCTGGTCCTTGTTCTCGGTGTGCTGGGGAAGATTTGGAAACAGCTGTTTGCCGGAATCATAGGTGCTCAGCACCTGCTGGAATGCACCGAATTCCTGCGCGACCTGATCCGTCGTCTTGTTGCTCTGTTGAGCAATCACGTCGAAAGTCGCCGTCGGCGTCAGCGTCAGCGTCGATCCGTTGCTCGTGACGGTACCTATCAGGACGCCGGCCGTATTGAAAACCTGAACCGCGTGCACCAGACCGTCGCGCTGATCGATGACAGAAACCGAAATCTTGCCGTCGGTCGCCGAGACGTCGAGGATCACGGCCGTGCCGCGAATTCCGATCGTGGCGCTGGGTGTTGCCACCCGCATATCGCCGGTCTTCGCAACTTGGCCCGCCACAAAGCTGGCGGCGCCCTGCACCAGCGTCATCAGCGAGCTGTTGGATGTGCTGCTGGCATCATAGGTCAGTTCGTTCAGCATGAACCGCGCACCGGCGGACAGATTGAACGTCGTGCCGTCGTCGAGCACGAGACCGAGGGTCGAATCGCTGCCCGTCTGCACCACGTCGTTCTGGTTGACCGCATCACCGACGTTGACGACGATCGTCACGCCATTGCGGACGATGCTCGCGCTGCCGGTCATCTTGACGACATGGCCCACCACCTTGCCGCTGGCGGCGGGTGCGCCGGCCTGCGCATATTGCGTGTGTCCGGTCAGAGCATCGATGACGCCGGGATCGAGACGCGCGCCCTCCGGGGAAACGAGCAACGGACGCGCGTGGTCGCGGAAATAGTTTGGCACGACGACGCGATGGAGCTGATCCGAGAGGATCAGGTCGGTGCCGACGCGAACGAAGTCGCCGGAGAAGAGAAGGTGCGCGTCCGGGATCGCAACCACAGCGGGCGGCGCTCCCGCCGACGCGTCGCTCTCGAATTGAAGGGATTGGTGCCCCGCGCCGTTCGGCAAAAACCTGTCGGTGTGGTTCAAGACGCCACCGTAAATCGTTAAAAATGAATTAAAACGTTTTTAAGTACCATTACGAAGTTCCAGAGAAAAGTGGCGACGAACCGCCTGCGCGAGTTTTCAGCACCGTAATTAATTCGGACCGCGGGCGTCAAAAAAGCCTGACGCAAATCCGCGCCATACGGTTGAAAATATTGCTGAATTTCAATTTCCGCACCCGACTTTTCGTTTCTCCGAACACGACCTCACGCTCGCGGAACGGGTGTGGAAGGCCGCCCGCAATTCATGTCCAAACGGATCCGCCCCTCCGATCGACCGCCGCTCAACAGGTGCGCCTGCTCGTTCTGCATCGGGAGGATGTCAAGATCAGACCAGTCGCGCGCGGGCTTTGCGGGACTGCTTGCGGGTAATTCGTGCGGACCAAAATTCATGCGCCCCAACGCTCAACTCCCTCGCGTTCTTGTCGACACTGGAAGAGCGCAAAGCGCAGGTCCGAAATCACTCCACGAAAATCATCGCGTGTCCGATTCAAATCGATTTGACGCTTGCACGTCGCAAAAATGACCTGCTGTGAAAATTTCGACGTTTAAGGACTTCTTGATGGGGATTGGTGAGCACTCCCGGTTCCGGATCGCTGAAGCATACCTCACATCCGACAAGAAATTTCAGCCATCGTCGGCACGCCTGTCTTAAGGCACTATTCCTAGTCCCGTGTGCCAGGCACAAGCGAATGGAAACTGCTTGCCTCGCGCGCCCGCACGCTCCTAGGATAGCTGCACTCCTCGCCTCGCCGCGCGGCGACGGGATCAAGAGTGCCGGAGCAGAAGCTATGCCCAAAGCGGAAAGCCTGTCGATCGACCAAATTCGCGTTCCGACCAAGAGCAGAAAGACGCTCGATCCCGAACTCGTTCAAAAGATCGCGGAAAGCATCCTGGAGATCGGGCAGCAAGTTCCCATTTCCGTTCGCCCTGAAGGTGATCAGTTCGTTCTGGTCGACGGACTGCATCGGCTTGAGGCCTGCAAGGCTCTTGGTGAAATATCCGTCATTGCTGTCGCGGTCGCGGCAGAGAGTCCTCAGCATAGGAAGCTGCTGTCCGACAGCACCGAACTGGAAGCCGAGCGCAACAAGATGGCGCGGTTGAAGCAATTGCGACTCGAGAGGGAGGCCGCCGCAGCAGTCGCGGCTGCGCCGGCGAAACCCGGCTTGAATCGGCAATCGGAACGAAGCACTGGGGCCAAGCCGGCCACATCATCGACGCGAGCCAGCCGAACTGCAGCAGCAATGGTATCCAGACCGAAAACCCTGTCACAATGGATCGCGCAACAGAAAAGCGACGGTAGCCGTTATTGACCCTTCGGCCCGAGCGGCGCCATTTCCAGCGTGTTACCGGGGACTAGCAAATTCAAACAATTGGCCATACCCTTTGGGCCGCGTTTAGCTGACGACGGCAGCGCGCGACAATCTAAAATCATCGAGCGAGCGTAGAGTGCGACCACGACGGATGCAATGAACGACAGCCAGAACACCTCTTGGCCTGCCATCATCAGAGACGTGCAAGCCGACTATCCCGAGCATTTCGACTGGGGCGCGCTGGCGGCGTTGCGGACGAAGTCGGTATCGGCTGCCGCGACCGGCGCGGCCGATGCCTCTTGGGGGCGCAACGGCGCATTTGGCGATGGCCGGACCTTCGCGCACACCGTGCTGCCCGTCGTTGAGCCGAAGTCTCAGCCGGGCATTGAACCAACATCCTTGCCGGATGAACCGGCCATCACAGCGGCAGGCGCGATTGATCCGGCGCCCGAGGCTCATGCTACACAGAGTGACGCCGGTCCGCCCTCAGGAGCCCTCGCACCAGAGGGATCCGTAGTAGACCAGGAACCATTGCCTCTCCCGACAATACGTCGGCCGCCACTCTCCTTGCCCGAAGACGGCATTTTGCGGTTGCGGTTTTCCGATGTCGGTGAACCCAGCGAACCGGGTGAACATCGCTCGCATTACGGTCTTGTCGCAATTACACGAAGTGATCTCGCCGTCTGGAAGGCGTTTCCGGACGCGGTCTTCACGGTCATACAACCGTCGCCCTACTCGAACGCGACGATCTTCCGACTTGGGACTTTCGAGGTTTGACCGCCCGACCCTCGCCGCGACTAGCCACGCACCAGCATGTCTCTCTAACGCGAGGGCGGGATCAGCGCTCGCAGGATGTCCGGCTTCCAGGCCTGGCGCGCGCTGTCGAAGGCCGCAAAATCATGGTCGAACTGCCAATAGGCCCATGACCAGCCCAGCCTGTCGGCGCTTCTGGCGACATACGACAGGTATCTTGTGCGACTATCGGACGGTGCGCGCTCGTACACGCCGAACTCGCCGAGGTAAACCGGACGCTTCTCTCTCTCTGCCCAGAGCCTCATCTTGTTGAAGTCGGCCGCGGCCCGCGCTTCGTCATCCTGAGAGCCCCAATCCAGCGGACCGATCCGCGAAAACGTCGGGGACCACGGCGCCCCCTGATGCGTGAACCGCAAGGGCGCGTAATAGTGAAACGTGACGATGAGGTTCCTGTCGTCGGCCGGCAAAGCGAGATCGTCGACGGGATTCTCATCGACGTTGAGAACGGCTGCAATGACCGGTCGCGCGGGGTTGGTGCGACGGATGATGCCGAGGCATTCGCTCAGCAGCGAATTCCACTCGGCCGACGTCATCTGTCCGCCCGGCTCGTTCAGGACTTCGAAGACAAGCTTCGGATACTTCCCGGTATAGCGCTCGGCGATCTGCCGCCAGAACGCCTTCAGCTTTTCCGCGCATCCGGCCACGTCGCTCTGGCATACATGGGTATCGTGCTCGTCCAGGATGGGGATGAGGTTGCGCGCGAGAACTTCCTCGATGACGGCATCGAGCCGCCTCAGGACGATCTCGTCCAGGACATTCCCCGCCCCCATGAACTTGAATCCGAAGAAATTGATCCTCACGTGCGCAAAGCCGGCCTTCTTGATGGCCGTCAGATTGTCCAGCCGGAACGGCGCATTCTGACCGCCTTCCCAGATTCCGTCATAGCCGAGAATGTTGATGCCGCGCCCCAGTTTCGGCATGCCTTGGGAGGCAGCCTGCTCGGCGGCGAGGGATGGGGCGCAGAGCGCCGCGAGGAAGAAAAAACCTGCCGCAAGATTGAGACTCTTCGGCCAACGAGCACGGATGACGGTCATCTGCTTCCGTTCCAGAGACTAGAAATCTGTCGGTTGTACCGGTCTGCACGTCGCAAGGAAAAACCCGACCAGCAGCACCGACGTGAACATCGTCGAGCGAAGGAATGTCGTCTCCGTGAAATTGGTCTGGAAGCTCAGGACGACAAATCCGATGATGAGGGCGCAGTGCGACCGATCGATCGATTGCGCGGAAATGAGATGGAGCATCTTGTTCGAGAACAGAAGGACGCTTCCCGTGAACAGCATATACCCCAAAAATCCCGTCTCGATCAGGATCGCGATGTAGCCGCTGTGATAATTGTCCAGCACCCAGGTGTGGTTCTGTTCGAAATAATCGTAGATCGACGGGATGGTCCAGAACCCGTTGATCCCGAAGCCGAGCAGCGGGGCATCGTCAAAATGGCTTATCGCATAGTGCCAGATGAGGGTCCGCTCGGTAAAGTCGATGCTGGCATCGCCGATATGGATGGCGTCATATCCCGTCGTGTAGAAGTAGAGGAACAGGAAACCGGCCAATACGCACATGACGATCGGCAGGACCGCATAGAGCCTCATGCAGGTGACCGACCACATCGAGGTCACAAGCAGCGCGCAAGCAGCCAGGGCGACCGCACCCGCGCCGCGCGACTCCGAGGCAAGCACGCATGTCGACGCCAGAAGGAATGTCGCGAGGAACGCCGGCCAGCCCTGCCCCCTTATCTTCAGGTAGCAGGCAAAGAACATCAGATAGGCGCCGACGAAGCCGAGCGTCTGCTTCGATTCATAGATGCCCTGCCATTGACCGCTGTGCATCCAGCTGTGGTCGATCCCGATGTCGGGAACAGCGACCGCAAAGAAGGCCGATGCGGCGACCAGGACGAAGAGTCCAAGGGCCGTAGCTCTTACAATCTCGTCGATGTCGATGCGCGTGACGAGGCAGAAGGCACCAAAGGTCGTCATCGCAAGCGCCGCACTCTTCATCAGCGCTGCGACATTCAGGCTGGACCAGAACACGGAGATGACGGCGAAGCCGTAGAACGCGACCAGCACAATCAGATCGGGGTTGAACTGCAAACGCAGGCGCGGCCGCACGAATGCGCTTGCATAAATCAAAACACCCCACATCAGGATCGCGACGGCCTGCTGCAGATAAGTCAGCTCCGCCGGCAGCAGCCCGGTGTTGAGCGTGCCCATCGACGCAACGACATTGATGGTGATCGAACAGCGGATTGCGGCCCTGGCAATCTTCTCGATGCCAACGCTGCGCGTCTTCCAGATCGCGCTCTCGGGTAACCCGGAGTCCGCATCGGTCTGTAGGCTGGCCATGAGCCGACCTTCCTTCAACACGGTTAATTGTTCGCTAGCGCAGGTTGATCGCCATTGTCCGGGCGCCGGCGACCGCGAGACGTTAAGAGTTCGGTAACGATACGAACCAGGCTCGATGCGTTAATGCAAATCGTACCGCGTCGGTATCTCGATCGTCACTCCCCTGCTATAAAACCTCGGTTCCGGCTCGATCGACCATTCCCGAGTGACATGATTTCCCTGGTTACGCATGACGACGTCTAGCAATACGTTCGATATCGCCGTCGAGCCGGCATTCGACTTTCTCTCTCCGGAATACGCAGAGCTGTTCGACGGTTCGGCCGCCACCGCCTTCCAGCATCCGCTCTGGCTGCACAGCCTCTACACCAGGCTTGCATCTCATGCCGGGGCAACCCCACTGGTCGTCGTCGCTCGCCATCGCGCGAGCGGCGCCCTTGCGATGGTGCTGCCTCTGCTGCGGGTTCGGCGCGGTCCGATACGAACCGTCGAATTCGCCGACTTGCGCGTCTCCGACTATCTGGCGCCCGTTTGCAGCCCGCAGGTGTTTGCCGAACTGCTCAGAGATGCAGACGCATGTGCGGAGATCCGGCATCGCGTCCGCCCCTTCGACCTGCTCAGGATGACCAAGCTGCCGGACGGGCGGCTGCCGATCGAGAACCTCCTGGACGCGCCCCGCCGGATCGCGATGGACAGCAATGCCTATGCGACGGTTCTCGTCGCGCCGTTCGAGCAATGGCGCTCCAGCGCGATGGATCGCTCCTACCAGAAGGAGCTCGCAAAGAAATATCGTCAGCTCCAGAAGAAGGGCGCGCTGAGCTTCTCATGCTGCGATGACAGTGCCTCGGTCCTGAACGCTCTGGACGTGATGAGGAAATTTCGCGGCCCGCGCTTCCAGTCGCAGGGCGACGGAGACCTGCTCCAGCGGCCCGAATATTATGACTTCTATTCCGACGTGGCGGTTCGCGGCCTCGGCTCCTTTGTGCGGCTCTATGCCATGAAGATGGATGGCGAGGTGATCGCCGCCGTGCTTGGATTGCACCACAGCGACAGCTTCCTCGTCATCATGAGCGCTTTCGACATTGACGGATACAAGAGCCAGTCGCTGGGTGCGCTGATGTTCGAGCAGGTGGCGAGGGATTGCATCGAGCGCGGGGATCAGATGCTCGACTTCACGATCGGCGACGAGCCGTACAAGAAGCTGTTCGGCGCGCAGCCTTCCCCAATGTGGACCGTCACCCAGGCCGGCAGCACTGTGGGCGCGATATCGCTGTTCGCACTGAAGCAGGCGCCCTGGCTCAAGCTGGCCGCCAAGCGCATGTCGGAATTCAGGCTCCTGCCGACCCGTACCTCGACGCCGACGCGCTGAGGCGCCGACAGGTCCGGCTCTCAGGCGCGCAGCGCGCTTCGCACCTGCGCGAGCCAGCCGGGCCGCATCTGATCGACCCGATGGGTGATACTGCGCCGCAGGAAGTGCAGCCGCCGCCGCATGTCCCAGCTGAGGTCGTTGCGGGATGTCAGCGCCTGCCGGAAGTGCGCCATCTTCAGCGACTGCTGGTCCGCTGCGATCTTGTCGGGATCGGAATAGAACTGCGATATCTTCTCCGTGCCCATGCCCGCAGTTGCGAGCCAGCGCGGCGCATATTCGGTGCACAGACGCTCGACGTCGACCAGCAGGCGGGCGACGCCGGTGCCGGCTGCCGGACAGTTGGTCTGGAACGCATCGCCGATGAGCACAATTCCGGGCTGGAGATGTCCTTCGACCACGGACAGATCCATCACCCAGTTCTGCACCCGGTCCGTCACGCGGAAATCGCCGAGGAAGTTCTGCAATCCCGGCAGCAGCCGCAACAGCGTCGCTTCCGTATCCCGACGCAGGTCACGCATGACGGGATCGGTCGGATCACGGAACATGAAGAGATTTGCCCGCATGCCCGCGCGCACCGGAAACAGGCTGAGATAATCGACGCCGTCCGCTGTGCGCTCGCCGTAACAGGTCAGCGCCTCGAAATCGAACGGCGCGCCATCGCGGCGCGCGATGGTGAAGCCGAACGAGATCGAATGGCGTTCCGCCAGCACACGCCGCTTGATGCCGAGCTTGTAGCCAAGTGCTCCCGCCATGCCAGTGGCCAGAACCACAAGGCGCGCATCGATGCGCCGCCCCGAGGCGAGGGCGAGATGCTGGACACCGTCGCTCGAGGTGATCGCGGCAACCTCATCGACGATCAGACTCGAGGGATCAGGTAACTGGCTGCGCGCCATGGCAACGAGATCGGCATAGGGAAGCCCGTAAGCCCGGCCGACGGTGACATCGACCACCTTGCCTTCCCTGACATTGAGCACGCGGTCATAGCGGCAGCCGGCGCTCGCGAGCGCATCGATGAAGCCGAGCCTGCGGAACATCTCCAGCTGATGGCCGCCGATCTTCTCGACCCGAAACTCGTCCGCGGGGACCGCGCGCTTGTCAACCAGAGCGACGCGATGCCCTGCCCGCGCGAGGACGGACGCCGCGAGCGATCCCGCAAGGCCGCCGCCGACGATGGCGATGTCCGCAGCGATCGTCGAAGTCCCCGCTGCTGCGATCGGATCGGTCACGGTGCTCTCCGCCGTCATGGTCCAGGCTCCCACGGTTAACGGTGGTTCCATGTGCAATTATCCCGCCTGATGTCGCATCGCAGGGCCGAACGCGATCATTTCCGGAGATCGAGGTTAACGGATCACCGAGATGATCCGTCCCGGCACGCCGCTTGCTCGGGATGATCCACAAAACCCGACCTCCAATCCCGTCACGGTTCGACACATGACCGTTTTCCGTCAGATCAGCAGCCCGTCGAGCGGTGACGCGGCATCACGTCGCTTTCGATTGCAGCCGGTCTCTGCTCTATCTGGGACAAGAGGGACGCAGATGTTTCACGGTGAAGCAGCGGCCGGCACCGGCCGCGCAAGCGAGGATTCCGCAAGCCGTGCATTAACACTCGCAATTTTGGGGCATGCTAGGCTGTCATCACTTTCACAACGGGCACTTTCGGGGAACGCCCCGTATCTTCCATGATCGCATCCATTGTTCAGTTTCTGCGGCGTGACGTAACGCGCGGTGTCGTCGGGACCATCCTGCTCAAGGTTGGTAGCGGCGCGCTTGCGTTTGCGTTGTTCTCGCTGGCGGCACGAACGATGTCGCCGGATGGGTTCGGCATCTTTGCGACCTGGCTCTCGGTTGCCCAGATCGCGGCCGTCGTGGGACTGGTCGGGCAGGAATCGCTTCTGGTGCGTTTCCTCAACGAGTACCGGGTACAAAATCGGCCCGATCTGACCAAGGGCGTGCTGCTATCGAGCCTGAAGATCTCGTCCGTTGCGATGCTGATCGCGATCGGCGCAACCGCGATCGTGGCCGGCATGAGAGGCGATGGGTTGCTGCTGATCGTCGCTGTGTCCGCCTACACCGCCGTGAGCGCAGGAGTGATGCTCGGCAGCCAGGTCGCACGTTCGCTGGTCAGCATTCTCATGGGGGAAGGAAACAGGGAATTCTTCTGGCGGGTCGGCGTCGTCCTGTTTCTGCTCGCCGTCCTGTTCAGCCACCGGCAGCTCGATCCTGCCGAACTGATCGCCGTGATGACGATTGCGATGTCGATTGGTCTGGTGACGCAGATCGTTGCGATTGCGCAGGCGCTGCCGGATTTCCGCGGCACGGCGGCAAATTCCGAGACGTCGCGCTGGAGATCGAGCGCACTTCATTTCTGGGTTGCCTCCATCCTGGAGGCGGCAAACCAGTATTTCGACGTCATCCTGGTCTACTGGATGCTCGACCCGGCGACCGCCGGAATCTATTTCGCCGCCTCGCGCCTTGCCAACATCTTCGCCATGCTGTCGGCTGCACTGTACAGTTTCGGCGCGCGCCGGCTTCCTTCGCTGTACTTCAGCAAGAATCACCGGGAGTTCGAGCGAACGTTGCGGCTCATGGCGGAAGTGACCGCGCTTTGCGTGGTCAGCGGACTGCTGCTGATCTGGGTTGGCGGCCCCCATCTTCTCAATCTGTTCGGGCCTCATTTCGCCGCGCAGCACTGGGTCCTGATCGTGCTCGCGATCGGAACGGCTGTCCAGGCGGCGGGCGGTCCATCTGCGGCGATCCTGCAGCTGACCGGCCACGAGCGCATCTATGTCCCCGTCGTCGCAGCGAACGTAGCACTGCGGCTGGTCGGCTTCCTCGTCCTGATTCCCTGGCTCGGCGTGCTTGGCGCGGCGATCTCCGCGACCCTGTCACTGGCGCTCGCGACTATCGCACTCAACATCCTCTGCCGACGGCGAACCGGAGTGGATCCTTCCATTCTCGTGCTCTTGCGCTTCTCGGCATGGAAACGCGGCGCCTATGCGGTCCGCGGTGCCGACTCTGCCGAGTAGGCGCCGATCAACCGGCGAGGCCCAGCACCTCGCCGCGACGCTGCGCCGACGCCGGATCAGACGGCACATGGTTCACGACGATCCCGGTCGGCACGCCACCGAAGCGGGAGAGCGCGGCAATTGCCCGGCGCATGGCGGCTGAATCGACCGCGTCTTCGCGCGCGACCAGAATGACGAGATCGGCATGCGCGGCCAGCGCCGCGGCCTCCGGCTGCAGGGCCAGCGAGGTTGCATGGACGACGATCAGATCGAACTCCGAACGGATATCGTCCGCGGGCAACGGCTCGGGCCGATTGCTCGCGCCCAGAAGTGCACTGACGCTACGGAAGTTCGCGATGCTCACACCGTCGGCCTGCCCCTTGGCAAGACCGGCCCCGGCACCGCCGAGATCAGGCTCGACCCGGATCAGGACGCTCAGCTTTCCCCCGTTCACCGCCCACCGGTTCAGCGACCGCGCGACAGTGTTGCCGCCGGCACGCTTGCCGACCGACATCACGAGCGCGACCTTGCCCCGAGCTCCCGGCAGCTTCTCCAGCCTGTCGAGCACCGGACGCAGATGCGGACCGAGATCGAGCTCGGCCGTCGCAGACACCGGACCTTGCCAGATGTTTCTTGGCGCATCGCCCGGCAACAGGTCGGGAATGCGGGCCCACACTGGCGGGCGCGGCCAAGCCGCGGGCTGGCGCGGCGCCGGATCTGGAGCGGGAATCTCTTCAGCGACCTTGTCGGATCCGCGCCCGGTCGCGGCAACGACCGCCGTCGATGTCAGCAGCGAGCCGATCGCGAGAGCGGCGAGCAGCAAAGGCAGCGGCGGAAGGGTCGAGCGCAGCGGCGGAATGGCGGAGGAAGCCACCTTGGTCTGGGAGCTCTGCAGGAGACGCTGCTCATTGGTCGTCTTGGAGCGCGAGAGGAACTGTTCGTAGATGTTCCTGTTGGCCTCGGCGTCGCGCTGCAGCTCCTGGAGCTTCACCAGCGCCTGACCGTCGACAAGGAGCTGCGATTCAGCCGCCTTCATCTGGCTTTCGAGCGCCTTCTGCTGATCGCGCTGGGATTCGTATTCCGACTTTGCGGTGTCGATGCCCTTGGCCCGCTCGACCTCGATCTGCCTGTTGAGGTCGTTCAGCTGGCTGTACGACATCACGAGATCGGGATGGCGATCGCCGAGGACCGCGCGCTTCTGCGCAATCTGGTCGTTGAGCGCCGATCGCTGCGCGCGCAGCGCGCTGAGCAGATCCTGCTTGGCGGGCGCCTCAACATTCGCCTTCACGTCGCGCTGCGCCTGCTCGTAGCGGGCTTTTGCTTCTTCGGTCTTGGCACGCGCGGCGGCAACCTGCTGCGACAGCTCGGTCACGCGCAATTGTTGGGTGGTGGAATCCTTGCCGGCATTGACGATCCTGTGCTCGAGCTTGAACGCGGCGACGGCGTCTTCCGATGCCTTCAAGCGGTCGTTCAATGTCTTGAGCCGGCCACTCAGCCAGTCGGCGGCTTCATCAGTCGCCTCGGTACGGATACGGGTCTGGCTCGCGACGAACGCCTCGGCGATCGCGTTGGCATAATAGGCCGCCCGCTCCGACCGGTTCGAGGTGAAGCGGATGGCGATGACATAGGTCAGCCCGCGCCGGGAAATATCGAGACGGTTGCGGAATCTCTCGAGCAGACGCGCAGGGTCGGTGTGTCCCCCGGAAATGTCCTCGTCGTCGCGAACCTTGAGCTGCTCGATCAGCGGCTTGAGGAAGCCGTCTGACTTCGCCACTTCGACCAGACTCTGCAGCGCGGCGCTATCCTGCCCGATGCCGGGCAGAACGTCCTGGTCGGTGGTCACGCGCTGCTCGCGGGGATCGACGACGACCAGCGCGGTCGCGGCAAATCGAACGGGAATCACCAGAAGAACGATGACGCCAAGTGCGAAGATCGCCAGTGCCAGCGTCAGGATGCGGCGCGCATTGTCGCGAAGAAAGGTGAAAGCGCCTGCGGCGGTGAGGAGGCCGCCAAAACGGGCGCCGATCCCGCGCGTCTCACCGTTCGATGCAGTCCGGCTCTGCCACGACGCGGCGACACCGGTCGATCCGGAACTTGTCGGGTCTGCGCGGCGACCGAACGTCATGGACTTTACTCGGATTCAACTGGCGAACACTGTTCAGTGGCCTGCTCCACCGTAAATATCTATGGTTAATCGGCGGTTACCCGCCCCTCGCGCGACCGTCACCAATTGGTTAACGCGCTCGCGCCACGCCCTATCCGAACCAGCGGAATTCCCGCGTGATCGGCGCCGTTCCGGCGGTGCGCGCATTAACTCCGTTTGTTGCTAGTCGGTGTCCGCGCGATGCTCGCATGGTAGGTACGGGGTTAAGAAGGTGAACGTTTCATTAGCGGGTCGGGATTCGTGCTCCATTACCAACCAGGCGCAGAACTGGACGATGCACCGAAGCTGCCGTCCACCGCAGCAGCACTCGCAAGACCAGACAGCGGCGCAGCGACGCCGCATGTGCTTCTCGTCCAGACCCAGGCCGAGAATGCCGGCGCGCAAGAGATCACCAGGCTGCTCGGCGCCGGCCTCTCCGCGCGCGGTTATCGCGTCACCCACCTGTTCTTCTTCCGCAAGTCGGAGTCCTTCGACGAGCCGCCGGATACGCTCTATTGCGCATCGCACCGGCCCGGCAATCCGCTGCCCTTGCTGCGGATGCTGTGGACGCTCGGCCGTCATATCAGGACCACGAAGCCCGATGCGGTTCTGACCTTCCAGCATTTCGGCAACGTCATCGGCGCAGGCACATCGCGCCTCGTCAGCCGCGCTCCCGTCATCGCCAACCAGGTCTCGTCCGCGCTGTCGATGAGCTGGCCGGTCCGCACCGCCGATATCGTCATGGGCAGCCTCGGCTTCTTCGACCGCATCACCCTCAACTCGCAGGACATGCAGCGCGAATATTCGCGCTACCCCGCGGCCTACCGCTCGCGCATGGTGCATGTCCCGCACGGTTTCGACGACAAGGCCCTCACCCTCTCCAAGGACGCCGCACGGCAGAAATTCAATCTGCCGCAGGACTGCACCCTGCTCGGCTGCGCCGCGAGGCTACACCCGCACAAGCGGCTCGATGCGGCGATCCGTCTGCTGCCGGACCATCCGTCCTGGCACCTTGCGCTGGCCGGCCAGGGCGCCGATGAAGCCCGGCTGCGGCAGCTGGCGGATGAGTTGAAGGTATCGGACCGGCTGCATCTGCTCGGCGAAATCACGCCGCGCCGGATGGCTGACTTCCTCGCCTGTCTCGACATCTTCGTGTTTCCGACCCAGGCCGAGACCTTCGGTCTCGCAGCGGTCGAGGCCGCGAGCGCCGGTGTTCCCTCCGTCGTCACCGATCTCCCCGTGCTGCGCGAGGTGTTGTCCTTCGAGGGAAAACCGACCGCGTTGTTCGTCGATGCCTCTGATCATGCGGAGCTGTCGGCAGCCGTATCGAAACTCCTGACCGACAAACCGCTGAGCGACGAGCTGCGACAAAACGCCAAGGGCCTGAGGTCGCGCTATTCGGTAGACGCCATGGTGGAGGAATACGTTCGAATTCTCGGCCAAGTCATTTGACCTGACAGGTTTGAATAGATGGGCTCGACATGATCATCGAGTTTCGCTGTGAAATTGAACATGCGCGGCGGTGGATGGACCGCGAGACGCTGTCGATCGACGGACGCGATGTGCCGGTTCAAGTCGCATGGACGGCAACGGCAGAGCCGCGGCCCGCAGGTCTCGACATGCTGTTCGAGCTCGAACGCCTGGTGCTGCACAAGGGCAAACACAGCGGCGCCGACAAGCTGAAGGTCATTCCGGAACGGACGCAGGCTCGCACCAGCACTGCCGATGTGATCGTCGATTTCACCAGCGCTGCGCGAGACCCGAACTGCCCTGCCCGGCTGTATCTCCGCCCGCTGTTCAATGGAGCCGCCGGCGAGAACGCCGCGCTTGCCGCCATTCTCGCCGGCGACCTGCCCGTCATCGAGATCGTCAACGAGGTCGACGGAGCAATCCTTGATCGCGGCCATCCGTCCGGAGAGATTGCGGCCGGCCTCAGCGGCGCGCTCGAAACCATCATGGCGCGCACCCTGACAATGGTGGCGGCGATCGTGTCGGGGCGGCCGCGGATCGTGCCGCAGCTTGCGCATCCCGCCACGACGACAAGCCAGCGCGGCCCCGCCAGCTACGTTGCGCGCGGCCTCGCCGTATCGATCGCCAAGGAAATCTATCGTCTCTGCTGCTACGCCCCGCACTGGCACATCGGGTGGCGCTTCAACGACAATGCCGGCGTCTGGCAGACGGGAGATCTCTCAGGGCCAGGCTGGAACGTGCTCGGCGACCCTGGAAATCATTTCTACGCCGATCCCTTCCCCATCACATGGCGCGGACGGACATTCGTCTTCTTCGAGGATCTCGATCACCGTGTCGGCAAGGGAATCATCTCGGCGATCGAGTTCGGTGACACCGGGCCGATCGGTGAGGTGGTGCCGGTGCTCGAAGAGCCCTGGCACCTCTCCTACCCGTTCCTGATGGAGGACGATGGCGAGTTGTGGATGATCCCGGAGAGCTCGCTCGCCGGCGACGTCGCCCTCTACAAATGCGTCCGGTTTCCGGACAAATGGGAGCGGCACGCGACGTTGCTGGCAGGCCTTGAACTTGCCGATGCGACGATCACGCGGCACAACGGCCTGTACTATCTGTTCGGCGCCTGGCGCGACGGCACCGGCGGCTATTCGGATTCGCTTGCGATCTATTACGCCGAGCATCTGCTCGGCCCGTGGCTGCCGCATGCCAGCAACCCTGTTATGATCGACCGCGCCAGCGCGCGGCCGGCGGGGAATTTCGTCACCATCGATGGCAAATTGTGGCGCCCGGTGCAGGACTGCACCGACGGGTATGGCGCAGGGCTGGCGCTGGCCGAAGTTGTCGAGCTGTCGCCGACGACGTTCAGGCAAGTCGTCCGCCACTCGCTGAAGCCCGGACCGTTATGGCCCGGCCGGAAACTGCACACGCTGAACCGCTGCGGCCGGCTTGAGGTGATCGACGGATCGCGGGTTCAGCCCAAGACGCGTGTCTTCGCGCGGCAATTGCCATCGGCAGTCCTGCCGACGCGAACAAGCCCATCGACCGCCTGCTGAGCAGAGTCCCGTCACGGGCGCATTCCTCGCCTGAGCGCGAGCGATGTTCAATTCGGGCAGGATTCGTGGCAGACAGGAGAGAGCGACGCCGGTCACATTCACGACGGGCCGCCCGGAGACTCCATGGCCAACACCACCAGCTCGACGCATCGGCCGATCGATCCCCGCAGCAAATGGGCCGAACTGTCCCAGGCCGAACGCAGCGCCGCCTATGACAACAACGCGGCGGTCAAGAACAGCCCGGCCCTGATCGCCGAGCGCAACGAGACCTCGGCCCGGCTGCGCGGTACGCTGAAGTCGCACCTCGATTTGCCTTACGGCGAGCGGAGGAACAACAAGATCGATCTCTACCCGGCCGCAAAGCCCGATGCGCCTTGCCTGGTGTTCGTGCACGGCGGCTATTGGCAGCGCAATTCGCGCGAGCTGTTCGCCATGCTGGTCGAAGGCGTCGCCGCGCATGGCTGGTCGGTTGCGATTCCCGGCTATTCGCTGGCGCCCGAGGTATCCTTCACCGACATCGTCGCCGAGATTCCGCGTTCGCTCGACTGGCTCGCCGCGCACGGGGCATCCTATGGCGTTGCCGGACCGGTCATCCTGTCGGGCTGGTCCGCCGGAGCCCATCTCGTGGCCATGGCGCTAAGCCATCCGCGCGTCCATGCCGGGCTCGCGCTCTCGGGGGTCTACGATCTCGCGCCGATCCGCGATACCGGGCTCAACGCCGCGCTCAAGCTGACGGACGCGGAGATCCCCATGCTTTCGCCGCTTCGCCTGCCGGTGACGCAAAAGCGCCTCGACATCGCCTATGGCAGCAGCGAGCTGCCGGCGCTGGTGTGCGATTCAATCGACTTTCATGAGAAGCGCGCGGCGGCCGGAGCGCCGGGCAAGCTCATTACGGTCGAAGGCGCCGACCATTTCACCATTCTCGAGGCGCTGCGTCGGCCGGACGGCGTGCTGGTGGAGGCCGCGCGCCGGCTGCTCGATTAAAAAAGTTCGAAAACAACCCCATGCACAGACGCCCTCGTTTTCAAAGGTGAATTCGCGCCGCTCGTGGCTTTGACCCGTCGGGCAAAACAGGGGCATGATGCCATCATCGCCCCGTTTGCTGCTGCGGCGTCTCAATCCAGATCTGCCCGCCCGTGATCCGCACCGGGTAGAGCCGCAACGGCAGGCTCGGCCATCCCGCTGTGATCGCTCCGTCGCGCAAATCGAATGAAGCTGCATGACGCGGGCAATGGAGCCGCCCCGCCGTCACGTGCCCAAGAGCGAGATCGGCCTGTTCGTGCGGGCACGCACGTTCGCAGGCAACAACGTGGCCCTCGTTCCAGATCACGAGCAGGTCGCGCCCGGCTACGCGGACGATCGCCTCGCGCTTCAGCCGGTCGAGATCGCAGACGGCAATCCACCCGGCCTCGTCATCCACCGAGATAAGCCTTGCGCACATGCTCGTTCTCGATCAGCTCGGAGCCTGCGCCTGACAGCACGATGCGGCCGTTCTCGAGCAGATAGGCGTGATCGCACATCTCGAGCGCGGCGAACGCGTTCTGCTCGACCAGCAGCACCGTGGTGCCGGCATCGCGGATGCCGCGGATGATCGCGAAGGTGCGCTCGACGATGTTGGGCGCAAGGCCGAGCGAGGGCTCATCGAACATGATCAGCCGCGGCCGCGACATCAGCGCACGCCCGATCGCCAGCATCTGCTGCTCGCCGCCGGACAGCGTACCCGCGGCCTGCCGCCGCCGCTCGGCGAGCCTCGGAAATTCCGTGTAGATGCGGTCGCGGTCGGCCGCGATCTCGCCCGACCCACGACGGAGGTAAGCCCCCATGTCGAGATTTTCTTCGACGCTCATGTGCGGAAACACGCGCCGTCCTTCCGGACAATGCGCGATGCCGCTGGCCAACACCCGCGGCGGGCTTGCCCCGGTGATGTCGATGCCCTCGAACTTCATTTGCCCGGAGCGCGGCGGCACCAGGCCGGAAATTGCGCGCAGCGTCGTGCTCTTGCCGGCACCGTTGGCGCCGATCAGGGCGACCAGCTGCCCGGCCTTCACGTCCAGCGAGATGCCGCGCAGCGCGGTGACGCCGCCATAGCCGCAGACCATGTCGCGGATCTCAAGCACGTCCCGCTCCATGTCCGAGATAGGCTTCGATGACGGCGGGATCGTTGCGGATCACGTCGGGCGTGCCTTCCGCGATGATGCGGCCATAGTTGAGCACCACGATGCGGTCCGAGACCGTCATCACCATGGGCATGTCGTGCTCGACCAGGAGGATGGTGATGCCGCGATCGCGAATGCTGCGGATCAATTCGACGAAGCGGTGCGTCTCCGAGGCGTTCATGCCGGAGACCGGCTCGTCGAGCAGCAGCATCGACGGCTCCGCCGCCAGCGCCAGCGCGACGCCGACCAGGCGCTGCTCACCATAGGAGAGCGAGCCGGCCGCATCGTGCGCGCGGCGTTCAAGACCGACCCATTCGAGCAGCTCGCTTGCCCGTAGCCGCAGCCTGCGCTCCGAGGCACGCGCGCCCGGCAGCCCGAGGATGGCGTCGAGCAGCCGGACCCGACCCTGACGATGCAGGCCGATCAGGAGGTTGTCGTAGACGGTGTCATTGGGGAATACGCTGGTGCGCTGGAAGGTTCGGATCAGGCCGAGATCGGCGATCTCGTGCGGCTTCAATCCGGTGAGAGTCGTGCCCTGATAGGTGACGCGGCCCGCGCTCGGCGTCAGGAAGCCGGTCATGACGTTGAAGGCGGTGGTCTTGCCGGCGCCGTTCGGCCCGATCAGGCTGACGATCTCGCCCCCGCCGACCGTAAAACTCATGTCGGAGATCGCGACCAGCCCGCCGAAGCGGACCGCGACCTGATCGATGGTCATGGCAATGCTGCGCGCCGTCATCACGCCGGCTCCTTGACGCCGGTTTCAGGAAGCGCCACGGGCGCCAGCGCCGTCTTTCCGCTCCGCCGTCTGGCGAAGCGCAGTGCGAGCGAGGGTACGATGCCGCGCGGCAAGACGAACAAGATGGCCATCAGCACGCCCCCATAGGCGATCCATTGCGCTTCCGGCGCCATCACCGGACGCAGCGCGACCGGCAGCAGCCCGAAGATCAGGCCGCCGACGACGGGCCCTGCGAGCGAACCCTTGCCGCCGCTGATCACCATGATGACCATGGTGACGGTGTTGATGAAGGCAAATACTTCAGGGTCGATGATCCGGATGTAGTGCGCATAGAGGCTGCCGGCCGCGCCCGCGATTGCGGCCGAGATCACCGCCGCAATCGTCAGCGTCCTGGTCACGTCGATGCCGACGGAGACGGCCAGCGTCTCGTTCTCCATCAGCCCGCGCATCGCGCGGCCGAAATGGGAATGAACGAGGCGCGCGATCAGGAGATAGGCGGTGAGCGCCACGACCAGAACGAGATAGTAATTCTGCATCTTCGTGCGCAGCATCAGCTCACCGAAGCCCGGCAATGGCAGCGCGATGGAGGGAATGTTGGTCAGCGCCAGCGGTCCCTGTGTCAGCTCGACCCAGTTCAGCGCGACCAGCCGGACCACCTCGGCAAAGGAGATCGTGACAATGACGAAATAGGCGCCGCGGACGCGGAATGAGAGAAGGCCCACGAAATAGCCGCACAACCCGGCGACCAGGATCGCCAGCACGAACCCAGCGATCGGCGGCCAGGGCGCGTGAACCAGGCGGATGTCGCCGGGGAGCCCGATGTCGAAGCCGAGCGATGTCAGCGCGCTGACATAGGCGCCGATGCCGAAGAAGGCGATATGGCCGAGGCTGAGCTGGCCGGTAAAGCCGAGCAGCAGGTTGAGGCTCATCGCGCCGATGACGAAGATGCCGGTCGTGATCAGCGCGTTGAGCAGATAGGGATCGCGCAGCCAGAGCGGCACCGAGGCGAGCGCTGCGACGGCGAGGATGGTGATGATCGCCTTCATCCGACGCGCTCCGCGCGCGCGAACAGGCCGGTCGGCTTGAAGATCAGGACGGCGATGATGATCAGAAAGCCCATGGCGTCGCGATAGCCCGACGAGACGTAGCCGGCGCCGAGCTCCTCGGCGAGCGCCAGGATGAAGCCGCCGATCACCGCGCCGGTGATGTTGCCGAGGCCGCCGAGGATGACGATGGCGAAGGCCTTCACCGCGGCAAGATCGCCCATCTGCGGGAAGATCACATAGACCGGCCCGAGCAGTGCGCCGGCCGCGGCGGCCAGGCTGGAGCCGATCGCGAAGGTCGAGGTGTAGATCATGTCGACATTGACGCCCATCAGCGAGGCCGTGTCGTGGTCCTGGAACGTCGCCCGCATCGCGCGGCCGAGGCTGGTCTTGTTGATCAGGAGATACGTCACCAGGATCAGCATGGCCGCCGCAGCGAGCACGAACAGCCGCAGCCAGGACACCGACACCGGCCCAAGCACCAGCGGCGCCTCAGGAAACGGCGTCGTCACCGATTTGGCGACGCCACCCCAGATCCACAGCGTGCCCGACTGCATCGCGATCCAGGCGCCGATCATGACCAGCATGGTGGTGTCGATGTCGGAGCCGCGCAGCGGCCGCAGCAAGGTCAGCTCGATGGCGGCACCCAGCAGCCATCCGGCCAGCACCGCCACGGGAAGCGCGAGGAAGAAGTTCAGCCCGAGCTGCTGCACCACGATGAACATGATGTAGGCGCCGAACGTGTAGAGCACACCATGCGTGAAGTTCACGACGTTCATGATGCCGAAGATCAAGGTCAGCCCGATGCCCAGCAGCGCATAGGTGCCGCCGAGCACGAGCATGTTGATCAGATGCTGGAGGAATTCGCTCAAGGCTGTTTCCGATTAAGCATTCGGCGAGAGCGGCAATGTACCGCCCTCGCCCCCAGTGATTTAGATCGTCTTCATCTCGACCTTGCCGTCGTTGATCTCGATGAGATAGACGTTCGGCTGGCTCTGCCCGCTCTCCTTGCCTTCAGGGCCGGACTTGCGGAACACGATGTCGCCGTTCAGGCCCTTGATGTTGATATTCCAGAGCGCGGCCTTGATCGCGGCGGGCTCGGCCTTGCCAGCCTTCTCGATCGCCGCAGCAGCCGTGCGGATGCCGTCATAGCCCCGAAAACTCTCGGTGCAGCCGGCGAACTCGAAGCCACGCTTCTTCCATTCCGTGATGAAATAGTTGGTCGCTTCCGGGTTCGGCGTCTTGTCCGGGAACCAGGGCAGGAAGGTGGTCAGATGCATGGTGCCGTTGGCGGCTGCGCCCGCCTGGGCGATGATCTGGTCCGGGTTCTGCGAGCCGCCGGTGGTGATGATGCGCTTCTTCAGGCCCAGCGCGGCGGCCTGCTTGAAGATCAGCGTAAGCTGGTCGACCGCTGTCGTGACGATCACCGTCTCGGAATCCGAGCTCTTGATCTTGGAGAGCTGCGCGCTCATGTCCTGCGCGCCCTGGTCCATGGTCTCGACGAGGCCGATGGTGATGCCCTTGTCCTTCATCATCTTGCTGAAGTCCTCGGCGGTGCCGCGGCCCCAGTCGTTGTTGATGACGAGGAAATCGACCTTCTTGAGCGCGAGCTTGTCGACGATGCCCTTGAACGCGGCAGCCTCGACCGCCGAGGGCGGCGAGATGCGGAAGATGAAGGGATTGCCCGTCGTGGTGATCTTGCCGGAGGATGAGGTCTCCACCACCATCGGGGTCTCGTACTCCATCAGCTTCGGCATCACCGCGAGCGTCAGGCTCGAGCCCCAGGCGCCCATCAGCACCGGTACCTTGTCGCTGGTGATGAGTTTTTCGGCGACGGCCGCGGCTTCCGTCGGATTGCTCTTGTTGTCCTCGATGACAAGCTCGATCTTCTTGCCGAGGATACCGCCCTTGGCGTTGATCTCGTCGGCGGCAATCCTGGCGCCGTTGACGACGTAGGTGCCGGAGGCAGCGAACGCGCCGGTGAGCGGCTCGTTGACGCCGATCTTGATGGTCTGAGCGCCCGCTGCGCCGCCGAACAAGGCCGTCGCCAGCACTATAGCTGGAACCAGTCCGAGTGTCCGTGTCATGTTGTCTCTCCAAATTCCACGCTGTTGATTGTTATGGCAGTCCAGGCTTCGTCACTTCCCAAGGTGCGAGCACGCCGATCACCTCGCCCCGTTCCGGCGGCCAAAAACGCGGGCGATCCGTGCGCGCAGAACGTCCGAGACGATCGACCAGAAGCTGAGCTCCGCCGGCGCCCCCTGCCCCGACTGCGCGCCGGACATGTGGCGGTCGAGATTGGCGGCGAAGTCCGCAACCAGGCGTTTTGCGAGATCGCGCACCAGGCCGGGCCGGCCGACCTGGGCAAGCATTCCCGTGAGCGTGTAGCCGATCGCGAGTTCAACGGCGGTCGCTGCGCCGCCTTCGTGCGGGAGCAGGCGATAACGGATCTCACCTTGCGTCGCCGAATGGCTGCGCTGGTCGGTGCCGATGCCGACGATGCGCCCCGACAACGTCGCGGGATCGCGCTCGACGCGGGCGGCGCCCTCGAAGGCCGCGGCAATCGGCCCGAGCCTGACGCGGATCGAGCCCTCCACGCGCTCCGGCCTTGGCGGCGATTTCAGCGATACGCCGGGCAGGCAGGCCGCGATGCCTGCGATATCATCGAACATCGCGAACACCTTTGCCGGCGGATGCGGCAGCGTGAAACGCTGGTCGAGAACGGTCGCCGGGATGAAGTCGGGGATGCTGCCGGGCGCGGTACTCTCCGATGCTAGAGCCAACGCCTGCTGCGCCGGCCGCGGTTCGCTTCGGCCGGATGCTGCTCGGCCCGATCCTGCGGGGCCGAGACTACTTCGGCCGCCATCGGCCAACGGCGCGATGTCGCGCGCGCGCCTCGCTTCGATCACGGACTGCACCGCACGCACGATTCCGACATAGCCGGTGCAGCGACAGAGATTGCCGCTGAGGCCGACGCGAATGCGGTGCTCGTCGGCGTCGGGCAGACGCAGCACGAGGTCGCGCGCCGAGACCAGCATGCCGGGGGTGCAATAGCCGCATTGCAGCGCATGCTCGCGGGTGAAGGCGGCGCGCAGCTCGGTGGTGATCTCGTCCTCGTCGAGGCCTTCGATCGTGGTGACATCGGCGCCCTCGCAGGCCACCGCATAGGTGATACAGGAGCGCGCCGGCACGCCATCGACCAGCACGGTGCAGGCGCCGCAGACGCCGTGCTCGCAGCCGAGATGCGTGCCGGTGAGATCGAGCTTGTCGCGAACGAAATCGGCCAGACTGGTGCGCGGCTCGGCCGAGACTTCCACCGCGCGGCGATTGACCTGAAGCGCGATCGTGGTCATGCCGCAGCCTCCAGGACGGCACGCTTCAGCACGCTGACATGGATATGGCGCTGCGCGGCATCGTCGATCCCGGCCCTGGCCAGAACTGCGTCGGCGACGCCTGCATCGAAGCGCTGCTTGTAGTCGGCGGCGATCCGTCCGCCGAACAGCTCCGCGGCATCGGTGACGACGATCGGCGTCGTATCGATCGCACCGATCACGACGCGCGCCGAAGCCGCAGCGGGATCGATCAGCACCGCACCGATGGCGTGCGCGAACTCGCCGGTCTTGCGGCAACTCTTGGCATAACCCCAATGGGACGACGCCGATCGCGCCGGCACATGGACCGCTTCGACGATCTCGCCGGCATGCAGCGCGGATTCGAGGGCACCAACCACAAATGCTTCGACGGCCATCGATCGCGCACCGGCAAGGCTGCGCAGCGTCACGCGCGCGCCGAGAGCCGCAAGCGCCGAGATCCAGTCCGCCGCGGGATCGGCGTGGCTGAGCGAGCCGCCGATGGTGCCGCGGTTGCGCACCGCGCGATAGGCAATGTTGGCGGCGACAGCCCGCATCGCGCCGCGGGTCACATCCGCAGTACGGCCGTCCTCGATATCGGCGTGGGTGACCAGGGCGCCGAGCACGAGCTCGCCGCCGGAAATCTCGGCTCGTTTGAGCTCGGCAAGGCCGGAGATATCGACGACCAGCTCCGGCTGCACCAGCCGCAGATTGAGCATCGGGCCGAGCGACTGGCCGCCGGCGATGATCTTTGCAGAACCGCTGCTTGCGGCCAGCATCGACAGCGCGGCATTGAGATCACGCGGGCGTTCATATGCGAAGGGCGCCGGTTTCATGCCGCGCTCCTCTCGGTCGCGCGCGCGGCAAGCACCGCCGCGACGATGCGATGCGGCGTGATCGGCGACTGCATCAGCTCGACGCCGAGCGGGCGCAGCGCGTCGTTCACGGCGTTGGCGATCGCGGCCGGCGGCGCGATCGCGCCGCCCTCGCCGATGCCCTTCACGCCGAACTGCGTATAGGGCGACGGCGTCTCCATGTGGTCGAGACGCGCGGCCGGGACCTCGGTCGGCCCGGGCAGCAGGTAGTCGGCAAGCGTCGTCGCCAGCGGCTGGCCTGACGCATCGAACTGCATTTCCTCGTAGAGCGCGGTGCCGATGCCCTGCGCGAGGCCGCCATAGATCTGACCGTCAACGACGAGCGGATTGACCAGAACGCCACCGTCCTCGACAATCACATAGTCGAGAATTTCCACCTCGCCGAGATCAGGATCAACGGCGACGACGGCCGCATGCGCGGCATAGCTGAAGGTGCCGCTGTCGCGCACGGGCTTGTAGCCTTGCGTCACCTCGAGCCCGCCGGGATCGACGTCGGCCGGCAGGTCTTGCGGACGGCGATACCAGGTGTGGGCGATCGCCTTCAGGCTGACACTGCCGTTGACGCCGCGCACCTCGCCGTTCTGCAAGACCACGGACGCGGGGTCGTGTTGCAACAATTTGGCGCCGATGCGCCGGGCACGTTCGCCGAGCTCGCGGCAGGCGGTCGCGACCGCGCCGCCCGCCATCACCATCGAGCGCGAGCCCCAGGTGCCGGTCGAATAGGGCGTCATCGCGGTGTCGCCGAGGATGATGCGGATCTTCGCGACATCGACGCCGAGGATTTCATGCGCGACCTGGGCGAGCGTCGTCTCCATGCCCTGCCCATGCGAGTGCACACCGACGCGCAGTTCGAGGCCGCCGTCCGGCGTCAGCCGAGCCGAGGCCTGCTCGTGACCCGGCACCATCGGGATGCCCCAGCCGGAATAGACCGAGGTGCCATGCGCGGCCTGCTCGCAATAGATGGAGACGCCAACGCCGATGCGGCGGCCGTCCGCCCCGCCCTGCTTTTGCCTGGTGCGGATGGCATCGATGTCGATGGCGGCGAGCGCGCGGCGCATCGCTTCCGGATAATCGCCGCTGTCAAAGTGCTTCTTGGTGATGTTGTCGAACGGCATCTGTTCGGGGCGCACCAGATTGCGCAGCCGCACCTCGCCGGGCTCGAGCCCGGCCTCGGCCGCCACGAGGTCGAGCATCAATTCCAGCGCGAAGCAGACGCCGGTGCGCGCCACGCCGCGATAGGGCAGGATCGGGCATTTGTTGGTCGCGACCGAGAAGGTACGGCAGCGGTAGGCCGGCATCTTGTAGGGGCCGGGCAGGATGCTGGCGACCTGCGCGGCCTCCAGGCAGGCCGAGAACGGATAGGACGAGTAGGCGCCGGAATCCACGGTTGCTTCGCAATCGATACCGCGCAGCGTGCCTTCTCGGTCGGCATAGACCGTGATCCTGTAATGGTGCTCGCGGCAATTGGAGCTGGCGACGAGATGCTCGCGGCGATCTTCGAGCCAGCGCACCGGATGGCCGCGTTGCATGGTCAGCCAGGACAGGCAGACCTCTTCGGGCAGCAGAATGCCCTTGTGGCCAAAACCGCCGCCGACATCGGGCGAGATCACACGAATCCGGCCCTCCTCCATGCCGAGGCATTCGGCAAGGCCGCTGCGGGTGACGTGCGGCATCTGCGCCGCCGAATGCAGGGTGAGCTGGTCGAGCCGGGGATCGAAGGTTGCAACCACGCCGCGGCCCTCCAGCGGCGACATGCATTGCCGCGCGGTCGAGATCTCGCGCGTCACCTTGATCGGCGCGTCGAGTGCGGTGGAGATGTCGACCTCGTAATTGGTCTCCAGGAAGACGTTGTCGCCCCAATGCTCATGCACCAGCGCCGAGCCGGGCTCGCGCGCCTTCAGCATGTCGGTGATGGCGGGCAACTCCTCCAGATCGAGCGTCACGGAAGCCGCGATGTCCTCGGCCTCGGCGCGCGTCGGCGCGAGGCACATCGCGAGGAGCTCGCCGACCTGGCGCACCTTGCCGGTCGCGAGCACCGGCTGCTCTGAAATCTTGAAGCCGGGAAGCCCTGACACTGCTCGGATCGGCTTGATGCCGACGAGGTCCGCGGCGGTGAAGACGCTGCCGCGATGGCGTTCGGGCACGTGGATACCGCGGATCCGCGCATGCGCCAGCGGGCTGCGCACGAAGGCAACATCCTGAAGGCCGGCGAGCCTGACGTCGCCGACATACTGGCCGCGGCCGCGCATCAGGCGGTCGTCCTCCTTCCGCGGCAGTCGTGCGCCCACGCCCTGCCCGGATCTGCTAGACGGAAATTCCCGCTCGTTGCGCACCCCTGCGCCCTCCTTCACCGCCGGGCCTTACGCCGCGACGGCTTGCGGCAGGATCGGCGCGACCGCGTCGAAGCGCGTGCCGGCGCGCAGGCAGAAGGCCGGCTGCAACAGACGCTCGGCGATCACCTCGTTCCTCTCGTTGTCCTTCAGGACGAAGCGGCCGTTCTTCTCCGCGAGCACGGAGACGTCGGCGTCCATGCCGACCTTGAGCGCGCCGATCTCCCCGCTGCGGCCGAGCATTTTTGCAGGATTGGAGGTGACCATCGGCACCACCTGCTCCAGCGACAGGCCGAGCGCCATCATCGAGCTCATTGCCTGGACGAGGCTGAACTTGGCCTGGCCGGCGAAGGGATGGTTCTCGTCGTCTTCGTGCTGATCGGGCGTTCCGGCCGGCGCGGGCACATGGGTGTTGTAACCGTGGATGTCGGCGCCGAGCGTGGTCGGAATGATGCCGGCGGCGATCGCCTTCTTGGCGAGCCGGTAGGAGAAATGGCTGCCGTGGCCGACGTCGACCTTGAGGCCGCGATCGAGCGCGGCCTGAATCACCGGATGCACCTCGCCCTCGCGGTTGACGAAGCCGCCGGGATGACGCGTGAAGGGATGAGCGAGAATGTCGCCCTCGCGCAGCAGCGGGATCACGCGCGTGAGGATGGTGTCGGCGTCCTCGCCGTTGGCGCCGCTCTCGGGCAGGCCCCAGAGCTGGCCGAAATGCACATAGACCGGCAGATCGGCGCGCTTGCCGATTTCCGCCGCCATCTCGATGACGCGAATGCCCCAGCGCGCGAAGCCGCCGATCTCGGCATGGGCCTTGATGCCGCGCACGATATCGAGATTGGCCGTCGCCGCCTTCACCGTCGCATCGATGTCGACGCCGTCGGGGCTGTAGAGCTGCGGATAGAAATGTCCTTCAAGTCCGCCGACGAGATAGGCCGACAGGAAAGCATAGACGCGCGAGGCCGAGGCTTCCGCGATGAAATGGCGAAAGCCCGGCAGCGTCATGCAGGACGGACCGCCCTGGTCGACCAGCGTCGTCACGCCCGACTGCACACCGACCATGTCGGGGTTCATGCCGAAGCGTCCCGAGACATATTGATAGACATGCGCATGGGTGTCGATCAGCCCGGGCAGCACCAGCTTGCCGCCGACGTCGACGACTTCCTTCGCGCTGGTCGGCAGGATGTCCGCCGCAACCGCCGCGATCTTGCCGCCGCGGATGGCGACGTCCTTGATGCCGTCGACACCGGAGGCCGGACAGATCACGCGACCGCCTCGCAGCAGAAAGTCGAAGCTGGCAGTGACGGACATGGCGCTCTCCTTGGCTCTTGCGCAGGCGGTTACCCCGCCCGCAGATTACGAAGCATGCTTCGCATTTGAATACGAAGTATGCTTCGTATTTTGACAAAAGCAAGCATCATGCCATGATCAGGCGGTGGCAGCCGCGCTCGAATCGAGCTAAGCGCGACGGAGTTTCGGGTTGGGAGAGTGTGCATTGCGGCAAGCAAGGAAGGGTCGCACGGGGGCCAAGCATCGCCCTTGGCCATTGTCGCAGCGCCCCGGTTATCTGATCCGGCGGCTGCACCAGATTCACGTCGCGCTGTTTCAGGACGCCTGCGGCGAGTTCGAGGTCACGCCGCTGCAATACAGCCTGCTTTCGGCGCTGGCGGTGCGCGAAACTGCCGATCAGACCACTTTGGCGGCCGATATTGCGCTGGATCGCACCACGACGACCGGCGCGCTGAAGCGGCTCGCCGCACGGAACCTGGTCGAGCGCGCCGTCAACAAGGACGATCGCCGCGCGCGCCTGTGCCGATTGACGCCGGCCGGCGCCGCGCTGCTGGTCAAGATCGAGGGCGCGGCGCGGCGTGCGCATCGCGCGACGCTCGGCGATCTCAGCGAGCGGGAACAGGCGCTCTTCATCGAGATGATGCAGCGCATCGTGGCCGGCAACCCAAGTCGCGACAGCTCCGCTGCCCTATTCGATTAGGCGCAGTTGCTGCGCTTTTGAGTTGGGCTGCTCAATTTATCATCGTACCGCTGCTTCGCCATGCAACATCCACCGCCTCTCGCCGGCACGTCGGAGATGCCACGCCGAGCCGGCACGTGAGCATAGCGCGCGCTTGAAAACGCAGGTGCATCCGCCGCGAGCTACGCTGCATCCGGCATGCGGCACGCACCCTGCCCGGCCGCGTCGCAACCAATGGCACGATTTATGCTGCGATGATGCGAAGCGTGCTTCGTATTGGGGGATGTCATGACGGATTCCGAACTTCGCGCTGATATTCACAGCATCGAACCAATTCCCGATGCGGACCGGGACTCCACCGGCCCGCAGCAGATGTGGATCTGGGCCGGCGCCAACATCGCGCCGGTGAACTGGGCGCTCGGCGCGCTCGGCATCATCCTCAAGCTCGGCCTGATGGAGACGATCGCGGTCATCGTGCTCGGCAACATCGTGGGCTGCGCGATCTTCGCGACCTTCACGGTGATGGGACACAAGACCGGCGTCAACCAGATGGTGCTGAGCCGGTCCGCCTTCGGCGTCCGCGGCGCCTATTTGCCCAGTATCCTGATGTTCCTGATGACGCTGGGCTGGATCGGTGTGAACACCTATTTCCCGGTCAAGGTCTCGATGGGCATCCTCGGCCAGTTCGGCGTGCCCGACACCTGGCTGATCGAGATCGTCGTCATCACGCTGGTGATGGCGGCGCAGGTGCTGATCGGCATCTACGGCTTCTACGCGATCCGCACCTTCGAGAAATACACGGTGCCGCCGACCATCGCCATCATGGTGCTGATGAGCGTGCTGGCCTGGACGCGCCCCGGCGTCGTCAACTGGGGCCTCACCACCTCGCTGCCGCCGGGCGCGCACATGGCGATGCTGACCCTGCTGATGACCGCGATCGGCGTCGGCTGGGGCATCTCCTGGGTCACCTGGGCCTCGGACTATTCGCGCTTCGTGCCGCGCAGCACGTCCTCGAAGTCCGTGTTCTGGTACAGCTATGTCGGCATGTTCGTGCCGACGGTCTGGCTCGGCATCCTCGGCGCGACCATCGCCTCGACGACGCTGGACACCGACCCCGCCAAGATGGTCAGCGCGGTGTTCGGCGGACCGGTCAGCATCCTCGTGCTGCTGATGGTGCTGCACGGCCCGATCGCCACCAACATCCTCAACGTCTATTCAGCGACGCTGGCGGCACTGAGCGCGGGGCTGAAGCTCTCGCGCTTCTGGCTCACCGTCATCACTGGCGTCGCCGGCTATCTGGTCACGCTCTACTTCATCTTCGCGCCGTCCTTCGCGAAGGCGTTCGACAACTGGATGATCAGCCTGCTTTTGTGGATGAGCCCGTGGGCCGGCGTCGTGCTCGCGGACTACTTCATCAAGCGCAAGGGCGAGATCGACGTCGCCGAGCTCTACCGATCGCCCGAGACCAGCGCCTATGGCGACATCAACTGGGCCGGCATGATCGCGTTCTTCGCGGGTCTCGTTGCCGGATGGTTGGTCGAAGACGGCCTCGTCGGCGCGCTGCAGGGGCCGATCTCGACCAACTTCCTGGGCGGCGCCGATCTGAGCTGGCTGTTCGGCATTGGCGTGGCGGGCCTCGTCTATCTCGGGCTGGGCAAGTTCGCGACCTCGCCCTCCTCGATCGTTGCGAGCAGCGCAGGCAGGTAGCGGCATGGACCACGTCCTGCGCTCCACTCCCGGAAACGTCCAGTGGGGACTCTGGGACGGACGATTGAAGCCGGTGCTCCGAATCGCATCCGGAGACCGGGTGACCATCGAGACCCTGTCGGGCGAGCCGGACGATCTGCCCGATCCGTCGCTCGGCTTTGACACCGTTCCCGGACATGCGGAGGTGCTGGCAAGCGCATTCCGCGGTCCGGGCCCGCACCTTCTCACGGGACCGATCCACATCGAAGGTGCCGAGCCCGGCGACGTGCTGGAAGTGCGCGTCTTGAATATCGAGCTGCGCTGCAATTGGGGCTGGAATTTGCAGGTGCCGACGCTCGGCACCCTGCCGGAGGATTTTCCCGAGTTCCGCCGCATCCACATTCCGCTGGACCGCGCGCGTAACGTCGCAAAGCTTCCCTGGGGCCAGGAGCTGCCGCTCTCCCCCTTCTTCGGCAATTTCGGCGTCGCGCCGCCGCCGGCCTGGGGCCGGCTGTCCTCGAAGGAGCCGCGCGCGTTCGGCGGCAACATGGACAACAAGGAGCTCGGGGCCGGCAGCACCCTGTATTTTCCGGTGTTCGTGCCGGGCGCGCTGTTCTCGGCCGGCGACGGCCACGCGCTGCAGGGCGACGGCGAAGTCTGCCTCACCGCGATCGAGGCAGCGCTGACAGGCACGTTCGAATTCCACGTCCACCGCGATCTCCGCCTCACCTCGCCGCGCGCCGAGACGGCGTCCGACTGGATCACCATGGGGTTCGACGAGGACCTCGACGATGCCGCCAAGGCGACGCTGCGCGACATGATCGCGCTGATCCGAGAAAAGAGCGGCCTCAGCGCGCAGGATGCCTATACGCTCTGCTCGATCGCCGCCGACCTCCGCGTCACGCAGCTGGTCGACGGCAACAAGGGCATCCACTGCGTGCTGGCGAAATCCCGGATGCCGCGGCACGTCTAGGATCAGGATCCCGATCGATCGGCGAGCTCTTCGCAGGTCAGGAACGCAACTCCGTCCAACCCGCGCAGCCAGCTCAATAGGCCGTCGAGCGCGGCAACGCGGCTTGCCCGCGCGCTGCCGTAGTCGCTGCGCGGATGCAGCGTCAGCGTGATCAGGCAGCGCTCGCGGTGCATGGCCTCGATCTCCTCGCGCCACATCTTCATGACGCGGTCATGCGTCTGACGCTGGCCGTACAGAATCGCGTCGATCAGGATCTCCGCATGCGGCACCTCGACCATGCCGCAGCCACCGTCGGCATCGAGCCGGTACGGATGATCGTCGTCCTGGAAGCTCGAATCGTAGCGATAGCCGAGATCGGAGAGGTGCCCGAGCGTGCGCTCGGTGAGCCGGCCATGCGGCGCGCGAAAACCGCGCGGCGCACGGCCGACGATCCGCGACAGCGACGCATGCGTGCGCTCCAGCAGCGCCCGCTCGTCGATGCCGGCCGCGTCCATCTCTTCCATCGCCCAGCCATGCGCGGCGATCTCATGACCGCGGCCGGCGAGCGCGGCGATGTAGGCGGGATTGGCTTCTGCTTCAGCACCCGGCACGAACACGGTGGATTTGATGCCGTGGCGATCAAGCAGGCCGAACAGCCGCTCGCAGCCGACCGCATAGGCGTATTTTCCGTAGGAAGCGCGGCCGAACAGCGCGTCTTCCCCAAGCTGGGTCAGCTCCACCGTCTTGCCCTGAAGATTGACGGTCACGACAATTGGAATGATCGGCTTCGTCATTGTCCGCTCCAGTCCCGCCGCCAATCGGTCGGACGCTTCAGGCACCATTCGGCAAGCTCCAGCATGCCGACGAAGCGCACGCCGTCGTGGCGCTTGGCATATTTGATGAGCCCTTCGACCGCGGCAACGCGCGCGGGCGAGCCGGAGCCATAGCCGACGCGCGGGTGGAAGGTCAGGTTGTAGTAACCGCCCTCGGCGTAGATCGCGTCGAACTCCTGCTCCCAATGCGTCAGCACTTCCGACGGCGGCGTATAGCTGACACGGTAGAACGGGAAATCATCGAGGGTCGAGGTGTTGTTGGGCAGGCAGACATAGTCGCTGCGCTCCTCGCCGTCGTAGCGGGCGAGATACGGCAGGTCGAAATCCTTGTCGCTGGAATCGTAGACATAGCCGAGCTCGCGGAGCTTGCGCAGCGTGCGGGCGGTCTTGTGCCCGGATGGCGAGCGCCATCCGCGCGGCGCGACGCCGGTGATTTCCGTGAGCAGTCGGTGCGTCCGCTCCAAGAGCTCCGGCTCGGCATCGCCGGGATCGACGCCCTCGTGAAAATAGCCGTGCGAGCCGATCTCGATGCCCGAGCGCGAGATGTCGCGGACGAGGTCCGGGTGCTCCTCGGCATCATAGCCGGAGACATAGAAGGTCCAGGGCACGTTGTGCCGCGTGAACATATCGACGAATCTCGGGATGCCGCATTTGGCGGAATAGCGGCCGTGCGAGCGCGCCCCGAGCGGCAGCTGGCCGCGGCCGCGCTCCAGCGAGGTACCGTCGAAATCGAGCGTGAGCCCGACGACGCAGCGCGCGCCGTCCGGCCAGGCATGTTGCCTGCGCTGGGCAAGGGAGATCATCTGACAACCTCGACATTCCAGAAGCGGGGTTTGCGTCCGGCCCATGGCGCATAACCGCGCACGGCAGGCGCGACCGCGGAGACGTTGACGCCGGAGCTCCACACGATCATCGGCGCATCGTCGACGAACAGTCCGTGGAGCGCATCGAACAGCGGCTGGCGCGCCACAGGTTCGGGCGTCTCCATCAGCTTGCCAAGCAGCTCGATCGCATCACGATTGCCCCAGACCTTGTCCGGCTGCGCGGTCTTGTCGCCGATGAACCGGTCCAGCCCGAAGGCGGGATCGAGATAAGGCGTGTAGTTCCAGACCATGAGCTGATAGTCGCCCTTGTTGTAGCGGCTGAGCTGGGCCGCGAACTCGACGACCTCGACGGTGAGATTGAGGCCCGCCTGCTGCGCCATTGCCTGCACCATCACGGCGACGTCGTTCATGACGGGAAAACGCGAATTGGTGGTGATCTTGATCGGCTCGCCCTTGTAGCCGGCCTCGCTCAGCAGCTTCTTCGCGCGCGCGATGTCGAGGTTTTGGCCGGCCTGCTCCACTGCGCCGTAATAGCGGCTCGAGAGCGGCACCAGCGACGTGCTCGGCTTGGCGTAGCCGTCGGTCAGGCTGTCGCTCATGCCGGGATAGTCGAGCGAGGCCGCGATCGCCTCGCGGATGCGCTTGTCCTTCAGCAGCGGATCATTGGTCTGCATCACGATGGCATTCAACGAGGCAACCGGCGCCGATGCGATCACGAGCCCTGCCGACCTCAACTCGCCCGCGAATTTGGGATCGGCTGACGGCCAGAGATCGAGATTGCCAGACTGGATCGCCGCCTTCGCCGCCGCCGGATCGGGCACGATCGACAGCCTGACGCGATCGACCTTGGGCGGCTTGGCCCCACTGAGGCCGTCGGCCGACTCGCTGCGCGCTGCATAGGCCTCGTTGCGCACGAGCTCGATGAACTGGCCGCGGCGCCATTCGGCCAGCTTGAACGGGCCGGTGCCGATCGCCTTCTGCCAGGCGCCGTCGGCGCCGACCGAGTCCGGGTGCGCGATGCCGGTGCTGTCGCAATCGGCCCGCGCCATCGTGCTGAGGAACGCGCCGCTCGGCTCGGCGAGTCGGAAGACAACTTGCTCCGGCGACGGCACCGTGATCTCGACGATCTTGATCTTGCGCGTGCCGTCAAAATTGGTTCGGCACGGCCAGCCGGATTTCGGATCGAGGAAGCGCTCCCAGGTCCACGCCACTTCGCGTGAGGTCAGCGGCGCGCCGTTGTGGAAGGTCACGCCCTCGCGCAGCGTGAAGGTGTAGGTGCGGCCATCGGCGGACGTCTCAATAGCTTTGGCCAGCATCGGCGCAACGGTGCCGTCACCTCGCCAGGCGACGAGGCCTTCGTAGATCTGCTGCAGCACCAGTCCGGTGTTGTCGTCAGGGCTATTGCCCGGCATCAGGCCGCGGATGTCGGTCGTGACCATGCTGCGCAGGACGCTCTCGGCGCGGGCCACCGGCAGCGGCGCAAGCATCAGGCACAACGCAACGACAAACCGTTTCATACGCAAGATCCTGTTCAGCCCGAGACTCGCTCCGCCGCCGCACCGGCGAAATCCAGCACGGGCGCGGCTGCTAGCAGCGCCTTGGTGTAGTCATGCCGGGGGTGATCGAAGACGTCATCGCGCGAGCCCTGCTCGACGATCTTGCCGCCCTGCATCACCACGACGCGGTCGGCGACCTGCTCGACCGCCGCGAGATCATGGCTGATGAACAGGCAGGCGAAGCCGTATTGCGCCTGCAGCCGCTCGAACAGTTTCAGCACCTGCGCCTGGATGGTCATGTCGAGCGCCGACACCGGCTCGTCCGCGACCACGAAGGCCGGCTCGCGCACGATGGCGCGCGCAATCGCGATACGCTGCCGCTGACCGCCCGACAATTCATGCGGCCAGCGCTTGCCGAGACCGGCAAGGCCGACCTCGTCGAGCATCGTCTCGACGCGCCAATCGCGCTCGGCCGTCGTGAGTTGCGGCACGTGACGCAGCGGCTCGGCGACGATCTCGCCAACGCGCATGCGCGGATCGAGCGAAGAGTACGGATCCTGGAACACGAGCTGCGAGGCCAAACGGAAGTCGCGATCGACGCTCGTCGCCACGTCCCTGCCCCGAAACCTGATCTCGCCGCCCGAGGTCGGGATCAGCCGCAGCATGGCACGGCCGAGCGTGGTCTTGCCGGAGCCGCTGCCGCCGACCACGGCGACGGTTTCTCCCGCAGCGATGTCGAGATCGACGCCGTTGACGGCGGAGACGCCGGTATCGCGGCGGAATAGCCGCTGCCGCCCGGCAAAGCCGACCTTGAGCCCGCGCACGCTGACGAGCGGCTCGCCGCCCTGTCGCGCCTTGGTCGTGGCGCCGCGGCGCGGCAGGGCCTCGACCAGCCGTTTGGTATAAGCCTCCCGCGGCGAGAACTAACAGGATCTGCCGCGTCGTGCCGGTCTCCACCATCCTGCCCTGGCGCAGCACCAGAGCGCGCTGCGCATAGCGTGACACCAGGCCGAGATTGTGGGTGATCAGCATCACCGAGGTGCCGTGGTCGCGGGCGAGCCCGACCATGAGGTCGAGCACCTCGCGCTGGGTCAGGGTATCCAGCGCCGTGGTCGGCTCGTCTGCGATCAGCAGCTTCGGCTTCAGCAGCATCACCGACGCGAGCATGATGCGCTGGCGCATGCCGCCGGAGAATTCGTGCGGATAGGCGTCAAAGGTTCTTTCAGGATCGCGGATCTGCACGCGCGCGAGCATGTCGAGACAGCGGCGCTTGATCTCGCGCTTGCCGAGCCGCTCGTGCAGGCCGAGCCCTTCCGCCATCTGCGCACCGACGCTGATGGCGGGATTGAGCGAGACCATCGGCTCCTGGAACACCATGCCGACGGTCGGCCCGCGCAGCGTCCGCATCTGGCGCGCCGAGACACCAGCGAGATCGACACCGTCGAGCACGATACGGCCGCCGGCCTTGCGCAGCCCCGGCGGCAACAAACCAAGTACCGCGCGCGCCGCCGCGGTCTTGCCGCTGCCGGATTCGCCGACGACGGCGAGAAACTCGCCGCGCTCGACGGCGAAGGAGATGTCGTCGACGATCACAGCCTTGCTGGCGGCGACCTCGATCCGCAGATTTTCGACCGACAGCAGCGTCATCCGTGCGCCATCCTCGGGTCGAGGCGATCGCGTAAGGAATCGCCGAGCAGGTTGATGCCGAGCAGCGTCAGCGCGATGCACAGGCCCGGCGCGATCGAGAGCCAGGCGGCCGTCTCCATGAACGGACGGCTCGCCGCCAGCATGTTGCCCCAGGTCGGCGCCGGCGGCGGCACGCCGAGGCCGAGAAAGCTCAGCGCGCTCTCGGCCAGCAGAACCCAGCCGAACATGCTGGTCGCGAGCACCGCAACCGGCGCGATCGCGTTCGGCATCACGTGGCGGAACATCGAATACACTTCCGAATTGCCGATCACCCGCGAAGCCTCGACATATTCCTTCTCGCGGATCGACAGCACCGTGCCGCGCACCACGCGGACGACCGACGGGATGTAGGCAAGGCCAAGCGCCAGGATCAGCCCGACCTTGTTGGCGCCGACCACAATCATCACCGCCAAAGCCAGCAGGATACCGGGGAACGCGAGCAGCGCGTCGTTGACCGCCATGATGATGCGATCGGTCCAGCCGCGGATGTAGCCGGCCGCGCAGCCGATCACCATGCCGGCCGCAACAGCCAGCAGCACCGTGATCAGGGCAATCACCACACTCGCGCCGGCCCCGACCATGATGCGGCTGAGCACGTCGCGGCCGAATTCATCCGTGCCCAACCAATGCAGCGACGACGGCGCCTGAAGCCGCGCGCGCAGATTGATCCGCAGCGGATCGAACGGCGTCCAGAACGCGCCTGTAAGCGCCGCGCCGAGCAGGAGCGCGATCAAGGTGCCGCCGATCGCGGTGTTGGCGCGCATCCTCATGCCACCGTCACCCTGGGATCGAACAAGGGATAGCAGAGATCGACGATCAGATTGACCACGACGTAGATCACCGCCGTGAACAGCAGGCAGCCCTGCACCACGGGATAGTCGCGCGCGAAGATCGAATCCACCAGCAGCCGGCCGAGACCGGGCAGCGTGAACACGGTCTCGATCACGGCGATGCCGCCGAGGAGATGGCCGAGCACGAGGCCGATCAGCGTCCAGGTCGGCGCGAAGGCGTTGGGCAGCACGTGCCGGGCGAGGACGCGCCATTCCGGCACGCCCTTGGCGCGCGCATGGGTGACATATTCGAGCCTGAGTACCTCGATCGAGGCGGCGCGTGCCATGCGCGTGAGCACGCCGATCTCCACCATGGTCAGCGTCGCGATCGGCAGCACGATGAAGGTCGCCGCCTGCCAGAAATTCTCCGCGAACGGCACATAGCCGATCACCGGCAGCCATTTCAGCTTGAGGCCGAACAGCAGTAGCAGCAGAAGACCGAGCCAGAAGCTCGGGATCGACAGCAGCAGCGTGGCGCCGCCGACCACGGAGAGATCGAGCAGGCTGTTCTGCTTCCAGGCCGCGACGAGGCCGGCCGGGACTGCGATGCATGCGGCCGCCGCGACCGCCACCAGCACGATGACGGCACTGACCTGGAAGCGGTCGAGGATCAGCGGCAGCACCGCCAGATTGTTGGTGATGGAGTGACCGAAATCCCCGGCCGCAAGCTTGGCGATCCAGTGCATGAACTGGATCGGGATCGGCTGGTCGAGCCCCAGCTGGGCACGAAGCTGCACCGCCTGCGCGGGATCGGCGGCATCGCCGAGCATCACCTGAACGGGATCGCCGGGAATGAGCCGGACCAGCGCGAACACCCCGATCGCGACCAGCAGCAGCGTCGGGATCGTCATTGCCAATCGTCGTGCGAGGTAACCCAACATGGCGCCGCCCTACTCGACCGTGACGCCCCAGAACCGCGGCTGCGGATAAAGCCAGCCGGCATAGCCCTTGATGCCCTTGCGCAGTGCCATCAGCTCGGCGCCGTTGAACAGCACGATCATCGGCACGTCGGCGATGAAGCGCTTGTGCATCTCGTCGAACAGCGCCTGCCGCTTTGCGGTGTCGTCGATCATCATCGACTGGCGCAGCATGTCCTGCGCCTGCGGATTATCCCAGACCTTGCGCGGCTGCGTCGCCTTCGGCCCGGTCAGCATCTCGAAGCTTAGGGAGGGATCGAGCCGCGCCGAATAGGTAAAGGCCATCGACTGGTAGTCGCCGCGGTTGTAGCGGTCCAGCTGTGCCGCCCAGTCCATCACCTCCAGCTCGATATTGATGCCGACGGTCTGGGCCATGGCCTGCACCAGCACGGAGGAATCGAACACGTAGCTGTAGCGCTTGTTGGTGATCATCTTGATCGGCTGGCCGCGGTAGCCGGCCTCCAGCAGCAGCTTCTTGGCCTCCGCGAGGTTCTGTGCATAACCGTGCGACTGCGTCTCACTGTAGAACGGGCTGCCGAGCGGCAGCGCGGAATTGTTGGGGCGCGCGGTGCCCATCATCACGGCATCGACGATCTGCGCGGTGTCGATCGACAGCGCAATGGCGCGGCGGATCCGCACGTCCTTCAGCAGCGGGTCCTTGGTCTGGAACAGGATGCCGGTGAGGCCGAGCGCGGGCGTGATGCTGAGCTGCACCTCGGGACGCGATTTGAGCTCTTCGAGATCGGGGATCGACAGGCTCATGATGACGTCGAGCGAGCCGCTGAGCAGCCCCGCCTTTGCGGCAGAGCTGTCCGGAATGACGTTGAAACGAACGCGATCGACCTTGACGTCCTTGGCGCCCGTGTAACCGGTGCGCGGTTCGCTGCGCGAGACGTAGCCGTCGAAGCGGATGACATCGACATATTGTCCGCGCTTCCACTCGCCGAGCTTGAACGGGCCGGTGCCAACAGGGGCGATCCACTTGCCGTCCGCCCCGACGGAATCGCGATGGATGATTGCGGTCTGGCCGCAATCGGGGCGCGCGAGAGTCGGGAGGAACAAGGCGCTCGGCTGATCGAGCGTGATGGCGACGGTCTGCGGATCGGGCGCCTCGATCTTCTCGACCCGCGCGATGCCGGTGGCGCTGAATTCGGAGAGGCAGCGCCATTGGGTTGCTGGGTCGAGCCAGCGCTTGAGCGACCAGACCACGTCGTCCGAGGTCATGGTGGCACCATTGTGGAACTTGACGCCCTGGCGCAGGCGGAATGTGTAGGTCTTCCCTTCGTTCGAGACGGTCCAGCTGTCAGCCAGCATCGGGCCGATCGACGTGTCGTCGCGGAAGGCGACCAGCCCTTCCACCACATGCGCGATCACGCCGTCGGTGTTGGCGTCGCGATTGGTGCCGGGATCGGTCGAGCGGATATCGGCGTTGAGCCGCGTCCGCAGCAATGTCTCGGCGCCGGCCTTGCCCAGCATGGCCCACAGGACGAGCGCGGCCAGACCGACCGCCCATGCCGGCGATGGCCGACGCCGCCGCATCACGCGGCCCCCGCGGCAGACCGCTCGTACGCGGCCCGCCCGATTTCGTCGATTTCGAGCCGGTACTCGGTGAATTCGCGGTTGAGCGCCGGCAGCGGCGCCGCCTGCATCAATCCGCTCGCCGGTTCCATCAGGATCGTCGCCACGGTGGCACTGAGATTGTTGCTGAGATTGCGGCGCGGCGGGCGGCACACCGACCAGGGATAGGCGAACTCGTCGAACAGCGCATTCTTGACGTTGTCGAAGGTGATGCTGCCGATGTGCGGCTGAAGCAGATCGCGGACTCGGATGTCGCGGTAGAGACTGTCAGGCGTATCCTGGATGCCGGCGTCCTTGAGCTTGCCGAGCGCAACCGGGCTCACGAAGTGATTGGCGTGCACCAGCAGGCCGTTCTGCGGATGCACCTGAAAGGTCTCATCCGGCGCACATTCGAAATCGATCGCCACGCCCTCGCGATGGCTGATGATCATGTTGTTGGCCGCGGATTTCCTGGTGCAATAGACGGCACGCATGGCGAGCGCGAGATGCTCCTGCTCCAGCACCTTGCGGCGGATCAGCGCCAGCGGCACGCCGACCTGGCGATAGTCACGGTCACTTTGGAGATAGTTCGCGGTGATCGCGATGCCGACTGCGTTGAAGCCACAGCGACCCAGCGCGCCGGCCTCGGTGAAGGTCATGAGATCAGGACCGTCATCGCGACGCACCCTCAGCACCACCGCGGTCTCCGCGCATTCGCGCTTCCAATCCCAGTTCTGGGCATGGATCAGGCGGCCGCTGGCGGTCGCCTGCGGCATCACGACGACGCCGGTGCAGCCGTCGGGCTCGTCGGGCGTTTTCAAGCGCGCGCGGATCACCGGATTGGCGAGCTTGATGATCTCGGTGCGGGCGTTGAGCAGGACGACGTCCTCGAACGGAACGTCGGCGCCCTCCGCAATGCCGCGCATCTCTTCGATATAAGTCGGATCGAAGCCCTCGATAACAGGCAGATATTCCCGCACCAGCTCGGCAACTCCCTTGGCGTCGAGCGAAAGCTCCTTCAGCTGCGCGAAGTAGTGCGTCGTCCCCTTCTTGATGCGGCCTGCCGCCTTCTGCCCGTACTGACGGCCACGCTCGCGCGGAGGACCGGAGATTTCGATGAGGGGAAAGGGCTCAACCATGGGACGCCAAATTCCTTCTTGAAGTTCCTTTTGCTTTCCCGGGAAAGCTAATGTATTTTGTGATGACATGAAACAAAAATCTTCGACCGCGAAATCTGCCGTGGAAAAAACGCCTCCAAGCCGGCTCCAGCGCGAATTGTCCGCCGGGATCATGGACCTGATCCGGAGCGAAGGACTCGCGCCGGGAACCCGTCTTGCCGAGGTCGCGCTGGCCGAGCGCCTTCAAGTGTCCCGCACGCCGGTGCGCGCCGCGCTGAAGCTCTTGGCGCGGCGCAAGCTCGTGCATGCCGGCGCCAGCCGCGGCTATTTCGTCGCCGAGGCCGCCCCCGCCTCCCACAAGGCACCGCCAAAGCCGAGCCCCGACGATACCGACCGGCTGTTCCTCGCGATCGCGCGCGATCGCCGCGCCGGGCGATTGCCGGAGGAAGTTTCCGAGCGCGACCTGATGCAGCGCTACGATGCGACGCGGCCGATCGTGCAGCGCGTGCTGACCAAGCTTGCGGAAGTTGCCGCCGTTCAGCGCAAGCCCGGCCATGGCTGGCGCTTCCAGCCGACGCTCGCCGATACGCAAGCGCGCGACGAGAGTTACCGATACCGTCTGCTGATCGAGCCGGCCGCCCTGCTCGAACCTGGATTCAAGCTCGATCCGGCCTGGGCCGCCGAGATGCGCCATCGTCACCAGGAGATGCTGGCGATGCCGTGGAGTGACACCGCCAGCATCGCGCTCTACGAGATGAATGCGGCCTTCCACGAAGGCCTCGCCGCGGCATCGGGCAACCGTTATCTGCTGGTCGCGGTTCAACAGCAGAACCGGCTGCGGCGCTTCGGCAATTACGACTGGACCTTCGGCCATGAGCGCGTGATCGTGAACTGCCGCGAGCACCTCGCCATCCTCGACCAGCTCGAAGCCGGCCAGAACGAGGCCGCGGCTGCGCTCTTGCGCCGGCATCTCCAGGGCGCGGCAAAGCTCAAGCGCGGCCCGGCCAATTCCAACACGCCATCCAAAGCCTCCTGACGTTTTCCAAGAGTTGCCATGACCATGAATACTTTCGCGTCCTCCAACAGCCCCCTCACCCGCGAGGCCATGGAGCCGTTCTGGCTGCCGATGACGCCGAACCGCCAGTTCAAGTCGAAGCCGCGCATCTTCGTCGGCGCCGAAGGCATGCATTACATCACCGATGACAACAGGCGCATTCTCGACGGCATGGCGGGGCTGTGGTGCGTGAACGCGGGACATGCGCAAAGGCGCATCGTCGAGGCGATCCAGTCGCAGGCGGCGAAGCTCGACTTCGTCTCCTCGTTCCAGATGAGCCATCCGGCGGCCTTCGAGCTCGCCCGCCGCATCACCGAGATCGCGCCTGATGGCCTCGACCACGTCTTCTTCACCAATTCAGGCTCGGAATCGGTCGACACCGCGCTGAAGATCGCGCGCGGCTATCACCGCGCCCGCGGCGACGCGAGCCGCATCCGTTTCATCTCGCGCGCAAAGGCCTATCACGGCATGGGCTGGGGCGGCCTGTCAGTGAGCGGCATCGTCCGCCACCGCAGGGATTTCGGCCCGCTGCTGCCGGAGGTCGACCACCTCCCGCACACCCATGATCCCGAGCATGCCGCGTTCTCGCGCGGCCAGCCGCAATGGGGCGCGCATCTCGCCGACGAGCTTTCAAAGCTGCTGCAGGTGCACGATCCCTCGACCATCGCCGCCGTCATCGTCGAGCCCGTGACCGGCTCCGGCGGCGTGCTGCCGCCGCCGGTCGGCTATCTCGAGCGGCTGCGCCAGATCTGCGACCAGCACGGCATTCTCCTGATCTTCGACGAGGTCATCACCGGCTTCGGCCGCCTCGGCGCGCCGTTCGGCGCCAACGCTTTCGGCGTGACGCCCGACCTCATCACCTGCGCCAAGGGCATGACCAACGCCGCCGTGCCGATGGGCGGCGTCATCGTCAGCGGCAAGGTCCATGACGCGCTGATGCAGGGGCCGGACAACGCGATCGAGCTGTTCCACGGCTACACCTATTCGGCCCATCCGCTGGCCTGCGCGGCGGGTCTTGCCGCGCTCGACGTGTATCAGGATCTCGGCCTGTTCGAGCGGGCGCGGCGCCTCGCGCCGGTGTGGGAGAACCACGCGCACGGCTTGCGCGATCTCCCCCATGTTGTCGACATCCGCAACATCGGGCTGCTCGCCGCGATAGACCTAAAGCCGCGCGAGGGCACGCCGGGCGCACGCGGCAGCGAATGCGCCAACCGCTGCTATGAGGACGGCATCCTGATCCGCGGCAGCGGCGACACGCTGCTGATCTCGCCGCCCCTGATCATCACCGAGGAACAGATCGGCGACATCTTTGCGGCCATCCGCCGCGCCCTGACAGCGATCGGCTGACGCCGGGACTCACCCCGCCGGCAATGCATCGAGGTGGCACGCCACCCACTGCTCGTCTCCGGCCGCCCGGAGCGTCGGCTCCTCGGTGCGGCAGCGGTCGAACACGAACGGGCAGCGGGTGTGGAAGCGGCATCCCTTCGGCGGATTGATCGGGCTCGGCACGTCGCCGCCGAGGATGATCGGATTGCGCTGGGCACCGGGCTCGGGCAGCGGCACCGCCGAGAGCAGCGCCTTGGTGTAGGGATGCCTCGGCGCGGCAAAGATCTCCCGGCGCGGCGCCACCTCGACGATCTTGCCGAGATACATCACCGCGACGCGGTGGGTCATGTGCTCGACGATGGCGAGGTCATGGCTGATGAACAGCAGCGCGAGGCCGAACTTCTGCTGGAGGTCCTGCAGCAGATTGACGACCTGCGCCTTGACCGAGACGTCGAGCGCCGAGACAGCTTCGTCGCACACGATCAGCTCGGGCTCCGCTGCAAGCGCCCGCGCAATGCCGATGCGCTGGCGCTGGCCGCCGGAGAATTCGTGCGGCCGGCGGTTCAAGGCCTCGCGCGGCAGGCGCACGGTGTCCATCAGCTCCGTGACGCGAACCTCGAGATCTTCCTTGGATTTGGCGAGGCCGAAATTGCGGATCGGCTCGGCCAGGATGTCGCGCACGCGCATGCGCGGGTTGAGGCTCGAGAACGGGTCCTGGAACACGACCTGCACGCGGCGGCGCATCTGGCGCATCGTGCTCGGATGGGCGTCGTCGATGCGCTGGCCGTCGAGAATGACCTGGCCCGAGGTGATCTCGAACAGCCGCAGGATGGCGCGGCCGACCGTCGATTTGCCGCAGCCGGACTCGCCGACCAGCGACAAGGTCTCGCCGCGCGCGATCTCGAACGACACGCCGTCGACCGCATAGACGAATTCGGTTTGTCGCCCGAAGAGGCCTTTGTTGATCGGGAAATGCTTCTTGAGGTCGTTGACCTGGAGCAGCGGAGGACTCATGCCGCGATCGCTCCCTTGGCCGCGTAATGACAGGCGGCGATGTGACGGGGGCCCTTCTCTTCCAGCCCCGGCGCATATTGGCGGCAGAGATCGGTCGCGAGCGCACAGCGCCCGGCAAAGACGCAGCCGGTGATCGGCTTGCGGAGATCCGGCACCTGCCCGGGAATCTCGGCGAGCCGCGTCGCCGTGCCCGCGAGCGAGGAGCCGAGCTTCGGCACCGCGCCGAGCAGGCCCTGCGTATAGGGATGACGCGGCGAACGGAACAGCTCCGCGACCGGCGCCTCCTCGACCTTGCGGCCGGCATACATCACCATGACGCGCTCGGCGATCTCGGCGACGACGCCGAGATCGTGGGTGATCAGGATGATGGCCGCGCCGACCCGGCGCTTGAGATCCAGCATCAGCTTGAGGATCTGCGCCTGGATGGTCACGTCGAGCGCCGTGGTCGGCTCGTCCGCGATCAGCAGTTTTGGATTGCAGGCCAGCGCCACCGCGATCATCACGCGCTGGCGCATGCCGCCGGAGAGCTGGTGCGGATATTCGCGCACGCGCCGCTTCGGCTCGGGAATGCCGACCAGCGTCAGCATCTCGATCGCGTGCGCCTCGGCGGCCTGCTTGTCGAGGCCCTGATGGATCATCAAGGTCTCGCGGATCTGGCGGCCGACGGTCAGCACCGGATTGAGGCTGGTCATCGGCTCCTGGAAGATCATCGAGATGTCGTTGCCGCGGATCGCGCGCATCTCGCGGTCGGACAGCTTCAGGAGATCCTTGCCGGCAAAGCGGATGCTGCCTGCGATCCGGCCCGGCGGCTCCGGGACCAGCCGCATCAGCGACATCGAGGTCACCGACTTGCCGCAGCCGGACTCGCCGACGATGGCGAGCGTCTCGCCCTCGTTGACATGGAAGGACACGCCGTCGACCGCGCGGTTGATGCCGCCGGGGGTGCGGAAATGGGTCTGGAGGTTCTCGACTTCGAGCAACGCCATGTGATCAGCCTCTTGACTTCACAGGCTCTTGGCCATGCGCGGATCGAGCGCATCGCGAAGGCCGTCGCCGAGCAGATTCACGGCAAGCACGGTGACGGACAGGAAGGCCGCCGGGAAGAACACGATATAGGGCTTGACCTGCCAGAGCGCGCGGCCTTCGGCCATGATGTTACCCCAGGACGGAATGGTGGGCGGCGTGCCCGCGCCGATGAAGGACAGGATCGCCTCCGTGATCATGGCGCTGGCGCAGATATAGGTCGCCTGTACCAGCATCGGCGCAACCGTGTTGGGCAGGATGTGGCGCAGGATGATCATCGGCGTGCGCGTGCCGCAGGCCACCGCCGCGTCCACATAGGGCTGCTCGCGCAGCGACAGCACGACGCTGCGGACGAGGCGCGAGACGCGCGGGATCTCGGCGATGGTGATCGCCAGGATGACGTTGCCGACGCTGCCGCGCGTCAACGCCATCAGCGCGATGGCGAGCAGGATCGGCGGGATCGACATCAGGCCGTCCATGAAGCGCATCAGGATGCCGTCGGCCCAGCGGATGAAACCCGAGATCATACCGATCGCAAGACCCGCCGCGGATGCGAAGATCGCGACCGACAGGCCGACCGTGAGCGAGACCCGGGCACCAAAGAGCACGCGCGAATAGATGTCACGGCCGAGCACGTCGGTGCCGAACCAGAAATCGGTCGACGGCGCGCGCGTCCGCTTGGCGGGCGCAAGCGCGGTCGGATCGATCGTCCCGAGATAGGGCGCGAAGATCGCGATCAGCACGAGGGTCAGCAGCAGCGCGCCGCCGATCGCGACCGTCGGATGGCCGCGCAGCATTCCGATGAAGCCGCGCCGGATCTTGACCGGCCGGAGGATCTCCGGCAGTTGCGGCGCGAGAACGAGGCCGGCCGGAAGCGATTGCGGGTTGACGGTGGTGTCGGTCAATAGCGGATCCTCGGGTCAACGAGCGTATAGGTGACGTCGATCATCAGGTTGACGAGGACGTAGACGAAGCTGAACAGCAGCACGATGCCCTGGATGACCGGATAGTCGCGGCGCAGGATCGCATCGATCGTGAGCCGGCCGAGGCCGGGAATCGCGAACACGCTTTCAGTGACGACCGCGCCGCCGATCAGCAGCGCAATGCCGATTCCGATCACGGTGACGATCGGAACCGCAGCGTTCTTCAGCGCATGAATGAACAGGATGCCGCCCTGCCCCAGGCCCTTGGCCTTGGCGGTGCGGATATAGTCCTGCTGCAAGACCTCGAGCATGGCGGCGCGCGTGATGCGCGCGACCAGAGCGATGTAGACGCAGCCGAGCGCGATCGCCGGCAGGATCAGGTTTTCCAGCCACGGCCAGAAACCCTGGGTCAGCGGCGTGTAGCCTTGCACCGGCAGCCATTCGAGCTCGAGCGCGAAGATGTAGGCGAGCATGTAGCCGACCACGAAGACGGGCAGCGAGAAGCCGAACACCGCAAAGCCCATGATGACGCGGTCGATCAGGCTGCCGGCCTTCCACGCCGCCACCACGCCGAGCGGCACCGCCACCACGATCGTGAGCAGCAGCGTGACGATCATCAGCGACAGCGTCGGTCCGAGACGCTGCCCGATCATCGCCGAGACCGGCAGGTTGGTGAAGATCGAGGTGCCGAGATCGCCGTGCAGGATGCGCCAGACCCAGCTTCCGAACTGGACCAGGAACGGCCGGTCCAGCCCCAGGCTCTGGCGGATGCGCTCCACATCCTCCGGGCTTGCCTGATCGCCCGCGATCACCACCGCCGGATCACCCGGAGCGATGTAAAGCAGGCTGAACACGAACAGCGCGACGATTGCCATCACCGGCAAGGTCGCGACGATGCGACGGAGGATGTAGGAGAGCATCTGGCCTCAACGCACGATCAAGCGGACTTCGACACGCCCCAGAACAAGGGCAACGGTCCCTTGGTCACGCCGGAGACGTTCTTGCGCCACGCGGTGTAGCTCAGGAAGAAGCCGGTCGGAGCGTAGACGACGTCATCGATCGCCGCCTTATTGAGACGGCCGATGGCGGCCTTCTCCTCGTCGAGGTTCTTGGCCTCGAACCACGACGTGACCTCCTTCTCGGTGCCAGCGCTGGTCGGCCAGCCGAACCACGCCTTGTCGCCGTTGGCGCGAATGGCGGTGTAGGGAGCCGGATTGACGCAATCCGCGCCTGCGTGCCAGGTGTGGAACATGTTCCAGCCGCCCTGTCCCGGAGGCGTCTTCTGCGCGCGGCGGGAGCCGACCGTGCCCCAGTCGGTCGCGACGAAGTCGACATTCATGCCGAGCTTCTTGAGGAGGTCGGCGGTCACGTCGCCCATTGCCTTGGTGATCGGCTGGTCCTGCGCGACGAGACACGTCACCGGCTGGCCGGAATAGCCGCTCTCGGCGAGCAGCTTCTTGGCGGCGTCCAGATCGCGCTTGCCCTTCAGAATCTCGCCACCCACTTCAGTGTAGAGCGGCGTATCCGGCGTGAAGTAGCCGGGCAGCGGCTTCCACAGCGAATTGTCGTCGCCGACGATCGCGCGCATGTAGTCTTCCTGGCTCAGCGCCATCAGCACCGCACGCCGCGCCTTGACGTCGTTGAAGGGCGGATAGAGGAAGTTCATGCGGAAGGAGCCGATATTGCCGAGAGGATCGCCGATATCGACGCTGATGTTCTTGTTCTTCTTCAGAACCGGAACGAGATCCGCGATCGGATTCTCCCACCAGTCGATCTCGCCGTTCTGCAACGCGGCCGCCGCAGTTGCCGGATCCGGCATGATCACCCACTCGACGCGATCGACCATCACCTGCTTGCCGCCGGCGAGCCAGGACGGCTTCTCCTGACGCGGCACGTAGTCGGTGAATTTCTCGAACACGGCCTTGGCGCCGGGGACCCATTCGCTCTTGGCGAACTTCAGCGGACCGGAGCCGACATATTCAGAAATCTGCTTGAACGGGTCGGTCTGCGCGATGCGCTCGGGCATGATGAAGGCGCATGGCGAATTGTTCTTGCCCAGCGCGTAGAGCATTTTCGGGTAGGGCTGCTTCAGGACCCATTTGAAGGTGCGGTCGTCGACGGCCGTCAGCTCCTGCTGGAGCGCCTTGATCATCAGGCCCATCGGATCGCGCGCCGCCCAGCGGGTGAGGCTCGCGACGACGTCCTTGCTCAGCACCGGCGCGCCGTCGTGGAATTTGAGGCCCGACCGCAGCTTGAAGGTCCAGGTCGTGCCGTCGTCCGTCACTTCCTCGGACTCGACCATCTGCCGCTGCGGCTGGAACGAGGAGTCGATGCCGTAGAGCGTGTCCCAGACCATCGCGGCCGCATTACGCACGACATATTGCGTGCCCCAGATCGGATCGAAATTGGCGAGATTGGCCTGCGGCACGAAGCGCAGGGTGCGGGCCGCGGCGCCCTGGGCGATTGCCGGGGCCGACAGGCCGCCCGTCAATGCCAGACCGCCCGCGCCAGCCAATCCCTTCAATACCGTCCTGCGATCCATGAAGTCCTCCCAGTAATGCCGTGATGTCGGCCAATCATTGGCCAAAGGCAGGTGAAACCGAAGCCCATTGGCAAGCAAATGGTATGCCAGTAAATGGGCCTTCGCCAGCGGGATCTCTTCGACTTTTTGGCTGGCCCACGTTGACTTGCAACGCCTCACAGAGCAGCCGCGAGCACCTCGCCGGTCTCGATATGCGGGATCGCCTCGACCAGCTTGCGGGTGTAGTCGGTCTTCGGATTGTCGAACAGCGCCCGGCTGTCCCCCTGCTCCACGATGCCGCCATTGCGCAGCACGATGGTGCGGTCGCACAGCATGCGCACCACGTTGAGATCGTGGCTGACGAACAGCAGCGCGATGTCGTTTTCGCGCCTGAGGCGATCGAGCAGCTGCAGCACAACCGCCTGCACGGAGACGTCGAGCGCGGCCGTGGGCTCGTCCAGCACGAGGAGCCGCGGCCGGCAGGCGATGGCGCGGGCAATGCCGACGCGGGCCTTCTGGCCGCCGGAGAGCTGATGCGGGAAACGCGGCAACAGGTCGAGCGGCAACCCGACCCGGTCGGCGCATTCTTCCACCCGCTTGCGCAGCGCATCGCCGGCGCGCATGCCATCGAGCCGCATCAAGGGATGGGCGATGCAGTCGAAGGCGGTGAAGCGCGGGTTGAGGCTCTCGTTCGGGTCCTGAAAGACCATCTGGATGTTTTTGCGCAGCGGCGAGCGATGAAAATCGCGCGATGCCACGTGGCCGATCGACTGGCCATCGAACACGATGTCGCCTTCGCTGGGATCGATCAGGCGGCAGATCATGCGCGAGGTCGTGCTCTTGCCGGAACCGGATTCGCCGACCAGACCGACGCTCTCGCCACCGGCCATCGTCATGGAGAAGTCGGCAACCGCCGCAGAGCCCTGGTCGAAACGTTTTACGAGCTTGCGCACCTCCAGCAACGGCGGCGTCCCGTGTGCTGGCTCCAGCCTCGGTTTGCTGACGACAGCGGAGTAACGCTCCCGCTCCTCCTCGGTCACGAGATCCTCGATCCGGGACGTCGCGGTGGGCGACGCCGCAACGAGGCGCTTCGTATAGGCGTGCTGCGGTGTGCTGAAGAGCGTCCTCGGGCTCGCCTCCTCGACGATGCGGCCGCGCTCCATCACCGCGATGCGGCGGCAATAGCGGGCCGCAAGGCCGAGGTCGTGCGTGATCAGGATCGTGGCCATGCCGCGCGCGGCGGCAATGTCCGCGAGCAGATCCATCACCACCTTCTGGGTGGTGACGTCGAGGCCGGTGGTCGGCTCATCCGCGATCAGGAGTGCGGGATTGCAGGAGATCGCGATCGCGATCATGACGCGCTGGCACATGCCGCCGGAGAGCTCGTGCGGATAGGCATTCATCCGCGCTTCGGGATCGCGGATCTGGACGGCCCGCAACAATTCCAGCGCCTCGGCGCGCGCGGCGTCCTTGGATATTTTCTTATGCGTGAGGATCGCATCGGCGATCTGGAGGCCGATCGCGCGGATCGGATTGAGCGCCGCCCGCGGATTCTGGAAGATCATCGACATCGCGGCGCCCTGGAGATGACGGAGGTCATCACCCCTGAGCTTCGTCACGTCCTGCCCGCGAAACAGGATTTTTCCGCCGGTGACGCGCCCGGCCGCATCGAGCAGCCGCGTCGTCGCAAAGCCGGTCACCGACTTGCCCGAACCGCTCTCGCCGACGAGGCCGAGCATCTCGCCGGCCCCAACGTTGAGCGAAACGCCGCGCACGGCCTCGACCATGCCACGTCGCGTCGAGAACGCGACGTGCAGGTCCTCGATCCTGAGCAGCTCCTCGCTCATGTGCGCATGCGGGGATCGAGAATATCCCGCATCCCGTCCCCGAGCAGGTTGAAGCACAACACGGCCATCATCAGCGCGAGGCCCGGAAAGGCCACCAGCCACCACCGCCCCGTGGAGATGAAGCGCGCGCCCTCCGCGACCATGATGCCCCATTCCGGCGTCGGCGGCTTGACGCCGAGGCCGATGAAGGACAGGCCCGCGGCATTGAGAATGGCCCAGCCGAGATTGAGCGATATCTGCACCGCCATCGCCGGCAGGATGTTCGGCAGCAGGAAACGCAGCACCACCGAGAAATGGCTCTCGCCGCAAGCGCGCGCGGCCTCGACCCAGCCGACATTGCGCCGGACGTTCACCTCGGCGCGCGCGAAGCGGATGTAGAACGGAAGATTGATGATCGCCGTCGCGATCACGATGTTCTCGATCCGGTTGCCGAGGGCCGCGACCATCGCCATCGCCAGCACGAACAGCGGAAAGGCCATCATCACGTCGACGAAGCGGCCGACCGCGCGATCGAGCTTGCCGCCGGCATAGCCGCAGAACGCGCCGACGACGGCCCCGATCACGAAGGAGATGCCGACCGCTGAGACTGCGATCGCAAGATCCAGCCGCGCGGCGATGATGAGACGGCTGAACACGTCGCGCCCGAGCTGGTCGGTGCCGGCGAGATGCGCGGCGCTCGGCGGCTGCAGGGCCTCCGAAACATTGGAGACTACGGGATCGTAAGGAACGATCCAGGGCCCGAAGATCGCGAGCAGGACGAACAGCGTCACGCCGGCCGCGGCGACCGCCGTCAGCGGATTGCCGCGCAGGATCCAGACCGAGTGGCGAAGGGTTGCGCTGGTCATTCGATCGACACCCTGGGATCGGCGATGCCGTAGCAGATATCGACCACGAGATTGACCAGCACGAACAAGCTCGCCATCAGCAGCACGAAGCCCTGCACCGGCGCGTAGTCGGACGACAGCAACGCATCGAGCGCGTAGGAGGCAACGCCCGGCCAGGAGAACACCTTCTCCACCAGCACATTGGCGCCCAGCATGGTCGAGAACACGATGCCGGCGATGGTGATGACGGGCAGGATCGCGTTCCTCAATGCGTAAGTGACGACCACCTTGCGCCAGGACAATCCGACCGAGCGCGCGGTGCGCACGAAATCGCTGCCGAGCGACACCAGCATCGAGGCACGCGTGATCCGTGCCAGCGGCGCGATCACGAACAGGGCCATGCTCACCGCCGGCAGGATCAGCTGCTTGCAAGCCGCCCACCAGCCCTCGAAGTCGCCCGCCAGCAGGAAGTCGATCGACAGGAAGCCGGTGCGCTGCGGCGGCAGCGAGGTGAAGACGTCGATCCGCCCGGTGGGATCAGGCGCAAGCCCGAGCAGATAGTAGAAGACGTAGATCAGCAGCAGACCCGAGACGAAGGTCGGCACGCAGACGCCGAGCGCGCAGAACAGCCGCACGCCGTGATCGACGACCGACCCCGGCCGCAGCGCCGCCATCACGCCGAGCGGCACCGCCGCGATCAGCGCGATCAGCAGCGCCGTGAACGTCAGCTCCAGCGAGGCCGGCAACCGCTCGCGCAAATCCTTCAGCACCGGCTGCCCGGTCATCATGGAGCGGCCGAGATTGCCGTGGCCGATGTCGGAGAGATAGTAGACGAGCTGCTCCGGTACCGACTTGTTGAGCCCCATCTGCTTGCGGATCAGCTCGATCTCTTCCTTGCCCGCATTGGGCCCCGAGGCGAAGAACACCGCGGGGTCGCCGGGCAGGACGCGCATCAAGAGAAAGGTGAAGACCAGCACACCGAACAGCGCCGGCAGCGACGACAAAAGCCGCCTGCCCGCCCGCATCATCGTTGCGCCAAGACCAGTCGTCACCTTTCAGAGCCCCTCTCGTTTGCCGACGTCACTTGCGGCTGACGTCGCGATAGTCGACCTGACGATGGAACTCGTAGGTGTAACCCTCGACCGACGACGCCATGACCGCGTCCTGGTTCGGCTGCCACAGCATGATTTGCGGCATCAGATCGAAGTGCATCGCATTGAGCTTGCGGCCGGCGTCCTCGTACTTGGCTTTGTCCGGCTCGAAGCGGGCTTCCTGCGCGATCGCGGCAAGGTCCGGGTTGCTGATCGAAGAGTAGTTCCAGCGCTGATTGCCGGTGTAGAAATTGCGGTAGAAATAATCGGTCGACGGCAGCCAGGCGACGACGCCCTCGGTGAAGAACGGCAGCTTCTTCTCGTTGATCTGCGTCGACATCTGCGCGTCCGGCAGTTTCTGGATATCGACCTTGATCCCGATCTTGCCGAGCGATTCCTTCACCAGCGCCGCCATTGGCTCCGCGGTCGCGGCCTGACCGACGTTGAAGCTGAAGGTGGTCGAAAAACCCTCGGGGAGGCCGGCGGCCTTGAGATATTCCCTCGCCTTGTCGAGATCGAGCTTCACCGGCTGCTGGAACGGATAGATGCCGTTCGCCGGCTTGCCATCCGCCCAGGTTGCGCCGAACAGCGGCGAACCGCGGCCGAACAAAGCGGCCTTGAACATGTCGTCATAGGGCAGCGCGTAAGCGATGGCGCGGCGGACATTGACGTTGTCGAACGGCGGCATCTGGTTGTTCATCGAGACATAGGTGATCGCATTGTATTGCGGCGTCGAGACCACCTTCAGCTTGCCCTTGGCTTCCAGCGACTGCACGTCGCTGGCCTGCAGATCGACGACGAGGTCGGCATCGCCGCGCTCGACGAGGTTGGCGCGCGTCGCCGGCTCCGGCACCGACTGAATGATCACACGCTTGAAGAAGGCAGGCTTGTTGGCGGAGCCGCGATTCCAGGCCTCGTCGCGCTTGAGCATCACCTGCTCACCGGGCTTGAAGGTCTCCACCACATAGGCGCCGCTGCCGGCGGTGTGCTCCTTCAACCATGCGGTCGCCCAGGGATCGTCAGCGGTCGCGTGCTCCTTTGCCACTTTCGAGTTGATGATCATCGGGTAGACGGTGGCAAGGTTCGGCAGCGCCAGCTTGTCAGGCTTCGGCAGCGTCACCTCGATGGTGAGGGGATCGATCACCTTGAACTGGTCGGCCGACGTCAGCGACCCCGTCAGCAGCTGTGCCTTGCCGAGGATCGGCGCTGTGACGCAGCGATCGAGCGACCATTTCACGTCCTCGGCCGTGACGGGCGAGCCGTCCTGGAATTTTGCGTCCTTGCGCAGGCGGAAGGTGAGCTTCAAGCCGTCGGGGCTGACGTCGTAGGATTCGGCGAGCTCGCCCGTGATCGTATCGAGATCGAACACCCATTTGCCGTTGAGCTGCTTGCGGCCGAACGCCACCAGCCGGTCATAGGTGCTCATGCTCAGCGCGAAGGATTCACGCGTCGAGCCGGGGATGTTGGGATCGAGCGTGTTGACCGCCGAGCCGGTGACGTAGCGCAACGTCTCCGCCCTGGTTTGTGCCTGCGACGGCGCGGTGGCGATGAGCAACAGCGCAGTGGTAGCGAGCATGCAGGTCGCCGGCCTGAAAGACACAAAACGCATTGGTTTTTCCCTGAATTTCGAACGAGAACGCCAGCAAGGCAGGTTAAGAAAGAAGCAAGTTGCGCGCCAGTCTCATCGGGCGTTTTTGGGGACGCATCGTCGCGGCGGCGCATGGATGATCACAGCGTCTCCCCCATGTTTCGCGCCGGCCGTGCGACCACGGCCTGCGGCACATCATAGGCGCTGAGCGAGGCCCAATGGCGCGCAAGATCGGCCCGAAACAGCCCGCGCGTCAGGCCGTGGACCAGCTTCGGAACGGCCGTCGTCATCGCATTGATCGACGATCCCGACGGGCCAAAACTCATGGTGGAAGCGATGGCGAACAGATGGATGTCGGAGATCCACGGCGTCTGTCCCGGCACACGCTCGGTGAAGGCGTAGTCGTCGGCGAGAAAGGGAAAGCGGCCGAGCCGTTCGTTGCGTTCGTCCTCGGGCGGCCGGTAACGGTCGGCCCAGGTCGCGATGTTGCCGGCAAATCGGCTGAGCTCGCCACGGCCGGCAAAGTCCATGTCGATGCCGGTGCCGCAGATGACGAAATCCGCCGTGATCGTGCCGCGTGGCGTCTGCAATTCGATGCCATCACCGGTCTCGCGCGCGGCTTCGACCGGCGCGCCCTCGTGCAATGTGAAATTGGCGTGACGCGCGCAGCGATCGTAGGTCGGCTGCGGAAATCCCTCGCGCATTTCGAGGATCTTGCGCATGAAGCGCCAGCGCCAGGCATCGTCGAGGTCGCTGAGATGGCGCAGGAAGCCGCGGAAAGTCAGCCAGCGATAGGGCTGGATCACCTGGATCTGCGCACGGCGGCACAGCAAATGCACTTCGGCGGCGCCTGCTTCCAGCGCGGTCGCTGCATTGTCGAAGGCGGATGCCCCGGCGCCGATCACGGCGACGCGCTTGCCGCGAAGGCCTTCGAAATCGATGTCGTCGGCAACGGTTGCGACCAAGCTCGCCGGCAGATGCGCCAGCTGCTCCGGGATCATCCAGTCGCCCATGCCCTCCTGCCCGGTCGCCAGCACGATCTTGCGGGCGTAGAGGGTCTCGACCTCGCCTGCCCGTTTCACGCGCGCGGCGAGCAGGCCGTCAGATGCCGGCGCGATCTCCAGCAGCTCGCAGGCATTGCGCACCGGCAAGCCGATCGTGCGCCGCAGCCACAGCAGATACTCCGCCCAATGGCCGCGTTCGATCAGGCCGAGCTGTTGCCAGCTGTCCTTGCCAAAGCGGGCTTCGTGCCAGGACTGGTAGGTCAGGCTGGGGATGTCGAGGTCCGGGCCGGTGTAGTCCTTCGGGCTGCGCAGCGTCGGCATCCGGGCATAGGTGAGCCACGGGCCCTCCTTCCCTTCCGCGGCCTTGTCGAGCAGCAGGATGTTGCTGACGCGCGAGCGCATCAGGCCGAAGCCGATGGCGATGCCGGACTGGCCGGCGCCGATGATGAGCACGTCCAGCGCTGGCTTGCCATCAGGCCCCGTCTTCGGCTCGAGCCATGCCGCGCCGGGATGCGCGATCATCGCGAGGTCGGCGCGTACGTCGGCTTCGAGCTGGGTGAGCGCATCACTCATGCCGCGAGCCAGCCTCCGTCGACCACCATCACGGTGCCTGTCGTGAAGGACGACGCATCGCTGGCGAGATGCAGCGCGGTCTGCGCGATCTCCTCCGCCGCCCCGAACCGCTTCATGGCATGGCGGTTGCGGGAGGCTTCGCGCACCTCGTCCGAATTGGCGTGACGGGCAAAGCTGCGGCGAAGCATCGGCGTGTCGATCGCGCCCGGCGCAATCGCGTTGACGCGAATGCCGTCGGTGGCGAAATCGACCGCCATGGTCCGCGTCAGGCTGACGATCGCGCCCTTGGCGGCGATATAGGCGCTGTTGCCCTTGCCGCCCGCCATCGCAAGCTGCGAGGCCAGCGTGATGATCGAGCCGCTGTTCTGCCGCTGCATGTGAGGCACGGCGGCCCGCGCCCACAGCCAGGTGCCGCCGACATTGGTGCGAAACACGGCGTCCCAGTCCTCCGGGCTCGTCGTCAGCACCGTGCCGCCGCAGGAAAAGCCTGCCGCCGTCATCAGGATGTCGAGCCGGCCGTGCCGCGCCACGACATCGCCAACGACGACTTCGGCGAAGCCGGCATCGCCGACGTCGCCGACATGCGTCGTTGCCTCGCCGACCAGGCTCAGCGTTTCCTCAAGCCCCGCGGCATCGCGATCGACCAAGGCGAGGCGCGCGCCCTCGTCTGCAAACAACTTGGCACTGGCGCGGCCGATGCCGGAGCCTGCTCCGGTGATGATGGCCGTTCGCCCCTGCAGCCGCATGTCAGATCCCTTCCTTGTGCTGCATCCACCAGGCGCTCATCGCAGCGGCCGACTCCGCGCAGCCAAACCGGGCGCGCCAGCCGAACTCGTCGGCCATCCGCGCGACCGACATCGGCGCCCGATCCCCGCCGTGGAGCTTGATGACGGTCGTCTCTCCCGGAGACGCGAGCCGACACTCCAGCCCAGGATGCAGGGCCGCAAAGGCCTCGCCCCATTGCAGCGCAGACCAGGCCGCACCGCTGGAGATATTGTAGAGCCGGTGGCGCGGCCGTTCGGCCTCGATCAGCAACGCCACCGCTTCGGCGGCATCCGGCGCATAGGTCCAGTCCTTCATGCCTGGCGCAGGGAGGAGCGCCGGTTCGCCGCGCGCGAAGGCGGCGAGAATCTGGAACTGGAGGCTCGGCGTATCGCGCACCGAGCCGGGCCGCTCCCAAGGACCGAACACGGCGCTTAAGCGCACGCTCAGGAGATCACCGCCAAAAAGCTCGGCGTGCCGAGCCACCGATCGTTCCGAGGTGAATTTGCTGATGGCGTAGAACGAGACGGGATCGCAGGGCGTTTCCTCGTCCAACACCGAGACCCGCTGGCCCGCAGCGCCGTAGGCCGATCCCGACGACAGATTGACGACCCGGCGAACCCCATGGCGGATCGCCGCCTGCAGGATCGGGATCTGCGCCATCACGTTGATCTCGAGAACGCGCGCGGGCGATGCCCGTTCGAGGTCAGCGCCCGCGGTGACCGCGGCACCGAGCACGATCACATCGCAGCCTTTTGCGATAAGGGCGTCGATGGCTTCGACGTCAGTGATATCGCCCTGCACCGCCTTAAGCCGTGGGCCGTGGTCAGCAAGAGATCGCTGCGCAGCCGGCGGCAGCGGCGCACGATCATACAACGTCACCTCGTTCCCGCGCGCGAGCAGCACCTCGGCGAGATTGAGGCCGACAAACCCGGTGCCGCCGAAGACGACGATCTTCATCGCGCGCGATCCAGTGTCACAGCAGTTTTGCCCCGAAATTCCGCTCCGGATCCATGTCAGCGACCAGCCGGCCCGTGGGCTTTGCCGCCTCGCCGCCGCTGCGCGCCAGGAATTTTCCGCTGCCGGCGGACGCGAGGCATTTGTTGCCCTCGACGATCACCCGGCCGCGCGAAAGCGTGGTCACCGGCCAGCCCTTCAGCTTGCGGCCCGCGAACGGCGTGTAGCCGGTGAGGTCATGCATCATCTCGTCGGCGATCACGGTCTCGCGGTTGGGATCCCAGATCGCGATGTCGGCATCGGCGCCGACGGCAATCGAGCCCTTGCGCGGATGCAGATTGTAGATTTTTGCCGGCGCCGTCGCGGTCAGCTCGACGAATTTTTCCAGGCCCAGCCGCCCCTTCGACACCATCGCATCGAACAAGAGCGGCAGCCGCAGCTCCAGCCCCGGCAGGCCGTTGGCGACCTGCTTGAAATTGGGGTTGGGGCCGGCGCGCAGCTTGCCGGTCTCGTCGTAGCGATACGGCGCGTGATCCGAGGAGATGGTCTGGAGATCGCCGAGCGACAGCGCCTGCCACAGCGCCTCCTGATCCGAATGCGTGCGCGGCGGCGGACTGCACATCCACTTGGCACCTTCGGCACCGGGCTTGTCGAGATCATTGGCGGTGAGGAACAGATATTGCGGACAGGTCTCCGCAAACACCTTCAGCCCCTGCCCGCGCGAGTCGCGGATCACCTTGGCGCCTTCCGCGGTCGAGACGTGGAAGATCATGATCGGCTGGTCGATCAGCGCCGCCATGCCGATCAGTCGTGTGAAGGCCTCCGCCTCCGACACGCGGGCATGGCTGACGGCGTGGTACTTCGGCAGCGTGTAGCCGCGCGCGAGCAAGCGCTTCACCATCCAGGCGATGATGCCGTGGTTCTCGGCATGGGCGCACAGCATCGCGCCGGACTGGCGGGCGGCAAGGAGGATGTCGAGCAGCGGCTCATCGTCGACCTTGAGCCGGTCGTAGGTCATGAAGATCTTGATCGAGGCGTGTCCCTGCTTCACCAGCGCCGGGATGTGCTCCTCGACCGTCTCCTTGGTCGCATCCGCAATGATCATGTGAAAGGCGTAGTCGATCACCGCGCCGTTCTTCGCCAGCGCGTGATAGTCCTCCACGACCTGCGGCAGCTTCATGCCGACATGCTGGGCCGCGAACGGGATCACCGTGGTGGTGCCGCCGAAGGCCGCCGACACGGTCGCGCTCTCGAAAGTGTCGGCGTTCATGATGCCGGCGGCCGACAGCTGCTCGATATGGGCGTGGCTGTCGACGCCGCCGGGCAGCACCAACTTGCCGCGCGCGTCGATCTCGCGCTTGGCCGCCGGAAGGCCCTTGCCGATGGCTGCGATGGTCTCGCCAGAGATGGCGACGTCGGCCTCGAAGACGTCGGTGGTGGTGGCGACGCGGCCGCCGCGGATGATCAGGTCGTAAGCGGGTTCAGTCATGAGGCACTCCGTGATAGGCTCAAGGCACGTACTCGTAAATTCGCAGGAAGACCATCATGTCCCGGCCGCGCATTCTCGTCATCAACCCGAACTCCAACCCAAAGGTCACGCAAGGGCTGGAGGATGCGCTGAAGCCGCTCGCTTTCGAGGGCGGGCCGGAGGTGGTCTGCCAGACGCTGGCCGAAGGTCCCTTCGGCATTGAAAGTCAGGCGGATGTCGACAGCGTTGCGATGCCGCTGCGAAAGCTGGTCGAAAGCGACAACAGTTTTGCCGCCTTCGTGATCGCCTGCTACAGCGATCCCGGGCTTCAGGTCTGCCGTGAAGGCACTGACCGTCCGGTGTTCGGCATCGCCGAGTGCGGCGTGCTGACGGCGCTGTCGCGCGCCGAGACCTTCGGCGTCATCGCCATCGCCCAGCGCTCGATCCCGCGTCACATGCGCTATCTCAGACAGATGGGACTGACTGACCGTCTCGCCGGCGAAAGGCCGCTGAACATGAGCGTTGCGGAAACCGCCTCGGGCGAAGGCACACTGGCGAAAATGATCGAGATCGGCCGCGAGTTGCGCGACGAGGACGGTGCCCGCGCCATCGTGATGGGCTGCGCCGGCATGGCGCGCCACCGCCGTTCGCTCGAAGACGCGCTGCGCATTCCCGTGATCGACCCGACACAGGCGGCCGTCACCATGGCGCTGGGTACGGTGCAGTTCTCGGCTCACTAGGCGTCCTTCAGCTCTTTGGTGTCCTGGCGCGCGAGCCACTGCGCATGGCTCTCGCGCGTCAGAGCAAACCTATCCCGCTGCGTGGTGTAGAGATTACCGAACATGCGGCCGATCGGCCGGTACGCGTCGAGGTCGACATACATGTTGGCTTCATCGACGAGGCCCTCGCGGGCGTGAACCCGGAAGACCTCGCCGACCAGAAGCTCGCGATCCGGCGAGAAGTTCAGCACGACGTGGCGCCGGCATTCCAGTGCGAAGGGCGCAGCAGCAAGGCGCGGCACTTTAACGTCAACCGAGGGAAGCGTCGCAAGACCGGTCGCGGCGACCTCGCTGTCCCCGGAGGGAAAGTCGACCGCGCAGTCGTTCATCGCCACCGACAGCGCCTCGTCCACCATATGCACCACGAACTCGCCGTCGCGATGGATGTTGCGGGTCGTGTCCTTCGGCGAGTGATCCGGCTTGTGCTGGAGCCCGAGCACGATCAGCGCGGGACTCTCGGAGAACACGTTGAAGAAGCTGAAGGGCGCGGCATTGACCGCGCCGTTCTCGTCCAGCGTCGTCACCAGCGCGATCGGCCGCGGCACCACCACGCCGCAGAGCAGCTTGTAGCGATCGCGCGGATCGAGTTCACGCAGTGATATGCCCTTGTCCGCCATCGGCGTCACTTCTCCGGCGGCGGCACCGCGCCGGTCTGGCTGGTGATCAGGCCGTAATGCTCGATGCGGCGATGCCGGGCAAAATCGAAGATCGTGGTCTTGCCGAAGGTCGTGGCGTCGAGGTCGCAGGCGTGAACCAGAACCTCGTCGTCCTCGGTCTTGGCCTCGGCGACGATCTCGCCATTGGGATCGACGATCAGGCTGCCGCCGAACAGCGGGTGGCCGTCTTCATTGCCCGCCTTGCCGACGGCGACCACCCAGGTCGCGTTCTGATAGGCGCCGGCCTGCACCGAGAGGCGATTGTGGAACAGGCGCTTTTCGATGCCCTCCTCGCTCTTCTCCGCATTCACCGACGGCGTGTTGTAGCCGATCAGCACCATCTCGACGCCCTGCAGGCCCATGACGCGATAGGTCTCGGGCCAGCGGCGATCGTTGCAGATGGCCATGCCGATGATGCCGCCGAGCTCGCGCCAGACCTTGAAGCCGAGATCGCCCGGCTCGAAATAACGCTTCTCCAGGTGCTGGTGCGAGCGCTTGGTGTCGTAGTCGACATGGCCGGGCAGATGGACCTTGCGGTATTTGCCGACGATCTTGCCGGACTTGTCGGTCAGGATCGCTGTGTTGAAATGATGACCGTCCGGCGTCAGCTCCGCATAGCCGAAATTCATGGCCATCTGGTGCTGCGCCGCGCGCTCGAACAGCGGTTTCGTCGCGGCATTCGGCATCTCGCGCTCGAACCAGATGTCGAACTCGGCGCGGTCCTCCACGTACCAGCGCGGGAAGAACGTCGTCAGTGCCAGCTCGGGATAGACGATCAGGTCGGCGCCCTTGCTCTTGGCCTCGTCCATCAGCGCGATCATGCGTTTGACCACGGCCTCGCGGCTGTCGGCTTTCTGGATCGGGCCCATCTGGGCGGCGGCGACATTGACGATGCGCATCAGCGAATTCCTGATTTCTTGAGTTTTTTGGCAAATGTCTTGGCGAGGCTGGGGATCGCAGCTTCAGGGGCGTGTCGGCGCACGCAGCATATCGCAGCCTCGCGCCGATTTTCCAGCCTAGCAGTTTTCATGCCGTCCGCCCCCATTCGGCGTCCTGCAAGAGCCGCCAGTTGATCTTGTTGCTGGCGGTGCGCGGCAGGGACTCGACGAAGACCACGGCGCGCGGCGCCTTGTAGCTCGCCATCGCGCCGCGTGCCCAGCCGACGATGTCGTCCGCCGAAATCGTCGCGCGGGCGGCGTCATCGAGCACGACCAGCGCCTTGACGGTCTCGCCGCGATAGTCGTCCGGTGCCGAGACGATGCAGCACTCCCTGATGGCGCGGTTCTGGTACATCACCGCCTCGACCTCGGCCGGCCACACCTTGAAGCCGCTGACATTGATCATCCGCTTCAGGCGGTCGACGGCGAAGAAATAGCCTTCGGCATCGCGATAGCCGAGATCGCCCGTGCGCAGGAACCGCTTGCCGTCGAGGTCGATGAAGGCTTCCGCATTCGCTTCCGGCCTGTTCCAGTAACCCTGCAGCACCTGCGGCCCGTGCACGACGATCTCGCCGGTGACGTTGTCGCCGAGCTCGATCAGGCTTTCGGGATCAACCACCCGCGCATCGGTCTCCTGCACGGCGATGCCGAGGCATTGCCGCTTCGGCGCGGCCATCGGGTTGAGATGGGTCGGCGACATGGTCTCGGTCATGCCGTAGCCCTCGACGAAATCGAGGCCGAACCTTACCTTCAGCCGTTCAGCCACCGCGGTCGGCATCGCCGCGCCGCCGCCGGTCAGCACCTTCAGTTTCGCAAAGCAGCTGTCGCGGAAGCTGGCGCTTGCGAGCACGTCGACGATCATGGTCGGCGCGGCGTTCCAGAACGTCGCGCCATGGGTCTCGAACAGGTCCGGCAGCAGATCCTTGTCCCAGCGCGCCATCAGCAGCAGCGTGGCGCCGGTGACGATGGCCGCGTTCATCGAACCCTGCATGCCCGCGACATGGAACAGTGGCATGAAGCCGGTCATCACGTCGCTGCCATCGAGCCCGTACCAGCGCGCCTGCAATACAGCCGTGAACAGCGCACTGCGATGGCTGTGCATGCAAGCCTTCGGTTTTCCTGTCGTTCCCGATGTATAGGGCAGGATCATGAGATCGCCCGGCCCGGCCGCCATCGCACCCGGCTGCAAGCCCTCCGCGATCGCGCCCTCCGCGATCGCGAGCGACCAGGAGTGCCAGCCCGGCAACGACGGCACCTCCGATGGCGCCTCGGTCACGCATGACGGCAACGTGTAGGGCGTCGCGGCTGGAACCTCGTCGTGGTACTGCGCAACGACAGCATGCGTGATGGCCTCACCCACCAGCGGAGCAAACACATCGCTCAGCTCACTGCCGATGATCGCGACCCTGGCGCCGCTGTCGGAGGCGAGATACGCGATCTCCGCCATCTTGTTCATGGGATTGACCGGCACGATCACGGCGTCCGCCCGCATCACCGCGTAATAGGCGATGACATATTGCGGCGAGTTCTGGAGCGCGATCATCACGCGGTCGCCGCGCTTCACGCCGCAAACGCCTTGCAGGAAGCCGGCCATGGCATCGACCCGGTCGCGCAGCTCGGCATAGCCCAGGCTCGCGCCATAAAACACCGTCGCCGGATGCGAGGGACGATCATTCGCCGCGCGCACCAGCGCGTCGTAGAGCGTCCCCTCCGGCATCGCGAGATGCCAGGGCTCATCCGCCGGCCAGGCCGGCGAGCGACGAGGTGCTGCGTGGCCGGCGGTCACCCGTGCTCCTTGTCGGCGATGTCGAGACCATGGTCGAGCGCATCGAGCAGCAGCGTCGCCTCGTGCTCGGAGATCATCAGCGGCGGTGCCAGGAACAGCGAGGTCTGCTCACCGCTGGTGCCGATCACCGCGCCGGCCTCCAGCGCGCGCTCCGCGACGCGCGAGGCGATCGGCACCTCGGTCGTGTCGGCATGCCAGGTGCGCCAATCCGGACCGTAGAGCTCCACCGTCCAGTGCAGCCCCTGCCCGGCCACGCGCTGCACGCTCGGATGCTTTTGCGCGATCGAGAGCAAGCGGCGGGTGAACAGCTTCTCCAGATTTTGCACGTGCTCCAGAATCTTCTCGTCGGTGACGACCTTCAGATAGGCGCTGACGGCAGCCATGCTGATGGGATGACCGCGCAGCGTGCCGTAGTTCTGCCAGCTCGACCCCTTGAGCCGCTCGACGATATCCTTCGACACCACGACCGCAGCCACCGCCGCCGCGCCGCCGCCGAGCGACTTGCCGAGGGTCACGATGTCGGGGCGGCTTTGCGCGCCCTGGAAGGCGAACCAGCGGCCCGCGCGGCCTGCGCCGGTGACGACCTCGTCTGCAATCCAGTACGAACCCGCCTGCCGCGCATAGCGAGCCACCTCGTCCTGATAGGCGCCGTCGTAATAGATGCCGCCCTGGGTGTAGTCGATGATCGTTGCCGCTGTGTCCGAGAGCAGGCGCGGGGCATCCGCGAGATATTCGCTGGGCGGGTTGTTGTTGGCCGGCCCGCCGTAGATCGCGCCATCGGGCGCCGGCAGAATCCGCACCGGCGCCATCGGCGCCGGCAGTTTTGAGCCGCCCGCGTGCACCGCGAGGCCGCCGTGCCATTGCGGCTGCACCGTCATGCTACGCGACAGACCGGTGATGCCGTGATAGGCGCGCTCGCGCGTCGCCAGCGCGGAACGCTGCGTCAGCGCCTGGCACAGCGACAGCGCCATGTCGTTGGCCTCGCTGCCGCTGATGCAGAAGCGCACCGCGCCGACCCAATTCTCCTCGCCCTTAAAGGCCGTCGCCATCAGATCGTCCGCGGCCTGCTCGCGGCCGACCCAGGTCCAGCCTTCGTTGACGACGGGCGTATCCGCCGCGCGGCGGATCGCCTCCACCATCGCAGGGTGGCGATGGCCGAGGCCGCCGCCGGTGTTGCTGCCGTCGATCAGCTTGCGGCCATCGGACAGGTGGAAGTAGACGCCCTCGCCGCCGACCACGGCCATCGGCGCGGCCTCGCCCGCATTCAAACCGGTTCGCAACAATCTGCTCATCGCGGGTCCCCTCACTTCGCCGCCGCGGCGCCGTAGCCGCCGCCGCCGCACATCTCGATCGTGACGAGATCGCCTTGCTGCAATACCAGGTTCGATTTGCCGTCGATGGCGACGCTCGCGCCTTGCCGGACCAGCGAGATGCGGCAGGCCTTGCCGGACTCGCCGCCCTGCATGCCCCAGGGCGCCATCACCATACGCTCGATGCAGGTGGTCAGGTGCATCGAAGGCGCGAGGATGCGATAGGTGCGGACGGAGCCGTCACCGCCGCGATGCGCCCCCGCGCCGCCGGAATTTCGGCGAATGGCCTGCTGCTCGAGCCGGATCGCGTAATTCGCCTCGATCACCTCGACCGGCGTGTTCGAGGTGTTGGACAGATGCACCCGGGTGGCCGAGGTGCCGGCCCGGTCATGCCGCGCGCCCTCGCCGCCGCCATGGACCTCGTAGAGCATCTTCCACGAACCGTTCGGCCGCGGCTCGGCGAAGAACAGCACGCCGGCAGTGGTCGCGCCGCCCGCCGACAGCCGCTCGGGAATGGTACCCTGCATCGCGCGAAAAATCGCATCGACGATACGCATCGAGGTCTCGTGGTTGCCGGCGGCAACGGAGGCGGTCCAGCCCGGCTCCAGGATCGAGCCCGGGCGCGTGATGATGGTCAGCGGCCGCAGCGCGCCCGCGTTCTGGTTCATGTCGCGTCCGCTCATGATGCGCGCGGCATAGGCTACAGCCGAGCGCGCCATGAACGGCGTCGTGTTGCAGAAATTCGAGACACGGTCGCAGCTTCCGGAGAGATCGAAGGTCGCCTCGTCGCCGCGAATGGTGATCTTGACGTGGATGCGCGCGGGCGCGTTGTTCGCGCTACCGTCGTCGAGATAGTCCTCGCCCTCGTAGACGCCGTCCGGCAGCGCGCGCAGCGCTTCCCGCATCTCGATTTCCGAGAGATCGTGCAGGCGCGACTGGGTCGCCATGAAGACCGCCTTGCCGTGCTCGCGGCAGAGCTCGACGATGCGCTTCTCGCCAGCCTTGGTCGCCGCGATCTGGGCGAGAAGATCGCCCTCGCAGGACTCTGGATCCCGGACGTTAGCCTTGAGCAGCTGCACGATCGGCGTGTTCACGCCGGCTGAGGTTGCGATCAGCACCGGCGGAATCCGCATCGCCTCCTGGAAGGTGTCGATCGCCTTGGCAAAATAGCTGCCGGGCCAGGTGCCGCCGATGTCGGGCCAGTGCGCAAGGCTCACCGCGAAGGCGACGATCTCGCCCTTGACGAAGACGGGACGCACGACCTTGACGTCGTTGAGATGGTTGCCGCCGAGCGCGCCGACATTGTAGATCACCACGTCGCCGTCATTCAAGCTGTCGCGCGGTATCACCTTCAGCAGTTCGGGGATCGTATAGGCCATCGCGCCGAGATGGATCGGGATGTCGCGGCCCTGCCCGACCAGACCGCCATGGCCATCGGTGATCGCGGACGAGAGGTCGCCGGCCTCGCGCAAGAGCGGCGAGCGCGCCGAACGCGTCATCACCAGGCTCATCTCCTCGGCCGCGGCGGAAAGCCCATGCCTGATGACTTCGACGACGAACGCATCGAGCTTCATCCGCCCCTCCGCACCAGAAAGAGATTGCCGGCGGTGTCAGGTTTGGCCTGCCAGCCCGGCGGCACGACCACCGTTGACCAGGCGTCTTCTATGATGGCCGGACCGCTGACAGTCTCCGTGAGCGAGGCGCGGTCGATGATCGCTGTCGCGATATCGTGGAAGCCGTCGAACGAGCAGGTCCGCTTGCCAGAGGACACCGCTCTTACCGCTGTCGCCGGCCGGCTCACGACAGTCGTGGAAGGACGGCGCGCCTGCACTCGCACGGATTCGATGACGCAGGGCTCGCCGGTCGCATAACCGAACAGCTCATGGTGGCGCGTCAGGAAGTCTTTCTTCAGCTGTATGACATCGAGCGGCAGCGTAAAGGGCACCGGGATGGCGTCATTCTGCGCGGCGTAGCGCATCAAGGCCACCAGCTCGACCTGGATCTCCGCCTTCGCAACGCCATTGGCGATCAGCGGCGCGGAGGCATCGTCAATCAACGTTCCGACCCGCTCCGACACGCGCGCAAGATCGATGCCGTCGAGCGCGGCGCGAAGAGTCTGCTGTTGGAGGAAGCTGAAATCGGCAGTGAGGCAGCCCAGCGCCGAGAACGCACTCGACGCGCTCGGGACGACCACCTGCGCAATCCCGTAGAGATCGGCGAGACCCGCGGCATGCATCGGGCCGCCGCCGCCGAAGGCAAGCAGCGTGCAGTCGCGTCCGTCGATGCCGCGCTCGACCGTGACCCGGCGCAACGCACGGGCCATGGTCGCGTTGGCGACCTTGATGATGCCGAGTGCCGTCTCGGTCAGACTGAGACCCAGGGCATGCGCGATCGGCGCAATGACGCGCTTGGCGGATTCGATGTCGATGCCGATACGATCACCAAGTTTCGTTTCGGGATTGAGATAACCGAGCACGGCATTGGCATCGGTAATCGTCGGCTCCGTGCCGCCGTGGCCGTAACAGGCCGGCCCCGGCTCGGAGCCGGCACTCTCGGGGCCGACCGTCAGGCCGCCGGGACCGTTGCGCACGATCGATCCGCCGCCCGCGCCGATCGAATGCACCGCGAGCATCGGCTGGCGCAACGGCTTGTCGCCGAGCATGCGGCCGTCGGTCATCTCGGCCTGGCCGTCGACGATCAGGCAGACATCCGTCGTGGTGCCGCCCATGTCGAAGGTCAGCATGCGCGAGGCGCCGAGCTGGCGCGCGATGCTGACGGACGCGGAGACGCCGGCCGCCGGACCCGACATCGCCATCACCAGTGGCCGCCGCTTCACCGCCGAGATCGGGATCATGGCGCCGGCCGAATGAAACACCTGCAGGCCGGGGCCGATCGGCAGCCGCTGCTCCAGCTCGCTCAGATATTCCACGGCGATCGGCATCGCCGCCGCGTTGAACACCGTGGCCGAGGTCCGCTCATATTCGCGCGCCTCGGGATTGACCTCGTGCGAGAGCGAGACATGGGCGACGACGTCCCTCAGACGCTCGCCCAGCATCTTTTCATGCACCGGATTGGCATAGGCGTGCAGAAGAGCAACCGCGACGCTCTGCACGCCGGTCTGTTTCAGCCAGGTCACCAGACGCTCGATCTCCGCTTCGTCCAGCGCCTTCAGCACCCGCCCCTCGTGATCGAGCCGCTCGGCGAGTCCAAAGCATCGTTCGGGCGGCACCAGGGGCGGCGATTTCGGGGGAATGTCGAGACGGTAGAGATCCCTGCGGCGATAGCGCGCGATCTCCAGCACATCGGCAAAGCCTTCGGTCGCGACCAGCGCCACCTTCGGCAGCCTGTTCTCGACGATGGCATTGGTCACGCGCGTGGTGCCGTGGACGAAGCGCTTGACCTCGCTCTTGCGCAGGCCCACGGCCTCGATGGCCTCCAGCATCGCCTGGACGGGAGCGTCGGGGCGCGAGGGTACCTTCGCGATCCGCGCCTCGGCGGAGCCGCGCCGGATCGCGATGATGTCGGTGAAGGTGCCACCGATATCGGTGCCGACCTCCCAGTGATTGTCGGAGGAGCTCATCTGCACAGTCAGCTACGGGTGACGCCCGAACCGGACGCCGGGTCGTTCCTGTCCATCGCAACGTCGAATGCCAAACCGAGAGCGCTCATCATGCATCCCCTGTCATGCCACCATGAGCGAGCGTGCGACAGAGCGATGGGCGCGGGCTAGGGCCAGAGTTGTCGCAAACCGCTAGACCAGTGCGCGTCCTCAGCCGCGCGCCGCGCCATCTGCTGCACGTTTTGGTGCAGCGCTGCTCGCGCTGAGGGCACGCGAGCGCGGAGCGCTCCACGCGGGAAAAGTGCAGTGCACCACGGATTTCTCCGCGCAAAACGCAATGTCCGCTGCACTGCAATCCGACCGCTTCAAATCGCGTGTCTAATTTGCAGGCGATCGATCGGCACCGCCGGATGTCCGGCTGCCTATGAGCTATGCATGGCGGTCGGCTCAGCCTCTCTTTATTGTACGAACAGTACGAGAGGATATCGCCGCCTCGGATGGCGCGTTGCGGGAGCTGCTGCCGATGCAGGCCGCGATTCTCGCAAGCAGTGGCGAGGCATCCTCGATGCGTAGCCGCCCATAGCCGAACACCAGGCCCTGTCGGGTCGGCTGCTCCAGAAAATTCTGCGACAATGGCTGCACATGGATGCCGGCCTGCTTCAGGCTTGCAGCCGCCTCGCGGTCGTTCATCCGCGCCCGCATCGCCTCGGTGAACTCCGCCACCAGATGCAATCCCGTCACCGCCGCGGAGACGACCAGGTCATTCGGCATCCGCGCTGCAATCGCCTCGATCAGCGCCTTTCGCCTGCTCGCATAGACCCGCCGCATCGCGCGCAGATGTCGCAGCAGGTGCCCTTCCCGCATGAACTCGGCCAAAGCGAGCTGTCCGATGCCGGAGGTGTGGACGTCGATCCGCGCGCGGCCCTTGGAAAATCCTGCGATGAAATGCCTGTTGGCAACGATGTAGCCGAGCCGAAGGTTCGGCATCATGATCTTGGAGAAGGTGCCGAAATAGATCACCCGCCCCTCGCGATCGAGCGACCGCAAGGAGGCGATCATGCTGTCCTGGTGCCTGAACTCCGAATTGTAATCGTCCTCGATCACCCAGACGTCGTTTCTGTTGGCCCAGTCGAGCAGCTCGAGGCGCCGCTCCAGGTGCATGCTGACGCCGAGCGGGTATTGATGCGACGGCGTGACCACGATCAGCCGTGCGCCCGGCGCGCGCCGGATACCTTCGGAGACGACGAGGCCCTTGTCGTCGACGGGAATGGGAACGAGCTTCGCGCCCGCCGCCGTCAGCGCCCAGCGCGCCTCGACGAATCCGGGCTCCTCGACCCAGACCTCATCGCCGGGATCGAGGATCATCCGGCTGCAGAAATCCAGCGCGCCCGATGTGCCTGACGTGACGACAACCTCCTCGGGCGAGCAGACCAGCCCGCGCACAGAGCCGAGGAAATTCGCGATCTCGCTGCGCAGCCGCGGATGGCCTTCGGGTGGAAGATCGAGGCACTCCTGCTCCCTCGGATTCTGCCAGGTCTGACGCAGCAGGCGCGACCATTCCTTGAAGGGAAACGTCGAGATGTCGGGCGCGCCGGGTGCGAACACGGACGGCCAATTGGTCTCGTAATCCAAGCCGAGCAGTGATTGCCAGCGCTTCGACGTGTGGGCGGGCGCAGCCCCGGGCGGCGCAACCGGCGGCGGCTCCGCGTGCGACGTTGCGACGGACGCCACCATGACGCTGCCGCGTGGCGTCGATTCAAGGTAGCCCTCGGCGTAAAGCAGATCCCACGCGGTCAGCACCACCGTGCGCGAGCAGCCCAGTTCCCGCGCGATCTCGCGCGAGCCCAGGAATTGCGTTCCCGCCGAAAAGACGCCGCGCAGAATGCAATCCCGGATGTGAGCCGCGATCTGCAAATGCAGCGGCACGGCCGACGTGCGGTCGATATGCATTCCCGCAAGGGAGACGCGCTGGTGTGGTTGGCGGCTCTTGTCCATCATTTGGAGGCGGTTGCTGGAGCGGCCGGCGATGGCCGCCAGCATCCCCTCAGGATGGGCCAGAAGCGGATTCGGGTCCAGCCTTGGCGGTATCGGTCATCCCGACCGCGTGATAGGCGCGGCCGAAATAAATCAGACTGTCGGTGCAGCCGGATCTCTGCAGCGCGACCACGCGGCAGAACAGCACATCATGGGTGCCGACATTGACGACATCAGCAATCCGGCAGTCGAACGCGGCAGCACAGTCGGCCAGCACCGGCGCGCCCGTTGCGAGTGTCGACCAATCCGCGGCGGCAAAGCGTTCCTCGGCGGGCACCTTGCCACCGAACAGGCGAGACAGTTGCTCGTGCCGCGCCGAGAGCACGTTGACGCACACCACCTTGTTGCCGGTCACGCTGGCATAGGCGGAGGAGCCGCGGTTGATGCAGACCAGAAGCGTCGGCGGGTCGTCAGTGACGCTGCAGATCGCGGAGGCCGTAAATCCGGCGCGGCCGGCGCTCCCGTCGGTCGTAACGATGCCGACGGCGGCACCAAGACAGGCCATCGCGTCGCGGTAGTCCCGAGGGGCCACATCCTGCATCGACGTCCTCACCCCTCGATGGCAGGTGCGAACGCGAGCTCGCGCAACACCTGTGCCAGCACGGCGGCGCCGGCGGCAACATGATCGGGCTCGGCCCATTCGTGCTCGACATGGCTCGCCCCGTCGCGGCACGGGATGAAGATCATCGCGGCCGGACAGATTTTTGCGAGATGACGGGCATCATGACCGGCCGCCGAGAGGATGGCCATGACCGAATGCCCCTGCTCACGCGCGGCCTCGGCGATGCTCGCGCGCAGGCGCGGATCGAAGGCGTTCGAGGGCGCATCGACGAGCGGCGTCACCGTGACCGTGCACGGTGGAGCGTGCTCGCGGCAAAGAGTTTTGATGCGCGCGCCCGCGGCATCGAGCACCGCATTGTCAGGGTGACGCAGATCGATGCTGAAGCTGACGCGCGACGGCACCACCGACGGCGCGTTCGGCACGACGGTGACCCGGCCGATGGTGAACTTGATGTCGGCATCGATGGCGCCGATCTCGGCATGGAGCGCCGTCGCCATCCGGGCAAAAGCCGCGAGCGCATCCCGTCGCTCCGACTGCGCCAGCGTACCGGCATGGCCCTCGGCGCCCTCGACGACGACCTGAAAAGTCTTCTTGCCCTGGATCCCGGTGACGACACCGATCGCGCAGCCGGCCGCCTCCAGCAGCGGTCCCTGCTCGATGTGCAGTTCGAGATAGGCTCCGACCGCAAAGCCGAGCAGCCTGTGCGGCATATCGGGGAAAGCTTGGTGGAGGCGGTCGAGCGCCTCGCCGACACTGATGCCGTCTGCATCGCGCGCGGCGCGGATCGCATCCATGCTCCGCTCGCCGGTAAAGGCCTCCGAGCCCATCATGCCCGGGGCGAAGCGCGAGCCCTCCTCGTTCATCCAGGCGACCACGATGAGGTCGCGTGCGGGCTTGTCGCCTTGCTCCACCAGTGAGACGACCGCCTCCAACGCCGCCATCACGCCGGCGGCGCCGTCGAACTTGCCGCCGGTCGGCTGGCTGTCGAGATGACTGCCGAGCAGCAGCGGCGGCGCGGCGCGGTCACGGCCGGCCAGTGTCAGAAACAGGTTTCCCGCAGCGTCCGTCGACGGCGTCAATCCCGCTTCGCGCGCCCAGTCGATGACGCGACGCCAGGCGGCGATCTCACCGTCGCTCAGCGCCTGACGGTTGACCCCGCCGGCCGGCGTCGCGCCGATCTCGGCGAGCGACATCAAGCGGGTCCAGAGCCGGTCGGCGTTGATCAGAGGCTGGCTCGTCATCGACTATTTCGTGCGCATGATCTGGCCCGGCAGCGCGCGCGGATCGCGCGGCAGCCAGCATCCCGCCTCGACCTGGGCGATGAACTCGGCGAGCAGCGCATTGAACGCCGCAGGCTCTTCGAGATTGAGCGTGTGGCCTGTCTTGGGAAAGACCGAGAGACCGCAGGCGGGAATGGTCTTCTTCAGGAAGATGCCGGGCTGGAGACAGTGGTCGTCCTCGTCGCCGACAATAACCAGCGTCGGCACCATCATCTTTTTCAAACCGTCTTCGAGGTCGTAGAACGACGGCCGCCGCGCCTGCACGCCGCGCATGGTGTTGGCAGCGCCGCGATCGGAATGGGTGGCGAGGCGATCGGCGAATTCCCGCCAGCCGCGCGGATCCTTATTCTGGAATTGCACCCGGCTCGCGCCGAGCGCATAGACCTTTGAGAATTCCTTGGCGCCCTGCTTCTCGAAATTGTCGGCGACCTCGAGCGAGACGCCGCGGAAATATTCCTCGAACTCCTTCTCGCAGCCATAGCCTGCGCCGGCCACGGTGAGCGACAGCGCGCGCTCCGGCGTGCGCAGGCCGAAATGTACCGTGCAGAACCCGCCCATGGAGAGGCCGACGATATGCGCCTTCTCGATTCCGAGCGCATCGAGCACAGCGACCGCATCGTCCGCGGCGATCGCCTGCGAATAGGCCTCCACGCTGTCTGGCACATCCGACGGCGGATAGCCGCGCGCAGCATAGGTGATGCAGCGGTGGCGCCGGCTGAAATAGCGCAACTGCGGCTCCCAGCTTGCGTGATTGCCGCCGAACTCATGGATGAAGAGGATCGGCGTGCCCTCGCCGGCCTCTTCCACATGCAGCTTCACGCCGTCCTTGGTCGTGATCATTGTCATCGGCATCGTCCCTAGAATTGCGGCGGCAGATCGTTGAGCGTGCGCGCCTGCGCCACCATCTCCGGCAACAGCGTGCAGAGTTTTTCGACCCAGCCTTGCGGCACGGAGGTGCTGATCTTGACGAAGCGGTCGCCGAAGCGCTGGGTGTGATAGGTGCCCTGGCGGATCATGATGCCCTGGCGGCGATAGCATTCGACCAGCGCCTCCGGGCGGATGCCCGCCGCGATGGTTTCCAGCACCAGGAAGTTGCCATGCGAGGGCATGATCGGCAGTGCCAATCCGTCGATTGCGGCCGCCGCCTGCTGGATCATCGCCTTGTTCGCGCGATCGGTGCTGCGGACCTTCTTCATCCATTCGGCCTTGACCGACAGCCCCGCCTGCGCCGCGCGCTGCGCGATGACGCTGGCGCCGAGCACGCTGGTGGAGGTCTGCGCCAGCTCCTCGAACAGATCGGGTGCCGCGACGAGCGCGCCGATGCGCAGGCCGGCGAGCCCGAGCCATTTCGAGAAGCTGGTCGAGACCACCGAGCCTTTCGGGGCCACATGAAGCGCCGGCGTGTGGCCATCGGCGAAATCGCGATAGGTGCAGTCGTGCACCAGCAACGCGCCGCAATCGCGCGCGATCGCGGCAAAGCTTTCGATCTCCTCGCGGGTGTAGCGGATGCCGAGCGGATTGTTGGGGTCGACGAGATAGATGATCGCGGTGCGCTCATCGACATTCGCCTTCAACGCCTCGGGCGTCAGGCGGTAGTTGCAGGCGGGATCGTAGATCGGGATCTCGATCACCTCGGCGCCCTGCTGGCGCGCGAACAGGCACGGCCATTTCCAGGTCGGATCGGTGGTAACCAGCGTGGTGCCGGGCTTGCAGCGCGCGCGGCAGATCATCGCCAGCGCGTTGACGCCGCCCTCGGTCACCAGCGCCTCTGCGCCGGGCGTGCCGAGATCGGCGACGATCGCCGCGCGCAGCGCCTCGAAGCCGAGCGGCGGGGCATAGGCATTGAACTCGCCCGCCTCGATCGAGCGCAGCATCGCCTCGCGCACGGCGGGATGGCTCTCGATATGGTTGGTGTTCTGGCCAAGCCAGTAGAGCCCCGGCGTCGCCGAGAGCTCGTCGAAATAACGATTGCGGATCAGCGCCGCGGATTGAGGTCCCGACATCAATGCCTCAGATCACCGAGCCGCGCGCGGCGATGCCACCGTCGATCGTCACCACGGTGCCCGTGATGTAGCCGGACCGCGGCGAGGACAGGAAGGCGACGAGATCGGCGACCTCTTCCGACGTCGCCGGGCGCTTGCCCGGATATTTGTCGAACAGCTCCTCCCAGCGGCTCTCGTCGCCGAGCATGTCGATCGCCTTGCGCTTCATGATCTTGAGCATGCGGTCGGTGGCCACCGGCCCCGGATTGACCGCGACGACGCGCACGCCGTGGTCGAGGCTGCGGCCGCCGAGCGCCTTGGTGAAGGACATCAGCGCGGCGTTGCCGGTCGAGCCCGCGATGTAGCTCGCATCCCAGTTCTCGCCGGAATTGCCGATGATGTTGATGATGACGCCGTCCTTGCCCCTCATGCGCGGATAATAAAGACGCGACAGCGTGATGTAGCCGAACACCTTGAGATCGAAGCCGCGGCGCCAGGCGGCGTCGTCGAGGATTTCGAGCGAACCGGCCGGGATGTCGCCGGCATTGTTGATGAGGATGTCGATGTCGCCGACTTCGACCGCCAGCTTCTCCATCGCGGCTGTGCTCGACAGGTCGAGCGCATGGATCGTGATCTTCACGCCATGGCGAGCTTCGAGCTGCTTCTTGGCTTCGAGCATCGCCTCGCCATTGCGGGCGGCGAGATGCAGATGACACCCCTCGGCGGCGAAGAGCTCGGCCACCGCAAGTCCAATTCCTTTCGACGCGCCGGTGATCAGGGCGGTCTTGTTCGTCAGCTTCAGGTCCACTCCGGGTCTCCAGGATGCAAGCTAGATATACAAGGTCTAGCAATTTGCATACCAAGAGACCGGAAGGTCATTCGAAGGCGGCGAGGAAGTCCAGGAGGTTGTCGCCGAGCAGGTTGACGTGGTCGCGCATGGCGCTGTGCGCCCGCTCGGGATCATGCGCCAGGATCGCCTGCATGATCGCCTCGTGCTCGCGGACAGTATCGGCGATCCGGTTCGGCATCCGCGTCACCCGGCTGCGATAGGCCGCCACCTGATTGCGCAGCTTGCGGGTTTGATCGGCGAGGAAGCTATTGCGCGAGGCCTCGTAGATCGCTTCGTGGAATTCCTGGTTGATGTCGTAGAAGACATCGATATCGCCGGTTTCACCTGCGGCGACAAGCCTCTGATGAATATCGCCAATTTCAGCACCCCAGGCCTGGGACACGCGCCTTGCGGCCAGCCGCGCGCAGAGCCCTTCGAGCTCCGCCATGACCTGAAACATCTCGATCAGCGCCTGCGCCTTGATGCTGCGGACAGTGGCGCCCTGCCGGCCGCGGAGCTCGACCAGGTTGTTCGCCGCCATCAGGCGGAAAGCCTCCCGCACCGGCGTGCGCGAGACGCCGAAACGCTGCGCGATCTCCTGCTCGTCGAGCCGGCTGCCGGGCTCGAGATGGCCCGCCGCGATCGCGCCCTCCAGCTTCTGGCGCAGGCTCTCGGCGAGGGTCATGCCGGGGCTGACGGCGAGGGTCTCGTGCCCATTTTTGACGCGCTTGCCTGCGCTATGTGCACCAATATCCGCCATCATGTTTCTCCGATACCAATATAAGTATACATATCGGCCCTCATATCCCAGCGAAATGACCCGCTCTCGCCCGGAGATGCGCCTCTCTCCGAGCTTTTCGCCGCTGGTCTCGCAAGTCTTATGCCTGATTTGCCGGGAAATGGCACTGGCACACGAGTTGCTAAGAGATTTTAACGCGGCCCGCTTCCGTATGCGAATGGCCGCCGCCATTATACAAGGACATGCTGGTGCAGGCCGCTCGCCTCCCCGATCCCGGACCGACCGTCGAAGCCCAGCAGGCTCACCCGAAGCCTGAGCCGCTGCTTGAGCTGCGCGCGATCAACAAGACCTTCGGCTCCGTTGCGGCGCTATCAGGACTTCAGGCGAGCATCGCGCCCGGCGAGTTCGTCACCGTCGTCGGCCCCAGCGGCTGCGGCAAGAGCACCCTCTTCAATATTGTCGCCGGCCTGGAAGAACCCGACGCCGGCGGCATCCTGCGCTTCGAGGGCAAGAGCTGCCATGCCGCCGACCTGCTCGGCCGCGTCTCCTTCATGCCGCAGCGCGATTTGCTGTTTCCCTGGCGCAACGTGGTGGACAACGCCATCCTCGCCCTCGAGGTCGAGGGCATGCCGCGCGATCAGGCGCGCGCCAAGGCGCTGAAGATGCTGCCCGAGTTCGGCCTCGCCGGCTTCGAGAAGCAGTATCCCAATCAATTGTCCGGCGGCATGCGCCAGCGCGTCGCCCTGATGCGCACCTTCCTTTTCGAGCGCGACCTGATGCTGCTGGACGAGCCGTTCGGCGCGCTCGATGCGCTGACGCGGGCGATGATGCAGCGCTGGCTGCTCGACGTCTGGCAGAAATATCGCCGCACCATTCTCTTCATCACCCATGACGTCGACGAGGCGATCTTCCTCGGCGACCGCGTGCTGGTCATGACCGCCCGCCCCGGCTCGGTGAAGCTCGAACAGGTCGTCGACCTGCCGCGACCGCGTAAGCCCGAGATCGTCACCTCCCCCGAATTCGTGCGCCTCAAGCGCACGCTGCTCGATGCGATCGAGGAGGAAAGCATGAAATCGTTCCAATCCTCCATCGCGCAGGGGCAGTCGCAATGAACGCGCACGGGATCGATCCGGCCGAGTGGGACGCCCGCGTCAAGCTCGCCGCCTGCTATCGGATGGTTGCCAAGCTCGGTATGGACGATTTGATCTACAATCACATCTCCATGCGCGTTCCCGGCCACGACGATCAGTTCCTGATCAATCCCTATGGCCTGCTGTTCGACGAGATCACCGCGTCGAGCCTCGTCAAGATCGACACTGCGGGTAACAAGCTCGACGACACGCCGCAGGCCGTCAACGTCGCGGCCTTCGTCATCCATGCAGCGATCCACACCTCGAACCATGATGCGGCCTGCGTGCTGCACACCCATTCCGACGCAAGCGTCGCGGTGTCCGGGCAGGAGAAGGGCCTGCTGCCGCTGAGCCAGTTCGCGATGCGCTTCTATGAGCGCCAGGCCTCCCACGATTACGAAGGCGTCGCCATCGATCTCGATGAGCAGACGCGCCTCGTACGCGACCTCGGCCCGCACAAGGTGATGCTGATGCGCAATCACGGCATCCTTACCGTCGGCCGGACGCCGGGCGAAGCCTTCATGCTGCTCTACTATTTCGAGCGCGCCGCGCGGATCCAGCTCCAGATGCAGGCGGCGGCCGCCGCCGGCGCCACGCTGGTGATGCCACCGCACGAGATCTGCGAGAAGGCCGCGCGCCAGTTCTGGGAATTGCAGGGCGACATCCTCGTGCCCGGCGAACGCGAATGGCCGGCCTTGATGCGCCAGCTCGATCGCACCGATCCGTCTTACCGCAATTGATTTTCACCGTCTGGAGTATGACCATGTTGAGCCGTCGTCACGCCTTCTCCGTCCTCTCCGCCATCGCATTGGCGACCGGCTCGCTCGTCACGGCCGCGCCCGCGGCCGAATTGCAGAAGGCGAGCCTGCGCCTGAAATGGCTGCCGCAGGCGCAGTTTGCAGGCTTCTACGTCGCAGCAGCCAAGGGCTACTACAAGGCCGAGGGCATCGACCTCACCATCAATCCCGGCGGCCCCAATCTGCTGACCGAAAACCTGGTCGCGACCGGCGCTGATACATTCGGCCTCTCCGGCGGCACCGACAGCGTGTTCGCCGCCCGCGACAAGGGACTGCCGATCGTCTGCATCGGCGTCTCGCACCAGATCACGCCTTTCATCTTCGTCACCCGCAAGGACGGACCGGTGAAGACGATCCAGGACTTCAAGGGCAAGACCGTCACCACCTGGTTCACCGGCGCCAACCACGTACTCAACGGCATGTTGGCCAAGGAAGGCATCAAGCCGGATGAGCTGAAGATCCAGCCGCAGCAGGTGTCGGTGACGCCGTTCGTCGACGGCAACGTCGATGTGATCACGGCGACCTATTACAACGAGTTCTACACCATCCAGTCCCGCATGCCGAAGGACAGCCTGAAGACCTTCGTCGCCGAGGATTACGGCATCACCTTCCCGCGCGACACGCTGATCGTGGCCGAAGCGACCGCCAAGGAGAAGCCGGAGCTGGTCAAGGCCTTCCTGCGCGCTTCGCTGAAGGGCTGGAAGGACGCCTTCTCCGATCCGAAGGGCGCCGTCGATACCGTGATGGCTGTCGCGCCCACGCTCGATCGCGCGCAGCAGGAGTTCATGCTCACCGAGGTGAAGCGCCTGATGACCGCGGGCGCGGCGGCCAAGAACGGCCTGTTCTGGATCGATGCCGATGCAGTCAGGACCGCCCACGACTTCTTCCTGAAGTACGGCGTGATCTCCAAGCCGGTCGACCTTGCTGCGGCCTATGACGCCAGCTTCATCCAGAGCATCCCGGCGGCGGACCGGCTACCGTGAGCAGCCCCGCGGCGACATCGCTCGGTGACGGCCGTGCGGCTGCGCGGTCGATCACCATGCCGGATTCGCTGCGCAAGCTGATCCGGCTCCTGCTCGGCCTCGCCATTGCGGCGGTGATCTGGGAAGGCGCGGTGCTGCTGTTCGGCATCCGTCCCTACTATCTGCCGCGCCTCAGCACGATCCTGATGGCGATGGCGACGACGCCGCGCGCCTATGTCGACGGCTTCCTGCGCACGCTGGCCGAGACGCTGATCGGCTTTGCGTCAGGCGGCGCGTTCGGCGTGCTCATGGGCATCCTGTTCTTCCGTGTCCGCGCGCTCCGCGAGATGATCTTTCCAATCTTCGTGGTGTCGCAGACCATTCCGGTCATCGCCTTCGGCGCGCTGGTGGTGCTCTGGTTCGGCAACACCCTGCTCGCCAAGGCGATCATCGCGTTCTACCTGACCTTCTTTCCGGTGACGGTGAACACGCTGCTGGGCCTCGAGACCGTCGATCCCAAGCAGGTCGCATTGATGCGCAGCTTCGGCGCCTCCAACAGCCAGCTCCTGCTGCGCCTGCAGCTTCCGACCGCGCTGCCGCAGATCTTCGTGGCGCTGCGGCTCGCAGCCTCGCTGAGCCTTGTCGGCGCGATCGTCGGCGAATGGTTCGGCGACACCACCGGGCTCGGCGTGCTGCTGCTCCAGGCCATGTTCACCGAGAACGTCGTCGCGATCTGGGGCGCCCTCCTCGCTGCAGCCCTGCTCGGCACCGGCTTCTACGCGGTGGTCGCCGCGGTGGAGCGGCGGCTGGTGTTCTGGAGCGCCGAGCAATGAGCCGCGCGCTCGCCTCCCCCTCGCTCGCCGTCCAGCGCGGCATTCTCGGCGCCGTCCTCCTCATCGTGTGCTGGGAGGGCGTGGCGCGCGGACTGCATCTGCCGGCCTACGTTCTCCCCGCCGTCAGCGACATCCTCGTCGGCCTCTGGGCCAAGCGCGCAATACTCATCGACGCTGCTGGCTACACGCTGCTCGAAGCGCTGGCGGGCTACGGCCTCGGCTGCCTGATCGGCGTCGGCCTCGCCGTCGCCATCGCATTGATACCGGCGCTGCGCAGCGCGATCCTGCCACTCGCAACCGCAATCAATTCGGTACCCGTGGTCGGCTATTCCCCGCTGATCCTGCTCTGGTTCGGCATCGGAATCAGCTCGAAGATCGTGATGGTGGCGATGGCGGTGAGCTTCACCATCCTGCTGTCGATGCTGGCCGGGCTCGACCGTGTCGACCGCCGCGCCGTCGACCTCATGAAGAGTTTTGGCGCCAGCCGCTTTGGCGTGCTGTGGCGCCTGCGGCTGCCGACCGCCCTGCCGCTGCTGCTCGCGGGCATGCGCGTCTCGACGGTGCGTAGCGTGATCGTGGCGATCGTCACCGAAATGTTAGGGGCCCATGGCGGGCTCGGCTGGGTGATCTATCAGGCCGTGCTCCAGATCGACTTTGTCCAGGTCTGGTCGGCGATCTTCGTCGCCTCCGCCGCGAGCCTCGCCTTCTTCGGCCTGATCGGCTTCCTCGAGCGAAAGATCCTGTTCTGGAGATGACGCCATGAAACGACAGATGCATCTCGGATTGTTCATCCTCGGCACCGGCAGCCATGTCGCGGGATGGCGCTATCCCGGCGCGGTCGACAGCTTTCAGGACTTTGCGGCGATCCAGGAGATCGGCCGCACCGCCGAGCGCGGCAAGTTCGACCTGATCTTCATGGGTGACAATCTCTATGCCGACGCGGCGGCCCATCCGTCCTACACGCTGCGGCTGGAGCCGCTGACCATGCTGGCGGCGCTTGCGACCTCGACCAGCCATATCGGTCTCGGCGCCACCGTCTCGACCACCTATAGCGATCCGTTCTCGGTCGCGCGCGTATTCGCTTCGCTCGATCACATCTCAAAAGGCCGTGCGGCGTGGAACGCCGTGACGACGGCCAATCCGGCGACCGCGGCGAATTTCGGCACGACGCACCCCGACCACGCCCGCCGCTACGAGATGGCCGGCGAGTTCCTCGACGTGGTCAAGGGCCTCTGGGATGGCTGGGCGGATGATGCCATCGTTGCCGACCGGGCCAGTGGCCTCTATATCGATCCGGCGAGGCTGCGCCCAATTGACCACGACGGCACCTTCTTCAAGGTGAAGGGTCCGCTCAACATCGGTCGCAGCCCACAAGGCCAGCCCGTCGTGCTCCAGGCCGGCGGCTCCGAGGCCGGCCAGGCGCTCGCCGCGCGCACCGCCGACATCGTGTTCTCGGTGGTGCAGGACATCGACGAAGCCAAGGCCGGCTACGCCTCGCTGAAGACGCGGCTGCCTTCGTTCGGCCGTAGGCCAGAGGACGTCACCGTGCTGCCGGGCGTGATGCCTGTGGTCGGCCGCACCGACAAGGAGGCATTCGAGAAGCTCAACATGCTGCAGAGCTTTGTCAGCGGCAGCAATGCACTCGCCATCCTGTCCGATCGGTTCGGGCGGGACATGTCGGCCTACGATCTCGACGGGCCGATCCCGGACATCGCGCCATCCGACAGCTATCACAGTTTTGCCAGCGTCATGCTCGCCAAGGGCCGCCGCGAGAACATGACGCTGCGCGATCTTTACAACCTCACCGCCGCCGCCCGCGGCCATTGGGTGCTGTGCGGCTCGGCCGAACGCATCGCCGATACGCTTCAGCTCTGGTTCGAGGAGCATGCCGCCGACGGCTTCAACGTGATGCCGCCCTATTTCCATGAGGGCTTCGAGGACTTTGTCGAGCTCGTCGTGCCTATCCTGCAGGAGCGAGGGCTGTTCCGTGCGGATTATGAGGGTACGACATTGCGCGATCATCTCGACCTTGCGCGGCCGGCCAATCCGTTCTTCGCACCCTAGAGCGCGCCGGCGATCCGGAGAGCCTGTTCGAGCGCCTTTAGCTCAGCCGGCGTCGCCGGCGGCTGCGGCGGTCGCGCCGCGTCGCATGACAGGCGGCCGAGCAATTTCAGGCACGCCTTGAGCCGCACCGTCGCACGCCCTCCCGGCGCATCGCGATAGATCGCAACCGCGAGCGGATAGAGCTTCTCATGCGCGGCGCGCGCCCGCTCCCAATCGCCGGCTTCCGCCGCAGTCCAGAGGCTTACAACCAGCTCCGGAACGACGCAGGCAAGGCTGACCTGACTACCGGCGGCGCCGATGAGATAGCTCGTCAGCAGATGCTCGTCGCCCGAGCCAAGCACGACGAACTCCGGTCGCAGCTTGCGGATCAGTCGCAGATTCTGCTCATAGGTCGCGACCTCCCAGCTTCCCTCCTTGACCGCAACGAAGCGCGGATCGGCAACGAGCCGCTCCAGCAACGTCTGTGCATAAGCCATGGCGCCTGCACCGACCGGCGCGGCGTAAAGCATCAGCGGCGAGGTGGTGGCATCGCGGATGTGGCGGTGATGCTCGATCACGCACTCATCGGCATGGCCGAGCGCCCAGCTGTTGGGCGGAAACACCAGGAGCCCGTCCGCACCCGCCTGCTCCAGTGTGGCCGCTTCGCGCGCGGCCTCCAGGCTCGATTCGTGATTGACCCCTGAGACGATCAGGCACCCCTTCGGAGCGTGCTCGCGCGCCAGTTCCACCACGCGCCGCTTCTCGGCCAGCGACAGCACAAAGTTCTCGCCGGCGTGACCGTTGACCAATAGTCCGTTGATGCCCGGCGTGGACGCGACCGAGGCGAGGTGCGCCGCCAACTGCGCCTCATCGACCCCATAATCGGCCGTCATTGGCACGATCGTGGCGGCGTGGATGCCGCGCAGGCGGTCGCTGAATGTCCGCATCTCCGCCGACATCGGCTAGTGAATGATCTGATCGAGGAACGTCCGCGCCCGCTCGGACTTCGGATTCTTGAAGAATTCTTCGGGCGCGGCCTGCTCGACCACCTTGCCCTCGTTCATGAACACGATGCGGTCGGCGACCTCGCGGGCAAAGCCCATCTCGTGGGTCACGCACAGCATGGTCATGCCCTCCTCCGCGAGCTTCTTCATGGTCTCCAGCACTTCCTTGACCATCTCGGGGTCGAGCGCCGAGGTCGGCTCGTCGAACAGCATGATCTTCGGCCGCATGCACAGCGCCCGCGCGATCGCGACGCGCTGCTGCTGGCCGCCCGAGAGCTGCCCGGGGAATTTCTCGGCCTGATCCGGAATCCGGACTTTTGTCAGGAAATGCATCGCGAGGTCCTTGGCCTCCGCCTCGCTCATGCCGTTCGCGGTCATCGGCGCCAGGGTGCAGTTCTCCAGCACCGTCATGTGCGGAAACAGATTGAAGCTCTGGAACACCATGCCGGTGTCCCGCCGGACCGCATCGATGTTCTTGCGCTGATGGTCGAGCTCGACGCCGTTGACGTAGATCAGGCCCTCGTCGTGCTTCTCGATGTGGTTGATGCAGCGAATGAGCGTCGACTTGCCCGAGCCGGAGGGCCCGCAGACCACGATCTTCTCGCCCTTGGCGACCTTGAGATCGATCTGATCCAGTGCGGTGAAGTCGCCATAGTGCTTGTAGACCGCCTCCATGCGAACCGCGGGGATCTCGCCCAATTGTGGTTGCGCCGTTGCGCCTTCGACACCACTCGCAATATTCATCGACATCTCGCTCATGCCCGGGCCTCCACGCTCGCTTGCGCAACCGGCGCCCTCGTCGCAACCTTCCTGGATTTCGCAACACTCGATCGACCGAAATGCTTCTCGAGCCGGCGCTGCACCGCATCCCAGACCGATGTGAGGATCAGGTAATACGCCGTTGCAGCCGCATAGACTTCAAGGATCTGGAAATGCTCCTGCATCAGCATGTCACTGCGGCGCATCAGCTCCTCGACCGAGATCACGGAGGCGAGCGAGGTCGCCTTCAGGAGCGAATTGATGGAGTTGCCGAGCGGCGGGATCATCAGCCGGAACGCCTGCGGCAGGGTCACGCGGCGGAACGTCACCCAGGGCGACAGGCTGAGCGCCCAGGCCGCTTCGCGCTGCCCCGCCGACACCGCCATGAAGCCGCTGCGCACGATCTCGGCGAGATAGGCGGCTTCGTTGAGGATCAGGCCGACGAGCGCGCAAGTGATCACGCTGAACTTGATCCCGAGCTGCGGCAGGCCGCTGTAGATCACCACGAGCTGGATCAGCAGCGGCGTTCCCCGGAAGAACCAGATATAGAAGCGCGCGGCGCCCGCGAGCACCGGATTGGACGACATGCGCAACAACGCGATGCCCATGCCGAGAATCAATCCGCCGACAACCGCCGCCACCGTCAAGCCGATGGTGACGAGCACTCCCTTCATCAGGAAGTAGTTGAAGAAGTAGCTGACGGCGGCCGTCGGACTGAAATGGCTCATCGGCTCGTCTCCGTATCTCAGGCCGGACCGGGGCCGGCGATCGCAAGCGGCTGATCGGCCGGCATGGCGGTCAGGCCGAACTTGTCGAACAGCGTCTGATAAAAGCCGTCAGCCCGCATCGCGTTGAGCGCCTTGACGACGGTATCGGCGACCGTCTTGTTGCGGAAACCGAGCGTCGTCCTGGCCGTGCCGAGCCCGCTCATAACTTCCTTCACGCGACCACGGCCGACGAGATCGCGCGCCACGCTGTCGACCAGCAGCGCGTTATCCACCTGCCCCGCAAGCAGCGCACTCACAACGTTCGTCGCGGTCGGGAACGTGCGCATCTCTACGGCTGCGCCGCCCTTTGCCACGCTCGCATCGCTGAGTTTCTTGAGCCAGTTCATCTGGTAGCTGCTGACCTCGACCGCGGATGACTTTCCGATCAGATCGTTCTCGGTAGCAAATTTTGTGCCGCTATCGGGCGCAACCACGACCGAGATCGCCTGAATGGCGTACGGCACCATGTACATCAGCTTCGAGCGTTCCTCGGTCCAGAACATGCCGGTATTGACGCCGTCGATGCGCGCTGCGCCCAAGGCAGGAATCATGGCCGGAAAATCCATCCGGACGAGTTCGACGGGAAGACACAACCGTTTGCCGAGCTCGGCGGCGAGTTCCACGTTGAGGCCCTGCAACTGACCGTCCTTGTCGACGAATTGCTGCGGCGGATTGGTCGGGTTGATGGAGAGCTGCAACTTGCCGGGCGCAATCAGATTGTCATCGGTGATTGCGGGGGTGCAGGCGGCATGCACCGCCGTAGATGCGAGAACGAGCGCGGCGGCCGCACTCAAGCGAAGCAGTGTCGAGACCATGGATACCTCCAGTAAGACGCCAATGACCGATGCAGTCCCTCGTCCGGGATTCCCCTTTGACGTTTCTTGGATGCGGCCGGCCAGATTTCGCGAGATGGCAGGCAGCATCGTCCTTGATCCACTCAAGCCGGTCCCGACATCGGCCTGAGTTGAATGCGCATAAAATTCTTCACCAGGGATTCAAACGGGCCAAAACCCTTCACCTTCAAAAACTCGGGCGTCTCGAATGCCCATCGCCCTGCGACTTCGTACATCGCGGCGTATTTCGGCCCGTCGCCGACCGAGACGAAGCGCTTCGCCGAGAGCCAGCCGGGACAGGCGAGCAAATCGGGGAAATGCTTCTGCTCGTACCAGGCGTTGAACGCGGCCTCATGCTCGGGATCGATGTCGACCCGCACGATATGGATGAAGGCTTCGTCCGCCATCGGCTCGCCCCTCATGCTAAGTGCGGATGTCGCCGGCCGCGCGCGCCGCGCCGACCGTCGTTGCAATGGCATCGCACAGCGCAGGCAGAACCGGCAGCAGCGGCGGCCGCGGATCGGCGTTGCGGATCAGGCCGAGCGCCTTCAGCCCGACCTTCATGCGCGTGTGCATGTCCATGATCGGCGCGGGCCCGTAGATGGCGCGGACGATCGGATAGAGCCGCTCGTTGACGGCGCGCATCGCCTTGAGGTCCTCGGCAAGCGAAGCCTGCCAGAGCGCTGCGAACAGATGCGGCGCGAGGCTGACGAGGCCGGAGAGGATGCCGTCGCCGCCGACGGCGAGCTGCGGCAGGAACCAGTTGAAGTTCGACGGTAGGATCGCGACGGAAGCGTCGGCCTGCTTCACCGCCCGCCGGTTCTCGTCATAGGCCAGCATGGTATCGCTGCCTTCCTTGATGGCGATGACGCTGTCGAGCGCTGCGATCTTCGCCAGCGTCTCCGGCGAGTAGCCGAAGCCGGACGTCAGCGGATACTGGAAGACCGAGACCGGAACTTTGATCGCGGAGCTGACCGCCTGCACGAAGGCCACCGGCGCGCGCGAGGTCGCCGAGGCGCCGCCGCCGAGCGGCGCGGGCGGAAACAGCACGGCGCAATCGGCGCCGGCGGCTTCCGCGAGCTGGGCCTGGTGGATCGCTTCCGCGGTGGAATGCGCGATGATGCCGGCCAATAGCGGCTTGCTGCCGATCTGCCGGCGCGTCCGCTCGATCACGGCCTGACGCTCGTCGTCCGAGAGCGACCCGCCCTCGCCGGCGTGGCCATTCACGAACACCGCCGCGATGCCGTCCGGGCACGCGCAATGTTCGAGCACGCGGGCATAGCCGTCCCAGTCAATCGAGCTGTCGTCCCTAAAGGGCAGCACGGTCGCGACCGTGACGCCGCGCAAATCGGGTTTCTTCATCGGCTTGCTCATGACGGTTTCCGCCGCGGAAATTTCAGGCTGGCGCGCACCTTCAGCACTTCGAGGCCGCCCTCGTTGCGCGCGCTCGCCTCCCAGATGATGGTGCGGGTTTCGTCGTGCTGCTCGGCAATCCAGACGTCGAAGGTGAGCGTGTCGCCGTAGAACACGGGACCGGTGAACCAGAACCGGTCCTCCACCGAGACGCCGATGGTGCCGACCAGCTCAGAGGTGAGGATGCTGGTGCAGAGACCCGCGACCATGATCCCCGGCGCGAGTCTCCGGCCAAAGCGCGTCGCGCCGGCATAGACCTCGTCGACATGAACGGGACCAAAATCGCCAGTCGCGGCGATGTAGAGCGCCCCATCCGCCTCGGTGATGGTCTTGCTCAGGCTGACCCTGTCATTCACCTTGAGATCGTCGAAGGATTTTGGCTCGTACATGGCTCAGCCCTTCGCGAAGGGAACCAGCGTCGCGGTGCCGTCCACCACGGTCGCGCCTGAGGGCGACAGCGTGCAGGTAACGCGGCAAGTCGCCTCCTCCCCCGTAACCGAAACGATCTCGGCCCTGGCCTCGACGGACTCGCCAACGATCACGGGCGCGGCAAAATTCAGCGCGATGCTGCCGATCCGCCGCGTTGGTCCACCGAGCTGGCTAAGGCAGGTGGTGGCAAGACCGCCGACGGCGAGCTCGAAGGCAACCATGTTGGAGGCGCCCGCCTTTTTGGCGCGGACGGCGTCGACATAGAGACCGCCGAGATTGCCGCTGATGCCGGTGAACATCGCCTGCTCGGCGACCGTCATGGTCTTGCGGAAGGCAAAGGTGGCGCCGGGCTTGAGAGGTGCGTGGGACATGAGGCGTTTCCCTAGAGCTGCAGGCCGTTCTTGATGGTGCTGCGCGCGACCAGCATGCGGTGAATCTCGGAGGTGCCGTCATAGATGCGGGTGACGCGGGCGTCGCGATACATGCGCTCCAACGGCAGGTCCTTGCTGAACCCCATGCCGCCGAACACCTGGATGGCGCGATCGACGACGCGGCCCTGCATCTCGGAGGCCGCGACCTTGATCATCGAGACCTTGTCGCGCGCATCCTTGCCCTGATCGATGTCCCAGGCGGCGTTCATCACCATCATCTTGACGCCAAAGATCTCGGTGGCGGAATCGGCGATCAGCTTCTGCACCATCTGGAAGTCGCCGATCAGCTGGCCGAACTGGCGCCGCTCGCCGGCATGCTTGCGCATCATCTCCAGCGCGCGCTGCGCCATGCCCACGGCGCGCGCGCCGATATGGGCGAGACGGATCTGGAGCACGCTCTGCATGATCAGCTTGAAGCCGCCGCCGACCTCGCCGAGCACGGCCGCCTTGGGAATGCGGCAATCTTCAAAACTCAGCTCGGCATGGCCGTAGCCGCGATGGCCCATCATCGGCTGGGTGCGGGCGACCTTGAAGCCGGCCGTAGCCCGATCGACCAGGAACAGGGTGATGCCGCCGCGGGCACGTTTCTCCTTGTCGGTCAGCGCCATCAGGATCACGTAGTCGGCGATGTCGCCGTCGCTGATGAAATGCTTGGTGCCGTTGAGCACCCACGCATCACCGTCAAGATGCGCCGTGGTGCTGATCGACGCAGCATCGGAGCCGGCGCCCGGCTCGGTGATCGCCATGGCGCAGATCTTGTCGCCCTTCACCGTCGGCAGCAGGTAGCGCTCGACCTGATCGCCCTTGCAGGCCATCAGCATCGGATAGACCTGGCCGAACACGCGGCGGATCAACGCGTCCGAGGTCTTGCCGAATTCCTCCTCGACCAGGCAATGCTCGACGCAGGTGAGCCCGCCGCCGCCGACATCGGCCGGCATGTTCATGGCGTAAAGGCCGAGCTTCTGCGCCTTGGCCTTGGTGACCGCGAGCGCGTCGGCCGGCACCCTGGCCGTCTGCTCCACGACGTCTTCGAGCGGCTGCACTTCCGTCTCGACGAAGCGGCGGACGGTGTCGACCAGGAGGCGGGTCTCCTCAGGGACCGAAAAATCGATCATCGCGCCACTCCCACCGCCTTGCCGGCGACCATGGCGTCGATCTCAGCGGCACCGTAGCCGATCTCGCCGAGCACCTCGCGCGTCTGCGCCCCCAGCCGCTGCGGCACCAGCCGCACCTCGGGCGTCCGGCCGTCATAGCGCGCGGGATGCGCGACCATCCAGATCGGCGCAGCGCCTGCACTCTCGGCACTCTTGAATACGCCGAGATGCTTGAGCTGGGGATCGGAGACAAGGTCGTTATAGTCCTGCACTGGCGCGTGCCAGATCTTCGCGGCTTCCAGCGCGGGCAACCATTCCGCCGTCGGCTTCTGCTTCAACCTGATAGCAACGATCCGCGTGATCTCCTCGCGCTTCGAGAAACTGTCGGTGTCGGCGAATTGCTTCAGCTCTTCGCTGCCGAGCGCGACTGCGAGCGCCCTGGGCGTGGACATGGAGATCGCCATATGCCCATCCGCGGTGGCGTGAACGCCGTAAGGCCCGGGGCTGAACCACGCTGCGATGCCGGCTGGACCGCGCGACGTCGGCGACGGCGCGCCGTTGAGCCAGGCGGTCAGCGGCTCGACCTGGAGATCGAGCGCGGCCTGATAGAGGTTGACCTCGACGAGCTGGCCCTTCCCGGTCTTGGTCCGCGCGAACAGCGCCGCGAGAATGCTCATGGCATAGAGCGAGGCGGCATGCTGATCGACGATAACAGCACCGACCGCCGTCGGCTCGCCATCGGCGCGTCCCGTCCGCATTGCAAGGCCCGACATCGCCTGGAGCAGAAGATCCTGGCCGGGACGATCCTTGTACGGCCCGTCCGATCCGAAGCCGGTCGCGACCGCATAGATCAGGCCCGGGTTGATTGCCTTCAACGTGTCGTAGCCGAGGCCGAGCTTGGCCATGGTGCCCGGCCGAAAGTTCTCCATCACGACATCGGCGGTCGCGACCAGCTTCTTCACCGCGGCAATGCCGTCGGGATGCTTGAGATCGACGGCGATGCTGCGCTTGTTGCGCCCCGTGGCCAGATGATTGACGCTGTCGCCTGCCACGAAATGATTGGCGACCGCCCAGTTGCGTTGAAACGCCCCCTCGATCGGCTCGACCGCGATGACGTCGGCGCCGAGATCGGCCAGCGTCTGCGCCGCCAGGGGCCCAGCGAGATAGTGGTTGAAGCTGAGGATCTTGACGCCGTCGAGCAGGTTCATCCGTTCACCTCAGTTCAAGCAGCCGCAACCGGCGCACCGCGCCAAGCGAGATCGAACGTCTCGACCAGGGCACGCGCGGCCGCATCCTGCGCGGCCGGCAATGGCAGCCGCGGTGGGCGCGGATGGCCGGCTGCAAAACCCATATGACTGAGCAGCGCCTTGGTGCCGGCGACATAGGCCTGGCCGCCGACGAATTCGATCACCGGCAGGTGTTTGAGATAGAGCTCGCGCGCCTCCTTGATCGCGCCGTGGTCGGCGACGAGGCTGAAGATGCGGGCCATCTCCGCCGGGACCACGTTGGAAGCCACGGCTACCCAGCCCTGGGCACCCTCGACGAAGGATTCGAAGCCGAGGATGCCGCCGAACACAGTCATTTTGTCGCCGCAGAGGCGGATGATGTCGCGCACGCGCGTCACCTCCAGCGTCGACTCCTTGATGTAGAGGCAGTTGTCGATCTCGGCGATGCGCGCCACCAGCTGTGGCTTGAGATCGACATTGGCGGTTGCCGGATTGTTGTAGACCATGATCGGCAGCGAGATCGCATCCGCCACCGTCTTGTAATGATGCACGAGCTCGTCGTCGGTCGGGGTCGAATAGAATGGCGGGATGATCATCACGCCATCGGCGCCCAGTTTTTCGGCACGGCGACTGAGGCGCACCACCTCGCGCGTATCTTCCGCACCGGTGCCGATCAGCACGGGGACGCGGCCCGCGGCCTGGCGAATGACGACCTCGGCAACCAGCGCCTTCTCGTCGTCGTCCATGGAGAGGAACTCGCCGGTCGAGCCAAGCGGGATCAGCCCGTGAATGCCCTGCGCGATCTGCCAGTCGACGAAGGCGCGCAAGGCCGCGACATCGACCTCGCCCGCTGCCGTGAACGGGGTGATCATGACGGTGTAGGTGCCGCGAAACGTCTTCATCAGGGAACTGCCGGGTGCTCGGGTGGATTCAGGTGACGGATGCCGCCTGCGGAATATCCGCACGCCTTATGCAATCGTTTGCATAAATGGCTCTGCATTGGGCAACACCATCCATTTTTTGAGCTTGATCCGCGTGGAATAAGCTCATAGCGTTTCTGCAATCGTTTGCAGTCTATCGGCAGGTTTGATGAGCGTCACGCTCAAAGATGTGGCACAGGCGGCCCGCGTTTCGGTCAGCACTGCTTCCCGAGCTCTGACGGGAACCGGCCTGACCAGCGAGCGCACGCAGCAGCGCCTGGTGCGCATCGCGCGCGAGCTCGGCTATCGGCCGAACCCGATCGCGAGGGGCCTCAAGACCGGGCAGTCGCGGCTCGTGGCGCTTCTCGTCCACAATCTCACCAACGCCTCGTTCCAGGTGATGGCCGAAGTGGTGCAGGCGCGCCTGAAGGCGCTGGGTTATCAAATGCTTCTGTGCATCGGCGGCGACGATCCGCAGCAGGAGAGCGACACCCTCACCACGCTGGTCGACCACCGCATCGACGGGCTGATCGTGGTGCCCACCGGCAAGAACGGTCCGCAGCTCAAGGCGCTCTCGAAGGACGTGCCCATCGTCTGCCTGGTGCGACGCGATGACGCGACCGATCTCGAGACCGTGCTGGCCGACGATCCGCAAGGCGCTTATCTGGGCACGCGTCATTTGATCGAGCTCGGGCACAAGCGCATCGGGCTGATCGTTGGCCGCCAGGACACCACGTCCGGTCGCGAACGGTTGTCCGGCTATGTCCGCGCACTGCGAGAAGCCGGCATCGCCAGGGACGACACATTGATTCATGCCGGCCATTTCGAGCCCGAGACCGGCGCGACCTGCGCCCGCAAGCTGCTCGATCTCCCCCGCCCGCCCAGCGCGATCTTCGTCGCCAATCACGAGGCAACGCTCGGCGTGCTGCGCGTGACGGCGGAACGGAACATCGTCATTCCCGACGATCTCTCGCTGCTCTGCTACGAGGACATGCCGTGGTTCGAATGGCATCGTCCGGCCATCAGCATCGTCGACAACGGCGCGCGCGATCTTGCCAATCTCGCCGTCGACCGGCTGCTGCATCGCATGGACGCCAAGGGCAATGGCAATGACGGCGTTCGCGAATATCGCGTCGGCGCCAAGCTGATCCAGCGCGACTCCTGTCGCCAGTTCGATGCCCCCGCCCCTGCGAGATCCGGCAAGTCCAAATCGTCTTTATCCAAATCATCTGCGGCCAAATCCGCGAAGGTCTGATCGATGCCCTATGTCGAAGTGCTCGCCCCGCAAGTCCCAAACCAGCGCAAGGCCGCACTGGCCCGGTCCGTGACCGACGGCCTGATGTCGGCGTTCGGCGTCACCGCCGACACGGTCACGCTCTATTTCCTGAACATTGCACCCGATGACTACGCCCATGCCGGCACGTTCGGCGCTCCCGCCACCGGCCAACGCATCCTGCTCAAGGTCCACGCCTTCCGCCGCAGCGAGGCCGAGCGCCGCGCCGCCGCCATCGCGCTGACCCGCGCCGTATGCAGCGCCTATGGCGTGCCCGGCGACGACGTCGCGGTCTATTTCTGCGATCGCGACCGCAGCGAAGTCTCCCACGATTCCAAGCTCGCCAGCGACTGACGGGAGCACACGATGGATCGCTTTTACACCGAGGACCAGAAAGCTCTCCGCGACACCGCCCGCCGCTTCGCGGAAGCCGAGATCCTGCCGCGCGCCGCCGCCATCGATCGCGAGGACCGTTTCGACCGCGCGCTCTACAAGGGCATGGCCGATCTCGGCCTGTTCGGCATCTGCCTGCGCGAAGGCGCCGGCGGCGCCGGCCTCGACGCGGTCGCAGCCTGCATCGCGATGGAAGAGCTCGCGCGTTGCTCCGGCGCGGTCGCCAATGCTTTCGCGATCCCCGTTGAAGCAGTGCTGTTCTTCGACCATCACGGCACCGACGCGCACAAGGCGCTGATCCCGAAGATATTGAGCGGCGACATCATTCCCGCCACCGCCGTCTCCGAGCCCGACCACGGCTCCGACGTAGCTAGCATCCGCACCAACGCGGTGCGCGAGGGCAATGGCTGGCGGCTCAACGGCACCAAGGCCTGGGTGACGCTCGGCGGCGTTGCCGACCGCATCATGGTGTTCGCGCGCACCGGCAGCGAGGCAGGCCACCGTTCCATCTCGTGCCTGCTGGTCGACGGCGCCCTGCCCGGCATTGCCCGCGGCAAGAACGAGGAACTGCTCGGCATGCACGGCCTCGACGACTGCCAGATCACCTTCTCCGACGTGCGCCTGCCCGCGGACAGCGTGATGGGGCCGGAGAACCAGGCCTTCAAGATGGCGATGAGCAATTTCAACTTCAGCCGGCTGATGATGGCTTCGATGGCGCTCGGCATGGCGCAGGCCGCGTTTGAGGACGCGACCGCCTATGCCAAGGACCGCAAGCAGTTCGGCCAGGCCATCATCGGCTTCCAGGCGGTGCAGTTCATGCTCGCGGACATGTCGACCGACATCGCCGCTGCGCGCCTCCTCATCCACCACGCCGCGCGCCTGCACGATGCCGGCGAGCCGATCGCCAAGGAGGCGGCGCAGGCAAAGCTGTTCACCACCGACATGGCGATGAAGCACGTCTCCAACGCGCTGCAGATCCACGGCGGCAACGGCTATTCGCGCGAGTACCGCATCGAGCGGATCTTCCGCGACGTCCGCCTCGCCCAGATCTACGAGGGCACCAACCAGATCCAGCGGATGATCATCGCCCGCCAGGTCGAGAAGGAGGCCGCGTGAGGGCATGCTGAGCATCATCACCGCGAAAGAAGCCGCAGGCCTGATACGCGACACTGACACGCTGATCGTCGGCGGCAATGGCGGCACGGGCGCGGCCGAAGCCATCCTCGATGCGCTGGAGCAGCGCTTCCTCGGCGGCCAGGGCCCGCACAATCTGACGCTGATCAACATCACCGGCGTCGGCGCCGTCACCGAGAAGGGCCTCTGCCATCTCGCCCATGAAGGCCTGATCGCGCGCGTGATCGGCGGCAATTTCGGCCTGCAAGTGCCGTTCATGCGCCTCGTCCGCGACGAGCTGATCGACGCCTATAATTTCCCTCAAGGCGTGATGAGCCAGCTCTGCCGCGCCATGGCTGCGAAGCATCCCGGCGTGCTCACCCATGTCGGCCTCAACACCTATATGGACCCGCGCCAGGACGGCGGCCGCATGAACAAGCGCACCACCGCGCCGCTGGTGGACCTGCTCGAGCTGCATGGCCAATCGTACCTGCTCTACCGCGTCCCCGCCCCGCCCGACGTCGCCATCATTCGCGGCACCTCGGCCGACGAGGACGGCTATATCAGCATGGAGCACGAGGGCACCACGCGCGAGGATCTCTCGATCGCGCAGGCCGTGCACAATGCCGGCGGCACGGTGATCTGCCAGGTCAAGCGCATCGTCAAGCGCGGCTCGATCCATCCGCAGATGGTGAAGATCCCGGGCTTCCTGATCGACCATGTCGTGCTCGAGCCCGATCAGATGCAGACCTACGGCACCGCCTACGATCCCGCGCGCTGCGGCGAGACGCGCGTGCCGGTGGCGATGATCACGCCCGATCCGCTCACCGAACGCCGGGTCATCGCTCGCCGCGCCGCCTTCGAGCTGCGTCCGCGCGACGTCGTCAATCTCGGCGTCGGCATCTCCGCGATGATCCCCAATGTCGCGGCCGAGGAAGGCATCTCCGACCTGATCACCCTGACGGTGGAGTCCGGCGTGGTCGGCGGCGTGCCGGGCCACGCCCGCGAGTTCGGCACCGCCATCAATCCGCGCGTCATTCTCGACCAGGCCTATCAGTTCGACTTCTACGATGGCGGTGGCCTCTCCTGCGCCTTCCTCTCCTTCGCGGAAGTTGATGAAGCCGGTAACGTCAACGTCACCCGTTTCGGCGAGCGCCGCGACGGCTCCGGCGGCTTCATCGACATCACCCAGAACGCCAAGCGGCTGATCTTCAGCGGCACCATGACCGGCGGCAAGTTCGACATCGGCGTCGAGAACGGCCGCCTCGCGATCCGGCGCGACGGCGCCTTCCGCAAGTTCGTCCCACAAGTCGGCCAGATCAGCTTCAGCGCCTCGCTCGCCGCCCAGCGCGGCCAGCATGTCAGCTACGTCACCGAGCGCGCCGTGTTCGAGCTCGAGAACGGCCACGTGACCCTGACCGAGATCGCGCCTGGCGTGCGCCTCGAGGAGGACATCCTCGCCCATATGGGCTTTCGCCCACGCATCAGCCCGCAGCTTAGGGATATGGACCCGCGCATCTTCCGCTCCGGGCCGATGGGGATCGCGCAGAGCTTCAAGGCGCTGCCGGCGCGGCCACGGAAGGTTGCCTGAGGGATCAGCATGAACGTCAGCGCCCCGATCAATCTGCGTTACGAAGACATCGCGCTCGGCGCGGAGTTCGAGACCGCGGTGCACACCGTGACCGAGGCTGATATTGCAGTCTTCGCCGATGTCACGCGCGATCACCACCCGCTCCATATCGACGGCGCCTATGCGCGCTCGCGCGGCTTTCCCGCCGTGATCGGCCACGGTCTGTATGGCCTGTCGCTGATGGAAGGGCTGAAGTCGGAGCTGAAGCTGTACGAGGAGACCTCTGTCGCCTCGCTCGGCTGGGACGAGGTGAAATTCAAGGGCCCCATCGTTGCCGGTGACAGCTTGCGCGTCCGCTTCCGCTTCGTCGAGAAGCGGCCGACCAAGAACCCCGCGCGCGGCATCGTCGTCGAAACGCTCGACCTCCTCAACCAGCGCGACGAGGTGGTGACCGCCGCCCGTCACATCTCGCTGATCCTGACACGGCAAGCCGATGCTGCGGCGGCCACATGCCGAGACAATGAAGAAGACGCGGACCGGAGAACGGCTCCTCTGCCACCCACGATTTGATCGGAGTATTCAGATGCGATTTCCAAAAACCATCTCCGCCCTCGTCCTTCTGGTCGGCCTGACGCAGGCCGCCGGCGCCCAGACCTGCACGCCGAAAGTACCGGCCTCGAGCCTGATCGAGGCGCCGAAATGGCAGATGTCGATCAATCCGACGCTGCCGCCGCAGCAATTCGTCGACGATAAGGGCGAGCTGCAGGGCCTCAATGTCGAGCTCGCCCGCGAGATCGCCAAGCGGATCTGCGTCGAGCCGGTGTTCCTGCGCATGGACTTCCCGCCGATGATCCCGGCGCTGCGCTCCGGCCGCTTCGATGCCATCAACACCGGCCTGTTCTGGACCGAGGAGCGCTCGAAGATGCTCTACCTCGTGCCCTACGCGCAGCAGGCGATCAGCATCTACACCGACCCCTCCTCCAGCCTGAAGCTCGAAAAATTCGAGGATCTCGCCGGCCGCGTGGTGGGCGTGGAATCGGCGACCTACACCGAGCGCAAGGCGCGCGAGTTCAGCACCGCGATGGAGGCCAAGGGCCTCAAGCCGATCGAGCTGCGCACCTTCACCACCGTCACCGCCACCTCGGCGGCGCTGCGCGCCGGCCAGCTCGAGGCGGCGCTGAACATCAACGAGACCGCCAACTCGCTGGAGCAGAAGGGCATCGCAAAAATCTGGGTCCGCGACATCGCCGGCACCGATATCACGTTCGCATTCCGCGACAAGCTGCTCGCCCAGGCCGTCGCCGATGCCCTCACCGCGATCCGCACTGATGGCACCTATGACAAGCTGTTCGACAAGTTCGGCATGACCAAGCTGAAGGCCACGACGTTTGCGATCAGGGGTGATGGACCGACGAATTGAGAGTGGTGCGCGCTTAGTTTCGAGAAGCACGCACTCTCGTGTCCCGGACGCGCAGCAACGCGTTGGCGTTGCTGCGCAGAGCCGGGACCCAGATGGCAACCAAGGGACTTGAGGTGAGATGGGCCCCGGCTCTGCAGCGCACCGCTAAGAGCGCTGCGCTGCGTCCGGGGCACGAGTGCCGCAGAGTAGGTTCGCGCAAACGTAACCCACCCTACGCAGTGGACCTTACGCGCTCGCCTGGGTCACGAACTTCGTGTTGAGGTACCCCTCGATCGCCTCGAGACCACCCTCCGAGCCACAGCCGGAATCCTTGATGCCGCCGAACGGCACTTCGGGCAGCGCGAGGCCGTGGTGGTTGATCGAGACCATGCCGCTCTCGACGTCGGCACCGATCGCCTGCATCGTCTTGGTCGAGGTGGTGTAGGCATAGGCCGCCAGGCCGTAAGGCAGACGGTTGGCCTCGGCCACCACCTCATCATAGCTGCGGAACGAGGTAATCGGAGCAAGCGGCCCGAACGGCTCCTCGTTCATGATGCGGGCATCGCGCGGCACGTCGGTGATGACGGTCGGCTCGAAGAAGAAGCCTTCATTGCCGATGCGCTTGCCGCCGGCCTGCACCTTGGCGCCGCGCTGCACGGCGTCGGAGACCAGACCTTCCATCGCGTCGACGCGGCGCGGGTTCGCCAGCGGACCCATGCGGGTCTCCTTGTCCAGGCCATTGCCAACCTTGAGGCTCTTGGCCGCCGCAACGAACTTGTCCACGAAGGGCTGGTAGACACTTTCATGCACCAGGAAGCGCGTCGGCGAGACGCAGACCTGGCCGGCATTGCGGAACTTGTTCGCCGAGAGAATTTTTGCGGCGTTGTCGAGGTCGGCATCCGCGAACACGATCGCCGGCGCATGACCGCCGAGCTCCATAGTGACGCGCTTCATGTGCAGACCGGCGAGTGCGGCCAGATGCTTGCCGACTGCGGTCGAGCCCGTAAAACTAATCTTGCGGATGATCGGATGCGGAATGAGATATTCCGACACTTCGGCAGGCACGCCGAACACCAGCTGGACGACGCCGGGGGGAATGCCGGCATCGGCATAGGCGCGCACCAGCTCCATGCAGCTTGCCGGCGTCTCTTCCGGACCCTTGACGATGATCGAGCAGCCGGCGGCGAGCGCGGCCGAGATCTTGCGCACAGCCTGGTTGATCGGGAAATTCCACGGCGTGAACGCGGCGACCGGGCCGACCGGCTCCTTGGTCACGAGCTGGGAGACGTTGCCCATCCGCGGCGGCACGATGCGGCCATAGGCGCGGCGGGCTTCCTCCGAGAACCAGTCGATGAGATCGCCGGCCAGCATGGTCTCGCCCTGCGCTTCCACCACCGGCTTGCCCTGCTCCATGGTCATCACGGGCGCGATCTCGGCGGCGCGGGAGCGGATGATGTCGGCAGCCTTGCGCATCAGCTTGTAGCGGTCGTACGGCGACGTCTTGCGCCAGACTTCGAACCCGGCCTTGGCGGCTTCCAGCGCGCGGTCGAGATCCGCCTTCGAGGCGTGCGGGGCTTTGCCGATCGGCTGACCGGTGGCGGGATTGAGGATGTCCTCCGACTTGCCGGACGTACCGTCGGTCCACTCGCCGGCGATGAACATTTGAACTTTCGGATACATCCCAGGTCTCCATGATTTCGGTCATCGGCGGGCTCAGCGCCCCACCGTTTCAGGCGCGCGCAGAGCTACACCGAAAGGCGATCAGGGAAAAGGGATCAATGATGTCGCAGCAGCGCATCGCTGATCTTCTCGGCCGCCATGATCACGGGAATGTTGGTATTGGCGGTCGGCAGCCGCGGCATGATCGAGGCGTCCGCCACGAAGACGTTCTCGCTGCCGATCACCAGCCCTTGCGGATCGACCACCGCCATCCGGTCGGCGGGATCGCCCATCCTGCAGGTGCCCACGGGATGCCAGACGCCGAAGACGCTCTGCCGCACGAAGGCTTCGAGCGCGCGATCGTCCGCGAGCGTTGCCTGGAAGGCGGTGCCGTTGAGCAGCACGAGCCGGATCAGGAGTTGCCTGAGACCCGCGGGCACGTCGAGCATCGGCCCGAGGATCGCGGCGATGATGCGGTTGGCAGAGCCGTAACGGCTCAGCCGCTTGATGCGCGGCGAGTAGGAGGCCGGGAAGAAGTCACCGGTTTCGGGGTTGAGCGCCGGATGCACCACGAGCTTCGCCAGCAGCCGGACGGCTGCAACCATCCGTTCGAGATCGCGTGCATCGGACAGCAGGTTGAAATCGACAACCGGATAGGTCCAGGGATCGCGGCTCGCCAGCGTGAGAGAACCGCTCGAATATGGCCGGTTGCACCAGAGGAAATAAAGCCCGAGCCGCGTGCCAAGCGCATGCCAGCCGCCGCGCGCCGAGGCGGTGATGTACATGTCGGACGGATCGCAGCCGGGATGTCCTGACGAAAAACGCATCGCCGCGAAATTGGGACGGCGCCGCGCCAGCGGCAGCCGCAGCGGACGCGGCAGATATTGGCAGAACGTCAGCGCGGGATGATCGCGCAGATTGCTGCCAACGCCGGGCAGATCAATGGCGACGGGAATGCCGAGCGCCTGCAGCGCCGCCCCGGGGCCAATGCCCGCCCGCATCAGGATCGCCGGTGACTGCAGCGCGCCTGCGGTGAGGATCACGCGGCCGGCACCGACGCTGAGCTTCTGACCGCCACGTGCGACCACCACGCCGGTCGCGCGACGGCTCTCGATCCGGAGCTGCTCGACCGAGCTGTCCGCCCAGACGGTCAGGTTCGGCCGCGTGCGGGTTGCCGGGTCGAGATAGCCGGCGGCCGTGGAGACGCGCCGGTCGTTGCGATTGGAGAAAGCCGGCGGAAAAATGCCGTCCTCGAACTCGGCATTCTGGTCCTTCCGGAACGGCAGGCCAGTCGTCGACAGCGCTTCGCCCACGGCCTTGCCGAACGCCGGCATCGCCGCTCGCGCGATCCGGCGGATCGGGATCGGACCGCTTCTGCCATGCAACGGGCCATCGAAATCAAGGTCCGTCTCGAGCTTGAGGAAGTAAGGCAGCACGTCCGCCCATCCCCAGCCGCGCGCGCCGAGATCGCGCCACTCGTCATAATCGCGCGGAAGGCCGCGATTGGCCGACTGCACGTTGATGCTGGAGCCGCCGCCCATCACCCGGCCCTGCTCATAGGCACGGACGACCGGCTTGCCCGCGGCATTGCGGCCGGCCGCCGCCGACAGGCCCGGCCAGATGTATCTGTCGCCGAAGAACAGCGGCATCGGATAGCTGTCGAGAATTTCCGGCGGTGTTGCCTCGGGCGGCGTGTCCATCCCGGCTTCGATCAGGAGTACGCGACGGCGTCCGTCCGCGGAAAGCCTGCTGGCGAGCACGCAGCCCGCCGACCCGCCGCCGACGATCACATCGTCGAAATGCAGCTCATCCATTTCCGTCTCGTCATACGTTGAGCGAGCCGGCACGGCAGCAAAGCAGCCGCGCCGGCTTAAGGCTCAGCGGAAGTTGCCCTTGGTCTCGGGGATCACGACCGCACCGATCAGGTAGATCACGAACACGCCGACAGCAAAATAAGCCAGCGACATCGGAATCTGCGCCGGGCTGGCGCTCACCAGCGAAACGAAGGTCGGCATCATGCCGCCCAGCGCAAAGCCGATGTTCCAGGACAGGCCCGTGCCGCTGGCGCGGAGCGCGGTCGGGAAACGCTCGTTGAGGAAGATCAGCACCGGCGCGTAACCGGCATTGCCGATGAAGGCGATGGCGAGCGCAAGAAGCGTGATCTGCGTCGTGTCCTTGGCGGCCGCGAGATTGAGATAGCACAGCGGCAGCAGCACCGCGGCCAGCGCGCCGATCAGCAGGAACGTCTTCTTGCGACCGATCCAGTCGCTCATCGCGCCGACCAGCACCGCCGAAAAGAACGCCGAGACGCTCGCCCCCATCAGGATCAGCGACGAGGTCTGGTTCGGGACCGCGTTGATGACCTTTAGGAAGCTAGGCAGATAGCCCGAGGTCAGGTAATAGCCGGCGCCGCCGCCGAAGGTGATCAGAAGGTTGACCAGCAGCACGCCGCGATATTCGCCGGAGAAAACGTCCTTGACCGGTGCCTTCGAGACTTTTGCCTGCTTGTTGCCCTGCTGGCGCTTGAGTTCCTTGAAATAAGGAGATTCTTCGAGGTTGCGGAAGATGAACCAGCCGAGCAGCGAGCTCAGCAGACCCGAAAAGAACATGAAGCGCCAGCCCCACACCGCGAAGGCATCGCCGGGGAACACCGAGGATGTGATCAGGAAGATGAACGACGCGAGCAGCGCGCCGATGCCGGCACCACCACCGCCGACCAGTCCCGACATCGCGCCACGCCATTGCGGCGGCACTGACTCGGTGCCGATCGTGTGGGTGGACGCCACGACGCCGCCGACGAACACGCCCTGCACCAGCCGCAGGATCAGGAAGATGATCGGCGCGATGACACCGACCTGCGCGATGGTCGGCAGCAGGCCGAACGCCGCGGTGCTGAGGCCGACGCCGATGATGGCGATCAGCATGGCCTGCTTGCGGCCATGCACGTCGGCATAATGCCCGAACACCGCCGAGCCGAGCGGCCGCATCAAGAGCGTCACCGCGAATGAGCCATAGACCGCCGCCAGCGACAGAGCCGCATTGCTCGACGGAAAGAACAGTGCACCGACGACCGGCGCCACGTAGAGCAGAATGAACAAATCGAACAGATCCAGTGCCCATCCGAGTACCGATGCGATGATCGCATTGACCATCTGCTTGTTATCGGCCGATGCTTGCGCACCCGCGACCGGCATATCCATCTCAGCCATGTTGTTTTACCTCCCCCGTTTGAATGGCGCCGCGGTCCGCGCCATGGCGAACCGCAGCAGTGCGTTTGCGTCGCGTATCAGCGGCCGGTGAATTTCGGCGGACGCTTGGCGTTGAAGGCCTCGACGCCCTCCTTGAAGTCCTCGGACTGGCGCAGGCGGCTGTAGCAGTGACCTTCCAGCTCAATCGCGATGGCGAGCGTCGAGTCCTCGGTGTCGTTGAGCAGCTTCTTGGCCGTGCGCTGCGCCAGCGGCGAGAAGGTGCGGAGCTCGTCGACCAGTCTGTCGGTCGCCTTCTCCAGCTCGGCATCCGGCACGCATTCGGTGGCGATGCCCCACTCATAGGCCTGCTTGGCCGAGATGCGCTTGGAGCGCATCACGATGTCCTTGGTGCGGGTGATGCCGACCATCTTCTGCAGGCGCGCCGAGCCGCCCGAGCCCGGGATCTGGCCGAGCTTCTGCTCCGGCAGCGCGTATTGCGTGGTCTCAGAGGCGATGCGGAAGTCGCAGGCGAGCGACAGCTCGAAGCCGACGCCGAAGCAATAGCCGCGATTGGCGACGATGACGGGCTTGGCACAACGCGCGGGCGCGGCGATGTTCCAGGCGAGCTTGGAGACATGCTCGGGGCTCGCCTCCATGAAGCCGCCGATATTGCCGCCGCTGGAGAAATGCTCGCCCTCGCCGCGCACCACGATGACGCGGACGCGCGGATCCTCATCCAGCGTCTCGAAGGTCAGCCGCAGCTGGTCGCGCTGCGGCATCGCCACGACGTTGTAGGGTGGACGTCCGAGGATGATGTCGGCGCGCTCATGCGCCTCGTCGATCTCGACCTTGAACCCATCGAGCTTGGCGAGCCTGAGATCGGCGAATTTATAGGGTGACGGCATTTTGGCTTCCTTCTGTTGATGGAGTGATGATCAGGCGGCGTCCGACGGCGGCAGGCGCTCGGCCTCGTATTCTCCGGCAACGAGCAGTCGCCGCAGTAGCTTGCCGACCGGCGATTTCGGGATCGCGTCGACGAAGACGTAGCGGCGCGGCCGCTTGAAATTGGCAAGGCCCGAGGTGCGGCAGAACTGCTCCAGTTCGACCTCGGATACGGCGCGGTTGCGCTTGACGAAGGCGGCAACGACCTTGCCCCACTTCTCATCGGCGACGCCGACCACCGCGACCTCGTCGACGGCGGGGTGCAGCGACAGGCAGCTCTCGATCTCGACCGGCGAGACGTTCTCGCCGCCGGTGATGATCATGTCGTCGACGCGCCCGGTGACGAACAGATCGCCGTCGGGATCGACGTAGCCGGTATCGCCGGTGAAGTACCAGCCTTCGCGCAGCGACTTGGCATCGGCCTCGGGGCGGCGCCAGTAGCCTTCGAAGGCCTCGTCGCCCGCAAGCGTGGCGATGATCTCGCCCTCCTCACCGACGGCGGCAAGCTCCGCCACCGAGCGCGCGCCGATGCGCACGACCTTGACGTGCTGGTTCAGCCCCGCCTTGCCGGCCGAGCCGGGCTTTGCCGCGGCGTTCTGATCTATCGTAAAGGTGTAGATCTCCGAGCTGCCGTAATGATTGACGAACAGGTTTGGCTTGAACGCCTCGTTCAGCTTCTTCAGCAGGCCATCGGTCATCGACGCACCGGCGAAGCCGAGCTTGCGCACGCTCGACACGTCGGTCTTGGCAAAGGCCTCGTGGTGAACGAGGTCGTGATAGAGCGTCGGCACCAGATAGAGATTGGTGATCTCCTCTTTCTCGATCAGCGCCAGCGCCTGGCGGCTGTCATAGCGCGGCAGGCAGATGAAGGTGCCGCCGATCAGCGACATCGCCAGCAGCGAGCGGACACCCATGGTGTGGTAGAGCGGCATCACACCGAGCGTCCGCTCGCCGCGGCCGTAGAGGTTCTGCGCGACATGGGCGATCGCGGCGGCGCGCTCGGCGCGATGCCGCCGCGGCACGCCCTTCGGGCGCGAGGTCGTGCCCGAGGTGTAGAGCATGATCGACCAGGCATCAGCGCCGACGCGCGGCTCGGCATCCGGCGCAGCGTTCTTGATCAGATCGGCGAAACTCGTCGCCTCACCCGTTCCGGGATCGACGGAGACCCGCAGCAGCTTGCCTGCCAGCGCTGAGCCCTGCATGGCCTCGGCGGAAATGTCCTGGTAGAACACCGCGCAGGCTTCGGCATTCTCGATGCAGTAATCGAGCTCGTCGGCCTTGGCGCGCCAGTTGATCGGCGTGACGACGAGACCCGCGAACTGGCAAGCCCAGTGCAGCGTTGCCGCTTCCCAGCGGTTTTGCAGCAACGTGACGACGTGGTCGCCGGGCTTCAGGCCAAGCCGGTCGAACGATGCCACCAGCGCGGAAATCTTGTCGTACCATTGCCGGTAGGTCAGGCGGAGATCGCCGTCGACCAGGGCGATAGCGTGGGGATCGCGCGCGGCGCTGGCAACGAAGCTGCTGGCGAGATCAAGCATCAGACGTCTCTTTGTTGGATGAAGTGAGTTCGGCGGCGGCATCTAACGCCGCCTTGATGATCGGGGTGTAGCCGGTGCAGCGGCAGATATGCCCACTGAGGAGATCGCGGATCTCCGCCTCGGTCGGATTTGGGTTCTTCGCGAGATAATGGTCGAGCGACATCAAAATGCCGGCGGTGCAGAAGCCGCACTGGAGTGCGTGGTTGCGACGGAATGCCTGTTGCAGCACGCCGAGCCGGTCGGCCGCGGGTGCGAGCCCTTCGACGGTCCTGAGCTCGCAGCCGTCGACCTGCGCGGCGAGCGTCAGGCAGGACCGCGTCAGCATGCCGTCGACGACGACAGTGCAGGCGCCGCAGACGCCGTGCTCGCAACCGACATGCGTACCGGTCGCGCCGAGTTGGTGACGCAGGAAATCGGACAGCAGCATGCGCGGCTCGGCCTCCCCCTCGACAGGCTTGCCATTGAGCGTGAAGCGAATTGCGTGCCGGCGGTCGGCCTTGAGACGTGTCATTGCAGCACCTCGCCGATCAGGTCGCGGCCGATCATGCGCACGAGGTCGCGGCGGTAGCGCGCGCTGGCGTGGACGTCGTCGCGCGCGCCGAGCTCCCAGGCAAAAGCGTTGAGGGCGTCATCGAGCGCGCTGCCCTCCAGCCGCGGCCAGTCGCGCCCGGTCGGCACGTCGGCGACCCCGCCGACGGCGAGACGCACACCCGTCGGCGTCTTCATCGCGGCGCAGGCGACGATGGCGAAATCGCCATGCCGGCGCGCGACCTCGCGGAAGGCGACGCGCGATCCCTTGGTAACGGGCAGCGAGATGCCCTCGATTAGCTCGTCGTCGCTGCGCGCCGTCAGCATCATGCCGGCGAAGAAGTCTTTTGCGGCCACGCGCCGCCGACGCCTGGCGTTGCGCAACAACACCTCGCCGCCGAGCGCGACCAGCGCGAGCGGCATCTCAGCACTGGGATCGGCATGGGCGAGCGAGCCGCAGATGGTGCCGCGGCTGCGGGTCTGCATGTGCCCGACCCAGGGCAGCGCCAGCGCCACCAGCGGCAGTGCTTCGGCTAAGCCCGACCAAGCCAGCAGATCGGCCTGGCGCACGCCGGCACCGATGACCACCGCATCGCCTCTCCGCTCGATCTGGCCCAGCTCCCTGATCCGCATGATGTCGATCAAGAGCTTCGGCTTGGCGAGGCGCATGTTGAGCATCGCCATCAGCGACTGCCCGCCCGCGAGCACACGGGCATCGCCGCCCTGCTGCGCGAGGCCTTCGAGGACATCGCTAACGCTTTCGGCGCGGAGATAGTCGAATGCGGGCGGCTTCATCGGCGCCCCCCGAACAGGCTCGCGACCTTGGCCAGCAGCGCGAACAGCGAGAAGCCGCCGCCCGCGGCACCACCGCCGCCGGCCTTGCGCGCGAGCGCGGTGAAGAACTGGCCGATGATCACCCGCGTCGCGCCATCGAGCAGACGGCCGCCGATGCTGGCGACCTTGCCGCCGATCGCAGCGTCGTAGCTGTAGGTCAGCTTCGTGCCGCCGTTGCCGTCGGGCGCAAGCGTGATCCTCCCCTCGGCATTGCCGAAACCGAGCGCGCCGGTGGCACCACCGCGCAAGGTGACTGCGCGCGGCGGATCAAGGTCGAACAACTCCACGTCGGCGCGATAGCGGCCGGAGACGGGGCCGATGCCGAGCGTGACGTCGGCACGGAAATGCGTGTCGGTGACCTTGTCGACGCGCTGGCAGCCGGGAATGACGGATTGCAGCATCGCGGGATCGAGCAGCATCGCCCAGACCTGCTCCGGCGCGCCCTTCACCGACGCCTGCCCCTCGCCGCGCAGCCGCCGGTCCCCCTCGCGCACGGGCGCCGCGGTCGCGCCACCTGCAGGCGGCGGCGGTTCGGCGCCGCGCACCAGTTCGGCCAGCCGCGCGGGCACCAGCGGCAAGGTGATGTCGGCAACGCCGAGCGCATCCGCCACCGCATTGGCGAGGCAGACCGGCGTCGACATGCAATTGCCCTCGCCCACGCCCTTCGCGCCGAGTGGCGTGAACGGCGACGGCGTCTCCATGTGGATGATCTCGGGCTCCGGCACCTCCGTCGTGGTCGGCAGCAGATAGTCGGCGAGCGTTCCCGTCAGGAAACTACCGTCCTCGGCGTAGGCATATTCCTCGAGGAGCGCGGCCCCGAGCGCCTGGGCAAAGCCGCCGCGGATCTGGCCGTTGACCATGCCCGGATGCAAAATGGTGCCGCAATCGTGCATGGTGACGTAGCGGTCGATCCGCGTCTCCAGCGTCGTCGGATCGATCTCGACGCCGCAGAAATCGAAGATGAAACCGTGGCAGAGCGAGGAGTTGATACGGTCCTCGTCATCAGGCGGCGTCAGCTCCGGCGGCGTCCAGAACACGGTCTCGCGGATGGTCTGTCCGGCATCGTCAGGCAGCGAGCCCGGTGACCAGTGGCTGAGCGCGGCGACACGCGAGAACGCGATCCGGTTCTCCGGATTATGCTTCGAGGCGACAAAGCCTTTTGCAAAGATGATGTCCGCCGCCTCGACGTTGAGCTGGCTCGCCGCGATGCGCGCGAGCTTGCCGGCAACGCGCTCGGCTGCGAGCTTTGCAGTGCCGGCGACCGCCGCGGCAAAACGGCTGGCGTAATTCCCTGACGCGATCGACCAGGCGTCCTTCGCCGTGTCGATCTCAGTGTTGACGCGGATGTCTTTCGGCTGGAGACCGAAGACGTCGGCGACGACCTGCGACAGCACGGTGCGATGGCCCTGCCCCTGCGGCACGGACGCCACATGCACCGTGACGCTGCCGACCGGATCGAGCCCGACGGTGGCCGTCGCCTGCGCGCCGTTCTTGGGACCTGCCTTGCGGCGCTCAGCCGTCGTCAGCACGGTCGTGATGTAACCCATGTTGGAGACGCTGGGCTCGACCACGGCGGTGAACCCGATGCCGTAGAGGCGTCCCTCTGCCCGCGCCTCGTCGCGCCGCGATTTGAGTTCGGCAAGCCTACCTTGCTCGACCGCCCGCACAATCGCTTCCTGGTAGTTGCCCGAGTCGAGCAACGCGCCGGTCGCGGTGCGATAGGGAAACGCGCCGGCATCGATCAGATTGCGCTTGATCACATCGAGCGGATCAAGGCCAAGCCCGATGGCGATCCGCTGCACCAGCCGCTCGAGCGCGAAATAGACCTGCGGCCCGCCAAAGCCGCGGTTGAGGCCGGTCGGCGTCTTGTTGGTGACGACGACGCGGTTGCGAACCTTGACGTGGGTGATGTCGTAGGCGCCGGTCAGATTGCCGTGCATGCGGTACAGCGTCGCTGGCTCGGGCGCACGCAAGTGGGCGCCGCAATCCTCGACCTGGTCCCAGTCGAGCGCGAGGATCTTGCCGTCGGCAGCCACCGCCGCCGACAGCGTCGTCGCGCGGTTGGTCGCCGACACCGAGGCGGTGAGATGCTCGAGCCGGTCCTCGATCCATTTCACCGGCCGCGCGGTGATACGCGCCGCAGCAGCGATCAGCGCGATGTAGGGAAACACACCCTGCTTGACGCCAAAGCTGCCGCCGGAATCCGGCGGCGTACGCAGGCGCAGCCTATTGCCCGGCACCTTCAGCGCGCGCGCAATCACCGTATGGATGCTGAATGGGCCCTGGAAATTGGCGAGCACCTCATAGGCGTCCTCGCCGGCATCGTGCGAGGCGACGACGCCATAGGTCTCGATCGGCGTGCAGGAGTTGCGGGGATATCTGATGTCGATGGAGAAGCGATGCGGCGCATCCGCAAAGGCTTTTTCAGGTTCGCCGTACCGGAATGAGCGATCGCTGGCGAGATTGCCGGGAAAGCCGTCATGCAGCACGGGCGCGCCTGCGGCGATCGCGCCAAGCGGATCGACGACGGCGCCGCGCGGGCGATATTCGACGTTGATCAGCTCCGTCGCATCCTCGGCGCGCGCACGATCCGTCGCGACCACTACAGCAACGGGCTCGCCGACATAGCGCACGCGGTCCATCGCGATCGGCCAGCACTCCACCGGCGCCTTCACGCCGACGACGAGGCTTGTGGTGACGGCCTTGACGTCGCTGCCGGTCAGAACCGCGGCAACGCCCGGCAGGCGTTTTGCAGCTTCAGCATCGATGGAGAGAATATCGGCGTGTGCATGCGGGGAGCGCAAAATCGTCGCGTGCAGCGTGCCAGGCGCAACACCGAGATCGTCGATGAAGCGGCCGCGGCCGGAGAGCAGCGCGGCGTCCTCGACGCGCTCGATGGAGCGCCCGACCCACGGCTCATCGCCATTTCCCGGATTTGCGGATTTGACCGCCTGCAACATGTCCCGGCATACCTCCCGACGCGTTCTTTGACGCGGCGGTGACACTTGTCAGGACAGGGGCTGCGCGGGCCATACCGCCCGCTCTCACGACTTACCAAATCGTCTCATTCGAGCGCGTGCAGCGCAATATCGGTCGCAGGACTCAACCCGCAAGACGCGAGACGTTGCGAAACTCGCGCGGGCTGACGCCGGCATGGTCGCGGAAGAAGCGCGTGAAATGCGCCGGCTCCGGAAAACCAAAGCGCTCGCTGAGCTCGCCGAGCGGCGTATCCTCGCGCATCACAGCATCGAGCGCGCGCTCCATGCGGACGACGTTGAGATAGATCTTTGGCGAGACGCCGAGCGAGGTCTCGAACAGGCGGAAGAACTGCGCGCGCGAGAGCCCGGCGCCCTTCACGAACTGATCGACGCTGCCATAGGAATCCTGCACGCGCATTGCATCCATCGCGCGGCGAATGCGCCAGTCGCAGCTCACCGCGCTCATGCCACGGATCGAGGTCGGAAAGCTGCGCCAGGGCGTGAAGCGCTCGATCACCGCGATCATCAGGTCCGACAGCGTCTGCTCGTGGGTCCGCACCGCGTCCGGATTGGCCATCATCTCAGCCGCCAGATGCAGCGTGAGCTGGCGGATGCGCGGCGATACCTCGCCCGATGGGCGCTCGAAAAAACCCGGCGCGCCGCTCGCGGCCCATCCCGGGCGGAACTCCTTCAGCCATTCCGGCTCGATATAGAGCGCCATGATCAGCGTGCGCGGACGATTGACGTCGTGCACATAGGCATGCGGCTTCCAGCCGTCGACCAGCACGGCGGCGGTATCCGTCAGCGGCGTGACCTGGTCGCCGACCATGAACTGCGTATCGGCGCCCTCGACCTTGAGCAGGACATGGCAATGATGATGGGCGTGGCGGACCAGCGAACGGTCCATGTCGAGCAGAGCGACCCTGCCAAAAGCGCCGTGAGCAATGCGCAGGGCCGTCGACATCAGTTCCTTCCTCCCAGCGTTGCGCTGCAAAACGATTGGCTTGTCGGCGCGGCACTATAAGCAGCGTCAGCTTCATATTCCAACCGCGCAAACGGACGCAAGTCGGTCATGCGCGCGCCTCCGCAAGCAACCGCGCGACCGCGGCGCCTGGGTCGGGCTGCAAGGCCGCGGCGAGATCGACCTCCTCCTCGCCCTTGACGCGAATGCGCTTGAAGGCGAGTTCGGGCGCGCTGACCGGCGCCGTCGCGTCCAAGCCCATCTTCGCGCTGATACCGTTGTCGGTGGTCGGATCGAGCTTCGAGCCGAGCGCGCCTGCGACGACCATGAGATCGCGATCGGCCTGGAAGCGTGTCGCCACCGCCCATTCAATCTCCTCGGACGAGGAGATGTCGACATCCTTGTCCACCACGATCACCTGCTTGATGTCGTAGTGCGCGCCGAAGGCGCTCATCATGATGTTCTTGGGCTCGCCATCATTGGCCTTGTCGATCTTGATCGCGAGATGATAGCGGCAGGTGCCGCCGCGCGTGAGGCGAACGTCGATCACACCAGGAAAGCTGCGGCGCAGATGCTGGAGCAGCGTCGCCTCGCGCGGCACGCCGCCGAGGATCAGGTGCTCAAAACCGCCGCCGACGATGGTGTGGAAGATTGGCTTGGCACGATGCGTAATCGCGTCGACCTCGATCACCTCGCGATTCGCGCGCGGCCCGTAATATTGAGGGAATTCGCCGAACGGCCCCTCCGGCTCTCGCACGCCCTGCAAAATGCGCCCCTCGATCACGATCTCCGCATGGGCGGGTACGCGAACCGAATTGGTGCGGCACTTCACGACATCGACGGGCGAGCCGAGCAGCGCGCCGGCAATCGCCATCTCGTCCTCGTCGAGCGCGGCGATCGCCTGCGAGGCCAGCATCAGGGCCGGATGCGCGCCGATCACGATCGCGATCTCCAGCGCCTGGCCCAGCTCTTCGGCAAGACGATAATAGGAGAAGGTATGCCGCGGCAGCAGCAGCACGCCGATGCGATTCTTGCCGGAAATCTGGCAGCGATGGATCGAGACGTTCTGCACGCCGTTCCTGGGATTGCGCGCGATCAAGAGGCCGGCCGTGATGTAGGGGCCGCTGTCGCGCTCATTGTGCTTGGGGACCGGAAGCTGGCGCAGCAGATCGACATCGTCATGGACGACCTCCTGCACCGGCCCGCTCGCGACCTCGTGCGTCGGCAGCGGATGGCTCGCGGCGGCCAGGAACCGCGGCAGCAGCTGCTCCTCGGTGACGCCGATGGAATCGGCGACCCAGTCGCGGCCGGCAAAGAGGTTGGCGACGACGGGGATCGCGTGCCCGTCCGGGCGCGGAAACAGCACGGCGCTGTCGCGTTCCAGCCGCTTGGCGATGGCGGCGAGCTCATCCGCCAGCGCAACACCCTCGCGCGCGATCGCGAGCTTGCCGCGTTCGGCGAGGTAGCCGAGCCAGGTGCGCAGATCGGCGGGCGAGCCCTTCCTCGCAACATTGTCCATTCGCATACGGGTCTTTCCTTAAGGTCTTCAGGTCAGGGCGCGATCTTGCGCAGCGACGGCGAGCGGCGCTTGAGCGCCTCGTCCTCGCCCCAGCGGCGCACGACGCCGATGTCGATGTCGAACAGGTCGAGCACGCGGCCGACGGTGTGTTCGACCATGTCGTCGAGGTCCTCCGGCTTGGCGTAGAAGGCCGGCACCGGCGGCGCGATGATCGCGCCCATCTCCGAGAGCGCCGTCATCGTCCTGAGGTGCCCGGTGTGCAGCGGCGTCTCGCGCACCATCAGCACCAGGCGCCGGCGCTCCTTGAGCACGACGTCGGCGGCCCGGGTCAGCAATGTCGTGGTCACGCCCGAGGCGACCTCGGACATCGAGCGCATCGAGCACGGGGCCACGATCATCCCTGTGGTGCGAAACGAGCCGCTGGAGATGGCAGAGGCCATGTCGTCGATCGCATGGTTGACATTGGCGAGCGCCCTCACCTCCGCGATCTTCAGGTCGGTCTCATAGGCAAAGGTCTGCTCGGCGGTCTTGGACATCACCAGATGCGTCTCGACGCCGGCATTGCGCAGAAGCTGCAGCAGGCGCACGCCATAGGTGACGCCCGAGGCGCCGGAAATGCCGATGATCATCCGCTTGGGGCTGGCGTCCTGCATGTCTTTGGTTTCGCTCCCGTGGATCACGCGCCCACTGAGGTCCACGTTCATCCGCGGCAAGACTAGGCAATCGCATCCATCACCACAAATAATGATTGATTATATAATCGATCATCAGAGATGATTGCCGGCGAGGAGATCAGCGACTAAGGACACGCCCGTGGAACTCAGGCAGATGCAATATTTCCTGTGCCTGGCGGAGGAAAAGAACGTCACCCGCGCCGCGCGCCAGCTCAACATCGTGCAGCCGGCGCTGAGCATGCAGATCGCCAAGCTCGAGGCCGAGCTCGGCCAAAAGCTGTTCGACCGCAGCGTCCAGGGCATGACGCTGACCAGCGCCGGCGAGGCCCTGGTGCGGCTGACAGCACCGATCGTGCGCGACGCCGAATATGCACGGCAGGAGATGGCGCAGCTCGGCGGGCGCATCTCGGGCCGCGTCTCGGTCGGCCTCATCACGTCCGTGGCGCAAAGCACGATGGCGAGGTCGTCGGCGACCGTCGCCAGCCGCTATCCCGAGATCACGCTGTCGGTCTGCGAGGGCTATACCGAGACGCTGGTCGACTGGGTCAACACCGGCCAGCTTGACTTCGCCCTGATCAACGTGCCGCGCCGCAAGACGGCGCTGGCCGCGCATCAAATCATGGACGAGGAGATGGTGTTCGCCTGCCGCAAGGACGGCCCGATCAAGCCGCCTGCAAAACTGCGTTTCGACCACATCGCGAATGTCGACCTCGTGCTACCGTCGAAGCGCCACGGCCTGCGCCTGATCCTCGACGAGCACGCCGCCGCACTCGGCATCGACCTGCGCCCGCGCCTGGAGCTCGACACCCTGCCCGCGCTCTGCGACGTGATCGCGACCACCGATTTCGCAACCGTGCTGCCGACCATCGCACTTCGGCAATCGCTAGCCAGCGGCACCATCCGGGCGCATCGCTTCGACACGCAGCGGATCGTGCGCTCGATCGCCTGGGTGCATCACCCCAGGCGTGCGGTGTCGGTCGCGGCCAAGGCCGTGCTTGACGTCATCAGCGACGATCTTGCGCAGGCCGCAGCCGTTGCGAGCGAATTCGTGGAGCCTGCCTCGCGTGGCGCGACCTCACTTTCCCGCAAGCGTCCAAAGCGGCGGAGGCGAGCGGATTAGAACCGATCGAGATTCAGGCCAGCAGCGTTGAAAGTCGCACTGGCTGGCCAGATATTGGTTGGGTCCAGTCCATCGCATCCGGATCGATCATTCGCCCACCATGCCCTTCTTCCGGCTCAACGACGGCGACCTTCGCCCCGATGACTCCATCGATTTCAACCCGGAGGACGTGCCGCGCCCCATCGCGGCGTTCGGCGGCGAGATCGTCACGAAGGGGACGGAGGTGGCGATGCATGCGCATCGCAAGGACGAGCTTGTCCTGTCCTTGCGCGGCGTCGTCAGGCTGGAGGCCGGGCAAGGCATCTGGATCGTGCCGCCGCGCTGCGCGGTGTGGATTCCCGGCGATGTTCCACACAGCGTGACCGTCGCCGGAAATGTCGAGGTCCATTGCCTGTTCCTCGAGCCGGATGCGGCGCCGACCCTGCCCCGACAATGCTGCGCATTGACGATCTCTCCACTGCTGGAGCGTCTGCTCGTGCACGCCACGCATATGCCGGCGCTGTACGACGTCCACGGCGCCGACGGCCGCATCGCCACCGTGCTGCTCGACCAGCTGTCAGCGGCACCCGTCGAAGAGCTGCGCTTCCCGATGCCTGTAGACATCAGGCTGCGACGGATCGCCAGCGCGATGATGGAAGATCCATCCGATCGCGCGACGATCGACGATTGGGGCCGGCGCATCGCCGTCGCGCCACGCACCCTCACCCGTATCCTGCAGCGTGAGACCGGCATGAGTTTCGGCCGCTGGCGGCAGCAGCTTCACATTCTCATCGCGCTTCAGCGCCTCGACCAGGGCGCCTCGGTCCAGGCCGTGGCGCTCGATCTCGGCTACGAGGGCGCAAGCGCCTTCGTCACCATGTTCCGCAAGGCGCTGGGCAAGCCGCCAGCGCGATATCTGGCGGACCGCCGCGCACACTGACCGAAAATCGCAATCGATTGTCCCATTCGCGGAATGCGCAGCGTGGGACGATCTCGTATTCAGACTCCGAAGCGCCGGTGGGCGCGTTGCAAGGGAGCTGGATACATGGATTCGATCAGCACAGGCCTCGTCGCGGACGTCCTTCATCGTCTTCATCAGGAAGCGGAGAGCGCCGACGCGCCGCTGATGCAGGCCTTCGTGGATGAGGGCACGAGTCGCGAAGAGATGATCAGCCAGGCCATCGCGGCCGAGAGCCACGATCTCAATGAAGTCTACCAGCGATACGCGAACAATTTCCTCAGCGTCTCACCCCGGTTCGGCCGCTTCCTCTATATATGTGCGCGCGCCTGCAAGGCGAAGTGCATCGTCGAGTTCGGCTCGTCGATGGGGATTTCGGCGATCTACATGGCGGCGGCCCTGCGCGACATGGGCGGCGGCCGCCTGATCGGGACCGATCTCGCGCCTGGCAAGATCGAGCGCGCACGGGCGAACGTCGCGGCCGCTGATCTCGCCGACCTCGTCGAGTTCAGGCTCGGCGATGCCCGCGAAACGCTCAGCGCAGGCCTTGGCGAGATCGACATGGTCATGCTCGACGGCGCCTTCACGCTCTATCTCCCTATTCTTAAACTACTGGAGCCGCAGCTCAAGCCCGGCGCACTCATCGTCGGCGAGAACGCGATCGAGGAGGCCTCCGGCTATATCGACTACGTCAGAGATCCTCAAAATGGCTACCTCTCGCTGTCGCTGCCGTTCGATCCCGACCGCGGCAATGAACTCACGATCAAGACCAGATAGTGCGGGAGCCAAGCCTTGAACGAGTCCGGCCAAGCCCCGCACATCTTCGAACCATCGCAGGTCCCGCAAGGCCGCGTCACACGGATGTTGCTGCGATGGCTGATGCGCCCTGCGCGCGTCGTGACCGTCGAGACGCTGTCGCCGGACTTTCGGCTCATCGAGCTCGAAGGCGAAGCCCTTAGGGATCTCGCCTGGACCGCGGGACAAAAGATCCAGGTCGCGATGGGCGCGGGCCTCAGCGCGCGCACCTATACGCCGATGTCGTGGGACATCGGCCGCGGCAGAACACGACTCCTTGCTTTTGCGCATGGCGACGGTCCCGGCGCCCGATGGGCCAGCGGCTTGCGCGAAGGCGATACCTGCCAGTTCTTCGGGCCACGCCGCTCGCTCGATCTCGCCGGCCTTGAGGCACCTGTCGTCCTGTTCGGCGACGAGACCTCGTTCGGCCTTGCGGCGGCCATGCGCGACAATCTGCAGGCCGGCGGCGCACTCCACATGTTCGAAGCCACTGATGTCGTGGAATCCCGGCAGGTGCTGGATGCCGTCAGCTTAAGCGAGGCGCGATTGATCGCGCGCAGTGGCGGCGACGCCCATCTCGCGGAGATCGAGGCGGAAATGCTGCGGCTTGCTGCAAACGGAGCGCAATTCGTGTTGACCGGCAAGGCCTCCTCGATCCAGCGCATCAGCCGCGCCCTGAAAGCGGCTAGCGTTGCGTCATCGCGGATCAAGGCAAAGGCCTATTGGGCGCCTGATAAGACCGGACTGGATTAAGCCTCGTCTCACTCGGACAAGATGTCGCGCCCGCAGCAGAATGAGACGGGTTGGTAAGTTTTGAGACGAGCAGGCATGACGCTCGCATTCGCGAACTAACTACGATCCAGGTGCAGAAAATCGCGACCTGGCTTCATCCCGACTCCTGTCCCGGACGATCCCAGGGCTCGCATAAAGAGACAGTCGGGAGATCCAGTCCGAGATGGCACGGTTCGGTCGCAGCAAGAACACGGACAGCACAACTGGGCATGCTGACGGTTTTCATCCCGACCGGAGGTCGCTACTCGCGCTCGGCGGTGGTGCCCTGCTCGCCGCCACAGGACTGCGGGCTGCACACGCGCAGGACTATCCGGCCCGGCCGGTGCAGGTGCTCGTGCCCTTTGCCGGCGGCAGCGCCAGCGACGTGATCACACGCATTCTGCTCAACCGGATGTCTACGTCGCTGGGACAGGCCCTTGTGGTCGACAACCGCCCCGGCGCCGGCGGCAATATCGGCACCGCGGCTGCGGCGCATGCGGCCCCTGATGGCTACACCCTGCTGATGAGCACCTCCGGCCCGCTGGCCGCGAACAAGTCGCTCTACAAGGAGCTTCCCTACAATCCGCTCAGGGATCTCGCCCCGATCGGCCTGTTCGCCACGATGCCCAATGTCATCGTCATCAATTCGAAGCTGCCGCCGAAATCGCTGGCCGAGCTGATCGACTATGCCAAGGGGCACCCGCGCGAGCTGAACTACGGCACGGTCGGTGTCGGCTCGTCGCAGCATCTGTCGGCGGCCTATTTCGAGCAGCTCACGGGCACCGAGCTTACGCACGTTCCCTACCGCAACATCGCCGCCTACACGCCTGATTTCATCGCAGGCCAGGTGCCGCTGGGATTCCAGCTGCTGCCGAACGTCCTCGGCCTGATCAAGAGCGGCGATGCACGCCCGCTCGCGGTGGCCAGCGACAAGCGCATGACGGCGCTGCCGGATGTGCCGACCGCCGCCGAGGCCGGCCTCAAGAATTACGAGAGCGCGGCGTGGCTTGCGCTGCTTGCGCCGGCGAATACCGACAAGGCCGTAATCGACAAGCTCTACAAGGCGATGATCGAAGCCGTGAACGATCCGAAGGTGCGCGCCCTTTTCGTCGAGCAGGGCGCCGAACCGTTGGTGATGGACCCCAAAGGCCTGACGGATTACATGACTTCCGAGACCACCAAATGGGCGGGGATCATCAAGAAGATCGGCATCGAGCCGATGTGAACAGTCACATTGGCTCGATATGACTGATTACACCAGGCTCGACTTGCCGCGGCTCAGCACTTCGCCCGCGCCCTTGTCGCCGACGATCTTGCCATGCTCGTACACCACGCGGCCCCGCGCGATAGTGGTGACGGGCCAGCCGGTGACATCAAAACCTTCCCACGGCGTGTAATCCGCCCCGTGGTGCAGATCGGCCTGCTGGATTTTCTTCCTCAGCTTCGGATCCCACAGCACGACATCGGCATCGAAGCCGACGCCGATCGAGCCCTTGCGCGGATAGAGGCCGTAGATGCGGGCGTGGTTGGTCGCGGTGAGCTCGACGAACTTTTGCAAGGTGATGCGCCCCTTCGAGACGCCTTCCGAGAACAGGATCGGCAGCCGCGTCTCGACACCGGGAATGCCGTTCGGCACCCAGCGGAATGAGGTGCGCGCATTCGGCGTCAGCTTGCCCTTGGGATCGTCGTAGCGGAACGGACAGTGGTCGGACGAGAAGGTCTGGAACACGCCTGTCGTGATGCCCTCCCATATCGCCTGCTGGCTCTCGACATCGCGCGGCGGCGGCGAGCAGACATACTTCGCGCCAGTGATGTCCATGTTGAGGCCCTTCATGTCGTCGGCCGTCAGCGTGATGTACTGCGGACAGGTTTCCGCATGCACCGGCAATCCGCGCTGCTGGGCCCAGCGCACCTGCTCCATCGCCTCGCGGCCGGAGACGTGCACGATCATGATGGGAACGCCGATCACCTCGGCATGGCTGATAGCGCGGTGCGTCGCCTCGCGCTCGACGGCCTGGGGCCGCGAGGTGCCGTGATAATAGGGCGCGATGTGGCCTTCGCGCTCCAGCTTGCTGGTGAGGAAGCGGATGGCGTCGTAGCCCTCGCAATGGACCATCACCAGCGCTTCCTCGCGGCGCGCGACCTCGAACACTTCGAGCAGCTGCTTGTCGCTGAGCACGAGGTCGTCATAGGTCATGAACACCTTGAACGAGGTGTAGCCGTCCTTGACCAGGGCCGGCAGCTCCTGCCCGAGCACCACCGCGGTCGGATCGGAGATGATGAGGTGGAAGGCCGTGTCGATGTAGCACTCGCCTTCGGCGAGCTTGCGATAGTTCTCGACGCAGGTCCGCAGCGACGTGCCCTTCTCCTGCAGAGCGAAGGGCAGCACCATGGTGTTGCCGCCGGCCGCCGCCGCGCGCGTCGCCGAGGCGAAGTCGTCGGCCATCACCACGTCGGGGCCCGAAGCTTGCGAGATGTGGACGTGGCTGTCGATGCCGCCCGGCAGCGCCAGCAGCCCCGTCGCGTCAATCTCGCGCGCCGCGCCCTCGATGCGCTCGGCGATGCTCACGATGCGTCCGTCGCGAATGCCGATATCGGCGCGAAACTCGTCGCTGGCCGTCACGATGGTGCCGCCGCGAATGGCGAGATCGAGCTGGGTCACTGATGTCTCCGTCACTTGATGACCGCTGATGTCTGGAAGATCCGGCCCCACTGCGCAAGGGCCTTGATGTCGCCGCCGGCGAGTTCGAGCGTCCGCCACAGCGTGACCGCAACCGAATCGAGCACGGCGATGTCAAGCTCTCGCTCCAGCGTGGCCGCAAGCGCCGCACCATCGAGATTGGTGCAGAGGATGACGACCGCATCGGCGCCATCAGTTGCGACCGCACGGATCATGTCCGCAATCGTCGAAGGCTCGACCTCGCCAAAAGAGAAATTGTCGCGCAGGCCAAGGTGCCGCTCGGCATGCGGGGCGACGCCCTCCTCTGCCCAAACGTCGCCGATCCGCCGCTGCACGTCGTCAGTGTAGGGCGAGACGAGGCCGACGCGCCTTGCGCCGAGCGCGCGGGCGGCATCGATGCAGGCGAGCGTCGACGTCGTCGCCGGCACACCGGTGCGTGCCGTGATCGCCTCGCACAAGCTGCGGTCGCGGCCGATGCCGAGCCAGCTTGCGGAGGTGCCATTCCAGGCGATGGCATCGACCTTGGCATCTGCCAGCAGATCCGCCGCGGGCAGCATCACTGAAGCATCGAACTGGCTCAGCGCGGCGGCATCGAGCGCGATCTCGGTGACGCGAAAGCGCGAGAAATGCGCGGTGACGCCGGAGACGCCCTCCAGCATGGCGCTGGTGACGGGCTCCAGCACCGAGTTGGAGGACGGCGTGATCATGCCGAGACGCTTGCGCATGGCTCTACTCTACGACGCCTGCGCAAGCCGCGTCGACTCCTCCCGGATCAGGGTGAGGACATGGCGCTTGGCGTCGTTGAACTCCGGGCTGGTGATATCGCGCGGGCGCGGCAGGTCGAAATTGACGGCCTCGCGGATCCGGCCGGGGCGCCTCGTCATCACCACGATCTTGTTGCCGAGCACCAATGCCTCGTCGACGCTGTGGGTGACGAACACGATGGTGCAGCGGCGTTTCTGCCAGATCGCGACCAGTTCCTCCTGCATTTCGAGCTTGGTCTGGGCATCGAGTGCCGCAAACGGCTCGTCCATCAGGATGACGCTCGGGTTCATCAGCAGCGCCCGGGCGATGCCGACGCGCTGGTTCATGCCGCCCGACATCTCGGAGGGATGATGGTGCTCGAAGCCGCGCAAGCCGACGAGATCGATGAACTCCATGGCGCGGTCGTAGCGCTCGGCCTTGGCGACACCCTTGAGCTTGAGGTGGAAGGCAATGTTGTCGATCGCCGTCAGCCACGGCATCAGGGTCGGCTGCTGGAACACCACGCCGCGGTCCGAGCCCGGCCGCTCCACCTGCTTGCCGTCGACCAGCGTCCGCCCGCTCGTCGCCTGCTCGAAACCGGCGATGATGTTCAGCAGTGTCGACTTGCCGCAACCGGAGGGACCGAGCAGGCAGACGAAATCATTGGCCTCGATGTCGAGATTGATGTTGTCCAGCGTCAGCAGGTCGCAACCGCGGCGCTTGTCGGAAAACACTTTTACGATGTTGCGAAGCTCGATTGCCGCCATCAGCCCGCCCTGCCCTGCACGGTGGTGGTCTGCTGCCAGCGCAGCGTGCGCGCCATGATCGCTTTCAGCCCGAGGTCGGAGAGATAACCGAGCAGCCCGATCGAGATCATCGCAGCGAGCACGATGTCGTAGCGCAGGAAGTAATAGGAATCCCACAAGACGTAGCCGAGGCCGCTCTTCACCGCGACCATCTCGGCCGTGACCGTCAGCATCCAAGCCGAGCCGACCGCAATGCGCAAGCCTGCAAAGATCGAGGGCAGCGCCGCCGGCAGCACGATGTCGGTCAGCATCTGCCGCCCATTGGCGCCCATCATCGCGCCGGCGCGCACGAGATTGTGGTCCACGGTCTTGACGCCGTGGATGCTGTTCATCAGCACGGGAAAGAAGGCGCCGAGGAAGACCAGGAAGATCGCCGGCTTGTCGGCGATGCCGAACCAGATGATGGCGAGCGGAATCCAGGACACCGGCGGAATCGGGCGCAGCATCTGCAGCGTCGGCTCCAGCGTCTTCTCGAACAGGCGCGACCAGCCGATCGCGACCCCCGCGAGGATGCCGAGGAAACTGGCCAGCGCAAAGCCGCCGAACACGCGCAAGGCACTTGCGACCGCATCGCGCAGCCAGTGCCCGGAATAGGTCTGCGTGGTCTCGTCGAAGCCGAACACCCAGTCGCCGAGCGCATGCAGCACTGCACTCGGCGCCGGCAGCAGCGCCGGCGGAAGCATGCCGCTACGGGCAAAGGCCTCCCAGCCCGCGATCAGCAGCGCGGGCACGACGAGGCGTTCGAGCCCCTGGAACGCCCGCGTCAGCCGAAACGCCGGCCTTGCGGGCGAAACGTCAGTAACCGAGGTCATTCTTGGTTTTTCCCGTGGCCTGCTCCAGGAACGAATAGTCCATGTTCTTCTCCGCTTCCGCGGAGACGTCCTTCGAGATGTATTTGAGGTCACGCATCATCGCGGCGATCGCCAGCGTCTGCGAGCGATGGATCGCGGGATCTGGCGAGGCATTCTTCAGCGCCTCGGTCGCCACATTCTTGTCGAGGCCGGTGAGCTTGTTGATGACCTCGATCCACGGCCCCTTGTCGGCGATCAGCTTGTTGTCGAGCTCGACCACGGCGCTGACGACGCCCTGGACGCCGGCGCGCTGGCTCGCGATCACGTCGGAACGGGTGACGATCAGATTCGTGAGATTTCCGGCAGCCTGCTCATACGGCAGCACAAAATGCTTGCCGGCGCCGGCGAGCCGGATTTGCGAGGCAAACGGCTCGACCGAGCAGATCATGTCGACCTCGCCGCGCTGGAGCGCTGCGAGATGGTCGGACGGATTGGGAATGTTGATGAACTGGATGTCCTTGTTGGGATCGACGCCCTGCTTGAGGAACGCGCCGCGCATGTGAATGTCCTGCGCATTGCCGCGGGAGGCCGCGACCTTGAGCGGCTGACCGTCGCTCTTCGCCTTCGCGACGGTGGTCTTGAACGTGGCCCAGTCCTCAGGTGGAAGGCTCAGCTTCGCGGAGGAGAGACATTCCGAGCCGCCGTTGATCTGGCCGGAGACGGCGACGACGTCAAAGCCTTTGTCGAGCGCGGTGATGTAGTGGAGATAGGTGACCTGCGCGACGTCGATGCTCTTCGACACCAGGGCGGTCAGCACGTCATTGCCCGAGTTGAAGCCGGTGGCCTCGACCTCGACGCCCTTGGCCATGCCCGGGATCAGCGACATCGGCAGGCAGTGCGCGCATTTGGCGTAGCCGAGCTTGATCTTCGCGGTCTGGGCGGAAGCAAGATCGCCGCCGCCGAACATCGCCGCCATCATCACGAGGCCCAGTCGCAAACCCGTCCGCATCGCTTACTCCGTTTCGAAGGGCGCGAGATCTCGCGCGTCGGAGACGATCATCCGTCGCTCTTCGCGAGAGCGCAATCCGGTTTTTGCATGCTGCATACAATTTACGCGCTATGCCATTGTTTTCAGCGAGATACGTCGGTATTTTGGGCAAGCCAAAGGGCCGGAAACGGCTAAGATCAACGTGAGAAGTGAGGCACGCGTGCAGCCAAAATCGGAAGCGCCGAAGGGACGAAAGTCGCCCAAACTCAAGCGGATGGGCCTGCATGAGCGCGCGGCCGCGCGCATGCGGACGATGATCATTCGCGGCGAGCTGCCGCCGGGTTCGCAGACCCAGGAAACAAAACTGTCGAAGGAACTCGGCGTGTCGCGCACCCCGTTGCGCGAGGCCATGAAGGTGCTCGCCGCCGAAGGGTTGATCGAGCTCCGCCCCAACCGCAGCCCGCGAATTGCCGATATCGCGGTCGAGGACATCTCGGAATTGTTCGAGGCTCTCGCCGGCATTGAGCGGCTTGCCGCCGAGCTCGCCGCGGAGCGCGCCACCGAGCGCGACCTCGCCCGCCTGCGCACGCTTCAGACCCGGATGGAAGGTCATCACCGCAACGGCAAGCTCGACGACTATTTCGCCATCAACGGCGAGATCCACAACACCATCGTCCGCATGGCCCGCAACACGCCGCTGCGCGAGGCGCACGAGACGCTGATCTCCCGCGCCGAGCGCGCGCGTTATCTCGCGCTCGGCGCCGACAGGCGCTGGAGCAATTCGGTCGACGAGCACGCCGATATCCTCGCCGCGCTGGAAGCGCGCGACGGTGAAGCGGCCGGCCGCCTGCTCGGCGCCCATGTCGCCCGGACCGGCACCGCGCTGCTCGAAGTCCTCGCCACCTCTCAAGCCAAGCGGACGGCGGCGTAATCATGAAGCTGCTGCTGCTCAACCCGAACACCAGCAAAGAGGTCACGCAGTTGATGCTGGGTGTCGGGCAGCGGGCGGCCTCACCAGGCACCGAGCTGATCCCCTGCACCGCGACCCGCGGCGTGCCCTATATCGCGACGCGCACGGAGGCGCAGATCGGCGGCGCCATCGCGCTGGAGATGCTGGCCGAGCAGCATCGCAACATCGACGCCGCGATCATCGCGGCGTTCGGCGATCCCGGCCTGTTCGCCGCGCGCGAGACCTTCGACATTCCCGTGGTCGGCATGGCGGAAGCGGCGATGCTGACCGCCTGCATGGCCGGTCGCCGCTTTGCCATCGTCACCTTCGCGCAGGCGCTGGGGCCCTGGTACGAGGAATGCGTCCGCGCCCACGGGCTGTGGGAGCGCTGCGCCGGCATCCGCATGCTCGATACGCCGTTTCAGGCGATCTCCGAGGTCGGCACCGAGAAGGAGGATGTGCTGGTCGAACTCGCCCAGCGCGCCATCGTCGAGGACGAGGCCGATGTGCTGATTTTTGCCGGCGCCCCGCTCTCGGGCCTCGCCGAGCGCGTCGCGGACCGGATCCCCGTCCCTGTGGTCGATCAGGTCATCGCCTCGGTGAAGCAGGCCGAGGCGCTTGTCGCGCTGCGCCTGCGCAAGGCGACGGCGGGAACGTTCCGCCGGCCCGCAGCAAAGCCCACAATTGGTCTTGCCGACGCGCTTGCCGCGCGGCTCGAGCATCGCGACAGCTAGGGGAGCTTCGGCCGGCGATGCGAAAAGCCCAGTTCGTTTTCGATGATACGGCCGAAGGCAAACAAGCGGGATTCGCATCCCGGTGGCGCGATGATCTGGATACCGAACGGCAGCTCGTTCTCCCCTCGCCGCGCCGGCAAGGTCAGCACCGGGAAACCGACCAGCGACACGATGAAGGTGACGGCGAGATAGTCGATCGGCGTCTCCAGCGCCGCGCCGTCGATTGCGGTGACGTCAGCGATCTCATTCGGCCAAGGCAAGACCGACGCGGCGGGCGCGACCAGGAAATCGGCACGGCTGAACAGTTCGCGAAAGCTGCGATAGATGGCGGTGCTGCGCCGTTCGGCGTTGAGATAATCCTCGGCGGAGAGCTTTGCGCCCGCCTCGATATTCCAGATCACGGTGGGCATGAGTTCGTCTCGGCGCATCCTCAGCAGTTCGCCGTAAGCGTTGGCGATGTGTGCGGCACGCAGCGTGCGGAAACTTTCGATGGCGCCGCCGCAATCAGGCGAGGACGACACCAGATCGGCAACACCACCCAAAGCCTCGCAGGCCGCAGCGAAGCGCGCACGGACATCGCGCGCAACTGGCGCAACGCCGAAGTCGGGCGTGACGGCGATGCGGGGCCGTCCGGCGAGCGGTCGCTGATCGTCGGCGACGCCAGCCGAGACCGGATCATTTGCGTCGCCCCCAGCACCTACCGACAACACGAGTTCGAGGTCCTCGACTCCGCGCGCGAGGAAACCGTGCGTCGCCAGCATGTCCCAGCCGAGCGGACGGCGCGGCGATGCAATGCGGCCTGGTGTCGGCCGGATCGAGGCGACGTCGCAGAAGCTGGCGGGCGTGCGCACCGAGCCGCCGAAATCGGTGCCGTGGGCCAGCGGCACCATGCCGGCCGCGACCGCGACGGCAGAGCCGCCGGAGGATCCGCCGGAGGTGAGCGCGGGATCAAACGGATTGCGTGTCGGGCCGCACAATCTGTTGGTGCAGACCGCACCGAAGCCGAACTCCGGCGTGTTGGTCTTGCCGAGAATGATTGCGCCGGCGCGCCGCAGCAGCGCCACGACGAGATCATCCTCGGCGGGGACGTGATCACGGAACAGCACCGAGCCGTAAGTCGTCGCAAGTCCCGCAGTGTCGGTGAGGTCCTTGATCGCGATCGGCACGCCATGCAGCGGGCCGATCGGCGCAGAGGCCGCATCGCAGATCTGCGCGGCATGGCGGGCGCCGTCCGCATCGACCGTCACGAATGCCGCCAATCGGCTATCGAGGCTCGCAATCCGCGCCAGATGCGCTTCGACGGCCTCGCACGAGGACACTTCGCCCCTCGCAATGGCGCGCGCAAGCCCCATAGCCGTGAGGTCGCATATCGATCGATCCGATGTCATGGGGTCACCATGCCAAAACGCTCGCCGAAAAGCGACAGGCGCGGGCACGAGACTTGCTTTCTCCTCGGGGGTAACGGGAGGCAATACCATGGCTGATGCGCCAAGCGGACGATCGCTCGTCGTCGACGCGGTCACCCACCGGTATCCAAGTGGCGCGCTTGCGGTCGAGAACATCAATCTCGACATCAAGGGCGGCGAGATCATCGCCCTGCTCGGCCCGTCCGGCTGCGGCAAGACAACGCTCTTGCGCATCATCGCCGGCTTCATCGCGCAGACGCAAGGGAGGATCATCATCGGCGACGACATCGTCGATGCGCTGCCGCCGAACAAGCGCGCGGTCGGCATCGTGTTCCAGAACTACGCGCTGTTTCCGCACCTGTCGATCAGCGAGAACGTCGCCTATGGCCTCGCCGCCCGCGGCATCGACAAGGCCGCGCGCCAGCGCGAGGTGCAGCGCCTGTTGGAGCTGGTGCAGCTCCCGACCATGGCCGAACGGCTGCCGCGGCAGCTCTCCGGCGGCCAGCAGCAGCGCGTCGCGCTCGCCCGCGCGCTCGCGATCAAGCCGTCGATCCTGCTGCTCGACGAGCCCTTCGCCGCGCTCGACAAGAATTTGCGGCTGGACATGCAGATCGAGGTCAAGCGGCTGCAACGCGTCTCCGGCATCACCACGCTGATCGTGACGCACGACCAAGAAGAAGCGCTGTCGATGGCCGATCGTGTCGCCGTGCTGAGCCATGGCAAGCTCGAGCAGTTCGGCTCGCCGTCGGACGTCTACGACCGCCCGCAGACGCTGTTCGTCAACACCTTCGTCGGCTCCACCAACCGCATGCCCGGTGTCGTGGTCTCGGCGGACCGCACGGCTGCAAAGGTGCGGCTCGATGCCGGCGCGGAGATCATCGCACGTCCCGCGGGCGGCGCCCTCAGCGAAGGCGGCCGCGTCACCGTCTGCATCCGGCCCGAGCATCTGCAATTCGTCGGCGACGAGACCGGCTTTGCCGGCGTGGTCGGCATGTCGCTGCCGCTGGGCGCCACCGTCGTGCACGAAGTCACCACCGCCGACGGCTCCGGCGTAAAAGTCTCGCAGGCGCGCATCGGCGAGACGCGCGCGCTGGAGAACGGCGCTGCGGTGCGTCTCGCGCCGCTCGCCCCGTCGCTCGCCAACGCCTTTCCCGCAACGCTTTAGATCCAGTTTTTGTCCAGAGGGGAGTTCGACATGATCATGAACCGCAGAAGCCTGCTGACCACCGCGCTCACACTCGGCGCCATGAAGGCGTTTCCAGGCCTGAGCTACGCCCAGGCTCGCCCGCTGGTGTTTGCGACCTTCACCGGAAGCTGGGAGGAAGCGCACAAGGCCGTGCTGGTGCCGGCGTTCCGGAAAGCCAATGCGGATGCCGCGATAGTGCTCGACCCCATGCTGTCGGTCGACCAGATCGCCAAGGTCAACGCCGCCAAGGCCAATCCGCCGATCGACGTCATGCTGCACGATCCCGGCCCCGCCCTCGTCGCGGTCGGCCAGGATCTGGTCGAGCCCTATCCGGTCGAGAAGAGCGCCTACTACAAGGACCTGATCGCCGAGGCGCAGGAGCCGATGGGCCCTGCTCCGTTCTTCCAGGTCGTCGGCCTCACCTACAATCCCGAAGCCGTCAAGACGCCGCCGACCTCCTGGGCCGATCTCTGGAAGCCGGAGTTCAAGGGCCGCGTCGGCATCACCAATCTCAACTCGACCCTCGGCACCGGCTGGCTGGTCGAGATCGCCAAGATGCGCGGCGGCTCGGAAGTCAATGTCGATCCCGGCTTCAAGGCGCTTGAGGAGCTCAAGCCGAACCTCGCGGCCGTCGCCGCCAATCCCGGCGCGCTCGCCACCCTGTTCCAGCAGGGCCAGATCGACATCTCGCCCGGCAATTTCAACGCCATCCAGATCCTGAAAGCGCGCGGCGTGCCGGTCGAGTTCGTGGCGCCGAAGGAAGGCGCCATCGCCTTCAAGACCACGATCCACATCGTCAAGAACTCGCCGAACCGCGAGCTCGCCTTCAAGCTGATCGAGGCGGCGCTGACGCCGGAGGTGCAGACCACGTTGATGAACCCGCCCTATCTGATCGTGCCGACCAATTCCAAGGTGACGATGGGCGGCGAGATCGCGCGCGTACTGGCCAAGGACACCGCCGAACTGAAGAAGAAGTTCGTGTTCCAGGACTGGAAGAAGATCAACGAGCAGCGCTCGGCCTGGATCGAGCGCTTCAACCGCGAGATCAAGATCTAAAATGGAAAGGCAGCAGGTTGAAGCGCAAGAGCAGCAACGGGCTCGCTCCGCCTCTCCCGCTTGCGGGAGAGGCCGGCACGCTCGCAGAGCGTGGCGGGTGAGGGTTCCTTCCTCTTGGGGATTGTCCCGTTGCGGAGACACCCTCTCCCCAACCCTCTCCCGCAAGCGGGAGAGGGAGCGCACCTCCGTCGTCGCCTCGATCAAGCCTAATCCCATCATGCTCTAGGACCTCGAAGGCACAAGTCATGGGCGCAGCACCGGCATCACGGGACGTGACGTCCTACGGAATGGGATTGGCAGCGCCGCTGGCGCTGTTCTTCCTGCTCTTCTTCGTCGCGCCGCTGCTGCAACTGCTCTGGCTCTCGCTGCACAACGACACGGCCGGGCTCCAATGGGGGCTCGGCCAGTACCTGCACTTCCTCACCGATCCCTTCAGCCTCGGCGTGCTCGGCTCGACATTGCTGCTTGGCGCCGAGGTGACCGCCGTCTGTCTCGTGCTCGGCTTTCCAATCGCCTGGCTGTATCAGCGGGTCGGGCCTAAGCTTCAGACCATCATCATCCTGATCGTGCTGCTGCCGCTTCTGACCAGCGTCGTGGTGCGCACCTTCGCCTGGATCGTTATCCTCGGACGCCAGGGCATCATCAACGCGACGCTGCAATCGCTCGGCATCATCGATACGCCGCTCAAACTGCTCTACACCCAGTTCGGCGTGGTGATCGCGCTGGCGCAGGTGCAGATGCCGCTGATGACATTGCCGCTGATCACCGCGCTCGGCCGCATCGATCCCAATCTCGACGATGCCTCCTGCTCGCTCGGCGCCGGAAGCTGGCGCACCTTCTTCCGCATCGTGCTGCCGCTGTCGCTGCCTGGCATCATCGCCGGCTGCACGCTGACCTATGCCGCCGCGATCACCGCCTTCATCACCCAGTCGCTGGTCGGCGGCGGACAGATGCTGTTCATGCCGATGTATCTCTACCAGCAGGCCTCGACGCTGCAGAACTGGCCGTTTGCGGCCGCGATCTCGATCATCTTCCTGCTCGCCGTGCTCGCGGTCGTCTCGGTCTTCACCACGCTCGGCCGCATGTCGCGCGGCTATGGAGGCGCATGATGAGCGGCCGCAAGCGCACTCTTGAAGCCATCAGCTTCGAGCTCGTCATGACCGTGATCGCCGTGATCGCGCTTGTCATCATCATCGCGCCTTCGCTGGTGGTTCTGATCGTCTCCTTCACCAGCGGCTTCTCGCTGCGCTTCCCGCCGCCCGGCTATTCGCTGCGCTGGTACGCCGAGCTGTGGAATGCCTGGCAGCTGCATTTCGCGGCCAAGAACAGCCTGATCGTGGCGCTGTGGGCAACTGGCCTGTCCGTCGCCCTCGGCGTCGCCGCGGCGCTCGCGATCTCGCGGTCGCAGGCCTTGTCGGCACGGCTGCTCGATTCCCTCTTCATGTCGCCGCTGGTGCTGCCGGCGCTGGCCTTTGGTCTTGCCGCGCTGATGCTGTTCTCGCTGGTGGGCCTGCCGGTGTCACCGCTGACGCTGGTGATCGGCCACACCGTGGTCTGCGTGCCCTATGTCGTGCGCAACACGGTCGCGGCACTCGCCCAGCTCGAGCCGACCCTGCTCGAAAGCTCGGCCGTGCTGGGCGCGAGCCGCCTCTACACCTTCCGCAGGATCGTGCTGCCGCTGATCCGGCCCGGCATCATCGCGGGCGCCTTCATCGCCTTCATGTCGTCCTTCGACAACGTGCCGGTGTCGCTGTTCCTGCGCGACGCCGCGACCGACATGCTGCCGATCCGGATGTGGCAGGACCTCGAAGGCAAGCTGGATGTCACCATCGCGGCCCTGTCAGGCGTGCTGATCATTGCCACCGTCGCGCTGGTCGCGGTCATGGAGCGTGTCACCGGCCTGTCGCGGCGGTTGACGAACTAAGATGAGCCCCGCCTATCTCCCCAGTGGAAGTGCGTTCCCTCCCCCTTGCGGGGGAGGGTTAGGGAGAGGGGTGGCTCTGCAAAAGGTGCCGATTGATACATTGCGTGTGGGTACGCAACCGAAAGAGTCCCCGTGTGGCACCCCCCTCCCTGCCCCTCCCCCGCAAGGGGGGAGGGAACGGAGAGAGCAGCGCCAGCGGCCGAACTCGATTCGACTTGAAGCCATCGCGCTTCAGGCGCCGCGAAACAGCGAATAGCCCCAGCGCGTGAATTTCAGCGGCAGATGGAAATGCTCGTCAACGTTCTTGATGCGGAAGCGGAACGGCGTCACGGTCAGGAAGCCGTCGTGCTCGCCAAAGAATTCGCCGAGATGAAACAGCACCTCGTACTCGCCCGCCGTCACACCGGCGCCTTGCGCAACGGAATGATCGAGCACGCCGTTGGCGCCGAGCCGTCCGTCGGCGATGCGCTGGGAATCCGGATCGATCCGCCAGATTTCGACGCGCAGCCCCTGCGCCGGACGCCCGCTCGCCACATCGACCGCGTGAATGGAAACGCCGCCTGCCACAATGTTCCTCCCGTGAACACACCGCCATGGTAGACGGAAACACGGCCGTTCGGCCAGCACCCGCGTTGCTGCCGGCCCTGGGGGCGATGACCGCGCTTCAGGCCCTCGTCGCGCTGGCCTTGTTCGCGCCCGGCGTGGTCGCGCCGCGCGCCCATATCGAGGTCTGGCAGCTCTCGATGTTTTCCTGCGCGGTGTTCGCGGTCGGCATTCCCGCCTCGTTCTGGGGCGGCGGCCTCATCGCGCGGGTCGGCTCGCTGCGGATCGCAAGCCTCTGCGCGGCGGCCATCGTCGTCGGTATGGTACTGGCTTCGCTCGGATCAAGCGCCGCTCTGCTCGCCGCAGGCCTCTGCCTCGGCCTTGCCATGGGGCCCGAGACGCCGGCGAGCGCGGCGCTGCTGGCGCGGCTCGTCACCGCCGAGCGCCGCGCCTTCGTGTTCTCGGTGCGCCAGACCGGCAACCAGATCGGCGCGGTCTGCGGCTCGCTGGCCCTGCCCGCGATCGCCATCGCGTTCGGGCCGGCCTGGTGCTATGCGGCCGTTGCTGCCCTGGCGCTGCTGGCGATCGCGCTGTTCGAGCGACTGCGGCCGGCCTACGCCGGCAAGCTCGTGCCGCCCCCAAAACTCGATCTCCGCGCGCGGCTGGCGCTGGTGACGGCGGACCGGCGCATCGCGATGCTGGCGCTGGCCTCGATGCCATTCAGCGCGATGCAGGTGTCGCTCAATACGGTGTTCGTCACGCTCGGCACCCGCGAGCTCGGCCTCAGCCATATCGAGGCCGGCATGGCGCTCGCCTGCGCGCAAGCCGGCGGCCTCATCGGCCGGCTCGGCTGGGGCTACGTCGCCATGCGCCTCGACGCTTCTCGCGCGGTGCTCGTCGTCATCGGCCTCGGCATGGCCTTCTGCGCCGCGCTGCTCGGCCTCGATGGCGGATCGCTCAGCCGCACCTGGCAGTTCACAGTTGCGGCGTTGTTTGGCCTGACGGCGTCGGGATGGAACGGCGTCTTCATCGCCGAGATCGCCCGCCTCGCCCCGCAGGACCGGATCGGCGAGACCACCGGCGCGGTGCTGACCGCGTCCTATGCCGGCCTCTTGGCGGCGCCGGCCGTGGTGTCGATCCTGGACGGCGTGGCCGGGCTCGGCGCGGCGTTCTTCGCCTTGGCGTGCCTCGCCCTCTGCGGCACAGTGGCGCTGATCTGGGGAGGCCATGACAAAGCCAGCACATAGCGCCCGCGAGATCGCGGCCGACGTCGCGGCCGGACGGACGAGCGCCGTCGAAACCGCGAAGGCCGCGCTGGCGCGGATCGAAGCGGCCAAGGCCTTGAACGCGGTCGTCACGATCGATCCCGAACGCACGCTCGCCGATGCCGCAGCGATCGACGATCGCCTGCGCGCCGGCGAGACCATGCCGCTCGCCGGCGTCCCCGTCATCGTCAAGGACAACATCTGGGTCGGCGGCTGGCGCGTGACGCAGGGCTCGCGCCTGTTTGCCGATTTCATCGCGCCACGCGATGCCATTGCGGTCGAGCGCCTGCGCAAGGCCGGTGCTGTCATCGTCGGCATCGGTGCGACGTCCGAGTTCGCCAGCAAGGGCGTCACCACATCTCAGCTGTTCGGGCCAACGCGCCATCCGCTCGATCCCGCGTTGACGCCCGGTGGCTCATCAGGCGGCCCGGCCGCCGCGGTTGCGGCCGGCCTCGTGCCGCTCGCGATCGGCACCGATGCGGGCGGCTCGAGCCGCAGGCCGCCGGCCCATGTCGGCGTCGCCGGTTTCAAGCCGTCCTATGGCGCGATCCCCTATGGACCCGGCTTCGCCGAACCGTTCTTCGGCCTCTCCGTGATCGCACCGATCGCAGCCGATGTCGCCGACATCGCGCTGGCCTTCGAGGCCATGGCCGGCGTCGATCTGCGCGATCCGGACTCGGCTGGCATCGCACGAGACGCCACAGATATCGCCAGCCTTCGTATCGCCTTCTCACCGCGGCTCGGGCTCGACGTCGCGGTCGATGACGTCGTTGCCAACGGGCTCGTTTCCGTCATCGCCCGTCTCTCCGCCACCGGCCTCAACATCACCCAGCGCGATCCCGTCTGGCCGGCCGGCGCGACCGAAGAGGCGATCATGCCGCTCCAGCATGCCGGTCTCGCTGCGCTCTATGGCGACGCCTTCCGCAAGGATCCGACTGTCTTCGATCCCGACATCGCGAGGCAAATCGAGCGAGGGCTGTCGTGGTCGGGCCCCGACGTTGCAGGCGCGCTGATCGCGAGCGCCGCGATCGCCAATGCCTTCGCGGCCTTCTTCAACGAGGTCGATCTGCTGCTCACGCCGACCGTCCCCTGTGTCGCCTGGCCGTACACCCAGCTCGGACCCGACACGATCGGTGGCCGCGCGGCGAGCCCGCGCGCGCACGCCGTGTTCACGCCGTTCGTCAATCACGCCCGCCTGCCGGCGATCTCGCTTCCCTGCGGGCGAGATGCAAACGGGCTTCCGTTCGGCCTCCAGATCATCGCCCGGCGCGGCCAGGACCGCACGCTGCTGCGTGCCGTACGGCAGATCGAGGTGCAGTTGGCTTGATGGCAATCCATCCATAATCGGCGAGTTCGTCGCGCACGATTCAAGCCCCCAGTTTGGAAGCTTGAATCACACGGGTCTGGCCAGACGCAACGCTTCCGGGCAGGCTCCGGTTGGACGCTTACGAGGTAGAAGCGGATATCAGCCGGCCGACAATCTACGCTGAAACCGTCGAAAATGACCCGAAGCAGACATTGTCGGGCGGCCCGTCGGTCATTGATTGTCGCCAGATTTAGTTTGCGTGGCTGCTATCAACATACGCTCCACCAGGCCGTCGAACTCGAACTTCCCGATAGAATCGGTCGCAGCAAGCTCATCGTAAGACTTCTTGTATTTGCCCCACCAACCACGACGTATTGCTTCATGGTGAAGGACGCGCGCAGCAGCTTCGACCGCTTCTGCCGTCGGCGCTTCAATCAACGCAACCGCGGATTTGCCGGCGCGCTCTCTCGTGAGCTGACTGTTTGCAGGAAGTGCGAGCTCTAATAGAAGCTCCCTTAGAGCGACGTCTGAATTGTAGTCGATGTCGCTGCGAGACACGATCAATTTGGCCCAGCGTTCGACGTCATGACGGTTCAAGTCGCCGTCGCAATAACGACGAAGGATCGACGCCACATGCCTTCGCTCGAGGATAAGCAAAGGGACGCTGTCCCGCTCAAAACGGTCGAGGGTGAGCAAGATCTCGTCCAATGGCTTTTTTAGCTCAAGCAGCTCGTGCAGTGTTGATTTTCTGTCCATCCGGAAACGCCGGGCTTTGGGCCAATGATCCAGTTGTAGCAGCCAAGGTTCCCAATGTCAGCTTCTGGCCCATCGCGACATACTGCGCTGCCCCACGAACTTGGTCGCTATTGGAGCAACGCGGACGTAGTCACCAGTTACATGATGCCGCCGGGTTTATAGGTAGGCGGCCTCGCTTTCGGCAACGCGACCATTTCGGAATAATAGCAATATACCCCTGTTTTGCCCGACAGGTCAAATCGCGGCGATGCCTGCGTAAGCCGTTGATTCCATTATGGCCGGCTACTGTGCATGGGGTTGTTTTCGCACTTTTTGTTTGTCGGGCTTCAATCTAGCCGGCAAATGAGAAACGCAGCCGCCGCCAGCCGATGACAATTCCGGTGATCGAGAACACCAGCCCGAGCGCGCAGAGACCGACGATCAGCGCATCGCGCAGGCGCGGATACGCCATGAGGATTGGAAAATCGAGCGTGTGGAGCGCGCTGTAGAACCAGCGATAGGCCCGCCGCGACGCATCCAGCCTTTGCAGCACACGGCCATCGGCACTGTCGATGTCGAACCAGAGATCACCGCATCGCGAGCGGTAGACGGGCGTTCCGTCCACGGTGGATTGCGCGGGATAATCGTCGTTACCCGCGAGGCTGGACGGCGCGTCGCAGCCGGTCGCAAGCTTCACCATCAAGCTCCCGATCGCCTGCGCGCCGAGGCCCTCCGACCCTCCACCATCCGGCCGGAGCACGACCTGCTTGTCGAGACCAGTCCGCTCGCGCCGATAGACTTTGCCGTCAAAGGCAAACCATTCCACTTCACGGGCCGAGGGCGATAGCAGCTTCCGGTCCGGCGACGGGGCGGTCGTCCAGTCCGGCGAAGCATCGATCACGCCGGCTTCGGCCGACGTCAGTTGCCCGCGCGAGAACAGTCGACCGTGATCCATGGAAAGCCATCCGCTGAAGATCCAGGTCAGCACGAAGACGGTCGCCGCGAGGCCAATGATGTGATGCAGCGCGTGCCAGCCGCGATACGGCGACGAGGGCCGGCGTCCCCGCAACTTCACACGCACGATGCCGAGCACTGCACCCAGCAGGGCGGCAATCAGCGCCAGCAGCGACAGCGTCCAGACCACGCCGTCCCACAGCGCCCAATTGCTCCTGAGCACCGTCGGATAGATCCAGTGCAGAACGCTGCCGGCGAGATTCCAGCCGCGCTCGTTTCGCGTCGTATCCAGCACGACCTCGCCGGTGCGTGACGAGACGTAGACCTCCGTTTCGACCGCATCGCCAAGGGCCACGCGAAACAAGGGCCGGTGGCGGTCAAAGCCGTTCGGCACACTCCATTGGTCGTAGTCCGCGTGCGCAACGACCGCCGCATGCGCGGCATCGAGCCCGCGCTGACGCGCATGAGCCTGCGCGATGGCGAGCGCGACCTCGGGCGACCGCACCGACGCATCCTGCCCGTCCGTCGCGCGAACCACGCGCAGGCGCGAGGGCCCCGACACGACGTAGACCGGCCCATCGCTCCGCTGAAGCAACCGCAGGCGTGTAGCATCGGCGATCCCGCTCGCGGCCACCGCATCGGCAACACTGATCCGCACCTCGCCGCTATCCACCGGCGCAAGACCGCCAACCCGCTCCGCTTCCATCAGCGACGGAAACGGAACGAAGTGCATCACGATCCCCGTCGCGAACCACATCGCGAACAGGAGGCAGAACGCGATCCCGAGCCAGCGATGCGAGAGGACGATCGCACTCATCATGCGGTCAGCGCCCTACCATTTGAACGCCGCCGAGATCTCGTAGGTGCGCGGCGCGCCCAGGAGGATCTGGTCGGGATAGAACGGATCGCCCCAGATCGCGTAGCGCTTGTCGGTGAAGTTGCGCACGCGGAAGGTCAGGCGCGCCTGGTCGACGGCATTGAAGACGGTCTTCGGGATATCGACGAAGGCGTAGACGTCGCCGACCGTGTAGGCGTTCATCGTCACCGTGTTGGCGTCGGTGTTGTAGCGATCGCCGATGTGCCGGCCGACGATGCCGAGCTCCACTGGCCACGGCGTGAAGAACCGGTACGACGCACCGGCATTCGCGACGATGCGCGGCACGTTCGGCGGCGTGTTGCCCGAGAACGAGCCGCCGACGAAATTGTAGTCGGCGTAGCGCGCATCGACATAGGCGATGTTGCCCCACAGCCGCAAAGGCTCGATCGGCCGCACCGCGGCGGCGAGCTCGACACCCTTCGATTCCTGCCGCCCGGCGATGTTGAGCGCCTGCCCGCCGGCCGCCGCATAGACGTTCTTGCGCAGGATGTCGTAGGCCGAGAACGACCACTCCGCCCGGTTGTCCCAGAACAGATGCTTGACGCCCGTCTCGTAGATGCGCGACGTCGTCAGGTCGAGCGGCTGGGTCGGCAACAGCAGGAAGATGTTGTTGGCGGACACGTCGGCACCGGTGGCGTACTGGCTGAAGAAGGTCAGGCCGGGCACGGCATCCCAGGTGTAGCCGATGCGTCCCGTCACGGGCGCCCAGTCTTTGGTGTATGGAAAACCCGCCTTCTCCAGCCCGGTCTTGTCGGTCCAATTGCGATCGAGCCCGATATGCTCGACGCGGAGACCACCGATCAGCGCAAAGGTCTGGGTCAGCTTCAGCCGGTCCTCAAACGACAGCGCTTCGTTGTCGATCCGTGCGGTCTGCCGCTGGATCTCGAGCGAGCCGTAATAGCCGCGGGGTGGATCGACCAGCGGAACGTAGTCCCAAGGGAAGTTCGCCGCACCCGGTCTGACGAAATCGAGGTAGCTTGACGACAGTGTCGTGACCAGGCGGTTATCGAGACCGGCAATGTTCGTGTCCCAGATCAGGTCGGTGATGTTGCCGACCAAGCGCTGGCTATGCGCGACATGGAAGCGTTCGCGATACACTTGGTTGTTCGTGGAATCGAACGCCTCGATCTCGTTGTTGAACCACGTCCGCTCAGCACCATAACCATAGGCCTGACTCTTCAGCGTCAGGTCCGGCGCCAGCTTCAGCTCGAAGCCGCCGCGCAGCCAGACTTCCTGCCCCACGTTGCGGTTGTCGAGAACGTTGTAATTGGTGTTGAAGGTGCGGTCGTCGATCGTGACGGCCCCGAGGTCGGTCCTGTTGAAGTAGGTGCCCGACACAATCCCCGCCGTCGCGTGCGAACCGCTGAAGGCGACCGGCACCAGCGGCGCGCCCCAATAGGCCTTTCCGCGGTCCTCGCGGTACTCGATCGCGCCCCAGACCTTGAGACTGTCGGAGATGCGATAGTTGAGCTGCCCGGAGACATCGAGCGTCTTGGTATAGGTGTCGTCGACAAAACCGTTGAGCGAGGAGCGGCTGATGTCGAAGCGGTAGTCGAGTCCTTCTACGTTGGTGCTGCCGCCCGAGCCGTAATGCGCGCGGAACGAGTTCAGGGAATCGTACGAGAAATCCGCTTCGCTCCGGATCGCTCCGGTGTGCGGCTGCTTGGTGACCAAGTTGATCGAGCCGCCGGCGGCGCCCTCGCCCGAGATCAGCGAGGCCGGGCCCTTCAGGAATTCCACGGCCTCCAGGTTGGCCGTGTCCATGATCCGCGAGGTCATGTTCTGCGGGCCGATCTTGATGCCGTTGTAGAGCGTGTTGATCTGGCTGTTGGTGAAGCCGCGCATCGAGAAGCCCGCCGGCTCCCCCGGCGCATCGCCGGAGGTCACGCCGACCGCTCCTTGCGCCACCTCGGACACGGTGCGATAGCCCTGCTCGCGCATGGTCTCGGCCGAGATGACTTCCACGGTCGCTGGTATCTCCCGCACGGTCAGCCCGAGGCGCGAGGCGCTTTCGGCCACCACATTGGTGTTGAGCGGCGTCTGGGCCGCCGCAGCCGTCACCGAGGGCTTAGGCGCCGCGGATGCGGGCACCGGCCTGCGCGCTGCCGCGCGGCGCGCGCTCTGCGCCTCCGTTGCAGCCGGCTTGGCCGGCTTGCGGGATTGCGGTGGCGACACCTCCACGGGCGGCAGCGGTTCGCGGGCCTGCTGCGCCAGCGCGGCAGGCAGATCGAGCGCTACAAAAGATGTGAGCGCAGCGGAGGCGAGCAGAACGCTGCGCGGTTGTACGATACGGATGGAAGACACGGTTTTCGGACCTCGGTATGACGTTAGTGGCACGTCACAGCGAACGAGGTCTCACCTTGGGCTTGTCAGCCCTCCGATGAAGCCGAATGTCTGTACTCCCCGACCGACATCTTCGCGTGTGACCACGGCTGACGGCAGGTCTCCTGGCTCGCGGGTCACGACCGCTTCGTCGCCTTCCCGGGACCGAGGACCCAGTGGCTTCTGACGAAGGATTATCCGCTCACAGTTGCGGGGGCAGCCACGGCATTGGGGACAAATTCCCCGCACCGCATTCCCTTTTCATCCCCTCTCGGGGAAACCGTCGCGAGCATCTAGGATTACGATCAAGATGGAGTCAATGTGCAAGCTGCGGCGATATTGCCACAGCCACCAACTTCCTCGGAGATTTGCATGGAAGGCGCGACCTTCCTCTGGCTGATCCGACATGCACCCGTCGACGGCGTCAAAGGGACGATCCATGCCGCCGATGCACCGGCGGACTTGACCGATCGCGCGCAGCTGGAGGCGCTGCGGTCGCGCCTGCCGCGCGATGCTGCGAGCTATGCGAGCCCTGCGCGACGCACGATCGAGACAGCGCGCGCGCTGGGGCTCGAACCGGAGCTGGTGCGCGAGTTCAGCGAGCAGGATTTCGGCGACTGGACCGGCCGGCGACATGACGAGCTCGCAGCCAGCGGCGGCGAAGCCTATGCGCAATTCTGGAACGACCCTGCGCACCTGAGACCACCGGGCGGCGAGAGTTTTGGGGATCAGGTCGCGCGCGTCCGCCAGGGCCTGTCGCGGATCGGAGCCGGATCCGCAACGCTCGTCGTGCATTCCGGCACGATCCGCGCCGCGCTGTGCATCGCGCTCGATCTCGCACCGGAAGCGGCGTTGCGCTTCGTCATTGATCCGTTGTCGCTGACCCGGATCGACCGGCTCGCGAGCGGCTGGCGAGTGGTCTCCGTCAATCAGCGGATCAGCTAGGACGATCCGGCACATTGGCCTGCGCAAAGGTCGCCATGCCGTTGTGGAGCGCGCAGGCCGAGCGCACCAGCGGCAGTGCGATGGCGGCGCCCGATCCTTCGCCAAGCCTGAGATCGAGGCTGATCAGCGGCTGCACGTTCAATGCACGCAGCACCAGCCGATGTCCCTGCTCCGCCGATTGATGCGAGGGCAGCAGGAAGGGCTGGCACGACGGATTGAGCCGCGCCGCCGCCAGCGCCGCGACCGACACGATGAAGCCGTCGATCAGCACGGGGATGCGGCGTTGTGCAGCCGCAATGATGGCGCCTGAGATCGCCGCGATCTCGAGGCCGCCGACGGCACACAGGATCTTGTCGGGCGCGGCGCCCGCAGCGCCATGACGCGCAATCGCCGCATCGATCACGCGCGCCTTGTGCGCCCGGCCGGCCGCATCGACGCCGGTCCCGCTGCCCGCGATCTCCTCGGCGCTGATGCCAAGCAGGCTCGCGGCGATTGCCGCTGAGGTCGTGGTATTGCCGATGCCCATCTCGCCGAAGATCAAGAGATCAGGCTGGCTGGCCTCCGCGCGTGCAACCGCGCGCTGGCCGGCTTCGAAGGCGAAGGCCAGCTCTGCAGGCGTGACCGCAGCTTCGACGCTGAAATCGCGGGTGCCGTTGCGCGGCTTGTCGGTGATGATATCAGGCATCGTCTCCTGCGCCAGCGTGCCGGCGTCGACGACCTCCAGGCGCGAACCCAGCTCGCGCGCCAGCACCGAGATCGCGGCGCCGCCGGAGGCGAAATTCGCCATCATCGCGATGGTGACCGCTTGCGGATAGGCCGAGACGCCCTGCGCGACAATGCCGTGATCCCCGGCGAAGATGATGATCGGTACGCGCACGGCGCGCGGCTGCTCGGTCGCTTGCAGGCCTGCGAGCTCGATCGCGAGCTGCTCGAGCCGGCCGAGCGCGCCGGTCGGCTTTGTGAGTTGCGCCTGACGTGCGATCGCCGCGTCGCGATGGGCGGCAGAGATCTCAGGGCATTTCCGGGTGACCCAGTCGGGGAGCATGCTGCCTCGCTTACGGCCTGCGCTTGAGGATGTAGCTGTCCATGATCCAGCCATGCCGCTCGCGCGCCTCTTGCCGCAGGGCGACGATGCGCGGGCCGACCTCAGTGAGCGCGCCGGACATGATGATCTGATCTTGCATGCCGAGATAGGCGCCCCACCAGATGTGCAAGCCGGCCGGATCGAGCGACTGGAAGGCGGTGCCGCCGTCGAGCATCACCACCACCGTGTCGACACCTTGCGGCCAGCCACCTTCGCGCAAGCGACGGCCTGTCGTGACCAGAAACGGCTCGCCGATGTCGTTGAGCGGCAGCGCATGCGCCGCGCACAGCGCCTGGATCGAGGTGATGCCGGGCACGACCTCGATTGTCGGCAACGGATTCAATCGCCGCGCAATACGCAGCGAGGAGTCGTAGAGCGAGGGATCGCCCCAGATCAGCAGCGCGACCTTGCCCTCGCTTCCAAGATGGCTTGCGATGGTCTGCGACCACGCGGCGGCGACGGCATCGTGCCAATCATCCACGCCCTTGCGGTAGTCCGCCTCGGCCGCATCGCGCACGGGAAGGTCGAACTCGACAATGCGCGTCGTCTTGCTGGTGAGCACGTCAGTGCAGATCGTCCGCCTGAGATCGGCGAGATCGGACTTGGCGCTTCCCTTGCGCGGGATCAGGACGAGATCGGCCGCGTTGATGGCGTGGATCGCGGCGCGCGTGAGCTGCTCGGGATCGCCGCAACCGATGCCTATCAGGGAGAGCGTGAGCATCGCGAGTGCGATGGGCGGCCAGTGCGGCCGCCCTTTCGCTTTGTCTCTTAAGCCGCGTTGTGCAGGCGCGGGGTGACGAGGCTAGGTGCCGTAACACCGCGCAGCGACTTCGCCAGCGCCAGCACGGCGAGATCGGCCAGCGGCTCGATCACGATGACGAGCGCGTAGGAGGCCGCAAAGGTCGCGATGTTGGCAAGGTTGCTCATCGCAAAGCCGGAGCCATAGAGCGCCCAGAACGCCACCCAGGCAATCACGCCGGCCTGATAGGTCGTCGAGAGCGCCAGCGCCTGGCGATACCGGAGGTCGACATAGGCGGTGTTGCGCGAAATGATCCGCGCCGCGATCGCCTGGATCGCGAACAGCGGCACCAGCAGCGTGGTGACGTTCATGCCGTATTGCGGCAGGTCGGCCGGTTCGAAGAAGATGCCCTGGAGCAGCAGGCCGAACGCGAGGCCGAAAGCCGCGGGCGCTGCGCCGAACAGCAGGAACAGGGTTGAGCCGAGGATGAAGTGCACCTCGGACACCCCGACCGGGAAGTGCGGCAGGATCTCGAAGAAGGTGAAGACGAGGCCGGTGGTGGCCAGCGTCCGCGCGGCGAACGAGGTAATGCCCTGCTCGCGCACGGTCTCGGCCGCGAGCTTCAAGGCAACGCCGCCTGCGGCGATGCCGGTTGCGTAACTCAATACGAGCTTGGCGCCCGTCACGACGCCGGGTTCGATATGCATGGCTCAGTTCCTTCCTGCCGTCACACCCGACGGCCTTGGCCTCAAAACATGCACGGCCGGTCTCCTGGCTCGCGGTTCACTGGGGTTCTCCGGCCTTCCCGGACCTTGCGGCCCAGTGGCTGATCGGAGCCCCTCACCGCTTACAGTCGCGGGGGCGGCTGGGGTTTTGGGCGCCGCAACTGGGTCCGCCCATCCCCATTCCCGATTATGCTCCGGCGCTTTGCGCCGCGTCGAGCACCATGCCCCTCTTGTGTGCCCCTTTCGCATTGCAGGCGTCAAGGGGCGAACGGCTGCGGGAGCCGTCATGACGGATATTCCCCCGCCAGCGCGCCAAACAGGATGACGGCGGCCGTCGAAGCCGCCCCGCCCCGTGCAAGCTGCTCGGCAAGCTCGGCAATCGTGGTGCGGACCAGCCGTTCGTCGGGCCGCCCGAGGGATTCGGCGAACAGCGCCGGTGTCTCGGGGGCGAGGCCATGCGCGATCAATTTTGCGGCAAGCGCCGGAAAGGTGCGCCGGCCCATATAGACGACAGTGGTCGCTTCAGGGTCGGCCAGCGCGGCCCAGTTCAGGTTTGGCGGCAGCTCGCCGGTGACATCGGCCCCGGTGACGAACTGCACGCGGCGCGAGGTGTGCCGTCGGGTCAGCGGGATCCCCGCCTGCGCCGCGGCGACACAGGCCGAGGTGACGCCGGGAACGATCTCGTAGCCGATGCCGGCTTCGCGCAGCGTCTCGATCTCCTCCTCGAGCCGGCCGAAAATGCCGGCATCGCCGGACTTCAGCCGCACCACGCGCGCGCCTGTGACCGCATAGTCGACCAACAGGCGATTGACGTGATGCTGCTTGGTCGAGGGACGCCCGGCCCGCTTTCCCACCGCGACGAGATTGGCGCCGGGCCGGGCGAGATCGAGGATCGCGCCGGAGGCAAGGTCGTCATAGAGCACTACGTCGGCCTCACGCAGCCGCGCGGCGCCCTTCACGGTGAGGAGCTCGGGATCGCCGGGGCCGGCGGAGATGAAGGAGACGAAACCGCTCACCGGTCCTCCGCGATCAGATGGAAGAATGTGCCGGTGGCACGGCCGCGCTGCGAGCCGGTCTCGGCGATGACCGCGCCCGTTGCATCATGCACGACCGCCAGCGGCGTATCGGGCTGGGCAAGGATGGTCGAATAGTGGAACTCGTGGCCGCGCAGGCGCGCGCCCGCGTGATGCCCCGGCATCGGCACCGCGAGGGCGGCGAGACGATAGCCCAGATGCATGCGGCGTTTGGCAAAACTGGTCTCCAGGCCAAGCAGACCCGTCATCTCATGACGAACACCGTCGGCGTCGGTCAGGCCGGCGCCCAGCACCATATAGCCTCCGCACTCGCCGTGCACCGGTCGCGTCTCGGCGAACGCGCGCAGGCCGCTGCGAAACCGCGCATTGGCTGCGATCCTTCCCGCGTGAAGCTCGGGATAGCCGCCCGGAAGCCAGCAGACGTCGGCGCTCGCATCGGGCACTTCATCGGCGAGCGGCGAGAATGTCGAGATCTCCGCGCCCGCCGCATGCCAGGCCTCGAGCATGTGCGGATAGACGAAGGAGAATGCGGCATCGCGGGCCAGCGCAATGCGCTGCCCGGGCGGCGTCACGTTCAGGCCATTCGCTGCAGGTTGCGGCGACCAGCCGGCTGCCGATCGCAGCACCGCATCGAGATCGACATGCTCGGCGACAAAGCGCGCGGCCTCGTCGATCAGCTTGCCGATCTCCGCCTGCTCCTCCGCCTGCACGAGGCCGAGATGCCGCTTCGGCAGGCTGATCTCGGCGTGACGCGGCAGCGCGCCGAACACGGCGATGCCGGCATCGTTCAGCGCACGCCGCACGAGGTCTTCGTGGCGCGGGCTGGCGACGCGATTGAGCACGACGCCGGCAAGGCGCACGCCAGGGCGATAGTCGCGAAGGCCAGCAACGATCGCCGCCGCCGTTTGCGCCTGTCCCGAGGGATCGATCACCAGCACCACCGGCCAGCCCAGCATCTCCGCGATGTCGGCCGAAGCACCGGTGCCGGAAACACCGCGCGCTGCAACGCCATCGAACAGGCCCATCGAGCCCTCGGCGAGGACGATATCGGCATCCGTGCCGCGGCTGACGAGATGCGCGATCGTCGCGCGGTCCATCGCCCAGCTATCGATGTTGACGGACGCGCGCCCCGTCGCGGCAGCGTGGAACGCGGGATCAATATAGTCAGGCCCGCTCTTGAAGCACTGCACCTTGAGGCCACGATTGCGCCAGGCGCGCGCGAGCGCCAGAGTCAGCGTCGTTTTGCCGACGCCGGACGCCGGCGCGGAGATGAGGAGCCCCGCCGCCATCACGACGCCTCCGGAAAGCGCGGTTCGGCGCCGACCGGGCGATAGCGGCGGTCGTAGTCGGCGGCATAGAGGCGGCTCTCGTCGAAATCCGCCGCACCCAGCGTCCTGCCGACCAGGATCAGCGCGGTGCGCTCCATCTCGCCACCCACGGCAGAATCGAGTGTTGCCAGCGTCGCGCGGACGATGCGCTGCTCCGGCCAGCTCGCGCGCCAGACGATGGCGACGGGACAATCTGCACCATAATGCGGGGTGAGCTCGGCGACGACCTTGTCGAGCAGATGGATCGACAGATGAATCGCGAGCACCGCACCCGTCGCGGCGAAGGCGCCGAGCTTCTCGCCCTCGGGCATCGCGCTGGCGCGGCCGGGCGTGCGCGTCAGCACCACCGTCTGGGCAAGGCCGGGTAGCGTCAGTTCGGTTTCCAGCGCCGCTGCGGCAGCCGAGAACGACGGAACGCCCGGTGTCACCGTAAAGGGAATGCCGAGCGCGCGCAGGCGGCGAAGCTGCTCGCCCATCGCCGACCAGATCGAGAGATCGCCAGAATGCAGCCGCGCGACATCCTTGCCCTCAGCATGCGCGGCAGCGATCTCAGCGATGATCTCATCGAGCGACAGCGGCGCGGTGTTGACGATGCGCGCGCCGGGCGGGCAATGCGCCAGGACGCCTTCGGGCACCAGCGAGCCAGCATAGAGACAGACCGGACAGGCCGCGATCAAGTCGCGGCCACGCAGCGTCAGCAAGTCAGGCGCGCCCGGCCCGGCACCGATGAAATGCACGGTCATGGGCCGTCTCCCTCGGCGATCGCCGCGGTCGCGGTGCGATCCTGCGAGACCACCCGCGTCGCAATCAGCCGCGCGCGCGGGCCTGCGGCTGCAAGCGCAGCAGCTTCGGCGACCGATCCCGTGCCGAATTTTTCCACGACAAGTTTTGACTGTGTCGGCGTATCGATACCGGCCAGCATGTCAGCAGAAACAGCCATGATCGGCACGCCGCACTCACGTGCGAGCTGCTTCAGCGGCTCCGCATCAGCCTTGTCGCTGACAGTCGCCACCGCCGCAAGGCCTTCCATGCCGCCGGCAGCCAGAAGCGCTTCGCGGAGCGAAGCTAGTGTGGCGTCCTTTCTGAATCCGAGCCCGGCGACCTTCATCGGACCACGCTCCACTGCACCACCGGGCGCGCCGCTTCCCAGGAGCGATAGCGGCCGAGCGGGGCGGCATGCGCGATCTCAACCCGCATCAGCTCGCCGCCATGGCGCTGGTGCAATTCGCCGATCAGCGCTTCCGTCTCCAGCGTCACGGAATGAGCGACCAGCCGCGCTCCCGGCGAAAGCCGCGACCAGATGGCGTCGAACATTGTGCCATCGAGACCGCCGCCGATGAAGACGGCGTCCGGCGCGTTCAGCGCAGCGAGAGTGTCGGGCGCTTTCCCCGCAACAATGGTGATCCGGTGCGCCAGCCCGAACGCAGCCGCATTCTTGCGGATATTCGCGGCGCGATCCTCGCGCGCCTCGACCGCAGTCGCCTTCCCCCCGCACAGCGCCCACTCGACCGAGATCGAACCCGATCCGGCGCCGATATCCCACAGCCGCTCACCGGGACGCGGCGACAGTGCCGAGAGCGCCAGCGCGCGCACGGGCCGCTTGGTGATCTGGCCGTCATGGATGAAGAGATCGTCTGACAGTCCCGAGCTGCGGGGCATGCCTTGGCCTCCCCTCGCCTGCACCGCCACCGCAACCAGATTTTCAGCAATATCCTCAGCAAAGAGATCGGCGCGATGCTGATCGATGTATTCGCGTGGACCGCCAAGCGCCTCAAGAGTCCAAACGAGTGAGGCGCCCCATCCGCGTTCCGTCAGCCATTTGGCGAGCTTGTCCACCGCCGCTGCGTCGCGCACGAGGCAAACGATGCGTGCATCTTGCGCCAAATGCGGCACCAGACGCTCGAACGGCGCGGCGTGGAGACCAAGGCAGGCGGTTGCTTCGAGACGCCAGCCCAAGCGCGCGGCAGCAAGCGAAAACGTCGACGGTGCCGGATGCGCGATCCACTCGTCCCCATCCAGCTTCTCGGCAAGGCTCGCGCCGGCGCCGTACCAGAAGGGATCGCCGGAGGTGAGCACCACCGTCGGCCGGCCGCGGCAGCCCAACACGATATCTGCGTCGAACGGCACAGGCCACGCACGGCCACGGCTTCCCACATCTGCAAGCGCGAGGTGGCGTTCACCGCCAAAGACGGTTTCTGCGTCGGCGAGTGCCTTTCGGCTTGCTTCGGACAGCCCGGCAAGGCCATCTTCGCCGATACCGATGATGGTCAGCCAGGGATCAGCCAAGGAATCAGCCATGACGCACGCCCTCATTCTGGGCGGAACGGCCGATGCGAGCTTGCTCGCTGCGGAGATCGCGCGTGCGCGCATAGATGCCGTCTATTCCTATGGCGGCCGCACCCGCGCGCCTGCCGATCAGCCCCTGCCGACCCGCATCGGCGGTTTTGGCGGCGTGAGCGGGCTTGCCGACTATATCCGCCGCGAGGGCATCACGCATGTGATCGACGCGACGCATCCGTTCGCTGCCGAGATGAGCCGCAATGCGGTTGCGGCGTGCGCGGAAACCGGCATCCCGCTGATTGCACTCGAACGCGCCCCTTGGGCTAAGGCGCCCGGTGACAACTGGATCGAAGTGTCGGAAGTCAACGCCGCAGTCGCTGCGCTGCCTGACGCGCCGGCAAACGTGTTCCTCGCCATCGGCCGCCAGCACATCGCGCCCTTCGCGACCAGACCGCAGCACGCCTACACGCTGCGGTTCGTCGATCAGCCCGATGCCCCCCTGCCCTTCGCCGCGGACGTGATCGTGTCGCGCGGCCCGTTCACGCTCGAAGGTGAGCTTGGGATGATGCGCGCGCGCGAGATCGCCTGGATCGTCGCCCGCAATTCCGGCGGCGATGGCGCACGCGCCAAGATCGACGCGGCGCGCATGCTGGGCTTGCCCGTAATCATGATCTCGCGACCAGAACTGCCCGAGCGTCCGCGGGTTGAAAGCGTCACTGACGTGATGCAATGGCTCGGTCATTCGACCCGCCTCGGCGCATAGACCCAGCGGCCGACGCGGCGTGTCTGCGAATTGCCGACAATCACCAGCGTGCGCATGTCGGCCATCTCGGGCCGTGCCTCGTTCAGCGTGACGGTCGCGATCTTCTCGTCAGCGGCGCTGATCGCGCGCGCAAAAATCACGAGGCGCTCGCCGCAGCCGACGTCCTTCAGCAGCGCCAGCGCGCGGCCAAATCCCTCCGGCCGGCTTGCCGAGCGCGGATTGTACATCGCAATCGAAAAGTCGGCTTCCGCGGCGAGGCGCAGGCGCTTCTCGATCACCGCCCACGGCTTCAGATTGTCGGAGAGATTGATCGCACAAAAATCATGACCGAGCGGCGCGCCCGCACGCGCGGCTGCCGCGAGCATCGCTGTGATACCCGGCAGCACGCGGATCGGAAGCTCGCGATATTGCGGCGCCAGTTCGAGCGCCTCGAACACGGCAGACGCCATGGCAAACACACCGGGGTCACCCGAGGATACGACGACGACTTGACCGCCTTCGGCGGCCAGACGCAATGCCTCGTTCGCGCGTTGCAGCTCTTCGCGGTTGTCGGAGGGATGCAAGGTCAGCCCGGGCCGCGGCGGCACGCGCGAGACATAGGGCGCATAGCCCAGAATATCCGTCGCAGAGGCGAGCGCGGCGGAAACCTCGGGCGTCACCAGCGCCTCGTTGCCCGGGCCGAGGCCCGCGATGGTCAGCGTGCCCGTCATTCGGCCGCGTCCAGATGCCGTCCCTTGCCGTGCACGAGCACGATCGCAAAGTAGGGACAGTCGGCCACATCGATCTCGGCGAGCCGCACCACGCGCTCGCCCGGCATGGTGCCGCGCTCGACCAGCCAGGCGTCGTCCAAGCGCCCGGCGGATTCGAGCGCGCGGCGCACTTTTTCGAGATTGCGGCCGGTCTTCATGATGACCAGCGCATCGGAATCGCGCATGCGGCGTTCCAGCTCGTCTTCGGGAAGCGTTCCCATCAGCACGGTCGTCACGTCGTCACCGAGCGCGATCGGCTGTCCGACGCCGTTCCAGCAACCGACCATCCCGGGAATGCCCGCGATCACCTCGATCTCGACACGCCCTTGCAAGCGCATGTGCAGGTGCATGAAGGAGCCGTAGAAGTAGGGATCGCCCTCGCAGAGCACGACGACGTCGACCGCACGCGAAAGGCGCGCCAGACGCTCGGCCCATTCATCGTAGAACCCGGCGAGCAGCTGCACGTATTCAGGGCTGTCGAAGGCGATCTCCGTGGTGACCGGATATTCCATCGGGTATTCGGTGACGTTGCTTGCGAGCATGCCCTCGACGATACGGCGTGCCTGGCCCGGCCTGCCCTTCTTGCGGAAATAGGCAACGTGCTGCGCGGCGCGCACGGTGCGATCGGCGCGCACGCTCATCAGATCGGGATCACCGGGGCCGAGACCGCAGCAGATGATGCGACCCATCGCTATTCGCTCCGACTCGCCAGCGCATTCACGGCGGCAACGGTGATCGCGGAGCCGCCAAGGCGGCCCTCGACGGTCAGCGCGGGTACCGGTGGATCGGCCATCAGAGCGGCCTTGGATTCGGCCGCGCCAACGAAGCCGACCGGACAGCCGATGATGGCCGCCGGCCGCGGGCAGTCACGGTCCTCCAGCATGTTGAGGAGATGGAACAGCGCGGTCGGTGCGTTGCCGATCGCGACGATCGCACCCTCGAGATGCGGCCGCCACAGCTCCAGCGCCGCGGCTGAGCGGGTGTTGCGCATGGATTGCGCGAGCGCTGGAACGGCGGCGTCACCGAGCGTGCAGATGACGGCATTGTTCGCCGGCAGTCTCGCGCGTGTGATCCCCTCGGAGACCATACGCGCATCGCACAGGATCGGCGCGCCCTTCTGCAGGGCGGCACGCCCGGCAGTCGCCATGCCTGATGTAAAGCGGATATGCGCCTCGAGGCCGACCATGCCGGCGGCATGGATCATCCGCACGACGACCTGCTCCTCATCGGACGTGAAGCGGGCAAGATCGGCTTCTGCGCGAATGGTCGCAAAGGACTGCCGGTAGATCGCCGCGCCATCGGTCTCGTAAACATGCGGCATCAGTGCCCTCCCATCAGGATGGAGGGATTGCCGATGATGTCCTCGCAGTTCAGCCCACGCAGGACCGGCTCGTCGCGCGTCGATCCGCTGCGCACGAGATCGAAGCCTGCGCCGGTCGCGACCAGCGTGATCGCAGCTGTGCCGGAATGCGCACATCCCTTGGCGCAGCCGGAGACATGAAGTCGCGCGGCAGAGCCGATGTTCGGTGCGAGCGCCGCCGCCAGCGCCCGGGTATCGGCATGAGCCTCGCGACAGCGAGGCGCACCGCTGCAGGCGATGACGCGCAGCGCCGGATCGTAGGCCTCGGTGATGAGGCCGGCCGCGGTCGGCATCGTCCGCTTGTCTTCGCTCAAGACCATCCGCCATGGCGTCATGCGCAGCGCATGTCCGCAACCAGCGAACTGCTTGAGCGTCGTATGCGGTAATTGCCCGAAAGCGACACCGACCAGCGCGCCCTGCGGGTAAAGGCCGGGACGCGCCGCGGCCATGACCGGCGCAGGTTCAGCCTCGCCGCGCAACGCCTCAGGCAATTCCGCGCCGGCCGCGAGATGCGTGGCCATGCGCCCTCGCCCGCCCCTGGCACCGCCTGACGACACAAACCAATTCGCGAGCGCGAGCGTGGCGGCGACGGCCTCGCCACGCGCGACAGATCGACCGAACTCGGCGCCATTGGCCCGCACCAGCAGCCCACCGGCCCGGTCGCGCTCGATCCGCACGTCTGCGGAATCGCCGGCAAGCACACGCGATGTGCCGTCATCGACGGCGAAGCCGAATTTGGTCGGAAGCGCGAGCGCGCTGTTTTCGAGCGCCTCTTCAAGCTCGGCTGCGAGCGCCTGGGTCTCGTCACCCGCGCGCCAGAACGGCGTCACCAGGATGTTGCGGCGGGACTCGGTGTCGGCGTCCGGATCGAGCAGCGCCAGTTGCGCGAGCCCGTCGAGCAGCAGCCGGTGGCTGCTGTCGCTGACGCCCCTGATCTGGAGATTGGCGCGGCTGGTGACGTCTATCAGGCCATTGCCATGGCGTTCGGCCAGATGCGCAATTCCGGAGACCTGCGCCGCATCGAGCCGGCCGCCGAACGGCCGCACGCGGACGACGAGCCCGTCGCCCGATTGCATCGGCCGCAGCGCGCCGGGACACCAGCCCTTGACCATGGCTGCGCTCATGACGCCTCCTTGAGCGCTGCCGCGATCGAATTGCGGCGCGTTCGCCAGAGTGAGGCTTCGTGCAGACGGGTGAAGCAGGTCTCCATCGCCGCAAGCGCCGCCGGATTTTCGCGGGCCATGAAGGCGCGGACGTCGGCATCGCCGAGCGTCGCATCGTAGTAGAGATCGAACAGATGCGGCGGCACGGCGCCGGCCAGATGGGCGAAGGCGGCCATGTGTTCGAGCGTCGCCGTGATCTCGGCGGCGCCACGAAAACCGTGATGCATCATGCCGGCGATCCAGGCCGGATTGGCCGCGCGCGCGCGGACGACGCACGAAATCTCCTCGGTCAGCGTGCGCGCATGCGGCTGCTCGGGGCGCGTTGCGTCGAGATGATAGAGCGATGGCGCGCTCGCGCCGAGATGTGCTGCGGCGGCCGCAATCCCCGCCTCATGCGCAGCGTAGTCGGCCGCGAGCAGGAGATCGGTTTCCGGCAAGTCCTGGACGTGGACGAAAGCATCGGCCGACGCGAGCCGCTGTTCGATGCCGGCGCGATCGGGCCTGATCTCGCCGTCTGCGGAGAATGCCCAGGACGATGCCGACAGCCAAGCTTCGCCGGCGGCGTCGCGCGTCTCGGATGTGAAAGCGTCGGGGATGGCCGACAGACCAACGCCGTATTGTCCGGGACGCGGCGCGAACACGCGGGAGGTGCGATGGCGATAAGGATTCTCATCGCCCTCGTCGCCGCGCGCCGCGAGCGCTTCGGCAGCAGCGTCGAACAATTGCGCAAGGCCTGCGAAGACATCGCGGAACAGGCCTGATACCCGCAGCGTGACGTCGATGCGGGGACGGCCGAGCTCGGCCGGCGCGATGATGTCGTAACCGGTGACGCGGCCGGAGGCGTGATCCCAGCGCGGCGCGAGGCCGGCCAGATGCAGCGCCATCGCAAACTCCTCGCCCGCGGTGCGCATCGTCGCCGAGCCCCAGAGATCGACGACGAGGCCCTTCGGCCAATCGCCGTGATCCTGCAAATGACGCCGCAACAGCTCTTCGGCGAGTTTTATCCCCTGCGCATGCGCCGACGGGGTCGGCACCGCGCGTGGGTCGACGGCAAAGAGATTGCGTCCGGTTGGCAGCACGTCCTGGCGCCCGCGATAGGGCGAGCCTGACGGCCCCGGCGCGACGCGCTGTCCCGCGAGCGCGGCACGCAGCGCATCCCGCTCCGCCTCTCCACAGGCGCCGCGACCGAATACGTGCAAGCCGTCGCCGAACTGGCTCTCCTTGAGATCGCAGACGAAGCGGTCGATGCGCGGAATGGCTTCCGCCGGTGCGGCGGAGGCATCGAGGCCAAGATCGTCCTCGAGGCCCGCGGCGCGCGCTTCGTCGCGGATCGCCGCGATCAGGCGCTGCCGGCGCGCGGGATCGAGACCATCGGCGGTCGAATATTCGTCGAGGAGGCGTTCGAGGCGGCGCAGGCCTTCCGGCACGGAGGATTGTTCCAGCGGTGGCGGCAGATGACCGATAGTGATGGCACCGATCCGCCGCTTGGCCTGCGCGGCCTCGCCGGGATCGTTGACGATGAAGGGATAGATGACGGGGAGATCGCCGATCAGCGCTTCCGGCCAGCAGCTCGATGATAGCGCCACCGATTTTCCGGGCAGCCATTCCAGCGTGCCATGTGCGCCCATGTGCACGACGGCATCAATCCCCTGCCCGCGGAGCCAGAGATAGAACGCGACATAGGCATGGCGCGGCGTGCGGGCCAGATCGTGATAATCGGCATCGCGCGTCGTCGCATCGCCGCGCTCCGGCTGAACCGCGATGATCGACCTTCCGCACGCGATGCCCGCGAATTGGAACGCACCGTCGCGACAGCTCGGATCATCCTCCGGAGCGCCCCAGGCTTGCGCGAGATCGTCCTGCAGCGATTGCGACAGACGCGATAGCGCCGCGCGGTACCCTGCAATGCTCCAGGTCAATTTCTGCTTCAGCAACGTCTCGCCGAGCGCATGAACCGGCGCGACATCGAAGCCGGCTTCCGCGAGATCGGATACCAGCGCTTCGACCGACGCCAGCGCATCGAGCCCGACCGCATGCGCGATCTGGTGCGGTCGGCCCGGATAGTTCGAGAGCACGATCGCAATGCGCTTCTCGACGGCGGGCTTCTCTGCGAGGTGCCGCCAGGCCGCGACGCGCGCGGCAACGGTTTTCACGCGCTCCTCGTCGGGCCTGTGCGCCAGATGCGAAAACTGCAAATCCGGATCTCGCATCCCGGCCGTCTTGAAGCTCACCACGCCCGTGAACAGGCGGCCGTCGACCTCGGGCAGCACCACATGCATCGCAAGATCGCCGGGCGAGAGGCCGCGCAGCGATTCCGCCCAGTCCTCACGCCGCGCCGTCGAGAGCGCCACCTGGAACACCGGGCACTGCGCGGCATCGAACGGCGTGGTGCCGTCGTCACCTACCGCGGAAAACGCCGTCGCGTTGACGATCGCAGCCGCCGGATTTTGCGCGAGATGCGCGCGCAGCCAATCGGCAACGCCCACGGCCTTCAGCGAGGTGACGAACACGCCATGTGCGTCAAAACCCTTGTCACGCAAGGCCGCGATCAGGGCATCGACGGGCCCAGTGTCGGCTGCCGTGAGATAGGAGCGATAGAACGTCACCAGCGCGCGCGGCTTTCCCTCCGCGGCGACCGGCGCCGGGATGACGCCGCGCGCGGGATCGTAAAAGCCCATCTCGGGCACCGTCATGTCGCCGACGACCGGGCCTGCGTAAAGCCCGGAGGCGAGTGCGAGCTGTGCAATGGCGGCCTGCGCTGCGACCGGGCCGCCGGTTTCGCAGAGCACCTTGAGCCGGCGCAGCGTGGAAACTGGCAGCGTCGAATACGTATCCAGCCGCGTGTCGTCGCGGCCATCGGCCGGCAGCACCGCCAGCACGATGTTGCGGTCCTTCGCAAGTTGCTGCAGGGCCGCGAGCCCGTACTGCCAGTAGGACTCGCCGCCGATCAGGCGCACCAGGATGCCGCGCGCCTGCGACAGCGTGCGCTCGATATAGGTGTCGACCGACAGCGGATGACGCAGTTCCGCGAGATTGGCGAGCCGCAGCGACGGCAGACTGTCGCGGCCACGCCGCCAGCCCGCCGCAAACGCGGCGAGATCGGAATCCGAGTACGAGAGCACCACGAGATCGGCCGGGTCCTGGCCGATGTCTCGTGGCGTCGCGGTCTCCTCGAGACCGCGGCTCTCGCGGAAGACGACGTGCATCAGATACCTAGTCCTGACCTGATCGCGGCCTCATCGATGTCGCCGTGCTCACCGATCACGACGAGCCTTGACTGCCTGAGACCTGCACCCCAGGGCTTGTCGAACTGGTGGCGCACGCGCTCGCCCACCGCTTGCAACAACAGGCGCATCGGCTTGCCCGCGACCGCGATGTAGCCCTTGGCACGCAGCACATTCTGCTCGCGCGCCAGCTTCTGGACCGATGCGACCAGCGCATTGACATCCAAGACTTCCGGAAGATCGATCACGACGGACGCGAAATCGTCGTGCTCGTGCTCCTCCTCACCATCGTGATGCGAGGGACGCGCGGCGAGATCGTTCTCGGCGGCAGCACCGAGACCGAGAATGACGCGCGCATCGATCGCGCCGTCGGTGATCGGCAGCATCGGCACGCGGCGCGACATCTCGGCAGCAATCACAGCCTTGGCGGCTTCGATGCCGGCGCTGCCGGCGAGATCGGCTTTGGTCAGCAGCACGATGTCGGCACAGGCAATCTGGTCCTCGAACACTTCCGACAGCGGCGTCTCGTGATCGAGATTTTCATCCGCTGCACGCTGTGCTTCCACCGCGTCCGGGTCCGGCGCGAAACGCCCCGCGGCGACGGCTTCGGCGTCGGCCAACGCGATCACGCCGTCGACCGTGATGCGCGAGCGGATCTCCGGCCAGTCGAATGCCCTCAGCAGCGGTTTGGGCAGCGCAAGCCCCGAGGTCTCGATCAGGATGTGATCGGGCCGCACCGGCCGCGCCAGCAATTGCTCCATGGTCGGAATGAAATCATCGGCCACGGTGCAGCATATGCAGCCATTGGCGAGCTCGACAATGTTTTCCTCCGGGCAGTTCGCATCGGCACAGGACTTCAATATTTCGCCATCGACCCCCTCGCTGCCGAACTCGTTGACGAGCACCGCGAGCTTCTTGCCGTTGGCATTGCTGAGCAGATGCTGGATCAGCGTGGTCTTGCCAGAGCCGAGAAAGCCGGTGACGACCGTGACCGGGACTTTTGCGAGCGAGTTCATTCAGCGGCCTCCGGCACGACGGCAATGGGGGGAATGCGGGCAAGCGATTGCTTGCGGAAGATTTCGGGACGGCTACGCCAGGGCACGAGGCCATCGGGTGCAGCCGCATAGGCCGCGGCGCCTGCGACCACGTCATGCGCATTCGCATCCGACAGGCGACCATAGACATAGGACCAGCGGCCCGGCGCGCTCAGCGCGACTGAGCAGCCCTGGCTGCATGCAGAGAGGCATTCGACGGGAACCACATTGACACCCTCGGGCACGCCGGCGTCGAGGATCGCACCATGCAGGCGCTTGCCGGGCGTCGTCTCGCCCTCACCGAGCGTCTGGCCGGCGCGGCAGGTGATGCAGACGTGAAGTGTGACGGTCATCGCCTCTTCCAGGATAAATAGCGGGAGGCGATGAGGCGCGCGGACCATTCTCCTGAAGGCCCGCTTCCCCGTCGCGGAACACCCCGTCCGCCGGTCCAAAACTCGTCCGCGCTGGCAGGTCTCCCGGCTTGCGGAGCAGGGTCTCGCCCTTCGATCCCCGCCTTCCCGATTCCCGCGGGAATCAGTGGCTTCGGGCATCTCTCCGGTCACGGTCGCGGGGGCGGCTGCATTTTGGGCCCAAATCTTGCCGATTCGGACCCTATCGCATTCCCTCTTCGCCTGTCATAGGACAGGAACCAACGCCGGGCCACCATTTGCCCCCGGCCGCCTCTTGTCAAGCCGAAGGACCGGGTACGATGACGCCTGAACCGGATACCCAAACAGCTGAGGAAACCGACGCCCGGCACGCCCAGAAAATGGCGAAGAAGAAGGCCGCCCGCGACAAGATCATGGCGACCAAGAGCGGCGAAAAGGGCCTCATCATCGTCCATACCGGCGCCGGCAAGGGCAAGTCCTCCTCCGCCTTCGGCATGATTGTTCGCTGCGTCGCCCATGGCTTCCCCTGCGCGGTCGTGCAGTTCATCAAGGGCGCCTGGGATACCGGCGAGCGGCGCCTGCTCACCGGCCATTTCGGTGACCTCTGCCAGTTCCACGCCATGGGCGAAGGCTTTACCTGGGAGACGCAAGACCGTGCCCGTGACATCGCCGCCGCCCGCGCCGGCTGGGAGAAGGCCAAGGAGCTGATCCTCGATTCCAATTTGCGCATGGTCGTGCTCGATGAGATCAACATCGCGCTGCGCTACGACTATCTCGACATCGCCGAGGTGGTCGAATTCCTGAGGACGCAGAAGCCGCCGATGACGCACGTCGTGCTCACCGGCCGCAACGCCAAGGACGAGCTGATCGAGATCGCCGACCTCGTCACCGAGATGACGCTGGTGAAGCATCCGTTCCGCTCCGGCATCAAGGCGCAGGCCGGCGTCGAGTTCTGAATTCGATGGCACGCGCGCTGATGATCCAGGGGGCCGGCTCGGACGTGGGCAAATCGCTCATCGTCGCCGGCCTCGCGCGCGCCTTCACGCGCCGTGGCCTGCGCGTGCTCCCGTTCAAGCCGCAGAACATGTCGAACAATGCCGCCGTCACCGTCGATGGCGGCGAGATCGGTCGCGCCCAGGCGCTGCAGGCACTCGCGGCCGGCGTCGAGCCGCACACCGACATGAATCCGGTGCTGCTGAAGCCAGAGACCGATGTCGGCGCGCAGGTCGTTGTTCACGGCAAGCGCATTGCGACTGCCCGGGCACGCGAATATGCGGCGATGAAGCCGTCGCTGATGGGCGCGGTGCTGGAGAGCTTTGAGCGGCTGAAGGCGCGCTCTGATCTGGTGCTGGTCGAAGGCGCCGGCAGCCCGGCCGAGGTGAATCTGCGCAAGGCCGACATCGCCAATATGGGCTTTGCGCGCAAGGCCGACGTGCCGGTGGTGCTGGTCGGCGATATCGACCGCGGCGGCGTCATCGCCCAGCTCGTCGGCATCAAGACGGTGATCGACCCTGATGATGCCGCGATGATCCAGGGCTTTGTCATCAACAAGTTCCGCGGCGATCCCTCGCTGTTCGACGACGGCTACAAGCTGATCGAAGCCAAAACTGCTTGGCGCGGCCTCGGCGTGCTGCCCTGGTTTCCACGCGCCGGCGAGCTGCCGGCCGAGGATGCACTGGGCCTCAGCGATGCGCGCAAGCCGGGCCAATGCAAGATCGCGTGCCTTGCGCTGTCGCGGATCGCCAATTTCGACGATCTCGATCCGCTCAAGCTCGAGCCCGGCGTCGATCTCGTGATGGTACGTCCAGGCGAAGCCATTCCCGGCGATGTCCGCCTTGTCATCATCCCCGGCTCAAAATCCACCCGCGGCGATCTCGCCTTCCTGCGCGCGCAGGGCTGGGACATCGATCTGCTCGCGCATCACCGCCGTGGCGGCCATGTGCTCGGCCTCTGCGGCGGCTATCAGATGCTCGGGCGTAGCGTCGCCGATCCTGACGGCATCGAAGGCCCTGCGGGCGACACGCCGGGCCTCGGGCTTCTCGATGTCGAGACGGTGATGAGCCCGCAGAAGACGCTGACGCGCGTGACGGCCATGCATGCCGCCACCGACCAGCCGATCGAGGCTTACGAAATCCATATCGGCCGCACCGACGGGCCCGATCGCGCCCATCCGTTCGCCCGCTTGAACGGCGAGCCGGAAGGCGCGATCTCCCGGGATGGGCGCGTGCAGGGCAGCTATCTGCACGGCCTCTTCACGTCGGATGATTTCCGCAGGGCGTATCTGGCGAAGCTCGACATTCCCGCGGGCGAAGAGCCCTATCACATCAGGGTCGAGAGCGCGCTGGAGGCGCTCGCCGACCACATCGAAAAGCATCTCGACGTCGAAGGCCTGCTCGCGCTAGCGCGCTAGGGCCTCGGCAAGGCGCGACCATTCAGCTTCGTTGCCCGGAAGCCCGAGCCGCAACCATGCGGGCTTCTGCACGAAGACGCGCGACCAAATATGGCCGCGCGCGAGCTTGTCCTGTGCGGCCAGTGCGTCAGGCGTCTCGTAGAGACGAAACAGCGGCGTGCCGCCAACGAGCGTCCAGCCTTGCGACTGCACCATCGCGTCGAGCCGCATGCTGTCGCGCTCAAGACGCGCCGAGGTGGTCTCAGTCCAGGCATCGTCACGCAACGCGCGGCAGCCGATTGCGATCGCCGCTCCCGAGACCGGCCATGGGCCCGATGCCGCCGCGAGCTTGGCGATATCGGCCGCACTCCCGATCGCGAACCCTAGCCGCAGTCCGGCAAGTCCGTAAAACTTCCCGAAGGAGCGCAGGATCATCAGTCCCGGCCGATCCGCGTCCGGTGTCAGCGACAGATGCGGTACGGCATCGGCAAAACTCTCGTCGACGACGAGACGGCCGACGCGCGGCAGCAATGCAAGCAAATCATTGGGCGTATGGCACCGACCATCGGGGTTATTGGGATTGACGACGATGGCGAGGTCTGCGCCTGCCAGTGCATCAAAGTCCGTGACCTCTTCAACATCCCAACCCGCGGCCAAGAGGACGCCCGCATATTCGTTATAAGTCGGCGCGAGGATGCGGGCGCGGCCGGGTGGCGCAAGTTGCGGCAGCAGCTGAATGGCGGCTTGCGCGCCGCCAAGCGCGACGATCGGAGCATTCGTACGGTACGCATGCCGTGCCGCCAGATGCAGTGCCTCGATCTCGGAACGCGACGGCAACGCGTTCCACGCGCGCGCGCTCACCTCACCCACGGGATAAGGCACCCGGTTGATTCCTGTCGAGAGATCGATCCAGTCCTCGGCGCGGCCGCCAAACCGCTGCTGGGCCAGATCGAGATTTCCACCGTGCTCGCGCATGCCCTGTTCTTTCACGCGAAGGCCAGGATCGCAAGCAGGCCGGCGAGCAGCAGCATGGCGCGGCGGTACAGCATCAGTCCTTCGCCGATATCGGCGGGATGCGGATCGTGCGCGCCTTCGTTGAGCCAGGGCTCCTTCGTGACGCTGCCATGATAGATGCGGGGGCCGCTGAGCCGCACACCAAGCGCGCCCGCCATCGCCGCTTCCGGCCAGCCGGCATTGGGCGAGCGATGACGGCGCGCATCGCGCGTCATGCATGAGAGCGCCTCGGATCGCCTTGGCGCGAGCAGCACGAACAGAAACCCGGTTAGGCGCGCCGGAATGAAGTTGGCGACATCGTCGATGCGTGCCGCGGCCCAGCCGAAGGCCTCGTGCCGCTCGCTGCGATGGCCGATCATGGAGTCCAGCGTGTTGATGGCCTTGTAGCCGAGAATACCAGGCAGGCCGAACAGTGCGCCCCAGAACACCGGCGCCACGATGCCGTCGGAAGCGTTCTCGGCGAGGCTTTCGATCACCGCACGTGCAATGCCGGCTTCATCGAGCGCCGCGGGATCGCGGCCGACGATGCGCGAGACCGCCTCGCGTGCAGCGGCGATGTCGCCGGCCTGCAAGGGCTTCGTGACGGCGGCAACGTGATCATGGAGCGAGCGCAGCGCGACCAGCGGCCAGGCGAGCACGCCGACCAGCACGATCTGGATCCAGCCCGAAGCCAGTAAGGACTGAAGCATCCAGCCAACTGCGACGGAGAGCGCAATCACCAAAAGCGCTCCCGCAACACCTGCAGCGCGTCGAAGTGCCGGCGGATCGGAGGCGCGATTCCAGCCGGTATCGATCGCACCGATCAGCCGGCCCAGCCACGTCACGGGGTGCCCGATGCGGGCGAACAGCCATGACGGCCAGCCCAGAAAGGCATCCACCGCCATCGCCACTGCCATCGCGCCCGCAAAACCCACCTGTACCTCCTGTCCCGCCCCTGTTGCGCAAAGCGAGGGGCGAGCGCAAGCCCCCGGCGGCCTGATTTCGGCTTTGTCTTTGGCCCCGTTTGGTGATTAGTGCTGCCGACAGGAGACCTTCATGGCCGTCATTCTGATCACCGGCGGAGCGCGATCGGGCAAAAGCACGCGGGCGGAAGCGCGTGCGCGCGCCTTTCCGGGGCAGCCTGTCTATGTCGCGACGGCTGAGGCGCTCGATCGCGAAATGGAAGCGCGCATCGCCGGGCACCGCGCGCGCCGTGGAACCGGCTGGATCGAGCGCGAGGTGCCGCTGGATCTCGTGCCCGCTCTGCTCGCAACCGACGGCGACGGCGCAAGGCTGGTGGACTGCCTGACGCTGTGGCTCTCCAATTTGATGCACGCCGAGCGCGACTGGGAGCGTGACGTGAGAGAGCTTGCCGGCGCCCTGCCCCGCCTCAACAGCCCCGTTGTCTTCGTCACCAACGAAGTCGGCCTCGGCATCGTGCCGGCCAATGCGCTGGCGCGCAGCTTCCGCGACGCCGCCGGGATCATGAACCAGATCATCGCTGGCGTCGCCGATGAGGTCGAGTTCGTCGTCGCCGGCCTGCCGATGAAGCTGAAATGATGGCGCCCGCTGAACTTTTGAAACACGTTGTCGCCGATCTCAGGATGGCGGCATCGTTCATCACGATCCTTCCCATAGCATCGTCCAAGCCGGCGGGTGACGGTGCCGTCGCGCGCGCGACCTGGGCGCTGCCGATCGCGGGACTGCTGGTCGGCCTTGCCGGCGCTTTGGTCTACAAGATCTCCATTCGGTTCGGACTGACACCGAACCTTGCCGCCCTGCTCGCGCTGGCTACGACCGCCCTCGTCACCGGCGCGCTGCACGAGGACGGCCTTGCCGACACCGCCGACGGTCTCGGCGGCGGCCGCACGCGCGAGCGCAAGCTCGAGATCATGCGCGACAGCCGAATCGGGACCTATGGCGTCTGCGCGCTGATCCTGTCGTTCGGCCTGCGCTGGAGCGCGCTTGCGGCAATTGCTAGTCCATGGGGCGTCGCGCTGGCGCTTTGCGCCGCGCATGCTGCGGCGCGCGCGGGCGTACCGGCCTTCATGTCGCTGGTGCCGCCGGCACGACCTGACGGCCTCTCGGCCAGCGCCGGATCGCCGCCGGGCCGCAGCGTCGCCATCGCCTTCGCCGTTGGAACGCTCGTGCTCGCCTTGGCGTTGGGGCCGGGCAAGGCGCTGGTCGGCCTGATCCTGCTCTCGCTCGCCGGGTTTCTGCTGGCGCGGCTCGCCATCCGCCAGATCGGCGGGCAGACCGGCGACATCCTCGGCGCGTTCGAGCAGATTGGCGAGATCCTGATCCTGCTGGTCGCCGCGGCCTTTCAGATGGGACGCTGACCTCATGGTCGAGTTCGACGACACCTTCCGCCGGCACCTGCACGAGCTGTTCGTGTGGCGCCGCGACGTGCGCCGCTTTCGCCGCGATCCGCTGCCGGACGGCGCCGTCGATCGCCTGATCGGGACGGCCTGTCTTTCCCCGTCGGTCGGCCTCAGCCAGCCCTGGCGCTTCGTCATCGTCGACGATGCCGCACGGCGCAGCGCCGTCATCGACGACTTCAAGGCCTGCAACGCCGATGCGCTCAACTGCTACTCGGGCGACCGCGCGGCGCGCTATGCCACGCTAAAACTGTCGGGCCTCGAACAGGCGCCGGGCCACCTCGCCGTGTTCGCGGACAAGGCCAGTGACATCGGCCACGGCCTCGGCCGCGCCACCATGCCGGAGACGACTGAATATTCCGTGGTCGCGGCAATCACCGCAATGTGGCTCGCCGCACGCGCGGAAGGCATTGGCCTCGGCTGGGTGTCGATCCTGAGCCCGGATCGCATTCACGCCGTTCTCGACGTGCCTGATACCTGGAAGTTCATCGCCTATCTCTGCATCGGCTATCCGGAGGTCGAATGCGACCGACCGGAGCTGGAGCAGGCGAAATGGGAGCACCGGCGCGGCGCGGAGGAATTCACGTTGCGGCGTTAGCACGCCGCACCATCCTCCGTCATTGCGAGCGCAGCGAAGCAATCCAGAGTCTCTCCGCGGAGGGACTCTGGATTGCTTCGTCGCAAGGGCTCCTCGCAATGACGGCGGAGAGAGGCGGCGTTCCATGCCTGCCCTCTCGCCGCAGACGCTACGACTTGCTCTTGCCGGCAACCGCCGCCACGGGCGCGGCGCTTTCCTGCTTCTGGAACATCAAGAGCGGCCGGAAGATGACGCGGCCATAGGCCTCGTAATGGTTCTGGGTCGAGACCGCCATCTTCAGCGGCGTCGCGTAATTTGCCTCGAACGTCATGAACGACGCGTAGGTCCAGGAGAAGCCGACGCCGACCGAGGCCATTTCGGTGACGCCGGGAAATGTCGAATATACGGCGCCCCAGTCGGTGAAGATGTAGGTGTCAAATCCCTTCAGCCATTGCGACCAGTTGTAGTGCAGCTCGGCGTTGAAATAATAGCCGCTGTCGCCGGACGCCGAATTGGAGGGATAACCGCGCACGGTGGTCGGGCCGCCGATCGAAAAGATCTGGTCGCCCGGTAGCAGCTTCTCCTGCGTGTACTGCCAGCTCGCCAACACATTGGCGCTGAAGTTCTGGGGCCCTGCGGCGCTGGTTGCGATCAGCGAGCCGGTATAGGTGTTGAACGCGCGGTTGTTGCCGAGCACATAGTCATGCCACGCGATGTAGTTCACCGCCGGTGAGACCGTGACCGAATAGGTGTTGCCGGAATTGGTCACCGAGACGCCGGCCGTGGCCTTGTCGTAGTGGTCGCTGGTGACGTCGACCGTGGCGAAGCGGCTCACCGTCCTGCCCTCGGTCTCGGCAGCGTTGAACAGCACCAGCCAGTTCTGCGTCACCCAGACCGGTTGGCTGAAATTGATCGCGGCCTGGCTCGAGCGTCCCGTGACGTCGAGTGCGACGAACGGCCCCTGGACGATCTTGATCTTGCCTTCGGTATAGCTGACGCCGACGCGGCCGCCCCAGGGATTGACCGGAATGCTGTAGGCGACGTTGCCGTTGAGATTGCCGTCGGAGCGCACGCCATAGAAGGTCAGGCGGTCGTCGACGCCGAACAGGCCGTGGCGTTTGTAGAAGGCCCCGCCCTCCCAGCGTCCGGTGTTCTCGACGCCCTGGTTGTCGGTGAAGAGCTGCAAGGTATCGATCGGCGGCTCGATCACCGCAAACTGCAGATCGGTCAGGCCAAAGCTCGTGCCGGGCTGGAGTAGCGCCTTGATCTGCACGTCATTGGTCCGATTGAACCAGATCACGTCGCGATTGAGCTTGGGAACGTCGAGGACCTCGCCTTCGGGCTCCCCTACGCGCTGCAGGATGTAGTCGGTGCGGGTCTGCTTGTTGCCCTCGACCGTCGTCTTCTGCAGCCGCCCCTCGGTCAGCTTGATGCGGACGACCCCACCCTTGGCATCCTGATCCGGCAGCGTCGCGATGCCCGTGACGATGCCGCGCTCGTGGTAGATCGCGTTGATGTCGGCGACGAGCTGCAACAGCGCGGCGATGTCGACATCCTTGCCGACATACTTCCTGGCGATCTCGTCGAGCTCGGCCGGCGTGATGAACTTGGATTGGTCGAACTCGACCTTGCGCAGGCGGAATTTCGGACCGCCCGGCTTCAGGAGCTGGGATTTCTCCCGCTCGCCGCCGATCACGGCCGGCCCGGTCAGCTTGGGCGGCGCGCTCTGCTGTTCGAGCTGGCGGCGCTGCCGGTCAATGTCCTGCTGGATCACACCGGGATTGATCGACTGGGCGCGCGCCGAGGCAATGCAGCAAGCTGCCAGCCCGACCCCCAATGCTGCCCCCAGAACCTTCATCCCGCTACCACGCTTCCGCGAGGCGGCCAACGGCCGGCTTCGCTGTTTCAATCGCCGCGTCCTTCCAGCCCGGACGTCCCGTACGCTGCCCCTGGCGGCGCAGCTTGCGCATGTCACTCAGCCCCTCGATGTTGACCGCGGGGCCGGAGCCGATGGTCTCGACCGGTCGCGGCGTCAGAAGCGCATCGAGCCGCGCCTGTCCGGAGAGACCGAGCTGGTAGAACGTCCCGCCATCCTTCTTCGCAAGCCAGGTTTCGATGCTCTCACTGCCCTCGCCGTCGACGGAGATGTTGCGCACCATGCTGGCGCCGGTGAAGTCGGCGCAGCAGGTGTGGGTGGGCCCATAGTTGGTGACGGTCGCCGAGACATCGCCGGTGTAGAACACCACATAGGCATTGCTGACATTGGCATTGCCGACTTGGCTCATCGTGAACACGCCGCCCGGCTGGTAGAGCTGAAGCGCCGGCCAGCTGGACGGCGCCGGTGTGCGGTTATTGAGCAACACCTGCTGCGTGGCGGTGGTGAGCATCAGCTGGCCCGGCACGTAGCCGTTCAGGATCGAGACGGCGCGTGCGTCGGTCCAGAAATTAGCGTCCACCACCCTGAACTGGTTGACGATGATGCTGTCCGGGTCGATCGAGATGTTGGCGGACTTCGCGACGCCGCCGTTGTAGCCGGTGATATTCAGGATCAACGGGACCGGCGGGTTCGAGCGGATCTGCTCGCCCCTGACGTTGATCGTGTCTGCCGCGAGATCGAGCTCCCTCACGACGCTGACCCAGTTGATCGTCAAGTCGCCCGACGAGGTCATCTTGATGGTGTCGCCGCTGATCCGGTCGAACGAGACCGATCCGGCCACCTCGAAATGCGTATCGCCGTTGGCGGTGATCGATCCGCCGCGGAGCGAGCCCGTGTCGGACTTGACGTTGAGATCGCCGGCATCGCCTGGGATACCCGTCGTGGTGAGCTGGCTGAAGACGATGTCATTCACGGCATGCAGGGTCTGCGTACCGCCGCTGATGGCGGTGCCGACGGTGATCCCTCCGGCCGTCGCGGTGACGTCGAGCGTGCCGCCCACGTTGAGATTATCCCAATGAACCACCGTTCCACTCAGGACCGCGTTGCCGGTCGAGGCCGTGAGGTTATGACCGGTGTTGGTGCCCGCCGCGATCAGCCGCGCCGAGCCATTGGCCCCGACCGAGCCCAGCGTCGGCACGCCGCCGGCCATCACCGTCTGCGCCAGGATGAAGCCGTTGTCGGCGGTGACGTTGACGTTGCCGGCATCGCCGGTGATCCCCGTCGTCGTCAGTGCGTTGAACGTCACGTTATCGCGGGCATGGATGGTCTGCGTGCCGCCGCTCTGCGCGGCCTGGAACGTGATGCTGCCCTGGCTCGCGGTCGCGCCCAGCGTCGTGCCGACGTTGAGGACGTTCCAGCTGATCGGGCCGCCGGCGGCCGTGAGCAGGCCCGAGCCGGTCGTGGCGGCAAGCGTGTTGCCGGTGATGCTCGTGGCGGCAACCAAGCTCGCCGAACCGTGGGCCGCGACCGAGCCCTGGCTCGTCACGCCGCCAGACGTCACGGTCTGCGCCAGGATGAAGCCGTTGTCGGCGGTGACATTGATGCTGCCGGCATCGCCGGTAATGCCTGTCGTGGTCAGTGCGTTGAACGTCACGTTATCGCGGGCGTGGACGGTCTGCGTGCCGCCGCTCTGCGCGGCCTGGAACGTGATGCTGCCCTGGCTGGCCGTCGCGCCCAGCGTCGTGCCGGCGTTGAGCGTGTTCCAGTTGATCGGGCCGGTCGCGGTCAGCAGGCCCGCGCCTGTCGTGGCGGCAAACGTGTTGCCCGTGATGGTCGTCGCCGCCAGCAGCGTCGCCGAGCCGTGCGCGGAGACCGAGCCCAGCGTGGTCACGCCGCCCGACGTCACCGTCTGCGCCAGGATGAAGCCGTTGTCGGCGGTGACGTTGATGCTGCCGGCATCGCCATTGATGCCCGTCGTGGTCAGCGCGTTAAAGGTCACGTTATCGCGGGCATGGATGGTCTGGGTGCCGCCGCTCTGTGCGGTCTGGAACGTGATGCTGCCGCTCGCCGTCGCGCCCAGCGTCGTGCCGACGTTGAGGACGTTCCAGTTGATCGGGCCGCCGCTGGCCGTCAGCAGGCCGGAGCCGGTCGTGGCGGCAAATGTGCTGCCGGTGATGGTCGTGGCGGCAACCAAGCTCGCCGAGCCGTGGGCCGCGACCGAGCCCTGGCTCGTCACGCCGCCCGAGGTCACCGTCTGCGCCAGGATGAAGCCATTGTCGGCGGTGACGTTGATGTTGCCGGCATCGCCGGTGATCCCCGTCGTGGTCAGTGCGTTGAACGTCACGTTATCGCGGGCGTGGACGGTCTGCGTGCCGCCGCTCTGCGCGGTCTGGAATGCGATGCTGCCCTGGCTGGCCGTCGCACCCAGCGTCGTTGCGACGTTGAGGACGTTCCAGTTGATCGGGCCACCACTGGCCGTCAGCAGGCCGGACCCGGTCGTGGCGGCAAGCGTGTTGCCGGTGATGGTCGTCGCCGCCAGCAGCGTCGCCGAGCCGTTGGCCGAGACCGAGCCGAGGGTGGTCACGCCGCCCGACGTCACCGTCTGCGCCAGGATGAAGCCGTTGTCGGCGGTAACATTGATGTTGCCGGCGTCACCGCTATTGCCGGTGGTCGCGAGCGACTTGAATGTCACGTTCTGGCCGGCATGGACCGTCTGCGAGCCGCTGCTGTCGGCCGTGCCGATGACGATGCTGCTGTTGTTGGCTACGGCGCGGAAAGATCCGCTCGCGCCGGTGGCGGTGCCCGCCAGCACCTGATCGAGCGTTAGACCGCCTGTGCCGATGATGTCCACGCTGCCCTTCGCCGCGGACAGCAGGCTCGCCTCGGTGTCGGTCAGGGCCTTCAGGTAGATGTCGCCAGCGCTCACGCTCGCCGACAGGCGCACGGCGTTGAAGGCAATCCGGCTCGTCGCGTTGCCGATGCCGTTCGATGCGTTCAGCGAAACCTCGGCGCCCGCACCGGAGGCGATGACCTTGGTCTGGCCGTCGCCATTGTCGATGATCGCCCCGAGCGAGGCGACGCCGCCGGCGGTGACGATGATCGAGGGCGCGTTCGAGGCCGCCGCGTAAGATTGCGACGAATTCAGCTGGCCGATCGTCGCATCGCCCGTGGTCGTGACCGAGATCAATCCGGCCGCGTTGATGGCCGAATAGGCGCCCATCGACAGCGTCGCCGCCACCAGCGTCACGCCGCTCGTGTTGCTGGTCGCAACCACCGGCGCCGCACTGGTGCCGGCCGCGATGGTCATGCCGCGATTGGCGAGCAGTTGCATCAACCCGCCGCTGGTGATGCTGGTATTGATGGCGAGCGCGCCGCGCGCAGCGTTCAGCGTCAGCGCGCCGCCGGCCGTCAGCGTCCCATACGCGCCGCTCGTGCCGACCGCGAGATCGCCGGTGACGGCTAGGATGCTGAGGTTGCCGACCGCCGAACCGGTCACCGCGCCGGAGATGTTCACCTGCAGCGGCTGGAAGGTCGAACCGTTGAAGCCGATATTGCCGCCGGCGCGCAGATCGAGGTCGGCGCCCAGGATGTGGATCGCCGTGCGATCCGTGAAGTCGGCTTCGGCGTAGATGCTGCCGGTCGCGGCGAGCTGGATCGCATTGCCGGCGGCGATGTTGCCGAGGATGAGATCGCCGGTGGTCTGTTTCACGTAGATGCCCTGCGCCGACGAAACCTGGTCGAGCTGGTCGTTGGACGGGTCGGCGAAGGCGATCTGGAGCGCGTTGGTGTTGGTCGCGGGATTGCTTCCGGCGGTTCCCGAGGGGGCGCCGACATTACCGTGCTCGGCGATCAGGGTCAGATTGCCGATATCGCCTGATATCACCGGCCCGCTCACATTGGCGAAGATGCTGGTCACGGCGTCGAGCTTGACGTCGCCGCGGCCGGTCACCTGGATGCCGCTCGCCTGCGCGGCCGTGATCGGACCGTAATTCGCGGTGATGCCGCCGAGCGCGAGGCTGTTCTTGCTGCCGAGATAGATATTCGTCAGCGCCTTGGCCGAGATCGCGATCGGGTTGTCGACGACCACGAGATTCTGCTGCGACAGGCTGACCGTATAGGTCGTGACATGGGTCGTCGGGTCCGTGACCGCGCCGACGGTGAGCTGGCCGGGACCGGCGGTGGCGAGCAATCCCCTCTGCTCCGGGGTCAGCGACGAGGAATCGACGCTGGTGAAGGTGAACGTCTGGGGCGCGGCCGAATTGCCGACCGAGCCGCGCGGCGCGTAGAGCATGATCTGGTTGGCGCTGACATTGGCGACGACGTTCTCGTCGATCGGCGGCGGCGCCGCGCCGACGGCCGACGACGACACGGTGTAGGCGAGCTGGCTCTGCGTCCACTGCGAGCCGGCGGTGATGATGCTGTAGACCCGCTCGGTCGATGCGAGCGTATAAGTGTAGGTCGAGCTGAAATGGCCCGGCTGCAGGGCGGCCTGGAGCGCGGCGTTGGTCGGCAGGAACTGGCGATCCGTTGCGACGCCATCGAACAGCTTGGTGAACAGGGTCGTCGAGAGCGAGCTGCCGAACAGCGACGCCAGCGGATCCGCGGGTGCGGTTCCCATCAAGGTGGTCAGCGAGGTCTTGAGCTCGGCGGTGCTGATCTGGCCGAGCAGGAACTGGTCCTTCAGGAAGCGCGTCGTGGCCTCGACCTGCATCTGCGTCGTCGTGACATTGGCGGGATCGATACCGAGCTTGGCCGCCACCTGAGCCCGCAGCACCGTCTGCCCCACCGAGGTCGGATTGTAGGTGCTGCCGTTCGTGAACGCGATGTTCCTGAGCTGGAAGTAATCGTTGTAGGCCGACGTCACCATCGACTGGTAGCTGTTGACGGCGTTGGTCGCGGCATTGCCGCTGAGCAGATCGAGGCTGGCCCAGACGTCCTGAAGATGCTGGCTCTGCGCCTGGGTGAGACCAACCGCCGCGCGTCCGTTCAGGATGTTGGCCTGGTTACCGTCGGAGCCGGCTGCCTCGAGGAAAACCGGGCCGCCGGTCGACTGGACCGTGCCGAGACGCAGGTCGCCCTTGGACTGGATGATGTAGGTGCCGGTGGCCGAGGCGCTGTCGAGAACGCCGCCATCGACGGCCCCGCTCGCCTGCGTCGTGCCGGTCGCCTGGATGACCAGCGGATTGATGTTGGTCAGGGTGGATGCGCCGTTGACCACGGCGCTCGTCGCGCCGATCGCACCGGAGGTGGAGTTGATCTCGATGTTCTTGCCGATCACGACGGGATTGGCGGCGTTGTAGGCGGACGCCGAGTTGATGTCGCCGGTCGCCGAGAGGAAGACGCTGCCCTGCGGCGTCGCGCCTGCCGAGTTCACCTTCACCTGGTTGATCGACAGCGCGCCGATGGCCGAGATCGCGATGTCGCGGTCGATCGAGCTGGCGGTCAGGCTGCCGCCATAGATCTGCACCTGGACGGGCGCCTTGGTGGTGCCGAGCGTGCCGATACCACCGTCACCCCGAAGCGTCACGCTCGTCCCTGAGATCACCGGGTTGTTGGCATTGGCGCCGACCGTGATCGACGAGTTGGTACCGGTGGCGGCAAGCGTCGTCGTGCCCTGCTGGTTGTTGATCGACCCGTTGATGACGATGCCGGAGGTCGAATTGACCACGACGTCGCTGCTACTGCCGCCGATGAACTTGATGTTGATCGGGTTCGACGCCTTGACCGTATTGGTCAGCGTGAGCGTCAGGTGATCATAGACCGCCTGGTACCAGTTGTACTGGGCGTCCGCGCCGCAGCACGCGTTGGAATGGGTGTTGAGTCCGACGGGGCTCCCATCCGGGTTCACGCCTCCCGCCCAGTGATAGCTGCCGGTGGCGGTGGTGACTTTCTGATAGTTGCTGCTCTGCGTGCCTGAAACCAGGTTGGTCGAGCGGGTCCAGTTCTCGCCGGTGACCTGATTGGGCGTGAAGCTCCAGCCGTAGTCGAACTGCGTGCTGGTGGGTAGACGATCCAGCGTCGCGGTGTCGACCCATTGATAGAGCATGTTCTCCTGCGTTGCGTACTGGACGCCCGCCGTACCGGTCCTGGCCGTAAGCATCGACGGGTCGATCGCGGCCGCAGTGACGCTGTTGGTCTGGTATTTCGTCACCTGCTGGTTGCTCGCCGCCTTGGGATCGTAGACATACCACGTCGTCTTCCCCTTGAGCTGGTCGACGATCTCGACCACGCTCTGGGCAGTGACGCTGGTATTGATGGTGTTGGTGACCAGCTGGAGCCCGCTGGTGTTGTTGACGGTGACCGTGCCGGCGCCGCCCTTGATCTCGATGTTGCCCTGGGTCTGGGTGCTGTCGGTCGAGGTCGAGATGATCTTGCCGTTGAGGTAGACGTAGCCGCCGGCGCCCTGCGCCACGCCATTCAGGATGAGCTGGTCGGTGAGAGCGTTGTACCTGACCCCGATCTTGGCGTCGCCGCTCGCCGACGCCGTCACGGAGCCCGAGATGTCGTAATAGACACCGTTCCGCGCATTGGCCTGGGCCGCGGCAAAATCCGCGCCACCGTTGCGGTTCTTGAGGCCGTTGCTGCCATAGATGGCATCGTACGCCGCGGCGCCGATGTTGACCGAGTAATTGCTGCTCGAGCCGGCCTGGATGGTTCCGTTGATGTTGATCACCGACGCCGAGATGATGACCGCCTGGCCGCTGATGGTCCGGGTATCTGTCGCGGTGGCCGGCGCATCTGCGGTCTTCGGCGTGATCGCATCCGGCTGGATGTTGATCACCTGGAAGAAGCCCGAGCTGTCGCAGGTTGACGCACAGTTGAACGGCGTCTTGTACGGACCGCTATCGGTGTAGACGTTGCGGCCGTCATAAGTCGTTTTCTTCCACTGCGCGAGCACGACATTGGCCGAGTCCTGCGACTGCCCCTCGATGATCTTGAGGGTCGCGATGTCAGGCACGCTGCCGGCATCGGGAGTGCTGGTGTTCCCAGGCGTACCCCTCCCCACCGGCAGGAAGATCGATGAATAGAGCGAGAGGCCGTCGTAATACGTCATCAGCATGCGCGCGGTGAAGATCGTGCTGGCGTCGGCGTTGCCGACGGGTTGATACACGCCGTGGCTGCCGTCGGTGCAGCAGTAATAGAAATAGGGGTGATCGGTTCCCGAAGCGATATGCGGAGCGGTATAGTAGTCGCCATAGGCGCCGAGATAGGTTGCTGCCGTCATCACCGCGGTCAGCGTGTCTTCCGGCCTGTTTTCAGTGGTGGCCCATTGCGAGGTGACCGCGCTGCCGCTGTCGTAGAAGCTCCCGATACCGCCGAGGAAGGTGAAGGTGCCCTTGGGCACCACGATCTGGACGGTCGCGGCGCTGAGCGACTGCGATGCGACGACGCTGCCGAGATTGTTGATGATCTTGAGCAGGCCGTTGGCGTTGTTGACGGCGCCGTTGAAATAGATGTCGGGCGTGCGGGTCAGCACGTTGCCGTTCTGGTCGATACCTTGACCGGTGCTGGGATCCAGGCGGTTGTAGGTGGCCGAGACGTCGATGACCGGCGTCGCGCTCGGCATCGCGGTGAAGGTCACATTGGAATGCGAATCCGGGTCGACGTGGTCGATCTGGCGGTAGGTGATGTTGCCTCCGGTCACATCCGTGACCGTGAGATTGCCCAGGCTCATGAAGTCGAGGCCCTTGTTCTCGATCTTGATCAAGGGCGAGCTGCGCGCGATGACCGCCGGCGCGGCCGGGTTCGTGCCGCTGTTGCCGGTGAGCTTCTGGGCCAGGATCGAGACGTTGCCGGCGGATACCAGGATGTCGCCGAACGCAAAGGCGTTGCCGGGCGCGTCGGAGGTGAACGGCGCCTGCTTGATCAGTGTGTCGATCTGGCGCTGGATGTCACCGGTCGGATCGGTGCCGGACGGCGACATCGTGGCGGGCGCCGTCGGCGTCGCCGCCGCGAGCTGGGAGCGGACCTGAGCCTCGGTCAGGCCAGTCAGCGACGCCAGCTGGTTGACCACCAGCTGGTAGGGATTGAAGTTGCCGACGATGGCGTACTGGACCGTCTGGTGGTTCCAGCTCATCACGGGGTTGAAGTGATTGACGTCGGCGACGGACTCGAGGGTCAGCGCGGAGTAAGGGCTCGTCGTGCTCAGGGTCGGCGTGGTCGCACCCAGATCGATCGTGATGGTGACGTCGTTGTTGATGCCCGCCACCACCAGGCCATCGAGCGCGACATCGCCGGTTCCGCTGGTGTGGCTGTGGTTGTCGCTGTTCTTGGCGCTGAAGATGTCCAGATACGGGTTGTAGTTGCTGCCGTTGCCGGCCGCCGTGACCTGCCCTTGCGTTGCGCCGAGATAGATGTCGCGCGCGCCGAGGATGCTCGAGGTGGGCGCCAGCGTCAGGCTCGTGGTGTCGTCGGCATTGGCCGTGCCGCGGTAGAGTGTGGAGATCGGGATGGCGGTGTTGTTGTAGACGACCGTCGTCGCCGTCGCCTGCAAGCTGCTGAAGACGCTGCCGTCGCCGGCAAGGCCCGCATAGATGTTGATGTCGCGCCAGGCCACGATCTTCGCGTTGTCGCCGACATTGACGGACTGGTTGGCGTGAACCCAGCTGTTCGTGCTGGCGCCGACGCCCGCGATCGCGCCGTAGAGGCTGGCATTGGCATTGTTCGCCGCCGCCATCTTCGCCGCCGTACCGATATAGATCTTGCCGGCGCTGAACAGCTCGCGGGCATTGATGTTGACCGCGAGCGTGGCATTGGCGGTCATGTTGGATTCGGCGCCGCCGCCGGCGAAGAAGCTGGCCGTGGCGAGACTCGCCGTATCGTTGGTGTTCAGCGTGTTGTAGGCCTCGATATTGATGAACGCCGCCGACGTCCGCGGATCGCCATTGAGGCTCAGCACCGTGCCGGCGCCGATATTGGTGTTGACGTGCTGGGTGACGGTCGAGGTGCTAAGTGCGGCTGCCCCCGAGAACGAGCCGCCGGAGCCTGAACGCGCGCCGCCGCCGCCCTGGTTGACGATGTCGTTGGCGATAGCGACCATGTTGCCGCCCGCCGAATTGATGATCAGATGCGTTCCGATCTCGGCCGTGGTGGTGGAGTCGACGTCGTTCTGCGCCTTGCCGGCCGAGACGCCGGCCGTGGACGCCTGATAGGCGTCCCCGTTCGCGCGATAGTTTGTGGTGTGGATCGCATTGATGCGGAGACCGCCGAAATAGAGCGTGTCATCCGCCGTGCCGCCGTCGAACCGCGCATTGGTCACGGCGGTCAAGTTGGTGGTGGCGACCGCAGCCGCGCCGGCATAGGTGCCGCCCGCGCCGACCGTCGCGTCGGAAACATTGGTGTCGGAGCCGGTCGCCGTGATCCGGAGGATGCCGGTGTAGCTGCCCTGGTTCAGGGTATCCATGTCCGCCGGCGCACCCAGATAGGCGTAGGTGTGCGCGCTGGACGACGTCTGCGCGACGGTGGCGCCGAGCGCCAGGAATCCGGTCGAAAGGCCCGTCCCCTTGGCATATTGGGCGCTGTCGTTCTCCGCCGCGATGGTCACGTTGGCGTTGGGCAGCGTAATCCCCGTCCCGCCATAGGCGTTCACCGTCGCGTTCTCGGACGCCACGGCCAGGCTGCCCTGCGCGCCGATCAGCGAGCCGCCGCCGCCGGCGAGCGCCTTGGCCCAGGTCGTCGTGCCGCTGGTCGGAACCAATGCCATCGCGGTCACCGCGAGCGCACCACCCGAGAAGCTGACATTGTCGCCGACATCGGCCGTCACCGTGGCACCGACCGTGGACTTCGCGATGGCGACACCGACGGCGCCGCCGCCGACCGAAACGCCGATCGCCTCGCTCGACAAATTGGGCGTGATCGACGCCGACACCAGCGTGCCGACGCCGGTCGCGGACGTCGTGATCGAGGCACGGCTGCCGATCTCCGCCAGCACGGACGAGTTTTCGTGGGCCTCCGCATCCGCACCGACGCCCGCGACGATACCGCCGCCGAGTGCGGTGGCCGTCGTCGTCAGCGTGCCGGCGCCGCTTGCGCCAACTGCCAGAGTCGCGACGTTGACGGTGGAGCCGTTCAGAACCCGTGCTGCGACCGAGCTCGTTCGGCTTGCCGTTGCGACCGACGCGCCGACAGCCACGGCACCGCCCGTGACGCCCCCGGTGAAGACCACCTGGGTCGTCGAATCCTGCGCCATGACGGCGGCGCCATTGCCGGTGCCGCTCGCGCCGGTGATCTGGCCACCGAGCAGCGCCACCACGGAGTTGCTGACATTTCCGAACGCGACAGCCGCATCGGCGCCGAAGTAAAGCGCCGCACCGCCGGCGATCGCCTCGGTGTCGATGGTCTTGCCGGCATAGGGTCCGGTGGTCGCGTCCTTGACGACCGCCGCAACGGTGACGACAGGTGCCATGACGGCCAAAGGCGTATCTGCGGCCACCAGCACGCCGGAGCCATTGCGCCCGTAGTCACTCACATTGGCGAGCACGGTGCTGTTGACGCTGGTGTAGCCGATGCCGGCCCCGATGCCGACATTCTTGGCAAAGCCGGCGCCGAGAAGATACATCTTGGCCGCATTGGCGCTGGTGGCGGTGACATTGACCTGCGTGCCCGTGACGTTGCCGCCCGCGATCTGCGCGACGACGGCGTCGTTGCCGCCGCTCAGCACGCTGCTGACGTCGTAGGTCGAGCTGACGTTGGCACTGTTCGGATTGCCGGCCGTGCCGCTGGCGACCGCGTTGCTGCCATGTGAGTTGTTGGTGCCGCTGTTCACGGACGCGATGGTGCCGTTGCCGTTCTGGTTGAGCTGACCGGTCTGCTGGCCCTGGGTGTCGGCATCGGCGGTGTTGGTGCCGATGATGATGACGCCGACGGTCGCGCCGATGCCGACGCTGCCGCCGATGCCGGCGGTGACCGCGTAGGACAGCACCTCCTTGGTGCTGAGCGCATTGACGTTGATCGCGCCCGATGAGTTCAGATTGCTGTTCCAGCTCTCCGCGACGGTCCGGCTCTTGAATACGATGACGTTGGCGGCAGCGCCGACGCCGACGCCTGCCCCGCTCGCCCCGACCGCGAGCGCACCTGCGATCTCCTTGATCGCGACGTCCTCGGTCGCGTTGATGGTGACCGCACCGGCCGCACCGCCCGTCACCGACTGCAATGTGGTGTCATAGACGCCGGCGATGGTGGTGTTGTTGGCGATCTCGATGTTCGCCATGCCGGCGATCGCGGCCGTGCCGGTCGAGAGCGCGCCACCAATCGCATAGGCCTCGAAGCGGTTCTTGGTGTTGGCCTCGACGTCGAGCGCGCCGCTCAGATTGAGCGCGGTCGTGTGCGCGGCGCCATTGCCCTGATAGTGGAATTCGTCGCCGACATAGGCCTCGGTGCGGTTCGAGGAGACCTGGACCAGGAACGCCGCGCCGATCGCGGCCTGACTGCCATAGGCACCTGACCCGTTCGCCGAGAAGATGCCGGTGTTGTTGGTGGCGTTCACGGTCAGCGACGCGGCTGTCAGTGCTCCGCCGTCGACATAGGCTTCCGTCGTCGCCTGGAAGACGTTCAGTCCGACCGAACCGGTGTTGAAGCCGATCGCGATCGAGGACGCGTCCTGCTCGGCATTGGCCTTCACGGTGACGGCGCCGACCGTCGCGTTCGACGACTGCACGCCGCCGACCGGGGCATTGGTGATGTACGCGAACGTACCGCGCTGCATCGTGGCGCTGATGATGGTAGCGCCGCCGCCGCCGTTGCCGGTCGGAGCCACGATGCCGGCGCCGAACGCGCCGGAATAGGAGAAGCTCGACGCCGCGACCTCGATCTGCGGCGCCAGCGTCGACGAGGTCAGGCGCGTGTCGATCGCCGCGCTGTCGATATAGGCCCGGGTCTGCCCGCTCATCACATTGGTGATCGGGTTGATCATGATGGAGATGCCGCTGCTCGCGGCGACCGACGCGACGTTGGTCACGACCGCCTGATGCGAACTCGCGACTACGGCAAGGCCGCGCAGGATGTCCTGGTTCTCGGTGAGGTCGGGCGTGGTGTCGGTCGGCGCATGCGCGGTGCCGAGATCGAAGGCATGCGCGAGCGTGCCGCTGTTGACCGACAGCGTATCGGTGCTGCTGGTGCCGAGCGCGTCGACCTTGGTGTTCGCGCCGCTGATATAGGCCGCGGTGGTTCCCGTGATCTGGTTGGTGACCAGCGAGCCCGCGCCGCCGGCCGCGCCCTTGCTGATCGACACGGCACCAGCAAACACGGCCGCCTTGTCGTTGTTGCCGGCAATCACGGCGACGTTGTTGGTCGCGGTGACGTCGGCGCCGTTGATGCCGTTGGTGCCGGCCGCGGTGATGCTGGCGGTGACGTTGGTCCCCATCAGATTGGTCGCGACCGAGCCGGCCAGCCCGACCTGCGAGGACATCGCGATACCGACGGCAACGGTCGAGATGCTGGCGTTCGAGTTCGCACCGACCGCGACATTGCCCGATGCGATCAGCTTGGAGCCGGTGACGCCGGCGCTGACATTGTTGGCGATGCTGCTGTAGACGAGGGCCAGACCCGCAGCGCTGCCTTGCGTCGAGGCGCCCGCGATGGCGGCGGTTCCGGTGATGCTGGAATTGTCGGTCGCATTGACGGAAATGTTCTTGGCCGTGACACTCGATTGCGTCGTGCTGGACAGGTTGTTGCCGATGGCCGCCGAGACGGTGTTGGCAATCGAGCTGATCGTGGTGCCGCCGACGCCGGCGAACTGTCCGGTCGCAAGGCCGAAGCCGATCGTGACCGCCTGGATCTTCGAGGAATCGACCGCGCTCACACTGACATTGCCGTTGCTGCCGGCCGTCATCAGGACGTTGGCGATATAAGCCGAATGCGTCGTCGCGACGGTGTTGTAGACGATCGCGGCGCCGACATTGTTCTTGCCGGCCTGGATGAGGCCCGCAACGGAGACGATGCTGGCGCCCGGACCGTTCCCCGTGCCGTCGTTGAGCGCAGCTGCGCTGAAGTCGATGCAGTTCTGCCCGCCCGTGCCGCCGGCGACCGTGCAGGTGTCCTCGGCGAGATGATTGTTGTTCGACTTCTTGACGAGGTTGCCCAGCGCCGTATCCAGGGCCGAGACGGCCCCGCTGTCCGCCAGCACTGTCACGCGGCCGACATTGATGCTCACCGTCGCGCCGCTGTTGATATAGGCCGTGGTGGTCGGCGTGATCTCGCTGACGACGATCGCGCCGGCAAGTCCGTTGGCGCTGGCCCCGCCCCCGCCTGAGGCCGCACCGGCCGCGATCACGCTGGCGCTGTCGGCCATCACCAACAGGGTGTCGTAATTCGAGATCGCCGTGCTGCGGATATGCGCGTCGGTCGCGTTTCCGCCCGCGGGATCGGCGATCGAGGCATAGGTCAGCCCGATGCCGACGCCGGCCTGGCCACCCGATATATAGAGCGAGCCGCCGCCGATCGCAATGTTCGTGGTCTGGTAGGCGTCGACCTCGAGCGCGCGATTGACGCCGGAGGCCTGCCCCGTGATCGTCGAGCTCTCGATATAGGCGTTGGCGCTGTCGGTGATGATGCCGACCGAGGCCGACAGCGACGCTGAATTGGATTTCGATCCCGCCACGCCGATGGCAACGACGGTCTCCGAGCCGCCGTTGAGCGCCTGCACCGTCACCGAACTCTGATTGTTCATTGTGGTGCCGTAGATATAGGCGAGCGTCGCATTGTTCGACATCGCCGCCGCGATCGCGCCGCCGATCGCAGCCCCCGTGGCGGACCCTCCGGCCAGATTGAGCGCCGCCGAGCCCGAACAATTGTTGAGCATGGTGTCGTTCAGCGCCTGAACGATCGTGTTGGTCAGCACGGCGCCGGTCGTGGTGTACTTGTTGACCGTCGTGTTCCTGATATAGGCGCTAGTATTGAGCGAGACGTCGCTCACCGACGAGCTGCCGGCGAGATCGAGGCTGAAGCCGCTGGTGCTTGATCCCGAGGTGGAACCGATCTTGCCCGCCGCCGTCGTCACGCCGGCGGCGCCTCCGGTCGAGGCGGCGCCGGCAGCGCCCGCCTTGTCGGAGAAACTCGACGACGCCGGGTCGGAGACGGCTGCCGCGACGGCGGCCGCCGTGATGCGCCCCGAAGTGGTCGCGCTGAGTGTCAGATTGTCGACATTGACCGCCCCGCTTCCGCCGCTGGTGCCGGCGAACGGATCGTTGGCGCTGAACACGCCGGGCCGGATGTCGGAATGGTTGTCGCCGATATAGGCGGAGGTGTCGGTGTGTGCGCCGAGATAGGCGACCGACAAGCCGACCGCCGAACCGCCGCTCCCGTTATAGCTCATCGCGCCGGACAGCGTCACGACCGACAGGTCCTGCTGCGCCAGGATGCCGACGGTCGGGGCATAGACGGTGGCCTGGCTCGAGATCGACGCATGCGTCGTGTTGTTCAGGAAACCGAGCGAAGTGATGCCGTTCAGCGCCAGCGTGCCGGCAGCCTTGCCGGACGACGGTGCGACAGCGACGAACTGGTCGGAAGTGATCGCGTTGACGGCGATGTCGTCCGCCGCACGCAGCGTCGCACGGTCCGAAACGCCGGCGATGGTATTGGTGTTGAACTGGACGAGATTGAGCGCGCCGCCGACGGAGGAGCCGCCCGAGGTGTTGCCGAACAGGAAGCCGAGCGTGCCGACATTGCCGGCGGCGTCGATCGACGCCGTGGTCGTGGTGGCCGCGATCTGGAGGCTGGCGTTGTAGGTATGGACGTCGCCATTGTCCATCCCGACCGACCAGCCGGTGCCACTGCCGCAGGCCGCGGTCGCGCAGGTCGCCGTCAGGCTCGCGCTGCCGGCCACCCACGCTGTCGTGTTGTTGTTCACGACGAAATGGTTCAGCGAACCGGCGATGCCGATCGTGTCGCCGGCGTCCGCGGTGGCATTGGCGTAGCTGGTCAGGATGTTGCCGCCGACGCCGAGATTGCCGTTGAGGTGGCTCAGCACCGCGCCCAAACCATCCCACTTCAGCCAGGAAATGGTGATCGGCAGTTCGGTGGTGGCATCGACGGCGATGTTCGCCGCGTTGATCAGCGTGCCATTGCCGACATAGGCGTTCGAATTATGCGTGAAATTGCCCCAAGCGACGGCCGCGCTGATCGCGGTGCTCTCGCCGGACACCGGGTCCTTCGTAATCGCGCTGGACGTCGCATTGCTGCGAACGCCGCGATCAATGACATTGCTGGCAACGGCAACGTTGCCGCTGGCATAGATGCTCGGCGCGCCGCCGCTCGGATTCTGCGCGATCGCAGCGGTTGCGCTCTGGGTGCTGTTGGCCAGCGAGAGCGCGCCTGCGACCTTGAAATCGAAGCTCAACGGCATCAGCGAGCCCATATGGTCCCTGATGATTGACGTCGGCGAGGTGACGGCGCGCAGTCCTCTTTCGATTGCCGCGATCAGTGCCGGGAGGCCGGCGATGGACGAAGCCATCGTGGAATTGAGCGTGGTATCGGACGTCGCTTCGACCAGAACGGAGCCGTTCATCCGGTTGGCGGTATCGGTTCCGAGCGATGCGCCGAGCGTCGCGGTCGCGGACGTCGTGATGTCGCTGATGGCGAACGCGCCGCCGACAGCACCGCTCGCCCCCGTTCCGGGCGCCGCAACCGACGTTGCGCTGGTCGAGAACGAGTTGTTGTTGATCGCGCGCACCTTCAGGGTGCTGCCGCTCGTGTTCACCGTGCCGGCAGCAATATGCGCGCCGGTCGCGACGTTGGCGGTCGTCGTCACCGATCCCGTGGAATAGGCCACCGTCGGGACAATCTGCGCGCTCGTCGACGCCGCGAGAGCCGAGATGGCGATGGTCGCATCGTTGAGCGCCTTGATCTCGAGGTTACCGCCGGCGTTGACCGTCGCGCCCGAGGCCACGTTGGTCGTGGCAGTGCCGTCGATCTTGCCGACGACGACACCGGCCGCGACAGGCGTGAGGCTGCCGAGCAAGGTGGAGGCGACCGCCGGATCCGACGCGGTCTCCGTGGCGTGTGCGGAAATGGTCACATCGCCGCGGCCGTTGATGTCGGCATGGCTGTTGATGTTGATGGTCGCGGTGGCGCTTGCCGCGACATAGCCGCCATTGAGCCCGAGCAGCGAGGCGGCAAGGGTCGAGCCGACGAGCGCGAAATCACCGGCCACAGAACCGTTCAGGAAGCTCGACACGGCCGTCGAGGTCGCGCTGATCGAGATGATGCCGCCGGTGATCTTGCCGTCGACCGTGATCGACGTCGCGGCCGTGGCCTGGCCGGACAGCTTGATGTCGCTCGCCGTCGCCCGCAGCGTCACATTGCCGTCGGTGTAGGTGGTTCCGGCGAAATTGACCGATTGGGCCAGGATCTGCGCGCCATTCATGATCTCGATGTTCGGCGCATCGATGATGACGTTGTTCGCGTTGCCGGTCGAATGGCCGGAGCCATCGAGACGGCGGGCATCGATCACCGCATGCGCGGCGAGCGTGACGGAATGATCGGCCTGAATGAGGTAGTCGGCACCGGCGCTGAGCCCATTGAGAGCATTCACGACGGAGCTGTTTGAAAGGGTCACGCCGACGTCGCCTTGCGCCGTATCACCGACGACCAAGTCGGTCGGGTCGATCAGCAGCGTGCCGGCCTTGCCGTTGCCTGCGCTGAGGTTGACCTTGATGCCTTGGCCGATGTCGATGATCCCGTTCGCGCTGAAATCGACGAGACCCGCATTGCCGCTCTTCGCGCTCGCGTCGAACTTGGCGCCGCCAGCCACCGTCAGGTTCTGCGCCGCCTTCAGGCGGATCTCGCCGGCATCGCCGGCCGTGCTCGCGATGTTGAGCCTGGCGTTCTTGCCGACATCGATGTTGTTGCCGGCCTGAACCGTGATGTTGCTCGGCATCGTAGTCTTGCTCTGCGCAGTGAGACGCCCGTTGACCCTGGCGTTGTTGACGGCGCCGATATGGATCGAGCCATTGCTGACGGTGATCGAGCTGGCGCTGCGCAGGCCCTTCGAATTGACCGAGGCTGCGAACTTCGCGGCGTGGTCGAGATTGGTGATGTCACGCTGGGTGGCGCCGCCGACATAGACGTTCTGCCCGGTCAGGCGCACGCCGTCCTGGGCATTGACCCGGCCGTAGATGCGGATGTTGCCGTCGGGCGAGACAGGAAACGAGCCGGCCATCAGATTGCCGACCGCCGTGCCGTTGATCGCGCCTCCAGGGCCGATCAGGCTGTCGGTGAACTCGCGCGTCGGCGTCGAGACATTGAGGCTGCCGACATTCACCGTGCCGGAACGGCCGACCACAAACCCCTTGGGATCGGCGAAATAGACGTTACCGCCGATCGCGCCGTTCATGTAAGAATTCAGAGTGCCGTTGACGTAGACCGGCGCGTCGCGAACGATGTTGACGAGGTTCTGCGTGCCCGTCGGCAGTTGCAGATTGACGGTGTTGCCCTGCCCGACGCTGAACTGTGAGAACGAGTTGAAGGCGTTGTTGCCCGAGACCGTCGACGTCGTGACATTGGTCACGCTGCCGGACGTCTGAAGGCTGGTTCCGGTGCGTCCGTCCGGAACGATGACGTTCGCGGTCTGCGCCTGAACACGGACGCTGTACACCGGCAGGAAGACCATCTGCATCGCACAGAGCAGTGACACTGAACGGAAGCGCGCCAGCCCCCGCAGCGTCGTCAGCTCGTCATCATCTCGCGTCGCAGATGGTCCGCGCATTTCAGATCCTCGTCATCGGCATTGGCGCCGATCCACAACCGGGTGGGAGAATGTCGAAGGCGCCCGGCGTCAGAATTGGCCGGGCGGCAGCTTGAAGATGTCGGGGCTCTTGGCGTCGGCCACGTAGAACAGCAGCAGGCTGGTAGGCGTCAGCACACGCTGGTTGTTCTCCTTGTTCTCGAACGTGCCCTGCAGCAGCAGGATCACCGAGCGATCCTTGGCGTCGCTGCCGCGGAACATCACGATGCCGCCGGCAACCGGCATGTTCATCGCGATGGAGTCGGGCTTGAAACCTTCGCCCATGAAATGGGCGCGCAGGATGTTGGCGTTGGAGAACAGCTTCTCCGGCGTCATCGCCGCGTCGGTCCCCTTCGACCAGACCGCGCCGACCTGGATCAGCGACTTGGACTTGTAGCCGAACACGTAGGAGAGCTCCGCGGTGCCGCCGTTCGGCAGCAATTCCGGAACGGGCAGCAGGATGCTGTGCGTCAGCTCGGACGCGTTGTCCTGCGCCTTGATTGCGTCGGGCTTGGCGTTGAAGTCCCTGGCCATCGCTGCCCGCACGTCGGCTTCGCTCATGCCGAACTTGGCCGAGCGGAAGCCGTCGATCGCCTTGGTCTTGTCGTCTGCGCCGGCGCTCGGCGCCTCGGTCGCGGCCGCCGCCGGTGCAGCGGCGGCTGGAGCTGCACCGGCCGCCGTGGCAGCCTTCGGCGCCTGCGCGGCCTTCTGCTTGGGTACGGCGCCCTGGGCCGCCAACGGACCCGCGGCAAGTGACGTGAGGAGACCGACAAGGGCCGGGACAAGATAGATTCTGCGCATCGCAAACCTTCGAAACAACCTGAAACAACAGATCAAAAATCGGCAGCTACGAAATCGGCTTCCCCGAACCGTCGTCGCAACCGAGACGGAAATGTTGCAATGCCACAAGGCATTACGGAACGTCACGGATCAGACAACGATCGAAACAGCGACTCTTTCGGCGCGTAGGAATACGGTATCGGACTGCGCATGGCTGCGAATGCGCATTCATAAGCGCATTTTTTCATCAATTGTGGTCGCTAGCCTTTCGGGATATGCACAGCGTCAGGGACAACTTTTGCGAAACATTTCATGATTGAGCGGTCCGCTCCTGCCCGCGCTGTGCCGGCGGTCGCCCGCCGCGATTTCATTCGCCTTGCGGGCGCAACTGCTGCGGGATGGCTCGCGCTCGGCGCAACGCCGGATCGCATGAGGCTCGTCGCGACGCTGACAGCATTGCCGCTCGACGATGAACTGACCAAGAGAAGCATGACCGAAGCTGCGACCACGCGGCTTGGCGGGCTCATCGCGGGCCTGAGGCAACGGGGCTGGGTCGAAGGGGTCAATTTCCGCTTCGAGATCCGGTCGAGCTTCGGCGGGCCGGACAAGTTGAAGACCGCTGTGCAGGAGCTCATCGATCTCAAGCCGGATGTCATCCTGACCGGCTCGACCGGTGAAACCGCAGCAGTGCTGGCGGCCACCAAGACGATCCCGATCGTTTTCGCAACGTCCAACGATCCCGTCGGAAACGGCTTCGTCGAGAGCCTCGCCCATCCCGGCGGCAACGTCACGGGCTTCACCAGCAGCACCGCCGAGATGGGCGGCAAATGGCTTCAGCTCATCAAGGAGGCCGTGCCGGACATGGCGCGTGTCGGCGTCCTGTTCAATCCGGTGAGCACGCCTCGCGCCGGGCGCTTCTTTCTCGACTCTCTTGAGCAGGAAGCCGCGACATCAGGGGTTGACGTCGTCCTCGCACCCATCGGCAAGGCAGCGGATATCGACGGGGCGATCGGCCGCTTTTCCGAGCCGCCCAAGGCTGCGATGATCTCGCTCGTCGACAGCTTCCTGGTGGTGAACCGCCAGGCGATCGTGGCGGCAACGGCAAAATATCGCGTTCCGATGATCTATCCGTTCCACTACTTCATGGATGCGGGCGGGCTCATGAGCTACGGGCCGACGCTGGAGGTGCGCTCGGCCGACTATGTCGACCTGATCCTGCGCGGCACCAAGGCCGGGGACCTGCCGGTGCAATCGCCGCGCAAATACGAGCTCCTGATCAACCGCACCGTCGCACGATCGCTCGGACTGACGATCCCGTTCACGCTGCTCGCGCGCGCCGACGAGATCCGCGAGTGAACGAGCAGGTCGACCAGGGACATTTGCGAACGCCTCCCGGCCGGCTGTTCCGGAAATATCTCTACTCGATCGTCGCCCTCGCCTTTGCCGCGCTCGCCATCAACACCGGCTTCGACGTCTGGTTCTCCTATCGAGAACAAAAGCAGCTCCTCGCGGCGATCCAGCGCGAGCAGGCGGCATCCGCGGCCATCCAGATCGGCCAGTTCATCGGCCAGATCGAAAACCAGATCAGATGGCTCTCGCGCCTGCCTCCGGAGCTGTCGACCAACGAAGACGATCGCCTGAACGCCATCCGCCTGCTACGCCTCTCGCCCGCGATCGCGGAAATTGCCGAGCTCGATGCGCAGGGCCGCGAGCAGGTGCGCGTGTCGCGCCGCGTCGCCGACAGGGTCGGGAGCAAGGCCGACCTCTCCACCTCGCCCGCCTTCCGCGGTGCCAATGACAGCCGCGCCTATTACGGGCCTGTGTATTTCTTCGGCGACACCGAGCCGTTCATGACGCTCGCCACCCGCGGGACCGGCCGCCAGCCCAATGTGGTCGTCGCCGAAGTCAATCTGCGCTTCATCTGGGACCTCGTCGCCGGCATCAGGGTCGGCAACACCGGCAAAGCCTATGTGGTCGACCGCACGGGGGTCTTGATCGCGCATCCGGATCTGTGGCCGGCGCTACGCCGCAGCGATCTCACCGGCCACGCGGACGTGCGCGCCGCGCTTGACGGCGTGGGCCCGCCCTCGAGCGGCCTGGTCAGGGAAGACCTCTCGGGTCAGCGCGTTCTATCGACCTATGCGACGGTGCCCTTGCTCGGCTGGCTGGTGTTCGTCGAGCTTCCGCTCGCTGAAGCCTATGCGCCGATCTATGCGTCGATCGGACGTTCCACGTTTCTTCTGGTCGCCCTGCTTGCCATTGCGGTGCTGGTGTCCCTGTGGCTCAGCCGGCGCATGACAGTGCCGATCCAGCTCCTGACGCAGGGCGCGCGGCGGATCGGAAGCGGCGATCTTGGCCTCAGGCTCGCGATCAGGACCGGCGACGAGTTGGAGGCGCTCGGTGACCAGTTCAACCGGATGGCCGCTCACTTGCGCGACTCCTACACCACCCTCGAGGGCAAGGTGATCGAGCGGACCTCCGAGCTCGAGAAGGCACGCGATCAGGCCCTGGCCGAGCACGACGCTGCCGAGCGCGCGCGCAGCCTTGCGGTGCAGGCCAACGAGACCAAGTCGCGCTTCCTTGCCGTCGTCAGCCACGAGCTGCGCACGCCGCTGAACGGCGTCATGGGCGTGCTGCAACTGCTCGACGACGGCAGCCTTGGCGAGGTGCAGCGGCGCCACCTCGCCACCGCCGCCGCATCGGGCGAAACGCTGATCGCACTGGTCGATGCGATCCTGGAATATGCACGCCTCGAGGCCAGCACCGAGGCGCTGGAGACGCGCGACTTCCGCCTCGACCAGCTGATCGAGGCCGCCGCCGATCTGATGCGCCCCCAGGCCTTCGACAAGGGACTGACCTTCGATCTCGCCAGCGATGCGACCGTCAACATCTCCGTGCACGGCGACCCTGTCAGGCTCAACCGCATCCTGCTCAACCTGATCGGCAACGCGATCAAGTTCACCCCGCGCGGCGGGGTCGCTTTGACGGCGGTCGCCCAACAGCTCGACAATCACGTCCTGCTGCACATCACCGTTCGCGATACCGGCATCGGCATCGCGCCCGACATGCATGAGCGGATTTTTGAGGACTTCGTCCAGGCCGACGACAGCATTGCACGTCGGTTCGGCGGCACCGGCCTCGGACTTGCGATCGCGCGGCGCCTCACGCGCCTGATGCGCGGCGAGCTGACGGTCGAAAGCACGCCGGGCGCGGGGAGCATGTTCACGCTTGAAGTGCCACTCGGCCGCGCCGCGAGCGGCATCGCGCAAGGCGCGCTTCCGCCGCCGTCGCGGCAGCTCAACGTGCTGCTGGTCGACGACGATCGTGTCAATTGCCAGGTCGGCGAAGCGATCCTGAACCGGCTCGGTCACCACCCCACAATCGCCAGGAACGGCGCATCGGCCATCAAGCTCGCCCGCGATCAGGCGTTCGACGTCATCCTGATGGATCTGCACATGCCGGACATGGACGGCGTAGAGGCGGCGTCGCGGATCGGGCAGCTTGATCTGCCGAAGATCCCCCGCATCATCGCCGTCACCGCCGACATCTCCAGCAGCGCACGCGAGCGGCTCGCCGGCGCAGGCATCGCCAAGATCGTCAGCAAGCCGATCCTGATCAATGCCCTGCGCGAGGCGCTCGAGGACGATCCCCAGGACGAGCCGGCAGCGGTGCAGCTCGCCGCGGGCGCACTGATCGACCTGCATTTTCTCGACGACCAGAAGGAACTGCTGGGCGCGGCGCAAATCGCAAAACTCCATCAGCTTCTGGAGGAAACGAGCGAACGGCTGATCGACGATATCGCCAAGGCTGCGGCGATCGGCGACCACAAGCAGCTCGCGCGATTCACGCACCAGCTCGGCAGTGCCGCCGGCACGCTCGGACTCGTCCGCCTATTCGAGCGCTGCCGTGAAATCGAATTGGCTGCAATCTCGATGTCCCCGGCGGAATGCCAGAGTGCGGCCGACGAACTTGCCGCGCTTCAGCGGGCGTCGATGAGAGCGCTTGACGATCTGCTCGCGCCGGCCGGTGCGGCCGCAGCCACCTAGCGGCCGTTCGTCAAGCTCTGCTCACTGAAACCACGACAGCTGAATTGCACATTGACGTCTGCGAGACCCAGGCGTTGAATGGTGTTTTCGATGTGGCGGAGGGGCTGAGGCGTCCCCGACAAGCGGTCGATTCGCCGCTCCTGATCCTCGCCTTCGGAAAGTACAGTCTGGCTTCACCGACGGGCTGGGAGGCCGAGGCCATGAGATTTCCGATCGCTCTATGGGCGTTCTCGGTGGCATTGCTCACTGCGGCAGGGGCGCGTGCGCAAATCCAGGAGGGCCCTCCGGCATGGGCCTACCCGGTAAATCCGCCCAATTTTCAACGCGCGCCTGACGATGGTACGATCAGGCACGTTCCTGACAGTGCCGCCGGTTTTACACTCACGCAGTTGCGCGATCTGTTCGCCGCGCCCGACTGGCATCCGGACGATCACCCGTCAATGCCGGAAATCGTGGCAAGGGGGAGAAAGCCAGAGGTGTTCGCGTGCGGCGTCTGTCATCGGGCAGACGGACCGGGCGGTCCTGAGAATGCCAGCCTATTTGGCCTCTCCGCGGAATACATCATTCAGCAATCGACGGAGTTCAAGACGGGCCTGCGCACGAACTCGGTGCCTCGCATCGCCACCGACCTGATGATCAAATCGTCCAAAGCGATGACCGATCAGGAGCTCGGAAAGGCCGCGGCCTACTTCGCCTCCATCAAGCCGAGATCGACTATTGCTGTCGTAGAGACCGAGGTGGTGCCAAAAACACAGGTGAGAGACTTGTTCTTGGCTCCGCTGGACGGCACCGAGAAAGAACCCATCGGTCAGCGCATCATCGAGATACCGGAAAACGTTGAACACTTTGTCAGCCGGGACTCGCGTGTTCGTTTCATCGCCTACGTCCCGATAGGCAGCGTTCAGAAGGGACGAACGCTGGCAGCGAACAGCGATCCGCGCGTCCAATGCGGGATCTGTCACGGCGCTGACCTCAACGGGACTACCATCGCGCCAGGGATTGCGTCCCGTTCGCCCACCTACCTGTTCCGGCAGCTCTATGACTTCAAATCGGGGGCGCGGAAGGGCGCCAATAGCGAACTCATGAAACCGGTTGTCGAGAATCTCAGCATCGATGACATGATCGCCCTCGTCGCCTTTGCGGCGTCGCTCAAGCACTAACGTTCTTCGGCTGCTGTGCGGGACGGTCAGCCGGCCAATAGGTAGATCAATCTCACGATTCCAGTCGGCTCTTCAGCAGGTCGCCCGGCCGGCAATGTGCCACCGGCCGGGCCAACACGCCACACAAGGGATCGACTTCCTTCGTGCGGGGACCTGTGAACATTGCGTTGTCATGAGCCCGACGTTTTAACGACGAGCTTTATGTTGAGCAGGTTGACGCCTTTGAACGGGTTCGGCGCGCTTTCGATTGTGCCCGTGCCCGTGGCGTTCGCATAAGCACCTGTGCCCGATAGGATCGTGTATTCGCCCGTTGATTTGCCGTCTTTGGCCGAACCAGTGTAGCGCGCCGTAATCGAGCCCTCCTCGAACGTGTAAGTGCTATAGCCGAAGAAGGGACCCGACCCTTTGAGAAAGTCCGACGTATTGACGAACTCTTTCACTCCGATACGGCCATCGTTGAAGACGGCGACCCCAAAGAATTTACCAGACGCAATCGTCTGCCCTTCGACGTTTGCGGCCTCTATGACCTTGAGGTCGATCGGCTTCGTGATCAGCTTGAACTCAAGCACCCGCTCGCCTGCTATCGCGGTTGACGCCGCGACGGTCAATGCCACGCCAGAAAGGAAAAAGGTGAGAGACTTCCGCATAGGCTCCTCCTGCGCTTGTTGAAATCAAGTCGAGAAGTGCCGGCGAGCTACACATCATGCCGCCGCTTCTCGCAGCGGCGCGAAAGAAAGCCCTCGGCGACGCCCCGGCAGCGGCTGAAGCTCTCTGGTCCTAAGGCGCGAAGCCGGGGCGCAAATATGAGTCCCGAGCGATCGGAATAAAGTTCAGCTTTCCGCTACGGTATAATAGTATCCGGCCACCTGCGTGGGTGCCCTTGCCGGTGGCACTCCACTTGGCTGTGCCGAATACAACCTTGTCGTTTCCGCCGGCGTCGATCATCTCAAACTTGTGACCCGTTGTTCACGGCCTAGCCTTCACACGCCCGCGCCCGCCGGCTTCCTCCTCCTCACGGCCAAACCGCTCCACCAGGAAATCGATGAACAGCCGTACCTTCACCGACAGATGCCGCGTCGGCGGATAGACGGCATAGAGCGCGAGCGGCGGCGCGGAGTAGTCTTGCAGCACCGTCCGCAGCTCGCCTTTTCTCAAAGCATCAGCGGCAATGAACTCCGGCAGCAGAGCCAGCCCCCTGCCCTTGATCGCAACGTCGCGCAGCACCTCGGCGTTGTTGACGCAGAGCGACCATGCCGGCTGGATCCAGTGATCGCCATCGCTGCCGGTAAGCTTCCACTGATTGCCGGTGAGCAGGAAGCCGTAGGTCAGCGAGGCGTGCTCGCGCAGATCCTGCGGATGCCTTGGCGTGCCGTGCCGCGCGAGATAATCCGGCGAAGCGCAGATCATGCGCGGGACAGGCACGATCCTGCGCGCGATCAGGCTGGAGGATTCCAGCTCCGCGATCCGCAAGGTCACGTCAAAGCCGTCCTGGACGGGATCGAGCAGATCGTCGCTGAGCACGATCTGGAGCTGAAGCTCGCCATAGCGCGCCATGAAATCGGCCAGCACAGGCCCGAGCCGCATGGTGCCGAACGACATCGGCGCATTGACGCGCAATAGCCCTCGCGGCGCTGACTGGGCCTGCGTCACCGCCTGATCGGCGGCCTCGATCTCCGAGAGGATCACGACCGCACGCTCGAAATAGCGCTGGCCGTTCTCGGTCGGGCTGGCGTGGCGGGTGGTCCGGTTCAACAGCTGGACGCCGAGGCTCTCCTCGAGGTCGGCGATGTATTTGCTGATCGCCGAGCGCGATAGCCTGAGCTGCCGGCCCGCCTCGGCAAAGCTGCCGCTTTCGACCACTTTGACGAAGGCCCGGAGGCTGGCGACCTTATCCAAGGTCCGACTCCGGCGATTGTTTCCAAATCGTAGACATAGCCGTCATAATTGCACGGATTGTCTCCAATCCAAAGCGGAACAATATTTCCGCCCAGAGCAAGACCGCTCCCCGAGCTTTGGAGGACGACAATGTCTGGACTGCACCATGTGACCGCGATCGCCGGCGACCCCATCCGCAATTTCGGCTTCTACACCCGCGATCTCGGCCTGCGCTTCGTCAAGAAGACGGTCAATTTCGACGATCCCGGCACCTATCACTTCTATTATGGCGACGAGACCGGCCGTCCCGGCACCATCCTGACCTTCTTCCCCTGGGCCGGCGTTGGTCCCGGCCGCCGCGGCGTCGGCGAGACCCATCAGACCGCCTTCCGCGTGCCGCAGCGTTCGCTCGGCTACTGGACGCAGCGCTTCACCGAGAAGGGCATTGCCTACGAGGCGCTTGAGAAGCGCTTTGGCGAATCCGTGCTGCCGTTCACCGATCCCGATGGCATGGCGCTCGCGCTGGTTGGCGTTCCCGGCGCCGAGAGCGAACCCGGCTGGAGCAATGGCGACGTGCCGGCCGAGCACGCGATCCGCGGCTTCCATGGCGTGACGCTGCTGCTCGACAGCGCGGCGAAGACGGCGGCCGTGCTCACCGACGTGTTCGGCTTCAAGGAGACCGGACGCGAAGGCTCGGTGATCCGCTTCAAGGTCGCGGGCGATGTCGAGGGCAGCGTCGTCGACATCTACGAGGCCAAGGGTTTTCTGCGCGGACACCAGGGCGGCGGCTCGGTGCACCACATCGCCTTCCGTGCGGCCGATGACGCCGAGCAGGGCAAGATGGCGCAGAAGCTGGTCAGCAATCACGGCCTGCACCCGACCGAGCAGCGCGACCGCAACTACTTCCGCTCGATCTACTTCCGTGAACCCGGCGGCGTCTTGTTCGAGATCGCAACCGACATCCCCGGCTTCGCCGTCGACGAGCCCGTCGCGACGCTGGGACGTGACCTGAAGCTGCCGAGCTTCCTCGAGCAGCATCGCAAGCAAATCGAGGACGTGCTGCCGAGCCTCGAAGAAAGCGTGTCATGACCGAGAGTGCATTCATCCATCGCTTCGAGCCCGCGACCACCGCGGGCTCCCCTCCGCTCCTGCTGCTGCACGGCACCGGCGGCGACGAGAACGATCTGCTCGGGCTCGGCAAGATGATCTCGCCCGGCTCCGCCTTGCTCTCGCCGCGCGGCCGCGTGCTCGAGCACGGCATGCCGCGCTTCTTCCGCCGCCTGGCGGAGGGCGTGTTCGACGAGGAGGACGTGCGCCACCGCGCGCACGAGCTCGGCGACTTCGTCGCGGACGCGCGGCAACGCTACGGCATCGCCGCGCCGGTCGCGGTCGGCTTCTCCAACGGCGCCAACATCGCAGCCGCGCTGTTGCTGCTGAAGCCGGACGTGCTTGCAGGCGCGATCCTGCTGCGCGCCATGGTGCCGCTGTCGGATCCGCCCAAGGCAGAGCTCGGCGGCAAGCCTGTCCTGCTCCTGTCCGGGCAGGCCGATCCGATCGTGCCCGCGAACAACTCGGCGCGGCTGGCAGCTCTGCTATCGCAGGCGGGCGCGAGCGTGGCTCACAAGGTCCTGCCGGCAGGCCATCAATTGTCGCAGGCCGACGTGACGCTCGCCCGCGACTGGATTGGCAGCGTCACCGCCAAAGCTGCCTGATCCCGAGAAACGGCGCATCGCACGACTGCGGTGCGCCGCTTCGCCCCCCAACAAGCGACCTTCCGCCGCATCTGCGCAATCGGGCGCCAGCCTGCCGGAAATTTCCGCTTGCCCGTTTCCGCGCCAGGCTTAGAATTTGGGACAAGGTTCCGAAATTTGGAACTACCTTGGACGAGCCTGCATGAGCGCCCTCACCAACGCGATCGAGATCCTGCGCTGCTTTTCCAGCGCGCGGCCCGATCTGTCGTTCGCAGATGTGATGGCGCTGACGGGCAAACCGAAGAGCTCGACCTCGCGGCTGCTGCGCTCCTTGCGCGATTGCGGCCTGCTCGAGCAGGACCCGCACACCCGCCGCTACCGGCCCGGCCTGCTCACCTTCGAGCTCGGCCGGCTGCACCGCGCCCATGACGATCTCATCAGCATGGCCGAGCGCGAGCTGCGCGAGGTCTGCGCGCGCACGGGCCACACCGGCTACATCGCCGTGCTCGATGGCTTTGAGCAGGTCGTGCTCCGCATCGTGCCGGGCTCGAATCCCCTGCGCGTCGTCAATCCGCCGGGCCAGCGCACGCCGGCGCTCGCGACCTCGAACGGCCGCGCCATGCTGGCGCGCCTCTCCGACGACGACATCCGCGCACGTGTGCCGACGACCTATCCAAAGCTGCCGCGCAACTCGCCGCAGAATTTCAAGCAGCTGATCGCGCGCCTCGACGAGATCCGCCGCACCGGCGTGTCGGAGGCGGCCGATGAATCCATCGAGGGCGTCGGCTCGCAGGGCTTTGCGCTCAAGAGCGGCGAGACCGGCGAGATGATCGGAATCGCGGTGTCCTATTCCGTGCAGGCGACCACCGCCGCCGAACGCGCCAATGTCCGCCGCGAGCTCGCCGCGATGGCCGCGAAACTGCGACGACTGACCGGCGATCCGCTCGATCAGGACACAGCCCGCATCCAGACGGGGACGCGATGAGCAGCGCTGCGACCACGCGCCCCAACGGCCTTGCGCTCTTCATTCTGCCGAGCGCGCTGCTATTCGCGCTGTTCTTCTTCCTGCCGATCGGGCTGATGGCGCTGATGAGCATGCTGACCGGCAATCCCGTGGTGATGCCGAAGGTCGCCTTCACCACGCGTCACTATGGCCGCATGATCGGCGATCCCTATTATCTCGAGGTGATCTGGACCACGATCCGGATCGGGCTCGTGACCACGCTGGTCGCGCTTCTGATCGGCTATCCGCTGGCGCACTGGATGGCGCGGATCAAGAGCCGCACCGGACACGCGCTGCTGCTGATGGCCGTGCTGGCGCCGATGCTGACCGGCATCGTGGTGCGCACCTTCGCCTGGATGACGCTGCTGTCCGACAAAGGCGTGGTCAACCAGACCCTGATGTCGCTCGGCCTCATCTCTCAACCGCTGAAGCTGATGTACACAGAGACCGGCATCGTGGTCGGCCTTGTCCACATCTACGTCCCCTTCATGGTGCTGACGCTGACCGGTGTCATCGGCCGCATCGACGAGCGGCTGGAGCAGGCCGCGGAAAATCTCGGCGCGAGCCCGTTGCGCGCCTTTCTCGAGGTGACGCTGCCGCTCAGCCTGCCCGGCATCCTCGCCGGATCGCTGCTCGTGTTCGCGCTCGCGATCAGCGCCTATGTCACGCCGATCCTGCTCGGCGGCTTCCAGATCATGACGCTGCCGATCCTGATCTACCAGCAGATCTCGGCGAACTTCAACGTCGGCTTCGCCGCCGCGCTGGGCATCGTGCTGCTCGTGATCTCGCTCCTGCTCGTCATCGCCTATAACCGCGCCCTCGGCCTCGTCTCCGGCCAGCGCGAATTGCAGTGAGGCGGCGATGCAAACCACAGCCTCACCCTCGCTCCCGGCAGCCCAGCAAGCAGCGTCTGCGCGAACACCCGGGCCTATCAGGCACTACGGCCGCTACCTCTATCTCGCGATCAACATCGCCATCCTGGTCTTCCTGCTGGCCCCCATTGCCATCGTCGTCGTATTCGCGCTGAACCCGACGCCGTTCATCCAGTTTCCGCCCGTCGGCGTGTCACTGCGCTGGTTCGAAAAATTCTTCGCTTCGCGCGACTTCATGCATGCGCTCGGTTTCAGCCTCGAAGTCGCCGTGCTCACCACCCTGTCCGCAACTGTGCTCGGCGCCTCTGCGGCGCTGGCGCTTGCACGCGGCAACCTCCCGGGCACGCGGCTGATCGTGGCGACGATGCTGTCGCCCTTGATGCTGCCGGCGATCCTGACTGGCCTGGCGCTGTTCCAGACCTATGTGCTGCTCGATGTGGGTCGGCCGACCTGGGGCCTCGTCGCCGGCCATACACTGGTGACGCTGCCTTACGTCGTGCGCACCACGCTTGCCGTGCTGCACAATTTCGACACGCGCCTGGAGGAAGCCGCGCGCAATCTCGGCGCAAGTCCGTTGCGCACCTTCTTCGAGGTGACGCTGCCGCTGATCAAGCCGGGTGTGCTCGCAGGCGCGATCTTCGCCTTCATCGTCTCGTTCGACCAGTTCCCGGTGTCGCTGTTCCTGGTCTCGCCGGGCAACGAGACGCTGCCGGTCACGCTGTTCAATTATCTGAAGTTCGATCTGGACGGCACCATCGGCGCCGCCTCGGTGGTCTCGATCGTGCTCGCCTTTGTCGTCGTCATCGGGCTGGACCGCACGGTCGGCCTGCGCTCCTACGTCAAATTGTAACCGCTCATTGCAACGAAGGAATCGACACATGATGAAAGCTCTGGGATCGTCACGGCTCAGCCGCCGCCGCTTTCTGACCGCGAGCGCCTCGCTCGGCATAGGCACCATCGCCGCGCCCTACGTCGCGCGCGCCGACGATCCGACGCTGCGCATCACCGGCTGGGGCGGCAAGTGGGGCGAGATCATGAAGGCCGAGATCGGCCCCGCCTTCGAGAGCGAGTTCAAGTGCAAGCTCCAGACCGACTCCGCCTTCCCCTATCTGCCAAAACTCCAGGCGAGCTCGCGCTCGGCGCCGATCTACGACGTGCTGCACACCAACTCCAATGAGCAGTGGGCCGCCGCCGAGATGGGCCTGGTCGAGCCGAAGATCGATCCAAAGCTGGTACCGAATCTCGCCGACGTCTATCCGTACGCCGTCAGCCACAAGATTGTCGGCGTCTCGATCTTCACCAGCGCCATCGGTCTCGGCATGCGCACCGACAAGGGCTATGGCAACATCACCTCCTGGAAGGAGCTGTGGGACGCGAAATACAATGGCGTCCGCGGCGGCTATGTCATTCCGGTCAACAGCCTCGGCCAGGCCTTCCTGATGATGTGCGGCACGCTGTTCGGCAAGGGCCAGACCGATCTCGACGCGGCCTACACGGCGCTGGAGAAGCTGAAGCCGATCAAGATCGTCGATTTCACCGGTGCGATGGAGAAGATGCTGCTCTCCGGCGAAGTCGGCCTCTGCGTCATCCACGATTCCGGCATCTATCGCTACGACGGCCAGAACCAGCCGACCGACTTCGTGTCGCCGAGCGAGGGCGTGCTGTCGCTGGAGCAGGTCCTGACCATCACGCCCGGCAGCAAGATGAAGGAGCTCGCCAACGCCTATGTGAACTACATGCTGCGCCCCGAAGTGCAGAAGCGCTTGGCTGAAACCGTCTGGTACTCGCCGGCCAACAAGAAGGTGAAGCTCGATGCCAAGTACGACGCCAAGCTGCTGACCACGCCCGAGAAGGTCTCCAAGCTGATCCAGGTCGACTGGAAATGGTACAACGAGCGCAAGGACGAGATCGACCAGCGCGTCAACCGGATCTTCCGCGCATGAGCGCATCGATCGAGATCGCCGGCGTCAGCAAGGTCTATGACGGCGGCGTCCGCGCGGTCGACGCCGTCGCGATGGACATCAGGCAGGGCGAGTTCTTCTCCCTGCTCGGCCCGTCCGGCTGCGGCAAGACCACGACGCTGCGCATGATCGCCGGCTTCGAGACGCCGAGCTCGGGCGCGATCCGCGTCGACGGCGCCGACATCACCCACGTGCCCGCGCACAAACGCGACATGGGCATGGTGTTCCAGAACTACGCGCTGTTCCCGCATCGGACCGTTGCCGAGAACGTCGCCTTTGGCCTGCGCATGCGCGGGCTCGACAAGGCGACCATCGCAGCGAAGGTGAAGGCCGCCCTCGCCATGGTCGAGCTGTCCGGGCTGGAAGATCGCCGCCCCGCCCAGCTCTCCGGCGGCCAGCAGCAGCGCGTGGCGCTCGCCCGGGCCATCGTCATCGCGCCGCGCGTCCTGCTCTGCGACGAGCCGCTCGGCGCATTGGACAAGAAGCTGCGCCAGCAGATGCAATTCGAGCTCAAGCAGCTGCAGAAGAAGCTCGGCCTGACCCTGGTCTTCGTCACCCACGACCAGGAAGAGGCGCTGGCGATGTCCGACCGCATCGCCGTGATGAACGGCGGCCGCGTCGAGCAGGTCGGCACGCCGACCGATATCTACAACCAGCCGACGACGCGCTTCGTCGCCGACTTCATCGGCGACACCAACATCTTCCGCGGTGAGCGCACCGCCGCAGGCCAAAGCCTCGATGTCGGCAAGGGCCTGATCCTGGCATTGCCGCCAACCGAAGCGCAGGGCACCGGCGTGCTCTCGGTCGCGCTCCGCCCTGAAAAGATTCGCCTCAACCCGCGCGTTGACGCCGCCACCACGGCCGGCAGCTCCGCCCATGGCACCGTCGAGAACACCAACTTCCTCGGTGGCGCCGTGCTCTATCGCATCACGCTCGAGGGCGGCCATCGCGTCCTCGTGCAACAGCCCAATGCAGGCACGAGCCGCCTGTTCGTTCCCGGCAACGGCGTCACACTCGAATGGACGCCGGCCGATCTCGTCGTGTTGAAGGACTAGACATGAACATGCCATTGAAACACCAGCGCATCGGCGTGGTCGTGATCGGCCAGAGCCCGCGCCCGACCGTCGCTGCCGAGATCGCCGCCGTGCTGTCGCCGGGCATCCAGATCGAGCTGCGCGGCGCGCTCGACGGCATGAGCCGCGCCGAGATCGACGCCATCCCGCCGATGGACGGCTACGACACGCTGTTCACGCTGCTGCCGAATGGCGACGGCGTCACCATCAGCAAGAAGGAAGTCGAGCGGCGCGCGAGCCAGCAGATCACGCGCTTCAAGCACGAAGGCGTCGGCGTGACGCTGATGGCGTGCACCGGCAAATTCCCGAACCTCGCCGCCGATGGTCTCGTCATCCTGCCCTCGGCCATCCTGCACAATCTCGTCGAGGCCGTGCTGCCGAAAGGCCGGCTCGGCGTGTTCTCGCCGCTGCCCGAGCAAACCGCGCTGATCGACAAGAAGTGGCAGCGCGAGGGCGTCGAGGTCGTCGGCATCACGCTGCGCCCCGGATCCAGTGAGGCTACGGTCGACGAAGCCGCGCGCACGATGGCCGACCTCGAGCCCGATCTCGTGGTGATGGACTGCATCAGCTACACCAGCGCCAACAAGGCGCGCGTGCGCAAGGCCTATCCCGGCCCCGTGATCCTCGGCATCGCTGCCGCGGCCCGCATCGTCGAGGAGCTGGTGTCGTGAGCAAAGTGGAGTTGAAGACGATCAGCCTCGAGGAGATCGAGGCACTCGCGGTCGGCGCATGGATCCTCGGCACCGGTGGCGGCGGCAGCCCCTATCTCGGCCTGCTCAATCTGCGCCGGCTCTATGCCGAGGGCCACCGCGTGCAACTGATGTCGCCGCTCGACCTCGACGACGAGGACTGGGTCGCTGTTGTCTCCAACATGGGCGCGCCGCTGGTCGGACAGGAGCGCCTTGCCGACAGCCGCAACATCGCACGTGCCGTGCGCATGCAGGAGGAGATCAACAACATCAAGTTTCGCGCCGTGATGTCCGTGGAGATCGGCGGCGGCAACGGCGTGCAGGCGCTGATGGCGGCCGCGCATCTCGGTATTCCCGTGGTCGACGCCGACTGCATGGGCCGCGCCTTCCCCGAGGCGCAGATGACATCGGTCGCGATCGGGGGCCTGCGCCCCTACCCTTGCACGCTCTACGATCCCCGCGGCATCGAAGCCGTGGTAACGAAGGTGCCGAGCTGGAAGTGGATGGAGCGGGCGAGCCGCAAGATCTGCGTCGAGATGGGCTCGATCGCCTCCACCAGCAAGGCGCCGCGCACGGGGCGCGAGGTCAAGGACTGGGGCATCCATTTCACCACCACCAAGGCGATCCGCATCGGCCGCGCCGTGCAGGAGGCCAACCGCCGTCACGAGGATCCGATCACTGCGCTGCTCGAAACCGAAGGCGGCAAAAAACTGTTCACCGGCAAGATCGTCGACGTCGCCCGGCGCACCACCGAGGGTTTCCTGCGCGGCACCGCCATGGTCGACGGCAGCGACGCCGATCGCGGCACCAAGCTCAAGCTCTCGTTCCAGAACGAATGGATCGTGGCCTGGCGCGATGAGGAGGCGATCGCGACCTCGCCGGACCTGATCTGCGTGCTCGACAGCGTCAACGGCCACGGCATCGGCACCGAGACCATCCGTTACGGCCAGCGCGTCACCGTCGTCGCCCTACCCGCACCGCCAGTGCTGACGAGCGCCCGCGGTCTCGAATTCGTCGGCCCGCGCGCCTTCGGCTACGACCTCGATTTCCGTTCCCTCTTCTCGCCCGCTGCGGCTGGAGCTTAAGATCCCATGAAGCGTATTGGCATCGATGTCGGCGGCACCAACACGGACGCCGTGCTGATCGTCGACGAGAAGGTCGTTCATTCCGTCAAGCGGCCGACCACGGCCGACGTGACCTCGGGCATCCTCGACGCGTTGAAGGCGTTGCGTGCCGAGCCGTCTGCCGCGGTGAAGGTCGACGCGGTCGTGATCGGCACCACGCACTTCATCAACGCGGTAGTGCAGCGCCGTCACGTGCAGAAGATCGGTGCGATCCGCATCGGCATGCCCGCGAGCGCTTCGCTGCCGCCGTTCTGCGACTGGCCGACCGATCTCGCCAGCCTCGTCAACGGCGAGATCTTCATGCTGGAGGGCGGCCACGATTACGACGGCCGCCCGTTCATGCCGCTGGATGTCGCCGGCCTCAAGGACGCCGCGCGAAAGATCAAGGACAAGGGCCTGCGCTCGGTCGCGGTGTGCTCGAGCTTCTCCCCGCTCGATCCCTCCTGCGAGACCACCGCGCGGGAGATCCTCGCCGAGATCTGCCCCGACGTCGCGGTGACGCTGTCGCACGATCTCGGCCGCATCGGCCTGCTCGAGCGCGAGAACGCCGCGTTGCTCAACGCCTCGCTGCACGACCTCGCCGTCACCACGGTCGCGGCCTTCCGCAAGGCGATCGCCGACAGCGGCATCGATGCGCCGCTGTTCCTGACCCAGAACGACGGCACCGTCATGCAGGCCGAGATCGCCACCGCCTTCCCGGTGATGAGCTTTGCCTCCGGCGCGACCAACTCCATGCGCGGCGCCGCACATCTCTCCGGCCTCGACGATGCCATGGTCGTCGATGTCGGCGGCACCACCAGCGACATCGGCCAGCTTCGTCATGGCTTTCCGCGCGAAGCCAATGCGGTCGTCGAGGTCGGCGGCGTGCGCACGCTGTTCCGCATGCCCGATCTGCTCTCGATCGGGCTCGGCGGCGGCAGCCATGTCGACGAGGATCCGGTCCGCGTCGGCCCGCTCAGCGTCGGCTATCGCCTGACGTCGGACGCGCTGGTGTTCGGCGGCTCGCGCCTTACCGCCACCGACATCGCCGTCGCCGCCGGCCTGATCGACATCGGCGACCGCTCGCGCGTCGCCAATCTGCCCAAGCGGCTGATCGAGGCCGCGCTGCGCGATGCCTGGCGCAAGCTGGAGGAAGACATCGACCGCATGAAGACCGAAGCCGGTGACGTACCGCTGCTCGCGGTCGGCGGCGGCGCCTTCCTGGTGCCGGATCGTTTGCCCGGCATCTCCGAGATCGTGCGCGTGCCGCATGGCGACTGCGCCAACGCGGTGGGCGCTGCGATCGCGCAGGTCTCCGGCGAAGCCGATCAGGTGTTCCGCGATCTCAGCCGCGAGGACGCCATCGCCGCCGCACGCGACATCGCCGCCGACCGCGCCGTGCAGGCGGGCGCCGCGCGCGACAGCCTCAAGACCGTCGACGTCGAGGACATGCCGATCGCCTATCTGCCCGGCAACGCACTGCGTGTGCGGGTACGTGTTGCAGGGGCGATTGCCGATCCGGATCTGCCGGCGGCGGCGTAGCAGATACCGGCCAAACAAAAAATGCGAAAACAACCCCATGCACAGTAGCCGGGGATAGCGAAATCAACGGCTTACGTGCGCAGCCACTGAGGCGGTTTAACTCGTCGGGGCAAAACAAGGGCGTAATGCGACTATTCCGAAATCGTCGCATGCCCCTCTTCCTTCTCCCCTTGCGGGAAAGTCAACAGCGGAAACAACCTAGCGATATCAGTCGGTCTACACCCGAGTGTATAGCCAGTGTAAGAAGTCGAAATTCTACTGGCGGCGGGAGACGATGTCGCGCACGAGGCGAGCGACCGGAGCCGCTCGCCAAGTCGCAATGGACTATGCCGTGCGCCCGATGCGCCTTGCGGCCTCTTCCTTGCTGCCGACGTGAGTAATTTCCTTGAGGACTTGGTTCACCGCGCGGGAGGCGATCACATAGGCCGCCGCGATCTCGTGTTGGAACTGTCGTCGCGGCTCTGAGCTACGCCTGCCTTGCCCAGCCGGTTGCCACAGCGGCGGCGTTCTTGAGCATCAGAACGTCAAAGCCAAGTGCTACGGCGGCGTAACCACGCGCTATCGCAGATCGGACCTGCTCGTCTGTTAGAGCGAGTGTACTCCTCGGCACCTTTGCCGCGGTCGTAGCTCGCTCGAACGCTTCTACCGCCTTCAGAAAGGAAGGGTCTTCAAACTGGCCGGGGCAGTCTAGCTCAACCGAAAGATCGAATGGGGCAAGCACCAAGGCGCTAATGCCTTCGACGGCACAAATCGCCTCGATATTCTCGATCGCGGCCTTCGTTTCGATCAGGATGTTGCAGACGATCGTGTCGCCAACTTTCGCTAAGTAGTCTTCAAAGGACACGTTCCATCGGGAATGGCCAATGAATGGACCGAACCCGCGCGTCCCACGAGGCGGATAGCGTGTCATCGCGACACACTCGGCGGCCTCTTGCGCTGTACGGACCTGCGGAAAAACGATTCCAGCCGCCCCCATGTCGAGCGCCAGTTTCACCATTGCTTCATCGCGCTTGCCGACCCGGACAACGGGACGACAGCGCGTACCGGCAGTTGACGCGATCATCGCATGAAGGGCCTCGGGACCGATCGCGCCATGCTCCTGGTCGATAACGACAGCATCGGCTCCAGCCTGCGCCAGTGCCTGCGTAACCACGGCAGAGGGAATCGTGCAGATGAACGAGGTGCGGATTTTGAGTGCAAGTTCTGACATCCAGGTTTCCCCTCAAATAGATTGAACGTGACTGCATTCCTCAGACGGCAATCATGCGAACGCGGCGCGCCCGGCCGGGGTCGATCAGGCAGTATCGGCCGCCGCTTTCCTGACCAGTGACCCGGACGGTGTAGGTATCTCCGAACGGCACGGAGAAGTGCCGCACATTCGGCGCATCTGGCATCGCGATACGGACTTCCCGCGTCGGATCATCGGGCGGGATGACGGACGCCGGCTGGGAGGGGAGTTCGTTGTGTCGGTCACATCGCTTCTCCTTGGCTCTCAGGCGGAGCTTCGATTGACCGAACCGTTCAGTCAATGTTGTTCTCGCCGTCTGGTGGTGCTTCCAAAGGACGCACCTCGCCCCCATCAAACGTCCGTTCGGATCCAAAGCCGCCAATTATCAAGCGGTCACGGCAACGAGCCGTCCGCCTGTCAGAGCACGTCGGGTACTCGCACGATAAACGGCTACGCGGTGGCCACGGCCCCCTTTGACACGGACGGGCAACACAGCGGTATAATGCTATTATTCCGAAGTCTGGGCGTTATCCTCGTTCACCTCCTGTGGGAGGCAATACCGGCGCGAAAGGCGTTTGGATCGACGGCTCGGCGGCGCTGACGTGCGGCTGGGCTTCAGCGGGAGCAACCCACGCAGTTTAGCGATGGGTCATCAGAATACATCAAGGTTAGAGGCGCGCGAGCAAGCGGCACAGCCGTTGCGCGCAGCCGTGTGCCTCGTGGCGGCTGGCAGGCGTCGGATGCCGATTGGGAGCAAACACCACCCGTAAATTTCCCAAGTGTCGGCCTATCACCCTGCTGGTTAACTGGTGCAGTCGAGCACCGCAATGAAAGCACCGAAGCCAAAGCAATGGGCCGAGCAGGAAGTCCGCCGATTGATCAGGCTCGCCCGGCAGGGAGTTGGCGCATCGAAGATAGCCGCCGAATTGGGCCGTCACGCCGGGTCGGTGCGACGAATGGCGCGGAGCATGGGGATACTGTTGAAGAAGTAGCCGTCCCTGGCAGGGCGTTGCCTGATAAACGAGGCGCACGGGTAGAGCCCGAAGGGCCCTAGCCTCGGCTGATCTCCCGCATCAATCGGCGGTAATCGGCGCGCTTCCAGTTAGGCACATACCAGTTAGGCACATAGAAGCTAACAGAAGCTAACAAGCTATTCTGTCTTGCACTCCCCCTGCGATGGCCGCGGTCGGTTGTGCGATGCTGCTCTCTCCATGAGGCGGTGAGCCAACTTGGCAAAGTTCGAGATCATCGAGCGGCGTATCGTTGGCCAAATGCTCCCAATACTCAGCTTCGGCGAGCAGCTTCCAACTTCGATCAGGATGATGCGCGGCTGTCTGACGGCACAGCGATGCCATCGCGCGCAGGCGACTCGCAGTATCCATTTACTCCTCCCGACTATTTTTTGTTTTTTGCACCTTATTTTCTTTTTTTGCGACGGAGTCATTATGATTATGACGCAGAACTAATTTTCACTTTCCGGACGTGATTCGAATTCGTTACGACTTCAAATCGTTCGCGCACAACTGATGCAATCCAGTGACGTTTAACGCAGCCATCGCGAGCGACACGAGGCCGGCGCTATTTGTCGAGAGGGAGCAAATCGGACTTTGAAGCTGCAGCAAAACTCGGAGCCAGCATCGGTGGGTATATCCGGAAGGCTCGAGAGACCGGCCTCAACCACGACGATCTCGTCCTCGATCTGCTGGATCGAGTCGCCGACGAACGGATGATCTGGAGACATCGACTTCGCACCCAGGCCAACAGGTCACATTGGATGGAGAGCCCGTAGAGGCTGCCGATTCAGGTGGGCCTTACTCTTCTTTCGGACGGGGTTCTTTGGTTTTGCGCCCCGGGAAAGTACCGCGAGCCGGTGGCAATCTTGCTATTGCTCGCTCCAACTCCACAGCGATCGCCCTGTAGCGAGCGAGCAATCTCGTGAATGTGTCGCGCTTGATCTGGTTCTTGGCAGTTTTCTGAAGTCGTTCGCATTCGGCGATTTGCGCGCGGAGCAGTTCTAGCTGGGCCTGCATTTCCTTCATGGCCGATCCACCGCGAGAAGAGCAACCTGGCAAATCAAATCACTCCTGAATTTAATTCGGGATGATTTGGGATTCGACGACGTTATGTTGAGGGAGCAGTCTAGGGCACGACTCATTAAACAGCTGCCGACCGACGTCCCGTTACCCGCCAACGGCGGCTGAAGAGCGGGCATTCCCAGAGGTCGCAGATGGGCCAATTTCGGACTCAGCGTCTTAGCGCTTGTGGGCTAATGTTTGAGCCCGCCTAGTATTCCGCCCCATATTTGAGACCGATTGCGTTGATCTGCTCCCGCGTCAATTCTTTTCGCGGCTCGCCGGGTCGGCTGCAGGTTTCGCGAAAGAAACCGTCGAGGCCTGGGGGCACCATGATCCACAGCAGAACCAGCTCCTGATCTGGACTACTGAAACCATGCCACGTGTTCCTGGGTATGAAAATCATTCCTCCTCTTTCGCAGGAGTGACGCACATCGTTGAGTGTGACCGTGCCACTGCCCTCCAGAACGTAGAAGGCTTCGTCCCTGTCGAGGTGTCGGTGAACCGGAATGCCTGAGCCCTTGGGTAGCTGTTGAATGCCGAGGCCAAGATTATTGGACCCCGTTACAGGGTCAGCCTTGATGAAGATGTTGCCGCCATCACGAAAATGGATCAGGTGTTCACCCTCTCCGGCACCAAGCACATAGCCCTGCGGCACCGGGTTGTGCGACTTCGCCTCGATCTCCTTGCTGTTTGGCATCGCGTGCTCCATTGGCCGATATTCAACAATGAAAAGACCACAATAGCAGAATGCTGCACCACGAGCGACGCCCCATCTTGCCGCCAACGACCTAGCCTTCATCCAACTCGCTTCGAGCAAGCTATGGCTCGGCGCTAATGAGTCCACGTTCTGGTTGGGACAATCTCTCTGACAAATCGCCGTCGCGGGACGTTGCTGGAGCGACCCAAAGTTGACCGCCTTGCCTCCGACAGGAGCGCGCAGCGAAGAGGCTGTATTCGGTCATCGCCAAACAAGAAGCGATCCGTGGCTAGCGCGATCAACCGTTACGTCGGCAACCCGGCGCCGATGTCGGCGTGTTTTTGAGTTGATTGATCTGGATCAAGCCCACCGAAGCCTGACTCACGAGGATTGATCAGGCAACGCGCAGGGGCCTGGGATGAAACGTTGGGCGGGGCTCGTCATCGCAGCACTCATGGTCACAGGATCGCGCTCGGGCGATGCCACCATACGGATCACGAACGATCGCGGTGGATCGATCGGGAAGTACATATACAAGTATGAGCGGCTGCGCGCCTCGGGCCAGAGTGTCATCATCGATGGTTTCTGCGCGTCGGCCTGCACCATTGTCCTGGCGACCCTGCCCGCCGAAAGGATTTGCGTGACGTCGCGGGCCGAGCTGGCGTTCCACGCCGCATGGGATATTGGTCCACGCGGACGGGCTGTCACGAACGCGGGCGCGACCCGTATGATGTATCTCATGTATCCCGCACCGGTGCGGCGCTGGATCGCCCATCGCGGCGGCTTGACGCCCCGAACCATATTCCTCCGCGGAAACCTGCTGCAGGCGATGTATCGCTCGTGCCCATCCTGAGGCCGCGAGAGAAGAAAGCTCTCGAGACGTTCGATCCGGAACAATCGGCGGCGAGAAAGCCGGGAGCAGGCGGCGGCCCTCGGTCACCGCCGTCCGCGCTCACCTGGTCTTCTCAATACTGATACTGATACGGATATTGCCCCGGACAGACGTAGTTGCCGTTGGCGTCGTAGTAGCAGCGGCTGTTGTAGTTGTTATTGTAGTAGCCGTAGGCTCCGTAGGCAGCGGCGGCGCCAACCGCGGCAGCACCATAGCCCAAGCCCGGGCGGTAGTAGCCGCCGCCGTAGCCCGGATAACCTGCAATGGGACGCCCCGGGCGACCAGCGATCGGGCGTCCCGGATAGCCGGGTCGACCTGCAATCGGGCGGCCTGCTATCGGATGCGACGGCCGAGCTCCTCCGGCCACGCCATAGCCGCGACCGCCGTGGATACGCCCGGCATGAACGGCGCCGCCCCGAACGTGCGCAGCACGCATGCCACCGCCGTGAAAGCCACCGGCGCGCATGCCGCCGCCATGAAATCCTCCTCCTCCTCCACGAAAGCCGCCGCCTCCACCACGGCGAGCAAACGCGTCATCGGGCACCAGGCTGGCAGCGACGAGGATAGCTGCCGCGAAACCAATCAGACCATAGCGAACCATGAGCCACCTCCTGATGGTGAGGCGCCATCGATCCGCTGGCTTCCGCGAGCGATGCCCGCGCGAGCGGCGACGGCACCAGCGCATGCATTTGGCATTTCGTTGTCTCGTGCTTGATCTAAATCAAGCGGCCAGCGCGCAGCGATGACTGATCACGGAAGTTCCTGACAGGAACCGGAAGCATCTAACCGGGAAAATCCGCGGACCGCACGGCGCCGCCGGATCAGGGGTTGTCTCCGCGAATTCAACTCGCGGGATTCGCGCACTGACACGCTGCTTCATTTGTCCTTGGGGCGCTGCGGCTGTCCCTTTCCCGCAGCCTGCGAGGTTCGGCTTGTCGGGGCCTCAAACACCGCAATACGGCGGTCGAGCTGCCATAGCTCGACGTCGTTGACGTCAACCAATTGCGCAGCACGTTCCCGTGCTTCCTGCTCGTCGGCACACTGCAATTTGGCTACGCTTATAACGTGGCGGTGCTGATCCAAAAGGTAAGCCCGGTAGTGAGCCATCCCCACGTCTCCTTACGCCCGCATTTATCGGATCATCACCTCAATCCTTCAATCAGCGTTTTCCAGCCGAACGCATCGTTCATCGTCAGCAGCAAAACGCCGAGCGCTGCCAGGTAGGACGGCAGCTCGCAATCGGGACGCGCGTTCATATTGCCGACAAACGAGGCGACGGCGTTCTTGAGATCGCCTCGGTCCAGATGATCGAAGGCCCGTTGCTTGCAACGCTCGACATATTTGTCGCGCGCCATCTCAACTAACAGGGAACGTTCCATTTCGCTTCCCCCACCGATGACTGTTTTCGATCGTTGGGGAATTGGAACGGAGCGGGCTTTTTCCGTCTGTTCGAAAAGCGACAAACGGATCTCTTTTGCTCGCAAGTGTGGGAATTGGGATACAGGCGCGCGCATCACGAGCGTCCCTGTCGGCGCCGCGCGGATCGCGGTCACAGTCGATCCCAGGCCCGCACAGGAAGGATAGAGAGCATCTGCGGCGACAGACCCCTCACCCAAGTGAGCCCGTGTCTACCGGCGTCGCCGCCCTCTCCCACAAGGGGAGAGGGCGCAGCAACGGGCGACGCGCCTCTCATCGAGCGGCCGTGCAGCCGGCGTCAACGACTTACGCAGGCAGCTCCACTCCACCACGCGTTGTCGAGCACGCTCCTCATCCCGTCATCCTGAGGCACGAGCTCGACAACGCGTGACGGTGTTAGATCTGCATTCAGGCACTAAGGCGCCTCAAACGACGAGCGTGCTCTCGCTCCGCTACTCCCAATACCAGGTCGAGAAATCGTTCTCGAACTGCGGGACTTCCTTCCAGACGCCCTTCAGCTTCTTGTTGGTGACGGTCGGCCATTGCGGCTGGAACAGGTAGGCGGAGGCGGCGTCGGTGGCCAGCTTGCGCTGGGCGTCGCCGAGCAGTTTTGCGCGGGCGGCCTCGTCCGGCGTCGAGACGATCTGCTTGTAGAGCGCGTTGAACGCCTCGTTATTGTAACCGAGATAGTAGTCCGGCTCGGTGATCTTGACGAGGTCGAACGGCTCGACATGGCTGACGATGGTGAGGTCGAAATTGTGCGGACCAGTGGGCCCGAACACCTGCGACAGCCATTGCGCCCATTCGACGTTCTCGATCTTGGCGACGATGCCGACCTTGGCGAGCTGGGCCGCGACGATCTCGCCGCCCTGCCGCGCATAGGGCGGCGGCGGCAGCTTCAGCGACAGCTCGAGCGGCGTGGCGACGCCGGCTTCAGCGAGCAGCTTCTTGGCCTTCTCAGGGTCGTAGGGGTTGACGCCGGTGGTGTCGACATAACCGAGCGATCCCGGCGTGTAGAAGCTGCCGATCGGCGTGCCGAAGCCCTCGACGGCGCCGTCGATCAATGCCTTGCGGTCGATCGCAGCGAGAATGGCGCGGCGAACACGGACGTCGTCGAGCGGCTTCTTGCGGTGGTTGATCGCGACGATGGTCTTGGCCCTGGAACCGCCAATCAGCACCGTGAAGCGCGGATCAGACTTGAATTGCGCAACGACGCGGGTCGCGATGCGCGGAAATGCGTCGACATCATTCGAGAGCAGCGCCGCGGCCTGGGCGGCCGGATCGGAGATGAAGCGGATCGTCACCTTCGAGAGCTTGATCGCCGAGGCGTTGCGATAGTCGGCCCATTTGTTGAGCGTGATCGAGGAGCCCTTGGCCCAGCCCCCTAGCTGGTAAGGCCCGGTCCCGACCGGCTGCGTGACGTTGGTCGCAGCGCTCTTCGGCTCGACGATCGAGCCGCTCGCCTGCCCAAGGAGGAACGGCAGGTTCGGCTCGGAATACTTCACCGTGATCATGACGGTGTCTGCGTCAGGCGTCTCGACCTTCTCGAAAGCCTGGAACAGGCTCTTGTCCTTGTTGGTGCTGGTCGCCGCGGCGTTGCGCTCGAACGAGAACTTCACCGCCGCGGAATCGAAGGGCTCGCCATTGTGGAATTTGACGCCCTTGCGCAGCTTGAAGGTGTAGGTCTTCAGATCGGGCGATGCGGTCCAGCTCTCCGCCAGCAGCGGCGAGACCGAGCCGTCCTCGTTGATCTTCGTCAGTGTCTCGTAGATGTTGTAGAGCGTGACCTCGGCGATTGCGGCCGCCGCCGCGTTGGTCGGATCGAGCCCCGGGGGCTCCAGCGTCATCGCCATGACGACGCTGTCCTTCTTGCTCTGCGCCAGCACCGGCAGCGGCGCCGCGGCGAGCGCGGCGGCAAATGCGACGATGGATAGTTTCCTGAACATCTCGTAACTCCCCGGCCTGCTGTTTTCGTAAGCCTACGCCAATCCTGCTCCGGACATTAACCTTCCATGGCGGCTGGCGGCAACGCCATCACGGCCTCCGCCTTGTGACAGGCGGCAAGGTGCCCCTCGCCTACCCTGCGTAGCTCAGGCAGGGCCTCGCGGCAATGCTGGTCGGCGAGTGCGCAGCGCGCGACATAAGGACACCCGCTGGCAGCCGCCGATTGCGAAGCGATCGCCTGGGCTCCGCGCCGGCGCCGGCCGCCCCCCGCTCGCGCCCGCGGCACGGCATCCAGCAGCGCCCGCGTATAGGGATGGGCACAATGCTCGAACAACTCTTCGGGGCGCCCCTGCTCGACGATGCGGCCGAGATACATCACCGCGACCTCGTCGCAGAGATAGTCGACGACGGCGAGGTCGTGGCTGATCAGGATGTAGCTGAGGCCGAACTGCTCCTGGAGATCCTGCATCAGGTTGAGCACCTGGGCCTGCACGGAGACGTCGAGCGCGGAGACCGGCTCGTCGGCGACGATCAGCTTCGGCTGGGTGATCAGCGCCCGCGCAATCGCGATGCGCTGACGCTGGCCGCCGGAGAACTCGTGCGGATATTTGTCCATGTCGGCATCGCGCAGGCCGACCTGGCGCAGCACCGCCGCGACGCGGTCGCGGAAGGTGGTGCGGTCGGCGCCTTCCAGCACGGTGAGCGGCTCGGCGACGATACGGGCGATGGTCTGGCGCGGATCGAGCGAGCCGTAGGGGTCCTGGAACACCATCTGGAAATCGCGTCGGGCGCGGCGCAGCTCGTCGGGCGGAATGCGGTTGAGATCGCGGCCGAGCAGCGCGACCTGCCCCGAGGTCGGCCGCTCCAGCGCCATCACGACGCGCGCAAACGTGGACTTTCCGGAGCCGGACTCGCCGACGATGCCGAGGCTCTTGCCGGCCTGGACCTGCACGCTGACGCCGTTGAGCGCACGCACCTGTCCGGGCGGACGAAACAGGCTCTCGCGCGGCAGCGTGTAGCGCTGCTCGAGATCCTTCACATCGAGAAGGGGCGCGGTGCTCATGCGGACAGCGCTCCGACATTCGCAGCCATGGAGACGTCAGTCCTGATGCAGCGCACGCCGTGTCCGGGGCCGACGTCCACCATCGGCGGCAGCGCGGCGCGGCACGCATCGACCACGAGCGGACATCGCTCGGAGAAGGTGCAGCCGGCCGGAAGGTCAGCCAGCTCCGGCACCGTGCCCGAGATCGTCTTCAGCCGCGTCCCCTTGCGCGCACCGAGCTTCGGCCGGGCGCGGAACAGGCCCTGCGTATAGGGATGACCCATGCGGCGGAACACCTCGTCGGTCGGCCCGCTCTCGACGACGGTGCCGCCATACATCACCATCATGCGCTGGACGTTCTCGGCGATGACGCCGAGATCGTGCGAGATCAGGATCATCGACATTCCGCGCTCCTCGACGAGATCGGCGATGAGGTCGAGGATCTGGCCCTGGATAGTGACGTCGAGCGCGGTGGTCGGCTCGTCAGCGATCAAGAGATCCGGCTCGCAGGCGAGCGCCATGGCGATGGTGATGCGCTGGCGTTGGCCGCCGGAGAACTGGTGCGGATAGGCATCGACGCGACGCGCCGGATCGGGCAGCCCGACACGGTCGAGCAAGGCAATCGCCTCTTTCCGCGCCTGCGCCACCGAGTATTTCTTGTGACGCCGCAGCGGCTCGGCGATTTGGTTGCCGATCGTGTGCATCGGATTGAGCGCGGTCATCGGCTCCTGGAAGATCATGCTGATGCGGTTGCCGCGCAGGCGGCAGTAGTCCGCATCCGGTAAGCCGGCGAGCTCGTTGCCGTCGAGCCTGATGCTGCCGGTGACGACCGCGCTGTCAGGCAACAGGCCCATCAGCGACATCGCGGTGACCGACTTGCCGCAGCCGGACTCGCCGACCAGCCCGAGCGTCTCGCCGCGCTTGAGTGCGAAGCTGACGCCGCGCACGGCCTGTGCGGGGCCGCGGCTGGTGTTGAGGCGGACGCCGAGATTGTCGACCTCGATCAGCGGCATGGTGGAGCGCTCAGCCATTGTCACCGCTCCCGCGCCAGCCGGGGATCGAGCAGGTCGCGCAATCCGTCGCCGAGGAGATTGAGGCCGAGCACGGCGACGGCGATCGCGGCGCCCGGATAGACCGCGAGCATCGGCGACTGGAACAGCAGCGTCTGCGCATCGTTCAGCATCCTTCCCCAGGACGGCTGCGGCGGCTGGGTGCCAAGGCCGAGATAGGACAGCGCGGCTTCCGCCAGAATGGCGAGCGCGAACTGGATGGTGACCTGCACGATCAGGATCGACAGGATGTTGGGCAGCACGTGCTCGATGGTGATGCGGAATTTTCCCTTCCCCGAGGCGCGCGCGGCCAGCACGAATTCGCGCGCCCAGATCGCATTCGCCGAGCCGCGCGTCAGCCGGGTCAAGGTCGGGATCTGGAAGATGCCGATCGCGATGATCGAGGTCACCATGCCCGGCCCCACGACCGCGGCCAGCATGATCGCCGAGAGCACGGCCGGAAAGGCGAAAGTGAAGTCGGAGAAGCGCATGATGATCTCTTCGGTCCAGCCGCGCTTGGCGGACGCAATCAGGCCGAGGCAAACGCCGAAGCTGAGACCGATGCTGACCGCGATGATGCCGACCGCAATCGTGGATCGGGCGCCGGCGAGCAGCAGCGAGACGATGTCGCGGCCAAAGGAATCGGTGCCGAGCCAGTGCGCGGCCGAGGGCGGCCGGAGTTTTGAGGCGATGTCGATCTCGTAGGGAGACCACGGCGTCCACACCAGCGACAAGAGCGCCGAGACGAGCACCAGCAGGCTGAGCGAGCCGCCGAGGACAAAACTGCGATGGCGCAGCGCGCGCCCCCAGAAGGTCTTCGCCGGCAGACGGCGCGTCGCGACGGTCGCATCAATGGAAGTGGTCACGGGCGCGCTCACAGGTCGTGCACCTTGATGCGGGGATCGATGAAGGCATAGAGCACGTCGACGACGAAATTGACGATCACGACCATGGTCGCCAGCAGCATCACGCAGTTGCGCACCACGATCAGGTCGCGGTTGGCGATCGACTGAAAGATCAGCCGGCCGAGGCCCGGCAAATAGAACACGTTCTCGATCACGATGGTGCCGGCGAGCAGATTGGCAAATTGCAGGCCCATCACCGTCATCACGGGGATCATGGCGTTGCGCAGCACGTGGCTCCACAGCACCTCGCGCTTGCCCAGCCCCTTGGCGCGCGCGGTGCGGACGAAATCCTCGCGCAGCACTTCGAGCACGGCCGAGCGCGTGACGCGGGCGAGGATCGCAGCCTGGACCACCGCCAGAGAGACTGCCGGGAGGAGCAGCGACTTGACGCCTGGCCAGACGCCGTCCTCCCAGCCGGCGAAGCCGCCCGCCGAAAGCCATTGCAGCCGCACCGCGAACAACAGGACCAGCAGGATCGCGAACCAGAAGTTCGGCAGCGCGATGCCCACTTGCGTCAGCGACATCACGCCGACGTCGCCGAGCTTGTTGTGGTTGGCGGCGGTGTAGATGCCGGCCGAGAGCGCCAGCGTCACCGTGATCGCCATCGACATGATCGCGAGCGGGATGGTCAGCACCAGCCGCTCCGCGATCAGGCCCGCGACCGGCGTGCCATAGACATAGGAATTGCCGAGATCGCCAATGAGGAGGCCCTTGATCCATTGCAGATAGCGAACGGGGAGCGGTTGGTCGAGCCCGAGCTTGGCGGTGAGCGCGCGCACCGCGTCCGGCGAGGCGTCGGCGCCCATCAGCATCTGCGCGGCATTGCCCGGCAGCGCGTCCAATACCAGGAAAATGATCAGCGATGCGCCGACCAGCGTCGCCAGCAGGGTCAATAGACGTCGGAGGACAAAGACGCTCATGTGCGCTCGGTTTCGCGGGTCATCCGCGGCACGATCAACATGTCCGGACCGCAGACGCAAGGGCTTTGCTGCTTGCGCATGACGTCATTCCGGCCAGCGGGACAGGAGGCCGCTCGAGGCCTCGAACAGTGCGCTGACGCGCAGCAAGTCCGCATCCCCCCGGAAGCGGCCGACCAGCTGAAGCCCGATCGGCAGGCCGTCGCGGGCAAAGCCTGCGGGAAGGCTGACGGCGGGATGGCCGGTCATGTTGAACGGCATGGTCCAGGGGAACCAGTTCGGCCGGACGCTGTCGAAATGCGCCCCGTCGATCTCGATGCTGCCGAACAGGTCCTGCTTGATCGGCAGCGCGGTGCGCGTGAGCGTCGGCATCGCCAGAAAGTGCCCGCGCGCAAGCAGGGATTGCACGCGGCGGAACAGCGCGGTGCGCGCGAACATCGCCTCCTGGTAGTCGACGCCGCTGACCTCGGTGGCGAGCGCGAGCTGCTTGAGGAAGGCCTCGCTCAGCTTGTCGCCGTGCTCGGCTGCGAGCTTGGCAAAGCGCGTGCGCCAGACGGTGTGGTTGATGGCGCGCCAGATCGGCTCGATGTCAAAACCTTCGCCGGAGAATTCCTCGAGCTCGGCGCCGAGCCCGGCCAGCCGGTCGAGGCTCGCCCTGAAATTGGCGGCGACCTCGGCGGAGACAGGGCGGCCCGGCGGCGTCAGGCAGTACAAAATCCTCTGCCCGCGCAGATCGCCATGCGGGGCTGCGGTGCCGATGAAGTCGGGCACGGGCAGGCCGATCGACCAGGGATCGCAAGCGTCCTCGCCCGCCATCGCCTGCATCATCAGCGCGGTGTCGGCGACGGTGCGGGTGGTCGGCGTCACATAGGTCTGGTTGCCGAAGACGTCCTGCGCCTGGCTGTGCGGGATCACACCGTTGCTCTGCTTCAGGCCCACCACCCCGTTGCAGGCGGCCGGAATTCGCGTCGAGCCGCCGCCGTCGGTCGCGATCGCCAGCGGCGCGATGCCGCTCGCCACCGCCACCGCGGCGCCGCCGCTGGAGCCGCCGGAGGAGCGGCAGGCATCCCAGGCATTGCGGGTGCGGCCGAACAGCGGGGAATCCGTCAGGCACTTGCTGCCGAACTCCGGCGTCGTGGTCTTGCCGATCAGGATCGCGCCCTCACTGCGCAGCCGCGCCACCGCGACGGCATCCTCGTTCGGCACATTGTCCTTGTAGGGAACGGCGCCGAAGGTGGTCTTGACGCCCTTGGTGTTGACGATGTCCTTGACGGTGACGGGGATGCCGTGGAGCAGGCCGAGCGCCTCGCCCGCCATCACCTTGCGCTCGGCGGCGCGCGCGGCGGCCATCGCCTCGTCGCCGCAGATCGTGATGAAGCAGTTCAATTCGGGCTGGAGTGCCTCGGCACGGGCGAGCACGGCGCTGACGATTTCGACCGGCGAAATCTTCCCGCCGACGATCAGGCCGCGCAGCTCGGTTGCGGACAGCAGACAGGGATCGCCGTTCATCGTCACATCACGCTCCGAAAGCCCGCCACCGTTGGCGGGCATTGACAGCGAGAATGACAGTTTTGTTAACTCGCCGTCCAATACGATTTTGGTCGCCAACCCATACGTTTTCGGTATGCCAATGGATCTCCGCCGGCTCCGCTATTTCGTCGCCGTCGCCGAAGCCCGCAGCGTCGGCAAGGCCGCCGAGCGGCTGCGGATGGCGCAGCCGCCGCTGTCGGTGCAGATCCGCAAGCTGGAGGCCGAGGTCGGCGCGCCGCTGTTCCGCCGCGGCACCCGCGGCATGGACCTGACCGAGGCCGGCCAGGCGCTGCTGGTGCGCGCGAGCGAGGCGCTGGCGCTGGCCTCCGACGGCATCGAGGCCGCGCGCGCGGTCGCATCCGGCAAGCGCGGGCGGCTCTCGGTCGGCTACATGTTCGTGCTGGCCAATGCGATCCTGCCGCGGCTGATCCCCGAGCTGCGCCGCTCGGTTCCCGGCGTCGACCTCGACTTCGCCGAGCTCAGCGCATCGACACGCGAGGCCCGGGTGCTCGATCGCAGCGTCACGGTCGCGCTGTGCATGCCGGCGATCAACCATCCCGAGATCCAGGTGGCGCGGATCGGTGCGCAGCGCTTCATGCTGGCGATCCCGACCAGCTCGCCGCTCGCGCGCCTCGGCTCCGTGCCGATGGCCCGGTTGCACGGCCGTCCGCTGATCGCGCTGCCGCATCCGGACCATGGTCCCGCATCGTCCGCCGTGGTCCCCCTGCTGCGCCGTCACCAGGTGGTGATGCCGATCGCGAGCAGGGTAGAGACGGTGCATTCGGCGATGAGCCTGGTTCTCGCCGGCGAAGGCCTTGCCATCCTGCCGGCCTGCGCGCAGCTCGGCGCGCCGCGCGGCATCGTATTTAGGCCGCTGCGCGACGCCACCGACTCCCTCGACATCGCGGTCTGCTGGCGGCGGGATTCACAGAGCCCGCTGATCGGAACCTTCATCAAATGCGCCGAGAAGGCCGTCGCGCGGATGTGAGACGAGCGAGCCTTCCCTCTCCCCTTGTGGGAGAGGGTGGATCAATCGCGCATCGCGCGATTGAGACGGGTGAGGGGTTTCTCGCGGCAAACGAAGCTCTCGCGCCCGTGGAGACAGACCCCTCATCCGGCGCTTCGCGCCACCTTCTCCCACAAGGGGAGACGGAAGAAAGTCTACCAACTCCAACTAACCTCGTGGCTCCAGGGCGGGTCGGCGCCCGGGCGGGTGCAGGTCAAGCCGGCGCAATTGGCGGCAAACGACAGCACGCGGCGGAGTTCGTCGGCACTGATGTCCTTGAGTTGCTGCCGGGCGATGCGGCCCTGCTTGTACAACGCGAACAGCAGCGCGGCCTGAAAGCTGTCGCCGGCGCCGATGGTGTCAGCGACAGCGACCTCTGGTGCGGCGACCTCGATCTGCCCTGCGGCCGGATGCCAGGCGATCGCGCCATTGTTGCCGCGAGTGATGACGACAAGGCTCGTGCCCTGCCCCAGCAGCGCGCTCGCGCGCTGCTGATACGGCTCCTCGCCGAAGAGATAGGCGAAGTCGACATCCGACATCTTGATGAGATCGGCGCTTCCCGCGAACTCGGCCATGCGCGCGAGATAGGCCGGCTTGTCCTTGACGAGATTGGGGCGGCAGTTCGGATCGAAGGAGATCGTGGAGGACGCCCGTGCGTCCGCGATCAGGGCCTTGGTCTCGGCGGCACCGTGGTCGTTGACCAGCGTGGTCGAGCCGACATGGACGGCCTCGACGGTCGGAAACGGAATGGTGCTGCGCCGGTAGGTCCAGCTCCGCGTCGCGGTCTGGGCATCGTAGAAGGCATAATGCGACTCGCCCGCGACGATGCGAACGAAGGCGAGCGTGGTCTGGTGATCGCTGCGGGTGGCGAGATCGAGCGCGACATGCGAGGCGGTTGCGTGGTCCGCGATCATCCGTCCGAACAGGTCGGTCGAGATGCCGCCGACAAACCCGGTCGGCGCGCCCAGCCGCGCCATGCCGATGGCGACGTTGAGGCAGGAGCCGCCGACCGCGGGCATCACCGCCTCGCGCCCCTCCATGTTTCGCGTCGGCACGAAATCGATCAGCGCATCGCCGCAGGCAATCAGCATGTCTTAACCTCTGGCGATGTCAGCCATCGCGGCACGGCTGCCGCGATCGACCTCGCGCAGCAGCTTGTAGACCTCGCGCTTGCGTTTGTGAAACGCAGCCATGTCAGGTGCGGTCGGCTCGCTCTTGCGTCCCAGCGCCGACATTTTTGCCATGGTCTCGCCGATCGAGGCATAGGCGCCGCCGGCGACCGCCCCGAGCATGGCGGCGCCCAGCAGCACCGGCTCCTTTGTTTGCGGCAGCGCGACGGTTAGGCCGGTAGTGTCGGCCATGATCTGCCGCACCAGCGGACTGCGGCTGGCGCCGCCGCCCATGATCATGAGGCTGGAGCGGACCCCATGCGCGGCAAAGGCCTCGATCACCTCGGCAAGGCCATAGGCGAGGCCGCAGAGACCGGCGATGAACAGCCGCTCCATCGAGGCGATGTCGGTGTCGAGATCGAGGCCGGCGATCACCGCGCGGGTGTCCGGATCGGCGTAAGGCGAGCGGTTACCGATGAATTCGGGCAGCACATGGACGTCACGCGCGAGCAGTGCGGCGCGGCTGGCATCGCCGGCGCGCGCGATGATGCGGCGCTCGAGGAACTCGATGAGGTCGACGCCTTCGCTGCGTGACGCCGCGCTCGCATCCGCATAGCCGGGATGCGACTTGAGCAGATGATCGATCGCGGCCCCTGCCGCCGACTGCCCGCCTTCGTTGAGCCAGAACTCCGGCACCATGCCGGAATAATAAGGCCCCCACACGCCGGGGACGAAGCACGGCTCCTTCGTCGTCGCCATGATGCAGGCCGACGTGCCCATGATGTAGGCGAGACGGTCGCTGACATCGCTCGCGCCGCCCGCCCCGTCACGCCCTCCGATCGCGCCGATGCCGCCGGCATGGGCGTCGATCAGGGAGGCGCCGACCGGGGTGCCCGGCGTCAGGCTGAGTTCGGCTGCGGCGGCCGGCGTGAGACCCGCGCCGAGGCGCGTACCCGGCGCTACGATCTCGGTGCCGATGCGGGCGTATTTTTCGGCGACGAAGTCCGACAGACCGATGCGCTTGAAGAACGGCGCGCTCCAGCCACCGCCGTCATGCGCCAGATAGTTCCATTTGCAGGTGACGGTGCAGGTCGAGCGCTGCAGCGAGCCGGTCGCGCGCCAGGTCAAATAGTCGGCCAGGTCGAAGAAGTGACCGGCGGCGTCAAAACTCGCGCGCAAATGCCGCTTCAGCCATAGCAGCTTCGGCATCTCCATCTCGGGCGAGATCGAGCCGCCGACATAGCGCAGCACGGCATCCTCGGTCTCGTTGATCAGCCGTGCTTCGGCCGTGGCGCGATGGTCCATCCAGACGATGACATTGCGCTGCGCCTCGCCGGACGCGCTGACGGTGAGCGGCGCGCCCTGCCTGTCGAGGACAACCAGCGAACAGGTGGCGTCAAAACCGATGCCGCCGATACTGTCGGGCGCGATGGCTGCTTCCGCCATCGCCGCGCGCACGGATTTGACGCAGGCCTCCCAGATATTCTGCGAGGACTGCTCGACGATGTCACCGGCCTCGTGCCAGATCCTGATCGGATGCCGGGCGGTTGCAAGCAAGGTGCCGGCCTCGTCAAACACCCCTGCCCGCGTGCTCGTGGTCCCCACGTCGACACCGATATACGCTCGCGGCATTATCGCTCCCGGTCGCTTTCCGTCAGTTTTGACGATAAGCCTACCAGCAAGTGTAGCCGCCATCCACCAGCACGATGCTGCCGGTCATCAGGCTCGCGGCCTCGGATGAGAGGAACAGCACGACGGAGGCGATCTCCTCGACCTGCCCCATCCGCGCCATCGGGGTTCCACCGATCCAGGCGTCGTACATCTTGGGATTGCTCTTGACGAACAGATTGAGCGGCGTCTCGATATAGGTCGGCGCCACCGCATTGACGCGGATGCCCCGCGCACCCCATTCGGCGGCCAGCGATTTGGTCAGATGGTGCACGGCGGCCTTGGAGGCGTTGTAGAAGCACTGCTCCTGCGGCTTGTTGACGATGAAGCCGGACATCGAGCCGACATTGACGATGGCGCCGCTCCCGGCCTTCAGCATGTGCTTGCCGAATTCGCGGCAGCACCAGAAGGTGCCGTTGAGATTGACGTCGATGACGTTGAGCCAGTGCTCGTCGGTGACGGTCTCCGCCGGGGTCTCGCTGCGGGCGATACCGGCATTGTTGACGAGGATGTCGACCTTGCCGTGGCGGGCGACGAGATCGTTCGCCACCTCCGCCACGCGCTTGGTGTCGGTGACGTCCATGATCGCGGTTTCGACCTCAAAGCCCTTCGCCTTCAGGCTGGCTTTGGCGCTGTCGGCGACCTTACTGTCACGGTCGCCGATGATGACCCGGGCGCCGGCTTCAGTCAGCGCCTCCGCGCAGCCAAGGCCGATGCCCTGCCCGCCGCCGGTGATGAACGCGGTCTTGCCTTTCAGCTTGAATTTTTCCAGGTACATGGTCGTCTTTCCGTCTCTTGCCGTTTCTTGTCAGCCTTGAAGCGCGTTGCCGCGCTCGTCGAAGCGGTGGATACGCGCGGGGTCCGGCACCAGCGACACGCGGTCGCCGGCGTGCAGGCTCAATTCGCCGATGTAGCGCGCGGTCAACATGCCCAGCGGCCCGGCATCGACATAAAGGAAGGTGTCGCTGCCGAGATGCTCGGCCACCGAGATCGTTCCCTGCCAGCCGCCGGCGCCGTCGCGCTCGATCTTCAGATGCTCCGGCCGCACGCCGATCGTGGCCGCACCACGCTGCAAGGCATGCTCGCCGGTGACGAAGTTCATCTTGGGCGAGCCGATGAAGCCGGCGACGAACAGATTGGCGGGCCGCTCGTAAAGCTCCAGCGGCGAGCCATATTGCTCGATCTTGCCGCCGTTGAGCACCACGATCTTGTCGGCCATGGTCATGGCCTCGACCTGGTCGTGGGTGACGTAGATCGCGGTGGTGCCGAGTTGCTTCTGCAGCCGCGTCACCTCGATGCGCATCTGCACGCGCAGGGCCGCGTCGAGGTTGGAGAGCGGCTCGTCGAACAGGAACGCCTTGGGCTCGCGGACGATGGCGCGGCCGATCGCGACGCGCTGGCGCTGGCCGCCGGAGAGCTCGCGCGGCTTGCGGTCGAGATAGGGCGTGAGGTTCAGCGTCGCGGCGGCGGCCTCGACCTTGCGGTTGATCTCGTCCTTGGCAAGGCCGGCCATCTTGAGGCCGAAGCCGATATTGCCGCGCACGCTCATATGCGGATAGAGCGCGTAGGACTGGAACACCATCGACAGCCCGCGCTTGGCCGGAGGCGTATCGACGACGTTCTTGCCGTCGATCAGGATCTTGCCGCCGCTGACGTCCTCGAGCCCGGCGATCAGCCGCAACAGCGTGGTCTTGCCGCAGCCGGACGGACCGACGAACACCACGAAGGAGCCGTCGGCGATGTCGAGGTCGGCGCCCTTGATGATGTGCACGGGGCCGAAGGACTTTTGTACGCCCTGAAGTGTGATCTGACCCATGGCAGCCCCCTTACTTCACCGCGCCAAAGGTGAGCCCGCGTACGAGCTGCTTCTGGCTGAACCAACCGAGGACGAGAATGGGCGCGATCGCCAGCGTGGACGCCGCCGACAGCTTTGCCCAGAACAGCCCTTCCGGGCTCGAATAGGAGGCGATGAACGTGGTGAGCGGCGCGGCATTCGAGGTGGACAGGTTCAGCGTCCAGAACGCCTCGTTCCAGGCCAGGATCAGGTTGAGCAGCAAGGTCGAGGCGAGGCCCGGGATCGCCATCGGCGTCAGCACGTAGACCAGCTCGCGGCCGATGGTGGCGCCGTCCATGCGCGCGGCCTCCAGGATGTCGCGCGGGATCTCCTTGAAATAGGTGAACAGCATCCAGATCACGATCGGCAAATTGCCGAGGCAGAGGATGAAGACGAGACCGATGCGGGAATCGAGCAGACCGAAGGTCTTGAAGATCAGGTAGATCGGCACCAGCACGCCGACCGGCGGCATCATCTTGGTCGAGAGCATCCAGAGCAGGATGTCCTTGGTGCGCTTGGTCGGCGAGAACGCCATCGACCACGCCGCGGGGACCGCAATCAGCAGCGCGATCAGCGTCGAGCCGCCGGCGATGATGATCGAGTTCAGCGCATGGTGCAGATAATCGCTGCGCTCTTGCACCGTCGCGTAATTCTCGGTGGTCCAGTGGAAGAACAGGAAGGACGGCGGAATGGCGAAGGCTTCGAGCTCGGTCTTGAAGCTCGCCAGCACCATCCACAGGATCGGGAAGAAGATCAGGAAGCCGAACAGCCAGGCTGCCGCCGTCGATACCGCCACCTGCTTCGTCGTCGCCATCCGCGCCATGATTCAGGCCTCCAGGTTGCGGCCGACGATGCGGACGAGGAAGAAGGCGACGATGTTGGCGAGCACGACCGCCACGAGCCCGCCGGCGGACGCGCTGCCGACATCGAACTGGATCAGCGCCTGCGAATAGATCAGGAAGGCGATGTTGGTGGTCGACAGCCCCGGGCCACCGCCCGTGGTGACGTAGATCTCTGCAAAGACGGTGAGCAGGAAGATGGTCTCGATCAGGATCACCACCGTGATGGGACGCGCCAGGTGCGGCAGCGTGATGTAGATGAAGGTCGAGACCGCGCTGGCGCCGTCCATCTCGGCGGCCTCCTTCTGCTCCTCGTCGAGCGACTGCAGCGCGGTGAGCAGGATCAGCGTTGCGAACGGCAGCCATTGCCAGGCCACGATCAGGATCACCGAGAACAGCGGGACGTCGTTGAACCAGTCGACCGGCGTCAGCCCGACCAGCTTTGCGAGCCAGGCAAACAGGCCGGAGACCGGATGCATCAAGAGGTTCTTCCAGACCAGCGCGCTCACCGTCGGCATCACGAAGAACGGCGCGATCACCATCAGCCGCACGAAATTGCGCCCCACCACGGGCTGGTCGAGCAACAGCGCCAGGGGAATGCCGAGCAGGATGGTCAGCGCCAGCACCGAGCCGACCAGCACCAGCGTGTTCTGGAGGGAAGCAAGGAACGCGGGATCGGTGAGGAAGTAGCGGAAGTTCTCCAGGCCAATAAAGGCCTCGGAGCCGGGATCGAGCAGGCTGTAATGCAGCGTCGAGAAATAGAGCGTCAGCGCGAGCGGGACGATCATCCAGATGAAGAGCAATCCGACGGCCGGGGTCAGGAGCGACCTCGCGAGGAATTGCGTCTGCCGGGTTGCCATCCGCGCGCTCCGTTGGCGGGAAGAAGGCGGCCATCCATCCGGGGCTGGGCTGGTGGATGGCCGCCAGTTTGAGCTCAGGAGGGAGAGCTCGGTTGGGTCTTACTTGATGTAGCCGGCGCGCTTCATCTCGCGCTCGGTCTGGGATTGCGCCGCGGTGAGCGCGGCATCGACCGTCATCGAGCCGGCGAGTGCCGCGGAGAATTGCTGGCCCACCTGCGTGCCGATACCCTGGAATTCGGGGATCGCGGCGTATTGCACGCCGACATAGGGCACCGGCTTCACCGTCGGCTTGTTGGGATCCGCGGCGTCGATCGAGGCCAGCGTCAGCTTGGCGAACGGCGCGACCTTCAGATAATCAGGGTTCTCGTAGAGCGAGGTGCGCGTGCCCGGCGGCACGTTGGCCCAGCCATCCTTCGACGCGACCAGCTTGGTGTAATCCTTGCTGGTCGCCCAGGCGATAAACTTCTCTGCAGCTTCGGTCTTCTTCGAGCCGGCGGGAATCGCGAGGTTCCACGCCCACAGCCAGTTGGCGTTCTTGCCGAGCCCGGTGTTGGGCGCGAGCGCAAAGCCGACCTTGTCGGCGACCTTGGAATCCTTCGGGTTGGTGACGAAGGACGCCGCGACCGTCGCATCGATCCACATCGCGCATTTGCCGGCGTTGAACAGCGCGAGGTTCTCGTTGAAGCCGTTGGAGCTCGCGCCGGGCGGGCCGGCTTCCTTCATCAGGTTGACGTAGGTGGTGAGCGTCGTCTTCCATTCCGGCGTGTTGAACTGCGGCTCCCACTTCTCGTCGAACCAGCGCGCGCCGTAGGAATTGGCCATGGCCGAGAGGAAGGCCATGTTCTCGCCCCACCCGGCCTTGCCGCGCAGGCAGATGCCGTAGGTGCCGCCGCTCTTGTCGGTGAGCTTCTTGGCCGCGTCGATGACGAAGTCCCAGGTCGGCTTTTCCGGCATCTTCAGGCCGGCCTTCTCGAACAGGTCGGTGCGGTACATGACCATCGAGCTCTCGCCATAGAACGGCGCGGCGTAGAGCTTGCCGTCGGCGGAGACCGCGTCCTTGATCTTCGGCAGCAGGTCGGCGACGTCGTAGTCGGCGCCGAGATTGGCGAGCGGCACCAGCCAGCCCTTCTTGGCCCAAATCGGCACCTCATAGGTGCCGATGGTGAGCACGTCAAACTGGCCGCCCTTGGTGGCGATGTCGGTGGTGACGCGCTGGCGCAGCACGTTCTCCTCCAGCGTCACCCATTTCACGGTGATGTCGGGATACTTCTTGGTGAATTCACCCGTCAGCCCCTGCATGCGGATCATGTCGCCATTGTTGACGGTGGCGATGGTCAGGGTCGTCTCCGCCATCGCAGGAACGGCCAGCAGCAGAACGGACGCGCCGCAGACGGCGCCCAGGACATGTTTCACGGTGACCTCCCTTGGACTCGCGCTTTTGAGCATATGCCCACGCGTTGAGCGTATGTTCAACTGAGGCGCGGTGCTTGTCAAGAAGGCGCGCGGGCGTTCCAACAACTTATGAGTGCTGCGGTGCGGGAGGGATGGGAGCAAGTGGAAGCAGATGGCGCGGCTTGCTCCACCTCTCCCGCTTGCGGGAGAGGTCGCAGCGCATCGAGAGATGCGATGCGGGTGAGGGCTTTCGCCTCTTGGGGAGTCTTGCCAGCGGAGAGACCCTCTCCCCAGCCCTCTCCCCAGCCCTCTCCCGCAAGCGGGAGAGGGAGCGGAGCCCCGCTGCCGCGCGAACCACGCCCTACCGCTCCAGAATCGCCCTTGCCGTCGCTTCGTCGGTGATCAGGCCATTGATCAGGCCCCCGCTCAGCGCGGCCGCGATGGCCGCCACCTTGGCTGCGCCGACCGCGGCGCCGATGGTCGTTGTCTTCGCGGGCACTTCCGGCGGAATGCTGGTGAGGCGCTTGTTGGTGCCGGCCTTGAGCAGGCGGCCCTTGGCATCATAGGCCCAGCCGGTGATCTCGCCGATGGCGCCCAGGCGCATCATCTCGAACAATTCGTCGCGGGTGACGAAGCCGTCGACATGCACCTGCGCCTTCTGGTCCATCTGGCCGATGCCGACGAGGCGCAGGTCAGCCCTGGCCGCGACCGCCTTCACTTTCGCGATCGGCTCGATGCGCACCATCTTGTTGCGCTCGTCCTCCGACGACATCAGGAACGGCAGCGGCATCGGATAGTGCCGCGCGCCGGTGCGGTCGGCGAGCCGTCCGACGGTGTCGTAGAAGCTCGCCGAACCGTCGGCGGAGATGTTGCCGACCAGCGAGACGATCTGGTGATTGGGCCGGTCGATCGGCGTGACGCGCTCGACCGCGGCACGCACTGCCCTGCCCGTGCCGAGCGCAACGATGACGGGCGTCTCCGAGCGCAGCGTGGAATCGAGCAGGTTGGCGCAGCGTTCGGCAATGCCTGCGGTCGCCTGCGGCGCGGCAGGATCGGCCGGCACCACCTCGCAATGAACGAGATTGAACCGCTCCTTCAGGCGCGCGGCCAGCTCCATGCAGGCGGCGATGGGATGTTCGAGCCGGAAGGTGATGAGCCGCTCGGCGAGGCACAGCGAGACCAGCCGCTGCGCCGAGGCGCGCGAGACCTGGAGCATTTTTGCGATCTCGTCCTGGGTGTGGCCGGCAATGAAATAGAGCCAGCCGGCACGCGCGGCGTCGTCGAGTCTCGACTTGTCGTTCTCGGCGGCCATGCGGGCTTAGATCTCCCAGAAATCACTCATGCGCGCGAAGACCCGATCGGCTCCGGCGGCGGACAATATAGCGCGGCCATCGCGGCTGCGATAATGGCCGCCGCCGACAAATCCCCAGACGGTCATGCCGGCCGCCTTGCCCGCCTGCACGCCGCTGACGCTGTCCTCGATGACCAGAGTGCGGGCGGGAGCGGTGCGCATCTTCTCCGCCGCGTACAGAAAGAGGTCGGGAGCCGGCTTGCCATGCCTGACCATCTGCGCGGTGTAGATTCGCTCGCCGAAATGCGGCGCGAGGCCGGTCACATCGAGCGACAACGACACCCGGTCAATATCGCTCGATGACGCCACACAGAACGGCATGGACAGCTCCGACATCACGGCAGCAATACCTGGGATCGGCCGGAGTGAACCCGCGAACGTTGTCAGCACATGCGACTTCAAGCGAGGCAGAAAGCCGTCCGGCACGACTTGCCCGAGTTCACGATAATGCTGCTCGATCGCCTTAGCGCTGCGTCCGAGGAAGAGCTCGAGCGCCCGCTCCGCGCTGAGCACGATGCCGAACTCGGCCAGCACCTCGGACAGGCACCGGCAGCTCAACAGCTCGCTGTCGACGAGCACGCCGTCGCAATCGAAGATGACGAGATCGAGTTTGCCGCGGCTGTTCTCCATCCAGCCATTCGATCATATGCCCACGCTATGAGCAATAGCTCAGACGCCCCCGGGCGCAGCGGGCCGCACTTGCGGCATGATGCCCTGCAGAGCCGGAGGTCAGCTCACATGGGTCTCGGCTCTGCGTCGTGGCATGATATGCCCGCACCGCGTCCGGGACACGGGTGTCGTAGCGGGCGTTGTTCCTGCTCAATACTTCGCCACCACCGGCGAATTGAAGTGATAGTTCAAACCGGTGCGAAAGACGTGCTCCTGCACATGGGTCGAGAACGTGTGCGCAATGCCGTGGTAGTCGTAGGTGTCGGACACGTTGCCGAGATCGATGTAGAGATATTCGGTCTTCGCAGTCCAATTGCGGCCGAGCAGGCCGAACGGATTGAACGCGGTCTCGATGCCGCCGCCGACGGTCCAGCCGGTTTGGGTGTGGGCGAAGGTGGCGTCGAAGAAAGCCCCGGATCCGAATGTTTCAACCACATGAGTTTTGACGCCGCCATACGCCAGGCCGCCGGTGGCATAGAAGAGTGATGAGCCAAGCGCATATCCAACGCGGCCGCGCGCGGTGCCGAACCACTGCAGGCGCTGATCCGCAGTGAAAAGGCTCCCGGGCGCGACGCACGCCTGCAGGCAGGACGTGTCGTCCTTCTGGGTGGAGCCCTGCATATCGGCCTCGAGGCCGAGCACCAACGAGCCGGCCTGCCAATTGTTGCCGATCTGCGCACCGCCAATGAAGCCACGGGGGCTGAGATTGAACAGCTCCGATTCAAAGACGCCGCCAGAAGACGCCATCGGCAACGAACTGGGATTGAGGGCGATAGCGGAGCCGGCGTTGCCGCCCACATAGGGGCCTGCCCAATTGGCAAGCGGCTCTGGCGCAGCGGGGCCCTTGCGGTCGAAACGATAGTTCGCCCCGACGCGAAAAATATGCTCGCGAATGTCGGAGGAGTAGGTGTGGGGGCCAAAGCCGGACGGCATTCTATAACCGCCATCCTGCGAGCCCAGATCGAGATAGAGATATTCGATCTTGCCGCTCCAATTGCCGCCCAGTGACGCCTCCACGCCGCTGCCGACGGTCCAGCCGGTGCGCGTGTCGCTGAACGCTGCGCCGAACGGAACTGCGAAAAATCGTTCTGCGATCGTGGTGCGGACGTTGCCGTAGGCGAAGCCGCCAGTGAAATAGCTGAGCACGGAGCCAGTGGCGAGGCCGATGCGGCCGCGCGCGGTGCCGAACCAGTCGACCTTCTGGTCGTATTGCAAGGCGAAACCAAACCCGCAAGTGAATGCGCAGGTGCGGTCGTCCCGCAGGTTGGCACCTTGGATATCGGTCTCGAGGCCGATCACCAGATTGCCCGCCTGCCAGTTGGCGCCGATCTGCATGCCGCCGATCGCGCCTGCCCCGCCGAGAGTGGACGTCGGCGATCCGCCAAAGGAGCTGGAAATATTTGTGGTGGTCAGGTTCTGGCTGACGCCTACGCCAGCGTTGGCGCCGATGTAGAGCCCGGTCCAGTCGTAGACCAGCGCAACCGGCGCCTTGGCGTAAGTCCGTGCGCCGAGATCAGCGGCGTCGGCGGAGCCGGCGACTGTAACGGCGAGAGCGGCGACGAACAGACGTGTCTTCATTTCAGGAATCCTCGAGCTTGAGTGGCTCCTGACTAGCGGGATGGACTGCCGATATCTTGGACCGGGCGCGACTGGGTCGGACCCGGCGCGACCGTTCTGGCGCTTTTGATTTCGTGTTGCAGATCAGTTACATAGGGTGGTCGTTGCAGCACGGAGGAGAGTGGGCATTGCAAGCGGACGCGGATCGCCAGGACAGGCGTCAGGACTGGATGGAGCGACAGCGTTGACGACAATCCAGATGCCCGCCTGGGGTGAGCCGCTGCACCTTTCGACCGAGACCCTGCCGGATCGCGATCGGCTTCCGATCTGGCTCGAATTTTACGGTCGCAAGCTCTTCAATCTCGACATCGAGCCGCTCGGCGACGCTCCATTCCACGCTGACGTCACGCTGCGTGCGCTGCCGGGCGTGACCTTGACCAGCGGCTCGCGGAGCGATGCCCATTACAGGATCAGGAATCATCACCTTCAGAACGCCACCGACATGCTCGTGTTCATGGCCGTGCTCTCCGGGCGCAGCGTTTCCGTGCAGCGAGGTCGCGAAGCCGTGGTCATGCCCGGCCAGGGGGTCCTGATGCTGTCGAGCGAAGCCGCCGACCAGATCCTCACCGATGGCGGCCGCTATGTCGGCGTCTACGTTCCCCGCCAAGCGCTGACGCCGGGGGTACGCGATCTCGGACGCTGGCTGGCACGGCCCATCGGCGCCGAGACAGAGGCTCTCTGGCTGCTGACCGACTATGTGCGGCTGCTCCAGAGCGGGCGCGCGCTGGCCAATCCCGACGTGCAGCGCAGCGCTGCCGCACATATCGGCGACTTGCTCACGGCCCTGATGCGCGCAACGGGAGACGTCGCCGAACTCGCACGCCGCCGCGGCGTCCGGGCTGCGCGCCTTGCGACGGTCGAGGCCGACATCGCCGCGAACCTGCATCAGCCGGGGCTCTGTGCCGAGGACGTCGCCCGGCGTCAGCGCATCACGCCCGACTATGTGCGAAAGCTGTTTCGGCAGCAGGGCACGAGCTTTGCCGATCACGTCGTCGCGCAGCGCCTGTCTCGCATCTATCAGGCCTTGAACGATCCCGGCCTGTCGGCAAAGCCGATCAGCGCGATCGCCCTCGACGCCGGCTTTGCCGACGTCTCCTATTTCAACCGCTGCTTCCGCCGCCGGTTCGGTGCGACGCCCTCGGATGTCCGTGCGCGCAAGCACTGATCGCAAATGATGCGCGATGGCTCACCTTCGGCTCAATGCGCCACCTGCCGGTAGATCGCCGGCAGCGCCGCGGGCAATCGCTTGATGTTGCCGACGATCGCATAGCCGCTGCGGCCGAACAGCGTCGGAAAATAGGATTGCGCCGCCGCATCGATCGTCACGCCGAAGACCGCGATGCCGAGCCGGCGCGCTTCCTGCACGGACTTCCTTGTGTCTTCGAGCGCAAAGCGTCCCTCATAGTGGTCGACGTCGTTCGGCTTGCCGTCGGTGAGGACGAGCAGCAGCTTCTTGCGCTGCGGCTGGCGCGCAAGCTCGGCCGAGGCGTGGCGCACCGCCGCGCCGATGCGCGTGTAATAGCCGGGCCTGAGTGCGCCGATGCGGCGCTCGACCACGCCGCTCATCGGCTCGCCGAACGCCTTGACGGTTTCGAGCCGCACCCAGGAGCGCCGGCGCGAGGTGAAGGTCAGGATGCTGTGGTGATCGCCGCAGGCCGACAGCCCGTGCGCAAGCACGAGCAGCGCCTCCTTCTCGACGTCGAGCACGCGGTAGCCATCGGCCCATGCATCCGTCGAGAGCGAGACGTCGACCAGCAGCGTGACGGCGAGATCGTGCCCTTGCGGGCGCATCGCCATGTGGACGCGGTCGAGACCGGCGCCATTGCCGCCGGCCCGAAGATCGCACCTCGCACGCACCAGCGCATCGAGGTCGAGGTCGTGCCCGTCGGCCTGGGCCCGCATCAATTCATGACGCGGACGCAGGACCTCGAAGCGTCGACGCACCTGGCGGATGTGGCGGCGCATGGTCTCGTCAGGCGTCCAGCTTTCGCCGGTCTCCGAAGCGGCAGATGCGAGCACGCGGCAATGATCGGGCAGATAGGAGCTGCTGCGATAATCCCATTCGGGATAGGTCAGGTCCGCGTTGAGGCGCGAAGCATCGAGGGCCTCCGGCGGCAGGTCGAGATCGAACTTGAACCGGCTCGCCGGCTTGCCGCTGCGGCGGCTGAGCGTGATTTCTTCCAGGTCATCGGCGGCCTTCTGCGCGTCCTCGTCCTCGCTGTCGTCCGCGGGGCGATCGACATTGACCATCTCGGCCATCGCCAGGATTTTTTCGAAGCGGTTGAGCACGAAGGGATCGCGGCGATTGGCGCCGTCCTCGCGCTCACGGACGGCGAAGCGCTTGCGATTGTCCTGGGTCGTAGGCTCCGCGCCAGCAGCGCACTCGTCCTCGCCCGCATGTGCGGGCGACAGCTCGCGCGTCCAGCAATCGCCCCACAGCGGGCACGGCAGGATCGGATGATAGCCCGGCGGCGCCTTGTCCGGCAGCGGCCCCGTTCCCATCATGGCCGGCCACAATTGTCCCGCGGGCGCAGGTCCAGCGCCGAGCAGGGCGAGAACGATCTGCTCGATCTCCTGCTCGATGCGCGGCAGGGGACGCCGCGGCCGGGCCTCGGCGGTCGCCGCGGCCAGCTGCGCGTAGTCGGCGACGAGCCCGGGGAATTGCGTGAGCACGAAGACCGCTGTTTCGGCGGCGCGGCGCAGCACGAGGAGATCGCGCCGGAGCGGATCGGCCTCGGTGATCGCCTCGATCGGCGCGACCGCGAACCATGCCGCGAGCCAGCGATAGAGCGACGCATTGAGCTCGCTGTCGCCGAAGATCGCAATGCTGTCGGGAAGGAAGATGGTCGCGGCGTCGCGGCCGGGCTGTTCGAGGCGCTCGTCGCCGAGGCCGATGCGTTGCCGCCAGCCGAGCCGATGGGTGGACTTGCGCGCGCCGGCGCTCGCGATCTGCACACCCGTCTCGCCGCCGAGCGCGCGGAACATCACCGCGAGCCTGTTTCTCATCTCGGCAAGCGTCACCGCGTGATCGGCGTGAACCGGATAGCTGGCGGTGCCGCCAACCATTTTGTGCCAGGCACGGCCGACCGTCTCCTCCAGTTCGAGGAAGTCGAGCATGGGACCCGCCTCACCCGATCACGGCACGTGCGACGTCGAGCAGCGCCGCCTTGACGTCGGCATCGTCGGTCAGCGGCTCGATCATGCCGGCGAGCACGGCATCGGCAATCGGCATGCCGGCGGCGATCAAGGTCGCACAATAGACCACGAGGCGGGTCGAGACGCCCTCCTCGAGATCGTGGCCCTTGAGTGCGCGCAGCCGGCCGGCCAGCGCCACCAGCGGCCGCACCCGATCCGGCGACAATCCGCTCTCGGCCGCGACCACTGCGATCTCCTGCTCGGACGGGAGGAAGCCGAATTCGATGGCGACGAAGCGCTGCCGAGTCGACGGCTTCAGCGCCTTCAGCAGCGTCTGGTAGCCGGGATTGTAGGAGACCACGAGCATGAAGCTGTTGGGCGCGGCGAGTTCCTCGCCGGTGCGCTCCAACGGCAGGATGCGGCGGTCGTCGGTGAGCGGATGCAGCACGACGGTGACGTCCTTGCGCGCCTCCACGACCTCGTCGAGATAGCAGATGCCGCCCTCGCGCACCGCGCGCGTCAATGGACCGTCGGCCCACACGGTATCGCCGCCCCGCAAGAGATAGCGGCCGGTGAGATCGGCCGCGGTGAGGTCGTCGTGGCAGGCGACGGTGTGGAGCGGCAGGCCGAGCCGCGCCGCCATATGCGCGACGAAGCGGGTCTTGCCGCAGCCGGTGGGACCCTTCAGCAGCACCGGAAGCTGATGCCGCCAGGCGTGCTCGAACAACGCGCATTCGTTTCCGCTGGCGACATAAGGCGGCAGCGCTGGTGCCGGTGCCGTGACGGCGTGAAGGGCAGCTTTCATGGTCATTCTCCGCAATTCACATTGAGACGGCGGCCGCGGCAAACCGCAGCCGCCATGTGCGTCTACTCAGCCGGTTGCAGCGCGGCCGGAATGGCCGCCGTCTTCTCGCGGCCGGGCACCAGCACGGCCCAGACGAACATCAGCGCAGAGATCGCGACGAACGCGCCGGAGCCGAGCCGGACCCAGTAGAACATCGCGAGCTGGTCCTGCACGTCCATGTAGCCCTGGCCGAGCACGCGCTGGAGATGGACCTGGACCACGCCGGCGAAGGTCAGCGCGAAGGTCATCACCATCATGGCGGTGCACATGATCCAGAAGCTGGTCATGGAGAGCCACTGGTTATAGGGCGCGCGTCCCTTGAGCTGCGGGATCGCATAGGCCATGACGGACAGATTGAGCATCACATAGGCGCCGAAGAAGGCGAGATGGCCGTGCGCCGCGGTGACCTGCGTGCCGTGGGTGTAGTAGTTCACCGAGGACAGCGTGTGCAGGAAGCCCCAGACGCCGGCGCCAAGGAACGCCATCACCGAGCAGCCGACCGACCACAACAGCGCAGCGCGGTTCGGATGCTTGCGGCCGGCCTTCCAGGTCATCTGCACCGTGAAAATCACCATGGTGAAGAACGGCGCCACCTCCAGCGTCGAGAACAGCGAGCCGATCCACTGCCAGTAGCCGGGCGCGCCGATCCAGTAGAAGTGATGGCCGGTGCCGAGGATGCCGGAGAACAGCGCGAGCCCGATAATGACATAGAGCCACTTCTCCACCACCTCGCGGTCGATGCCGTTGAGCTTGATCATGAGATAGGCGAGCACGGAGGCCATGATCAGCTCCCAGACGCCCTCGACCCAGAGATGGACGACGTACCACCAGTACATCTTGTCGACCGCGAGGTTCGCCGGATTGTAGAAGGCGAACAGGAAGAAGATCGCAACGCCCCACAGGCCGAACAAGAGGATGTTGGTGACGGTGGTCTTGCGGCCCTTCAGCGCCGTCATGGTGACGTTGAACAGGAACATCAGGCAGACGACGACGATGCCGACCTTGATGATGAAGGGCTGCTCGAGGAATTCGCGGCCCTCGTGATAGTGGAAGAGGTAGCCGACGACGGCGACGCCCGCGGCGCCGAAGAACATCCAGAACTGGATCTTCGCGAGCAGCGGGCTGTACAGCTCGGTCTCGGTTTCCTCGGGCAGCAGGTAGTAGGTCGCGCCCATGAAGCCGATCAGCGACCACACGATCAGCGCGTTAGTGTGGATCATCCTGACGATGTTGAACGGCAGGAGGGTCGAGAGCGTGTTGGGCAGGACGTAGATGGTTCCGGCGAGCAGGCCGAACAGGACCTGGGCCAGGAACAGCGTCAGCGCGCCGTAGAAATACAGCATCGCGACTTTCTGAGTTTGGTATTTCATCTCGGGTTCTCTCTGTCTTGAAAGAGGCAAGGGCTTGAAAGCTGCGTGCTCAGCCGGCCTTGTTCGGCGGCCACTCCTGGCGCTTGATCGTCGAGGTCCATTGCAGGAAGTCGGCGAGATCGTTGAGCTCCTGGTCGGTGAGGTTGAACTGCGGCATCTGCCGCCGGCCCGGTGCGCCCGAGGGCTGCGCCTGCATCCAGGCCTTCAGCGTCTCGCGCGCGCCGGCCGGGTCCTCCTTGCCGCCCCAGCGATCCCAGACGTTGCCGACCTCGGGCGCGAAGTAGGCGCCCTCGCCCAGCAGCGTGTGGCAGTTGATGCAGGAGTTCTTCTCCCAGACATGCTTGCCGCGGGCGACCGACGACGTCAGCGTCGTTGCGTCGGTCGAGTTCGTGGCCATGTAGTAATGGCTGTGCGCCGTCAGCCCTATGAAGATGGCGAAGAAAAAGGCCGAGCCGCCGTAGAACACGTTTCGAGCGGCCGACTTGGTCAGGCGTTCAGCCATTGCCAATCCTTTCCGGTTGTTTGCCTAGAGAATGCGATGCTGCGATTTATTGCCGATTGGCCCGGCTCGTTCTTTGTCAGGGCGCAATGAGCGCATCAGATCAGGACGACGATGGCCGAGGCGAGCCAGGCAAGCAGCAGCACGGTCAGGATCCAGGTCGCGACGAGCCCGCGCCAGAGCGCGGGCACGGCGCGAAGATCCATGAAATCGAGCGCAATCCGGTGGCCCTTGAGGGCGGCGAAGGCGAGCAGCAGGGCATTGCCGAGCAGCGGCCTCGGCATCAACGGAGGCAGCAGGATGGTCGCGAGCGCGAGGCCGATCAGCACGATCCAGGTGATGTCGATACGATCCGGCATCGTCATTTCGCCAGATAGAGAATCGGGAACATGACGATCCAGACCAGATCGACCATGTGCCAGAAGGCCGTTCCCGTCTCGACGCCGGAGACCTCGGCCCGGCGACAGACCACGGCGAGAATGACGATGCCGAGGCCGACATGCAGAAGATGAAAACCGGTCAGCAGGAAGTAGAGCGTGAAGAACGGGCTGGTTTCGAGCCCGACGCCACGCCCGATCTCTTCGGCGTATTCGGCGAGCTTGATTGCGATGAAGAGACCGCCGAGCGCCATCGCGCCGAAGATCCAGTATCGCGCCACCTGCCGTTCGCCGGCGCGCGCGGCCTTCGTCGCTCTTGCCGCCGCCCAGCCGCTGGTCACCAGCACGATTGTGTTGAGGCCGGCGAGGTTCGAATCGAGCGTTGCCTGCCCGGCCGCGAACACCGCGGGGTGGATCGCGCGGGCGACCGTGAAGGCGCCGAGGAACAGGCCAAAGGCGACGAGTTCGCTGAAGATCAGCACCCAGATCATGGGATCGCCGGGGAGATCCTCGAGGATGCCCCAGCCGGTTCCCTGTTGTTCGCAATCGGCCGTCGACATCTGCTTTCCGGATCAGGACACCGGAAAGACTTAGCTCGCCCGTCCAGTTCGGAATTTGTCGCAGGACAAACTGGGGAATTGCCGGGCGCTTGTTTGCGCCGACGCAACGTCCGGCCGGCCAGGACGCGCTACGCACAGGCTCAGGGTTCCCAGGGAACGGCGAGCGACGATATGAGTGATGCACAGATCGGGCTGATGACCGCGACCCCCATCATCATCGCCTTCGCCATCGCGCTCAGGCGCATGGGGGTGTTGTCGACGGTCGCGACCGTTTCGGCGGTGAGCCTCTCCGTCGCGATCGCGACGGTGCTGTTCACGACGCAGTAGCGCGGCCCGCGACTCAGTCGCAGTGCAGCGCGACGTTGCGGCTCTGCACGGCAAGGGGCCTCTGCTGCATGTCGGTTTCGGGCAGCTTTGCTTCCTCCGTCTTGGCTTCTTTGCGTCGTGCGCTAATATTGCGGTCCACACGACTGGACGAATTCGCCATGCCTGAGATCATCAACCTTGGCGCGCTGCAGCTGACGTTCCTACAGAGCAAGGATGACACCGCCGGCGGCCTCGATCTGTTCGAGATGACGCTACAGCCGAACGCGCACATGCCGATTCCCCACTATCACGATCGCTGGGACGAAACGATCTATGGACTAAGCGGCATCTCGACTTGGCGGGTCAACGCTAAGGATATCGACGTGGCGCCGGGCGAAAGCCTCTTCATCAAGCGCGGAGTGGTGCACGGTTTCATCAACCGTTCGCCCCGACCGGCGACTTGCCTGTGCATCCTCAGCCCAGGCGTACTCGGCCCGCAATACTTCAAGGACATGGCGGCCCTGCTATCGGCCGGCACACCTGATCCGGCCAAAATGAAGGAAACAATGCTGCGCTATGGACTGGTTCCTGTGATGCAATCCTGAGGATGAGTGCGGCGCGAGCGTGGTGGAGTCAGATGGCCGAAGCGTTCGCCATAGCTCAAGGGGCGCTGGCGAAAGGCGCGCTCAGCGCTTTCGTCGTATGCATTGAAATTGGTGGGCACGGCGCGATGCGCCTTTGCCCACCCTACGGCACTGCCGGTGTGGCTACCGCCGCTGGTTATACACGTCGATGCACACGGCCCCCAGCAGCACCAGGCCCTTGATGACCTGCTGATAGTCGATGCCGATGCCGAGGATGGACATGCCGTTGTTCATCACGCCCATGATCATGGCACCGACCACGGCGCCGCCGACACGGCCGACGCCGCCATAGGCCGAGGCGCCGCCGATGAAGCAGGCGGCGATGACGTCGAGCTCGAAGCCGAGGCCGGCCTTGGGCGTCGCGGTGTTGAGGCGCGCGGCGAAGACGAGGCCGGCGAGTGCGGCCAGCACGCCCATGTTGACGAAGGTGAGGAAGGTCAGCCGCTCGGTCTTGATGCCGGACAGGCTCGCCGCCTTGGCGTTGCCGCCGACCGCGTAGATCTGCCGGCCGATCACGGTGCGGCGGGTGACGAAGCCATAGAGCGCGATCAGCGCGGTCATGATCACCAGCACGTTGGGCAGGCCGCGATGCGAGGCGATCAGATAGGTGAAATAGAGCACGGCGCAGGCGAGCAAAATGCTCTTGCCGAGGAAGAACGCATAAGGCTCGACCTCGATGCCGTGCGCCTGCTCCCGCGACCTCCCCTTGGCGCTGGCATAGACGAGGCCGAGCGCGAGCACGGCGCCGATCAGCATCGAGGTCGGATGCAGCGTGCCGGCCTCGGGCAGCAGCTCCGGAATGAAGCCCGACGACAGTTTTTGGAAGGTCGGCGGGAACGGCCCGAGCGACTGGCCTTGCAACACCGCAAGCGCCAGCCCCTTGAACACCAGCATGCCCGCCAGCGTCACGATGAAGGACGGGATCTTGAAATAGGCCACCCAATAGCCCTGCGCCGCACCGATGGCGGCGCCGAGTGCGAGACAGGCGATGAAGGCGAGCGTGTAGTCTACCTTGTAGGTCACCATGAGAAGCGCGGCCACGGCGCCGATGAAGCCCGCGACCGAACCGACCGAAAGGTCGATATGGCCGGTGACGATCACCAGCAGCATGCCCAGCGCCATGATGACGATGTAGCTGTTCTGGAGGACCAGGTTGGTCAGGTTGAGCGGCTGCAGCAGCGTGCCGCCGGTCATGACCTGGAAGAACAGCATGATCGCAATCAACGACAGCAGCATGCCGTAATTGCGTAAGTTGTTCTTGATGAAGCTGCCGTGCCGGCGCTCCTCGGGCAGCGATACCGTCTTGTCGGTCATGACCGCACACCTCCCATCTCCGCGGCCTCAGGCACGCCGTTGTTTCGTTCGTTGCGCATGATGGCGCGCATGATCTTTTCCTGTGTCGCCTCAGCGCCCTTGAACTCGCCGACGAAGGCGCCGTCGTTCATGACGCAGATGCGGTCGCAGATCCCGAGCAGCTCGGGCATCTCCGAGGAGATGACCACGACGCCGCGGCCGGCCTCCGCCAGCTCGTTGATGATACAGTAAATCTCATATTTGGCACCGACGTCGATGCCCCTTGTCGGCTCGTCCAGGATGAGGACCTTGGGGTCGGTCATCAGCCATTTCGACAGCACCACCTTCTGCTGGTTGCCGCCAGAGAGCTGGCCAGTCTCCTGGTAGACGTCGGAGCAGCGGATGCGCATCCGGTTGCGATAGTCGCTGGCGACCTTCAGCTCGGCGATGTCGTCGATCACCTTCCCGGGCGCGACCTGGTCGAGGCTCGCCAGCGTGATGTTCTTGCGGACGTCGTCGGCGAGGATCAGCCCGAGCTGCTTGCGGTCCTCGGTGACATAGGCAAGGCCAGCGTCGATCGCCGCCGCGACGCTCGGCAGCACGATCTCACGGCCTTCGAGCCGGATACTGCCGCTGATGCTGGTGCCCCAAGAGCGGCCGAACAGGCTCATGGCGAATTCGGTGCGCCCCGCCCCCATCAGCCCGGCAATGCCGACGACCTCGCCGCGCCTGACGCCGAAATTGACGTTCTTGATCACCTGCCGCTCGGGGTGGATGGGGTGATAGACCGACCAGTTCGTGACATCGAGCACAGGCTCGCCGATCTTCGCGCTACGCTCCGGGAAACGGTGCGCCATGTCGCGGTTGACCATGCTGCGTATGATGCGGTCCTCCTGGATCGGCTCGGCATGGCAATCGATGCTGTCGACGGTGCGGCCGTCGCGCAGCACGGTAATGTGGTCGGCGACCTTGGCGACCTCGTTGAGCTTGTGCGAGATCAGGATCGAGCCGATGCCCTGCTCCCGGAATGCCATCAGGCGTTCGAGCAGCGCGGCGCTGTCGGCCTCGTTGAGGCTCGCGGTCGGCTCGTCCAGGATCAGCATCCGCACGCGCTTGGAGAGTGCCTTGGCGATCTCAACCAGCTGCTGCTTGCCGACGCCAAGATCGGTGATCAGCGTGTCCGGCGATTCCTTCAGGCCGACCTGTGCGAGCAGCTCGCGCGTGCACCGGTACACCTCATCGCGGTCAATCACACCCAACTTTGAAGGCGGATGCGACAGGAAGATGTTTTCCGCGATCGACATCAGCGGAATCAGCGCCAGCTCCTGGTGGATGATGATGATGCCGAGTGCCTCGGAATCGTTGATGTCGCGGAAGCGGCGCTCCTCACCCTCGAAGACGATGGTGCCCTCGTAGCTGCCGTGCGGATAGACCCCGCTCAGCACCTTCATCAGCGTCGACTTGCCGGCGCCATTCTCGCCGACGAGGGCGTGGATCTGCCCGGCATGAACCGAGAAATTGACGTCGCGCAGCGCCTGCACACCGGCAAAGCTCTTGCTGACGTTGCGCATTTCCAGCATGGCGGTCATTGGCGTTGGTATCCTTGAAAATGTTCGTCAATCCCTCCGCCGTCATTCCGGGGCGATGCGAAGCATCGAACCCGGAATCTCGAGGTTCAGGGTTCGCCCTTCGGGCGCCCCGGAACGACGGCACGAGAAATCTACTGGAACTGCGACTTCTTGTAGTAGCCGCTGTCGACCAGGGTCTTCTCCCAATTGTCCTTGTAGACCACGACCGGCTTGAGCAGATAGGACGGAACCTTCTTGACGCCGTTTTCGTAGGTGTTGGTGTCGTTCACCGTGACCTGCTTGCCGGCGAGCGCGGCGTCGACCATGTCGGCGGTCACCTTGGCGAGATCGCGGGTGTCCTTGAAGATGGTCGAGTACTGGTCACCGCGCAGCATCGCCTTGATCGAGGGCACCTCGGCATCCTGGCCGGAGATGACAGGCATCGGCTGGTCGGCGCTGCCGTAGCCGACGCCCTTCAGCGAGGAGATGATGCCGATCGAGAGGCCGTCATAGGGCGACAGCACGGCGTTGACCTTCTTGTTGCCGTAGTAGGCGCTGAGCAGATTGTCCATGCGGGCCTGGGCGGTGGCGCCGTCCCAGCGCAGGGTCGCGACCTTGTCCATGCCCATCTGGCCGGACACGACGACGAGCTTGCCGCTATCGATGTACGGCTTCAGCACGCTCATCGCGCCGTTGTAGAAGAAATAGGCGTTGTTGTCGTCGGGCGAGCCGCCGAACAGCTCGATGTTGAAGGGACCCTTGCCGTCCTTGAGGCCGAGGCCCTGCACGAGCGACTCCGCCTGGAGCACGCCGACCTGGAAATTGTCGAAGGTCGCGTAATAGTCGACGTTCGGCGTGCCGCGGATCAGCCGGTCATAGGCGATCACGGTGATGCCCTTTGCTTTCGCCTGCTTGAGCACGTCGGAGAGCGTGGTGCCGTCGATCGCGGCGATCACCAGCGCCTTGGCGCCCTTGGTCACCATGTTCTCGACCTGCGAGAGCTGGTTCGGAATGTCGTCCTCGGCATATTGCAGGTCGGTGTTGTAGCCGCGCTCCTTGAGCACCTTGACCATGTTGTTGCCGTCGTCGATCCAGCGCGCCGAGGATTTCGTCGGCATGGCGATGCCGACGGTCGCCTTGTCCTGGGCGGTGGCAGGCGCGCCCGCGATCAGCGCGGCGGCACTTGCCAGAGCAAGCGCGAGAAAGGTCGTCTTCAGTTTCAGCATGTTTCACTCCCTTTGGGTGTAGGACTGTTTCTTCGTTTCGTCGAGAACGTAGTCGTGGGTTGCCTTTGGTCTCCTATGTGAGCTTGACGTCGGGCTCCGCGCGGCCGCGCGCGGATGCTTCGAGCAGAAAAGTGCAGCCGGCTTGCGGATCGGCGGCGCGTGCCGCAGCGTCCATGTCCTGCCATGCCGAGGTGACGAGCAGGCGCGACAGGTCCGGGCCGACGAAGGCGGGGCAGCTCGCCTGCTTCGCCGGCACGCTGAGTGAGCGCAGGCGCTCGCCTTGCGGCGAGTAGACGTCGACACGGCTCGCGCCCCAGCATGCGTTCCAGATCTGCCCGTCGGCGTCGCACACCGAACCGTCGAGACCGCCGATGCCGCTGTGACGCAGCAGCACCTCCGGCTCGCCGCGCGGCAGGCCGGTCGCGGGATTGAGCGGCACCGCATAGAGCACCGCGCGCGGCGTGTCGGTGAAATAGCCGGTGGCACCATCGGGCGAGAAGCAGATCGAATTGGGAATGCTGATGCCGGGAAACAGCGTCGAGATCTTGCCGCGATGGAGCGCGTAGATCGCACCCGCCTTCGGCTCGGCCTTCTTGCCCATGGTCCCGATCCAGAACGTGCCGGATTGATGCACGCGGCAATCGTTTGAGCGGGTGGCAGGATTGTCCGCCTCAAGCGGAAGAAACAGCGTCATCGCGCCGTCGGCGAGCTTGCGGATGTAAAGGCCGTCTTCCGCAACGATCAGCTGCCGCTCGGCGTCGATGCGCCCGAATGCGCTCGCCATCCGGCCGAGCGCGTGGATGCGGATTGCGCCGCTGCCGAGTTGCGCCTCGAACAGCTTGCCCTCGCGAATGTCGAACCACCAGGCCGTGTCGGTGGTCACATCATAGGTCGGCCCCTCGCCGAGATGACACTGCTCAGCGGATAGAACCGAGGTCGGCACCTGTTCCATCATGACGCCCTCACCCCAAAGCGATAGACGGTGTGATGCCGGTAGACTTGGCCGGGATCGAGGCGCGGGCTCGGAAAGTCCGGCCGGTTCGGTGCGTCGGGCCAGATGTGCGGCTCCAGGCACATGGCGTCCGATTGCCGGATCAGCTTGCCGCCCTTCCCCGAGATCGTGCCGTCGAGATAGTTGCCGGAATAGACCTGGAGCCCGGGCTGATTGGTGAGCAGCTCCATGACGCGTCCTGAGCGCGGCGCCTCCAGCCGCGCCGCGAGCGCAAGCATGCCGTCGCGCCCGAGGCAATAGGTGTGGTCGTAGCCTCTGCCGTTGCGCAATTGCGGGTCGCTTTCGCGGATGCGCTCGCCGACAGTGCGCGGTTCGCGGAAGTCGAACGGCGTGCCGGCAACGCTGCGCGGCGGCTCCGGCAGCGGAATGGCGGTGGGATCGATGGCGAGGAAATGCTCGGCGGCGACCGTGAGTTTGTGGTCAAGGATCGGCGTGCCGGACGTAGCGCCTTCCAGATTGAAGAAGCTGTGATTGGTCAGGTTGACGATGGTCGGCCGGTCGGTTCGCGCTTCCATCATCAGCGAGAGCTCGGCCGGGCCGGTGATGCGATAGGTCAGGCGGACGTCGAGCTTGCCGGGATAATTCTCTTCGCCATGCGGACTGGAATAGGTGAGCGTCACCGCGGGCTCGGCGCCCTCCTCAGTTGCGGCAATCTCCCAGAGCTTGCGATCAAAACCGTCGAGGCCGCCGTGCAGCGCGTTCGGGCCGTTGTTGACGGGGAGCTGCACCGTCTCGCCGTCGAGCGAGAACTGTCCCTTTGCGATGCGGTTGGCGTAGCGGCCGACAGTGGCGCCCAAGAACTTGCGTTCGGCGAGATAGCCAGCGAAGGCGTCATGCCCCAGCACGACGTCGTCGTAACCACCTTTGATATCAGGCGCGAGCAGCGCCTGGATCACCGCGCCATGGGTGATGATGCGGGCCTCGAAGCTGCCCTTCCCGCGCAGCACGATGCGTTCGACCTTGCGGCCGTCGGGCAGCGTTCCGAAGACGTCTTTTTCTATTGTCCTTGGGCCGGCCATGTTCAGTCCACAAACGGTTCGACGATCGTGCGCTTGCCGAGCAGGAAAGAATCGGCGACGAGACGCAGCGGCGCCAGATCGACATCGCTCGTGCCTGACGCCGCCAGCTTGACGAAGCGCTGGTACAGCTCGCGATATTCCTGATCGGGTGCATCCGCAATGGCCTTGCCGTCGACGGCCATCCGCCGGCCGCCGCCAGACAATGTCATCCGGCCCTGATCTGTTTCCACGAGGATATCCCAGCTCTGCGGGCCGGTCTGCCGGAAGTCGAACTCAGCGGTGATGGGCAGGCCGTTGATGTCAGTCAGGTTCAGGTTCGCGGCGATCGGGGCCTGGCAATTAGCCGGGAAGGCAAGCTCGGCCGCGGTGACAAATACCGGCTGCGGCAGGATGCGGGTCAGGATCGACAGCGCATTGATGCCGGGATCGAATACGCCGAGGCCACCGGGTTCCCAGATCCAGGCCTGGCCGGGATGCCAGACGCGGACGTCCTCCTTCCAGTTGATGTGCACGGATTTGATCCGGCGCGTCGCCAGCCATTCGCGGGCCGGCTCGACCGCCGGCGCGTAACGCGAATGCCAGGTCGCGAACAGCGTTCGCCTGGCATCGGTCGCCATCGCGATCAGTGGATCGAGCTCGGCAACGCCAGTGCCCGGCGGCTTCTCCAGCATGACATGCTTGCCAGCGGCGAGCGCTGTGGCGGCCTGGGCGCGGCGCACCTGCGGTGGCGTGCACAGCGAGACGGCGTCGATCGGCGGACCTTTTTCCAGTAGTTCCTCGATGGTGGCGAAATGCGGCAGGTCCGGCAGTGAAGCGTTGCGACTGGCAACGGCTGCAAGTATCGCGCCCGGTGTCGCCGCGATCGCGCCGACATGCTGGTCCCGCGCGATCTTGCCGAAGCCGACGATGGCGATGCGAAGGTCTGTCACGCTTGTTCTCCCGTATCTGCCGACGGTAGCGGCTCGGCCGGGGCGGTCTCGATCACCGTACCCTCGTGGCGGCGCATGCCGTTGTGAATGACATAAACCATGGCCTCGGACGCGGCGTCCGCATCGCCCGCGGCGATGGCATCGACGATCTTCTGGTGCCAGAGCAGCACGGCGTCGCGGTCCTCCGGCTCGACCGGGGCGCTGAGCAGGAACGAGGCGCGCAACGCGGCCTCGATGACATGCCCAATCGAGCGCATGAACAGATTGCCGGAGGCACGCGCCACGCCCACGTGAAGCGCGAGATCGGCATCGGCAAAGCCGACCGAGTCGGAGGCTTCACGCCGCATGCGATCCATGCAGCGGCGGAGCTCGGCGACGTCCTCCTCGGACCGCTGCACTGCTGCGAGCATCGCCGCACGCGGCTCGACCGCGAGACGAATCTCGGCGAGGTCGTTGAGGAAGCGCTTGTCGATGCCGGCGTCGAGGTGCCAGGCCAGCACGTCGGCGTCGAACATGTTCCAGGCGCCGCGCTCGCGAACGACGGTGCCGACGCGGGCCTTGGTGGTGAGCAGTCCCTTGGCGACCAGCGTCTTCACGCTCTCGCGCAGCACCGGCCGCGACACGCCGAACATCGCGATCATCTCGGCATCGCCCGGTAGGCGCGTGCCTTCCGCGTAGCGGCCGGCGATGATGTCAACGCCGATCGAACGGGCCACCTCCGCGTGGTTGGAGTGAGCCCGCCGCGTCGGGATGACGACGATGCGCGAGGTCATGACGCCGCTCCTGCGCTCTTGGCCACCGGCCGGCGCGCCAGTGCGACCAGCCCCTGCTGCAAGGCGATGAAGGCGAACAGCAGGACGCCGGTCGCGATCTTGGTCCACCAGCTCGACAGCGTGCCATCGAAATTGATGTAGGTCTGGATCATGCCCTGGATCAGCACGCCGAGGAAGGTGCCGATCACCGAGCCCTGCCCGCCAGTGAGCAGCGTGCCGCCGATCACGACGGCGGCGATGCTGTCGAGCTCGACGCCGACCGCGGAGAGCGAGTAACCGGCGCTGGTGTAGAAGGAGAACACGATGCCGGCGATCCCCGCAAGCAGGCTCGACAGCATGTAGATCTTGATCGTCATCTTGCCGACGGCAACGCCCATCAGGCTCGCCGTCGCCCGGCTGCCGCCGAGCGCATAGACGTTGGCACCGAACCTCGTGAGATGCAGCAACAAAGCGCCGCCGATCACGATCACGAGCATGATGATCGCGATCGCCGTCAACCGCCCGCCGCCGGGCATGCGCAGCGCGAAGTCCGACACGGTGGAATAGACCGGCGCGGTGATCGGCACCGATTCCGTCGAGAGCAGGAAGCTGGCGCCACGGGCGAGGAACATTCCGGCCAGCGTCACGATGAAAGGTGGCAGATCCAAGACGTGGATCACGGCACCCATCGCCGCGCCGAAGGCCGCCGAGAGCGCGAGGATGGCAACGAAGGCGACCAGCGGCGGCACGCCCCAGCGCTCGATGGCGAGCGCGACGAACACGGTGGTGAAGCCGATCACCGAACCGACCGAGAGATCAATGCCGCCGGAGATGATGACGAAGGTCATGCCGGTCGCGACGATACCGAGGAAGGCGTTGTCGGTGAGAAGATTGCCGACCACGCGGGTGGAGGCGATGTTGGGGAATTGCAGGGCGCAGAGCACAAAGCCCGCGACGAGCACGATGGCGGTGATGAGGACGGGCGGCAGGCCTTTCATGCTTTGGTCCTCCGCAGCCGCGCGGCGATCCCGGCGAGACCAGAGAATTTCGGCGATTGCAGCAGCAGCACCGCGAGCACCACCACCGCCTTGACCAGCAGGTTGAACTCCGGCGGATAGCCCGACAGCAAAATGCCGGTGTTCATCGTCTGGATGATCAGCGCACCCAGCACCGCGAGCACAAGACTGAAGCGGCCGCCGAACAGCGAGGTGCCGCCGATCACCACGGCGAGGATCGCGTCGAGCTCGAGCCAGAGGCCGGCATTGTTGGCATCGGCACCCATGATGTCGGCCGCAGCGATAACGCCGGCGAGCGCGGCGCAGACGCCGCACCAGACATAGACCGAAAGGATCATGGCGCGGGTGCCGACGCCGGCAAGCTCGCTCGCGCGTGCGTTGCCGCCGGTCGCCTCGATCAGGAGACCGAGCGCGGAGCCGCGCACGACTGCACCGGTGAGGATCAGCATGCCCAGGGCAATCACGACCGGCACCGGCAGGCCGAGCACCGAGCCATTGCCGAGCCAGACCAGGTCCGGCGAGGAGAATGTCACGATGCGTCCCTCGGTGATGAGCTGGGCGATGCCGCGCCCCGCCACCATCAGGATCAGCGTCGCCACGATCGGCTGCATGCCGAGCACGGCGACGAGAAAGCCGTTCCAGAGGCCGCAGAGGAGGCCGGCGCCGAGCGCGGCCGCCAGCACCACGGGGAGGCCGTGGCTGTCAGCAAGACTCGCGGCGATCGCGCCGCAGATCGCCATGACCGCGCCGACGGACAGATCGATGCCGCGCGTCGCGATCACCAGCACCATGCCGAGCGAGAGCAGCGCCACCGGCGTGCCGCGGTTGAGCACGTCGATCAGGCTGCCGAACAGCCGGCCGTCCTGAAGGCGCAGGTCGAAGAATTGCGGCGACACCACGCGGTCGACCGCGAGGATGACGATCAGCGCCAGGATCTGGGCAAGGCCGCGGCGGGGCAGCAGCGCTGTCATGTGTGGGCCTCAAGCGCAACGGCGGCGCCGTCGGCGGCAATGGCGGCGAGGATGTTGCCGACGTCGATCGCCTCGCCCGCGAGCTCCTCGATATGGGCGCGGTCGCGCAGCACCACGACGCGGTCCGAATAGGTCACGATCTCGTCGAGCTCGGAGGAGATCACGAGCAGCGAAAGCCCGTCGTCGCAGAGGTCTCGGATCAGGCGGATGATTTCGGCATGCGCGCCGACATCGATGCCGCGGGTCGGCTCGTCCAGCACCAGAAGCCGCGGCGAGGTCGCGAGCCAGCGCGCCAGCAGCACTTTCTGCTGGTTGCCGCCGGAGAGCAGGCCGACCGGACGCTCCGGATCGGGCGGGCGGATGTCGAGCATCTTGACGTAGCGGCGCGCGATCTCGTCCTGCTCGCGGCGCGACAATGGCCGATGCAGGCCGCGCTTAGCCTGGAGCGCGAGCACAATGTTCTCGCGCACGCTGAGCTCGGCGACGATGCCGTCGGTCTTGCGCTCCTCCGGGCAATAGCCAAAGCCGTGGCGCACGCCATCGCGCGGCGAATGGAGCCGAACCGGTGCGCCCTCCACCTTCGCCTGCCCGCGATCGGCGCGCTCGGCGCCGAACACCAGCCGCGCCGTCTCGGTGCGGCCGGAGCCGAGCAGGCCGGCAAGACCGACGACCTCGCCGTGGCGCAGCTCGAGATGGAAGGGGGCAACATAGCCAGCCTTGCCGTAATTCTCGAAACTGGCGCAGACCTCGCGCGCCTGATGCTCACGCGTTGCCGCCCGCGCGCTGGTGGTTTCGGCGAGCTCGCGGCCGAGCATCATGCGGATCAGCTCAAGGCGCGGCAGCGAGGCGGTCTCGCGCTCGCCGACGAGGCGGCCGTTGCGCAGCACGGTGATGCGGTCGGAGATCTCGTAGACCTGGTCGAGGAAATGGCTGACGAAGACGATGCCGATGCCGCGCTTCGCAAGCTGGCGCATGATGCGAAAGAGAATCTCGACCTCGTGGCGGTCGAGGCTCGCGGTCGGCTCGTCCAGGATCAGCACGCGCGCGGAGAGATCCACCGCGCGGGCGATCGCGGTGACGTGCTGAATCGCGACGGAATAGTTGCCGAGCGGTGCGGCGACATCGATGTCGAGACCGAAATCGGCGAGCAGGGCCTTGGCGCGGCGGCGCATCTCGCCTTCGCGCACGATGCCGAAGCGCATCGGCTGGCGGTCGAGGAACAGGTTCTGCGCCACCGAGAGGTTCGGCAGCAGATTGACCTCCTGGTATACGGTGGCAATGCCGGCCTGGAGCGTGGCCTTGGCCGAGCGCGGCGCGACCTCTTCGCCACCGAGCCTGACAATGCCGGCATCGCGCGGGAAGACGCCGGTGACGACCTTGATCAGCGTAGACTTGCCGGCGCCGTTCTCGCCGAGCAGCGCATGGATCTCGCCGGCGCGCAGCGTGAAGTCGACCTCCTGCAACGCGCGCACGGCGCCGAAGCTCTTGCTGATCCCGCGCACCTCCAGCAGCGGCAGAGCAGGATCAAGGCTGTTTTCCATCGCAACGTCACTCCCACCGGCGCCCGCAGATGATGCGGACGCCCAGCCTATTCGCTCGCGCAGCGGTTTCGAAGGGGGTGCCGGACCGCAAAGCGCGCGGTCCGGCGAAGCCCGCCTCAGTAACCGAGGCCCTTCTTGCTGTCGTAGATCTTCTGCGGATCGTCGGCAGCCGTATAGAGCTTGGACTCGGTCTGGATCCATTTCGGCGGAACCGTGCCCTTGTCCTTGAAGGCCGCGATGGCGTCGAGCGCGGGGCCCGCCATGTTCGGCGTCAGCTCGACGGTGGCATTGGCTTCGCCGGCGGCCATCGCCTTGAAGATGTCGGGGACCGCGTCGATCGAGACGGTGAGGATCTCCTTGCCGGGCTTGAGGCCGGCTTCCTTCATCGCCTGGATAGCGCCGACCATCATGTCGTCGTTGTGGGCATAGACCGCACAGATGTTCTTGCCGCCGCCTTCGGCCTTGATGAAGCTCTCCATCACCTCTTTGCCCTTGGCGCGGGTGAAGTCGCCGGTCTGGCTGCGCACCACCTTCAGGTTCGGATGTTTGGCAACCGCAGTGTCAAAACCCTTCTTGCGGTTGGCGGCGACGCTGGCGCCGACCGTGCCCTGCAATTCGACGATGTTGCAGGCCTTCTCGCCGACCGTCTTCGCCAGCCAGTCGCCCGCGACCGCGCCTTCATGCACGCTGTCCGAGGTGACGGCGGTGAGATAGAGCTCCTTGCCGGAGGGATCGATGTCGCGGTCGAGCAGCACGACCGGGATCTTGGCCTCCTTGGCTTCCTTCAGCACCGAATCCCACCCGGTCGAGACGACGGGTGCGAGGAAGATCGCATCGACGTTCTGCGCGATGAAGGAGCGGATCGCCTTGATCTGGTTCTCCTGCTTCTGCTGGGCGTCGGCGATCTTGAGATTGACCTGGCGCTTGGCGGCTTCCTGCTTGGAGACCGACGTCTCGGCCGCGCGCCAGCCGGATTCCGATCCGATCTGCGAGAAGCCGATGGTGAGCTGGCCGGCACTGGCCGGCAGCGCGAGCAGCAAGGCGGCCATGGCGCTGGCCGCAAAGAGGGCTTTAGGGGTCATCAGGCGTGTCTCCCAAGATGTTATCCGGGGCGCCGATTGGTAGCATGGCACCCGCAGGCCGGCCTTCGAGGCGGCGGAGGGACTATTTCACGGAAGATGGGTTCCGACTAGTCATATTATTTGACTATTTGGCGGAAAACGCGCGGGAGCTGCGCGGCGGTCCTATGACACGCCAAGCGCGATTTTGTTCCAGCGATGCAACGGGGAGATGAAGGAAAATTGTGGGAGCTGCTGCGGCATCGGCAGAGCGCTCCCTCGCCCCGTTCTTACGGGGAGAGGGTTGGGGTGAGGGGCCCTCTCCGCGAAAGCGGTGAGAGTGGGACTCGCGGAGAGTCCCCCTCACCCGGACTGCATCTTCGATGCACTCCGGCCTCTCCCCGCAAGCGGGGAGAGGCGAAGGGCAGTAACGCTAGATCAGCTTCCGCTGCGCGAGGTTCTTCATCAGCGCACCGATGCCAAACGTCCAGGGCTCGCACTCGTCGCTAGTGCGCATGCGGTTGACGAGCTTGCCAAGCTCGGGCGCGGCGATGGTAACGATGTCGTCGCGCTTGTGGGTGAACCCCTGCCCCGGCGCGTCGCGATCCTTGACGGGTGCGAACATGGTGCCGAGGAAGAGCACGAAGCCATCAGGGTATTGATGGACCTTGCCGATGGTCTGCGCCACGAGATCGGTCGGATCGCGGCTGATCTTGCTGATCGAGGAATGGCCGTCGAGAACGAAGCCGTCCGTGCCCGTCACATTCAGGCTGATGTCGAGCTTGCGCGCGTCGTCGAGCGTGAAGCTGTCGTCGAACAGCCGCAGCAGCGGGCCGATCGAGCAGGACGCATTGTTGTCCTTGGCCTTCGACAGCAGCAGCGCCGAGCGGCCCTCGAAGTCACGCAGGTTCACGTCGTTACCGAGCGCGCCGCCGACGATCTTGCCGCGGCTGGAGACGAACAGCACGAGTTCAGGCTCGGGATTGTTCCAGGTCGATTTCGGATGCAGGCCGGCATCCATGCCGGTGCCGACCGAGGACATGGTCGGCGCCTTGGTGAAGACCTCGGCATCCGGGCCGATGCCAACCTCGAGATACTGGCTCCAGGCGTTCTGATCGATCAGCACCTGCTTCAGGTGCATCGCCTGGTCGGAGCCCGGCTTGAGCTTCGACAGGTCGTCGCCGATCAGCCGCGTCACCTCTTTGCGGATCGCTTCGGCCGAGGCCGGATTGCCCTTGGCGCGCTCCTCGATCACGCGTTCCAGCATCGAGATCGCGAAGGTGACGCCGGCCGCTTTCAACGTCTGGAGATCGACGGGCGCGAGCAGCCAAGGCTTCTTGGGATCGCGCCCATCGGGTGCCGTGTTGGCGACGATGGCTTCGAGATCACCGATGCGCTCGCCCTTGGTCGAGCTAAGCGCCTTGGCCGGATTGTCCTCCTCGCAGAGCGCGCTGATGGTCGGAAATTTTGCGGTCACGTCGAACACGCCGTCGCCGCGCACGGCGACCACGGCCGGACCATTCACCTGCGGCAGCCAGACGCGGCCGACCAATGTTCCCCGCGTGCCGTCCTCGGGGAGAAGGTCTTTTACAGTCAATGTCGTCATAGCCGGCGTCCTCACTGTTTTTCCGATCGGCCGCGGCCGATCACATTGGCGACGACCAATAAACGTCTGGCGGGGGAAGTCCAGCGCTCACGCCACCGCTCTGTCTTGCGCAACTTGCTCACTCTCTTCCTTCTCCCCTTGTGGGAGAAGGTGGCGCGAAGCGCCGGATGAGGGGTTGTCTCTGCGAACCCAACTGGCATTTGAATTCGCGGAGAGAACCCCTCACCCGGCTTCGCTATCGCGAAGCCACCCTCTCCCGCAAGGGGAGAGGGTACACCGCCGTTGCCGCGCGCGATCCCTCACTTGAACCAGTGCACCAGCGCGATGCTGATCCCCAGCAGCAGCATCAGCGACAGCGTCACCGCTGCCGTCACGCGGCCGCCGACATTCGCCAGCACACGCACATCGACGCCGAGACCGAGCGCGGCCATCGAGACCACGGTGAGAAAGCTCGTGATCTTCGTCACGGGGCCAACCACCGTGGCCGGCACGATCTCGAGCGAGCGCAGGGTCGCAAGCGCAAGGAAGCCGAGGATGAACCAGGGGACCAGGCGGAAGAAGCCGACACTGGTCTTCTTGGCATCGGCCTGCCAGCGCGAGGCGACCAGCGAGAGGCCGACGACGACTGGTCCCAGCATCAAGACGCGCATCAGCTTCACCAGCGTACCGATCTGCGTCGAAACGAGGCCGGCCGGCACCGTCGCCGCAAGCACCTGCGGCACCGCATAGACGGTCAACCCTGCGAGGATGCCGTATTGCGTGGCGGACAGCTGCAGCAGCGGGATCAGCAGCGGCAGGCCCAGCACCATCATCACGCCAAGGATCGCGGTGAAGGAGATTGAGGATGCGATCTCGTCATTGTTGGCGCCGATGATGGGCGCCACCGCCGCAATTGCCGAATTGCCGCAGATCGAGTTGCCGCAGGCGATGAGGATCGAGAGGCGCGTCGACAGGCCGAGCAGCCGGCTGAGGCCGAAGGAGACGCAGAGCGCGACCACGACGACCGCGGCGATGGAGGCGAGCAGCGCAATGCCCGAAGCCGCGATCGCCGCGAAGCTGATCGAGGCGCCCAGCAGCATGACCGCGACTTCGAGCAGCTGCTTGGCGCTGAACGCGATGCCGGCCTGCCAGCGCGGGGCTGGCTTCCAGAAGCTGCGCACGGCCATGCCGAGCAGGATCGCCATCACGAGCGCCTCGACATAGGGATGCTCGAACACGCCCAGTTCCGCCCGCTCCAGCAGGGCCGACACACCGGCAACGAGAATGCAGAGGAGGATGCCCGGAATCAGGGCCGCGATACGGCTCGCGGCGGTGGCCGGCTTGGAATCGGCCGGGCTGGATGCTTGATTCTGCGACACAAATCTCTCCCAGAGGAGAAAGATTTATACGCAGCGCACTTCAATTGGGGAATAAGTTTTCGGCATATCAGGGCCGAGGGAAGTTCTATCCTCAGCCCGGAATAAACGGCTCAGACGACAGCCTTAGAAGATCAGGCTCTTGGCCAGCGAGGCGACGCGGCTGAAGCCGTCATAGATGCCGGGCTCGAAGAAGGCCGCACGCGCCAGCACGATGCCGGCGACCAGCGACCAGAACAGCGTGGTGCCGGCCCGCAGCAGGAGCTTTGAGGCGCGCGATTTCGGCTGGGCGTCCGTTGCGGACACCAGCTGCTCGCCGAAGGGCTCAAATGCGGTGCGTTCCATGGCTACGCCAATCCATCAAATCTGATGGGAATGTCGTCGTTTCGGGCCCAAACGGCAATGGAAGCGATTGGCGTTTTTGCCCTCCGGAGGGGAAACTCCTTCCCTTCGAAAGAGCCACGGCAATAGTTTTGTTCTTCCGGCCTATTTGGACACCGGCGCCCGGGGCTACAGGGCCAGATAACGCCGCCGGATCGCGTCATTGGCTTTCAGCTCGTCGATTCCGGCCGCATAGACGATCTGGCCCTTGTCGATCACCGTGGCGTGGCTCGCCAGCCCCAGGCAGAAATGCATGTTCTGCTCGGCGATCAGCACGGTCGACCCGAGCTGGCGGAGCTGCCGCAAGAGCTCGCCGATCCGCTGCACGATGATCGGCGCGAGGCCTTCGCTCGGCTCATCCAGCAGCAGCAGCGCCGGATTACCCATCAGCGTGCGCGCGATCGCCAGCATCTGCTGCTCGCCGCCGGACAGGCGCCCCGCGATGCGATGGCGCAGCGGCTCCAAGAGCGGGAAGACCTCGTAGATGCGCTTGATCGGCCACTCGTCCTGGCCTTCCGGCCCCTTCTTGCGTCCGATGACGAGATTGTCCTCGACCGTGTGCTCCGGAAAGATCTGGCGATCCTCCGGCACGAAGCCGAGGCCGGCGCGCGCTATCGTATGCGGCTTCTGGCCGGAGATCACCGCGCCGCGCAGGCTCACCTTGCCGCGTCGCGGCGGCGCGAGGCCCATGATCGCCTTCATGGTCGTGGACTTGCCGGCGCCGTTGCGGCCGAGCAGCGCCATGGTCTCGCCCTGCCGCACCGAGAGGCCGACGCCGAACAGGATCTGGCTGGTGCCGTAGTAGACGTCGAGATCGGCGACTTCGATGACGGCGGCGCTCATGCGGCGGCTCCCGCATGCTCGGTGCCAAGATAAGCGTCGATCACCGCGCTGTTGTTGCGGATCTCGTCCGGCGTGCCGGTGGCGAGGATACGGCCGTAGCAGAGCACGACGATCTTCGGGGCGATCTTGAACACGATATCCATGTCGTGCTCGATGAAGACGACGGTGATCTTCTGGCTCTCCCAGAGCTCACGCACCTTGTCGATCATGCGCCAGCGCTCCTCCGGGCCCATGCCAGCGGTCGGCTCGTCCAGCAGCAGCACTTTTGGTTCGAGCACCAGTGCTAGCGCAATGTCGAGGAGCTTCTGGTCGCCGTGCGAGAGCGTGGCCGCCGTGCGATGGCGTTTGCCGGCGAGGCCTAGCAGCTCCATCACATGCTCGGCGCGGTCGCGCGTCTCGGGCAATGGAAAGCGCTTGTGCAGCACCGCGGAGGTGCGCTGGTCGGCGCTCACCGCGGCGAGCATGGTCTCCTGCACCGTCAGCGACTTGAAGATGCTGGCGACCTGGAAGGCCCGGCCGATGCCGTGGCGCACGATCTCCGGCGGCGAGCGGCCGGCAAGATCGACGCCATCCAGCAGCACCTGACCAGAGTCCGGCTTCAAGGCGCCAGTGATGAGATTGAAGAAGGTGCTCTTGCCTGCGCCGTTCGGACCGATCACCGCGGTGAGCGAGCCGTCGGGGAAATCCAGCGAGACATCATTGGTCGCCTTCACGCCGCCAAAGGATTTTGCGAGGTTGCGGATCTCAAGCATCGCTAGCGCCCTTCGCCTGTCTCGCGCCGGTGCGCGTACCATTCGGCGACGAAATCCAAGAGGCCCTTGCGCAAGCCCAGCGCGAAGAACAGGATGACGATTCCGAGCACGATGCCATGGTACTCGGTGAAGCGCGTGACGGTGTCGTTGAGCAGCAGCAAGAGCACGGTGCCGACCATCGGGCCGAGGAAGGTCGAGACGCCGCCGAGCATGTTGATGAAGATGGCTTCGCCCGAGATGGTCCAATAAGCGAACTCCGGATAGGCGCCGGAGACGAACAGCGCCATCACCATGCCGCCCATGGAGGCGAACAGCGCCGCCAGCACGAACACGGTGAGCTTGGCGCGCCAGACGTCGATGCCGAGAAAGCTCGCGCGCGCGGCATTGTCGCGGATCATGCGCAAGGTATAGCCGAACGGCGATTGCGCGATCTGGCGCATCGCCAGCAGGCCGAGAATCAAAAGCGCACAACTGGCGATATAGAGATGGATGTGGTTGGCCAGGTTGATGCCGAGGAAGGCGGGCCGCGGAATGCCGCCGCGCAGGCCCTGATCGCCGCCGGTGAAGGAGGCCCAGGACAAAATGGTCGAGTGGATCAGCATCTGGAAGGCGAGCGTAACGAAGGCGAAATAGATCTCCTTCAGCCGCACGCAGATCGCGCCGATGATCGCCGCGACCACGGCGGTGATCGCCAGCGTCGCGACGAAGGCAACCGGAATGGGCACGCCGAGCTTCTGCATGATCAGGCCGAAGCTGTAGGCCCCAAGGCCAAAGAACATGCCGTGCCCGAACGAGGTCAGGCCGGTATAGCCGACCAAGAGATTGAGCGAGGTCGCGAACAGGCCATAGGCCGAGCAGCGGATGACGAAATCGAGCAGCGCCTTGCTGCCTGACAACAGCGGCAGGCTCGCCAGCACGGCGAAGGCGATCAGCGCGATCAGCACGTCGCGATAGCGCCTCAGCGCGGCGCCGCTGCGCGCCGGCGCCAGCGTTTGCGCGCGTCCGGCCTCGAGCTCGGTCATGCCGCCTCCTTGCCGAACAGGCCGGTGGGTTTCGAGACCAGCACGATCACCATGAACAGGTACATCAGGCCTTCGGTGAAGAGCGGAAAGCCGAGCGAGCCGAACGAGCGGATGAGGCCGAGCAGCAGCGCGCCGATCAGCGCGCCCAGGATCGAGCCCATGCCGCCGATCACGGTGACGATGAAGGATTCGATCAGCACCGAGAATCCCATGCCGGGAGTCAGCGAGCGCACGGGCGCAGCGAGCGCACCGGCAAGCCCCGCCAGCATGCCGCCGAGCGCGAACACGCCGCCAAAGATCAGGCCGGTGTTGATGCCGAGTGCAGACACCATGCCGGGATTATGCGCGGCCGCGCGGATCACCTTGCCGATGCGGCTGCGCGACAGGCCGATGCCGAGCACGATGGCCGCGACGAGCGCGACACTGATCAGCAGCAGGTAATAAGGCGGCACCACGCCGCCGGCGATGAACAGCGGCATCACCTGGAATGCGGACGGCATGCCCATCGCCTTGAACTCCGGCCCCCAGATGATGCGCACGACATCGTCGAAGATCAGCACGAAGGCGTAGCAGACGAGGAGCTGCATCAGCACGTCCGCGCCGTAGACGCGGCTCATGAAGACGCGCTCGAAGATCAGGCCGAGGATCGCGGTGCCCGCCGCACCCGCCAGCATCGCCAGCGCGAAGCTGCCCGTGAGCTGATAGGCGCTCATCGCAAAATAGGCGCCGAACATATAGAAGGCGCCGTGGCTGAAATTGACGACCTTCAGCACGCCGAAGATCAGCGTCAGCCCGACTGCGACCAGGAACAGCAGCATGCCGATGATGAGGCCGCTGGTGGTTTGCGTCACCAGGCAGGCGGAGCTGGAGAGGCAGCCGGCAAGCGCATCGAGATCCACGGGAGCACTTTCATTGCAGCGCACGAGGTGTGGCGCGGAAGACGAAACGAAAACGGCGGAGACGGTCGCCCGCCTCCGCCGCGCATCAGATCAGGCGTAGCCCTTGCTCTTCTTCCACTCGGCTTCGAGCTCGAAGATGGTCTTCCAGTCGCCGGCCTTGACCTCGGGCACATAGGGCTCCTGCGGGATCGTGGTGCCCCAGCCGATGGCGTAGCCGACCAGCGTGTGGTCGTCGCCGCGCATCGTCACGGTGCCGTCGGCGCCGAACGGACATTTGATGGTGAGGCCCTTCAGCGCCTCCGCGATCTTCTTGCCGTCGGCGGAGTTCGCCTTCTTCGCAGCTTCCGCCATCAGCATGATGGCGGTGGCGTTCTCCCACGACCAGTTGGTCGGATATTCGTTGTACTTCGCCTTGTAGGCATCGCCCCAGGCGGCGTTTTCCGGCGTGGTCGGGAAGGTCTTGATGTAGCGGTTGCCGGAGTGGATGCCCTTGGGCAGGTTCTTCACCACGGTGAGCGCGGTGTAGTCGGCCATGTTGACCGCGAACACCTCCATCTGGCCGAACATCGCGTAGATGTTGGCCTGGTCGATGTAGGAGGTGAGATCGCCGCCCCACAGGCAGGAATACAGCGCCTGCGGTTTGGCCTGCAGGATCTTGGTGACCACCTCGGTATAGTCAGGCTGAAACAGCTTCGGCCAGGACTCGCTGATGATCTCGACCTCAGGCGCAAAGCGCTTCAGGTACAGCGTGAACTCCGCCGTGGTGTCGCGGCCATAGGCATAGTCGGGCGAACAGGTCGCCCATTTCTTCAAGCCCTTCGCCTTGGCGATCGCCGCGGCATAGCTGCCGCCGACGATGGAATCGTGCACGCCCTGCCGCGCGGTGCGGAAGGCATTGGGAATGTGCTGCTTGGGGTCCGCGGTGAGCGCCGAGGTCTCCGAATTGGTGTGGATGCAGAACACGCCGAGATCGCGCGCGACTTCGTGCACTGCGAAGGCGCCGGAGGAGGCTTCGGCGTCGATCATCAGCTCGCAGCCGTCGGTGTTGACGAGCTCGCGCGCGACGCGGGCGGCTTCCTGCGGCTGGCCCTTGGAGTCGCGGATCACCATCTCGATCTGCCGGCCGGCAAGACCGCCGGCGGCGTTGACCTTCTCGACCTCGAGCATCACGGCATTGCGCGAGGACGTGCCGAGCTGCGCGACGCGCCCCGACAGAATTGTCGGCATGCCGATCTTGACGGTCTTGGCCTGGGCGCGCGCTACCCATGGCGCGGCAAATGTCATCGCACCGGCGCCCATCAGCGCCAGAGTTGAACGGCGGCTGATGCCCGGCGTGCGGGTTCTCGTCATTTTCCCCTCCCTCTTTCGGGTCGGCGTTTTCCTGGTCCCTTACCGGAGATCGTCTCGTCTCCGTGTTCCCAAGGATTTCAGAGGTAGGGGGTGACGTCAAGCCAAAGATGAATTATGAGTCAGAATTCATAGGAGAGGAAACGAGGCCGGCAATTGGCCCGAAACCAACGAAAATGATCAATCTGTCGAGCTTCATCGGCTTTCATGCCCGGCGCACGCCGGAGCGGCCCGCGCTGAAATATCGCGGCGAGGAGATTTCCTACGCGGCTTTCGACGCGCGCATCCGGAAAGCGGCCGGCTGGCTTGCCGCGGAAGGCATCGGCGCCGGCGATGTCGTGGCCGTGCTGATGAAGAACAGCGCGGCCTTTCTTGAGCTCGTTTTCGCTACCAGCCATCTCGGCGCGGTGTTTCTGCCGATCAATTTTCGTCTTTCGCGCGACGAGGTCGGTTACATCGCCGGCAATGCCGGCGCGCGCCTGCTGATCGTCGATGAAGAGCTGGCGGCAAACGCAGCGGGCGCGAGGGTTGTCGTGCTCGACGAGGCCGCGCAGCAGAGCGTCAAGCATCTGGCAGGCGACGCGCCGCCCGCCTCCATGCATGTCCGTCAGCCATCCGACCTGATGCGGCTGATGTACACATCGGGCACGACCGACCGCCCCAAGGGCGTGATGCTCACTTACGATAATTTCTACTGGAAGTCGGCCGACCAGACCATCGCGCTCGGCCTCAGTGCCGAGACGCGGCTTCTCGTCGTCGGCCCGCTCTATCACGTCGGCGCGCTCGACCTGCCCGGCATCGCCGTGCTCTGGCATGGCGGCTTCATCCGCATCGAACGCAATTTCGAGCCTGAGACCGCGCTCGAGGCGATCGCGGAGGACAAGCTCAACGCCGCCTGGTTCGCGCCCGTGATGACCACGGCGATGCTCACCTGCCCTACCCGCGATCGCTACGACGTCTCCAGCCTGAAATGGGCGATCGGCGGCGGCGAGAAGACGCCGGAGCTGCGCATCCGTGCTTTCTCGGAGCTTTTTCGCAACGCGCGCTACATCGATGCCTATGGCCTCACCGAGACTGTCGGCGGCGACACCTTCATGGAGGCCGGCCGCGAGATCGAGAAGATCGGCTCCACGGGCCGCGCCATCGCCCATGTCGAGATCGAGATCCGCGACGAGGACGGCAAGACGCTGCCGCCGAACGTCAACGGCGAGATCTGCCTGCGCGGTCCCAAGATCACGCGCGGCTATTGGAAGGATCCGGAGAAGACGGCCTCCGCCTTCTTCGGCGACTGGTTCCGCAGCGGCGACGTCGGCTATCTCGACGACGAGGGCTTTCTGTACCTGACCGACCGCAAGAAGGACATGATCATCTCCGGCGGCGAGAACATCGCTTCCTCAGAGGTCGAGCGCGTCATCTACGATTTGCCCGAGGTGCGCGAGGTCGCGGTGATTGGCCTCCGCGATGCGCGCTGGGGCGAGCGTCCCGTCGCGATCGTCGTGCTCGCTGAAGGCGCGCGCCTAGAGCTCCCTGCCCTCACCGAGCACTGCCGCGCGCGGCTGGCGAGCTTCAAGGTACCGAAACAGCTGATCATCCGTGACAGCCTGCCGCGCAACCCAAGCGGAAAGATCCTCAAGCGCGTACTGCGCGCCGAGCTGGAGACGTCTGAATGACGCAAGTGAACGCCAAGGTGACAAAGCTCAACCGCGTCGAGCGCAACGCCTGGACCAAGCAGAAGATCTTCGAGGCCGCCACGAAGGTCGTCGGCAAGCACGGCTATGCCGAAGCCTCCGTCGCCCGCATCACCGAACAAGCCGGCGTCGCGCAAGGCACCTTCTACAATCATTTCGAGAACCGCCAGGAGCTGCTCGACCAGCTGCTGCCCAAGATCGGCCTCGACATGGTCGAGTTCATCCGCGCTCGCACCGGCAACGCGCACGCAGCGCGGCAGGAGATCGAGCGCTTCTCTGCCTTCTTCGACTTCATCCGCGAAGTCCCGGAATTCCTGCGCATCCTCAACGAGGCCGAATTTTTTGCCCCGATCGGCTACCAAAAACATCTCGACAACATCTCGGTCGCCTATGTCCGCATCCTGCGCCGGGCCCGCCTTGCCGGCGCGATCGAGGATTACAGCGACGAGGAGTTCGAGGCGATCGTTCACATGCTGATGGGCGCACGCGGCTATCTCAGCCGCCGCTATTCCTATTCGGAAAGTGGCGTCACCGCCGTGCCCGACCACGTCATCTCCGCCTATCGCAAGCTGATGACGCGCGGCCTCTTCACTGCCTCCGGAGATCTGGACACGCCATGAACATCGAATCTCCGCACAAGCCGCTCGACCTCGCCTCTGCTATCGCCGAAGGCGACATCCGCTGCCTGCTGATGGTGCTGGTTCACATGACCGGCGACGAGAAATGGCTCGAACCTCCGTACCTGCCCAAGCGCGACATCCGCCTCATTCCCGATCCCGATGCCGGCGTGCCCCGGGAGATACAGGACGAGATCCGCGCCGCCGTGGTCAGGCTGTTTGCCGACGGCACGCCAAAGCCTGTCATCACCGATCCCGGCGACGGCCTGCTGCTGAGGATGATGCGTGCCTGCCTCGGTGAGAACGTCGCGCCGGAATACGCGCCCCTGATGCGCGAGGAGATGGGTTTTGTGCCGCGCGAGGCGCGCTGGACGAGGCGTCCTTCCGACGACAAGCTCGCCGACCAGCATGTCCTCATCGTCGGCGCCGGCGTCTGCGCCATTGCGCTCGGCGTGGCGCTCGGGCATCTCGGCATCCCCTATACCATCGTCGAGAAGAACGACGAGCTCGGCGGCACCTGGTGGATCAACCGCTATCCCGGCTGTGGCGTCGATACGCCGAACCACTCCTACTCGTATTCGTTCGGCTCGCGCAACGCATGGACCCGCTATTTCTGCCAGCGCGAGGAGCTGCTCGGTTATCTGCTGAAGGTCGCCGAGGAATACGGTATCCGCAAGCATCTGCGCGTCAACACCGAGCTGACCTCATCGCGCTGGGATGAGGCTAAGCGGCGCTGGATCTCGACGCTGAAGACCAGGGACGGCGAAGAGACCTTTGAATCCACCGCGCTGGTCAGCGCCATCGGCCAGCTCAACGATCCCTCCCGCGCCCGTTTCAAGGGAGAGGACAAGTTCAAGGGAACGATCCTGCATTCGGCGCTGTGGTCCGGCAATATCGACCTCGACGGCAAGCATGTCGCCGTGATCGGCACCGGCGCGACCTCGATGCAGCTGGTGCCGTCGATCGCCGGCCGCGTCGCCTCGGTCACGGTCTATCAGCGCAGCGCGCAATGGGCGCGGCCGGTGAAAGGCTATTCCGATCCGATCAGCGAGGGCGCGCGCTGGCTGCTCGCGCATCTGCCGTTCTATGTGCAATGGTACCGCTTCAACATGTTCTGGCGCTACGGCGACGGCCTGCTGCCGTTCCTGCGCAAGGACCCAGCCTGGCCGCACCCCGAGCGCGCCGTCAACAAGGGCAACGACCGGCATCGGCAGGAGCTGACCGACTTCATCCTGTCCGAATTGCAGGGGCGGCCCGACCTGATCGAAAAATGCGTGCCGACCTACCCGCCCTACGGCAAGCGCATCCTGCTCGACAACAACTGGTTCAAGACATTGACGCGACCGAACGTCGAACTCGTCACCGACGCGATCGACCGTTTCGACGAGAGCGGCATCGTCACAGCCGATGGCAAGCAACGCCCAGCCGACATCATTGTCGTCGCCACCGGCTTCAAGGTGACGGAGATGGCCGCACGCCTCAACATCAGCGGCCGCGGCGGCAAGGATTTGCGCGAGACCTGGGGCAACGACAATCCGACCGCGTTCCTCGGCCTCACCGTGCCTGATTTCCCCAACTTCTTCTGCATGCTCGGGCCGAACTCAGGGCCCGCGCATGGCGGCAGCGTCATTTTCCAGTCGGAATGCCAGAGCCGCTACATCTCGGCGTGTCTCGCCGGCATGATCGAGAACGACGTTGCCGCCATCGATGTCCGCCCGGAGGTGCTCGACGATTATGTCCAGAGGGTCGATGCCGAGCACGAGGCGATGATCTGGACCCATCCGGGCATGACGACCTACTACCGCAATTCCAGCGGCCGCGTGTTTTCGGCGATGCCGTGGCGGTTCGTGGACTACTGGCGCATGACGCGCGACCCGGATCTGCGGCAGTACAGGCTGACGAAGGCCGATTGAATCGGAGCGGCATCGCTGGTGTGAGCAACCGGCAACATAGGTAACAGTTCAGACCGACGACATGGGTAACAGGTCAATTGGTCGGCAAGGAGGGCCTTGCCGATGGGTTGGAAGGAGACCTGTGCCATGGACGAGCGGATGCGCTTTGTGTTGGCGGCTGAGAAGGGCGAGGAGTCATTTGCGGCCCTCTGCCGGCGGTTCAATGTGAGCCGCCGGGTCGGGTACAAATGGCTGGGGCGGTATGAGGAAGAAGGGTTGGCCGGTCTGCTCGATCGCTCGCGGGCTCCACGGCATCATCCGCAGGCGATTGCGCCGGAGATTGCGGAGCGCTGTCTTGAAGTCCGGCGGGCGCATCCGACCTGGGGGCCAGTGAAGGTGAGAGCTTATCTGGAGCGGGTTGCGCCTAAAACCGAGTGGCCAGTGGCGAGCACGATCGGAGAGCTGTTTGATCGCGAAGGGCTGACGGTAAGGCGCAAGCTGCGTCGGCGCAGCCCGCCTTCGAGCGCGCCCTTTGCCGCATGTGAAGCCGCCAACGACGTCTGGTGCATCGACTTCAAAGGCTGGTTCCTGACGGGTGACGGCAATCGATGTGAGCCCCTGACGATCACCGATGCCCACAGCCGCTATCTTCTGCGCTGTCAGGCATTGCCCCGCACCGACACTGACCATGTCTGGCCGGTGCTCGATGCCGCCTTCCGCGAGTTCGGATTGCCTAACTTCCTGCGGTCGGACAATGGCTCTCCCTTTGCTTCGCGAGGTGCGGGCGGCCTGTCGAGCTTGTCGGTGAACCTGATCAAAGCCGGAGTGACGCCGGAGCGCATTGCTCCGGGCAAGCCGCAGCAGAACGGCCGCCATGAGCGCATGCATCTCACCCTGTTGCAGGATGTAGCCAGCCCGCCGGCACGCAGCATGCGCGAGCAGCTAAAGCGGCTTCGCGAGTTCCAGCAGCTCTACAATCACGAACGTCCTCGCTGGACAACGCCACGCCTGCCGATCGCTACCAGGCTTCACCGCGCCGCTACGACGGAATCCTGCGCTCCCCGGAATACGGCGACCAGGAGGTCCGCTGGGTTCGTCACAATGGAGAGATCAAGCTCAACGGCCGGCTCGTCTACATCAACGCTGCCTTGGCGGGCGAGCCGATTGGGCTGACCGAGGCCGAAGGCTGCTGGAGCGTCAGCTACGGTCCTGTCCTGCTCGGCTCCATCGCCTATCGCAGCGACCAACTGCGCAAGCCAAAACGGAAGGGCTGTGGACTTGGGGACAACGCTGCGCGTTGCCCCCAGGGTCCACAGCCCCAACAACAACAACAGACCTGAACGAAACGAGAATTGTGTTACCCATGTCGTCGGTCTGAACTGTTACCTATGTTGCCGGTTGCTCACACCGTCACTGCGGCTGCCGGCTCACCCGCCAGATCGTGCCATTGCCATCCTCCGACACCAGTAGCGAGCCATCCTTCGCCACCGCCACGCCCACAGGCCTTCCCCACACCTCCGTGTCGCTCACGACAAACCCCGTGACGAAATCCTCGTACTCGCCCGTCGGCTTGCCGTCCTTCATGCGGATGCGGATCACCTTGTAACCGGTGCGCTTGGAGCGGTTCCAGGAGCCGTGCTCGGCGGCGAAGGCGTCGCCCTGGTACTCCGATGGAAACTGTGTGCCCTCATAGAACGTCATGCCGAGCGAGGCCGAGTGCGGCTGGATCAGCACGTCGGGCACCGTCACCTTGTCCTTGAGGTCGGGCCGCGCGCCGGCATGGCGCGGGTCTTCATTGTTGCCGATATAGAACCAAGGCCAGCCGTAGAACGCGCCCTCCTTCACGCTGGTCACGTAATCCGGCACGAGGTCGTCGCCGAGGCCGTCGCGTTCGTTGGTCGAGCACCAGGGCAAGCCTGTCTGCGGCTGCATTGCAAGGCCGACGCAGTTGCGGATGCCGGTGGCGTAGACCTTCCGCTCCTTGCCATCGGGATTGAAGGCCAGCACCGTGGCGCGCTCGAGCTCGCTCGCCCACGTTGCGCCAAGCGGCTGCGTCTTCGACCACACGTCCATCCCGCCCGGCGGCGTGCCCATGCCTTCGGCGACATTGCTGAGCGAACCCACCGAGACCAGCATGCGCTTGCCATCCGGGGTGAAGACGATGTCGCGGGTGGAATGGCCGCCGTCATGCGGCAGGCTTGCCACGATCGTCTGCGCCTTGCCGCGCGCCTTGAGATCGCCGGCCTGATAGGGAAAACGGACGACGCTGTCGGTGTTGGCGATGTAAACCCATTGCGGATTGTCGCCATTTGGAAAGAAGGCGATGCCGAATGGCTGCTTCAAGCCGCTGGCAAACACCTCGTTGGTCGCGACCTTGCCGCCCTCCCCAGTGCGCAGCACGCGAATGGTGCCGGCCCGCGTTTCCGCGACGAAGACATCGCCGTTCGGCGCGACCCTGATGATGCGCGGCGCGCGCAAGCCTTCGGCGAACAGCTCGATCTTGAAGCCGGCCGGCACCTGGAGCGATGCCTGCGACGGCCGCGGCACCACGCGCGAGAAGCTGGCAACCGATGGCGTCGCATTGGGCCTGGCGAGGTCCTGCGGCCGGATCACCCTGACCGCGCCGGGCTTGTCGGCCCGCCAATCGCCATAGGCGTCCTTGCCCTGCAGCACCGGCTCGGCTTGCGCGCCGTTTGTGGCCGCAGCCAGCAATCCCGCCGCCAGTGCTGCGGTCCATGTCCTGCTTTTCATCTCGCCTTCCTCCCGGCCTGCATGTCTCGCACGTCAACGTCGATCGACCTGCAAATGGTCCGCGACAGGCAAATCGCCTGCCGCATCCCACATCAGCTCATGCCCGCACGATGTGCATCAGCCACGATCCATCGTACTGGAAAACACCGCGGATAGGTGCAACACATTGCAAGGGAGCGGCCGCCGGTTGCGGTCATCAAAGCTGCGGCATCCATGCCGCACCTGATGGGGTGATCATGTGGGGATCCATCATATCGGAATGGGCGAGCCTGCTGCTCCGCTGGCTGCATGTGGTGGCGGCGATCGCCTGGATCGGCAGTTCCTTCTATTTCATCGCTCTCGACCTCAGTCTCAAGCCCAGAGGTGACCTGCCTGACGGCGTGCAGGGCGAGGCCTGGCAGGTCCATGGCGGCGGCTTCTACCGGATCATGAAATATCTGGTCGCCCCCAGCCAGATGCCGAACGAGCTGACCTGGTTCAAATGGGAGGCCTACACCACCTGGCTGTCCGGCTTCGCGCTGATGGTCGTCGTCTATTATCTCGAGGCCGACCTGTTCCTGGTCGACAAGTCGATCCTCGATCTCACGCCATTTCAGGCCGGCCTGTTCAGCTTCTTCAGCCTGGCTCTGGCGTGGCTGCTCTATGAGGCCGCGTGCCGCACCGGGCTCGCCCAGCGCGAGCTGCCCTTCGCCATCGGCGGCTACCTGTTCCTGGTCGCGCTCACTTATGCCTTCACCCATGTGCTGAGCGGCCGCGGCGCCTTCAACCAGATCGGGGCGATCATCGGCACCATCATGGTCGCCAATGTCTTCACGCTGATCATCCCGAACCAGAAGAAGATCGTGGCGGCGCTGATCGCGGGACAGGCGCCTGATCCAAAACTCGGCAAGACCAGCAAGGAGCGCTCGGTCCACAACAACTATCTGACCCTGCCGGTGGTCGTGCTGATGATCAGCAACCATTATCCCCTGCTCTACGCCACGCGCTTCAACTGGATCATCGTCGCGATCATCCTGGCGCTGGGGCCGGTGATCCGTCATTTCTTCAACGAGGGTCATGCCGGGCGCAAATCGCCGTGGTGGGTGTGGGGTGTGGCCGCGATCGGCGTGATCGCGATCCTTTTCCTGTCCGCCGCCGGCCCGCGCGAGGTGAAGACGGGCGCATTGTCGACGCCGGTCACGGTCGCCAATGTCGAGGAGATCGTGATGTCCCGCTGCAGCATGTGCCACGCGGCCGAGCCGGTCTGGGCCGGCATCGTCACCGCGCCGAAGGGCATCCTGCTCGACGCCCCCGAGCACATCCAGCGCAACATTCGCCTGATCGGCCGTGTCGCCGCCTGGTCCAATGCGATGCCGCCGGGCAACATCACCGAGATGACCAACGAGGAGCGCGCCATCCTCGCAGCCTATATCGAGCAGTCCCGCTGAGGCCGGCACGCGCCGATCGCGCATTTCGCGGAATGAAATTCCGCATCTCCCACCGAATTGAAAATGACTTGACCGCCTATCCGGCGTAGAGAGGGGCGGCGGCCCTAGGTCGCTGTCCAATTCAGTTTGCATCCGGGGATAAGAACAGTGGCCCTCAAAAACGTCATCGGTATCGACCACGCCGTGGTCATGGTGAAGGACCTCGACAAGGCCGCCGAGACCTATCGCCAGCTCGGCTTCACCATCTCCCCGCGCGGCACGCACAGCGCACATATGGGCACCGGCAACTACACCATCATGTTCGACCCGGATTATATGGAGCTGCTCGGCGTGCTCGTGGCGACCGAGCAGAACGCGCCGGCCCGCGCCTTCGTCGAACGGCATGGCGAGGGCATCGAGCGCATCGCCTTCACCGCGGTCGACAGCGCCGCCGGCGCGGAGGAGATCCGTGCGCGCGGCCTGACGCCGATCGGCCCCACGGATTTCGAGCGGCCGGTGACCCTGCCGAATGGCACGATCTCCGCCGCGAAATTCCGCACCTTCATGTGGCCGACGGCCGAGGGACCGGGCGGCGTGCGCATCTTTGCCTGCCAGCACAAGACCCGCGAGACCGTGTGGATCCCTGAATTGATGAAGCACGCCAATGCGGCCAAGCGGATCAGGCAGACGCTGATCGCAACACCCGAGCCCGCGAAAGAGGCCGCACATCTCGGCCGGCTGATCGACCGCGAGCCGAAGGCCGAGGCCGACGGCGCGGTGACGGTGCCCTCCGGCGGCGATCGCGCCGACTTCGTCTATCTGACGCTGGACCAGTTGGCCAAGCGCTATCCCGGCGTGCCGCTCGCAGGTCTCTCCGAGCGCGGCGGTGCGGCACTGGTGCTCATCAGCGGCGATCTCGCGGCGACCGAGAAGGCGCTTGGTTCGGCCGCGGTACGAAGCGGGGCGGCGATCTGCGTGCCGCCGGCCAAGGCCAACGGCACCCTGCTCGCATTCGTTGCCGGCTGATTTTAACTAATTCTTTAACGTGCGTTTACCCGGCGGCTCTAGGATTCCCGGCAATCCAAGCCGTCGGGACCAGATGCATGTTCAAAGAGGGATCGCCGATCGCCTATGATGCGCCGGCCGAACTGAAGAAGTGGCCGTCGCTAAAGGGCGAGAGACAGAAGGACAGAGGTCCGCCCTATCTCGTCTACAACGGCACGCTCGCCGACTGCGTCCGCGAGCTGATGGATAAGCCGATCAAGGGCATCTCGCTCTATGACATCATGACGAAGCCGCAGCCGGCGTTCGATCAGACCGTGCTGTCGCCCGGCGATGCCGCCGAGATCGCGATGCGCAAGGATTTCCCCAAGGCGTAACCGCCGCGCGACCGTTCGCGCGTCACGCCAGCCCGCGCGCCCGTAGATCCGCGGGGCCGACGGCGCATGTTCCCCTATTGGACTCCCGTACTAACACCTGCCGTCCTGCGGAATCGCAGCTTCGCCGCAATTACGGTTAATGAAGTCCTCGTCACCGGCACACCGCGCTGGTCGTTCCCCCACAGTTCGAGGACTCTTACCGAGATGCGATTTCTCGTCGCGGCTTGCGCTGCGTTCCTGATTCTGATGTGCGACATCGGCTCGTCGTCGCCGTCCTGGCAGACGTCAAGCTTCGACCACGCTGCTCGCAAGGCGGATCGCGCGCCATCGCTGGTTCCCCTCGTCGAACTCTTCCTCGCAAGTGTGCAGGCCATTGAGCTCGCCAATGCGCGTGCATCATATGAGGAGACCATCGAACCGATGCGCGCGGTCGAGGCAGCCGCACCAATCCCGGTTTCGCCAACCGACCAATTCTGCCACGCGTTGAGGGAGGCGGCCGAGGCCAGCGGCATTCCCGTGCCGTTCTTCGCGCGCCTGCTCTGGCAGGAGAGCCGCTTTCGTTCCAACGAGGTCAGCGCGGCCGGCGCGCAGGGCGTCGCGCAATTCATGCCGGAGACGGCCGCCGAAGTTGGACTCGACGATCCCTTCGACACCATGAAGGCCTTGCCCGCGTCGGCAAGGCTTTTGCGCAAGTTGCGCGACGATTTCGGCAATCTCGGTCTCGCCGCAGCCGCCTACAACGCAGGGCCCGGCCGCATCCAGAAATGGCTCGCCAGGGAAAGCGAGCTGCCGCGCGAGACACGCGACTATGTCCGCATCATCACCGGCACCAGGGCCGAGGACTGGACCGAGCGCTCGGAGGCCCTCGCGATCAGGATCGACCTGCCGCGCGAGGCGCCATGCGAAGGCATCGGCAGCCTGTCCAAGACCAAGGACGTCGCCTGGGTTTCCGGTGAACCTGACGCCGTCGGTCATCACCATGATGCGCAAGGCCGAGCAGCTGGCGGCGCGGATCTCGGCAAACCGCGCCCGCAAGCGGTTCGCGTCCCTGCTCCGCAAGAACGGCTCGGCCCATGGCAAGGGGCGCGGCATGATCGCAGCCCGCGCTGCGAAGGGCACGAAGGCTCACGCCATCCGCATCGCAGCGCGCGAGCGCTCTTCCGGCTAGCTCACACCGGCTTCTCGTCGTCGGTCACCGGCGATGTCACCACCAGGAACACCAGATCGGTCAGGCCCGAATTCGAGATCGCGTGCTCGACGCCCGGCGGCAGGAAGATCACGTCGTGCTTGCGCACGACATGGTTCTTGCCTGATATCTCCATCAGCCCCTCGCCGTCGAGCACGTGATAGACCTGCTCCTGCACCTTGTGATGATGCCGCGCGACATAGGCCATCGGCTGGTACATCGAGATGCGGTAGTCGATGCGGCGCGAGCCTGCAGTCTCCGGCATCACCAGCGGTTTTGACAGCGCGCCGCCAAAATGGTTGGGGAATTCGCGCCAGGGTACCTCTGCGATGTTGCGGATGAAGGCGCCGTTGCTGTCCTCGATCATCATCCTGCTCCCTAGTTCACTAGCGCGCCGCCGTCGATATAGACGATCGATCCCGTGGCGAAACCGTTGGTCATGAAACTTCCGATCTGGCGCGCGATATCTTCGGCGACGCCGACGCGGCCGACCGGCAAGGCTGCCGCCGTCTTCGCCAGCATCTCCTTGCGCGCCGCCTCCGGCATCGCCGCCCGGATCGGCGTATCGATCACGCCGGGCGACACCGCATTCACGCGCACCGGCGCAAGCTCGAGTGCAAGCGCGCGCGCCAGCGATTCCAGCGCGCCATTGGCCGCACTGATGATCGCCGAGTTCGGCCGCGGCCGGACGCTGAGGAAACCGGTGACGAGCGTCAGCGAGCCGCCCGGACGGATCTCGGCCTCGCGCGCCACCCGCCAGGCACCCCAGAATTTTCCTTCCATCGTCGCGCGCACATCCTCCATCGCAACGGTCTTGAACGGTCCGGTGCGAAGCTGCGCGGCCGTCAGCACGACGTGATCGACGGGACCGGTGCGGCGGAACAGGTCAGTTACGCTCTGGTCGCTGGTGACGTCAGCGGGAATGGCCGTCACCTTCAACCGCTCAGCGACGGGATCGAGCTTGGCGGCACTGCGCGAGGCGATGACGACATCCGCGCCCTCTCCCTTCGCCAGCTCCGCCGTGGCAAGGCCGATGCCTGAGGAGCCGCCGATCACGACGACCTTCTTGCCTGCGAGCGTCATTCCCATCTCCCGTCATTTTCTTGATTGATGATCTAAAGGCGTCCGATCAGCCCGGCTGGAAGCGCGTGCCGATGCCGGCCTTGCTCTGGCCGAGGCCCGGCAATTCCCAGACGCCGGCACCGGCCGGATTGACGTCGGCGGCGATGTCGACGTCGATCAGATAAGGCTTGTTCGCGGCGATGCCTTTGCGAATGGCTTCGCCGATGTCGCCGGCTCGGTCGACCCGCACGCCCTCGACGCCGCAGGAGCGCGCCATCGCCGCGAAATCCGGATTGTAGCGCTCGCCGGTCTCCGGATGCTTGAAGTCGGTCGCAAGCTCGCGGCCGCCGAGATAGCCGCGCTGAAGCCCGCGGATCGAAGCGTAGGCGTAATTGTTCCAGACCACCCAGACCACGGGCAGATTGTATTCGACTGCCGTGCCCAGCACGTTCGCGTGCATGAAGAAGGCGCCGTCTCCGCACACCGAGACGCACGGCCGATCGGGCGCCGCGAACTTCGCGCCCATCACGCCGGCGACGCCAAAGCCCATCGGGCCGAAGCCCATCGAGCCGATCAGCGAATCCGGCCGCTTCGGCTTGCAGAAGCCGAGCAGCCAATTGTGGTGCACGCCGATGTCGGAGACGAGGATCGCATCCTCCGGCAGCGCCTTGTCGATCTCGGCGGCGGCACGCTGCGGATTGACCGGCGTGGTGTCGTCGGAGAAGCCGGGCGCGACGAACTTGTCCCACTCCTTGCGATAGCCGTCGATCTGCGCCAGCCATTTCTTGCGCGCGTCGGCTTTCTTGAAGAGGTTGTCGCGGCGATCAAGCTCGGCATGCACCTGGCGCAGGAAGGTCCGGACGTCGGCCATCAAACCAAGCGCGACGGGATAGTTACGCCCGATCTCTTCGGGGTCGATGTCGACATGGATCAGCCTGGTCGGCGGGATCGTGAAGGAATAGCCCGGGATCCACGAGCTCGAGGTGCGGTCGTCGAAGCGAACCCCCAGCGCCAGCAGCACATCGGCCTGACGGGTCGCGTGATTGGCCTGATAGTGCCCGGCGCGCGCAACGAGACCGAGCGCGAGCGGATGATTGACGTCGAGCGCGCCGAGACCGCTCGCGGACGCCGCCACCGGGATCTGAAGCCGTTCGGCGAGCTTGCGCAGCTCGTCCGCCGCGCCACCATAGCGCACGCCCTGTCCGACCAGCATCACCGGCCGCTCGGCCGCGAGCAGCATGTCGACCGCCTTCTCGACTCCTTCCGGATCGGCGCCGCAGCGGCTGGAGATGTTGGCGTTCCACTCGACCGCCTTCGGTGCTTCCTCGGCCGCTGACTCCATGAACACGTCGAAGGGCACGTCGACCACGACAGGCCCGGGCCGTCCCGTAACCATCGTCTTCCAGGCCTGCCGCACGGCAAGCGGCACCATCTCGCCGCGCGTCGGCTGAAACACCTTCTTGCAGATCGTCTTCACGGTGGAAGGAAAGTCGGCCTGGTGGTGCCGGTACATCTCCTGGAAGGCGCCACGGTTGAACTGGCTGGTCGGCACGTTGCCGGTGATCGCCATGAACGGCACGGAATCGAGGAAGGCGTTGGCGAGCGAGATCGGCAGGTTGGCGGAGCCCGGCCCGCACGAGGTGAAGGTCGCCGTCGGCCTGCCGGAGACGCGGTAATAGACGTCGGCCATGAAGCCGGCGACGCTCTCGTGGTGCACGGAGATGGTCTTGATCTCGGACGAGCGCTCGTACAGTGCGTCGATGAACTGGATGTTGCCGTGGCCGCACAGCCCGAACACCTGCGGCACCTTCTCCTGGATCAAGTAATCGACAATGACCTGGGCGCCGTTGAGCATGTTTTTCGACATCAACCCGTCTCCCTCTCGGCCCGACGACGTCTTCTGCACCGATGCGGGGAACGCGGCCGGTCATCACAGGGCCGCGGGAGCCTATTTCTCATAATGCTATACGTCAATTTATATTGTGATAGTCTACACCCCGGAGGAAACGCCGAGCTCCGCACCGACGGTCGCGCCGGTTGCGTGCTAGTGTCGCAACAACGGAGTCACGACGATTCACGAGAAGGGGGCCTTGTCCTTGAAATCGCGCACCAAGCCCACGACCGAGAAGCCTGCAAGCCCGCGCAAGGCTGCGATTGCCAAGCTGGTCCCCGCTGCCAGCGCCGATGGCGACGTCGAGGCTGACGACAAGCAGCGCGGCGGCGGCGTGCAATCGCTCGGCCGCGCCTTCTCGATCCTCGAAGAGGTCGCGCGGCATCGCGAGGGCATTGGCCTAGCAGAACTCAGCAAGCTGGTGGCCTTGCACAACTCCACGACCTTTCATCTGGCAAAGACGCTGGTCTCGCTCGGTTATCTGCGCCAGGAAAAGGACAACAAGCGCTACCGTATCGGCCGCCCGCTGTTTGCGCTCGCGGCGTCCGCGCTCGACGAGATCGAGATGGTCAATGTCGCGACACCTGTGCTGGAGGAGCTGTCGCGCCAGACCGGTGAAAGCAGCCATTTTGCCGTGCGGATGGGAGATGCCGTCGTCGTCATCGCCCGCACCAGCGGCCCCGGCGCGTTCCAGCTGACCGACCGCGTCGGCGTGGTGCGCCCCGCGCACTGTACCGCGCTCGGCAAGATCATCCTGGCCTCGCTTCGCCCCGAACAGCTGAAGCGATTCCTCGATCATGCGGAGCTGAAGCCGTCGACGCCAAAATCCATCACCGATGCCGGCGTCCTCATGCGCGAGATCGCGGAAGTGCAGCGCACCGGCGTCGCCTTCGACGACGGCGAGTTCAATCCGGAGGTGCGCTGCGTCGCCGTTCCGGTCACCGACTTCACCGGACAGGTGATCGGCGCGCTCGGCATTTCCGGCCCGATCTGGCGCCTCTCCAACCAGGCGCTGCACGCCGGCGCGCAGGTCGTGCAGGCCGCCGCCGACCGACTGTCGGTCGAGTTCGGCGCCAAGGATCGGGCGCACAAGGCGTTCGCTCAAAAAGTCTGATACCCGCGCGCAAGCGGCGATTTTGCCGGTTGACACCGGCAATGGCGTTCGGGATTATCCTCCAGCATTAAAAGAATATCTCTCACATTATCGGATGCCCGGTTTTGAAGAGAGGCACGATGCACCCGGGAGGAGACAGACATGATCCGCTACCCGCGACGGACGTTGTTACGTGCGGGCGCCGCCTTCGTTGGCGCGTCGGCACTGGGATTTCCAGCAATCGTGAGGGCGCAGGCCGAGAAGATCCGGATCGGCCATCTGACGCCGCTCACCGGCTTCCTCGGCGTGATCGGCAGCTACGCACAGCTCGGGGTGAAGCTCGCGGCGGAAGAGATCAACGCCTCTGGCGGCATCCTGGGCAAGCCAATCGATCTGCTCTCGGAGGACTCGATCAACCCGGCGACCGCCGCGACCAAGGCGCAGCGCATGCTGGAGCAGGACGGCGCGGTGGTGCTGCTCGGCGAAATTTCATCCGCGTCCTCGCTCACCATCATGCAGGTCGCCGAGCGCAACAAGAAAGTGTTCTTCTCGACCGGCGCGCGCTCGGACGCGCTGCGCGGCAAGAACTGCAACAAGTACTCGTTCCACTGCGACATCCCGAACACGGTGATGGTCAACGCGGTCGGCACCGCGCTGTCGCAAAAGGGCATGGTGAAGGGCAAGAAGTTCTTCACGCTGACCGCCGACTACATTTTTGGCCATGACCTCTTGAAGGCCGCGAAAGCCTTCTTCGGCACGCACGATGCCAACCTGATCGGCGACGAACTGATCGCGACCGACGCCACTGATTTCAGCCCGTATCTGCTGAAGGTGCGACAAGCGAAACCCGACGTGGTCTGCTGCAACCTCGCCGGCAACCAGGTGACCAATCTCGTCAAGCAATATGCCGAGTTCGGCCTGCCCTATCCTCTGGTCGGCTTCAATCTCAACACCGGGGATGCCTGGGCTGCGGGTGCGGGCAATCTCAGCGGCACCTGGCCGACGGTCTGGTATCACACGCTGGACAATCCCGCCTCGAAGGCCTTCGTCGCCGCGTTCAGCAAGAAATACGGCAAGCCGCCGGAGAACCATGCCTGGATCGACTACGTCACGCTGAAGCTCCTGGCGGAGGCGATCAACACCACGAAGTCGACCGACAGCAGCGAGCTGATCGCCTATTTCGAGAAGCAGTCGCAGTTCGACATCGGCAAGGCGCGCAAAGCCTATTTCCGCGGCTGGGATCACCAGCTGGTGCAGGAGGCCTATCCGTTCACCGTCAAGCCGAAGGACCAGATGAAGGACCAGTGGGACATGCTGGTGCTGGGTGATGCGGTGCCGGCGGCAAACGATCCGCTCGAGACGATCTATCCGACCAGGGAGCAGAATCCCTGCGAGATGAAGGCCTGACGCAACGGGCCCGGCCGATAGACGTCCACGGCGCCGGCCCTGCCGGCGCCGTTCTTCATCAAAGCGATGGACGCAACATGCAGTTCGAGTTCTTGCTGGAACAGGTGGTGAATGGCCTCGTGCTCGGCGGCTATTACCTCCTCATCGCGCTCGGGCTGTCGCTGATCTTCTCGGTCGGCGGCATCGTCAACCTCGCCCATGGTGCCTTCTATGCGCTCGGTGCCTATGTCTGCGTCGAGCTGACGAAGCGCCTCGGCTTCGGCGCCTCCGTGGTGATCTCGCCATTCGCGGTCGCCCTGCTCGGCATTTTGTTCGAGCGCTTCATCCTGCGCCGCTTCTACACAGCCGATCCGATTCTAAGCCTGCTCGTGACCTTCGGCCTCGCAATGGTCGCAGAGCAGGCGATCCGCATGATCTGGGGCGCTGCGCCCGTCTCGACCGAGATCCCGCAGAGCTTTCGCGGCTCGGTGATCGTCGGCGACTTCCTGTTCTCGCGCTATCGCCTCTTGATCCTCGCCGTGGTCGCGGCGATCCTGCTCGGCGTCTGGCTGCTGCTGCAGAAGACCTCGTTCGGGCGCGTGGTCCGCGCCGGCATCCAGCGGCCGGACATGGTCGCGGCACTCGGCATCCGGCTCCAGCCCTACATGACCGCGATCGTGATGCTCGGCGTCGGCATGGCCGCGCTCGGCGGCGCCTTCTTCGCGCCGATCACCACGGTGCACCCGGCGATGGGTGCCGACATCATGACCATCGCCTTCGTCGTCGTCGTGATCGGAGGGCTCGGCAGCTTCTGGGGCGTCGTCATCTCGGCGCTGCTCGTCGGCGTGGTGCGCGGCATCGCCATTCACTTCGAGCCTGCGGCCGGTGAAGCCTCGGTCTACATCCTGATGTTCCTGGTGCTGCTGGTGCGTCCGCGCGGCCTGCTCGGCGAGCGCATCGAGAAATTCGAATGAGGGTCGCCTCCGCAACCGCGAAGCTGCAGCCGCTGCTGATCGCGACGGTCGCGATCGTCGCGCTGCCGTTCCTGCTGAAGGCGTTCGGCCTGTCGCTGAACACCGGCACCTGGATCGTCGGCCTTGCGATCGCGACCATGGGGCTGAACCTCTGCATCGGCTATACCGGCCTCGTCTCGTTCGGTCACAGCGCCTGGTTCGGCATCGGCGCCTATGCCGCCGGCCTGATCCAGCTGCGTTTCTTCCCCGGCGAGATCTGGCTGCCCCTGCTGGGATCGATGGTCGTGGTCGCGATTGCATCCACCGCGATCGGCATGCTGATCCTGCGCCGGCGCGGCGTCTATTTCTCGCTGCTGACGCTGGCGCTGGCGGCCCTCGTCTACACCACCGCATTCCGCTGGACGAGCCTCACCGGCGGTGAAGATGGCCTCGGCGGATTGAAGCGCGGCGGCATCGGCACCGTCAGCTTCGACAGTGCGCTCAACTACTACATCGTCGTCGCCGTGATCGGGCTCGCCGTGCTGTACATGCTGATGCGCCTGGTGCGCTCGCCGTTTGGGCATGTGCTGGTCGCGATCCGCGAGAACCAGCTGCGCGCGAGCTTTCAGGGCTACCCGGTCGAGCGCTACAAGCTCGCGGTGTTCGTGATCTCGGCCGTCGTCACCGGGCTTGCCGGCGCGCTGATCGGCTTCCTGAACTATCTGGTTTCGGCCGAAGCGGTCTCGGTGCCGTTCGCCGGCGAGCTGCTCGCCATGGTCGTCATCGGCGGCATGCGCAGCCTGCTAGGGCCCGCGCTCGGCGCACTGTTCTTCATCCTGTTCAGAGAGCTGTTCTCGATCTGGACGTCGGACTGGCTGTTCTGGTTCGGCCTCACCTTCGTGGCCTTCGTGATGTATTCGCCCGGCGGCCTCGTCGGCATCGGTGCGCTGATCATGCGGCGCCTGCGTCCGCCCGCGGAAGAGTCAGCCGCGATGAGCCGGCGCAAGATCTATGACGGCCTGCCGCTGCCCGACTTCCTGCGGCCGGAAGCACTCAAGGGCACCGTGCTCGAGGTCAGCGGCGTCTCGCGAAAATTCGGCGGCATCCGCGCCGTCGAGAATGCCAGCATCTCCGTTGCCGCCGGCGAGATCCATGCGCTGATCGGGCCGAACGGCGCCGGCAAGACCACGCTGTTCAATCTGGTCTCCGGCCTCTATGCACCGGATCAAGGCACGATCCGCCTGCAGGGCCGCGACATCGCCGGCGTGCCGGCGAATGCGATCTGCCACCAGGGACTGGCGCGCTCGTTCCAGATCACAAACCTGTTTCGCGGACTGACCATCTATGAGAATTTGCGCCTGTCGCTGCAGGCGCGGCGGCCGATGCGCTTCAACATCTGGAACGACATCGACGCCTACGAAGGCATCCATGCCGAGACCGCGGCGCTGGTCAAATTCCTCGGGCTCGAGGGCATCGAGGAGATCGAAGGCGGCGAGCTCTCCTATGGCGGGCAGCGGCTGGTCGATCTCGGCATCGCGCTTGGCAGTAAGCCACAGGTGCTGCTGCTGGACGAGCCGCTCGCAGGGCTCGCCGCCGCCGAGCGCGAACGCGTCTCCAACCTCGTCAAGAACATCGCGGCCAACATTCCCGTGCTGATCGTCGAGCACGACATCGACCGCGTGCTCGGCTTCTCAGCTGTGGTCACCGTGATGAACCAGGGCGAGGTGCTGATGTCCGACTGCCCCAAAGCGGTGCGGGCCGACCTGCGGGTGCAGGAGATCTACACCGGCAAGGGAATTCCGCCAGTCGAGCATCGGCGCAGCCTGGAGGCGGCCGATGCGCGCGACACCGTGCTCCGCCTCGATCGCGTCAACACCTTCTACGGCAAGAGCCATATCCTGAGCGACGCCGCGCTCGACGTGCGCGAGGGCGAGATCGTTGCGCTGCTCGGCCGTAACGGCGCCGGCAAGTCGACGCTGCTGAAAACCGTCGCCGGCCTGGTGCCGGCCGCATCAGGTACCATCGACTATCGCGGCAGCGACATCGCGAGCCTTCCCGCACCCGACATCGCCCGCCGCGGCGTCGGTTATGTGCCGCAGGGCCGCGGGCTGTTCGCCGGCATGACCGTGCGCGAAAACCTCGCGCTCGGACGCCTCGCCCGCAAGACCGACGGCAGCGACGGCGTGGTCTGGAACGAAGAGCAGATCCTGCACTATTTTCCGCGCCTGAAGGAGCGCATGAACGTCGCCGCCGACTATCTCTCCGGCGGCGAGCAGCAGATGGTGGCGGTCGCCCGCGCGATGTCGGGCAATGTCCGCCTGTTGCTGCTTGACGAGCCGTTCGAGGGCCTCGCGCCGGCGGTGACGCTGGAGCTGTTCAAGGTGTTCGACCAGCTCCGCAAGCACATGTCGATCGTGATCGTCGAGCACAATCTCGATCTCGTGCTGGCGCTCGCCGACCGCGTCTTCGCGCTGGAGCGCGGCGCCGTGTTCCACCAGGGACCGGCCGCGCCGCTGCTGAACGATCTCGGCTATCGCAAGCAGATCCTGTGGCTCTAGCTTGCCCTACTCCGCCTTGATGTTCGCGGCCGCCACGACCTCGGCCAGCTCCTTCGTCTCCTTCGCGATCTTGGCGGCGTAGTCGGCCGGGCTCAGCACGCTGACGACGCCCTGCGAGCCGAGCTTGTCCGCGACCGCCGGATCCTTGGCAGCAGTGACGATCTCCTGGTGCAGCGTCTGGAGGATCGGCGCAGGCGTCGCCTTCGGCATGAAGAAGCCGACCCAGAATGAGATGTCGAAGCCGGGATAGCCGGCCTCCGCGACGGTCGGCACGTCGGGCAGCGCCGGCAGCCGCTCGGCGGAGGACACCGCGAGCGCGCGCAGCTTGCCGGCCTTCACAAGCGGCACCGCGGAGAGCGGATCGAACACCGCCAAAACCTCCTGCGCGAGGATGCCGACCTCGGACGCCGCGCCGCCGCGATAGGGCACGTGGATCAGCTTGATGCCGGCCTTCTGGGCGAGCAGCTCCATGGCGAGATGCGCGAGGTTGCCGTTGCCGCCCGAGCCATAGGCGAGCGCGCCGGGTGCCGCCTTCGCCGCCGCGACGAGATCGGCGACGGTCTTGATGTCGGCGGTCTTGGGATTCTCCGGATTGACCACCAGCACCAGCGGCGCCGACACGACGGTGGTCAGCGGGGCGAAGTCTTTTTCCGGATCGTAGCGGATGTCTTTGAACAGCGTCTTGTTCAGCGTGATGGTGGAGGAGTTGCAGGCGAGCATGGTGTAGCCGTCCGCATCGGCACGTGCGACACCTTCGGCGGCGATCATGCCGTTGGCGCCGGCGCGGTTCTCCACCACGAAGGGCTGCCCGAGCTTGTTGCCGAGCCGATCGCCGATGATGCGCGCGACGACATCGACGGGGCCGCCCGCGCTGAAGCCGACCATGATCTTCACCGGCCGCGACGGATATTTCTGCGCGAGCACCTCGGTCGTCAGCGCAGCGGCGCATAGTCCGGCGATGAGCGCCAGCAGGCGAGCCGTTCGTTGCATTCGTTCTCTCCCAGGCCTCGCGCGCCGCTTGTGCATGTTTGTTGGTGCGGCGCAGGCGAAGACCATGATGAGCGGCCACACCGGATTTCGCAATCGCGTTTCACGGGCGCGGTGCCGGACAATTCCGCCGCGCGGCACGTAAGAAGTGGTCTCAACAAAAAAGTGCGAAAACAACCCCATGCACAGTAGCCGGCCTCTGCCGGATCAAGGGCTTGCGAGGCGGACCCACGATTTCTGATTTTGCTAAATTAATTTGACCCGTCGAGGCTGGGCAAGAATTGGTGGTTTGGTTGCTCAGGCTGGAACGAACCGGCCGATTGCGAGGCGCGGCCGGA
>NZ_JAFCJZ010000009.1 GCF_018130765.1 Bradyrhizobium iriomotense
CGGCCAGCTTCCCGCTCCAGCCGGCGCGACGACCTGACCTGGTTGATGTAGCCGTAAAGATAGAGCCTCAGCAGATCCGCAGGATCGTAGGGCGGATGCCCCACTTCCTCGGCGCCACGGTCCGCGTGGCGGAAGCCGAGCTTGGCAAGGTCGAGCGCGCAAACGAAGCTCTCGATCGCCCGGACCGGATTGTCCGGCCCGACATAGTCCTCAATCCGCGCAGGAAGCAGACTGGGCTGCTCCCGGCTCTCGCCGGTCTTGAACGTGCGATTCGCCATAAGACGAAGCCTACATCAACTCCCAAAAAGCGTCGTTCTTGCCCAGCCTCGACGAGTCAAACGTCGGCGCACTCGCGCTAACGTTATTGCGACTTCCGTAAGCGGTTGAACTCCCACGCAGTTTCTACTGTGCATGGGGTTGTTTTCGTACTTTTTGTTTGGCGGCCGACTACTCCGCCGCTTTTTCTCTCAAGCGCTGCGCATAGACGTTGATGATCAGCGCCGCCAGCAGGATCAGGCCGCGGATCAGGATCTTCAGGAAGCTGTCGATGTTGACGTGGTCGAGGCCGTTATTCAGGACACCGAGAACGAAGAGCCCGACGATGGTGTTGCCGATGCCGCCGCGGCCACCGAACAGGCTGGTGCCGCCGACGACGACGGCGGCGATGGAGTCGAGCAGATAGGTGTCGAACTCGTTCTGCTGCGCGCTGCCGAAATGAGCGACACCGAGCATGCCGCCGATGCCGGAGCACACCGCCGAGATCACCATGACGGCGCCGAGGATGAGCTTGACGTTGAGGCCGGAATATTCGGCCGCCTCGCGGTTGCCTCCGACCATGTAGACGTAGCGGCCGAAGCGCGTGTAGGTCAGCACCAGATGGCCGCCGAGCAGCATGATGGCGGCGACGATGACGATCCAGGGGATGCCGCCGATCGAGCCGGAGCCGAGCGTCGTGATCAGGCTCGGCACCTTGTAGGCGATCTGGCCGCGCACCAGGAGTGCGGAGATGCCGGCGGCGATCTGCATCATCGCCAGCGTCATGATGAAGGAGGGGATGCCGATCACGGTCAGCCCCAGCGCATTGACGAGGCCGAGCAGGGCGCAGAGCAGGATCGACAGGATGATCGCAACTGCGCCGGGCAGCGGGATGTTGGCGATGTTGACGTAGGATTCCTGCAGCGTGAAGTAGGCAACGGCAATGCCGGTGACGTTGGCGATGCTGGCGATCGAGAGGTCGATCTCGGCGCAGAGGATCACGAAGGTGAGGCCGACGGCGATGATGCCCGTCACCGACACCTGCGTCAGGATGTTGCCGAGATTGTCGAGCGTGGCGAAGGAGGGGCTGGCGAAGGCGAAGAAGGCGGACAGGAAGATCAGCGTCAGGAACGGGGCGATGTTGCGCATCTGCGAGCGCAGGAAGGGCGCAAGGCCGCGCGCCCGATGGGCTTCCGCAAAGGCCGTCTCACTGCTCGCCATGGTGCTTCTCCGTCACGCCGCTTCCAGCAGGCGGTCCTTGCTGACCGGCTCGTTCTTGAATTCCCGCACCAATGCGCCGCGCTTGAGCACGAGGATGCGGTCGGCCAGCGACAGCACCGTTTCCGGCTCGGTCGACAGCACGATGATCGCGAGCCCCCTGGCGCGGAGGTCGCGGACGATGTTGATGACGTCGTTCTTGGCGCCGACATCCATGCCGCGGGTCGGCTCGCAAAGCACCAGCAGCCTTGGCGGATAGGTGAGCCATTTTGCCAGCGCCACCTTCTGCTGGTTGCCGCCCGAGAGCATGCCGAGATCGAGGCCGACCACCGGCGGCCTGATCTGCAACTGCTCAACCTGGCGCCTCGCGATATCGCGCTCCTGCGTTGGCTTGAGCAGCAGGGAGGAGATGCGGTCGAGAATACTGATCGAGATGTTCTTGTAGACCGGCTCCTGGTGAAACAGCATGTCGCGCCGGCTCTCCGGCACCAGCGCCACGCCCGCGCGCCGCGCTGCCGCCGTGCTGGCGAAGGTCTTGGGCGTGCCGTCGACGACAAGCGTGCCGCCGTCCGGCTTCAGCTTGCCGAACAGGATGCGCGAGAGCTCCTGCTGGCCGCAGCCCATAAAACCATAGATGCCGAGCACCTCGCCGGCGCGCGCCTCGAAGGAGACGTCCTTCAGGCTGCGCGCAAGCGAGAGCTGATCGGCCTTCAGAACCACCGTGCTGTCGCTCGGCTGCGGCAGCATCAGATCGTCGGTGTAGCTGTGCTCGAGCGCCTCGCCGCCACGGCCGATCATGGCCTCGATCAGCGCGCCCTTGCTGGTCGCCGCGCTCGCGGTCTCCGCGACCTTCCGCCCGTTTCGGAACACGGTCACCGTGTCGGACACAAGCAGGATGTCCTCAATGAAATGCGAGATGAAGACGATTGCCGTGCCGTCCTCGCGCAGCCGCCTCAGCGTTGTGAACAGACGCTCGACCTCGGGCGGGGAGAGGGCGGAGGTCGGCTCGTCCAGGATGACGATGCGCGCGCCGGAGAACAGCACGCGGGCGATCTCGATCAGCTGCTGCAGCCCGATCGGTAAGTCGCCAAGCCGCGACATCGGATCGACGTCGATGCCGAAGCGGGCGAGCTGCTCGCCGGCCTCGCGCGCCATCCGCCGCCATTGCACGAGGCCGAGGGCGTTGGTCGGCTGGTTGCCGAGGAAGACGTTCTCGGCAACCGTGAGATCGGGGGCGACAGAGAGCTCCTGATGCACCATGGCGATGCCGGCCGCATGCGCGTCGCGGGCCGAGCGGAAATGCGTCTCCTTCCCGTCGATCAGGAAGCGGCCGGAGAACTCGGTGTGCACGCCGGCGATGATCTTCATCAGCGTGCTTTTGCCCGCGCCGTTCTCGCCGACGAGACCGTGGATCTCGCCGGGAAGAAGCGCGAAGTCGACACCACGAAGCGCTTCGACGCCGCCGAAGCTCTTCGTGATGCCCTGCAGTTCCAGGATGGGTGAACGACCCGCTGACATGGACGCTCAGATCAGGAAGTGATCCTGCATCCACTGCATCCCGGCGGCGTTGGCCTTGGTCACGACCGGGCCGTCGGTGACGACGTTCTTGGGAATGCCCTGTCCGCTCTTTTCGCCGCCGACCACGGCGGAGACGCCTGCGATGATGGCGCCGCCATGGATGCGGCAGGACGGATTGCGCACGGTCGCGAACATGCGGCCTTCGCTCACCGCTTGGATCGCCGGCGGCATGGCGTCGACGCCGCCGATCAGGATGTTGGTGCGGCCGCGCGCCTTCATGATGTTGGCCGCCGCCAGCGCCATGTCGTCATTGTGGAAGAACGCCGCGTCGATCTGGGGATACTTCGTGAGGTACGTTTCCCAGAGACGTGCGGTCTTCGAGACGTCCCAGTCGGCCGGCTGGGTGTCGAGCACCTCGATCCCGGGGAATTGCTTGACGACCGAGTTGAAGCCCTTGGCCCGTCCTTGCGCGCCGGTATGTCCGAGCGCGCCCTGCGTCATGATGATCTTGCCCTTGCCGCCCATGGCGTTGCAGAGGGCCTGCGTCACCGAAGCGCCCATGAACTCGTTGTCGGGGGCGAGGAAGGAATGGACGTTAATCTGGTCGAGCGGCGCGATCAGCGTGTCCATGTCGATCACCGGCGTGCCGGCGTCGATCATCTTCTGCACCGGCTGGGTGAGGGTGCCGATGCCGAACGCCTGGATCGCGACGAAGTCCCATTTCTGCGAGGCCATGTTGTCGATCGCCGCGCGCTGCTTCACCGCATCGAGCTGGCCGTCGAACCAGGTGACTTCGACATTGAACAGCTTGCCCCAGAATTCCGCCGCCTGCTTGCCCTGCGCGCACCACGTCGCCTGAAGGCCCGCATTGGAGAACGCCGCCTTCAGCGGTTTCTCGCTGCGTCCGACTTCGGCGGCCAGTGCTGGATTTATGCCCATGCTGCCGAAGAGGGCAGCCCCGGCGCCGGCGGTCGCTGCCGCCTGAAGAAGATCGCGCCTCGTCGTCGAGAAATCTTTCGTCCCGGACATCGCTCGCTCCCATATATCTTGTCGTCGGCGCGTCATTGCTTGCGCGACCGATGTCCGAAAGTCTCTCACAAGAGTTGTTGGCACTCAATCTGCAATCAATCGTGAGATCGCCGCTCGCGTTGGTGCAGCGCAAAGCGTCAGGCCGGAATGCCGGCGTATGTGTCGATCTCGACGAGCAATGCGTCCCAGGCCAGCGCCATGTTCGGCGTCCATTCATCGCCGAGCAGATCGCGCAGCGTATCCCTGATGATGGCGAAGAAGGCGATGAACAGTTCGCGCGACGTGCCATAGGCGTCGTGCGATGCGATCTCGCAGGCGATCAGCCGGAAATGTCCGCACCGCTCGCCTGCGAAGTCGAGAATCGCCTCGATCGTCAGCGCCAGCATCGATCCCTTCACGAGCTTGCTGCCTTGCGTCCGGAACATCGTCTGCGTTTCCGGATGGGCTTCGAACAGCCTCTGATAGACGAGCGGCGTGAGATCAGCGCAGCGCCGTGCCGCGAGCTCAAAACTCTGTTCGATGGGATGGAGGGAAGCATTCATCGGCTTTTCAGCCATGCGGGCAAAAAAAGAGCGGGGCCCTGGCCCCGCTCAAAAATTGTGTCGACCCTATTATCCCCGATCTTAAGATTTGATCTTGATTGACGGGGCGACGCTGCATTTTGCGCGCCAGGGGCTCCTCCCGAGACTTGGACCACCAGGCCTCGACCTCGCGGTCAGCGCCTGAGCAAGAGGATGCTAGATCAACTTTTCTCACTTGTCATCATTTTCGGCAACGATTGTTCAAAATAAGAGCAGCTGACGAAATGATCGGGCTTTTGGCTATCTAAGCATATGACAAATATAAGAAATCTGTGGATGGGCGGGGATGGTTGGGCTGCCTCAAATGCCGGACCCCGCCCGCCGGTAGGGGGATCCGACCACAGTTTTGGAATTTGCGCTGGGCCAAGCGGGCGGCGGAACTGGCCTCGACTCGGGTGCCGACGCGGTGTTTAGTTAGCGCACGAACGAATGGTTCGGTGGATGCGCGCACGGCTGCAAAAATTCTTACCTCTGGTCCTGCTCGCTTTGGCGATGCAGGTGCTGGCGCCGATTGCCGCCTGTCTGGCGGCAAGCCGAGCCGTTGCCGATCCGCTGTCCGCCGCCGTCATCTGCCATAGCGCGAGCGACCAGGGCGGTCTGAACGATCGGACTGGCTCGCCGACCGCGCATGGCGCTGCCTGTGCACTCTGTTGTCTGGCGCAGGCGAACGCTTCGCTCGATTCGCCGCCGCAGACAGCGTTCGCCATTCCCTTCCGCCACGTCGAACGCGTGGTGTGGCACACGGCGGATGTTCCCAACGTTGCCGCCCATAAGGGCTCAAGCGCCCAGGCGCGCGCGCCTCCCCGCATTTCCTGACGACCTCCACCGTCGCCGCGGCTCGTCCGCTGGCGATTGATGCTGTCGAACAGCCGGGAAGAAAGCCGGCGTCAGGAATGCCCCATGTTACGTTGTCATGCCCGCCGTGGCGTGAGCATCGTTGCCGTCCAGGCTGCGCTGCTTGCCTCGTCGAGCGGAGTTTTCGCCCAGAGCAGCAGCGCAGTGCTGCCGCCGGTTACCGTCGATGCGCCCGCGGCAACGAAGCCCAAGCCGCGCAAGCCGTCGGTGCAGACGACTGCCGCCCGGGGCCGGTGGGCGAAGCCCGCCAGCGAGCGGGAAGCTTCCGTCGTCACAGGCGAGCAGGGGGCGGGTAGCACCCGGCCGTCACTGGAGCCACCGGATGCCGTGGCGCGCTATCAATTGCCGCAGCGCTCCTTCAGCATCACGGCGAAGGAGGTCGATGAGACAATCAACCTCAAGGACCCCGAGGACGCCGTCAAATACATGCCGAGCCTGTTCGTGCGGAAGCGCAACGACGGGGATAACAATGCCGTGCTCGCGACGCGCAGCTGGGGCCTCAATTCGAGCTCGCGGACGTTGATCTACTACGACGATCTCCTGATCTCGGCGCTGATCGGCAACAACAACACGAATGCCTCGCCGAAATGGAACCTGATCTCGCCGGAAGCGATCGGGCGGGTCGACTACCTCAATGGTCCGTTCGCGGCCGCCTATCCCGGCAATTCGATCGGCGGCGTGCTACTGATCTCGTCAAAGATGCCGGACAGGCCGTTTGCGGTCGCCAAGGAAACCGTGTCCGTGATGCCGTGGAACCAGTACGGCACCAAGGACACCTACGTGACCAGCCAGACCAGCGCGGCCGCCGGCAATCGCGACGGCAAGCTGTCCTGGCTCGTCAGCGCCAACTATCTCGACAGTTTTCAGCAGCCACTCACCTACACCACCAGCGCGACAATCCCAGCCGGCACGACCGGTGCTTTCCCGGCTAAGAACAAGGTCGGTCAGGAAGCCGACGTCGTCGGCACCGGCATTCTCGCCCATTCGCAGCAGACGTCAGCCAATCTGCGGCTCGCCTACGATCTGTCGCCGCTGGTGCAGGCAACTTATTCGCTCGGGATCTGGAACAATCACCAGGTATCGGATCCGCAGACCTATCTGCGGTCGACGGCAACGGGACTGCCGACCTTCAATGGCATCACGACCTTCGCGAATGCCAAGTACATATGGGACCAGACCCATATGAGCAACGCGGTCGCGATCAAGAGCGACACCAAGGGCATTTTCGATTTTGATCTGTCCGCCTCGAGCTACAACTATCTCGAGGACACTCAGCTCAATCCCTACACGGTCACGTCAGGCCTCGGTTTCTCTCAGAACGGCAAGATCCAGCGCATGGACGGCACCAATTGGCAGAACGCCGACGCCAAGGGCATCTGGCGTCCGCTGGGTTATGGCGGAGCGCACGAAATCAGCTTTGGCATTCACGGCGACAGGTATCGTCTTGAAAATCCGACCTACGGATCTTCAGTCTGGTATCAGGCCTCGACCGCGACGGGACAGCTCTATGCCAATAGTCAGGGTGAAACGCGCACTGGCGCGCTATGGCTTCAGGACGCCTGGAAGATACAGCCCAATCTGAAGCTGACATTGGGTGGACGGCTGGAGAACTGGCAAGCGCTCGACGGCCAGAACGTCGTGACCCTGGCGAACGGCGTCGGGCTTATCACCTCGTCGTTTTCGAAGAACCAGCCGGGTCTTGCGTCGACGAATTTCTCGCCAAAGGCGTCGCTGTCCTACGATCCGAACAAGGACTGGAACATAACCGCCAGTTTCGGCGAGGCCTATCGCTATCCGACCGTCCTCGAACTCTATCAGAACGTCACAGTCGGCAACACGATCACGGTGGCCAATCCTTTCCTGAGACCCGAGCAGGATTTCACCGGGGAGCTCAACATCGAGCGTCACTGGAATGACGGCCGTGTCAGGCTGACCCTGTTCAGAGAGCGGACCAACGACGCGATCATCGCGCAGACCAACATGATCAACGCCACCCAGAGTGCGACGACGTTCAGCAACGTCGATGCCATCAGGATGCAGGGTGTGGAATTATCTGCTGATAAGGACAATGTCGTCATCGAGGGCTTGCAGGTCTTCGGCAGTGTGACCTACGTCGACTCCAAAATCCTGGCGGACGCGGGCTGGGCTGGCAGGGACCCGCTGACGAACGTACCCACCACCGTCGTCGGCAAGCGCGTGCCTTACGTGCCCGACTGGCGCGCCAAGTTCGGCGTGACCTACCGGCCGAACGACAGCTGGGCCTACACGGTTGCCGCACGCTATAGCGGCAAGCAATATTCGACGCTGGACAACACGGATCGTGTTTCCCACGTCTATGGCGCGTTCGATAATTTCTTCGTCGTGGACTTGAAGATCCACTACAACGCGACGAAGAATTTTGCGTTCGACTTCGGCATCGATAATCTCTTCAACGAGCAGTATTTCCTGTTCCATCCGTTTCCGGGGCGAACCTTCGTTCTCGCCGCCAAGTACACGTTCTGACGGGTGGAATGATGTTGACGACAAGAAAGGCAAACCACATGCACAAGCTCTCACGCATCCTCGCTCTCGCCGCACTCTCCGCCGCAATGTTCGCCGCCCCCGTCCGCGCCGACGACATCAAGGCCGGGGATCTCGTCATCTCGCAGGCGTGGAGCCGGGCGACGCCGGGCGGCGCCAAGGTCGCGGGCGGCTATCTGACGATCGAGAACAAGGGAACGGCCGCGGACAGACTGGTCAGCGTTTCCGCCGACATCGCGGGCAAGGCCGAGGTCCACGAGATGGCGATGGACAACGGCGTGATGAAGATGCGTCACCTCGACCAGGGGCTGGTGATCGATCCCGGCAAGACCGTGAAGCTCGCGCCCGGCGGCTATCACCTCATGCTCCAGGAGCTGAAGGGGCCGTTCAAGCAAGGCGACAAGGTTCCGGTGACGCTTCAGTTCGAGAAGGCCGGCAAGGTCGCCGTGTCTCTCGATGTGCAAGCCGTCGGCGCGCAGGCGCCGGGCGACGGCGGGCAGATGATGAAGAAGATGCACGATCATTCGGGAATGAAAATGTGATGAAACGGATCAAGTCCCTCATGACCTCAAATCGAACCATCGCGGGCCTCGCGTTCGCAATGACTGCGCTGCTGGCGGTTGCCGCGACACCGCTTGCCGCGGCGACCGACGACGACAGCTTCTTCACGCATCTGCACACCGAGAAGGCGATGGCCAATGTCACGGTCTCGCCCGGCCGCGCCGGTCCGGTCGAAATTGCCATCCAGCTCGAAACGGTTGACGAAACACCGCTCACGGCCCAAGCCGTGTCGGTGACGCTCGTGGATACGCAGACCGGGAGAAAGCTCGCTCCGGTCGAGGCCTCGCGCGAGGGCGAGGATGGCTGGCGCGTGAAGGTGGCGCAGTTGACGCCCGGACGCTGGATGCTGGGTCTCGGGATTTCGATCTCCGAGGCCGATCATGTCGACGTCGAATCGCCGATCCTGATCAAATGACCCCGCTCGAGAGGCCGAACATGTCGAAGCAATCCCTCTTGTTCCTTGTTGCCGTGTTCGCCGCATCGCCTGCGGCGGCGCATGTTTTTCTGGAGAGCAAGCAGGCCACCGTCGGGGCGTCCTACAAGGCGGTGTTCGCGGTCCCGCACGGCTGCGCGGGCTCGCCGACGGTCAAAATCCGCGTGCAGGTCCCGGAGGGGGTGATCGCGGTGAAGCCGATGCCGAAGGCTGGCTGGAGCGTCGATGTCGTCGAGGGCCAATATGCCGCTGAGTACAATTATCACGGCAACAAGCTCTCCTCCGGCGTCAAGGAGGTCGCATGGTCCGGCGGCAAGCTGTCGGACAAGAACTATGACGAGTTCGTCATGCACACGGTGCTGACCGACGCGCTCAAGCCGAACACGACTCTGTATTTCCCCGTCGTCCAGGAATGCGAGACCGGTGTCAGCCGCTGGATCGAGATTCCGACTGAGGGGGCAGGACATTCGCACGAGGGCAAATCACCAGCACCGGGTGTGAAGCTGTTGCCAAAACCCTGATGCGCCTCATCGCCGCGCTCGCGACGCTGTTGCTCGTTGCCGGCTTCGCGACCGGCGCGTCGGCGCATGCCGCTCTGGTCTCGGTCGATCCGGCGAGCGGCAGCATCCTGAAGACCGCGCCGAAGGTGGTGGAGCTGCGCTTCAACGAGGCGGTGACGCCGGGCGCAATTCTGCTGATCGACGGCGCGGGCAGGGCGCGGGACGACGCGCGCATCGACGCATCGGGCGAGACCATTTCGGTCGTGATGCCGCGTGACCTGCCGCAGGGCACAGCGGTGGTCAGCTATCGCGTGACCTCGCAGGACGGCCATCCCGTCGCGGGCTCGGTGATCTTCTCGGTCGGTGCTCCGACGGCGACGAAGCCGCCCGCCCGTGCGGATGGCGGATTGAGCGCGCTGATCTGGCTGGCACGGATCGGTCTCTATCTCGGCCTGTTCGTCGGTGTCGGCGGCGTGTTCTTTTCGCGGTGGATTGCGTGGTCGATGACGGGCACGGCAGTGCCGCGCATGGCGCTTCTCATCGGCATTCCGAGTGCGATCGTCTCGCTCGGCGTGCAGGGCCTCGACCTTCTCGGCCTGCCGCCAGCGGCGGTCGTGACGGCTGCTCCGTGGAAGGTCGCATTCGCGACCAGTGCCGGCCCCGCGCTGCTCGTCGCGGTCGCATCGATGCTGCTCGCGATGATGGCGCTGCGCAGCGCGTGGTACGCGCGCGCCTTTGCGATGATCGCATTTATCGGCGTTGGCCTGTCACTCGCCATGACCGGGCACGCAGCAACGGCGCCGCCCGAGATGCTGACGCGGCCGGCGATCTTCCTCCATGGCCTCGGCGTCGCCTTCTGGATCGGAGCCCTCGCGCCGCTCGCCGCGCTGATGTCGAAACCGGCGACCGCGGCGCTGCCGGTCGTGAACCGCTTCTCGCGCATTGCCGTGCTGGCGGTCGGTGTGCTGGCGTTGACCGGCCTTGGCCTCGCCATCGTTCAGCTCGAAAGGCCGTCCGCGCTGATCGAGACCCGTTACGGGGCCATCCTGTCGATCAAGCTTGGTCTGGCCGTCCTGCTGCTGGCTCTTGCCGCACTCAATCGGTTCCGGCTGACGTCGGCGCTGGCGCGGGACGAGAAGGCCGCGCCCGCACTCAAGCGCTCGATCCTGCTCGAATGCGTGATCGCGCTCGCCATCTTCGCCGTCGTGGCCGGCTGGCGTTTCACGCCGCCGCCGCGGACCATTGTTCCCGAGACGCCGCTGGCGCTCCACATCCACACCGACAAGGCGATGTTCCAGGTGCTGGTCGCGCCGGGGAAGGCTGGCGTCAACGACTTCGTGCTCCAGCTCATGACCGGAGAGGGGACGCCGCTTGGGGCAAAGGAGGCGACGTTGACCCTGAGCCTGCCGGAGCGGGGCATCGAGCCGATCGAGCGGGCCGCTTCGCTCGGGCCGGACGGCTACTGGCATGTGCGCAAGGTCGAGCTGCCCTTCGCCGGCCGCTGGCATGTGCGGATCGATGCGCTGGTGACCGATTTCGAGCAGATCACGCTCGAGGACGAACTTGAGGTGGCGCCGTAGGCAAACCGGTTCAAGCTGAACCTGAAGGCAACGGAAAAATGACAGGAATTCCGCTGCCTTAGCGGCTTTTCCTCATTCCCGGTCTTGTGTTTTCGCTCCCAATCCGCTTTCACTGCAACCCCTCACTGATTCCCAGAGTATTGCCATGCGGTTGTCGCGGTTCTTTCTGCCCATCCTGAAGGAAAATCCGAAAGAGGCGGAGATCGTCTCGCATCGGCTGATGCTGCGCGCCGGCATGATCCGGCAGGAGGCGGCCGGCATCTATGCCTGGCTGCCGCTCGGCTTCCGCGTGCTGAAGAAGATCGAGCAGATCGTGCGCGAGGAGCAGGACCGCTCCGGCGCGATCGAGGTGCTGATGCCGACGCTCCAGCTCGCCGACCTCTGGCGCGAGAGCGGCCGCTACGACGCCTACGGCCCGGAGATGCTGCGCATCGCCGACCGCCACAAGCGCGAGCTGCTGTACGGGCCGACCAACGAGGAGATGATCACCGAGATTTTTCGCGCGTATGTGAAGTCCTACAAGAACCTGCCGCTGAATCTCTATCATATCCAATGGAAATTCCGCGACGAGCAGCGTCCGCGCTTCGGCGTGATGCGTGGCCGCGAGTTCCTGATGAAAGACGCCTATTCGTTCGACCTCAACGAGGCGGCGGCGCGCGTGGCCTACAACAAGATGTTCGTCGCCTATTTGCGCACCTTCGCGCGGATGGGACTGAAGGCGATCCCGATGCGCGCCGAGACCGGTCCGATCGGCGGCGATCTCAGCCACGAGTTCATCGTGCTCGCCGAGACCGGCGAATCCGGCGTGTTCATCAACCGCGACGTGCTGGACCTGCCGGTGCCCGGCGAGGACGTCGACTATGACAGCGACCTGACGCCGATCATCAAGCAATGGACCTCGGTCTATGCCGCGACCGAAGACGTGCACGATGCCGCGCGGTTCGAGCAGGAAGTGCCCGCGGACAAGCGGGTGAATACCCGCGGCATCGAGGTCGGCCAGATCTTCTATTTCGGCACCAAATATTCCGAGCCGATGAAGGCGCTGGTGGCGGGCCCTGATGGCGTCGATGTGCCGATCCATGGCGGCTCCTACGGCGTCGGCGTCTCGCGCCTGCTGGGTGCCATCATCGAGGCCTGCCATGACGATGCTGGCATCAAGTGGCCCGAGGCCGTCGCCCCGTTCCGCGCGGTGGTGCTCAACCTCAAGCAGGGCGATGCCGCGGTCGATGCGGCCTGCGAGAAGCTCTATGCCGAGCTTCAGGCCAAGGGCGTCGACGTGCTCTACGACGACACCGACCAGCGCGCTGGCGCCAAATTCGCCGCCGCTGACCTGATCGGTATCCCCTGGCAGATCATGATCGGGCCGAAGGGGCTCGCCGACGGCAAGGTCGAGATCAAGCGGCGCAGCGACGGCTCCCGCGAGACCATGTCGCCTGCGGACGCGGTCGCCCGGCTGGTCGGCTGAATATTGTTCATCGCCCGATATCGCGGCCGCCAATCCGGCCACAATTGACCCCGAATCATGGGATTATCGAGCGATGGACGAGACCATGACTGAAACCGTGCAAACCGCGCCTTTTGCGCCATTCGAGTGGATGCTGTCGGCGCGCTACCTGCGGGCGCGCCGCAAGGAGGGATTCATCTCGGTCATCGCCGGGTTCTCGTTCCTCGGCATCATGCTGGGCGTGGCGACGCTGATCATCGTCATGGCCGTCATGAACGGCTTCCGCAAGGAGCTGCTCGACAAGATCCTGGGCCTCAACGGCCACATCCTGGTGCAGCCGCTGGAATCGCCGCTGACCGACTGGAAGGACGTCGCCGACCGCCTCAGCCAGGTCAAAGGTATCCGGCTCGCCGCACCCGTGGTGGACGGCCAGGCGCTGGCGTCCTCGCCGTGGAACGCCTCGGGCGTGCTGGTGCGCGGCATCCGCTCCGACGATCTCAACAACCTCACCTCGATCGCCAAGAACATCAAGCAGGGCTCGCTCGAGGGGTTTGACGAGGGGCAGGGTGTCGCAATCGGCCGGCGCCTTGCCGACCAGCTGTCGCTGCATGCCGGCGACAGCATCACGCTGGTGGCGCCGAAGGGCGCGGTGACGCCCATGGGCACGACGCCGCGCATCAAGCCCTACAAGATCGTCGCCGTGTTCGAGATCGGCATGTCCGAATACGATCTCGGCTTCGTGTTCATGCCGCTCGCGGAGGCGCAGGCCTATTTCAACCGCAGCAACGACGTCACCTCGATCGAGGTGTTCACCACCAATCCCGATCAGATCGTCGCCTTCCGCCAGGCCGTGACGGAAGCCGCAGGCCGGCCGGTGTTCCTGGTCGACTGGCGGCAGCGCAATTCGACCTTCTTCAACGCGCTTCAGGTCGAGCGCAACGTGATGTTCCTGATCCTGACCATGATCGTGCTGGTCGCAGCCCTCAACATCGTCTCCGGCCTGATCATGCTGGTGAAGGACAAGGGCAGCGACATCGCGATCCTGCGCACCATGGGCGCCTCGCAGGGCTCGATCATGCGCATCTTCCTGATCACGGGTGCCTCGATCGGCGTGGTCGGCACGCTGGTCGGCTTCGTCGTCGGCCTCGTGATCTGTCTCAACATCGAGTCCATCCGGCAATTCCTGTCCTGGCTGACCTCGACCGAGCTGTTCTCGCCAGAACTCTATTTCCTGTCGAAGCTGCCCGCCGAGATCGACATCGGCGAGACCACGGCGGTCGTCATCATGGCGCTGACGCTGTCGTTCCTGGCGACGCTGTATCCGTCCTGGCGCGCCGCGCGCCTCGACCCCGTCGAAGCGCTCCGGTACGAGTGAGGGGCTGATGGAGCAGCAGGGGGCGGAAGACGTACCGGTCATTTATCTCCACGAGATAAAGCGGCAGTACTTGCAGGGCGAGGTGCCGCTGACGATTTTGGACGGCGCCAAGCTCGCGCTGTGGGCGGGACAGTCGGTCGCGCTGGTGGCGCCGTCGGGCTCGGGCAAGTCGACGCTGCTGCACATTGCCGGGCTGCTGGAAGCGCCCGATTCCGGCGAGGTCTATGTCAACGGCGCGCCGACCTCGCAGCTGCCCGACATCGAGCGCACCCAGCTGCGCCGCACCGATATCGGCTTCGTCTACCAGTCGCACCGGCTGCTGCCGGAGTTCTCGGCGCTGGAGAACGTGATGATGCCGCAGATGATCCGTGGCCTGAAGAAGTCCGAGAGCGTCAAGCGGGCCAAGGAGATCCTCGGCTATCTCGGCCTCGGCGATCGCATCACCCATCGCCCGGCGGAGCTGTCGGGCGGCGAGCAGCAGCGTGTCGCGATCGCGCGGGCAGTCGCCAACGCACCGCGCGTGCTGTTCGCGGACGAGCCGACCGGCAACCTCGATCCGCACACGGCCGATCACGTCTTCCAGGCGCTGATGCAGCTGGTCAAGGCGACCAAGGTCTCGATGCTGATCGCGACCCACAACATGGAGCTCGCCGGACGCATGGACCGGCGGGTCTCGCTGTCGAACGGCCAGGTCGTCGAGCTCGAATAAAAAAATCGCGAAAACAACCCCATGCACAGTAGCCGGCCTGTTTCAGCCGGTGCCGGCCTGACGCCTGCCAGGCGTTTGATGTGTCGGGCAAAACGGCGCTGACCGCGCATCGCCGCAGCGGGCACGTCAACTACGGCCTGATCACGGTCAATTTGAACGGCCCGCCATTGGCGGCGGCATGCGCCACGGCCTCATTGGCATGGTCGAGATCGAAGGCCGTCGTCTCGTATTCCTCCAGTCGCAGCAGCCCCGAGCGCACCAGTGCGATCAGACGCGCGGCCGCATCGGGCGGATACATCCAGACGCCGTGAATGCTGATGCAGTTGCGCATGATCCAGGGGTAGGGCAGCTCGAGGCCCGCGCCGCCGGCCATGCCGACCCCGCCCATGAGCACGACGCGGCCGTAAGCGCGCACCGTCATGACCGCCGCGCGCACGACGGTTGGGCTGACCGAGGGCGGCATGATGTCGAACACGCAGTCGATCGGCCCTGGTGCTGCGCGCTTCATCGCTTCGCGGTCGTCATCCTCGTTCCCGGTGAGCCTGACCGGCTTCACGCGGCTGCCGAAGCGGCGGACGAGATCGGCCAGGATCTTTTCGTTGCGGCCCGGCGTCACCACGCAGGCCGCCCCCATCGCCAGAGCAACCGACACCGCAGCGCTGCCGAAATTGCCGGTGGCCCCGCTCACCAGCACGGTCTCGCCCGGCTGAAGCTTGGCGGCGAGGAAGCCGCCATAGGGCACCAGCAGGGTCCCCAGCGCGCACCATTGCGTCGCGTCCTCCGACGTGATCGCACCGAGCCGTTTGACGTTCTCGGTCGGCACGCGCATCTGCTCGGCGAACGAGCCGTGACGAAAATGCTGTTGCAGGCGCATGCCGCCGGGACCGGCCGCCGTGAGCCCCTGCAGGGCGATGTCGGGCGCAACGGCATCGTCGCGCGAGCGCACCGTCGGGTCGCAGAACACCCAGTCGCCGACCGCGAGCTTGGTCGCGTCCGGGCCGACCGCGCGCACCCGCCCGATGCCGCCCGGGCCGGGGATAACAGGCAGGTCGAGCGCGTAGTTGCGCTCCCCGCTGAAGACCTCGTTCATGTAGGACAGCACGCGCGTGGCGACGACATCGACAATAACCTCGCCGGTACCGAGCACCGGGTCGGGGGCAGTCTCGATCGCGAGCGGCGAGCCGAAGGATTTGAGCACGGCAGCTTTCATGATGTTCACCTCAGGGACGGGTGAGGTGGATATGCCTCGCCCTTGAAGGGACAAGAAGGCCTGGTATTATCCTAGTATTCCCAAGGCCCTCCATCGAGGACACCGATCATGGCCGATCCACGCCGCGTCGAATTCGGCGACTTCTTGAGGTCCCGTCGTGAAAAGCTGTCACCGAAGACCGTCGGCCTTCCGGCAGGCCGCCGGCGCCGCACCGTGGGCCTGCGCCGCGAGGAGGTCGCCCAGCTCGCCGGCATCGGTGTCGACTGGTACATCCGCCTCGAGCAGGGCCGCACCGTCAGCCCCTCGGTCACCACGATCGACGCGCTGGCCCGCGCGCTGCGCCTCTCAAAGACCGAGCACGCGCATCTCAAGGCGCTGGCGCGCGATGGCGCCAGGGGCGCCTTCGTGCGGGAGACCGTGCCACCGCCGATCCAGCGGATGATCCAGAGCCTGACGCAGCCCGCCTACGTCACCGGGCGGCGCTGGGACGTGCTGGCCTGGAACGAGGCGGCCGAGGAGGTCTTCGGTTTCGGGAAGCTGCCCGAGCAGGACCGCAACACGCTGCTGCTGGTGCTGACAAACAGGCAAACGCGAAAATTCTACGGCGCGAGCTGGACCGATGTGGCCAGGAGCATGGTCGCGATGTTTCGAGCCACTCACGACGTCTGGGCCGGCGATCCCGCCTTCACGGAACTGCTCACGCGGCTGCGTCAGGGCAGTCCGGAATTCGTCAAATGGTGGGAGGCGCACGACATCCGCAGCACCTCGTCGGGCCTCAAGACCATGAACCATCCGACCAAGGGCCTGCTCCGGTTCGAGCACACGAGCTTCCAGGCCAATGACGATCCCGCGCTGAAGCTCGTGATCTACACGCCGGTGTGAGGCGTGAAGACACAGGGGGCGACTACCGGCTTTCGGCGGCCTCAATGCTTCAGCGTCGCGACCTCGAAAGTGAACTTGACCTCAACTTCGACTCAACAGGTTCGGGCAGTGCTGCTGTCTGAAGCCTTCGGCCGCGGGATCGTTCACTTCGCCTGATAAAGCCTGAGATAGTTGGGCGAATACATCGCCGCATTCTTGAGCGCGTCGAGATCACCGATCGTCAAGGTCCGATCCTTCAGCACGATCAGGCCGGACGCCCGCAATTCCTGGATCGTGCGGTTGAGATGAACCACCGACAGGCCGGTCGCGTCGGCCAGATCGGTCTGGGTCACCGGAAGCGCGCAGGAATTGCCATCGACCAGGCCCACGGGGCGAAGCCGCTCGAAGATTTCGCAGAACAGATGGGCCACCCGCTCGAACGCCGCGCGCCGGCCGAGGTTGATGACCCATTCGCGCTGGATCGCGCTGTTCAGCAGCGTCTCGCACATGAAGGCTTCGGCCAGCGTGCGATTGGCCACCATCAGCTGTTCGAAGCGCGCACGCTTGATCTCGGCATAGGCAACCGGCGTTGCCGTCGTGATCGAATGATCCATGGTGGAAAGAAGATAAGCGTGGGCGTCGCAGGTCTCGCCCGGCAGGATGAAATTGACGATCTGCCGACGCCCGTCCTCCAGCGTCTTGTGGCGGAACAGCCAGCCCGAGAGCACGAGGCGGACGCTGTCGACGGGATCGCCTTCGGCGATCAAGTCCTCGCCCGGCCCGGCACGCAACAAGCCTTCGAGAATGGCATGTTCCAGCGCAGCGGCGTCCTCGTCAGACAGCGGGCGCAAGGCGTTGAAGCGGCGAAAGACCGCCTGCGCCACACCGCCGTCGCTCCCGTGAGTCCGCATCATCCCTCCATCGACGGCGTATGGAAGGTACGCCTGGTCAGGGGGATCGCGATCAGGCAGGTGAGGCCGGATGCGTTGAACGACATGGTCGTCTGCCCCTTCAGCTCGAACGCAAGAGTGCGCTCCAGAAGCTCGGTGCCGAAACCCTTGCGCGGTGGCGGCGTCACCGCCGGACCGCCCCGCTCACGCCATTCGAACAGCAGTTGCGGAGGCTCGACGGCTCCGTCGATATGCCACGAGATTTCGAGCCGACCGCCGGGCTGGCTCAACGCGCCGTATTTGAGCGCGTTGGTCGCAAGCTCGTGGATCGCGAGCGCAAAGGTCTCTGCCGCCTTCGGCTGGAAGCGTACCGCAGGCCCGGAGGCGCGCACCTGCTCGCCCTCATGGGCATTATAGGCCAGCAGCTCCTCGATCACCAGATATTCAAGATCGACGCCGCCCTCCGGATCGCGCGTCACCAGGGCCTGGGTGCGCGCGAAGGCATTGAGGCGCCCGTCGAGATGGGCGGCATATTCCTCGACCGTGGAGCTCGTCTCCGCGGAGCGGCGCGCGATCGACCGCACCACGCCCAGCGTATTGCGCACGCGGTGCTGAAGCTCGGCGAGGAGAAGGCGCTGCCGTTCCTCTGCGCGGGTGATCGCGGTGACGTCGATGAAGGTGATCACGACGCCGGCGATGAAATTGTCGATGCTGCGATAGGGTAGGATGCGGACGATGTAGCGCGTGCCGCTGTCGGGCGCGGTCAGTTCGCGTTCGGCGCTGGCGAGCGTGCGCAGGACGCGGCGTACGTCGTCGTAGAGCTCCTCGATCGGAATACGCGCCTTGATGTGGGCGATCGGGCGGCCGACATCGGTCTCGACCAGATGCAGGATGTGCGTGATCGCGGGGGTGAAGTTCATCACGCGGAGATCGTTGTCGAGGAAGACGGTTGCGATCTGCGTGCTTTCGAGGAAATTCTTGAGGTCGCTGGTGGCGCGGGTCAGCTCCTGAACCCGGTGCGCCAGCTCGCCATTGACGGTGGTCAATTCCTCGTTGACCGATTGCAGCTCCTCGCGCGAGGTCTCCAGCTCCTCGTTGGCGGATTGCAGCTCTTCATTGAGCGATTGATATTCCTCGTTCGAGGATTTCAGCTCTTCGTTGGTGCTTTCGAGCTCTTCGATCGTTGCCTGGAGGCGCTCGCGGGTCGCCCGCAATTCACCTTCGAGACGTTCGACATGCTCGGTCCGCACCAGCACGCCGGGATTGTTCTCGGGGGCGTCGGCGACGGGCGCCGGGCCATCCTTGAACAGGACGATGAAATTGCGATGACCGCCGGCGCCATCCTGGATCGGCTCCACGGTGATGTCGACGAGAACGCGATGGCCGTTGACGCCGAGCTGGATCTGCTCGGCATGGGCGGACTCGTTGGTTTCCGATGCGCGGGAGAGGGCGGTGCGCAGCTCCAGCCTGAGATCGCGATGCACCAGCTGGAGCAGATCGAGCGAGGCGGCGCCGGCCGTCGGCTCGATGTAGCGTCCGGTGCGCCCGGAAAAATGCAGGATCTGGAAATTGTCGTCCGTGATCACATAGGCCGGCGCATACCGTTCCGCGACGCGCTGGGCGCGGCGTTCGAGGCCCACGTCCGGCCCGAACGAGCGGGCCGGCTGCACCTCGACCGGCGCACGCCCTGCCGAGGCCGAGATTGGAAATTCGGGCGGCAGCCGCGTGCCGGTGTCGAGCTTCCTGAAGATGCGGGCGCGACGATCGACCGGCGCAAACAGCTTCGGGTGCCGCGTCACGTTCTCTGAGTTGCCGAGGAACAGGAAGCGCTCGGGCAGCAACGCGAAATGGAACAGCGGGATCACCCGGTTCTGAAGCTCTGCGTTGAGATAGATCAGCAGGTTGCGGCAGGAGACGAGATCGAGCTTGGAGAACGGGGCGTCCTTGATCACGTTGTGCTGGGAGAAGATGCACATCTCCCGCAATTCCTTCACCACGCAATAGGTGTCGCCCTCGCGCACGAACCAGCGCGCCAGGCGCTCGGGAGACATGTCCTGCTCGATATTGGTGCGGTAGCGCCCGACGCGGGCGGTGGCGAGCGCCCGGCCGTCGATGTCGGTTGCGAAGATCTGCACCTGGGGAGCGGAATCGAGCGTCGCCATGTGCTCGCGCAGCAGGATGCCGATCGAATAGGCCTCTTCGCCGGTCGCGCAGCCCAGCACCCAGACGCGGACCTGCTGGCCGTTTCCCTTGGCCCCGAAGATATTCGGGATGATCTGCGTCTCGAGCACTTCGAACTCGCGCTTGTCGCGGAAGAACTCGGTGACGCCGATCAGGAGGTCATTGAAGAGGTTCTGGGCCTCGTCCTTGTCGGTGCGCAGGAAGTCGACATAGGCGGTGATCTCCTCGATCTGCACGACCTGCATGCGCCGCTGCACGCGGCGCAGGAAGGTGTTCTGCTTGTAGCCGTGGAAATCGTTGCCGGTCTTGTTGCGCAGGATGTCGGCGATGCGCGACAGCGAGGTCGCCGCCGCAGCCAGGACCTCGTCGAATCCCTGCTTCTCCTCCAGCCGCCGGAGATGGCGGGCATAGACCTGGATGTGCTCCGGGATGTCCTCCGGTGGCAGGACGTAGTCCGCGATCGCCGCCGGCTTGTTGCTGTCGACCAGATGGTCGGACGACTCGTCGCCGGCCAATCTTTCCGCAATGGCGAGGCCGCCGTGGTCCTTCAGCGTAGCCGTGCCGAGCGTGCCGTCGGCGCCGGTCCCGCTCAAGAGAACGCCGATGGATTGCTCGGCACGCTCTTCGGCGAGCGATACCAGGAAACTGTCGATGGTGGCCCGTTCGCCCGGACCCTGTTCGGCCTTGCGGACCGCAAAGCGCCCGCCCTGGATCGTGGTGATCATGGCCGCCGGGCTGAGATAGATCGCGCCCCCTTCCACCGCCATTGCATCGCGGACATCGGCGAAACGCGCGCCGTCGGCGCGCTGGATGATGCTGCGCAACCGCCCGTCGTCGAGCACCTCGGCGTTCTGGAGGACAAGAACCACCGCCTGGTCGTCGCTCAATGTCAGCTTGGCGAAGAACCGCTCGATGCTGTCGATTGCGCCGGCCGATGCCCCCACGCCGATGACCAACGGGGCCTTGGCCTGAGGCTCCGGCTCCCCCGCCGTCTTGCCGACTTCGTCCATGATTGCCGCTACTCTCGTTGCCCGGGGACCAACGGGTTCCGGTTTCTGCAAATAGCAGAAATCGACGTCATCCCAACAGCCAAAAGCGGAAAACGTTCGCGCCTCCGACGCGGTCCCGACGGTGCAAATCGCAAGGCGCGCGGCGCGGCCGTATCAGGCGACCGCTGGCGGCACCTGGTCGACCTCCTGCTGGAGGTAGTTCACTCTCTGAATGATCAGGGTGCGATGCCGCTCCCATTCCACCAGGGTCTGCTTGAGCAGCTCCACCAGCCGTTCCGCCTGCCGGCAGTCATATCCGCCGGCCTGTAACTCCCGCACCCGATCCTCCTGCCTGCGGACGCGCTGCCAGCCTTCTTCGATATCGAGATCGGCTTTCTTCAGAAGCCGCTGCTCGTCGCGGAGTTGCCGGGTACGCTCGGTAAGGGATGCTGCCATGGCGGCGTTTCTCACTTCCCGCGCGGGACGGGAGGATCAAGCGATTGTAGCACGACGCGCCGGATCATGTCGGCGTATTCGCGATATTCGACCGCGCGCCGCTCGTACATTTCGACCACGGCCGGCCTGCCGCTGCGACGGCCATCCGCGGCCATGCGCTGCACGAGCTCGGCCCGCTCCTCGATGATCCGGAGCGCGACGCGCAGGGCTTCATCGACTTGCCCTTCCTGCTCCTTGGCGAGGGCATCGGTGGTGTAGGCGTGGCCGACCTGACAGCGAAACCGCGTGGGATGAGCCTCTTTCACTTCGGAAAGGACCCCGCCGCAGGCGGGGCATGTCAGCGCCGCCGGATCGGCAATGTCGGCCAGGATTGCGGAGCCAATTCTTTCACCCGCGGCGATTTCCACCTCCAGGCGGATATCCGGAGCGATCGGACGTGCGGCCCCCGGCGGCTCCCGGGCAAGATCGCAGAGGACGTCGCCGAGCCGTGCGGCGGGAACGCAGCGGTCGGCGGTGGCTGCCTCCAGCGCGCGCTGCGGCATCTCCGCAGCGATCGCCTCCGAGGGGTCCTGCACGATCGTCATTCCGCCGCAGCGCTTGATTGCGTTGAGGCCGGCGGCCCCGTCCGAAAGCAATCCGCTCAGCACCACCCCGATCACGCGCGGACCGTGATGCAGGGCGGCCGAGCGGAACAGCGCGTCGATCGCGGGTCGCACCATGTTCTCGCGCGGGCCGCGCCCGAGCCGGATTCGATCGTCCAAGAGCAGCAAATGATGGTCGGGGGCACCGAGATAGACGTGGCCGCGCTCGAACTTCATGCCGTCCACGGCCTGATGCACCGGGAGCCTGCCGGCAGCAGCGGCCACGGTGGCCAGGATGCCGATGCCCTGCGCAGGTAGGTGGAGGACGATAAAGATGGCCGCCGGAACATCCGGATGCAAATCCGCCAAAATCTGTGTCAGCGGCACCGTGGCTCCGGAGGAACCGCCGATGACAATGATGTCGCGGTTGCTCATGGAACCCGCCATTCAATGCTTCGTTTGCACCAAGACGGCCTCGAGGCCTATGTTCCTATCCATTGCTGGGTGCTGGAGGAAACATGGCGCTATCGCCAACGTTGTCGCGCGGGCACGCCCCGTTGTCGGGACGTCGCATCCTCGTTGTCGAGGATGAGTATTTCCTCGCCGACGACATCAGCCGTGCGCTGCGGTCGGCGGGCGCGGAAATTGCCGGTCCGGTCGGCGTGCTTGACGATGCGCTCCCCATCATCAACGGCGGCGGTGTTCTCGACGGCGCAGTGCTCGACGTGAACCTTCGCAGCGAGATGGTCTTCCCGGTTGCGCAGGAGCTCAGGGCCCGCCAGGTGCCATTCGTGTTCACGACCGGCTACGACAAGGTCAGCATTGCTCCACAGTTTCACGACGTGTTGCTCTGGGAAAAGCCGATCGACGTTGCGGCGTTGGTCCGCGGCCTGGCTGGGTTGATCGGGAAGCCGAAGGCGTGAGGCGCAGCGTCGCGCCGTTGCGCGAGCCCAGGACATGATCCAAGTGAGGTTCGAATGATCTACATCCCCCGCGCGGGCGACGCGCAGCTCCTGTCCTTTTCCCGCGAACTGGTTCGCGATGCCCTTGAGATACTGCGCAACAGCGATCACATCGCAAAGGCGCAGCGTGTCCGTGATGAACTGGTTGCGCTCGGGCCGGTTCGCGGGGAGGGCGATCCGGCCTAAAGCAGGCGGCTCCAGGTCAGCCACATAGCCACGGCAAGGCAAAGGGCGATCCCGAGATAGGGCAACGCCTGCGACGAGGCTTGGCGCAAGGAGTAACCCGTCAGCTCACCATCATCCATATGATCGCCCCCAGCATCACCAGGAAACCCAGCATCGCCGTAGCGATGAATGCCCGTTCGACGCGATCCATCGTCATCGTAGTGCCCTCATCCCGGAGACGATTTTGACGTTTTGTCGCGCCGAGTGCATTAGGCTATGTGAATCGCCAGCCGCTTTCTGAGCGATGGCCGGCCTGGTCCAAGCGAAGCTGCGCTTACGGCACTGCGGCAGCCGGAGGCGTTGCGCTGACGTTCGGCACCGTGGCCGGCCAGGGGCTGATCGGGTTGAGCGCCGACAAGGCGCAGGATGACTTGAGCTGCGTCCAGGCCGGCGCGAGGCCCGTCAGGTCGATGTCGAATTTCGTCTCGTCCGTCTTGTCGTCGGGCATCGTCGTGGTCTCGCGGACATGGAGGGAGCGGGAGGCCAGGACCGCCTTGACCATGTCGGCGTCGATGCTGCCGCGCCAGACCTCGTACTTGCCTGATCGCAGCGGTGACCCTCCGGCCTGCTTGTCCGTGGCGGTGTCCGCCGCTATCAGGATCGTGCTCTTGCCGGTGGAGGCCTCGTCGATTTCGGCCGCGAACCACAGCGGCACGCGCGTCCTGTTCTCGCACGACAGGCGCCACTCCATGGTCCGGAACGAAGAGGCGTTCTCCTTCTTCATCACCGCGATCTTGCGGACGTACGGCCGGGCGTCCTTTTCCAGCTTCCACGCCGTTTCGGCGAGCGGTCGCGTGTCGATCCCGAAACGATAGAGCTCGGCGCGCGTCAGCACGTGCAGGTTCTCGAACTTCACGGTCCGGATCAGGGCGTCGAGCTCGCGGCTGATTCCCATCGACGCGATGAACGCAGTGCGGTCGCGATCGGCGCTCGCCATTCGGCGCTGCCTCGCTTCGGCGACCACCTGCGGGGGCGGATCCCCATGAAAGCGCAGGACCAGCCTGGAGTTGTGGACCGCCAGCGCCGCGTCGGGCGCCACCTCGCGGGATGTCGCTCCGATGAACAGGTAACCGCAGGCCGAGTTGCACATCGCCTTGCGGGTGGTGAGCTCGGCCTCGGCCTCGACCTCGCCGCCTGCGTTCTTCACCTTCAGGCAGGCGGCGTCCACCTGCGCGTTCGCCGCGCACGCCGTCACGATGGTGCGACCGACCCGGGCGATCGCCTTGCGACCGCGCAGCAGCCGCCCGATCGCGTAGGACTGCTCCACGTTCCCGCCGGGCGAATAAAGGTAGATCGGACGCTGTGTGTTCTTGACGGCGGCGAGGAAGCGGCTAATGCGCGGAGCTGCGTCCCCGTCGATATCGCCCTCGATGGCGATCCAGCGGTCGCAGCCCGGCCCGCATGCATCAGGCGCCCCCTTGGCGAGATAGATCGTCAGCTTGGATGCAAATCCGGCTTTCTCCGACGGCGTTTCGGCGCGCAATACACCGGGATGCAACAGCGCGGCGACGGCAACTAGAATACGGGCGAGCATGAAATGATCGACTATGCGGTGATGCCGATCCTGACGCTATACGACGCTTGGCGCTTTCACAACTTGCGGTGGCGCTCCAATTCGCGTTTATTTCGCTGAGGTCCGGGCGGGCAGATCCTCGTGAGCGGCCGAACGGCTTCGGTGGTCCGGCGCCAGCGGCGGCGCGAGCGGAGCAGCGTCGCGCCGTGAGGCGACCTCGACCGGAGCAGGTTCGGCATCGCGCCGGGCGATGGCCCAGATCAGCAAACCGAGAAGCGCGAGTGCAGCACCGACGGGACCGGTGGAGGTCCAGCCCAGCCCCTCGCGGATAGCAAGGCCGCCCAGGAATGGGCCGAGCGCATTGGCGGTGTTGAACGCCGAATGGTTCAGCGCGGCCGCGAGCGCCTGTGCATCACCCGCGACGTCCATCAGCCGCGTCTGGAGAATAGCGCCGAGCGAAACGCTGGTGCCGATCGCGAATATGTCTGCCGCCAGTAGCCAGGGATTGTGTGCGGCAAGCGGAAACACCAGCAGCGCGACGGCTGCAAACAGCAGGATGATGCCCGCCGTCGGCATCAGGGCGCGGTCGGCGAAGCGCGGCACGAACAGATTGCCGAGTGTCGCTCCAATCCCGAATAATGCGAGGAAGAACGGGATGGCCGCGGGGCTGACTTTGGTGACCTCGATCAGCGTCGTCGCAAGATAGGTGTAGACGGCAAACATGCCGCCGAAGCCGATCGCGCCGATCGCCAGCGTGATCCAGACGCGGCCGCTTCTGAGGGCGCCGAGTTCGCGCAGCGGATCGGACTTGCCGGCGTGGTCGCGCGGCGCGAACAGGGCGCACAGCAGCACCGTGAGCAGCGCCAGCACCGACACGAGACCAAAACTCGCGCGCCAGCCGACCGATTGGCCGATCGCATTGGCCAGGGGCACGCCGATGATGGTGGCGCAGGTCAGGCCGAGCATCACCTGGCCGATCGCCTGCGAGCGGCGCTGTTGCGGAACCAGCGAAGCCGCGACCAGTGCGGCGATACCGAAATAGGCGCCGTGCGGCAGCCCCGACAGGAAGCGCGCCGCGATCATCCAGCCAAAGCCGGGTGCGAGCGCGGTGAGCGCGTTGCCGAGCGCGAACACGGCCATCAGGACGAGCAGCTGCGTGCGCCGGGCGAACCGCGCACCCAGCACTGCGATCAGCGGCGCGCCCAGCACCACGCCGAGCGCGTAAGCGCTGATCGCGTGCCCCGCGGTCGGCTCGTCGATGTGGAGGTCGGCGGCGAAGAACGGCAACAGGCTCATCGACGCGAATTCGGTGGTCCCGATCGCAAAGCCGCCCATCGCGAGCGAGACGAGGACAATGGCGAGGTGAGGGGGATTGGCGGCCGCGGTCGAATTGGCGCGGGGCGAGGTCGCGTGAGGCGAGATCGTCATGAGTCCTGCATCGGTGGCGTCAACGGGAACCAGCCCAGCGAACGTCGCCATCCCTGCAAGATTTGTCCGTCGTACTTAAACCCGGATCAGTCTGCGTCAACAGCGGACGCGCGATGCAGGGCATGCCGCATATCAGTGTCCCGATTTGCGTGTGCCAACGCTAGCCGGAGTGCCTGGACCGCGGCTCGGGTCTCCGCTGCGAAAAATACGGGTTCGCGACGCAGCTCGCCGAACGTCCGACGGCGAGAAACCTGCACTGCTCGAGTGAGGTGTAGCGGCAGTCGAAATAGCCGACCTGGCCGTAGACCTGCATGCAGACGGGATAGGTGGGGTCATAGGTCTGCGCGCGCGCCTGCGCGCTCACGAAGAGTGTGCCGGTCGCAACGAGTGCAAGCCAGCCGCTGCGCATCTCAGCGCGACAACAAGTAGCCGGGTGCCAGCGTGCGCGGACGATTCTGATACGCGTATGGATCATCACTCTGTCCCCCGAAATAGGGATTGGCGATGCAGGTCAGCGCGCGGCCCGATGCGCTGGCCTGACACTGCGCGTAAGTATCGAACCTGCAATTGCTCAGTCCCGGCCATTCATCGCCCGTGAGGCAGAACGCGTGATGCGTACCGAATGCGCGTGCGGGCGTGCTTGTGCTCAGCGTCAGCGTGAATGTGGCGATTGCGAGCGAAAATGTGGCGACAATGGGGAGGGCAATTCGTGCGCGCATTTCTCGATTCTCCAATCACACAATTGTGCGCGCGACGATGTTACGCGCGCCTGCAGTTTATCTCGCCTCGTCGACATTGGAACTGCCGAAAACACTTGTTTCAAAGGGTTTCCAGCACGCTCTGATAAATCTTCATTAATGAAGCGCGGGCCTTTGGCGTGAACTGTTGCGTCGAGGTTACAGCAATTCCGTCGATCGCTGTTATGACCACGCCATGGCCAGGGGGCCTAACGACGAAACTGGAACGGGATTGAAATGAAGAAGAATTTGTTGCTTGCCGCTGTGAGCCTCGTCGCGCTCAGCGCAGCTGCACCGGCGCTGGCTGCCGATCTCGCGGCTCGGCCGTACACCAAGGCGCCCGCGATGGTCGCCACCATCTACGACTGGAGCGGCTTCTATATCGGCATCAACGGCGGCGGTGGTTCGTCGCACGCGACCTGGGATCTGGTCGGCTTCGGCCGTGACGGTTCGCACGATGCGACCGGCGGCACCGTCGGTGGTCAGATCGGCTATCGCTGGCAGTCCGGCCAGTGGGTGTTCGGTGTGGAAGGCCAGGGCAACTGGGCCGACTTCTCCGGCAGCCACGTCGGCGCGATCTCCGGCTTCACCAACAACACCAAGATCGATTCGTTCGGTCTGATCACCGGCCAGGTCGGCTACGCCTGGAACAACGTGCTGGTCTACGTGAAGGGCGGTGCGGCTGTGGTCGGCACCAAGTACGACGCCTCTCTCGCCGGCGTGTCGCTTGCTTCGGCCAACGACACCCGTTGGGGCGGCACGGTCGGTGCGGGCCTCGAGTTCGGCTTCGCTCCGAACTGGTCGGTTGGCGTCGAGTACGACCACATCTTCCTGGGCGGCAAGGATCAGACCCTGACCGGTGGTCTCGGTACTCTGGCGATCCACACCAAGCAGGACGTCGACATGGGCCTCGTCCGCCTGAACTACAAGTTCGGCGGCCCGATCCTCGGCCGTTACTGATACCGATCGGCCTTTGCGAGCGATCATCGAAAGCCCCGGCCATTGGCCGGGGCTTTTTTATTGCGTGAATTCAGCGAGTTAACCATCGCGTTGCGAGATCGCCAGCCAGGCTTGACTCCCGTGAACGAAATGAGAACAATGTTCTTCATACGTTCTAGCAAGGGAGCGAGGTCATGTTCAGGATTTTCGTGGAAGAGGCGGCTGCACTGGCGTCCATCACGCTGTTCGTCGGGATGATCGCGATCTGGGCCCAGGTCATACCGCAGCTCTAGACCTGCGGTTTTGTAGACCGCTGCTCCTCTTCACCGGCGCCCGTTGGGGAAAAGCGGGACGACGCGGCGAAGCGGCCGCTCCGGCGTGGACTCTGAAGCTGTGAGACCCCACCATTGTGACGCGAGTCGGCCGGGCGGGGACGTCCCCTCGGAGCCGGCGACCGCTCCATCTCATCTGCAAGAGGCCGTCACGCGACCATGCCGAGCGCCGGATTTGTCCACCTTCACGTTCACTCGGCCTATTCGCTGCTCAAGGGCTCGATCAAGATCGGCAAGCTCGCCGAGCTTGCCAAGAAAGACCATCAGCCCGCGCTGGCGCTGACCGACACCGACAATCTGTTCGGTGCGCTGGAGTTCTCCGACAAGATGGCGGGCTCCGGCATCCAGCCGATCGTCGGCTGCGAGCTTGCGATCGACTTCGCAGATCAGGATCCGAACGCGCGCAACGCGATGGGCCCCTCGCGCGTGGTGCTGCTGGCGGCGCAGGAGCGCGGCTATCGCAGCCTGATGCGGCTGAATTCGCGGGCGTTCCTGGAGACGCCCGACAGCCATGCCCCGTTCATCAAGTTCGACTGGTTCGACGGCGAGACCGAAGGCCTGATCGCGCTCACGGGCGGACCGGACGGACCGATCTCGCTGGCGCTGGCCGGCGGCATGGCCGAGCTGGCGGCGGCGCGCTGCGAGCGTCTGGCCAACCTGTTCGGCGACCGGCTCTACATCGAATTGCAGCGTCACAACATCGATAAGGAACGGCGCGTCGAAAGCGGCTTGATCGACATCGCCTATGCGAAGGGCCTGCCGCTGGTTGCGACCAACGAGCCGTATTTCGCTTCGACCGACGACTACGAGGCGCATGACGCGCTGCTCTGCATCGCCGGCGGCCGGCTGATCGCCGAGACCGACCGCGTGCAGCTCACCCCCGATCACCGCTTCAAGACCCGCGCCGAGATGGCGGTGTTGTTCGCCGACATTCCGGAGGCGCTGGCCTCGACGGTGGAGATCGCCGAGCGCTGCTCGTTCCGCCCGATGACGCGCAAGCCGATCCTGCCGTTCTTCACGGTCGGCGCCGCCGCAAGCTCCGACGCCGCATCGGTCGAGGCCGCCGAGTTGAAGCGGCAGGCGGAGGAGGGGCTCGCCAACCGCCTGCGCGTGCACGGCCTGTCACAGGGCAGGACCGAGGAGGACTACAACAAGCGCCTGGCGTTCGAGCTCGACGTCATCATGCGCATGAAGTACGCGGGCTACTTCCTGATCGTGTCCGACTTCATCAAATGGGCCAAGGCGCACGGCATTCCGGTCGGACCGGGCCGCGGCTCGGGCGCAGGCTCGCTTGTCGCATGGGCGCTGACCATCACCGACCTCGACCCGATCAAGTTCGGCCTGCTGTTCGAGCGCTTCCTCAATCCCGAGCGCGTCTCGATGCCGGACTTCGACATCGACTTCTGCCAGGATCGCCGCGGCGAGGTGATCAAGTACGTGCAGGAGCGCTACGGCCGCGACCAGGTCGCGCAGATCATCACCTTCGGTACGCTGCAGGCGCGCGGCGTGCTGCGTGACGTCGGCCGCGTGCTGCAGATGCCCTATGGCCAGGTCGACAAGCTGACGAAGCTGGTGCCGCAGAATCCGGCGGCACCCGTGACGCTTGCGGCCGCGATCGAGAGCGAACCAAAACTTCAGGCGTTCCGCGACGAAGACCCGGTGGTGGCGCGCGCCTTCGACATCGCGCAGCGCCTCGAAGGCCTGACCCGCCATGCCTCGACGCACGCGGCCGGCATCGTGATCGGCGATCGCCCCTTGAGCGAACTCGTGCCGATGTACCGAGATCCGAAGTCGGATATGCCGGTGACCCAGTTCAACATGAAGTGGGTCGAGCCGGCGGGCCTCGTGAAATTCGACTTCCTCGGTCTGAAGACGCTGACCGTGCTCGACGTCGCCTGCAAGCTGCTTAAGCCGCGCGACATCCATGTCGATCTCGCGACGCTGCCGATCGACGATGCCGAAAGCTATCAGATGCTGGCGCGCGGCGACGTGGTCGGCGTGTTCCAGGTTGAAAGCCAGGGCATGCGGCGCGCGCTGATCGACATGCGCCCCGACCGTTTCGAGGACATCATCGCGCTGGTCGCACTGTATCGCCCGGGCCCGATGGCGAACATCCCGACCTATTGCTCGCGCAAGCATGGCGACGAGGAGCCGGAATATCTCCATCCCGTGCTCGAGCCGATCCTGAAAGAGACCTTCGGCGTCATCATCTACCAGGAACAGGTGATGCAGATCGCGCAGGTGATGTCGGGCTATTCGCTCGGCGACGCCGACCTTCTGCGCCGCGCCATGGGCAAGAAGATCCGCGCCGAGATGGACAAGCAGCGCGACATCTTCGTCGCGGGTGCGGTCAAGAACGGCGTGCCGAAAGGGCAGGCCGAAACCATCTTCGAATTGCTCGCCAAATTCGCCGACTACGGCTTCAACAAGAGCCACGCGGCGGCCTATGCGCTGGTGTCCTACCACACCGCCTACATGAAGGCGCATTACCCGGTGGAGTTCATCGCAGCGTCCATGACGCTCGATCTCAACAACACGGACAAGCTCTCCGAATTCCGCTCCGAGGCGCAGCGCCTCGGCATCAAGGTCGAGCCGCCGAACATCAATCGCTCCGGTGCGACCTTCGAGGTCGGCGACAAGGTCATCTACTACGCACTCGCCGCGCTCAAGGGCGTCGGTATCCAGGCGATCGAGCAGATCATCGAGGAGCGCACGAAGCGGGGGGTGTTCACCTCGCTCGCCGACTTCGCCGCGCGCGTCAATCCGCGTGCGATCAACAAGCGCATCATCGAAAGCCTGGCAGCCGCCGGCGCCTTCGACACGCTGGAGCCGAACCGCGCCCGCGTCTTCGCCGGCGCGGACTCGATCCTGGCCGCCTGCCAGCGCGCGCATCAGGCCGAGACCATCGGTCAGAACGACATGTTCGGCATGTCGGCGGACGCGCCGACCATCATGCTGCCGCAGATCGAGCCGTGGTTGCCGGCCGAGCGGCTGCGGCGCGAATATGACGCGATCGGATTCTTCCTGTCGGGACATCCGCTCGACGATTACGCCACCGTCCTGAAGCGGCTGCGGGTGCAGAGCTGGGCCGAGTTCTCGCGCGCGGTGAAGACCGGCGCCACCGCCGGCAAGGTCGCGGCCACCGTGGTCTCGCGCATGGAGCGGCGCACCAAGACCGGCAACAAGATGGGCATCATGGGCCTGTCGGACCCGACCGGGCATTTCGAGGCGGTGCTGTTCTCCGAAGGCCTTGCGCAATATCGCGACGTGCTGGAGCCGGGCGCCGCGGTGCTGCTCCAGCTCGGTGCCGAGCTGCAGGGCGAGGACGTCCGCGCCCGCGTGCTGCATGCCGAGCCGCTCGACGATGCCGCGGCCAAGACGCAGAAGGGCCTGCGTATCTTCCTGCGCGACACCAAGCCGCTCGAGTCGATCGCCAAGCGTCTCGCCGGACCCGACATGGCCGCGTCGAACGGCGCCGCGCCGAAGGTCGGCAGTCCCGGGATTGCGCCGCGTTCCAATGGCGACGGTGAGGTCTCGCTGGTGATGATGCTCGACCTCGAGACCGAGGTGGAGATGAAGCTGCCCGGCCGCTTCAAGGTCTCCCCGCAGATCGCCGGCGCGATCAAGGCGGTTGCGGGGGTGGTGGACGTGCAACAGCTTTAACGCTGCACGCGCCGCGCAAACCAAAGCTTAACTATCAAGTTCACACTTGGTTTCGAAGCCTGCCGCGCACAGCTATCAGTTGTTTCCCGGCGCGAAACCAAGGAAGAAGAACCATGTGTGACAAATGCTCCGAAAATCTGCATCAGTCGGTTGCTCCCTCCCGGCGCTCGATGATGCTGTTCGCCGCCTCCGCGCTCGGGGTGGCAGCGTTTGGCGGGCCCGCGCTGGCCAAGGAGGCGAAAGCGCCGCCGAAACCTCAGAACGTGCTGTCGCCCGATGCGGCGCTCAAACGGCTGATGGATGGCAATTCGCGCTACGTATCGGGTGTGTCGCGCCGTCACGACTTCGCGCACGAGCGCGAGGCATTGGTCGGCGGTCAGAACCCCTACGCTGCCGTTCTGAGCTGCGCTGATTCGCGGATCGCGCCTGAATATGCCTTCGACAGCGGACGCGGAGACCTGTTCGTGTGCCGCGTCGCCGGAAATTTTGCCGGCGATGAGACCGTTGCGAGCATGGAGTACACCGTCGCCGTGCTCGGCACGCCCCTGATCCTGGTGCTCGGCCATGATAATTGCGGCGCCGTCGACGCGACGATCAAGTCACTCAAGGACGACAAGCCGCTGCCGGGACATATCCCCTCGCTGGTCTCCGCGATCGCACCGGCGGTAAAGACGGCTGCCCAGCAGAGCGGGAATGCGCTCGACAACGCCATCCGTCAGAATGTCATCGACAACGTGGCCAAGCTGAAATCGGCTGCGCCGATCCTCAATGCAGCGGTCGAGCAGGGCAAGCTCAAGGTGGTCGGCGGCATCTATCGGCTGAGCACAGGGACTGTCGAGTTGCTGGCCCAGGGCTGAGGTTGGTCGCGCATCTTTCCGGCGGCTCGTCCGCGCGATCCACGCAGTGGTCGTCGGATGTTGTTGCAACCCTGCGCTGATTCTGGCTAGCATTCACCCGGGGAATGGACTGGGGTGTGCGATGCTGCGATGGGGCGCGTTGGTGGTGACCGCTGGCGTCATGCTGGCGGGGTGCGTGAGCGATCAGGTCGGAACGGATTTCGCATCCATATCAAAGAAGATCGGACCTCCGCGCGCGGGTCAGTCGCGCGTGGTGTTCCTGCAGGACAAGCGCAACGGCCTCAGCATGGCGTTCTGCGCCTGCGAGGTGAAGCTCGACGGCGCGCCGATGGGCAAGGTGCTCGCCGGGAAATATGCCTATGTCGATCGTCCGGCCGGCCGTCACGACGTGCTGGTGACCGAGCTGATGTTTCCCGGAGACACCAAGCGCGAGATCGTGATGGAATCCGGCCGCACGCACTTCTACCTCATCAAGAGCAGTGCCAGGCATGATGCCGCCACGGGCGGGGCGGTGCTTGGCGGTTTGGCCGGGCTTGCGGTGGTTTCCGTCGCGACGGCTGGCGAGGCGAATCCCGGGCCCGCCGATCTCGTCGCGCTGGATGAGGCGACCGCGCGAACGAAGCTCGCAGAGTTGCAGGCCGTCGAGTAGGACGCGACGCGCGGCTCCGTGCGCGGGGCTCGAGAGCCTTACGCCATTTCGCGGTTGCGAGGCTGACTTGCAGATGAGTTGCTGCTGACCCGGAGCTTACGCCGGCAACGGCGCGGCCATGCCGCCGCCTCAATCCGGGCATCTCGTTCAAGCGCCATTCAGCTGGCCGCGCGTCTGATGCGCGGTGGCACCTCAACAACAAAAGCGGGCACAGCCATGCGTGGGACGCTCAAAGTCTTCATCTGCCTTCTCCTGCCGATGGTGGTCCTCGCCGCGGGCGCGCCGCATCAGGCGCGTGCGCAGCAGCAGGAAAAGCGCATCGCGCTCGTGGTCGGCAACGGCGCCTATGCCAAGTCGCCGCTGGCGACGACCGCGAACGACGCCGGCCTGATCGCGCAGACGCTGCAGGCGGCGGGTTTCGACGTCGTCGGCGCCCGCGATCTCGACGGCGACACGCTGCGCAAGAGCTTTCGCGATTTCGTCCAGAAGGCGCAGGCGTCCGGACCCGGCACCGTCGCGATGGTCTACCTGGCCGGCTACGGCGTGCAGCTCGCCGGCGAGAACTATTTCATCCCGGTCGATTCCAACGTCACCCGCGACACCGACATTCCGACTGAAGCCTTGCGGATCAGCGATTATGCGCGCCAGCTTGCGGCCATTCCGCTCAAGGCCAACATCGTCGTGCTCGATGCAGCCCGTGCGCAGCCTTTTATCGAGGGCGAGCAGCCGATCGCGAGCGGGCTTGCACTGGTCGAGCCCGATCCGAACATGCTGATCGCGTTCAACGCCGCGCCCGGCACGGTGGCGCCGGAGGAGCCGGGACCGTATGGCATCTACGCGCAATCGCTCGCCGAGATGATCCGCACCGGCGGGTTGCCGTTGGCTGACGTGTTCGACCGCGTCCGCCTGCGGGTCAACGAGGCCAGCAAGGGCGCGCAGGTGCCCTGGAACGAGCAGAAGATATCGGCGCCGTTCTCCTTCTTCGAGCGCGGGCCCGACGCGCCGCCGCCGGAGACGGCACCGGATCAGGTCGCCGCGATCCGCAGCAAGCCGATCCGCGATCTCGGTGCGCAGGATGCCTATGCCGCCGCGCTCTCGCGCGACACGCTGCCGGCCTATGAGGAATTTCTCGCGGCCTATCCGAACGATCCGATGTCCAGGCGCGTGATGGCGATCGTCGCGGCGCGCCGCGAGGCGATCACCTGGCGGCGCACGTATCGGACCGATACGCCGGACGCTTACTGGTCCTATCTGCGCCGCTATCCGCGCGGGCCTCATGCTGGCGATGCACGGCGCAGGCTTGCGATCCTGACCGCGCCGCTCGAGCCGCCGCCGAGCTTTGCCATGCTGGATTACGACGTGCCGCCACCGCCGCCGGAGGAGGTGGTCTATGTCGATCGCCCGGTGCTGTATTTCAGCGACCCCGATTTCGGCTTCGCGCCGCCACCGCCGCCGCCGGTCTACTACCTGCCGCCGCCGCCACCGGATTTCGTCGTGCTGCCGCCGCCGCTGCCCGTGGTCGGCCTGTTCGTGCTGCCGCAGCCGGTGTTTGTGCCGATTCCGGTGTTCGTGAGGCCGCCGGTCTATGTCGCGCCGCCGCCGAACAACATCATCTTCAACAACATCCATAACACCACGGTCATCAACACCGTGATCAACCAGGCGCCGGCACCGGCGCCTGCTGCGGGAGCCGGCGCAGGACCGGCCAATCTGGCGCCGGCGGTTGCCGGCCGCGCCAACCCGGTGGCGCCGGCGGTGCCGCAGGCGGTGATGCAGCGCGCCGCCCTGATCCAGCAGGGCAAGGCACCGTTGCCGCAGAGCGCGACGATTCAGCCGACGGCAAAGGCAGGGACACCAGCGGCGACGCCGGCGAATGTTGCGCCGACCGCAGCGCCGTCGCCGTCGGTCGCTCCGCAGACCAGGCTGCCCCAGGCCAACACGCTGCCGGTTCCCGGCGCTCATGGCGGTCCGCCGGCGCCGCCGGCCGGGGCAGGGCCCTTGCTGGGAGCCAAGCCCGCACCTACGGCGACTGCACCCGGTGGACCGGCGCCAGCCCATCCAGGGGCGCCGACGGCTGCGGCGCCTGGCACAACACTGCCTGCCCATCCAGGTGCGCCAAATACGGCCGCTACAACTGCGCCCACCACGACAAGCCCGACCGCAGCGCCGTCACCGCTGGTCGCGCCGCAGACCAAGCTGCCCCAGGCCAACACACTGCCGGTTCCCGGTGCCCATGGCGGTCCGCCAGCGCCGCCGGCCGGGGCAGGGCCCCTCCCGGGCGGCAGGCCCGCGCCGACGGCTACAGCGCCCGGCACAACGCTGCCTGGCCATCCCGGTGCACCCAATGCGGCCGCTACGGCTGCGCCGACCACAACAAGCCCGACTGCTGCGCCGGGCCAGCCGCCCAAGCCGCCGGTGGCGCAGACCCCGCCGGGGGTGGGGCCAGCGGATCGCGCCAAGTCCGCAACCCGCGAGCCGCCCGGCACGCCTCCGGCCGCGGCCGGAAGGCCGATTGCGCCGCCGCCCTCGGCTGTGCATGAGCCGATCAGGCCGCAGAATCGGCCATCGGCCGCCCCGCCGCAGGCGGCAAGACCTGTCGCACCGCCGCCGCGGCCCCAGGCCGTGGCGCGGCCCACGCCGCCGCCTCCGCCGCGCGTATCCGCGCCGCCGCCACGGGTGGCTGCCCCTCCGCCGCCGAGGATGGCTGCACCTCCGCCGCCGCGTCCCGCTCCGCCACCGGTTGCTGCGGCCCGTCCCGCGCCGCCACCGCCTGTTGCTCGGCCGGCTCCGCCACCGCCGCCGCCACGGGTGGCCGTAGCCCCACCGCGTCCGGCGGCACCTCCGCCACGCCCGGCGGCTCCGCCGCCCGCGGCCAAGAAGTGCCCGCCCAACCAGCCGAAGTGCTAGACGGTACGGTGGTATTGATGGAGTAGGGGCCCTTGGCGGGCGAAACCCGCCCGGATAGGGCCCTTATTTCCTTGCTTCTGGCCGAAATTGCGCTATAGAGCGCGCCATCTCACACGGAAACATGGCTCACAAGGCCGTCCGGTGGCAGCCGGGGCGAGAACGCTCCGTTTTGCTCACACGTTTCCGGAGGAACCAACCGGAGAATTAGAACGATGGCACTGCCCGATTTCACTATGCGTCAGCTGCTCGAAGCTGGCGTGCACTTTGGTCACCAGTCTCACCGCTGGAATCCGAAAATGGCGCCGTTCATTTTCGGCACCCGCAACAACATCCACATCGTCGATCTCGCCCAGACCGTGCCGATGCTGCACCAGGCTCTCCAGGCCGTCAGCGACACGGTGGCCAAGGGCGGCCGCATCCTGTTCGTCGGCACCAAGCGCCAGGCGCAGGACGGCGTTGCCGATGCTGCCAAGCGTTGCGCGCAGTATTTCGTCAATTCGCGCTGGCTCGGCGGCACGCTGACCAACTGGAAGACGATCTCGGCCTCGATCAAGCGCCTGCGTCATCTCGATGACGTGCTCTCGGGCGGCGAAGCCAATTCCTATACGAAGAAGGAGCGCCTGACGCTTCAGCGCGAGCGCGACAAGCTCGACCGCTCGCTCGGCGGCATCAAGGACATGGGCGGTCTGCCCGACCTGATCTTCGTGATCGACACCAACAAGGAAGACATCGCGATCCAGGAGGCCCAGCGCCTCAACATCCCGGTCGCCGCGATCGTCGACACCAATTCGGACCCGAAGGGCATCACCTATGTGGTCCCCGGCAATGACGACGCCGGCCGCGCCATTTCGCTGTACTGCGATCTGATCGCGCGTGCGGCGATCGATGGCATCTCGCGTGCCCAGGGCGATTCGGGCATCGACATCGGTGCCTCGGCCCGTCCGCTGGCCGAAGAGCTGCCGGCAGCGTCGTCGAGCGGCTTCCAGGGCCTCGCTGGTCCCCGCGGCACCGCCGACGATCTCAAGAAGCTCCCGGGCGTGTCGGGTGCGATCGAGAAGAAGTTCAACGACCTCGGCATCTTCCACTACTGGCAGCTCGCCGAGCTCGACCACGACACCGCGCACACGATCGGCGAAGAAGTCGGTCTGCCGAGCCGCGCGGATGCTTGGGTGGCCAAGGCCAAGGCGCTGACCGCGGAAGCGGAATAGTCAAAAAGAGCGATGGGTTGGCCGGATAGGATCCGGCCACCATTTCAGTTGACGCGAATTCCTGAGATGGACCGCGGCGGGGCGATTTGATGCCACGCCGCGGCAAACCGGCAGGTACAAAGGATTTTCAACGATGGCAACGATCACAGCTGCGATGGTCAAGGACCTGCGCGAATCGACCGGCGCGGGCATGATGGACTGCAAGGCCGCGCTCACCGAAAACGACGGCAACATGGAAGCGGCGCAGGACTGGCTGCGCAAGAAGGGCCTGTCCAAGGCCGCCAAGAAGTCGGGTCGCGTCGCGGCCGAGGGTCTGATCGGCGCGCTCACCAGGGGCACCAAGGGCGTCGTGGTCGAGGTCAACTCCGAGACCGACTTCGTCGCGCGCAACGGCCAGTTCCAGGGCCTCGTCAAGATGATCGCGCAGGTCGCGTTTGACGCCGGCGCAGACGTGGAGAAGATCAAGGCCGCCAAGGTCGGCGACGTCACGATCGAGACCGCCATCAATGATGCGATCGCCACCATCGGCGAGAACATGACGCTGCGCCGCGCCGCCGCCCTCGAGGTGAAGCAGGGCGTGGTGTCGCACTACGTCCACGGTGCCGTCATCGACGGTGCCGGCAAGATGGGCGTGATCGTCGCGCTGGAATCGCCGGGCAAGGCCGACGAGCTCGCCGCCCTCGGCCGCCAGATCGCGATGCATGTCGCCGCCGCCAACCCGCTGGCGCTCGATCCGTCCGGCCTCGATCCGGCGGTCGTCAAGCGCGAGAAGGACGTGCTCGCCGACAAGTATCGTCAGCAGGGCAAGCCAGAGAACGTGATCGAGAAGATCGTCGAGTCCGGCCTGAAGACCTACTACAAGGAAGTCTGCCTGCTCGAGCAGGCCTTCATCCACGACACCGGCAAGTCGGTGGCGCAGGCGGTGAAGGAAGCCGAGGGCAAGGTCGGCGGCGCTGTGAAGATCGCCGGCTTTGTGCGCTATGCTCTCGGTGAGGGAATCGAGAAGCAGGAAAGCGACTTCGCGGCCGAGGTCGCGGCGGCCAGCGGCAAGAAGTAAGCGCCGGAACGTTCCTTCCGGCGTGCCGCCGGAAGCGGCGCCCGGACAAGGAAAAGTGCTCATGACTGATCCGGTCTATCGTCGCGTCGTGATCAAGCTGTCCGGCGAATATCTCGCGGGACAGCAGGGGTTTGGCATCGATCAGCCGACCGTCGACCGGGTTGCTGACGATCTGATCGCCGCCCGCAAGCTGGGCACCGAGGTTGCGGTCGTGATCGGCGGCGGCAACATGGTTCGCGGCGTCGAGGTCTCCTCCCGGGGGGTGTCGCGCACCACCGGCGACACCATGGGCATGCTCGCCACTATGATGAACTGCCTCGCGCTGGAAGCGGCGATCGAGCGCAAGGGCACGCCGGCGCGCACGCTGTCGGCCTTCGTCATGCCCGAGATTTCCGAGCTGTTCACCCGCACTGCGGCGCACAAATACCTCGCCGAAGGCCGGATCGTGCTGCTCGGCGGCGGAACCGGCAATCCGTTCTTCACCACCGATACGACCGCGGTGCTGCGTGCGGCCGAGATCGGCGCGGAGGCGGTCCTGAAGGCGACCAATGTCGATGGCGTCTACTCGGCCGACCCGAAGAAGGATCCGAGCGCCACGCGGTTCGACCGGCTGACGCATTCGCAGGCGATCGAGGGCGGTTACAAGGTGATGGATGCGACCGCCTTCGCGCTTGCCCGCGAGACGTCGCTGCCTATCATCGTGTTCTCGATCGCGGAGCCGGGCTCGATCGGTGCGATTCTGCGTGGCGTCGGCCACGGAACCATCGTCGCCGGCTGACGGCTCAGCTGCCGCGCCCTCAAAGGAAGGGCGCGGTGAGGTCGCCGGGATTTTGAAGGAGAAACGTGATGGCCACGGGTAATTTCGACCTCAACGAAGTGAAGCGCCGCATGCAAGGCGCCGTTGCCTCGCTCAAGCACGAGCTTGGCGGTCTGCGCACCGGCCGCGCCTCGGCCTCGATGCTCGATCCCGTGCAGGTCGACGCTTATGGCAGCCACATGCCGCTCAATCAGCTCGCCACCGTCAGCGTGCCTGAGCCGCGCCTGATCTCGGTGCAGGTCTGGGACAAGTCTATGGTCAAGGCGGTGGAGAAGGCGATCGTCGACTCCAATCTCGGCCTGTCGCCCGCGACCGAAGGCCAGGTGCTGCGCCTGCGCATCCCCGAGCTCAACGAGGAGCGCCGCAAGGAGCTGGTGAAGGTCGCGCACAAATACGCGGAGGCCGCCAAGGTCGCCGCGCGCCATGTCCGCCGCGACGGTCTCGACGTTCTCAAGAAGCTCGAGAAGAATCACGAGATGTCGGAGGACGATCAGAAGCGTCACGCCGACGAGGTGCAGAAGGCGACCGACGGCACCATCACCGAGATCGACCAGCTGCTGGCCGCCAAGGAAAAAGAAATCCTGACCGTTTAAGGCTGCCTCCATGTCCAACGCCGCCGCGCCAGCAACGGAAGGACCCGACCGGTCCGAGGCGCCCGCGCATGTCGCCATCATCATGGATGGCAACGGGCGTTGGGCGGCCGCGCGCGGCCTGCCGCGCGCGGAGGGGCATCGCCGCGGCGTCGAGGCCCTGCGCCGCGTGGTGCGCGCCTCGCACGAGCTCGGCATCCGCTATCTCACCATCTTCTCCTTCTCATCGGAGAACTGGTCGCGTCCGGCGAGCGAGATCGGCGATCTCTTCGGTCTGCTCCGCCGCTTCATCCGCAACGATCTGGCCAGCCTGCATCGCGACGGCGTCAAGGTCCGCATCATCGGCGAGCGCGACGGGCTCGAAAGCGATATCTGTTCGCTGCTCAACGAGGCCGAGGAGCTGACGCGCGACAACACGCGCCTCACGCTCGTCGTCGCCTTCAACTACGGCTCGCGGCAGGAGATTGCGAAGGCGGCGCAGAAGCTGGCGCGCGAGGTCGCCGAAGGCAAGCGAGATCCTGCCACGATCGACGCCGAGACGCTCGGCGCGCATCTCGATGCGCCCGACATTCCCGATCCCGATCTCATCATCCGCACCAGCGGCGAGCAGCGCCTCTCGAATTTCCTGATGTGGCAGGCCGCCTATAGCGAGCTCGTCTTCGTGCCGATCCACTGGCCCGATTTCGACAAGGCGGCGCTGGAGGGCGCGATCGCCGAATTTGCCAGGCGCGAGCGCCGTTTCGGCGGCCTGGTCGCGAAAACCGCCTCGTGAGCGAACCCGACGCCGCATCGGCAGGCGCAAAGCCTGCCCCGAGCAATCTGGTGCTGCGGGTCCTCGCAGCGCTGGTGCTGGCGCCGCTGACCATTGCCATCGCTTATGCCGGCGGCTGGCTGTGGGCGCTTCTCGTCACCCTGGTCTCGATCGGGCTGTTCGCGGAATGGCTGATGGTGGTGGGCGCGGGATCGGCCGCGCTGACCGGGGCAGGGACGGTCGTCATCGCCATGATGGGAGCCGCCGTCGCTTTTGGCGCTCTCAAGACCGCCGTTGTCACCGGCCTCATCGGCGGTGCGATCGTGACGCTGATCGCGCGGGGCAAGTTCTTGTGGGCGGCCACTGGATTCGTCTATGCATCGGCGGCGCTGCTGGCCTCGATCCTGGTGCGGAAGGATCTCGTCAACGGTTTCTCCGCGCTGATGTTCGTGCTGCTGGTGGTGTGGGCGACCGATATCGGCGGCTATTTCGCCGGCCGCGGCATCGGCGGGCCGAAGCTGTGGCCGCGGGTGAGCCCGAAGAAGACTTGGGCAGGAGCCCTCGGCGGCTTTGCCGCGAGCCTTGCGGTCGCCGCCGGCTTTGCGGCTTGCGGGATCGGGAAGGCGGTCCCGCTGCTGCTCGTCAGCGCCGTGCTCTCGGTGGTGTCGCAAGCCGGTGATCTCTTCGAATCCGCGGTAAAGCGGCGGTTCGGGGTCAAGGATTCCAGTCACTTAATTCCCGGCCATGGCGGGCTTATGGACCGCCTGGACGGTTTTGTTGCCGCCATCCTGGCGGCCTGGTTTATCGGCTTTCTCCGTCACGGTGTGCATAGCGCCGGAAGCGGTCTTATGGTTTGGTGAGGATATGAGCGCCGTTCCCTTGCGTAATAACAGGCTTGCTGCGTCCGACATTCGCAGCGTCACAGTCCTCGGTGCCACCGGCTCGATCGGCGACAGCACGATGGATCTGCTGCGCGCCTCTCCCGAGCGCTACCGCGTCGAGGCGCTGACGGCGAACGGCAATGTCGAAGCGCTGGCCAAGCTCGCGAAGGAATTCAACGCGCGGTTCGTGGCGATCGCGGACAGCTCAAAGCTCGGCGAGCTCAAGGCTCTCCTTGCGGGAACGAGCACCGAATGCGGCGCCGGTGAAAGCGCGGTGATCGAGGCGGGCGCGCGCCCAGCTGATTGGGTGATGGCGGCCGTCAGCGGCGCCGCCGGGCTGAAGCCGGCTCTCGCGGCGGTCGATCGCGGCGCGCATGTCGCGCTCGCCAACAAGGAATGCCTTGTCTGCGCCGGCGATTTCTTCATGCAGCGCGCGGCGAAAGCGGGCGCCTGCATTTTGCCTGCGGATTCCGAGCACAATGCGCTGTTCCAGGCGCTCGCCTCGGGCAATCGCGACGAGCTCGTTCGCGTCATCATCACCGCCTCGGGCGGCCCGTTCCGGACCTGGAAGCCGGCCGACATCGAGCAGGCGACGCTCGAGCAGGCGCTGAAACACCCGAACTGGAGCATGGGCCAGAAGATCACGATCGACTCCGCCTCGATGATGAACAAGGGCCTCGAGGTGATCGAGGCCTCCTATCTGTTCGCGCTCTCGCCAGACGAGATCGACGTGCTCGTGCATCCGCAGTCGATCATCCACGGCATGGTCGAGTTCTCCGACCGCTCGGTGATGGCCCAGCTCGGCGCTCCCGACATGCGCACGCCGATCGCCCACTGCCTCGGCTGGCCCGACCGCATCAAGGGCCCGGCGGCCAAGCTCGACCTAGCCAAGATCGGCCAGCTCACCTTCGAGGCGCCGGACTTCGAGCGGTTCCCCGGACTGCGGCTGGCCTACGATTCGCTCCGGACCGGGAAGGGGGCCACCACGGTCTATAATGCCGCCAACGAGGTCGCCGTCGCCGCCTTCATCGCCGGCAAGATCCGCTTCGGCGCGATTGCGCGGCTGGTCGAGGCGACCCTCGACGACTGGATCCGCGGCGGGAATCAGGCCCCGATGACATCGGCGGATGATGCAATATCTGTTGACCATGTTGCTCGAAATAGAGCCGCCGCCCTATTGCCTCAAATTGCCTTAAAGGCATCCTAGTTGGTTCGGGGCCAGGGCCTTGCGGCGCTGGATGAGGGAAATCGATGATCGACTTTTTTGTCCATAGTTTCAATACGTTGAGCCATGGGCTCCTCGGCTACGCGGTTCCCTTCCTGTTTGTCCTGACCATCGTCGTGTTCTTCCACGAACTCGGCCATTTCCTGGTCGCGCGCTGGGCGGGCGTTCGGGTGTTGACCTTTTCGCTCGGTTTCGGACCCGAGCTGATCGGTTTCAACGACCGCCACGGCACCCGCTGGAAGATCTCGGCGATCCCGCTTGGCGGCTACGTCAAGTTCTTCGGCGACGAGAGCGAGGCCTCGACCCCGTCGGCCGATACACTTGCGGCGATGACGCCCGAGGAGCGCGCCGGCAGCTTCCACCATAAGAAGGTCGGCCCGCGCGCGGCCATCGTCGCGGCCGGTCCGATCGCCAATTTCATCCTGGGCGCGCTGATCTTCGCCGGCATGGCCCTGTACTACGGCAAGCCAAGCACGATCGCGCGCGTCGACGGCGTCGTCGCCGATGGCGCGGCGGCCGCGGCCGGTTTCAAGATCGGGGACGTCGTCGTTCAGATCGACGGCAAGCCGATCGAGAGCTTTGCCGACATGCAGCGAATCGTTGCGATGAACGCTGGTTCGACGCTTGCGTTCCAGGTGAAACGCGACGGCGCCATCGTGTCGCTTTCGGCGACCCCGGCGCTGCTCGAGCGCAAGGATCCGTTCGGGAACAGCCACCGTGTCGGCGTGCTCGGCGTCGAGCACAAGTCGCAGGCCGGCGAGGCATCGACCGCACCCGTCGGTATTGGCGAAGCGCTCAAGATCGGGGTGGAGCAGGTCTGGTTCATCATCACCAGCACCTTCAAGTTCCTGGGCTCGCTGTTTGTCGGACACGGCAATCCGAACGAGGTCAGCGGGGTCCTGGGAATCGCGAAGATGTCGGGGCAGGCGGCCAGCGCCGGGTTCCAGTTCGTGATCAATCTGTGCGCGGTGCTGTCCGTGTCGATTGGTCTTTTGAACCTGTTCCCGATTCCGCTGCTCGATGGCGGTCACCTTCTGTTCTACACGGCGGAGGTCGTCCGCGGACGGCCCCTGTCCGAGCGGACTCAGGAGATGGGGTTCCGAATCGGGCTGGGCTTGGTGCTGATGTTGATGGTGTTTGCGACCTACAACGACATCCTGCGGATGGCAGCTTCCTGATAGGGGCTTTTTTGTGGCGTTGCTGTTGAGCAACGTCCTGGAATGAAATTGAAATTACGGCGCTTTCGGCCGTTTGCGGCGTCGGCGAAATTGGCTACAAGCGGCCTGAACTTGGGGAATCTCCAGACCGGCGTTGGGGTGGGTCTGGCACGGAATGATAAGGGCGCGTTGCGCATGAAGTTTGGACTGCGACTCCGGGGGGGCTTGCTCGCAACCCTGATCATGTTCGGCGCGCCGGTGGTTGCCCCGGTCGGGGCTGTTTTTGTGTCTTCGTCTGCGCTTGCTCAGACCGTCCAGTCGATTTCCGTCGAGGGAAATCGGCGCGTCGAGGTGGAGACGATCCGCTCCTATTTCAAGCCGGGTCCGGGCGGCCGCCTGGATCAGGGCGCCATCGATGACGGCCTCAAGGCGCTGATCGAGACCGGCCTGTTCCAGGACGTCAGGATCAATCGCGGCCCCGGCGGCCAGATCGTCGTCTCCGTGGTGGAAAACCCGGTGATCGGGCGCATTGCCTTCGAGGGTAACAAGAAGATCAAGGACGAGCAGCTCACTGCCGAGGTCCAATCCAAGGCGCGCGGAACCTTCTCCCGCGCCATGGTGCAGTCCGACACGCTGCGAATCGCTGAAATCTATCGCCGCTCCGGCCGCTACGACGTGCGCGTCACGCCCGAAGTCATCGAGCAGCCGAACAACCGCGTCGATCTGATCTTCACGATCGTGGAAGGCTCCAAGACCGGCGTGAAGTCGATCGAGTTCGTCGGCAACGTCGCGTTCTCGTCCTACCGCCTGCGGGACGTCATCAAGACGCGCGAATCGAACCTTCTCAGCTTCCTTGCCAGCGGCGACATCTACGACCCTGATCGTGTCGAGGCCGACCGCGACCTGCTCCGCCGCTTCTACCTCAAGAACGGTTTTGCCGACGTCCAGGTCGTGGCCGCGCTCACCGAATACGATCCGGAGAAGAAGGGCTTCAACGTCACCTTCAAGATCGAGGAAGGCTCGCAGTATCGCGTCGGCGCGGTCGACTTCCGCTCCAGCATTCCGAACTTCGATCCGTCTTCGATGCGGGCCTATTCGCGCGTCGGTGTCGGCTCGCTCTACAACGTCGAATCGGTCGAGAAGTCGGTCGAGGAGATGCAGATCGAAGCCTCGCGCCGCGGCTATGCCTTCGCCGTGGTCCGTCCCGGCGGCGACCGCAATTTCGAGGCGCACACGGTGTCCGTCGTGTTCAACATCGACGAGGGCCCGCGCACCTATATCGAGCGCATCAACCTGCGCGGCAACACCCGCACGCGTGACTACGTCATCCGCCGCGAGTTCGATATCTCCGAGGGCGATGCCTACAACCGCGCGCTGGTCGACCGTGCCGAGCGACGCCTAAAGAACCTCGACTACTTCAAGAGCGTCAAGATCACGACGGAGCCCGGCTCGTCGAGCGACCGCGTCATCCTGATCGTCGACATGGAAGAGAAATCGACCGGCGACTTCTCGATCTCGGGCGGTTACTCCACGACCGACGGCGCGCTGGCCGAAGTTTCGGTCTCCGAGCGCAACCTGCTCGGCCGCGGCCTGTTCGCCAAGGCGTCGGTGACCTACGGCCAGTACGCGCGCGGCTATTCGCTGTCGTTCGTCGAGCCGTATCTGCTCGACTATCGCGTCGCGCTCGGCCTCGACCTCTATCAGCGCCAGCAGCTGTCCAACAGCTACATCTCCTACGGCACCAAGACGCTCGGCTTCTCGCCGCGTCTCGGCTTCTCCCTGCGTGAAGATCTGGCGCTCCAGCTGCGCTACTCGATCTACCAGCAGGAAATCTCGCTGCCGGGCTACCTTGCGAACTGTAATAACATCCAGTTCCTGCCGGATGGGACGCCGAATCCGGCCTTCAACCCGAGCCCGGCCTTCTCCAACGCGACTGGTATCCCCCTTGCCGCTTCGACCAACGGCCTCGGCTGCTACAGCGACGGCGAAGCCTCGCTGCCGGTGCGCAAGGAGCTTGCCAGCGGCAAGACCCTGACCTCGGCGCTCGGCTACACGCTGACCTACAACACGCTGGACAACAACAAGAACCCCAGCGACGGTCTGCTCGTCGACTTCCGCCAGGACTTCGCCGGCGTCGGCGGCGACGTCTCCTACCTGAAGTCGGTGATCGATGCGAAGTACTACACGCCGCTGGTGTCCGACATCGTCGGCCTCGTGCACGTGCAGAGCGGCATCCTGAACAAGATCGGCAGCAACGATCTGCGCATGCTCGATCACTTCCAGATGGGCCCGAACCTCGTCCGCGGCTTCGCCCCGAACGGCATCGGTCCGCGCGACATCAATCCGTTCGACACGCAGGACGCGCTCGGCGGCACCAAGTACTGGGGTGCTTCTCTCGAATTGCAGATGCCGTTCTGGTTCCTGCCGAAGGAAGTGGGTCTGAAGGGCGCGGTCTATGCCGACGCCGGCGGTCTGTATGACTACAAGGGCCCGACGACGTGGAGCGTGACCGGCGAAACGACCACGCCAGCCAACTCGAACTGCATCCCCTCGACCACCAATCCGGTGACCGCGGGAACCTGTACCGGCCTGATCTATGACGACAGCAAGGTGATCCGCTCGTCGGTCGGTGTCGGCCTGATCTGGCAGTCGCCGTTCGGTCCGCTGCGCTTCGACTACGCCGTGCCGCTCAGCAAGGGCAAGTACGACCGTACGCAGGAGTTCCGGTTCGGCGGCGGCACCACCTTCTAATTCGAACAGCACATCATGATCTGGTCCCTCAGTTTTCCTGGGGGACCGATCTCTAAAAAGATCGTGCTCAATCCATGAGATAAGGCATGATGCGGCCCGACCGCTTCATGCCGAAGCCGGACCGCGACGGGGTGGAATGGCGCAGCCGACCTTCTTCACAAAGCCGCCTGCCACAGCGCTGGCCGACATTGCCACGCTGACCAAGGCGCAGCTGGTCGACCCTGAGAGGGGCGGCCACGTCATTACGGGCCTGGCTTCGCTCGACGAAGCCGGCCCGATGCATCTGGCATTCTTTGACAACCTCAAATATGTCGATCAGCTCAGGGCAACCAAAGCGGGGGCCTGCCTGGTCAGTCCGCGCTTCGAGGCCGAGGTGCCCGCGCATGTGGCCGTGCTGCGGGCGAAGCAGCCGTTCCGCGCCTTCGTCGGGATCGCCCGGGAATGGCATGCGGACGCGCTGAGGCCGCAATCCTGGACCGGCAATGACGGCATCGCCCCGTCGGCCATCATCGATCCCACGGCCCGGCTCGAGGACGGCGTGATCGTCGAGCCGCTGGCGGTGATCGGCGCGGATGTCGAGATCGGCAGCGGCACGGTGGTCGGCGTCGGCGCGGTGATCGGCCCCGGCGTCAAGATCGGCCGGGACTGCAATGTCGGTGCCCGCACCGCGGTCCAGTGCGCGCTGATCGGCAACAACGTCCTGATCCATCCGGGCTGTTCGATCGGCCAGGACGGCTATGGCTTCATCTTCTTCGGCCCCGAGGGGCATCTGAAGGTGCCGCAGACCGGGCGCGTGCTGATCCAGAACGACGTCGAGGTTGGCGCCAACACCACGATCGACCGCGGCTCCTTGCGGGACACCGTGATCGGCGAGGGGACCAAAATCGACAATCAGGTCCAGATCGGCCACAATGTCACGATCGGTCGGCATTGCCTGCTGGCGGCCCAGATCGGCCTCGCGGGCAGCCTGACCATTGGCGACAACGTGGCGCTCGGAGCGAAGGTGGGCATCAACAATCACCTCAAGATCGGCGATGGAGCCCAGGTGACCGCGATGAGCGCGGTCAAGGATGACATTCCGCCGGGCGGCCGCTGGGGCGGGCATTTCGCCAAGCCGACCAAACAATGGTTCAAGGAGATCATCGCGGTGGAGCGCCTGGTACGCGACAGCAAGGCCGATCCGAAGAACGAGGGACGGGAATGACGGCGGAATCACCTGTTAAGTTCGAGCTGGTGGATATCAACGCGATCCTCCAGACGCTGCCGCACCGCTTTCCGATGCTGCTGATCGATCGCGTGATCAACATCCGCGCCGATTACAGTGGCATCGGCATCAAGAACGTCACCTTCAACGAGCCGGCTTTCCAGGGGCATTTCCCCGAGCGTCCGGTCTATCCCGGCGTCATGATGATCGAGGCGATGGCGCAGACGGCGGGCGTGATCGGCATCAAGTCGGTCGAGGGCACCGAGAAGCCGCGCGCGGTCTATTTCCTCACCATCGACAAGTGCAAGTTCCGCAAGCCCGTGCAGCCCGGCGATACCATCGAGTATCACATGCGCTCGCTCGGTCGCCGCAAGACCATGTGGTGGTTTCACGGCGACGCCAAGGTTAACGGCCAGGTGGTCGCGGAGGCCGACGTCGGCGCCATGCTGACGGATTGAGGGGCTGCGACGGCTGCTCATGCGCTGCAGTCGTAGCGACTGCCGGCCGTCTCGCGCCTGATATTCTGGTTGAAGAACTGGCCCATGGACGGTGCACCCAGAAGGCGTTCGACCGTCTCGTCGGCTACGCCGCAATAGCGGTCATAGGCGCCGTTGATTGCGACGACGAGGTCCCGGTGCGCGCGATCGTAGCAGACGCGCTGAAGGACCGTGCTGCGGGTGATGTCGCGGCACTCGAACGTTCCGAGATCGACAAAGCGACGCCCGCCGGTCTCGACCGTCTCCGAGACGATCGGGGAGGCCGCGAGCTGTGCGAGCAGAAGTGCCAGAGCCCTGACCACGATGACTTCAAGCTCCACTTGAACATGTTGACGAGTTAGGAGGGCCGGCTCATCCAGCGCCTGAAACAGGCCGATATGATACGTCACTGGACAGATCGGGCATAGTCGCGCTAACCAGCGGAAAACTGAGCGACTTCAACACCTAACCAGACCTTCTTGATGAGTCAGATTGCTTGATGAGTAAGATTGATCCCACCGCACGGGTCGCGGACGGCGCCGTGATCGGCGAGGGCACCGAGATCGGCCCCTTCTGCATCATCGGCCCGAACGCTGTGATCGGCAAAAACTGCAAGCTGATCGGACAGGTCACGGTCATCGGCCACACCTCGGTCGGCGATGGTTGCGTGATCTCGCCGTTCGCGGTGCTGGGCGGCGCGCCCCAGGATCTCAGCTACAAGGGCGAGCCGACCACGCTCGAAATCGGTTCCGGCTGTACCATCCGCGAAGGCGCGACGATGAATGTCGGCACCATCAAGGGCGGCGGGCGGACGCGCGTCGGCAACGACGGTTATTTCATGAACAACAGCCATGTCGGCCATGACTGCATGGTCGGCAACAACGTGATCTTCGCGACCTCGGCAACGCTCGGCGGCCACTGCGAGATCGGCGACGCCGTCTATATCGGCGGCCTGTCCGCCGTGCATCAGTTCACCCGTATCGGCCCCTATGTCATGGTCGGCGGTGTCTGCGGCGTCCGCGACGACGTCATCCCGTACGGGCTCGTCAATGGCCAATATGCGGTGCTGGAGAGCCTCAACCTGATCGGCATGAAGCGTCGCAAGTTCACCAAGCAACGGCTCGCGACCGTGCGCGGCTTCTATCAGAAGCTTTTCCACGGGCCCGGCACGTTCGCCGAGCGGCTCGAGGCGGCGCGGCCGCTCGCGGGGGAAGACCCGGCCATCGCCGAAATCCTCGACTTCATCGGCAAGGGCAAGCGCCCGCTCTGTCTTCCCGCCATCGAAAAGTGAACCTGCGATGGCCGCGGACATGACATCGGCGGCTCCAGAGATTTCATCGCCGGTCGGCGTGGTCGCCGGCGGCGGTGCGATGCCGTTCGCGGTGGCGGAGTCGCTCGCGGCGCGCGGCATCACGCCGGTGCTGTTTCCCCTGCGGGGGGCCTGCGATCCGGCGCGGGTGGAAAAATTCCGCCACCGCTGGATCTCGGTCGGCCAGCTCGGCCGCGCCATGCGGCTGTTCCGCGAGGAGCGCTGCCGCGACCTGATCTTCATCGGCACCCTGGTGCGGCCTTCGCTCTCCGAGATCCGGTTCGATTTCACGACGTTGCGGCTACTCGGCAATGTCATCCGTGCCTTCCGCGGCGGCGACGATCATCTCTTGTCCGGCGTCGGGCGCATTCTCGAGCAAGGCGGCTTTCGCATGGTCGGGATCAAGGACGTCGCGCCCGATCTCTTGATGCCCGAGGGCTGCATCAGTCGCGCCTGGCCGAACGACAACAGCAAGACCGACATCGAGCGTGGACGCGCGGTGCTGACGGCGCTCGGCCCGTTCGACATCGGGCAGGCTGCGGTCGTGATCGACGGCCATGTGGTGGCGGTCGAGGACATCGAGGGCACCGACGCGCTGCTCGCGCGCGTCGCGCGTCTGCGCGAGGAGGGCCGCATCCGCGCCGCCACCGGCCGCGGGGTGCTGGTGAAGGCGCCGAAGAGCGGCCAGGATCTGCGCTTCGACCTGCCGACGATCGGCCCGCGCACCATCGAAGGTGTCGCCAAGGCCGGCCTTGCCGGCATCGCCGTCATCGCCGGCAACACGATTGCCGCCGAGCCGCAGGCGATGATCGCGCTTGCGGACGCCAAATATCTCTTCGTCATCGGCCTGCCCAAATGATGCAGACCCGCGATCCCAAGCGAAAGATTTTTCTGATCGCGACGGAGGAATCCGGCGATCGGCTCGGCTCGGCCCTGATGAAGGTGCTGCGCCAGCGTCTCGGCGACGGCGTGCAATTCGTCGGCGTCGGCGGCCGCACCATGGCGCGCGAAGGGCTCGAGACGCTGTTTCCGATCGAGGAGCTGTCGATCGTCGGTTTCGCCGCAGTGGTGCAGCAATTGCCAAAAATCCTGCGGCTGATCCGCCAGACCGTCGATGCCGTGATCGAGGCCGCGCCGGACGCGCTCGTCATCATCGACAGTCCCGACTTTACCCATCGCGTCGCCCGCCGCGTGCGCACCAAGAATCCTGCGATCCCGGTCGTCGACTACGTGTCGCCGCAGCTATGGGCCTGGCGGCCGGGACGGGCACGGACCATGCTCGGCTATGTCGATCATGTGCTCGGCCTGTTGCCGTTCGAGCCGGAGGAATACCGCAAGCTCGGCGGTCCGCCCTGCAGCTATGTCGGCCATCCCCTGATCGAGCAATTGTCCTCGTTGCGGCCGAATGTGGAGGAGCAGAAGCGCCGCAACAGTGATCCGCCGGTGCTGTTGGCGCTGCCCGGCAGCCGCCGCAGCGAGATCCGGCATCATCTCGACGTGTTTGGCGCAGCGCTCGGCCGGCTGCAGGCGGCGGGACACGCCTTCGAGCTGATGCTGCCGACCATGCCGCATCTCGAAGTCACCGTGCGCGAAGGCATTACGAGCTGGCCGGTCAAGCCGCAAATCGTGATCGGCGAGGCCGAGAAGCGCGCCGCGTTCCGCATCGCGCACGCCGCGCTGGCGAAATCAGGCACGGTGACGCTCGAGCTCGCGCTGTCAGGTATTCCGATGGTGACGGCCTATCGTGTCGGCGCGATCGAGGCCTTCATCCTCCGCCGCGCGATCCGCGTCTCCTCGGTGATCCTCGCCAATCTCGTGATCGGCGAGGATGTCATTCCGGAGTATCTGCAGGAGGACTGCACGCCGGAAAAGCTCGCGCTGGCGCTGTCGGAGGTGCTGACCGATACGCCGCTGCGCCAGCGGCAGGTCGAGGCCTTCGCCCGGCTCGATCAGATCATGTCGACCGGCAACAAGTCGCCGAGCGTGCTCGCCGCCGATGTCGTGCTGGCGACGATGCGGAAGACGCGGCGGTAGAGACGGTCCGGTAGGGTGGGCAAAGCGAAGCGTGCCCACCATTTTGTTTTTGGTCGAAGAGAGAGACGGTGGGCACGCTGCGCTTTGCCCACCCTACGGCACTGCCCTAGGCCAAGCCGCCGTCAACGCGAAAACACTGGCTGGTGATACGCTGGCTCTCGTCGGATGCCAGGAACAGCGCCATCCGCGCGATGTCCTCAGGTGTCACCGCATCGGGAATGGCCTGGCGGGTACGAAACTCGGCGATGACCCGTTCGTCCGGATACCACAACCGGCGCTGGCGCTCGGTGATCACCATGCCCGGCGCGATCGCATTGACGCGGATGCGGTCGGGGCCGACGGACCGTGCCAGCGAGTTGGTGAAGCCGACGATGGCCGCCTTCGCAGCGGCATAGACCGGCAGCGCCGGCGCCCCGCGCATCCAGGCGATCGACGACATGTTGATGATCGAGCCGCCGCCGCGCGCCCGCATCTGCGGCACCACGGATTGTGCGGCAAAGAAGACGTGCTTCAGGTTGACGCCGATCATCCAGTCGAACTCGGCGGGCGTCACCTCCGCGAGCCCCTGGCGCTGGTCATTGGCGGCGTTGTTGACGAGCACCGCGGCGTCACCGAGCGATCGATGCACTTCAGCCATCGCGCCGCGCAAGGTGTCGATGTCGAGGAGGTCGCAGGGCACGAACAGCGGCGCGGCAGAGGAGATCTTCGACAATTCCTGAGCCAGCGCTTCGCCTGCTTGCGTATCGATGTCGAGGAACGCGACGCGGGCGCCTTGGCCTGCGAAGGCGCGCACGAAGGCGGCGCCGATGCCGCTGGCGCCACCGGTAATCAGCACCGCGCGGTCCGCGAGGCCGGCATAGCTCGTCTTTGTCATGCGATCAGTCGCTCCGTCTCGGGGTCGAACAGGCAAAGGCGGCGGGTGTCGAGCGCAAAGGGGGCGGAGGTGCCCGGTGCGGGGCGGACGTCCGGTGAGATGCGCGCCTGTGCGGGCTCGCCGCCAAGCCGCAGCAGGACGATGGTCTCGGCCCCCGTGGGTTCGATCATCTCGACCGGCGCGGTGACGACAACCGGCGCGCAGGACGCGCCGGAGAACGCGCGGTCGCCTTCGGCGATGCATTCCGGCCTGATTCCAAGCACCACCTCGCGGCCGACATAGGATGCGGCGGCATCGTAGCCCTGCAAATGCAGACGCACCTCGTCCGGTCGCCCGGCGCCGATCACGACCACCGGCCCGCGGCCATCCGCCTCGAGCCGTGCCGGCATCGTGTTCATCGGCGGTGAGCCCATGAAGCGGGCGACGAACAGATTGGCGGGATAGCGGTACACGGTGTCGGGGTCGGCGAACTGCTGCACCACGCCGCGATGCATCACGGCGATGCGGGTCGCCATCGTCATGGCCTCGATTTGGTCATGGGTGACGTAGACGATGGTGGCGCCGATACGCTGATGCAGGCGCTTGATCTCCATCCGCATCTCGACGCGCAGCTTGGCATCGAGATTGGAGAGCGGCTCGTCGAACAGGAAGAGCAGGGGATTGCGCACCAGCGCCCGGCCCATCGCCACGCGCTGGCGCTGGCCGCCGGACAGTTGCGACGGCTTGCGGCCGAGCAGCGGCTCGATCTGGAGCAGCCGGGCCACGTTCGCCAGCGCCTTCTCCTGCTCCGCCTTGGCAACGCGGCGGCACTCCATGCCGAAGGTGATGTTCTGGCGCACGGTCATCGAGGGATAGAGCGCATAGGACTGGAACACCATGGCGATGTCGCGGTCCTTCGGGGGTACGTCGTTGACGATGCGCCCACCGATCTCGATCGTGCCGGCGCTGGGATGGTCGAGCCCGGCGACGATGTTGAGCAGCGTGGACTTGCCGCAGCCTGACGGCCCGACCAGCACGGTGAACTCGCCGCTCTCGATGTCGAGATCGATGCCCTTCAGCACCTCCAGATTGGCGTAGCGCTTCGACAGCGCGCGAATGCTCAGTGCTGCCATGATGGCCTCATCATTTCACGGCCCCGGCGGTGAGGCCTCGCACGAAGTACCGGCCGCCGAGGAGATAGATCAACAGGGTGGGTAGCGCCGCGATGATTACCGCAGCGCTCTGCACGCCATGCTGCGGGATATCCGCGATGGCGGCGGACAGCGCGATGAGGGCGGCCGTAACCGGTTGCTGCTGGCCGGTCGTGAATGTCACGCCGTAGAGGAACTCGTTCCAGATGTGCGTGAACTGCCAGATCACGGTGACGATCAGGATGGGGGCCGAGAGCGGCAGGATGATCCGCCAGAAAATCCGAAAGAACCCGGCGCCATCGATGCGCGCGGCCCTGATCAATTCATGTGGAATGGCGATGTAGTAGTTTCGGCAGAACAGCGTGGTGAAGGAGAGCCCCTGGATGGTGTGAATCAGCACGAGGCCTGTCAGCGTGTTGATGAGGCCGATGTCCCGCAGAACGATGGTCCAGGGAAGCAGGCGCATCTGCTGGGGCAGGAAGAGGCCGAGGGTCACGATGCCGTAGATCCAGTTGTCGCCGCGAAAACGCCAGAGCGACACGGCGTATCCGGCAATCGCGCCGAGCAGGGTCGAGATGATCGTCGCCGGGATCGTGACGAGCGCGGAATTCAGCATGTAGGGCCGGATGCCGGCGCAGGTCTCGGCGACGCAGAAGCCGCTCCAGGCCCTCGCATAATTGCTCCAGGCCCATTGTTGCGGCCAGCCGATCATCGAGGCCTGCGCGATCTCCTCGTTGGTCCGGAGCGAGTTCAGGACGACGACAACCAGCGGCGCGAGATAGGCTGCGGCGATCAGCAAGACGCAGAGATAGATCAGAAACCGGCTCGGTGCGAAGGTTCGCTCACGCATGGGTCGCCCGCCGTCGCTGGACATAGCGCCACGCCGCATAGGGCAGCAGCACCGCGAGAAGGATGAGCAGCATCAGCACGGCTGCCGCAGCGCCCCGGCCAAGCTGGCTGCGCTGGAACATGAGGTCGTAGACGACGAGGGCCGGCAGCTGGGTGGCGATCCCGGGCCCGCCATTGGTGAGGGCGCGGACGAGGTCGAAGGCCGAGATCGCGAACTGCAGCTGGACGACGATGACGGTGATGGTGATCGGCCAAAGCGTCGGCAGGATGACGCGCCAGTAGGTCCGGATAGCTCCGGCGCCGTCGATCTGCGCGGCCTTGATGATGTCGGCGTCGACCGACCGAAGGCCGGCAAGGAAGAGCGCCATGGCGAAGCCTGAGGACTGCCAGATCGCGGCGATGACGATGGTCCAGATGGCCATGTCGCGGTCGACCAGCCAGTCGAACCGGAAGGAGGTCCAGCCGAGATCGTGGACGAGCTTCTGGATCCCGATGCCGGGATTGAGCAGCCAGCTCCAGACCGTGCCGGTGACGACGAACGACACCGCCAGCGGGTAGAGGAAGATGGATCGCAGCACATTCTCGCCGCGAATGCGCTGATCGAGCAGGATCGCGAGCATGAGGCCGGTGATCAGGCTCAGCAGCACGAAGGCGCTGCCAAACAGCAGCAGGTTGTCGAAGGCGATCTGCCAGTTCCGCGACGCCAGCACCGCATTGTAGTTGCGCATCCCCACCCAGCCCGTAACAGGGACAAGCGTGGAGGGCGTGAACGAAATCCAGATTGTCCAGAGCGAAAACGAGATGAGATGCGCCGCCGACAACAGCAGCGGCACCCAGATCATCAGGTATTCGGGCAACCGACCGACCGCGCCGGAGATTGCCGGCCGGCCCGTTGCTGGAGAGGCGATGTCGGTCAACGCGCGCCCTCGACGGCCTCGGCGAGGCGGGTGACCGCCTGCTCCGGCTTGATCGTCTTGTTCTTCACGTACTCGGTGAGCACGTCGATCATCGCGGCGGTCAGGCCGTTTTCCTGCGCCATGTTGTGGGCAAGGCTGAGGACGGCCTGATTGTTGGCGACAGCATCCTTGAGCGCGGCTGCCGTTCGCCGCTGACCATCCGACCAGCCTTCACCGGAGAGGTCGACATCGGTGCGCACGGGGATCGATCCCGTGATCTGCGAATACATGGTCTGGATCGCCGGATCCATGACGAGCTGGGCCATCAGCGTCTGCCCGGCCTGCAGATCGGGCTCCTTGCGCTGCCAGAAGATGAAGGCATCGGCATTCAGTAGGAAGACCGGTTTGCCGTTGTCGCTGGGGCCCGGCACGATGATGAAATCGTCGAACTTGAAACCGGCGTTGCGCAGCACGCCTTGCGCCCAGCCACCCTGGATCATCATGCCCATCTCGCCGTCGATGAAACGCTTCAAATTGGTGGCATAGGGCTGGGCGCCGACATTGGGGTCCATCCACTCGGAGATCCTGCGCACCTGTACGAAGGCAGCCTTGATCTCGGGGCCCTCCAGGGCCTTCTTGTCGAGATTCATGATGGCTGCGCGGTATGCGGTGGGACTGATGCCGGCGAGCGAGGCCTCGAATTTCTGGCCGTCGTCGGGGCGGGTGCCGCCATTGGCGATGGGATAGGTGATGCCGCCCGATTTCATCTTCTCGGCGAGATCGTTGAAGTCAGCCCAGGTGACGGGGGTCTTGTCGGCCTTGGCCTTGTCCATCGCGCGTTTGGAGAGGAACAGCATGTTGGTGCTGTAGATCTGCAAGGGCAGCGCAATCCACTTGCCGCCAGGCTTGTGCAATTTTGCAAGATCCGGAGCGACGACCTTTTCGTAACCAGCGGCCGCGACAATGGCGTCGAGATCGACGGTCGGGGCAATCTTCGACCAGGCTGCGATCTCGGGACCCTTGAGCTGCGAGCAGGCCGGCGGATCGCCGGCGATGATCTGGGCACGCAGCTTGTTCATCATCTCGGTGGTGAAGCCGGGGACGGGCGAGTGCTGCCAGACCCCGCCTTTCTCCTCGAATTTCTTGCCGAGCGCCGTGATCGCCGCTCCGTCACTGCCCGCGGACCATTGCGAGATCGCGGTCAGGCGCGGCTTGACCGCGCCTTGCGCGCGGGCAAATGCCGGCAGTGCAAGCGCGGCAACGGATCCAGCGAGCAGACGACGCCTTGTTGTTGTGATCGGCATGGCAAGTTCCTCCCGGTGTGAACTCTCGTGGCGCGTGCAGGCTGCGCGGCTCAGGGCATGTCAGGCAGCCTCCGTCGATGCGGCGGGCATGCCACCGCTTCTGGCGAGGCAGAAGGCGGCGAAGGCAAGCGCGGCCTGCGGATCATTGCCGGTCGAGGGCGGCACGAAGGCGAGGGATACTTGCGCCAATTTGCGACCGCCCAGCAGGCAGGCGTCGATCCCGTCGATCACCGACTTACGGTCTTGCTCGGCGAGAAGCGACGGCCAGCCGCTGATCGCGACCCCGCCGCAAGGCTTCACGTTCAGCGTGTTGCCGATCGCAAGGCCGAGCCGGAACAGCCGCCGGCGCAACTCCTGGCGAATGCGCGACGAGAGCGGGATCGCGTTGACCCATTCGTGGCCGAGCTGAAGCAACTCGGTTTCGGAAACGCCAAGAAGCTCGGCCAGGGCCGGCAGTGACGTGTAGGCCTCGACGCAGCCATGATGTCCGCAGCGGCAGCGCGGTCCATCCGGCCCGAACACCATGTGGCCGAGCTCGATCGGCTGCAGGGCATCAGTTTCGGCCGGATCATCCATCCAGGCGCCGGCGACGCCGTGGCTGACAAAGACGAACAGATGCGTGTCGCTGAAGGGATAATTCTCCGTGCGGCAGCGGTGAAAGGTGGCGTGCGCCACGACCGAATTGGTGAACTCGGCCGGCACGCCCGCAAACATCTCGCCGAGCATGTCACGGATGCGCCCGACGTCGCAGGGGATGATCGGATTGCCCGACACGCTGAGCCGGCCGAGGCCGGGGATGGAGACGCCGATCTGCGCGAGGGTGATGCGGCGGCGGCGCGTCCAGTCGCGCAGCAATGTCATCGCCTCGCGGAACACACGGCCGACGGACTCGACGGTCGGCGTCTTCGGCAGCGGAACACGCTCGGCGTAGTGCAGCTCGCCCGACAGGCTGCCAACGCCGACGCTGAGCCGCTGGGCGCTCAGCTCGAAGGCGGCGAGCGCCACCGAGCCATCGAGTGCGACCAGCGCCGTGGGGCCTCCGACGTAAGGGGCAGGGCGCCGCACTTCCTCGATCAGGCCTTCCGTTTTCAGGTCAAACAGGATGCGCGACAGGCTCGCTTCCGACAGGCGCACGGCCTTGGCCAGCGGCGGCCGAAACGAGCCGCCCGACTGAAGCAGATGAGTCAAAATGGCAGCGCGCGTCTGCCGCCGACTTCTCGGCTGCTCCGGCATTTCCATCCCTGTCGTCATTCTTACTTAGTGTAAGAATTTGCGCGCGGACCGTTTCGACTGTCAAGCGTTTGCCGGCGTGATGCGCCGACTTGTTGTTGTGCGCGGCAGCAAGGTCGCGCACGCAACTGCACGCGAGATCGCCGATCCCGTCCTCGACTTGTGCGGGACGCGACACTTCACGACAGACGCGCGACGTCGACGATGATCCGTTTGCGGTTGTCCGGATCGACCAGGACAGGCAACACGACGCCCGCGGCGGTGCGGCTCTCGCGGCGGCTCGAGCTGCTGAATGACATGCGCGTGACCGTCTCCCAGGCCGCTCCGCCGTTGGGGTCGTTCACCGTGACGGCGATGTCCCACGTCCCGCCGGGTGCGCTGCTCGGTTTCACCTCATGCGCGGTCAGCACCTTCGCCGTCGTCGGAACCAGGCCGAGCGCGGCGGCGCCGCCAGCCAGCGCAATCTCCGTCTGCTGCGGCGCAAGTCCATTGACCAGCGCCGGCGACGATGCGGCATGCTCCGCCTCGCGCCAGACGCGCGGAAACGGGCGTCGGCCGGACGCGTCGGCCTGGTGCTCGCTACGCAAATCTGCCGCCAGCTTTTCGGCGGCTTCGCGCCCGGCCGGCACCCGATCCCATTCGATCCTGAACCGCGTGGGATCAGCGAGGTCTACGGTGACGGGAAGCACCGCGCCGGGGCGCGGCCATTTCGCCTTGGGCACGTCATAGCCGCTATACCGCACGGCCGCCGCAGCGAGGCGTTCCGCGGTGACCACCCCGTCTATGTCGCATCTCGGATAAAGCACCATCTCGCCAGCCACATCTGGGAACGGCGAGCAGGCCACGACCTGCAGCAATCCGTCGACCGGGTTCGTGATCCGCATCGGCTTGTCCCACGCTTCGCTCGCTCTGTCGGACCCTGCCAAACAAAAACGGCGCCATCGTGAGAGGGCACCGTTTCCGACCGCTCGCTGTCTTGCGGATCATGGGGCGGTCGGCGGCGTGCCTTCCGGCCATTCCGGCAACTCAGCCTTCGGGTCGTACCAGTTGGCGGCGTCCGATCGCCAGATGTGGACCTCGGGCCGTTCTGCGATTGGTGTGTCCAGGCAACCCATCCGCAGCAGGACGGTGCTCTTGCCGTCGCGCGCAGCAACGATGTGCGATCCGCATTGCGAGCAGAAATAGCGGGTCTTGCCGGGCGAGGATTCGAAGCCGCGCAGCAGCTCTTCGCCCTTGGTCCAGCGAAAGCGATCGCGAGGGACATTGGTGACGGTGGAGAAGGCGGAGCCGTGCGTCTTGCGGCAGGTCTGGCAATGGCAGTGGACGATCATGCTCGGGGTGGCGTCGACCTCGTAGGCAACGTTTCCGCAGAGACAGCTTCCGGTCAGCATCAGGGTGTCCTTTCCATTGGAGGCCGTAGGGTGGATTAGCCGAAGGCGTAATCCACCAGCTTTGTCGCCGCGCGAAAAGTGGTGGGTTACGCCGAGCGATTGCGCTTCGCGCAATCGCGGGGCTAACCCACCCTACGATGTCAGTCCCAACAAAAACGGCGCCATCGTGAGATGGCGCCGTTTCGAAAGCCGAATTGGCCTGGGACTTACTTGCGATCCTTGATCGGCACGTAATCGCGCTTGGTGACGCCGGTGTAGAGCTGGCGCGGACGACCGATCTTCTGCTGCGGATCTTCGATCATCTCGCTCCACTGGCTGATCCAGCCGACGGTGCGGGCGACCGCGAACAGCACGGTGAACATCGAGACCGGGAAGCCCATCGCCTTCAGCGTGATGCCCGAATAGAAGTCGACGTTCGGGTAGAGCTTGCGGTCGATGAAGTACTGGTCGCTGAGCGCGATCTTCTCGAGCTCCATCGCCACCTTCAGCATCGGATCGTCGCCATGGCCGGTCTCCTTGAGCACGGCGTGACACATCTTCTGCATGATCTTGGCGCGCGGATCATAGTTCTTGTAGACGCGATGGCCGAAGCCCATCAGGCGGACTTCAGAGTTCTTGTCCTTCACCTTGGCGATGAATTCGGGAATCTTGTCGACCGTGCCGATGTCGTAGAGCATGTTGAGCGCGGCTTCATTGGCACCGCCATGCGCCGGGCCCCAGAGGCAGGCGATGCCGGCCGCGATGCAGGCGAACGGGTTTGCGCCCGAGGAGCCGGCGATGCGCACCGTCGAGGTCGAGGCGTTCTGCTCGTGATCGGCGTGCAGGATGAAGATCTTCTCCAGCGCGTCGGCGAGCACCGGGCTGACCTTGTAGTCCTCGCAAGGCACCGCGAAGCACATGTTCAGGAAGTTCTCGGCAAAGCCAAGCGAGTTCTTCGGATACACGAAGGGCTGGCCGACGGTGTACTTGTAGGCCATCGCGGCCAGCGTCGGGATCTTCGCGATCATGCGCATGGAGGCGATCATGCGCTGCTTCGTATCGTTGATGTCGGTGGAGTCGTGATAGAACGCGGCGAGCGCGCCGACCGCCGCCACCATGATCGCCATCGGATGGGCGTCGCGGCGGAAGCCCTGGAAGAACCGGGCCATCTGCTCGTGCACCATCGTGTGATGGGTCACGCGGTAGTCGAAATCCTTCTTCTGCTCAGCGGTCGGCAGGTTCCCATAGAGCAGGAGATAGCAGGTCTCCAGGAAGTCGCCGTGCTCGGCGAGCTGCTCGATCGGATAGCCGCGGTATTCCAGCACGCCGGCATCGCCGTCGATATAGGTGATCTTGGACTGGCAGCTCGCGGTCGAAGTGAAGCCGGGATCGTAAGTGAACAGACCCGACTGGCCGTAGAGCTTACCGATATCGACAACATCGGGCCCGACGCTGCCGCTGAGGATCGGGAGATCGTAGTTCTTGTTTCCGACCGTCAGCGTTGCGGTCTTTGGGCTTTCTTTTGCGTCCATCAGAGGTCCCCGATGTATGGTGAAACGGGCCGGACCCGGAAGGCCCCGATGAGTTGGCGGGGCAGGCCGGATGTTCCAGAAGGTACGGGGGAGATGGGTATATTATTGCTGTGTGCGCTGCAAGATCACCCGCGCGCATGGCCTACTTACGTCGTAGACTGATCCTTAAGCCGCCCCAGGCTTTCCTGGCGTCCCAGCACGTCCAAAACCTCAAATATACCAGGCGATGTGGTCCGCCCGGTGAGCGCCGCCCGCAAGGGCTGGGCAACCGAGCCCAGCTTGAGACTATTTTCCTCGGCAAAGGCGCGCAGTGCGGCTTCCGCGGTGGCCGCACTCCAGGTCTCGACTTTCTCCAGCGCGGAATGAAGCTGGCCGATCAGCTTGCGGTTCTCGGGCGTCAGCAGCGCCTGCGCCTTGGGATCGAGCTGCAGCGGCCGGTCGGCGAAGATGAAATACGCGCCGTCGATCAGCTCGATCAGCGTCTTGGCGCGCTCCTTCAGGGCCGGCATGGCCTTGAGAAGCTGCGCCCGCGTGGTGTCGTTTAACTTCGCCTTAATCTCGTCGCGGCTGGGTACGACATGGTCGAGCACGTCCTCGAACATCCTCACGAGTGATTGATCGTCGGCGTGACGGATGTAATGGCCGTTGAGGTTCTCCAGCTTGGCAAAGTCGAAGCGGGAGGCGGCCCGGCCGACGCTGGCGAGGTCGAACGCTTCGATCATCTCCTCCGTCGAGAAGATCTCCTGGTCGCCATGGCTCCAGCCGAGGCGGACGAGATAGTTGCGGAGCGCGGCCGGGAGGTATCCCATGGCGCGGTAGGCATCGACGCCAAGCGCGCCGTGCCGCTTCGACAGCTTGGAGCCGTCCGGGCCATGGATGAGGGGGATGTGGGACATGCTCGGCAGCGCCCAGCCCATCGCGTCGTAAATCTGCTTCTGGCGGGCGGCGTTGATCAGATGGTCGTCGCCGCGGATGACGTGGGTGACGCCCATGTCGTGGTCGTCCACGACCACCGCGAGCATGTAGGTCGGGTTGCCATCGCCGCGCAGAAGCACGAGGTCGTCGAGGTTCTCGTTCTGCCAGACCACGCGGCCCTGGACCTGGTCCTCGATCACGGTCTCGCCAGTCTGCGGCGCGCGCAGGCGGATGGTGGGCTTGACGTCGCTCGGAGCCGTGGCCGGGTCGCGGTCGCGCCACATGCCGTCATAGAGGCGGGTGCGGCCCTCCGCGCGCGCCTTCTCGCGCATCGCGGCGAGCTCCTCCGCCGTGGCGAAGCAGCGATAGGCCTTGCCGTCGGCGAGCAGCTGCTCGGCGACCTCACGGTGACGGGCGGCGCGGCTGAACTGGTAGATGACCTCGCCGTCCCAGCCGAGCTCGAGCCATTTCAGGCCGTCGAGAATGGCGCCGATCGCGGCTTCCGTGGAGCGCTCCCGGTCGGTGTCCTCGATCCGGAGCAGCATCTTGCCGCCATGCTTCTTGGCGTAGAGCCAGTTGAACAGCGCCGTGCGGGCGCCCCCGATATGGAGGAAGCCGGTCGGAGAGGGGGCGAAGCGGGTGACGACGGAATCGGTCATTCTTGGCAGGGCCTATGCATTGGAGGCGGTGGTGTATAGCAGGACCGGAGCATAACTAAAGCCCGACGGCGGACGGCTTGAGGCCGTACTTAAGCTCTTGGCGCGGTCACGCGAATTTGGCAGAAGGACCGCTGATTTCCCTACAGGATTTTCGTAATGACAGAACCGGTGGCAGCTGAGGTTGGGCGCGATTTCATTCGTGACATCATCCAGGCCGATCTCGATCAGGGCAAGTACAAGGAGATCGTGACCCGGTTCCCGCCGGAGCCGAACGGCTACCTGCATATCGGTCACGCCAAGTCGATCGCCCTCAATTTCGGCATCGCCCAGGAGTTTCCGGGCCGCTGCCACCTGCGCTTCGACGACACCAACCCGGTCAAGGAAGAGCAGGAATATATCGATTCCATCCAGGCCGACGTGCGCTGGCTCGGCTTCGACTGGGGCAAGAACCTGTTCTTCGCCTCGGATTATTTCGAACGCCTGTATGAATGGGCGGAGAAGCTGATCCAGGACGGGCTCGCCTATGTCGACGACCAGACCCAGGAGGAGATCCGCACTTCGCGCGGCACGCTGACCGAGCCGGGCAAGAACTCGCCGTTCCGCGACCGCTCCGTGGAGGAGAATCTCGACCTGTTCCGCCGCATGAAGGCCGGCGAATTCCCCAACGGCGCGCGCGTGCTGCGGGCCAAGATCGACATGGCCGCGGGCAACATCAATCTGCGCGACCCCGTGCTCTACCGCATCCTGCATGCGCACCATCCGCGCACGGGCAACGCATGGTGCATCTATCCGAGCTACGACTATGCCCACGGCCAGTCGGACGCCATCGAAGGCATCACGCACTCGATCTGCACGCTGGAGTTCGAGGATCACCGGCCGCTCTACGACTGGTTCATCGAGAAGCTGCCGGTGCCGTCAGACCCGCACCAGTACGAGTTCGCACGGTTGAACCTGACCTACACGGTGTTGTCCAAGCGCGTGCTGACCCAGCTCGTTCGCGACGGCCATGTCGCCGGCTGGGACGATCCGCGCATGCCGACCATGGCGGGGATGCGCCGCCGCGGCGTACCGCCGGCGGCCTTGCGCGAATTCGTCAAGCGCATCGGCGTCGCGAAAGCCAACAGCGTGGTCGACGTCGGCATGCTGGAATTCTGCATCCGCGAGGAGCTGAACCGCACGTCGCAGCGGCGCATGGCGGTCTTGAGGCCGCTCAAGGTCGTGATCGAGAACTATCCGGAAGGGCAGACCGAGGAGCTCGAGGCGATCAACCATCCGGATGACCCGTCGGCGGGCACGCGGAAAATCACGTTCGGCCGCGAGCTCTATATTGAGCAGGACGACTTCATGGAGAATCCGCCGAAGAAGTTCTTCCGTCTGTCGCCGGGCAATGAGGTGCGGCTGCGCTATGCCTATTTCGTCAAGTGCACCGGCGTGATCAAGAACGACGCAGGCGAGGTGGTGGAGCTGCGTTGCACCTACGATCCCGCGACCAAGGGCGGCAACGCGCCCGACGGCCGCAAGGTCAAGGCGACCATGCACTGGCTGCCGGCGGCGAACTCGGTGCCCGCGGAGATCCGCATCTACAACCAGCTGTTCGCCAACCCGAGCCCGGATGCCTCGAACTTCGCGGCCGATCTCAATCCGAATTCGCTGGAGATCCTCTCCGATGCGCGGATCGAGGCTTCGGTGGCCGAGAGCAATTCCACCGAGCCGATGCAGTTTGAGCGCCAGGGCTATTTCGTGCGCGACAAGGACTCGACGCCGGGCAAGCCGGTGTTCTCGCGTACCATAGGCCTGCGCGACACCTTTGCGAAGGAAGTCGCCAAGGGCTGATAAGGGCTGATGGGCACATGAGCGACGAAGCCGACGCCATCGTTTCCGCCATCATCGCGAAATGGTGCGCCGGCTTCGCGATGCTCGACGTGGCCGCGCTGTCATCGCTGTATTCGAAGAACGCGTTCTTCTTCGGCTCGAACCCAAAGCTCTATCGGGGCAGGGACGGCGTCGCCGACTATTTCAACGGCCTGCCGCGCTGGCGGCAGCCGAGCGCGGTCTTTTCCGAGGTGAACGCAGCGAAGGCCGGTCCGGATCTGATCAACATGGCCGCAACCATCTCGTTCGATCTCGCCGGCGAGCGGGACGACCTCGTCGTCAAGATGAGCTGGGTCATCGTCCGCGAGGATGGCGACTGGAAGATCGTCAATCACCATGCCTCGTCGCGCGCGCCGCTGATCTAGCGCGGGAGGCGTACTTCATCGCAACCGCTTCATCCGGTCGCTACAGCTTGTAGCCGATCTTCCTCAGGAGGTCCTTCCGCCACGCAATGTCGGTGTCGGTCACGATACCCAGCGGTGAGGCGCCATCCACTACGCCGAGCACGCCACGGCCGAGCTCCGTTTGCGCGACGATCACCTGTGTGGCGTTGGCCGTCGCGCAGTAGATGCGGCAGACCTCCGGCACCGAGTGCACGGCAGCTAGGACGTTGACCGGAAAGAAGCCGTCGCCCAGGAAGATCAGAAAAGTGTGGCCGCGCTCCTCCAGGAGAGAGCTACACGATTCATGTTAGGCCGACGGAAAGCGATTGTCAGCCGCTGCCCGAGCCGCTTCGTGGAACCGGCGGACTCGCTCCAGGTCCTTGGCATGCGAACCGTCCTGATCCGTCTTCGTCTTGGAGTCGACGCCGGCTGGACGGACAGTTTGGATCGCTCCTGCGACATTCTCCGGTCCGAGGCCGCCTGCGAGGACGACCGGAACACGGACGACGTCCACGATGCGGCGACTGATATTCCAATCATGCGTCACGCCGAGCGCGCCGATCTGCTTGTCCGTGGACCGATAGCTGTCGTGCAGCAGAAAGTCTGCAATGCCAACGTAGCTCTCGGCAATCGCGACGCTTTCCTCGGAGAACACCGGTATGCTTCTCATCACGACGATCCCGGGCAACATGCGTTTAAGCGAAGCAACATCTTGCGGGGAAAGCAGTTCGGCGCTGGCTCCCAAATGGACGATCGCGGGATTGAGCTCGCGCGCCCACGACGCAATCAAGGAGAGATCGCGGGTCAGAAACAGTGCCGAGAATTTCGATGGCGGTACAATTGCCGCGCCGATCTTGGAAGCCGCCGAGATCGGCAGTTCGCGGGGAAATTGGCCGTCTCCGACGAGTACGCCGATATGGTCGACGCCAATGGCTGAAAGTGCGGACGCTTCTTCGGGGGTGGAGATTTCATAGATTTGAGTCAACATCGGGCGTAACCTCTCCGAGTCTCAGGCGCGAGACGCCTCGAACGCTGCCATCACCTCGGCCAGCATCCGCTCCCGCTCTCCCGCATAGCGCGGAGAGAAGTGAAAAGGCTCGACGCGGCGGACATTGGCTTCCCGTGCGACTTCTCCGGCAGCCGTGGTGGTAAGATGAGCCCGCTCCTTCGCTATTGCGGCGTCCGCGTCCGCAAACGCCGCCTCGATGAAGAGGATGTCTGCATTCTGAATCAGCGCCACGATGGCGGCACGATTGGCCGGCGTGTCGGCAACATCGGTCACATAGGCGATTTTCTGGCCGGCAGTGACCGTCACAAGATCGCGCAGGCTCGAGAGTGGCACGAGGCGATCCGACTTGGCCGCTTCTTCGATACGGATCAAATGATCTTCCGCGCGACGCTCGACGACGGCCTTCTTCAGCGACAGCAACCAGGGACCGACGGGTAGTCCACGCTCCGACAGCCTATTCTTCCATACGTTGACATGGGCCGCCTCCTGCAGCGCAAAGCCGAGGCAGGGCGTGCCATGTTCAAGGATCGCGGCTGACACGCGATGGGTCGGTTCATCGCAGAGTACGCCCGCAATAGTCTTGCGAGGGGCGGATGGCTCTGCCGCGAAGCCTTTCCTCAGCCGGTACCGCGTGGTGGAGATGGAATTTTCCGCTCCAAGTTCGCTGACGTCGAAAACAAGATCGCAGGAATAGTTTTCGACCAGGTTCCAGCGATAGGCCTGAAGCTTGTGAAAGACGTGCTCGGCTAGGCCGGGCGGACCGAACAGCTGTACCGATTTCTCGTGCCCGACGAGCAAACGCAGCAGATGGTCGAAGCCAACGAAATGATCGATATGCGCATGCGAGACAAAGACCTGGTCGACGCGTCGGATCTTCCGTGGCGCCAGTGAAGCAATCTCTCCAATATCGAACAGCAGACTTCGCTTCTCGAACAGCGTTTCGACATAGACCGTCGGATCGCCGTAGCGACCGTTGACAAGGCTAGGATGGAAAAGCGGTCGCATGACAACAATTCTGCTGCAACAGTTCCAAATGCATCTCCCCTCATCTTAGGGGACGGGGATGGATTCCGCACCGGGCAGGATCGAGCTAGAATACATCAATCGGATCGAGGAGAGAGCCATGAAACTCGTTTCAAGCGCCTTCGCCGATGGTGCCGCAATTCCGCGACGGTTTACCTGTGATGGCGAAAATCTTTCGCCACCTCTGCAATGGAGCGACGCGCCGGAGGGGGCGCGGAGTCTTGTCCTGCTCTGCGACGATCCCGATGCGCCCGCCGGCAAATGGCATCATTGGGCAGTCTACGACATTCCGCCGGCGGTCACGGAATTTGCGATCAACGCCGCGCAGAACGCCGGAATGAAGCAAGCCGTCAACGATTTTCGGAAGGTGGGCTATGGCGGCCCGTGTCCGCCGCATGGCCATGGGCCTCATCATTATCATTTCCGACTGCTTGCCCTCTCGATGGAGGGCCTGCCGACAAAGGCCAATGCATCCTGCGGCGACATCGAGCGAGAGGCGCGCAAGCACGTGATCGCGGAGGCGACCCTCGTCGGTTGGTATGAGAGGTAGGCGAAAGAATGCCCTAGATGTCGTAATACAAATGGAACTCGTAAGGATGCGGTCGAAGCCGGATCGGGTCGACCTCCTTCTTGCGCTTGTAGTCGAGCCAGGTTTCGATCACGTCGGCGGTGAAGACGTCCCCGCGTAGCATGAATGCGTGGTCGCGCTCGAGTGCGTCGAGCGCCTGGTCCAGCGATCCCGGCGTGGACTTCACCTCCTTCGCCTCCGCAGGCGGGAGGTCGTAGAGATTCTTGTCGATCGGGCTGCCGGGGTCGATCCGCTTGTCGATACCGTCGAGGCCGGCCATCAGCATTGCAGCGAAGGCCAAATAGGGATTGCAGGACGGATCGGGCGAGCGAAACTCGACGCGCTTGGCGCGCGGATTTGGCGAATACATCGGAATCCGGCAGCAGGCGGAGCGATTGCGCTGAGAGTAGACGAGGTTGATCGGGGCTTCATAACCCGGCACCAGGCGCCGGTAGGAGTTCGTGGTGGGGGCGCAAAGCCCGCACAACGCCCAGGCGTGGCTCAAAAGCCCGCCGATATAGTAGCGCGCGAGCTGGCTCAGCTCGGCGTAGTCGCCCTTGTCGTAGAACAAATTGGTCTCGCCCTTCCAGAGCGACTGGTGAACGTGCATGCCCGAAGCGTTGTCCTCGAACAGCGGCTTCGGCATGAATGTCGCGGTCTTGCCATGCTGATGCGCGGTGTTCTTGACCACGTATTTGTAGATCATCAAATTGTCGGCCATGCGGGTCAGCGTGGTGAAGCGCATGTCGATCTCGTTCTGGCCGCCGGTCGCGACCTCATGGTGGTGGGCTTCGATCTGGATACCCAGAGATTCCATCGTCAGCACCATTTCGGTGCGTAGCGCCTGCATGCTGTCGGTCGGAGGGACGGGAAAGTATCCTTCTTTCGGGCGCGGCTTGTGGCCGAGATTCGGTCCTTCGTCCGTGCTGGTGTTCCAGCTGCCTTCGCTGGAGTCGATTGCGTGCATGGCGAAGTTGATGCCCTGTCCGTAGCGGACCTCGTCGAAGACGAAGAACTCGGCCTCCGGGCCGAAATAGCTCGTATCGGCACGACCGGTACCCTTCAGGTAGGTTTCGGCCTTCTGGGCGATGTAGCGGGCGTCCCGGCTATAGGATTGGCCGGTCACGGGGTCGCGGATGTTGCAGATGAGAACCAGTGTCTTGGCCGGACTATAGGGGTCGACGAAGGCCGTCGTCGGATCCGGGACGACGAGCATGTCGCTTTCCTGGATCTCCTGGAAGCCGCGGATCGATGAGCCATCGAATCCAATGCCCTCATTGAGTGCATCGACGTTCACCGCACTCGGCGGCACGGAAAAATGTTGCCACATCCCCGGCAGGTCGGTGAACCGCAAATCGATCATCTGGACTTTCTCGTCCGTGATCGCCTTCACGAGGTCTTCGGCTGTCGTACATTTCGCAACCATGGCTTCGCTCCCAGGTCAGCGTCCCGAGATCGCGTAGCCGTTCGGCCGCAACCTGGCGGCTCGCGACGGACTGTGGTCCACGTTCGGCGTTGTCGCCGCAGTCAGGCAAGCTTCGCGCGCCGGCAGTCAGCTTTGGTGTGGTCCGCGCATCAGCTTCATCGCATCTTCGATGTGCCGCCAGGTTTTTGCCAATTCGAGCTCGCCCTTCTGCTCGAGGTCGATGGCGTTTTGAGCGGCTTCCGCAATGGCCTTGGGGCCATGGGCTTCCAGCAACTGCCGCGCATAGTCGTGGATTTCCATCTCTCGCATGGCGTCATCTCCCTCTGCTCCGGGCGCGAACTTCCGCGGCACCGGGAACGGTCGACATTGACACCTGTCTAGCGGCGACAGTCTGCATCCGGGTGCGCCGCACTCGCAAGGGCCCTCTGCGGGCATGGTCGGCCGGGCCTGGACGCCGGCTCCCGGACCGGCCCTCGCGGCAACACAACGCAGGCCGGACGGATGGTTGATCATCGGTGCGCCCCCCATATCAATACCAGAAGGGAGGTGAGCATCATGCGCATCCAACATTGGCAAGACGCTGCCAGCCTGTTGGTGGGCGTATGGCTGGTCCTGTCGTCCTTTATCCTCGGCTTATCCGGGGCGGCGGTCTGGATCACCATCGCACTCGGGCTCGGCGTCATGCTGTTTGCCGTGGAGGCCTTTGTCATCCCGTCCTACCTGGAAGAGTGGGGCGAAATGCTGCTGGGCCTGGCGCTGTTGCTGGTGCCTTGGACCATTGGCTATGACCAGGCAGCAGCCACGGCGAGCAGCGTATTGTCGGGCCTGCTGGTGATCTTGCTCGGTGGCTGGGAGCTGACGACCGATCGTGACTTCAGCGCCTGGTGGCACGATCGCTGGCATCACCCGGCCGGCTGACAAGAGCAATCGGCCAAACTCTCCACCGACCGCTATCGGCTGGCGGCCGGAGGCGAGGCTCGACTTGAGCACGCCAAGGACAACGCCTGGGCGTGACGGGGATACGAATGATCGTCGTCGCGCTGAGAGGCCGATGCGGTCATGGTGCAGGCCTTGCGGATCCTGCACCAAGACCTTGCACCCACCAGGACCTGCACAAGACTATTCCGTCACGATGCGGTTCTGGGCTCGATCGGCTGCCAGATACTGATCTTGCGCGTCTCCGGCATCAGGAACAGCGCGAGCAGGAAGCACACCGCGGGGACCGCAATCGGGTAGATCAACGCGTAGCCGATGCTTCCGGTCGCCGCGAAGGCCGCCGACGTGACGAACGGCACCAATCCGCCGCCCCAGCCGTTGCCGATGTGATACGGCACCGATACCGACGTGTACCTGATCCTGCCGGGAAAGAATTCCGCCAGGAACGCGCCGACCGGCCCGTAGACCATCCCAACGTAGCAAACGAGGATGAAGATGATGAAGATCGCGGTCGGATAGTTGATGTTGCCGGGCTGCGTCACCGTTCCCAGCCACAGATACAGCGGATAGTAGGTGATTGCGGCGAGCAGCATGCCGCCCAGGATCACCGGCTTGCGGCCGATTTGATCAGACAGCCATCCGAAGAAAATCAGGCTCGGTGTCGCGATGAGCAGCGCCGCTCCCACGATGTAGGACGAGGTCAGCGCATCGACCTTGGAGACCTGCTGGAGGAAATACAGCGCCCAGAACTGGCCGCTGTACCAGACCACGCCTTGTCCGATCAGGACCACGATTGCTATCCCGATATATTTGACGTTCGAGCTGAGGAAGGCCTCCTTCCACGGATTCGCCGTCATCTGGCCGCGGGCCCTGATCTCCTGGAAGATAGGCGTCTCCTGGAGCTGGAGCCGAATGTAGATTGCGATGGCCACCAGCAGGAAAGACACCAGGAACGGAACGCGCCAAGCCCATTCGTCGAAGGCCTGATTGCCGGCCCAGGTCCGTGTCAGGACGATCACTGCCAGCGACACCACGATGCCGAGAGTCGGGGATGTCTGGAGCCAGCCGGTGTAGTAGCCGCGCCTGTCGTCCGGCACGTGCTCCGCGACATAGGTGATGGCGCCGCCATATTCGCCGCCCAGGCACAGCCCCTGGATCATGCGCAGGCCGAACAGAACGAACGCCGCCGTTAGACCGATGGACTGGTAGGTCGGGATCAACCCGATTGCCCCGGTGCCCAGTCCCATTCCGCTCAGCGTAATGAGGAAGGTGTATTTTCGTCCGACCCTGTCGCCCATCCATCCAAAGAGAAAGGCTCCCAGCGGGCGGATCAGGAAGCCCGCAGTGAACAGCGCGATCGTGCTGAGGAGAGCTGCAACCGGATGGGACTGCTCGAAGAACTTGACCGACAGAACTGCGGCCAGGCTGCCAAAGATATAGAAATCATACCATTCGATGACGTTTCCCACCGACGCAGCAACAATCACGCGACGAAAATCGCTCGGTACTTGAACTGCCATGTGCTGCTCCTATCAAATTCAAACGCTACTCCTGGCGCTCTTCAGCGCCCATTTGCTCGCAGAGTACGCTCGGTGCGCGACGCTACAGGCGAGAATTGCGAGTTGCGTCCGCAACGCCTGGTCTCAGGGACGCTTGAGCCACCTGAGAAAAAGCTCCAGCGGTCTCTTCGGTACCGCGAGCTATCACGGCCTGCCCGTCTGCCGGGGAGGCGTGGAAGCAGTGTAATCCCGCCGGGGCTGGCGTCTTATGAGACTTTCGGCTCAATCGACCTGAACCGAGGCTGATCCGTCCTGAGATGGAACGGTCGCCCATCGTGCCGGGCAGTTTCGTCACGAACGAACGGAAAGGTCTCTCACACGTTGTGTGGGTCCATGAGAGGATCCCATCATGCAGAACATCGCAGAGCACATGGAAGTCATCGGTGCCGACGGCGTCCACATCGGGACGGTCGACAAGGTCGAGGGCCATCGCATCAAGCTGACCAAAAGGGACAGCGGCCAGGGCAGCCACAAGGGCCACCATCACTTCATCGACAAGGGCCTCGTCGCCGATGTCGAAGGCAACAAGGTCCGCCTGTCGGCCAAGGCGGCTGTCGCCGTGACGATGGAAGAGGAAAAGTAGGGCGCACCCTCTTCGTTCCCGATCTGTGCCGCTATTCGGCCCGCTGCACGTTCCGGTAGCCTCTGCGCCAGTCGCGTATCTTGAGGGTTGCTAGGGAATGGCGGAGCCGGGCCGGCCGCAGCGTGTCTCGCAAGGGATCGCAGGAACCTGGCCGGCGGGCCGTCCCGCGTCGGCCGGCGGTTTTGCACCGGCGGGCTTTGGCGCCTGGCCCGCGCTCGTCGAGACGTTGCGCCAATGGGCCAGCGCCGAGGCCGGCGCCGGCCGGCTGTTGCCGTGGGTGCCCGTCGCTTTCGGCAGCGGCATCGCGCTCTACTTTGCGGCCGATCATGAGCCGGTGCTGTGGGTGACCGCCGCGACGGCCATCGCGTTGATGCTCGGCGCCGTCCTGCTGCGACGGAGCCGGCTGTTTGCCCCTGCGATCATGATCGCGGCGGTCGCGGCAGGCTTCGCCGTCGCGACCTGGAAGACGGCGCGCATTGCGCACACCGTCCTGGCAAAACCGCTGTACTCGGTGTCGCTGTCGGGCTTCGTCGAGACGCGCGACATTCGCGAGCGTACCGATCGCTTCGTGCTGCGCGTCACCGCGATGGAGGCGCAGCGCAGCGACGTCTCGCTCGAGCGCGTGCGTCTGTCGGTGCGCAAGGGGACCGCGCCCGAGGTCGGCAGCTTCGTGCAGCTCAAGGCGCGGCTGATGCCGCCGATCTCGCCGGTGCGTCCCGGCAGCTATGATTTCTCGCGCGATATGTTCTTCCAGGGTATCGGTGCCTCCGGCTTCGTGATGGGCGCAATCACGGCTGCAGTGCCGCCGGATGCCGGCGGCTTGCGGCTGCGCTACGCCGCCTTCATGCAGGGCCTGCGCGATGCCATCGATGCGCGCATCCGCTCAACACTCGAAGGCGACAACCGCGCGATCGCGACCGCGCTTCTGACCGGCCGGCGCGATGCGATCACCGCGCCCGTCAATGACGCGATGTTCGTCTCGGGGCTCGGCCACGTGCTTTCGATCTCGGGCTATCACATGGCCATCGTCGCCGGCGTCGTGTTCTTCGCGGTGCGCGCGCTGCTGGCCTTGATCCCGGGACTGGCGGTCGGCTTCCCCATCAAGAAATGGTCGGCGGCCGCGGCGCTGGTTGCTGCCGCGTTTTATCTTCTGCTGTCGGGCGCGGAGGTCGCGACGCAGCGCTCGTTCTTCATGACCGCGGTGGTGCTGATCGCCGTCATGGTCGATCGCCGCGCCATCACGTTCCGCACGCTGGCTGTGGCCGCGCTGATCGTGCTCGCGGTCGCTCCAGAGGCGCTGGTGCATCCGAGCTTCCAAATGTCTTTCGCCGCAACGCTTGGTCTCGTCGCGCTGGTGCAGATCGGCATGCCGAACCTGTTTGCCTCGCCCGACCATTCCGCGACCGCGCGCATCGCGCTATGGGGCGGCCGCGAGATCGCGATGCTGTTCCTGGCCTCGCTGATCGCGGGGCTTGCGACCACGCCCTATGCCGCCTTCCACTTCCACCGCGTCACGCCGTACGGGGTGCTCGCCAATCTCGGCGCGATGCCGGTGGTCTCGGCGCTGGTGATGCCGGCCGGATTGTTGGGCCTGCTCGCTGCTCCCTTCGGGCTCGACGGCGTGTTCTGGTGGCTGATGGGGATCGGCATCGACTGGATGGTCGCGGTGTCGCGCTGGGTGGCGGCACTGCCGGGCGCGGTCGGGCGCATCCCGGCGTTCGGCATCGCACCGCTGATCGCGGCCAGTCTGGGCATCATTGTCATGGGCCTCTTGCGCTCGCCGTTGCGCTGGTCCGGCGGGCTCGTGCTGCTGGCTGCGATCCTCTGGGGCCTGTCGGCGCGGCCGCCTGATATCCTGATCGCCGGGGACGGCCAGAGCGTTGCGGTGCGGGGAAGGGACGGGCATCTCCACATGATCCGCGCGAGCAAGGACAGCTTTCTGCTGAAGGAGTGGCTGGCTGCCGACGCCGATCCGCGCGATGCCGGCAGCCCCTCGCTGGGCGACGGCGTGTCATGCGACGAGGCCGGCTGCGTGACGCCGCTCGCCGACGGGCGGCTGGTCGCGCTGGCCTTGCGCATCGATGCGCTGGCGGACGATTGCAGCCGTGCCGCGCTCGTGGTGACGGCCCGGCCCGCTGCGCCGGATTGCGCGACGATGGTGGTCGACCGGCAGCGTCTCGCCGCGCAGGGCGCACTCGCGCTGACACGGCGGGGCGACGGCTTTGCGGTCCAGGCGGTCAAGGCAAGAGGCGCTGACCGCCCGTGGGCGCCGGCAATCGCAGGCGAGGGCGATTTCGGCGCGAGCCTTGCGCCGCCGGCTCCCCGCAACCGGGATGCGACGCCGTCCGAGGCGGATATGCAGGCTGAGGATTGAGCGGATGGGCTACAGGTACCAGGCCAGCACGGCGTCGAGCCCGGCGCTCCCAATCACCGGCAGGGCCACCATCTGGCTCAGTCCGGACGCGCGGGCCTCGTTAGCCGCGATCGAATTGTCGTGCGCCAGATCATCGGCGAGGGCGGGCATCCCGGTGGCCCAGGCGCCGCCGATGCTGCCGTCACCCCTGGCGATGGATTTGTCCGCATAGAGCGCGGCAAGGTCGGTCTGGGCGCTGCAATCCCCGGCGCGGAAGACCAGCGCCGAGCGGGCCTCGTTCGGCACCCAGATCTCGAAGCGCCGTGCAATTGGCGTCGCCTGCGCGGAGAGGAAGGTTAGCACCCAGGTCTGGTCGGTCCCGGTCCGGTAGGGCACGCCGACGCCGAGATTGATCCCGACCTCGGCGGCGTCTTCCCAGCGCAGAAAGCTCTTGGCGTTGTGCAGGTCCTTGATGATCAGCGGCAGGCCGGCTTTCCAGGTGCGTCCGGGCAGACCGAAGCCGCGCGGAAATCTTGTGTGGCGCGAGTTGAACTCGAACATGTCGGCGGTGCCATAGTAGCCGTCGACGAGTCCCATCTCGTGGGAGGTATCGGGGTCGTTGTGCCAGAGCTCGATCGCGCCGACATGCGCTTCGTCATCGCCGCAGAACAGCACCATCACGGCTTGCAGGAATTCGCCTGAAAACACCGGCACCGCCACGCCGCAGGTCAGGCCCGCCGCGAGCGCCTGATCGGTCCGCCTGAAGTAGGAGTTGGCGAATTTGGTGAGGATGACGGGATGGCCAGAAGCCCAGGCCTTGCCGGGAAGGCCCTCATCCCGACCGAAGCGCAGATCTTCACTCGCTGCCTTGAACGCGGACAGCCCTTCGCCATAGAGGCCGCCGCCGAATTCCAGCCGCATACGCGTCCGGTCGGGCACCCAGAGTTCAACGACGCGAATGAAGGTCTTCATCGAACGTGCCCGCTGCCTCAAGCCTTCTAGCAGCATCGGCCATTTGCCGGCGGAGCGGACGTTCAAAATTCAGGCAGGGCAGCGCAAACTTCGTGCGACGGAGGACAGCGGCAGGTGATCCGGCGAAGGTATTTTCGAAGATGCAAACCGCACCACCTCGCCGGCCATGGCCGGCGATGGCAATTTCAATCCTGGCCCCGACCCGTGAGCCGGGGGCAGCTACGTCAGCCAATCGGCAGGCGCGCGATCGTCGGCCTTTCGGCGATGATCTGCGGCTTGTGCTCGCGCTCGCTAATCGGCTGGGTCACCGGCAATTGCAGCACGGTTGCGCGCTGGCCTTCGACGAGCTGAGTCACCAGCACGTATTTGCCGTCGGGGAATTCGATCGCATCGTGATGGCGATCCGGAATGTGCGGATCGATCTTGCCGAACTTGCCGACGCGGGAGTTGATGGTGCGCGTCCATATCCAGCGATTGTCGTAACGGACGTTGTCGGCGAAGGCGAGCTCCGTTCCCGGCAGCAGGCATACCGCGACGGACATGTCGGCTTCGGAGGCGAAGCCACGTGTCGAGGTGCCGCGGAAGGTTGTCGTGACGATCGTCTCACCGACTTCGGCGGGACGCGTCGCGACGGCGTGCAGGCTGTAGTCACACATCGGGGTGCTCCTCATTCGAAGATAGCAACCCGCACCTCTTGTCGAAGCACAGGCCTCTATCAGAGTGGAAGCATACAACGGTCTGCTTGGTTGTGGGCAAATCTGCGGCTCGGGGTCCGCAGGCTGCCATCACAATATCTTTTTCAGATGCACTGGGAACAAAGCCCGCTCCCGTGCATTCAGCGTGCTTCTTCGTCAGCGACCAGCAGGTGCCGACCAGCCCGAATACGGCCAGGCGGGCTGCGACGGCTGCGCAATGGCGTCGCGTGCGTTGCGGAATTGCTCGCTCGTCGTTGCCGGCTCCGTCTTGCGGACATGATGCGGCCGTGCGGCGACGGCCTGTGGCGCCGACGCTGCGATCAGCGCCAACGTGACGATGCTCAAGACGATCTTGCGCATGGTTGTCTCCTCGGTTTCTCAATCGGCCCGCAAAGCGATGAGTGCTTTGCGCGGCGTGCCGAGGATCTAGCGCGGGAGAGGTGGCCGGATAATCTGTGCAGAACCAGAAAGACTATCCAGCCGGAGCGGACAATCGTCCGCTCCAACGCGTGTCGAACGATCGTAAAGTCAGCTCAGTACTTCCGGTACAGGCCGATCAGCTTGCCCTGAATCTTCACCCGGTTGGGCGGCAGGATGCGGACCTCGTAGGCGGCGTTGGCGGGCTCGAGCGCGATCGAGGCGCCGCGGCGGCGGAAGCGCTTCAGCGTCGCTTCCTCGTCGTCGATCAGCGCCACCACGATGTCGCCGGTGTCGGCGCTCTCGTTGCGCTGGATCAGCGCCATGTCGCCGTCGAGGATACCGGCTTCCACCATCGAATCGCCGCGCACCTCGAGCGCATAGTGCTCGCCGGCGCCGAGCATGTCAGGCGGTACGCTGATGGTGTGGCTGCGGGTCTGCAGCGCCTCGATGGGCGTGCCGGCCGCGATACGGCCCATGACAGGCACGGCGACGGGACGCTCACCCTCGTCAGCGGGCGGGCTGGACGTCGTGCGCACCTTGCCGAGATTGCCCTCGATGACGCTCGGCGTGAAGCCGCGGCGGTTGCCGGCGGCCGCCTGGAGTTCGGGCAGCTTGATGACTTCGATCGCGCGGGCGCGGTTGGGCAGGCGTCGGATGAAGCCGCGCTCCTCGAGCGCTGTGATCAAGCGATGGATGCCCGATTTCGAGCGCAGGTCGAGCGCGTCCTTCATCTCGTCGAAGGAGGGCGGCACGCCGCTTTCCTTCAGACGCTCGCTGATGAATCGCAGAAGCTCGTATTGTTTGCGCGTTAACATCTCGACCAAATCCCCCGGTTGATGTCGTTCGATTCCGAGACGCTGGGTTCAGCAATAAGTCGCTGCATGCTCGAAACAAATCATGAACGGACACTATATGTTCGATACATGTTCCGCAACTGCTTAATTTACCGTGAACAGGGTAAAGTTCGCGGAACGCGTGTGGCCGTGCAGCTCAGACGGGCAGGCGCAGCACCTCGCAAGGCGCGCCGGCTTCGGCCTTGGGTGCGAACGGCGGGCGCACGAGAAGTACCTGTGCCGCAGCGAGATTCGCAAGCAGCGAAGAGTCCTGATGGCTGACGGGAAGGGCGACGAGACTGCCATCGTCGCGTAGCTCCAGGCGCGCGCGAAGATAATCCTCGCGCTGGTCGTTGGCATTGAGGTCGCGGCCCAGCACGGCGTGCTCGCGGCGATGGTGAATCACCTGTTGGCCCGACAGCGCGCGAATCAACGGCACCATGAACAGGAAGGCGCACACATAGGACGATACGGGATTGCCGGGCAGCCCGATCACGCGCATCGGCCCGAGCCGTCCGTGCATCATCGGCTTGCCCGGCCGCATCGCGATCTTCCAGAACGTCATCGCGATCCCCTCGGCCTTGAGCCCCTGCTGCACCAGATCGTGGTCGCCAACCGAGGCGCCGCCGGTCGTGACAAGGACGTCGGCGCCGCTCTCGCGGGCCCGGCGTATCCCGGCAGTTGTGGCCTCCAGGGTATCGGCGGCAACGCCGAGGTCGACGGTATCGGCGCCCTCCTGGCGGGCGAGCGCGTGCAGGGCATAGCCGTTGGAGTAGACGATCTGGCCGGGGCCGGGCGTTGCGCCCGGCATCACCAGTTCGTCGCCGGTGGCGAGGATCGCGACCTTCGGACGGCGTTGGACGGGTAGGTGCGGGTGATTCATCCCGGCAGCGAGCGCCAGGTCGCGGTCGGTGAGCCGGGTTCCTTTCCGCAGCAGCACGTCGCCCTCGGTAAAGTCGACCCCGGCGCGCCGGATGTGCCGCCCGGGAATCGCTGCTTCCTTGATCGTGATGCGCTTGCCGTCCGTGACCGTATCCTCCTGGATCACGACCGCATCCGCTCCGGCGGGAACGACGCCGCCGGTGAAGATCCGGACCGCTTCGCCGGCGCCGACCGATCCCGCAAACGGCCGGCCCGCTGCGACCTCGCCGATGAGCGTGAGCTGGGAATCGATCGTTGCCGCATCGGCCGCGCGCACCGCATAGCCGTCCATCGCCGACATCGCCTGCGGCGGCTGCGTCCGCCGCGCCGCGACGTCGCGTGCGAGCACGCGGTGGTAGGCTTGGTCGAGCGCCACCGTTTCTTCGCCCAGAGGCTCTGCACCCGCGAGCACGGCGGCAAGCGCATCGGATACCGGCATCAGGGCCACGGCGAACTCCCGCAACAGTCGAAGGACTCGGTTGGCAGGGTTCTAGCCGAGCGGAGAGGCTGAAGCAAAAGGGCTCCTCAATGGAGCGAGGAGCCACCTTTCCTTTTGTTGCAGGCTCGGCCTATCTTCCGCCAGTGACAGAACTGCTAGAAAAAGCGCTACAGGCCGTGCGGCAGCTCCCTGCGGATAGCCAGGACGAAATTGCGCGCGCGATGCTGGCCTTGATCGGCAACGTAGGAGAGCCCGAGGAGATCGACCCGGGGCATCTTCCGGCGGTCCTGGAGGGGCTTGCACAAGCCAACCTCCGGCAGTTTTCATTTGATGCCGAGGTGGAAGCCGCATTTCGCCGCTTTGAGCGATGAAGCTCCGGTTTACCCCGCGCGCAACACTGAGGACCTCAAATCCTCCGCGGCATGATCCGGAAGGCGAGACAGACCGGCACGAGGACGGCCATGGCAAGCACGAGAAGAACGAGCGCCACGGCCAGCATGGGTCAACTCCTGGCCGGTTCGTCCGGACTGACGTCCGGCGCTTTGGGACCCTGGTCCTTGTCGGGCAGCGGGTCGGCCTGGGATTTCAGGTCGGCGGCCTTGCTGATCAGCTTGGCGGATAGGTCGGAGTCCGAGGTGGTTCTTGCGAACTCGAGCAGGAGAGAGGCTTGCTTGGTGAGGTAGGATTTGCCCAGCACGTCGATCGGTCCAATGTAAATGTAGGAGTCCCAACGGACTGAAGAGTCCGGAAAGGCGGATTCTGTTCCCGGAACTCTGTACAAAAATGCACAAAGTCACCTGGTTCCTCATTTTGGGCGAAACGAGTTCCGGGGAACCGCACCTGCTAAGAGGCGGATCCGTTCAAATCCCCAGCTTCTTCAGCGCATCGCCGACGTCACGGGGCGTGGTCACATGCACCGCGGTCAATCCGCACGCCCGTGCCCCCTCGATGTTTTCCGCGAGGTCGTCGAAGAAGACGATGCGGCTCGCCGGCACGCCCATTGCCGCCACGACATGATCGAAAGCCTCGGCGTCCGGTTTGCGCAGGCCGATGCTGGACGACAGATAGAGCTCGCGGAAATGGCCGAGCAGGCCGGCATATTCCTTCGAGAAATGGTCGACATGCGGCCGGTTGGTGTTGGAGAAGGCGTAGAGCGGCAACTGCCTGGCCGCACGCGGCAACAGCTCCGCGATGTCAGGCATCTCGCCGGCGAAGATCGCGTTCCAGCCCTCCAGGAACTGCGCATCCGAGATGCCGATTCCGAGCGATGAGCGCAGCGAGGCGAAATAGTCCTCGTCGCTGATCTTGCCGACCTCATGCAGCCGATAGGCTTCACTGTCGCGCACATAGCGCGCGACGATGGCTTCGGGCTGACAGCCGGCATGCCCCGCCCAGCAGGCGATCGCCCTGGAGAAATCGATGTCGAGCACCACGCGCCCGAGATCGAACAGAAGCGCATCTGCGCTGCCGGGAGAGAGCGGCGTCATTGCATCCTTTCACTCAGTATCGATAGGGCTCGTGGTCGAACAGCGGGAACGCGCTGAACACGCTGGGCGCATTCGTTGCGGTGGCCGGATGCAGGCAGGATTTGTTGACTTCGGCGAAGGAGGTTGCGCCGAGCAGGCCGAGGCAGCGCAGCACTTCGTCTTCCAGCAGCTCCAGCATTCGCGTTACGCCGGCTTCTCCGGCCGCCGCCAGCGCCCAGCATTGCAGCCGGCCGATGCCGACGAGGTCGGCGCCTGCCGCAATCGCCTTGACGACGTCGGTGCCGCGGCAAAAGCCGCCATCGACCATGATCTTGGCGCGGCCCTTCACCGCGTCGACGATCTCGGGCAGCACATGCATGGCGCCGCGGCCGTGATCGAGCTGGCGGCCGCCATGGTTGGAGACGTAGATCCACTCGACGCCGTGATCGAGCGCGATCAACGCGTCCTCGGCGGTAGCGATGCCTTTCAGGATCAGAGGGATCTTGAACTTATCCTTGATCATCTTAACCGTTCGCCACTCCAGTCCCTTCTGGTAATCGCCGCCGGTGGCGCGCAGGCGGCTCTCGCGAACATAGCGCTTGGCGATGTCACGTTCGCGACGGCTGTAATGGGCGGTGTCGACGGTCAGGCAGAAGGCGGCGTAGGTGTTCTTCATGGCGCGGCTGACGACATCGGCGACAAAGGCGTCGTCACCACGGACATAGAGCTGGAACAGGCGCAGCGCATCGGGGGCGGCTTCAGCGGTTTTCTCGAGCCCCGGCTCGGTGACCGAGCTCAGCATGTGTGCTGCACCGAAGGTGCCGGCGGCGCGGGCGACGGCCGCCGCGCCGTGCGGATCGAAGACTTCCAGCGCCCCGACCGGGGCCAGCACCACCGGAAGGCGCATCCTGCGGCCGAACTGCTCGACCGAGCCGTCGACCTCATGCACGTCACGCAACACACGCGGGCGAAAGGCGATCTCGTCCAGCGCCATGCGGTTGCGGCGCATCGTGGTCTCGGTCTCGGCGGCGCCGACGATATAATCCCAGGCGTTCTGGTTGAGGTTGGCGCGCGCCTTTTTGATGAATTCGTGCAGGTTCTGGAACGGCTCGTTGCTGGCACCGAGTTCGACGTTCCGTTCCGGCCGGATGCGGGGCGCTTCGTTCATTGTTATCCTCCCGAGAATTTGAAGCCTTGTGTCATCGCCTAACCCGTCCGCCTCTCCAAAACCATCCTAAAATCGCATAGCTGCGAGGCGCGGGCCGGCCAGCCGATTCCGGCCCTTCGTGCGTGACGGTTTCGGAACGTTGCCAAAAGTTTAGCCTGAGACGAAGGGATTTTTGCAGGTGCCCGCCAGCGTGGCAGGGCGGCCTTGAAGAAACCTGAATGGTGTTGTGAGAAGCGGGCTGGATCGCCATTTGCATGGCGTCCCAAGCCCCGAGCAAAAAGGCAAGCCTATCCATGCGGAAAACCCTGCTGTTCCCCCTGGGCGCGCTCACCGGAGCGTGTCTGACCCTTCTGGTAGCCAGCCCGCACGGCGGTGTATGGGCAGCACGGGCGGCAGCGGGCGCGGATGACGCCTATTCCCAACTTAACCTGTTCGGCGAAGTGTTCGAGCGGGTGAAGGCGAGCTATGTCGAGAAGCCGGACAATTCCAAGCTGATCGAAGGTGCGATCACCGGCATGGTGACCTCGCTCGATCCGCATTCACGCTACATGAACGACAAGGCCTGGACCGAGATGCAGGAGACCACCTCCGGCGAGTTCGGCGGGCTCGGCATCGAGGTCACGATGGAGGAGGGCCTCGTCAAGGTCGTCTCGCCGATCGACGACACGCCGGCCTCCAAGGCCGGCATCATGTCCGGCGACCTCATCAGCAAGATCGACGGCGAGGCCGTGCAGGGCATGACGCTGGAGCAGGCCGTCAACAAGATGAAAGGCCCGGTCGACACCAAGACCAAGCTCACCATCGTGCGCAAGGGCGCGGACGCCCCGCTCGACGTCGCGATCACGCGCGAGATCATCCACGTGCGCCCCGTCCGCTTCCATGTCGATAACGGCGATATCGGCTACATCCGCGTCACCTCGTTCAACGAGCAGACCACCGACGGCCTGAAGAAGGCGATTGCCTCGATCTCCAAGCAGGTGCCGCCGGAGAAGCTGGTCGGCTACGTGATGGACCTGCGCAACAATCCGGGCGGATTGCTCGACCAGGCCGTGTCGGTGTCGAGCGCGTTCCTGCCGCGCGGTGAGGTCGTCTCGACCCGCGGCCGCAATCCGGAAGAGACCCAGCGCTTCACCGCGCATGGCGGTGACCTCACCAAGGGCAAGCCGCTCGTGATCCTGGTTAATGGCGGCTCGGCTTCGGCCTCGGAGATCGTGGCCGGTGCGCTGCATGACCACAAGCGTGCCACGATCATCGGCACGCGCTCGTTCGGCAAGGGCTCGGTTCAGACCATCATCCCGCTCGGCACCGGCAACGGCGCGCTGGCGCTGACCACGGCGCGCTACTACACGCCATCGGGCCGCTCGATCCAGGCCCAGGGCATCGCGCCCGACATCGAGATCCTCCAGGACGTGCCGCCCGAGTTGAAGGGCCGGATGGACACCATGGCGGAGTCACAGATGCGCGGCCATCTGCAAGCCGCCGACGGCACCGAGCAGACCGGATCGCAATCCTACGTCCCGCCGGAAGAGAAGGACGATAAGGCCCTGCATGCGGCCTACGACTTCCTCCACGGCGTCACCGCCAACGCGGTCGCCGCGAAGCCCGCGCCGAAGGCTGCGGTGCCGAACTAGACTTTACGACCTCCAGACATCGATCGCCCGGGAGTGGACCACCACTCCCGGGCGAATTCGTTTTGGCGGGTGTCGTGTCAGTCGGCGGGGCGGATCGATCGCGAGCTCAGGACATCGGGCTAATGGTAAGCGGCCGGCTCCGGCGACGAGCGCAATCAGTTTAGGTTCATGACCGCAAAGGTCGTACTGCGACGTTCCTCGCAAGCACCGAGCTGACGTGGGAGGCGGTGATCCCGCAGCTCGCAAGCCGCGGGATCACGGCGCGATAGTCATTGCTCCTTCTTCGGGCCCATGTGATGCGGGACTTCGGTCTTCGGTCCGCCGCCGTAATGGTGGGTGCCGCCCGATCCACTGGTCGAGCCGCCGTCGCTCTCTTTCTTGCCCATGTGGTGCGGGACCTCGGTCTTGGGCCCGCCCGAATAGTGGTGGCCGTTCTTCTCGTCGGTCGTGCCCGTCGTGCTCGTCTGCGCCACGGCGGGCAACGCGACGAACGACATGATCGCGGCAGCGACGATCAGCTTGCGGTGACTCATTCTGGTTTCTCCTATTTGAACTTGCCGAGTTGGTGTCAATCAAGTCCCGGTGGCTTGATTGAGTGGCAACCAAACCCGGAGTGTGGTCGCGCAGGTTGAGCAAGATCAAATCGGAACGCGCGCGCTGGCGTGGGCCGTTGCGTGGATCGTCGAGTTTGCAGCGGGCGACGAGAAGCATCGATCTTCTTACAGAAAAAAATTATCCGTAGCGCGAAGTCGCGAGCGGCGCGCCAAGGCCTCGATCGTGCAGCGACGTGGACGAGAGATTGTCGAGGACGACGGGCGGCTCGATTCATTACGCTTTTGAACCACAAAAAGATTTGGCTGGTGCGTGGATCGAGTTTGATGTCCGTCAATCCGGCATCAATGACGCAACCTAGCGTGCCGGCGCGAATGAGCGGCGACGAGGTCGCGATCCGAAAGGCCGACCGCAAGAATGGAGAACGCGCCGTTGACTGACGAGACTATTCACGACTCCGGCCGGCCTCTGCAAGTTGCGCTTCTCTTGCGCCGCCGTCTCTGGGAGACGATCACGATCAGATCGGTGCTGGCCAAGCCGCGGCGCGATGTCCGGCTGGATCTGTTTCGCGGCTTGGCGAACTGGCTGATCTTCCTCGGACACATTCCGAATTCGGCGCTGGTCTGGTTCACGACGCGCAATTACGGCTTCAGCGACGGCGCCGATCTGTTCGTGCTCATCTCCGGCTACACCGCGACGTTCGTGTTCGGCACCATGATGATGGAGCGTGGCTTCGTCATCGGGGCAACCCGGCTGCTGCGACGGGTATGGCAGCTCTATGTCGCCCACCTGCTGCTGTTCTTCGTCTATCTCACCGCCGTGCATGTCCTCGCGCATAGGTTCGACGACCTTCATTTGATGGATCAGTTCAACGTCGCGCCGCTGATGGACTTTCCCGTCGAGACGCTCTCGCAAGGCCTGGTCCTCAAGTTCAAGCCGCTCAATCTTGACGTCCTGCCGCTCTACATCGTGCTGATGGCCGCGTTTCCTGCCGTGCTCTGGTTCGTGCTGCGATGGCGCAACGCGGTGATGGTCGGCTCGCTTGGCCTTTATCTGGCCGCCCGCCATTACGGCTGGAACTTGCCCGCCTATCCCTCCGGTGTCTGGTATTTCAATCCGTTCGCCTGGCAACTGCTGTTCGTATTCGGAGCCTGGCTCGCCTTGGGAGGGGCGACGGCAAGCCGCTGGCTGCTGTCGTCCCGCACGCTCCTTGTCATGAGCTGTGGCTTTCTGCTCTTCGCGCTCGTGATGACGCTGGCCGAACGAATTCCCGGTCTCAGGGATTACATTCCCGAGGCACTCGCCGCCATCTTCATACCGAACGACAAGACCAATCTCAGCCCCTATCGGGTCATCCATCTGGCGAGCCTGGTGCTCATCGTCGTCTCGCTCGTTCCGATCGACTGGCCGGGACTGGAGTCGCCTTTGCTGCGGCCGTTGATTCGATGCGGCCAGCAATCCCTGCCGGTGTTCTGCGTTGGTCTCTTCCTTTCGTTCATCGCGCACTTCCTGCTTGATTTTGGGTCGGAGGGAATTCCGGCTCAGCTCCTCGTTGGCGCCGCTGGCCTCTGGATCATGACGGGCGTCGCCTACTACCGGACCTGGTCGAAAGGCGTGGACAGAAGCCAATCGTCCGGGCAGGGCAGGGAGGCGGGCGAATGATAACGTCCGAGTTCATCTTCACCGGGGACGTGCAGGGCGTCATCCTGCACGGCCTGCACTGGACCGCATCGACCATCGAGCTGCTTGGCGTGATGGTGATCGTGTGCGGTGTGGTTGCCGCAACGGTCTGGTCGCTGAAGGAGATACAGCACGGTGCGCTCACCGACGCATTTCGTTCCTACCGTGCCAATCTTGGTCGCGGCATTCTGCTTGGCCTCGAATTCCTGATCGCCGCCGACATCATCGGAATGGTCGCGATCGTGCCGTCGTTCGACCGGCTCGGCATCCTGGCATTGATCATCGTGATCCGCACCTTCCTGAGCTTCTCGCTCCAGATCGAGATCGAGGGGCGATGGCCGTGGCGAAGGCATGACGGGGAGGCGAGCGATGCAGCGCGCAGCGGACTTTGACACCTCCGTGCGTAAGAGTTGCCGGCGCTTCGCGTCTATATGGCCTGACCCGCCCCACGCTGTCCTCATCGTCCCTCTCGATGAGCAGATGACCACCCGAATCAAACCCTGGAGACTGACCATGAACTGTTCGAGAAAATTCGCCGTGTACGCAGCCGCCTTTGCCGTCCTCGCCCTGGGGCCGGTTGGGCTGTCGTCCGCAATCGCCGCCGGTCTTACCCGGACCGCGATGATGGATGACGACAAGATGTCGAAGATGCCGCCTCCGTCGGATTCCAGCGACAAGACGAACATGAGCCAGCCGCAGAACATGAGCGGCGGCCGGATGAACGACGACAAGATGAAGATGCCGCAGCAAGGCCAGGACAATTCCGGCATGACGCAGATGATGCCGATGATGCAAATGATGGAGAAGATGATGCGCGGCCAGATGAGTTCGTCCGGCAGCAGCGGCGCGATGAGCGGCCCGGTGGACGTAACGGAGCGGATCGAGGGGCGGATCGCGTTTCTGAAGGCCGAGCTGCAGATCAGCGACAAGCAAGCCGCCGACTGGAACAGTGTCGCAGACGCCTTGCGTTCGAGCCGGCAGCACCTGCTGGAAGCGCGCAAGATGCTCGCAATGGACGACAGGATGGGAAGCGCCGACCGTCTGGAGCACTACGAGCGGCATTTGTCCGAACGTCTGGAGGCCATCAAATCGGCTCGCCTGGCCTTGACCCGGCTCTACGCGTCGCTGAACGAAAGCCAGAAGCAGACCGCGGATACGATCCTGCTGCCGCTGATTGCCTCGTTCTGATCGCCGAGGCGAGAGCGAGATCATGTCAGGTCTGCCCTGTCGACGTCGATCCGGACTGGCTGCGCTGGTCATCCTGGCGAGCCAGCTCGCCGCCAATGCCGCGCTTGCATCGGACTTGGGCCTCGGCAGCGCGCATCCGACAGGGCAGTCCGTTCAACGTTGGGAGCTGGCGCAGGCGGAGGATGACCACGCCGCGCATCATCCCGCAGCGTCCGGCGCCACCGGCGATGCGGTGCCGTCCGGTGGCACCGCGCCGGGAATGATGGGCGGCATGGACGGCATGATGGGCCGGCCGCGCAAGGAGTTCTATCCGGCATTGATGGACATGCCGGCGCTGTCCGCGGAGCAGCGGAGCAAGCTGGCGGTCCAGGCGCGCGAGCGGATCAGTGCGGAGGCCGATGATCTGGCGCGTGCCGAAATGGATCTGCGGCACGCCATCGCCGGAGGCGATATCGCCGCGGCGGATCAGGCGTCGCGACGGCTTCGCGAGTCCCTGAATGCCGTGCAGAGCGGCGTGGTCGCGCTGCTTTCGCTGCACGAGGGCAAGCCGCCGCAGCAGATCGCGCAGGCGTGGTTCAGGTCGCAGATGAACCTGCTGCCTCAGCGAGGCGCGATGGATGCAGACGACGGCACGCCGGGAATCTCCTGGTTTCACGTCACGACCATGGCGCTGCTGGTGCTGTTCTCGCTGGGGATGCTTGCGGTTTACGTCGCGCGCATGCGCCGGGCGAATGCGCTGGTCGACCGGCTGACGCGCGTGGCGGCCGTTCCTGCTGCTGCCGCGCCCGTTCCATCCGCGACGGCCGTCGTCTCGCCGGACGAGAAGGCCGTGGCGAGGCCTGCGCAACAGACAAATCGCGATGCCGCGCGGGTCGAACCGGGTCGCTCCTGGAAGGGCAAACTGAGGATCTGCGCGATCTATCAGGAGACGCCGAACGTAAAGACCTTCCGCCTGCAAGCACCTGGCGGCGGCGCGATTCCGTTTGCGTTCCTGCCCGGTCAGTTCCTGACCTACGCCATCGAGATCGACGGAAAGACCGTCAGGCGCTCCTACACGATCGCCTCGTCCGCCGCCCAGACCGCCTATGTCGAGACCACGATCAAGCGCGAGGACGGCGGACTTCTGTCCGACTACATGCATGGCCACCTGAAGGAGGGAGACCTCGTCGAGGTAGCCGGCCCCTCCGGCGCCTTTACGTTCACGGGCGCGGAAGCCGACAGCGTGGTCCTGATCGGCGGCGGGGTCGGCATCACGCCCCTGATGGCGGCGATCCGCTATCTCTCGGACATCGCATGGCCCGGCCAGATCTACCTCGTCTATGGCGCGCAGACGACCGAACAATTCATCTTCCGGGACGAGCTGGAATATCTCCAGCGCAGGATGAATAATCTGCATGTCGCGGCGACGATGATGCGGGCCGCAGGCACCTCGTGGATGGGAAGCGAGGGGCAGATCACGGCCGAGTTCCTGACTCAGGCCGTACCGGATCTTGCGAAACGGCGCGTGCATCTGTGCGGTCCGCCCGGAATGATGGAGGCGCTCCGGAAGACGCTGGTCGGCCTCGGTGTGCCGCGCGAGCAGATCAAGACGGAGGCCTTCGGACCGGCGCGCGGCGCCGTTCCGCCTCCCAGCAAGGTCGCCGCCGAAGCTCCGATGGCGCAAGGTGAGGCCGGCAATCGAGGAGCCGCGTCAGTCGGTCCGGCAACGGCCACGATCCGCTTTGCGAGATCGGGCAAGGTGGCGGCGCTGCCTCCGGACAAGAGTGTTCTGGAGGTGGCCGAGGGCGCCGGCGTGTCGATCGACTATTCCTGCCGGGCCGGAGTCTGTGGCGTCTGCAAGACGCATCTGCTGCAAGGCAACGTCACGATGGAGGTCCAGGACGCCCTGACCGAAGACGACAAGGCGAACGGTCTCATCCTGGCCTGCCAGGCCAAATCGGTCGGGGACCTGGTCGTCGAGGCCTGACATGATGGACGCAAGAGCGCGCCTGATCGCCGACGTCGTTCTGGCGGCCCTGTTGCTGCTGGTGCCCGCTTTCCTGCTTCACTCCGACAGCCGGTTTGCAGGAAGCCTCGCCGGCTTTGCCCTCGGGGCCGGTGCAGCCGTGCTGATGCTCCTCCTTCTCGTCTATCCCCTGACGAAACACAGCGCGGGGCTGAAGGCCCTGGTCACGCGATGTGTGTCGATGCCGACGCTCCTGTCGTTTCACGCCTATGCCGGCATCGTCGCCGCGTTCTTCGCGCTCCTGCATACCGGGCACAAGTTTCAGAGCCCGCTCGGGATCGCTCTGGTGACGAGCATGCTGATCGTCGTCGTCACCGGATTTGTCGGGCGCTACTACCTGCCGCAAACCGCGTCGGAGCTCCGCCAGCAGCAGTCGCATCTGACGACGTTGAGGTCGGCCTATGAGCACACCGCAGCGGCCATGTCGTCGGCCGATCGGGAGGAGCGTGATGGATCCGGCATGCGCGCATTAGCGTTCCAGAAGGTGCCGCTGCTGCAGCTCGTTGATGGCATTTCCGATCTCGAAGCAGCGATCGGATCAAGTGAGGCGGTCAAGACGATCTTCATGCAGTGGATTGGGCTGCATGTCCTTGCCGCGATCGTCATGTACGCGCTGCTCGCGGTGCATGTGGCGGCCGAGATTTATTACGGATTGCGGTGGCTCGCGTGACGATCAGGGGCGTGCTCTACGTCGTGGTCGCGACGCTGGCGGTCGCAAGCGCTATGGTCGCATCGATCGCCCTGTATCGGGGCAGCCCTGGGATCATCCCGGGCTGGACGAGGCTCGTCAGTCCCGGACCGCTGTCCGCGAAGCACGCATTTCTGTCGGAGACATGCGAGAGCTGTCATACGCCGGTCAAAGGTATCGATGCGGCGGCCTGCGTCTCCTGCCATGCGCCGTCCGCCGCCGATCTCGCCAAGCAGTCGACAGCATTTCATGCCGTGGCGGGCGGTCAATGTTCCGGCTGCCATCGCGAGCACGCGGGCGACTTGCGGCCGATCAGGATGAACCATGCGTCGCTGCGGCAAGTCGCGATGCCTGCTTCCGGCAAGACGGTGTTTGACCAGGCCGCAGTCGATCAAATGACAGCAGACCTGAGGGAGTTTCTCGGCCTGCCAAAGTCGGAGCAGCGGGAGAAGGCGGTGCTCGGCTGCGCAGGCTGCCACAGCAACCGGGAGCCACACCGCGAATTGTTTGGACGAGACTGCGCGGATTGCCATGGACTCGCGTCCTGGAAAATCGCAGGCTTCCTGCATCCCTCGCCAACCTCAAAGGACTGCGCCCAATGTCATCAGGCGCCGCCGAGCCACTATATGGGGCACTTCATCATGATGGACCGGATGATCGCGGGGCAGGAGCACGCATCGGTTGACCAATGCTTTCTGTGCCACAGAACCGACTCGTTCAACGACATCAAAGGCGTCGGCTGGATGAAGCATCATTGACCGAGGCGACGCAGACAGGTTGCTTTCATTACAGGGATAGCGAAAAATATTTCATGAGCCTCGCCGCCGGAACTCGATAGCTTTGCAGGGCGTAGAATTCCGCGGGACGAATGTGGCGCAGCGTCTGTCCTGTCTTGCCGACTCGACATGCGTCGTTTTCTGTTGGCCGTGCCTGCAACCAGAGCTATATGTTCCCGGTCGGGACAGCAGGTGCAGGGATGATTGGCTTGCGAAAGCCGAGGCGAAGATGGTGGGGATGGCTTGTCGCCATCGCTTACCTGCTCGCGTCGATGACGCCGTCCCTCGCGATCTCGATCTCCCTCGACGTAGCCACGCAGTGCGAGCATCAGGGCGATCAGCCCGGAGATGTGCATGAGCACGATGACGCTGCCGGATCGGCAGCGCATTCGCATGACGTTGCGATGGCCGGGGATTGCGACGACGACCAGGACCGGCCCGGCGACCGGCATGCGACCTGCTGCGGCTCGGTGCTTTGCTTCAGTGCCGTGTGGCCGCAAGCTCCCGCCATTGCGGATCACGTCGTGCCGCGCTCGCGCTGCGAGGCGCAGCCTGACGTAATCGGCGACGAAGGCATGTTCCGTCGCCACTACCGCCCCCCCATCGTCTGAGATAGCTCCCGAAAACCGGGCTGCGTCGCTCCAGGTGCGAGCGCGGATCGTCTCGTCTGCGAGGGGCTCTTTGCCATCCGGATGACGGCGATGCGCGCCAGGACCTGATACGCGGCGGAGTGACAGCGCCGGCCTCGGTGTTGCTCGCACGCGCTGCGCGCCGGGCGGAACGACGCCGAAACAGCGATCACCGGTTTGCGGAGAGCGAGGTCGCCACGCGAGCGCCGCTGTCGCGGCGATCGCTCGCGACCCTGTTCGGATGGCTGTTGCACCGGCTGATGGCAGCCGTGCCGTCGCGTTCCCGATCCAACGAAGCGATCTACTGATTGTCATGCAAGGACGATGCGTCATGAAACCGTCGAACGAGAATCTGCCGGTGCTGACGGCCGGCTCCCTGGACGCGCAGGAGGCGGTCGTTCGCGCTGCCCTCGTTGGCAGTTACGGCCGCCTGCGCAATTATCTGCAACGCCGCTTTGGCGGCCAGGCGGAAGCTGAGGAGGTGCTCCAGGCATTCATGTTGCGCGCGCTGGAGCGGTCTGGCGATATTCGCGATTCCGACTCTGTTCGAGGCTGGCTGAGCAGGGTTCTGGCCACGACCATCGCCGACTTTCACCGGCAGGCATCAAAGAGCAGGACGCGGGAGATGCCGTTCCCGCATGAGCTCAATGATCGTCTTGCCGCCGACCAGGATGCCGCAGCGAATGCCGCGGTCTGCGAGTGTCTTCATACCCATCTGTCTCTGCTGAAGCCGGAACACGCCGAAGTCATCAGGAGGGTTGATCTCGCCGGCGAGCCGCGGGAGCAGGTTGCCGCCGCCCTGGGCGTCACCGTGAACAACCTGACCGTTCGGCTTCATCGTGCACGACACGCCCTGAAGGAGCGCCTCGAGCAGACCTGCGTCGTATGTCTCGAGGAAAGCTTCTGGGAATGCCGCTGCGGCGACAACCGGGGTCCGACCTAACCGGCCTCGCGCCGGCGGCTCTCGCTGCCTTCGCGTTGGGCGAGCCGGCTGCGATGCAGCGCGAACAGCTCCAGCATCTTGTCGGCAGGCTTGGCGGCGCTGAACAGATAGCCTTGCATCTCGGAGCAGCCGAGCGCGCGGAGCAGCCGCTGCTGCTCCTCCGTCTCGACGCCCTCGGCCGTGGTGGTCATCCGGCGGGCGGCCGCCAGGTTGACGACGGCCTGGACGATGCTGGCGGAGCCGTCGGGGCCGGCGATGTCGTCGACGAAGCAGCGGTCGATCTTGATCTTGTCGAACGGGAAGCGGTGCAGATAGCTCAGCGAGGAATAGCCGGTGCCGAAATCGTCGAGCGCGATACGCACGCCGATGGCGCGGAGCTGGTGCAGGATCGCGAGCGCCGTGTCATCGTCGCGGATCAGCACCGCCTCGGTGATCTCGAGCTCGAGCCGGCTCGCCGGCAGATTGGAAGCGGCGAGCGCTGCCATGATCTTCAGCGCCAGCGTACTGCTCTTGAACTGCACCGGCGAGACGTTGACGGCGAGGCGGATGTCGTCGGGCCAGCCGGCCGCATCTCGGCAGGCGGTCGCCAGCACCCATTCGCCGATCTCGTTGATGAGGCCGGTGTCTTCGGCGATCGGGATGAATTCGGCCGGTGAAACCATGCCGCGCTCGGGATGGCGCCAGCGCACCAGCGCCTCGCAGCCGGTGATGCGGTCGTCCTTCAGGCCGAGGCACGGCTGGTAGTAGACCTCTAGCCCACCTTGGGCGATGGCGTGGCGCAGGTCGATCTCGAGCTGCCGCCGCTCGCGGACCTTGGCATCCATCTCAGGCTCGAAGAAGCGGTAGGTGCGGCGTCCCGCGGATTTGGCGGCGTACATCGCGAGGTCTGCGTTCTTCAGGATCTGGTCCAGCGCCATGCCGTGTCCCGGCGCCAGCGCAATGCCGATGCTGGCGTCGCTGGTGAGATGATGGCCCATGCAGTCGAAGGGGGTGCGGATGGCCTGGAAGACCCTGGCGACGAGATCGCTGACCTGATCCGGCGACGTCACTGCGCTCTGCACGATGGCGAATTCGTCGCCGCCGAGCCGCGTCACGAAATCCGTCGGGCCGGCGCAGCGGCTGAGGCTCGTTGCGACTGATTTCAGCAGTTCGTCGCCGACGAGATGGCCGAGCGCGTCGTTGACGCTCTTGAACTCGTCGATATCGATATAGTGCACCGCGACCTCTTCGCCATCGGCGATGGCGGCCAGCTCCTGCCGCAGATGCTCGTGGAACATGGCGCGGTTGGGCAGATCGGTCAGCGCGTCGTAATGGGCAAGATGGATGATGCGCTCCTCGATGCGCCGGCGTTCGGTAATGTCCTCATGCGTCGCCACCCAGCCGCCGTCCGCGAGCGGTTCGTTGAGGACCTGGATCGAGCGGCCGTCCGCGGTGTCCACCACCATGGAATTGCGCACATGAATGTCGCGTAGCACGCGCTCGACATATTGATCGACGTCGCCGGTGAACGAGCCGGTCGTCTTGCGATGGGCGATGATGTCGTGGAAGCTGCAGCCCGGCGTCACCACGGCGGCCGACAGGCCGTACATGTCGATGTAGCGCTGGTTGCACACCACGAGCCGCCGGTCCGCGTCGAACAGCAGCAAGCCCTGGGTCATGTTGTTGACGGCGCGGTCGAGACGTTGCTTCTCCAGCGTCAGCCGTTCCCTGGAGAGGCGGTGCTGCTCCAGCAGCTTGCGCACGATCGCGATCAGCACGCCGGCGATGGCGAGCGCGGAAGAGGCGGCGACCGAGATCAGGATTCCGATCTGCTCACGCCAGTCCGTCAGGGCCGCCGCGCGTGTCGTGGTGGCCATCATCAGGATGGGGAAGTGGGGCAGGGCGTGCGAGGCGATCAGGCGGTCCTCGCCGTCGACCGGACTCATGAAGCGTCCGGCGAAGTGATCGAGCCCGAAGACCCGCTGGTACTCGAAGGGGCCAGTCTTGAAATTCCGCCCCATCAGCTCGCTGGAATGGGGATAACGGGCGAGCAGCGTGCCGTCGCGATGCAACATCGAGATCGTCGCACCTTCGCCGAGCACCACGGATTCGAAGAACTTCTCGAAATTGGCCGGTTCGATGCCGCGACCGACCACGCCCATGAACTCGCCGTTCGGGCCCACGATCTTGCGGACGATCAGGATGGTCCAGGCGCCGGAAATGCGACTGTGCAGCGGCTCGATCAGGACATCGGGCGAATAGGGGTCGTATTTGAAGGTGCGGAAATATGCGCGATCGGCAACGTTCACCTTGGGGGCCGGCCACGCCGTCGACGAATTGATCACATTGGCGTCGGCATCGATGATGTTGACGCCGCCGATGTAAGGCAGCGCCTCGATCTTCGAGCGCAGCATCCGGTGGATATCCTGGCCGGAGAGGCGTTTGCGATAGTCATCCGCGCTGGAAATGCCGATCGCGCGGACGTGGTCGACGAAATCCTTCTGGATGACCGCGAAATCCTGCAATTGCTGATCGAAATGATGGGCCAGCATCAGCACGGTGTTTTCCAGCTCGCGGCCGGAATTGCGCAGGGCGCGTTCGCGGAAATTCTGCGCCATCAGCGTCGCGCCGACGGCGATCGCGGCGATCAGCAGCGTGCCGCCCACGACCAGCCAGCGGATCGGTCCGCTGCGCACGAAGACCTGGTCGAATAGGCGACTGCCGTATTTCGTCATCATGTCGATTGTTGCCGCGCACACGCCAGGATCAATTCTTGATCCTCAAGACATCCGTTGGTTTACGGGAACGGTATGGAGGCGAAGTTAGGAAGCGCGGTTAACGCGACATGAATCGTCACACACAAATGCGATCGATGCGCGGCGTATGGGGTTCTAGGCGCGGTAATGGCCCGACTTGCCGCCGAGCTTCTCGACCAGGTGGATGCCCTCGATGCGCACGCCGCGCTCGACCGCCTTGATCATGTCGTAGATGGTGAGGCAGGCGACCGACACCGCCGTGAGCGCTTCCATCTCGACGCCGGTCGGACCTGTCACCTTGACGCTGGCGCGGACGAGGCAGCCCGGCAGCTTGGCATCGGGCTCGATGTCGACGGTGACCTTGGACAGTGCGAGCGGATGGCAGAGCGGGATTAGCTCCGAGGTACGCTTGGCGGCCATGATGCCGGCGATGCGCGCGGTGCCGAGCACGTCGCCCTTCTTGGCGTTGCCCGAGACGATCAGATCGAGCGTCGCCTTGGTCATGACGACACGGCCTTCGGCAACCGCGAGCCGCTCGGTCGCGGGCTTGGCCGAGACGTCCACCATCCGCGCCTCGCCGGAGGCGCCGATATGGGTGAGGGCAGGGCCGGCCTTGGTCTTCGATGGCTTGGTCGTGGAAGCCTTGCGCGCCATGTCAGCGCGTGCCCATCGCGCGCGCGCCGGTCTCGCGCGCGAGCAGCGTGCGCGTGGCGGCGGTGACGTCGGCCTGCCGCATCAGGCTCTCGCCGACCAGGAAGGTCGACATGCCGACGCGCTCGAGCCGGGCGAGATCGGCGGGCGTGAAGATGCCGCTTTCACCGACCATCAGCCGGTCCTTGGGGATCAGCGGCGCCAGCGTTTCGCTGGTCGCGAGCGTGGTCTCGAAGGTGCGCAAATTGCGATTGTTGACGCCGATCATCGGCGAACGCAGCTTCAGCGCCCGGTCGAGCTCGGCGCGGTCGTGGATCTCGATCAGCACGTCCATGCCGTAGGCGAGGGCGGCGTCTTCGAGGTCCTTCGCGGTGGCGTCGTCGAGCGCGGCCATGATGATCAGGATGCAGTCGGCGCCATGCGCGCGCGCTTCCGCCACCTGATAGGTGTCGAACATGAAATCCTTGCGCAGTACCGGCAGCGAGGTTGCCGCGCGCGCGGCCACCATGAAGTCGAGATGGCCCTGGAACGAGGGCGTGTCCGTGAGCACCGAGAGGCAGGCGGCGCCGCCGGCCTCATAGGCCTTGGCAAGAAGCGGCGGGTCGAAATCCGCGCGGATCAACCCCTTGGACGGCGATGCCTTCTTGACCTCGGCGATCAGCGCGTAATCGCCGTTGGCATGCTTGGCCGTGATCGCGCGCACGAATCCTCGCGCGGCGGGTTGCGCCTTGGCTTTCGCCTCCACCGCCGACAGCGGCTGCGCGCGCTTGGCGGCGGCGATCTCCTCGCGCTTGTACGCCTCGATCTTGGTCAGGATGTCCGACATGTCAGGCTCAGCCGTTCGAGACCGCGATCAAATGTTTCAGCCGCGCGTTCGCCGCGCCGCTGTCGAGCGATTTGGCGCCGATCGCGACTCCCTCCTTGAGGTCCTTGGCACGTCCGGCCACGACCAGCGCGGCGGCGGCGTTCATCAACGCCACATCGCGGTAGGGACTCGGCTTGCCGTTGAGCACGCTTTGCAGCGCGATCGCATTGGCATCGGCGTCGCCGCCCTTAAGCGCACCGGTCTCGCAGCGCGAGAGCCCGGCTTCCTCCGGCGTCACCTCGAAATTCCGGATCTCGCCATTGTGGAGCGCGGACACGAAGGTCGGGCCGGTGAGGGTGATCTCGTCGAGACCGTCGGAGCCATGCACGACCCAGGCGGATTCGGAGCCAAGGTTCTTGAGCACCTGCGCCAGCGGCTGCACCCATTGCCTCGAGAACACGCCGACCATCTGCCGCTTCACGCCGGCCGGGTTGGAAAGGGGCCCGAGCAGGTTGAAGATCGTGCGGGTCGCCAGCTCGACCCGGGTCGGGCCGACGTTCTTCATGGCGGGATGGTGGGCGGGAGCGAACATGAAGCCGATGCCGCATTCGCGCACGCAGCGGCCGACCTGCTCCGGCTTGAGGTCGATCTTCACCCCGAGCGAAGCCAGCACGTCGGCAGCCCCCGAGCGCGACGACAGCGCGCGGTTGCCGTGCTTGGCCACCGGCACGCCGGCACCCGCGACGATGAAGGAGGCGCAGGTCGAGACGTTGACCGAGCCGGAGCCGTCACCGCCGGTGCCGACGATGTCGACGGCGTCAGGAGGCGCCGTCACGGTCAGCATCTTGGAGCGCATCGCCGAGACCGCGCCGGTGATCTCGTCCACGGTCTCGCCACGCACCCGCAGCGCCATCAAGAGGCCGCCCATCTGCGATGGCGTGGCTTCGCCCGACATCATGGCGTCGAAGGCGGAAGCAGCTTCCTCACGCGACAGGCTGGCGCCGGTCGCCACTTTTCCAATGATCGATTTCAGGTCGTCCATCGCGTGCTTTCAACTCACTGGTTCGCGCCGGTCACCTGCGCGAAGGCGGCCTGATTAATGGTGGTCCCGATGTCGGTTTCAAGCTTGTTGACGTAGGCGGCGACCTGCTCCTCGGTCTGGGCACGGTCGAGGCTGTCCTTCAGCTTCTTGACTGCGTCGGAGGCGGCATCGACCGCGGGGGCGACGATGTCGGTGACGCGGAACACGATCACCTCGCTGCCGCCGCTCACGGGCGTCTGTCCGACGCCGTCCTTGGCGGCGCGGAACGCGGCCGCCACGACGGTGCCGGGCACGCCGGCGGGCGAGTCGTCGCGCTTGAAGCCGGACGCGGTCTCGACCTTGGCGCCGAGCGCTGCCGCCTCGTCCGCGAGCTTGCCGCCCGCTTCGAGCTTCTGCACCATCTCGGTCGCCTTGGCCTTCAGCTTGGTCGCGATCTGGTCCTGGCGCCAGCGCGCCTCCACCTGGTCGCGGACCTCGTCGAGATTGCGGTCGCGCGACGGCGTGATCGCAATCACGTCGTACCAGACATAACCGCCCTTGAACGAGATCGCGTCGTTGTCGACGCCGACATCGGTGTTGAAGGCCTGCGACACCACGTCGAGGCCCTGCGGGATGTTGGCCACCGGCTGTCCGTTCGGGGCGCGGCCGGAGCGGTCGACGGCGTCGATGGTCACGGCGGTGAGGCCGAGCTTTTGCGCCGCGTCGATCACGCTGGAGCCGCCGCCGCGCTCGTCCTCCATCTTGTCGCGGAGGTCGGCGACCTTGACGCGCGCGCGCTCAGTCGCGATCTCGCGCTTGATGTCGCCGGCGAGCTTCGCGTAGTCGGCCTCATTGCCCGGCTCGATCTTGTCGACCTTGACGATGGAGGTGCCGAGGGCGCCCTGGATCGGCTGGCTGATCTCACCTGCGGGCAGCGCGAAGGCCGCATTCCCGACCGCGGGGTCGAGCGCCGACTTGGTCACCAGTCCAAGGTCAACGTCGGAAGCGCTCAGCCCGCGCTCCTTGCCGAGATCCTCGAACGACATTCCGCCGGCGAGGCGCTCGCGTGCAGTCTTCGCCTCAGCCTCATTGGGAAACACGATCTGGTGGACCTGGCGCTTCTCCGGCGTGCCGAGCCGGTCCTTGCGCTGCTCGAACAGCTTCTTCGCGTCCTCGTCGGACACGTCGCTCCATTTGCCGATCTCTTCCGGCGAGATCACGACGAAGGAGATCTTGCGATATTCGGGCGCGCGGAACTGGACCTTGTGATCCTCGAAATAGGCGGCGAGCGCTTCGGGCGAGGGCGCATCGATGGTGCCTGCCTGCGCGGCGTCGAGCCTGACGAATTCGATGGAGCGCTGCTCGTTCTGGAAGCGCGTCAGCACGTCGATCATGGCCTTCGGCGGCTCGAGGCCGGCCCCGATCGTGCCGGTGATCTGCCGGCGCAGCGACACCTTGCGCTGCTCGGCGACGTAGCGCTGCTCGGTGTAGCCGAAATTGCGGATCACGGCCTGGAAGCGGTTCGCATCGAAGTTGCCGCCGACACCCTTGAAGTTGGGGTCGTTCATGATGACCTGGCGGATCTGCTCGTCGGACTGGCCAAGCCCGAGCCGGCGCGCCTCTTCGTCCAGGGCGGCTTCCGCGATGGTCTGCTGCAGCACCTGGCGGTCGAGGCCGAAGGCACGGGCCTGGTCTGGCGTCAGCGGCCGGCCGAACTGGCGGCTGATCTGCTGCAGGCGGTCGGTGTAGATCTGCCGGAACTCGTTCAGCGAAATCTCGGTGCGGCCGATCTTGGCCACCGTGGACTGGCCAAAGCCCTTGAAGATGTCGGCGATGCCCCAAATGCCGAAACTGACAATCAACACGCCCATCACCACGGCCATAATGGTCTTGCCGAGCCAGTTTGATGAGGCCTTGCGCATTCCTCGAAGCATTTGGTCCAACTTGTTTGGTCAGGAGGGGAACGGGAGCGCGTCTTAATGCAGATTCCGCAAAAGCGCGTCACCAAATTGATAGATCATCATAAAGTGGCGGCTTTCCACCCGCAACCTCAGGTCATGCGACGGCGAGAAGCTGCGGTTAAAAGCCTCTGGTCTCTGGAACTGCGACAGGTCCTCTGCTAGCGCATGAACAAACCTCATATCGCTGGAAATTGACATGACCGACGCCATTCGACCGCTGATCGCCGGGAACTGGAAAATGAACGGCCTGAAGGCCCAATCTGCCGAATTCGACGCCATGCTCAATGGCGCGGCAGATGTGGTCGCCAAGGCCGACCTGTTGGTCTGCCCGCCGGCGACCCTGGTTGCCGCCTTCGCCGAGAAGGCGCGGGGCAAGAAAGTTGCGGTGGGGGCGCAGGACTGCCATCCGAAGACCTCCGGTGCCCATACCGGCGATATCGCCGCCGAAATGCTGGCGGATGCGGGCGCGACCGCCATCATTGTCGGCCATTCCGAGCGCCGCGCCGACCATGGCGAGGGCGATGCCCTGATCCGTCAGAAGGCCGAAGCGGCCTGGCGGGCGGGGCTGACGGCGATCGTCTGCATCGGCGAGACCCAAGGCCAGCGTGACGCCGGCAAGACCCTGGACATCCTGCGCGGCCAGCTCGATGGCTCGCTCCCCGATGGCTCGACCGCCGCCAATCTGATCGTGGCCTATGAGCCGGTCTGGGCGATCGGCACGGGCCTGACCCCCACGGCCCAGGATGTCGAGCAGATTCATGGGTTTATCCGGGAACTCCTGACCTCGCGGTTCAAGGCCGAGGGCGCGAAGATGCGGATCCTCTACGGCGGCTCGGTCAAGCCCTCGAACGCGGCCGAGCTGATGGCGGTGAAAAACGTCAACGGCGCTCTGGTCGGCGGCGCCAGCCTGAAGGCGGCCGATTTCCTTGCGATCGCGAAGGGCTGCCCCTAGCTAATCCAAAGCTTTGGTTCAGGGCCGATCGGGGGTGGCAATACCCCCTCCGATCGTGTAACACCGCGCAACTTCAGGAAAACCCCGCGAAGCGCGATCGGCCGCCGTCAGGCGCCGCCCGCTTGTGACGGAAGGACACTATGCAGACCGTTGTCATCGTCATCCACCTCATGATCGTCGCCGTCATGATCGGCGCCGTCCTGCTTCAGAAGTCGGAAGGCGGCGGCCTCGGCATGGGCGGCGGCGCGGGCTTCATGTCGAGCCGCGGCACCGCGAACCTCCTGACGCGGACCACCGCGATCCTGGCTGCGGGCTTCTTCCTCACCAGCATGTTCCTGTCCTGGCACGCGGGCTACAGCCGCGCGCCGTCGTCGATCATCGGCACGCCGGCATCGCAGGGCCAGCCGGCGGGCGGATCGCCGCTCGCACCCCCGACCTCGGGCGGCATCCTGGATACGCTCAAGAAGGCCGACGAACAGCAGCAGGCGCCGGCTCCGACCGGCCCGCAGGTGCCGCGTTCGCAATAAAGCAGGGGGGCCATGCAGGGCGGTGGCTACCGTCCTGCATCAGAAATCCCCATCAAGGCACTGTCACCACTCTTAGTTTCGGCTCACCCACAGGCCCGCAAAATCTTTGGGGCGGAAGACGAATCGCTTTGGCGAATCGAATTCGAGGGATTAGAGGTTAAGTCCCATGGCGCGGTACATATTCATCACCGGCGGCGTGGTTTCTTCGCTCGGCAAGGGTCTGGCTTCAGCGGCACTGGGTGCCCTGTTGCAAGCCCGGGGCTACAAGGTCCGCCTCCGCAAGCTCGACCCCTATCTCAACCTCGATCCCGGGACGATGTCGCCGTATCAGCACGGCGAAGTGTTCGTGACCGATGACGGCGCGGAGACCGATCTCGATCTCGGTCACTACGAGCGCTTCACCGGCCGGCCGGCGACCAAGGCCGACAACATCACGACGGGGCGCATCTACCAGGACATCATCACCAAGGAGCGCCGCGGCGACTATCTCGGCGCGACCATCCAGGTGGTTCCGCACGTCACCAACGCCATCAAGGAATTCGTCCTCTCCGGCAACGATGACTACGACTTCGTGCTGGTCGAGATCGGCGGCACCGTCGGCGATATCGAGGGCCTGCCGTTCTTCGAGGCGATCCGCCAGCTCAAGAACGAGTTGCCGCGCGATCACGCCGTCTACATCCATCTCACGCTGCTGCCCTACATCCCGAGCGCCGGCGAATTGAAGACCAAGCCGACGCAGCACTCCGTAAAGGAGCTGCGCTCGATCGGCATCCAGCCGGACATCCTGCTCTGCCGTACCGATCGCGAGATCCCGAAGGAGGAGCGGCGCAAGCTGGGGCTGTTCTGCAACGTGCGCGAAAGCGCCGTGATCGAGGCGCGCGACGTCGACAACATCTATGCCGTCCCCGAGGCCTACCACAATGCGGGCCTCGACGACGAAGTGCTCGCCGCCTTCGGCATCGGCTCTCGGATTCCGCCGGTACTGCAGAGCTGGCAGCAGATCAACGAGCGCATCCGCAACCCCGAAGGCAACGTCACCATCGCCATCGTCGGCAAATACACCGGCATGAAGGATGCGTATAAGTCGCTGATCGAGGCGCTCTCGCATGGCGGCATCGCCAACAAGGTGAAGGTCAATCTCGACTGGATCGAGAGCGAGATCTTCGAGAAGGAGGATCCGGCGCCGTTCCTCGAGCACGTCAACGGCATCCTGGTGCCCGGCGGATTCGGCCAGCGCGGCGCGGAGGGCAAGATCAAGGCGGCGCAGTTCGCGCGCGAGCGCGACGTGCCTTATTTCGGCATCTGCTTCGGCATGCAGATGGCGGTGATCGAGGCCGCGCGAAACCTCGTCGGCATCGAGGACGCCAACTCCACCGAATTCGGCCCGACCAAGGAGCCCCTGGTCGGCCTGATGACGGAGTGGCTGCGCGGCAACGAGCTCGAGAAGCGCACGCAGGCCGGCGATCTCGGCGGCACGATGCGGCTCGGCGCCTATCCCGCCGCGCTCAATCGCGGCAGCCGCGTTTCGCAGGTCTATGGCGGCGCGACCGAGATTTCCGAGCGTCACCGCCACCGCTACGAGGTCAACACCGCCTACAAGGACCGCCTCGAGCAGCACGGCCTGAAATTCTCAGGCCTCTCGCCCGACGGCGTGCTGCCTGAAATCGTCGAGTACGAGGATCACCCCTGGTTCATCGGCGTCCAGTTCCACCCCGAGCTGAAGTCACGGCCGTTCGAGCCGCATCCGCTGTTCGCCTCGTTCATTCAGGCGGCGATGGTGCAGAGCCGGCTGGTCTGATGGTTCAGCGCGCGGCGGAGTAGTCGCGCGCGTGATGCATCGGCGCGAGCGCGACCCGCGCCGATGGTTCAGGCGCCAGTGTTCCCGCAATCAGCTTCATCTGCGGCCGCCGCGTCAGCCGGTAGACGGCGGCGGGCGGCACGTTCAGCAAAGCGCGGTCCACGAGCTTCGCGCGCAGGCCCAGCCGGTCGAGCACGGGCCGCGGCACCGGGCAGCTCATGCCATAGGTGAACTGGTAGAAGGCGCCACCTGGGCGCATATAGCTGAACGCGCCGCTGAGGATCGAGATGACCTTGCGCCTCGACATATTGAGCAGCGGCAGGCCGCTCACGACCGCGCCGACGGGTGCGCCGTCGTAAAGGCGCTCGGTCGCAAGCCGCGCTGCGTCCATCCACAGCACGCGCGATCCGGGAAAGCGCATCTGCAGGAGCTTCATGAAGTCGGAGCCGTATTCGATCAGCGTGAGGTCCTGCGGCCGGACGCCGCGCTTGAGCAGCTTGTAGGTGAACGCGCCGGTGCCGGGCCCGAGCTCGAGAATCGGTCCCGTCGTTGCACTGATCTCGCGCGTGATGAGATCGGCGAGCGCGGCACCCGATGGTGCGATCGCGCCGACCCGACGCGGGGACGACATCCAGGACAGGAAGAACGAAAGAAAATCGTTGGGCATGCGCACTCCGGCATCTTGATTTGCACCTCAATGGAGGTGCGGCGCATGCAGTGTCGCGAGAGCGCATTGCGACAGCATTGCGCTGTCGGACGCGAATACCAATTGAATCAGCTCTGCCGCATCGGCGGCAGCGTGATCCGGAAACAGGCGCCGCCGTCGGGCCCGTCCGCCACCGAGACGTGGCCGCCATGGAGCTGCACGATCTCGCGCACCATGTTGAGGCCGAGGCCGGCACCGCGATCAAGCGGCGTCAGCCGGTAGAACGGCTCAAAAATCTGCTCGCGCTGATCAGTGGGGATACCGGCGCCTTCATCGGTGACCTCGATGCTCGCAGGCTTGCTGACGCGAATCCCGATCGTGCCGCGGCGCGGGCCATGCTGGATCGCATTCTGCACGAGGTTGGTGAGCGCGCGCTCCAGCGCCGCCGCATCGCCGATGGTTTCGACCGGTGTCGCCGGCGCATCGAGGGCCAGCTCGTAGCCGGCGGCGATCGCCAGCGGCGCGAGGTCGGCGGCGACGCTTTGCGCAACGGCGGCGAGATTGACGCGCGTGAACGGATGGCCGCAGCGGTCGAGCCGCTGGATATCGAGCAATTGTTCGGCAAGCGTCGCCAGCCGCGCCGCATCCTCCAGCAGGCGGGTCTTGTCCGGCCCCGGGGCCAATGACTCCAGCCGCGTGTTCAGGATCGCGATCGGCGTGCGCAGCTCGTGCGCGGCATCCGCGACGAAGCGCTTGTGGCGGGCATAGCCCTGGTCGAGCCGCGCCAGCGCGTCGTTGATCGCGGTCACCAGCGGCACGACCTCCAGCGGAATCCGCTCCACCGGCAGCCGCGCGCCGCGTTGATGGATGTCGATGCGCCGCGCCTCGTCCGCTGCGGTATCGAGCCCCCTGAAGGCGCGCTGCACGATCATCGGCGTCGCAATGAAAGTCGCCGTTCCCATCAGCAGCAGGCCGGGCAGGGCGATGCCGAGGAATGCAAGCGATGTCGTGAACAGCGCCTTGGCGCCGGTCAGACGTCCTTGTGTCGCCGTGATGACCTGCACATTGCCCGCATCGGTGTCGACCCGCTTCAGCCGCGCCGCCGGCTTGCGCGGATCGTCCTCGAACATCTGCCAGCCGAGCCGCGCCTGGCTGATCTGGTCGAGGCCGTTGCCGATCGCGGCGAATTCGGCCGGCACAGTGCCTTCGCTGAGCGAATGTCCCTGCTTGTCGCGGACCAGGAACCAGAGGTCCGGCGTCTCGCTGCGCAACTGTTGCAGCTCGGCCGTCGGCCGCAAGGCCAGTCCACCTTGCGCCTCGCGCGTGAGCGCGCGCTGGACGACATCGATGACGCGGTCCTCGTCGCGCCCGGCCAGCACGAAGCCGGAGGCGCAAAGCCCCGCGAGGACGACGGCAACCAGCGCGACCAGGATCGCGGCCTGAAGCGAGAGCAGGCGCCAGCTCAGGCGCGAGCGCAGGCAATAGGGATCGTCGTGTTTGCTCATGTTAGCTTCTTCAGGCTGGCAGCTTCTTGAGGAGATAGCCGACGCCGCGAATACCGTGGATCTCGATCCCTGCGTCGGCGTCCGCGAGCTTTCGCCTGAGCCGCGAGACATGCGTGTCGAGTGCGTTGGACTGGATCTCATCGTCGAAATTGTAGACAGCCTCTTCGAGCGCCGAGCGCAGCACGGTCCGGCCCATGCGGCGGATCAACGCCTCGAGCACCAGCAGCTCGCGGCGGGGCAGCTCGAACGGGGCGCCGTCGATGCTGGCTTCGCGATGGCCGAGATCGAAGGCGAGGCGGCCGGCGCGGATGATTTCGGGGGAGAGGCCCGCGGGCCGCCGCAGCACGGCGCGCAGCCGCGCCAGCAGTTCCTCGACTGCAAACGGTTTTGGCAGATAGTCGTCGGCGCCGCCGTCGAGCCCGGCAATGCGGTCGGCGAGTTCGCCCCGCGCAGTCAGGACGATGATCGGCACGCCGTCGGCGCGCGCGCGGAGCTTTGGGATCAAGGCGAGGCCGTCGCCGTCAGGAAGCTGGCGGTCGAGCAGGACCGCGGCATGGACGTCGGCGGAAATGGCCTCCTCCGCCTCGGCGAGCGTTGGCGCGTGGTCCACCACCATGTCGTAGCGCTTCAGCGCCGAGGCCAGCGCGCCGGCCATTTCCGCTTCATCTTCGACGAGCAAAATCCGCATGTAAGGGCACCTAGACCGCAACTGAGCCTTTGTAGCGGCCCGATCATTGCGGCAGCATTGCGGGAGTCTGGAGCAGCGCCGGAAGCTCAAGCCATGCGCAGAACGCTACAGGGGCGGCCGGGCGGGGCTCAAGACACCGTCGGGGCCAGCCGCTATAACCGCCGGACCTGTTCAGGGAGGAACATGAATGATCTACGAAATGCGTCAGTATCGCTGCGTGCCGGGCCGCCTGCCGGCGCTCCTGAAGCGGTTCGAGACGGTGACGCTGAAGCTGTGGGAGAAGCACGGCATCAAGCAGGCCGGGTTTTTCACCACGCTGATCGGCGAATCCAACCAGGAACTGACCTATTTCCTGGCCTGGGAGTCGCTGGCCGAGCGAGAGACGAAGTGGGGCAAGTTCATGACCGATCCGGACTGGATGAAAGCGCGCGCCGAGAGCGAAGCGGACGGCCAGATCGTCGCCAACATCGTCAGCCAGATCCTGGCGCCGACTGCCTTCTCGGCGGTGAAGTAGGAACCTGCCGCTGCAAGGGCGGCGCCGGGAGCCCCGGCGCAACCCAGATATTCGGATGGCCCGGGGCGAATGGGGTTGATCCGACCCTCATGGCGGCTATGGTCGCGCCGAAACGAGGGATTTGCCTTGAGCTCTTCGACATCAGCGGCGCCGGTCGTCACCATTGGCAGGGTCAAATTCGGCAATGATCTGCCGATCTCGATCATTGCTGGACCCTGCCAGCTTGAAAGCCGCCAGCATGCGCTGGAAGTGGCCTCCGCGCTCAAGGAGATCGCGGCGCAGCTGAACATCGGGCTCGTCTACAAGACCTCGTTCGACAAGGCCAACCGCACCAGCGCGTCGGCGGCGCGCGGCCTTGGGCTCGCGCAGTCGCTGCCGATCTTCGCCGAGATCCGGTCTTCGCTCGGGCTGCCTGTTCTGACCGACGTGCACGATGCCGCGCAATGCGCCGAGGTGGCGCAGGCGGTGGACGTCCTGCAGATCCCGGCCTTCCTGTGCCGGCAGACCGATCTCCTTCTTGCTGCTGCTGCGACCGGCAAGGTCGTCAACGTCAAGAAGGGCCAGTTTCTGGCGCCGTGGGACATGGCCAACGTCGTGACCAAGATCACCAGCGCCGGCAATCCCAACGTGCTCGTCACCGAACGGGGCGCCTCCTTCGGCTACAACACGCTGGTCTCCGACATGCGCGCGCTGCCGATCATGGCGCGCACGACCGGCGCGCCCGTGATCTTCGATGCCACCCACTCGGTGCAGCAGCCGGGCGGGAAGGGCACGTCGTCGGGCGGCGAGCGCGAATTCGTACCGGTGCTGGCGCGCGCGGCTGTTGCGGTCGGCGTTGCCGGCGTCTTCATCGAGACCCATCCCGATCCCGATCGTGCGCCCTCTGACGGTCCCAACATGGTGCCGCTGCGGGAGTTCGAGGGGCTGATCGCCAGGTTGATGGCGTTCGACGCGCTGGCCAAGAGTACCCCAAAGGGCACCACGCGCTAATGCACCAGCCTGTGACCAGGCCGTCTCAAGACCAGAAATTTCCGCCCGCGATCAACATCATTGCGCTCGCCGGATTCTCGGCGGCACTGTCGACACGCGCGCTCGATCCCGTCCTGCCGCATGTTGCGGATGATTTCGCGATCAGCATCGCGACGGCCGCGAGCATCGCGGCCGGTTTCGCCCTGATCTACGCGCTAGTTCAGCCGGCGATTGGAGCTGCCGCCGATCTTTTCGGCAAGGCGCGATTGATGACGGCGTGCCTGGCGCTGCTCGGCGTCGCCTGCATCCTGGGCGCGCTCGCCAGCTCCTTCTCGGCCCTGTTCGCAAGCCGCATCCTGGCCGGCATCGCCGCAGGCGGCGTGTTTCCGGTCGCGCTCGGCCTGACGTCCGACCTCGTTGCGCCCGCCAAGCGGCAGGTTGCAATCGGACGCACGATGGCGGGCTCGATGACCGGCAATCTGCTCGGCTCATCCGCCAGCGGAATCATCGGCGATTTCATCGGCTGGCGCGGCGTGCTCGTGATCCTCGGTGTGCTTGGCCTGATCGCGGCCGCAGCGGTGGCGGCAGGCTTTCGCGGTGCCGCGCTGACGACGCCGCCAAAGACGGATTTGAAGACGTTGCGGCAGGGCTACCGCACGATCTTCTCCAATCCCAACACGCGCTTCTGCTACTCGGCCGTGTTCATCGAAGGCTGCTGCGTGCTCGGCCTGTTTCCCTTCATCGCCGCGTTCCTGTTCGATCTCGGTGAAAAATCGCTCTCGATCGCGGGCATCGTGATCGCGGGGTTTGCGGTCGGCGGGTTGCTCTACACCCTCACCGTATCGCGCATGCTGCCGCGGCTCGGCGTCAAGGGCATGATGATCGCGGGGGCGAGCCTCGTGGCGTTGCAGCTCGGTGCGCTCGCCTTCGGTCCCGGCTGGAAGCTGCAATTCGCCAGCATGCTGGCGATGGGCTGGGGCTTCTACATGATCCATGGCTGCTTGCAGGTGTTCGCCAGCGAGCTGTCGATCGGAGCGCGGGCGACCGCGATGTCGCTGCATTCGTTCTTCTTCTTCATGGGGCAGACGGTCGGGCCGCTCGCCTACGGCTTCGGGCTCCAGCATGCCGGCAAGGAGCCGACCCTGCTCGCGAGCGCCGCGATCATGGTGGTGCTGGGCCTCGTCTGCGCCCGGCTGCTCAAGCCGCGGGCCCCCTCCGACGCGCGCTGAAGTCCATTCGGGGACGTAAGCGGTGCGTCGTCCCTCACCATGACACCATCGGCAACGTATACATGGCACACGAATTGCTTTTATTCTGGGCAAATCGAGGTGTGAGATCGTGGACGCCCAGACCAGCCGTTCCGCCAGCGCAGCCGGCACGCCCCGCTTGACCGGGTATCTCACCAAGCCACCGCTGCGGCGTTTCCTGACCGATTGCCATGCCGAATTCCGGACCGACAATTCCGGCGAGCTCGCCGACTATATCCCCGAGCTGAAGCGCGCCAATCCCGATCATTTCGGCATCGCGCTCGTCACCATCGACGGCCATGTCTACGAGGTCGGCGACAGCGACGTGCCGTTCACGATCCAGTCGGTGTCCAAAGCCTTCGTCTTCGCGCTGGCGCTGGAGATGGTCGGTGAGGAGCGCGTCGCGGCCACCATCGGCGTCGAGCCGAGCGGCGAAGCCTTCAACTCGATCCGGCTCACCAACGACAACCGCCCCTTCAACCCCATGGTCAATGCCGGCGCCATCGCCTGCTCGGGCCTGATCTATGAGGTGGACGGGAAGGGCGCGTTCGAGCGGGTCCGCGCCAAGCTCAGCCAGTTCGCGGGACGCGAGCTCGGCGTGGACGAGGCCGTGCATGCCTCGGAGACCGCGACCGGCAACCGCAACCGCGCGATTGCCTGGCTGCTGCGGAACTACGCGGTGCTGCCCGACGATGTCGATGCCGTGCTCGACGTCTATTTCCGCCAATGCGCCATCCTGGTCACCGCGCGCGACCTCGCGGTGATGGCGGCAACGCTCGCCAATCGCGGCATCAATCCGGTCACGGGCGTTCAGGTGATCACGCCGAACATCGTCGCGCGCACGCTGTCGGTGATGACGAGCTCGGGCATGTACGATTATGCCGGCGAGTGGACCTATCGCGTCGGCATTCCCGCCAAGAGCGGCGTCGGCGGCGGCATCGTCGCGGCGCTGCCCTCGCAGCTTGGGCTCGGCACCTTCTCGCCGCTGCTCGACAACCATTTCAACAGCGTGCGCGGCCTGAAGGTCTGCGAGGCGCTGTCGGCGCGGTTCGACCTGCACATGCTCAACCGCAACGCGGACGTGCGCACCAGCGTCATGGCGGACTATGACGTCTACGGCATCTCCTCGCGCCGCAGCCGCCAGCCGCACGAGCAGCAGATCCTCGACGAGCGCCACAGCGACATCCGCGTGCTCGAGCTGGTCGGCGCGATGAATTTCGGCACGATCGACTACGTCACGCGAAGGCTCACCAGCGAGCCGCCGAACGCGCCGCTCCTGATCATCGATTTCCGACGCGTCCCCGACATCACCGCGGCCGGCGCAGAACTGCTCGGCGAGACGCTGACCGCGCTCGGCAATGCCGGCGTCACCGCCATTCTGTCCGGCTTCGAGGAGACCTCCGCGGTGTGGAGGGCGATCGCCGCGCGCACGGCCGAGCCGCGCCGGCTGCGCCATTTCGCGCTGCTCGATGATGCCATCGAGTGGGCCGAGGACCAGGTGATCTACCGTTTCGGCGGCTTCACCGACATCAAGGAGAGCGCGCATCTCGGCGAGCAGGCGCTGCTCGCCGAGCTCGACGCGGAGGAGATCGCCGCGATCGTCCAGCTCTCGACCACGCGGCACTACGCGGCCGGCCAGCGCATCATCGCCGCCGGCGAGCCCGCCAATTCGCTGTTCTTTCTCCAGAGCGGCATGGTCAGCGTGAAGCTGCGCAGCGGCGTGCGGCTCGCATCCCTCGGTCCGGGCATGGAGTTCGGCGAGATGGCGATCCTGGAGCAAAGCCGCAGCGCCGACGTTCTCGCCGATACGCCCGTCACCTGCCTCGAGCTGCCGCTCGACAGTTTTGCCGACTACCGCCGCCTGCACCCGGAGACGTCGCTGAAGATCATGCGCAACCTCGCCGCGATCCTGGCGCGGCGGCTGGTCGCGGCCAATGCGAAGGTCGATCTGCTGAGCGCCTACTGACGATACCGAAACTTGTTGTTCGTTCCCCGGATGCACCGCAGCGCGCCGCACTTGCGGCGTGGTGCGGTGCTGATCCGGGGTCCAGAACTTGTGGTGCTGGGTCCCGGCTCAGCGGCGCAGCGTTTCACGCTGCACCGCGTCCGGGACACGAGCAAGAGTCCGGCTCGTCTCAGTTCGCTGCACCAGCCGGGATCGGCTCCATCCCGCTCGCGACGATCGCTTCGCGTGCGGCGGGAGAGGCGAGGAATTTTATCAAGGCGCGGCCAGCCTCGGGCTCCTTCGAACCGGTCGCGATCCCGGCCGAGAAGATCGTGATCTTCTGCAACTCGTTCGGTAGCGGTCCGACGATGTCGATGCCCTTGACGGGCTTTAATTCGCTGATCTGCTGAAAGCCGAGTTCGGCCTCGCCGTGCGCGACGATCTCGCCGACGGGCGTTGCCGGGATCTTGCGCGCCTTGTCCTTCATGACGTCGGCGATGCCGAGCTTGTCGAACATCTCGGTCGAGACGTAGACGCCGCTGGCGCTGTCGGAATAGGCGATCGTCTTCGCCGCCAGCAGCGCGCGCTTCACGGCGTCCACGGAGCTGATGTCCGGCTTCGGCGCGCCCGATTTCACGGCGATCCCGATCGGCGACTTCGTGAGATCGACCTGGCTGCCGGCAACGACCTTGCCCTTGCTCGCGAGGTCGTTGAGCGCATAGCCGACCATGATCAGGACGTCGGCCGGCTCGCCGCGCTCGAGCCGTACCGGAATCGCGTTGGTGGTGGTCCCCATCGACGGCCCATATTCCGTCAGCACCTTGTTGCCGGTGGTCTTCTCGAATTCCGGCACAAGCGCCTTGTAGGCAGCCGTCAATCCGCCCGAGATCATCACCCGGACCTCGGCAGCGTTGGAGGCGCCGGTGAGCCAAACGACGCTCAGAAGGCCCAGGGAAAGGTTCAGGGCAGCGCTGCGGAATGTTGCAGACATCGATTTCATTGTTGTTCTTCTCCTACTAGCCCCGCCCGCGATAGGGCGCGACGCCTTGCTCCGGCACCCACAGGCCCTTCGGCACGCGGCCGGTCTGCCAGAACACGTCGATCGGGATGCCGCCGCGCGGATACCAGTAGCCGCCGATGCGGAGCCATTTCGGCTTGATCTCCGAGGCAATGCGCTTGCCGATCATGACGGTGCAGTCTTCGTGGAAGGCGCCGTGATTGCGGAAGCTCGCGATATAGAGTTTCAGCGACTTCGACTCCAGCAGCCATTGGCCGGGCGCGTAATCGATCATCAGATGCGCGAAGTCCGGTTGTCCCGTGACCGGGCAGAGCGAGGTGAATTCCGGCACGGTGAAGCGCACCAGATAATCCGTGCCCTTTTGCGGGTTGGGTACGCGGTCGAGCTGGGCTTCTTCCGGTGTGTGCGGCCATTCGACCGCGCGGCCGAGCTGGAGGGATTTTTTCGCCATCGTCGTCACATCCTTTGGAGCATGATCCGGAAAAGTGGGCACCGGTTTTCCGAAAGATCATGCTCAATCAAGAAACGGCTAGAGCGCGATAAGATCGCGCTCTAGTGGATGTCGGGATGGACGCAATCGTGGCCGTCGTCAACCCGAGGCGGTCGTCTGGATCATGACGATCCGGTCGTTGCCGGACTCGCAGCCCCACAGCTCGCCCGGACGGCCGTCGAGCTGGCGGACATTGGCGTTGGCCTTGTCGCTGGCGAAGACGTTGAACTTCTCAGTGGCGGGATCGAAACGCACGATGGCATTGGCCGAAAAATCCGTCAGCCACACCTTGTCCTTGTCGTCGACATAGACCGCATAGGCGCGGGGACGCTCGCCCGGCAGCTTCCATGTCTTCCAGGATCCGTCGGCGGGATCGTGCACGGAGACGTGGCCGCTGTTCCACTCGCTGACCCAGATCCGGCTCTTCGAATCCGACCAGACCCGCCGCGCGCCCTGGTTCGGCGTCGGCGGCTCGACGACATGGGCGCTGCCCGTCGCAAGGTCGATCCTGGCGATATGGCTGCCGGCGAGCGAGGCGTACCAGACATCGCCCTTGGGCGTCACGGTGATGCCGTAGGGCCCGACGCCCCTTGGTGCCTTGAATACGTTCATCTCGCCCGACTTCGGCGCGAGGCGGCCGTAATAGCCGGACTGGCCGGTGAACCAATAGGTACCCGTCTTGTCGAATACGCCGGTGTTGAGATTGGCGGAAGCGAACTTTTCCGGCAGGCGGAACAGCGTGACCTTGAGATCGCCCGGATCGACGCGCGCGATCGCGTTCTGGCCGCCTTCGGTGATCCAGGGGGCGCCGTCGGGGCCGATCGTCACGCCGTGAGGGGCGGCGCCCTGGCCGAGGCTGACCGTCTTGAAACTGCCATCCCGGGGATCGAGCCTGCCGAGCAGGCCCTTGCCCTGGGCGGTGAACCAGACCGTGCCGTCAGGGGCGGGCGTGAGATCGTGCAAGCCAATGCCGGCGCTAACAGGGAAATATTTCGTCCGGAACGGGGCCTCCTGCGCAAGACTTGGGCGGGCGGCAAGGACGGCGGCGCTCGAAGCAAGAAACTGGCGGCGATTCATGGCGTTACCTCGACTCCCTGGGATTGAGGATGGACGCGCAGACCCGATGTTCTCAAGCTTAGTCTCGGGTGCTTCACCCGTCAGCCGATGCCGGGCGCCCAAGCGTTCACATTTGCTTGCGGCCCGTGTAAGACCCGCGGCACCGATCAGCCCTAACGAACGGAAGTGCACATCATGACCGCCATCATCGACATCATCGGCCGCGAAATTCTCGATAGCCGGGGCAATCCCACCGTCGAGGTCGACGTCGTGCTGGAAGATGGCGCGCTTGGCCGCGCTGCCGTGCCCTCCGGCGCCTCGACGGGTGCCCATGAGGCGGTGGAACTGCGCGATGGCGACAAGGCCCGCTATCTCGGCAAGGGCGTCACCAAGGCGGTCGGCGCCGTCAACGGCGAGATCTTCGAGGCCCTGAGCGGCCTCGATGTCGAGCAGCAGGCCCAGATCGACCAGATCATGATCGATCTCGACGGCACGCCGAACAAGAGCCGCCTGGGCGCCAACGCCATCCTCGGCGTCTCGCTGGCCTGCGCCAAGGCGGCCGCGAACTCGCTCGACATGCCGCTCTACCGTTACGTCGGCGGCACCTCGGCGCGGCTCCTGCCGGTGCCGATGATGAACATCATCAATGGCGGCGTGCACGCCGATAACCCGATCGACTTCCAGGAATTCATGATCCTGCCGGTCGGCGCCTCGTCCTTTGCCGAGGGCCTGCGCTACGGCGCGGAGGTGTTCCACACGCTGAAGTCGGAGCTCAAGAAAGCCGGCCACAACACCAATGTCGGCGACGAGGGCGGCTTCGCCCCGAACCTGCCGTCGGCCGACGCCGCGCTCGACTTCGTCATGAACGCGATCGGCAAGGCCGGCTTCAAGGCGGGCACCGACATCGTGCTCGGTCTCGACTGCGCCTCGACCGAGTTCTTCAAGGACGGCAAATACGTCTATGAAGGCGAGGGCAAAACCCGCTCGATCTCCGAGCAGGCCAAGTATCTCGGCGACCTCGTCTCGCGCTATCCGATCGTCACCATCGAGGACGGCATGTCGGAAGACGACATGGACGGCTGGAAGGAGCTTACCGACCTCATCGGCAAGAAGTGCCAGCTCGTCGGCGACGACCTGTTCGTCACCAACGTCAAGCGCCTCGCCGAAGGCATCAAGGCCGGCCGCGCCAACTCGATCCTGATCAAGGTCAACCAGATCGGCACGCTGACCGAGACGCTCGCCGCCGTCGAGATGGCGCACAAGGCCGGCTACACCTCTGTCATGTCGCACCGCTCCGGCGAGACCGAGGATTCCACCATCGCCGACCTCGCGGTCGCCACCAATTGCGGTCAGATCAAGACCGGCTCCCTTGCGCGTTCCGATCGCACTGCCAAATACAACCAGCTCCTGCGTATCGAGCAGCAGCTCGGCAAGCAGGCGCTCTACGGCGGCAAGGCGGCACTGAAGGCGCTGGCATAAGCCAGCGTCACCGCACGAAAGCGCGAAAAGCAGGGACAGGGGAGGATCGACATGAGCGACGGCAAGACCGGACTGCAACTGCGTTCGCTGATCAAGAAGAGCGGTGAGCTGGAAATCTCGCTTGTCGACGTGCCGACCCCCGAGCCTGCAGACGACGAAGTCGTCGTCCGCGTCCAGGCGGCGCCGATCAACCCGTCCGACCTCGGCCTGCTCGTCGGCGCGGCCGACATGAGCACGGCCAAGGCTTCGGGCACGAAGGATGCGCCCGTCATCACCGCAAAGGTGCCTGACGGCGCGATGCGCGCGATGGGGGCGCGGCTCGACCAGTCCCTGCCGGTCGGCAATGAAGGGGCCGGCGTCGTTATCAAGACCGGCTCGTCGGATGCTGCGAAGGCGCTGATGGGCAAGACCGTCGCGATGATCGGCGGCGCCATGTATTCGCAGTACCGGACGATGAAGGTGAGGGATTGCCAGCCGCTGCCCGAGGGCACCACGGCGGCGGAGGGCGCGTCCTGGTTCGTCAATCCGCTCACGGCGCTCGGCATGACCGAGACCATGCGGCGCGAGGGCCACAAGGCGCTGGTGCACACCGCGGCCGCCTCCAATCTCGGCCAGATGCTGAACAAGATCTGCATCGCCGACGGCATCCCGCTGGTCAACATCGTGCGCAGCAAGGAGCAGGCGGAGATCCTGAAGAAGATCGGCGCCAAGCATGTCGTCGACTCCAGCGCGCCAAGCTTCCTCGACGATCTCACGGCCGCGCTGGTCGAGACCGGCGCCACCATCGCCTTCGACGCCATCGGTGGCGGCAAGCTTGCCGGCGACATCCTCAATTGCATGGAAGTCGCGATCAACAAGACCGCCAAGGAATACAGCCGCTACGGCTCCAGCGTGCACAAGCAGGTCTATGTCTACGGCGCGCTCGATGTTCGCCCGATCGAGCTTCCGCGCGGCTTCGGCATGGCCTGGGGTGTCGGCGGATGGCTGCTGACGCCGTTCCTCCAGAAGATCGGTCCGGCCGATATCGGACGGCTGCGCCAGCGCGTCGTGAATGAACTGAAGACCACTTTTGCCAGCCACTACACCAAGGTGGTGTCGCTTCAGGAGGCACTCGATCCCGCCAACGTCGCGGCGTATGCCAAACGCGCCACCGGCGAAAAATTCCTCATCAACCCAAATAAATAATCGTGATCCGCAACGACGGGTCACCGAAAGAAGGTCTTGCCTTCTGGGCGAGGCGGGGGATTATTCCCGCCGCCGTTGAAAGCGGAAAAACCGCAAAGCGCGCTCAGAAGGGGACCTCTCCATGACCGATCTCAATCGTCGTCACCTGCTCGCAGGCGTCGCCGCCGTCGGTGCGGCTGCCGCCACCGGACTTCGCCCGACCATTGCCAATGCCTCAGTGCCGCCAGCCGGGACGCAGGCGCCGGGCTTCTATCGCTACAAGGTCGGCAGCTTAGAGTGCACCTCGATCAACGACGGCGCGCGCACCTTCCCGATGCCCGACAAGTTCGTCGTCAATGTGCCGAAGGAAGAAGCCGCGGCCGCCGGCGAAGCCGCTTACATGCCCAAGGGCATGGTCACGGTGCCGTTCAATCCGCAGCTCATCAACACCGGCTCCAAGCTCGTGCTGATCGATACCGGCAACGGCGTCGCCAATCTCGAGCCGAGCAAGGGCGCTGTCGGCCGCACCCTGCAAAACCTTGCCGCCGCTGGCGTCGACCCGAAGAACATCGACGTCGTGCTGCTGTCGCATCTGCATCCTGACCACACCAACGGCATCCGTCTCGCCGACGGCGCGCTCGCGTTCCCGAACGCCGAGATCATGGTGCCGGGCAAGGACTGGGAGTTCTGGACCAGCGAGGACAACGTCGCCAAGGCCGAGTCCAACCCGATGATGAAGAACTACTTCGCCAACGTGAAGAAGACCTTCGCCGGGCTCGAGTCCAAGGTGACGAAGTACGAGTGGGGCAAGGAGGTGGCGCCCGGCATCACCTCGATCGCGACGCCCGGCCATACGCCCGGCCACACCTCGTTCGCGGTCGCCTCGGGCGATGCAAAGGTGCTGATCCAGTCCGACGTCACCAACATTCCGGAGTTCTTCCTGCGCAATCCGGACTGGCACGTGATGTTCGACAACGATGCTGCAATGGCGCAGGCGACGCGCCACAAGTTCTATGACATGGCGGCGGCGGAGAAGGCCACCGTGATCGGCTTCCACTTCACCTTCCCCTCGGTCGGTCATGTCGAGAAGGACGGCGCCAAGTATCGCCTGATCCCGTCGGCCTGGAATCCGACGATCTGATTTCGGTACGAACATGCGCGAACGTCAGGCCGCCGATTGGCGGCCTGATCGTTTTGGGCAACCATCTGCTTTCGCGAAACGCAGCGTTTCCAAATCGGACCGGTTCATGCACTTGCATCCATCGATCCGGATCGCTTAAGTGCCGCCCGGCACTTCCCCTCAAGGTTTCAAGGACACCCCATGGCCTATAATATCCTCGTTATCGCAGGCAGCCTGCGCAAGGACAGCTTTTCGCTGAAGCTTGCCAATGCGCTCGCCAAGCTCGCGCCAGCCTCGCTCAAGCTCGAGGTCATCACGCCGGCGGGCATCTCTTTCTTCAACCAGGACCTCGAGGCCGCGCCGCCCGCGGACTGGCTGGCCTTCCGCGACAAGCTCCAGAAGTCCGACGGCGTCATCTTCATCACCCCCGAATACAACCGCGCCATTCCGGGCGCACTGAAGAACGCTATCGACGTCGCCTCGCGGCCCTATGGCAAGAGCTCGTTCAACGGCAAGCCGGTCGGCATCATCTCGAACTCGCCGGGACCGCTCGGTGGCGTCAGCGCCGCCAAGACGCTGCAGAACATCCTGCCCGGCATTGCCGGCCCGATCATGCAGCAGCCCGAGACCTACCTGAACGCCGTCGGAGATGCCTTCGATGCGGAGGGCAACCTCATCAAGGACTCGCTGAAGGGTGTGCTCCGGGCCTACATCGATGCCTTCGCCGCCCACGTGGCGAAGCATCACGGCTGAGGCCGAACATCCCGCAGCCACGAGCGAAGCGCCGTCCGGAGACGGCGCTTCGCATCTCGCCATGAGGGTCGGGCAGGGGATCTCTTGATGTTAGGGCTCCCTTAACCAAGCTGCCCCATCTTCCCAAGATGGTCTCCCGCGCGCGCCTGAAATCGATCCTGACCGGTCTCGCCCTCTATGCGATGGCGGCCGCCATCGTCGGCTATTTCGGCGTCAACGCCTATACCGGCAAATATGGCCTCAACGCCCGTCAGGAACTCGACCAGGAGATCATCGCGCTGACGAGCGAGCTGGCGCAGCTCAAGCGCGAGCGTGCCCGGAGCGAGCAGCGCGTCTCGTTGCTGCGCACCTCGAGGATCGATCCCGACATGCTGGACGAGCGGGCCCGGTTCCAGCTCGACTACGTCAATCCGCATGATCTCGTTCGGATGATCCCGCAGAACTAGCACTTTCGCGCGATTCGAAAGCCGTATCGAAAGCCGTCGCCGAGCCCTGCGGACGCCGTGTCAGTCGCAACCGGAAGTCGCAAGGCGATAGTCGGTTTGTCGCCTTGACGGAGCTGCACCGGCGGGGGCATGGCTGGTTCGACGCGCGGCCTCCAGGATTGACGGAGATCAATAAGGCCCCGCCGGCACGTCTTAAGAATGCCACCCGGAGGAAACGGTGATGAATGGGCAAGCCCCCCAGCATCACGCGGCCCGTGTCGAGGCCGCCATTGCATCAGGCCAGGCGGCTCGTTCCGCGCTCGTGGCCTCCTGGCGCCGTTCGTCCCGATTGCATCATCTCGACCCCTCCGGCCGCGGCCTGCCGAAACGGCTGACGGAGGCGGAACTGCGCGAGGCACGCGAGCGCATCGCGCCGCTGCTGGCCGCCGCGCGAGGCGCCATGGACCGGCTCTATCAGGCGGTGGGCGCGGCGGGCTGCTGTGTGCTGCTCGCCGACGGCGAGGGGGTGCCGGTCGACCGTCGCGGCACGCCCGCGGACGATGCGACGTTCCAGTCCTGGGGTCTGTGGACCGGCGCGCTCTGGAGCGAGGAGCACGAGGGCACCAACGGCATCGGCACCTGCGTCGTCGAGCAGCGGCCGCTGACCATCGATCGCGACCAGCACTTCTTCACCCGCAACACGCTTCTGAGCTGCACCGCGGTTCCGATCTACGACCACGAGGCGGCCTTTGCCGGCGTGCTCGACGTCTCCTCCTGCCGCGCCGACCGCACCGATGCGTTTTCCAGTCTGATCGCACTGGCGGCGAGCGAGGCGGCCAAACGCATCGAGGCCGACATGTTCCGCCGCGCCTTCGCCCATGCCCGCATCGTGCTGACGCCGGCCGCGGATGGTCAGTGCGGCGGCCTCGTGGCCGTCGATGCGGACGATCTCGTGATCGGTGCGACCCGCTCCGCCCGGGTGGGGCTCGGCATTGGACTTGGGGTCGCGCCCGGCCGCCCGTTGCGGCCAGTGCCCGCGGCCGATCTGCTCGGTGGCGATATCGCGCATGAGCAACTTGCCAGCGGCCAGCGCGCGGTGCTGCAGCGGGCGCTGCTCCGCGCGGGCGGCAATGTTTCCGCGGCCGCCAAGGCCCTCGGCGTCAGCCGCGCCACGCTGCACCGGAAGCTCAAGCGCTTCGAGCTGAGCCACTGAGCCGCTGTTTCCTCTACCGTCATCGCGAGCCAACGGGTCTGCGCGAAGCGCGGCCCGATGACAGGCTCCGCGAAGCAATCCAGAGTCCCTCCGCGGCCGCAGCCTGGATTGCTTCGCTGCGCTCGCAATGACGGCGTGGAAGCAGGGGCGCTCCATCTCGCGCTTGCCTCGCCCACGACTGTCGCAGAACTGCGACAGGTCCGCGCCGCCATCGCTCCCGACCGGGCTGACAGAAAACACCTCCCGCATCATCGTCTGCGCAAGTCGTGAACACACGGCGACAAGCGCAAACACCAACATCGGGAGTGATCAATGAACAAGGTGGAATTCCTCGGCGTCACCCAGAATCCGTTCGCCGAACGCTATGACAATTTCATCGGTGGCAAGTTCGTCCCGCCGGCTGCCGGCAAGTATTTCGATAATGCCTCGCCGGTGAACGGCCAGGTCGTCTGCAAGATCGCGCGCTCCGACGCGCAGGACGTCGAGGCCGCCCTCGACGCGGCGCATGCCGCCAAGGGCGCCTGGGGCCGTGCCAGCGTCGCTGAGCGTGCCGCGGTCCTGAACAAGATCGCCGACCGCATGGAAGAGAATCTCGAGCGCCTCGCAATTGCCGAGACCTGGGACAACGGCAAGCCGATCCGCGAGACCCGCGCCGCCGACCTGCCGCTCGCGATCGACCATTTCCGCTATTTCGCCGGCGTGGTGCGCGCCCAGGAAGGCTCGATCGGCGAGATCGATCACGACACCATCGCCTATCATTTCCATGAGCCGCTCGGCGTGGTCGGCCAGATCATTCCCTGGAACTTCCCGCTGCTGATGGCCTGCTGGAAGCTTGCGCCCGCGCTCGTCGCCGGCAATTGCGTGGTGCTTAAGCCCGCCGAGCAGACCCCGGCCTCGATCATGGTCTGGGCCGAGATCATCGCCGACCTGCTGCCGCCGGGCGTGCTCAACATCGTCAACGGCTTCGGCCTCGAGGCCGGCAAGCCGCTGGCGTCCAGTCCGCGCATTGCCAAGATCGCCTTCACCGGCGAGACCTCGACGGGCCGGCTGATCATGCAATATGCCAGCCAGAACCTCATCCCGGTCACGCTGGAGCTCGGCGGCAAGTCGCCCAACATCTTCTTCAAGGACGTCACCGCCGAGGACGACGACTTCTTCGATAAGGCGATCGAGGGCTTCGTCATGTTCGCGCTGAACCAGGGCGAGGTCTGCACCTGTCCGAGCCGGGCGCTGGTCCACGCCGACATCTACGACCGCTTCATGGAGCGGGCGCTGAAGCGCGTCGCCGCGATCAAGCAGGGCGATCCGCGCGTGGCCGACACCATGATCGGCGCGCAGGCCTCGAGCGAGCAGCTGGCAAAGATCCTCTCCTATATCGACATCGGCAAGCAGGAAGGAGCCAAGGTGCTGGCCGGCGGCGGCCGTGCCGAACTCGGCGGCGATCTCGCCAAGGGCTTCTATGTCCAGCCGACGGTGTTCGAGGGCCACAACAAGATGCGCATCTTCCAGGAGGAGATCTTCGGCCCGGTCGTCTCGGTCACGACCTTCAAGACCGATGACGAAGCGCTCGCGATCGCCAACGACACGCTCTATGGCCTCGGGGCCGGCGTCTGGAGCCGCGATGCCAACCGCTGCTACCGCTTCGGCCGGGCGATCCAGGCCGGCCGGGTCTGGACCAATTGCTACCATGCCTATCCCGCGCATGCGGCCTTCGGCGGCTACAAGCAGTCGGGTGTCGGTCGCGAGACCCACAAGATGATGCTCGATCACTACCAGCAGACCAAGAATCTCCTGGTCAGCTACAGCCCGAAGAAGCTCGGCTTCTTCTGATCGGCAAGATCTGATCGGCGGAGAGGGCGGCGCCGTTTCGGCGTCGCCCGTTCCAAATGTCGGGACTTGGTTGACCGGGCGTTTCTTGACGCGGCCACGAATCTGCGCGTGCCGTCCCCCGGCAGCGATTTGTTGCCCGATCGGCGCCAAACATTTTGCAATATTACGATCACGTTGCAGTGCGGCATAATGAAAGTCGTGGCATGCCGCCGCGGTGCTTTCCAAGGGCGTTTGACTTGGGTTAGAGAGGGCTAAAGTTTTCTCTGACCCGGAATTCCCATGGCCGCACCCAAGAAAGCCGCCGCAGGCGCTGCACAGGACAAAACCGACGGCGGTTCGCCCCCGGAATTCACGAGGGAGCAGGAGCTCACCGCGCTTCGCGAGATGCTCCTGATCCGGCGGTTCGAGGAAAAGGCCGGCCAGCTCTACGGCATGGGCGCGATCGGCGGCTTCTGCCACCTCTATATCGGCCAGGAGGCCGTGGTGGTCGGCATGCAGATGGCCCTGAAAGAGGGCGATCAGGTCATCACCGGCTATCGCGATCACGGCCATATGCTTGCCACCGGCATGGACGCCAACGGCGTCATGGCCGAGCTCACGGGACGCCGCGGCGGCTATTCCAAGGGCAAGGGCGGCTCCATGCACATGTTCAGCAAGGAGAAGCACTTCTACGGCGGCCACGGCATCGTCGGCGCGCAGGTTTCGCTTGGCACGGGTCTGGCCTTCGCCAATCACTATCGCGGCAACGGCAATGTCAGCGTCACCTATTTCGGTGACGGCGCGGCCAACCAGGGCCAGGTCTATGAGAGCTTCAACATGGCGGAGCTCTGGAAGCTGCCGGTGATCTACGTCATCGAGAACAATCGCTACGCCATGGGCACCGCGGTCTCGCGCGCCTCGGCCCAGCAGGATTTCTCCAAGCGCGGCGTGTCCTTCAACATCCCCGGCAAGCAGGTCGACGGCATGGACGTCCGCGCCGTCAAGGCGGCGGGCGAAGAGGCGGCGGCCTGGTGCCGCGCCGGCAAGGGCCCCTTCATCCTGGAGATGCAGACCTACCGCTATCGCGGCCATTCGATGTCCGACCCCGCAAAATATCGCACGCGCGAGGAGGTCGAGAAGGTCCGCCACGACCAGGATCCGATCGAGCAGGTGCGCAATCGCCTGCTGGCGGCCAAGGTGAGCGAGGCCGATCTGAAGGCGATCGACGCCGAGGTGCGCGACATCGTCAACGCGTCCGCCGACTTTGCCCAGCATGATCCCGAGCCGGATGCCGCCGAGCTCTGGACCGACGTTTACCGCTGAACGCGCGCAAGCTTTCTTTTGGAGTCGATATGCCAATTCAAGTGCTGATGCCCGCGTTGTCGCCCACGATGGAAAAGGGCAACCTCGCCAAGTGGCTGAAAAAAGAGGGCGAGACGATCAAGTCGGGCGACGTGATCGCCGAGATCGAGACCGACAAGGCGACCATGGAGGTCGAGGCGACCGACGAGGGCACGCTCGGCAAGATCCTGATCCCCGAGGGCACCGCCGACGTTGCGGTGAACACGCCGATCGCGACCATTCTGGCGGATGGTGAAAGCGCGGCCGATCTCGCCAAAGCACCTGCACCGGCCGCGAAGGCTGCGGAGTCGGCGCCGCCTGCCGCCGCAAAGGCCGAGGCACCCGCGCCCAAGGCTGCGCCTGCGCCGCAAGCTGTCGCCGAACCCGATCCTGAAGTGCCCGCGGGCACCGAGATGGTGACGCAGACCATCCGCGAAGCGCTGCGCGACGCCATGGCCGAAGAGATGCGCCGCGACGCGGATGTCTTCGTGATGGGCGAAGAGGTCGCCGAATATCAGGGCGCCTACAAGGTCACGCAAGGGTTGCTCCAGGAGTTCGGCGCCAAGCGCGTCATCGACACCCCGATCACTGAGCACGGCTTTGCCGGCGTCGGCGTCGGTGCCGCCATGACCGGCTTGAAGCCGATCGTCGAGTTCATGACCTTCAACTTCGCCATGCAGGCGATCGACCAGATCATCAACTCGGCGGCCAAGACGCTCTACATGTCCGGCGGGCAGATGGGCTGCTCGATCGTGTTCCGCGGGCCGAACGGCGCCGCCGCGCGCGTCGCCGCCCAGCACAGCCAGGACTACTCGGCCTGGTACTCGAACATCCCGGGCCTCAAGGTCGTCGCGCCGTTCTCGGCCGCCGACTACAAGGGCCTGCTCAAGGCCGCGATCCGCGATCCCAATCCGGTGATCTTCCTCGAGAACGAGGTGCTCTACGGCCACACCGGCGAAGTGCCCAAGCTCGACGACTTCATCGTTCCGATCGGCAAGGCGCGCATCGTGCGTTCCGGCAGCCACGTCACTCTCATCTCGTGGTCGAACGGCATGACCTATGCGCTGAAGGCCGCCGACGAGCTCGCCAAGGACGGCATCGAGGCCGAGGTGATCGATTTGCGCACGCTGCGTCCGATGGACACCGAGACCATCGTCAATTCCGTCAAGAAGACCGGCCGCGCCGTCACGGTGGAAGAGGGCTGGGCCCAGAGCGGCGTCGGCGCCGAGATCGCCGCCCGCATCATGGAGAACGCGTTCGACTATCTGGACGCGCCGGTCGCGCGCGTCTCCGGCAAGGACGTGCCGATGCCCTATGCCGCCAACCTGGAGAAGCTCGCGCTGCCTTCGGCGGCGGAAGTCGTCGAGGCCGCCAAAGCCGTCTGCTACAGGTAGACCATGGCGGGCCCCAAGGAGCAGCCTCTGCCGCCCGACGTCATGACCCGCGACGACGCGGTCGAGATCCTGCGCGTGTTCGTGCTGGATGGCGGGCTGTCGATGGCGTTCCAGCGCGCCTTCGAGGAACCCGACATGTGGGGCCTGCTGCTCGTCGATCTCGCCCGCCACGCCGCGCGCGCCTATGCGCGCGAGAGCGAATATACCGAGGAGGACGCGCTGAACCGGATCCTCGACATGTTCCAGGCCGAGATCGAGCGTCCCACGGACACCGGCACCACGACGCCGCGCGGGAAGGGACACTGAAAGTGGCGATCGAATCCTATCACTTCGATTTCATGCTGGAGGCGATCCGCGAGGCGGAAACCTCGATCGCGCAGGGCGGCCTGCCGATCGGCGCCGTGCTGACGCGCGACAACAAGATCATCGCCCGCGGCCACAACAACCGCGTGCAGGAGAACAATGTCATCCTGCACGGCGAGATGAGCTGCCTGCGCGAGGCCGGCGCGATCACGTTCCACGACACCGTCATGTACACCACGCTGTCGCCTTGCTCGATGTGCGCCGGCGCGCTCGCGCTGTTCAAGGTCAAGCTGGTGGTGATCGGGGAGTCCGTCACCTTCCCGGGCTCCAAGGACATCCTCGACAAGTTCGGCATCTCCTGGATCGATCTTGCCGACGACCGCTCCATCACCATGATGAAGAATTGGCGTTCCATCCCTGCCAATGAGCGCCTGTGGCAGGGCGACATCGGCAACTAAACCTGGTCAGTTCGTCTCCGCTGTCGGAGACGACGTTTTGCAAAGTTCTTCTTGAGGTCAGCATGCCCATCAACATCCTGATGCCCGCTCTCTCGCCGACGATGGAGAAGGGCAACCTCGCCAAATGGCTGAAGAAGGAAGGCGACAAGGTCAAATCCGGCGACGTCATCGCCGAGATCGAGACCGACAAGGCGACCATGGAGGTCGAAGCCATCGACGAGGGCACGATCGCCAAGATCCTGGTGCCCGAGGGCACGCAGGATGTCCCGGTCAACGACGTGATCGCCGTGCTCGCCGGCGAGGGCGAGGACGTGAAGGCCGCTGGTAGCGCCAAGCCCAGCGCTTCGGCCGCGCCTCCGAAAGCTGCTGAAGCTCCCGCTGCTGCGCCGGCTCCCGCACCTGCGCCGGCCGCGCCCAAGGCGGCACCGCCCGCCGCCGCACCTGCGCCGCAGGCAGCACCTGCCGCGCAGAGCAACGGCCATGGCGGCCGCGTGTTCTCATCGCCGCTGGCGCGTCGTCTGGCCAAGGATGCCGGCATCGACGTGTCGATGGTCACGGGCACCGGCCCGCACGGCCGCGTGGTGGCTCGCGACGTCGAGCAGGCCAAGTCCGGCAAGGGCCTCAAGGCGCCCGCCGCGGCGCCGTCAGGTGCGCCCGCGATCGCGCCGACCATGTCGGACAAGCAGATCCTGTCGCTGTTCGAGCCGGGCTCCTACGACATCGTCCCGCATGACGGTATGCGTCGCACCATCGCGCAGCGCCTGACCGCGTCGATCCAGAACGTCCCGCACTTCTACCTCACCATCGACTGCGACATCGGCAAGCTGCTCGCCGCGCGCGAGGAGATCAACGCCGCCGCGCCGAAGGACAAGGAGAAGAAGCCGCTCTACAAGATCTCGGTCAACGATTTCGTCATCAAGGCGATGGCGGTGGCGCTGCAGAAGATCCCGAACTGCAATGTCAGCTGGACCGAAAGCGGCATGGTCAAGCACCACCATTCCGACGTCGGCGTTGCCGTGGCGATGCCGGGCGGCCTGATTACGCCGATCATCCGCAAGGCCGAGACCAAGACGCTCTCGACCATCTCCAACGAGATGAAGGACTTTGCCGCCCGCGCCCGCTCGCGCAAGCTGAAGCCCGAGGAGTACCAGGGCGGCACCACCGCCGTGTCCAACCTCGGCATGTACGGCATCAGCCACTTCACCGCGGTGATCAACCCGCCGCATGCGACGATCCTCGCGGTCGGCACCAGCGAGGAGCGTCCCGTGGTGCGCGGCGGCAAGATCGAGATCGCGCACATGATGAGCGTAACCTTGTCCTGCGATCACCGCGCCATCGACGGCGCGCTCGGCGCCGAGCTGATCGGTGCGTTCAAGCAGCTCATCGAAAACCCCGTCATGATGATGGTCTGAGATGGCGCATGACGACGCGCTGGCCCTGGATCTCGATGCTGGTTTCGCTGATCCTTACGCTCAGCCCGCTCGGCCGCGAGATCATTGAGTCAGCCTTCTTTGCCGGCGAGGCGCTGTCGCGCAACATCTGGGCGCCGATCGCACTCACCATCTTCGCCATCATGGCGGCGGTCATTCTCATCGAATGGCTGATCAGAGCCTACATATTCAAACGCCGCGCCCGCGGCGCAACGACCGCTTGAGTTGAATGGGAGCCGACATGGCCGATACATCCTTCGACATCATTATCATCGGCTCCGGTCCCGGCGGCTATGTCACCGCGATCCGCGCCGCCCAGCTCGGCTTCAAGGTTGCGATCGTCGAGAAATCCTATCTCGGCGGCATCTGCCTGAACTGGGGTTGCATTCCGACCAAGGCGCTGCTGCGCTCGGCCGAGATCTACCACTACATGCAGCACGCCAAGGATTACGGCCTGTCGGCGGAGAAGGTCTCGTTCGATCCGAAGGCCGTGGTGCAGCGCTCGCGCGGTGTCTCGAAGCGGCTCAACGACGGCGTCGGCTTCCTGATGAAGAAGAACAAGGTCAGCGTGATCTGGGGCGCAGCCTCGATTGACGCCCCCGGCAAGATCACCGTGAAGAAGTCCGACGTCGAGGGACCCAAGGGTACGCTGGGCGAGGGGACCTACCAGGCCAAGCACATCATCATCGCGACCGGCGCGCGCCCGCGCGTGCTGCCGGGTCTCGAGCCCGACAAGAAGCTGGTCTGGACCTATTTCGAGGCGATGGTGCCGGACCGGATTCCGAAGTCGCTGCTCGTCGTCGGCTCCGGCGCGATCGGCATCGAGTTCGCCTCGTTCTTCCACACCATGGGCTCGGACGTGACCGTGGTCGAGGTGCTGCCGCAGATCCTCCCGGTCGAGGACGCCGAGATCGCGGGCCTTGCGCGCAAGCGCTTCGAGAAGATGGGCATGAAGATCATGTCCTCGACCAAGGTCACCAAGCTCGACAAGAAGGCCGACAGCGTCGTCGCCACCATCGACGACGGCAAGGGCAAGCCTGTGACGACGGAGTTCGAGCGCGTGATCTCGGCGGTCGGCGTCGTCGGCAACATCGAAAATCTCGGCCTGGAAAAGCTCGGGGTCAAGACCGACCGCGGCTGCATCGTCATCGACGGTTACGGCAAGACCAACGTGCCCGGCATCTACGCCATCGGCGACGTCTCCGGTCCCCCGATGCTGGCGCACAAGGCCGAGCATGAGGGTGTGATCTGCGTCGAGGCGATCAAGGGTCTGCATCCGCACGCCATGGACAAGAACATGATCCCGGGCTGCACCTACTGCCATCCGCAGGTCGCTTCCGTGGGCCTCACCGAAGCCAAGGCCAAGGAGAACGGCCGCGAGATCCGCGTCGGCCGCTTCCCCTTCGTCGGCAACGGCAAGGCGATCGCGCTCGGCGAGGACCAGGGCCTCGTCAAGGTGATCTTCGACAAGAAGACCGGCCAGCTCCTCGGCGCCCACATGGTCGGCGCGGAAGTGACCGAGCTGATCCAAGGTTACGTTGTCGCCATGAACCTGGAGACCACGGAAGAAGAGCTGATGCACACGGTCTTCCCGCATCCGACCCTGTCGGAGATGATGAAGGAAGCCGTGCTGGATGCGTATGGACGGGTGCTGAATATCTGAGGGCACACGTCATTCCGGGGCGCCTCGAAGAGGCGAACCCGGAATCTCGAGATTCCGGGTTCGATGCTTCGCATCGCCCCGGAAAGACGGACGATAGAGATCACTGGCATAAGCAAGAAGAAAGAAGCCATGCACGACAACGACAACCTCACCATCGAACGCCCGACCTTCGTCACCCATCTCGAATGCGCGATGGAGGGCGACCATTACGCGGCCGATCAGGTCCACAACCTCTCCAAGGCCGGCAAGCCGCTCTTGGTGCGTTACGACCTCGCCGGTGTGAAGAAGGCGCTGACCAAGGACGCGCTCAGCAATCGCCCCGGCGACATGTGGCGCTACCGCGAGCTGCTGCCGGTGCGCAAATGCAAGGACATCGTCTCGCTCGGCGAAGCCACGACGCCGCTGATCCGGCTGCCCAAGCTCGGCAAGAAGCTCGGCGGCGGCGAGATCATCGTGAAGGACGAGGGGCGCCTGCCGACCGGCTCGTTCAAGGCGCGCGGCCTGGTGATGGCGGTGTCGATGGGCAAGGCGCTCGGCATCAAGCACATGGCGATGCCGACCAACGGCAATGCCGGCGCGGCGCTGGCGGCCTATGCGACGAGCTGCGGCATCAAGACCACGATCTTCTGCCCGGCCGATACGCCGGAAGTGAACGTCAGCGAGATCGAGCTGCAGGGCGCGACCGTCTACCGCGTCAACGGCTATATCGACGATTGCGGCAAGATCGTCGGCGAGGGCAAGGCGAAAGTCGGCTGGTTCGACACCTCGACGCTGAAGGAGCCGTATCGCATCGAGGGCAAGAAGACGATGGGCCTTGAGCTCGCCGAGCAGCTTGGCTGGGACGTGCCCGACGTGATCTTCTACCCGACCGGCGGCGGCACCGGCCTGATCGGCATGTGGAAGGCGTTCGACGAGCTCGAGAAGATCGGGTTCATCGGCTCAAAGCGCCCGCGCATGGTCGCGGTGCAGGCCTCGGGCTGCGCGCCGATGGTGCGTGCCTACGAGGCCGGCACCGAGCACGCAACGCGTTGGGAGGACGCCCACACCATTGCGTCGGGCATCCGCGTGCCGCAGGCGATCGGCGATTTTCTCATTCTGCGCGCGGTGCGCGAGAGCAAGGGCTTTGCGATCGCGGTCGATGACGACAAGATCTCGGCGGCCCTGAACGAGGTCGCGCGCGAGGAGGGGCTGCTGCTGTGCCCGGAGGGCGCTGCGACCTACGCCGCCTACAAGGAGAGCCTTGCCGACGGCCGCGTCTCGAAGGGTGACCGCGTGATGCTGTTCAATTGCGCCACCGGCCTGAAATATCCGCTGCCGCCGGTCACCCGCACGCTCGATCGCCACAAGCCGATCGACTACTCGCAGTTCTAAGCAAGACCAGACAGCCGGAGCGCGACTATCGCGCTCCGGCGCGTCATTTCGTCTCTTCACGACCGATCCCTCTTCCCGTACGCGGGAGGGCATAAAAATAACAACGACATCGCTGGGGAGAACACAATGAAGAAGGCCGTCTGGGCCGGACTGATCGGTCTTCTCGCTCTTGCAGGCGCCGCGCGCGCCGACGACTATCCCTCGCGCCCCATCACCATCGTCGTTCCCTTCGCAGCCGGCGGTCCCTCGGACGCGATGGCGCGCGTGCTCGCCGAGCGGATGCGGACCTCACTCGGCCAGCCCCTGGTGATCGAGAACGTCACCGGCGCAGGCGGCTCGATCGGCGTCGGCCGCGCCGTGCAATCGCCGCCCGATGGCTACACCATCTCCTTCGGTCATCTCGGCACTCACGTCGCCAACGGCGCCGTCTACAAGCTCAGCTACGATCTCGTCGCCGATCTCGAACCCGTGGTGCTGCTGCCGAGCAACCCGATGATCGTGGTCAGCAAGAACGCGGTACCCGCGGCCTCGCTGAAAGAGCTGATCGAATGGCTGAAGTCGCGGCCGTCGCCGCCGACCGCCGGCACCGCCGGTGCAGGCTCCGGCAGCCACATCGCGGGCGTCTATTTCGAGAGCGTGTCCGGCATCAAGCTGCAATACGTCCCGTATCGCGGCACTGCGCCTGCGCTGAACGATCTGATCGCCGGCCAGATCGATATCATCGTCGACCAGACCTCCAACTCCATCAACCAGGTCCGCGCCGGCACCATCCGCGCCTACGCCATCACCGACAACAAGCGCCTCGCGTCCGCGCCCGATATTCCGACCGCGGAGGAGGCGGGCCTGAAAGGCTTCAACATGACGCTGTGGTCGGGAATGTGGGTGCCGAAGGGCACGCCGAAGGCGATTGTGACGAAGCTCAATGCCGCGGCTGTGGAGGCACTGAACGATCCCGCCGTGAAGAAGCAGCTCGAAAGCCAGGGCCTGGAGATGACGCCGCAGGACCAGCTCACCCCGGAGGCGCTCGGTGCGCAGCAAAAGGCCGAGATCGCAAAGTGGTGGCCGATCATCAAGGCGGCCAACATCAAGGTGGAGTGAGTGCTTCGCTTTGGCCGCAGCGCGCAGGGCTTGCCCTGAGGACCGGCGGGACGCGGCGCCGCCGCATCACATCGTGGCGCCACCGGCGTCCGAAAGTGCCGTCTCCAGGCACTCGATCAGGGCTCGTGTTGAAAACGGCTTGGCGAGAAAGCCGATCGCGCCGGCCTTCAGCGCGCGGTCGCGCACGGCCTCGTCCGGAAAAGCCGTCATGAAGATGAAGGGCGTAATGCGCCCGAGGCCGCGCAGATGCGCCAACAGCTCGATGCCGCTCATGGCCGACATCTGCACATCCGCGATCACGCAGGAGGTCGTCTCCAGTTCGGCGGATTGGAGAAATTCGTGAGCCGAGCCAAAGGTGTAGACCGTGTATCCGCGCGACGTCAGGAGGTTGTTCGTCGCAAGGCGAACCGAGGCATCATCATCAATGACGGAAATGATCGAAGGCACTGACAAGATGATCGCTCCTGAACGGGGAGCCGCCGGCCGCGGTTCAGCCGCTTCAGGGAAGGTGGGCCACCGGAGCGAGCTTGGAAAGCATACTTAGGTTTGCAGGTGACCCCTGTTGCGCGGGATTCCGAGCGCGTCCGTCATCCTGACAAGATCGGCCAACGACTTCGCCCCCATCTTCCGCATGATCTGCCCGCGATAGATCTTCACGGTGATCTCGGCCAATCCAAGCTCGGCGGCGACCTGCTTGTTCATCAGCCCGGATGCAACCAGGGCGAGGACGTCGCGCTCGCGTGCCGTCAGCCCCTCGAAACGGGATCGCACACCCGAGATCGACTTCTCGGCATCGCGCCGCTTGCGATCTCGTTCGATCGCCGCCTGCACCGCATCCAGCATGTCCTGGTCGCGCACCGGCTTGGTCAGGAAATCGACGGCACCGCTTTTCATGGCTCTGACGGTCATGGGGATATCGCCATGGCCGGTGATGAAGATGATGGGCGTGTGAATATTGGCCTTGGCGAGGTCGGCCTGGAGGTCGAGGCCGCTCGAGCCCGGCAGGCGGATGTCGAGCACGAGGCAACTGGGGACCGCAGGCGGCTTGGCTTCCATGATCTCAGCCGCCGAACTGAAGGCTTGGACCTTGAGACCGACCGATTGAAAGAGATTGGTGAGCGCACGGCGCATCGAGGGATCATCATCGACGATCAGGACGATCGGTTCGCCGGCGCTCGCCTCGGTCTGCTTGGCATGGTCAGTCACGACGTGTCCTTGTGTGGCAAGGGCAGGGCGATCTGGAATGTTGCACCGCGCCCCTCGTTTTGAAAGGCCGAAAGCCGGCCCGCGTGGGCCTCGATGATCGACCGGCAGATCGACAGTCCCATTCCCAGGCCGCTCGATTTCGTCGTGAAGAAGGGAGTGAATATGCGCTCCTTGACGTCCTTGCCGAGGCCGACGCCGCGGTCCGTCACGGTGAGGAGCAGGCGGTCGTCGTCGTCCGCCCGGTACGAGCGGATCGCCAGTTCGCGCGGGCGGTCGACATTGCCCAGCATGGCTTCGATGCCGTTCATCACCAGGTTGATCAGCACTTGCTGGAGCTGGATCCGGTCACCGCAGATCCGGGGCAGGTCGGATGCCAACTCCATTCGCACCGACACCGCATGGGTCGCGAGTTCGCGCCGAACGAGCGCCACTGCCTCCCTGACGACCTGGTTGATGTCGAGCGGGACGACTTCGATCTCGGTCTTCTTCGCAAGCGCCCTGATCCGGCGGATCACCTCGCTCGCCCGATTGGCGTCCTCGACAATCCATTCAGCGGAACGGCGCGCGGCCTTCAGATCCGCCGGTTCGCGGTCGAGCCAGGCGATGCAGGCGTCCGCATTGGAGATCACCGCGGCCAGAGGCTGGGTGATTTCGTGGGCGATCGACGTGGTCAGCTCGCCGAGCGTCGTGACGCGCGTGACATGGGCGAGCTCGCCTTGCGCCTTGCGCAGCGCCTCTTCCGCTTGCTCGACGCGGATCGCCGCCGTGATGTCGCTGCTGACGCCGCGATAGCCGAGAAAATTGCCTTGCGCATCATGAAGGGGCTTGCCGCTGGTGCGCACGTAGATTGGAGATCCGTTGCGATCCCTGCTGCGGTAGATCAGATCGCGGAACGGGACATGGGCATCGAGCGCCGCGCGGTGCTGCTCCCATTTCTCCGGCTCGAACTCGGCATCGGGTGGGATGTCCCAACGGGTCAGGCCGATCAAGCCCGTCGGCGGAGCGCTGGACGTATCGGAATGTTCCGATATCCGCGTGATGCGGTGGTCCGGCCCGGTCTCCCAGAACCAATCCGATGCGGTTTCGGCATAGTCGCGGAATCGCTGCTCGGATGCCTTGAGCTCGTCGAACGCCTTATGCAGCGCATCCTTTGCCGCCAGCTGCTCGGTGACGTCTACGTGCGTGCCGATGATTTCTATCACCTCGCCATCGTGGCCGATCACGGGATGTCCCTCGCTATGGACGCGCCTGATCGAACCGTCGGGGCGCACGATCCGGAAGTCGATTTGGAAGGGCTGCTTCTGCCTGATAGCTTCGCGTTCCATCTCGACAATCCGCTGAAAGTCCTCCGGCAGGATACGTTGCTGAAATGCTCGGGCGGGGACATCGATCTGGTCCGGCTCAAACCCGAACAGACGGTAGAGTTCAGCCGATCGGTAGGCGAACTCCTGGCGATGAATGTCCCAGGCCCAGCTGCTCGTATGGCTGAGGCGTTGGGCTTCGCTCAAATAGGCTTCGCTGCGACGCAGCCTCTCTTCCGCTTCCTTTGCAATCGTGACATCGGTCACCGCCCCGACGAATTCGATGCGCCCGGACGGATGTCGAACCGCGCGTGCCACGGAATGGAGATATTTGACCGATCCATCGGGCATCAGCAGGCGGTATTCGTGGTCGAAATCCTCCGCCAGGCGGTAGGCCCGATCAAGGGTGCTGCGGACCGTATCGCGGTCTTCCGGATGGATGCGCTGAAAGACGAATCTCAGGGTCGGCTTCGCCGCCGGGTCGCATTGGAAGATGCGGAAGGTCTCCCTCGACCAGACCGCTTCGCCGGTCGCGAGGTTCAAGCCGAAGCTGCCGGTGTGGCTCAATTCCTGAGCCTGGGCGAGATAGGCCTCGCTCTGCCGCAGCGCATCCTCCGTCTCCTTGCGCTGGGTAATGTTCTCGCAGGCGACCAGCAGGATCGGCGTGCCGTCGCCGCGCAGCATCGCCTTGGCGTTTTCACGGACCCAGAGCACCGACCCGTCCTTCCGGAACTTGCGAATCTCCCAGGTGTGCGACTGGTCCAAGGTCGTAAGGCACAAGGCGACGCATTGACGAACGAAGTCGTGGTCCTCCTCGAAGAAGACGTTCAGCACGGATTGGCCGATCAGCTCGTCCGTCGTGTAGCCCAGTTGTGCGGCGCCGAACGTATTGACGTTGAGCACCGTTCCGGCCGGATCGACCATGAAGTACATGACCGGATTGTGCTCGAACACCTCGCGCCATTGCTTCATGGCGTCACGCAGATCGGTGTTCTGCCGCGCAGCGTCTGCGACCGCACGCCCGTCCTTCTCGCCGTTGCCGAATGATCGAAGCGCCGCAAGGCCGCCGAGCAGGAATTGTGCGGCCGAACTCCCGATTTTCGTGATCTGGCCAGGCATCATCGCAAGCGTCCCGGCTCGCCAGCGTCGAGGCGAGTAGAGCACTTTGGCATAACAGGGGCAATTCCCTGCGACGAAAGTCGGATTCCCGGCAAAATTCCCGATTGCCGTGCAGCTTGCGCGCGTTGCGCCGTCTCGTTGCGCGGGCGGGGAGGCCCGGAAAACTACGGCACAAACCTACGTATAGCTCGCACAACCCTAGTTCTAGCGCGCATTTACCTCCGTACAATTGAGCGGTGCGTTGCACGGAGCCTAGTCTTGCAGCCAATCGAGGGGAGACGATTGCGGAGCACGAATTGCCGAAAAGTTCGGCGTGTTGCCTCCAAAGAGCCAGGCTCTGCGTCCGCCGCCCTGACTAGCCGGATGAATAGCCGGTCACGATTGAGAAGCCGCATTTTCCGTGACGACCCCTGCCTTTGCGCACGAGGACGCCAGGACCCAAAGAGGTCAAGAGGAGAGGATGATGTGCGATAGCCCCGAGTATTCCGAGCGCCGTTCCGAGTCCAAAGGCTGTGCCGTCTGTGCCGGCAAGTTTGGCCTGATCCGATACTACTCCTGGCGGACGCCGCTCTGCTCAAGGAAATGCCTCGACCGGTTCAGGGCGCGTCGCGAACGCGACCGCAGCTGGCTGTTCCAGTGCCAGGCGGCATGAGGATCGGCCGCCGCACCTAGCCCGTCAGGTCATTTCTTCGTTCGGAGGCTGTGAATTGAACCGTGGCTGCAAGCTCCTGTTGGCGATCACGCTGCCGCTTCCGCTGCTGGCGGGCGTGAAGGCCGAGGAAGCCGGACGGGATGGTTCGCATCGTCACCATCCGCCTCAGGATCAGCTGCTGCACGAGAAATTCTATTCGGGCTGGCGCATGCCGGACAATCCGATTTTGAGCTGCTGCAACAATGCGGATTGCTACCCGACCGAGATACGCTACGCCGAAGGCAGGATCTATGCGCGGCGCCGGGAAGACGGGAAATACATCCTGATCCCGTCCCAGAAGGTCGAGCGCAACAGAGACAATCCCGACGGCCGCAACCATATCTGCGCGCCGCCGCCGTCCGCCTCTCTGGTCGACACGGTCTACTGCTTCGCGCTGGGAGGTGCCACGTGAGATTCATATTGGTGAACGGCAGAACCCCGTTTCGCAAGACGTCGTGCCTGTGGTGCTGCGAGGAGATCGAGGGGGGCTATCTGCGCGATGCCAGGACGCTGCTGCCCTACTGCGGCTACGAATGCTACGCGATTCACCAGGAGACGGCGCGGTTGATCGAGGGGCGTACGCGCGCGGCATCCTGAGCAGACAGGCCAGAGGGACGCATCAGCGGACATTCCATCGGCAGGAGAGGACACGGCATTGAGATTCATGCTCGTCAATCAGGAACATCCCTGCCACGACGCCGCCTGCAGCGCATGCGACCGGCCGCTGGGTTCGAGTTACGTCCGGCATGTGTCGAAGCAAGAGCGCTATTGCGACTACGATTGCTATCGTCGGCAGACGGCCACGGACATGCTGTGGCCCTACCGCAGCTCGCTCGAGGCGGTCGCGGTGCTGACGGCTATCGCGAGCTGGAGCTGGATGATTCAGATGGGCGCGCTGTCGCGCTCACTGGGCGAGGCATATCTGCGCGGGTACGACCTTCTGACCCTGGAAGGAGGTGACGGCTAGCTGCACGACGCAGGCCGCGCAGAATCGTCGGCCGCAGTCACCATTGTCCAGCCTCGCGCCGCGTCCAGCCCCGGCGGTCGCGAGGCTACGGCGATGGGGCTGCGGCCGATACCGTTGGTGCCGCGCTCGCGTCTTGCGTCACCACGCGCTGGTCGCTCTTGCCGGCGATCATGCCGCTGCCCTCGAACCGTGCGCGGTAGACCAGCACGTTCTCCATCACGCGCTGTACGTAATTGCGCGTCTCCGACAGCGGGATGCGCTCGACCCAGTCGACCGGATCGACATTGGCATCCCTGGGGTCGCCGCGCGCCTGCACCCATTCCCGCACCCGGCCACGGCCGGCATTGTAGCCGGCGAAGGTCATAATCTGGTTGCCGCGATATTCCGACAGCAGCGCACTGAGCTCGGCCGCGCCCATCTGCGTGTTGTAGACGGGATCGGAGACCATCCTGTCCCAATCATAGGTCAAGCCGAAGCGCTTTGCGGTGTCGCGGCCGGCTTCCGGCGTCACCTGCATCAGCCCGACCGCATTGGCGGGCGACTTGTCGCGCTGGTCGAACGAGCTCTCGGTGCGCGCCACCGAGTAGATTACGCTGGTCTCGATCGGCGGGGCGAGCTGCTTGTGCTCGGGGATGCCGATGGTCGGGAAGGCGTAATGGTCGAGCGCGAGCCCGCGCGCCAGCGCCGACTTGCCGACCTCCAGCATCACGCGCGCATCGTTGCGCCGGCCGGCGAGCTCGCCGAGCGCTTCGAGCGCTGCGACGTCGGTGCTCTCCTTGGCAAAATCCTCGGCGTAATAGAACACGGTGTCGCGCTCGCCGATCCCGTACAGCATGTCGGCGGCGCGCACGCGCTCGTCGGCAGGAAGGGTGTCGGCAGAAGCCAGAACAGGCGAGGGCGCACGCAGCTCGATGCGGTCGAGCCCGAGCTTGGCGCGGGCGAGCTGGCCGTAATAGGCGGTCGAGTAGCGCGCCGCGGCCTTGTAGCTCATGCGGGCGTCGGCGGTCGCGCCCATGGCTTCCGCTGCGCGGCCACGCCAGTAATGCGCGCGCGACAGCGCGATCGGATTGGCCGAGCCTTCGTCGATCGCGGCGAAATGCACCATCGCCGTCCTGGGATCGTTGAGGTAGCGCAGCGCAATCCAGCCGCACATGAAGTGATAATCGACGCGGTAGACTTCCTTCTCGGGCACCGCCGCGGTGCGCACTACGTCGTAAGCGGTCTTGAACTTGTCCTGGTCGAGCAGCTTGCGCGCCAGCAGGCGGCGCTCGCGCCACCAGGCGTCGGTGTCCTGCGCCGCCATCGTGTCGGGCGCGGCTGCGAGGATCACCTCGGCCGCATCGTCGATGCGGTCTTTCTGGAGATGCCACTGCGCGCGGCACAGCACATAGCCGAGATCGCGGCGCGCCTCGGCTGAGACATCGTCGAGATAGTCCTTGGCCTTGTTCGCCTTGCCCGTGACCGCGGCACAGGCCTTGACGATTGCGAGCGCATCCTCGCCGAGCCGTTTGGCCGCGCGCCTTGCGCCGGCGTAGTCCTTGGCGCCGAGCCGCTTGTCCATGCGCGCGCGATGGTCGTCGGCGTTCAGCAGATCGCGGAACGCCTCGTAGGAATCCTCCTCGCTGCGCTCGGACAATTCGTCGGTGCGCCAGGCCTCGCGCACCAGACGCGCGGCCCTGTCGCTCTCGCCTTCCGTGAGCAGCACGCGGGCGAGCGCGAACTTGCCCTTGGCGCTGGTCGGGTGGTCCATCGTGAATTTGTGCACGGTGGCGGCGTCGGCCTTTTCCTGCCACAGCCGGGCCTCGGCGCGACGGCGCAACAGTGCGCTGCTCGGCCAGTCCGGGTTGGCGGTGAGGAAGCCGGCGTAGCGCTTGAAATTCGCAGTGCTCTCGGAATGGCGCAGCATGAACCAGTCGGCGAGCTTCTGCCCGGCGGGGTCGGCGATGCGGTCGCGCGCCGCGCCCGCATCGTCGGTCTTGCCCTTGCGCGCGAGATCGATCGCGTCCTTCAGCGCGGCGAGATCGCCGGTGAGCGGCGGGGCGGCCGGCTTGTCCGCGGGCTCGTCGTCCTGCTTCTTCGACTTGCGTTTGGCCTCGGCATGCTTGCCGTGCCGTGACTTCGCCGCGGCATGGCGCTGCTTGCCGGCTTTCGCCTCATGCGTCTTTTTGGACGCAGACGATTTGTGACTGCTCTTCGCCGCCAGCTCCGACGGAAGGAGGGCCAGTGCGGCCACGGCAACGACACACGCGAGCGAGCGTAGGCACTGGTTCATTGGATGGTCCCCCTGCGAAACCACTACAAACCAAGGTCCGCGATCGTATGCGGCTTGAGAATCAAAGACACCAAACGATGCCACGGCATCGTTTCGCATTTCTCACGCTGTCGCAACAATGCGGCAAAATACGGATGAGGCGAGGGAACTTCCGCAAAGGAGAAAAGGACAGGCGCTTTAACCTTTGTTAACGATTTGGGCTCGCGCGACGGTTGTGCATGGTTTGGAGCGTCACACTGGCCAGATTGCGCGTGTTCCCGCCGCCAAATCCGGTGTATTGAGTTCCGAACCGTCCTTTCAGCATTTGCTCCGCACCTATGCCGATTTTCAACCAGTCGATCCGGCGCAAGATCGTCGGCATCGCCCTCGGACTCATCGTCCTGATGCTGGTCACCTCGATCCTGTCGATGGTGATGTCGAGCCAGGTCGGCGTCCTCCTGGACGAGCTGACCAACCGCTACATCCCGGCCTATGGCGATCTGGCGCGCGCCAACATCCGCTCGTTGGAGCGATCGGTGGCGCTGCGGCGGATGATCATGATGAAGATGCAGGCGTCCTCGGACGAGGAGGCCTACGCGGCGCGCCTGCGCGAGTTCGAGGAAGCGGACCGCAGGATCGAGGAGGAGGCCGAGCGCGCACGCCAGCTGATCACTGCGATCATCGACGACACCAGGACGCCGTCCGACAACGCGGCGCTGGCGCGGATCGAGACGCGCATCGAGACCGCCGTCAGCGAGCTGCGCCGCGACATGAACGAGGACCATGCAAAGCTTCTCAAGCAGGTCGATGCCAAGCAGATGGCGGAGGCGCGCGGCACGCTGGAGCACATCGACGCCGTCCGCGACCAGTTCAACCAGAAGATCGACGGCATCCGTGCCGACATGCTCAAGCAGGTCTTCGCCTCGACCTCGCAGGTGATCAGCCATCAGCGTCAGGCGATCATCATCTCGGGTGTCGTGACCCTGCTCGCCGCGGTCCTCGGCTTTGCCTTTGCGCTTCTCGTCTCCAGCGGCATCACGCGGCCGGTGCGGCTGCTGCTCGCCGGCACCCGCGAGGTTGAGGCGGGGCGCTTCGACAAGACCATCACGGTCTCGACCCAGGACGAGATCGGCGAGCTCGCCGCGGCCTTCAACCGCATGATCGAGCAGCTCAGGCACAATGAGCGCATCCGCGAGACCTTCGGCCGCTACATCGATCCCAAGGTGGTGCAGGGCCTGATCGACCGGCCGGAGGTCGCCATCGACGGCCAGCGCCGGGTCATGACCATCATGTTCTGCGACATGAGCGGCTTCACCTCGATGAGCGAGGGCATGACCCCGCGCGGCCTCGTCAAGGTGATGAACCACTATTTCACGGTGATGTCGGCGCCGGTCAGGAACAATCGCGGCGTCATCGACAAATATATCGGCGACGCCATCATGGCCTATTGGGGGCCTCCCTTCATCGAAGGGGACGAACCGGCGCTGCTCGCCGGCCTTGCCGCCATTGAGATGGCCGACCAGGTGCCCGCGCTGCAGAAGCAGCTGCCGGATCTGCTCGGCATCCGCGCCATGCCCGCGCCGTGCGACCTGCGGATCGGCATTGCCACCGGCGAGGTCCTGACCGGCAGCATCGGCTCGGAGCTGATGATGAGCTTCACCGTGATGGGCGATGCGGTGAACCTCGCCTCGCGGCTCGAGGCCGTCAACAAGGTCTACGGCACCCGCATCCTGATCGCGCAGGCGACGGCGGATGCGATCGGCGCGCAGCTCGAGCTGCGCGAGATCGATCGTCTCGCGGTCGCCGGCCAGAACGTCCCGCAGGCGATCTTCGAGGTGCTGGGCAGGGCAGGCGCGCTGACCGAAGCGCAAGCGAGCCTGCGAAAGCATTATGCCGAAGGTCTCGCCGCCTATCGCAGCTGCCGTTTCGCCGAAGCTAGTAGCGCCTTCAACGCGGCGCTCGAAGCCGTCCCCGGCGACGGTCCCGCGCGCGCGCTGCTCGATCGCATCGCGCAGTTCGAGGCCAATCCGCCGGAGGCGGGCTGGGACGGCGCTTGGCGGCTGGAGCAGAAATGAGCCGCCACAACGTCGCCGTGCCGCCTGTGCCGACGAAAATTGATTCTACTTCATAACGATGTTCGCCGTGACCTATTTCCCAGGCTTAGGTTGATTGTCCTTGAGGCGTTTGAATGGGGACACGCCGATGACAGAACTTGAGGACAGGCTGGAACGGTTCGAGACACTCACCGCCGAATGCGAGCTGATCGCCAAGCTCGCCACCGACAGCACCAAGCGCGAATTCTATCTGAAACTGTCAGAACAGTACCGCCAGCTCGCGGTGGACATGCGGCAGGCGATCGCGACCAAAGCTGCGGCCTGACGTCAGCTGCAATCCGTTTTTAATCTTTGACGCGCATCCTTCGGGGATGCGAGCGTCGGGCTTCCACGGTTGCTCGCGGTGGGAATGCCGGGGTCCGTTGCGGTGCAACGTACCTCGCTAACGTCGCTTGCCGCTCCCTACAGGGCAATCCCATGCGCCTTCTTGCAGTCCTTGTTCTCGCGCTCGCAACGGCGGCCTGCAACCAGGAGCAGGACATCACCGGGTCGACCTCGACCTGCCCGATGCGGAACTACAGCTCGTATAATGCGCGCGACATGAACCAGTGCGTTGCCGCCTGCAAGGCGTGCGATCACGGCACCACGGTCACCTGCACCACCTCCTGCACCCTCAAGGGCGCGCACTGAGCCGTTCGAAGCCGGAGGCCGGCGGATCGGGAACAGCCAGTCCATTTACTCCGCACGGCACGAGGCTGACGGTGCCAAGGCACCGGAACGATTCACATGGGTTAATCATTGAAGGAGCGGGCAGGCCGCGGAGGCCGATGGAATGGGTATGCTCGATCCCGGGCGATTTCTGGTGTCGTGCTCGAAATGCAAGGCCTGGCCGATGGCGGCCAATGTGAAACGTTCCAGCTGGTCGGCGTCCCCGCATGAGGTTCGCTTCGTGTGCTCGCGCTGCCGCCGCGAGGAGACGGCGATCATCTCCGCCTCGGGCGAATTGACACCGATCCGACGCATGGACGCTCCGCCGCGCGACGTTGCCGTGGCCTGGGCGCAGGCACAGCGCCCGAGAGGCCGGACGTAGACGGCCCCGGCACATCGCTCGCTTCCGTTTTGGACGCCTGCGGAGAAAGAGCCGGCGTGATCGCATTGGCCTGACGTTGGGGCCCATCGTTCGACCGGTCGATTGACTCAACCTGCGATGGCCTCGTAGATTGATCGGTGACGGTTCTCCTCACGGAGATCAAAAGGGAACGTGGTGCGGGATTTTCCCAAAACCACGGCTGCCCCCGCAACTGTAAGCGGTGAATCTTTCGTCATATGCCACTGGGAATCTCGGTCCTGGGAAGGCGACGTAAGGTAACGACCCGCGAGCCAGGAGACCTGCCGTCAGCCGTGGTCACACGCGAAGATGTCGGTCGGGGAGTACAGACATTAGCTTCACCGGAGCAATCCATCGCTCCGCGCGAAACCTCGTTCGCTGTGACGTGCCACTGACGTCATACCGAGGTTACAACTGTGTCCCGCATTGTCTCTGTCGCCAGGCGCCTCAGCGCCGGCCTTGTCGCATCTATTTCCCTCCATTCGCTCGATCTCTCCGCCGCCCGGGCGCAGCAGGCTGCCATCGAACAGCTGCCGCCGGTCGAGGTGACCAAGTCGGACGATCAGAATCGCACCCGCGCCAGGGCGACGGGCGATGGCGATACGGTGAGGAGACGTCCGCCGTCGAATTTCGCCCCGACCGGCGCCGGCTCATCCGGCTCCGGCAGTGCGGCCGCCGCCGGCAACGGGGGCATTGTCGGGGCCGCCACGACCGTTATCACGGCCGCGGACATCGCGCATTCGCCGTCGCAGACCCTTGCCGAGATCATCGCGACGCAAGTTCCGGGCGCCCAGATCACAACGCTCTATGGCGGGCCGGTGGCCGCGAAGACCAGCGTCGACCTGCGCGGCTTCGGCGCGTTTGCCACCGCCAACACGCTGGTGCTGGTCAACGGCCGGCGGTTGAACGATATCGACATGGCGCAGGTGGACCTCTCCACCATTCCGCTCAATTCGGTCGAGCGCATCGAAATCACGCGCGGCAATTCGGGCGCGGTGCTCTACGGTGACAACGCGGTCGGTGGCGTGATCAACATCGTCACAAAGAACGGCGTCGGCGGGCCGCCCGTGACCGCGCGGATCGAGGCCGGCTTCGGCTCGTTCAATACCAGGCTTGGCAACGTCTCGACCTCGCTCAATTCCGGTCCGTGGTCGACCTCGTTCTACGGCAATGTCGTCAAGACCGACGGCTACCGCGACAACAATCGCTATTCCCAGGAGAACGGCGTCGGCAATCTGAACTACACGACGCCGGGCCTGACCGCTTTCCTGACCGTCACCGGCGACAATCAGGAGCTGCGACTGCCGGGCGGCCGCACCGTCGATCCCTCGATCGGCGTCGACGAACTCGCAACCAATCGGAAGGGCACCAGCACGCCTTTCAACTACGCCAACCAGCAGGGGTTTAGCGCAACAGCGGGCTTCACCAAGACTCTGGTCAACGGCGTCGATCTCATCGTCGACGGCGGCGTGCGCGACAGGAAGCAGCAGAGCGCGTTCTTCTCCAGCCCGACGCCTGTCCCGGCCTTGTTCACGTCGACCTATGTCGATGCCGGTCTAACGACATGGTCGATCACGCCGCGTCTCGGCGTGAAGAGCCTGCTGCTGGGGATGCCGTCGCAGCTCCTGACCGGCATCGACTATTACGATGCGAGCTTTCAGCAGAACCGCGGCGCCGGGCAGGGGCTCGCTCCCTGGCACAATTACGATCTCAGGCAGCAGACGGTTGCGGGCTATTTTCAGCATACATTGGGTGTGCTGCCCACGACCGACATCTCCTATGGCGCGCGCGTGCAGAACGTCAGCCTCTCGGCGCGCGACAATTTCGACCCGGCGGCTCCGTTCAACACCGACATCGGCGCGCTCCCGCTTCGGAGCGATGAGACTCAATACGCGCTGCATCTCGGCGCGGAGCATCACCTCAACGACATAGTTTCGCTGTTCGGCCGCGCGGCGCGCGCATTCCGCACGCCCGACGTGGATGAGCGCGTGTCGTCGGGGCCGTCGTTCGATCCCTTCACCTTCGCTCCGATCCCGCAAACCTTCCAGCTCAAGACCCAGACCTCGCAAGACATCGAGGGCGGGCTGCGCATCAAAGGGGGCGGGCTGCAGTTGCAGAGCAGCCTCTATCTGATGGACCTCGCCAACGAGATCCATTTCAACCCGATCCTCTTCTACAACACCAATCTCGATCCAACCCGGCGCTACGGCTCCGAGACCAGCCTGTCCTATCGCGTCAACGACGCCCTGCTGCTGCGCTCCGGCATGGCCTATACGCGGGCCACGTTCCGCGAAGGCGTCTGGGCCGGCAACGATGTGCCGCTCGTGTCGCGCTACACCGCCAGTGCGGGCTTCACTTGGAACATCTGGCAGAACTATGTTGTGCTCGATGCCACCGCGCGCTTCTGGAGCGAGCGGCGCATGGACAACGACCAGGCGGGAACCCAGAAGCCGATCCCTGCCAACGGCACAATCGACCTCAAGCTCAGCGGCCAGTATGAGCGCTATTTCTGGTCCCTCAGCGTCAACAATGTGCTGAACACGCTCTACTACGATTATGCGATCGCAAGCACCTTCACCGACGGCCGCTTCAGCGCCTATCCGCTGCCAGGTCGCACCTATCTGCTCAAGGCCGGCGCCACGTTCTGATCCCCGATGGGGCTGTCACATGCTTCCGAATGTACTAGAGTTGGAAAAGAAGGAGATACCCATGGCTCTCGACATCCTGCCGTCTCAAGACAACCGCTTCCGGCTTCACCCGGTCGCGCCGCGCCTAGCGCCGATGTTCTGTCTTGCGCTGCTGACGGCATCGTGTGCGCTCGCAAGCTTCGCGCTCGCCTGCGCGACGCCGTTTGCTGCCTTCGCCGTCGTCGCGGCCGCGATGCTGCCGCTACGCCCGGCACTGCTCGTCGTCACCGGCGCATGGCTGGTGAACCAAAGCATCGGTTTTGGTGTTCTGCACTATCCGGTCGATGGCAGCACTCTCGCCTGGGGATTTTTGATCGGTGCCGCTGCGCTGGTTGCGACCGCGACATCGTCCGCCGTGCTCCGCGCGCTGCCGCAGGGGCGCACGCCGCTGGTGCTGGCGATCACGCTCGTCGCCGCCTATGCCGCCTATGAGCTCGTGCTGTTCGCCGCGACGCCGGCTCTCGGCGGAGAGGCGGCTTTCACTGCGGCTATCGTGACGCGGCTTGGGCTGCTCAGCGCCGTCTGGCTCGCCGGTCTCGTCGCGGTCTGTGAGATCGTCCGCCTGGTCGCACCGTTCGGGCGCAAGGCGATGTCGGCCTGAGCGGCCATTCGTAGCCCGGGTGAGCGAAGCGACACCCGGGTATCCGCCCGCAATATCCCGGATATCGCTTCGCTCATCCGGGCTACGGGACCCGGGCTGTGTCGCCCGGCTGTCAACCCGTCGCGCCAAAAATATTCCACTTTACCGAAATTCGGATTTGTCGTATGTGATCGCCCATCCCGGCTCATCGGGAGGGGCGATCATGTTGTCGTCACGATACGCGAGCCGGGCTTGCGGTGGACGCGGCAGCGTCGGCACGAAATGGTAGCGGGCAGGGCGGGTAGTCCCTGTGAGCTCGTGACCGCGTGCGGATGAGCGGCGCTGTGAGTTCGTCGTGCCAACATTTCGATGGCAACGTGCACAACGCCGTCGAACCCTGTGGTGCCAACGAACGCGCGTACGGCAAAACCGTGTGGTCCTGGCCGTCGTTGCTACGGTCAAGCCTTTCGCGAAGATGCGCGCGAGCCCAACCGGGCAGACGGCATCGTCAATTCGCGAAGGTGAGGGAGGCCAGAACGAACTCGGCTCCCGGGAGAGCACGGCATAAGCCGTCCAACCATCGCGCAGGGAAGGCCGTGTGTTGGGCTTCACCTGTATGCTGCTGTGCGGTCTCCTTGCGCACCATTTTCGCGCAGCGGACCGCGGGTGCCGCCGGCACCCGGCCTTCCCTGCGCCCTCTTGGCTTGAGGGTGGAGAGACGAAGCAAAGCTCGGGCGAAAATCAGCCGCGAGGCTGCGAAGGTGTGTCTGCAAGTTGAAGTGTGCAGTTGGAGGATGGTGACGCTGCCTCTTGCTCCGTCATTGCGAGCGCAGCGAAGCAATCCAGACTCTTTCCGCGGAGAGATTCTTGATTGCTTCGCAATGACGACTTGGAGAGAGCGTGTGCCCCACTTCGCTCTCGTGTCCCGCGCAGCGTCATCCCGGCGATGCGAAGCATCGTCCGGAGCGACGGTGCGCTGCAGAGCCGGGACCCATCTAACCGCCGGGGCCACGCCGCCCTGGGTCCCGGCTCTGCGCCGCAACGCCTTACGCGTTGCGGCTTGTCCGGGACACGAGCAATGCACCTCGCTCCGCGAGGGGCGCCAGCGACTCACTTCGTGGGTGTGCCCGTCGGTCGTTCCAGGCCGCGTGTTCTGTGCCTGCTACAAAATCTCAGATTGTAAACCGTCATCTTCGTAGCGGTATCCAAGTAGCCATCTCCGTGTCTTCCCGGTAACGATTGTGCTGTCTGCGCAACACCTATTCCGGATTAAGCCCTCATCGCCAGCCGTTCGCATCACCGCCGCTTTTTGGCCACACCCGAACATGAATAAAATCGCTCTAAGTTTTTCAGCGGGAGCGGCGGTCCGCGAAGACGACGGGAAATCCCCAAGGTCGATTCAAATCTTGGCTCTGATTTTTCGGGTCTGAAAGGGTTGACCGGGGAAACTGGTTGCGATGGACGCGAAGTCTAACATCAAGCAGAGGCTGCCGAGCCGTCACGTGACGGAAGGCCCTGCGCGCGCGCCCCATCGGTCCTACTTCTACGCCATGGGTCTGACCACCGAGCAGATCCACCAGCCCTTCGTCGGCGTCGCCTCCTGCTGGAATGAAGCCGCCCCCTGCAACATCGCTTTGATGCGCCAGGCGCAGGCGGTGAAGAAGGGCGTCGCATCGGCCGGCGGTACGCCGCGCGAGTTCTGCACCATCACCGTGACCGACGGCATCGCCATGGGCCATGACGGCATGCGCTCCTCGCTGCCGTCGCGCGAATGCATTGCCGATTCCGTCGAACTGACCGTGCGCGGCCACGCGTATGATGCACTCGTGGGCTTGGCAGGCTGCGACAAGTCGCTGCCCGGCATGATGATGGCGATGGTCCGCCTCAACGTGCCCTCGATCTTCATCTATGGCGGCTCGATCCTGCCCGGCAACTTCCGCGGGCAACAGGTCACCGTGCAGGACATGTTCGAGGCCGTCGGCAAGCATTCCGTCGGTGCCATGTCGGACGAGGACCTCGACGAGATCGAGCGCGTGGCGTGCCCCTCGGCGGGCGCCTGTGGCGCGCAGTTTACCGCCAACACCATGGCGACCGTCTCCGAGGCGATCGGCCTGGCGCTGCCTTACTCGGCCGGTGCCCCGGCGCCCTATGAGATCCGCGACGCCTTCTGCATGACCGCGGGCGAGAAGGTGATGGACCTGATCGCCCAAAACATCCGGCCGCGCGACATCGTCACCCGTAAGGCATTGGAAAACGCGGCGGCCGTCGTCGCGGCCTCCGGCGGCTCGACCAATGCTGCGCTGCATCTACCGGCGATCGCCCATGAGGCGGGCATTAAGTTTGACTTATTCGACGTCGCCGAAATCTTCAAAAAGACACCATATGTCGCGGATTTGAAGCCGGGCGGCCGTTATGTCGCCAAAGACATGTTTGAAGTAGGTGGCATACCGCTTCTGATGAAGACGCTGCTCGACAACGGATTTCTCCACGGCGACTGCATTACGGTCACCGGTCGAACGATCGCCGAAAACCTCAAAAGCGTGAAGTGGAATCCGCACCAGGACGTGGTGCACCCGGCAGACAAACCCATCACCGTCACTGGCGGTGTGGTCGGTCTGAAGGGCAATTTGGCGCCAGAAGGTGCGATCGTGAAAGTCGCGGGAATGTCCAACCTCAAGTTTACCGGTCCGGCCAGGTGCTTTGACCGGGAGGAGGACGCGTTCGAGGCTGTTCAGAACCGCACCTACAAGGAAGGCGAAGTCATCGTCATCCGCTACGAGGGCCCCAAGGGCGGCCCCGGCATGCGGGAAATGCTCCAGACCACCGCGGCGCTGACCGGGCAGGGCATGGGCGGCAAGATCGCGCTCATCACCGATGGCCGCTTCTCCGGCGCCACCCGCGGCTTCTGCATCGGTCATGTCGGGCCCGAGGCCGCCATCGGCGGCCCGATCGGGCTGCTCGAGGATGGCGACATCATCGAGATCGATGCGGACGTGGGTACCCTTAACGTAAAATTGAGCGACCAGGAGCTCGCCCAGCGCAAGACCAAATGGAGCGCTCGCGCGACTAACCACACGTCGGGTGCGCTCTGGAAATATGCTCAACAGGTTGGACCAGCGGTCGGGGGGGCTGTGACCCATCCGGGCGGCGCGCACGAGAAACAGTGCTATGCGGACATCTAGGCGTGCCATAGTTGCGTTTGTGTTGGGGGCCAGTGCGCTGGTCGCACCTGCGCTCGCCTTTGACGGCGCGCCGGTCAACCAGAAGGACGCGACCATCCCCGTCGTGACCACGCTGCCGGGCGCGGCGGGCGCGGTGCGCAGCAAGGTGCCGCCGGCGACCCAGGAAACCTCACTCAGCGCCCTGCAATATGCCGCCGAGGGCGGTCATCCCATTGCGCAGTGGAAACTCGGCCGCATGTATGCCAATGGCGACGGCGTCGCCCAGGACGACGTGCGCGCCTTCGAATACTTCAGCCGGATCGCCAACGCGCATGCCGAGGACAGCCCGTCGGCGCCGCAGGCACAGGTCGTGGCCAACGCCTTCGTCGCGCTCGGCCGCTACTACCTGAGCGGCATCCCGAATTCGAAGATCAAGGCCGACCCGGAGCGGGCGCGGGAGATGTTCTCCTATGCGGCCTCCTATTTCGGCAACGCGGACGCCCAGTACGATCTCGCCCGGCTATACCTGAAGACGCCGGACGCCTCGCGCGAGGACTTCCGCTACGGCGCCCGCTGGCTCGGCCTTGCCGCCCAGAAGGGCCAGCACGAGGCGCAGGCGCTGCTCGGCCAGATGCTGTTCAACGGCGACCGCCTGCCGCGGCAGGCCGCGCGCGGCCTGATGTGGCTGACGCTGGCGCGCGACAGCGCCGGTGCCGAGGAGACCTGGATCAAGGAAAGCTACAACCGCGCTTTCGCCAAGGCCTCCGACGACGACCGCGCCATGTGCCTGCAAATGCTGGAACAATGGGTGCAGGGCCGTAGGGAGTAATCTCGGCAGCACCAGTGCCGTAGGGTGGGCAAAGCGCAGCGTGCCCACCATCTCGACGTAGCTTACGCCGCCTCCAGATCCAGATCCGCCCACACCGGCACGTGGTCCGACGGCTTCTCCCAGCCGCGCACATAGCTGTCGATTCCGACATTGGCGAGCTTGTCGCTGGCCTGCGGCGACAGCAGCAGATGATCGATGCGCAGCCCCTGGTTCTTCTGCCAGGCGCCTGCCTGGTAGTCCCAGAACGTGTAGAGCCCCGGCTCGTCGGTCACGGCCCGCAAGGCGTCGGTCAGGCCGAGGCCGAGCAGGGACTGAAAGCTCTCCCGCGTCTCGGTCTTGAACAGGGCGTCCTCGGTCCAGGCGGCCGGATTGGAGACGTCGCGGGCATGCGGGATGACGTTGAAGTCGCCTGCGAGGATCAGCGGCTCCTCGGTCTTAAGGCGCTCCTTCGAATACTCAAGAAGCCGGGACATCCATTTGAGCTTGTAGGGATATTTCTCGGTCCCGACCGGATTGCCGTTGGGCAGATAGAGGCAGGCGATGCGCAGCACGCCGGACTTGAGCGTCACCACGCCCTCGAGGAAGCGGGCATGGGTGTCCTCGTCGTCGCCGGCGAGCCCCGACTTGGTCTCGTCGAACCTGAGCTTCGAGAGCAGCGCGACGCCGTTGAACGTCTTCTGCCCGTGGGTGACGACGTTGTAGCCCAGCGCCTCGATCTCCAGCCGCGGGAAGGCCTCGTCGACGCATTTGATCTCCTGCAGGCAGACGATGTCCGGCTGGCACTCCCTCAGCCAGGTCAGGAGGAGATCGATCCGCTGCCGGACCGAATTCACGTTCCAAGTGGCAACTCTGATGGGCATTGGGGGAGGGCTCCAGGCAGGGGCCATGGTTAGAACAAAATGCAAACGTGCCCGTCAAGGACGCCGCAAAATCTCCCACAAAATTAACCCGGCTTAAGCGGGCCGCAGGCCATTGATACGGGAAAGGTTCCGCTGGAATGGGATGGCCGGTCGAGACTTCACAACGCCCTGAGCCGCGCGACGGCCTCGTCGGCGCGTTCCTGTATTGGCTCGGCGGCTTCGAGATCGAGGACGGCCTCACCGCCGATCTCAGCGAACGGCAGATGCGCCGCATCCGCGCCAAGCAGATTGACGCCGTGACGCGGCTGATCCCGGTGACGATGGCCGTCACCATGCTCAACGTCGCCATCGTGCTGATCCTGTTCTGGGGCCGGGGCTGGAACGACTTTCTCGCGATCTGGGGCATGACGCTTGCCGTCACCGCCTCGCTCGCGGTGCGGGCCTGGCGGCGGTCGCATCAAAACCCGCCGCAGGAAGCATCGCCCCGCGCCGCGCGGCAGATGATGCGGCAGGCCTTTTTCCTCGCCGCGATCTGGGGCACGCTGCCGCTGGCGCTGTTCAGCCGCATCGAGCCGACCAGCCAGCTCCTCCTCGCCTGCCTGATGGTGGGCATGATGTCGGGCGGCGCCTTTATGCTCTCGACCTTTCCCCGCGCCGGGCTCGTCTATCTCGCCACCATGACGGTCGCCTGCACCGGCGCGCTGCTGCTGTGCGGCACCGGGCCCTATCTGGTGACCGCGGTGTTCCTGCTGCTGTTCGCGTTCTTCATGGCGCGCAACATCGTCTCGCAGGGCAATCTGTTCCTCGGCAATCTCAAGGCCCAGCTCGAGCTCGAGCGGCAGACCGAGATCATCTCGCTGCTGCTGAAAGATTTTCAGGAGAACGCCAGCGACTGGCTGTGGCAGACTGATGCCGAGGGACATCTGATCGACGTGCCGCAGCGCTTCGCCGATGTCGCGCAGCTGCCGCTTCCGCTGCTGAAGGGCTCGCATTTCGCCGACGTGCTCGACATGCTTTGCCCCGAGGATAAGACCGCGGCCTACAACGTCGTCGGCCTGATGGAGCACAACGAGCCGCTGCACGAGATGAACCTCAAGGTCGTCGCCGGCGGCGAGGCGCGGCTGTGGTCGCTGACGGCAAAGCCCGCCTATGACCGTGACGGGCAATTTTTGGGCTATCGCGGCTTCGGTCGCGACGTCACCGAGCGCTGGCGCGCCGAAAAGGCCGAGGCCGAAAGCCGCGCCAAGTCAGATTTTCTCGCGGTGATGAGCCACGAGATCCGCACGCCGATGAACGGCGTGCTCGGGCTCGCCAGCATGCTGCTGGAAACCGACCTCGATCCGGAGCAGCACGAGGCCGTCACCACGATCCGCGAGTCCGGCGACAATCTGCAGCGCATCCTCAACGACATTCTCGACCTGTCCAAGCTGGAAGCCGGACGCTTCCAGTTCGAGGCGATCGACTTCGCGCCGCAGGCGCTGGCCGAGACGGTTGCGACCGTGGTGCGCGCGAGCGCCAAGAGCAAGGGTCTCACGATCAAGGTCGAGCTCGATCCGAACCTGCCACCGACGCTGCGCGGCGACGTCGCGCGCATCCGCCAGGTGCTGCTCAATCTTGCCTCCAATGCGGTGAAGTTCACCGATGAAGGCGAAGTGACGATCGCGGTCACCTGCCAGGCGCGACGCGATCTGCTGGCGACCGTCGAATGGACGGTGACCGACAGCGGCATCGGCATCGCGCCTGAGAAGCTCGGCCTGCTGTTCAGCGATTTCGCCCAGGCTGACGCCTCGATCAGCCGCCGCTTCGGCGGCACCGGCCTCGGCCTTGCGATCTCCCGGCGCATCATCGAGCAGATGGGCGGCACCATCGGCGTCACCTCGACGCCGGGCGAGGGCTCGACCTTCCGCTTCACGCTGGTGCTGCCCTGGAGCCAGGCGCAGGCCTCCGATGCGACGGCCGAGCGCGATGAGGCAGAGGAGCTGAAAGCGCGCATTGCCGAACTCGACCAGCCGCTCAAGGTGCTGGTCGCGGAGGACGATGCCGTCAACCGCATGGTCGTGAGCAAGATGCTGGGGGCGTTCGACGTCGAGCTGCGCGTCGTCACCGACGGCGTCGAAGCCGTCGCGGCGGTCTCTGAGGTCGACTACGACGTGGTGCTGATGGACGTGCGCATGCCCGACATGGACGGCCTGGCCGCAACCCGCGCGATCCGCGCGCAGGGCGGCCGCTTCGAGGCCCTGCCGATCGTCGCGCTCACCGCCAACGCCTTCCCCGAAGACGTCAGGATCTGCCGCGAGGCCGGGATGTCGGATTTCCTGGCCAAGCCGCTGCGCAAGCCGGCGCTGGTCGAAGCCTTGCTGCGCGCGCTGAACGGCCAGATGGTGTCGGAGGACGCACCGCTTCAGCCGGCGCTATTGTCGGGCGACGTGGAGTGGACGGACGAGGAAAGGCAGATGACCGGCGTCTGACCGGTCAGACCGAGAAGCTGGTGCCGCAGCCGCAGGACGCCGTCGCGTTCGGATTGTTGACGCGGAACGAGGCGCCGATCAGATCGTCCACGAAATCGACCTGCGAGCCCGCCAGGAACGGCTGCGAGGCGGAATCGACCAGCACCACCGCGTTGTCCTGCTCGATCACGAGATCGTCGTCAGTGCGCGCACGGTCGATGTCGAATTTGTATTGGAAGCCGGAGCAGCCACCGCCCTCGACCGAGATGCGCAGCATCGCGCCCGACCCTTCGCCCTTGAGGATCTCCCCAATCCGGCGTGCGGCCCGGTCACTGATGGTCACGGCAGTCGTCATTGCTGGTCTCCGATAGTCCCGCAGTCATACCAAGTTCACTTGCCCAATTCATTTGGTATCCCGCGCCTGACATAGTTAAGTGCCACCATACGCAGAATCAAATGGATAGGGACTAAATTCGCCGTGTCCGTCGGAATGGCAGCCCCCCGTGCGCCCTATGCCTGCGACCCCGATCGCAGCCGCGGCCGGCTGGTCGCGGAGCCCCCGAGCCGGACCCGCAGCCCGTTCCGGCGGGATTGCGACCGGGTGATCCATTCCACCGCGTTCCGCCGCCTCAAATACAAGACCCAGGTCTTCGTGTTCCACGAGGGCGACCATTATCGCACCCGGCTGACCCATTCGCTGGAGGTGGCGCAGATCGCCCGCGCGCTGGCCCGGCAACTCGGGCTGGACGAGGATCTCACTGAAACCCTGGCGCTCGCCCACGACCTCGGCCATCCGCCGTTCGGCCATGCCGGCGAGCGGGCGCTGGACGCCTGCCTGAAGGAGTTCGGCGGCTTCGATCACAATGCCCAGGCCTTGCGCGTCGTTGCGGCGCTGGAGCACCGCTACCCCGAATTCGACGGGCTCAACCTGACCTGGGAATCCCTGGAAGGCATCGTCAAGCACAACGGCCCGCTGACCGATCGCAGCGGCGCGCCGGCCGGCCGCTATCGCGAGCATGGCATTCCTGTCGGGATCGCCGACTACATCAAGGTCCATGATCTCGAATTGTGGAGTTTTGCTTCGCTCGAAGCCCAGGTCGCCGCGATCGCTGACGACATCGCCTATGACGCCCACGACATCGACGACGGCCTGCGCGCCGGCCTGTTCGATCTCGACGATCTCAAGGTCATGCCGCTGACCGCCGAGATCATTGCCGGCATTGCTGCCCATTATCCCGATCTTGAAGACGTCCGGCGCGGCGCCGAGCTCGTGCGCGAGCTGATCTCGCATCTGATCGGCGCGGTGTTCGCCGAGGCGCAGAAGAACCTCGCCGCCACCAGGCCACAATCGGCCCAGGACGTGCGCCAGCAGAGCCGGGCGCTGGTCGCCTTTCCCGCGGAGGTCGCCGAGGAGGAGGCCGCCATCAAGGGCTTCCTGTACCAGCACATGTACCGCCACAAGCGGGTGATGCGGGTGATGGGGGAGGCCGAGCAGATCCTGTTCGACCTGTTCGCAAAATACCTGAAATCGCCTGCCGAGCTGCCGCCGGAATGGCTGCTGGGCGCGGAGGCCGACGACGAGGGCGACCGGGCCCGGCGGATCGGCAATTTCATTGCCGGAATGACCGACCGTTTCGCCCTGACCGAGCACCAGCGGCTTTTTGACTCGACCCCGGATTTGCGTTAGGCGGCGGCCATGCCCCAGACATCCTCATCCCTGCATCTGTTCGCCGATGTGCTCGCACGCGTGCACGCCGCCTGCCGCGCGCTCGCGGCGGATTCCAGCTGGCCCGAGGGCATCGATTTCTCCCGCGTCGTGGTCGAGCCGCCGCGCGATGCGTCCCATGGCGATATGGCGACCAACGCCGCGATGGTGCTTGCGAAAGAGGCAAAGGCAAAGCCGCGCGATCTCGCCGAGCAGATCGCCGAGCGGCTGCGCACTGATGCGCTGATCGCCAAGGTCGATGTCGCCGGTCCCGGCTTCATCAACCTGACGCTGAAGCCCGCCGCCTGGGCCGAGGCGCTGCGGACGGTGCTGCGCGAGGGCCCCGATTACGGCCGCGTCCACGGCGGCTCCAAGGTCAATGTCGAATACGTCTCGGCCAATCCGACCGGGCCGATGCATGTCGGCCATTGCCGCGGCGCCGTGTTCGGCGACGCGCTGGCGAGCCTGCTCCAGTTCGGCGGCCATGACGTCACGCGTGAATATTACATCAACGATGCCGGCGCGCAGGTCGACGTGCTCGCACGCTCCGCGTTCCTGCGGTACCGCGAGGCGCTCGGCGAGGACATCGGCGCGATCCCGGAGGGCCTCTATCCCGGCGACTATCTGAAGCCGGTGGGTGAGGTGCTGGCAAAGGAGCACGGCGACAAGCTGCTGGCGAAGAGCGAGGCCGAATGGCTGCCGACGGTGCGCGCCAAGGCGATCGCGATGATGATGGACGAGATCAAGGACGATCTCGCCGCCCTCAACATCCGTCACGACGTGTTCTTCTCCGAGCGCTCGCTGATCGAGACCGGCAACAACAAGGTCGCCGAGACCATCGATTTCCTGAAGGCCAAGGGCGACATCTACGAAGGCCGCCTGCCGCCGCCGAAGGGCGCGCCGGTCGAGGACTGGGAAGATCGCGAGCAGCTGCTGTTCAAGGCGACCGCTTACGGAGACGACGTCGATCGGCCGCTGATCAAGTCGGACAATTCCTACACCTACTTCGCCTCCGACATCGCCTACCACAAGAACAAGTTCGACCGTGGCTTTGCGGAGATGATCGATGTCTGGGGCGCCGACCATGGCGGCTACATCAAGCGCATGCAGGCGGCGGTGAAGGCGACGACCTCGGGTAAGGGCTCGCTCGACGTCAAGATCGTCCAGCTCGTGAAGCTGCTGCGCAACGGCGAACCGGTGAAAATGTCGAAGCGGAGCGGGGACTTCGTCACCTTGCGTGAGGTGGTGGATGAGGTCGGCCAGGACGCCGTCCGCTTCATGATGCTGTACCGGAAGAACGACGCGGTGCTCGATTTCGACCTCGCCAAGGTCATGGAGCAGTCGCGCGACAACCCGGTGTTCTATGTCCAGTACGGCCATGCCCGTGGCCACTCGATCTTCCGCAACGCCCGGGCCGAGGTGTTCCCGAATCTCCCCGAAGATGCCGGCGAGCGCATCGCCTGGCTCAGCGAGTCGGCCGTGGAGCGGCTGTCGGACCCAGTGGAACTCGACCTTCTTAAGCGCCTCGCAATTTATCCGCGCATGCTGGAAGCCGCCGCCGCGGCCCATGAGCCGCACCGAATTGCCTTTTATCTCTATGACTTAGCGAGCGAATTTCACGCGCTTTGGACGAAGGGGCGCGATTTGCCCTATTTACGCTTCATTATCAATAATGATGCAGATCTTACAAAGGCGCGACTGGCCATGGTCCAGGGCGTCGTCTCTGTCCTGGCATCGGGCCTCGCCATCCTCGGCGTCCATGCTCCGGACGAGATGCGGTAGTTTGGGGCGAACTACTTAAGGGGAATTCGGGGGTAACCGGCAGAAGCCGGATCGCTTAGACTTGGTTGAAAGCCTTGTGGGTCGAAAGCCGTGCCTTGGTCGAGGGGCGCGCGGCTTTCCCGAAGGGACGCATCATCACGATGGCCGAACGATATCACGACAGACCGTTTCCTTCCGATGACTATGGTCGCGGCGGCGATCAGCATGGAAAGGCGGAAAACGATCCGTTGGCCGAACTCGCCCGCCTGATTGGCCAGACCGATCCGTTCGCAGCACAGGGGCGACCCGGCGCCCACTCGCCGACACCACCCGCGCCTTCGCAGGGCTATCGGGACGACTATAGCCAGGACGATTATCAGCAGGACTATGCCGAGCCGGCCGCGCCGCCTCCGCCCGGGCCGCCGTCATGGATGCGCCGCGCCAATGTGCAGCCGCAGCCGGCACCCGCGCCGGAGCCGGACTATCCCGTTTCTGTCAGTCCGGTTCATCCGTTGCATCGCTATTCCGCTCAGCCGGCCGCGCCTGAGCCTGATTTTCATCAGCCGCAGGCCTATCAGGATCACGCTTACCAGGATCAGGCTTATCAGGCTCAAGCCTATCAGCAGGACCAGGCCTACCAGGAGCCGCATCAGCAGCCCGATCCGTCGCGCTACGACGATGCGCTCTATGGCCGCCTGGAGACGGGCGAGCAGGACTACCAGCGCGATCCGGCCTATCCGGACGATCCTTACGCGTTCCAGAGCGACTATCCCGAGGCCGACCTCGACGAGCCGAAGAAGCAGCGCGGCGGCATGATGACTGTCGCGGCCATCCTCGCGCTTGCGGTGGTCGGCACCGGCGCGGCCTTCGCCTACAAGACCTATGTGGGCTCGCCCCGCAGCGGCGAGCCGCCGATCATCAAGGCCGACAACACCCCGACCAAGATCGTGCCGGCGCCGACGGATTCCTCGGCCAAGGTGCCGGATCGCATGGTTACGGGCGACGGCACCGAGAAGATCGTGCCGCGCGAGGAGGCGCCTGTCGACGTCAACGCCAAGGCAGGCGGTCCCCGCGTGGTGTTCCCGCCGCTGAATCCGAATGCGAATCCGCCGCCGGTGGCGAGCGTGTCGCCGTCCACGGCGCCGCCGCTGAGCGCAGGTCCGATCCCGAGCAACGGAACGCTGCCGAACAATTCGCCGCGCCCGATCAGGACCGTGGCCGTGAAGGGTGATCAGACCGACAGCGCCACGCCGCAATCGGCCGCTGCCAAGCCGGCAGTAGCCGCGCCGAAGTCTGTTGCTGCGCCGGCCGCGCCGCGTAATCCGCCAACCTCGGCCAATGCCAGCGCCAACCAGCCGATGTCGCTGGCGCCGCAATCGGTACCGGCGGCCGAGCCGCCGCAGCGGATGGCTGCGACCAATCCGACGCAAATTGCACCCGCGAGCAGTGGTGGTGGCGGCTTCATCGTCCAGGTCTCCTCGCAGCAGACCGAGGACAGCGCGCACGCCTCCTACCGGGTGCTTCAGAGCAAGTACGGCAGCGTTCTTGGATCGCGCGCGCCGGTGATCAAGCGGGTCGATCTCACCGACAAGGGCAAGGGGATCGTCTACCGCGCGTTCGCTGGTCCCTATGCGTCGGCCGAAGAAGCGACGCAGGCCTGCAACAGCCTGAAGTCTGCCGGCTTGCCGACCTGCTTCATCCAGAGGAATTAACGGCCGTTTCCTTGACCCCCTCGCGGGGCAGGGTTAATCGGCCGTTATGAGCACGCGGGCCTTCATTACCGGCGTATCCGGAACCGAACTGACCGCCGCCGAGCGGGAGTTCATCCGTGCCGAGCGCCCATGGGGCTTCATCCTCTTCAAGCGCAATGTCGCGACGCCGGCGCAAGTTGCTGCGCTCGTTGCGGAATTGCGCTCGGTGGCGAATGCTCCCGACGCGCCCGTGCTGATCGATCAGGAGGGCGGACGGGTGCAGCGGCTCGGCCAGCCGCACTGGCCGGTCTATCCGCCGGGGGCCGTATTCGCGACCTTGTACGACACTGATTCGGCGCTCGGGCTCACCGCGGCGCGGCTCAGCGCCCGGCTGATCGCGGCCGATCTCGCCGATCTCGGCATTACCGTGGATTGCTTGCCGCTGGCTGACGTGCCGGTCGAGGGCGCCGACGCCGTGATCGGGAACCGGGCCTACGGCACCTCGCCGGCCAAGGTCGCAGCGATCGCCCGCGCGGTCACCGAGGGGCTGGAGCAGGGCGGCGTACTGCCTGTCCTCAAGCATATCCCCGGCCATGGCCGCGCCACCGCTGACACCCATTTCAAGCTGCCAACGGTCGATACGCCCCGGGACGAACTGGAACGGACCGATTTCGCCGCGTTCAAGCCGCTCGCGGATCTGCCGATGGCCATGACTGCACATGTTGTGTTTAGCGCGGTCGACCCCGCCCATCCGGCGACGACATCTGCGACAATGATTGCTCAGGTGATTCGCGGCGCAATCGGGTTCCAGGGTTTGTTAATGAGTGATGACGTGTCGATGAACGCGCTGGCAGGAAGCATCGCCGAGCGGACCCGCGCCATCTTCGCGGCCGGCTGCGACGTGGCCCTGCATTGCAACGGCAACATCGATGAAATGCGCGAGGTCGCCAGTCAGACGCCGGAACTGTCCGGCAAGGCGCTGGCGCGGGCGACAGCCGCGCTCGCCGCGCGCAAGCCGCCGCAGCCGTTCGATCGGGCGGCCGCACGCGCTGAACTGGACGCATTGATCGCACGGGCAAACACGGCATCCGCATGACCGCAGAAATCCTATCGTTTGAAACCGGGCGGCCCGCAGAGCTCGCCGAGGGTGAGCCGGCGTTGGTTGTGGACGTCGAGGGCTATGAAGGCCCGCTCGATCTGCTACTCGCGCTGGCGCGGCAGCAGAAGGTCGATCTCGCCAAGATCTCGATCCTGGCACTGGCCGACCAATATCTCCACTTCATCGAAGCCGCGCGAAAAATCCGGCTGGAGCTTGCTGCCGACTATCTGGTCATGGCCGCCTGGCTCGCCTTCCTGAAATCGCGCCTGCTGCTGCCGGAGCCGCCGAGTGCGGAAGGGCCGAGTGCCGAACAGATGGCGACCGCGCTCGCCAATCGCCTGCGTCGTCTGGAAGCCATTCGCGAAGCCGCCAACCGGCTGATGAACCGGCCGCAATTGCAGCGCGACATCTTCCCGCGCGGCGAGCCCGAGCAGATCGCCGAGATCAAGCATCCCAAATACACCGCAACGCTCTACGACCTGCTCACGGCCTATGCCTCGCAGCGGCAGTCGCGCGTGCTGGCGAGCGTGCATCTGGCCAAGCGCACGGTGTGGTCGCTTGCGGAAGCGCGCGCCACGTTGGAGCGGCTGGTCGGCAGCATCACCGAGCAGGACGACTGGGGCGTTCTCGACGACTTCCTGATCCGGCACGTCGCCGATCCCACGCAGCGCGCGACGGTGTTCGCATCGAGCTTCGCCGCCGCGCTCGAGCTGGTGCGCGAAGGTCAGCTCGAGCTGAATCAGAAAGAGGCGTTTGCGCCGATCTATTTCCGGAAAGGGCGCCACAAACCGGTTCCGGACGCAGCTCCTGCGCCCGACGCGCCGGTCGCTTAAGTGCAAGAAGGAGAATCTGCCATGGCAAGCCTGGCTGAAGTGCGGGTAGAAGAGGCCGAGCCGATGGAGAACGAGACCCAGGCACGTCCCGAAGAGCTACGGCTGCTGGAAGCGCTGCTGTTCGCTTCGACCGAGCCGCTGGATACCGCGACGCTGGCCAAGCGCATGCCTGACGGCGTGGACGTCAAGGCCGCGCTCGAGCAGCTCCAGGCCGACTACGCCTCGCGCGGCGTCAATCTCGTGCGGGTCGCCAACAAATGGACCTTCCGCACCGCCGGCGATCTCGCTTGGCTGATGACGCGCGAGAGCACCGAGACCCGGCGCCTGTCGCGCGCGGCGATCGAGGTGCTGGCGATCATCGCCTATCACCAGCCGGTGACGCGCGCCGAGATCGAGGAGATCCGCGGCGTCGTCACCTCGAAGGGCACGCTCGACGTGCTGCTGGAGACCGGCTGGATCAAGCCGCGCGGCCGTCGCAAGACGCCCGGCCGTCCGCTCACCTTCGGAACCACCGAGGACTTCCTGTCGCAGTTCACCCTGGAACAGCTCGGCGATTTGCCGGGCCTGGAAGAGCTGAAGGGCACGGGCCTCTTGGATTCGCGCCTGCCGACGGGCTTCAGCGTGCCGACGCCGTCCGATGATCCGGCGCTGCGTGAGGACGAGGATCCGCTGGAACCGGGCGAGGACCTCGACCTGGCGCTCGCGCCGGCGGTCGAGCCCGAGGCGCCGGAAGGCGGCAATGAGGGCGGCGGCGAAGGTGGCAGCGAGGGCGGCGCCGAGGACTGACGTACCGTCCGTTTGCGGGCCCTGCGACAGGTTAACACTAGCAAGATTACGTAGCGCCAACAGCGAATTGGCGCTGCCTTGGTCCTTGTTTTTGACACCCGCCAAGCCTAGGTTTCGGTGAAGATCGGCCGGGTCCCCGGCCATGCGCGTTTGGAGGGTTGCAGGATGGGTTCACTCAGCATTTGGCACTGGATCTTGGTGATCGCAGTGGTCCTGCTGCTGTTCGGCCGCGGCAAGATTTCGGATCTGATGGGCGACGTGGCGCAGGGCATCAAGGCGTTCAAGAAGGGCATGCAGGACGACGACAAGCCTGCCGAGAAGCCCGAGCCGGCCAAGTCCATCGAGCACAACGCCGCGCCGACCGCGGCCCGGTCCGACGTCGGCAGCAAGGCCGTCTGAGCCAGAGAGCACGCGAGACGCGGGTAGCGGCCCCGATCCTGCGCGCAAGGGATTGGGCCGGTTGCGGCTTCGCGTGAACGGAAGACCTCATGTTCGACATCGGGTGGAGTGAACTGGTCCTCATCGGGGTCGTGGCCCTGATCGCCATCGGCCCGAAAGAGCTGCCGGGCGTGCTGCGCATGGTCGGACAGTGGATGGGCAAGGCCCGCAAGATGGCCGCCGAATTCCAGGGTCAGTTCCAGGAGGCGATGCGCGAGGCCGAGATGGCCGACCTCAAGAAGAGCTTTGACGAGGTCAAGGAAGCCGCCACCGGCTTCAATCCGCTGACCTCGCTGCAGAAGGACGTCAGCGACGCGCTTCGCGTCGATGCGCTGGACAAGCCGGCCGAGACGCCGGCTCCCGCCGCTGTCGAACCGCCGGCGACTTCAAGTGACGCGCCTGTCACACCAACGACTCCGGAAGCGCCGACGCCCGCGACCTTCGTGGAAGCCGAGGCGCATGCGGCGGTGGACGAGCCGCTCGCCATCACGCGTGAAGTCGAGCAGGCAAAGGTCGCGCAGGACGCCGCGCCATCCGAACCGATCAAGGACGCCAAAGCGTCATGACCGACGCCGATATCGAAGCCAGCAAAGCCCCTCTGATGGACCACCTGATCGAGCTGCGCTCGCGGCTGATCAAGGCGCTGCTCGGCTTTGGCGTGGCCTTCATCTTCTGCTTCTTCTTCGCCAAGCAGATCTACAACGTGCTGGTCTGGCCGTTCGTGTGGGTCGCAGGGCCCGAGAACTCCAAGTTCATCTACACGGCGCTGCTGGAATATTTCATCACGCAGCTCAAGCTTGCGCTGTTCGGCGCCGGCTTCATCTCGTTTCCGATCGTTGCGACGCAGATCTACAAGTTCGTTGCGCCCGGGCTCTACAAGCATGAGAAGCAGGCTTTCCTGCCGTATCTGGTCGCGACCCCGTTCTTCTTCGTGCTGGGCGCGGCGCTGGTCTATTTCGTCGTGCTGCCGATGCTGGTGCGCTTCTCGCTCGGCATGCAGCAGGCCGGCAGCGACGAGACCGCGCAGATCCAGCTCCTGCCCAAGGTCGGCGAATATCTGTCGCTGATGATGTCGCTGATCTTCGCCTTCGGCATCGCCTTCCAGCTCCCGGTGATCCTGACGCTGCTCGGCCGCATCGGCATCGTCACGTCGAAAATGCTGCGCGAGAAGCGCCGCTATTTCATCGTGATCGCCTTCGTGATCGCAGCCGTGCTGACGCCGCCCGACGTGCTCAGCCAGTGCTCGCTCGCGATCCCCTTGCTGGCGCTCTATGAAGGCTCGATCATCGCGGTGGGGATGGTGGAGAAGAAGGCGGCGGCCTCGTCGCAGGCGACCGGCACCGACGTGTCGACGCCGGCGAAACCGGCGGAGTAGGGGCTTCACCCTCCCGTGTCATCCCCGCGAAGGCGGGGAATCGAGTACGCCGCGGCCTCTCGGGGAATCACTGACGTCTCTGGAATACTGGATCGCCCGCTTTCGCGGGCGATGACAGAGTGCTAGGAGACGCATCGATGCAAATCGTTGACATACAACGTTGACTGTTCGCGCGCTTCCCCAGGACCACGGCCATGCACGACATCAAATCGATCCGCGACAATCCGCAAGCCTTCGACGCCGGTCTCGCCCGGCGGGGCCTGAAGCCGTTGTCGGCGTCGCTGCTGGCGATCGACGAGAAGCGGCGGGCGGCGATCCTGGCCTCGGAGCAGGCGCAGGCGCGGCGCAATGCGGCCTCCAAGGAAATCGGCGACGCCAAGAAGGCGAAGGACGAGGCGCGCGCGGCCAAGCTGATGGCCGAGGTCGCCGAGCTCAAGACCACGATGCCGGAGCTCGAGGCGGCCGCGAAGGCTGCCGACGAGGAGCTGACCAGAGAGCTGTCCGCAATCCCGAACATTCCGTTCGACGACGTGCCTGATGGTGTCGACGAGCACGGCAACGTGCAGCACCATGTGTTCGGCAACAAGCGCAACTACAGCTTCGCGCCGAAGCTGCATGACGATCTCGGCACCGCGCTCGGCTACATGGATTTCGAGGCGGCGGCCAAACTCTCCGGCGCGCGCTTCGTCGTGCTGAAGAAGGGGCTGGCGCGGCTCGAACGCGCGATCGGCCAGTTCATGCTCGATCTGCACACGACCGAGCACGGCTATACCGAGATCAACCCACCGCTGCTGGTGCGCAACGAGGTGATGTTCGGCACCGGACAATTGCCGAAATTCGAGGACGATCAGTTCTGGGCGATCAAGGGCGAGCTGCTCGCCTCGCCAGACCATGAGCGGCTGAAGACCGAGCGCCTCGGCCTCATCCCGACGGCGGAAGTGTCGCTCACCAACCTCGCGCGCGAATCCATCCTCGACGAGAAGCAATTGCCGATGCGGCTCACCGCGCTGACGCCGTGCTTCCGCGCCGAGGCGGGCGCGGCCGGGCGCGACACGCGCGGCATGATCCGCCAGCACCAGTTCACCAAGGTCGAGCTGGTCTCGATCACGACGCCCGAGACCAGCAAGGACGAGCTGGAGCGTATGCTGTCCTGTGCCGAGCAGGTGTTGCAGAAGCTCGACCTGCATTATCGCGTGATGACGCTCTGTGCAGGAGATATGGGTTTCTCGTCGCAAAAAACCTATGACATCGAGGTCTGGATGCCCGGGCAGGGCGATGGCGGCATGTTCCGCGAGATCTCGAGCTGCTCGGTCTGCGGCGACTTCCAGGCCCGCCGCATGGATGCGCGCTCGCGCGGTCCCGACGGCAAGCCGCGCTTCGTGCACACGCTGAACGGCTCCGGCACCGCGGTCGGCCGCGCGCTGATCGCCGTGATGGAAACCTATCAGCAGGAGGACGGTTCGATCGCGGTCCCCAGCGTGCTCCAGCCCTATATGGGCGGGTTGAAGGTGGTCGCGCGCGAGTAGGGTTGCGAAGATCGGGCGGCTGGCTATCCTGCCGTCCCGTCAACGCGAACCTACCGCTCATGGCCTTGCATCGCGACATCTTCTGGGTCGGCAGACAATGGGCGGTGACAGGCGCCGGTATCCAGGCCGTCGACCAGCGTTTGCGCGGTGTGCTCGACATCGAGATCGCGCGGCTCTGGGACGACGATCTCGTGCAGAGCCGGCGGGCCAAGCCTGGTGTGAATGCCGTTGATTTCGACAAGGCGCTGACGGTCGCGCGCGAACGCTTTCCGCAGACACCCGACCCCATCGTTGCGCAGCTGGAGGCGCTCGGCGTGGTCGAGGCGCCCGTCGCAAGGCCGGTCCCGCGGGCGATGCAGCTGCGTGTCGAAGGCCGGCTGGCGCGCTTCCTGCCGCAATGGCGCGTCCGCCGGTAACGGGACCAGGCCCTGGAACCGGGCCGGCGCCGAAATTGGCCCGGTTTGCCTGATCGGCCGTTGCCGGATAAGACGGCTCAGAACCCCGCTTCAGGAATCGACCTCTCGCATGCGTATTCTCTGCACCAATGACGATGGCATCCACGCTCCCGGCCTCAAGGTCGTGGAGGAGATCGCGCGTGCATTGTCCGACGACGTCTGGGTGGTGGCGCCCGAGCTCGACCAGTCCGGCGTGTCGCATTCGCTGTCGCTGAACGATCCGTTGCGCCTGCGCGAGGTCGGTCCGCGGCACTTTGCCGTGCGCGGCACCCCGACCGACTGCGTCATCATGGGCGCGCGGCATATTCTGGGCAGCCAGCCGCCAGATGTCGTGCTGTCCGGCGTCAACAAGGGCCGCAACGTCGCCGAGGACGTGGTCTATTCCGGCACCATCGCCGGGGCGCTGGAAGGCACCATCCTCGGGCTGCCGTCGTTCGCGCTGTCGCAGGAGTTCAGCATCGAGACCCGCGAACGGCCGCCGTGGGACACCGCGCGCAAATTCGGTCCCGACATCCTGCGCAAGGTGATCAAAGCAGGCATCCCGAAGGACACCGTCATCAACGTCAACTTCCCGTCCTGCGCGCCAGAGGATGTGCTCGGCATTCGCGTCACGCGGCAGGGCAAGCGCAATCTCGGCTTCCTCAGGATCGACGAGCGCAGGGACGGCCGCAACAACCCCTATTTCTGGATCGGCTTCGAGCGCGCGGCGATGATGGATACGCCGGCCGACGGCACCGATCTCGCCGCGCTGCGCGATCGCTATGTCTCGGTCACGCCGCTCAGGCTCGATCGCACCAACGAAGCGTTCTCGGAAGAGCTGAGCGCGACGTTGAAGTAGCTAGCCGCCGCGGAGGGCGGCTTCGATGGTCTTGCCGAGCGCGTCGAGCTGGAACGGCTTCTGCAGCGCCGGCCGGTCGCGATACTGCTCGGGCAGGCCCGAGGAGCCGTAGCCGGTGGCGAAGATGAAGGGACAGCCCTTCGCCTTGATCACATCGGCGACCGGCGAGATGACCTTGCCGTTGACGTTGACGTCGAGGATGGCGATGTCGAACTCGGTCGCCTGGGCGAGCCGCATGGCTTCGGTGATATCTCCGGCTTCGGCTGCGACCTTGTAACCGAGCTCTTCGAGCATGTCCGCGACCATCATTCTGATCATCACCTCGTCCTCGACGAGGAATACAGAGCGGCCCGGAAGCCCTGTCGCGGTCATTGTCGGTGAGTCCTTGCCCATTTGCGAAAACGTTCGCAGATAACGCGAATCGACGCAATGCGCGTTTCGGCGAACGAGCGCCCGAAAATGGCCCTTGCGGCCACACCGCTGCAGGCCAATTTGTGGTCAAATACTGCAGCAAAAGGCTATCATGGGTTCCTGGGCAGGAACAAGATTCTCGCCCGGGCCTTGAGCTCAGCAAGCGACGATCCCGACCTGACGAGACGATACAAGCAGCGATGACTTCCAATCAGCGTCCGCCGGAAAAGATGATGTTTCAGCTCACGCTGAGGCGTCGGGGCATCAGCGACCAGGCGGTGCTGAGGACCATGGAGGAGGTGCCGCGCGAGCTTTTCGTCGATGAGGCCGATCGCGAGGGGGCCTATCGCGATAGCGCGCTGCCGATCGCGTGCGGGCAGACCATCAGCCAGCCCTTCGTCGTCGCCTACATGACCGAGCAGCTCCAGCTCCAGAAGCAGCATCGTGTGCTCGAGATCGGCGCCGGCTCCGGCTATCAGGCCGCGGTGTTGTCGCGGCTCGCAGGCCAGGTGCTGACCGTCGAGCGCTATCGCAAGCTGGCCGATGCCGCACGCGCCAGGCTCGAAAAGCTCGATTGTCACAATGTCGAGGTGATGCTCGGCGATGGGCTCAACCTGCCACCCAATATCGGGCCGTTCGACCGCATCATCGTCACCGCGGCGATGGAGCAGATTCCGGAGAACCTGATCGAGCGGCTCGAGGTCGGCGGCATCCTGATCGCCCCGGTCGGGCCGCATCACGGCGTGCAGACGCTGATCCGACTGACCCGGAACGAAGCCGGGATCGAGCGCAAGGAACTCGTCGAGGTCCGCTTCGTGCCGGCACTGCCCGGTGTGGCGCGGGAGCTGTAGAATTCCGGATTGGCTGTTCCGCCAACATCTTATTGGGAGGGTTAAGCCGTTATTTACTCGGCGCGTGTTTACTTAAAATACCAGTTCTGTTGCGTACGAGTGAGTAACCATGTCTGTCGTCGTCGAGTTGCTTTACTCGCGCCGCGTGCCGCAGGTCGCGGTGCTGGCGCTGATCTCCTTCAGCTTCGCAGGGTGCAGCGCCGATATGTCGTCGCGGCTGTCCCAGTCGAATTTCTCCAACCCCTTCGCGTCCGATCAGACCGGTTCGGTGCAGCAGGCGCCGCCGCAGCAGCCGCGTGAGCTGCCGCAATATGCGCGGCCGCAGACGCAGCCCGGTTACTATCAGTCGCAGCCCTTGCCCCCGCCCGCGGTGGCTGCACCGCAATCCTATCCGGTCGCGGCGGGCGGCGGCGTGTCCGGAGGCGGCCGCGGCGTCGGCACCTACGCGCCCCCGGCGCAGCCGCATCTAGAGACCACGGCCACAGTGCCGCCGCGCTCGGTCGCGGCCGCCCAGCCGGCCGGCGGCACCAAGATCATCGTCGGCACCAGCGACACGCTCGATGTGCTGGCCAAGCGCTATCACGTCACGCCGCAGGCGATCCTCGCCGCCAACGGCTACAAGGGACCGCGCGCGCTGTCGCCCGGCCAGCAGCTGATCATTCCGCATCCGGCCACGGCCGCTGCGCCCGCGGCGGCGCCTGTCGCCGCGGCTCCGGCGATGGCGCCTGCCGGCAAGCCGGTTGCGGCCGTCGCTGCGCCTCCGAGCACTCATTTCGTCAATCGCGGCGATACGCTCGCCAGCATCGCCCGCAAGAACCATATCTCGGCGGCCGAGCTCGCCCGCGCCAACGGCCTCGAGCCCTCGGCCAAGCTCAAGCTCGGCACCAAGCTGACCGTGCCCGGCGCGAAGACGGCTGCGGTGGCGGCCCCGGTTGCCGCGGCTCCCGTCGCAGCGGCCCCGGTTGCGGGAACGCTGCAGCCCGTTGCGGCGGCTCCGGCACCGGCTCCCGCCACCAAGATGGCGGCCGTCGCGCCCGCGCAGAGTGCCCGCCTGGCGCAGGCCACGACCAATGTTGAAGAGAAGCCCGCCGAGGCACCGGCGAAGGCTGCCGAGGCCACCGGCGCGCTGCCGACCTTCCGCTGGCCGGTGCGCGGCAAGGTGGTCACGACCTACGGCGCCAAGACCAACGGCAAGTCCAACGACGGCATCAATCTCGCGGTGCCCGAGGGAACGCCAGTCAAGGCGGCTGAAGACGGCGTCGTCGCCTATTCCGGCAACGAGCTGAAGGGTTACGGCAATCTGGTCCTGGTTCGGCACTCCAACGGCTACGTCACCGCATATGCCCATGCGAGTGAGCTGTTGGTGAAGCGCGGCGATACCATCAAGCGCGGTCAGGTCATTGCCAAGTCGGGTCAATCCGGTGAGGTGGCGTCGCCGCAGCTCCACTTCGAGATCCGCAAGGGATCGAGCCCGGTTGACCCGCTTCAATTCCTGAATGGGGCGTGAGGCGCGGGCCCAAGAAGTCGGACGCGCAATCACCACGAATATGCTGCCATCGCCCGCCTTGTGCGCATTGCGCAACTAGAGCGGGCGATCCACTATTTCGAGAGGCGGCGGTCGCCAAGCCGAGAAGTTCCTCGAACCATGGCGTACAGAGACTTTTGCGACCGGAAAATCAAATTTCGAAAAACAACCCCATGCAAAGTAGCCGATGGCTGTCGGTGCGATCTTCTAGTGTTTTGAGTCTGCTTCGGTTTCGACGGCGCAACGGACATAGCTGGGCTTGCCAGCGACCCGGCGGCGTGAAAGACCCAACCCGCAACCCTTGATCTAGATCAACCTGAAAGAGTGGCGTTCCGTTTCCGTAGCGGTGCAAACCAATGATGCACGGGGCCGGAGATCGGGCATGAAGCTGGCTGATACGGCATCGTCGCCTGATCCCGGACAATCGTTCCAGCATCCAGCAGGTGAGGGGATGCTGTACGTGCCGGGCGGCACGTTTCGCATGGGTTCGGATCGGCACTATCCGGAGGAAGCGCCGGTCCACCGCGTCACCGTGGATGCGTTCTGGATGGATCGCCATCCAGTGACGAACCGGCAATTCAAGGCATTCGCCAGAGCTACCGGCCACGTCACCGTTGCCGAGATCACGCCCGATCCAAAGGATTACCCCGGAATTCTCCCGCATATGATCTACGCGGGTTCGCTGATGTTCTCTCCGCCCGCGTATCCCGTCAGTCTCCGGGACTTCAGCCAGTGGTGGACCTTCGCCAAAGGCGCGGACTGGCGGCATCCCTACGGGCCGGGCAGCGACATCCGTGGGCTGGACGATCATCCCGTCGTACATGTGGCGTTCAGCGACGTGATCGCCTACGCAAGATGGGCCGGCAAGGATTTGCCGACCGAGGCGGAATGGGAATTCGCGGCGCGCGGCGGGCTGGACGGCGCCGAGTTCGCATGGGGAGATGAATTTACACCCGAGGGCCGTCACATGGCCAACACCTGGCAGGGCGAATTTCCACGCCAGAACACTGGGGACGACGGGTACGAACGGACATCGCCGGTCACCGCATTTCCGCCGAACGGATACGGACTGTACGATATGATCGGCAACGTCTGGGAGTGGACGTCCGATTGGTACTCGCCTCGGCATGAGGCCGACGCTGCAAAAGCCTGCTGCATTCCAGAGAACCCGCGCGGCGGCCGCGAGGCCGATAGCTACGACCCCAGAACGACCAACATCAAGATTCCACGCAAGGTCATCAAAGGCGGCTCGCATTTATGCGCGCCGAACTACTGCCGGCGCTACCGGCCGGCTGCGCGGCATGCGGAGCCGGTCGACACATCCACGAGTCATCTAGGATTTCGGTGCATCAGACGAGGTGTCTCTAACGCATCATAACGGGAGTGCAATGCCATGTTGAATTGCATATTCAACGACAAGCTTTCGGTTGCAACGCCGCGCAAGACGCAAAGCTGGATCAAGCGGTCCTGTCTAGCGCTGCTCAGTGCGACGATGATAATTCCATCCTCAGCGTTGATCAGCACTCCGGTAGTCGCCCAAGCGCAAAAACCAAACATCCTCTTCATCATGGGCGACGACATCGGCTGGATGCAGCCGAGCATCTACCACCGCGGATTGATGGTCGGGGAAACGCCCAATATCGATCGCATCGGCAACGAGGGTGCGATGTTCACGCACTATTACGCGGAGCAGAGTTGCACGGCCGGGCGTACGGCCTTCCTCACCGGCATGCAGCCGGTTCGTGTCGGTATGACCTTGCCAGAGATTCCCGGTAGTCCATCCTATCTGCGGCCCGGGACGCCGTCGCTTGCCAGGTTCCTGCTCGATCTCGGCTACAACACTGGGGAGTTCGGTAAAAACCATCTCGGCGACCACACCGACTCGCTGCCAACTGCGCATGGTTTCCAGGAGTACTGGGGCTACCTGTATCACCTCGATGCGATGCAGGGGGTGAGCTTCCCCGACATCAACAAGAGCCCGGCCCAGCAGACCGTCGCGCCGCCATGCAAGAACACGCCGATCCCCGGCGTACCTGAGGTTCCCGGCGCGGTGGACCCCAAGACCACGGTCTGCCTGACGCCACCGCGTCCAATGCTCGCGTGTAAGTCTTCAGATGGCACCGCCAAGAACATGACATGCAAGGACGAGGGCCCGCTGACGCTCGATCGATCGAAGGGTATCGACGAGGAAATCTCGGCCAAGGTCGTCGACTTCCTCGATCGCAACGACCCACGCCGCACCAACAAGCCGTTCTTCGTCTGGTACAATCCGGCGCGCATGCACATCACGACCGTGCTGTCGGACAAGTACCTGGCGATGGTGGGCGAGCCCGGCGGCAAGGATTGGGGTATCAATGAAGCCGGCATGAAGCAGATGGATGACAACATCGGCGTGGTGCTGAAGAAGCTCGGAGACATGGGCCAACTCGACAACACGATCGTCGTCTTCACCACCGACAACGGCGCCGAGACAATCACCTTTCCGGACGGCGGCGTCACGCCGTTCAAGGGCGGTAAGTTGAGCACTTGGGAGGGCGGCATGCGCGCCCCGATGGTGATCCGGTGGCCAGGCGTCATCAAGCCCGGCACGGTGAAGAACGAAATGTTTTCCGCCCTTGACTGGCTTCCGACTCTCGTCGAGATCGCCGGCGGGCCCAAAGGCGACGCACTGAAGCAACGGATCGAGGCCGGCGAGTATCCCGGCATCGTCAAGACCACGCTCGACGGCATCAACCAGATCGACTACCTGAGCGGCAAGTCAGAGAAGTCGGCACGCGACCACTTCTTGTACTACTCCAGCAAGGATCCGTCGGCGGTCCGCTACAAGAACTGGAAGATGTATTTCGCAATGGTGTCCGACGACCCGGCCGGCTTCGTTAACGGAGTGCGGCCCTACTCCTGGACCCAGGTCGTCAACATCAAGCGCGATCCCTTCGAGACCTCGGTGGGTCAGCAACAGAAGACGCTCTTCGGTATGGGCGGGGCGATTGCTTCTCCATCGACGGCCTATGTCTATGACTGGAACTTGCTGCCCATCGGCCAGCAGCTTTGGCTGATGCACCTCGAGACCTTCATCAAGTTCCCGCCGCTGCAGGACCCGGCCAGCTACAACCTGGAACAGGTCATGCAGCAAGTTAAGAATATGAAGACGGCAGGCCGCAGCGACTAGTGGCTCGATACTGCATTGGCGGGCGTCACTTCGGCACCCGCCAATTCATTGCGGTCAGAATCCAGTTTCTCACGAAGCAGCATATCGGCAAGCGCGCGACGAATAGCAGCGACACTAGCCTCGCGCGCACCTTCAATGTTGACCGGTAAGGCCCGCACAATCGAAGCGGATCGGCAATGAAACAGATCATGCGATTTCCGCGCCTTGACCGTCGCGCGCTGCTCTCGTCTCTGGCGATGCTTCCGTTTCTATCTGCGGCCCTGCGTTCCACGTCCGCCATGGCCCAGACGCAAGCCGGTCCTCTGCCATCTTGGAATGAAGGCCCGACGAAAGCTTCGATCGTCGACTTCGTCGCACGGGTCACGGAGGTTGGCGGGCCCTATTTCGTACCGCCCGATCAACGCATCGCGACCTTCGACAACGATGGGACGCTTTGGATCGAGCAGCCAATGTATGTGCAGCTCGCTTTTGTGTTGGAGCGCGTGAAGGTTCTTGCGCCCATGCATCCGGAATGGAAGGACAAGCAGCCCTTCGCGGCAGTGCTGAACGGGGACCTGAAGGCGCTCGCAGCTTTTGGAGAAAAGGGCGTGGCCGAGCTGGTGGCGGTGACTCACGCCGGTATGACGACAGCGGAGTTTGAGAAGATCGTCACAGATTGGCTTGCGACCGCGCGTGATGCTCGCTTCAAACGCTCCTACACCGAACTCGTGTATCAGCCTATGCTCGAATTGCTCGCTTACCTCCGCGCCAACGGCTTCAAGACCTTCATCGTGTCAGGCGGGGGCATCGAATTCATGCGGCCATGGACCGAGACGATTTATGGAGTGCCTCCCGAGCAGGTCGTCGGATCGTCAATCAAGACCCGCTATGAAATGCGCGACAGCACGCCGGTTCTGTTTCGCTTGCCGGAGGTTGATTTCATCGACGACAAGGCCGGCAAGCCGATCGGGATCAATGGCCACATTGGCCGGCGCCCGATCGCCGCCTTCGGCAACTCCGATGGCGACCTCGAAATGTTGCAATGGGCGACGCTCGGCGCCAGCGGCGCGCGGTTCGGCCTGATCGTCCACCATACCGATGCGGAACGTGAATATGCCTACGATCGCCAGTCGCATTTCGGCAAGCTCGATGTCGCTCTCGATGCTGCAGCGCTGAACAGGTGGACCGTTGTGGACATGAAGAGGGACTGGAAGAGGATCTTTTCGTTTGATTAGAGGCGAGATCGTCGGGCTCCTGGCCGCGTGAATGCGGTGCGAATCAACCATCACGCTAAATGCACGCTATTGAGCAGAGCGCGCCAATTAAGTTTCAGGTTGTGGCCAATTCACAACGGACATGGGACCTGGAACATGGCTTACTTGCAGACCGGAGACGTAATTCGGATTCGTTCTGCCTCGAAATGGGCTTGGGCCTCATGACGGGACCATGTCTCGGAACGGAAGGTGTGTCCGCGACCGCCAAAGCCTGATGCACATCACCTCTAGCGCTTGGAGATTTGCAGATGAAGCCCACGTTGGAATTTGCGGGTACCTCTCAACCGACTCTGCTCAGCGCGATTGTGGTTGCAGCTCTCGCGTTTTCCCCGCAAATCGCCAGCGCCGACGAGAGCGGCATCTCATTCTGGGTCCCGGGGCTGTTCGGCAGTCTGGCAGCGGCACCCACCGCCCCAGGCTGGTCCCTCGGGACCATCTACTACCACACCAGTGTGTCCGCTTCCGGTGCTGCCGCAGCGGCCCGAGAAGTCCAGGTCGGCCGCTTCTCTCCGAACGTCAATGTCAGCCTGGACGTCCATCTGAATGCGCCGCCAGACCTGCTGTTCCTGGCTCCGACGTATACGTTCGCGACACCGGTCCTCGGCGGGCAATTGTCCGTCGGCGTCATGGGCGTGTACGGCCGAAACAGCACGACCCTCGATGGCACGCTGACGACCGGGTTCGGTCCGATTTCGGCGACCCGCACGGGAAGCATATCGGACTCGCTCACCGGGTTCGGCGACCTCTACCCGATGGTCACGATGAAGTGGCACGACGGCGTCCACAACTACATGGCCTACGTGACCGGCGACATTCCAGTCGGTGCCTATGAACCCAGCCGCCTCTCCAACATCGGCATCGGTCATGGCGCCATCGACGCGGGCGGGGGTTACACTTACCTCAACCCGATGACGGGATATGAATTCTCCGGCGTCGCTGGCTTCACGTACAACTTCAAGAACCCGGACACGCAGGTTCAGAGCGGCGTCGATTTCCACTTCGATTGGGGCGCGTCGAAATTTCTCTCGAAGCAGGCCTTCATAGGTCTGGTCGGCTATGCCTATCAGCAGGTCTCCGACGATACCGGCGGACTGCCAGCCCTCGGTGGCTTCAGGTCACGGGTTCTCGGCATCGGTCCGCAGTTCGGCTATCTTTTCCCGGTTGGCGGCATGCAGGGATATCTGAACATAAAGGGATATGGCGAATTCGATGCGGCGAACCGGCCGTCGGGCTGGAATACCTGGCTGACCTTTGCGATCTCGCCCGCCGCGCCTGAAAGCACCGTTGCGCCGACCCGGCACAGGGTGACGAAGTAAGGGGATCAACTGGAGGCACAAACCGGCAACCGGCTCTAGCGGCACGTAGGGAAATTGGTGCCGAGCTTGGTCGGAGGGGGCCCTATTGATCTGAGGGGCAAAAAATGCCGAAGAGCAAAACCATCTGGTTCGGTTCGTTGGCCTCAATCGCCGCCGTAGCGATTACAATCGCACCTACCGCAGCGCAGCAACCTAGGAATCCCAACATTGTCGTCATGCTCGCGGACAATTTGGGCTACGGCGAACTGGGCGTATACGGCGGCGGTATCCTTCGCGGCGCGCCCACGCCACGTATAGACGCACTCGCCAGTGAGGGCACGCGCCTACTCAATTTCAATGTTGAAGCGCAGTGTACGCCGTCCCGCTCGGCCCTGCTCACGGGGCGCTTTGCCATCCGTTCCGGCACGTACGAAGTTCCGGTCGGCGGCATCCCCGACGGATTGACACAGTGGGAAATCACCACCGCCGAGCTGTTGTCCGGGCGGGGCTATGCAACCGGGATGTGGGGCAAATGGCATCTTGGCAGCGCCGAAGACCGGATGCCTACCAATCAGGGCTTCGACGAGTGGTATGGCATCCCGCGCACATATGACGAGGCGATGTGGCCATCCCTCGACGAGACAAAAAGCATGTGGCCGTCGGTCGGAAACAGGCAGGGCTGGAATGCGACAGTCGTTCACCCCGAACATATCTATGAAGCACGCAAGGGCGATAAGCCTCGACAGGTCGCTGTGCTGGATGTGGATCACCGCCGCACCATGGACGCGGAGATCACCAGCCGTGCAGTGGAGTTCATCAAGCGCAACGCGAACTCAGGCAAGCCGTTCTATGCCTACGTTCCGTTCGCGCACGTTCACATGCCGACGCTTCCAAATCTTGAGTTCGCGGGCAGAACCGGTAATGGCGATTGGGCCGATTGCCTGGCCGAACTGGACTACCGCACCGGGCAAATCCTCGATGCCATCAAGCAAGCAGGCATCGAAAACGACACACTTGTGATATTCGCCAGCGACAATGGCCCGGAGGCAACCAACCCCTGGGAGGGTGACAACGGGCCCTGGCGCGGAACGTACTTCACGGCGATGGAAGGTTCACTGCGGGCACCGTTCATCATTCGCTGGCCCGGCAAGGTGCCGGCGGGCCGCATAAGCAACGAAATCGTTCACATCGTCGACCTCTTCACGACGCTTGCGCGGGTCGGGGGCGCAGAGGTCCCTACGGATCGCCCGATTGACGGTGTGGATCAGCTGGATTTCTTTTTGGGCAAGCAGGAGACCTCAAACCGCGAAGGGTTTCCCGCCTACGTGGCCGACCGGCTGTCAGCCGTCAAATGGCGAAACTGGAAAGTCCATTTGATCTGGCAGGAAACTATGTACGCCACGCCGCAGAAATTGCCCTTGCCGAGAATCATCAATCTTCTGACCGACCGGAAGGAGGAACGCGATGTTGCGGCGCAAAACTCCTGGGTCGCCGATCCCGCAGTGAGAATCATCGGAGAACTGGAAGCGAGCTTCAAGAGGTACCCTCCGATCAAACTTGGCACCCCAGATCCCTACACGCCGCCAGAGCCGGGTTTGATGCGCACGCGCCCTTGATTCCCCGCCTTCGGGGAAAGACAGCCGTAACTGGGTTGCAATCCGACCGCTACGTCGCCGTCAGCTTCACGCCCAGCCGTCCCGCCAGCTCCTGCACGAATTGCCAGGCAACACGACCCGAGCGGGAGCCGCGCGTGGTCGACCATTCCAGCGCCTCGCGCTCCAGGGCCTCGTCCTCGATCTTGATGCCGAAATGGCTGCAATAGCCGCGCACCATGGCGAGATATTCGTCCTGGCTGCAACGGTGAAAGCCGAGCCAGAGGCCGAAGCGATCCGACAGCGACACCTTTTCCTCGACGGCTTCGCCGGGATTGATCGCGGTCGAGCGCTCGTTCTCGATCATCTCGCGCGCCAGCAGATGGCGGCGGTTGGAAGTGGCGTAGAGGATGACGTTCTCGGGCCGGCCCTCGATGCCGCCTTCGAGCACGGCCTTGAGCGACTTGTATGAGGCGTCATTGCCGTCGAAGGAGAGGTCGTCGATGAACACGATGAAGCGGAAGCTGGCGTCGCGGAGCTTCTCCATCAGCATCGGCAGGCTCTCGATGTCCTCGCGGTGGATCTCGATCAGCTTCAGCCTGTCGGCGGCCTTGCGGTCCGCATTGATGCTGGCATGTGCCGCCTTCACCAGCGACGACTTGCCCATGCCGCGCGCGCCCCAGAGCAGGGCGTTGTTGGCGGGCAGGCCGCCCGCAAAGCGCTCGGTGTTCTCCATCAGGATGTCGCGCATCCGGTCGACGCCCTTGAGCAGGAACAGCTCGACGCGGCTCACCCGCGGCACGGCCGAGAGGCGGCCGTCGGGGTGCCAGACATAGGCATCCGCCCGTTCGAACGACTCGCGCTCGACGGCCGGGCTGCCCTGGGCGGCGAGGTGCGCCGCAATGGTCTCCAGCGCGCGGACGAGGCGCTCCTGGGAGAGGTCCGGGGACGCCTTAATGGTTGCCGTGGGGCGTTTTGCCGCGACGCGGGCGGGCTTGCCGGCAGAGGTACGGGGGCCTTTGCCGGCCGGGCTTTTGCTTGGTTTTTTGGGCATGTCCGAAGTTCCTGAGAATGCAGCCTTATCGGGCCTGACGGCGCGCCGCAAGGTGGCCAAATCGACGGTCTGGCAGCGTTGCAATTGGGGCAATGGCCGCTATAGTCCGCGCGAATTTGACCGAACCGGTCGCCCTTGAGGGCCTGACCGGCTTTCCCCCGTTCTCACGAGGATCGTCCGAATGTTCATTACCCCTGCGTATGCCCAGGCTGCGGGCGCCGGTGACACCAACAGCATGTTGATGTCGCTGCTGCCGTTCGCCCTGATCTTCGTGATCATGTACTTCCTGATTCTGCGCCCCCAGCAGAAGAAGGTCCGCGACCACGCCGATCTCGTGAAGAACATTCGCCGCGGCGACACCGTGGTGACCTCGGGCGGCCTCGTCGGCAAGGTCACCAAGGTCGTCGATGAGGACCAGATCGAGTTCGAGATTTCTGACGGCGTGCGCGTGCGGCAGATGCGCCAGATGATCTCCGGCGTGCGTGCCAAGGGCGAGCCGGCCAAGGAATCCAAGGATAGCGCGAAGGAAGCCGCCAAGGACGACGCCGCGTCGAAGTGAGCGCTTCCGCGAGTCTTCCGAATCTCCTGATCTGACAGGTCCAGTCGATGTTGTATTTCACGCGGTGGAGGGCGCTGGGGATTATCCTGACAGCGCTGATCGTGTGCCTCTGCGCGGTCCCGAATTTCTTCCCCGAGGCGCAGGTGAAGACCTGGCCGGCCTGGGCACAGCGCCGGCTCGTGCTCGGCCTCGACCTTCAGGGCGGCTCCTATCTGCTGCTCGAGGTCGATTCCAACTATGTGAAGAAGGAGCGGCTGGACCAGATCCGCGACGACGTTCGCCGGACGCTGCGCGACGCCAAGATCGGCTTCACCGGCGGCGTGACCGTGCGCAACGACGCGGCCGAGGTGCGCATCACCAAGGAAAGCGATGTGCAGCCGGCGCTCGCCAAGCTGCGCGAACTGTCCCAGCCGCTGGGCGGTCTGATGGGATCCAGCGGCCAGCGCGACCTCGAGGTGGCTGACGCCGGCGGCGGCGTGATCCGCCTGGGCATCCCGCAGGCCGCGATGCTCGACCGCATGCGCAAGACCATCGAGCAGTCGATCCAGATCGTCGAACGCCGCGTCAACGAGCTCGGCACCGTCGAGCCCGTCATCCAGCGCCAGGGCAATGACCGCATCTTGGTGCAGGTCCCCGGCCTCCAGGATCCGACCCGCCTGAAGGAGTTGCTGGGCAAGACCGCGAAGATGGAATTCCGCATGGTCGACACCTCCGTGCCGCCGGATCAGGCGCAGCAGGGCAGGTTGCCGCCGGAGTCCGAACTGCTGATGAGCGCCTCGCCGCCGCCCACGCCCTATGTGGTCAAGAAGCAGGTGCTGGTCGCCGGTGGCGATTTGACCGATGCCCAGGCGAGCTTCGACCAGCGCACGGGTGAGCCGGTCGTGAGCTTCAAGTTCAATACTTCGGGTGCGCGCAAGTTCTCGCAGGCGACCCAGGAGAACGTGGGGCTGCCCTTCGCGATTGTGCTCGACAACAAGGTGATCTCGGCGCCCGTCATCCGCGAGCCGATCACCGGCGGCCAGGGCCAGATCTCCGGCAATTTCACCGTTCAGTCCGCCAACGATCTCGCGATCCTGCTGCGCGCCGGCGCGCTGCCGGCGCCGCTCACGGTGGTCGAGGAGCGCACCGTCGGTCCCGGCCTCGGCCAGGACTCGATCGAGAAGGGCGAGCTCGCGGCCTATGTCGGCTCGATCCTGGTCATCGTCTTCATGCTGCTGACCTACCGGCTGTTCGGCGTGTTCGCCAACGTCGCGGTGGCCATCAACGTCGCCATGATCTTCGGCCTGTTGTCGCTGCTCAACGCCACGCTGACGCTGCCCGGCATCGCCGGCATCGTGCTCACCGTCGGCATCGCGGTGGACTCCAACGTGCTGATCTACGAGCGCATCCGCGAGGAGCTGCGCGGCGGCCGCAACGCGATCTCGGCGATCGACGCCGGCTTCAAGCGGGCGCTCGCGACCATCCTCGATTCCAACATCACCACCTTCATTGCCGCCGCCGTGCTGTTCTACATCGGCACCGGCCCGGTGCGCGGCTTCGCCGTGACGCTCGGCATCGGCATCATCACCACGGTGTTCACCGCCTTCACCCTGACTAGGCTGATCGTCGCCGGGTGGGTGCGGTGGAAGCGGCCGCAGAGCGTGCCGATCTAGGAGCCTGATCGTGACTCACACCGTTCTCATCGGGCTCGGCGTCCTCATTGCCATCCTCACCGTCGTCGCGGCGCTTGGCCTGCTGCCGTCGCTGCGCATCGTCCCCGACAATACCCATTTCGACTTCACGCGCTTCCGCCGCATCAGCTTCCCGATCTCGGCGGTGCTGTCGATCGTCGCGATCACGCTGTTCTTCACCCACGGGCTGAACCTCGGTATCGACTTCAAGGGCGGTACGCTGCTGGAGGTGAAGGCGAGGTCCGGCACCGCCGACATCGCGGCGATGCGCACCACGCTCGACGCCCTGGGTCTCGGCGAAGTCCAGTTGCAGCAGTTCGGCGGCCCCGAGAACGTGCTGATCCGCGTTGCGGAACAGCCGGGCGGCGACGCCGCACAGCAGGCCGCCCTGCAGAAGCTTCGTGGCGCGCTCGGCGACAGCGTCGACATTCAGCGCACCGAGGTGCTCGGTCCGCGCGTCGCCGGTGAGCTCCTGGCCTACGGCATGCTCGGCCTGATGCTCGCGATCGTCGCGATCCTGATCTATCTCTGGTTCCGCTTCGAATGGCAATTCGCGCTGGGCGCCATGATCGCCAACGTGCACGACATCGTGCTGACGATCGGATTCATGTCGATCAGTCAGGTCGATTTCGACCTGACCAGTATCGCCGCGCTTTTGACCATCCTGGGCTATTCGCTCAACGACACCGTCGTCATCTATGACCGGATCCGCGAAATGCTGCGGCGCTACAAGAAGATGCCGATGCCGCAGCTGCTCAACGAATCCATCAACTCGACGCTGTCGCGCTCGATCATCACCCATGTCACCGTGACGCTGGCCCTGCTGGCGCTGCTGCTGTTCGGCGGTCACGCCATCCACAGCTTCACGGCGGTGATGATGTTCGGCGTGGTGCTGGTCGGCACCTATACCTCGATCTTCATTGCGGCGCCGATCCTGATCTATCTCGGCGTCGGCGAGCATCGCGAGGATGCGCCCGATACGGCTACGCCGGCGAAGAAAAACAAGGCATGATCCGAACTGCAGGCCCTCGCAGGCGTTTGCGAGGGCGATAAGCTCATTCGGACGAACCAGATGGCCGGCGATCCCAACGCACCGCATTTCCCGCGCTCGGCGCCGATCGACGCCTATGGCAAGGGCGGCTTCGCCTTTGCCGGCATGTCGCATCGAGGATCGCTGCTGTGCCTGCCCGACGCGATCTGGGCCTGGGACGTGACGGACCCTGCGAAGATCGACCGCTATTCGCTGGATCGGGTATTCGCGGCCGCCAATAGCATCGACACGCTGCTGGTTGGCACTGGAACCGGCCACTGGCTGCCGCCGCCGGAGCTGCGCCAGGCGCTGAAGGCGGTGAGGGTGGTGCTGGACACGATGCAGACCGGCCCGGCCGTGCGCACCTACAACATCATGATCGGCGAACGGCGGCGCGTCGCAGCCGCGCTGATCGCCGTGCCATGAGCAGCGCTGCGCCGCCGGCCGATTCCGCTGCCTTCTGCGCCGATCTCGTGCGCGGCCACGACTTTCCGCGCTACGCCGCGACGCTGTTCGCGCCAGCCGCCGAACGCCGCGCGCTGCTGGCGCTCTATGCCTTCAATGTAGAGATCGTCCGCGTCCGCGACCAGGTGAGCCAGCCCTTGCCCGGCGAAATCCGCCTGCAATGGTGGACCGACATGCTGTCGGGCCATGTCCATGGCAGCGCCGAGGGCAATCCGGTCGCGGCCGAGTTGCTGCGCGCGATCCGCGATTTCGAGCTGCCGGTCGAGCCGCTGTCGCTGCTCGCCGACGAGCACCAGTTCGATCTCTACAACGATCCGATGCCGACCATGGCGGCGCTTGAGGGCTATCTGGCTGCGACCTCATCGGCGCTGTTCGGTCTGGCGGCCCAGGTTCTGGGACCATCGTCGGAGGCGGCCGAGCATCTCGCAAGGCACGCCGGGCTGGCGCAGGGCATCGCGCAGATCATCGCCAATCTGCCGCGCGATGCAGCGCACCGGCAATTGTTCCTGCCGCAGCAGGTGCTGGCGAGCCATGGCTGCAGCATGGAGGACGTGTTCGCCGGCAAGGAGACGCCGAACCTGCGTGCCGTGCTGGAGCAGCTCACGGGCGAGGCGCAGCAGCACGTGACCACGGCCTTGTCGCTGCTGGCGCAGGTGCCGCCGTCGGTGCGACCGGCGTTTCTGCTGCTAAGCCAGGCGCAAGCCGACCTCAGGCGCCTGTCACAGCCCGGGCGCAATCCGTTTGCGCCGCAGATTCCGTCGCGGCTGCGTACACTGTGGACGCTATGGCGGGCTTCACGTTCTCGGGAATTTACCAAATAGCGGTTGGCTTATCGCCTGGCCCAGGCAAATGCTCTATGCTGTCCCATGGCTGAGTTATCCCAAACCACGTCCTCCGATCTCAGCGGCCTTCCGGTCGCGCCTGATGACATTCACGCCGCCGCCGCGACCATCCACGGCGCCGTCGTCGAGACGCCCTGCAGCTACAGTCGCACGCTCAGCAGCATCTGCGGCTGCGATATCTGGCTCAAATTCGAGAACCTCCAGTTCACCTCCTCGTTCAAGGAACGCGGCGCGTTGAACCGGCTCACCGCGCTGACGCCCGAGGAGCGCGCGCGGGGCGTGATCGCGATGTCGGCGGGCAATCACGCTCAGGGCGTCGCCTATCACGCCAAGCGGCTCGGCATTCCCGCCACCATCGTGATGCCGATCGGCACACCGATGGTGAAGGTCGAGAACACCAGGCATCACGGCGCCGAAGTGATCGTGACGGGCGCGACGCTGGAAGAGGCGGCCGCCTTTGCGCGCAGCCGCGGCGAAGCCCGCGGCATGATCTTCGTCCATCCCTACGACGATCCGCTCGTCATCGCGGGGCAGGGCACAGTCGGCCTCGAGATGCTCAAGGCCGTCCCTGAACTCGACACGCTGGTCGTCCCGATCGGCGGCGGCGGGCTGATCAGCGGCATCGTCATTGCCGGAAAGTCGATCAAGCCGTCGCTGCGCGTGCTGGGCGTCGAGGCCTGGCTCTATCCGTCGATGTACAATGCGATCCATGACGGCAATCTGCCGGCGCGCGGCGACACGCTCGCGGAAGGCATCGCGGTGAAATCGCCGGGCAAGATCACCACCGAAATCGTCCGTCGCCTCGTCGACGATATCGCGCTCGTCAACGAAGCCGAGCTCGAGCGCGCGGTCGCGACCCTGATCTCGATCGAGAAGACGGTTGTCGAGGGCGCCGGCGCCGCTGGCCTTGCCGCGCTGATGTCCGATCCCTCCCGCTTCGCCGGCCAGAAGGTCGGCCTCGTCCTGAGCGGCGGCAACATCGACACGAGGCTGATCGCCTCCGTCCTCACGCGCGAGTTGGCGCGCGAAGGACGGCTGACCCAGCTTTCGCTCGATATTCCCGACAGGCCGGGTCAGTTGGCCGCCGTGGCGGCGCTGCTGGCCGAAGCCGGCGCCAACATCATCGAGGTCTCGCACCAGCGCACCTTCTCCGACCTGCCGGCCAAGGCGACGCTGCTGCAACTCGTCATCGAGACCCGCGACAGCGCGCATCTCGACGAGGTCATGGCGCGGCTCAGCGCATCCGGACTGAGCGCGCGCTGCACCTGAGCGCGCCGCTATTGCGGCGTCAGGCTCGCGAGGTGGTCGATCAGCCGGTCAATCTCGGCTTCCGTGTTGTAGTAATGGGGCGAGGCGCGCACGAGCGGCGGCAGCGCGCGGAGTTCGGCGTCGATGCGGGTGCTTGATGGATCCGAAGCGCCGATGGTGATGCCCGCCGCGGCAGCGCTGCGAACAATGGCGTCAGCCTCATGCCCCTCCATCGTGAAGCTGACGATGGCGCCCGGCGTGCGGCCGAGGTCGCGAATGGTGATGCCGCGAATGGAGGCGAGGCCGCTGCGAAGACGGCCCGCAAGCAGGCGGCAGCGCTGCTCGATCGGTCCCATGCCGATATCGAGGGCATAGTCGACGGCGGCGCCGAGTCCGAGCCGGGCCGCATAATTATTTTCCCAGGTCTCGAAGCGGCGTGCATCGTCGCGGAGCCGATATTCATCGCGCGACACCCAGGGTGCCGCGAAATGGTCGATCATCGGCGGTTCGAGCTGTTGCAACAGGGCGCGGCGGATATAGAGAAAACCGGTGCCGCGCGGACCGCGCAGGAATTTGCGCCCCGTCGCCGACAGCATGTCGCAGCTGATCGCTTCGACGTCGACCGGCATCTGGCCGACCGCCTGGCAGGCGTCAAGCAGATAGGGAATGCCGTGCGCCCGCGCGATCCTGCCGATCGCCGCCGCGGGATTGACCAGCCCGCCATTGGTCGGGACCCAGGTGATGGCGATCAGCTTCACGCGCGCGTCGATCATGCGTTCGAGCGCCTGGATGTCGAGTTCGCCCGTTGCGTCGCTCGGCACCACGTCGATGATCGCGCCCGTACGTTTGGCGACTTGCAGGAACGCGACATAGTTGGCGGCGTATTCCGCCTCGGCGGTCAGGATGCGGTCGCCCTTGCGGAACGGCAGCGCGTAGAACGCCATCTGCCAGGCAACCGTCGCGTTCTCCACGAGAGCGATCTCATGGGGCGCGACGTTCAGCAGACGCGCGACCGAGCCGTAAACCGCGTCGAGCCGTCGCGCCTCGCGGTCGGCGGCGGCATAACCCCCGATCTCGCTCTCGAGATCGATATGCCCCTTCATCGCCGCGACAACGGGAGCCGGCATGAGGGCTGCGCCTGCATTATGGAGATAGGCGAGCCGGGCGGCGGCCGGTGTGTCGGCTCGTATCTGGTCGATGTCGATCAAGTGCCGTCCCCACCTCTGCCATTGCCGGCCCTACGAATTAGGCTCGATGACGGGCGGGGGCAAGTTCGTGTGGTTGGACCGGTCGGCGCAGCCGTTTGGAATAAAATGACCGGTCCAGAGTCCATCCTGGTATCAGATTCCAATTCTGTGGCTATTTACCTGAACTTTTGAGAAATCCAGTGCCCCCGAACGCTATATCCTCCTGCATTGGAAAACCGGCCATGCAAGAGAAAACGCAGTCGTCGCGCCCGACCGGCGGGGCGCCCAGAACCAACATCGCCAGGCGGATCGACCTCACGACCCTGCGGCTGTTCATCGCCATCTGCGAAGAGGGCAATTTGACGCGTGCCTCGCAGCGCGAGGCGATTGCGCCCTCTGCCGTCAGCAAGCGCATGCATGACCTCGAGGAGGTTCTCGAGGTCGCCCTGTTCGAGCGGCATTCCACCGGCATGGCGCTGACGCCGGCCGGCGAGTCGCTGCTGCATCATGCGCGCGTGACGCTGCTCAATGTCGAGAAGATCGCGGTCGACATGGCCGAGCATGCGCGCGGCGTGCGTGGCCATGTGCGGATGCTCGCCAACCTGTCGTCGATCGTGGAGTTTCTCCCCGATGATCTGCCCGGCTTCTTTCGCTCGCACGAGCTCGTGCGCCTCGATCTGCAGGAGCGTCCCAGCGCCGATGTCGTTCGCGGCGTCGAGGAGGGCGTGGCGGAAATCGGCATCTGCTCGGCGGATGTGTCGACGCGCGGGCTGGAGCGGTTCTCCTATCGACGGGATCGCCTCGTCATCGTGGTGCGGTCCGACCATCCGCTTGCATCGGCCAGGGACGTCTCGTTCGCCGATACGCTCGACTATGACCATGTCGGCCTATTTGCGGCCAGCTCGATCTATCTTCGCTCTCACTACACGGCGCAGCAGATCGGCAAGTCGATCCGGCTGCGGGTTCACGTCCCGGGCTTTGATGCGGTGTGCAGAATGGTGCAAGCCGGCATGGGCATTGGCCTCATTCCCGACCGCGCCTTCGAAGTCCTCAGTCACGGCATGAATCTGACGGCCGTCGAGCTGAGCGACGAATGGGCCGATCGCGAACTGGTTCTGGTTGCGAGAGACCCCGCGGGATTGTCGGCGACAAGCCAGTTGATGCTCGATCACCTGCGGACGCCGCAGAGCAGGCCTCATTGACGTCGGTTTCCATGCCGTTCGTCATCCGCGAACGCGTGTTCATCAATGGATATTGGACTTGAGATACTGAGCTCGGCGACACCTCGATCAAAGAAGATCGAGGAGCGCCAGACATGGATGGGCCATTATCCGGAATACGAGTCGTCGAGCTCGGAACTTTGATCGCCGCGCCGTTTGCCGCGCGGTTGTTCGCCGAATTCGGCGCCGAAGTCATCAAGATCGAGCAGCCGGGCAGCGGCGATCCCTTGCGCAGGTGGCGCAAGTTGCATCAGGGCACTTCGCTCTGGTGGTACCTGCAGTCGCGCAACAAGAAGTCGATCGCGATCGACTTGAAATCGCCTGACGGCCGCGACGTGGCGCTGCGGCTCGCCGCGCAAGCCGATGTCGTGATCGAGAATTTCAAGCCGGGCAGCCTGGAGAGGCTCGGGCTGGGCTGGGATGTGCTGTCAAAGCTCAATCCCGACCTGACGCTGGTGCGCATCTCCGGGTACGGGCAGACCGGCCCTTATCGCGATCGCTCCGGTTTTGGCGCAATCGGCGAAGCCATGGGCGGGTTGCGCTTTACCACAGGCGACCCCGAAAGCCCGCCAGCCCGGGTCGGCATCAGCATCGGCGACAGCCTGGCATCGCTTCATGGCGTGATCGGCGCACTGATGTCGCTGCTGCGCGTCAAGACCGGGCAGGGCCGAGGGCAGGTGGTCGACGTCTCGCTCTATGAGAGCGTGTTCAATCTCATGGAAAGCCTCGTCCCCGAATACGATCTCATGGGGCATGTCAGGACCCGCACCGGCGGCACCCTGCCGGGCATCAGTCCCTCCAACACCTATCCGAGCTCCGATGGGCGCCACGTCGTCATTGCCGGAAACAGCGATGCGATCTTCAAGCGCCTGATGCAGGTGGCCGGCCGTCCGGACCTAGCGGACGATCCGGCCCTGGCCAGCAATGACGGACGCGTCCGCAGCAACGCCTTGCTCGACGCCGCTATTGCCGCGTGGACCTCGCAGCGAACGATGGACGAGATCCTCGCGAGCCTCGATGCAGCCGATGTTCCTGCGGGCCGGATCTATTCGGTCGCCGACATCGTCGACGATCCCCATTATGCAGCCCGCGACATGATCCTGCCGACCGAGCTGCTGGGTGATGTCACCGTGAAGATGCCGGGCATCGCCCCAAAGCTCTCCGACACGCCGGGTGCGGTCAGGTGGCCGGGACCGACGCTGGGACAGCACACCGATGAGGTGCTGACGGGCCTCGGCTTGCAGGCCGGCGATATCGCGCAGCTGCGCCGCAGTGGAGCAGTGCAATGATGGCGACGCCACCGGATATCATGATCCACGAAGTCGCTCCGCGCGACGGCCTCCAGATCGAAGCGAAGTGGGTCGAAACCGGCGACAAGATCCGGCTGATCAATTCGCTATCTGCGATCGGCTTTGGCCGCATCGAGGTGTCCTCGTTCGTGTCACCGGCATCTGTCCCGTCGCTGCGCGACGCTGCGGACGTCTTCGCCGGCATCGAGCGCCGGCCCGGCACGATCTACACGGCGCTGATCCCGAACCGGAAAGGCGCCGAGCTGGCGCTGGCGGCACGTGTCGACGAGCTCAATTTCGTGATGTCGGCGAGTGAGACGCACAACCGCGCCAACATGAACAGGACGCACGCGCAATCGCTGGCGTCGCTTGCCGAGATCGTGAGGCCCGCTCATGCCGGCGGCGCCTTGGTCAATGCGACCGTCGCAACCGCATTCGGCTGCCCATTCGAAGGCATGCAGCCGTTTGAAAAGGTGCTCGATATCGTCAAGCGCTATCTCGATCTCGGGGCCGACGGCGTCACGCTCGCCGACACCACCGGCATGGCCAATCCCGAGCAGGTCTCGCGGCTGGTGGCCAGGGTCTTGCTGCTGGTCCCGGCGGAGATGCTGACGCTTCATTTCCACAACACGCGCGGCCTCGGCCTCGTCAACGTGCTCGCTGCGCATGACACCGGCGCGCGGCGCTTCGACGCCGCGCTGGGAGGTCTCGGCGGATGTCCATTCGCGCCGGGCGCGACGGGCAATGTCTGCACCGAGGACCTCGTCAATCTCTGCCATGAGATTGGCTTGCGGACCGGTCTCGATCTGCAGCGCTTGATCGATCTCTCGGCCCGGCTGCCCGGCCTGGTCGGACATGAGGTGCCGGGGCAGGTCGCCAAGGCCGGTCGCCCCCGCGATCTGCATCCCATACCGGAACGTCTGCGGGGCTCCGGCTGAGCGGCCGCCACCAAATCTCAAAGCAAATTGGAGGAAACCATGACGATTGCCACGGCGGCTAACGCCGACCTCGGTGCTGGAATCACGGAGCAGCAGGTCATCAAGAAGATCGCGTGGCGGCTGATGCCGCTGATCATCGTCTGCTATTTTTTCGCGTTCTTCGACCGCGTCAACATCAGCTTCGCCAAGACCGCGCTGCAGGCCGATCTCGGCCTCAGCAACACCGCCTACGGATTTGGCGCCAGCCTGTTCGTCGTCGGTTACGTCCTGCTGGAAGTCCCGAGCAACATGCTGCTCTATCGCTTTGGCGCACGGCGCTGGATCGCCCGCATCATGATCTCCTGGGGGCTGGCGACGGCGGCCATGGTCTTCGTCCACAGCGAATGGCAGTTCTACGCGCTACGCTTCGTGATCGGCGCCATGGAGGCCGGCTTTGCGCCGGGCATTCTGTACTACCTGACGCTCTGGTTTCCGAAGTCGCATCGCGGCCGCATGACGTCCGTGTTCTTTCTTGCGACGGCGTTTTCGGGGATCATCGGCGCGCCGATCTCCGGCCTCATCCTCAACTATCTGAACGGGCTGCACGGTCTCGCCGGTTGGCAATGGCTGTTCCTTGCCGGCGGCATTCCATGCGTTGCGCTTGGCTTCGTCGTGCTGCTGCGCTTCGACGACGGGATCGCGCAGGCGGAATGGCTGAGCGATGACGAGCGCCGGCTGATCTCGGTCCAGCTCGATCGCCAGAAGAGCGAGATCGGCGAGCATTCGGCATGGCGCTCGCTGCTCATGCCCGGCGTGCTGTTGCTCGGGTTCATCTACTTCCTGATCCAGATCGCGTCCTATGGCCTCAATTTCTGGGCGCCCGATCTGATCAAGGCGGCCGGAGGAGGCAGCGCGGCCGCGATCGGCTTCCTGACCGCCGTACCCTACATTTGCGGCGCGATCTGCATGATCATCGTCGGGCGCTTGTCGGATGCGTCAGGCGAACGTCCGAAGTTTGTCGCCGGCCTGGTTCTGGTTGCGGCCGTGGGCTTCTTTGCCTCCGGTGCATTCGACTGGAACGTCGTCACGCTGGTCGGCGCGCTGGCCATTCTCGGCGCCGGCGTCGTTGCGTCGATTCCAACCTTCTGGACGCTGCCTCCGAAGATTCTCACCGGAGCGGGCGCGGCGAGCGGAATTGCCCTCATCAACACGCTGGGGCAGGTCGGCGGCATCGTCAGTCCGGTCATGGTCGGCTCGGTCAAGGATATGACCGGCAGCACGACGCCGGCACTCTACGTCATTGGCGGCTTGTGCGTCGTATGCGCCACGCTGCTCTTGACGGTGTTGCCGCGCGAACTGAAAGCCAAGGATTTGGCGGAACCCGTGCGGTAGCGACTGCGGCAATCGAGGCGGCCCGCCGCGGCTGAAGTCGTCTCGTCAGATGCAGAGGCTGAGCAGCTTGATGTGACAGCTGCTCGGCTTCGGCTTGCTGGCAGGCGCCGCCTCGCGCTTCACGGCGACCACCGGCTCCCCGTCGTTCTTCTTGCCTCTGCCTTTGCCTTTGCCCTTCGGCTCGTAATCGCCTGCGATCACCATCGCCCAATAGGTGCGTTTGCCGCTGGCGTTCCTGGCGCTCGCGATGCCGACGCGGGAGGCGTTGTGCAGCAGGAGGTTCTTGCGGTGCCCGGAGGAGTCGATCCACTGTCCCAGCGTCTTCTCGAAATTGTCGTAGCCGTAGGCGATGTTCTCGGCGGCGCGGCCCGCGCCCGCCGGTGCGACGCGCCGGTTGAACGGGCCAAGCGCATCGTGGCTGAGGTCGTCCTTCGCGGCCATGGCGCGCGCCTGGTCCATGGCGATGCGGTCGAGAGTTGAATCGCGGACAACGCGGACTTCACCGTGCTTGAGGCGGAAGCCGGAGATCAGCTCGGCCGGGGATTCGGCCATTGCGGGGGCGGCCGCCAGCAGCAGGACGCCGGCGATCAGGCCGCGAACCGTACGCTGCATCGTCATCCCCCCAGTGCCCATGACCCCGCCAAGCCCGAATTGTCCGACTGCTTCTCTATCGCCAATGTGGATGCTTCAAGGCACGGACCGCCACACTAGCCGGCCGGCAGGTCCGCCTCGAAATTGAACCGATCGCGCAGGTTCTTGCGCTGTTCCAGAATGTCCTTGAGGAAGGCGCGGTCCTGGTCGTTCTTCATCATCGGCTCGATCAGGTCGAGCTGGTTCATGGCGACCAGTTGCAGGATCTCGGTGCGCGGCTTGCCGCTAGTGTCGCGCGGTAGCGCGTGCACGACCTGGATGTGTTCCGGCGGTTTTGGACCTTTGGCCGCGGAAAGCTCGCTCCGGAGCTGGCCTTCGAGCGTGGCCTGATCCGCCTCGACGAAGGCGTAGAGGCCGACGCCGGAGCGCCGATCGGCAAAGGCGACGATGGCGGTGTCGCGCACGGCAGGATTCTTGAGGATCAGCGCGGCCAGCACCGGCGCATCGTTCACGAGCCGGCGGCCGCCGCCTTCGCGGTCGGTGAAGTTGAACAGGCCGCGGGTAATCGCGCGATAGACCTTCTTGCCGGTAACGAGCCATAGGCTCGCGGCAAACGATTTCTTCGCCAGGATTTTTCGCTCGCGCGGCGTCAGCGCTTCGGGCGCATAGGAGCGCTTGTGCTTGAGCAGGTGGCGGAGGTCTTCGTAGGCAAGGATGCGATAGAGCCGGCCGCGCCGGGTAAAGCACGCGGCAAGCTGGAAGTCCGTCACATAGGCGCGGCCGTCGCGGCCGACCAGCCAGTTCTGCTCCTTCGCGAGATCGTTGTGGCAGATGCCGGCGCGGCGCAGCCGTCGCAACGCCGCCTTGGCCGAACGGAAATAGGCGAGGTCGCCATGGGGCTTTGCCAGATGCAGCGCGACGCCGTCGACGAAGCCGCGCACCAAGGCGCGGCGGCCGGCCCAGAGCAGCTCGGGGCCGATATTCAGACCCTTGGCGAGCGCGAGCGCATGCTTCTCGCGTGCGAACAGATGCCGTGCCAGCAGGAATGACCACCACGGCACTTCGTCGAGCCGGCGCAGCACCGCGTCGACCTCGCCGGTCTCGGCACGGAAGCGGCCGCGCTCGACGGTCGAGAACACATCGCGCTTGAGCAGGACGCCCTCGGTCCAGCGCGCCGAGAGCTCTGCGGCGTCGTCTTTGGGGAGGCTCATCGAAAACTCACGCGGCGGCGGCAATGCGCAGGTGATCGGCGATCCAGCGATCGAGATCGGCGAGCGCCCGTGCACTCATCGCCTGCTTCTTGGCCACCGTCTTCTCGTTGCCGCGCAGGCGCGTGCCGTCGGGCTTCTTGGTCGGCGCGCTCGCGAGGGGCGGGAACAGTCCGAAATTGATGTTCATCGGCTGGAACGAGCGCGTGCCCGGTTCGATGGTCTCGATGTGGCCGCCGGTGATGTGGCCGAGCAGCGATCCCAGCGCGGTCGTGCCCGGCGGGCTCTCGAGCGTCTCGCCGCGCGCGTCCGCGGCCGCATAGAGGCCGGCGATCAGGCCGACGCTGGCAGACTCCACATAGCCCTCGCAGCCCGTCATCTGGCCGGCGAAGCGCAGCCGCGGCTGCGCGCGCAGGCGCAACTGGCCGTCGAGCAGCTTTGGTGAATTGAGGAAGGTGTTGCGGTGCAGGCCGCCGAGGCGGGCGAACTCGGCCTTCTCCAGCCCGGGAATGGTGCGGAAGATGCGCTGCTGCTCGCCGTATTTCAGCTTCGTCTGGAAGCCGACGATGTTGTAGAGCGTGCCGAGCTTGTTGTCCTGGCGCAGCTGCACGATGGCGTAGGCCTTCGTCGCCGGATCGTGCGGATTGGTGAGGCCGACCGGCTTCATCGGGCCGTGGCGCAGCGTCTCGGGCCCGCGCTCCGCCATCACCTCGATCGGCAGGCAGCCGTCGAAATAGGGCGTGTTGGTCTCCCACTCCTTGAACTCGGTCTTCTCGCCGGCGATCAGCGCGGCGACGAAGCTGTCATACTGCTCCTTCGTCATGGGGCAGTTGATGTAGTCGGCGCCGTTGCCGCCGGGGCCGACCTTGTCGTAGCGCGACTGGAACCAGGCCACCGACATGTCAATGGACTCGCGGTGCACGATCGGCGCGATCGCATCGAAGAAGGCGAGCGCGTTCTCGTCGGTCAGCGCGCGGATGGCATCGGCCAGCGGCGCCGAGGTGAGGGGGCCGGTGGCAACGATGACGTTGCTCCACTCGGCCGGCGGCAGGCCTGCGATCTCGCCGCGGGCGATCTCGATCAGGGGATGCTCGTTCAGTGCCTTGGTGACGGCCGCGGAGAAGCCCTCGCGGTCGACCGCAAGGGCGCCGCCGGCGGGCACCTGGTTGGCGTCGGCCGCGCGCATGATCAGCGAGTCGAGGCGGCGCATCTCCGCATGCAGCAGACCGACGGCGTTGTTGGCGGCGTCGTCCGAGCGGAACGAGTTGGAGCAGACCAGCTCGGCGAGCCCGTCGGTGCGGTGCGCCTCGGTCATGCGGTCCGGCCGCATCTCGTGCAGCACCACGGGCACGCCGGCTTTGGCGACCTGCCAAGCGGCCTCGGAGCCGGCAAGGCCCGCGCCGATCACGTGCACACTATTGGAATGGGATCCTGTCATGGGGCGGACAGGTAGCGCTTTTCGGCGACAAGTGGAATCGCCGAGATCGAGTTTTCTGCCTCCGGAAACGACAACGCCCGCACGAGGCGGGCGCTATCGGTCCGTTCCGGGAAGGGCTGAACGATATCAGCCCTGATACTGGCCGGCGGCAACGCGCGGGATGTCCGAGCGATCGAGGCCGATGTCGGCCAGTTCGCGATCGCTGAGCTGGGACAGCTCGGCAACATTGCGCTGATAGTCCCGGAAGGTCTGGATCATGCGGATGAGCGAGAGCAGCATTGGTAGTCTCCTGTAGTTCGATTCAGCCTTTGCTTTAGGCCTCATCGTTGAAATGAATATAGGTGAGAGTGGTGCAGTGCGAAAGTTCCGATGTTGCGATGCAGCTAAGCGAAGAGTGCATAGCATCGGTAAGGGGCGATTAACCTCTTGGCAGGCCCGCCCAAGAGCTGGGCGGGAGCAACCGCTTTCTGCAATAAAATACCGTGAAATCACGGAGTTAAAGCAGGCATTGCGGTTCCGATGAGGGTTGAAATAAGTCGCGATCCCGTGATCCGCAACACGTCGGGTCAGCTTGTAAGCCCAAGTCTCGCATGCGCGAATCGCATGAATCGCAGAAGCATATAAATGAATCTTGATTCGAAATTTTGCCAAGGGCGTCGCGCTTGCGGAACTGCGATTCGTCGGCACCGACGGCAGGGAGTGCTCTCAAGACTGTCGGCGAGCCCGGACGCATTCGCTGTGATCGCTTCAGGGGCTGACACGCCACGTTGATGCGGTGCACACACGCCAAGCGTGCGTCCCCTGATTACCAAGTTGTAATGAAAATCAGAAATTTCGCATGCGGCTCTGCGCGGCGCGCAACATCACGCAATTCTCGCGGGGAATTTATTGCGGCAAGTTGCCGCAACCGGAGGAAAGTCATGCCGCAGATTCCGGCAATGTCGCTGGGTCTGTCCCAAGAACAAGAGAAGGAAAGTAACATCATGACGAAGTTACTCGGGGTTATCGCAATTGCCGCCGTCGCATTCGCCGTCGCGCCGGCCCAGGCCGCCAAGCACGCCATGGGCGGCTGCAGCGGGGCCAATCTGGAGAAGACGGAGACCGCGATCGAGAACATGGCCGACGGTGACAGCAAGTTCGTCGCGCAGAAGGAGATCGCGGCGGCTCAGGACTCGCTGCTGAACGGCAAAATGGGCGCATGCGGCGCGCATCTGAACAAGGCGATGCACGCCACCATGGGCAAGTAAACGGGTAGGTAAACGCGACCCAAGAGAGGGCCGGTCGCTTGGCGGTCGGCCCTACGCATTCTTTCAAGTGTTGTCTTAGGGAGCGCGTGCGAGCTGGGCGGCGAAATAGGCGACGGTCTTGGAATAGACCTCGCTCTTGTTCCACTGCTGCAGCACCGCGAAGTTCGGGCTGCCCGGCTGCCAGTCCTTGCCGCGCTGCCAGCCGTAGCCGGCGAGATAGTTGGCGGTGGAGGCGAGCACGTCGGGCGCGTTGTGCAGGAGATCGCGCTTGCCGTTGCCGTCGAAATCGACGGCATATTTCATCCAGGACGACGGCATGAACTGGGTCTGGCCGAGCTCGCCGGCCCAGGCGCCCTTCATGTCGGCTGGCGCGAGGTCGCCGCGCTGGACGATGCGCAGCGCATCCAGCAGCTCGGCGCGAAACTGATCGGAACGACGGCAGTCATAGGCCAGCGTCGCCAGCGAGCGGATGGTGGCGAACTTGCCGGTGTTGACGCCGAAATCTGTCTCCAGACCCCAGATCGCGACCAGCACTTCGCCCGGCACTCCGTAGGTCTGCTCTATGCGCGACAGCACCGAGCCGTATTGCTTCATCATGTTGGAGCCGCGCGTCATCCGCGGCGGCACCATGCGGCCGGAAAACTCTTCAAAGGTCTGGGTGAAGACCTTTTGCGACTTGTCGCGGTTGAGCACGCTCTGGTCGAGCGTCACGCCGGCCAGTCCCGTGGCGATGGCCTGCTGCGAAATACCTTTGGCCGCGGCGTCGGCTTTGAAATCCGCAAGCCAGGCGTCGAAATTGCCCGAGCCGCAGGCAGCAGCGGAAAGCGCTGGCTGGGCGGAGAGGATTGACGCGGAGAGGGCGAGGGCTGCGAGAGCGAGACGAGAAATCGTCGGGGTCATCAGATGAAATGGATTCCGTGATGTGATCTGACCGGCTGCGCAATTTTGATTGTAACCGCGGCCAAAGCAAGGCGCATGACAGGCCGATCCTGCCCGAAGCCGGGCAGGATCGGATGTCACGAGATCGTTAAGCGTCCGTTCGATTCCGCCACGGAAAGAGATTGGCCGGGAAATCGGCGGCCGGTTTGCGCGGACGATGCGGCGGAGGCGGCACGGGCCGCGCGCCGGGTTCGGATACGATCACCTTGCGGTAGAGATGCCACGTGGCGTGGCCGAGCAGGGGGATCACGACGGCGAGACCGAGGAACGCCGGGATCGTGCCAAGCGCCAGCAGCACGGCGACGATCAGGCCCCAGGCCGCCATCGGCACCGGGTTCCTGGCGACGACGCGCAGCGAGGTCACCATGGCTTCGAACGCGCCGGCATGGCGGTCGAGCATGAGCGGGAACGATACGGCGCTGATGCAGAGCGCAGCGAGCGCGAACAGGAATCCGGTGCCGCAGCCGACCACGATCAGCCACCAGCCTTGCTGGGTCGTCAGCACGCGCGTCAGGAAATCCGAGATCCCGGCGACGCCCTCATAACCGAACGCGGCGACATAGATCGCCTGCGCGGTCGCAACCCAGGTGACGAAAAGAGCGAGCAGCAACGTGCCGAGGCCGAGCATCGCGCCGAACGAAGGCGAGCGCAGCACCTCCATGGCATCCCAGGCGCTGGCCTCCTCATAACGTTCGCGCCGGCTGGAGAGCTCATAGAGGCCGAGGGCTGCGAACGGGCCGATCAGGGCGAAGCCTGCGGCCAGCGGAAACAGCAGCGGCAGCACCGAATAGCCCATCACCACGCGGGCGAGCACGAGGCCCAGCACGGGATAAATCACGCACAGGATGATGGCGTGGCTCGGAACCGCCTTGAAATCCTCCCAGCCGCGCTGGAGCGCCTCGTGCAGGTCGGACAGGTGGATGGTTCGGATGACAGGTCCAGCCGCATCAGTGGGCCGGGCCGTCGTGGGTACATTGCCCTGGTAGAGTGTGGCCATGGTCGCTAGCTCCCTTGCTGGGCAGCCGCACTCGGCGCCAGCAAACGGCGCAAGCGGCCGCTCTTCTCTGAGTTTCGCGATTCCAACCAGACGCGAATTCCGGACGGGATCGCGAGTTGCGCTGTGAGGCTACTCCCAATTCCGAGTCCTGTCCCTCACGCCTAGGTGAAATTCGATGCCGCAGCGCAACCTCGATGATGTCATTCGGCCGTCATTTCGCCGCAGATAAGCTGATGCTGGTTGTCGGCTCGCAGAACTCCGCGGGCACAACGCAGTAACTTCGTCTATAAGTGGTCACTCAAGGCCTTCCAACGGATCCTTTTCGGGGAACAGACATGAGCATTTTCGGGAAAATCATGAGCGCGATCTTCGGCAGCCAGCCGGCTTCCGCCGTGCCCGCCGGTGGCGCAGCGCCAGCCGGTGCCCCCGCAGGCGCCGCGCCGGGTGCATCGGCGCCGGCAGCCGCGCCGATGGCGGCCGTCGATGTCGCGGCCATCGTCGACAAGGCGGTTGCCGCGCACAAGGGCGAGAAGCTGGAATGGCGCACCTCGATCGTCGACCTCATGAAGGCGCTCGACATCGACTCGAGCCTTGCCGCGCGCAAGGACCTCGCCAAGGAGCTCGGCTATAGCGGGGACATGAACGACTCGGCCAGCATGAACGTCTGGCTGCACAAGCAGGTGATGTCCAAGCTCGCCGCCAATGGCGGCAAGCTGCCGCCTGAGATCAAGCACTGACCGATCCCTCGGTTGTCGAAGGGCCCGCGCTCGCGCGGGCCCTTTTGCGTTCAGGCGACGAGGTCTGCATCCTCCGGATGCTTGTCGAGATAGTCGACGACGAAGCCGCAGCCGGCGATCACCTTCCTGCCGTCGCGGCGGATCAGATCCAGCGCACCCTTGACCAGCTCGGAGGCGATACCGCGGCCGCGCAGCGCGCGCGGCGTCTCGGTGTGGGTGATGATCACCGCCGACGGCGTCAGCCGGTAATTGGCGAAGGCGATGTCACTGCCGGCATCGAGCTCGAAGCGGCTCTTGTCCTTGTTGTCGCGTACCGATGCCGCCATGCGAAATCCTTCCGAAGTGATGTCTGCAGTTGATCTAGGGCATGATCCGGAAAAGTGTGAAGCGGTTTTCCGAAAAGATCATGCTCGAACAATAACCTAAAGCGCGATGACGCGCTTTAGGCGGCTGAACCGGTCCTTGCCAAGGTGCGACCAAGGGAGGTTGCCGCAGGGGAGATATCCGGAAAATGCGTGTCCCGCTCAGCGCCATGGCCTTGCTCGCCGCGCTCGCTTCGACGGCAGCGATTCCGGCTGCGGCCGAAGGCGGTCCGGCGTGGGAGGCGTGCGTCGGGCCGACCAGCATGCCGGACCAGCGGGTCACGGCCTGCTCGAGCGTCATTGACACTGGAAGCGAGACCGGTCGCAGGCTCGCAGGCGCCTATTGCAATCGCGGCCATGGACTCACCGAGAAGCGCGAGTTCGACGCTGCGCTGTCCGATCTCGACGAGGCGGTCAGGCTCGCGCCGGACTATGCCTGCGCCTACAACAACCGTGCCCGTGTCTATAGCTTCAAGCGCGACTACGATCGTGCCATCGCCGATTACGACCAGGCCATCAAGCTCGATCCGGCCATGGCGCTGGCCTACAGCAACCGCGGCGAGTCCCGCTTCAACAAGGGTGATCTCGACGGCGCCGTTGCGGATTTCGACGCGGCGATCAAGCGTGACCCGAACTATGCGACCGCCTATGCCAATCGCGGCTTCGTCTATGCCCGGAAGCACGACACCGCGCATGCGCTTGCCGATTACACCACGCGGATCAAGCTTGCGCCGGATCTGCTTGCCTATATCGACCGCGGCAACGTCTATCGCGACAGCGAGCAGCTCGACCGTGCGGCCGCCGATTATGGCGAGGCAATCCGGCTCGCGCCGACGGATGCGCGCGGCTGGCGCAATCGCGGCATGATCCGGCTGTACCAGGGCGACAACAAGGGCGGCCTTGCCGACTACGATAAGGCGCTGCAATACGATCCCTCAGACGTGTTCTCCTGGAATAACCGCGGACAGGCTAAGCTGCGGCTCGGCGACAGGCAGGGTGCGATCGCCGATTTCAGGAAGGCGCTGGAATTGAAGCCGGGCTTGCAGACGGCGCAGGAGTCGTTGAGGAAGCTCGGGGCGCTCTAGCTGCGGTGCGATATGAGTTGATCCGTCGAAATAATCCTCGCTCCCGCTCTTGCGCGGTCGCCGGCGGTTCCCACGTGTTCCACAGGACATACGTCCGAATGCGGCAGGCAGGGTCGCCAGACATTCGGAAGTCGTGATCGCCAGCCGCCGACGTGTGCCTCTGTTAGAGGAGGGTACGATGTCGGACTTTGGTTTCTTGAATACTCATCGCACGTGGGAAGATTGGTCCGGGATGCTGCTGGGCGCATTGATTGTCGTCTCGCCGTGGTTTCCCATCCAGGATCAGCCCGCGATCTCCGGAGATCAGATGGTCATCCTGAATGCGGTCGCGGTCGGCCTGATCGTGTTTGGCATCAGTCAGCTCGAATATGTCGCGCTGCAGCGTTGGCAAGAAGTGGCGACGATCCTGGTCGGATTGTGGCTCATCGCCTCGCCCTATACCCTCGGCTATTCCGGCGAAGGGTTCCTGCGCATCTACCACACGAGCCTCGGCGCGGCGGTGGTGCTCCTTGGTGTGCTGCTGCTGTGGCAGGACTGGGACCTGAATGACCAGGACCTGCTCAAGCACGGGCAATAGGCCGCAGATTGCAGCAGGCCCGCCCGGTTACGGGCGGGCCGTGTGCTCATCGCTGCACCAGATCCTGATAGTCCGGGTGCTTCTCGATCCACGCTTTCACGAACGGGCATTGTGGGATCAGCTTCAATCCGGCGGCGCGAACCTGGTCGAGCGCGCCTTGCACCAGCTTCGAGCCGACGCCCTTGCCGCCGAGCTCCTTCGGCACTTCGGTATGCTCGAAGGTGATGACATTGCCGTCGAGCTTGTAATGCTCGGTGGCAAGGTGGCCCTCCACCTCGAGCTCGAAGCGGTGGTGGGCTTTGTTGTCGATGACGTCGCTCATGTCGTCTTCCGGTCAGCTCTTGAGCGAGTCCGTCAGCATCTTGCGGATCGACCAGGCTTCGCCGTCGGAGGCGCCCCTGATGTCGTCGATGCGCCAGCTACCGGCCTCGCGCACGAAGTCGTAACGCACGACCAGATCAGTGGGTTTCCGGTCGTTGCGGTGGCCGGTCATGGTGACCGCGATTGTTTCCTTATCGGCCTCCATCTTCTCGGCGTCCAGCTTGAACGACTTCACGTCCGGTTCCTGCGAATTGGTGACCGGATCGAAATCGACCGGCCCGACGTCGCCCTTCGGCGTATGCGCATCGGCCTTGGCCCACAGCGCGACCAGCGCCTTGGAGAGATATTTGGCCTTGGCCGCCTTGTTCTCGATGATGAAGGCGCCGCCGCCATCGCCCTTGCCCTTGGCGGCGCGGGTGTAGATCGCGGTCAGGATGGCGAGGGGGCGGTGGGTGCGGGGGCCTGGGCGAGCGCGGGGCCGACGCCGGCGAGAAGGAAAGTGGCGATGAGGCTGCGACGGGTGAGCATGGAGTGTCCTGGTTGGGGCTGCGCATGTCAGTAGAGCTTGATTGTGCCCGGCAGGTTCAAATGCGAAGGCCGATCAGAGCGGCTCTGATCGGCCTTGGCCATGCGTGCATCGGGTTACCCGGGGCGTCTGTGATCAGTACTTGATCAGTACTTGGCGACGACCGGGCCGGCCGAGAAGTGATAGTTGACGCCGACCCGGGCGATCTGCTCGCGGAACGGGGTCGATGTCGTGAACACGATGGCTGGAATGGTGGACGAGGCGACGCTCAGCGTCCGCCGGCCGAGGTCGACGTAGAGATACTCGGCCTTGAAGCTCCAGTTCGGTGCGAACATCACTTCGGTGCCGGCGCCGGCGGTCCATCCGGTGCTCGTCCCCGAGGAGGCGCCGCTGGCGCAGATGGTCGCGCCCACGACGCATCCGCCGGTCACGTCGGTGGTGCTGAACGAGGATTTGGTGCGGCCATAGGCGAAACCGCCGGTGCCATACAGCAGCCATTGCGGCGCCACCAGCACGCCGATCCTGCCGCGCACGGTGCCGAACCAGTCGATGCCCTTGCTAACCGTCGTCGAGGTGGCATCGAAGCCGACCGGCGCAAGCGCCTGGGTGGTTGAGCCCTTAACGTCCGCGCCCTGGAAGTCGGCCTCGAGGCCGACCAGCCATTGCGGGGCGATCTGCCAATTGTAGCCGGCCTGGATACCGCCGATCACGCCCTTGGCCGAGGGCGACAGCGCGGTCGGAAATGAACCGGCCGCGACCAGTGCGGCGAGCGGGGCCGCCAGTGCCGGATCGGTCGACAGGACGGAGATACCCGTGGAGCCCGTGCTCCAATCGTAGCCGACATTGCCGCCGACGTAGAAGCCATTCCAGGTCTGAACCGGGGCGATCGCTTTCACCGGCATCTTGTAGGTTGGTGCAAGATCCGCGGCATGCGCCGGTCCCCAGGCCGTCCCCAAAGCCGCCCCGGCTGCCACGACGCTAGCGAGCGCCAGTTTCTTGATGTTCTTCATTGGCCCAATTCCCCGATTCCGACGTGGTTTTACGCTACAAGGCGGCTGAACGCTGTGACCAATTAGCAACTCCGAGCAGGGATCGCAGCCCGGTCCGGCGGCCCCCTCCTGAGTTGCCTCACATCAGGTGGAAATTGGCCGAGGTCAGGCTCGCCAACGCGGTGTTGGTGATGGTGACCACGTGATTGACGTCGAGTGTGAGCACGGTGTCCGCCCCGACCTGATGCAGGTCCGCGAAGACGTTGGCGAGACTTCCGAACTGCGATGCCTGCAGCTGAATGTCGTCCAGAGCCGCGTGGAAGTTGTTGATGGTGTTGTGACCGAAATCGCCGGCGAACACGAATGTATCCCGGCCGTAATTGCCGGCAATCAGCGTGTCGCCGGGGCCGCCGATCAGGATCTCGTGGGCGTTGAAGGTCGATGCCGCCGTGATGGTGGCGCCGCCGGCGCTGCCGTCGAGGACGGTGTTGCCATAACCGCTGGTCGCCGATCCGCCGGCGGGAACGAGCACGAAGTTCTGGTTGCCGCCGATCACCTGGACGGTCAGCGTCGAGGTCGAGGGCGCCGCGTGGCCATTGCTCGCGGTGTAGGTGAAGTTGTCATAGGCGACGCCGGAGACGCCGCCATTGGCTGCGTAGGAATAGCTGCCGTCGGCATGCACCGTGAGGCTGCCATAGGCGCCTGCGATGGTGTGATCGACGGCGCCGGCGAGCCCGTTGACGGCGTTGACCACGACGTGATCTGCCGGGTTGGTGTCGGTGTCGTTGGCGAGCAGGCCGTGCGCGGCATCGGCGGTGACGGTCTGGCCGGCGACGACATGATTGCTGTCTGCGTGCGCCGTGACGAGTGAATCGATCACGGCAAGCCCGGTGAATGTCGTAGCGATATTGCCGAGATTGGCGGCGTTGCCGGCGAGGTCGCCGATCGCTCCGCCATGCAGATCGATGCCCGTGACCGCGAGCGCAGATGTGAGCGTGTCGCCGGCTCCCACCGTGTAGTTGAACACGAGCTTGCTGGAATCATGCAGTGCCGCGGTCGCAGCCGCATCGTAGGTGGCGACGCCGTTATCGTTGAGCGAGAGGGTTGGCGTGCCGCCCGGCAAGGTCACGGCCTCGCCGAAGGCCACTGTGATCGCGACAGACTGGCCGGCTCCGACCGCGCCGCTCGCGGGCGATGCGTTGACGGCGACGATATCCGGCGCCTGCGTGTCGATTTGCAGGATCCCGGCGGGGTTGATGGCGCCGCCCGGCAGGGTGAGATCGTTTCCGGCGAGATCGCGGATGGTCCCTGCATTGAGCAGGATCTGGTTGACCGCGAGATCGCTCGTGTTCTCGCCCGCGGCCACGAGATAGCTGAAGGTCAGCGCGCTGCTGCCGCTGCCGCCGGTATAGGTCGCAACCCCGCCATCGTTGAGCTGCATCGTCGGCGTGCCGCCCGTCAGATCGACGTTGACCGCTTCGCTGAGATTGAGCGTCAGGATGACGGTATGACCGGCGTTGAGATCGCCGCTGCCTGCGACGATGCCGGTGCCGGAGCTTGCGATCGACGTCACCGTCGGCGCGATCGAATCCACTAGCACGCCGGCGGTCGAGCCGACATTGTTCAGCGTCAGGACGGCGGCGTTGCCGGCCGCGTCCTTGATCGTGCCGCCGTTGAGAACGATCGCACTGCCGAGCGCGACGCCGTTGGCATCATTCTGCCCGGCAGGCACGGTGTAGCGGAAGATCAGCGAGGAGGCGCTACCTTGGCCGACATATTGGGCTTCGACGAGACCACCGGTGTCCAGCGTGAGAGTGACTTCCGGCGTGCCCGTCACCGACACCGCCTCGCTGAAATTGACCGTGAAGTCGAGATTCTGGCCGGCGACGTAGGTGCCGTTCACGGGCACGCTCACCGAAGTGACGGCCGGGGCGGTGTGCTGGACGGTGTAGACGGCGCCGCCGGTAAATCCGCCCGCGACGGCGTTGCCGGCGGCATCGGCAATGCCGGTGCCTGACGCGTTCAGGTCGAGGCGCAGCGTGCCGTCGCCGGTCACGCCGTTGACCGTCACCGTATAGACGTTGCCGCTGACGGGCGTCACGACGATGCCGGTGTCGGCGACGCTGCCGGTGCGGGTCGCCGTGAAGTCGCTCGCGTCGACACCGGTGACGTCTTCCGAGAACGTCACCGTGAACTGATCGCTTCCGGCATTGTTGGGGCTCGAACCGTTCGCGACGATCGACGAAACGCTCGGAGCGGTATGTCGAATGGTGTAGACGTCGCCGCTCGTGAAGCCCGCGCTGGCGCCATTGCCGGCAGTGTCGGTGACGCCGCTCGAACCGCTCTTGAAATCGAGGCGCAGCGTGCCGTCGCCGGTGACGTCGCCGACAGTCACCGTGTAGGTCTTCCCGTCGGCGGAGGTGATCTGGCTGATGCCGGTGGTGGAGAGGGCGGCACCCCCCGGTGTGTTGGTCGTGGTCAGGGCGAAGTTGGCGGCGGTCAGGCCGCTGACGCTCTCCGAGAAGGTCACCGTGAATTGTTCGGAGCCGGCGTTGTTCGGGCTGGCGCCCGACGCGGCAATCGACGTCACGGTCGGAGCGGTGTGATCGATCGTGTAGGTCTGTCCGGTGAAGCCGGCCGATATCGCGTTGCCGGCGCGATCGGCGATGCCTGTGCCGGACGCGTTGAGCTTGAGGCCGAGCGTACCATTGCCCGTGACGCCGGTGACCGTCACCGAATAGACGCTGCCGCTGAAGGGCGACACGACCATCCCGGCGTAGGAGACGGAGCCGCCGGTGACGATAGTGAAGTCACTCGAGTCGACCGCGTTCACGATCTCCGAGAAGGTGACGGTGAAGGTCTCGCTGGTCGCGTTGCTCGGATTGCTGCCGGCCGTGTTGATCGACGAGACCACGGGGGCGGCGGTGTCGATCGTCAGGTGCAGGTCGGTGGCCGTGCCGGTCAGCACCGCATCGTTGCCGGAGCCGTCCTTGATGGTGCCGCCATTCAGGAGCAGGCTTTGCACCTGGAGGTCACTGCTGCTGTCGCCGGCCTGCACCGTATAGCTGAACATCAGCGCGGTGCCGCCGCTGCCGCTTTGATAGGTCGCGACCACATTGTCGCTGAGCTGGAGCTCTGGCGCGCCGGTGACGTTCACCGGGTCGGTGAAGGTCACCGTGATGGTGACGACCTTGCCGGCATTGAGATCGGTCGCATTGCCTGTGGTCGCTGCCGTGACCGAGCTGACGAGCGGGACCTGGACCAGACTGACCGTGCTGGTCGCCGTGTTGCTGGTCCCGCCGCTGGACGAGCCGTCGGTGACGCTCCATTCGATGGTCCGGGAGCCGGGCGCGGTCGATCCGGGCGCGCTGAACGTGATCGATTCCAGCGCAGTTTGATAGTGCGCGAGCGTGTCCGTGCCGCTCAGCGTGAGCAGTCCGGTGGCGGCGTTGTAACTGCCGGTGATGCCGTTCTGGTTGATGAAGCCCAGCGTGTCGCCGCTGACGAAGCCGCTGGCGATCTTGATGGTTGCTCCGGTCAGATTGCCGCCGCTGTCGGGGTCCGCGACCGTCAACGTGCTGTCGAGCAGGGCCGCCGCACTGCCCACCGCATAATTCAGGCTGGCGCCGGCGGTGACGGTCGGCGCGGTATGGACGACGCCGAGCACGCTCGCCGTCAGGGGCACCTCGCTCGAGATGAGCGTCGTGGAGGCGGTGCCGTATTGCTGGCCGAGCTCGACCTGGTTGCCTTGGGAGTTCGTGCCCACACTCGCGACGGCGCGACCGGTCAGGTCCGGCAGGGCGAAGGTGGATTGGCCGTCGCCGCCATAAGTGGTTCCGACGAGCGCAAACAGGGTCTGGTTCTGTGAGATCGACAGTAGCTGGCCCCGACACTCGGCCCAGCCGTGCGCCAGCATATAATCGAGATCCGCGCCCTTTCCGGCGTAGGCAATGATCTCGCCGATCCATGGAGCGGTGTCTGAGTACGAGCCGCTCTGGGAGGGAAATACGCCTTCGAGAGAGATCAGATAGTGCAGAGCGATGGAAGGTTGGTAGTTGCTGAAGTCGGTTGAAGCTCCGACCGGAGAGGGCAGGTTCGACGTCGAGAGTGTAGCCGTATCCTGGCCGACGACCGTGCCAAGTTCGAAATCGCCGATCGAGTTCGTTCCGACCCCGATGATGGTGCGGCCGGTGAGGTCCGGCAGCGCGAACGTCGTGACCCCATCGCCGCCATAGGTCGTGCCGATGGCGTTATACAGGTTCGGATAGTCAGCGATGTTCAGCAACTGGCCTGCCGCCAGCAGATATCCTGTCGGCGCAAAGTTGCCGAGGAACGGGACAATCTCGCCGGCGACGTCGAGCCAGTTCGAGGCTGAGCTCGCGCTCGGTCCGCCCGTGTTGATGAGGTAGTTGACGGTCAGCGAAGGCTGATCGTTGGTGAATGCCGTTCCAGAGCCGAAGCCCGACGGCAGGTTCTGGGTCCCCAGCGTGACCGTGTCCGTGCCGTAATTGGTTCCGAGCGAAAAATTCGCGCTGTTCTCGGAGCCGACCGCGAGCGTGGCCTGGAGGTTGGGCAGCTCGAAGGTGGTTTGTCCGTTGCCGCCATAGTTCGTGCCGAGCAGCGAGAACAGGGCGGTGTTCTGGGCGATCGACAGGAGCTGCCCGCTGGCCATCGCCGTGTGGCTGGGAGCGAAGCTTCCGGCGAAGGTCCTGATGGACCCGAGGTCGATGGTGCCGGGATCGGACGTGCCGTCTCCATGCGCGGGATAGGTGCCCTGGAGCGGGATCAGCTGGGTCAGCCCGAGCGACGGCTGATCGTTGTTGATCGGGGATGCCGTGATGTTCGTGTTCGTGCCGTCCGACACCTGCCAGGTAATGTCGCGAACCTGGTGCGTGCCGCCGCCGGTCGGATCGCCGTTCCCCGAAAAGCTGTAGGTGATCGAGCGCAGCGCATCCTGATAGTCTGCGACCGTGTCGCTCCCGCTCAGAGTGAGGATGCCGTTGGCGGAATCGTAGCTGCCGTGAATGTTGTTCTGGTCCGTGAAGTTCAGCGTGTCGCCGGCGACGAAGCCGACGAGACTCACCACGGCGGATGAGAGCGTCGAGGAGGAGCTGTCCGTTACGGTCAGGTTCGGTGCGATGAACACGGCGGTGCCACCGCCGTGAAACGCCGCTGACGTGCCGGGGGTCAGGTTGATGATGCCGAGCGTGGTGCTGAAATTTGCAAGCGCCTGCTCCGCGAAGGGAGCGTCGATGGCAGTCGCTGCCGGAGCGGTCGAGGCGTCGAGCGTCCAGCTCGCGGGATCGGCATTGCCGATCGCATGCGTCGCGGCGTCGACGGTGACGCCGCCGGCGTAGGCGGAGAGGTCCGAGATGAACTGGCTTCCGGCTGCGCCCGCGGCCGTGTCGCAGGCATAGAGGGCGAGTGTGCCGTCGGATGCGAGCGAGGCGCCGATCGCGGAGAGTGCGGCGGCATCGCTTGCGAGATCCGCGTCGTCGATGATCGAGGAGCCGATCTCAATCTCGCCTGGAGCGCCGTGACCGACGATCGAGATCGACGAGAGCCCGGTCAGGCCATTGTCCTTGAGGATGGCTGCAATCTGGGCGAAGCCGTCGCTGGCGCCGTTGAGGACAAAGGCCTGCTCGTCCGGGGCCAGCCCGTCCAGCAAGGCATCGATGTCGGAAACGCGGGAATCAATGAAAACAACTCTTCCCATACTCACCACATTCCACGCCGAAACGGCGCATATCCACCTTGGAAGCCAGCGGTAGGCCAGCCAAACAAATGCATTAAGCAGACGTTAACTAGCGTGAAGCTTGCGCCGGAACAAGCCTGCGCGGCACATGCAACCGGAGCGCGATCGATGCCGTGCGAGGAAAATATCGCGTTTTTCCGCGTGATTTTGCGATGATTGTTTGAAAACGAGACACCGCGCGGGGCGCAGCGCTTCGCCGTTCATCAATGGCGGTTGATCTTGGCGCGCACGATGGCGCTGACCGGCACGCGTGACGGGCTCGCTGCGCACCGGCTCCGGCGCGGCGGCTTCCCGGCCTGGGGCTTCAATCCGATGGCTGTCAGTCCGCGGCCTTGGCCACGCGCGTGTCTTCGCTCGGCTGCGGGCGGAGGCAGCCCTGGCAGATAACGAGGGAGCGGTTGACCCCGGCGTCCTGCTCGGCCTCGATGCTGTCCTGTGCCTGCCACCATTCCTTCGAATAGGGCTGAAGTCCGGCTTGCGATCTGGTGCGCTCGGAGGCGACGGCAGCGGCACGCGTCGTTCGCGATGCTCCGGAGGCAGCGCGCGGCTGATTGGGATCCTCGCCGGCGCCATCCCAGGCGTAGCGTGCAGGCTTGAAGGCGGGGTCGGAAGCCAGATGCGCTTGCGGGGCCATGGCACATCCGGCGAGCGCCAGCGACAACAGGAGGAGGGCGGGCGCTTTGACCATGATGCGGCACTCTGTACACGAGAACTGAGCGAGGTTGCGCCGATCATGTTTAAAATTCCTTGAACGATAGCGGGCGCGCCGGCGACAAACGCGCATGCGCTGTCTCATTGTCTTGCTCGCTCTGCTCACAACCGCTGCACGCGCCGACGACGCAAAGCCGTTCGATCCGGCCGGCTATCCGCCCGGCGTGCAGAAGGCGCTGCGTTACGCCAATGAGGAATGCGAGAGCCAGGGCGGAGGTGCGGTGAGCTTTGCGCCGGACACGGTACGCAAGCTCGACCTGACCGGCGACGGCCGCGACGATTACATCGTCGATTTCCGCGACACAAAATGCGGGGAACGCGAGACCACCTATTGCGGAACCGGCGGCTGCGTCATGAATATCCTGGTCACGCTGCCTGATGGCAGCGTGCGACCGGTGTTCGACGGCTATGTCCGCAGCTACAAGATCGTGGCGCCGCCGATGAAGCGCGGCGCTGCGCGCGTTGTCCGGTTCGATCTGCACGGCAGCTATTGCGGCGGTTTTGGCGCGCAGGCGTGTTCCAAGGAGAAGGCGATCACGGCAACGCCATTCGCGTTTAGGCAACCGTAGGGCAGATGTGCGGCTAGCGGCCTTGCAGGGGCGCCGGCGATGGCGATAAATGGGCTGTAATGAGCGGGCGGCTTGCGCGCCGTCCGCGCTCGAAGAGGAAGCCCGATGCAGCCCCTGCGCATGTCCCGCCGCGTCATGAATCTCGCCTATATGCTGACGCAGAATGCGCGGCGGCATGGATCGCGTCCCGGTTTCGTCTGGGGCGAGAGATCCTGGACCTGGCGCGAGATCGACGCGCAGGTCTCGGCGCTGGCCGCGGCGCTCGCCGCACGCGGCGTTACGAAGGGCGACCGCATCCTCGTCCACTCCAAGAACGGCGACGAGATGTTCTTCTCGATGTTCGCCGCGTTCCGGCTGGGTGCGGTCTGGGTGCCCACCAACTTTCGCCTGATGCCGGATGAGGTCACCTATCTCGCAGAGGCTTCCGGCGCGAAAGCGTTCCTGTGCCATGTCGATTTTCCCGAGCATGCGGCGGCGGTGAAGGGCGGTGCGCTGCAATTCACATGGAGCCTCGACGGCAAGGCCGCGTTCGGTGAGCGCTCGGTGGCAGATGCCATCGCCGCGCAGGCCGGCGCCGACGTCGCCAATGCCGACGTCGAATATGACGATCCCTGCTGGTTCTTCTTCACCTCCGGAACCACCGGCCGATCCAAGGCGGCGGTGCTGACCCACGGCCAGATGGGATTTGTCATCACCAACCATCTCGCCGATCTCACCCCCGGCGTGACCGAAGCGGATGCCTCGCTGGTGGTGGCGCCGCTGTCGCATGGCGCAGGCGTGCACCAGCTGGTGCAGACGGCGCGCGGCGTGCGCACTGTGCTGCTGCCGACGGAGAAATTCGACATCAACGAGGCGTTCCGCCTGATCGAGGCACATCGCGTCAGCAATCTCTTCACGGTGCCGACGATCCTGAAGATGATGGTCGAGCATCCCGCCGTCGACAAATACGATCATTCCTCGCTGCGACAGGTAATCTATGCGGGCGCGCCGATGTATCGCGAGGACCAGAAGGCGGCGCTGACGAAGCTCGGCAAGGTCATCGTGCAGTATTTCGGCCTCGGCGAGGTCACGGGCAACATCACCGTGCTGCCGGCGGCGTTGCACGATCCCGAGGACGGTCCGCATGCGAAGATCGGCACCTGCGGTTTCGAGCGCACCGGCATGCAGGTCTCGATCCAGGATAATGAGGGCCGCGAGCTCAAGGCGAACCAGAGCGGCGAGATCTGCGTGATCGGACCTGCGGTGTTCGCGGGCTATTACGACAACCCCGAAGCCAACGCCAAGGCATTCCGCAACGGCTGGTTCCGCACCGGCGATCTCGGACACATGGACGAGGAGGGCTTTGTCTACATCACCGGCCGTGCGTCCGACATGTACATCTCCGGCGGCTCCAACATCTATCCGCGCGAGATCGAGGAGAAGATCTTGACGCATCCCGCGGTTGGGGAGGTTGCCGTGCTCGGCGTGCCCGATGCGACCTGGGGCGAGGTCGGCGTCGCCGTATGCGTAGCGCGCGAAGGCGCGAAGGCGGTGAGCGAGGCCGAGATGGCGGCGTTCCTTGCACCGAAGGTGCCGCGTTACAAGATGCCGAAGCGCTTCTTCTTCTGGGAGGCGTTGCCGAAATCCGGCTACGGCAAGGTGCCGAAACGGATGGTGCGCGACGAGCTCGAAGCGCGCGGGCTGCTCGACCTCGACAAAATCAAGGCAGGCTGAGCGTAGGTGATGCGAAGTATCAAGCAGCCCGGCGCGCCCGTCGCGGAGCGCATTCAATGCGTGGAGGCGAGGGGACGCGCCTTTACGTTCACGCTTCAGGCAGGCGTGCCGCTGCTGGAGGCTGCGCGGCGCGGCTTTGCGGCGGAGGGATTTGCCGGCGGCGTGCTGAATTTTCGCCGCGGCGCGCTCGGGCCGTTCGGCTATGTCATGCCGGCGTTGTCGAAGACCGGCGAGAATGCCGCGTTCTACAGCGACACCTATCGGCCCCAAGGCATCACACGCACGAAGCTCGGCAGCATGACGCTCGGCACGCGCGACGGCGCGCCGTTCTTTCATTGCCATGGGCTCTGGACCGAAGCCGATGGCAAGGCAAGCGGCGGCCACATGCTGCCGGACGAGACCATCGTCGCCGAGCCGTTCGAGGTCGCGGCGTTCGGCATCGACGGCGCGACGTTCACCGCCGAGCCTGACCCGGAGACCAATTTCAAGCTGTTCGGGCCCGTTGCCGCTGCGAGCACCGGCGCGCGCACGACCAGCCGCGCCTTCGCGCTCCGCCTGCGGCCCAACCAGGACTTCGCCGTCTGCCTCGAAGACTTTTGTCGCACGCACGGCATCGCGCGCGCGAAGATCCACGGCGGCGTCGGCTCGACCATCGGCGCGCGCTTCACCCATGGCGGCGTGACCGAGCCGTTCGCGACGGAGCTTGCGATCACGGCCGGTGCGATCGGGCCGGGCTCTTCGGGCACGCTCGAAGCCACGCTCGAAATTGCCCTGATCGACTACACCGGCGGCATTGCGGAGGGGCGTCTGATCCGTGGCGACAATCCCGTGCTGATGACCATGGAGCTGGTGCTCGAGGTGTTGGGCTAGGATCGGCGAGCGATCATCAGTGAGAACGTAGTTTGGCAATGGCCAAGTACGTAGAGTCACTTATCCCCGATCCTGATCCCTGAAAGAGATTGAGCAGGGGAGATTGAGCCTGACCGGCGCTCTGGCCGTTTTTGACATCATACATGGCGGAGAAACGGCCTAGCAGCTTTTCAACCTTCGCGGGATCTGAGAGATCCTTGATCTTCATGAATTTGTCCACGAACTTGGCCTGCTGATCGATCGGCATCGCCGCCATCGAGTCAGGCAGGTTGAAGGTGGTCCTGAACACCTCCGAAAGCGCCTTGTCGGCAAGAATGTCGTATGCCGACGTGATTTCCCCCGCCTTGCGCTGGAAATAGAGCGCCAGGCGCACGCCGGGATTCGTATCCCCCTGCTGCTGCTCGAGGCTTTGCTGGAGATAGTTCGCCTGTGTTTCCCGCAACTGGACTTGCTTCTGAGGACCAACCATCACAAGGCGCGCGACATTGCCCTTGCTGTCGAAATTGAACGACGCCGCGATTTCGGCAAAGCGAGGATCGCTCTCGGTGTTCGCAAAGCTCTTGGGGTTGTTCAGATCGGACGCGAAGATCTTCTTGAGATAGTCGGTGCTGACCTTCTTGGGGTCCAGGCCCTTGGCGACGAGAATGAAATCAACCATCTTCCGGTTCGCAAGCAGCTCGGAAACACTGTCTATGCCTGCGATGGCTTCCTGATAGGACGTCGCGTCTTTCTGGGCCTGTTCCCGAACTGCCTTCTGCTGCTCAGGGCTTGCCTGTTTCACGACTGCAATGACGTAGTCCTTCGCGATCTCGAGGACTTTTGCCGGGTCCTGAGCCACCAAGGGGGTCGTCAGATTGCCTTTTGCGTCGAAGTTGAAGGCCCGCGCGAGCTCGACGTACCGATTGTCCTTGAGCGTATAGACGTAGCTCTTGGGATCGCTGAGGTCGCTTTCGAGGACCGCCTTGATGGTGTCCTGCGAGACCTCTGCGGGATCGAGGCCGACGGCGCCCAGCGCAAAATTGTACACGGCCGGCGTCGATACGAACGCCTGGACGGAATTGACCTTGAGGACGGCCGATCTGAATTGCGTGATTGCCAGAGCTTCGCTCAGCGGGCTTGCCGCCGCATAGACCTCGGACTTGCTGTCATCGAACCACTGTTTTGTGAGCGTGACATTTGCGGCAGTCTGAGCCGACTGGCCTGGCGGAAGTGACCCGTCAGGCAGAAACTCGAACGCGCCGGCCAGGTCTACGAGGTTGCCGATCCCCGCGATCTGGTCGCTGAGGCTGGATACGCTCTTGGTGTATGTTTCCAGGTGATATTTTTCGACCAGGATCTGGACGTTCAACTGAGCCACGTCGGCGCCCGGTTGCGAGAGCTGGGCCGTGTAGTCGGCGATCTTGGTATTGGTGGCGGCCACGTCCGATTTGGCTTGAGTGAGCTGGGCGTTGAGGCCGCTCAGCTGAGACGCGAAGGTGGTGTTGACGTAGCTGTTCGGATCGGACGGATCACTGCGCAGGACCTGGCTTATCGTGTCGCGCGGCCACTTGGTCTCATCGATCCCGAATGCCGAATAGACGTAGTTGCGGAGACGATCGTTGTTCAGGAGCTGGTCTGCACTGGTGATGCTGCCGATCTGGGCGCTGTAGTAATTCGAATCATCTGCAAGCGCATCGACCTGGCTTTTCTTGGTTGCCGTGTACAGACCGATCATCTCATCGGTCTGGTTCTCCGATTGCGCAACCGGCGTCGCAGTGCCGTTGAAGGAAAATGCCGCGGCAAACTCCCGATAACGCTTGTCGACCAGCTTGTTGACGAAGCTCGTTGCGTCGGAGAGGTCGCTCTCCAGCACCTTTTTCATGAAAGCCTTGGCATACGCCATGTCTTCCAGACCATACGCCTTCATCGCATAATGATAGAGGCGATAGTCCTTCATGAGATCGTCAACGGTCTTCACCTTGCCGATGTTGGCTTTGTAATAGGCGGCCTCTCGCGCGACATCGGTCTGCTGTTCGACCCGCGTCAGGGACTGCTTGAGATGGCGCGAAATATAGTTGTAACTGAAATACGTTGACACCATCGCGCATTCCTCGCGGCTTCTTACGGTCCTGGACTTCCGTCAATCATTGCCGGGTCGCGAGGTGGGGGCCGGCTTCATGCCGGCGGCTGTCTCACAGCTACGTTTTCTTAGGGCGATTCCGGGCCACAATCGAAGGTTTTAATTTGTGTCAAAGTGACGCGTACCGTGTTTTGTTGCTGTTTGTTTCCGTTTGTTTCTCAGATGCAGCTTACGCGAGGATGGTGTTCCGGATATGTTCCGTCCAAAAGATGGATCGGAATGGTTGGGAGCCGGACATGAGCCGAAGAAGCGGTCGAACGATCAACCTGCCGGCGCCATATTTGAAGCGGGTCTGGCTCGACCTGTCGCGGGTTCACGATCGCGAGGCCTATCCGTTCTGCCTGCCGATCTTCCCGGATGCTTTCGAGCTTAACTTCGAGGCCGCCATCACGATCATCGTCGGAGAGAACGGCACCGGGAAGTCGACGATCCTCGAGGGTATCGCAGCGCTCGCCGGCTATGACGATGCCGGTGGCGGCAAGGGCTACATGCCGGTCGACCATTCCGAGGCGCGGGAGAAGATGGGCGGCCAGCTGTCCAAGGCTTTGCGCGCCAGCTGGCTGCCGAAGATCACCAATGGCTGGTTCTTCCGCGCCGAGAGCTTTTTCTCGGTCGCGCGATATCTCGACAAGGCCGCACGTGATGCCGGTCAGGTCGGCCCGGATTTCCTGTCGCATTCCCATGGCGAAGGCTTCCTGCGTTTCTTCGAGGAGCGCTGCCAGCGCCAGGGCATCTTCATCTTCGACGAGCCGGAATCGGCGCTGTCGCCGGCGCGCCAGATCGAATTCCTGAGGCTGTTGCGACGCATGGACGAGTCCCGCATCTGCCAGGTCATCATGGCGACCCATTCGCCGATGCTGATGGCCTATCCCAACGCACAGTTGCTGCGGCTCGGGAAATACGGGCTGGAGCCTGTCACGGTGGAGCAGACGGATCACTATCGGGTCATGCGGGAGTTCTGTGACGACCCGCGCGGGTTCGTGGAGGCGACGCTGGCTGAGTAGGGGCGCATCCGATGCCCACACGCGTGTCCCGGACAAGCTGCAACGCGTGAGCGTTGCGGCGCAGAGCCGGGATCCAGAAGCCGCACATCTCGCTGCTGCATGGGCCCCGGCTCTGCAGCGCACCGCCGAAGGGGCGCTGCGCTGCGTCCGGGGCACGAGAGCCCGAATTTATCTCGCATTGCTACCCGCATCATACGCGCGGTTTCCCGTTCTCGCGGCGTGCTCCGCCCGAGCTTTGCAGTCGTCACACCCTCTGAAAGTGCCGAGGGCGCAGGGAAGGCCGGGTGCCGGCTGGCACCCACGGTCCACTGTGCGAAAATTGCGCTACGAGAAGCTGCACAGCGGCATACAGATGAAGCCCAACACACGGCCTTCCCTGCGCAGTGGTTTGACGGCTTATGTCGTGCTCTCCCCGGGGAGCGATGCACTATTGCCCCCGTCGCCCTGCGGATGGCTGACGCGCCCGCCCGGTCGGGCAGCACACGTCACCGCAAGACTTGGCGCACAGACCCCGGGCGCCAGGACCACACGATTTTGCCGTACGCAAGGCTGCACCGGTCGTGTGCGCGCGGTCGTTGCTCACGGAGTGACCCGCCCTGCAAACCACCTTCGCGCCGACGCCGCCTCACGTCCACCACGTCCCATCCCGCGTGTCGTGACGATCGCGATACGCCCCTCGGACCGGGCTGGGATGGCTGCAACATGCGATAATTCCGAATTCGCGTAAAGCGAATTGTTTTCATCGCGACGCATTGACCCGGGTCTGGTGTGTTTTGCCTGTCGCGCAACGCAAGGGATGGTGTGGATGTGAGCCATCGTCGCCGCAACGGCGCCACGAACCGGTCTCCCCTCGGCCCCAAAATGCGCTACGATGTTCCCAGCGCGCCTCAAGTCGCGCAGATCCAAGAGTGAGGAAACGGTATGAGGATAGGAAGCGGAACGGCGATCGCCGGGGTGGCGGCGCTGGCGGTGGTGGGGATGGCCCTGACGACGGCGTTCGAGCCGGTTTGGGCCCACGGGCCGACCCGGCAGAAGGTCCGGGAATCCATCGAGATCAACGCACCCCCGGCCAAGGTGTGGGCCGTGATCGGCAATTTCCAGGACATGAGTTGGCTGCCGCCCGTCACCAAGACCGAGGGCGAGAAGGGCAACGAGATCGGCGCGACGCGGAAGCTGACGCTGACCGGCGGCGCCACCGTGGACGAGGAACTCTACAAGTTCGACGCGGCCGCGATGACCTATTCCTACCGGATCACCACCGTCGACGTGAAGGTGCTGCCGGTCACCAACTATTCCTCGACGCTGACGGTGACGCCGAGCGCCGACGGCAAGGGCGCGACGCTGGAATGGGCCGGCGCCTTCTACCGCGGCTTTCCCAACAACGATCCGCCGCCGGAGCTGAGTGATGAGGCCGCCAAGACGGCGGTGAGCGGGCTCTACAAGGCCGGCCTCGAGGCGCTGAAGAAGAAGATCGAGAGCGGAAGCTGACCGTGCGGATGCTGGTCCTGGCGGCGCTCGCCGCCAGCCTTGCTTGCCCGGGCGGCGCCTCCGCCGAGGAGGCGTTTGTCACCAACCAGCTCAGCGACGACCTGATGGTCGTGGACCTCGCTGGCGCACGCAGCGTTGCGACCATCCCGATTGGCGGCAAGCCGGCCGGCATCGCCGTCAGCACCGACGGGCGCTTTGCCTATGTGACGAGCCCGGACGCCAAGGCGGTGACGGTGGTGGACGCTGCGACGCGACAGGTCGCAGGCCGCGTCGAGGTCGGCGGTGGACCGCTCGGCATCGCCGTCGCCCCCGACGGCAAGACGGTCTATGTCGCGGACTGGTATGCGGCGGCGGTCCGGGTGATCGATACGGCCTCGCGCAGCGTCACCGCCAGCATCGCCGTCGGCGCCTCGCCGTCGGGGCTGGCGGTGACGCCTGACGGCAGGCTGCTGCTCTCGGCCGACCGCGACGACGACAGCGTCTCCGTGGTCGACACCGCAACGCGCCAGCGCAAGGCGACCATCAAGGTCGGCACCCGCCCGTTCGGCGTCACCATCGATGCCGAGGGAAAGCGCGCCTACACCGCCAATGTCGGCTCCGACGACGTCTCGGTGATCGATATCGCGGAGGCCCGCGAGATCGGCCGCGTGCCGGTCGGAATGCGCCCCTATGCGGTGGCGCTGACGCTGGGCCGCGGCTTCGTCACCGACCAGTATGGCGGCACCGTCAGCGTATTCGATCTGGCGAGTCTCAAGCCGGTCAAGCGCATCAATGTCGGAGACTATCCCGAAGGCATCGCGGCAACCGCCGACGGCAAGCGCGTCATCGTCGCCTGCTGGGAGAGCAATACGCTCGATATCATCGACGCCGCCGAGCTGAAGGTCGTCGGCGAGATCAAGACCGGTGACGGCCCGCGCGCGTTTGGGGCGTTTTTGCGCAGGACGGAGTAGGGCTCTGTAGGGTGGGTTAGCGTCAGCGTAACCCACCTCTTTGGTGTCCGCGGTGACGGAAGTGGTGGGTTACGCCAAGCGGTCTGCGCTTCGCGCAGTCCGCAGGGCTAACCCACCCTACGGCACCTTTGACGCGGCGAAGTCTCGCAACTTCACGAAAAAATCCTTCAGGATCGAATTGCGGTCCACATAGGTCACGTAGCGGATCGGATGCCGCCGGCGGTCGACGCTCCACGTCATTTGATCCGTGAGGACGGGAGCGGGGATGATCACGCTCGGCGCCCACACGGGGTTGAGCAGCCAGCCGACCGGCGCCATGTCCCAGATTTCCTTGGCCCAGCCCATGTGGTCGGACGAATATTCCTTGAAGCGCATGGCGAGAAACGCGCCGATGCTGCCGTGGGGTTCGACGTATCGTTCGATCTCCGGCACCGTCGAGTGAAGGCGCGAGGTGACGCCCATGCACGGGACGAGGACGAGCGGCACGCCGCTGTCGAGCAGCACCTGCGCGCCGCCGACGTCCTGCCTCAGATTGAACTCGACTGTGTGGGGCCATTCCAGCGCATGGCCGCCGAGCCAGACCACGACGATACGGTCGATGATCTCGGGCGCCTTCAGCAGCGCCGAGGCGACGTTGCTGATGGCGCCGATGGCGATGACGTAGAGCGGATTGTCAGGCGTGCCCGCGCGCGCCCGGGCGATGAGGTCGTCGACGGCCGGTGACGTCCGCGCCGTCTTGCCTGGGCCGACATAGTCGGTGACGCCGCGATGAACCAGGCCTTCCGGCGCGACGTTGAGGCGGTCGAGCAGGCGCAGGATTTCCTGATAGCTCAGCTCCATGCCGTGGCCGGGACTGTCCGCGCGCGCATTGAAGAACGGCGCGGCGTAGATCGCCTCGACATCGAAGCGCTCCTTCGACAGCAGCATCTGCACCAGCGCGAACTGGTCGTCGATCTCGTTATAGGTGTCGGTGTCGAGCACGACACGCACCTTGCCGACCGGCGGCTCCAGGAGCTTGAGGCGGCTTGCGTCCGTGAGTGTCATCGGCGTCTTTCCGAACAATTCGTAGGGTGGGTTAGTCCGCGGCTGCGCGAAGCGCAGTCCGCGGCGTAACCCACCTCTTCTGCCTCGGCGGATACGAACAGTGGTGGATTACGCTTCGCTAATCCACCCTACGTTCTCGCATAAGACATCCGCAATCTCCTCCATCTGGGCGAAGATGTGATCCGGCCCCAGCGCCCGCAACGCCGCCGGGGCCGCATAGCCCCAGCACACCGCACCGCAAGCGATGCCTGCAGTCCGCGCCGCCTCGATGTCGCGGACCTCGTCGCCGATCGCGATCACCCGGTTTGGCTCCACGCCGGCGCGGCGGACGACCCGGCGGAATTTTGCGGCCTTGCCGAACAGCGACGCCGAGCAGTCGAACTGCGAAAACAGCGCGGCAGCCTCGCCGAGCTTCTCACGCGCATTGGCCTCGCTGTCGGACGTCACCAGCGCGAGCTGCACGCCGTTCTCAGCCAGTGTCCGCAGCATCGTCTCGACGCCCACAAATAGCGAAATCTCAGCTGCTGCCTCCGCCTTCAGCCGCCGCGCATGCCGCGCGATCGCCGGCAGCTTCCACAAGGGCACTTCGAGCCGGCTGAGTATCTCGCGGCTCGAGGCATGCCGCAGCCCCTCGATGTCCTCATCGGCGACCCGGCGAAAGCCGAAGCGATCGGCGACATCGTTGATGGTGCGCAGGAACCAGGGGAAGCTGTCGGCGAGGGTGCCGTCGAGATCGAAGATGGCGAGGGAGTAGGGCATGGAGGAAGGGGAGTCTGGTCGAACTAAGTGGCCGGATGTACAAGACGGAAACAGGAAGACAAAGATGACGGTCGATCAGATTCAACTTAGCAAGTTCTTGAGCTTCGTGCTGAGACACAAGCCCGATGAGATCGGCTTGACGCTCAGTGCCAAGGGCTGGGTCAATATTGACGAACTGCTTGAGAAAGCCAATGCAGCAGGGACGACGTTTGACCGAGCTGACCTGCTCGGCGTCGTCGCAAGCAGCGACAAGAAGCGATTTTCGCTGTCCGCCGACGGGCTGAAGATCCGGGCAGCCCAAGGGCATTCCGTATCGGTGGAGCTCGGTTTGCCACCCCAAGAACCGCCCTCAGTCCTCTATCACGGGACGGCGACGAGATTCGTCGAAGCGATCCTCGCGGAGGGGTTGAAACCGCAGGCGCGCCAACAAGTGCACCTGTCCTCCGATGAGGTGACCGCGCTGCGGGTCGGACAGCGCCATGGCAAGCCCCACATCTTCAAGGTCGATGCCGGCGGCATGCATGCGCGCGGGTTCAAGTTCTATCGCGCCGACAATGGGGTCTGGTTGACCGAGACAGTGCCGCCGGAGTTCTTGGCCCCGGCGACGAGCAAATGACATAACGGGAGGCCGCTACTCCGCCGCCTCGCTCGTGCTCCGCCGCTTCGGTTTCCTTGCCTTCTTCAGCACCGGCTCCAGGAACTTGCCCGTATAGCTCCTTGGCGCCTTGGCGATGTCTTCCGGCGGGCCCCAGGCGACGATCTCGCCGCCGCCGTCGCCGCCTTCGGGGCCGAGGTCGATGACCCAGTCGGCGGTCTTGATGACTTCGAGATTGTGCTCGATGACGACGACCGTGTTGCCCTGCGCGACCAGCTCGTGCAGCACCTCCAGGAGCTTCTTGACGTCATGGAAGTGCAGGCCGGTGGTGGGCTCGTCGAGGATGTAAAGCGTGCGGCCGGTGGCGCGCTTGGACAGCTCTTTTGCCAGCTTGACGCGCTGGGCTTCGCCGCCGGAGAGCGTAGTCGCCTGCTGGCCGACATGAATGTAGTCGAGGCCGACGCGGTGCAGGGTCTGGAAGGTTTCGCGCACGCGCGGCACCGCCTTGAAGAACTCGGCGGCTTCCTCGACGGTCATGTCGAGCACGTCGGCGATGGACTTGCCCTTGAACAGGACTTCCAGCGTCTCGCGGTTGTAGCGCTTGCCCTTGCAGACGTCGCAGGTGACGTAGACGTCGGGCAGGAAGTGCATCTCGATCTTGATGACGCCGTCGCCCTGGCAGGCCTCGCAGCGGCCACCCTTGACGTTGAAGGAGAAGCGGCCGGGCTCGTAGCCGCGCGCCTTGGCTTCGGGCAGGCCCGCGAACCATTCGCGGATCGGCGTGAAGGCGCCGGTATAGGTCGCCGGATTCGAGCGCGGGGTGCGGCCGATCGGCGACTGGTCGATGTCGATGATCTTGTCGATGTGCTCTAAGCCCTCGATGCGGTCGTGCGGGGCGGCGCCTTCGCTGGCGCCGTTCAGCTTGCGGGCGATGGCGCGGTAGAGCGTGTCGATCAGAAGCGTCGACTTGCCGCCGCCGGAGACGCCGGTGACGCAGGTGAACAGGCCGAGCGGAATCTCGGCCGTGACGTTCTTGAGGTTATTGCCGCGCGCGTTCACCACCTTGATGGTGCGGCGGTGGTTCGGAGGGCGCCGCTCGGGCACCTCGACCTCGAGCTCGCCGGTGAGGTACTTGCCGGTCAGCGATTTCGGGTTGCGCATGATCTCGGCGGGCGTGCCTTCGGCGACGATGTTGCCGCCGTGCATGCCGGCGCCGGGGCCGATGTCGAGCACGTAGTCGGCAAGCCGGATGGCGTCCTCGTCATGCTCGACCACGACCACGGTGTTGCCGAGGTCGCGAAGCCTCTTGAGGGTGTCGAGCAGGCGCGCGTTATCGCGCTGGTGCAGGCCGATCGAAGGCTCGTCCAGCACGTAGAGCACGCCTGTGAGGCCCGAGCCGATCTGCGAGGCCAGGCGAATGCGCTGGCTCTCGCCGCCGGACAGCGTACCGGAGGAGCGGGACAGCGTGAGGTAGTTGAGGCCGACGTCGAGCAGGAAGGTCAGGCGCTCGCGGATCTCTTTCAGGATGCGGCCGGCGATCTCGTTCTGCTGCTTGTTCAGCGCGTCCGGCACGGTCTCGAACCACTCGCCGGCCTTCCTGACCGACAGCTCCGAGATCTCGCCGATGTGCTTGTCGCCGACCTTGACGCAGAGCGCCTCGGGCTTGAGCCGAAAACCCTTGCAGCCCTCGCAGGGTACGTCGTGGAAATACTTCGCCAGCTCCTCGCGCGCCCACTCGCTCTCGGTCTCGCGGTAGCGGCGATTGATGTTGGTGATGACGCCCTCGAACGGCTTCTTGGTGTCGTAGGAGCGCACGCCGTCCTGGTAGGAGAACTTGATCTCGTCCTCGCCGGAACCGTAGAGGATCGCGTCCTTGGTCTTCTTGGCGAGGTCCTTCCACTTGGTGTCGAGGGTGAACTTGTAGTGCTTGCCGAGCGCGGTCAGCGTCTGCTCGTAATAGGGCGAGGACGACTTGGCCCAGGGCGCGATCGCGCCCTTGCGCAAGGACAGCTCCTTGTCGGGAATGACGAGGTCCTCGTCGACATGCTGCTCGACGCCGAGGCCGCCGCAGGCGGGGCAGGCGCCATAGGGGTTGTTGAACGAGAACAGGCGCGGCTCGATCTCGGGAATGGTGAAGCCGGAGACCGGGCAGGCGAACTTTTCCGAGAACAGGATGCGCTCGGGTCCGCTCTTGTCGTGGATCTTTGCGGTCTTCTTTTTCTCTTCCGCAGGCGCGGCTGCCGGCGCGTCGGCGAACTCGATGACGGCGAGGCCCTCGGCGAGCTTCAGCGCGGTCTCAAAACTTTCGGCAAGGCGCTGGCCGATGTCGGCGCGCACCACGATGCGGTCGACCACGACGTCGATGTCGTGCGGGAATTTCTTGTCGAGCGTCGGGGCTTCCGCAAGCTCATAGAAGGTGCCGTCGATCTTGACGCGCTGAAAGCCCTTCTTGAGCCATTCGGCGAGCTCCTTCCGGTACTCGCCCTTGCGGCCGCGCACGACGGGGGCGAGCAGGTAGAGGCGCGTGCCCTCGGGCAGCGCGAGCACGCGGTCGACCATCTGCGAGACGGTCTGGCTTTCGATCGGAAGACCCGTGGCCGGCGAATAGGGTACGCCGACGCGGGCCCAGAGCAGGCGCATGTAGTCGTAGATCTCGGTGACGGTGCCGACGGTCGAGCGCGGATTCTTCGAGGTCGTCTTCTGCTCGATCGAGATCGCCGGCGACAGGCCGTCGATCTGGTCGACGTCGGGCTTCTGCATCATCTCCAGGAACTGGCGCGCATAGGCCGACAACGATTCGACGTAGCGGCGCTGGCCCTCGGCATAGATGGTGTCGAAGGCGAGCGAGGACTTGCCGGAGCCGGAGAGGCCGGTGAACACCACCAGCTTGTCGCGGGGAATCTCGACGTCGATGTTCTTGAGGTTGTGCTCGCGCGCGCCGCGGATCGTAATTGCGCGCAGGCTCGAGCCCGCGTTCTGTTGTTGGCGCTTCGCCTTGATCACTTCATCCATCCGAGTTGCCCTCAAGGAAGCCCAAAGGTGCGCGATCGCGCCAACAAAAAAGGCGCGCTTCGCCCGGAACCGGGATCGGCGCCGATGGGGTTGGCAGCGAACGTAGGAAGAACGGAGACGGATTTCCAGAGGGAGTTGCGAATCGTCAACGGAATGTTGGCGTGCTGGCGGCATCTGGCAGCAGCTGGGCGAGCGGAACTACGCTGGAGCGTGCTGCCAAACAAAAAGGCCGGCGCAAGGCCGGCCTTTCGTAACGCGAGTGCGTCGGAGACGAAGCTTAGTACTTCGCGACCACCGGGCCGCCGAAGGTGTAGTTGAGGCGGACGGTGCCCATGTCGACGTCCTGCTTGATGCGGTCGATACGGTCGTTGATGCCGACAATCGTAAACGAGTTGTTGCGCTTGCCCATGAACAGATGGTCGTACTCGATCGCAACGGACCAGCCCGGCGCGAAGCCGAATTCGAGGCCGGTGCCGACCGCACCACCCCAGCGCGTCTCGCTTGCGCTGTCGATGACCACGCCGGCCACCGTACCATTGTACTTGGCGTGCGTGACGGCCGCGCCACCCTTCACGTACCAGAGCACGTTGTTCCAGGCATAGCCGACCTGGCCGGTGAACAGGCCAAGCGCGTCGATCTTGGTCTCGTTGACCAGCGGCGCGAGCACCAAGCTCGTATTCGAACCCTTCAGGTTTGCCCAGTCACCCTGGGCTTCAAGGCCGAATACCCAGTTGGCCGACTGCCAGCGATAACCGATCTGGCCACCGACGATGCCGCCGGTCGCATTGTGACAGCCTTCGGCCGTGTCCGGACCCGCAACGCCGAAGATATTGTTGACGTCCCAGCAATTGTGGCTGGAGCCGCCACCGGCGTTGGCGCCGATGTAGAATCCGCTCCAGTTGTAGATCGAGGCCACGGCGACCGGCGCCTTGGTATAGGGGCGGGCCGCAAGATCGGCCGCCGAGGCCGGTGTCAACGCGCTGAGCACGAACAGACTGGCCGAAGCCAGCAAAACCTTCTTCATCTGATTCCCCAGTTCCGTTTCTCTTTGTTGCCTTCCGCAAGGAAGAGCAGCGGACCCTATGAGCCAACTGATGTCATAGCTCTACACCATTGAATCCTAAGGTTGTGTCACCGGATAGCCACATCTCGCCGAAAACGCTAGTGGCGGGATGGCGTATATTACGACGTGTGAAGATGACCAAACAAAAAGGCCGGCGCGAGGCCGGCCTTTCGTAACGCGGGTAGCGTCGGAGACGAAGCTTAGTACTTCGCGACGATCGGGCCGCCGAAGTGATAGTTCACGCCGACCTGCACGGTGTGGAAGTTGATCGTGCCGGTGTTCACAGGAGCGCCGAGGCCCGAGAAGTAGGTTTCGCCGCCGAGGCTGCGATAGAGGTACTCGCCCTTGACCGACCACTGCGGAGCAAAGAACGCTTCGACGCCCGCACCGACGGTCCAGCCGGAGTGCCACTTGGTGTCGGAGACGGTCACGCCAAGTGCGCTGACGCTGAGCTTGTTGTCGATCCAGGCGTAACCACCGGTGCCGTAGAACAGGACCTGGTTGACGGCGTAGCCGATGCGGCCGCGGACGGTGCCGAGTGCGTCGGTCTTGGAGGAGACGGTGACGCCGAGAGCGGTCGCGGAGGCGCTGACGTCAGCCCAGGAACCGTCGGCCTCGATGCCGAACACGACGTTGCCGGTCTGCCAGTTGTAGCCAGCGGTGCCACCGACGAAGCCACCCTTCATCTTCGGGTCACCCGAAGCGTTTTCCCAGGCGCCGCCACCGACGATACCGAGGTAGAAGCCGGTCCAGTTGTAGACCGAGGCCACAGCCACAGGAGCCTTGGTGTACGGGCGGGCCGCGAGATCAGCCGCCGACGCAGGGGCAGCCAGAGCGAACAAACAGGCCGAAGCCAACAAAACCTTCTTCATTTTTAACCTAATCCCAGTCCCAGTTTCTGTTGTTGCCTTCCGTGAACGGAAGGGCATCGGACGCCGTGGTCCAACTGGCGTCGTGCTTACACCAACGAAGCCGCAAGTTGTGTACCCGAAAAGTCACAACAGCCACAAAACGTCACAATCGCTGACGGATCCCTCGGCTCGCGCCCAGCAAAAAGGCCGGCGCGAGGCCGGCCTTTCGTTCGTCAGAAGAGAACTATCCTTGCGATCAGTACCTGGCGATCGCCGGGCCGCCCCAACGGTAGTTCAGGCGGATGAGGGCGAGATCGACGTCCTGACTGATGCGTTCGGTCTGAACGAAGGCTCCGCCGAAGATGAAGTCGACGTTTCGGGTGCCGAGGAAGATGTGATCGTACTCGAAGCCCACCGACCAGTTCGGGGCGAAGCCAAATTCGACTCCCGCGCCGACCGTTCCGCCCCAGCGTGTTCCGTTGGCCGAACCGAAGGTCGTGCCAGCACCCACAAAGCCCGGCGCGACGATGAGGTCGTATCTGTCGTCCACGACGGCGCCGCCGCCCTTTACGTAGACCAAAACGTTATTCCAGGCATAACCGACCTGACCGGTAATCAAGCCGAAGGCATCGACCCGCGTACGGTTCTGCTGATCTGGCGCGGTCGGGCTGATGTTGCTTCCACTGAAGTCAGCCCAGTTGCCTTGGCCTTCCACGCCAAACACCCAATTGGCCGACTGCCAGCGATAGCCGACCTGACCACCGACTGTGCCGCCCGATGAGTTATGGCAGCCGTCGTCGATCAGCGTACCGGTGACCGGCGTCACGAAGTCCCAGCAATTGCGGCTTGAGCCCCAGCCGCCGTTGATGCCGATGTAGAAGCCGCTCCAGTCGTAGATGGTCGCAACCATCGGGGGCGGAGCCTTGGTGTAGGGACGCGCCGCCATATCCGCCGCGCTTGCGGGAGCCGACAGGCCCAACGCCACGGCACCGATTGTACCAATCAAAATCTTATTCATTGCAGTCTCCCCGGGTCAGGTCCGCTTCTTGAGGTCCCCGAAGCGGCCAATCAGGCGCGACGCCCATATGAACTCAATTCCGAGGCAACGGTAGCCTAAGGGGGAGGCAGAGTCCGTCTCTGAAATGCAACAGTCGCAAGCCAAGTGCGAGGCGTGTAACTTTATGAATGTTAAGCGCTTTTCGCTGATTGGGGGAACTTGAAAAGGTTCCATCCATTGCGCGCCATTTGAGCGGCATGCAGGCACCGCCGGAGCCGAACATGCCGTGCTCGCCCCGGAAGAACAAATCTGGAACAAGCCGGCAGGCGATGCTATATGTGGGGATAACCCGAGGGCTGGTGGGCTGATCGGTCCGCGCAAGCGTATAGGGTCGCCTCAAACAGGTTGCGGCGGACTGCGGGGCGCGCGGCGCGGCCTTTACGAATTCAGTTGCATTTGGAGTGGAGAGCGGCGATGGCGGGAAGCGTCAACAAGGTCATTCTGGTTGGAAATCTCGGCAAGGATCCTGAAATCCGCCGCACCCAGGACGGGCGGCCGATCGCGAATCTGAGCATCGCGACCTCGGAAACCTGGCGCGACAAGAACAGCGGCGAGCGCAAGGAAAAGACTGAGTGGCATCGCGTCGTGATCTTCAATGAGGGGCTCTGCAAGGTCGCCGAGCAGTATCTGAAGAAGGGCGCGAAGGTGTACATCGAGGGCGCGCTCCAGACCCGCAAATGGACCGACCAGAGCGGCGTCGAGAAGTACTCGACCGAGGTCGTGCTCCAGGGCTTCAACTCGACGCTGACGATGCTCGATGGCCGCGGTGGCGGCGGCGGAGGCGGCGGAGGCGGCAGCTTCGGCGACGAGCCGGGCGGCGATTTCGGCTCCTCCGGTCCGGTCAGCAGCGCGCCGCGTCGTCCCGTTGCGGCCGGCGGCGGCCGCAATAGCGACATGGACGACGACATCCCGTTCTAGCAGATAGGATTTTCCGAAAGTAAAGTTTCGGGGCGATTTCTTAGACCTGGCAACGGGTTATGAGAAATCGCCCCGATTGTTTTTGTAAAGCATTGCTTCAGCTAGATTGTAGGATTCGTTGTTTGTAAAGTTTTGGCAGAAAACCCGCTTATTTTTCTGATGAAAATCTTTCCAACGTGCGATCGTTCGGGAGTTGCGCATTCTGGTGGACGAATTTGGGGAAAACCGGATGAGGATTCCTCCACGGACGTCGGCGGCGTTTCAAAACCTCTGCAAAAATAGGGCTTCTGCGGGCTTCGAAGTTTGCCGCCCGTTCGCTCAGCTTTGTAAAGATTGGAGCGAAATCGTCCGCTTGCTCTGAGGGTTAAACGTCATTTTGCGGTCTTGCCTTTGCAATTAGGGCGTTTTGGGCTGCTCGTGAGATTTTAGGGCCATCATCCAGTGCCCGAGTATCTCGCCGATGTGGCAAGAAATTCCGCCTTTTCACACCAAAACCATTCGTCTGGAGGAAGGCGACGAGTTCGCTTTCACAGTCGACTCGCAGGAATTGCCGGTCGATTGGCCGAACCTCTATTGCGTCGCGCATCTGCGGCCCACGACCATGGCCCTGAGGACCATGGAAACGCACATGCACGCGGTTTGCATGCTGCATAACTGGGCCGCGGGCCGCGAGATCGATCTGCGCCAGCGCATCGAGAGCTTCGAATTGTTCAGCCGGGAGGAACTGGCTGCTTTGCGGACCGAACTGCGGGTCAACCTCAATCATCGCGCGCGCCAGATGGAGGGTAAGAACTCGCGGGGAAAGTCGGTTGTCTCCGCCTCGGTATGGAGGGCCCGATGCACGGCGATCCGGGATTACGTCGCGTTCCATGCCGACAACACGCTTGGACGGATGTCAGCCCGGGACAGCCGCATCGCGGAAGCGCGGCTTCGGCTGGCCGACTTCAAGGAGGCCGTCGTCGGAGAGATTAGAATCCGTAAACAGACGACCCGAGAGGGCCTGAGCGATACCGATCGCGAACTCTTCTTGAAGGCCATCACGCCTGGCGATCCCAGCAACCCCTTTAGGCCTGCGCACCAGGAGCGAAACTACGCCCTATGGCTGCTCTACTACGATGCCGGCGTGCGCAAGTCCGAGGCGCTGATCGTCAAGGGCAAGGACCTCGACCTCAACGGTGATGCGCCCATGGTCACCGTCCATCGCCGGCCGGATGACCGCGAGGATCCACGCAAGAATACACCCAAGACAAAGACGTTGGCTCGGCCGTTGCCGCTGACGCCGAGGTTGGCGCGAGCCCTCAACAATTACATCACTCGCTCTCGCAGGACGTTTCCTGGCGTGAAGAAGTCGCCGTACGTGTTCTTCTCGCAACAGGGCAAACCGCTCTCGGGCTCGACCGTCACGTACATGTACAGGCAGCTGCGCGAGAAGGTGCCCGGCATCCCCGCCAAATTCTCCACGCACGTCCTTCGCCATACCTGGAATGATCGATTTGGCGACGGCGCTGAAGAGCTCGGAACGCCGGAGGCAATGGAGAAGCATGCCCGCAACCAGAGCCAAGGGTGGACGCGCACCTCGGAGCAGGGCGACCACTACCAGGGTCGGCGCATCCGCAGGCGAGCTCGGACGATCATGCTCAAGATGCAGGACAAGAGCACCCGCGAGGTCGAGGAATGACAGCGAAGCGAGATCTTGAGCATGAGCCCGGCTTCGATTTTCCGAGCCAAGGCGTAATTCATGATCGCGCCGGTGTTCCGGTTGATGCGACCGGATGGGTTTGGAAGCTGAATCAGCTGAGACGGGTGCGTCATGACCTGGATTTCCGCAGGCTCCAGATTGACTCTCTCGCCCTGCTTACAAGCGTCGTTCTTTATCTTGCCGCGCGAATCCAGGTGGTATCCACGGATGATGTTGGCAACACTTTTAGCGCTCTAGCTTACCTGCATCGCTCTGAGCATTTTAGAGCCTGTGCCGCGAACGGTGCGGGAATCGATGAGCGGCTTATCAGCGAACTCCGGCAAGTTCCTCGACTTGTCCACTACCGCCTTGGCTATGTTCGAGCGTGGTATCGATGGTGTGCTCAACAAAAGCTTCCGCAGTTTTCGTCCGATGTCGCTGCGACGCTCGACGAGCTGGTGATCGGCCGCAATGAGCAGGGTCGCGCCGTTCGCACCAGAGATCCTGTCAAAGGGGCATTTGACGAGCTCGAATACATAGCCCTGACGACCGCGCTCCGGGCCTCTGCGAGCTCATCGGTTCTTGATCTCGAGGAACGCACGGCATTGTGGCTGGCTATAGGCCTGGGCTGCAATCCCTTGGCGTACGCACTCCTGCGGGAGGAAGATTACAAGCCGATAGTGGAACACCGCACGGGTCGGATCCTGCACCTGCTCTACGTGCCCCGTATCAAGAAGGGGGACGAGGAATTTCGTTCCCAGTTTCATCCGGAGATCCTGAACGAGGACATGGGCCCCCTGGTCGCGGCCCTCATCGCGCAGAACAAGTTGCGACGTGAAGCGGAGGGCTGGGCTGACGAGTATGGCCATCCGTTGTTTGCGGCGGCCCAGCCGCGACTGGATCTTCGTGGAACGCTTCGCGAATATGCGATGCACGTTCCTCCCCAAGAGATTGCCGGGATGATCGAGCGCGCAGTTCGCAAGCTCGGCGTAAAGTCCCACCGGACCGGAGATTATCTTAGGGCTAATCCAAGACGGTTTCGCCGGACTTTCGCAACCCGCGCCGTCGAGGAAGGAGCCTTTCCCGTTGAACTCGCCATGATGCTCGACCATTCGGACCTGCAGACGGTCCAGGTCTATTACGAGACCCGTTCGAACCAGGTTCAGCGGCTGGATGCAGCCTTGGCGTTGAAACTGGCGCCGCTCGCGGACGCCTTCATGGGACGGGTGGTGGTGGACGAGAGCGAAGCTGTGAACGGCGGTAATCCCGCAAAGCGCATTCCCTGGTTTCGTCGCCAGCCGGGCCAGGCCCCGGAGCGCAACGGTAACCTCGGGACGTGCGGTGCCGGAGCCTGCGGCCTCTATGCGCCGATCTCCTGCTACACCTGCGAAAAGTTTCAGCCCTGGAAGAATGGTCCGCACCGCGAAATGCTCGATTGGCTGTGCTCCGAGCGCGTCCGGCGCGAGAAGGACGGGCGGGATCCGCAGATCGTCCGCCTTCACGACGCGACCATCCTGGCGGTCGCCGAGGTCGTAACCCTGTGTGAAGGAGCCGCGGAATGAGCGTTCCCGTTGCGCCGGCGCCCCGGTCAAAGGCCAACCCTGCTCGGCAGAGCAGCCGCACGACCAGTGCCGATATTCTCAATCTTCCGTCCCGGATCGAGCGGGACTGCAGGGCCAATTTAGCGGCGCTGGTCGATCATGCACGCAAACTCCAAGTGTTCGGCCCCGACGTCGATTTTGACGCTCCTGTTTGGGATATTACGTCCACCCGGAAGCTCAGACCGACCTCCGCCCAGGTGCGGAAGCTCTACTTCATGACCCGGGGGAAGGGCCGCGCCAGCGACGAGGGACGCGAAGTCATGGCCCGCCCGTTTGGCGACCTGATCCGCTCGATCGTCGTCCTGCGCGAGTTCGCGCGACCATTCGGGTCCCACACCAAGGTCGTCGACGCGAGCAAGGCTCTCTACGAGGTTCTCCGAGACCAGAACTATGATCCCGCAGAGCTGACCTCCGAGCACTTTGCTCGAGCGGCGCGGTTGCTCAAGGAGCGGATGAGCCGGACTTCGAGCTATTCGCAGGCCTGTGCCCTCGTCGAGATTGCGAAGTTTTTGAACGATCGGGTGCTCACCAAGGCAATCATCTCCTTCCGGAATCCGATCAGTCGTGAGGACGACATCGGATCGCGCATCGATGATAAGGCAAGATCCCGCCGCGCCGAGAAGATGGCCAGCGAGGAGGTTATCGATGCGATCATCGCGATGACCTCCATGGTGACACTCGACACGGACATCTTGCGGGCGCGTATCGTGGAGCTCCTGTTCTGTGCACCCTGGCGCATCAACGAGGTTTTGAACCTTGCGGTGGACTGTATCCGCACGGAAAAGGCGACCTCGAACGGGGAGCCAATCCTCGACGCCTCCGGACAGCAGGTCGAGAATTTCGGCATCGCCTATGGCGGATCGAAGGGGTACCCGGATTCGGTGAAGTGGATCCCGACGGCCATGGTCGACGTCGCAAAAAAGGCCATCGCCGATATCACCCGGATCACGCAGCCGGCGCGTGACGTCGCCAAGTGGATGGCAGCGCATCCTGGGCGTGCTTTCCTACCGCCGCCATGGCGGTTGGCGGATCCCGAAACGGAGGTGTGGTCGCGCGATCTGCCGAATCTGCTCGGCGTTTCAAATTTCAACGCCGGGCGCCTCACGCTGCATGACTGGGGCGTGGAGCCGAAAGAACGACGCAAACTGCCGGGCCAGCCCGGAATTCCCCAGTGCGTCTACCGTCTCGGCGACATCGAGCAAAAGCTGTTGGAGCTGCAGGCCAAGTTGCCGGCGGATGCTCCTCGGCCGCTCGAAGAATACCTGCTCCTGCTGCCGCTGCATTTCTTCCACCCGGTTCGCAACAGCTTCGAGTCGATCGTGACGATCTTCTCCGACCGGCACATGCGGACGTTCCTGACCGGGTCGGGATATGTGAAATCGGTGTTCGAAAGGCTGGATCTGCGCGACGAGCACGGCAAACCCTATAATCTCCGCAGCCACGCCGTTCGCCACTATCTGAATACGCTGGCTCAGGAAGGCGGCGTCTCCCAGCTCGATATCGCCCGCTGGTCGGGCCGGAAGAACCTGCATCAGAATTCGGTCTACGACCACATGAGCGGCATGGCGCTCGCCGAGGTGACCCGCGAGGCATTGAAAACAGGCGCCGCGATGGGGTCGGTGGTTGAGACCTTCAAGCGCTTGCCGCCCGTCGAGCGCGAGGAATTTCTCAAGGCCCGCTTTGCCACCGCCCACACGACCGACATCGGCATGTGCTTTCAGGACTGGACGCTTGCGCCGTGCCACAAGCACGGGGCCTGCGCCGACTGCGGCGAGCATCTGCTCATCAAGGGAGACGCCAAGCAAGCCGCTCGGACTGAGCAGATGCTGCAGGAGCAGAAGGCAATACTCGCCCAATGCGAGAGGGAGGTCGATGAGGAGTACGGCGCCTCGAACTACGTGGACCACAATCGGAAGATCGTAGCTGGCCTGGAAAAGGCCCTAGCGGTTCACAACGATCCGAACATTCCGGATGGCACCTTGGTGCAGCCATGGGATGAGCCAAAAGAGGATGAGCCTGTCTCTTGATTCTTATGTGGGGTTTTCCGCGGTTCGGCACGGGGGTATGCTGGAGGAGAATTGCAATGAGCACGGACAAGAAAGACCTCACGATCTGCGGCGGGGACGACTTCCTGGCCGAGCAGGGCATCACCGATCCGGACGAGTTCAGGGTCAAAAGCCACCTGTCCCACGAGATCGCGACCATCGCCGAGCAGCGCGGCCTGACCCCGGCCGACGTGGCTCGGCTCGCCGGCGAACCGGAGCAGGATCTCGATCGGATCATGAACCACCGGCATGGCGGCTACGAGGTCCGGCGACTCATCAAAGTGCTGACCGCACTGGGCGCCGACGTCGGCATCACGGTGTTCCCGGACAGCGGCCACGATCGTGGCGTCGTGCTGCCGGAGACGGTCAGGAAAACCAAGGAGCAGATCCTGCGCGAGCTCGCGGAGATGGATGAGATCGACTATCAGCCCGAGCCTCGCCTCTAGCATACGTCGAAAGACACCCGTATCACCGTCAAGCTATTCAAACCGAAATGTCGCGCGCCGGCGTGCTGTTTGAGGCTCTAAAACGGTTGCCGCAGGTCAGATGAGCCGATAGCTCCAGAAGAGGGATTTAGGTGGCCTTTGATGGTGCGGTGGCCGGCGCGGCGCCAGGGCCGGCGCGGAGGCAGTCCACATACTTCGGTAGGCCGCATCCTGTCGCAAGTAGGGTCAAATAGTCCTCCCACGTCGGATTGGACTTCGTGAGGTTCGCCGCGGCCTCGCGCGTTGCGGCCTCCATCACTTCCGGCTTTGAGATAGCCAGCTCTGTTAAAAAATCATCGGGAGACTGCACCTGCACCCCAAGTGTCTTCAGCGCCTCGAAATCAAAGTCCCGCAGATTGTTCGTCACGAGGATACAGGGCGCGATTGCCGCGGCCGCCGAGGCGACATGACGGTCTTTCACGTCCGTCTTTCCGATGACTTGGTTCGGATCGAACCCCGTCACGATGGCATCCGGAAAGCCCTTTCTTATGAGCGGAAGAGTGTGCGCCTCAATGCGTGCTCGCGTGCGCGGCTCCATGTTGCGCAGCCATTCCTCTTCGATCTGTCCGCTCCACTTGACCTCGAACAAGTCGTTCTGAGCCAGTTGGAGCAGCAGATTACGCAGGTGGTTCGGATACAGGACGTTCGCGTCAAGAAGAGCTTTGACCGGGCTTTGCATAGTTTGCTTCGAGATCCTCGGTGTCGGCCGAAAGGGCCGCCGCCAACGCACGCCGCTCGTCCTCGGCCTTCTTCAGTGCCACGACATCGTCTACACGGACCCGGCGATGTGTCCCGACCGAACGAAACGGGAGCTTGCCCGCATCCATGCGCTGATAGACGAGGGGCCGCGAAATGCCGAGAATCTCGGCAGCATTTTCCGGTGAAATCTCCAGGTCGGGGGACAAGACAAGCGCTTCGCCGGTATCGGCCAATGTCCTCAGCAGGGTTTTCAGCACGAGCATCAGGGTCGGCGGCATCTCTACCGTCACCTTCTTGCCATTGGCGCTCGTGAGAAACAGCCCGGCGTGCTCAAGCGCAAGCGCTCGCTCGAGGAAGTTTGCTCCCTTGCGGGCTTCCTCGCGCTCGATCGCCTCGACCTTCAGTCGTGTCATCGCCTCGGCCATGGCAGGCCTCCATTTCCAGCACTCGCTATAACTGTAATATGTGTAAACCTTCGCTGGAAGTCCAGCCGTTCAACTGTTCCTTGAATTTCTACCGAAATATGGTAATATATATGCTTCTGGTGGAAAATGGCTAGCCTCGAACCCACCCCCATGAACCACGCCCAGCTTCGGCATCTGGAGGATGTCCGCGAATTCTGGGAGCGGTACGAGTTTCTGACCACGCTTCAGGAGAAGTTTCGTGGGGCGATGGGTTGGAAAACGGTCAGGGGTGCCGAATATCTGATCCAATATTGGACCCTTCCCGAAACCGGCAAAAAGACAATGCGGTCCCTGGGCCGCCGTTCACCAGAAACCGAGAAACAGAAAGACAGTTTCGACCGTACCCGTGTGGAAATCGACAAGGTGGTTGCCGAGATCAAGGACGACCTGGAGCCCCTCGTTCGCGTGGGCAAGGCACTGAAGATCGGCCGCCTCGAGCCTATCGCCGCCGACGTGCTGCGCGAGCTCGCTCGCCACGAACTATCTGGGCCCCGCTTTATGATTTTCGGGAGCGTCGCCATGCACCTTTACGAAGCCTCGGCCGGTGCTTTCCTGTCGCGCTCGATCCTGATCGAGGGAGACTTGGATCTCTTGTCGACCGCCAAAACGCCTTCGGAAGCGTTCAAAGAGCTGTTGCCGGCGCTCCGGCGGGCAGACAAATCCTTTGAGCTTCTCGACGACGGCCCAGTCGCCATCAACAAACGTGGCTACCGGGTTCATCTTCACACACGCAGGTCGTTCCGCGAGGCGATTGAAGACCTCGCGGAGGCTTCCGAGGAGCAGATCTCGGTGCTGCACAGCCTGCTGGATTTGGAGCCGGTGTCGACCGCGACAGTTGCCAGAGACGGCTCGCCGGTCGGAATGATCGGCATGGATCCGCGCGCCTTCGCCCTGACTAAACATGCCGTCGCAACGCTGGATGGCGAGGATGGCGCAGCCGCACGCATAGCAGCCGACCAAGCCTACGCCGTCGGCCGACTGGTGATGAAATTCGGTGCGAAGCCGTTCGAGGCAGAACATCTCGAGGCGTTTCCGGGCTTCGCCGAGCAGATCGATGTCGGAGATCCGGAGGCCACGACAATGGTCAGAAAGTTCTTCGGGCCGTAGCGATTTCAAAATCTCAGGTGTGGTGAACGACGAGCGTCTGATGCCTCGCGTGTAGGGAGGTTTTGCCTTGTTGAATCCTACGTCGGAAGACCCCTTCGAGACTCGGGCAGAATCAGCTTATCCCTTCGATCCTTCGGCGAAGGACTTGATGGCAAAACGAATCCTTGAAAGTTTGGGCAAGCAACCCGGCGCTGGCAGGGTGCCCCGAACCACAGCGCGCCGCGGTGCTCGCGGACGGCGCGTCCATATCAGCAAAACGGATGAAAACATCATCCGCACGATCATTGAAGAATGGTCGCGCCCTGAGATGGGCTGGGAGGATGTCGTCGAAGCTGTCCAGCAACGGCTCGGACGGAACTGGACGCGCCAGGCTCTCGCCTCCCACAGCAAGATCAAGCTGGCCTTCCAGCACAAGAAGGAGGAGCTGAAGAACGCCAAGCTCGGCCGAAAGCTCCGGCGCAGCCGGGTTGATGCAGACTACCAGCGTATGGCCAAGTTCACGCAGGACATCGGCGAGGTCGTTGAAGGCTTGCGCAAGCGGATCGAGACCCTGGAGGCCCGGTTCACACGGTGGCGGCACAACGCCTATTTGCACCGGTTGACTGTCGAGCAGCTTGATGCGCCTCTTCAGGAGAACGATCGCGGTCGGACCGACTGAGGTGTCTCCATGACGGCCCAAAAATCTGGAAGCGAGATCGGCGCTGAAAACGTCGAGCGGCTACAGGGCTATCTCGAGAGCCTCCGGCAAGAGGGTCGCAAGCTTCCGGAGCGGGGCGGCAAGGCCAATTTCTCGGCTATCGCGTTGGCCTGTGGCTTCGATCGGCAGGTTCTCTACAAAAATCCGGCGGCGAAGCGGCTTCTCGACGATGCGCTCCAGCAATTGGGCCTGGCGGAGGCCGCCGGTGATGAGAAGCCGGTCGCAAAGTCCGATCGCCGTGACCAGCGCATTCTGACGCTCGAGCAGCAGAATGCATCCCTGCGCGCTGAAAACGCCGGCCTTCGTGAAAAGCTGAGACATCTCGAACAGGTCGAGGACATCATGGTCGAGACCGGGCGACGGGTGTCCCGGTGAGATCCCGTCCCTTGGAGAGACTGGTGCCTGACCGTCCCTCGGAGCCGACCTGCGATCAGCAGGACCGCCGCGCGCAGCGAAAGGCAAGGGGCGACACGGGCCCGCGAAGCGGGCGTGGCGCGGGCTGCCCCTTGCCGGAGCGAGCACGGTGGTATGCTGTCGCGCAGTCGGTTCTCCCGGTCACGGCTAGATCAGCCGCAGCTTCTTGCGCAATCACATCCTAAAACTGCCGCGATCCGCATAACCCTTGGGGCGGATATCCAGCGCGGCGATCAGATCCAGGCGCTGCTTCCGACAGCTAAACTCGGGGGCATCTCCCACCTGAAGCCAGGCTCCGTCACGCCGCTCGAGCCAGCCGGATGCAAACACCTCGCCCGCCAGGAAACCGCAATTCGCCGTTCGGACCCACCGTTCGCCCTCGATCGTGGGCCACAAAGCAACGTGGATTGACAACTCGTCCCAGCCTGCGTCGTGAACGCTGGCGATCGCCGGAATATCCTCGATCATGAATCGGTACGTTCGAGGAGCGTCTCCGTACTTCGGATCCGGCAGCGGCCAGCTGTTTTCTCCCGCTCGCGGCGTAAACAATCCCTGGTCGATGCCGGCATTGATCCCGGCGACCATCACATTGCGCCAGGCCCGCCGCCTGCGCGAACCGTCGTACTTCACTTTGGCGGCGCCCTTGGATGCAGTCGGAAGAACGTCCGCACCCTCGTAGACAAGGCGATCGAAGGAGAAACCACGGAGGTCTCCATCCGATATCGGAACACCCGTCACCGCCGCGAGCCGGTTCAGGAACGGCAATTCCTCGAGCAATGCAAAGTCTGGATGCGCCGGTGCACGCTCCAACATGCGGGCCCGCAGCGCTGCATGACTTGCAAAGCCGCACGCGGCTGCGATCGCCTCGGTCAGATGGGATGATTTGTAGTTCGGATAGTCCTGCCTAACCGCACGCTTCACGGACGTGAGGGCAGATTCAGTTAAGGGGATAGCGGTCAAAGGATCCACCTGTTCATATCAGCGGCCGATGTCCACAGATTACGCACCGACCTGGATATGACGGTCGATCCAAGGCAACTTGAAATAATGTCCACTTTGACCCTGTGGCAGGTCCGGCGAGACGGCCGATTCGGAGAATGCACGGTCAATGAGCAGCTTTCAAGGACCCAGGCACCTCACAGCAGCTGATCGGAAGAAACCGGTTAACTCAGGCGGCACGGTCGTCCGCCATCTGGCCGAGGATCCTGCTTTCGAAGGCATCGGATACGCAACTGCGTCCCGGCTGTGGGAGACGTTCGGCGAGCGGCTTTATGCCGTCCTCGGCAACGGTGACGTTGAGCGCCTGACCACGGTTCTGAGCCGTGAGCGCGCGGAGGCGCTCGCCCAGGCCTGGAAGGCCAAGCTCGCCGAAGGTGATGTCGTCGTTTGGCTGGACGAGCACAGGTTCGACGCTCGGCTCGCCAAGAAGATCGTCCGCCTCTGGGGTGAACACGCCGCGGCAAAGCTCCGCGAGACGCCGTACGTTATGATGGCGCTGGCCGATTGGAACGTCGTGGATGCCGCTGGGCGACAGCTCGGCATGGATGAGCGAGCTCCGCAGCGCCTGGTTGCAGCGGTAGAGGCTGCACTTTACGGCCGGCTGGAGCGACACCACACCTGGACGCATCATCGCGACCTGGTCGCCGAGGTCCGTCGTCTCCTGAAGTGCACGACCACCCTGGTGGAGCAGGCGATTGATCTGGCGGTCCAGGAGAGGGCCGCGATCGCGATCGGAGAGGGTTTCCAGGCCGCCGGCGCCCACATGATGGAGCGCTACGTCGCTGATCGGATCCGGACCATGCTCGAGGAACCGGTCATGGGCGATCTGATCGCCCGGGAAGTCTCGACGACCGAGCTCGAGAACTGGCTTGATGCCGTTGACCTCGGGATCGCGCTCGATGCCGAGCAGCGGGAAGCCGTTCGGATTGCCGTGCAACAGCGTTGCGGCATCATCCGCGGCGGCGCCGGCGTTGGGAAGACAACGGTCCTGAGAGCCATCGCCCGCGCGTGCACGGCATTCGGCCGGACCGTGCACATGATGGCGCTGGCCGGTCGGGCCGCGGTTCGGATACGGGAGGCCACCGGCTGGCCGGCCACCACGATCGCTGCCTTCCTGAAGGCCGTAGAGGCGCAATCAGTGGCCTTGGGACCGGAATCCGTGGTGGTGGTCGACGAGTCCTCGATGCTCGACCTGCCGACCGCCTACCGGGTCCTGCGACACCTACCGGATGGGTGCCGGCTGCTGCTCGTAGGCGATCCGGGCCAACTTCCTCCGATCGGCTTCGGGCTGGTTCTCCACGCGCTCATTGATCGACGTGAGATCCCGGCCGTGGAGCTGACGAAGGTCTACCGTCAGACCGAAGCCACCGGCATCCCAGCCGTCGCCCAAGCGGTCCGCTCCGGACGACTGCCGTCTCTGCCCGGGATCGCCGAGCAGGCCCGCCACGGGGTTGCACACCTCCAAATCGAGAAGGCCGCAACCGAGGACATAGTCGACATCGTCGCCGATCTCGGAGGCTTTACCGAGGACCTCCGGATTCTTTGTGCGGTCAAGGCCGGACCGGTCGGAACCGAAGCCCTGAACCGGCGCTTTCACGACATCTTTGCCGTCGGCAAGCCCCGGCATCCGACCAAGCATTTTGCGGAAGGCGAGCCGGTCATGTTCCTCCGGAACGACTATCGGCTCGATCTCCGGAATGGCAGCCTCGGGCGCGTCGTCGGCATCGACGGGGCCACCCTGCAGGTCGATTTCGACGGGTTCACCCACGAGCTGGGCGGCCGCACGCTCGAGGACCTCACTCTCGCGTACGCCATCACCGTCCACAAAGCCCAGGGATCCAGCTTCCGGCGTGTGGTCATTCCGGTCCAGGCGACCCGGCTGCTTGACCGGTCGCTCGTCTACACCGCCATCACCCGCGCCACGGATCTCGCTGTCCTGGTCGGCGATCGGGAGGTGCTCCGGAGCTGTCTCGAGCGCAGCGCCCACGCCGAGCGGCGGGAGATTGCACTGGGGGCCATGATCGCGGGGCAGACGTTCAAGGCTTGAAACCTAGCTCCTTGGCTCTTTCCGCCATCGCTTCAGCTATCCACCGGTCCATCTCGGCATTCGCTTCCGCGTGGTTGCGGTACCGATAAACGCCTTTAGGCGCCCGGATGAAGGGGAGCTTTGCGTGCTCTTCGCTGGCGCGAACTTCGTCCTCGGTGGGCCCTCTGAGACCGACCTCAGGCAGCCTTCGTCGTCCGATGATTTTCATTCTGATAAGGTGTCGAGAGAGATTCCCGACTGTTCCAGGTCTCGCAAGCCGACGCATCTGTTGTCAGATTTTCCGTCCATCTTGACAAGTTGAATCCTTCCGGGCGAAGATTCGATTGTGAGGTCAAGGGGCTAACACACACAGTTTCCGCGCAGAACTGTATACTTAGGAGCTGAGGCGGGCGGACCGCTGCGCCTTGCTCGCGTAAAGCGACAGGATTTCTTACCAATTGATCGGCCTAGCTCGGTTTTCCGGGCTTTCCTCATGTGCCGCCTCAAGTCTTTGACGGGCTGCGATGTGAATGGTATTAACTTCATGTTAATTGTATTCACATCGATCGTCGCCCGACCTGAGAGAGCCCCCGCATGAGCCTTGCGCCGCTGCTTGAGGCCGCGCCAGCGATCCCGCTGCATGCCTTTGCCGCCATGGCCGCCTTCATGCTCGGCCTCGTCCAGTTCGCCGCGCCCAAGGGCACGCTGCCGCACCGGACGATTGGCTGGATCTGGGTGGTCCTGATGGTGGTCGTGGCCGCGTCGTCATTCTGGATCCACCAGATCCGCTTGGTCGGGGCCTTCAGCCCGATCCATCTCTTGTCGATCTTCACCCTGGTGGTTCTGCCGCTGGCGGTGTGGCGGGCGCACACCCATCGCGTCGCCGACCACCGGCGGATGATGATCCTCATCTTCGCCGGCGCGCTGGTGGTGGCGGGCCTGTTCACGCTGGTGCCCGGGCGCATCATGCACCGGGTGATTTTCGGGGCGTAAGAGCCGGTTCCGCCCGGTCCGTTCCGGCCCAGTCCGGGCTGGTGCCGGGAAGGGCGTAAGTCTCTGGAAAAACAGTCGGAAAAAGCGCTTCCCTAGAACCCGGCAAGGGTGGTTATCAGGGGTGTGATGCGCTATATGATTCCCAGACAAAAACTCACCGGATTCCCCCTTGGCTGACGACGACAACAAGCCCGGCGACCAGCCGGCGCATCCCTCGGACATTCGCCCCGTTTCCATCTACGAGGAGATGAAGAAGTCCTATCTCGATTACGCCATGAGCGTGATCGTGGCGCGTGCGCTGCCCGATGCGCGCGACGGGTTGAAGCCGGTCCACCGCCGCATCCTGTTCGCGATGCACAATCGCGGCGACACCCCGGACAAGAAGCACAAGAAGTCCGCCGGTGCCGTCGGCGAGGTCATGGGTAAGTATCACCCGCACGGCGACCAGGCGATCTACGACGCCTTGGTGCGCATGGCGCAGGACTTTTCGATGCGCGCGCCGCTGATCGACGGGCAGGGCAATTTCGGCTCGGTCGACGGCGATCCGCCGGCGGCGATGCGCTACACCGAGTCCCGCCTGACCAAGATCGCGCTGAAGCTGCTCGAGGACATCGACGACGACACGGTCGACTTCCAGGACAATTACGACGGCTCGGAAAAGGAGCCGGTGGTTCTGCCCGCGCGGTTTCCGAACCTGCTGGTCAACGGCGCCGGCGGCATTGCGGTCGGCATGGCCACCAACATCCCGCCGCACAATCTCGGCGAGGTGATCGACGCCTGCGTCGCGCTGATCGACAACCCGTCGCTGACCATCGACGAGCTCAACGGCATCATCCCGGGCCCGGATTTCCCGACCGGCGGCATCATCCTCGGTCGCCAGGGCATCCGCAGCGCCTACCATCTCGGCCGCGGCTCGATCGTGATGCGCGGCAAGGTCACCTTCGAGACGGTCCGGAAGGAGCGCGAGGCGATCGTCATCACCGAGATCCCGTATCAGGTGAACAAGGCGACGATGGTCGAGCGCATCGCCGAGCTCTACAAGGAAAAGAAGATCGAGGGCATTTCCGACCTGCGCGACGAGTCCGACCGCGACGGCTATCGCGTCGTCGTCGAGCTCAAGCGCGATGCCGTACCCGACGTGGTGCTGAACCAGCTCTACAAGTTCACGCCGCTGCAGACCTCTTTCGGCGTCAACGCCGTCGCGCTCGATAGCGGCCGTCCGCAGACGATGAACCTGAAGGACATGCTGACGATCTTCGTCGGCTTCCGCGAGCAGGTCGTCACCCGCCGCACCAAATACAAGCTGCGCAAGGCGCGCGAGCGCGCGCATGAGCAGGTCGGCCTCGCCATTGCGGTCGCCAACATCGACGAGATCATCAAGGTGATCCGGCACTCGCCGACGCCGGCTGCCGCGCGCGAGACGTTGATGACGCGCGACTGGCCTGCGCGCGACGTCGAGGACATCATCACGCTGATCGACGATCCCCGCCATCGCATCAACGAGGACGGCACCATCCGCCTGTCGCTGGAGCAGGCGAGGGCGATCCTGGAGCTGCGCCTCGCACGCCTCACCGCGCTCGGCCGCGACGAGATCGGCGACGAGCTTGCCAAGCTCGCCGGCGAGATCAGCGACTATCTCGAGATCTTGCGCTCGCGCGCCCGCATCCTCGACATCATCAAGACCGAGCTTGCCGAGGTGAAGGCGGAATTCGCGACGCCCCGCCGCACCGTGATCATGGAGCAGGAAGGCGAGGTCGAGGACGAGGACCTGATCCAGCGCGAGGACATGGTCGTCACCGTCTCGCACGCCGGCTACGTCAAGCGCGTGCCGCTGTCGGCCTACCGGGCGCAGCGCCGCGGCGGCAAGGGCCGCTCCGGCATGCAGACCCGCGACGAGGATTTCGTCAGCCGCCTGTTCGTGGCCTCCACGCACACGCCGGTGTTGTTCTTCTCCTCACGCGGCCAGGTCTACAAGGAAAAGGTCTGGCGGCTGCCGATGGCCGCGCCGAACGCGCGCGGCAAGGCCATGATCAACATCCTGCCGCTGGAGCAGGGCGAGCGCATCACCACCATCATGCCGCTGCCGGAGGATGAATCGACCTGGGGCCAGCTCGACGTGATGTTCGCCACTACGGGCGGCAACGTCCGGCGCAACAAGCTGTCCGACTTCGTCGACGTTCGCCGCTCCGGCATTATCGCGATGAAGCTCGACGACAACGAGGCGATCGTCGACGTGCAGATCTGCACCGAGCACGACGACGTGCTGCTGACCGCGGCCGGAGGCCAGTGCATCCGCTTCCCCGTCACCGACGTGCGCGTGTTCACCGGGCGCACCTCGATGGGCGTGCGCGGCATTGCGCTTGGCGAGGGCGACAAGGTGATCTCGCTGGCGATCCTGCGCCACGTCGAGACCACATCCGACGAGCGCTCGGCCTACCTGAAGATGCGCCGCGCAGTGGCCGGCGAAGCCGCGACGGAGGAGGCTCCGGCAGACGCCGAGGCCGAGGAGACCTCCGGCAGCTTCCAGCTCGCCCAGGAGCGCTATGTCGCGATGTCGGCGGCCGAGCAGGTCGTGCTGACGGTCTCCGTCAACGGCTATGGCAAGCGGACCTCGTCCTACGAGTACCGCACCACGGGTCGCGGCGGCAAAGGCATCGTCGCCATGAGCGTCAACAACCGCAACGGCAACCTCGTCGCGTCCTTCCCCGTGGAGGAGGCCGACCAGATCATGCTGGTCACCGACAAGGGCCAGCTGATCCGCTGCCCCGTCGAAGGCATCCGCATCGCCGGCCGCTCGACGCAAGGCGTGATCGTGTTCGACACCGCCGAGGACGAGCACGTCGTCTCGGTCGAGCACATCACCGAAGAGGCCGAGAGCGGCAACGGAACGAACGGGGAGTGACTTGTAGCCTTTGGCGCTCACGTCCCACTCTCCATTGTCGTCCCGGACGAGCGAAGCGCGGATCCGGGACCCATAGCCACAGGGAGACGTTTGGCGAAGACGCGGAGTTGCCTGTCTCGCGCCGGAACTGCTCCCTGTGGTTATGGATCCCCGCGTACGCGGGGACGACACCGAAGATGTTGCGCGGTTAATCGAACCACGCTCGCCTCGCTGCATCCGGGCTGCGCGCCAGCCTTAGATCTCCAGCTCCGTGCCGAACTCCACGACCTGCTTGGTCGGCACGCCGAAGAACGCGGCGGAGCGTTCAGCGTTGCGCTGGAGGAAGGCGAACACGCCTTCGCGCCAGACCCACATGCCCGGGACGTCCTCGCGCGGGATGATGGTCTCGCGGCCGACGTAATAGGTGATGTCGGCGAGGTCGATGCCGGGCAGCTTGCCCTGCCGGCATGTGAGAGTCAGCCCTTCGAAGATGGTCGGGTTCTGCATGAAGCCGTAATGCAGGATCACGCGGGTGATGCCCGGGATGATCTCGATCACCTCGGCGCGTTCCTCGTCGGGAATGTGCGGGGATTCCTCGATCAGCACGGTGACCAGCAGCACGCGTTCATGCAGCACGCGATTGTGCTTGACGAACTGGGTCAGCGCGAGCGGCACGCCGCGCGGCGCCGACGCAAGGAACACGGCGGTGCCGGGGAGCCTTGCGCTGCATTTGTTAATCGCGGTCTCTATCAGATCCTCCTCGGGCTGGCGCAGCCGGGCGCGTGCCGCTTCGACCAGCTTCACGCCGGCACGCCAGGTCAGCATCAGGAAGGCGACGAGGCCGGCGAGCAGCAGCGGAAACCAGCCGCCCTCGAACAGCTTGATCGAATTGGCGGAGAAGAAGATCACGTCGATGACGAAGAAGGCGCCGTTCACGGCGACCACGAGCCAGGGCGAGTAGCCCCATTGGATCGCCACCAGCGCGGCGAGCAGGGTGGTGATGGCCATCAGCAGCGACACAGCGATGCCATAGGCGCCGGCGAGCGCGTCCGATGTGCCGAAGCTCAGCACTGCCCCGAGCGTGGCCGCAGCGAGCAGCCAGTTCACCAGCGGCACGTAGATCTGGCCGATCGCATCGCTGGTGGTGTGGCGGATCTGCATGCGCGGCAGGAAGCCGAGCTGGATCGACTGCTGGGTCAGCGAGAACACGCCGGAGATGATCGCCTGCGAGGCGATCACGGTTGCGACCGCCGAGAACGCGACCAGCGGATAGTGCAGGGCGTCGGGGCAGAGCTGGAAGAACGGGTTCTCGATCATCGAGGGATCGGTGATCAGCAGCGCGGCCTGGCCGAAATAATTCAGCACCAGTGCGGGCAGGCAGATCGCGAACCAGGCGAGCCGGATCGGCATGCGGCCGAAATGCCCCATATCGGCATACATGGCTTCGCCGCCGGTCACCGCGAGGAAGGCCGCGCCGAGGATTCCGAACGAGATGTGGAAGTCCTGGTGGATCAGGAAGTTGAAGGCATAGAACGGGCTGAGCGCGGCCAGCACCGCCGGCGCCTTGACGATGCCGTGGATGCCGAGGGCGGCGAGCACGAAAAACCAGGCCAGCATCACCGGGCCGAAGATGCGGCCGATGAAGCCGGTGCCCTGCTTCTGCATCATGAACAGGCCGATCAGGATTGCGACGGTCACCGGCACGACCGCCGGCGCCAGCGAAGGCGCGTCGACCTTGAGGCCCTCGATGGCGCTGAGCACGGAGATGGCCGGCGTGATCGCGCCGTCGCCATAGAGCAGGGCGGCGCCGACGAGGCCGACCACCAGCAGATGCGCGCGCCAGGTGCCAGCTTGCGCGTGGCGCGCATGAAGCAGCGCCAGCAGCGCGACGATGCCGCCTTCGCCGCGATTGTCCGCGCGCAGGATCAGCAGCGCATACTTTAGCGAGATGATCAGCAGCAACGCCCAGAGGATCAGCGAGGCAACCCCCAGGACAGCGTCGTGACTTAGCGTGCCGCCATGGGCGGCCGCCTTGGCGGCTTCCTTAAGGGCATAGAGCGGGCTGGTGCCGATATCGCCATAGACCACCCCGAGGGCGCCCATCGTCATGGCAAGCGGCAGTGGATCAGGATGATGGCCGGAAGCGACTGCGGGCGTACTGGACAATGGCAACCCCCCGATGGGATCGCGCCCGGCGGGCCATTCCGACGGGCGCGAGCATCACGCAGTCTGCGACGAGACGTCGCAAATATCTATGGGGTTTATTTTTGGGAGGCGTAGCTGACGCGAAGCTGACAGATCCGACTACGGCGTGCGGTCGGCGGTCACGAGGCGAGCCTCGCGGACATCGGCCTTGGTGCCGGCGCGGCGCAGGCAGGACGCCTCGAAATTCGGCCAGGCCTGCTGCGAGCAGTCACGGCCGATGGTGCGGATATCGAGCCGGTCGCTCTTGGCGAGCGGCTGCGGCACGCTGGCTTCGACCGTCGGGGCAAAGCCGGGCAGGAGGGTGAGGGCCGCGGCAACACACGCAGAGAGAGCGATCGCTGAAAGAGCCTTGATCATTGACAGTCCCCTGTGATGCGGCCGCCTACGCCCAGTATGCGGCCCGTCATTTGTTGGCCGGATTAGTAACCATGGCCAGTTTCCGGACGTCTTCGCGGAGGCTGGAAATGGTTTCGTTCGCGCTCCGTTTTGTTTCGTAGCCACCCTAGGGACGAAACAAACCGGCCATTGCCGACACCCCCAGCGGACATTTCCCGGCAAACGGGCCGGAAAACGGACAAGGAACCTGCCCGGCTTGCCGGGCCGGGCCGGGCGCGGTAGGAGGGGGCCATGCCGCGCATCGCCTTCTATCCGGGTTCCTTCGACCCCATCACCAACGGCCATCTGGACGTGGTCCGGCATGCCGTTCCGCTGTGCGACCGCCTGGTGGTTGCGATCGGCGTCCATCCCGGCAAGAAGCCGCTATTCTCGACCGAGGAGCGACTGAAAATGCTCGAGGACGTCTGCGGCCCGATCGCGGCCCAGGCCGGCTGCGTGCTCGAAGCCGTGACGTTTGACGATCTGTCAGTGACAGCGGCACGCAAGCACGGCGCCACCATCATGATTCGGGGCCTGCGCGACGGCACCGACCTCGATTACGAGATGCAGCTTGCCGGCATGAACGAGGCCATGGCGCCCGAGGTGCACACGGTATTCCTGCCGGCTTCTCCCATGGTCCGCCCGATCACCGCCACTTTGGTGCGCCAGATCGCCGGGATGGGCGGCGACGTTTCGACCTTCGTGCCGCCGCTCGTTGCCACCCTGCTCAAGGCCAAATTCGCCGGATAACGGCGCGCTTCTTCAATTCACCAGATCCGGAGTTTTCATGATCCGTCGTCTCGCAATTCTTGCCACGATCTTTGCCGCGCTCATCAGCGCGGTCCCGGCGATGGCGCAGCAACTGCCGGCAAACCTCGACAAGGCCAACGCGCTGGTCATCGACACCACCAAGGGCCGCATCGTCATCAAGCTCAGGACGGATCTCGCGCCGCAGCACGCCGAGCGCCTCAAGACGCTTGCGCGCGAGGGTTATTACAACAACGTGCCGTTCCACCGCGTGATGGACGGCTTCATGGCGCAGACCGGCGACGGCGAGAAATTCAACGGCACCGGCGGCTCGAAATATCCGAACCTGAAGCAGGAATTCTCCAAGGTGCATTTCGCCCGCGGCATCGTCGGCATGGCCCGGCGCGGCGACAGCGTCGACACCGCCAACTCGCAGTTTTTCATCATGTTTGCGGATGGCGGCAGCCTCGATGGCCAGTACACCGTGATCGGCGAGGTCGTGCAGGGCATGGACGTCGTCGACAAGCTGAAGAAGGCGCCTCCCGGATCAGGCAGCGGCACCGTCACCGATCCCGACAAGATGGTGAAGGTGCAGGTCGCTTCCGACATCAAGTAGGGAAAAGCGATGGCGCGCTGCGGCAACAGGCTTCTGGTCGCTGCCGCGGTGCTGCTGCTCGGTGCCTCAGGCGCGAAGGCCGAGGACGCGCAGGTCAACACTCTCCAGGACCTCTTCCGGCGTCTGCACAGTTGCTGGAAGCCGCCGCCGGCCGCCAAGGCTCGCCCACTCGACATCACCGTCGTCGTGAGCTTTAACCGGGCCGGAAACATTCTGGGCCATCCGAGGATTACCTATGAATCCGCGGAGGCCTCCGACAATGACCGGCTGCAATACCGGATCGCGGTGATGGAGGCGTTGCAACGCTGCACGCCGATGCCATTTACCGAAGCGATGGCCGGCGCCGCTGCGGGGCGTCCATTCGCGATCCAGTTCCGTAACCGGAAGACTTCACCTCCAACGCAAGAGAGACGAGCATGAGCGTCACCGAAAACACCTTGATCCTCGAGACCACGCAGGGCCCCGTCACCATCGAGATGCGGCCCGACCTCGCGCCCGGCCATGTCGCGCGCATCAAGGAACTGGTCCGTGAAGGCTTCTACGACGGCATCGTGTTCCACCGCGTGATCGAGGGCTTCATGGCCCAGACCGGCTGCCCGCATGGCACCGGCACCGGCGGCTCGGGCAAGAAGCTGAAGGCCGAGTTCAACAAGGAGCCGCATGTGCGCGGCACCGCCTCGATGGCGCGCGCCGCCAACCCCGATTCCGGCGACAGCCAGTTCTTCATCTGCTTCGACGATGCCCGCTTCCTCGACAACCAGTACACGGTGTGGGGCAAGGTCACCGAGGGCATGGAGAACGTCGACAAGATCAAGCGCGGCGAGCCGGTGCAGAACCCCGACAAGATCGTCAAGGCGCGGATGGCCGCGGACAAGGAATAGTCACCCGTCATTCCGGGGCGCGCCTAGGCGCGACCCCGGAATCTCGCGCCACAATCTCGGGATTCCGGAGCGCCGCGCTCGAGGCGCGGCGTCCGGAATGACGGTGCTAGTGAAACATGCGCACCGATCTCTTCGATTTCGACCTGCCCGCCGAGCGCATCGCCTTGCGCCCGGCGAGCCCTCGCGACTCCGCGAAGATGCTGGTGGTCGAGAACGGCGCGCTGCGCGACCAGATCATTGCCGACCTGCCGCAATGGCTGAGGCCCGGCGACCAGCTCGTCGTCAACGACACCAAGGTGATCGCGGCACAGCTGAAAGGCCGCCGCATCGGCCGCGAGACCGAGCCGAAGATCGAGGCGACGCTGATCAAGCGTCTCGACGGCTCGCGCTGGCAGGCGCTGGTGAAACCCGCCAAGAAGCTCGTCGCCGGTGACCGCATCCGCTTCGGCAATGAGGGCAAGGTCTGCCTGCTCGGCCATCTCGATGCCGAAGTCGAGGCCAAGGGCGTTGAGGGCGAGGTGACGCTTGGCTTCTCGTTCCACGGCCCGGCACTCGACCAGGCCATCGCCGATCTCGGCAGCCCGCCGCTGCCACCCTACATCGCCTCCAAGCGCACGCCTGACGATCAGGATTTTGCGGATTACCAGACCATGTTCGCGGTCAACGAGGGCGCGGTTGCTGCCCCAACCGCAGGCCTGCATTTCACGCCCGCGCTGGAGCAGGCGCTGCGCGCGCGTGGCGTCGGTCTCAACCGCGTCACGCTACATGTCGGGGCAGGGACCTTCCTGCCGGTGAAGGTCGACGACACCGAAGGCCACAAGATGCACCCCGAGTGGGGCACGATCCCGGCGGAGACTGCCGAGCGCCTCAACTCTGCGCGGAAGAACGGCGGCCGCATTGTTGCGGTTGGCACGACGTCATTGCGGCTGCTCGAAAGCGCGGCGAGCGAAGACGGCACGATCCAGCCCTTCGCGGCCGAGACCTCGATCTTCATCACCCCCGGCTATCGCTTCCGCGCGGTCGATGTCCTGATGACCAATTTCCATTTGCCGAAGTCGACACTGTTCATGCTGGTGTCGGCCTTCTCCGGGCTCGCGACGATGAAGCAGGCCTACGCGCACGCGATCGCGAACGGGTATCGGTTCTATTCGTACGGCGATGCGTGTTTGTTATTTCGGGCAGAGCCGTAGGGTGGGTTAGCCCTGCAGATGCGCAAAGCATCTGCTCGGCGTAACCCACCACTGTCTCTAACCGCGGAAGCAGAAGAGATGGGTTACGCCTTACGGCTAACCCACCCTACGTATCTCTCCGCTACGCCATCACCCGCTGCGGCAACAGCTCTGCGATTTGCACCGCATTCAGCGCCGCGCCCTTGAGCAGCTGATCGGCCGCCACGAACATCGAAATCGAATGTCCTGAGGGATCGCTGAGGTCCTTGCGGATGCGGCCGACCAGGACGTCGTCCTGGCCCGAGGCATCGATCGGCATCGGGAAGTAGTTCTTCACGCGGTCGTCGACGACCTTCACGCCGGGAGCCCGCGCCATGATGGCACGGACCTGGTCCTCGCTGATGGGCTTCTCGCATTCGAAGGTGATGGCCTCGCAATGGGCGCGCAGCACCGGCACGCGCACGCAGGTGACGCCGACCGCGATGCTCTCGTCCTCGAAGATCTTGCGGGTTTCCTTGATCACCTTGGTCTCTTCGTCGTTGTAGCCGGTCTCGGGGTCGACAGCGGTGTTGTGGTTGAAGAGATTGAAGGCGTAGGGGTGCGGCATCACCTTGGGCGTATAGACCTGCCCGTTGAGATTGGCGCGGGTGGATTCGACGAGCTCCTCCATCGCGGCGGCGCCGGCGCCGGACGCTGCCTGGTAGGTCGAGATGATGACGCGCTTGATGCGGTTCTTCTGGTGGATCGGCCAGAGCGGGACCAGCGCGGTGATCGCGGCGCAGTTCGGGTTCGCAATGATGCCCTTGTGGTCGCGGATGCGGTTCGCGTTGATCTCGGGGATCACCAGCGGAACATTGGGATCCATGCGGAAGGCGGAGGAATTGTCGACCACGACGGCGCCCGACTTGACCGCGATCGGCGCGAACTTCCTGGAGATGCTGCCGCCGGCGGAGAACAGGGCGATGTCGACGCCCTCGAAAGACCGCTCGGTCACCTCCTCGATGACGACATCCTTGCCGCGGAACGACACCGTCTTGCCGGCCGAGCGGGCGCTGGCGAGCGCCTTGAGCTTGCCGACGCGGAAACCACGCTTGTCCATGGTGGCGATGAATTCGGCGCCCACCGCACCGGTGACGCCGACAATCGCGACGACGGGATCGTTACTCACATTCTCCTCCATTGAGTTTTAGACAACAAAAAAGCCCCGGACCATCGAGGCGGGGCTTCGGTAGAGCTGATGCGTTTAAGTCGACGACCTACGCGCGCACGCCTCCCCGGGCCCCTGGGGCCGTGGTGGTTTTGGTCGTGCGTTTGGTGGTCGTGAACATGGCGGCGACTTATGCGGGAGAGTTTTGCGCCCGTCAATGGCTTTTCGGCGGGAATGTGGCCGGGTGGCCGACCTGCCGCTATTTGGCGCGGGCGCCCGGCGGCTCCAGGATGACCTCCTTGAGGTCGTCGCCGCTGATCACGACGATCGCGAAACTGAGCCGGCCGCGCTCGCGCACGAGGCCGCCGCTGATCGCCTTGCCCGACGCTGCGCGCTCGGCGACGCGCACCGCATCGGCAAGGCGGTGCCTGATGGCACCGAGCGCTGCGAGGTTGCTGCGGTCCTCAAGGTCGAGCTCGGCGAGGGGCAGGGCGGCTTCACCGCCGACGAGCTCGCCGGTCGCCGCATTGATGGTGTGGCGCCAGATGCGGTCGTTGTGCAGGGTCTTCACCCGGTAGACCGGCACGCCGGAGGCGCCGTCGAAACTCACATCGGCAGTCGTGGCGCCGGCATGGCGGGCTTCCGCAATCGCCATGGCCTGGCTGATCGTGATCGAGGAGCCGCGGAATCGTTCGATCTCGCGGCTGACCGCCTGGCGGTCCGCTTCGGCATCACCATCTGTGTCGCTGTGAAGCGCGGTCGGCGTGCCCGCGCTCACGGTTGCCTGTGCCGGTGCGGCGATAAGCAGCGCGGGCAAGGCGATCGCAAGCAGTTGCGAGGTCCATCGTTTGGCTGTCGTCATGCTCGAAACCCTCAGCCAGCGAGTGTGCCGGATGATCGTAAAGAATTCGCGGCCGACCTTGGGCAAAGGCCGGCCGCGGAACGTCGTGGCGGGCTGTACCCGCCGCGGCGATCGAAGCGGCACGGACCTCTTTTGGGGCTGGTGAAAAAAGCGGCCCGTACCAACTTATAACTAAACCATACCGTATCGTTTTATTTTGGTCAATGCCGTTGCGCCGGCCCCTCGGGGAAAGAACGCAAGCTCACGGAATTGTCAGCGGGAGGAGCGGCGCCGCGAGGTGACCTTAGCGGCGTCCTGGACGCGATCGGCCGGGCCCAGCGCGCCGGCCAGGAACAGTTTGATCGCGGTGCGCATCCGCTTTTCTGCGGCCTTCAGTTCCAGCACCGTGCCGAACGTTGCCAAGCGGTGGGTGTGACCGACGACGACGTCGAGGAACACCTCGGCTGCGATGGTGGTGTCATCGACGTCGAGCGCGCCCTGCGCCACCAGATGGTCGAAGAAGCGCGCCGTGGTGGCGACGGCCTTGAGCCAGCCTTCCTCCTTGCCGAGCTTGGCGATGTCGGGGAAGTTGATCGCCTGTGACGTCATCATGCGGCTGAAGGCGACAGCATCAGGCCCGCAGGTGAAGCTCAGCATCTCGCGCCCGATCTCGACCAGGCGCTGCTCGACCGGGATGTCCGAGGCGCTGGAGAGCTGCGTCTCCGCCGCCGCCGATAGCGGCGCAAGCCAGCGCGCGATTTCGCGCCTCAGCACCGCCGCAAACAGGCCGCGTTTGTCGCCATAGCGGGAATAGACGGTGGGCTTGCTGACCCGCGCTGCTTCCGCGACCGCGTCGAGAGAGGTGGCGTCGAAGCCACGATCGAGGAACAGGCGGGTGGCAACCTCGATCAGCCGCTGGTCGCGTTCGATCGCGGCGGTCTTGGTCGGCCGGCCGCCGCGCGATTTCGGCACCTCGCGCCGTGGCGTTACCGATCGTGTTTTGGTCGCAGTCAATCCCATGCCCAATGATTCCTGCGCGTTTCCTGTCATTCGCTCTATATCGCGCAGGAGCGGGGGCGTCATCGCGAATCTGGCCGAATTGGCCGTATCGTCAACGGTTTCGACAGGACCTCGTTCCGCTGCCGGCGTCACGGCAGCGTCGAAGTCCAGGCCTCGCCCGACGCGGCCTTCTCATACCCGTACTGATAGAGCGCTCGCATATAGCCGGTGTCGAACCCTTCCGAGGGCGGGGCGGGATAGTCGCGCGCGATATAGGAGAGATGGAAGCCCAGGCGGTTGCGCTTGGCGAAATCGTAGGTCGAGAAGATGATCGAACGGGTCTGCGACTGGGTGATCGCGGACAGGCTGCGCGAAGCGACGTCGATCGTGCTGTTGGACACCAGCTCGAAGTTGCGCTCGATCTTCTTGTTGACGAGGATGTAGATGTCCATCTTCGCAGTGCCCGGCAGGCGGCTGCCCTGGAACAGCAGGGCTTCCGGCAGCGTCAGAACCGGTGCCGTCACGCCGCCGTCGACATGCATCTCCTGAAACCGGCGGCCCTGGCCTTCGGCGTCGATCATGATGGGCGGAAACACCAGGGGAATGCTGGCGGAAGCCGCCATCACGTCGCGAAACAGCTTGAGCGCTTCGGGCGTGCCGACGGCCGCAATCTTGCCCATGTCCCAGATGGCGGTGCGCTGGGTGTCGAGATCGGTCGTCACGATCAGCAGCCTGCGGCCCCTGGCATTTTCGCGCGCGACCTGCGCCATGATCTCCGGCCCGACATAGCGGGCGACGAGCTCGCGCAGGCGCGTGTTGCCGAACAGGCCGGAGCCGAACAGCACGCGCATGATGCTGGGATCGTTCAAGAGGCTCTCTGCGATGCCGCTGGTGTAGACCTCCTTCAGCGTGTCGTCATATTGGGAGCCGAGAAAGGCAAACGGCGCGATCAGGCCGCCGGTGCTGACACCCGAAACGACTGTGAAGGTGGGGCGGGTTCTGGCCGCGGACCAGCCGTTGAGCACGCCGACGCCGTAGGCGCCGTCGGCGCCGCCGCCGGAGAGCGCCAGATAGGTTTTCGTCGCGGTGCTGGTGTCCTTCTCGAAGCTGAATTTCGTGACCGGCTCGTCGGCGTAGCGCCTGAGGCCGTCGATATCGAGCACGCGCGAGGCCTGGGCTTCAGCGGCCGTGTAGGGCGTGCGGGGCAGGGAGGTGCAGGCGCCGAGCGCCAGCCCCAAGGCGAGCACCAGGAGTCCAGTCAGGCGGGCGCCTGTTTGCCGGATCCGGCCCTGCGATGGGCCGGACATTTCAGTCGAAGATGAAGCGGAGGGCATTGTCGGCGGCTGGCGATCACGCAAATACGGCCGCGGCACATTCACCGCGGCATCTCGTCCAGGCCCCGCGGTAAAACTACACTGTATCGTTTTATTTGGCAAGCCGGGCGGAACCTCAGGTGCACATCAAATCTGTCCCAGTCTGAGGCATCGTGGGGTTCGGGCGGGTTGATCGGCCTCGCCCGGCACGCAATAAGCACGCCATGAATCGTCCCGACGCCGATCTTCCCAATCATTTCGAGTTGCTCGCCACCGATGGCGCCGCGCGTACCGGCCGCCTGACCACGCCCCACGGCGTGGTGCGCACGCCGGCCTTCATGCCGGTCGGCACCGCCGGCGCCATGAAGGGCATGCACTGGCGCGAGGTGCGCGAGGCCGGCGCCGACATCGTGCTCGGCAACACCTATCATCTGATGCTGCGCCCCGGCGCCGAGCGGATCGCAGCTCTCGGCGGCTTGCAGCGGTTCACCGGCTGGAACGGGCCGATGCTGACGGATTCCGGCGGATTCCAGGTGATGTCGCTGGCGGATTTGCGCAAGGTGACCGAGAACGCCGTCACCTTCCGCTCGCATATCGACGGCGCCAAGGTCGAGCTGTCGCCGGAGCGCTCGATCGAGGTGCAGCGCTTCCTCGGCTCCGACATCGCCATGCAGATGGACGAATGCGTGCGGCTGCCCGCCGAGCGCGACGACATCGACCGCGCGATGCGCCTGTCGCTGCGCTGGGCCGAGCGCTCCAAGCGGGCCTTCGAGAGCGCGCCCGACGGCTACATGCTGTTCGGCATCGTGCAGGGCGGCGACATCCCGCAGCTCCGTCACGCGAGCGCTGAAGGCCTCGTCGAGATCGGATTCCACGGCTACGCGATCGGCGGCCTCGCGGTCGGCGAGCCGCAGGAGGTGATGCTGGCGATGATCGACGAGACCGCGCCGATGCTGCCGAAAGAGCGGCCGCGCTATCTCATGGGCGTCGGAACGCCCGACGACATCCTCGAAGCGGTGAAGCGCGGCATCGACATGTTCGACTGCGTGATGCCGACGCGCAATGGCCGCCATGGCGTCGCCTTCACACGCTTCGGTCAGGTGAATTTGCGCAACGCACGCCACGCCGATGATCCGCGCCCGCTCGATGAAGAGAGCTCATGGCCGTCGACGCGCAACTACGCACGCGCCTATCTCCATCATCTCGTCAAGGCAGGCGAGACGCTGGGGGCAATGCTGCTGTCCGAGATCAATATCGCATACTACCAGTCCCTGATGCAGGGCATCAGGGACGCAATCGCACACGGAACGTTCGACGAGTTCTATCAGCGTACGCGCGACGACTGGGCGAGGGGCGATATCGCCCCGCGCTGATCAGCGTCAATTGCAGACGATCCGCTGCTTGACGGCATGCTTGGTCACGAAGCCGTAGCCGCAATTGTCGCAGGTCCAGAGATAGCTGATCATGTGGTCCGAGACGTAGGCGGATGCTTCGGCGGCGACCATGGAGTCGGCGCAGACCGGACAGGTGGGCAACTCGCTGCAACGCGGATCGCGGTTCAGCGCGACGGTCGACATCACTTCAGCAACTGCTGACATCGTGGTGACCTCCCTGCTTTATTAAGACGTAAGTCTAACATAAGCAGAAGTACTTGACGAGGTCGCAACACAAACGCGCTGGCTTTTATAAAATTGCCGTCACCACGACGTGACCCGCAGCCGTTTCGGACACGCTATCGCAGCGCAAACAATCCGTGTGCATTGCGATAGTTCACCACGCTGTGCTTTGCGCGTCATGACGTTCAATTACTGCGCCGCACCCTGGCGGCCGAGGGCTGGCTCGAGCGCGACCGTCTTGCTGCGTTCCGAACGGAGCCTGCGCGCGAACGAAATCCAGGGTTTCTCGACGAGGAAGTATGTCATCCAGCTGACAAGGATCGACGACGTCACGACCTCGGCGACGAAGACAAGCCATGCCAGCGGCCCGTCGCCAGGCCAGGCGTAATGATGAACCCAGACCATTGCGAACGGTGACATCAGGTAGACCGAGTAGCTGATGAGGCCGACGAACGCGAGCGGGCGCCAGGCCATCCGCTCGCCGAACGCGGCAAACACGATGAAAACGAGAGCCGCGCAGACATAGGCGGCTCCGATCGAATAGCTGTAGAAGAAGTTGTCTTCGTACGCCCCGCCATAGCGCTTGCCGGCCAGCGTGATCGCGAAGACGGTGTAAAGCGCCGTGCAGACGGCCACATGCCGCCATCGCAGCGTTCCGCCGACGACAGTGTCGCGAATGATCTTGCCGAGGAACATCGCCGAAAGGTTCAGCCCAATCTCCATCATCACCCAGGCTGCCCGTTCCTCGACCAGGAGAGCCACGGCCGTCCCGGCCAGCGCGGTCACAACGACGATCGCGACGGCGGTGAGGCGCCGGGTCAGCAGTCCTGCCGTGAAGAGAATGATGCAGACAACGTAGAACAGCAGCTCGATGGTCAGCGTCCAGTAGAAGTCCCAGAGGTGACGGACCTCCAGGAAACTCTGGAGCATCGTGATGTTGGCGACGATCTGCGACAGGGGATAGGTCCTCAACTCCACCGCCTGCATCGTGACGAGCCCGATCGCTATCGAGGTCCAGTAGGCCGGATAGAGGCGGAAGAAGCGACTGACCGCGAAGTCGTTCACGGGGGACGCGCTGGCGGGAAAACTGAACGGAATGACGAAACCGCTGACGAAGAAGAACAGCGCGACGCCGAACCGGCCGAAATTCATGTAGTAGCCGATCGCGTCGTGAAAGATCGAATGATACGCGCCGGTCGGATGTTCCCGCACGATCACCTCGAGCGCGTGCTGAACGACCACTGCCAGGACGGCGATGCCGCGTAGGGTATCGATGAAGGCGAGCCGTTGATGCATCAGGCGTTCTCTGCGCTCCCGCCGCCCGCAACGGACGCCGCCTGTCGGGAGGGTATTTGGCTAAGGCACAAGCGATGATCAGGAGGCTGGACGCTGGTCCGGCAGTTCAGCATGGCAATCGTGAACAGATTGACAACAACGGCCGGCAGAGCGGTAAACTCGGGCCTCCTGCAAATGGGGCAACAGCCGGCCGGATCACGTGATTGCCGCTTGCGCGTCGTAGCAGGCTGTCTGTAACTGCGGAACAGCTGCGACAGCGGTAAAAGTCGTCGCCAAAGGGAGTTCATGATGGACGCATCGTCCAAAACGGGTGCAGCGCACCAACCCGGCCGCGGCCGGATCTACTCTTCGATCGTCGAGGCTTTTGGCGACACGCCGATCGTGCGCTTGCGCCGCCTGCCGGGCCAGCACGGGGTGAACGCGACGATTTTGGCAAAACTTGAATATTTCAATCCGGCCGCGAGCGTGAAGGACCGTATCGGCGCGGCCATGATCATCGCCATGGAGAAGGCCGGCATCATCAAGCCCGACACCGTGCTGATCGAACCGACCTCCGGCAATACCGGCATTGCGCTCGCCTTCGTGGCGGCTTCGCGCGGTTACCGGCTCAAGCTGGTGATGCCGGAATCCATGTCGATCGAGCGGCGCAAGATGCTGGCCTTTCTCGGCGCCGAGTTGGTGCTGACCCCGGCCGCGCAAGGCATGAAAGGCGCGATCGCCGCCGCCGAGGAGCTCTTGAAGACGACCCCGAACTCGGTGATGCCGCAGCAGTTCAAGAACCTCGCCAATCCGGAAGTCCACCGCCGCACCACCGCCGAGGAGATCTGGAACGACACCGGCGGTAACATCGACTTCTTCGTCGCCGGCGTCGGCACCGGGGGCACGATCACCGGCGTCGGCCAGGTGCTCAAGCCGCGCAAGCCGTCGCTGCGGGTGATCGCGGTCGAGCCGGAGGAAAGCCCGGTGCTGTCGGGCGGCCAACATACGCCCCACAAGATCCAGGGCATCGGCGCCGGCTTCGTCCCTGACATCCTCGACCGCTCGGTGATCGACGAGATCGTGAAGATCAATTCGACCACGGCGATCGAGACCTCGCGCGCGCTGGCGCGGCATGAGGGCATTCCGGGGGGCATCTCCTCGGGCGCTGCGATCGCCGCCGCGCTCCAGATCGGCAAGCGGCCGGAGGCCGCGGGAAAGACCATTCTGGCGATCGTGCCGTCCTTCTCGGAGCGGTATCTTTCGACGGCTCTGTTCGAGGGAATCTAGGATATGGCGGATCAACCGAGGCGGCCGCGCACGCTTGGCGATGCCCGGACCGAAGCTGAGGCGGCGTTCAAGAAGGTGACGGCCAAGGTCGCCGCACCGCTGCCGAAGCAGAACGTGGCACCTGGCATCAAGGAGCAGGTCACGCTGCGCATCGACCAGGACGTGCTGGAGTTCTTCCAGGAGGGCGGCCCCGGCTGGCAGGACCGCATCAACGAAGCACTGCGCAAGGCGGCGGGGAAGTAGGCGCGAGAAGGGCGTCGCCCGCGCACCGGCGAGCTCACAGCACCTGCGACAGGAACCGCTGCGTTCGTTCGTCCTTGGCCGCCGTAAACAATGTTTCCGGCGGCCCGTGCTCGACGATCACACCGCGGTCGGTGAAGTAGACATGATCGGCGACCTCACGCGCGAAGTTCATTTCATGAGTGACAAGGATGCATGTCATCCCATCCTCGGCGAGCTCGCGGATGGTGACGAGGACTTCCTTGACCGTCTCCGGATCGAGGGCGGCCGTGACTTCGTCGAACAGCATGATGTCCGGCCGCATCGCCAGTGAACGGGCGATGGCCACGCGCTGCTGCTGTCCGCCTGAGAGTTCTCCGGGATAGGTGTCCTCCTTGCCTGCGAGCCGCACCTTGGCGAGCAGCGCCCGGGCGCGCACTTCGACCTCGGCGCGCTTCTGGCCGAGAACATGGATCGGCGCCATCATCACGTTCTGAAGCGCGGTCTTGTGTGGGAAAAGGTTGTACTGCTGAAACACCATCCCGACCTTGCGGCGGAGCGCCAGCTTGTCGAGCCTGGGATCGGACACCTCGATGCCCTCGATCTGAATGCTGCCGGACGTGATCGGCTGCAGCGCGTTGATGCAGCGGATCAACGTGGATTTCCCCGATCCGGATGGGCCGATGATGCAGATCACCTCGCCCTTCCTAACCGACAGGCTGATGCCCTTGAGGACCTCGAGAGCGCCGAATGATTTTCTGACATCGACGCATTGAACGATGGGCCGATCCGGAGTCCAGCTCGTGGCCATGCTCTGCATCCTCAGCGTACGCGGAAACGACGCTCGAGACGAGCGGTCCAGATGTTGATCGGATAACAGTAGAGAAAGAAGCACAGCAGCGCGAAGCCGTAGAGCGGCGCGAACAGCTCCGGCCTGCCGCCCTCGGCGGCATGCACCTGCGCCGTCAGGGTGAGCATTTCCGAAACGCCGACGATCGATGCGAGCACCGTCGACATCGCGACGATCGCATAGATGTTCATCCAGGGTGGCAGCATGCGCTTGATGCATTGCGGCAGCATGATCAGCCACATGGTCTGGCGCCGCGTGAAGGAGAGCGACTCCGCCGCTTCCCATTGCGTCGATGGAATCGAGCGGACGGCCCCGCGCACGACCTCGGCGACATTCGCCATGACAGGCAGGGCGAAGCCGACCGTCGCCTTGATCCAGTCCGGCAACGGGATGGTCGTCTTGAACATTATGACCTGGAAGGGCACCAGGAACATCACGAAGAACAGCAGCACCAGCCAGGGCGCGTTGCGGAAGAATTGCGTGACGAGCCAACTGACGGCGGCGAGCAGCCGGGACTCCGACAGCAAAGCGAGACCCAGGCCAAGCCCGGCGATGGTCCCCAACAGCATAGACAGTAGGGAGATCAGGATGTTGAAGGCGAACCCGCGCAGCAGCAGCGGCGACCATTTCACGATGACCTGCAGCGGCGACAGCATCGCCGGTCCAGTCTGCGCCCACGCCGTGGATGCGGCCATGATGGCGCAGAAGCAGAGAAGCGCAGCAGGCAGCGGGCCAATCCGAACGGACATCCGGACCGGCGCGGGGCGATACGGCAGAAGGACGGCAAGCCTGTGCCCGGGCTCGCCGGTCTTCATCGCGCATATCCGGGGATGTTCATCGCCCGCTCCCAGCGATGCATCAGCCAGACGAGGACCCCGACAAGGATGCCGTAGGTTGCGAGCAATACGACCATCATTTCGAACACGTTCTGCGATTCCGACCAGATCTGCTTGACCGCATACAGTGTCTCAGGAACGGCGATCGCGTAGGCGAGGGTGGTGGTCTTGAGCAGGTTGACGAGGTTGTTGTTCAGCGCGGGAAGGCAGACGCGAATGGCCAGCGGAAGCACGATATGGATGTAGGCCTTGAGGCGCGTGTATCCGAGCGCCTCAGCGGCTTCCAGCGTCGTCCTCGGCACCGCCTCGATGCCGGAGCGGAAGATTTCCACGTTGAAGGCACCTGCGAACAGCGACAGCGAAATGATTGCCCACTGGACGTTGCTCAGCAGCGGCACGCGCATGCCCGCCGCCTCGACGGCCGGAAGCATGGTGCCGAGGCCGAAATAGAAAAAGAACAGCTGGACCAGCGGCGGCGTGTTGCGAAACAACACCACGAAAGCGTTGACGGGCAGCCGCAACAGCATCGACGGACTACCCTGCAGCAAGGCGCCGATCGCGCCGATGACGAGGCTCAGCAGGATGGTCGTGACACTCAACAGCAGCGTCATGTTGAGGCCGCTGAAATAGCGGCCCCAATCGTAGGCGTCGTAGAAAACGGAGAAATTCAGCCCCGTCGTCTCGTAGAGCTGCTGAAACCAGTCGCCGATTGCCTGCATGTTGCGCGACACCGAAGTGTTGAGGCGATGCCTCGTATCAGTGCATTGGTTCGACCTGTTCGGAGCGCAGGACCGTTCCGGCGCTCCGCCTCACGGGCTCATTTGCCCTTGAATTGCTCGTACATGGAGAGCGAATACTCGGTCGGCGTAATGCCCCACTTCTTTTCCGCGGCCACGATGAGGCCGGTCTTCATCCAGTCCTTTGTCGTGTCTTCGAGCAGCTTCTGAAGACTGGTGTTTTCGAGCGCGACGGCGATCATCCATGGCGATGGCAGAACGCCTTTGAGCGGAAGGTCGTAATCCGTCTTCCACTCGTCCTCGAGCAGTTTGCCTTGCAGGAACGTCTGATCGTAGACATAGCCGATACAGTTGCCCTGCTTCATGGCGAACAGGGGCTTCTCCGAGCCGTCAAAGGCAACAATTTCGGGGCCATAGGATTTGGCGACGTCCTTGTTGTACCAGGCTCCCGACGTGGCGCAGACGGGCTTTCCCTTGAGGTCGGCCCAGTCCTTGATGCCGGCCTTCTTGTTGAGAAGGATGTTCACATAGTCCGAATAATACAGTGGCTCGATGGCTTGAACGACGCGGCGGCGTTCTGGCCTGTCCGACATGGTCGCGATCAGCAGGTCAACCTTGCCTTGCTGCAGAAATTCGATCCTGTTGGAGGCTGCGACGGGAACGAGCTCGAGTTTGACGCCAAGGCGCTTGCCGATATCAGCGGCAAGGTCCGGCTCAATGCCGACCACGTTGCCCGTGGGGTCGCGGAAACCGAAGGGCTTGTAGTCGGCCTTGACGCCGACATTCAATGTGCCGCGCTGCTTGATGGCATCGACGCCATCAGCTGCCTGAGCGCTGCCGAGCATCAGCAGCAGCGTGGCACTTGTCATCATGGAACGGGCCAGCTTCTTCATCGGATGACACCTCCAGAATTGCAATCACGATACGCGTCGTTTCTTCGCGGTACAAAGTTCGTGCCAGATCTCACGAAAATCGGGACAAGGAGAACGGCGCAAGGTCGATCGCGCTTCGGCCGTCGGTCACCATCGCGGCTGCGACGTTGCCGATCCCTGCCGAGTGCTTGAAGCCGTGGCCCGAGCAGGCCGAGATGACGAAGACTCTGTCCTGGGCGGGATGCCGGTCGATGATGAAGCCCCGATCGGGTGTCACCGTGTAGATGCAGGCGGCTGCCTGCGCGACGCGCGACGTGGCGCCGGCGAGCCGCCCCTCGACGTGCCTCCGGTACATGTCCGCCGACTCCCTGGGATCAACGGTGCGGTCGATGGTGTCGGCCGTCGTGCTGGTCTCATACTGCTCGGTCGCCACCTTGAGGCGATGATCGCCCGGCAGGGGCGGGAAGCCGTAGAGGTAATCGACGTCGGTCGCGCCGTGCATCCAGATGAACACGGGGGCGTTGGCGCGATACGCGCTGGTGTCGTCGAGCTCAAACCAATGCAGCACCTGACGCTTCACGGTGAGCACGCGGTCAAACGGCGCGCCGAGCAGGGGCGCGTTCCAGCCGCCGGCCGACACCACCACCTGGTCCGCTTCGAATGTGCCTGAGGACGTTTCCACCCGAACGGCGGAGCCTCTCTGCACGATCGAGAGAACCTCGACGCCCGTCCGTATCTTTGCGCCGAGCTGCTCCGCGCGCGTCAGCTGCGCCTTGATGCAACGCTCCGGAAAAACGTAGCCCCCGCCGGGTTCGTAATAGGCCTTCTCGTTGCCCTCGAGGTTCAGGAATTGCGGGAAGCGGTGAGCCACCTCGCGCCCGTCGATCACTTCATGCGCGATGCCGAAATCACGCGCAGCAGCAATCGAGCGTGCGACGAAATCCGGCTTGCCGTGGTGCGAGGTCTCGCCAACGCCGGGCGCCATGACGACGAGGCCGCATGGGTTCAGCAGCTCGGCCGACGTCTCGGCTTCGAGCTCGCGCCAGATCCGGTGGGTATCGAGCACCAGGGGGACGTAATCACGGCCTTCGCCGACCGCCTGCCGGGTGATGCGGGTTTCGCCGCGGCTGGATCCCATCGTGTGGGGAGGGGCAAAGCGATCGAGGCCGACCGCCTTCACCCCTCGCTTGGCCAGTTGATAGAGGGCCGCGCTGCCCATGGCACCGAGGCCGATTACCAGAATATCCGCTCGCTCGCTCATCGATGGAAGCTGCTCAATTGTTAGGACAGCATGAATTCTGCTTTCAGATGCGGCTCACCTACAAGAATAATTCATGTAATGAAGCAAATTTGCATTTTCATATGACTTTTGCTTAAGTCATGGGGATGCAGCTGCCCGTCCCAGACCTGCGAAGCCTACAGATTGTCGCAGCTGTCGCGGACTCCGGCAGCATGCTGGAGGCGTCGCGACAATTCGGGATGACGCAATCCGCCGTGTCTCAGGCGGTCCGGCGCGCCGAAGCCGCGGTCGGTGTCGCATTCTTCAACCGGAGCCGCAGGCCGCTGACGCCGACCCGGGCAGGGCGCATCCTTGCGGACCGCGTCCTCGATCTGAACCGCGACCTTGACGTGCTTCTCAGCACGCTGCGGGCCGCGGCCGAACAGTCCGAGCGCATTGATCTTCGACTCGGCCTCGTCGACTCCTACGCAGGCACCGTCGGCGCGCACCTCGTCAAGGAGCTGATGTCGGGGTCGATCGCGCTAAGCCTGTCGGCATGGTCGGGTCTTGCCCATTCTCATGCAGAGGCGCTGGTTCGTCGCATGATCGACGCGGCGATCACGTGCGATGCCATGGACGATCTCTATGACGTCGAGCGCTTTCCGTTCTACCGCGAGCCGTATCTGCTCTTAGTGCCGCGCGGATTGGAGGCCGAATTTGCCGACCTCGATTTGCGCGAGATTCTCGCCCGGCATCGTCTGGTCCGGCATAGCGAACGCTCTTATGTCGGTGCACAGGTCGAACGCCATCTGAGCCGTCTGGGCATTCGTCCTCCACGGGCCTTCGAGTTTGACACCTCGGACAGCCTGGTCGCCATGGTCGCGACCGGCATGGGCGTGGCGATCACCACGCCGCTGTGTCTGTTGCAGGGGCTTGCCCACGCGGCTCAAGTCCGTGCTGTTCCTTTGCCGGGTCCCGGATTTTTCCGTGAACTGCTTCTGGTGACCCGCCGCGGAGATCTGTCATCGCTGGCGCCGCGCATCGCAGAGATGGCGCGAACGAGCATTACGACGCAGGCGATGCCGCGCATCCGCACGCTCGTGCCCTGGTTCACCCAGGATTATTAGTAACGAAAAAGCCCGGCGCAAGCCGGGCTTTTGTTTTTGAATCTGCCGTCCTGCCTCAGCGGCGGAACATGCCGCCCATCATGCCGCCGACGACACCGCCGACGAAGGCCGCACCGGCGGCATCGCCGGGGCTGCTGCTGCGCTGTTGAGGCGCCGGTGCCGGCGCGCTGCTCGGAGCCGGGGCGCTGGCGGCGCGCCGGGCCGCCTTCTGGCTGTTGTCGCTCGCCGTCGGCGGTGTGGCCACGACCTCCGAGAGCAGGGCCTTGTGCTGGGGCTTGTTGAGATAGCCTGACGAGGGATAGCCGCGCGCGGCCTGCCAGCGCTTGATGACGGTCCGGGTTTCCTCGCTGAACGCGCCGGTCTGCTTGGTGTCGAAGCCGAGCCCGGTGAGGCGACGCTGCACGTCGCGGCGCTGGTTCTTGTCGAGGCCGATCTGGTCCTCGGTGAGCTGAGAGGCCTCATCGGTAAAGGCTGCGGGATCGACGCCGGCGTTGAGGGTGCGGGTCGTCGTCGACGGTCCGCTCTTGATCGCGGCAATCCGCGCCAGCGCCAGTGCCTTGAACTGGCCGTTGGGATAGGCGGTGAGGTAGGCGTTGAGCTCTTCCGGCTTGTTCGACTCCTTCACCGAGCGCCAGTATTCGAGCTCGACACCATCCGAGCTGCCGGCGGCCGCCACGGGGACGCTGCCAGCCGCTGTCGGCGCCGCGTTGGCAACCTGCGTCGTCGGAGCCTGGTTGAGATAGACCGCGCCGATCAGGTTGGTGTGGCCCCAGGGCAGCTGGCCCTTGTGGGTCTCCTCGTTGACCTGGGCGCGGACTGAGGTCATCGCCTGCTGGATCTCGATGCCAGGCTTGGTGATGTTGTCGATCAGCGCGCGAGTGAACGGGCTGTTGTTGCCTTCCTGTCCGTCGAGGGCTGTCTGGCCCGGGCCGGTCGCGAACGCGATCAGCGTGCCTTCGCCGGACTTCATCTCGGCAAGGCCGCTCTGCACGTTGACGCTGCGGGTCGCCGAGTTCGACTTGATCTTGGCGGCGAACGGATTGTCGCGGCAGGCATCGAGGAAGACGAGCTTGACCTTGGCATCGCCCATGGTCTGCTCGAGCGTCAGGTCGATGTTGATGGCAGCGCCCAGCTTGACGTCCATCTCAGTCTTGATGTCGGCATCGACCGGCAGCAGGTAGTTGGTGCCGCCGACGGCGATGCCGTGGCCGGCATAATAGAACAGTGCGATATCGGAGCCCTGCGCCTTGCGGCCGAAGTCGAGCAGCTTCTCCGTCATCTGGTCGCGGCTGAGGTTGGACCCTTCGATCACCTCGAATCCGACATTGCGCAGCGTCGCCGCCATGGCCTTGGCGTCGATCGGCGGGTTCGGCAATTGCGCGACGTTCTTGTAGGAGCCGTTGCCGACGACGAAGGCGACGCGACGGTCGGCCTTCGCGGCACTGACCGACAGTGCCACGCACATCAGCGAGGCGAGCAGGGTGAGATAGCGCATTCTGAAATCCCCAGAATCGAATTGCAGGCAGCAACAAATTGGCAACGAACCTACACGAAGTGCCCGACTTCGCGCCACCAAAACGGCGGTACGTCGCGTTCAACCCGCTGCTGTGTGGCCGAATGTGCACGATGGAGGGGCTCTCCAACGTGATCCAAATCACGCTCGACCACTCTGTTTGTCGCGCAAAGCAGCGCGCGGGTTCACTGGGCGCGGGCGAGAACCGGCGCCGGCTTCAAATTCAGGAGATTCCCGCACAGGATCAGCGCCGCGCCGAGGACGGTCCAGGCGTCGAGCCGCTCCGAATACAGCAGCCAACCTGCGGTTGCGGTCAGCGGAACCCGGAGGAAGTCCATGGGAACCACGATCGTCGCATCGGCATAGCGCATCGCGCTGGCGAGGCAGTAGTGCGAAAACGTTCCGCAGACGGCGATCACGCCGACCCAGGCCCAGGCGTAGGACGACGGCCAGGTCCAGACCAGCAGCGTCGGCACGAAGCCCGCGACCGACTGCACCACCAGCATCCAGAACAGGATCGACAGCGCACTTTCGGTGCGGGTCAGCGATTTCACCAGCGCCATCGAGACGCCGAATCCGATGGCGGCCCCGAGCGCGATGAGCTGGCCCTGGTTGATCTCGCCGGTGGCCGGCCGCACGATCACGATCACACCGACGAGGCCGAGCACGATGGCGGCGATCTTCCACGGCGTCATGCGCTCGGAGAGGAAGCTCGCCGCGAGGATCGCGGTCCAGATCGGCATGGTGAACTCGATCGCCACGACCTGGCCGATCGGGATTAGCGTCAGCGCAAAGAACCAGCCGAGCTGGGCAACATAGTGCACCAGGTTGCGCGCGACGTGGTGTTGCAGGCGCGATGTCCTGAGCACCCCAAAGCCGCCGGCGCGATAGATGATCGGCGCCAGCAGGACGAAGCCCGCCAGCGAACGGATCTCCATGATCTCGAAGACGTTGAGCTCGCGTGCGGTCTCGCGCCCGGCCACCGCCATGATCAGCGTCAGCGACAGCCAGCCGGACATCCACAGTGCAGCCATCGTTTTGGACGGTGTCGTGCTCATTGCGGCGGATGCGGAAAGGGTGAAATCCGAAGGGACGGCCGGTATCGGCGACATCGCCGCCGTTTGCAACGGCCAAATCTGCGGATGCAGCGATGCAGGGCGGCGTGTTAAGGCATCAGCGAACAACGAGAAGATCGGGAGATATTGCCCATGCGCATCTTGCAGCCGGCCGAGTGGAAAAAACCGCGCGGCTTTTCCCATGGTGTCGTGGTCGAAGGGCCGGGCAGGTGGGTGGTGCTCGCCGGACAGACCGGCGGCGACGAGGCGGGCAATTACGCGCCTGACATGGCGGCGCAGGTCGGAGCCGCGCTGCAGCGGATCATCAAGCTGCTGGGCGAGGCCGGCGCCGGCCCCGAGCACATCGTCCGCCTGACCTGGTACCTGACCAGCCGCAGCGAATATGAGGCCGCGGGTGCCGGCATCGGCGCGGCCTGGAAGGAGACGCTGGGGCGCAATTTCCCGCCCTCGACGCTGCTCTATATCGGCGGTCTCGTGGACGAGCGGGCCAAGGTCGAGATCGAGGTCACCGCGTTCGTGCCGGGCGCATAAAAAAATCGATCCGGCGAAGGTCGCCGGATCGATTGTCGTGTCACCCTGGCGTGTTACTTCGACATCGAGATGTTGGCGCCGCGGAACTGGCTATCCGCACGGATCGCGACGGTCTGCTTGTTGCCGCTCGTCCGTAGCGCGAGGTTGGCGTTGAAGCCGGCGGCAGAGACGACCACCTCGAAGTTTCCACCACCGCCGCGGCCCTGGAGCGAGCCGGAGATGTTACGGCTGGCCTCGGACCAGCTGCCGGTGACGGCGCCGCCCTCGGCCCTCACGCTGGCGGCGAGATTGAACTTGTAAGCGTCGCTGGCACAGGTCAGCGACATCTCCATCGTGGGGCCGATCGGGGCGTATTTGGCCCGGCAGCGGATGCGTTCGGTGGACCCGTCGTCCAGTGTCACGATGCCGCCGCCGCTCCAGCTGCCCGCAAGCGGGGCGAACGGGCCGGCCTGGGCCTTGCTTTCAGAGTTGGCGAGCCCCGCCGCAAACAAAACGGCGGCCGCAATCAGCAGCCGCCGGCTCCGGGCGCGAGCCTCGATTGGTTTATTGGCGCGATGCTTCCCACCGCCCGCTGCACGGTATGCCTGCAGATGCTCCATTCCACTTCCCCGATCCGGCGTTGCCGTTGAGTTGACCGTTGGCATATGCACCATTGATCGAAACTTTCACAAGTCCCCCACTGCCGATGGTGCCGGAAACGTTAGCGCCGGGCGCGGTGATCTTGCCGTCGGCAACCGTCAGCATCGAGCTCGCGGTCGGCTCGCACGAGCCGCTCTTGGTCACGATGGTGACCTGCCAGTTGCCGTCATAGGGGCTCTGGGCGAAGGCGGGAGCGGCGACGGTGCCGGTGAAAACTGAAGCGGCACAGAACGCCGCGATGCGAGCAAAACGCATGAATTCCGTCCTTGAGTATGTCTGATATGCTGTCGCTTATTCGGACAAAATGTGACGGAAATTTGTTGCGCTGCCAAATCGAAAATTGTTCCTGTGGAAACAATGGTTTATTTGTGTTTTTGGCCCCGATTTTTCAAGCAGAATCAATGCACCCTCACGTTAAGGGTAAACGTCAGGAGAGACTCGGGGCCGAGGTCGCGAACTGCTCGTCCTGGACTTTCTCCGGCAGGGCCTTGTGGACCTTGATGTAGTCGATCACGTCGGCCAGCAATTTGAGCCCGAGTGGGGCGAGCGCACGCTCCCAGAGCTCGCGGGCGGTCTCGCCCTTCTTGACGAAGCACCAGTCCTGGGCGGCGATGGCGCCGGCATCCATGCGGTCGGCGAGACGATAGATGGTGCCGCCGGCGATCGGATCGCCTTCCTTGATGGTCCATTCCACGGCGGCCTTGCCGCGGTGACGCGGCAGCAGCGAGGGATGGTAGCCGATCCCGCCGAACCTGGCCGCAGCGAGCGCGTCCCTGCCGATCCGGGCATGGCTATGTGCCGTGATGATCAAATCGGTGTCAGGAGCGATCTCGGAGGCCACCACCAGCTTCGGATTGGCCTGCACCACGACCTCGATGCCGGCCGCCTTGGCCGCCGCGGCCAGGCGATCGTCGGCGTCCGCCACCACGATCCGCGCGATCGAGACGCTGTGCTCTCGGAGCATGTTCAGAGTGGTCACACCGAAATGGCGGGAGCCGACGAGGGTAATGCGCATGGGGGGTCCGATCCGTCTCGCAACTGCGTCATACCCCGATAACATGTCCGGCAGCCGTGTCACCATCCGCGGGCCGTTTGCGGCGGTTATCAACAATGCGCCGGGCGCGGGACGGCTGTTTTCCGCGATTGCGCGGCCGGTCGTTCCGGTGCTTCCATAGGCACATTGCACCAGCTCGGAGCGAGCGCATGCGCAGCGCGTGGTTTTTCCTTCTCATTGCACTGATCGTGGCCACGCCGGCTCGCGCCGGAGGGCCTTATCCGGCGGTGCCGCCGGAAATCGGCGTGGCGCCGTTCATCGGCCCGACCTGGGATACCTATCGCTGCGCTGAGGGGACCATCCACAACTTCTATCACGACGCCTATTACGGCGAGGAGCCGCCGGCGCTTTATCGCGGTTACGCCTACCGGCCGTACTATCGCTACAGCGCCTATCGCAAAGCGCCGCGGACATATTTCTGCGTCACGGATTAGCGTTGCCGGGCGGCGACGGCTGTGGCCGCTGGCGTAATCGCCAGCGGCTTTTTCATGCCGTGCGTCACGAAATCATCTGACGGTAATACGTTCTCAACCAGCTTGTCGTATCGACGAATCCGTCGCGGATTTGTATTGCGTACCGCGACACCAAAAATGTCCCCGCCGGCGTGGGTGCGCCGTGCGGACATTTTTGCCGGGACCGATTTATGCCGAGCGCAATTGAGCAGATCGTGGACGCCTATGTGCGGCTGAAGAACCGCCGCGGCCTCGACCAGCTGATGATGCACAGGCAGCGTCTCGCGGTCGATTTGAAGAGCAGGTCGGGCTACGATTTCAGCCTGCCGATCGGCCAGATCGACGAGGAGATCGCGATCATCGAGGCGGGGCTCAGCCGGCTGAAGGCGGCGAATTCCACGGCAGCGTAGCGCGGCTCAGCGAGGTGAACTTTTGCGCGGACTGAGGTGCTGCGCATCGTCGCTGGTCGATTCCGGTTCATGCAAGGTTCAGCCCGGCCATGTCTCTATCGGCCGGTCATTCCGTGGGACACGAATCCTGCGAGGTTTGTCTCGGAGATTTGGAGGAGACGTCATGATCGAGCTTGCGCTGGCTGGCCTGATTGCGTTTGCAAGCGCGCCTGCGGCATCGCCGGCGCCCATCGTGGAGCAGGTTCAGTTCCGAGGTGGTCCAGGTGGGCAATGTCCGGACGGCTATGATTTCAACCACTCGAACGGCCGTTGCTATCCGAACAACTATCACGCGCCCGGCTACTACACGGCTCCCGAGCCGACCTACCGGGGTGGACTCTGCCCGGACGGGTACGACTACAATTATTCCAACGGCAATTGCTATCCGAACCGTGCGCGGGCACCCGGCATGTACGGGCAACCCGAATATGGCCGCCGCGGCGGACTTTGTCCCGACGGCTACGACTACAATTATTCGAGCGGACGGTGCTATCCGAGCGGTGCACGCGCCCCCGGCATGTACGGGCGCTAGAGCATGATCGATCCGGACCCGGAGGGACGCGTTAGCGCAAAGTGCGCTACGGTTTTCCGAGAAGATCATGCTCAGATCATGATCCAAAGCGCGATGACGATTCACCCCAATTTCATCGCGCTTTAGGATTTCCCGCCGTCGATCACCGTGAACAGCGGTCGGGCCTTGGTCGGTTCGACCAGCAGTTCCTCGACCATGGCACTCGCAGCCTCGACATATTTCCGAGTGGGCTTGTCCAGGGGACGCTGTGCCTCGTCGTCGAGCGCGACCTTGGCGGCCTCAACCAGCTTGCGCATGCGCTCAGCATGGTCGTCGCCTGCGGTCAGCGTCGCGCGCGCCAGCGAGCGCAGCACGAACAGCTCGCCCTCGAGGCGGAGCAGGCGGTCGTTGAGCCTGGTGAGGACGGCGTTGAGGTCGGCCATGTCAGGTGTTCGTCGCTGTGGATTCGTCCTGATCTAGCGGCGATCGGTGAACGGAGTGCAAACGGCATCGGCGCAATTGGGCTGATCGTCCGCATGTCGCGGTGCCGCCGTTGTGACCGGTCGTGACGACGCGATGCGTGGGCACAGCATGGTTCCCGCACCACATGTCGGCCTGGGTGGACGTTTGGAGCCCATGCGATGCGGTTTATCCCGGTTGTGATCCTCTTGATGTCGGCATGCGCGGCTGCCGCCGCCGCGCCGGCGCACCACGCCCGCCCGCATCACCCCGTGGTCGTCCGTCCGTCCGAGGACGCGCCGGTGCCGCCCGGCTGGTACAAATTTCCCGGCTGGCCGCCGATCCCGCCGTCGGAGAACAGGAATCTCGATCCCTCCAATTTCGGCGGGGGCTGATCGAAACTACGCCGCGCTTCGCGCCAGATCGTCGCGCGCGAAGGCGAGGTACCAGTCGAGGCAGGCGGGGTTGGCCATCGCCTCCTTGTTGATGACCTTCTCGACGGGGTGGCCGAGCAGCAGCTTCTTGATCGGCAGCTCCTGCTTCTTGCCCGACAGCGTGCGCGGGATCTCGGCGACGGCGAAGATTTCATTCGGCAGGAAGCGGCGTGACAGACCGGCCTCGATCGCCTTGTTGATCTTCGCCTGCATCGCGGCATCGAGCGCTGTGCCCTCGCGCAGCACCACGAACAGCGGCATTTAGCTGTCGCGGCCGAGATATTCGAGGTCGACGACGAGGCTATCGAGCACCTCCGGCAGCGCCTCGATCGCCGAATAGAGCTCGCTCGTACCCATGCGCAGGCCGTGCCGGTTGATGGTGGCGTCGCTGCGGCCGTAGATGATGCAGGAGCCGTCGGGATTGACCTTGAGCCAGTCGCCGTGTCGCCACACCGGCCCGCGACCGCTGCCGTCGAAATTGTCCGGATAGGTCTCGAAATAACTGGCGCGATAGCGCGCACCGTCCTTGTCGTTCCAGAAATAGAGCGGCATCGAGGGCATTGGCTCGGTGCAGACGAGCTCGCCGACCTCGTCAATAACGGCGCGGCCCTGTTCGCTGAAGGCTTCGACGGCCGCGCCGAGCAGGCGGCATTGCATCGCGCCCGGTGTTTGCGGCAGTTCGCGATTTCCCCCGATGAAGGCGCCGGCGAAATCGGTGCCGCCAGAGATGTTCGCCCACCAGATGTCAGCCTGCGCCTTGCTGCCGTTGGTCTTCGACAGCGCAGCGAAGCGCGCGTTGAACCAGGCTTGGGTGTCGGCGCTGAGCGGCGAGCCGGTCGAGCCGAGGCAGCGCAGACGTGACAGATCGCCGGCGGCGGCAAGATCGATCTCGGCCTTGGCGCAGCTCGCGAAGAACGCCGCGCCGGCGCCGAAGAAGGTCGCCTTCGACTGCGCCACGAAGCGCCACAGCGTGCTCCAGTCCGGCTTGTCTTTTGCGCCGCCGGGGCTGCCGTCGAAGATGCAGCAGGTGGTGCCGCTGAGCAGGCCGCCGACTTGCGAATTCCACATGATCCAGCCGGTCGAAGAGTACCAGTGATAGCGCTCGCCGAACGAGTTTGGGTGATAGGAGCAGCCGATGTCGTTGTGCAGGCCGAGCAGCGCCAGCACCACGATGACGATGCCGCCATGGCCGTGCACGATCGGTTTCGGCAGGCCGGTGGTGCCGCTGGAATAGACGATCCAGAGCGGATGATCGAACGGCAGCCACATCGGCTCGAACGCGTCGATCGCGGCGCCGGTTCTTACGGTGATCTCGGAGAGCAGGGCATCTGGGGTAGCCGCAGCTTCAGCCTCACTGTGCAGGATGACGTGCTCGACCGTGGGCAGTGATCGTCGTAACTCCGCGACGACATCGCGTCGGTCGTGCCGCCGGCCGGCATAGGTGACGGCGTCGCAGGCGATCAACACTTTCGGCTCGATCTGCTTGAAGCGATCGATCACGGCGGGCGCGGCCATGTCGGGCGCGCAGACGCTCCAGACCGCGCCGATGCTGGCGCTGGCGAGAAAACCGATGATGGTCTCGGGGACGTTGGGCAGATAGGCCGCAACACGATCGCCCGGCTTGATGCCCTTCTCCTTCAGATGCAGCGCGAGCGCCGCCGCCTTGCGCCGCAGCTCCGGCCAGCTCGTCTCCCTGAGCTTGCCGTCCTCGCCGCTGCTGACGATCGCGGGCAGGCCGGCTGCATCGGCCGCCTCGACATGCCGGAACACCTGCCGCGCATAGTTGACCTGCGCACCCGGAAACCAGACCGCGCCCGGCATCTTGCGCTCGGTGATCACGGCCGCGAACGGTGCCGGCGATTGCAGATCGTAATAATCCCAGATGCTGCGCCAGAAGCCGTCGAGGTCGCGCACCGACCATTGCCGCATGTCCTCGTAGCTCGCGAAGGAGAGGCCGCGCTGCTCGGCGAGCCAGTTGCGGTAGAGGGCGATCTGGGGAACGAAAGCTGCGGTCATTGCGTGTCGGCTTCAGTTGCGGGGAGGAAAGTCTAGCTCGCACCGCAGACGAGCAGAAGCCATCGTTCGTGCAGACCGCAATGGCCGCTTTTAGCCTACCACTCCACGCCCGCCCAGCGGCGTCCGAACACCGGCGGCTTCGTCTTCACCGCCTGCCAGCCGAAGAAGTGATGCTTGCCGGACCAGCTGTGCACCACGCTGCTACAGATGTTGCACCTGAAGTGGCCGACATGCGCCTCAGCGTGCTCCTCCCGTGTCGCGGTGTAGTTCATGCTGCAACCGGTGCAGGTGAATTCTTCAATCGTCCAGATGCTGTTGGCCATTGCACGCGTTGTTTCCAGGGACCTCGATGCAGGGTAGGGACGGGCCTTTGCATCGGCGTAAACCGGTCCAGGGAAATCCGGTTAATCGCCGTTAGCCAAATCGTGCCGGCGTCACGGCAGGATCAGCCCTCGGTCCGGCCGGTCCGCATGTCCCTGTCGATGCGCATCTGCACGCGCCGGATGGCGAGCAGTGGCAGCCTGCCTTGCACCCGCCCAGTGCGGACCTTGTCGTCGATCGCGTAGGCATAGTGCCAATAGCCGGGCGCGCTGTTTCGCTTGATCGAAAAGCGGATGGTGCGGTGAATTCCCGCATGCTGATCGGGCTCTTGGAGGCGGCGCGGCATTGTCTCTGAATGCTTTTTGGGCCGATGCGTTCCAAAACCCGTGGCCGGCGGGTCCGAAGCGGGCGGGCGGTCGTCTTGACGCCCGCCCCGGGGCTGGCAATAACGGCTGCCCGTGCAAGTGCCGGAACCCGCGTCGATGCCGCAAGGAAGGTCGTGCCCGTGAAAAGCCTCCGTCAGCTCCTCACGGGAGAGGACATCATCCAGCTCGTGATCCGGCTCGGCCTGCTCGCCCTGCTGATCATCTGGACCTTCCTGATTATCCGTCCGTTCGTGCCGATCCTGGCCTGGAGCGGCGTGCTCGCGGTGGCGTTCTATCCGGCCTTCAGCTGGGTCGCCAAGATCCTCGGCGGACGTCCCAAGACTGCGGCGGCGATCCTCACCCTCATCACGCTCGGCATCGTCATCGGCCCCGCGACCTGGCTCGGCATCAGCGCGGTGGACGGCGTGCGCGAGCTGGCGCACCAGCTCGGCACCGGCGACCTCGCGCTGCAGTCGGCGCCGGAGCAGCTCAAATCGTGGCCGCTGGTCGGCCCCTGGCTCTATGAGCTCTGGGACCAGGCCTACACCAACATCCGCGCAGTGCTGCGCGAGGTGGCGCCGTATCTTCAGCCGCTGGCGGGGCCGCTGCTGTCGCTCGCGGGCGATGCCGGCGTCGGCACGCTCCAGTTTCTGGTCTCGGTGTTCGTGGCGGGCTTCCTGTTTCCGCATGGGCCGCGGCTGGTTGCTGCCGGCCGCGGCTTCCTGTTTCGCATCGTGCCCGAGCAGAGCGAGCATTTCCTGGGGCTCGCGGGCGCGACCATCCGCGCCGTGGCGCAAGGCGTGATCGGCGTCGCGATCGTGCAGGCATTGCTCGCCGGCATCGGTTTCAAGCTTGCGGCGGTGCCGAGTGCGGGCTTGCTCGCCTTCATCGTGCTGCTGCTCTCGATCGTGCAGATCGGCGCCTTCCTCGTGCTGCTTCCTGTCATCATCTGGATCTGGACCGCCAAGGACGTTACCACGGCGCTGGTGCTCACGGTGTTTCTGGTCCTGGTCGGCTTCATCGACACCATGCTGAAGCCGCTGGTGATGGGGCGCGGCCTGACCACGCCGACCATCGTGATCTTCGTCGGCGTGATCGGCGGCACGCTCGCCCATGGCATCGTCGGCCTGTTCATCGGGCCGATCATCCTGTCGGTGGCCTGGGAGATGATGATGGCCTGGATCAGGACGGAGGACCGGGGGGAGGCAGGAGCGAGCGCCAGCGAAGGCTGATTTCGCGGCCCGACCGGCGCGCTTCTGCGCTCTCTCATCGCCCGACCCGACGTCCCGCAGGCTGTGATCAAGACGCGCCCCGAACTTGTCTGTCCAACTAGACAAGTTACGATCGGGACGATTCTATTCTCGATTACGGCAGCAATGGCGAAGTCTTCCAAGCTGGTTGCCGCCAAGCGCGGCAAGGTATTGTTGGTCAGACGCCGGTCGGACGGCCTGTGGATGTTCCCGGGCGGCCGCAAACGCGCGCGCGAGTCCGAGAAGGATTGCCTGCGGCGGGAGATCAAGGAGGAGCTGCCCAAGCTGAAGCTCGGCAGGATCAGCCTCTGGAAGGAAGTGAAGGCCAGGAACAAGCGCTCCGGTCGCAAGATGAGCGACGCGATCTTCATCGCCAAGGGCGCCAAGGGCAGGCTGGCGATCGGCGACAAGAAGGAGATCGACCGCGCTGCCTGGCAGAAGCCGCGCGGCATCCGCCTGACGCCGACCTCGCGCTACATCCGCGACCGCCTGTTTCCGAGGAAGCGGCGGCGCAGGTGAGCTAGTCGTCTCGCTCCACCGATTGCGTCCGCCCGGTGAATGACCTCGACCGCGCCAGGCGCGGCTCCGGCGCGGCGCGCCTCACCGCCTCGGCCTCGCGCAGCTCCTTGCGGACCTTGCGCGCGTTGCGCATCGCGCGCTTGACGAAGGGGTGCTGGGAATCCTCGGCGAAGAACAGCACCACCTCGCAACTCGGACACTGCCTGGAATAACCGTCCTGCAACCGCGCGGCGCGATCGCGGAACACGTTCTTGCAGCGCGTGCACTGAATCTGGACGGAGCCCATGCGCGATCGACAATGACTGATGGAAATGATCGTCAGCTGATCGCAAATGTCTGAAGAAAGCCTGAAGCCCTTTTGCGAATTCACCGCCAGCCTGCCGCAAGCCGATGCAGCGGGCGCGAGCATGTCGGCGATGCTCGCGTCACGCGCGCGGCGAAGCTATTGCTTGGCCGCCATGGTCTCCAGGCAATGATTGAGAAATGCGGTGCGATCTCTCGGCAGCACCTTCTCGAGATCCGCTTTCAGCGCGCATTCGCGCTGCCGGATCTGTTCGGCACGGCGCTTCTCGGCGGCTTCGCGGAATTCGGGAGCGACCTTGCTGGGATCGACCAGCGCCTGCGAGCGGGCGGGTGTGGCTGCAAGCAGCACGCTGGCAGCGATGAAAATGAATGGTTTCAAATGAGCCTCCGTAAAAGAGGCATCCTAGCGCGCGGCGCGCCAACGCTCAAATCGGAGCCACGCGGTACCCCGTTCCGCGGCAGCTGCCCCGACAGGGCGTGTGAACCAGTTCACAAGCGCTCGGCCAATTCGCTGCTATGAAGGCACATTGCTTCACCAAATCATTTTCCAACGAAACGCCCCGGCGTCCAAGCGCCGGGGTTTTTCGTGCTGGCGATGCGGTCCTCGATCGCATCAGCCTTTGCCTCAAGTGAGGCACGATCCCACGCCGCGTTGTAAGGTTCGGACGGGGCCCGGTTCCCCTCTGTCGAGGCACGGAACGTTGCCGGAAGGCGTGCGTTCGCCGGGCAAATCCCATATGGATGGCGGCGCGTCACCGAATCGACACGAGGGCGGCGCGTGTTCAGTTGGCGGCGGTTTACGACCAGAAACGGATTCACGTGAGGCTTGCAAAGAAGGCGCGGGCGGCCAAGGCATCGCTGAAGAGGGCATCGCCAAAGACCAGGATATCGCCCAAGTCCAGGACATCGCTGAAAGCCAAGACGACCAAGGCATCGCTCAAGACCAAGGCATCGCCCAGGAAGAGCGAGGTGGCGCAGCGCGCCACGATCTCGTCGTCGTCGCCGCTCGGCTCGATGGCTCTTCATCTGCTCGCGCAATGGAAGCAGTCCGGACCCAGCGGCATCGTGTTTCTCGCCGAGAACGAGAGCAGGGCGGAGCGGCTGGGCAGCGTCATTCACGCGCTCGATCCGTCCTGCGAGGTCTTGGTCTTTCCGCGGCTGAACACCTTGCCGTTCGATCAGCTCGAGCCCTCGCATGAGCTTGCAGGGCGCAGGGCCTCCGTGCTGCGGCGCCTCGCAAGATCCAAGAAGCCGCTGTTTCTCGTCTCGACCGCGGAGGCGGTGATGGAGCGTCTGCCGCCGCCGGCGAGCCTGTTGCGCCTCAGCGTCAGTCTGAAGGCGGGCGGCGCATTTTCGGAGCGGGAGCTCGAGACCCGCCTCGAATCCCTCGGATACGATCTCGACGACGAGCCGGACTATCCGGGCGGGGCGCTGTTTCATGGACAGACGTTCGAGATATTTCCCGCAGGCGCGCTCGGCCCGTTCCGTATCGAGCATTCCAATCGCGCGATCGACCGGATCGTGGCGTTCGATCCGAAAGAGCACGACATCATCTTCGAGACGAAGGAGCTCGTGGTCGATCCGATGTCGGAGCGGCTTGGCTTTGCCGGCAAGGGTGGCAAGCGCGCCAGCCTGTTCGACTATTGCGGACGCGCCAAATGGATCGCCGATGCAGGGGTCCCAGCGCATGCCGACGGCTGGCTTGATACGATCGAGGAGGCCGCGCCGCGCGCGGAGCGGGAGCGCGAATATCTCGGACGCCGCGACTGGAAGCAGCTCTCCAGGGGCATGAAGGTGCTGCCGCGGACCGCATCGTTCCAGGCCGTGCCCGAGTTCTCGAAGCTGACATCCGCACGGAAAGCGCTGCGCGCCTTTGTCGAGGAGACGCGGCGGGCCGGTTCGCGACTGATCCTCGTCGCCGCGCAAGAGGAAGATCTGCGCGTGATGGAGCGGATGAGCGGCGTCAAGGCACAGCGCTGCGAGGATTGGGAGGACGCGACGCGCGGGGGAAGCGGCGAGGCGGCGCTTGTGGCCGATCTCGATGCGGGCTTCGTCGTGCCGGGACGAAAGCCTCTCGTCGTCGTGACGGCGTCCGACGTGCTCGGCAGCCGGGCGCATCATGCGCAGCCGATGGCGCGCGCCTGGAGCGCGGCCTTCGACCATGCCGATGTGCCCGAGCAGGGCACCGTGGTGGTTCATCTCCAGCGCGGCCTAGCCGTGCTCGATGGCCTGCAGACGGTCAACACCGGCGGCGGCGCGATGCGGGAGATGATCCGCCTGAAGTTCGCGGGCGACAATGCGGTTCTGGTGCCGCCGACTGATCTGGCGCTCATGTGGCCTTACGCCGCCGAGCTCGGCAAGCTGGCGCTCGACAAGGCGGACGGCAGCACGTGGTGGGCACGGCGCAGCGAGGCCGAGCGCGAGATCCAGATCGCCGGCAAGGTGCTGGCCAAGCACATCAGCCAGCGCCGGCGGCGGCGCGCCGAAAAGCTGGTGCCACCGGGATCGGCCTACGAGAAGTTCGTCGCGCGGTTTCCCTATTTCACCACCACCGACCAGGCCAAGGCGATCCACGACGTGCTGGATGATCTTGCCTCCGGTCACCCGATGGACCGGGTGGTTTGCGGCGATGTCGGCTTTGGCAAGACCGAGGTGGCGCTGCGCGCGGCGGCCGCCGTGGTGCTGTCCGGCAAGCAGGTGGCGATCGCGGTGCCGACGACGGTGCTGGCCCGGCAGCACGTCGCAACGTTCCAGAAGCGTTTTGCGCCGTTCGGCATCGAGGTCGGAAACCTGTCGCGGGCAACGTCCGGTGCGGAGCTGCGCGAGACCAGGGAGGGCCTGCGCAGCGGCCGGATCAAGGTCGTGATCGGCACGCAGGCGCTTACGGCGAAGGACGTGAAGTTCGATGATCTCGGCCTCGTCATCATCGACGAGGAGCAGCATTTTGGCGCGGCCGAGAAGGTAAAGCTCGCCGGCCTCGCCAAGAACGCCCATGTGCTGATGATGAGCGCGACGCCGATCCCGCGGACGCTTGCTGCGGGCCTTGCCGGCTTCCGCGACCTCAGCGTGATCGCCTCGCCGCCGGTGCACCGGCTTCCGGTCGCAACCCGGATCGCGCCGCTGTCGGATGCCGCCATCGCCTCCGCGCTGCTGCGCGAGCAGCGCCGCCACGGGCAGAGCTTCCTGATCTGTCCGCGCATCCAGGACCTCGATCCGATGCTGGCGCGGGTGCAGGCGGTCGCACCGGACCTTCGCATCGTCTGCCTGCACGGCAGGCTGGCCGCCGACGAGATCGACGATCGCATGATGAGCTTCGTCGAGGGCAGGGCCGACGTCCTGCTCGCGACCAACATCGTCGAGAGCGGCCTCGACATTCCCCGCGCCAACACCATCGTGGTGTGCTGGCCCGAAAAATTCGGCCTCGCTCAGCTGCATCAGCTGCGCGGACGCGTCGGGCGCGGCGGCATCCGCGCCTTCGCCCATCTCTTGACCGAGACGGAGTCCGGGCACTCCGAGAAGCGGCTCGCCGTGCTCGAGGAGTTCAGCCGGCCGGGCGCGGGCTTTGCCATCAGCGAGCGCGATCTGGATCTGCGAGGCGCGGGCGATCTGTTTTCGGAGCAGCAATCCGGCCACGTCCAGGTGTTCGGCCCCGTGCTCTACAGCCATCTCCTGAAAATGGCCTCGGAGAAGGTCGACGAGGAGCGCGCCGCGGTGTGGGTGCCCGACCTCAACCTGCCGGTCGGGGACATGCTTCCCGAGACCTATGTGCAGTCCGAGCCCGTGCGGCTCGAGCTCTATGCGCGCGCCGCACGATGCAGCAACGAGGACGATCTCGAGGACCTCGAGGAGGAAACCTCCCGCCGCTTCGGACCCTTGCCGAAGGTCGCCCGCGATTTCTTCGCCGCGGCCATGCTCAGGATCGCGTGCAAGCGGCGCGGCATCATCCGCCTCGACGTCGGCCCCGGCGCGGTGGCCGCGACGTTCCTGCCGGGGCGGTTGCGGAAGTCGAGAGGAAAGTCACTCCCGCGCGACGGCGATCGCGTCGTCTATCACAGCCCGATGCGCGATGCGCCGTTGGAGCGGGTGGAGGAGTTGTTCGAAGCGCTGGATGAGGGGTAGGGCATCTTAAAGATGTGAAAACAACCCCATGCACAGTAGCAAAGTGCTGCTGGCACAATGTGTTGTGCAGCCGGCGGAAAGGCCGGCGCGGGCCCGTGATCAGGTTCAGCCGCTCTCCGTCACGGCGCATCGTTCGACGCCATGCTTCCGGCTCGCAGCCCGTTGACCCGTCGAGGCTGGGCAAGAATTGGTGGTTTGGTTGCTCAGGCTGGAACGAACCGGCCGATTGCGAGGCGCGG